>CAWHDY010000001.1:0-2500 GCA_963828235.1 uncultured delta proteobacterium
GACCTCTGGTCACCGTTCCTCGGCGGACAGGGGCCCGCGCCCACGTACGCGATGTCGTTGCCGGAGGCGAGGCGCGTGGCGCTGCGGGAAGCGATCCGGAGCTCGCTGCCGATCTCACCCGACGGGTCGATCTCCCTCGGCGCCCGGGCGTGGGCGGTGCGCGGGTCGAGGCGACCCGGCGGCGCGCGATGACGCCGGCGCCGCGTCCGGCGGACGATCCGGGCTCCGCGACCGGAGCCGACGCGCGGGAAGCAGCTCGACTACGGGAGGTACTTCCCGAGGATGGGCCGGAGCTTCTCCCTGACCTCGGGCGGGATGCGGGCCTTGTCCGACCAGATCGCGAGCGACAGCGCCGACTGGCAGGAGCACGGCTTGTCCCCGAGCTCCCCGATCTTCGGGATCGCGCGCCGCACGAGCTCGATCGCGTTCTGCGTCGCGATCTTCACGTTCCCGAGGATCTCCTCGATGAGCTTCGCCTGGTCGAGGCTCGCCGGGTGAGGCTTCCAGCAGTCGTAGTCGGTCGGGAGCGCGACGAGCGCGTAGCAGATCTCCGCCTCGCGAGCGAGCTTCGCCTCGGGCATCACGGTCATCCCGATGAGCGACGCGCCCCAGCTCCGGTGCAGCTCGCTCTCCGCGCGCGTCGAGAACTGCGGCCCCTCCATGCACACGTAGGTCCCGCCCTGGTGAATGCGGGCGGACGAGCCGGTGCCGGCCTTCACGAGCACGTTCCGCAGCGTCGTGCAGAACGGCGCCGCGAGCTCCACGTGGACGGCGAGCTCCTCGAAGAAGGTGCTCGCCCGCCGGAAGGTGCGGTCGATCACCTGGTCGGGGATGACCAGGTTTCGCGGCGCGACCTCCTCGCGCAGGCTGCCGACGGCGCCCGACGCGAGGATGTGCGTCACTCCGAGCGACTTGAGGGCCCAGATGTTGGCGCGGTACGGGACGGTCGACGGGTTCCGGAGGTGCCCCTCGCCGTGGCGGGCGAGCAGCGCGACCGCCTGCCCCTCGACCTCGGTGAGGGTGATCGGTCCGGACGGCGGACCGAACGGGGTCTGAACGTGGCGGACCTCGCCCGCGCCGAGCGCGCCGAGCGCCTCGCCGAGCCCCGTCCCGCCTATCACCCCGATCACGCCGCGAGCCATCGCGTCCTCCTCGCCCTCGTTGGCGGCGAAAGCGCGGAGTCTACCGCGGCGCCGCCCGGAGCGGCGTCCCCCGGGACGAGGGACACGAAAAAGAAAAAGCCCGCCGGCGCGTGAGCGCCGGCGGGCCAAGAAAAATGCGGCAGCGACCTACTCTCCCACACGGCTTCCCGTGCAGTACCATCGGCTCTGGTGGGCTTAACTACCGTGTTCGGGATGGGAACGGGTGTGACCCCACCGATATAGCCACCGCAAAGTCTGAAAAAGATCAGAAGGCGCGAAGCCTTCACGACCGGATACGAAGGGTATTTGGAGCATCACACGGCGAAGCCTCGAGGCTCCGCTGGTCCGACAAGTCTCGATCTCGACCTCGAGCAGGTCGCCTACGACCTGAGAAGAGGGAGACCAAGCCGCACGCCCGATTAGTACCGGTCAGCTGAGCGCCTCACAGCGCGTACACCTCCGGCCTATCAACCTCGTAGTCTTCGAGGGGGCTTCAGGGGGCTTGCGCCCCGGGAGAAGTCGTCTTGAGGTTGGCTTCCCGCTTAGATGCTTTCAGCGGTTATCCGTTCCGCACATAGCTACCCAGCGATGCCTCTGGCGAGACAACTGGTACACCAGCGGTGCGTCCATCCCGGTCCTCTCGTACTAAGGACAGATCCTCTCACTTCTCCTACGCCCACGGCAGATAGGGACCAAACTGTCTCACGACGTTTTGAACCCAGCTCGCGTACCGCTTTAATTGGCGAACAGCCAAACCCTTGGGACCTGCTCCAGCCCCAGGATGCGATGAGCCGACATCGAGGTGCCAAACCGCGTCGTCGATGTGAACTCTTGGACGCGATAAGCCTGTTATCCCCAGAGTACCTTTTATCCGTTGAGCGATGGCCCTTCCATACAGAACCACCGGATCACTATGACCTGCTTTCGCACCTGCTCGAGCCGTCGCTCTCGCAGTCAAGCTCCCTTATGCCATTGCACTCGACGCCTGGTTTCCAATCAGGCTGAGGGAACCTTAGCGCGCCTCCGTTACTTTTTGGGAGGCGACCGCCCCAGTCAAACTACCCACCAGCCATTGTCCCCAACCCCGATGAGGGGTCCAGGTTAGACACCAGAAATCGCCAGGGTGGTATTTCACCGTTGCCTCCCCCCGAGCTAGCGCCCAGGGTTCATAGGCTCCCACCTATCCTACACAAGCAATTCCTAGTGTCAGTGGCAAGTTGTAGTAAAGGTTCATGGGGTCTTTCCGTCTTGCCGCGGGTAAACTGCATCGGCACAGCTATTTCAATTTCGCTGAGTCCCTGGTCGAGACAGCGCGGAAGTCGTTACGCTTTTCGTGCAGGTCGGAACTTACCCGACAA
>CAWHDY010000001.1:7500-285190 GCA_963828235.1 uncultured delta proteobacterium
GCGGGCCGCGGCGAGTCGCCGCTGGATGGTCTCGTCACCGTCCGTGGAGCGGCCCCGGAGCCGGCGCTCGAGCTCCGCGACGGTCGGCGGGAAGGATGAGGACCGTGATCGCGTCGCGCGGGAACGCGCGGTGGAGCTGCTCCCCGCCCTGCACGTCGATGTCGAACAGCGCGATGCGTCCGGCGCGGAGCGCCTCGTCCACCGTCGCGCGCAGCGTCCCGTACCGCTGACCGTGGACCGCGGCCCACTCGGCGAACGCGCCCGCCGCGACGAGCTCGTCGAAGCGCGCCGGGGTCGCGAAGTGATAGTCGACGCCGTCCCGCTCGGTCCCGCGCGGCGCGCGCGTGGTCACGGACACGGAGAAGACCGCGTCGGGGTGCGCCGCACGGAAGCGGTGCGCCAGCGTGGTCTTCCCGGCCCCCGACGGCGCGGAGAGCACGAGCAGGAGCCCCGGCGCGGCCCGCCGCTCACTCGACATTCTGGACCTGCTCGCGCATCCGCTCGACCTCCGCCTTCGCCGTGACCACGATCCCGGCGATCTCGGCGCTCTGCGACTTCGAGCCGATGGTGTTCACCTCGCGGTGCATCTCCTGGACGATGAAGTCGAGCTTGCGGCCGGCGGGCTCGCCGCCGCGCAGCAGCGCGCGCGCCTGCGCGAGGTGGCTCCGGAGCCGCGTCACCTCCTCGGTGACGTCGGTGCGGTCCGCGAAGAGCGCCACCTCCTGGGCGAGGCGGCCGGGGTCGAGGGCGATGCCTCGCGTCAGCTCCTGGACGCGCTCGGCGAGCCGCGTCCGGTGGTGCTCGACCGTCTGGGGCACGAGCGCGACGACGCGGGTGACGAGGGCCTCGACGGCGTCGAGCCGCCCCTCGAGGTCCCGGGAGAGCGCCTCCCCCTCCCGCGCCCGCATCGCGACGAGCGCGTCGAGCGCCCCGAGCAACGCGGCGCGGAGCGCCTCGCGGGCCGAGTCCAGATCGAGCGCCCGCTCGTCGAGCCGCAGGACCCCCTCGGCGCCGGCGACGTCGGCGAGCGTCGGGGCGCCGGAGAGGCCGAGGCGCGCCCGCAGGTCCTCGAACGCGCGGGCGTACGCCTCCGCGAGCGCGACGTCCACGCGCGGCGCGAGGGCTCCGGCGGCGCCGGAGCGCCGCACCGCGACGTCCACGCCGCCGCGCGCGAGCCGCTCGCGGACGAGCTTCGCGGCGTCGGTCTCGAGCGCGGAGAGCTCGCGCGGGAGGCGGACCTTCACCTCGCAGAACTTGTGGTTGACCGAGCGCACCTCGACGTCCACGGCCTCGGCCCCGGCGGCGCCGTGGCCCGCCCCGAACCCGGTCATGCTCCGGATCATCGCCGCACCCTGCGTCGCATGCCTCGCATGCGCCGGGACCGTAGCGGCCGTGGGCGGGACCGTCAACTGAAGCGGGGGGACACTCGCTCCGCATCGCCTTCGGCTGCGGAGCTCGCGCCCCCCCGAACCCCCCGGCTCGCTGCGGGGCGGCCTCATCCGGCCTGCCCCTCCGCTCGAGACCACGCGGGGGGACACTCCCTCCGCATCGCCTTCGGCTGCGGAGCTCGCGCCCGCCGGGCGCCCCCTGCGAGCCGCCCGCTACGGGATTGGCCGCGCCTCGTCGAGCAGCATCACCGGGATGCCGTCGTCGATGCGGAACACGAGCCGGCAGGCGAGGCAGCGGATCTCCCCCTCGGCCTCCCGGAACTCGAGCTCGCCCTTGCACTTCGGGCAGGCGAGGATCTCCTTCAGCTCGGCTGGAAGCGCGGCGCGGGGCTTCTCCGGAGCGGTCATGGCGGCGTCCTCGTCCTTCCGAGCTTGTCGATGAGCTCCGAGGTGGAGTGGTCCTTCGGATCCCCCGCCACCGCGACCCGGCCGCCGTAGGCGACGACCTCGGCCCGCTCGGGGATCGTCTCGGGGGTGTAGTCGGTCCCCTTCACGTGCACGTCGGGGCGGAGCGCCCGGATGACGGGGACGACGTCCTTCGAGTCGAACAGCACGACGTGATCCACGCAGGAGAGCGCCTCGAGGATCTCGGTGCGCTCCGCCTCCGGCACGACCGGCCGGCCCGGCCCCTTGTTGAGCCGGGTGGAGACGTCGCTGTTCACCGCGACGACGAGCAGGTCGGCCTCCGCGCGCGCGCCCTGGAGGTAGCGGAGGTGCCCCACGTGGAAGAGATTGAACACGCCGTTCGCGAGCGCGACGGTGCGGCCGGCCCGCGTCGCGGCGGCGCGGATCGCCGGGAGGTCCTCGACCCCGATCCGCTTCCCCGCGCTCACGGCCGCAGGAGCTCCGCCTCGAGCTCCGCGGGGGTCACCGTGGCCGTGCCGGGCTTCTGGACGACGAGCGCCCCCGCCACGTTCGCCAGGCGCGCCGCGGCGACGGCGTCGCCGCCCGCCGCGAGGCCGGCGCAGAAGGTCGCGGCGACGGTGTCGCCCGCGCCGGTCACGTCCACGGCGTCCTGGCTCCCGTGGGCCGGCACGTGGACGGGGGGAGCGCCCCGCTGGAACACCGACATCCCGTTCCGGCCCCGGGTGACGAGCAGCACCTCGCACCCGACCCGGCGCTGGAGGGTCCGCGCCGCGCGCTCGAGCCCGCCACGGCCCGCGAGCGAGACCCCGGACGCGGCCTCGAGCTCGACCTCGTTCGGCTTCACCATCGTGAGCCCGGTGAACGCCCGCAGGTTGTAGCGGGAGTCCACGCACACCGGGACGCCGCGCCGCTCGAGCCTGCGCAGCGCGTCGATCGCCGACGTCCCGATCGTCCCCGAGCCGTAGTCGCTCGCCAGGACGGCCTGCGCGCGCCCCCCGAGCTTCTCGAGCGTCCGGACGAGCCGCCGCTCCACCGCGGCGGGCAGCGGCTCCGCCGGGGACCGGTCGAGCCGGATCATCTGCTGGCGGCGGGTGGACCGGCCGCCCGCGAGGATGCGCGTCTTCGCCTCCGTCGGCCGCCCGGCGACGCGCTCGATCCCCGAGACGTCGATCCCACCCTCCTCGAGCTCGTCGAGGAGCGCCGTCCCGAGCGCGTCGTCGCCGATGGCGCCCACCGCGCGGACCTTCACGCCGAGCGCGGCGAGGTTCTGCGCCGCGTTGCCCGCGCCGCCCGGCTTCAGCTCCGAGGACTCGTAGCGCACGACGAGGACCGGCGCCTCGCGGCTCACCCGGTCGGTCTCGCCGTAGACGTACTCGTCGGCCACGAAGTCACCGACGACGACCACCTCGGCCTTCGGGAACGCGGACAGCATGCTCGCGAGCGCGGGCAGCTCGGGTTCGCGGACGCGTCGCACGCGGAAGTTCGTACCGCGCAGCGCGGGCCCGGTCAATCAGGCGACTCCGGCGCGCGGGGTCGCGCTCGCCTCGCCGGCGGGGCGCGTCTTCCAGCGCCGGTGGAGCCAGTACCAGCGGTCCGGGTACACCCGGATCCACCGCTCGAGCCGGTCGTTCAGGTCTTGCATGAAGGCGAGCACGTCCGCGTCGCGGTCGCCGGTGTCGGGGGGCACGAGCGGCCCCTCGAAGATGACCTTGTGGCGGCCGTCGCCGAGCGGGACCGAGAGCGTGAACACGACGGCCGCGCCGCTCCGCATCGCCAGCACGGCAGGGGTCGGCGCGGTCGCCGCGGGGACGCCGAAGAAGGTCGGGAAGATGGCGTGCCGCAGGGCCTGGTTCTGGTCGATGACGTAGCCGAGGAAGCGCCCCGACCGGATCGAGCGCACCGCCGCGGCGAGCGTCGAGCCCTTCGTCACGACGAGATCCTCGACCCCGGACCGCCTCCGGATCGCGCGCCAGAGATCGTTCGCCCCCGACTTCCCCATCTTCCGGGAGATCATCGTCACGGGGACGCCCTTCAGCGTGTGCGCCGCGGCGAGCAGGTCGAAGTTCCCGAAGTGCGCCGTGCAGGCGATGACGCCCTTCCCGCGCTCGATCGCCTCCTGGAAGCGGTCCCACCCCTCGTACACGAAGATCGACTCGATCTGCTCCCGCGGGAGGAACGGGACGCGGATGAAGTCCGGCACCATCTGCCCGAGGTTCCGGTACGTCTTCCGCGCGATCGCGAGCCGCTCGGCCTCGCTCTTCTCCGGGAACGCGAGGCGCAGGTTCTCGAGGACGACCCGGCGCCGGATGCGCAGCGCCCAGATGAGCGCGCCGAGGGCCGCGCCGAACGCGTCGAGCCAGCTTCGGGGGATGCGGACGAGGATCCAGCCGAGGAGTCGCGTCATGGGTCAGGCCCTGGCGCCGCGCGGCGCGGAGTGGATGGCCGCCGGGGCGCCGAGCGCCGCGTCGAGGGCCTGGTCGAGGTGCTCCGCGCCGCGGACGAGCTCCGCCTCGATCCGCACCGCGCGGACCCGCGGGTCCTCCGCCGCGGAGGGCGGAAGGCGGACCGCGTCCTTCTCGGTCGTGACGAGGAGCTCGCACCCCGCCGCGTCCGCGGCGCGGCGCGCGCCGTCGAGGTCGGCCGCCGTGAACCGGTGGTGGTCGGGGAAGAGCGCCTCGGCGGCGACGTCCGCCCCGAGCGACGCGAGCGTGCGCCGGAACCCGGCCGGCCGCGCGATGCCGGCGAGGAGGAGGACCCTGCGGCCGCGGAGCTCCTCGAGGGGGGACGGCCGGGCGAGGCCGCCGTCGACGAGCTCGACCGGCGCGTGGCGCGACTCGACCGGCGGCGTGCCGGTGGCCTCGGACGCGAGCACCCGCAGGGCCGCGAGCGCCGAAGGCTCGGCCTGGTCGACCCGCGAGAGCCAGACGAGGCCGGCGCGGCGCAGCGCGGAGCGCGGCTCGCGGTTCGGGCCGGCGGGGAGCAGCCGCCCGTTTCCGAAGGGGTTCGCCGCGTCGAGGACGACCACGTCGAGCTCGCGTGCGAGGGCGCGGTGCTGGAACCCGTCGTCGAGGACGAGGGCGTCCGCGCCGAGGCGACCGACCGCCTCGTGCGCGAGCGCGGCGCGACGAGGGCCGCACAGCACGGCGGTGCCCGCCAGGCGGCGCGCCACGAGGACCGGCTCGTCGCCCCCCTCCGCCGCGCCGAGCAGGAGCGTCACGCCGTCCGAGACCACCCGCGCGTCGGAGCGGGACGCGCCGTAGCCGCGGGAGAGGACCGCGACGCGGCGGCCCCGGGAGCGGAGCCGGCGCGCGACCGCGATGGTCGCGGGGGTCTTCCCCGCCCCTCCGACGGCGAGGTTCCCGATGGAGACCACCGGCACTCCGGCGCGCGCCGCCCGCAGGATGCCCGCGTCGTACAGCGCGCCCCGGAGCGCGGCCCCAGCACGGAAGATCGCCTCGGCGAGCAGGAGCGGCGGGGCGAGGACCGCGCCCGCGAGCCCGGGCCGCTCCGACCACCAGATCGACTCGAGCAGGGCGCTCATCGCACCAGGAGCTCTCGGGCGGCCGCGAGCACCGCCTCCGGCGCGAGGTCGGAGAGGCAGCGGTGGTGCCCCTCCGGGCAGAAGTCGCCCCCGTGGTTGGAGCACGGCGCGCACGCGAGGCCGAGGGCGAGCGCGCGCCCGGGCGGGGGCGGGCCCCACCGCGCCGTGGAGGTCGGCCCGAAGAGCGCCAGCGCGGGCGTGCCGACCGCGGTGGCGAGGTGGACGGGCCCCGAGTCGCACGCGACGAGCAGCTGGACGCGCGCGATGGCGGCCGCGAGCGCGTCCACCGGGAGGAACGAGAGATCCGCCGCCACGCGGGCCCGGCTCGCCGCCCGGAACGCCGCGAAGGCGTCACGGTCCGACGGCCCGCCGCACAGGACGATCGAGCAGCCGTCCGCCGCCAGCGCGTCGGCCACCGCGGCGAACCGCTCCGCCGACCAGCGCTTGGTGGCCCAGCGGGCGCCGGGCGCGATCGCGACGGCGGGGGCCGCGACGCCCTGGAGCGCGTCCGCCGCGAGGGCGCGCGCCTGCGCCGAGAGGCTCACCTTGACGCGCCCCGGCTCGAAGACCCCGAGCGGCGCGAGCGCCTCGGCGTAGAGCCGCGTCTGGTGGGCGCGGACGAGCGGAGGATCGGCGCCGAACAGGGACAGGAAGGCGCGGAGCGCGGTGCGGCGCCGGAACGCGGCGCGGAGCGGAGCGGCGGACCGCGCGACCACGGCGCTGCGCAGCTTGTTCTGGAGGTCGATGGCGAAGTCGAACCGCCCGCGCAGCCGCGCGGCGACCGACAGGGCGGAGTCCGGCCCCTCGCGGGAGAGCCGGTGCACGGCCGCGAGCTCCGGCAGCCCCTCGAGGAGCGGCGCGTAGGGGGCGTCGGTCACCCACTCGATGCGCGCGGCCGGGAAGCGCGCCCGGAGCGGCTCGAGGATGCTCGTCGCGAGGACGATGTCCCCGAGCGCGCTGTAGCGGACGATCAGGATGTTCGCGGGATCGGTCACGCGGCGGCGGCCTTCCCCCGCGGCAGCACGGACAGCATGTGCTCGACGTTGCGCGCGCTCGCGCCGCGGATCGCCCCCACCGAGCTGCGGGCCATCGCCCCGAGCTCCTCGATCTGGTCCGGGCGGGAGAGGAGCTCGTCCGCGACCTTGAGGAGCTGCTCCGGCGAGGAGACCTGGAGCCCGCCGCGCCCCTGCAGCACCTGCACCGAGTCCTTGAAGTTCTCCATGTGCGGCCCGAACAGCACCGGCTTCCCCTGCGCCGCCGGCTCGAGCACGTTCTGGCCGCCCCGCGTCACGAAGCTGCCGCCCACGAACACGAGCGTCGCGAGCCGGTACGCGATCGCGAGCTCCCCGATCGTGTCGAGCACCGTCACGTCCGCCGAGCCGGCGACCACGCCGCCGCTCCGCAGGCGCGCCGACAGCCCCGCCTCGGCGGCGAGCGCCATGACGCGGCCGGCGCGCTCGAGGTAGCGCGGGGCCACCACGAGCTGCAGCCCGGGGTGGCGCTCCAGCAGCTTCGAGTAGACCCAGATCAGGTGCTCCTCCTCGCCCTCGTGCGTCGAGCCCGCCATGAACACCGGGCGCTGCGCGTCGAGGCCCATCTCGGCGCGGAGCTTGTCCTCGCGGCCGGCCCCGCCGTCCAGCACGAGCGCGTCGAACTTCGTGTTCCCGGTGACCCAGACGCGGTCCGGCGCCGCGCCGAGCGCGAGCACCCGCTCCGCCTCCTCGTCCGAGCGCATGAGGAAGCAGTCGATCCTCCGCAGCGGGTTGCTGATCGCCCGGAAGAGGAGGCGGTACCGCGACATCTTCGCGGGGTTGAAGCGGCCGTTCGTGAGCGCGATCCGCACCCCCGCCTTCCGCGCGGCGCGGATCAGGTTCGGCCAGATCTCCGTGTACTCGAGCACGAGCATGTCGGGCCGGAGCGCGGCGACCGCGCGCCGCGTCGCGCCGAACAGGTCGTAGGGTGCGTGGACGATGACGTCGGCCTCGGACAGCTTCTTGCGGGCCATCGCGAGCCCGCTGTTCGTGATGGTCGTGACGATGATGCAGCACCCGGGGAGGCGCGCCTTGAGCTCCTTCATCATCGGCTGGAGGGAGAGCAGGTCGCCCGCGCTCGCGCCGTGCAGCCAGATCCGCGGGCTCCCTCGCCCGAGATCGAAGGAGCGCTTGTAGAAGCCGAGGCGGAACGGGATGCCGTGCCGCAGCTTCGGGTGCCAGAGCAGCACCGGCAGCGCGACGACGAACAGCACGTAGCTCGCGATGGCGTAGAGGAGGTGCACGTCGGCCGTTCTTACTCGATGCGGATGGGGTTCGTGAAGATCCAGGGCCGGCCGTCCCAGATCGCCTCGACGCGGTAGTCGCCGCGCGGGCACGGCCCGCCGTCGCAGCCGAACGGGATCGCCGCGGCGCCCGTGCGCGCGGCCGGGGTGCGGTTCGCGACCACCCCGCCGTCGCGCAGGAGGGTGAAGGTCGCGCGCGACAGGTCCGGCGCGTCGAGGAGCAGCTCGAGCCCTCGCCCGTCCCGCGCGGCGACGAGGCGCACGCTCCGCGCGGGCGCCACCCCGTCGAACACGCACGCCGCCCGCCCGTCGAGGAGCGCGGCCGAGACCGCGCGCGCGTCCACGGCCGCGTCGCCCGACGGGGTGACCGGCACGTGCATCGAGAACGCCTCGAACGCGGCGCGGTAGCTCGGGTAGCCGTGCGCGTCCGCCGAGCAGAGGAGCACCCGCCCGGCGGCCCTGGGATCCGCGCGGTGAGCCGCCCCGACCTCCGCGTCGAAGCGCCGCCGCTCGTCGGAGGTGTCGTCCTGCAGCGCCAGCACGGCGCGGGCGCCGTCGAACGGGAGGTAGAGCGCGGCGAGCGCGGCCCGGTCCCAGGCGCGGCTCCGCACCACCTCGGCCCACGCGGTGTCGTTCGAGACGATCTCCAGGCCTCGCCAGGTCCCGCGACCCCACCCGGTGAACGGGCGCTTCGGGTGGAGCGGGTGCGCGAGGACGGCCTTCCCGCCGAGCGCCTCGATGGCGCCGAGCGGGTCGCCCTCGCGCTCGCTCGGCGACAGGGCGCGCTCGACGCCGAGCGCGACGACGTGCCCGAACGGCGTGGACGCCTCCGTCCCCTCGATGACGAGGACCCCGTCGTGCCAGCCCTGCTCCTCGGGCGTGAGGACGTTGTGGTCGGTCACCACGACGAACTGGAGGCCCGCCTCGCGCGCCGCGGCGACCACCTCGGCGAGCGTCCCCCGCCCGTCGCTGTGGGTCGTGTGGACGTGCCAGGCCCCGCGCAGCTCGCCTCGCGGCGGCGGGATCCGGGCCGCGCGCTCGGTCCGGGCCCACGCGCCGAGCGCGAGCCAGGCCCCCAGCGCGACCACGCCGACGCCGATGGCCGCCTTCCCGATCAGGCGCGCGCCGCGGTCGCCCGCGCCTCGCCGGGATCCTCTCCCTCGTACACCCGGTGCAGCCGGGCGTACTCCCCGCCGCGCGCGACGAGCTCGTCGTGCGGGCCCACCTCGACGACCCGGCCCCCGGCGATGACGACGATGCGGTCGGCGTTGCGGATCGTCGAGAGCCGGTGCGCGATCACGAGGACGGTCCGGCGCGCCGAGCGCTCGAACGCGACGAGGCCGTCGAGCGCGCGCTGCACCTCGCGCTCGCTCTCGGCGTCGAGCGCGCTCGTCGCCTCGTCCAGGATCAGGATGGGCGCGTCCTTCAGGAACGCGCGCGCGATCGCGATGCGCTGGCGCTGCCCGCCGGAGAGCAGCGCGCCCCGCTCGCCGACCTTCGTGTCGTAGCCCTGGGGCATGGCGACCACGAACTCGTGCGCCTGGGCGAGCCGCGCCGCGCGCTCGACCTCCGCCGCGGGCACGTCCGGCCGGCCGTAGGCGATGTTGGCGCGGACCGAGTCGTCGAACAGCACGGTCTCCTGCGTCACGACCGCGATCTGCGAGCGCAGGCTCGCGAGCGTCGCCTCGCGGATGTCGACCCCGTCGATCGTGATGCGCCCGCCGGTGGGGTCCCAGAAGCGGGGGAGCAGGTTCGCCACGGTGGTCTTGCCGCCGCCCGACGCGCCGACGAGCGCGACCACCTCGCCGCGCCGGATCTCGAGCTCGAACTCCCGCAGGACCGGCCGCTCCCCGTCGTACGAGAAGGAGACGCGCTCGAACCGGACCGCGTCCTGCAGCGGAGCGAGCGTCCGCTCGCCCGTGTCCGGCACCGGGCTCGGCGAGTCCAGGATCTCGAAGATGCGCTCGGCGGCGGCGGCGCCCGCGATCGCGGTCTGCCCCATGCGTCCGAGCTGCTTCACGGGCTGGTAGAGCAGCATCACCGCCGCGATGAACGAGAAGAACTTCGCCGGCTCGAGCTCCCCCGCGAGGATCTGACCGCCCACCCACCAGATCGCGAGGGCGATCCCCGCCGCGGCCATGACCTCCATGAGCGGCGACGAGATCGACCGGACCCGGAGGCCGCGGCGCACCGCCGCGACGTAGTCGCCCACGACGCCCGCGTACTTCGTGGACTCGTACCGCTCCGTCCCGAACGACTGGACCACGCGGATCCCCGCGAGGACCTCCTGCACGCGGGTCGCGAGCGTCCCCGCCGTCTCCGCGGCCTGCGTCGTGACCCGCTTCAGCCGCTTCGTCAGCCGGACGACGGGGATGAGCGTCACCGGGATGACGCCGAAGACGATGAACGACATCCGCCAGTCGAGCACGAAGCAGTTCACGATCATGACCACGAGCGTGAGGCCGTCGCGGACGTAGCCCGGGATCGCGTTCGTGATCGCGGCGTCGACCGACCCGACGTCGCCGGACAGCCGCGACTGGAGGTCGCCCGTGCTGCGCCTCGCGTAGTACGCGGGCGAGAGGCGCAGCAGGTGGTCGAAGGTGGTGCGGCGGAGGTCCGCGATCATCCGCTGGCCGACCATGCCCATCACGTACTGCTGGCCGAACGCCGCGAGCCCCTTGAGCAGCGACACGCCGATGAGGACGATCGGCAGGAAGGCGAGCACCTGCCGGCGATCCAGCGAGGCGAGCGCCGCGTCGAAGTTGACGCTCGACGGCATGAACGCGCGCAGGGAGCCGAGCGACTTCACCTCGGAGGTGAAGAGGAACTCGAGCATCGGGCCGAGCAGGTTCGCGTAGGCCGCCGTCGTGAGCGACAGCACCAGCATGCAGAGGATCGCCAGCGCGATCCGCAGCTTGTAAGGGGCCGCGAAGCCGAGGATTCGCAGGTACGTGCGCAAGGCGCGGCCATCCTATTCCAGATCGCCGGCCGAGGTGCAGTCCGCCGCACCCCCGGGGGGACCCGACCGGCCCGCCTTGCGGGCGCTCGCCCTACTCCTCGACGCCCTTGACCTTCCCCTCGGCGCGCCGGCGCTCGATGATCTTCTGCGCGATGTGCGGCGGGACGGGGTCGTAGTGCGACGGCTCCATCGTGAAGTAGCCGACCCCCTGGGTGAGCGAGCGCAGGTCGGCGTCGTAGGTCATCGCCTCCGCGTGCGGGCAGAGCGCGCGGACGAGGACGCCGCGGGCGAGCGGCTCCATCCCCTGCACCTTCGCGCGGCGGCTGTTCAGGTCGCCCATCACCGCCCCGACGTACTCCTCGGGGACGCGGACCTCGAGCTTCATGACCGGCTCGAGGAGGATCGGGCGCGCATCCAGCACCGCCTTCTTGAACGCCATGGAGCCCGCGACCTGGAACGCCATGTCCGAGCTGTCCACGTCGTGGTAGGTGCCGAAGACCAGCATGGCCTTGAAGTCCACGACCGGGTAGCCGGCGAGCGGCCCGGCGCCGAGCGCCCCGCGGATCCCCTTCTCGACCGACGGGATGAACTGGCGCGGGATCGAGCCGCCGACGATCGCGTCCTCGAACTCGAACCCGGTGCCGCGCGGCTTCGGGTGCAGCTCGACGTGGGCGTCGCCGTACTGCCCGTGGCCGCCCGTCTGCCGCTTGAACTTCCCCTGCGCCTTCGCGGACGTGGTGATGGTCTCGAGGTAGGCGGGCGAGGGCGGCGCGAGCGAGATCTCGATGCCGTGCTTGCGCTTCACGCGCTCGACGGTCACCTCGATGTGGGCCTGCCCCATCCCCTGGAGCAGCATCTCGCCCGTCTCCGACGAGCGCGCGAGCTCGAGGGACGGGTCCTCCTCGATGAGCTTGTGGAGCGCCGCCGCCGCCTTGTCGTCGCCGGTCTTCGCGTGCACGGCGTAGGACACCGGCCGCGTGTGCTGCGCGAACGAGGGCATCATGATCGGCGCGTCGCGGTCGCAGAGCGTGTCGCCGGTGTGGGCGTCCTTGAGCTTGAGGAGCACCACGAACTCTCCGGGACCGGCCTCCGGCACCTCCATCGTCTGGGCGCCGTCCGTGCGGTAGAAGTGCGTGACGCGCTCCTCCGTCCGGGTCCGCGGGTTCATGATCGCGGTCTCGGGCTTGAGGGTCCCCGAGAACACCCGGACGTAGTCGATCCGCCCGGCGAAGTGGTCGATGGTCGTCTTGAACACCTGCCCGCAGAACGGCGCGTCGGGCGCGGCGTTCCGGAGCGTCTCGCGGCCGTGGAGGTCCTTCCCCTTCACCTCGCGCCGGTCGGGCGGCGGGAACAGCTGGACCGCGAGGTCGAGCATCTCCCGGACGCCGATCCCGCTCTTCGAGCTCGCCACCGCGACCGGCAGGAACTTCTGCGCGGCGGTGCCGGCCGCGATCCCGCGCACGATCTCCTCCGCCGAGAGCGCGCCGCCCTCGAGGTACTTGCCGAGCAGCTCGTCGTCCGCCTCGGCCGCGGCCTCGACGAGGGTGGTCCGCAGCGCCTCCGCCTCCGCCTTCAGGTCGGCCGGCACCTCCGCCTCGGTCCACTTGGCGAAGGTCTTGCCGTCGTGGAGGTGGGCCTTCATCGCGACGAGGTCCACGAGCCCCTTGCACTTCCCCGCGTCGCCGATCGGCAGCTGGAGCGCGACGGCCTTCACCTTCAGCGAGGACTCCACGTCGGCGATCGCCTTCGCGAAGTCCCCTTGCTCGTGGTCCACGCGGGTCACGACGCAGATGCCGGGCCGCCCGGAGTCGGCGAGCACGTCGTACGTCCGCTCGGAGCGGTTGTGCGCGCCGTCCGCGGCCGACACGGCGAGGAACGCACCGTCGGTGACCTGGAGCGCCCACTCCACCTCGGTCAGGAACGCCGCGAACCCGGGGCAGTCGAGGACGTGGAACGCGCGCCCTCCCTCCTCGAAGCTCTCCGGGTGCAGCGACAGCGTGAAGTTCCGCTTCTTCTCCTCCGGCTCGGCGTCGAGGCGCGAGGTCGAGCCCTCCGGGGACGCGCGCTTCGCGTCGGCGACGCGCAGCAGCGCCTCGACGAGCGCGGTCTTGCCGGCGCCGTCTGCGCCCACGATGGAGAAGGTTCGGATCACGCGGGGGGTGGCCATGGGTCGTCGTCTCCGGGGGCTGACGTGCGGGGCAAGGATGCACCGGATCCGGCCGCCCGCGCCACGGCTTTTGGCGCCACCCCCCGGCCGGTCGCCGGCCAGGTGCGCGGGCGGGCGCGACGCCGTTTCAGAGCCGGGGGAGCGCCTCGCGGAGCCCGTCGATCATGAACTGGACGGCGATGCCGACCAGCAGGAGGCCCGCGGCGCGCTCGATGATCGAGAGGCCGGTCCGGCCGAGGACGCGCTCGGTGCGCACCGCCCCGGCGAGGATCAGGTAGCTCGCGGCCGCCGTCACGGCGATCGCCCCGAGGACCGGGAGCACGTGCCACCACGGCCCCTCCCGCGCGCGCGCCACGAGGACGACCGCCGTCGCGATCGAGCCCGGGCCGGCGAGCAGCGGCATCGCGAGCGGCACGATGGCGACGTCCTCCTGCGCCACCCCCGCCTCGACCTCCTTCTCGGTGATGCGGGTCCGCGAGGGCTGCGTGCGGAGCATGTCGAGGGCGAGGAGGAGCAGGACGATCCCGCCGGCGATCCGGAAGGCGGCGAGGCTGATCCCCAGGACCTGGAAGATCCAGTGCCCCGCGAGCGCGAACGCCGCGAGGACGATCCCCGCCGTGAGGCTCGCGCGGAGCGCGGTCTCGCGCCGCCGCTCCGCCGTCGCGTCCCGCGTCATCGCGAGGAAGAACGGGACCGCGGAGAGCGGATCGACGACGAAGAAGATCGCCGAGAGCGAGACGAGCGAGAGGGTGAGGATCTCCACGACCACGGCGACAGCGTATCGCCGCCCCGGCCCGCGGGCCACCTCCCTCCGCGCTCAGGCGGCGCGGGTCGGCGCCACCGGCGCCCGCGCGACGCGAGAGAAGCGCGAGAACCGGATCGACCAGACCTTCCGGATCGCCTCGAGCACGATCCGCCGCGACATCTTCGACTGACCGAGCCGGCGGTCCGCGAACACGATCGGGACCTCCACGACGCGGAAGCCGCGCCGCACCGCGCGGAAGGTGAGCTCGATCTGGAACGCGTAGCCGGTGCACTCGACCGTCTCGAGCTCGAGCGCCTCCAGCACCTCGCGCCGGAAGCACTTGAAGCCTCCGGTCAGATCGCGGATCGGGAGGCCCAGGATCTTCCGCGCGTACAGGCTGCCGCCGCGCGAGACGAGCCGGCGGCCGAGACCCCAGTTCACGGTCCCGCCGCCGGGGACGTACCGGGACCCGAGCACGAGGTCCGCGTCGCGCGAGGCGGCGAGGAGCGCGGGCAGGTGCCGGGGATCGTGCGAGAAGTCGGCGTCCATCTCGAGGACGAGGTCGTAGCGCTGCTCGAGCGCCCAGGCGAACCCCGCGAGGTAGGCGCGGCCGAGGCCCTGCTTGCCGGGCCGGTGGAGGACCTTCACCCGCGGATCGCGGGCGGCGAGCCCGTCCGCGACGAGCCCCGTCCCGTCCGGCGAGGCGTCGTCGATGACCAGCACGTGCACGCCGGGGACCACGCGGTGGATCGCCTCGACGATGGGCGCGAGGTTCTCGCGCTCGTCGTAGGTCGGGAGGCAGATCAGCGTTCGCCGCGCGTCTTCCATCCGGTCACCCCATCGCGCGCGCGACCTCTTCCGCGACCCGTCGCGCCGCCCCCGGCTGGCCCAGCGAGTCGCGCACCTCGCGCAACCCCTGGAGCTGGGCGTCGCGCGCGCCGCGGTCCCCGAGCAGCCGCTCGATCTCCGCGGCCATGCGCTCGGGGCTCGCGTCCCGCTGGAGCAGCTCCGGGACCAGCCCTCTACCTGCCAGGATGTTCACCAGCGCGAAGTGGGCAATCCGCACGAGGAGGCGCCCCACCAGGTACGAGAGCCAGGAGAGCCGGTAGACGACGACCATCGGCCGGAGCATGAGCGCGGTCTCGAGGGTGGACGTCCCGCTCTTCACGAGCGCGGCGTCGCTCGCGCCGACGACCTCCTCGGTGTGGCCGTCCACGAGCTTGACCTCGATCGTCCGGTGACCGGCGAGGTACGGCTCGAGCTGCTCCCGCGACAGCGTGGGCGCCACCGGCACGACGAACTGCGCGTCGGGCCGGGTCCCGCGGATCAGCTCGGCCGCCGCGAGCATCGCCGGGAACATCCTCCGCAGCTCGGAGGGGCGGCTGCCGGGGACGAGGGCCACGGTCGTGCGGGCGGGGGCGAGCCCGAGCTCCTCGCGGTAGCGCTCCGGCGAGGACGGCGGGAGGCGGTCCGCGAGCGGGTGGCCCACGAACCGCGCGGACACGCCGGTGCCCTCGTAGAACCGCTCCTCGAACGGCAGGATGCAGAGCATCCGGTCCACGACCTTCGCGATCTTGCGCGCCCGCTTCGGACGCCACGCCCAGATCGTCGGGGACACGTAGTAGATGACCGGGATCCCGAGCTTCTTCAGCTTGGCCGCCAGCCGGATGTTGAAGTCCGGGAGATCGACGAGCAGCGCGGCGCGAGGGCGGCGCTCGGCCGCCGCGAGCCGGAGGGCGCGGAGGATCCCGAGGATCCGCGGGAGCCGCGGGAGCACCTCCGCGATCCCCATCACCGAGATGTCCTCGGCGGGCGCGAGCGCCTCGAGCCCGGCCGCGCGCAGCCGCGGCCCGCCGACCCCGAACGCCTTCACCTCCGGCCGCAGCGCGCGGAGCTCCTCCAGGACGCGCGAGGCGTGCAGATCGGCGCTCGCCTCGCCGGCGACGATCAGGATCTCCTCGGCCACGGCGCGGTTCTACCACGCGCCGGTGGACGCGACCCCGCGTGGGCCGTCGGGCAGACACGTCTCGTCTCGCGGTGACACACCGCCGTTCACGTGAAACGACGTGAGTCACCCGGGACCGTCCAACCACGCGAAATGACGTGAACGCGCCATTGGCACGGCACGCGCTTTGGCGTGTCACCATGGCGGATCTCGCTGCGCCCAGGAAGCACCCGGACCGTTTCTGGAACCCGTATCTCGGTGGCATCGCGCTCGGCGTGGTGCTCCTCGCGACGTTCCTCGTGATGGGCCGGGGGCTCGGCGCCTCGGGCGCGAGCTTCCGCGTCGGCGTGTGGGCGACGAGCGTGGTCGCCCCGGACCGGGCGCGGAACGTGCCCGCGATGGCGGCGGTCATGGAGGACCGTCACCCCCTGGACGACTGGCTCGTGCTCGAGGTGCTGGGCGTCCTCGTCGGAGGCGTCCTCGGGGCCGCCACGTCGGGCCGCCTGAAGCTCGAGGTCCTCAAGGGCGACCGCTTCCCTGCGCGCCGCCGCATCGCCTTCGCGATCGCAGGCGGGATCATGATGGGGTTCGCCGCGAAGCTCGCGCGCGGGTGCACCTCCGGGCAGGCCCTCTCGGGCGGCGCGATGCAGTCGGTCGGCTCCTGGGCGTTCATGCTCTCGGTCTTCGCCGGCGGCTACGCGCTCGCGTACTTCGTCAGGAGGCAGTGGCGATGACGTTCCCCCTCGCGTACCTCGCGGACTTCGACTCGCTCGCGGGCCAGCCGCGCCTCGTCGGCCTCGCGGTCGCGGTGACGGCCGGGATCGCGTTCGGGTTCGTCCTCGAGCGCTCCGGCTTCGGCCGCGCCCAGAAGCTCGTCGCGCAGTTCTACGGCGACGACATGACCGTGCTGAAGGTCATGTTCACGGGGATCGTGACCACGATGGTCGGCGCCGTCGCGCTCTCGGCGCTGGGCGTGCTGGACCTCGAGGCGCTCCAGTTCAACTACCCGACTTACCTGTGGCCCATGGTCACCGGCGGCCTGCTGCTCGGCGCGGGGTTCATCACCTCTGGATACTGCCCGGGCACGTCCTTCGTGGCGACCGCCTCCGGCAAGCTGGATGGCCTCGCGACCGTCGGCGGGGTCGTCGTCGGGACGCTCCTCTATGCCGCGGTGGAGCCCAGGCTGGGCGGCTTCGAGGCCTCGGGCAAGCTCGGTACCTACCCGCTCTCTCGCTGGCTGCACCTCTCCCCCGGCGCGGTGGCGGTGCTCGTCCTCATCGTCGCGGTCGGGGCGTTCGCCGCGGCCGAGGCGATCGAGCGGAAGGTCGCGCGCGGCCGGGGTCGTCCCGCGCCGGAGCACGGCTCCGCATCCCACGCCTCACTCGAAGCCTGACAGGAGAACGACATGAAGAAGCTGCTCGCAGGGATCTCGCTCGCGTTCGCGCTCGTCCTCGTCACCACCACCACCGCCCAGGCCGAGGAGAAGATGCTCGGCGTCATCGCGAAGCTCGAGGTCGCGAGCGACGGCGGCTCGGCCGTCGCGGTGCTGAAGGACTCGAAGAGCGGCCAGACCGTCCCGATCGCGGTCCAGGACAAGGTCACGCTCGACAAGTTCAAGGACCGCCGGATCGCCGTCGGCGACGAGATCAAGTGCAAGTACGAGAAGCAGGGCCAGAAGAACCTCGCCACGTTCTTCAAGAAGGCCGGGGGCTGCTAGGCGGCCTCCCGCCGAGACGCCCATGACCCACGCCCTCCTCGTCGCCGCCCTCGTCGCGTCCCAGGTCTCGCCGAAGCGTCCGCCGCACGAGGCCGGCGCCGACTACATCCGCGAGAACGGGTACCGCGGCCCCGCCACGTGCGAGACCTGCCACGAAGGGACCGCGAAGAAGTTCCTCGAGACGGTCCACTGGAAGCACGCCTCCAAGGTCTCCAACGTCGACAACCTCGATCCGCACGTCGAGTACGGCATGCGGAACCGCATCTACACGTTCTGCAACGGCAACGACGTCGTGAACGACCTCCGGGAGATCCCGGCCAACTCGCTCGGCAAGACGAAGCTCGCCGGCTGCAACTCCTGCCACCCCGGCAACCACCTCTCCGACGTCGGCTCGACCGGGAAGGATGCCGAGGAGGCCGTGGACTGCCTGATCTGCCACTCCGCGAAGTACGACTGGTCGAAGCGCAAGCCCTACAAGACCGCCGACGGGCGCGTCGCGATCTCTCAGGACCGCAGCGTCGAGGCCGCCGTCGCGGTGGGGAGGCCGGGCGTCCGCAACTGCATGGCCTGTCACGAGTCCGCCGGCGGCGGGCAGCTCATCAAGCGCGGCTTCGCGTTCGACGCCGAGCACGACGTCCACGCCGCGAAGGGCATGACCTGCGTCGACTGCCACAAGGCGAAGGATCATCGGATCCCGACCGGCTTCGACCCGAACAACTGGGCCAACGACGGCGTCCGCCTCTCCTGCGCCGACTGCCATGGCCGGAAGCCTCACCGCGACGCGGACTACGACGCGCACGTGGCCAGGATCGCGTGCCAGACCTGCCACATCCCGACCACCGGGGGTGCCGTGGCGAAGGACTTCACGCGCTGGACGAAGGACGAGGCGACCGGGTTCTGGGAGCCGACGACCATCAAGCGTGACCCCGGCGTGACGAGGCCGGTCTACGCGTGGTTCGACGGGACGGTCTCGAACACGCCGCACCGCATCGGCCCGAAGGGCCGCCGCGCCGACGGCAAGAGCAAGATCACGCCGTTCAAGATCTACGAGGGGCGCGCCTACTACGACGCGAAGACGGGGAAGCTGCTGTCCATGGACTTCGCCCAGCCGACCGCGACCGGCGACACGCTCGCCGGCGTCGCGTCCGCCGCCAGGACCCTCGGAGTCGTGAGCTACGAGCCCGTGCCCGGTTGGCAGACGGTGTACTTCGCGAACAGCCACCTCGTGACGCGCGAGAAGGCGCTCACCTGCGACCGGTGCCACGTGGCGGAGGGCGCCCTGCCCTTCGAGGCGCTCGGCTACTCGAAGGCCGAGATCCAGAAGCGGCGCCTTCGCAGCGCGGCGCTCTGGTTCGACCGGCTGCACTCCAAGGAAGCGAAGAAGGACGACTTCTAGTCCAGACAGGAGGGGACCATGTGCTCGAGGAGATGGCTCGCGGGCGCGGCGCTCATCGCCGCCGCCGTCACCACCGCCGCGGCGGAGCCGAGGATGAAGCCGTTCGTGCTCGCGTCGCGAGCTCGGGGCGAGCTCACCGCCACCGTGGACGACGCGCGCGCCAAGCTCGCCGCCGCAGGGTTCGTGGTCGCGGGCAGCTATGCGCCGTACGACGACGCCATCGTGCTCGCCGTCACGAGCCCGGAGCTCCAGGTGGCCGCGGCGCAGAGCCGGTTCGGCGGCTTCGCGGCGGCGCAGCGCGTGTCCGTCACGAAGGTCGGCGACGAGGTCCAGGTCGCCTTCACCAACCCGCTCTACATGAGCGCGGCTTACCGGATGACCGAGGACCTCGCCCCTGTCGCGGCGAAGCTCGGGGCAGCGCTCGGATCCGTGGAGGAGTACGGCCCGCGCGAAGGGAAGACCGCGAAGGATCTGAGGCGCTATCACTACATGGTCGGGATGCCGTACTTCGACGAGCCCGTGGAGCTCGCGACCTTCGGGAGCCAGGAGGAGGCGGTCGCCGCGATCGAGGCGGGGCTCGCCGCGCGCCGAGGCGGCACCACGAAGGTCTACCGGGTGGACCTCGCGTCCGGCGACGAGGCCGTGTTCGGAGTCGCGCTGACCGACGGCTGCAGTGGTGATCGGTTCGTGATGAAGGAGGTGGACTTCAAGCCGGTCCGCTCGACGGGTCACCTTCCGTACGAGGTCCTGGCGTCGAGGGGCGTGGTGTACGCGCTCCACGCGAAGTTCCGCATCGCGGTGAACTTCCCGGACCTCTCCATGATGGGTGCGAACAGCTTCATGAAGATTCGCTGCGCGCCGGGCGCGATCGAGAGCGCGCTCAGGAACATGGCCGGAGCGAGGCCGTAGCTCCGGCCAGCGGCGCGCGCTCCGCCGCGAGCGGACCTCACGCCAGCCCGAGCGCGCGCATCCTGCGCCACAGCGTGCTGCGGCTGAGCCCGAGCGCCTTCGCGGTCTCCCCGCGGCTCCAGCGATTCGCGTCGAGCGCGGCCTTGAGGACGTTCCGCTCCGCCGCCGCGCCCGTCGTCTCGGGAGCCGGCGCCGGCGTCGCCCGCGGGAGGGGCTCGGGCGCCGGCGGCACCTCCGGACGCGGCGAGCCCGCCGCGAGGACCTCGGGAGGGAGATCCTCCGGCTGGAGGGTCTGCCCCTGGCACACGGTGGCCGCGAACTCGAGCGCGTTCTCGAGCTCGCGCACGTTTCCGGGCCAGGCGTGGGAGAGGAGCGCGCGCAGCGCGTCGGGCGAGAAGCGCAGCGCGCGTGCCCGTCCGCGACGCCGACGCGGGAGAGGAGGAGCCGCGCGATCGGCTCGATGTCCTCGCGGCGGTCGCGCAGCGGCGGGAGCTCGATCGGGAAGACTCGCAGCCGGTAGTAGAGGTCCTCGCGGAAGCTGCCCTCGCCGACCGATCGGCGCAGGTCCCGGTGCGTCGCGGCGATGATGCGCGCGTTCGTCTGGCGCGTCTGGCTGTCGCCGACGCGCTCGTAGGTGTGCTCCTGCAGGACCCGGAGCAGCTTCACCTGGAGGTGCAGCGGGAGATCCCCGACCTCGTCCAGGAAGAGCGTCCCGTCCGCCGCCGCCTCGAAGCGCCCCACCCGGTCGCGGGTCGCCCCGGTGAACGAGCCGCGCACGTGACCGAACAGCTCGGTCTCGAGCAGCTCGCCGGGAAGCGCTGCGGCGTTCACGGCGACGAACTGTCCGTTCCGGCGCGGAGAGTGCGCGTGGATCATCCTCGCGGTCACCTCCTTGCCCGTCCCGCTCTCGCCCGAGATGAGGACGGTCGCCTCGCTGTTCTGCAAGGTCTCGATGAGCCGGAACACCCGCGCCATCGCCTGCGACCGGCCGATGACCCCGAACCCGGCGATCGGACCCGTCGCCCCGACCGCCTCGTCGTCCGCGGGCCGCATCACGATGAGGTAGCGCGCGTCGGGATCGCACACGCCGCTCACGTCGTGCTGGAGCGGCGCGGCGGTCACCGAGAGCAGCCGCGCGACCCCTCCGGCCGACTGCAGGAACGCGCGCCAACCCTCGCGCTTCTCTCCGGCGAGGAGGGCCTGCCTCAGCGGACCGCTCGGGCCGAAGAGCTCCGGGCCGAGCACCGCCTCGACGGGCTGGTCGATCATCCGCCGAGCGGCGCCGGGCCCGAGGAGCGAGTCGAGCCGCTCGGAGACGTGGTGGACGCGAAACCTCGCGTCGAGGGCCATGCAGATCCGACCGAGGGAGCCGAACGCGGCGTTCACCGCCGCGAAGGCGACCTCACGCTCGCTCACCAACAGCGATTCGGCTGCGTCCATCTGTCGCACCTCCCTGCCACGTTTCGTCCTCGCCTGAAACAACCGGTAGCGCCCGTTGAAACATCCCGTCGCGTGCCATTCGGTCGCAGCGGGCCCAACTCGCTGATCTCACGCACCTTCGGACATCCGGAGCATGAGGCACGCCAGACGCAATCATCGAGCGAAGGGACGTCGCGAGGATTCACCGAGAGCGCTTCGGGTTCGCCCACACAGCTGGAGGGGTCATGAGAAAAGTCGCGGGATCGCTCGCCGTCGCATGCGTCGTCTTCGCATCGCCGGCCTTCGCCACGAACGGAATGCGGATGATCGGCTTCGGCCCGGTACAGGACTCGATGGGCGGGGTCGGGGTGGGGGCGACGCTCGACACCGGCTCGCTCGTGTCGAACCCCGCCGGCCTGGTGGATCTCGGCTGGCGACTCGACGCCGCCGGAGGGTTCTTCAAGCCGACCGTGAGCTACGACGCGGCCGGCGTCGCGGCGCCCATCGTCGCGAACGGCGGCACCTCCTACGACTCGAGCCGCGGCGGCTCGCCGATCCCGGCGATCGGCTACGTGCACCCGCTGAGCGATCGCCTCGCGACGGGCGTCGGGGTCTTCGGCGTCGCGGGGATGGGCGTCGACTATCCAGCGAACCTCTACGGCGGGGCCGCCTTCACGTCGTACCTCCAGGGGCGCCTCACGCCCGGCGTGGCCTACCGGCTCATGGACGGGCTCTCCGTCGGCGTCACCGCGAACGTGATGATGGCGCAGATGAAGTACGACGTGGCGTCGGGCGCCGGGCAGGCGCTGCACGACACCGCCACCGCGTTCGGCCTCGGAGCGACGCTCGGGCTGAAGTACTCGCCGCTCCCGTTCCTCACCGTCGGCGCGGCCTACGAGACGAAGAGCTCGTTCCAGGACTTCTCGTTCGACGTCCCGACCCGGCCGAACCCGTTCGCCGCCCCGGGCACCATGATCCCGGGTGGCACGGACAAGCTCTCGTTCGATCAGCCCCAGAGCGCCACGATCGGCGTCGCGGTGACGCCGTTCGAGGCGCTGCTCCTCGCCGCGGACGTGCAGTGGATCGACTGGTCGAGCACGAACGGCAAGGGCCTCCCGAGGTTCAGCTCCGACCCGAACGCCACCGGGGCCATGCCCTTCGACCTCGCCTGGAAGGACCAGTGGGTGCTGAAGGTCGGCGCCCAGGTCACGCCCATGCGCGGCCTGAAGCTCAGGGCCGGGTACAACTACGGCAAGATGCCGCTCGATCCGAGCCGCGCGTTCGAGAACCTGGTCTTCCCCGCCGTCTCGGAGCACCACGTCACCGCAGGCCTCGGCTACGACGCGACGCCGAAGGTGTCCGTGACCCTGGCCGGCGTCTACGCCTTCAACGCGAAGATCACCGGCGCGAACGGCTCGCCGCCTCCGCCGATGGGCGGCACGGGGCAGGGCATCACGTCGTACACGACGGAGATGTCCCAGTACGAGATCGAGCTCGGGCTGGCGTACCGCTTCTGATCCGCAGTCGGTTCCGACGCGCCCGCGCTCGCCTCGGTGCGAACGCGGAGCGCGGCGGCGCGCGGAGGCCCGGCGCGCCGTGAGGTGAAGGGGCTCCGGCATGAGCGTCACGCGAAGACAGTTCATCCAGATCGGCGGGGCGGCGCTCGGCGGCGCCGCCGTCGCCTCGGGCCTCGCGACCCGGTGGTGGGGGCTCGACCGCGACCGGGTCGCCGACCCGGGCACCGAGGGCGACCGCGTCGTCGCGAGCTACTGCGAGCTCTGCTTCTGGGGCTGCGGCGTGCTCGCCCACGTGAAGGACGGCCGGGTCACCAAGGTGACCGGGAACCCCGAGCACCCGCTCTCGCGCGGCATGCTGTGCCCGCGCGGCGCCGGCGCCACCGGGCTCCTCTACGATCCCGACCGCCTCCGCACGCCCCTCGTCAGGCGCGCGAAGCGCGGCGAGGACGTGTTCGAGGCGGTCTCCTGGGACGCGGCGCTGAACGAGACGGGGGAGAAGCTGCTCGAGGTGAAGGCGAGGTGGGGGCCGGAGGCGGTCGCGCTCTTCACCCACGGCTCGGGCGGCGTCTGGTTCAAGCACCTCATGAAGGCGTGGGGATCCCCGAACATCGGCGCGCCGTCGTACGCCCAGTGCCGCGGCCCGCGCGAGGCGGCGTTCACCCTCACCTTCGGGACGCCGCTCGGCTCGCCCGAGCCCATAGACCTCGCCAACGCCCGCTGCATCACGCTCATCGGCTCGCACCTCGGCGAGAACATGCACAACACCCAGGTGCAGGAGCTCGCCGAGGCGCTCGGGAAGGGCGCGGAGCTGGTGGTGGTGGATCCGCGGTTCTCGGTCGCGGCGTCGAAGGCCCGCTACTGGCTGCCGATCAAGCCGGGCACGGACATCGCGCTCCTCCTCGCCTGGATGAACGTCATCATCGAGGAGAAGCTCCACGACGCGGACTACCTCGCCAGGCACGCGGTCGGCTTCGACGCGCTCGCGCAGCACGTCGCGGACAAGACGCCGGAGTGGGCCTGGGCGATCACCGGGATCGAGCCGGGGCTGATCCGCGCGTCCGCGCGGCTCATCGGCCACGCCCGCCCCGCCTCGCTCGTCCACCCCGGGCGCCACACCGTCTGGTACGGGGACGACACCCAGCGCGAGCGGGCGATGGCGATCCTCGCGGCGCTGCTCGGGAGCTGGGGGCGGCGGGGCGGCTACGTCACGCACACGAAGTTCCCGCTGGCAGGCTACCCGCTCGACCTGCACCCCGAGGCGACCGCGCGGCCGAAGGCGGACCTGCCGAAGGGCGGCGCCTACCCGCTCGCGAGCGAGGTCCTCGCCTCGGGGCTGTGCGACGCGACGCGCCCGGGCCACGCGCTCTACGATCTCAAGGCGTGGATCGTCTACGGCTGCAACCTCGTCCAGGCGATGCCGAACCGGAAGCAGCTCGAGGAGACGCTCCGGAACCTCGACTTCCTCGTCGCGGTGGACGTCCTGCCGTCGGAGATCGCGGGCTGGGCGGACGTGGTGCTGCCGGAGGCGACCTTCCTCGAGCGCGACGACGACGTCTGGAACGGCGCGTACAAGCGGCCCTTCATCGCGATCCGGCAGGCCGCGGTGGAGCCGCTCCACGACTCGAGGCCGGGCTGGTGGATCGCGAAGGAGCTCGCCTCGAAGGTCGGCCTCGGCGCGTGGTTCCCCTGGAAGGACGCGAAGGAGTACGTCCGCACGCGCCTCGAGCAGAAGGGCCACTCGTACGAGGAGCTCGCGTCGAGGGGGGTCCTCCTCGGCGCCCCGGTCGCGACGTGCGAGGAGGAGGGGCTCGCGGTGGCGGTCGAGGCGGAGGGCGGGAAGATCCAGCTCGCCTCGAAGGAGCTGGCGGACCTCGGCTTCGATCCCCTGCCCCGCTACGTCCCGCAGGAGGAGGGGCCGCCCGGATCGTTCCGGCTCCTCTCGGGGCGCGCGCCGCTCCACACCTTCGGCCGGACCGTGAACAACCGCCTCCTCGCCGATCCGTACCCGGAGAACGAGGTGTGGCTGAACGCGGACGCCGCGCGCAGCCTGCCCGGGTTCGAGGTCGCGCCGCTGCGCACGGGCGAGCGCGTCGTCCTCGTGAACCAGGACGGCGTCCGCTCCACGCCGGTCCGCGTGAAGCTCACCCAGCGGATCCGCGGCGACTGCGTGTACCTCGTCCACGGCTGGGGGCAGACGGCGCGCAAGCTGCGCTACGCCTACGGCCGCGGCGCCTCCGACTCGCAGCTCACCAGCCGCTACAAGGTGGACCCGATCATGGGCGGCACCGGGATGAACGTGAACTTCGTGCACGTCGAGCGCCCGCCGGAGGCCGCATGACCTCCGGGAAGCGCTACGGCATGGCGGTGGACACGCGGCGCTGCGTCGGCTGCAACGCCTGCGTCATCGCGTGCAAGACCGAGAACGCGCTCCCGGCGGGCGGGTTCCGCGACTGGATCGTCCAGGAGGTCCACGGCACGTTCCCGGGCCTCACGATGCAGATCCGCTCGGAGCGC
Source organism: uncultured delta proteobacterium (assembly GCA_963828235.1). Lineage (GTDB taxonomy): Bacteria > Myxococcota > Myxococcia > Myxococcales > Anaeromyxobacteraceae > Anaeromyxobacter. The sequence continues at coordinate 32,419 of CAWHDY010000001.1, forward strand.
TGCAACCAGTGCAGCGACGCGCCCTGCGTCGGCGCCTGCCCCACCGGCGCGAGCCACGTGGGCGACGGCGGCGTCGTGCTGGTGAACGTCGCGAAGTGCACCGGCTGCAAGGCGTGCGTGGCCTCCTGCCCGTACGGCGCGCGCTGGGTCCACCCCGGCGGCCACGTCGACAAGTGCACCTTCTGCCTGCACCGCGTCGCGCGGGCGAAGCTCCCCGCCTGCGTCGAGACCTGCCCGACCCGGTCGCTCACGTTCGGCGATCTCGCCGATCCGGGGAGCCCGCTCTCGACGCTCCTGGCGGTCCGGCGGCACCACGTGCTGAAGCCGGAGGCGGGCACCACGCCGAACGTGATCTTCCTGACCTGAGGACCCTCGCGATGGAACGGAACCCCGCTCGCCCCCCGCTCCCGACCGCTCCCCCCGCCGAAGGCGGCGGGGAGAGCGGGGAGCGTCCGTACTGGAACCCCTACGTCGCGGGCGTGGCGATGGGGCTCGTGCTCCTCTCCGCGTACCTCTTCGTGGGAAGGGGCCTCGGCGCCTCCGGCCCGGCCCTGCGCGTCGCGGCGGTGGCCCTCGGGCAGCTGGCCCCCGCGCACGTCGCGGGGACCCCTCCCCTCGCGCACCTCGCCGCGGAGGAGAGCCCGCTGTCGAACTACTTCGTGTTCCTCGGCGTCGGGACGCTGCTCGGCGGCGTCGTCGCGGCCTACACCGCCGGGCGGATGAAGGTCGGGGTCACGCGCGGCCCGACCGCCGGGGTCGGGCTCCGCCTCGCGCTCGCGCTCGGCGGCGGCGTCCTGCTCGGCGCCGGCGCCCGGCTCGCGCGCGGCTGCGCCTCGGGGCAGGCCCTCACCGGCGGCGGGCTGCTCTCCGCCGGGAGCTGGGCGTTCATGCTCGCGATCTTCGCGGGCGGCTACGCGGCGGCGTTCCTCGTGCGGAGGGAGTGGCGATGAGCGTCTTCCCGTTCCAGGCTCCCGCGGAGAGCCCGCAGCTCGCGATGGTGCTCGGGACGCTCGTCGGCGGCGGCTTCGGCTTCGTCCTCGAGCGCGCCGGGTTCGGCAACGCCCGCAAGCTCGCGGCGCAGTTCTACGGCACCGAGCTCGTGATGCTGAAGGTGATGTTCACCGCGATCGTCACCGCGGTGCTCGGCACCGTCGTCCTCGCCGGGCTCGGGCTGCTCGACCTGCGCGGGCTCGCGGACTCGGTGTCGAGCGAGACGTTCCTGTGGCCGATGATCGCCGGGGGGTTCCTGATCGGGATCGGCATCATCCTGTCCGGCTACTGCCCCGGCACGTCGCTCGTCGGGATCGCCTCGGGCAAGCTCGACGCGCTGCTCGCGTACGCCGGGGTCCTCCTCGGCCAGGTGCTCTGGGCCGAGGTGGAGCTCCGCGGCGCGGCGGGCCGGTTCCACGGCAGCGGCGCGCTCGGGCACCTCTACCTCCCCGAGCTCCTGCGCGTGCCGCCCGCGGTGGTCGCGGCCGCGCTCGTCCCGGTCGCGATCGGGGCCTTCCTGCTCGGCGAGAAGATCGAGCGCGCGCTCTCCGGCGCGTCCGCCGGCGCCGGCGGGGCGCCGCGACGCTGGGTGTTCGCGGGCGCGGGCGGGCTCGGCCTCGTCGCGCTCGCGACGCTCGCGCTCCCGGCCGGCACGGCCGCCGTCGCCGCGGCGCCGAGGCCGATCTCCGCGCCGGACCTGGCGCGCCGCGTCCTCGACGCACCGTGGAAGGTCCGCGTCCTCGACGTCCGCCCCCTCGCCGACTGCGCCTCGGCGCGGGTGCCCGGCGCGGAGTGCGCTCCGCGCGAGGCGCTGAGGGGCCTCGCCCTCGCGGACGTGTCGCCGGCGCGGGACCTCGTCGTCGTGACCGAGGACGGCGCGCGGGTCCCCGCCGAGGTGATGGCCTACGGCGGCACGGTCCTCGTCCTCGAGGGCGGGTTCTCGGGCTGGAGGCGGTACGCGCTCGACCCGCCGACGCCGCCGGCGCCGGGCGCGACGCCGGCGGAGCTCGACGCCTACCGGCTGCGCGCCGGCCTCCGCGCGGCCCTCACGGGCGTCCAGCAGCCCCCGCCGGCCGCGCCCGCTCCCGGCGGCGCGGCGCCGAGGCGCAAGGCGGGCGGCGGAGGCTGCAGCGGGTAGCTCGCGGCTCGCGAAAGGCGGGAGTCCATGATCGAGAATCGACGTCGCACGTCACAGCCACCTCATCGACCCGCAGCTGCAGGTGTGGGGGTGGGAGATCCCGACGTACCTGTTCCTCGGCGGGATGGCCGCCGGGACCATGTTCGTGTCGGCGCTGCTCCACGCCCGCGCCGGACCGCGCTCGCGCGCGGCGCGGTGGCTGCCCCTCGTCGCCCCGCTCCTCGTCTCCGCGGGGATGCTCGCGCTGTTCCTCGACCTCGGGGTCAGGCACCACGTGTGGCGGTTCTACCTGGCGTTCCGCTGGACCTCCCCGATGTCGTGGGGTGCCTGGATCCTGCTCGTGGTCTACCCCGCGGCGATCCTGTTCGGGCTGGCGACGCTCGACGACGACGACGCCGACCTCCTCGCGCGGCGCCTGCCGCTCGTCGGCGGGCGGCTCCCCGCCTGGCGCACGTTCGCGCTGCGGCACGCGCGCGGGCTCCGGGTGGCGAACCTCGTCGTCGGGGTCGGCCTGGGCGGCTACACCGGCGTCCTCCTCTCCACGCTCGGCGCCCGCGCGCTGTGGGGCTCCGCGCTCCTCGGGCCGCTCTTCCTCGTCTCGGGCATCTCGAGCGGCGCAGCCCTCGCGATGCTGCTCGGCGTCTCGCCGGAGGAGCGGACCTTCCTCGCGCGCGCCGACGTGCACGCGATGTGGCTCGAGATCGCGCTCATCCTGTTCCTCCTCGTCGGCCTCGCGACCGGCGGCGCGGCGGCGCAGGACGGGGCCGCGCTGGTCCTCGGCGGGCGGTACACCGCGCCCTTCTGGTCGCTCGTCGTGATCGCCGGCCTCGTGGTGCCGTCCACCCTCGAGGTCCTGGAGCGCAGGCTGCACCTGCGCGCGACGGTCGTCGCGCCGGCGCTCGTGCTCGCCGGCGGGTTCGCCCTGCGCTGGATCGTGGTCGCGGCCGGGCAGTCCTAGGCGCGGAGGGTTACCCTGCGCGGTCGTCCCGCCCGACCGGCGGGCGGTCTCCGCTCGCAGGCGCGGTCGTCGCGCCCCCTCCCAGGCGGGTGACACGGCTGCTCCGCGGCGATAGACGACTTGCGTGGAGCTGCGCACTCGCCAGCCCGGGTCCGAGCAGCCCGCGTCCCCCTTTCGTGGCGCCCCGGTGCGCTCCCGATGGTGGCGGCGCCAGCCGGGCGGCGCGACGGCGATCGCCGGGATCTACGCCGTCCTCGGCCTCCTCTGGATCGCCTTCTCCGACTCGGCGCTGTGGGCCCTGATCGACGACCCGGTGCTGCGCGAGCGCGCCCAGACCGTGAAGGGCACCGGGTTCGTGCTCGTCACGGCGGGGCTGCTGTTCGCCCTCATCCGCCGGAGCGAGCGCCGGACCCGTGCACTCGGCGCGGAGCTCCGCGCGACCGTGGACGGGATGGCGGACGGCGTCCTCCTCGTGGACCACCGCTCGGTGATCGTCGAGGCGAACCAGGCCGCGGTGACGCTCGTCGGCGCCGTCGTCGAAGGAGGAGATCCTCGGGCCCCTCGAGCAATGGGGCCGCCAGTACGCGGCGCGCCTCCCCGACGGGTCCCCGATGCCGATCGAGCGGTCCGCGGTCCGCCGCGTCCTCGCCGGCGAGGCGGTCGCCCAGGTACGACGCGATGCTGCGCCGGGCGAGCGACGGCGCGGACGTCTTCGTCTCCGTCGCCGCGACGCCCGTCGTGAGGCCGGGCGGGCCGCCGCTCGCCGTCGCCGTCCTCCGCGACGTCTCCGACGCGCGGCGGCTCGACGAGATGCGCGAGGAGTTCCTCGCGACCGCCGCCCACGAGTTCAAGACCCCGCTCGCGGTCATCAAGGCCTACGCCCAGCTCATGGCGAAGCGCGAGCCGGCCGAGCAGCGGCCGCTCGCGGTGATCCAGCGGCAGGTCGACCGGCTCACCCGGCTCGTCCAGCACCTCCTCGACAGCTCCCGCCTGCGCGTCGAGGACGGGGCGGGAGACGGCCGAGCGGTTCGACCTCGCCGCGCTCGCGCGAGAGGCGGTCGACCGGATCCGGCCCGGCGCGCCCGGTCACGCGATGGCCGTCCACGCGGACGGGCCCATCCCGGTCGTCGCGGACCGGGAGCGGATCGAGCGCGTCATCGAGAACCTGCTCGAGAACGCGGTGCACTTCTCCCCGAACGGCGGGGAGGTCCGGCTGCGGGTCGAGGCGCTCGACGGGCTGGCGCACGTCTCGGTCGCGGACGGCGGGATCGGGATCCCGCCCGAGCGGCAGCAGCACATCTTCAGGCGGTACTACCGGGCCCACGCCGGCACGCCGGACGACTACGGCGGGCTCGGGCTCGGGCTCGAGGTGAGCCGGGCCGTCGTCGAGCGGCACGGGGGCCGGATGTGGTTCGAGAGCCGGCCGGGCGCGGGCTCGACGTTCCACTTCGGCCTCCCCCTGCCGCCGGAGGGCCCGTGACCGCCGCGATCCTGGTGGTCGAGGACGACCGCGATCTCCTCTCGCTCGTCGAGATGATCCTGGCGGACGCCGGGTACCGGGTGCGCACGGCGCGGGACGGGCGCGAGGCGCTCGGCCGCGTCGCGGAGGAGATGCCGTCGCTCATCCTGCTCGACATGCGGATGCCCGGGATGAACGGGTGGGAGTTCGCACGGGAGTTCCGCGCGCGACACGGCATGGCGGCGCCGATCGTGGTCGTCACGGCGGCCGAGAACGCCCGCGCGCGGGCCGCGGAGATCGGCGCCGAGGGCTGGCTGGCGAAGCCGTTCGAGCATCGACGACGTGCTCCGGATCGCCGAACGGCACGCCGGACGCCCGCCGGTGGACGCGCCGCTCCCGCCGCGCTAGGAACGCCGCGTGAACCTCCGAGGGTCACCCCGGCTCTCAGGAGACGGCGCCGCGGACGCGCGGCCCCCGCGAGGACGAGATGACGCCCCCGACCGCCAGCGATTCCGCCGCCGCCGCGCCGCCCACCCGCGACCCGGTCTGCGGCATGGACGTCGATCCCGAGCACCCTGCCGGCGGGAGCGTGCACCGGGGCCGCTACGCCTACCACTTCTGCTCCGAGCGCTGCCGCGCGCGGTTCGAGGCGGACCCGATCCAGTTCATCGCCATCGACCCGGTCTGCGGGATGGAGGTGAACCCGAAGGCCCCCAGGGGCGGCGAGTTCGAGCACGCCGGCCGCCGGTACTACTTCTGCAGCCGGAAGTGCCTCGCGACGTTCTCCGCCGATCCGGGCTCGCAGCTCCTCCATGGGCCGGGGGGAATGCCGAAGGCCGCCGCTCCCGCCGCGCCTCCGCCGGGAGCGAGGTCGTCTGGGTGTGCCCGATGGACCCGGAGGTGCGGGAGAAGGAGCCCATCCCATGCCCGATCTGCGGGATGGCGCTCGAGCCGCTCGTGGTCGGCGGCATGCCGACCGCGGACGAGCCGCCCAACCCCGAGCTGGCGAACATGACGCGCCGGTTCCGGATCGGGCTCGCGCCCGCCCTCGCGGTGCTCGCGCTCGCGATGGGGGACATGCTGCTCGGGGATCCGCTGCGTCACCGCCTCGGGTTCCGCGCCTTCGCCTTCCTGCAGCTCGCGCTCTCCACCCCGGTCGTGCTGTGGGGCGGGTGGCCCTTCTTCGAGCGGGCGTGGCTGTCGGTCCGGACGTGGAAGCTCAACATGTTCACGCTCATCGGGCTCGGGACCGCCGCCGCGTACCTCTTCAGCGCGGCCGCGACCGTCCTCCCCGCGAGCGCCTTCCCGGCGGCGTTCCTGGAGCACGGGGCGCCCCCCGTCTACTTCGAGGCGGCCGCGATCATCGTGGAGCTGGTCCTCCTCGGACAGGTGCTCGAGCTGCGCGCGCGCAGCCGCGTGTCCGGCGCGATCCGGGCGCTCCTGCGGCTCGCCCCGCGGAGCGCGCGCCGCCTGGACCCCGACGGGAGCGAGCGCGACGTCGAGATCGAGCAGGTCGCGCCGGGCGACCGGCTCCGCGTCCGCCCGGGGGAGAAGATCCCGGTGGACGGCGTCCTCGAGGCCGGGGGCTCCTCCGTGGACGAGTCGATGGTCACCGGGGAGCCGATCCCGGTCGAGAAGCGGGAGGGCGACCGGGTGACCGGGGCGACGCTCAACGGGACGGGCTCGTTCGTGATGCGCGCGGAGCGCGTCGGAAAGGACACCCTCCTCGCCCAGATCGTCCGGATGGTCATGGACGCGCAGCGGAGCCGCGCGCCGATCCAGCGCCTCGCGGACGTCGTCTCGGGCTGGTTCGTCCCGGCGGTCGTGCTGTCGGCGGTCGTGGCGTTCGCCGCGTGGGCGGCGTTCGGCCCCGAGCCCCGGCTCGCGCACGGGCTCGTCGCGGCCGTCGCCGTGCTCATCATCGCGTGCCCGTGCGCGCTCGGGCTCGCGACCCCGATGGCGATCATGGTCGGGACGGGGCGCGGCGCGACGGCGGGCGTGCTGGTGAAGAGCGCGGAGGCGCTCGAGCGGTTCGAGCGCGTGGACGTGCTGCTCGTGGACAAGACGGGCACGCTCACCCGCGGCAAGCCCGCGGTCGCGCGCGTCGAGGCGCTCGCCCCCGGCGGCGAGCAGGACCTGGTGCGGCTCGCCGCGAGCCTCGAGAAGGGGTCCGAGCACCCGCTCGCGGCGTCGATCGTCGCGGAGGCGACGCGGCGCGGGATCTCGCTCGCCGAGGCGAGGGAGTTCCGCTCGGTGCCGGGCAAGGGGGTCACCGGGCGGGTGGACGGGCGCGCGGTCGCCCTCGGGAACGCGGCGCTCCTCCAGGAGCTCGGGATCGACGGGGCGCCGCTCCGCGCCTCCGCGGAGGCGCTGCAGGCCGAGGGCGGGACGGTGATGCTCGTCGCCGTGGACGGGCGCGCCGCGGGGCTCGTCGAGGCCGTGGATCCCGTGAAGCCGGGCGCGGCGGAGGCGATCCGCGCGCTGCGCGCGGAGGGGCTCCGCGTCGTCATGGTGACGGGCGACGGCTGGAAGACCGCGCGGTCCGTCGCGGCGAAGCTCGGCATCGACGACGTCGAGGCGGAGGTGCTCCCGGGGCAGAAGGCCGAGGCGGTGGCGCGCTGGCGCGGCGCGCACCGGATCGTCGCGTTCGCCGGGGACGGCATCAACGACGCGCCCGCGCTCGCGGCCGCCGACGTCGGGATCGCGATGGGGACCGGCACGGACGTCGCGATCGAGTCCGCCGGGCTGACGCTCGTGCGCGGCGACCTCGGCGGCATCGTGCGAGCCCGCCGGCTCTCGCGCGCGACGATGCGGAACATCCGGCAGAACCTGTTCTGGGCGTTCGCCTACAACGCCGCGGGCGTCCCGCTCGCCGCGGGCGCGCTGTATCCGATCTTCGGCGTGCTCCTCTCCCCGATGATCGCGAGCGCCGCGATGAGCTTCAGCTCGGTGACGGTCATCGCGAACGCGCTGCGGCTGCGCCGCGCGAAGCTCGGGTGACGAGCGCCCTCCATGTACGAAGCCGCCCGCCCCGCGAACGGGACGGGCGGCGCCGGGTGCGGCAGGGCGGTCAGGGGAACAGCGTGAACCGCAGCCCGATCTGGACGGTGGGGTACGTCCGCCGCCCGCCGAGGTCGAGGGTGCCGTCCACGTTCTCGAAGTGCGTGTACCTCGTGAACCCGACCCCGCCGTAGAGGCCGAAGCCGATGACGTGGTTCGAGCGGATGTCCACGCCGCCCATGAGCCGCACCATCTCCCAGCCCGAGGCCTTGAACACGTTGTCGGAGCCGTAGCCGTCGTTGCTCGTGGACACCGTCCCGTGCGCGAACCCGGTCCCGACGGAGACCCAGGGCGTCACGCGCGCGGACGGCTCGAACGTGTGGCGGAGCAGGAGCCCCACCCGGCTCGTCGTCGACGTGCAGTCGGAGGCCAGGACCGAGTTGCAGTAGGCGCGCACGTCCGAGCCGGGATCGCCCACGCCGAGATCCGCGTAGAGCCCGAGCGCGAGGTGCGGCGTCATCCGCAGCCCGCCCTCGAAGCCCAGGTTGACCGCCGAGCCGAAGGTCTGGTCCACCGGGGTCCCCGCCGCCATGTCGCCGGACGGGAAGGCGCCGCCGAGCCCGAACGCGAAGTAGAACGGCGAGGCGGGCGCGCCGCTCCAGGCCGGCGGCTGCTGGCGCGGCGGGTAGTAGCGCGGCGGCGGGTACGCGGGCCCCGGGTATGCGGGAGGAGGCGGCGGCGGGTACGCCGGCGCCTGCTGCGGAGGAGGAGGCGGCGTGTACACGGGCGGGGGACGGCGCGCTCGCGGCAGGCGGTGACGTCGGAGGCTCGGCGGGCCGGTGCGACACCGAGCCGTCGGCGTACTGGATGCGAACGACGTCGCGGCGCGCGAGGCGCCGGTAGGTAGCCGTCCGGGAGCTGGACCGCGACGGACTGCGGCGTCTCCTCGACGACCGTGCCGAGGACGCGGCCGCCGTCGGCGGTGAAGACGGTGTCTTGCTGCGGAGCGGCCGCGAGCATCACGGCAGCGAGGATGGCGAGCATGGGGGTCCTCCGTGTCTGGCCCGGGGACGGAGATAGCGAGGACCGTGCCGGGTTCCGTCGGGGGCGTGCCGCCGCGAATTCGCTCGTGGTCTCGGGCTGTTGCACCGCCGGGGCTGCGCGCCGGCGCCCGCCCGGCGCTGCCGGACCCCGCCGGCCTCACGCCCAGTGTCGCCGCCGCGCCACGGGGTGCGCGGGCGGGCGCGCCCTCGGCGGGCCCCACGCCCCCGGCTCAGCTCGAGCGGTCGTCGATCCAGCGCTGGACGGCGGGCGGCTGCCAGGCTGGCGAACCGGTCGAGCAGCGCGGCCGGCTCCTCGGCGACCACCAGCAACGCGCGGTGCTCGGGACGGAGGAACCCCTCCGCGACCGCGCGATCGAAGAATGAGATGAGCGGCCGGTAGTAGCCGGCGACGTCGAGGAGTCCGGTCGGGCGCGCGTGGAGCCCGAGCTGCGCCCACGTCAGGATCTCCGCGAGCTCCTCGAGCGTCCCCATCCCGCCCGGCAGCGCGACGAAGCCGTGCGCGAGCTCCGCCATCCTCGCCTTGCGCTCGTGCATCGAGCCGACGACGTGCAGCGTCGTGAGGCCCGCGTGCGCGAGCTCGCGGAGCTGCAGCGCGCGCGGGATGACCCCGATCACCTCGCCGCCCGCGCCGAGCGCGGCGTCCGCGACCGCGCCCATGAGCCCGACGCTGCCGCCCCCGTAGACGAGCCCCATCCCACGCTTCGCGAGCGTCCGGCCCATCGCCCGCGCGGCGTCCAGGTAGGCCGGGCTGGTCCCGGCGCTCGAGCCGCAGAACACGCAGATCCGCTCCATGCCGGAAGCGTAAGGGATCCGGGCCGCCCCGTCGAAGCGCCGGGCGCGAGCCCGCGCGGCGGGCGAGGCCAGACGGGCGATCTTGCTTCGTGAAGGCTGCTCGCGACTCGCGAATCGTCGTTCAGGCCGGCTCCGGCTCGAACAGCTCGGGCTGGGCGTCGCGCAGCTCGCGCGCGAACCAGCGCTCCCAGGGGAAGTGGCCGGCGTCGCCCCAGATCGCCTGGAGCGCCGGGAACCGCGCGCCGCCGTGGTACCAGAGCGCGTGCCCGAGGTGCGCGCCGTAGTGGCGCGGCACGATGCGCCGGAACGTGATCGGCCGGCCGTCCACGATCCCTTCCGCCACGTCGCCCGACTCGAACCGCGCCCCCAGGCGGACGCGCTCCGCGATCCGCCGGATCGCCGCGTCGAGCACCGGCGGCGCGAGGCCGAACACCGCGACCTCCGGATGGTCGAACGTGCGGAACAGCCCGACCGAGAACGCGAGCGCGGGGGTGCCGGCGTTCCAGGCGCCGGCCACCACGTGATACCCGGCCTGCGCGACGTCGGCCATGAGCCGGAGATCGCTCGCGTCGAGCGGCTCGCCGCGGCGCGGCGGGTATTGCGGGTCGAAGCGCGGCCACCGCCGGGACGGCCGGTGCGGGAGCAGGACCGGCCCGGCCCGGGTGCGCCAGCGCGCGCCGTCGGCCGGGCGCTCCAGGGCCGTACCGCGCGGATGGAGGACGATCTCGACCACGCTCGGGTCCTGCCGCACCACGTCCTCGAGCAGGGCAGCCCGGAGGTCGTCGTCGCCGTCGCCGTCCGCGCCGCAGCCGAACTCCCACTCGCATCCCTCGGGAGCGGGGGGCTCGTCGCGCGCGGCGAACAGGATCGGCGCGCCGTCGGCGACATGCCGGCAGACGATCGCGGTCTCGCGAGGCACCGGCGGAAGGAGACCACCTTCGATCCGGCTTGTCACGCGAGTTGGCCGCGGGAGGCCCGGACGCGCGGCTCCGCCGCGCGGTGAGCCCGCAGCACGGGCACTCGCGCGTGTCCGGCCGGACACGGCGACCGTAACTCCGCGAGAACACGAGGGGTCGCGACTGGCGCGGCGCTTGAAATACTCCCGGGAATGCTCCCGAGATTGCTCTTCGTAGCCGTGATGCTCTGCTCGCTGGGAGACCGGCCCGCGGGACCCGCTGCCCGCAGGCATTCCGCGTCCGGGAGCCCCTCGCGCTGCGGCGCAGGTCTCGATCGGGCCTGCCCCCGCCGCCGGCACGACCCGCCCGTGACGGGTCGCCGCGCACGTCGCTCCGGGCGAACGCGCGCGGCTCAGGCCGCGCCGTACATGACCCGCGGGACCTTGAGGCCGGTGAGGTCCTCGTAGAGCGCGTCGTAGCTGCGCCGCATCTGGTCGATCCCGAACTCGCGCTCGACGACCCGCCGTCCCCGCTCTCCCATCCGCCGCCGTCGCGGCGCGCTCGCGAGCAGCTCCACGAGCCGCCGCGCGAGCGGCGCGGGGGCGCCTGGCGGCACGAGGAAGCCGGTCGCCCCGTCCCGCACGAGCTCGGGCGAGCCTCCCACCGCGGTCGCGACGAGCGGGAGGCGCGCCGCCATCCCCTCCAGGATCGCGTTCGAGATCCCCTCCGCGTACGAGGCGGAGACCGCGATCGACGCGCGCGCGAGGATCGCGGGGGCGTCGAGCCGGTGCCCGAGGAAGTGGCACCGCTCCGCGATGCCGAGCTGCCGCGCGGACCGCTCGAGGTGCGGCCGGCGGACCCCGTCGCCGATGAAGACGACGTGGGCCTCCGGGCGCTCGCGCAGCACCTCCTTCATCGCGAGCAGCAGGTCGGTCTGCCCCTTCACGGGATGGTGCATGTTCGCGATGCACACGATCCCGCCCGGCTCCGGCACGGGGGCGTCGGGCTCCCGGGCCGCCGCGACGTCGAACGCCTGCACGTCGAGCCCGTTGCGCACGACCACGATCCGGTCCGGCTCGACGCCCTCGCGCAGCGCCAGGTCCCGGATGCAGAGCGCGTTCACGAGGACGCGGTCGGCGTGACGCGACATCCACCCGAGCACCGGACGCTTGTACCCGACCACGGCGTGGTTCAGGTCCACGCGGGTGACGATCACCGGCACGCCCGCGAGCCGCGCCGCGAGCGTGCCGAGGGTGTTCGTGTAGAGGTCCTGCGCGTGCACGAGCCCGATGCCGTTCGCGCGGATGAAGCGCGCGATCTGCGCGACGACGAGCGCGGCGCGCGGCCGGAGCATCGACCCGCCCACGTCGAAGACGACCGGCCGGACGCCCGCCGCGGCGAGGTCCGCGATGAGCTCGCCGTCCGCCTTGAGGCACGCCACGACCGGCTCGAACCGCGACCGGTCCATCGTGAGGATGTTCATCACGGTCTGGCGCTCCTGCCCGCCGAGCAGGAACCGGTTCTGGAACACCAGCACCTTGGTCGGAGCGGTCACGTGGCCTCCCTGGAGAGCGCCGCCCGCGTGCGCGAGGTCCGCAGGACCGCGACCGCGCAGGCGAACAGGAAGTAGAGGAACCAGGACAGCGAGTACCCGTTCGCCATCTCGATCACGAGGTACGCGGCGAGCGCGGCGAAGATCGCGCGGGCCTCCGTCCCGACGAGCGGGTCCGCGCCGACGCCCCACAGGCGGAGGAGCAGCCACCCCGCGAACCCGCAGAAGAGGAGGAACGCGAGCACCCCCAGCTCACCCACGATCTCGAGGAGGACGTTGTGCGCGATGTACCGGCGCGCGCCCGCCTCGAGCGGCGCGAAGTGGCCCCACGCCTGGATGAACGCGCCCGCGCCGACCCCGGTCAGCGGCTGCTCGTCGACGATCACCCCGAGGACCTTCCAGGCGTTCTCTCGACCCACGACGGACTCGTCCTCCTCGAGGTTCGCGAGGGTGGACGAGCGCTGCCAGAAGGTCTCCGGCGCGAGCGCCACGAGCCCGAGCGTGAGCGCGAGCGTCGCGACCGCGGCCCGCGCCGCGCCGCCGCGTCCGCGCGCGAGGAAGAGGAGCACGCCGACGCCGGCCGCGATCGACCCCGAGCGGGAGTGGGTGAGCACGACGGCCGCGATCTGCGCCGCCGCCACCGTCCAGAAGAAGATCCTCCTCGGGCGGGTGCGCGAGGTGACCGCGCCGTACAGCGCGAACGGCAGGACCGCGATGATGGCCATGGCGAGGCGGTTCGGGTCCGCGTACGGGCCGCGCCAGTGCGTGCGGAAGCCGTCGATGAGCGCGTCGCCGGTGCGCCACACCTCGATGCTGCCGAGCGCCGGGCCGAGGGAGGCGATCGCCGCGACGAGCATGAACCGCCGCAGGCGCGCGCGGCCGTCCACGACGTTCTGGACCGCCACGAAGATCACCGCCATCTTCCAGGCCTCCCCGAGGGCGAGCCGCGTGTCCGCCTCCGAGAGGGTCCAGGCGAGCGAGGCCGGGATGAAGGCGAGGTAGGCCCAGAGGAGCGCCGCGGGCCAGCCGCCGAAGCGGATCCGCTCCCCGGAGACGAGCCGGTTCGCGACGACCGCCGCGCCGCACAGGCCCGCGGTCAGGAAGGCGAGCCGGAGCTTCTCGAACCACGGCCACCAGAACTGCGGGCTCGAGTAGAGCATGAGCACGAACAGGAGCGCCGCGACGTGCGCGAGCCCGCCCCAGCGCCGGGCCGCCCGATCGAGCCAGGCCTCCCGCGCGAGGAGCGCATCGTCGAGCGCCACGATGTCCGCCTGCATCGCCACGTCGCCTCCTACGACGCCCGCCGGGCGCCGACCTCGACCGCCTCGGCGATCGCGGCGGGATCGGGCCGCTCGCCCGAGCCCGCGCGCGGCCGCTTGAACGTCCCGAACACCCCCTCGAAGCTGCACGTCGCGAGCGCCGCGCTGTACCCGAGCGGACCGAGCGTGGAGCTCTCCCACAGGACCTTCCGCCGCAGCGCGTACGGATCGCAGCCGCGCACGTTCTCGCGATCCTCGGTCGTCGAGCCGGTCTCGAAGCCGGCCTCGCGCACCGCCCGGCGGATGGCGGGGGAGTGGAAGCCGTTCGGGTAGGCGAAGTGGCGCGGCGCGCGCCCGAGCCGCTCCGCGATCGCGTCGCGGCAGCCCTCGACCTCGTGGCGCACCTCCGCGAGCGGCAGGTTCGACAGCGCCGCGTGGCGGACGCTGTGGCCGCCGACGTCCACCCCGGCGGCGGCGAGCTCGCGGATCTCGTCCCAGTCGAGCGGGCGCGTGCCCGGCGGCAGATCGGCGGGAGAGAGCCCGGTCCGCCGCTCGAGCGCGGCCGCGATCGCGAGCACCGCCGCGTGCGGGGCGGTCGCGATGAGGCGGTCGAGCGTCTCGGCCGCGGTGCCGCGCGCCGCCGCGGAGAGGACGACCTGGAGGTGCGGCTCGAGCCCCGCCTGCTCGGGGCGGAGGCCGCGGCGCGCCAGCTCGCGCAGGGTCGCGAACAGCCGGTCGTGCGCGAAGCGCTCGTCGCTCCCGGTGAAGCCGGTCGCGACGTACACGGTCGCGGGGATCCGGAGGGCGGACAGCACCGGCAGCGCCACCGCGTGGTTGTCGGCGTAGCCGTCGTCGAAGGTGATCGCGGCGAACGCGCGGCCGGGGCCGCGGGGGCCCTCCGCGAGCACGCGCGCCGCCTCGGACAGCGACAGGATCTCCCACCTGCGCGCCAGCTGCTCGAGCTGGCGCCGCAGCGTCGCAGCGGACACGAGCATGGACGGGATCGCGTCGCGCGCGCTCTCCGCGAAGTCCAGCGTCGCGCGGTGGTACGAGAGCAGCAGGACGCGGGCACCTCCCGCCTGCCGCGTCCGGACGGCGCGGACGAGCCGGTCCGCGCCCGCCTTGAGCAGCGCGCCCGCGGCGGCGGCCTTCAGCGCCTGCCGCAGCCGCGAGCGTGGGTCCAGATCGAGTCCGTCGAGCATCACGTCTCCCCTCCTCCGGTGCGGGCGGCCGCGAGCGCGCGAGCCTCGAACCCCCGGCGGACCCGCCGGAGCGCCTCCCACGCGCGCACCGGCGCCACCGCGCGGGCGGCGCCGCGGGCGCTCCGCCAGGCGCCGCGCGCGAGCACGGCGGTCTCCGCGCGCAGCGAGGGCCCCTGCAGCCGCAGCGTGCACGTCTCGCGGCGATCCGAGGCCCACTCGAGCTTGTACGGCTCGGTGCCGCGCAGGAAGTCGTAGTCGGCGAGGCCCCGCGCGTACGCGTCCTCGACGGTGCGCCCGACCAGCACGAGGCCCGGGCTCCGCGCGGACCAGGCCGGATCGTACCCCGACTGGTAGTAGAAGAAGCGCCCGCCGACCTCGAGGCCGTACACGGCCGCGATCGCCGCGCCGCCGGCGTGCAGGCGGTACAGCCGCAGCCAGCCGCGCGCCGCGAGGAGCGGCACGACCTCGCGGTGGAAGTCCTCGACCGGACCCGGCGGGATCCCGGCGGATCCGCCCTCCGCGGCCCAGCGGAGGCGGTGGAGCCGCAGGAGGTCCTCGAGCGCCGCCGGGGCCTCGGCGGGGGCCGTGGCGACGTCGATCCGGAACCCCGGCTGGCGCGCGAGCCAGCGGACCCGCCGACCGTAGGTCTCGCGGCGCGGGACGCGCGCGAGGTGCTCGCGGAAGGTGCCCCGGACCGCGAACCCCGGGCAGACGAAGCCGCGCTCCACGATCGCGGTCGCGCCGCGGGCCGCGGTCGCGCGGCGAAGCGCGCCGACGGTCGGCGAGCCGCACGGCAGGTCCTCGAGGTCGAGGACGTCCCACTCCTCCGCCGCCTCCGCGAGGGCGCGCGCGAGGGCCTCCCGGACCTCCGCGGCGAGGGGGGCGCGCGCGAGCACGTCGAGCCCGTCGGCGCCCGTGACGCCGTTCCCGAGGAGCCGCCAGCGGCGGATCCCGAGGCGGCCCGGGCCGCCCGCGAGCAGGAGCAGCCCGGCGAGGCCGCCCGCCCGGTCCCGGGCCTCGAGGATCCAGGGGGTGCGGCGACCGCCGAACGCGCGCCACCACGGCGCGAGCCACTCCCAGGCGAGGAACGGGGACGGGGACGCGGCGGCGTCGAACAGCTCCGACCACTCCCCGCGCAGCGCCTCCAGCCGGCGCGGGTCGCGCGAGGCGGTCACCTCGAGCTCGTCCTCGGCCGCGTCATCCGAGGGCCTCCTCGACGGCGCGCGCCACGTGGGCGACGTCCTCCGGCCCGAGGTCCTGGTGCACGGGCAGCTCGAGCACGCGACGGCGGAGCCCGTCCGCCTCCGGGAACTCTCCCGGCGGGCAGAGCGGGTGCCCCTCGCGCCAGAAGTCCACCGTCTCGACGCGGCGCTCCGCCAGCCGCGCCGCGACGGCCGCCTTGTCCTCGCACAGCAGCGGGTAGAACAGCGGGCACGCGCCGGGGAGCAGCTCGCCGAAGACGGGCGGGACGCGGTCGCGGAGGCGCCCGAGCAGGAGGAAGTAGTTCCGGCGCCGCGCGGCGACGATCGCGGCCGGGTCGAGCCTCCGCGCCACGAGCGACGCGAGCGGGCTCATCCCGAGGTCCACGAGCGCGGGGTCGAACGTGGAGGTGCCGGTGGAGATCGGCCGGAGGCCGGACGCGCCGCGCGCCGCCGCGTAGGCCGCGCGCAGCCCCGCCCGGAGGGCCTCTCCCGCGTCGCCCGCGCGCAGCGCGACGTTCGCGAGGAGCGACCCCGCCGCGTGCGAGAGCGTGGAGACGAAGGGCGCGGGCGCGGGCGCGGCGGGGGCGCCCGCGATGGCGGGGTCGTTCACGACCAGCGCGCCGCCGTTCGGGACGGGGAGCGTCTTGTAGAAGCAGAAGACCCCGAGGTGGCCGGTGGACCCGAGCGGGCGGGTCCCCTCGGCGGCGAGCAGCGAGAGCGCGCAGTCCTCGATGACGAGGAGGTCGCGGCGGCGGGCGAGCGCGAGCACGTCCTGCATCGGCTGGGCGAACCCGGCGTAGTGGATGACGTAGAGCGCGCGCGTGCGCGGCCCGATCCTGCGCTCGGCGTCGTCGAGGTCGAGCCGCATCCGGCCGTCCACCCGCACGAAGCGCGGCACGACGCCGGCCGCCGCGAGCGCGCCGACCTCGACGCCGTGGTGGTACGCGGGCACGAGCACCTCGGCGCCGCCGAGCCCGAGGAGCCGCGCCCCGTGGAAGACCGCGTTGCGCGCGAGGTAGTAGAGCGTCGTCCGGGGCGCGTCGAGCGGGAAGAGCTCCCCGCGCGCGGGCGCGAAGGGCGAGAGCATCCCCGGCCAGAGGGTCGGCAGCGCCGGGATGAACCGGCGGCGCGGCCCGCGCGCCGCGCTCCACGGCCCCATGCGACGGCTCGGCTCAGCGCCTCCACGCGAGGACCTCCTTCACGGCCGGGCGCAGGCGGTGCTTCACCGCGTGCCTGGCCCGCCCGGCGAGGGACGGCCGGTACACGTAGAGCCAGTCGTGGGGGGCGTGCTCCGGCTCCCAGTCCCGCTTCCACGGCATGTCGGGGCCGAGGAAGTCGAAGAGCGTGATCCCGCGCGCCTCGCACTCCGCGGAGCACCTCGCGCTGGAGCAGCTGCCCCGGCGAGACGTGGCCGAGCGCCTCGTCGTACGCCGTCTTCGGCAGCAGGTAGACCCCGCGGTGGATCATCCCGAGGTGGGCCGCGACCGGGCGGCCGTCCAGCGTCAGGAGGCGGATGGCGAGCGCGCCGCGGGCGGCGGCGTCCCGGGCGATCCGCGCGTAGAAGCGGACGAGCGCGCCGTCGAGCGCGATCGCGGAGCCGCCCTTCCCCTTCCACCCCGACGCCTCGAGCGCGAGGAAGTCGGCGAGCGCGGCGTCCACGTCGCCGGGCCCGTCGGCCCGGCGGACCGCCACCGCGCCGAGCTCCTCGAGGCGGCGGGCGCGCCTGCGGAGGTTCGCGCGGAACCGCGCGCTCGTCCGCTCCTCGGCCGGAGCGCCGCCGAGCGGGATCCGCGGCGTGCGGAGCGACTCCCAGCGGCCGGTGAGGTGCCGGTCGGCGCGCGCCATCGCCTCGAGCAGCGTCGAGGTGGGGCCGTCGCGCAGCACGTCCCGCAGGAGGAGGACGTCCCAGCGCACGCGGTCGCGCAGGTGGCCCCAGAGCGCGGCGACCGCGGTCCCGGGATCCGCCCCGAGCGCCCACTCGACCCGGCAGGAGTGGTCGTTCGCGGGCGCGACGAGCCTCACGACCCCGCGCCGGCGCTCCTCGAGGAACGCGGCCATCCCGAGCGCCGCTCCGCCGGCGCCGCGCGCCACGAGCACGAGCGGCGCGGCGGCGGGCGCGAACGCGTCGAGCCAGGCGGAGAGCCAGCCGTGCGAGGCGAACGGGACGTCCGCCGGCCCGCGCGCCACGAGCGCGTCCCAGTCGGCGCGGAGCGCGTCGAACCCGGCGCGGCCGCGGACCTCCTCGACGCGCCAGGGGCCGCCGGCCCGAGCGCCGCTCCCGAGATCGGCCGCGCGCAGCACCCCGCCTCCTCACCGGGCGCGCGCGATCGCGAGGAGCGCGCGCGCCAGCTTGTGGGGGTCGTGCCTGGCGACGGGCCCGGCGGCGAGGAGGTCCTGGACGACCAGCACGGCGTCGAGCGCCTCCACCTCGGCCCGGTCGATCTCGACCGGCGCCGCGCCCTCCGCCGCGTGGGCGGCCACGACCGCGGGCGGCAGCGGCCCGCGGTGGACGAGCGCGACGTCCACGACGTCGCCGAGGTGCCGCTGGATCGCCTCGACGTGGTCGGCCGCCGTGTAGCCGTCCGTCTCCCCGCGCTGCGTCAGGAGGTTCACGACCATCACGCGGGTCGCGGTCGTCGCGCGCAGCGCCTCCGGCAGGCCGCGCGCGAGGAGGCTCGCGAGCACGCTCGAGTACAGGCTGCCGGGGCCGAGGACCACGAGGTCGGCCGCCAGCACCGCCTCCACCGCCGCGCGCGGCGCCGCCGCGGGCTGCGCGAGGCGCAGCTCGGCGACCCGCCCGCCGGCCTGGGCGATCCGCTGCTCCCCGCGCACCGTGCGGCCGTCCTCGAGCCGGGCGACGAGGTCCACCGGGCGGTCGGACGCGGGCAGGACCCGCCCGCGGATCCCGAGGAGCGCGCTCGCCGCGGCGACCGCCTCGCCGAAGTCCCCGAGCCGCTGCGTGAGCGCGGTGAGCACGAGGTTCCCGAGCGTGTGACCCGCGAGCCCGGCGTCGCCGCCCTCGAAGCGGTGCTGGAACGCGGCGGCGAGCGGGTTCGCCCCGGCCGCCAGCGCGACGAGGCAGTTCCGCACGTCCCCCGCCGCGGGCAGGCCGTACGCGCGGCGGAGCGCGCCCGAGCTGCCCCCGTCGTCCGCGGTGGTCACGAGCGCGGTCACGGCGACGGGGCGGTCCTCCTCCGGCTCGATCCCGGCCGCGAGCCCCGCCAGGACGCGCGGCAGCCCGGTCCCCCCGCCGGCCGCGACCACGCGGATGGGGCGCTCGTCCGGCGTGGCGAAGGCGGCGAACGCCGCGTCCTCGACGATCCTCATCGCGCACCCCTCCCGAGCAGCACCACCTTCGCGGTGGCGAGCAGGCAGACGAGGTCGAGGAAGAGCGAGGTGTTCTTGATGTAGTAGAGGTCGTACTCGAGCTTCCGTCCCTGCTCCTCGACGGTCGAGCCGTACCCGTACTTGAGCTGCGCCCAGCCGGAGAGCCCGGGCTTCACGAGCTCGCGCAGCCGGAAGAGCGGCCACCGCTGCCTGAGCTCCCTCAGGAAGACCTCGCGCTCCGGCCGCGGGCCGACGAGGCTCATGTCCCCGCGCAGCACGTTCCAGAGCTGCGGGACCTCGTCGAGCCGCGCGCGGCGCAGGAAGCGCCCGAAGGGCAGCACGCGGGGATCCCCGTCGGTCGCCCACGCGGCGCCGCGCTCCTCCGCGTCCCGGCGCATGGTCCGGAACTTCCGGATGCGATAGGGGCGCCCGCCCTGCCCGGTGCGCTCCTGGACGTAGAGGACGGGCCGACCGTCGGTGACGAGCACGACGAGCGCGACCGCCGCCATCACCGGGGCGAGCACGACGAGGAGGACGGCGGCGCCGACGACGTCCACGAGCCGCTTCGCGAGCCGCGTGGCGCGCGAGACGCGGAACCCCTCCTCGAAGATGAGCGCGCTCGGCCGCACGAGCGAGAGCGGGAGCCGCTGCAGCGCGGCCTCCGCGAAGCTCACGTCGTCCACCACCCGGCCGCCCCGGGTCCGCATCGCGAGGAGCGCGTCCAGGGGGAGCCCCTCCCGGCGGTCCTCCATCGCGACCACCACCACCTGCGCGCGGACCCGCCGGGCGATCTCCTCGATCGGCCCCACCCGCACGAGGTGCTCCGGGACCGCGTGATCGCTCGAGCCGGGCGCCACCGCGAACCCGACCACCTCCCACAGCCCGTCCGCCTCCCGCTCGACCGCGCGGGCGAGGTCGCGCGCGCGCGGCCCGGCCCCGAGGAACAGGACCCTCGTCGGCGAGCCGACCACCGCCGGCATGAGCGCGCGCGCCGCGATGACGCCGAGCGCGCCGCCCGTCGCGGCGAGCACGAGGGACCGGTGGAGCATCCACCCGGGCAGGATCGTCGCGAGCGCGACGTCCGCGAGCGCGAGCGCGATGGTGGCGACGCCCAGCGCGCGCAGCAGCCGGCGGCCGTCCGCGCGATCGCGCACCGCCGCGTGCAGGTCGTACAGGTCCCCGAGGTACAGCGCGCCCGCGAAGAAGAGCGAGGCCAGCGAGGCGCGCGCGACCGCCGGCGCGAGCGGAGCCGCCGCCGCGCCCGCGGTGACGGCGACCGGCCCGAGCGACGCGCCCGCGAGGAGCGCCACGACGAGCACCGCCTCCTCCGCGAGGAAGAAGGCCGCCTTCCGGGGCGAGAACCAGTGATTGAAGACCCGGACCACGTGGCCTCGGCTCGCTGCCTACCGCGCCGCCGCCGGGCTCGCGTCGCCCGGGTACAGCCAGCGGCCGTGCGCCACGGCCTCGGCGTCCACGTCGTTCAGCACGACCCCCGCCGCCCGGTCGCCGAGCGCCTCGAGCGCGAGCCGCACCACCTGCCGCGGCGTCTTCCCCGCGCGCACCACGAGCAGCGCCACGTCGGCGTCGCCGGACAGCCGATCGCCGTCCGTGAACGCGAGCGCCGGGGGCGCGTCGAGGACGACCAGCTCGTAGCTCGCGCGGAGCTTGTCGACGAGCGTCGCCGCCGCCGCGCCGCGGAGCAGCGCGCCCGGATCTGGAGCCTCGCCCGCCGTCAGGAGCGCGAGCGGTCCGAGCTGCGTGACCGCCTGCGCCAGCTCGGCGCGCCCCTCGAGCACCTCCGCCACGCCGGCGCGCGGCGCGAGGCCGAGCATCCGCGCGAGCGTCGGCCGCCGCAGGTCGGCCTCGACGAGCAGCGTCGAGCGGCCGTCCAGCGCCGAGGTGAGCGCGAGGTTCACCGCGGTCGTCGTCCGCCCCTCGCCGCGACCGGCGGAGGTGATCGCGAGGACCCGGAGCGGCCGGCGCGCCGCGATCCGGAGGACGCGCTGGTGGAGGACGCGGTACTGCTCCGCGGCGGGGGAGTCCGGGGCCGCGAGGGCCACGAGGCGCGCGTCCTCCTGGAGCTCGGGCTGGGTCGCGTGCAGGGTCTCGGCTGGCATCATGACGGAGGTCTCCTCTCTAGGTGCGGGTCCGGACGGGCCTGATCCTCGGGATCGCGGCGAGGACCGGGATCCCGAGCGCGCCCGCGTCCTCCGGGCCGCGCACGGACGCGTCGAGCCACTCGGCGACGCCCGCGGCGGCGAGCCCGGCCCCGATCGCCGCGAAGATCGCGACCCACAGGAACCGGGGCCGGTCGGGCGACACCGGGCGCGACGGGACCGTCGCCGGCTCCACCTCCCGGAACATGGAGGGCTGGTCCGAGGCGAGCAGCGCCTCCGCGGCCTGCGCGTCGGCACGGCGCGACACCGCCGCGGCGTAACGCCCGCGCAGCACCTCGTAGTCGCGGGACAGCGCCGCCAGCTCCTGGCCCCACCGCGGCGCGACGTCCACGCGCCGCTGCAGCGCCTGCCGCTCCTGCTCGAGGGACGCGAGCGCGGCGCGGTCTTCCTTCACGTCCTCGTCCATCCGCGCGAGCTGCGCCTGGATCCGCTCGCGCCGGAACCGGCCCAGCTCCCCGTCCCGGCGGGCCTGCGCCTCCTCCAGCTCGCGGCGCGCGCGGACCACGTCGGGGTGGCCCTCGCCGTACGCGGCCTCGAGCGTCTGCAGGCGGCGCACGACCGCGTCGAGCCCGGACTCCGCCATGCCCGGCGCGCTGAGCCCCTCGGGGATCGCCGCGAGCAGGTCGGCCCGGCGGCGCCGGGCGTCGCCGATCGCGCCGAGCCGCATGTCCATGAGCGCCTGGACGCGCGCCATGGAGCGGGCGTTCGTCTCGACCATCTCCGGCAGCTCGGCCTGGTGCTCGAGCTTGAACGCGAGGATGCGCGCCTCGTGCTCGCTCAGGGTCTTCCCGAGGGCCGCCGCCTGCGCGTCGAGGGTCTCGCGCAGGCTCCGCGCCTGCGAGGCGAGGACCTGGCGGGTCAGCTCGGCGTACACGCGCGGCAGCAGCTCGGCGGCGCGGGCGACCTTCTCCCGGTCCTTGCCCCGCACCTCGACGACGAACAGGAGGCCGGGTGGCCCGCCGGCGACCTCTCCCTCGAGGCGGACCTCGATCGAGCGGCGCAGCCGCGCGACCGCCTCGTCGAGGTTGTCCTTCAGGTCGGGGGCGTAGTCGGTCTCCTTGATCACGCGCTCCAGGACCGGGCGCGCCATGATCCCGTGCTTCACGGTGCGCATCCGGTCCTCGAAGGAGCCGCCGGGCTGCGCCGGGAAGAAGTCCGCCGGGAGCCGGCGCGGCTCGATCTGGACGACGCTCGTCGCGGACCACTCGGAGGGGACGGCGAGCGCCGCGACGACGCCGATGACCAGGGCGGCGGCGGCGACGGCGAGCGCGAGGGCCCTCCGCCGCTTCAGCACGGCGAGCGCGTCGTGCAGCGTGTACGTCCGTTCCATGTCCCCCCCCCGACTCCCGACCCCGACAGGCCCGGTTCTCCGTCAGCGGGCGCGCAGCTCCCATCCCAGCCGCAGCCCGATCGTGCTCCGGCGGTACTGCGCCGCCGCTGCATCGGCTCGACCGTAATGTGCCCCCGTGACCGACAGGCGCAGGCCCCCGCCCAGGATCGCCCCCGCTTCACCCCCGATTGCGTACCCCGTAACGGCGCCCGACCCGGACGGCGCCGCCCCGGATCTCCAGAGCCCTCCCTCACCTCGCGCGAACCAGCTGCGGCCGAAGCGGCGCTCGAGCCCGAGCTCCGCGGAGTCCACGAGCCCCGGCTGCGCGGTGGCGCCGATGCCGAGGCCGTGGCCGACCGACGGCGCGCAGGTCGAAGCCCCGCGTCGAGATCAGCGCCTCGACGAACGCCTCCGGCACGACGGCGGCGCTCCCCGAGGGGAGCCACAGCGCCGGCCCGGCCGACGCGTCGATGGTGACGTGCCGCTCCGCCCGCCAGCGCAGCCGGAACCGCGCGGCGTGCGACAGGGCGAGCTCGTCCGGGGCGGGTGCGGGCGCGAAGCTCTGGAAGATGCCGAAGCCGTAGGCGGCGCCGAGCGAGAGCCGCTCCCCGAACCGCCAGAGCGCCTCGACGCCGGGCGCGTGCATCGCGCCGCCGGTCCCGTCCTGGAACACGACGGTCCGCTCGGTCATCGTGAGCGCCGTGCCGACGGTCTGATCCAGCCGCCAGTCGAGCCGCGCCCGCGCGCCGACGACGAGGGCGCGCAGGCGACCGGTCCGGAACACGCCGACCGCGGCGAGCCCCGCGGGGTCGTAGGCCTGCGAGGCGCGGACCGCCCCCGAGAACGCCGTCAGCCGGCTGGGGCGCGCGTCGAGCGAGAGCGCCCCGCGGTGGTTCCAGAACCCGCCCGGCGCCATCCGCTCGTAGTAGACGAGCTCGCCGCCGTACGTCGTGCGCAGGTCCCAGAGGGGCGCGTGCAGCCGTAGCCCCGCCTCCGGGGAGATGCGCCCGATCGTGTCGGCGCTCCGCCCGTCGTACAGCGTGTTCGTGTCGTACCCGCCTTCGAGAGAGAGGCGGGCGATGGGCTCCACCACCGTCCCCGCCGACGCCACCGTGGCGCGCAGGAGCGCGGCCACCACCACCGCCATCCCGACTCCGCGCCATGCGCCCATCGCCTGCCTCCGCCCTCACGCTCCGCCTACGCTACGGGACGTACAGCACGTCGCCGGGCCTCAGCCAGAGCGCACCCACCGCCTCCCCCTTGACCAGCTCGCGGAACGACAGCGAGACCCGCTCGGTCTTGCCTGCCGCTTCCTGCCGCAGCCACACCACCTCGTCCTTCGCGAACTCGGTGCGCCCGCCCGCCAGGGCGATCGCCTGCATCACGCTCATGGGGCCCCGCAGCGGGAACCCTCCCGGCTTCGTCACCTCGCCGAACACGAAGACCCGCGTGCCGTTGATCTCGCGGACGAGGACGGCGACGTTCGTGTCGCGGATGAACGGCTGGAGCGCGCTCGAGACCTTCGCCTGGAGCTCCTGCGGGGTCCGCCCGGCGGCCTCGACCTCCCCGGCGAGCGGCAACGAGATCCGGCCGTCCGGGCGCACGGGGACGATCCGTGTCAGCTCCGGCTCGTGCCAGACGACCACCTCGAGCACGTCCTCCTTGCCGATGCGGTACTCGCCCACCTCCGGCCGCTCCGCCGGCCGTCCAGAGGGGCGTGTCGACGCGCACGCTGCGGCGAGGAGCACTCCGGCTGCGACCGCTGCCCTGTTTCGACGCACCATCCGTGTGCCTCCGCGGGACGCACGACGTCCCGAAATCGCGGAGCGAGCGAGCACGCCCCGTGCCACCGTTCGCCGCGCGCGCCGCGCCGACCGAGAGCGGCTTCCCTGCACGCGATCCAGCGGGCGCCCGGGGCGTGAGCGAGCAGCCGAGCGGTCAGTCCGCCGTGAGGCGCGAGCGCCTCCGCGAGCGAACCGTTTTCCCCACGGTGGGAAGCGCGGTGCCCGCGTTGCCGGAGGAGCGCCCGCGCATGACGTTCCCTTGGGACGTCGCGCGGGATTCGCAGCATCGGAGCCGGCGGGGCGCGGGGGGTCGTGATGCTGAGGGCGACGATCTGGACGGTCGGCCTGTTCGGAGCAGGCACCGTCATCTGCCGGGTGTACCCGGGAACGTGGACCGAGCCGCTCGTGCTGTTCGCGCTCGGGCTCGCGCTCCTGTTCGTGTCCGCGCGCACCGCGCGCGGGACGGCGCCGGCCGTCGAGAAGGCGCGCCGGATCGGGAACGTCGCCCAGACGGCGCCGACCGCGAGCCCGGTCCCCGCGGCCGCGACCGTCCAGGTCGAGCGGACCGCGTAGCAGCCGTGGACGGCGACCGGAGAGGGTCAGGGAGCGGGGGTCTCCACCTCGCTCACTCGGTCATCGCGGCGTCGCGGGGATCGACGATCTCGCAGTCCTTGATCTTGTAGAGCAGCGCCTTGTAGCTGATCTGGAGCCGCTTCGCCGCCTTCCGCTTGTTCCAGCCGGTGCGCAGCAGCGCGCGCAGGATCGCCTCGCGCTCGGCGATGCGCGCGGCGCGCCGGGCGACGTCCTTCAGGGGGGCGTCCTCCGGCAGGACCGCGTGGAGCGTCCCGTGACGGACGCCGTTCGTCGCGCCGTTCGTCGCGCCGTGGGGCGGGGCGTTCGGGAGCGGGAGCCGCTGGGGGGGCGGATCGAGCTCGCCGAGCACCATCGCGGGGTCGCGCAGCACCACGAGGCGCCTCACGAGGTTCTCGAGCTCGCGCACGTTCCCCGGCCAGTCGTACGCGTGGAAGCGCTCCATCACCTCCGGGGGGACCTCCTCGAGACCGCCGCGGTAACGGGCCCGGTACTTCGAGACGAAGTGGCGGACGAGCGGCCCGATCTCCTCCTTGCGCTCGCGGAGCGGGGGGACCCGGATCGTGACGACGTTGAGCCGGTAGAAGAGGTCCTCGCGGAAGGTCCCCTGCCGGATCGCCGCGTCGAGGTTCCGGTTGGTGGCGACCACGACGCGCGCGTCCACCCGGACCGAGCGCTTTCCGCCCACGCGGTAGAACTCCTCGTCCTGCAATACCTGAAGCAGCTTCGCCTGGAGCCGCGGGTCCATCTCGCCGATCTCGTCCAGGAAGATCGTCCCCTGGTCGGCGAGCTCGAACTTGCCCGGCTTCTCGGCGTGGGCGCCGGTGAACGCGCCCTTGTCGTGCCCGAACAGCTCGCTCTCGAGCAGCTCCGCGGGGAGCGCGGCGCAGTTGATCTTCACGAACGGCCGCGAGGCGCGCCGGCTCGTCGCGTGGATCCGCCTGGCGACGACGTCCTTGCCGACGCCGCTCTCGCCGACGAGCAGCACCGGCACGTCCGTGTCCGCGATGCGGTCCGCGAGCGCCCACACCCGCTCCATCGCCCCCGACAGCGTCGGCGCCGGCGCGGGCTCCGCCTCCGCCTCGCGGGCGGGCGGGCGGGGCGGCGGCGCGTCGGGCGGCCGGCGACCGGGCCGGTCGAGGGCGCGCCGCAGCACGAGCTCGAGCTCGTGCACCTCGAAAGGCTTCGGCAGGTAGTCGATCGCCCCGAGCCGCATCGCCCGGACGACGGACTCCGCCTCGGAGAGCCCGGACATCACGATGACCGGCAGCTTCGGGTCGCGGGCGTGCAGCCGGTCCAGCACCTCGAACCCGTCCGGCTCGGGGATGACGAGGTCGAGCAGCACCGCGTCGGGCGGCTCCGCCTCCGCAGCCGCGAGCGCCTCCGCGCCCCCGCGCGCAGGACGGGGGGTCCACCCCGCCGTGCGGAGGTACTCGCAAAGGGCGTCGCGGGCCGCATCGTCGTCCTCGATGACGAGCACTCTGGTGTCGTTGTCCATTTCCGTTCCACCCGCCGCGATGTCGTTGCCGTCGCTGGGAAATTGCGGCGACCATCTCACCCCGGCACCGGCCCGAACGAGCGATGCGGCGGGGCGCGTCGGGGCCGAAAGGGGGGCGCGAATCCCCGTTGCGTCCCGGCGACCCCGGACGCATGAACCGAGCATGGCCCGACTCGATCCTCCTCGCCCTCGCGATCGGCGCCGCGGTCGCCGCGTGCTCCCCGCGCCCCGACGCCCGCTCCCAGGCGCCCGCGCGCGGCGGGACGGCGGACGCCCCCGCCGCGGCCCCGCAGGTCGTCGACGGCCCGGCGGCGCGGGCGCTCGTGGGCGCGGGCGCGCGCGTCGTGGACGTGCGGACTCCGCAGGAGTTCTCCGCGGGGCACGTCCCGGGCGCGGTGAACATCCCGTTCGACCAGATGGGGAGCCGGGCGGGCGAGATCGGCCCGCCGGAGACCCCGGTCGTCGTCTACTGCCAGAGCGGCCGGCGGAGCGCGCTCGCGGCGGAGACGCTGCGCGGCCTCGGCTACGGGCGGGTCTACGACCTCCGGCGCTACGACGCGTGGGGCCCGGATCAGTAGACCGAGGCGACCTCGGCTCCGGAGAAGTAGGCGCGCAGGATCTCGCGGTACCCCTGCCCGTCCTCGGCCCGCCCCACCGCGCCCCACTGGCACATCCCGACCCCGTGGCCCCAGCCGCCGCCGTGGAGCACCGTCGCCGAGCCTTCGCGGTCCACCACGAACATCGCCGAGGGCAGGTTCCCGAGCAGCCGGCGGATGCGGAGCTCGCCGGTGACCACGGCCCGCCCCGCGGCGCCCTCGACCTCGAGCTCCCGGGCGCGCCCCGAGACGCCGCGCGCGCCGACGGACAGGCGCCGCACCGACCCGACGGCGAGCGGCGCGAGCGTCCGGTCGAGCTCCGCCCCCGAGAAGCGCCGCTCCCAGCGGAAGCGGTCCTTCCGCGCGGCGGCCGGCCGCCGGCAGTACGCGTCCGGCGTCGCGGCGAGGAACGCCCGGAGCCGCACCTCGTCCCCGAGGGCCCGCTCCCAGCGGCCGCCGTCGCCGGGCAGATTGGGACGGCCGCGCAGGCTCGGGCTGGGAGCGTTCCCCCAGACCTGATCGTTGTCCTCGCCGTGCCCGCCGCACATGGCGGAGTAGACGGCGTCGACGAGGCTCCGGTCCACGCCACGGAAGAGCGCCTCGCCGCGCGTCGCCCGGACCGCCTCGTCGGTGCGCGCCGTGCGCGCGGCGTCCCCGCGGTACGCCTGGCAGTGCACCTCGGCGCAGAGCATGAACGGATCGGTGAGGTGCCGGGTCCCGATCTGCGCGAGCACGTTCGACCGCGCCGTCACCGCCTGGGCCTTCAGGGCCTCGAGGTGCGAGGACGCCGGCATCTCGCTCGGGACGAGCCCGCGCAGCAGCTCCTCGAGCGCGACGCCGTGCACCGCCGTGAGGGCGCCGCGCGCGTCGAGCGTGACGTAGAGCCGGCCGCGGTACGCGCGATCCTCGCGCCCTCGCGCCGTCGGGCTCCGCTCGTGCTCCACGCCCTCGACCACGAAGCCGGCGTCGCCGTCCACCTCCATCCACAGCGCGGCGTCCGCCTCGCCGAGCGGGGCGCCTCCCTCGGCGAGGAGCTCGAGGGTGCCGCGCGGCCGGGCGACCACCTCGGCGTGGAGCGCGGGGCGATTCCCGCCGGGCTCCCGCAGGGCGTCCGCCGCCTTCGCCGCGCCGCGCTCGCTGCCGTCGGAGGCGGCGAGCAGGAGCTCGCGCCGGTTGTCCACCACGCGCCCGCCGATCCCGTACACGGCGCCGACGACGCGCGGCAGGACGACGACGCCCCTCGCCTCCCACCGGCGGCGGGCCGGCTCGAGGTGGCCGCGCTCGGCGAGCGGGGCCTCCGCGAGCAGGGGGTGGTAGACGATCGCCGCGGGGGCGGTGCCGCGCGCGCGGACCGAGAGGCGCGCGCCCTTCGGGATCTCGACCGACCCGCCGCCCCGCAGGACCACGCGCCCCGGGGCGCGCGCGCGGAAGGCGATCTCCCGTTGCCCCTCCATGAGCCGGATGGAGACGAGCGGCTCGCCCCGGCTCGAGAAGTCGAGCCGATGCCCCCACAGCACCTCGAGCGGATCGGCCTGCTGCGACCCCGCGGGCGGCAGGAGCGGCGGCAGCTCGGGCGGGGGGAGCGGCGGCGGGAGCTCCTCGGCGCCGGGGATCGCCGGGCGCGGCGACACGACGGTCGTCGCGGCGTCGGGCGCGGGAGCCGGCTCGGGGACGGTCGGCGCGGTCGTCGCGGCCGCCTCGGGCTCCGGGGCGGGCGCGGCCGCCGGGGCGAGCGGGGGCACGGACGGGGGCGGGGGCGCGGGAGACGGCGGCGGCGGGCCACGGCCGGTCAGGCACGCGGAGACGGCGAGCGCGACGAGCGCCGCCGTCCTGAAGGGGACCCTTCGGCGCCCCTCGCCCCGCGGGGCGCGACCGGACGGCGCGATCACGCCCGGAGCCGCGTCTCCTTCTCGGCTGCGAGCCGCTCGAGCTCGGCGGCCGCCGCGGCGCACGCAGCGGGCGTCGCGCCGGGGTCGCGCAGCGTCGCCGCCGCGCGCGCCATCGCCTCGAGGTCCACCCCCTCGCGGTGCCGGAGCGCGTCGACCATGGTGCACACGGCGTCCGCGAGATCGACGAGGAGATCGTGGTCCCGCAGCGGCCGCGGGCGGGAGAGGTTCCCCTCGGCGACCTGGGAGCAGGTGCGGCGGATGACGAACGCGGGGCCCGCGATCCGGTGCGTGATGACGACCGACGCGCCGAGCAGGCACAGGAGCACGAGCACGAGGAAGATCGAGACGAGCACGATCCGCCAGCGATCCTCCTCCGCGAGCGCCTGGGCGATCAACCCGCCCACCTCGGGATCGGCGAGCGCGACGACGCGGCTCGTCTCGCGATACGCCGACCAGAGGAGCCAGCCGAGCCCGATCGACAGCGCGACGGCGAACGCGAGCAGGTAGCTCGCGAGCCTCATCTGCAGGCCGGTGTCGAGGAGGTAGTTCTTCAGCTTCCGCTTCGGCTTGCGGTGCTCGCCCGTGGGCGAAGCCGAAGCCGGAGCCGGGAGCTCCGGGGCGGGCGCGGACGACGTCTCGACGGCTGCGGGTTCCATCTGACCCTATCCTTTTACCGCTCTCCGAACTTTGCCGCGAGATCCTCGCACAGGGTACGGGCGGCGACCTCGAGGGCCTTCGCCGAATACGTGGCGAGCTTGGCCTCGGGGATCACGCCGTTCGCGGAGAGCTTCGCGCCGCTCTCGAGCATCGCCGCCATGCGCCCGTCGTCGTCCACCGCCACGAGAGAGGCCTTCACGTCGATGACCGTCTTCCCTCCCCTCGCGTCCACGTCGACCTTGAGGACCGAGGGCTTGAGCCGCATCCCCCCGCGCTCGACCACCGCGAACCCGCGGTCCCGCAGCTGGGTCGAGATCGCGTCGTGCAGCGCGCGGTGCGCCTGGGCGCCGCCGGCCCCGCCCGTCTCCTCGATCGAGAACGACAGCGGCCCGAGGTCCTCGACGGCCTTGCTCGCGGCCCTGCGCACGGAGGGGTCGGGGTCCGCGTCGGACGCCGCGCGCAGCGTCGGTCGCGCGGAGCGGTCGCGGAGCTTCGCGAGCGCCGAGACCGCGGCGAGCCGGACCGCGGCGGACGCGTCGGACGCGACCGCCTCGCGCAGGGCCGGCACCGCCTCGACCGCGCCGCGCTGGCCGAGCACGATCGCCGCCTGGGTCCGGACCTTGAGCGACGAGTCGTGCCGGAGCGCGCGGATGGCGAGCTCGGTCTGGCTGTCGGCGCGCGCGACCAGCGCTGCGGCGGCGAGCACGAGGAGGGCGGCGCGGCGAACCATGTCTCCCGCCACTCTAGCCCGCTCGTGCGCGTTCCGTGCTGCCGCGGATCATGGCGTCTCTCGCGCACCTCGCCTCACCCGCGCTCACGTCAGTCGCTGCGGACCGCCGGCCAGCGCCCGCAGCGCGCCGTGGAGGCGCCGGGTCACCGGCCCCGGCCGCCCCGCTCCGACCGGATGCGGCCCGAGCCGGGTCACCGGGACGATCTCTCGCACGGTGGAGGTGATGAAGACCTCGTCGGCGCCCTCGAGCTCCTCGGGCCGGAGCGGGACCTCCTCCGCGGCCACGCCGAGGCCGCGAGCGAGCCGGAGCACCACGCCGCGGGTCACGCCCTCCAGGATCCCGGCGCCGAGCGGCGGCGTCCGCACCACTCCGCCGGTCACCGCGAACACGTTCGACGACGAGCCCTCCGTCACGAGACCGTGGCCGTCGAGCAGGAGCGCCTCGTGGGCGCCGGCCGCGCGCGCCTCCCGGACGGCGAGGACGTTCGGCAGGTGCGCGCCGGTCTTCGCCGACGGATCGATCGCCTCGGGGGCCGCGCGCCGCACGCCGACGATCGCGACGGCGACGCCGTCGCGGTACGCGGACGCCGGAGGGCCGACGAGCGGCTGGACGATCACGAGCGCGACGGGATCGACGGCGAGCGCCGGGTCGAGGCCGATCTCGCCCGCCCCGCGCGTCATGACCACGCGGACGTAGCGCTCCCCCGCGTTCCACGGCGCGGCGCCGGGGTCGATCGCGTCACCGCCGCGCGCCGCGACGAGCGTGCGCTCGATCTCGAGCGCCGCGCGGGCGGCGTCCCACTTCGGCGAGAGGCCGATGCGATCGGCGGAGTGGCGGAGCCGCGCGAGGTGCGCCTCCTGCTCGAACGGCCGGCCGCCGTAGGTCCGGATGACCTCGTAGACGCTGTCGCCGTACAGGAACCCGCGGTCGAACACCGAGACCTTCGCCTGCTCCGGCGGCACGAGCACCCCGTCCACGTTCACCACGGTCGGCATGCGCCCACGATAACCCCGACCGTGCGGGAGCGCGCACGCGAACGCGAGATCCCCCAATGATCGCGGTCGTTTTCTTGACCCCATGCGCTCGGGTGATATCTCCCGTGAGCGAATGGAACCGGCCATCGAGTGCATCCACTGCCGCGTCGTCATGACCTCCTGGTCCGCCCCCGGCAGCCCCATCCGCTACTACCAGTGCCCGTTCTGCGCTCGCACCCACAGCTCGCTGTACGGAGAGGTGTTCCGCCGGCGCGCGGGCGCGCGGGTGGTCGACGCGCCGGCACGCGCGACGCGCCCGTCCGAGATCCCGATGGCCTCGCAGGAGGACATGCGCTGGGCGCGCGTCAAGTCGGTCGCGGCGCGCTGGTTCGCCCGGGTCGACGCGGACGAGCAGCGCTGCGCGACCCCGCGGACGCTCGGCGGCGCGAGCCGATCCGAGGCGCTCCCCGAGGTGGACGCGGCGGAGCTCGTCGAGATCGCGCCGGCCGCCTCGGCGCGCAGGCGCTAGCGGCGCGGCTCGACGGCGCGCGGGAGCCCGCGCACGCCCGGTCAGCGCATCGCGAGCGGCGCCCGGGCGGCCATCCGGATGGCGACGTCCGTCACGGCGCCGTCCGCCACGGCCACCTCTCCGCCCGCCGCGCGGCCGGTGAGCCGCGCGACGATGCGGTAGCGTCCGGCGCGGAGCTTCTCGAGCCCGAACCGACCCGTGGAGTCCGCCACCGTCTCCGCGCCGTCGCCCGCCTCCTCCGAGACCGCGACGACCGTCGCGCCGGGCAGCGGCGCGCCGCGGACGTCCCGGACGGTGCCCTCGATGGCGCCGCCGCGGTGCAGCCGGACCGTCGGCAACGGCTCGCGCGTGTTCACGGGGACGAACTCGGCGAGGTAGCCGGGCGCCGTCACGACGAGCACGAGGAGGCCGCGCGGCGCGCGCTTGAGCTCGAACCAGCCGCCGGGGCCGGTGGACGCGAGCGGCGCGACCCGCTCCGGCCGGACGAACCTGAGGCGCTCGACCTTCGCGGGATCGGCCAGCGAGGCGCGCGCGTCCGCGACGGGCATGTCCGACTCCGCGTCGAGCACCTCTCCCATCACGTGCTCGCCGTTGCCGAGCCGGATCTCGGGGATCTGGAGCTTCTTGCCCGACGCGCCCTGCACGTGGAACACGTTCGGCGCGTAGCCCTCGGCTCGGACGACGACGCGGAACTCCCCCTCGGGCGGCGTGAGGATCTTGAAGGCGCCGTCCGCGCTCTCGAAGGCGACCCCGTTCACGGTGAAGCGGCCGATGGGGGCCCCCGCCGGGCCGAGGACCTGGCCGCGCAGCTCGCCCGGTGGCGCCGGGACGGCGAGCGAGGCGGCGGGCGAGCCGGCGGCGGCGAGGGCGAGGGCGAGCAGCATCGACAGCATTGCGACCTCCACGTATCCGCGGACGCAGGTTGCACGCCGTGCGCCCGCCGAATCCCTCGTATCATCAGGAGGAGGTGGTGGGTATTTCCCGGTCCGGGGTCGCGCCGACCCCAACCTGAAGCGCGCGTGATATCTGTCTGCCGCCCCGGAGGGCGGCTCGAGGCGCTAGCTCAATTGGTAGAGCATCGGCCTTTTAAGCCGGTGGTTCTGGGTTCGAGTCCCAGGCGCCTCACTCACCTCCGCAGCCGGCTCGACGACGGCCCGGAAACGAGATGGGCCCCGGAGCGGAGGTGAGTCCGCTCACGAGGCCCTTGCGCCGGTGGCGCGATCCACCGGTGACTGCATGAACGTAGCGCGTCGCCGCGGGCGCGCCACGCGGCTTGTTGACGCCGGACCCGGTCGGGCCGATCGCCCTACGCGAGCGGGAGCGTGACGGTGAACTCCGCGCCTCGCCCGCCCTCCACGTTCGCGGCGGACACGTCGCCGCCGTGCAGGGCGACGATGCCCTTCACGAGCGCGAGCCCGAGGCCGAGCCCCCCCTCGGTGCGCGCGAGCGTCTGATCGGCCTGCGTGAAGGCGTCGAAGATGGACCCGAGGAGCGTGGGCGGGATCCCCGGACCCGTGTCCCCGACGCGGATCACCGCGCGGCCGCCCGCCACGGCGACGGCGACGCTGACGCGGCCACCCGCGGGGGTGAACTTCGCCGCGTTGTTGAGGAGGTTCCCGATGGCCTGCGCGAGCCGGGTCTCGTCGCCGTCGACGACGGCGGGCTCCGACCCCGTCGCGACGGTCAGCTCGAGACCTCGCTCTCGCATCACCGGCCGGTGGTCCTCCGCGACCCGGCGCGCGAGGGCGGCGACGTCCAGCTTCACCCGCCGCAGGTCGATCTTGCCGCGCGCGATCCGGGTCACGTCGAGCAGGTCGTCGACGAGCCGGGTGAGGTGGGCGACCTGCCGCTTCGCGATGTCCTTCGCGCGCTGCGCCTGCGGGCCTGCGGGGTCGACGCGGTCGAGCAGGAACAGCGCGTTGCGGATGGGCGCCAGGGGGTTCCGGAGCTCGTGCGAGAGCATCCCCAGGAACCGATCCTTCTGCCGCGCCGCCTCGCGGAGCTGCTCGTTCGTGTCGCGCAGCGCGGCCTCGGCTCGCTTGCGCTCGGTGATGTCCGAGACGTAGCCGTGCCAGAGGACGCTCCCGTCGGGCTCGCGCACGGGGATCGACGTCCCCTCCAGCCAGCGCAGCCCTTTCGTGGGGTGCTCGTACCGGAACTCCGCGTGCCAGCGGGACATCGTCCGCAGCGACACCCCGATCTCGTCCGTCACCCGCTCCGCGTCCTCGGAGGGCATCCGGGCGAACACGGGCCCCATGTCGCGCGCGAGCTCGTCCTGCGGGATCCCGTACAGATCCGCGATGGCCGGCGCGCTGAACGGCATGCAGCCCGTGCCGTCCGGGCGCAGCCGGAACGAGCAGACGACGCCGGGGACGCTCTGCGCGATCTTGGCGAGCTGGTCCTTCAAGGCGAGCTGCTCGCGGAGCCCCTCCTCCGCTCGCCTCGCGCTCTCCCGGGCCGCGACCTCGGCGCGTCGCCGGTCCGTCACGTCCACGCCGATCCCGAAGATCCCCACGGGACCGCCGCCGAGGGGGAACGGAAAGCGGACCACCATGAGCACGCGGTCGCCGCTCGGCGTCGGCACCGTCTCCTCGCTCTCGACCTCCTGCCCGGCCACGACCCGGCGGTCGTGCTCCTCGGTGCGGCGCGCGAGGGCGTCGGGCAGGAGGTCCGCCACGGTCCGGCCGAGGACCTCGTCCGCGGAGATCCCGAGCAGCTGCTGCAGCCAGCGGTTCGCGAACAGGTAGCGGCCGTTCTCGTCCTTCACGAAGACGGCGACGGGGGCGTGATCCGCGATCTCGCGAACCTGCGCGAGCACGTCGACGAGGTCCGCCCAGGCTGCGCCGGTGGCGGTCATCCTCGCGGAGGTTAGCAGGCCGTCGCGGCCCTGGGAGCGGACCACGGCGGGACATGGTGCCCGGGCTCCCGAGGGGGCGCGCGGAGGTGTGCGACCTCGGCGGCCGCGCCGCGGCCCTCACCAGGTGAGATTCGGCGGGTCTCCGCTGCAGTCCGCGTGGGCGACGAGGCTGCGGAGCGGCCGCCAGTACATGGGGTCCGTCCACCGCGGATCCGCGTGAGCCGGGTCGCCGATCTTCACGTGCAGCAGCTCGTGGGGGATCGGGGTGTCCTCGACGCAGGGCACGAGCGGCTCCGCGGTCGTCCACGCGACGGTCGAGACGGCCATGAGGCCCGCCTCTCGCCACGTGCAGCCGCGCGCGTCCGGCACCACTCCGCACGCGATCTCGCCGTCCTCGATCCGGAGCGTCATGCCCCAGAGCATCGACGGGTCGAGCCCCACGTGCGCGCAGCCGGCCTCGAGGAGATCGTGCAGCCGCGGGCGCAGCGCGGGGTCGGAGGCCCACGCCTGCCGCGACCGGACCTCCAGCGTCATGCCGAACAGATCGTCGTCGCGGGGCGACGCGCACCCTCCGGCGGCGAGCGCCAGGAGCGCCGTGAGCGCGAGCGGGAGGAGCTGGACGCGGGGACGCGCGGACGGGTCGGGCACGGCTCCTCGGAGCGAAGCGACCCTCGGTTGTTGCACGTCCGCGGGGGTCAATGACAGGTACCCTGCGTCGCGCCAATGTGCGCACAATGTGGGCCCGGCGCGTACCCTGGAAGATCGCGGGCGCGAGGCGATCATTGGCGCCGTCCCTTCGCGAGCGGTGCTAACATCCGCGCGCGATGAATTCCGCATTGCGCGTGCTCGTGGTCGACGACAGCGACGCCGTCCGGGCCCTGCTCGCGCAGGCGCTCCGCCAGCACGGCTACCTCGTCCACGAGGCGGAGACCGGGGCGGCCGGGCTCCGTGTCGCCGTGGACGTGCGCCCCGCCGTGGCGATCGTGGACCAGTGGATGCCGGGCATGACCGGCGCGGAGCTCATCCGGCTCCTCCGGGCGGCGGTCGTGCCGGAGCTGCGCAGGATCGCGATCGTCGGCCTCTCCGGCTGCTCCGGGGGCGAGCGCGACCTGCTCGGCGCGGGCGCGGACGCCTTCGTGGCGAAGCCGTTCGGCGAGACCGAGCTGCTCGGCGCGGTGCGCTCGGTCCTGGACGGCGCCTCAGGCCACGGCGCGCGCGGCCCGGGGTAGCGGCTCCCCTCTACCGCAGCGCGACGTCGAGCACGACCGGGCGGTGGTCCGAGGCGGCGCGGACGTCCGCCCCGTCCGCGATCTCGAGCGCGAGCGCGGCGCCCGCCTCCTGCCGCGGCACGAGCACGTAGTCGAGGCGGGCCGAGCCGGACGCGCCGGACCAGGTGAGCGCGCCGGGCGGCGCGGGGTCGTGCCACGCGCCGTCCGCGAGGAGCGGCGCGAGCGGCGCGCTCGACGGGGCGTCGTTCAGATCTCCGCCCGCGAGCACGAGCACGCCCGGGCGCGCGCGGCGCAGCTCGTCCGCGATCTCGCGCAGGCGCGCGGCCTGGAGCGTGCGGCGCGTCCCGTCGTCGGAGAGCGCCGAGCTGAGGTGGCTCGCGACGACGACCAGCGGGCGCCCCGCCGCGCGGACGTGCACCTCGACGCAGTCGCGGGGCCAGAGCGCGCGGCCGAGGGCGTCGGCCTCCCCGAGGTGGCTCACGTAGGCGTCGATCGGGACCCGGGAGAGGGCCGCGACGTCGATGCCGCGCGGGTCGAGCCCCTCCACGAGGCGCGCCTCGGGGTACCCGGCGCGCGCCGCGAGCCGCGAGAGCACGGCGAGGTTCTCGACCTCCTGCAGCACGACGACGTCCGCGTCCAGCCGCACGAGGACGCCCGCGACCGCGGCGAGCTTCGCCTCGACCTCGGCCGGGGTCCGGACGTCGTCGAGCTCGCCGGGCGGCGTGCGCCGGTCGACCTCGTCGAAGAGGTCGTGCACGTTCCAGGTCGCCACTCGGACGACGGCCGCGGCGCGGCCCTCCGACCGCGGCGGGCCGAGGTCCGGAGCGCAGGCCGAGAGCATCGCGAGCAGGAGCGCACGCTTCACGGCCGCGGCCAAAAGCAAGAGGCGGGCCGGGCGACCACTCGCCGCGGACCCGTGCGGGCTGGCGCTCGTCCGCCCTCCCGGTTGCGAGGTAGACTTCGCGCGGGAAGTGGCCGGCCGGCCGGGGTGGGGACATGGCAGAAGTTCGCGACGACCGACGCGGGCGGGACGCCCCGCTGCCCGAGGGCGAGGAGCAGCCGCCGCCCGGAACCCGGACCGCCGCCATCGTGCGCTGGAGCCTCGTCGGGCTGATGGCGCTCGCGGCGGGCGGAGCCTGGGTCCGCCACGCGACGGGCGGCGGGAGCGGCGAGTCGGCGCAGGCGCGGTACCACTGCCCGATGCACCCGAGCGTCGTGCAGCAGCGCCGCGGGGAGTGCCCGATCTGCGGGATGGACCTCGTCCCCGCGAGCGCGGCGGAGACCTCCGCGTCCCCGTCCGCCGCCGCCGGAGCCCAGTACACCTGCCCGATGCACCTCGCCTTCGTCACGGACGATCCGAAGGCGCGCTGCCCGGACTGCGGGATGAAGCTCGTCGCGCGGAGCGCCGACGTCGGCGCCGCGCCGCAGCGCCCGGTCGCGGGGCTCGCGCCGGTGGAGCTCTCCGCGGACCGGATCCAGCTCATGGGGATGAAGACGGCGGTCGCCACCCGCGAGCCGCTCCCCGCCTCGATCCGGACGACCGCGTTCGTCGCGCCCACCGAGCGGGGGGTCGTGTCGGTGACCGCGCGCTACACCGGGTGGATCGAGTCCGTCCCGGTGGACGAGACGGGGCGGCTCGTCGCGAAGGGCGAGGTCCTCGCGACCGTCTACAGCCCGGAGATCCTGGCAGCGCTGCAGAACCTCTCGGCGACGGTCCGGTGGTCCGGCCGGGGCGCGGCGGGGGTACAGCCCGCGGCGCCCGTCCTGGCGAGCGACGCCGCCCGTGACGCGAGCCAGCGCGTCGAGCTGCTCGGCGTGGCCCGCGAGGACGTCGACGCGATCGCCGCCTCCGGTGAGCTCCCCCGGACCGTCGCGATCCGCTCGCCCGTCCGCGGGCACGTCGCGCGCAAGGCGACGCTCCGCGGCTCCTACATCACGCCCGGGACGGAGCTCTTCCAGATCGCGGATCTCTCCACGGTCTGGGCGATCGCAGAGGTGCACGAGGCCGACCTCGGTCGCGTCCGGGTCGGGCAGCGCGCCACCCTCGAGGTGCCCGCGTGGCCGGGTGAGCGCTTCGCCGGCCACGTGACGTTCGTCTCTCCCGCGCTCGCTTCCGGGAGCCGCACGCTCCAGGCCCGCATCGAGCTCCCGAACGCGCGCCTCAGGCTGCGTCCCGGGATGTTCGGGGACGTGACTCTCGACCTCGGCGCGGACGTGGCGGTGACCGTGCCGTCGGACGCGCTCGTCGACACCGGCGAGCAGCAGTACGTCTTCGTCTCGCGGGGCAACGGGCGCTTCGAGCCGCGGCTCGTCCGCGTCGGATGGCGGGGCGCGGGCCGGGTGGCGATCCTGGATGGCGTCGGCGAGGGCGACCGCGTCGTCACCACCGCGAACTTCCTCCTCGACTCCGAGAGCCGGCTGAGGGCCGCCGTCGAGGGATCCGGCGCGGGCGGCGCCGGGCCGCCCTGAGCGCGGGATGATCTCGCGGATCATCGAGCTCTGCGCGCGCAACCGGGCCGTCGTCCTCGTGACGGTGCTCGCGGCCCTGCTCGGGTCGGCGTGGGCCATCCGGACGGTGAAGCTCGACGCGATCCCGGATCTCTCGGACCCGCAGGTCATCGTGTACGCCGAGTGGATGGGCCGGAGCCCGACGCTCGTCGAGGACCAGGTCACCTACCCGCTCGTCTCGGCGCTCGTGTCCTCGCCGCGCGTGGCGGACGTGCGCGGCTTCTCGATGTTCGGGATGTCGTTCGTGTACGTCGTCTTCCAGGAGGGGACGGACGTCTACTGGGCGCGCAGCCGCGTCTCGGAGGCGCTCGGGACCATCGAGGGGCGGCTCCCGGAGGGGGTGGAGGCCCGGCTCGGCCCCGACGCGACGGGCATCGGCTGGACCCTGCAGTACGCGCTCGTCGACGCCTCCGGGAAGCACGGGCTCGACGAGCTGCGCACGTTCCAGGACTTCACCCTGCGGTACGCGCTCGGGAGCGTCCCCGGCGTCGCGGAGGTGGCCAGCGTCGGCGGGTACCAGAAGCAGTACCAGGTGACGGTGGACCCGACGAGGCTCGCGGCGGTCGGCGTCACCCTCCAGGACGTGATCGCCGCGATCCGCGACTCGAACGACGACGTCGGCGGGCGCGTGGTCGAGATGAGCGGGCGCGAGTACTACGTGCGCGGCCGCGGGTACGTGGAGCACCTCGGCGACATCGAGGGGATCGCGATCCGCCCCGCGGGCGCGACGGGCGCCCCGATCCTCGTGCGCGACGTCGGGCAGGTCCGGTTCGGCCCGGACATCCGGCGCGGCCTCCTCGAGTGGAACGGCGAGGGGGAGGCGGTGGGCGGGATCGTCGTGATGCGCCACGGCGAGAATGCGCTCGACGTCGTCCGCGCGGTCAAGGCGCGGCTCGCGGAGCTCGCCCCCTCCCTCCCGGAGGGCGTCCGCGTCGAGCTCGCCTACGACCGGTCCGACCTCATCTCGCGCGCGCTCGACACGCTCCGCCGCGCGCTCGTGGAGGAGGCGCTGGTGGTCGCCGCCGTCATCCTCCTCTTCCTGCTGCACGCGCGCTCGGCGCTCGTGCCGATGCTCTCGCTCCCGGTCGCCGTGGCGGTGAGCTTCATCCCGATGGCGCTCCTCGGGATCCCCGCGACGATCATGAGCCTCGGCGGGATCGCGATCGCGATCGGCGCGACGGTGGACGCCGAGATCGTGATGATCGAGGCCTCGCACAAGAAGCTCGAGCACGCGCCGCCGGGGGCGGATCGCCACGCGCTCCTCGCCGAGGCGGCGCGCGAGGTGACGCCCGCGATCTTCTTCTCGCTCCTCGTCATCGCGGTGGCGTTCCTCCCGGTGTTCACGCTCACCGGGCAGGCGGGCCGCCTGTTCACGCCGCTCGCCTGGACGAAGACCTTCGTGATGCTCGCGGCGGCGGTCCTGTCGATCACCTTCGCCCCCGCGATCCGCGGGCTCCTCCTCCGCGGCCGGATCCGCCCGGAGTCGGAGCACCCGCTGTCGCGCGCCATCCAGCGCGTCTACCGCCCCTTCGTCTTCGTCGCGCTCAGGAACCCGCGCTCGACGATCGCCATCGGGCTCCTCGCCGTCCTCTCGGCCGTGCCGCTCGCGCTTCGGCTCGGCTCGGAGTTCATGCCGCCCCTGAACGAGGGCGACGTCCTCTACATGCCGACGACCTTCCCCGGCATCTCCATCGAGGAGGCGAAGCGCCAGCTCCAGGCCCAGGACCGCGTGCTGCGCTCGTTCCCCGAGGTGCTCACGGTCTTCGGGAAGGCGGGGCGCGCGGAGACCGCCACGGACCCGGCGCCGCTCACGATGGTCGAGACGACGGTCCGGCTCCGGCCGCCGGACGGGTGGCGGAAGGTGCAGGTGGAGCGGTGGTGGTCCGGGGCGCCGGCGCTCCTCGCGCCGATCCTGCGCGTGGGGTGGCCGGACGAGCGGCGCATCACCTGGGACGAGCTCGTCGCGCAGATGAACGCGGCGATGCAGTTCCCGGGCTGGACCAACGCCTACACGATGCCCATCAAGGCGCGGGTCGACATGCTCTCGACCGGAGTGCGGACCCCGGTCGGCGTGAAGGTGATGGGGAAGAGCCTCGCCGAGATCGAGAAGGTCGGCGTCGCGCTCGAGAAGGTGCTCGCGCCGATCCCCGGGACGCGCTCCGTGTTCTACGACCGGAACACGGGTGGGCTCTACATCGACGTCGTCCCGCGGCGCGAGGCGCTCGCGCGATACGGGCTCACGGTCGGAGACGTGAACCGGATCGTCGAGGCGGCGATCGGCGGCACCCCGATCAGCGTCGCCGTGGACGGGAGGAACCGCTTCACCATCAACGTCCGCTACCCGCAGGACCTCCGCTCCGACCTCGAGCGGCTCCGCCGCGTCCTCGTGCCCGTCGGCGGCGGCGGGAAGCGGCCCGGCGGGATGGGGGCCGCGGACGCTCCCCTCCCGCCGCTGCGGCTCGCGCAGATGGGCATGGGAGGGGGCGCGGGCCCGGCGGCGCCCGGGGCCCCGCGCACCGCGACGGACGCCCCGGGCACCGGCTGGATCGGGCGCGGCGCGCCGGGGGCGGACGCGTCGGCGCTGCAGGGGACCGCCGCCCCGCGGCCCGCGTCGGTCCCGCTCGGGCAGCTCGCCGACATCCGCATCGCCGGGGGCCCGCCGATGATCCGGGACGAGAACGGGCTCCTCGTCGGGTACGTCTACGTGGACGTCGATCAGGGCAGCCGCGACGTCGGCGGGTACGTGGTCGAGGCGAAGGACGCCGTGCGCCGGGCGCAGGCGGACGGCACGCTGCGGGTCCCGCCGGGGCACGTCCTCGAGTGGACCGGGCAGTACGAGCTGCTCGAGCAGACGCGGGACCGGATGAGGCTCGTGCTCCCGCTGACCCTCTTCCTCGTCGTCCTCCTCCTCTGGCTGCACTTCCGGAACTTCACCGAGGTCCTGATCGTCCTCCTGTCGATCCCCTTCGCGCTCGTCGGGTCGATCTGGCTCCTGTCCGCCCTCGACTACCGGATGTCGACGGCGGTCTGGGTCGGGATCATCGCGCTCGTCGGCCTCGCCGCCCAGACCGGGGTCGTGATGATCGTCTACATCGACCACGCCTACGAGCGGCGGCGCGCCGCGGGGAAGATCCGCGATCTCTCGGACATCGTCTGGGCCCACATGGAAGGGACGGTGCAGCGCGTCCGGCCGAAGCTCATGACGGTCGCGACGATGCTCGCCGGCCTCGTGCCCCTGCTGTGGGCGACCGGCTCCGGCGCCGACGTGATGAAGCGGATCGCGGCGCCGATGGTCGGCGGGCTCCTCACGAGCGCGTTCCTCACCCTCGAGATCATCCCGGTCGTCTACACGTACTGGCGGCAGGAGCAGCTCCTGTTCGAGCGGCTCGCCCCGCTCGACCCCGCCCGGCTCGGGGCGCTCCGGCGGCTCGCCGCCGTCCAGAAGGCCGGCTGGATCGCCCTCGCCGCCGCGGCCGCCGCGAGCCTCTACCTCGATCTGCCGCGCTGGGCCCCCGTCCTCGCGGCGGTCGTCGCCGGAGGGGTGGCGATCGGCGGGGCAGCGGCGTACCTGCGCCTGCGACCCGGGGCGGCCAGG
Source organism: uncultured delta proteobacterium (assembly GCA_963828235.1). GTDB lineage: Bacteria > Myxococcota > Myxococcia > Myxococcales > Anaeromyxobacteraceae > Anaeromyxobacter. The sequence goes on from CAWHDY010000001.1 coordinate 74,203, forward strand.
CTCGCCTGGCCTCGCGCCGTCGCCGGGCGCGAGGGCGCGAGGGAGAGCGCCTAGCGCGCGGCCCGTACGGGCGGTCGCTCCCATTCCGGCTGGCCTGGAGGGAGCGCCGTCGTTACCGTTGCGGCAGGAGGTCGCACATGACGAAGGACGCCAGGTCGGAGCTTCGCGCCGCCCTGATGTCGAGCGTCCCGCGCTGGTACTCGCCCTGGCTTCACCTCGCCGGGCCCGGCGCCGCAGGGGTCGCGATCGTCGTCTTCGCCCTCACCCGGATCCACGGCCTCCGCGCCTGGGAGCTCGCCATCGTGCCGGTCTTCCTCCTGGCGTCGAACGTGATCGAGTGGCACGCCCACCGCGATCTGCTCCACCGCCGGACCCGTCCGCTCGAGATGCTCTACATCCGCCACACCCCCCAGCACCACGCGGTCTTCGTGGCCGACGACATGTTCATCCGGGAGTGGCGCGAGCTGAAGCTCGTGCTCCTCCCCGCGTGGGGGGTGCTCGCAATCCTGGTCGCCGGATTGCCCGTGGCCCTCCTCTTCCTCCTCGTGGGCGCGCCGAACGTGGCCGCGCTGTGGGTCGCGTCGATCGTCTCGTACGTCCTCATGTACGAGTGGCTCCACCTCGCCTACCACCTGCCCGCGGACGGGCCGATCGGCCGGCTCCGCGTGACGCGGTGGCTGAGGAGGCACCACCAGCGCCACCACGCGCCGCAGCTCATGCAGCGGTGGAACTTCAACGTGACGATCCCGGTGTGGGATCACGTCCGCGGGACCGTCTGGCACCCCGACGACGCCCACGAAGCCGCCCTCCCCCGGCGCGCGCCAAACCTTTGACATGCCCGCTCGGGTCGGGGTACTAGACCGCCGACCCCATCGTCTAGAGGCCCAGGACGCTGCCTTCTCAAGGCGGAAACCGGGGTTCGAATCCCTGTGGGGTCATCGAGCGCGAGTGACAGGTCCCCTGGTGCCCAGTAGGCTTCAGCGGGCGTTCGGCCCCATCGTCTAGAGGCCTAGGACACGGCCCTTTCAAGGCTGTAACCGGGGTTCGAATCCCCGTGGGGTCACTGCAGCTACGAGCCGACGCGCCAGGGCTCGCTCGCCCGGAGCGCGGCGACGATCGCGCGCGTCGAGGGCGATCGATTGAGCGTGTAGAAGTGGATCGCCGGCGCCCCGCGCCGGAGCAGGTCCGCGCACTGGAGCGACGCGTAGGCGACCCCCAGCTCCCGGGCGCCGTCCGCGTCCTCGCGGCGGACCTCCATCGCCGCCCGCAGCGGCGGCGGGATCGACGCGCCGCACATGGCCGTGAACCGCTCGACCTGCTCCACGTTCGTGAACGGCATGATCCCGGGGATGATCGGCGCCGCGATCCCGGCGGCGCGGGCCCGATCGACGAACCCGAAGTACCGGGCGTTGTCGAAGAAGAGCTGCGTCACGAGGAAGTCGGTCCCGGCGTCGACCTTGATCTTGAGGTGGGCGAGGTCGCGGGCGAGGTCGCGCGTCTCGACGTGGCCCTCGGGGTACGCCGCCGCGCCGACGCAGAACCGCCAGCGCTCCGGCTTCGAGCTGATGAACGCGACGAGCTCGCTCGCGAACCGGAAGCCGTCCGGGTGCGGGGTGAAGGCGTCCTGGCCGCGCGGGGGATCGCCGCGCAGCGCGAGCACGTTCTGGACGCCCGCAGCGGCGACGTCGTCCAGGACCGCCGCGATCTCGTCCCGGGAGGCGCCGACGCAGGTCACGTGCGCCATCGCCTCGACCTCGCTCTCGCGCTTCAGCCGCTTGACGAGCTCGACCGTCTTCAGGCGCGTCGAGCCGCCCGCGCCGTAGGTGACCGAGACGTACGCGGGGCCGAGCGGGCGCAGCGCCTCCACCGTCTCGAACAGCGCGCGCTCCCCGTCCGGCGTCCTCGGCGGGAAGAACTCGAACGAGAACAGGGGCTCGCCCCGCTCGCGCGCATACCTCAGGAGATCGGTGATCTTCACGGCGCGGTGAGATTAGCCCGGGCCCCTCCCGCTCCGCCACCTCCGGGCGCGAGATCAGCGCCCGGTCCAGCTCACGTCGAAGGTGGCGGACGGCGGGGGGCTCCCTCCGATCAGCTCGACCGTGACGCCCTTCACGTTCGCCACCTCGAGCCCGCGCTGGAGGATGCCGCGGTACCACCCGGGCACCGCGCCCACGTCGTTCATCCAGACCTCGCTCCGGGTCGGGCCGATCACGCGCGCGCGGGACTCCGTGAAGTTGTTCCCGAGCCGGATGAAGGTCGCCGTGTAGTCCAGGATCATCCTGGGCTCGATCTGGCGGGCCAGCGCCGCCATCATCTTGCCCGGGTACGACTGGACGAACGCGTCGAGGTGGTCCCGGCCGGCGAGGTGGTACGCCTCGTCGGGGCTCTTCCCCGGATACGCAGCCTCCGCGGCGATCCCGACGCCCCGGTGGAAGACGTCCGCCGGGTAGACCGACAGGAGCGGCTCGTCGAGGGCGATCCCGGCGTCGCGCAGCCGCGCCCTCGCCGCCGCGTCCAGCCTGCCGTGCATCGCGCGGAGGAAGAACGCCTCCACCGCCACCTGGTAGATGTACCGGTCCGCCACGCGGGCCTCCTGGTTCGGACCAGTACAGCGTGCGCGGGGAACGGACGCAAGCCCACGATGCGGCGCCGGGCGGCCCTCTACGCCGTTGACAGGCGGGCGGTCCGCCCTCATTCACTGTCCCAGGATGTCCGGCCCGCGCTACATCACCCCCGAAGGCTTTCGACGGCTCGCCGAGGAGCACGCCCGGATCTGGAGCGTCGAGCGGCCGCGGATCGTCGCGGAGGTGGAGGCCGCCGCGGCGCTCGGGGATCGCAGCGAGAACGCGGAGTACATCTACGGCAAGCGGAAGCTCCGCGAGCTGGACCGCCGGCTGCGGTTCCTCTCGGTGAGGATGGACGCCCTCACCGTGATCGACCCCAGGCCGCACCCCGGCGGACGCGCGTTCTTCGGCGCGTGGGTCACCGTCGAGCACGAGGACGGCGACGAGCGGACGTACCGGCTCGTCGGGCCGGACGAGTTCGACGTGGCGCAGGGGCTGATCAGCGTGGAGGCGCCGCTCGGCCGGGCCCTGCTCGGCAGGCGCGAGGGGGACACGGTCGCCGTCCAGCGCCCGGCCGGCCGCGCCGACCTCGTCGTCGTGGACATCCGCTGGACCCCGCCGGAGGAGCGGTGAGCGCCCCCGGCGCCGGCGATCGCGCGGCGCAGCGCGCCCTGCTCGAGCGCAGCGTGCGGACGCGGCCGGGGAGCGTCCTCTACGACGCGGCGACCTCGACGGTGCTCGACGTGTTCTCCGGGAAGGCGCTCCCGCTCGACTGGGCGCGCGTGGCGGCGGTCCAGGAGCGGATCGACACGGCCACGCGCCGGCCGTACCTCGCGGTGCTGCTCGAGCGCGGCGTGGAGGTCGCCCTCGCGGACGCCGGCGTCGCGTTCGCGCCCGTCACCGCGGGCACCGGTCCGCTCGAGGGCCTCCCGGCGGCCGTCTGCTTCCGCGACCTCGCGGCGGCCGAGGGGCGGCTCGCCCACTTCCTCGTGGACCACCCCGGCGAGGCGCCGGAGCGCGGCCACGTGTCGCTGTTCCTCCTGTGCGTCGCGATCGTGGACGGCGCGCGGGCGGTCGGGTTCGACGTCGGCCCCGAGGAGCGGAGGCTCGAGGCGCTGCTCGCCGAGCTGGAGGCCCGGAAGCGCGGCTGAAGCCCGCGTCGCGCACCGTGCCCGCGGGGAGCGCCCTAGCTTCCAGGGGTGAGACGCGACGGGACGGAGACGAGCGGGACGTCGGGCGGTTGCGGAGGAACGCCGGCCGCGCCGCCGACGCGGCGCGGCTCGCGATGCGCGGCCTGCTCCGCCCCCTCGCCGGGCATGGGGAGGTTCGCCGGCGCCTCGCGACGAAGGCGCCTCGTCCTCGTGCAGCTGGACGGCGTCTCGCGACGCCGCCTCGAGCGCGCGATGGCGGACGGCTGGATGCCGACGCTCTCCGCCCGCCTCGAGTCGGGGCGGCACGTCCTCGCGTCCTTCCACAGCGGCGCCCCTGCGTCCACGCCGGCGTTCCAGGCCGGGCTCTTCTACGGGGTCGCGCCGTCGCTGCCGGGCTTCGTTTGGTTCGACCGCACCACCGGCCGCGAGGTGCGGATGGACCGGCCCGAGGACGCCGCGCGGGTCGAGCGCCAGCTCTCGCGCGCGTCCCCGGGGCTGCTCCGCGGCGGGACCTCCTACTTCTCGATCTTCTCCGGCGGGTCCTCCGCCCCCCACTTCTGCCTCTCCGGCCTCGCCGGCGACCTCGCGCTCGACCGGTCCGCCCTGCAGCTCGGCGCGTGGGACGCCGTCGCGTCCACGCTCGCGCACTCCGTGACCGCCGATCCGCACCGCGGTCCGGCTCGCCCACGACGTGGGCTACGGCGTGGTCGACGGGCTGCGCTGGTCGCTCGCCCTCGGGCGCGTGAAGCACGAGCCGCGCTTCCTGGCTCACCGCGTGCTCGTCGGCGCGTTCCTGCGCGAGCTCGCGGTCCAGGGGATCCTGATGGACGTGTCGCGGGCGGTCCCGATCGTGTTCGCGGACTTCCTCGCCTACGACGAGACCTCGCACCGCCGCGGCCCGAGGTCGGACTCGGCGCTGCGGTGCCTCGGCGCGATCGACGAGGCGCTCGCCGCCATCTTCGCCGCCGCGGACGCGGTCCCGGAGCTCGGGTACGAGGTCCACGTGCTGTCCGACCACGGCCACGTCGAGACGCGCCCGTTCGAGTCGTTCTCGGGGGCGACGCTGCCCGAGTTCGTCGCGTGCGCCGACCGCGGGATCGCGCTTCCGCGCGGCCCTCGGTCCGGCGGGGGCGCGGCCTGCTCTGGGGCCGCGCCGGCGCGGCTCGGGCCGACGGGGTCGCGGTCGCCGAGGCCGGCGACCTCGCGCACGTGTACTTCCTCGACGACCCCGGGCCGCTGCCGCTCGAGGCGCTCCGCGCCCGGCACGCGCGCGTGCTCAGGGCCCTGGCCGCGAGCGGCGCGGTCGGGCTCCTGGCGGTCCGCGGCGGCGCGCGCGGCTTCGCGCTCGTCCGCGGACGCGTCCTCGATCTCGCCGACCCGCGCGAGGTCGCGCTCCTCCCCCACCCCGAGCCGGCGGTCCTCGGCGCCTACCTCGCGGACCTCGTGTCGCTCCGGGACTCCGGGGACATCGTCGTGCTCGGCTGGCGGGGCGAGGCCGAGGACGTCGTGGCGTACGCCTGGGAGTTCGGGTCGCACGGCGGCGTCGCGCCGGAGGAGATCGAGTGCTTCGTCGCCCACCCGGCCGGGAGGCGCTTCCCGTGCGACGGGGCGCTGCGCCCCTCCGCGCTCCACGACTGGCTCGAGGAGGTGCGCGGCGAGGGCGACCGGGCGCGACGCGGCCGGCGGCAGCGCCGCGGCGACCTGAGGTGCGCCGTGCGGATCGTGTCCTGGAACCTCCACGGGATGATCGGCGCCGACCGGCGCCACGATCCCGAGCGCGTCGCGCGCGTCGTGCAGGAGCTCCGGCCCGACCTGGTCGGGCTCCAGGAGGTGGGCGCGCCGGCGCTGCCGCCCGGGATCCCCGATCCCGCCGCGCTCCTCGCGTCGCTCACCGGGATGCAGAGCGCCTTCGGGCGGACGATGGCGCAGCGCTGGCCCGGGAGCCCCGGCTCGTCCTACGGGAACGCGGTCCTGTCGCGCCGGCCGTTCCAGGCGGTCCGCACCTACGACCTCTCCGTCCCCGGCCGCGAGCCGCGCGGCTGCGTGCGCGCGGACGTCGAGCTGGACGGCGCCGTGGTGCACTTCTTCGCGGCCCACCTCGGCCTCCACTGGCGCGAGCGACGCAAGCAGGCCGCGCAGCTCCTGTCGGCGGACATCCTGCGCGACACGGCGCTCGCCCACCCGCTCGTCCTGGTGGGCGACTTCAACTCGCTGACCAACCGCTCGGCCGTCCCGCGGTGGCTCCGCCGCCAGCTCGTCGACTGCGCGCTCGCCGTCCGCAACACGGCGCCGACCTTCCCGTCCTGGTTCCCGGCGCTGCGGCTCGACCACTGCTACGTGGACGCGGCCTTCCGGGTTTGCCACGTCGAGGTCCACCGCTCCGCGCTCGCCCGCCGCACCTCCGACCACCTGCCGCTGGTGGTCGAGCTCGAGCTCGCGCCCGCCGCCCGCCGGCCGCCCGCCGCCCAGCCGATCGAGACGGCGGGCGTCTCGACCACGCTGACCCCGCGTCGCCCGGTCGGGTGATGATGGGAGCCCTCGGCGATGCGCACCGTGAGCGACGGCCCGCGATGCGGGCGGGGGGTCTCGACATGGCGATGACTTGGAAGACGATGCGGAGCATGCTCGACCGCGACACGGTGCTCGACCGGCTCGGCCTCGAGCGGCAGACGCCGGCGGGCGACTTCTTCACGGGGCTCGGGCTGTTCTCGGTCGGCGTGCTCGTCGGCGCCGGGCTCGGCCTCATGTTCGCGCCGAAGCGCGGCGAGGAGATCCGGTCCGCGCTCAACGAGGCGTGGCGCAACCGCACCCGCCGGGCCCAGGACTTCCAGCGCGACCTCGGCGCCGAGGGCGTCGCCCCGACGGCCACCGGGCATTAGCTCCGGGCGCCCTCCGGCGCGGTGACCGCGGCGATCCGCGCCCACAGGGCGTCGCTACCGGTTCCCTCCATCGCGGAGAACGGCACGACGGCCCCGCGGTCGAGACCGAGCTCGGCCTCGACCGCGCGGAGCGCCGCGCCGACGCGGGTGCGGGCGAGCTTGTCCGTCTTGGTCGCCGCGACGATGACCTCGCGGCCGCCGTCGCGCAGGAACACGAGCGCGTCGTGGTCGCTCTCGGCCGGAGGGTGCCGCGCGTCGACGATGAGCACCACCGCGCGCAGGACGTCGCGGTCGCGCAGGTAGTCCTCGATCATCGCGGCCCAGCGGTCCCGCTCGTCCTTCGCGACCTTGGCGTACCCGTAGCCCGGCAGGTCGCAGAAGCGGATCCCCCTCGGTCGCGCCGCGGGAGTGGGCCGCACCGACAGGTCGAAGAACTGGAGCGCGCGCGTCCGGCCGGGCGTCGCGGAGACGCGGGCGAGCCCCTTGCGCCGCGTGAGGGCGTTCAGCATCGACGACTTGCCCACGTTCGAGCGCCCCACGAAGGCGATCTCGGGCGCGGGACCGCGCGGCCACTCGTCGGGACGGGTGGCGGTCTTCGCGAACTCGGCTGAGACGACCTGGACCGGCACGTGACCCCCTACTTCCTGGCTGGCGGCGCGGCGGGAGGCGCGTCTTCCCAGTGCCGGATGAGCGGGAGCTTCCGCGCGTACTCGAACCGGACGAGGCTCGGCGTCGACTCGGTGTGGCAGGCGGCGCAGGTGCGCTCGCCGGGATCCGCGAGGCCGAGGGCCCGCGCGAGCTCGGGGTCCCGCATCACGTACGGCGCGGAGTACGCGCGGCCGGGGCCGTGACAGGTCTCGCACGAGACGCCCGCGATGCCGTCCTCGTCGTCCGGCGCGTGGCAGGACAGGCAGCGGCGGTCGCTCCGGCTGCGCTCCGGGAGCGTCTCCTTCGCGCGGGCGTGCGGCGACGCGCGCCACGCCTCGTACGCCGCGGGGTGGCAGGCCTTGCACGCCTCGGGGCCGATCTTCTCGGCCGCGCTCGACGCGGCCGGGAGCGCCAGCGCGAGGAGCAGGACGAGGAGGGCCCGGGGACGGCGTTCGGGGCGGCTGGCGGGGGGGCGGCTCACAGGGGCCGGAGTATAATGCCGCATGCGCTCGATCCGCCTCGCCGTTCTGTTCGCCGCCGCGCTCGCGGCGCTCCCGGCCGCCTCCGCGGCGCGCGCGTGGAAGGGGATCACCCCCGGGGCCACCACCCAGGCGGAGGTCCTCGAGAAGTTCGGCGAGCCGACCACCAAGACCAAGCGGACGGGCCGGACGGTCCTCGCCTACCACGGCGACCAGGCGCTGGAGGGGACGCGGCAGGCGCAGTTCCACGTCGACCCGCAGGGCGTGGTCGTGGAGATCACGATCTTCCTCACCGCGCAGCTCGACGCGGACACGATCGAGGGGACCTACGGCAAGCCGCCGCAGCGGACCTTCGTCGAGGACACCTTCCAGAAGGTGTGGCTCTACCCGGCGACGGGCGTGACGGTCTACTTCAACAAGGAAGGCAACGTGGAGGCGCTCACGTTCGCCCCCGGGACGAGGGGCCACCCGAAGCCGTCGCCCGCGGAGAAGGACGCGCCGGCGCAGTCCGCCGCGACGCGCAAGTAGCGGTGCGCGTCGTCGGCCTCACCGGCGGGATCGCGAGCGGCAAGAGCACCTTCGCCGAGGCGCTGCGCGCCCGCGGCGTCCCGGTCGTGGACGCCGACGCGCTCGCGCGCGCCGCGGTCGCGCCGGGCTCCCCCGCCCTCGCCGAGATCGCCCGCGCCTTCGGCGCCGCCGCGCTCGGGCCGGACGGCACCCTCGATCGCAAGCGCATGGCCGCGCTCGTCTTCGCCGATCCGGAGGCGCGCCGGCGACTCGAGGCCATCACGCACCCCGCGGTCCGGCGCGCGACCGCGGAGGAGACGGCGCGGCTCGCCGCGGCGGGGCACGCGCTCGCCTTCTACGACACCCCGCTCCTGTTCGAGGTCGGGCTCGACCGGACCGTGGACGCCGTCGTCGTCGTCTGGGCCCCGACCGCGGTGCAGCGCGGGCGGGTCTCGGCCCGCGACGGGCTCACCCCGGCGGAGGCCGACGCGCGCCTCGCCGCGCAGCTCCCGCTCGACGAGAAGGCCGCCCGCGCCGACTTCGTCGTGGAGAACGTGGGCACGATCGCCGACCTCGGCGCCAAGGCGGACCGGCTGCTCGCCGATCTCCGCCGGGGCCTCGGGCGGAGGCTTCCCAACGCCCCCCCCGTGCGCTATTGACGCGGCGTGGCTCCCGAGCGCGTCCAGTTCGTCACCGGCTATCCAGGGTTCATCGGGAAGCGACTCGTCCGCCGGCTCGCGGAGCAGTCGCGCGGGACGGACACGCGGCTCGTGCTCCTCGTCCAGGAGAAGAACGCCCACGCGGCGCGGGCGGCCCTCGAGGCGGAGGGGATCGGCGCCGACGTGGTCGAGGGCGACGTCGAGCAGATGCACCTCGGGCTCTCGGGCGCGGAGTTCAAGGGGCTCGCGCGCGACGTCACCGACGTGTGGCACCTCGCGGCGCGGACGGCGCTCGGCGCCTCCCGCGCGGACCTCCGCCGGATCAACGTCGAGGGCACCCGCAACGTCCTCGACCTCGCCGCCGCGGCCCGGCGCCTGCGGCGCTTCAACCACTTCTCGACCGCCTACGTCTCCGGCGACCGCGTCGGGGTGATCCTCGAGGACGAGCTGGCCATGGGCCAGCGCTTCCACAACCCGTACGAGGAGACGAAGTTCCAGGCGGAGCTGCTCGTCCGCCGCGCGCAGGCGGACCTGCCGGCGACCATCTACCGCCCGTCCATCGTCGTGGGTGACTCGCGGACGGGCGAGATCGACCGCTTCGAGGGACCGTACGCGCTCGCCATCCTGCTCGTCGCCTCTCCGCTCGTGGTCCCGCTCCCGCTGCCGGGGGACGCCGTCGCGCCGCTGAACGTCGTCCCGGTGGACTTCGTCGTGGACGCGGCGCTCGCCATCGGCTCGGACCCGGCGGGCGCCGGCCGCACCGTCCACCTCGTCGACCCGTCCCCGCTCTCGGCGCGGCGCGTCTACGAGATGATCGCCGCGCGCGCCGGGAGGAAGCTCCCGGGCGTCTCGGTCCCTGCCCGCGTGCTGCAGGCGCTGCTCCAGCTCCCGGTGCTCGAGCGGCTCTCCCGGGCGCACCGGCCGGCGATCGACTACGTGAACCACCTCGCCATCTACAACTGCCGGACCCTGCTCGAGCTGCTCGACGGCACCGGGATCCACTGCCCGCCCATCACGAGCTACCTCGACCGCCTCATCGAGTTCGTCCAGGCGACCTACGCCCGGCGGAGGGAGCAGGAGCTCGAGGTCGAGGCGGACGACCCGCTCGACCCGCGACCGCCGGAGACGGGGGCGACGCGATGAAGCAGCGGGCGGAGTTCGCGGTCGGCGACACCTTCCGGGCGGTCCGCGAGGTGGACCCGTTCCGGTCGGTGTACTACGCGGCTGCGTCCGGCGACTTCAACCCGATCCACATCGACGCGCGCGTCGCGCGCGCCGCCGGGTTCCAGGCGGTCATCCTGCAGGGGATGTGCACGTACTCCTGGGCCGCGGAGGCCTGCGTCGCGTACCTCGGCGACCCGGCGCGCCTCCGCCGGCTCGCCGTCCGCTTCTCGCGCCCGGTGCAGGCCGGCGAGGTGGTCACGTTCGAGGGCCGCTGCACCGCGATGGAGGGCGACCGGCTCCGGCTCGAGCTCTCGGTGCGCAACCAGGCGGGCGAGGACGTCCTGAAGGGCGTCGTCGCCGACGCCGTCGTCGGGGGGCCGTGACCGTGCCCATCGATCGCGCCCACCTGCACCGGCGCTACGGGCCGTTCACGTACGCGGTCGGCCGCGAGGACCTCCGCGACTTCGTCGCCGCGATCGGCGGCGGCATCCCGGGCCACGCGTTCGCGTCGAGCGCGCCGGAGCACGCGCACCCGCTCACCTGGGACGAGGACGCGGCGCGGGCGGGACCGCACGGCGGGCTCGTGGCGCCTCCCGGGTTCGCGACGCGATTCGCGATCGAGCCGTTCGCGCGGGCCGTCTCGGATCCGGAGCTCGGGCTCGACCTCGTCCGGCTCCTCCACGGAGAGCAGGTCCTCGAGTGGCTCGAGCCGGTGCGGCCGGGGGACGTGCTCAGCTCGACCGGCGAGATCACGCGGATCGACGAGCGCGGAGCGCTCGACGTGCTCGACGTGACGACGACGACGGTGAATCAGCGCGGGCACGTCGTGGTGCGCGGCGTCTGGACCGCGGTGATCCGGCGCCCCGCGGGATGATCGTCGATCCCCCTACGAGCTGGCGATCACGCCGTCGGCGATCAGGTTCGCCAGGATCCGCGCCGTGTCGAGGCGCGGGAGCCCGGACAGCGCGAACAGCGAGTCGTAGTCCACGATCCCGTCGATCTGCGCGAGCAGGAAGCCGGCGCGGTGATCGAGGTTCAGCCAGAGGACCTCCTCCGGCTTGATCGCGAGCCTCGGGATGCACGAGAGCGGGCCGAGCTTCGACTCGTACATCGAGATGAGCGTCGCCTCGTTCTGCCGCAGGTAGTCGCGGGCCTCGCCGTGGTCGGGGTCGACCTGCAGGATCTTCTCGATGAGCTCGAGGGATCCCGAGAAGTCGCCGAGCGCGAACAGCTCCTTCGCGGCCGAGAGCCAGACCTGGACGTCGCTCCTCGGCCCGAGCGCCGCCCGCTCGCCCTCGGGCACCAGCGGCCGCAGGTCGGACTTCTCCGCGATGGCGCCGAGGTCGAGCCCTCCCGACGGGTCGAGCACGATTGTGGCGGCGGCCGCGGGGCCGTCGTCCCACGGCGAGCGCGCGTCCTCGTCCGGGCGCTCGGGCGGGGCGCCCGCCTCCGGCGTCACCCGCGCTCGCGCCGTGCCCGCGGTCCGCGCCGGGCCGCTCGGCTGCGGCGCGGCGACCGGAGCGACCGCCGCGGAGCGCGGAGGGGCCGCGGGCGGGACCTCCGGCAGCTCGAGGTCCAGCGGCGGCGACGCGGTGCGGGCGGCGGTCCTCGGAGGCGGGATCGCGGGGACCGCGTCGCCCGGGGCTCCGACCGGCACCACCACCGCGGCGCCGAGCCTGTCGACGTACCAGCGCGCCTTCGCGTTCTCCGGCTCGAGCTCGAGCACGCGCCGGAACGCCGCGAGCGCGTCGTCCTCCCGTCCGGCCAGGTAGGCCTTGATCCCGCGGTCGATGAGCTCCGAGACGGCCACGGGATCACTTCTCCTGTCCGCGCGCCTGCGCGGCGAGCCCGGCGAACAGCTGGAGGGTCCGGTCCAGCGCCTCCTCCTCGCGCGCGAGCGCCGCGACATCCTGCGCGTCGATGGCCGCGCGGACGCGCGCGAGCACGCCCTCCGCCTTCTGGACCGCGTCCTTCCCGAACTTGGAGTGCTCGAGCGCGGCCTGGACGGCGGGGACGAGGGCCTCGATCTCCCGCACCACGCCACGGACGCGATCGCGCCTGGCCTCGAACTCGCCCGAGGTCGCCTTGCGCTCGAGCCGATCGTCGAGCTGCTCGTCGAGGATCCGCTTCAGCTCCTGCTCCGTCAGCCCGGAGGTCGCCGTCACCGTGATGGACTGCTGCTGGCCGGTGTCCACGTCGCGGGCGGAGACGCCGACGATCCCGTCCGCGCTGATCTCGAACGTGACCTCGATCGAGACCTCCCCGCGCCGGGCGGCGCGGATGCCGTCGAGGATGAACTCGCCGAGCAGCTCGTTGTCGATGGCCCGCTCGCTCGCGCCCTGCAGGACCGCGATCCGGACGGAGGTCTGGTTGTCCTGGACGGTCGTGAAGAGGTGGGTCTGGCTCGTCGGGACGGTGGTGTTCCTGGGGATGACCGTCTGGAAGTAGCCGCCGACCACCAGGAGCCCGAGGTTCTGCGGGGTGACGTCGAGGAGGAGGATCTCCTCGCCCTTCGTGCCGGGTGCGGTCAGGGCGTGACCCTGGATGGCGGCGCCGAGCGCCACCACCTCGTCCGGGTGGACGCCCCGGCTCGGCTCGCGACCGAAGAACTCCTTCACCGCCTTCTGGACCCGGGGCATCCGGGTCATGCCGCCGACGAGGATCACCTCGCCGACCTGCGCCTGACGCACCCCCGCGTCCTTGAGGGTCCGCTCGGTGACCTGGATGCAGCGCTCGACCAGATCGCTCGTGAGCTCCTCGAGCTGCTCGCGGGTGAGCTGACGGTCGAGGTGGAGCGCGCCCTTCCCGTCCGCGCCCCCGACGAGGAACGGCAGGTGCATCGCGGCGCTCGGGACCGCGGACAGCTCGCACTTCGCCTTCTCGGCGGCGTCCTTCAGCCGCTGGAGCGCCATCTTGTCCTGGCGCAGATCGACGCCGGCGTGCTCCTTGGCGAACGTGAAGGTGAGCCAGTCCATGATGCGCCGATCGAAGTCCTCGCCGCCGAGGTAGGTGTCCCCGCCGACGCCGACGACGTCGTACACGCTCTTCCCGATGTCGAGGATCGAGACGTCGAAGGTGCCGCCCCCGAGGTCGAACACCACGACCTTCTTCTCGACCTGCTTGCCGAACCCGTACGCGAGCGCCGCGCTCGTCGGCTCGTTGATGATGCGGAGCACCTCGAGGCCGGCGATCTTCCCGGCGTCCTTCGTCGCCTGCCGCTGCCCGTCGTTGAAGTAGGCCGGGACCGTGACCACCGCCTTGCGCACGGGGCGGCCGAACCAGGCCTCGGCGTCGGCCTTCAGCTCGGCGAGCACCATCGCCGAGACCTCGGCCACCGCCATCGCCCGGCCGTCGAGCTGCACCCGGACGTCGTTCCCCTCCGGCCCCGGCACGAGCTGGTACGGCAGCACGCGCCGGGCGTCCTCGACCTCCTTGGAGCCCCAGCGCCGCCCGATGAGCCGCTTCGCGGCGTAGACCGTGTTCTCCGCGTTGGTGATGGCCTGCCGCTTCGCGAGGCTGCCGACGAGCCGCTTCCCGTTCTTCGCCACCGCCACGATCGACGGGGTGAGGAGCTGGCCGCTGCGGTTCGGGATCACCCGCGGGATCCCGTCGCGCACCGTCGCCACGACCGAGTTGGTCGTGCCGAGGTCGATCCCGATCACCGGCTCGACGTCGCTCATCCGAGGAAGCTCCAGCGCAGCTTCTTCAGCCGCTCCTTCGCCCCGTCGAGCCTCGGGTCGAGCTCGAGCGCGCGCTCGAGCTCCTTCTTCGCGTCCTTCTTGTTGCCCTCGGCCTCGAGCACGTACCCGAGCGCCTCGTGCGCGGCGCCGCTCCGCGGGCTCGCCTCGAGCGCGGCGGCCGCGATCTTCCGGGCCGAGGCGAGGTCGCCGAGCGTCACGGCGGCCCTCGCGGCGCGCGCCGACGCGCGCGCGTTCGAGGGATCGGCCTCGATCGCCTCGCGGAACGCCGCGAGCGCGGCCGCCGGGTTCCCGAGCGCCTCGGCCTCGAGCCCCTTGCGGAACCGCTCGTTCGCCCGGGCCGCGGCGGCCTTCCGCCTCGCCTCGGCGGCGAGCGCGGCGAGCTCGGCGTTCCTGGGATCCATGCCCTGCGCGATGAGCAGGTCGTTCGCCGCCTGCGTGAACCGCCCCTCCGCGAACGCGGCCTTGCCGCGCTCGACGAGCTCGCCGACCCGGCTGGCCCGCTGCAGCAAGGGGTTCTGGCGGCTCAGCCGCGCGCGCCGCTCCTCGGCGCGGCGCTCGTCCTCGAGCCTGCGCGCCTCCTGGCGGGCGAACTCCTCGGGCGGCGCGCTCGTCCTCGCGTAGGCGGCGCGACTGGCCTCGTCGGAGAGCACGTCGCGCGCCTCCGTGATCCGGCGGAACACCCGCTCGAGGCGGGCCCGGTACCCGCCGAGCCGCTTCCCCGCGTAGCGGTCGGGGTGGAAGACCTTCACCCGGTCGAGGTAGGCCGCCTTCGCCGCGGCCGCGGGAGCGTTCCAGGCGAGCCCGAGCGCCTGCCAGTGGGTCCACCGCGTCGCGTTCGCGTCGGCGAACAGGATCTCCTTCCGCCGCTCGACGTCGAGATCGACGTCCTCGGACAGATCCGCAGGATTGAAGGTGAAACCCTGGTAACGATCGCTCACGGCTCGCGCCCCCGCGCCCTTCGGCAGCCAGATTAACGACCGGCGCCTCCCGGGGTCAACGCGGCCAGCGCCTGCGCCCGCGGATACCACGAGGGGGGGACACGTCGCTACCGCCCCGTGAGCAGGAGCTCCAGGAGCGCCTTCTGCGCGTGCAGCCGGTTCTCGGCCTGGTCGAACACGGCGGACTGCGGCCCCTCGAGGACGGGATCGGTGATCTCCTCGCCGCGGTGGGCGGGCAGGCAGTGCAGCACGATCGCGTTCGCGCGGGCGCGCGCCATCAGCGGCTCGTCCACGATGAACCCGGCGAACCTGCGGCGGCGCTCCTCCGCCTCCCCCTCCTGGCCCATGCTCGCCCAGACGTCGGTGTTGACGACGTGCGCGCCCTCCGCCGCCTCGGCCGGCCGCCGGACCACCCGCGCGCGCCCGCCGGCGCGCGCCAGCAGCGCGGGGTCGGGATCGTACCCTTCCGGGCAGGCGATCCGCAGGTCGAACCCGAGGAGCGCGCACGCCTCGAGCCAGCTGTTCGCCATGTTGTTCCCGTCGCCGATCCAGGCGACCGAGAGGCCGCCTCGCGACAGCGCGTCCGCGCCGAAGCGCTCGGTGATCGTGAGCAGGTCGGCCAGGATCTGGCACGGGTGCGACGAGTCGGTGAGCGCGTTCACCACCGGCACGTCCGCGTAGCGGGCCATCTCCTCGAGCTTCGAGTGCTCGAAGGTCCGGATGACGAGCGCGTCGAGGTACCTCGCGAGCACGCGACCGGTGTCGCGGATCGGCTCGCCGCGCCCGAGCTGGGTGTCGCGCGGCGCGAGCAGCATCGCGTTGCCGCCGAGCTGGTAGGCGGCGACCTCGAACGACACGCGCGTGCGCGTCGAGGCCTTCTCGAACACGAGGCCGATGGTCATCCGCTCGAGGGGGCGGGGACCGCCCTTGCCGAGCAGCTTCCACTCCGCGGCGCGCTCGATGAGCTCGAGCAGCTCCGAGCGGTCGAGATCGGTGACGCGGAGGAAGTCGCGCTTCGTGCGTGTCGTGCGTCCCATGACCTACCCCTTCGCGGGGGCGGCGGCGAGCGCCGCCGCGAGCCGCTCGAGGGCGAGGTCGGCCTCGGCGGGAGTCAGCGTGAGCGGCGGCGCGAGCCGGAGCACGTCGTCGCCGATCGCGTTCACGAGGAGGCCGCGGTCGCGCGCCCCCTTCATCACCTCGCCGGCGGCGACGCCCCGGAGGACGATCCCGAGGAGCATCCCCCGCCCGCGCACCCGCTCGACCCGCCCGTGGGCGGTCAGCCCCTCGAGCCCGGACCGCAGGCGCGCCGCGACGTCCCGGGACCGCTCGAGCACCCCTTCCCGCAGCTCCTGCAGGACGGCGAGCGCCACCGCGCACGCGAGCGGATTTCCGCCGAACGTCGACCCGTGGCTGCCGGCGGAGAGGTGCATGCCGACCTCCTCGGTCGCGAGGATCGCGCCGATCGGGAAGCCGCCGCCGAGCCCCTTCGCGGCCGACATGACGTCGGGGGTGACCGACGTCCACTCGTGGAACCAGGTCCGCCCGGTCCGGCCGATCCCCGTCTGCACCTCGTCGAAGCAGAGCAGGATGCCGCGCTTGCGCGTGAGCTCCCGCGCCGCCTCGAGGTAGCCCTCCGGCGCGGGGATGACGCCCGACTCCCCCTGGATGGGCTCGACCAGGAACGCCGCGGTCCGGTCGTCGAGCGCCGCGTCGAGCGCGGCGACGTCGCCGTACGGGACGTGGCGCACGCCCGGGACGAGCGGCTCGAAGCCGTGCTGGTACTTCTCCTGGCCGCCGACGGTGACGGTGAAGAGCGTCCGCCCGTGGAAGGAGTCGACGCAGGAGACGATCTCGTTGCGCTCGGGGCGTCCGAGGTCCGCGTGGTACCTCCGCGCGAGCTTCAGCATCGCCTCGTTCGCCTCCGCGCCGCTGTTGCAGAAGAAGACGCGCCGCGCGAACGGGGTCGCCGCGATCAGCGCCTCGGCGAGCTCGATCTGCCGCGGGATGAAGTAGTGGTTCGAGACGTGCCAGAGCGTGCGCGCCTGCTCCTCGAGGGCGCGGACGAGCGCGGGGTGGCAGTGGCCCAGCACGTTCACGGCGACGCCGCCGAGGAAGTCGAGGTACTCCTTCCCCTCGGCGTCCCACACGCGCGCGCCCTCGCCGCGGACGAGCGCGAGCGGCTGCTGGCGGTAGTTCGGGGTGAGCGCCCGCTGCGCGCGCTCGGCCCACGCGGCGTTGCCGATCATGCCGCGCTTATAACACGGGGATCAGAGGATGTACCGAGACAGGTCCTCGTCGGTCGCGATGCCCTCGAGCCGCGCACGGACGTACGCAGCGTCGATCACGATCCGCTGGCCGCGGAGGCCGTCGGCGCCGAAGGAGAGCTCGTCGAGGAGCCGCTCCATGACCGTGTGCAGCCGGCGCGCGCCGATGTTCTCCATGCGCTCGTTCACCTCGGCCGCGATGCGCGCGAGCTCCTCGATCGCGTCGTCGCGGAACTGGACGTCGACTCCCTCCGTGGCGAGGAGCGCGGTGTACTGCCGCACGAGCGACGACCGCGGCTCCTTCAGGATCCGGACGAGGTCTCCGCGCGCGAGCGGCTCCAGCTCGACCCGGATGGGGAACCGGCCCTGCAGCTCCGGGATCAGGTCCGACACCTTCGCGACGTGGAACGCGCCCGCCGCGATGAAGAGGACGTGATCGGTCTTCACGACGCCGTACTTGGTGTTGACGTTCGAGCCCTCCACGATCGGGAGGAGGTCCCGCTGGACGCCGCCGCGCGACACGTCCGGGCCGTGCCCGCCGTCTCGCCCCGCGATCTTGTCGATCTCGTCGATGAACACGATGCCCGCGTTCTGCGCGCGATCGAGCGCCTCGCGCACGACGCGCTCCATGTCCACCATGCGCGTGGCCTCCTCCTGCGTGAGGGCCTCGAGCGCCTCCTTCACCTTGAGCCTGCGCTTCCGCTTCTTCTGCCCGCCCCCGAGCATCGAGACGATGGGGTTGTTGCCGAGCGACTGCATCATGTCCTGCAGCCCCTGGGCCATGTCCTCCATGCCGGGGCCCATGAACGGCATGACCGGCATCGCCTGCTTCTCCGAGACCTCCACCTCGACCATGTCGTCGTCGAGCGTCCCGGCCCGGAGCTGGGCGCGCGCCTTCTCGCGCGAGCCCGCCGCCGCGGGCGCCTCGGCGTCCGCCTCGCCGCGCACCCGCGAGACCGCGCTCCGGAACCCGAGCCCGAACCCCGACCCGTAGCCGAGCGCGTCGAGCACCTTCTCCTCGGCGGCCTCGCGCGCGCGCTCCCGCAGCTTCTCGGTCTCCTCCTCCTTCACGAGCTTCACCGCGGCCTCGACGAGATCCCGGATCATCGAGTCCACGTCGCGCCCGACGTACCCGACCTCCGTGAACTTGGAGGCCTCGACCTTGACGAACGGCGCGCCGGCGAGCCGCGCGAGCCGCCGCGCGATCTCGGTCTTCCCGACCCCGGTCGGCCCGATCATCACGATGTTCTTCGGGAGGATGTCGTCGCGGAGCTCCGGCGCGACCTTCTGCCGGCGCCAGCGGTTGCGCAGCGCGATCGCGACCGCCCGCTTCGCGCTCCCCTGGCCGACCACCCAGCGGTCCAGCTCCGCGACGATCTCCTTCGGGGAGAGGTCCTGCGCGTTCACGGGCACGTCACAGCTCCTCGATGGTGAGGTTCGCGTTGGTGTAGATGCAGATGTCGGCGGCGATGCGGAGCGCCTCCTCGGCGATCTGGCGCGCGCCGAGGTCCGAGTGCGCGAGCAGCGCCCGCGCCGCGGCGAGCGCGTACGGGCCGCCCGAGCCGATCGCGACCGCTCCGCCGCCCGCCACCACGTCCGGCTCGATCACGTCGCCCGCGCCGGAGAGGACGAGGACGTGCTCGCGGTCCGCGACGACGAGGAGCGCCTCGAGGCGGCGCAGGAGCCGGTCCGTGCGCCACTGCTTCGCGAGCTCGACGGAGGCGCGCGGGAGCGAGCGCGCGTGCTCCTTGAGCTTCTTCTCGAACAGCTCGAAGAGCTGGAACGCGTCCGCGGTCGCCCCGGCGAAGCCGGCGAGGACGGAGCCCTCCGCGAGCCGGCGCACCTTGCGGGCCGTCGCCTTCATGACGGTCTTCTCGAGCGTCACCTGCCCGTCGCCCGCCATGACGACCTTGCCGTCGCGGCGGACGCAGAGCACGGTCGTGCCGTGGAGCCTCTCCATCCCTGATGCGTAGCGCGCCGCGCCGGGGCGGGCAACGGCGTTCGGAGGCCGGCCTACCCCTTCGCGCGGGGGTGGGCCCGGTCGTACACCTCCGCGAGCCGCTTCCAGTCGAGGTGCGTGTACCGCTGCGTGGTCGAGAGCGAGGCGTGCCCGAGCAGCTCCTGGATCCCGCGCAGGTCGGCCCCGTTCCCGAGGAGGTGCGTCGCGAACGAATGGCGCAGCACGTGCGGGTGCACGTGGCGCGGCAGCCCCGCGCCGAGGACCCAGCGCGAGATCCTCCGGGCGACCGACCGCGCGGTGAGCCGTCCGCCGCGGTGGTTCAGGAAGAGCGCCTCCCGCGCGGCGCCCCGCGCGGCGCAGGCGATCGGCGGCCGGCCCTCCTCGATCCAGCGGCGCAGGGCGTCCGCGGCCGACGTCCCGAACGGCACGATCCGCTCCTTGCGCCGCTTCCCGAGGACGCGCACGAGCCCCTGCGGAAGGTCCACGTCGCGGAGGTCGAGCCCGGTGAGCTCCGAGACGCGCAGCCCGCTCGCGTAGAGCAGCTCGAGGACGGCGCGGTCGCGCAGCGCGAGCGGCCCCCCGCCCCGCGCCGGCGCCTCCACGAGCGCGGCGACCTCCTCCTCGGGCAGGACCTCGGGCAGCCGCTTCGGCCGGCGCGGGCCCGTCACGGCGCGGGCGGGGTTGCCGGGCGCGAGCCCCTCGCGGACGAGGAAGCGGTACAGGGAGCGGAGCGTGGAGAGCTTGCGCCCGAGGCTCGTCGCGCCGGAGGTCGCCGCGGCCTCCGCGACGAACGCGCGGACGAGGGCGGGCGACGACGGCACGAGCGGGGCCCCGCGCGCCGCGAGGAAGGCGGCGTACTGCGAGAGGTCCGAGAGGTACGCGCGCCGCGTGTGGACGGAGGCGCGCTTCTCCGTCTCGAGGTGAGCGGCGAACCGGCGGATCTCGATCGGGAGCGCGGCGGGATCGACGGCCATCGCGGCGAGCGTGCCACCGCGGCGGTCCGCGCGCGAGTTCCCTACCGCGGGACGGGTGCGCGCCCGGACACCGCGAGCCGGAGGGCGAGGGCGGCCGCGCCGGCGCGGAGCGCCGCGCTCGCGCAGAACGGAGCGGTGAGCGGCCCCGCGAGCGCCGCGGCGCCGGGGAAGCTCCGCGCGAGCGGCCCGGCGGCGGCGAGGCCCGCGCCGAACGCGAGGCCCTCCCGCGATCGCGAACACGGCGTGGTAGGCGGGACGCTCCGCCGGAGGGGCGAGCGCGAGCGGGACCGCGAGGCCGGCGACCCCCGCGCCCGCGGTCGCGATCCCGCCGCTGACCGCCTCCGCGGCGAGGACCCACGGACCGAGGAACGCCGCCGCGACCCAGAGCAGCGGGCTCGCCGCGAGCAGCGCCGTCGACGCGGCGAGCGACGCGCGCGCGCCGCGCTCGCGATCGAGGAGGCGACCCCACCCTCGCGCCGAGGCGATCCGCGCGAGCGCGGAGACGACGCCGTACCCGGACAGGAAGGTGAAGCCGAGCGCGCGATCCCGGAGCACGTACAGCCCGGCGAACGGGACGATGAGCCCGGCCCCCGCCCCGGACACCGCGACGAACACGACGTAGCGGCGCGCCTCGGCGGCGCGGAGGACCGCGACGAAGGTCGTGCGCGGGCCGGCGCTCCGCGGCCGGGGCCCTCCGCCGCTCTGGCGCGCCATGAGCGCGACGCTCCCCGCCCCGGCCAGGCACGACACGAGCGCGAGCGTCGAGAGCGCGAGCGGCCCCGGCGCCCGGTCGAGCAGCGCCCCGGCCGCGAGGGCCGCGCTCGCGCCCGCGGCGGTGCAGATCGCCGTCCGCCGCCCGAAGTAGCGGCCGCGGACGCGCGCGGGGACGAGGTCGCCCATCCACGCCACCCAGCCGTTGTTGCAGGCGATGCCGAGCCCGTGGTGGGCGGCCGCCATCGCGACGAGCAGCGCGCGCGCCGGGCCCGGTCCGACCGGCAGGAACGGGAGGAAGACGAGCGGGAGGAACGCCTGCCGCGAGAGCGCGACCGCCACGAGCGCGACGCGCCGGGGGCCGTAGCGCGCGGTCAGCCGCGCCGCCGGCAGCTGCACGAGCTGCGCGAGGAACGGGAGCGCGCCGAGGAGGCCGATGAGCGCCGCGCCGCAGCCGAGGTGGAGCGCCCACCCGGTGATCGCCGCGCCGCCGGTGCACGCGGCGACGACCTCCGCCGCGACCCCCTCCGCCGTGGACGCGCCGAGCGAGCGCCGGAGCGCGCTCGGCGGCCGCGACCCGCGCGCGGCGGGCGGCGCGACGAGCGTGGATCGGGCGCGGGACCTGGCTTCGGAGCGAGGGCGCAGCGAGCGGGAGGGCGGGCATGGTGGCGAGCGGGCCACCACTGTACGTCCCGGCGGGCGCCCGTTCCACGGACGGGCCGCCGAGCCCACGCCTCCGCGCTCACCTCCACCCACGCGGACGCACCGCTCCCCGGCGCCCGCTCGCCGCCACCGCGCGCCCTACCTCGCGGACGCCGGGCTCGCCGCGCCCGGGCGCGGCGCCAGCTCCGCCACGTAGACGCCGGCCCGCTTCGGGTGGACGACGACGTACGCGATCCGGAGCGGCTCGCTCCCGAGGAGGTGCGTCGAGCCCGGGAGGACCGCGGTGTCGATCTTCGTGACCTTGCCCGCCTCCCACACGCCGACGTCCAGGGCGGCGAGGTCCATCCGCTGCCAGGTCAAGAGCACGGCGCCGCGGCTCCCCTCGAACTCGAAGCTCTTCACGCCGGCCGCGACGACCTCCGGCTTCGCCCCCTGCGTCGCGACCGGGACCCGCTCGAGGTCGCAGGCCTCCGCGTTCCGGACGCAGCGCGTCCGGTAGTAGAGCCAGCTCCCGTCCGGCGAGAAGGCGAAGCCGAACACGCCCTGCGCCACGCGCGCGGGCTCCTCCTTCCCCGCCGCGTCCGCGCGCGCGAGGCCGAGGTCCACCGAGTAGCCGCCGCGGGTCGTGTGCTGCAGGAACGCGACGAACCGGCCGTCCGGCGAGATCTCGAAGTCCGTGACGTTCTGGCCGAACGTGCGGGGCGCGAGCTCGGGGCCGCCCGTCCCGACGGCTCCCGCCCGCACCCGCGCGTCGTACTTCTCGAGCCAGGCGAGGCGGCTCGCCCCGCTCGCCCACCGGAACTCGCCGACCTCGCGCGCGAGGACCACGTCGCGGCGGCCCGGCCCGCCGACGTGCAGGTTCCCCTGCTTGCCCGGGATCACGTCGCCGACGAACGCCAGCGCCCGGCCGTCGTGAGAGAACGCGAAGCTCTGCACGCGACGCCCGACCTCGGCGGCCTGCTGCGGGCGACGGCCGGCGGCGACCGCCGCCGGGGCGACCTTCAGCACCGCGCCCTCGCGATCCTGGATCGTGTACGCGACCGCCCTCCCCGGCCCGAACACGTAGTCTCCGACGCGCCCCGGCTCGATCGGGCGCGCCTCGTCGAGGGCGCAGCGCGCGGCGAGCAGCGCCCCGCCGCTCGCGTGCGTCCGGCGGGCGAGGAGCCTCGGGCCGTCGTCGCCTCCCGCGCCGCACGCGCCCTGGATCCCGGGCGCGAAGTCGAAGCTCGCGATCGCGTCCGCGCCCGCCACCGGGCGCGGGGAGGCGTCCGCGGGGAGCAGCACGGAGAGCTTCCCCCGCGCGACGAGCCCGAGCTCCCCGTTCGCCCCGAACCCGAAGAAGGTGACGCCGTCCGAGAGCGTCCGGACGACTCCGGCCCGCCAGACGACGAGGGTCCCGCTCGCGCCCGCGTGGTCGAAGTCGGCGAGCGCCGCGAGCGTCTTGCCGTCCGGGCTCCAGGCGATCCCGTGCGGGAGGGTCGTGACCCCCGCCGCGATCCGGGTCGCGTCGCCGCCGGCCGCGGCGACGACCCGCAGGTCGCAGCGCGCGGTGCGCGGCGGGAGGAACTGCGCGTTCACGTCCTGGCAGCCGTCGAGGAACGCGAGCACGGCGCCGTCCGGCGACGCCGAGAGCGCGCGCACCGTGCCGCTCCAGACGGCGCGCCCGAGCCCGGCGGCGGGTTCCTTCGCCCTGTCCGGCCTGCAGCCCGCGATCAGGGCGAGGGAGAGGGCGACGGCGGCAGCGGTGCGGTGAGCCACGGCTCGATCTCCTTGCGGGCGCGCTCCGCGTACGCCTCCTTGCGGGCCGCCTTGCCACGGTGGCGGCCGGTGAGAGGCGGGAACAGGGCGAACACCACGTTCGACGGCTGGTAATCGTACCCCGGCGGATGGGCCTCGCCCGTCACGTGCCGGTGGAGCGCCCCCATTGCGGTCGCCGCCGGGGGTGCGCGGAACGGCCGCCCGGCGAGCCGGTCCAGGATGGCCCGGGCGGCGAGCAGGCCGCAGGCGGCGGACTCGACGTAGCCCTCGACGCCGGTGATCTGGCCCGCGAAGAAGAGGTGCGGCCTCGCGCGGGCGGACAGGTCGGGGGAGAGGACCCGCGGCGCGTCGAGGAACGTGTTCCGGTGGATCTGCCCGAGGCGCAGGAACTCGGCGCCGGCGAGCCCCGGCAGGAAGGTCCGGAAGATCCGCCGCTGCTCCGGCCAGGTGAGCCGGGTCTGGAAGCCGACGAGGTTGTACGCCGTCCCGGCGGCGTCCTCGCGCCGGAGCTGGACGACCGCGTGCGGGCGTCGGCCGGTTCGCGGGTCCTCGAGGCCGACGGGCTTCATCGGCCCGTGCGAGAGCACCTCGAGACCGCGCTCCGCCATCACCTCGATCGGCAGGCACCCCTCGAAGTAGCGCAGCTCCTCGAACGCGTGCGGCGTGACCTTCTCGCCGGCGACGAGCGCCGCGACGAACGACCGGTACTGGGCCTCGTCGAGGGGGAGGTTCAGGTAGTCGTCGCCATTCCCCTTCCCCCACCGCGAGAGCGCGTACGCGATCCCCATGTCGACGGAGTCCGCCGCGACGATCGGCGCGATCGCGTCGTAGAAGTGGAGCCGCGCACCCGCCAGCGCGGCGATCTCCGCCGCGAGCCGGTCGGACGTGAGCGGACCGGTCGCGACGAGCGCGATCCCGGGTGGAGGGGGCAGCGCGTCCACCTCGGCCTCGCGGAGCGTCACGAAGGGGCTCCCTCGCAGGCGCTGCGTCACGAGGCGGCTGAACGACTCCCGATCCACGGCGAGCGCGTCCCCCGCCGGGACGCGGGTCGCGTCGGCCGCGGCGAGGACGAGGCTCCCGAGGCGCCGCAGCTCCTCGTGCAGCAACCCCACGGCGTTCGCGGGGTTGTCGGAGCGCAGGGAGTTCGAGCAGACCAGCTCGGCGAGCCCGTCGAGGACGTGGGCGGGGGAGCGGCGCGCGGGCTTCATCTCGACGAGCTCGACGGCGACCCCGGCGCGCGCGAGCTGCCAGGCCGCCTCGCTGCCCGCGAGCCCGCCTCCCACGACCGTGATCCGCGCCGTCATGCCCAACGAACCTCCTCGGCCCCCTGGCGGCCTGCCGTCCCCACGCTTACCGTAACGCCGCCCCCGCCGTGGCCTCCCCGCCGACGGGTGCGCAGATTGCCCGCTGGGCGCGTCCGGCTGCCCGGCGCGGATGGCGGCGTTCGGGGGGGAGGCCGGGGGACGGACGCGCTCCTCCGCCTGAGTCGCGGCGCGAGCGCATGACGAGTTCGGGGCCCCATGTACCGCCCCGCTGAGAGGATCGCAACGTGAGCGACAAGATCGCCGAGTCCGCGAGGACCGAGCTGCAGCGCCGCCGCCGGGTGATCCTGGAGACCAGCCGCCGCGCCGACGCGGAGCTGGAGGCGCTGCGCGCCGCGCAGCGCGTCCCCGAGTTCGAGGAGGGGGCGCAGTCCGAGCACGAGCAGTTCACGCTCGCGCGGCTCTCCGAGACGCAGCGGCGGGAGATCCTGCAGATCGACGCGGCGCTCGCGCGCCTCGACGCGGGGGAGTACGGCGTGTGCCGCGACTGCGGGGCCGAGATCGATCCGCGCCGCCTCCGCGCGCTCCCGTACGCGACGCTCTGCACCGAGTGCGCCTCCCACCAGGAGCGCGCGCCGAGCGCGGTCGTCGAGGAGCCGCCGACGCTGTAGCCGCCCGGCGCCGGGCCGCGACGCGCAGCCGGAGGGCGCTACGCGGTCTGCTGCTGCGGCGCCTCCCGGCGGTAGTCGCACTCCTTGTTCGGGCAGGCGACGAACGGGCCGGTGCTCTTCGAGAACTTGTCGAGCAGGTAGGCGCTGCCGCACGTCGGGCAGGCCTCGTTCCGCGGCCGGTCCCAGGACACGAAGTCGCACTTCGGGTACGACGAGCAGCCGTAGAAGGTGCGGCCGCGGCGCGAGCGCTTCTCGCTCACGTAGCCGCCACAGGCCTTCGGGCACGTGACGCCGATCGAGACCGGCTTCGTGCCCTTGCACTCCGGGTAGCGCGTGCAGGCGAGGAACCGGCCGAACCGGCCGCGCTTCATCACCATCGGCGCCGAGCACTCCGGGCACTTCTCGTCGGTGGGGACGTCCTCCTCCTTCACCGCCACGATCTTGCCGTCGTCGTCGCGCCGGAAGTTCATGGTGTTCCGGCACTCGGGGTAGCCGGGACACGCGAGGAACTCGCCGTTCCGGCCCCACTTGATGACCATCTTGCGCTCGCCGCACTTCTCGCAGACGAGATCGGTCTCGATCTCCTGCTTCTTCACGTTGCGCATGTTCTTGCGCGCGTTCTCGAGGTCGTCCTTGAACGTGTCGTAGAACTCGCGCAGCACGGTCTGCCACTTCGCGTTGCCGTCCTCGACCTCGTCGAGCTTCTCCTCCATCCCGGCCGTGAACGCGACGTCCATCTCGCGCGGGAAGGCCCGCACCAGCTCGTCGGTCACGAGCGTGCCGAGGTGGGTGGGCTTGAAGTTCTTCTCCACCTTCTCGACGTACGTCTTCTCCTGGATCGTCTCGAGGATGGCGGCGTAGGTGGAGGGCCGGCCGATGCCGCGCTGCTCCATCTCCTTCACGAGGGACGACTCGTTGTAGCGGGGCGGGGGCTGGGTGAAGTGCTGCTCGGGGTGGAGCTGCACGAGCCGGAGCTCCTCGCCCGCCTCGAGCGGCGGGAGCTGCCGCTCCTCGTTCTTCTTGTCCGCGTCGCGGTCGGCGTCGTCCTTCTTCTCGTCCTCCGCCCCGGCCTCCTCCTCCGGCGGCTTCGCGCCGTACACCGCGAGGTAGCCCGGGAACTTGAGGATCGAACCGGTGGCGCGGAACGTCGCCCGCCCGGCCGAGATGTCCGCGGCGGTCTGGTCGTAGACCGCCGGCACCATCTGGCAGGCGACGAACCGGTTCCACACGAGCTCGTAGAGCCGGAACATGTCCCGCTCGCCGATCTGCTCGAAGAACGGCGCGACGCGCTCGGGGGTCCACTGGAGGTCCGTCGGGCGGACCGCCTCGTGCGCCTCCTGCGCCGACTTCGCCTTCGTCTTGTAGACGTTCGCCGTCTCCGGGAGGTGGTCCTTCCCGTAGCGCTCGGCGATGTGGACGCGGGCCGCGTCCACCGCCTCGGTCGAGAGGCGGACCGAGTCCGTGCGCATGTACGTGATGAGGCCGACCGTCTCGTCCCCGAGCTCCACGCCCTCGTACAGCCGCTGCGCGAGGGTCATGGTCTTCTTCGCGGTGAACCCGAGCCGGTTCGCCGCCTCCTGCTGCAGCTTCGCGGTCGTGAACGGGGGCGGCGCGTTCCGGCGCCGCTCCTTGCGGTCCACCGTCTCGACCACGAAGCGGGCGCCGCGGACCTCCGCCTCGAGGCCCCGCGTCGTCGCCTCGTCCTTCAGCTCGGCCTTCTTGCCGTCGACCTTCGCGAGCTTCGCCGTGAACTCGGGCGGGAGCCGCGCCGCGAGGTCGGCGTCGAGGGACCAGTACTCCTCCGGCTTGAACGCCTCGATCTCGCGCTCCCGCTCCACCACGAGCCGGACGGCGACCGACTGGACGCGGCCGGCGGAGAGCCCGCGCCGGACGTTGTCCCAGAGGAGCGGGCTGATCTGGTACCCGACGATCCGGTCCAGGATGCGGCGCGCCTGCTGCGAGTCGAACTTCTTCCGGTCCAGGTCGATGGGGTGATCGATCGCCTTCAGGATCGCGGTCTTCGTGATCTCGTTGAAGAGGACCCGCCGGACGCGGGCGTCGCCGCCCGCGGCGCCGATCTCCTCGGAGATGTGCCAGGCGATCGCCTCGCCCTCCCGGTCGGGGTCGGTCGCGAGGAACACGCTCGAGGCGCCGCGCGCCGCCCGCTTGATCTCCGAGAGGACCTTCGCCTTCCCCTTGATGACGTCGTACTCGGGCTCGAAGGACCCGCCGTCGATGTCGACCCCCATCTTCGACTTGGGCAGGTCCTTCACGTGCCCGACGGACGCGAGCACGTCGAAGGCGCGCCCCAGGTACTTCTTGATGGTCTTCGCCTTCGCGGGGGACTCCACGATGACGAGGCTCGGGCCGTCGCCGCCGCCCTTGCGGGTCCGCTTCGGGGTCGCCGTCGCCTTCACCGCGCGAGCGGCCTTCGCCTTCTTCGCGCCCTTGGCGGTGTCCGTCGTCGCTGTCGCCATCCGTCTCCTCTTCATTGGTTCCGGCGCAGAAAGTAGTGGCCCGGGCGCTGCTCGCACAACCCGCGCACCTCCAGGGCGAGGAGGCCCGCGAGCGCGGCCCCCGGCCCGAGCCTCGCGGCCCGCGCCACCTCGTCCGCGTGGCGGGGGCGCCGCGCGAGCGCGGACAGCAGCGCCGCCTCGTCCCCTCCGACCGCGGGGAGCGGCAGCTGACGCGCGGGCGACCCCTCGAGGCCGAGCACCGCGAGGACGTCCTGCGCCGACGCCACCGCGCGCGCGTCCCCCCGCAGGAGCGCCGTCGTCCCGGCGGAGAGCGGATCGCGCACGTCGCCCGGGACCGCGAGCACCGGCACGCCCTGCGAGCGCGCCCACGCCGCCGTGATCAGCGCGCCGCTCCCCTCGCCCGCGCGGACGACCACGACCGCCTCCGCGAGGGCGGAGACGATCCGGTTCCGGCGCGGGAAGTGGCGCTTCAGCCCCGGCGTCCCGTCCGGAAGCTCCGAGAGGAGCGCGCCCCCCGCGGCGAGGATCCGCTCGAACAGGGCGCGGTGCCGCGGCGGGTACACGACGTCGACGCCGGTGCCGAGCACCGCGACGGTGTGACCGCCCGCGTCCAGGGCGGCGTCGTGCGCCGCCGCGTCGATCCCGAGCGCGCCGCCCGAGACGACGGAGATCCCCGCCCGCGCGAGGCCGGTCGCGAGGTCGCGGGCGACGTCGACGCCGTACTCGTCGGGGAGCCGCGACCCCACGATCGCGACCCGCCGCCGGTCACCGAGCGAGCCGCGCAGCCGCAGCTCGGCCGGCCGCTCCGCGATCAGCGCGAGCGCGTCGGGGTACTGGCCGTCGCCCGGCCGGAGCGTGCGCGCCGCCTCCTCCATGGAGCCGGGGCATATACCGGCGGGGTGACAACCGGTCAAGGCGGCGCCGCGAGCGGGCGGGCCCCGGGCGACCGGCCGTCGCGGGTCCGGAGCGCGCGCCGGAGCCACCCCGACGCGACGAGAAAGCCGTGTGACGTCGGGGACTTAATTTCCGCCCGCCCCCGCGTCGGGGCGCATCTCCACCCGATCGCCGACCACGAGCTCCTTCATGCTCTTCGTGACGAGCGCCGCCGACGCCTTCTCCTTCACGTCGATGACGAGGAGATCGCCGACCGCCTCGATCGGGAGGCTCGGGTCCCAGGTCGCGCGGTACGGGTTCTTGCCGTACTGGTCGCCCGAGCGGAGGACCGTGAAGACGTTCCCCTCCTGCACGCCGTCCCGCTCGCCGCGGTCCAGGAACACGACGTGGTGCTCGCCCATCTGCGTGACCACGTCGACCTGCGCGGCGATGATCCGGCCCGCGACGGCCTGCCGGTTCGGCCTGCGATCGACCGGCCGGAGGAACTTCTGCGTCCACGGCCCGAGCAGGGCGCCGCGCTCGATGGGCTCGAAGGTCTGCGCGATCTCGAGCGTCGCCGCGCGGTCGTCCACCGCGGTCACCTTCGCGGAGCCGAGCACGACCGACTGGTAGCCGAACAGCTCCTTCGTCTGCGGGTGGTAGATCGGACGCTCCGTCTTGTAGACCACGTACGTCTCGCCGACCTTCACCTCGGCGGGCTTGTCGAAGCGGGCGTACGCGCGGTCGCGCGAGCTCAGCATGAGCTTCTCCTCGAACGAGGCGCGGAGCGAGCCCGACTCCGCGAGCTCGCGCGGGGTCACGAAGCTGTCGTGCCGCGCCATGCGCGAGCGCGGCGGGACGTAGCCGACCTTGTACGGTCCGGCGACCGCGACCGCCTCCGACTGCTCGACCGTGGCCGGGGCCCTGAGGTCCGCCCGGGAGAAGTCCTCGAGCTCCTTCACCGGCGCCGAGTCGCCGGCCTCCTCGTCCTCGGCCACCGCCGAGGACGCGTCCGCGATGGGGGTGCCCGCGCCCACCGGCTCGACGCGGGTGGGCGCCTCCTCCGAGGCCGGGTAGAACTTGAGGAGGTTCCCCGGGTAGATCCAGTGCGGGTTCGAGACCTCCGGGTTGTACGACCAGATCTTCGGCCAGTACCAGGGGTTGTTGAGGAACCGGCCGGACAGGTCCCACAGCGTGTCGCCGGGCTTCACCGTGTACGTGTCGGGCGGCGGAACCGCGCCCGGCGCGGGCGCGTCGGGGCTCGTCGCGAGCGGCGCGTCGAGCGGGGCAGCCTCCATCCCGGCCGGCTCCTGCGCCGGGCGCGCCTGCGGCGCGGGCGGGGGTGGCTGGCCGCCCGGCGGCGGTGCTCCCTGCGCGAGCGCGAGAGCGGGGACGAGCGCCAGCAGGGCGACGACGTTCGTGCGGATCATGGACCGCTCCTTGCCGGGCCTTCCGGCGTCTCGCCGGTGCGCCCGGAGATCGTTGCGAGGCGCGTCCCGGCGCGTGCCGCGGCCGGGGTCCTCGGGAACTCGCTGACGAGCCGCTCGAGCAGCCTGCGCTCGGCCTCGCGCGCGCCGCGCCGCGACTCGCACCACGCGAGGCGCTCGAGCGCCTCGCTCAGCGCGTCGCCCGCGGGGTAGTCGGCGGCGGCCCGGCGCGCCAGGTCGCAGGCCGCGTCCGCCCGGCCGACGTCGGCCGACGCGGCGGACGCCTCGACGAGCGCGTTGTCGGCGGAGGGGTGGCGCGGGTACCGGGTGGCGAACTCCTCGAGCGCGCGTGCGCGCTCGTCGCCCTTCAGTCCCCGGGCGCGGCGCAGCTCGGCGTCGGACTCCGCCGCGATGTCCCGGCCGCCGCGTCGCGCGAGCGCCTCGATCCGCTCGGGATCGGGCGGCGAGATCGGGACGGCGGTGGAGATCGGGGGCGCGACGCGCGCGGAGCGCTCCGCGGCGGGCTCCTCTCCGGCACGGTGCGCGCCGCGCGCGGCGACCGGCGCTCGCGGCTCCATCCGCACGACGGCGAGGTCCGGAGGGATCACCGGGGCCTTCTCCGCGTCGTCCTTGTCCCTGGCGGGGTGCGCGGGCGCGCGCGCGAGCCGGGTCGAGAGCGCCTCGACGCGCGAGGAGAGGTCCTCCACGCGCCGGGCGAGATCCTCGTTGTCCCGGTGCAGCGCACGGACCTCTCCCTGCAGGGCGTCCATGTCCCGTCGCGCGACGTCTCCTCCCCCAGCGCAGCCGACGAGGAGGAGGAGCGCCGCGGGAGCCTCTCGCGCGCGCAGTCGCAAACCGGAAAAGTGTAAGGGAGTCTAGGATTTCGTCAAGGAACGGGCCCGGCGGGCGTAGGTGCGCGTGGGGCGATGAAGGCGAGCTGCCGCCCCGTTCGCCCTGCGTCCCTGCGGTGCGAGAAGAAGTGGTCCCGCTCGCACGCGGTGCACCGCCGGAGCAGCTCGACCCGGTCCTCGGGGACCCCCGCCGCGGCGAGGACCTCCGCGTTCGCCCGCCACAGGTCGACCCGGGGCCGCTCGCCCTCGCGGACCACGGCGGGGCCGAGCTCGTCCCGGAAGCGAGCCGCGAGGTCCTGCGAGACCTCGTAGCAGCACGGCCCGATGGACGGCCCGACCGCGGCGAGGAGCCGCGCCGGCGGCGCGCCGGCCTCGCGCCCGAGCGCGGCGACCGCAGCGGCCGCGGCGCGCGCGAGCGTCCCGCGCCAGCCCGCGTGGACGGCGGCGACGACCCCGCTCTCCGGGTCCGCGACGAGCACCGGGACGCAGTCGGCGACCGACACGCAGGCCGCGATCCCCTCGGCGACCGAGAGCACGACGTCGGCCTCGTCGGTCGGCTCGCACGCCGCGCGCGCCGTCAGGACGCGCGCCCCGTGGACCTGCCGCGCGCGCGCGAAGCCGAGGCCGGTCGCCCGCTCCAGGCGGCGCCAGTTCGCCGCGACGTCCGCGGGGGCGTCGCCGACCGCGAGCCCCAGGTTGAGGCGATCGAACGGCGGTCCGGAGACGCCGCCGGCGCGGGTCGTGAAGCCGTGGCGGAACGCCGCGAGCAGCGGGCTCTCGAGGATCCCCATGGCAGGAGGCGGGCGACTCACTCGTCTTCGGGCGCGGTGACCGGGGCGCGCGGCGGCGGGTCGGCCGGCACCGCCGGCGAAGGCTGCGCGACGTTGCGCCCGCGGGCGCGCTGCAGCTCGAGCTCGAGCGTCTTCTCGCGCCGGGCGCGCTCCTGGAGCGCCACCTGGAGCCGCTGCGTCTCCTGCGCGCGGAGCTGGTCCCGGCGGGCGAGCTCGTCCCGGAAGCGCGCCTGCGCCTCCTCGACCGCCTTCACCGCCCGGGCCTCCGCCTCGCGGCGCTCGGCCGCGAGCTGCTCGATGCGGCGGGCGCCCTCGACCACGCGGGCCTCCGCCGCGCTCGCGCGCGACGTCAGCTCCTTCTCGAGGCGCGCGCGCGCCTGGCCCGCGAGCACGAGCTGCGCCTCCAGCTCCTGGACGCGAGCGCGCGCGGCCTGGGCCTGCGCGACCTCGCGGGTGGCCTGCTCCGCGCGGGCCGCGAGCTCCTGCGCGCGCGCCTCCGCGCGCGCGGCGCGCGCCTGCAGCTCGGCCTCGATCCGCTGCCGCTCCCGCTGCGCCGCCTGGAGGGCCTGCTCGAGCTCGCGCAGCTGCGCCGCGGCGTGCTCGGCGCGGCCGTCCGCGAGCTGCTGCCCCGCGAGCGCCTCCTCGAGTCGTCGTCGCAGCTCGCCCGCCGCGTGCTCGGACGCGTCGCGCGCCGCGACGAGCGAGGCCACCCGCCCCTCGACCTCCGTCGCGCGGCGGCGCACGTCCTCCGCCCGCGCCTCCGCCGCCTCGGCCGCGGCGACCTCGCGCCGCTCGGCCGCGCGCAGGGCCTCGGCCCTCGCCGCGAGCTCGTTCTGGAGCGTCTCCTCGCGCTCGGCGCGCTCCCGACCGAGCGTCTCGAACCGCGCGTGGAGCGCCTCGGCCGCCTCGGTCTTCTTCGAGAGCTCGGACAGCAGCTCCTCCTCGCGGCGCGCGTGCTCGGCCTCGACCGCGGCGAGGTGGCCGCGGGCCCGCCGCTCCGCGTCGGCGTGGGCCTCTATCGCGCCGCGCAGCTCGCCCTCGAGGCGGGTCCGCTCGGCCTCGGCGCGGGCGCGCCCCTCGGCCTCGGCGCGCGCCTGCTCGCGCAGGGCGTTGCGCTCGGCGTCACGCGCCTCGAGCTCCAGCGCGAGCGCGTCACGGTGCGCGCCGGCCTCGTCCCGCTCCTGCGCTCGTCGCGACGAGCCGCGCCTCGAGGTCTCCCGCGCGCGCGGTCGCCGCCCCGACCTCGGCCTCGAGCGCGCCGATCCGCTGCTGCGACGCCGCGCGGGCGTCGGCGAGCTCGGCCCCGAGGCGCTCCGCCTCCGCGCGCGCCTCCGCGTGGAGCCGCTCCGCCTCGGCGCCGCGGGCCTCGAGCTCCGCCACCTTCCGCTCGGCCTCGCGGGAGAGCGCGTCGAGCGCCGCCCGGCGGGCGCGCAGCTCGTCCTCCAGCTCCTCGATCCGGCGGCCCCGCTCCTCGACCCGCTTCGCGACCTCCGCGGCGGCCGCGTCGGCCCGCGCCGCGTGCTCGGTGCGCTCGGCCAGCTCGGCGGTGAGCTCGCCCTCGCGGTGCTGCGCGGCGCGGCGCGCCTCGGCGGCCGCGCTCGCCGCCCGGGCCAGGTCCGACCGCAGCGCGTCGACGTCGCGCGCCGCCGCCGCGCGGGCGGCCTCGACCGAGGCCCCGGCCGCCGAGAGCTCGCCCTCGAGCTCGGCGACGCGCGCCCGCGCCGCCGCGAGCCCCGCCTCGAGCTCGCCCGCGCGCGCCGCCGCCGCGGCCTCCAGCTCCGCGCCGCGCTCGGTGAGCCGCGCCACGTCCGCGCGCGCCGCCGCGAGCGTGTCGACGAGGCTCCTCGCCCGCTCCTCCGCGTCGCGGACCCGGCCCTCGAGCGCGTCCCGCTCGCCGGCGACCCGCGCGACCTCGGCGCGAGCCTCCGCGGCGGAGCCGCGCGCGGCCTCGAGCTCGACGTCGCGCCCGGCGAGCGCCGCGTCGCGCTCGGCGACGACCTGGCGGAGCGCGTCCCGCTCCCGCCCCGCTCCCTCCGCGAGGCCGCGCTGCCGCTGCGCCTCCTCGCGCGCGGCGGCGAGCTCCTCCCGCTCGGCCTCGCGCTCCGCCGCCCGCGCCGCGTCCGACGCGGCCGCGGCCTCCCGCGCCTCGGCGAGCGCCTGCTGGAGGGCGCCGCCGCTCGCGAGCGCCTCCGCGAGCGCCCGCTCCGCCTCCTCGGCGCGGCGCTCCGCGGCGCGCGCCGCCTCGAGCGCGTCGCGCTCGGCGCCGACGTGCTCGGCGACCTCGGTCCGGCGCACCTCCTCGAGCTCGGTCCGGAGCTCCTCCTCGCGCTCCGTCATCTCGCGCGAGAGCCCCTCGACCTCGCCCTCGAGCGCCCCGATCTGCTGCAGGTGATCCTGGAGCTCCCGCGACAGGTCGTCCTCGCGGGACCGCGCGCCGTCCCGGAACCGGCGGTACTCCTCCTCGATCAGCCGCAGCTTCTGCTCGCGCTCGCGGATCGCCGCCTCGCGCTCGTCGATGCGTCCCTGCCAGGCGGCCGCGGCGTCCCGGGCCTGCGCCGTCGCCTTCTCCAGCGCGGCCTCCGCCTCCGCCAGCGACCCCTCGAGCGCGCGCGCCCGCTCCTCGTGCGCCGCGCGAGCCCGCTCCACGTCCCCGCGCGCCTGGTCCCGGTCCGCCGCGAGCGCCGCCTCGCGCTCCTCCGCGGCCGTCCGGGCCTCGGCGTGCGCGCGGAGCGTCGCGTCGAGCTCGGCGCGGAGCGCCTGCAGGCTCCGCTCGAGCCCCGCCCGCTCGCGCTCGTCGGCGTCCTGCCGGGCCCCCGCCGCCCGGGCGGCCTCCTCCGCGTCGCGGCGCGCCTTCGCGAGCGCGCCCGCCGCCTCGGCCGCCTCGTCCGCGCGCCGGGCGAGCTCGGCCTGCAGCTCCTCCTCGCGTGCGCCGGCGCGCTCGAGCTCGGCGCGCGCCTGGCCCTCGAGCCGCGCGATCTCCTCCTGCGCCTCGGAGATCGCGAGCTTCCGCTGCGCGAGGTCGTCGTCGCGTCGCCGCAGCTCCCGCTGCAGCTCGTGGATCCGCCGCTCGTTCCCGGCGACCGCCTCGATCAGCTCCTTCTCCTGCCCGAACTTCTCGAGGAGCAGCCCGTCGATCGACGCCCCGAACTCGCGCTCCTTCTCGACGAAGAGGTCGCGCGCCTCCGCGAGCCTGCGGAGCAGGTCCTCCACCTGCAGCTTCAGCCCCTGCACCTCGACGTCGCGGTCGTGCATCCGCTCGTCGAACGTGGCGAGCTCGCGCTCGCGGATCTCCCAGACCTCGGCGAGCCGGGCGAGCTGGGCCTCGCGCCACTTCAGGTCCTCGCGGAGGAGCTGCAGGCGCCCCTCCGGCGACTGGAGGAGGTCGCGGCGCGGCGGCGGGCGGCGCCGGTGGGAGTCGGCGACGAGCTCGTCCCGGCGCTCGGCGATCGACTGGAAGACGCGGTCGGCGAACAGCCGGTCCTCCTCGGTGAGCACCGAGCGCTGCTCGCGGTGGGGCATCGGCGGGGGCGCGTCGGCCTCGGAGGAGTGCCCGGCCGGGGAGCCGTCGGCGCCGGCCGCGCCCACCTCCTCGATCTCGTCGTCCGCGAGCACCGCGTCGTCCGCGCTCTCGACCGGCTCGGCCGCCGCCAGGATCCCGGCGGAGAGGACCCGCAGCGCCGCGGTGTCGAGGGGCATCGCGAGGTAGCCGCTCGCCGCCCAGGGGGTGCGCGCGTGCTCCGCGAGCGACTCCGGCGGGGTCTCGGACGAGTAGAGGATGACGGGCAGCCGCCCCGCGTCGTCGTGCCTGAGCCGCGCGCACAGCGAGAACCCCGACAGGTCCGGCAGCTCGGCGCGGACCACGACGAGATTGGGGCGGCGGCTCGCGATGTCGAGCTCGGCCTCGGCGGCGCTCGCGGCGACGCGGGTCGCGCAGCCTTCCTCGCGGTACAGCGAGGCGAGCGACAGCGCGAAGGCGTTGTCCGGCTCGACGATGAGGACGTGCTTCGGTTCCATCGAGGGCTCCGGGCAGATCGCCCGGCGGGGCGTCGGAGTCTATCCCCGCCGCCCCCGGCAATCTAGCCATCGGGTGGCCGGCGCCGCTCCGGAGCTCGCGCGCCTTTGGGTCGCGCACCTCGGGGCCGTTGCCTCCGGGCCCGCGGATCACGAACCTGCCTGCTGCCGGCCACGCTCCGGCCGGGACCACATGCACGCACCCACGCTCCTCCTCGTCGCGGCGCTGACCACAGCGGCCCCGCCCCGTCCGGACGGCCCGCCGCGCGCGCCCGAGAACCTCCTCGCGGGCCCGGCCCGGTGCGTGCTGCGGTACCTCGACGCGGTCCGGCTCGCCGGGCCGCGCGTCGCGGTCGTGCGGCGCCGGGGCACGGTCGCCGCGGACGAGCGCGCCTACGAGGCGGCCCGGCGGCTCACCGCGCCGAGGACGCTCGAGGAGATCGCCCGCCGCGCGGCCGGCGGCGAGGAGCACCCGCTCGCGCCGTGGCAGGAGGCCGCTCGCGCGCGCGCGTGCTCGAGTCGTTCCAGCTGCTCGCGGCCCGCCGCGCACCCCTCGGGGCGGCCGTCGTCACGGTCCGGGAGCGGTACTGGCTCGGCGCCGCGGACGCGTCGCTCCGGCGGGCGGTCTCGGAGTACCTCGTCGCGCGGGTGAAGGGTCAGTGGAGGGTGGTCGACCGGCGGCCGGGGGGGGCGTTCGACGACGCCGCCATCGCGACCGGGTACGAGGGTTTCTTCGACGCGGGGCCGCCCGTTCGGTAGATTCGAGGAGTGACCGGGTCCCGGACCATCGTGATCGGCGACGTCCACGGGTGCCTCGAGGAGCTCGACGAGCTCATCGCCGTCCTCGCTCCAGGCACCGGAGACCGCCTCGTGTTCCTGGGCGATCTCCTCGACCGCGGGCCGGACCCGGTGGGGGTCCTCCACCGCGTCCGGGAGCTCGGCGCCGAGTGCATCCTCGGGAACCACGAGGAGAAGCACCTCCGGTTCGCGGCGCACGAGGCGCGGCACCGATCGGACCCGCGCTACCGGAACCCGATGCGCCCGTTCGACCCGAAGCGGGCGGCGGAGCACGCGCGCCTCTCGCACGAGGACCTGCTGTGGCTCGCCTCGCTGCCGCGCTGGATCGGGCTCGGCGGACGGTGGGTGGCGGTGCACGGAGGGCTCGTGCCGGGCGTGCCGCTCAGCGCTCAGCCGCCGGACTGGACGCTGAAGCTCCGCTACGTCGACGAGGCCGGCCGCCCGGTGCCGCGGGACGCCGGCGACTCCGGGACGCCGGGGATCCGCAGGTGGGCCGAGGTCTGGACCGGGCCCGACTCGGTCGTCTACGGCCACTTCCCGCACGAGCTCGGCGCGCCGCGCCGGGACGAGCCGCGTCCTGGCGTCGTCTGCCTCGGGATCGACACGGGGTGTGTCTACGGAGGGGCGCTCACCGCCCTCGTGCTGCCGGCGGTGGAGATCGTCCAGGTGCCTTCTCGCCAGCGCCGCGTGCTCGCCGCGGACGCCGAGGACTGATCGCGCAGGGGGAGGAGCCGCTCACCCCGCGGTCGCGGCGGCGAGCACCTCCGCGCGCCGCTCGCGCGCCCGGGCGACGTCCGCCTGGTGCTTGAGGACGAGGCCGAGGGTCTCGTCGAGCACCGCGGGATCGAGCGACTCCACGCCGAGCAGCGCGAGGGCGCGGGTCCAGTCGAGGGTCTCCGAGATGGAGGGCGGCTTCCGGAGCTCGAGCGTGCGGAGCTTCGAGACCGCGGCGACCACCGCGCGGGCGAGCGTCTCCGCGGCCCCGGGCACCCGCGCCCGCACGATGGCGAGCTCCCGCGCGCGGTCGGGCAGGTCCACGTGGAGGTGCAGGCAGCGGCGGCGCAGCGCGTCCGACAGCTCCCGCGCCGCGTTCGACGTGAGCACCACCCGGGGGACCGTGCGGGCGCGGAGGGTCCCGAGCTCCGGCACCGTCACGGTCCAGTCCGAGAGCACCTCGAGCAGGAACGCCTCGAGCTCCGGGTCCGCCTTGTCGATCTCGTCGACGAGGAGCAGCACCGGCGCCTCGGCCGTGATGGCGCGGAGGATCGGGCGCGGCAGGAGGAAGCGCTCCGAGAAGAAGACGTTCCCCTCCCCGGCGATCCGGTCGGCGGCCTCGGCGAGGCTCGCGGCGCCGCGCACGGCCTCGCCGATCCGCCCCGACAGGAGCTGCACGTACAGGAGCTGCTTCCCGTACTCCCACTCGTAGAGGGCGCGGGCCTCGTCCAGCCCCTCGTAGCACTGCAGGCGAACGAGCGGGCGGCCGGTCGCCTGCGCGAAGGCGCGGGCGAGCTCGGTCTTGCCGACGCCGGCGGGGCCCTCGACGAGGATCGGCTTCTCGAGGCGGTCGGCGAGGAACACCGCGGTCGCGATCTCCCGCGACGCGAGGTAGCCCGCGCGCGCGAGCGCCGCCGAGACCTCGTCCACCGAAGCGAGCATCGCGGGCAAGGTAAGGCGAGGCGGCCCGCTCGGCCGGCGTCTTGGCGCACCCGGACGTGGCTGCGACGGGCGCCGTTACAGCCCCGTCCTCCGCGGGGGGCGCGCAACCGCCCCACCTCTCTCGCGCGCGCCCGCGCCGGCGCCGGCACGCATGTTGAAGCCCCGGCTCCGAGTCCCGCCGGAGGCCGGCCACGGACCTCGCCATGACACTCCCTTCCAAGCGCTCCTGTCGCGAGGCCCACCTCCCGTCGTACGTCCCTGTCGAGACGAGGCCGGAAGCTCGACTCCTCCCACCGCCGCCCGTCTCGTCGGAGGCGCGCGGCGAAGCGCCGTGAGCGGCGCGAGAGCGCCGGAGGCTCGAGGGGCCGCGGTGGACTTCCCCGCGGCCCCTCGCTCGTCCCGGCCCACCGCTACGGCTGCACCTCGATGCGCACGCGGAGCGGCCCCCCCTGGAGGTCCAGGACCTCGGCCGAGGCTCCCTTCCGCCCGCGCGCGAACCGGAGCGTCACGAGCGCCCGCCCCACCCGCAGCCCTTCGAGGACGATGTCGTCGAGCCAGCCCGGCAGCTGCGGCGCCACGATGTTCAGCATGCCGTTCGGCGCGTCGGGGAAGATGCCGAGCGACGCCCTGAGCAGGAGGAACCACGCGGCGCTCGACCACGCCTGGGGCGAGCACGCGACCGGGTAGTGCACGGGGAACCCGCCCGTCTCGCGGGGAAGGCCGCAGAACAGCTCGGGCAGCCGGAGCTGCCGGAAGTGCTGCGCGGCTTGCCACATCCCGGTGAGGACCTCGCTCGCCTCGCGCGTGAGCCCGTACGACGCCATCCCCATCGCGCAGAGCGCGTTGTCGTGCGGCCAGATGGTCCCGTCGTGGTAGCTCAGCGGGTTGTACGCGGGCTGGCCTTCCGCGAGCGTCCGGATCCCCCAGCCGCTCCACATCCCCGGACCGAGCAGGGACGCCGTCACGGCGCCGGCCCGGGCGTCGGACACCGCGCGAGAGAACAGGAGGTGCCCCGGGTTCGAGGTGACGGCGTCGACCTGCCGCTTCGCCCGGTCGAGCGCGATCGCGTACGTCCCCTTCCCCTGCATCCAGAACCGCGCGTCGAGCAGCTCCGCCTGCTTCCGGGCCCGCGTCCGGAGCCGGGCTGCCTCGGCCTCGCGGCCGCGCCGCTCGAGCATCTCGGCCGCGCGACGCCGCGCGTCCACGGCGTAGCCCTGCACCTCGACCAGCGCGATCGGCGGCTCCGCCGGCGTCCCGTCGGCGAAGGGCACGCCGTCGTGGCTGTCCTTCCAGCCCTGGTTGCGGAGGCCCTTCGGGGTCCGGCGCTCGTACTCGACGAGCCCGTCGCCCAGCTCCGTGCGGCGGTCGAGCCACGCGAGCGCCGCCTCCGCGGCGGGCCAGAGCGCGTCCACCGTCTCGGTGTCGGCGGTCCAGCGCTCGTACTCCGACAGCAGGATCACGAACAGCGGCGTCGCGTCCGCCGAGCCGTAGTACGGCGAGTGCGGCACCTCCCCGGCCGCGGCCATCTCGCCGAACCGCATCTCGTGGGGGATCTTCCCCGGCTCGGCGTCCCGCGCCTGGTCCTCCTCGCGCGCCTGGAGCCGGGCGAGGAACCGGAGCGCGTCCCTCGCGAGGTCGGGGGTCGCGAGGAGCGCCTCGAACCCCGTGATGAGCGCGTCCCGCCCGAACGGGCACGTGTACCAGGGGATCCCCGCGGAGACGACGGGCTCGCCGAAGTGGTGGACCGTGAGGGCCTTCATGTCCGCCACCGCGTGCGCGAGCGCGACGTCGAAGATCTCGTGCGAGGTCCGGAACCGGGTCGCGCGGCCGGCCCACGACGCGTACGCGTCGTGCGTCTCCGTCGCGCGCTCCTCGAAGCCGCGGCCGGACGGCCTCGGCAGCGGCCGCTCCTCGTCCGGTCCGCGCCTGCGCCCCGCCGCGCCGCGCTCGATCCCGGCGGCGACCAGGAAGGACGCCTCCACCCGCTCCGCGGGCTCGAGGTGGAGGTTCAGCCGCGCCCCCGTCCCGGACAGCGCCTCGAGGCGCGCGGGGCCGTCGCCGTCGGCGGCGACGCCCTGGAGCCGCACCTCGGTCGCGTAGCGGCGCCCGTCGCGCCCGTCGTAGCGGAGCACCGCGCACCCGTCCTCGACCCGCGGCGCCAGGTAGGCGCCTCGCGCCGCGCGCCGCGCGCCGCGGATCTCGAACACGTCGGCGAAGTCCGCTCCCCAGGCCATCTCCACCCAGAAGTCCACCGGGCGCCCGAGGAAGTTCGTGAGGACCAGCCGGTCGACGAGCACGTCGTCGATGAGCATGTCGCGCCGGAGGTGGATGAAGTTCACGGGCTCGTGGCCGAGCAGGTCTCCGGCGTGGAGGCTCGTGACGGTGAAGTCGATCTGCGCGACGTAGTCCGCGGACAGCTGCGACGAGAGGCAGAGGGCCGGCCCCCCCTGCACGGAGAGCGCCCAGCAGGAGAGGTGGCGCGTGTCGCCCTGGAACAACCCCGAGATCGCGCGCGCCCGCCGGCGCGACGTCGCCCACCGCGTTCGCCACGAGGAACAGGTTCCCGCGCTTCAGGACGAGCTTCTCGATCCCGGTCGCCTCCGGCTGCGCGGAGGGATCCGAGTACCCGAGGAGCTCCGCGGCGCCGAGCGCCGTCACTCCCGAGCGGTCGTCCATTCGGCCTCCCCTGCCCCGGCCCCGACGGTGCCGCCGGCGGCGAGCTCGTACGCGGCGGTGTACTCCTCCGCCATCCGCGCGGCGGAGAAGCGGCGTCGCGCGTCCGCCTGGATCGCGGCGCGATCGAGCGCCGAGGCCGCCCGGAGCGCCTCCGCGATGTCCTCGACGCCCCCGGCGAGGAACCCGTTCCGGCCGTGCTCGACGATCTCGGGGGCGGCGCCCCGCTCCGGCACGATCACGGGGCACCCGGCGAGCAGCGCCTCGATCATCACGAGCCCGAACGGCTCTTCCCAGCGCACCGGCGCGACGAGCGCGCGCGCGCCGGCGAACAGCCGCCTCTTGGCCGCGAGGTCCACCTGGGGGAGCCAGGTGACGCCCGGCGCGCGGAGGGCCGGCTCGAGGACCTCGTCCGCCCATCGCGGCGGCGCGTCGTCCTCGGGGTGCAGGGCTCCCGCCACGACGATCGGCAGGCCGGCCGCCCTCGCGGCGGCGATCGCGACCTCCGGGCCCTTCACCCACGAGAGCCTCCCCAGGCAGAAGGCGTAGTCGCCGCCGGGGCCGAGGTCCGGGTAGATCGCGGGATCCAGCCCGTGGTGGACGACGAGGTGCGGGGGGAGCTCGAGCAGCGACGCCTGGCGCGCCGAGATCGCGACCCGCAGCACGGGCGGCGCGGAGGCGTAGTACCGCGCGAGCACCCGATCCCGGGCGTGGTGGATGGTGTAGACGACCGGCGCCTCCAGCTCGTCCGCGAACGCGAGCAGCGCGGGGGCGTGGGCGTGGACGACGTCGAACCCCTCCCGCGCGATCTCGAGCGCCGCCGCCCGGCAGTGGAGGAGCTCGGCGTAGGGATCGGGCGGCCACACCGCCTTCGCGAAGCGCGCGCGGACGTCGGGGAACTCGGAGTCCCCCGTCGCGAAGAGGACCACCTCGTGCCCTCCGCGCACGAGCTCCTGCGCGAGGGCGTGCACGACGAGCTCCGTCCCGCCGTACCCTCGCGGCGGCACCGCGACGAACGGGGTCGACACCATGGCGATTCGCACGCCTCACAGGGTATGGGCGACGGGGCGCGCGGACCACGTCGGCTCACCTCGCCGCACGGTAGCCGGCAGCTTGGGCGCTCGCCCGCCGCGGGGTACACTCGCCGCCCATGGAAGGCCAAGGCCCGCTCAGCGAGGAGATGTTCAATTCGTTCCTGCAGCTCGCGGTCAAGCGGCAGGCGAGCGACGTCCACTTCGAGGTGGGCTACCCGCCGACCTACCGCGTGTTCGGCGAGCTGCTCGCGGCGAAGTACCCGCCCCTGACGCACGCGGACACCGAGGCGATCGCGAACATCGTCCTGCAGGCGCCCGGCTCCGGGTTCACGCCGCTCGACTTCCGCGAGGTGGACCGCAGCTACTCGCTCCCGGGCGTGTCGCGCTTCCGCGCGTCGATCTTCAAGCAGCGCGGCAGCTGGGGCGCGGTCATGCGCACCATCCCGTTCCAGATCCCGGACTTCGAGACGCTGAACCTGCCCCCGGTGGTGCGGACCATCGCCGAGGCCCGGCGC
This sequence comes from uncultured delta proteobacterium, assembly GCA_963828235.1. Taxonomy (GTDB): domain Bacteria; phylum Myxococcota; class Myxococcia; order Myxococcales; family Anaeromyxobacteraceae; genus Anaeromyxobacter. Next base: position 116,262 of record CAWHDY010000001.1, read on the forward strand.
GGGCTCATCTGCGTCACCGGCGCGACCGGCAACGGCAAGTCGACGACGATCGCGTCGCTCATCGACTTCATCATCCGGCAGGAGCGGCTGCACGTCATCACGGTCGAGGATCCGATCGAGTTCATCTTCGCGGGGGGCAAGGGGCTCGTCATCCAGCGCGAGGTCGGGTCGGACACCGCGAGCTACTCCGACGCGCTGCGCGCCGCCCTGCGCCAGGATCCGGACATCATCATGGTCGGCGAGCTCCGCGATCGCGAGGCGGCGGAGATCTGCCTCAAGGCGGCGGAGACCGGCCACCTCGTCATCACCTCGCTCCACACCCCCGACGTGCCTCGCGCGATCGGGCGCATCACCGGGCTGTTCCCGGCGGAGGAGCAGGACAACGTCCGCTCCCGCCTCGCCGACAACCTCCAGGCGGTCGTCGCGCTGCGGCTCCTCATGCGCGCCGACGCGACCGGGCTCATCCCCGCGGTCGAGGGGCTCCTCGCCACCTCGACCGTGCGCGAGCTCATCCGCGACGGGACGAAGGTGGGCGAGCTGAAGGGGTACATGGAGACGGCCGGGGCCGACCTCGGGATGCACAGCTTCGACCAGTACCTGTACAAGCTGCACGAGGCGAAGCGGATCTCGCTCGACACGGCGCTCGCCAACGCGACGAACCGCGCCGATCTGGAGCGGCGCATCATGATGGAGACGGGAGGCCGCTCCGCGTGAACTCCGGCGCCCCAGTGGCGTCGCGCGTTCTCGTCGTAGGGCAGGACGCCGACGTCTCGATCGCGCTTCACCTGCACCTCGAGCGTGCGGGGTACGCGCTCTGCTGCCTCCCGGGGCCGCAGGACGTGGAGCCGATCGCGCGCGCGGTGGCGCCGCACGTCATCGTCCTCCTGCTGCCGGCGACCCCGGACGGCACCTGGGCGAGCGCGCTCACGACCGCGCAGAACGCGGCGAAGGTCGGCGTCCGGGTGGTGCTCGTCGCGCCCTCCCGGGAGATCGTCGAGCCGCTCGCCGCGGTCGCGGGCGCGGAGCGCGCCCTCGCCCGCTCCGAGGTGCTCGCGAGGCCGCTCATCGTGGTGGAGCGCTCGCTCGGCGCGGCGGCGGCGGGTGGCGTGACGCGCCCGACGCCGCGCCCGCCCGGCGCGGCGCGCCGTTCCCGCCGTCCTGGCCGCGCCGCCCCGCCCGCGCGCCCGCGCGCCGGCGTGGACCTCATGGCGCTCATCGACGAGGAGCTCGTGGACGACCGGAAGTCCCGGCCGCTGCCCACCCGCGTCGAGGTGAACGTGAGCCTCGTCTCCGAGCACAACTTCTACGTCGGCCCGTCGCGCCGGATGGACTCCGGCGGGGTCTTCATCGCCACCGCCACCCCGCCGCCGGCCGGCACGCGGCTGCAGATCCGGCTCGGGCTCGCGGACGGCCGGAAGATCGAGACCGACGGCGAGGTCGCCTTCGTCCGCGAGAAGAGCGCCACCATCGGCCGCCAGCCGACGGGCTGCGGCGTCCGGCTGATGAACGTCCCCGGGTGGGCCATCGACGCGATCGAGCGGTTCATCCTCGCGCGGCAGCCGATCGTGTACACGCCGCTGTAGCGCGGACGAGCGGCGAGTCGGCCCGCCCATCGCCGACCTGCGGGTCCGGCCCGCCGTCGAGGGCCGTCAGTCGTCGACGACGCGGTCGGTGCGCCGGACCCCGAGCAGGTACGGCTGCACGAACTGGTCGAGCTCGCCGTCGAGCACGTCGTCCACCTTGCCGGTCTCGACCCCGGTCCGCAGGTCCTTCACCATCCGGTACGGCTGGAGGACGTAGCTGCGGATCTGCGAGCCGAAGTCGATGTCCTTCTTCGTCGCCTCCTCGGCGTCGCGCACCGCGGCGCGCTTCTTCTCCTCGAGCTCGTAGAGCTTCGCGCGCAGGATCTTCCAGGCGACGCCGCGGTTCTTCTGCTGGCTGCGCTCGTTCTGCACGGCGACGACGATCCCGGTGGGGAGGTGCGTCAGGCGGACGGCGGAGTCCGTCTTGTTCACCTTCTGGCCTCCGGCGCCGGAGGACCGGTACGTGTCGATCCGCACGTCCGCCTCCTTCACGTCGATCACGATGTCGTCGTCGATCTCCGGCGTGACGTCGACGGCCGCGAAGCTGGTCTGCCGGCGCGCCGCGGAGTCGAACGGGCTGATCCGGACGAGCCGGTGGACGCCCTTCTCCGCCTTCATGAAGCCGTAGGCGTACTCGCCGCGCGCGATGAACGAGGCGGAGCTGATGCCCGCCTCCTCGCCCGCGGTCAGGTCGGCGGGCTCGACCTCCCAGCCCTTCCGCTCGCAGTAGCGGGTGTACATCCGGTAGAGCATCGCCGCCCAGTCCATCGCCTCGACGCCGCCCGCGCCGCTCTTCACCTCGACGATCGCGCCGGCGCGATCGTGCGGGCCGGAGAGCATCCGGTGGAACTCGAGCGCGGCGACCTCCCGCGCGACGGCCTCGGCGTGCTGAGCCGCCTCGGCGCGGGTCGCCTCGTCGGCGGCCTCCTCCGCGAGCTCGGAGAGCGCCTGCGCGTCCTCGAGCGACCTGCGGACCTTCTCGAACGCGCCGGTGACCTGCTCGAGCTGCGCCTTCTCCTTCAGGAGCGCCTGCGCCTTGGCGTTGTCCGACCAGAAGGCGGGCGCCTCCGACAGCCGCGAGATCTCGTCTACCCGACCACGCTTGCGCTCGACGTCAAAGCGCCCCCCGGAGCGCGTCGAGTCGGCGCGCCAGGTCGGCGAGGCGTTCCTGGTTCGGTGCGGCCATCCCTAGGTCTCCTCGGGCTTCGCGCTCCGGCGCTTGCGGACCGCCGCGCCGAGCGCAGCCACGGTCGCGGCGGCGCACGCCCAGGCGAAGAGGTCGCCGACTGTAGTGTAGAGGGTGAGCCCTCGCAAGCGCGGGACCTCCGCGAGGAGCAGCCGCGCCGGCTCGCGCGGATCCGGCGCCCGGTCCGGATCCACCGGCCCGACCTCGAGCGCGCCGGGAGCGAGCTCGCCGCTCGGCAGGATGACGGCCGACACCCCGGCGTACGCCGGGCGGACGACCGCCTTGCCGGCCTCGATCGCGCGCATCCTGACGATCGCGAGGAACTGGTACGGGCCGGAGGAGTACCCGTACCAGGCGTCGTTCGTCGGGTTCACCAGGATCTCGGGCTCCGGCTCCTTGCGCGCGAACGCGACGTTGATCTCGGGGAAGATGGCGTCGAAGCAGATCATCGGGGCGAGCCGGACGCGATCGGGCGCGGCGCGGGTCCCGTCGGCGGCCTCGATCTGCGCCGGCTTCGCGAGCGGGACGGCCGCCGTCGCCGCCGCCACCGCGGCGCGGGGGGCGGGCATCTCGAGGACGGTGAGCTCGCGACCCGGCATCGCCGGCGCGAAGCTCGGGACCACCTGCCTGAGGAACGGGAGCCACTCCGCGAGCGGCACGTACTCCCCGAACGGCACCAGGTGGTGCTTCTGGTAGAAGCCGAGCACCTCGAGGGACGGCGAGAGCAGGTAGTCCACGTTGCCCACGCGGGGCACCCGCTCGGCGCCGGCGCGGATCCACTCGACGGTCGCCGCCCCCATGAGCAGGTGCGCGCGAGAGAGCGGGACGAGGCCGGAGTCGGGCGTCGCGAAGGAGCGCGTCCCCGGGCGCACGTAGAGGGGGTACGACGCCTCGGGCCAGGCGACGAGGTCCGCCCCCCGACGGTCGGCCTCGAGCGTCAGCGGCACGAGCCGCGCGAGGATGTCGCCGGCGCGGTCGCGCGCGCGGTTCTTCACCGACTGGTCCACGTTCGGCTGGACCACCCCGACCGCGAGGGAGGGCGCGGCGGCGGCGCGCGCCCGGACGCTCCGCAGCCGGAGCGCACCGTGGGCGAGCGTCGCCGCGAGGAGCGCCGCGGCGAGCGCGAGCCCGCGGACGGGGAGCGGCGCGCGCGCCCGGCGGGACGCGAGCGTCTCGGCGAGGACCGCGTTCACGAGCACGACGAGCGCGGCGATCCCGTACGGACCGGCGAGCGCCGCGAGCTGGGCGATCGGGAGGGTGCGCACCTGGGAGTAGCCGACGTTCCCCCACGGGAAGCCGCTGAAGAGGTGGTTGCGCGACAGCTCGAGCGCCACCCAGACCACCGGCAGGTGCACGTGCAGGGGCCAGCCGAGCCGGTCGCGGAGGGTCCAGGAGATCGCGAACGCGGCGGCCCAGTGCACCGCCATGAACAGCACGAGCGCCGTCAGGCCGACGAGCGCGACCGCGAACGGGAGCCCGCCGAACGCCGTCATCGCGTGGGAGACCCAGTGGATCGCGGCGTAGAAGAAGGCGAGCCCGGCCACGAGCCCCCGCAGGAACGCCGAGCGGGCGGACGGCGCGGCCCGGACCGCGAGGACGGCTGGCACCAGCGCGACCCACGCGAGCACCTCGAGCCGGCCCGCCGGATCGACCTCCCGCAGGCCGACGAACGGCACCACGAGCGGGAACGCGAGCGCGAGGAGGACGCCGGACCCCGCCGCCGCGGCGTACGCGCCCCAGTCGACGCGGCGAGGCCGGGAGGTGGCTCGGGGCTCCCCGGGGGGCGGGAGGGCGCGCTTCATCGGACCCCGGTTCTAGCGCCGGCAGGGCGCGTCAGCGGGCCTTCTTCACGGCGTCGCGCGGGTCCTCCGACAGGTCGACGTCGACCTGCGCGGTCCCCGGGTGCTGCCCGCCGCCCTGGGCGGCGCCGTACGCGGCCGCGGCGGCGAGGTAGTACGAGACCGCCTCCCGCACGAGGTGGCCGACGGGGCGACCGAGCCGCGACGCGGTGGCGCCGACGGTCTCGGCGAGGTCCGCCGGCATCCGGACGGTGACGACGCACGCCTGCGCGAGCGCCGCCTCGAGGCGCTCGAGCGCCTGGCTCGGTCGAGACACGCGGAAGTCGCCGGTCTCGATCATCTCCTTGATCCGGCGTGCGAGGTCCTGACGCGTGTACCACGCGCCGTCGAGCCAGACCGACTCGGAGTCGAGGTCGATGTCCGCGAACGGGTCCACGTCTCCGCTTCCAGCCCTTCCCTGAGCGCCGCGCCGACCAGGCCTTCGCTCCGCGCGAGCGCCGCTTCCTTCTCGGCCATCCTCCGCGCGTCCCCCGGTCGCTCGTGATCGTAGCCGAGCAGGTGGAGGATCCCGTGCGCGAGGTACCGCTCCAGCTCCTGGGCGATGGAGCGGCTCTCGCCGCGCGCGCGGCGGGCAGCCGTCTCCCAGGAGATTACCACGTCGCCCAAAAGCGGCCCAATCCCGGGCGGATCCGATAGCGGGAAGGAGAGCACGTCCGTCGCGGCGTCCTTCCCCCTCCACTCGCGGTTCAAGGTCCGCATGCGGCGGTCGCCGACGAGCAGCACCGAGAGCTCCGCGTCCTCGCGGCCCAGGGCCTTCAGGAAGGCCTGCGCGCGGGCGCGCAGGCGCCGGGCCGACCGGCGCCCCCTCGGAAGCGTGCAGGTCAGCCGGACGATCACGGCTTCGCGACGAGGTGAATCGGAAGCTGCCGCGGCCCGGGCTCCAGGCCGCGCGAGGGGTAGTCGGGGCGCGTGTGGTAGATCGCCTCCAGGGCTCGCACCATCGCTCCGGCGATCGCGTTCAGGTCCCGCAGGGTGAGCTCGCAGTCGTCGAGCTGCCCCTCGCTGAAGATCTCGTTGATCCGCTTCGAGACGAGGGTCCTGAGCGCCTCGCCCGTGGGGACCTCGAGCGCGCGCGACGACGCCTCGCACGCGTCGGCGATCATGACGAGCGCCGCCTCGCGGCTCTGGGGCTTCGGCCCCGGATACCGGAACAGCGCCTCGTCGAGCGGCGCGCCCCGCCCGTCGTCCGGCGCGTGGGGGACGCGCTGCGCCTTGGCCCAGAAGTACGCGACCGTGCGCGTCCCGTGGTGCTGCGGGATGGCGTCCGCGACGAGCCGCGGGATCCGCCAGTGCCGCGCGAGCTCGAGCCCGTCCGTCACGTGGCGCTTCACGATGAGCGCGCTCATCGACGGCGCGAGCTCGTCGTGCCGGTTCTCGCCGCCGCGCTGGTTCTCCGCGAAGAAGAGCGGGTTCCGGATCTTTCCGAGGTCGTGGTAGTAGGCGCAGACGCGGGCCAGGACCGGGTTCGCCCCGATCGCCTCCGCCGCCGCCTCGACGAGCGAGCCCATCAGGATCGAGTGGTGGTACGTCCCGGGCGCCTGGACGATCAGCTCCTTCAGCGCCGGGTGGTTCAGGTTCGCGAGCTCGAGCAGCTTCACGTCCGTGACGTAGCCGAACGCGGCCTCCACGATCGGCAGCACCCCGACGACCGTGACGGGGAGGAGGAGCGCGCCGCCGGCGAGGGCGGCGAGCGCGGAGATCGCGACGTCGCCCGCCGGCTTCCCGGCGAACAGCCCGATCGCGATCGCGAGCGCCACCCCGACGAGGCCGACGCCGAGCCCGGCGCGGAAGATCCCCGCCCGGTCGCGCTGCCCCGAGACGAGCCCGGCGGCGGCGACCGAGGTCAGCGTGGCGTACAGCGCGTACGACATCGACTGGCCCGCGAGGAGCCCGGCCGCGAGCCCCGCCGACAGCGCGAAGAGCAGCGCCGCGTCCGCGGCGAGCACCTGCCGGACGATCATCGCGCCGGCCGCGAACGGCACGAGGTACTGCAGGGACGGCGAGACGAGGGCCGGGAACCGGTCCTGGAGCGCGTCCGCGATCGCGAACCCCACGAACCCGAGGGCGAACGTCCCGACGAGCAGCACGGCGAGGAGCATCGCGTCGCGGCGCGCCGGCCGGAACCGCGGCAGGTTGCGCCGCGCGACCCGCCAGAGCAAGGCGACCATGAGCGCGACGAGGGCGCCGGCGCCGAGGCGGACGTGCGCGAGCACCTCGCCGCGCCGGTTCGCGCGCATCCCGTCGAACAGCACGAGGTGGCGCTTCTCGATCCGCTCCCCGTCTCCGACGATCTTCTCGCCGCGCTTCACGGGGACGATGACCGGCTTCACCCGCGCCGCCGCCTCCTCGCGGCGCCGGGCGGTCTCGACCTGGTCGTGCGCGAGCGTCGGGCGGATCATCGCGATCGCGACCCGCTGGACCGCGCCGCGCAGCGCGGGCGGATCGCGCTCCAGCCGGGCCGCGGCGGCGCGGGCGACCTCGTCCGCGGCGGTCGCGACGTCCCGCACGAGCGCGAGGTCCGTCACGACCCTCTCGCCCTGCAGCGCGCCGTCGGCGAAGGCGCGCACGGCGAACCCCCGCTCGCGCTCCGCGGCGAGGAGCGCCAGGTCGCCGACCACGACCCCCTCGAGCCCGCGCCGCGCGAGGGCCGCCAGCTCCTGCTCGACCGACTCCGAGAACCGGGCCTGCGCGAGCGCGGCGAGGTCCTCGTCGCGCACGACCACCTGGAGCCGCGAGACGAACGCGTCCCGCTGCGCCGAGTAGCGGCGCTGCAGCTCCGCGCCGTCCCGGATGCCGTGGCGGAGCGGGAGCGCCCCCGCCTCGTCCCGCATCAGCTGGAAGGCGGCGTGGACGCGCGCGGCGGCCTCGTCGGCCGCTCCCGCGTCCTGCACGTAGACCGGCCGCTCGGCCTGCGACGCCTCGACGCGCCGGCGGCGGGTCGCTTCCTGATCGACGACGTCGTAGTCCCGGTCCGCCTTCACGGTCGCCGGCGCTGGCGTCCCGAGCGCCTCCGGCCCGGGGAGCCGGGGCGCGCCCGCGGGCGCGAGGAGCCACGCCGCGGCGCACGAGATCACGGCGACGAGCAGGACGCGCAGGAGCCAGCCCGCCCAGTCGCCGCGCACCAACCGGCTCAGGAGCCAGCCGGATGTAGGCGAATGTGATCCCGGGCGTTCGAGCACGGCGCGCAGCCTTGCACCGGGATCGTCCGAAGGCAACCGCGTTCCCGGGCCCAGGGTGAACCCGCGGCGAGGACTCGCTCTTTCCGTCAGCCCCGGCGCGACTTGCCGTCGGGCTCGGACCTCTCCGGCACCCCGCCGTCGGCGCGGGGGGCCTCGGGCCGCTCCGGACGGGCCCCCTCGGCGCGGGCGCGGCGTTCCGCCTCGAAGAGGTCGTAGGCCCGCACCACCTCCTGCACGAGCGGGTGCCGCACCACGTCGATCTCGCTGAAGAAGCAGAACGAGACCCCCTCGACGGACCGCAGCACCTTCTGCACCTCGACGAGCCCCGAGCCGCGCCCCGACGGCAGGTCCACCTGCGTGACGTCGCCGGTCACGACCGCCTTCGACCCGTACCCCAGGCGCGTCAGGAACATCTTCATCTGCTCCTCGGTCGTGTTCTGGGCCTCGTCGAGGATGACGAACGAGTCGTTCAGGGTGCGGCCGCGCATGAAGGCGAGCGGCGCCACCTCGACCGTCCCGCGCTCCATGAACGCGGTGGCCTTCTCGTAGTCGACCATGTCGAACAGCGCGTCGTAGAGGGGCCGCAGGTACGGGTTCACCTTCTCGGCGATGTCGCCGGGGAGGAACCCGAGCTTCTCGCCCGCCTCGACCGCGGGGCGCGTGAGCACGATCCGCTTGACCCGGCGCTCGACGAGGTAGGCCACCGCCATCGCCATCGCGAGGTACGTCTTGCCGGTCCCGGCAGGTCCCACCCCGAAGACGATGTCGTCGTCCCTGATCGCCTGGATGTAGCGCTTCTGCGCGAGCCCCTTCGGCGTGATGACGCGGTGCCGGGACGAGACGAAGACGGTGTCGCCGAACACCTCGCGCAGCGGGACGCCCTGGGCCGCGAGCTTCGTCGCCTGATCGACGTCCTCGAGGTAGAGGGGATAACCCTCCGCCACGAGGTCGTAGAGCTCCTGGACGAGCCGCTCCGCCATCCGGAGCTTGGCCTCGTCGGAGGCGGACACCACGATCTGCCCGCCGCGCAGGCCGAGCTGGACCCCGAGCCGACGCTCGACCAGCTTCAGGTGCTCGTTGTGCGCGCCGCAGAGGGCGCGCACCTTGTCGTTGTCCGCGAACTCGAGCCGCGAGGTGTGGAGGGGTTCCGCCGCGCCCTGACCCAAGGAGCCTCCTGTGGCCGCACCGCCACTGCGACGATAACCGGCGCGCGCCGCCCGCGGCACGGCCGCGGTCACTCGAGCGGGGGGAGGAGCACGATCCGCCCCCCCGGACCGCGCCGGTAGTAGTACGCCTGGGACCACGGATAGGTGAGATCCCGCGCGGTCACGAGCTCCGCCTCGACGAGCCGGCCGAGGGCGTCCGGGTACTCCCCACGCTCGAGCCGGTACACCTCGAGCGCGGCGCGCAGCCGCTCCAGCTGGTAGCGGGCCAGGAAGCGCTGGGCCGTGTTGTCGCGCACGACCGCCCCGCCCGCCCCGTGCAGGAGGAGGCCCCGCCGGTCGATCCAGTAGGCGATCCCGGCGAGCGTCGCGGCGACGGCGACCGTCGCGACGACGCGCGTGGCCGCGCGCCGGATCCGCGCCTGCCAGTCCTGCGCGTAGGCCCCGACGGCGCTGGCGGCCCGGCTGGCGGGCGCGATCCCCTTGAGGTACCCGAGGTTGACCAGGTTCAGCAGCGCCTTGCACGTCTCGAACTCGCCGAGGCGGGACAGATCGGTGATCTTCTCCACGGTCCGGCCGGGCTCCGCGAGCTCGAAGCAGCGCCGCTCGTTGCGCCCGAGCCCGGGGTGCTCCGCGTCCTTCGGCTCGTGGTCCTCGCCGAGCGCGTCGAAGGCGGCGTCCACGTCATCGCTTTCCTTCTCCCGTTCCGCCCTGCGCTCCGGGGCGCGCACCGTCTCGAGCGCGCGGGTCCGCTCGAAGGTCATCGCGGTCGAGGTGATCTTCCGGCGGACGAGCGGCCACTCGTCGACCTGCCGGAAGCCCTCCATCAGGACGGACTCCGCGCGCAGCGGCGTCACCGTGTCGGCGTCCCACTCGACGTCGCCCGGCTCGAACTCGTACGTGCCGCTCTTCCAGTGGAACAGGCGGTAGACGGTCTCGGTCGTCTGCAGGGCCGTCATCTCGGAGAGGTCCTGCTTCGTCACCAGCCCGAGGCCGACGAGGATGTCCCCGAGGCGCCGCAGGCTCCGCTTCTGCGCGTCGAGCGCGTACGCGAGCTCCTCCGCGGTGATGATCTCGGCGCGCACGAGCAGGTTCCCGAGGCGGTCGCGCGTCTTGCGCCCCGCCGACTCGGCCCGGACGACGCAGCCGTCCGAGATGGCGATGTGGGTGACGTCGTCGCGAGCCTGCAGGTGGAGCACGCCGCTCTTCGCCTGCTGGCCGATGAGCTGGAGGATCTCCGCGATCCCGAAGTCCTTGAGCGTGCCCTTGAGCGCCACCGGGTCTCCCTACCTCGTCCGCCGGAACGCGTCGCGGATCGCGAAGGCCCAGAGCGCCAGCCCGAGCGGCGCCGCGACCGCGAGCTTGCCGAGGAGCACGTACGGCGACGGGTGCGGCGGCGGGACGACCCCGCGCCAGAACCAGATCACGAACACGGCGAAGAGCGTCCCGGCGAGGAGCAGGGCTCCCAGCGCGGCGGCGCCGTGGAACAGCTGCCCCGCCCCGCACCCGGCGATGGAGAGGATGCGGGTCGCGACGCTCACGAACTGGCCGTGCCGCCGGACCTGCGCCTCCTTCCGCAGCCGGTCGCGCGCGTCGACGAGCCCCTTGCGCACGAACACGTTCACGCACTGCCCGCAGAGGTCGCCCGCCGACGGATCGCAGCGGCGGCAGGCGGCGCCGTCCGCAGCGGTCGCACGCGCGCGCCGGACGGAGCCGGCGCGCCCGCGAGCCCGAGCAGCCACAGCGCGGCGAGGAGCGCGAGCGGCGCCCAGGGCCAGGCGGCGCGCGGCAGGTTCCCCGCGAGCCGCTTCCGCGCCCACGCCGCGAGCGCGTCGGGGGTGCCGTCGGTCGCGGCGAGCGCCCGGATCTTCTCGTCGGGCACCGGGACGTCCACGAGGTAGCGGTTCGCGGAGAAGTCCTCGTCGGAGCCGTGGCGGCGCAGGAACTCCCCGGCCTCGCGCTCCGCCCGCTCGCGCGCGGCGGCGCTCTGGCTCATGTCGGAGGTGCGAAGGTACAGCTTCGAGAGGTCGTAGTTCGCGGCGCCGAGCACGACGAGGTCGCCGGCGGCCCGGTCGGTGGCGGCGAGGTACGCCGCCTTCGCGCCCTCGAGGTCGTCCTTCAGGAACAGGACGTTCCCGACGTTCACCTGCAGCTCGGGCGCGCGCGGATCCGCGGCGGCGGCGAGGCGGTAGTACCGGAGCGCCTCGTCCAGCCGTCCGCGCCGCTTGTGGTGACGTCCCAGGGCCGCGTAGACCGGGCCCGGGGCCGGGGCGTCGGAGAACCGCGCCGCGACCGCCGCCGCCGCCTCGTCCGAGACCGCGCCGTGCTCGAGCTCGTACACGACCTCGGCGAGGCTCCCCGTCCAGGCCGTCGCGCGGGCCGCCGCCCCGGCGGCCCAGGGGATCGCGACGAGCGCGGCGAGCGCGACCGTCGCCACGATCCGCTCGGCGAGCCCGAGGTACAGCCACACCGCGACGAGGGCCACCGCGGCGGCCGAGACGGGCCCGAGGCCGAAGGCGACCGGAACGCCGAGCAGCACGAGCGCGAGGAAGCTCGACTGGACGACCGCGGTGCCGCGCAGGAGCGGCAGGTGGTGGAAGTCGTGGAGGAACAGCCGCAGCCGCCGCGCGACCAGGAGGAGCAAGGTCGCGAGCGACGCGACGAGCGCGGCGGCGAGCGCGGCCGAGGCCAGGTCGCCGTAGAACGACCTCAGGGTGTGCGGCTCCCGGACGATCGCGACGACGGCGTCCCGCAGCGCCGCGAGCGCCGGCCCCGGCCTCGAGGGCGCGTCCGCGAACGCGGCCCGGGCGAGGGCCAGGTGGGCGTCCGGGAGGTCGGGCGCGAGGGCGACGGCGGACCGCGCGTGGGCGATCGCCTCGCCGAACAGGTTCGACTGCAGGGCGCGCCGCGAGTCGCGGATCTCGACGGCCGCGAGCGGGACCACGTTCGCCATCCCGAGCTCGTTGCGGACCGCGAGCAGCGCCTTCTCCGCCCCCTCCGCCTTGATCGCGTCCGCCTCGCGCAGCGCGGTCCGCCGCTCCGCCCAGATCGCCATCAGCTTCGGGTAGGTCGCCTGCACCGGCAGCATCCGGCGCGAGAGGTCCGCCGCCGGCGAGCGCGGCGGCTGCGCGGCGGGCGTCGCCGGGCGGGCCGGCGAGGTCTGCGCCCCCGCGGCCGGGGCGGTCGTCGCGTCGGGGGAGGTCGGGGGCGCGGCGGGTCCCGGCCCGGGGGCCGCCGGGGCGGCGGGCGCCGGCTTCGCGGGGCGGGGGGGGCCGAGGTCGGGCTCGGGGGCGCCGCGGCCGGGGGGCCGGGCCGGCGCAGGGGCCTCCTCCGCCGGGGGAGCCTCCTCCGCCTCGTCGACGAGCCTCGGGGCCGCGATCTGCGCTCGGGCGGCGGGCGGCAGCGCCGCCGCGGCGAGCAGGAGGGCGGCGAGGGCAATCTTTCCGCGGGTCGGCACGCGAGAACTCGATGCTAGCACGGGGGGCTTTCGGCTAAACAGTTCGGCTCATGTCCCGCGCACAGGTCGCCATCGAGCGGCTCCTCTCGATCATGGAACGCCTCCGCGGCCCGCAGGGCTGCCCCTGGGACCGCGAGCAGACGCTGAGGTCGCTCCGGCCCTACGTCCTCGAGGAGACGTACGAGGTGCTCGAGGCGATCGACGCGGACGACCCCCGCGAGCACTGCGCGGAGCTCGGCGATCTGCTCCTCCAGATCGTCTTCCAGGCGCAGCTCCGGAAGGAGGAGGGCCGCTTCGAGTTCGCCGACGTCGCGGACGCGATCACGGACAAGCTCGTGTCTCGCCACCCTCACGTGTTCGGGGACGCGGAGGCCAAGGACGCCGACGCGGTGCTCCGGCAATGGGCGGCCCTGAAGCGCGAGGAGAACCGGAAGAAGGGCGGCGGCGCGAGCGTGCTCGAGGGCGTGCCCCGGGAGATGCCGGCGCTCGCCCGCGCCGACCGGCTGACCGAGAAGGCGAGCCGGATCGGCTTCGACTGGCCGGACGCCGCGGGCGCCCGGACGAAGGTGTCGGAGGAGATCCGGGAGCTCGACGAGGCGATCGCGGGCGGGGATCGGGAGGCGATCGAGCACGAGCTCGGCGACGCGCTCTTCGCGCTGGCCAACCTGTCGCGCAAGCTCGACGTGGCCCCGGAGGAGGCGCTCCGGGCCGCGCTCGCCCGGTTCGTCGCCCGGTTCACCCACGTCGAGCGGGAGCTGGAGCGGCGCGGCGTCGGCCACGGGCAGGCCACGCTCGCCGAGATGGACGCGATCTGGGACGAGGCCAAAGATCTCGAGCGTCAAGCGAAAACTGGCGCCGCGGAGCCTCCCCAGGATTTTCCACACGGCTTGGGGAAAGACCGTGGATAACTCCGCGGGGGTGGCCCGGCGGATCCGGGTTTTCGCCGCTCCGCTGCCCCCGTAGACACCCTGACGCACCAATTTCCCATTGAGATTCCGTAGCGTTGAGGCGGAATCGGCCTGTTTCGGGACCTGTGCGACATCGGCGACCTCCGCGACGTCGTTCGAGATTTGGGCGGAGGTGGACAACTCTCCGTCGGCTCTCGCTTTTCCGGTCCGCACGCCACGCGGGATCGCCGCGCGGGATCGCGGCGCGGGCTTGAGCCACAAGGACCGCGCGCGACCTCGCCGTGCAAGCCCGCTCGGCAGTAGGGTCCGCGTGGCACGCGCCGTTCCCGGTCTCGCCGCCGTAGGGTCCGCCGTGCACCCGGGCCGACGGTCCGGGCCCGCGGACTGCGGCAGGACGGCGCGACCAGAGCCCTCAACCCCTTGACGCGGCTCGCGATGGGCGGTAATTAGCGCGCCCTCCCACCTTCCACGGAAGAGGTCAGCTTGGCGAACACCGCATCGGCCGAGAAGCGCAACCGACAGGCCCAGAAGCGCCGCGCCCGCAACGTCGGCGTCCGCACCGGCGTGAAGGGCGCCGTGAAGAAGGTCCGCGAGGCGCTCGACAAGGGCGACACCGCGGGCGCGAAGGCGGCGCTCCACGTCGCCGAGAAGGCGCTCGACCGGGCCGCCTCGAAGGGCGTGCTGCACCGCAACGCCGCGTCGCGCCGCATCTCGCGCCTCGCCCACGCCGTCGCGAAGACCGCGCCGGCCGCGAAGTAGCGCTCCTACCTCTCGAAAGCTCGCAGCAGCTCGCGCGCGGCCTCGTCCGCGACGCGGCGCAGCGCGAGCGCCCGCCGTCCCTCGGTCTCGAGCGGATCCGCGCCCGCGAGGAAGTCCACCTCGCGGCGGACGGTCCTCTCGACGGGGCGCTCCGGCGTCGCCAGGAGGCGCGCCCGCAGCTCGACTCCGACGCGCCACGTCACCCCCGCGGTGGAGGTGAGGACGGGCTCGGTGGCGCGGACCTCGCCGTCGAGCACGGCCCCGGCCCCCTCCCCCGCGTCGGCGCCGCGCCGGGCGAGCTCGCCGCGCAGCGCGGCCGTCACGACCGCGCCGAGCTCGGGCTCCGTCGACCCGTTCACGAACGGCCGGACGTGGATCCGGCCGACGCCGCCGGCGGCGACGTAGCGCTGGCTGAACCCGTAGCCGCAGCCGGCGAACGCGAGGAGGGCCCCGATCGCGAGCGCGGCCTTCACTAGCCCACCACGAAGTTCACGAGCCGCTTCGGGACGAACACGACCTTGCGGATCGTCTTGCCGGCGAGGTGCGCCTGGACGCGCTCCTGCGCCTCGGCCAGCGCGCGGACCTCCGCCTCGCCCGCCGACGCCGGCGCCTGCACCTCGCCCCGGAGCTTCCCGTTCACCTGCACCGCGATCGTCACGGTGTCCGCGACGACCAGGGCGGGGTCGAAGCGGGGCCAGGGCTCGTCCGCGAGGAGCCGGTCGCGCGCCCCGCTCCCCTGCACCTCGTGCCAGAGCTCCTCCGCCGCGTGAGGCGCGAACGGCGCGAGCATCGTCGCGAGCGCGACGAGCGCCTCGCGGACCACCGCGCGCTCCGCGTCGGTCCGCGGCTCGAGCGGGTAGAGGGCGTTCACGAGCTCCATCAGCGCCGCGATGCCCGTGTTGAACTTGAGCTCCTTGTCGAAGCCGTCGGTCACGCGCTGGATCGTCCGGTGCGTGCGGCGCCGGAGCTCCAGGAATGGTCCTTCCGCCTGCCCGAGGTGCGACGGGTCCGCGCGGAAGCAGTCCTGCCGCGCGTGGAACAGGCGCCACACCCGGGCGAGGAAGCGGAAGAGGCCGTCGACCTGCTCGTCCGACCAGTCGATGTCCTTCTCGGGCGGGGCGGCGAACAGGATGAAGAGCCGGAGCGTGTCGGCGCCGTACTTCCGCACCATGGGCCCCGGCGTCACGACGTTCCCCCACCGCTTCGACATCTTGCGGCCGTCGGGACCGTTGACGATGCCCTGCGTGACGAGCCGCTTGCACGGCTCGTCCTCGTGCGTGAGGCCGAGCAGGTGCATCACCCGGTGCCAGAACCGGAAGTAGAGCAGGTGCATCACCGCGTGCTCGGGCCCGCCGACGTAGACGTCGATGGGGAGCCACCGCCGCGCCAGCTCCGGGTCGAACGGGCGGCGGTCGTCGTGCGGCGAGAGGTACCGCGCGTAGTACCAGGACGAGTCGACGAACGTGTCCATCGTCTCGACCTCGCGCCGGGCGGGCTTGCCGCAGCGCGGGCAGGTCGTGTTGACGAACGCGGGGACCTTCGCGAGCGGCGGCTCGCCCTTCCCCGTGATGATCGCCTCGTCGGGGAGGACGACGGGGAGCTGGTCGTCCGGGACGGGCACGATGCCGTCCGTGTCGCAGTAGACGACGGGGATGGGGGTGCCCCAGTAGCGCTGCCGCGAGAAGCCCCAGTCCCGGAGGTGCCACCGCACGGTGGGCTTCCCGAACCCGCCCGTCCGGGCCTCCTCGCCCATCACCTCGCGCGCCTTCGCGCTCGGGAGGCCGCTGAACTTCCCGGACGCCTCGACGACGCCGTCCTCGGTGAACGCCGCCTGGAGCGCGTCGCCGCCGGGGAGCCGGTCGCCCTGCGCCGGCTGGATGACGACGCGGATCGGCAGCCCGTACTTCTTCGCGAACTCGAAGTCGCGCTGGTCGTGGGCCGGGACGCTCATCACCGCGCCGGTGCCGTAGCCCGCGAGCACGAAGTTCGCGATCCACACCGGGACCCGCTCGCCCGTGTACGGGTTCACCGCGTGCGAGCCGGTGAACACGCCCTCCTTGGGCGCGTCCTCGCCGGTGCGCTCCGCCGCGTCGGTCTTCCGCATCCGCTCGACGAACGCGCGGACCTCCGCGCGCCGCTCGGGCACCGTGACGCGCTCGACGAGGGGGTGCTCGGGAGCGAGCACGACGTAGGTGCACCCGAAGATCGTGTCGACGCGCGTGGTGAACACGTCGATCGCCGCCTGGTCCGGGACGGCGAACGCGACCTCCGCGCCGACGCTCTTGCCGATCCAGTTGCGCTGCATCGTCGTGACGCGCTCGGGCCACTCGGTCAGGCCGTCGAGCCCGTCGAGCAGGTCCTGGGCGAACGCGGTGATCTTGAAGGCCCACTCCGGGATGACCTTCTCGACGACGAGCGACTCGCACCGCTCGCAGTGGTCGTCGACGACCTGCTCGTTCGCGATCACGGTGTTGCAGCCGGTGCACCAGTTCGCCTTGCCCTCGCGCCGGTACACGATCCCGCGCTCGAGCATGCGCAGGAAGAACCACTGGTTCCAGCGGTAGTACTCGGGATCCGCGGTGACGATCTCGCGCTCCCAGTCGAAGGAGAAGCCGAGGCTCTTCAGCTCGGCGCGGAACGCCACGATGTTCTCGCGCGTCCGCTCGCCCGGGTGGCGTCCGTCCTTGATGGCGGCGTTCTCGGCGGGGAGCCCGAGCGCGTCGAACCCGATCGGGTGGATGACGTCGTAGCCGCGCATCCGGAGGTAGCGGGCGAGGGCGTCGCCGATCGTGTACACGCGCCCGTGTCCCATGTGCATCGCGCCGGACGGGTACGGGAACATCTCGAGGACGTAGCGGGGCTCCGCGTCGGGTCGGCGACCGGCACGGAAGGCGCCCGCCTGCTCCCAGCGGGTCTGCCAGCGGGGCTCGATGGAATGGGGCTCGTAGCGCTCGTTCATCGACATGGGGCCGGGGATATTACCGGAGGGGCGGGCGCGGGCGCGAGCGTCACGGCGCGATATCCTTGGGACGCTCGACGCCCCGATCCGAGGAGCCGCCATGTTCCCGCCCGTCCACGTCGCCGACATCGCCCGTCACGAAGGCCAGGAGGTGACGCTGCACGGCTGGCTCCACGGCCGCCGCTCCTCCGGGAAGCTCCACTTCCTCCAGCTCCGCGACGGGACCGGCACGATCCAGTGCGTCGTCTTCAAGGGGAACGTGTCCCCCGAGACGTTCCGCGAGGCGGACCACCTCCCGCAGGAGACGAGCCTCGCGGTGACGGGGCTCGTGAAGCGCGACGAGCGCTCGCCCATCGGGTTCGAGCTGGACGTCCGCGGGCTCCGGGTGTTCGCGGTGCCCGTCCGCGAGTTCCCGCTCGGCCACAAGGAGCACGGGGTCGCGTTCCTGATGGAGCAGCGCCACCTGTGGCTCCGGTCGCAGCAGCAGCAGGTCATCCTGCGGGTGCGCCACACGGTCGAGAAGGCGATCCGGGACTTCCTCGACGGGCGCGGCTTCACGCTCGTCGACGCGCCCATCTTCACGCCCGCCGCGTGCGAGGGGACCTCGACGCTGTTCGAGGTGCCGTACTTCGACCTCGGGAAGGCCTACCTGACGCAGTCCGGCCAGCTCTACATGGAGGCGGCCGCGATGGCGCTCGGGAAGGTCTACTGCTTCGGGCCGACCTTCCGCGCGGAGAAGTCGAAGACCCGCCGCCACCTGACCGAGTTCTGGATGGTCGAGCCGGAGGTCGCCTACATGGACCTCGACGGCGACATGGCGCTCATGGAGGAGTTCGTGTCGTACGTCGTCCAGACCGCGCTCGAGCGCCACCGCAAGGAGCTCGTCTCCGTGCTCGAGCGCGACGTCTCGAAGCTCGAGGACGTGAAGCCGCCGTTCCCCCGGATCACCTACTCGGAGGCGGTGGAGGTCATCCAGCGTGCCGGGCACCCGATGACCTGGGGAGAGGACATCGGCGGGGACGAGGAGACCCTCGTCGCGAGCCAGTTCGATCGACCGGTGATGGTCCACCGGTACCCCGCCTCGCTGAAGGCCTTCTACTTCAAGAAGGACCCGCTGGACCCGCGGGTCGCGCTCGGCTGCGACGTGCTCGCGCCGGAGGGCTACGGCGAGATCATCGGGGGCGGCCAGCGCGAGGACGACCTCGCCACCCTCGAGGCGGGGATCGCCGAGCACCGGCTGCCGCGGGAGGCGTTCGAGTGGTACCTCGACCTCCGCCGCTACGGGAGCGTGCCCCACGCCGGCTTCGGCATGGGGGTCGAGCGCTGCGTCGCCTGGATCTGCGGGCGCCACCACGTGCGCGAGACGATCCCGTTCGCGCGAACGATCGAGCGGATCGCGCCGTAGCTCTCCCCGACCCCTCCACCGGCTGCCGCCGGGGCGAGGGAGAAATGGCCATCGCGGAGCGGCGTGCGCGTCAGCCGAGGCGGAGCAGGGCCCTGACCGCGTCGATGACCTCGGCGGCCTCCACCGGCTTCACGAGGTAGGCGTTGGCGCCGAGGCGCAGCGCGCGGTCGCGATCCGCCTCCGCGCTCTCGGTCGTGACGACGACGACGGGGACGCTCTGGTGGGCGCCCCCCGAGCGGACGAGCGCGACGAGCTTCAGGCCGTCGAGGAGCGGCATGTTGACGTCGGTCACGACGACGTCGAACGCCGCGGTGGAGAGCTTCCGCCAGGCGTCCGCGCCGTCGGTCGCCTCCACCGTGCTCATGCCCGCGATGTGCCGGAGCGCGTCCGCGAGCTGCTTGCGCATCGCGCCGCTGTCGTCCACCACGAGTGCGTGAAGGTGCGCCATGCGATCAGGTCCTCCGGCCGGGCCGGATCGAGGATCCGGCGAGTCCGCCGGGCGGGACGGGGTCGGGGGCTCCGCGCCTCACGAGCGCTCCTCCCCGTCGGGCCGGCGCGCCGGCTTGCGGTACACGAGGTCGGTCTTCAGGTGGACGAGCTCGAAGTCGGCGGTGACGTTGAGGAGCGACTCGGAGTGGCCGAGGAGGAGCCAGCCGCCGTCCCGGAGCTTCTCGTGGAACATGCGCAGCAGCCGCTTCCGCGCCGGCAGGTCGAAGTAGATCATGACGTTCCGGCAGACGAGCACGTCGATGCGCGCGAGGCCCGCGAGGGCGTGCGGGTCGAGCAGGTTCTCGCGGCCGAACCGGACCATCCGCCGCAGCTCGTCGTCGATCGCCCACTTGCCCCCCCGCAGGTGGAACCAGCGGCGCATCGGGGCCGCCTCCGCGTTCCGGAACGCGTGCTCGCCGTACACGCCGGCGCGGGCGTGCTCGACGCACCGGCTCGAGATGTCGCAGCCGACGATCTCCACGTCCCAGCCGTCGAACAGGTGCGAGTCCTTCAGCAGGACGGCGATCGTGTACGGCTCCTCGCCGGTGGAGCAGCCCGCGGAGAGGACGCGGAGGCTGCGCTCCGCGGCGTGCGTCCGGGCGAGCTCGGGCAGGATCTCCCGCGCCAGCGCGTCGAGCTGCATCGGCTCGCGGTAGAAGTAGGTCTCGTTGGTCGTCAGCAGGTCGACGGCGAGCTGGAGCTCGAGCGTCCGTCCGGGATCGAAGCGGAGGAAGCGGTGGTACCCGCCGTAGCTCCGGAGGCCGAGGGCCTCCAGCCGCGGCCAGAGCCGCCGCTCGAGCAGGTAGCGGGTCTCGTCGCGGAAGGAGATCCCGCAGTGCTCGTGGATCAGCTCGCGGAGGAGCCGGAACTCCTCGTCCGTCATTCGCGGCTGGCCGTCCGCGGGGGGCGACATGCGGGCTACCGCGCCCCGAGCGCTCGCGCGGTCTCGGCGAAGGCGCGCGCGACGAGCGGATCCGGGTCCCTGGCGGCGAGCCGCTCGGCGTCCGCGCGGAGCGAGGGGTCGCCGCGCTCGGCCATGGCGCGCGCCGCGGCGCGCCGCACGTCCCAGCGTGGGCTCGCGGCGGCGGCGCGGAGGAGCCGGAGCCCGTCGTCGCCGGGGACGCGCACGGCGCCGAGCACCGCCTCCTTCACGACCTCGGGGTCCTCGTGGGCGAGCGCGCGCTCCAGGGTCGCGGCCGGCGCCGCCCCGAGCGCCGCGAGCGCGTGGAGGGCCGCGACCACGACGACGGGCGGCGATCCGGGATCGGCCGCCAGCTCGGCGAGCTCGGCGGAGTGGCCGGGGCGCCCGCACGCGCCGAGCGCGTCCGCCGCCGCGGCGCGCACCGCGTGGTCCGGATCGCGCAGCGCCCGGACGAGCCCCGTCGCGGCCAGGTCGCACGGCGACCGCGCGCCGCTCCCCCTCGCCCACGCGATCTCGGCGATCGCCCGCGCCGCGGCGGCGCGGACGGCCCAGGCCGGATCCGAGAGCGCCGCGACGAGCGCCGGAGCGGTCGAGCCCGCGAGGTGACCACGCTGCGCGAGCGCCCCGAGCGCGGACGCGGCGGCGACCCGGTCCGGGACCGCGGCGGCGCCCAGCCCGGCGGAGATGAACGCGACGTCGGTGCCGTCCCCGACCGCGCCGAGCGTCCGGTACAGCGCCGCCGACGCGCGCGCCCCGGCGAGGTCGCGGGCCGCCGTCAGGACCGCCTCCCGCTGCGCGGGGCCGGCCTGGGAGACGTGGACGAGCGCTGCGGCGGCGAGCGCGGCGGTGCCTGCGTCGTCGTCGCCGAGGAGCCCGGAGAGCGGCGCGACGCCCCGCCCGTCGCGGAGGCGGCCCAGCGCGTCGATCGCCTCGCCGTGCACGTAGGACGCGCGGTCGCTCGCCTCGCGGACGACGCTCTCGAGCGCGGCGGGGCTGCCGAGCCGCGCGAGCGTGGCGAGCGCGGTGATCCGGGCGAGCTGGCCGAGGCCGGGGAGCGCCTCCGCCAGCGCGCCTCGAAGCTCGGGCCCGTCCGGGAAGATCTCGAGCGCCTCCTCGACGAACGCGCGGACCCGCTCGTCCTCGGCGAGCTTCACCATCGCGCCCGCGTGGCGCGCCGCGCCCGCCGCGGCGAGCGCGGCGACGGCCCCGAGCGCGGCGAAGGGCTCCTCCGAGCCGAGCGCGGCCGCCCACGCGTCGGCCAGGCCGGGGTCGCGCGCCGCCGCCTGGCGGACGGCGGCCAGCACCGGCTCGAGCTCCGCCACGGCGCGGCGCGCCCGCTGCTGCCCGAGCGCGGCGAGCGCGGCCTCCCGGCCGGCGCGCGACGGATCCGCCACGCCGCGGGCGACGAGCGGGAGCGCGTCCGTGTCCTCGCACGCGCCGATCATCCGGTACAGCGCGCGCCGCAGCGTGCGGTCCGCGAGGAGCTGCTCGATCCGCGCGGGAGGGAGCGAGGCGCGCACGGCGCCGAGCGCCTCGATCGCCGAGAGCCGCAGGGTGGCGTCGTCGGAGTCGACCGCGGCGCGCAGCGCGGCGACGGCGTCCGGACCCCCGATCTTCCCGAGGGCGTCGGCGGCCGCCGCGCGCACGTTCGGGTCCCGATCGGCGAGCTGCGCGGTGAGCGGCGGCACCGCCCGCCGGTCGGCGATCGCGCCGAGGACGGCCGCCGCGGCCTGGCGCAGGTCCGGGTCCGCGATCGACAGCCGCTCGACGAGCAGCAGCACCGCGGGCGCGCCGAGCCGCGCGAGCGCGGCGGCGGCGGCCTCGCGCGCCCCGACCCCCGGTCCGGACTCCAGCACCGCGAGGAGCCCGGGGAGCGCGGCGAGGGCGCCCGGCCCCAGCGCGATCCGCTCCACGGCGCCGGAGCGGACGCGCCAGCTCGGGTCGGCGAGCCGCTCGAGCAGCAGGGCGCGATCGGCGCCGTCGGAGGGGTCGAGCTCCGCGACCGCCCGGTAGCGCGTCTCGTCGTCCGGATCGGCCGCCCGGGCGCGGACCGCGGCGGCGTCGGATGGCTTCATGTCTCCCTCGAGGCCTTCGCCTGGGCGCGCGCCGCGTCGGTCTCCCCGGGGACCGACGGGTCCAGCAGCGCCTTCACGTTGAGGAGGAGCCGCAGCGCCGCGCCGCCCTTCCCGCCGGCCCCGTCGCCGCCGCACACCCCGAGGAAGAAGCGCGGCGCACCGGGGTCGCCGAGCGCGGGGGCGGGCCGGATCTCCGATCGCGGCAGCCGCAGCACCTCGCGCACCTCGTCGACCACGAGCCCGATCCGCCGGCCCGCGACGTTCACGACGAGGAACCGGCTCTTCCGGGTCGCCCGCGTCGCCGGGACCCCGAGCCGCTTGCGGACGTCGAGCACCGGGATCACGTCGCCGCGGAGCCGGATCACGCCCTCGACGAACGAGGGCGCGCGGGGGACCGGCGTGATGGGCAGCGGGTGGATCACCTCGCGGACGCGCATGATGTCGATCGCGTAGTCCTCGCCGCCGATCCGGAACGTGCAGAGCTGGACGACCGGGTCCGCGCCGGCGCCGCGCGAGGCGTCAGGCTCCAGCATCGGCCCTCCTCGCGAGCGGATCGGGGCGCGGGGCGGCGCGCTTCAGGACGGCGCCGAGGTCGAGCACGGTGAAGAGGCGATCGCCCACGCGGCCGATGCCGGCCAGGAGCTCCGACCGCTGGCTCGAGATCCCCTGCGGGCAGGGCTCGATCGAGCCGCGGGGGAGCCGCACGACGCTCGCGACCCGATCGACGTGCAGCCCGCAGGGGCCGTCGCCGGCGTCCACGATCACGATGCGACCCTACCCCGACCCCGAGCGCGGCCGGCGGGAGCCCCAGCCGGCGGCGCGGATCGACCACCGCCACGACCTCTCCCCGGACCGTGACCACGCCGAGGATGTGGGCGGGCGCGCGCGGGACCTCCGTGATGGGCGGCGCCTTCACGACCTCCCGCACGCGCTCGATCTCGACCGCGTACTCCTCCGCGCCCAGCAGGAACGTGAGGAACTCGACGCGAGCGGCCTCCGCCGGCTGCGGCGACGTCGCCGCCGCCGGCGCCGCGAGCTCCGGGAGCACGGGCCCGGCCTCGTCGTCCCGGAAGAAGAACTCGTCGAGCGGGTCCGGGCTGGCGAGCGACGAGAGCGCCACCGGGACCGCCGCGCGCACGACGCCGGCGTCCGGGTGCACCAGCGTGAACGGCGCCACGCCCGGGAGCCGGCGGCGGCGGGCGTCGCGACGAGCGCGAAGTCCTCGGGACGCAGCATGACGTCCGCGGGCGGCTGCACCGGCGTCGGCTCCGGGATGAACGGCGCGGCGCCGACCCCCGGCCTCCAGGTCGTGAACCGCGGGTCCTCCGCGCTCGCCGCCGGGCCGGGCACCGGCCCGGCGCCCGGCGGCTCGGGGATCGCCTGCAGCCGCGCGACGAGCGCCTCCTCCACCCTCTCCCCCAGGCTCCGCCCGAGGGAGCGGGAGATCTCCCGGCGGCGCAGGAGCCTCGCGAGCCTTCCCGTCCTCGGCGGCGCGCGCCTGCGCCCGCTCCCTGGCCTTCTTCCGGATGTGCAGGAAGTCCATGCGGCTGCCCTGCGGGCGCCCCGAGTCTACCGCGCCCGGGTCGCCGTTCCCAGTTGCAGGGCGAGGTCGGCCGCGGCGGCCTCGACCACGTCGGCCGACACCCCGTCCACCTCGCGCGCGAACGCCTCCAGCAGGGCGCTCGCCGCCACCTGGTTGACCCTGCGCGGCACGCCGCCGGAGAGCCGGTGCACCGCGGCGACCGCCCCGTCGTCGAACAGCGGCGCCGCCCTCCCGGCGACCGCGAGCCGGTGCGCGAGGTAGAGCCCCGTCTCCCGCGGATCGAGGGCGCCCACGTGGTACGCGACCCCGATCCGCTGGGTGAAGGCCTCTCCTCCCCGGTCGCGCAGCCGCTCGCGGAGCTCCGGCTGCCCGATGAGGACGACGCCGACGAGCGCGCGGTCGTCGGCGGAGAGGTTCGTGAGCAGCCTCAGCTCGTCGAAGGCCGCCCGCCCCGGGAGCAGCTGCGCCTCGTCCACCACCACGACCGCGAAGCGGCCCTCCTCGTCGAGGCGGGCCACGTGCTCGGCGAGCGCGGCGAACGCGTCGGCCTTCCTGCGCGCCGGCGGCAGCCCGAACCCCTCCGCGATCGCGCCGAGCAGCTGCGCCGGCGGGAGCGCCGGGTTGACGACGAAGCTGAACCGGCACCGCTCCGCGAACGCGTCGACGAGCGCACGCGAGAGCGTCGTCTTCCCCGCGCCGATCTCGCCGGTGAGGACCGCGAGCTCGCGCTCCTCGAGCGCGTGGGAGAGGCGCGCGAACGCCTCCGCGTGGTGCCGGGAGTGGAACAGGAACTCCGGGTCGGGCGTCTTCGAGAAGGGCTTGCGGGCGAGGCCGAAGAACTCGAGGTACATCGGGCACCAGGGAGGAGCGGCTCAGGCCCGCCGGACGGGAGCGGTGGGGTCGAGAGACGCCTCGCGCAGGACGTCGCCGGACATGACGTCCTCGATGATCGCGCCGATGTCGAGCACGAGGACGGTGCGCCGGTTCCCGAGGTCCGTCGCCCCCGCGACCCCGCGCACCCCCTGGAGCTGCGCGCCGAGCGGCTTCACGACGATGTCCTGCTGACCGACGAGGTCGTCCACCGCGATCCCGAGGCGCTCCTGGGCGAGCCCGACGACCACGACGAAGAAGGACTCCGCGGCGCCCGCCGCGTCGAGATCGAAGAACCGGCCGAGCCGGACCAGCGGCAGCGTCGCGCCGCGGAGCGAGATCACCTCGCGGGTGGAGACGGTGCGCACGTCGCGGGCGCGGACCTCGAGCAGCTCGAGGACGCTGTTCAGCGGGACGGCGTAGGTCCGGCCCGCCACCGAGACGACCAGCGCGCGGATGATCGCGAGCGTGACGGGGAGCGTGATCTCGAACCGGGTCCCCTGCCCGCGCTCGGTCTGCAGGTCGATGATCCCGGAGAGGTTCGCGATGTTGTTCTTCACGACGTCCAGGCCGACGCCGCGGCCGGAGAGCGGGGTCACCTGCCGCGCCGTCGAGAACCCCGGCACGAAGATGAGGTTCATGAGCTCGCGCCGCGCCAGGTCGCGCACGGCGTCCGCGGCCGCGAGCCCTCGCGCGATCGCCACCTCGCGGATCCGGTCCTCGTCGATCCCCGCCCCGTCGTCCTCGACGACGATCTGGACGTGGTTCCCCTTCTGCTCGGCCGAGAGCCGCACGCGGCCCGCGCGCGCCTTGCCGGCCCGGGCGCGCGCGTCCGGCGGCTCGATCGCGTGGTCGATCGCGTTCCGGATGAGGTGCATCAGCGGGTCCGAGAGCTCCTCCACGATGAGCTTGTCGACCTCGACGTCGCCGCCCGAGACCTCGAACTCGATCTCCTTCCCCACCTCGCGCGCGATCTTCCGGACCATCCGCGCGAGCTTCTCGAAGAGCTGCTCGAGCGGGACCATGCGGACCTCGAGGATGCCGGCCTGCAGCTCCGCGAGCCGCCGCTCGAGACCCCGGTTCGCGTGCAGCAGCTCGCCCGAGAGCGCCGCGTCGCCGCCCTGCGCCTTGATCCGCTCGGCGATCCCCTGGAGCGACGACTTCACGAGGACGAGCTCGCCGACGACGTTCATGAGGAAGTCGAGCTTGCGGATGTCCACGCGCACCGACTGCGAGACCGACCGGAGCGACGGATTGTCGGGCGGCGCCTCCGGGACGGGCGACAGGCTCGCCGCGGGGGACGCCGCCGCGGGCGGCGCGCTCGCCGCCGGCCCCGGCGCCGGGGCGGACGCGCCGATCGGCGCCACGGCGAGCGGGCGGACGCGCGGCACGGCCTCGACCACCGCGGCGGGGCCCGCCTCGTGCTGCACCGCGCCCCGCGCCTCCGCGGACGCGAAGAGCAGCTCGAACGCGATGGCCGCGGGGTCGCGGGCGTCGGTGGACGGGAGGGTCGAGACCACCTCGCCGATCCGCTTGAGGCGGCCGGCGAGGGCGGAGAGCTCCCGGTCGAACGTGCCGAGCTCGTAGCTCACGCGCACCCGGTACAGCCCGACGCCCTTCCGGACGTTGGCGCGGAGCCGGTGCTCCTCGTACTCGGTGAGCACGGCCCGCACCTCCGGGCCGAGCGCGACGGCGTCGAGCGCGTCGTCCGCGAGCGCGGCCGGCGGGGCGGCGCGCGCGCGCAGGCGCTCCGTGAGCCGGGCGGCGGCGTCGGTCGTGCGCGGCGCCTCCCCGGCCGCCTCCTCCGCGATGATCCGGGAGAAGACCTCGGGGGTCTCGAGGAGCAGGTCCATCGCGACGCGGTCGAGCCCGCGCCGGCCCATCCGCACGTCGTCGAGCAGGTCCTCGAGGGCGTGGGCGAGCCGGGACATCCGCTCGACGCCGAACAGCGAGGAGAGCCCCTTCAGCGAGTGCGCCGCGCGGAACACCGCGTTCACCACGTCGGGGGACGGCTCGTCGCCGGACGCGGCGTCGAGGTGCATCAGCTCCCGCCCGAGCAGGTCGATCGACTCCTGCGCCTCGGAGACGAACTCGGCGAGCGCCTTCTGCGTCTTGTCCGATGCCATCGGTGTCGGGCGGCACCGGGGCTGCGCCCCCGCCGGCCCGGCTCAACGTACCACGGTCCCCACATGGGGCAAGGCGCGGCCCCGCGACGGCATCTCGACGCGCGACGGCGGCGCGAGCACGTCCACCTCGACGCCGAGGGCGGCGCGCGCGGCCGCGAGGTCACGCTGGAGCACCCGCGCCTCCCCGAGGACGAGCTGGCGCCGCACCGGGCGGACGAGGCTCGCCTCGAGCCACAGCCTCGCCGCGAGGGCGGTGTCCTCGCCGGCGAGCGGCGGCATCGCGGTCGCGAACGCGTCGCTCCCGGCGCGCGCGAGCGCCTCGCAGAGCGTCCGGGAGGCGTGCAGGAACGCCTCGGGCGAGAGCGGCACCTCGGGCAGCCCGAAGCAGAACACGCGCCCGGGCGCGACGCGGCCGCCGGACGGCAGGAGCAGCGCCTCGCCGTCCCCCGCCTGGAAGAGGCCGTTGCGGATCGCGCGGGAGATGGCCCCGCAGAGCCGCCAGTCGGCGAACCCCGCGAAGCCCTGCAGCGGGCGCTCGGGGCCGACGAAGACGGCGAGGGCGTCGACGTCGAGCCCGTCGATCGCCGTGAGCCCCAGCTCAGCCACCTCGATCTTGAGCGCCATCGGCCTCGCTAGCTCCCGGAGCGCCGGCGCTCGGCCGGCAGCCCGGAGGCGATCTTGTCGAGCACTCCGTTCACGAACGCTCCGGTGCTCTCCGAACCGTACTTCTTGCCGAGCTCGATCGCCTCGTTGATGACGACCTTGATCGGCACGTCCGTCCTCAGCAGCTCGAACACCGCGAGGCGGAGGACATTCCGGTCGACCTTCGCCATGCGATCGAGCCGCCAGTTGGAGGACACCCGCTCGATCTCGTCGTCGATGGCGCGGCGGTGCTGGGCCACCCCTCGCACGAGGGTCTCGGCGAGCGTCATCACCTCCCGCTCGACCGGCTCGAAGCTGCGCCAGAACCGCGCGAGGGCGTCGTCGATGCCCTCGGCCGCGACGTCGATCTGGTAGAGCGCCTGCATGGCGCGCTCGCGAGCCCTGGTCCGCTTCGCGGGCAAGGGCTACTCCCGCCGGCGGGCGCCGGCGAGCTTCCCGGCTTCGCGGAGGACGTTCGCCTGCTCGATCGCCGCCACCGCGGCCTCGGCGCCCTTGTTGCCGGCCTTCACCCCGGCCCGCTCGAGCGCCTGCTCGAGGGTGTCGCAGGTGAGGACGCCCATCGTCACCGCGCAGTCCGCCTCCATCGCGACGACGCCGACCCCCTTGGTGGCCTCGGCCGCGACGTACTCGAAGTGCGGAGTCCCGCCCCGGATCACCGCGCCGAGCGCGACCACCGCGTCGTGCCGGCCGGCCCGCGCGACCCGCCGCAGCAGCGCGGGCAGCTCGAACGTCCCGGGGCACCGGAAGACGTCGATGTCTCCGTCCTTCACCCCGTGCCTGCGGAGCGCGTCCGCGGCCCCGGCGAGCAGCTGCTCGGTGACGAGGCCGTTGAAGCGCGCGACGACGACGGCGACCTTGAGCCCGGTCGCGACGAGCGATCCCTCGTAGACGTTCATCGTCCGTTCCTTCCTTTCAGCCGTCGTGCGCGCGGCGCCAGGCGGCTCTTCACCGCGCGCGCGGGGGCGGCGGCCTCGAGCGTGAGGAGGTGGCCGAGCTTGTCGCGCTTGGTCGCGAGATAGGCGCGGTTGCGGCGGGTGGGGGTCATCTCGATGGGGACGCGCTCCACGACCTCGAGGCCGTACCCCTCGAGCCCGATGATCTTCTTCGGGTTGTTGGTGAGGAGCCGCATCTTGCGGACGCCGAGGTCGCGCAGGATCTGGGCGCCGATCCCGTAGTCGCGGAGATCCGGCTTGAAGCCGAGCTGGACGTTCGCCTCGGCGGTGTCGTACCCCTGGTCCTGCAGGTTGTAGGCGCGCAGCTTGTTCGCGAGCCCGATCCCGCGCCCCTCCTGGTCGAGGTAGAGGAGCACGCCCTTCCCGGCGCGCTCGATCTGCTCGAGCGCGGCGTGCAGCTGGGGCCCGCAGTCGCAGCGCTGGGACCCGAACACGTCGCCGGTGAGGCACTTCGAGTGGACCCGCACGAGCACCGGCTCGTTCGCGCGCCAGCGCCCCTTCACGAACGCGACGTGCTGGTACGGGTCGACGTCGTTCTCGTACGCGACGGCGCGGAACGAGCCGTACACCGTCGGGATGGGCGCGTCGGCCGCGCGCCGGACGAGCGTGTCCTTCATCATCCGGTAGCAGATGAGGTCCGCCACCGAGACGATCGGCAGATCGTGGGCGCGAGAGAGCTGCTCGAGCTCCGGCATGCGCGCCATCGTCCCGTCGTCGTTCATCACCTCGCAGATCACCCCCGCGGCCTTCAGCCCCGCGAGCCGCGCCAGGTCGACCGAGCCCTCGGTCTGCCCGGCGCGCACGAGCACGCCGCCGCGCCGCGCCCGCAGCGGGAAGACGTGGCCGGGGCGCGCGAGGTCCTCCGGGCGCGCGTCGTCGCGCACCGCGGTCAGGATCGTGTGGGCCCGGTCGCGGGCGCTGATGCCGGTGGTCACGCCCTCCTTGGCCTCGATCGAGATCGTGAACGCCGTCCCGAAGGAGGAGGTGTTCGCGCCCTCGTCCACCATCAGCGGCAGGCGGAGCTGGCGGACCTTCTCCTCCGTCAGCGAGAGGCAGACGAGCCCGCGCCCGTGCTTCGCCATGAAGTTCACCGCCGACGCGGTGACCTTCTCGGCGGCCATGCACAGGTCGCCCTCGTTCTCGCGGTCCTCGTCGTCGGTGAGGATCACCATCCCGCCGTCGCGGAAGCGGTCGAGCGCGTGCTCCACCCGCGAGACGGCGTGCTTCGCGTGATCCTTCACCGGGTCCCTCCGTAACCCCACCCTGCGAGGTCCGCCCCGGAGACGCCGGGGCCGGCGAACTCGCGCAGGCGCGCGACGTGCCGCGCGACGACGTCCGCCTCGAGGTTCACCTTCGATCCCGGGCGGACCAGGCCGAGCGTCGTGCGGGAGAGCGTCTCCGGGATGAGCGCCACCTCGAGGCGGTCCCGGGTCACGGCCGCCACGGTGAGCGACACCCCGTCGATCGCGATGGAGCCCTTCTCCGCGACGAGGGGGGCGATCGACGCGGGGAGCCCGATCGCGAGCCGCGCGCCCTGGCCCTCGTCGGCGCGCGAGAGCACGTCGCCGACGGCGTCCACGTGCCCCTGGACGAGGTGCCCGCCCAGCCGATCGCCCAGCGCGAGCGCGCGCTCGAGGTTCACGAGCGACCCGGGCCGCCAGCTGCCCACGGTCGTGCGGGAGAGCGTCTCCGGGACGGCGTCGAACGACACGACCCCGCCGCCGCGCTCGACGACCGTCAGGCACACGCCCGAGCACGCCACGCTCTCGCCGAGCGCGAGGTCGTCCACGCGCAGCTGGCGAGGCCGGAGCGTCAGGCGGGCGCCACCCTGCCTTGGCACGAGGCGCTCGACGGCGCCCATGTCCGAGACGAGACCGGTGAACATTTCCGGCGCAATCCTAGCCGCGTCCTGGGTTTTTCGCCAACGCAGCGCGCCGTCCGCGGCCCGCCGCGCCCCGCGGCCGCGCGCGGGGGCGAACCGGGCGGCCGATGACGAGGACATCCTCCCCGATCCGCTCGACCTGGACCTCGTCGAGCCTGAGCGCGTCGGCCATCCGGGCGGGTCCCGGAGCGGCGAAGAGCGGAACCCCGCCCGCACCGGCGAGCTTCGGGGCGATGAACACCGCGACCCGGTCCACCAGCCCCTGCTCGAGGAACCGCGCGTGGACCCGGGCGCCTCCCTCGACGAGCAGGTGGGTCACGCCGCGGGCGGCGAGCTTCGCGAGCAGGTCGCGCAGGTCCACCCCGCCCGCGCCGCGACGGCAGCGGAGCAGCTCGACGCCGGGCCGGGCGCGGCGGGTCCGCGCCGAGGCGTGGGCGACGATCGTCGGGGCCGGCGAGCGCGGGTTCAGGAGCGCGAGCCCGGACGGGAGCGTCAGGTCGGTGTCGAGGACCACGCGGATCGCGTCGCGGCCCTTCCCTCGCCCGAGGCGCGTCGTCAGGAGCGGGTCGTCCGCGCGCGCGGTGCCCGCGCCGACGAGCACCGCGTCGACGCGATCACGCAGCTGGTGCACCCAGCGGCGCGCCGCCTCTCCCGTGACCCAGCGGGCGTCGCCGGTCCGGGTCGCGAGCCGCCCGTCGAGCGTCACCGCCGCCTTGAGCGTGACGTACGGCCGCCGCTCGCGGATGTACTTGAACCAGTGGGCGTTCAGCGCGTCGCACGCCTCGCGCAGGACCCCCTCCGCGACCTCGACGCCGCCGGCCCGGAGCCGGGCGATCCCCTTCCCGTTGACGAGCGGGTTCGGGTCGGCGGAGCCGACGAAGACGCGCCGCACCCCCGCCTCGAGCACCGCGATCGAGCAGGGCGGCGTCTTCCCGTAGTGGTCGCAGGGCTCGAGCGTCGTGTAGAGGTCGGCGCCCCGCGCCCGCGGTCCCGCGGCGCGGATCGCGACCACCTCGGCGTGCGGGCCGCCGGCGCGGGCGTGGTGCCCGCGCGCGACGACCCGGCCGCCCCGCACGAGCACGGCGCCGACCGCGGGGTTCGGGCTCGTCCGGCCCAGCCCCTTCGCGGCCTCGCGCAGGGCGAGCCGCATGAAGGACTCCGCGGCCGTCCGGTCGAACAGGGCCGGGGGTGCCGCGGGGGCCGCGGGGCGCGGCGGGCGGGCGCGGGTTCGCCGCGCGCGGGCGAGGAGCCGGGTCATCGCCCTTCAGGGCCCCCTTCCCCCTTCTTCGCGAGCCCCTCGAGCTCGGTCATGAACTCCCCCACGTCGCGGAACGCCCGGTACACGGAGGCGAACCGGACGTACGCGACCTCGTCGAGCTCCCGCAGGCGCCGCATCACGGCCTCGCCGATGAGGCTCGTCCGGATCTCCTTCTCCCCGAGCTCCTGCAGCTCGCGCTCGGCGGCGGAGACGAGCGCCTGGACCTGCTCGGCGGAGACCGGGCGCTTCTGGCACGCGATGGCGACGCCCTCGACGATCTTGGTGCGGTCGAACGGCTCGCGGCGCCCGTCCTTCTTCACCACCTGCGGGAGGACCTCCTCGATCCGCTCGTAGGTGGTGAACCGGCGCGCGCAGCCGAGGCACTCGCGGCGCCGGCGCGTGGCCTGCCCGTCCTGCGCCTCGCGCGAGTCGACGACCCGGTCCTCGAGGTGGCCGCAGTACGGGCAGCGCATCCGGTTACTGGCGATCCTCGTACATGGGGAACTGCTTGCAGAGGCCGCGGACCTCGCCCCGGACCCGCGAGAGGACGCCCTCGTCCGTCGGCGCGTCGAGCACGCGGCCGATGAGCGCGGCGACGATGGTCATCTCGCGCGCCCCCATCCCGCGCGTCGTCAGCGCGGGCGTCCCGACCCGGATCCCGGACGTCGTCATCGGCTTCTCGGGGTCCCACGGGATCATGTTCTTGTTGACGGTGATGCCGGCCTTCCCGAGCGCCTCCTCGGCGATCTTCCCGGTGAGCTTCTTCGGGCGCAGATCGACGAGCATCAGGTGGTTGTCGGTGCCGCCCGAGACGAGCCGCAGCCCGGCGGTCTTCAGCCCCTCCGCGAGCACGACCGCGTTCTCGACGATGCGCCGCTGGTACTCCTTGAACGAGGGCTGCAGCGCCTCCCGGAACGCGACCGCCTTCGCCGCGATGACGTGCTCGAGCGGCCCGCCCTGGATCCCGGGGAAGATCTGGGAGTTGAGGACCTTCGCGTGCGCCTCCCGGCACAGGATCATCCCGCCGCGCGGCCCGCGGAGCGTCTTGTGGGTGGTCGTCGTGACGATGTCCGCGAACGGGACGGGGTTCGGGTGGAGGCCCGCCGCGACGAGGCCCGCGACGTGCGCCATGTCGACGACCACGGCGGCGCCGACCTCTCGCGCGATCTCGGCGAACTGGTCG
This sequence comes from uncultured delta proteobacterium, assembly GCA_963828235.1. Classification (GTDB taxonomy): domain Bacteria; phylum Myxococcota; class Myxococcia; order Myxococcales; family Anaeromyxobacteraceae; genus Anaeromyxobacter. The sequence goes on from CAWHDY010000001.1 coordinate 148,684, forward strand.
AAGTGGAGCGTCCGCGGATAGGCGCTCGCGCCGACCACGAGGATCTTCGGCTTGTGCTCCCGCGCGAGCTTCCGGACCTCCGCCATGTCGATCGTCTCGGTCTCGCGGGAGAGCCCGTACGGCACGATCTTGAAGAGCTTCCCGGAGAAGTTGACGGACGAGCCGTGGGTGAGGTGGCCCCCGAAGTTGAGGCTCATGGCGAGGAGCGTGTCCCCGGTCGGCCCACCTGCCGCGCTGCCGGCCCAGCTCGTGGCGAGCGCGAAGTAGGCCGCCATGTTGGCCTGGGAGCCGGAGTGCGGCTGGACGTTCGCGTGCTCGGCGCCGAAGAGCGCCTTCGCGCGGTCGATCGCGAGCTGCTCGACCCGATCGACGACCTCGCAGCCGCCGTAGTAGCGCTTCCCGGGGTAGCCCTCGGCGTACTTGTTCGTGAGCGACGAGCCCAGCGCCTCGAGGACCGCGGGCGAGACGAAGTTCTCGCTCGCGATGAGCTCCAGGCCCTCCGCCTGTCGCCGCGTCTCCTCGCGGATGAGCAGCTCGATCTCGGGATCCACCTCGGCCAGGCGCTTCTTCGACATCATCGGAATCTCTCCCAGCTGCGCGTGAGGACGGCCGTTCATACCTCGCCGCGCCGGCCCCGGCAACGCCGCGCGTGCCCCGTCCTCAGCGCTCGAGCGCCGTCATCTTCTCCACGCGGCGGGCGTGCCGGCCGCCCTCGAAGGGCGTCTCCAGGAACGCCTTCACGACGGCGCCGCCGAGCCCGAGCCCGAGGACCCGCTCCCCGATGCAGAGCACGTTCGCGTCGTTGTGCGCGCGCGCCATCCGGGCCTCGTACTCGGTGGTGCAGTGCGCGGCGCGCACGCCCTTCACCTTGTTCGCGGCGATCGACATGCCGATGCCCGTCCCGCACACGAGGACGCCGAGGCGAGCCCCGCCCGCGGCGACCACCTCGCCGACCTGGCGCGCGTAGTCGGGGTAGTCGACGCTGTCCCCCGAGAACGGTCCGAGGTCCTGCGCGTCGAACCCCGCGCCCTTCGCCACCTTCACCGCCTCCGCGCGGAGCGCGAGCCCCGCGTGGTCAGAGCCGAAGATCACCCAATCCGCCATCGCGTCCTCCAGAGTGGCCGGAGATTCTTCCATATCCTCGGCCGCGCGGGGAGGCAGCCGCCACGCCAGGGTCAGAGCCGCTCGCGCGCGAGCCCGTCGCGCACGACGCCCTCCCGGAGCAGCACGACCCCGCCGATCAGCGCGACCGGGACCACGTGCACCGCGTGGAACGCGAGCGCGAACGCGAGCGCGTCGCCGGACGGGACCCCCACCCCGGCGAGCGCCACCGCGGTCGCGAGCTCGAACGTGCCGGCGTTCCCCGGCGAGACCCCGACCGCCGCCGCCGCCGACGCGGCGAGCACGACGAGCGCCGCGACGGTCGGCGTCGCCGGGAGCCCGAGCGCGGCGAGCGTCGCGAGCGCGATCGAGCCCTCGGCGAGCCAGCCGGCGAGCCCCCAGCCGACCGACGTCGCGAGCGCGCGGCCGTCGTGGAGCGCGGCGAGCCCTCCCCGCAGCCGCCCGACGAGGCCGGTCGCCGGCGGCGCCCCTCGCCTCGGCCGGAGCAGCCAGGCGGCGACGGCCGCGGCCGCGGCGAAGGCGGCGGTCACCGCGAGCGCGCGCTGCCCCCACCCCGGCAGCGGCGCGGCGGCGCCGAGCGCGCCGAGCGCCACCACGAAGGCGACGGTCCCGACGACGTAGTCGAGCGCCGACGCCGCGACGACGGCGGCGGTCGAGACCCCCGCGCGCTTCGCGAGGAGGTGAGCGCGGACCAGGTCTCCGCCCCGCCCCGGCAGGACGAGCCCGGCCGCGAACCCGGCGACGAGCGACACGAACGCGTCGCGGTACCGGACCGGGCCGCCGGGCCTGAGCACGACGGCGCGCCAGCGCCCCGCGTGCGTCCCGAGGGACGCGAGGTTCGCCGCCACGCCGAGCGCGAGGAGCGCCGGGCTCGCGGCCGCGAGGCTCGCCCCGACGGCGCGCAGGTCCACGCGCGCGAGCCCCCAGGCGCCGAGCGCGACGACGCCCGCGAGCGCGAGGAGCCGGAACCGCCTCCCCGCGGAGCCCGCCGGCCTGGAGGCGGCGAGCGCGCCGACGGTGACGAGCTCGTACCCCGCCGAGCGCCAGCGCCGGGCGATCTCGGGGACCGCCGCGGCGGTCTGGTCGCGGCGCGGGTCGAGGCCGGGCGTCCCGCAGCCGTCGTGCAGGAGGACGATCTCGCCGGGGCGCGGCCGCCGCGAGGCGCGCTCCACGATCTCCGCGACGCCGGGGCGCTCGCTGTCCCACGCCCCGCGGGTCCACGCCACGAGCCGGAGCCCCCGCGCCCGCAGCGCCGGGCCGAGGAACGGCCCCTTCCAGCCGTGCGGTGCGCGGAACCACGGCGCGGGCTCCACGCCCGCGCGCCGGATCGCCTCGCGGCCGCGGTCGATCTCCTCGCCGATCCGGCGCGGCCCGGCCAGCGCGAGCTTCGCGTGGGTCTGCCCGTGGAGCGCCACCTCGTGGCCGCGCCGCGCGACCTCGCGGACGAGGCCGGGGTGCCGCTCCGCGGCCGCGCCGAGCACGAAGAACGTCGCGCGCGCGCCCGCCTCGTCGAGCGCGTCGAGCACGGCGCCGGTGTCGTCCGACGGACCGTCGTCGAAGGTGAGGGCCACCCGCCGCGCGGAGCGGTCGCCGCGCCGGAGCGAGCTGCCCTCGAGGTCGAACGGCGGCCAGAGGACGTGGAGCGCGGCGGCGACCGCGACGAGGGTCACGGCCACCACGGCGAGCCCGGCGGCGGTCGAGCCGGCGAGCGCCAGGGCCGCGCCGCCCGCGAGGAGCGAGAGCGCGGCCAGCGCGGCGGCCACCACCGCGATCCTCTTGCGGAGCGGCACGCGTCACCCCGCCACGCCGATGGCGCGGTAGATCCCGAGCACCTCCCGCGTCACGACGGGCCACGCGTAGCGCTGCGCGGTCCGGCGGCCCGCCTGGCCGTACGCGGCGGCGCGCGCGGGGTCCTGCGCGATCCGCACGATCGCCCGCGCCCACGCGGCGGGGTCGTCCGGCGGGAGCAGCTCGCCCTCGACGCCGGGGTGGAGCACCTCCCGGAAGCCGTCGATGTCCGACGCGAGCACCGGCGTCCCGGCGGCCATCGCCTCGAGCAGCGTGACCCCGAAGCTCGCGATCCGGGTCGGGGCGCAGTAGACGTGGGCGCTCGCGTACCAGTCCGGCCGCTCGTCCACGACGCGCCCCGCGAACAGGACGTCGCCGCCGATCTCGTCGGGGACCCGCGCGCGGTAGCGCGGCAGGAGCGGCCCGTCGCCGACGACCAGCAGGCGCGCGTCCACGCTCTCGCGCGCGAGCGCGAAGGAGGCGAGCATCCGGTCGAGGCCGTTGCGCGGCTCGAGCCGCCCGACCCAGAGCACGTTCAGCTTGCCGTCGTCGAGGTGCGGCAGGCGCTGCCCGCGGCCGAACCGCTCCACGTCCACGCCGTTCGGCACGATCCGGAAGTCGGCGCGCAGCCTGCCCTCGAGCGGCGCGAGGCACGCGCGGGACACCGCGATCGCGGCGTCGAGGCGGTCGAGGTAGCGCTGGAGGACGCGCCCGGCGAGCCGGAACGCGACGCCCGGGCGGAAGTGGGTGTGGAACGTCCCGACCACCGGACCGGTCGCGTGGTGGATGGCGAGGAGCGGGAGGACCGGCGTGAGCGGCGCGTGCACGTGCACGACGTCGAAGCGCGCGGCGTTCAGCAGCTCCCGGATCGCCCCGTAGAGGCGCGGCCCACCCGTCACGCGGCCCACGCCGCCGTTGTTGTAGAGCGGGAAGCTCCGTCCGACGCGGATCACCTCCGGGCCGTCGGGATCGGGGGCGGGCCGCGCGCCCTCCGCGACGTCCGGCATCGAGCTCGTCACGACCGTCACCCGGTGCCCGAGCCGACGGGCCTCGCGGGCGAAGTGACGGACGTGCTCCTGGATGCCCCCGACGCTCGGCTCGTAGTACTCCGTGACGATCCCGATCCGCACGCTCGCCTCGCCGCCGTTCAGCGCGCGGCCGGTTCACTCGCTGGTTCCGAGACCGTATCACCAACCGTGTGATTCACGCGGGGTTGCGCGATGCGCCCGATCGGACCGCGGCGCATCGCCGCGGGGAGGAGCGCGAGCACCGCCCCCGCGAGCCCCGCGATCGTTCCGAACGCGAGCGCCGCCGAGGCGAAGACCGAGCGCCCCCGGACCACCGCTCGCCCCTCGGGGCGTTCCTCAGACAAGCTCCCCTCGCCCGGCGCCCCACCCACGGGGGAACCCCCTCGAATCACGCTGGACCTCACGCGACCGAATCTAGCCACGGCGAGGGCCGTTCGCAGGCGGCCGAGCGAGGCCCGGTCGGGCCCCTCGTGGACGACGGCTCGGCCGCGGAGCGTCAAGGCATGCGCTCAGACGCGCTTGAACAGGACGACCGCGTTCGTGCCTCCGAAGCCGAACGAGTTCGACATCGCGAACTCGACGCGCCGCTCGCGCGCCTGGTTCGGGATGACGTCGAGCGGACACTCGGGGTCCTGCTCGTCGACGTTGATCGTCGGCGGCAGGACGCCGCGGGCGAGCGCGAGGACCGTCACGACGCCCTCGAGGCCGCCGGCGGCGCCGAGGAGGTGGCCGGTCATCGACTTCGTGGAGGAGACCGCGAGGCCCTTCTTCGCGTGATCGCCGAACACCCGCCCGATCGCCTGGCACTCCGCGACGTCGCCCTGCGGCGTCGAGGTGCCGTGGGCGTTCACGTAGCCGACCTGCTCGGGGGCGACGCCCGCGTCGCGCAGCGCCATCCGCATCGCGCGCTGGCCGCCCTCGCCCTCGGGCGCCGGCGAGGTGATGTGGTTCGCGTCGGCGCTCGCGCCGTAGCCGACGATCTCCGCGTAGATCCGCGCGCCGCGGCGGCGGGCGTGCTCGTACTCCTCGAGGATCAGGATGCCGGAGCCCTCGCCCGCGACGAAGCCGTCGCGGTGCTTGTCGAACGGCCGGCTCGCCTTCTCCGGCGCGTCGTTCCGCTCCGAGAGCGCGCGCGCCGCGCAGAAGCCGCCGATCCCGAGCGGGGTGATCGTCGCCTCGCACCCGCCGGTCACGATGACGTCCGCCATCCCGCGCTCGATGTAGATCATCGCGTCGCCGATGGAGTGGTTCCCGGTCGCGCACGCCGACACGGGCGAGAAGTTCGGCCCCTTCATCCCGTACTTCAGGCTGATCTGGCCCGGGGCGAGGTTGATGATGAGGCTCGGGATGAAGAACGGCCCGATCTTCTTCACGCCCTTCGCCATGAGCGTGGTGTGCTCCTCCTCGAGGGCGCCGAGCCCGCCGATGCCCGCCCCGACGATGCAGCCGACCAGCTCCGGGTCCTCCTTCGACATGTCGAGGCCGGAGTCCTTCACCGCCATCGAGGCCGCGGCGAGCGCGAACTGGATGAAGCGGTCGTTCCGCCGCGCCTCCTTGCGGTCCATGAACTGCGTGGGGTCGAACCCCTTCACCTCTCCCGCGATCCGGGTCGGAAACGTCGAGGCATCGAAGAGCGTGATCGGCCCGATGCCGCTCTTCCCTGCCACGAGCGCGGACCACGACTCCTCGACCCCGACGCCGACGGGCGAGACCAGCCCGAGGCCGGTGATGACGACACGACGCCTGCTCATGGATCACCTCGACGACGTGAAACGGCGCTTCCGAGCGCGACGCCCCCGGCATCGCCCCCGTGCGGCTCTCGCGGCGGGCCCCGGCGCTCCAGGCCCGGGGCGCTCCACCTACTTCTTGTGGGTGGTGATGTAGGTCACCGCGTCCTGGACGGTCTTGATGTTCTCCGCCTCCTCGTCCGGGATCTCGACCTCGAACTCCTCCTCCATCGCCATGACGAGCTCGACGATGTCGAGGGAGTCCGCGCCGAGGTCCTCGATGAAGGACGAGGTGATCTTGATCTCGTCCTCGCCGACGCCCAGCTGGTCCGCGATGATGTTCCTGACCTTCTGCTCGATCGTTGCCGACATGTTGCCTCCTTCGTTGGTGGGGTGCCTCGAACCCGCGCCGCGTCGATGCCGCGGCTACATGTACATTCCGCCGTTGACCCGCAGGACCTCGCCGGTCACGTACGATGCCTCATCGCTCGCGAGAAAAGCCACCGCGCTCGCGACGTCCTCCGCCGCCCCGAGCCGGGAGAGCGGGATCATCTCCGTCAACTTCGTCTTCGCGGCCTCGGGCAGCGCGGCCGTCATGTCCGTCTCGATGTAGCCGGGCGCGACCGCGTTGACGCGGATGTTTCGCGAGGCGAGCTCGCGCGCGACCGCCTTCGTGAGCCCGATCTGCCCGGCCTTCGCGGCGGCGTAGGCGGCCTGGCCGGCGTTCCCCATCTCCCCGACGACCGAGGTGATGTTCACGATCGCCCCGCCCCGGGCCTTCATCATCGGACGCGACGCGGCGCGGATGAGGTTGAAGTTGCCGGTGAGGTTCACCTGGAGGCTGCGGTTCCAGTCGTCGTCCTTGAGCCGCATCACGAGCTGGTCGATGGAGATGCCGGCGTTGTTCACGAGGACGTGCAGCCCGCCGAGCTCCGCGACCACGCGCTCCACCGCCGCCGTGCAGGCGGCGGGGTCCGCGACGTCGAACTGGTAGAGCTTCGCCTTCGCCGCGCCGGCCTGCTCGACCAGCGCGAGGGCCTCGTTCGCGGCGGCCGCGTTGCCCGCGTAGTTCAGCGCCACGCTCGCGCCGCCGCGCGCGAACGCGATCGCGATCGCGCGGCCGATGCCGCGGGAGGCGCCGGTCACGAGCACGGTCTTGCCCTTGAAGTCGAACGCCATTGCGATCTCCTACTGCCCCAGCGCGGCGAGGGTCTTCTCGAGAGAGGTCGCGGTCTTCCACGTTCCACACCTCGACGGACTTGTCGATGCGCTTCGCGAGGCCGGAGAGGACCTTGCCCGGACCCACCTCGACGAGCCGCGTCACCCCGTTCCGGACGAGCTCCTCGACGCACTCGATCCAGCGGACGGGGGAGGTGACCTGCTCGACGAGGAGCGGCACGACCCGCGCGAGCTCCGAGTTCGGCTTCGCCTCGACGTTCGTGACGACCGGCCGGGCGAGCGGCTTCCAGGCGATCGCGCGGAGCACCGGCTCGAGCCGGCCGCGCACCGGCGCCATGAGCGCGCAGTGGAAGGGGGCGGACACCGGGAGCGGCAGGACGCGCTTCGCGCCGGCCGCCTTGAGCCTCACCCCCGCCTGCTCGACCGCCCCCGCCGCGCCCGCGATCACGGTCTGCGACGGCTCGTTGTAGTTCGCGGGGGAGACGACGCCGCCGGTCTCGGCGGCGACGGCGGCGCAGATCTCGCGCACCTTGTCCGGCGCGAGGCCGAGCACCGCGCTCATCGCGCCCTGGCCGCGCGGGACCGCCTCCTGCATGAAGGTGCCGCGCGCGCGGACGGCCTTCGCCGCCTCGGCCGCGCCGCACGCGCCGGCGGCGACGAGCGCGGAGTACTCGCCGAGCGAGTGCCCCGCGACGAGGTCCGGCACGACGCCGCGCTTCGCGAGCACCGCCGCGGCCGCGGCGGAGACCGCCAGGATCGAGGGCTGCGTGTTCGCGGTGAGCTTCAGCGCGTCCTCCGGCCCCTCGAAGCACATCCGCGAGAGCGGCTCGCCGAGCGCGGCGTCGATCTCGTCGAACACCGCGCGCGCCTCGGGGAACCCGTCGTGCAGGTCCTTGCCCATCCCGACGGTCTGCGACCCCTGCCCGGGGAAGACGAACGCGAGCTTGCCCATCGCCGTGCCTCCGGTCACCACCGCACGATGCTGGCGCCCCAGGCCATGCCGCCGCCGATCGCCATCATCAGGATCACGTCGCCGGGCTTGAACCAGCCGGCGCGGTTCGCCTCGTCGAGCGTCATCGGGACGCTCGCGGCGGAGGTGTTGCCGTACTTCTCGAGGTTCATCCAGCAGCGCTCGGGCGGGATCCCGAGGCGCTGCAGCGTCGCGTCCAGGATCCGCTTGTTCGCCTGGTGGGCGATGACGTACTTCACGTCGCTCGCGGCGAGCTTCTCCGCGTCGAGCACCTCGCGGCAGGTCTCCTCGAGCGCGCGGACCGCGACCTTGAAGACCTCGCCCCCCTTCATCTTGATGAAGTGGGAGCGCTCGGCGACGACGCGCTCCGAGATCGGGTCCTTCGACCCGCCGCCCGGCTGGAACAGGATCGGGACGTGCGTGCCGTCCGCGTGCAGCCGGATGGTGGAGACGCCGCGGCGCGGGTCGTCGGTGGGCTTCAGCACCATCGCGCCGGCGCCGTCGCCGAACAGGATGCAGGTGTTCCGGTCCGTCCAGTCGGAGATGCGGGTGAGCGCGTCCGCCCCGATGACGAGCGCGTTGTTCACCGCGCCGGACGCGACGTACCGGTCGCCGATGGAGAGGGCGAAGATCGACCCCGCGCAGGCGGCGGACACGTCGAACGCGAACGCCTTCTTGTTGCCGAGCTTCCCCTGGAGCACCGTCGCGAGCGACGGGAACGGGTAGTCGGCCGTGACGGTGCCGACGATGATCGCCTCGACGTCCTTCGCGTCGAGCTTCGCGTCGGCGAGCGCCCGCTGCGCGGCGCGCAGCGCGAGGTCCGACGTCGCCTCGCCGTCCGCGATGATGCGCCGCTCGCGGATGCCGGTGCGGTCCACGATCCACTGGTCGTTCGTCGCGACGAGCTTCTCGAGGTCCGCGTTGGTGAGGACCTTCTCGGGAGCGTACGAGCCGGTGCCGACGATCTGCGATCGCATGTGTTCTCCGGTTCAGGCGCCGGGTGGAGCGCGGCGCACTGAGGGCTGCGGGTTCGGGTCGGCGGCCGGGGTCACCGCGGCGGCCGCCTGGGCGAGGAGCGACTCGGACGGCGCCACCGCCTTCGCGATCTCGTCGGTGAAGTGGGTGCCGGCGGCGTCTCCCGCGCGGCGGATCGCGTTCTCGATCGCGAGGGCGTCGGAGCTGCCGTGCCCGATGACCCCCACGCCGTTGACCCCCACGAGCGGCGCGCCTCCGACCTCGCGCCAGTCCATGCGCTGCTTCATCGCCTCGAGCGCGGCCTTCGAGAGGAGCCCGCCGATCTTCGCGCGCGTCGAGCTGTAGAGCGCGCGCTTCAGGAGCTCGCCGACGACCTTCGCGGTCCCCTCCATGGTCTTCAGCGCGACGTTCCCGGTGAAGCCGTCGGTCGCGATCACGTCGAACTCGCCGGTGAGGAGATCTCGCCCCTCGCAGTAGCCGACGAAGTCGATGTCGGAGCGGCGGAGCGCGGCGGCGGCGGTCCGCGTCAGCTCCGTCCCCTTCGACTCCTCCTCGCCGTTCGAGAGGATCGCGACCCGCGGGCGCGCGACGCCGTAGACCCGGCGCGCGTACGTCTCGCCCATGAGCGCGAACTGCACGAGGTGGATGGGCTTCGCGTCCACGACCGCGCCCATGTCGAGCATGATCGGCGTGCCCTTCAGCGCGGGCAGCGGGGTGATGATCGCCGGGCGCTCGACCCCGTCCGGCCGGCCGAGGACGAAGATGGCGCCGGCCATCACCGCGCCGGAGTTGCCGGCGGACACCATCGCGCAGGCCTGCTTCGAGGCGACGAGCTCGAAGCAGACGCGGATGGAGTTGTCCTTCTTGCGGCGCATCGCCTGGCCGGGGTGGTCGTGCATCTCGACCACCTCGGTCGCGTTGCGCACCTCGATCGGGAGGGACTGGCCCGCGTGGTGGCGCCGCAGCTCGTCGCGGACGCGCTCCTCGGGGCCGACCAGGATGACGGGCCGGCCCTTGCGCGCCGCGTCAATCGCGCCCTGCACGATCGCGCCGGGGGCGTGATCTCCCCCCATCGCGTCGACGGCGACGGGCGCGATCGGCTCGATCACGGTGCTACTTCGCCTCGGTGATCTGCTCGCCCTTGTACGTGCCGCACGACGGACACGCGCGGTGCGCGAGGACCGGCTCCTTGCACTTCGGGCACTTCGTCACGTTCGCCGGCTTCAGCTTGAAGTTCGCCGCGCGGCGGCGGTCGCGCCGCATGCTGCTCGTCCGCTTCTTGGGGAGACCCACGTCGTGCTCCTTTGCTCGGCCCTCGGGCCGGCTACAGCTTGATGTTCTTCAGCCCCGCCCAGCGCGGGTCGGGGACGTGGCGATCGCAGCCGCAGTCCCGCTCGTTGAGGTTCGCCCCGCAGACGGAGCAGAGCCCCTTGCAGCCCTCGTCACAGACCGGATATCCGGGCAGCGCGAGGACGATCTGCTCGCGCACGATCGGGTCGAGGTCGATGACCTTCCCCGTGAACGTCTCCTCCTCCGCCTGGTCCGGCGCGAAGCTCCCGCCCACCGGCCCCTTGTCGTTCGCCGCCGGCTCGGGTTCGGCGCTCGCCTCGGCGGGCACGAGCGTCACCTCGAACTCGACGGGGACGTCCACCGAGACCGGCGTGAGGCACCGGCCGCACTCCGCCGCGACCTCCGCCTTGGTGCGCGCCCGGATCCGGACGCGCCGCTCGAGCTTCTCGAGCTGGACGTCGACGTGCGCGGCCGCGCGCGCGCGGTAGCCCGCCCGGTCGCCCGCCATCATCTCGTCCAGCTGCTCGCGTGGCACGTCCCAGCTCCGGTGGAGTCCGGCCTCCTTGATTTCGTCAATGTTGACGCGCATTTACGCAGTGTCCGGAGGCGCGAAAAGGGCCTCATTATAGGGGCCGATCACCGGAAGTCAAGGCAGGCCGAGCCGGCAGACGGGCCCTGCATCCCGAACGGGGCTCGATCCTGTCTAACCGGCCAGCCGTCGACCGTCGATCAAACGTGCGCGCAGCTCGAGCGCGTCAGGGTCTCACGAGCCCGCGCGCGACGGCGATGAGCGCGGCCTCCGCCTTCGTCGAGACGTCCATCTTCTCGTAGATACGCTTCACGTACGTCTGGACGGTCCCCTCCGCGATGCCGAGCGCCTGCGCCACGTCCGCGTAGGTGTGGCCGTGGACGAGGAGCTGCAGGACCTCGAGCTCGCGCTTCGACAGCGCGGGGCCGTCCTTGAGGCGCTGCTCGGGCGGATCTCCCCGGAACTCCTGGAGGAGCACCTTCGCGGCGCGCGGGCTGATCGGCGCCGCCTCTCCCGAGAGGACCTCCTCGATGGAACGCGCCAGCTCGCTCGCGTGGAAGGGCTTCAGGATGTAGCCGGACGCACCCGCGCGCATCGCGCCGAGCACGCGCGCCGGGATGTCCACGGCGGTGAGCGCGATGCAGGCGGTCTTCGGCAGCTCGGAGCGGATCGTCGCGATGACGTCCTCCCCGCTCATCTTCGGGAGGCCGAGATCCACGAGCGCCACGTCCGGCTTCACGCGGCGGGCCAGCGCCACGCCCTCTTCGCCGGTCGCGGCGGTGCCGCAGACCTCGAAGCCGTGCGTCGTGAGCACCTGCGCGATGAGCCGCGCGACGGCCTCGTCATCCTCTACCGCGATCGCCCGGACGGCCATCCCACCCACCTCGGAGAACGTGCTCCGCTGCGTGACCCGACCGCCATGAGTAGCAGCCCCGCCGGGCGGGGGTCAAGGCGACTGGCCCGCGAGAACGGGACTTTTCCAGCGGGACTCCGGGCACCTCCGCTGCGTCCGAGGGCGGCGTCCACGTCGCTTCCGGCAGCCTACGCCTTCGTGTCGCCCTCGCCCTCGCCCTCGCCTTCGCCCTCGAACCCGATGTGTGGGCGGATGTCGTCGTGCTCGCCGACGCCCTGGAGGTCCAGCACGATGGCGAGGAGGTACAGCGCGAGCGACAGGGTGCCGAAGAGCTGCCCGAGGCTCATCGCGAGGACGAGCAGGATGGGCCGCGGGAACACGATGCCCATCACCATCAGCCCGAGCGACACGAGCGTCGTGATGGTGGAGGTGAGGACCAGGCGGCGGATCGTCAGGCGCGAGATCACGGGTGGCTCCCCTTCTGCGAGGCTTCCGCGACCGGGCCCTTGCCGCTGCCGCCGTGCGCGAACGCGCGCGGGTGGATCTTCTCGCCGCTGTGGCAATCGACGCACTTCGCGTCACCCTTGCGGATGTCGTCGATCATCCCGGCGTGGTCCTGGTTGGCGAGCCAGTTCGGCGCCGTCGTCGAGTGGCAGCGCGTGCACATGCCGTTCTGGAACGGCCTGTACATGTGGATCGGCTTGCCGCCCTCGCCGAGCGGACCGGTGTTGGCGTACTCGGTCACGTAGAAGAACAGGTGCTTGAGCCCGTTCACCTTCGTGGTCATCGCGCCGAACAGCTGGTAGTCCGCGTGGCAGTTGTAGCAGCTCTCCTCGCCGAAGCTGTGGTTCCGGCTGTGGATCGCGGCGAGGCTGTTCGACTTCGGGTCGGCCGCGTCCTGCGTGTACGGCAGCATGACGTGGCACGAGCCGCAGAACTCGCGCTTCAGCGTGTACTCGAACCCGGCGATGTTGCCGGTGAGCGCGACGCCGAGCGGCATCACTCCGAGCCCGAACAGCAGCATCACCTTCGTGAGCCGGCCGAGGGGCGGGCGGCGCACGAGGTACCAGAGGAGGATGAGGATCGCGATGACGGCGGCGACGAGAGCCGTCAGCTTCAGGAGCTGTTCGACTGAGTGGATTTCGTACACGGAACGCGCGAAATACCATGTGGGGTGCGGGGGTTCAAGCCCAGACTGCGGCAGACGGTCGCAGAGTCCGGGAACGGGCCGACGCAGGGGGAGCGGGCCGGCGTAGGTGCGCGAACCTCCTTGCCTTCCCCGGTGGTCTGCACTAGATACGCGACCTCGACTGCGCGGTTAGCTCAGATGGATAGAGCGTCGGCCTCCGGAGCCGAAGGCCACAGGTTCGAGTCCTGTACCGCGCGCTTGGAAGGGCCGGTCCCGGCGGCGGAATCCGCCATCGGGCCGGCCCTTCGCCTTCCGCGGCGGGGACGCGATGTCGCAGTGGATGCTGTGGGTGCTCCTGACGTGGCTCACCGGGAGCCCGCTCACGGCGCTCGTCGTCCTCGCGATCCTGTGGTGGCTGGGCGACCGCGCGACGTTCAAGGTGCTGCCGGATCCCCTCCGCGGGCTTCACCGCAGGAGACGGATGGGGGACCTTCGAAGCACGCTGTCCGCGAACCCGCACGACCGCCGCGCGCGGCTCGAGCTCGCGAACCTGCTCCTCGACGTGCGCCGGCCGAAGGACGCGGCCGAGGTGCTCCGGGTGAACGTCGAGGCCGGGGACGACGACGTGCACACCAGCTTCGCGATGGGCGCGGCGCTCGCCCGCGGCGGATCGCCCGCCGACGCGGAGCGCTTCCTCTCCGCGGCCCGCGCGCGGGACCCCTCGTTCCGCCTCGGCGAGATCGATCTCGAGGTCGGGCGCATGCGCCTGCGGCGCGGGGACTCCGCCGGCGCGCTCGAGCCGCTTCGCCGGCTCGTCGCGGCGCGGCCCGGCACGGTCGAGGGGCGCTACTGGCTCGCCCGCGCCCTCGCGGCCCAGGGCGACGCGCCCGGCGCCGCCCTGGCGCGAGACGAGGGCTGGCGCGAGTACGTCGCCCTCCCCCGCTTCCGGCGGCAGCACGAGCGCGCCTTCGCGTGGCGGCTCCGCCCGTGGCGGCCCGCGCTCGTCGCGGTGGCCGTGGCGCTCGCGGCCGCGCTGCTCGCGTGGGCGATCCTGCCGGCCCTCTCCGGCCCAGCGTCCCGGCCGCTCTAGCCGGCCGCGGTGGGCCAGCCGCGGCGGATCAGACGTACTGCCCGGCGTCCACCCGGAGCACCTCGCCGGTGATCATGCGGGCCGCGTCGGAGAGCAGGAAGAGGACGGCGGCCGCGATGTCCTCCACCTCCGGCAGCGCCTTCAGGAGGGACTCGTCGAGCGCCCGCTGCCGGAACTCCGGCGCGAGCGCGAGCGTCATCTCCGTCAGGACCATCCCGGGGGCGACCGCGTTGACGGTCACGCCCTTCGGCCCGAGCTCGCGCGCGGCGGTCTTCGTGAGCCCCACGAGCCCCGCCTTCGACGCGGCGTAGTTGGCCTGGCCGAACTTCCCGCGCAGGCCGTTGATCGAGACGACGTTGACGATGCGCCCGTACCCGGCGGCGATCATCCCCGGGGCCGCCGCCCGGAGCACGTGGAACGCGCCGGACAGGTTGACCTCGATGACGGCGTCCCACTCCTCGTCGCTCATCTTCACGAGGCTCTTGTCGCGCGTGATGCCGGCGTTGTTGACGAGCAGGAGCGGCGGGGACGGAAGCGCGGCGACCGCGGCGGTCACCGCCTTCCCGTCGGTGATGTCCACCGCATGGAAGCGGATCCCGGCGTGCGGCGCCCCCGCCTCGCGGTCCAGCACGTGCACCTCCGCGCCGAGCAGGGCGAGCCGCTCGGCGATGCCGCGCCCGATCCCGCGCGCGCCGCCCGTGACGAGCGCCGTCCGTCCGTCGAACCGAACGACTCCGCGTGCGGTGGTGTCTGCCATGGCGTCGCCCCTCAGGCGAGGTCCTTCTCGAAGGAGAGCCGCTGCGCGTGGACGAACCCGGTCCGCGCCAGGAAGCCGAGGAGCGGGAGGTGGTTCCACTCCACCTCGGTGAGCACGCGCTCCGTCCGGAGGCTCCCGAGGTTGAGCAGGAGCTGCTCGAGGAGGGCGCGCCCGACGCGCCGGCGCGCGTAGGCCGGGTCCACGCCGATGGTGTCCAGCACCGCCGTCGGCTCGGTCTGCCCGAACTCGCCGAAGTCCACCCGGGCCATGAGGAAGCCGGCGAACTGGCCGTCCAGCTCCGCCACGAGCGACGCGCGGATCCCGGATCGCCGCAGCACCTCGGTGGCCTTGCGGGCCAGGTACGCGGTCCGGTCGCGCCCGGTGATCTTGCGATCCAGCCGGACGATCGCCGGGAGGTCGCGATCCGTCATCGAGCGGACCGGCAGCTCGTCCCAGCTGAACTCGTCGTCGGGCGGGCGCTCGAGCCCCCGCTCCAGCACGATCCGCGGCGAGAGCCGGAAGCCGGTCGCCGAGAGGAACGCGGCGAAGCCGTGCTGGGTCCACTCGGCCTGGGTGCGCAGCTCGCGGACGCCCTGGCCGGCCAGCGTCGCCTCCAGGCCCGAGAGCAGGGTGCTCGCCACCCCTCCCCGCGCCGCCTGCACGGAGACGCCGATCGCGTCGAGGACGCCGACCGGCGCCGCCCCGCCGAACTCCCCGTCGAGCACCCGCGCGAACGCGAACCCCACCACGCGGCCGTCCTGCTCGGCCGCGAGGGCGAGGAACGACCTCGGCTCCTCCGCGATGATCTGGAAGCGCCTCGCGTAGAACTCGGTGCGCGAGCGGCCGCTCCGCTCGCGATCGATCCTCGCGACCGCCTCGGCGTCGGTGGGCCGGAGGGGTCGCACCGTCGTCTGCCCGCGGGTCATCCGGTCCTCCGGCTAGGAAGCGAGGGCGAGCTGCGCCTTCGCGGCGAGCTTCTCGTGGCGGAACGCACCCCACAGCGCCGCGCCGATCGCGCCGGCGAAGATCGCGTCGTCGTGCGCCTTCACCTCGACGCGCATCCTCCCCTCGGCGGCCGCCTCCTGGAGCGCCTGCACGAGGCCGGCGTCGAGCGCGAGCCCGCCCGTGACGAGGACGGTCCCCTCGAACGCGCCGATGCCCCGGAGGAGCCCGACGAGCCGCTGCGCCATCGAGACGTGGATGCCCTTCAGGATGTTCGCGGCGGAGATGCCGCGCGAGACCATGTTGATGACGTCGGTCTCGGCGAGGACCGCGCAGATCGAGGACACCTTCTCCGGGTTGTCGCCCTGCTTCGACAGCGCCCCGATCTCGTCCTGCGCGATCCCGAGGTAGCGGGCGATGTTCTCGAGGAACTGCCCCGAGCCCGACGCGCACTGGCTCGTCATCTTGTACGAGAGGACCTTGCCGCGCTCGTCGGCGCGGATGGCGCGCCCGTGGAGCGCCCCCACGTCGAGGACCGCCCGCGTGGAGGGGTCGAGGTAGATGGCGCCGCGCGCGTGCGTCGTCATCGAGTAGAAGTGGCCGGTGTGGAAGGGGAGGTTCTCGCCGTCGCCGGTGGTCGCGACGTAGGCGACGTCTCCCCGCCCGACGCCCGCCTCGCGGAGGACCGCGTCGTACGCCTCCTCGGCGAGCTGGTAGGGATCGCGCTGGCGGATGCGCTCCGCCGCCCGGCCCAGCCAGCGGGTCGCGCCCTTCCCCACCTCGAACAGCGCCACCTTCACGCAGCCGGTGCCGACGTCGACGCCTGCGGTGATCGTCATGGTCGCTCCTCCGCCTCAGGCCTGGACCGCGCGCCGGGCAAACGCCGCGCCGCCGAGCGCGCCGGTGTAGATCGAGTCCGGGTCGATGTTGATGGTGACGTCGCCGTAGTTCTCCTTCACGAGCTTGCGGAGCTCCCGCACCGCCGCCTCGTTCTTCGCGACGCCGCCGGTGAAGGTGAACTGATCGCGGATCCCGCCCGAGCGCGAGATGATCGACATGGCCCGGAGCACGATCGCGCGGTGGAGCCCGGCGAGGATGTCCTCCCGCTTGTCTCCGAGGGCGAGCCGATCGCGCAGCTCGGCGCCCGCGAACACGGTGCAGGTGGAGTTGATGCGGAGCGTCTTCGTCGACTGGAGCGCGAGCGGCCCGAGCTCGTGGAGCCCCATCTTCATCTCGTCCGCCACGTAGCCCAGGTAGCGCCCGGTCCCCGCGGCGCAGCGGTCGTTCATCTGGAAGTTCTCGACGATGCCGTCCTTGTCGACCTGGATGGACTTCGTGTCCTGGCCGCCGATGTCGAGGACCGTGCGCGTGCCCTCGTACATGATGTGCGCGCCGAGCCCGTGGCAGAGGATCTCCGAGCGGATGTGCTCCTTCGGGAACGGGAGGCGCACGCGCCCGTAGCCGGTCCCCACGACGTACGCCTCCTCGAGCGGGATCTCGAGGGCCGCCCGGACGGACCGGGTCACCTGGGAGGCGTCCACCGACGTGCCGCTCGCGGCGGAGCCGGCCCAGCCCGCGGCGAGCGCGTTCTCGAGCGCCTTCAGGAACTTCCCCTCCATCGCGCCCGCCGGCGGCCGGTTCTCGACCTCGATGATGGACTTGTCGTAGACGTTCAGCATCAGGTCGAACGAGAGGCCGTCCGACTTGCACAGCGGCTCGGCGAGGGTGACGAACCGCGAGCCGGCGATGTCCCGGAAGAAGTCGGAGCGGCGGCGGGCGCCGGGCGCGAACAGCGCGGCGGACTCCTCCCGGAGCTGGCGGAACACCTCCCCGAGCGCGTGCCCGAGCGCCTTCTCCTGCCCGGCGAAGCGCAGCCCGCGGCTGTGCAGGGCGGCCGTCGCCTCGAGGTCCTCGAGCTGCCCGAGGAACTGCACGTGGCGGAAGTGCCGCTCGAGCTCGGCGAGGAACGCGTCGATCCTGCCGGCGAGCGCCGGCACGCCCTCGAGCCCGCGGTGGAAGAGCGTGAAGCGCGCGGCGATGAGCGCCTCCTGCTTCGACACCGCCGCGGCGGTGTCGTAGTTCGAGCGCGAGTTGGTGATGCCGCGGCCGAGGACGAGGCCGGCCTCGTCCATGACCACCGCCTTGGTCGTGGTCGAGCCGAGATCGATCCCGATGTAGCACTTCATGGTCGCTCCTCCCCTCACGCCGCCGAGGCCGCGCTCTGCCGCTTCTGATCGATCATCTGGAAGTAGCTCTCCAGCCGGTTCTTCACGTTGGCGGCGGAGAAGTAGCGGGGGTCCACGAGGTCGGTCTCGATGAACGCGCTCGGCTTGCCGGTGCGCTTCTCGATCTCGCGCATGATCATCAGCTGGCCCGCGGAGAAGCTGTTGCAGCTCTTGATCGAGTTGATGAGGAGCCCGTCGGCCTCGTACTCGTTCATGTACTGCTCGAGCAGGCCGACGCGCGACGGGAGGCTGTGGTTCGTGTAGACGCCGAGGCAGTAGTCGGCGAGCGACTCGAGCGGTCGAGCGGGGTCGTGGCGGAAGCCGCGGTCGTAGAGGCCGCCGACCTTGGTGTAGCTCGACGCGACGACCACCGCGCCCTCGTCGTAGAACATCTTCCAGAAGTCGCGGAAGCTGGTCCAGTTGGGCGGGCCCTCGACGACGAGCCGGTACTTCTGGCTCTTCATGTCGCCCTCCGGCGTGATCGGCCCGAGCCCGAGCCGGACGCGCTCCTCGATCTCGCCGCGGAGGAGCCGGTAGTACTCGGTCGCGTCCGGCGTGCCGCGGAACGCCGTGAAGATCGGGCCGATGTAGAAGACGCCGCCGAAGTACGAGTCGATGGGCGACGGCTTCCTCTTCGCGCTCTCCAGGACCCGGACGAGATCGTCCTCCGCCTTCGCCGACTCGCGCAGGTACCCGCGCAGCCGATCGATGTCGAACTTCACGCCGGACGCCTTCTCCAGCGCGGGGATGACCTCGTCCTTGAGCTGCTTGACGATGTAGTCCCGCATGTTCTGGGTCGTGTGACCGTCGCCCTGGTAGGGCACGTGCAGCATGACGGTCGGGCACTTGTACTGCTCGCGCAGCAGCTCGAACCACTTCATGAAGGTGAAGCAGCCGGTGTACGAGAGGAGCAACAGGTCCGGCCGCGGGAGCGGCTTGCCGTTCGGCGCGAGGTTCCCCTTCGCCATCATCCCGAGGTCCGCCTTCACGTAGGTGCAGACGTCCTCGGAGTGCCCCCGCTTCTCGGCCTCGGCGATGTAGTCGCCGGACAGCTTCTTCATCCCGTTCTGGATCGCGTTGATCTCGGGGAGGTTGTTCAGCATGTCGAAGCACATGATCAGCTCGTTCAGGTTGCCCGGGACGAACGTCGAGGCGACCTTCCGGCCGTTCTGCGCGGTGCCGGTGAGCAGATCGTAGTTGGCCGCGATCATCTCCTTCTGCTTCACCATCGACGCTTCCTTCACGGCCTCCTTCACGAGCTCCTTCGAGGACGTCGGCGGACGCGGCGGGGTGAGCTTCGAGGTCATGGCGCGCTCCAGAGCTTGATGGAATCGGCGAACGTCCCGGCCTGCTCGCGGACCGGCTGCATCTGCGCGGAGTTCTCCGCGTACTTGAACCCGATGTGCGGCACGTCCACGCGGTCGAGCGCGCTCTCCAGCATCGGGCGGTCGAGCAGCGCCGGATCGCAGAAGCTCGGCGCGGCGAAGATGACGCCCTCCGCCGCCTTCTCCCTCACCGAGTCCACGAGGAACTTGCCCTTCAGCGCCTGGTCCGGCTGGTACTTCGCCGAGGTCTCGACGGAGCGGTGCAGGAACGCCGAGGAGAGCTCGCGGAGGGGCTCGCCGGTCGTCGGGACGTCGTCCAGCAGCCACTGGTTCACGAGCATGAAGTCGTCGTCCACGATGTAGCAGCCCGACATCTCGATGGCCTTGATGAGGTTGAGCGGCGGCTGCTCGCAGAACACGCCGTTCAGGACGATGCGGCAGTTGTCGCGCTGCGGCCGCGGCTCGGCGCGGACCGCGGCGAGGTAGTCCCGCAGGAGCTCGGTGTGCTCCTCGACGGGGAGGACCATCCCCGCCCGCATCACGAGGTACACCTCGGACGCGGGCGCGAGCCACGGCGCCTTCGCCCGGGCCGCGTAGACCTCGCGGACGAGCCGGCGGTTCTCGTTGTAGAGGGCGATGGACGCCCGCAGCGCGTCGTCGGTGATCTCGACGCCGCCGAGCTTCGCGAGCCCCTCGCGCAGCTCCTTCAGCTCCTGCACGTAGTACTCGCCGCCGATCGCGTCCGAGAAGTTCTGCGGCACGTCGAAGTAGCGGACGTACACCTTCGGGAAGAGCAGCTTCCAGATGCCGGAGAGGTTCCGGATGACGTCGCAGATGGACGGGAAGAGGAACCCGTCCACGAAGTCGAGGCGACCGGTCACGCCGAGCTCGAGCGTCGAGCGAGGGATGCGGCAGATGTAGCTCTGGTAGTACGCGTCGCCGTGGATGACCTCGAGGTTCTCCCCGGCGCCGAGGATGCCGAGCGGCAGCATCCCGGCGGCGTGGATGAGCTCGCGCGGCACGTAGATGGGCATGTACGCGACGACGTGCCGGCCCGGCTTCGCCGCCTTCCACTCGCGGGCGGACTTGAACTCGAGGTCGTCGAAGAGCGCCTGGCAGCGCGCGACGATCGCGGCGGTGGTCTTCGTCGAGCCGATCATGATCAGCAGTCCTCCCACCGCGCGCGCCGCTTGCCGATGAACGCGTTCAGCCCTTCCTGGGCATCCGCGGGTGGGCATGAGCTCGGACGCGTACATCGCCTCGAGGGCGGCGAGCTTCGCGCGAACGCGCTCGACGAGCCCCGCCCGCGACGCCCTCACCGCGAACCGCAGCGAGGAGGCGGACTTGTTCGCGAGGTTCTCGTCGAACCAGGCGAGGGCAGCGCCCTCGGGGTTCGCCTCGACCGCCCTCACCAGCCCGATCCGCAGCGCCTCCGTGGCGTCCACGCTCCGGCCGGACAGGAGGAGCTCCTCCGCGGCGGCGAAGCCGATCCGCTCGGGCAGCAGGCAGGAGGCCGCCGGCGCGAACACGCCGAGGACGATCTCCGGCTGGCCGAGCTTCGTGTCAGGCCCCGCGAAGATCACTCCGCCCGCCGAGGCCAGCTCGAGCCCGCCGCCGAGGCACTGCCCCTTCACGACGACGAGGACCGGGATCGGGAGCTCGAGCACGCGCAGGACGAGCGCGTGGAAGCCGCGCAGCATCGCCTCGAACTTCTCCGGGAGGTGCTCCTCCACGCTCGCGCCGAAGGAGAAGTTCGGCCCTTCGGCGTCGAGCAGGACGCCCCGCAGGGCGGGCAGGCCGGGCGAGGGGCGCACCGCGGCGGCGAACGCGTCGTCGAGCGCCGCGACCATCGCGGAGTCGAGGATGTTCGCCTTGGGCCGGGAGAGCCGGATGCGCAGGAGGCGGTCTTCGCGCTCGCGCCAGACGCGCAGCGGACCGGCGGCCGTCACTTGCCCTCCTTCGCGCCGCGCCCGGCGGGCAGGAGGCTCTCCACGAGCTCCGGGCTCCACGGGGTCGCCTTCGCGAGCGCCTGCCGGAGCCCGACGAAGTCCGCCTCGCGGTCCTCCTTCGTCCCCTCGTTGAAGGCGCGGAACCCGGTGCGCGCCTCGGTCATCATGTTGAGGGCGAGCCAGGCGCGCGAGTTCTCCTTGTTCGCGTTCCAGGCCTCGAGCTTCGGCTTGCGGAGCTCCTCGATGGTCTTCGTCGTGCAGTCCGGGAAGGTGAGGAGGAGCTTCGCGCAGAGCTGCTGGACGCGCTGATCGAGGAGCGAGAGGTCCACCGTGCCGCGCTTCACGAGGGCCTTGCCCTCCTCGAGCGCCGCGCCGGTCCTGGGCTCGCCGTGGACGAAGCGCCCGTACTCGTCGAACATCCGATCGGTGACCACGAGCGGGTTCGCGACGAACCTGCCGTCGACCTTCAGCGCCGGCACGACGTCGGTGATCATCCCCTCCCGGTAGGCGCGGTGCGCCGACCACGGCTCGCAGAGCACGCCCGTCTCCATCGCCCGCTCGCAGCCGACGAGCAGCGGGAGGAAGTCGGTGGCCCCGCCGATGGGCGCGGACCCGTGCTTCGGGCCCGCCTGGCCGAAGCGCGCGAGGTCCTGCGCGATCGTGAAGTCGCAGGCCATCCCGATCTCCTGGCCGCCGCCGACGCGCATGCCGTTCACGCGGCAGATCACCGGCTTGTCGCAGGCGAGGATGCCGCTCACCATGTCGTTGAAGAGCCGCATGTACTGCCGGTACTCCTGCGGGTTCCCCGCGTAGTACTCGGCGTACTCCTTGGTGTTGCCGCCGGTGCAGAACGCCTTGTCGCCGGCGCCGGTGAAGACCACCGTCACGACGTCGCGCGCGTTCGAGGCCGCGCGGAAGGCGAGGATCACCGCCTTCACCATGTCGGTCGTGTACGAGTTGAACTGGGCGGGGTTGTCGAGGGTGATCCACGCGTCGTACAGCCCCGCGGCCTCGCTCCCGTCGGGGCGGCGCGCCGGGCGCTTCTCGTAGCGGACGCCGCCGCCGGCCGGCAGCGGCGCGAGGTCGTGATCCACGACGTGGCCCGGGGCGGTGGAGCGGACGATGGCGTCGGTCTTCTGTGACATGTCGTGGTCTCCTACGCGGGGACGAGGATGGCGCGGCGGGTCAGCTTGTGGGCGTGGGCGTCGGCGAGCACGCGGTTCACCTCCGCGAGCGGGTGACGCTCGACGAAGGGCAGGAGCGCGACCTTCCCGTCGAGGATCAGCTCGAGCGCGGCGGGGTAGAGCTCGGGGGTGCAGCCCCAGTTCCCGAGGGCGCGCGCGTGGAAGGCCATCAGGTTCGAGAGCCGCAGCTCGACCTTGTCCATCGTGAAGCCGACCACGCCGAGGGTGGCCCCGTGCACGAGGAGCCCGTACGCCGCGGCCTGGCCGGCGGCGCTCCCGGAGCACTCGAAGATCGTCCACTCGCGCGAGGGGAGGCCGTTCGCCTTGGCGAAGGCGCCGATCTCCTTCTTGAGGTTCTTCGGGTCGAGCTGGCGGACGTTGAAGGTCTTCGCCGCGCCGTGGGCGGCGACCGCGTCGAGCTTGACCTGGTCGACGTCGATCGCCACGACGGTGGCGCCCAGCGCGGCGGCGATCTGGACGCAGTACGTCCCCACGCCCCCGACGCCGTTCACGATGACGAGCTGCCCGGGGGCGACGCCCGCCTGCACCACCGCCTGGTAGGGCGTCGTCACCGCGTCCGCGACCACCGACACGTCGGCGAGGGCGAGCCCCGCGCGCGCGAGGCGCGACTCGTCGACCGGGCAGAGGCCGCGCGCCGGCACCTCGACGTGCGTCGCGAACCCCCCGTCGACGTCGTTCCCGGGCATCTTCTGGCTCGGGCAGATGGTCCCCTTCCCGCGCCGGCACGCATCGCACTCGCCGCAGGGGATGACGGCGGGGACGAGCACCGCCTTCCCGGCCCAGCCGGCCGCCCCGGCGCCCACCTCGATCACGCGCCCGCTGATCTCGTGGCCGAGGACGAGCGGGAGCGGCTTGTTCGTGCGGACGCCGTCGTACAGGTAGCCGAGATCGGTGTGGCAGACGCCGCAGCCCGCGACCTCGACGAGCACGTTCCCCGTCGCGGGCGGCCGCAGCTCGAGCGGCTCCCGGACCAGCGGCTCACCCACGGCCTTCATCACCCAGCGGTGCGGCGTCATGTCGTCTCCTCGTTCCCTTGACGGGGCTCGCCGTAAACTGGTAAAGCCGTACCAGAATTCTGCAATGGCCGTCAACCCCCGTCAGGGCGCGCAAACGAGGAGACGCCCCATGGCCCAGAACGAAGCCGTCTTCAGGTGGGAGGACCCGCTCCTCCTCGACGCGGAGCTCACCGGCGAGGAGCGGCTCGTCCGCGACTCCGCGCGCGACTACTGCCAGGCGAAGCTGATGCCGCGCGTGCTCGAGGCGAACCGCAAGGAGCGGTTCGACCGCGAGATCATGAACGAGCTCGGCGCGCTCGGGATGCTCGGCCCGACCATCGAGGGCTACGGGTGCGCCGGCGCCTCGTACGTCGCCTACGGCCTCGTCGCTCGCGAGATCGAGCGGGTGGACTCGGGGTACCGCTCCGCGGCCAGCGTGCAGTCGAGCCTCGTCATGTTCCCCATCCACGCGTTCGGCAGCGAGGCGCAGCGGCAGAAGTACCTCCCGCGGCTCGCCACCGGAGAGCTCGTCGGCTGCTTCGGGCTGACCGAGCCCGACGCGGGATCGGACCCGGGCGCGATGAGGACGCGGGCGCGCCGGGTCCCCGGCGGCTGGGTGCTCGACGGCGCCAAGACGTGGATCACGAACTCGCCGATCGCCGACGTCTTCGTCGTCTGGGCGAAGGACGACGACGGCAAGGTGCGAGGCTTCGTCCTCGAGCGGGGGATGAAGGGGCTCTCGGCCCCGAAGATCGAGGGCAAGTTCAGCCTCCGCGTGTCGATCACCGGCCAGATCGTCATGGAGGAGGTGCACGTCCCCGAGGAGCAGCTCCTGCCCGGCGTGACCGGCCTCAAGGGACCGCTCGCCTGCCTGACCCGGGCGCGCTACGGCATCGCCTGGGGCGCGCTCGGCGCCGCCGAGTTCTGCTGGCACGCCGCACGCTCCTACACCCTCGAGCGCAAGCAGTTCGGCCGGCCGCTCGCGGCCACCCAGCTCGTCCAGCTGAAGCTCGCGAACATGCAGACCGAGATCACGCTCGGCCTCCACGCGTGCCTGCGGGTCGGGCGGCTGATGGACAGCGCACGAGGCCACCCCGGAGATGGTCTCGCTCATCAAGCGCAACAACGCCGGCAAGGCGCTCGACATCGCGCGCGTCGCCCGCGACATGCACGGCGGCAACGGGATCGCCGACGAGTTCCACGTCATCCGCCACGCGATGAACCTCGAGGCGGTGAACACGTACGAGGGGACGCACGACATCCACGCGCTCATCCTCGGGCGGGCGCAGACCGGGATCCAGGCGTTCTCGCAGTGACGGCCGGGCGCGGGAACCCGCCGTATACTGCGCTCGAGCATGCGACCCTCCTCTCTCGAGCGGATGTTCCACCCGCGCTCGGTCGCGGTGGTCGGGGCCAACAACCGCCCTCACCGCGTCGGCCACGTCATCATGCACAACCTCCTCGCCGGCGGGTTCGACGGCCCGATCATGCCGGTGAACCCGCGGTACGACGCGGTGGCTGGGGTCCTGACGTACCCGGACGTCGCGAGCCTCCCGCGCACGCCCGACCTGGCGATCCTGTGCACTCCCCCTCGCACGATCCCCGACCTCGTGGACGAGCTCGGGGCGCGCGGCACGCGGGCGGTCGTGGTCGTCGCCCGCGCGCTCGGCGAGCTGACCGGGGCGGAGGGGCGGACCGTGCAGGAGCAGACGCTGCGCGCCGCGCGGGAGCACGGGGTGCGGATCCTGGGCGGCGGAACGCTCGGGATGCTGGCGCCCCACATCGGCCTCAACGCCAGCTTCTCCCGGGTCGGGGCGCTGCCGGGGACCATCGGGTTCGTGTCGCAGTCGGACGCGGTCGGGACGCTGCTGCTCGACTGGGCGTACCCGCGGCGCGTGGGCTTCACCCACTTCATCTCGCTCGGGGACGCGTCCGACGTCGGCTTCGGCGAGGCGCTCGACTACCTCGGCAGCGACCCGGAGACCCGCGCGATCCTCCTGTACATCGAGTCGCTCCGCGATCGCCGCAGCTTCATGGCCGCCGCGCGCGGCGCGGCGCGGAACAAGCCGGTCCTGGTCATCAAGGCGGGCCGCGCCGCCCCCCGCGACGGCCGCCCCGGTGCGCCGCTCTCGGCGGACACGCTCTCCCTCGTCGAGCCCGACGACGTCTTCGACGCGGCGCTGCGCCGCGCCGGGCTCGTGCGGGTCCGGGACATCGACGAGCTGTTCGACGCGGTCGAGACGCTGGCGCACTCGCGCCCGCTCTCGGGCGAGCGCCTCGCGGTGGTGAGCAACGGCGGCGGCGTCGGCCTCATCGTCGCCGACGAGCTCCACTCCGCGGGGCTCCGGGTCGCCGACCTCTCGCCCGACCTCGTGGCGCAGCTCCGGCCGGTGCTGCCGCCCGGCTGGAACGGCCGGAACCCCATCGACGTGCTCGTCGACGCGCCGGCCGCGCGGTACGCCGCCGCCCTCGACGTCCTCCTCGAGCGGGACGAGCTCGACGCGGTCCTCGTCGATCCACACCCCGAGCACGCTCGCGAGCAGCACCGAGATCGCGCGCGCCCTCATCGAGCACCGCGGCCGGCACGCCGGCAAGGTGCTCGCGTCCTTCGGGGGCGGCGACGCGGTGGTGGCCGCGCGCCAGCTGCTGGTGGACGCGGGCGTCCCGCTCTTCGACACGCCGGTGGACGCGGCGCGCGCGTTCCGCACGATGGTGAGCTACCGGCGGACCGCCGAGGCCCTCATCCAGACCCCGCCCGCGGTCCCGGTGGAGTTCAGCGTCGATCAGGGGGAGGCGCGACGGATCATCCGGACCGCGATCGGCGAGGGGCGCGACTACCTGAAGGTGATGGAGACGATGGGCGTCCTCGCCGCCTACGGGATCCCGGTCGGGGACATCCACGTGGTCGAGACGCCGGAGCAGGCCGGGCGGATGGCCCGCACGCTCGGGTTCCCGGTGGAGGTCGCGATCCGAGCCCCCAAGATCCGGCGCAAGCGGGAGGTCGGCGGGTTCGCCCGGTCGCTCGAGAGCGCGGAGGCCGTCGAGGAGGCGGCGCGCAGCATGGTGGCGCGGGTGGCGGAGTGGAGGCCGGACGCCGAGGTGACCGGGTTCAGCGTGCAGCGGATGCAGCCGCGGCGGTACGCCCGGGAGCTGTTCCTCGGCGCCGCGGTGGACCCGCTGTTCGGCCCGGTGATCCTGTTCGGCGAGGGGCGGGACACCGAGCTCGTCCGGGACCTCGCGGTCGCGCTGCCGCCGCTCAACCTCGCGCTCGCGCGGGAGCTGGTCTCCCGCACGCGCGTGGCCGCCCTGCTCGCGGAGAGCCCGAACCGTCCCGCGGCGGACCTGGACGCGATCTGCCTCACGCTCATGAAGCTGTCGCAGCTCGTCGCGGACGTCCCCGAGCTCGTCGAGATCGACGTCAGCCCGCTCCTGGCCGACGAGCGCGGCGTGGTCGCCGTCGGCGGCTACATGGCGGTCGCCCCGGCGAGCGGAGGTGGCCACGACCGGCTCGCGATCCGCCCCTACCCCGGGTGGCTCGAGGAGACGGTGACCCTCCGCGACGGCGCCGAGGTGACGCTCCGTCCCGTCCGCCCCGAGGACGAGCGCGCGCACAGCGAGTTCATCTCGCGGCTCTCCCCGGAGGACAGCCACTTCCGCTTCTTCCACTACGTCCGCTCGATGCCGCGCACGCAGCTCGCCCGCCTGACGCAGATCGACTACGACCGCGAGATGGCGTTCGTCGCGACGCTCCGGACGGCCGAGGGCGCGCCCGAGACCATCGGGGTCGTCCGCACCATCGCGGACCCGGAGAACGAGACCGCCGAGCTGTCGATCGTCGTGCGCACGGACCTCAAGCGGCGCGGGCTCGGCACGCACCTCCTCCGCAAGGCGGTCGACTACTGCCGCAGCCGCGGGACGAAGGAGCTCATCGGCGACGTCCTCGCCGGGAACGAGTCGATGCTGAAGCTCGCGCAGCGGTTCCGGGGCTTCTCCTTCTCCGACACGGACGAGGAGGGCATCGTCCGCATCTCGTACCTTCTCTGAGGAGGAACGCCATGGCCGAAGCCTGGATCATCGACGCCGTCCGCACGCCCATGGGCAAGTACGGCGGGATGCTCGCGGGCGTCCGCCCGGACGACCTCGGCGCCGTCGTGCTGCGAGCGCTCCTCGAGCGGACCGGCGTCCCGGGGGCGGACGTCGAGGACGTGTACATGGGCTGCGCGAACCAGGGCGGCGAGGACAGCCGGAACGTCGCGCGGATGTCGGTGCTCCTCGCCGGGTATCCCCTCGAGGTCGCGGCGTGCACCGTGAACCGGCTCTGCGGATCCGGGCTCGAGGCGGTCGCGTCCGCCGTGCGCGCCGTCCAGGCCGGCGAGGCGCACGTCTACGTCGGCGGCGGCGTCGAGTCGATGTCGCGCGCCCCGTGGGCGATGGCGAAGCCGGAGCGGGGCTTGCCGCGCGGGAACGTCACCGTCTTCGACACCGCGCTCGGCTGGAGGTTCACGAACGAGCGCATGGAGGCGCTCGGTCACACGGACGCGCTCGGCCAGACCGCCGAGAACCTCGCCGTCGAGCACCGCATCTCGCGCGAGGCCCAGGATCGGTTCGCGCTGGCGAGCCACCGCAAGGCGGTCGCCGCGGTGGACGGCGGCCACTTCCGGGAGGAGATCGTGCCGGTGCCGCTCGGGAAGGGGACGGCGACCGTGGACGAGTGCCCGCGCCGGGAGACCTCGCTCGAGCAGCTCGGGCGGCTCGCGCCCGCGTTCCGCTCCGGCGGGACGGTGACCGCCGGGAACTCGAGCCCGCTGAACGACGGCGCCGCCGCCCTCCTCGTGACGTCGAAGGAGTACGCGGTCGCGCACGGGCTCGAGCCGCTCGCGCGCGTCCGCGCGTTCGCCGTCGCCGGCGTCCCGCCGCGCACGATGGGGATCGGACCCGTCCCGGCGACTCGCAAGGCGCTCGCGCGCGCCGGGGCGACGATGGGCGACGTGCAGGCGATCGAGCTGAACGAGGCGTTCGCCGCGCAGTCGCTCGCGGTGCTCGCCGGGTGGGAGCTCGACCCGGAGGACCCCCGGGTGAACCCGAGCGGCGGCGCGATCGCCCTCGGGCACCCGCTCGGCTGCTCCGGCGCCCGCATCCTCACGACGCTCGTGCACGGGTTGCGGCGCACCGGCGCGCACCTCGGCCTCGCCACCATGTGCATCGGCGTCGGTCAGGGGATCGCGGCCGTCGTCGAGCGTTGACCCGCGCGCTCACTCCGCGCCCCGCTCACACCCCGAGGTGCTGATCGAGCACGTCGCGGCGCGCGAGCAGGGTCGGGCTGTCCCCCTCGAACACCACCCGCCCCTTCACCAGGATCACGTTCCGGTCCGCGACCGCCGTCACGTCCGCGTAGTTCTTGTCGACGATGAGCGTCGCGATCCCGTGCTCGCGGATCTCGCGGATGATGCGCCAGATCTCGCGGGCGAGCTGCGGCGCGAGCCCCTCGGTCGCCTCGTCGAGGATGAGGAGCTCGGGGTTCGTGAGCAGCGCGCGGCCGATGGTGAGCATCTGCTGCTCGCCGCCGGAGAGCTGGGCGCCCCCGTGGCCGAGCCGCTGGGCGAGCCGCGGGAAGCGCTCGAGCACCCGGGGCAGGGTCCACTCGCAGCGCCCGTCGTGTCCGGGGCGCGCGGCCATGACGAGGTTCTCGCGCACGGTGAGGTTCGGGAAGACTCCCCTGCCCTCCGGCACGTAGGCGATCCCCTGCTGCGCGACCCGGTAGGGCTCGGCGCCCGTCATCACCGCTCCGCGCACCCGCACCTCGCCCTCCCGCGGCTTCACGTGCCCGAGCATGCTCTTGAGGAGCGTCGTCTTCCCCATCCCGTTCCGCCCCATGAGGCCGATCGTCTCGCCGCGCCGGATCGCGAAGTCCACGCCGTGCAGCACGTGGCTCGCGCCGTAGTACGCGTGCAGCCCGCGCACCTCCAGCAGCGCGTCGCTCACGGGCTCCTCCCGTGCGCTCCGGGCTGCGCCGCGGCCCCCTCGGCCACGTGATCGCCGCCGAGATAGGCCTCGCGCACCGCCGGGCTCGCGCGGATCTGCGCGGGCGTCCCGGTCTCGAGCACCATCCCGGAGACCATCACGGTCATGACGTCGGCGAGCGCGAACACCGCGTCCATGTCGTGCTCGACGAGCAGCACCGCGTGGACCGGCGCGAGCCGCTTCATGAGCGCGACCATCCGCCCGGCCTCGTCGGCGCCCATGCCCGCGAGCGGCTCGTCGAGCAGCAGCACCTCCGGGTCGGTGGCGAGCACCATCGCGATCTCGAGCTGCCGCTGCTCGCCGTGCGAGAGCTCCGCGGCGAGCTGCCCGGCGCGGCCGGAGAGGCCCGCGGTCTCGAGGGCGCGCTCCGCCGCCTCGCGGTGCGGCCGGCACGCGTTCGCGTCCGACCACACGCGGAAGGGTCGCGGCAGGCGCGACTGCGCGGCCAGCCGGCAGTTCTCGAAGGCGGTGAACGCGGGGAAGACGTTCGTCTTCTGGTAGCTCCGGCCGATGCCCATGCGCGAGCGCCGGTCCGCGCCGAACGAGGTCACGTCGTCGCCGCGGAAGCGGATCGTCCCCGCGGTGGCCGCGAGGTCGCCGGACAGCAGGTTGATGAGCGTGGACTTCCCGGCGCCGTTCGGCCCGAGGATCGCGTGCAGCCGGCCCCGGTGCAGCTCGAGCGCGACGTCGTGCACCGCCGCGAGCCCGCCGAAGCGCCGCGACAGGCCCCTCGTCTCGAGGACGGGCGCGCTCACGGTCCGTCTCCCGGGACGAGGCTCGCCGCCGGGTGCGCCTGCGCGGCGCGCCGCCGCCGCGCCGCCCGCTCGACCACCGCCCGCTCGACGCGGACGAAGAACGGGAGCAGGCCGCCCGGCAGGAGCATGACGAGGAGGATGATGGAGACCCCGAACGGCAGCTGCCAGTGGGGCGTGAGCGTCTGGAACAGCTCCCTCAGCGCGACGAAGGCGAAGGCGCCGACCACGCCGCCGTGGGCGCGACCGGCCCCGCCGAGGATCACCATCACGAGGACGTTCCCCGACTCGTGCCACGAGAGCAGCTCCGGGTTCGCGTACCCGAACTGCAGCGCGGAGAGGTACCCGGCGAGCCCCGCGATCCCTCCCGCGATGGTGAAGCTCGCGAGCTTGTAGCGCGCCACCGGGAACCCGAGCGCGCGCATCCGGTGCTCGTTGCTCTTCACGCCCCGCAGCGCGTGCCCGAGCGGCGAGCGCAGGAGGAGGCGGATGAACCCCGCGACCGCGATCATCGCGGCGAAGACGAAGTAGTAGGCGTGCGTCGTGTTCCCGAGATCGAACGGCGTGAACCCCCTGACCGTCGCGGCGGGCCGGAAGTTCATGGTGACGCCGTCGGAGCCTCCCCCGAGCTCCGTGTCGTGGGCGAGGAAGTAGAACAGCTGCGCGAACGCGAGCGTCACCATGATGAAGTAGACGCCCTTCACCCTCACCACCAGCAGCCCGACGACGACGGACGCGAGCCACGCCGCGAGGATGGCGGCCGGCAACGTCAACCAGAGGCTCGGCGGATCGTACTTGGGCGAGAGGAGCACCAGCGCGTACGCGCCGATCCCGTAGAACGCGGCGTGGCCGAAGGAGACGAGCCCGGTGGTGCCGACGAGGAGGTCCAGGCTCATCGCGAAGATCGCGAGGATCATCACCTTGGTGACGAGCTCGACGTAGAAGGTGGCGCCGCCGAGCGGGAACGCGGCGAGCGCCGCGACCGCGACGAGGTGGAGCATCCAGCTCCGATACACGCGACGGTCAGGCACGCCGGAACAGCCCTTCCGGCCGCCACAGGAGGACGACCGCCATGAGGACGTAGACGGTGACCCCCGCCGCCTGCGGGAGCAGCACCCGCCCGAAGGTGTCGACGAGCCCGATCACGAGCGCCGCGCCGAGCGCGCCCCAGACCGAGCCGATCCCGCCGATCACCACCACCACGAAGCAGATGATGAGCACCTGGGTCCCCATCCCCGGGTAGACCGAGGAGACGGGGGCCGCCACCATTCCCGCGAAGGCGGCGAGCGCGACGCCGAGGCCGAAGACGTACCGGTAGATGAGCTTGATGTTGAGCCCGAGCGACTGCACCATCTCGCGGTTCGCGGCCCCCGCCCGGATCATCATCCCGAGCCGTGTCCGCTGGATGACGACCCAGAGCAAGCCGGCGAGCGCGAGGCACACCGCGGAGATGCAGAGCCGGTAGACCGGGTAGCTCAGCGTCTCGGTCAGGCGGATCGATCCTGCGAGCACGGCCGGGACCGCGACGCCGTGGACGTCGTTGCCGACGAGGAGGCTCCGGAGCTCCTCGAACACCAGGATGAGCCCGTACGTGAGGAGCACCTGCTCGAGGTGATCGCGCCGGTACAGCCGGCTGAACAGGAGCCACTCGAGCGCGATCCCGAGCCCCACGGCGAGCGGCACCCCGAGCACGACGGCGAGGAGCAGGCTCCCCGTCATCGAGGAGAGCGAGAACGCCATGTAGGCGCCGATCATGTAGAAGCTGCCGTGGGCGAGGTTGATGATCCCCATCACGCCGAACACGAGCGTGAGCCCCGACGAGACCAGGAAGAGCAGGAGCCCGTACTGGACCCCGTTCAGCACCTGGATCAGCAGCGAGATCGTGTCCACGGGTCGGACTCCGGGGCGCGCGGGGAGGAGGCGGGCTCGCCCCCTCCCCCGCGCTCCTCGCTCAGAGCTTGCAGCCGCGGGCCGGATCGGCGAGCGCGGGCGCCGCGACGCCGATGACCTTGTTCTGCTTCCCCTCGACCCGGCGCAGGTAGATGTCGTTCACCGGGTTGTGGGCCCGGGAGAGCGTCATCGTGCCCCGCGGGCTGTCGATGCGCGCGCTCTCCATCGCCTTCACCAGCTCGGCCCGCTTCGCCGTGTCGCCCTTCACCGCGGTGAGCCCCGCCGCGAGGAGCTGCGCCGCGTCGTAGCCCTGCATCGCGTAGACGTCGGCCTCGGTCTTGAACGACTTGAGGTACGCGGCCCGGAACAGCTTGTCCTTCATGTTCGTGAGGCCGTCCGCGTAGTGGAGCGTGGTGAGGATCCCCTGCGCCGCCTCGCCCTGCGCCTCGAGGGTGCCGTCGGTGAGGAAGCCCGCGCCGTAGAGCGGGATGCTCGCCTTGAGCCCCGCCGCCGCGTAGTCCTTCACGAACTTCACCGCGCCGCCGCCGGCGAAGAAGACGTACACGACGTCCGGCTTCGTGGCGGCGATCTCGGTGAGGTACGACTGGAACTCCACCTGGGGGAACGGCACGAAGAGCTGCTTCACCACCTTGCCGCCGCCGGCCTCGAACGCCTCCTTGAAGCCGTTCACCGACTCCTCACCCGCCGCGTACTTCCAGGTGAAGGTCACCGCGGTCTTCTTCTTCTCGTCCGCCGCCACCTTGCCCATCGCGTAGCCCGACTGCCACATCGTGAACGACGAGCGGAAGATGTTGGGGGCGCAGAGCGGGCCGGTGAGATCGCCCGCGCCGGCGTTCGGGATGATGAGCAGCGTGTTCGTGTCGCGGGCCACCTTCGCCATCGCGAGCGCGACGCCGGAGTGGACCGTCCCGACGAGCACGTCGACGTGGTCGCGCTTGATGAGCTTGTTGGCGTTCTCGGGCCCCTTCGACGGATCCGACTCGTCGTCGACGGCGAAGAACTCCACCTCCCGCCCGCCGAGCTTCGACCCGCGCTCCTCCACCGCGAGCTTGAAGCCGTTGGTGATCGCGTTGCCGAGCCCGGCGTAGGTGCCGGTGTACGGGAGCATGAGGCCGACCTTCAGCTTCGGCTGCTCCGCCCGGGCGGTCCCGGCGGTCACCGCGAGCAGCGCGGCGGCGACGAGGACGTGGATCACACGGCTCCCGGACGTCGTGAGTGGGCGCTTCTTCATGGGGGTCTCTCCTCGGTCTGGTGATGCTGCGGGGGTGGAGCGCGCGGCGGGACGGCCACGGAGTAGCGGTCGGGTGCCCCGGGGGCTCGGACGCGGCGAAGCCGGCCCGCCGCCACGAGGTGGTTGAGGTGGGCGATCGCCTCGCCGATCGCGAACGTGCTCTGGTGCGGATCGAGCTCGCGCTGGAAGAGCGCGGCGGTGACCTCGAAGGCGGTGCGCGGGCCGGGCGCGCACGCGGCCAGCGTCGCGTCGAGCCGCTGCCGGTGGTGATCGGCGAGCTCGTCGCACCGCCTCCGCAGCCCGGCGAACGGCGTGCCGTGCGACGGCAGCACCAGGACGTGATCGGGGATCGCGCGCAGCGCCTCCAGCGACTCCAGCAGCTCGGAGAGCGGCTCACCCTCGGGCTCGCTCGGCCAGACGCTCACGTTGGGCGTGATGTGCGGGAGGACCTGATCCCCGGCGATGAAGATCCCCTGCTCCCGCGAGAGGAAGCACGCATGCTCCGCCGCGTGGCCACGCCCCACCACCACCTGCCAGCGGGCGCGCCCCGCGACGAGCTCGTCCCCGTGGCGCAGGCACCGGAACGTCGGCGGCACGGCGGAGACGTTCTCCGGGTAAGACCGGCACCGCTCCACGATCGGCGCCAGCGCCCGGGCCGGCACGCCCGCGCGGCGGTAGAAGCGCTCGGCGACGCCGCGGGCCTGCTCGAGCGGCTCGAGGGTCTGCGCCCGCGCCTGGAGCCACTCGGCGCGCGTGCACCAGAGCTCCGCGCCCCAGCGCTCCGCCATGAAGCCCGCGAGCCCGATGTGATCCGGGTGGTGGTGCGTGCAGAGCACCGACCGGATGGGGCGGCCCCGCAACACCGGCCGCTCCAGCGCCTCCCAGGCGGCCCGGGTCGGCGCGTCGCCGTGCCCCGTGTCGACGAGCGTCCACGCGTCGCCGTCGTCGAGGAGCCACAGGTTCACGTGGTCGAGCGCGTAAGGCAGCGGCATCCGCACCCAGAGGAGGCCGGGCGCGACCTCCACGGCGCCGCCGCTGGGCGGCCGCGCGATCCGCGAGGGTGCCGTCACCGCTCTCACCGCGCGGCGTTCGCGGCGGGAGGGGCGTCGGAGATCTGGCGAAGCCGGAACCGCTGGATCTTGCCGGTCGCGGTCTTCGGCAGCTCGGCGACGAAGTGGATGTGCCGCGGGAACTTGTACGGCGCGAGCTGGGTCTTGCAGTGCAGCATGAGCTCGCTCGCGAGCGCCTCGGTGGCGACGGCGCCGTCCCGCAGCACGATGTACGCCTCCGGCTTCACCAGCCCGCTCGGATCGGGCGCGCCGATGACCGCGACCTCCAGCACCTTCGGGTGGCTGATGAGCTTGGCCTCGATCTCGATGGGCGAGCACCAGATGCCGCCCACCTTGAGCATGTCGTCGCTCCGCCCGCAGTAGTGGTAGTAGCCCTCCTCGTCGCGCACGTAGGTGTCGCCGGTGTCGAGCCAGTCGTCCGCGAGCATCGTCGCCGCGGTCTTCTCGGGGTTGTTCCAGTAGTAGGCCGCCGTCGAGGGCCCTCTCACGTGCAGGCGGCCGGGCTCGTTCGCGGGGACCTCGCCTGCGTCGGTGACGATGCGGGCCTCGTACCCCGGCACGACGCGCCCGCTCGACCCGGGGCGCACGTCGTCCGCCCTGTTCGACAGGAAGATGTGGAGCGCCTCCGTGGAGCCGATCCCGTCGAGGATCGTGAGCCCGGTGCGCTCCTTCCAGCGCCGGAAGATGTCCGCGGGCAGCGCCTCGCCCGCCGAGACGCACAGGCGCACCGACGACAGGTCCGGGCGCGCCGTCTCGAGCGCCTGCAGCTGGGCCGCGTACAGCGTCGGCACCCCGAAGTAGAGCGTGGGGCGGAAGCGCTCGATGGTCTCGAAGGTGGACTGCGGGGACGGCCTCCCGTCGAGGAGCACGGCCGTCGCCCCGGCCCACAGCGGGAAGGTCATGCCGTTGCCGAGGCCGTAGGCGAAGAACAGCTTCGCGGCGGAGAAGCAGACGTCGTCCTCGCGGACGCCGAGCACGTCGACCCCGTAGAGCTGGCTCGTCACCACCATGTCGCGGTGCCGGTGGACGGCGCCCTTCGGCCGGCCGGTGGACCCGGACGAGTAGAGCCAGAAGCACGCGGCCGTCGCGGCGGCCGGGACCGCGCGGAGCTCCGCGGACGCGACGGAGATCGCCGCTCGCACGTTGCGGTCGCCGCCTTCGACCGGGAGCGCCACCGGAGGCTTCGGGCGGGCGGCCGCGAGCGCGGCCTTCACCTCGCCCTCGAACTCCGTCGACCAGACCAGCGCCGCGCACCGCGAGTCCTCGATGATGTAGCGGTAGTCGTCGGCGCGGAGCAGGGTGTTGAGCGGGATCGGGATGATGCCCGCCTTGATCGCGCCCCAGAACAGGTACAGGAACTCGGGACAGTCCTTCACCACCATGAGGAGCCGGTCGCCCCGGTGGAGGCCGAGGCCGAGGAGCGCGTTGCCGCAGCGGTTCACGCGCTCCGCGAGCTCACCGTAGGTGACGTCGCCCGCGGCGCTCCGGATCGCGACCTTCGCGCCGCGCCCCTCTGCGAGGTGACGATCCACGAACGCCACCGCGACGTTGAAGCCGGGCGAGAAGGTGAAGCGCGCGGGGGATTGGCTGCGGTCCACTGTGACGGCCTTCGGGTCCATGCACGGTCCTCCGACGGTCCCCGTTTCCGGGAACCGAGCTCCGCCGTGATCCGCCTGCACCAGACTTCCGACTATTCCGGTATACCTCTACCAGAATTTTTTGTCGCACCCCCTGCCCGCACCATCGGAAAGGGAGGGTCGCGCCGCACCGCGTACGAGGTGCGGCCGAGCGGGCGCTCCCTCGCTCGGAATGCGGCGCCCCCGCCGTCGCGAGCCGTCGCGCCGGCGCGGGGGGTGTGCAGCGGCTCAGCGGCGCGAGCTCGCCGGCCTGGCAGAAGGCTCGCGCGCCGCCGAGGGGCCGCCGCCGGCCGCCTCGGCCATCAGCTTCAGCATCGTGGCGAGGGTGATCGATCGCAGCGTCGCGCGCGCGATGTCGTCGATCTCGTCGAGCACTCCGCGGAGCGCGCGCCCCTCGTCCGTCGTCGCGCCCGGCTCGTCCTCGCCGCGTCCGTTCGACCCGACGTCCTCGAAGAGGAGGATGATGTCGAGGAGCGTCACCCGCTTCACGTTGGCGCGGAACCGGTACCCGCCGCCCGCGCCCCGCACCGCCTCGACGAGGCCCGCCCGTCCGAGCGTCCGCAGCACCTTCGCGAGGTGGTTCACGGAGATCCCGAACCGCGCGGCGATCTCCGCGGCCGCGAACTGCTTGCTCGGATCGGCGGCGAGCTGCAGCACCGCGTAGAGCGCGAGCCGCGTCGAGATCTGGAGCCTCACGGCGCCACCTGTCGGGATCGACTCGCCCTCACGGCTCGAGCCTCCTCTCGAGCTGGATGAAGGGTCCGCCCACCATGCCGAGGCTCCGGAAGAAGGACAGGAGCAGGTGGGCGTCCTTGGCGAGCATCGTTCGCACGTGCTGCACGCCCGCCTTGCGGAACCGGACGCAGATCTCCTCGAACAGCAGGGTGCCGAGGCCGCGCAGCCGCGCGTCCGGGCTGATGTGGATCGCGAAGATCCAGCCGCTCGGAGGTGACCCGAACTCCCAGGCGCGAACCTCGCCGACGATGAAGCCGAGCATCGTCTCGTCCCGCTCGGCCACGAGGAAGAAGCGGTCCGGCTGGCGCCCCGCGTACCACTCGAAGCGCTCGTTCCAGTAGGCCGCCTTCGGGATCCCGGTGTTCTCCGCGTCGAGCGCGATCACCGCGGGGAGATCGGACCCCAGGGCAGCCCGGACGCGGACCCCGCGGAGCTCGGAACCAGGAGTTTCGGTTTTCCGGTGCGACATTACCA
Organism: uncultured delta proteobacterium; assembly: GCA_963828235.1. Lineage (GTDB taxonomy): Bacteria > Myxococcota > Myxococcia > Myxococcales > Anaeromyxobacteraceae > Anaeromyxobacter. Next base: position 185,593 of record CAWHDY010000001.1, read on the forward strand.
CTCCATGTAACCCGCCCGAGGTCGCGGCACAAACCCACGTCGGTGCGACAAACGGTCCCCCGTCCTGGGGTGCGACTTTACTTCACAGGTAAAGTCGTACCAGAATCCTGCAACTAGCGCGCAGGAGCGGACCGTGCACGAAAAGAAGCTGCTCTCGGGAGACGAGGCCGTCGCCGCCGCTGCGCGAGACGCGGCGATCGCGCTCGGCACGGGGTACCCGGGCACCCCCTCCACCGAGATCCTCGAGGCGTTCGGGGCGCTCGGCGGAAACGCGCGCTGGGCGCCGAACGAGAAGGTCGCGTTCGAGGTGGCGCTCGGCGCCGCATACGGCGGGGCGCGCGCGCTCGTCACCATGAAGCACGTCGGCCTGAACGTCGCGGCCGACCCGCTCTTCACGTCCGCCTACACCGGGGTCTCCGGCGCGCTCGTCGTCGTGACCGCCGACGATCCGGGGATGGCGTCGTCGCAGAACGAGCAGGACAACCGTCGCTACGCGATCGCGGCCGGGCTCCCCATGGTCTCGCCCGCCGACCCGCAGGAAGCCTACGACTTCTTCTTCAGCGCGCTCGAGATCTCCGAGCGCTGGAAGCTGCCGGTGCTCTTCCGGATGACGACGCGGGTCTGCCACTCGAAGTCGCTCGTCCGGCGTCGCCCGGCCGCCGCGGCGCCGCGCGCACCCTTCTTCGAGCGCGACATCCCGGGGCGCGTGATGGTGCCGGCGTTCGCGCGGCCCGCCCACCGGCGCCTGCGCGCGAAGCTCGAGGAGATCGCCGCCTTCGGGGAGACCTCCGGCCTGAACGTCGTCGCGGAGGGCGACCCGGCGCTCGGGATCGTCACCGAGGGCGTCTCGTACCTGCACGCCGCCGAGGCGAGCCCCGCGGCGACCTTCTTCAAGATCGGGCTCGTGAACCCGCTCCCGATCGAGCGCCTCCGCGCCTTCTCGAAGCGGCGTCGAGCGCTGCGTCGTGATCGAGGAGGGCGATCCCGTGATCGCCGACGCCCTGCGCGCCGCCGGCATCGCCGTCGAGTCGAGGCCCGAGATGTACCGCTTCGGCGAGCTCGACGTCGCGCGGGTCCGCCGCATCCTGGCGCGCGACGTCTCGCCCGAGCCGCCCGCGCCGAAGGGCAAGCCGCCGGAGCTCTGCCCCGCCTGTCCGTACCACCCGGTCTACGCCGCGCTGCGGAAGCTCGACTGCATCGTGGCCGGCGACATCGGCTGCTACACGCTCGGCGTGATGGAGCCGTACCGGGCGATGGACACCTGCGTCGCGATGGGCGCGTCCCTCGGCGTCGGCCTCGGGCTGCGCCACGTGCTGCCCCCCGAGCAGGCCAGACGGGTCGTCTCGATCATCGGGGATTCGACGTTCATCCACTCCGGCGTCTCCGGCGTGATGGAGATGGTCTACAACCCACCGCCGCTCGGACACGTCGTCATCGTGCTCGACAACGGCACGACCGCGATGACCGGCCAGCAGGAGCACCCCGCCACCGGCCGCTCGCTCGAGCACGGCCCCACCGGGCAGGTCTCCATCGAGGGGATCGTCCGGGCGATGGGCGTCGAGGCGCTGGTGGTGGACGCGTTCGCCGATCCCGCGGGCTTCGAGAAGCTCCTCGTGGAGAAGCTCGCCACGCCGGCGCTCTCGGTGATCGTGTCGCGGCGCGCGTGCGTGCTCGCGGCGGCCGACATCCGCAAGTGGGACCAGCAGAACGCGGAGCTCCGCCAGGCGCAGGGCTGCGGGGGCTGCATGGCGGAGGTGGACGGATGAGCGGGCGCGTCACGAACGTCATCCTGGCCGGCCTGGGCGGCCAGGGGGTCATCAAGGCGTCCGACATCCTGTGCGACGCCGCCGTGCGCGCGGGCTTCGACGTCAAGAAGGCGGAGGTCCACGGCATGAGCCAGCGGGGCGGCTCGGTCACCTCCGACGTGCGGTTCGGCCCGCGCGTGCTGTCGCCGATGGTGCCGCGCGGCGAGGCCGACTTCCTGCTCGTGCTCGCCCCGTCGGAGGTCGAGGTGACGCGCCCGCTGCTCCGGGCGGGCGGCGTGCTCATCGCCCCGGACCTGGTGCCCGAGGGGGAGCTCGCGAACCGGCGCAGCCTCAACGTCGCGCTGCTCGGCGCGCTGAGCCATCACCTCGCCATCCCCGAGGCGGTCTTCCTCGACGCGGTGAGGGCCGGACTGCCCGAGCGGCTCCACGCCCTGAACGAGCAGGCGTTCGCCACGGGCCGCGCCCTCGCGGCGAGCGCGGCGGCGCCACCGGAAGGCGCGCGGGCGGGCGCCGGCGTGCGCTGAGGCCCGGACGGAGCGAACGGGACGGGCACCTTCACCTACGGACCCCGAGCTGAGGAGGTCGGCCGTGAACACCTGGAATGATCCGATGGGCGGATTCCACCCCGCGAGCGCCCCGGACTACTTGCCGCGCGCGCGCCTCGCCGAGCTCCAGCTGAAGCGGCTCAGGGCGATCGTCGGGCGGGCGTACGCCCGCGTGCCGTTCCTCCGCAACCGCTTCGAGGAGCGCGGCCTCACGCCCGACTGCATCCTGCGGCTGGAGGACCTGGCGAAGCTGCCCTTCACGGTGAAGACCGACCTGCGCGACACCTATCCGTTCGGCCTGTTCGCGAGCCCGATGGAGGAGATCGTCCGGCTCCATGCCTCCTCCGGCACGACCGGCAAGCCCATCGTGGTGGCCTACACCCGGGCCGACCTCGAGGTCTGGCAGCAGGTGATGGTCCGGGCCTTCGCCTGCTACGGCCTCCACCGCGGCGACATCATCCAGAACGCCTACGGCTACGGGCTGTTCACCGGAGGGCTCGGCGCCCACGCCGGCGCGGAGGCGCTCGGGGCGACGGTCATCCCCATCAGCGGCGGCAACACCGAGCGGCAGCTCATGGTGATGCAGGACTTCGGCGCCACCGCGATCTGCTGCACCCCCTCCTACTTCCTGCACCTCGTCGAGCGCGCCAAGGAGATGAAGATCGACTTCTCCCGGATGCGCGTCGGCGTCTTCGGGGCCGAGCCGTGGAGCGAGGCGATGCGCACGCGCATCCAGGAGGACACGGGCATCCGCGGCTACGACATCTACGGCCTCTCCGAGATCATCGGCCCCGGCGTCGGGGCGGAGTGCCTCCACCAGGCCGGGCTCCACATCTTCGAGGACCACTTCTACCCCGAGATCATCGACCCGAGCTCGGGCGAGGTGCTGCCCGATGGCACCGAGGGCGAGCTCGTCCTCACGACCCTCTCCAAGCAGGCGATGCCCATGCTCCGGTACCGCACCCGGGACGTGACGACGCTCGTCTCCGAGCCGTGCGCCTGCGGCCGCACGCTGCGGCGCATCCGCCGCATCGAGCGCCGCTCGGACGACATGTTCATCATCCGCGGGGTGAACGTCTTCCCGTCGCAGATCGAGGCGGCGCTGCTCAGGCTCAAGGGGACGCTGCCGCACTACCACATCGTCCTCACGCGCGAGAAGGGCCTCGACAACCTCGAGGTGCAGGTCGAGGTGACGCCGGAGGTGTTCTCCGACAAGATCCGGGCGCTCGAGTCCCTGCACCACGACCTCGAGCACGAGATCGAGCAGGTGATCGGCATCCGGGCGGAGGTGACCCTCGTCGAGCCGCGGACGCTCGCGCGCAGCGAGGGGAAGGCGAAGCGCGTCACGGACAACCGGAAGATCTGAGGGACGCCGCCGCGCCGCGCGCGCGCCGTTCGCGAGGAGAGCACATGGAAGTCGCGCAGATCTCGATTTTCCTGGAGAACCGGTCGGGCGGGCTCGCCGACGTGATCGACGCGCTCGCGAAGAACGGCATCGACATCAAGGCGGTCGCGTTGGCCGACATGGCAGATTTCGGGATACTGCGTCTGATCGTGGATGATCCGGACCGGACCCGGACGGTCCTCAAGGAGGCAGGCTTCACGGTGGACAAGACACGCGTCGTCGCGGTCGAGGTGCCGGATCGGCCGGGCGGGCTGCGTGACACGCTGAACGCGTTGCGGCGGAGCAAGATCAACGTCGAGTACATGTACTCGGCGGCGCGGAGGAGCGGCGAGCGCGCCATCATCATCTTCCGCTTCGACGAGCTCGGGCGCGCGCTGGACTCGCTGCACGGGGCGGGCATCACGGTGCTCGACCGTTTCGAGAAGATGTGAACCGAAGCTCCTACCTGGAGGCACCCATGCCGAAGACGACGTTTCGAACGCTCGCCCTGCTCGCGGCGACGCTCGCCGCCCCCCTCACGCTCGCCGCGGAGGAGCCGATCAAGATCGGCGCCATCCTGGCCGTGACCGGCCCGGCCGCGTTCCTCGGCGCGCCGGAGGCCAACACCCTGCAGATGATGGTGGACGCGGCCAACGCCCGCGGCGGCCTCCGGGGGCGGAAGATCCAGCTCATCGTGAAGGACACCAGCGCGAGCCCCGAGAAGGCGATCTCGTTCGCGAAGCAGCTCATGGAGGAGGAGAAGGTCTTCGCCATCATCGGTCCGTCGACGAGCGGCGAGACCATGGCGATCAAGGGCACGGTCGAGGAGGGCAAGACGATCCTGCTCTCCCTCGCGGCGGCCGAGGTGATCGTGCAGCCGGTCGCGCCGCACGTGTTCAAGACCGCGCAGAAGGACAGCCACGCGGTGATCAAGATCTTCCAGCAGATGCAGAAGATGAAGATCACCCGCATCGGCCTCCTGACCAGCAACACCGGCTTCGGCAAGGCGGGCAAGGAGCAGATCGAGAAGCTCGCCCCGCAGTACGGCATCCAGATCGTCGCGAACGACGTCTACGACAAGGCGGCCACCGACCTCACCGCCGAGGTGACCAAGATGAAGGCGGCGAAGGTCGAGGCGGTCCTCAACTGGTCGATCGAGCCGGCCCAGGCGATCGCGATCAAGAACCTCCGGCAGATCGGGCTCACCATCCCGATGTTCCAGAGCCACGGCTTCGGCAACGTGGAGTACGCCAAGGCCGCCGGCGCGGCCGCCGAGGGCGTCATGTTCCCGGCGGGCCGGATGCACGTCGCCGACCAGCTGCCGAAGGCGCACCCGCAGCGCGCCGTGCTCGTCGCGTACCGCACCGCGTACGAGTCCAAGTTCAAGGAGGACGCGAGCGGCTTCGGGGGCTACGCCCACGACGCCCTCCTCATCCTGACGAACGCGGTCGAGAAGACGGGCGGCTTCGACCGGGAGAAGGTCCGGGCGGCGATCGAGAGCACGAAGGGGCTCGTCGGGACGTCGGGGACGTTCAACTTCACGCCCGCCGATCACAACGGGCTCGAGCTCGACGCGTTCGAGATGCTCACCGTCAAGAACGGGCACTTCGTCCAGCTCGCGCGCTGACCGGTGACCGAGCTCTTCTTCCAGTACCTGATGGCCGGGCTGACGTACGGCATGATCTACGCCGTCGTCGGGATGGGCTTCAACATCATCTACAACGCCACCGGCATCATCAACTTCGCCCAGGGCGAGTTCGTGATGCTCGGCGGGATGATCGCCGTCTCCCTCGCCGCGGTCGTCCCCCTGCCGGTCGCCGTCGTCGGCGCGGTCCTCGCGACGATGGCGATCGGCGCGCTCATCGAGATCGCCTTCATCCGCTGGCTCACCGCCCCGTCGGTCCTCCGGATGATCATCATCACCATCGGGGTCTCGATCCTGATCAGGGAGGGCGCGCTCCTCGTCTGGGGGCAGCGCGTCCGCGCCCTGCCCTACTTCACCGGCAACGAGGTCAGCTCGCTCTCCATCGGCGGCGCGCGCATGTCTCCCCAGGTGCTGTGGACCCTGGGGGCGTGCGCCGCCATGGTGGCGCTGATCACGGCCTTCTTCCGCTGGACGATGACCGGGAAGCAGATGCGCGCCTGCTCGTCGGACCGGGTCGCGGCGTCGCTGTGCGGGCTGCCGACCCGCAACCTCGTCACCCTCTCGTTCGTGCTCAGCGCCGGCATGGGCGCCCTCGCCGGCTGCGTCGTCTCGCCGATCACGTACACGCAGTACAGCGTGGGCACTCCCCTCGCCATCAAGGGCTTCACCGTGGCGATCCTGGGTGGCCTGGGCAGCAGCTTCGCGGCGGTCATCGCCGGGCTCGTCCTCGGCGTGCTCGAGGCCTTCAGCGTCTCGCTCCTGCCGACGGCCTACAAGGACGCGGTCGCGATCACGCTCCTCCTCGCGATCCTCTTCGTCCGGCCCACCGGGCTGTTCGCCGCCCGGGTGGCGTACCGCCCGTAGGGTGACCATGCGCTCGCGCCGTCACGTGCAGGTCGGGACCTTCATGGCCGTCGCGGTGGCGGCGCAGCTGCTCGCGGTGGAGAGCGGCAAGGGGTTCCTGCTCACGCAGCTCACGATGTCCGCCTACTACACGCTGGCGGTGATCGGGATCTCCCTGCTCATGGGGTACGCGGGGCAGATCTCGCTCGGCCACGCCGGCTTCTTCGCGGTCGGCGGCTACACCTCCGCGGCGCTCACCACCTTCGACCTCACCCCCCACCGCGGCGCCGCGATCGTCGAGGTGCTGGCGCGGGTCGGCGTCCTCACCGTTCGCCCCGAGCTCTTCGGCGGAGAGGTGCTCGTCGTCCATCCCTGGGTCGCGTTCCTCTGTGCGGTGGCGCTCGCCGCGGTCCTCGCCTTCGCGCTGGGGATCCCGGTCCTGAAGCTCAAGGGGCACTACCTCGCGATGGCGACGCTCGGCGTGGGGACGATCATCTTCAGCGTCGCGCTCGGCACGAGCTGGCTCGGCGCGGCCGACGGGATCTCCGGCGTCCCGGCGTTCCCGCTCCTGCCCGGGCTCTCCGTGGGAGGGAGCGCGGGGACGCGCGTCTCGAACTACTACGTCGCCTTCGGGCTGCTCGCGCTCGGCATGCTGCTCCTGCTGAACCTCGTCCAGTCGGGGACGGGACGCGCGCTGCGCGCGATCCACGGCGCCGAGGACGCGGCGAGCGCGATGGGGGTGGACACCGCGGCCGTGAAGCTCCGGACCTTCGTCCTCTCGGCGATCCTCGCCGCCGTCGCGGGCGTGTTCCTCACCCACCTGAACGGCGGGATCGGGCCCTCGGAGGCCTCGATCATGAAGTCGGTGAGGTACGTCGCGATCGTCGCGGTCGGGGGGATGGGCAGCCTCTGGGGCACCCTCGCGACGAGCCTCGCGCTGAACTTCCTCTCGCTCCGGGGCTACTTCGGGACCTACGACGACGCCGTGTTCGGGCTCGTCCTCGTGGTCGTCATGCTCTTCACCCCGAGCGGCGTCCTCGCGCTGCGGCCGCTCAGGCGCTCCTGGGGACGCTGCGGGGACCGCGGGCCTCCCCGGACCCGGACCCGGCCCCGGACCCCGAGCCCGGGCCCGACGTCGCGCCCGTGCTCGAGCCCGCGGCGATCCCGAGGAAAGAGCCGCGGGGGGAGTCCCGCTGATGGCGCTGCTCGAGGTGACCGGCGTCTCGAAGCGCTTCGGCGGCGTGCGCGCCGTGAACGACGTCAGCTTCCGCGTCGAGAAGGGCATGATCAAGGCGGTGATCGGGCCGAACGGCGCGGGCAAGACCACCCTGTTCAACATCGTGTCCGGCTTCATCGCGCCGGACGCGGGCGCGATCACCTTCGGCGGCGAGCCCGTGCACGGGCGCCCGCCTCACCGCGTCGCCGCGCGCGGCATCTCGCGGACGTTCCAGAACATCCGCCTGTTCTCGAAGATGTCGGCCCTCGAGAACGTGATGGTGGGTCGCCACCTGCGGGCCGGCTTCGGGTTCGTCAGCGGGATGCTGAACCTCGGCCCGGCGCGGAGGGAGGAGCGGGAGGTCCGGGAGCGCGCCCTCGAGGTGATGGAGTTCCTCGGCATCGCGGCGCTCGCCGAGGCCGAAGCGACGAGCCTCTCCTACGGGCAGCAGCGCGCGGTCGAGCTGGCCCGCGCGCTCGCGTCGGACCCCGAGATGGTCCTGCTCGACGAGCCGGCGGCGGGGCTCAACGTGCGCGAGACGCGCGACCTCGCGGCGCTCATCTCGCGCGTGCGCGCCCGCGGGATCACGGTCCTCCTCGTGGAGCACGACATGTCGCTCGTGATGGGGATCTGCGACGAGGTCCTGGTCCTCAGCTACGGCGAGAAGATCGCGGACGCGGACCCGGGCTCGGTCCAGCGCGACCCCCTGGTCGTCAAGGTCTACCTCGGGGACGAGGAATGCTGACGATCCGCAACCTCGACGTGGCGTACGGATCGGTGAACGTGCTGCGGCGCGTCTCGCTGCACGTCAACGCGGGGCAGATCGTCGCGATCGTCGGCGCGAACGGGGCCGGGAAGACCACCCTCCTGAACGCGGTGACGGGCCTCGTGCGCCCGCGGAGCGGCGACATCTCGCTGAACCGCCAGTCCATCCTGCGCAACCGCACCGAGCGGACCGTCGCGATGGGCTGCTCGCTCGTCCCGGAGGGACGGCACGTCTTCGGCGACATGACGGTGCGGGACAACCTGGTGCTGGGCGCGCACGTGCAGTACCGGCGGGGGAAGCGCGACGAGGTGCGGGACGATCTGGCGCGGATCTTCGCGCTGTTCCCGGTGCTCGCGGAGCGCGAGACCCAGCTCGCCGGGACGCTGTCGGGGGGCGAGCAGCAGATGCTCGCCATCGGCCGGGCGCTCATGGCGCGCCCGTCGCTCCTCATGCTCGACGAGCCGTCGATGGGGCTCGCGCCCCTCGTGGTAAAGGACATCTTCCAGGTGATCGTGCGGATCAGCCAGGCGGGCAGCACCGTGCTGCTCGTCGAGCAGAACGCCCGGGCCGCCCTCAAGATCGCGCACCGCGGCTACGTGCTCGAGACCGGCCGGATCGTGCTCCAGGGAACGTCGGAGGAGCTGCTCGCGAACCAGGACATGCAGCGCGCCTACCTGGGCAGGGACGTGAACGTGGAGACGGAGAGGCGGCCCTCATGACGACGACGGTGGCGCTCCCTGCGTACTGGCAGCCGGAAGCCGAGTGCATGGACCGCGAGGAGCTCGCGCAGCACCAGCTCGAGAAGCTGCAGGGCACCCTCTCCCGCGTCGCACGCAACGTGCCGTTCTACCGCGAGCGCTTCGAGGAGCTCGGCTTCGACCCGGACGACCTGCGCTCGATCGACGACCTGCGCCGGCTGCCCCTGACCGAGAAGCGCCACCTCGTGGACGCCTACCCTTACGGCCTCCTGGCGGTGCCGCTGCGCGAGGTGGTCCGCCTCCACGGGACCGGCGGGTCCGGCAACAACGCCATCGTGATTGGCTACACGAAGAACGACATCAAGACCTGGTCGAACCTCACGGCGCGGACCCTGGTCGCCGGCGGCGTGACCAAGGACGACGTCGTGCAGATCACCTTCGACTACGGCCTCTTCACGGGCGCGCTCGGCGTGCACTACGGCGCCGAGCGGCTGGGCGCCTCGGTGATCCCGAGCTCGAGCGGCAACACGAAGCGGCAGATCAAGATCATGCAGGACTACAAGACGACGGTGCTCGTCTCCACCCCGAGCTACGCGCTCCACCTCGCCGAGACGATGCGCACGCTCGGGGTGAACGCGAACGCCCTCTCGCTCAAGCGCGTGCTGGTGGGCGGCGAGCCGTGGTCGGAGGAGACGCGGCGCCGGATCCAGGACGGGCTCGGCGTCTCCGCGACCGACAACTACGCGGTGAGCGAGCTCATGGGTCCCGGCGTCGCCGCCGAGTGCCTCGAGCGGCACGGGCTCCACGTCGCGGAGGACCACTTCCTCGTGGAGGTGGTCGACCCGCGCACGCTCGAGCCGGTCCCCGCGGGCGAGCAGGGCGAGCTCGTGATCACGACGCTCTCGAAGGAGGCCTTCCCCATCGTCCGCTTCCGCACGCGCGATCTCACCTCGCTCATCCCGGAGCCCTGCCCCTGCGGGCGGACCTCGGTGCGCATCCGACGCATCGAGGCCCGCAGCGACGACATGCTCATCGTCAAGGGCGTGAACGTCTTCCCGTCGCAGGTCGAGGCGGTGCTCCGCGAGATCGACGGCCGGCAGGCGCCGCGCCACCAGATCGTGATCGAGCGCCAGCACGCGCTCGACGAGGCGACGGTGCTCGTCGAGATCTCGCAGTCGGTCTTCTTCGACGAGGTGAAGCTCCAGTCGGAGTTCCGCGACACGGTGAAGCGTCGCCTCGCCTCCGAGCTGGGCGTGAACTTCGAGGTGAAGCTCGTCCAGAAGAACACGATGGACGGGGTCGCCGCGAAGGGCCACGTCGTGGACCTGCGCGGCGACTAGGCTCCCCGGCGGCCGTCAGCAGGCTGCTTCAGCCGGCGGCGGTCTCGCGCTTCGCCGCGGTCGCGCTCGCGAGGCGCTCGCGCAGCACGCGGTGGAGGAGCTTCCCCGTGGCGGTGCGCGGCATCTCGGCCTCCGTCACGAACGTCACCTGCCGCGGGCACTTGTAGCCCGCGAGCTGGCTGCGCGCGAACTCGACGAGCGCGGAGACCGTCGGGCTCGTGCCCTCGCGCGGGACGACGACGGCGGCCACCGCCTCGCCCCACTTCACGTCCGGCACCCCGATGACGGCCACCGCGCTGACGTCCGGGTGGGCCGCGAGCACGAGCTCCACCTCCGAGGGGTAGACCTTCTCGCCGCCCGAGATGATCATGTTGCTCTTGCGATCGACGAGCGTGTAGAAGCCGTCCGCGTCGCGCCGCGCCAGGTCGCCCGCGCTGCAGTAGCCGTCCCAGAAGGCGCGCTCGGTCGCCTGCGGCTGGTTCCAGTAGCCGTCGAACGCGGTCGGGGTCCGCGCGAACAGCTCGCCCACCTCGCCGTCGGGCACCTCGAGCCCCTCGGTGTCGAGGAGCTTCACGCGCCCGGTGCCGATGATCTCGCGCCCGATCGAGCCCAGCTTCTCGAACTGCTGCTCCGGGCGGAGCAACGTGACGAGCCCCGCCTCGGTGGAGCCGTACGCCTCGAACAGCCGCGAGTTCGGGAACGACTCCATGATCGCGAGCTTCGTGTCGCGACGGGCCGGGGCGGAGGAGATGAGGAGCTTCGAGACGTGCCGGAGCTCCTGCCCGGCGCGGACCGCCGCCGGCAGCTCGAGCATCATCGTGTAGTGCGTGGGGACGAGCGAGGTGAAGGTGATCCGCTCCTCGGCGAGGACGCGCAGCAGGTGCTCCGGGTCGAAGCCCTTGCGGTCGTAGACGCAGACGGAGGCGCCCAGGTACGTGAACACGAAGGAGTAGAAGACCGAGTTGACGTGGCAGAGCGGCATCACCGCGAGCCCGACGTCGCCGGCGCCGAACCCGAACTCGATCGCGTTCAGCAGGTAGAAGAGCGCGTAGCTCTGGTGGCTGCGGATCGCCCCCTTGGGCTTGCCGGTCGTCCCGGACGTGTACATCAGGGTCCAGGTGTCCTCCGGCCGCACCTTCGTGCGAGGCCGCCGGGGCGAGCCGAACGAGAGCAGATCCTCGTAGTCCCGGAACCCGCGCTGGAGCCGCTCCCCGCCGATCTGGACGTAGGCGGCGGGTCTGAGCGGCAGCGCGGCGCGCAGGGAGGCCACGACGTCGACGAGGTCGGCGCCGACGAGCAGCACCGCCGCGCCGCAGTCCTCGATGATCGTCCTCACCTCGGGGGCGGTGAGCCGGAAGTTCACCGGCACCGCGACGACCCCGCTCTTCGCGCAGGCCGCGTAGATCTCCATCCACTCGAGGCAGTTGTGGGCGTAGATCGCCACGCGGTCGCCCTTGCCGAGGCCGAGCCCCGCGAAGGCGTTCGCCAGCCGGTTCGCGCGCTCCTCGAACTGCGCGTACGTGAGCGAGCGGCGCAGGTCCCTCACCGCGACGCGGTTCGGGTAGAGCTGCGCGTTGACGCTCAGGACCTCTCCGACGTTCAGCACCTGGCTCACGGTCGTTCCCCCGGGATCATGCGCTCGCCTCCCCCGCCGCGGCGCGGCCCGCGATCGCGACGCCGACGGCGCCGATCGCCTGGGCGTGCTCCGGCACGATCACCGGTCCGCCGATCGCCCGCTCGAGCAGCTCGACGACCATGGGGTGGTGCGCGACGACGCCTCCGGTCGCGACCACCTTCCCGTGGACGCGCTCCATCTCGAGCACCCGCTTCACGACGGAGCGGTAGGCCGCGCGGGCGAGATCGGCCGGCCGCTTCCCCTGCCGGATGAGGCCGAGGACCTCGGTCGCGGTGAAGACGGTGCAGAAGCTGCCGAGCTCGACCTCCTCCGTGAACGCGGCGGCGAGCGCGGGGAGGGCGGCGATGTCCACGTCGAGCCGCAGCGCCATCTCCTCGAGGAAGCTGCCGGTGCCGGCCGCGCACTTCCGGTTCATCTTGTGCCCGACCCGCCTCCCCTCCCCGTCCACGAGGATGATCTTGGCGTCCTGACCGCCGATGTCGATGACGGTGAACGGCCCGGGGACGAACTGCAGCGTGCCGCGCGCGTGGGCGTCGAGCTCGGTGCGCGACCCCGAGGCGAAGGGGATGGCGTGACGGCCGAACCCGGTGGCCCACACCGACCCGAGCGCGGTGCGGTCCAGCTCGGCGCGGGCGAGCAGCTCCGCCAGCGCGCGCTCCGCCGCCGCCTGGAGGTCCGCGCCGGTCCGGACGACGGCCGTCGCGACGAGCCGGCCCGTCGCGTCCACCAGGGCCGCCTTGGTGTTCCACGACCCGCAGTCGACGCCGGCGTAGCAGGGGGAGACGATCACGCGTTCGCTCCTCGCGGCGCCCGCGCCGGGCGCGCGACGGCCCCCTCGAGCTGCTCGACGAAGGCCTCGATGTTCGTGCGCGCCTGCTCGTCGGAGAAGCAGCGCAGGTCGTTCAGGTCCCCGTCGAGCACGAGCACCGGCAGGCCCGTGGCGGCGCGCAGCCGCTGCGGCATGCCGAACCGTGCGTTCGAGTTGTTCGGGCACGTGCGCGAGTCGTGGAAGACGAGGCCGTCCACCGCGAAGTCCTGCGCCATCCGCTCGAGGTAGCGCTGCTTGGGCTCCTCGGCCCGCGCGATGAAGAGCTCGAGCGACGCGCGGGCCATCGAGCGGAGGGGCTCGCGCGGATCGAGCGCCTCGAACACCCAGCTGTTGCAGTACGTGGAGGCGACGACGGTCGTCTCGAGGTCGGCGAACTGGGTCGCGAGATCGCGCAGGCGGCCCCAGATCGGCATCCCGTCCCAGTAGAGCCGGAGGCGCTCGCGCGGGAGCGCGCCTCTCCCGCTCCGCGCCCGGGCCTCGAGCTCCTCGTGCAGCGTCCGGTAGTAGTCGCAAGCCTCCGCGGTGCCGCGCAGCACCACCGCCGGCCCCATGTGGATGGTGGCGTCGAAGAAGGTGAGCGGCGCCGGGCGCGTCGCCGAGGTCTGCAGGCAGTCCCGCCAGCGATCGCTGCACGTGCGCGAGCGCCCCACGGCGTCCTCGAGCGCGCGCGCGTCGAGCCGGCGCCCGGCGACCGCCTCGAGCGGAGCGACGAGCGCCTCGAGCTGCCGGGTGATGGCGTCGACGTGGTGCTCCTCGACGCGACCGAGATCGCGGAACGAGGTGACGCCCACCACCGGGACGCTCCACTCGCGGCCGTAGAACTCGAACCAGTCTCGCACCTCGCGGCACTGGTTCGTGCTGTAGAGCAGGAGGTCGGGGCGCGGCGGGCCGGAGAGGCCGTAGCGCGACAGCGGGCTCTTCTTCGCGAGGTACGAGCCGACGTCGCTCGTGAGGTAGGAGCAGATCTCCGGGGAGTAGCCGAGGGCGTGGGCCCGCCCCATCGTCTCGCCCGCCATGCGGCTCGCCCCGAGCATCGCGCCGTGGTTCTCCGGGAAGAAGACCTCGTAGCCGAGGGCCCGCAGGAGCTCGACCGGGCCCACGCTCGTGCACCACGCGACCGGCGCGGACCTCTCGCGCGCCGCCCGGTCCACGCCGGCGAAGTGGCCGGCCATGAGGTCCTTCAGGAGCGCCGCGGACGACAGCGGCGGCTCGGCGCTTCGGGGCTCTCGCTCGCGGGGGGGCATGGGCTCGTCCTCTCAGCTCTTCGCGGAGTCTAGCGCGTACAGCGCCGCGCCCAGCGCGCCGGCCATGATCGGCTCGGAGACGATCTCCACCGGCAGGCCGGAGCGCTCCGCGAGCGCCTTCACCACGCCGGGGAAGTACTCGCAGACCCCGCCGGTGATCATGACCGGCCCCTTCAGGCGGTCGATCTCGAGGATGCGGTCCGCGATGGAGTACATGCAGCCGAGCGCGATCTCGCCCGCGGTCGCGCCGTTCCGGAGCAGCTCGATGACCTCGACCTCCGCGAACACGGAGCAGTAGCTGCCCACGGGCGCCGGCTTCTCGGCCGAGGTCGCGAGGTCCATGAGCCTCGTCGGATGCACGTCGAGGTGGCGCGACGCGAACATGAGGAACGTCCCGATCCCGACGGCGCACTTTCGCACGCTGCGGGAGGACGTGACGGCGCCGCGCTCGTCCACGTGGATCACCTTCGGATCGCGGCCGCCGATGTCCACGAGCGTCATGGCGCGGCGGGCCGCGACGAACGCCCCGCGGGCGTGGCAGAGCGTCTCGGTGATGGTCTGCGACGCGAGCGGCGCGCAGCCGGCCGCGAACCCGGTCACCCCGACGCCCCGCAGGTCCGCCGCGGTGGCCTGCGCCTCGCCGAGCGCGTTCCCCATCGCCTCCTGGAAGCAGTCCTGGAAGTAGCCGCGCGTCGGCACCACGGCGCGGCCCAGGACCTTTCCGGCGTCGTTCACGACGACGGTCTTCACGCACTCGGTTCCGAGATCCGCTCCTGCGACGAACATGGTCCGGTCCTCGCTCGATCAGTGTGCCGCGCCGTCGCGGAAGCCGTTTCGCCGGGTCCCCGCGGCGCGCCGCAGCTCCACGAACTCGCGGATCTGCCCGCGGATGTGGTCGACGGAGACGAGCCGGAGGTCGTGGGTGTCCGCCTCGAGGACGATCGGCACGATCCCGGTGTCGCGCCGCAGGCGGATGTGGATGCCGGAGCGAACGGCGCTGTGCTCCGGGGCGGTCCGCGCGTCGTGGAACAGCGCCGCGTCCACGCCGTACCGCTCGAACTGCCGGGCGAGGTACTTCACCTTCCACTCGCGGGAGCGGTTCGTGTAGACGGACGTGTAGGCCGCCGCCATGCTCTCGATGGGGTTGTCGCGGTGCAGCCCCTCGAACGCGTAGCACTGGGAGTACCAGGACCCGACCACCGCGATCCCCTCGTCGAGGAAGAGGCTCGCGAGCGGGCGCAGCGCGCACCAGATCGGCACCCCTTCCCAGTAGAGGCGCAGCCGCTCGCCGGGGACCGCGGCGATCTTCTCCGCGATGCGGTGCTTCAGCTCGGCGCGGAGGATCTCGTAGTACTGGATCGCCTCGTCCGTCCCGCGCATGAGCAGCATGGGGGCGACGTGGATGAGCGTGTCGAAGTAGGTGAGCGGGCTCGGCGTGTGGGCGGCGAGGTCCAGGATCTCGTTCCACAGCCGGGACGCCCGGGCGGAGCGATCGACCACCTCCGCGAGGCGATCCTGATCGAGCGAGCGCCCCGAGACCTTCTCCAGCCGCTCGACGAGCCGGAGCGTCTGCAGGACGGCGGCGTCCACCTCGATCTTCTCCACCTCCGGGAGCACCGAGGGCGGGTGGAGCCCGAGGAGCGGGACGCCGAGCCGGTTCGCGTAGTACTCGAACCAGCGGGCGACGTAGGCGCCGACGTTCGTGTTGTACACGAGCACCTGGGGTGCCGGGACCCCGTCGAGCCCGTGGATCCCGACGAGCGGGGACTCGTTCGCGAGCATCGCGCCGACGTCGCTCGACATCTCGCTCGGGGCGAAGGGCGAGAACCCGTCCGCGAGGGCGAGCCGGATGTACTTCGCGGTGAGGCGGCTCGCGCCGATGAGCGCGGCGTGGTTCTCCGGGAAGTACGGCGTGTAGCCCATCGCCCTGACGATCTCGACGGGGCCGAAGGTGGAGCACCACGCCACGTTCTTCTGCCGGCCGGCCTCGCCGAGCCCGCGGTAGTAGCCGTGGATGATCTCCCTGAGCTTGGGCGCGCTCTCGAGCGGTACGCGCCCGGACGGCATGCCGCTGAACGGGATCCGGCCGGTCGGGCGCGACGGCAGGTTCGCCTGCGCGGCCTTGACCTCCTCGAGGAGGTGCGCGCCCTTCTCCTGCCGGCGAGACTGCTGCCGCTCGCGGGAGTGGACGAACTGCGTGATCGCCCAGTTGAGCTGGGCCGGGACGCCGAGCTTGCCCGCCTCGGCGACGATCCCGCCGTTCATCGCATCCACCTCGGTGGCGAAGCCGCGGGTGAAGTCCTGCCACATCGAGGGACGGTTCTTCCCGAGGGCCTTCTGCGACCTGATGAGCGGCCGGTACGGGTCCTCCTCGTCCTCGAGCGGCGTGCCGCGCGCGCGCATGACGCCGACGATCTCCTCGCACATCGCGCGCATGAGCGCCTGGAGGTCGGGGTCCTCGAGCAGCTCGGTGCAGCTCATGCCGGTGAGCGCCGAGATGGGGTTGATGACCGAGTTGTGGAGGAGCTTCTGCCAGATGACGGTGTCGACCTCCTCGACCACCTCGGTGGGCATGCCGGCGTTGCGGAAGACCTCGCCGATGGCGCGCACCTCGTCGGTGATCTTCCTGTTCAGCGGCGCCATCTGGATGGGCTTGATCCCGGAGCGGTAGCGCATCCGGTTCGGCCCGGTGTGCTGGATCGAGCTGTAGGTGATGCCCGTGAGGATGCGCTCGGTGTCCACCACCTTGCGGATGCGATCGACGTTGCCGATGCCGTTCTGCGTCGAGAGGATCCAGGTCTTCTCGCCGATGACCGGGAGGCCGCTGCGCATCGCGCCCTCGGTCTGGTAGCTCTTCACGGCCACGAAGAGCAGGTCGGCGGGCGCCTGTCCCTCGAGGGAGGTCACCGCCTTCACCGGGACGTGGCGCTCGCCGCTGTCGGCCTCGGAGAGAAAGAGCCCCTCCTCGGAGAGGAGCCGCGCCCGCGCGACGTTCGCCTCGAGGAAGGTCACGTCCTCGCCCGCCTGGCTCAGGCGCGCCCCGATGAGGCCGCCGAGCGCTCCGGCTCCAAGGATCACGATCCGCATGCCGGTCTCCGTGCTGCGGGTCACCTGCGCTCCGCCGGGAGCGGTTGCGCGGTCGGGCTGGCCCGTTCGACGATATTTTGGTACGACTTAGCTGGTATTGTCCATCCCCCCTCCCGCGGCCCGTCGGGATGCGGAAGCAGCCTCGGGGGCGGGGCGGAACACCACGTCGCGGCCTGCGACCAGGAGCGAGCATGAACGTCGGCGTCATCGGCTCGGGATCGATCGGACCAGATCTCGCCTACGGCTTCCTGACGGCGATCGCGAGGAGCGGCGGCACGGTGCTCCTCCACGACATCCGCAAGGAGGCGCTCGACGCGGGCGTGGCCCGGATCGAGAAGTACATGGAGAAGGCGCTCGCGCGCGGGAAGCTCTCGCCCAGGGACGCCGAGACGATGCGGCAGCGGCTCGTCCCGACGCTGGAGATCGATCAGCTCGCGCGCTGCAGCTACGTGCTCGAGGCCGCCACCGAGAACCTCGAGACGAAGCGCGCCATCCTGAGGAACGTCGAGCGCGTCGTCGCCCCCGACTGCCTCATCGGCTTCGCCACCTCGGGCCTGCCGCGGGCGCAGATCGCCGCCGGCGCGCTCCACCCGGCGCGCTGCTTCGTGAACCACCCCTTCTACCCTGCGTGGCGGGCGCTCCCCATCGAGGTGGTGCTCTCCGGCGACGCCGCGCTCGGCCGCCGGATGGTGTCGGTCCTGCGGGAGCTCGGGAAGGTCCCGATCGTCACGACCGACGTCGCCTGCTTCGCCGCGGACGACATCTTCGTGAACTACTGCGCGGAGGCGGCGCGCATGATCGAGGAGGGGCTCGCGACGCCGGCGCAGATCGACCAGGTGGTGGACGCCGCGGTCGGCGGCGGCGGCCCCTTCCTCGTGATGGACCTCACCCGCGGCAACCCGCTCAACGTCCACTGCCTCGAGCTCATGCGCGCCGCGCCGACCGGGAGCGCCTGGTTCGATCCGCCTCCCATCTTCCGCACCCAGGGGGTGAAGCCCTGGCACGAGCCCGGACAGCCGACGCGCGCGCCCTGCGCGCCGGACGTGGCGCGCCAGATCCGGGACCGGATCCTCGCCGTGCTCCTCGCGCGCACCTACTTCGTCGCGGACAACGGGATCTGCGCGCCGTCCGAGCTCGACTGGCTCACGCGCAACGCGCTCGGCTTCTCGCCGGGGCTCCTCGACCTCGCCGAGAGGCTCGGCGCAGCCGAGGCGCACCGGGTCTGCACCGAGTACGCGGCGAGCCACCCGGGCTTCGAGGTGCCGCGCAGCATCCGCGACCGGCAGCTCGTCCGCTTCGCGCGGAACGTGCTCGTCGAGCGCGACCGGGACCTCGCGATCGTGGTCATCCGCCGCCCGGAGGTCCGCAACGCGCTGTCCGCCCTGACGCTGCGGGAGCTCGACGAGACCCTCGCCACGCTCGCCGTCGACGCGGGAGTCCGCGGAGTGGTGCTGACCAGCTTCGACGGCGCCATCGCCGGCGCGGACATCGGCGAGCTCGCGGCGCTCCGCGACCCGGCGACGTGCGAGTCCTTCTCCGCCACGGGCCAGGCGGTCCTCGATCGGATCGCGGCCTCCAGGACGCCCATCGTGGCGGCGCTCGACGGTCCCGTGCTCGGCGGCGGCGCGGAGCTCGCGATGGCGTGCCACGCCCGCGTCGTCGGCCCGCAGCTCGTGCTCGGGCAGCCGGAGGTGAACCTCGGCATCATCCCCGGCTACGGCGGGACGCAGCGGCTGCCGCGGCTCGTGGGCGTCGAGCGCGCCGCCGAGCTCCTCCGCACCGGTCGGACGCTCTCGGCGCCGGAGGCCTGCGCCTGGGGCTGGGCGACCGGAGCGCCCGCCACGGACTTCGTCGGCGCGGCGAAGGACCTCCTGCGCCAGCACCTCGACGGGAAGGTGAAGCTCGCTCCGGTCGACCCCGCGCCGCTCCGGCTCCCCGAGAAGCTGCCGGCGGTGGAGCTCGGCCACCGGTCGCTCGCGATCGACGCGATCGTCGTCGACGTGATGCGGGAGGGGCTGAAGCTCCCGCTGCGCGAGGGGCTGCAGGTCGAGGCGCGCGGGTTCGGCCGCTGCAAGGAGACGGTCGACATGGACATCGGCATGAAGAACTTCATCCAGAACGGCCCGCGCGTGCCCGCGGCCTTCCTGCACGAGTAGCGAGGGACGCCATGGGACGCGATGCGATCGTGATCGTCGACGGTGGGCGCCGGCTTCCGCGCGCCGACCTCCTCGTCAACAACAAGGAGCCGGGGCTGTTCTCGCGGTTCTCGGCGACCCAGCTCGGCGGGATGGCGATCAAGGCCGCGGTGCGCCGGACCGGCATCGCGCCCGGGCGCATCGGGCACGTCGTGATGGGCATGGCGCAGCACAGCCACCGCGACTCCATCTACGCGGCGCAGGGCATGCGCTGGCGCGGCGGGCTGCCCCACGACGTGCCGGCCCTGACGGTGGCCCGCATCTGCGGCAGCGGCGCCGAGGCGCTCGCCGTCGGCGCCGAGATCATCTCGGCGGGGCTCCGCGACGACCCCGCCCGGCCGTTCATCGTGGTCGGCGGGGCCGAGAGCATGCAGTACCCGTTCGCCCTCTGGGGCCAGCGCGGGAAGAAGATCGGGGGGGCGGTCCAGAAGTACGGTCCGCTCGAGGCGCGCGCGCTGCCCTCCGGGACCTTCCTCACGGACGTCCTGCTCGCGAGCCTCTACGATCCGAGCGCGCGCACGTCGATGGCCAACACGGCCGAGGAGCTCGCGCGGCGCTACGGGATCTCTCGCGAGCAGGCGGACGAGTTCGGGCTGCGCTCGCACCGGAACGCCAAGCGCTCGCGGGACGCGAAGTGGTTCGACGAGGAGATCGAGCCGGTGACGGTGAGGCGCGACGGCGCGACGGAGGCGATCACCGTCCGGCACGACACCCACATCCTCGAGGACGCGAGCCCCGCCGCCATGGCGCGGCTGCCTCCCGCGTTCGAGCCGGGCGGCATCGTGACCGCCGGCAACGCGAGCGCCGTCGTGGACGGCGCCGCGGCGATGATCATCGGCCGCGAGACCGACGTCGGGCGGGAGGGGCTGAAGCCGCTCGCGCGGATCGCGGGGATCGGGGTCGCGGGCTGCGCTCCCGAGATCATGGGGTGGGGGCCGGTCCCGGCCACCCGCCGAGCCCTCGAGCGCGCCGGGATCTCGGGGCGCGACGTCGATCTCGTCGAGCTCAACGAGGCCTTCGCTCCCCAGGCGCTCGCCTGCATCAAGGACTTCGGCGAGATGGGGATCGCGCCGGAGCGCGTGAACACGATGGGGAACGCCATCGCCCTCGGCCACCCGCTCGGCGCGACCGGCGCGATCCTGACGCTGACCTGCGCCTATGCGCTGCGCCGCACCGGCAAGCGCTACGGCCTCGTCACGATGTGCATCGGCGGCGGCCAGGGGATCGCGGTGGTGCTGGAGTCGGCGGCTGAACCGCGGTCTCGAGGCGCCGGCGCCGCTAGCCGCCGCTCAGCGCCTGGACGATCTGCACCTCGTCGCCCGGCCCGAGCGGCCGGTCGAGGCCGAACACCTGCTCGCCGTTCACGAAGAACCGGATGTGGGGGCGCATCCGATCCTGCTCGTCGATCATGCGGAAGCGGATCCCGGGGTGGCGGCGATCGAGGTCGGCGAGCAGGGCCGCGAGCGTCGCGCCCTGCGCCTCCACCTCCCGCGCCCCGGTGTAGGAGCGCAGCGGGCTCGGGACGATCACCTTCACCGCGCCGGCTCCCCGACCTCGAGCGCGTAGATCTCGGGGAGGTGGCGCGCGAGACCCGACCAGCGCTCGCCCTCGTCACGGCTCGCCCACAGCTCGCCGCTCGTCGTCCCGACGTACAGCCCGACCGGATCGCGGGCGTCGCCGGTCATCGCCTGGCGCTTCACCGTCCACCACGCCTGCTCCTGCGGCAGCCCGCGGTCGAGGCGCCGCCAGGTCCGGCCCGCGTTGCGCGTCACGTACGCGGCCGCCCTGCCGCCCGGCGACGTGCGCGGCCAGACGCTCGTGCCGTCCATGGGGAACACCCACGCCGTGTCGGGGTCGCGCGGGTGCAGCACCAGCGGGAAGCCGATGTCTCCGACCCGCCTCGGCATGTTCCTGCCGATCCGGGCCCAGGTGTCGGAGGGCCGGTCGAGCCGGTAGATGCCGCAGTGGTTCTGCTGGTACAGCCGGTCCGGGTTCGACGGACAGAGCCGGACGCAGTGCGGGTCGTGGAACGCCACGTTGGAGGGGTCGAGCTGCTCCACCACCTCGAGACCCTTCACCAGCGGTGACCAGGTCGCGCCGCCGTCGCGCGACTCGTGCACGCCGCCGCTCGACATGCCCACGTACAGGTGCGCCGCGTCTCGCGGGTCCACCAGGATCGAGTGGAGCTTCGGCCCGTCGGGCGTCCCGTCCTGGGGACCGCCCATCCACGCCCGGTACTTCGGGTCGTCGTTCAGGCCGGACACGGGCGCCCACGTCGCGCCGCCGTCGTCCGACCGGAAGAGCCCGTGGGGCGAGGTCCCCGCGTACCACGTCTCCTCCTCGCTCGGGTGACCGGGGGTGAGCCAGAAGGTGTGATCCACGGCGCGGCCCCGCTCGCCCTCCCCCGCCTTCGGGAAGGCGGGAGGACGGCGCGCCTCCTCCCAGGTCCGGCCCAGGTTCGAGGACCGGAACACGGTCGGCCCGAGGTGGCCGGTCCTGACCGCGGCGAGGAGCGTGCGCCGATCGCGCGGATCGAGGACGAGGTGGCTCACCACGTGACCGAGGAAGTGCGGCCCGTCCACGCGCCAGCTCCGGCGCGCTCCGTCGCCGTGGAAGAGCCACGCGCCCTTTCGCGTCGCGACGAGGAGGACGAGCCGCGAGGAGCCGATTGTCCGGCGGGTGCGCTTCCTGGTGCCTGGCGTCGCCATGTCCCGTCCTCCGTCGCGTTCGCCGATCGGAGATGTCCGCGGGAGCGGGCCCGTGCAGGCCCGCGAGCCCGGGCGACCCCACCGGGTGTCAGCGCCCTTTCCTTCCAGCGGGGAGGCGGGGTAGACCGCGTCATGGCGAAGGGCGCGGCAGCCGCCGGGATCGTGGCCTCGATGCTCGCGGGGCTGGCGCTGCGCCTCGTCCCCTGGGGCGAGGTCTTCGGCGGCGGGCTGCACCTCCTGATGGACGGCGACCCCTGGTACCACCTGCTGCGCGCCCAGGAGCTCGCGCGGACCGGGCGCATCGCGTGGACGGACCCGACGATCAACGCGCCGCTCGGCGCGGCGGTCCCCTGGCCTCCGCTCTTCGACGGCCTCCTCGCCGCGAGCGGCTGGGTCCTCGGCGGCGGGCACGCGACCGACGCGTCCGTCGCGCTCGCCTCCACGATCGTCCCGGTCGTGCTCGGGGTCGCGCTGATCGCGCTCCTCGCGCGGCTCTCCTCGATCTCGCTCGGCCCCGCCACCGCGGTCGTGGCCGCCGCGTGCGCGGCAGGGTTCGGCTGGCACGTCGACCTGGGGCTCGTGGGCCGCCCCGACCAGCACGTCGCGGAGCTCGTGCTGCTCGTGGTGCTGCTCCTGCTCGTCGTCGGCGCGGTGGGCTCGGCCGACGCCCCGGCGCGCCGTCGCCGCGCGCTCGCCGCCGGGGTCGTGCTCGCCGCCGCGTTCTGGAACTGGCTCGGCAGCGGGCTCTACGTCGTCCTGCTCGGCGCGCTCTGGTCGTCCTGGCACGTCGCGGCCCCGCGCGGCGATCGCCGCCTCGCGGAGGCCCACGAGGTCCTGCTCGTGACCGGCGCGGCCGCCTCCGCGCTGCTCCTCGTCACGGTCCGGGCCCTCGGGCCCGAGGGCGCGCTCGGTCGCGGAGAGGTCACCGGGATGTCCGCGCTGCCCGCGGCGCTCTGCCTGGCGCTCGCCGGCGTCGGGGCGGGGCTGCGCCACTGCGCCCGCCGGCGTCCGGAGGCCTCCCGCGCGATGCGGGCCCTCGAGGTCGCCGTCGTCGGATCCCTGTCGCTGCTCGTCCTCGCGTCGCTGCCGGCGCTCCGGGCCGGACTGGCGCAGGGCCTCACCGCGCTCCGCACCTCGAACCCCTGGTACGCGCACATCCGCGAGTTCCAGCCGATCGTGGGATCGGGCCTGTCCCCGATCGCGGCGGAGGCCCGCACGGCCCTCGCGCAGCTCGGGCTCCTCCCGCTCGTGGCGCTGCTCGGCGTCGCGGCGGTCCCGGCGCTCGTGCGGCAGCGTCCCGAGCTCCGCTTCGGGGCCTTCGTGGTGGTCGCGGGGTTCGCGATGTTCCTGCCGCTCGCCGTGCTGCGAGCCCGGTTCGGCCCGTACCTCGGCGTGTTCGCGCCGGCGCTCGCCGCGGCCGCCGCGGGCGCGGTCGCGGCGCGCCCGGAAGCCGCGCGCTGGCGATGGGCGGTCGGCGCCGCCGTCGTGGCGGTCGCGATCGGCCCGTGCGTCGCGCACGCGATCTCGGCACGCCGCCTGGTCCCGGGCGCCGAGGCGGCGCTCGCGCTCGCGCGCGTCGCGGGCGAGCGCTCGCGGGCGGCGGTTCCGCACGGCGAGGGGACGGTCCTCGGCAGCTGGGGCGCCGGCCACCACCTCCGGTACGGATCGGGGCTCCCGGTCCTGATGACGCCCTTCGGGAGCGAGGGCGGCGCCGGCGCGCTCGAGGACGGCCTCGGGTGGTTCGTGGCGCGGCGCGAGAGCGAGGCGGCCGAGCTGGAGCGGCGGCGGCGGGTGCGCTGGATCGTGCTCCCCGATCCCCTCCCCGAGGTGGCGCTCGGGGTGGCGGTGCTGCGGACCGACCCCGCGCCCGCGCGGCTCGTGCGCGACGTCCGGGAGGGCGCGGGGATCGAGCTCGCCCCCGGGATCGACGAGGTCGTCTCGGTGCGCCTGTTCTACTCGGACGGGACGCGGACCCGGGCGGCGAGCGCGCTCTCGCGGTATCGCCTCGTCGACGAGGTCGCCGACGGACCGCGCGTCCTCGCGAAGCTGTTCGAGGTCGTCCCCGGCGCTCGCCTCACCGTGACGGGCGCGGCCCCGAACGCTCCGGTGGTCGTCGAGGTCACCGGGGTCGTGAACGGCCTGCGGACGTTCCGGTACGACTCGGCGGCCGCGGCGGATCCCCGCGGCGAGGCGGAGCTCGTGCTCCCCTACGCGAGCGGACGCAGCGGCGGGCTCGACGTCCGCGCCGTCCGCGTGACGTCCGCGAGCGCGAGCGCGCTCGTCGACGTCCCGGAGGCCGCGGTCGCGCGCGGCGAGTCCGTCCGGGTCCCGCTCGGCGTCGCGCAGCACCCGCGGTGACGGTCTCTCCGCACCGCGGGGACACGGTGTACTCCCGGCCGGCTGCCTCGTCCGGCCCGGAACCGTGGCGCGGAGACGACGCCGTGCGCGCGGGGCACGCCGCGCAAGTGCGCGGACCGACGCGGGTTCCCGGCCGTCCGTGAAAGCGCGCGCGACGCTGAATGTAGCGCTCCGAGCCCCGTCCCTCGGGCATGACGACCCCGACCTCGACCCGGCCCCCGAAGGCGCTCCTCCTCGACGACGACACGACGGTGCTCCGCCTGCTCGGCACCGCGCTCCAGGGGCGCGGCTTCGAGGTGCGCGCGGCGACGGACGGCGACTCCGGGCTCGCGCTGCTCCTCGACGAGCTCCTCGACCTCGACGTCCTCGTCGTCGACGCGGACCTGCCGGGCCGCGACGCGCGCGCCCTGCTCCACCTCGTCCGCTGGGCGGGCGGCGAGCGGGACCTCGGCGTGGTGGTGCTCGCGGGCGGGCTCGAGCCCGCGGCGCGGGACGAGCTCCTCGCCCTCGGCGCCGACGCCGTGGTCGACCGCCGCGCGGGGGGCGCGAGCGCGCTCGAGTCGATCGCGGCGGTCGCGGCGGTCGCGCGCCGCTCCGCTTCCGGCGCCTCCCGCCTCGTCCGGGCCGCGCGCCCGGCGCTCGAGGGGGCCCTCCTCCTCGCGCGCGCCACGCTCGCGCCCGAGCCCCGGCTCGCCGCGTCGGCCGCCTGAGCGGGATCGACCCGCGAGGCGAGCGAGCGCGTCGCGCCCTGGCACGCCGCGTCGCGATTGCCTACCGGGCGGCGGTCGGGTACGGATGGCGCACAGACATCCATTCCCCGGAGCGATCGATGCCAGTGAGCAAGAAGCGGAAGAAGGACGGAAAGCCGGTGCAGCGGAGCGAGCCCGTGGTCGAGGGCGGCGAGCACGCGGCGCACCCCGACGACAAGCCGGTCCACCCGCTCGGCCGCGGGGGGAAGCCGACGAACCCGTTCGTGCAGCAGAAGCAGCGGGGCCGCGGCGCCCAGCGCGGCCGGTGAAGGAGCGGAGGCGCCGCCGCGGCTGGTGCGTCTACCTGCTCCGGTGCCGCGACGGCTCCCTCTACGCCGGGGCGACGAACGACCTCGCGCGACGCCTGACCGTGCACGCGCGCGGCGCCGGGGCGCGCTACACGCGCTCCAGGCTGCCCGTGGTGCTGGTGTGGACGGCGCGCGCGAAGGATCGCAGCCTGGCCCTCCGCCGCGAGGCCGCGCTGAAGCGGCTCTCGCGGGCGGAGAAGCTCGCGCTCGTCGCGGCGCGCCCGTGCGACGGCTGAACGGACGATCGAGCTCGTCGGCTGAACGCGTTCAGGCGATCTTCTGGAACTTGGCGGCGGGGGCGCCGCAGATCGGGCACTTGTCCGGCGGCACCCCGAACTCGACGTCGCCGCAGACCGGGCAGAGGTAGACCTCCATCTGCGAGAGGTCCTTCCCCGCCTTCAGCGCCGCGAGCGCCTGGGCGAACAGGCCGGCGTGCACCTTCTCCGCGCGGTTCGCGAAGTCGAGCAGCGTCCTCGCCTTGTGCCCCTCCGCCTTCGCCTGCTCCACCATCGGCGGGTACATCTCGGTGAACTCGTAGGTCTCGCCGGCGACCGCGGCCTCGAGGTTCTGGACCGTCGTCCCGACGCCGCCCATGTTCGCGAAGTGGCCGAGCGCGTGGATCGTCTCGGCCTCGGCCGCCGCGCGGAAGAGGCGCGCGACCTGCGAGAAGCCCTCCTTCTCCGCCTGGCGGGCGAAGGCGAGGTACTTGCGATTGGCCTGGCTCTCGCCCGCGAACGCGGTGGCGAGGTTCTGCTGGGTGTTCGGCATCTCCCCCTCCGGGATCGAAGTTTCCCTCTCGTACCACGAACGCGGCGCGGCGCAGAGCGCTCACGCGCCCTGCGCCGCGGTCGATCCGGAGTCGGGCGGGAGCCGCCCCGGGGTCAGACGGCGCCGGGCTGGACCCCGTGCTGCGGCGGCGGAGGCTCGTGGTCCGGGGCGTAGGTGCCGGGGGGCGCCTCGATGGGGAGGAGCCGGTCGAAGACGTAGAGGATCACGAACGGGAGCACGAAGAGGACGAGCGCGACGAGGATGCCCTCCCGCTCGAACAGGTGCGGCTCGTAGCCCGAGCGCAGCCCCCGGAACGACTTCGAGAGGAGCTGGCCGCCGATGACGACGTTCCAGCGCATCGAGAAGACCTGCAGGAGGAGGAGCAGCGACGCGATGACCGTGAGCGCGTTCCGCACCTTGTCGTGCAGGTAGCGGTTCATCACCGCGACGATGAACAGCAGGATGAAGGGGATGAGGCTCCCGACGATCATCTGGATCGAGATGAAGGAGAACTGGAGCCGCGTCGTGAGCAGCGGCGAGATGATGTGCCACGCCTCCGAGTTCTCGTAGGCGAGCATGATGATCTCGAGGAGCTCGAGCGTCACCGTGATGATGAGGAAGAACCACAGCCACCGGGCCATCGACTGGACGGTGTCGCGCTGGATCTCGCGGCGGCCGAGCTTCGAGGTGATCTGGTACACCAGGATCAGCAGCGCGATGCCCGAGACCGCCGCCGAGCACAGGAAGATGACGGGCATGAGCGGGGTCGACCACCACGGGTTCGCCTTGATCCCGCCGAAGATGAACCCGACGTAGCCGTGGAGCATGCACGCCGACGGGAGGCCGATCGCGGAGAGCACCTTCACGACGCGGTGGTCGATCTCGAGCGCCTGGGGCGAGGTGTCGTACGTCCCGAGCGCGAGCG
Organism: uncultured delta proteobacterium; assembly: GCA_963828235.1. Lineage (GTDB taxonomy): Bacteria > Myxococcota > Myxococcia > Myxococcales > Anaeromyxobacteraceae > Anaeromyxobacter. Next base: position 212,603 of record CAWHDY010000001.1, read on the forward strand.
CCGCGTAGAAGGTGCGCTTGAACCCCCGGCTCCGGCGCGCGGTCTCGATGATCTCCTTCCGCCAGACGAACCAGACCTCGAGCATCACGATGATCAGGTAGAAGGAGTAGAGGATCCCGAAGCCCGCCATCGCCGAGGTGAAGTTCGGCGTGACCATGACGAAGAGGCCGCGCTCCGGGTGGCCGAGGTGGAGCTGCAGCGGGAGTCCCGCCACGAGCAGGAAGCAGAACGAGGCCGCGAGCGAGAGGCGCGCGACCGGCTGGAACTCGTTCTTGCCGAAGAGGTGGTAGAGCGCGGTGACGATGAACGATCCCGCCACGAACCCGGTGATGTACGGGTACATGACGATCATCAGCGACCAGTGGACGTGGATGTCGTTCGGGAACGCGTACCCGGTGATCTCAGGCATTACCGGACCTCCATGTCGATCCCGAGGTAGTAGGCCTGCGGCTCGGTGAGCAGGCTCGGCTGCAGGACGATGACGCGCCCGTGCGCGATCGCGAGCCGCACCGGGTCGTCCTCGCGCTTCATGTCACCGAACTGGCGGGTCGCGGTCGGGCAGACCTCGACGCACGCCGGCTTCAGCCCCTTCGTGATGCGGTGGTAGCACCAGGTGCACTTCTCCGCCGTGTGCGTCTCCGGCGAGAGGAAGCGGCTGCCGTACGGGCACGCCTGCACGCAGTAGCCGCAGCCGATGCAGCTCTTCCCGTCCACGAGGACGACGCCGTCCTTCGTCCGGTAGGACGCGCCCACCGGGCACACCTGGACGCAGGGCGTCTCCTTGCAGTGGTTGCAGAGCTTCGGGACGAAGAACGCCTTCGTCGGCTCGAACCCGGTCTGCACCGGCGGGAACCCGTCCATCCCGCCGTTCGGCGAGTCGACGTGCGACGCCTCCGGCGAGACGATGTACCGCTCCACCCACGTCCGGAAGTAGCCGTCCGGGACGCCGTTCTCCGCCTTGCACGCGCGCACGCAGGAGCCGCAGCCGATGCACTTCTCGGTGTCGATGAGGTACGCCCACTTGTGCGCTTCCCAGTCGTAATTCTCGGCGGTCTCACCCCCGACGGCGGACGCGCCCGCGAGGAGGGCGAACGCGCCGCCGCTCGCCTTGAGCGCGCGCGCGAGGAAGTCGCGCCGCCCGACCTCGCCGGGCTGCGCCGGCGAGGCCGGCTCGCAAGACGTGGGACCCTTCGTCGTCTCGTCCATGAGGTCTCCGGCTACAGCTTGGGGGAGTGGGGGTCGTGGCAGTCGAGGCAGCCCTTCGGCCCGAGCCCGCCGTCGACGTGCTTCTCGACCACGACCTGCGGGAACTTCGGCGGCCGCCCGTCGATCTTCCGGTGGCAGTACGCGCAGAGCTTCACCGAGCGATCGATGTCCATCTTCGCGACGACGTCGCCGTCCTTCACGTGCCTCCCGAGCGGCCCGTGGCAGACCTCGCAGCTCACCGTCGCGTGGCTGCCCTTCCCGACCGCGGCGAAGCGATCGTCGTGGCAGTCGCCGCACGCCTTCGCGCCGCCGTGCAGGGGCGGGCGCGCGCTGCGCTGCTCGGCCACGTTGTCGTACCGGTAGTTGCCGTACGTCCCGTAGGACTTCGGGATCAGGAACGACCGCCCGATGACCACCGCCACGATGAGCAGCAGCAGGACGAGCGCGACGCGGAAGACATGTCGGCCATGCTCCATCGGATCTCCTAGGGCGAGTCGTCGAGCTTCTCTGGAGCGAGGAGCGCCGCGAGGCGGCCCCGCCGGCGCGCACGGGGCGGCTCGGGATCGAACGGCAGCTCCTCGGGCGCGAGCAGCCACCGGAGGATCGGACGCGGCTCGCGCCCGCCGGCGGGCGGCTCCACCTCGAGCGTCTCGCGCGCGAACACCGCGCGCACGAGCCCTCCCCGCGGAGGCGCGTCGGCGCGCGCGGATGCCGGGCCGGCCTCCGCGAGCGTGTCGCGCGCGACGGCGAGCCGGAAGATCTCGAGCGCCGCGCGGACAATCCGATTCACACGGACAGGCAATCACAGCGCGCTGCGACGATCAACCGCACCCGGTCGCGTTCCGGACGCCCCGCAGGCGAGCGCTCGGCGCATTCGTAAGTCTGCACGAGCACTTACGAGATCGCGGCGTTCTGTCGCATCTTCACGGACAGTTCGTTACCGAAGCGCGACCCGATTGCGGCACACCGCGGTTTCGGTTGACCGCGATCAAGTCTCCGACTCCGAGTCGGAGAGGACCCCCGGCTCACTGCGCCGCCCGCGACCCACCCCCACCGTCGGGCGGCTCGCGCCGGGCCCGGACGACCAGGAGCTCGAATGCGAGCGCCAGCGCGCCGCCCACGAGCGCCATCGACGCGGCGAGCCCCGCGATCGCCCTCGCGCCGGAGCTCGCGTGCGCGGAGGGTGAGCTCGGTGACGTTCCGCAGCACGTACACCGCGCCGACCTTCCGCCCGCCGATGTCGCGCACGGGGAACGCGCCCCGCGCGAACACCTCGTCGCCCTCGCGAACGATCCCGAGCGCCGTGCCGCCGTCGGGGAGCCCCTCCGGCGGGAGCGGGACGCCGAGCGCCGCGTCGGCCCGCGTCGCGTTCCGGACGAGCACGAGGTCGTCGCGGTCGTCCCAGTCGTTCCGCTCGCCGTTCGCGGCGCGCGCCGACGCCCACCGGCGCGGCTCGATGTACCGCTTGTCGAGGACGAGCGCGAAGTCGTCGCCGGTCCGCGCCTTCAGCCCGGAGAGGAGCGTCCCGACATCGCGCCCGAGCTCGGCGTAGCCGACGACGCGCTCGCCGTCGCGCACCGGCGCGAGCGCCCGCAGCACGAACCCCGTGTAGCCGAGCTCGAGGCCGGTCACGAGCGCCTTCTGCGCCGCGACGCGCGCGAGCGTCTCCCGCTCGACGAGGTCGCCCCGGAGCGTGGGGGTGCCGAGCCGGACCACGTTGCGCAGCTCGCGGACGCCCGTGCCGGCCGCCTCCGGCTCCCAGTAGTTCCAGTGCGTGATCCCGTGCCGCGTCCGGAACTCCTGGAAGGTCGGCCCGGCGGCGACGAGCAGGCGCCGGGAGTCGCGCGCCTCGAGCGCGCGGGTGAGCGCGCGGTCGTGCTCGAGCGCGCCGAGCATCGCCCCGAGGTCGTCCGAGGACGCGCGCAGGAGCTCGACGAAGGCGGCCGCGGCGGTGCGGACCGCGACGCGCGCCATCGCCGCGTTGTTCTCGGCGCAGGCCCGCTCGAAGGCCGCCCAGGCGACCCCCGCGACGAGGAGGACGCCGGCGACCACCGCCGCCGCCATCCTGGCCCGGAGCCCCGACGCCGCGTGGCGCACGCCCCCGCTCATCGCCCCTCAGCGTACGCCCGGGGCCTCGGCCCCACCATGCACGGTGGCCGCGCGGCCGCGGCCATCTGCCGCACCGGGGCTCAGCGCGCTCGGCGGCGGACGGGCGCGGCGGGCGGGGCGAGCTCGCGCGTCATCTCGATCATCGTCTCGCGGAACCCGAGGCCCGCGAACACGCGCGCCGCCCGCGAGTTCCGGGCCGCGACGTCGATGACGAGCCGCGGGGCCCCGCGGGCGGCGAGCCGCGCCGCGAGCGCGTCCACGAGCGCCGTGCCGACCCCGCCGCGGCGAGCGCGCGGCTCCACCCACAGGTCGATCCCGACGCCGGCGCGGTCGCGCAGCGTCATCCAGTCGCGGGGCTCCACGCGTCCGTACGCGTACCCGACGATCCGGCCGCGCCGGACCGCGGCGAGGACGACCGCGCGGGGGTTCCGCCGCTCCTTGCCGAGCCACCACGCGTAGCCCTCCTCCAGCGGCTCCTCGGGCGCGAAGAAGCGGTCCGGGTCCATCGCGTGGTGCTCGCGGGCGAGCCGGGCGCCGAGCCGGGCGAGCGCGGGGACGTCCGCAGCCGTCGCCGCCCGTATCTCCAGGGGCGGCGCGCTGCGCGTCCGGGAGCGGGGCGTGGCCACCCGGGGATTGTAGACCGCCCCGAGACGCGAAGCGCCCGCGGCCTCCGCACGGGGCGGAGACGCGCGGGCGCCTGTCGCGGGGATGGCCCCGGGCTAGAGCAGGCCGGGCTTGCCCTGCTTCCAGCGCTCGTACTCGGTGGTGAGCAGGGCGACGTGCTCCCGCTCCTCGGCCGCGAGCTCCTTGTACAGCTCGCGCTCGACCGAGCCCTCGGGCGTGCTGCCGACCCGCCCCTCGAAGAACTTCACGGCGCGCTGCTCGAAGGCGATGGCGATCCGGAACAGGTTGGCCGGGTCCTCGGGCTTGTTCGGGATCCCCGCGTAGACCGCGGCGCGGTCCACCTTGAACTCGGCGCTCGGGGCCGGGACCTGCGCGTGGTAGCGCCGGGAGAGCGTCGCCATGTGCTCCTGCTCCATGCCGGCGAACTTCCCGAACAGCTCCTTCAGCGCCGGGTCGGACGACTCCTTCGCGGCCCGCGAGTAGAAGGCCTGGCCGCCGAGCTCGATCTCGAAGGCGATCCGGATCGCCTCGAGCGCCGTCGCCTCCTCGAGCTTCCGCGGGTCGAGCACGGCGAGCTTCCCGCCGCACGCCGGGCACATCCCGTACGGGAACGCGAAGCCCTCGCTCACCTTCCCGCACTCGCCGCACCGCCACTCGAGCTTGGCGGAGGCGCAGCAGATGTACTCCTCGTCGCCCTCGATCGGCCGGTGGCACTTCGGGCAGCTCTTCGCCGCGGTCTGGGGCCCGGTCGCGACCGCGCCGCCCCCGCCGCCGAGCTGCGCCTGCGGCTCGAACTTCGCGACGTCGTCGGCCGTGATCGGCCACTTCTTGCCGGACGACAGGTAGGTCGCGATCGACTTCGCGGCGCGGCGGCCGGCGCCCATCGCGAGGATCACCGTGGCGCCGCCGGTGACGATGTCGCCGCCGGCGAAGACGCCGGGGAGGCTCGTCGCCTGGGTGGACTGCGGCTTGCCGTCATCGGCCGCGATGTTGCCCCACTTGTTCACGTCGAGGCCCGGCGTGGACTTCGGGATGACCGGGTTCGCCTTCGTGCCGAGGGCGACGATGACCGTGTCGCAGTCGAGGTCCTTGAACTTGCCCGTCGGGACGGGCTTGCGGCGGCCCTTCTCGTCGGGCTCCCCGAGGACCATCTCCTCGACCCTCATGCCCTTCACGTTGCCGTCGGCGTCCTCGTAGATCTCGACCGGCGCGTGGAGGAAGAAGAACTCGATCCCCTCCTCCTTCGCGTGGCGGATCTCCTCGACGCGGGCGGGCGCCTCCGCCTCGGTGCGGCGGTAGACGCAGCGGACGGTCGGGGCGCCGAGCCGCTTCGCGACGCGCAGGCAGTCCATGGCGGTGTTGCCGGCGCCGACGACGGCGACGCTCTTCCCGATGGTGATGGGCGTGTCCTTGAACGGGAACGCGTTGCCGCCCATGAGGTTCACGCGGGTCAGGAACTCGTTGGCCGAGTACACCTGGCTCGCGTTCTCGCCGCGGATGTTCATGAAGGCCGGGGCGCCCGCGCCGACGCCGAGGAACACGGCGTCGTAGCCCTTCTCCTTCATGAGCTGCGGGACGGTGAAGGTCCTGCCGATGACCTTGTTGGTCTCGATCTTCACGCCCTGGTCGGTGAGGTTCTTCACCTCGCGGTCGATGATGTCCCGCGGGAGGCGGAAGGGCGGGATGCCGTACTGGAGGACGCCGCCGACGACGTGGAGCGCCTCGTAGATCGTGACGTCGGCGCCGTACTTCACGAGGTCCGCGGCGGCGGCGAGGCCGGCGGGGCCGGAGCCGCAGATCGCGACCTTGCCGAGCTTCTTCGCGAACTTCGGCGGGACGGCCGGCTTCGAGCGGGCGTTGTCGCCGACGAAGCGCTCGAGGCGGCCGATGCCGACCGCGTCGACCTTCGCCTTGATCACGCACTGCGCCTCGCACTGCGTCTCCTGCGGGCAGACGCGGCCGCAGATCGACGGGAAGGCGTTCGCCTCCTTGATGACCTCGAGGGCGCCGTCGAAGTCGCGGACCACGAGGTGCTTGATGAACCGCGGGATGTCGATCGACACCGGGCAGCCCGTGATGCAGGTGGGCTTCGCGCACTGGATGCAGCGCTCCGCCTCGCCGAGGGCCTGCTCCAGCGTGTACCCGAGGTTCACCTCCTTGAAGTTCCGCGACCGCTCGAGCGCGTCGCGCTCGGGCATGTGCGTCTGCGTCGGGGCGAGGTCCTTGATCTTCCGGTAGTTCTTCTTGCCCTCGACGAAGAGCTGCTTCTCGAGGTTGCAGACGTGGGCGTAGTCCTCGGTCGCGCGCGTCTCGAGGGACTTGAACCGCTTCTGCCGCGAGAGCAGCTCCTTGAAGTCGACCTTGTGACCGTCGAAGTCCGGACCGTCGACGCAGGCGAAGGCGACCTTCCCGTCCACCGACACGCGGCAGGAGCCGCACATGCCGGTGCCGTCCACCATGATGGCGTTCAGCGAGACCATGGTCTTCACGCCGAACGGGCGGGTGGTCTCGACGCACGCGTTCATCATCGGGAGCGGCCCGATGGCGACGACGAGGTCGGGCTTGTCCTTCTCGAGGACCTCCTTCAGCGCCGCGGTGACGAAGCCGGGCTTGCCGTAGGAGCCGTCGTCGGTGCAGACGATGAGGTCGTCGCAGTACTTGCCGAACTTCTGCTCCCAGAACACGAGGTTCTTGTTCCGGAACCCGATGATGCCCGTCGTGCGGTTCCCCGCCTCCTTGAAGCCGCGGAGCTGCGGGTAGACCGGCGCGACGCCGAGGCCGCCGCCCACGAGGACGACGTGGCCGATCTTCTCGACGTGCTGGGGGAGCCCGAGCGGGCCGACGAAGTCGCTGAAGGAGTCGCCCTGCTTGTAGTTCTCCTGCATCTCCTTCGTCGTCTTGCCGAGGGTCTGCACCACCATCGTGATGGTGCCCCTCTTCCGGTCGAAGTCGGCGACGGTGAGCGGGATGCGCTCCGACCCGTCGTGCAGGCGGAGCATGACGAAGTGGCCGGGCTGGGCCGCGGCTGCGACGTCGGGGGCGTGAACCTCCCAGAGGAAGGTCGTGTCGGAGAAGGCTTCGTGGCGGACGATCTCGTACGGCATCGGGGGTCCGATCCCTCCGTGGCAGGGGAGCGTGGAAGGGCCGCTTGGTATCAGCCCGACAGGCGCCACGTCAAGGATCGCGCGGTATTTTCGCCAGAAATCCCCGATGGATGCGGTCCACTTTGACCGCCGCAGGCGCGGCGCGCCGGCGCGGAGCCGAGGGCCTGCCTTCCGCCGGGCGCGCGCTATCCCGGCTGGATCGCACCGGATCGACCGCGACCGCGCCGGAGCGCGAAGCGTCCGGCCCCTCCCCGGCTCGCCTCCTCGCCCGGCTCGCTCGTCCACTACGTCGTGCCGGGAGTCCGATCCTTGAAGGCGAGCTTCCCGAGCTGGGCGGCGATCTCCGGATCGCCCGGCGCGAGCTGCAGGGCGCGCCGGAGGAAGGCGATCGCCGCGTGGGTGGAGCCGCCCCGGAGCTCCTCGAGCGCGCTGTCGAAGGCGGCCTGCGCCTCCGCGCTGCGGGAGCGCGCCGCACGCCACCCGACGCCCGCGCCGGAGAAGTCGCCCGGCGCGGTCACGCGCGACGGGTTCCAGGCGTGTCCGGGAACGGGCGTCCCGAGGGCGAGCGGGGTCCCGGAGTCCTCCGCGAGCTCGACGACGCGCGTCGGATCGTGAGGCGCGGCGGGCCAGCCCGCCTGCGCGGGGTCCGCTCCCGCCTGGTCCGGGGCGTGGACCGGAGCGCGCGGCGCTGGCCGCTCGGGCCGGACCGGGGTGAAGGGGACGGGAGGCGCGACGACCTTCGACTCGCTCTTGCCCATCGCCTCGATCGCGAGCGACGCCTCGACGTCGGTGAGGATCTTCTTCCAGCTGTCGGGGTGCACCGCGTGCCCGCGCTGGAACGTGACCGCCTGCCGCGCGATGAGCGAGAAGAGCGCGCGCTGGGCCGCCGGCCAGCGATCGCGCAGGCGCGCCATCAGCTCGTCCAGGCGCGCGCCGCTCGCGATCGCGCGGAGCAGCTCGGCCTCGTCGCAGTTGAAGTCGAGGAGGAACTTCGGCGGAGGGCCGAGGTAGACGGTCGAGTCGGCGCGGATCCGATCCGGGACCCGCCGGTACCCGCCGAGCCCCGGATACGCCGAGACGAGGAGCTCGAACCAGCGCGTGGTCTGCTGGAGCGCCGCCTCGTCGAACGCGACGCCGACGCGCCACGGCGACTGCGGGCTCACCCACGCGACCCGCCCGGCGACCTCGAGCGGCTCCTCGACCTTCGCGTTCGTGACGTGCAGCTTCACGAGCTCGCCCTTGTGGACGAGCTTCGGGGACACGAGCTGGCACCCCATCGAGCCGATGTCCTCGGTCTCGGCCTCGAACCAGCCCTGCGTCGAGACCACGGCGGCGCGGCACCGAGCCGGCGCGCGGGGGGCCCTGCGCGGGTTCACTATGAACGCCGCCGTCACCCGGGCATCGTAGCCGAATCCGCGCGGGGACACGAATACGCCCGCCGCCATGCGCGCCCGCGGTGCCCATGGTGACGGCGCTTGCCGGGCCGAGCGCGGTGCGGGATGGTTCGAGGGAGGTGCGCATGGCGGAGTGGACCCACGACCTCATCGTGAACCACGAGGCTGCTCGACGGGCAGCACGCCGAGATCTTCCGGCGGCTCACGATCCTCGCGCGCGCGCTCGACGGGCCGAAGGACGCGCTCGGCGAGGCCGTCGCCGCGCTCTCGGACGCGATCGTGACCCACCTCGCGTCCGAGGAGGCGATCATGGACGAGGCGCTCTACCCGGAGCGCGTCCGGCACCGGTCGGCCCACGAGCTCTTCATGGCCGACTTCGTCCGCATGCGGGACCTGCTCGAGGCGGCGGGGCCCTCGGCGCAGGTCCACGACTGGATCACGCGCCGGATCCCCGACTGGCTCCGGTTCCACATCACCGTGAACGACCTCCCGCTCGGCGAGTTCCTGGCGCGGCGCCGCGCCCGGTCGCCGGACGGGCGGCAGCCGCCGGACGGCAGCCGACGCCCGTCCTGAGCCGCCTCACGCGCTCGCGTGCGCGCCGTCGAGCGCCTCGGGGCCGAGCAGCTCGTCCACCTCCGCGCGCAGCAGCCAGTCGTCCGGGAACTCCGCCGCGGCCTCGCGGATCGCGAGCAGCCGCTCCGCGGTCGCCTGCCCGCGCTCGCGGAGCCGGCGCACCTCCGCGTAGAGCGCCGCGAGCGGCGGGGGCAGCGCGGCCGCCTTCCGGGCGCGCGCGCGGGCCTCGCCGTCTCCCGCGGCGAACGACGACAGCTCGCCGAACCACCGGTCCCACGCGCCGGGGTCGGCGGGGCCGCCCGCGACGGAGGGGATGGTCCGCGAGACGAGGAGGATCGCCCACGGGGGCACGTCGAGGCGGAGGCCGTCGAGCGTCGCCTCGAGCCGGAGCACCTCGCCGCCGCCGACCGCGAAGCCGGACAGCCGCAGCCCCGAGGCGAGCGCGACGTCGAACGCGCCGCGCTCGGGGATCGGCGCCTCGCCGAGCGCCACGAGGGCGTCCCCCGCGAACGGCCGCCCCGCGGCGACCCGTCCGTGCGAGACGCTCACCGGGCCCGCGACGCGCGCGAGCGCCGCCGGCCCCTCCGCGGGGATCCGCTCGACGACACGGCCCGTGAGCTCCCGCCCGCCCTCGAGCACGAGGTGGTTCACCGTGCGCGCCCGGATGGCGACGTCGAGCCCGTGCTCGCCGCCGCGCGTGAAGGAGAGCGTCCGGACGAGCTCTTCGAGCACCTCGAACAGGTGCTCGAAGTCCCGCGCGACGAAGAGGCGGGGCTGCATCCGGGTGATGTCGAACGGGACCTCGGCGCAGGCGGCGGTGAGCGGCACCCGCTCGACGCCGGGCCCGAGGCAGTGGATCGCCTCGCCCATCGAGGAGAGGAGCCCGGCGCCGTAGATGCGCGGCGCCCGGAGCGGCCCCACCAGGCCGTACTCGGCGGTCCACCAGTACAGCCGGCTCGCGCGCGCCGCCTCCGACGCCTCCCGGACGCTCGCGATGGCCGCGGCGAGCCGCTCCTCGGCCCCGTCGCGCTCGTCCGCCGACGCGGCGGGGTCCTCCTTCACGATCGACAGGTTCCGGATCGCCTCGAACACCGCCTGGTCCTCGACCGACGCGATCGCCCGGAACCCCGCCTCGCCGCACCGGCGCAGGTACTCGGCGTACGTCGGATCGGCGACGAACGGCGCGTGGCCCGCGCTCTCGTGCACGATGTCGGGCGCCGGCGTGTACTCGACGTGCTCGTGCGTGCGCACGTCCGCGGCGATCGCCAGGACGCGGCGGCTCTGCAGCTCGGTGAACACGGCAGGCGGGATGAACCCCCGGACGGCGACGGCGGACCACCCGACCCGCGCCAGCTTCCGGTTCATCTCGTCGAGGCTCGGGATCGCGTCGAGGTCGATGCCGGTCGCCGCGAGCCCGGCGAGGTAGCGAGGGTGCGCCCGGCCGGCGAGCAGGGCGGTCAGCCGGTGGAGGACGTGGCGCCAGACCGCGTGGTCCCGCGGGGTGTACGCCGCGTGGTCCTGGGCGACGGCGAACCGCCGGAGGTGGGCCGGAAGGGCCGCGATCGCGCGCTCGGTGGGGGTCATCCGGACGGCTCCACCGAAGATGTGCGACCGGGCGCGACCGGACGCCACGCCGACCGGCGGGGCGTCGAGCGCACCGGCGGGGTCGGCAGCCGTCCGGGCGAGCCCTCCCGGGACCGGCGGGAGGCCTTCCCCCCCTCGCCTTGACCCCGCAGGGGGCGGAGCTTATGTACCCAGCCGACCGATGAGTGATTCGCCGGCCCGCATCCTCGTGGTGGACGACAACGACGCCCTTCGCGAGAACCTCGCCGAGGCTCTCGAGCTGGAGGGCTACGAGGTCGCCGTGGCCTCGGACGGCGCGGGTGCGCTCGCGTGCCTCGGAGCGGACGCGTCGTTTCGCGCGGTGCTCCTCGACCTCGTGATGCCCGGGATGGACGGCCGCGAGCTGCTCGCGCACATCCGGAAGGATCCGCGGCTCGCGTCGCTGCGCGTCGTCATGACGACCGGCCACACCGGCCCGCGGGCTCGCGCCGGCGTGCCTGCGGACGTGTTCCTGACGAAGCCGTTCGGCGTCCGCGAGCTCCTCGCGGCGCTGCACCAGGTCGGCGCTTAGCGCGCGCGCCCGCGGCCTCCGCTAGACTCGCGCGATCGAGCGGGCCGACTCCGCGCCCCGCGAGGAGGACTCATGGAGCTGTCAGCCGTCGTGGAGCGCACGACGCTCGTCGACCCCGCCGGGAACCGCGCCGAGCAGGTCATCGAGCACCGGGTCGACCCGCTCACCGGGACCGTGGCGTCGCTCAACGCGGCCTTCGGCGAGAAGGCCAGGTCCTTCCTCGGGAGCGGCGGACCTCGCGCTGCTCGAGGAGACGCAGGAGCGGTCGCGCACCGGGTGTCCCTTCTGCAGCGCAGGCGAGCGCGGCACGCGCTTCGTCCCGGAGGTCTCGTCGGAGCCGCAGGTCCGCGTCGGCCGCTCGCTCGCGGTCCCGAACCTGTTCGCGAAGTGCAGCTTCGACGCGGTGGTCATCATCGACCCCGCGCTCCACGTCCTGTTCCCGTCCCGGCTCCCGGCCGCGGCGCTGTCCGACGCGCTCCGGGCCTCCGCGGAGATGGTCCGCCGGGCCCGGGCGAGCGACCCCGCGCTCATCCACCACCTGGCCGGCATGAACTTCCTGAACCCGGGCGGCTCGTCGGTCCCGCACCCGCACCTCCAGGTCCACGCGCGGAGCGTCCCCTACTCCGGCCTGGCCCGCGCCATGAGCGCCGCCGCCGATCACCGGGCGCGCACCGGCCGCTCCTACTTCGACGAGCTGCTCGACCACGAGCGCGCGGCCGGCGCGCGCCACCTCGGGCGCACCGGGGCGGTCGAGTGGCTGGTCGCGTGGGCGCCGTCGCACCAGCGCGAGGTCTGGGGCGTGCTCCCCGGGACCGCGACGCTCACCGAGGCCCGCGACGCCGACCTCGCCTCCTTCGCCGAGGGGATCTCCCGGGTCGTCTGCTACTACGAGGACATCGGGGTGCACCCGTTCACGCTCGCGTTCCAGTCGAGCCCGTGGCCCGGGCGCGCCGGCGACTGGGCGCTCCACGTGAAGATCTGCGCGCGCCCGGCGTTCAAGGCGGTGTACACGAGCTACGACACCTGGTTCGGCCCGCTGTTCGTCGGGGACGAGGTCCACACCGAGGCGCCCGAGGCGTACGCGAAGGCGCTGCGCGCGCGGTTCTAGCCGCTCGCCACGAAGCCGATGGCGCTCCCGACGTCCCGCTCGAACGCGCTCGCCCTCGCCGCGCTGTCGGCGCTCGTGGTCGTGGCGCACGGCCTCTCGCTCGGGTCCGGGTTCTGCTGGGACGACGCGTTCGTCGTGCTCGGGAACGAGCACGTCCGGAGCTTCGACGTCGCGCGCATCCTGGAGGGCGGGCTCTGGTCCGGCGCCGGCCTCCGCGTCCGCTACTGGAGGCCGCTCCCGCTGCTGACGATGGCGGCGCAGCTCGCGGTGACGGGGGAGGCGTGGTTCCTCCACCTCGGCAACCTGGTCCTGCACCTGGCCGTCGCGGTCCTCGTCTACCTCGTCTCGCTCCGCGCGACGGGCTCCCGGCTCGGCGCCTTCGCCGCCGCCGCGCTGTTCGGGGTCCACCCCGTCACCGTCGAGGTCGCGAGCGGGATCGCGAACCGCGGCGACGCGCTCGCGACCGGGTTCGTGCTCCTGGCGGTGCTCTCGCACGCGGCGGGTACGACCCCCGCCCGGATCGCAGGCACGGCAGCCGCCGTGTTCGCGGCCTGCGCGTGCAAGGAGACCGGGATCGCGGCGCTCCCCGCGCTCTTCGCGTGGGACCTCGGCCTCCGCGCCCGCGGCGACCCCCGCGCGCTCGTCGGGATGCTGCGCGGGCGGCTCGGCGCGGCGTGGGCCGCCGCGGGAGCGGCGACCGGCGCGTTCCTGCTCGTCCGGCACGCCGTGGTGGGGGGCGTCGCGCTCGCGCCGGACTTCCTGAGGAACCCGCTCGTCGTCGCCTCGGGCTGGGACCAGGAGGTCCTCGCGCTCGCCACGCTGGGACAGGGGGTCCGGCTCCTCGTCTGGCCGGATCGGCTGTCGGTGGACTACTCGTTCCACGCGCTGCCGACCGACGTCGCCGCGGCCGCTCCCCTCGCGATCCTGGGCGGGGCGACCGCCGTCGCGGCCGCCGTCGTCGCGGTGAGGTCGTTCCGTCGCGGGCCCGCCGTCGCGTTCGGCCTCGTGCTCGCGGCGGCGGCGTGGGCGCCGGTGTCGAACCTGCTCCTCCGCGTCGAGGTCATGTTCGCGGAGCGCTTCCTCTACCTGCCGATCGCGGGGGTCTGCGTCGCCGCCGCCGGCGCGGCCGCCTGGCTGGGAGCGCGCGTTCCCAGGGGGAGGCTCGCCGGGCTGGCCGCCGCGGCCGCGGTGATCCTGGCGCTCCTCGGCGCGCGCACGATCGCGAGGACGCTCGACTGGCGCGACCAGCGCACGCTGGTCGGGGCCGCGGTCGCCGCGTCCCCGGACAACGCGCGCGTCCAGCTCGCGTGGGCGCAGCTCCTGGTGGACGAGCGGCGGTGGGCGGACGCCGACCGCGCCTTCGAGCGGGCCGTCGCGATCTGGCCCGGGTTCGCCGCCGCGTGGACGGAGCGCGCGACCGCCCTGCGCAACCTCGGACGGGTGGACGAGGCGATCGCGGCCGCCTCGCGGGCCGTGCAGCTCGACCCCGACGATCCGATCTCCTGGTACAACCTCGCGCTCGAGTGGGCGCTCGCGTCGCGGACCGACGCGGCCCTGGCGGTGGCGCGCGAGGGGCTCGCGCGGCACCCGACCTACGCGCCGCTCGCGACGCTCGCCGCGAGGCTCGGCCGCTAGAAGCGGTGCACGAACAGCCCCGAGCGCAGCTTCGGCTCGAACCAGGTGCTCTTCGGGGGCATGAGCTTCCCGGCGTCGGAGACGGCGATGAGCTGCTCGATGCGGGTCGGGTAGAGGTGGAGCGCGAGAGACCAGCCCTCCTCCCGCACCCGCCGCTCCAGCTCCTCGGCCCCGCGGATCCCGCCGACGAAGTCCACGTCCTTCGACGTGCGCGGATCGGCGATCCCGAACAGCGGCGCGAGCAGCCGGTCCTGGACGATGGAGCAGTCGAGCGAGGCGACGGGGTCGGCCGCGTCGTACGTCCCGGGGCGCACGCGCGCCCGCCACCAGCGGCCGCCGGCGAACACGCCGAACGTGAGCGGCGCGTCCGGCTTCGGCGCCGGGGCGGGCTCGAGGTCGAACGCCCCGCGGAGCGCCGCCAGGAGCGCGTCCGGACCGCGCCCGGCGGGGTCCCGCACGAGCCGGTTGTAGGCGAGGATCTGCATCTGGTCGTGCGGGAACACGACGGCGAGGAACGCGCCGTGCTCGCCGGGCTGCCCGCGGCGGCGGGCGTGGACCCGGGAGGCGGCCGCCGAGCGGTGGTGCCCGTCCGCGACGTACAGCGCCGGCACGGACCGGAACAGCGCGGCGATCCCCTCCCCCGCCGCGGCCGGCACGACCCAGAGCTGGTGGCCGACGCCGTCCGGCGTCACGAGATCGTAGGCCGGCGCCGCGCGCTTCACGTCCTCGATCGCGCGGTCGATCGCGGCGACGGCCCGGTAGGTGAGGAACACCGGCTCGTCGTGCGCGGAGAGCGTGTCGATGTGGCGGACGCGGTCCTCCTCCTTGTCCGCGCGCGTCTTCTCGTGCTTCTTGATGACGTCCGAGTCGTACTCGCCCACCGCGGCGCAGGCGACGAGCCCGGTCTGGCGGTGCTCGCCCATCCGCTGGGCGTACACGTACAGCCGCGGCTCGGGCTCCTGGACGAGGACGCCGCGGGACACGAGCTCGGCGAGGTTCTCGCGCCCCTTCGCGTAGACCGCGTCGGCGTGCTCGTCGACGCCGTCCGGGAGGTCGATCTCGGGACGCGACACCCGCAGGAAGCTGTCCGCGTTCCCGCGCGCGAGGGCCCGCGCCTCCTTCGTGGAGACGACGTCGTACGGCGGGGACGCGACGCGGGCGGCGAGCGCAGCCGGCGGGCGCAGGGCGCGGAACGGGGAGAGGGTGGCCATGGGCCGGGGATTCTAGGGCACGCGCGCGACCCGCGCAGCGGCCGCGGGGACCGTCAGCCCCAGAGCTTCTCGTCGCGCGCCTTGAGGAGCCGGCCGCAGATCGAGCAGATCTTGATCCGCCCGCCGGTCGCGGCGCCGCGCCCGTCCGTGTACGCGTGCTCGCACCCCTCGAGCAGGCGGCTCTCCTCCGCTCGCATCTGCTCGAGCTCCAGCTCCCGCTTCGCGATGTCCGCTCGCAGCTGCTCGCGTCGAGACAGCCGTTCCGCTTGCGTCACGCGGTCGCTCCTTCCGCCCCACCCAGGATCCGGAGTGTAGCCTGCGTGTGCGGCAATGTCTCCCTTCGCGGTGCGGAGCCGCGACCCTGGCGGGCGCTCGCGGGCGGGGCCGGGCGGGCCCTCGCCCCGCGAAGCGCTGACCGGAGGCTCGGCGCGGATCAGCGGCCGAGCGCGCGCGCCAGCGAGTCCGAACGGTCGCCGAGGCCGTCTCGCCGGGTGCACGCCGCGATGAGCGCGCGGAGCAGGTCGTCCACCGCGCCCTGACGGGGCACGAACCAGCCCGCGGCCGAGCGCGCGGTCCGGCCCACGCGGACCGCGACCTCGACGCGCTCCGACCGGAAGACGTCCTCGTCGGTGCGGTCGTCGCCGACGTAGAGCACGGGCCGCCGGCCGACGCGCCCGAGCAGCTCCTCGAGCGCGGAGCCCTTGTCGGACGAGTCCACCGGGACGACGTTCACGACCGCGTGCCCGCCGAACACCCGCGCGCCCTCGAGGCCGCCCGTGACCCGGAGCACGAGGGCGCGCGCCGCCGCGCGCTCGCGCACGTGACGGTAGTGGACCGCGACCGAGAACGTCTTGTCCTCGACGTCGATGCCCTCCACGAGCCCGAGATCGCGCCGCAGCGTCCGGACCCAGGACAGGATGCGGGCGCGGCTGCTCCGATCGAGCGGGCCGAAGCCGGCCTCGGCGCCGTGGTTGCCGACGACGGCGAGGAGCGGGACGCCGTCCACCCGCGCGGCGACGTCGGCGCGCGCGCGGCCGGAGATCACCGCGCACGGGTAGAGCAGCGCGACCGCGCGGAGCAGCCGGCGCGTCTCCGGGCGCATCTCCGCGGCCTCCCGGTCCGAGACGATCGGCGCGAGCGTCCCGTCGAAGTCGAACGCGAGCAGCGCCCGCTGCGCGGCGAGGCCGTCGAGCACGCGCCGCGCGTCCTCCGTGAGGATGTTCTTCATCCGTGCACCTCGTCGTTCCCCGGGCCGCTCTCGACCGGGCGAATCCCCATGGACAGGCGGTCGGCGAGCCGCCCGTGCTGCCGGACCCGGGCGGCGTCGGTGAGCATCCGCCCCGCCCACCGGTAGACGTTGAACTCCGAGACCAGCCCGCGCATCGCGCGCATCCGGTCCTCCTGCTCCTGCGCGGGCATCGCGACCGCGGTCGCGAGCGCCGCGCTCGCCTCCTCGAGGTCGTACGGGTTCACGATGAGCGCCTCGGTCAGCTCCGCGGCGGCTCCGGTGAACCGGCTGAGGACGAGGACCCCGCGCTCGTCGTCGCGCGCCGCGACGAACTCCTTCGCGACGAGGTTCATGCCGTCGTGGAGGCTCGACACGTAGCAGACGTCCGCGGCCCGGAGGAACCGGAAGACCGCGCTCGGATCGTGGTTCGCCGCGAGCAGGATCACCGGGCGGTACGTCCCGGCGCCGAACCGGTCGTTGATGCGCGCCACGAGCGCCTCGACGCTCTGGTGGAGCGCGCGGTACCGCTCGATGAGCGTGCGGCTGGGCGCGGCGAGCTGCACGAACGTGAAGCGGCCGCGGAGGTGGGGGAAGCGCTCGAGGAGCCGCTCCACCGCCTGGAGGCGCTCCTCGATCCCCTTCGTGTAGTCGAGGCGATCCACGCCGACGCCGAGCAGCGCGTCCGGCCGGAGCCCGAGCTCCGCGAAGACGCCGCGCCGGCACGCCTCGGGCGCCGCCACGCCCGCGGCGGCCCGGTTCGGCCAGTCGACCGAGATCGGGTAGCTCCGCACGAGGGACTCGCGGCCGCCGAGCACGACCGCGTGCCGCTCGCGGTCGATGCGCGCCTCGAGGTGCCGCTCCACCGACTCGATGAAGTTGTTGCCGTGCGCCTGCGTGTGGAACCCGAGCACGTTGCTCCCGAGGAGCCCCGTGAGGAGCTCCTTCGCCCACGGGCACGTGGCGAACCGCTCCGCCGTCGGCCACGGGATGTGCCAGAAGGTGATCACCGTCGCCCGCGGCAGGCGCCGCCTGATGAGGGCCGGGGCGAGCGCGAAGTGGTAGTCCTGCACGAGCACGATGGGGTCGGGGCCGCTCGCCTCCTCCCGGACCGCGTCGGCGAACCGCTCGTTCACGAGCTGGTACTGCCTCCAGTCGCCGGCCCGGAAGTTCGGCCGGGTGTGCGCGGTGTGGCACAGGGGCCAGAGGCCCTCGTTCGAGAACCCGTAGTAGTACCCGCGCTCCTCCTCCTCCGAGAGCCAGACCCGCCGGAGCGCGTACGCGTCCTCGCCGGGCGGGACGCTCACCCGGTCGTGCTTGTCGACGGTCTGGCGATCCGCGCTCCCGCTGCCGTGGGCGATCCACGTCCCGGAGCACGCGCGCATGACCGGCTCGAGCGCGGTGACGAGCCCGCTCGCGGGCCGCACCACCTTCACGCGGCCGGAGGGGGTCCGCTCGTGCGTGTAGGGCTCCCGGTTCGCGACGACGACGACGCCCTCGCCGCGCAGCGTCCGCTGCAGGGTCCGCTGCAGCCGCTCCGCGCTCCACGGGCCGCCGCTCGCGCGCGACTCCTCGGTCGCGAGGTCGGCCGCCATCCGGCGGACGTCGGCGAGCAGCGGCTGGAACACGCGCTGCGCGCGGCGCGTGACGAACGGCGCGCCGCCGACGGCGAGGAGGTGCCGGAGCTCGCGGGTCCAGGACCGCCACGAGACCCGCTGCGCGACGATCGTGAGCAGGGCGGCGAGGACCGCGACGATCGCGAAGACCACCACGGTGATGCGGCCCATCGCGCTCTCGCGCTGGGCGGCGTAGCTCATGTCGTGGACGAGCACGATCCGGCCGATCTCGTCCCAGGCGTCCTGCACCGACACGACGCTCACCCGGACCGGGCGGCCCTCGACGATCCAGGAGAAGTCCGCGTCGCGCGACGCCGGGAGCGCGCCGGCGCTCGCGGGCCGCCCGCCGCCGGGCTCGCAGCCGAACGCGGCCGGAAAGGCGTGCGTCCGGGCGAGCGTCACGCCGGCCGTGCTGCAGGCGGCGACGCCGACGATGTTGTCGCCCCGCGCGATCTCGTCGAGGACGGTCGCGAGCCGCCGCTCGTTCCTGGTGGCGAGCGACTGGGCGAGCGAGTCCCGCGCGCTGCCCACCGCGAGCCGTGCCCGGGTGGTCGCGTCCCGCTCGAACCAGGAGCGCGCCGTCACGTTCAGTAACGACGTGGCGCCCCAGGCGAGCAGCGCGAGCACAGCGACCAACGGGATCAGGACCCTGCCGAGGAATTGCACCGTGATCATGGTACGTCACCCCCCGAAAGGGCCGCAACGCGGTGCAGCACCTACATGGCCGATCGTCGGGGTGCCGGTCGGCTCGCCGCTCGCGCGATCGTCCGCCCACGAGGGTCCGGGTTGCGAGGCCGGGACTCGCCCGCACCTTTCCAGGCGTGGACCCACGCCCGCCCGACCGCCTGGCCGCGCTCGCCGGCCTCCGGTTCGTCGCGGCGCTCGCGATCCTGCTCTTCCACACGGGCGGGCCGCTCCTCGCGGCGGCGCCCGCCTGGGCCGAGCGCATCCGCACCGGAGGGCACGTCTGGGTCGGCCTGTTCTACGTGCTGTCCGGGTTCGTGCTCGCGCGCGCGCACCCGGCTCCGCTCTCCGCGCCGGAGCGGCGCGCGTTCTGGACGGCGCGCGTCGCGCGCCTCTACCCCGCCTACCTCCTCGGCTTCGCCCTCGCCGCGCCGTTCGCGCTCGAGCGGTGGTCGGGGGGAGGCCACGTCACCGCGTGGAAGGCCGCCGCGGTCGCCGCTGCGACGCTCCTCCTCGTGCAGGCGTGGATCCCCCCGGTGGCGCGGCTCTGGAACGCGCCCGGGTGGTCCACCTCGGTCATCCTCGCGTTCTACGCGGCGTTCCCGTTCGCGGCGGCGCGGCTCGGGCGCCTCGGGCGCAAGGGGCTCGTGCTCGCGCTCGCGGGCGCGTGGGCGCTCTCGCTCTCCGCGCCCCTCCTCTGGCTGGCGCTCCGGCCCGACGGGACCGTCGCGCAGCTGGCGTGGAACGAGCCGCCGTGGCTCCTCGCGCTGAAGTTCCACCCGCTCGCGCGCGCGGGCGAGTTCCTCGCCGGCGTCGCGCTCGGCCTCCTCCACGCCCGCGGAGCGGTCCTCCCGCGCCGGGCCGCGATCGTGGCGCCGCTCGCCCTCGCGGCGGCGGTCGGCGTGCTCGCGTGGGGCGGCGCGCCGTTCGTCCTCCTCCACAACGGGCTGCTCGTGCCGCTCTTCGCGGCGGCGATCCTCGGGCTCGCCACGGGCCACGGCGCGCTCGCGCGGGCGCTCGGCTCCGGTCCCGCCCGCGCGCTCGGCGACGCGAGCTTCGCGCTCTACGTGCTGCAGGAGCCGCTCTGGCTGTGGGCGCGCCGGCTCGCGGGAGCGGAGGGAGCCGCGTCGCCCGCCTTCGTCGTGTGCTACGTCGCGGCGGCCGTCGCGATCGCGGTCGCGGTGGCTCGCGGCTTCGAGCAGCCCGCGCGGCGCGCCTTCCGCGCGCTCACCGGGACGCCCGCTGGGCCGGCTCGCGCGGCTCCGGCTGCGGCGGTCCCGGGAGCGCGACCACTGCGCCCGTGAACCCGAAGAACAGCCCCGCCGTCCACACGCTCGAGGTGATGAGGCAGGTCCCCGTGTGGCACCCGATGAAGTGCGCGTACAGCGCGCCGCCCGCCGCGCCTGCGGCGGCCCCGAGGGCCGTGCGCCAGTGCCGTCGCAGCCGAGGAGTCATCCCCGGTGTGAGCCGCGGCGCTCCGCGAGGGTTCGACCAACAACGAGCTTCCCGCGCTGATCCGGGAAGCTCGCGGCGGCGCGCGTCAGCTCGCCTTCGAGACGTCCGCGTCCGGCTTCGCGTCGGGGACCGCCTCGACGACCTTGATCGTCTTGGTCGCGGGCGGCTCGAGCTTCTTCGCGAGGTCCGCGAGCCCCTTCGCGAGGTTCTGCAGGGGCGCGCGCGTGCCGGTCGCGAGGCGCGACACGGCCTCACCCGGCAGCGCCTGGGCGCGCTTGCTCGCGGTCGCGCGGAGGTCCTCGGCGCGCGAGCGCAGCTGATCGAGGTGCCGGCGCATCCCGGGCACGGTCCAGTCGTCCTTCGCGACCTTCGCGAGCGCTCCGTCGAGCTCGAGGAGCTTGGCGTTTCCGGTGCTCAGGGCCTTCCGGATGCGCCCCTTCGCCTCCGCCTCGATGGCACCGAACTTCTCCTGGATCGTCATCGTGTCTTCCTCCTGGTCGCGCGAACCTATCCCATCTACGACGCAGTGCAGCAAGACCAATCGGGGCAAACCGATCCGGGTATGGACGCGGGCCGGGCGCACGGTCCGTGTCAGACCGCGCTGAGAGACTTCACCCGTGCGGCGCTTCGTCACCCTCGACCTCGAGACCGTCGCCGACGAGGCGCTCGTCTCGGCGGTGGACGGCGAGCCGTCGCGCCCGTATCCGGAGCAGCTTCGCCGAGTCCTGGCCGAGCGCCGCGCTCGCACCGGAGGTCGAAGCGACTTCCTCCCGCTCCCGTACCACCGCCCGGTCGCCGCCTGCACGCTCGAGTCGGTCGAGGAGGGCGGCGTCGTCCGGCTCGTCGACGCGGCGTCGTGGACGGACCGTCGCGAGGACGAGCCCGCGTTCCTCGCCGCGACCTGGGATCGGCTCTCCGGAGCGTCGCTCGTCACCTTCCACGGGAAGGGCTTCGACCTCCCGGTGCTCGAGCTCCGGTCCCTGAAGCACGGCGTCGCGATCCCGAGCTGGTTCCCGGGCCGGCGCGGCGGCGGCGTCGCCGAGCACCTCGACGTGAAGGACCTCCTCACCGGCGACGGCGCCGCGGTCGCCGCTCCGCTCGACCTGTACGCGAAGCTCGTGGGGTTGCCGGGCAAGGAGGACGTCGCCGGCGAGGACGTCCAGTCGCTCTACTCCGCGGGCGCGCACGATCGGATCGCGGCGTACTGCATGACCGACGTCGTGCAGACCTGGCTGCTCTACCTGCGCTGGAGGCTCGTCGAGGGCTCGCTCACGCCGGACGGGTACGAGGAGTCGATCGCGTCCGCGCGGGAGACGCTGCCCGCGCTGTTCGCGCGGAGGCTCCCGGCCGAGCAGCGGGTCGTGCTCGACGGGTTCCTCGCGCGCTGCGGGGCGTTCCTGGGAGAAGCGCGCGTGAACGGCGAGGCGCGGGCGGCGGGGTAGAGGCGGGGCGCGGGGTCTGCGAACCGCCGCGGGAGCACCTCGGACCTGGAGCGGCGGACTCGACGTGCGCCGCGCTGCGAGCCGGCACGGAGACGAGGGCGCGCGGCCGAGAACGAATCGGCATCGAGGGGCGCGGCGACTGCGGAGGCGTGGCCGTGGAGGGGAACCGTCCGTGACGAGATCGGCTTACGGTAGGCCGAGCGCTTCCCGCTCGACGACGCGCCCCAATTTCCCACGGTGAACGCTTGACGAGGTTCACGGTCAGATGAACTCGCGAGTGGTCGAGCGCGCGGGAACGCGGCCCTGAACGCGCCGGCGCTCGTCTCGCGGCGTGCCGCGATGCCCGAGGGGGTCTTTCGGCGCCGCGCTGCGTTCTCGCTCCCAGGACGCGAATCCGTGCGTCTGGGAGACGGCTCGAAAACGCGTGCGATGGTTGCGTCATGACCTCCGCACACGACCTCTCCGCCCAGCTCGCCGACCTCCTCCGCCGCGAGCGGGCCGCCCTCGCCGAATTTCTCCTCGCGCTCGCAGACTTCGACCGGCAGCGGCGCTGGCTCGAGCTCGGCCACGCGTCGCTCTTCTACTTCCTCCACCGGGAGCTCGGCCTCTCGACGGGCGCCGCGTTCTACCGGAAGACCGCCGCGGAGCTGATCCAGAAGTATCCCGTAGGTCATCGAGCCGCTTCGAGACGGGAGGCTCTGCCTGACGAGCGTCGTCGAGCTGTCGAAGGTCCTCACGCGCGAGAACCTGCGCCGAGGTCCTGCCGCGGTTCTTCCAGCTCTCGAAGCGTGAGGCGAAGGACGTCATCGCGGAGCTCCGGCCCGACGAGGCCGTCCCCCGGCGCGCAGTCGTGACGGCGGTCCGGCCGCCGGCTTTCGTGCTCGCGATTCCGCCGCGCACGGCCGCCGACGCTGACGGCGGGACCCTGGCCGCGGCGACTGGCGCGGCTCCTGACATCGGTCAATCGGTTCATCCGGCCAACCACCTGCGTGCCAACTTCGAGGCGCCGCCCCAAGAGGAACTCCGACGTCCGCCATCGGCTACGCGCCCGATGAACGTGGAGCCGAAGACGCCGTTTCATCCGGATGAAACGGTTCATGCCGACGCCCGCGTGCCGAGACGTGGTGCCCGCAACGCCACCCGCGCGCACCGTTCGCACCGAGGCCGACCGCTCACGGCCGAGCTGAGCCGGCTCCACGTCACGGTCTCGCGCCGCTTCCTCGGAAGCTCGAGGCCGCTCGCGCCGCGCTCTCGCATTCGCATCCGGGCGCGGGGGCGGAGGAGATCCTCGAGGCCGGGCTCGACCTCCTCCTCGAGCGCCACGCGAAGCGGAAGGGACTGGTCGAGAAGCCGCGGCGCGAGCCGCCGCCCCTCCCCGACCCTCTCCCCGCTTCGCGGGGCGAGGGAGTGCGGAGGCGGTCGGAGCACGTGCCCGCGCACGTGAAGCGGGCCGTCTGGAAGCGGGACGGCGGGCGCTGCCAGTGGCCGGTCCACGGCGGCGGCATCTGCGGCTCCACGCACCAGGTCGAGCTCGATCACATCGTGCCGCGGGCTCGGGGAGGCCTGGCGACCGTCGAGAACACGAGGTGTCTCTGCCGAGTCCACAACGACCTCGCCGCTCGCAGGGAGTATGGCGACGCCTGGATGGACCAGTTCACGGGCCGCGAGCGGGCGCCGGTGGCGAGCGATGCGGCCCCTGCTCCACCGCCGTGAGGCGCGGATCGTTCCTGCGCGCTCACCGGCTGCCGGTTCCCGCGCGCTGACGCCTGCCTCGTGCGCCCTCACCTAGGGCGCGTTGCGCGCGCTTCAGCCGGGGCGGAAGGCGGGGCCGTCGGCCGGCGTCGAGACGACCGGCGGAGGTGCGCCGGCGAGGGCCGCCGCGCGGGCGGCGAGCGCGTTCGCGTCGTCGCGGCTCCAGCCCTCGAGCACGGCGTCGACGCGGCCGTCCGGCGCGAGCAAGACGAACGTCGGCGTCGCGGCGATCTCGTACGCGTCGGAGGCCGCCCAGGGCTCGGGGTCGAGGAGCATCCGCACACCGCGCGACGAGAGGCGGTGCGCGTTCGAGAAGACCTGGGTGTCGATCGGCGCGTCCTGGGACACGGCGGCGACGAGGAGACCCGGCACCGCGGCGAGGCGCGGCAGCACATGGGCGGCGGCGTCGCTCGCGCCGCAGTCCCCCTTGTAGAAGAACAGGAGCGCGGGACGGCCGGCCGCGAGCGCGTCGAGCGCCACGGGCGCACCCGCGAGCGCGAGCCCCGGGTCGTCCGGAGCGCCCTCGAGCGCGAACGCCTCGGCGGGAGGAGCGGGACTGCCGGGAGCGACGGGCATGAGGGGATCATGCGCGGCGTCGCCCGCGTGTTCAACGCTGGGCGAGCCGCCTCCCCCTCGGTGCTACCGAGGGCCGCGCTTGGCGCGGCGCTGCCGCTTCACGGAGAGCTTGCGCTTGCGCGTCGCCTGGGCGCGCTTCGTCTTCGAACGGTTCGAGACCTTCCGCTTGGAGCGGTTGCCGGTCTTCGCGGGCATGGGTTCCTCCTCGGGTTCCGGTGAGAGTGCGGGCCCTTCTACACCAGCGCAGCTACTCGAGCCAGTCGCGATCCTTCAGCTTCCTCGGCAGGTACTCCTCGGTGATGAAGCTGATCCCGCGGCGGGAGAGGGCCTCGAGCTCGAACTTCAGCCCGGAGCGCACCATCTCCTGGATCTCGCGCTGCCACTGCTTCGCCTGGAACCAGGGGTAGGCGAGCATCTGCTTCGCGCGGTTGTTGTCGCCGTCGTCCATCTTGATCGCGACGTTCACCGGCAGCTTGTACTTGTCCTTGTCGAACGACGACAGCCCGACGAAGCGCGCGTCGGGCACGGCCATCCGCATCGACTCGTAGGCGAGGTTGATCGAGCCCTGCTTCATCACCGAGTAGATGTAGAAGCCCCACGGATCGTTGTCGACGAGCACGTAGACCGGCAGCTTCAGCTCCGAGTGGAGGCGCTGCACGAGGCGGCGCACGCCGCGCGGCGGCTGCCCTCCCCCCTGCAGGATGATGCACTTCTCCCGCCTCCAGAACTTGTCCTCGTTGAAGCGGGTCCAGACCGCGTCCTTCTCGATGAGGAGGATGTACTTCGCCTCGTGCTTCACGAACTCGATGACGTTCTCCTCGACGATCGAGGGGACCGCCCAGCCGCCCGAGCCCATCCGGCGCAGGTCGATCGTGTCGCCGGTGTCGCGGATCGTGATCGGGCCGACCATCGAGCCCTTGCGCGAGGCGAACAGGTGCAGCTCCTCGCGGAGCGCGTCGAGCGCGACCTCGAGGTCCTCGATGATCGGGTCCGACTCGTCCTGCTCCTCGAACGTGTTCTGCCGCGTGTCGCCGATGGTGTGCTTGGTGATGTAGTAGAGGTCGCGGATGCTGGTGGTCTTGCCGGACTCGACCAGCTCCTTGCAGGCGTCGGAGACGAGGAACGTCTGCATGAACTTCTTCGCCATCGAGACGTTGAAGAAGTAGCGCTTCTGCCGCTGGTCCCCGAGCTCGACGAGCCGCTTCTTCGGGTTGAACTTCACGTTGGCGAGCGAGCGGATGGGGATCTCGACGAAGGGGTTCTTCCCGCCCTTCACCGCCCGCACCACCGACTCGGCGAGCTTCTCGATCTTGTGCGCGGTCTCCTTCGAGACCTTGTCCATGCGTGCCATGGCTTACTCGTCCTCGTCCCGGGGGCGGCGCGGGCGGGCGGCGTTCTGCTTCGACGCCTCCTCGAGCTTCGCGTCCTCCGCGCTCAGGTCCGCCTCGGTCACCTTCTCGGCCACCTTCAGGAACTCCCGCTTGATCGGCTCCGGGCTCTTCCCGGTGATCTTCCCGATCGCCTGCGCGACCTCCTGGATGTAGAGCTCGAAGATGGACCGGCGCTGCGCCTGGTAGTCGGCGTGCTGCTTCTTGCGGATGTGGGCGGCGAGCTTGCGGCCGCACTCCTGCGCGGCGAGCTGGATCTCCCGCATGATCTCCGGGTAGTGCGCCACCGCCTCCTTCGCCTCGGAGGTGAAGGGCACCCACACCGACGCGATGTGGACGATGAGGGCCATCGGACCGACCGGCAGCGCGCCCTTCGGCTGCGAGAGCAGGTAGTTCCGCCAGTCGGTCTTGACGATCGCCTCGGTCATCCCGCACGCGCCGCGCTGGAACAGGAGCGGCACGCGGTTCGCGAAGCGGAACAGCTCGATCGTCTTGTCCGCCGGCCAGGACCCGCCGAACGCGAGCCCGACCTCCACCTGGAAGGGGTTCCCGCGGTAGACCTTCGGCGGGCGCGTGACGGTCGCGATGAAGTAGTTGTGCCCCTTGATCTTCTCGACGCCCTCCTCGGGCGGCGCGTCGGGCACCTCGGGCGCCTGCGCCTTCGCGGCCTTCTCCTTCCGCGAGGCCTTCTTCTTCGTGGCCGAGTCGAGGTCGAGCTGCTCGTCCGCCTCCGGCCCCTCCGTCTCGATGACGTTCAGGAACGAGACGAGCCCGCGCTTCATCAGCTCGTCGCCGATCGGCGACAGGCAGTGCGTCGGCGGGTTCATGATCTTCGTCTCGCCGATCGCCCGGTGCAGGCGGCCGGCGAGCTCGCGGTCCTCCGCGAGGTCGCGCGGGCGGACCTTCCGCTTGAGCTGTGCGCGCTCGACGATCTCGTCGGCGACGGTCGCGGACACGCGCGAGAAGGCGGACTGCAGGAACCCCCTCACGTCGTGGCTCTTCGAGTCCCCCGCCATCATCATGAGCGCGCCGAGCTCGACGCCGTGCGGGTGCGGCTTGATCTCGGTCGCCTCCTTGGGGAGCTCCTCGGTCGAGCGGGGGAACGACAGCGGGTCCTGGCGCGGGCGGACGTAGTGGACGGTCGCGTGCGGGTTCGAGAGCGCGGTGTGCTCGACGTAGCGGTTCACGAACCGCTGGCCCGCCTGCCAGTTCGCGACGATCTCGAGCTCGACCCGGGTGCCGTGCTCCTGGTGCCACGCGTCGAGCTCGTCGTCCTTCGTGACCACCGGGTTGTTCTTCCGGGTGTCGATCTGGATCTCGAAGTAGTGGGCCGGCTTCCCCTTCGAGATCCGGGAGGTCACGCGGATCGGCTGCCCGGTGGTGAGCTGCCCGTACATCGCCGCGGCGCTGATCCCGATGCCCTGCTGGCCGCGCGACTGCTTCAGCCGGTGGAACTTCGAGCCGTAGAGGAGCTTCCCGAAGATCTTGGGGACCTGCGCCTTCACGATCCCGGGGCCGTTGTCCTCGATGATGACGACGAAGCGGCCCTCGCCCTTCGTGAGCTCGGCTTTCGACTCGTCCGACTGCCGCCTGCGCCCGGTCGAGGCCGAGGTCGCGGACCTCGATCGTCAGCTCCGGGAGGATGCCGGCCTCCTCGCAGGCGTCGAGCGAGTTGTCCACCGCCTCCTTGATGGTGGTGAGGAGCGCCTTGGACGGGTTGTCGAACCCGAGGAGGTGACGGTTCTTGGTGAAGAACTCGGAGATCGAGATCTCGCGCTGCTTCGAGGCCATCTGCTCCGCGGTGGCGCGGCGCTTCGGCCCCTTCGCCGCGGGCGCGGGCTCCACCGGGAGGAGCTCCGGGGCGGCCTCCTCCGGGACCGGGGCGGGCGGCCGGCTCGCCGTCCTGGCGGCGACGACCTTCGACCTCCCGCCGTCCTGGGCGCCGCGCTCCGGCCGACCGGGTGCCGGTCTCCGCGCCGGCTCGAACGCGACCAGCTCGAGCTGCTTCGCCGCCTTGCCGGCCGGCTTCCCCCTGCCCTTCGCCGCCTCCGACTTCCGACCCATCGCCTCGCCCTCGCGCCCCCGCGCTCCCAAGTACGCCTCGGGACTCGCGATATCGCCTGGGTCCCAATAGCACGGAGGGGATCCAGGCGCGAAGAAAGCGACGGCGCTCCGGCCGCCAGGCGGGCGCCCGAGCCCCAGGCAGGATTGCCACGGACCGACGAGTGGTTACAGAGGGTCCATGGCCTGGAACGAGGCGGACACGCCGCGCGGGATGCAGCAGCCGGGGAGATCCCCCGGATTCGGCAGGAACTACGCCAAGACGGCGATGCTCATGGCTTTTCTGATCGCGATCCTCGCGATCGGCGGCCAGATGGCAGGCGGCACGGGGGGGATGCTCCTCTTCGGAGCCATCGGGCTCGTCTTCAACCTCGCCTCCTACTGGTTCTCGGATCGGATCGCGCTCATGGCGCACCGCGCCCAGCCGGTGACCCGCGAGCAGCTCCCCGACGTCTACGAGATCGTGGAGCGCCTCTGCCGCAAGGCGGGCCTCCCGGTGCCGCGCATCTACGTCATCCCGTCCGACGCCCCGAACGCGTTCGCGACCGGGCGGAACCCCGCCCACTCGGCCGTGGCGGTGACCGAGGGCATCCTGAAGCTCCTCGACAAGCGGCAGCTCGAGGGCGTCCTCGCGCACGAGCTCTCGCACGTGCGGAACCGGGACATCCTCATCGCGACGGTCGCGGCGTCCGTCGCCGGGCTCGTGTCGGCGCTCGGCCACGCGATCCAGTGGGGCGCGATCCTCGGGATGGGCCGGCACGACGACGACGAGGGCGGGAACCCGATCGCCGCCATCGCCTGGGCGATCCTCGCGCCGCTGATCGCGCTCGTCATCCAGCTCGCGGTGTCGCGGTCGCGCGAGTACGGCGCGGACGCGTCCGGCGCCGAGCTCGTCGGCGATCCCGAGCCGCTCGCCGAGGCGCTGCTCGCGCTCGAGCGCGGCAACGAGGTCCGCCCGTACGAGTACGGCGGGCCCGCGACGGCGCACCTGTTCATCGTGAACCCGTTCAGCGGGATCGGCGGGAAGATGCTCCAGCTCTTCTCGACGCACCCGCCGCTCGAGGAGCGGGTGCGGCGGCTCCGCGAGATGAGGCGCGGGATGCGGTACGCGTAGCCGCTCGCCGGCCCCCTCTCCCTACCCTCTCCCCCGCTTCGCGGGGGCGAGGGAAGAAGAATGGGTGCGAGGGGTCACGGGAACGCGCAGCTCGCGGGGCCCGCGGCGACCACCGTCAGGTTGCGCGAGATCGAGCCGCTCGGCGTCGCGACGACGACCGTGTACGGCCCTGGCGTCGAGGGCGCCGTGAATGTGCAGTGACCGCGCGCGAACCGACACGACGCGGGGTCCACGATCGGGCAGCTCGAGTTCGCGTCGCACACCTCGGAGACCGGCTCGAGCGAGATCTGACCCCCGCCGACGTTCTCCATGTGCACGAGGCACTGGGGCGTGCGCCTGGTCGCAGCGCGGGCACACGTGGAGCGGCACGCGACACCTGAGTGCCCGCGACGGCCGTGCAGTTCGGCGCCTCCGCGACCGGCGGCGTCGCGTCGTTGCACTTGTTCCCGCAGCCCGAGGCGACGAACGCCAGGGCGACGGCGGCGGCGCCGAGGGTGAGTGTGCGCGTCCTCATGAGGTCCTCCTGAACGACCAACTTACGACTCACGGCCGGAGCACGATCTTTCCGAACTGGGCCCGCTCCGAGAGGAGCCCCTGCGCCGCCCGGGCGTCCCCGAGCGGGAGCACCCTATCGACGACGGGCGGAGCTTTCCTTCACCGACGAACCTGAGCACCTCGACGAGGTCCCCCGCGGTCCCCATCGTGGACCCGAGGATGGAGAGCTGCCGGAAGAAGACGTGCCGCAGGTCGGTCGGCGGGTCGTACCCGGTCGTCGCCCCGACCGTGACGATCCGGCCGCCGACCCCGGCGGAGAGGAGCGACTTCTCCCAGGTCGTCTTGCCGACGTGCTCGAAGACGACCTCGACGCCCCTCTTGTCGGTGAGCTTGCGGACCTCCTGCTGGAAGTCCTGCTTCTCGTAGTTCACGAGGTGGTCGGCGCCGAGCGCCTTCGCCTTCTCGAGCTTCGCGTCCGAGCCCGCGGTCGCGATGACGCGGGCGCCGAGGAGCTTCGCGATCTGCACCGCCGCGACGCCGACGCCGGAGCCCGCGGCGTGGACGAGCACCGTCTCCCCGAGCCGGAGCTGCGCGCGGACGACGAGGGCGTGCCACGCCGTCATGAACGTGAGCGGGACCGCCGCCGCCTCCTCGAACGAGAGGTTCGCGGGCTTCGGGAGGACGTTCCGGGCGGAGACGGCGAACCGCTCCGCCATCCCGCCGGACACGTGCTCGCCCAGGATCGCGAACCTGCGGCAGAGGTTCTCCTGGCCGGCGAGGCACCGCTCGCACCGGCCGCAGCCGACGCTCGGGTTCACGACGACCGCGTCGCCGGCCTTCACGCCGTCCACGCCCGCGCCGACCGCCTCGACGACGCCCGCGACGTCGGAGCCGAGGACGTGCGGCCACGCGAGCTTGAGGCCCGGCCAGCCCTTGCGCACCCAGATGTCGAGGTGGTTCAGCGCGGCCGCCTTCACCGCGACGACCACCTGCCCGGGCCCGGGCTGCGGGTCCGGCAGGTCCTCGAGGTTCACGACCTCGGGACCTCCGTGCGCTCGAATCGCGACCGCCTTCATCGTTGCCTCCGCCGCGTGGGAGACGGCACGTTAGCGGACGGCGGCCGTCCCTTGCCAGCGCCACGACGACCCGGATAGACCTCGCGCCATGATCGTCCGCGTCGACGCCCTGCCCCTCGTCCTCGCCGCCCGCGAGGCGCCGCGCGTCGTCGTCGCCGAGGTGATCGGCGGGTACCACGGGCAGGCGCACCTCGGGCGCTGGTGGCTCCCGTCCGGATCGCTCGGGCAGGGGGAGCAGCCCGGTGACGCCGCGATCCGGATCGTGAAGGAGCAGCTCGGGCTCGACCTCGACTCGGCCGTCGTGGTCGGCGCGCGGCAGGCCGCGATCGGCGGGAGCTGGCAGCTCGCCCTCGTCGTCGCCGGCGCGGCCGGCGGCGAGCCCGCGCCGCGGCACCCGGTCTCCGGGTTCGCCGCGCGGACGCTCGCGGAGCTCCCGGACCAGCTCGGGTTCTGGCACCGGGACGACGTCGCCGTGCTCGTCGCGCGCTACGAGCGGCTCCGCGCCTGACCTCCGCCGTGCGTCCTTCCGGGGGCGCGCCACCGCTCGCCGTTGCTCCTCCCGGGGCGCTCCGCTACACCACCGTCGGGACGAGGGTTCGCCATGCAGATCGGGGTGATCGCCATGCTGCTCGGAAGCGCCGCGCTCGAGATCGGCGAACAAGGCTCCCGACTTCACGCTGCCGGACACCGACGGGAAGCCGGTGACGCTGTCGCGGCTCCTCGTCACCGGCCCGGTGATCCTCGCGTTCTACCCGAAGGCGTTCACCCCTGGTTGAACGCGCGAGGTGAGGGCGTACCGTGATCAGTACGCCAACGTCGTGGGCAAGGGGGCGCAGGTCGTCGGGATCTCGGTCGACGACGTCGCGACCCAGAAGCGCTTCAAGGACGAGAACCAGCTCCCCTTCCCGCTCCTCTCCGACGCGGGCGGGAAGGTCGCGCGCAAGTACGGCGGCACGTTCCCGCTCCTGGGCACCGCGAACCGCACGACCTTCGTCATCGCGCAGGACGGGACCGTGAAGGAGATCGTCACCGGCGGCGACGCCATCAACCCGACCGGCGCGATCGCCGCCTGCGAGATGCCCCGAAGAGCGCCCTGAGCCCGGCGCGCCCCGGCGTCAGCAGCCGGGCACGACGACCCCGTCCTCGACGATCACGCGCCGCACCACCGCCTCGCCCGCCGGCGTCTCCACGCGCTCGCCGACGTTCCAGTGGTTTCGGCGAAGATAGCCGAGGCCGAGCCGCCCCTCCGGCGTCTCCGCCGCGCTCGTCACGAACCCGACGTCTTGCCCGCCCGCCGAGAGCGGCGTGCCCGGCCCCGCTCCCGCCGGCAGCTCGAGCTGCACGAGGCCGCGCTGCAGGTGCCCGCGCGCCGTGGCGCGGAGCACGACCTCCTGGCCGGTGTAGCAGCCCTTCGAGAAGGAGATGGCGAGCCGCGTGAGGCCCGCCTCCATGGGCATCCGCGTCGCGTCCATGTCCGCGCCGAAGCGGGCCTGCCCGTCGAGGACGCGGAGCGCCTCGAGATCCTCGGCGGCGAGGTCGTACGCGCCGTCCCGGAGGAGCTGGGCCCGCAGCGGCTCGGCCTCCTCCGCCGGGACCACGAGATCGATCGCGGGGACGCCGCGCCGCCGGTTCGAGATCCGGCGCCCGCCCGCCCCGCGCGGCGCCCAGCCGGAACGCCGACGCGGGCCCGACGACGGGGAGCACGCGGAGCGAGGCCGAGAGGTCCTCGAACACCACGTCGTCCATGATGACGAACTTCTCGAGGTGGGGCCGGGCGTCGGCGGCGCCGCGCGGGTCCATCACGAGGAGGAGGCCGTCCGCCTCGACGAGGACGTGCGCGTCCGAGATCAGGTGCCCCTTCGCGTTCAGGACGGCGGTGTACGCGGATCCGCCGACCGGCACCGCGTTCAGGTCCTGCGTCGTCATCCGGTGGAGGTAGTCCTTCGCGTCCTTCCCGGTCGCGCGGAGCACGGCGGGCGCCTCGATCGGACCCACCGCCCACCCGTCCTTCGCCGCGAGGAGCGCCGCATTCGAGAGGGCCATGCAGACGATCTATCCGTGCGGAGCCGCGCGCTCAAGCGCCGCGCGCGGCGAGCGCGCCGAGCGCCCACTCCGCGGCGGCGCGGACCGCGTCGTGCGGGCTCGCGAGGTGCGGCCGGATCGCCTCGGCGAACCGCCGATCGCCGCTGCCGCCCGCGAGCAGGATCGCGTTCCGCACGAGCCCGTCGAAGCGGGCGCGGGCGAGCGAGGTCCCGTAGAAGCGGGCCCGGTACTCCTCCTCGGAGAGCCGGAGGAGGTCGTCGAGCGGCAGCGCCTCGCGCCCCGGTCGCGGGAGGAGCTCCGGGTCGCTCCCCCGGCGCGCGGCGTCGTTCCACGGGCACGCGAGCTGGCACGCGTCGCAGCCGAAGAGCCACCGGCCGAGCCGAGGCGCGACCTCCGGCGGGATCGGGCCGCGCCGCTCGATCGTCCAGAAGGAGAGGCAGCGGCGCGCGTCCACCGCCCCTCCCTCCGCGATCGCGGCGGTGGGACACGAGGGGAGGCACGCCTCGCACGAGCCGCAGCGCTCCGGGTGCGGCGCGTCCGGGTCGAGCGCGCGATCGACGAGCACGGTCCCGAGCACGACCCAGCTGCCGTGCTCCGGCGTGATGAGGCACCCGTTCTTCCCGATCCAGCCGATCCCGGCCCGCTCGGCCCAGGCCTTCTCCATCACGGGCGCGACGTCGCTCGTCGCGAGCGTCCGCGCGCCGGGCTCGGCCGCCTCGAGCTCGGCGGCGAGCGCCCGCAGGCGCCGCTTCATGACGGCGTGGTAGTCGCGCCCTCGGGCGTACCGGGCGACCTCGCCCGCGCCGTCGGGCGCCGCGGGGGCGTCACCGGCGTGGTAGGCGAGCGCGACCGCGACGACGCTCCGCACGCCGGGGAGCAGCAGCGCCGGGTCGAGCCGCTGCGCCCGCTGCGTCCGCAGCCAGGTCATGTCGGCCTCGAAGCCTCGCTCGAGGAAGCGGTCGAGCGGACCGGGATCGAGGGGCGCGGCGCGGGCGATGCCGCACGCGTGGAACCCGGCCCGGCGGGCCGCGTCCTTCACGAGGGCGGAGTCGAGCGGCACGGGGAAGTCTTAACACCGCCGCGCGGGACTCCGGCCCTCCGGCAGGGATCCGGGCGCGCGGTCCGTTCGGCCGTGGCGTCGCTCGGGCGGCGCCCGGAAGGGCGGAAAAGTGGACGCGATCGATATCGCCCATACGATCCCCGGTCATGGCGCGACGCTTGGAGCTTCACCCGTGGGACGGACTGCCCGAGACGGCCGAGCGCGGCCGCGGCTGGGCCCTCGTGCGCGAGGACTGCGTCGAGGCGCTCGAGCGGCTGGCTCCGCACTCCGTCGACGTCGCGTTCGCCGATCCGCCGTACATGCTGTCGAACGGCGGCACGACCTGCCAGAGCGGCAAGCGCGTGAGCGTCGACAAGGGGACCTGGGACACCTCGCGGGGCGTCGTCCAGGACCACGCGTTCCACGCGCGGTGGCTCGAGGCCGTGCGCCGCGTGCTGAAGCCGTCGGGGACGCTCTGGGTGTCCGGGACGCAGCACGTCATCTTCTCGATCGGCTTCGCGATGCAGGAGATGGGGTTCCATCTCCTCAACACGGTCACCTGGTACAAGCCGAACGCCTCGCCGAACCTCGCCTGCCGGTTCTTCACGCACTCGACCGAGATCCTGCTGTGGGCGAGCCCGGCGAAGGCGCGCCCGCTCCCGCACCGGTTCAACTACCAGGTGATGAAGGCGGCGAACGGCGGGAAGCAGATGCGCGACCTGTGGGACATCTGGGAGGCGCCCGCGCCCGGTGACGAGCAGGTCATCTGGTCCGTGCCGACGCCGGGCCCGCGCGAGAAGATCCACGGCCGGCACCCGACGCAGAAGCCGCTCGCGCTGCTCGAGCGCGTGCTCGCGGCGAGCGCCCGCAAGGGCGACCTCGTGGTCGATCCCTTCTCCGGCTCGGCGACGACCGGCGTCGCGGCGCTGCGGGCCGGCTGCCGCTTCCTCGGCTTCGAGCGGGATCCGCAGTACCTCGAGCTCGGAGCCCGCAGGCTCCGCGCCGCCGAGGCGCTGCCCGCCTCCGAAGCCTCCTGACGCCCCCGCCGTGACCGGCGCCTGCCGTCCGGCGCTGCCACCTCGCCCGCGCGTGGAGATCGTGTCCGGAGACCGACGCGACGCGCTCCGCGCGGGGTGCGGGCAGCGATTGCCGCCCCCAGGGTCGCGTGGTAGGAGCTTGACCCGTGAGAGGCCCGCCCGCCCGACGTCCCGACGAGCAGCGAGAGCAGCTCCCCGCCGTCGAGGGGACGATCGAGGACGCCGCCGAGATGACGGCGGGGGACCGGGTCGTGTACCCGAACCAGGGCGTCTGCGTCGTCGTCGGCGTCGAGGAGAAGGACATCGCCGGGCAGAAGCTCCAGCTCGTGCGGATGCGGCGAGAGGAGGACGGCGCCGCGGTCCTCGTCCCGAAGAACAAGGTGCCGTCCATCGGCCTGCGCCGCGTCGCGACGGGCGAGCAGATGGAGGGCGTCTTCCACTACCTCGCCGCCCAGTTCGACGATCCCGAGCTCGACTGGAAGGTGCGCCACCGGGACAACGCGGACCGGATCATCGCCGGCGGCGTGCTCGGCGTGGCGGAGGTCGTGAAGGGCCTGCACTCGCTGTCGCGCATCCGCCCGCTGCCGACGAAGGAGCGCGAGCAGTACGACAACGCGCGCCACCTGCTCGTCCACGAGATCGCGGTGTCGCTCGGGGTCCCCGCGGTGCTCGCGGAGGACTACGTCGACTTCGCGCTCATGCCGCCGGCCGGCGTGAAGTTCGACCTCAAGCCGCCGCCGACCCCGATCCTCCTCCCGTCGCGGCCGAAGAAGCGTCGCCCCGCGCCGGAGGAGGAGGACGACCTCGGGCTGTCCGACCTCGGCATCGACATCGACCTCGCCGGCGCGCTCGAGGGCGCCGCCGCGCTGCCGGAGGTCGAGGTCCCGGCCGTCGAGGGCGAGGAGGGCGAGGCGCCCGCCGTCGCCGGCGCGGAGCCTGCCGAGGCGGAGGGCGAGGACGGCGAGGAGGGCGGCGAGGCCGAGGAGGCTCCGCCGCGCGCGCCGGAGAAGCCGGCGGCGCGGCCCCCCCACAAGGCGAAGCCCGCGCCGGCGAAGGCCGCGCCCGTGCCGGCGAAGGTGACCGCGAAGCCGGCGAAGCCCGCGGCGAAGGAGCCCAGGGAGAAGGCCCCCGCGAAGAAGGCCGCCGCGCACCGGAAGGCGCCGGAGAAGAAGCCGCAGAAGAAGCCCGCCGCGGGGAAGAAGGCGGCGCCCGCCGCGAAGTCGTCCGCGAAGCGCGGAGGCAAGAAGAAGTGATCCGGATCGTCACGCTCGATCGGCTGGACCCCACCGACGTCGCCTACCTGACGGCGACGCTGTACCGCGCCTTCGGAGTCGGGACCGAGCACGTCGGCGACAAGCCCGTGCCCGCGGACGCCGAGGGGAAGGACGGACGCGTCGACGCGATCAGGCTCCTGCGCGAGGTCGCGCCCGTCCGCTCGCTGCCCGACGACAAGGTGCTCTACATCACCGCCGCGCCGCTCTCGCTCCCGGCCGGTCCGCTCGGCGATCCGCCGTGCTGGTCCTTCGCCGACTTCGGCGGCGAGCGCGCGGTCGTCAGCACCTCGCGGATCCCCGCGCGCGGCGTCACCGAGGCGTCGATCGAGGCGTGGCGCAAGCGGCTCGCCCGCGAGGCGATCCACGCGCTCGGGCACACCTGGGACCTCCACCACTGCTACGACGCGCGGTGCGCCATGCACCCGTCGTGGTCGCAGGGGCTGGCCGACAGGCCCGAGCTGGATCTCTGCACGTTCTGCCGCGAGAAGAGCGAACGGAAGATCCGCCTCGCCAAGACATGAGCGAGCTCGCGCGGCTGGCGCGCCGCGCGGTCGCCCTGGTCCGCGAGCGGGCGTCCGCAGGGGCCCGCGACACCCTCCGCTCCGCCCGCGACGCCGCGAGCTGGGCGTGGCTCCGCCGGCCGGCCGGTCCGCGCGCCGCCGCCCTCGCCTTCGCGGCCGCGATCGCCCTGACCGGCGTCTGGGCGCTCGTCGCGCAGGTTCGCCTCGCGCGCCGGCTCCCCTCCCCGCTCGACTGGGCCGCGGCGCGCGCGCTCGTCGAGCGGGACATCCGCCGCGGGGACGCCGCCGCGGTGGCGCCCGCGTGGGCGGAGCGGGCCCGCGAGCTCCTCCCGTCGTCGATCCCGGTCCTCGCGTACCGGCGCTTCGAGGGCGAGGACCTCGTCGGCGTCCGGCGGGTCTGGCTCCTGTCGATCCCGCGCGCGCCGGGGTTTCGCTGGGAAGCGGAGGTGGACCTCCTCGAGCGCGCCGCCCGCTCGGAGGCGCCCGCCCGGCTCGGAGCGTTCGAGGTCACCCGGTACGACGTCGCGTCCCCGAACCTCCCGCTCGCCTTCCTCCCGGATCGGCTCGCGCACGCGGCCGTGACGCTCGGCGGCGCCCCGTGCTCCGCCCCGGTCCCGGGGACGTTTCGCTGCGCCGACGGCGCGGTGGAGATCTCGCGCGCGGTGCGCGACGTGGGCGGCGTCCCGCGCCCGTGCCTCTCCGCGACGGCGGCGTCCGCGCTCGACGCGCCCGTCGTGGTCACGTTCGCCCCGACGCGGATCGGCAGGACGCTCGAGGGGCACGCCGCCGGCGACACGAGCCTCCCCCGGCCGGCGACACGAGCTCCCTCGCCCCCGGCGCAAGCCGGGGGAGAGGGCTGGGGAGAGGGGGCTCCGCGGCCCCTGCTCCGATCCGGATCGCGGTCCTGCTCGACGGCGAGGAGATCGGCGCCGCGGAGCTCCCCGGCACCGGCTGGAGCCGATTCCGGATCGACATGGCGCGCAGCGCCGGCCAGAGCCGGGCGATCTCGCTCGTCCTCACGAGCCCAGGGAGGCTCTCCCTGTGCCTCGACGCGCTGGTGCTGCCGTGAGCATCGCGACGGCCCTCGGGCGCGGGCGGGAGCTCGCGAGCCGCGTGGCGGCGAGCCGGGGCCGGACCGCGCTCGCGTGGGCGGCCGTGACGCTCGCCGTCCTGCTCGCGCTCGGGGGCGGACCCGGCATCTCCCGCGACGAGGCGGCGGTGCTCGGAGCCGCGGACCCGGCGCTCCTGGCGCCAGGGTCGGCGCCCGCCGCGGCGCCGCCGCTCCCCTCCGGCGTCGCGGCGGCGACGCGCGCGGTCCTCTCGCCGGTCGGGGTCCCGAGGATCCGCGCCGCCCGGGCAGGCACCGCGCTCCTCGGCGCGGTCCTCTCGGCGGCCGTCGCGCTGCTCGCGTGGGAGCTCTCCGGCCCCGCGGCGGCGCTCCTCGCGCCGGCGCTCTTCTGGGCCGCGCCGCGCCACCTCCACGCGGGGCTCGTCGCCTCCCCGGACCTCGCGCTCGCGGCGCTGGCGGCGGCCCTCGTCCTCGCCTGGCGGCGCGCGGGCACCGAGCCGGACCGGCGGCGGCGCCTCCGCGCCGCGGTGCTCGCCGGGCTCCTCTTCGGCGCGGCGCTCGCGACGCGCTCCGACGCGTGGGTGCTGCTCGTCGCGCTCGCCTGCCACGCAGCGCTCACGCGCGCGCTCGCGGAACGCCCCCTCTCCCCGACCCTCTCCCCCGCTTCGCGGGGGCGAGGGAGGGCCCGGGGGCCTTGCGGGCCCGGCCCGCGGAGCGGCGAGGACCGCCGGCTCCACGGCTTCCCGGTCGCGCTCCTCGCGATGCTCGTCCTCGGGCCGCTCGTGCTGCTCGCCGCCTGGCCCGCGCTCGTCGTGTCTCCGGTCGCCCGCGCCGCGGCGCTCGCGGCGACGACCTCCGCCGCGGCCGCCCAGGCCGGAGCGACGGCGCGCGGCGTCCTCGGGCTCGCGTTCCCGCTCGTCGTGACGTCGCTCACCGTGCCGGCGGCGATCCTGGTCGTGTACGCGGGCGGCCTCGCGCACGCCGCCACCCGGATGGCCCGCGCCGTGTCCGACCGCGCACCGCGCGAGAGCGCCCGGGACGAGCTGCTCCTCCTCCTCTGCGCCGTCGCCCCGCTCGCCGCGACCGCGGCGGGGCTCGGGCCCGGGTCCCCCGGGGTGCGCCCGTGGCTGCACGCGATGCCCTTCCTCGCCGTCCTCGGCGCGCAGGCGCTCGTCACCGCCGCGCGCGTCTCCTGGCCCGCCCGCGCCGCGCCGCTCGCGGCCTCGCTCGCGCTCCTCGCGCTCTGGCCCGCCGTTCGCGCGACCGCGCACGCGTACCCGTCGGGCACCGCGAGCTGGAACGAGCTCGCGGGCGGCGCGCCCGGCGCCGCGACGCGCGGGCTCCCGCGGCAGGACGGCGGCGACGCGTCCGCCCGCCTCCTCGACGAGGTGAATGCCCGCGCGCGCGAGGGCGCCAGGATTCTGGTGGCCCTCCTCGGCGCCGGCGGGCGTGCGGGCGCTCGCGGGCGACGGGCTTCTCCGCCCGGACCTGCGCATCGCGAGCGCGCCGGAGGACGCGGACCTCGCGGTCGTCGCCGTCGAGGGAGCCGGGCGCGACGCCGAGTACCGCGCGTGGACGGCGTTCCGCACCGCGCGACCGGTCGCCGGCTTCTACCTCGACGAGGTCCCGCTCGCCTTCGTGTACGCGCGGCCGGGCGCCTGGCGATAGGGCGGTTCAGCGTCCGCCCGACGGGGGGTTCACGCGCGCACCGCGACGTGCTCTCATGGTCGTGCGTATTTTGCGCGCACGAACTGCGCACGGAGGGCTGATGCCGACCGGACCCGCCGTCCCGCTCCATCCGCGTGCCGATCTCCGCCCCAGGCGGGGACGTCACCTGCGGCATGTCGCAGGGCTCGCCGGGCAGCTCCTGTTCGCCGCCGCGATCATCGTCGGAGGGGCGGTCGCGATCGCGCTCCTCCTGACGTTCGTCCTCGTCGCGGCGCCGCTCGCGGCCGTCCTCGTGTCCTGGATCGTCTGGCGGTCCGGAGACGTCGCGGCGCGCCAGGCCCGGCGCATGCGATCGCGCCTGCGCCGGAGGGCGCGCGCGCTCGGGCTCGTCGTGCTCCCGGGAACGCACGGGCGAGCTGACAGCCCCCTCTCCCCGGCCCTCTCCCCGCTTCGCGGGGCGAGGGAGGATCGCGCGTAGCCCTGTCCCTGCCTCTCCCCGCTTCGCGGGCGAGAGGGTCGGCGAGATCGTCACTTCCCCGCGACGGCTCGCACCTCGTCCGTCGGCCTCGGCCTCGGCCTCGGCTCGACCTCCTCCTTCGCCGCGGGCCGGAACCGGCTCCGCAGCCCGTCGAGGAGCGAATAGACGACGGGGACGATCCCGAGCGTCAGCACGGTCGAGGTGAGGAGCCCGCCGATGATCGCGACGGCCATCGGGACGCGCGTCTCGGCGCCGTCCCCGCGCGCGAGCGCGACCGGGATCATGCCCGCGATCATCGCGACCGACGTCATCAGGATGGGCCGGAGCCGCACCGGACCGGCCTCGAGGAGCGCGTCGCGCGTGGACTTCCCCTTCGCCTTGAGCTGGTTCGTGAACTCCACGAGGAGGATGCCGTTCTTCGTGACGAGCCCCATCAGCATGATGAAGCCGATCATCGCCATCATCGACATGTACTGCTGCGCGATGAGGAGCCCGCCGATGCCGCCGATCACGGCGAACGGGAGCGACATCATGATCGTGAACGGGTGGACGAGGCTCTCGAACTGCGCGGCGAGGATGATGTAGACGAGGACGATCCCGAGCCCGAGCGCCATGAGGAACGCCATCCCCGCCTTGCCGAGCTCGCGCCCCTGGCCCTCGAAGTCGTGGCTGACCGACGGCGGCAGCTCCTTGTTCGCGAAGGCGGTCAGGTACGCCATCGCCTCGCCGAGCGAGTAGCTCTTGAGGTCCGCGAGCAGCGTGACCTGCCGGATCTGCGCCTGGTGCTCGATCTGCGACGGGCCGAGCGTCGGGCGGCACCTCGGCGAGCGTCCGGAGCTCGACGAGCCGGCCGGACGCGCGCGCGCACCGGGATGGCGCCGAGCGAGCCCGGATCGGCGAGGACCGCCGGGCGGTAGGCGCACCTTGATGTCGTAGGTGTCGCCCGCCCTCGTGGAAGTCGGCGACCTTGTCGCCGCCCATGAGGGCGCGGACGTTCTGGCCGAGCACGGCCGCGGGCACGCCGAGCGCGGCGGCGCGCTCGCGGGTCCACCACCACGTCGAGCTGCGGCTTGCCGGCTCTCCAGGTGGTGTCCACGTCGACGAAGCCGGGGTTGCGCAGCATCGCCTCGCGGGTCTTCTCGACCGCGGCGAGGAGCTCCTCGAAGCTCGTCGAGCGGAGGTTGAACTGCACCATCTGCGCGCGGTTGCCGCCTCCCGCCATCGCGTTGAAGTCCTGGACCGCCACCACCGCCGCCGGGCTCGTCCGCAGCGTCTGCGCGGAGGTGCGCCTTGAAGTCCTGCTGCCCGTAGGCCCGGGCGGCGATCGGCACGAGCGAGACCGTGACGTCCCCGCGGTTCACCTCCTCGCGCGCCCCGCCGCCCGCGACCGCGAACGTCTCCTTCACGCCCGGCACCGCCCGGATCTGCCGCGAGAGGTCGTCGAGCTGCGCGCGGGTCTCCTCGAGCGTCGTGCCGGCCGGGAGCTCGAGGGTGACCTTCACGAGGCTCATGTCCTGCTGCGGCAGGAACGTCGCCTTGAGGCGCGTCGCGAGGACGAAGGTGAGGAGGAGGACCGCGACGGCGCCGCCCGAGCGTCACGGCGCGGTGGGAGAGGACCCAGGCGAGCGCGCGCCGGTAGGTCGCGTCGATCGCGCCGAGGGCGCGCTCGATGGCCCGGAACACCGGGCCGTGAGCGTCGTGCGCGCGATGACGCGGGCGGAGAGCATCGGCGTGAGCGTCATCGACACGAAGTAGGAGATGAGGACCGCGACCGCGACCGTGACGCCGAACTGGTAGAAGAACCGGCCGATCAGCCCTTCCATGAAGGCGACCGGCACGAACACGGCGACGACCGAGAGGGTCACCGCGAGCACCGCGAGGGCGATCTCGGAGGTGCCCTTCCGCGCCGCCTCCCAGGGCGTCTCGCCGAGCTCCACGTGCCGGACGATGTTCTCGATCACGACGATGGCGTCGTCGATCAGGAGGCCGATCGACAGGGTCAGCGCGAGCATCGTGATCACGTTGAAGGTGAACCCGAGCGCGTTCATGACCGCGAAGGTGCCGACGATGGCGGTCGGCAGCGCGGCGGCGGCGACGAGCGTGGAGCGGAAGTTCCGGAGGAAGATCAGCACCACCAGCACCGCGAGGACGCCGCCGACGATCATGTCCTCCTGCACCGAGGAGATCGACGCGCGGATGAACTGCGCGCCGTCCACGACGGTGGCGAGGCGGCTCCCGGCCGGCAGCTGGCGCTCGACGGACGCGAGGCTCTCCTCGACCGCGCTCGGCGACCGGCACGGTGTTCGAGCCCGACTGCTTGCGGACGACGAGCCCGATCGCGCTCGTGCCCCCGAGCTGCGCGGCGGAGCGCGCCTCCGCCGGACCGTCGAGCACCTGCGCGACCTGCCCGAGCCGGACCGGGACGCCGCCCGGGCTCGCGACGACGAGCGCGCGCAGCGCCTCCACCGAGCGGGCCTCGCCCGCGAGCTTGACGGATCGCTCGACCCCGGGCTCCAGGGTGCGGCCGCCCGGCACGTCGATCGACTGCGCGCGGATCCCCTGGACCACGTCGGCCGGCGAGAGGCCGTAGCCCTTCGCGAGCGACGGGTCCACGACCACGGTGAGCTCGCGCTTCTGCCCGCCGAGCAGGGTCACCGATCCCACGCCCGGGATCTGCTGGAGCCCGGGCTTCACGACGTCCTCGGCGAGCTTCGTGAGCCTCTCGATCGGGACCGGGGCGCTGAAGGCGAGCGTCACGACCGGGATCGCGCCGATGTCGAACTTCTCGACGATCGGGCTCTGGATCTCGCGCGGCAGGCGCGAGAGCGTCGCCTGGACCTTGTCGCGGACGTCCTGCGCCGCGACGTCCACGTTCCGGTCGAGCGAGAAGCGCACCACGATCTGCGAGACGTTCTCGACGTTGATGGAGCGGAGCGTGTCGAGGCCGGGGAGCGTGTTCAGCGCCTCCTCGCAGCGGCTCGGTGACGGTCCGCTCGATCGCCTCGGGATCGGCGCCCGGCAGGATCGTCGTGACCGTCACGATCGGGAAGTCGACCTCGGGGAACTGGTCGACCCCGATGCGCGGGTAGGCCACGATCCCGAAGACGACCACCACGAACGTCAGCATCCCGGTGAAGACCGGGCGCGAGACGAAGGTGCGGATGGGGTTCACGTGCGCTCCTCGATCCCGCTCAGTTCGCGAGCGCCGCGACGGCGTCGCCGGCCGCGAGCGCGCCCGGCTCCACCACCACGTCGGCGTCCGGCGCGAGCCCCTGCTTCACGACGACGGTGCCGGGGTGGACGGGCTGCACGACGACCTCGCGCCGCTCCGCCTTGCCGTTCGCGACGACGAAGACCCAGCTCACCTTCCCGTCGGTCCGGACGGCGGTGGACGGGAGGAAGACGCCCCCGCCCTCGCCGAAGCGGCCGAAGTCCGCCGTGACGAGCGTCCCCGGCCGGAGCCCGGGCGTCCCGACCACGTCGGCGAGGACCTCGATCGTCCGCGTGACGGGATCGATGACGGCGCCCTTCACCCGGACCTTCGCCTTGAACGACCGGCCGCCCGGGGTGGTCGTCCCCTCGAGCGCCTGCCCCACCTCGATCGCGGGCTCGAGCGCCTCGGGGATCGCGAGCCGGAGCTCGAGGCGCTCGACGTCGGTGAGCGCGACGATGGGCGAGACGGGCATGAGCGTCACCGTGTCGCCCGCGTTCCGGTACCTGGCCGTGACGGTCCCGGCGAACGGGGCCGTGATGAGCGCGTCCTGCACCGCCTGCTCGGCGACCCGCACGCCCGCGCGCGCCTGGTCGAGCTGGGCCGCGGCGATCTCGCGCCCGGTCTGGATCTTCTCGAGCCCCGACTGCGGGATCCCCTCCGCCTCGAACAGCACCTTCCCGCGGGCGGCCTCGCGCTCCGCCTCCGCGAACCGGGCGGCGGCGAGCCGCTCCAGGGCGCGGGCGTTCTGCAGCGCGAGCTGCGCGTTCGTCGCGTCCATCTCGGCGAGCACGGCCCCGGCCTTCACCCGGTCGCCGACCTCCGCGCGGATGCGGTGGATCTGCCCGGTCGCCTTCGCGGAGAGGACGGCGTCCTCGCGCGCGCGGACCGCGCCGGTCGCCCGGGCGAGCCCGGTCTCGATGCGGGCCGCGGGCCGCATCACGCGGACGGCGCGCCCGCCCGCGGACGCCGCGGGCAGCGCTGCCTTCTCGCCCCGGCCGGAGCACGCGGCGAGGGCCGCCGCGAGCGCGAGGGAGAGCGTGCGAGTGCTGCGGTCCATGGGTCACTCCTGGTTGGGGTCGAAAGCTCCCGGGACAGCGAGTCCAGGAGGAGGGCCTGTCGGGCCTGCGCGCGGCGCGCGCTCGCGCCGGACGCCGCGCCTGCGATCCGGCATCGCGGCGATTTATCACGCGTTTCGCGGAGCGAGCAAGCGTCCGGAATCCCTCCGGGCCGGCGGCCGGATCCGGGCAGGCCCCGCCCGGGCAGGCGGCGACCGGCCCCGGAATGCGTTACGAGCGGCCCCATGCGGACCCTCCTCGTAGCCGACGCGTTCCCGAAGGAGCAGCTCGCCCCCCTCGTCGCCCTGGGCCTCACGGTCGAGCACCGGCCGGAC
This sequence comes from uncultured delta proteobacterium, assembly GCA_963828235.1. Taxonomy (GTDB): domain Bacteria; phylum Myxococcota; class Myxococcia; order Myxococcales; family Anaeromyxobacteraceae; genus Anaeromyxobacter. Next base: position 256,318 of record CAWHDY010000001.1, read on the forward strand.
CTGCCGGCGAAGGACCTCCCCGCCGCGGCCCGCGCCGCGTCGATCCTCGTCGTGCGCTCGAAGCAGGTGGCGGCCGAGGTGTTCGAGGGCGCGCCGGGGCTCTCCCTCGTCGTCCGCGCCGGGGCGGGCGTGAACACGATCGACGTCGCGGCCGCGTCGCGCCGGGGCGTGTTCGTCGCGAACTGCCCCGGCCAGAACTCGATCGCGGTCGCGGAGCTCGCGATCGGGCTCGTCCTCGCCCTCGACCGCCGGATCCCGGACAACGTCGCGCTGCTGCGCGCCGGCCGGTGGGACAAGAAGGGCTTCTCGGACGCGCGCGGCGTCTTCGGCCGGACGCTCGCGCTCGCGGGCCTCGGGTCGATCGGGCGCGAGGTGGCCCGCCGCGGCCTCGCGCTCGGGATGCGCGTCGTCGCCTGGTCGAGGTCGCTCGACGACCGCGCCGCGCGGGAGCTCGGGGTCGAGCGCGCGGCGGACCTCCTCGCCCTGGCGCGGGAGGCGGACTTCCTCTCGCTCCACCTGGCGCTCACGAAGGAGACGCGCGGCCTCGTCTCCCGCGAGGTGCTCGCGGCGCTCCGCCCCGGCGCGGCGCTCGTGAACACGGCCCGGGCCGAGCTCGTGGATCAGGCCGCGCTCCTCGAGGCCGCGCGGGACGGGCGCCTCCGCGTCGCGACGGACGTCTTCGCCGGCGAGCCGGAGAAGGGCCAGGCGGAGTTCGACAGCCCGCTCGCGAAGCTCCCCGGCGTCTACGGCACGCACCACATCGGCGCGTCCACCGAGCAGGCGCAGGACGCGATCGCCCGCGAGACGGTCCGGATCGTCGAGACCTTCGTGCGGACCGGCCAGGTCCCGAACTGCGTCAACGTGGCCCGCCGCACGCCGGCGCGCGCGCGGCTCGTCGTCCGCCACTACGACAAGGTGGGCGTGCTCGCGAACGTCCTCGCGGCGGTGCGGGAGGCGGGCATCAACGCCGAGGAGATCCGGAACACGGTGTTCGAGGAGGCGCGGGCCGCCTCCTGCGCCATCGACCTCGACGAGCGCCCGCCCGACTCGGTGCTCGAGTCGATCCGGGCGCGCCGCGACGAGGTCCTGTTCGCCCACTGCTTCGATCTCTGAGGTCCTCGTGCGCGCCCTCCGGTACCACGGCCCGAAGCAGCCCCTCCGCCTCGACGACGTCCCCGCCCCCGAGGCCGGGCCGGGCGAGGTCGTGGTCCGGGTGGCGGCCGCCGGGCTCTGCCACACCGATCTGCACTTCATCTCCGGGCTGCTCGACCTCGGGATCGCGCCGCTCACGCTCGGCCACGAGATCGTGGGGCGCATCGAGACGGTCGGCGCCGGCGTCCCGGCCGCGCGCGTCGGCGAGCGGGTCGTCGTCCACTACTACGTCGGCTGCGGCGCCTGCCGGCACTGCCTCGCCGGCGACGAGAACCTGTGCGACGCGCTCCGCGCCGAGCACGGCTTCATCAGCGACGGCGGGTTCGCCGAGCGGGTCCGCGCGCCCGCCCGGAACGCGGTCCCCCTCCCCGCCCACGTCTCCGACGCCGAGGCCGCCCCCATCGGCTGCGCGGTGACGACCGCGGTCCACGCCGCGGCGCTCGCGCGCGTCGGGCTCGGGGATCGGGTCGTCGTCCTGGGCGCCGGCGCGGTCGGGTTCGGCCTCGTGCAGATCGCCCGGCTGCGGGGCGCGACCGTCATCGCGGTCGGCCGGACCCCCGCGAAGCTCGAGCGGGCCCGCGAGCTCGGCGCGGAGGCCACGGTGCGCGCGGGGGTCGAGGACGTGCCGGCGCGGCTCCGCGCGCTGACGGGCGGCCGCGGCGCCGACGTCGTCTTCGAGCTCGTCGCGACGCGCGAGACGATGGGCTGGAGCCTCGGCGCGCTCGCGAAGCGCGGGCGGCTGGTCTTCGTCGGCTACTCGGAGGACGACCTCCGGGTGCACCCGATCCAGCTCGTGGTGGGCGAGCAGGTGGTCACCGCGTCGGTCGGGTGCACCCTCGCGGAGCTGCGCGAGTCGGTGGACCTCGTGGCGGCGGGGCGGGTCCGGACGGTGGTGGACCGGACCCTGCCGCTCGCGCGGTTCCAGGAGGGCGTGGACGCGCTCACCGCGGGAGCGCTGGTGGGGCGCGCCGTCCTCCTGCCCTGATGGCGCTGCGGCGGCGGGCTACTTCACCCAGACCGTCTTCACGTTCACGAAGGCGCGGATCCCCTCGAGGCCGAGCTCGCGCCCGTACCCGGAGCACTTGATCCCGCCGAACGGGAGCCGCGGGTCGCTCTTCACGAGCCCGTTCACGAAGACCGCGCCCGCCTCGATGCGCGGGACGAGCCGCTCGATGGTCGCCGGGTCGCGCGTCCAGAGCGACGCGCCGAGCCCGAACCGGGAGTCGTTCGCGATCGCGACCGCCTCGTCCGCGTCGCGCGCGCGGATGACCACCGCGACCGGCCCGAACAGCTCCTCCCGGGCGGCGACGTTCCCCGGCTTCACGTCGGCGAGGATGCTCACCGGGTAGAAGGCGCCGGGGCCGGGCGGCACGTCGCAGCCGAGCACCAGGCGGGCGCCCTCCGCGATGGCCTGCTTCACCTGGCCGTGCAGCTCGTCGCGCAGCTCGCGGCGGGCCTGCGGGCCGATGTCGGTCGTCGGGAGGGTGGGATCGCCCACCCGGATCGCCTTCATCGCGACGGTGAGCCGCTCGAGGAACGCGTCGTGGATCTTCGACTCGACGATGAAGCGCTTCGCGCAGATGCAGCTCTGGCCGGCGTTGATCGTCCGGGCCAGCGCCGCCGTCTTCGCGGCGACCTCGAGGTCCGCGTCGGCGAGCACGATGAACGGGTCCGACCCGCCGAGCTCCATCACGGACGGCTTCAGCGCCTCGCCGGCCGCGGCCGCGACCTGGCGGCCCGCCGGCTCGCTCCCGGTGATGGTGACCGCCGCGATGCGGTCGTCGAGGATGAGCTTGCGGACGGCCTTCGAGCCGACGAGCAGCGTCCGGAACAGGTCGCGCGGGAAGCCCGCGTCGTGCATCACCTGCTCGATCGAGAGCGCGCACTGCGGCACGTTCGAGGCGTGCTTCAGGAGGCCGCCGTTCCCCGCCATGAGGTGCGGCGCGATGAAGCGGAACACCTGCCAGTAGGGGAAGTTCCACGGCATGACGGCGAGCACGACCCCGAGCGGATCGAAGCGGACGTAGCTCCGGCCCGCGTCGCTCGGCTCCTCCCGCGGCGTGAGGTGCTTCTCCGCGGTCTCCGCGTAGTACTCGCAGACCCAGGCGCACTTCGTCACCTCGGCGGCGCCGTCCTTGAGCGGCTTCCCCATCTCGACCGCCATGAGCTTCGCGTACTCGGGCGCCCGCTCGCGGAGGAGCTGGCCGACCTTGCGCATCGGCGCGGCGCGCTCGGCGAACGAGGCGCGGGCCCACGCCCGCTGCGCGGCGACCGCGGCGGTGAGGATCCGGTCCACCTCGGCGGGCGGCGTGTCCGGGAAGGAGCGAACGAGCTCGCCGGTAGCGGGGTTCAGGGTCTCGATGGCCATGGGGCTCCTCCGGTGGTGTGGTTCGTGGACGATCAGCCGTGCGGCAGCAGGACCTGGCGCACCGCCGCGCCGGCGGCCAGCGCCTCGAAGGCGTCGTTGATCTTCTCGAGCGGCATCGCGGCGCTCTGCAGGCGGTCGACCGGCATCCGGCCCGCCTTCCAGAGCGACATATAGCGCGGGACGTCCCGCTGCGGCGCGGCCGATCCCATGTACGAGCCGACGAGCGTGCGCCCCTCTCCCGCGAAGGCGAGGGCGGGGAGCGTCAGCGTCCGCGAGGGGTGCGGGAGGCCCATCGCGACGGTCGTGCCGCCGCGGCGCGTGGCGCGGAACGAGGCCTCGAGCACGGCCGGCACCCCGGCGGCCTCGAACGCGACGTCCACTCCGGCGCCGGTGAGATCCTTGATGGCCTTCTCCGCCTCCTCGGGGGCGAACGCGACCGTGGCCCCGAGCTCGAGCGCGAGCTTACGCTTCGCCTCGAACGGATCGACGGCCACGATGGGCCACGCGCTCGCGACCGCCGCGCCCATCACCGCCGCGAGGCCGACCCCGCCGAGGCCGAAGACCGCGACCGACTGTCCGGGCCGCACCGAGGCGGTGTTGAGGACCGCGCCCGCGCCGGTGAGCACCGCGCAGCCGAAGAGCGCCACCGTGGGGAGCGGGACGTCCTTCGGGACGACCACGGCGGACTCCCGCGCGACGACGGCGTGGCGGGCGAAGCCGGAGACCCCGAGGTGGTGATGGATCGGCTTTCCGTCGCGGTCGCGCAGGAGCGAGGGCCCGTGCAGGAGCGTCCCCGCGCCGTTCGCCGCGGCGGCGGGCAGGCACAGCGCCGGCCGGCCGGAGGAGCACTCCGACGCACGGCCGCAGCTCGGGACGAACGTGAGCACGACGTGGTCGCCCGGGCGGACGTCCCGCACGCCGGCGCCGACCTCCTCGACGACGCCCGCCGCCTCGTGGCCGAGCGCCATCGGCAGGGGCCGCACGCGCGAGCCGTCCACCACGGAGAGGTCGGAGTGACAGACGCCGGCGGCCTCCACCCGGACGAGCAGCTCGCCGGCGCGGGGGGCGAGGAGCTCCACCTCCTCGAGCTGCATGGGGCGCGACGTGGTGTAGGGGCGCTTGTCGGTGACGGCGCGGAGCACGGCGGCGACGGTCTTCATGGTGAGGCTCCTCGGGCTCAGGGGGCCTGCGGGGGCGCGACCTGGCCGCGGTCGATGGGAAAGACGACGTCGAGCAGCTTCCTCGAGTGGGAGAGGTCCGACTCCGAGAGGATGACCGAGAGGCCCTCGTCGCGGAGGAGCGCCACCACCTCGGCGAGCCGGCGCGCGAGCACCGGCGCGACCCCCTCGAACGGCTCGTCGAGGAGCAGGAGGCGCGTCCCGGTCATGAGCGCGCGCGCGAGCGCGACGAGCTTCTGCTGGCCGCCCGAGAGCTGGAGCCCCTTGCGCTCCTTCAGGACCTCCACCTCCGGGATCATCCGGTAGATCCGCGCGAGCCGCTCCGCGGCGTCCTTCGCGCCGGTCGCCCACGCGGGGAGGAGCACGTTCTCCTCGATCGTGAGCTGCGGGATGATCCGGCGGTCCTCGGGCATGTAGCCGACGCCGAGCCGCGTGCGCGCGTGGGCGGCGACCCCCCGGAGCGGCTTCCCGTCGAGCTCGAGCGTGCCGGTCGTGGGCGAGAGGGCGCCCACGATGGTGCGCATGAGCGTCGTCTTGCCGGCGCCGTTGCGGCCGATGAGCCCGGCGAGCTGTCCCTGCTCGAGGCGCAGCGACACGCCGCGCAGGATGCGCACCGACTTGATCGAGACGTCGAGCCCCTCGATGTTCAGCACGCGCCCTCCGCGGGGCCGGGGCCGGGACCGCCTCGCCGACGACGAGCCGCCGGACGTTCGCGTCCGCGAGCACGGCCGCGGGCTGCGCCGTCGGCGATGACCCTCCCGTCGTAGAAGGCGAGGATCCGCTGCGTGTAGCGCCGCACGATGTCCATGTCGTGCTCGACGAAGAGGACGGTCACCTTGTCCGCCTTGATCGCCCCGAGCACGAGGTCCATGAGCGCGAACTTCTCGTCCGCGGAGACGCCGCTCGTCGGCTCGTCGAGGAGGAGGACCTTGGGCTTCACCGCGAGCGCCATGGCGATGTCGAGGAGCTTGCGCACGCCCTCCGGGAGCACGCTCGCCGGCGCGTCGCGGTACTCCTGCAACCGGAAGCGATCGAGCATCTCCTCCGCCACCGACTCCGGCTCGCGGTCGCCGAGGCCGCTCCCCGGGAAGGCCCTGCGCGCGAGCGACACGATCCCGAGGCCGACGAGCAGGTTCTCGTACGCGGTGAGGGTGTCGAACACCTGCGGGATCTGGAAGGACCGGCAGATCCCGAGCCGGGTGATCCTGCGCGGCGCGAGCCCGGTGATGTCGCGCCCGAGGAAGCGGACCGTCCCCGAGCTCGGCCGCAGGTAGCCCGTCACGAGGTTCAGGAAGGTGGTCTTCCCGGCGCCGTTCCCGCCGATGAGGCCGACGATCGTGTCCTCCTCCAGCGCGATGCTGATGTCCGAGGCGGCCGTGACCGCGCCGAAGGTCTTGGTGAGGCCGGCGGACTCGAGGATCGTGCTCACGCGCGCGCCCCCTTCCGCCGCAGGAACAGCGACCAGAGCCCCTCGGGGAGGAACAGGATCACCGCGAGCATGGCGCCGCCGACGACGAGCTGCCAGGTGTTCGGGGCGTGCTCGTACGCGAAGCTCCGCAGGAGCTCGAGGAGGATGGCGCCCGCGAACGGCGCGGCGACGCTCCCGGTCCCGGAGAGGATCGCGACGAAGACGAACTCCCCGGAGGTCGTCCAGTAGGCCATCTCCGGGTCGATGTGCCCCACCGCCAGCGCGGTGAGCGCGCCGCCCATCCCGGCGAGCGCGGCGGCGAGGACGAGGTTCAGGTGGACGACGTTGCGGACGGAGGCGCCCATGTACTCGACGCGCAGCTCGTTGTCGCGGACCGCCGGCGCGAGCCGGCCGAGCCGCGAGCGCAGGTACCGGTCGAGGCCGACCGCCGTGGCGCACGCCAGGAACGCGGCGAGGCCGTAGACGCCGTAGCGGCCGATCGGCCCGGCGGTGTCGAACCCGAGCACGGTGCGCGCCGCGACGTTGAAGCCGTCGGTCGAGCCGAGGGCGGGCGTCCGGACGAGGAGCCCGTAGAGGATCATCGAGAACGCGAGGCTCAGCATCGCGAAGAAGATGGTGCGGTAGCGGGCGAGCAGGATCCCGAGCACGACCGCGACCACCGCGGCGGCGAGCGGTGCCGGCGAGCACCATCGGGACGGCGTCCCGGAGCTTCAGGGCGTCCGCCGCGGTGCCGGCGGCGTAGGCGCCGATCGCGTAGTAGAGCCCCTGCCCGAAGGACACGAGCCCGGTCCGCATGAGGAGCAGGAGCCCGAGCACGACGAGCCCCTTCGCGAGCGAGATCGTCGCGAGGAAGAGGGCCCAGTTCGGCAGGAGCGGCGCGGCCGCGAGCGCGGCGACGAGGGCGGCGGCGAGCCCGAGGAGGGTGCTGCGGGAGGCGGTCATATCTTCCTCGCCTCCGCCGCGACGAACAGCCCGCGCGGCCGGACCGCCAGCACGAGCGCCATCACGAGGTAGATGCTGAAGAGCTCCACCTCCGGGAGGAGGTGGACCGCGCCGGAGCGGACGAGGCCGACGATGAGCGCGCCGAGCGCGGCGCCCGGCATCGACCCGAGCCCGCCGATCACCACCACCGCGAAGGCGAGCACGATCACCTCGACCCCCATCCCCGGCACGACCGAGACCGTCGGCGCGGTGAGGGCGCCGCCGATGGCCGCGAGCGACGTGCCGAGCGTGAACGTGACGAGGTACATGCGGCCGACGTCGATGCCCATCGCGGCGCTCATCTCGCGATCGTGGATCACCGCGAGGAGGAGCTTCCCGTAGCGCGTCTCGTAGATCCCGAAGCGGAGCCCCAGCCCGACCGCGACCGCGACGGCGACGAGCACCGCGCTGTAGGTCGGGTACGACAGCTCCCCGAGCTCGATCGACCCGAGCAGCCCGTACGGCTCCGAGATGAAGTAGGACTCGACGCCCCACACGAGCTTCACCACGTCCTCGAGGATGAGGAAGAGCGCGTAGGTCACGAGCACGAGCACGACCTCGTCGCGCCCGTAGGTGAAGCGCAAGAGCCCGCGCTCGATGAGCGGGCCCACGACGACTCCGACGAGCACCGCCGCGACCACGAGGGCCGCGTAGCTGCCGAGGGGCGGATACCCCCCGCGCAGCCACGCGCCCGCGAGCGACGCCGCGGCGTAGGCCCCGAGGGCGTAGAGGCTCCCATGCGCCATGTTGAGGATGCGCATGACGCCGTAGATCATCGTGAGCCCCGCGGCGATGACGAAGAGCCACGAGGCGTAGATGACGCCGTCGACGAGGATCGCGACGAGCGTGCTCACGGCGTGTCCGCCTCTCGCCCCCGGTGCCCCGACATCACTTCCCGGCGGGCTTCAGCGACGTCTTGATCCAGTCGGCGCTCTTCACGCCCTCGGGCGGATTCACCTTCTCCGGGAGGGTACTGCTTCACCTTGACGTACGTGAGCTTGCCGCCGACGGTCTTCGCCATCCCGTAGACCGTCCCCTCGACCGCCTGGTGGCCCTTCCCGAGCGCCATCTTGATCGTGCCGCTCGGCGAGTCGAAGGAGAGCCCCTCGAACGCGGCGATGACCTGGTCCTGGTCCGGCGCGGCCCCGCCCGCCGCCGCCTTCTCGTAGGCGGCCTTGAGCCCGAGGATCGCCTGGGACATGTGGTAGGCGGGGTAGTTCGGGTAGAGCACGAACCGGTCCTGGTACGTCGTGCGGAAGAACTTGTTCAGCTCGTTGTCGGGGGCGAACGCGCCGTGCGTCCCGCGCGCGCCGATGATGGTGCCGTCGGGGATCTGGCCGGCGAGCTTGTGGGTCGCCGTCTCGCCGGCGGTGAGCACCGCCGTGCTCTTCTTGAGCGCGCCGCGCGGCACCGCCTGGAGCACGAACGCGTCGAGGTCGCCACCCCAGAAGCTCGAGTGGATGACGTCCGGCTTCCCGCCGAGGAGCGCCGAGATCTCCGCGCCGTACTGCCCGGCGAGGAGCTTCGGCATCTGCGAGGTCGTCACCTCGACGCCGGGGCGCAGCACCTTCATCGCCGCCTCGAAGTCGTTCCAGGAGTCCTGCCCCCACGCGTAGTTCTGGTTGATGCCGGCGATCTTCTTCGCGTTCGGCAGCATCTCCGTCACGTAGAGCGCGGCCGCCACGTTGTCCATCGCCGCGTGGCTCGAGGTGCGGAAGACGTACTTGTAGGCGGCGTCCTCGAAGATGCGGGGCGTGCCGCAGTCGAAGAAGATGGTGAGCTTCTTCAGCTCCTCCGCGACCGGCGCCACCGCGAGGCAGTCGCCGCTCGAGATGTAGCCGATGACCGCGTCCACGTTCTGGCGCTGGACGAGGTCGCGGTACTCGCTCACCTGCTTCGTCGTGCCGCCGGCCTCGTCGAGGAAGACGAGCTGCACCGGGCGGCCGCCGAAGCCCTTCGTGGCGTAGGGGGCGGGCATCTTCCCGCCGTTGATCGCCTCGACGAGCACCTCCGCGCCGTTGCGCGCGGGGACGCCGAACGGTCCGGCGGCGGCGCCGGAGAGGAAGGTGACGACGCCGAGCTTGAACGGCGGCGGCTCTGCGGCGGCGGGCGCCTGGGCGCGAGCGGGCTCGACGAGCAGGAGGGCGAGGGCGAGCGCGAGCAGCGTGCGGATACGGGACGTGTTCATGGCACTCCTCTTCGGCTACGGGTGGTCAAACCTGCAGCATGGTCCTCTGCGACGTGGGTCTCCTGCGGGAAAACGGGTCCGGGCGAGGGGACGGTCCGGCCGGCGGGGCGCGACTTCTCGCGGCGGGCGCGGACGACCTCGGGCGGCGGCGCGAGATCCGAGGCGGCGTACGCCACCCAGCGCCCGAGCATCACCTTCGCCGGGGGGAAGCGCGTGTCCGGCACGACCTCTCCGATCGCCTGCGCCTGCACGACCTGGTGGGTCGCGGGATCGATGTACGAGGTGAAGCCGGGCGGATCCTCCGGCAGCTCGAGCCTCATCCCCTCGAGCGCGGCCACGAGGGCGTCGGTGGAGCGCGCGCCGCCCGCGCGCCGGACCGCCTCGGCGATCGCGACGATCCCGCTGTACGCGCCCTCGGCGGCGTACGTCGGGTAGCGCCCCTCGAGCCGGTGGAAGGTGTCGACGAACCAGCGGTTGAGCGGGGTGTCGGGCCAGTTCGGGAAGTGGCGCGCGGAGAGGATGAGCCCGGGCGGCGGCGTGTCGCCGAGCGCGACCATCACGTCGTAGTTCCCGCCGGTGTCGAAGTTCGCGAGCCGGACCCGGTGGAAGAAGTCGGTCGTCGCGCTCTGCTTCAGGAACGCGATGAAGTCGCCGCCCCACAGCGCCGCCACGACCACGTCGGGCGCGGAGTGGATGATGGCGCGGATGTACGCGGAGTAGTCCGGCTCGTAGAGCTTCGGCCAGAACTCGCCGACGATCTCGTAGCGCGCTCCGAGCCGGTCGAGGTTGCTCCGGAGGTCCTGCAGGGAGACGTGGCCGTAGTCGTAGTCCGGCCCGATGAACGCGATGCGCCTCCACGGCTGCGCCGCCTGCCGGTCCACGAGGTACCGCGCGCCGGCCGCCATCGACGCGTAGGTGTCGTTCGTCACCCTGAAGTAGTGACGGTGGAACCCCTCGATGGTGAGCCGCGACGAGGCGTGGTCGGTCCCGATGAAGATGAAGTCGCGCTCCGCGGCGAGCCGGCTCACCGCCTGGCCGACGCCGGAGCTCACGACGCCGCAGACGAAGCGGGCCTTCTCGCGCCGGACGTAGTCCTCCGCGAGCCGGACCGCGTACGCGGCCTTGGACCGGGAGTCGTCGACGAGCACCCGGATCCGCGGCGAGCGCGCGCCGCGCGCGCGGAGCTGCTCGAGCGCGACGCGGATGCCCCCGACGCTGTCCTTGCCGTAGATCGCGGACCGGCCGGTCATCGGGAACATGCACCCGACGGTCACGTCCGCCTCGGCGGCCGACGCCCCGAGCTCGAGCCGGGGCGGCGCGGCGCCGGCCGGGAAGGCTGCGAGGGCTGCGAGCGCAGCCGCGGCGAGTCGAGCGCGCAAGGACGTCACGGTACACCCCCCTACAGCAACGGCCGTGCCTCATCTGGGTCCGGAACTTCCCTGTCGTCATCGGAGGTTGCGTTGGGCTCGCGGCCCCGGGAGCCTCGACGCCCGAGCGGAATCCGCTCCACCGCGAAGCCTGAACCGAGCGGAAACCGCTCACTCCGGCCACCGCGTCAGCGGAGCCCGAGCCGCTGCATCCGGCGCTTCAGCGCGTGGCGCGAGATCCCCAGCGCGACCGCGGCGCGGCCCCGGTGGCCGCCCGCCTCCCGGAGCGCGCCCTCGAGCAGGCGGCGCTCGGCGTCCGCGAGCTCGCTCCCGATCGAGCGCGGCTCGGCGGACGCCGGGACCGCCCCGGTCATGTCCGGCGGCAGGTCGGCGGGACCGATCGCGCGTCCCGCGGCCAGGATGGTGAGCCGCTCGACGAGGTTCCGGAGCTCGCGCACGTTCCCGGGCCACGGGTACCGGAGCAGGATCTCCTCGGCGGCGGGGGTGAGCTGCACCGGCGCGCAGCCCTCCTCGCGCGCGCAGCGGGCGGCGTAGTGGCGCGCGAGCAGGAGGACGTCGCGCCCGCGCTCGCGGAGGGGCGGGACCCGGATCTGCACGACGTCGAGCCGATAGAACAGGTCCTCCCGGAACGCCCCCGCGCGGACGTCGCCGGCGAGGTCGCGGTTCGTCGCCGCGAGCACCCGCGCGTCGGAGGAGAGCGCGCGGGTCGAGCCGATGGACCGGTAGCTGCCGTCCTCCAGGAAGTGGAGGAGCTTCGCCTGGACCGGGAGCGGCAGCTCGCCGACCTCGTCGAGGAAGAGCGTCCCTCCGTCGGCGAGGGTGACGAGGCCGACGCGCCGCTGGTGCGCCCCGGTGTAGGCCCCCTTCTCCGCCCCGAACAGCTCGGCCTCGATGAGCTGCTCCGGCAGCGCCGCGCAGTTCACCTCGATGAACGGCCCGCCGGCGCGGGCGCTGTGGCTGTGGATCGCGCGCGCGACCAGGGCCTTCCCCGTCCCGGACTCGCCGAGCAGGAGGACGCGGCCCGCGCTGCTCTCCCCGATCCGGCGCGCCGTGTCGGTGAGGCGGCGCATCGCCTCGCTCTCTCCGACGAGCACGCCGGAGGCGACCGTCGCCTCCCGGTACCGCGAGATCTCCTCGGCCATCCGCTCGCGCTCGAGCGCCGCGCGGATCGTGTTGAGGAGGTCGTCGAGCTCGAACGGCTTCGTGAGGTAGTCGAACGCGCCCGCCTTCACCGACTTCACGGCGGCGCGCGTGTCGCCGTGGGCCGAGATCATGACGACCGGGATCTCCGGGTGGGCGGCGCGGAGCTTCTCGAGCCAGTCCAGGCCGGAGCCGTCGGGGAGGCGCACGTCGAGGAGGATCACCGCGGGGTGCAGCCGCGCGGCCGCGCGGACCCCGGCCTCGCCGGTCCCCGCGCCCTCCACCTGGTACCCGGCGTTGCCCAGGGCGAACGCGAGCGAGTTCACCAGGGCGGTCTCGTCATCGATGATGAGGACGCTCGACATCGCGCTCCTTTCCGGGCGGCGAGAGCACGAGGCGCGCCGTGGTCCCCTGCCCCGCCGCGCTCTCGAGCGAGAGCCGCCCGCCGTTCAGCTCGGCGAGCAGGCGCGAGATGCTGAGCCCGAGCCCGGTGCCGCTCGGCTTCGTCGTGAAGAACGGCTCGAACACCTCGCTCAGCCGCTCCTCCGGGATCCCGCTGCCGGTGTCGCGCACCTCGATCGCCACGCCGTCGCCCTCGCGGTGGACGCGCAGGGTGACGAGGCCGCCCGGCGCGGTCGCCTGGAGCGCGTTCAGCGCGAGGTTCATGAGGATCTGCTGGAGGTGGTCGGGGTCCGCGACGGCCGTGACGTTCGGATCGCCCTGCACCGTGAAGTCCACCTGGCGCGCCTCCGCCTCCTTCGCGACGAGCGAGCGCAGCCGCTGCGCGACCTCCCACACCCGGACCTCGCTCCGCTGCGGCGGCCGCGGCCGGCCGAACGCGAGGATCTCCCCGAGCGTCCGCGCCATGCGATCGATCTCGCGGCCCATGTCGCGCAGGAGCGTGGCGCGCTGCGGGTCGGCCTCGACGCGCTCGAGCGCCTGGACCGTGGTCTTGAGCGTCGCGAGCGGGTTGCGGACCTCGTGGGCGACCCCCGTCGAGAAGCTGCCGAGCGCCGCGAGCCGCTCCATGCGGACCGTCCGCTCCACGAGCTCGCCGAGCCGCGCCGCCATGGCGTTGAAGGCGAGCGCCACGAGCCCGATCTCGTCCTTCCCGGCGTCCGGCACCCGGTAGGTGAACTCGCCCGCGGACAGCCGCTCCGCGCCGTCCGCGAGGAGCTGGACCCGGTGCTGGAGCCTGCGGGCGAGGCGCGCCGAGACCCAGCCGACGGCGGCGGCCGCGACGAGCGCCGCGACGAGGAGGCCGAAGCGCGCCGTCTGGAAGGGGCGGAGCAGCTCCTCCGGATCGACGACCAGCGCGGGCTTCCACCCGGGCACCAGCTCCGCGCCGTCGATCACCTTCCCGTGGATCGCCGCGGGCCGCCCCACCACGTCGAAGTCCCCGACCGGCGTGCGCAGGATCGGCTGCAGGACCCCCGCGAGCGAGGGCGCGCCGAGGAGCTCCGTCAGCGACGCGAGGCGGACGTGCAGCGCGATCGAGCCGCCCCCGTGCAGCGGCTCCTGCATGAGGAACCAGCCCGCCTGCCCGTCGCGCGCCGGGACCGGGCCGACGATCTCCGCCTCGCCGAGCCGGCCGCGCGCGAGCCCGCGCACGTCGAAGGGGAACTCGCCCCAGTAGGGCGGCCCGGAGGCGGCCTGGCCCGCCACCGCCGTCGCGAGCGCGCCGTCGTCGGAGAAGAACAGGACGCCGTACAGATCGGCCTCGTCGGCCTCCAGCCGGACGAGCGAGGCGAGCTCGGTCCCCGGGTCTCCCGGCCTGCCGTCGCGCGGGGCCGGGTACTTCGCGAGCGTCTGCAGCTGGTACGCGCGCGCCTCGAGGAACGCGCCGAGGCGGCTCGAGGTCGCGGCGAGCTGGGCCGCGAGCTGCTCGCCCGTGAACTGGTCCAGGAGCCCGCGGGTGTACCGATCGTAGAGCGCTCCGACGACCACGAGCGGGAGGACCGCCGAGGCGAGGAGGAGGATCGAGTACCTGCGGACGAGCGACGCGGAGAGGAGCCTCGCCACGCGCGGGCTCAGCGGGGCAGCGTCTTCTTCATCACGACGTGCGGGACGCCCTGGTCGAGGAAGACGTCGCCGATCCGGGTGAAGCCGCGCTTCCGGTAGAAGGGCTCGGCGGGGAGCTGCGAGTTCACCGTCAGGTCCGAGATGCCGCGCATCGACGCCATCCGCTCGAGCGCCTCGAGCACGAGCGCGCCGATCCCGTTCTTGCGCTCGTCCGCCGCGACCGCCATCCGGCCGATCTGGGCGGTGCGGGCGTCCACGCGGACGACGCGACCGGTCCCGACGCAGCGGCCCTTCGTCGTCGAACGCGACCACGTGGTCGGCGCTGTAGTCGAACGGATCGCGATCGAGCGGACGCGGGATCTTCTGCTCGGTCTCGAAGACGTCGCGCCGGAGCTTGTAGCCGGCTTCCAGGTCGGCGGGCGACGACGCGAAACGGACGAGGTAGGCCATGGCTCGACAAGATACCCGGTTCACGCGCCGCCGGGCCACTCCGCGCGGGCCAGAAAAGCGGACGCCGCGCGCACCGCCCGGGGCCCTTCCCGGCTGGTGTGCGGCGAGTGCCCGGCGTCGAGGAGCTCGAGCTCGGACCGCGGCAGCGCCGCGCGCGCGGCATCCACCTCGCCCGGCTCGGTGCGGGGATCCCGCGAGCCGTGGAGGACGAGGGTAGGCGCCCGGACCTCGGCGAGGCGTCCGGCGTAGACGTCGCGCCGGCCGCGCCGCCCCTCGTCGATGATGTCGAGCCACGCCCAGCCGCCCGCCGCGAGGACCTCCTTCCAGCCGTCGCCGTGGTCGCGGCGGCAGGCCTCCACGACCGCGGGGCCGAACTTCTCGGGATCGCGCACGGCGGTCTCGAAGAACTCGATCGACCCGCGCTTGAACGCGAAGAAGTGGAGCGCCTCGAGCACGACCGCCGAGACGCGCTCGGGCCTGAGGAACGCCATGTGCGCGGCGATCACCGCGCCGTCGGAGTGGCCCCACAGCGCCGCGGCCCGGAGGCCGAGCGCGTCCATCACCGCGAACGTCTCCTCGGCCATCATCCGGTGGAACCCGCGGGGGAGCGCGGGGACGCGGCCGGAGCGGCCGTAGCCGACGCGGTCGGGAGCGACGACGCGGTGGCGAGGCGCGAGCGCGGCGATCGCGTCGTCGAAGGGGTACGCCTCGTAGCCCCAGCCGCCGTGGAGGATGACGACCGGGGGGCCCGAGCCCGCCTCGCGCACGTGGATCTCCGCGGGGCGGCCGGGGGCGATGGGGGACTCGGGGATCGTGACGAAGGGCACGGCTCTCCTGTCTAGCGCGTCCCCGCGCGTCAGCGCCAGGCGGGAGCGCCGAGGCGCGCCATCCGGCGGACGAAGAGCAGGTAGTAGAGCATGCCCCGCCACGGCCCGAGCCGCTCGACGAGCGGGGCCGCGCCGAGCTCCCCGAGCGCCTTCGCCGCCGCGACGTCGCCCGGCGGGAACACGTCGAGCCGGCCGAAGTACCGGAGGGCGAGGAGGTTCGCGGTCCAGGGGCCCACGCCGGGGACCTCGTGGAGCGCCTCGACGAGGGCGGCGGAGGGGAGCGCTCCGAGCGCCTCGTCGCGCAGCGCGCCGCGCGCGACGAGCCCGGCCGCGCCGCGGAGCGCCCTCGCCTTCGCGCCGGAGAGCCCGGCGCCGCGCAGGAGCGGCTCCGGGGCGTCCGCGACGACCTCGGCGGAAGGGAACGGCCGCAGGATCGCCCCACCCGCGTCGAGCTCCGGCGAGAGCGCCGCCACGAGCCTGCCGAGCGTCGCGATCGCGGAGGCGAGGCTCACCTGCTGGAAGAGGATCACGGCGGCGAACGCCTCGTGGAGCGAGGCGAAGCGCGGCGGCCGGAGCCCCTCCGCGAGCGGGAGGAGCGGCGCGAGCATCGGCACGCGGCGCGCGGCGTCGAGGAAGGGCGCGAGCTCGACGTCGAGCCCGAGCATGCGGCGCAGTCGCGCCCGCCACGGCGCCAGCGGACCGCGGACGTTCGAGAGCTCGACCTTCAGGAAGGGCCGGGTCGGGTCCTGGCGGACGCGCCACGTGGCGGGTCCGTCCGGTCCGTCGAAGGCGCGGAGGTAGGCGCCGTCGCGCCAGACGTCCACCGGGCTCCCGGGCAGGCGCTGCAGGACCGCGACCGTCCGGTCGAGCCGGAACGGCGGGCGGAACGCGAGGGTCAGCCGCCGGACGGCGGGACCGGCGTCGCCGGGATCCGGTGCGGGGGTCGCGTCGCCTCGTGCGCGTCCCAGCGACGGCGGAAGTCGTCCGGCAGGTCCTCGAACTTCGGCGACACGTCCTTCTTCGCCACGGCCTGGAAGCAGAGGATGCATTGGTGCAGCCCGCCCGCGACCTGTCGCACCCACTGGATGTGATGCTGACAGTTGAGCACGCGAGGGACCTAACGCCCCGGACTCGGCCGCGCACCGCGGACGCGTCGCCGACCCGCGGGGGCCGGCGGCGCGTGGCGTCAGCGAACGGCCTTCAGCGCGGCGGCGATGTCGGACACGCCCATGAAGACGGTCGCCTTGCGAGCGCCTCCGGTGCCGACGAAGACGTGCGTGATGTTGACGCCCGCCCGGCCGAGCTTGGCGGCCTTCTCGGCGAGCGCGCCAGGCTTGTCGGCGAGCTCGACCTCGATGACCTCCTGCTCCTCGACGTTCCAGCCCTTCGCCGCGAGCGCCTTCCTCGCGGGCGGGACCTTGTCGACGATGACCCGGACGACGCCCTCCGTCCCCTCGATCCAGGCGTTCACGGCACGCAGGTTGATCTTCTTCTCGGCGAGCGCCTCGGTGACCTCGCCCAGCGCGCCCGGTCGATCGGGGATGCGGATCTTGAGTTCCTTCGCTCTCGGCATCGGCGTTCCTCCTGTGGGCGCCCATCGGACCCGGACCCGCGGACGAGGGCAACCGCTCGTGCGGGTGTCACGAGGCGTGGCCGCCGTCGGCGCGGCGGGCGTCCGTCCGGTCCCGTTCGTCCGGCCCCGCCCCGGACGGGGCGGGCGCTGGCGCTCGGCCCAAGTTGCGGGTATATGCCCGCAATGGACGACGTCCCCTGCCTCTGCGCGAACGTCCGCCGGGCCGCCCTCGCGCTGACCGCGCTCTACGACGAGGCGCTCGCGCCGCACGGGATCAAGGTCACCCAGTTCTCGCTGCTCTGCGCGATCGCCCGCAGGAAGGACCCGAACCTCACCGAGCTCTCGGTCGCGACGGGGCTCGACCGGAGCACGCTCGGCCGGAACCTCCGCGTGCTCGAGGGCATGGGGCTCGTCGCGCCGGCGGCCGGGGACGACGGGCGCGACCGGATCGTCGCGCTGACGGCGCGAGGCCGCGCGACGGTCCGCGCCGCGGCGCGCTCGTGGTCCCGGGTCCAGGACTCGCTCACCGGCAACCTCGGTCCGGACGCGGCGCGGCTCGTGGAGGTCACGCGGCGGGTGACGGAGCTCGCGAGGAGCGCCCCGCAGCGCGAGGCGGTGAAGGGATGAACGGAGACGGCATGGACGGGACGAACGGACGTGACTGGCGAACCCCCGCCGTGATGCTGGCCGCGGGCGCCGTGCTCCTCGCGATCTCCCTCGGGATCCGCCACGCGTTCGGCCTCTTCCTCGCGCCGATGACGCGCGACAACGGCTGGTCGCGCGAGGTCTTCGCGCTCGCGATGGCGCTGCAGAACCTGGTGTGGGGCGCCGCGCAGCCGTTCGCGGGCCGGCTCGCCGACCGCCACGGCGCCGGCAAGGCCATCCTCGCGGGCAGCGTGCTGTACGTCGCGGGGCTCCTCCTCATGGCGCAGTCGCACAGCCCGTCGGCGCTCATGACCTCCGGCCTGCTCGTCGGCTTCGGGCTCTCCGGCACGACCTTCCCGGTGGTCTTCGGCGCGATCGCCCGGTCCACCCCGCCCCACCGGCGCAGCGTCGCGATGGGCGTCGCGATGTCGGTCGGCTCGCTCGGGCAGTTCGCGATGCTCCCGGGAGCGCTCACGTCCATCGAGGCGATCGGCTGGGCGAGCACGCTCGTCGTGCTCGCGGTCCTCGGGGCGGTGATGGCGCCGCTCTCGGCGGCGCTGTTCGAGCGCCCCGTGTCGGACGGTTCCGCGGCCTCGAGGATGAGCTTCCGCGAGGTGCTCGGCGAGGCGCTCGCCCACCGCGGGTTCTGGCTCCTGTCGTTCGGGTTCTTCGTCTGCGGGTTCCACGTGGTGTTCATCGCCACGCACCTGCCCGCGTACCTCGTCGATCAGGGGCTCAGCGCGAGGACGGGCGCGGTCGTGCTCGCGCTCGTCGGGCTGTTCAACATCGCCGGGTCGTACATCGCGGGGCTGCTCGGGAACCGGATGAGCAAGCCGGGCGTCCTCGTCGGCATCTACGCGCTGCGCGCCGCGGTCATCGCGACGTTCGTGGCGCTGCCGGTCACCGAGACGACCGCGTACGCCTTCGGCGCGGCGATGGGGCTCCTGTGGCTCTCGACCGTGCCGCTCACGAACGGCACGGTCGCGACCGTCTTCGGCGTGACGAACATGTCGATGCTGGGGGGCGTGGTGTTCTTCTTCCACCAGGTCGGCGCGTTCCTCGGCGGCTGGCTCGGCGGGCGCGTCTACGTGATGACGGGCAGCTACCAGCTCGTCTGGTGGCTCTCGATCGGGCTCGCCCTCGCCGCCGCGGGGCTGAACCTGCCGATCCGGGAGGTCCCGGTCGCGCGCCTCCAGGTCGCCGTCGCCGCGGAGCCCGCGGCTTGACCCGCACGATCGTGAAGGCGTGCGCGCTCTACCTGGCCGCGCTGCTCGCCCTCTGGGCGTTCGTGTCCTACCTGCAGCCCGCGTTCTCGGGGGAGCAGGCGGCGGAGCTCCTGCGCTGCGGGTGACGGCGGCCGGGCCGCTACAGCTTGAAGTGGCCGCGCACGCCGACCTGGAACGTCTCGTGGAACTTCCTCGTCGGGATGGGCCCGCTCGCTCCGCCCACCTCGATGTGCGAGAACTGGCCGATCATCAGGCTCACGAACGGGCCGAAGCCGGTGGTGCTCGAGGTGAAGTCGAAGCCGCCCTGCAGCCCGCCCTCCCAGCCGGTCGTGGTGAAGTCGGGGCCGGTCGAGCTGAGCTTCAGCCGCTCCCACCCGGCCATGAAGCCGGCCCAGAGCGCGCGGCCCTCCCGGAGCTGCGAGTGGAGCGACGACTGCACGCCGACGCGGATGACGCTCGCCGAGCACCCGCCCGTGCAGCGCGAGTCCGCGGACGCGAAGCCGTAGGCGAAGTAGCCGCCGAGGTCCACCGGGCCGAGCCGGAACCCGCCGTCGAGCTGGAGCGGGACGACCGAGTCGATGACGTCCTGCTGCGAGGTCGATCCGGTGATGCCGCCGAACGGGACCGCGTACCCGATGCGCAACCCGAGGAAGGACGCCTGGGCGGAGCCGGTCGTCGGTGCGGCGAGGGCGAGCGCGAGCGCGGCGGCGCCGAGGAGCTTCTGCATGTCGGGTTCCTCCGGAAGGGTCCAGGCCGTGCGGCGGCGTCCGGTACGACCTTACCGGGCCTCCGGGCGCTCGCCAGTTCTCTCGACCTCCGGACGAACGGTCGCCCGTCCGTGCGCGTGCTATGGTGGGTCCGCCGCTTGATGTGAGCGGCGGCGGTCTTATGAAAGGATCGTCAGTTCGCAGCCTTGGGGGCGAACTGGTTTCGACGGAGGACGGAAGGCGTCTGGTGCGCGCCGTGGTTGGTCAGCAGGCCACGTAAAAAGCCGACCAAGCAGAAACGCGAACGAGCCGATGGCTCTCGCGGCCTAAGTGCCGCGCGTCCCCCCGTGAGCGCCGGGTAACGGGTCAGGACGTCAGCTCCGGCTGGACCTTGGTGGGAGGCGAGCCGCCTTACCGAGGTTGAGATCAAAGGGCGAGAACGTGGACGGTTGCAGGCCCGGAGGTTGCCGTTCACGTATTCACTCCGGGATACGCGCGTAGAACCAGTCACTGAAAGTCTTTCGGACCCGGGTTCGATTCCCGGCGCCTCCACTTAGAAGCCCCCGGATGACGGGGGCTTCTCTTTTCCGGGCTTGGTCCCCGTGGTCCCGACGCCAGGACACACTCTCTAGCCTCGGCGGGCGTCAGCGGCTTCAGCCGGCGGAACGCGACCACTGGCATCGCCTGCTCATCGAGGGCCTCGCGCGGAGTGAGCTTCAGCTTCGCGACCTCGCGGCAAAGCGCCTCCCACGCCACGCTCGTGTAGAGCCCGACCACGTGCCTCGGGGGCGCGTGCGTCCCGCGCTTCAGCATGTTCTCGTCGGCCCCGTCTTCCTGGGACAGCGAGAGCCCAGTCCGTCGAAGGTCGTGGACGCGGCGCGGACGCAGACCAAGGACCAGCAGGTCCTTCTGGGCGCGCTTCCAGACGTAGTGCCGGTCCCGCATCGCCCCCCACTGCTTGCGCGGCCCTCGGTTCGCGGGGTTCGGGCACGGGACCACCAAGTCCTCAGACGTAGTGCGGGCGCCCATCATCTTCGCCCACTCGACCTTCCAGCCGGAGAGGAGCGCGTCGAGTACGGGATGGATGGGCATCATGCGCTCGGTCTCGGTCTTGGTGGTGTCCTTGTCGTACGACCGCGTGACCGAGATGCGCGAGAGCGGCTTCATGCGGAAGAGGTCGCTCCATCGCAAGCCACAAGCCTCCCCGTCCCTCAGCATCCCGACTCCTAGGAGCCCGTAGAGCACGCGGCGGTCCCACGGGATGAGTGTCGACCCCAGAAGCAACTCAAGCTCCTGACGGGCGAACACGGCCTCCTGACGCCATCCGAGGTCCTTGTCGCGGAGCTTCCCGAGTTGGCGGGCCGTCAGGATGCAAGGGTCGTCCTGTCGAGTGAGCAGGTCCTGAATGACTGCGTCGCGGTACATCGCCTTGATGACCGAGTAGACGTTTCGGATGGTCCTGGGCGCGTGGTGCTCCTTCAACTTCTCGACGACGTCCACGAGTTGAGCAGGGCGCACTTCTGCGAGGAGCATCTCCCCAATCGCGGGCAGAACGTGGTTCCGGAGGCGGGACTCGTCGTTGTCGACGTCGTCGACCGTACGCTGGGCCAGCCACCTCCTCGACCACTCGCGAACCGTCAGTCGCTCGGGCACGAGCGCGGCGGCGTACAGCTTCACCCCGAACGCCCTTGCCTCCTCCTCCTGGCCAGGCGTGAACGGGGTCGCGCGCTTCACCCACGCGCCCTTGAGCTTGAATTTGGCGAACAGATGCTCACGGTCGGCCGGCTTGAACACGATGACCCGCGGCGCAGGTCCTGAAGGTTCGAGAGTGTCGACCTGAGAGTTCACGCCACGCGCCTCGAAATCGTTGGTCACGAAGACGCTATAACGGAGCGCCCGCAGAACCCGGCTCGACTACCACGACACGAACACCGGAAAGACCTGCCTCCCAAGCTGTTCCGGAAGTTGTAGCCACCTCAAAAGGCCCCCTCCAGACGCGCGAGGTTCGCTTATGGGCGACGTTCTCGGTGCGGACGGCCCTCGGCATGGGCGCGAGCCTCGCGACGCCCATAACTGATTCTTGGAGGCCGACCGTCACGGAGAGCGGGCGCGGAGGAACCGCTGCAACGTCGACCGCGCCACCCCTTTCTTCCGCGCAGCCTCGGACACTGGAACACCGGCCGCCACGAGGTCGCGGGCCGCGTGCAACAGGATGGGAGACGCGGGCGGACGCCCCAGCCGCTTCCCCTGGGCCCGAGCACGGGCAAGCCCGGCCCTGGTCCGCTCGATGAGCCGGGTCCGCTCCTGCTCGGCAACCCAGCCGAAGATGGCAACGAGGAGCGGCCGGACGGGTCCGGACGTGTCGAGCCAGCCCTCCCGGACGGACAGGACCGGGACACCGAGACGGTCGAGTTCCAGGACCGTGGTGATGGCGCCTGTCATCGAGCGGTGGAGGCGGTCGACCCAGACCGCGACGGCCTGCAGCCGACCGGCTCGAACATCGGCGAGCATCTGCTCCATCACCGGTCTCGCCTTCGCCGCCGACTCGACCTCTTCGTAGATGACCGGCTCGAAGCCTCGGGCGACCGCAAGCTGACGAACCTCAGCGACCTGGTTCTCGGCGGTCTGGCGGTCAGTGCTGACGCGGACGTACAGGGCGGCACGGCGCATGCGAGTCCTCTCCGTTGAATCCGTTCGATGCCGCTCTCGTGAAGGGTCGTGTTCGCGTACCGCGCTACGTCAGGTGCCAGGAGGTGTGTTCGCCATCGACGTAGGCGAGGATGCCGTCCGGCAGCGCGACCACTGCGTAGTCGCCCCGCACCTCGACCAACTCCACGTTCAGGTCCTTCTCGGCGACTCGAAGTTCGCCGTCGCGAGAGCCGACGCGGTACGGCGTCCCCGCCTCGATGATGGAGTTCACCGTCATCCCGGAACGCTTGCTCATCGTCCTCCAGCCGCTGGCGCGCGACTCAGCGCCGAAGCCTTCGTCCGCTGGAACTGGCAGCGTCCACGGACACGCGCACTACAACTGGGCGCCCGCGAAGTCGGGAGCGCGAGATGATCAACGACTTGGCCGTCTGCTGTGTCGCCCATGCCATTCGACGAACGCCAAGGGCCGCCGATGGGGCTCATCGCCAGCTGCCGCTGGTACACCCAGGAGAACAAGGCTGAAGGTGCTGAAGGCCTGTGCGGTCGGGCCGGTCCGTGTGCGACCGCTTGTACACGGGCACTTCATCGCCTGCTCCCGTTGCGAGGCAGGACCCGCGTCGCGACCTGATTCACGGTGAGGGGTACACACGCGCGGACCTCCGCATGCACCTGTGTGACGAGGACTTCGAGAACGGGTGCGCCGTCGCACAAGCGAACGCCGACACCGAGACACCAGCCGTACCCCGCGAGGAGATGCCGGAGCACTTCACCGGCACGCAGCCCTAGTCGCCCAGCGCCGTGACTGGAGCGACCGTACCCTCAGGGACGCTCACGCCTGAGCCCACGCCTGGGTCCCCTCGCTGACCTCACGACCTGAGTGCAGCCCTGCGAGACGGACTGCAGCCTCAACGGCACGCTCACCTCTGCCGGAGGCACCAGCGATGGTCTCCATGAGCGTCCACGCCTCGGCCGAGTTCGGGTGGAGGGCGACGACGGCGTCGAGAAGCTCGATGCTCCGGTCGATGGCCCCGTTCGCCTTCAGGTGACGAGCCCACGCGAGGTGGGACGCAACGTCGGCCTCATCGGCCTCCAAGAGCACCTCATACAGACCGGGAACCTCCGGGTTCCCCTCTGGCGCCTCGGCGACCCGCTCCCGGACATGCGTGAACACGACGACCCGAGAGTTCTCCACGTCGAGCGCGAGGGGGTCCCCCTCGGCGGCCTCGGTGATGTGCTTCGCCGCCGTGACGAGGTCCCCGAGGTTGTCCGCTGCGACAGCGACGAACCAGTGAGCCTGGATGGCTGGAACTCCGGCGGCCTCGGCACGACGGATGATGTCGAGGCCGAGGTCGCGAGCTTCGGAGAAGTTCTCCTCCTTGATGAACCTGCGGCAGTTGCGGACTGCGACCAGGAACTGGGCACGAGAGGGCTTCAGCGACACGAGTACTCCTCTCGGCTCGGCGCCGGGCAAGGGTCGACGCGGAGGAGGACTCCGCAGGGTCGTCAACCACACGACCACATCGAACTGTTCTGTTCAGTGCCGTCCGTCGGTCACGCGGTACCACCGTGCCGGGAAGAAGCCGGTCGGTTGGTCCAGGGGTCGTCGGGTCTGTGTCCCCTCAGCCCTGGTCGTGACGGACAGCGAAGACAGTATCGCAGAAACGGGGCAGGAAATCAACCCCCACCGATGCGGATTTTGCTGGTACCAAGGCCTTTCCATCGCATACGGGCCGACGCCGAAGCACGCTCAGAACCGAGAGCCTGCGTGCGACGGAGCATGGGCCGACCCCAGACATGCTCCGCGCCAAGCGGCACGTCCGGTCACGCGGGTAGTATGTGCGAACCCATGTCCAAGCCGACGCCGAGTAGCCGCACCACCAAAGATGCCGCCCCCGCGCTTCCGCTCCCCACCGCGAACGGGCGCGTGTTTACCGGCTTCAGGGACATCGCGAACTTCCTCTGGTCCATCGCCGACCTACTGCGGGGCGATTACCGGCGGTCGGACTCGGCAAGGTCATCCTCCCGATGACGGTCCTGCGCCGCCTCGACTGCGTTCTCAAGGACTCCAAGCCGAAGGTCCTCGCGAGGTACGACGAGGTCAAGAGCGGGAAGGTCCAGAATCTCGACCATCCTGAACCGCATCACGCGCGTGCCCTTCCACAACGTGTCGAAGCTCGATTTCGACAAGCTCAAGGGTGACCCCAGCAACATCACCCACAACCTGTCCGCGTACATCAAGGGCTTCTCGCCGCGCGCCCGGGACATCTTCATCGACCGGTTCCGCTTTGCTGAACACATCGCGAAGCTGGACGAGTCGAACCTCCTCTACCAAGTCGTGTCGAGGTTTGCGGAAGTAGACCTGCACCCGACCAGCGTCCCGAACCACACGATGGGCCTCGTGTTCGAGGAACTCATTCGCCGCTTCGCGGAGCAGTCGAACGAGACCGCCGGGGAGCACTTCACTCCTCGCGAGGTCATTCGGCTGATGGTGGACCTCCTCTTCATCGAGGACGACGATGCGCTGCGGAAGCCCGGCATCGTTCGGTCTCTGTATGACCCCGCCTGCGGGACAGGCGGGATGCTCTCGGTCGCGGAGGAGTACCTTCGCGAACTCAACCCCGACGCCCGCCTGGAGGTCTTCGGGCAGGAACTGAACGATGAGTCCTACGCCATCTGTGAGTCGGAACCTGATGCTCAAGGGGCAGAACCCCGAAAACATCGTTCGCGGGAACAGTTTCTCGGAAGACGGCCACGTCGGAGAGCACTACGACTATCTGCTCTCGAACCCGCCGTTCGGTGTCGAGTGGAAGAAGGTCCAGCAGGTCATCGAGGAGGAGCACGAGAAGCAGGGCTTCTCGGGGCGGTTCGGCCCGGGCCTCCCGCGCATCAGCGACGGCTCGACACTCTTCCTGCTCCACATGCTGTCCAAGATGAAGCCGGTGAAGGATGGAGGGAGCCGGCTCGCTATCGTGTTCAACGGGTCGCCGCTCTTCTCGGGTGATGCCGGGTCGGGCGAGAGCGAGATTCGTCGATGGGTCATCGAGAACGACTGGCTCGAGGCCATCGTCGCGCTTCCCGACCAGCTTTTCTACAATACGGGCATCAGCACGTACGTCTGCAGGGTTGTCACGAACCGCAAGCCGAAGGCGCGCGGGGCAAGGTCCAGCTAATCAACGCGGTGGACCTCTTCCAGAAGATGCG
Source organism: uncultured delta proteobacterium (assembly GCA_963828235.1). GTDB lineage: Bacteria > Myxococcota > Myxococcia > Myxococcales > Anaeromyxobacteraceae > Anaeromyxobacter. The sequence continues at coordinate 281,442 of CAWHDY010000001.1, forward strand.
GAAGTCGCTAGGCAACAAGCGGAATGAACTCTCTCAGGAGAACATCGACGAGGTGGTTCGACTCTACGGTGAGTTCAAGGAGAGCGAGAGGTCCAAGATATTCGAGAACGACGACTTCGGTTACCGGCGCATCGTGGTCGAGCGCCCGCTGCGCCTGAACTTCCGGACCTCCCCGGAGCGTGTCGAGCGCGTGAAGGAGGCGACCGCTTTCCAGAACCTCGCCCGCTCCAAGAAGAAGGGGAAGCTGGCCGAGCAGGAAGTCGCCGCCGGCAAGGCGATGCAGGAGCGGATTCTCGCCGCACTCGCCACGCTCGACGCAGGCCGGCTCTGGAAGGACCGCGAGCAGTTCGAGGAGGCTCTAGACGCTGCGCTTGCGCCGGTCACGCGCGTGGCCGCTCCCGTCCGGGCGGCGGTGCTCTCGGCCTTGTCGGAGCGCGACGACACGGCAGACATATGCTTCGACTCGGATGGCAACCCTGAGCCGGATGCCGAGCTACGCGATTACGAGAACGTGCCCCGCAAGGATGACATCCAGACCTACTTGGCGCGGGAAGTGAAGCCGCACGTCCCTGATGCCCAGGTGGACGAGTCGAAGACGAAGGACGGGTACGAGATTCCGTTCACTCACTACTTCTACAAGTACAGCCCGCTTCGCCCGCTGGTCGACATCGAGGCGGACATCCGCCAAATGGAGGCAGAGATTCAAGGAATGCTGGGCGAGGTGCTGCGGTGAACGACGCACTCGCCTCCTGGTTTGGCACGCCACCGTCTGACTGGCGGGTTTGCCGTGTTGGGGATGTCGCGCGCATTGTGAACGGGTTCCCGTTCGATTCGGCGGGGTTCAGCAGGAACGGGACCCACCGGCTCATTCGGATTCGGGACCTGCTCGCGGATGACGGCGGTACTTATCGATGGCCCAGCACCTGCTGTCGTCCAAGTTCGGAACGGCGACGTGCTCGTCGGGATGGACGGCGACTTCAACGTCGTGTGGTGGGACCGGGGGGAGGCCCTCCTCAACCAGCGTCTCTGCTGCCTGCGACCAACGTCACGAATCAACCCACGTTTCTTGTACTACGCCCTACCGATGCCGCTCAGAGTCATCAACGACCTGACGTACTTCACGACGGTGAAGCACTTGTCGTCGTCGCAGGTCGCGGCTGTCCGACTCCCGTTGCCACCCGTCAGCCGACAGCGGGCCATCGCTGAGTTCCTCGACCGCAGGACGGCGGCCATCGACGCAGTCATCGCGAAGAGGGAGCGGCTTCTCGAACTGCTCGCGCAGAAGCGGTCAGCCATCATCTCCACGTGCGTGATTGGCGCCGCCTCGGGGCCGATTCGCGACTCCGGCTTGCCGTGGCTCGGGACGATTCCCGCAAGCTGGCGAGTCGTTCGCCTCTCATACGTCGCCTCCGTCGTGAACGGCTCCACTCCATCTCGGGACCGCGAGGACTACTGGACCGGCGGAACGGTTCCGTGGCTCTCCAGCGGGAAGGTGAACGAGTTCGTCGTACGGGAAGCGGACGAGTTCATCACCGAGCAGGCGCGCTGCGATGCCCACCTCCGTGTCCTCCCGGCGGGCACCGTACTCGTGGGAATGGTAGGCCAAGGCAAGACGAGGGGCATGAGCGCCCTGATGGCTCTCGACGCCTGCATCAACCAAAACGCGGCTGGCGTGACCCCGGGCCCTGAACTCGACCCGCAGTACCTCCACTTCGTGCTGGTCCACGCCTACCAACCGCTGCGGGAGCTTGGCCAAGGTGGCCAGCAAGACGCGCTGAACTGCGCGACCATCAAGGCGTTCAGGATACCATTGCCGCCGATTGCGGAGCAGCGGCGGCTCGTACAGACAGTTGAACGCGACCTAGCGGCGGTCGATGCTTTGGCTGGCGCGTTGGCGAAGCAGGTGAGCGCGCTTCGTGAGTACCGGCGGGCGCTCATCAGCGGAGCCGTGTTGGGTAGGCTCGAGGTCGCAGCGGAGCCCCGGGAGGCCGCCTGATGCCGCAGCACATCGAGCGTGCGTTCGAGACGGCCATCGAGGAGCACCTCCTCAGCCACGGGTGGCTAAGGGGGAACCCCGAACAGTTCGAGCGTGACCTGGCGCTCGACCGCGTTCACGTCATCCGCTTCATCTCGGAGACGCAGCCGGAGACGTGGGCCGAACTGGTGAAGCAGCACGGCGCGGGCATCGAGAAGGCCGTCATCGAGTGGCTCGCGAAGGCGCTCGACACCCAAGGCACGCTTCACACCCTGCGGCACGGCTTCAAGACTTGCTACGGGAAGCTGCTCCGGCTCGCGTTCTTCCCCCCGCCCAGAATGGCCTAAACCCCGACCTCGTCGCGAAGGCCGCGAAGAACCGGCTCGTCATCACCCGGCAGGTGAAGTTCGACCCAACGAGCGAGAAGTCCGTGGACATGCTGCTGTCGCTGAACGGGCTGCCCGTCGCCACGGTCGAACTCAAGAACCCGCTCAGCGGGCAGAACGTCCATCACGCCAACGCCCAGTACATGCACGACCGCGACCCGCGCTGCCCCTCTTCCAGTTCAAGAAACGGGCGCTCGTCCACTTCGCCGTCGATCCCGATCTCGTCTTCATGGCGACGCGGCTGACCGGCAAGGACACCATCTTCCTGCCCTTCAACTAGGGGATCGGCACGCCGCCGGCAATCCGCTCGGGCAACGGCTACCGCACCGCGTACCTGTGGGAGGAGGTCTGGGCGCGCGAGTCGTTCCTCGACATCCTCGCGCGGTTCATCCACGTCGACGGGAACGAAGCAGGTCGCCGGCAAGACGGTCGGGACGGAGACCGTCATCTTCCCGCGCTACGACCAGCTAGACTCGGTGCGGAAGCTGGAGGCCGACCCGCGCGGAGGGCCCCGGCCAGAATTACCTCATCCAGCACTCGGCCGGCAGCGGCAAGTCGAACAGCATCGCGTGGCTCCGCCTACCGACTTGCGGAACTCCACAAGGACGACCCAGCGCGTCTTCCACTCGGTCGTGGTCGTCACCGACCGCCGCGTGCTCGACCCCAGCAGCTTCAAGACACCATCCACCAGTTCGAGCACAAGCTCGGGGTTGTTCGAGAAAATCGACGAGAACTCGACGCAGCTTGCAGACGCGCTCAAGCAGGGGCACGCCCCTATCATCGTCACGACGCTCCAGAAGTTCCCGTTCATCACGGCGAAGGTCGGGGGAACTGCCGAACCGCGCGTACGCGGTCATCGTGGACGAGGCGCATAGCCTCCCAAGGCGGCGAGTCCGCGTCGAAGATGAAGCAGATTTTGCGGGAGCGGGACCTCGCGGCAGCGGCAGCAGCCGATGCGGAGGGCGACGATGACGCCAGGACTACCTGCGGAAGGTGATCGAGTACGAGGGCCTCGGCGCAACCTCTGCGACTACTACCTTCACCGCCACGCCGAAGGCCAAGACCCTGGAAGTCTTCGGCCGTACGGGGCCGGACGGGTGGCCACTTCCCGTTCCACCTCGTACTCGATGCGCCAGGCGATCGAGGAAGAGTTCATCCTCGACGTTCTCCAGAACTACTCGACGTACGTGCCTACTTACGAATCTAGAGAAGCCTGCGGATGACCCGAACGTTCAAGAGAGCAAGGGACGCCAGCAGGCTAGCGCGGTTCGTCCCACTTGCACCCACACCACCATCGCTCAGAAGGTCGAGGTCATCGTCGAGCACTTCCGGCGCCACGTGAAGCACAAGCTCGGCGGCAAGGCGAAGGCGATGGTGGTGACGAGTTC
>CAWHDY010000002.1:0-389448 GCA_963828235.1 uncultured delta proteobacterium
GCTCATAACCCGAAGGTCGCAGGTTCAAATCCTGCCCCCGCAACCAGTATCCGGAGCCCCGGTCGCCGCAAGGTGACCGGGGCTTTCGCGTTTCGTGAGTCAGTACGGCGTCCCGTCCTTGTGCGTGAACCGCCGCTTCGCGTCGGGTCCGGTGACGAGCGCGAGGTCGTCGTTCGGCCAGAACACCTGGTCGCCCGTGGCGCGGTCCCCGACCTCGAGGAATACGACCTCGCGGCCGGTGCGGTTCTCGACGTGGTGGGCCGTTCCGCCTGCCGGGAAGCCCGCGCACATGCCCGGCGAGAGCGTCACCTCGCCCGCGTCGGTGACGAGGGTCGGGTGCCCGTCGAGCACGTAGACGAACTCATCCTGCACGGAGTGCCGGTGGTGGAGGGCGGAGCGGTCGCCCGGGGCCAACCGGGCGAGGTTCACGCCGAAGGCCTTCAGGCCGAAGTGATCGCCGAGCGGGTGCTTCACGCGGCCGGCGAGCATGGTCCGGAACGGCTCGGGGACGAAGGCGGCCCCGCGCCGCGGCGGGACGGCGGTCGCGTCGACGACTATCGGTGCGCTCGTGGGTTCGGGCATGTGGCGTTCTCCTCCCCCAGCCTAGCGCAGGAGCGCCGCACCGTGGCCCCTGCTCGCGTCCCGTGAGTACCGGGGCTCCGACGTTTCGGGCGGATGAAGTCGGGAGGACGCCGGGCCATCTTGAAACGGCCGAGATGGTCACCCGCCGCCGAATGCCGAAGTCTCGATCACTGCCGACCGCCAGCCGCGCCGCGGACCGGAAGCCGCAGGGCGGTCGATCGTGGTCGTCCGGATCAACTACTCTCGGTCGGGGACTTGGCGTCGGGGACTTGGGATTTGCATGCGCCGTGGATTGTGGCTGCTCTTACTGATGCACGTCGTGCTGGTCGGGACCGCGCTCGTCTGGGGGCGGTCTCTATCCGATCGGCTATTGCCAGCCCTCTTGTCTCTGTTTCAGGCGGTGCCGATCGCGCTCGGGATCCGGTGGGCGAAAGGGGGGCGAGCGACGAAGGGATTCCAGGTCGAGGATCTCCGCCCCGGAGAGATCGCCGCGGTATTCGGGTTCGCCTGCGCGGCCATCCTGGACCTTATTCTCCTAGCGGCGCCGGCGGCCGCGCTGGCTGGCGGGAGCGGGCACCCTGGCCCCGAAGTCGCGGCACTGCTCCTGCTGTGGGGACTCGTGAACGCGGGTGGGCTGGTCATGGCCTGGGCGCACAGGCCATGGGCACGCGCGGGGCCCATCATCGAACGCTTCCGCGAACTAGAACCGCCCGCCACGCACCCTCGCAAACGAGATCGGCCCCGGAGCGGGTGACTCCCAGACCTGTTGCAGGCCCCCGCAACCAGTCCAGCGCCCCGATCACCTGAGAGTTCCGGTTTCCCGTCGGCGCCGGAGACGCCACGCGGCGACTCGGTGACAAGCGGCCGACCGTGTGAAATTGTCACGGCGAGCCGAATGGCGAAACGACTGGTCATTTTCGCGGCGCTGCTCGTCAGCCTTGCCGTTGCTGCCCTCCTGATCGTGTCCCGCCCGCATCGGACGAGACCGCGAGTGGACTGCGGCCCTCTCCTGCAGACGTCGATGGGTGCTTACAGCCAACTCGCGCGGGTCGATGCCGATGGTTACGTGCTGCCGCTCGCCGGGCTGAAGCTCGACGAGACCTCTCGGTGGGAACTTGAACTGGTGGATGTCCGGCTGGGCAACCTCAGGGTCGTGGACCGCGGGTTGATCGCACGGTGGCAGAAGATGCGGTTTGGATGCACTGGCACCGACACCGGCACTCCCGAGACGGAAGCGCGCGTTTACCGTGACGGCGCCCTCGTGTACGCGACGTCTCTCGAGTGGGGAGACGGACTCCAGAACCAAGAGCTTGGGTTCATCGAGCCCGACAGCAAGGCCGCCTTCTGGTGGATGTTCCTCTTCTCGCCAGGCCGGTGGCGCGCCTCCACGGTGGTGGGGACGTCGACTCGTTGACCAGGTTCGCTACCGGTCCGGCGCGAGCACGATCGTTGATGCCGCGCGGCACCTCACCAGAAGGCCCGTAAACACGGGCCGCGAACTCTGCTGAAGCCCGTGTTGCACGCCCCAGCAACCATCCGGAGCCCCGGTCGCCTCAAGGTGACCGGGGCTTCGATGTCTAGTGCGTCCAAGACGCGTCCGGTGGGCGCCCTTGAATTGCTCATGTGGTCATCTCTCCAGAACATCGGCGGAGCGCGCCCAGCCCAGAGTGTCGCGTTCCACGCGCCGGATGGCCGCCGGACGTACCTCGATCCCGTCTCGCGGACCCGAGCGCGCACACCTCCGCGGATCTCGGTCCGCAGCCCGGTCCTTGGTCGGCCATCTTCTGAATTACTCTCGTCGGGATTCAGCTCCGCGTGCAGTGGTATCGTGGTCGCGTTCACCCGGGGGGCAGAGCCATGAAGCACGTTGCGGGGGTGCTGCTTGGTTTGGCGGTCGTCGTTTCGCCCGCGCAGGTTGCTGCGGGATCCGGTCACACTGACGGTCCAACCTCGAGCGCCTTGGGCGGATGCCAGGCGACCCCGATCGGGGACGAGGGCTGGGCCTATAACTGCTCCGACGTGAAGGCCGACATCATCGACGACGCGCGGCAGATCCGTGGAGAAGCGTATTTCGAAGGTACGAAGGCGTTCGTCGAAGCGGCGGTGGGTACGGAAGGCACCCGGGTCACTCGCGATCGCAGCCGCATCGGCGGACGCGAGGCGGAGGTGCAACGAGCCGCTCGCGGAGCCGCGGTCGCGATAACGGCGCTCCTGGCGTTTCCCGCGGGTACTCGCATCTTGACTTGCATCGCAAGACCCGCGGAGCGGTGCGGGCCCGTGTTGGACGAGCTGGCGGCGGGCCCGTGGCGCGGTGCAGCGGCGAAGGGCGCCCATGCGGCTGAGGTCCCCAACCTGCGGATCGGCGATTACGAACCGAAGGTCCCGAATGATTGCCGCGCACGGCCCACCGTCGCCGGTGGCCAGATCATCTGCCCGGGCGGTTTCCTTGTCTTCTGGGGGCCAGACGACGACGAGGGAACGCTCTTGCGCGCATTTCGCGACCGGATCGAGAACGGGATCACCGGGGGACTTTTGCCGCAGTCCGCCGAGATCCAGCGCAAAGACCTGCCTTGCCGGATCGCGGGCGACGCAGCGACGTGCAGCTCGATGAGCGTGAGTGCAGGGGGCAGACGATACGTCGCGCTCTGGGGGGGACTCACCGTGAAGGGTGTCAGGACCATGGCGGCCTGCACTTCTGACGGGCAGACACCGATCCCCTCGCCATGCTCTGCGGTCTTCGAGGAACGTTGACGCGGTCAACTGCCAATCCTCAAACCTGACCCAGAGTAGTCGTGACGCGCTGAGAGGCGCGTCATGCCAGCGCGACCATCGCCGGGATGTCTTCTTCGTGGACAACAGGCCTGCTCGTCCGCGGGAACCCCACCGGCGAGCGGCTCGCGAAGGTCGCGAAGCGGTCGGGGATGCTCCTCATGGGCTGCGACGCTGCTGCTGCCAGCGCGCGATCGCGGACCGGCTCATCGACGGAATCCCGATCGGCTGCGTCCCGGACCTCTACAAGCGCTCGGGGGCGCGAAGGTCGATCAGGTGATCACGCTCTGACGATCGCCTGGGCGGGTGCGCGGCGGCGCTTGCCCCGGGTGCGGGGTCGCGCGGGCGGCGGCGGTCACCACCTTCATCGGCGGCGCCGGGTGGAGGGACCGAGCGCGGAGATCTGCCGATGCTCGAGCCGAGCCGTCTCCCCGACTCGCCCGCCGCCCCACCCGGGCCGCAGCTCACCTCGGTGTCCGAGGAAGAGTGCGCGGCGAGCCTCGTCCGCACGGGCGCGACCGTCGTCCGGCACCTCGGGCGGCCCTGGCAGGCCACCCGGCCCGGGTTCTTCGAGCCGCTTCACCTCATGGCGCGGCTGCGCGCGGAGGAGGCGGTCCGGCCGACGCCCCTCGCGTGGGGTTTCCGCGCCACGCTCGCGCCCGCGTCCGCGGCCGCGGCGAACGGATCGGTGCCGGTGCACGTCCTCGAAGACCTCGCCGGGTGGGACATCGAGAACCTCGACGCGAAGCGCCGGGCGAGCGTGAGGCGGGCCTTCCGCCGAGTCTCGGTCGGCCCGCTCCCGGACCGCCGTCTGCTCGAGGAGCAGGGGCACGCGCTCTACGCGAGCCAGCTCAGTCGCACTCGCTACCGCGGGATCCCGTCCGCCGCCCAATACCGCGCAGAAGTCGCCCGCTTCCTCGCGGTGGGTCGCCCAGTCGTCCTCGTCTCGTTTGTGGGTGATCGCCTGGCGGGCTACCTGTGCGGCTCGGCGATGGACGGGGTCGCGTACTCGGGCGAAGTGGCGGTCGCGACGGAGTTCGCGTCGCTCCAGGTCGGCACCGCCCTTCACGTCGCGTTCATCCTCGCCTGCCGGCGCAGCCCCGGGATCCACACGGTCGTGAACGGGCTGCACGTTCGCGAGAACCAGGGCCTCGACGTCTTCAAGGAGGCGCTCGGCTACCGGGTCGTGCACGTCCCGACACGCGTCTCGATCCCGCCGCCCGTGCGGTGGCTCCTCCGGGCGCGACGGCCGCACGCCCTGTACCGCCTGACCGGACGGTGATCGCGCGGGGACGGGCGCCTCGCGCGCGCCCGCGTCCGGCCCACGACGCGCCGTGGCCTAATGATTCACGAAGTGGAACAGTCTCCGCAGCTTGGCTGCCGTCCTGCTCGCCTCCCTCGCCTCGATCACGCTGGCGGGGTGCGGGGGGACCGGCGAGGACAGCATCGGCCGAGGATTCGGCGGCGGTCTTGGACGGCCTGGCTGGGCTCGATCCCAACTACATCCGGCCGCAACTCGTCGGCACGGGCACGCTGGCCGGGATCGCAGGAAACAAGTACCCCAGGACCGACGTGTGCTTCGTGGCGCGGGCCGAGGATCGGAACGAGCCAGGAAGCACCGGCCAGCGTGACGGCGACTACAAGGATCGCTACTTCATCCGCGTCTTCGACTGCACCACGGACGCGGAGTTGCTGGTTCTCGAGCAGACATCCGGCGCCGGGGATCCCATCACGATCACCGACGGGAACATGCAGATCCACATCAGCAGCTGTACGCAGTAGCTCCCTCGCGTCTCGGCGCCGGGGAGAGCCTTCGAGGACGCCGGGAGGTGCCGTGCTATAAGGCCCGTGAACAATGTCCGGGAACTCTGCTGAAGCCCGCGTTGCGCGCCCCCGCAACCAGTTCTCCGGAGCCCCGGTCGCCGCAAGGTGACCGGGGTTTCGCGTTCGAGGGTCCGGTGACGCACCTCCGCCATCTCCTGCTCGCCCGCCACGGGGAGACCGACTGGAACGTCGCCGGCCGGTGGCAGGGGCACACCGACGTTCCGCTCAACGCGACGGGGCGGGCCCAGGCCCTCGCGCTCGCGGAGCGGCTCCGGAACGAGGGGATCGCAGCCGTCGCGACGAGCGACCTCGCCCGCGCCCGCCACACCGCCGAGATCGTCGCGGGCGCGCTCGGCGTGCCGGTGGCGCTCGTGGATCCGGCCCTCCGCGAGCAGCGGTACGGTCGGTTCGAGGGGCTGACGCCGGTGGAGTGCGAGGCCCGGTATCCAGAGGACTGGGCGCGCTACGTCGCGGACAGGCACGCTGGCCCGCCGGGAGGGGAGTCTCGCGCGGCGCTCCTGGAGCGCTTCGTTCGCGCGGTCGAGGGGGCGGCGGCGCGGCTGCCGGGGCCCGCGCTGCTCGTCACGCACGGCGGCGCATTGCGTGCGCTGCTTGCGGCCTTCCCCGTGGGTCCCGGGGCGCCGGCCTCGGCAGCGCCCGGGCGCATCCCGAACGTTGGGGTGGTGCGCGTGAGCCTCGCGGCCGGGAAGCCCGTGGCCGCGAGGTGCGTCGACCGCTAGTGGCAGGCAGTGCAGGCCTCCTGCTCGTCGCCGCTCCACGGCGTGGTGGGCGTGGGATCGTACGTCTCCAGCAACATGTGCACGCGGGCGGAGTCGCCGTCGTGGCAGCCGCCGCAGGCGAGCCGGCCGGCGCGCGTGGCCCACGACCCGCTCGTGGTGCCGGCGGGGTGGCAGGCCTCGCAGGCGCGGGCGTCCTGCGGCAAGGTGATGTCCCAGTTCCGGCCGGGCACTGAATCGCCTGCCGTGTAGTCCACCGTCGCGAGCGGGAAGAAGAGGCGCGAGCCGAAGTGGACCGCGTGGACTCGCTTGCCGAGGGGCCGGGCGCCGGTCCAGGCCGAGAGGGTGCTCGTGCCGCAGGAGGAAGTGCCTGCCGGGCACGAAGGGTCCTGCGGCTGCAGATCGTGACAGGCGCCGCACTGGTCCACGGCGAGGTCGCCGAGGAGCTTGCCGTGCCGGGAGACGTCGAGCACCAGGCCGCGCCCGTCCGGCCCCTGGTGGCAGCCGTCGCAGTTCCGCGCGATGGGCTTCTCCTCCACCGCGGTGCCCACCTGGAACGTGAGCGTCGCCACGCTCGGCGTCCGGTAGTTGCCCGCGTCCACCCGGCCCAGCTGGGAAATCTCGACGCTGACGACGTAGGTGCCGGGAGCGAGGTCCTGCACCGGGTCGAGCTGGTACTCGATGCCGCCGGCGAGGAGCGTCACCTTCGGATCGTCGTTCGTCGACGGGATGCCTCCGATGGTGGTGGCGGCGGAGGCGAGCGTGACGCTCGCGACCGACCCGCCCGGCACCTTGAGCGTGGTGTCGCCCGCGAAGACATCGGTGGTCACGCCGCCTGCCGCGAGCCGGATCGCGTGGACCGGCCCGAGGTTACGGCTGCGCAGCCCGAGGCGGCCGCTCTGGACGAAGGCGATGGCGCGGGTGGCGAACTGCGTGTTTCCGTTGAGGAGCGTCGCGAGTTCGTCGGAGGTGTAGGTAGCGGCCGGGAGCGGCACCGTCACCGTGCCTGGCAACCGGGTCGCCCACGCGTCGTTGCGGAAGACGTCGGCGCCCTGGTCGAGGGTCACGCTGACGCTCGTGGGCGTCGCGAAGGTGAACGGTCCGCTCGACGCAGCGAGGATCTGCGCGCGGGCCCTGGTCGTCAGGACCGGATTCCGCGCGGCGCGCGGGCCGTGGACGAAGAGGTTGGTCGCGGCGAACTTGCCGTCCGCATCGGCCGGGCAGGCGGCCGGAAGTCCCGTCGGGATGCACCCCTGGGCCGATCCACGCAGAAGGCGGTGGTCGCCGAGCGCGACGCCGTTCCGATTCAGGACGAGCGTGACCGTCGGCGCCTCGGCCCCCGTGTAGTACAGGCCGTTCGCGGGCGGCGACAGCGAGAGGACGGGCTCGAACTCGGGGACGTTCTTGGGATCCTTGGTCCACCACTGGTGCGCCGCGATGACCGGCGCGATGCCGCCGCTCGGCGCGTGGCACAGCGTGCACTCGTCGTCGGAGGCCATCGCGCCGCCCACGTGGTTGCCCCCGGAGGCGAAGTCCACTTCGTCGTGGCACGAGCCGCAGGCGTCGCGGCCGGGCACCGACGCATGCTGGGTGCCGTCGGGCGCGCCGTCGTGGCACTTCGCGCAGTTCGCGGCGCCCGCCGGGAAGCTGGACCTCCACCAGGTGTGCAGGGCTTCGCCCTCGCCCCAGAGCGCGTAGGTGCCGTTGTCGGCCGTCGCCCACGGGTCCCCGTCCGGTCCCGCGACCGAGGGGAGCTGTCCGCCCATGTGAATCTTGTGAATCATCACCTTCAGGTCGAGCGAGGCGCCTCCCTGCGCGTCGACGGCGCCGGGGACATGGCAGGTCGCGCACCCATCGACGGCGCGCGCGCCGCCGGCGTGCGACGGCAGCGCGAGCCCGTGGCAGGCGAGGCACGCCGCCGTGGAGACCACGGCGCGGCCCGCGCCCAGCGGGGACTCGTCGGGGACGAAGTCGAACGTGGCGTCGTTCACGGCGCTGCCGCGTCGGATCTCCAGCCCCACCCGGTGGCGCTGGCCGCGCACGTAGCCGACCGGCGCGCCCTCCGGTCCCGCGGTGAGAAGGTCGAGCGAGAGGTGGTAGGTATACGAGCCGTCGCCGTGGTTCACGAGCTCACCGGCGGCGTCCCGCACCGCCTGCGGGGCGACGGTGCCGGCCGGGCGCGGGAAGGTGTCGCCGGAGACGGTCTCCGCCCGCCAGCCGTAAGGGATCCAGCGCGTGCTCGCCTCGCCCGTGGCGGGGGGCGCTAGGCGCGCGATGGCCGTCGCCGCGCCGTCCAGCGCGAGCACCGGCACGCCGTCGGCGTCGTGCACCGTGAAGTCCACCTGCGCATGACCGCCGGCGTCGGCGGACGCCCCGGTGATCTCGAGCTGCGCGATCGCCCGCGCCTCCAGCGCAGCCGGGCGGGAGCGGAGGAACTCGAGGCCGTGGAGGTCTGCGACCCCGGTCTTGTTGGACCCGGGCGCTCCGTCTCCCACCGTCACCACCGTGCCGTCCGTGCACGAGATCGTCTTCGTGCCATCGCCGTTGTCCGCGATCGAGCACGAGGTGCCGGCAGCGCCGTCCGAGATCGTGACCTGGGTGCCGTCCGGGCAATGGATGGTGCTCGTGTGGTCGCCGTTCGATACCACGGTGCACGAGGTCCCGGGCTTGTCGCTGGTCGCCTTGCAGGAGACGAGGATCAGGCAGGTGATGCAGGCCGCGAGCATGCGCAGCCGAAGCGTTTCCGCGTTGATCATGTGCCCTCTCTCACGTCTTTGACGAGCCAGGGAGCGAGCTTCGCCGATTAGCTTGCCCGCTCACAAGGGGCGCTCAGCGACCGCGCCTGCGGCGCCGTCACTTCCGCGGTGCCGGCTCGTCCAGGGCTTCTCGGACCTTCCGCGTCAGGTCCGCTGCCGTGAACGGCTTGGCTACGAAGCGCGTCCCGGGGTTGAGCACGCCGTGGTGGACGATGGCGTCGTCGGTGTATCCGGACGTGTAGAGCACCTTCAGCCCGGGCCGGGCCTTCGCGAGCTCCTGCGCGAGCACGCTGCCGCCCATCCGCGGCATGACCACGTCCGTGAACACCAGGTGAATCTCGCCCGGATGCCGCGCCGAGACCTGCATCGCCTCGTCGCCGTCGGCGGCGGTGAGCACCGTGTAGCCGGCCGCCTCCAGGGAGCGCCTGGCGACCTTGCGCAGCTGCTCCTCGTCCTCGACGACGAGGATGGTCTCGGTCCCGGTGACCTGTGACACGGCGGGCCGGGACTTGACGACCGCCGCCGTCGCCGAGGGATCGCGCGGGAGGTAGATCTTGAACGTCGTGCCCCGGCCGGGCTCGCTGTAGACCCAGATGTCTCCGCCGCTCTGCTTCACGATGCCGTACGCGGTGGACAGCCCGAGCCCGGTGCCCCTGCCGATCTCCTTCGTGGTGAAGAAGGGCTCGAAGAGCCTCGCCCTGGTGTGCTCGTCCATGCCGCACCCCGTGTCGGTCACCGCCAGCTGGACGTAGGGACCCGGCGTGACTGCCACGTGGCGCGCTGCGTACTCCTCGTCGATGTCGACGTTGGACGTCTCGAGGGTCAGCTTGCCGCCGTCGCGCATCGCATCGCGTGCGTTGACCACCAGGTTCAGGATGACCTGCTCGATCTGGCTCGGATCGGCGCGGACCACGCCGAGGTCGGGCGCCAGGACCTGGACGAAGTCGATGTCCTCGCCGAGCAGCCGCCGGAGCATCCGCTCGATCCCGACCGCCACCTGGTTCAGGCTGAGGGGCACTGGCTGCAGCACCTGCTTGCGGCTGAAGGCGAGCAGCTGCCGCGTCATCGCCGCGGCGCGCTCTCCTGCGTTCCTCACCTCGATCAGATCGGTCCGGAGCGGGGAGTCCTCCGGCAATGCGCCGAGGGCGCACTCCGTGTAGGTCAAGATGACGGTGAGCAGGTTGTTGAAGTCGTGCGCCACGCCGCCCGCGAGACGTCCGATGCCCTCCACCTTCTGCGCCTGGAGGAGCTGGGCGCGAAGGGCGAGGTCGTGGGTGATGTCGCGCTTGAGCGCGACGTAGCCGGCGATCGCCCCGGTGCGATCGCGCACTGGGGAGATCGTCCCCTCCTCGGTGAACTCCTGGCCGCTCTTCTTCCTGGCGTCTCGGCGGCCTTGCCAGACCCGGCCGCCCGCGATGGTGTCCCACACGGCGCCTTCGATGCGGTCATCGCGCGCCGCTCCATCCACCGGCCCGGCCGCCAGCAGGTGCCGGCCGACGATCTCGGCGCGCGTGTAGCCGGTGACCGCCTCGTAGGCCGGATTCACGTAGCGGATGTGTCCGTCGACGTCGCAGATGACGACCATCTCGGCCGCCTGCTCGACAGCCGCCGCCAGTCGCTCCCGGTCCGCCTCGACGCGCTCGCGCTCGACCAGCTCGGCCCGCAGCTGGGCATTCAGGCGGTCGGCCCGGTCGTGGGCGATCGCGCGCTCGATGGCGGACGTGAGCTGGTCGAGGTAGCCCTCGCGCTTGACGACGTAGTCGCCTGCCCCGAGCTTCAGGCTCGCGATCGCCGTCGCCTCGTCCCCCTTGCCGGTGATGACGATGAACGGCGGCATCGCGACGCCCCGGCGCCTCGACTCGCGCACGAACTCCAGCCCGCTCTGGCCGGGCATCCGCAGGTCCAGGAGGACCGCGTCCAACGCCGGTGGACGCCTCAGCCGCTCCACTGCCGTCTCGAACGAGCGGAGCACCTCCAGCTCGATCTGAGGCACGGCGTCCGCGAGGTGGCGTGAAGTCAGCTCGATGTCCATCTCGTGATGCTCGATGTAGAGGATCCGGCGGGGGAGCGCGGGGAGGATGCCGCGGCGCTGCTTCAGCAGATGCTCCTCGATCACCGAGGCCAGCAGGTCGGGGAGCGTCTCGAGGTACTTGCCGACCTTTGGCACGTAGCTGGAGGCGCCAAGGCGCAGCGCCTTCACCACCAGCTCCTCGTCTCCGGCGCCCGATACGAGCACGGTGGGTATCGATGCGCCCGTCCGGACGAGGGACCTCAGCACGTCGAGCCCGTCCATGTCCGGCAGGTAGTGATCGAGCAGCAGCACGTCGTGGACGCCCTGGCGAAGGCGCTCCAGGCAAGCCTCCCCGGTCTCGACGACCTCGATCGCGAAGCGGGGTGCGTGCTCCGAGAAATGGGCGCGCGTGAGCTCGGCGTCCTGGGCGTTGTCCTCGGCGTAGAGGACTCGGACGTGGGGAGTCACGGAATCATCCGTTGGCGTCCGGAAACGGCGGCTCGTTGGTCAGCAGCCAGTAGCACTTGATCTGCTTCACGACGTTCGCGAAGGCCGGGAAGTCAACCGGCTTGACGACGTAGGAGTTGACCCCCAGCTCGTAGGCTCTCGAGATGTCGGAGTTCTCCCGCGACGTGGTGATCACGACGAACGGGACCTGCTTCCAGACCGGGTGCTGCCGGGCCGCGCGCAGGACCTCTATCCCGTCCACCTTGGGGAGGCGCAGGTCCAGGAGGACGAGGAGAGGGATCTCCGCGTCGCCGGGGGTCCCGTGGGTTTCGATGAACTGCAGCGCCTCCTCGCCGTCGCGGCAGACGCGCACGGGGTTGAGGACGCCGTTCTCCTCGAACGCCTGGAGCATGAAGTCGAGGTCCATCGGGTTGTCCTCGACCACGAGGATGGTGCGCGGCCGCACCGACGTTCGCCGAGGCGCGTCGCCCCTGGACCCTTGCTGATCGCTCGTCATGACGGCGTCTTCTCCTGCTGAGAATCCTGCGGGGTGGGGATCTCCACGAAGAACGTCGCGCCCTGGCCCGGCATCGACTCGGCCCAGATGCGGCCCTTCTCCTTGTCGAGCACCTTCTTCGCGATGGCGAGGCCGGCCCCGGTTCCCTCGTACTCCTCCATGCGCACCAGCCGGTTGAACAGCCTGAAGATCCGGTCGTGGTACTTCATGTCGAAGCCGATGCCATTGTCGCCGACCGTCAGCCGCCACCCACCCGCGATCGGTGCGGCTGCGATGCGGACGCGCGGCGGGCTGGACTTCCGGCTGTACTTGATCGCGTTGTCGATCAGGTTGCTCAGGACCTGCGCGAGGCCGCGCTCCCAGGTTCGCAGCTCGGCGCCATCCGGAATGTCGAGGATCACCTCTGCGTGCAGGTCCTTGACGAGCAGCTCGCGGTCCCGAAGGATGATGCCGACCAGCGCGCGCAGGTCGACCTCGGTGAGGGATGGCGTCTCGGAGTCCAGGCGCGAGTACTGCAGCAGGTCTTCGATCAGCTGATCCAGGTGGGTGGCGGCGCTGATGATCTGCTGCACGCAGAAGACGGCGCGGTCGCCCAGGCCGGCCCGGTGCTTGCGGTCGAGCTCGTTGGCGTAGCCGGCGATGCCGCGCAGCGGCGCCTTCAGATCGTGCGACACGGTATAGGCGAAGTCCTTCAGCTCCTGGTTGCGCTCGGCGAGCTGCGCGGTCCGGACGCGGACGCGCTCCTCCAGTACCTCCGCTTCCCGCAGCAGCTCCTCGTTCAGCTTGCCGATCTTCTCCTCGGCCGCCTTCCGCTCGGTGATGTCGTGGACCATTCCGACGAGCTGGAGGCACGTCCCGTGCGCGTCGTGGACCGGCACCACGGTGACGGCGCCGACCTTCTTTCCGCCCGGGTACACCGACTCCTCTTCCCAGTGGACCGGTCGGCCGGTACGGATCGCCTCCTCGTATTTCCCGAAGACCAGGGCGTGGGCGGGCGGCGGGATGACATCGTGTGCGAGGGCGCCGACGATCTGGCGCTCCTGGAGACCGGTCACCTCGAGGAATCGGCGATTGACCCAGGAGAAGCGGAAGCCCCCGGGGTCGACCGCGATCGCGAAGATGATGTCCGAGACGTTGTTCAGGACGAGGGACAGCTGTCGCTCGCTGGCCCGGAGCGCCTCCTCGATCTGCTTGCGTACGGTGACGTCGCGCACGATCGCCTGGAGCAGCGTGTCCCCGCCAAGCTCGAGTCGGCTCAGCGTCACCTCGGCGGTGAACGGCGTCCGGTCCTCGCGGCAGTGTTCCCACTCGAAGGTTTGCGCGCCCTCCGCCAGCGCTCGCTCGATCTGCTGCAGCGCCTTCTCGCGGGAGTGCTGCCCGTCGGGCTGGAGCTCCGGTGAGAAGGCCTGCGGGGTCGTCCCGAGCATGCGCTCACGAACGCAGCCGAACAGCGTCTCCGCCACCACGTTGCAGTCGACGATGCGATCGCCGCGCAAGACGAGGATCGCGTCGCGCGCGTTCTCGAACAAGGTGCGGTACTTGACCTCGTTCTCGCGGAGCGCCTGCTCCATCTCCCGCTGCTCGGTGACGTCCCTGACGACCTCGACGGCGCCGCAGCGGCGGCCCTGCTGGTCGAGCAAGGGCTTCGCCTCGCCCCAGAGATGAGCGCCGCGGCCACCCCGCAGGTGAGGGATGAACGACTCGGCGAAGATCATGTCGCCTCGCCGCTTCACGTACTTGTAGCGGGCCTCCTCGTCGGGCTGGGCCGAGGAGTCGAGGAGGTCGATCAGCATCGAGCAGCGGGTGCCCCAGAACGCCTCGGAGTAGGCGTGGTCGCCCCGACCGAGCAGTGCCTCCCGCTTGACCCCGGTGAGCTCCTCGCAGGCGCGGTTCCAGGCGACGACCCGCTTGTCCCGGTCGAGCACGAACGCGGCGTCCGGCAAGAACTCGACGAGGTCCTCGAAGTGCGAGAACGGCGCGATGATGTCCCCGGCGTCCGTCTCGGGTCCGCCATTCGGATCCCGCGCGACCTCCGACCGCTGCGGATCGGCGCGCCTGCAGGTGCGCTCGAGGCGGTCCCGTTCGTTGCGCAGCTCCGCGACCTCGCGGCGAAGAGCCTCGTTCTCGAGGCGGAGGCGATCGCGCTGGCCTGCGGATTCCCCGGTCATTCGATTGCCTCAGGCTAGATGCTCGTGCTCTGGACCGATGGTACGCCCGAACGTGCTCGCGATACGAAGAGTGTGTGATGGCGCGGCGCCGTGGAGGTGGCCTCCCTACACGCCGATCCGCGCAAACGGACAGGCACGCTGGCCCGCCGGGAGGGGAGTCTCGCGGCGCTCCTGGAGCGCTTCGTGCGCGCGGTCCTCGAGCCGTCGGCCTGAGCAGGTCGGCGGGACCGAGTGGCGATGCTGCTTACTCTTGCCTGACTACATCGACCGAGATCTCCACAGCCGGAATCGTTCCTCTGTTCTCAAGCCAGTGCGTGGTGTTCCTATCCTCGGGCCAGCCTACTCCCGGCCCATAGTCCGTAGCGACTCCATCTCGATGATCAGTGATTGTTCCCTGCAATATGTAGACGGTGCCTGGTCTGTCTCTATGGTCGTGAATCGGACCGAAGACGCCTCCAGGCTCGATGGTCACCATACGCATTCGAAGTTGGCGCCCTGCCATGCCCTCGATCTCAGGGCCAAGGTCAATCGTTGCAAGTAACTTCACCGCAACACCTTTCGTCTCAGGTGCCACCTGCTCGTTGCTCATCGTGCTCTCCTCTAGGTGCTCTCGATGGCCTGGACGCACGACTCTCGGTCGGGAGACGCAAAGAGTGACCGGGGCTCTCGCAGTGCCGGGGGACGCTACCGCTCGCTATCCAGGACCCGCATCTGGTGCTCGTCGTAACGGGTTCCCGCGACAGCGGACGGCGAAATCGCGTCCTCGATTCGCGCGAGGTCCGCTGATGAGAGCGTAACCCGCAAGGCGCCGAGCGACTCCTCGAGCTGGACGCGAGTCCGGGCGCCGATGACGGGAACGATGCTCTGGCCCTTCGCGAGCACCCAGGCGATGGCGAGCTGCGATGGACGAACGCTCATTTCGGCTGCGAGCTTCTGCAGCGCATCGACGAGCCGCTGGTTTCGTTCGCGATTCTCCCCGCTGAAACGAGGGAGATACGCGCGGAAATCGCCCTTGCCGACGGGCTTCGATCCACTCAAGAGGCCGCGCGAGAGCACGCCGTAGGCCGTGACGCCGATGCCGAGCTCGGAGAGCATCGGGAAGATCTTCGCCTCCGGGCCGCGGCTGACGAGCGAGTACTCGATCTGGAGATCCGCGATCGGGTGCACGGCGTGGGCGCGCCGGATCGTGTCCGTCCCGACCTCGGAGAGCCCGATGTGCCGGACGTAGCCAGCCTTGACGAGGTCGGCGATGGCACCAACCGTCTCCTCGATCGGCACCGCCGGATCGAGGCGCCCCGGCCGGTAGATGTCCACGTGGTCGACGCCAAGGCGGGTCAGGGAGTAGGCAAGGAAGTTCTTCACCGCGGCCGGCCGTGTGTCCATCCCGATCCAGCCCCCGTCCGGAGAGCGGAGCGCGCCGAACTTCACGGACAGCAGGACCTCATCGCGCCGACCCTCGAGCGCCCGCCGGATCAGCATCTCGTTGTGCCCCGCACCGTAGTAATCGCCCGTGTCGAGCAGCGTGACCCCCGCGTCGAGCGCCGCGCGGATGGTGGCGATGCTCTCGCGCTCGTCCGTTCCGCCGTACATGCCGGACATCCCCATGCAGCCGAGGGCGAGCGGAAAGACGGTGGGGCCCTTGGAGCCGAGTTGCCGGAATTCTGTCGTCATGGGCGCAAGGTAAGCGCGAGCAGGTCCGCTTTCGATCAAATCCTGCCCCCGCAGCCATCCGGAGCTCCGGTCGCCGCCAGGTGACCGGAGCTCTCGTGTTTCGAGGGTTCGCGCCAGAGGATGCAGCGCAGCGCGCGACGGCGGCGCGGGCTGTCACTTCTTGTAGTAGCCGACCGCGCAGACCTGATCGGCGACCTTCGTAACGAGGCTCACCTTCGGCTCCTGCTCGGCGCTGCCCGGGCGCTTGTACATGTAGCTCACCTCACCGATCTTGCCGGGCTTTGCCACGTTCCGGATCTCGGCACCGAACGGCTTCCCTGCGGAGTCCTTGAGCGTCGCCTGGTCCACGCCGAGGCGCTCGGGGAGGGCTCCGTGCGCCGTGATCTTGCCGTCAGCGCCGCTGCAGAACGGGTAGAGGTCGCGGTCGTTGAAGCCCTTCTTGTTGATCTTGTCGAGCGTCCCCTTCTTGTCCGCCTTCATCTCGGCGACGACCTTGTCGAGCATCGCTTTCGCCTCTTCGCGCGTGCCGTACTCGGCGCCGAGCGCGACCCCCGCCGCACCGAGCGCCGCCATGACGACCGCGACTCCGTTCCGTCGATACACGTGAGCCCCCCTCGTTGAAGGTCCCGGCGGACCACGTCCGACCCGCCGGCCCCCGTCACACCGCCCTGTTGCATCGCGTGACGCTGGCGAATGCGTGATACTCGGCGTCGCGGTGGAGGCAACGTTCCGCACGACGTCGCGGTGGGGCCCCTCCGTGGGGGTGGACTCACCGAGCTAGGACCGGCTCGGCGGCTTGCGGTCGCAGGCGAGCTCGTTCCGCTCGTCGCGGTACAGGTCGCAATTCGCGCCGAGGAGCTTCCTGAGCTCCGCCCGCCCGCGGTGCAGCCGCATCTTCGCGGCCTCGAGCGTGAGGTCGAGCGCGTCGGCGATCGTGCTCGACGAACCATGCTCGGTCAGGAGCGAGCTCTCGAGCCGCTACTCCGTCGGATCACGCCGCCCCGCGGCGCCGGAACTCGGGTCCTTCTTGCCTGCCCGGTGCTGCTCTTGCCACTTCGCCGACTTCTCCTCCTTCGCGCGATGCTTCGCGGCGGCGCGCGCTCTCAGCTCCGCCTCCTCCGGTGTGTCCGCGCGTCGCGGGGAGTTCTTGCTTTCCAGATCCTTGTAGCTCATGCGTCCACCTCCCGATCCTGGTTGGCACCGCGAGGGGGCTATAGCGCTCGCGCGTGGCGGCCACACCGGACGGACCCGATGCAGGCAGGGAATGGAGCGACCCCCTCGACGGCAGCCGCCGATGCGGCGGGGCGGCGCTCGACCGGCCTCCTGCGGGGATCGGATGGCCGTGGCGTTGCGACGCGCCTAGATTCCGCCGCCAGGAGGGGCCATGGAACAGCAGCCTGGAGTTGCGGCCTCGCCGCGGGCCACGCCGGATCCGGAAACGGTCGAGGCGTTCGGGAGCCGGCTCATCGGCATGCTCGACGAGGCGGGGACGGCGCTCATGACCTCGATCGGCCACCGCACGGGGCTCTTCGACGCGATGGCGCGCCTGCCGCCCGCGACGAGCGAGGAGCTCGCGCGCGAGGCGGGGCTGGACGAGCGGTACGTTCGCGAGTGGCTCGGCGCGATGACGACGGCGAGGATGGTCGAGTACGAGCCGAGAGGCGGCCGGTACCGCCTGCCCGCCGCGCACGCGGCGCTCCTCACGCGCGCCGCCACGCCCAACAACGTCGCGGTCTATGCGCAGTACGTGGCGCTGCTCGGGTCCGTCGAGGACAGGATCGTGGAGTGCTTCCGCCGGGGGCGCGGCGTCCCGTACTCCGCGTTCGACCGTTTCCACGAGGTGATGGCGGAGGACAGCGGGCAGACCGTCGTCGGCGCGCTCGAAGCGATCGTCGCCCTCGTGCCCGGGCTCGAGGAGGACCTGCGGAGCGGGATCTCCGTCCTCGACGTGGGCTGCGGCTCCGGGCGGGCGCTCGTCGCGCTCGCGCGCGCGTACCCGCGGAGCCGGTTCACGGGGCATGACTTCTCCGAGGAGGCGATCCGCGCCGCGCGCGCGGCCGCCGCCGAGCACGGGCTCACCAACGTCGCGTTCGAGGTGCGGGACGCCGCCGGGCCAGTCGGCGACGAGCGGTACGAGCTCGTCACCGCGTTCGACGCGATCCACGACCAAGCCGATCCCGCCGCCGCGCTTCGCGCGATCCGGCGGCGCCTCGCGCCGGACGGGATCTTCTTGATGCAGGATATCCGCGCGTCGAGCGTCCTCGAGCGGAACGTCGATCATCCGCTCGCGCCCTTCCTCTATGCCGTGTCGGTCATGCACTGCATGACCGTCTCGCTCGCGCAGGGCGGGGCCGGGCTCGGGACGATGTGGGGCGAGGAGCGCGCGCGGGCGATGCTCGCGGACGCGGGGTTCGGCGAGGTGTCGGTCCACACCCTGCCGCACGACATCCAGAACTGCTTCTTCGTGGTGCACCCGGAGTCACGAGGCTGACTCCGGAACCCCGTTCGCCTGGGTGACCGCCGCAACCGGTCGCGAGCGTCGCGGAGCGGACCGGTGACGGCGGAAGAGGCCGGCGTCGTCAGCTGAGGGAGGAGCGATCAGCGGGGACGGGCGTTCCCGAGAAGCGCGGGGCGAGGACGTGGTTCTCCAGGTGGACGTGGCGGAGGATGTCGGCCTCCAGGGCCTCCAGCTCGGTCATGAGCACGCGGTAGGTGGTGCAGCCCCACTCCGGGATCGAGTAGCCGTCGCTCAGCGCGCGCAGCCGCGCGAGCATGTCCCCGACCGCCAGGTGGTCCTCGAGCATGCGCTCCAGCTCGCGACGGACGATCCCCTGGTCGGAGCGCGGCGTCATCAGCGCCGGGAACAGCACGGTCTCCTCCTCGTCGAGGTGCGGGAGGAGCGCGGCCGCGAGCTCACGGAACACCGTGTCGACCTCCAGGAGGCGCGCGTCCTTGCCGCCGTGCACGGAGGCGACCTTCGCCGCGATGGGCGCGAGGTCCGGAAGAGCGCGGCGGAGGTATCCGTGGTGGCGGTCGACGATGCGGGCGACGAGCGCGGGCGTCTGCAGCTCGCGCGGATCCCCGTCCCGCTGCAGGCCGTCTGCCGGGAGGGTCGCCTCCAGCTCGGCGAAGAGCGCCTCGGGGTCGAGGTGCCGATCCCGGCACGCCACCGGAACGGTGATGTTCCCGCGGCAGCAGTAGTCGATGCCGTGCTTCTGGAACACGCGGGCCGCCGAGGAGTGCGCGGTGACGATCTGGGCGACGGTGGAGGTGCGGTCGAGCTGGTGCATGTCGTGGGTCTCCTGGCCGGTGGGGTAGTGCAGCGGCCGTGCCGAGATGCGCGAACGAGCGCTCCGGCGCAGGAAATCACTGCCAGGCAGGGTTAACGGGTCCTCCTCCGCGAGCGATCGGGGAGGGAAACGCAAACCCAAGGTTCGCTGAAAACCGAAATCCCGGTGCGGCTCCCGACCAAATGTCGTTGAGTTCTCGAGAGTCCGTCTCGGGCGTCGCCGCCTTTACGTGAGATCGAGCACGAAGCGCTGCTCGGTGACGCGGGTCCCCCACGTGGCGCCCACGTGCTCCTCCGCGAGCCGAAACCCGGCGGCGTCGTAGAGGCGGCGGGCTGCGTCGAGCCCCGCGAAGGTCCACAGGTACACCCCGGGGCGGCGCGTCGCGCGAGCGAACGACAGGCTCTCGTCGAGGAGCGCGCGGCCCACCCCGCGTCCCCGCTCCCCGTCGCCGAGGATGAACCAGCGCAGGTGCAGGAGCCCCTCCGGCGCGTCGGGATCGCCGCCGTCGATGGTGATCGATCCCGTCGTGCGCGCTCCGTCGTGCGCCGAGAGGATGAGGTCGCGCTGCGGGTCGTAGCGCGAGGCGAAGGCGCCCATCTCGCGCGCGAGCTTCGCCTCGAAGAAGGGGCCGAAGCCCCACGCGTCGGCGTAGTAGCGCGCCTGGAGGGCGACCACGTCACCGAGCAGCCCCGAGCGCCAGCCGCGGTGCAGGGCGGGAGTGCCAGTCGGTGCAATCATGGCGGCAGCATACCCGTTCGTCGGAGCCAGCCGTGCACCGCTCCGGCTCGAGGCGCGACGACGACCGGCCGGGTCTGCCCCGCAGCGCTACCTCGCCTTGTGCGCGTGCACTCGCTGGAAGAGCGCGCCGTCCGTCTTCGCACCGTGGCACGTCTTGCAGGCCGCGAGCGCAGGCAAGACGAGTCCGGCGGCCACGGCCTTGGCGCGGTCGCGCATCACCCCCGCCGGCCAATAGTCGGCGCCGTTCCCGTGGCAGCCCTCGCAGTCGAGACCCTTCTCCGCGTGAGGGCTCGCCACCCAGGACTCGTGCTGGACGCGATGGCACATCTTGCACTTGTCCGCGCCGACCTTCGCATGCGCCGACGGCTTCTCCGCGGGCGGGCGGGCGGGAGCGGGAGCCGCGGCTTCCGGCTTCGGGGCGGGCGACGGCCGGGCGTCCGTCTTCGCCTCGGGCCCCGCCACGGGCGGCGGCTTGGCCACCTCGGTCGGGGCCGCGGCAGTGGACGGGGCGGGTGCGGGCGCCGCCTCCGCCTGCGGCGCCGGGCTCGCAGCGGGCGGCTGCGGTGTGAAGCCAGGCGCGGACGTCTTCTCACCGCACGCAAGGAGCGCCAGAGCGGCGGCCCCTGCGACGGCAACCCGGAGATCGAACCTGCGCATGTGCTCCTCCTCGAGGCGCTCACCCTCCACGTTCGCCGACCGAATCGTCGGGGTGAGGCGGGGGCGGCGTGCTGATGGGTGGCGACGCGAAGCGCGCGGCCCAGCCGCGTCCCCGCCGGTGCGTTCAAGGCGGTAGCATACCCGCTCGCAGTTGCGCGACCGATCCGCTGGCAGGGCGGGTCGGTTGGAGCTACGACCCCAGCGCCGTTCGCGAGGCGCGGTTCGTCGCGCGACGTCGAATCTGAGGTGCGACCATGATCGACCTCGCCGCGATGCTTCGAGACCTGCCGGAGGTGCGAGGTCAGGCCCCCTGGCCCGGCCACGAATACGTCAAGGGCTGGGGCGTGTTCGGGCTCCCGTTCGACTCGGGTCACGTGCTCGCGCTGCGGGTGTTTCCCGAGAACGACTTCGCGCCGTACCGCACGGTCTGGCACCGGGATCCTGGCGGGCGATGGGCGATCTACGCCGACGCCCCGCGCCTCGACATCGCCTGCCCGCGCTACTACGGGCGGGCTTGCGACCGCACGGCGCGCGCGAGGATCAAGGTCGAATGGACCGGCCCCGCCTCACTGCGAGTGACCATGGACGACCCGGCCCTCGACTGGAGCCTGACCGCCACCGACACGCCCCTGCTCCGCGCCCTCAACGCCATGAGCGCACGCCTGCCCAGGTGGACGTGGCGTCCCGCCCCGCTGCTGCGGGCCCGCGAGCTGCTGGCTCGCCGGGTGCTCGGGATGGGTACCCTGAAGATGTCAGGCGTGATGCCGAGCGGGCACACCGGAACCCTCATGCCCCAGCGCATGTACCTCGTCGAGGACTCGAAGGCCGTGCTCGAAGGGCACGACCTCGGGCGACCCGCTCACGCGGCGCAGAACCCCCGCATCGGGGACGTCGCGCTGCCCGCCCGCGGAGTCCTCGCCGTGGGCGAGGGTGCCTGGCCCATCCTCGACAGGGAGGAATACGAACGGACGCGCGCCGAGACGCAGCCCACCCGGTAGAACCCGGAGCTCCGCGCCTCGGGGCGTTCGAGGCGGAGCGCGCCTCGACCGGAAGGACCGGGCGATCAGTGGTACGTCGGGTCCCGGCACTCCGGGCAGTGCCACGCCGCGTCTCGTGAGTGCTCCGAGACGTTCGGCATGCACTCGTCGCAGAGGAAATGCCATTGACCGCAGCTCCCGCAGTTGAGGCCCCCGTTCACCGGGTCCGCGACCGCGTCCCCGCCGCACCCCGTGCACGTCTCGAAGAGCTCGTGATTCTCGCGGTCCCTGCTCTCGGTGTGCGGACTCTGCTGCGGTTCCTGAAGCATGCGCGTTCCCTTTCGAGGCGTCCGGCCTTCACGGGGTGGGTCTCGCCGCGGCGAGCCCGCGTTCGGGCGGACAGACGACGTTCCAGAGAAACCTGAGGAGACTGTTTGTCGCACGCAACGTGCTGCCGGCAGGCCGGGCGCTCGGTCCGTTGCCCCACTGACCGTCACCCCTGACCCTGACGGTTGCAGCGCCGGTCGCCGGCCCGGGGCCGGGACCCTCACGACCCGAGCAGCGCGTCGAGGAGCGCGCCGCCGTCGTTGAAGGCGGACCAGCCGTCGCCGACGAGCACGTGCGCGATGCGCGGGTGCTGCGCGCGCACTCGGCGGACGGACTCGATGAGGCGGGCCGGGTCGCGGAGCTTCTCGGGTCGGAGGAGCATCAACGCGCCCGCATGGTGCGCGCGCACCGCGTCGCCGAAGATCGCGGTCGTCTCGTCGAGCACGAGCGCGAGCTCGCCCTCCGTCTTCGAGCCGACGAGCTCATGCACTCGAAGGCCGGGGAACGGCTCGTCCCCGTCCGAGAGCCACCCCGCGCACGCGACCGGGAACGACGCGCGCTCACCGGCCGGGCCGAGCAGGCGCGCTCCCGTGCGCGCCGCGATCTCGTGGGCTCCCCGGACGTGGTCGGAGGTGGTGAGCACGATCGACGACGCCCCGCCGAGCGCGTCGAGGTGGCGCACGTCGTCGCCCGCGAGCGGAGGTGGGTCCACGAGGACGTTGCCGCCCTCGCGCCGCCAGAGGATCCCGTTGAAGTCGATGCGCAGCGCCTCGTCGTAACGGCACCACGTGAACAGGTCGGGTCGGTGCAGCTGCTTCATCGCGAGCCCTCCAGCTCGCGGTGTCTACTGGCCGCGTCCCCCGCGCGCAATCGGCAGCTACTTCTCCACGACCCGCATCGAGATACGCCGGTTCATCGCTCGGCCGTCCGGCGTGGCGTTGTCGCCCACCGGGAACTGCTCACCGTACCCCTCGGCTCCCAGCCGGTCCGGAGCCACGCCGAGCTCGAGCAGCGCGGTCCGCACGTTGGCGGCCCGCTGCTCGGAGAGGCGCTGGTTCGACGCGGGGTCGCCCACGTTGTCCGTGTAGCCGCCGATCTTCAGCCTCACGACGGGGTAGGAGGTCAGGATGGCGGCCACCGACGCCAGCTGGTCCTGCGAGCTCGGGCTCAGCGTGGACGCGCCGGTCTGGAACGTGAGCCGGTCGAAGTCGAACCAGGTCGTCTTGTCGGCCGGCCGGCTCGCATCCTGGATGAAGGCGAGCAGCCGCCCCTCGACGCCGCGATCGGGAACGGAGATGCGTCGCCCGCCCGCCAGCGCGCGCTCGACCATCGGCCCGAGGGCCCCCGCGGGTGCGGCGGGGTGCGGTGCGGCCGCCACGGTGGAAGGCGGCGCGACGGACGCGCGCGGGGCGAGCAGCGCCCAGAGCAAGGCGGCCGTCGTCGCGAGGAGCAGGACGAGGGGTACGAACCACCCACCTCTTTCGCCGACCGAATCGTCGGGGGAGGGCGAGGCAGCGTGCTGATCGCTGGCATGCGAGTGGGCGACGTGGGCCATGTTCGAGCTCCTTGCGGGTTCCGAGTGATCGCCGTCCATCAACTACCACCGCCAGGGGGTGCTCGTCGCGGCGCGCCGCCGGTCAATCGCAGCTATAACCTCAGCCCGCCGAACCATGCTGACGACCGCCATCACCGCCGCCATCGCCGTCGCCCTGAGCTGGCTCGGCATTCCTCCGGGGCCTTACCTCGGCGGGGTCTGGGTCGGCGTGAAGATCCTGGTCGTCGCGGCCGTTGCCCTGTTCGGGTGGCGTGCGGCGCGGGGGCGGAGGAAGGCGGCGCCGCCCGCCGGCGGCTGACGGGGTTTCGTGGTACTCGGGATCCGAGCACCCGCACCACTCAGCCATCCTCGCTTCACGCAGCAGGAGTCCGCTTGAACGCCGCCGTCGTGGCTCTCGTCGTGGTCGCAGTCGTCGCGGTGGTGGTCGCTTCGCAGGCCCGCGCCCGGCGGCGCGCCTCTGAGCTGAAGGTGTCGGGCGGCCGCAAGTCGCTCGCGATGAACCTGTTCGGCCGGTCCTGACAGGCCGGAGCGGGGCGGGACCGCCGGTGCGCCGATCCCGAGCTTCCGTCGCCCTCGCCGCGTTCGCGCTCGTCTTCGGCGCCGCGACGATCGTCGCGGGCGGGCGCGTGCTCTTCGGTCCCGACGCAGCCCGCGCCGCCGCCGGCCGCTACGTCCCGTTCGTCGTCTGGTTCAACTTCCTCGCCGGCTTCGCGTACGTCGCGGCGGCGATCGCGATCGCGCTCCGCCTCCGCTGGGCAGGCGCCCTCGCCGCCGCCATCGCCCTCGCGACGCTGGTGGCCTGCCTGGCCCTCGGCGCGCACGTGGCCGCCGGCGGCGCCTTCGAGTCGAGGACGGTGGCGGCGATGGCCTTTCGCCTCGCGGCGTGGAGCGGGATCGCGGTGGCCTTGCTGCGCAGTCGCGGACGCAAGCCCCGAGCATCCACATGATCTGAGGCGACATGCACCCCGTTCCGGACAGCGCTCGGTGGCGACCATCCGCACGCTCGTGGTGGAGGCGTGCAGGAGGCCCCTCGGGCCATCCCGACGGAGAGAAGGCGCGACCATGATCGAGCCAATTCGTGAGCTCGCTCGCCAGGGCCAGAGCCTCTGGTACGACGGGCTGAAGCGGGACCTGCTCCGCACCGGCGGCCTCGCGGGGCTGATCGACGACGGTGTCCGAGGCCTCACCACGAACCCGGCCATCTACGAGCAGGCGATCGCGGGGACGGCCGACTACGACGACGACATCGCGGCGCTCGGAGCTCGCGGCCTCGACGCGAAGGCGATCTACGAGGCGCTCGCGATCCAGGACCTGCGGGCGGCGGCCGATCTCATGCGCCCGGTGTGGGACGAGACGGGCGGGCGCGACGGCTACGCGAGCCTCGAGGTCTCGCCGCTGGTCGCCCGCGACACGAGCGGAACGATCGAGGAGGGGCGGCGCCTGTGGAAGGCGCTCGCGAGGCCCAACGTCTTCATCAAGGTCCCGGGCACGCCCGAGGGCATGGCCGCCATCGAGGCGCTGGCGGGGGAGGGCGTCAACGTGAACGTCACGCTGCTCTTCTCCCGCGCCGCGTACCGCCGGGCGGCGGAGGCCTGGATGGCCGGGCTGGAGGCGCGGGCACGGAGGGGCGAGGCGCTCTCGAGGGCCGCGAGCGTGGCGAGCTTCTTCGTCTCTCGCATCGACACGTTCGTCGACCGCCTCCTCGACGAGAAGGCGCGGCGCACCGCCGACGCGGGCGAGCGCGACCGCATGGAGATGTTGCGCGGCAAGGCCGGGATCGCGAACGCGAAGCTGGCCTACCAGGACTTCAAGGAGCTCGTCGCGGGCGAGCGCTGGGCCGAGCTCGCCACCCGTGGCGCGCGACCCCAGCGCGTGCTCTTCGCGAGCACGAGCGTCAAGGACCCGCGCTACCCGGAGCTCATGTACGTCGAGGCGCTCGTCGGGCCCGACACGGTGGACACGGTCCCCCCGGCCACGCTGGACGCGCTCCACCGCGGGGCCACCGTGCGCGGCACGCTCGAGGAGGGGACAGGGCTGGCCGCCGCCCAGCTCGCGGCGCTCGAGGGGCTCGGGATCTCGATGGACACCGTCACGGACGCGGTCCTCGAGGAGGGCGTCCGAAAGTTCGCGGAGCCCTTCCGGCAGCTCCTCACCACGATCGACGCGCGGCGCGCCCAGCTCGGCGCGCCAGCAGCCGCGCCTTGAGGGAGGGCGGGGCCATCCGGGGCGCGACGTGATCCTGGCCGGTGACATCGGCGGCACGAACGCGCGGCTCGCGCTCTTCGAGCCGGGCGAGGGGGTGCCCTCGCTCGTGGCGCTCGAGACGTACCCGAGTCGCGAGCACGCCGGCCTGGAGGACATCGTGCGGCGCTTCCGCGAGCGCCACGGCGGCGGCCGCGTCCTCGCGGCCGCCCTGGGGATCGCCGGACCCGTGGCCGAGGGGCGCGTCGCCACCACGAACCTCCCGTGGGTGGTGGACGCCGGGGTGCTCGCGCGCCTGCTCGGGCTTCGCGACGTCGCGCTCGTGAACGACCTCGAGGCGCTCGCCTGGTCCCTGGACCTCCTCCCCGCCGAGGGGATCGTGGAGCTGAAGCCCGGACGGGGCGGCCTCACCGGGCACCGCGCCGTCATCGCCGCCGGGACCGGGCTCGGCGAGGCGACGCTGGCCCTGATCGCCGGACGCCCGGTGGCGCTCGCGAGCGAGGGAGGGCACGCCGACTTCGCGCCACGAACGGAGCGCGAGATCGCGCTCCTGCGCTGGCTCATCGCCCGCCACGGCCGCGTCAGCTACGAGCGCGTGCTCTCGGGTCCGGGCCTGCACGAGGTGTATCTCTTCCTGCGCGAGGCGGGTGGAGGAGAGGAGCCGGCATGGCTCGCGGAGGAGCTCCGGGCGGGCGATCCCGCCGCCGCGATCTCCGCTGCCGCGCTCGAGGGTCGCTCCCGCGTGTGCGCCGAGGCGCTCGACCTCTTCGTCTCCGTCCTCGGTGCCGAGGCCGGGAACCTCGCCCTGCGAGCGCTGGCCGGGGGCGGCGTCTACGTGGGCGGCGGGATCGCGCCGCGGATCCTGCCCTGGCTCGCAAGGCCGCCGTTCCTCGCGGCCTTCGTCGACAAGGGGCGCCTGCGGCCGCTGCTCGAGGACGTCCCGGTGCGCGTCGTCGTGGACGGCCGGGCAGCGCTCTTCGGAGCGGCCCGGCGCGCCGTCGCCGGTCTCCCGGGCGGAGGCCGCTGATCCCCTGCTCCCAAAATGCCCCTCGCTGCGAGGAGTTGGCGTTCGGGGGACCTCGGCCGGCGCGCGCCTCCGGCCGCCGAGTTGCTTTACGACACCGGGTTGTGCGAGTTTGCGCGCGCGCGACGCCGGGGATGTGGGTGAACGGCGCGCGTTTCCGCACCAGTCGCCCGTCGAGAATCAACACGGCGCGCGGCTGGTTCGACACGAGCGGCGTCCTTGCCGGCCCGCCGGATGGCCCGGCGAGCGGCGCCGCGCACCGGTTCGCCCATCTCGTTCGTTCGGTTTGCCCGCAGGTGGAGGTACGACGTGTACACGGATTTCTCGAAGCTCCGGAACATCGGGATCTCGGCCCACATCGACAGCGGGAAGACCACGCTGACGGAGCGGATCCTCTTCTACACGAACCGGATCCACGCCATCCACGAGGTGAAGGGCAAGGACGGCGTCGGCGCCAAGATGGACTCGATGGAGCTCGAGCGCGAGCGCGGCATCACCATCGCCTCCGCCGCGACGCACTGCGAGTGGAACGGGCTCCACTTCAACATCATCGACACCCCCGGGCACGTCGACTTCACGATCGAGGTCGAGCGGTCGCTGCGCGTCCTCGACGGCGCGATCCTGGTGCTCTGCGCCGTCGCCGGCGTCCAGAGCCAGTCGCTCACCGTCGACCGCCAGATGCGGCGCTACAAGGTTCCGCGCCTGGCGTTCGTGAACAAGTGCGACCGGTCCGGCGCGAACCCCCTCCGCGTGAAGGATCAGCTGCGCGAGAAGCTCCAGCACAACCCGGTGCTGATGCAGCTCCCCATCGGCCTCGAGGACAAGTTCGAGGGCGTCGTGGACCTCGTGACGATGAAGGCGGTCCGCTTCGGCGGCGAGGACGGCCAGGAGATCACCGAGTCCGAGATCCCCGCCGAGCTGCAGGCGGAGGCGGCGAAGGCGCGCGAGGAGATGCTCGACGCCGCGTCGATGTTCTCCGACGAGCTGACCGAGGCGATCCTCGAGGACCGCGTCACCGAGTCGCTCATCCGGGCCGCGATCCGCAAGGGGACCATCGAGCTGAAGCTCACGCCCGTGTTCATGGGCTCGGCGTACAAGAACAAGGCCGTCCAGAAGCTGCTCGACGGCGTCGTGGACTACCTCCCGGATCCGACCGAGGTCGTCAACGAGGCGCTCGACCTCGCGAACGACGAGCAGAAGGTCCTGCTCTCGATCGACAACGACAAGCCGACCGTGGCGCTCGCGTTCAAGCTCGAGGACGGCCGGTACGGCCAGCTCACGTACCTGCGCGTCTACCAGGGCAGGCTGCAGCGCGACATGTTCATCACCAACATGCGCACCAAGAAGGACCACCGGATCGGCCGGCTCGTCCGCATGCACTCGGACGAGATGGAGGACATCGACGCCGCCGGCTCCGGCGACATCGTCGCGATGTTCGGGATCGAGTGCAACTCGGGCGACACGTTCACCGACGGCAAGGTCAAGCTCAACATGACCTCGATGCACGTGCCGGATCCGGTGATCTCCCTCTCGATCAGGCCGGTCGACTCGAAGAGCGAGACCAACATGGGCAAGGCGCTCCGGCGCTTCACCCGCGAGGACCCGACCTTCCGCGCCGGCGTGGACGAGGAGAGCAGCGAGACGATCATCCGCGGGATGGGCGAGCTGCACCTCGAGGTCTACATCGAGCGCATGAAGCGCGAGTACAACGCGATCGTCGAGGCGTCCCCTCCGCAGGTCGCGTACCGCGAGACCGTCAGCCAGCGGGCCGACTTCGCCTACACGCACAAGAAGCAGACCGGCGGCTCCGGGCAGTTCGGCCGGGTGTGCGGGTACATCGAGCCCTGCGAGCAGGCGTACGAGTTCGTCGACGACGTGGTGGGCGGCTCGATCCCCCGCGAGTTCATCTCGGCGGTCGAGAAGGGCTTCAAGTCCATGCTCGGGAAGGGTCGGCTCCTCGGGTTCCCGGTGGTGAACGTGCGCGTCGTCATCAACGACGGCGCGAGCCACGCGGTCGACTCGTCCGACATCGCCTTCCAGGAGGCCGCGCGCGGCGCCTGGCGCGAGGGCTTCGACCGCGCGAAGCCGCGCCTCCTCGAGCCGATCATGAAGGTCGTCGTCGAGACGCCCTCGGAGTTCTCGGGCGGCGTCCTCGGCGGGCTCATGCAGCGGCGCGCCATGATCATCGGCTCGCAGGAGGACGGCCAGCTGTCCCGCATCGAGGCCGAGGTCCCGCTCGCCGAGATGTTCGGCTACTCCACGACGCTCCGGTCCTCGACGCAGGGGAAGGCGGAGTTCACGATGGAGTTCTCCCGGTACCTCCCGGTCCCCGCGGCGATGTCCGAGGAGCTCATGAAGAAGGAGGCCGCCAAGAAGGCGGCCGTGGCCGGCAAGAAGTAGATTTCCCCAGAGGCCATGATCCGGCAGGAAGCGATCCTCCAGAGCCCGCTGCGGTTCCTCGACCGCTCGATCCGCGGCGGCCTGGGCAAGGGTCACCTGGGCGTGATCATGGCGCCGGCGGGGGTCGGCAAGTCCGCCTGCCTCGTGCAGCTCGGGCTGGACGCCCTGCTGCGCGGGAGGCCCGTCCTGCACGTCGCGGTCGGGCAATCGGTGGAGCACGTCTCGACCCGCTACGACGCGCTCTTCGACGAGCTCGTCGAGCGCGTCGACCTGGCCGACCGCCGGGGCGTGCGGGAGTCGATCGCCCACCGGCGGCTCATCTGGTCGTCGATGGACGGCCCCTTCACCCCGCGAGGGCTCGACGAGGCGCTGGCCGCGTTCCAGGTGCACCTCGGGCTCGGGCCCTCCACCATCCTCGTCGACGGCTTCGACTGGGAGGAGCCCGGGGTCGCCGCGACGATCGGCGCCGTCAAGGCGAGCGCGGCTCGCGTCGGCGCCGAGATCTGGATGACCGCGCGCGAGGCGCGAGGCCCCGAGCTCGGTGCCCCGCGGATCGCCCCGCTGCCGGACGCCTGCGCCGCGCTCGTCGACGTCGGCGTCTTCCTCGAGCCGCACGGACGCCACGCCCGGCTGCTGCTGGTGAAGGACTTCGAGCGGTACCCCGCGATCGACGTCCCGCTCGTGCTCGAGGGCGGCGCGCTGCGGCTGCCGGGAGACGACGAGGCGCGAGCCGCGGGCCGAGCTCTCGCCGGGGTCGTTCACGCTCGTCGCCAGCGGGTCCGCCGGCGCGGAGGAGGAGTTCGGGGCCTGCGCCGAGCGATGGGGCGTCGGCGAGGTGAACTACACGTTCGGCGGCCGTCGAGGGAACGCCCGGACCCGCGGGCTCGTCGAGCTGAGCGAGGACGAGCTCCGGGTCGGCGAGGTCAGCGCCGCGTACGTGAAGGCGCACATGCACCGCGCCTTCTCGGAGTCGGCGGAGCTGCGGCGGGTGCTCCAGACCATCTGGCACCAGGTGAGCGCGGCGGGCGAGGTGTTCTCCGTCGGGACCGTCAACCCGGACAAGACGGCCCACGGTGGCACCGGCTGGGCGGTCGAGCTGGCGCGACACTGGGGAAAGCCGGTCCACCTGTTCGACCAGGAGCGGTCGCGCTGGTTCAGGTGGGACGAGCGGGACTGGGTCGGCGAGGCGCCGCCCGTCATCTCGTGCGAGCGGTTCGCGGGCGCGGGCACCCGCTCCCTGTCCGACGACGGACGCGCGGCGATCCGGGCGCTCTTCGAGCGGACCTTCGGGGCTCCGCCTCCTTAGCTGCTCCCCACCCGAAGCCGCGCAGGGCCGGCGCGTTAGATCCGTCGGCGTGCCCGGGCCAGCGCTGCCGCCACTCTCGGAGTGGGAGAGCTTCTACGTCATCACCGGCTCATCCGCGGCCGCCCTCACCGGCCTGATGTTCGTCGTGGTGGCGCTCCGAACCGAGGCGAGGGTCGAAGGGGTCGACGGCGGGATTCGCGCCTTCGGGACCCCCACCGTGGTGCACTTCTGCGCGGTGCTGCTGGTCGCCGCGATGCTCTCCATGCCCGGTCAGACCGCCTCGAGCCTCGCGTACTGCGTGAGCGCAGCGGGGATCGGGGGCCTCGGGCTCTCGGCGTGGGTGGGGGTGCAGGCGCGGCGACAGCAGTCCTACGTCCCGGTGCTCTCCGACTGGATCTGGCATGTGGCCCTGCCCGTCGTCGCGTACGCCTCCCTCATCGCCGCGGCGGTCGCGCTCTCGCACCGGCCGGCGCCGGCACTCGACGTGGTCGCTGCGGCCACGCTCCTCCTCTTGTTCATCGGGATCCACAACGCCTGGGACGCGGCGGTGTGGATCGCGGCGAGGAAACCGTAGGCGGCCGGAGCCCCGAGCGGCGCGCTGCTCGCTCCGGCCTAGTGGATCCGCAGCGCGAGCTTGCCGAGGTGGTGCTGTTCGATCTCCCGGTGCGCGCGGGCCGCGTCCTCGAGCGGGTACACCCGCCCGAGCTCGACGTGGAACGGGCCGGCCGCGATGAGCCGGTTGAGCCGCTCGAAGGCGTCGGGGCTCGGCTCGCCGTCGTACGCCAGGAGCTTCACGCCCCTGGGGACGCTGGGCACCGGCTCGACGCCGTTGGGATGGGCGACCCGGCCGCCCCTCCGCATCGCCGCGAGCGCGGGCTCGAGGCTCTCGCCGTGGACCAGCACGAGCGCGGCGTCCAGGCCGCCGGCCGCGAAGTCCCGAGCCGCCCGCGCCACGTCGTCCCGCTTGCCGTCGACCGCCACGTCCGCTCCGAGCTTCCGGGCCAGCTCCACGCCGTCTCGTCCCGAGGCGACCGCGAGGACCCTCGCGCCGATCCGCTTGGCGAGCTGCACCGCGAGGTGCCCGATCCCGCCGCTCGCGCCGTAGACCATGAGCGTCTGCCCCGCCTTCAGGTGCAGCTGATCGTCGAGGCCGAGCAGCGCGGTCACGCCGTCGGCGCCGAGCGCGCCCGCCTGCTCGGCGCTCAGTCCCGGCGGGATCGGCGCGATCGCGTCCTCGTCGAGCGCGACGTACTCCGCGTAGAACCCGCCCTGAAAGGAATACGCGTAGACGCGATCGCCGACATGAAAGCGCCGCGCGCGGTCGCCCACCGCGACCACCTCGCCCGCGCCGTCGTTGCCGATGATCCGCGGGAACCGTTTCTGGCCGAGCTCGATCTCTCCGGACCGGACGTACGGGTCCCAGACGCCGATCCCGGCGGAGTCGAGCCGGATGAGGACCTGCTTCGGCCCCGGCTTCGGGACCGGCAACATCTCGGTGTGGAGGACCTCGGGCCCTCCGTGCTGGTCGATGGCCGCTGCCTTCATCTGCGAAGGAATGAGTGATTGCATGTCCGCTCCTCTCGGTCGTCCATGCACCGGGATAACGCGGTCGCGCGTCGATGCACGGGGTTCGCCTGTTCTACGACCTCGGGCGCGCGAAGAGGTAGACCGCGCTGTAGGGGACCTTCCGCGTCTCGCCACGCTGGCAGCCGCCTGCAGGCTTCTTGCCGCCGTGCGTCTCGGTGCGCTGCACGCTCGTGATCCGCGAGAACGTTCCCTTTGCCGGCGCCTCCTTGACCGTCAGCAGCACCCAGGGAATGGCGTCGGGCTCGGGGGAGTCGGCGCTGGCCTTCGCGGCCCCGACCACCTTGCTGCCGTCCGTCGCGCTCTCCCAGGTCGGGACCGGCGTAGTGCTTGCCGACCTTCTTCCCGTTTCCGTCGAACAGCTCCGCTTCCGGAGCGACGAGCGCCCACTCGTATTGCTCGGGCGCGTCCTGCTTCGAGCGGCACTCGTAGTTCTGCGTGCCCTTGGCGGAGAGCTTGAGGACGACCGCTTCGCCCGGCGCCAGCGCGATTGCGGCGGGCATGTCCACCTGCGCAGTCGGCGCGCGCGTCTCGGCCGCGGTGGCGCGCGCGGCAGGAAATGCGACGGTGAAGAGACCGACGGCAGCGGCAACGCAAAGGCGCGACATGGGTTCTCTCCCTTTCAGGCGCCGGGTGCTCGAGGAGGATCGGCGCGTTCCCCGAGAGCGGGGTAGATCGGGCGGTCCACGCGTTCAAGCCCCTCAGGGAGACCTCGAAGCGGTGGGTTCGTGCCTCGGCGGACTTCGCAGGCGGGATGGCCGCTGGGGCCCTCACCGCTCGGCACCTCGTCGGAATAGGCCGCTTCGCTCGAGCCGTCGTGCGAGGGCCCACGTCCGCTCGACTGCGGACCCAGAACGCGAGCGCGAGCGTGACCACCGCGAGCGCCGCGAGCAGCGACATGGCGCCGGCTGCTGGCCCCTTCGGCGAAGACGCGAAGCTCGCGCCGTGAGCGAAGAGCGCCCCGGCGACCATCCCGGCAAGGGCACCGCCCGCGTCCGCATCTCCTTCGCCCGCCATGACGAGCTGCCGGAGCGGGCAACCGCCCATGAGGACTGCCGCGAGCCCCGCCACGGCCATCGCCGCGAAGTTGGCGAGGGCATCGGTGTGGGCGACGGGCTGGCCCACGAAGCCGAGGCGGAACTGGCCGAGCGCCAGGTTCGCGACGAGCGCGCCCGCGACGAGCCCGCCAATCCCGAGGAGCTTCTCCGGCCGCCTCCAGAGGATGAGATCGCGGATGCCGCCGGTCGTGCACAGGCGGCTCCGCTGCGCGATGGCCCCGACCGCGATGCCCGCGAGGATCGAGAGCGCGAGCGGCGCGCGCTTCCCTCCCGGCGGGGTCGGCCTCGGCGCGGCCACGACCGGCGGCGCCGCCGCGGCGGCGGCCGCGGGAAACGGTGCGGCGGTGGGGGTCGGCGCGGCGCGGGCGTGACGGTGAGGAAGCTCGGGGTGCCGCCCGTGGCGACGGCGATGGCGAGGAGGACCGCCGCGACGGTCGCCACGCCGAGCCCCGCCGGGCGCGAGACGTCGCGCGCCTTCGGCAGCGTGTACCCGCCCTTGAGGAACGCGCTCCCGACCGCGATCCCGACGATCAGCCCCGCGGCTCCGACGACGGCGTTGAGGTCGCCGCCTCCGACCCGCAGCCAGACCCGGACCGTGCAGCCGAGGAAGACGAGCGCGGACGCCATGAACACGAACCCGAGGAGGAACCGCGGCACGAAGGCGACGCCTCCGCGCGGCCGGAACTCACCCGAGAGGGCCGCGGCTCCAAGGGCGCCCAGCACGAGCCCGAGGATCTCGGGTCGAAGGTACGCGACCCCTCCCATGCCGAGCCGCGCGCCACCGAACGTCCCCGCGATGTCGCGCACGAAGCACGCGACGCAGACCCCCATGTTGCCGGGGTTTCCTGCTGCGACCAGGACGGCGGCGACGACGCCGATGGCGACGCCTGCGGCGAGGAGCTTCCAGAGCGCGGATGACGCGTGCTGTTCCATGTGCTGCTCCCTTTGCGCTCGAGACCGTGCGAGCGCCTTCGGTGGACGGCGGGGAGGCTTCCATCGACGCTGGGAGGCGAACTCGCCTCCGGCCCGCTACGGGGCGACGCGCTGGAGCGGGGCGCGGCTCACGATGGGCAGCACGTCCGACTGTACCCCGTTCCCGGATGCAAACGATCCATGGAACGCGGAGCGGCCCGCGCGTTCAGTCCCGCGCTTCCACGCGCGCGCCGTCCTTCACGCGGTCGCCGGGGTGCACGACCACCGCCGCGCCCGGCTCGAGGCCGCCCAGCACCTCCAGCTCCGTCTCCCCGCGGTGCCCCACCTGCACGGGGGCGAGCCGCGCCTTGCCGGACACGACGCGGAAGACGGCCCAGCCGTCTCCGTGACGGAAGGCGGCGCCCTGCGGGATCTTCAGCACGTCGTCGCCGCGCCAGAGGACGAGGCGGGCCTCGACGCGGAACCCGTCGCCGAGCGCGGCCCAGTCCCGCCGCGGGTCCGTGAACGCCGCGATCACGTTCACCCGCTGCTCCTCGACGCCGAGCGCCGACAGCTTCGTGAACGCGGACGGCTCGACCGTGCGCACCCGCGCCGCGAGCGCGCGGTCGCCGCCCCAGCGCTGGATCGTCACCGGCGTCCCGGCCTGGACACGCACGGCGTCGGTGGTCAGCAGGTCGACGACCACCTCCAGCGCCTCCGGGTTGCCCACCTCGAGCAGGGCGGTGCCGGCCTGCACGACGCCCTCGCTCTTCTGGAGCACGCGCAGCACGCGGCCCGAGGCCGGCGCGAGCACGTCGAGGTGCCGGTCGCGCGCGCCGCCGTCCCCCGCGAGCGCGGCGCGCGCGACGCGGACCTGCTCCGCCGCGACCTTGACCGCGAACACCGCGGAGGAGAGCTCCTCGGAGCGCATGCGCGCGTCGAACTCGGCGCGCTCCAGGTCCTGGCCCGCCAGCGATCCTCCGGCAGCCAGCGAGCGGGCCCGCGCGAGCTCGTCGCGAGCCAGCTCCTCGGCCACCCTGGACCGGCCGTGCTGGGCCTGCGCCTGGCCCAGCGCCGACGTGGCCGCGCTCAGCCTCGCCTGAGCCTCGGACCGGGTCCGCGCGTCCAGCAGCGGCGAGAGCGACGGCGCGATCTCGGCCACCACGTCGCCTTCCAGGACCGCGTCGCCGGGCTCGCGCAGCTGCCGGGAGACGCGGCCGGACGCCGGAGCGGACACGACGTACCGGTCCTTCACCCTCGCGATTCCCGTCTCCTCGATCACCACGACGAGCGGCCCGCGCGCCGCCGCCGCGACGTCCACCGGCACCGGGGGCGTCCGAAGCGCGAGCACCGTGGCGGCCACGGCGCCGAGCGCGAGGAGGGCCAGGAGGCCCCGGCGGATGGTGCGCAGCCGCTTCCGCCGCTGCTCGGCGGCACGGCGGCGCTCGTCACCGGGCGCGCGCAGCGCCGGCGACGCCAGCCCGGGTGCCGCCCCCGCCTGCTGCTCGACGGCCGGGGGCGGCGATCGGGCCAGCGCGCCCTGCTGGCTCGGCTGCTGCCGGACGACCGTGTCCTGCTCGCTCGAGGGGTCCATGCGTCACTCCCGCGTCTTCAGGACGCCGATCAGATCGAGCCGATCGACGCGGCGTCGCACCCACAGCGCGCTCGCGGCCGCCGCGAGCAGCCCGACCGCCGCTGCCATGAGGTACGTGCTCGGCGACACGTACGTCGCCCAGCGGAACTGCTCCTGGTCGACCCACCCCAGGAGGAGCTGCGCCCAGGCGCGGCCGAGGAGGAGGCCGATGGGGATTGCGATGGCGAGCTCGATCGCCATGCCCGCGATCAGGATCGACGAGATCTCGTGCCGCTCGAACCCCAGCACGCGCAGGCTCGCGAGCTCGCGCGCGCGTGTCGCCAGCGAGATGCGCGCATTGTTGTAGATCACGCCGAAGATCACGGTGACGGCGAGCACGATGCAGATGGCGTTCCTGACGCTCTCGATCGAGATCTGCATGTCGCGCATCCGCCGGATGTCGGCGCTCAGGTCGGAGACGTCGATGACCCGCGGGAGCCGGCGCAGCCGCTCCTCGAGGGCGGAGAGCTGGCGCGGATCGACGGCCAGGAGGGCCATCCCGAGCGCGCCGGCGTCGCCCTCGAACGCGGAGACCAGCTCGTCGCGAGCGTACAGGTGAAGGCCCACCGCCTCGTCGACGACGCCCGCCACGACGGGCCGGACCACCGGCCGCGAGCCTTCCCGGACCTCCACCTCCGGCCGGTCGCCGACGCGAAGCTCCAGCACCTCTGCGAGCTTCTTCGTGAGCAGGATCCCGTCCGAGGGAAGCGCGACCTCCCGCCCACTCCGCTCGACGAGGCGTCGCAGCGACGCGCCCGCCGGCAGGCCGACGAGGACGGTCTCCCGGGAGCGGTGCTCGTGACGGACCCGCGCCGGCATGGTGCGGAGGCCCTCCACCTGGAGCACGCCGGGCATCGCGGCGAGCTCGCGGAGCGCCCGGGGCGGCACGGGACGGTCGAAGGAGACCGCGAGGTCCTGGCGCTGCTCGCTGCGGAGGACCCTGTCCAGATAGCGGTCGAGCGAGTCGAGGCCGAAGCGGCCCAGCACCACCAGGGCGAGTGCGCCCGCGATGCCCAGGGAGGAGAGGAGCGTGCGCACCGGGCGTCGCTCCACCTCGCGCAGCACCATCATGCCGGCCGGGCCCACCAGCGCCGAGAGCCCCAGCCGCTCGACCAGGCTCTTCCGGTACACCGCGGGCGAAGGGGGGCGCATCGCCTCCGCGGGGGGAAGCCGGACCGCCGCGCGGACGGCCAGGAGCGCCCCCGCGAGCGCCGCGCCCCCGGCCATCAGGGTGGCCGCAGCGACGAGCGGGAGCGTGAGCCCGAGCCGGACCGCCGGGAAGCGAAACACGCTCGCGTACAGGTCGAGCATGAGCCGGCCCAGCGCCCACCCGCCGCCGAGGCCCAGCGCCGTCCC
Organism: uncultured delta proteobacterium; assembly: GCA_963828235.1. GTDB lineage: Bacteria > Myxococcota > Myxococcia > Myxococcales > Anaeromyxobacteraceae > Anaeromyxobacter. The sequence continues at coordinate 36,502 of CAWHDY010000002.1, forward strand.
CGGCAGCAGCACCACCGCGACCAGGCCCGCGAAGTGGGCGCGCAGGGCGCCGTTGCCGTAGCCGACGGCCTTGAGCGTGGCGATCTCCGGTCGCTGGAGCGTGATCAGCCGCCCCAGCACCATGTAGACGAGGAAGGCGGCGACGCCGAGGAAGATCATCGGCATCATCCCGGCGAGCCCCTCGAGCAGCCCGAGCTCGCCGGTGAGGATCGCGTTCGACTGCTGGTCCTTGCGGCCGATGGCGCCGCCGCAGCCATACGGCAGGAGGATCCGCTCCAGGGCGGCGCGGACCTCCGGCTCCGAGGCGCCGGGCTGCAGGAGCAGGCTGACCTCGTTGAACGCTCCCTCGAGCTGAAACGCCGCTGCGAGCGGCGCGCGGTTCATCCACAGGACGGCGTAGCGGGCCGGGTCGTCCGCGATCGCGCCCGGCCGCAGCGCGTAGACGAACTCCGGCGAGAGCGCCACGCCGGCCACGCGGAGGTTGCGCAGCTTGCCGTTGATCACCGCCGGGATGCGGTGACCGGGCGCGAGGCCGTGCGCCTCGGCGAACGCGTCGAGCAGCAGCACCTCGTCGTCCCGATCCCGCGCCGGGAGGCGCCCGCTGCGCAGGTGGACGGCGTTCGTCGCGGGCTCGCCCATGGTGGGCAGCGAGAGCAGTCGGCCCGAGGCGGGGCGGGGCATCCCCTCGATGGGCAGCGACACCTCCTTCGAGATGCGCGTCTGCACCGACGCCACGCCGGGGAGGGCCTCGATGCGCCCGGCGATGGACTCGGGGGCCCGCTCGAGCTGCGCGAACACGTGCGCGAACCGCTGCCGGTCGTAGTAGGCGTCGCGCGAGCGCAGGAGCGAGGCGTAGGTGCCGCGCAGGCCGATGAAGCTCGTGATGCCGGCCGCGAGCACGAGCGCGATGGTCGCGATCTGGCCCTTCATGCGGCCGACGTCGCGCAGGAGCTTGCGGTTGAGCGCGGAGACCGGCATCGCGTCACCAGCGGAGGTCGCGCGCGCGGGTCTCGCGACCCGGGCTGCGCTCGCTCTGCACCCGGCCGTCGCCGAGCGTGACGACGCGGTCGGCGATCTGGGCGATGGGCGCGTTGTGGGTGATCACCGCGGTGGCGGTCCCCAGCTCGCGGTTCACCTGCTCGATCACCTCCAGGACGAGGATGCCGGTCCGGAAGTCGAGCGCGCCCGTGGGCTCGTCGCAGAGCAGGACGGACGGGCGCTTGGCCACCGCGCGCGCGATCGCCACCCGCTGCTGCTCGCCTCCCGAGAGCTGCGCCGGAAAGTGGTCGAGCCGGTTACCCAGCCCGACCATCCCGAGCACCACCTCGGGCTCGACCGGATCCTCGGCGATGTCGGTCACCAGCGCGACGTTCTCACGCGCAGTGAGGCTCGGGACGAGGTTGTAGAACTGGAAGACGAACCCGACGTGGCGCCTCCGGTACTGCGTCAGCGCTTCCTCGTCGGCGGCGGTCATGTCCCGGCCGGAGAACAGCACGCGGCCCGACGTGGGGACGTCGAGCCCTCCGAGGATGTTGAGCAGGGTCGACTTGCCGCTCCCGGAAGGGCCGAGCAGCACGACGAGCTCGCCTTCGTCGAGGCGGAAGTCCACGCCGTCGAGCGCGCAGACGTCCACTTCGCCCATCCGGTAAACCTTGCGCAGCCGTTCGCACGAAAGGACTGCGGCCGCATTGTTCGCGCGCTGCGCCCGAGACGTGGCAGCAGGGGTGGGCACGTCGAGGTGGATAGCATCGCGTGTGCCCCCGCCGAGCGGCTTAGGGTCGCGCGGCCCGAGAAGGTCTGCGGCTCGGTCGCGCGCCGAGCTTGCGCCCGCCCGCGCCGGCGGCGAGCGGTGGTGAAGCCGGGCGCAGGCGTGAGCCGGGAGCTACCGTTCAGTCGGGAGGGACGTCATGACCGTAGAGAAGAAGGGCGATCGTCGGCCCGAGATGACCGGAGAGAAGAAGGCCGATCCTCGGCCCGAGGAACGCGAGCCACGTGAGCGGACCGTCGCTCCACCGATCGAGCGCGAGCACGAGACGCTGGAAGGCGTCGTCGAGCAGGACGAGGAGCGCAAGGGCCCGAAGGCGCCGCGGGACCCGGAACGGACCTGACGGTCGAGCACGTGGACGGCCTCACCGCGCGAGCCAGATCGTCGCGGCGGCGAGGGCGGCGAGCCCCAGCACCGCGAGCGCGACGCGCGCTCCGGTCGTGCGTTTCGCGCGCCGGTACCGCTCCACGCCGGGGCTCGCCAGCCGCGCGCGCTGCGTGTTCTCCACGTACCGTCGCCCCGTGCCGGGCAGGTCGGGCAGGCGAGCTTTCCCCATGCGCGCCGATCCTACTCCGCGGCGCGGCGTCCCCGCGAATCGCTCACTTCGCGCTCGCCGTCTTGCTCGGGTCGTCGGCGGGGTTCAGGTAGTGGATGTCGAACGGCCCCTTGCCGTCGATCTGCACGATCGTCTCGCCCTGCGCCTCGGCCGCGTGGTGCATCTTGCCCGGGAGGTAGTGGAACGCGCCCGACCCGAGCTTCTGCGCCGGAGAATCATCGTGTGCTTCTCGTGAAGACGCGCAGCCCCGGTCGCCCTGAGCCGGCTCCAGCGCGCTCAGGCGTGGGGCGCGCGAGCGGCGTGCCCGAAGCGCCGGCGGAAGAAGCCGTGGAGGCGGTGGGGGAGCCCCGCGCCGGGCATGGCCATGAACGGGCAGAGGTCGCGCACGACCTCTACCCCGCTCGCCTCGCAGAGCCCGAGCGCCGCGGGCGAGGCGGAGCCGGGTCCCGTGCCGCGGTGCAGCCACACCTTCCGGACCCCTGCGGCGAGCGCATCGCGGACCACGGCTTCGGTCTCGGCCGGCGAGGTGAGGAGCAGCGCTGCCTCCACGGGCGGTACGATCTCCGATACCCGCCCATGGGCACGGCGGCCCTCGGCCTCGGTGAGGTTTGGATTCACGGGCACGGCGTCGTAGCCGCGGCGCAGGAGCTCCCGGAACAATGCACGGCTGAAGTCCTTCTCGTTCCTCGAGACCCCCACGACTGCGATCCGTCGGACTCCCAGGAAGGCGCGCGCCCGATCGAGTGGAAGCGACATGGCGAACCTCCAGCGTTGGCCGATCGAGCGTACCGCGGCGACGGCGGGCGGGAGCAGGACCTTCGGTCTTGCCACCTTGGAGGGGCGTCGCGAAGGTGCCGAGCGAGCGGGTTGCGCGCGGGACCGCTCTTCCACAGATCCGGTGAGACTCGGTGGAACGAACGCTGACTCGAAAGCAAAGGAGCGGTCATGCAGAGCAAGGCGACGGCGCGCTGGGAAGGCGACCTGATGTCGGGGAAAGGGGCAACCAGCGCGGCGAGCGGCACGTTCCGCGACGCGGCGCTCACCTGGAAGGCCCGCACGGAGGGCGCCGCTGGCATGACGACGCCGGAGGAGCTGCTGGCGGCGGCGCACGCGAGCTGCTTCTCGATGGCCCTCTCGCACGGGCTCGCCCAGGGCGGCCACCCCGCGACCCGGCTCGAGACGGCGTGCACCGTCGAGTTCGGTCCGAAGAAGGGCGGGGGCGGGTTCGAGGTGCGCTCGAGCGCGCTCGAGGTGAAGGGGTGGGTTCCCGGGCTCGACGACGCCGCCTTCGCGAAGGCCGCGGAGGACGCGAAGAACGGCTGCCCGATGTCCAACGCACTCAAGATCCCGATGTCCGTGAAGGCCGCGCTGCAGCGATAGCGTACGAAGCGTCGAGTGCCCAGGCCCGTCGCACTGGCCGCTTGCGCCGTCGGGGCGCTGATGATCCTCGCGGGGCTCCGCCTGTCGAGGCTCGCGCGCGAGACGCGGAGCTTCACGCGCGCGGCGGGCCGCGTCTCCGCCGCGTACGTCGAGGAGATCCCCGGTCCGTCGGAAGAGGGCGGCCCGCGCTTCAGGCCCGTGATCCGCTACGGGTTCGAGGCGCGCGGGCGCACGTACGACTCGGACCGGGTCTCCATCGACGCCACCCCGGCCGGCGCCGCGTCCCCCGACGCGCAGGAGGCGCGACGCTGGGTCGAGCGCTTCCCGGCCGGGAGCGCCGTGGACGTCTGGTTCGATCCCGCCGATCCCACGCGGTCGATCCTCGTTCGCGGCGTCGCGAGCGCACCGGTGATCGTCGCGGTCGTCGTGGGCATCGCGCTCGTCGGGTTCGGGATCTTCGCGCTCGCGCGGTAGCGGCGCCGGGGCTGTCGCGACCGGCGACATTCCGCCGCACGAGCGGCCGGGCCCTGGCGGGGCTCCAGCGCGCTCGCGCTCCGGGGCGGCCGTGGTAAACAGCCACTCCGGCAGCGCGGCGAAATTCCTGAGGAAGCATGTCCTTGCTTGGCCCGGAAACCAGGGCGCGGATGCGCGAGGTCCTGTCCCGACCTCGCTCCCAGCTCGCGATCCTCGCCGGCGTCAGCGCCGCGCTGCATGCGTGGCACCTGGCGTACGCGCTCCGCGACCCGTATCTGCAGCAGCGCGTCGTGGACGAGGTGTTCTTCCACTCCTGGGGGAACGCCATCGCGGGGGGGACGCTCACGAGCGACCTGCCGTTCTTCACCTCGCCGCTGTTCGCCTACTGGCTCGGGCTCCTCTACTCGGTGGCGGGCGACTCCGTCGCGACCGTCCTCGTCGCGAACGCCATCCTCGGCGTCGCCACCGTCGCGCTGACCTGGGGCGCCGCCCTGCGCCTCGCGGGACCGCGCGCGGCGCTCGTGGCGGGGATCCTGGTGGCGGCCTGCCGCGCGCCCATGTTCTACGCCGGGGTCCCGGAGAAGTCGGCGCTGGTCCTGTTCCTGACCGCGGCGTGCCTCTTCGCGTTCGCCTGGGCCGAGGAGCGTCCGGGGACGCGGCGGCTCGTGATCGCGGGCGTCGCGGCAGGCGCGGCGGCGCTCGCCCACCCCTTGATCCTCGTGATGGTGCCGGCGGTCGCCCTCCACGCGCTCGCCTCGAGGCAAGGCGTGCGTCGCGCGCTCTCCGCGGTGACGCCGTACGCGGCGGGCGTCCTCGCGGCGGTGCTCCCCGCCACGGTCCACAACTTCGCGAAGAGCGGCGAGGGGATCCTCGTGTGCTGGAACGGCGGCGCGGCGCTGTACGCCGGGAACGAGAGCTGGAACACGAGCGGGATGTACGCGCCCCCGCCGTTCTCGAACGCCACCATCCAGTCCGAGATCTTCGACTACTGGCGCGAGGCGGAGCGGAGGGTCGGCCACCCGCTCCGGCCGGCCGAGTCCTCGACGTTCTGGACCCGCGAGGCGCTCCGGGAGATGGCCGAGAACCCGAGGCTCGCCGCCGAGCGGTTCGTGCGGAGGCTCCGGTGGACCTTCGGGGACTACGAGCTGCAGGACTCGCGCACGTTCGCCTTCTACGCGGAGCGCTTCCCGTCGCTGCGCCTGCTGCCGTGGGGCTTCGGCGTGGTGGCGCTGCTGGGCCTGCTCGGAGCGCTCGCCGCGGCGCGGGAGCGCCGGTTCGCGTTCCTGCTCGCGTTCGTCGCGGCGTACGCGGCCGCGCTCGCGTTCTTCTTCGTCTACGGACGCTACCGCCTCCCGCTGCTCGTCCCGCTCGCGATCCTCGGCGGAACGGTCCCTGGCCGCCTGGCGGCCCTGCTGCGCGAGCGCCGCCCGGCCGCCCTGGCCGCGGCGGGCGCGGCAGCGCTCCTCGTCGCCGCGTTCGTCTTCGTGGGCCCCGTCGAGGCGCCCGGAGAGCTTCTTCGTCGACTACAACAACCTCGCGGTCGCGTACCAGGAGCAGGGGCGCGTCGACGAGGCGCTCGCGGAGTTCGAGAAGGCGGTGACGGTCCGGCCCGGGGACGACCCGCGCATCACGGACGCCGCCTCCGAGCTCGCGCTCCTGTTCTGGCGGCGCGGCGAGCACGAGCGCGCGAAGCGCCTCCTGCGCGAGGTGCTGCGCGCGCGACCGGGCGACGAGGACCTCGGCACCGTCCTCGCGACCTTCGAGCGGCTCGAGCGCCCGGCGACCACCCTAGGCGCGGCAGGTCAGTGGCAGCCGAAGCAGCTCGACTTGTAGCGCGGCTGCACGTCGACCACCCCGTTGCCGTGCAGCGCGGGGTTGGTGATCGCCGTCCCGACGCCGTTCGACCCGGTCGCGTCGGGATGGCAGAGCTGGCACTGGTTCACCGTGCCGGTGGGGCCCTGCAGGGCGTGGCTGCCGCTGTGCCAGTACCCGTTCCGCGGGGGGTTGCCGTGGCACCCCGCGCATCCGATGCCGGTGGTCAGCCAGGAGGGCGTCGGCTGCGGCGTGCTCCCGTAGTCGAACGTCCTGAGCTCGGCCTCGCCCTGGCCGTCCGGCATGAAGTAGCTGAACGTCCCCGCGCGGACGCCGTGGCAGGCGACGTTGGCGCACGTCTTCGTCGCCGCGTCGAACGTGGGCGCCGGCTGGCCCGGCATCACGGCCAGCCCCGCCGGGTCGAACGCCACCACGCCGTCGCAGGCGTGACACGTCGTGCAGGTCGCGGTCGCGTGCTTGGGGTGCGCCGCGAGCGGAGAGCAGGTGGACCGCGCGGCCTCCCGGCTGGCGGCGGGGCGATCTCCCCCGCACGCGCCGAGCACCAGCAACACCGCGAGCCCGAGGGCGAGACCCGGCGCCGACCGCAGAACGATTCGACTTCGACCTCATGGTGTCCTCCACCACTTTCCCGGACTGCGAACCTCGCTTCGCGATGCCCCGTCGGAACGCGGAACGGCCCGACTCACATCGGGTGGCACGTGTAACAGGTGGCTGAACTGTTGGTGTAGTACTGGTACGGCGTCCCCCACCTCGGCTGCAGCTGGGCGAGGTGGCACGCGACGCCGCTGCACGTCTTCGTCGCCGGGTCGTACGCGGACCCGTCGAGGCCGAACGAGACGGTCGTGCCGCTCGCGCTCCAGGACACCGACGGCGGATAGGGCATGCTCCGCTGGGTCCCGGTCATCCAGTACGGCCCGGTCGGCGTGTTGGGCGCCGCAGGCAGCCAGGAGATCGCGGGGGAGGGGAGCGCGGTGCGCGAATCGAAGACGACGTCGCGCCGCCCGTTCACGTGCCGGAGCGGAAGGACCTTCCCCGTCCCGGTCGCAGCGCCGCCCGCGTTGTGGCAGGAGCCGCACTGGATCCCGGCCTGCCACCCCGAGCTGATCCGTCCCGGATCGCCGCCCGGGAGCGCGTAGTTGCCGGTGGTGTCGAGGTAGTAGAAGCCGCTCGGCCCGGTGTTGGACGGGTCCGTCGTGTCGTAGTGGCAGGTCTGACACGTGATGGCCGTCGCGTCCTCACCCGCGCCCCAGCCGTTCTCGCCGTGCTTGCTCGTGTGCCAGGCGCCCGGCATGCCCAGGAAGTGGCCGAACTCGTAGCCGTCGTCGGCGAGGGCGAGGTGGCTGTTCGCGGTGGCGGAGCCCGCGCCGCCCGACGCGTACGCGGGCGGGTTCGAGTGGCAGCCGGCGCACCCGATCGTCTCGCCGGAGCGCCAGCCCGGGGTCGTGACGTAGACCGGGGTCTCCTGGCCGCTCGAGTGGCAGTACACGCCGCTGCACGTCCCGGTCGCGCGGTCGTAGCTCGCGGTGGGGGACGCCTTGCTCTTCAGGCTCCCCGCCGCGGCGGCGGCCTCGTACAGGACGACGTCGGCGGTGCCGTTGCGGTGGAGCCCGGTGGCGATCGGATGGCAGCTCCCGCACCCGAACGCGTAGACCTGCGGGGCGCTCGTGGGGGTCGCGCCCGGATTCCGGTCCTCGAGCGTCGAGAGGTCGCTGAAGCCGCTGCCGCCGTCCAGGCCGTAGTGCGCGACGTGGGCGCCGGTCGCGGGCGGGTTCCCGTGGCAGCTGCCGCAGGCCCCCCCGGACACGTCGACGGTGCCGTTCGGGTGGAGGCCGCCCGCGAGATCGACGGTCCCGTCGGCGGCCACCGAGGCGTGGCACATGTTGCACGCGGTCGCCGCCTCGTGCGGCGCGCGCGGCGGGTAGCCGTGACAGACGACGCACTGCTGCGAGAGCGGCCGGACGATCGTCACGTCGACGTAGGTCCAGGTCACCGGGCCCACGGGGTTCGCCAGGGTCGAGCCGTGGCAGTAGACGCCGCTGCACGTCCGCGTCGCCGGATCCCACGCCGGCTGGGCGCCGTTCCGGGAGGCGAGCGCGCCGAACACGACGTTCGAGGCCGGGCTCGGCGTGCACACGGGGGCGTGGCACTCGGTGCAGGGGAGGGCACGTCCCGCGAAGCTGTCGCGCGTGTGGGCCAGGTGCGCGCCGACCCCGGACGTCGCCGGGTCACAGGTCTGCGCGTGGGCCGCGGTCCCGCCGACGAGGCAGGTCGCCCACAGGGCGACGGTGGCGACGGTCAGTCGACGGGGCAGCTTGGGGATCGCGGTGTTGCGGATCACGGCGGACCTCGAGGCGAGGGTGGGTGCTTCGACGACGACCTCGGTACGGCATTCACCGACGGCAAACCGTTGGAACGGGTGCGGCCGGGGGTCACGCTCGAGTGGCGCCTCACGCGCGAGGAGTCGCGAGGCGACGCGGTCGCCAGGTCAGCTCGAGCCCTCTTCACCGATACCGCCCCCGTGAATCACGGCATCTGCGAGGGCGATGTGCCTGCAATCCGCACACCCGGCGGCCGGAGGGGCCGCCACGCGCTAACCTACAGTCAACTCTCGGCTTCACGATGCGTGATTTGGGTCAGTTGGCGCAGGTTGGGGGAGTTGGCGCCCCCGCCTCTCGCCTCGTCTCCGGCGCGTGCGCGCGAGCGGCGTCCACGGAACACGGGACGCGACGCGTGGCTCTCGGCTCGCGAGCGCCGCCCCGGTGCGTCGATTCGCCGCGCGCTCACGGGGGGAGCCGTAGGGGTGGCCCCTCCACCGCCTTCTCCCCTATAACCGTCCTCCTCGACCTGGAGGCTGGACGGACATGGCGAAGGAACACACGAAGGAGCTGCTGCTCGACTTCGGCGCGGACGGGAAGACCCTCGTGCCGGTCGTGACCCAGGACTCGCGCACGAAGGACGTCCTCATCCTCGCGTTCGTGAACCGCGAGGCCTACGACGAGACGCGCCGGAGCGGGTACGCGACCTACTGGAGCCGGAGCCGGAACGAGCTCTGGAAGAAGGGGCTGACCTCGGGCGACATGCTCCGCGTGGACGAGATCCGCATCAACTGCGAGCAGAACTCGCTCGTGTACCTCGTGACGCCGCAGGGGAAGGGCGCCTGCCACGCGAAGCAGCCCGACGGCCTGCCGTACAAGTCCTGCTACTACCGCCGCATCGAGCCGGACGGGACCCTCTCGCTCGTCGAGTAGCCCGTCCCCTCGAGCCCGGCCCCGGAGAACCATCCCATGAAGACGCAGCTCAAGATCGGCATGCCCGCCGGCTCTCTCGCGAGCGCCTCGCGAGGCGGCAACCTCATCGACCTCCTCTCGGCCGCGGGCTTCCGCACGTCCGGCTACGACAAGGGCGGCCCGACCAAGTTCACCGGCATCAACGTCCTGTTCGGCTGGGACGGCCGGCCGCAGGAGTTCGGCGCCCAGCTGGAGATCGGCGAGCTCGACGTCGCGATCGCCGGCGACGACTGGATCCAGGAGCGGGTCCTGGAGATGCGGATCGATCACGGCGTGGACATCAAGCTCGAGCGCGTGATGACGCTGAACCGCGGCGAGGTGCAGATCGTGGGCATCGTCGCGGATTCGTCGTTCAAGACGACCGAGGCGTTCCTCGAGAGGCTCACGTCCACCAAGGCGCTCATCGTCGTCGCGTCCGAGATGCCCTACCTCGCGCTCGACTGGATCCAGCGCAAGCTCGCGGCGATCGGCCTCGCGGACCGGTACCGCGCCCACTCCGTCCAGAAGTACAAGACGCCCCCGAAGATCAAGGAGGGGATCCTCGTCTACGAGTCGTGGGGGAAGACCGAGTCCAAGGTGAAGAACGCCGCGGTGGACATCGGCCTCGAGATCTCCCAGACCGGCGGGGCCATCAAGAGCTACGGCCTCACCATCATCGAGACGGTGATGCGCTCGCAGACGAGCGTGTACACGCACGCGTCGGTCCAGAAGGATCCCGAGAAGCGGGAGCTCCTGGAGATGTTCCTCGTGAACCTCTACGGGGCGACCAACGCCGAGTCGAAGGTGATGCTGCTGTTCAACGTCCCGAACGCCACCTCCGGCCAGGTGGACGAGTACCTCCGCACGAACAACCTGTTCGGCGAGGAGCCGACGCTGAGCCGCGGGAAGGACTTCACCGAGTACAACATCCAGGTGGACGCGGCGCACCCGGACAAGCCGGTGGCGCTCGTGCGCTACACGCTCGCCAGGCTCGGCGCGCGCTCGATCAACACCATCCCGATCACCTCCTCGATCCCCGGGATCAAGGTGGTTCGCGGCGGCTGAGGGCGGGCGTCGCCGGACCGGCGGCTCACGCGGGCGCGGGGCCGGTCGCCCCGGCGAACTCCGTGATCGCGGCGGCGAACTCGCGGGGCTTCTCGAGCTGCGGGCAGTGCCCCGCTTCCGGGATCGAGAGGAGCCTCGCGCCGGGGATCCCGAGCTGGACCTTGCGCGCGGTCTCGATGCCCGAGCCGGGGAGCCTGTCGGCCTTGCCCCAGACGACCAGCGCCGGCGCGATCGGCGCCGGCCCGCCGCCGCCCGCGACGATGACGCCGAACAGGAGCTCGACCTGCGCAGGCGGCGGATGCGCGAGCAGCCAGACGAGCTCCTGCGGGGCGAGGCCCGGATCGGCGAACGCGCGCGGGAGCGCCGAAGGCGAGAAGACGACGCGCCGGTACAGCGCGCGGAAGAGCCAGCGAAGCGGCGGGATCGCGGCGAGGACCCTCAGCACGGGGGGCGTCTCGGGGGCCGGCATGCCGTCCACGAGCACGAGCCCGCGGCAGCGCGTCCCGAGGCGTCCGGCGAGCTGCCAGGCGACGGTCGCGCCGAACGAGTTGCCGGCGATCCACGAGCGCGGGACGCCGAGCGTGTCGAGGAGCCCGGAGACCCACTCGGCGTACGCGTCGAAGCTGGAGAGCCCGGGTGATCCGAGATCGCCGATGCCGGGCAGCTCCGGCGCGATGACGTGGAACCGGTCGGCGAGGAGGTCCCAGACCGGAGCCCAGTGCATCGCCGCGCCGCCCCACCCGCCGTGAAGGAGCACGAGCGGCTCGCCGTCGCCACCCGTCCACACGAGCGCGCGGCCGCGGTCCGTGCCGATCTCCTCGAGGGTGACCATCGCTCCGGCTCCTCCCTAGAACGCCCGGCTCTGCCCCCCGTCGACGACCCAGCACGCTCCGTTCACCCAGCTCGCCGCGGGCGACAGCAGGAACGCGACGACGCTCGCCACCTCCTCCGGCTTCCCGAACCGGCCGCCGGGGATCTCGCGCGCCACGATCTCCGCGATGCCGGCGGGATCGTCGCGCTGCCGCCGCTCCCAGCTGCCGCCGGGGAACGCGATCGACCCCGGCGCGACGCTGTTCACGCGGATCCCCTCCGGGGCGAGCTCGCGCGCGAGCGCCTTCGCGAGCGACAGCTCCGCGGCCTTCGCCACGTTGTAGGACGGGCCGCCGCCGCCCTCCCGCCCCCAGATCGAGCCGATCATCACGATCGCGCCGCCGCCGCGCCGCCGGAGCTCGGGGACGACCCGCAGGCTCGCCCGGAGCGCCGGCCAGAGGTTCCGGTCGAGGACGACGCGGAAGTCCTCCTCGGACGCGTCCGCGAGCGTCCGCGCGCCCGACCCGCCCGCGTTGTTCACGAGCAGGTCCACGCCGCCGAGCTGCGCGACGGCGCGCGAGACGAGGGCCTCGATCCCCTCCGGCGTCGTCACGTCGCACGGGACGGCGACGTGCGGCCCGCCACCGGCCGCCTCGAGCGCGCGGAGCGCGTCCTCGAGGTCCGCCGCGCCGCGCGCGCCGATCGCGACGCGCGCTCCCTCCCGGGCGAGCGCGAGCGCGATCGCGCGGCCGATGCCGCGGCTCCCCCCCGTGACGATCGCGATCCGGCCGGCGAGCCCGAGGTCCATGGCGTCAGGCGACCGTCGCGGCCGCGCCCCCGTCCAAGGAGTGGTCCATGCGGCGATCCTACCGGGCGCGCGGAGCGGCGACACGGCGGACGCGCTCGGCGGACGGCACGGCGGGTCGGCGGGGGCCCCGCGAGGGGCTTGTTGCGCAGCCGGAGCCGGCCATTATTTAACCGACAAGTTAACTAACGATCCCGGAAGCCCATGACCGCAGACCGCCTCGACACCACCTTCTCCGCGCTCGCCGATCCGACCCGCCGCGCGATCCTGGCCCGCCTGGCCACGGGCGACGTCTCGGTGCAGGAGCTCGCGGAGCCCTTCGACATGAGCCTCCCCGCCGTCTCGAAGCACCTCAAGGTGCTCGAGCGGGCGGGGCTCGTCGCCCGGGGCCGAGACGGGCAGCGGCGCCCGTGCCGGCTCACGGCCGCGCCGCTGCGCGACGTCGCGGACTGGGCGGAGCGGTACCGCCGCTTCTGGGAGGAGAGCTTCGACCGCCTCGACGACTACCTCCGCGAGCTCCAGCGCGCGGAGGCGAAACCCGCACGACCGCAGGAGACCGCACATGGCCGCAAGAAGCGCTGAGCAGCTCCCCACCGCCGCGACGGACCGCGAGCTCGTCGCCACCCGGACGTTCGAGGCGCCCCGCGAGCTCGTCTGGGCCGCCTGGACCGACCCGAGACACATCGCCCGCTGGTGGGGCCCGCGCGGCTTCACGAACACCATCTCCGAGATGGACGTGCGGCCGGGGGCGCCTGGCGGTTCGTGATGCACGGCCCGGACGGCACCGACTACGCGAACCACATGTCGTACGTGGAGGTGGTGCCGCCGGAGCGGATCGTGATGGACCACGTCTCCGGGCCGACCTTCCGGATGACCGCGACGTTCGCCGAGCGCGACGGACGGACGACCGTCACGATGCGCATGACCTTCCCGACGGCGGCGGAGCGCGAGAGCGCGGTGAAGAAGTTCCACGCCGACGAGGGGCTCGCGCAGAACCTCGAGAAGCTCGGCGATCACCTCGGTGCGCGCGTCGCGGGTCAGCCCGCCGCGCGCGAGGTGGTGATCTCCCGCGTCCTCGACGCGCCGCGCGCGCTCGTGTTCGACGCGTGGGCGACGCCCGAGCACCTCGTGCGCTGGTGGGGGCCGCGCGGGTTCACGATGCCGGCCTGCGACGTGGACTTCCGGACGGGCGGCGCGTACCGCATGGTGATGCGCGGCCCGGACGGCGTGGACTACCCGTTCCACGGCATCTACCGGGAGATCGAGCGGCCCGCGCGGATCGTCTTCAGCGCCGTCATCGGGCCGGGGGCGGGAGACGCGGTCCTCACCACCGTGGTGTTCGAGGACCTCGGCGGGAGGACGCGGCTCACCGTCCGGCAGACGGTCCCCGCGAACGCGGACGCGGCGCGCGGGCAGCAGCAGGGCTGGACGGAGAGCCTCGAGCGGCTCGCGGCGCACGTCGCGACGGCGTAGGCCCGGGCCGGGCGCGTCGGTCGCCGGCACGCCCGGCGAGCGGGGACCCGCGCCTGCCCTTCCGGCCACCGAGCGCCCGGAGGCGCGCCCGGATCTGGGCGCGGGCACCGGCCGCGCGCACATTCCGGTTCATGCACCGACTGCACGAGGCCCCCCGAGCGCTCGCCCCGTCGCTCGTGACGTCGCCGCCCTCCAGGGCTCGGACGCGCGCGCGGGGCCTCCCGGCGCCCGCGGCCTCGCTCGCCGTCGTCGCGGTCCTGTTCGCGTGCGGGGACGCGCCGGCGTCGGCGCCGGGACCCGACGGCCGCGCCGTCGCCATCGCGGCGCGCGCGGCGGAGCTCCTCGGCCGCATGACGCTCGACGAGAAGATCGGCCAGATGACCCAGGTGGACCTGAGGCACCTCGCGGCGGAGTCGGACATCGCGACGTACGCGCTCGGGTCCGTGCTGAGCGGCGGCGGCTCGACCCCCGACGAGAACACGCCGGTGGGCTGGGCCGACATGATCGACGGCTTCCAGCGGGCTGCGCTCTCCACGCGGCTCCGGATCCCGATCCTGTACGGCGTCGACGCGGTCCACGGGCACGGCAACCTCCGCGGCGCGACCATCTTCCCGCACAACATCGGCCTCGGCGCGACGCGTGACCCGCAGCTCGTGCGGGACGTCGCGCGCGCGACGGCGGAGGAGCTGGCCGGCACCGGCGTGTCCTGGAACTTCGCTCCCTCGCTCTCGGTGGCGAGGGACGAGCACTGGGGCAGGACCTACGAGAGCTTCGGCGAGGTGCCCGAGATCGCCGAGTCCTTCAGCACGTACGTGACGGGCCTGCAGGGCGCCACGCTCGGCGTCGCGCCGGCGTCCGTGCTCGCGACGGCCAAGCACTGGATCGCGGACGGCGGCACGGCCGGCGGGGTCGAGGGCGGCGACGCCGCGATCGGCGACGCGGAGCTCCGGGCGATCCACCTGCCGCCCTTCGTCGCGGCGATCAGGGCGGGCGTCGGCTCGATCATGGTCGCGCACAGCAGCGTGCGCGGCGAGCCGATGCACGCGAACCGGCACCTCGTCACCGACGTCCTCAAGGGCGAGCTCGGCTTCCGCGGCCTGGTCGTCTCGGACTGGGCGGGGACGGGAGACGTCTCGAGCGACTACCCGCTGGCGGTGCGCTCGCTCGTGAACGCGGGCATCGACATGGTGATGGTCCCGTACGACTACCGGACCTTCATCTCGACGCTGCGCGACGAGGTGAACGCGGGCCGGGTGCCGGTGTCGCGCATCGACGACGCCGTGACCCGGATCCTGACGAAGAAGCTCGAGCTCGGCCTGTTCGAGCGGCCGTTCGCCGACCGGAGCTTCACGGCAGGGGTGGGCTCCGCGGCGCACCGTCAGCTCGCGCGGCGCGCGGTGCGCGCGTCGCTCGTGCTGCTCAAGAACGACGGCATCCTGCCGCTCCCGAAGAGCACCCGGAGGATCTTCGTGGCCGGCAAGAGCGCGGACGACATCGGGAACCAGGCCGGAGGCTGGACCGTCGAGTGGCAGGGGAGGAGCGGAGACCTCATCCCGGGCACGACGATCCTCGGCGGCATCCGCGCCGCCGTGCCGCAGGCGACCGTGACCTACGCCAGCGACGCGAGCGGCCTCGACCGGAGCTACGACGTCGCGGTGGTCGTCGTCGGCGAGCGGCCGTACGCGGAGTGGATCGGCGACCGCACGGACGCGCTCGGCCTCGACGACGAGGACCTCGCGACGCTCGCCGCCGTGAGGCGCTCCGGCGTACCGGCGGTGGTGCTCCTCGTCTCCGGCCGGCCGCTCGTCGTCACGGACCAGCTCCCGGAGTGGAGGGCCTTCATCGCCGCGTGGCTCCCGGGCAGCGAGGGCGAGGGGGTCGCCGACGTGCTGTTCGGAGACTCGGCCCCGACCGGCAAGCTCCCGATGAGCTGGCCGCGATCCGCGTCGCGGATCCCGATCAACGTCGGCGACGCGAGCTACGATCCGCTCTTCCCGTACGGGTTCGGACTGACCTACGGGAGGCCGTCGGGGCTCGGGGCCGCGCTCGTCGCGGCGCCGGCGACCGGCGCGTCCGGCCGGTAGCGTTCGCAGGCCGGCGCGCGGACCGCGCGGCCGAGGCGCGGGCGGATCTCCGCCGCGCTCGCGCGGAGAACGCCTCCGGATCCTCGCGAAGCGCGCACCGCGCGGCCGGCACGGCGGTCGCACCAGGGCCGCTCTCCACACGCGAGGGCCCCCCATGCTCCCGAGAGCCGTCTGTGCAGCCGCCGTCCCGGCGTTTCGCGATACCGAGCTGGACACGGCCGAGGCGGGCCGGCGCGACCGGCTCGAGGGCGGGCGCGCGGTCGCGCGGCTCGCCGCGGTCGCCGCGCGGACCGTGGCGGATCCCCTCTCGTTCGCGGGTCTCCCGGCCGCGATCGACGACGCCCGCGCGGCGGCGCTCGCGCGTGACCAGGGCCCGCCGGACCCCACGGGGTTCGCCGCGCTGCGGACCCGGCTCGAGCGCGCGGCCGCCAAGCTCCCGCCTGCGTACCGTGACGCGGTGGCCGTGCCGCTCGCGAAGGCGCTCGACCACATGGGCGCGGCGGGCTTCGCCCGCGTCCTCGCGGAGGACCCGGAGCGTCAGGGCGCCGCCGCGCTCCTGCTCGACCTCGCCCAGGCCGTGCTGCAGCAGGGGGAGGGCTACCAGGCCCGCGCGACGGACGCGTTCCAGGAGGTCGTGAGCGACCTCTACGAAGGGTTCCTCTCCGCGGAGGACCGCCGTGGAGTGAAGCCGCCGGACCGGGGGGTCGTGCCGCCTCTCGTGAGGTGGGGGAGCGCCGACGCCGGCCCGTACACGTGGCCGGCGAGCGCGACCGCGTCGTACCGGGTCGAGGCGGGAGTCGTGAGCCTCCCGGCCGCGAACGCTGCGCGAGGGGTCCTCGCGTGGGCGGCGCTCGCGCACGAGACCGCCGGGCACGACATCCTCGCCGCGGACGACGGCCTCGAGGACGAGCTCGGGCGCGCGGTCCGGCGGGAGCTCCTCGGCGAGCGGATGTCGCCCGCCGTCGCCGACTACTGGGCCGACCGCATCGGCGAGACCGCGGCGGACGTGCTCGGCGTCCTCAACATGGGCCCGGCGGCCGCGGTGGGGCTCATCGGGTACTTCCGGGCGCTCAACGGCGCGAGCCGCGGGACCGCCTCGCTCCGGAACGTCGGGCGGGAGGACGATCCGCACCCCGCGGACATCGCCCGGGCCTACCTCGCCGCGGAGACGGTCCGGTTGCTGGGGTTCGAGGGCGCGGCGGCGTGGGCGGATCGGCTGATCCAGGAGGCGGACCGGGACCTCGGGCGCATCCGGTTCGGAGGCGTGGCGGTCACGGCGGGCGTCGCGAAGGCGTCCGCGGCGGCCGTCGCGCGCGCGATCGTGCGGACGCGGCTCGGCGCGCTCGAGGGCCATGCGCTCGGCGAGATCCAGGACTGGAGGGATCGGGACGAGGCGGTCGTCGCCGACCTCCGGCGGACCCTGAGGGACGGCACGGCCGCGGCCGCGAGCGACGTCGCGGGCCGGGCCGCCGGCCGGAGCGCCGATCCGGCCTACGCGGCGCACGCGGTGGCCGCGGCGGTGTACGAGGCGGTCGGCGGGACCACGTCCCCGGCGCGGGTCATGGACCGGATGATCGGCGTGCTCGCGGCGATGCACGACCGGGACCCCGCGTGGAGGTCCCCGGCGCGAGACGCCGCCGGACGCGTCGCCTGAGCGTCGAGGCCGCCCCGGCCGCGCGCGGGGCGGCGCCTACTCCGCCGCCATCCGCTCGAACGTCCGCGCGAGGGACTCGACGCGCGCGACGTAGCGGGCGACGTCCTGGTCGCCGCAGCGCTCGCCGGGGAGGAGCCAGAACCCCCGGCGCGCGTACTCGGCGGCGCGCGCCCGGCCGCAGAGGTGGACGACCGCCGCGAGCCGGCGCTCCCGCTCGCGGGTGGTTCGCCGGATGTGCCGCTCGGCGAGGATCTCGCGCACGGCGGCGTCGAGCCACGCGGAGGTCATCTCGACGGCGTGGCCGGGGACGACGCGGGCGTAGAGCCCGTTCAGCCAGCACGCGCGGGGCTCGTGCCACGCCCCCGCCCGCGCGACCGCGTGGTCGTGGACGCAGAGCCTCCGCGCCTCCTCGAGGTTCCCGTCCGTGATCTGGAGGAGGCCCACCGCGCTCGAGGCAGGGCCGTACAGGTCGAGCGGGTTCGCGCTCCACCGGAACCGCCACGGCGGGCTCGCCAGCGGATCGCCCGCGCTCTCCGCCTGCGCGAGCGCGGCGAGCAGCTCCGGACGCGCGATGGCGGTCGCGTGCAGCTCGAAGAGGGGCCGGTACTGCTCCCACGTCGCGGCGGGCGGCTTGCGCGCGGACGGCACCAGCACCGCCAGGAGCTCGGTCGGCTTGCGCGCGACCTGGTACGCCACGAGCGCGAGCGCGAGCGCCGCCCCCGCGAGCAGCGCGAGCGCGGGCCGCGGCAGGCTCCGCACCCGGCGGACGATCCGCCGCGCGGCGTGCCGGGTCCTGGACCAGCTGAGGGGGCGCACGGCGAGGATCGTAGCAGGACCCGGCTCGGGACCGCCGCCGCCCGGCGGTCGCCGGGGGCGCGTCAGCGCGCGGTGTGTCCCGGGCGCGGGTCTTCCTGGTGGGTCGGGCGCCAGTACGTCCCGGAGGCCGAGCCGCTCCGCCGCGCCGAGCGCACGCGGGGCAGGCGGATCGTGAACGTGATCGGCGGCGTCGGGGCCTGCTCGGCGTCCACCGTGCCGCCGTGGGCCTCGACGATGGTCCGGACGATGAACAGCCCGAGCCCGAGGCCGGGCTGCGCGTGCGCGGCCCCCGGGGATCGGTAGAACGGATCGAACAGCGAGCGCACCGCCTCGCGCGGGATCGGCGGCCCCTCGTTCTGGACCTCGACCAGCACCCGGTCTCCGTCGCCTGCCGCGTGGACGCGCACGGGCGTGCCCGGAGGGGCGTAGCGGATCGCGTTCGTCACGAGGTTCCCGATGGCCTGCTCGAGGCGATCGGGATCCCAGGCTCCCGACAGGTCACCGTCCCGCTCGAGCTCGATGGCGGCGTCGCGCGCCGAGAGGGACGCCTCCGCGACCACGCGCGCGCAGATCTCGCCCACGTCGGTCTCCCGGATCGAGAGGGGGATCCCCGTGCCGGCGCGCGTCCGGGTGAAGTCGAGGAGGTCGCGGATGATCCGCTCCATGCGCCTGGAGCTCGAGTGGATGAGGGCGGCGACCCGCGAGTGCTCCGGCGCGAGCGGCGCGCGCGAGAGGAGCGCCGCGCCGCCCTGGATCGCCGACAGCGGCGATCGCAGATCGTGGCTCACGATCCCGAGGATGCGCTCCTGCAGCTCCATCATCCGCAGGCGCTCCTGCGCACGCTCCTCCCGGCGCCGCATCTCGGCGCGCGCGGCGAGCCCCGCGGCCGTGACGAGCACCAGCAGCAGGAGGTTCGCGCCGAGGAAGATGGCGTCCGCGAGCGCCACGCGCCCGAACCAGGCGCGGCGGTGCTCGCCGAGCTCCGCGCGCTCGATCGCCTCCATCTCCGCGCGCACCGTCTCGATCGCGTCGGTCAGCCACCCGCCGTCTCCGGCGCGGAGCTCGCGGAGCGCCTGCGCGAGGCCGTCGGCGTCCCGGACGTCGAGCACCCGCCGCAGCTCCGACAGCTTCGCCTCGACGAGCGTGGCGAGCGCGTCGCTCGGGAGCCCGCTCCGGGAGCGCGCCGCGACCCGCGCCTTCAGGCCGTCGAGCTCCGCGTGGATGTCCGCGACGGCCCGCCGGTAGGACTCGAGCGACCGGTCCTCGCGGGTGAGCAGGTACCCGCGCTGCGCGCTCTCGGCGCGCGCCAGGGCGTCCTCGAGCCGCTGCAGCGACACGATGCTCTCGGAGCGCTGCGAGACGTCCGCCGCCTTCCGGTCCCGGTCCGCCGCGACGAGGAAGTACGCCGTGACCGCGATCAAGATCGCGACCACGGCGGCGGCGAATCCGGTGAGCGTCCGCGCGGGCACGGCTGGGTAACGTACGAGCGGTCGAACGCCTTCCCGGCAGGCGCCCGCCCGCGGAAATCCGCCCGCCGATGGCGAGCTTGTGCGCCCCGAGGCGGGTCGACCTCGATACAGTGCCGCCATGCCCGTCCACGTCCCCGCGCCCACCCAGCCCACCAGCAAGTGCCCGAAGTGCGGAACGGAAGGCGTCGTCCAGCACGCGGTCGGCAACATGACGACCTACGTCTGCCCGAAGTGCGGCGCCCGCTGGGTCGCGACGCGCTGAATCGCGAGCGCGCCTCGGTCACGCGAGGACGTTGCGCGGCGTGGCCGGCCGCGACACCACGCCCTCACTCTCGGAGGGGGGACGCGGCATGACACGGATGAAGGTGTTCGCGGCGGGGATCGCGTGCGCGGTCGCCACGGCGGCGACGGCGAAGGTCCAGACGAAGGCGATGGAGTACACGCAGGGGGGCACCGTCCTGAAGGGGTTCCTGGCCTGGGACGACGCGGCGAAGGGGAAGCGCCCCGGGGTGCTCGTCGTCCACGAGTGGTGGGGGCAGAACGAGCACGCGAGGGCGCAGGCGGAGCGGCTCGCCAAGGCGGGATACGTCGGCTTCGCCCTCGACATGTACGGGAACGGGAAGGTCGCGACGCATCCGGACGACGCGATGGCGTTCGCGAAGGAGGCGACGAAGGATCCCGAGACGGCGAAGGCGCGGTTCGACGCCGCCCTCGAGCTGCTGAAGCGCCAGCCGCAGGTCGAGCCCGAGAAGATCGGGGTGTTCGGCTACTGCTTCGGCGGCGGGGTCGCGCTCAACATGGCGCGGGCCGGCGAGGACCTCGACGCGGTGGTCACGTTCCACGGCTCGCTCCAGCCCGCGACCGGCCCTGCCGAGCCCGGGAAGGTGAAGCCGGCGATCCTCGTCCTGGCCGGCGGCGCCGACCCCATGGTCCCGCGGGAGAAGGTGCAGGCGTTCGAGAAGGAGATGAAGGACGCCGGAGCCGACGTGAGGGTCATCACCTATCCCAACGCGAAGCACGCCTTCACGAACCCCGCCGCGGATCGGGCGGGGATGCCGGGGCTCGCCTACGACGCGTCCGCGGACCGGGAGTCCTGGAAGGCCGCCACGGCTTTTCTGAGGAAGGTGTTCGGGAGCTGAGGAAGTCGAGCAGCAGCGCATTCACGCGCTCCGGCGCGTCCAGCATGACGTCGTGCGAGGCGCCCGGGACGCGCTCGACCCGGGCGTTCGCGACGACGCTTCGCGGCGGCGCGGCGAGGTGCGGCGCGAGGAACGGATCCTCCTCTCCCCAGATGACGAGCACGGGCGCCTCGATGCGGCCCGCGCGCGGTCCGGGCGGCGACCCCGCCCGCCCGACGAGGCGTCCGGCGATCGGGACGCGCGCGAGGAAGCCCTTCGCCATCGCCCGCCCCATCGCGCGGTACACGTCGAGGCCTCCGCGCAGCCACTCGGCGGCGCGCGCCGCCTCGACGTACGGCTCGAGCTCGTCCGCCCCCACCGGGCGCGCCCGGAACGCGCGGAGCGCCGCGCGGATCAGGGCGCCGTCGCGAGCGGCGAGGGCGCGCTCGGCCAGCCCCGGGATCATGATCGCCAGCATGTACGCGCTCCGGAGCGCCTGCGCGTCGCGGAGCAGGCCGCCGGCCAGCGCGGCCGGGTGGGGAGAGTTGAGGACCGCGAGCCGCTCGAGCCGCTGCGGGTATCGCGAGGCGAGGCGGTACCCGACGACGCCGCCCCAGTCGTGCCCGACGACGGCGGCGGCGCGCGCGACCCCGAGCGCCTCGATGAGCTCGTCCACGTCCGCGGCGAGCCGCGCGAGCCCGTACGCCTCGATCCCGCGCGGGCGCTCCGACAGGCCGTGTCCGCGGAGGTCCACCGCGACGGCACGGAACCCGGCGGCCGCGAGCGCGGGGAGCTGGTGCCGCCACGACCAGGAGAACTCCGGGAACCCGTGGAGCAGGACCACGAGAGGTCCCTCTCCGGCCTCGACGACGTGAAGCGTCACGTCTCGAAGGGCGATGAACCTGCTCTCGGCTCCGGGGATGTGTGGCATCGCGGGCGCGGGGGGGATCTGGGGCATCCGCGATGCCATGCGCTCGGGAGGGGCGCTCCGCAACGGCCGCCGGGGGTGCCTGGCCGGCGTTCGGGCGGCGCAGTGGCGCCGGAGCGCGGCGCGAACCCCGGCTCGCGGTTATGCCGGGGTGCGTGAACGTGTTCGCCGTGGACCGGGACCCGGTGCGCGCCGCGCGGGCGCTCTGCGATCGGCACGTGGTCAAGATGACGCTCGAGGCGGCGCAGATCCTGTGCACCGCGGCGCGCAAGCTCGGGAGGGAGGCACCGTACCGGGCCACCCACGCGAGGCACCCGTGCGTCGAGTGGGCGGCGGCACGCCGCGCGAACTGGGACTGGCTCGTGCGCCACGGGCTCGCGCTCGGGGACGAGTACGAGCGGCGCTTCGGGCGGGTCCACGCGAGCCGGGCGATCATCGCGCGCGTCGCGCGAAGGGGGCCGCGCGCGGGCGTTCGACGACAGCCGTTCGTGCAGGTCATGCCGGAGCGGTACCGCGGCGCCGACGCCGTCGCGGCGTACCGGCGGTACTACGTCGCCGAGAAGGCGCGCTTCGCCACGTGGAAGGCGCCGTCGCGCCCGCCGAGGTGGTGGCGCCCGGAGCTCTAGTCGGTGGCCCGCCCGCGACGGAGCGCGTCGATGCTCCAGGGGCCCGGTCCCGACGCGGACAGGTAGAGGAACACGAAGGAGTACAGGGCCGCCGGCGCGCCCTGGTTGAGGACGGGCCAGAAGCCCTGCGGCGCGTGGGCGTAGAAATAGGCCACCGCCATCTCGCCGGAGAGCAGGAACGCGACCGGACGGGTGAAGAGCCCGACCAGCACGAGCACGCCTCCGAACGCCTCGAGGACGCCGGCGATGCCGGCCAGCGACGCCACGGGAGCGGTCCCTCCGCCCGGCATGATGGAAGCGGGGTAGGCGAACAGCTTGGCCGTCCCGTACTGCACGAAGAGGAACGCGGTGACGATCCTCAGGATGCTGAGCAGGTACGGAGCCCACGAACGCCAGCGGGACATGAGACCGGGACCTTTCACGCGCGCCTCCAGGTACGACCCAGCGTGTAACGTGACGGCGGACCTCGGTCACGCCCATCGAGGCGCGCGCCCGTCCGGGCCGTCCGGGAGCGCTCCCCGGGCGGGGAGGCGGGTAGGGGAGAGGCGGACCGCGCCGGCGCGGACGCGCCGGCGCGTGGGCCGGTGCGTAGGGTGAGAGCGGAGGGCGTCGAATGGACTGGCGAGAGCACGGAGTCCGCATCGTCCGGAGCACCGAGCTCGACCTGAACACCCCGCAGACCCCGGGGATGACGAGGGCCGCGGCGATCGATCAGGCGCGGGCGGGCGCTCGGAAGATCTGGGCCGGGACGGTCGTCGTCGACCCGAGCGCGAGGACCGGCGCGCACCACCACGGCGCGCTCGAGTCGGTGATCTACGTCGTGAGCGGGCGCGCGAGGATGCGCTGGGGCGATCGGCTGGAGTTCACCGCCGAGGCCGGGCCGGGTGACTTCATCTTCGTGCCGCCCTACGTCCCTCACCAGGAGATGAACGCGAGCCCGGACGAGCCGCTCTCGTGCGTCGTCGTCCGGAGCGACAAGGATCCGGTCGTCGTGAACCTCGACATCGCCTCGGCGGAGCCTCCCGAGGAGGTGAGCTGGGTGGACGCGATCCACCGGGCGCGGTGAGCGGCCAGCACCTCACGTCGCGTCGCGGATCGCCGCGATGGCGGCGGGGTTCTCGAGCGACGACAGATCTCCGGGGTCCCTCCCGAGGTGGGTCGCGCGGATCACGCGCCGCATGATCTTGCCGCTGCGCGTCTTCGGCAGCTCGCTGGCGAACAGGACGCGCTCCGGCCGCAGCGCCTTGCCCATCTCCTCGGCCACCCGGGCGATCAGCTCGGCCCGGAGCCCGTCCGACGCCGACGCCGCCGAGCGCAGCGTGACGAAGCACACGATGGCCTCGCCCTTCACGTCGTGCGGCACCCCCACGGCCGCGGCCTCCGCGACCGCGGGGTGGCCGACCAGCGCCGACTCGACCTCCGCCGGCCCGACCCGCTTCCCCGCGATCTTGAGCGTGTCGTCGGAGCGTCCCTGCACGAACCAGAACCCGTCCTCGTCCACGCGCGCCCAGTCGCCGTGGGCCCACACGTCCTTCCAGCGCGACCAGTACGCCTCCTCGTAGCGCGCGGGATCCCGCCAGAAGCCCTGGGTCATGCCGGGCCACGACCCCTGGATCGCGAGCTCCCCGACCTCGCCGCGGAGCGGGCGCCCCTCGGGATCGAGCACCTCCGCCGGGATCCCGGGGATCGGCCCGGCGAACCCGCAGGCCTTCAGCGGCGCGATCGGGAAGCACCCGAGGATGCCGCCGGAGATCTCCGTGCCGCCCGAGTAGTTGATGATCGGGACCCGGCCGGCGCAGACGTGCTCGAACAGCCACCGGTAGGGCTCCGGGTTCCACGGCTCGCCCGTCGAGGCGACGATCCGGAGCGAGGAGAGGTCGTGCGCGCGGACGGGCCCGGTCCCGTGCGGCATCAGCGCGCGGACGACGGTGGGCGAGATCCCGAGCACGTGGATCCGGTGCCGCTCGACGAGCGCCCAGAGCCGGTCGGGGCCCGGGTGATCCGGGACGCCGTCGAACAGCACCGCCGTCCCGCCGTGGAACAGGCCCGCGGTGATCACCATCGGCCCCATGAGCCAGCCGAGGTCCGTCACCCAGAACACGCGGTCGCCCTCGCCGACGTCGTGGCAGAACGCGAAGTCGCTCGCGGCCTTCACGAGGAACCCGGCGTGCGACAGCACCGCGCCCTTCGGGCGGCCGGTCGTGCCGGACGTGTAGAGGATGAAGAGGGGGTGGTCGGCCTCGACCGGCGCCGCGGCGCACGCGGCGGGCTCGCGCGCGACGAGCTCGTCCCAGCCGACGTCGCGCCCCGCGACCCAGGGGATCTCGCGCCCGAGGCGGCGCCACACGATCACGTGCTCGACCGACGGCGAGGCCGCGACGGCCTCGTCGGCGGTCTCCTTGGAGCGGACGAGCTGACCGCGGCGGCGGAAGCCGTCCACCGTCACGAGGGCCTTCGCCTCGCAGTCCTGGAGGCGCGTCGCGATCGCCTGGGCGCCGAACCCGGAGAAGCACGGCACCGTGATCGCGCCGAGCCGCGCCACCGCGAGGAGCGCGACCGCCGTCTCGACCGACATCGGGAGGAAGATGCCGACCCGATCGCCCCGGCCGATCCCGAGCGTCCGCAGCCCGTTCGCGAGCCGGCCGACCTCGCGGGCCAGCTCCGCGTAGGAGACGGCGCGGATCGCGCCGTCGTCTCCCTCGGCGATCACGGCGGGCGCCTCGCCGCGTCCCGCGTCGAGGTTCCGGTCCACGCAGTTCGCCGCGAAGTTCAGGACGCCGCCGTCGAACCACCTCGCCCACGGCACTCCCCGCGAGAGGTCGACGACGCGATCGTACGGTCGATCCCAGCGCACCCCGAGGTGCCGCTCGACGGCGGCCCAGTACCACGCGGGGTCCTCCCGCGACCGTCGCTGGAGCTCCGGCAGCGTCGGGATCCCGTGAGCGCGGAGGAAGACTGCGAGCCGCGACTGCTCCGCGTACTCGGGCGACGGGCGCCACACGAGGTCTGCGCTGCCGCTCGGCTCCATCGCTCGCTCCCCGCCCGGGAGCCGCTCGCTCCCGCCGCGGAGGTAATCGTCGCACGGAGCCGGCGCTACACGACAGGGTGCCGGAGCCCATTCACAGCTGCCTGGCCTCGACGACCTCGGCGATGCGGACCCGTGGGCTCTGCATGATCGCCTTCGCCGGGCCGCCCCAGATCCGCTGCATCGTCTGCACGAAGCGCTCCGCCTCGGGCTCCGTGTCGAACTCGAGGTCGATCATCACGTAGTTCGGGTCGTCCCTCGAGCGGAGGACCTGGTAGCGGCGGACTCCTGAACCCTTCCGGTCCGCCGGGTCGCTGTCGAAGGCCTGCTTCCATCTCTCGAAGCTCGGGACGGAATGTTCGATCCTCACCACCGGCATCTCGACCCCTCCTCGGCAAGGACAACGTATCCACTGCCGTGCTCGGAGACGGGCCCCGGGACGTCTGCGCCTCGTGGCTCACCCGGACGGCACCCGCGGCCTGCCACATCCGTCCACACCCGTCGTCGAGTGACGCATCGTCACGCGATGGCCGCGGCCGGGCTCCCCCGCGAAGATGCATCCGGACCTGCTTCGGGGGGGGATTCGGTGAACGGAATCGACAAGCGGCGGCTCGCGCGGATCCCGGTGCAGTGCAGCGTCGCCGTCCGCGAGAAGCTCACGACCTGGGCCACGCAGACGGAGGACGTCGGCGCCCGCGGCTGCCGCATCAAGCTCACGCGCTCGCTGTCTCCTGGAGCGCTCCTCCAGCTCGCGCTCGGCGACGGTCCGGACCCGCTCGCGGTCCTCGGGCAGGTCGCCTGGGTCAGCCGCGCCCCTCCGTTCTCCGCCGGGATCACCTTCCTCTCGGCCCCGCGGCAATCGCGCGCGGTGCCCGGAGACTGGATCGACCGTCTCGCCGCCGCGCAGCTGCGCCGCGCGCTCACCCCCGGCGCCGATGCGAGCGCCGCGGTCGGGAACCTCTCGCGCGTGCCGCTGCGCCTCGGAACGCCGCCGCCCCCCTCGGCGTCGCCGGTGGAGCTGGAGATCGTCGCCGTCGCCCGGTGCGATGGGCCGATCTCGGCGGTCGGCTCCGCGGCGGACCGGATCAGGGCGCTCGCGGCGCTGCTGGAGCGCGGCACGGTCACGCTCGGCGCGCTCCCGACTGGCCGACCGACGACGCATTCGTCGATGTCGATCGCGATGCCGGCGACCGAGCCGCCGAAGCAGGTGGCGGCGGGCATGCGGAAGGCCGGCACGGTCGGCCGGATCATCGTGCCGCCGACGACGTAGCCGCGGCTCGCGAGGCGCGCTACTTCAGCAGCTCGGTCACGACGTGCTTCCCGAGGCGCGTGAGCCCGTCCTCGAGCAGCGCGCGCCCCTTGTCCGTCTGCAGCATCGCGCGCATCGGCTCGGACGCGAGGCCGAGCTCGACGTTGATGCGGACGAGGACCGCGGCGACGCTCGGGTGGCTCGGCGCGGCTCCGACGCGCGACCGCCGCTTCTGGACGCCCTTGCCGAGCTTGTCCATCAGCTGATCCTCCGAGGTCCGCTCGCCCTGCAGGGCGGCGAGCCCCCTCGAGATCGCGTCGTAGAGCTGGTCGGCGAGCTCCGGCCGCTCGAGCGCGCGCGTCAGCCGGTCGAGCGCCTCGTCGTCCTCCACCATCATCCCGTCCACGTACGTCTCGAGGAGGACGCGGACGAGGTCGGCGCGGGTGAGCACGTGCGGCAGGCGGCGCGAGAAGAGGGTCACCGGCGCACCTTAGCGCGGGCGGGCGCTTCGCGCCTCGGCGAGATCGAGCTCGGGATAGTGGCGGAAGATGCCCCACTCGTTGAAGGGGAGGCGCCGGTCCGAGGCGAGGTACGCGGCGATCCGCGGGAGCGCGGCGACGCGATCGTGCAGCGCGCCGAGGCGGGGCACGCGGCGCTCGTGCCGCGCCATCGCCCGCGGGAACGCGTAGCGCAGCCCGGCCACGACCTGGAACGTGGACAGGTCCACGTACGAGAGCCCCCGGCCGACCAGCGCGCGCCCCTTCCCGGCCGGGTTCGAGTCGAGCGCGCCGTCGAGGTACCCGAGGAACAGCGGGATCCGCTCGCTCACGAAGAACGAAGACCGGCGCGCCGCCTCGCGCCGCTGGTCCTCGTAGTGGAGCGAGACCGCGACGGGGTGGTGCGTGTCGTGCGTCTCCGCCACGAGGTCCGCGATCGTGAGCTGGAGCTGGTGCGCGCGGAGGCGGCTCGCCTCGTCGCGGGGGACGAGGCCGATGCGGGGCGAGAGCCACTGCAGGATCGCCGCGGTCTGCGCGACGAGCGTCTTGCCGTGGCGGAGCGCCGGAGGGCCGAGCGGCGTGAGCGAGCGCCCGCCCTGCTCGAGGAGGCGCGAGACCGCGCCGGCGCCGCCGCCCCTCGACGGGGGCAGCCGGGCGACGTCCACGTAGGGGACTCCGGCGGCCTCGAACGCGAGCCGGACGAACTCGCCGCGTCCCTGGATCCCGGGCCAGTAGAACAGCTCGTAACGAGAGGAGCGCATCGGCATGGGCGATGGCATAGCGTAGGTGCGGAGCCCGTGCCCACGCGCGGCTCCGGGAGGCTTCGCGGGGATGTCCCTTCGTGCACGCGCGCTGGCGGCCGTCGCGTTCGCGCTCCTGTGCGCCCGCTGCGCTTCCGGCCGGGCCGTCCGACCACCCGACGCGCCGCCCGGCCCGCGCGGCGAGGGCCGCATGGTCGGCTTCGCGGGCGGCAGCTACCGGATGTTCGAGCGCACGGGGCCGCTGGACGACACGCCCACCTACGTCTCGGTCGGTCCGTTCCTCCTCGACGAGACGGAGGTGACCGTCGTCGCGTACTTCGCGTGCGTCGAGGCGCGGCGGTGCACGCCGGCGGCGCCCGCGACGGTCGATTCCGACGGGCTCCGCCCCGCGGGCCGCGCCGCCCTGGCCGCGTTCTGCAACGGTGAGCGAGCGGATCACGCGGATCACCCGGTGACCTGCGTGGACTGGCGAGACGCGGAGCGGTACTGCGCCTGGGCGGGAAAGCGGCTCCCGACCGAGGAGGAGTGGGAGTGGGCGGCGCGGAACGGGCCGCGCGCGACGCCGTTCCCGTGGGGAGCGCGAGGCGCCCGCGGACCGCGCGTGCTGGAGCGGGGAGGGGAACGGCGCCGGACGGCGCGACGGCACGTGCCCGGTCGGCAGCCATCCGGCCGGGGACCTCGCGGCCGGGGTGAAGGACCTCGCGGGCAACGTCCGGGAGTGGACCAGCGGACGGGCGGTCCTGTCTCGCCGACAGCCGCGGGCGCGGCGGCGTGCCGGCGAAGATCGCGCGCGGCGGCGGCTGGATGGACACCGAGGCGTGGGAGCTCGGGTCGGGCGTCCGCGCGAAGCTCGAGCCGTCGCGCCGCCGGCCCGACCTCGGGTTCCGGTGCGCGAAGGATCCCTGAGCGGACGAGGCGCCCCGAGCCGAAGGCCTAGCGCTCGCGCGCGAACAGGACCGTGCAGAACCCGCCCGGGAGGCGTCGCTCGAGGACCCGGCAGCCGAGCCGGACGCAGCGCTCCTCGAGCTCCTCGGCGTAGCCGCGGAGGAGCCCGGACAGGAGCAGGCGCCCACCGGGTCGGGCGACGGGCACGATCCGATCGGCCTGGTCGAGCAGGAGCTCGCCGCCGATGTTCGCAACGACCAGGTCGAACCCGCCCGCCCCGAGCTCGTCGGCGCTCCCGCAGCGGTGCGCGAGGCGATCGGCGACCCCGCTCGCGACCCCGTTCCGGCGAGCGCTCTCCACCGCGTCCGGGTTGACGTCGACGCACAGGGCCGCGGCCGCGCCGAGGCGCAGCGCGGCGATGCCGAGGATGCCGCTGCCGCTGCCGAGATCGACGACCCGCAGGCCGTCGAGGGGCGCGAGCGCGGTGAGCACCTCGAGGCAGCTGACCGTGGTCGGGTGGGTCCCGCCGCCGAACGCGCTGCGCTCGAGGACGAGCTCGGTCGGCCCCGGCGCGGAGGGCGCATCCGCCGGGGACAGGATCCGGAAGGGATGGCGGGCGGGCTCGCGGACGTCCATGCGGGTGCGGCCAGGGTAGCAGGCGGCCGCGGGCGGTGCGCGGGCGCCCCTCGCGGCAGGGCCGCCGCCGGCGCCCCTGCGCGTCCCGCCCGCGGCGTCGGGCAGCCAGACGTGCGCGTCAGCGGGCGCGCACCACGAGCTTCTTCAGCTCGGAGAGCCACAGCACCGAGCTCGCGACCGCGACGCAGATCAGCCAGTCGCGCGCGGCGAGCGGGACGGTGCTGAACGCGCGCTGGAGGAACCCGACGTTGACGACCGCGACCTGCAGCGCCGCGGACAGGAGCACCGCGCCCCAGAGCCACCGGTTCGCGAGGAAGCCGTGGAACGCGCTGCGGTGCTCGAACCGCGCATTGAACGTGTTGAACAGCTGGAAGAACACCAGCGTCGTGAACGCCATCGTCTGCGCGTGGCGAAGCCCGCGGCCGCCGTCGCCGCCGGTGAGGAGCCCGCCCGGGAGATCCCAGTCCATCACCGCGAGCGTGCCGACCGCCATGACGAGGCCGACCCAGAAGAGGTCGAGCCAGGCGCCGCGGCCGATGACGCCGGTGCGCGGGTCGCGCGGCGGTCTCAGCATGACGTCGTGATCGGCTGGCTCGACGCCCAGGGCCAGCGCCGGGCCGGAGTCGGTGAGCAGGTTGATCCAGAGGATCTGGGTCGCGAGCAGCGGCACGACGAGCGCCGACCCCGGCTCGGGGACGAGGCCGATCGTCCCGGCGAGCACCACGCCGAGGAACATGACGAGCACCTCGCCGATGTTCGACGAGAGCAGGTAGCGCAGGAACCGCTGGATGTTGGCGAAGATCGACCGCCCCTCCTCGACCGCGGCCACCATCGACGCGAAGTTGTCGTCCACGAGCACCATGTCCGCCGCGCCCTTCGCGACGTCCGTGCCGGTGATGCCCATCGCCACGCCGATGTCGGCGGCCTTCAGCGCCGGAGCGTCGTTCACGCCGTCGCCGGTCATCGCGGTGACCTCGCCGTTCGCCGCCAGCGCGCGAACGATGCGCAGCTTGTGCTCGGGCGCGACCCGCGCGAAGACGGACACGTCCCGGACCGTCTCGCGCAGGCGGGCGTCGTCCATGCGCTGGAGCTCCGACCCGACGACGGCCGCCGCGCCGGGGGCCGCGATCCCGAGCTCGACCGCGATCGCCGCGGCCGTGATCGGGTGATCGCCCGTGATCATGATCGGACGGATGCCGGCGCGACGGGCCTCCGCGACGGCGGCGCGGGCCTCCGGGCGTGGAGGGTCGATCATCCCGACGACCCCCAGGAACACGAGGGTCTGCTCGACCCCTTCGTCGAGCTCGCCGGTCAGCGCGTCGCGGTGGATGCTGCGATAGGCGATGCCGAGCGTGCGCAGCGCCTCGGAGGCGAGGCCGTCGACCGCCCGCGCGATCGCGTCGCGCCGCGCGGGGGTGAGCGCGCGGGTCTCGCTCCCGACGCGCTCCTCCGTGCAGCGGGCCAGCAGGACGTCGGGCGCGCCCTTCGAGAACACCACCAGACGCTCCTCGTCCTCCACGTCCGAGTGGGCGGTGCTCATGAGCTTGCGCTCGGACGAGAACGGGACCTCGCCGACCCGCGGGAACCGGCGGTCGAGCGCCCCCGCGGCGTGACCGACCTTGCGCGCCGCGACGACGAGGGCGCCCTCGGTGGGATCGCCGGCCACCGTCCAGCGCCCGCCGCGCTCGACGAGGGCCGCGTTGTTCGCGAGGTGTCCGGCGGCGAGCGTCCTGTCGACCTCCTCCAGGAGCGCGGGGTCCTCGAGCGGCTTGCCGTCCCGATGACCGGCCGCCCCGCGCGGATCGTACCCGCTTCCGCTCAGCTCGACGCGGCCGCTCGCGGTGACGACGGCCCGGACCATCATCTCGTTGCGGGTGAGCGTGCCCGTCTTGTCCGTGCAGATCGTCGTGGTCGACCCGAGCGTCTCGACGGACGACAGCTTGCGGACGATCACGTTCCGCTTCGCCATCCGCTGGGTGCCGAGCGACAGCACCACGGTCGTGATCGCGGTGAGGCCCTCCGGCACGGCGGCCACCGCGAGCGACACCGCGAGCAGCAGCACGTCCACGACGTCCGTCAGCGTCCGGAGCTCCTCGAGCACGAAGATCGTCGCGCTGATGACGAGCGCGATGGCGATCACGGCGACGCCGAGCAGCTTGCCGACCCGGTCGAGCTCCTTCTGCAGCGGGGTCGCGGCCTTGTCGGCGGACTCGAGCGACCGTGCGATCTTCCCGATCTCGGTCGCCGCGCCGGTGGCGGTGACGATCGCGCGGCCGCGGCCCGCGGCGATCGAGGTGCCGCTGAAGACCATGTTCACCTGGTCGCCGACGCCGGCCTCGTCCTCGAGCGCCCCGCGCGACTTCGACACGGGCGTGCTCTCGCCGGTCAGGGCCGACTCCGCGGCGCGGAGCGCGATCGACTCGAGCACCCGCGCGTCGGCGGCGATCGTGTCCCCCTCCTCGAGGAGCAGGACGTCTCCCGGCACGAGCTCCGCCGTGGGCGTCATCCGCTGCTCGCCGTCTCGCAGGACCCGCGCGTTCGGCGCGGACATCGCGACGAGCGCCGCGAGCGCCTGCTCGGCCCGTCTCTCCTGGATGAAGCCGAGCGCCGCGTTCAGCAGCACGATCGCGAGGATGGTGATCGCCTCGTACGGGATCGGGCTCTCCCGCTCGATCCACCAGGCGACGAGGGAGACCACCGTCGCGAGCAGCAGGAGCAGGGTGAGGACGTCGCGGAACTGCGCGAGGAAGCGGCGCCAGGCGGGGTCCGGCGCGGCCGCCGGCAGCTCGTTCCTGCCGTGCTCGACGAGCCGCGGCTCGACCTCGGCGGACGAGAGGCCGCGCTGGGCGTCGGAGCCGAGCGCGGCGACGACCTCCGCGGCGCCGCGGCGGTAGGGAGGCAGGTCGCCGGCTGGAGGTCGCTCTGCCATGTACCTCCTCGGCATCCTCGCCTGGACGTTCCACGGCCGCCCGAACCCAGTTGGGGCCGCGCCGTCGCGCGCGCAGGCGCGGAGCGGTCCAACCGGACGCCGGCCCGGCCCCGTGATTGCGGGGGGTCAACGCGCGTTGACGGCGCGCCCCGGTCCTCCCTCGTCTATGGGCCGGGTTCCTCCCCACCCCGAACTTCAGGGGAGGAGTCAGGAGCGAGCCATGGCCGTGAACGTGAAGCAGTCTCACCGCAGGCTTTTCGAGGAGACGTGGGGCAAGGGGAACTTCGACGTGTTCGACGAGCTCTGCCTGCCGGACTACCGGAGCCACGATCCGCTCACCGGTGACATGGACCTCGAGCAGACCCGCGAGCTGTGCCGCACGTACCGGGCCGCGTTCCCGGATCTCAAGCCGGCGTTCCTCGGATCGTACACGGACGGTGACACCGTCGTCACGCACTGGCGGATGACGGGGACGCACCGCGGCGCGCTCCTGGGCATCGCGCCCACCGGGCGGCGCTGCACCGTCGAGGGCATCACCGTCGGGAAGTTCGAGCGCGGCAAGCTCTCCGAGGAGTGGACCCAGTGGGACGCGCTCGGGCTGCTCCGGCAGATCGGGGTCGCGCCGACCACCGGGCAGAGCGCCGGCGCGTTCGGGGCCGAGCCCCGGCCGCACGCGTGAGCCGAGGGGGCCGCCTCGCCGGCTGCGGCGCGTCCCGGCGAGGCGTCACCCGAGGTCGTACCCCCGCTCCTCGTGGTCCGCGAGGTCGAGCCCGATCAGCTCCTGCTCGTCGTCGACGCGGGCGCCCAGGATCGCGTCGGCGAGCGCGAACGCTCCCCAGGTCACCGCGCCCGACCAGGCCGCGGTCACCGCGCACGCGAGGAGCTGGACCCCGAGCTGGCGGCCGATCGAGATCGACTCCGAGCCGCCCAGCGCGACGGAGGCGAACACGCCGGTCAGGATCGACCCGACGAAGCCGCCGACCCCGTGCACGCCGAAGGCGTCGAGCGAGTCGTCGTAGCCGAGGCGGCGCTTCATCGTGGTCGCGCTGAAGAAGCAGACCACCGCGGCCACCGCCCCGATCGCCATCGCGCCGGCGACGCCGACGTAGCCGGACGCGGGGGTCACCGTCGCGAGCCCGGCGACCGCGCCGGTGATGAGGCCGAGCACGCTCGGCCGTCCGTGGCGGAGCCACTCGACGAACATCCACACCGTCGCCGCGGTCGCCGCGGACACCTGCGTCGCCGTCATCGTCATCCCGGCGGTCCCGTTCGCCCCGAGCGCGCTGCCCGCGTTGAAGCCGAACCAGCCCACCCAGAGCATGCCCGCGCCGACGACGGACAGGGTGAGGCTGTGCGGCGGCATCGGCGTCCGGGGGTAGCCCTTGCGCTTCCCCACGTACAGGGCCGCGACGAGCCCGGCGATGCCGGCCGTGACGTGCACGACGATCCCTCCGGCGAAGTCGAGGACGCCGAGCTGCTGGAGCCAGCCACCGCCCCAGACCCAGTGCGCGACGGGGACGTAGACGACGAGCGACCAGATCACGGAGACGATCAGCATCGCGGCGAACCCCACGCGCTCGGCGAACGCGCCGACGATGAGGGCGGGCGTGATGATCGCGAACGTGAGCTGGTACATCGCGAAGACGGTCTCCGGGATCGTGCCGCTCAGGGACCCGCGGGTGACGCCCGCGAGGAACGACTTGCCGAGCCCGCCGATGACCGCGTTCACCGCGGGGCTCGAGGCGGGCGTGAAGACGAGCGAGTAGCCGACCGCGACCCAGAGGATCGTGACGAGGGAGGCGATCGAGAAGCACTGCATGAGCACGGACAGGACGTTCTTCGTCCGGACGAGGCCGCCGTAGAAGAGCGCGAGCCCGGGGAGCGTCATGAAGAGGACGAGCGCCGTGGAGGTGAGCATCCAGGCGGTGTTGCCGGTGTCGAGGACGGGGGCGTTCATGGCGGGTCCGCTCAGAGCGCCGAGGTGCCGGTCTCGCCGGTGCGGATGCGGACCGTCTCGAGGAGGTCGAGGACGAAGATCTTGCCGTCGCCCACCTTCCCGGTCTTCGTGGCCCGGGTGATCGCGTCGATCACCGCGGGCAGCTCCGCGTCGTCGATCGCGACCTCGATCTTCACCTTGGGCACGAAGTCGATCCGGTACTCCGCGCCGCGGTAGATCTCGGTGTGGCCCTTCTGCCGGCCGTACCCCTTCGTCTCGGTGGAGGTCATCCCCTTCACGCCGGCGGCGGAGAGGGCCTGCCGCACCTCGTCCGCACGGTTCGGCCTCACGATCGCGATCACGAACTTCATCCGTCCTCCGGAAGGAGCGGGGGTGGGCTCGACGCGCGCCGCGGCGCGCTCGAGCGGGCTGCCTGGAGCCCGAGCACGATAGACGATGCGGGCCCGGATTGGATCCAGCATTGAGCAATAATTGGTCCGCCCCGCTGCTCGAATTGGCGGCAGCTGAGCGCGGCGCGAGCACCGTGCCGCCGATCCGGGCAACGCGCTGACCGGAGCGCGGGCACCGTGCCCCGATCGCGGGCAGGCGCCGCGACGCGCTACGGGCCCGGCGCCGGCTCCGCGGGCGCGCCGCCCGCGACGAGCTCCCGCATCCGCGCGGCGAGGCGCGGGCCCACCGCCGCGTCCTCGTGCTTGAAGTAGACGAAGGCGTCGGTCCAGGGCTGCGCGGCGATCCAGCTCGCCCAGCCCGCGAGCGCCGCGTCGTCGTACCCGGGCCGTCGCAGGCGGAGGTAGCCGAACCCGCTCGTCGGCACGCGCGGCGTCGTCCCGCCGTCGTCGTCCACGAGGCACAGCGCCGCGCCCGCGCCCGCGAGCGCGGAGAGGACGTCGCCGTCGTGCCAGCTCGGGTGCGGGAGCTGGAACGCCGCCCGCGCGCCCCGCGGCAGGAGCGCGAGGAAGTCGAGGAGGAGCGGCAGGTCCTTGCGGAGCGAGGGCGGCAGCTGGAAGAGCACCGGGCCGAGCTCGTCGCCCAGCTCGGCGGCGGCCCGGTAGAACCACCCGACCGCGTCGCCCGAGCCCCGGAGCCGCTGACGGTGCGTGATCCGCTGCGGCGCCTTGAGCGCGAACACGAAGCCGCGAGGGACCTGGGCGCGCCACCCCGCCAGCAGCTCGGGGCTCGGCATCCGGTAGGCCGTCGCGTTCACCTCGACCGTGGGCAGGCGGGCGGCGTACTCCGCGAGCATCCGCTGCGGCGAGAGATCGGGCGGGTAGAAAGGCCCGCGCCACGCCGGGTAGCTCCAGCCGCTCGTGCCCGTGAGGATCCGCACGGACGTCAAGGTCGGACGCCCGACGCGCCGCGGCCACCGCCGCCCATCGCGCGGCCGGCCGGACGCTCGCCCTCCTTGCCGGCCCACGGCCGGGCGGGCGGCGCCGTCGCCACCGGGCACGTCGACGTGCCCTAGCTTGGAGGAGTGGCCGTCCGATCTCGTACCCCGGGAGGCGAAATGAAGCGGTGGATCTTCCTCGCGCTGCTCGCGTCCGGCTGCGCGCACACTCGGATCAAGAACGTCTCGGACTGCGACCAGGTGCAGGGTGAGAAGCGCGTCGAGTGCGGCGCGTGCCTCGTCCAGAACAAGGCGGACGGCTGGCTCGGCACCTACGAGTACCGCCCGGACGAGAAGTCCGGGAGCCGGTGCGTGCGGCTCAAGTGACGGCCGGCGCGCGGAGGCTCCCCGCGCGCTCGAGCAGGAGCGCTCGCTCGCGCGCGTTGCGCGTCAGCGAGGCGGCGCGCTCGAGCTCGACCCGCGCCTCGTCGACCCGCCCGAGCTTCGCGAGCAGGTCGCCGCGCGCGGCGGGGAGCAGGTGGTAGCGCGAGAGGGAGGGCTCGTCGCGCAGCGCGTCGGCGAGCGCGAGCCCCGCCGCCGGCCCGGACGCCATCCCGACCGCCACCGCGCGGTTCAGCTCGACGACGGGCGACGGGGCGACGTCGGCGAGCGCGCCGTACAGCGCCGCGATCAGCGACCAGTCCGTCTCGGCCGCGGTGCGCGCGCGGGCGTGGCACGCGGCGATGGCGGCCTGGAGCGCGTAGGGCCCGCGTGCGCCCCCGAGCGCCTCTGCGCGCTCGAGCGCGGCGAGGCCGCGGCGCACGAGGAGCCGATCCCACCGCCCGCGATCCTGCTCCAGCAGGAGGACCGGCTCGCCCGACGGCCCGACGCGCGCCCGGGTGCGGGAGGCCTGCAGCTCCATCAGGGCGACGAGCCCGTGGACCTCCGCCTCGGAGGGGACCAGCTCCGCGAGGACGCGGCCGAGGCGGAGGGCGTCCTCGCAGAGCGCGGGGCGCATCCAGTCGTCGCCGCTCGTCGCTGCGTATCCCTCGTTGAACACGAGGTACACGACCTCCAGCACGGACGACAGGCGCGCGGCGAGCGCTGCGCCCCGCGGCACCTCGAACGCGACCCGCGCCTCCGCCAGCCTTCGCTTCGCCCGGACGATCCGCTGCGCGATCGTCTGCTCGGGCACGAGGAACGCGCGCGCGATCTCGTCGGTGGCGAGCCCTCCGAGGAGGCGGAGGGTGAGCGCGACGCGGGCCTCGGTCGAGAGCACGGGATGGCAGGCGACGAGCACGAGCCGGAGGAGGTCGTCGCCGACCGCGTCCGGCCCGTCCTCGGCCTCGCCCGCCGTCCCGCCGGCCTCCTCCGCCGCCCGCGCGATCTCCTCGCGCGTGCGCTCGGCCCTGAGGCCCCGGCGCAGGACGTCGATCGCGCGTCGCTGCGCGGTCACCATGAGCCACGCGCCGGGGTTTCGCGGGACCCCCGTCGCGGGCCACTGCTCGAGCGCCACGACGAGCGCGTCCTGCGCGAGCTCCTCCGCCACGCCCACGTCGCGCACTCGCCGGGCGAGGCCCGCGACGAGCCGGGGCCACTCGATCCGGAAGACGGCGCGGATGGCCCCGTGCGTCGCGGCGTCGGTCACGGCGTCGGGTGACCCCCGTGACGCGCCGCCACCTCGGCGCGCTGCCGCTCCTCCTGCGCCCTCAGCTCGGGGGTGTACTCGTCGCCGAAGTCGTCCGCCTCGAACACCTGACGGATCTCGATCTCCGACTCACCGGCGAAGGGGTTCGGGCAGCGCTTCACCCACTCGATGGCCTCGTCCATCGACTTCACCTGCCAGAGCCAGAAGCCGGCGATGAGCTCCTTCGTCTCCGCGAACGGACCGTCGACGACGGTCCGCTTCGAGCCGGAGAACCTCACCCGTGCGCCCTTCGAGCTCGCGTGCAGCCCCTCGCCCGCCAGCATGACGCCCGCCTTGACCAGCTCGTCGTTGAAGTTCCCCATCTCGGCGAGGAGCTTCTCGTCCGGGAGGACGCCCGCCTCGGACTCCTTCGTCGCCTTCACCATCACCATGACTCGCATCGTCGTGCCTCCTTCGCGCTCGAGCTCGGCCGCGGGAGCGGCCCTCTCGAGCGGTGGTCTACTCACACGACGAACGTGGAGCCTCCGGATCGACACCCGGCCCCGGGGCTCCCCCTCGGGGTGCTCCGTCGACGCGGGGAGTAGCCGCGGGGAGCGGCCGGAGCGCGGGCGGGCGGGGGAGCGGGCGCGACGCCGCCGCAGGTCCGGACCGGAGCGGGGCGCGAGGCGCGGGCGCCATCCTCGCGCCGGGCCGGTACGGGTACGCCCGGGCGTTCGAGAACCGCCACGGATCGCGCCACCCGCCCCAGCCGTACCACGCGTAGAACCCCGGGCCCGCGACGCCGAACACGGGCCACGGACCCCAGCCCCACACCCACGGCGCGCCGAGCCAGTTCCACCCGTAGTACGGGTGGTAAACGTACATGTACGGCTCGCCGTACCCGTCCGGCGGGACGTAGGTGTACGCCGACGCGTACGGCATCCAGACCCAGCCGTACTGGGCGGTGTAGACCCACTGACCTGGAGGGACCGGCGCCATCGACTGCGGGGCCGGGGGCGACGGGGACGTGGTGGGCGGCGCCGGCGGCACCGTGTCCGGCGCCGGCTCCGGGGGCTTCGCCTGCGGCGGCGCCTGCTGCGGAGCTGCGCCGACGGCGCTCCCTCGTCGCTCGGCGGCGCCTCCTGCGCGCGCCCGGGCGCCGACAGAGAGAGCGCTCCGCAGACGACCAGGACTCTCGAGAAGCTCATGGCGGCCTCCGTCGTCTCACGAATTCATAGCGCGTGCCGGCGGCGTGCGCCCACCGCGATCCCCCTGTGCGCCCGCCTGGCCGGCGATGGCGGGGCGCATTTTCGATAAATCCGCTCCATTTACCGGCGGATCCGCTCCTTGACATCCCCTCCGGGGTCGCAGCATGGTGCATCCCCGCACACGCCCTGAAGACCGGTGCGCTGTGACCCGGAAACCACGCCGGCTGCTCATCCAAGAAGAAGGGAAAGGCTCCATGCGACTGTTCTCGGACTCGATCGGAAGAAAGGCGGTGATGGCGGTCACAGGCCTGCTGATGGTCCTGTTCGTCATCGGCCACCTGCTCGGCAACCTCACCATCTTCGCCGGTCCCGGCGGCATCAACGAGTACGCGGCCAAGCTGCACGCGCTCGCGCCGGTGGTGTGGGGGACGCGGATCGTGATGGGCGCGGCCGTGCTCCTGCACATCTTCCTCTCGATCCAGCTCACCCTCGAGAACTCCGCGGCGAAGCCCGACCGCTACGCCGTCCAGAACACGCAGCGCACGACCTTCGCCGGCCGGACCATGATCTGGACGGGCGCGCTGGTGGGCGCCTTCGTCCTGTACCACCTGCTCCACTTCACGTTCCGCGTGACGCCGAACCTCGTGCTCGGCAACGACGCGGTGGGCCGCTTCGACGTGTACACGATGGTCGTGACCGCCCTCGGCAGCGTGATCACCGGCGTCGTCTACCTCATCGCGATGGTCGCCCTGTTCCTCCACGTCTCGCACGGCATCCAGAGCACGTTCCAGACGCTCGGGCTCAGCAACGCGTCGCTGCTGCCGCGGTGGGGCGTCGTCGGGAAGGTGCTCTCCGGGATCTTCCTCGTGGGCTTCGGCGCGATTCCCGCCCTCATTCTCGCTGGCATCCTCGCTCACTAAGGGGAAACAACGTGATTCTCGACGGAAAGGCACCAACCGGTAACATCCAGGACTCCTGGGACAAGCACCGCTTCGAGCTGAAGCTCGTCAACCCGGCGAACAAGCGGAAGTACAAGGTCCTCGTGGTCGGGACCGGCCTCGCCGGCGCGTCCGCGGCGGCCAGCCTCGGCGAGCTCGGGTACAACGTGGAGGCGTTCTGCTACCAGGACAGCCCTCGGCGCGCCCACAGCATCGCGGCCCAGGGCGGCATCAACGCCGCGAAGAACTACCCGAACGACGGCGACAGCATCTACCGGCTGTTCTACGACACCATCAAGGGCGGCGACTTCCGCGCCCGTGAGGCCGACGTCTGGCGGCTCGCCCAGGTCAGCAACAACATCATCGACCAGTGCGTCGCGCAGGGGGTCCCGTTCGCGCGTGACTACGCCGGGTACCTCGACACCCGCTCGTTCGGCGGCGCCCAGGTCTCGCGCACGTTCTACGCGCGCGGCCAGACCGGGCAGCAGCTGCTCCTCGGCGCCTACTCCGCGCTCTCCCGGCAGATCAAGGCGGGGTCGGTGAAGATGTTCCCCCGCACCGAGATGCTCGACCTCATCGTCGTGGACGGCGAGGCGAAGGGCATCACGATCCGCGACCTCGTGACCGGCGAGATCCGCGCCCACGTCGCCGACGCGGTGGTGCTCTGCACCGGCGGCTACGTGAACGTGTTCTACCTCTCGACGAACGCGATGGGCTGCAGCGTCACGGCGAGCTGGAAGGCGCACAAGAAGGGCGCCTACTTCGCGAACCCCTGCTTCACGCAGATCCACCCGACGTGCATCCCGCAGGCGGGTGACTACCAGTCGAAGCTGACGCTCATGTCCGAGTCGCTCCGCAACGACGGCCGGATCTGGGTCCCGAAGAAGAAGGAAGACTGCAACAAGCCGGCGAACCAGATCCCCGAGGAGGATCGCGACTACTACCTCGAGCGGAAGTACCCGACGTTCGGCAACCTCGCCCCGCGCGACATCGCCTCCCGCGCGGCCAAGGAGGCCTGTGACGACTCCCGCGGCGTCGGCCCCGGCGGGCGCGGCGTGTTCCTCGACTTCGCCGCCTCGATCAAGCGGCTCGGCGAGAACGTCATCCGCGAGCGGTACGGCAACCTGTTCGAGATGTACGAGCGGATCACCGACGAGGACGGGTACAAGCAGCCGATGCGCATCTACCCG
Source organism: uncultured delta proteobacterium (assembly GCA_963828235.1). Taxonomy (GTDB): domain Bacteria; phylum Myxococcota; class Myxococcia; order Myxococcales; family Anaeromyxobacteraceae; genus Anaeromyxobacter. The sequence goes on from CAWHDY010000002.1 coordinate 76,850, forward strand.
GCGCCCCACTACTCCATGGGCGGCCTCTGGGTGGACTACAACCTGATGAGCAACCTCCCGGGGCTCTTCGTCCTCGGCGAGGCGAACTTCTCCGTCCACGGCGCGAACCGCCTGGGCGCGAGCGCGCTCATGCAGGGGCTCGCCGACGGCTACTTCGTCATCCCGTACACGATCGGCGGCTACCTGGCCGCCGCGAAGCCGGGCAAGGTGAAGGCCGATCACCCCGAGTGCGCGAAGTCGGTCGCCGAGGTGAAGGGCTCCTCCGAGAAGTTCCTGGCAGTGAACGGGAAGCGCACGGTCACCGAGTTCATCCGCGAGCTCGGCACGCTCATGTGGAACAACGTCGGGATGGCGCGGAGCGAGCAGTCGCTCACCGAGGCCGTCAAGAAGATCCCGGCGCTCCGCGAGGAGTTCCACAAGAACGTGAAGGTCTCCGGCACGGGTGCGCAGCTCAACCAGCAGCTCGAGAACGCCGGCCGCACGGCCGACTTCCTCGAGTTCGCCGAGCTGCTCTCCCGGGACGCCCTCCACCGCAACGAGTCGTGCGGCGGCCACTTCCGGGTGGAGCACCAGTATCCCGACGGTGAGGCGAAGCGCGACGACGCCAACTTCACCTACGCAGCGGCCTGGGAGTTCAAGGGTGTCGGCAAGGAGCCCGAGCTTCACAAGGAGCCGCTGAAGTTCGAGAACGTCCACCTCGCGGTCAGGAGCTACAAGTAATGAGCGCGCACGCTTCCGATCACAAGACGATGAACCTGAAGCTGATCGTCTGGCGGCAGGACGGCCCCGACAAGCCGGGTCGCTTCGAGCACTACGAGGCGAAGAACATCACGCCCCACCACTCGTTCCTCGAGATGCTGGACGTCGTGAACGAGGACCTCATCAAGGCGGGGAAGGAGCCGATCGTCTTCGATCACGACTGCCGCGAGGGCATCTGCGGCACGTGCTCCGCCGTCGTGAACGGCGTTCCGCACGGCGGGCAGAAGCGCACCACCCTCTGCCAGCTGCACATGCGGAAGTTCAACGACGGGGACGCGATCTACCTCGAGCCCTGGCGCGCGCGCGCCTTCCCGATCGTGCGCGACCTCATGGTCGACCGCGGCGCGCTCGACAAGCTGGTGCAGGCGGCCGGCTGGACCTCCGCCCACACGGGCGGGGTGCCCGACGGCAACGCGGTCCTCGTGGGGAAGCAGGCCGCGGACTACGCGATGGACGCGGCCGAGTGCATCGGCTGCGGCGCCTGCGTGGCGGCCTGCCCGAACGGCGCGGCGATGCTCTTCGCCGGCGCCAAGGTCTCGCAGCTCGCCGAGCTGCCCCAGGGCCAGGTCGAGGCCCCGGAGCGCGTGGCCGAGATGGTGAAGGCCATGGCCGAGAACGGGTTCGGCAACTGCTCGAACCACTACGAGTGCCAGGCGGCGTGCCCGAAGGGCATCGACGTGAAGTTCATCGCCCGGCTGAACCGCGAGTTCCACAAGGCGCTCGTGCTCGACAAGGTCGGCGCCCGGGCGAAGTCGGCGGTCTCCGCGGGGTAGCGCCACGCCGGACGGTCGGCTGAATCGTGACGGGGCAGGGGCGCGCGCGTCCCTGCCCCGTTTCCTTGTGATCCCCCGCGCAGTGGAGGAGCCGTGAGCCTCGATCCGGAACTCACCGACCGCCTGAAGCGGCTGCTCTCGGCGCTGGAGCCGCTGCTGCCGAGACCCGTCGAGGCGATCGACTGGAGCGTGTGCCACGCCGCCAACTGGCACCGCAGCACGCTCGCCGGGCGGATGGAGCCGGTGGGGACGGTGGAGGGGATCCACCTGGAGGACCTCCTCGGGATCGAGCCCCAGAAGCGCGCCGTCGAGGAGAACACCCGCCAGTTCCTCGCGGGCTTGCCCGCGAACAACGCGCTGCTCTGGGGGGTGCGCGGGACGGGGAAGTCGTCGCTGGTGCGGGCCCTGCTCCACGCCTACGCGGCGCAGGGGCTCCGGATCATCCAGGTCGACAAGGACGACCTCGTGAGCCTCCCCGCGATCGTGGACGAGCTGAAGGCGCAGCCGTTCAAGTTCGTCGTGTTCTCCGACGACCTCTCCTTCGAGTCGGGGGACGCGAGCTACAAGGTCCTCAAGAGCGCGCTCGACGGCTCGGTCTACGGCCTGCCGGACAACGTCCTCATCTACGTCACGTCGAACCGCCGGCACCTCGTGCCCGAGTACGCGAGCGACAACCGCGGGGCGATGTCGGTCGAGGGGGAGATCCACCACGGCGAGGCGGTCGAGGAGAAGATCTCGCTCTCCGGCCGCTTCGGGCTCTGGGTGGCGTTCCATCCGTTCAGCCAGGACCTGTACGTGGACGTCGTCCGCCGCTGGGTCGAGAAGCTGGGCGCGAAGGTCGGCCGCCCGCTCGCCTGGACGAAGGAGGCGGAGGCGGCGGCGATCCTGTGGTCGCAGAAGAAGGGGGATCGCAGCGGCCGCATCGCGTTCCAGTTCGCCTGCGACTGGGTGGGCCGGAACCTCCTCGAGCGGCGGCCCGGGTAGTGTCGACCGGCGAATCGGCCGAGCGGGGAGGGCGCGGCAAATCGTCGCCATCGATCCGCTCCGGGTGCATCCGCGCCGTGGGCCGCTCGCGATCGGCCGAGGGCAAGGCGGACGGGTCGTCCGCGCGCGACGCTCGGCAGCGCGGCTTTCAGCGAAAAACGGTTTGTTCACGGTACGTACCTCGACCGGAGCGGTCCGGGATCGTCGGCGCGTCGCCGCTCCCCGCAACCGCTCGGGGCTGTGACCGCCATCAAGAAATGTTCCGGGCAGAATGTGTAGTTTCCGCCGGTTACCGAGGACCTACCGGAGCAGACGAGCAGCAGCCCGTGGCCTGGTGCGCAAGCATCGTCTCGCTGCGAAGGACCCGCCTCACAGCGAGGCGAGCAGCACCGATTTGCGAACAGTGAAGCGCTCCCCGTTGTGAAGTGCCGCAAACCAAGGAAGAGGACATGACGACGAAGAACTCCACGATCATCTGGACGGACATCGACGAAGCGCCTGCGCTGGCCACGTACTCGCTGCTTCCGATCGTCCAGGCCTTCACGAAGGGCACCGGCGTCTCGGTCGAGACCCGCGACATCTCCCTCGCCGGCCGGATCATCGCGAACTTTCCCGAGAACCTGACCGAGGGTCAGCGGATCCCGGACTACCTCGGGCAGCTCGGCGCGCTCACGCTGAAGCCCGAGGCGAACATCATCAAGCTGCCGAACATCAGCGCGTCGATCCCCCAGCTGAAGGAGGCGATCGCGGAGCTGCAGGGCAAGGGCTACAAGGTCCCGGACTACCCCGAGGCGCCGAAGGACGACGCCGAGAAGGCGATCCAGGCGCGGTACGCGAAGGTGCTCGGCAGCGCCGTGAACCCGGTGCTCCGCGAGGGCAACTCGGACCGCCGCTCCCCGCCGGCCGTGAAGGCGTTCTCGAAGAAGAACCCGCACAAGCTCGGCGCCTGGAGCAAGGAGTCGAAGTCGCACGTCTCCCACATGACCGCGGACGACTTCTACGGGCACGAGAAGTCCACCGTCATCCCGAAGGCGACCGAGTACCGGATCGAGTTCGTCGGCGCCGACGGCAAGCCGACGGTGCTCAAGAAGAACGCGCCCCTCAAGGACGGCGAGATCATCGACGCCACCTACATGAACGTCCGCGCGCTGCGGAAGTTCGTCGAGGAGCAGATCGACGACGCGAAGAAGAACGGCGTGCTCTTCTCCGTGCACCTGAAGGCCACCATGATGAAGGTCTCCGACCCCGTCATGTTCGGCCACTTCGTGACGGTCTTCTTCAAGGACGTCTTCGAGAAGCACGGGGCGGCGCTCAAGCAGGCGGGCGTGAACCCGAACCTCGGGCTCGGCGACCTCTACAAGAAGATCCAGGCCCTCCCGGCCGAGAAGCGGGCCGAGATCGAGGCCGACATCAAGGCGGTCTACGCGAAGCGCCCGGCGCTCGCGATGGTGGACTCCGACAAGGGCATCACCAACCTGCACGCGCCGAACGACATCATCATCGACGCGTCGATGCCGGTCGTCGTCCGTGAGTCCGGCCAGATGTGGGGCGCCGACGGGAAGCTCCACGACACGAAGGCGGTCATCCCGGATCGCTGCTACTCGACCATCTACAAGACCATCATCGAGGACTGCAAGGCGCGCGGCGCCCTGAACCCCGCGACGATGGGCAGCGTCCCGAACGTCGGCCTCATGGCCCAGCAGGCGGAGGAGTACGGCTCGCACGACAAGACGTTCATCGCCACGGCGGCGGGGACGATGCGGGTGGTCGACGCCGGCTCCGGCGCGACGCTGCTCGAGCAGAAGGTCGAGGAGGGCGACATCTTCCGGATGTGCCAGACGAAGGACGTCGCGGTCCGCGACTGGGTGAAGCTGGCGGTCACGCGCGCCCGCGCCACCGGCGCGCCGGCCATCTTCTGGCTCGACAAGAACCGCGCGCACGACTCCCAGGTGATCGCGAAGGTCGAGAAGTACCTCAAGGACCACGACACCCAGGGGCTCGAGATCAAGATCCTGGCGCCCGTCGAGGCGATGAAGCTCACGCTCGACCGGGTCCGCGAAGGCAAGGACGCCATCTCGGTCACCGGGAACGCCCTGCGTGACTACCTCACCGACCTGTTCCCGATCCTCGAGATCGGGACGAGCGCGAAGATGCTCTCGGTCGTGCCGCTCCTCGCGGGTGGCGGGCTGTTCGAGACGGGCGCGGGCGGCTCCGCCCCCAAGCACGTCCAGCAGTTCGTGAAGGAGGGGTACCTGCGCTGGGACTCGCTCGGCGAGTTCTCCGCGCTCGGCGCCTCCCTCGAGCACATCGGCCGCGCGTTCGAGAACAAGAAGGCGCAGGTCCTGGCCGAGACGCTCGACCAGGCCATCGGGAAGTTCCTCGACAACAACAAGTCGCCCGCGCGCAAGGTCGGCCAGATCGACAACCGCGGCAGCCACTTCTACCTGGCGCTGTACTGGGCGGAGGCGCTCGCGGCGCAGACGAAGGACAAGGAGCTCCAGGCACGCTTCACCGGCGTGGCGAAGCGGATGGCGGAGAACGAGCAGAAGATCGCAGCGGAGCTGATCGCGGCGCAGGGCAAGCCGATGGACATCGGCGGCTACTACAGGCCGGATGCCAAGAAGACGTCTGCGGCGATGCGCCCCAGCGCAACGTTGAACGCGATCGTGGAGTCTATCGCGTAGTCTTTCCAGGCAACCCTCACCACACCTGTTCAGGAGGCGAAAATGGCTAGAGCCAAGATTGCGTTGATCGGCGGTGGGCAGATCGGTGGAGTGCTCGCTCAGCTCTGCGCCCAGCGCGAGCTCGGGGACGTCGTCCTCTTCGACATCGTCGAGGGGCTCCCGCAGGGCAAGATGCTCGACATCGCCGAGGCGGCGCCGGTCGACGGGTTCGACGTCCAGCTCAAGGGCACGAACAGCTACGAGGACATCAAGGGCGCGAACGTCGTCATCGTGACGGCCGGCCTGCCCCGCAAGCCGGGCATGAGCCGCGACGACCTCATCTCGGTCAACTCGAAGATCATGACGAGCGTCGCGGAGGGCATCAAGCAGTACGCCCCGAACGCGTTCGTGATCGTGATCTCGAACCCGCTCGACGCGATGGTGACGCTCTGCCAGCGCATCACGGGCTTCCCGCACGCCCGGGTCGTCGGCCAGGCCGGCGTGCTCGACTCCGCCCGCTTCGCCGCGTTCATCGCGTGGGAGCTCGGCGTCTCCGTCAAGGACGTCTCGGCGGTGACCCTGGGCGGCCACGGCGACGACATGGTCCCGCTCGTCCGCTACACGAGCGTGTGCGGCATCCCGGTGATGGAGCTCCTCGAGCGGAAGTACGGCAACGCCGCCAAGGCCGGCGAGGTCATGGCCGCGATGGTCAAGCGGACCCGCGGGGCGGGCGGCGAGGTCGTCGCCCTCCTGAAGACGGGCAGCGCGTTCTACTCGCCGGCGTCCAGCGCCATCGCGATGGCGGAGTCCTTCCTCAAGGACGCGAAGCGGGTGCTCCCGACCTGCGTGTACCTGAAGGGCGAGTTCGGCGTCGACGGCCTCTACGTCGGCGTTCCGGCCGTCATCGGCGCGGGCGGCATGGAGAAGGTCCTCGAGCTGAAGCTCAACGCCGAGGAGCAGGCGATGATGGACAAGTCGGTGAAGGCGGTCCGGGACCTCGTCGGCAGCATGAAGTAACGGTCCCCGGTTCCATCCGGTCGAAGTGAGAGGCCCCGGCCGCGCGAGCGACCGGGGCCTCTCCTTCGTGCGGCGCGCTCCCTCACCGCTGGGTCGGGAACGAGAACTCGGGCCCCTTGCTCACCGCGCTCGGCCAGCGCGACGTGACGGTCTTGAGGCGCGTGTAGAAGTGCACGCCCTCCGCGCCGTAGACGGCGTGGTCGCCGAAGAGCGAGCGCTTCCAGCCGCCGAAGCTGTGGTAGCCGACGGGGACGGGGATCGGGACGTTCACCCCGACCATGCCGATCTGGACGCGAGAGACGAACTCCCGCGCCACGTCCCCGTCGCGGGTGAAGATCGCCGTCCCGTTCCCGTACTCGTGGCCGTTGACGAGCTCGAGGGCGCGCTCGACGGTCGGGACGCGGACGAGGGACAGCACCGGGCCGAAGATCTCCTCCCGGTAGATGCGCATCTCCGGCGTGACGCGGTCGAAGAGGCAGGCGCCCAGGAAGAACCCCTCTCCCGCCCCGGGCACCCTGACGTCGCGCCCGTCCACCGCGAGGGTCGCGCCCTCGCGGACGCCCTGCTCGACGTAGCCGCGCACGCGCGCGAGGTGCTCTCGCGTCACGAGGGGCCCCATCTCGGCGCCGGGCGCGTTCCCCGGGGCGATCTTGAGCCTGGGGATCCGCTCCTTCAGCCTCGCGACGAGCCCGTCGGCGACGGCGTCGCCGACCGCCACCGCGACCGACACCGCCATGCACCGCTCGCCCGCCGAGCCGTACGCCGCACCCATCAGCGCGTCCGCCGCCTGGTCCAGGTCGGCGTCCGGCATCACGACCGCGTGGTTCTTCGCCCCGCCGAGCGCCTGCACCCGCTTCCCGTTCGCGGTCGCCGTGCGGTGGATGTGCTCCGCCACCGGGGTGGAGCCCACGAAGCTCACCGCCGCCACGCGGGGGTGGGCGAGCAGCGCGTCCACGGCCTCGCGATCGCCGTTCACGACGTTCAGGACGCCCGGCGGCAGCCCCGCCTCGAGCGCGAGCTGCGCGAGCCGCATCCCCGTGGACGGGTCGCGCTCGGACGGCTTCAGCACGAAGGTGTTCCCGCACCCGATCGCGATCGGGAACATCCACATCGGGACCATCGCCGGGAAGTTGAAGGGCGTGATCCCGACGCACACCCCGAGCGGCTGTCGCAGGGTGAAGCTGTCCACCCCGGAGCCGACGTTCTCGGAGAACTCGCCCTTCAGGAGCTGCGGGATCCCGCAGGCGAAGTCCACGATCTCGAGGCCGCGCGCGACGGAGCCGAGCGCGTCGCTCGACACCTTCCCGTGCTCGGACGTGACGAGCGCGGCGAGCTCGCCCGCGTGCTCCTCGATGAGCTGCTTCAGCCGGAACATCACCTTCGCGCGGCGCGCAGGTGGGGTCGCGGCCCAGGCCGGGAACGCCTCGGCGGCCGACGTGACGGCCGCCGAGACCTCGGCCGCGTTCGCGAGCGCCACCTGCCTCGCCACCTGTCCGGTCGCGGGATCGAACACGTTGGCGGTCCGCCCGCTCGCGCCGGGGACGGGCTTTCCGTGGATGAGGTGGCCGAGCGTCATCGTGCACCTTCCGGGAGACGGTCTTTCCCGGACATGCTAGCGCTGGCGGCGCCGGGGCGCCTGACCAGATTCGGCGGCCCACCCCGCGCGGCCGCCCGCCCGCTGCTCGGGCTGGCCCCGCGCGTTCGTGCTCGAACCGTCGACGGCGTCTGTCGCAGCAGAAGCTCGGCGCGGCCCGCAGCGGACAATCGCGACGCGCGATCCATTCCCGCCGCGACGACGTTCGTGGCCGGTGGCGCGCCGCGATCGAATCGCGCGTCGAAAACTGGATGTCGCACCTCGAAATTCTGCGAGGGGCGCACGAAGCGACCGGCTGTAAATGCGTGGAATCGCACGCAGCGGCAGGGGCACGTCCCATGCTCAGGGGACGCTTCACCGCACGCCCGAGGGATCACCCCGCGGAGATGTGCGGGCGAGGAGATCGAACAAGCCCACACCGACCCACGTCGCGCGTGCCGCCGTCGCATCGACGATGCCGCGCGCGCTCCGTCCATTCCCTCGGCGCGTCGCACACGCGATCCGCGCCACCTTCCAGCAGGAGCACGAATGAACCGGATGTACAGCACGCTCGCAGTCGGCGCGATCGTCCTCGCACTCGCAGCAGGAGGCTGCGGCGGGACCGCGGACTCGCCGGCGTCGGAATCGCAGGTGACCGCCGCGGTGAGATCCTCGGCGAGGGAGATGGAGCCGGAAGGGGACCGGGACGAGGTCACCTCGCGCTTCAGGTCCGCCCTGAACCAGCTTCGAGACGTCCCGGTGCTTGCGCCGCTGTTCGACCTGTACCGCGTGCCGAACCCCATCGAGATGGATGACGACGACCACAGCGGCGGGCTCGTGGACCTGCTCCGCGCGGTGAAGTTCGCGATGTCGGGCGGGACGCTCGCGATCTCGAACCGCGACACCGGCGGCGTGATCTACACGGCGCCCATGCGCGATCTCGCTGCGGGCGTGTTCTACGCCGAGAACCTGCCGGGCGGGACCGCTCCGCCGCCGCCCACGACCTGTACCTCGTTCACCTACTCGCCGTGGGGCGCCTGCCAGTCGAGCAACACGCAGACGCGGACGGTGCTCACGTCGTCGCCGTCCGGCTGCACGGCGGCTCGCCGTCGACGACCCAGGCCTGCACCTACGTCCCGCCGCTGACGACCTGCTCGTCGTTCACCTACTCGCCGTGGGGCGCCTGCCAGTCGAACAACACGCAGACGCGGACGGTGCTCACGTCCTCGCCCTCCGGCTGCACCGGCGGCTCGCCGTCGACGACCCAGGCCTGCACCTACGTCCCGCCGGTGACGACCTGCTCGTCGTTCACCTACTCGCCGTGGGGCGCCTGCCAGTCGAACAACACGCAGACGCGGACGGTGCTCACGTCCTCGCCCTCGGGCTGCACGGGCGGCTCGCCGTCGACGACCCAGGCCTGCACCTACGTCCCGCCGGTGACGACCTGCTCGTCGTTCACCTACTCGCCGTGGGGCGCCTGCCAGTCGAACAACACGCAGACGCGGACGGTGCTCACGTCTCGCCCTCCGGCTGCACGGGCGGCTCGCCGTCGACGACCCAGGCCTGCACCTACGTCCCGCGACGACCTGCTCGTCGTTCACCTACTCGCCGTGGGGCGCCTGCCAGTCGAACAACACGCAGACGCGGACGGTGCTCACGTCGTCGCCCAGGCTGCACGGGCGGCTCCCGACGACCCAGGCCTGCACGCACGCCGCCGCACGGCGCGCGCTCTACACGACGTCCTGCTCCCGCTGTCACGGCGCGCTCGCCTCGAGCAACCTGAAGGGCAGGGGGATCACGGTCCAGATGATCAAGGACCGCGGGATGACGCAGGGCCTGACCGATCCGCAGCTCCAGGCGATCGTCACCGCGGTCGGACCGTAGCGTAGCGCAGCTGGACCGAAGCATCCGGGGCGCCCTGGCTTCCAGGGCGCCCCGGCTCGTCAGGCGGGCAGCGTCGCGAGCGCCGCGTCGAGGTCCGCGATCAGGTCCTCCGGGTCCTCGATCCCGATCGACAGCCGGATGACCGAGTCCGTGATCCCGGCCCGCCGGCGCGCCTCGGGGGTCATCGAGGCGTGCGTCATCGACGCGGGGTGCGCGACGAGGCTCTCGACGCCGCCGAGGCTCTCCGCGAGCGTGAACCACCGGAGCGTCCGGAGCACGTGGTTCACGCGCTCGGGGCTTCCGTCGGCGAGCTCGAAGCTCAGCATGGCCCCGAAGCCGGCCTGCTGGGTCCGGGCGAGGCCGTGCTGGGGGTGCGTCGCGAGCCCGGGGTAGTGGACCGTGGCGATCGCCGGGTGCGAGGACAGCCAGGCCGCGACCGCGCGGGCGCCCACCTCGTGCGCGCGCATCCGGATGAGGAGCGTCTTCAGCCCGCGCAGGACCAGGAACGCGTCGTGCGGGCTCTGGGACGTGCCGAGCAGGTTGTTCATCGACTGGATCCGCTGGACCAGCGCGGTCCGGCCGGGCGCGGCCACGAGCGCGCCGCCCACGACGTCGCTGTGGCCGTTCAGGTACTTCGTCGTCGAGTGGACGACCAGATCCGCCCCGTGCACGAACGGCCGCTGGAGGATCGGGGAGAGGAACGTGTTGTCCACGACGGTCATGGCGTCGCGAGCGCGCGCGAGGTCCGCGACCGCGCGGATGTCGGTGAGGCGCAGGAGCGGGTTCGAGGGCGTCTCGATCCACACCATGCGCGTGTTCGGCTGGAAGGCCTTCGCCACCGCGTCGAGATCGGCGAGGTCGAGGTAGGTCACCTCGAGCCCGTAGGCCGCCTTCGCGTGCTCGAGGGCTCGGAAGGTCCCGCCGTAGCAGTCGATCGTGCAGAGCAGGTGGCTGCCGTGGGGGAGGAGGTTCAGCGCGACCACCACCGCGCTCATCCCGGTGCTCGTGCAGGTGGCCCCGCCGCCGCCCTCGAGCACCGCGAGCGCGTCCTCCAGCGCGGCGCGGGTCGGGTTGCCGCTCCGGGTGTAGTCGAAGCCGGCGTTCGTGCAGACGTCGCGGAAGGCGAACGTGGAGCTCTGGTAGATGGGCGGCATCACCGCCCCGTACGCCGGATCCGGCTGGACGCCTGCGTGGACGCACTGGGTCGCCTGGCGTGCGCCCGGGACGAGCGGTCCGCGGCGAGCCCAGCCGGCGCGGGCGGGGGAGCCCGCCGGCTCGATCGTGAAGTGGTACGCCGGGTTCCCTGGGACGTTCGAGTCGAGGTGGACTTCGTCGGCCATGTGCTCTCCGCGTCGCTGCGTGGGTGGCAGCGGTCGAGACCGCGCCGGTGTCGTGTAGGCGGGGAGGTGCCGCCGCGCTACGCCGTCCTTCGCCGGCGCCAGAGCGCGTCGACGGCGACCGTGAGGATGCCCACGCTGGTGAGCAGCGCGGCCGCGGTGAACGCGGCCAGGGTCTCGTACTCGGCGTAGGCGCGCTCGACGTGGAGCGTGAGGGTGTTGGTCTCGCCGATGAGCTTCCCCGAGACGATCGACACCGCGCCGAACTCCCCCGCGGCGCGCGCCGCGCAGAGGATCACCCCGTACAGGACGGAGGCGCGGATCGCCGGAAACACGACCCGCCAGAAGGTCTGCCAGCGCGTGGCACCGAGGACCGCCGCGGCCTCCTCCTCGGCGCGCTCGAGCTGGTAGAGCGCCGGCAGGATCTCCCGCGCGACGTAGGGCAGCGTGACGAGGACCGTGGCGACGACGAGGCCCGGCCAGGCGAACACGATGCGCGCGTGCGTCTCCCGGACCGCGCCGGAGAGGAGCCCGATCGTCGGGCTCCACGCGAGCATGACGAGCAGGCCGATGACGGTCGGCGACACCGAGAGCGGCAGGTCGATGGCCACCCGGACGATCCGCGCCGCGAGGGTGCGGTGGCGAGCCACGATCCACGCCGCGGCCAGCCCGAACGCCGTGTTCGCGACGACCGCGACGCCGACGACGGCGAGCGTGAGCGTCGCCGCGTGACGCGCCTCGGGCGCCGCCAGCCCCTCCAGGAAGCCTCCGACTCCGCGCGCGAACGCCTGTCCGTAGACGTTCACGAGCGGCAGGCCGACGAGGAGCAGCACGTACCCCGCCGCCGCGAGGACGAGGAGCGTCCGGAGGGCGAGGGCGCCCGGCGCGCGGCGCGCGTCACGCGGCACGGCGGGCGCTCCTGCGCTGGAACGCGTGGGTCACCCCGAGGACGCCGAGCGAGGCCGCGCTCAGCACCGCCGCGACCCCGGTCGCGCCGGCGAAGTCGAAGGCCTCGATGCGCTGGTACACGTAGACGGGAGCGACCAGCGTCTCGAAGGCGACGTTCCCCGAGACGAGGACGGCGACCCCGTACTCGTTCAGCGATCTCGCGAACGCGAGCCCGAACCCGGCGGCGACCGCGGGGGCGAGCTGCGGCACGATCACGCGGAGGAAGCGCTGCGCCGGCGTCGCGCCGAGCACCTCGGCCGCCTCCTCCGCCGCCCGGTCGAGCGTCATGACGACGGGCTGGACCGTCCGCACGACGAAGGGGAGCGTCACGTAGAGGCCCGCCAGCACGAGCCCGGCCGCGGAGCCGACGAGGCGGGGCGCGCCGAGCCCCGTCCAGCCGAGGAGCCCGTCCGGGCCGAACGCCGCCGCGACGCCCCGTCCGACCCGGCCCCCCGGCCCGAACAGCGACATGAACGAGATGCCCGCCACGACCCCGGGGATCGCGAGCGGGAGATCGACGAGCGCGTCGAGCACCCCGCGCCCCGGGAAGCGATAGCGGCCGAGGACCCACGCGACGAGCAGGCCCAGCGGAGCGTTCAAGCACGCGGAGGCGAGCGCGACCTTCAGCGACAGCCCGATCGCGGCCGCCGCGGCGGGGGCGGTGATCGCTCGCCAGGTCTCGGCGGGGGGCGTACGCGCGAGGTGGACCAGCGCCGCCGCGAGCGGGACCGCGCCCGCGATCGCGAGGTACGCGAGGACCACGAGCTCGAGGCCTGACGGCCGCCAGCTGCCCCTGGTGGGCTGCGCCTTCGCGGCGACGCCCGCCGGAGCCGCGGCCGGGGAGGACATCAACGGCCGCCGCGGGCCGCCTGCGCGCGGTCGTAGGCCGCGCCGTCCGCGAACAGGGCGCGCTCGATCTTCGGCCAGCCGCCGACGTCGTCGACGGAGAAGAGGCTCGTCACCTCGCCGAACCGCGTCGCGGCGGCCTTGCGGGCCTCGGGGTCGGAGGGGCGGTAGCCGGCCTCGGCGTAGAGCGCCTGCGCGCGGGGGGAGAAGAGGAACTTCGCGAACGCCTCGGCGACCGCGCGCGTCCCCCGCCGGTCCACCACCCGGTCCACCACCACGACCGGGAAGTCGGTCCGGACGTTCGCGGCGGGGACGACGTACGCGATGGGCTCTCCGCTCGCCTTGGACGCGAAGAGCGCCTCGTTCTCGAACGTGAGGAGCGCGTCGCCCACCCCGTTCTTCACGAACGCGTCGGTCGCCTCGCGGCCGCCGCTCGCGAGCGTCCTCGTGTTCCGCACGAGCGCCTGCACCCACGCCTCCGCAGCCACCGCGTCCTTCTCCCGGAGCACCGCGCCGTAGCCGGCGAGGACGCCCCACCGCGCGTTGCCCGAGGTCTTCGGGTTGATGGCGACGATCTCGACCCCCGGGGCGGCGGAGATCGGCCCAGGAGCGGAGCTTCTTCGGGTTCCCCGCGCGCGTGATGATCGCGATGACCGACGACGCGGGGGACGCGCCGTTCGGCAGGCGAGTCTCCCACCCGGCCCGCACCAGCCCCGCGTCGACGAGCGGGGTCACCAGGGTCTGGAGGTTCGTGGCGTAGACGTCCGCCTCGAGGCCGCCGACGATCGAGCGGGTCTGGGCGCCGGACGGGCCGTACGACTCCTTGAACCGGACCTCCTGGCCGGTCTGCTGCCGCCACGCCTTCTGGAACTCCGGGATGATCTTCGCGAAGAGCGGCTTCGCGACGGCGTACGAGACGAGCGTCAGCTCGACCGGGCCGGAGGTCGCCGGGGCCGCCCGGGCCATCGGCGCATGGAGCGCGAGCGCGGCGAGCAGCGAGGCGAGTGCGGCGCGGAACGTCGAGAGGGCCATGGGCGTCTCCGGGATGACGGAACGACGTCTTGTATACCGGACAGACGTCCGCTGCAAGCTCGGGTGCCATCGTATGGCGCCTATCCCGCATCCGTGATCGCGGACGAGGCCGCGTTCACCGCCCCGGCTCGAGCTCCGGGTGCCGCGGCAGGTCGTCGAGGAGCTCGTACCACTCCGCCTTCGACGCGACGTGGATGTGCGCGACCGGTCGCGCGGCGATCCGGGTGTCGAGCGTCCCGATCCGGAGCCTGAGGACGTCCGGGCTCGCCTCCCGGCGGCTGTAGATCGGCGAGCCGCAGTTCCCGCAGAAGCAGCGCACCTTCCCGGGCGACGAGCGGTAGGACCGGAGCGCGTCCGCGCCCCGCACCAGGCGGAACCGGCTCGCGTCCACCGGGGCGTTCGCGGCGAACGCGCTCCCCTGCGCCTTGCGGCACATCGAGCAGTGGCAGCAGACGATCGGTCCGAGCTCCCCGTCGATCTCGTAGCTGACCGCGCCGCAGAGGCAGCTGCCCTCGAGCATGCCCGCATGGATAGCGGCCGGCTGGCCCCGCCGCCACGGCGGTCCGCGCACGATCCTCAGGGCCGCTGCTGCGCGCCGCCGGGTGGCGGACTGCCGTCCTGGCCGGGCGCGGGCTGCGCTCCCGAGCCCGTCCCCGAACCTCCCGGCGCGAGCGCCTTGGGCGCGAGCTGCTGCACGATCTCCGGGACGGCCGTCGCGAGGCGTGCCTGAAGCTGCTGCGCGGCGGCGGTCTGGGCCTCGGGGAGCCGGTCGAGCACCTTCCGGCCGAGCGGGCTCGAGTAGAACGACGCGACCTTGCCCAGCTCGTCGGGCGTGAGCTGCTTCGCGAGCGCCTCGGCCTGGGCGTCGACCGTCTGCTGGTAGGGCAGCTTCCTGCCCAGCTCGCTCCTGACCTTCGCGTCGAGGTCGTCCGGGACCTTCTCGCCGCCCGCCGTCAGCGACTGCGTGAGCTGGCTCGACAGGCTCTTCGCGTAGCCGTCGAGGAGCCTGTCCCACTGCTCCTGCGTCAGGAGCGCCCGTGCGAGGTCGCTCGCGGCGCGGGGCGGCGGCTTCGCAGGGGCGCCGTGCTTCGGGGCCGCACCTGGCGCGGGGGCGGCGTCCGCCTTCGGCGCGGGACCGGCGTCCGCCTTCGGCGCGGGCTCGGGCGCGGCGGCCGGCGCGGACGCGTCGCTTCGGTGCTGCGCATGGACGGCCGCGGCAGCACAGCGAGCGCGGCGGCGAAGGTGACGGTGACGGCGAGACGCATGGACGATCCTCCTGGCGAGAGCCCGGCTCCACCACGATGACCATGGCCCGCGCGAACGGGAGCGGACGCTTCGTCACCGGCGCGCCCGGTCGCCTCCCGGGCGGGGCTCCTCCTGGGAGGGGCCCCAGCGCACGGGAGCACCGGAGTGTCCGTTGCACCACGACGTCGTCGGCATGAGGTTCCGGTGCGAATGAGCGACGAGATCCTGCCAGGGGCGTCGAAGCCACCGCCGCAGCCGCAACAGAGCCTCCGCGAAGGGGAGGAGCCGCAGGCGCGGCTGGACCGGCGGGCGCGCGTGCTCGTGGTCGAGGACGAGCACGAGCTCCGCGAGCTCATCGCGCAGTGGCTGGACTCGAAGGGCTACATCGTCTCGCAGGCGGCGGACGGCCGCGACGCCGTCGAGCTCCTCGAGGCGGGCCTCGAGCCCGACGTCGTCCTGCTCGACCTGTCGCTCCCGCGCATGAGCGGGCGCGAGTTCCTGCAGTGGATGCGCGCCCAGCCGAAGCACGAGAACCGGCACGTCATCGTCGCGAGCGGCTACCTCGACGAGATGCCGCCGATGGACGTCGACCGGTCCTTCGCGAAGCCGTTCCGGCCGGACCGGCTCGCCGCCGAGCTCGAGCGGCTCACCTCCGACTCCTGAGCCGCGAAGTCGGCGCCCCGCCCCGCGCGCGGTAGGATGTGGGGATGCCCTTCGAGCCGTCCGACCCCACGTACGAGGCGCGCGTTCGCGCGAGCTTCGCTCGCCAGAAGATGATGGAGACGATCGGGGCGATCCTCGAGCGCGTCGCGCCCGGCGAGGTCGACATCCGGGTCCCGTTCCGGGAGGCGATCTCGCAGCACCACGGGTTCGTCCACGCCGGCGCCGCTCACGACCGCCGTGGACACCGCCTGCGGATACGCGGCGCTCACGCTCATGCCGCCCGGCGCGGGGGTCCTCACGATCGAGTTCAAGGTGAGCCTCCTCTCGCCGGGGAAGGGCGAGGCGATCGTCGCGCGCGGGCGCGTCGTCAAGCCCGGACGAAACGTCACCTTCTGCCAGGGGGAGGTGTTCGCCGTGCAGGGCGGCGCAGAGAAGCTCGTGGCCACGATGAGCGCGACGATGATGACCGTGCTCGGGCGCCCGGACGTCGTGGACTAGAGCGCCCCCCGGTGACCCGGGGCCGCCCGCGTGCTTTCGCCCGCGGATTGGACTAGAACTCCGCCCGCGAGACCCGGCGCCGCCGGGTCTCGTCATACATGAGCGCACACGAGATCCGCCGCAGGCGAACCTTCGCCATCATCTCCCACCCCGACGCGGGCAAGACGACGCTGACGGAGAAGCTCCTCCTCTACGGCGGCGTCATCCAGCTCGCGGGCGCCGTGAAGGCGAAGCGCGGCCGCGCGAGCGCGGTGTCGGACTGGATGGAGATGGAGCGCGAGCGCGGCATCTCCATCACGACGAGCGTCCTGCAGTTCCCGTATCGCGGGTTCCAGATGAACCTGCTCGACACGCCCGGCCACGCGGACTTCAGCGAGGACACCTACCGGACGCTGCACGCGGTGGACGGCGCGGTGATGCTGCTCGACAGCGCGAAGGGCGTCGAGGCGCAGACGCGCAAGCTGTTCCGCGTGTGCCGCCAGCGCGCGATCCCGATCTTCACGTTCGTGAACAAGATGGACCGGCCGGGGCGCGATCCGTTCGAGCTCGTCGGCGAGGTCGAGAGCGTCCTCGGCATCGGGGTCTTCCCGATCACCTGGCCGATCTTCCGCGGGGGCGTCTTCCGGGGCGTGTGGCACCGGCTGGCGCGGCGGGTCTACCTCTTCGGCGAGGACCACGCCGGCTCGTCCGCCGGGGTGGGCGCCGAGCGGCCGCCCGTCGAGGTGACCGGCCTCGACGACCCGACGCTGCGCGAGGAGCTCGACGTGGTCGGCCACGACCGCCTTCGCCACGACGCGGAGCTGCTCGACGCCGCCGGCGACGGGTTCGACCGCGAGCGGTTCGAGGCGGGCGAGCTGTCGCCGCTGTTCTTCGGGAGCGCGATCAACAACTTCGGCCTCGAGGCGTTCCTCGAGACCTTCTGCGAGCTCATGCCGTCTCCGCGGGCGCGCGCGTCGGATCGCGGGCCGATCTCGCCGACCCAGGACGAGTTCAGCGGGTTCGTCTTCAAGATCCAGGCGAACATGGACCGCGCCCACCGCGACCGGGTGGCCTTCGTGCGGATCTGCTCGGGCAAGATGAGCCGGGGGATGAAGGCGCACCACGTCCGGACCGGTCGCGACGTGCGGCTCGCGAACCCGACCCAGTTCCTCGCGCGCGAGCGGAGCGTCGTCGAGGACGGGTTCGCCGGGGACGTCGTCGGCATCCACGACCCGGGGACGTTCGAGATCGGGGACACGCTCACCGGCGGCTCCGACTTCGCGTTCGAGGGCATCCCGAGCTTCGCGCCGGAGCACTTCTGCCGCCTGGTCCTCGTCGACCCGATGAAGCGCAAGCAGTTCGCGACGGGGCTCGAGCAGCTCGCCCAGGAGGGGACGGTGCAGCTCTACCGCCCGCCGGCGGGCCGCGCCGGCGATCTCGTCCTCGGCGCCCTCGGGCAGCTGCAGTTCGAGGTCGTGATCTTCCGGCTCGAGGCCGAGTACGGGGTGAAGGTCCGCCGCGAGGCCGTCCCTTACCAGCTCGCGCGCTGGGTGACGCGCGCGGACGGCGCGCCGCTCGACGTCGACGACCTGCACTCCGCGATCGAGGGGCTGGTCGTGCTCGACATCCGCGACCGCGTGGTGGCGCTGTTCGACCGCGAGTGGGCGCTCCGGACGGCGGAGCGGCTGCACCCGGAGCTGCAGTTCGCCGAGGCGGCGACCGGAGTCGTGGTCCGCGCCGCCTGAGCCGGTCCCCCGCTCAGCGACAGCTCGGCGCCTTCGAGGTGATCTCCACCTTCTCGAGGCGGGTCTGCCCGTTGCCGGCGCGCGCGATCTCGGCGACGCGCTCGCAGCCGCAGACGCCCGCGCCGAGGTGGACGTAGCCGCAGATCCCCGACCGCGACTCGGCGCACGCGCGCGGGTTCAGGTGCGGCGTCGGGACCTCGGTGATGAAGAACTGCGAGCCGTTCGTGTTCGGGCCCATGTTCGCCATCGCGAGCTGGCACGGCGTCGCGAACGGCGTCGTCCCGGGCTTCAGCTCGTCGTCGAGGCGGAACCCCGGCCCGCCCGTGCCGAAGCCGGCGTAGTTGCGGCCGACCGGCTCCCCGCGCGTGAGGGGATCTCCCCCCTGGATCATGAAGCCCGGGATGACGCGGTGGAAGAGCGTGCCGTCGTAGAGCCGCTCCTTCACGTCCTTCCTCGTCTTCGGATCCGTCCACGCCTTCTGGCCCTTCGCGAGCTGCACGAAGCTCTGGACGGCGTTCGGCGCCTCGGCGGGGAGGAGCTTCACGCCGATCTTCCCGCGGGACGTGACGAACACCGCGTAGAGCTCGCCGCCCTCCGCGGCGGCGGGCGCCGGCTTCGCGTCCTCGGCGCGGGCGGTCGTGGAGAGGATCGCGAGGGCGACGGCGAGCGAGACGAGCAGCCTGGGCATGGCGCGCATGCTAGCGCGGCAGGCGGGGAGGTGCACCGATTCGCGCGGGGGCGCGCGCCGTCACCGCGCGCCCCCCCGGGCGGTGCCCGAGCCGGCGTCGCCCCCTCGCACCTCGGGGGGCATCCCGAACTGGAGGGTCCTGATGGCGTCGAAGATCTCGCGCAGGAAGCAGAGCAGGGCGCCGACGTAGGCCGCCATCGCCGCGATGAAGAGGACGGCCATGATCGGGCCGACGCGCGCGCCCGAGAGGTAGCCGAGGAACGCGACCGCGATGAGCAGGCAGACGAGGAGCGCCGCGCTCGTGCCGAGCGTCAGCGCCCAGTGGATGAGCCTGACGCGCGCCTCCAGCGACCGCAGCTCCACGAGCGAGCCTTCGCGGATCGCCCCTGCCTCGTCGCGGAGCCGCGCCTCGACCCGCCGGGCCCGGTCCACGATGCGGGCGAGCCGGGTCGTGAACACCGACAGCGTCGTGCCGAGCGCCGTGAGGAGGAACACCGGCGCGACGGCCAGCTGGATCGTGTGGGTGATGTCCTGCAGCACTTGCTCCGCCATGGCGCGAGCGTACCAGGGCGCGATATATGATGCCGCCGACACGATGAGGCTCACCCTCGGCATCTCCCCCTGTCCGAACGACACGTTCATCTTCGACGCGCTCGCGAACGGCGGCGTGGACACGGGCGACCTCCGGTTCGAGGTCGTCCTCGAGGACGTGCAGACGCTGAACGAGTGGGCGCTCCGCGGCCGGCTCGACGTCTCGAAGGTGAGCTACGGGGTGGTGCCCGCGATCGCGGGGACGTACGCGGTGCTCGACTCGGGCGGCGCGCTGGGGCGCGGCGTCGGGCCGCTCCTCGTCGCGCGCCGGGGCCTCGGTCCGTTCCGGCCGGAGGCGATGACCGTGGCGGTGCCGGGGCGCGAGACGACCGCGCACCTCCTGTTCTCGCTCGCGTACCCCGCGGCGGCCCGCAAGCGGTTCCTGGTGTTCTCGGCGATCGAGGACGCGGTGCTCCGCGGCGAGGTGGACGCGGGGGTCATCATCCACGAGGGCCGGTTCACCTACGCCGCGAAGGGGCTCGAGAAGGTCCAGGACCTGGGGGAGCTCTGGGAACGGACGACCGGCGCGCCGATCCCCCTCGGGGGGATCGTCGCGAGGCGGACCCTGCCGCCCGGGGTCCGGCGCCGGGTGGACGGGCTCGTGCGCGCGAGCCTCGAGCGCGCGCTCGCGCTCAGGCCGGCGTTGAGCCCCTGGGTCCGGCAGCACGCCCAGGAGATGGACGAGGCGGTGATGCGCCAGCACATCGAGCTGTACGTGAACGAGTTCTCGCTCGGGCTCGGGGACGCGGGGCGGCGCGCGATCCGCACCCTGCTCGAGGTCCACGCGCGCGCGAACCCGGGCGCGCCCGCGCCGGGCGACGGCGGTGTTCAGCGAGTGACCGGCGCGCCCCGCCTCACGCCAGGCCCCAGACCTGCGCGAGGGAGAGCGCGCCGAACACGAAGAACAGGCCCGCCGCCGCCCGCCGGATCCAGTGCATCGGCAGCCGCTGGGCGAGCCGCTCGCCGAGGAACACGACGAGCCCGTCCGACGCCAGCATCCCGAGCGTCGTCCCGATGGTCACGAGGACGATCGCCTGGTACCTCGCCGCGAGCGCGACGGTCGCGAGCTGGGTCTTGTCCGCCATCTCGGCGAGGAAGAAGAGGATCGTCGTGGTGACGAACGGCCCGAACCGGTCGGGCCGCGCGTCCGCGTCGAGCGTGTCGGGCTTCAGCGTCCAGAGCCCGAACCCGATGAACGTCGCGCCGAGGACGCCCGCCATCACCCGCGCCGGGACGTGCCCGGAGACCCAGGTGCCGACCGTCGAGGCGAGCCCGTGGTTCAGGATCGTCGCGACGAGGATCCCGGCCATCACGACCCAGGGACGCCGGTAGCGCGTCGCGAGCGAGAAGGCGAGGAGCTGGGTCTTGTCGCCCATCTCCGACAGGGCGACGAGCACGAACGAGCTGAAGATCGGTTCCAGCGGGCCCTCCGGCGGCTCGAGCGCCGCCGAGGTGCGCCGGCGCGGGAAGGGCGGGAACCTAGCAGCGGCGCGCGGGGCGCCGCAAGCGTTCCGCCCCGCGTCCGGGTTCCCTCGCCGTGGTCTCCTGCTTGAGGTGCGGCCCGGCTCCTGTCAATCTGTCGGCCCGCGCGCCGGTGCGCAGGCCCGTCCGGGGCCCGCCCCCGCCGCAGCTTGCGGGTGTCCCGCGGACGACCCCAGGAGCGGAAGAGGAATGGTGAGGAGATCCTTCGCGGCCGTCGACCGGGTGCTCTTCGCGGGGCGGCTGCGCGCGCTGCGCGTCGTCCTCGCGGCGTTCGTGCTGCTGAACGGCGTCGTCCGCATCGTCCTCGCGCTGTACGAGCGCGACGTCTCCCTCCTCGCGCCCTGGCGCCTCCTCCCGGCGCTCCTCATCGGGTGCGTGTTCGACGCAGGCGTGGCGACCTTCTTCCTCGCGCCGCTCGCGCTCCTCCTCTGGGCCTGGCCCGCGCGCGTCGAGGGGGGCCTGCGGTACGCCCTCGCCGTGCTCCTGCTCCCGCTCTCGGCGCTGTGGGTGTTCGTCGGAGGCGCCGAGCTCGTCTTCTGGAACGAGTTCGCGGCGCGGTTCAACTTCATCGCGGTCGACTACCTCGTCTACACGAACGAGGTGATCGGGAACATCCGCGAGTCGTACGACCTGCCGCTCGCGCTGACGGGCGTCGCGCTCGCGACGCTCGTCGTCTGGCTGCTCGTGGCGCGCGCCGCCTGGCGGACGCTGGCGGCGCCGGAGGCCGCCGGGATCCGGCGGGCCGCGGTCGGCGCGTGGATCGTGCTCGCCCTCGGCGCCTACCTGGGCCTCGACGCGAGGTACCAGGACTTCTCGTCCGACGGGCGGCTCAACGAGCTCGCGGGGAACGGGTACTTCGACTTCGGGAACGCGTTCTGGCGCAACGAGATCGACTACGACCGCTTCTACAAGACGCTCCCGGCCGAGCGCGCCGCGGCGGCGCTCGGCGAGCACCTCGTGCCGGCGCCCGGCGACGCGCCGCCGCTGCGCCCGTACGACCGCGAGGTCCGGGGCTCGGTCCCCGAGCGGAAGCTGAACGTGGTCCTGGTCTCGGTCGAGAGCCTCAGCGCCGAGTTCCTCGGGGTCTTCGGAAACCCCCGGGGGCTCACGCCGAACCTCGATCGCCTCGCCTCCGAGGGGCTCCTCTTCACGCGGGTGTACGCGACGGGGACGCGGACCGTGCGCGGCCTCGAGGCGCTGTCGCTGTCCGTGCCGCCGACGCCGGGGCACTCGATCGTGAAGCGGCCCGACAACGGCAACCTCTTCACGATCGGCGAGGTCTTCCGCGAGAAGGGGTACGAGCCGCTCTTCCTGTACGGCGGCTACGGCTACTTCGACAACATGAACGCGTTCTTCGGCGGGAACGGCTACACGGTCGTGGACCGGACGGCCCTCAAGCCGGAGCAGATTCACTACGAGAACATCTGGGGGGTCGCGGACGAGGACCTGTTCGACCTGACGATCCGCGAGCTCGATCGCCGGCACGCGGCGGGGATGCCCTTCTTCGCCCACGTCATGACGACCTCCAACCACCGGCCGTTCACGTACCCCGCGGGACGGATCGACCTCCCGTCGAAGAGCGGCCGCGACGGCGGCGTGAAGTACACCGACTGGGCCATCGGGCACTTCATCGAGGAGGCGCGCAAGCGGCCCTGGTTCGACGACACGATGTTCGTCGTCGTCGCCGACCACACGCACCGGGCGCGCGGTCGAACCGACCTGCCGATCGAGAACTACCACATCCCCCTCGTCGTCTGGTCGCCGCGCCACGTGAAGCCGGGGCGCGTCGAGACGGTGGCCTCGCAGATCGACGTGCCCCCGACCGTCCTCGGGCTGCTCGGGTTCGGCTACCGGTCCCACTTCTTCGGGCACGACATCCTCGGCGGCGGAGGAGCCGAGCCGCGGGCGCTCATGGCGAATTACCAGACGGTCGGGCTCTACCAGGACGGGATCGTGGTGGAGCTGAAGCCGAACCGCCGGTTCCGCATCGTCGACGCCGCGACCGGCGAGGAGCGCCCGCTCGACGAGCGCGGGCGCCGGCTCCTCGACGAGGCCATCGGCTACTACCAGGTGGCCTCGGGAGCGTACGCGCGCGGCGATCTGAGGATGAAGCTCGCGCCCGTGGCGCTCCCGGTCGCCTCGGCGGGCCATCCGGTGCGGCCGGGGAGTCAGCCCGCAGCGCGCCCCTGATCGCCACCAGCTCTCCTCGATCCTCCCTCGCCCCCGCGAAGCGGGGGAGAGGGTCGGGGAGAGGGGGCTGGACGGGCGTCCTACGGCGACGCGGGCCCCGGGATCATCCGCGCCAGGAAGCTGCCCTTCTTCACGGCCGGGAGCGCGTCGACCTCGGCGAGCGCCGCGCTCATCTCCGCGTAGGTCGCCTCGTGCGTCACGATGAGGATCGGGACCGCCTGGTCGTCGCCCCCCGCGCGCCCGCGCTGGATCACCGACTCGATCGACACGCCGTGGCGGCCGATGACCCCGGTGACCGCGGAGAGCACGCCCGGCTGGTCGAGCGCCGTGACCCGCAGGTAGAACTCGCTGCGCGCCTCGCCGGCGGGACGGAGCTGGCTCGTCTCCCCCCGGATCCGCGCGCCGCCGACCGGCATGCGCGACACCGCGCCGGAGAGGATGTCGCGCGCGGCGGAGACGAGGTCCGAGACGATCGCGCTGCCGGTCGGGAGCGCGCCCGCGCCGCGCCCGAAGTAGAGCGACGGGCCGAGGTTGTCGTCCTCGAGGTAGACCGCGTTGAACACGCCCTCGACCGCGGCGAGCGGATGCGAGATCGGGACGAGGGCGGGGTGGACCCAGGCCTCGACCTTGCCGTCCTCGCTCGCGGCGGAGCAGAGCAGCTTCATCCGGAACCCGAGCTCCTCGGCGGTGGCGAGGTCGAGCGGCGTCACCTGGGTGATGCCGGTCCGCGCGATCGCGTCGGGCCCGAGCGTCAGGTCGAAGCAGAGGTCCACGAGGATCGCGAGCTTCTGGGCTGCGTCGATCCCGTCCACGTCGAGCGCGGGGTTCGCCTCGGCGAAGCCGTTCGCCTGCGCGTCCGCGAGGATCTCGGCGAACGGCTTCCGCTCGCGCGCCATGCGGGTGAGGATGTAGTTGCACGTCCCGTTGATGATCCCGGTGACGCGGCGGATCCGGTTCGCGACGAGGCCGCGCCGGATCGTGTGGATGAGCGGGATGCCGCCGCCGACGCTCCCCTCGAACCCGAGCGAGACCCGCTTCCGCTCGGCCTTCGAGACGAGCTCCTCCCAGTGCGTCGAGAGCAGGGCCTTGTTGGCGGTGACGACGTGCTTCCCGTTCTCCATCGCGGCGAGGATGAGGCTCCTGGCCGGCTCGACGCCGCCGATCAGCTCCACGACGACCTGGACCTCGGGGTCGTTCACGACCTCGTTCGCGTCGGTCGTGAAGACCGGGGGCGCGAGCCCGAGCCGCGTCGCGCGCGACGGGTCGCGGTCCGCGGCCCTCGCGAGCTCGAACGGGACGCCGAGGCGCCGCTCGAGGAGCGCGCCGTTCTTGCGCAGGATCTCCACCGTCCCGGCGCCGATGTTGCCGAGCCCGAGGATGCCGACCTTGATCGCCTTCGCTCCGCTCATGCGTCGCCCTCCGGAAGCGACGTGTTGTACCACGGGCGTCGCTGCGCGGAGGCGCGCGTGAAGCGCCCCGAGCGGTCGCCGGGCGGCCGGGCCGCTTGCCGGCGCCGGGGCGCGTGCGCGAGCCGGCCCGATCCGTCAGCCGAGCCCGATCACCTCGCCGCCCTCACCCTCCCAGTCGGCGATCCTCCCGACCTTCCGCGCCACGTCGGGCCACGTCCGGCCGCTGCAGCGCTCGACCTCGCGCGCGAGATACGCCTTGAGCCGGTCGAGGTCCCACTCGAACACGATGAGCTTCCCGCGCCCCGGGATCGCGCCCCGGCGGCCGTGGCGCGCCTGGAGCCAGCGGGGGGTGACGACGAGCAGCTCGAACCGCTCGCGCCCCCGGAGCCCCAGGGGGCCGACCTCCAGCACGAGCGGCACGGCGAACTCGTCCGGCTCCGGCGGTGACCAGCGGGCGAGGTCCGGGATCTCGTCGCTCCGGAGGGCCTTCAGGCGGGCGCGCATGCCGGTTCGTGTACCGCCCGCGGGTTCCGTCGACCACCTCGCCGCGTCCGATCGTCCGCGAGGGGAACCCGACCGTGACCGACCCCGACCCGACATCGACCTCGACCCGCGAATTCGACCCCGACCGCGACCCCGACCGCGACCGCGACCGCGATCCCCGACCTCGACCCCCAGCCGATGACCCGCATCCCCCTCACAGATCCTTTCCCGCGGCCGTGCGTTCGATCGAGCGGAGGAGAGACCATGCGCACGATCCCGCTCGCCGTCGCCGTCGCCGCTGCCGTCGCCTGTTCACCGAGGTTTCCTGCCGCGCAGGAGGTCCCCGCCCGCTGGGGCGCCTACTCCGTCCAGGCGGTGGACGAGGGTGGGCGACCGCTCCCCACGTTCTCCCACCGCGGGCGCACGCACGTCCTCGGCGCGCTCGGCCAGCGGTACCTGCTTCGCTTCCGCAACGAGTCCGGGCGACGCGTCGAGGTGGTGGCGTCGGTGGACGGCCGCGACGTCGTGGACGGACGTCCCGCGTCCCTCGACCGGCGCGGCTACGTCGTCGCGCCGCACGGCGAGCTCACCATCGACGGGTACCGGGTGAGCGAGGACGCCGTGGCGGCGTTCAGGTTCTCGAGCGTCTCCCGGTCCTACTCGGCGAGGAAGGGCGACGCGCGGGACGTGGGGGTCGTGGGCCTCGCGGTGTTCGCGGAGCGGCGGTACGTCCCGCCGCCGCAGGCGTATCAGTCCCCCTCGCACGACGGCGCGCCAGGCGCGCGGTCGAGCGCCGCGCCCGAGCCCGGCGCCGGAGAGCGGAAGGCGGAGGCGCCGGCGGCGCCCGGACGAGCGGACGGTGCCGTCGCGGCCGCGCCGCGCCTGCAGGCGCCGCAACGCCCCGGGCTCGGGACCGAGTTCGGTGAGCAGCACGAGTCGCGCGTCGAGCGGACGAGCTTCGAGCGCGCGAGCTCCCGGCCGGAGGCGGTGCTGACCTTCCGGTACGACGATCGCGAGGGGCTGCTCGCCCTCGGGATCGACGTGGACGGCGACCGCGGCCGCCGCGACGAGACGTGGCGTCGCCAGTCGGCCTCGCCCTTCCGCGCCGACGCCTCGTACTGCGAGCCTCCGGCGGGGTGGCGCGCGGCCGGCCGGTGACGGTATGACGGGTCCATGACCCCGAAGCAGCGGCTCGCCCACCGCAGGACGCTCGAGCGGCTCCGCGCCGAGCTCCTGCAGGCGGGCCCCGCGCGCATCGAGCCGAACCGCCGGGACCCCGCCACGGCAGGGGTCCCCGACGAGGACGCGCAGGCGCTCTCCGAGATGATGCAGGTGCTGGCGTCGAAGCGGAACGAGGGGCAGGCCGCCCTGCTGCGCAAGATCGACCGGGCGATCGCGAAGCTCGAGGCCGCGCCGGAGGACTTCGGGACGTGCGAGGACTGCGAGGAGGAGATCGCCCCGAAGCGGCTCGCCCTCGTCCCGTACGCCACGCTGTGCGTCGCGTGCCAGGCGAGGCGCGATCCGAAGCTCGGCGCCGGGCGGAAGAAGCTGACGGACTTCCGCTGAGCGCCGCTGGAACCGCGCGCGCGTTTCGGCTACGACGTGCCGGTGACCCGCAAGCGCCACGCGCCGCCCGAGCCCGAGGCGGCGCCCGCCCTCCTCGATCCCGCCGACGTGGGGCGCGCGCTCGCCGTGCTCGCGCGCATCGCGGAGGATCGGGGGGCGCTCGCCGGGGTGGACGCCGCGACGCGAGAGGCCCTGCAGCGGCTCGCGGGCGAGGTGTCCCGGCCCGACGCCCGCCACCGGCGCCAGCTCCGGAAGGCGCTCGCCCGCGGCGAGCGCGACGCCCGGAAGGCCCGGGACGGCGCGCTCCGGAGGACGACCGGCATCCAGCGGCTCCGGGAGGCGCCGGTCTTCCGCGCGCCGTTCCCGGAGCTGCCGCGCGCCGGCGGGGACGCGTCCACCTGGTGGCCGGAGCTGCCGGTGCCGGGCGTGACGCCCGCCCCGGGCCCCGCCGCGGGCGCCGCGGACGACGCGGACGGGCCGGAGCTCGCGGCGCCCCGGAAGTGCTACGTGTGCAAGGCCGAGTACCGCCGGCTGCACCCCTTCTACGACCAGCTCTGCCGCGCGTGCGGGGACGACAACCACGCGCGCCGCACCGCGACGGTGGACCTGCGCGGGCGCGTGGCGCTCGTCACCGGCGCGCGCGTGAAGATCGGGTTCCAGGCGGCGCTCCTCCTGCTCCGCGCCGGCTGCCGGGTCGTCGCGCTCACGCGGTTCCCCCGCGACGCCGCGGCCCGGTACGCCCGCGAGCCGGACTTCGAGGCCTGGCGCGAGCGGCTCACGATCTACGGGATCGACCTCCGGCACACCCCGTCCGTGGAGCTGCTGTGCCAGCGGCTCGACGCGACGCTGCCGCGACTCGACTTCCAGATCCACAACGCCTGCCAGACGGTGCGCCGCCCGCCGGGTTTCTACGCGCACCTGGTCGACGCGGAGGGAGGGCCGCTCGACGCCGTGCCGGAGGCGCAGCGCGCGCTCGTCGCGGACTACGAGGCGGTGCGCGCGGCGCTCCACGAGCACGCGCCCGCGGCGGGCGTCACGAGCCCCGCGCTCCTCTCGCAGGCCGCGAGCGACGCGGACCTGCTCCTCCCGGGGAAGAGCGCGCTCGAGCTCTTCCCGCACGGGGTGCTCGACCGGGACCTGCAGCAGGTGGACCTGCGCGCGCACAACTCGTGGCGGCTCACGCTCGCCGAGGTCCCGACGCTCGAGCTCCTCGAGGTGCTGCTCGTGAACGCGACGGCGCCCTTCGTCATGACCGCGCGGCTGAAGGGGCTCATGCTGCGGACCCGCGACGCGCCGGCCGGGACCGGGACGAGCGGAGACGGCGCGAAGCACGTCGTCCTCGTGTCCGCGGTGGAGGGGCAGTTCTACCGCGAGCACAAGACGGACCGGCACCCGCACACCAACATGGCGAAGGCGGCGCTGAACATGATCGTCCGGACGAGCGCGCCGGACTACGCGCGGGACGGCGTCTACCTGAACGCGGTGGACACGGGGTGGGTCACGGACGAGGACCCGGCGCACCTCGCCGACCGGAAGGTGGAGGAGCACGCGTTCTCGCCGCCGCTCGACATCGTGGACGGCGCTGCCCGGGTCGTCGCCCCGATCGTGGACGGCTTCCGGACGGGGAAGCACGCGGCGGGGCTGTTCTTCAAGGACTACCGCCCGACGCCCTGGTAGCTCGCACGCTCCCTTCGACGGGCCCGGGCCCAATCGGCCACGACCGCTCGCCCGTCCGAATGGACAGCATCCGTCTCGATGCGCCTCCGCCGTCCTGCCGGGCGGCGCGACGGCGCCCGAAAGGGAACCCATGCGGAACACGATGGGGTGCGCGATCGCGGCGGTCGTCCTGGCGACGGGGTGCGGCGGCAACGGCAACACCACGACGAGCCGGGCCGCGACCGACGAGCACGAGGGCCCGAACGCGGTGTGCGGCCAGTGCAAGGTCACGGGTGGCGGGCAGATCTTCCTCGGCGAGCAGAAGGTGCAGTTCGCGATCGAGGCGATCCCGGAGTCCGGGCCCGCCGCGGGTCCCGGGTTCGGCGGCGCCGGGGTGGCCGCGAAGGGTCAGGTGAAGCTTCAGGCGTTGCCGGCCTCCGGCGGTGGGCTCGATCTCGCCGTGGACGTCGACACGATCGTGAGCTGCGCGCGGACCGACGGGGTCCTCACCGCGACCGTCTCGGGGACCATCCCGGGCGACGGCCGGTTCACGGCCGTCGTGACGGACGGCGGCGAGCCGTCGGACGACACCATCGCGTTCACGAACACGACCTCGTTCGGACCCGTGGCGGTCGCGAACGGCAACCTCCAGGTGCACGAGCTCGACCGGTGCGAGGCGCCCTGTCCCGAGGGGCAGTGTCTCTGCCCGGACACGCGCACGTGCGAGCCCTGCGACGGCCAGCCTCCGCTGCCCCCTCCGCCGCCGGTCTGCCTCGAGGGAACCTGCTGGAGCGCGGCCACGTCGTCGTGCGAGCCGTGCCAGCCGGCGCCGCCGCCTCCTCCTCCCGCTCAGCTCCCGATGTAGCGGCGCGATCCGCGCCCGCGGAGGAAACGGCTCGTCCGGGGACCGGCGCCGAGTTACGTTGGCGCCGATGAGGACGGTCACCGCCACGCGCTACGTCACGCCGCTCCGCGAGGGCGGGTCGCTCCCGGCGATCGTCGAGGCGGACGACTCCGGCCTGTACGTCGCGAAGTTCCGCGGCGCGGGGCAGGGGCCGAAGGCGCTCGTCGCCGAGGTCATCGCCGGCGCGCTCGCGCGCGCCGCGGGCCTCCGCGTGCCCGAGCTCGTCGGGATCCGGATCGACGCGCCCCTCGCGCGCAACGAGCCGCACGACGAGATCCGCGACCTGTTGAAGGCGAGCGTGGGGCTGAACCTCGGGGTGGACTACCTGCCCGGCAGCGTGGGCTTCGATCCCGCGGTGGGCCCCGCCCCGGCGCCCGACGAGGCCTCGGCGGTCGTCTGGCTGGACGCGGTCGTCGGCAACGTCGATCGGACGCCCCGCAACCCGAACCTCCTCCTGTGGCACCGCCGCCTGTGGCTCATCGATCACGGCGCCTCGCTCGTGTTCCACCACGCGTGGGACGCGCTCGACCCGGCGCGCGCGCCGACCGCGCCGGTCCGGGATCACGTGCTCCTGCCCTGGGCGACCGAGCTCGCGTCGGTCGGCGCCGCCCTCGCGCCGCGCGTGGCCGCGGCGATCGCGGCGGCGGTGGCGGAGGTCCCGGAGGACTGGCTCGCGGGCGAGCCGCGCTTCGCGACGCCGTCCGCGAACCGGGCCGCATACGCCCGCGAGCTCGAGCGCAGGCTCGAGGCCGCGCCGAGCTTCGTGGAGGAGGCCGAACGTGCCCGCGCTGCCCTCGTTTGACTACGCGACCGTCCGGGTCGTCCCCCGCGTCGAGCGCGAGGAGTTCGTGAACGCCGGGGTGATCCTCCTCTGCCTCGAGCGCGATTTTCTCGGCGCGCGCGTCGAGCTCGACCCGGCGCGGGTGCGGGCGATCTTCCCCGGCGCGGAGCTCGCGACGATCGAGGAGCACCTCGCGGCGATCCCGCGCGTCGCGGCCGGCGGGGAGGGCAGCGGGCCCATCGGTCGGCTCACGGCGCGCGAGCGGTTCCACTGGCTCGTCGCTCCCCGCTCGACGGTCATCCAGGTGTCGCCCGTCCACACCGGCGTGTGCGACGACCCCGAGCGCGCGCTCGAGGCCCTCATGGACCGGATGGTCCGGCCGGCGCGGGAGGCCCCGTGAAGCCCTGGGAGACGGTGGAGCGGACGAAGGCGCCCGACGGGACCGAGCTCGTCCTCGCCCGCCGCGGCGACGAGTGGGTCGTCCGCGTCGCGGGGCGCACCCTCATGTCGAGCCGGGTCCACGGCTCGGAGGAGGCGCTCGCCGCGATCGCGCTCCGGCGCGCCGCCGCACGCCGCGCCGTGCTCGTCGGCGGGCTCGGGCTCGGGTACACGGTGCGCGCGGCCCTCGACCGGCTCCCGACCGACGCGCGCCTCATCGTCGTGGAGCTCGTCCCCGGGCTCGTCGCGTGGAACAGGGGCGCGCTCGCGAAGCTCGCCGGGCGCCCGCTCGACGACCCGCGCGTGCGCCTCCAGCAGGGAGACGTCCTCCAGCGGATCTCCGAGGCGAAGGGCGCGTACGACGCCATCCTGCTCGACGTGGACAACGGGCCGTCCGCGCTCGCACACGCCTCGAACGCGGCGCTGTACGGGGTCCGCGGCGTCCGCGCGTGCGCCGACGCGCTCCGGGCGGGCGGCGTCCTCGCGGTCTGGTCCGCCGGCCCCGACGAGCGCTACCGGGAGCGGCTCGAGCGGGTCGGGCTCGAGGTCACCGTCGAGACCGTCACCGCGCGCGGCGACGCCGGCGGGGTCCGCCACGTCGTCGTCCTGGGCGCGAAGCCGGAGGCCGGCGTCCGGCGGCTCACTCCTCCGCGGCCCGGAGCTGCTGGGTCGTCACGCGCAGGCGGAACGTCAGGACGCGGCTCAGGCGGGCGGGCAGCTCCTCGCGGAGCGCCGGGACCTCGCGCGCCGCGTCCTCGAACGCGGCGCGGGTGAGCTGGTAGAGCTCGGTGTCGGCGCAGGCGAGCGCGTCCGCCGAGCGGCGCCGCCCGTCGATGAAGGCGAGCTCGCCGACGACGTCCCCGCGCCCGAACACCCCGAGCATCAGCTCGCGGCCGCGCTCGCCGGGCACGACGAGCCGGACGCGGCCGAGCCGCACGAGGAACAGCGAGTCTCCGGGGTCGCCCGCGCGGAAGACCCGCTCGCCGTCGCGCGCGCGGAGGACCCGCACGCGGCCCTCCAGCGCGGCCAGGGCGTCCGGCGCCAGGCCGGCGAGGAGCTGCATCTCGCCGAGCGGGAGCGCCAGGTGCGAAGGACGCTCGGGGAGGTGCGCCTCGAGGATCCGCTCCTCGCACCACTCGAGCGCCTCGTCCCTGCTCGCGAACACCCGCGCCGGCGCCGCGCGCGGCCGCTGCGCGGCGTCGTCGATCGCGGCCGCGAGCGTGGCGGGCGCGCGCGCGCCGGCGAGGAGGAGCAGGCCGCCGCGCGCCCCGAGGCGCGCCTCCGCCTGCGCGAGGATGCGGGCGGCGGTGAGATCGACGTCCCGACGCGAGCGAGGTCGAGCAGCACGAACTTGCGGGTCGCGAGGTCCTGCTGGAGCTCGGTCAGGAGGCGGTCGGCGGTCCCGAAGAAGAGGTCGCCCTGCAGCGCGACGATCGCCGCGTCACGCCCGTGCGCCGCGAGGACCGTGTCCTCCTCCGGCAGCCGCCGCCGCGTGGAGCGGACCACGCTCGCGTCCGCGCGGGCGCGCACCGGCGACTCCTTCATCCGATCGCGCAGGTACAGGACCACGGCGAGCCCGACGCCGGCCGCCGCGGCGGTGACGAGGTCCCGCGCGATCGCCGTCACGACGACCGCCAGCACCACGGCGAGGTCGAGCCGCGCCTCCCGGCGCCGGGCGAGGCGCAGCGCTCCCCAGTCCACGGTCCGCAGCCCCACGTGGATGAGCACGCCCGCGAGCACCGCCTTCGGCGTCGCCGCGACGAGCCCCGGGGCGACCGCGGCGACGGCGAGGAGGACGAGCGGGACCGCGGCCGAGGAGATCCGGGTCCGGCCCCCCGCGCCGAGGTTCACGGCCGTGCCGCCCGAGACGCCCGCTCCGGAGATCCCGCCGCAGATCGCGGCGAGCGCGTTCCCGACGCCCTGCGCGACGAGCTCGCGGCTCCCGGCGTGCCGCCCGCCGGTCACCGAGTCCACGAGCACGCAGGTCTTCAGGGTGTCGACCGAGAGCAGCGCGGCGAGCGCCGCCGCCGAGGCGAGGAGCGGCGCGACGTCCGCGGGGCGGAGCGAGAGGAGCGCGCCGATGCGCGCCGGGACGGCCGCGGCGATGGCCGCGGCGCCGGGGACCGGGCCGATGCGGAGGGGGTTCCCGGCGACCGCCGCGAGCGCCGGGTCCGCCGCCGCGAACGCGAGGTACGCGACGCTGCCCGCCACGATCCCGGTGAGGACGGCGGGAGCGCGCGGCACGAGCCGCTGCGCGAGGCGCGTCGCGGCGAAGGTGACCCCGCCGGTCGCGAGCGCGACGGTCCGCCAGCCGGTGGGCGCGACGAGGACCTCCCACGGCTCGCCGGCGGCGCCGGCGAGGGAGGGGAGCTGACGCCAGGCGAGGAGGAGCCCGGCCGCGGAGAGGAAGCCCGCGACCACCGGGTAGGGGATGAACTTCACCATCGTGCCGAGCCGGAGCGCTCCGAACCCGAGCTGGATCGCTCCCGCGAGGAGGGCGGTGGCGAGGAGCAGCACGGGCGCGCGGACCGGGTCCGCCGCCGCGAGGTGGACCGCCAGCGCGGTGAGCATCGCGGCGGCGGGGCCGCTCGGCGCCGAGACGAGCCCCGGCGTCCCGCCGAGCACCGCCGCGACGATCCCGAGGACGATCGCGCCGGTCAGCCCGGCGACGGCGCCGGCCGCGGCCTGCTCGGGCCCGAGCGGCGAGAACGCGAGGAGCCCGTTCCCGAGCGCGGTCGGCAGCGCCATGAGCGCCGCCGCGAGCCCGGCGCCGAGCTCCGGGCCGAGCCGCGCCCCGGCGAGCTTCCTCGGGTCCACGCGGGCATCATGCCACGTCCGCGCCGCCCGGACGGAACCCCGGGTATGCTCCGCGGATGCCCGGACCCGACCGACCCCTGGAAGGCTCGACCTCGAGCGCGCCCTCGCCCTCGAGCAGGAGCCACATGACCCGCGCGTACGCCGCCGCCTCGCCCGCCGCACGCCTCGCACCGCTCGAGATCTCCCGCCGGGAGCCGGGGCCCCACGACGTCGAGCTCGCGATCGACTGGTGCGGCGTCTGCCACTCCGACCTCCACCAGGTCCGGGACGAGTGGGGCGGAGCGGCGTTCCCGATGGTCCCGGGGCACGAGATCGTCGGGCGGGTCGTCCGGGTGGGCGCGGCCGTCGCGAAGCTCCGTCCGGGCGACCTCGCCGGCGTCGGCTGCATGGTGGACTCGTGCCGCACGTGCGAGAGCTGCCGGCACGACCTCGAGCAGTTCTGCTCGAAGGGCGCGGCGTTCACCTACAACTCGACCGAGATGGACCGCCGGACGCCCACCTACGGCGGGTACTCGAAGGCGATCGTGGTGGACGAGCGGTTCACGCTCAGGGTGGCGCCCGGCCAGGACCTGTCCCGCGTCGCGCCGCTCCTCTGCGCCGGGATCACGACCTGGTCGCCGCTCCGCCACTGGAACGTGCGGAACGGCAGCCGGGTGGGGGTGGTCGGGCTCGGCGGACTCGGCCACATGGCGGTGAAGCTCGCCGCGGCCCTCGGCGCCGAGGTCACGATGCTGTCCACCTCCGCGGCCAAGGAGCGGGACGCGCGCCGGCTCGGCGCGCACGAGTTCGCGCTCACCTCGGCACCCGGGGTCTTCCGGAAGCTGGCCGGCCGCTTCGACCTGATCGTCGACACGATCTCGGCCGAGCACGATCTGAACGGCTACCTGGGGATGCTGAAGGTGGACGGCGCGATGGTGCTCGTCGGGGTCCCCCCGAAGCCCGCGCCGGTGAACGCGTTCTCGCTCATCGGCGGCCGCAGGAGCCTCGCCGGCTCGCTCATCGGCGGGATCGCGGAGACGCAGGAGCTGCTCGACTTCTGCGCGGAGAAGGAGATCGCCGCGGACGTCGAGGTGATCTCGGCGCGCCAGATCGACGACGCGTACGAGCGGATGGTGCGCGGCGACGTGCGCTACCGGTTCGTCATCGACGCCGCGACGATCTGAGCGCCGCGGCCGCTACGACCGGATGAAGCTCCCGTCGCGGAGCTCGCGGATCGTCTGCTCGATCTCCTCCGCGGTGTTCATCACGAACGGCCCGTAGCGCGCGATCGGCTCGCCGAGCGGGCGCCCCGAGAGCAGCAGGAACCGGGCGGCGCGCTCCCCCGTCCGCGCGCGCACGACCTCGCCGTCGCCGAGGATGACGAGCCTCGTCGCCGCGACCGGGCTGCCCGCCTCGCCGAACGACACCTCGCCCTGGAACACGTACGCGAGCGCGGTGTGGCCGCGCGGGACCGGCTGCTCGAACGTGCGGCGCGCGGGCATCGAGACGTCCAGGTACTCGGGCTCGGCGTAGATCTCCTTCACCGCCCCGGCGACGCCTTCCGCGGAGCCCGCGACCACCCGGATCGCGACGCCGTCGGGCCGCGTCACCTGCGGGATCTTCGCCGCCGCGACGTCCTGGTACCGCGGGCGCGTCATCTTGAGCTTCGCGGGGAGGTTCACCCAGACCTGGAACCCGTCGAGCCGCCGCGGGCCGGCCTTCGGCATCTCCTCGTGCAGGATCCCGCTCCCGGCGGTCATCCACTGGACGTCGCCGGCGCCGATGACGCCGGAGTTCCCGAGGCTGTCCTGGTGCGCGACGCTCCCGTCGAGCATGTAGGTGACGGTCTCGATCCCGCGGTGCGGGTGCATCGGGAACCCCGCGAGGTAGTCCGCGGGGTCCTCCGAGCCGAAGTGGTCGAACAGGAGGAAGGGGTCGACGTGGTCGAGGCGGCGCGTGGCGATGGACCGCCGCAGGCGCACGCCGGCCCCCTCGCTGACGGCGGTGGGCGCGATCACCTCGACGACGGAGCGTTCGCTGGCCATGGAGGGGTTCTACGGTCCGTCCGCGGCGCCGCAACGCCACATGCGTGGCCCCGTCAGCGGGCGCGCCGGACCTCGATCACCCGGAGCGTGACGGGCCCGCCCGGCCGGACGACCTCGACCTCCTCGCCCTCCTCGCGGCCGAGGAGGGCGCGCGCGACCGGCGCCGCCGCCGACAGGAGGCCGTGCGCGGCGTCCGCCTCGTCCGGCCCGACGATCCGCCACGTGGTGCGCGCGCCGGCGGGGTCCTCCACGGTGACCCAGGTGCCGAACGCGACCCGTCCCTCGGGCGCGGCGTCGGAGGAGAGCACGGTCAGCGTCGCGAGCGTCGCCTCGACGAGCGCGGCGCGCCGGCGGAGCGCGTCCGCCATCTGCGCCTCTGCGCGGTCGCCCTCCTCGCGGAGGCGGGCCAGCTCGGCGCGCAGCGCCGCGTGCCCTTCCGGCGTCACCCACCGAACCTCGCCGGGCGCGAGCCGCGGCGGCGTCCGCACGGGCGGCGTCGGCTCGGGCGTCTCCTCGCTCGTGAACGCCTTCGACACCGCTCGATCGTAGCGGCGGCGGGCGACGAGCGCAGCCGCGATCACTGCCGCGAGAGCCCCTGCGAGGTGAGCACGACCGGGTCCCCGATCCGGAACGGGAGGACGTTCTGGTACACGAACGGCTCGAGCGCGCCGTCGTCGAACCGGACGAACACCTCGTAGAGGCGGTCCTCGCCCTGACCCTGGCTCGCCGCGGCGCCGACCATCGCGCCCCCGATCGCGCCGGCCACCGTGTGGGCCGGCGAGCGCCCGCCGAAGAGGAGGCCGCCGATGATCGCGCCCGCCACCGCGCCGGCGCCGGGATCGCCCTGCACCGTCCGGACGGTCTCGCGGATCGACTCGACCCGGCCGTAGCGCGCCCAGCCCTCGCCGTAGGGGGCGCCGCCCCAGGTCGTCGTCCGCGTCGCGGTCGTGGCGCAGCCCCCGAGCAGGAGCGCGGGGATCACGAGGAGGGCGATCGTGCGGGAGGTCTTCATACCCCAGGGTTCTGCATTTCGCGGACCAGCCGCCGAGCGTCGGAACCCCAGTCCGTCCGGGAGGTTGCGTTCGCGGAGCGGCTGCGCCCGACGTGGCCCCCCGGCACACCGTGGCGCCGGCACGCTGGAGGCGCACGCGGGGGAGCGGGCGCGACTGGCGGGCGGGGAGGCGCTCGCCCCGTCGCGCGGGTGCGCGCGCGGCGAGCACCGGCCGAGGTCTGCTAACATGCCCGGCTTCCTCGAGGGAGACGTCAGTGATCCGCCACGAAGACATCGGCCGCGCGGTGCGGGAGTGCGAGTACGCCGTCCGCGGGCCCATCGTCGCGCGCGCCCAGGAGCTCGATCGGCTCGGGCGCCGCATCATCTACTGCAACATCGGGAACCCGCAGTCGCTCGGGCAGCGCCCGCTCACCTGGGTCCGCCAGCTGCTCTCGCTCGCCGAGTACCCCGAGCTCGCAGGGCTCGTGCCCGCCGGCACGTTCCCCGAGGACGTCCTCGAGACGGCGCGCCTCATCGCCCGCGAGACGAGGCACGGGGT
This sequence comes from uncultured delta proteobacterium, assembly GCA_963828235.1. Taxonomy (GTDB): domain Bacteria; phylum Myxococcota; class Myxococcia; order Myxococcales; family Anaeromyxobacteraceae; genus Anaeromyxobacter. The sequence goes on from CAWHDY010000002.1 coordinate 113,375, forward strand.
CGGCGCGTACACCGAGTCGAAGGGCTATCGGTTCGTCCGCGAGGCGGTCGCGCGGTTCATCACGGAGCGCGACGGCATCGCCGCGGACGCCGAGGCCATCTTCCTGACCGACGGCGCGAGCAAGGGCGTCCAGTCGGCGCTGCGGCTGCTCGTCGCCGACGAGCGGGACGGGATCATGATCCCGATCCCGCAGTACCCGCTCTACTCCGCGACCATCACGCTCTACGGCGGGACGCAGATCGGGTACCACCTCGACGAGGCGAACGGCTGGAAGCTCTCTCGCGAGACCCTCGATCGCTCCATCGCCGACGCCCGGCGCAAGGGGATCCGCCCGCGGGCGATCTGCGTCATCAACCCGGGGAACCCGAGCGGCGCCGTGCTCGACGAGGCCAACGTCGAGATGGTGCTCCGCTTCGCCGCGGAGCACGACCTGTCGGTCCTCGCGGACGAGGTCTACCAGGCCAACGTCTGGCGCCCGGAGGATCGCTTCGTCTCCTTCGCGAAGGTGCTCGCGCGGCTCGGGCTGAAGGACGTCTCGCTCTTCAGCTTCCACTCGGTGTCGAAGGGCTACCTCGGCGAGTGCGGTCACCGCGGCGGTTACCTCGAGTGCCGCAACGTGCCCGCCGCGGTGCAGGACGAGATCACGAAGCTCCAGTCGATCGCGCTCTGCGCGAACTCGGTGGGACAGCTCGTCACCTACCTGCTCGTCGCGCCCCCGCGACCGGGCAGCCCGTCCTTCCCGCTCTACGAGCGCGAGCGGCGCGAGGTGCTCGAGGCGCTCCGCAAGAAGGCCGCGATCGTCGGGAAGGGGCTCGACGCGATCGACGGGATCCGCTGCAACCCGGTGACGGGCGCGATGTACGCGTTCCCTCGCGTGGACCTCCCGCCGGGCGTGACGGACTTCGAGTACTGCATGGCCCTCCTCGAGGAGACCGGCATCTGCGTGGTGGACGGCACGGGCTTCGGACAGCTCCCCGGGACGGCCCACTTCCGCACGACGATCCTCCCGCCCCTCGACGAGATCGAGACGGTGGTCCGGCGGATCGCGGAGTTCCACGCCGCGTTCGTGAAGCGGCGCCGGGGCTGACCGCCGGCGGGCCGGTCAGCAGGCGGCGCCGTCGCGCCCTCCCCGCGTACCGGGGACCGGGCTGAGGCGGGCGGGGAGAGGGGGCCACCTGCGCCTGAGACTCAGGCTCATTCCGCCCCGGCGACCTGTTACCTTTTGTCGCATGGACTGTGATTTGCTGAATCACATGTCCGACCGCACGGCCGAGCTCGAGAGGAAGCTGGCGGACCTCTCGGAATCGATGAGGAAGATGGAGGGGCGGCTCGAGCTCCTCGAGCGCGGACTCACTCCCGCGGCCGCGCGGAGGGTGCGCGCCGCCGCCGCAGGGTCGGGGCCGGCGAGCGACGCCGCCGCCGCGATGCTGCGGCAGGATGCCGCATCCGTGGCGACCACGGTCTCGCTCGCGGGGCGCACGCTGCTCGTGCTCGCCGGCGCCTTCTTCCTCCGTGCGCTGACCGACAGCGGACGCCTGCCGGTCTGGATCGGCGTCGGGATGGGGTTCGTGTACGCCGGGGTCTGGGTCGCCCTCGCGGACCGCGCGGCCGCGAAGCGCCTCCTCGCGAGCGCGGGGTTCCACGGGGCGGCGGCGGTCGCGATCGGGTTCCCGCTCCTCTTCGAGGTGACCTCGAAGTTCAAGATCATCCCGACCTGGATCGCGGCCATCCTGCTCTCCGCCTTCACCGCGGTCGCGCTCGCGGTCGCCGCGCGCCGGCGCTTCCAGGTGCTGGCGTGGCTCGTCGTGCTCGCCGCCATCCCGGCCGCCTACGCGCTGATGTTCGCGCAGGGCCGCGTCGCGCCGCCCCTCGTGTTCCTCGTGGTGCTCGGCGCCGGGACCGTCTGGCTCGGGTACCTCCTCGACTGGCACGGGCTCCGCTGGCCCGTGGCGATCGCGGCGGACCTCGCCGTGCTCTTCCTCGCGGTCGAGGCCGTCCGGCCCGGCGCGCCGGACGGACCCGTCACGGCGGTGCTGGTCCAGTTCGCGCTGATGGCGACGTACCTCGGCAGCACCGCGATCCGCACCCTCGGGCTCCGCCGCAGCGTCGTCGCGTTCGAGATGGTCCAGGCCGCGGCCGTGCTGCTCGCGGGGCTCGGCGGCGCCGCGTTCGTCACCGCGCGGGCGGGGTTCGGCGCGGGCGCGCTCTCGCTCGGCGTGCTGTCGCTCCTGTTCGGCGCGGCCTCGTACGCCGTCGCGTTCGCGTTCGTCCAGCGGCAGCAGACCCCGGCGAACTTCTACTTCTACACGACGGCGGGGGCCGCGTTCGTCCTCGCCGGCGCCACGTTCCTGCTCCCCGCCGGCCCGCGGGGCCTGTTCTGGGCGGCGCTCGCCGTGGGCGGCGCGTTCGGCGCGCGACAGGCGGGGCGCGCCACCCTCGGGGGCCACGCGGCGACGTACGCGGTCGCCGCCGCGATCTCGTGCGGGCTCCTCGAGCACGCGGGGGAGGCGGCCTTCGCGTCCCCCGACGGCGCGTGGACCCCGGCGACCCTCGCCTGCGTCGGCGTCGCCGCCGCCGTCGGCGTCGCGTCGTGGGCGCTCGGCACCGTGTCCGCCCGCACCGCCCTCGATCGCGTCCCGCGCGTGGTCCTGCTCGTCGTCCTCGCCGCCTCGGTGGCGGGCCTGCTCATCGGCTGGGTCGGGCCGCTCGTCGCGGGGACGCCGGGCTCGGGCGCGGACGCAGGCACGATCGCCACCGTGCGGACCGTGGTGCTCGCGCTCGGGGCGCTCGCGCTCGCGGGGCTCGGCCGGACCGACGTGTGGGCGGAGGCCCGGTGGCTGGCCTGGCCCGTCCTCGGGCTCGCGGGCGTGAAGATGCTCGTCGAGGACCTTCCCCGGAGCCGCCCCGGGACCCTCTTCCTCGCCTTCGCGCTCTACGGCGCGGCGCTCATCATCATGCCGCGCATTCGCCGGCGCGGTCCGCCGTCCGTGCACCCGAGCCCGGCGGGAGGGACCTGATCGCGAGCGCCCATCTCCCTCTCCCTCAGGCGGACGCCTGGGGGTGGGGAGGCGCGACGCCGTCATCGCGACGCGGCGTCGGTCGGGGGCTCGCCGTCGCGCTCGTGGCGCATCGCGACCGAGTTCATGCAGTACCGCAGCCCGGTGGGCGGCGGCCCGTCGGGGAAGACGTGGCCGAGGTGCCCGTCGCAGCGGGCGCAGCGGACCTCGACGCGCCGCATGCCGTACGAGTGATCGGCGCGCTCGACGAGCGCGTCGGGGGACACGGGCGTGGTGAACGACGGCCAGCCCGTGCCCGACTCGAACTTCGAGCCCGATCGGAACAGCGGGTTCCCGCACCCCGCGCAGACGTAGGTGCCGGGGTCCTTCGTCCCCAGGAAGCAGCCGGTCCACGCGCGCTCCGTGCCGTGGCCCCGCAGGACCTCGTACTCCTCCGGGGTGAGCCGCTCGCGCCACTCCGCGTCGGTGAGGACGATCTTCTCTGGCATGGCGGGCGCCTCCTCGCCCGGGTTCTAACGCCCGGCACGCGGCGGCGCCCCGTACCCGCCCGGAGGCTCACGCCCTCCGGCGGCCCGGCAGCACCTCGCGCAGGATCGGCGCGGCGCTGCGCAGCATCTCGACCGTCGTCTCCCAGGAGACGCAGGCGTCGGTGACCGAGCAGCCGTACTTCAGGGTCGAGAGGTCCGAGGGGATGGGCTGGCTCCCCGCCTCGATGAAGCTCTCGATCATGAGGCCGACGACGGAGCGGTTCCCCTCGCGGATCTGGTGGACGACGTCGCGCATCACGAGCGGCTGCAGCTCCGGCTTCTTCCAGGAGTTCGCGTGCGAGCAGTCCACCACGATGTTCCTCGGCATCTTCGCCTTGTCGAGCGCCTGCTCCGCGAGCGAGATGGAGACGGTGTCGAAGTTCGGGCGGCCGCCGCCGCCGCGCAGCACGAGGTGCCCGTAGCGGTTGCCGCGCGTGCGGACCACCGCGGAGCGCCCCTGCCCGTTGATGCCGAGGAAGCTGTGCGGCCGGCTCGCGGACACGATGGCGTTCACCGCGGCGTCCACGTCGCCGTCCGTGCCGTTCTTGAACCCGACCGGCGTCGAGAGCCCGGAGGACATCTCCCGGTGCGTCTGCGACTCCGAGGTGCGGGCGCCGATCGCGGTCCAGGCGATGAGATCGCCGTAGTACTGCGGGGCGATCGGGTCGAGCGCCTCCGTGCCGGCGGGCAGCCCGAGCTCGTTCACGTCGAGGAGGAACCGCCGGGCCTTCTCCATCCCGACGTCGATCCGGAACGAGTCGTCCATGAACGGGTCGTTGATGAAGCCCTTCCAGCCGAGCGAGGTGCGCGGCTTCTCGAAGTAGACGCGCATCACGACGTAGAAGACGTCGGAGAGCTCCTCGGCGAGCTTCGCGAGGCGCCGCGCGTAGTCGAGGCCGGCGAGCGCGTCGTGGATCGAGCAGGGGCCGACCACGACGATCAGCCGGTGGTCCTTGCCGTCGAGGATCGCCTCGAGCGCGCGCCGGCCCTTCACGACCACGTTGGCGGCGGCCTCGGTGAGGGGGATCTTCGACTTCACCTCGTCCGGCGAGGGCATCACGTCGAGCGTGGCGACGTTCAGGTCTTCGGTTCGCTGGGGCATGGGCGTGCCTTCCGTCCGCGTCGCGCGGGGGAATGGAAATATCTCATTTGCGCCCCGGATGCACCCGCCGCGAAGGCCCGCGGCCGCGGGTGCGCTCCTCACCCCGCGTGTCGGGTCCGGTGGCGCGGGGTGCGCCGGGTCCGCGTGCACTCGACCTGAAGCCGCACCGACCGCCGGAACGCCTCGCCCATGGGCGCGAACCGCGCCGGATCCCGCTCGAGCGCGCCGAGCGCGAGGGCGACGGCCTCGATCGTCGAGAGGTGGCCGGGCGCGGGCTCGCGGCGCAGCCCGGCGTAGCCGCTCTCGCGGTCGTGGACGAGCCCGATGCGGGGCAGGGCGGCGATGGAAGGGTTGTCCCGCAGCATCCGGTCCGCCTGGAGCCACGTGCCGTCCAGCACGACGAGCGCGGCGGGTGGCCGCTCGACCTCGCCGGCGGGCCGCGCGCCGTCGCCGGGGTAGAGGAGCGCGCTGCCTGGCGCGGCGACGACCTCCCGGACGCGGGGGTGGTCCTCGAACGACACGCCGCGGTGGAGCTCGACGTTCTCGAGCGCGATCCGCGTGAGCCAGGCCGAGCAGATGGCGAGCCGCGCCTCGCGCGGGTGCTGCAGGAGCACGACGCGGGTCGCTCGACGCGACGGGGCGAAGGTCGGCGCACACGCAGAACGGCGCGGGGCGCAGGCAGCGGAAGCAGGTCTCTCGCATGCGGCCCGCGGAGAAGAGCACGGCGCACGCGGGGGTTTCAAGCCGCGGTTCGGCCGGCGACGGCGCTTCCCGGGTAGACTCGCCCCGTGCTCCCCCGCCTGCTGCGGACGCTGACCGTGGTCGCGGCGATCGCCGCCGCCGCGCTCGCCCTCGCCTGGGTCCTCCAGCGGCGGCTGCTCTACTTCCCCTCCCGGACCGACCGGGACTCCGCGGAGCGCCAGGCCCGGGAGCTCGGGCTCGAGCCCTGGACGGAGGGCGGCGCGCTCCTGGGCTGGCGCGCGCGGACGCCGAACGCCCGCGGCCGGCTCCTCGTCTTCCACGGGAACGCGGGGTCCGCCCTCGACCGCCGCTACGTCGCGCGGGCGTTCGCCGGCGCGTCCCCCTCGCTCCCGCTCGACGTCTACCTCGTCGAGTACCCGGGCTACGGGCCGCGCCCGGGCGAGCCGACGGAGGCGGCGCTCGTCGCGGCGGCGCGCGCCGCCATCGCCGCCGCCCGGCGAGACGGGCCGGGTCCGCTCCTCGTGCTCGGCGAGTCGCTCGGGAGCGCGGTCGCGGTCCTCGCCGCCGCCGCCGCGCCCGGCGAGGTGGACGGCGTCGTGCTCGTGACGCCGCTCGCGAGCGTCCCGGCGGTGGCGCGGCGGCACTACCCCTTCGTGCCGGCGTTCTTCCTGCGAGACCGCTGGCTCGCCGACCGCGCGCTGCCGCGGTACGGCGGCCCCGTCGCGTTCGTCCTCGCGGGCGCGGACGAGGTCGTCTTCGCGGACCTCGGGGCGGCGCTCCACGAGGGCTACCCGGGCCGGAAGCGCATGTGGGTGCAGGCCGGCGCGACGCACAACGGGCTCGACTGGCGCCCGGGGCTCGCCCGCTGGCGCGAGATCGTGGAGTTCCTCGCGGCGCGCCGAGCGCTCTAGCGGATCGGCTGCCCGGCGAGCGCCTCGAGCGCGCGGACCATCGACGAGTGGTCCCAGCGCGCTCCGCCCATCGCCTCGACCGCGTTGAAGAGCTGCTGCGCGTTCGCGGTGCCCGGGAGCGCGAGCCCCATCGCCCGCGCGCCGGAGAGCGCGTTGTGGAGGTCCTTCTGGTGCAGCTCGACCCGCGCGCCCGGCTCGAAGTTCCGCTCGATCATCCGCTGGCCGTGGACCTCGAGCACCCGGGACGAGGCGAACCCGCCGAGGAGCGCCTGGCGCACCTTGGCGGGGTCCACCCCCGCCTTCGCGGCGAACAGGAGCGCCTCTCCGACGGCCTCGATCGTGAGCGCGACCACGATCTGGTTCGCGACCTTGGCGGTCTGGCCCGCGCCGTTCGGCCCGACGTGGGTGACGTTCTTCCCGAGCAGGTCGAGGAGCGGCCTCACGCGCGCGAACCCCGCGTCCGTCGCCCCCACCATGATCGTGAGCGTCGCGTTCCGTGCGCCGACGTCGCCGCCGGACACCGGCGCGTCCACGTACTCGCAGCCGAGCGCGTTCACGCGCGCGGCGAGGTCCCTCGTCACGATCGGCGAGATCGAGCTCATGTCGACGAAGACCTTCCCGCGCGAGAGCCCCGCGGCGACGCCGTCCGGACCGAAGAGCACCTTCTCCACGTCGGGCGAGTCCGGGACCATCGAGAAGATCACCTCGGCCCGCTGCGCGACCTCCCGGCCGCTGGCGCACCCGAGGCCGCCCGCGTCGAGCAGCTCGCGGGGCACCCCGCTGCGGCTCGAGAGGTGCAGCCGGTGCCCCCCCTTCAGGAGGTTCAGGGTCATCGGCCGGCCCATGATCCCGAGCCCCACGAACCCGATCTCGGCCATGTCGGAGCTCCTCCGTCTCCCTCACCCGACGAGGAGCACGGTGCACGAGCGCGCGCCGTGCGCCCCGATGACGAGCGCCTGCTCGATGTCGGCCGTCTTGGAGGGACCCGCGATGAACGTCCCGAAGTCGGCCCCGGGGAAGGAGATGCGGCGGTAGGCCTCGTGCAGGTCGTGGACGACGTCCGCCGCGGCGACGACGAGGGCGAGGTGCTCCGCGACCACGAACGCGCCGCGCGGGCGGAACCCCGCCCCCGGCACCCAGACCGCCCCGTTCTCCGCCACGGCGAACGCGCCCGGGAGCACCGCGAGCCCGAGCCCCTCGAGCGCGTGGGGATCGGCGATCGCGGCGAGGTCCACGTTCCCGGGGACGCCCTCGACGGCGGAGCCGATCCGGGCTGCGCCGAGCTCCGACGCGAGCGCGGCGACGGCCGCGGCGAGCCCCGCGCGCTCCGGGACGCGCACGAGGCGCCCGGCGACCGCGGTCACCGCGTCGACGAGCCGCGCCACGGGGTCGTCCCAGCGGACGCCGACGCCCGAGAGGTCGGGCGCGGGCGCCTTCGGGGGCGACGCCACCCGCAGCGCGTCGAGGATGCGGGCGCGGCTATCCATCCGTCCTCCGGGGGCCGCCGCCCGGTCCCCGCGTCCGCCGCCACGTGTCGCGGAAGCTCTCGGCGGGCGGCGCCGGGAGCTCGCGCCGCCTGCCCCAGACGTTCCACGGACCGTAGAGGAGGAAGCGCGGGAACCGGCGCAGCGCGAACCGCAGGATCCGCCCGCCGAGCTCGTACAGCGCCCGGTTCCCGAGGAGCACCGACATCGCCCGCATCCCGAGCCGCTTGCCGAGCGGCACGAGCCCCTGCGCTGCGAGCGTCCGGCGCTGCCCGAGGAGCACGCCGTGCAGGTCGATCTTCACCGGGCAGACGCCGTCGCAGGAGCCGCAGAGCGTCGAGGCGAACGGGAGGGTCGCGTGGGCCGCCGGGTCGCGCGCCGCCGCCAGGATCGAGCCGATGGGCCCCGGGACCACCCAGCCGTAGCTGTACCCGCCGCTCCGCCGGTACACGGGGCAGGTGTTCATGCAGGCTCCGCAGCGGATGCAGGCGAGCGCCCCGCGCACGCCGGGGTCCGCGAGGAGGCGCGAGCGGCCGTTGTCCACGATGACGACGTGCAGCTCGCCGCCGGGCAGCGGCCCGTGGAAGTGGGACGTGTAGGTCGTGATCGGCTGGCCCGTCGCGGAGCGCGCCAGCAGCCGCAGGAACACGGCGAGGTGCTCGAGCCGCGGGACGATCTTCTCGACCCCCATGCACGCGATGTGGAGCGGGGGGAGGGACGTCCCCATGTCCGCGTTCCCCTCGTTCGTGCAGACGACGACCCCGCCCGTCTCCGCGATCGCGAAGTTCACGCCGGTGAGCCCCGCCTCCGCGGCCATGAACCGCTCGCGCAGGTGCCCGCGCGCCGCCTCGGTGAGCGCCTTCGGATCGGCGAGGCCTCGCGGCGTGCCGAGCTTGTCGTGGAACAGCGCGCCGATCTCCTCGCGCTTGCGGTGGATCGCCGGGAAGATGATGTGCGAGGGCGGCTCGCCGGCGAGCTGCACGATGCGCTCGCCGAGGTCGGTGTCCACGACCTCGACGCCGCGGGCCTCCAGGAACGCGTTGAGCCCGCACTCCTCGGTGAGCATCGACTTCGACTTCACCAGGCGGCGGACCCCGCGCTCGGCGAGGATCCCGTGCACGATGGCGTTGTGCTCGGCCGCGTCCGCCGCCCAGTGCACCTTCGCGCCGCGCGCGGTGGCGTTCCGCTCGAACTCCTCGAGGAGCTCGGGCAGCCGCCCGCGCGCGTGCGCCCGGATCGCCGCCGCCGCGCCGCGCAGCGCCTCCCAGTCGGGGACGAGCGACGCCGCCCGATCGCGCTTGTCCCGCACGAACCACAGCGCCTGGTCGTGCCAGTGCGCCCGGGGCTCGTCGGCGACGAAGCGCGCCGCCGCCTCCGGGTGCCCGCCGGTCGCGCGCGCGCCGCTCACGGGAGCGCCTCGGCGAGGACCTCGGCGACGTGCATGAAGCGCAGCGGCTGCCGGTCGCGCCGCGCGACGCCCTCCAGGTGCATCAGGCAGGAGACGTCCGTGCCGGTCACGATCTCCGCGCCGGCGCGGGAGTGGTCGGCGATGCGGTCCTTCCCCATGAGCACGGAGACCGCGTCCTCCGTCACCGCGAACGTCCCTCCGAACCCGCAGCACTCGTCCGCGCGCGCCAGCGGGACGAGCTCGATCCCGCCGAGCGTCCGGAGCAGCGCGTCCACCTTGTTCGTGCGCGGCCGCATCGACTCGCTCGGGACGCCGAGCCCGAGCTCGCGGAGCCCGTGGCAGCTCTGGTGCAGCGCGACCTTGTGCGGGAAGCGCCCCGTCGCGGCGCGGACGCCGAGCACGTCGACCAGGAACTCGCACAGCTCGTACGTGCGGCCCTTCAGCTTCTCGAAGCCCGTCGCGCCCGCCAGGAACGCGTCGTAGTGGTTCCGCACCATCGAGGTGCAGCTCCCCGAGGGGCACACGACCGCCTCGAAGCTCCCGAACACCTCGAGGAAGCGGCGCGCGAGCGGCTCGACCGCGGCCGCGATCCCGGCGTTCGCCATCGGCTGCCCGCAGCAGGTCTGGTCCTCGGGGAACGCGACCTCCACGCCGTGCGACTCGAGGACCCGCACCGCGGCGAGCGCCGCGCGAGGCCAGAGCTGGTCCACGTAGCAGGGGACGAACAGGGCGACTCGCACGACGGGAGTCTGCCAGCCCGGTGCGCCCAATGAAACCGGCGGAAGCGTCTCTCACGGGGATGGGGCGGGGGGGCGGGCGTGCGCCGGTGGGCGGGTCGCCCGGGCGCCTCCGTCGAGCTCGACGGTGAAGGTGGACCCGCCGCCCGGAGCGCTCTCCACCCGGACGGTCCCGCCCTGCGCCTCCACGATCTGCCGGACGATCCAGAGGCCGAGGCCGAACCCGCCGTAGTTCCGCCGGGAGACGGCCCGCTCGAACCGCTCGAAGATCCGGCGCTGGTCGGCCTCGGGGATCCCGATCCCCCGGTCGCGGACCGACAGGACGGCGCGTCCGCCCTTCGACCGCACGCGCAGGTCGACGGGCTCCCCCGGTCCGTACTTGATCGCGTTCGAGAGGAGGTTCGTCAGGACCTGATCGAGCCGGGCCCGGTCCCAGCACCCGGGCGCCGGCTCGAGCTCGAGCCGGATGGTGCAGCCGGCCCGCCGCGCCTCCTCCTCGAACCGGTCGGCGACCTCGCGCGCGAGCTCGGCGAGGTCCATCTCCTCGCTCTCGAGGTCGAGGCGGCCCGCGCCGATGCGGGAGATGTCGAGCAGGCTCGTGACGAGCCTGGACAGCCGATTGGCGGAGCGCCGGATGAGGTCCACCTTGGCCGCGACCTGGTCCACCGCGCCCCGCCTCGTCGCCAGCCGGAGGCTGTCCGAGTGGAGGATGAGCGACGTGAGCGGCGTCTTGAGCTCGTGCGACGCGATGGAGAGGAACTCGTCCCGCGCCGCCACCGCTTCCTGGGCGCGCAGGTACAGCCGCGAGGAGTCGATCGCGGCGGCGACGAGCCGCGCGAGATCCTCGGCGAGCGGGCCGTCCTCGGGCTCGAAGGCGCCGGCGTCGTCGCCGTTGAGGAGGACGATCGCGCCGAGCGGCTGGGACCGCGCGAAGAGCGGGACGGTGAGGTACGCGCGAGCCTCGAGCTCGACGAGCACCTCCCGCGCGGCCGCCGACGCTCCGGGCGCGGGCGCCCCCGCCCCGTCTCCCCACGCCGGCGCGGCGCGCGCGATCGCCGCCGGGACGCCGAGCGGGCCGGTGGAGGCGGGGCCCTCGCCCTTCAGCCGGGCGGCCACCCTCGCCCCGCGAGCCGGATCGGAGTCGCCGACGATCCAGGTCGGGCCCTTCGGCTCGAGCAGGAGGACGAGGCACGCGTCCGCCACCTCGCGCGCGGCGAGCGCCGCGACCTCCGCGATCGTGGGCTCGTAGTCGGTGGAGGTCGAGAGCGCCTTCCCGGCGTCCGCGAGGAACCTCGAGCGGCGCGCCGCGCGCTCGGCACGCCCGCGCGCGCGGGCGTCCGCCCGCGTGATCCAGAAGAGGAGGGCGGCGACCGCCAGGCCCGCCACGAAGACGGTCCCGGGGAGCGCGCGCTCCGTGTGCGACTCGAACCCTGCCGTCGGCGCGTACCGCAGGGTCCAGGCCCGGCCGCCGATCTCGAGCCGCTCGGTGCGCTCGCGCCGTGGCTCCCCGTCCCCGGACGCGTCGTACAGCAGCGCGTCGGGGACGGGGTCCGGACCGTCGTAGATGGCGAGCCCCAGCGCCTCCGGGTTGCGGGCGTCCAGGGTCCCCGAGAGCAGGTCGGCCGCCCGGAACGGCGCGTAGACCCAGCCGAGCAGCATCCGCCGCCGCTCCTCGACCGTGCCGGGAGCGAGAGCGCGCCCGTACACGGGGAAGTACATCAGGAATCCGGGCTGGCGTTCGTCCCCGGCCTCCTGCACGAGCTCGACGCGCGCCGTCGCGGCGACCTCGCCCGTGTCGCGCGCCCGCTCCATCGCCCTGCGCCGCGTCGGGTCGGAGAACATGTCGTAGCCGATCGCGCGCCGGTTCCTCCAGTCGAGCGGCTCGAGGAACACGATGGCGGAGTAGAGCGCTGCGATCGCCCTCGGGCCAGACCTGGTACTGCGGGAACAGCCCGCGCATGGACTCCTCGTGCAGCCGGAGCTCGTCCGGGCGGATCACCTTCGACCACCCGATCCCCTGGATCCCGGGGTAGCGGTGGCTCAGATCGAGGCCGCCGACGAACCGGGCGAAGGTGCCGGCGTCCGGCTCCTCGCCCGTCGCCTCGAACAGCGCGCGGGTCGCGCGCAGCATCGCCATGTACGCCTCCATCCGGCGGCGGATGGCCTCCACGCTCCCTGCCACCTCGGCGTCGAAGCGGGCCTCCTGCTGCGCCTCGACCGCGCTGCGCACGTAGGCGGCCGCCGCCACCGCGCACACGAGCGCCGTGACGAGGACTGCGGCGGGAGCGGCGTGGAGCCGCAACCGGCCGTGCGACGAGGCGCGCGGAGGCCTCATGGACTCAGAGAAGGATGGACACGGGGTCGGCCGCGGACCGGTCCGGGTCTTCCGCCCGGGCCGGCCGGAGCCCTCACTCGCCGCCCGGTGCGCCGGCCCCTGGCCTGTCGAGCCCCTGGTCCTCGAAGGACGCGGGGTCGTCGACGGCCTCGAGGTGGGTGAGCACGGTCGCGTTCGGGATCTCCGCGCAGATCTCGAGCTCCACCTGCTCGCACAGCTCGTGCCCGCGCCGGACGGTCCAGTCCCCGGGCACGAGCACGTGCAGGGTGACGAACCGGCGCGCGCCGGCCTGGCGCGTCCGGATCGCGTGGAACTGGACGTGCTCCGCCCGGTGCCGCCCGAGGATCCTGCCCAGCGCCTCCTGCTCGCTCGTCACGAGCGCGCGGTCGAGGAGCCCCTGCGCCGAGCGCCTGACGAGCTTCACGCCCATCCACAGGATCTGGACGGCCACCGCGATCGCGACGAGCGGGTCGAGGACGTCGAGCCCGGTGACCGCGACGGCGGCGATGCCGGCGAGGACGCCCGCCGACGTCCACACGTCGGTCATCAGGTGGTGGCCGTCCGCCTCGAGCGCGATCGAGTGGTGCCGGCGGCCGGCCGCGAGCAGGACGCGCGCGACGGCGAAGTTCACGAGGGACGCGGCCAGCGACACCGCGAGGCCGAGCCCGAGGCTCTCGAGCGGCCTCGGCGCGAGGAGCCGCTGCGCGGCGGTCCAGCCGATGGCGAGCGCGGCGGCGAAGATGAGGATGCCCTCGGCGCCGCTCGAGAAGTACTCCGCCTTCCCGTACCCCCACGTGTGCTCCTCGTCGGGCGGCCGGGCGGCGAGGCCGATCATCCCGAGCGTGAAGAGCGCCGCGGCGAGGTTCACGAGCGACTCGAGCGCGTCGGAGAGGAGCCCGACGGAGCCGGTCAGCCGGTACGCCAGCGTCTTGAGCGCGATCGTCACGATCGCGGCCGCGATCGACAGCCACGCGAAGCGCGCGATCGGGCGGCGGTCTCCGGAGGGCACGGCCCGCGTTTACCACGAAGCGCGCGAGCCGTCCGGCGGAACGCGCGCGTGCCGCTCGGGTCAGCGCGCGCGACGGCGCGCGAACCGCGGCACCTCGACGACCTCCGCCTGGGGGCGGAGCAGGGCGAGCGCGATCGCCTTCGCGCCGAGGATGAGCTCCCCCGCGAAGCACGACGCCATCACGGTCGCCAGGACGGAGGCGGGCATCGCCCCCGCGATGAAGAAGCCCCAGGTGATCATCACGACGGTGACGATGACGAGCCACCGCTCGCCGATCGTCGAGGACCCCGAGCTTCCGCGAGAGCTCGGTGACGCCGTCCGAGCGGTGCCTGATCCAGACCTCGCGCGCCCGGGTCGTCATCCTCTCCTTTCTATACGGGCGAGGCGGCGCTTCGCAACGTTCCAGCCCGGACGGCGGGCGGCGGGGCCCCGGGCCGCCCCGCCCGGTCTCCCTCCCGGGCCTACCTTGTAGGTCCTGGGCAGCCATGCGCCTCCGACCGCGCCGCCTCGTCGTCGTCCTCGCCGCGATCGCGCTCGTGGTCGTCGCCGCGCAGGCTCGCGCTCGATCCGCTCGCCACCTGGCGGACGCGCCGGGCGCTCTCCGGGCTCGAGGGCATGGACGCGAGCTTCTCGGCCGTGACCGTGAGCCTCCTCGACCTGTCGTACGAGATCCACGATCTCCGGATCGAGAAGCGGACCGGCGGCGGCAGAGCGCTGCCGTTCTTCCAGGCCCTCCGCATCCGGGTGGGGCTCCTCGGGCCCGAGCTCCTCCACCGGCACCTCGTGGCGCGCATCGACCTCGACGCCCCCGAGCTGAACCTCATCCAGGCCGACTCCAAGAAGGGCGCCGCGGAGGCGGCTCGTCCCGGCTCGTCGGGCGAGGAGGTGGCGCGGAGGAGCGCCCACGCCGCGGGACAGGAGCTCCACGAGACGCCGACGCTGGGCCGGAGGCTCGGCGAGCTCGCGCCGATCCTGGTGGACCGGATCCAGATCCGCCAGGGCTCGGTCCTCTGGATCGACGCCCGCGAGCCGGAGAAGCCGTCGCTCCGGTTCCACGGGATCGAGGCGACGATCGAGAACTTCGCGTCGCGACCGGCCCTCGCGCGCGGCGAGCCGACGGTCCTCGCGGCGCGGGGGACGGTGCAGAAGACCGGCCGCGCCTCCTTCTTCGCCACCGCCGATCCGCTCGCGAAGAAGCTCACGTTCGCGGGGCAGGGGCGGATTCGAGGGGCTCCGCCTCGCGGAGCTCGGCGACCTCCTCGCCTCGAAGACGGACGTCCTCCCGGACAAGGGGACGGTGGACATGTCGCTCCGGTTCATCGCAGACCAGGGGCGGCTGACGGGTGGGATCCGCCCGCTGCTCAAGGACGCGGGGACGCGCGCGGGGAAGCCTGGGCTCGGCCCCAAGCTCAAGTCATTCCTCGCCGACACGGCGCTCAACATCTTCAAGGACGACGTCCCGGGCCGGGAGGCGGTCGCGACGACCATCCCCCTCGAGGGGCGGGTGGACGATCCGAACCTCCAGCTCGTCCCGACGATCCTGGGCGTCGTACGGAACGCCTTCGTGCGCGGGCTCGGCGACTCGCTCCGCGGGCTCCCGCCGCCCCGGGCGAAGGAGAAGGAGGGCGTCCTGGAGCAGGCGCGCCGGGCGCTCACGCCGGGCAAGGGCCGGCAGCCTCGCGCCCAGCCCGAGGGAGAGCGAAGGTGAAGGGGGCCGCGACGGTCGCGCTCCTCGCGGCGCTCGCGGCGTGCAGCCACGTCCGCCATGTCCCGAAGGAGGAGCAGCCGAAGGAGGGCCAGGCGAAGGAGGAGCGACCGGAGTCCCCCGCCGCCAAGGGGGCCCCGCCGGCGCCGGGGCGGCCGCCGGTGCCGGCAGCGCCGGAGGCGCTCCTCGAGCAGGGCGCGGTCGGCGAGATCCAGGGAGCGCTCTCGCGCCGGGGCCTGCTGAAGGAGCACCGCGAGGGCGAGCTCGATGCGGCGACGTCGGCCGCGCTGCGGCGCTTCCAGCGCGGGGAAGGGCTCGCGGAGACCGGGTTCCCCGATCGCGAGACGCTGCGGCGGCTCGGGATCGATCCGGAGCAGGCGTACGGCAGGGAAGGCGACCGGCCGAGGTGACGCGCGCCCCACGGGGCGGCGCGCGGGTCGAGCGGAAGGGACCGGCTCAGCTCCGGTTCGCGCCGCGTCCGCGGAGCCAGGCGGACAGCCAGCTCGGGACGAAGGTCCCGGTCGGCTCCGCGCGCGCCACGAGGTCGCGGGTCATCCGGATGAACACGCTCTCGGTCCCCTTCAGCAAGCGCTTGCCCATCCCGCGGACCTCGAACCCCATCCGCTGCCAGAAGCGGAGCGCGCCGGGGTTCACCTCCTCGACGATGAGGTGGATGGCCGTGCCCCCCTGCGCGAGGACCCAGTCCTCGAGCCGGTGGTAGACGCGATCGCCGAGCTTCTTGCCGCGGAGCGTCGGCTCGAACAGCAGCAGCCCGAGGTACCACTCGCCCGGCTTCGGGAAGTCCCGGATCACGTCGAGGACGCCGACGAGGTGGCCCGGGGCGTCGAACAGGCCGATGACGAACTTGTCGGCCTGGGTCTTCCCGCGCGGCACGGCGGCGAGCAGCTCCGCCGCCTCCGTCGGCGACGGCGGCTGGCCGGTGACGAGCTCGAAGTAGTCGCGGCACCCCTCGTAGAACGCCTGCAGCTCGGCCTGACGCGTCTCGTCGAGCCGGACGCCGAAGCAGCCGGTCAGCTCGAACACGCGCTCGGAGGGATCGCGGACGCGGGGCACGCCGGAAGCCTAGCGCAGCGGGCTGGCGTTGTGACCACCCCCGCGCGTAAGATGCCGCCGCTCACGGGGGAGCACCCGAGGTGTAATGAAGGGCATCATCACCGGTCGAGACGTGCTCCGGCACTCGTTCACGATCCTCCGCCTCTGGGGACCTGGAACCTACTGCCGCTGCCTCTACGCGATGCTGACCGGCCGGTCGGTGACGTTCCTGCAGGTCATCCACGAGGGCGACCGCTACCCGACGGCGTAGCGCCACCCTCCGCCCCTGCCGCGCCGGCGAGCGCCGCCGCGATGCGATCCCGGGCCTCGTCCCGCAGCCGGTCCACGTCGTCGATGCGCAGCCCGGCGGTGGGGATCGGGGAGAGGATCCTCACGCGCACCTCGGCGGGGCGGATGCGCGCGCCACCCGGCGGCATCGCCTCGCCCGCGCCGAGGATCGCGACCGGGACGATCGGGACCCCCGCGTCGATCGCGAGCTTGAACGGACCCGCGCGGAAGGGCCGGAGCGTGCCGTCCCGGCTTCGCGTCCCCTCGGCGAAGAGGCCGACCGGGATGCCCGCGTCGAGGTAGCGGCGAAGCCGCGCGAGCGCCGCCGAGCCGCTCGTCCGATCGTTCCGGTCCACCGGGCACGTGCCCGGCGACGTGGAACGCCCACCCGAGCCAGGGGATGCGGAAGGCCTCCTCCTTCCCGATCCACTTCATCTCGCGCGGCAGCCTCGCGACGGCGAGCGCGTCCACGGCGGACCGGTGGTTCGGGACGACGACGAAGGTCGCCGGCGGCGCCGGCAGTGACCCCTCGATGGTCACGCGCCAGAACGGGAACACGGAGACGAGGAGCTCCCCGAGCGCGCGGAGCGCCCGGCTCGCCGCCATCCGGTGCCGATCGACCGGCCAGAGCAGGGCGGCGAGGAGCGTGACCGGCAGCGACAGCGACAGGACGAGCGCCGCGAACGCGAAGAAGAGGACCGTGACGAGGGCGCGCACGGTCACCACTCTGCCGTACGACCCGGCCCCGCCGGGCGCGCCCGGCGCCGTCAGTTCCCGGCGTCCGACCCGGGCTCGTCCGCCTCGTCCTCCTCGACGTCCGGGCCTGGCGGGAGCTTCACGAGCCGCTCCTTCACGAGCCGCATGTGCTCCTGCTCCTCCTTGCGCAGGTCCTCGAAGAGCGCCTTCACCGCCGGATCCGCGACGACCTTCAGCGCGCTCGCGAAGAAGTCGTGCGCCTTCTCCTCCGAGGCGAGCGCGACCTCCATCGCCTGCCGCGCGGACATGAAGACCCGGGGCTGACCGCGGTCCGGAGCCTCGACGTCGTCGAGCGCCTCCTTGGTCACGGTGCGCGGCGCGTTCCCGAACAGCTCGCGCCGGCGCGCGACGAGCTCCGCGGCGTGCTTCGCCTCGTACCCGGCCATGAGCCGGAACATGTCGCCGGCGTCGCCGGGGTAGCGCCCCCCGCCGACCTGGCGCACGAACTCGTCGTAACGCTCCTTCGCCTCCTCCTCGATCGAGATGGCGAGATCGAGCGCGTCCTGCAGCGAGAGAGTGCGAAAATCGATCGGCATCGCGGGTCTCCAGACGATCCGGCGGGTGAACCACATCCCTTGAGCGGAGGACCTAACGCGGGTCGGGTGCGACGAAAGCGCCCCCGGCGGGGCGGGAATACTGGACCGGTCCGCGCCTCGACCGGGAGAGGGCGGTGTGCTTTGCTCTCGACCCCGAATCGACCTACCACCGAGGACCACCGGACATGGCGACCCCCGCGTTCCAGTACCAGGATCCGTTTCCGCTCTCGAAGGACGACACCCGCTACCGGCTCCTCACGAAGGAGGGGGTCTCCACCGCGACGTTCGACGGCAAGGAGATCCTGAAGGTCGAGCCGTCCGCGCTCACCCGGCTCGCCCGCGAGGCGGTGCGGGAGGTCT
This sequence comes from uncultured delta proteobacterium, assembly GCA_963828235.1. GTDB lineage: Bacteria > Myxococcota > Myxococcia > Myxococcales > Anaeromyxobacteraceae > Anaeromyxobacter. The sequence goes on from CAWHDY010000002.1 coordinate 131,305, forward strand.
CGTTCTTCCTGCGGCCGGCCCACAACGAGCAGGTCGCGAAGATCCTCGCGGATCCCGAGGCCTCCCAGAACGACAAGGGCGTCGCGCTCGCGTTCCTCCGCAACGCGGAGATCGCCGCGAAGGGCGAGCTGCCGATCTGCCAGGACACCGGCACCGCCACGATCGTCGGCAAGAAGGGTCAGCAGGTCTGGACCGGCGTGAAGGACGAGCAGTACCTGTCCGAGGGCGTCTACCAGACGTACACCGGCGAGAACCTCCGGTACTCCCAGACCGCGGCGCTCGACATGTACAAGGAGGTCAACACCGGCACGAACCTGCCGGCGCAGATCGACCTCTACGCGACGGAAGGCGCCGAGTACAAGTTCCTCTTCGTCACGAAGGGCGGCGGGTCGGCGAACAAGACCATGCTCTGGCAGGAGACGAAGGCCCTCCTCAACCCGGCGACCCTCGAGAAGTTCCTCGTCGACAAGATGAAGTACCTCGGGACGGCCGCGTGCCCGCCGTACCACATCGCCGTGGTCATCGGCGGCACGTCGGCGGACGCCTGCGTGAAGACCGTGAAGATGGCCTCGACGAAGTACTACGACGGCCTCCCGACGAAGGGGAACGAGCACGGCGTCGCGTTCCGCGACCTCGAGCTGGAGCAGAGGCTCCTCGAGAAGGCGAACGCGCTCGGGATCGGCGCGCAGTTCGGCGGGAAGTACTTCGCGCACGACATCCGCGTCGTCCGGCTCCCGCGGCACGGCGCGTCCTGCCCCGTCGCGATGGGCGTGTCCTGCTCGGCGGACCGGAACGTCAAGGCGAAGATCAACAAGGAAGGGCTGTGGATCGAGGAGCTCGACCACGCGCCGGAGCGGCTCATCCCGCAGCAGTACCGCACCGGCAAGCACTCGCACGGCGTGAAGATCGACCTGAACCGGCCGATGAAGGAGATCCTCGCCGAGCTCACGAAGCACCCGGTCTCGACGCCCCTCCTGCTGACCGGCACCATCGTGGTCGGGCGCGACATCGCCCACGCCAAGTTCAAGGAGATCATCGACGCGGGCAAGCCGGTCCCCGAGTACCTGCTCAAGCACCCGATCTACTACGCGGGTCCGGCGAAGACTCCGAGCGGCAAGGCCTCCGGGTCCTTCGGCCCGACGACCGCCGGACGCATGGACTCCTACGTCGATCTGCTCCAGTCGAAGGGCGCGTCGATGGTGATGATCGCGAAGGGGAACCGGTCGCAGCAGGTCACCGACGCCTGCAAGAAGTACGGCGGGTTCTACCTCGGCTCCATCGGCGGGCCGGCGGCGCTGCTCGCCGACGAGAACATCAAGAAGGTGGAGTGCATCGACTTCCCCGAGCTCGGGATGGAGGCGGTCTGGAAGATCGAGGTCGTCGACTTCCCCGCGTTCATCCTCGTGGACGACAAGGGCACCGACTTCTTCAAGAAGCTCGGGATCTAGCCCCCTCTCCCTCGACCCTCTCCCCCGCCTCGCGGGGGCGAGGGGGTCCCGACGGTCGAATCGGTCCATCGAGGTCGCTGACCGCGCGGGCCGGCCGATCCACAGTGGGGTCGGAGGGGACCTTGTCCGGAGCGACCGTCGCGCGGTGGGACCCCGCGCCAGCCATCGACGACGCGCTGTGGGAGGAGCGGCTCGTCCCTCTCGTCGAGAGGCTCGTGCGCGCGCACTACTTCTCGTTCGACGTGGAGGGCGCGGAGCACGTCCCCGCCGACGGGCGCGCGGTCTACGCCCAGAACCACGCGGGCTGGTTCCCCCTCGACGCGTTCTTCCTGGGCCTGGCGATCCGACGCGCCGTCGGGCCCTGCCGGACCCCGTACTTCGCGACGGCCGAGGCCGCGCTCGCGCTCCCCGTCGTGGGGCCGTTCATCCGCCGGGTGGGGGCGGTCCCGTCCGCGTGGTTCCGGAGGCCCGAGCGGCTCCCGGCGGGCGTGCGCGGCTGCGGGTTCTTCCCGGAGGGAGTTCCCGGGAACACGAAGCCGTTCTGGCAGGCGTACCGGATGCGTCCGTGGAATCGCGGGTTCGTCCGGGTCGCCGCCGCGCTCGACGCGCCGATCGTCCCCGTCGCGGTCCTCGGCGGCGAGGAGTGCCTGCCCGTCGCCTGGACGGTGAAGCTCCTCGAGCCGCTCGTCGGCTCGGCGTTCGGGCTCCCGCTGTCGCTCGTGCCGCTGCCGGCGAGGTGGCGCGTCGTCTTCCACCCGCCGGTGCACGTCGCGAACCCCCGCGGCGCGCTCCTCGACGGCGAGCGGACCGCCGCGATCGCGGAGGGCATCCGGAGCGTGGTGCAGGCGACGCTGGACCTCCGGTCGCGGGATCATCCGCTCGCGCACCTCTCGGCGCTCGTCGCGGGGGCGAGCCGGGGCCGGCTCCCCGCGAGAGCCCAGGAGCCACTCCGTCGGTCCCTCGCCGGGGTCCCTCGCCGGGCGTCCGCACCCTAGCTTTCCGGTGCGTGAAGATCGGCTCCGCCCGAGCCGTCGCGCGAGGGGACCCCCAGATGACCACCCGAGCCGCCGTCCGCGCCGCCCCGCTCGTCGTCCTCGCCGTCGTCGCCGCCTGCGCCCGCAACCCCGTCACCGGCAAGCGCCAGCTCGCGCTCGTCTCGGAGAAGCAGGAGATCGAGCTCGGGAAGGAGTCCGCCCAGCAGGTGACGGAGTCGATGGGCCGCTACCCCAATCCGAAGGTCCAGGCGTACGTGGAGGAGATCGGGAAGCGCCTCGCGGCGCACTCGGAGCGGCCGAACCTGCCCTGGTCGTTCACCGTCATCGACGACCCGGTGGTGAACGCGTTCGCGCTCCCGGGGGGGCCGGTCTTCGTGACCCGGGGCATCCTCACGCACATGAACTCGGAGGCCGAGCTGGCGAGCGTCCTGGGCCACGAGATCGGCCACATCACGGCGCGCCACTCGGTCGAGCAGCTCTCCAAGGCGCAGCTGGCGCAGCTCGGGCTGGGCGTCGGGTCGATCCTGAGCCCGGACCTCGCCCAGCTCGGGCAGGTCGCCGGCGCCGGGCTCCAGCTCCTGTTCCTCAAGTTCGGGCGCGACGCCGAGCGGCAGGCCGACGAGCTCGGGTTCAAGTACATGACCGCGCAGCGATACGACCCTCGCGAGATGGCGCACGTGTTCACGACGCTGGAGCGGTCGAGCGCGCAGCAGGGGCAGGGGGGCCGGGTCCCGGAGTGGCTCTCGACGCACCCCGATCCGGGAGGCCGCGCGAAGAAGGCCTCGGAGCGCGCCGCGGCGCTGAAGGACCCGGGGACGAAGACCGACCGCGACGAGTACCTGGCGCGGCTGCAGGGGATGACGTTCGGCGAGGACCCGCGCCAGGGCTTCTTCCAGGGGGACGCGTTCCTCCACCCGGACCTCGCGTTCCGGATGGACTTCCCGGCCGGCTGGCAGAAGGCGAACACGCCGGGCGCGGTCGTCGCGATCTCGTCGAAGAAGGACGCCGCGATCCAGCTGTCCGCCGCGGGGAAGCTCTCGCCGGAGGAGGCCGCGAAGAAGTTCTTCGCGCAGCAGGGGGTGAAGCCCGCGTCGCTCGCCGGCGGCGGGAGCCCCCCGGCGGGCGCGCGCTACTTCGAGGCGCAGACGGAGCAGGGCCCGCTCGGCGGCCTCGTCGCCTTCCTGCCGCACGGGGGCGGGACGTTCATGCTCGTGGGCTACACCGGCGCGCAGAACCTCGCCGCGTACGACCCGGCCTTCAGGGCCTCGCTCGCGAGCTTCGGTCCGCTGACGGACCCGGCGGCGCTCGGGGTGCAGCCCGCCCGCATCGAGCTCGTGAAGGTCCCGAGGGACATGAGCATCGCGGAGTTCGCCGCGCAGTTCCCCTCCACCGCGCCGCCGGAGGTGGTCGCGCTCGTGAACGGGGTCCCGAAGGACGGGCGCCTCGAGGCGGGCCGGACGGCGAAGCGGATCGTGGGCGGCGTCGCGCCGAAGCGGTGATCGAAGCGCGGGGCGGTGTGTATAATCCCCGCCCCTATGGTCGAGATCTACGACACCACCCTGCGCGACGGCACGCAGCGCGAGGGCATCTCGCTCTCGGTGGACGACAAGCTCCGGATCGCCCGCCGCCTGGACGAGCTCGGCGTCACCTTCATCGAGGGCGGCTGGCCGGGCTCCAACCCGAAGGACGCGGAGTTCTTCGAGCGGGCCCGCGGGATGAAGTGGCAGCGCGCGCTCATCGCGGCGTTCGGCTCCACCTGCCGCGTGGGCGGGGGCCCCGAGGACGACTCCAACATCAAGGCGCTCCTCGACTCCGGCGCCCCGGTCTGCACCGTCGTCGGGAAGACCTGGACGCTCCACGTCACCGACGTCCTCCGCACGACGCTCGAGGACAACCTCCGGATCATCGAGAAGAGCCTCGCGTACCTCAAGGCGCAGGGGCGCCGGGTGATCTACGACGCCGAGCACTTCTTCGACGGCTACCGCGCCGACCCCGACTACGCGCTCGAGACGCTGAAGGCGGCGGCCCGCGGCGGGGCCGAGACGCTCGTCCTGTGCGACACGAACGGCGGCTCGATGCCGTGGCAGATCGCGGAGACCGTGCGCGCGGTCCGCGCCGCGGTGAAGACCCCGCTCGGCGTCCACGCGCACAACGACAGCGAGACGGCGGTCGCGAACTCGCTCGCCGCCGCCATGGAAGGCGCCGTCCAGATCCAGGGGACGGTCAACGGGTACGGCGAGCGCTGCGGCAACGCGAACCTCTGCTCGATCATCGCGTCCCTCGAGCTGAAGCTCGGGAAGAGGTGCCTGCCCGAGGGCCACCTCCAGACGCTCACGGAGGTCGCGCACTTCGTCGCGGAGGTGGCGAACCTCGCGCCCGACGAGCACCTCGCCTACGTCGGGAAGTCCGCGTTCGCGCACAAGGGCGGCATCCACGTCGCCGCGATGCGCCGCACCGCGGCCTCCTACCAGCACATCGTCCCCGAGCTGGTCGGCAACCACCAGCGCGTGGTGGTGTCGGAGCTCTCCGGCCGCGGGAACCTGCTCTCCAAGGCGGAGGAGTACGGGCTCGCCGCGGGCGACGTGGGCGGCGTGCTGAACGAGATCAAGGCGCTCGAGGCCAAGGGCTTCTCCTTCGAGGCCGCCGAGGCGTCGGTCGCCCTGATGATGAAGCGCGCCGAGCCCGGCTACCGCGCGCCGTTCGAGCTCGTGGACTTCCTCGTCAACGTCGAGCACCGCAGCGGCCGCGGCATCTTCTCCGAGGCGATGGTGAAGGTGCGCGTGGACGGCGAGGTGCTGCACACGGCGGCGGAGGGCGACGGGCCGGTGGACGCGCTCGACCACGCGCTCCGCAAGGCGCTCACCCCGCGCTACCCCGAGGTGACCGAGCTGCACCTCGTGGACTACAAGGTCCGCATCCTCGACGGGTCCAACGGCACGGGCGCGACGACGCGCGTGCTGGTCGACTCGCAGCGGGGGACGCGCCGCTGGTCCACGGTCGGGGCGAGCACGAACATCATCGAGGCGAGCTGGCGCGCGCTGGTGGACGCCGTCGAGTACGGCCTCACCGTGGCGCAGGAGCCGGAGCGCCCGCTGACCGGGAGAGAGCCATGAAGGCGAGCATCGTCGTACTGCCCGGGGACGGGATCGGGCCCGAGGTGACGGCCCAGGCGGTCCGCGTGCTGCAGGCGGTGGCCGAGAGGAAGGGGCACGAGCTCCGGTTCACCGAGCGGCTCATGGGCGGCTGCTCCATCGACGCGCACGGCGTCGCGCTCACGGACGAGGTCCTGAAGGAGTGCCAGGCGGCGGACGCCGTGCTGCTCGGCGCGGTCGGCGGGCCGAAGTGGGACGATCCGAAGGCGAAGGTCCGGCCGGAGCAGGGGCTGCTCGCGCTCCGCAAGGGCCTCGGCGTGTTCGCGAACCTGCGGCCGGTGCGCGTGCACGAGAGCCTCCTCGACTCGTCCCCGATCAAGCCCGATCGGCTGCGGGGCGTGGACATCCTCGTCATCCGCGAGCTCACCGGCGGCCTCTACTTCGGCCAGCCGAAGGGGCGGGACCGCAAGGACGGCCACGAGCGCGCGTTCGACACGCTCGAGTACTCCGACTTCGAGATCCGGCGCGTCGTGGAGCTCGCCTTCCGGCTCGCCGCCTCGCGCAAGCGGAAGGTGACCTCGGTCGACAAGGCGAACGTGCTCGAGTCCTCGCGGCTCTGGCGGCAGATCGCGGCCGACATCGGCACGCACAACCCGCAGATCGGGCTCGACCACATGCTCGTCGACACGGCCGCGATGCGGCTCGTGACGAGCCCGGCGACCCTGGACGTCGTCGTCACCGAGAACATGTTCGGCGACATCCTCACCGACGAGGCGTCGGTCCTCGCCGGGTCGATGGGGATGCTCCCGTCCGCCTCCATCGGGGAGAAGGGCCCGGGCCTGTACGAGCCCATCCACGGCTCGGCGCCGGACATCGCGGGGAGGGGGATCGCGAATCCGGTCGGGACCGTGCTCTCGGCCGCGATGATGCTCCGCCACTCGCTCGGCCTCGCGGCCGAGGCGAGCCTCCTCGAGGACGCCGTCGATCGGACCATCACGGACGGGTGCCGGACGAGGGACCTCGGCGGGACGCTCTCGACGACGCAGATGGCGGACGAGATCCTGCGCCGCCTTCGCTGACGGGGCGCGCAGCGCTCGACCGCCGGACGCGGCCACCGCGCGGCGCCTGTCTCTTGGGGCGCTCGCCTCCGGGTGGTGCCCCCCGATACGTGGGTCGGGACCCGCGATCCGTCCCCGGGTTCGGCTAGTCCGTCGGGCTCGTGGTGCGGAGTGGTCCATATTGACCGGTCCGTCCATGATGATGGATGGACGCGAGAAACCTGCGCACATGTTCCCGGATGTCTTGACCGGGATCATCGATGGTCGCGCGGTAACCGCTTGAAATGACGAGGATCGGCGACAATCTGTCGCGTCGCCGCCTCGATTGCGAACGAGTATCAATGCGGGCGAGTCACCGTGACGCCGCGCGCCGACGCCGGCAGCGCGGAGGAGGCAGGGACGATGCCCGACATCACCGCGATCGAGCTCGAGGCGAGGGAGATCTCGCCGACGCTGTCAGCGCGTCTCGTCGATCATCTCGTGAAGCTGGTGACCGGGGCGCTCTTCAGCGCGGCCCTGATCGCGGGCGGGGCGGCGCTCGTGACGCTCGCGTTGACCATCGGCGTCGTGGGGGCGCCCGTCATCGCGGCCGGCGTCGCGTACCTCGTCCTCCGGCGGCGCCGGGCGGAGCGGACCCGCCCCTGGACGCTCCGCACCGCGCCCTGAGCGCGGCGCGGCCCCGCGTCGTCACGCGGACGCGTCGAACCGGTCGAACCGCATCGTGAAGACGGCGCGTCCCTGCGTCGCGGAGCGGAGCTCGGTCGCGTAGCCGAACATCCGGCGCAGCGGGGCCTCGCTCTGGATCACCTTCGTCGCGGCACCGCGATCCGCCACGTCGAGGATCGTCCCCCGCCGCGCGTCGAGCCCGTTCATCACCGCGCCGAGGCTCTCGCCCGGCGTGAGCACCTCCACCCGCATGATCGGCTCGAGCAGCACCGGGCGGGCGCGCGCCGCGGCCGCCCGGAAGGCGTCCGCCGCCGCGATCTTGTACGCGAACGGCTTCGACGCCCCCTCGCGCCACTCCGCGCCGGTCACGGCGATCTCCACGTCCTGCAGCGTGTAGCCCTCGAGGACGCCGCCCTCGGCCGCCTCGCGCGCGCCCTCCTCGACGAGCCGGCGGGTCTCCTCGCGCAGGAACGGCAGCGCGTCCGCCTCGGGCGCGAACCGGAACCGCAGCCCGCCGCCGCGCGGCAGGGGCCCGACCCTGACCGACACCCGGCCGAAGACCGGCGCGTCGTCGATCACCCGCTCGAACGTGCCCTCCCCGTCGGCCTCCGCGGTCAGCGTCTCGCGCATGAGCACCTGCGGCTGGCCGGTGCGGACCTGCAGCCCGAACTCGCGGCGCAGCCGCTCGGCGACGATCTCGAGGTGGAGCTCTCCCATGCCCGACACGAGGAGCTGCCCGGTCTCGGGGTCCTCGCCGAACCGGAAGCTCGGGTCCTCGTCCGCGACGCGCGCGAGGGCCTCGAGCAGCACGTCGCGATCGCGCAGCGAGGTCGTCTCGATCGCCTGCGAGATGACCGGCTCGTACGACGAGATCCCGCCGAGCCGCATCGGGTGCGCGGGATCGGAGAGCGTGTCGCCGGTCCTCGTCTCCTTCAGCCCGACCACCGCGAAGAGGTGTCCCGCTCCGAGGGAGGGCACGCGCTTCTTCTGCACGGCGTGCATGAGCAGCACGCGCGCCACCTTCTCGGACTTCCCCAGGTCGGCGTTCCAGACCTCGTCCCCCTCGGCGATGCGGCCGGAGTAGACGCGGACGAACACGTGGCGCCGCTTCTCGTCGAGCAGCGAGACCTTGAAGGCGAGCGCGAGCAGCGGCGCGTGATCTGTCCGCGGGGTGGACCTCCTCGGCCCCGGTCTTGAGGTTGATCCCGGTGAGCGGGGGGACGTCGAGCGGGGAGGGCAGGTAGTCGCACACCGCGTCGAGCACCTGCGGCACGCCCTTGTTGCGGAGCGCCGATCCGCACAGCAGCGGCACCAGCCGGCCCGCGACGGTGGTCCGGCGGATCGCGGCGCGCAGCGCGGTCGCGTCCGGGTCCACGTCGGCGAGGACGAGGTCCCCGAGCTCCTCGTCGAGATCCGCGACCGCGATCGAGAGCGCCTGCCGGGCGGCCTCGCCCTGCGCGGAGAGCCCGTCCTCGATCTCCGCGGCGCGGGGATCCTCCGGGTCGGTGAACCGGATCCGCCGCCGCGCGACGAGGTCCTCGAGGCCCTCGAACGCCGCCTCGGCCCCGAGGGGCCTGTGGACGGGGACGATCACGTGATCGGGGAAGTGCCGCCGCATCGAGGCGAGCGTCGCCTCGAAGTCGGCGCCGACCCGGTCCATCTTGTTCGCGAAGGCGATGCGGGGGACGCGCCAGCGGTCCGCCTGGCGCCACACCGTCTCGCTCTGCGGCTCCACCCCGTTCACCGCGTCGAACACCGCCACCGCGCCGTCGAGGACGCGGAGCGACCGCTCGACCTCGACGGTGAAGTCCACGTGGCCGGGGGTGTCGATGAGGTGCAGCTCGTGCCCGCGCCAGTCGAAGCTCGTCACCGCCGAGGTGATGGTGATCCCGCGCTCGCGCTCGAGGTCCATCCAGTCCATGACGGCGGCGCCCTCGTGGACCTCGCCCATCTTGTGGGTGCGGCCCGCGGCGAAGAGGAGGCGCTCGGTGAGCGTCGTCTTCCCGGCGTCGATGTGGGCCATGATCCCCAGGTTCCGGATGGCCCGGATGCGCCGGGTCTCGGCCGGCTCCTTCCGCTCGTCGGTCATGTCCGCACCGCCGCTCCCGCTCCGAGAAGACCATCGTTCCGGCTGCGCGTCCACGGCCTCGGGCGGCCGGCGCACCGCGGCGTCGCCCATCGGCGGACGATGTGCGCCAGGCGAGCCTGCGCGCCGGCGCGCGGGAATTCTTGGAGGAGCACTTCCGGTCGTGTATTCATTTGGGGCTGCTGTCCCGGCTCGACTTCAGATCTCTCGAAGGGAGAATTCCATGAAGCTTCGTTCGCTGCTCGCGCTCGCCTTGTTCGCCCCCGCGGCCGTCCTCGCCGCCCCCGCCGCGAAGGCCCCGGCCGCGAAGACCGCCGCGGCGCCGGCCAAGTCGGCGGCGGCCCCCGCGTCGAGCTCGCCGATGCAGGGGCTCGAGGTCGGCGGGTTCGTCGGCTACGAGACCGACGACGTCTCGGGCCTCTCCCTCCGACTCGACGCGGAGCTGCCGTTCCGCGACCTCTCGCCGCAGGTGAAGCTCTCCTTCGTCGGGTCGATCGGCTACTCCCGCCTGACGGACTCGCAGGCTTCGGCACGGACTTCACCGCGAACGTCCTGAAGTTCGTCCCGGCGGCCCGGTTCACGATGCCGGTGAACCCGCAGTTCTCCGTGTTCGGCGACGCCGGCCTCGGCCTCGCCTACGTGGGCGCGAAGGTCGAGACGAACGTTCCGTTCTTCGGCACCACGAGCGTGTCGGACAGCACGATCAACCTCATCATGCGCCTCGGCGTGGGCGCCTGGTACCACGTCAACCCGCAGCTCAAGCTCGGCGCGATGCTCGAGCTCGACCCGTACTTCGGCGACTTCGGGTTCTCGGGCGCGGACAGCCAGACGACCTTCCTGTTCCAGGTCGGCGCGATGTTCCGGCTGTAGCCCGGACGAACGCGGTCTCTCGACGCCCCGGTCGCGCGAGCGGCCGGGGCGTTCTCGTCCGGAAGGCGGCGCGGTGCTCGAGCCCATCGGGCGGCGCCGCCTCGCTCACCACGGGATCCGGCGCGCGTCCCGGAAGAAGCCGCCGGTCGGCGCGTCGGGCGCGAGGGTGGCGGCCCAGACGATCCCGGCGGCGCCCTCCTCGACGGATCGCGGCGCGGACGGGCCGCCCATGTCGGTCCGCACCCAGCCCGGACAGACGGCGTTCACGAGGATGCCCCGCGGCGCGAGCTCGCGTGCGAGCAGCCGCGTCGCTGCGTTCAGGGCGGCCTTCGAGACGGAGTAGAGGAGGGATCCCGTTCCGGACCGCCCCTTCGCCGCGCGACCCTCGACCTCCCGCGCGAGCCGCGCCAGGTCCTCTCGCGATCGGATCTCCTCGATCTCGCGCCGGAGGTCGCCGGGCAGCCCCGAGAGCTGGCCCAGTCCGGACGACACCATGACCACGCGCGCAGAGGGCGCGAGGAGCGGCGCGAGCGCGTCGGCGAGGCGGAGAGGGCCGAGCACGTTCACCGCCATGGTCTCCCGGGCCGCGGCGGCGTCGAAACCCGACGGAGAGACCCCGGCGTTCTCCACGAGCGCGTCGACGCGGAGACCTTCGCGCCGGGCGCGCTCCGCGAAGCGGTCCACGCTCGCGGGGTCGCCGACGTCGAGCGGCCAGGCGCGGGCGCCCGCCTCCGGGCGCGAGCGCGGCGGCCGCGGCCCGGCCCGCCGCCTCGCTCCGCGTCGCCAGCAGGACGTGCAGGCGGCGCGCGGCGAGGCCCCGGCTCGTCTCGAGGCCGAGGCCGCGGTTCGCGCCCGTGACGACGGCGAGGGGCGTCGGCATGGGACGAGTGTAATGCGCGCGGCCCGGAGGGGCCCCCGGCCGGACGTCAGCGCCCGCGGTGGGCGAAGCGCACGATGTTGCGGCCGGCGACGCGGAACCGCTCCGCGAGGGCCTGCACCCCGTGCTCGCGGGAGAGCGCGAGCTCGTCGGGCGACAGGAACACGGCGGCGGAGACCGCGAAGACGTCGTCGTCGAAGCGGACCGCGTCCGGGATCCTCGGAAAGAACCGCGTCGTCGAGGGCGGGAGGAGCGCGACGCCCACGCGCCCGTTCGCCGCGAGGAACGGGTCCTCGAGCGGGAGCACGAGGTCCGCGGGGGCGGACGGGCCGGCGGGCGCCTCGCGCTCGACGCGGGCGAGCAGCTCCGCCATCCGCGCGGGCTCCGCGTCGGTGAGGGTGAGGAGGACGCGCCCCCCCAGGCTCCCGAGCGTCAGGACCACCGCGGCGCCCGGATCGACGGTGAGCGGCGCGGCCGCGACGACCTGCGGCGGCGCGTCCGGCGCGGCGCGGAAGGTCCAGGTCCACCCGTCCTCGGCGGCCGGAACGCGCTCGAGGACGAAGACGAAGATGCGGGCGTTGAGCCGGCCGAGCGACTCCATGCGCCTCGCAGCTTCGCACGGATCGCGGCGGCGCGCCGCCGCTCACTTCGAGCCCGCTCACTTCGCGACCGGACGCTCGAACGCCTTCACCTCCTCCTCGCTCGGGGGCTCGTCCGGAAGGGCGGCCCCGGCGCTGGCGGCCGGGGGCGCCGGCGGCGGGAGCGCCACGGCGGGCGGGATCACGTGGGGCGTCGGCTCGCCGCCGTGCGGCCGCGAGCAGGCGGAGAACGCGACGACGGCGGCGAGGACGGGGAAGACGGCGAGCGGGACGAGGGACAGGTGGACGCGCGGCATGGAGACCTCGGTACGGCGGGTTCGAGGTCCACGAGTGCAGCGGCCGTGCCCGCCGCGAGAGGCCCGGCGGCAGGGCCAATCCGCGCGCGCGTGGGCGGGGGGACACGGCCCCGTGGCTCCCCGGACGCACCCCGCGGCCGCCGGCGCCGGCCGGGGTATCATCCGCCGCGTGTTCCTCACGCTCTCCAAGGTCCTCGACTGGCTGCTCTCTCCCCTGAGCTGGGCGCTCCTCCTGCTCCTCTGGGCCGCGCTCGCGCGCGAGCGTCCGCGCCGCGCGCTCGTGCTCCTCGCGCTCGCCGCCGCGGTCCTCGTCGTGTTCTCGAACGGGAAGGTCGCCGACCGGCTGGCCCGGGCGGCGGAGCGGGGCGCCCGCTCGACCGTCAAGCCGGACGTGGTCTACGACGCGGTCATCGTCCTCGGCGGGATGGTGGACCGCAGGGCCGCGCGCGCGAGCGGCGAGGTCGAGTTCGACGGGCACGTCGACCGGCTCCTCTCCGCGTGGGAGCTCCTGCGCGCGGGCCGCGCGCGCATGGTGCTCCTCTCCGGAGGCTACGACGCGCCGCGGCCGGGCGAGTCGCCCGAGGCGGACCTGCTCGCGGCCAAGCTGGTCAGGTGGGGGATCCCGGCCTCGCAGATCGTCGTCGAGGCGGCGAGCCGGAACACCCGCGAGAACGCGATCGAGTCGTCCCGGATCGCCGCGGCGCGCGGCTGGCGGACGGTGCTCCTCGTCACGAGCGCCGCGCACATGCCGCGCGCGATGGGCTGCTTCCGCGCGGTCGGCCTCGAGCCGGACGCCCTGCCGGTGGACCGGGTGGCGGGCGACGGCCGCGGGGAGGAGTGGCTCCCCCGCGCGACCGCGCTGTCGATGTCCACCGACGCGCTCCGCGAGCTCGCCGGCCGCGCCGTCTACCGCGCCGTGGGCTACGCGCGCTGATCAGCCGGCGTCGACGTGCCAGTGCGCCCGCTCCGCCTCCCAGGCGGCGGCGACGCCCGCGGGAGGCCGCGCGAGCAGGGCCTCGGCCCGCGCGGTGACGGTGCCGTCCGCGAGCCGCACCTCCGCCTCCGCCTGGGCGCGCGTCCCCGCCCGTCTCACGAGGCGGGCGACGACCGTCACCGGCGTCCGGGTCGGGGTCGGGCAGCGGAACGCGACCTCGAGCTTGGCCGTGACCATGAGGTCGTCGAACCCGCCGTGGAGGAGCGCGGTCCGGACCGCCGCCTCGTCGAGCAGCGCGGAGAGGATGCCGCCGTGGACGGTCCCCGGGAACCCGTTGAAGTGCTCGGGGATCTCGAGCGTGGCGCGGACCTCGCCGGCCGCGACGTCGCTGTCCCAGCGCGCGGCGAGGCCGAGCGGGTTCTCCCGTCCGCACACGAAGCACGTCCTCGAGCTCGGCTGCCTCTCCATCCGCTGACCTCCGGCGGCAGGACCGCCGCGCGGGCGAGGATACGACACCCGCCGCCGCCGGGGCCCCCGACGACGCTCCCCTCGCCCCCGCGAAGCGGGGGAGAGGGCCAGGGAGAGGGGGGACGGCGGCGCGGCGGTGCCCTCGGCGTCAGCGCGGGACGAGCGGGTGCAGGTGGTCCGGGATGCCGCGGCCGCGCCCGACCGCGAAGGACCGGCGCAGCCCCTCCGTGAGGTAGCGCTTCGCGCCGCGCACGGCCTCGAGCAGCTCCTCTCCGAGCGCGAGGCGCGCGCAGATCGCGGCGGACAGCGTGCAGCCCGCCCCGTGGACGTTGGGCGTCTCGACCCGGTCCGCGTGCAGCTCGACGAGCCGCTCGCCGTCGAAGAACACGTCCACCGGATCGCCCCGCAAGCGCGCCGCCCTTCACGAGCACGGCCCTCGCTCCGAGGGCGCGGAGGTCGCGCGCGGCCTCCCGCATCGCGGCGACGTCCCCGACCGGCCGCCCCAGGAGCGCGGCGGCCTCGTGGAGGTTCGGGGTGAGGAGCGTCGCGCGGGGAAGGAGCGCGGCGACGTAGGCGCGCTCGGCCGCCGCGTCGATCAGGCGATCGCCGCTCTTCGCGACCATCACCGGGTCCACGACGAGCGGCGCGACCCGCAGGCGCCCGAACGCCTCCGCCACCGCGGTCACCACCGCGGCGGTGGCGAGCATCCCGGTCTTGGCGGCGGCGACCGGCATGTCGCTGGCGACGGCCTCGATCTGCGCGACGACCAGGTCGGGCTCGAGGGCGGTCCAGGCCGAGACGCGCACGGAGTTCTGGGCGGTGACGGCCGTGATCGCGGACGTCCCGTGCACGCGGTGGGCGGCGAAGGTGCGGAGATCCGCCTGGATCCCGGCCCCCCCGCCCGAGTCCGACCCCGCCACGGTGAGCGCGACCTTCATGCGGCGAGTCTAACGCCGCGTCCGGGGCGGCGCCCCCGCGCGCGTGAGGCGCAGGCTACGGGACGACGAACGTGAGCCGGTAGCGCTTCCCCGCCACGGACCGCGGGACGGCGAGGGCTCGCCCGTCGAGCATTCGCCGGGCGCAGTCGACGAGCTCGCCGACCACCCGGCCCTGCGCGCGGACCTCGACCCCGTCGACGTCGAGCGCGCCCGCGCGGCCGGTGAGCCGCAGCAGCAGGACCGCGGGCGCACCCCGGTCGCCGGCGCCGTCGAGGGGCCGGGGACCGCGCTCCTCGGCGCGCTTCTGCTCGTTCGCGAAGCAGCGGTCGATCCGGCTTCGCGCGGCGGTGAGCCCATCCCTCACGGCGCCGGCGAGCGGCTCGCCGAGCTCGGACGCGTCCGAGAGGATCGGCACCTCGTCCCACGGCGCCGGCGGCGGATCGCCGCGTGCCTGCTCGGCCTCGCCGCGGCGCACGAGCGGCTCCGCTGCGCCGGCGCGGGGCGGGCGCGGCGCGTCGATCGTGAAGACCACCAGGATCGCGACGAGGACCGACACGACCGCGACGCCCGCGAGCAGCCCGGTTCCACTCGCCGCGCGGGCTCCGGGGAAGCGGCGCGCAAGCGAGCCGGAGAACGGCCAGGGTCCGCGCGCGGTCCTTCGCCGTCGCGGGCTGACTCATGCTGAGGAACGGTGTGCGGAATGGTCCAACCCCCGCCTTCCGTCATACCGCACGGCGGGTGCGGCGGAAAGTCGCGACGGGAAGCCGATCCGGGGTGACCCAGGCGGACCCAGAGTCCGCATATTGGGCAAAAGCGACCCCAAATGGGGCGACGGTTCCGGGGTTTGGCGCATCCCGTCAGTGCGGGTAGAGCGGAGCGACCGCCTCCGCCCAGAGCCGATTCGTCGCGACGGACCCCTCGGCGTCGGGGTGGAGCCCGTCGGCGAGGCGCTCCGGTCGGGCGCGGAACCAGGACTCGAGGTCCGGGCCGCGGAGGAGCCGCCGGGCGGCGACGACCTCGTCGACCACCCGGTTCTTCGGGGCGACGAAGTCGTCCCGGTACTTCGTCTGGTACGGCATCCGCGCGACGACCGCGATCCGGCCGGCCGCCTGGATCCGGGCCACGAGCGCGTCGAGATCGCGCCGGAACGTGTCGAGGTCCCCGTCGTTCGCGCCGAGCGTGATGGCGAACACCCGCGCGTCGGGGTTCCACGCGAGCACGTCGTCGATCCGTGCGAGCACCTCGCCCGTGCGGAGCGCGCAGAAGCCGGCGTCGACGATGGCGGGGTCGTAGCCGGGGTGCGCGCTCGCGACGTCGTCCGCGAAGCTCGGCCGGTGGGGCGGCGCGCGGTCGAAGACGCCCGCGCCGATGCTGTCGCCGAGGAAGACCCAGACGTCGTCGCCCCCGAGCGAGAGGTCGTGCACGTCGATCTCGTCGAGGAACAGGCCCCACTCGTTTCGCGTCGCCGCGAGGGCGGTCACGGAGAGGCGGATCCAGCGCTGGCCGGCGAAGTCGACCGCGTGGGCCCTCGAGCGCACCGGGTTTCCCCGGACGGTCGCCGCGGTCCGCCACGTGCCGTTCGTGCCGTCGGTCGAGTCGGCGGAGGTCTCGATCCGGTAGTCCACGGGCGCGCCGTGGAAGAGGTCGCGGTAGTCGTGGTTGTAGGACGAGGTCCACGACAGGAGGACGCGCGTGGGCCCGGGCGCGATGGAGATCGCGACCCAGGCCGGGGCCGCGTCGGACGGGACGCCGCCGCACCAGGCGTGGTGTCGGTAGACGCCGTCGACGAGCACCCCGGCGCCCGGGCGGCTCGCCGCGACCGGCCGGCCGCGCGAGACGAGCGGGGCGGGGCGGAGCGGGCCGCCCCAGGCGTCCCGCGGAGCCTGGTCGGCGCGCCGCGCGGCGTCGAGCGCCCGCGCACGGCTCGCGCGCTCGGCCGCCCCGCGTCCGCTCGGGCCGTGGCCGCCGAGGAGCGCCGCCGCGGCGAGCGCGGCGACCGCGAGCGCGGTGACCGCGGCGGGCACGAACGGTCGGAGGCGGCGCGCGGGGGGAGCCATCGCGCGTCCGTAGCTATCATCGAGGTCCGCGCGCCGTCCATCGGCTGCGGGGCGGCGGCGACATCACGTCGCTTGCCACCCCCGGGGCGCGCGTCTAGGCTCCGCGCCCGTGACCGAACGGAACCGCCTCCCGGCCCAGCTCATCGCGGACGCGCTCACCGTCCACCTCGGCACGAGCACCGCTCACACCGCGGTCCGGAGCGTCTCGGCGCGCGCCCTCGGACTGCGGCCGGACGAGGTCTCCGCCGCGGACGCGCCGCGGCTGCTCGAGGCCCTCCGCCCCACGCTCCGCGCCCTGCTCGGGAGCGACCCGGCGGAGGACGTGCTCGCGGGGATCCGCGGTCACCTCCGGTAGCGCGGAAAGTCGTGACGCGCGGCCGCGCGCGCGGCATCTCAGACCCGAGCGGCCCCCGTGAACCCTCCCGTCCTCGCGTTCCGCGGCGTGTCCCGCGACTACCGCACCGCGGGCGGCGCGGTCCTGAAGGTGCTGCGCGAGGCGACCGGCGCGATCGCGGCGGGCGAGGTCGTGGCGGTGACCGGCCGGAGCGGGTCGGGGAAGTCCACCCTCCTCCACCTGGCCGCCGGGATCGACGCGCCCACCGCGGGCGAGGTGCTGCTCCTCGACCGGCCCCTCGGGGCGCTCGGCGACGCGGAGCGGACGCGGCTTCGCCGCGATCACGTCGGGCTCGTCTTCCAGTTCTTCCACCTGCTCCCGCACCTCTCCGTGCTCGAGAACGTGCTCGTGCCCGCGCTCGTCTCCGGCGACCCTCCCGCCGCGTCCGAGGCGCGCGCCCGGGCGCTGCTCTCCCGCGTGGGCCTGGAGTCGCGCGCGGGGGAGCTCGTCCAGAAGCTCTCGGGCGGCGAGATGCAGCGCGTCGCGCTGTGCCGCGCGCTCCTCCGCCGGCCGAGGCTGCTGCTCGCGGACGAGCCGACCGGCAACCTCGACGAGGAGACGGGCCGCGCGGTGCTGGACCTGCTCCTCGGCCTCGCCCGGGACGAGGGGAGCGCGGTGCTCTACGTCACGCACAGCCCGGAGCTCGCCGCGGCGGCCGACGCGGTGTGGACCCTGCACTCCGGAGCCCTGGAGCGGACGCGGTGAGGCGCTACCTCGTCCGCGCCGCCGCGAAGGAGATCCGGGCCGGGCGGCTCCTGTTCGCGCTCGCCGTCGCCGGCGTCGCGCTCGGAGTCGGGTCGGTGCTCTCGATCCAGCTCCTGAACCAGGGCGCGCTCGGTGCGTTCGCCGGGACGGTGCGAGCGGTCTCCGGCGACGCGGACCTGTCGGTCCTCCCCTGGGCCGGCGGGCTCGACGAGGTCCTCCTCGACGAGGTCCTCGCCGTCCCGGGCGTGGCGCGCGCCGTCCCGCTCTGGCGGGCCGAGGCGGCGATCGACGGCCGCCCGGGCGAGGGGCTCGAGCTCGTGGGCGCCGACCTCCTCGCGACGGCCCGCGCGGCCTGGGCGCTCCCGCCGGGCGCGCTCCGCGACGCGCTCGCGTCGCCGGGGTGGGTCGCGATCACGCCGGAGCTGGCGCGCGAGATGGGGTGGCGCGAGGGGAGCCGGGTCGTGGTGTCGCTCGGCACGCGCCGCACGACGCTCACCGTCGGGGCGCTCGTCGACCTCCGGCGCGTCGCGCCGCTCGCGAGCCGGCGGCTCGCGGTGATGGACCTCGCGCAGGCGCAGGGGCTCCTCGGGGTCCGCGGACGCATCCACCAGATCGACGTCGGGGCGCGCCCGGGCACGCCGGTCCCCGCGCTCGCGGAGCGGCTCGCGGCGAGGCTCGGCGAGCGCGCCCGCGTCGCCACCCCGGAACAGCGCACGGTCGAGGCGGCCGGCCTCCTCTCGGCCTTCCGGCTGAACCTGACCGCGCTCTCGCTCGTGTCGGTGCTCGTGGGCGGGTTCCTCGTCCACGCCTCCGTGCGCGCGTCGCTCGCGCGCCGGCGCGAGGAGCTCGGCATCCTCCGGGCGGTCGGCGCGACCCGCGCGCAGGTGCTCGGGCTGGTGCTCTCGGAGGCGGCCGTGCTCGGGGCGGCCGGCACGCTCCTCGGGATCCCGCTCGGGTGGCTCGCGGCGCGGGCGAACCTCGCCGCCGTGAGCGGCACGATCCGGACGGTCTACCTGCTCGAGGGCATCGAGCGGGTGAGCCTGGGCCCCGGAGTCGTCCTGCTCGCGGTCGCGGTCGGCGTCGGCGGCGCGCTCGCGGGCGCGGCGCTCCCTGCGCTCGACGCGAGCCGGGAGGACCCCCGCGCGCTCCTCTCTCCGCTCGGCGTCGAGGAGCGCTCTCGCGCGAACGCGGGCCGGCTCCTCGCCGCGGGCGCCGTCGCGGTCGCGCTCGCTGCGGCGGTCCGCGCGGTCGCCTCGGGCCTGGCGGCCTCCGCGTTCGCGGTGGCGCTCGGGGTGCTGGTCGCGGTCCCGCTCGCGGCCCCCGCGGCGCTCTCCACGCTCGGGTGGCTCCCCCGGCCGCGGCGCCTCGGCGCGAGGTGGGGCGTGCGGACGCTCGCGTCACGGCCGTCCGGCGCAGCCGTGGCCGCCGGCGCGCTCGCGGTCGCGGTCTCCATGCTCGTCGGCGTCACGGTGATGGTCGGATCGTTCCGGGGCTCGGTCCAGCGCTGGCTCGACGCCACCCTCGGCGCCGACGTGTACGTGACGACGCCGGCCTGGCGCCGGGCTCGCAGCGAGGCCACGCTCGCGCCGGAGGTCGTCGCGCGCCTGCGCGCGGAGCCCGGCGTCGTCGGCATCGACCTCCTGCGGCAGGTGCAGGCGCGCGCGGCCGGACGTCGCGTCTCGGTGAGCGGGATCGTCGCCGCGCTGCCGGGGGGCGAGGGTCGCGTGGACCTCGTCTCGGGCGATCCCCGGGCCGCGATGCGGGCGCTCGCGGAGGGCGCCGCCCTCGTCTCGGAGCCGCTCGCGCGCAAGGCGGGCCTCGGGCCGGGCGGGAGGCTCGCCGTCCGCGGGATCGCCGGCGAGGTCTCCTTCCCGATCGCCGGCGTCTACCGCGACTACGGCGCGGAGTCCGGCGCGGCGCTCGTCGACCTCTCCTCGTTCGCGCGCGCGTTCGGCGAGGGACCGCCGTCGAACGCCGCGCTCCACCTCGCGCCCGGCGTCGATCCGGAGGCCGTCGTCGCCCGCCTGCGCGCGGACCTGCGCGACCAGGCGCTCCTGGTGCGCTCGAACCGGACGCTCCGGACCGAGGTGCTCGCGATCTTCGAGGAGACCTTCGCCGTGACCCGGCTCCTGCAGGCGATGGGGCTCGTCATCGCCGCGGCGGGGGTGACGCTCTCGCTCCTCGTCCTCGCGCGCGAGCGGCGGGCGGAGCTCGCGCTCTACCGCGCCCTCGGCGCCACCCGCCCCCAGCTCGCGGCCCTGTTCCTCGGCCGCGGCCTGGCCCTCGGGCTGGTGGGCCTCGCGCTCGGGGCGATCGGCGGCGGCGCGCTCGCGCTCGTCCTCGTCCTCAGCGTCAACCCGGCCTTCTTCGGCTGGACCCTCGGCGTGCACGTCCCGTGGGCTCGGCTCGTCGCGCAGGCGCTGGCGATCCTGGCGGCGGCGGCCGCGGCGAGCCTGCACCCGGCGCTCGTGGCGAGCCGGACCCCGGCGCAGGAGCTCGCGCGCGATGCGCTCTAGTCTCCTGTCTGCGCTCGCCGCGACGGTGCTCGCGGCGTCCACGCCGGCGACGGCGGCGCCCGGCTTCCGCGCCGCCGACCCGGCGCACCGGTGGTCGTTCCCGGCGGATCACCGGGCGCACGCCGGCTACCGGAACGAGTGGTGGTACTTCACGGGGACGCTCGAGGTGGACGGCGACCCGGGCCGACGGCTCGGGTTCCAGCTCACCTTCTTCCGCGTGGGCCTCGTGCCGGAGCGGCCGCCGCTCGACTCGGCGTGGGCGGCCTCCGACGCGGTGATGGTGCACGCGGCGGTGACCGACGTGTCCGCCGGGACTCACCTGTTCTCGGAGGTGCTCTGGCGCGCGGTGCCGCTCCTCGGCGGGTTCCCGGCGGCGCCCGACCCGGTGCTCGCCTGGGCTCGCGCGCCGCCCGGGACGGACGCGCGGTGGGAGGTGCGCCTCGAGGGCGACGGGTTCCACGTGGCGATCCGGGACGACGCGCAGGCGCTCGCGCTCGATCTCGCGCTGCGCCCGGAGAAGCCGCCCGCGCTGCAGGGCCCGAACGGCCTCTCCCGCAAGTCGGCGGAGGAGGGGTACGCGAGCCTTTACGTCTCGCGCACGCGGCTCGCGACCTCGGGCACGGTCGAGCTCGGCGGTCGCCGGCTCGCGGTGAGGGGCGAGAGCTGGATGGACCAGGAGATCGGGTCGTCCCAGCTCGCGCCGGATCAGGTCGGCTGGGACTGGTGGAGCCTGCGCCTCCGCGACGGGCGCGACCTCATGCTGTACGTGCTGCGGAGGAAGGACGGGAGCGCGTCGTGGCGGAACGCGACGCTCGTCGAGCGCGACGGACGCGTCCGGCTGCTCGCGCCCGGGGAGTGGACCGCGCGGGCGACCGGCACCTGGCGCAGCGAGGCGAGCGGGGCGACCTATCCGTCGGGGTGGGAGATTGAGCTGCCCGCGGAGGGCCTCCGGATGTCGGTGACGCCGGAGGTCCGGGCCACCGAGAACCGGTCCAGGCTCGTGCCCGGCCTCTTCTACTGGGAGGGTCCGGTGCGGGCCGTGGACGCGCGGGGCGCGCCGGTGGGCGAGGGGTACGTCGAGCTCACCGGGTACGGGGAACGCTCGCGTCCGCCAATCTGAACGGCGGGGTCGAGGTCGCGGTCGAGGTCGCGGTCGAGGTCGCGGTCGCGGTCGCCGCGAAGTCGAAGGACGCTCACGGTGAACGCACCGTGTGACAAGCGTCACGGTCGCGATCGAGATCGCGCCTTGCTCTCCGTTCCGTACTGACACGTCGCCGCGCGCGCATCGATATCACCCTGCCTCATTGAGGGCGGGGCCGCGCTGACTCCGGGTGGCGCTCGCCGTCATCCGACACGACGGTCTGTCGAGCGCTCGTGTGACGTTGCGTCCGCTTCACGCCTCGCACGTCCGTGGCGCCTCTCCACCGCCGCGATTATCGACGCCTCAGCGATGGAACCGCGCTTGCTTAACCATCGGTCATGCTCGATCTCGATACCGCGCTAGGTGACGTGCTCTCGCACGCCGAGCCGTGTGTCCTACCCGCGACGACAACGGCGCACGCTGTCGTGCGGCTGGATCGTCGCGGCGACCTCGCCATCGAGGAGCTGCGCCGGTTCGCGTTCACGGATCCGGCGATCGCCGCCGAGCTGCTCCGCGCCGCGAACGAGGGCCGTGACGGCGCGCCGATCTCCTCTCTCCCTCAGGCCGAGGCGCACCTGGGCTCCGCCGCGTTCGTGCGCATCGTCCGCGAGGTCGGAGGGGCCGCACAGGCGCCCTCGACCGGTCCGCTCGCCGCGCTCCGCCAGCGGGCCTGGCGCGGCGCGGTCGTCTCCGCGATCCTGTGCCGCGAGCTCGCGCGCGAGCGCGGCCTCCCGTCCGAGGAAGCCTACGCGTGCGGGCTGCTCCACGACGTCGGCCGGCTGGCGGCGTTCTCCACGCTCGAGCGGCTCGCGGCGGGGACGCGCCCGGGCGGGTTCGTGTCGCTGTGGCGGTGGGAGCGGCTCGCGGAGCGCTGGCACGTCCAGCTCGGCATCGCGTTCGCGGAGCGGCACCAGCTGCCCCGCCCGATCTTCGAGGCGATCGCGTTCCACCACGACGGCTCGGGGCCCGCGAACGCGAGCCCGCTGCTGCGCGTGGTGCGGAGCGTGGATGCGCTCGTCGCCGTGCTCGTCGACGGCACGGACTCGGGGGCCGCGGTGGACGGCGCCGACCTGACGGAGCAGGAGGCTGGCCGCCTGGCCCGGGCGATCGAGCGGATGCAGGACCACGTCGCGACGCTGGAGCAGGACCCGGGTCCCGGACCGGCCGGCGACACCTCCGGTGCTGCGCTCCCCGCGCTGCGCGAGCCCAGGGGCGAGGGCGTCCGTCTGTGGCTCGCGGGGCGCGAGTACGCCGCCGTCGGCTTCGCGGCGCACCAGCTGATCGTGACCGGCCCCGCGCCGCTCGGCGAGGGCGCGCTCCTCGAGGTCGAGGTGCTCGATCGCCGGCGCGGGCCGTTCCACGCGCGCGTGCTGACCTCGTGGGAGGACGGCGAGCGCTTCGGGGCGATCCTGCTGCCGCTCGGGCTCTCCGGCCCGTCGCTCGCGGATCTCGGCGGGAACCTGCCCGCCGGCATGCCGGCCTGATCCGCCCGCGGTGAGAGCCGGCACCACGTGCGCCGACACTCACTCATCGCATGGTCGCGGGACACGGCGCGACATCTCGCCGTGGTGCGAAGTCCGGGGTTTACGGGACCGGGACGCGGCGCTAACGTTGAAGTGGTCGAGCCCTCGATGCCCCCCTGCCGGACACGAACGCTCGCGGTCATCGCGATGACGGTTCTCGCCTGCGCCCCCGCTGCCGCACCCTCCGTCGCGCCTTCCGCGCCGGCGACCGCGCTGCCGCGCGATCAGCTCGCGCGCCTCGCGGGCCGCTCGGTGCTGTTCGGACACCAGTCGGTGGGCGTGAACATCCTCGACGGCGTCTCGCGGCTCGTCGCGGCCGCCGGGACGGGTCCGCGCGTGCAGTCGCTCGACGCGATGGTGGCGCCCGGGCCGGGCGTGCTCGGGCACGTGCTGCTCCCGGAGAACGGCGACCCTGCACGGAAGATCCGTTCCTTCGCGGAGGCGGTGGATCGGCTCGGCGATCGCGCGCCGGACCTCGCGCTCATGAAGCTCTGCTACGTGGACTTCCAGGCGAGCACCGACGTCGGGAAGCTGTTCGAGCTGTACCGGACGACGCTCGCGGAGCTCGAGCAGCGCCACCCCCGGACCGCGTTCGTCCCGGTCACCGTGCCGCTCACGACCGCGCAGGGCGGAGCGAAGGCCGTGCTCAAGCGGCTCTTCGGGAAGGCGCCCGCCGGGGTCGCCGAGAACCTCCGCCGCGACGAGTTCAACGCGCGCCTGCGCTCCACCTACGGCGCTCGCGTGTTCGACCTCGCGCGGCTCGAGTCCACCGGGCCGGCGGGTGAGGCCGTCGCGGTCGAGTGGGACGGCCGGCGGATCCCGGCGCTCGCTCCGGGCTACACCGACGACGGCGGGCACCTGAACGTCCGCGGGCAGGACCTCGCGGCACGGGCCCTCGTCGCGCACCTCGCGGCGATGCCGTTCCGCTGATCCCGCCTCCGTGCTCGCGGCGAGTCGCCGCGGCGCGTCTCGGGCGCGGTCCTTACATTCCGCTCGCATGGCCGAGCATGGGGCCGGGCTCGCGCACGCCGCGGCCGACGCGATCCGGGACGGGTTCGACGCGTACCTCTCGGAGCGCGCGCGCATCACGGCCCGGGCGCGCGGCCGGTTCGAGCGCCGCGAGTGGGCCGCGGGCCAGCGGGACGCGACGGAGCGGCTCGACCTGCGCGATCGGGTGCTCCACTCGACCATCCTCGCGGTGCGCGCGGCGCTCGGGGACGAGGTCCACGATCGCGCCGTCTGGCGGCGGCATGAAGGACCGCTACGCGGCCGAGGTGGAGTGCCGTCCCGCGGCCGAGATCGCGCTCTCCTTCTTCAACTCGGTGACCCGACGGGTCTTCGCGACCGTGGGCGTCGACCCCGCGATCGAGTTCCTGGCGGCGGAGCGGCCACCCCCCGTCGAGGGTCCGACGCCGGTGTTCCGCGCCTTCCCGCGCACGGCCTCGACCGAGCGGCTCCTCGAGTCGATCCTGGGCGGGTTCGAGTTCGGGGTGCCCTGGGAGGACCTCGCGCGGGACGCGCGGCTCGCCGCGATCGAGCTCGACGCGCACCTCCGGGAGGCGTCCGACCCGGAGCCGCCGGACCGGGTCGAGATGGCGACCGCGGTGTTCTTCCGCGGGAAGGGGGCCTACCTGATCGGCCGGATCCGGCGCGCGCGGCAGGTCTCTCCCATCGTGCTCGCGCTCCGGAACGGCGAGGCGGGCATCGTGCTCGACGCGGCGCTGTTCGCGCCGAGCGACGCCTCGATCGTGTTCAGCTTCACCCGCAGCTACTTCCACGTGGAGGTCGAGCGGCCGCGCGCGCTCGTGGCGTTCCTCTCCTCGATCCTCCCGACGAAGCGCGTCTCCGAGATCTACATCGCGCTCGGGTTCCACAAGCACGGGAAGACCGAGCTGTACCGGGAGATCTCGCGCCACATCGCCGAGACGGGCGACGTGTTCGTCCCGGCGAGGGGCGCGAAGGGCCTCGTGATGAGCGTCTTCACGCTGCCCGGCCTCGACGTGGTGTTCAAGGTGATCAAGGACGAGTTCCCGCCTCCGAAGCAGGTGACGCGCCGCGAGATCATGGACAAGTACCGCCACGTCTTCCGCCACGACCGGGCGGGGCGGCTCGTCGACGCGCAGGAGTACGAGCACCTGTCGTTCCCCGCGGACCGCTTCTCCGCCGCGGTGCTCGAGGAGCTGCGCCGGGGGTGCTCGCGGCACGTGCGCGAGCACGACGGGGTCGTCGCGATCGAGCACCTGTACGCGGAGCGCCGGGTGATCCCGCTCGACCTGTTCATCCGGGAGGCGGACGAGTGGACGGCGCGGCAGGCGGTGCTCGACTACGGGCAGGCGCTCCGGGATCTCGCCGCGACGGACACGTTCCCGGGGGACCTGCTGCTCAAGAACTTCGGCGTGACGCGCCACGGGCGCGTCATCTCCTACGACTACGACGAGCTCGATCGCGTCACCGCGTGCGTGTTCCGCGACCTGCCGAGGGCCTCGCAGGACGACGACGAGCTCGGCGGGGGCGGGGAGCCGTCCTTCTACGTCGGACCTCACGACGTCTTCCCCGAGGAGCTCCTCCCGTTCCTCGGGTTCCAGGGCCGGATGCGCGAGTTCTTCCTGCAGGCGCACGGCGAGCTCCTCACCGCCCGCTGGTGGCGCGAGGTCCAGGAGCGCGTCCGCGGGGGCGAGATCGTCGACATCTTCCCGTACCGGGGAGACCAGCGGCTCGACCACGCCCGGACCTGAGCGCGCCGGCGTGTCTCGGCTGCGTCACGGCGGCGGCGGTCTTCCTCGCGCTCGGCCGTCCCGTCGCGGCCGAGCGTTCAGCGACCGGCGGACCGCGTGGCCGCGATCGCGCGATCGATCGAGTCCCCCGTGCAGAGGAACGAGAAGATCCCGGCCGTCCTGCGCGCCGCCTCGAGGGCCGGCAGCGCCTCGGGGTCGCGCAGCTCACCCGCGAGCAGCGCCGCCGACCGGCGCGTCGCGCACGCCTCGTCGGTCCCGAGCAGGGCGCGCACGTTTCGCCGGAGCCCCGGGTCCTCGCGCAGCGACGGCCGGGCGGCGAGCGCCGTGCGGTAGCGCCTGAGGCACTCGGCCGGCGCCCGACGCGCGCAGGCGACGTCGCCGCGGAGCTTCTCGACGAGCGCCCGGCTCGCGCCGCGCGGCGGCGCGTCGAGGTGGGCCCGAGCGGCCGCGGTGTCCCCACGCCTGAGCGCGGCGGCGACGTCTCGCGCGAGCGACGCGTCGGGTCCCGTGCCGAGCGCCAGCGCGAGCAGGACGAGGACCGCCCCCGCGAGCGCGCCGCGCCGGAGCGGGGACCGTGGGAGCCGCGTCGCGAGCGCCGGCAGCCGTCGCGCCGCCGCGTCGGCGATCCAGGTCGAGATCCGGGCGATGTCGCCGCTTCTCCCGCGCCCCGGGCGCCAGCGGGGGGAGAGGGCAGGGGAGAGGGGGCGACACGGCGTCGTGCCCCCCTCTCCCTGGCCCTCTCCCCCGCTTCGCGGGGGCGAGGGGAGCGTCAAACGGGATCTCTCTACAGCCTGCTGGGTCGCGGTCGCGGTCGCGGTCGCGTCAGATCGAGGCCGCGAGCGCGCGCGCGAGCTCCACCGGCGACGCCCTGCGCCGGGCGCGCCGGTCGAGGAGCCGCGCGAGCGCCGCGTCCGCGTCCGGCGGGAGGGCGGGCTCGTCGAGCCTCGCGGGTCGGGGCTCCTCGAACAGCACCCGGCGGGTCGTCTCGAGCGCCTCGCCTCCTTCGAAGGGGCCGCGCCCGGTGAGGGCGAGCTGTGCGAGCGCTCCGACCGCGAACGCGTCCGCGCTGCGCGACGGACGCGCGCCGCGGACGATCTCCGGGGCCGCCCAGCCGGCCAGCGCGAGCGGGGAAGGGGACGGCGGCGAAGGCGCGAGCACGACCGCGTCGCCCGCCTCGTCCGCGACCAGGACCGACCCGGGCGACAGGGCGCCGTGGACCCGGCCGCGCCCGTGGAGCGCCTCGACCGCGCGCGCGAGGCCGTGCGCGACGCGCAGGCGCGCCTCGAGCGGCGGGCGACGGGACAGGAACTCGGCGAGCGTCCGATCCACCTAGAACACCACCGCGAGCGCGGCGCCTCCCTCGACCCGCGAGTACGCGGTCGCGACGCGCTCGGCGCGCAGGTCGGCGGAGAGCCGGAGTCGCGGCCCGAGCGGCTGGACCACGGAGGCGCGGACGTCGCCTCCCCCGCGCAACGACGCGCCGCGAGCGGAGACCAGCTGGAGCGCCGGTCCCGCGTCGATCGCGAGCCGTGCGGCGCCGACCTCCCGGGCGAGGCTCGGCGCGCGGCGACACGGCAGCGAAGAGCGCGGGCGAGAAGAGCCGCGGGCTCTCGGGAGCGCCGTCGAGCCCGGAGAGGTCGCGGCCGTGGTGCGTCGCGTCGGCCGCCAGGCCCGCCGAGAGGGTCCAGGCGCCGCGGCGCACGAGGGAGCGGTCCGCGCGCGCGCCCGCGGACGCGAGGAAGGTGGACGGCATCCCGGAGCCGACGACCTGCCCCGCACGCGCGGTGAGCTCGAGCCGTCCGCCCTCGGGGCGCCACGCGGCGTGCGCCTCGACGACCTGGTCGGACGCGGCGCCGATCCGTCGACCTCCGACGTCGACGCCGACGAGCGCGCGGAACGAGTCCCGCCGCGGGCTGCGCGAGAGGGCCAGGGACAGGGTCCGGTCGCCGTCCTCGCGCACGACCCGGAGCGCGCCCGCCGCCGCCGCCGATCCGGCGCGGACCCCCTCCCACCCGAACGTCGCCTGGACGCGGTCGGCCGGGGATGGACGCCACTCCGCGAGGACGTCGGCCACGGTGCCCCGCGCGCGCGCCCCCTCGCCGCCGTACGCGGCGACCCCCGCGTCGACCGCCGTCGAGGTGAACGGGGTCGGGTCGGCGCGCGCCGTCGCGTGCAGCCGCACGGACGAGAGGGCGAGCGGTCCACCCGGCTGCGCCAGCGCCGACACGCCCGCGCCGGCGGCAGGCTCGCGGCCGCGGCGGAGCGTCTGCTCGAGGTCGTCTCCTCCTCCGGGGTGGGCCCGTCGCGCCGCGACCGCGTGGGCGAGGGCCCGGTCCGGGTCGCCGTTCCACGCGTAGGCTCGCGCGAGGCCGCGGTGCGCCTCCGGGTCGGCCGGGGCCTCGGCGAGGACCGCTGCGTACTGCCGGATCGAGGCGCCGCTCGTCTCGCGTCCCGCCGCGAGGACGCGCGCCAGCCCGAGCCGGGCGCGCCGGCTGCGCGGCGCCTCGCGCAGCGCCGCCTCGTACTCGGCGCGGGCGGCCGGGCGCGTGGCGGCGTCGGCGGCGAGCAGGTCCGCGTACTCGACCCGCGTCTCGATCGCGGGGCGCGCCGCGAGCGCACGGACATACTCCTCGCGAGCGTCCGCCCGGCGACCGGCGCGGGCGAGCGCGCGCGCGTGCCCGAGCCGCAGCTCGGGATCGCCGGGGTGACGGGCGAGCAGCGCGGCGTACCGGTCGGCGGCCTCCGCCGCGCGTCCGGGCTCCTCCGCGGTGAGCCGCGCGAGGTCCCGCGCGACTCCTTCGTCCCCGGGCCGCTCCGCCTCCCGGCGCAGCAGCTCGGCGCGGGCCTCGGGGTGGCGCCGGCGATCCCAGAGGAGGAGCTTCAGCCGCTCGTCGCGGAGCTCCCCGTCCTCCGGGCTCGCCGCGAGGAGCCGGTCGTACTCGCGCAGCGCGGCGTCGAGCGTCGCCCGGTCGCGCCCGAGCAGCCGCGCCAGCTCGCGGCGGCGGGACGGGTCGTCGTGCGCGGCGAGCCCCATCCTGAGGTACCGGACCGCGTCCCCCGCCCGGTACGCGTATCGCGACCACTGAAGGAGGCGCGACTGCTCGAACGCGATCTCCCAGTCGTCCGGGAAGCGCGCGAGGTGGCGGTCGAACTCCGCGACCGCGCGGTCCGTCTCCCCGTTCGCGCGCAGCTCCTGCCCGAGCGCACGCGACGCCTCGCGGGATCTCGGGTCCGCGGCGAGCGCCTTCCGGTACGCCTCGATCGCGGCCCCGTGGTTCCCGATCCGGGAGTTCGCGCGGCCGCGCGACAGGTACCAGGAGTCGGCGACGCCCGCGCGAGCGGGCGTCGGGAGGAGCAGCGCGGCCGCGAGGAGCGCGGCGCCGGCGGCGCGGATCATCGTTCGGTCTCCGACGGCGGGGCAGGCAAGCGCTCGCCCTACGCCGCAAGGTAGGCACCCGGATCGACGCCGGCGACCGGCGCAGGCAGGTACGCGAGCCCGATCCGCCACAGCCCGGGCAGGACTCGCCGGACGTGGACCACGCGCGCCCAGGTCACGCCCTCCCGGAGGACGAGCGGGAGGGCCGCGCCGCACGGCGGGGGCGCGACGGCGGCGAGGAGCCCCATCCCTCCGGGGCCGACGTCCAGCCGGAGCGCACGGCCGCGCCCGGACGGGCCGACGAGGGCGACCCTGGCGAGGGCACGCCGGCGCGTCGTGACCCGTCTCCGCTGCCGGAGCGGCAGGAAGACCCGGACGAGGCCGGCGAGGAGCCGCGCCGCCATCCCGAGCTGCGTCCGCGCGCGGCGGGCGTGGGCCCCCGCGTGGACGCCGTCCCGGCAGAACGCGATCCGGACGAGGGCGCGCCGCTCGGAGACGCCGGCGCCGACGAACGCGATCCCGGCGCGGTCGGCGTCGCCGACGCGCTCGCGCCAGACGACCCGCGCGCCCAGGCGCAGCGGCTCCGGGTCGTCGAAGGTCACCTCGAGCGCGTCCGGGAGGGAGGCGCCGGGGTCGAGCCGGAGGCACGCGCCCGAGGTGGAGAGGTCCACGGTCTCCGCGGGCAGTCCTCCGAGCCGGACGCGGACGCGGGTGCGGATCCGGTCGTCGGTCCGACGCTGCGGGCGCTCCCAGGCGACGAGCAGGGCGGCGAGCACCGCGACGAGGTTCGCGCCCGCCCAGAACAGGTTGAACGCGTACGCCTCCGCCTCGATCCCGAAGGCGGCGAGCTCCACCGCGCCCTTCACGACCGCGACCGCCGCGACCGCGGCGGCGGCGATCGTCAGCGCCGACGACGAGGCGTCGAAGCGGCGGCGCTCGCTCGTGATCCCCTTCGGCGTCACCTTGAACGCGAGCCGCTTCGGCAGGACGAGGTCGAGCGTGGCGCGCGCGAGCGGGAACGCGACCGCGCTCTCGTAGATGCCGCCCCACAGGAGCCGGGGCCAGCCGGGGACGAGCGCGCTCGCGGCGAGCGGCGCGAGCACGAGGTGCGGGAGGAGGTAGGCGAGCAGGACCGGGAGATCCGCGAAGAGCGGGTGCAGGTGGAACAGGAGGTACCAGAGCGGCGTGACGAAGAAGGCCAGCCGCGCGAGCGGGAAGAAGAAGTACCAGAGGGAGGCGAGGTAGCCGATCCGGTGGCGCAGCGGGAGCCCGCGCTCGAGGAGCGGGTTGTCGCGGAAGAAGATCTGGAGGCAGCCGAGCATCCAGCGTCGCCGCTGCACCACGTACCCCTGGAAGCTCTCCGCGGAGAGGCCCGTCGCGAGGTCCTCGTCGACGAACGCCGAGCGCCACCCGCGGGCGTGGAGCTTCTGGCTCGTGTGGATGTCCTCCGTGATCGAGAGGAGGTTGAACCCGCCCACCGACGCGATCGCCTCGCGCCGGAAGACCGCGCCGCTCCCGACGAAGAACGCGCCGCCCCAGGCGTCGCGACCGCCCTGGATCGCGTGGTTGAAGAGGTCCGCCTCGTTCGGCACCGGCTCGCCCGCGCCGAACGCGCGCTGGAAGACGTCGGGGTTGTAGAAGTGGTGCGGCGTCTGGACGACGCCCATCCGCGGGTCGCGGAAGTGCGGGACGGTGCGCTCGAGGAACCGGGCCTCCGGGACGTGGTCCGTGTCGAAGACGACCACCAGCTCGCCGGAGGTGACCGCGAGCGCGGCGTTGAGGTTCCCCGCCTTCGCGTGGCGCTTCGGGCCCGGCAGGTACCGCGCGCCGTGCTCCGCCGCGAGCCGCGCGACCTCCTCCCGGTGCGAGTCGTCGCAGACGTGGACGGCCTTCGACGGCCAGCGGAGGGCGGCGCAGGCGGTGAGCGTCCGATCGAGGATCTCGAGCGACTCCGAGTAGATCGGGACGAGGACGTCCACCGTCGGGTGGTGCTCGTCCGACGCGAGCGGCGCGGGCGCCGGGCGCCTGCGGCCGCGCACGCCGACCTGGACCGCCAGCAGCGCGACCGTCGAGAACGCGTAGAGCTCCGCGGCGAGGAGCGACAGGCTGACGAGCGGCCCGAGGGGCTCGACGAAGTTGAGCGTCCGCGCCGCGCGCCACCCGAGGTACCTGACCGAGAGGGCGAGCGACAGCGCGAGCAGGGCCGCGCGCGCCCAGGCCCGCCGCCGCGCGAGCGGCGCGAGGACGAGCCCCGCCGCGAGCGGCAGGAGCGGGAAGCGGTCGCGGAAGGCGCCCCAGTCGAGCAGCAGCAGGAACGAGAGCGGCTCGTCGTAGCGCCGCACGGCCCCGAGCTCGAGGGCGCGGCCGAACCAGAGCCAGTTGTGCAGGTAGTACGGCGTCTCGTCGCCCGCGAGGGCGCGCTCGAAGAGCCCGTCGAGCCTCTTCGCCCGCATGCTCGGCCGCGAGCGCCGGGTCCTCGACCTGCGCGAGGGCCTGGACCGACGCGAGGAGGGGGAGCCCGTCGAGCGGCGAGAGCGGTCGGCCCGTCGCCGTCGCGCGATCGCGAAGGCGGCCCTCCGCGCGCCAGGTCTCGCGCGGGAAGCGGAGCATCCGCTCGCGGAGGTCCGCCTCGCCGCGACGGCCGAACCAGCGGGCGTCGAGCGCGACGCGCCAGAAGATCGGGACGGCGTCGTACCCGGACGGCGCCGGACCGTCGCCCCCGGGCCGATCGAGCAGCAGGGCGCCGGTGCGCGGATCGAGGAAGACGAGCTCGGGCGGGAGCGCCAGGCCGCGGTCGACGTAGAGGTAGCGGAGCACGTCGTAGCTCGAGCGGACGAGCTCGAGCCAGGGCCGGCCGGGGTCCACGCCGGCGAAGACCTCGTAGGCGTACGGGGCGAGGTAGGCCACGTGGATCGTCGGGTAGCGCTCCGCCGGGGCCCAGTTCCCGCCGGTGACGAACGGGCGGCCCGCGGCGACGATCACCTCCTTGTCCCAGATGTCGCGCAGGAGCCCGCGGGCCTCGTCGAGGAAGCGCGGCTCGCCGAAGCGGCGCGAGGCGAGGACGAGCGCGAGCGCCGCGTCCTGGTCGGCGTCGGTCGCGGCGTTCCGGTCGAGGACGCGGTCCTTCCACTTCCAGGCGAGGAGCCGGTCGTCGCGGACCTGGAGGTGCTCCTTCGTCCAGCGCCACACCGCGTCGAAGGTCTCGCGGTCGTTGGTCCAGACCGCGCGCAGCATCGCGTACGCCTGCCCCTCCGACGTCGTGATCCCGCCCTCGTCGAGCGCCACGACGCGTCCGCCCTGGACGTGCGTGTACCGGTAGAGGCTCCAGAGCGCGGACAGCTCGTCCCGCTCGCGGGCGAGCGTGTCCGTGCGCGAGGGCGCGGCGCGCGCGCACGCGAGGAGCGCCGCGGGAGCGGCGAGGAGGAGCCACGCGCCGGGTCGCACGCGCCGCGAGGGTGGGGGCGGGGAGGCCGCCGCGGAAGCTACCCGGGCGAGGTCGGGCGTGCGAACATGCGCACCTTCTCGAACCCCCTCCCGGAGGAGTGCGCATGAAGGCGGTCCTGCTGAGCGGCTTCGGCGGTGTCGACGTGCTGAAGGTGGGTGAGGCCGAGCGCCCCCGCCCCGTCGAGGGGCAGGTGCTCGTGAAGGTCGTGGCGACGAGCATCAACCGCCCGGACCTCGTCCAGCGCGAGGGGAAGTACCCGCCGCCCGCCGGCGACTCGGAGATCCTCGGGCTCGAGGTCGCGGGGACGATCGCGGAGCTCGGGCCGGGAGTCACCGGCTGGAAGCCGGGCGATCGGGTGATGTCGCTCGTCGGCGGAGGCGGCTACGCGGAGTACGCGGTGGCGTACGCGAGCCACCTGATGCGCATCCCGGAGGCGATGAGCTTCGAGGAGGCGGCCTGCGTCTGCGAGTCGTACATCACCGCGTTCCTGAACCTGTTCCTCGTCGGCGGCCTGAAGGACGGGAACGTCGCCGTCATCCACGGCGGCGGCGGCGGCGTGAACACCGCCGGGGTGCAGCTCTGCAAGGCGCTCGTGCCGCGGACGCGGCTCGTCGTGACCGCCAACCCGACGAAGCTCGAGCGCGTGAGGAAGCTCGGGGTCGAGCTGGTGATCGACTACACGACCACGCCCGACTTCTCCGAGGCCGTGAAGGAGCTCACCGGGAAGAAGGGAGCCGACGTGATCCTCGACCACGTCGGCGCGAAGTACCTCCAGGCGAACATGAACGCGCTCGGCTACGCGGGGCGGCTCGTGATCATCGGGGTGACGAGCGGCATCAAGGCGGAGCTGAACCTCGCGCTGATGATGGTGAAGCGCCAGCAGATCATCGGCTCGGTGCTGCGCTCGCGGCCGGTGAAGGACAAGGGCGAGATCGTCGCGGAGTTCACGCGGACGGCGCTGCCGAGGTTCGCGGACAGGACGATCGTGCCGATCGTGGAGAAGGTGTTCCCGCTCGAGCAGATCGTGGACGCGCACCGGATGATGGAGGAGGACCGCCACTTCGGGAAGATCGTGCTGAAGGTTTCCTGAGTGCGCGGTCGGGGGTCGAGGTCGCGGTCGCGGTCGGATCTACTTCGCGGCCGCCCCCGCCTTCCTCACCGCGGCGACGACGTTCGGCACCGGCCAGGCGCGGCTGTTCGCGTCCGCGCCCTCGAACGTGCCGACCCGCTCGATCTCGCGGCCGCCGCCGCGCGCGAAGAGCTGCGCCTCCGGCCCGCCCTCGACGTACATCGCCTGCGCGAGGTCGAGGGGCGCGGCGAGGAGCGCCTTCACGAGCTCGTGGACCGGCCACGCCGTCCGCGCGTGCACGAAGAGGACGCGTCCCGCCCTGTCGGTCCCGATCGCGGCGGCGGAGAAGCGGCGCTCGGACGGCGCCCAGACGTTCCTGCGATCGCAGGAGATCATCCGGATCGACTGGACGAGGGTCGCGTACCGCGCGGCCGCCTCGTCGAGGCTCTCGCACTCGCGATCGACGATCCGGACCGGCGGCACGCCGGAGACGATGGGGTCGAAGGCGAGCACCGCGTTGTCCTTCGAGACGCGCCGCTGGTTCACGTGGCCGTTGCTCCGCATGAGCGACACGCTCGTGCGGTAGTCCTCCTGGTACATCGCGGCGTTGATCGCGGCGGACGCGCCGGCCTTGTACGCCCACGCCCGGGCGCTGCGGGTCGCGCCCTCTCCGGGCGCGGAGGCGGACAGGAGCCGCAGCTCGAACCGCGCCGGGTCGATCCGGAGCACCGCGATCTTGCGGTCGCCGGACTCCGCCGGCGGGCCGTCGAGCTCGGCGAAGTCGAGCCCGGGCTCGAGCACCTGCCACGGCGCCTGCGGCTGCGGAGCCGGTGGGGTCGCGGGCGGCGTCGTCGGCGGCTTCGCGGGCGTCGTCCGGCGACGGGGCCTTCGCGGGCACCGCCGCCGCCGGGGGAGCCTTCCCGGCCGGAAGCTTCGCCGGTGCGCTCGCCGCCAGTGCGAGCGCCAGCCCCAGCGCCGGCGCGATGGCCCCTGCGAGCATGCCCCATTGTCGGCCCTCGTCCGTGACCGTGACAAGGGGCCGGGCCGTGCCAGGATCCGTGGATGGCCCACCCGCTCGCAGGAAAGCCGGCGCCCAGGGAGCTCCTCGTCGACGTCGCCGACCTCCTCCGGCGGTACGCCGGAGAGGCGCCCGACCCCTCGGTCGCCGGCGAGCGCGTGGCGTTCGGCACGTCGGGCCACCGGGGCTCCTCGCTGCGCCGCTCGTTCAACGAGGCCCACATCCTGGCGGTCGCGCAGGCGGTCGCCGAGCACCGCGCCGGCGCGGGCGTGAGCGGGCCGCTCTTCCTGGGCCGCGACACGCACGCGCTCTCCGAGCCGGCGGAGCGCTCCGCGCTCGAGGTCCTCGCGGCGAACGGGGTGGAGGTGGTCGTCTCCGAGGGCGACGCGCCGGTGCCGACGCCGGTCATCTCGCACGCGATCCTCGGTCACAACCGCGGCCGGGCGACGGGCCTCGCCGACGGCATCGTCGTGACGCCCTCGCACAACCCGCCGGAGGACGGCGGCATCAAGTACAACCCGCCGGACGGCGGCCCCGCCGACACCGCGGTCACCGCCGTCATCGAGCGGCGCGCGAACGAGCTGCTCGCCGGGCGCAACCGCGACGTCCGGCGCATCCCGTGGGAGCGCGCGCGCTCCGCGGCGAACGTCCGCGCCCGCGACTTCGTCCACCCGTACGTGAAGGACCTCCGCGCGGCCGTGGACCTCGACGCGGCGCGCGGGGCCCGCCTCCGGATCGGCGTCGATCCGCTCGGCGGCTCCAACGCCCACTACTGGGGGCCGATCGCCGCCGAGTACGGCCTCGACCTCACGGTGGTGAACCCGACGGTGGATCCGACCTTCGGCTTCATGCCCCTCGATCACGACGGCAAGATCCGCATGGACTGCTCGTCGCCGTATGCGATGGCGAACCTCGTCGCGATGAAGGACCGCTTCGACCTCGCGTTCGGGAACGACGCCGACTCCGACCGGCACGGGATCGTGACGCCGTCGCGCGGGCTCCTGAACCCGAACCACTACCTCGCCGTCGCGATCGACTGGCTCTTCCGGAACCGTCCCGGCTGGCCGGCCGCCGCCGCGGTCGGGAAGACGCTCGTGTCCTCGGGCCTCATCGACCGCGTCGCGGCGCGGCTCGGGCGGAAGCTCGTCGAGGTCCCGGTGGGCTTCAAGTGGTTCGTCCCGGGGCTCCTCGACGGGACCATGGGCTTCGGCGGCGAGGAGAGCGCGGGCGCGTCCTTCCTCCGGCGCGACGGCACCGTCTGGACGACCGACAAGGACGGGATCGTCATGGACCTCCTCGCGGTCGAGATGCGCGCCCGCTCCGGGAAGGATCCCGGCGTGCTGTACGGCGAGCTCGCCGCCGCGCTCGGCGCCCCGGTCTACGCCCGCGTGGACGCGCCGGCGACCCCGGCCGAGAAGGCGATCCTCAAGAAGCTCTCCCCGGCCGCGGTCGCCGCGACGGCGCTCGGCGGCGAGCCCATCCTCGCGAAGCTCACGCGCGCCCCCGGCAACGGCGCGGAGATCGGCGGGCTGAAGGTGGTCGCGGCGAACGGCTGGTTCGCGGCGCGGCCGTCGGGGACCGAGGACGTCTACAAGATCTACGCGGAGTCGTTCCGGGACGAGGCGCACCTCGGGCGCATCCTCGACGAGGCGAAGGCGATCGTCGCCGCCGCCCTCAAGGCGTGAGGTCGCGGCGCGGCGTGACCTCGAAGGCGCCGTCCGCGGTGGCGCGGACCTCGAAGGCCGCCGCGAAGCCCTCGGTGGGGTCCGGCGCCGCGAGCCGCTTCGCGGTGGCGTGCACCGCGACCGCCGGCACGCGGGCGCGCCCCGTCCGCCCGGCGTTCCTCGCGAGCGAGGCGCGGACGTCCGGCGGGAACCAGTAGA
Source organism: uncultured delta proteobacterium (assembly GCA_963828235.1). GTDB lineage: Bacteria > Myxococcota > Myxococcia > Myxococcales > Anaeromyxobacteraceae > Anaeromyxobacter. Next base: position 167,494 of record CAWHDY010000002.1, read on the forward strand.
GGACCGGGCGCAGCCCGAGCGCGCGGCCGAGCGCGACGAGCGCCGTCCGGTCCTCGCGCCGCGCGTTCGTGTTGTCCACGACGACCGGCCGCCCCGCGCGCGCGGCCTCCTCCACGAGCTCGCGCTGGCGGCGCGCCGGGTCGCGCGCGTTCGGGAACCGGTCGCGAGACACGTGCGCGTGCGTGGCGGCGAAGCGCGCCTGGAAGAAGGTGCTCTTCCCGGACCCCTGCAGGCCCGAGAGGACGACGAGGTCCATCCCGGAGACTTAGGCGCCGGCGCGCGCGAGGGCCCGGCCTACGCCGCGGCGGGGGCAGGCGCCCCCGTTCGCGCGGGGGCCTCCCCGGGAGCCAGGGTGGCGGCGGCGAGCAGGACGAGCTGAAGCCACACGAGATCGGCGAGGAGCAGGTGGACGAGCTGCAGCCAGACCGGGGCGAGCAGCAGCACGTTCGCCGCCCCCGCCGCGAGCTGGATGGCGACGAGCGCCGCGATCCCGGTCGCGGCACGGTGGACGCGCTCCGAGGGCCGCGCGCGGAGCGCCGCGCGCGCCGCCACGAGGAGCGCCCCCCCCGCGGCGATCGCCGCGAACGGGTGGAGGAGCCGCAGCCGGAGCAGGACGCTCGCCTTCCCGGACAGCTCGTGCTGGAACCCCGCCGCGAAGCTCGTCGCCGGGTAGAGGGTGTCGCCGAGCGCGGCGATCGCGCCGGTCACGCCGGCGAGGAGCACCGTGCCGAACGCCATGCCGAGGATCGCGGCGAGGGCGCCCCGCCCCGTCGCGGTGACGCCTCCGGGTCGCGCGCTCCACTCGGCGGTCAGCGCGATCGCCGCCAGGAGCAGGAACGTGTTCGTGAGGTGGACCGCCATCACCCAGCCGCGCGCGGCCGAGGCGTCCTTCGCGACCCAGCCGAAGAGGACGAGGCCCGCCCCGACGAGCGCCTCGGTGATCATGAGGGCGAGGGACGCCCACGCCGCGCGGCGGGCCGGGTGCCCCGCGGGCGCCACCCGGACGGCCCACGCGACCAGGGCGACGACGAGGAGGAGCGCGATCCCGCTCGACGCGCGGTGCGCGAACTCGATCGCGGTCGCGACCGCGGGCGCGCGGGGGAGGATCTCGCCGTTGCACGTCGGCCAGTGGCGGCCGCAGCCGGCCCCCGAGCCGGTCGCGCGGACGAACGCGCCCCACGCGACCACGGCGAGGTTCACGGCGAGGACGGACCACGCGAAGCGGGTGAACGCGCGCATTCGTGAGGACACAAATCACCTGGGCGCGGCGGGCGCAACCGCCTCGCCGGGGGCTGCCGCGCGGGCTGGTGTTTCCCTGGCTCGCGCCGGGGGCGAGGGAGCTCGCGCCGCCGCAGCTTCCTTTCGTTGCGCGGGTGCGGGCGCCGCGGGATGCTCCCGGTCATGGCGAGCGACTTCCTCGTCCGCGACGTGCCGGCCCTCGGAAAGCGCGTGTTCCGCGTGGGCCTCTCCGGATCCTTCGGGCTCGACGAGGCGGGAGCCCGGGAGGCGCTCGAGCGGGTGCAGTACGTCTTCTGGACGCCTCTCATGAAGGGGCTGACCGCGGCGCTGCGCGACGCGCTCCGGCGAGACCGCGAGCGGTACGTCGTCGCGACGGGCCCGCTCCTCGGCTTCACGCGGGGCGCCGTGCGACGCGCGGCGGAGCGCCGCCTGCGCGCGCTCGGCACCGACTACCTCGACGTGTACCAGCTGTTCTGGCTGTCCAGGATGTCCGCGCTCACCGGGGGCGTGCAGGAGGAGCTCGCGAGGCTCCGCGAGGAGGGGAAGGTCCGCGCGCTCGGAGCCTCCATCCACGACCGGTCGCGCGCCGGGCGGCTCGCCGAGGCCTCGATCCTCGATCTGCTGATGATCCGCTACAACGCCGCCCACCCCGGCGCGGAGCAGGACGTGTTCCCGCACCTCGCCTCGCGGAAGCCCGCCGTCGTCGCCTACACCGCCACGTCCTGGCGGAAGCTGCTCCGGAAGCCGCGCGCCTGGGCGGGCCGGCCGATGACCGCGGGGGAGTGTTACCGCTGGTGCCTCGCGTCTCCGGCCGTCGACGTCGTCCTGTGCGGGCCGAGGAGCACGGCCGAGTGGCGCGCGAACCTCGCCTCGATCGAGGAGGGACCGCTGCCCGAGTCCGAGCTCGGCTGGATGCGCGACTTCGGGCGCGTCGTGCACGGGTGACGCCTGCCGCGAGGCCGCCGCCCGGACCGCCTCAGGGCGCGTCGGTCGGATCCCAGCTCGTCCGGTAGCCCTCGTCGAGGTCGTCGAGCGCCCCGAGGTCCTCGCGGTCGAGCGCGAACCCGAAGACCTCCGCGTTCTCCTGGATGCGCGCCGGGCGGACGGACTTCGGCAGCACCACGAAGCCGTGCTCGAGCGCCCACCGCACGAGGACCCGCGCCGCGGTGACGCGGTGCTTCGCCGCGATCCGCTGCAGCACCGGGTGATCCATCCGCCGGGCCTTCACGAGCGGCGCGTAGGCCTCGATCGCGATCCCGTGGGCGCGGCAGAACGCGACGAGCGGCCGCTGCTGCAGGAACGGGTGCAGCTCCACCTGGTCGACGGCGGGCGGGACCTTCGCCTCCCCGAGCAGCTCCTCGAGGTGGCGGATCGTGTAGTTCGAGACCCCTATCGCGCGGGCCTTCCCGTCCGCGAGGATGCGCTCCATCGCGCGCCAGGTCTCGCCGCGGAGCCCCTGGACCGGCCAGTGGACGAGGTAGAGGTCCACGCGCTCGGTCCCGAGCCGCGCGAGGCTCGCGTCGCAGGCGCGGAGCGTCTGCTCGTAGCCGTGATCGGAGTTCCAGAGCTTCGTCGTGACGAAGATCTCGTCGCGGGGCACGCCGCTCGCCTCGATGGCGGCCGCGACGTCCCGCTCGTTCCGGTACGCGCGCGCCGTGTCGACGTGCCGGTACCCGAGCGCGAGCGCCGTCCGGACCGCCTGCTGGGTCTCCTCTCCGGGCTCCGCCTGGTAGACGCCGAGCCCCACCAGCGGGATCTCGACGCCGCCGCGCAGCGTGAGCGTGGACGACATCGTGAGCGACATGGAGCCTCCCCCGCCCGGCGTCCGCGTCGCCGCCGGGCCCCCGCCGGTGAATAACCGGGCGGGACGCCGACCGCGACCGCGACCCCGACCCCGACCTCGACCCCGACCTCGACCCCTCGACCTCGACCCCGACCCCGACCCCGACCCCGACCCCGACCCCGACCGCGACCCTGTCCGTTCACCCTGAACGTAGCGCCGCCGCAGTGACCCGGATGGCGTAGCGTATGCGCATGCACGTGCTCGTGGCCGGCTGCGGGTGGCTCGGGGAGGCGCTCGCGCGGGCGCTCGTCGCGCGGGGCGATCGGGTGACGGGGATCCGGCGCGACCCCGCGCGCGCCGCGGCGCTCGCGGCGCTCGGGGTCGAGCCGCTCGCGCTCGACCTCGCCGACCCCGGGGTCGAGGCGCGCCTGCCGCGCGTCGACGCGATCGTCGCGTGCCAGTCGGCGGGAGAGGACGGCGAGGCGGCGTACCGCGCGGCGTACGTGGACGCGAACCGGGCGCTCCTGGCGGCGGCCCGGGCGGCGGGCGCCCGCGTCGTGTACACGGGGTCCACCGGCGTCTTCGGCCAGCGCGACGGAGGCGACGTGGACGAGGCGACCCCGCCGGCCCCGGCGAGCCCGACCGCCGCGGTGCTCGTGGAGGCGGAGCGCCTCGTCCTCGACGCGGCGGCCCGCGGCGTTCACTCGGCGGTCATCCGGCTGTCCGGGCTCTACGGGCCGGGGCGCACCGGGCTCGCAGGCCGGGTCCGGTCGGGGCTCCTCGCGCTCGGCCCCGGCGACGACGCGTGGATGAACTTCTGCCACCGCGACGACGCGGTCGCGTTCGTGCTCGCCGCGCTCGAGCGCGGCTCGCCGGGCGCCGTTCACCACGGCAGCGACGCCCGGCCGGCGCGGCGGCGCGAGGTGGTGGAGTGGATCGCGGCGCGGCTCGGGATCCCGCCGCCGCGCACCGACCGCGAGCCGCCCGGACCGAACCGGCGGATCCGCTCCGAGCGGACGCGCGCCGCGCTCGGGGTCACCCTGCGCTTCCCGTCGTTCGAGGACGGGTTCGCGCCGTTGCTCCCGTAGATCGCCCCGCAGCGCGAGTCTAGGGAGAGGGGGCCCCCCGCATCGCGGCGGCGACCGCGAGCGCCGCGCGCGCGACCTCGTCGTCGGGCACGACGTCCTCCGGCCGCCCCTCGAAGCAGCGGCGGCCGCGGAGCCGCTCGGGCGTGTCGGCGTACCGGGGGACGAGGTGCAGGTGGAAGTGGCGGACGGCGTCGCCGATGGAGAACGCGTAGACGTGCTCGGCCCCGAGGACGCTCCGCTGGGCCGACATCACCCGCGCAGCGAGCGGGCCGAGCGCCGCAAGCTCGCCCGGCTCCAGGTCCGGCCAGGCGCGGACGTGACGCTCGCTCGTGAGCACGAGCCACCCGCGGAGGGGCGACGGGTCGGCCAGGACGTGCAGCGCGAACCCACGCTCGCGGAGGACGATTCCGCCGGGGAGGGCGCGAGCGCCCGCGACGACGTCGCAGGCGAGGCAACGAGCTGGATGGACCACGGCGCCTCCCGCGCGGCGGAATGCCGCAACGCGGAACGACTCTACCGCGCGTAGACGGTCGGTCAACGCCCACGGCCCCGGAGCGGCGCGGGAGGACGGATGTCTCGCAACCATCCGTCCTGGCAGGCGTTCTGCCGGGGCGTGCCGGACGGGCCCAAGAGGGGGTCTTTCCCTTCCGTGATCGTCCGGTCCACCTTCAACCCCTGCGTTATTCAACGACATCGCCTGCGTTTCCGACTACCCGTGGGACGCGCGGAATGGTTCCGCGACCCGCCGGTTCGGTAACTCGAGCGCCTTCAGGGCGGACCGACATGCTGCCTCACCCCACACCGCTCCTCCACCTCATCCGCTCGGAGGCGATCGTCTCCGGGCACCGCAACCTGTACTGCCTTCACTACGACGCGTGTCTGGACGTCGCGGTGAAGCTCGAGTGGGACAGCTGGACGTGTGAGAAATGCCCGCTCTTCGCGGTCCACGACGCCCCGCGGGACTTCGCGAACTCCTACGCGAACGAACGCCGCGACGGCCCGCAGCCCTGATCCGCGCACCGAACCCCTCGACCCGAGCAGTCGACCCGAGGATGAACGAAGGGCGCGGCGCGCCTCGCGCACCGCGCCCTCCGAGCATGTCCTCGAGGACTACGGGTGCTCCGGATCGTGCCGCTCGCGCTCGCGCTCGGCGTCTTCCTTCAGGTCGCCGACGCCGCTCTGGAGCTTGCCCTTCTTGTTCTCGAGCCAGCCTTCGGCCTGGGTCGAGCGATCCTTGGTCGCGCCGCCGATACGCTCCTTCACGTCGCCCTTGATCTCCTCGATCTTGCCCTTGATCTGGTCCTTGTTCATGTCGCCTCCTTCCGAGAAGGATGGGCACGCGCGGGCGGAGCGGCCCGTCGGTCCAGCGGAGGAGTCGGCGCGGTGACGGGGGGCCGCTCGGCCGCGAGGGGGCCGCCGGTCGCGGTCCCGAGCTAGCGCTCGCCGTGCGGCGCCGCCGCCGAGCGATCGGGCTCGACCTCGCCGCCCCGCGCGCCGGGCCGGCGCCGCAGCCCGCGCAGCCGCTCGAACCCGACGTAGAAGACCGGGGTCACGTACAAGGTCAGGAACTGCGAGAAGACCAGGCCGCCGACCACGGCGAGGCCGAGCGGCCGGCGCGACTCGGCGCCCGCGCCGAACCCCATCGCGATCGGGAGCGTGCCCATGAGCGCCGCCATGGTCGTCATCATGATCGGGCGGAAGCGGACGAGGCACGCCTCGTGGATCGCCGCCTGCGCCGTCTTCCCGGCCCGCTGCGCCTCGATCGCGAAGTCCACCATCATGATGCCGTTCTTCTTCACGAGGCCGACGAGCATGATGATGCCGACGAAGGCGTAGATGGAGAGCTCGGTCCGGAACGCGAGGAGCGTGACGATCGCGCCGAAGCCGGCGAAGGGGAGGGCGGTCAGGATCGTGACCGGGTGGACGAAGCTCTCGTAGAGGATGCCGAGCACCACGTAGATCACGAGCAGCGCCATCACGAGCAGCAGGCCGAGGCCGCCGAGCGACGACTGGAACGCCTGCGCCGACCCCTGGAACCGCGTGGACACCGTCGGCGGGAGCGTCCCGACCGCCGCCTTCTGCACCTGCGCCACCGCCTCGCCGATCGACGTTCCCGCCACGAGGTTGAACGAGAGCGTCACCGAGGGGAGCTGGCCGGAGTGGTTCACGGTGAGCGGCCCGACGGTGCGCCCGAGCGACGCGACGGCGTCGAGCGGGACGAGCTTTCCGCTCGTGGACCGCACGAAGAGGAGGGACAGCGCCCCGGGATCGAGCTTGAACTCCGGGAGGAGCGAGAGGATGACCTGGTACTGGTCCTCCGGAGCGTAGATCGTCGAGACCTGGCGGTCGCCGTACGCGGCGTAGAGCGCGTCCTCGATCGCGAGCGGCGAGACCCCGAGCGAGGCGGCGCGGTCGCGGTCGATCTTCACGGAGACGCGGGGCGACGCGAGCCGGAGGTCGCTCGTCACGTCCCGGAGCACCGGGATCTCCCGGAGCTTCGCCTCGAGCGCCGTCGCCCCCTTGAAGAGCGCGTTCACGTCCGCGTCCTGGAGCGTGTACTGGTACTGCGCGCGGGTCTGGACGCCGCCGATGTTGATCGGCGGCGGGTTCACGAAGAAGACGCGCAGGCCGGGGAAGCGCGCGAGCCGCGTCCGCAGCTCCGCGACGACGCCGTCGACCGGGCGCCGGCCGTGCCGGTCCGTCAGCCGGAGGAACATGTTCCCCTGCGTCTGGCCGGCGGTGCTGCGCCCGCCGACGCTCGACATGAACTGCGCGACCTCGGGCTGCTGGGCGACCTGCGCGGCGACCGCGCGCTGCGCGCGCACCATCGCGTCCCAGCTCGCGTCCTCGCCGCCCTCCGTGAAGCCCTGGACGCGCCCGGTGTCCTCGCTCGGGAGGAAGCCCTTCGGCACCGCGCCGCCGAGGAGGAAGGTCGCGACGAGGACGGCGACGGAGCCCGCGAGCACCGTGCGGGGGTGGGCGAGGGACCAGGTCAGGCCGCGGTCGTAGAAGCGCAGCGACGCGTCGAACGCCCGCTCGGTGACCGCGTAGAACCGCCCGTGGTGCGCCTCCTTGCCGGGGCGCAGGTACCGGCTGCAGAGGAGCGGGGTCAGCGTCAGCGAGACGAACCCGGAGACCAGGATCGCGCAGCCGATGGTCACCGCGAACTCGTGGAAGAGCCGCCCGACCACGCCGCCCATGAAGAGGACCGGGAGGAACACCGCCGCGAGCGAGATCGTCATCGAGACGATCGTGAACGCCACCTCCTTCGAGCCGCGGAACGCGGCCTCGAGCGGCGGCTCGCCGGCCTCCATGTGCCGCACGATGTTCTCGAGCATCACGATCGCGTCGTCGACGACGAAGCCGACCGCGAGCGTGAGCGCCATGAGCGAGAGGTTGTCGAGCGAGTACCCGAGCACCTGCATCAGCGCGAACGTCCCGATGAGCGACACCGGCAGCGCGAGGCTCGGGATGATCGTGGCGGGCAGGTTCCGCAGGAACAGGAAGATGACGAGCACGACGAGCCCGAGGGTGAGCGCGAGCGTGAACTTCACGTCCTGCACCGACTCCTGGATCGACTCGGACCGGTCGTACAGCACCGCGAGCCTCGCGGCCGCGGGGAGCTGCTGCTCCACGACCGGGAGCAGCTCGCGCACCCGGGTCGCCACCTCGACCGTGTTGGTCCCGGGCTGCCGCAGGACCGCGAGCACGATCGACCGCTGCTCCACCCCGTTCTCCCAGTACCACGCGGCGGTGCGCTCGTTCTCGACGCCGTCGCGCGCGCGCCCCACGTCGGAGACCCGCACCGGGGCGCCGTTCCGGAACGCGATCGGGACGTCCCTGAAGTCCTTCGCGCGGTCGAGCCCCCCGGTCGCCTCCACCGTGAACGCGCGGGCGCGGCCCTGCACGACGCCGGTCGGGAGGTTCGAGTTCGCGCCGCGGATCGCGTTCGCGGCCTCGTCGAGCCCGATGCCGCGCGCCGAGAGCGCCTGCGGGTCGAGCTCCACCCGGACCGCGTACTTCTGGGCGCCGAACACCGCGACCTGCGCGACGCCCGGGATGGTGGAGATGCGCTGCGCGACGAGGTCCTGGCCGTAGCGGTTGAGGTCGGAGAGCGGGATCGTCGGCGAGGTGAGCGCGAAGTAGAGGATCGGCTGATCGGCCGGGTTCACCTTCCGGAAGGTGGGCGGCGTCGGCATGTTCGGCGGCAGCTGCCCGCCGGCCGCCGCGATCGACGACTGGACGTCCTGGGCCGCGGCGTCGATGTCGCGCTCGAGGTCGAACTCGAGCGTGATCTGGGTGAGCCCCTGCCCGGACGACGAGTTCATCGCGGCGAGCCCCGCGATGGTCGAGAACTGCCGCTCGAGCGGCGTCGCGATGGACGCCGCCATCGTCTCGGGGCTCGCGCCCGGCAGCGACGCGCTGACCTGGATCGTCGGGAAGTCGACCGCGGGAAGGTCCGAGACCGGGAGCTTCTGGTACGCCGTCAGGCCGAACGCGACGAAGCTCGCCATGACGAGCGTCGTCATGACGGGGCGGCGGATGAACGGCGCGGAGAGGTTCATCTCGCGGCGGCCTTCTCCGGCTTCTTCTCGTCCGGCAGGATCTCGACCGGGACGCCCGGTCTGAGCCTGAGCTGTCCTTCCACGACGACGGTCTCGCCGGCCTGGATCCCCTTGCCGATGACGGCCTCGCTCTCGCCCGCCTGCTCGACGACGACGTTCCGGAGCTGTGCCTTCTTGTCGGCCGACACCACGTAGGCGTAGTCCCCCTGCTGGCCCGCCGCCACGGCCGACGCCGGGACCACCACCGCCTTCGCGCGCTCTCCGACCCGGAGCCGGACGTCGACGGTCTGCCCGGGCCAGAGCGTCTCGTCCTCGTTCTCGAGGCGGGCCTTCAGGAGGACCGTCCCGGTCGCGGCGTCCACCGCGTTGTCGACGAACGCGACCGTCCCGGTGAGCTCCGGGCCGCTCCCCGCCGTCTGCACGCGCACCTTCGGGGCCTCGCCGCGCGCGCGCGCCGCCCCGAGGCTCCGCTCCGGGATCGAGAACTCCACGAAGACCGGCTTCACCTGCTCGATGGTGAGGAGCGGCTCCGGCGCGCCGGCGGCGACGAGGTTCCCGACGTCCACCCGGCGCTTGCCGGTGCGGCCGGAGAGGGGCGAGCGGATCGTGCAGTAGGCGAGGTTGAGCTGCGCCCGCTGCGCGGCGGCCTGATCGGCCGTCACCTGCGCGCCCAGCGCCGCCGCGTTCGCCTTCGCCTGATCGTACTGCTGCCGGGTGACGTACTCCTTCTGGACCAGCTCCTCGTACCGCGCCGCGTCGGCCCGGGCGTTCTCGGCCCGCACCTCGTCCTGGGCCAGCCGGGCCTTCGCCTCGGCGAGGGCCGCCTCGTACGGGCGCCGATCGAGCTCGAACAGGACGTCCCCCTTGCGAACCGTCTGCCCCTCCGTGAAGCGGACCGCGACGAGCTCGCCGGAGACCTGCGGCCGGATCTGGACCGACTGCGAGGAGACGATCCGCCCGACGGCGGAGACCTCCACCGGCACGTCCTTCTCCACGGCGGTGGCGACGCGGACGGTCACCGGGCGCGGCGCGCCCCCGCGAGCGGCATCGCCCCCCTTCGAGCAGGCGGAGAGGACCAGGGCGAGGGAGGCGGCGGAGAGGAGGCGAACGGTCATCGGAGCGGAGCTCCTTCGGGTGCGGCCGGGGGCGAGGGCTCCGCGGGGAGGTCGAGCCGCCCCGTGGCGCGGGCGAGCAGCGCGAGGCCGACGAGGTAGTCGGTCCGCGCGCGGACGTCCTCGGCGAGCGCGAGCTCGAGCGCGGCCTGGGCGTTGAGGAGGTCGATGATCGAGCCGACGCCCTCGCGGTAACGGCCGCTCGCGACGTCGGCCGACGCCCGCGCCGACTGCACGAGGTCGCGCGCCGTCCCGACGCGGCGACCGGCGGTCCGGAGCGTCTGCCAGGAGGTCCACACGTCGAGCGCGACTCGCTGCGCGGTCGCGTCGGCCCGGTCGCGCGCGGCGTCGGCCGTCTCGCGCGCGGCGAGCGCCTCGTAGGCGGGCCGGAGCCCGTCGAACGTCGGGATGCGCAGCACCAGGCCGGCGGTCCACGCCGTGGTGGCCTCGGCGGACGCCGGATCGAGGTAGTACGAGCGCGCCGCGCCCCCCTGGAACGAGAGGATGGGCCAGGCGGCGCGACCCGCGGCCCGGGCGCGGGCGGCGGCCGCGTCGGCGGCGGCGCGGGCGCGCCCGAGGTCCGGGTTCCGCGCGGCGGCGGCGGCGAGCAGGTCGTCGATCCCGGGCTGCGCCGCGGCCGCGTCCACGGTCTCCGGGAGCGCCCCGACCTCCAGCTCCGCGGTCGGCGGGAGCCCGGCGAGGGTCGCGAGCCCGCCGCGCGCGGTCAGCGCCTGCCCCTCGGCCTGCTGCTGGGCGAGCCGGGTCTGCGAGAGCGCGGTGCGGGCCTGCAGCACGTCCGCGATGGTGGCGAGACCGGATCGCTGCCGCCCCTCGGCGGAGGCGAGGCTCGCCTCCGCCTGCTTCACCGCGGCGGACTCGGCGTCGAGGAGCGCGCGGGCCGCGAGGAGCTGGAAGTAGCCCTGCTGGACGCGCAGGAGGAGATTGGCGACCGCCGCGTGCTCGCCGAGCCGCGCCGCGACGAGGAGGCGATCCGCCTCGTCCACGAGCGCGGCGCGCGCGCCGAGATCGAGGAGCACCCAGGTGATCGTCGCGCTCGGCCCGAGCGTCGTCTGCACCGCGCCGGGCCGTCCGGGGGTCGAGGCCGGCCGCTGCCGGACGAGGCTCGCGCTCGCGTCCAGCGAAGGGAGGTACAGGCTCCGGCGCCCACCGGCCTGCGCGGCCGCGGCCCGCGCGTCGTGCCACGCCGCGCGGGTGGAGGGATCCTTCGAGAGGGCGAGGTCGACGAGATCGGCGAGCGAGCGGGGCGCGGGCGGCGGCGGCGCGGGGGCCTGAGCGGCCTGCGGCTCCGCAGGCGCGGACGGAGGCGGAGGAGCCCTCGCGGCCTCGCGGGCGACCGCGTCCGGCGGGGACGCGTGCCGGTCCACCCAGCGCGACGGCGCGAGCGCACAGCCGGAGAGGAGCGCTGCCGCAGCCAGTGCGGCGGGCCCTGGTCGACGGACGGACCGAGAGGACATCGATCCCTATCTGTCCGACCGCCGGGGCCCGCGTCAATGAGAGGCTCGCTCCGCGATATCACTCCACGCCGCGCAGGATGGGGTCGAGCTTCCCGGCCGCGTCGAGCGCGGCGACGTCGGTGTAGCCACCGAGCGGCCGATCTCCGACGAAGACCTGCGGGACCGTCTTCTGCCCGCTCGTCTCGGCGAGCCAGACGCGGAGCTCGTCCTTCCCCTCGACCGAGACCTCCTCGTACGTCACGCCCTTCCTGGTGAGCAGGTGCTTCGCGCGCACGCAGTAGGGGCAGTTCCGCTTCGTGTAGAGGGTCACCTTCGGCGCCTGCATCCACACAATCTAACGCGCCGGCGTCAGCCTCGCACCGCGGGCCCGAAGAGCTCGTCGCGCGCCGCGTCGGCGAGCGCGACCACCGCGGGGTGGCGGATCCGCCGCTCGACCGTGATCGCGTAGAACGACTCGCGCGCCTCCTCGACGCGCCCGATCACCTGGACCCCGTACTGCCCCCGGATCTCCTCCTCGAGCACGCGCGGCGCGGGGAAGATCCCGAGGCCGCGCGCGCCGAACGCCTTCATGAGCGCGCTGTCGTCGAACTCCCCGGCGATGGTCGGCTGGACCCCGGCGGCGTCGAACCACGCGTCGAGGGCTCTCCGGAGCGCGGTCCCCTCCGCGGGAAGCAGGGTGGGCGCCCCGGTGAGGGTTCGCGGGAACCCCTTGCGCAGCCCGGCGTACCGCGCGGCGCCGAAGAAGGTCGTCCCGCAGTCGCCGAGGCGGTGGTTGAACGCCTTCACCTTCACCTGCTCGGAGGCGGGGACGTCCGCGATCACGACGTCGAGCTCGTGGACCGCCAGCGCGGCGAGGAGCTGGGGGAGCGGCCCCTCCCGGCAGACGAGGAGGAGGTCCGGGTGGGCGTCCACCGCGGGCTGCAGGAGCAGCGCCGCCATCCGCTTCGGGATGACGTCGGCGATCCCGGCGACGAGCCGGAGCCGCTGTCCGGTCGGGAGCCCCTTGACGGCCCGCTGCAGCTCGCGCCCGGTCCGGAAGATGTCGTCGGCGAAGCGGAGCACGGTGCGCCCGACGTCGGTGAGGACGAGGCGCCGCCCCTGGCGCTCCAGGAGCTTCACCCCGAGGCTCGCCTCCAGCGTCTTCAGCTGGTTCGAGATCGTCGGCTGGGCGAGGCGCAGCTCCTCGCTCGCGCGGGCGATCGAGCCTGCGCGCGCGACGGTCCAGAAGTAGAAGAGGTGGTGGTAGTTGAGCCATTCCATGACGGAGGAGATCTACCTCAGGTAGAGGCCGCCGGCGCCCGCGCGGCACGGGGCGCGCCCACGTCCCGACCCGTTTGATATGAGTGGAGCGCCATGAACGGGAACCTCAAGTACTTCAAGGCCTCGATCTACGTCACGATCATCGGGCTCGCGCTCGCCGCCGCGCTCGGGTTCTACCTCGAGCACACGACCGCCGGGATCGCGACGACGGTGTTCATCGCCGCGATGCTGGCGGTGCTCGAGGTCTCGCTCTCGTTCGACAACGCCGTGGTGAACGCCTCCGTCATGGAGCCCATGACGGCGATCTGGCGCCACCGCTTCCTCACCTGGGGCATGGCGGTGGCGGTGTTCGGGATGCGGTTCGTGTTCCCGCTCGTCGTCGTGACCGTCGTCGCGGGCATCGGCCCGATCGAGGCGCTGCGCCTCGCGGCGTTCGATCCCAACGAGTACGCGCGCATCCTCACGAGCGCCCACGTCGCCCTGGGCGCCTTCGGCGGCGCCTTCCTCGGGATGGTCTGCCTGAAGTACTTCTTCGACGCCGAGAAGGACGTCCACTGGCTCGGGACGCTCGAGAAGCAGCTCGTCCGGCTCGGGAAGTTCGAGGCGGTCGAGCTCGGCGTCATGATGCTCCTGCTGTACGCCTTCTCGCGCTCGTTCCCGCCGCCGGAGGCGCTCGCAGTTCATGGTCTCCGGCGTCTTCGGGCTCCTCACCTTCATCGCGGTGGACGGGATCGGCGCGGCGATGGAGGCGGGCACGCAGGAGCGCCACCAGAGCCTGCACCAGGCCGGCCTGGCGAGCTTCATCTACCTGAACGTGCTCGACGCGAGCTTCAGCTTCGACGGCGTGATCGGCGCGTTCGCGCTGACGAACAACCTGTTCGTGATCGCGATCGGCCTCGGCATCGGCGCGATGTTCGTCCGGAGCCTCACGATCATGCTGGTCGAGAAGGGCACGCTCGCGTCGTACCGCTACCTCGAGCACGGGGCGTTCTACGCCATCGGCGCGCTCGCGTTCATCATGATGCTGGGCACGCTCTTCCACATCCCGGAGGCGATCACGGGGCTCATCGGCGCCGGGTTCATCGGGCTGTCGCTGTGGGCGTCCGTCCGCTACAACCGCGCCCGGCTCGCCGAGGAGGAGGCGGCGCAGGCGGCCGCGGTCAGGCACCAGGAGTAGCTCAGGCCCAGTCGCGGGGCGCCCGGAGCACCTCGAGCAGCGCCGCCTCGCGGCTCCCCGGCTCGGGCCGGTGGTCGTACGGCCAGCGCACGCGCGGCGGGAGCGACATCAGCACCGCCTCGATCCGCCCCCGCGTCTCGAGGCCGAACAGGGTGCCGCGGTCGTGGACGAGGTTGAACTCGACGTACCGGCCCCGCCGGATCTCCTGCCAGCGCCGCTCCGCCTCGCCCCACGCCGCGTCCCGCCTGCGCGCGACGATGGGCAGGTACGCCTCCAGGAACGCCGCCGGGAGCGCCCGCGCGAACCCGAGCGCCACGTCGAGGTCGCCCCCGAGCCCGTCGAAGAAGATCCCGCCGACGCCGCGGTGCTCGCCCCGGTGCGGGAGGAAGAAGTAGGCGTCCGCGGCCCGCTTCAGCTCGGCGTGGCGGCCGGGGAGGTGACGCTCGCAGACCGCGCGCAGCACCGCGTGGAAGTGCGCGCAGTCCTCCTCGTAGAGGTAGTGCGGGGTGAGGTCGGCTCCGCCGCCGAACCACGCCTTCGCGCCGCGGGCGACGAACCGCACGTTCGCGTGCGCGCTCGGGACGAGCGGTGACCGCGGGTGGACCACGACGGACAGGCCCGCGGCGAGGAACTCGGGCCCCTCGCCGGGGAGCCGCGTGGCGAGCCCGTCCGGCACCGCGCCGCGCACGTCCGAGGAGTTCACGCCGGCCTTCTCGAGGACCGGGCCGTCCTGCAGGACGCGCGCGACGCCGCCCCCGCCACCCGGCCGCTCCCAGGCGTCGCTCGAGAACGTCGCGCCCCCGTCCGCGGCCTCGAGCGCGGCGCACACCTCGGCCTGGAGCGCGGGGAGCGCCGCGGCGAACGCCGCGTGGATCCGGGCCACCTCGCTCCGCGCTCCGCCGTGCGCCACCGACGGTACCTGCACGGGGGCGGCGCCCGGCGCACCTCCCGCGCGGGGCCGAGCGGCGCGTCAGGCGTGCGCGCGCCGGTGCCGGGGCTCCGGCAGGTACATCGTCCCCGGGATGAGCGACACGAGGAACATCGCGCCCGCCACGACGACGTCGTTCCAGAACGCGAGCTCGGAGGGGCGCGGGAACATGAACGCGGCCGCGAGGAGCCAGGCGGCGAGGGCGGTCGTGACGAAGCGGGCGCGGGGAGAGCGCATCCCGGCGAGGGACGCGACGGCCGCGACGAGCCCGACCAGCCAGGCGTTCGCGAAGCTCTCGGACGAGCGGGGCCAGGCGAACGCGGAGAAGAACAGCCACAGCGACAGCACGAGTCCGAGCGTGCGAGCGGGCATGAGTGCCTCCGCGCCTCAACGTGCGTCGCGTCGCGGCGCGGCGCACGCGCACCGGCTCCGCGTTCGCCCGTGCCCCCTCCCCAGCCCTCTCCCCCGTGCTCTGCACGAGGGAGAGGGAGGGCGATCTCCCTCGCCCCCAGGCGGACGCCTGGGGGGAGGGCTGGGGAGAGGGGGTCGTCTACGCGAACACGACGGTCTTGTTGCCGTGCACGATGACGCGGTCCTCGCAGTCCCAGCGGACCGCGCGCACGAGCACCCGCCGCTCGAGATCGCGGCCGAGGTGCTTCAGGTCCTCGATGGAGTCGCGGTGCGACACGCGCGCGACGTCCTGGTCGATGATCGGTCCCGCGTCGAGGTCCGCCGTCACGTAGTGCGCCGTGGCGCCGACGATCTTCACGCCGCGCTCGTACGCCTGGCGGTACGGATCCGCCCCGGCGAACGCCGGCAGGAAGGAGTGGTGGATGTTGATGATCCGGTTCGGCCAGCGCGCGACGAACTCCGCCGAGACCACCTGCATGTAGCGCGCGAGCACGAGGACGTCGGCCTTCCCGTGGAGCAGCTCGAGCATCCGGCCCTCCGCCCGCTCCCGCTGCTCCTTCGAGTTCGGGACGTGGACGAACGGCACGCCGAAGGACTCGACCGAGGCCTGGAGATCGGGGTGGTTCGAGACGACGTGCGTGACGTCCGCGCGGAGGTCGCCGCGCTTCCAGGTCCAGAGGAGCTCGAGCAGCGCGTGGTCGTGCCTCGACACGAGCACCGCCACCTTCTTGCGGTCGGACGACAGCGTGAGCCGCCACTCCATCGCGAAGGGCCGCGCCACGTCGAGGGCGAACGCGTGCTTCAGGTCCTCGAGCGGCAGGTCGAGCTTGCCGGTCTGGAACTCGAGGCGGGTGAAGTAGACGCCCGCGTGCTCCTCCAGGTGTGCTGGTCGAAGTCGGTGATGTTCGCGCCGTGCCGGAACAGGAAGCTCGAGATGGCGGCGACGATTCCGGGACGGTCGGGGCACTGCACGAGGAGGATGGCGCGCGGGTCGGTCATGCGAGGACGGGAAGGTACGCAGGATCGGCGAGGTGATCAATCTCGTCGCGCGGCCGCGCGCCGCGCGCGGCGCGGCGCAGACCCTTACAGGCGGCGAGAAATTGAACAGCCGTTGACTCGAGACAAGGCTTCGGCGGCCGGCCAGGCGTTATCTCGGTAACAAGTTCGCCTGCTCGTGAAGGCGTCGCACAGGGGGTGCGATGGCCACTGCCGCCAACAGACCCGACCAGGGAGCCGCCGGCGGGCCACCGCCGCCCGGACCACCGACCGAGACTCAGGACCCCGCGCTCGCGAAGCTCGCGCGCGCGATCGCGCCCGGCTCGCTCGACGAGATCGGGTTCGCCATCCCCTGGCACCACCGCCTGTCGACGAAGCTGCTCGTGATGACCGGCGCGGTGGCGGTCGCCACCATCGCCGCGTTCTTCTTCGCGGAGATCGCGGTCCAGCGTCACCTGCTCACCCAGGTGGTCGCCGAGTCGGACCTCCTCAGCCACACCATCCGGAACGCGCTCCACCGCGCGATGCTCCAGGACCGCCGCGGCGACGCCTACCTCATCATGCAGGACATCGGCCGCCAGCCCGGCATCGAGATGGTCCGCATGATGGACGGCGACGGCCGGATCACCTTCTCGACCGACCGCGACGAGATCGGTCACTCCGTGGACCGCAAGGCGGAGGCGTGCAGCGCCTGCCACGCCGAGGGCGAGCCGCTCCACCGCCTCGACCTCGCCGATCGCAGCCGCGTGTTCCCGAACGGGAAGCACCGGATCCTCGGCATCGTGACGCCCCTCTACAACGAGGAGACCTGCTCGAACGCCGCGTGCCACGCGCACCCTCGCCGAGCGGAAGGTCCTGGGCGTCATCGACGTCGGCGTCTCGCTCGCCCGGCTCGACTCCGAGACCGCCGGGTTCCGGGTGAGCACGCTCGTCTCCGCAACCCTCGCGGCGGCGCTGCTCGGGGTCCTCCTCTGGCTGTTCACGCGGCACCACGTCATGAGGCCGGTCGCCGCGCTCGTGCAGGCGACGCGCCGGGTCGCGCGCGACCAGCTCGAGCTGGAGGTGCCGGTCACCTGGTCCGGCGAGCTCGGCATCCTCGCGGCGTCGTTCAACGAGATGACGCGCTCGCTCCGCGTGACGAAGCGGGAGCTCGACACGCTCATGCACGGCCTCGAGAAGCAGGTCGAGGACCGGACGGCGGCGCTCAGGAACGCGCAGGAGCAGCTCGTGCGCACGGAGAAGCTCACCTCCCTCGGGAAGCTCTCCGCCTCGATCGCGCACGAGATCAACAACCCCCTCGCCGGCATCCTCACGTTCGCGAAGCTCACGGTGCGGACGCTCGACCAGGGACCGCCGGACGACGCGACCCGCCGGACCGTCGTGAAGCACCTGCACCTCGTCGAGCGCGAGACCGAGCGCTGCTCCGCGATCGTGCGGAACCTGCTCGACTTCGCGCGGGAGCGGCCGCTCGCGCTGAAGGACACGAACGTGGTGGCGGTGATCGACGAGGCGGTGCAGCTCCTCGGGAACCAGATCCAGATCCAGGGGGTCGCGCTCGAGAAGCACCTCGCGCCGGTGCCGCCCGTGGACGGCGACTTCGGCCAGCTCCGGCAGGCGTGCGTGAACGTCATCATGAACGCCTGCGAGGCGATGTCCCGCGGCGGCAAGCTCGTGATCGAGACGGCCCTCGTCGAGAACGGCCGCTGGGTCGAGCTCGCGTTCCAGGACTCGGGGCCCGGCATCCCTCCCGATCACCTCTCCAAGATCTTCGATCCGTTCTTCACCACGAAGGAGAAGGGGACCGGGCTCGGCCTCTCGGTGGTGTACGGCATCGTCGAGCGGCACGGCGGCAAGATCGAGCTGAAGACCGAGCTGGGGAAGGGGACCCGGGTCATGTTGCGGCTTCCGCCTCGAAAGGCGGAGGGGGCGAAGTGAGTGGGCGATCGCATGCGGCCGATCTTCGTCTGGTGGATCGGTGAGGAGGAGGCGGATCGTCAGCTCATGGATCACGTTCGCCTCCACCTCGCGCGCGCCTTCCGGCGCCCTGCGGCGCTCTGGGAGGGCGAGGCCCGCCCGCGCCACGCGTTCGACCCGCGCCGCAAGCAGCACGCCTCGGGCGTCATCCTGCGCTGGCTGCTCGAGGCCGGGCCCGGCGACGGGAAGGTGCTGGGCGTGACCGACCGCGACCTCTTCATCCCCATCCTCACCTACGTCTTCGGCGAGGCGCAGCTCGGGGGCCGCGCGGCGGTCGTCTCGACGGCGCGGCTCGTCGAGGACGTCGAGCTGTTCGGACCGCAGCTGCTCGTGGAGCGGCTCGCGAAGGAGGCCGTGCACGAGGTGGGGCACGCCTACGGGCTGCTCCACTGCGACGGCGAGCGCTGCGTGATGGGCCGCTCGCCGGCGGTGCGAGAGGTGGACGAGAAATCTTCCGAGCTGTGCGCGGCGTGCCGCGCGCTGCTCGACGCGAAGAACGCGAAAGGGTAGCGCATGTCCAACGAGAGAACGCGGATCCTGGTGGTCGACGACGAGGAGATCGTCCGCGAGTCGCTCGGCGGGTGGCTCGAGAAGGACGGCTACACCGTCGGCGTGCTGCCCGACGGGCCGTCCGCGATCGCGAAGCTCAAGGCCGAGCGGTGGTCGATCATGATCGTGGACCTGAAGATGCCCGGGATGGACGGGCTCCAGGTCCTCGAGGAGGCGAAGCGGCTCCACCCCGACCTCGCCGTCGTGATCATGACCGCCTACGCGACCGTGGACACCGCGGTCGCCGCGATGAAGGCGGGCGCCTACGACTACCTCGTGAAGCCGTTCGATCCCGAGGAGCTGTCGATCATGATGCAGAAGATCGTCAGCCAGCAGACCCTCGTGCGCGAGAACGCCGTGCTCCGGCAGGCGCTCAAGCAGGAGTACAAGTTCCGCGATCTCCTCTCGAAGAGCCCCGCGATGCAGGCGGTCTTCGAGCTCGCCAAGACGGCCGCGCGCTCCAACTCGACCATCCTGGTGCTCGGCGAGTCCGGCAGCGGCAAGGAGGTGCTCGCCCGCGCCATCCACGCCGAGAGCCCCCGGGCGGAGGGGCCGTTCGTCGCGGTGTCCTGCGCCGCGCTCACGGAGAGCCTCCTCGAGTCCGAGCTGTTCGGTCACGAGAAGGGCTCCTTCACGGGGGCGATCTCCCGGCGGAAGGGGAAGTTCGAGGCCGCGCACGGCGGCACCCTGTTCCTCGACGAGGTGGGCGACATCGGCCCGAAGCTCCAGCTCGACCTCCTGCGGGTCCTCGAGGAGCGGCGCTTCCACCGGGTGGGCGGGAACGACGCCATCGAGGTGGACGTCCGGATCATCGCCGCGACGAACCGCGACCTGCGCAAGGCGGCGCTCGAGGGGAAGTTCCGGGAGGACCTGTTCTACCGGCTGAACGTCATCCCGGTGCTCATCCCGCCGCTCCGGCAGCGCCGGGAGGACATCCCCCTCCTGGTCGAGAACTTCGTCGAGCGGCTCTCGGTCGAGATGAAGAAGCGCATCGACGGCGTCTCCTCCGACGCGATGACGGCCCTGATGGCCCACGACTGGCCGGGCAACGTGCGCGAGCTCCGGAACGTCCTCGAACGGGGTGCGGTCGTCTCGACCGGCACGGTGATCCAGCTCACCGACCTCGGGCTCCCCTCGAAGGCCGAGGCCGCTCCGCGGCCGGGCACCCTCGCGTCGCTCGACGAGGTCGAGAAGCGGCACGTCGCCGCGGTGCTCGGCCACACCGGCGGCAACGTGAGCCAGTCGGCGCGCATCCTCGGGATCGACCGGGTGACGCTCTACAACAAGATGCGGAAGTACGGGATCCGCCGCGACGGCGAGGACGATCCCGAGCGGAACGCCGAGCCCTCCGGGAAGTGACGGGGCTCGGGGCGCTCCCGTCGAGCGCCCGCGACTCGCTGCCGCACGCCTGCGCGCGCGGCGCGGCTTTCCTTCCCTCCCAGCGGGTTCCTCGACGCGAGGTGATTCTCGACACCTGTCGAGAAACTCCACGTCGATCGGCTCTTCCCACGTAACCGGCCGGACTCACTCGGCGAACGCTCCCGGCCCTGAGGGCGGGTGTCGAGCTTCTCACCGCGCGGGGGCCCGGCGGGCCGGTGCGCACCTCGGCGCACGCGGCTCCCGTCCCGCGTAACTCTCCGTAAACGCATCGGAACCGCCGTGGCGCGCGCGCGCCCGCGGACCTGGCCCGAGCGTTGCGAAAGGGGTTGGCAGGAGGACGGCGAAATGACCTGCCCGTATCTGAAGGAAGTCTCGGTCGTGTTCTGCAGGGCGTACCCGGTCAAGAAGCCCGTCCCGATCGATCGCGTCACCACCGCGAGCACCTGCGAGGGCGACGGCTTCAAGGACTGCGCGCTCTTCCGGGATGCGCTCACGCGCGCGGGCCGGTCCATCGACGAGGAGAAGAGCTCGAACCCCGAAGCACCGAAAGGAGCGACGCCATGATGTTCGCGTTCGTGCTGTCCCTGGCCGGAGTCGCCGTCATCGGAACCCTCAACCTCATCGCCGCCCGCGCCTGACGGGAAAGCAGGGGGAGTCGAAAATGAAGATCGGACGCAGAGGATTCATGAAGGTCGCCGCGGTCGGCGCCGGCGCGGCAGCGGCCGGATCCGCCGCCGCGACGGCGGGTGGGGCAGCGGGCGAGGGCGGAGCCGACGGCGCCGGGATGCTCGTCGACACGACCCTGTGCGTCGGCTGCCGCGCCTGCGAGGCCGGGTGCGCCGAGGCGAACGCGAACCCGCCGCCGTCGGACAAGGACGACGTGTTCGCGTCGCCGCGCGAGACGTCCACGACCGCGTTCACCGTCGTGAACAAGGCCGCGGACACGAAGCGCTTCGCGAAGCGCCAGTGCATGCACTGCCTCTCGCCCGCGTGCGCCTCCGCGTGCCCGGTCCGCGCCCTCGACAAGAAGCCGGACGGCCCGGTCACCTACGACCCCAGCAAGTGCATGGGCTGCCGCTACTGCATGGTCGCCTGCCCCTTCGAGATCCCGAAGTACGAGTACGACGCGCTCGCGCCGCGCGTCCGCAAGTGCACCTTCTGTGCGCACCGCCAGGAGGCCGGGCTGAAGCCGGCGTGCGCCGAGGTCTGCCCCTCGGGCGCGCTCACCTTCGGCCGCCGCGTCCGAGCTGCTCGAGGTCGCGAAGACCCGCATCTACACGAACCCGAGCCGCTACATCCACCACGTCTACGGCGAGCACGAGGCCGGCGGGACGAGCTGGCTCTACATCAGCGACGTCCCGTTCGAGAAGCTCGCGCTCCGCACCGGCATGCCCGAGGCGTCGTATCCGGGCCTCGTCGCCGGCGCGCTCGGCGCCCCGCCGTTCGTCATGACCCTCTGGCCGCCCCTGCTGATGGGTCTCTACATGTTCTCGAAGCGCGGTGACGACGCCGCGTCGAAGGAGAAGGAGGATCACCATGGCTAGCCCGGACTTCGGCGCCCTCGCGGCCCAGCCGTCGTCGTTCGTCCGCGAGAAGATCCTGCTCGGGAAGAGCTTCGGCGAGTACGTCCGCGCCTGCTGCACGCCCACGAACGCGGTCGCCGCGATCATCCTCGTGGTCGGGATCCCGCTCATCATCTACCGGTTCGCCGCCGGCCTCGGCGCGACCACGAACCTCTCCCAGATCTCCCCCTGGGGCATCTGGATCGGGTTCGACATGATGACCGGCATCGTCCTCGCCGCCGGCGGCTTCACGATCGGCGCGACGGTCCAGATCTTCGGGCTGAAGCAGTACCACCCGATCGAGCGGCCCGCGATCCTCACCGCCTTCCTCGGCTACGTCATGGCGATCTGCGGCCTGCTCGCCGACCTCGGCCGGCCGTGGAACATGGTCCAGATCTTCACGAGCTACGGCACGGCCTCCGCGCTGTTCGAGGTCGCCTGGTGCGTCGTCTGCTACTCGACCGTGCTCTTCCTCGAGTTCACGGTGCCGTTCTTCGAGTGGCTCGGCTGGACCCGGCTCCACCGGATCATGAAGAAGACGCTCATCGCGCTCACCGTCCTGTCGGTGATGTTCTCGACCATGCACCAGAGCGCGC
Organism: uncultured delta proteobacterium; assembly: GCA_963828235.1. Taxonomy (GTDB): domain Bacteria; phylum Myxococcota; class Myxococcia; order Myxococcales; family Anaeromyxobacteraceae; genus Anaeromyxobacter. Next base: position 189,589 of record CAWHDY010000002.1, read on the forward strand.
TCGGCTCGCTCTTCCTCCTCGCGCCGACGAAGCTCCACCCGCTCTGGTACACGCCCTTCATCTTCATCTTCTTCTTCCTGACGGCGATCATCGCGGGCATCTGCGATGGTCATCGTCGAGTCGACCATCTCCCACAAGATCTTCTCGGAGCAGGTGAAGGGCCACGACGCGGACAAGCTCGTCCTCGGGCTCGGGAAGGCGGGCGCGCTCGTGATGTTCGCCTACTTCTTCCTGAAGCTGCAGGGCGTCATCGACGGCCACGCCTGGGGCTACCTCTTCACCGGCTACGGCGCGTGGTTCCTGGTCGAGATCGTCGGGTTCGTCCTCCTGCCGTCGCTCCTCTTCGCGTACGGCGCGCGCAGCGGCAGGGTCCGCTTCGTCCAGGTGGGCGGGGTGCTCGGGGTCCTCGGCGTCGCGCTGAACCGGCTCAACGTCTCGGTCCTCGCGTTCAACTGGGACAAGCCCTGGTCGGTCCGGTACGTGCCGAGCTGGATGGAGGTCTGGGTCTCCATCACGCTCGTGACCATCGGCGTGCTGCTCTTCCGGTGGATCGTGAACCGGATGCCGATTCTCCGCGAGATGCCCGAGTACTCGGAACACCAGCACTGAGGGAGGACGCCATGCCCCACGACTTCCTGTCCATCTACCCGGCGAAGCTCCTCGAGTACGTCCTCGCGATCAGCTACCTCCTCCTCTTCATCCCGTTCTGGCGGTACGTGCAGGGCGGGAAGAAGGTGCCGGCGACGGCGGGCGCGACCCACCACGCCGCGGCGAGGTCGGAGGCCGGCCGCCACGCCGGCGCGCGCGCGGTGCGCCCTGCCGGGCCGGGCTGGTTCCAGGTCCCGGCCGGCGTCCACCTGCACCCGGGCCACACCTGGGCGCGGCTGGACGCGGACGGCCTCGTCACGGTCGGCGCGGACGACTTCGCGCACAAGCTGGTCGGCGCGGCGAAGGTGAAGGTCCCCGGCCTCGGCGACCACGTGATGCAGGGCGAGCCGGCGCTCGAGATCGGCGACGGCGAGAAGTCCGTCCCGATGCTCTCTCCCGTCGACGGCACCGTCGTCGCCGTGAACGCCGCGGTGCGCGACGCCTCCGGCGGCCTCGAGGACCCGTACGGCGCGAGCTGGCTGTTCAAGGTGAAGGCGCCCCGCCTCGCCGCCAACCTGCGCCAGCTGATGCGCGACGGGCCCGCCCGCCGCTTCATGGAGGACGCCGAGGCCGCCCTCGCGATGCGGCTCGCCCCCGAGCTCGGGGCCGTGCTGCAGGACGGCGGCGCCCCCGTGCACGGGATCGCCCGCGCCCTGTCCGGCGACGAGTGGGACGTCACCGCCCGCCAGTTCTTCCTGACCTGAAGGAGACGACCATGACCACCTGGAAGCTCATCCCGATGCTCGCCGCCGCCGCCTTCGCGGGCGCCACCCTCGCCGCCGACCTGCCGCGCCTCCCCGTGGCGCTGAAGCTCGCGCAGACCGGCGACAGCCCCGGCGTCGTCACCTTCAACCACGACTCGCACGTGGACTCGGCGAAGCCGAGCTGCGTGACCTGTCACCCCGCCCGGTTCGGCATCCTCGGCCGCTCCGCGACGGAGCGGCGCCCCGCCGTCACCCACGCGGCGATGGAGAAGGGCGGCGCGTGCGGCGGGTGCCACGGCAAGGCCGCGTTCAACTTCGACGACTGCACCATGTGTCACAAGATGTGAGCAGCCGGGTCACGGAAAGGAGAGGGCCATGCAGGCAGCCATCCACATCCTCGAGACGACCGGAGTGTTCTTCACCGGCGTGGTCGCCCGCCTCGGCATCTTCCTCGCGATGCTCGCGGTGCTCGTCCTCCCCGCGCTCGCCATCGCGCTCGCCATCCGCGCGGTCTCCGCGCGCCGGCAGCATGCCCTCGGGATGAAGCGGGTCGCCGGGCTCCTGTACCGGCCCGACCTGTTCTACGCCCCGAACCACACCTGGCTGCACCGGCGCAGCGGCGGCACCCTGGAGCTCGGCGTCGACGATCTCGCGCAGCGCCTGCTGCCGTCGGTCACCGCCGTCGAGCTCCCGCGCCCCGGCGCCACCGTGGCCCGCGGCGAGACCATCGCGGTGCTCCACGGCGGGAACCGCGCGGTGCGGATCGCGGCGCCCATCGCGGGCACGATCGCGGGCGTGAACGCCTCCATCCTGCGCGACCCCGCGCTCGTGAAGCGCGAGGGCTACGGTCGCGGCTGGCTCGTCGCGATCGCTCCGTCCGACCCCTCGTTCGCGGACATGCCGCGCGGCGAGCAGGCCGAGGGCTGGCTCAAGCGGGAGTCCGCGCGCTGGAGCCGCTTCATCGAGGACCGGCTCGGGTTCGCGGCCGCGGACGGAGGCGAGCTCATCGCGCCGGCGCCGTGGCTGGTGGGCGAGGAGAACTGGAAGGCGCTCACCGACGCGTTCCTCGAGGCGTGAGGATCCACCCGGAGCACCAGGAGGGACGGACCATGCTGCGCCAAGTCGCCCACGTTCGCACGAGCATCGCAGCCGACCGGGTCGAGCGGGAGATCGAGGCACGGGAGCTGCGGCGTCCCGGCCTGCGCCGGATCGTCGCGGCGACGCGGTGGCTCCTCGCGCCGTTCGCCGCGCTCGCCGCCGTCGCGGCGGGCGCGCTGTTCCTCCTTCTCCTGCCAGTCTGCGGGATTGCGACGATCCTGGAGGGCGTCGCGCGAAGGTGCTGGGAGCTCGCGTGCGACGCGGTGCCGCACCGGCGCCGCGACGCGGTGCCGCACCATTGACCGGGAGCAATAATCCATCGAAATGGCACGCTGCTATTTCTGCGTGCACGAGGGGGGGAGGGTCGCGAGGACCCGCCAGGCTTGCGCGGTAACTGGAGCGGGAACGTCGCCAAATCCGGCGGTTTACCGAGCATTTAGGTGGCCGCCACCGTTGGACAAACGTCGCGTACCCTGGTAGGAAGTGCGCTGTCCGGATTGCCACGGATTGCCGTACAACCTCGAGGGGTACGACTCAATGCTGAGAATCCTTACCGCGCTCGTCCTCGCGACCGCGGCGATCCCGGCGGCCGCCGCCGGGATCCCGGCGGAGCAGGAAGACTGCCTCGGCTGCCACACCGACAAGTCGATGACCTACCTGCTCCCGAGCGGCGAGAAGCTGCCGCTCGGCATCGACCAGGCCGCGTTCGCGAAGTCGGTGCACGGAGACAGCCTGCGCTGCACCGACTGTCACTCCGAGAAGACGAGCGATCACGCCACCGGCGAGCTCAAGTACAAGAACCGCCGGGAGGTGACGCGCGCCCACTACGAACAGTGCAAGGGCTGCCACTTCGCGAACTACACGAAGACCCTCGACGGGGTGCACTTCGCGGTCATGGCGAAGGGCAACGACAAGGCCGCGCTCTGCGTGGACTGCCACGGCGCGCACGACATCTCGCGCCCGGGCCAGCCGCGGACGCGCATCTCGAAGATGTGCTCCGGCTGTCACGCCAAGGAGGCAACCGTCTACGCGAACAGCGTGCACGGGCGCGCGGCCGAGTCGTCGAGCGACGTCCCGGTCTGCACCGACTGTCACCGGGCGCACGACACGACCGACCCCCGCAACGGGGCGCTCTCGGCGCGCACCCCCGAGATCTGCGGCCGCTGCCACACCGACGAGAAGCTCATGACGCGGTACGGCCTCTCGACGAAGGTCGTCGACACCTACCTCGCCGACTTCCACGGCATGGCCGCGACCCTGCAGGCGGGCAAGAAGAAGGGCCCGGGCGTCCGGCTCGCGGCGGTGTGCACCGACTGTCACGGGGTGCACGACATCCAGAAGTCCTCCGACCCGAAGTCCACGGTCATGTCCGCGAACCTCCAGAAGACGTGCGCGAAGTGCCACGAGGGCGCCGGCGCGAGCTTCCCCAAGGCGTGGCTCTCGCACTACGAGCCGACGCTGCAGAAGGCGCCGCTCGTCTGGGGAGTGATGCTCTTCTACAAGCTGATGATCCCGTTCATGGTGGGCGGGCTCGTCCTGCAGATCGCGCTGCACCTCTGGCGCGTCGTGGTGAACCGATGAGCAACTACATCGTCCGCTTCAACCTCCAGCAGCGCATCGAGCACTTCATCACGATGGTGGTGTTCGCGCTGCTGTGCCTCACCGGTCTGCCGCAGAAGTTCTACCAGGCCGGCTGGGCGCACACGCTCGTGTCGGTGTTCGGCGGAGTGGACGCGACGCGCTGGATCCACCGCATCTGCGGGATCGTCCTCGCGGTCTCCACCATCGTGCACTTCACGAACGGCATCCTCCTCATGCTCGGTAGGAAGACCTACTTCAGCATGGTCCCGACGAAGAAGGACTTCGAGGACGTCATCCTGCAGCTCAAGTACTACCTCGGGATGACCGAGCAGCACCCCCAGTACGATCGCTTCACGTACAAGGAGAAGTTCGAGTACTGGGGCCTCGTGATCGGGAACGTCATCATGGTGCTCACCGGGTTCATCCTCTTCTTCCCGGTGCAGGCGGCCTCGATCATCCCCGGCGAGATCATCCCCGCGGCGAAGGTCGCGCACTCGAACGAGGGCTTGATGGCCTTCTTCGTGATCACGATCTGGCACATCTTCAACGCGCACCTGAACCCGGACGTCTTCCCCTTCGACGCCTCCATCTTCACTGGTAAGGTGAGCCGCGAGCGCTACGTGCACGAACACCCGCTGGAGCTGGCACGCCTGGAGGGTGGCGCGCCCCCCGACGCCCACGGGCACCACGTCGCTCCGGTGCATGGAGACAATCGAAAGATGGGCTGACATCGCGGCGCAGGCCATCTTCCACACCCTCGTCGCCTCGCTGTTCGTCGAGGCCCTGGTGCGGAGCTGGCGCGTGTCCGAGCCCCGCCAGCGGATGGCCCTCCGGCTCGTCGCCCTGGGCTATCCGCTGGTCGTCGTTCCGGCGTTCCTCTCGCTGTTCCCGTTCCGGCTCGAGGAGCCGTTCCACGACGGCCCCGCGCTGCTCGTCGGCCGGCGCTGGTCGGAGGTCCGCCTCCTCGGCGTGGGGCTGTTCGAGTGCTGGCTCGTCCTGTTCGCCGCGCTCGGCGCGCTGCTCTTCCTGATGGACCTGCTGCCGCTCATCCGGGGACGGCGCCGGCCGAGACCGTCGGCGGCGCCGCCCGATCCCGCGTCGGCCGCCGCGCTCTCCGGGGTGCCCGAGCTCGCGCACGCCCTCGGCGTGGCCGCGCCGCCGGTGGTCTTCCTCGACCGCGATCAGCCGGTCCTCTTCTGCACGGGGGTCCGCCGGCACGCGATCGTCGTCTCGCGCGGCGCGGTGCGGCTCCTCGACCCGCAGGAGCTCCGGGCCGCGCTCGCGCACGAGCTCTCCCACCTCGCGCGGCACGACCCCGCCGCGAGCTGGGCGGTGATGGCGGCCCGCGCGCTCATGTGGTTCAACCCCGCCTTCCAGGTGCTCTCCCGCGCGATGGCCCGCGACGCGGAGTGGCTCGCCGACGAGACCGCGGCGGCGGTCTGCGGCGACCGGCTCGCGCTCGCGAGCGGCCTCATCAAGCTGCACCGCGCCACGGCGGGCGCGCTGCCGGTCCGCCGCTCCCTCCCGTTCGCGAGCGCGCTCGCCGAGCCGCTCGCGCGGGTCCGGTCGCTCGACGTCGAGGTCCGCTGCCGCCGCCTGCTCGACGGGCCGCCGGCCGCGCTCCCGTTCCTCCGCGCGCGCGTCGTCATCGCGGGCGCGTCCCTCACGGCGCTGCTGTTCTTCGTGGTATGACGGCCTTCGTGACGACGAGCGCCGCACGGGGCGGGGGCGCGGGTCTCGAGGTCGTCCGCATGCTCGCGACCTTCGTGTGGGTCGCTGGCCCGATGGTCCTCACGATCGCGCTGCTCGGGGCGTTGCCCGGCTGGATCACCGGCGATCGCGGGATCGTCCGGGAGGCCTCGTCCATCCAGGAGGCGGAGCGCCGGCTCGGCGCGCGCATCCTCGTCCCCGGCTACTTCCCCGAGCGCCTCATGTGGCCGCCGAAGGCGATCCACGTCGCGGGCGGCCGGCGCGGGTCGGTCCGGATCGACCTCGCCGCGCGCGAGGGGCCGGACCTCCAGATCCTGCAGGCGACGCGCGAGGGCGAGCCCATCGCGCCGGAGCTGCTCGGGCACCGCACCGTGCTGCGCACGAGCCGCACCACGGTGGGCCCGCTCCCCGCGAAGCTCTCCGACGTGCTCGTGGACGGCACGCTCCACCGCGAGCTCGCGTGGGAGCTGAAGGGGTGGGCGATCGTGATCCGCTCGTCGGGCGACGACGTGGAGGAGCTGTTCCGCATGGCGCGCACCTCGCACCGGCAAGGAGGTGGCCGGTGAAGCGGCCCCAGCGGTCCCCGTCCACCGGCGCCATCTCGCTGCGCCGCCGCGTCTACCTGCTCATGGGGGTCGGGGTCTTCTTCCCGCTCGTGGTGATGGGCGGGGTCGGTCTCTACTGGCTGCGGGCCCTCGACGAGCGGCTCCTCGCCGTCCGCCTCGGCGCGGCGAGCGCGGTGGCGGCGCACCTCGACTCCGAGGTGACGGAAGACTTCGAGATGCTGCAGCGGCTCGGCTCGACCATCGCCGGCGCCCTGGCAGACGGAGAGGAGGAGCCGGTGAAGCGCGCGGTGCGCGACGCGCACCACCTGCTCCGCCACCGCGAGGCGGTGTTCATCCTGGACGTGCGGGGAAAGCTCGTCGCGGCCGAGCCCGAGGGCGCGGTGCTCGGACGCGGCGGTGGACGCGATCCCGCTCGTCCGCGAGGTGCTCGCGAGCGGGCGGCCGCGCCTCTCCGGCGTCGTCGAGGGGCCGCGCGCGCGCGTCGTCCACGAGCTCGTGCCCGATCCGCGGCTGGACCGGCGCGGTGGTCGGGGTCGCGGGCGCCACCTTCCGTCCGGACCGGCGCGACTTCGAGAAGATGCTGCGGCAGCTGCAGCTCGGGGAGCGCGGCACCATCGAGCTCGTGGACGGCAGCGGGGTGATCGTCGTCCTCCACGGATCGCGCGCGGACGGGCCAGAAGGTGGAGTGCTCGCGGCGCATGGTGCAGCTCGCGGAGGAGAAGAAGGCGGTGGCGGTGAGCTGCGGCGACTGCCACGCCGGCTACGACGTGGAGATGCGCCCGGACCAGCACCTCACGTTCGCCGCGCTCTCGAGCGCGCCGTGGGGCGTCGTCATGCGCCAGGGCACGGCGCAGGCGCTCCCCACCGAGGGCGCGCTGCCGCGGTACGTGGCGCTCGCGCTCCTCGGGGCGCAGTTCGCGCTCGCCGCGATCTTCGCGTGGGGCGCCGCGCGGAGCGTCACCGGGCCGGTGAAGGTGCTGACCGAGCACGCCGAGCGCATCGCCGGGGGCGAGCTCGCGACCCCGATCCCGGCGCTCGGGAACGACGAGGTCGGCCGCCTCGGCACCTCGCTCGAGCGGATGCGCGAGAACCTCGCCGGGCTCATCGCCCACGTCGCCGAGGTGAACGCGCAGCTCGAGCAGCGCGTGGAGGAGCGGACGAAGGAGCTCAACGAGGCGAACGCGCAGCTCCGCGAGCGCGAGGAGGCCCGGTCGCAGCTCCTGCGCAAGGTGATCACCGCGCAGGAGGACGAGCGGAAGCGCATCGCGCGCGAGCTGCACGACGAGACGAGCCAGGACCTCGCGGTGCTCGCGATGGGCATCGAGGCGGCGCAGGACGCGCACCGCGCCGGCAAGGTGCCCCGGCTCGACGAGGTGAAGGCGCTCGCGGTCCGGACGCTCGAGGACGTGCACCGGCTCATCCTGGACCTGCGCCCGTCGGTGCTCGACGACCTCGGGCTCCTCTCCGCCATCCGGTGGTACGCCGAGCGCTCGCTCGAGTCGCGCGGGCTGTCGGTCCGCTGCGAGTTCGGCGAGATGCCCCGGCTGCCGCCCGAGATGGAGACGGCGCTCTTCCGGATCTGCCAGGAGACGATGAGCAACATCGCGCGCCACGCCCAGGCGTCGGCGGTGCTCGTGCAGGTCGGGATCGAGGGGGACGAGGTGGTCGCGATCGAGATCGAGGACGACGGGAAGGGCTTCGACCCCGAGGCGGTCGCGCGGCGCGAGGGGCGGCGGTCCTGGGGCCTCATGGGCATCAAGGAGCGCGCCGAGATCCTGGGCGGCGTCGCCCGGGTGGAGTCGGCGCCGGGGAAGGGCACGCGCGTCGAGGTCAGGATCCCGCTCCCGCGCGAGTCCGCGGCGGCGACGGCGCCCGCCGCGCCGGAGGTGACCGCGACATGAGCAAGATCCGGGTGCTCGTGGTGGACGATCACGCCATCCTGCGCGAGGGCGTGCGGGCGCTGCTCCAGCTCCAGCCCGACATCGAGGTGGTGGGGGAGGGGGCGAACGGCACGGACGCGATCGAGGCCGTGGGCCGGCTCGATCCCGACGTCGTGCTCATGGACATCGCCATGCCCGGGCTCGGCGGGATCGAGGCGACGATCGAGCTGAAGAAGCTCGGGCGCCGCGCGAAGGTGCTGATCCTGTCGCAGTACGAGGATCGCGAGTACGTCCGGCGCCTGCTCAAGGCCGGCGTCTCCGGCTACGTGCTCAAGAAGTCGGCCGGGGCCGAGCTCGCGAACGCCATCCGCGCGGTCCACCGCGGCGGGCTCGTGCTCGATCCGGAGGTGGCGCGCACGGCGATGGCCGAGGCGAACCCGGCCACCCCCGGCGCGTCCACGGATCCGTACGACGCGCTCACCGACCGGGAGAAGCAGGTCCTGAAGCTCGTCGCGGAGGGGAACTCCAACAAGGAGGTCGCCGAGCTGCTCGGGATCAGCGTGAAGACCGCGATGAGCCACCGCGAGCACGTGATGGAGAAGCTCGGGGTGCACAACCGCACGGAGCTCGTGCGGTTCGCGCTGAAGCAGGGCGTGATCCGGGTCGAGGACTGAGGCTCGCGCCCGCGCGGCCGCTCACCGCCCCATCAGCCGCAGCCAGTTCCTGGACTCCTCGTGCCCCGGCACGAGCGCGAGCTGCCTGCGGAACGCCTGCTCGGCGCGGGCCGGATCGCCCGCGCGGAACTCCGCGACGCCGAGCCAGTACCATCCGCCGGGGAAGGCGGCGTCGAGCGCCACGCAGCGGCGGAACAGCTCGAGCGCCCCGCGAGCATCCTGCTCGGAGAGCTGCACGTGCCCGAGCGCGCACAGGACCTCCGGCGCGTCCGGCTCCCGGGCGAGCGCCTCGAGCAGCAGGCGCCTCGCGGCGGGGAGGTCGCGCCTCGCCTCGTGGAGGTTCGCGAGGGTGACGAAGCTGTAGAGGTGCTCGCGCTTCGACGGGACGCCGATCCCGGAGAGCGAGAACGCGGCGACCGCGAGGCCGGCCAGCGCCGCGCCGGCGACGAGCCGGATCCGCCGCTCGCGCAGCCGCTCCCGGGCGGACACCAGGCCGACCGCGGCCAGCGTCGCGAGCGCCGGGGCGACGTAGAGCCGGTAGCGCGAGAACACGAAGAACGCGACGACGGTGAGCGCGTACAGGGCGACGAAGCCCGTGAGGAGCCGGACGATCGTCGAGCGCCTCCACGCGAGGATCGCGCCGAGCACGGCGAGGCCGACGAGCGGCGCCATCGACAGCAGCGGGAGCCCGAGCACGGGCGAGTACCGGGCGAGGAAGTACATGTCCCACGCGTCCGGCAGCTCGTAGTCCGAGAGGAGCAGGGCCACCTTCCGGAGCGTCACCGTGGCGGCGAAGCCTGGATTCGCGAGGACGTGCCGCAGCCCCTCCCGGAACCAGAACCCGGAGATCTCGCCGGGCGACAGCGGCCGGCCCGCGCGGCTCTCCGCCGCCGCGCGGAAGTCGTGCTCCTCGTACGCGGCGTCGGACCGGACGAACGGGACGTGCTCGAAGCCCCCGGACGCGTTCGCGGGGTTGTTGCCGGTGTAGAAGACCGCCCCGGCGCCGTAGGTCGTCGGGTGCCACTCGCCCGAGAAGTGGTGGTTCCGCAAGGCGACGGGGAAGAGGACGACCGCGAACGCGGCGAGGAACACGGCCGCGCCCCGCGTCGAGGGTGCGCGGAGCCAGGCGGCGCTCCACGGCGACGGGCCCGGCTCGGAGCCCTCGCGCCCCCGCGCGCCCTGGACGGCGAGCGCGATCGCGGCGAGCGGCGCGACGAGGAGCAGGTTGCCGCGCGTGAGGGCGGCGAGCCCGAGGATCGCGCCCGCCGCGGCGCGCGCCCGCAGGCGAGGGTCGAGCAGGAGCGCGAGCGCGGCGGTGAGGAGGAACACGCCGAGCGCGGTCTTGTCGATCTCGGCCTCCTGGAAGATCGACGGGCGGAACACCGCGAGCAGGAGGGCGGCGACGTTCGCGGCGACGCGCCCCGCGACCCGGTCGGCGACGAGCGCGGCGAGGGCGCAGGTGCCCACCCCGAGCCCGACCTGGACGAGGCGCACGAGGAGGAGGTCGCGGCCGGCGACCCGGTACAGCAGCCCGAGGAAGTAGGGGTAGAGCGGGTCCTGGTAGAACACGCCGGAGCCGAGCCAGTCGCCGGCCGCGATGCGCCGGGCCCACGCGTCGTACGCCGCCGAGTCGACGACGAGGAGGTCGAAGAGCGGGAGCGGCCGGAGCGCGAGGACGTGGGCGAGCCGGAGCGCGGCCGCGAGCGCGAGGATCCCGGCGAGGAGCCAGCGGGAACCGAGGAGGCGGGCGAGGCGGGTCGGCACGGGCGGTCGGGCGACGGCGCTGCGCCGCCGCGCGCCGAGAGGCTACCCTGCCTCGGGCCCGGGTGCGAGCGGGCGGCTCCGGTCGAGCCGAGCCGCGCGCCGGAGCGCGAGCGCGACGAGCGTCCCGGCGATCGCGAGGAGCGGCGCGAGGCTCCAGCGGCTGCCCTCCCACAGGAGCTCGCCGGCGTTGAACGAGTTCCACCGCGCCTGCCGCGAGCCGGGCCCGTGGAGCCGGTACATCCACCCTTCGTACACGCCGATCGGATTCACCGAGACGGGGCCGGTGAACGTCGAGAGCTCGGACGGCTGCACCCTCGGCTGTCCGCCCGCGTCCGCGCCGAGGAGCAGCGGAGCCGGCCGTCCGGCCCGGAGGTCCTCGTCGATCCGGGACCGAAGGTCGGCGGTGGCGCGCGCGCGCTCCGCCGGTGGTACGCCGCGGGCGGCCAGCGAGCCGTCGACGACCCGGACGACCGCCTCGCGCTGCGCGTCCAGGATCGGCCACGCGCGCCCGTGCGCGAAGAGCGGCCACTCGTAGTCCGTGATCGGATCGTGCCGCCAGGCCGGGAGCCCCGGGATCATCGCGAAGGGGTCGTTGCCTGCGGGCGCCTGGGCGTCGACCGCCGTCACGAGGAGCGCCAGCGCCGTCGAGACGGCCGCGAGGCCCGCCGCGAGCCTCGGCACCCGCACGAACCCGACCGCCGCGGCCACCGCGAGGAACGGCACGGCGGGGACGAGGTAGCGCGGGCCGACCGCCCAGCCCCCGTGCCAGCCGTGGAACGATCCGTTGAACGCGAGGAACAGGAGGACGATCCCCGTCATCAGCGCCGCCTCGACGCGGAGGCGGGGGTCGCGGGCCCAGACGGCGAGGCCGTAGACGCCGAGCAGCAGCACGGGGGCGCCGAAGAACAGGCCGCGGTAAGGGGAGAGCAGGACCGTGAGGAGGACGTCGAGGCGAGGGACGGCGAAGACGCCCAGGAGCGCGCCGCCGGACGCGGTGAACTGCGGATCCTGGAAGCGGTAGCTCGTCGTGAACGGATCGGCAAAGGCCGCGACGTTGTAGGCCACGAGCAGCAGCAGCGGCCCGAGCGCGCCGGCGGCGAACCAGACGGCGTCGGCGCGGCGCCGGGCGCGGAGGAGCGCGTACGCGAAGAGCAGCGGCCCTGCGAGCGCCGCGACGTAGTTCGAGATCGCCGCGATCCCGCCGGCCGCGCCCGCGAGCGCGAGGTCGCGCCGGTCGGAGCGGCGGCCGGACCGCGCGGGAGGTCCGCCGCCCGGCTCGCGCGGTGGACGAGGTAGAACGAGGTCAGCAGCGCGACCGCGACGAGGTCGTGCTCGTAGAACGTGGTCGCGTACGGGAGGAACATCGTCCCGAACGCGAGCGCGAGCGCCGCGAGGAGGCTCGCCACCACACGGCCGCCCGTGAACGACAGGGCGAGGCGGAACGCGACGACGCAGCCGAGCGCGGCGGGCAGCGCCACGGCGAGGAGGTTGGTGAGCCACGCGTTCAGCGTCAGCACCCACCCGTCGTCCGGGTCGATCCCCGCGAGCCGCTCGAGCGCGTAGACGGCCGCGTACGCGGGCACGGCCACGAAGGAGCCCCCCGGGGCCTTCAGCGGGTGGAAGTGACCGCCGACGAACGCGAGGTCTCCGGTGCACGCGACCTCGGCCGGGGCGATGGGGGTCGCGCCCTGGCGGGCGGCGGGATCGCCGAGGGGCAGCGGGCGACCGGCGCCGTCGAACCACGAGAGCGCGTAGCGGCGGCCGTCGATCGACACGGTCGCGTCCCGGACCGGGATCCGGGTGAGGTGCCCTTCGCTCGCGCCGGGGGAGGCCGCGTACACGAGGTACGAGTCGATCGCGAGCCGCCGCTCCTCCACGATGGCGCGGACGAGCGCGAACCGGGCGTTCTGGTTCCAGCCGCCGCCCTGGTGGAACCAGGCGAAGGTGACGAACGCGGCCGCGAAGAGCAGCCGCTCGATCCGTCGGGTGGACGCCTGCGGTTCCGCGGAGCCTGGCACGCGCGGCGAGACTGCCCCGGCGAATCAGCGGTTGTCCAGGCGGGCCGTCCTGCGCGGCGCGCCTACCCGGCCTTGGACGCGTGACACTTCGCGCAGAACCGGTCCATGTCCTGCCCCTTCGCCCCCACGTCGGCCCGCAGGTACTTGTAGTTCGGGTTCGACGGGTGAGGGTCGTGGCAGCTCATGCACTCGAACCGGCCGCCCCGCATCATGTCCTCGGGGACGCGCGCGACCTTGGGGTTGACCGACGCGAGCCCGAAGGGGTGGCTGATGTGCCGCGAGACCGGCGCGTAGCCCTGACCGCCCTTGTCCTTGTCCTGGTGGCAGCCGAGGCAGATCGCGGTCGTGCCTGCGTAGGGCAGGTTCGTGCGCGGGTCGAGGTACTTGGTGTTGACCGGGAACGGGCCTCCCTTGCGCAGGTGGCAGCCGCTGCAGCCCACCAGCTCGTGGCCGCCGGCCGCGAGCGAGGCCGCGGGGACCAGCGTCAGCGTCAGCACGGCGAGGGCCTGTGAGAGCTTCATGGTGTTCTCCTCCGGCGACGCCGCCGCGCCGCCGCGCGCGGCAGGCTACCCCGCCTCCCGCCCGCGTGTGAATTCGGATCGACGCGGGCCCCCTGCGACGTGGCCCCGCGGGCAATCGATCGCTCGCTCCGGCTATCGGCTGGGTGGGCGATTCGCCCAAACTCGGATCGGGGTGGGTGAGATCCCCCACGACTCTCGGTGAGCCGCCGCGCCAAATGCCTGCAAACGTTGTGTATCGGCGTCCGAAAAGCTGTGTGTGAGTTGGGCACGTGTCATGCTTTCAGTTGCGACCGAGAGGCAAGGGGGTACTCGGGGACCCCGCGTTGCCGTCTCGGGGCGCGGCACGCGAAGCCGCGTCCCGAGCGGCCACGCGACGGACGGCGGTGTTCGGCCGAGGTTCGAGGAGAGGAAAGAGGGCCGGAGGTGGCGGGGTGCTGGCCGGATCTGCTCTGACGGTGATCGCGCGAGTCGCGGCCTGGCTGGCGCTCGTCGCGGTCGGCGCAGCCCATGCCGTGCGCCTCCCGCTCCCGCGGGAGATGGTCATCCCGTGCGTCGTCTTCGCCGTCCCGGTCGCGCTCGTCGCGATCGGGTCGACGATCGCCGCCATCTGGCGCGGGCCGCCGATCATCGCGTTCGCCCCCGGCGAAGGCGTGCGCTGCGGAGGCGAGGAGTCGGAGCCGGTCCGGGCCTACGCGCAGCTCCGCGGCACGATGGGCGGGGCCGGCCACGTCCACCCCTGTCGGCTCGTGTATCCCATCGTCGCCTGGCTCGGGGCGCTCGCCGCCGGCGCGGACGCGGTCGCGGAGCACGCGCTCTCCGCGGGCCCGTGGCCGTTCGCGGTCGCCGTGGCGGGGGCGCTCGGCGCGTGGCTCTTCCCCTCCCGGCCGTACTGGTACCGCGAGGTGTCGGGCGGCGGCGCCCTCGTGTCCCCCCCGGAGGCGGTGGCTGCGCTCGCCGCGCGCGAGCAGGGCGAGGAGAGAGCGCGCGCGGCCGCGCTGCACGTCACCGGTCGAGCGGACGCGATCCTCCGCGAGCGGGGAGGCGACCTGGGCGCGGGCGCCGCTTCCTCGAGCACGGAGTCGCCGCGAGCGAAGCTGCGCGACGCGATCGATCGGCTGGCCGAGGAGGTCGACCGGGAGGCCGAGGAGCTGCTGATGGCGAAGCCGCAGCCCGAGCCCGGTCAGGACCGGGAGCAGCCCCCGGAGCCGAACGAGCCCGAGCGGCCGCATCCGCGCCGCAGGGTGTGACCCCCGCACCGCCGGTTCCGTCTCGGACGGAGGGTCGCTCCGGCGGCCCGTCCCCGGCTTTCGCGCCGGGGTCTCGGCGGAGTGCCCGCGTCGTGCTTTCGTGGGTCTCGACGCGATCGACGCGCGCCGGATAGCCTTGCCCGCATCATCTCGATGCGCCATTCATTCACTGTCAGCGAACTCGTGCGATGTTGCTCACGAACTCGAGCCTCGCGAGGGTGTGCGACGCGAGCGCACGGGCCCCGCCGTGACCGCCGTCAGGTGCGAGGAGCACTGCCGGTTGATTTCCGAAGGGTTTTCCGTGTGAGCCGTGTCTCTCGACGCGTGTACCTGGGAGCGTGGACACGCAGAGGGCCTTCTTTTTCATGGAGGTGCGTGTGCTACCGTTTCCGCAATCCGGCGCTCGTGTCGCACATCGTGCACGACACGGAGCGTCAACCGGCGAGGGCGGTGGGGGCGGCGTGGGCGCCGGGCGAGCAGCGAACACGGGGGAGGGAACATGAAGGCATCGTCTCGCGGAACGAGGTCTTGCTGGTCGTCGTACCTGGGCGTCGTCTCGGCGGCGCTGCTCATCGCCGCCTGCGGGGAGGAAGGGACGGTGGCGGGCGGTCGCACCGCCGACGCCGCGCTGACGGCGGATCACGTGGTCCCCACGGGCCAGGTCTGCGCGCCGACCGGCAAGCACTTCGAGCACCGCACCATCGACTGCGCGACGTGCCACCAGTGCGCCGGGACCGTCAGCTTCAACGGGGCGATCGCCGGCGCCACCGCCGCGTTCGACGCGACCACCAAGAACTGCTCGAACGTCGCCTGTCACACCGTGCCCGCGGGGACGTTCACGTACACGGTCTGGGACTGGAGCACCGAAGAGCTCGTCCCGGTGACCGTCCCTTACGGCGGCCAGCCATCCACCACGCCGCCGAGCTGGTACGCGGCGGCGGGCCAGGGCTGCGGCGCATGCCACGGCTACCCGCCCCGGTACAACGGCTCCCCCTACCAGTGGCACAGCGGAACGCACGGGATGAACGTCGCGACCGGAAACGCGTGCCAGCTCTGCCACCCCGACGCGACCGGCGCGTACGTCTTCGGTGGTCCGCCGAATTACACCGGGACGTCGGGTGGCCTGGTCACCTCGTGCCCGCCGGGCTCGTACTGCGCGGGCCCCGGCACCATCACGAACGCGGCGCTCCATCGAAACGGGGTCGTCGACGTTGCGCCGCACTGGGGCTCCAACTGCTCGGGCTGCCACTGACGCGGCCAGCCTCGCCCTCGTCGTAGTCTCCCCCCGCACCGCCGGGGCGCTCCGCGCTCCGGCGGCGCGCGGGCCTGCATCATGGTGTGCCGATGTGCGACGCATTGCCGCGACGCGCACGTCGCGGGCGTCGTCTAGGCCGGGCGTGACCGGGCTCCCTCGAATCGAGTAGAGTGCGCCCGCAGTTCATCCGCCCAACCACACGCCACGCCGACGGGATGACGATTCCTCGCACCACGGCTGGAGGGGAAGCGTCATGAGCCTCGCCCGCCCGTTTCCGCTCGCCCTCGCCGCGCTGGCGCTCGTGCTCGCCTCGTGCGACGCGCGCAAGGTCGAGTCCGCGAGCGCCGCGTCGAACCGCTGCGCGCGGTGCCACGGCGGCCAGGAGGACCAGAGCGGGGCGCCGCCGCTCGACACGCACGGGCGCAGCGACCCGGCGCTGCCGTCGGTCGGCGCCCACGCCGCCCACATCCGCGCCGGGCTCGACTGCAGCGGCTGCCACGTGAAGCCGGCCCCCGGCGACACGAGCCACATCGACGGGAACGTGAGGGTGAGCTTCGGTCCCCTCGCGACCCGGAACGGCGCGCTCTCGCCGAGCTACGACCAGGCGACCTACGGCTGCAGCACCGTCTACTGCCACGGCAGCTTCACCGGCGGGAACAGCACGAACGCGCCGCGCTGGACCGCCACCGGGCAGCACCAGGCGGACTGCGGCAGCTGCCACGGCGACGTCGCGGGGACCGCGGCGCCGACCTCCGCGCACCCGGCGCTCGCGGCGGGCTCGACGAACGCGACGTGCGCCGCCTGCCACCCGGAGACGGTGGACTCCTCCGGGATGATCCGCGCGACCGGCAAGCACGTGAACGGCGTGTTCGAGACCGACGCCGCGGCGAAGCACCCGGCCGGCTGGACCGATCCGGCGAGCGACGCGTTCCACGGGATCACGGCCGCGCTCGCCCCGCTGACCTGCAACCGCTGCCACGCCATCCGGCGGCCCGCCGCGGTCACCGACGTGACCTGCGCCGACTGCCACCTCGGCGGCCAGGCCTGGACCACGACCTGCAACGGCTGTCACGGCGAGCCGGGCGATCCGCGCGGCGCGCCGCCCGCGGACGTCCGCGGCAGGACGGCGACGACCGCGATCGGCGTGGGGGCGCACCGGCTCCACGTGGACTCGCAGGTGGTCTCCGGGCCGCTCGACTGCGTCTTCTGCCACCGCAAGCCGGCGGACGCCTACGACCCGGGGCACCTCGACGGCACGCCCACCGTGACGGCCTACCAGGGCGCCGACGCCGCGTGGATCGCGGCCGGGCGCGACCCGGGCTGGAACCGCGGCACCGCGAGCTGCTCGACCTCCTACTGCCACAGCGCCTACGCGCCGACGAACGTCCCGGTGTGGACGGCGCCGCGCGGGAACACGTGCGGCACCTGCCACGGGCTGCCGCCGTCCGCGCCGCACCCCGACGTCGGGAGCAACCTCACCGGCTGCAACGCCTGCCACCCGGACACCATCACGGCCGCGGGCCAGCTCGTCCCGCCGCCCGCGGGCAAGCACCTCGACGGCCGCGTGAGCGTGAGCGGCGGTCACCTGAGCGGGTGGATCGATCCGGCGAGCCCGGAGTTCCACGCGTACTCCGCGGATCGCGGCCTCTCCGCCTGCCAGCTCTGCCACGGCGCCGACCTCGCCGGCGGCTTCACCGGCGTCGGGTGCGCGTCGTGCCACGACCGGAACCTTCCGGCCGGCGTCGCCAGCTGGAAGGTGAACTGCCTCATGTGCCACGGCGGCACGAGCGACGCGACCGGCGCGCCGCCCCGGACGATCTGGGGCTACCAGGCCGACCCCGTCCGCGCCGGCGCGCACACCGCGCACGTGAACGGCGGCCCGCTCGCGGGGCCCATCGCGTGCGCGACCTGCCACGTCACGCCCGCGGACGCCCTCGCGGCCGGGCACGTCGACCTCGTCACCGGCCCCACGCAGCCGACGGCCTCGGTGACGTTCTCCGGGCTCGCGACCGCGAACGGCGCGACGCCGAGCTGGAACCGCACGAACCGCGGGTGCGCCGTCTACTGCCACGGCTCGTCGTTCGTCGGGACCGCTTCGCAGGGGAGCCACCCCACGCCGGACTGGACCGGCGGCCCGGGCGAGGCGACCTGCGGCTCCTGCCACGGCGTCCCTCCGGGCGGCTCGCACCCGCAGCGGACCGACTGCGGCGGGTGCCACGCGGGCTACGGGCCGACGACGGTGAACCTCGCGACGCACCTGAACGGAACCGTCGAGTCGCCGGCGCTCGGCTGCTCCTCGTGCCACGGCGACGCGGGCCGCCCCGCGACGCCGCTGAACCCGCAGCTCGCGGCGGCGCCGCCGTACGGGACCCGCGGCGAGACGGCGACCACGGACCGCGCCGTCGGAGCGCACCAGCTCCACCTCGCCACGGGAACGCTGACGCGCGGCATCGCCTGCACGGAGTGCCACGCCGCCGTCACCAGCACGGCCGCGGGGAACGGGCACCGGAACGGCACGGTCGAGCTCGCCTGGGGGCCCCTCGCGTCCACCGGGCTCGCCCCGGGCGTCATCCAGTGGAACGGGGCCACCTGCTCGGCGAGCTACTGCCACGGCAACTTCCACCTCGGCAACGCGCTCAACGCGCCGGTGTGGACGGCCCCCGTCGCGAACTCGTGCGGCACCTGCCACGGCATCCCGCCCGGCGGCACCCACCCGACGAGCACCCAGTGCGGCAACTGCCACACCGGCTACACGTCCACGGCGGTGAACCGCGACACGCACGTGAACGGGCAGCTCGAGGTCCGGACCGACTGCGACACCTGCCACGGGGACACGACGCGCCTGCCGGTGGCGCCCGCCTGCGGCGCGGGCCCGATCTGCACCGACCCGCTCGTCAAGGCGGCGCCGCCTGGCACCTTGACCGGTCGGCCCGCGGGCGCTCACGTCGCGCACGTGAACCCGGCGACGATCCGGACGATCCCGCTGCGCTGCGCCGAGTGCCACCTCGGCGCGGTCCCGCCCAGCTCGCCGAGCCACATGGACGGCACCGCGGACGTGAGGTTCGGGGCCCGGGCCGCGCAGGGCGGCAACGCGCCCTCCTACGCGTCCGCGACCGGCTGCGCCGCCACCTACTGCCACGGGAACTACTCCGGCGAGTTCGTCTACTCGTACTGGGACTGGGGCGCGGACGAGCTCGCGACCACCTCGGTCGCCTACCAGGGGGCCCGCGCGACCCCGCGCTGGACGGACGGCCCGACGACGTGCGCGTCGTGCCACGGCGCCCCGCCGCAGAACGGGACCTGGCACTCCCCGTTCCACGGCAGCCAGCCGGCGCACCGCGAGTGTCAGCTCTGCCACCCGGACGCCTCGAGCGTGGGCGGCGTGCCCGAGCGCGATCACGAACGCGGCGCTGCACGTCAACGGGACGATCGACGTGACTCCCCAGTGGGGGTCGGCGTGCATGGGCTGTCACTGACGGCGCGCGCGGAGATGCGCAGGGATCACCGGCCCCCGCCGCGCCGTAGCCGGTCGAGGAGCGCGCGAGCGGTCTCGTGCCCCGGCACCGCGCGGACCTGGACCTCGAGCGCCGCCGCGGCGTCCTCGAGCCGGGACGCGCGCTCGTAGGCGACGCCGAGCCGGAGCCAGGCGTCCGGGTAGGCCGGGTTCGCGAGCGCGCAGGCCTCGAGCACCGAGACCGCCCTCGCGGTCTGGCCCTGCTCGAGGAAGAGGTCGCCGAGCGCGCACAGCGGGCCGGCGCGCGCTGGACCTTCCTCCCGCTCCAGGGCGTCCACGAGGAGCCGCTCCGCGGGGGCGGGCTCGCCGCGCTGGCGGTAGAGCCAGGCGAGGTTGATGGCGCCCTGGGGGTTCGGCCGGCGCTCGACCCCGAAGGTGGCGCTCCCCAGGAACGAGAACGCGGCGATCGCGACGGCGGCGGCCGCGGCCCCGGCGAGCGGGCGGATCCGACGCGCGCGGACCAGCCCGGCGAGCCAGGGGATCGCGCACGCGGCGAGCACGGCCAGCGCGGGGACGACGTGCAGCCGGTACCGGGCGAACACGAAGAAGGCGACGACGGAGGCGGCGTAGGCGAGCGTGTAGCCGACGAGCAGGCGCGCGGGGCGGCTCCGGCGGACCGACGCGAACGCGCCGAGCGCCGCGAACGGCAGGAGGAGCCCCATCCCGAGCAGCGGGAGGCGGAGGACCGGCGAGAAGCGCGCGAGCAGGAACATGTCCCACGCGTCCGGCATCTCGAAGTCGCTCCAGAACAGGGCGACCTTGCGCGCGAGCACCGTGGCCGCGAACGCGGGGCGCGCGGCGACGTGCGCCAGCGCCTCCCGGTACCAGAACGCGGAGACCTCGGCGGCGCCGAGCGCGCGGCCGGTGCGGCGCTCCGCCTCCGCGCGGAAGTCGCTCTCCTCGAAGTTCGGCTCCGGGCGGACGAACGGCACGTACTCGTAGGCGCCGGTCCGGTTCGACGGGTTGTTGCCGGTGTAGAAGTTCTGGCCGCCCTGCGACGCGGCGAGGATCCACTCGCCCGAGACATGGTGGTTCCGGGCCGCGACGACCGCCAGGACCGCGAGAAAGCCCGCGAGGAACGCCGCCGCGCTCCGCCCCGGGCGGCCGGCGAGCCGGGCGCGCCAGGAGGGCGGCGCGCCGCCCGCCTCGCCGTCGTCCGGGGGCGAGAGCAGGAACCAGAGGGCGCCGAGCGGCGCGAGCAGGATCAGGTTGCCGCGGGTGAGCGTGCCGAGCGCGAGCGCGACGCCTGCGCCGAGGCGGGCGCGGACCGAGGTGCGGGTCGCGAGGGTGAGCGCGGCGGTGACGAGGAAGACGCCGAGCGCGGTCTTCTCGACCTCGCCCTCCTGGAAGATGGCGGGGCCGTACACTGCGACGAGGAGCGCGGCGAGGTTGCCGGTCGCGCGCCCCGACACGCGGCGGCCGAGCGACGCGACGAGCGCGCAGGTGCCGACGCCGAGGGCGGCCTGGAACAGGCGCACGACGAGGAGGTCGTGGCCGAAGACCCGGTAGATCCCCGCGAGCACGTACGGGTACAGCGGGTCCATGTAGAAGGCCCGCTCGCCGCCGAGCCAGTCGCCGGCCGCGATCCGCCGGGCCCAGGCGTCGTAGAGCGCGGAGTCCACGATGAGCGTGTCGAACAGCGGCAGCGGCCGCAGCGCGAGCACGTGCCCGACCCGGAGCGCGGCGGCGAGCAGCAGGACCCCGGCGAGGAAGGGCCTGGATCCCACGAACCGGGCGACCGCGCCCTCGGACGGTTCGACGCGCGACTCCATCGGCCGCGCAGTGTACCGGGGCCCCCGCCCTCGCGGCCAGGGACGGTCTTTGCGTCGCGGGGACCATCGCGTAGCATCCCGCCGGCGTGGCGATTCGTGGAGAACCGGAGGCGGCGCGGCGTCCGCCGGCGGACGCTGGCGCGAGCCCCGCGGCGCGCGGGCTCGCAGCGCGCCTCGACGCGGCGGCCCTCGCCCCGGACGACCGTCGCTGGTCCTTCATCGCGGCCGGGCTCCTCGCCGGGCTCGCGGCGGTGATGGCGGCGACCTTCCTCGACTACGGCGTGACCTGGGACGAGGAGTACCAGCGCATCTACGGGGAGGTCGTGCTCCGCTGGTACACGAGCCTGTTCCGCGATCGCGGCGCCGTCATCGACTACGCGCACCTCGCCGGCGGCGTGGACCACTTCTACGGCGCGGCGTTCGACCTCGTCGCCCAGCTCGCCGCCCGGATCTCGCCGCTCGCGGTGATCGACACCCGGCACCTCGTCAACGCGGCGGTCGCGCTCGCCGGCGTCGTCGCGACGTACCGGCTCGGGGCGCTGCTCGGCGGCGCGCGCTCCGGGGTCGCGGCCGCGGTCCTGCTCGCCTCCACCCCGGCGTACCACGGCCACGCCTTCGCGAACCCGAAGGACATCCCGTTCGCGGCGCTCCACGCGTGGGTGCTCGTGCTCGCGCTCGCCTCGAGCGCGTCCTCGCCCCGCGTCCGCTGGCGGTCGGTGGGGCTCCTCGGGGTCGTCGCCGGCCTCGCGCTCGGGGTCCGGGTCGGCGGCGCGTTCGTGCTCGGGTACGTCGCGCTCGCGTGGGGGATCGCCGCGGCGCCGCGCCTGCGGGAGCCCGGGGCGATCCGGTCGGTGGCGCTCCCGCTCGCGGCCCGGCTCGCCGCCGTGGGCGCCGTCGCGTGGGGCGTCCTCCTCCTCGCGTGGCCGGCAGCCCAGCTCGACCCGGTGGGGCTCCCGCTCCGCGCGCTCCTCGACGCGAACCGCACCGGCACGGTGCTCCCGATGCTGTTCGACGGGAACGTCATCTCGCCGGCGAGCGCGCCGGCGTCGTACCTGCCGAGGTGGCTCCTCGTCACGCTGCCGGAGACCTGGTTCGTCGCGCTGGCGGCCGCCGCCGCCGTCGCGGTCCTCGCGCTGCGCTCCGGGACGGAGGGCGCGGACCGGACGCGCCGCGTGCGCGCGGGCGTCCTCGCCTTCAGCGTCGCCTTCCCGGTCGGCTACACGATCCTCGCGCGTCCCGTCGTGTTCGACGCGTGGCGCCACTTCCTGTTCGTCGCCCCGCCGCTCGCGGCGCTCGCGGGGCACGGGCTGTCGGCCTTCGTCGCCGAGCGCCGGTTCCCGCGGGCGATCCGGGCGGGCGCCGCCGCGCTCGCGGCCGCGGCGCTCCTCGTGACGGTGGCGGACATGGTCCGGCTCCATCCCTACGAGGCCGTGTACTTCAACCGGACCGTCGGCGGCGGGCTGGCCGGCGCCGCGGGGCGGTTCGAGCTCGACTACTGGGGCGCGAGCCACCGCGAGGGCGTCGACTGGGTGCTCGCGAACGTCGTCCACGACGCCGGGGCGCGTCCCGTGCGCATCGCGAGCTGCTACGAGCCGTTCTTCACGGAGCACTCGCTCGCGCGCGATCCGCGCGGCGTCTCGTTCGAGAGCGTCAGGCTGGAGGAGCAGCCGGACCTCGTGCTCGCGGGGACGCGGTTCGGGTGCGCCGACCGGCTCCGGGCGCGAGGGTGGCGCACCGTCCACGTCGTCGAGCGGGTAGGGGTCCCGCTGCTGTACGTGCTCGACGGGGCGGGCCCGCGATGAGCGCTGCGCGGTCGCCGCCGGGCGTCGCGCCGGGTGCGGCGGCGCCGGAGGCCTGCCGGCGGCGAGGACGCCGTCGTGGGGGGCGCCGCCCGCGGCGTCGAGGGCGGGATCGCGGCGCTCCTCGTGCTCGCGGTCGCGGCCGTCTACGCGCAGGTGCGGACGTTCGCGTTCGTGAACCTCGACGACCAGCAGTACGTCACCGCGAACCCGGCGGTGCTCCGCGGCCTCGGCGCCGACGGCGTCGCCTGGGCCTTCGGCGGCTTCCACGCCGCGAACTGGCACCCGCTCACGTGGCTGTCCCACATGGCCGACGTCACGCTGTTCGGCGCCGACGCCGGGGCGCATCACCTCGTGAACGTCGCCCTGCACGCGGCGAACACCGTGCTGCTCCTCCACCTGCTCGTGCGGCTCACCGGGGCGCGGTGGCGGAGCGCGATCGTCGCGGCGCTGTTCGCGCTCCACCCGCTGCACGTCGAGTCGGTCGCGTGGGTGTCCGAGCGGAAGGACGTCCTCTCGGGGCTCTTCTTCTTCCTCGCGCTGCACGGGTGGGTGTCGTACGCGCGGCGTCCGCGTCCGGACGTCGCGCGGTACCTCGTCGTGGCGGGGCTCCTCGTCGCCGGGCTCCTCGCCAAGCCGATGCTCGTGACGCTCCCGCTCGTGCTCCTCCTCGTGGACGTGTGGCCCCTCGGGCGGCTGCGCGGCGCGGCGGCGGGAGGGGTCGTCCGGGAGCTCGGGCGGCTCGCGCTCGAGAAGGTCCCGCTCCTCGCGATCTCCGCGGGCGCCGCGCTCGTCACCTGGCTCGCGCAGGACTCCGGAGGGGCGGTCGCGGCTCCCGAGGCGGTCCCCCTCGGCGGGCGGCTCGCGAACGCGGCGGTGTCGTACGTCCTGTATCTCCAGCGGACCGTCTGGCCGGCGGGGCTCGCCGCGTTCTATCCGCACCCGGTGCTCGCGGACGGCGGGATCGCCGCGTGGAAGACGGCAGGCGCGGTGATCCTGCTGGGCGCGCTGACCGCCGCGGCCGTGGCCGAGCGGTCCCGCCGGCCGTACCTCCTGTGGGGATGGCTCTGGTTCGTCGGGATGCTCGTCCCGGTGATCGGGATCGTCCAGGTCGGGGACCAGGGGCTCGCGGACCGGTACACGTACCTCCCGCTCGTGGGGATCTTCACCGCGGCCGTGTGGGGCGGGGCGGAGCTCCTCGCGCGCGTCCGCGCTCCTCGCGCGGTCGGCGCGGCGGTGTCGATCCTCGCGGTCGCCCTCCTCGCCGGGCAGGCGGCGCGCCAGGTCGCGACGTGGCGCGACAGCGTCACCCTGCACCGGCGCGCGCTCGCCGTGACGGAGCGGAACTGGGTCGCCTGGAACGGGCTCGGCGACGCGCTGTCCGACGCGGGCTCGCCGGCCGAGGGCATCCCGGCGTACCGGGAGGCGCTCCGGCTGCGGCCGCGGCTCGCCACCGCGTGGAACGGTCTCGGGGCGGCCTACGGCGCGCTCGGCGCGCCCGCGGACGCGATCCCGCCGCTCGAGGAGGCGCTGCGGATCCGGCCGCGCTACGCGGACGCCTGGTACAACCTGGGCACCGCGCACGGGAGCCTGGGGCGCCACGAGCGCGCCGCGGAGTGCTTCCGCGCCGCGGTCGCGGTCCGGCCGGACGACGTCCGCGCGTGGCACAACCTCGGCATCGCGAGCGCGCTCGCGCACGACGCCGGCGGCGCGGCCGCGAGCCTCGAGGCGCTCGACCGGCTCGACCCGGCGCGGGCGCGGGCGGTGAGGGCGCTGCTCGGGTCCGTGCCGCCGCGCTGAGCCGGAGCGCGCGGGCGACCGGATCGGCTGGCCCGGCCCGCCACGCCGCGGAGCGGCGCCCCGACGAGGGACGCCGCGGCGGCTCACGGCCGCGCCGGGGCTCCCCCGCGCGCCTCCGCGGCGCGGAGCCGCTCGCGCACGCGCCGGGCGAGGTCGGGCGCGTGCGGATCCGCGGTCCACCCTGACGTCCGCCATTCACTGCCGGGGCACTGGTAGATTAGGGCGCCGATGGGATCGTCCCTGCTCGCGCGCCGGCCGCTCCTCGTCGCCGCGCCGATCGTCGCGCTCGCAGCCGTCCTGCCGTTCGCCGGCACGATCGGTCACGGGTTCGCGCTCGACGACGCGCCGGAGATCGTCCAGAACGATCGCGTCCGCTCCCTCGCGGGGATCCCGCGGGCGTTCGCCGAGGGCGCGTGGCAGGGCGCCGGCGAGACGAACCCGATCTACCGCCCCCTCACGACCGCCACCTACGCGCTCAACCACGCGGTCGGGGGGCTGTCGCCCTCCGGCTACCACCTCGTCAACGTGGTCCTCCACGCCCTCGTCTCCCTGCTCGTCCTCGCCCTCGCGCTCCGCCTCGGCCTCGCGCCCCTCGCCGCCGCGGCCGGCGCGCTCCTGTTCGCGATCCACCCCGTGCACGTCGAGGTCGTCGCCAACGTCGCCGGCCGCAAGGACGCGCTCGCCGCGGTCTTCGTGCTCCTCGCGGTGCTCGCCCACGCGACCGCCCTCCGCCGCGACGCGCGCCGCTGGCTCGTCCTGCCCCCGCTCGCCTTCGCCGCGGCGCTCTTCTCGAAGGAGAGCGGGGTCGCCGCGCTCGGGGGCTTCGTCGCGTGGGACCTGCTCCTCGGGCGCGACGCGTGGCCCCGGCGCCGGCGGCGCCTCCTGCTCCTCTACGCGGCCTACGCCGCGACGCTCGCGCTCTACCTGCTCGCGCGCCGGGCCGCCGTCGGGAGCCTCGGGATCCCGCTCGCGACGATCCCGTTCCTCGAGAATCCGCTCCCGCACGTCGCGACCTGGCCCAGGCTCCTCACCGCCGTGGCGGTGCTCGGGCGCGGCCTCGCGCTCCTCCTCGTCCCCGCCACGCTCTCCCCCGACTACTCCTTCGACGCCATCCCCCTGGTCGGCTCCGCGCTCGACCCGCGGTTCCTCGCGTCCGCCGGCGTGCTCGGGCTCCTCGCCGCCGTCGCGTGGTCCGCCGTCCGCGCCCGCAGCTGGCCCGTCCTCGGCTTCGCGGTGCTCTGGTACGCCGCGGCGGCGTTCCCGACGTCGAACCTCCTCGTCCCGGTCGGCACGATCTTCGGCGAGCGGCTGCTCTACCTCCCGAGCGTCGCGTTCTGCGTCGCGGCCGGGGCGCTCGCAGGTCGCGTCCTCGCCGATCCGCGGCCGGCCCTCCGCCGCGTCGCGGCCGTCGCCGCCCTCGCCGTCGCCGCGCTCCTGGTCGGGCGGACCGTCGCGTACGCCTCCGCCTGGTCGGACGAGGTGTCCCTCTTCTCCGAGGCGGTCCGCGCCGTGCCCCGGTCGGCGAAGGCGCACGACCTCCTCGGCGCCGCGCTCATGGAGGCGGGACGGGTCCCGGAGGGCGTCCGGGAGCTCGAGGCCGCCGTGCGGATGGTCGCGCCGCTCGAGGACCCTCCGCCCCAGCCCTTCGTCGAGCTGGGCGTCGCGTACGAGCGGACCGGCCGGGTCTCCGACGCGGAGGCCATCTACACCGAGCTGCTGCGGCGCAAGCCGGACCTGCCGGACGCGCTCTGGCGGCTCGGGGTCGTGCGCTGGGCCCAGGGACGGCACGACGAGGCGGCGCGGCTCTGGGAGCGGACCCTCGCCGTCTCCCCCGGGCACGCGCAGGCGATGACCGATCTCGGCATCGCCCGCTACGAGCGCGGCGACGTCGCCGGCGCCGAGGCGCTGTGGACGGCCGCCACGCGGGCGGACCCGCGCCGGGCGGGGCCGTGGCTCTCGCTCGGGAACCTGTACGAGCAGCGCGGCGACCTCCCGCGGGCGCGCGCCGCGTGGCGGGAGTTCCTCGATCGCGCGTGGTACGGCGTGTACCCCGGCGAGCGCGAGCGCATCACCGAGAAGCTGCGCAGGACCGACCCCGGCGCCGGATCACCCGGCCGCCGCTGAGCGCGCCCGCGCCCGGCGATCAGCGCGAGCCGAGCGCGCGGGCTCGCAGCTCGGCGGCGGCGTCCGGCGCGACCGCCTCGAACGCCTGCGCGGCCTCCGCCGTGCGGCCCTGGTAGTTCACCGCCGCTCCGCTCCGCCCGGCGGTGGGATCGTCGTGTCGCCCACGTCTTCAGCGCGTCGCAACGTTCGGAGACTCCGTCCCGCTGGCCGCGCGCGCGACCTTCGGGACCTCGAGCCGCCGGCCGTCCTTCGAGAGCCGCGGCGGGTGGGTGAGCCCCCACCTCGAGAGCCGGAACTCGAGCGCCGTCCCGAGGACGCCGAAGCCGTACTTCACGCTGCGCCGGAAGTTGATCGAGGAGGCCTCGGTGAAGTAGCGCGTCGGGCAGGTGAGCTCGCCGATGTCGAAGCCGAACCAGAGGGTCTGCGCGAGCATCTGGTTGTCGAAGACGAAGTCGTCCGAGTTCTCGTTGAGCGGCAGCGTCTCGAGGAGCCGGCGCGAGAAGGCGCGGTAGCCGGTGTGGTACTCGGCGAGCTTGTAGCCGAGGAACAGGTTCTCGAACGCGGTGAGCGCGCGGTTCGCGACGTACTTCCAGAGCGGCATCCCGCCCCGCCGCGCGCCGACGCCGAGGATCCGCGACCCGAGCACGCAGTCGAAGTGCCCGCTCGCGACCATGGACGCCATCGCGGGGATGAGCAGCGGCGAGTACTGGTAGTCGGGGTGGACCATCACGACGATGTCCGCGCCGCGCGACAGCGCCGCCGTGTAGCAGGTCTTCTGGTTCCCGCCGTAGCCGCGGTTCCGCGGGTGGACGATCGCCTCGACCCCGAGCTTGCGCGCGACCTCCACCGTGTCGTCGCGGCTCGCGTCGTCGACGACGATGAGGTCGTCCACGACGCCGCGGTCGATCTCCGCGACGGTCTGGGCGAGGGTGCGGCCCGCGTTGTAGGCCGGCATCACCACGCACACCCGCTTGCCACTCATCATCTCGTCGGTCCTCCTGGAAAGCGCGGCGCAGCATACCACCGGGGGCGCGGCGCGGGCCGCCACCTCTCCGGCCTTAATGAGATGAAGGGTGCGTGTGAGACGATGAGGTGTCACGACGCGCGGTCGATCTCCGCGACGGTCTGGGCGAGGGTGCGGCCCGCGTTGTAGGCCGGCATCACCACGCACACCCGCTTGCCACTCATCATCTCGTCGATCCTCCTGGAAAGCGCGGCGCAGCATACCACCGGGGGCGCGGCGCGGGCCCGCCACCTCTCCGGCCCGGCGGCCCGGCGCACGCCCGTCCGCCGCCGCGCCGCGCGGGCCGCGCCCGTCACCGCGCCGAGAGCTGCCGCGCGATCTTCTCCGCGAGCTCCTCGAGCTGCCGCGCCTTCGCCGCGTCGATGACCCGGAGGCGCGCGACCGCCTCCGCGCGCCGTCCGCCCGGCCGAGCAGCGCGCGGCTGATCCCGAGGCGGAACCACGCCTCCGCGTCCTCGGGCGCGAGGAGCGTGGCGCGCCGGAAGCACTCGGCCGCCGGCGCGCGCTGGTCGAGCTCCGCGTACGACACGCCGAGGTCGAACCAGCCGTCCGCCTCGTCCGGCCGCGCCTCCACGGAGCGGCGGAACGCCTCGAGCGCGAGCTGGTGCTCGCCGCGGGCGTGGTGGACGACGCCGAGGTTCTTCCAGGCGAGCCAGTTCCCCTCGGTGACGTGGGCGGCGTGGTGGAAGAGGCTGAAGGTGTCCTGCCAGTGGCTCGCCTGCGCGCGGGCCGCCGTGGCGAGCGCGAGCAGGAGCGCCGCGCAGGCCCCGCCGAGCCCGAGCCGCAGCGCGCGCCGCGCCGGCCACGCGGCCGGGACCGTCCAGACGAGCGCGACGAAGATCCCGATGAGCGGCAGGTACGTGTACCGGTCCGCCATGCCCTGCCGCCCGACCTGCAGGAGCCCGATGACCGGCAGGAGGGTGACCGCGAACCAGAGCCACCCGACGAGGAGCCACGGCCGCTCCCGGCGCTGCCGGACCGCGACGCCGGTCAGGGCCGCGAGCACCAGCGCGGAGAGCGCGACGGCCAGCCATCGGCAGGCCCGCGGGGCTCACCGCCGGGTTCGGGTAGAACACCGCGAGGCGCGCGGGCCAGACGGTCTTCTGGAGATAGCCCGCCATCGAGAGGAGCGCGTTCCCGATGCGGGCGGCGTACGGGATGGCCTCCGGCGTCGCCGTCGCGCCGCCGCGGTGCTGGGCGACGATCGTGACGAGGCTCGAGGCCGCCGAGAGCGCGAAGAGGGGGAGCTTCTCGACGACGAGCCGCCGGAGCCCCGCCCCTCCCGCGCCGAGCCTCCCGAGCGGCCAGAGGTCGAGGAGCAGGAGCACGGCGGGGAGGGTGACGACCATCGGCTTCGCGAGGAGCCCGAGCGCGAAGGCCGCGACGACCGCGAGGTACCGGCCCGTCGAGGGCCTGCGGACCCAGGCCGTCCACGCCGCGACGGCCAGGAGGAAGAAGAGCGTCGAGAGCAGGTCCTTCCGCTCCGAGATCCAGGCGACCGACTCGACGTGCAGCGGGTGGACCGCGAACAGGGCTGCGACGACCCAGCTCCGCGCGCGCGCGCCGGTGAGGCGGTCGAGGACGACCCAGAGCAGCACCGAGTCGACGAGGTGCCAGAAGACGTTGGCGCGGTGCATCCACCCCGGGTCGACGCCGAACAGCGAGACGTCCGCCATCAGGGACAGCCAGGTCAGCGGGTGCCAGTTCGCGAGCGAGAGCGACGTGAACGCCCACCGCGCGCCTTCCCAGGTGAGCCCCCGCTGGACGACCGGGTTCGTCGCCACGTAGCCGGGGTCGTCGTAGTCGACGAACCCGAAGCCACCGACGTGCGAGTAGGCGAGGAGCACGAGCCCGGCGAGCGCCGCTGCGCCGAGCGCGAGCGGCCAGGCCGCCCGGCTCGTCCCCTCGCGCGTGGGAGCCGGCGGCGAGCGGTCCGCGCCGGGCCGTGCGTCGCCGGACGGGACCATCGCTCGCGGGTGCGCTACCGGGCTGGAGCCGGCGCGCAGATGTCGAACGCAGCCGACCGGGACGTGCCGCCGCGGATGGCGTCGCGCTCCGCCTCGCACTTCACCGACGGCGCGCAGGCGCCGCAGGCCTCGAGGAACCGCTGCTCGGCGTCGTCGCGGAGGGCGGCGTCGCAGCTGCCACCGGGGCGGCTACACGCCTCGATCGCGTACATGTAGACGGAGCGCGTGCGGCGCACCGCCGACCGGACCTCCTTGCTCGGCCCGGTGGGCTCGGGGTCCTTCTTGCCGCGCTTCAACCGCTTCGGCGGGGTCGTCTGCGCGTCCTTCTTGTCCTTGTCCCCGTCCTTCTCGGCGGCCTTGTCGCCACTCTTGTCGGCGGCCGCCACGGCCTTCGTGCCTGCGGGCCGAGCGGCCTGCTCGGCCGAGGCGCTCGATGCGACCGCCAGCAAAACTGCTCCTGCGAGCCAGACTCCGCGATTCATCGATGATCGCTCCTGAAATTCCGGATCGGACGTGAAATGCAAATGCGCGCCCGACTGTAGGGGAGGGGGTCCGTGAGCGTCAAGGAGCAGGGCGGGAGCGCCCGGCCGGCGCGGACGCACACGAGGCATGATGGCGCACCCACGCTCCTTCCGCTCCGGCCCTGCTCTGGGCTACCCTCCGGCCGAGTTGTCGACCGGGGACGCGAGCATCGATCGCAGGGTCGCAACGACCCGGATCGGCGGCGGCAGCCGTCGGTCCGCCTGGTCGGTGCTGGGCCTCCTCGCGCTCCTCGGCGCGACCGCCTGCGGCTCGGGAAGCGTGCCGGTTCCAGCTCCGGCGAGCCCCGGCTCACCCCCACCGTTCCTGACGGATGCCGGCACTCCGATCGGCGCGCCGGTGACCGGCTCGATCGACCCGGGCAGCGTGACGACCCTCGTGTCGGCGGACGGCCGCCTCACCCTGAGCGTCCCGGCGGGCGCGCTGCCGCCGTCGATCACGACGATCTCGGTCCAGGAGATCACGAACAGCGCGCTCGGCGGGGTCGGCGGCGCGTTCCGGCTCGGGCCGGAGGCGTCCACGTTCTCGGCCCCCGTGACGCTGGTGCTCCGGGTCCCCGAGGCTTCGGCGGGCTCGATCGACAAGCTCGGGATCGCCTACCAGGACGCGAGCGGGTTCTGGTACCGCATGCCGGACGTCCGGCGCGACGCCGCCGCGCGGACCATCACGGTCGAGACCCGCCACTTCAGCGACTGGGGCCTCGTGTGGCAGGAGGGCGTCCCGGGGATGTACGGGACGTTCACGCTGACCCAGACGCTCGGCGCGATCCCCTTCAACGCCGGCGGAATGGCGACGCTCTTCTACCAGGGGTCGAGCGCGACGACGTCGCTCTACGTCCTGACCGGCTCGGTGACGGCGACCCAGGTCACGCCCTCCGCCGGGACCTGCACGCCCACCCCGAGCCCGGTGCAGACGCTCGTCCCGAGCACGGCGCAGGTCATCAGCAGCCCCAAGCAGTTCCGGTGGGGCATCAACGCGGAGTGGGACCTCACCTGCACCGATCCGTCCACCGGCACCGACCCGTTCGCGAGCGCGATCTTCGACACGGTCGGGCTGAGCGGCGTCGGGATCGGCAACTGCACGCGCGGCTACCTGGTGGACCCGGAAATCTCCACGAGCGGCGTGCACGGGACCTACCGGATCAACTGCGGCGCGAACGGCAGCGCGACGGCCACCTGGGACTTCATTCCCTGTGTCCCCGGGCTCGCGTGCACCGACCCGGCGCTCAACGAGTGCGTCCTGCAGGCGAACTCGTGCGCGACGGGATGGCCGGTCTGCACGGAGACCACGACCCCCGTCACCGAAGGCACGGCCTGCGGGACGGGCGGCCTCGAGCAGTGCCTCAGCGGGACGTGCACGTGCGTGCCCGGGGCGGCGTGCCCGAACCAGGACGCCTGCCACACCGGCGCGGTCACGTGCGATTCGAGGGCGGGCGCGACCTGCACGCAGACCGCGCTCCCGGACGGCACCGTCTGCGGGACCGCCCAGGTGTGCAGCGCGGCCGTCTGCAAGACGCTGAGCTCGATCGCCGTGACGCCCGCGAGCCCCAGCGTGCTCGCCGGCCTCACGCAGCAGTTCACCGCCACCGCCACCTACTCGGATGCCTCGACCCAGGACGTGACGGCGCTGGTGACCTGGGCGTCCACGGACGCCACGAAGGCGACGATCGCCGCGGGCGGCCTCGCCACCACCCTGGTGGCCGGCACGACCACCATCTCGGCGACGCTCAACGGCGTGACCGGGAGCACGGTGCTCAGGGTGCTGCCGACGCTGTCGTCGATCGCGGTGACGCCCGCGAATCCGAGCGTGGCGGCCGGGTTGACGCAGCAGTTCACGGCGACGGGCACCTACTCCGACCTCTCGACCCAGGACCTGACGACGCAGGTGACCTGGGCGTCCACGAACGCCGCGGCGGCGACGATCGACGCGACGGGCCTCGCCACGACCGTGGCGGCCGGCACGACCACCATCTCCGCGACCCTCGGCGCCAGGAGCGGGAGCACGACGCTCACGGTGCTGCCGCCGGCGCTGGTCTCGATCGCGGTCACGCCCGCGAGCCCGAGCGTGGCCGCCGGGCTCCCCCAGCAGTTCACCGCGACGGGGACCTACACCGACCGCTCGACGCAGGATCTGACGACGCAGGCGACCTGGGCGTCCACGAACGCGGCGGCGGCGACCATCGGCGCGACGACCGGTCTCGCGACCACGGTGGCGATCGGCACGACGACCATCTCCGCGACCTCGGGGGCGTGACCGGGAGCACGACGCTCACGGTGCTGGCGGCGACGCTGACCTCCATCGCGGTGACGCCCGCGAACCCGAGCGTGGCGGCCGGGGTCCCCCAGCAGTTCACCGCGACGGGGACCTACACCGACGGCTCGACGCAGAACCTGACGACGCAGGTGACCTGGGCGTCCACGAACGCCGCCGCGGCGACCATCGGCGCGACGACGGCCTCGCGACCACCATCGCCGTCGGCACGACCACGATCTCCGCGACGCTCGGCGTCGTGACCGGGAGCACGACGCTCACGGTGCTGCCGCCGACGCTGGTCTCGATCGCGGTCACGCCGGCGAGTCCGAGCGTGGCGGCCGGGCTCACCCAGCAGTTCACGGCGACCGGCACCTACACCGACGGCTCGACGCAGAACCTGACGACGCAGGTGACCTGGGCGTCCACGAACGCGGCGGCGGCGACGATCGGGGCGACGACGGGGCTCGCCACCACCGTGGCGGTCGGCACGACCACCATCTCCGCGACCCTCGGCGCCAGGAGCGGGAGCACGACGCTCACGGTGCTGGCGGCGCTGCTGAACTCCATCGCGGTGACGCCCGCGAGCCCGAGCGTGGCAGCCGGGCTCACCCAGCAGTTCACGGCGACGGGCACCTACTCCGACGGCTCGACCCAGAACCTGACGACGCAGGTGACCTGGGCCTCCACGAACGCGCGCGGCGGCGACGATCGCCGCGGGCGGCCTCGCCACCACCGTGCGGTCGGCACGACACCATCTCCGCGACGCTCGGCGGCGTGAGCGGGAGCACGACGCTCACGGTGCTGCCGGCGACGCTGGTCTCGATCGCGGTGACCCGCCTGCGAGCCCCGGCGTGGTCGGCCGGGTTGACGCTCCAGTTCACGGCGACGGGCACCTACACCGACGGCTCGACCCAGAACCTGACGACGCAGGCGACCTGGGCGTCCACGAACGCCGCGCGCGGCGACGATCGGCGCGACGACCGGCCTCGCCACGACCGTGGCGGTCGGACACGACCACCATCACCGCGACGCTCGGCGGCGTGAGCGGGAGCACGACGCTCACGGTGCTGCCGGCGCAGCTCGTCTCGATCGCGGTGACGCCCGCGAACCCGAGCGTGGCGGCCGGGTTCGACGCAGCAGTTCGTCGCGACGGGCACCTACACGGACGGCTCGACGCAGAACCTGACGACGCAGGCGACCTGGGCGTCCACGAACGCCGCGGCGGCGACGATCGGGGCGACGACCGGCCTCGCCACCACCCTGGCGGTCGGCACGACCGACCATCACCGCGACGCTCGGCGGCGTGAGCGGGAGCACGACGCTCACCGTCCTCGCGGCGACGCTGAGCTCCATCGAGGTGACGCCCGCGACCCCGAGCGTGGCAGCCGGGCTCACGCAGCAGTTCGTCGCGACCGGCACCTACTCGGACGGCTCGACGCAGAACGTGACGACGCAGGCGACCTGGGCGTCCACGAACGTCGCGGCCGCGACCATCGGTGCGACGACCGGCCTCGCCGCGACCGTGGCGGTCGGCACGACCACGATCTCCGCGACGCTCGGCGGCGTGACCGGGAGCACGACGCTCACCGTCCTCCCCGCGACGCTGAGCTCCATCGCGGTGACCCCCGCGAGCCCGAGCGTGGCCGCCGGGCTCACGCAGCAGTTCACCGCGACCGGCACCTACTCCAACGGCTCGACGCAGAACCTGACGGGGCTGGTCACCTGGGCGTCCACGAACGGCGCGGCGGCGACGATCGCCGCGGGCGGCCTCGCCACCACCGTGGCCGTCGGAACGACCACGGTCTCCGCGACGCTCGGAGCCGTGACCGGGAGCACGGGGTTGACGGTCCTCGCGCCGACGCTGTCCTCGATCGCGGTGACGCCCGCGACCCCGAGCGTGGCGGCCGGGCTCACCCAGCAGTTCATCGCGACGGGCACCTACTCCGACGGCTCGACGCAGAACGTGACGGCGCAGGTGACCTGGGCGTCCACGAACGTCGCGGCGGCGACGATCGCCGCGAACGGCCTCGCCACGACCGTGGCGGCCGGCACGACCACCATCTCCGCGACCGCCGGCAGCGTGACCGGGAGCACGACGCTCACGGTGCTGGCGGCGACGCTGAGCTCCATCGCGGTGACCCCCGCGAGCCCGAGCGTGGCCGCCGGGCTCACGCAGCAGTTCATCGCGACCGGCACGTACTCCGACGGCTCGACGCAGAACGTGACCACGCAGGTGGCATGGGCGTCCACGAACGTCGCAGCCGCGACAATCGGCGCGACGACCGGCCTCGCCACGGCCGTGGCGGTCGGCACCACGACCATCTCCGCGACGCTCGGCGGCGTGAGCGGGAGCGCGACGCTCACGGTGCTCGTCGCGACGCTGAGCTCCATCGCGGTCACGCCCGCGAGCCCGAGCGTGGCCAGCCGGGCTCACCCAGCAGTTCACGGCGACGGGCACCTACTCCGACGGCTCGACCCAGAACCTGACGGGGCTGGTCGAACTGGGCATCCACGAACGCCGCCGCGGCGA
This sequence comes from uncultured delta proteobacterium, assembly GCA_963828235.1. Lineage (GTDB taxonomy): Bacteria > Myxococcota > Myxococcia > Myxococcales > Anaeromyxobacteraceae > Anaeromyxobacter. Next base: position 224,577 of record CAWHDY010000002.1, read on the forward strand.
CGATCGGGGCGACCGGCCTCGCGACCGCCGTGGCCATCGGCACGACCACGGTCTCCGCGACGCTCGCCGGCGTGACCGGGAGCACGACGCTCACGGTCCTCCCGCCGACGCTGAGCTCCATCGCGGTGACGCCCGCGAACCCGAGCGTGACGCTCGGCGCGACGCAGCAGTTCACCGCGACGGGCACCTACTCCGACGGCTCGAGCCAGAACCTGACGGGGCTGGTGACGTGGGCGTCCACGAACGGCGCGGCGGCGACGATCGCCGCGGGGGCCTCGCCACCACCGTGGCGGCCGGCGCGACCACCATCTCCGCGACGCTCGGCGTGACCGGGAGCACGACCCTCACGGTCCTGCCGCCGCTGCTGACCTCCATCGCGGTGACGCCCGCGAACCCGAGCGTGGTCGCCGGGTTCACGCAGCAGCTCACGGCGACGGGCACCTACTCCGACGGCAGCACCCAGGACCTCACCAGCCAGGTGACCTGGTCGCCCTCGAGCGATCCGGTGGCGACCGTCGCCGCGACCGGCCTCGCGACCGCCTGGGCCGTGGGCTCCACCGAGATCTTTGCGACGCTCGCCGGTCGTGACCGGGAGCACGACGCTGACGGTCCTGCCGCCGACGCTGGTCTCGATCGCGGTGACGCCCGCGAGCCCGAGCGTGGCGGCCGGGCTCACGCAGCAGTTCACGGCGACGGGCACCTACTCCGACAGCTCGACGCAGAACCTGACGGCGCAGGCGACGTGGGCGTCCACGGACGCCGCGGCGGCGACGATCGCGGCGGGCGGCCTCGCCACCACCCTGGCGACCGGCACGACGACCATCTCCGCGACGTTCGACGGCGTGACGGGGAGCACGACGCTCACGGTGTCGCCGGCGACGCTGGTCTCGATCGAGGTGACGCCCCCGGACCCCGTCGTGGCGGCCACTTTCACGCAGCAGTTCATGGCGACGGGCACCTACTCGGACGCCTCGACCCTGGACGTGACGGCGCAGGCGACCTGGGCGTCCACGGACACGGCGGTGGCGGACATCGGAGCGACGACGGGCCTCGCCACCGCGGTCGCGACCGGCACGACGACGATCTCCGCCACGCTCGACGGCGTGACCGGGACCACGTCGCTGACGGTCCCCTGAGCCGTCGCGGGCCGATGTCAGCGAGCGGGACGCCAGCCCCTCGCCCACCCGGAGCGACCGTCCCGCCGCCCGCCGTCGCCGCCTTGACTCGATCGACCCCCCTGGGCTTCATTGCGCCGATGCGGCGAGGTGCGGTGCTCATCGCGGGTGGGGCGTTCGCGGTGCTCACCGTCGCGCTGCTCGCGAAGCTCGTGGACTTCGACCTGTGGTGGCACCTCGTGGTCGGCCGCGAGGTCGTCCGGACCGGCCGGATCCCGGAGGCGGACTTCTACGTCTACCCGGCGCTCGGGACCGCGAGCGGCTTCCACGAGTGGGGCTTCGGCGTGCTCGCCTACCTCGTGCAGCGCTGGACCGGGTGGTGGGGGCTCTCGCTCGCGAACGCGATGCTCTCGGCGGCCGCGCTCCTCCTGACGGTGGCGGCGGCGGTGCGCCGCGGGGCCTCCTGGGGGGCGGCCGTCGCGGTGGTCGGCCCGCTCGCGGTCGCGAGCGCCTATCGCCTCTGCTACCGGCCCGAGATCGTCCTCTACCTCGCGTTCGGCGCGACGCTCTGGGCGCTCGAGCGCAGGGCGCGGCTCGCGGTCCCGGCGCTCGCCTTCGGCCTGACCCTCTTCCACCCGTCCGCGGTGATCCTGCTGCTCGTCGTCGGCTGCCACTCGGTGGACGCGCTCTTCACCGACCGCAAGGAGTGGCTGAAGCTCGTCGGCGTCCTCGCCGCCTCGACCCTCGCGATCGTGATCGCGCCGGGAGGCTGGCACGCCCTCGTGCTCGCGCTCACCGCGTCGGGGAACGAGATGAACGCGCTCATCGGCGAGTACACGCCGGTGCTCTCGTCCGAGTACCGCTGGCACTTCGTCGCGATCGCGGCGATCGCCGCCGTGAGCCTCGCCGCGTACCGCCGGCGCCCCTCCGACGTCCTCCTCGTGGCGGGCTTCGGGCTTCCTCGCGATCCTCTACGTGCGGAACCTGACGCTGTTCGCGCTCGCCGCCGCCGGGCCGGCCTGCATGGCGGTGGACCGCGCGCTGCGGCGCTTCCCCCGGCTCCGCCTCGTCTCGCCCGCCGCGCTCGCCGTCTCCGCGGCGGTCCTCGTGCTCGCGCCGACCTGGGGAGCGGCGGAGCTGCCCGGGCGCTACCCGCGGGAGACCGCCGAGTTCATCCTGCGGCACCGGCCCCCGGGGCGCCTCTTCAACCAGCTCCACACCGGCGGCTACCTCGCGTGGCGGCTGCTGCCCGACTACCAGGTCGCGCTCGACGGCCGGAACTACTACGGCGTGAACGCGCCGCTGCGCTACGTGGACTCCGTCTCGGAGCTGCAGGACGGGTGGCGGGAGCAGCTCGACCGGTTCGGCGTCACGCTCGTCGCGACGCCGGGCGTGCGGCTCGGGTCGGGGCGGCTCATCCCGCTCGTCGCCGAGCTCGAGCGCGACCCGCGCTGGCTCCTCGCCGTCGCCGAGCCGGCGGGCCTGCTGTTCGTCCGGCAGGACGCGTTCCCGCGGGGCGCCGCGCCCCTCCCGAAGGCGGCGATCTGGCCGCACGTCCTCGCCGAGACCGAGGGGATCGAGACGCCGCGCGCGCGGTTCGCCCGCGGGGTCGCGTTCTTCAACCTGCACGACTTCGCGCGGGCCGCCGGCGAGCTCGCCGCGTACCGGGCGGCGTTCCCGGACGATCGCGAGGCGGCGCAGCTCGGGGCGCTGCTCGAGGCGAGCGTCCGGGGCGAGGCGGGCGCGACGGCCGTGCTCGAGGACCTCTTCCGGCGGGGGAGGGGGCAGTGACCGCGACGGCTCCTCCCGAGGTCCAGCTGAACGACTTCACCCGGCTGTGGGCCGACGCCGGGGCGGACGTGCTCGCCGCGGTCGCCCGCGTGGGCGCGAGCGGCCGGTACGTGCTCGGGCCCGAGGTGGAGTCCTTCGAGCGCGCGCTCGCGCAGCTCTTCGGGCGCCGTCACGTGGTCGGCTGCGCGAGCGGGCTCGACGCGATCGAGCTCGGGCTCCGCGCGGCGGGGGTCGCGCCCGGCGCGAAGGTCCTCACGACCCCGCTCAGCGCCTTCGCGACCACGCTCGCGATCGTCCGGGCCGGCGCGGTCCCGGTGTTCGTGGACGTGGACGAGCACGGGCTCCTCGACCTCGCCCGCTGCCGGGAGGTGCTCGCGGCGGATCCGGACATCCGCGCGCTCGTCCCGGTGCACCTGTTCGGCCAGGCGGCGGACGTCGCCGCGCTGGCCGAGCTGCGCGAGCGCTTCGGCCTCGTCCTCGTCGAGGACTGCGCGCAGGCCCTCGGCGCGCGCTCGGGCGAGCGCGGCGCCGGCACCGCCGGCCAGGTCGCCGCGACGAGCTTCTACCCGACGAAGAACCTCGGCGCGCTCGGGGACGGCGGCGCGGTGGCGACCGACGACGACGCGCTCGCCGAGCGCTGCCGGTCGCTGCGCGACTACGGCCAGCGCCGCAGGTACGAGCACGACGACCTCGGCCTGAACAGCCGCCTCGACGAGCTGCACGCGGCGATCCTGCGCCACGCGTTCCTCCCCCGGCTCGCCGGCCTGGAACGAGCGGCGCCGCGCGATCGCCCTCGCCTACGGGGAGCGGCTCCGCCACCCCCTCGTCCGGCCGCTCGCGGTTCCCCCCGGCTCCCGCGGAGTGTGGCATCTCTACCCCGTGCGAGTGCCTGCGCCCGACCGCGACGCGTTCATGGGGCACCTCCTCGCGCGCGGCGTCCGGAGCGCGGTCCACTACCCGCGGCTCATCCCCCGGCAGCGCGCGCTCGAGGGCCGCCGCTTCGAGGTGCACGGCCCGCTCGCGCGCGCGGAGGAGCTCGCCGCGACCGAGGTCTCCCTCCCGATCCACCCGTACCTGGACGCCGGCGAGGTGGACCGGGTGGTCGCCGCCGTGAACGCCTGGGAGGGCGCGTGATCTCGCTCGTCATCCCGGTCTACCGGAACGCGGAGAGCATCGGAGCCCTCCTCGAGGCGCTCGCGCGGACCGATCGCGAGCTCGGCGGCGCGCTCGAGGTGGTGTTCGTCGTGGACGGCAGCCCGGACGACTCGTACCTCCGCCTCGCGACCGCGCTGCCGGGCGCGCCGTTCCGGTCGAGGCTCCTGCTGCTCTCCCGGAACTTCGGCGCGTTCTCCGCGATCCGGGCCGGGCTCGCGGCGGGCACCGGCGACCACTTCGCGGTGATGGCGGCGGACCTCCAGGAGCCGCCCGAGCTGGTCGTCGAGTTCGCGCGGCGGCTCGAGGCCGGCACCTGCGACGTCGTCGTCGGGCAGCGGACCGCGCGCGCGGATCCCCTCCCGGCGCGGCTCTCGTCCGCGGCGTTCTGGGGGCTCTACCGGCGGCTCATCCAGCCGGAGGTCCCGCCGGGCGGCGTGGACGTCTTCGGGTGCACGCGCGCGGTGCGCGATCAGCTCGTCCGCATCGGCGAGCTCAACACCTCGCTCGTGGGCCTCCTGTTCTGGGTCGGGTTCCGGCGCGAGGCCGTCCCGTACGTGCGCCGCGAGCGCCACGCCGGCCGCTCCGCCTGGACGTTCGGGAAGAAGCTCGCCTACCTGATGGACAGCGTCTTCAGCTTCTCCGACCTCCCGATCCGCTTCCTCCTCAGGACCGGGGCGCTCGGCCTCGCGCTGAGCCTCGTGTTCTCCGCCGCGGTCCTCGTGGCGAAGCTGCGCGGCGACATCCCGGTGCCCGGCTACGCCGCCACCGCCCTCGCCATCACCTTCTTCGGCGCGCTCAACTGCTTCGGCCTCGGTATCATCGGCGGCTACGTGTGGCGGACCTTCGAGAACACGAAGGGCCGGCCGAGCTCGATCGTGGCCTCGAGCGAGAGCTTCGGACCGGCGACCCGCGCGAACGACGACCCCCGGCGGACCCATGGCTGACTTCTTCCGGCATCCCCAGGCGCTCGTCGAGTCCGAGAAGATCGGGCGCGGCACGCGGATCTGGGCGTTCGCCCACGTCCTCCCCGGCGCGGTCATCGGCGAGGACTGCAACATCTGCGACCACACGTTCATCGAGAACGACGTCGTGGTCGGGAACCGCGTCACGGTGAAGTGCGGCGTGCAGCTCTGGGACGGCCTCCGCCTCGAGGACGACGTCTTCGTCGGCCCGAACGCGACCTTCACGAACGACGCGTTCCCGCGGAGCCGGCAGCACCTCGCCGAGTTCCCGCTGACGATCGTCCGCCAGGGCGCGTCGATCGGCGCGAACGCCACCATCCTCCCCGGGCTCACGATCGGCCGTGGCGCCATGGTCGGCGCGGGCGCGGTGGTGACCCGGTCGGTCCCTCCGAACGCGGTGGTCGCCGGGAACCCGGCGCGCATCGTGCGGTACGCCGGGTCGCGCGCGCCGACCCCGGCGAGGTCCGCCGCGGCGGGAGAGGCCCCCGCGACCGGCGTCGTCCGCCTGGGGGTCCGCGGCGTGACGCTCGAGCGGCGGCCCGTCATCCGCGACATGCGCGGGAACCTCACCGCGCGCGAGGTGGGGCAGGGGCTCCCGTTCGAGCCGCGCCGCTACTTCATCGTGCACGACGTGCCGTCGAAGGAGGTCCGGGGCGAGCACGCGCACCGGAAGCTCCACCAGGTGCTGGTCTGCATCCGCGGCTCCGTCGCGGTCCTCGTGGACGACGGCCAGCAGCGCGAGGAGACGGTGCTCGACTCGCCCGAGCTGGCGCTGCACGTCCCGCCGATGATCTGGTGCGTGCAGTACCGGTACACGGAGGACGCCGCGCTCCTCGTGCTCGCCTCGGACGTGTACGACCCGGACGACTACATCCGCGACTACGAGCAGTTCCTGCGCGAGCGGCGCGCGCACGACGCGGCCGCAGCGGCGCGGTGAGCTCCCGCTCTCCCTGATCAGCGCTCGCCGAGCTCGTACACGTTGAAGTCGTCGGACACGAGCACCGTCCGGACTCCCGGCGTCGCCGCGAGCGTCGCGCTGAACGCCTCGAACTGCCGCGTCGTAGAGGCAGATCACGTACCGCGCGCCGAAGCGCTCGCGGACGATCCGCGCGACGTCCGGCGGCGGGCGCCGCGTGACCCGTACCAGAGCGCGTACAGCTCGGGATCCTTCACGCTGGAAGAACCTCGGGTCGAGCGCGACGAGGAACCGCCGGTCGGGGAGGGCACGCATCAGGTGCCCGGTGAGCCCCCACTCGCAGGTGAACACCTGCGCGCCCTCCGGGATCTCGGCGCGGAGCGCGGTCGCGAGGTACGCGGGCGCCCGGTTCGGCGTCTCCCGCAGCCGCGCGAGCAGGCCCGCCTCCTCCGCGCCCTGGTAGAGGAGGGCCACCGCGGCGAGCGCGAAGGGCGCGAAGCGGAGCGCCGGGCGCTCCACCGTCCGGAGCGCGAGGGCGAGCGCGACGACCGCGAGCGGGACGAAGTACTCGGCGAACCGCGCCGTGCGGACGGTCGCGACGCCGAACAGGAGCGCCGCGAGCGCGAACGCGAGCGGCGTCGAGGAGACGCGCCGCGCGCGCCAGGCGAGCACGAGCGCCACCGCCGCCGCGGCCGCCGCGAGGACGAGGAGCGTCCCCCACTGCGCGAGGGAGAACGGATCGAACTCCGTCCCCATCTCGATCCCCTGCCGCCCGCCCCACGCGTTCGAGCCGAGGAGCGTCCCCGCCGACGGAGCCAGGTGAAGCGCACGAGGTTCGCGCCGTTCGGGTGAACGGCCACCCCCACCGCGATGGCCGCCGCCGCGACCGCGCCCGGCTTCCACCCGGGGCGCTCGCCGCCCACGCCGCGGGCGACCTCCGCCAGCGCGACGAGCACGACGGGCAGGAACCAGGCGACGTACGCCCACGGGTACACGAGCGCGGCGGCGGCCAGCACCGCGAGCCGGCGGCGCGACGCGGCCCAGAGCACGATGACGACGAGCGCGATCGACAGGAGGTGCGGCCGGACGAGGACGAACCGGTACAGGAACGCCGAGGAGGTCGCGAGCGGGAGGACGGCCCACACCGCGGCGAAGCGGACCTGCTCCGCCCGGAGCACGAGGTAGATGGAGAAGAGCACCGCGGCCCCGGCGAGGGTCCCGACGACCTTCGAGGCCGTGACCCAGCCGAGCCCGCCGAGCGGGACGAAGAGCAGGTGGAACAGCAGCTCCTTGTCGGCGTAGTGGTCCGCGAGCCAGCTCATCGGCGTCCACGGGAACGCCGTCAGGAGGCCGTGCCTCCGGATGAGCTCGCCGACGGCGGCGTGGTACGCGGTGTCCGCGTCGCTCGGGATCCGGGCGAAGCCGAACTGGAGCGCGCCCGCGACCGCGAGGGCCGCGAGCGCGAACGCGGCGATCGGCCCAGCCGCGGCGGAGCGCCTGCGTCAGCCCTCTCCGTGGCACTTGCCGCACAGCATCTTCTGGTAGGCGGCGTAGTTCGCCGCGTCGCGGTCGTACATGGCCGCCTGGGTCTCGGCCCGCGTCCGGCCCTGGGCGAACTCGTCGAGGCGGGCGCGGCCCGCCGCGTCGGTGCCCGGCCACGACCCCTCGACCACGATGTAGCCCGACGGCGTCATGTTCCAGCGCAGCGCGTGATCCCAGCCGGTCGCGTGCGCGCGGTGGCAGGACAGGCACATCACGGTCTCGCGGCCGGTGAACGGCCCGCCCGTCTGCGTCCCGTCGCTCACCGCGTGCGGCGCGAGCGACACGCGGTCGGTCGTGCCCTCCTCGAACGGCACGAGCGAGGTGAACGACGTCGCCTGCACGCCGGTGAAGACGCCGGAGCGGACGTACGTGTTGTAGACGCCGAGCGCCGCGCCCGAGTTCAGGCGCGCGTCGTTGCCGGCCGGGTGGTTGAAGGTCGTGGTCGTGTTCGTGGCCGACGTGGTGTGCAGGTTGCCGTGGCAGTTCCGGCACCACTCCGACATCCCGGCGCCGTACGCGACGCGGACCTCCGTCGTGCGCTCGCTCCTGTTGTAGGTCTGGGGCGCGAGCGCCACCGGGGGCGGCGCCGAGAAGGGGACGACGACCCCCGCCGCCTTCGGCGCGTACCCGACGCCGCCGAGGAGCCGGTACACGCCGACCGCCCCGGAGACCGTCGGGACCGCGAGCTGCGCGCCGCCGTAGGAGCCGGAGGAGGCGATGGGCGCTCCCTCGGTCCGGATGGCGGCGGTCACGTCGAGCCGGTAGCGCCCGTGCGGATCGTGGCAGCTGATGCAGGAGAGCCGGTCGGACGGGTAGGTGCCGCCCGGCGCGGTCGGCCGCGCGTAGTCGGGCTCGAGCAGCGCGTCCATCGCGGAGACGTTGTGCCCGTGGCTCGCTCCCGGGCTCGTCGCCGGTACGCCCTTCGGCCCGAGCCAGCCGTACGAGCGCCGGGTCCAGGCGAAGTCGCCGCCGGGGGTGTAGTTCGCGGGCGGCATGACCGCCGACACGATGGAGCTCAGCACCTGGTAGCCGCCCGGGCTCGAGCCGCCGTGGCAGGTGAGGCAGGTCGAGCTCGCGTCCGAGGCCAGGAGCAGCGACGCCGAGATCGCGTCGCCGGTCGGCTTCAGGTGCATGGCGTGGCACCCCTCGCACGCGCCGACGCCGCCGTCGTGGAACGCGCGGGCGAGGACCGGCGCGATCACGAGAGCGAGGGCCGCCGTGACGCGAGGGAGAATCATCATTGCCGCGCGAACGTTACCACGGGGCCCGCTCCCTGGCCGTGCGGGACATCGCCGCGCCCGCGCGCGCAGCCTGCGCGGAAACGCGTACCGCGTCCCCGGCACACGGCCCTCCGGTGACGGGCGCGGCCGCACGCTATGATGGAGGGAGATAGACCCGATGGCGCCGAGATCCCACACCCCGAGCGGCGCGCGATGAGCCGGTTCCTCCCGATCGTGCTCCTCCTCGCCGTCGCGGCGCGCGGCCCGGAGAACCGGGCCGGCCCGGAGTTCGAGGCCGTCTTCCTGTACAGCCTCTCCACGAACTTCGGGCCGCTCCCGTTCTCGGGGGTCGGGCTGGCGTACGACGCGGATCACAAGGAGCTGTACGTCACGGGGGACGGGCCGGTCCGCATCTTCAACGACAGCGGCATGGAGGTGTATTCCTTCGCGGACGGCGGCGAGATGGGGATGATCCGGAGCATCGCGGCCCTGGACGACGGGAGCCTCCTCGTCTTCGGCTCGCGCGACGGGAGGTCGGCCCTGCTGCGCTGCAGCTTCCGGGGGGAGCTCCAGGGCGAGATCGTCCCGCGGAACGTCCCGCCCGCGCTCGCGAACCTCGACTGGAGCGTGATGAGGTACGCGGGCCGGAAGATCTACCTCGCGTCCCAGCCGGAGATGCGCGTGCTCGTGCTCGACGACACGGGCGAGTACGTCACCTCCTACGACATCGCCGAGAAGCTGAAGGAGGAGGAGAAGCGCGCGCAGCTCGGGCTCCGCGGCTTCAACGTGGACGGCGAGGGGAACATCCTCTTCACGATCCAGCCGCTGTTCCGGGCCTACGTCATGTCCCCGGACGGCGAGATCCGCGGCTTCGGCGTGAAGGGCAGCGCGCCCGGCAAGTTCAACGTCGTGGGCGGGATCGCGAGGGATTCCGCCGGGAACTTCTACGTCGTGGACATCCTCAAGTCGGCGGTCCTGGTGTTCGACCCCCAGCTCGAGTGGATCAAGGAGTTCGGCTACCGCGGGTGGCAGCCGGGGAGCCTCTCGGCGCCGGACGAGATCGTCGCGGCCGACGGGAAGGTGTTCGTCTCGAACCGCGGCCGTCGCGGGGTGAGCGTGTTCAAGGTCGGCGCGAAGTGACCGCGTCGGTGCGTTCCCCACATCGCGCAATGATTGCGTCCACTTGTCGCAGTTGTGGGTGAGGTATTTGGCCCAACGACGGGGTGGCTGCGGGAAATCCCCCACCACGACTCGGGTCTCCCGGGCCCTCGACGGCCGGAAACCGTCGAACGACGGACGGTTGAGCCACGGTTCCCCGTCCCCGGGGCTCGGTACGTCAGATGCAGAGAGCCCGCCCAGCAGTGTCCTTCACCTCACGGCGCCTCGGCGCGGGAGTCACTCGATGAAGTTCCTCAAGGTTGCGGTCATGTCTGCGATCGCGCTTGCCTACGGCAGCGCGTACGCCTTCCACTCCGGCGGCGTCGCCGAGTGCGAGGGCTGTCACTCGATGCACAACACGTTCGACAATGCCCCGAACGTCACGGGCATGCCGATCTTCACGTCGGGCAAGTACCTCCTCAAGGCGCAGGATCAGTCCGGCGCGTGCCTCAACTGCCACGGGGCCGGCACGATCCTGAGCGGCTACCACGTGTCGACGGAAGGCACGCTCCCGAACGAGATCACGACGCTCCCCGCGCAGATGGGCCCGGGCGGCGACTTCTCCTGGCTCAAGAAGACGATGCCGTACACGATCCGCGGCACGACCGGCTACATGAACGACGGCGAGCACCACGGCCACAACATCAACGCGGTGGACTTCGGGTACGTGACGGACACGAACCTGACGTACGCCCCGGGCGGCACGTTCCTCGCGAACCAGCTCGCCTGCTCGTCCTGCCACGACCCGCACGGCCGTTACCGCCGCTTCGCGGACGGCACGTTCGGCACGACCGGCCTCCCGATCCGCAACTCCGGCTCGTACAACAACTCGGCTGACCCGATCGCGAACATCTACGCCGTCGGCGCGTACCGCATCCTCGGCGGCGCGGGCTACGCCCCGCTGTCGTACCCGGCCGTCCCCTTCACGTCGAACCCCCCGGACGCCTCCGCTCCCTCGACCTACAACCGCGCTGAGACGACGCAGCCGGCCAGACGTTCGTCGCGTACGGCCGCGGCATGTCCGAGTGGTGCGCGAACTGCCACACGAACATCATCATGGAGTCCTACACGTCCGGCATGGGCGGTCTCCGTCACCCGGCCGGCAACTCCGCGGCCCTCACCGCCCCGATCGCGGCGAACTACAACGCGTACGTCTCCTCGGGCATCATGACGAACGTCACGGTGAACGCGGCGTACTCCTCGCTCGTGCCCTTCGAGGTCGGCTCCGGCGACTACACCGTCCTGAAGCCCCGCTCGAACCTGACGGGCGCGGTCGACCGCTCGGCCACCACGGGCAACAACGTGATGTGCCTCTCCTGCCACCGCGCGCACGCGTCTGGCTTCGAGTCCATGCTCCGGTTCTTCTACTTCAACGAGTTCATGACGATCGGCGATGTGGCCGGCGTCGCGTCCTACGACTCGTCGGCGACCGAGGGCAAGATCAACTGGGGCTACACCGTCGCGCTGCAGCAGCGGGCGTACTACGAGCGGCCGGCGTCGATGTTCGGCCCGTACGCGCGCTCGCAGTGCAACAAGTGCCACGCGAAGGACTAGTCGGCAGCATCGTGTAGGGATGTGCTAGAGAGGGGGACCGCTCGCGCGGTCCCCCTTTCTTCCTTTCTGGACCCGTCGGAGGACGGATGAGACGCGTCGTCGCGGCCCTCGCGCTGCCGCTCCTCGCCGCCTGCCACGTCCGTGCGCAGGCCCCGATCGCCCGTCCGGCGCTCTCGGGCGAGGGGGACGTGCGGGTCTACCTGCAGCCGTTCCCCGATGACGCGGCGCGGCTCTCGTTCACGCTCGCGGCGGTCTCCGCCGTCCGGGCGGACGGGACGGAGGCGCCCCTGGAGCTGCTGCTGCCCGAGGTCGCCCGCGGGCTCGTGAACGGCCAGCGGCTCCTCGCGACCGGCAGGATCCCGCCGGGCCAGTACCACGGCCTCGCGCTCCACGTCCGCAAGGCCACCGTCACCGGCGAGCACGGGGTGTCGAACCTCCTCCCGCCCGAGGAGCCCGTCCAGGTCGCGGTGCCGTTCCGGATCGAGGCGGGCCGGGCCCTGGTGATGAGGCTGTTCCTCGGCCGCGAGCAGGCGCGCGCGCACGAGTTCCAGTTCACGGGCGCGTTCGCGGGCGAGGTCCTCGCGCCCGAGAGCAGCGCCGTCCGGCTCAACGCGTACTGCTCGACGCCGGGGCTCGCGAGCGTCGCGATCCTCGACCGCCGGACGCGCGAGGTGAGCGGGATCCTCCCCACCGGCCGGCAGCCGCTCGGGATGGCGGTGGACTCCCGCGTCCCGCGCCTCTACGTCGCGCTCGGCGCGCAGGACCAGATCCAGGTGCTCGACCTCGCGACCGGCGAGGAGCTCCGGAGGATCGCGCTCCGCGCGGGGGACGAGCCGCGGGAGCTCGCGCTCACGCCGGACGGATCCCTGCTCCTGAGCGTCAACCCGGGGTCGAACAGCGTCGCCTTCGTCGACACGGCGAGCGCGACCGTCGTCGCCACCGTCCGCACCGGGGAGGAGCCCTCGTCGCTGCTCCTCGACCGCGGCGGGCGGCGCGCGTACGTGCTGAACCGCCGCTCGAGCGACCTGACCGTGATCGACGTCGCGAACCGCGCGGTCGTCGCGACCGTCGCGACCGATCCGGAGCCGCTGCGCGCCCAGCTCAGCCGCGACGGGACGCGGCTGTACGTCATCGCCCGGGGCTCCGCGTACCTGACGGTGTTCTCGCTCCCGGACGTCACGGTCGCGCGCAGGGTGTTCCTCGGCCTCGGGGCCGGCGCGCTGCGCGTCGATCCGCGCACCGACCTCGTGTACGTCGGGCGCACGGACGAGGGCCGGATCCAGGTGTTCGACCCGATGTCGGCGCTGCCGGTGGACTCGATCGCGGTGCCGGGCCCGGTGTCGCAGCTCGCGCTCGACGACGTCGAGAACACGCTCCTCGCGGTGCTGCCGACGCTCGGGCAGGTGGCGTTCGTGGACACCACCCGCAAGCGGCTCGTCGCGACGGTGGACCTCGGTGGCGAGCCTTTCCAGGTGGTGGTCGCGGGGGAGCGGCTCTAGCGGGCGATGGCGCGGCGGCGTTCGACACTGGCGGTCCTCGCGGCGGCGGCGCCCTTCGCGCTCCTGTGCGCGGCGCCCGGCGTCGCGCGCGCGGGGGTGACCGCGCAGGCGCAGCCCGGGTACTCGGCCGCGACGACCACGGCGCGCGACGAGACCGGGGCCGAGAGCCGCGTCGACACGAGCCAGTGGCTCCAGCGCTACCGCCTCTCGCTCGACGAGCAGCCGTACCCGCTCATGGGGTTCAGCGCCGGCGCGAACCTGGACTGGACGACCGGTGACTCCCGGGCGACGGGCGTGCCGCGCGCCGAGTTCGACAACAAGACCTGGAACACGTTCGCCCGGCTCGGCCTGGGCGGGAACGTCCTGAGCGGGGCGCTCGACTACACGCGCCGGTGGGACGACAACACCGTCCGGAGCGGCGGCGTCACGCTCCCGACGCCGGGCTCGGTGCGCGAGACCTACGGCGGCTCGGCGAGCTGGCGCCCCGCGGATCTCCCCACGCTGAGCCTCAGGCTGAGCCGCACGAACGCCTACGACGTGGCCCGCACGAGCCTCGACCAGACCACCGACGAGGCGTCCCTCGCGACGAGCTATCGACCCCAGCCCGGCCTGGACCTCCGGTACTCGGTCCGGTACGGGCAGTTCACCGACCACCGGACCGATCTCGTCCGCTCGGACCTCTCCAACGCGGCCTCGGTGGCCTGGGACGGCAAGTACCTCCAGAACCGCGGCGTCTTCTACCTGTCCTACAGCGGCAGCGCCCGCACCACCGACACGCGCGCACCCGGAGGCACGGTCGTCCCGGTGCAGCAGCTCCCGATCGCGGGGCTGTCGATCGTCGAGGTCTTCCCGGCGACGCCGCTCCGCGTGACCCTGAGCCCCAACGCCGAGCTCGTGAACGGCATCACCGGCGTGAGCGCCGGCGTGAACCTCGGCACCTCGGCGGGAGGGGGCCCGGCGATCGCGCCGCGCGACCTCGGGGCGCAGTTCCAGGACGTGATCACGCCGGTGAACGCGATCCAGGTCTACGTGGACAGGACGCTGCCGCCGGCGCTCTCCGGGCTCTTCACCTGGACGGCGTACCGCAGCGACGACAACGTGGACTGGGTCCCGGTGCCGATCACCGGGGCCGTCTCGTTCGATCCGGTGCTCATGCGCTTCGAGGTGCCGATCGGCCAGACGCAGGCTCGCTACCTCAAGGTCGTGACCTCGCCGCTCCCGTCCACCGCGACGCCCGATCCGCAGTTCGGGGAAATCTTCGTCACCGAGCTTCAGTTCTACAACGTGATCCCGGCCGAGCTCGCCCGCGGCCGCTCGTCCGATCTCGCCGGGAACCTGAACGGAACCACGCGGATCGTGCTCGTGCCCGACCTGGGCCTCTCCTACGACTTCACCGGCCGGCTCTCGCACGGCCAGGATCGCCCAATCACGTGGGCGGTCGTGAACGGCGTGTCGCTGGCGCGCCGGCTCGACCGGGTCTTCGCGGTCGCGGCGCGCGTCGAGCGCAGCGACGGCGACGCCGGGCGCGGCGAGGAGTCGCAGAACCGCTGGAGCACGTCCCTCTCCGCCGACCCGGTGCCGACCCTCGGCGGGATCGTGAGCTACTCCGGGCAGCTCGCGCAGACGCGGGAGGGGACCTCGATCTCGAACACCGGCTCGCTCGGGGCGCGCGCGGACCTGTACGAGGGGATCGCGGCGAACGCCAGCACGAGCGTCTCGCTGGCCCGCACGCCCAGCGGGCTCACCTCGACGTCGTACCTCACCGCCGCCAGCACGTCGGTCGTGCCGAACCGGTTCGTCTCGCTCACCGGCAGCGGCTCGTTCTCGTCGTCGGTCGTGAGCGCTCCTGGCCTGCCGGATCGCAGGGACCGGCGCGGCGTCGTCGAGATGGGCGCCTCGGTCATGCCCGTGCCGGCGCTCGCGCTCTCGGGGAGCGTCGCCCGGCAGTTCGGCGGCTCCACCCGCCCGACCACGCTCGCGAGCTTCACCGGAGGCTTCTCCCCGTTCCCCGGGGGCGACCTCCAGCTCCGGTACACGTACAGCGAGTCGTACGAGAGTGCGGCGCAACGGCGCACCCGCGCGCACGGCCCGGGCGCGCGCTGGAACATCCGGTCGGGGTGGAACCTCGAGGCGGGCTACTCGGTGCAGGACTCGACCGCGCCTGCGTCATCGCAGCACACGCGAGCTTTCAATGCGAACCTGCTCATCACCTTCCGCTGACCGCGGTAGGATCGGAGAAGCCGAGGCTGCCATGATCCGGAACCCACGCCCACGCATCGCTCGCGCCGTCCTCCTCCTCGTCCTCGCGGCCGGCTGCACGTCGGCGCGGCACCGCCCGTACCAGGACAAGCAAATGGACTTCGGGGCGATCCGGACGGTGGCGGTGCTCCCGTTCACGAACCTCACCCGGGACAACCTCGCGGGCGAGCGCGTCCGCGAGGTGTTCGCGAGCACGCTCCTCGCGACCGGCGCCGTGTACGTCGTCCCCCACGGAGAGGTGGTGCGCACGGTCGGCCGCGCCGGGATCGCGGCCCCGTCCGCGCCGGCGACCGAGGAGATCGTGAAGCTCGGGACGGCCCTCAAGGCGGACGCCGTGATCGTCGGCGTCGTGAAGGAGTACGGCGAGATCCGCTCGGGCTCCGCGACCGGGAACGTCGTGTCGATGAGCGTGCAGCTCATCGAGACGACGACGGGGAAGGTCGTGTGGTCGGGCGCCTCGACGAAGGGCGGCGTCACCATGAAGGACCGGCTCCTCGGGGGCGGCGGGGTCCCGCTCAACTACGCGACGGAGGACGCGGTCGATGAGATCCTCGACGGGATCTTCAGGTAGCCGCTCCGCGCGCCCGGGGGTGGGAGCGGTCGCGCTGCTCCTCGCGGCGGCGGCGTGCGCCCACCGGCCGGTGTCCCCGCCTGCGGTCGGCCGCGCGGAGGCGGGGGGGCGCCCCCGCGTCGTGCTCCTGCCGATCGACAACACCTCCGGGGCCGTCGCCCCGACGAAGGAGCTGCTCGGCGCGATCGCGCAGGCGTTCGGGGACGCGGTCGAGGTCGTCCAGGGCGACGGCGCTCGAGCCGTTCCTCGCGAAGCACCGCGTCCGCAACACCTCGGGGATCGATCCGGCGCAGGCGCGCGCGGCGCGCGACGAGCTGGGAGCCGACGCGGTGCTGATCACCGGGCTCACGCTCTACCGGGCCTTCTCGCCGCCGATGCTGGGGCTCACCATGCGGCTCGTGTCCACCGCAGGACGAGCCGGTCATCCTCTGGATGGACACGGTCGCGCGGTCCGGAGACGAGGCCCCCGGCCTCCTCCGGCTCGGGATCGAGGAGCGCATCGAGGTCATCCGGAGCCGGGTCGTGGGCGAGCTCGCGCGCGGCCTCCGCGGCTACCTCGCCGGAGCGCCGCCCGCGGGCCGCTGCCGGATCGACGCCCGCCACGGGCCGAAGGTCCGGTTCCGGTCGGCGGCGCTCGACGGCGAGGAGAAGCGCACGGTCGCGGTGGTGCCGTTCCTCGACCTGACGAAGCGGCGCGGCGCCGGGGACGCGGTCTCGACGGAGTTCGTGCGGCAGCTCGTGGCGAGCGGGCGGTTCCGCGTGCTCGAGCCCGGGGTGGTCCGGGACTACCTGCTCCGCGCGCGCGTGATGATGCCGGGCGGCGTCTCGCTCGAGACGGTCCGCCTCATCGTCGGCGAGCTCGGCGCCCAGCTCGTGCTCTCGGGCATGGTGCTCGACTTCGACGAGGACGTGAGCATGCAGGGCCCGAGCATCCGGTTCAGCGCGACGATGATCGACGCGGGCACGAGCGAGGTCATCTGGAGCTCGCGCTCGGCGAACCGGGGCGACGACGGGGTGTTCCTGTTCGGCCTCGGGCGCGTCCGCACGGCGCCCGAGCTCGCCTGCCGGATGGTGGCGAGCACGGTGGACCAGCTCGGCCGGCCCGGCGGTACGCAGGTCGCGTGGCCCGCGCGGAGGTGGGAGACGCCCGCGCGGCTCTCGCACGAGCGCCGCCGCCCGCCGGCGCCGCCGCCCGTGCCCGAGAACGTCGCGGGGATCGGTGGCGAGGGGATCGCGCCGGACGCAGGGAAGGACCCCGGCAAGACCTGAACGCGCAGCGCTTGCGCGGGGCCACGCCGCGAAGTTCGGAAATGTCCCGGAATCACTGGCGGTTGTTGAGGCGTGGCTGGCACATCCGCTGCACGGGTCCGAGGCGTCATGCCGCGCCCCGACCCGGCTTCCCCGAATGGACCCTGCCCCGGAGTGCGGGTAATCTGCGCGGCTCGAACGACCTCGAAGGGAGCAACATGCTGAGGCGGCTCTGTCTGACGGCATACCTCGGGCTCGCGCCCGCGCTCGCGGCTGCGGCCCCGGCGAAGGCCCCCGCGCCGCCCCCCGCGTCCAAGGCGAAGGCGCCGGCCAAGGGCGCCGCGCCGGCGTCCGGGCCCGCCGACGGCGACGGCATGTACGCGTACCTCACCCGCGACGGCGCGCAGGTGAAGCTGCCGCTCTTCGGGCGCGACTCCGGGAAGGTCGCGATCGCGGCCGTCGAGAACGACGAGATCCGCCTCGAGGACCTGCTCGGCGTCCTCGCCGCGACGCACGGCAGCCTCGGCAAGGACTCGGCCGCCGCGGGCAGCAAGAACTTCGCCCCCATCCTCGATCGGCTGATCGAGGCCCGGCTCCTCGCGGCCGAGGCGCGCGAGATGGGGATCGACGAGCTGCCCGAGGTGAAGGAGCAGGTCAAGGCCTTCCGCCAGAGCGCCGGGGAGCAGATCCTGAAGGCGCGGGTGATCGCGGGCGTCAAGGCGGACCCGGCGGAGGTGGAGCGGAACTACCGCAGCGCGGTCCGCCAGTGGAAGGTCCGGTCCGTCTTCTTCGGCGGCGAGCTCGAGGCGAAGCAGTACGGCCCGAAGCTCAAGGCGCCCGGCGCCTTCGACGCCGTCGCGAAGCAGCTCGTCGCCGACAAGAAGGCGAAGGGCGGCGGTCCGGGGGAGTACCTCCCGAGGAGCCAGATGCTGCCCCAGGTCATCGCCGCGCTCGAGAAGCTGAAGAAGGGCGCCGTGAGCGCTCCGCTCAAGGTGGAGAACGGCTTCGCCGTCCTCAAGGTCGAGGAGATCCGGTACCCGGAGGACCCGAAGGCCAGGGCGGACGCCCAGCGCGCCTCGCTCGAGAGCCGCCAGAAGAAGGCCCTCCAGACCTACTACCAGGAGCTCATCAAGCGCTGGGCGAAGATCGACTGGGCGCTCATGAAGAGCATCGACTTCCACGCCGAGAAGCCGGGCCTCGAGGCGCTCAAGAAGGACGGGCGCGTGCTCGCGAGCTTCGAGGGCGGGAAGCCCATCACGGTGGGCGAGTTCACCGAGACGGTCATGCAGGGCTTCTTCCACGGCATCGACCGGGCGGTGAAGGAGAAGAAGGTCAACAAGCAGAAGGACGACGTCTTCGACGGGCTCCTGTCGCAGCGCGTGCTCCCGCTCCAGGTCCGCGCCGACAAGATCGAGCAGCTGCCCGACTTCGAGCGCCGCGTCGCCGACTACGAGATGGGCGTCCTGTTCGGGAAGTTCGTCGAGAAGGTGATCGTCCCGAAGCTCGACGTCGGCGACGCCCAGGCGAAGCGCTACTACGACGCGCACCGGAAGGACTACATGTACCCGACCTTCTACAAGGTCGAGAGCCTCGCGTTCGGGACGCTCAAGGACGCCGAGGACGCGGTGAAGAAGCTCCGGGGCGGCACCGACTTCAAGTGGCTGAACGCCAACGCGGACGGGCAGATCAAGCCCGCGCAGCGCAAGCTCGGGCTCGACGGGACGATCGCCGCGACGACGCTGACGCCGGAGGTCGCCGCGGTCCTCACCGGCTCGAAGAAGGGCGACTACCGCCTCCACGCCGGCCCGGAGTCGCAGTTCTACGCGATCCACGTGGTGGACGTGATCGGCGCGACCGAGCAGCCGTTCGAGGAGGTCCGCGAGGCCATCACGAAGCAGCTGTACAACGACGCGGTGATGGCGTCGGCGAAGCAGTGGGCCGACACGCTGCGCAAGGCGCGCCCCGTGAAGGTGTACCTCACCAGGATTGGCAGCTGACCGCGCGAACGACGAGCGAGAGGTGGCCGTGATCACGAACACGCATCGGTGGAGCCTGGTCGCGCTGTGGGCGCTCGTCGCGGCCGTCGTCGTGGCGGTGCCGGAGCGCGCGGCCGCCCAGCGGCAGTTCAAGCAGAAGGACTGCATGGACTGCCACCAGAAGTTCGCGGCGAAGTACGCCTCCGCGACGGTCGTCCACTCCGGGGTGAAGCAGCAGAAGTGCGGCGACTGCCACCTGCGCCACGGGATCGTCCCCGCGCTCGTCCTCAAGAAGCAGGGGAGCGCGCTCTGCTACGAGTGCCACCAGGCCAAGTCCATCGGCATGGACAAGGCGAACGTCCACAAGGTGCTCTCGAGCGGCAAGTGCACCCTGTGCCACGATCCGCACGGGACGAGCACGCCGCACATGCTGAAGGCGCAGGGCGCCGACGCCTGCTTCGGGTGCCACAAGCGCGAGGCGTTCCAGCAGAAGAACGTCCACGCGGTCATGACGAAGGACGGCTGCCGCGCGTGCCACGTCGCGCACGCGTCCGACCAGAAGAACCTCCTCGTCGCGGCCGAGACGACGCTCTGCACGAAGTGCCACGCCGCGACGGGCGCCGGGTTCAAGAAGGCGCACGGCGACTACCCGGTCGCGGCGCAGGGCTGCTCCGCCTGCCACGACCCGCACTCGTCCGCCGCGCCGAAGCTGCTCCGCGCCTCCGTGCACGAGGCGGTTCGCGGCGGCGGCTGCGACCAGTGCCACGTCTCGAAGACGGCGAGCAAGCCGTTCGCCACGAGCGAGACCGGCGCGAAGCTCTGCATGAACTGCCACGATCAGGCGAAGCTCACCAAGGGCAACAAGGTGGAGCACGCCCCCTTCCAGCGGGGCGACTGCATCGCCTGCCACGACCCGCACGCGGGGAGGGCGGCGAAGCTCGTCCGCGCCCCCGGCAACCAGCTCTGCCTCGCCTGCCACGTGCCGATGCGCGAGAACGTCGGGGTCGCCCACAAGGCGGTCACGACGGGCGCCGGCTGCGCCTCGTGCCACCCGCCGCACGCCGCGAAGGCGAAGGGCCTCGTCAACTCCGACGTCGCGACGCTCTGCGGGTCCTGCCACGCGAAGACCAAGCAGGCGGCGGAGAAGAAGAAGGTGAAGCACGCGCCGTTCGTGAGCGGCGCCTGCTCGAGCTGCCACAACCCGCACGGCTCGAACACCCCGAAGATGCTGAAGGCCCGGTCGGATCAGGTCTGCTACTCCTGCCACCGCGACGCCGAGGCGCGCTTCATCAAGGCCTACCAGCACGCGCCGGTCCGCGAGGGGAACTGCGGCGCCTGCCACGAGGGCCACGCGACGGCGGAGCCGAAGCTCCTCAAGGCGTCCGGCGCGAAGCTCTGCCAGACCTGTCACGCGGAGCTGATGAAGGCGCCCGGGACGGGCTCGAACCACCCGCCCTTCGGGGAGGGAGACTGCCTGGGCTGCCACGATCCCCACGCGACGAACGTGAAGGGGATGCTCGTGCAGGACCAGAAGTCCCTCTGCCTCGGGTGCCACGACAAGCTCGAGAAGGACGCGAAGGGCATGAGCGTCCACACCGCGTTCGCGCGGGGCGAGTGCTCGAAGTGCCACAGCCCGCACAAGGCGGCGCTGAAGTCGCTGCTCCTCGCGAAGGCGCCGGACCTGTGCTTCTCGTGCCACGGCGCGCTCAAGAAGCGCATGGCCTCGGAGAAGATGCACCAGCCGGCGGAGGACTGCATGACGTGCCACTCGCCGCACGCCTCCAAGCAGCCGAAGCTCGTGGTCGAGCCGGTCGCGGCGCTGTGCGGGCAGTGCCACGAGATCAAGGACCCGCCGTTCGCGAAGGCGCACCTCGGGCTCGACCCCGGCGCCGTCAAGTGCATGAGCTGCCACGACCCGCACGCGTCGAAGGATCCGAAGTTCTTCAAGGCGTCCGTGCACCCGCCGTTCGCGGCCCGCGACTGCGGCACCTGCCACGTGGTGTCGAAGTAGCTGAGGACCCGACATGACCTCGAGAGCCGCCGTCCTCCTCCTCGCCCTCGCCGCCGCGCCCGCCCTGGGCGCGACGGACCAGGACACGACCCCCGCGCCGGCCGCGAAGCGCGCCGCGAAACCCGCGGCCGCGAAGCCGGCCGCCGCGAAGCCGGCGCCGGCCGCGAAGCAGGCGCCCGCCGCGAAGCAGGCGCCCGCACCGAAGTCCACCGCGCCGGCGAAGGCGGTCGTCCCGGCGAAGGGCAACTTCAAGCTGAAGCCCGGCGCCGAGGGCAAGCTCTGCCTCGACTGCCACCCGCAGTTCGAGGACGTGCTGAAGCGGGCGTTCGTCCACACCCCCGTGAGGGCCCGCGACTGCACCGGCTGCCACAACCCGCACGCCTCGAACCACGGCAAGTTCCTCGCGGCCGAGCCGAGCGCGGTGTGCCTCGGGTGCCACTCGGTGACGCCGAGCGAGCCGAAGAGCACGCACAAGCCGGTCGCCGACGGCAAGTGCGTGAGCTGCCACGATCCGCACGGCTCCGCGTTCAAGATGAGCCTCGTCAAGGCGGGCAACGATCTCTGCGCGAGCTGCCACCAGAAGATCGCGACCGCCGCGGCGGGCGCCCGGTACAAGCACAGGCCGGTCACCGAGGGCTGCGTCGCCTGCCACGACCCGCACGGCTCGGGGAAGGGTCCCAGCCTGCTGCGCGCCGAGGTGCCGGGGCTGTGCACCGGGTGCCACAAGGTGGACAAGCCGATCTTCGCGAAGCAGCACATGAACTACCCGGTCGCGAAGGCGAACTGCACGAGCTGCCACGATCCGCACGGCTCGAACCAGAAGTCGATGCTCGGGAACACCGTGCACCCGCCGGTCGCGAAGCTGATGTGCGCGAACTGCCACGAGCCGGCGAGCTCGCCGACGCCCCTCAAGACGAAGTCCCAGGGCGTCCAGCTCTGCCGCGGGTGCCACTCCCAGCTGCTCACGACGATGGCGGACCGCGCGCGGGTCCACCGCCCCGTGGCCGACGGCGACTGCCTCGCCTGCCACGGCCCGCACGCGTCGAGCACGAAGGGCCTCCTCAGGAGCTCCGCCCTCAACGTGTGCGGCAAGTGCCACGCCGACACGATCCGCCGCCAGACGCTCTCCCCGACGAAGCACGATCCGATCCGCGACGGGAACTGCACGGCGTGTCACGACCCGCACTCCTCCGACGCGCCGCTCGCGCTCGTGAAGCCCGCCGTCGTGGACACCTGCGGCACCTGCCACGACTGGCTGAAGCACTCGTCGCACCCGATGGGCGACAACGTGAAGGACCCGCGGAACAAGAATCTTCGCTTGCAGTGCCTGAGCTGCCACCGCTCCCACGGGACCGAGTACAAGCACCTGATCCCGTACCCGACCCAGTCGGACCTCTGCACGAAGTGCCACGAGAAGTTCAAGAGGTGATGACCGTGACCAGAGCGAGTCGTTGGTCCTTCCTGCTCGTCGTCGCGCTCGGGCTCGCCCCGGCCGCCGCGCGTGCGCAGGGCATCGTCCTCGTCCACGAGAGCTCGATCTACGCCGACGCGACGGAGGGGCCGCTGAAGGCGCCGGAGGGCGTCGGCTGCACGGACTCCGGGCACGTGGTCGTCTCCGACACCGGGAACAAGCGGCTCGTGCTCTACACGTACCGCGACGGCCGGCTCGCCGGCGGCACCGAGGTGAAGCTCGCCCAGCTGCCCGCGCCGTCCCGGATCCAGATCGACGCGGCGGGCAACGTGGTCGTCCTCGACTGGAAGACGCGGAAGCTCGTGAAGGTCGCCGCCGACGGCACGTACGGCGGCACGATCGAGCCGACCGGCCTCAAGGAGTCGTCCGCCGCCCCGGTGCCGGCGAGCTTCAAGCTCGACGGGAGCGGGAACGTGTACCTGCTCGACGGCAAGGGGCGGCGGGTCCTCGTGCTCGAGAAGTCGGGCGCGCTGAAGGCGGAGGTCCAGCTGCCGCCCGGGAGCGGCGTCGTCACCGACGTCGCGGTGGACTCGGCGGGGAACCTGTACGCCGTGGACGCCGTGAACGCGGTCGTGTGGACGGCGGAGAAGGGCGCGCCGGTCTTCAAGGCGCTCACGCCCAGCCTGAAGGACCGGATGAGCTTCCCGTCCTACCTGACGGTCTACAAGGGCAAGATCCTGGTGGTGGACCAGAACGGCAGCGGCGTCGTCATCCTGGGCATCGACGGGGTCTACCAGGGGCGGCAGCTCAGCATCGGCTGGGCGGACGGCCTCGTGAACTACCCGGCGCAGCTCTGCGTGACGGACGGCGGGAACGCCTTCGTCGCGGACCGCTTCAACAACCGCGTCCAGGCGTTCTCGATCCCCAAGTAGCGCGGTCCCGGACGACGTCGCGGCTCAGGGGCCGAACCGGTAGCCGGTCGCGACGCCCACCGAGAGCGTCGTCCCGCCGGCCGGCTCGCCGGAGCCGCCGGTGCGGAGGACATCGGTGAGCGCGGTGGCGGACACCGCGAGGGACCAGCGCGTGTCGTTGAACAGCTCGAGCGCGCCGCGGACGCCGAGCGCCGGGAGGAAGGACACCGGCGAGTGCGTCGCGTCGAGGCCGCCGAGCGCGACGGTGGTCGCGCGCACGCCGGGGACGACCTCCCAGTCGCGGCCGCCGCCGACGAGGAACCGCGTCCGCCCGTCGTGACCGGTGCCCACGTACGCGAGCCCGTAGGAGATCACGGTCGGCCCGTGCCGGGCGGTGAGCTGGAAGGAGGGGCCCACCACGAACCCCTGCCGCTCGCCGCGCACGAGGACGAGCCCGAGCTCGCCGGTCGTGCCGAACCGCGCGCGCGGCCGGACCTCGCCGCCGATCGGCGCGGGATCCTCGCCGCGGCTCGCGGACCGTCCGTCGATCTGGGTGGACTCGGCCGCGACGCTGAACGAGCGCGCCTCCACGGTCTTCGGCGTGGGGCGTCGCCGACGCGACGGGCTCTCCCTCGCCGCCCCCCGCCGCCTCGGGCGTCTTCTTCGGCCCGACGACGTGGCAGCCGCGGCAGTCCACCGGGCCGCGCTTGATCTCGATGTGGCAGTTGCGGCAGGTCGCGTGCGCGGTCTTCGGGGTGAGCTCGATCTTGCGGATCGGGCCCGGGCCGTGGCACGCGCGGCACGCCACGCGCTGCTGGAGGTGGACCTTGTGCGGGATGGTGATGGTCCCGAACGTCTTCGTCTCGCGGACGACGACCTCCGGAGGCGGAGGCAGCGCCGCGACGAGGACCGCCATCGCGGCGCCGAGCAGCTCCGGGATCACGCCGGCATCATACCGTATCTGGCGCGCCGGACGGAGGGTCCCGGGTCGCGAGCACGGTGAACGAGGAGCCGCGCCCTGCGGCGCAGAGGAGCAGGGTGGCCGGCACCGCGAGGAGGGTGAGCGGCACCGCCAGGCCCACGCTGGCGGCGGCCTCGAGGGCGGTCCCGCCGCGCCCCAGCTTCGCGGTCCGGCCACGGAGCAGGTCGTACAGGAGGTTCTGGCGGAGCCCCATCGCGTTGAGCGCCGACTGGACGAAGCTGAACGCGTCGAACTCGGGCGCGAGGAACGAGGTGCGGCGCGGCGTGAACCCGGCTGCGCGCAGGGTGCGGCAGAGTGACCGGGGTCCGAGGTGGACGAGGTGCCGCGGGACGTCGAGGTGGAACCACCCGGCGCCGGTCGCGCGGGCCTCCGGGCTCTCGAAGTTCGGCGCACCGATCGCGAGCACGCCGCCCGGGCGGAGCAGGCGCTGCGCCTCCCGGATCGCGTCCGCCGGCTCCGCCCAGTGCTCGATGACGTGCCAGAGGACCACCGCGTCGAACGAGCCTGCGCGCCAGGGCGCATCCGCGAGCGCGCCGACGTGCACGGGGATGCCGGCGCTGCGCGGAATGGCCGCGGAGGCCTCGCTGAGCTCGGCCCCGTGCACGTCCCAGCCCCTGCGCCGGAACGCCTCGAGCAGCCGCCCCGGTCCGCAGCCGATGTCGAGGACGCGCCCCGGCCGCCCCCCCGCGGCGCGCTCGACGGCGCGGGCTCGGCGGGCGTAGAGCCAGCCCTGCAGCGCCTCGACCGGGCCCGGGAACCGGCGTTGCCCCGCCGCGCCGTAGTAGGACGCGGGGTAGTAGCGGGAGAGGTCGGCGGGGCGGGGCGCCGTCCGCGCCATCCCGCAGCGCTCGCACCGCTCGATCCGGAAGTCGTCGCCCGTGACGTAATCGCGCGCCGCGAACAGCGGGCGCAGCGCCTCCGGAGGGTGCGGGCACGGGTCCACGGGGACCGGACCCTAGCCGTCCACCGGAGACGCGTCAACGCGGCGCCGCGCGGGCCTGGGCCTGAAACGCGGAGAGGCCGGCGCGCGCGCCGGCCTCCCGTCTCGACGAAGCTCCGGTCCGGCTACTGCTGCTCCTTGCGGCCCGCGATCTCCTTCTCGAGCTTCTCGATCTCCGGGCTCTTCGCGGCCTCGGCGGTCTGCTCCTTCTTCTCCTCGCCCGGCTTGCCGGCGAAGTACGCCTCACCGGCGGCGAACTGCCCGGGCTGGATCGTGGAGGCCAGCTCGGTCGCGCCCTGCTTCACGCTGCCGGTCACCTTCTTCGCGATGGCGTACGCGAACAGCGCGAACCCGATGAAGGGGAGGAACATGAGGAACAGCGCGCCGAGGAGGGGGACGATGACGAACAGCGCGGGGAAGGGGACCTTCGCGTACGAGGTGCTCGGCGCCGCCTTCAGCTTCCCGCCCTCGTTCGAGACGACCTCGACCTCCCAGTTGCTCGCGTTCCAGTAGTAGCCGCCGCCCACCTGCATGCCGCCCGTGTACCGTGCCATGACTTGCTCCTTCGTCTCTTCGTGAGGGTGTCTTGTTCCCTTCGCCAAGCAATATCTCGCGATCCGAAACCAATCGAAATTGGGCCGAATCCCTAACGAAAGGAGAAAGAGTCCGGTGCGTCGGTGGGCAGGACGCCCGAGGTGGCATCGGGTGGTTTCCCGATGTGCGGACCGACCGCACACGTAGGCCGCCGCCCTCCCCCGAGAGAGGGGCGGAAGGGCTGCTCGGACGCTCCGGAGGAGGGACCTGACGGCGAGCGAAGCGGATCCGCGCGCGTGCAGCGGCGCGACGTCGGGCTTCAGCGCGCCGGCTGCGTCGACACCTGTCCGACGAGCCGCACGGCTTCCTGCCGGAGCGCGGCGGAGAGCTCCGCCTCGCTCGGTCCGCTCGACGGCGAGCGCAAGCGCCCTCTCGTCGCGCGAAACGCCTCGAGCGTGTCCTGGACGTAGCGGGAGACGATGGCGTCGAGCTCTTCGTACGGTCCGTCGAGGTACCGCTGCCCGTAGACCTCGCGCCGCGCGTTGTCGACGAACGAGACGAGCACCCGCTCGCGGCCCAGGAACTGGCGCACGGCCGAGATCCGGAGCGCGCCGGGGACCCCGGCCGGACCACGCACGTCGAACGAGGCCTCCGTCACGACCGCCGGCTCGGCTCGATCCCAGAAGCCCCGCTCCTCGAGGAGGAAGCGCAGCGGCGCGTACCCCGGCGCCTCGAGCTGCAACGAGGCGAGCGTCGCCGTCACCGCGGGTGACCGGCGTTGCCCCTGGAGGAACGCGGCGTGGGCGGCGTCGAGCGTGCGGCCGATCCGGAGCTGGCGATCCCATCGTGCACGCCAGGCGGCTGCACCGGCGGCGTCGGCCGGCGCCACGAGCTGGTCGAGGACGCTCTCGCGGTACGGCGCGAGCGCGCGCACGTTGGCTCCGTCGAGCCCCGCGAGCCCCTGCGACTCGGGAGCCGAGAACTCGAGGACGAGGTTGTCGTCGGTGTTGAGGTCGCCCGCGGCGCCGAAGGCCCGGGCGCCGGCCGTGCCCATGAGGAAGTACGACAGGAAGTCCTCGGCCGTGGACATGTGGATCGGGGCGAGGTCGCGCTGGATCTCCGGAGACGCGAGGCGCTCGCCGAGCTTCGCCTCGTCGATCCGGAGCGGCGAGCGGGAGCCGACGAGGACGGCGTCGTAATACGTGAGCCACACCTGCACGTGCTCGAAGGCGTCCGCGAACGTGCGCACCACGGTGCGGACGTCCCGCGGCGACAGCTCGTACAGCGGCAGCCACTGGCACGCGATGCCCCCCGGGTTGAGCCGGTCGGAGACGCTGCGGAAGTACTCCCGCGTGTAGAGGTACCCGGCCCCTCCCGACCAGGGGTGGATCGGGTCGGCGGTGACGACGTCGAAGCGCTCGCGGGTCGTCGACAGGAGGTTGCGACCGTCGTTGAAGACGATGCGGAGCCTGGGGTCGTCGAGGACCCGGCTGTTCCAGCGCTCGAAGGTGCGCGCGACCCCGAGCATCGCCTCCTCGATCTCGCCGAGCACGATCCGCTCCACGCCGCGGTGGAGGGACACCGCCCCGAGCGTCATCGCGGTGCCGGTCCCGAGGACGAACGCGCTCTTCGGGTCGGGGTGGAGGAGCATGGGGAGGTGACCGAGGGCGCGCTGGAGCTGGACGTCACCCGCGAACGTCGAGGCCTCGGGACGCCCGTTCACGATGAAGGTCTGGAAGCTCCCCTTCGGACGGATCACGCTGACCGTCTCGTTCACGCCCTCGTGGTAGTACAGGATGTCGATGTTCTTCTCGCGGATCGTCTCGGGCGTCTCGTAGGTCCGGGCGTTGTTCGTGAACGCGGCGAAGTAGTCGCGATCCCACACGCGGCCCCAGTGCGGGACCACGCCGCGGACGACCAGCAGGATGGCGGCGATCGCGGGGACGGCGGCGACGACCCGGCGCGGCGCGGCGTCCGCGAGGACGATCACCGCTCCCATGGCGACGTTCGCGATGACGAGCATCTGGAGCGAGCGCTCGATGCCGAACAGGTACACGAGCACGAACCCGCTCGCGAGGGACCCGAGGATCGCGCCGAGGGTGTTCGCGCCGAGGAGCCGGCCCACCGTCTCGCCCGCGTCGGCGTCGCTCGACGACCACACCGCGCCGGCGGCCGGAAAGGCGAGCCCCATGAAGAAGGCCGGCACGAACAGGAAGGCCGTGGCGATCGCGCTCGACGCCACGAGGCGCCCTCCGAACTCGGCACCCCCGGAGCCCACGAGGAGCGACTGGAGTCGCGTCGCGATCGCGGGGAGGTCGCGCATGAGGACGGTCGCGGCGAGCGCGCTCGCTCCCGACGCCGAGCTGGGTCGCACCGAAGAGGAGCACGCTGCCGCGTCCGCCGGGCCGAGCCCATCGCGTGTGGCGCAGGAGCGCGAACGCGTGGCTCCCCGCGCCGATGCCCGCGAGAAACGCCGCGAGCATCAGGGTGAAGCTGTAGACGGACGTGCCGACCACGAGGGTCAACATCCTCGTCCAGAGGACCTCGTACCCGAGCGCGCAGAAGCCGGAGACCCCGATGCCGACGACGGCCAGCTTCCGCGAGACCGAGGACGCACCGGAGCGTGGAGGCGGTGCCTCCTCGGGCGGTGCGGCGCGAGGCCTGTCCGCGATCGGCTCGGCGAGGGGCGCTGGAACCCGGAGCAAGAGCGCGACGGCCCCGACGAGCGCGCTCGTGGCGGCGGCGAGGAGGAGGGTCGAGGTCACGCCCAGCGTCTTCAGGAGGACGAACCCGGCGAGCACGGTGCCCACCACCGCGCCAAAGGTGTTGAACGCGTACAGGAACGAGAGCTGACCTGCGAGCCCTTCCCCGCGTCGGACGACGTGGCGCGCGAGCACCGGGAGCGTCCCGCCCATGAGCGTGGTCGGGATCGCCAGCGCGAGGATCGCGAACACCGTGCGGAGGACGGTGAGCCAGACCGAGTTCGTCTCCGCCAGCCGGGCGAGCGGGCCGTACACGGTCGGATAGACCTTCATCAGCCCCAGGGCTGCCACCGCGGACGCCGCGACCCCGAGCTCGAGCAGCCCGTAGAGCCTGAGCGGCCGCGCGGAGCGGTCCGCGCGCCCGCCGAAGAGCCTGCTCCCCAGGGCCTGGCCCCCCATGTAGACCGCGAGGACGGTGGCGACCGCGAGGTGCGAGGCCCCGAACACGAGCCCGAGCGAGCGCACCCAGGCGACCTCGTACACGAGCGCGGCCGCGCCGGAGAGGAAGAACAGGATGAGCACGACTGCGCGCACGGCGTCGCTCCGAACGACCGAGGAAGGCGGGAAGTTACACCGAAGCGGGGAAGTTGTTGAACCTGGACGGCGCCGGCGAGCGCCGCGTCAGGAGCCGGAGTCCGGCGTCGCCGGCGGCGCGGTCGATCCGGCGGGCGGCTCCGTGCTTCGCGGCGGGCTTCGCGCTGCGGACAGGCGTCCGCGTGAGCCCGAACTGCGAGAGCGTCCGCTCCACGCTCCGCACGCTGATGCGGTGCCCGAGCCGCTCGAGCTCCGCCGCGATCGCGGCCGCGGACTGCTCCGGCCGGCGGATCCGCGTCGAGACCACGAAGCGGAGGATGTCGATCGGCCGGCGCCAGGGGCCCTGCGGGCCCGGAGGACGCGGCACGAGCCCCGCGAGACCGTGCTCGTCGAACCGGTGGAGCTTCTCGTAGTAGGTGCTCCGCGAGCGCCCGAACGCGGCGAGCACCTCCTCGAGCGGGCGGCCGCTCGTCTCGCCCTGCACCAGCATCGCGAGGTCGTACGCGGCGACGTCGTCCGCCGGGATGCGAAGCGTGCCGCCCGGGCCCTTCACCTCGAGCGAGGCGGCGCGCCGGGCTGGCGAACGGTTCTCGGACGGCTTGGCGACCACGGGCTCGGCACCTCTCGCGAGGAAGGCCACTCGGGCTGGCGCCTCGGGAGGGTGCAACCGCGGTGCCGTAAAACCCTTGTTTATCCCGGTGAGTTCACCCCCAGCGTGCCCGGGCCGCCCGGGCGGGCAGGGAAGCCTGATCTCGCTTGTTTGCGGTACTTGACGGGGCCCTCGTCGAGGTCGTGCACGGCTTTCGCCGCAGCGCCCTGCATCGCCAAATGACGCATCCCTTGCGGCATTTCACCCGCTCGTTCGGTAGAATGTGGCCCAAGCGCCCGGGGGTACGCCGTTTGCTTGGGGGCTTCCACCAGATGAACATCCTCGAGCGCGGCTTCCGACGGCTGGACTCGAGCATCCGCGCCCGGATCCTGCTCCCGACTGCGCTGCTGTTCGCGGCGACGCTCGCGGCGATGGTCGCCGGCGCGGTCCACATGTACGGGGACGACATCGAGCAGGGCCGGCGCGAGCGCGCCGAGGTCTTCACCGGGATGATCGCGAGCGGCGTGTCGAACGCGATGCTCGCCGGCCGCCCCTACGAGGTGCCGATCTTCCTCGAGACCCTCCCGGGGCACGGGTCCGACCTCGTCGTCGCGAGCCTCGTCTCGCCGACCGGCTTCGTCTCCGCGTCGTCCTCGGTGCGGCTCCTCGGGACGGTCCCGTGGCGGAACCTCCAGCGCTTCGAGAAGCCGACGGTCATCGGGTCCCCCGGCGGGAACAGCACCGAGTACGCGGTCGTCCACCCGATCAACAACGCGCCCTCCTGCGCCCGCTGTCACGGGACCCAGTCCCGGGTGAACGGCTGGCTCGACCTCCGCTTCACCCGGATGCCGATCATCCAGGCCAAGGTGCAGCTCGCGAAGACGCTCTCGCTCTCCGCGACGGCCGCGTTCGTCGCGCTGCTGATCATCACCCTCTGGCTGCTCGGGCGCGAGGCGGTGTCCCCGCTGCAGCGGCTCGTCGCGACCATGCGCCGCGCGGAGGCGGGCGATCTCGCGGTGCGCGCGGACGAGGGACGGCCCGACGAGATGGGCGTCGCGACGCGCGGCTTCGACGCGACGCTCGCCGCGCTCCGGCGGAGCCAGGCGGAGCTCGAGGCGTTCTACCGGGAACGCATGGTGCGGGCCGATCGGTTCGCGGCGGTCGGCGAGATCGCGACCGGGCTCGCCCACGAGATCAAGAACCCGCTCGCCGGGCTGTCCGGGGCGCTCGAGCTCCTCGCGGAGGACCTCGCGAAGGATCCTCACCAGGCGGAGGTCGTCGGCGAGATGCGCCACCAGGTGGCGCGGCTCACGCACACGATGGAGAGCCTCCTCAGCTTCGCGCGGCCGGCGCGCGCCAAGCTGCGGGCGACGGACGTCAACGAGTCCCTCGAGAAGGTCCTGTTCCTCGTGAACCAGCAGTGCCGCGGCGGGAGCGTGACGGTCGCGATGCACCTCGCCGCGGCCCTCCCGACGGTGATGGCCGACCCGTTCCAGCTCGAGCAGGTGTTCCTCAACATCTGCCTCAACGCGATCCAGGCGATGTCGAGCGCCGGCGGGAGCCTCGCCGTCACCTCGCGCGCGGGCGACGGGAACGTCGTCGTCGAGATCGAGGACACCGGACCGGGAATCCCGGCCGACCTCCGCGCGCAGATCTTCAAGCCGTTCTTCACGACCAAGCGCGAGGGGAACGGCCTCGGCCTCGCCATCTCGGCCCGGATCATCGCCGAGCACGGCGGGCACATCGGGTATCGTTGCCCGCCCGCCGGGGGCACCATCTTCACCGTGACGTTGCAGCAGACGCGCGCCGGGCGCGCGACGGAGCACGCAGCATGACGAGCGGCACCCCATCCCGCGTCCTCGTGGTGGACGACGAGAAGCTGATCCGCTGGTCCGTCGCCGAGCGGCTCCAGCGGGACGGGTACGAGGTGCTCTCGGCGGAGTCCGGCGAGCAGGCGCTCGAGATGGTCTCCGCCTCGCCGCCCGACCTCATGCTGCTCGACGTGAGGCTGCCCGGCATCGACGGCGTGCAGACGCTCCAGCGCGCCCTGGCGCTCCAGCCGGACCTCGCGGTCCTGATGATGTCCGCGCACTCGACCGTGGACATCGCGGTGGACGCGATGAAGCACGGCGCGGTGGACTTCCTCGTGAAGCCGTTCCCGTTCCAGGTGCTGGACGCCGCGGTCGAGCGGGCCATCGAGACCGCGCGGACGCGGCGGCAGATCGCGACGCTCACGAGCGAGCGCAGGAACGGGACCGCGCTCGACGCGATCGTCGGGGGCTCCGCCGCCATGGAGCAGGTCCGCACGATGATCGGCCGGCTCGCCGCGAGCGACACGACGACCGTGCTCATCGAGGGCGAGAGCGGGTCCGGCAAGGAGGTCGTCGCGCGCGCGATCCACTTCCGCAGCGCCCGCGCCGACCGGGCCTTCCTCCAGGTGAACTGCGCCGCGCTCCCGGAGCACCTGCTCGAGTCCGAGCTGTTCGGGCACGAGCGCGGCTCGTTCACCGACGCGCACGCGCTGAAGCGCGGGATCTTCGAGAGCGCCGAGGGCGGCTCGGTCATGCTGGACGAGATCGGCGACCTCCCGGCCGGCGGGCAGGCGAAGCTCCTGCGCCTCCTCGAGAACAAGACCTTCCGCCGCGTCGGCGGCGTGCAGGAGCTCCGCGCGGACGTCCGGGTCATCGCCTCGACGAACGTCAACCTGGAGGAGCGGGTCGCGGAGGGGCGCTTCCGGGCCGACCTGTTCTTCCGGCTGAACGTCGTCCGCATCATCGTCCCGGCGCTCCGCGAGCACGTCGAGGACGTCCCGCTGCTCGCCGCGCACTTCATCGCCCGGTTCAACCAGGAGATGAAGCGCGGGGTCCACGGCGTCTCCGCGCCGGCGATGGAGCTGCTGCGCGCGTACCGCTGGCCGGGCAACGTCCGCGAGCTGCGGAACGTGATCGAGCGGGCGTTCATCCTCCACGCCGGGGTGGAGGAGCTGCGGCCCGAGCACCTCACGCCGGAGCTCGCCAACGCGGCCCCGGCGAAGCGGCCCGAGCCGCCCGCCGCGCCGAACCTGGGCGGGGAGGGGCTCGTCCTCGACGACGTCGAGAAGAAGCTCATCGGCGAGGCGATGGAGCGGGCGAGCGGCAACCAGTCGAAGGCGGCGCGGCTCCTCGGCGTCTCGCGCGACACGCTCCGGTACCGCCTCAAGAAGCACGGGATGGCGTAGCGGGCGAGGTTGCCCCTCGCCCCGCGAAGCGGGGAGAGGGTTGGGAGAGGGGCTGCCGAGAGTTGCAGTAAGCTGGCGCGCCTTGCCGAGTCACCCGCCGCCCGCCACCACGCGCGACGCGTTACGCCGCCCGCGCGCTTGCCCGCCCTGCTCGCCGCCGCGCTGGCCGCGGTCCTGCCCACGCTCGCCGCGGGGGCGGCGCCGGTGGCGGTGCCGATCCCGCTCGAGTCCCTGCGCGGCAAGCTCGACACCTCCGCGCCGCACGCGTTCACCGGGCGCGGGCTCGAGCTCGCGGTGGACGGGAACACGAGCCTGACCCTCCCGCTCGCGGCGCAGGTGCTCGAGCTCGACGTCGAGGCGGACGGTCCCGTCCTGCTCACGTGGACGGCGAGGACCGCGGGCAAGCCGTTCCACCCCTTCGGGCCCCCGTGGCGGCACGTGACGGTCCCGCGCCGGCGGGCGGTGGTCGCGCTCGACCTCCGGATCGTCGAGGGCTGGACCCCCGCCGCGACCCCGATCCTGGTCCTCACCGGGGCAGGCCGCGTCGTGGTGCACGCGCTGCGGGCGCTCCCGCTGCTCACCGATCCCGCCGAGGCGCGCGCCGCCTACGACCGGGCCCTCCTGTGGGCGCCGGAGAGCATCGGGCACACGACGATCAACCTCCTGACGCCCTCCTACTGGAGCGCCAGCCGGGAGATCTGGCTCTCCGACGTCGTCGCGGGCGTCGCCGCGCTCGCGTTCGCGGCGACCCTGCTCGTCTCCAGGCTCCGCGGGCGTCCCCTCCACGTCGGGCGCGCGCTCGGGGTCGCCGGGCTCGTCGCGGTGGGCGCGTGGAACGCGCACGTCCTCGTCCGGTTCCTCCCGATGATGACCCTGCGGCCCACCCCCGACCCGGAGGTCCGGATCCGGGATCACTACGAGGTCGCGCCCGACGTGGGCGCGCTCGCGGCGCTGGCGCGCGCGACGCTCCGCGCCGACGAGCGCGTCGGCACGATGGGCCCGCCGAAGGGGTGGTTCGCGCCGCAGACCCTGTGCTTCAACCTCGCGCCCCGGCCCTGCGCGATCGTGGTCCCGGGCCAGGCCGAGCACCTCGGGATCTCCGGCGTGGGACGCCTCCGCACGGACGAGCTCGACGCGATCGTCGCGCACCGGGCCGGCCCGCTCCCGGACGGCTTCGTCCCCGTCGCCTCGCTGGGCGCGAGCGCGGTCGTCGCCCGGCGCCGCCGATGAGCTACGCGATCACGCTCGTCGCCTTCGTCGCCGCGGGGCTCGCGCTCCTCGCGGTCCTCCGGCTCCGGACGGGGAGCCGCCCGACCGACGTCGCGCTCGCGTGGCTCGTCGGGAGCGGCTGGTTCGCCGCGGTCGCGCCCGTCGTGCGGTTCGGGCTCGGCGTGCCGCTCGGGCGCGTGACGGCGGCGGCGATCGTCCTCGCCCCCGTGGCGGGGTGGGGCGTCCTGCGGCTCCGGCGGCGCTTCGAGGCGACCCTCCCTCGCCCCGCGGAGCGGGGTGAGGGCTCGGGAGAGGGGAAGGGCCCGGGAGAGGGGAAGACTCGGGAGAGGGGAAGAGCGCGTGGATCCCCCGCCCGCTCTGGGCGTACCTGCCGATCGTCGATCTACGTCGCGGTCGTGACCGCGGCGGTGATCCTCCACGGCACGAACATGCCGACGCAGACGGACGACGGCGTGCGGGTGCGCGCGCTCGCCCCGATGCTCGCGTTCGCGGACGAGTGGTCTCCGGCGGCGCGCGGGATCTTCTCGATGGCGGGCCCGCTGCCGACGTTCGTCCCCGCGCTCGCGTGGATCGCGACCGGGACGCTCGATCACTTCCACGTGAACTACGCGGTGCTGACGGAGCTCGTCGCGCTGCTCGTCCTCGCGGTGGGGCTCGGCTCGTCCCGCGGGAGCCCGGAGCGCGGATGGGCCGGCGCCTTCGGCCTCCTCTCGATCCCGCTCTTCGTCTACCACTGCACCTCGACGTACTCGGACGCGGTGCTCGCGATGCGGCTCGGCGGCGGGCTGCTCTTCGCGCTCGAGTACGGGCGGGCCGCGCGGCCCGGGCGCGGGGCCGGGGAAGCCGGCCCGGCGCCGAGCGGGCAAGCCCGCGCCGATCTCTCTCGCGCGCTCCTCCTCCTCGGGCTCGCCGCGCTCGTGAAGCGCGAGGGCGAGCTCGTCGCGGCTGCTCCCGCGGCGGTCCTGCTCGCCCAGATCGCCTGGGCGCGGTGGCGGGGCGGCCGCGAGCTCCCGTGGGCCGCGGTGGCGCTCCTCGCCGCGCCGGTCGTCCTCGGCGCCGCGGGCAAGATCGCGGGCGTCGGGCTCGCGGCCGCGTTTCCGATGCTCGGGTTCGTGGTGGCGCAGGCCGGCGCCGCCGCCGCTCCCGCCGCGGGCCGCGCCGGGCTGTCGCGCGCGGCGGCGGGGCTCTTCTTCGACCGCGCGCTGTTCCGGGCGGGGAACCAGGGGATGATCTACTGGGTCCTCGTCGCGACGATCGTCGCGCGGGCGCGGTCCCTCGCCCGGAGCGGCCTCGCGTGGCCGCTCCTCGCGGTGGGCGCGCTCTTCGCCGAGGTGGCGGTGAGCTCGATCTGGCTCATCCCCGAGTTCACGCTCGACGAGGGCACCGTGAACCGCGCGCTCCTCGTCGTGAGCGTCCCCGCGGCGCTCTGGCTCGCGGCGGCGCTCACCGACGCGGTGCGCGTCGAGCCGGCGCAGGGCGCGATGGACGAGGACGCGCGCGCGATCCGCAGAGCTCCCCTCGCCCCCGCGAAGCGGGGGAGAGGGTAAGGGAGAGGGGGCGCAGGCGCGCCGCTGCTACGCGGCGGCCTCTTCCTGCTCGAGGGGCGCGCCGCCCGTCGGCCAGTCGATCTCGGTCGCGAGCGCGCGGAGCTCCTGCTTGAGCTTCTCCTTGGCGCGGATCTCGAGCTGGCGCGCGCGCTCCCGCGAGAAGCCGAAGTGCTCGCCGAGCTCCTTGAGCGTCATCGGCTGCTCGCTCATCACGCGCTTCTCGATGATGAAGCGCTCGCGCCGATCGAGGTTCGCGAGCGCGGCGCCCACGCGGCCCGAGACCATCGCCTGCTCCTGCGCGCCGGACAGCTCGTCGTCCGGGCCGGGGTCGCGCGCGGGGACGAACTCGACGTGGGTGTTCCCGCCCTCGTCGCCCATCGGCGCGTCGAGGGAGAGGTCGCGCCCCTCCATCCGCTGCGCCATCTCCTCGACCTCGGAGGCCTTCACGTGGAGCTTCGTGGCGACCTTGTCCGAGTCGCGGCCGTCCGAGTCCGCGCCGTGCTCGCTCGACGTCCGGTCGAGCTCGCGGCGGGTGCGCGCGAGCGAGAAGAACAGCTTCCGCTGGGCCTGCGTGGTTCCGAGCTTCACGAGCGACCACGACTTCAGGATGTGGTTCTGGATGTAGGCGCGGATCCACCACACCGCGTAGGAGATGAGGCGGATCCCCTTGTCGGGATCGAACTTCTGGACGGCCTTCATGAGGCCGATGTTGCCCTCCTGGATCAGGTCGGCCATCCGGAAGCCGTAGGAGCGGTACTCGTAGGCGACCTTCACGACGAACCGCAGGTTCGCGGTGACCAGCCGGTGCGCCGCGCGCGAGTCGTGATCCGCGGCGAAGGCGCGCGCGAGCCGCTGCTCTTCCTCGACCGTGAGGAGCGGGAACCGATTGATCTCGGAGAGATAGAGCTCCAGCGAGCTCGTCGTCATCCGGGTGGTCACGCGTGCGTTCATCTCGCCTCCCATGTCGGTGTACCGCTCACGCAGGCCCCAAAGCAACCGGTGTGCCTGAAGGGGCGATGGTAAGACCCCTGGGAATACAGACGCTTGCAAGCCTGGTAGGGAAGTTGGCTACCCTGCGATCGCTATAAAACTTACCGGCTCGGCGAGGGGCCGCCTCCCTGTTGGGTTTTTTGGCTGTAATTCCTTCCTGCGACAACCTGGATTGGATCATATGCCCCTTGCGGAAGGTCGCTCGGCTGATCACCTCTTTCGCAGGGACTGGTGCTCACCGTTCGCGCACACCCGATGGAACCACTCGACGCACGAGAGGCGAGCGAATCGCCGCAGGACGCCACCGCTCGGGCGCCGGCCGGGCGACGCGCGGGGAGGGCACCTCGGGTTCGTCGCTCACGAGGTCCGCAACCCGCTCTCGACGGCGCTCTGGACCGCGGAGCTGCTCGCCCGGATGCCGCCGCAGGAGCGGGGCGGCGCGCGCGGAGAGAAGCTCTCCACCATGTGCCTGCGCTCGATCTCGCGGGTGCGCCAGCTCGTCGAGGACCACTTCCTGGCGGAGCGCCTCGACGCCGGAGGGCTGGCGATCCGCGTCGAGGCCGTGGCGCTCGCCGAGGCGGTGGACGCCGTCCTCGAGCGGCGCCCCTCGGACGCCGGGCCGGCGACGGCACAGCTCGATCCGGTCCTCGCCGCGGATGTCGACCGCACGCTCCTCGAGCGCGCGCTCGACAGCCTCGTCGCCGCCGCCGGCGCGGATCGCACGCCGGTCACGATCACGTCCCTCGCGACGGAGCGCGAGGTGGCGGTGATCGTGTCGGGACGTCCGCCCGACCCGGCGGCGCTCGCGGACCCGTTGAAGGGCGCGCCCAGCGATCCGACCGGGCGGGCGCTGGCCCTGCCGCTCGCACGAAGGATCGCCGCTGCGCTCGGGGGGGCGCTGGTCGCCGGGGAGGGCGGCTGGCGGCTGACGCTTCCCCGGACGCGGGCGTATACTCCGCGGCCCGCTCCTGCCGCGCGCCCATGAACAGCCCGCTCGTGCTGGTCGTCGACGACGACCCCGACATCCTCGACGCCATCTGCGACATCCTCGATGCCGAGGGATATCGCGTGTCTCGTGCCCGCCACGGGCAGGAGGCGCTCCGGGAGATCGAGTCCGAGCGGCCGGACGTGATCCTGCTCGACCTCATGATGCCGGTGATGGACGGCGTCGCGTTCGCGCAGGCGCTCCGGTCGCGGCCGGCGTTCAGGGACGTGCCGATCGTCGTCATCTCGGCGGACGGCAACCCGCACCGCGCGGCGGCGGTCGGCGCCATGGGCTACCTCGCGAAGCCGTTCGACATCGACGCGCTCCTCGCGCAGGTCGCCGGGATCACCCGCGCAGGCCCGGCGGCGCCGGGGTCCTGAGCCGCACCGCGCCCGAAAAGGCGCGGCGGGACGCGGGCTTCCCTTGACAGGCCCCCGCTCGACGGGTAGAAAGCCCACCCTTTCACGTGCACGTCCTCCGCGGCCATTCGCGACGCGCGGCGGACCAATGCGAGGTGTTCCATGTCGACGGGTCTGTTGGCGAAGAAGGTCGGGATGACGCAGATCTTCACCCCCGAGGGTGACTGCGTCCCGGTGACGGTGCTCGAGGTCGGGCCGTGCACCGTCGTGCGCCGCAAGACGGCGGAGAAGGACGGCTACGACGCGGTCCTGATCGGCTGGGGCGTGATCGACGAGAAGCACGCGTACCGGCTCACGAAGCCCGAGCTCGGCGTCTTCAAGAAGGCCGGCACGCCGATCTTCCGGCACCTCAAGGAGGTGCGGGTGAAGGACGCGAAGGTGCTCGGCGAGCTCAAGGCCGGCGACGTCCTCACGGTCGACAAGGTCTTCAAGCAGAACCAGCGGGTGGACGTGGCCGGCATCACGAAGGGCCGCGGCTTCACCGGCGTCGTGAAGAAGTGGAAGATGAAGGGCGCCGCACGCGACGCGTCCACATCGCACGAGCACCACCGTCACGTCGGCGCCATCGGACAGCGCAAGACGCCTGGCAAGGTCTGGAAGGGCAAGCACCTCCCCGGCCACTACGGCAACGAGCGCGTCACGATCCAGAACCTCACCGTCGTCGGCATCGAGCCGGAGCAGAACGTGCTCCTCGTCTCGGGCGCCGTCCCCGGCCACGCGGACGGGGTCCTGTTCGTGAACACCGCCGCGAAGGGCCAGCCGCGCGCGAAGGTGAAGCAGGAAGTCCGCGAGCGCGCGAAGCCGAAGGTCTGAGCGCCGCGCCGCGCGCCGACGCCGCTCCGGAGCACGGGCGTCGCGTCCCACGTTTATCGGCGACGAGCGCACCGGACCTCGGCGTCCGGGACCCCTTCTGCTAGTATCGGCGCTCACGCGACGGGCGCCGCGAGCCGACATGACCTCTCCACGCAAGGGCATCATCCTCGCCGGCGGCGCCGGCACGCGGCTCTTCCCGGCGACCCTGTCGGTCTCGAAGCAGCTGCTGCCCGTCTACGACAAGCCGATGATCTACTACCCGCTCACGGCGCTCATGCTCGCCGGGATCCGGGAGATCCTCGTCATCTCGACCCCGCAGGACACCCCGAGGTTCGCGCAGCTCCTCGGGGACGGCTCGGCCTGGGGCATGTCGTTCGAGTACGTCGTGCAGCCGCGCCCGGAAGGCCTCGCCCAGGCGTTCATCCTGGGGGCCGGGTTCGTGCGGGGACGGCCCCTCCGCGCTGGTCCTCGGGGACAACATCTTCTACGGCCACGAGCTCCAGCAGGTGCTCCGCGCGGCGGACGAGCGCCGGGACGGCGCGACGGTCTTCGCGTACGCCGTGAACGACCCCGAGCGCTACGGGGTGGTCGAGTTCGACTCGACGAGGCGGGCCGTCAGCATCGAGGAGAAGCCGAAGCAGCCGAAGTCGCGCTACGCCGTCACGGGGCTCTACTTCTACGACCGGAACGTGGTCGAGCTCGCGCGCTCGGTGCGACCCTCGGCGCGAGGCGAGCTCGAGATCACGGACCTGAACCGGCTGTACCTCGAGCAGGGAAAGCTCTCGGTCGAGATCATGGGGCGCGGCTACGCCTGGCTCGACACCGGCACGCACGAGTCGCTCCTCGACGCGGGGCAGTTCATCGCGACGATCGAGCGGCGGCAGGGCCTCAAGGTCGCCTGCCCGGAGGAGGTCGCCTGGCGCCAGGGCTGGATCGACGACGCGCGCCTCGAGGGCTGCGCGGCGGCCCTCGGGAAGTCGAGCTACGCCGAGTACCTGAGGCTGCTCCTCCGGTCCCGGGTGTTCTGATGAAGGTCCGACCCACCGCCCTCCCCGACGTGGTCGCGGTCGAGCCGAAGGTGTTCGGCGACTCGCGCGGGCACTTCTTCGAGAGCTTCAACCGCAGGGCGCTCGAGGCGGCGCTCGGGCGGCCGCTGGAGTTCGTGCAGGACAACGACAGCCTGTCCGCGCGAGGGGTCCTCCGGGGCCTGCACTACCAGCTGCCGAACCCGCAGGCGAAGCTCGTGCGCGTCGTCCGGGGCGAGGTGTTCGACGTCGCCGTCGATCTGCGTCGCGGCGCTCCGAGCTTCGGCAGGTGGGTCGGCGAGGTGCTCTCGGCGGAGAACCGGCGGGAGCTCTTCATCCCCGAGGGGTTCGCGCACGGGTTCCTCGTGCTCTCGGAGACGGCCGAGGTCCTGTACAAGACCACGGACTACTGGCACCCCGAGCACGAGCGGTGCATCCGCTGGGACGACCCCGAGCTCGGGATCTCGTGGCCGCTCGCCGGGCCCCCCGTCGTCTCGGCGAAGGACGCCGCGGGCAAGGCGTTCCGCGACGCGCCCTCGTTCGACTCTCCCGGAGCCGCGACATGAACGTCCTCCTGACCGGCGGCTCGGGGTTCATCGGGTCGAACCTCGTCCGGCTCCTCCTCGCCGAGCGCCCCGGCTGGCGCGTCGTGAACCTCGACAAGCTCACCTACGCGGGGAACGCGGAGAACCTCGCCGACCTGGAGGGCGATCCGCGCTACCGCTTCGTCCGGGGCGACATCTGCAACGGCGAGCTCGTCGCGGACGTCTTCCGGACCGAGTCCA
Organism: uncultured delta proteobacterium; assembly: GCA_963828235.1. Taxonomy (GTDB): domain Bacteria; phylum Myxococcota; class Myxococcia; order Myxococcales; family Anaeromyxobacteraceae; genus Anaeromyxobacter. The sequence goes on from CAWHDY010000002.1 coordinate 265,228, forward strand.
TCGACGCGGTCATGCACCTCGCGGCGGAGAGCCACGTGGACCGCTCGATCCTGGCGCCCGCCGTGTTCATCGACACGAACGTGCGGGGGACCCAGGTGCTGCTCGAGGCGGCGCGCGAGTGCGGCGTGAAGCGCTTCCTGCACGTCTCGACCGACGAGGTGTACGGGTCGCTCGGCCCGACGGGCCTCTTCACCGAGGAGACGCCGCTCGCGCCGTCGTCGCCGTACTCCGCCTCGAAGGCGGCGAGCGACCTGCTCGCGCTCGCGTACGCGCGCACGTTCGCGCTCCCGGTCGTCGTCACGCGCTGCTCGAACAACTACGGGCCGTACCAGTTCCCGGAGAAGCTCATCCCGCTCATGATCGCGAACGCGCTCCGGGACCGGCCGCTGCCGGTGTACGGCGACGGGATGAACGTGCGGGACTGGATCCACGTCGAGGATCACTGCCGCGGGCTGCTCGCCGCGCTCGAGCAGGGCGAGGACGGCGAGGTCTACAACTTCGGCGCCGCGAGCGAGCGGCACAACATCGACATCGTGAAGCAGGTGCTGGAGCTGGTCGGCAAGCCGCAGTCGCTCATCGAGTACGTGAAGGACCGGCTCGGGCACGACCGGCGCTACGCGATCGACGCGCGCAAGGCGAACGCGAAGCTGGGCTGGGCGCCGCGGCACCGCTTCGAGGAGGCGCTCGGGGCGACGGTCCGCTGGTACGTCGAGCACCGTCCCTGGTGGGAGCGGATCATCTCGGGCGACTACCTGAACTATTACGAGAAGCAGTACGGGAGGCGCTAGTGCGGGTCGCCGTCACCGGCGCGAACGGCCTCATCGGCGGCGAGGCGGTCGCCCAGCTCGCCGGGCGCCACGAGGTGCTCGCGCTGGGCCGTGGCCCGTGCCGGCTCCCGCCCGGCCCGTTCACGTGGCGGGACGCGGACCTCGGGGACGGTCGCTCCGTCGAGGCGGCGCTCCGGGACTTCGGCGTGCAGGCGGTGCTGCACGCGGGCGCGGCGACCGACGTGGACGGGTGCGAGCGGGATCCGGAGCTCGCCTGGCGCGTCAACGTCGGCGGCACCGAGCAGGCGGCGCGCGCGTGCCGGGCGCTCGGCGCGCGGCTGGTCGCCGTCTCGACCGACTACGTGTTCGACGGGACCGCCGGGCCCTACTCGGAGGACGACGTCCCGAACCCGCGCGGCGCCTACGCGCGCACGAAGCGCTGCGGGGAGGAGGCGGCGCTGCTCCTCGTCCCGGACTGCGCGGTCGCGCGGGTGGCGGTCGTGTACAGCGGGCGCCCGGGCGCGAAGAGCACGTTCGCGACGCAGGTCGTCGAGAAGCTCTCGCGCGGCGAGCCGGTGAAGGCGTTCTCGGACCAGCTCGTGTCCACCACGCTCGCCGCGAGCGGCGCGGCGAGGTGCCTCGAGCTGCTGCTCGAGACGGACTACCGCGGGGTGCTGCACGCGAGCGACGCGACGGTGGTCGACCGGGTCGAGCTCGCGCGCCGGATCGCCGCGCGGTTCGGGCTCTCGGGCCAGATCGTCCCCGTGAGCACCGCGGACGTGAAGCTGCCCGCGCCGCGGCCGCTGCGAGGCGGGCTGCGGGTGGACCGCGCCGCGTCCCTGCTCGTGCGCGCGCGCCCCCTGACCCTCGACGAGGCGCTCGAGCGGTTTCACGCCGAGTGGTCGGCGCGGCGCGGGTGAGCGCCCGCCGCGGCCGCCGCCCGTGGCGAGCGCCGGCCACGGAGTTTCCGCGCGCGTGACGTCGCGGTAGCATGCGCGCGGCTGCGTGCGAGGACCCGGAGGTGATCGTGGCGGTGGAGGTGCTGCAGTCGAAGGAGGAGATCGCGCGCGCACGAGCCCGGCTCGAGGAGCGGGGGCTCTCGTGCCTGGGGCTGGAGCTCCAGGGCAGGAGCCTGTGGCAGCGGCTGCGGGGCGTCCCGCCGGCGCGCGTCGGCGACGCGGTGAAGAGCTGGGACGTGCTCCGGACGGCCGAGTTCGTCGAGCGATCGTACCCGAAGACCGCGCGCGTGCTCGACCTCGGCGCGTTCTGCTCGGAGCTCCCGTGCACCCTCCACCGCCTCGGGTTCGAGCGCGTCGCCGGCGTCGATCTGAACCCGCGCGTTCGCCGGATGCCGTTCGCGGACCGGATCCGGTGGGAGGTGGGGAACTTCCTGCACACGCCGTTCGCCGACGGGTCGTTCGACGTGATCACGTCGGTCTCGGTGATCGAGCACGGCTTCGACGCGCCGGCGCTGCTCCGCGAGGCCTCGCGGCTGCTCGCCCCCGGGGGCAGCTTCGTCGCCTCGTTCGACTACTGGCCAGAGAAGCTGGACACGAGCGGCACGCGGTTCTTCGGGCTCGACTGGCGCATCTTCTCGCGGCAGGAGGTGGAGGCGTTCGTCGCGGAGGCGCGCGGGTACGGCCTCGCGCCGGTGGGGCCGCTCGCGCTGGACGCCTCCGGGAAGCCCGTCCGCTTCGGCGGCCGGGACTACACGTTCGCCTGGATGGCGCTGAAGCGCACGTAGGGCGCCGCGTCGCGCATGGGCCCGATCCCCCGCAACATCTTCGCCAACATCGCCGGGCAGGGCTGGGCGGCGGCGATGGGGCTCCTCCTCGTCCCGCTCTACGTCGCGCTCCTCGGCGTCGAGGCCTACGGGCTCATCGGCGTGTACGCGACGCTGCAGGCCTCGCTGCAGATGCTCGACCTCGGCCTCAGCCAGACGATGAACCGGCAGCTCGCGCACTACCAGGCCTTCCCGGAGAAGGCGGGCGAGGCGCGCGACTTCGTCCGCACCGTGGAGGTGGGGTACTGGGGCATCGGGCTCGCCATCGGGGGCGTGGTCGCGGCGGCGGCTCCCCTGCTCGCGCGGCACTGGCTGAAGGTCGGCGCCCTCCCGGTGAGCACCGTCGAGCGGGCCATCGTGATCATGGGCGCGGTGGCGGCGCTCCAGTGGCCGCTGAGCTTCTACGAGGGCGGGCTCATGGGCCTCCAGCGCCAGGTCCTCTTCAACGGCCTGAAGATCGGGATCGCGACCTTCGCCGGCGCGGGCGCGGCGCTCGTGCTGTGGCTGGTCTCTCCGACCATCACCGCCTACTTCACCTGGCAGATCGTCGTCGCCGCGCTGAACGTCACGCTGCTCGCGGCGTCCCTGTGGCGCTGCCTCCCCGCGTCCGGGAGGCCGGCGGCGTTCGCGCCGAGGCTGCTCGTCTCGAGCTGGCGGTTCACCGCGGGCATGGGCGGGATCGCGATCTCCGGGATCCTGCTCACCCAGCTCGACAAGGTCCTCCTCAGCACCCTGCTCCCGCTCGAGCTGTTCGGCTACTACACGCTCGCGGCGGTGGTGAGCAGCGTCGTCCCGGTGCTGCTCGCCGGCCCGGTCTTCAACGGGATCTTCCCCCAGCTGACCCGGCTCGCCGCCGCGCAGGACGCGCCCGAGCTGAAGATGCTGTACCACCGCGGGACCCAGCTGATGGCGGTCCTCGTCTCGAGCGTCGGAGGCGTCATCGCCTCGTTCTCGCCCGAGATCCTGCTCGTCTGGACGCGCAGCGAGGCGACCGCGGCCGTCGCGGCGCCGATCGTCACGGTGCTGGTGATCGGGATGGCGGTGAACGCGCTCATGACGCTCCCCTACGCGCTGCAGCTCGCGCACGGGTGGACCGCGCTCGGGCTGCGGATCAACCTGGGGCTGGCGGTCGTGCTGGTGCCGGCCATCGTCGTCCTGACCTCCCGGTACGGACCCGTCGGCGCCGCGAGCGCGTGGGTCCTCCTGAACGTCCTCTACATGGCGGTCGGGGTGCCGCTGACGCACCGCAAGCTCCTCAGGGGCGAGCTCGGCGCCTGGTTCACGCGGGACATCCTCCCGCCCGCCTCCGTGGCGCTCGTCGTCGTCGGCGCGGGGAGGCTGCTCGTCCGACCGCACGCGCACGCGCTCGTGACGGTCGTCGAGGTCGCGGCCGTCTTCCTCGTGGCGCTCGCCGGGGCGGGGCTCGCGGCGCCGCTCGTCAGGCGCGGCGCCCTCGGCCTCGTGGCGCGGCCTCGCGTGACCGGTGGACCGTGAACGGCCCGGCGCGCTGCGACCCGGGCGCCATGGGGGCCGCGTGAGGGTCCTCCTCGTCTCGGGCTCCTTCCCCCCGATGGCGTGCGGAGTCGGCGACTACGCCCGCGCGCTCGCGGCCGCGCTGTCCGGGCGCGAGGACGTCCACGTCGGCGTCCTCACGAGCGCGGCGGCGGACCCGGCCGCGGCGGGAGGGTTCGAGGTGTTCCCGGTGATCCGGGCGTGGAGCCCGACCGAGCTCGGTCGAGCGAGGGAGGTCGTGCGCCGCTTCCGGCCGGACGTCGTCCACTTCCAGTTCCCGAGCCAGGGGCACCGCGGCAACCTCGCGTGGCTGCTGCCGCCGGTGCTCCGGCTGACGGGGGTGCCGGTCGTCCAGACCTGGCACGAGGCCGTCGCGGCCCGGTGGGGCGGGTGGGCGCCCGCCATGTCGCCGACGCTGGGCGAGAAGCTGCGGACGGCGGTCCCGCAGGCCGTCCTGGCGCTGGTCCCCGGCGACATCGTCGTCGTGCGGCCCGACTTCGCTCGCCGGCTGCCGCGCTGGTACCGCGTCCTCCCGCTGCGTGGCCGCTTCCACCTCGTCGAGAACGCGTCGATGATCCCGCGCGCGGAGCTGACGCCCGCCGAGCGCGCCGAGGTGCGCGCGCGGTACGGGCGAGGGAAGGCCCTCCTGGTGTTCTTCGGGTTCTTCTCCGAGCACAAGGGCATCGACGACGTCCTCGAGATCATGGACCCCGCGCGCCACCACCTCGTGATGATCGGGGGCGCGAACGAGGACGATCCCTACCAGCGGGACCTCGTGCGCCGGGTCCGCGAGCCGCCGCTCGCGACGCGCGTCACGCTGGCGGGCTTCCTGCCGGCGGTCGAGGTCGCGAGGGTCCTCGCAGCGGCGGACGCGGTCGTGCTGCCGTACCGGCAGGGCGGCGGGAGCTGGAACACCACGCTGGGCGCCGCCGCGCTGCAGGGGAGCTTCGTCCTGACGACGAGCGCCGAGCGCCGCGGCCTCGACCCGGAGCGGAACGTGTACTTCGCACGTCCCGGCGACCGCGGGGAGCTGAAGCGCGCGCTCGCGGACAACCTGGGCCGACGGAACGACCCGCCGGCGCCCGAGGCCGCCGGTCCGACCTGGGCCGGGATCGCCGAGCGGCACCTCGAGATCTACCGGCGCGCCGCGCGGCCCCGGCCCGCCCCGGGCGGCTCAGCCGGCTGACCGCACCATCGCCCTCGCGAGCTCCTCGAAGGACGTCTCCGGCGACCACCCGAGCGACCGGATCGTGGCGGGGTCCGAGACGAGGCGCCGGTACTCCGGCACGAACCCCTCGCGGACCTTCACGTGGCGGCGCCAGTCGAGGCCGAAGGACCCGAAGCAGGCCTCGAGCCAGTCGGCGATCCGGTGCGTGACGCCGGAGCCGATGGTCGCCTCCATGACCTCGTCCTGCGAGACGAGCGTGAAGAGGGCGCGCGCCACGTCGCCGGCGAACGTCCACTCCTTCTCGACCGAAACGTCCCCGAGCTCGAGCTGCTCCGGGCTGCCCTGCGCGATCCGCCGGGCGGCGAGCGCGACGAGCTGGCTCACGTGGCCCGGCTTGCGGAGCGGGCTCTCGTGGTGGAACAGGTAGCCGACGTGGGCGCGCACCCCGAGCCTGCGGAAGTACCGCGCGGCGTGCACCGAGTGGATCCGCGCGAGCGCGTACGGGCTCGACGCCTCGAACGCGTCGCGCTCGGAGATCGGCGCCCCGGTGTTCGCGAACTGGACGCCGCTGCCGACGATGAGGATCTTGGCGGAGGGGGCGTCGAGCCGCGCCGCCTCGAGCACGTTCAGCGCGCCGCTCGAGATGGTCTCGTGGTTCTCGAACAGCGCCTCGTGGCGCGTGGTCGAGGCGGCGGCGAGCTGGAAGATGAACGCGGGCCGGTGCTCCCGGACGAGGGCCCGCACCTGCTCCCGGTCCGCGACGTCGCCGGCGACGGGAGCGCCCGACCGGGAGACGCCGATCGGCGTGACCCCCCTCGCCGCGCAGACCTCGGCGAGGTAGTGCCCGTCCTGACCGCTCGCGCCGAAGATCAGGGCCTTCACGAGCCGCCGACGACCTCGATCGTCGGCAGCGGGAAGATCATCCCGGTGCCGCGGGCGAGCGTCTCGCGCTCGCGCTCGAGGAACTCCGCCTTGAAGTGCCACGGGAGCACCAGGTAGTAGTCCGGCTTCGCCGCCCGGGACTCCTCCTCGCTCACGATCGGGATGTCCGTCCCGAGCGTGCGCGCGCCGTGCTTGTCCGGGTTCCGGTCGGCCGCGCAGTCGATGACGAACCGGTCGATCCCGCACCACTGGAGGATCGTGTTCCCCTTCGTGGACGCCCCGTAGATGTGGATCCGCTTCCCCGCGCCCTTGAGCTTCTTCAGCAGCGCCGTCAGCTCCGAGCGGTGGACGTTGATGCGCTCCTGGAAGTTCCGGTACGGCTTGTCCGTGTCGAGCGCGAGGTCGAACTCCTGCTGGCGGAGCGCCTCCAGGGAGTGGACGAACTCCTTCGTCGAGAACTTGAAGCTCTCCGCGTGCGTCGCGTAGCACCGGAGGGAGCCGCCGTTGATGTCGTTCCTGCCGACGCGGACGACCTTCATGCCCGCCCGCTTCAGCACGTTCTCGATCACGGCGAGGCTGTAGTACTCGAGGTGCTCGTGACAGATGGTGTCGTACGAGTCCAGCTCGAGCATCGACGGCATGTAGGACATCTCGAAGATCCAGACGCCCTCCGGCGCGAGCGAGCGCTTGATGCTCCGCACGAAGGCCACCGGGTCCTCGAGATCGTAGAACATCGCGATCGAGGTGATGGCGTCGAAGGGCCGGCCCTGCGTGAGCTGGTCCAGCCGCTCCGACGGGAAGGCGTCCTGCACGACGGTGTGGTCGCCCTTCGCCTCCTGCGCCACGTCCGAGGGGTCGATCCCGAACTTCGTGAACGAGCGCGGGTAGTACCCGAGCAGCGTGCCGTCGTTGCACCCGATGTCGAGCACGCGGGCGTCGCGCCCGCCGACCATCGCGGCGGCCTCCTCGGCGATGCCCTTCAGGTGGTCGCGCATCGTGCGGTTCGTGCCCGACCGGTACCAGTAGGCGGAGTAGAGGATCGAGGGCGGCACCGAGTGCTCCATCTGCAGCAGCCCGCACGCCTTCTCGTCGCGGCTCGGATCGCAGCGCACCAGGATCGTCGGGATCCGGCGCATCGGCGGCAGCTCCTTCCCGGGCTTCACGAACGAGCCCTGGAGGTACTGCTCGCCGAGGTCGATCACCTTGGTGAGCGCGGTGGAGCCGCAGACGCGACACGACGTTCTGTGGACGAGGTGCATGGATCCTCTCGGTGGCGCGCGGGATGCTGACATGGGGCCCCGGGTCCGGCAAGCGCCGGCCGCCGGTCCGGGCGCGGCGGCTCACACGCCGCGGCGCCGGGCCACCCAGCGCGCGATCCACGTCGAGCCGGCACCGTGCGCGAGGTCGTGGAGCTCGCGGCGCGCGCCGCGCGCCACCAGGAGGCAGTAGGTCGAGGCCAGGGCGTTCGCGACCCGGGCGGGCGTCCAGGCGATCGCGAGGGCCCGCACCCGGAACCAGCGCTCGCCCCGGCTCGCGAGGAAGCGGCGGTACTCGGCGCGGGAGTAGCTGCCGAGCGCCCGGTGCAGCCCGAGCATCCGGAGGTTCCGCCACGGCTCGCGCGGGCACACCCGCGCCTTCGCCGCGTCGGAGACGGGGAGGCTCCAGACGAGGGACGGCCACTTCAGCATCCACACCTCGAAGCTGCGCGCGGTCCACATCGCGTTGCCCCACCGGACCTGCACGAGCGGCGCCGCGACGACCCTGACCCGCGGGAGCGGGGGATCCTGGAAGATCACCCCGACGTGCGCGAACAGGGAGCCGTGGAACGCGGCGCGCTCCCGGGCCATCCAGACGTCGCGCCGGACGACGACGCCGCCGATGAAGGTCAGGTACGCCGCCGTCTCCGCGAAGAGCGCGTCCCGGTCCTGCCCTCCGTAGACCCCGTCGGCGTCGCGCGCGAGGAGCCGCGCGTCGAGGACGCGTGACAGGTCCGGGGTCCTCGACTCCGCGTTGACGACGACGAGCTCGGGGTCGTCGTCGAGCGCGCCGAGGACACGGGCCACCGCGCCGGGGGCGAGCAGGTCGTCGTCCGTCATGAGCCAGCAGTGCCGTCCGCGTGCGTAGCCGACGGCCCGGTCGTAGTCGGCGTCGACGCCCGAGTTCACCGGCTCGCGGTGGTAGCGGATCCCGGGGTGGCGCGCCGCGAGCGGCGCGACCACCGCCGCGGTGTCGTCGGGCGACGCGCCGTCCACGACGACGACCTCCACGTCGGGCCGGAGCTGCGCCGCGATCGACTCCAGCGTCTGCGCGATGAACCCCGCGCGCTTGAACGTGGCGATGCAGATCGACAGCCTCGGTCGGTGCGCGCTCGTCTCCTGGGCGTCCGCGGTCACGGTGGCGGCAGGTTACCGCACGCGCCGGCGCCTGGCGCAGCCGACTCGCCCGGCGCGCGCCGCGCGCGCTTGACTCCGCGCGGCAGGTGAGCGACGAACGGGGCCCGCCCGTCCCCGCGGACGCCATGCCGCCGCCCAGCCCGCTCCTCGGGATCTGCATCCCGACGTACCGCCGCCCGGATCAGCTCCGGCGCTGCATCGGCTCGATCATCCGCTCGGCGGGCTCGCACGGCGTGGCCATCCACGTCGCCGACGACTCCGCGGACGACACGAACGTCGGCGTCCTCCAGGAGCTCCGCGCGGAGTACCCGGGGATCGTCCACCACCGGAACCCGGTCAACCTCGGGATCGACCGCAACATCGTCCACTCGATCGACGTGTGCGACGCGCGTTACGCGTGGGTGATCGGCGAGGACGACCGGATGACGCCGGAGGCGGTGCCGGCCGTGCTGGAGGTCCTGGCGCGCGTCGCGCCGCCGTTCCTCTACGTGAACTACGCCTCGGTGCACGAGGACCTCGGGCTCGTCCTGAAGGAGCGCTCCTTGCCGCTGGCCGCGGACGGCGAGCTGGACGCCGCCGAGTTCCTCGCGGGCTCCGCCTGGTCGATGGGGTTCATCGGCGCGTGCGTCGTGGCGAAGGAGGCGTGGGCGAGCGTCCGTCCCGAGCCGTACCTCGGCACGTACTTCGCGCACGTGGGGACGATCATGGAGGCGGTGCGCGGCCAGCGGGTCCGGCTGGTGGCGAGGCCGCTCGTGCTGAACCGCTGCGGCACGGCGAGGGTCTTCACGTGGACCGGGTCCACCTTCGACGTCCTGCACGGCTGGGACCGGATGATCGACCTGCTCCGCCGGTTCTATCCGCGCGAGGCGTGCGACGCGGCGGTCGCCTCGTTCCGGCGCGCGCACGGGATCGGCTCGATCCGCTTCTTCTGCTACCTGCGGGCGGATCGGGCGCTCGACGCCGACGCGCACGCGCGGTTCGTCCGGGGTGGGCCGTACGCGCCGGCCGCGCGCCGCGCGTCGTGGCTCATCGCCCGCACGCCGCCCGCGGTCTTCCGGCTCGCGCGCTCCGTGCTCTTCGCGCTCCGCAGCCTCCGCGGCCGCAGGCTCTCGGGCTACTGACGGGCGGCTGGCCTCACCCGCCGCGGCCCGCGTGCGCGCGCAGCACTTCGAGCGTCCGCCGGGCGCACTCCTCCCAGCTCGCGGGCGGGCGGGCGAGGACCGTCGGGCCGGGCAGCCGGAGCGCGGCGAGGAGCGCCTCCGGGTCGTCGAAGTCGATCTGCCGCTCCCGCGGGACGCCGACCTCGTCGAACACCGGCAGCCGCGAGGTGATGACCTTCTTGCGGAACTCGACCGCCGCCTCGACGACGGGGAGGCCGAACCCCTCGTGCCGTGACGGGAACAGCACCGCCTCCGCCCCCGCGTAGACGCGCCGGACCTCGGGGTAGGGGAGGAACCCGAGGTGGATCACGTCCGCCGCGACGCCGAGGTCGCGCGCGAGCCGGACGAGCCCCTTCCACGCACCGGTCCGCATCCCGGTGAAGACGAGCCTCGCCGTGACGTCGCCGCGACGCCGGAGCGTCGCGTACGTCCGGAGGAGCGCCGCGTGGTTCTTGTGGGCGAACGTCGCGGCCGGGTAGTAGAGGTACGGCCCGGCGACGCGGTCCGTCGGCGCGACCGACGGAGCCGTCGCGCGGCTCGTAGCCGAGCGGGATGGCCGTGACCTTCTCCGGCGCGACGCCGCAGCGCTCGAGGACGGTGGCGCGCGTGAACTCGGAGATCGCGATGAGGTGCTCCGCGCGCGCCATGCTGTACGGGTAGATGGCGGGCCGGAAGGCGCGCTCGAACGCCGGGATGTGCTCCGGGTGATAGAGGTGCTGGACGTCGAGCACCGTCAGCACCGCCGGTCCGGGCGCGCGCTTCGGGAAGATCGACTGCTGCGGGAAGAGCGTCGCGCTCGCCCCGAGCTCCCGGAAGAACCGCTCCAGCCCGAGCGCCCGGTACGGGGTGAAGGCCTCGAGGATGCGCTCCCCGACGACGCGCCGCGCGGACCGGGGGACGATCGCCCGCTCCCAGCCGGGGGTCTCGAGCCCGGCCGCCACGTCGCGGTCGAGCACGGCGACGAGCCGCTCGCCCGCGGCCGCGAGCGCGGGCAGCTTCGCGAGGAGCTGGCGGACGTAGGTCTCCGCGCCGCCGATCCGGCCCGGGCGGAAGCCGAGCAGGCTGACCGCGAGCTTCACGGCCGGAGCGCCCTCAGCAGCCGGTACGCGGTCACGATCTGCGCGGTGCGCAGCCGCTTGTGCAGATGCAGCAGCCTGCCCGGGGGGGCGTGGCGCCGGAACGCCTCGAGGTCCTCGGCGAACTGCCGCTCGAAGTCCGCGCCGCTCTTCGACGACGTGTACCAGCGGAACGCGGCGAGCCGCTCCGGGAGGTAGAGCGGGTCCCCGAGGGCGGAGAGCCGGAGCCAGTAGTCGTAGTCGAAGCTGTACCGGAGCGACTCGTCGAGGAGCCCGACGTGGCCCATGGCCGAGCGCCGCCAGAACACGGTCATCTGCGAGACGAAGTTCTCGACCAGGAGCGCGCGCCGGCTGTACCGGCGGCAGCGGAAGTCCTTGTACGCCGTGACCCACCGGCGGATCGGGCGGCCGTGCTCGTCCACGATCTCGCAGCCGCCGTGGAGCCAGGCGGCGTCCGGGTGCGCCGCGAACGCCGCGGCGACGCGCGCCAGCGCCCCCGGGTAGAGCAGGTCGTCCGAGTTCACCCACCCGAGGATGTCGCCCCTCGCGGCGCGCAGCCCCTTGTTGATCGCGTTCGCCTGCCCCGAGTCCTTCTCGATCCGGTAGGCGAGCCGGCCCTCGTGGCGGCGCAGGATCTCGGCGCTCCCGTCGCTGCTCCCGCCGTCCATGACGAGGTACTCGAGGTCGAAGTCGCCCTCCTGCCCGAGCACGCTCTCGATGGTGCGCTCGAGGAACGCCGCCTGGTTCAGCGACGGCGTCACGATCGAGATGCTCGGGCGGCTCACGGCTCGGCGCGCTCCGGCGGCGGGCGCGCGCCGCCGGTCGGCGCGCGCGACCGGAGCTCGTCCAGCTCGGCGCGGAGCAGCGCGCACTCCTGGGCGAGCCGCCGGACGTCGTTCGTGTTCCGGGAGACGCCGATCGTCACCGCGAGGACGTTCACGGCGAGGTAGAGGAGCCCGCCCCCGAAGAGCGCGTTCGCGGGGACCTTGATGCCGAGCGCCGCCGCCGCCCACGCGAGCACCTGGGGGAACGCGGTGACCGCCATCGCGGCGAGCGTGGTGACGAGCCAGATGAGGCTCTCGCGGAGGTGCAGCCGCTGGGTCCGGATGAGCCAGACGACCCACCCGCTGAACGCGATCAGGATCGCGAGGGCGACGAGCTGGATCTCGATCGGGAGGAGGGGAGCGGTCACGCGGGATCGCCCTCCAGCCGCGCGCTCCTCGGCGGCAGGATCATCAGCGCGAGCGACACCTTCACGAGGTAGTAGAGCGTGCCGGCGGCGGAGATCGACGACCGCCCGTGCTCCCGCTCGCTCATCCGGACCGGGACCTCCGTCAGCCGGAGCCCGGCGCGGCGCGCGAGGGCGATGGCCTCGGGCTCGGGGTAGTCGGACGGGTAGTAGCGCGCGAAGAGCTCGATGGCCCGCCGCCCGGCGGCGCGAAACCCGCTCGTCGTGTCCGCCACGCGCGCGCCGCAGCGGAGCCGGAGGAACCACGAGAGGTAGCGGATGCCGGCGCGCCGCACGAGGGTCGAGCGGAAGCCCCCCTCGGCGAGGAAGCGCGACCCGATCACGATGTCCGCGGCGCCGGCCTCGATGGGAGCGAGGAGGGCCGGGAGGTAGGCGGGGTCGTGCTGGCCGTCGCCGTCGACCTGCACCGCGACGTCGTGGCCGTGCGCGAGCGCCCAGAGGTAGCCCGCCTGGACCGCGCCGCCGATCCCCAGGTTCAGCGGCAGGCGGAGGACCGTCCAGCCGAGGGACGCCGCCACCGCGGCGGTGTCGTCGGTGCTGCCGTCGTCGACGACGCACACCTCGCACTCCGGGGCGTGGGTGCGAAGCGCGGCCGCGAGCCGAGGCAGGTTCCGGGCCTCGTTGAAGGCAGGGACGATCGCGGCGACGCGCATCGTCGCCACATCTACCACGACCGAGGGCGCTCCGAAGGGAGCGCGTGAGGCCGTTCTCCCTCGCCCCGGAGAGAGCCTCGAGCCCCCTCTCCCTGACCCTCTCCCCCGCTTCGCGGGGGCGAGGGGAAACCGGGAGGGGAGGGGCCGACCCGCTACGCGCCGGGCGAGATCCCCACGCCCTTCTTGCGGTCGCGCTCCTGCTTGTACCGCGCGTTCTGGTCGAGCCACTTCTTCCGCAGCCGGATGGACTGCGGCGTCACCTCGACGAGCTCGTCCTCGGCGATCCACTCGAGCGACTTCTCGAGCGTGATCTCCCGCGGCGTCGTCAGGATGATGTTCTCGTCCCGGCCGGCCGCCCGGATGTTCGTGAGCTTCTTCTCCTTGCAGATGTTGAACTCGAGATCGCCCTCGTGGCTGTGCTCGCCCACGATCATCCCCGAGTACACCCGGTCCCCCGCCTTCACGAAGAGCGCGCCGCGCTCCTGCCCGTAGAAGCAGGCGTACGCGACGACGGCCCCCTCGCGGTCGGACACGATCGCGCCGTTCTGGCGCTTCGCGATCGGGCCCTGCCACGGCTCGTAGCCGTCGAACTGCGACGACATGATCCCCTCGCCCCGGGTGAGGGTGAGGAACTGGGACCGGAACCCGATGAGCCCGCGCGCCGGGATGCGGAACTGGAGGCGCGTCCGGTGCGAGCCGAGCGGCTGCATGTCCACCATCCGGCCGCGCCGGGTCCCCATGGCCTGGGTGACGCCGCCGACGCCGTCCTCGGGCAGGTCGCAGACGAGCAGCTCCATCGGCTCGTGCACCACCCCCTCGACGGTCTTCAGCACCGGCTCGGGGTTCGAGACGGTCAGCTCGTACCCCTCGCGGCGCATGTTCTCGACGATCACGGCGAGCTGCAGCTCGCCGCGGCCGACGACCTTGAAGGCGTCCGGCGTCTCGGTCTCCTCGATCCGGATGGAGACGTTCCGGTAGGCCTCGCGGAACAGCCGCTCGCGGAGGTTCCGGCTCGTGATGTACTTCCCCTCCTTGCCGGCGAACGGCCCGTCGTTCACGCGGAAGACCATCGACATCGTGGGCTCCTCCACGCTGATGCGGGGGAGCGCCACCGGGTTCGCGGGGTCGGCGATGGTGTCGCCGATCCCGATCTCCTCCGCGCCGGCGATGCAGACGATCTCGCCGGGCCCGGCGTCCTTCACCTCGACGCGCTTCAGGCCGTCGTAGGCGTAGAGGCGGACCACCTTCGCGGGGACGATCTTGTTCTCCTCGCGGATGACCGCGATCGGGTCGCCCTCGTGCAGGACGCCCGAGGCGATGCGCCCGATCGCGAGCCGGCCCACGTACTCGTCGTAGTCGAGGTTGTCGACGAGCATCTGCACGTGCGTCCCGTCGCCCGCGGGGGGCGCCGGGATGTGCGTGAGGATCGCGTCGAAGAGCGGCTGCAGCGAGTCCGCGGCGAACGCCCCCTGGACCGTGTGCGCCGCGCGCCCCTCGCGGGCGATCGCGTAGATCACCGGGAAGTCGATCTGGTGCTCGTTCGCGCCGAGGTCGATGTAGAGCGAGTAGACGAGATCCAGGACCTCCTTCGCCCGCGCGTCCTGCCGGTCCACCTTGTTCACGACGAGGACCGACGGGAGCCCGAGCGCGAGCGCCTTGGAGAGCACGAAGCGGGTCTGCGGGAGCGGGCCCTCCGCGGCGTCCACGAGCAGCAGCACGCCGTCCACGAGGCGCAGCGCGCGCTCCACCTCGCCGCCGAAGTCGGCGTGGCCGGGGGTGTCGACGATGTTGATCTTCACGCCGCGGTAGGTGACCGCGGTGTTCTTCGCGAGGATCGTGATCCCCTTCTCGCGCTCGAGATCGTTCGAGTCCATGACGCGCTCGACGAGCGTCTCGTTGGCGCGGAAGACGCCGGCCTGGCGCAGCATGAAGTCGACGAGGGTGGTCTTCCCGTGGTCGACGTGCGCCACGATGGCGACGTTCCGGATCTGCTCGCGTGGGGTCATCAGGTCCCTTCGGAAAAGGCCGGAACTTATAGTCGTTTAGACCCCCCGACCGCAAGCGCCAGCGGGGGGACGGGCCGCCGGGGAGCTCCGGGGCCGTCCGCTGCGCGTGCGACCCGCGTGCTACCATCGGGCGGCCTCTCCGGGTTTTCCGGTTCGGGCGAGGGGGCGCTCTCCCGATGCCGCACGTCATCCTGTTCGTGGACGACGAGCCCGAGGTGCTCTCGATCCTCCGTCGCAGCTTCCCGGCGGAGGACGGCTACGAGGCGCTGACGGCGGCGAACGGCGCGCTCGCGCTCGAGCTCCTGAAGTCGCGGCAGGTGGACCTCCTGGTCACCGACCAGCGCATGCCGGGCATGACCGGGGTCGAGCTCGTCGAGGCCGCGCACCGGCTCGATCCGGAGCTCTGCGCCATCCTCCTCACGGCCTACACCGACCCGCGCGAGATCGTGGACGCCATCAACCGCGGGCAGGTGTGGCGCTACCTCGTGAAGCCCTGGGAGAAGGGGGAGCTCCGGCAGACCGTGCTCCGCGCGCTCGAGCAGGTCGAGCTGCGCCGCGAGCGGTCCCGGCTCTACGCCGAGGTGGACCGGCGGCTCGAGGCGCTCCAGGCGGCCTCGGAGATCGCGCGCGAGGTGGGCGGGGCGGAGAGCCACGCGCGGATCCTCGAGCGGGTCGTCGAGCGCCTCCCGCGCGTCGTCCCGTGCGACGTCGCGGCCGCGCTCGTCGCGCCGCCGGGCGCCGCGCCCGACCTCCTCATCCGGCCCTGCGCCCGGCTCGGCGAGGCGGCGCTCCTCGCCGTGAAGGCGGACGCGCTCGCCGCGTACCGCGAGCACGCGGGGGCCGAGCTGCCGGAGGCGACGGTGCGGGTGCGGGTCCTGGGCGCCGGCGAGGGGCCGCTCGTCGAGGCGTTCGCGACGCGGCTCACGCTCCCCGTCCAGGTCGGCGACGTCTGCATCGGGACGGTGCTCGTGGAGAGCGCGCGGACGGAGGCGTTCGGGGAGGGAGACGCGCGCGTCCTCGACGTGCTCGTGAACGAGGTGGCGCAGTCGCTCGGCGCGTTCGCGTCGCGGCTGGCGGACGAGCGCGCGCGCCTCGAGCGGGTGGTCGAGTGCATGGCGGACGGGCTCCTCTACGCCACGGCGGGCGCGGACGAGATCCTCGCGAACCCCGCCGCGCGGCGGATGCTGGGGGCTCCCGCCGAAGGGCCGCTCCGCGCCGCGTGGCTCAAGGACACGCTCGGCTTCTACCCGTTCGACCTGGTGCGCGGGCTCGACACCGATCCGGCGGGACGCGCCTGGGTCGCGGAGGAGGTCCACGTCGCGGGGCGCACGCTCGCGTCGGTGGTGTCGCCCGTGCTCGAGCGCGACGGGCGGCTCGCGGGCGTCGCGGTCGCGCTCCGGGACGTCACCGACCTGAAGGACCTCGACGCGCGCAAGGAGGAGTTCGTCCAGGTCGTGAGCCACGAGCTCCGGACGCCGCTCACCGCGATCACCGGCGCGCTCGACCTCGTCCTCGCCGGGCTCGCCGGCGAGCTCGGCGAGAAGCAGGCGCGCTACCTCCGGATGGCGCGCGAGTCGTCGGAGAAGCTGAACGCGATGGTGGACGAGCTGCTCGACGTCGCCCGCCTCGCGAAGGGCAAGCTCCGCATGCAGCCGGAGGTCGTCTTCCTCGACGAGCTCACGCGCACCACGGTGGACCGCTACCAGCCCGCCGCGGCGGAGCGCGGGCAGGAGCTCCGGGTCGAGGTGCCCGGCGAGCCGGTGCGCCTCGTCGCCGACGGCGGGCGGCTCGTGCAGGTCCTCTCGAACCTCCTCACGAACGCGCTCAAGTTCACCCCCGACGGCGGGATCGTCCAGGTGCGCGTGTTCCGGGACGCCGCGATCCCCGGCGTCGCGGGCGTGTCGGTCTGGAACGCCGGGGAGGGGATCGCGGAGGCCGACCTCGAGCGCATCTTCGAGAAGTTCGAGCAGGCCCGGAGCGAGCGGACGAAGCGCGTGCGCGGCACCGGCCTCGGCCTCTCGATCTCTCGCGGGATCGTCGAGGCCCACGGCGGCGCGATCTGGGCCGAGAGCGAGCCGGGCGGCGGGGCCCGGTTCCTCCTCGTGGTGCCGGAGCAGCCGGCGGAGGTCGTCGGGGAGCGGCCGGCCATCGCGCCCGACGCGCCGCTCGTGCTCGTCGTCGACGCGCCGGACCCGGCGGCGCTCGCCTGCGGCGTCCTCCGCGCGCGCGGCGTCCGCTGCACGCGCGCGTCCGACGTCGAGGGCGCGCTCGCCTCGGCGCGCAGGTCCCCGCCGCGGGTCGTGCTCTGGGACCCGCTCGTGCCGCCGCTCGACCGCGTCCCGCTCGCGGACATCCTCCACCACGATCCGGACACCCGGCGCGCGGCGCTCCTCGCGTTCACCGCGGCGGGCGGCCGCGACGCGGCGTTCCGGAGCGGCGCGGACGACCACCTCGCGAAGCCCGCGGCGCCGGACGCGCTCGCCGCGGCGGTCGAGGCCCTCGTCCGCCGCGGCCGCCCCGCCGGCGCGCGGGCGCTCGTCGTGGACGACGACCCGGCGATCCGCGCCATCTGCGCGGAGGTGCTGCGGAGCCAGGGGTACGACGTGGACGAGGCGGGGACCTGCGCCGAGGCGCGCCGGGTCGTGAACGAGCGGCGGCCCCAGGTCCTCCTCATCGACGTGCAGCTGCCCGACGGCGACGGGTTCGCGCTCCTCGAGTCCCTCGCCGATCAGCGCGCGCGGGATCCGTTCGGCGCGGTCTTCCTGTCGGCGCGGGGCGAGACCGCGGACAAGGTGCGCGGGCTCAGGCTCGGCGCCGACGACTACCTGACGAAGCCGTTCGACGCGCAGGAGCTCGTCGCCCGGATCGACGCGGTGCTCCGCCGCCGCGAGGCGGCGCTCCAGGCGTCGCCGATGACGCGGCTCCCCGGCGGACGCGCGATCGACGGGGAGGTGGAGCGGCGGCTCGACGCGCAGGTGCCGTTCGCGCTCTCGTACGTCGATCTCGACAGCCTGAAGGCCTACAACGACACCTACGGCTACGCGAAGGCCGACGGGGTCATCCTCCAGACCGCGGGCATCCTGCGCGACGCGGTCGCGCGGCACGGCGGGGAGGGCGCGTTCCTCGGGCACGTCGGGGGCGACGACTTCGTGATCCTCGCGCCGCTCGAGCGGGCCTCGGCCCTCTGCGCCGAGGTGGTCGCCGTCTTCGACCGGGTGATCCCGCTGTACTACGACCGCGTCGACCGCGAGCGGGGCTCGATCGAGGCGGTGGACCGGTTCGGCACGAGGCGGCGCTTCCCGCTCCTGTCGATCTCGATCGCGACGGTGCACGTCGCCGCCGGGGCGGTTCGCGCGCCACGCGGACCTCGCGCGCGCCGCCGCCGAGCTGAAGGAGCGCGCGAAGCGCGTCCAGGGCAGCGTGCACCTCGTGGACCCGGGGGAGGCGGTGGCGTGACGCTCCAGCGCAAGCTCGCGCTGTTCGTCCTGGCCGCCGCGCTCGCGCCCCTGGTGGGCGTCGCGTTCGCGGTGCTCCGCGGGGCGCAGGAGGAGCTCGCCCGGCGCGTCGCGGCCGAGCACGCGGCGCGCGCGCGGGCGGGCGCGGTCTCGATCGCGGCGCAGCTCTCCGAGGTGGACGCGGCGCTCGGCGGGCTGGCCGAGACCTGGCGTCCGGACCGGCTCGGGGAGGAGGAGCTCCGGGGGATGCTGGTGGTCCTCTCGCGCCAGGTCCCGTCCGCGGACGCGAGCGCCATCGTGGACGGCGCCGGCTCCGCGCGGGCCGTGTTCGCCGGGGAGCGGAAGCCCTCCACCGAGCGGTTCGTCGAGGCGGTGCGGTCGTCGGCGGAGGCGCCGGAGGGGCGGCTCGTGCTCCGCGCCTACGACGATCCGGAGGGCTGGCAGCTCGCGGCCATCCGGGCGGTCCCGGCGCGCGACGGGCGGCGCTGGCTCGTCGGCGTGCGGCTCGGACCGGAGGCCGCGCGCAGGCGGCTCGACGCGGCGGTGCCCGAGGGCGGCGCCGCGTTCCTGCTCGACGGCTCCCGCGTGCTCCTCGCCTCGACGGGCGCGGGGCCGCTCCTGCCCGAGCAGCGCAAGGAGCTCGCCGGCCGGCTCGATCCGGCGCGCGCGGCGGTCGTCCAGGGCGAGCACGTCCTCGGCGCGTGGGCGCCGCTCGAGGACGGGACCGGCTGGGGCGTGCTCGTGGCCGTCCCCGCGGCGACGGCGTACGCGCAGATCGTCGCGATGCGTCGCGGCGTCCTCCTCGCGAGCGCGGTGGTCCTCGCGCTCGTGCTCGCGGCGTCGCTCCTCCTCGGCCGCGGGACCGTGGCGGGGCTCGCCCGCCTCGAGGCGGCGGCGCGGGCGCTCGGCAGCGGCGAGCTCGCGGTGAGGCTCCCCGTCTCCGGCTCCGACGAGGTCGCGCAGGTCTCCCGCACCTTCAACGGGATGGCGGAGGAGCTCCAGCGCGCGCGCGAGCGGCTCCAGCGCTGGAACGACGAGCTGCAGCGCGAGGTGGAGGCGCGCACCCGGGAGCTGGCGGCGGCGCAGGCTCAGCTCGTCGAGGCGCAGAAGCTCGCCGCCCTCGGGCAGCTCGGCGCCGGCGTCGCGCACGAGATCAACAACCCGCTCACCGGCATCCTCGGGAACGCGCAGTTCCTCCTCGAGTCCACGCCGGCGGGCACCCCCGACCGGGAGCTCGTCGAGAAGATCGAGCAGCTCGCGCGCCGGTGCCGCGACATCACCCGGAACCTGCTCCGGTTCAGCGAGCAGCGCGCCGAGCCGGACTTCCAGGACGTGGACGCGAGCCGCGTGGTCCGCGAGGCGCTGACGCTCGCGGCGGGCCAGGGCGCCGGCGCGCCCGCGGGGGCGGCGCTCGAGCTCGACCTCCCGGAGCGCGGGCCCTGGCTCCGCGGGGATCCCGGCCACCTCGCCCAGGTCGTGCTGAGCCTGCTCTCGAACGCGCGCACCGCGTGCCTGGGGCGGGAGGGCGGGCTCGTGCAGGTCTCGGTCCGCCGCGAGGCGGACGAGGTGCGGATCGCGGTGCGGGACAACGGGAAGGGCATCGCCCCCGCGCACCTGCCGCACCTCTTCGAGCCGTTCTTCACGACGAAGGACGTGTGGAGCAACGTGGGCCTCGGCCTCTCCACGTCGTACCGGATCGTCTCGGAGCACGGCGGGCGCATCCTCGTGGACAGCCGCCCCGGCGAGGGGAGCACCTTCACCGTGTGCCTCCCGGCCGGCGTCCCGGCACGGTAGAGTCCCCGGTCGATGGCCCTCCGCGATCGGTTCACCTTCTGGGCCGTCCTCGCCGCGCTCGTCGCGGGCACCGCCGCCGCGTACGTCCTGCTGCTCGGCCACGAGCCCGGGGAGCGGCCCGCCCCGGCGGCTCCGGCGCCGCCGCCGCTGACGTTCGGCGAGCTCACGGGCGAGGTGACCGTCGTCCGCGCCGGCGTCCGCGCCCGGGCGGTCGCGGGGGCCGCGCTCCGCCCGGAGGACGCGATCGAGACTCCGCCGGGCGCGCGGGCCGAGGTCGTGGGCGGCGGCTACACCGTGACCCTCGAGGAGGCGGGCCGGTTCGCCGTCGGCGAGATCACGGCGGAGCTCTCCCGGTTCCGCCTCGCCGCGGGCCTCGTCTCCGCGCGCGTGCAGGACGACCCCGGCCGCGCGGTCGAGATCGAGGGCGCTCCGGACGCGGTCGCCCGCACCCGCGGCGGCGACGTGACGGTCGCGCGCTCCGGCGCCATGGTCGCGGTCGGCGTCCGGCGAGGGCGGGCCGACTTCACCGCGGCGGGCGGCACGGTCGCCCTCTCGGAAGGGCAGCAGTCGGAGGCGCGGGTCGGGCAGCCGCCGTCGCCCCCGGCGCCGCTGCCGCCGTCGCTCCTGCTGAAGGTGAACTGGCCCGAGCCTCGCTCGACCAACGAGCGCCGGATGGTCGTGACGGGGCGCGCCACGCCCGGCGCGATCGTGGTCCTGGGAGGGGAGCGCGTCGAGGTCCAGCCCGACGGCCGCTTCACCCACGTGATCGTCCTCAAGGAGGGCCGGCAGGTCCTCTCCGCGCGCGCCCAGGGCGTCGCGGGGAAAGCGTCGTCCGACGGGCCGGTTGTCGTCCTCGACACGCGCGCCCCCGACGCGAGGTTCGACACGCGTGATCTGTGGGTGAACCCGCGCCCCTGACCCACGTGGGCTCATCCCCGGGACAGGGGACTCCGGCCACCCTTGACCGAGCGGTATCGCCCGCCCACACTCCCGCGCGAACATCGCTCCGTGTCCTGGAGCGGGGGGACGCGCTGGGCCGACTCGCACAGATCGCGGTGACCGCGGCCCTCGCGCTCTCGGTCTCGCTGCCCCCGAGCGCGCTCGCGAAGCCGATCGGCACCTACGCGCTCATCGTGCAGGGGCCGGGAGATCAGACGGACCCCGCGATCGACGGACCGTACGTCGCCTTCTCCTCGAACGCGTCCGGCGACTGGGACGTGCTCCTGTACGATCTCGCCGCGACGCCCGACGCGCAGGTCCGGATCGTCGCGGGGGGACCCGGTGACCAGGACCAGCCGAGCATCCATCGCACCTCCCTCGCCTACCGCTCGCCGCGCGGCGTCGTCGTCCTGAACTGGGCGCTGGGCGCTCCGCTGCGGCTGCCGGATCCTTCCGCTCCGGTGGATCCGTCCACCCGGTGCAGGCCGTCGGACCCCGTCGCGCAGCCGGTCGTGTCCGACGTGCTCGCGGTCTGGGAGTGCGGCGTCGCCCCGTCGCGGAGCGTCGTCGTGTCCCGGTACCGCGGCGCCGCCGAGGAGTACGAGATCCCGTACGCGGCGAGCGGCGATCCGTTCGGCCCGTCGGTCTCCGGCTCGCTGGTGGCGTTCGTCGAGGGCTCCGACGGCTCGGTCTGGCTGCACGACTCGAGCCCGCTGACGCGGCAGACGTCCCTCGTGTGCGGCGGGAGGGCGACGGGCGTGTCGGTCGGGAGCGTCGGCGTGCCGGTGCTCGCGGTCACGCGCTCGAGCGGCGGGCCCGACGCGGACGTCGAGATCTGGGATCCGACGGGCGGCCTCGGGACCGCCGGGCTCGTGACGGCGCTGGCCGTCCCGGGCGAGCAGCGGAACCCGCACCTCTCCGGGGAGTGGGTCGCGTTCGAGGATCTCTCGACCGGTCACTCCCAGGTGGTGCTGTGGCAGTGGACGACCGGCCTCGTCTTCCTGCCGCACCCGTCGGCGAGCAACCAGACGCTCAACGATCTCGGCGTCATCTCGAACGCGCTCGTGCGCGTCGTCTACGCCGACGACGGGGACGGGACGGCCTCGAGCCGCGACGTCGCCCTGTACGAGCTCGCGTACGTGAACGGGGTGATCCCGGACGACGGGACCGGGATCGTGCTCCCGTGGGCGCCGCCGCCCCCTCCGCCCCCGCCTCCTCCTCCACCTCCGCCTCCGACGGCGGATCGGCCGCCGCCCGCGCGCTGCGACGACGAGCTCGTGACGGTGATCGGGACGCTCGTGCTGGGGCGGGACACCGGAGCGCCGCTCGCCGGGAGCCTCACCTTCACCGCGACGCCCTTCCCCGGCGACCCGGTGCTGCCGGTGCTCGTGTGCATCGACGCGACGCACGCGAGCGCGGGGTGGATCACCCTCGACGACGAGGCGCTCGCGACGCCGAGCGACTTCAAGCTGCCGGTCGAGCACCTCGAGCTCCGGGCGGTCGTCGACGAGGCGACGGGCCGGATCGCCGGCACGATCGCGGGGAAGCCCGGCGCCTCGCTGGTGGCGCGCGTCCTCGCCGATCCGGGGCGCGTCTCCGCGCTCCCGGCGGGCGGCGGAGCGGGGACGGGCGCGACCACCGCGGCGAAGGGAGGCTCCGCCGGCGCGGCGGGATCGCCGCCGAAGGCCGCGGGCAGCGGCGGCTGCGGCACGAGCGGTGGGGCGGGCCTGCTGGGCGCGATCGCGCTGCTCCTCTCGCTCCGGGCGCGGCGCCGCTGATTCCGCCGCCGCAGGGAGGAGTGGGATGACAGGTCCGCTCCTCGCGCTCGCGCTCGCCGCCTCCGAGATCCTGCTCCCACCCTGGCCCCTCGCGCCGGACGGCGAGGTCGTCGCGGTGCGGGGGGACGCCGCGCCGACGGCCCGCGGCGGCTCGGTCGAGCCGATCGCGCCCGGGCTGTACCGGGTGGTGCCCTCGCCCGGCTCGGCCGAGGTGGCCCTGCGCGCGGGCGCTGCGGAGGCGGTCGCGCCGGTCGAGCCGCCGCCCGGCACGGTCGAGCTCGTCGTGAGGACGCCGGCCCCGGTGAAGGGACGGGATGCCGCCGTCGAGCTCGAGCTCACCGTTCGCCGCGCCGGCGGCGAGGTCGACGCGGACGCGCCCGCGCCCGCGCTCGCCGTCTCGACCGGGAGGCTGCGCGAGCTCGCGCCGGCCGGGCCGGGGCGCTTCCGCGCCGTCTACGAGCCCGCCGCGACCCGCTACCCCGAGGTCGGCGTCATCCTCGCGCTCGTGCCGCGCTGCCCGCTCTGCCCGACGCCGCGCGCGGTCGGGCACGCGATCGTGCCGCTCTCCGCCGCCGTCGCCTTGCCCGGCGAGTCGGAGCCCGGCAGCCGCACGACCGTGACCGTCGCCGGACGGGCGTTCGGGCCGGCCGTGGCCGACGCGCGGGGGCGGTTCTCGATCCCGGTCGTGATCCCGCCCGGCGCCCGGCTCGCCCAGGCGACGACCGTGGACGAGCTCGGGAACCCGCGCCGGACGCAGCTCGACCTCGCGCTGCCCGAGGTGGACCGGCTCGCGTGCACCGCCTGGCCTCGCGCGGTCCCCGCGGACGGGCGCGCCCAGGCGTCGGTGTGGTGCGTCGCCTCGACCGCGACGGGGCAGCCCGCCCACGGCGCGCGGCTCACCCTCGCGGCGTCGGCCGGAGCCGTGGGGCCGCTCGAGGCGACGGCGCCCGGCAGCCCGCTCCAGCGCGCACGCTTTCGCGCACCGTCGGGCGGAGGGGGCCGCGAGGCCCGGCTCGTGGCCACGTACCCGGACGGCGGCGCGGCGTCGCGGGACGAGGTGGGCATCGCGCTCGCGACCGGCGCGCCCGCCGAGATCGCCGCGCGCGTCGCGCGGGAGCCCGTCCCCCACGGCGCGCAGGTCGCCGCCGAGACCCCCGTGCGCGACGCGCGGGGCGACCTCGTCGGCCGCGCGTCGGGGCCGCGCGGCGCGAGCGCGGGCTTCGTCGCGGCGGACCGCTTCGTCGCGGCGACGGCGGGCGCCGTGCAGGACGCGGAGCTGTCGTTCGCGCTCCCGCCCGGCGCGGAGGTCGCGACGGTCTCCCTGCGGCTCGACGGACGGGAATGGGTCGCCGAGGCGCGGACGGTGGACGGTCGGCCGGCGGCCGGAGCGGCGCTGCGGTTCGGGAGCGGCCGGGAGGCGACGACCGACGCGCGGGGCGAGGCGCGCGCGCCCGCCGCGGCCGGCGCCGAGGCGCGCGAGACGGTGTCCTCGCGCTCGGGCGCGCGCGCGGCGGGCTGGGCGGGGGTGTCGCCGCCGCCGGCGAGGTTCGAGCTCTCGCGCGTCGTCCGGGTCGCGCTCCGGCCGCCGTCGCCGGTGGACGTGGTCGCGTCCGTCGAAGGCGGGGTCCTCCGCTGGCGCGTGGAGGACGCGAGCGGCCGGCCGATCCCGGCGAGGCGCATCGTCCTCAGGGCGGACGGGGTCCTGCTCGGCCCGGCGGAGCCCGACGGCGACGGGGGCCGGGCCGCGGTCCGGAGCGGGCGCGGCCTCGTCGCGATCCAGGATCTCGAGACCGGGGTCGCGGCCGTCGTGGAGGTCCGGTGACCGCCGCGCGCCTCGCGGCGCTCGCCCTCGCGCTCGCGCCGGTCGCGGCCGCCGGTCAGGGGTCCGGGGGGCCGGCGCAGCCGGGGGTGACGCTGGCGACGGGGTCCGCGACGGAGCCCGGCGGGACGGTCCTCGGTCGCGTCTGCCTCGACCGGGACGGGGACGGCCGCTGCGGCCCCGGGGACCCCGGGGTCGCGGGGGCCCGGATCCTGGCGGAGGGCGGCCAGGTGGCGCGCGCGGACGCGGGCGGGCGCTTCCACCTGCTCGAGGTGCCGGGGCGCGTCCTCGTCCGCGATCGCTCCGCGTACGGCGGCCACGCGCTCGCGGCGGAGGGGCTCGAGGCCAGACGCGCGTTCGAGCTCGCGCCCGGCGGCGCGGTGTCGCTCGACCTCGCCGTCCCCGCTCCTCGGGCGGCGCCCGCGCCGCCCCTCGCGGCCGCGGGCGGGCCCGGCCCGCCTCCGTCGCGCGCGCCGGACGGCCGCCTGCGCTGGTGGCTCGCGGGGCGCACGGTGCCGGGCGCGGCGGTCGCGATCGACGGGGGGGCGCCGGTGCGCGCCGGCGCGGACGGCGCCTTCGGGACCGAGGTGCCGCTCGCCCCCGGGGAGAACCGGCTCGCCGTCTCCGTCGAGGCGGGCGGCGCGGTGGCCCTCTTCCGCTGGCCGATCTACCTCGTGACGCGGTCGAGCGGCGGCGAGCTCGTCGCGCCGGGGACGCCGGAGCCGGAGGGCGTGCTCACGCTGGTCCCGGGCCGCGGCGGCGGGGCGCTCGTCGTCGCCGAGCTCCCGCCGGGCAGGTCGCTGCGCGCGGGCGGCCTCGCGGCGGGGGGCGGGCGCGTCGCCGCCTGGGTCCCGCCGGGCGGCGCGGTCGAGCTCGTGGACGCCGCGGGCGCCGTGGTCGCGCGGGCGCCCTCCGCGCCCGCCGCCGCGGGCGGCACGCTCGTCGGTCTCGCGGAGGTGGAGGTCTCGCTCCTCGGCTCCCCCGGCGTGCTCGTGACGGGGCGCGGCGCGGGGGCCGCGAAGGGGCGCGCGGGCCCGCTGACCTACGAGGCGGGCGTGGACCTCGACGATCGCGATCGGCGCCGGTCCCTCCCGGAGCTCGCGGGGCCGCGCGACGCGCTCGTCGCGGAGCACGCCCTCGATCCCGCGACGGACCTTCGCGACGACCGGCGACGAGGGCGCGGCGGACGATCGGAACCCCGGGCGCGGCCGGGTCTGGGCGCGGCTCGAGGCGGACGGCGCGCGGCTCGACCTCGGCTCCTCGCGCGCGCGGCTCGGGGCGACCGAGCTCGGGCGCTACGACCGCGCGCTCTTCGGTGCCCGGGTCGAGGGCGTGCACGCCGTCGGCCCGCTCCGGCTCGAGGGCGCGGCGTTCGGCGCCACGCTGCGCGAGGACGCGGCAGGGAACGCCCCGCCCCGGGCGAGCCACGACGTGCTCCGGGCGACCGGGGGCGCGGCGCTGTGGCTCTCCCGCGGGGCCGTCGTCCCCGGGAGCGAGCGGGTCCGGATCGAGCGCCGCGATCCGCTCACCGGGCGCCTCGCGTCGCAGCGCGCCCTCGTCCGCGGCGTGGACTACGAGATCGAGTGGGTGACCGGCCGGATCGTGCTCGCCGCGCCGCTCGTCTCGGTGGCGCCGCCCGCCGCGGTCCTCACCGGGGATCCGTTCGCCGCGCCGGCGGTCGCCGTGATCGTGGACTACCTGCACGCGGCGCTCGGGCCGGCGGCCGACGACCTCCACGGCGGCCGGGTCGGCGCGGCGCTCGGGCCGGTCGCGCTGTCGGCGCACGCCGCGGCGGAGGAACGTGGCGCGGGCGACGCCTGGCGGCTCTCCGGGGGGACGGCGGTGCTCGACCTCGGGCCGCTCCTGACGGTGCGGGCGGAGGCGGCGCGCACGCGAGGGCTGCTCTTCGGGAGCGGGGCGGCGCAAGGGTTCGGGCGCTCCGACGACGGCGGGCTCCGCTTCGCGGCGCCCGCGGCCGCCGGGCGCGAGGCGGACGCGCTCCACCTCGAGGCGAGCGGCGGGGCCGGGCCCGTGCGCGGGGAGGCCTGGTGGCGCACGCGGGAGCGGGGCTACTCCGACGCGGAGTTCCTGGAGGCGGTCGCCGCGCGCGAGCGCGGCGCGAGCCTCGCAGCCTCCGGCGGCGCGGTGAGCGGCGTCCTCCGCGCCGCGGATCGGCGCGGCGCGGATCCCCGCGACCCCTCGGGCCTCGCGGCGCTCGAGGACCGCCAGCTGCTCGCGCGCGCCGCCTGGCAGGGCGAGCGGCTCGGGCTCGCGCTCGAGGGGGTGCACGCCGTCCGCGAGGACGCGGCCGGCACCGGCGAGGCCACCTCGGCCGGCGCGCGCGCGTCCTGGCGTCTCGACCCGGACCTCACGGTGGACGCCGCGCACCACCAGAAGCTGCGGCTCGCCGGGCCCGCGCTCGACCCCACCTTCACCTCCGCCGGCGCGACGTTCGTGCACGGCCCCGCGTCGCTCGGCGTCCGCGGCGGGTGGGGACCCGAGCTCGGGCCGCGGCTCCTCGTGACGGGCGCGCGGCTCGCCCCGGGGGAGGCCGTCTACGGGACGTTCGGCGCGGACCCCGACGCGCCGGACGTCCTCGGCGGCGACCGCGAGCGCGCTCGGGGTCCGGCAGCGGACCGGCCGGGCCGAGCTGTTCACCGAGGAGCAGTACGGGCGCGACCTGTTCGGCCTCCGGCAGGCGCGCGTGCTCGGCGCGACGGTGAGGCCGCTCGAGGGCGTGTCGGTCTCGCTCACCGGCGAGCGCGGCGAGCGGCTCCGGCTCGACGGCTCGCTCGTGCCGCGGTCCGCGGCGGCCGGCGCGCTCGGAGTCGTGCGCGGCCCGCTCCGGCTCGCCGCGCGCGGCGAGGTGCGGGACGAGGGGGGCGACGGCCACACCGCCGCGGGCGGCTCGGCCGAGTGGCTCGTCGCGCCGGGCGCGTCGGTCGCGGCGCGGGTCTCGTGGACCCACGGCCGGAGCGCGGGCGTCGAGGGGCTCGGGTTCGAGGCGTCGCTCGGAGGCGCGTGGCGGGCGGACCGCCTCGCCGGGCTCGCCACCGCGTCGCGCTTCGCCGAGCGCCGCCCGGGCGAGGCGCGGCGCGACGGCGTCGCCCTGCGGCTCGCGGCGACGGCGGACGCGGCGGCGCGCCTGCGGGTCGGGGCCGGCGCGGCGATCGCGCTGCAGGAGGTCGCGGGGCTGCGCGACGACCGGCTCTCCGGCAGCGCCCGGGCGCAGGTCCGGCTCGTCGGACCGGTCGACGCGGCGGTCGAGTACGCGCGCCGCGCGCCGCTCTCCGGTCGCCGCCTCGGGGCGCTCGACTCGTGGCGCGCAGAGGCGGGCGTCGGCGCGCGGGAGGGGCGCATCGCGGTGGGCTACAATGTCGTCGGCTTCGGAGGAGACGGCCTCTCGCCCGCGGAGGACTCGAGCCGCCTGTACGTCCGGGCGCAGCTCGCGTACTGACCATGGTCCGCAAAGGCCCGCTCGCCCTCGCCGCCGTCCTCGCGCTCTTCGCGCGCGCCGCCTCCGCGCAGTGGCGCACCGAGCCGCTGGTCGTCCCCCTCGACCGGCCGGCGCTCGACGTCGTCGCCGGGGACCTGACCCTCGGGACCGGCGCGGACGATCTGCTCGTCGTCGACCAGGCTCGCCGCGAGGCGCGGACCCGGCGCCACCACGCGCTGCTCGCGCCGCTCGCCTCCTCGTTCCCGATCGCGCAGCTCTCGAGCGAGCGCGCGTTCCGGGCAGGGTACCTGTCCCAGAACGGGACGGACGGCCTCGCGGACGTCGCCTCGCACTACGCGACCGGCGGGCTCGGCACCCCGCCGTCGCGCGTGGACGTCGTCTTCGGGAGCGCGCCCGCGAGCGTGGCGTCCTTCCAGCTGCCGAGCCGCACCGACAGCGGCGGTCCGGCCGAGGGCGGGCCCCCGTACGTCGTCTCGTTCCTGCGGCTCCTCGCGAAGCCCCAGCGCTCCGACGCCATGGTGCTGCCGTACTGCCTCGACGACGTCTGCTCGGCGGTGTTCCTCGTGGACGTCGGCGCCGGCGCGAGCCCGGCCGCGACCACCCGCGTCCTCGCCGCCCCGGACCTCGAGCCGATGGAGGTGCAGCCGGAGGCGTTCCCCGCGTGGCTCTCGACGACCGCCGTCGCGCACGGCCTGGACGACGTCGCCATCGGCAGCTTCGGCGCCGTCCTCCTGTACGCGCACCGCTCGCTCCCCGCCGCCTCCCCGCCCACGCTCGCGGACCTCGACCTCACCGATCCGATCGTCGTCGGCACGACCCGGCACTTCGGGCCGGCCCCGGGGTGGTTGCCGCCGAGCATCCCGCGGTTCAGCGAGGTCCGCGGGGTCGCCACGCTCGACGTGGACCTCGACGGGATCCCCGACCTGGTGTTCGCGATGAGCACGCCGAGCGGCCTCACGCCGCTCCTCGGCAACCTCGTCTGGGTGAAGGGGACCGGCGCGCCGGCCGACTTCGCCGACCCGGCGGTCTCGACCTGGAACGACCTCGGGCTCACGCTCGGTCTCCCCGATCCGATGACGGTCCGGCCGCTCCGCGGCGCCGTCGCCGGCGGTCGCGGTCTGGGATCGCACCCTCCAGGAGGTCCTGGTCGTGACCGCGGTCCCGGCCGAGGGGCGCCTCGCGGTGTGGCGCGCGCCGGCGCCGGGCGGGCACGCGAAGGACATCCGGCTCGCCGACGTCGTCGGGTCGTCCGCGCAGGACCTCGTCGTCGTCATGGACGACGGCGTGTCGCCGGGGACGGTGCTCGTGTACCCCGATCTCGGCCGCGCCCCCCCGGTCGTGAGCTGGGGACCCGGGAACCCGGGCGCGCCGGCGCGCGGGGTGCCGCACGCGATGGCGGTCGCGGTCGAGCCGGGCGGGCCGGGGAACGTGACGGTGGAGTGGATCTCCGGGGTCTCCACCAGCGCCCCGGTCGGCACCGGGCTCACCCACGTGTTCGCCCCGGACTGCTCGGTTCCGCCGCCGCCGCTCGTCGTGACGGTCCGCGCGACCGACGACACCGGCCTGTGGGGCGAGCTGTCGGCGACGCTGCCGCTCGATGCCCTCCAGCCCACGATCGCGCTCCGCGGCTCCGCGGGGTGGCTCCTCGTCCCCCCGGGCGGCACGACGGCCGTGATCGAGGCCACCGCGGCGACCGGCTGCGGCGCGGCGTCGTTCGGGGGCAGCGCGTGGCCCGCCGCAGCCACCCTGACCGACACCGTCGGCCCCACCTGGCTTCGCCGGACCGTCGTGATCCCGGAGGCGGCCTACCCGGAGCTGCTCGCGCAGACGCTCCTGGTCTCGCTCGTGTCGAGCGATCCGGGCGTCGCGGATCCGGTCCGGTGGCTCCCGATCGACCTCGACGCGACGAGGCTCGTGGAGGCGAGCCAGGTCCTGGATCGCGCGTCCCTCGCGGTGGGGGAGGTCGCGATCCTGCGCACGCGGCTGCGGAGCAAGGTCGGCGTGCCGTTACCCGACGTGCGGGTCATGACGAGGCTGTCGGGGCTCGAGCCCGCCGGCGCTCCCACGGTCTCGGGCGCGGCGCTCGTGTCGGCTGCGGCCGCGCCCTCGTCCGAGAGCGGCGGCGCCTCCCTCGAGCTCGTGCTCGACGGGCTCCCCCCGGCGGGCGGCGACGTGACCATCGTGCTCCCGGTGCGCGCGACGACCGCGCGCGGCCGCTCCGCCGTCGAGGTGCGCTCCCCGGCCGGTCACCTCCTCACGCCGTACGGGACCGCGCCCGCCAGGCCGGCCCCGCTGCCGGGCTGCGGCTGCGGCGCGGGAGCCAACCCGGGCGGCCTCGCGCTCGTGCTGCTCGCGGCCGCACTGCGCCCGCGCCGCCGCGGTGGGACCCCCGTCTAGCCCCGGCGCGCGAATGGCCTCGGGCGTTCGCGAGGGATACGCTGGAGGCGTGCCGCTCGCGTATCACCACCTCGCGATCCAGTGCGCGGACCTGTCCCGGTGCGAGGCGTTCTACCGGGAGGTCCTGGGGCTCCCGGTCCTCCGGCGCTGGCCCCGCGACGGGGGCGGGGACCGGAGCGTCTGGCTCGCGGTCGGGGACGGCGCGGGGAGCTTCCTCGCCCTCGAGCGCGCCGACGCCGCCCCGGAGCCGAACCCCTGGCGCGACGGCAAGGCGGGGCTCCACCTCGTCGCGCTGCGGATCGAGCCCGGCGCGCGGCGCGACTGGGAGGATCGCCTCGACGCCGCCGGGGTCCTCGTGGTGCACCGCACGCGGTGGACGATCTACTTCCACGATCCCGAGGGGAACCGGATCGGGCTCAGCCACCACCCGCACGACGTGGAGGAAGTGGGCACCCCGTGATCCTCGACCGCCGCCGCTACGGGACCGACAACTACGTCTATCTCCTCGCGGAGGGCGACGACGCGGCGCTCGTCGATCCCGGCGATCCGGTGATCGCGCTCGGGATGGCGGCGGCGCACGGCCTCCGGCCCCGCTGGATCCTGCACACGCACGGGCACCCGGATCACACCTCCGGGTCCGCCACGCTGCGCGCCCGCCTCGGCGCGCGCGTGCTCGGCCACGGCGCGGACGCGGCGCGCTTCTCGCCCGACGAGGACGTCGCGGGACGGGACGCCCTCGCCCTCGGGGCGCTCCGGGTGCGCGTCCACGCGGCCCCCGGGCACACGCCGGGCGCGGTCCTCCTCGAGGCCGGCGGCAAGCTCCTCACCGGCGACACGCTGTTCTGGGGCGGGGCCGGGAACTGCCGGAACGGGGGCGATCCCGCGGTCCTCGCCCGGACGTTCGCCACCGTGTTCCCGGCGCTCGACCCGGCGCTCCTCGTCCACCCGGGCCACGACTACGCCGAGGCCAACCTCCCGTTCGTGCTGGCGCTCGAGCCGGGGAACGACGCCGCCCGGCGCCGCCTCGACGAGGTCCGCGCGGCGCGCGCGGCCGGGGCGGAGCCCGCACCGACGACGCTCGCCGAGGAGCGGCGGGTGAACCCGTTCCTGCGGGCGGGCGAGCCGGGGGTCCGCGAGGCGGTCGCGCGGAGGACCGGCGCCGATCCGGGCGCCTCGGCCGAGGCCGTCTTCGTCGCCCTTCGCGCGCTGCGCGATCGCGGGTAGGGTGAGGTGGGCGCCCCGGCGGGCGTCCACCGCCTCCACGACACGACCTCCACGGACGGTGACCCGGGTCACCCTCATCGCAGCGCCGCCGGTGACGTGGGTCACAGCAACTGCGCGTCGTGCCTGGGTATCCTGACGGCGGTCGGTGATAGAATTTCGTTCCGACCTGGACGGTCGACAACGAGCGACGGAGTCGAGGAGGTTCCCATGAGATTCGCCCTGGTGATGGCCGTGGCGTCCGCGTACGCCGCGCTGCCGGCCGCCGCGCGCGCGGAGAGCGGCGTGGACTGGCAGCGCAAGGTCGTGAAGTGCACCGGGAGCGGCGCGGCGAACCTCCGCGACGCGGGCGGCAACCCGGCGGTGGCCCGCATCGGCGCGGAGAAGGCGGCGAAGCTCGACGCGCTCCGCAACTGCATGGAGGCGGTCAAGGGCGTCCAGCTCGACTCCGGCCACACGGTCGGCGGCGCGCTCGCGACCGACCAGGCGCTCTCGGGTCGCGTCCAGGGGCTCGTGAAGGGCTTCAAGGTGGTCGGGACGCCGCGCTACTTCTCCGACGGCGGCGTCGAGATGGACGTCGAGGTGCCGCTCGAGGGGGCGATGTCCGACGCGCTCCTCCCCAAGTCCGAGAAGCCGGCCGAGCCGAAGCCGGATCCCGCGCCCGCCAAGTCCGAGGGGCCGTTCGGCACGTCGCTCGTGGTGGACGCGCGCGGTCAGAAGGTGCTCCCCGCGCTCGCGCCCCGGATCTTCGACGAGACGGGCAAGGAGATCTACGGTCCGTCGAGGCTCGGCGAGGCCGGGCGCAAGGCGGGCGGCGCCGCCGCGTACGTGAACGACCTCGCCGCCGCGAAGGTGATGCTGAAGGCGCGGGTCGGCGACAAGCCGTACGTCGTGAAGGCGGTGCGCTCCCAGGGCGCCGACCTCGTCATCTCGACGGCCGACGCCGCCCCGCTGATCGGCAAGGACGCCACGTTCCTCGCCGACGCCAAGGTCGTCATCCTCGCGGACTAGGGAGACACTCATGAACCGCCGCATCGCCGTCGCGCTCGCCCTCGCCGCGCTCGCCCCGACCGTCCGGGGCGAGGACAAGATCCAGACCACCGAGGCCGTCGGTCAGGCCGCCATCGCGGGGGACCTCCTCGCCGCGAAGGAGCTGGCGAAGGACGACGCCATGCGCAACTGCGTCCAGCAGGTCGCGTCCACGGTCGTCACCGCGTCGACCGAGACGGACCAGGCGCAGCTCCTCTCCGACAAGGTCTTCTCGCACTCGGTCGGCTACATCCGGAAGTTCCAGATCCTCGACGACAGGAAGGACGGGAACACCTGGGTGACGAAGCTCCGCTGCGAGGTCTCGGAGGGGAAGCTCGACGAGGACCTGATGGCGTTCGGCATCGCCTACCGCCGCGAGGGCATGCCGCGGATCTTCGTCCTCATCGCCGAGCAGGCGATCAACGCGACCCAGGCGACGGGCTGGTGGCAGGGCGGCGGGAACACGGCCGACCTGCGCGTGATGGAGAACTCGTTCATGGACCGGATGGAGAAGTCCGGGTTCACGTTCATCGACCCCGAGGTCCTCCAGGGCAAGGTGAAGCTCGAGGCGATCGGGGCCGACCCCAACCTGGCGCAAGCGCGGGAGATCGGCGTCAAGACGGGGGCCGAGATCGTGATCGTCGGCCGCGCCATCGCGAAGCCGCTCGGCGAGATGCAGCTCGACAACGGCACCTTCTACGCCGCCGTCGCGAACGTCTCCGCGCGCGCGGTGAAGACCGACACGGGCGAGGTCATCGCGACCGCCGAGTTCACCGGGACGGCCGGGCGCGGCTTCGAGCAGACCACCGCCGGGCGCAACGCGTTCTCCGACGCCGGCCGGCAGCTCGCGCGCGACCTCTTCTCCAAGATCGGCAAGAAGTGGAGCCCGGTCTCCGGGCGCCGGATCGCGCTCACCGTGAAGGGCGTCGACGACTACGCGCGCCTCGCCCAGTTCAAGAACGTGCTCGCCCAGAGCGTCCGCGGCGTGAAGGACGTGCAGGAGCGCCGGATGTCCGGGGGCGAGGCCGAGCTCGACGTGGTGGTCACCGGCCGCTCGAGCGACCTCGCGACCGAGCTCTCCACCAGGAAGTTCCCGGGCTTCGCCGTGAAGGTGAAGGCCGTCACCCAGGGGACCATCGAGGTGGAGATGAAGGAGTGGAAGTGATCATGCGCGCCCGGGCGCCGATCCTCGCCGCGGTCGCCTTCGCGGTGGTCCTCGCCGCGGCGGGGGCGCTCGCCGCCTCGCCCGCGCCCGCCGGCACGGTCACCTTCCTCGCCGGGGACGCGACCCGCGCCCCGTCCGGCGGGAAGCCCGAGAAGCTCGCGGTCGGCAAGCCCGTCTTCAAGGGCGACGTCCTCGAGACGCAGCGGCGCACGCGCCTCGAGGTGAAGCTCGCGGACGACAGCGTCCTCCGGCTCGGTCCGACGTCGAAGGCCGAGGTGCAGGACGCCGCCTTCGGCAAGAGCGTCGAGGACCGCAAGGTCTCGGCGAAGCTCCTCGTCGGCAAGGTCTGGGCGAACGTCGCGAAGGCGGTGGGCGGCGAGCAGCGGTTCGAGGTGAAGACCGAGAACGCCGTCGCGGGCGTCCGCGGGACGACGTTCCGGGTGGACGCCGCCACGGACCGCTCCGTCGTCGTGAAGGTCTACAGCGGCACGGTCGCGGTCGCGTCCGGCCCGATCCCGCGCCCGGAGCACCAGGGCGGCGGCGCCAGGGGCGACAAGGGCGACAAGCCCGCGCGCCAGCAGATCGCGGGCCCGAAGGAGGTCTCCCGCGAGCAGTGGGAGAAGATCGTCACCAACATGATGGAGGTCCGCGTGTCCGCGGACGGCGTGCCGAGCGAGCCGGAGAGGTTCGCGCTCGCCACGGCGGGGCAGGACGAATGGGAGGACTGGAACAGGAGCCGCGACGCGGCGAAGTGAGCGGTCCGCAGGCCGGGCCGCTGAACCTCGCCAACGCCCTGACGGCGCTCCGGATCGTCCTCGCGCCGATCTTCCTCGTCCTCTACGTCCAGGGGGAGCAGCTCCGCGCGCTGGCCGCCTTCGCCGCCGCGGCCGTGACCGACCTCCTCGACGGGCTCGTCGCCCGGGCGCTGCACCAGCAGACCCGGCTCGGCGCCTTCCTCGATCCCATCGCCGACAAGTTCCTCGCGGCCTGCGCGCTCGTCGCGCTCGCCGCGACGGGGCGGCTCCCGATCTGGCTCCCGGCGCTCGTCGTCACCCGCGACCTCGTGCAGCTCGCGGGCGCCGCATTTCTCCGCACGACGCACCACGCCGTCCCGGTCGCGCCGACCCGGATCGGAAAGTACGCGACCGTGGCGCTCGCGCTGACGGTCGTGCTCGCGCTCGGGGACGACTTCGGGGCCGACCCG
The DNA here is from genome assembly GCA_963828235.1 of uncultured delta proteobacterium. Classification (GTDB taxonomy): domain Bacteria; phylum Myxococcota; class Myxococcia; order Myxococcales; family Anaeromyxobacteraceae; genus Anaeromyxobacter. The sequence continues at coordinate 300,135 of CAWHDY010000002.1, forward strand.
GGAGGGGCGCTCGGGCCGTTCGTCATCGCCTTCGCGCTCATCGCCGCGGAGTGCGTCGCGATCTCCTTCGCGCAGTACACGCTCTTCTTCGTGCGCGCGATCCGGGATCCCATCCGGTAGCCCCCTTTCGAGCGTGCAGGCGCTTCCAGGCCGGGCGGGCGTGCTTACCTTCCTCGCATGGGGGCCCGCCGGCTGAAGCTCGTCGTCTCGGATTTCCACCTCGGCAAGGGTCCTTACCGGGAGGACGGCAGCGTCAACGTCTTCGAGGACTTCCGGCAGGACGAGAAGTTCGCCCAGTTCCTCGACTACCACTGCGACGACGAGTGGCGGGACGCCGAGGTCGAGCTCATCGCGAACGGCGACTTCTTCAACCTGCTCTCGGTCGACCTCGACGGGCGCATGCAGGAGGCGATCACCGAGCGGCTCGCCGTCGAGAAGACGGAGGCGATCATCCGCGGGCACCCGGGGGTGTTCGACGCGCTCGCACGGTTCGCCGCCGTCGCGCGCCGCCAGGTCACGTTCCTCATGGGAAACCACGACCCCGGGCTGCTGTTCGCGGGAGTGCGCGACGCCGTCGCCCGGCGGATCGGCGGCGCCACCTTCCACCTCGACGCCTACGAGTTCGACGGGGTCCACCTCGAGCACGGGATGCAGCGCGAGCCGATGAACGCGTTCAACCCGTCGCGCTACTTCTGGGAGAAGGACGGGGAGAGGTTCCTGAACCTCCCGATCGGCTCCCGGTACATCATCCACGTCCTGAACGAGGAGAAGGCGCAGCGGCCGTACATCGACAAGGTCGCGCCGTTCACGAGCTACTACCGCTGGGCGATCTTCAACGACCCGGAGGCGGTGCTCCGGATCACCGCGCGCTCGCTCGCCTTCGCCGGCGCCGCGTTCCTGCGGCGCATCCCGCACCTCGACCCCGAGCCGGTCGTGGACCTCTTCCGCCGGTTCGTCCGCTTCACCGCGTTCCCGACGCTCGAGCACGAGGCGCGCCACCTGCTCGGGCGGAAGGGGTTCCACACGGTGATCATGGGCCACACCCACGTGCCGCTCTACCGCGAGTACGGGCGGGACAAGGTCTACCTGAACACCGGGACCTGGAACCCGATGACCTCGCTCGACGTCGGGAGCCTCGGACGGACGGAGCAGCTCACCTACGCCCACGTCGAGTACGTGGACGGGCGGCCCCGGGCGCGCCTGCGCGAGTGGCGCGGCCTCTCGAAGCCGGCGGAGGACGTGTTCTTCTGAGGCGGGCCCGCGGGCGCGCCGGTCGATCCGGACGCGCCGGGGCCCGCCCCCGCCCGGGCGGACGCGAGCCAACACCGTTGACTCCGCCGGAGGGCGCGCTATAAACGCGCCTCGCTGGAAGCTCGGGCGCGTAGCTCAGCGGTAGAGCGTCACGTTGACACCGTGAAGGTCGAAGGTTCGACACCTTCCGCGCCCACTGCAGGATCCGGAAGGTCACGCGGAGACGCGGCTCACGCCTCGTCTCCGCGTCCGTTTTTCGGGATCGGCTCGCCAGCGGCCGCGCGGCGAACCGGGAAGGCGCGCACCGGTGACTGCACCCGCACCGCCCCGACTGACGATCGCCGCACCGGGCCTGCCGTGCGACCCAGCCGCCGGCTTCGTACTGCGAGACTCCGGCCGCGGTGCTCTCGAGACTCGGCGCAGGCGCGCCGGCGAGGCGCGCCGGTCGCCGGCCGTCGCGCGGAAGCTTCACGATGCGTGATGCCGTCACCTCGAGGCCCGTTCCACTGTGAGTGACGCGCCATGGGGTATCGCGACCCAGGACCGCGAGCAATGGGTGCGTCAAAGGACGCATTGGGGCGCGCGCTGCGCCAACTCACGCAACCCGTCGCTCGGAGTGTCCGGTCCATGTTGGCGGAGTCATTCAGATAGCTCTAACAGTGCGGGTTGCGGCGCTTTTTGCAGCTTTCGTCCGCGGGTCTGTGGCGGGGGGAGACCGCGACGACTCTCGTGAAGGCATTTGCATCCCCCATTGGCTCGGGGGGGATGCGCGTCGAGCGCTTCGGGAGACCCCGGAGCGCTCGAGCGGCACTGGCAGCTGTGAGCCCGTGTCGCGTGAGTTGCGCGGGGGAGTTCATGAACCGTCGTCATGTGCTCGCGGGGCTTGCGGTCGTGGCGGGAGCCGCGCTGGCCGGCTGTGGCGGAGAAGGGCAGAGGCCCTTCGACGCCTACTCCGACGAGGCGCTCCTGGCGGCGAAGCCGCCCGGGACGAACGCGGTCATCGTGCGGGTGTCCGGGTTCGGGACCGGGACGATCGTCATCTCCGCACCCGAGCCAGACCTGCGTCACCCCCGACGAGTACGTGACGCACAACGCCTCGGTCTGCTGGGCCTACGTGCCCGTCGCGACGACGAGCGTGACCGTCGACGCGGCGCCCGGCGCCGGGTCGCGGTTCACGGGGTGGGCGTCGGGCCCGTGCGCGGGGTCGAGCGACCCGAGCTGCGTCGTCCCGATGGACCGAGACCGGATCATGCGCTCCGGGATTCACACCCGGCAGGCAGACGCCCGGAACGACCGCGTACCGAGTACACGGTCAGCGTTCAGGTGATCGGGTTCGTCGACGGGGAGATCACCGGGACCGCGAGCCCGAGCTGCGGCGGGCGGGCTCGGCCTCAGGTGTGCGGCGTCGTTCGAGTTACGAAGATCGGGTGAACGTCCGTCGGACGTGCTCCGCCGTCGTGCCCGCGGGCACGCAGGTGACGCTCACCGCGACGCCGTCGAGCGCTGGAACCCAGTTCGGCGGTTGGGGCGGGAGCTGCACGGGGACGGGACCCTGCACGCTGACCATGGACCAGGACCGCGGGGCGACCGCCGTGTTCGTGAGGTCGGGCTCGGCGCCGGGGCCCTCGGTGGAGTCGTTCGTCGCGGCTCCCGGCACGATCACGGCGGGCGAGAGCGCGACGCTCTCGTGGACCGTGCTGAACGCGACGAGCCTCAGCATCGATCACGGCGTGGGCACCGTCACCGGCTCGAGCGTGTCCGTGAGCCCGGCGGTGACGACGACCTACACGCTCCTGGCGACGAACGCGAGCGGGACGACCGCTCGAAGCGTCACCGTGACCGTCGCGAGCGCGCCTGTCAGCCGCTACACCGTCGGCGGAACGGTGACGGGGCTCCTCGGCACGGGTCTCGTGCTGCGAAACGGCGGCGGGGACGACCTCCCCGTTCTCGGCTCCGGCACGTTCGCGTTCGCGACGACGCTCGCGAGCGGAGCGGCCTACGCCGTGACCGTCGCTCGGCAGCCCACGCGCTCCGGCCCAGACCTGCGTCGTCGCGGACGGCACGGGGTCGTCGGCACCGCCGACGTCGCGGTCTCGGTGACGTGCACGACGGACACCTACGCGCTGCGCGGCACGGCGAGCGGGCTCTCGGGCTCGGGGCTCGTCGTCACCGGCGCGTTCGACGGAGGGGCCGGCGAGGACCTGCCGATCTCGAGCGACGGTGCGTTCACGTTCGCGACGCGCGGGCCGGCCGGATCGGTCTACTCCGTCGCGGTGCGGACGCAGCCGACGTCGCCTGCGCAGACCTGCACCGTCACCGGCGCGACGGGGATCCTCGATGCGGGGACGAGCGTCTCGGTGAGCTGCACCACCAACACGTACCAGGTCGGCGGCACGATCTCGGGCCTGGCCGGAACCGGGCTCGTGCTCGCGACCGCGGGCGAGCCGGACCGCGCGGTCGCGGCGGGGGCGACGAGCTTCACCTTCGCGAGCCCGCTGCCGAGCGGGACGCCGTACGCGGTGACCGTGGTGCAGCAGCCCACGAGCCCGTCGCAGACGTGCACCATCACGAACGGGGCGGGGACGATCGGCTCGAGCGACGTGAGCGCCGCCGTCACCTGCACGACGAACGTCTACGGCGTCGGGGGGACGATCTCCGGGCTCGCCGGGAGTGGCCTCGTCCTCGCGACGGCCGGTGAGGCGAACCTCGCGATCCCGGCGGGCGCGACGAGCTTCACGTTCGCGAACCCGCTGCCGAGCGGGGCCGCGTACGGCGTGACGGTCGTGCAGCAGCCCACGAGCCCGTCGCAGACGTGCAGCGTCACGAACGGCGCGGGGACGGTCGCGGCGGGCGACGTGAGCGTCGCCGTGGCCTGCACGACGAACGTCCACCAGGTCGGTGGAACGATCTCCGGGCTCGCGGGCAGCGGGCTCGTGCTCGCGACCGCCGGTGAGCCGGACCTCGCCGTCGTCGCGGGCGCGACGAGCTTCTCGTTCGCGGCCCCGCTGCAGAGCGGGACGTCGTACGCCGTCGTCGTGGTTCAGCAGCCGTCGGATCCGGTGCAGACGTGCACCGTCGCGAACGGGTCGGGGACGATCGTGGACGCCGACGTCAGCGCGGCGGTCACCTGCACGACCAACGTCTACGGGCTCGGCGGGACGATCTCCGGCCTCGCGGGGACCGGCCTCGTCCTCGCGACGACCGGACAGCCGAACCTCGCGCTCGCGGCGGGGGCGACGAGCTTCGCGTTCGCGAACCCGTTCCCGAGCGGGACGACCTACGAGGTGACCGTCCTCCAGCAACCGGTCAACCCGGCTCAGTTCTGCGAGGTGCTGAACGGCACGGGCACGATGGTGGCCGGAGACGTCACGAACGTCGCGGTGGGCTGCCGGGCGGCCTCGGCGACCCTGGCGGCAGGCTCGAGCTTCACGCTCCGCATCCGCCCCGACGGGACGCTGTGGGCGCTCGGCAACAACGACCACGGGCAGCTCGGAGACGGGACGACGACCGCGCGGTCGTCGCCGGTCCAGATCGGCACCGGCTACGCAGCCGTCGCGGCGGGATATGCGCACGCCGTCGCGGTGAAGGCCGACGGGACGCTGTGGGCGTGGGGCCTGAACGGGAACGGCCAGCTCGGGGACGGGACGACCAGCCCGCAGCCGTCGCCGGTGCAGATCGGGACCGGGTTCGTGTCGGTCGCCGCCGGCGACTACCACACGCTCGCGGTGGGGACCGACGGGACGCTGTGGGCGTGGGGCAGCAACGCCTACGCCCAGCTCGGCGACGGGACCACGGACCAGCAGACGTGGCCGGTGCAGATCGGGACCGGGTTCGCATCGGTGGCGGGCGGCGCCGTGCACTCCGCCGCGGTGAAGACCGACGGGACGCTGTGGGCTTGGGGGTACAACGCGGAAGGGGAAGTCGGGAACGGGACGAGGGCCCAGCAGAACACGCCCGTGCAGGTCGGCAGCGGCTTCGCGTCGGTGGCGGCGGGCGGCGCGCATACGGTCGCGGTGAAGCTCGACGGGACTCTGTGGGCGTGGGGCTTCAACGGCTACGGCGCGCTCGGGGACGGGACGACGACGCAGCAGGAGACGCCCGTGCAGGTCGGAACGGGCTTCGCGTCGGTCGCCGCGGGAAGGCACCACACGGCCGCGGTCAAGACGGACGGGACGCTGTGGGCGTGGGGGAGGAACGCGTTCGGGCAGGTCGGGGACGGGACGACGCTCCAGCGCACGCTGCCGGTGCAGATCGGGGTCGACTTCGCTTCCGTCGCGGCGGGCGATGACCACACCGTGGCCGTGAAGCGCGACGGAACGCTGTGGGGGTGGGGGAGCAACGACTCCGGGCAGGTCGGGAGCGGGCCGACGACCGAGCAGACGTCGCCCGCGCAGATCGGGACGGCGTACGCGTCGGTCGCGGCGGGGTACGGTCACACGGTCGCGGTGAAGACGGACGGGACGCTCTGGGCGTGGGGAAGCAACGACTGGGGGCAGCTCGGAGACGGCACCACGACCATGCGGACGGCGCCGGTGCAGATCGGCACCGGGTTCGCCTCGGTCGCCGCGGGCTCCGGCCACACCGTCGCGGTGAAGACGAACCGGACGGTGTGGGCGTGGGGGAGAAACGACCTCGGACAGCTCGGGGACGGGACGACCATCCAGCGCACGCTCCCGGTGCAGGTCGGGACGGCCACGACCTGGGTGCGTGTCGCGGCCGGCAGCCACCACACGGCCGGAGTGAGGACGAACGGGCAGCTGTGGGCGTGGGGGTACAACGCGAACGGCCAGCTCGGCGACGGGACGACGATCCAGCGGACGGCGCCGGTGCAGATCGGCACCGCGTACGCCGCGGTCGCGGCGGGCGCCAGCCACACCGTCGCGCTGAAGAACTCCGGGGCGCTCTGGGCCTGGGGCGACAACGCGAGCGGGCAGCTCGGCGACGGGACGACGACCCGGCGGACTTCGCCGGTGCAGATCGCCGCCGGCGTCGTTCACACCGCGATCGCGGCGGGCGCCCTGCACACCGTGGCGGTGAGGACCGGCGGGACGCTCTGGGCGTGGGGGTACAACGCGAACGGCCAGCTCGGGGACGGGACTGTCCTCCAGCGGAGCGCTCCGGTGCAGATCGGGACGGCCGCGATCTGGGCGAAGGTCGCGGGCGGTGGGGCCCACACGGCGGCGGTCAGGACCGACGGGACGCTCTGGGCGTGGGGGTCGAACGACTACGGGCAGGTAGGGGACGGGACGACCACCCAGCAGCTCGCGCCGGTGCAGATCGGAACCGGGTACTCGGCCGTCGCGGCCGGCTCCTCCCACTGCGTCGCCGTGAAGACCGACCAGACCCTGTGGGCGTGGGGATCGAACGGCACGGGTCAGCTCGGGATGGGGGACTGGTGGAAGGTCGTGCCGACGATCCTGCCGTAGCGTGGGGTCTCCTGCGCTGGTGAAACCCTCTGGCCTTTTTCCGGGCCGGCGGCTAATCCAACGCACCATGAGCGACCTCGTCCAGGTGACCCTCCCCGACGGCAGCCAGAAGCAGGCGGCCCGGGGCACGACCGTCCACGAGTTCGTCCGGACGTCGATCGGCGCGGGGCTCGCGAAGGCGGCCTACTTCGCGAAGCTCGACGGCGTCCCGGTGGACCTCTCGCGCCCGCTCGACCAGGACGCGAAGCTCGAGGTCGTCACGACGAAGAGCCCGGAGGCGCTGGAGGTCGCCCGCCACGACGCCGCCCACGTCCTCGCGAGCGTGGTCCAGAAGCTCTACCCCGGCACGCAGGTCACCATCGGCCCCGCGATCGAGGACGGCTTCTACTACGACTTCGCGCGCGAGACGCCGTTCACCCCGGAGGACCTCGAGAAGATCGAGAAGGCGACCAACGAGGAGATCGCGCGGGACCTGCCGTTCGTCCGCGACGAGATCTCGATGCCGGACGCGCTCGCGCTCTTCGAGAAGCTCGGCGAGAAGTACAAGGTCGAGATCGTGAAGGACATCGCCGCCCGCGGCGCGAAGACCCTCACGCTCTACCGGCACGGCGACTGGGTGGACTTCTGCCTCGGCCCGCACGGCCCCTCGACCGGCCGCATCGGCGTGGTGAAGCTCCTCAACGTCGCCGGCGCGTACTGGCGCGGCGACGCGAAGAACGCGATGCTCCAGCGCATCTACGGGACGGCGTTCTTCGACAAGAAGGCGCTCGACGCGCACCTCACGAAGCTCGAGGAGGTGAAGAAGCGCGACCACCGCCGCCTCGGGCCCGGCGCTCGGGCTGTTCGCCTTCCACGACGTGGCGCCCGGCTCCGCGTTCTGGCTCCCGCTCGGCACGACCCTCTACAACGTGCTGTCCGACTCGATGCGCCGGCTCGTGTCGAAGAACGGGTACCAGGAGGTGAAGACGCCGCTCCTCTTCAACAAGCGGCTCTGGGAGCAGAGCGGCCACTGGGGCGTGTACCGCGAGAACATGTTCCTCGTGTTCGACAAGGAGGCCGATCCCTCCCTGCCGATCGAGGAGCGGCTCAACACGAGCCTCAAGCCGATGAACTGCCCGTCGCACTACCTCATCTACAAGATGGGGAAGCGCTCCTACCGCGAGCTGCCGGTCCGCTACTTCACGGTGGACGTGCTGCACCGGAACGAGCTCTCCGGGTCGCTCGGCGGCCTCACCCGCGTCCGGCAGTTCGCGCAGGACGACTCGCACATCTTCCTCATGGAGTCGCAGATCGCGGAGGAGGTGAACCGGATCGTCGCGCTCATGAAGACCGTGTACGGCGCGTTCGGCCTCGAGTTCTCGCTCAAGTTCTCGACGCGCCCGCCGAAGCCGGAGGACCGCGTCGGCGACGACGCGCTCTGGGACAAGGCGGAGGGCGCGCTCCGCGCCGCGCTCGACCGGATCGGGCTGCCGTGGGAGCTGAACGCCGGCGACGGCGCCTTCTACGGCCCGAAGATCGACTTCGTGGTGACCGACTCGCTCGGGCGGAAGTGGCAGACCTGCACGATCCAGCTCGACTACGCCGCGCCGGAGCGGTTCGACCTCGCCTACGTGGGCGACGACAACCACGAGCACCGGCCCGTCGTCATCCACCGGGCCATCTACGGCTCGTTCGAGCGGTTCATCGCGATCCTGACCGAGCACTACGCCGGCGCGTTCCCCGCCTGGCTCGCGCCGGTGCAGGCGCGCATCCTGACGGTGTCGGAGCGGTTCGACGCCTGGGCGGCCGAGGTCGAGGCGCGGCTCACGGGGGAGGGGTTCCGGATCGAGCTCGACCGCTCGTCGGACAAGCTCGGCGCGAAGATCCGGAACGCCGAGCTCGCGAAGATCCCGTACGCGATCGTCATCGGCGAGAAGGAGGTCGAGGCGAAGGCCGTCTCGCCCCGGCGCCACGGCGGCGCGGACCTCAAGTCGATGCCGCTCGAGGCGTTCGTCGCGCTCATGAAGAAGGAAGCGACGCCGCCGTACTGACGGCGCGGTGCCCCCCAGCCTCTCTCCCCCGGCTTGCGCCGGGGGCGAGGGAGCTTTCAGGCGAACAGGCGGAGAGAGGGCCAGGGAGAGGGGTGGCACTCCGCCGGGGCGCGAACGGGAATTTCACCCGCGGGAAGGGCGCCGCTCTTGACCGCTACGTTCCAGGCCTATAAGGTTCCGTCTCCGTGTCTTTCGTAAGCTGCCAGCATCGACTTCTTCGCCCGGCGGGAGAGGCTTCCCGGCCAGGCTAGTTGTGCTGCGCCGCGACCTCTTCCGCCGAAACGGCCGGAAGAGGTTGCCCTCGACAGACGAGATCAACTCCTCCGGCCCCTCACAGGAGCCAGGACCGTCATGTCGATTCCGAACCAGCCGAACAGCCCGTCGAGCGCCGCTCCGGTTTCATTCTCCGGCGACTCTGCTAAAGTACGCGGTTCTCAAAACGGCCAACCCGGCCAAACGCCCGAAAACAGGGGAGTTCGCAGCGTGAGCGAAGCCGCGCAGGACCGCGTCGTCATCTTCGATACGACCCTCCGGGACGGTGAGCAGTCGCCCGGCGCCTCCATGAACCTCGAGCAGAAGCTCCAGGTCGCGCGCGCCCTGCGCGACCTCGGCGTCGACGTGATCGAGGCCGGCTTCGCCGCCGCCTCTCCCGGCGACCTCGAGGCGATCCAGGGCGTGAGCCGCCTCGTGGAAGGCCCGATCATCGCGAGCCTGTCGCGCTGCAACAAGGGCGACATCGCGGCGTCCTGGGAGGCGCTCAAGGACGCGCCCCGCCGCCGCTGCCACGTGTTCCTCGCGACGTCGCCCATCCACCGCGACTTCAAGCTGAAGCTCGCGAAGGACGAGATCATCAAGCGCTCCGTGGACGGCGTGAAGCTCGCGCGCGAGAAGTTCGAGGACGTCGAGTTCTCCGCCGAGGACTCCGCCCGCACCGAGCTCGAGTTCCTCGCCGAGGTCGTGGAGCGCGCCATCGAGGCCGGCGCGACGACGATCAACGTGCCGGACACGGTCGGCTACGCGCTGCCCTCCACCTACGCGGAGACGATGCGGTACCTCAAGAAGCACGTCCGCGGCGTGGACAAGATCGTCCTGTCGGTCCACTGCCACAACGACCTCGGCCTCGCCGTCGCGAACAGCCTCGCCGGCGTCATGGAGGGCGCGCGGCAGGTCGAGTGCACCATCAACGGGATCGGCGAGCGGGCCGGCAACGCCTCGCTCGAGGAGATCGTGATGGCGTTCCGGACGCGGGCCGACGTGCTGCACGTCCGCACCGGCGTCCACACCGAGCGGCTCTACCCGACGAGCCGCCTCGTCGCGCAGGTGACCGGCCTCCACGTCCAGCGCAACAAGGCGATCGTCGGGCAGAACGCCTTCGCCCACGAGGCGGGCATCCACCAGCACGGGATGCTCACCCACCGCGAGACCTACGAGATCATGCGGCCGGAGGAGGTCGGGTTCGCGAAGAGCCAGCTCGTCCTCGGCAAGCACTCGGGCCGGCACGCGCTGAAGGAGCGGCTGGTCGCGCTCGGGTACCAGCTGACCGACCCGCAGGTCGACAAGGTGTTCGGCGAGTTCAAGACCCTCGCCGACAAGAAGAAGGAGATCTACGACGCCGACATCGAGGCGCTCGTCATCCACGGCCACATCCTCGGGAAGGGGAACGTGGCGTGGGAGCTCGAGGCCCTCTCGACCACGTCCGGCACCGGCACGATGCCGTGCGCGTCGATCGCGCTGCGGTCGGCCGACGGGGCGCGGATCCAGGAGGTCGCCTCGGGTGACGGCCCGGTCGACGCCGTCTTCAAGGCCATCGAGAAGATCACCGGGATGACGCTGAAGCTCCGCGACTACCAGATCGCGAGCGTCACGACCGGCGAGGACGCGCAGGGCGAGGTGTCCATCGAGGTCGAGCACCGCACCGGCGTCTACCGGTCGCGCGCGCTCTCGACCGACATCATCGAGGGCTCCGCCCGCGCCTTCCTCGACGTGACGAACCGCATCGCGCTCAAGGGGCCGCAGCCGGGGGCCGACCTGCGCAAGGAGATGACCACGCCGTGACGGAGACCACGCAGGGAAGGCCGGGCCCGAGGACGCTGTTCGAGAAGGTCTGGGACGCGCACGTCGTCCGGCCGGAGACGGCCGAGACCCCGGCGGTCGTCTACGTGGACCTCCACCTCATGCACGAGGTGACGAGCCCGCAGGCGTTCACGACGCTGCGCGAGCGCGGGCTCAAGGTCCGCCGCCCGGAGCGCACGCTCGCCACGACCGACCACTCGACGCCGACGCTCCCGCGCCTGCCCGACGGCCGCTGGCCCTTCTTCGACGCGCAGAACGCGGCCCAGGTCGCGCAGATCGAGCAGAACGCCAGGGACTTCGGCGTCGAGCTCCACGGGCTCGGCGACGCGCAGCAGGGCGTCGTCCACGTGTTCGGCCCGGAGATGGGCGCGACCCAGCCCGGGATGACGGTGGTCTGCGGCGACAGCCACACCGCCACGCACGGCGCGTTCGGCGCGCTCGCGTTCGGCATCGGCACCTCGGAGGTCGGGCACGTCCTCGCGACGCAGTGCCTGCTCCAGCGGAAGCCGAGGTCGCTCGCGATCCGGGTGGAGGGCAACCTCCAGCCGGGCGTCACCGCGAAGGACCTGATCCTCGCGATCATCGCGCAGATCGGGGTCGGCGGCGGCACCGGCCACGTCATGGAGTTCATCGGCCCGGCGGTCCGCGCCCTGACGATGGAAGGGCGCATGACCCTGTGCAACATGGCGATCGAGGGCGGCGCCCGCGCCGGCCTCGTCGCCCCCGACGACACCACGTTCGAGTGGCTCGCCGGGAAGCCCCGGGTCCCGAAGGGCGCGGCCTGGGACGCGGCGGTCGCGTCGTGGCGGCGGCTCCCGACCGACGCCGGCGCCCGCTACGACCGCGAGGTGACGATCGACGTCTCGAGGCTCGAGCCGATGATCACCTTCGGCACGAACCCGGCGCAGGGGATCCCGCTCACCGGGATGATCCCGGATCCCGCCGCGGCGAAGGACCCCGCCGCGCGGGCGACGCTCGAGGGCGCGCTCCGCTACATGGCCCTCACCCCCGGGAAGCCGATCATCGGCCAGAAGGTGGACGTCGTGTTCGTGGGCAGCTGCACGAACGGCCGCATCGAGGACCTGCGCGAGGCGGCGAAGGTGATGCGCGGCCGGAAGGTGAAGACCCGGACGCTCGTCGTCGCCGGCTCCCACGCCGTGAAGAAGGCGGCGGAGGCGGAGGGGCTCGACCGGATCTTCCGCGAGGCCGGCGCCGAGTGGCGCGAGCCGGGCTGCTCGATGTGCCTCGCGATGAACGGCGACATGCTCCAGCCGGGGCAGTACTGCGTGTCGACGTCGAACCGGAACTTCGAGGGGCGGCAGGGGCCCGGCGGGCGGACGCTGCTCGCGAGCCCCGCGACCGCGGCGGCCGCGGCCGTCTCGGGCGCGGTCGCGGATCCGCGCCGGCTGGTGGAGGCCTAGGACATGGAACCGATCCGCATCATCGAGAGCCGCTCGGTCGTGATCCCGCGCGAGAACGTCGACACGGACCAGATCATCCCGGGCCGCTTCCTCAAGGTCACCGACAAGAAGGGGCTCGGGAAGGCGCTCTTCTCGGACTGGCGCTACGACGCCGAGGGGAAGCCGCGCCCCGACTTCGTCCTGAACCGGCCCGAGGCCCAGGGCTGCCGCGTGCTCGTCACCGGCGACAACTTCGGCTGCGGGTCCTCGCGCGAGCACGCGCCGTGGGCCCTCGTGGACTACGGGATCCAGGCGGTCGTCTCCACCCGCATCGCCGACATCTTCAAGAACAACGCGCTGAAGAACGGCCTCCTGCCCATCGTCCTCGAGCCCGCCGCGGTCGCGAAGCTCCTCGCCGCGCCCGGCGCGAACGTACGCATCGACCTCGGCGCGCAGACGGTCACGCTGCCGGACGGGAGCACGGCCTCGTTCCCGATCGACGGCTTCGCGAAGTACTGCCTCATGAACGGCGTCGACGAGCTCGGGTTCCTCCTCTCGCAGGAAGAGGCGATCGCGAAGTTCGAGGCCCGGGAGTAGCGGAGGGGATCATGGCGAAGGAGAAGATCACGGGCGCGATGGCGGTGCGCAAGGCGCTGGAGGCCGAGGACGTCGAGTACCTCTTCGGCATGCCCGGCGGCACCATCCTCCCGCTCTACGACGCGCTGTTCCGCTGCGAGCGGCCGAAGACCGTGCTCATCCGCCACGAGCAGGTCGGCGGGCACGCCGCGGAGGGGTTCGCCCACGCGACCGGCAAGGTCGGCGTGTGCATGGGCACCTCCGGCCCGGGCGCGACGAACCTCGTGACCGCGATCGCCGACGCGTACATGGACTCGGTCCCGCTCGTCGCGATCACCGCGAACGTCTCGCGCGCGCTCATCGGCACGGACGCCTTCCAGGAGGCGGACATCACCGGCATCACGATGCCGATCACGAAGCACAACTGGCTCGTGACGGAGCCCCAGGACATCCCCCGCGTGATGAAGGAGGCCTTCTACATCGCGCGGACCGGGCGCCCCGGGCCGGTGCTCGTGGACATCCCGAAGGACGTCCTCAACGCCGAGATCGAGTGGGACGGGTATCCACAGACCGTGGACATCCCCGGCTACCACCCGCCGGTCCGCGAGGAGCCGCGCCTGAAGGACGCCGCGCTGCTCATCCGGAGCGCGAGCCGCCCGGTCATCTACCTCGGCGGCGGCATCCGGGTGTCCGGCGCGCACAAGGAGGTCTTCCACTTCGCCGAGCTGGTCGGCGCGCCGATCGTCACGACGCTCCACGGGAAGGGCGCGTTCCCCGAGACGAACCCGCAGTGCCTCGGCATGTTCGGCATGCACGGGGCGCGCTACTCGAACTACACCGTCCAGAACTCGGACCTGATCATCGCGCTCGGCGCGCGGTTCGACGATCGCGTCACCGGCAAGCTCTCGACGTTCGCGCCGGAGGCGAAGATCGTCCACCTCGACGTGGACCCGGCGGAGATCTCGAAGCTCGTCACCGCGACCGTGCCGCTCGTCGGCGACCTGAAGCGCCTCCTCCCGCAGCTCAGCGAGGAGGTCCGCCGGGCCTTCGCCGAGCACGGGAAGCCCGATCTCTCCGCGTGGTGGAAGAAGGTGAACGACTGGCGCACGAAGCACCCGCTCAAGTACGAGCAGGAGGGCCAGAAGTACCTGCTGCCGCAGTACGTGGTCGACCGGCTCTGGCAGAAGACCGGTGGGAAGGCGATCGTCACGACGGGCGTCGGCGAGCACCAGATGTTCGCGGCGCAGTGGTGGAAGACCAGCGAGCCGCGCAACTTCATCACCTCCGGCGGCCTCGGCACGATGGGCTTCTGCCTGCCCGCCGCGATCGGGATCCAGCTCGGCCGCCCGGGCGAGCTCGTCATCGGCATCGACGGCGACGGCTCGTTCCAGATGACGCTGCAGGACCTCGCCACCGCGGTCGATCTCGCGCTGCCGATCAAGATCTTCATCCTGAACAACCTGTTCCTCGGGATGGTCCGGCAGTGGCAGGAGCTGTTCTACGACCGCCGCTTCGCGGAGACGCCGCTCAGCGATCGCCCGAACCTCGTGAAGCTCGCCGACGCGTACGGCTGCCTCGGGCTGCGGGCCGACACGGTCGAGCAGCTCGACCAGGTCATCGACCAGGCGCTCGCGAACGACAAGGGGCCGACGATCGTGGACGTCCGCGTGCGGCGGCAGGAGAAGGTGTTCCCGATGGTGCCGGCGGGAGCGCCCCTGCACGACATGATCGACGGCGGAGGAGACTAGCGTGGAAAAGACCGAAGAGCGGCCGAGCCACTCCATCCACACCATCAGCCTGCTCGTCGAGAACAAGCCCGGCGTCCTCCACCGGATCGCCGGACTCTTCTCGCGGCGCGGCTACAACATCGCGAGCCTCACCGTCGGTCCCACCGAGCGGACCGAGTACTCGCGCATGACGATCGTCGTCCGGCTGTCCTCGAACCCGGTCGAGCAGGTCGTGCGGCAGGTGCAGAAGCTGGTGCCGGTCGTCGAGGTCCGCGAGCTCCACGTGCAGGACCTCATCGAGCGCGAGCTCATGCTCGCGAAGATCAGGACCCCGGAGCGGAACCACGCCGAGCTCCGGGCGCTGGCGGAGACGTACGAGGCGACCATCGTGGACGTCTCGCCGGATGCCCTCGTCGTCGAGGCGAGCGGCACCGCAGGCAAGCTCGACGCGCTGGAGGAGCGGCTCCGCCCCTTCGGCATCCAGGAGCTGTGCCGCTCCGGGCGCATCGCGCTCGAGCGCGGCTTCAAGACCCTGGCCCCCCCGAACCTCAAGTAACCCCGAGTAAAGGAAAGAGAATCGAATGGCGACCATCTACTACGACAAGGACGCGAACCTCGACCTGCTGAAGAAGCGGAAGGTCGCTGTCATCGGCTACGGCTCGCAGGGCCACGCCCACGCGCTGAACCTCCGCGACTCCGGCGTCGACGTGCGCGTCGGCCTCGGCGCCGGCTCGAAGTCGAAGGCCAAGGCCGAGGGCGCCGGGCTCCGCGTCGTCTCGGTGACGGAGGCCGCGAAGGAGGCGGACGTCGTCATGGTCCTCATCCCGGACCAGACGCAGAAGTCGGTCTACGACGCCGAGATCGCGCCCCACATGACGAAGGGGAAGGCGCTCCTGTTCGCGCACGGCTTCAACGTCCACTTCGGCCAGATCCGGGCGCCGGAGGGCGTGGACGTCTTCCTCGTCGCGCCGAAGGGCCCCGGCCACCTCGTCCGCCGCCAGTACCAGGACGGCCGCGGCATCCCGTGCCTCATCGCCGTCCACCAGGACGCGACCGGGCAGGCGAAGCAGCTCGGCCTCGCGTACGCGAAGGGCATCGGCGGCACCCGCGCCGGCGTCCTCGAGACGACGTTCAAGGAGGAGACCGAGACCGACCTCTTCGGCGAGCAGGCCGTCCTCTGCGGCGGCGCCTCCGCGCTCGTGAAGGCCGGGTTCGAGGTGCTGGTCGAGGCCGGCTACCAGCCGGAGAGCGCGTACTTCGAGTGCCTCCACGAGCTGAAGCTCATCGTCGATCTCATGTACGAAGGCGGCCTCGCCTGGATGCGCCACTCCATCTCGGACACGGCGGAGTACGGCGACTACAGCCGCGGTCCGCGCGTGGTGAACGCGCAGACGAAGGACGAGATGCGGAAGATCCTCAAGGAGATCCAGACCGGCCAGTTCGCGAAGGAGTTCATCCTCGAGAACCAGGTGGGGCGGCCGGTGATGGACAAGTACCGCGAGGCCGAGAAGGCCCACCCGATCGAGGAAGTGGGCAAGCGCCTGCGCGACATGATGAGCTGGATCCGCGAGGCCAAGAAGGACTCGTCGGACCCGAACGCGCGCTGACAGGCTCGAATCGCGACGGGAACGGCCGGGGCGGCTCGCTGCCCCGGCCGCCGTCGTTGACTTCAGGGCCGAAATCCTTATCCTACAGCGTCTTTTTCCGGGCTCCGGAGGAGCATGGCAATCCAGCAGAGAGATCCCCGAGGTGGCAGCAACCGCGACGCGCGCACGAACCGCCGGATCAAGGCGCGTGAGGTGCGGCTCGTCGGGGTTGAAGGTGAGCAGCTCGGGGTGCTTCCGATCGACCAGGCCCTGGCGCGCGCGCAGGAGCTGGGCCTCGACCTCGTCGAGGTCTCGCCCATGGCGAAGCCGCCGGTCTGCAAGATCATGGACTACGGCAAGTTCAAGTACCTCGAGAAGAAGAAGCAGAACGAGGCCAAGAAGAAGCAGGTCGTCGTCCAGCTGAAGGAAGTGAAGCTCCGCCCCCGGACCGAGGAGCACGACTACGCGACCAAGATCAAGAAGGTCCGCGAGTTCCTCGCCGAGAGCAACAAGGCCCGCATCACCGTGATGTTCCGCGGCCGCGAGATGTCCCACCGCGAGCTCGGCCAGCGCGTGCTCCAGCGGATCATCGAGGACCTCCGCGACGTCGCCGTCATCGAGTCGGCGCCCAGGATGGAAGGGCGCCAGATGTTCATGATCCTCGCGCCGAACCCGAAGATGCTGCAGTCGCAGCGCGATCGGGCGAAGGCGCAGGCCGCGCAGGCCGCCGCCGCCCCGCAGGCGGGCACGGACAAGGCCGCCGCGCAGCCGCCCGCGGCCCAGGCCGCTGCTCCCGCTCCGGACGCGCCGCCCGCGCAGGCTCCGGCCGCCGCCCCGGCGCCCGCCGAGCCGAACCCCGCGGGCCCGCGGTAGCGAAGATCCCCAAGCACACCCGAGGAACGAAGAGCCATGCCCAAGCTGAAGACGAAGAGCGGCGCGAAGAAGCGGTTCCAGCCGAAGAAGAGCGGGACGGTGAAGTTCCGCCGCGCCAGCAGCCGCCACCTCGCGACGTTCGGCAAGACGAAGAAGCAGAAGCGGCACCTGCGCGGGACCGATCACCTCGCGCCGATGGATGCGAAGAAGATCAAGGAGTGCTTCCCGTACGCCCGGTAGGGCGCCCAGGAACGCCAACGCCCAAGCGGGGCCCCGAAGCGCGAACGGCCCGTCACATCCCGTGACGGGCCGCGCCGCCTCCCGCCGGCCAGGAGAAGAAGATGCGCGTCAAGAAGGGATTCAAGGCTCGTCGCCGTCGTAACCGCGTCCTGAAGCTCGCCAAGGGTTTCCGCGGCCGCCGGAAGAACTGCTACAAGCGCGCGAACCAGGCCGTCGAGCGCGCCCTCAACTACTCCACGCGCGACCGCCGCCAGAAGCGGCGCGACTTCCGCGCGCTGTGGATCGTCCGCATCAACGCGGCCGCGCGGCAGAACGGGATGAGCTACTCGAAGCTCGTCGCCGGCCTGAAGAAGGCGGGCGTCGCGCTCGACCGCAAGATCCTCGCGGACCTCGCGCTCGCGCTGCCGGCCGACTTCGCCGCCGTCGTCAAGGTCGCGAAGGCGTAGGAGCTCGGCGTGGCCGACCTCCTCGGACAGCTCGAGGCGCTCTCCCGGGGCGCCCGCGACGCGATCGCGCGCGCCGGAGACGAGAAGGCGCTCGAGGAGCTCCGGGTCCGGTTCCTCGGCAAGAAGGGCGAGCTCTCCGCGGTCCTCCGCGGGATGGGCCAGCTCTCGGCCGAGGAGCGCCCGCGCGTCGGAGAGGTCGCGAACCGCGTCAAGGACGACGTCGAGGCGCAGCTCGACGCCGCCCGCGGGCGGCTCGCGGCGGCGAAGCTCGAGGCCGAGCTCGCCGGGCCGCCGATCGACGTGACCCTCCCGCCGAGGCGGCTCCTGCCGCGCGGACACCGGCACCCGATCACCCGCGCCACCGAGGAGATCTCCGCCATCTTCGCGCGCCTCGGCTACGAGGTCGCGAGCGGTCCCGAGATCGAGCTCGACTGGTACAACTTCGAGGCGCTGAACATCCCGCCGGATCACCCCGCGCGCGACATGCAGGACACGTTCTACGCGGACGAGTCCACCCTGCGCGCGGGCGTCGAGCCCGGGACGGTGCTGCTCCGGACGCACACCTCGCCGGTGCAGATCAGGGCGATGAAGCGGATCGGCGAGCCGCCGGTGCGGATCATCTGCCCGGGGCGCGTGTACCGCTCCGACTACGACCAGACCCACTCGCCGATGTTCCACCAGATCGAGGGGCTCTGCGTCGACGAGCGCATCACCTTCGCCGACCTGAAGGGCACGCTCGCGGCGTTCGCGCGCGCGTACTTCGGGCCCGGGACGAAGACCCGCTTCCGGCCGAGCTACTTCCCGTTCGTCGAGCCGGGCGCGGAGGTGGACGTCTCCTGCTCGATCTGCGGCGGCACCGGGCGCAAGGACGGGAAGCGCTGCGGGACGTGCAAGGAGACCGGCTGGCTCGAGGTGCTCGGGTCCGGCATGGTCCACCCGAAGGTGCTCGAGAACGGCGGCATCGACCCGAAGCGCTACACCGGGTTCGCGTTCGGGATGGGCGTCGAGCGCATGGCGATGCTGCGGTACGGGATCGACGACCTCCGCCTCTACTTCGAGAACGACCTCCGCTTCCTCGAGCAGTTCTGACATGCGCATCTCGCTCAACTGGCTCTCCGAGTACGTCGCGCTCCCCGCGCCCGAGGAGCTCGCCACCCGCCTGACCGCGGTGGGCCTCGAGGTCGAGGCGATCGAGCGGACGGGGACGGGACTCGAGGGCATCGTCGCCGCCCGGATCGTCGCGTCGGAGAAGCACCCGAACGCCGAGAAGCTGTCGGTCACGCGCGTCGACACGGGCACCGGCGAGCCGCTCCAGATCGTGTGCGGCGCGAAGAACTACCAGGTGGGCGACGTCGTCCCGCTCGCGACCGTCGGCACCGTCCTCCCCGGCGGCACGAAGATCGAGAAGGCGAAGCTGCGGGGGGTCGAGTCCTCCGGCATGCTCTGCTCCGCGAAGGAGCTCGGGCTCTCCGACGAGGCGAGCGGCCTGCTGATCCTCGACCGGACCGTCGCGCCGGGCACGCCCATCGCGAAGGCGCTCGCGCTCGAGGACGTGCTCCTCGAGGTGAACGTCACGCCGAACCGCCCGGACGCGCTCTCGCACATCGGCATCGCCCGGGAGGTCGCGGCCGCGCTCGGCACCCAGGTGCGCGCCCCGGCGCCGGGGCTCGCCGAGGCCGGCCCGCCCGCGGGCGACGCGGTGAAGATCCGGATCGAGGCGCCCGATCGGTGCGCCCGGTACGCGGCGCGCGTGATCGAGGGCGTGAAGATCGGCCCGTCCCCGGGCTGGCTCGCCCGCCGCCTCGAGTCGTGCGGCGTCCGGTCCATCTCGAACGTCGTCGACGCGACGAACTTCGTCCTGCTCGAGCTCGGACACCCGCTCCACGCCTTCGACCTCGACAAGGTCGCCGGGCGCGAGATCGTGGTCCGCACCGCCCGCCCCGGCGAGAAGATGGTCACCCTCGACGGCAAGGAGCGGGCGCTCTCGCCGGAGGACCTCCTCATCGCCGATCGCGATCGCGGCAGCGCGCTCGCGGGCGTGATGGGGGGAGGGGACTCGGAGATCTCGGACGGGCACGACGCGCGTGCTGCTCGAGTCGGCCTGGTTCCAGCCCGGCGGGATCCGGCGCACGTCGCGCCGCCACGGGCTCAAGACCGAGGCGTCCTACCGGTTCGAGCGCGGCGCCGACCCCGGCATGGTGATCCCCGCGGCGGACCGGTGCGCGGCGCTCATCGCGCAGCTCGCCGGCGGCACCGTCCGTCCCGGCGTCGTGGACTGCCACCCGCGCGAGGTGCGCGCGCCCGAGGTCCGGCTCCGCTGGCACCGGCCCGCGGAGGTCCTCGGCATGGACGTGGCGCGCGACGACGCGGCCCGGATCCTCGCCGGTCTCGGGTTCGAGGCGCGCGCGAGCGACGCCGAGGGCGCGACCTTCCGGGTCCCGTCCTGGCGCGCCGACGTCTCGATCGAGGAGGACCTCGTCGAGGAGATCGTCCGCACGAAGGGCTACGACGCGATCCCGGAGACGCTGCCGCACGGCGCGAGCGACACGCCCGCCGAGCCGCTCGAGGCGCAGGCGGTGGCCCGCATCCGCGCCGCGCTCGAGGCGTCCGGGTTCGCGGAGGCGGTCAACTTCAGCTTCCTCGCCGAGCGGGAGCTCGCGCCGTTCGACGGCCACGTGGTGACCGGCGACGGCTCGGGGCGCGCCGTCGGCATCGCCCTCAAGAACCCCATCTCGGCCGACCTCTCCGTCATGCGGACGACGCTCGTCCCGTCGCTCCTCAAGAACACGGCGCACAACCGGCGCCAGCGGACGGAGGACGTGCGGCTGTACGAGATCGCGAGCGTCTACCAGACGCACCACGACCCGAAGGACCGGCCCTCCGCGGAGTCGGTCGAGGTCGCGGGGGTGATCCTGGGGAGGCGCAGCCCGGTGGGCTGGGCGACCGGCCCGGACGCGGCGGACTTCTACGACGCGAAGGCGGTGGTGGCCGGCCTCCTCGAGGCCCTCGGGGTCGCGGCGCGCTGGGAGGCGCCGGGCGGCTCCTGGCTCCACCCTCGCCACTCGGCGAGCGGCTCGTCCCCGGAGCGGGCGCGGACGAGATCGGCGAGGTCGGCGAGCTGCACCCGCGCGTCGCGGCGGCGTTCGAGCTGCCGCGGGGCGTCCTCGCGTTCCGGCTCTCGCTCGACGCGCTCCTCGCGAAGGCGCGGCTCGTCCCGCAGCACCGCGCGCTCCCGCGGCTCCCCGCGGTCCTGCGCGACCTCGCCGTCGTCGTGGACGACGCCGCGCCCGCCGCGGCGGTCGAGGCGCTCGTGCGCGAGGAGCCGCTCGTCGAGACGGTCACGCTGTTCGACGTCTACCGCGGCGCGCCGCTCCCGGCGGGCAAGAAGAACCTCGCGTTCGCGATCGCCTACCGCGCGCCGGATCGCACCCTCACCGACGCCGACGCCGACGCGGCGCACGCGCGGATCGTGCGGCGCCTCGCCGACCAGCTCGGCGCCGAGCTCCGGGGGTAGCGCGTGCCCGGGCGCGACCGGCTGCCCCTCGCGGCGCTCGGGTTCGGCCTCGCCGCGGCGCTGTCCTCGTGGAACCCCATCTCCGCCCCGTTCGGCGTCGTGGTGGGGATCGTGGCCCTGCTCCTCGGGCTCCGGGCGCTCCGCGGCGGCGAGCGGCGCGCGATCTCGTCCGCGGCGATCGCGGTGTCGTTCCTCGCCGTCGTCGCGAGCGTCGTCGTGCTCGCGCTGACGGCGGGCGTCGGCCGGGAGCTCGGCGGGACGCCCGTCGTGAAGGCGCCCTCGCGCGAGGACGTCACGGGGGAGCTCGATCGGGCTGCCGAGCGCACGCGCGCGGCTCGCGAGCGGGCTCGCGGCGAGCTCGACGCCCTCGAGCCGCGGGCGCCTGCGCCGGCCCCCACGCGCGACGTGCCGCGGCCGCACGCGTTGACGTGCGCGGTTCGTTGACAGCCGCAGGAAAATCGGCTACCGAATTCACTACTTAGCGGTACGCGGACGGGAGCGAGACCGTGACCAAGGCCGACATCATCGAGAGCGTCTACGAGAAGGTGGGCTTCTCCAAGAAGGAGGCCGCCGAGGTCGTCGAGATGGTGTTCGACACGATCAAGGAGACGCTCGAGCGCGGCGAGAAGATCAAGATCAGTGGTTTCGGGAACTTCATCGTCCGCGACAAGAAGTCCCGCGTGGGTCGCAACCCGCAGACCGGCCAGGAGATCGAGATCAGCGCCCGCCGCGTGCTGACGTTCCGCCCGAGCCAGGTCCTCAAGAACGCGCTCAACGGGACGGACGATCCAATCGTCCCGGGCGCCGACGACTGACCTGACATTCGAGCCCGCGCAGGCCCGGACTGCGGCACGGCGCCGCGTGTCCGCAGGCCGCCCGCGGGGGGCGCTTCGCTCCCACATCGGAGGTACGAGGGCTAGCTTACTCGCTGGCGCTCGGCGCCCGAGAGGCTCGAATGACGCATCGGTGCGAGTGTTGTGGCGGGGAGCTCGGTCCTCACCCGGTTGGGCTGCGGTACCGCGGCCGCGAGTCGGTCTTCTGCTCCTTCGGCTGTGCGGTCGTCCAGGCGGCGCCGGCGTGCTGCGCGTGCGGCGCGAAGGTGCTCGGGCGCGGGGTGATCGCCGGCGGGCGGACGTACTGCGCGAAGAGCTGCGCGCGCGCCGAGGTCGCCCAGCCCTGAGCCCCGCGGCCGGCGCCCGATCGGCCGCGCGCGCACCGGCGCATCGACTATAAGAGGGGCATGGCGGCGATCGACTACGTCGACCGACGGCGGATGCGCCTCGACGTCGAGTTCTACTTCGCGGCGTCCCACCGGCTGCCGCGGTACGAGGGGCCGTGCTTCCGGCTCCACGGGCACAACTACAAGTTCTTCGTCGCGCTCGAGGGGGACGTCGATCCTCGCAGCGGGATGATCGCGGACTTCGGCGACATCAAGCGCGCCGTGCAGGAGCACGTCCTCGCCCGCGTCGACCACCGCGACCTGAACGACGTGCTCGAGAACCCCACGGCCGAGAACATCGCCCGCTGGATCTGGGAGGCCCTCGCGCCGCGCCTGCCCGGGCTCGTCGAGGTGCGGCTCTACGAGATCCCGGACTCGTGCGTGACGTACCGGGGGCCGGGTGGCCGTTAGGGCGCTGCGGACGTCGCGGCGCACGCCCTCGCCCGCCGCGGCGGCCGAGGCGATGTCGCGCTTCCTCGACGCGCTCGGGCTGCCGCCGCAGGTGCGCGGCGCGGAGGACCTCGCCGAGACGCCCCGCCGCGTCGCGGAGGCCTGGCTCGAGGACCTCGTGGACGGCTACGGCCGCGATCCCGCCGCCATCCTCGCGGACGGCCTCCCGAGCGCGGGGCGCGACCTCGTCGCCGTGACCGGGATCGACTACCACTCCGTCTGCCCGCACCACCTCCTGCCGTCGCGCGGCGTCGCGCACGTCGCGTACGTGCCCGGGGGGAGGGTCGTCGGCTTCGGGCAGCTCGTGAAGCTCGTGGACGCGCTCGCCCACCGGCTCGTCCTCGAGGAGGATCTCGCGCGCGACGTGGCGGACGCGCTCGTGCGCCACCTCGGCGCGCGCGGGGCCGCGTGCGTGCTCGAGGCCGAGCAGCTCTGCATGACGGTGCGCGGGGAGAAGCGCGCCCGGGCGCGCGCGCACGCGGAGGCGTGGGCGGGGGTGCTCGCGAAGGACGGCCCGGCGCGACGCCGGTTCCAGGACCTCGTCGCCCGCCGGCAGGGCGCGGCGCGGCGCGGGAAGGGCGCGAAGGCGCGGAAGGCGCCGACCGGGCGGAGGAGGGCGTGAGCGGCTCCCGGACCGCCATCGTGACCGGGGGCGGCCGCGGGATCGGCGCGGCGATCGCGCGGGCGCTCACCGCGCGCGGCCTCGCGGTGACCGTGTTCGCCCGCACGCGCGCCGAGCTCGACCGGGTCGTCGCCGAGCGCGCGGCCGCGCTCGCGGTGGCCGGTGACGTCCGCCGCGAGGAGGACGTCGCGAGGCTCGTCGCCGAGCACGAGCGCGCGCTCGGTCCGGTGGACGTGCTCGTGAACGACGCGGGGATCCTGGTCCGCGGC
The DNA here is from genome assembly GCA_963828235.1 of uncultured delta proteobacterium. GTDB lineage: Bacteria > Myxococcota > Myxococcia > Myxococcales > Anaeromyxobacteraceae > Anaeromyxobacter. The sequence continues at coordinate 323,837 of CAWHDY010000002.1, forward strand.
CTCGCCGAGGCGACGACGCCCGCGGCCTTCCGGGAGGTGCTCGACGTGAACCTCACCGGCGCGTTCCTCTGCGCGCGCGCGGTGATCCCCGGCATGAAGGCGCGCGGCCGCGGCCGGATCGTGAACGTCACCTCGATCTCCGGGACGCTCGGCACCGCCGAGGCGAGCGCCTACAACGCGTCGAAGTGGGGGCTCGTCGGGCTCACGAAGTGCCTCGCCGAGGAGCTGCGCCCGCACGGGATCGTCTGCGTCGGCGTCTCGCCGGGGAGCGTGGACACCGCGATGCTCCGCCGGACCCCGTTCTCCCCCGAGATGACGCCGGAGGACGTCGCGCGGGTGGTCGTGTTCGCCGCGCTCGACGCGCCCGCGGCGATCACCGGCGCGAACCTCGAGGTGCACGGGTGAGCGGGGCGGTCGCGGAGGCGCTCGCGGAGCTGCGCCGCGCGTTTCCCCCCGAGCGGCTCGTCCGGGAGGACGCGGAGCGGCTCGAGGCCTACGGCCGCGACGAGTCGGACCTCGGCGTCTTCCCGCCCCAGGTCGCGGTGCTCGTGGAGAGCGCGGAGGACGTGAGGTCCGTCCTCGCGATCGCCTCCCGGCACCGGGTCCCGGTGGTCCCCGTCGCGGCGCGGAGCGGCAAGTCCGGCGGGAGCCTCGCGCTGCACGGCGGGATCGCGGTCTCCACCGAGCGGATGAACCGGATCCTCGAGGTGAGCCCCGGCGATCTCGTGGCGCGCGTCGAGCCCGGGGTGATCACGGGCGTGCTCCAGGCCGAGGTGGAGCGGCACGGGCTGTTCTACCCGCCCGATCCGAACTCGCTCGAGCTGTGCACGATCGGCGGGAACGTGGCCGAGAACGCCGGCGGGCCCCGCGCGCTGAAGTACGGCGTGACCCGCGAGTACGTCCTCGGCCTGACGGTCGTCGTCCCGACCGGCGAGATCCTCCGGCTCGGCCACCGGTCGATCAAGGGCGTCGCGGGGTACGACCTCACCGCGCTCTTCGTCGGGAGCGAGGGCACGCTCGGGATCGTGACCGAGGTGATGCTGAAGCTGCTGCCCCGGCCGCGCCACGTCGCGACCGCGCTCGTCGCGTTCGCCTCGGTCGACGCCGCCGCGCAGGCGGTGACGCGGATCCTCACCTCGGGAGTCCTGCCGCGCTGCCTCGAGCTCCTCGACGACGTCGCGCTGTCCGTCGCGGCCAAGGCCTCCGCCTTCCGCCTCCCGCCGGGCGCGGGCGCGGCGCTGCTCGTCGAGACCGACGGGAACGACGAGGAGCACGTGTTCGCGGAGGTCGTGCGCGTCGCGGAGCTCGTGCGCGCCGACGCCCTCGGGGACGTGGTGGTCGCGCAGAACGAGGCGCAGCGGCGCGAGGTCTGGGACACGCGGCGCTACCTCTCGGTCAACCTCAAGACCCTCCACCCGCTCAAGCTGTCCGAGGACATCGCGGTGCCGCGCTCGAGGATCCCGGAGATGGTCGCGCAGGCGAAGCAGATCGGCGCGCGCAGAGGGCTCACGATCTCGACGTACGGCCACGCCGGTGACGGGAACCTCCACTGCAACGTGCTGTTCGATCGACCGGAGCAGCGGCCGCAGGTGGATCTCGCCGTGGCCGAGATCCTGCGGGCCGCGGTGGACCTCGGCGGCACGATCACCGGGGAGCACGGCGTCGGGCTCGCGAAGCGGGACTTCCTCGAGTACGAGCAGGGCGCCGAGGTGGTGGCGCTGGAGCGCCGCCTGAAGACGCTCCTCGACCCGCTGGGCATCCTCAATCCCGGCAAGATCTTCCCGGCCTAACCGTCCGAGACCTCACGTGATCCGGAGCAATTCGGGGACCGAAAGGCTGGTGTTCCGCCCTGCTCCGGAACCGTGCACCCCGACCCCTTTCCGGAGGTGATCTCGTACGGCCGGGGTCCACGATAGTCGAGTTATTCCGCTTGGTTGGGGCGGCGGCGCGCCTTGACTTCCTCGGGTCGATCGGGCATACAGCAGACCCCTTTTCCGGGAACTCGGCTCCCTCACGCCACACCCTCCCAAGGAGACGCAGGGCGACATGTCCACCCAAGCATCCGCGGCCAAGAAGCAGATCCAGGTCGAAACCGTCACCATCCGCTTCGTCGGCGACTCGGGCGACGGCATGCAGCTCACCGGGACCGAGTTCACGAAGGCGAACGCGATCGCCGGGAACGACATCGCGACGTTCCCCGACTACCCCGCCGAGATCCGCGCGCCCGCCGGCTCGCTCGCAGGCGTCTCCGGGTACCAGGTCAACTTCTCCTCGAAGGAGATCCACACGCCGGGCGACGCGCCGGACGTCCTCGTCGCGATGAACCCCGCCGCGCTCAAGACCAACCTCGCCGATCTCAAGACCGGCGGGATGCTGATCGTGAACGCGGGCGCGTTCACCGAGTCGAACCTCGAGAAGGCGGGCTACAAGTCGAACCCGCTCGAGGACACGGCGCTGAAGCAGAACTACAAGATCTTCAGCGTGCAGATGGACAAGCTCACCGAGACCGCGCTCGCGGGCTCCGGCCTCTCGAACAAGGAGGCGGCGCGCTGCAAGAACTACTTCGCGCTCGGCCTCATGTACTGGCTCTACAGCCGGCCCCTCGAGCCGCAGATCGAGGCGATCGGGAAGAAGTTCGCGAAGAAGCCGCCGATCGCCGAGGCGAACCAGAAGGTCTTCCGCGCCGGCCACGCGTTCGGCGAGACGTCCGAGATCTTCTTCCAGCGCTACGAGGTCCCCGCCTCGAAGCTCGCCCCCGGCACGTACCGGAACGTCACCGGCAACTACGCGACCGCGCTCGGCTTCGCCGCCGTCGCGAGGCAGACCGGCCGGCAGGTGTTCCTCGGCAGCTACCCGATCACGCCGGCGACCGAGATCCTGCAGGAGATGTCGTACTTCAAGGAGCACGGCGTCGTGACGTACCAGGCGGAGGACGAGATCGCCGGCATCGGCTCCGCGATCGGCGCCTCCTTCGCCGGGTCGCTCGGGGTCACCACCACCTCCGGCCCGGGCCTCGCGCTCAAGACCGAGATGATCGGCCTCGCGGTCATCGCCGAGCTCCCGCTCGTCATCGTGAACGTGCAGCGCGGCGGTCCGTCCACCGGCATGCCGACGAAGACCGAGCAGTCGGACCTCCTCATGGCGCTCTTCGGGCGCCACGGCGAGGCCCCGCTGCCCGTCCTCGCGGCGCAGAGCCCGACCGACTGCTTCTACGGCGCGATGGAGGCGATGAAGATCGCGGTGAAGTGGATGACCCCCGTGATCTTCCTCACCGACGGCTACCTCGCGAACGGCTCCGAGCCGTTCCGGATCCCGGACCCGAAGGACCTCCCGAAGGTCGAGCCGAAGTACCAGACGGCCCTGAACTACAACGGCCAGTACATGCCGTACCTCCGCGACGACAAGCTCATCCGGCCCTGGGCCATCCCCGGCACGCCCGGCCTCGAGCACCGCATCGGCGGCCTCGAGAAGGACTCGATGAGCGGCATGGTGTCGTACGACGGCATGAACCACGAGCGCATGGTGAAGACCCGCGCGCAGAAGATCCGCAACGTGGTCGAGGACGTCCCGGACGTCGAGGTCTTCGGCGCGAAGACCGGCGACCTGCTCGTCGTCTCGTGGGGCGGCACGTTCGGCTCGACCCGCGGCGCGGTCGAGGAGGTCGTGGCGCAGGGCAAGAAGGTGGGCCACGTGCACCTGCGCTGGCTCAACCCGCTCCCGAAGAACCTGGGCGAGATCCTGAAGGGCTTCAAGAAGGTGCTCGTCCCCGAGGTGAACGACGGGCAGCTCGCCGTGTACCTCAGGGCGAAGTTCCCGGGCGTCGATCCGCTCCAGTACAACCGGATCCACGGCAAGCCCTTCAAGATCTCCGAGCTCGCCGGCAAGGTGCTCGAGGTCCTCTAAGCGAACCCGAAAGGACGACAAAGAACATGAGCACGAATGGCCAGACCGTGAACACCGCCCTGCCGGTCTACACGAAGAAGGACTTCGAATCGGGCGTCGACCCGCGCTGGTGCCCCGGCTGCGGCGACTTCTCGATCATCAACCAGGTCCAGAAGACCATGCCGACGGTGGGGGTGAAGCGCGAGAACATCGTCTTCGTCTCCGGCATCGGCTGCTCCTCGCGCTTCCCGTACTACATGAACAACTACGGGATGCACACGCTGCACGGCCGCGCGCCGACGTTCGCGTCGGGCATCAAGGTCTCGCGCCCCGAGCTGATGGTGTGGATCATCACCGGCGACGGCGACGCGCTCGCCATCGGCGGCAACCACTTCATCCACGCGATGCGGCGCAACCTGGACCTGAAGCTCCTGATGTTCAACAACCGCATCTACGGGCTGACGAAGGGCCAGGTCTCCCCGACCTCCGAGCTCTACAAGAAGACGAAGACGACGCCGCACGGCTCGCCGGACTACCCGTTCAACCCGCCGGCGCTCGCGCTCGGCGCCGGCGCCACCTTCGTGGCGCGCGCCATCGACGTCGAGGGCGCGCACATGGGCGGCATCATCAAGGCCGCGTCGGAGCACAAGGGCAGCGTGTTCGTGGAGATCTTCCAGAACTGCCCGGTGTTCAACGACGGCGCGTACACCTTCATCACGGAGAAGGCGTCGAAGGCCGACGCGCAGCTCCGGATGGAGCACGGGAAGCCGCTCCTCTTCGGCAAGGACAACAAGAAGGGGATCCGGTTCAACGGGAAGACGGCCGAGCTCGAGGTCGTCACCATCGGCGAGAACGGCGTGACGGAGGCCGACATCCTCGTCCACGACGCGAAGCGGGCCGACCCGACGATCGCGTTCATGCTCGCGAACCTCTCCGAGAAGCCGGGCTTCCCGACGCCGATCGGCATCTTCCGCGACGTCCGCAAGCCGACCGCCGACGAGATCACCTGGGAGATCATCGAGAAGGCGAAGGCCGCGAAGGGCGAGGTCGACATCAAGAAGCTCCTCGGCGTCCGGCGACACCTGGGTGATCCGATAGAAGGGGGGCCCTCGCCCGGCGCATGCGCGCCTTGGCTCGGGACCCCCCTACACCCCCCAGCGCTCGCTCCGCCGCGGCCTCTTCCGGCCGCGGCTGCGCTCGAGGGGTGAGATCATCGGGCCGGCGCGTGCGCGCCTTGGCTCCGCTCCTCATCGAGGCCCTTCCCCGGCGACGGGGGAGGGCCTTCGTGTCTTCCGGAGGTGCGCCGGGCGCAGTCACCTCGAGTGCGTCCTCGTGCGCCAAGGTGCGCGCGCGACGACGTTGCGGCGCTTGACCCATCGTGCGACCGTCCGGGGGCCACCTCCCGCCCCAGGAGCGCCGATGCGCGCGAGCACCAGCCCTCGTCCGTCCCCCGCCGCGGCGGACCTGCCCGTCGATCCCGCCACGCTGTACCCCGAGGACGACGGCTTCTTCGCGCGGCGCGCCAAGGCGCGTCGGGCGAAGCTGCTCGACGGCGTGGCCGACGTGGTGCGGCGCGCGCTCGCGCCCGGCGAGACGATCCGGTACGCCGCACGCGGCGTCCGCTACCACCTGCTCGAGCACGTCTTCGGCGGCGCGGCGGTCGCGCAGTACCACAACATGACGGCGCTCGTGCTGACCGACCGCCGGCTGCTCCTCGTCCAGATCGGCCGGGCCGGCAAGGCCGGCGACATCAAGAACGAGGTGCCGCTCGCCGCGATCCAGGGGGCCAGCAAGGGCTTCACGGGCCTGCGCATCCAGCTCGCGGACGGCACCAAGCTCAGGTACGTGTCGGTGAGCGGCCGCGACCGGAAGCGGCTGGAGGCGCTCTTGCCCCGCGCGAGCGGGCCGAGGTCCGCCGAGCCTTCGCTGGTTCACCTGTGCCCGGCCTGCCTCGCTCCCGTCGCCGGCGTCGTCGGCGCGACGCTCGTCTGTCCGCAGCCGCAGTGCCGGATCCCGTTCCGCGACCCGCGCCGTGCGGCGCGCCTCTCCGCGCTCGTGCCCGGGCTCGGCGACCTCTACCTGCGCCACCACTTCTTCGGGTCCCTGGAGTTCCTGGGATCGATGGCGATGCTCGGCCTCGGGGCCGCGTTCGCGTTCCAGGCCGTCGCCGACCGGCAGCCGGCGGGCCTCGCGACCGCGGCCGTGATGGCGGTGCTGCTCGTCGGGCTGCCGCGCGTCATCGACCACCGGCTCACCCTGCACATGGGCCGGAAGGGTCTCGTCCCGCTCGCGCTCGCGCCGGCTCCCGGCGCGCAGCCCCGGAACCTGCCGTCCTTCCCGCGGTGGAGCCCGCTCCTCTTCGTCGCGGGCCTCGCGGCGGCGGGGGCGATCGTGCTCTTCATGGCGCGGGACCTGCGCCACGACGCGGCGGTCCGCGAGGCGGGTGAGCTCGCGGCGCGCGGCCGCTTCGAGGACGCGCAGGAGCGGTGGGCCGCGCTCGAGCGGGACGGCGGCGCCGACGAGGCGCGGCGCGTGAAGCTCGCGCTCGCGCTGCTCGAGGCCGGCGACCTCGAGGGTGCCGGTGACCTCGAGGCCGGGTTCCAGGGCTCGAAGATCGACGCCGGGCTGGCGGGGCGGTGGAACGCCGCCTCCGCGCGCGAGCGCGCCGCGTTCGACGACTTCCGCCTGGGCCTCAAGGCGCTGGTGGCCGGGGACGCCTCGGCGTGGGCGCCCGCTCGATCGCGCGCTGGCGTACTTCCAGGGCGTGAAGCGCCCGCACCTGCCTCGGAGCCGGGGAGAGCTCCACGCGCACCTCGCCGAGCAGGTGCTCCGCGAGCCGCTCGCCGTCGCGGACCTCGAGGTCGCGCGGCGCTGGCTCGACGGGCTCGGCGACGCCCCCGCCGCCGAGATCGCCGCGGTCCGCGCCGCCTACCACTCCGCGGGAGGGCGCCGGGACGAGGCGCGTTCGGCGCTCGCCGCGCTGGAGGGGCCGACGCTGCCCGTCCCGTTCCAGCTCATCGCGCTCGAGGCGCGGGCCCGGATGGCCGAGAACGACGCCGAGCGCGCCGCGGCGCGGAAGATCGCTCAGGCGCTGCAGACGGACGGGCTCGACGACGAGGAGGCCGAGTCGGCTCGAGGCGATCCTCGGGCGGCTGAAGTGAGCGGCCGAGCGCCCGGCGCCGCGGCCTGCGGCGGCTGCGGTCGAATGTCGCAGCTGTAGACCGACAGTGACGAGGCCTCTCCCCGGCGACGGGGAAGGGCCTTCGTGTTTTCGCCTGGTTCGCGCCGTTCCGGAGTCCGGAGCCCGATCGATCGTTGACCCGCCGTGTCGATGATTGGTCGATTTGTCGGGTCGATAAAATCCTCATAAGTTTCCGGGCAAAAAAGCGGCTGGATTGATCGCCGTCCATGTACCGCCCGGGGCGGAAGGTGTAGTCACACGCTCTCTCTCGAGCCCGGTCATCCCGGCCGAGGCTCCCCGAGGAGTTATCGATGACGGAGAAGACTCCCGCCGCTGCGCCCAAGAAGGCGAAGAACTTCCAGGGCGTCGTGGTGATCAAGCACGAGCAGTGCAAGGGCTGCGGGTTCTGCGTCGAGTTCTGCCCGCTCGGCGCGCTCGAGCTGGACAAGGGCTACAACGCGAAGGGCTATCACCCGCCGTTCTTCGCGAAGCCCGAGGTCTGCAACGGCTGCGACATGTGCGGCCTCATCTGCCCCGACTTCGCGATCTTCGGCTACCGCGAGAAGCTCGACAACGCGGCCTAAGGAACGAGGACACCAAACATGTCTAACGCCGAATCCTCCGGAGTTCTCACCGGCAGCCACTACCTCGACGGCGACCACGCCTGCAGCGAGGGCGCCATCGCCGCCGGCTGCCGCTTCGCCTCGGGCTACCCGATCACCCCGTCGACCGAGGTCGTCGAGCGGCTCTCGCAGCGCTTCCCGCAGTGCGGCGGCCGGTTCCAGCAGTTCGAGGACGAGCTCGCCGCCTCGATCGCGCTCCAGGGCGCGACGTGGGGCGGGGCGAAGACGATCACCGTCACCTCGGGCCCCGGCTTCTCGCTGATGATGGAGCACATCGGCCTCGCCGCCATCACCGAGACGCCCTGCGTGTTCGTGAACGTGCAGCGCGCGGGTCCGTCCACCGGCCTGCCGACGCAGCCGGCCCAGGGCGACATGATGCAGGCGCGGTTCGGCTCGCACGGCGACTACCGGCTCATCACCGTCTGCCCGAACTCGCCGCAGGAGTCGTTCGACCTCACGCTCGAGGCGTTCAACCTCGCCGAGGAGTACCGCGTCCCGGTCATCGTGATGCTCGACGAGGTCGTCGGGCACATGACGGAGAAGGTCGTCATCCCGCCGGCCGACAAGCTCAAGGTCACCGAGCGCCGCTGGACCTCGAAGTCGCCGGCCGACTACAAGCCGTTCGAGCCCGCCGCCGGCTCCCTCGTCCCCGAGATGGTGAAGGCGGGCGACGGGTACCGCATCCACGTCACCGGCCTCACGCACGACGAGCGCGGCTACCCGAACATGACGATCCCGGCGCACGAGAAGATGCAGTACCGCCTCACCGACAAGATCATGAAGAACGTCGACAAGATCGTCCGCTTCGACGCGCACGATCTCGACGGGGCCGAGGTGGTGGTCGTCTCCTACGGCATCACCTCCCGCGTCGCGCAGAAGGCGATCCAGCAGGCGAAGGATCAGGGGATCCGCGTCGGCTCGTTCCGCCTCATCACCGCGTGGCCGTTCCCCGAGCGGCAGATCATCGAGCTCTCGAAGCAGGTGAAGGCGTTCGTGGTGCCGGAGCTGAACCTCGGCCAGATGGTGCTCGAGGTCGAGCGCCTCGCCAACGGCCGCTGCCGCACCATCGCGGTCCCGCACGTCGGCGGCACCGTCCACGACCCCAGCGCAATCCTCAAGAAGATCCAGGAGGCGGTTCGATGACCACCGTCCGTGAGAATCCGGTCGACAAGTACCTGCGCACGGAGCGCATGCCGTCCATCTGGTGCCCGGGCTGCGGCATCGGCACGACGGTGAACTGCTTCGCGCGCGCCCTCGACGGCTCCGGCTTCGACCTCGACAAGGTCGCGATCGTCTCCGGCATCGGCTGCACCGGCCGCGTCGCCGGGTACCTGAAGCTCGACTCGTTCCACACGACCCACGGCCGCGCGATCCCGTTCGCGACCGGCCTGAAGCTCGCGAACCCCGAGATGAAGGTGGTGGTGTACTCCGGCGACGGCGACCTGTCCGCCATCGGCGGCAACCACCTGTTCCACGCGGCGCGCCGCAACGCCGACCTCCTCGTCGTCTGCGTGAACAACTTCACGTACGGCATGACGGGCGGCCAGGTGACGCCGACGACGCCGTACCCGGCGATCGCCTCCACGACGCCGTACGGCGCCTACGAGCAGACGTTCAACCTGCCCGGGATCGTCGCGGCGGCGGGCGCCACCTTCGTCGCGCGCTGGACCACCTACCACGTGAAGCAGCTCGCGAAGACGATGGGCGAGGCCCTGACGAAGAAGGGCTTCCGCTTCATCGAGATCATCGCGCCGTGCCCCACGCTGTACCTCCGCCGCAACCGGCTCGGGGAAGGGCTCGAGGAGATGAAGTTCTACCAGGAGAAGAGCGTCATCAAGAACGGCGCCGAATCCGAAGCGACGTCGGCCTCGACTACCGCGAGGAGATCATCGTCGGGAAGTTCGTCGACGCGCCGCGGCCGACGCTCGAGGAGTCGATGGAGAAGCGGATGACCGAGGCGCTCGGTCCGAAGTACGTCCCGTACAAGCAGCCCGGCAAGATGTCGCCGCGCGCGTGACCAAGGGAGACTGACAACATGGGTCCCACGGAGATCAAGGTCGGCGGCCTCGGCGGCCAGGGCGTCATCCTCGGAGGCATCATCATCGGGAAGGCGGCCGCGCTGTTCGACGGCAAGCACTCCTGCCTCACGCAGGCGTTCGGGCCGGAGGCGCGCGGATCGGCGTGCAGCGCGCAGGTGGTGGTCGACAAGGACCCCATCCTGTACCCGTACGTCCACAACCCGCACATCATGGTCGCGATGTCGCAGGACGCGTTCAAGAAGTTCTCCCCCGAGCTCCGCAAGGACGGGATCCTCCTCATCGAGGAGGACCTGGTGAAGCCGGAGGGGCTCCCGCCCACCGTGAAGGTGTACGCCGTCCCGGCGACGCGCATCGCGGAGGAGCTGGGCCGCAAGATGGTGCTCAACATCGTGATGGTCGGGTTCTTCACCGCCATCACCGGGCTCCTGAGCGAGAAGGCCACCAAGGAGGCGGTCGCGGACTCCGTCCCGCCGACCACGATCGACCTCAACATGAAGGCGTTCGATCGCGGCTTCCAGTACGGCAAGAGGCTGCTCGCGAAGGCGCAGGCGTAGGCCCGAGCCTCCGGAATCGAAAGACGCGCCGCTGGCCACACGGTCGGCGGCGCGTCGTCTTTTCGGCGGGGGTCGGACGCTCGCCCCTCGTCACTCGCACGCGCGCGCGCCGCGCAGGCTCGTGCGGCACGCGGCGGCGCCGGGCGCGAGCTCGAGACAGCGCTCGCAGGCGCGGACCGCCTCGCCGCAGCGCGCGAGCCGGACGAGCGAGCTGCAGAGCCCGTGCTGCGCCTCGTGGGAGGACGGCGCGAGCTCCGCCGCGCGGCGGTACCCCGCCTCGGCGCGCGCGTACCGCTCCTCCGAGTAGTCGAGGAACGCGAGGTCGTGGTGGGCGGCGGGGCGAAGCGGCTCGCTCTCGAGCAGGTGGAGCAGCTCGCGCCGCGCGCGAGGCCAGTGCGCGCGCCGCGCCGCGGCCGAGGCGAGGCCGCGGGCGATCAGGGCGCGCGCGAGGTTCTGGCGCGCGTCCGCGAGGTCGGGGTCGATCCGCAGCGCGGCGCGGAGCTCGGCCTCGGCGGCGTCGGGCCGTCCCATGGCGAGGAGCGTCTCGCCGAGGTTCGCGTGTCCCTCCGCGAACGCGGGCGCGACGCGCACGCTGCGCTCGAAGCGGGCGCGCGCGGCGGGGAGGTCCTGGCGCGTGCGCGCGACCACCCCGAGGCCGTTCAGGGCCTCCGGCAGGTCCGGCCTGAACTCGAGCGCGTGCTCGAACGCGACCTCCGCGCGCTCGGCGTCGCCCTTCTCGAGCCAGGCCCAGCCGCGGGTGAGCTGCTCCGCTGCGCGCGGGTGCAGCGTCGTCCTGCCCGCGCAGGAGGACAGGGCGAGGGCGAGCGCGAGAGGGGCGGGTGCGAGCGCGGCTCGGCGGCGGGCCATGTGCGCGCTTCTTGCTCGGAGCGTGCCGCATGACCTTCCTCCGGCTCCTCGTCGTCGCAGCGTCGCTCGCCGCCGCCGCCCCCGCCGCGGCCCAGCTCTCGAACCGCTCGATCGCAGTCGAATCGGGCCTCTCCGCCGGCCTCGGCGCGCGCGAGGGCCTCCGCGGCGCGGTCGCGCTCACGGCCACCGCGTGGCTCGACGGGGACCTCGAGGCGATCGCGCGGGTGTCCTTCTCGTCCGGGCCCGAGACCCCCGGCCGCCCGGCGGCCGCCGCCGCGTACTGCGGGACCGCGGGACTCCGCCTCTCCCTGCTGCCGGGGCCGCTCCGCCCGCAGGCGTCGCTCGAGGTCGGCTGGGCCCGCGGCGAGGGACCGACCGGGCCGGTCGACCGGCTCGCGCTCGGCGCGGGGGTCGGCCTGGAGTGGTTCGCGGCCCGGGATCTCTCGATCGCCGCCCGGGGCACCTTGCGCGGGTTCGGGGGTGCGCCGTCGTTCGAGCTCGTCCTCGGCGCCGCCGCCTACTTCTGATGACCTTATTTGACACTATACATGTCGTCACATAGCTTCGGTTCCGCCATGGCCCGCAAGAAGATCTCGACGACCGTCTACATCACGCCCGAGCAGAGCGAGCGGCTGAAGCTCCTGCACGATCGGACGCGAGTCCCGGTCGCCGAGTACATTCGCCAGGGAATCGACATGGTCCTCGACCACTACCGCGGGAATCTCCCCGGTCAGCTGACGCTCGATGATCTCGGCTCCAAGAAATAGATTCCGGATTACATGAGCGAACAGAGAGCCGTCATCCTCGGCGCTGCCGGGTTCATCGGCAGCCATCTCGTGGACCGCTTCCTCGCGGAGGGGTGGCGCGTCACCGGGGTCGACAGCCTCATCACCGGGACCTGGAAGAACCTCGATCACGTCGCGCGCGAGGCGCGCTTCGACTTCATCGAGGCGGACATCTGCGAGCCGCTCGACATCCCGGGGCCGATCCACGCGGTGCTCGACTTCGCGTCACCGGCGTCGCCGGTGGACTACCTGCGGCATCCGTTCGAGACGCTCCACGTCGGGTCCGTCGGGGTCGAGAACGCGCTCCGGCTCGCGAAGCGCTCGGGCGCGACGTTCGTGCTCTCGTCCACCTCCGAGGTCTACGGCGACCCGCTCGAGCACCCGCAGCGCGAGTCGTACTGGGGGAACGTCAACCCGATCGGCCCGCGCGCCGTGTACGACGAGGCGAAGCGGTTCGCCGAGGCGATCACGATGGCCTATCTGCGCTACGAGAAGGTCGACGTGCGCATCGCGCGCATCTTCAACACCTACGGGCCCCGGATGCGGCTCGACGACGGGCGGGTCGTACCGACCTTCGTCGGTCAGGCGCTCCGGGGGGAGCCCATCACGATCTTCGGCGACGGCTCGCAGACACGGAGCTTCTGCTACGTGGACGACAACGTCGAGGCGATCTGGCGCCTCCTCCGCTCGGGTCGTCACGAGCCGGTGAACGTCGGGAACCCCCACGAGATGACGATTCTGGAGTTCGCCCGGGCGGTGCAGCGGCTCGTCGGCAGCAGCGTGGACATCGTGCAGAGGCCGCTCCCCGAGGACGACCCGAAGGTCCGGCAGCCGGACATCACGCGCGCGAAGGAGCTCCTCGGCTGGGAGCCGAAGGTCGGGTTCGACGAGGGGATGCGCTTGACGATCCCCTGGTTTCGCGAGCGCGTGTAGGGCGGGGGAGAGCGGGGGAGGACGACGTGGCGAAGCGGATCCTGATCACCGGCGGCGCCGGGTTCATCGGGTCGACCATCGCGGACCTGTTCCTGGAGTCGGGCTGGGAGGTCGCGATCCTCGACGATCTCTCGTCCGGCAAGCGCGAGAACGTCCCCGGCGGGGCGCGGTTCTACCCGGTGGACGTGCGCAGCAAGGCCGCGCACGAGGCGGTCGCGAAGGAGCGCCCGCAGGTCGTCTGTCACCACGCGGCGCAGATCGACGTGCGCCGGTCGATGGCCGATCCGCGCCTCGACGCCGACGTGAACGTGGGCGGGCTCCTGAACCTCATGCAGGCGGCGGTCGCGGCGGGCTCGGTCGAGCACGTCCTGTTCGCCTCGTCCGGCGGCGCGACGTACGGCGACACCGACGTCGTCCCGACCCCGGAGTCCCACCCGCAGCGGCCGCTCTCGCACTACGGCGCCGCGAAGGCCGCGAGCGAGCTGTACCTGGGCGTCTACCGCGCGAACTTCCGGATCCCGTTCACCGCGCTCCGCTACTCGAACGTGTACGGCCCGCGCCAGGATCCGCACGGCGAGGCGGGGGTGGTCGCGATCTTCAGCGACCGGCTCCTCGACGGGAGGCCGTGCACCGTCTACGGGGACGGGAAGCAGACCCGCGACTACGTCTTCGCGGCCGACGTCGCCCGGGCGAACCTGCTCGCGGCGGAGCGCCGGTTCGACGGTCCGCTGAACGTGGGCACCGGCGTCGAGACCGACGTGGTCGAGCTGTACGGCCACCTCGCGCGCGCCGCGGGAGTGGCGCGGCCGCCGGAGCACGCGGCGGCGCGCCTCGGCGAGCAGCGGCGCTCGTGCATCGACCCGTCCGCCGCGGCCACGGCGATCGGGTGGCGCCCGACCGTCCCGCTCGCGGAAGGGCTCGCCCGCACCTTCGAGTGGTTCAAGGCGAGGAGGCGGTAGGGCGGATCCCGTCCCGGACCTGCTCCGAGGCGGTCTCGACCGCCGGGAGCTCGTTCTCCGGGGGCTCGTCGGGGTCCTCGGCCGGCGCCGGCCCCGCCAGGATCCGCTCGAGCTCCGCGCTGGCGCGGAGGTGCTCGTCCGCCGAGATCCGGTGGCCGTCGCGCATCCGGTCGAGCAGCCGCCGCGACCGGCTCCGCAGCCACCGCGAGGGGTTCGAGAGGTCGACCCGGCGCGGCGCCGGGAGCATCGAGGCGAGCACGACCGCCTGCGCGACGGAGAGCTCCGCGGCGGTGGTCCCGAACCGGTGACGGGCGCCCGCCTCGGCGCCGAACACGCCGTCGTCGAGCTCGACGACGTTCAGGTAGAGCGCGAGGATCCGCTTCTTCGAGAGGGAGCGCTCGAGCTTCGCGGCGAGCACCGCCTCCTCGAGCTTGCGCCGGAGGCTCTTCTCCGTCCCGAGCCACAGGTTCTTCGCGAGCTGCTGGGTGATGGTGGAGGCCCCCCGCGCGAACCGGCGGACGCGCAGGTCGTGCTCCGCCGCGACGCGGACCGCCGCCCAGTCGATCCCGTCGTGCCCGAAGAAGTTCGCGTCCTCGGAGGCGAGCACCGCCTGGACGAGCCGAGGGGAGATCCGGTCCGGGGCGACCCAGATCATCCGCGGGCTGAACGCGCGCCGCCGCGCCTTCGCCTCCGCCCGGCGCTGCTCCACGAGGGCGGTCGTGCGCGGGTTCTGGCGCGCGAACGAGGCCGGGTCGGGGAGGGTGAGCCAGAGCGCGGCGAGCCCCGCCGCCGCGAGGGCGAGGGCCGCGAGCGTCCACGCCACGGCGCGTCTTGCGAACCCGGGAGCTGCCACGCGCGCAAGTTACCACCGGGGTGCGCGCGGCGCGAAAGGGCACCGACCTCGACCTCGACCTCGACCGCGACCGCGACCGCGACCACGACCGCGACCGCGACCGCGACCTCGACCGCGACCGGCGCCGCCGACCGGCCGCGTTCTCTACCCGTGAACACTGCACCCTGCGGGGGCCCCGTTCGGCGCCTTGACGGTGCGGGGGGCTGTGAGTACCTCCCGGGTTTCGCACCACGATCTCACATCGGGGCCGCGAGGCCCCCGGAGGGACCCATGGCCGACGTGAAGAAGTACAGCCCGCGGGACTACTCGAAGGTCCGAGGCCTCACCGGCATCTCGGACAAGCAGATCGAGGAGCACCTGAAGCTCTACGAGGGCTACGTGAAGCGCACGAACGCGCTCACCGAGAAGCTCTTCTCCCTGTGCAACGACGGGAAGGCCTCCGGCGCCGACCCGGTGTACGCCGAGCTCACCCGGCGCCTCGGGTTCGAGTACAGCGGCATGGTGAACCACGAGTACTACTTCGAGAACATGACCGGCGGCGCCCAGGCGGAGCCGCCCGCGGGCTCGAAGTTCCGCACGGCGGTCGAGGCGTCGTTCGGCAAGTTCGAGACCTGGCTCGCCGACTTCCGGTCGGTCGCGACCATGCCGGGCGTCGGCTGGGCGATGACGTTCCAGGATCCCTCCACGGGCTGGCTCTCGAACCAGTTCGTGCAGCTGCACCAGGACAACGTCCCCGTCGGCTTCTCCCCGATCCTCGTGATGGACGGCTGGGAGCACGCGTTCATGCGCGACTACCTCGCGACCGAGCGCGCGAAGTACCTGGACGCGTTCCTCAAGAACGTGAAGTGGGAGGCCGTCGACAAGCGCCTGAAGTGATCGCGCGGAGGCCGCCGATCCTCGTCCTCCCTCGCCCCGCGGGGAGAGGGGAGGGGAGAGGGGCCATTCCCGGGGGCGCGAGGGCCTGGTGCCGCGCGCCCCCGCCGTCGTTTCCGCCCCCGTTCGTCCTGAGCGTGGCCTCGCCCTCGGCGAGGCGGAGTCGAAGGACGCCCGGGGGACGTTTCGTTCCGGGCCGGCGCGTCGTAGCCTGCCGCGGTGCCGATCCCGCCCGCCCGACGCGCCGCGCTCCGGCGCAGGCTGCTCGCCTGGTACGACGGCGGGCACCGCGCGCTGCCGTGGCGCTTCCCGCAGCGCGCCGCGGATCCGTACCGCGTCTGGGTCGCGGAGGTGCTGCTGCAGCAGACGCAGGTGCGCGCGGCCGTGCCGTACTACGAGCGGTTCGTCGCGCGCTTCCCGACGCTCGAGGCGCTCGCCGCCGCGCGGGAGGACGAGGTGCTCGCGCTGTGGAGCGGCCTCGGCTACTACGCGCGCGGCCGGAACCTGCACGCGGCCGCGCGCGAGGCGCTGCGCGTGCACGGCGGCCTCCCGGCGTCCCTCGACGGCCTGCGCGCGCTCCCCGGGTTCGGGCCGTACACCGCGGGTGCAGTCGCGTCGATCGCGTTCGCGATCCCGGCGGCCGCGGTGGACGGGAACGTCGCGCGCGTGCTCGCGCGGCTGTTCCTCGTCGCGGGCGATCCCGCGGCGGCGCGGACCCGGTCCCGCCTCGCCGCGCTCGCCGCGGCGCTCGTGGCCCGGAGCGGCCCGGCGATCTCAACCAGGCGCTGATGGAGCTCGGCGCGACCGTGTGCGGGAAGCCGGCGCCCGCGTGCGGGCGCTGTCCCGTCGCCCGGCTCTGCGCCGCGCGCCTGGCGAAGCGCGAGCGCGAGGTGCCGCAGGCGCGGCGCCGGCCGGCGCGGCGGACGCTCGCGCTGGCGTGCGCGATCGTGTCGCGCGACGGCGCGCTCCTGCTCGCGCGCCGCCCCTCGCGAGGGCTCTTCGGCGGGCTGTGGGCGCCGCCGTGCGTGGAGCTCGGCGCCGGGGACGATCCGCGGCGCTCGCTCGCCGCGGCGCTCCGGCGCGAGCACGGCCTCGTCGCGCGGGCGAGCGAGGAGCTCGCCGCCTGCGAGCGGGTGCTCACGCACCGGGCGCTCACGCTCCGGGCGTTCCGGTGCGAGGTGCGCGGGCGCGTCGCCGGGAGCGCCGCGCTCCGGTTCGTCGCGCCGGAGGCGCTGGCGGAGCTCGGGATCCCCTCCGCCGTGTCCGAGCTGCTCGGAAAGCTCGAGCGCTGACCGCTTGGTCCGATGCCCTGCGGCGACGGGATCAGACCAACCGGGCAGCGCGGTGACACCAGCGGGGGATGACTTCCACGGCGGCGTCGTGTTCTTGTCCCGGCCCGCGCCCACCTCGGCGGCGGCCCGCCGAGCAGCCGGCGCCGCCGTCGGCCGGTAACTACGCGAATCGCCTTGACAGGCGAGGGCGCGTCCGTATAATCCGCCGCCCTTACGACGGTTGTCTCCGTTTTCGCCCCGTCTCGGTTCTCAGGGGCGTTTTTGTTGGGAAAAGAGCTCGATGCCGACGATCAGCCAACTGGTGCGCAGCGGGCGCGAGAAGCTCGCGGTCAAGAAGAAGGCGCCCGCGCTCAAGGAGTCGCCGCAGAAGCGCGGCGTCTGCACGCGCGTGTACACGACGACTCCGAAGAAGCCGAACTCGGCGCTCCGCAAGGTGGCCCGCGTCCGGCTCACCAACGGCTTCGAGGTGACGAGCTACATCCCCGGCGTGGGGCACAACCTCCAGGAGCACTCGGTGGTCCTCATCCGCGGTGGCCGCGTGAAGGACCTCCCGGGCGTGCGCTACCACATCGTTCGCGGCACCCTCGACGCGGTCGGCGTCCAGGGGCGGAAGCAGAGCCGCTCGAAGTACGGCGCCAAGCGCCCGAGCTAAGGACATTCGAAGATGCCTCGTCGTCGCGAAGTAGAGAAGCGGAAGATCCTCCCCGATCCCAAGTTCCAGGACCGGATCGTGGCGAAGTTCGTCAACAACCTGATGCGCAAGGGCAAGAAGTCGACGGGCGAGCGCATCATCTACGGCGCGTTCGACCAGGTCGAGCAGAAGCTCAAGGACGATCCGCTCAAGATCTTCAAGAAGGCGCTCGACAACGTGAAGCCGGTGGTCGAGGTGAAGAGCCGCCGGGTCGGCGGCGCGACCTACCAGGTGCCCGTCGAGGTCCGCCAGGATCGCCGGACCGCCCTCGCGATGCGCTGGCTCATCGATTATGCGAAGGCGCGCGGCGAGAAGACCATGGTAGAGAAGCTCGCGGGCGAGATCATCGACGCCGCGAACAACCGCGGGAACGCGGTGAAGAAGCGCGAGGACACGCACAAGATGGCGGAGGCGAACAAGGCCTTCGCGCACTATCGGTGGTGAGAAGGACGGAGGATCGAGGAAGAGCAGGGGCCGACTCGGTCGGCCTGGGTCGCTGAGAGAAGGACCCGCTTCGCTCTTTGACAGCTCGGTCGTTGTGACACGGAGCCGCAGACGCGGCCCGAACTTGCGCACGCACGAAGGAATCGAAGGAACAGAACGATGCCCCGCAACAATCCACTCGAGCGCTATCGCAACTTCGGCATCATGGCGCACATCGATGCCGGCAAGACGACCACGACCGAGCGGATCCTGTTCTACACCGGCGTCACCCACAAGATCGGTGAGGTCCATGAAGGCACGACCGTCATGGACTGGATGGAGCAGGAGCGCGAGCGCGGCATCACCATCACCTCCGCCGCGACGACCGCCTTCTGGCGCGATCACCGGCTGAACATCATCGACACCCCGGGGCACGTCGACTTCACCATCGAGGTCGAGCGGTCCCTCCGCGTCCTCGACGGCGCCTGCGCCGTCTTCGACGCCGTGCAGGGCGTGCAGCCCCAGTCCGAGACGGTCTGGCGGCAGGCGGACAAGTACAAGGTCCCCCGCATCTGCTTCATCAACAAGATGGACCGCGTCGGCGCGGACTTCTTCCACTCGGTCGACACGATCAAGGAGAAGCTCGGGGCCCGGCCGCTCCCGATCCAGATCCCCATCGGCGCCGAGGACAAGTTCCGCGGCATGGTCGATCTCCTCAAGATGAAGGGGATCACCTTCGACGACGAGACGATGGGCGCGAAGTACCAGGAGATCGCCATCCCGGCCGATCTCCTCGAGCAGGCGAAGGAGTACCGCGCGAAGCTCGAGGAGACCGTCGCCGAGGTGGACGACGATCTGATGCACAAGTACCTCGACGGCCGCCCGCTCACGGACGACGAGCTGCTCCGCGGGATCCGCCGCGGCACCCTCGACATGAAGTTCTTCCCGGTGATCTGCGGGACCGCCTTCAAGAACAAGGGCGTGCAGCAGATCCTGGACGCGGTCGTCGACTTCCTCCCGAGCCCCCTCGACAAGCCGCCGGTGAAGGGCGTCAGCGCGAAGGGCGAGGAGGTGCCGCGGGCCACGACCGACGACGCGCCCTTCGCCGCGCTCGCGTTCAAGATCATGAACGACCCGTTCGTCGGGAACCTGACCTTCTTCCGCGTGTACTCCGGGAAGCTCGAGGCCGGCTCCTACGTCACGAACGCGACGAAGGACAAGAAGGAGCGCATCGGCCGTCTCCTCCAGATGCACGCGAACAAGCGGGAGGAGATCAAGGAGGTCTACGCGGGCGACATCGCGGCGGCGGTCGGGCTGCGCGCCACCACCACCGGCGACACGCTCTGCGCCGAGGACGCGCCGGTCATCCTCGAGCGGATGGAGTTCCCGGAGCCGGTCATCCACGTCGCGGTCGAGCCGAAGTCGAAGGCCGACCAGGACAAGATGGGCCTCGCGCTGAACCGCCTCCAGATGGAGGACCCGTCCTTCCGCGTCCACACCGACGAGGAGACCGGCCAGACCATCATCGGCGGCATGGGCGAGCTCCACCTCGAGATCCTCGTGGACCGCATGTTCCGCGAGTTCAAGGTCGAGGCGAACGTCGGCAAGCCGCAGGTCGCCTACCGCGAGACCATCACGAAGCAGGTCGAGTCGGAGGGCCGCTACATCCGCCAGACCGGCGGCCGCGGCCAGTACGGCCACTGCTGGCTCCGCCTCATCCCGCAGGAGCCGGGCGCCGGCTTCACGTTCGAGAACGAGACGGTCGGCGGCTCGATCCCGAAGGAGTTCATCAACCCGATCCACAAGGGCATCGAGGAGGCCATGACGGGCGGCGTCCTCGCGGGCTACCCGATGGTGGACCTCAAGGTCGAGGTCTTCGACGGCAGCTTCCACGACGTCGACTCGTCCGAGATGGCGTTCAAGATCGCGGGCTCCATCGGCTTCAAGGACGGCGCCGCCCGGGCGCACCCGGTGCTGCTCGAGCCGATCATGGCCGTCGAGGTCGTGACGCCGGACGACTACATGGGCGACGTCATCGGCGACCTCAACAGCCGCCGCGGCAAGATCCAGGCGATGAACCCGCGGTCGGGCGTGCAGATGATCGACGCGCTCGTGCCGCTCGCCGAGATGTTCGGCTACTCGACCGACCTCCGCTCCAAGACGCAGGGCCGCGCCACCTACACCATGCAGTTCGCGCACTACGCACAGGTCCCGAATAGCATCGCCGAGACCATCGTCACGAAGGCGAAGGGCGCGGCGACCGGTACGAAGTAGCCGCCGTTCACAGAAAAGAGGAGGAGACCATGGGCAAGGAAAAGTTCGAGCGAAACAAGCCGCACGTGAACGTCGGTACGATCGGCCACGTCGACCACGGCAAGACGACGCTCACCGCCGCCATCACGAAGTACTGCGCGTCGAAGGGCCTCGCGCAGTTCATGGCGTACGACCAGATCGACAAGGCGCCGGAGGAGCGCGAGCGCGGCATCACGATCGCGACCGCGCACGTCGAGTACTCGACGGAGAAGCGGCACTACGCGCACGTCGACTGCCCGGGCCACGCCGACTACGTGAAGAACATGATCACCGGCGCCGCCCAGATGGACGGGGCGATCCTGGTGGTCTCCGCCGCCGACGGCCCGATGCCGCAGACGCGCGAGCACATCCTCCTCGCCCGCCAGGTCGGCGTGCCGTACATCGTCGTCTACCTGAACAAGGTGGACATGGTGGACGACAAGGAGCTGCTCGAGCTCGTCGAGCTCGAGGTCCGCGAGCTCCTCTCCGCCTACAAGTTCCCCGGCAACGAGATCCCGATCGTCAAGGGCTCGGCGCTGAAGGCGCTCGAGGGCGACAAGGGCGACCTCGGCGAGCCGTCGCTGCAGCGGCTCCTCGACGCCATCGACAGCTACATCCCGACGCCGAAGCGCCAGACCGACAAGCCGTTCCTGATGCCGGTCGAGGACGTGTTCTCGATCTCCGGCCGCGGCACCGTCGCGACCGGCCGCGTCGAGCGCGGCATCATCAAGGTCGGCGAGGAAGTCGAGATCATCGGCCTCAAGCCGACGACCAAGACCGTCGTCACCGGCGTCGAGATGTTCCGCAAGCTCCTCGACGAGGGGCAGGCGGGCGACAACATCGGCGCGCTCCTCCGCGGCCTGAAGCGCGAGGAGGTCGAGCGCGGCCAGGTGCTCGCGAAGCCCGGGTCGATCACCCCGCACACGAAGTTCAAGGCGGAGGTGTACGTGCTCACGAAGGAGGAGGGCGGTCGCCACACGCCGTTCTTCAACGGGTACCGCCCCCAGTTCTACTTCCGGACGACGGACGTGACGGGGTCGGTGCAGCTGCCGGCGGGCGTCGAGATGGTGATGCCCGGCGACAACATCGGGATGGAGGTGACGCTCATCACCCCCATCGCGATGGAGAAGGAGCTCCGGTTCGCCATCCGCGAGGGTGGGCGCACGGTCGGCGCGGGCGTCGTGGCCGAGGTGATCGAGTAGGAGAAGTCACACCGGCGAACGGCGGCAGAGGGGCTCGCCGAGTGGCGAGCCCCCTCCACCGCGCTGCGCCGGGCCAGCAGAAAAGGCATCTTCAATGGCGACTCAGAAGATTCGGATCCGGCTCAAGGCCTACGACTACAAGCTGCTCGATCAGTCGGCCGGCGAGATCGTGGAGACCGCGAAGCGGACCGGCGCGAAGGTCGCCGGCCCGATCCCGCTGCCTACCCGGATCAACAAGTTCACCGTCCTCCGCAGCCCGCACGTCGACAAGAAGTCGCGCGAGCAGTTCGAGATCCGCACGCACAAGCGGCTCCTCGACATCCTCGAGCCGACGCCGCAGACACTCGACGCCCTGATGAAGCTCGACCTGTCGGCGGGCGTCGACGTGGAGATCAAGTAGTCGAGGCGACCATGGCCAAGTTCGACGTCTACGATCTCGACAAGAAGAAGGTGGGCGAGCTCGACCTCGCCGACGCCGTCTTCGCCGGCGAGGTGAACGAGCACCTCTTCTACGAGGTGGTGAAGGCGAAGCTCGCCTCCGACCGCTCGGGCACCCACGCGGTGAAGAACCGCTCCCTCGTCTCCGGCGGCGGCAAGAAGCCGTGGAGGCAGAAGCACACCGGCCGCGCCCGCCAGGGCTCGACCCGCGCCTCCCAGTGGGTCGGCGGCGGCAAGGCGATGGGGCCGAAGCCCCGCGACTACGCCTACGACGTGCCGAAGAAGGTGCGCAAGGCGGCGCTGCGCGCGGCGCTCTCGCTCCGGAACCGCGACCAGAAGCTGGTCATCGTCCAGGAGTGGAAGCCGACCGGGCCGAAGACCGGGACCGCGGCGAAGGTGCTCGCGAAGCTCGGCGCGCGGAAGGCGCTCGTCGTCGACGGCGCCGCGAACGTCGCGCTCGCCAAGAGCGTCCGCAACCTCGCCGGCTCGGACTTCCTGCCGGTCGAGGGGCTCAACGTGTACGACATCCTGCGGCACGACGTGCTCGTCCTGACCGCGGACACCGCGAAGCACCTGGAGGCCAGCCTGTCATGACGACCCTCCTCGTCCAGGACGTGGTGAAGCGTCCGCTCATCACGGAGAAGAACGAGCGCGCCCGGGAGCTCGCACGGCAGTACGCGTTCGAGGTCCACCGCGACGCGACGAAGATCCAGGTGAAGCAGGCGATCGAGACGCTCTTCAAGGTCCACGTCCTCGCCGTGCGCACCTCGATCGCCCGCGGGAAGAACAAGCGCGTCGGCCGCAGCGTCGGCCAGCGCCCCAACTGGAAGAAGGCCTTCGTGACCCTGAAGGAGGGCGACACCATCGCCCTCTTCGAGGGGACGTAGGCGGACGGGAGAAGACATGGGACTCAAGGAATACAAGCCCACGAGCCCGGCCCGCCGGCACATGACCGTGTCGGACTTCGCGGACGTCACGAAGTCGAAGCCGGAGAAGAAGCTGACGCGCCCGGTGAAGAAGTCCGGCGGGCGCAACAGCCACGGCCACATCACCACGCGGCACGTCGGCGGCGGCCACAAGCGGCGCTTCCGCGTCATCGACTGGCGGCGCGAGAAGGACGGCGTCCCGGCGAAGGTCGCGGGCATCGAGTACGACCCGAACCGCACCGCGCGCATCGCGCTCCTGCACTACGCGGACGGCGAGAAGCGGTACATCCTCGCGCCGATCGGCGTGGGCGTCGGGGACGTGCTCGTCTCGGGCGAGACCGTCGACATCCGGCCGGGCAACGCGCTCCCCATCCGCTCGATCCCGCAGGGCACGATCATCCACAACGTCGAGTCGCAGCCCGGCTCCGGCGGCAAGATGATCCGCTCCGCCGGGTCCTTCGGCCAGCTCATGGCGAAGGAGGCCGGCTACGCCCAGATCCGCATGCCGTCCGGCGAGGTCCGCCAGGTCCTCGAGACGTGCCGGGCGACGATCGGGCAGCTCGGGAACGTCGAGAGCTCTTCGGTCCGCGTCGGCAAGGCCGGCAAGAGCCGGTGGCGCGGCATCCGGCCGACGGTCCGCGGCCTCGCGATGAACCCGGTCGACCACCCGCACGGCGGCGGCGAGGGCAAGTCAGGGCAGGGCAACCCGCACCCGGTGAGCCCGTGGGGCCAGAAGACCAAGGGCCTCAAGACCCGCAACAACCGCCGCACGGACAAGTTCATCGTCACGCGGCGCCGCCCCGGCGTGCGCAACACCCCGCAGTAGCGTCGGAGAGAGCGACCCATGGCGCGTTCGATCAAGAAGGGCCCGTTCGCGGACAAGCACCTCACCAAGAAGGTCGAGGACGCGAACAAGGGCAGCAAGAAGTCGGTCATCAAGACCTGGTCGCGGCGGAGCACGATCCTCCCCGACTTCGTCGGCCACACCTTCGCGGTGCACAACGGGCGGAAGTTCGTCCCGGTGTTCGTCACGGAGAACATGGTCGGCCACAAGCTCGGCGAGTTCGCCCCCACCCGCACCTTCCACGGCCACTCCGCCGAGAAGAAGGTCGCGACCGCTGCGGCGCCCGCCCCGGCGGCGAGGAAGTAGCGAGGAAGACCATGGCGGACAAGAAGAAGACCACCGAGAAGAAGACGGCCGAGAAGGCCGCGGCGCCCGCGGCGGAGCCGAAGGCGCCGGCGCGGAAGGCGAAGCGCGCAGCCCCGGAGGCGGGGCCGCACGCGTCGCTCCGGTTCCTCCGCATCGCGCCGCGGAAGGTGCGGCTCGTCGCGAACGAGGTCCGCGGCCAGAAGGTCGGCGAGGCGCTCGCCCTCCTGAAGTTCACGCCGCAGGCCGCGGCCCAGCCGCTCGCCAAGCTGCTCCGGTCGGCCGTCGCGAACGCGGAGCAGAAGGGCGGCCGGGTGGACGTCGACGCGCTGTTCGTGAAGACGCTCACGGTGGACGGCGGACCGAAGATGCGGCGGTTCATGCCGCGCGCGATGGGCCGCGCGTACCGCGTCGAGAAGAAGACGAGCCACGTCTACGTCGAGCTCGGCGTCGCGTAGCGGAACCGAAGGGCAAGGAGAGAATCATGGGACAGAAAGTCCATCCGATCGGGTTCCGGCTCGGGGTCATCCGGACCTGGGACTCGAAGTGGTACGAAGAGCGGAACTACGCGAAGTGGCTCCACGAGGACATCCACCTCCGCGAGTTCGTGAAGGAGAAGCTCGGCCAGGCCGGCATCTCCCGGATCGAGATCGAGCGGGCCGCCGACAAGGTCAAGATCAACGTCCACACGGCGCGGCCGGGGATCGTGATCGGCAAGCGCGGCGCGGGGATCGAGACGATCAAGAAGGACCTCCAGGCCCTCACCGCGAACGAGGTCTACCTGAACGTCGTCGAGGTCCGTAAGGCCGAGACCGACGCGCAGCTCGTCGCCGAGAACATCGCGACCCAGCTCGAGCGCCGCATCGCGTTCCGGCGGGCGATGAAGAAGGCGGTGCAGACCGCGCAGAAGTTCGGCGCGAAGGGCATCCGCGTCGCCTGCGCAGGCCGGCTCGGGGGCGCCGAGATGGCGCGCTACGAGTGGTACCGCGAGGGCCGCGTGCCGCTGCACACGCTCCGCGCCGACATCGACTACGGCTTCGCCGAGGCGAAGACCACGTACGGGAAGATCGGCTGCAAGGTCTGGATCATGCGCGGCGAGGTCCTGCCCCAGTCGGCGGCCCCGCGCGCCCCGCGCTCCGCAGGCGGCCCCCGGCCGTAATCCCGGCGTCAGAGACAACCAGGAGAGAGGCACATGCTTCAGCCGGCGCGAACGAAGTATCGCAAGATGATGAAGGGCCGCATGCGCGGGAAGGCGTACCGCGGATCCGACCTGAACCAGGGCGAGTACGGGCTCCAGGCCACCGAGTGCGGCTGGCTCACGGCGCGGCAGATCGAGGCCGCCCGCGTCGCCATCACCCGGTACGTGAAGCGCGGCGGGAAGCTCTGGATCCGCGTGTTCCCGGACAAGCCCATCACGAAGAAGCCCGCCGAGACCCGCATGGGCACCGGCAAGGGCAACGTGGAGTACTACGTGGCCGTCGTGAAGCCGGGGCGCGTGCTGTACGAGCTGGCCGGCGTCGACGACGCGTCCGCGAAGAAGGCGTTCGGCCTCGCGGCCCACAAGCTGCCCGTCTCCACGAAGCTCGTGAAGCGCGGCGCGACCCTCTAGGAGAACGAGCCATGGCGACCGTGAAGGAGCTGCGCGAGCTCGATCCGAAGGAGCTCAAGGCCCGCGCGGCGGAGCTGGAGCAGACGATGTTCGAGCTCCGGAACAAGCACTCGACCGGCGTGCTCGACTCGACGGCGGACCTCTCGAAGAACAAGCGCGAGATCGCGCGGATCCTCACGGTGGCGCGCGAGAAGGAGATCGCCGCCGTCCAAGAAGGCCAAGGAGTAGCGACATGGAGCGCGGAAACCGCAAGTCCCGCGTCGGCGTGGTGGTCTCGAACAAGATGACCAAGACGGTCGTCGTTCGCGTCGAGCGCCGCGTGGCCGATCGGAAGTACGGCAAGATCGTGATGAAGGCCGAGAAGTACAAGGCGCACGACGAGAAGCAGGAGTGCCAGATCGGCGACCGGGTCCGCATGGTCGAGACCCGCCCGGTGTCGAAGGACAAGCGCTGGCGCGTCGCCGAGGTCCTCGAGAAGTCGGCGGAGGTCTAGTCATGATCCAGATGCAGACGAACCTGGACGTCGCCGACAACAGCGGCGCGAAGCGCGTCCAGTGCATCAAGGTGCTCGGCGGATCGCGGCGGCGCTACGCCTCCATCGGCGACGTCATCGTCGTCTCGGTGAAGGAGGCGATCCCGCAGGCCAAGGTGAAGAAGGGCGAGGTCGCCCGCGCGGTCATCGTCCGCACCTCCCGCGAGGTCAAGCGGCCGGACGGCAGCTACATCCGGTTCGACGGGAACTCCGCCGTCCTCATCAACAAGGACAACGAGCCCATCGGCACCCGCATCTTCGGGCCGGTCGCGCGCGAGCTCCGCGCCCGCAAGTTCATGAAGATCATCAGCCTCGCACCGGAGGTCCTCTAGTCATGGCCGACATTCGCAAGGGGGACACCGTCCAGGTCATCGCCGGCAAGGAGAAGGGCAAGACCGGGAAGGTCCTCGAGATCGTCCAGGCGAAGGGGAAGGACCGCGTCCGGGTCGAGAAGCTCATGATCGTCAAGCGCCACGTGAAGAAGGGGCGCAGCCAGACGAACCCGGAGGGCGGGATCGTCGAGAAGTCCGGCACGATCGCCATGTCGAACGTGATGGTGGTCGGGAAGGGCGGGGAGCCCGTCCGCCGCGAGAAGATCGGCCGCGAGCTCGGGGCGAAGGAGAAGGCCCGCCTCGAGAAGCGCAAGGCGGCCCGCTAGCAGTTGACCCGCATCGCCCGGCACCAGCGACCGCCGGCCGAAGGCAAGGAGAACGACACATGGCAGCGCGTCTGAAGGAACGGTACCAGCGGGAGATCCTCCCCGAGCTGATGAAGGAGTTCGGGTTCAAGAACCCGATGCAGGCTCCCCGGCTCGAGAAGGTCATCGTGAACATGGGGCTCGGCGAGGCGATCAACAACGGCAAGATCATCGACGCCTCGGTCGAGCAGCTCAGCGCCATCACCGGGCAGAAGCCGGTGGTGACGAAGGCGCGCAAGTCCATCGCGAACTTCAAGCTGCGGCAGGGGCAGTCCATCGGCGCGATGGTCACGCTCCGCGGCGAGCGGATGTACGAGTTCTTCGACCGGCTCGTCTCGGTCGCGCTGCCGCGCGTGCGCGACTTCAAGGGCGTCTCGCCGAAGGCGTTCGACGGGAAGGGCAACTACACCCTCGGCGTCCGCGAGCAGATCATCTTTCCCGAGATCAACTACGACAAGGTCGAGAAGATCAAAGGGCTCAACATCACGGTGGTGACCACCGCCCGGAACGACGAGGAAGGCCGAGCACTCCTGCGCCACCTCGGCTTGCCGTTCCGCCAGCCGTAACGAAGGAGAGGACGATGGCGAAGCTTTCAAAGATGGCGCAGGCGAAGCGCAAGCTGAAGTTCCCCGTGCGCCAGTACAACCGATGCCCGCTGTGCGGCCGCCCGCGCGCGTTCCTCCGCAAGTTCCAGATGTGCCGCCTCTGCTTCCGCAAGCGCGCGCTTCAGGGCGAGATCACCGGCGTCATCAAGTCGAGCTGGTAGGAGACCTCCCAATGAGCTTCACCGATCCCGTCGCCGACATGCTGACGCGCATCCGGAACGCCTCCTCGGCCCGGCACGAGAAGGTCCTCGTGCCGAAGTCGCGGCTCAAGATCCGGATCGCCGAGGTCCTGAAGGACGAAGGCTTCATCAAGGACTTCGTCGTCCACCAGGACGGCGTCCAGGGCGCCATCACGATCCTCCTCAAGTACAGCGCCGACCGCGAGCCCGCGATCAGCGACATCAAGCGCGTCTCGAAGCCCGGGCTGCGCCGGTACGTCGCGAACGACTCGATCCCGCGGATCCTCAACGGGATGGGCATCGCGATCCTCTCGACGTCGAAGGGCGTCCTGGTCGACCGCGAGGCCCGCAAGCAGAAGGTCGGCGGCGAGCTGATCTGCACGGTCTGGTAGGAGCAAGGTCATGTCCCGAGTCGGAAAGAATCCCGTCAAGATCCCGGAGAAGGTGAAGGTCTCCGTGGACGGCCAGGTCGTGAAGATCGAGGGCCCGAAGGGGAAGATGTCCTTCCCGTTCAACCCGATCGTCTCGATCGCCGTCGAGAAGGGCGAGGTCCGCGTCGGTCGCCCCGACGAGTCGCGCCTCGCGAAGGGCCTCCACGGCCTCACCCGGACGCTCGTGAAGAACGCGGTGGACGGGGTCGTGAAGGGCTACGACCGCGGCCTCGAGATCAGCGGCGTCGGCTTCAAGGCCGAGGTGAAGGGCAAGGAGATCCACTTCGCCCTCGGCTTCTCGCACCCGGTCGTCTTCAAGCTCCCCGAGGGCATCACCGCCGAGGTGGACGCGAAGCAGACGAAGCTCACGGTCCGGGGGGTCGACAAGCACCTCCTCGGCCTGACGGCGGCGAAGATCCGGGCGCTGCGCCCGCCCGAGCCGTACAAGGGGAAGGGCATCAAGTACGCGGACGAGATCGTCCGTCGCAAGGAAGGCAAGACCGGCGCCGCGTAGGCCGGTCCGTCCCAGGAGCTCATGTGGCGGCTGATCCGCCGCCGCCGCAAGGAGGAACACCATGGCGAAGCACGTGACGTCGCGCGACAAGCGCAAGGCCCGCATCCGCAGGAAGCTCTCCGGCA
Source organism: uncultured delta proteobacterium (assembly GCA_963828235.1). Taxonomy (GTDB): domain Bacteria; phylum Myxococcota; class Myxococcia; order Myxococcales; family Anaeromyxobacteraceae; genus Anaeromyxobacter. The sequence continues at coordinate 352,489 of CAWHDY010000002.1, forward strand.
CCTCGGAGCGCCCGCGGCTCACCGTCTACAAGAGCCTCAAGCACATGTACGCCCAGCTCGTCGACGACACGGCGGGCAAGACCCTGCTCTCGGTCGGGACGACCTCGAAGACGCTCAAGGGCGAGGTCGGGGACGACGACAAGACCGCCGCCGCGAAGAAGGTCGGCGCCGCGCTCGCGAAGGCCGCGCTCGCGAAGGGCATCGAGTCGGTCGTGTTCGACCGCAACGGGTTCGACTACCACGGGCGCGTGCAGGCCGTGGCGGCCGCGGCGCGCGAGGCCGGGCTCAAGTTCTAGCGCTTCGCCCCGGAGCCGAAGGCTCGGGGGCATCTGAAGGATCGAGGATCGAATGGCTACTCCCATCAACGCGAACGACCTGGACCTGCAGGACAAGGTCGTCCACATCAACCGCGTCGCGAAGGTCGTGAAGGGCGGCCGCCGGTTCAGCTTCTCGGCGCTCGTCGTCGTCGGCGACGGCAACGGCCACGTCGGGGTCGGCCTCGGGAAGGCGAACGAGGTCCCCGAGGCGATCCGCAAGGGCGCCGACCAGGCGAAGAAGGCCCTGTTCCGCGTGCCGCTCATCGGCACCAGCATCCCGCACGAGGTGCTCGGGCACTTCGGGGCGGGCTGGGTGCTGCTGAAGCCCGCCGGGGAAGGCACCGGCGTCATCGCCGGCGGCCCGGTCCGCGCGGTCCTCGAGGCGGCCGGCATCCGCAACGTGCTCACCAAGTGCCAGGGCTCGCGCAACCCGCACAACGTGCTCAAGGCGACGGTCGCCGGGCTGAAGCGGCTGCGCTCCATGGAAGACGCGGCCCGGCTCCGCGGCAAGCAGGTCGCCGAGATCACCGGCGCGTAAGGAGATCGAACATGGCTGCCATCCAGGTGAAGCTCGTCTCGGGACTCTCGCGCTGCCCCGCGCAGCACCGGGCGGTCGTCGCGGGCCTCGGCCTCAAGAAGATGGACTCGACGAAGATCCTCCCGGACACGCCCCAGACGATGGGGATGATCGCGAAGGTCTCCTACCTCGTCGAGTGGAAGCGGGTGGACGCTCCCCCGCCCGTCGGGCGCAAGGCGCGCAAGGCCGCGAAGAAGGCTGGCGCCGCCAAGGCGTGACACTCGCTCGCTGCGTGATAAAAGGAGACCCCTCATGTCGCTGTCGAACCTGAAGGCGCCCAAGGGCGCCAACCGCGAGAGGAAGCGCGTCGGCCGTGGCCAGGCGTCCGGCCTCGGCAAGACCGCCGGTCGCGGCGGAAAGGGCCAGAAGGCCCGCTCCGGCAACATGCACTTCGAGGGCTTCGAGGGCGGTCAGATGCCGCTCCAGCGGCGCCTCCCGAAGTTCGGCTTCAACAACATCCACCGCCGCGAGCTCGAGGAGGTCCAGGTGACCGATCTCGAGGGGCTCTCCGGCGTGGTCGACCCGGCCGCGCTGAAGCAGGCGGGCCTCGTGCGCGGCAACCGCGACGGGGTCGTGGTCCTCGGCAAGGGCGAGCTGAAGAGCGCGGTGACCGTGAAGGTCCAGCGGATCACCGCGGGCGCCCGCGCTGCGGTCGAGAAGGCGGGCGGGAAGGTGGACCTCATCCCGGCGCCGCTCACGATGCACCAGAAGGCCAAGGCCGCGAAGCGCGCGGCCGCGGGCAAGTAGCGGGCGGGACGCGGCGCGCCGAGAGGGCGTCGGAAAGGCGAGCGATGGCAGCGAGCGGGGCGTTCAACATCTTCAAGATCCCGGAGCTGCGGAAGCGGCTCCTGTTCTCGCTCGGGATGCTGGCGGTCTACCGCCTCGGCATCTACGTCACCACCCCGGGCGTGGACCGGTTCGCGATGCGCCGGGTGGTCCAGTCCGGAAACCTGCTCGGGCTCCTCAACTTCTTCTCCGGCGGCGCGTTCGAGCAGCTCTCGATCTTCGCCCTCGGCATCATGCCGTACGTCTCCGCGTCCATCATCCTCCAGCTCCTCACGGTCGTCGTCCCGACGCTCGAGAAGATGAACAAGGAGGGGGAGATCGGCCGGCGCAAGATCACCCAGTACACGCGCTACGGCACCATCGTCCTGTCCGCGCTGCAGGGGTACGGGATCGCGACCTACCTCGAGTCGCTGCGCGACCCGACCGGCCTCTCGGTCGTGGCCGAGCCGGGGTGGAACTTCCGCCTCATCACCATGCTCTCCCTCGCCGCCGGCACCGCCTTCATCATGTGGATGGGCGAGCAGATCACCGAGCGCGGGATCGGGAACGGCATCTCGCTCGTCATCTTCGCGGGCATCGTCGCCCGCGCCCCCGCGGCCGCCTACAACACCTGGCTCACCTACCGGGCCCCCGGGTCGAACGTCGAGCCGATCGGGCTCGTCATCCTCGGCGCCATCATGGTGGTGGTGATCGGGCTCATCGTGTTCGTCGAGCGCGGCCAGCGCCGGATCCCGGTGCAGTACGCGAAGCGGGTGGTCGGCCGGAAGCTCTACGGCGGGCAGTCCACGCACCTGCCGCTCAAGGTGAACACCTCCGGGGTCATCCCGCCCATCTTCGCGTCCTCGATGCTGCTCATCCCGGCGACGCTCGCGGGCTGGTTCCCGTTCCTCGACCGGGTGAACAACGCGATCCGCCCGGGCTCGTGGATCTACAACGTGCTGTACGTCGTGATGATCGTCTTCTTCGCGTACTTCTACACGGCGGTGACCTTCAACCCGGTCGACGTCGCGGACAACCTCAAGAAGTACGGCGGGTACATCCCGGGGATCCGCCCGGGCAAGAAGACGGCCGACTACATCGACCACGTCCTCTCCCGGATCACCTTCGGCGGCGCGATCTACCTCTCGGTGATCTGCGTGCTGCCGACGATCATCACGAACGAGTTCAACGTCCAGTTCTACTTCGGCGGGACGTCGCTCCTCATCGTGGTCGGGGTCGCCCTCGACACCGTGCAGCAGATCGAGGGGCACCTCATCACCCGCCACTACGAGGGCTTCACCGGCCCGCGCGGTCCACGCATCCGGGGCCGGCGCCTCGCGACCGGCCAGGTCGCCAACGCGTGACGCACCGGCCCGCCTCGGCGGGCCTCGTGCTCTCAGGAGGTCGAAGATGATCCTCATCCTTCTCGGCCCGCCCGGTGCGGGCAAGGGCACGCAGGCGAAGCTGCTCGCGGCGGAGTTCCGGGTCCCGCACATCTCGACCGGGGACATGTTCCGCGACCACAAGGCGCGCGGCACCGCGCTCGGCAAGAAGGTCCAGGCCATCATGGACTCGGGCGGCCTCGTCACCGACGACATCACGAACGAGCTCGTGAAGGACCGCCTCGGCCGGCCCGACGTCGCGGGCGGGTTCATCCTCGACGGCTACCCGCGGACGACCTCGCAGGCGCAGTACCTCGACCTCCTCCTCCACTCGATGGGCCGCATCCATCACGCGCTGCCTCTCCTACGAGGTCGCCGAGGAGGTCCTGGTCGAGCGGATGAGCGGGCGGCGCTCCTGCCCGAAGTGCGGCACCGTCTACCACGTGACCCAGAACCCGCCGGCGAGCGACGGCTACTGCGATCGCGACGGCACCGGGCTCGTCCAGCGCGACGACGACAAGCCGGAGACCGTCCGCAAGCGGCTGCAGGAGTACGGCGCCAAGACCGAGCCCCTGCGGCGGTTCTACGGCGACCGGAAGCTCCTCACCGAGATCGCCGGCGTCGGCACGCCCGAGGGCATCCTCGCGGCCACGAAGAAGGCGCTCGGGCGCTGAGCCCGGGGTCGCCGGGTCGCATGGACGCGAGCGCGCACCGGGTCGTCCTGAGGACGGCGGACGAGATCTCCCGGATCGGGGAGGCGTGCGCGCTCGTGCACGAGGTGCTCGACCTGCTCGCGCGGGCGGCCGTCCCCGGCGTCACCACCGCGGAGCTCGACGCGCTCGCGCTCGCCCACACCCGCGCGCGCGGCGCGGTCCCCGCGTTCCTCGGCTACCACGGCTACCCGGCCTCGCTCTGCGTGTCCGTGAACGACGAGGTCGTCCACGGTATCCCGTCGCCCGCGCGGCGGCTGCAGGAGGGCGACGTCGTCGGCCTCGACTTCGGCGTGGTCGTCGACGGCTGGTACGGCGACGCGGCGCGCACGGTCCCGGTCGGCCGCGTCACGCCGGCGGCGGCGCGCCTCCTCGAGGTCGGGCGCGAGGCGCTGCGGCGAGCCGTCGACGCGGCGCGGCCCGGGGCGTCCACCGGCCACATCGGGGCCGCGGTCCAGGGCTGGGTGGAGGGCGAGGGGTTCTCGGTCGTCCGGGACTTCGTCGGTCACGGGATCGGGCGCCGGCTGCACGAGCCGCCCCACGTCCCGAACTTCGGCGAGGCGGGGAAGGGGGAGCGCCTTCGGCCGGGGATGGTCCTCGCGCTCGAGCCCATGGTGAACGCGGGGGGCCCGGAGGTCGAGCAGCTCGACGACGGGTGGACGGCGGTCACCGCGGACGGCAGCCTCTCCTCGCATTTCGAGCACACGGTGGCGATCACCGAAAACGGTCCTGTCATCCTGGGGTTGCGCGCAGGCCCGCTCGAAGGCCCTTCTGGAAGGAGCTGAGCGGCGCGCCGGTCGCCCGTCGCGCTACGGTTCTGACGTTGCACCGAAAAAACCCGTGTGTTATAGGGCCCGCTCGCAAGCCGCTCGGTAGGGGGCGGCCAACTCGGGGAAATCCCGGAGAATACGGGGCGGAACGCGGTCAAGGTTCGCGTTCCCGGCCGCCACCCGCCGGCAGCTCAGGCGGGGATTTTCGTCTCAAGGAGCAGTACGGAGGCGCCATGAAGGTCCGCGCGTCGGTCAAGAAGATTTGCGACAAGTGCAAGGTCATCAAGCGCAAGGGAACCGTGCGGATCATCTGCCCGGCGAACCCCCGTCACAAGCAGCGCCAGGGCTAACGCCCTCGCTCGGAGAATCGAATGGCTCGCATCGCAGGCGTCGACCTTCCTCGTGAGAAGCGGATCGAGGTCGCCCTCCAGTACATCTACGGCATCGGCAAGACGACCGCGCAGACGATCTGCGAGAAGGCGAACGTCAAGGTCGAGACCCGCACCAAGGACCTGACGGACGACGAGGTCCGGCGGATCCGCGAGGCGATCGAGCAGGGCTACAAGGTCGAGGGCGACCTGCGCCGCGAGACCTCCATGAACATCAAGCGGCTCATGGACCTGGGCTGCTACCGTGGCCTGCGCCACCGCAAGGGCCTGCCGGCCCGCGGCCAGCGGACCCACACCAACGCGCGCACGCGGAAGGGCCCGAAGAAGGGGCTCGTCCGCAAGGCGCCGGCCGCGGCGCCTGCGCCGAAGGCTTAACGAACAGTAACTGACCGGAGACGCACGAGTGGCCGACGAGAAGCAGACGACGAAGGAGCCGGCGAAGGAGAAGGAGCCGGCCAAGCCCAAGGTCGAGGAGGCCGCCGCTCCCAGCGTGCCGAACCTCGGCGGCATCGAGCCCATCACCGCCTCGCCCGTCACCCCGAAGAAGGGGAAGAAGCGGGTGAAGAAGAACGTGGCGGCGGGCATCGTGCACATCGCCTCCACCTTCAACAACACGATGATCACGATCACGGACGTCACCGGGAACGTGATCGCGTGGTCGAGCGCGGGCGCCCGCGGCTTCAAGGGGTCGCGCAAGTCCACGCCGTTCGCCGCGCAGGTCGCGGCGGGCGACGCCGCCGCGAAGGCCATGGAGCACGGCCTCAAGTCGGTCAGCGTCGTGGTGAAGGGTCCGGGCGCGGGCCGCGAGTCCGCGCTGCGAGCCCTCTACGCCGCCGGCCTCAAGATCCAGCTGATCCGCGACATCACGCCGATCCCGCACAACGGCTGCCGGCCTCCGAAGCGTCGCCGGGTCTGATCACCTCCCAGGAGAAGCGACCAGTGGCTCGTTACAACGAAAGCGTCTGCCGGCTCTGCCGCCGCGAGAACCTCAAGATGTACCTGAAGGGTGATCGCTGCTACACGGACAAGTGCGCCATCGAGCGCCGCCCGTACCCGCCCGGCCAGCACGGCCAGGGGCGGACCAAGTTCTCCGAGTACGGCGTCCAGCTCCGCGAGAAGCAGAAGGTGAAGCGGATGTACGGCCTCCTCGAGGCCGGGTTCCGCCACGCGTACCAGAACGCCGCCGCGGCGAAGGGCAAGACCGGCGAGAACCTCCTCCAGACCCTCGAGCTCCGGCTCGACAACGTCGTCTTCCGGCTCGGCTTCGCCGACACCCGGAACGAGGGGCGGCAGCTCGTCCGCCACGGCCACTTCAAGGTGAACGGCCGCAAGGTGAACATCGCGAGCTACCTGTGCCGGCCCGGCGACGTGGTCGAGATCAAGGAGCGCTCGAAGAAGGTCGTCCGGATCAGCGAGGCGCTCGAGGCGGTGGACCGCCGCGGCGTCCCCGCCTGGCTCGACCTCGACAAGGGCGGCTTCAAGGGGACCGTGAAGACCACGCCCGCGCGCGAGGACATCACGATGCCGATCCAGGAGCAGCTCATCGTCGAGCTCTACTCGAAGTAGCCTCTGGGCCCTCCGCGCCCGGGACCATCCGGGTCGACGCGGGAGGGAACGTTTCGGGAGCGGGCCGAGTCCGGTGATTCGGCCCGCGCCTTTCACGGGTCGCGCGTTCCACGGATTTCCGCGCCGGTCGGCTGGTCGGACGCGGAGAGGGAACGGCGGCCGTCAGGAGACAGCCATGGTGGATCCGATCGTCACGAAGAACTGGCGCGACCTCATCAAGCCCCGTGGGCTCTCGGTCGACCAGGAGTCCCTCTCCAACACCTACGGGAAGTTCGTCGCCGAGCCGCTCGAGCGCGGGTTCGGGATCACGCTCGGCAACTCGCTGCGGCGCGTGCTGCTGTCGTCCCTGCAGGGCGCGGCCATCACCTCGGTGAAGATCGAGGGGGTCGAGCACGAGTTCATGACCATCCCCGAGGTGGCCGAGGACGTCACCGACATCATCCTCAACCTCAAGGAGGTCCTCCTCCAGATCCACACGAACGACGTGAAGACGATCCGGATCGAGGCGGAGGGGCCCCGCGAGATCAAGGCGGGCGACATCATCGCCGACCCGCAGGTGGAGATCCTGAACCCGGGCCACCACATCCTCACGATCAGCGAGGGCGGCCGGGTCCGCATCGAGATGACGGCGCGGCGCGGCCGCGGCTACGTCCCGGCGGAGAAGAACAAGGTCGCCGGGCAGCCCATCGGGACCATCCCGATCGACGCGCTGTTCAGCCCGATCCGCAAGGTGAACTACCAGGTCACGAACGCCCGCGTCGGGCAGCAGACCGACTTCGACAAGCTCTCGCTCGAGCTCTGGACGGACGGCTCGGTCGCCCCGAACGACGCGGTGGCCTACGCCGCCAAGATCGTGAAGGAGCAGCTGTCGATCTTCATCAACTTCGACGAGGCCGAGGAGCCCGCCGAGGAGGTGAAGCCGATCGAGGAGCAGAAGCTGAACGAGAACCTGTTCCGGTCGGTGGACGAGCTGGAGCTGTCCGTCCGCAGCGCCAACTGCCTCCAGAACGCGAACATCAAGACGATCGGCGATCTCGTCCAGAAGACCGAGGCCGAGATGCTGAAGACGAAGAACTTCGGCCGGAAGTCGCTGAAGGAGATCAAGGAGATCCTGGCGGAGATGGGCCTCTCGCTCGGGATGAAGCTCGAGAACTGGCCGCCCAAGACCGCGCCACAGGGCGCGCCCAAGGTCTAGGACCGCGGGGACCGTGAAGGAGAGCACCACATGAAGCACCGCGTCGTCGGCCGCCGGCTCGATCGCACCACCGAGCACCGCACGGCCATGTTCAGGAACATGGTGACCTCGCTGCTCCGCCACGAGCGGATCACGACCACCACCCCCAAGGCGAAGGAGCTGAAGCGCATCGCCGACAAGATCATCACGCTCGCGAAGCGGGCCACGCCGCACTCGCGGCGCATCGCGAACCGCGACGTCCGCGACGTCGAGGTGCTGAACAAGCTCTTCGGCCCCATCGCCGATCGCTTCAAGACGCGCCCGGGCGGGTACACCCGGCTCATCCGCGTCGGCCGCCGCGCCGGCGACAACGCCGAGCTCGCGGTGATCGAGCTCCTCGACCGCGCCCCGGCCGCCCCGGCCGAGGAGGAGAAGGGCGAGAAGGCGGGAAGGCGCCGAAGGCGAAGGTCGAGAAGAAGCCGAAGGCCGAGAAGAAGCCCAAGGCCGAGAAGGCGGAGAAGCCCGCCAAGAAGGCGAAGAAGGCGAAGGAGTAGCGACTCCCTGCCGCATCCGAGGGACCGCGCGGGCATCCGCGCGGTCCTTTCGCTTTTTCCGGGGCCGCTGGTAAGAATGGACGCGCCCGATGCCGCCGCTCTACCAGGACCCGCTCTCCGCCGTCCCCGGCGCCGGGTGGAGATGGCTCGACCTCGCCCGCGCCCTCGTCGAGGTCTCGTGCGAGGGGTGGGCGCTCGCGCTCATCGCCCTCGCCGTCTACTCGTTCCTCGAGGTGGAGGTGAAGGGCGTCGCGAAGGTGTTCTTCCCGCTCGTGCTCGCGCTCGCGGCCGCCGGCGGGGTCGCGCTCCTCGCGCGCGCGATGGGCGGCATCCCGCGCCCGCTCGAGGGGACCGGGAACGCGCTCGCGCACGTGCTGCGGCGCGCGTTCCCGACCGGCCAGTCCGCGGCGGTGGCCGTGTTCGCGACGTACACGCGCGCTCGTCTACGGCCGCAGGGCGGCGCTCGCGGTCATCCCGGCCGCGCTCGTCGGCGTCGCCCACTCGCTCGCGTGGGCCGCACTGGGCCGCGGACCTCGTGGGCGGCGTCGTCGTCGGGATCGCGCTGGGCACGGCGGCCTGGGCGCTCGCGCTGCGGCTCGTCCCGGAGGGCCACGTCGCGCGGCGGCACGCGCGGCGACGCCCGGACCCGGCGGCGGGCCCCGGTTCTCCTTGACTCCCGAGCTAAGTTAGCGTAAAGAAACCCACTTTTGGTGGGCTGCAGGCCGCGCACGCGGCCGAAAAAGGCCCGCGTTTCGTAGCTTTAGGAGGCATCCAGATGGCGGTGGTTCTTCGGCTTTCGCGAGCGGGCACGCACAAGGCGCCCTTCTATCACGTGGTTGCGACCGACTCGCGCAGGCCTCGCGACGGCCGCTACATCGAGGACGTCGGCGTCTATGACCCGACGAGGACGCCCGAGAAGATCGAGCTCAAGACCGAGCGGATCGAGCACTGGCTCAAGGCGGGCGCGAAGCCCAGCCAGACGGTCGCGATGATCCTGAAGCGCTCCAAGGCCAGCGCGCCGGCGGAGAAGAAGGCCTAGGCTGAGTCGATGCGCGACCTCGTCCTCTGGCTCGCCACCGAGCTCGTCGAGAAGAAGGACGCGGTCCGCGTCGAGGCGATCGAGCGGGACCGCTCGACCGTGTTCGAGCTGACCGTCGATCCCGACGACCTCGGCCGCGTCATCGGACGCGGTGGCCGGACGGCGAAGGCCCTCCGCACCGTGCTGGACGCGGCCGCGCGCCGCGACGGCCGGCGGGCGGTGCTCGACATCCTCGACTGACCGGGGCGCCCGTGGCCCTCGTCCAGATCGGCAAGGTCACCCGGGCGGTCGGGCTGAAGGGGTTCGTCGGGGTCGCGGGGTCGGACGGGTCGCTCGCCGAGCTGGAGTTCCTCGTGCTCCGGATCGGGACGGCGGCGCCGGAGCGGAGGCGGATCGAGGAGGCGCGGCCGCAGGGGCGCGTCTGGGCGGTGAAGCTGGAAGGAGTCTCCGACCGCACGGCGGCGGAGCGGCTCGTCGGGGCGGAGGTGCTGGCGCCGCGCGAGGAGCTGACGGAGGCTGGCGAGGGCCAGCACCTGTGGGCGGATCTCGAGGGGCTCGAGGTCGTCACCGCCGCGGGCGAGGCGGTCGGACGGGTGACCGGGCTGTACGAGACGGGCGGCGTGGACGTCCTCGTGGTCACGGGGAGCCGGGGCGAGAAGCTCGTTCCGCTCGCGCCGTACGTGGTGGTGGACCGGGAGGCGCGCAGGATCGTGGTGGACCCCCCCGAGGGGCTGCTGGACTGAACGGAAGGAGGCCGCGAGAGACGAGGACGTGCCCGAGGCCGCCTGGCGGCCGAGGTCGAACCGCGAGGCGAACCGCGTGAGCAAGCTGGAGCTCGAGATCCTGACGCTGTTCCCGCGGATGTGCGAGGGTTACCTCGCCGAGTCGATCCTCGGGAAGGCGCAGGCGAGCGGCCTCGTCGCGGTGCGGGTGACCGACGTGCGGGACTTCGCGCCGGGCCGGCACCGGGTCACCGACGACGCCCCGTACGGCGGGGGCGCCGGGATGGTGATGAAGCCCGAGCCGCTCGTGGACGCCATCGAGGCGGCGCGGGTCCGGCTGCCGGGCGCGACGGTGGTGCTGACGAGCCCGCGGGGCGTGAAGTTCGACGAGGCGCAGGCGCGCCGGTTCGCGGAGCAGGGCAGGTTGATCCTCGTGTGCGGTCGGTACGAAGGAGTGGACGAGCGGGTGATGACGGCGGTGGACATGGAGGTCTCGATCGGAGACTTCGTCCTGACGGGCGGCGAGCTCGCGGCGCTGTGCGTCGCGGACGCGGCGGCGCGGCTCGTGCCGGGCGTGCTCGGCAACGAGGCGTCCGCCGGCGCCGAGAGCTTCGCGGGCGAGGACGGGCTCCTCGAGCACCCGCACTACACGAGACCCGCGGAGTTCCGCGGGGTGAAGGTTCCGGAGGTCCTCCTGTCGGGAGACCACCGGCGGATCGAGCGGTGGCGGCGGCGCGAGTCGCTGCGCGCCACCCGGACACGGAGGCCGGACCTCTACGCGAGGCTCCAGCTCTCCAGGGACGACCTCCGGCTGATCGACGCCGGAGACGACGAGCTGTAAAGGAGACACGACGTCATGCTGCGCAAGGCGATTGCCGACATCCAGGCGAAGTACGCTCGCAAGGACCTCCCCGAGATGCGGGCGGGCGACACGGTCCGCGTCCACACGAAGATCAAGGAAGGGGACAAGGAGCGGATCCAGGTCTACGAGGGCGTGGTCATCGCCTATCGCAAGGGGACCCCGGGCAGCTCCATGTTCACCGTCCGGAAGATGAGCTACGGCGTCGGCGTGGAGCGCATGTTCCCCGTCCACAGCCCGCGCATCGACAAGATCGAGGTGATGGGCCACGGCGAGGTCCGCCGCTCGCGCCTGTACTACCTCCGCTCCCTCCAGGGGAAGGCCGCCCGCCTCCACAAGGAGGAGGGCCCCGAGACCTCCGCGGCGGCGGTGCCCTCCGCACCGGCACCCACCCCGGCGCCGGCCCAGTAATCGAGGGTCGGCACGTCCACGGGCGCGCGGCGGGCTCCGCCGCGCGCCGGGGCGCTTCCCGCACGCCGGGCCGGGCTGTAACATCCCGTCCCGACGTGATCCTCCTCGAGTTCGCAGCGCAGGGCATCCGCGGCGTCGCACCCGCCGGCGGCCGAGCCACGCTCCGCCCCGGCTACAACGTCGTGGCCGCGGACGGCCCGACGCTGCGCCGGCTGCTCGAGGCGCTGTTCTACCCGGACCCGAAGGACGGCGACACGCTGCCGCGCGCGTCCGGGGGGCCCGCGAACGCGCCGGTCCGCGCCGGGCTGACGCTCGTGGGGAACGACCGCGTCACCTACCGGCTCGTCCGCGACTTCGCGTCCGGCGCCCAGCTCCACCGGTTCGATCCGGGGAAGCGCTCGTTCGCGCTCGTGTCGCAGGACCTCGGCGAGATCGCGACCTTCATGCAGACGACGATCGGGGTGCCGCCGCCCGGGCGCCTCTCCGCGCTCCTCGCGGTCTCGTCGGCCGACCTCCCCTCGAAGCAGGGCGGCGGCGCCGTCCTCGCCCCGACGGCGCCGCCGCGGTCCGCGCTCACCCCGGAGCAGGGGCGCAAGCGCGTCGACGCGCTCCGGGTCGAGCTCGAGAAGGCGAAGATCGCGGAGAAGCTCCAGTACCAGCTCGACGGGCTCCAGTCGCGGCTCTTCAAGCTCGAGGAGGCGCTGAAGGGCGGGGAGAAGCTCCGCGAGGAGCTCGCCCAGGCGGAGGCGAAGCGCGCGGAGTTCGAGCCCGCCGCGCGGCTCCGCGCGCAGCTCGGCGATCCCGAGGCGCGCATCGAGGCGTACGAGAAGGCGACCGCGAAGCGCGACGCCGCGGCCGCGAAGGTCGCGGCCGAGCGCGAGGCGCTCGCCGCGGCGGCGACGCCGGGCCCCCCACGCGCCGTTCTGGAGGGATCCCCGGTTCTGGGCCGGCGCCGGCGGCGGCGTGGCGCTCGCCGCCGTCGGGATCGCCGGCGCGGTCGCGCGGCCCGACCTCCGCTACGTCGCGCTCCTCGACGTGCCCGCGTTCGGCTGGGCGGCGTGGGTCGCGCTCCGCTGGGTCGGCGGGCTCGAGGAGACCGAGCGCGTCGCCCGCCGCCAGCGGATCGTGGACGACTGGGAGAGGAAGATCGACGCGCAGTACGACCGCGACGCCGCGGAGGTCCGCGACGCGGTCAAGGCGCTCGGGGTCGCGAAGGCCTCCGAGCTGAAGGAGGCGCTCGGCCGCGCCGGCGAGGCCGACGCGGTCGTGGCCGAGTGCCGGAGCCGGCTCGCCGAGTGGGAGGCCTCCCCCGACGCGCACGGCGCGACGGCGGAGAAGGCGAAGGTCGAGGAGGCGCTCCGGCTCGTCGAGACGCGGCTGACCGCCGAGGCGGGCGGGTTCGTGCGCGACGTGCGCTCGGTCGAGACGGAGCTGCAGCGGGTGGAGGCGGAGGCCGCGAGCGCCCCCCAGGGCCCGTCGCCCGCCGCTCCTCCGGCCGCGCCGCCGCCGGCCCCCGCCGCGGCCCCCCCGCGCCCGCCCGGCGAGCCCCTGCGGACGCTCGTCGAGCGCGCCGCCGCCGAGCTCGGCGGGAGCCCGACCGCCGCCGTGCGCACCGTCGCGCAGCGCGCGTCGCAGGCCGTCGCCGGGCTCTCCTTCCAGCGGCTGCAGGCGGTCCAGGTGGACGACCGCGGGAACATCCAGGTCCAGACCGGCGGCCGGCCCGTGCCCGCGATGACGCTCTCTCCCGCCGACCGCGACCTCGTGTGGATCTCGCTGAAGCTCGCCTTCGTCGAGCAGGCGCTCGCGCAGGGGAAGGTGGTCGCCGTCTCCGAGGACGCGTTCGGCGGGCTGTCGGAGGGGGCACGCCGGTTCACGGCGCGGCTCCTGAAGCAGATCGCGAAGCCGGGGCAGCTCCTGCACGCGACGAGCGATCCGTCGTTCAAGGAGGCGGCGGACCACGCCGCGTGAGCCGTGGCGGAAGCGGCGCGGGACGGCGGGCGGCGCGCGCGGGGCGCGGAGGGCGAGGCGGCCGCCGCGGCCTGGCTCGAGGAGCGCGGCTACCGCATCCTCGCGCGGAACCACGCGCTGCGGGGCGGCGAGGTGGACCTCGTGTGCGAGGCGGGCGGGGTCCTCTGCTTCGTCGAGGTGCGCAGCCGCACGGGGGACGGACACGGCGGCCCCGAGGAGACGGTGGACCGGCGGAAGGCGCGCCGGGTGGTCCTCGCGGCGACGGACTGGGCGATGCGGAACGGCGGCACGGAGCGGGACATCCGCTTCGACGTCGTCGCGGTGACGTTCGGCGACGGCCCGCCGCGGATCGCCCACTTCCCGGCCGCGTTCGACGCGGACGGCGCGCGAGTGGCCTTCTGATGGCGGGCCGGGGGGAACGCGAGGCGGGCGGGGCGGGGACGCTCTACGTCGTCGCGACGCCCCTCGGGAACCTGGGCGACCTGTCGCCGCGCGCCGCCGAGGTGCTGCGCGCGCGTCCGGGCGGTCGCGGCGGAGGACACGCGTCGCACCCTCAAGCTCTTCGCCCACCTCGGCGCGGCCGCGCCCCCGCTCCTCTCCCTCCCGGCGTTCGACGAGCGCGGCCGGCTCGCGCCGGTGCTCGACCGGCTGCGCGGCGGCGAGGACGTCGCGCTGTGCACCGACGCCGGGACACCGGGCGTCTCCGACCCGGGCGCGGCGCTCGTGGCGGCGGCGTGGGAGGCGGGGGCGCGCGTGGTCCCGATCCCGGGGCCGAGCGCGGCGATCGCGGCGCTGGCCGCGTCCGGCTTCCCCGCCGACCGGTTCCTCTTCGCGGGCTTCCTGCCGCGCAAGGGAGGGGCGCGCGCGGAGGCGCTGCGGGCGCTCGCGGCGGCGGGCACGACGGTCGTGCTCTACGAGGCCGGGAACCGCACCGCGGCGACCCTCGCCGACCTCCGCGAGGCCCTCGGGGACCGCGAGGCGCTCGTCGCCCGCGAGCTCACCAAGCTCCACGAGGAGCTGGCGCGCGGGCCGCTCTCCGTGCTCGCCGAGCGGTTCGGCGGCGAGGTGCTCGGCGAGGTCACCCTCGTCGTGTCGGGAGAGGGGGCGGTGGCGACGGTCGAGGCGCCCGAGGAGCCGCTCGAGGCCGAGCTCCGGCGCCGGATCGCGGCGGGGGAGCCCCCGTCGGCGGTCGCGCGCGAGGTGGCGCGCGCGCGCGGGCTGCGGCGCGCCGACGTGTACGCCGAGCTGGAGCGACTGAAGAAGGGGTCGAGCTAGAACTGCAGCACGCCGCCGACGGAGAGCTCGAACACGCTCACCTCGGAGATGCGGAACCGCCGCCCCGGCGCGTCGTAGCGCCAGTCGAAGTTCGGGTTCATCGCGGCGGGGTCCACGGTGCGGCCGGTCGCACCGTCCACCGCCGGCCAGCTGTCGCCCTTCCCGAGCGCCTCGCCCGTGAGGTAGTGGGCGGTCCGCGTCGAGAGCGACGCGGTCGCCTGCATCAGCACGTACTTCGAGGCGCGCACGTACAGCCCGGCGAGCCCGCCCATCTCGAGGTAGCCCTGCGTCATGTGGAGCTTGCCGGTCGCGTCGGTCAGCTCGTTGTAGAAGCGCTGCCTCGACGTGTAGTCGGCGAAGACGCGGAGGTCGACCGACACCCGCTGCCCCTCGAACGCGTCCTCGTACGGGATGAGCTCGGTGCCGAAGGTGAGGCCCGCGACCCAGGGGAGCTTCGCCCCCGCCTCGGAGCCCCAGGACGCGCAGTTCTGGGGCGCGAGGTCGTTCATCTGCTTCTGCGTCGCCGCCCGCGCCTCGCTCACCGCGTCGCAGTTCGAGTAGGTCGAGGCGGACTTGAACGCCGTCTGGAAGTGGGCCTTCACGTACGGCTCCGCCATCCCCAGGCGCCTGGACATCGCCGTGTAGACGTCCCACTTCCAGATCCTCTCGCCGAACGGGCCCGGCTTCGCGGGGGCGCCGAAGGGCGAGGCCCAGGTGTCGGCGGTGCGGCCCTTCCCGGGCTCGTACCGGGCCGCGATCGGGAAGGTGAGGTCCATGCCGACGAGCCAGAACGGCTTCGTGTCGTCCTTCCGGTCGTTGAAGATGCCCCAGGCGATCCCGGCCTTGAGGTCGCCCACGCGGCCGCCGTGGTAGTCGGTGGTCTTCGGCGCGACCGGAAAGAGCTGGCACGCGTCCGACGCACGACAGCCCCTGCACCGTGACGGGGTTCGTCGAGATGGAGTCGGCCCCGGGACCCGTGGCCTGTCCGCCCACGAGCCCGTAGCGCCAGGTCCGGTCGTCGCCGAGCACGTACGGGAGCTCGGCGTGAAGCTCGAGGTCGTGCCAGAGGCCGACCGCGATCCGCGGCACGATCGCGTTGCGCGTCCGGCCGTAGCGCAGGTCGTCGCCGAGCACGATGGTGCCGGGCGCGGTCCCGGAGGCCTTCTCCCGCGTGATCGTCGCGCGCTCGTCGGTCCGGTCCCACCGGACGGACACGTCGAGGTCGAACGGGTTCTTCGACTCACCGCTCGAGGCGACGCGCGTGATCTCCGCGGCGGCCGCGGGTCCGACGAGCACGGCGAGGGCGAGGGCCCCGATCGCGCCTTGAAGCCGCCGCATGGACTCCTCCTCAGGGGTGCAAGCGCGCGAAACACGCGGAGAATCGACGTTCGACGCTAACAGCGGCACCCCGGCGGGTCAAGCGAGCGCCCCCCCGGTCGGGCGCCGTCGCGGCCGCTCCGGAACCGGCGCCGGAGGGGCTCCCGGCGCGCCCCGGGCGGCGCTACTCCTCGCCCTCGACGACCCCGCGCAGCCCGAGCTCCTTCATCTTCACCTGGAGCGACTTGCGGCTGATCTGGAGGCGCTTCGCGGCGCGCGTCACGTTCCCGCCGGTCTCCTCGAGCGCGCGCGAGATGAGCTCCTTCTCGAGCTCGGCCTGCGCGTGGCGCACGATCTCCTTCATGGAGGCGCCCGACGGGGCGGCGATCGCCCCGAGCGGCCCCATCGCGGCGATCGGGACGGGCGGCTGGGAGCCGCGCTCCCGCAGCGAGTCCGGGAGGGCCGACGCGAGGATGAGCGGGCCGTCCGCGAAGAGGACCGAGCGCTCCATGAGGTTCTCGAGCTCGCGGATGTTGCCGGGCCAGCTGTAGCCGAGCAGGAGCTCGATCGCCTCCTCCTCGATCCCCTCCACCCGCTTGCCGAGCCGGGCGTCGTACTTCGCGATGAAGTGGCGGACGAGGAGCGGGATGTCCTCGCGCCGGTCGCGCAGCGGCGGCAGCTCGATGGGCACGACCGCGAGCCGGTAGTAGAGGTCCTCGCGGAACTTCCCGTCGGCGATGAGCGACTTGAGATCCCGGTTCGTCGCGGCGATGAGCCGCACGTCCACCCGGAGCGTCTTGATGCCGCCGACCCGCTCGAACTCGGACTCCTGGAGCGCCCGGAGCAGCTTGACCTGCATCTCGACCGGCACCTCGCCGATCTCGTCGAGGAAGAGCGAGCCGCCGTCGGCGAGCTCGAACCGGCCGGGCTTCGAGCCGACCGCGCCGGTGAAGGCGCCGCGCTCGTACCCGAAGAGCTCGCTCTCGACCAGGTCCTTCGGGATGGCCGCGCAGTTCACCTTGATGAGCGGCTTGTCGCGGCGAGAGGAGCCGCGGTGGAGCGCCTTCGCGATGAGCTCCTTGCCGGTGCCGCTCTCGCCGGTGATGAGGACGGTCGACGGGGAGTCGGCCACCTTCGCGACGATGTCGTAGATCCCCTTCATCGCGGGGGACTCGCCGACGAGCGGCGGGCGGTCGCCGTCGGTGAAGTTGGCGTGCACGTTCTGCCGCTCGAGGTCGTGGGCGCGGGCCGCCTTCGCGATGACCTTCTTCAGGTCCTCCTGCTCGAACGGCTTGGTGATGTAGTCGAACGCGCCGGCCTTGAGCGCGGTGACGGCGCTGTCCACCGAGCCGTGCGCGGTGATGACGATGACCGGGACGTCCGGGAACTCGACCGCCACGCGCCGCAGGAGCTCCATCCCGCCGAGGCGCGGCATCACGAGATCGGTGACGACCACGTGCACCGGGGTCTTCTGGAGGACGGCGAGCGCCTGTTCGCCGTCGGCGGCGGTCGTCACCTCGTAGCCCTCGCGCTTCAGCATCGCCGCGAGGACCCGCCGGATGTTCACCTCGTCGTCGACGATGAGGACGTGGGCCACGGCGGCTCGTTTAGCACGAACGGCGGGAGGTGCGCTGCGCCATCGTCAAGCCTGCTGCTTCTTCCGCTTGCGCCGGCCGCGCAGCCGCGCCTCGGCGCGGGCGCGACGCTGCTCGCGCGCGGCCGCCTTCTCGGCGGGGCTGAGCGGCGGGCGCGCCGAGTCCGGAGGCCGCTCCTCGCGGAGCGCCGGCAGCGAGACGAGCAGCTCCGCCCCCGCGCCGGGAGGGGAGCGGACCGTGATCGAGCCGAGGTGCGACCTGACGATCCGCTGGCAGATGGCGAGGCCGAGGCCCGTCCCCTTCTCCTTCGTCGTGTAGAAGGGGACGAAGACGTTCTCCCTCGCGTCCTCCGGGATGCCCGGGCCGGTGTCGCGGAACCGGATCTCGACGACGTCCGCGCGCCGCGCCCCCTCCCGCCAGAAGGCGAGCTCGTCGCGCGCGACCCGGGTCGAGACCTGGAGCCGCCCCCCGTCCGGCATGGCCTGGAACGCGTTCAGCGCGAGGTTCAGGAACACCTGCTTCAGCTGCTCCGCGTCCGCCTGCACGCGCGGCAGCCACTCCGCCAGCTCGAGCGACACGACGACGTCCTTCGGCGCCTGCGCCTCGAGGAGCTTGAACGTGCGCTCGAGCACCTCGTTCACGCTCGTCGGCGCGAGGGAGGACTTGAGCGGACGCGAGTAGTCGAGGAACGCCGTGACGACGCCGTCGAGGCGGTTCACCTCCTCGATCATGATCTCGAGGAACTCGCGGTCGTCGTCCGCCAGCTTCTTCGGATCGAGGTACTGGGCCGCGCCCTTGATGGCCGCGAGGGGGTTCCGGATCTCGTGCGCGAGGCCGGCCGACATCTCGCCGATGGCGGCGAGGCGGTCGCGCTCCTTCATCTGCTGGTAGAGCTTCGAGTTCTCGATGACGAGCGCGCACCGGTCCGCGACCTCGAGCAGCGCGGCGATCTCGTCCGAGGCGAAGGCCTCCGGCACCCGCTCGTCCCAGCACGCGAGGAACCCGACGACGCGCTCGCCCGCGAGCAGCGGCATGGAGATGCCCGCCTTCATCGCAGCCATCGCGGAGCGCGCGTCCGAGAGCCGCTTCAGCTCCTCGGCGATCGCCGCGGGGGCGCCGCGCCCGCTCCGCGTCTCGTGCTCGGACGGTCCCGGGGGCAGGAGGACCCGCAGCTCCGCGATCCGGCGGTCGATGTTCTCGAGGAGGATCGCCTTCTGGCCGGACGAGGACGCCGCGAGCAGCGCGCGCGCGGTCGCGGGCTCGAGGAGCGGGATGGGCGGCGGCCCCCGGAAGTCGAGGAGCCGGTAGCCGGGGCGATCGTCCGCGACCAGCCACAGCGAGGTGTGCGTCACGCGGCTGGTCTCGACGAGCCCGTCGAGCACGACCGCCGCGAGCCCCGCCGGGTCGATCACGTTGCCGGTGCGGTCGCGCAGCTTCTGGAGCGCCCGGACGAGCTCGTACCGCTCGTGGAACAGCGTCGCGACCACCCACTCCTCGACCTTCTCCCGGAGCGGCTCGAACAGCGAGAGGATCACGAACGAGGCGACGACGGTGTTGAAGTAGAAGAGCTCCGGCCGGTTCCCCACCCACGACACGAGCCCGCCGTAGATCATCACGAGGACGAGGCCGAGGGCGGTGACGACGACGATCTTGCCGAGGAACTCGTGCAGGTCGAGCAGCCGGTGGCGCTGCAGCGTCTGCGACAGGAAGAACATGAAGATCGTGAGCGAGATGGACCCGAGGCCCTCGAGCGGGTAGGGGAGGCCCAGCCGCGGGAACATGTCGAACGCCGAGAGCAGGATCGCGAACAGCGCGCCGATGAAGAGGTACAGGAGCCGCGCCCGCTCGATCCGCGTCGGGGACGCGACCATCTTCCCCCAGAGCACGGAGAGCACCGTCACGAGCCCGCCGACGACGTAGACGGCCACGACGAGCTTCGCGACCTTCACCTCCACGAGCGGCGTGACCGCGACGGCGACGCCGGTGAGCGACCCCAGCAGCATCGCGTTCCGAGCGCGCCGTGCCGGGCGCCGGGCGACCCCGAGGAACTCGAGGAAGAAGGCGAGCGCCGCGGGGGGGACGAGGGCGCCGGAGGCCACCGCCACCCGCTCCCACCAGGACGTGCCGAACGCCTCCGCCCAGCGCAGGAAGAACATCGCGAGGGAGAAGAGGAACAGGTCCGCGGAGAACAGCGCGAACAGGGTGAACACGCGCGAGCGGTTGTCGCGGAGGAGGGCCGCGACGGCGAGCGCCAGGGTCACGATCGCCGCGAGCAGCGCGGCCTGGGTCCGGATGTCCACGCGCCCGTGATCCTAGACGCTTTTCGGGCTCGGCGCTCGGCGCGGGAGAGGGGAATCGTCCGGTGCGTACGCGGGTTCCCCACCGGGCTTCCCGCCGACCCCTTGACCCCGCCGCCCCCGCCGCCCCACTGTTCGGACGCCGATGCCGCACCTCCTGCTGGCCCTCCTCCTCGCCACTCCGCTCACGGCCGCCGAGCTCACGCCGTTCTTCCCGGACGGACCGGCCGCGGAGGGCAAGGCCGCGCTCGACGCGGGACGGTTCGCCGACGCCGCCCAGAAGCTCGCCCGCAGCCCGCACCCCGGCGCCGCCTACCTGCGTGCGCTCGCGCTCCTCCGGGCGGGGCGTCCCGAGGAGGCGCTCCGGGTCGCGGACGGCCTCGAGGCGAAGCTCCCCGAGATCGGAGACCGGCTCGCCTTCCTCCGGGCGGAGGCGCTCGCGTCCACCGCGCGTCCGCAGGAGGCGCTCGCGGCCTGGGCGTCGGTGCCGGACGGGTCGCTCCGAGGCGCGGAGGCCCGGCTCGCGCGGGCGCGGCTCTCCGCGACGCTCGGCGACGCGACCGGCTCGCTCGGACACCTCGCGCCGCTCCTCGCGGTGCGTCCGCCGACGGACCTCTCGCGCCCGGACCACGGCGCGACGGCGCTCCTCCTCGCGGCGAAGCTCTCGGCGGGCCAGGGCGATCCGGCCGCGGCCCGGACCGCGCTCCTCGAGTGCTGGGCGGGCCATCCCCTCGCGCCCGAGGCGGCGGAGTGCCGGACGGCCCTCGCCGCGCTCCCGGCGCCGCACGGCGAGCCACCCGCCGCGGAGGACGTCCTCCGGCGCGCGGAGGCGCTCCTCGACGCGAGCCGGACCGCGTCGGCCTTCGCGCTCCTCTCCCCGCTGCTGCGCGGCCTGCCGCCGGCCGGAGCCTCCGAGCCGTTCGCCTGCCGCGTCCGCGCCGCCGCCGGCCGGGCGCTCAAGAAGGACCGGAGCTACGACGCCGCGATCGCGATGCTCCGCCCGGTCGCGGGGGCGTGCGGCGACCCCGAGGTGCGGGTGCGGTCCCTGTACCTCCTCGCGAGCGCGGCCTCCATCGCGGGCGACCGGGAGGAGGCGGTGCGCCTCTACCGGCGGCTCGCGCGCGAGTACCCGACCCACGCGTTCGCCGACGACGCCCTCTTCTTCGCGGCGGATCTCCTCGCACGCCTCGGGCGCGTCACGGAGGCGCGCGAGACGCTCGCGGCGCTCGTGAAGGCGCACCCCGGCGGCGACTTCCGGGACGAGGCGCGCTTCCGGATCGCCTGGCTCGCCCGGCGCGCCGGGGATCGCGACGCGGCCTCCGCGCAGCTCCTCGCGATCGAGGAGGACCGTCGCGACGATCCGTACGAGCACGCCCGCGCCGCGTACTGGCGCGCCCGCGTCCTCGCGGCGGGCGGGGAGGAGGGGCGGGCCGCGGCCCGCGCCATCTGGTCGGACCTCGTGGCCAGGTACCCGGCCGACTACTACGGCCTGCTCTCCCGCGCGCGCCTCGCCGGCGCGTCGCGCCAGCCCGCGCTGCCCGCGCCGATCCTGCTGCCGAAGCAGGTCGCCGAGGCGGAGCTGTCCTGGGAGCCGGGCGTGCTCCGGGAGGACCCGCGCTTCCGGGCCGGGGTGGTGCTCCTGCGGCTCGGCCTCGCCCGCGAGGCCGCCGAGGAGCTCGGCGCGATCGACCCGCGGCGGCTCCGCGAGGCGGCCGCCGCCTCGCCGGACGCCGTCCTCCTCGTCGCGGACCTCCTCGACCGGGCGGGGGACCACCGCGCCGCGCACGGGCTCCTCCGGACGCGCGCCCGGGCCGCGTTCCGCCGCCCCCCCGACGGCGAGAACGTGCGGGCCTGGCGGATCGCGTACCCGCCCGCGTACCGGGATTCGGTGAAGCGCTGGGCGACGCCCGCGGGCGTGCCGCCCGAGCTCGTCCAGGCGCTGATGCGGGAGGAGAGCGCGCTCGACCCGCGCGCGCTCTCGCCGGCGGGCGCCATCGGCCTCACGCAGCTCATGCTCCCGACCGCGCAGCAGGTCGCGCGCCAGCTCCGGCTCGGGAAGGTGTCGCCCGCGAAGCTCACCGACGCCTCGCTCAACATCCGGCTCGGGTCGCGGTACCTCGGCGAGCTCGTCCGGCGCTTCGACGGCTCCGTGCCGCTCGCGCTCGCCGCGTACAACGCCGGCGGCGGCGCGGTGAGCCGCTGGCTCGAGA
This sequence comes from uncultured delta proteobacterium, assembly GCA_963828235.1. Classification (GTDB taxonomy): domain Bacteria; phylum Myxococcota; class Myxococcia; order Myxococcales; family Anaeromyxobacteraceae; genus Anaeromyxobacter. Next base: position 374,386 of record CAWHDY010000002.1, read on the forward strand.
CCCGGCGCGGGCTCGAGCTCGACGAGTTCGTCGAGGAGATCCCGGTCGAGGAGACGCGCGGGTACGTGAAGCGGGTGCTCCGCTCGTACGCCGCCTACCGCCTCCTGTACGGAGAGAAGGCGACCGCGAGCGCCGGGCCGGTCGTGGGCCTCGCGGGTAAGCGGTAGCGCGTCCGCCCGCGCTCGGCCCGGTCGACGGCCGGAGGACCGGCGGGGGCCCCGCCCGCGTGCGGGGAGGGGAGTCCCGATGTTAGAGTTGTCGGGACAAGATGCTCGACACCGGGGTCCTCGTACTCAACCGGGTCTATCAGCCGGTCCACATCACGTCGGTGAGGCGCGCCTTCGCCCTCCTGTACCAGGGCGCCGCTCGCGCGATCGACGAGGAATTCAAGCTCTTCGACTTCGAGAGCTGGGCGGCGCTCGCCGCCGCGGCCCACCACGACGCCGTCGGGACCGTCGGGCGCCGCATCCGCGTCCCGCGCGTCATCGTCCTGCTCGCTTACGACCACCTGCCGAAGGCGCGGGTCCGGTTCTCGCGCTTCAACATCTACGCGCGCGACGAGTCGACCTGCCAGTACTGCGGCCGCAAGTTCCGGCGCGCGGAGCTGAACCTCGACCACGTGATCCCGCGGTCGCGGGGGGGCTCGACCAACTGGGAGAACGTCGTCTGCTCCTGCGTCCCCTGCAACCTCAGGAAGGGCGGGCGCACGCCGGAGGAAGCGCACATGCGGCTCCTGCGGCCGCCGGGGCGTCCCCGGTGGACGCCGATGTTCCGCAGCGCGACGCGGCGCGCGTTCTACCGCGAATGGCGGCCGTTCCTCTCGCTCGCGGACGTGGCCTACTGGAACGCGGAGCTGCTGGAGTAGCCCGTCCTGGCTCCTCGAGTCGGTCCGGGTCGCGAGATGTGCGCAAGCCGCGGCCGCGTCGATATCGCGGGAGCCGCGACGAGCGCGCCGGCTTTTGGATGAGCCCGCACGATCGGACTAGGATGCAACGCGTGGGCGACGCGCCGACCCTGAAGCTCGTACGCATGATCCCGGAGGAGCCGGTCCGCCGACCGGTGGTCCCGGCGCGGCGTCGCGCGCGCCGCGTCATCTCGATCGGCGGCGGCAAGGGCGGCATCGGCAAGAGCCTCATCTCGGCGAACCTCGGGATCGAGCTCGCCCGGCGCGGGAAGCGGGTCGTGCTCGTCGACGCGGATCTCGGCGGCGCCAACCTCCACACCACCCTCGGGATGGACCTGCCGCGCCGGACGCTCTCCGACTTCATCGAGCGGAAGGTGGACCGCATCGAGGACGTCGTGACGCCGACCGGCGTCGAGAACCTCTCCCTCGTCTCGGGCGCGCTCGACCACATGGACGCGGCGAACCCGCGCTACGCCCAGAAGATGAGGTTCCTGCGTCACGTCCAGCAGATGGACGTGGACTACGCGATCCTCGACCTCGGGGCCGGCACGCACGCGAACGTCCTCGACTTCTTCCTGGTCTCGGACCACGGCGTGCTCGTCCTCGTGCCCGAGCCGAGCGCCGTCGAGAACGCCTACCGCTTCGTGAAGGCGGCGTTCTGGCGGCGGATGCGCAACGTCTCGTCGGTCTACGGGTACGACCCGCTCCTCAAGGCGGTGATGGACGCCGGCTCGTTCACGAGCCCGGTCGAGCTCGTCGCCACCCTCTCGGAGCGCGACCCGGACGCCGGCAGGAACCTCGCGCGCCACCTCGCCCTGTTCCGGCCGCGGCTCGTCGTGAACCAGGCCCGCACCCCGCAGGACGCGGACGTCGGGCAGGCGGTCGTCGCCGCCTGGCGGAAGTACTTCGGGCTCGAGATGGACTTCCTCGGGACCATCGCCTACGACGACGAGATGTGGCGCGCCGTCCGCGCGCGCCGGCCGCTCCTGCTCGAGCGCCCGGACATGTCGAGCGCCCGCTCGTTCGCGACGGTCGCCGACTCGCTCCTCGCGCTCGACATGGCGGTGCGGACGGAGGTCGGGGCGTGAAGCGGCTCTCCGACCAGACGCTGTACGAGATCCTCGAGGTCCCCCGCGACGCGGCACCCCCCGCGATCCAGCAGGCGGTGGAGCGGGCGCTGGCCCTGTACGGGCCCGGGTCGCTCGCGATGTACTCCCTCATCACCCCCGACGAGGCCACCCTGCTCACGACCCGCATCGAGGAGGCCCGCCGGACGCTGCTCGACCCGGACGCGCGGACCCGGTACGACGCCTCCCTCGCGCCGACGCCGCCGGAGGCCCGCGCGGCCTCGAGCGGAACGAACGGCGTCCACGCCGGAGGCGCGATCCCCCCGGTGTTCGGGCCCATCCCTCCGGTCATCCCCGCGGTGCAGCCGGTGGCGGAGCTGCGCCCCCAGCCGGAGCCCGTCACGACCGCCCCGCCGGCCGACGTCCGGCGCGAGCCGGAGCCGGAGCGGCAGCCGCCGCCGCCCCCGCCAGCCGCGCCCATCCGCCTCGAGCGCGAGATCCGCCCTGCCGCGACCCCGCCGCCGGCACCCCCCGCGGCGCCGGCGCCGGTCGCCCAGCCCGAGATCCCGATGCCGGACGGCTCGGCGTGGACCGGGGACGCGCTGCGGCGCGTCCGCGAGGCGCGCGGCCTCACCATCCCGCAGATCGCCGAGCGGACGAAGGTCACGCGCCACCACGTGGAGAACATCGAGGCGGAGCGGTTCTCGGCGCTCCCCGCGGCGGTCTACCTCCGCGGCATCCTGCTCTCGCTCGCCCGCGAGCTGCGGCTCGACGGCCAGAAGGTCGCGCGCGCGTACCTCGACCGCGCCGCGGGGAGTGGGCAGGGCGGCGGCGACGACCGGTGAGCGGTTCCCCGGGACGGGTGATTCGTTGACCGGCGCCCCCGGGCTCCACTAGCATTCCGCCATGCCGCTCATCGAGGCACCCGAGGCCGCGATGCGCCTCGCCCGCGCGATCTGCTCCGACGTCTCGCTCTACAACGAGGAGAAGGTCGTCCGCGGGATCCAGCACGACAACTTCTTCGACGCGCTGAAGGAGGAGCTCGAGGAGGGGCGCGAGCTGTACCGGTCCCGCGTCTCCCCCGATCTCTACTCGCGCACGAACTTCTACGATCGGGCGATCATCGACGTGATCCTGAAGTCGAAGGGGCACGTGAAGTCGAAGATCTGGTAGCGCGGTCCCGCGCGTCCTCCGTGAGCGGGCCCGAAGTCCGTTCCTTCGTCATCCCCCCCGAGCTCGCCGGCGTCCGGCTCGACGTCGCGCTCGCGAGGCTCTCCCCCGACCTCACCCGGTCGCACGTCCTCCGGCTCGTGGAGGGCGGCCGGGTCCGGCTCGGCGGACGGCCGGCGAAGGCCTCGGCGCGGCTGCGCGGCGGCGAGGCCGTCGAGGTGGAGCTCGCGCCGCCCGAGCCGACCGGAGCGGTCGCGCAGGACCTGCCGCTCGCGGTGCTCCACGAGGACGCGGACCTGGTCGTCCTCGACAAGGCCGCCGGGATGGTGGTGCACCCCGCGCGCGGGAGCCCGCACTCGACCGTGGTCAACGCGCTCCTGCACCGGCTCGGCCTGCCGGGCGGCGACCTCCCCCGGCTCGGCCTCGTCCACCGGCTCGACAAGGACACCTCCGGCTGCCTCGTGGTGGCGAGGACAGACGCCGCGCTCCGCAACCTCCAGGCGCAGTGGAAGGGGCGGACGGTGGAGAAGGTCTACCTCGCGCTCTGCCACGGCACGCTCGCCGAGTCGGGCCGGCTCGACACCCCGTACGGCCGGCACCCGCGCGACCGGACGAGATTCACGGGCCGCTCGAGGTCGGCCACCCGCCGGGCGCTGACCGAGTGGCGGGTGATCGAGCGGTTCGGCGGCGCGGCGACGCTCGCGGAGGTCACGCTCCACACCGGCCGCACGCACCAGATCCGGGTCCACCTCGCCGAGGCCGGGCACCCGCTCCTCGGGGACGCGGTCTACGGGGGTGCGCGCCGCGAGGCGCGCGAGCCCGGCGGGGTCGCCGCCCGCGCCGCGGCCGCCATCGGGCGGCAGGCGCTGCACGCCGCGCGGCTCGCGTTCGACGATCCGCGCACCGGGGAGCGGCTGTCCTTCGAGGCGCCGCTGCCCGCGGATCTCCGGCGCGGCCTCGACGTCCTGCGCCGGGGGTAGCGCGAGAAGTTCGGCGAAGCGGGGGCGCGGTCACTCGCCTCGCCCGCCGCGAGGCGTCAGTCGCCGAACGAGATCCCCATGTCCCGGCAGGTGAGGACGGTGTCGGAGTCGAGGGGGACCCGCTTCGTCTTGGAGATGACCTCGGAGATCGGCACCGCGACCATCTCGGGCGGGCGGAACGCCACCATCACGTTCCGCTTCCCCTCCGCGATGATCCGGACCGCGGCCGCGCCGAAGCGCATCGCCAGGAGGCGGTCGAACGTGGTCGGCGACCCTCCGCGCTGGAGGTGCCCGAGCACGAGCGACCGCGTCTCCTTGCCGGTGCGGCGCGTGATCTCGGCCGCGACGTACTCGGCGATCCCGCCGAGGAGCACCTCGGTGCGCCCGCCCGCCGCGGGCCCGCGGGTGACCATCTCCCCGCCGTTCGGCGTCGCCCCCTCCGCGACGACCACGATGCCGTGGCGCTTGCCGTGCCGCTCGTTCTCCGCGATCCGTGCGCAGACCTTGCCGAGGTCGAACGGGATCTCGGGGAGGAGGATCGCGTCGGCGGAGCCGGACGCGCCGCTGTTCAGCGCGATCCACCCCGCGTAGCGGCCCATCACCTCGACGACCATGATGCGCTCGTGGGCGGCGGCGGTCGTGTGGAGCTTGTCGATCGCCTCCGTCGCGGTCGAGACGGCCGTGTCGAACCCGAACGTCTGCAGCGTCCCCGCGAGATCGTTGTCGATCGTCTTGGGGATCCCGACGACCGGGATGCCGAGCGCCGAGAGCCTGTGCGCGATCGAGAGGCTGCCGTCGCCTCCCACCGCCACGAGCACGTCGAACCCGAGGCGCCGGAAGTTCTCCACGATGATCCCCGACTCGTCCCGGAACTCGCCCGGCACGCCGGCCACCGGCCGCCTGAACGGATCGCCCCGGTTCGTGGTCCCGAGGATCGTGCCGCCGTGGGGGACGATGCCCGCGACCCGCTCCGGCGTGAGGCGGAACATCTTCGACGTGTCGAGCAGGCCCGCGTAGCCGGACTGGATGCCGTGGACCTCCCAGTCGCGCCGCTGGGCCGCCATCGTCACGGCGTGGAGGACCGCGTTCAGTCCCGGCGCGTCCCCACCTCCCGTGTTGATCGCGATGCGAAGCCGATCGCTCATCGAACCCCTCCCCGGCGACGCTATCCCGCCGCGGGGGAGAACGGCAACGCGCTCCGCGCCGGTGACGGGTCCTTCGGCTCCGATCCGCCGCCGTCGTCGGGCTCGGGCGCGCGAGGCGCCTCGTTCCCCTGGAACTGGAACTCGAGGCGAAGCCCCACCGCGAACACGCCCGGCCGGCCCTGCTCGGGCGTCCACGGCCACAGGTACTCGGGGCCGAGCTCGACGAAGATCCACCGTCGGTAGAGGTCTCGCCGGAGCCTGAAATACACGCGGTAGACGTCCACGTCGACGAGCGCCTTCGACGCGCCCGCGATGCTGACGCCGAGCTGGGCCCCGATCCGCTCGCGCAGCGTCGCCAGGAGCGACAGGTCTCCCGCCCACTCGAACCCCCGGCTGCGCTGGTGGATGGTCGTCGTGCCCGAGAGCCGTGCGAGCATGGAGCGCGCCAGCGGGCGCTCCACCTCCGCGCTGCCCGTCGTCCCGAAGAGCGTGTCCGTCCGCCAGAACCCCGTGAGCGCCTGCCGGGCGAGGAACGACCTCCCGAGGGGCTCGACGGCCCGCAGCCGCATGCGGGTGTAGACGCCCGGCGGGAGCTGGAACAGGACGCCGGCGCCGAGGTCGACGTGCGTAGCCACCGTCTCCCACAGTCGATAACCGACGCCCGTCTCCGCCTTGCCGAGGTTCGTCTCGGGGGTCGGGACCTCGTTCGGGCCGCCGCGGTCCCTCGGGAACAGGGCCGAGAACGCGTCGCGCGTCTCGCCGACGACCTCGACCCGGACGCGCCGCAGCTGCTTGTTCAGCCCGGGGAGCTTCAGGCTCGCGGTGATCGACGTCGTGTACCCCAGCGACGAGAAGGGCTCCGCCACGCGGAGCTCGTGGCGCCAGCGCAGGAACGAGCGCGACCGCTCCGCCTCGAGATCGCGCTCGTCCGAGAAGAAGCGGTCGATGCGGAGCACCGGGGCGAAGATCCGGTGCTCGATGAAGGCGTGGCCGACGTCGAGCCAGTTGTCGTCCCCCTCCTCGTCGTCGCGCTCGGGGGGCTTCTGCTCGTCCTTCCTCGGCTCGTTCGCCTTCTTCTCGTCGCGCCGCGGCTGGTCTCGCCGCTCCTCCGCCGCGCGCCGGTCGGACGCCTGCGGCGGGGCGTCGGTGGGCGGCGTCCGCTCCTCCGCGGCTCGGGCCGGGATCGCCGCCGAGGAGGCGGCCACCGCGAGGGACAGGGCCAGGGCGCGCAGCACGGACCGACGTTAGCCTGGCCCGCGAGCCGGAGACAGCGCGGCGTGCGGGGCGCGCGCCTCGAGCCGGCGCATGGAGCCGTCGGCGGCCCGCGTCCCGGGGACGACCTCGAAGCCGGCGCGCGCGACCGCCGCCTCGGTCTCGCGGTTCGGCCGGCAACCCCCGGAGAGTGCCGTCCAGGCCGGCTGCGTGGCGTCCTGGAGCCTCCCGCGGAGCCCGGGGAGCCGGACGTGCTCGAGCAGCCGCAGCGCGCCGCCGGGCCGGAGGACCCGCCGGACCTCGGCGAGCGCCGCGTCCGGGTCCTCCACGCTGCAGAGGACCAGGCCCGAGACCACCGTGTCGAACGCGCCGTCCCTGAACGGGAGCGCCTCCGCGCGGGCGACGACGAGGGGAACGCGAGGCGCCTTCGCCCTGGCCCGGACCAGCGCGTCGGCGTGAGGCTCGACGCCGACGACCGCGGTGGCGCCGGTGAAGAGCGGGAGGTTGCGTCCCGTGCCGGTCCCGAGATCGAGCGTGCGTCCCCGGGCGCCCTCCGCGACCCAGCGACGCCAGGGTCCGAGCCCCAGCCGCTCGAACACCGCGAGCGAGAGGTCGTACAGCCACGGGATCCGCTCGACGCCGCGCACGGTCAGTCCAGGTAGCCCTGCGCCTGCAGGCCGAAGAGGTGAGCGTACCGCCCGCGGCGCGCGAGGAGCTCGCGGTGGGGCCCGAGCTCCTCGAGGCGGCCGGCGTGGAGCACGGCGATGCGATCGGCGACCCGGACGGTGGAGAAGCGGTGGGAGATGACGATCGCGGTCCGGTCCGCCGCGAGCGCCTTGAAGCGCTCGAACAGCTCGTGCTCCGCCGCGGCGTCGATGGCCGCGGTGGGCTCGTCGAAGACGAGCACCTCCGCCTCGTCGCGCATGAAGGCCCGGGAGACCGCGAGCTTCTGCCACTGCCCCGCGGACAGCTCGTGCCCCGCCTCGAACCAGCCCCCGAGCACCGTGTCCCAGCCGCGCGGGAGCGCCTCGACGAGGGCGGAGGCTCCCCCCTGGCGAGCCGCCGCCGCGATGCGGGCGCGGTCCGCGACGTGCGGCGGGCTCCCGAGCCCGACGTTCTCCGCGGCCGTGAACTGGTACCGGACGAAGTCCTGGAACACCGCCCCGATGCGGCCGCGCAGGTCGGCCGGATCCATGTCCCTCAGGTCGACGCCCCCGTACCGGATCGCGCCCTCCGTCGGGTCGTACAGCCGGAGGAGGAGCTTCACGAGCGTGGACTTCCCCGCGCCGTTCTCGCCGACGAGCCCGAGCTTCTCCCCGGGGGCGAGGGTGAGCGTCAGGTTCCGGAGCGCCCACTCCTCCGCTCCCGGGGTACCGGAACGAGACGTCGTCGAGCTCGATCGCCCCGGGGCGCCCGCGCGCCGGCGTCCGGGGCGGCGAGGTGCGCGGCTCCTCCCCGCCGGTCGGGATGGCGAGGTAGTCGAACAGGTTCGACATGAACAGGGCGTCCTCGTACAGCGCGCCCACGCCCTGCAGCACCGCCTGGATCGCCCCCTGTCCCTGCCGGAACACGGCGATGTAGAGGGTGAGGTCGCCGAGCGAGATCTCCGCCCGCGCCGCGCGGCCCGCCATGAGCGCGTACATCCCGTAGAACGCCGCGAGCGAGAGCGCCCCGAAGCCGAGGCCGGCGCGCATCCGGCGCAGGGCGAGCCGGCGGTCCTCCTCGAAGAACTTCGCGAACAGGGCGCGGTAGCGGGCGAGGACGAGGGGCCCGAGCCCGAAGAGCTTCACCTCCTTCACGTGGCTGTCGCGGGTGAGGATCCACTCGAGGTAGTTGAGCCGCCGCCCCTCGGGCGCGCGCCAGGTCCACAGCCGGAACGAGTCCCCGGAGAGGCGGGCCTCGGCGAGGAACGCGGGCACCGACGCGGCGACGATCACGAGGACGCTCACCGGCGAGACCCGGAGGAGGAGCCCGGAGAGGGCCGCGAGCGTCACCGCGTTCTGCGCGATCCCGAACGCCTGCATCACGAGCGACAGCGGGCGCGCCGAGGCCTCCCGCCGCGCGTTCTGCATCTTGTCGTAGACGTCGGCGTCCTCGAAGTGACGGAGCTCCAGCTCGAGGGCCTTCTGCAGGATCCGCTCGTTCACCCGGTTCCCGAGGACGCCACGCAGGAGCTCGCGCCGGAGCCCCAGGAGCCTGCCGGCCGAGAGCTGGACCGCCATGAGCAGGAGCTCCGCGGCGACGAGCCACAGCACCCGCTCGCGGTCCGCGGCGAGGCCGCTGCGGGCGGCGAGCACGACCCCGTCCACGATGAGCTTGCCGACCCAGGCGATCCCCGCGGGCAGCAGGGCGAGCACCGCGGTGAGGGCCGCGACGAGCGAGGTGCCGCGGGGGTCCGCCTCCCACACGAGGCGGAGGGTCCCCGGGACCTGCCGGAAGACCGCGCGCGCTCCCCGGAGCCGCTCGCGCAGCGTCTGCGGGGCGGCCGGAGAGGGCGGGCGAGGGTGGGAGGGAGTGCCGGCCACGAGCCCGGTTCCTAACGGAGCGGCGCTCGGAAGTCGACGCGCGCGAGCGGTCGACGCGCGGTGCGCCTTTTTTTCCGCGGCGCGGTGTCGTAGATCAGCGTGCGTGAGCCTCCCCGAACGACGCAGCGACGCGACGACCGCCATGGCCACGTCGGACTGGTCCATCGAGCGCGCGACCCAGTACTACAACGTCGGAGGGTGGGGGGCCGGGTTCTTCTCGGTCAACGACAAGGGACACGTCGTCGTCCACCCGATGGGCCAGCCCGGGCCCGTCATCGACCTCATGGACGTCGTCGAGGACATCCGGGAGCGCAAGATCGGGTTCCCCTGCGTCGTCCGGTTTCAGGACGTGCTCCGCGCGCGGGTGAAGCAGATCAACGAGGCGTTCGGGAAGGCGATCGCGGAGATGGGGTACGGCGCCCGGTACTTCGGCGTCTACCCGATCAAGGTGAACCAGCTCCGGGAGGTGGTGGAGGAGATCCTCGACGCCGGCGCGCCCTACCACTACGGGCTCGAGGCGGGGTCGAAGGGCGAGCTCATGGTGGTGCTCGGGATGAACACCGACCCCGAGGCCCTCACGATCTGCAACGGGTACAAGGACGAGGAGTTCCTCCGGCTCGCCCTGCTCGGCCGCAAGCTCGGCCGCAAGGTGATCGTCGTCATCGAGAAGCTCTCCGAGCTGCCGCACCTGCTCCGGCTCGCCGACGAGATGGGCGTCGAGCCGATGATCGGGCTGCGCTCGAAGCTCACGACCCGCGGCACGGGCAAGTGGGAGGGGTCGTCGGGCGACTTCGCGAAGTTCGGCCTGACCGTGCCGGAGCTCATCAACGCGGTGAAGATCCTCAAGGACGCGAAGAAGGAGCACTGCGCGAAGCTCCTCCACTTCCACGTCGGCTCCCAGCTCACCGAGATCCGGGTCGTGAAGGACGCGGTGAACGAGGGCGCGCGGGTCTACGCGAAGCTGCGGAAGATGGGGCTCGGGATCGAGTACTTCGACGTGGGCGGCGGCCTCGGCGTCGACTACGTCGGGACGCCGAGCGGCCAGTCGTCGACCGTGAACTACACGATGGACGAGTACGTCGGCGACGTCGTCTACAACGTCCAGCGGGTCTGCATGAACGAGGGCGTCCCGGAGCCGCACATCGTGTCGGAGTCCGGCCGCGCGGTCACCGCGCACCACTCCTGCATCATCATGAACGTCTTCGGCCACATCGAGATCGGCTCGGCCGACGAGATCGCGGCCGCGTCCGAGCCGCAGCCGAACGAGCCCAAGGTCGTCCGCGAGATGCGCGAGATCGTGCAGGGGATGACCCCGCGCAACCGCGCCGAGGCCTACCACGACGCCGCCGCGAAGAAGGAGGAGGCGCTCCAGATGTTCAAGCTCGGGATCCTCGGGCTGGAGGAGCGCGCCGTCGTCGAGAGCCTCTTCTGGAAGCTCGTCCGGGGGATCGCCGACCTGAACCGGGGCAAGAAGCGGCTCCCGCGCGAGACCCGCGACCTCGGCGACAAGATCGCCGACCAGTACATGGCGAACTTCTCGCTGTTCCAGAGCGCGCCCGATCACTGGGCGTTCGACCAGCTCTTCCCCATCGTGCCGCTCCACCGGATGCAGGAGGTCCCGACGCAGGACTGCACCATCGTCGACATCACCTGCGACTCCGACGGGAAGATCGACCGGTTCATCGAGAACGACGGGGTGGACGGCATCGACGAGACGCTCTCGCTCCACCCCCTCGCGAACGGGGACCCGTACTACCTCGCGATGTTCATGACCGGCGCCTACCAGGACATCATGGGCGACATGCACAACCTGTTCGGCCGGGTGAACGAGATCCACGTGTTCGTGGACGACGAGGATCCGGAGGACTTCTACATCGAGGAGGTCATCCCCGGCGACACGATCGAGAAGGTCCTCTCGCGCGTCCAGTACGAGCCCGCCGAGCTGTTCCGCCGGGTGAAGGGGGCGCTCGATCTGAAGGTGAAGGAGGGCGCCATCCGGCCGAAGGAGGGCGTCGGCCTGGCCGACTTCTACGAGTCGGTGATGAAGGGGTACACCTACCTCTCGGGCCCGTGATGCCGACGTCGCCCGAGCGCCAGCCCGCCGAGCCGGACGAGGCCGAGCAGGCGCGCCGGGTCCGGCGGTACTCGGCGTACGCGCAGGCGGGAGGGGCCGCGTTCCTCGCGGTGGTGTCGCTCGGCCTCCTGCCGACCATCATCGCGTCCTCGTTTCCGGCCCTCGGCGCGAAGGCCGCGGTCGTCGTCTGGGTGCTCGCGCCCGCCATCCCCATCGCGCTCCTGATCGTCGCGGCGTTCCGCTTCCCGAGGCGCTGAGCGCGGCGCGCCGCCCCACAAGGGCCGGGCGGCCCTCGTGGGTTCCGGAGCATAGTGACGCAACGTCATCACGTCCGGCGCGCGCTTTCGCGCCGCTCAGCGCGAAGGAGCACCGCATGGCAGGCGTGTACAAGAAGATCGAGGTGGTCGGGACGTCCAAGGAGAGCTTCGCCGACGCGACGAAGGTCGCGGTGGAGGAGGCGGCGAAGACCATCAAGAACACGAGCTGGTTCGAGGTCGGCGAGCTGCGCGGCGCGATCAAGAACGGCAAGGTGGCGGAGTTTCAGGTGACCGTCCGGATCGGCTTCAAGGTGGAGCACTAGATCCGGCCAACCAGGAGGGAGAACGGATGAAGCGGATCGCACTCGCAGTGGCGCTCATGACGCTCGCAGGCTCGGCGGTGGCCGCCGAGAAGACCTACCAGGTGACCGGCCCGGTCCTCGACGTGAACGACAAGACCATCGTCGTGCAGAAGGGCAAGGACAAGTGGGAGCTCGCCCGCTCCGCCGACACGAAGGTGACCGGCGAGCTGAAGAAGGGCGCGAAGGTGACGGTCGAGTACACGATGACCGCCACCTCGATCGAGGTGAAGAAGGGCAAGTGAGCCGTGATCGCCGGCGCGGGCGGCGGCCTCGCCGCCTCGCGCCGCGCCGATCGCACCCCGCAACGGCGCCGTCGCGCCCGGCCCGGGCCGGCGGTAGAGTCCCCGCATGCTCCCGGAACGGACCGACGTCCTCGTCGTGGGCGGCGGCGTCATAGGCCTCACCATCGCGCGCGAGCTCGTGCGCGGAGGCCGGCGCGACGTCGTGATCCTCGAGAAGGAGCCGGACCTCGGGAAGCACGCGTCCGGCCGCAACTCGGGCGTCCTGCACGCCGGCATCTACTACGCACCCGACTCCGCGAAGGCGCGGACCTGCCTCTCCGGGAACAAGCTCATGCGCGCGTTCTGCGCGGAGAAGGGGCTGCCCGTCCTCGAGGCGGGCAAGGTCATCGTCGCCCGCACCGAGGAGGAGCTGCCGACGCTCGAGGAGCTGCACCGGCGCGCGTCCGCGAACGGGGCGCGCGTCCGGTTCGTGGACGAGAAGGAGCTCGCCGAGCTCGAGCCGATGGCGCGGACCGTGGGCAAGGCGCTCCACTCGCTCGACACCGCGGCGGTGGACCCGAAGGCGGTGCTGCGCGCCCTGCGCGCCGAGCTGGAGGGGGAGGGCGTCCGGATCGTGACGGGCTGCCGGTTCCTCGGCCGCGCCGGGCCCGACCGCGCGCGGACGAGCGCGGGAGACATCCGGTACGCGCGCCTGGTCAACGCCGCCGGCGCGCACTGCGACGTCGTGGCCCGCGCGTTCGGGGTGGCGGAGCACTACCGGCTGATCCCGTTCAAGGGGATCTACCGGAAGCTGCGGGCCGGCGCGTCCTTCCCCGTGAACGGGAACATCTACCCGGTGCCCGACATCCGGAACCCGTTCCTCGGCGTGCACTTCAGCCGGTCGGTCCACGGCGACGTCTACCTCGGGCCGACCGCCATCCCGGCGCTCGGGCGGGAGAACTACGGGCTCCTCGGCGGCGCCGACCGGGAGGCCTTCTCGATCGTGCTCGCGGACGCCGCCCTCTTCCTCACGAACGCGAAGTTCCGGAACGTCGCGCTCACCGAGCCGCGCAAGTACCTGCCGGCGTACTTCCACCGGGACGCGGCGCGGCTCGTGAAGCGGTACGACCCGGCGCTGTTCGACCGCGCCGACAAGGTCGGCATCCGCCCGCAGCTCGTGGACTGGCGGACGAAGGAGCTCGTGATGGACTTCCTCGTCGAGGCGCGGGACGCGACGGTCCACGTCCTGAACCCGATCTCGCCCGCGTTCACCTCGTCGATGGACCTCGCGCGGACGATCGTCCGGGAGCACCTCTCGTGATCATCCTCGGCGGGCTGCTCGCGGTGTGGGGCGCGCTCGTCCTCGGGCTCGCGGGGCCGCTCCACACGAACTGGAAGAAGATGCTCGGGGACATGAGGCGGTCGGGGGTCAGGAACACGCTCCCGCTCACCGACTTCTTCGCGTCGGCGGAGGGGCTCCGCCGGATGCGCATCGGGGGCGGCGCGGCGCTCGTCCTGGGGCTCGGCCTGGTCGTGGCCGGGCTGCTGCGCGGATCGGCGCTCTGAGGCGGTTCGGGACCCTCTCCCTGACCCTCTCGGGGACGGCTCTCCCTCGCCCCCGGCGTCAGCCGGGGGAGAGGGTTGGGGAGAGGGGGATGCAGCGACGCGGGCTACTTGGAGGCGTTCAGGCAGAGCGCCTGGTTCAGCGCCGCGACCGCCTTCTTGTAGTCGGCGCGGTCGATCACGAACTGCATGTTGATCTGCCGGTACGCCTGCGAGACGCAGATCACGTTGATCTTGTTCTCGGCGAGGACGGTGGTCGCGCGCGCGAGGACGCCGGGGATCGCGATGTTCGTGCCGATCACGCCGACGACGGCGGCCGGCATCGTCGTCACCTGCTCGTAGCGCGCCTTGAGCTCCTCGACGAAGGGCGCCTTCGCGGCCTTGTCCGGGATGACGTGGGTGATCGAGTTCGCGTTCGTGGACTTGAGGATGTACGAGACCCCGTGCTTCTTGAAGATCTCGAGGATGCCGAGGTCGAACCCGATCGCGCCGACCATCCGCGGGTCGTGGATGTCCACGATGGTGACCTTCTGCGTGCCGGCGATCACCTCGACCCGCGCCTGCTTGCCGACGTAGGTCTTCGTGATGAGCGTGCCCGGGTGATCCGGCTCGAAGGTGTTCTTCAGGCGGATCGTGATCCCCGCCATCTCGATGGGCTTCGCGGCCTTCGGGTGGATCGCCTCCATCCCCACGTCGGCGAGCTGGTCGGCGACGTCGTAGTTCGTCTGGCCGACCGGGACGGTGTTCCCCGCCCCGACGATCTCCGGGTCCGCGGAGGAGAGGTGGAACTCCTTGTGGATGATGGCCTCGTCCGCGTCGAGCTCGACCGCGACCTTGGAGAAGGTGACCTCGGAGTACCCGCGGTCGAACTCCCGCATGATGCCCTCGGACCCCTTCGTGTAGCCGGTGACGACGACGATCTGCTTCTCCGGGTCCACGTCCTGGAAGGAGCGGTGGATGCGCTCGTCGATCGTCCAGGTCTCGTCGTCGTCGAAGCCGGTGAGGTCCATGAAGCTGGCCTGGTGGCCCTTGCCCTTCAGGATCTCGACCGAGTTGAACGCGCTGTGCGCCTCGCCGATCGCGGCGAGCATCTCGCGCGCGGCGAGGAGGACGTTGTCGCGCGCGATGTAGCCGCTCGCGAGCACGTGCCGCATCGAGTCGAGGTACGCCTGCAGCTCGCGGAACCGCTTCTCCAGGAACCCGTTCGCCTTCCCGAGGTCGAGCCCGAGCGGCTGCATCTCCTTGTTGATCGCCTCGAGCTTCCGGAGCAGGGCCTCCATCGCCGTGGCGTAGCCCTCGCCCTGGGCGAACTTCGCGTACACGCCCGGCGCGCCGGTCTTCTTGTGCTCGAGCAGCTCGTTCGTGACACCCGAGTACGCGGACACGATGTAGACGCGCCCGTACACGTTCTTGGGGTCGAGCAGCATGATGTTCTTCAGCACCTCCCCGAACTGCGACATCGAGGTGCCGCCGATCTTCTCGACTGTGATCATGATGGAGGGTTCCCGGGGTTTGATGGTTCGAAGGGCCCGCATCATAGACGAAGTGCCCTGGATCCGGGCAGGAAGCCGCCCGCACGCCGG
>CAWHDY010000003.1:0-117055 GCA_963828235.1 uncultured delta proteobacterium
GCCGCGATCCGGCGCTCGACGGCCTCGACGAGGTACGGCCTGAGCTCGCGCGCCGTGATGATGCGATCGAGCGACCCGACCTCGAGGGCGCGCTCCACCGTGTGGACGGCGTCGAACTCCTCTGCGACCTCGCCCACCTTCTCCGAGCGGACCTCCGTCAGGATCCGGTCGAGCCGCGTGCGCGCGGCGCCGCCCGCGGCGGCGGCCTTCTCCGCCTCGACGACGCGCGGGTCCTTGCGCAGCCTCGTCTCGACCTCCCGCGCGAACACCACCGCCGCGGCCGGCGCGCCGCCGATGACGGACGCGCGGGCGCCCTCGACCGCGACCACCTCGATGTCGTCGCGCAGCGTCTTCGAGAACACGACGAACGCGCCGCCGTGGTAGCGCGAGACCACGCAGAACACGATGGGCCCGTCGAAGTTCACCACCGCCCGCCCGATCTCCGCGCCGTACTCGAGCTGGAGGCGGCGCATCGACTCCGGCGAGCCGTCGAACCCGGAGAGGTTCGCGAGCACGACCGCGGGCCGGTTGCCGCTCGCCGAGTTGAGGGCGCGCGCGATCTTCTTGGAGGATTGCGGGAAGAGCGTGCCCGCCGACCAGAGCTCGGGCCCGTCAGCCGGCACGAACTCGAGGCGAGGGAGGGGCCGCGACTCGATCCCGATGAGGCACACCGGGCGGCCGCCCAGGTGCGCGTCCCAGACGACCGCGGTGTCGCCCCCGCGCAGGTCGCGCCAGCGCTCGAGCGGCTCGTGGTCCTGGTCCACGCAAGCGGACATCACGCGGCGGATGTCGAAGGGCTTCTTGCGATCGGGGTTCTTCTCGCGGCTGAACACGTCCCCGACCGTCGCGAACCCCGCGCCGCCCGCCGGGCCGTGCGGGTGGCCCTGCACGTCGCGGTCCGCGGGGTCGCGCGTGCGCGCCAGGCGCGGGAACCGCTCGCCCGGCGCGACGTAGGTGTGCTCGTAGTGGCGCATGAGGAGCTGGATCGCGTCGCCCACGCTGGCGGCGCGGTACTGCGCTTGCCCGTTCGGGCCCATGATCCGGTCGTACCCGCCGATGCCCTGGTTGTCCTCGGCGGAGACGCTGCCCGAGTACTCGAGCGCCTCCTTCCCGGTGAGCACCATCGCGGACCCGGGCGTCATCACGAGGATGCCGCGGGTGTGCATGAGCATGGTCGCCTCGGCGTTCCAGTAGGGCTGCGCGCCGACGTTGATGCCCGTGACGACGACGTTGATCTCGCCTCCGCGCTGGGTGAAGTCGACGATCCGCCGGAGCACGATGGAGATCCAGTCCATGTTCTCCGTGCCGCTCTCCATCGAGATCTTCGCGCCCGCGGAGACGGCGAACCACTCGAGCGGGACCCGCAGGCGGTCCGCGAGGGCGATGGCGGCGGCGATGCGCCGGCACTCCGGCTCGGCGAGCGAGCCCATCGCCCGGCTCGGATCGCCGAGCAGCACGACCCGCTTCATCCCTTCCGGGTGGCGGGCGGTGAAGCTCGTGACGACGCCGGCCACCATGTTCGCCTCGTTCTTTCCGGGCGGGCGGTCCACCGGGACGAGGACCTCGCCGGCCGGGTCGAGGAGGTCGTGCTCCTGGAACGTGCCGCGCGGCACCCCCGGCTGCGGCTCCTCCGGCGCGAGCTGGCGCACGATCTCGAACGGGTGGACGAGGCCGCGTCGCCGCAGCTGCACGACCCGCTGCTGGTACTCGGCCATCGGCTCGAGGGGTCTGTCCGTGTGCGTGTCCCAGCGGATCGAGACGCCGCCGCGGTCCCCGGCGACGACCCGGAGCAACCTCTCCACGGGCTCGCCGGTCGCCTTGTCGGGGATCCGGGCGTCGATCAGCACCATCTCGAGGCCGACCCCCTGGGTCGCGGGCGCGAGGCGCTCGGCCAGGCCCCGGATCTCCTCGCGAGAGAGCCGCAGCGGCGGGCGGACGGTGAGGAGGACCCGATTCCATTCGAGCCGCTGGTGCGGAGCGCGGCCGGCCTGGAACCGGCGCATGCCCGCGAGCGCCTCGTGCAGCACGCGCTCGAGCTGCGGGAGCTGCACGACGCGGCCGGAGGCGTCGCGCACCGGCGTGAGGTCGCGGACCTCGGCGGCCGCGAAGAGCCGCTCGTCCTTGGGGTTCCCCTGCGCGACCGCGCGGTAGAGGTACACGTCCTCCGCCGACGGCAGCCGCTCGAGCTCGAACTTCTCGAGCCGGACGAGCTGCATCCGGCGGAAGAGCATCGGGTGGATCCCCCGGTAGCGCCGGTCCTCCCGCCACCCGCCGTCGCCGCGGAACGTGAAGTGTTGCTGGCTCGTTCCGCGCCCGAGGCCACGCCCCCCGAAGGCGATCACCACCGAGACGCGCAGCGGCGGGCGGGGCCACGGCACCGACTCGAGCGCGGCCCTGAGGGCCTCGGCCTGCGCATCCTTCGCGAGGGGGTCGCCGTCGTGCGAGAGGTAGAGCTCGCCCGCGAGCGCGCGCCCCTCGGCCGCCTCCGCCGCCATCCGCGAGAGCTGTCGCGCCGCGTCCGCGACGTGATCCGCGCGCGCGAAGCAGGCGGCCGCGCGGAACTGCTCGCCCGCCCAGGCGTAGTCCGCGATCGCGCACGGGATGCCCTCCCGCTCGCTCGACACCGCGGGGGAGAGGGGCCGGGCGCGGTAGTACCGCCGCAGCAGGGTCTCGACGAGGCGCGGCCGGAGCGCTCGCGGGGCCTCCGCCATGCGCTGGACGAGCAGGGTCGCGAACGGCGCGGTGATCTCGACCAGCCGGTCGACGAGCGCCTCGCGCTCGTCGCCCTGCGCCTCGCCGAGCCGCGCGAGGTCCGCCTCCGCCTGCGCATAGGCGGCGCGCTGGATCTCCTCGAGCGCAGGCTGGTCGAACCGCCGGTAGCGGAGCTCGCGGGCGAGGTCCCCGAGCGAGGGGAACCGCTCCTGGCCGATCTCCGCGAGCGCGTCGAGCAGGGCGCGCGAGCCGGGGCCGCCCCCGGCGGTACGCCCTCGGCGGCGAGCCGCCGCTCCAGGATCGCGAGCACGGGCGGGAGCTGCTCGTCGGCGCGCTCGTAAGCCTTCTGCATGCGGAGGAGGGCGATCTCGAGCGCGCGTCCCGGCTCGTCGAGCGAGAGCCCGTAGTGCGAGAGCGCGCGGCGGAGCGCCGCGACGAACCCGGGGGAGAGCCCCTCGGCGCCGCGCTCGGGGCCGTGAAGGTAGCGCCACAGCTCCTCGAGCGGCGGGCGTGCCGCGGGATCCCCTTCGACGGGGCGCGCGCGAGAGTAGAGCGACTGGACGTCCGCGAACGCCTGCGCGACCTGCTCCTCCGCGCGGAGCACCTCGGCGTCGTCTCGCGCCACCGCGGCCGCGGTCTGGCGCCAGCGCGACCCGAGCCGCTTGGCCTCGGACCGGGAGAGGTCGAACCCGAGCGCGAGGCGCCGGAGGTCGTCGAGCGCGACGAGGTAGCGGGCCCTCGGCGTCGGCTCGGACGCGGGCTCCGCCGGCGCCTCCGGCGGCGGTGGCGCGTCCGCGTCGGCGGTGGGCTGCTCGCCGGGCGGGTCGATCCGGACGAGCGGCGCGCCCGCGTCGACCTGCGCGTTCGCGACGGTGAGGATCTCGCGCACGACGCCCGCCGCGGGCGCGGTCACCACCATCTCGACCTTCATCGACTCGATGCGCGCGACCGGATCGCCGACCGAGACGACCTGCCCCGCGGCGACCGGGATCGCCACGACCACCGCCGGCATCGGCGACCGCACGATCCCCGCCGGGATCCGCTCGATCGTGTGCGGGACGCCGTCCACCTCGACGAGGTGCCGGAGGCCGTCGACCGTCGAGAGGATGCGCCAGCGCCGTCCGAGAGCCGCGAGGCGCCGCTCCGGGCCGCCGAGGCGGTCGACGTGGACGTCCACCGCGGCACCGCCCGCGGGAGTCGCGCGGTAGCGCTCCGGGCCGGTCTGGAGGACCTCCAGCCGGTGGCGGCGCCCGCGCCAGCGGAGCTCGACCTTCCGCCCGGACGACGGGCCCACCCGCGGGCGTCCGCGGCGCGCCTCGGCGATGAAGCGCGCCCGCTCGACCTCGAGCTCTCCCTCGTATGCCTCGATCGCGGCCGCGAGCAGGGCGACGTCGGGATTCGCCCGCACGAGCTCCTCGTCCCTGCGCACGAACCCCTCGAGGAACCCGCGGCCGGCCTGCCCGGTGCGCACCTCCGGGCGCGCGAGCAGCACGCGCAGCCACGCGCGCGAGGTCGCGGTGCCGCGCACGAGCACGTCGCTCTCGGACAGCGCGAGCTCGAGCCGCGCCGCCGCCTCCGCGCGGTCCTCGCCGACCGCGACCACCGTCGCGAGCACCGCGCCGGGCAGCGCCTCGTCTCCCTCCGCGAGCGCCGCGTGCGCGCGGATCCCGGGGCCGGAAGGCAGCCTCATCAGCTCGACCTTGCCGGCGCGGGCGAGGTCGCCCTCGGGGTCGCGCGCCTGGATCCGCGCGGCGAGGGCGTGGCCGCGGCGGATCACGCGGGCGCGCTCGACCACGCCGCCGCCCGCGAGCCGGAGCGCGAGCCGGACGAGGTCCAGGCCGGAGGCCTCCTCGACCGCGGGCGCGGACCGCGCGAAGGCGTCGACACCGGAGAGCGCGAGCCGCGGGCGCCCCGGCGTCACGGCGAACCGGACGGCGCCCACCCCGCGCCAGCCGAGCGCGGACGAGGACGCGCTCGGCGAGCGCGAACGCCGCGTTCCTCGAGGTCCGCGCCGAGGGCCGGGGCGGGCGACTCGGCGAAGATCGCGACGTCGGCGAGCGTGAGCGAGGCGTCGCCGGCGCCGACGACGCGGGTCGCGCCGCTGCGGTCGCAGGCGACCACCACCTCGACGAGACGGGCCGAGGCGTCCCTCGCCTCGTCGTCCTCCGCCGCGGCGCCGAGCTCGGCCGCGAGCTCCAGCATGGCGCGCGGCCCGATGAGCCTGCGCAGGGTGGCCGCGCCGGGCCCGACGGGCGCGACGCCGACCTTCTCGCACGTGGCGGCGAAGGCGGCTCGCTCCTCCGGCGACGCCGGACCGAGCCAGGCCGTCGTCGCGCGGGCGCGGAGGATCGCCTCCTCGAGCGAGTCTCCGAGGGCGATCGCCTCGTCCGCCTCGCGGACGAACCGTGCCGAGCGGTGCTCGGGCGCGTGGATCGCGATCGTCGCGTCGACCTTCCCGGCCGCCGCGAGCTCGCCGAGCGCGCGCAGCACCCGGCGCGCCCCGCCATGCCGATCCAGGATCACCACCCGGCCGAGGTGGCCCCAACCCTCGAGTCCGTTCACGCCGCTCCCCGAGGCGCATCCTCGCTCGAGAGCGCGGGCGCCGTTCGCCGGAGGGTTTAACAGATCGTCGCCCCCGGGCCGTGGCTGGTACCCGTCAGCACCCGTGAGGGGCCGCGACCGCTCGGCCGGCCGGCGCGGCCGAGCCGCCGTGACCGGGGCGCGTCGCTGCCCGTACCGTTTGCGCGTGACTTCACCGATCGCGCCCCTATGACCCCCGCGGAGGCTCCGATGACGATCGCGGAGATCTGGCGGTATCCGGTGAAGACGATGGCGGGCGAGAAGCTGCAGCGGGTCCGGCTCGGACCGCTCGGTCTCGAGGGCGACCGGGTCGTGCACGTCGAGGATGCCGAGGGAGGGGTGATCACGTCGCGCACCCACCCACGCTTCCTCGGTCTCAGGGGAACGCTGGGCCCGGACGGCGAGCCCGTCGTCGACGGCCGGCCGTGGCGCGGTGCGGAGGTCGCCGCCGTGATCGAGGACATCGCCGGAAAGGGGACGAGGCTCGTGCGCTACGACGGCGCCGAGCGCTTCGACGTGCTGCCGCTGCTCGTCGCGACCGACGGCGCCATCTCGGCATTCGGGCACGACGGGCGCCGCCTGCGGCCCAACATCGTGATCGGGGGCGTCGAAGGGTTGAGCGAGCGCGAGTGGCCCGGAAGCCGGCTGGTCACGGGGAAGGCGGTCATCGGGGTGCAGAACCTGCGGCAGCGCTGCATCATGACCGCAGTCGATCCCGACACGCTCGTCCGGGACAAGGAGATCACCCGCGAGATCTACAGCCGGTTCGGCGGCAAGCTCGCACTCGACTGCTTCGTCATCCAGGGCGGGGAGCTCTCCGTCGGGGACGAGGTGCAGCTGCTCCGTGGTGCTGCGCCGAACGCAGCGGTCTCGACGCCCACGGGTGGGCGATCGTGAGAGCCGGCGCTGTACCCGCTCACGGCGCCGCGAGCCGATACCGCACGGTGAGCTCCGCGTAGTCGGTGCTCACCTGCCCGAACCCGCTGGCGCTGCCGCTCGCGGCGGCGGGTACGAGCGCGACGTTCAGCACGCGCTGGTCGCCCACCATGAACCGCTGGCGCTCGGCGAGCGGCGTCGAGCCGAGCGTCACGTCGGTCGCGAGGGACCAGTGCAGCGCCTCGGGCGCGACCGGACTGGCCGTGGAGCTCGAGACGAGCGGGCGCCACGCCTGGTTGTCCCAGATCTGCAGCGACGCGCCGGCCGTGGCGACACCGCCGGGAGCGCCGCTCGCGCCGCCCACCCACCTGACGTCGAGGTCGAGCACGTCGAACGTCCGGCGCACCTCCGCCGCGTCGAACAGCACGGACATGACCTGACCCGGCCGGTCGGTCGGGCCGCCGTACCACCACCACGTGTCGAGCGTCGCGGAGGCGCCGGGGTTCGTCTCGATGCCCACGCCCGCCTGGCGGATCGTGTCGAACGCGATGCCCTCGAGGCGGTAGGGATCGGGGCTGCCGTCGCCGTACAGGTCCACCGGGAAGACGCGCGTCCAGGCGGTTCCGGACCACTCCCAGAAGTCGTGGCAGGCGATCCCGCCGTAGTCGTCCACGCAGTTGACGTTCGACACGACCGCGCTCGGGCCGCCGCCCCAGAGCACGACGCGGTTGCGTCCCGGGTCGTAGAAGAGCCCGTGGCCCGCGCGCGGGGCCGGCTGCGTCGCGCTCGCCGGCCCGCCGGCGGAGACCCGCGTCCAGGTCGCCGTCGCCCGAGTAGTGCCAGACGTCGTTCATGGTCGGTGAAGGACGCGTTGCCGCCGAACATGCACCACGGGTGGCCCGCGAAGCCGGTGGCGCGCGTCATCGCGTGCGCGGAGCGGGCGGACGGATCCACGCTCGTTCCGCAGGCGTTGTTGCGCACCTGGGTCCAAGCGCCGGTTGCCGAGAGGTACTCCCAGGTGTCGCACAGGGACGTGGACGATGCGTCGCGGCCGCCGAAGAGGACCGCGCCGGCCGGCGTCCTCGGCGACATCGCCATCGCGGACCACGTCCGCGCGGTGGGGAACGTGCCGTAGTTGAACCAGTTCGACCCGCTCCACCAGGCGGTGGAGGTCATCGGCCCGCCGCCGGCCTCGCCGTTCGCCATCCAGATGTAGCCGCTCGAGGCGCCCGACTGCACCCACGTCGCAGCGTAGTTCACGCGGGCAGGCGGGATGGTGACCGGGCTCGCGTTCGACCACTGCGCGCCGTCCCAGAGGTACGTCGCGCTCGAGTACCCGGAGCTGCCCTGGCCGCCGAAGAGCACGACCCGGTCCTGGACCGGATCGTAGACGGGCGTGACGCCGCTCACGGACGGCGGCCCCACGGCCGCGGATGAGACCTGGCTCCAGGCGGTCCCGTTCCACTCCCACTCGGTGTCGCACCAGTTGCCGGGGCATTCGCCCGGAGCCGAAGAACCCGCCGACGTCGCCGCCGAAGAGGACGGTGCGGCCGCGCTCGAGGTCGTAGAAGAAGGACGCGTGCGCGCGCGCCTCGGGCCTGGTGGTGCTGCACGGCGCGGCCGTGCAGACGGCGGTCCAGCCCGTCCCGTTCCACTCGAAGAGCCCGCCGTCCATCCCGATCGACGTGATCCCGCCGAACGCGACGGCCTTGCCCCGTCCGGAGTCGAAGGTGAGGCTCGCCGACTTGCGCTGGGCGGGGCTGTGTTCACGCAGGCCGCCGTCGAGCAGGGCGTCCACGCCGAGCCGTTCCAGGTCCAGGTGGCCGTGTCGTAGCTCGTCCCGTTCGCCAGGACGCCGCCGACGAGGAGCGTCACCTTCCGGACCGGGTCGTAGACCATCGTGTGCTCGGACCGCGCCGCCGGCATCGTGGACGTGCAGGGTGCGCCGGTGCAGACCCGCCGCCACGAGCGGAAGTCCGTCTCCCACGTGTCGCCGAGGGCCGCGCCTCCCGGCGAGCAGGGAACCGCCGAACAGGACGAGCCGCTGCCGGGCCTCGTCGTAGGCGATCGCGTGGTTCCGCCGCGGGCTCGGGTTCCCGTCGCCCTCGGGGTCGGTCATGACGAGCTTCCGCCACGACGTGCCGTTCCACTCCCAGAGGTCGGTGCCGTCCGCGAGCACGCTCGCGCCCCGTCCGCCCACGAACAGGAGGGGGAGGCGCGGCGCGAGCGCCGGATTGCCGTCGCCCTCCGGGTCGTCGATCGCGGGCGCGCCCCACGCGCTGCCGCGGCAGGACTCCCACTGGCTGCAGTAGAACCCCGAGTCGCACCCGTCCCAGCCCTCGCCGCTGAAGGCGACCCGGCAGCCACGCACCGGGTCGTAGGCCATGCCGACGCCGCCGCGGGGGCCGAGGGTGACGTAGCGCCGTGCCGGGAGCCAGTGCGGCGCGCCGCGCACCGACGCCTGCGTGCCGTCCTGGCGCCCCACGTCGGCGGGCATTCGCCGCGGGCTTGCTCCCGCGCTGGGCGAGCGTCGGGGTCCACACCTGCCGCCCCTCGAAGGCGTGCGGGTTCGGGAAGACGCGTCCGGGGATCTTGCCGAGCATCGTCGCGGTCCAGGCGACGTCGCGCACGAGGGCGGCCTGGACCCCGTTCGACGGATCTCCGTCGGCGTCGCTGACGTTCCCTGCGCCGTCGACCGCCGCCACGTACACGTCGGGCGAGTCCCCCATGTAGAGCGGGAACGGAGCCGCGTCCCCGACGTCCCCGCCGAAGGCGCCGGTCACGGAGGCGGCGACGCGGGCGATCTCACGACCGACCAGCGTCCCGCCGGACGAGATCACGGTCGGGTCCGAGTAGACGACGGCGAGCGTGCTCGCCGGGACGGCGCCGGCGGCGCCGCGCAGGTAGTACGCCTCCGCGCCCCCCGTGGCCTCGCTGCCCCAGGGCACGCGATGGAAGAGCACCGCTCCCGCCGTGCCGACCGCGGGCGACGCGGGTCGCTGGGTCTTCACCTGCACCGTGGCGAGCGGCACGTCGGCCACGTTCCCCGCGAGATCGGTGAGGTGCGCGGTGAGGTCCGCCGGGCCGTCGGTGAACCCGGCGCCCATCACGGTCTCGTAGACGTAGGAGAGGGTGTTCCCGCTCAGCTGGGTCAGCGTCACGGCGTTGCCACCCGACGCGAGCTTCACCACGGGCGACCCCGCGCCGCCCGCGAGCGGCTCGCTCGCGGCGAAGTCCACCCGCACGCGCGTTCCGACGGTGATCGCGTCGACGTCCCGCCGCGGGCTCGTGGCCGGAGGCGTGAGCGCGACCGCCACGACCGCGGCACCGCCGGTGTCCCTCGCGAGCCTGGGGGCGGTGAAGTCGAAGACCGCCACGCGAGGGAGCTCGACGTGGCCCTCGTTGCCCGCCGCGTCGATGAACGTCGCGACGAACGAGACGTCGCCCTCGCCGTCCGACGCCGGGGCGGGCGAGTAGGAGAGCACGTACCGGTTGAGCGCGAGGTCTCGGCTCTGGACCGCGAGCACGCGCGTGGTCGCGCCCGCGCCCGAAAGGCGCAGGAAGGCGACCGGGTCGGAGGCGAGGGGCTCGCTGACCTGGAAGGCGACGGTGACGGTCGCGGTGGCCGTGCCGACGAGCGGCGGATCGACCTGCAGCGAGGCCGTGACGAGCTCCGGCGCGGTCACGTCGCCGCCGGGCCTCACGCAGCGACCGAGCGTCGAGCGGCAGATGTAGCCGCCGGGGCAGTCCGCGTCGGAGCCGCAGGTCACCAGCGCGCCCTCGGGGACCTCGAGGCCGGTCTTGCACGCCGCGACCGCGAGCGAGGCCAGCGCGAGGAGGAGGGTGCGGGCACGACCCGGTCGAGCGGCGCGCGTCATGGTCAGAAGCTCCCGCCGACCTTGACGGTCGCGCTCTTCGGGCCCACGTCCACCTGGGCGCCGTACCCGTGCCAGTCGGTGAACAGCGCCTCCACCCCGGCGCCGGCGCCGAGGACGCCCGCGGCGATGAGGAGGATGGTGGCGCTCCGGGAGCGGCTGTCGGCCGTGCGCTCGAGCTCCTTGAGCTGGGCGCCCGGGACCGGCTCGGTGCGCGACCGCTCGGCGAGGCTCTTCCACTGGCTCTGCGCGTCCTTCGACATGTAGGCCATGACCACGCCGCCCGTCGCCGCCGCCACGGCGGCCGAGGCGGTGGCGTAGAACGGCCAGCGCGGGAGCGGGGGAGGGTTGAGGCGCAGCGCCATCGCCTTGTCGACGCCACGCGTGACGCCGGCGCGGAGCTGCCGGTCCGGGAAGACCTCCTGGACGGCGGCACCCACGTCGCCGAGCAGCTCCTCCCCGCCCGCTCGCGTGAGCCGCTTGGTGTGCGTCCCGGTGACGCGGGCCGAGCGCATGCTGATGCGCCGGAGCGAGAACGTGGCGGTCTTGCCCTCCACGATGACGGACGCGTGCAGCATGTCGTCGGTGCCGAGCGCGCCGCCGATCTCGGCGAGGCAGGCCCCGTCGGCCGCGCACCCGAGCATCTGCCGCTGGTACTCGAACGAGAGCATCTCGCGGATCTCGGTCATGCCGATCGCCGACACGCCCTCGAGCTTCCGCACCTCGGCGAGGAGCGCGCTCTCGAGCAGGGCCACCTGGCGCGGCGGCAGGTCGCCCGTGACCTTCACGTCCGGCAGCGCGAGGCGGAGCGCCGCCTTCGGCTTCACCGACAGTGCCGGAGGCGGCGGCAGCGGGACGTCGAGGTTCGGCGCGGGGGGGCTGGCGGGGGGCGGCGGAGGCTTCGGCTCGACCTTCGACCTGGCCGGCGCCGGGCTGGCCGCGAGGAGCACGCCGAGGAGAGCGGGGAGAGCGACCATGCGAGCGAGCCTAGCAACCTCGACCGCGAGGATGCCAGGCAGGGTCGAAATGAGCGGAGCCGGGCGTCCCCGGGGTGAGGGACACACGCAGGCTGGCCCACCGGGCGGCCCCGCTCACGCGGAGCGTCAAACGGGCAACCGGAGGGCGAACACGGTCCCGGAAGCCTCCGACGACGCGAACGAGACCTCTCCCCCGAGGTATCGCTCACCGAGGAGCTTCATCGAGTACGTGCCGAGACCGCGGCCGTGGAGCGCCTTCGTGCTGAAGGAGCGCTGGAAGACGCGGGCCTGCACCTCCGGAGCGATGGCGCCGTCGTTGTGCACGCGCAGGAACACCGAGTCCCGGGCGCGCTCGCACGACAGCCGGACCACGCCGCCCGCGGCGGTCGCCTCGAGCGCGTTCCTCAGCATGTTGATCAGGACGCGCAGGAGGAGCGCACGATCCGACACGACCTCGACGTCCTCCGCGGGCGGGCCGAGCTCGAGCCGTCGCTCGTCGGCCACGGGGAGCCCGGCGAAGACGGCGGCGAGGTCCTGCAGCAGCCCGCTCGTGCGGAGCGGCACGCGCTCCGGAACGAGCGTTCCGCGCTCCGCCAGCAGGAGCGCGCGCTGGTGCTTGATCTCGCGCTCTCCCGCGCGAGCCGGTCCGGGGACGCCCGCCGACGGTCCGGCAGGGCGACCCTGTGGTCGGGTGACAGCCGGTCGAACGCGTCCCTCGCCATCGTCTGCCTCAACCCAGACCACGTCGCGGTTCATCCCACATGAGCGCTCCCGAAGACGCGAGTCGCGGCGCCTCCGGTAGCCGCCGGAAGACCCGGTTGGGTGCGCTCGATCGCTCCCAACAGGGGCGGCGCGCCGCGACGCACCCGTTCACGCGGAGGCGTATCCTGGCGCCGATCCGATGGTACAACGAACGCCCCACGCCGACGAACCAGCGAGCCGGCGGCCCCCGCCTGCTCCCCTTCCGGCGATCGCCGACGTGCATCGGTCGCTGTTCGAGCACTCGGTCAACGGGCTCGCGCTGCACGAGGTCGTGCTCGACGGCGAGGGTCGGCCGATCGACTACGTCTTCCTGGAGGTCAACGCGGCGTTCGAGTGGCAGACGGGGCTCAGGCGCCAGGCGCTGATCGGTCGCCGCGTGACGGAGGTGCTCCCCGGGATCGAGCGAGACCCGGCGGACTGGATCGGGCGGTACGGGCAGGTCGCGCTCACCGGAGAGCCCATCCACTTCCAGCAGTTCTCCGTCCAGCTGCAGCGCTGGTACGACGTGGCGGCGTTCTCGCCCGCGACGGGCTACTTCGCCGTCGCCTTCTCCGACGTCACGGAGCACAGGGAGCTCGAGGATGCCCTGCGCCGGAGCGAGGAGGGGTACCGCGCGCAGTCGTTCGAGCTCACCGCGGTGCTGAACGCGACGCACGCGCAGCTCGCGCTGCTCGACCCCGAGCTGCGGTTCCTCATGGTGAACGACGCGTACGCGCGCGCCTGCGGTCACCAGCGGGCGGACCTGATCGGGCGCGGGCACTTCGACTTCTTCCCGAACGAGGAGAACGAACGGATCTTCCGGCGCGTCGCGGCGACCGGGGAGCCCTTCTACGTCCAGGAGAAGCCCTTCGAGTTCGCGGACCAGCCCGAGCGCGGCGTCACCTACTGGAACTGGTCGCTCGTGCCGGTCACGGGCGAGGCCGGGCGGGTCCAGGGGGTGCTGCTGTCGCTCCTCGACGTCACGAGCCAGGTGACCGCGCGGAAGGCGGTGGAGGAGCTCTCGGCCGCGCAGCGGCGGACGGAGGCGGCGCTGCGAGACGCCGACCGCCGCAAGACCGACTTCCTCGCCGTCCTCTCTCACGAGCTCAGGAACCCGCTCGCGCCCGTGCAGAACGCGCTGTGGCTGCTGGAGCACGCCGGGCCCGACGGCGAGCAGGCGAGCCGAGCGAGGCAGATCATCCAGCGCCAGCTCGGACACCTCGGCCGGATCGTGGACGACCTGCTCGACGTGACCCGCATCACGCGAGGGAAGGTCGAACTCGAGCTGGCGCGGGTCGATCTCGGCGAGGTCGTCCGGCGCACCGTGGACGACTACAGGCCCGTGCTGGAGGGCGGCGGCGTCGAGCTCGTGCACCGCCCCGCGACCTTGCCCGTCTGGCTGGATGCCGACGCGACGCGCATGTCGCAGGTCGTCGGGAACCTCCTCCAGAACGCCGCGAAGTTCACGCAGCGCGGCGGGCGCGTCGAGGTCGAGGTGGCGCGAGAGCCGCACGGCACCGTCCTCGTCCGCGTCCGGGACGACGGGATCGGGATCGCGCCGGAGCTCCTCGGGCGGATCTTCGAGCCGTTCACGCAGCAGGACGCCACCCTCCACCGGAGCCAGGGTGGCCTGGGGCTCGGGCTCTCGCTCGTGAAGGGCTTCGTCGAGCTGCACGGCGGAACCGTGGTCGCGCGCAGCGACGGGAGCGGGCGTGGCGCCGAGTTCCTCGTCCGGCTGCCCGTCGCGGCCGAGCAGCCCGTCACGCTGGGGGCTCCCCGCGCGGCGACCCCGACGCCGTGTCGGCGCGTGTTGATCATCGAGGACAACGTCGACGCCGCGGAGACGCTGCGCGAGGTGCTCCTCACCTGGAACCACCACGTCGAGGTGGCCCACGACGGCCGAGAGGGCGTCGAGAAGGCGCGCGCCTTCCGTCCCGACGTCGTGCTCTGCGACATCGGCCTCCCGGTGATGGACGGGTACGAGGTCGCGCGCGCGATCCGCGCGGAGCCGGCCCTGGCCTCGGTCCTCCTCGTCGCCGTGACCGGGTACGCGCTCCCCGAGGACGAGCGGCGGGCCGGTGAGGCCGGGTTCGATCGGCACCTCGGCAAGCCCGTGCCGCTCGAGCGCATCGAGGAGGTCCTGGCGACGCCCCTGCGATCGTGAGGGAGGGTCCCGGGGTGGGAGAGCCGGGCTACAGCATCGTCAGCTGCCGCGGCGGCGGGGCGCGCTCGAGCAGCTCGGGCCCGTCGTTCGCGACGGCGTTCACGAGCGGCGACACCTCCCGCGCGGCGAGCCACGACTCCGGCGCGGGCACGAGCAGCCCGGCGTCGCCGCGCGCGAGCCACGCGTCCGCGGCCCGAGGCGACAGGAGCGCGGGCATCCGGCCGTGCAGCGGGGCGAGGGTCGCGTTCGCGGCGGTCGTCAGGATCACGAACGCCGCCGTCCCGTGCCGCTCCAGGGTCAGCCCCGCGAACAGCAGGAGCCCGCCGTCCGGCGGGTGGAACCACAGCGGGCGACGCTGGGCCCGGCCGCCGCGCCACTCGTAGAAGCCGTCCGCGGGGACGACGCAGCGTCCCCGCTCGAAGGCGTCGCGGAACGAAGGAAGCTTCGCGGCCGTCTCTGCCCGCGCGTTGATGACGAGCCTCCCGCCGGGACCGTCCAGGCCGAAGCGCGCGCGCACGAGCGCCCTGCGCCCGGCGTCGAGCAGCAGGAGCCAGTGGTCGTTCGTCGGCGCGATGTTCCAGCGCGGCCGGTGCACTCGGGCGGAGTCCTCGTCCGCGAGCGTCGCGGACAGCGCGCGCGCGAGGTCGTGGACCTCCCGGGTCGTGAGCGTGAACCGTCCGCACATGCGCGGTGCAGGATACGCCTCCCGCACGACGGCAGGGCGTGCGGGCGCCGGGGCGCTCGGTACGGGCCGAGCGCAGCCGGCGGGCGGAAGAGCAGCGCGCCTGCCGAGCACGCACGGGGAATGGCGCGCGAGGGATGCACCGGCGCGCGCGGGCCGTGAGACAATGAGGTCGTCGAACCGGAGCGACGATCATGATTCCGGCGGTCATCGAAGCGCATCTGCGGGATCGGTACGGCGACTGCGAACGTCACGGGCACCCGGTCGCCGCGACGGCGCAGGATCTCGCGGCCGCGGAGCACGTGAGCGGCTTCCGCGTCGCGAAGCTGGTCGTGCTCAGGCTCGACGGCGACCTCGCGATCGCGGTCGTCGCGGCGCCGGACCGCCTGAACGTGGCCCCGCTCGAGGAGGCGACGGGCCTGCGCGCGGAGCTCGTGTCGGAGGCGGAGCTCGCGGAGCGGTTCCGGCCCTGCGAGCCTGGCGCGGAACCTCCGTTCGCGCTGTTCGGAGTTCCGATCTACGTCGACGACAAGCTCCTCCGCGAGCGCACCATCGTCGTCCCGGCCGGCACCCACGAGGACGCGGCCGTCCTCGAGACGACGCAGTGGCGCTGGTGCGAGCGGGTCCGACCGATCATGAACCTCGGGCGGCGTGCCCGGGCGCCGTGAGAGCGGTCGCGGTCGCGCGAGGTGGTCCGCGCCCGGAGCCCGGTCGACGCGTGACCGAGAGCGCGCGTCGGGTGCGCGGAGGGCCCATCCGGGTGTTCGCGCGGCCCTGCTCGCGGAAGAACACGCCGTGCCCGCCGCGCGAGCACGAGCGCCGGCCAGCGACGGGGATCCCGCGTGGACGCGCGCAGATCCGTGTCTGGCAAGGGAGTTGCTTTGGGCTCGGGCATGGCCTCTGCGTCCGGCTTCGCGCTCCCCTCGTTTCTCCTCCCGTCGCCCGAGAGGCCGGCGAGCGAGGAGTGGACCTGCCGCCTCGCCCGGAAGGCACGACGCCGGTACGTGCTCCACCTCTCGGGCTCGCTGCACTTCGCCTGGGCCGGCCGGCTCGCGGCAGGGCTCGCCGTCCGTCACATCAGCGTCGTGCGCGCCGTGGCGAGGCGAGGGACGGAGCGGTGGACCGCGGAGATCGATCTCGACGTCCTCGACGGCGCCGTCGAGCCGTCCGCGATCGACTTCCTCGCGCTCATGCGCGCGCCTCCGGCTCCGGCGAGCGCAGGGCGCGTCGCGCTCGCGAGCTGCCGGGTCACCCGCACGCGGAGAGACGTCGAGGTCGAGATCCGCGGCGAGGATGCGGTCGGGCTCCTCGGGCGCATCCTGCTGATCTTCGCCGAGCACGGCCTGTTCCCGCGCGCGATGCGGGTCGAGACGGCCGGATCCGCCGTCCGCGACGTGTTCCTGCTCCAGAACCTCGCGGGCGAGCCGCCGCCGGAGAGCGCCGTCGCGCTCCTGCGCGCGCGGCTGGAGGGGCTCGTCGTTGCGGGCCGCCTCCCCTGAGTCCGCCTCCGCCTCCGCCGCCTCGGTGACGTCCTCGCAGGGCGCAAAGACGAGACCGGGGCCGCGTGAGCGGCCCCGGCCCGGTGCTGCACCGCTCCAGGAGCGGGTCAGGTCAGGAAGAACTCTCGCGCCAGCGCCTCCCACTCGTCGCCCGCGAGGGCGCGGGCGATCCCGTGCACGGGCGTGCCGCCGTCCTGCAGCACGCGCCCGAGCTCCGGGTTCATCCGCCGGACGAGCGCCTCACCCGCGTCCTCGAGCATGCGCAGCGCCGGGCCCGCCGCGTGGAGCTGGCGGAGGTTCGCCGCGAGCCGCGGAGCCTTGACCTTGAACAGCCAGCCCGCGCCGTACGGATCCGCGAGGGCCGCGGCGTCGGTCTTCACCGCCGCGTTCACCGCCACCACGGTCCCGTCGATCGGGGAGAGCATCGGCGCGGAGCCGCCACCGTCGCGGAGCGCCAGCGCCGGCTCGCCCTGCGCGACGCGGCTGCCGAGCGCCGGCAGCTCCACCGACGCCGGGCCGACGAGCTTGTGGGCGAAGTCGTCGATGCCGACCGTCACGAGCCCGTCCGTCTCGAGCCGCGCCCAGGTGTGGCCCGGGTGGAGGCGGACGCCCGCGGGAACCTGGAACCAGCCTGCCGTCGGCCGCAGCGCGGTCGCGCCGGCGGGGCGTCGCGGCGCGTGCTCGGGGGCCGCGGCCGCGATCCGCCCCTCGGCGGTCGCGGGCACGCGCGAGCCGCCCTGCACGTAGCGCCAGAACGGGATGAACAGGAGCAGGTAGCCGATCGCGAGGAGGTACTCCTGGAGCTTTGCCGGGTAGATGGTCAGGAAGTCGTGGCCCATGGCGTCCTCCGTCTCGAGCTGCGGTTGCGGCGGGGAGCCTTCAGCTGGCGTCGGCGACGAGCTCGAGGCCGCCGAGGACTGCGAATCCGACGAGGGCGAGCGCGAATGCGAACATCATGGCGTGCTCCTGTGGGCTGCTGGGTGACCTGCGCTTCTCACGCCTTTTCCTCATCGCAAGACCAGGGCCAGCGGCGCGGCGACGACGCTCGGGCCGGATTGCCCTCGGGTTGCGAGCACTTGTGCCGAGGGGGCTGCCTGCGTCGAGCTCGCCGCTCCGGACCGGAACGGTGACAACCGCAGCGGTGCGGGCGAGGGCAGGGGAAACAGCCTCGGGATTCCCGGGCCTTACGGCCTCGGGCGGCGTCTGGCGAGAACTGCAACGCGGTGCAGAGATTCGCGACGGCTCGTTCGGGTCAGACACCGAACGACGCGCCAATCCGCTCGCGGGGCGCGGCGCGTCCGGGCGTCGTCAGTCGTAGAGTCGTACCTGCACGAAGAAGGAGAGCGGCGTCGCGCCGTACTCGCTCCGGAGGGTGAGCCCCTCCGGCTTCGCGCCCCACGGGACGTAGAGGGTCGCGTTCACAGAGGCCGCGTCGGAGAGCGTGTACGTCGCTGCCGGGGCGAGGACGCCGGAGCCGTCGGAAGGGGAGACGAGCACGAGCGCCTGGGTCGCGAGCTCGTTCGTGAGCTCGAGCGTACCGAGGAGCGCGACGGCATGGCGCCCCAGCAGCTGCGTGTCGCCGCGCGCGAGGCGCTCCCCGAACGCGCGCCCTGCGAGCAGCGGGACGATGTCCCGTGCCGACCGGGCGCCGAACCCCGAGTAGTGGTACTCGGCGAACCCGACGAGGCCGCGCCCGACGGGGATCCGGTGAGACCCTCCGAGGACCGCCTTCGGGGCGAGCCGCTCGTTCCCCCACGCGCCACCGCCCGGGAGCGGATCCCGGGCGAAGAAGGCGCACAGCTCGCCGTGGAGCTCGGCTCCGCCGACGGCGGCGGACGTCGTCGCGCCCGCGAGGAGATCCCGGCCGCGCCAGCCGGCGACGAGCTCGCCGTCCACGTCCCCGGCGTACCCGCGCACGCGCGCGGCGAGCGCGGACGTCCCGAGCGACTCGCCGAGCGCAGCCACCGCGTCCACCGAGAAGCGGTCCGACAGCCGCACCTCGGCGCGGGCGGCGTCGACGCCCCGGCGCCACTCGCGATCCGCCTCCAGCGGCGAGAAAGGCGCGAAGAGATCGACCGCCCCGAAGAGGACGCCCCGCCCCCATCCCACGGCCTGCCGCCCGACCGTCAGCTCGGCACGGGGGAGGTGGAACGCGGCGCTGGCGCGGTCGATCTCGTGGCGCCAGGCGAACGTCGTCGTCGCCCGCGATCCGCCAGTCGAGCTGGCGCAGCCGGTACGGCGCGGGGGCGTCCACGGCACCGGTCCGCCCGGCGACCGCCGCGGCGGCCGACGACGCGACGCGGAGCCGCTGCTCGTACGCCAGCGCCAGGGACACGCTCGCGCCCGGCCGCGCCTCGCCGTCGAGGCGCAGCGCGCCAGTAGGAGGCGGCGCCGTCGTCCTGCGGGAACAGCAGCGGCGCGTCCGGCGGGTCCTGCGACCACGAGCGGCGCTCTTGAGCGACGTCCGGAGCGAGGCGCGGCCCTCTCGATCCGCGGCGGCAGCGCGCCCGCCGCGCCCGCCGCGGGAGACGCGAGCGCCAGCGCGAGCGCGACGGAGCGCCGCGCGCGACGCAGGCGCCCGAGGCCCGCCGGGACGCGATCACGTCAGCTCCTCGCCGCGTCCAGCGGCTTCCCGACGCCCGGGAGGATCTCGTGCGGCGGCTCGCCGGGCTTCGGCTCGTCGCGCGCCACGCGGCCGTCGACCAGCGTCACGACGCGGACGGCGTGGGCGACGACGCGCGGATCGTGGGTCGAGAACACGAAGGTCATCCCGTGCCGGTCGCGCAGGTCGCGCATCAGGTGCATCAGCATCTCGGCGTTCTCGCCGTCGAGGTTGGCGGTCGGCTCGTCGGCGAGGACGAGCCGCGGCCGCGCCGCGACGGCGCGCGCGACGGCGACGCGCTGCTGCTGGCCGCCGGAGAGCTCGGCCGGTCGCCGGTCGGCGAGCTCCGCGAGCCCGAGCTCCTCGAGCACCTCGCGCGCGCGCGCGCGCCGCTCGGCGCCCACTCCGCTGCAGCTCGAGCACGAACTCGACGTTCTCGAGCGCGGTGAGCACCGGCACGAGGTTGTAGGCCTGGAACACGAAGCCGAGCGACCGGAGCCGCAGCTCGGCGCGCTCGGCGCCGCGAGAGCGGGCGACCGGCCTGCCCGAGCACGGAGCAGCTCGCCCGACGTGGGCACGTCGAGCGCGCCGACGAGGTTCAGGAAGCGTCGTCTTGCCGCTGCCCGACGGGCCGACGAGGGCGAGGAACTCGCCCGCGCGGACCTCGAGGTCGACGCCGCGCAGCGCGCGCACCTCGACGCTTCCCCTGCCGGAAGACCTTCGTCACGCCGCGGGCCACGAGGACGGGTTCGCTCATTGGGCCACCCGCAGGGCGGCGGCCGGATCGGTGCGCGCCGCGAACCAGGCCGGGTAGAGCGACGCGAGCGACCGTCGCGCCGATCGCGACGACGAGCACGTACGGGACGATCCAGAGGCCGAAGTCGCCGTACATGACCGGGTCGAAGATCACGCCCTGGAAGGCGTAGCTCGCGCCCATGACGGCCGGAGGTCGAGGCCGCGGACGGGCGACGCGCCAGACGAGGGGCAACCCGAGCGCGAGCCCGACAGCGGCGCCGGCCAGCCCGAGCACGAGCGCCTCCTGCACGACGAGCCGCACCATCCGGCGCGCGCTCATGCCGAGCGCCGACAGGATCCGCGAACTCGCGGCGGCGCTCGAGGACCGCGGCGAGCTGGGCGCTCGCGACGCCGAGCAGGACGATCGAGCAGGATGATCCGGTGACGAGCCAGGTCGCCGCGCTGTCCTGCTCGAGGTGCCCCTCGAACTCCGGCGTCCAGCTCTCGCCCAGGTGAGCACCTCGTCGCCCGGCGCGACGCGCGCGCGCGAGCGCCGCGCGCGCCGCGTCGGTGCCGCGCCAGTCGTCGAGCAGCAGCGTCACCTCGCCCGCGCCGGGCAGGCCCGATGAGCGGCTCGACGTCGGCGAGCGCGACGTGGCGCAGACGGTGAGGTCGATCTCGTCGCTGCCGGTCGCGACGACGCCGACGATGCGGAACATCGCGCTCTCGATGTCGCCCGCCCGGTCCGACCGCCGTCGCGACGATGCTCGTCCCCGACCTCGGACGCGAGCCGGTCGGCGATCGCCTGGCCGACGACGATCGCCCCCGCGCTCCCCGGGCGCGAGCCACCGGCCGCCGAGACCTTGCCGGGCGAAGCGGTAGGGCCGCGGCTCGACGGCCGGCGTCGACGCCGGCCATCTCGACGGCGACGACGTGCGTGCCCATCGCGAGCAGGACCTGCGCGCGGGCCCGCGGCGCGACGACGGCGACGCCGGGAGCGCGCGGGCGGCGCGCGAGGTCGGCGCGCCAGTCGGCGAGCCGCAGCCGCGGATCGCGGCGCGCGCGCCAGCCGGCCGGGACGATCCGGAGGTGGCCGGCGCCGCTCGTCGGCGCCGACGCGGGCGAAGAGCTCGTCGCGGCCGCGGTTCAGGCTCTCCATGACGAGCGCGAGCGCGCAGCCGATGGCGATGCCGACGACCGAGAGGAACGTGCGCCGGACGTTGCGCGCGGACGCTGCGGACGCGCGTAGCGGGCCTCGACCAGGCCATCAGGCCCTCAGCGCCCGCGTCGGCTGCGAGGCGCGCGGCGCGCACCGCCGGCCAGGCGCGAGGCGAGGAGCGACGTCACGAGCACGGCGCCAGCGCCGCGCGAGCGACGTCGACGAGCGCCAGCGCGCGGGTAGAGTACGCAGCGACCAGCGCAGCCCGGCGAACGGAGATCTCGCTCGGTCCGCCGCCGGTGAGCGCCGCGTAGTCGACGCCGGTCCGGTGCGTGATCGCGACGATCGCCGCCGCCGAGCGCCGACGCCGAGCGAGCGACGCCGAGCACCCGAGGGCGAGCGACTCGACCACGATCATCGCGGACGATCCGCCCGGGCGCGCGTCCCGAGGGCCAGCAGCATGCCGAGCTCGTGCGTCCGCTCGAACGTGGCCATCAGCATCGTGTTGGCGACGCCGGCCGCGGCGGCGACGAAGACGAGGAGGAGGACGAAGATCCACGCGATCTCGACGAAGCTCGACGAGGTCGACCATCTCCGGCGCGAGCGTCTGCCAGTCGAGCACCTCGGCGCCGCGCGAGGTCGCGGAGCGCCGCCAGCCGCGCCGCGAGCGCCGTCGCGCCTGCGCGGGATCGCGCGCGTGGACGACGATCTCGTGCGCCTCGCCCGGCATGGCGAACAGCGCCTGCGCGTCGTCGAGCGCCATCAGGACGCCCAGGCGGTTCACGAGATCGACCGGTGTCTCGACGAGCGCCGGCGACCGTGAAGAGGTCGTTGGCGAGCGAGCCGTCGGCCCCCTGGCCGACGAGCGCGACAGCGTCCGCCCGACGGCGACGCCCATCCGCCTCGGCGAGCGGACGGCCGACGAGCACCCGCCTCGCCCGGGCGGCAGCCTCGCGGCGCCCGAGAGCAGGCCGTGCGGCCCGCGACTCGGCGGCGGGCTCGACGCCGAGGACGACGACGCGCGAACCCCTCCTCGCCGAGCGCGCGCGAGCGCCGGCGCGTAGATGCGCGGCGCTGGGCGCTCGGCGACGTCCGGGAGCGCGGCGGAGCGCGCTCGAGCGGTCCGGCCGCGTCGCGGCGAAGGTCCGATCGATCGCCCGGTCCTTGCGCCAGCCCGGCGCGTGGACCTGGACGTGGCCGAGCATCGGCCCGGTGATCGTCGTCGACCATCCAGTCGGCGTACCCGCGGAGGATGCCCGTCGTAGAAGAGCACCAGCGCGCTGCGAGAGGCCGATGGCCGCGAGCGCGAGCGACGGTGCGGCGCCGGTTGCGCCAGAGGTTGCGCCAGGCGATCCGGAGCCGTCGTGCCGCCATGGCAGTCATCGCGCCTCCGCTCGAGTCGCGAGAGGCTGAACACGTCGGCGGGGAGCGGCACGTCGAACGCGACCTCGAGGTAGCGCATCTCGGTTCGCTGTCCTCCGGGTCCGCTCGGGCACGAGCGACCATCCGCGCCGGGAGCCGGCGGCCGCCGAGCACCTTCACCTCGTCGAACGTCATCGTCCGCGCGAGCCGCCCCTTCCGGTCGAAGTGGCGCTCCTCGATCGGCAGATCGTCGTCGGACGACGAGCAGCTCGATCCGGGCCCAGCGGCCGACGACGCCCGGCTTCACCTCGAGCGCGAGCCACCAGCCCGGCGGCGACGTCGGACCGGCGGTCGACCCGCGCGACGAAGTCCTTCCGGAGCGACGACTCCTTCACGAGGTCGTCGTTCGTGAAGTCGGTCCCCATCCAGGAGCCGAGCATCATCGAAGGCGGGACGCGGATCGTGCGGGCGATGCGCGGCAGCTAGTTCCAGAGGTTCTGGCCGACGCGGAGCGTGGCGGTACGAGTAAGGGGATGCAGCTCCGGATTCGATGCGCAGCGCGGCGCGGAACCGGGATGGACGGCTCCTCCTCGTGCTCTCGTTGCTCGGCTGCGCGGCGCGTACCGGCGGAGCTCGTCGAGGACCTCGGAGTCCGAGACCGGTCCGAAGCGCTCGTACCAGAAGCCGACCGCGATGAAGCTCGAGGGCAAGTCCAGCGCGACGACGTCGTCGAGCTCTCGCCGCAGCTCGACCTCCGCGGCCGCGGCGATCACCGGCGCCGCCAGCACCACGTGGGCCGCGCCCGCGCGCCGCGCCGACCGCTCGGCGGCGCGCGCGGTGGCACCCGTCGCGACCCCGTCGTCCACCAGGATCACGGTGCGCCCCTGCAGCTCCGGGAACGGTCGATTGGCGCGGTAGGCGCGCATGCGCCGCGCCAGCTCGACCGCCTCGTAGCCGGCGAGCGCCGCGAAGTCGTCGTGCTCAACCGAAGCTCCGCAGGTGACGCGCGTTCATCAACGCGACGCGGCGCTCCGCGGAAACGCGCTGGGCGCGAACTCGCGGCGGCGGAGCGCCGATCTTGCGCACGACCATCGGCTCGAGCGGCGCGCCGAGCGCGAGGGCCACCTCGGACGCGACCGGAACTCCGCCGCGCGTGAGGCCGAAGACGATCGGCCGCTCTTCGCGGAAGCCCTCGAGCTTCGCCGCGAGCAACCTCCCTGCGTGCTGCCTGTCCCGGAACATCATGGCGCGTCCTCCTCTCCCCACTACGACGGCACAGTGGCGAGCTGCGCGGGCCCGGTGGCCAGCGCGGGCGTCTCGACCCGCCGCTCCTCCTCGAGCACGCGGAGGGTCGTCCGGACCAGCGCGTCCGGGCTCAGGCTGAGCGAGTCGATCCCTCGCTCGACCAGGAAGGCGGCGAACTCCGGATAGTCCGACGGCGCCTGTCCGCAGATGCCCACGTTGCGGCCCGCCCGATGGGCCACGGCGATGATATGGCGCACAGCGCTTGACGGCCGGGCTGCGCTCGTCGAACAGCGGCGCGACCGGACCGAGTCGCGGTCGATGCCGAGCGTGATCTGGGTGAGGTCGTTCGACCGATGGAAAAGCCGTCGAACAGCGCGGCGAACTCGTCGGCCAGGAGCGCGTTCGACGGGATCTCGGCCATGACGTAGACCTCGAGCCCGCCGGCGCCGCGAACGAGGCCGCCGCTCCGCATCACCGCGAGCACCTGCGCCCCCTCGGCCGGCGTCCGGCAGAACGGGATCATCACGGCGAGGTTCGTCAGCCCGAACACCTCGCGGACTCTTCGCACCGAGGCGACCTCGAGGACGAAGCCCTCGCGGTACTCCGGGTGGTAGTAGCGGCTCGCGCCGCGCCACCCGAGCATCGGGTTCTCCTCCTTCGGCTCGAAGGGCTCGCCGCCGAGGAGGCGCGCGTACTCGTTCGTCTTGAAGTCGCTGAAGCGCAGGATCACCGGCTTCGGCCAGAACGCGGCGGCGAGCATCCCGATCCCCTGCGAGAGGCGGTCCACGAAGTACTCGCGCTTGTCGGAGTACCCGGCGGTGCGCTTCTCGATCTCGCCGCCGGATCGCCGGCGGCTGCGCGTCGAAGCGCGTCAGGGCGAGCGGGATGGATGCCCACCCAATCCGCGAAGATGAACTCCATCCGCGCGAGCCCGACGCCGTCGTTGGGGAGCATGCGCCAGGCCGAGCGCCTTCTCCGGGGTCGCGACGTTGAGCATCATCCGCGTGCGCGGTCGCGCGCAACCGTGACGGGTCGATCTCCTCCGTCTCGAACGCGAGCGATCCCTCGTACACCTTGCCGACCTCGCCCTCGGCGCAGCACACGGTGTACGTCGCGCCGGAGGACAGCGCCCGGGTGGCGTCGCCCGTCCCGACCACCGCCGGGATCCCGAGCTCGCGCGCGACGATGGCCGCATGCGACGTGCGGCCGCCGCGATCGGTCACGACCGCGGCGGCGCGCTTCATCACCGGCTCCCAGTCCGGGTCGGTCGCGACGCTGACCAGGATCTCGCCGGTCCGGAACGCCGGCAGCTCGGAGACCGACCGGACGACGCGCGCGGGCCCGAGCGCGATGGACTCGCCCACGGCGAGCCCCTCCGCCCGGACCTGGCCCTCCTCGCGGAGCCGGTACCGGTGGAGGGACGGGCCCCTTCGCTGGCTGTGCACGGTCTCGGGCCGCGCCTGGACCACGAAGAGCTCGCCGGTGACGCCGTCCTTGGCCCACTCGATGTCCATCGGCGTGTCGTGCAGGTGCTTGCGCGAGTAGTGCTCCTCGATCCGCACCGCCCATCCGGCGAGCGTGAGCACGTCGTCGTCGGAGAGGGAGAAGCGGGTGCGCTCCTCGGCGGAGACCGCCACGTCGCGGACGCGCCGGGGTCCGGCCGCGTCGTAGACGAGCCGGACCTCCTTCGAGCCGAGCCTCCTGCGAACGATCGGCCGGAACCCGCGCCGCAGCGTCTCCTTGTGCACGTAGAACTGGTCGGGCACGGCGCGGCCCTGCACGACCGTCTCGCCGAGCCCCCAGGTCGAGGTGACGAGCACGACGCCGCGGTGGCCCGTGTCGGTGTCGAGCGTGAAGATCACGCCCGCGCTGCCCTTGTCCGAGCGCACCATCTTCTGGACGCCGACGGAGAGCGCCACCCCGAGGGGGTCGAATCCCATGTCCGCCCGGTAGCTGATCGCACGCGGGGTGAACAGGCTCGCGTAGGCGTTCCGGACCGCCTCGACCACGGCCGCAGGGCCGCGCACGTTCAGGAAGCTCTCGTGCTGACCGGCGAAGCTCGCGGTCGGGAGGTCCTCGGCCGTCGCGGACGATCGGACCGCGACGTCGGTCGCCGCCTCCCCGTAGCGCGCGGAGAGGTCCCGGTACGCCTCCAGGAGCTCGCCCTCGAGCTCGTGCGGAGGCGCGGTCGAGGCGAACAGCTCGCGGATCTCGCGGCTGCACCGGTCGAGATCCGAGACGTCCTGCGCGCGCCGGCCCTCCAGGATCTGGCGGATCGCTCCCTCGAGCCGGCTCGCACGCAGGAAGCTCCAGTACGCCTCGGCGGTCGTCGCGAAGCCCCCGGGGATCTTGACGCCGAGCGGCCCGAGCTCCCGGATCATCTCGCCGAGCGACGCGTTCTTCCCGCCGGCGACCGGGACGTCCTCGAGGCCGAGCTCCTCGAACCACCGGATCCAGCGCATCCTCCGCCTCCCGTCTCGATGCGGCCAGACGACCGTCGAGGATCGCGGGGAGCGGACGATCCCTCCCTCTCGAACCGGCCAGCCATGCAACTCGACTCGGCGTGCTCCCCGGCACGTCGATGTGCATCGGGGGTGCCGGGGCATCGAGCGAACTGGACGGGTGGGACCTCGCGCGAATCGGCGTCCGCGGTGCGCGCCCGGTGCGCGGAGGAGCTCGGAGCGTCGCGCATCCGATGCAGGCGGCTCGACGGGCGCGCAGCCTTTTCGGAGCGAGCCCACGCGCCGAGCGCTCGAGGCTCGCGGCGGAGGTGTCGATCCCCACGAGGATCGGTGCGCCGCGAAGGGCGGCTCCTCAGCCATGGGCGGCTCGTGGGCGTCGCGGCCGAACGGGGCGAACGCTCGCGCCCGGGCCGCGAGCGCATCGAGACGGGCGGCGACGCGCGCGTTGACGGTGCTCTTCCGGGAAGCGCCCCGCCTCGTCGGCGACTCCGGGCGGGCACCCGGTGAGGAGCTCGATCCCCTCGTCGATGGTCTGGACGGCGAAGATCCTGGAACTTCCCCCTCGGACACCGCCGCGACGACGTCGTCGCGCAGCACGAGGTGCGGCACGTTCGCTGACGGGACGAGCACGCCCTCGTCGCCGGTCAGCCCGCGCGCGCGGCAGAGGTCGAAGAAGCCCTCGATCTTCTCGTTCACGCCGCCGACCGCCTGCACGCGTCCGAGCTGGTCGACCGATCCCGTGACCGCGAGCGCCTGCCGGATCGGGATCTCGGCGATGGCGGAGAGGAGCGCGTACAGCTCGGCGGACGAGGCGCTGTCGCCGTCGACGCCCGAGTAGGACTGCTCGAAGACGAGCGTCGCGGCGAGCGTGAGCGGCTGCTCGCGGCAGTATCGGCCGCCGAGGTAGCCCGCGAGGATGAGGATGCCCTTCGAGTGGATCGGCCCGCCGAGCGCGACCTCGCGCTCGATGTCGAGCACCTCTCCGCGGCCGAGGCGCACCCGCGCGGTGATCCGGCTCGGCCGTCCGAACGCGCGTCGCCCGAGCGAGATCACGGAGAGGCCGTTCACCTGTCCGATGCGAGCCCCGCGCGTCTCGACCACCAGCGTGCCGCGGAGGATCTCCTCGTGCATGCGCTCGCGCACCCGGCCCCCGCGACGCTCCTGGGCGTCCACGGCGGCACGCACGTCGCGCGCGGTCACGACCGCGCGTCCGGCCTGGCCGGCGAGGTGGTCCGCCTCCGCGAGGAGGTCGCGCACCCCCGTCACGTCGGCGCTGAAGCGGGTCGAGTCCTCGGCGAGGCGGGAGGCCTCGTGGAGCACGCGCGCGACGGCGCCGCGGTCGAGGGGGCGGAGCCGGTCGCGCCTCGCGAGGGTCGCGACGAGCCGCGCGAAGAGTCGCTCGCCCTCG
This sequence comes from uncultured delta proteobacterium, assembly GCA_963828235.1. Taxonomy (GTDB): domain Bacteria; phylum Myxococcota; class Myxococcia; order Myxococcales; family Anaeromyxobacteraceae; genus Anaeromyxobacter. The sequence continues at coordinate 27,080 of CAWHDY010000003.1, forward strand.
GGCGAGCGCGCGACGACGTCCTCGAAGTCCGCCTCGATCTTGAAGAGCTGCGCGAACTCGGGGTCGAGCACCGAGAGCAGGTGCCAGACGAGGCGATCGCCCACGAGGACGACCTTCACGTCGAGCGGGATGGGCGCGGGGCTCGAGCGTGGACGTGCCGGCGAGCCCGATCAGGCGCTCGGGGGACTCGATCCGGATCTCTCTCGCCCGCAGCGCGCGCTTCAGCTCCTCCCACGCGAACGGCTGGCGAGGAGCTTGCGCGCGTCGAGGACGAGGTACCCGCCGTTCGCGCGGTGCAGCGCGCCCGGGCGCACGAGGGTGAAGTCGGTGACGAGCGCGCCGAAGTGCGCGTGGTGCTCGATGCGCCCGACGAGGTTGGCGAGGGTCGGGAGGTCCTCGTAGACGATCGGCGCCCCCTTCCGCTCGGCGTGGTCGACCATCACGTTCACGCCGTAGCGCCGGAGCGCCGGGATCTGCGAGAGCAGCTTGCGGATCTGGGTGGCGGCGTCGCCGCTCTCGTCGGCGCCGGCCAGGAACTCGTGCACGTTCTCGACACGTCCGCCTGGACGCGTCGAGGTGCGAGAGCACCTCCGGCAGGTCGGCGTACCGGCGCCGAAGCTCTCGAGCAGGTGCCCCGCCGCGGAGAGCGCGACCTCGCGGTTGAGCTGCTTCACGCGGTCCCGGTTCCGGCGCTGGAGATCCGACATCGCCCGGATGGTCTCCTGGAGGCGCGCCTGCAGCTCCGCGATGTCCCGCGAGTATCGCTCCTGAACCTCCGAGGGGAGCTCGTGGAACTTGTCCGGCTCGAGGACCTCGCGGTCCTTGACCGGCGCGAAGCCCATCGCGAGCGGCGTCCGCAGGAGGGCGACGCCCTTCGCCTCCGCCTGCTTGCGGACCTCCTCGATGGCGCGCTCGCGGCCCTCCTCCAGCTCCTTCTCCAGAAGCTGCAGGCGCGTGCGGTACTCGGCGCTCTCGAACGCCGCCGGGATCGCGACGCGCAGCTCCTCCACGAGCTGGTCCATGTCGTGGCGCAGCGCGGGCGCGCGCCCGGGCGGCAGCTCGATCGCCTTGGGGCGGCGCTCGTCGCCGAAGTCGTTGAGGTAGCACCAGTCCGACGGGGTCGCGGCCGCTACGCCGGCGCGCTCGAGCGTCTGGAGCGCGAGCGCGTGCTTTCCGGCGCCGGGCGGACCCATGACGTACGCGTTGTAGCCGTCGCTCCGCAGCGCGATCCCGAGCCGCAGCGCCTCGGCGGCTCGGGCCTGGCCGACGGGGAACTCGAGATCCTCGAGGTCGCTCGTGGTCTCGAACTCGAGGCCCACCCCGAGCCCGGGGCTTCGGAGCGCATCCGACGAAAGCGGCGCGACCGGCATCGAGCACTCCCTTCGCGCACCCGGCGACGACTCTACTGCGCCCGAGCGGCGCCGCGCCGTGGTCGGCCGCCTCGCCCCGTCGGAGCAGCGGCAGCGCGGAAGGGCGCTCGCCCGGGCCCGTCGAGGGCCGACCGGCAGCGGTTCCCGAAGACGGACCGCCGGTCTGGTACCGTCGGGGGCGGTTGTTCCCAGGTCGTCGAGTAGGGGGACCGCGCCGCGCGGGCGCTCAAGGGCGGTACGCGCGCACGAAGATCCGCACGGCTCGCTTCACGCTCTGGTGGACCTGCTCGTCCACGGGGTGCTCGAGGACGCCGAGCCGGTTCCGGATCACGAGGTCCCCCTGGCAGAGCCCCACGAACGCGATCGCCGCCGACCGGAGATCGCCGACGCGCAGCGCGCCCGCGTCCTCCCAGCGCTTCAGGTGCGAGGCGACCGCGTCGAAGATCGCCACGGTCCCGCGCTCGAACACCATCCGGCCGATCTCCGGCTGGCGCGCCGCCTCCGAGATGGCCTGGCGGTAGAGCCCGGCGATCGAGGGGGAGAGCGCCAGCGCCATCACCTTCTCGCCGATGATCTCCAGGACCTGCTCGACGTCGCCCACCGGACGCTCGAGGCACCGCTCGAGCCCGGCGCGCATGTCGTCGCACTCCTCGACCACCGCGGCGACGAAGAGCGCCTGCTTGTCCTGGAAGTGGTTGTAGACGGTGGCCTTGGAGACCCCCGCCCGGGCGGCGATCAGGTCCACGGTCGCCCGCTCGAACCCCAGCTTCCCGAACACGTGGCGGGCCCCGTCGAGGATCTGCCGGCGCTTCATCGGCACCGTCTCGACGGAAGTCATGGCTGCGTGCGTACTCATGATTAGGCTAAACTGAACCGTTCAGTATTGACTGTCAACCCGCGATGTGACCGGATGCGGCGTCCAGCCACACCGACTCCTATCTCTTGACGTCCGGAAGGCGCGAAACGATGACGCACTCCTCGCCCCCCCACACCGTCGCGGCTCGCTCCCCGCCGCGCCGCCCGCCGCTGGACCGGTCCGGTCCTCGCCGCGATCGCGGCCGCGCTGATCGCGGGCTGCAGCCGCTCCGACGCGAAGTCCGCTGCCGCGCCCGCCGGTCCGGTCGAGGTCGCCGTCGTCACGCTCCAGCCGACCGCCGTCACCCTCACCAAGGAGCTGCCCGGCCGCACCTCCGCGTTCCGGGTCGCGGAGGTCCGCGCGCGCGTGAACGGGATCGTGCTGAAGCGGCTGTTCACGGAGGGCGCCGACGTGAAGGAAGGCCAGCCGCTCTTCGCGATCGATCCCGCGCCGTACCGGGCCGCGCTCGAGGGCGCCCGGGCGCAGCTCGCCCGCGCCGAGGCGACGCTCGCGTCGAACCGGATGCAGGCCCAGCGGTACACCGAGCTCGTGGCGGACAACGCGGTGAGCAAGCAGGAGCACGAGAACGCGATGGCCGCGCTCAAGGCGTCCGAGGCCGACGTCGCCGCGGGCCGCGCGGCGGTGGAGACCGCGCAGATCAACCTCGGGTACACCACCGTCACCTCGCCCGTCTCCGGGCGGATCGGCCGGTCGGCGGTCACGGAGGGCGCGTTCGTCCAGCAGTCGCAGGCGACCCTGCTCGCGACCGTGCAGCAGCTCGATCCCGTCTACGTGGACGTCACCCAGTCGAGCGTCGAGGCGCTGCGGCTCCGCCGAGATCTCGCCGACGGGAAGCTCCAGAGCGCCGGCCGCGGGCAGGCGAAGGTGAAGCTCGTCCTCGAGGACGGGCGCGAGTACGGGGTCCCCGGCGCGCTCCAGTTCACGGACGTCACCGTCGACGCCGGGACCGGGTCCATCGCGCTGCGGGCGCTCTTCCCGAACCCGCGCGGGGAGCTCCTCCCCGGGATGTTCGTCCGCGCGCGCCTGGAGGAGGGCGTGAACCCGGAGGCGCTGCTCGTCCCGCAGCAGGCCGTCGCCCGGGACCAGAAGGGCCTGCCCTTCGCCCTCGTCGTGACCCCCGACCGGAAGGTGGAGCGCCGGCAGCTCGTCACGGAGCGCGCGATCGGCGACACCTGGCTCGTCACGGCGGGCGTGAAGCCCGGCGACCAGGTCATCGTGGAGGGGCTGCAGAAGGTCCGCCCCGGCGCCGAGGTGAGGCCGGTCCAGGCCGCGGTCGCGAAGCAGGCGGCGCGCTGACCTCGACTCCACCGCAACGACAACCCGAACCGATCCGTCCCGGGAGCACGCGTGGCACAGTTCTTCATCGAGCGGCCCATCTTCGCGTGGGTCGTCGGCATCCTGGTGATGCTCGCGGGCGCGCTGTCCATCTTCGGGCTGCCCGTCTCGCAGTACCCGGCGATCGCGCCTCCGCAGATCAGCATGTACGCGAGCTACCCGGGCGCGTCCGCGAAGACGCTCGAGGACACCGTCACCCAGGTCATCGAGCAGCGGATGAACGGGCTCGACAACCTGCGCTACATGTCGTCGCAGTCGGACTCCTCCGGGAACGCGCAGGTGACGCTCACCTTCGACGCCGGGACGAACCCCGACATCGCGCAGGTGCAGGTCCAGAACAAGCTGCAGCTCGCGATGCCGCAGCTTCCGCAGGAGGTGCAGCGCCAGGGCGTCCGCGTCGCGAAGTCGGTCTCGAACTACCTGCTCATCATCGGCCTCGTGTCCGAGGACGGCTCGATGAGCCGCAACGACATCTCCGACTACGCGTACTCGACCATGCAGGATCCGATCAGCCGCGTCTCGGGCGTCGGCGAGGTGAACACCTTCGGCTCGGCCTACGCGATGCGGATCTGGCTCAACCCGGATCAGCTCACGAAGTACCGGCTCACGCCGCTCGACGTCTCCACGGCGGTGCAGGCGCAGAACGCCCAGATCTCCGCCGGCCAGCTCGGCGGGTTGCCGGCGGTCGAGGGCCAGCGGCTCACCGCGACGATCACCGCGCAGACGCGCCTCCAGACGCCGGAGCAGTTCCGGGCGATCCTGCTCCGGGTCAGCCCGGACGGCTCCCGGGTGCGGCTCGGCGACGTCGCCCGGGTCGAGCTCGCGGGCGAGACCTCCGAGATCGAGACCTTCATCAACGGGTCTCCGTCGTCCGGCATCGGCGTCCGCCTCGCGGCCGGCGCCAACGCGCTCCAGACCGCGAACGCGGTGCGCGCGCGCGTCGACGAGCTCGCGAAGTTCTTCCCGCCCGGGCTCAAGGTCGTCTACCCGGTCGACACGACCCCCTTCGTGCGCCTCTCGATCGAGGAGGTCGTGAAGACGCTCCTCGAGGCGGTCGTGCTCGTCTTCCTGGTGATGCTCCTGTTCCTCCAGAACTTCCGGGCGACGCTCATCCCGACCATCGCCGTCCCGGTCGTGCTCCTCGGCACGTTCGGCGTCCTCTCGGCGTTCGGGTTCGGCATCAACACCCTCACGATGTTCGGGCTCGTCCTCGCCATCGGCCTCCTCGTCGACGACGCGATCGTGGTGGTCGAGAACGTCGAGCGCGTGATGAGCGAGGAAGGCCTCCCGCCGAAGTCCGCCACGCGCAAGTCGATGAGGCAGATCACCGGCGCCCTCGTCGGCATCGCGCTCGTCCTCGCGGCGGTGTTCGTGCCGATGGCCTTCTTCGGCGGGTCGGTCGGCGTCATCTACCGCCAGTTCTCCATCACGATCGTGTCGTCGATGGCGCTCTCGGTCCTCGTCGCGCTGACGCTCACCCCCGCGCTCTGCGCCACGATCCTGAAGCCCGTCGAGAAGGGCCACGGGCTCGCGAAGAAGGGCTTCTTCGGCTGGTTCAACCGCGCCTACGACCGCGGCGCCGGCCAGTACCAGGGGATCGTCCAGGTCCTGCTCCGCCGCAGGGTCCGCGGGATGATCGCGTACGCCGTCGCGGTCGCGGTGCTCGCGCTGCTGTTCTTGCGGCTTCCGACCGGCTTCCTCCCGCAGGAGGACCAGGGGCTCATGTACGTCCAGATGGTCCTCCCGCCGGGGAGCACCATGGAGATGACGAAGAAGGGGCTCGAGCGCGTCTCGAAGCACCTGCTCACGGAGGAGAAGGACGCGGTCGAGTCGGTGATGTCCATCGGCGGCTTCAACTTCGGGTCCCGCGGCCAGAACGCCGGCGTCGGGTTCGTGCGCCTGAAGCCCTGGGACAAGCGGAAGTCGTCCCGCCTGCGCGCCGACGCCGTCGCCGCGCGGGTCCAGAAGGCCCTCTCCTCGATGAAGGAGGCGAACGTCTTCGTCTTCACGCCGCCCGCGGTGACCGAGCTCGGGAACGCGAACGGGTTCGAGCTCCAGCTCCAGGACCGCGGCAACCTCGGGCACGACGCGCTCATGGCCGCGCGCAACAAGCTGCTCGACCTCGCGCGCAAGGATCCGCGCCTCGCGAAGGTCCGACCCTCCGGCCTCGAGGACACGCCGCAGTTCAACGTGGACATCGACCAGCAGAAGACGACCGCGCTCGGCGTCTCGCTCGCCGACGTGAACCAGACGCTCGCCTCGACGTGGGGGGTCGCGTACGTGAACGACTTCCTCGACAAGGGACGCACGAAGCGCGTCTACATGCAGGCGGACGCGCCGTACCGGATGAGCCCGGAGGATCTGGATCGCTGGTACGTCCGGAACCGGCAGGGCGAGATGGTCCCGTTCTCGGCGATCGCGACCAGCCGGTGGACGTTCGGCTCCCCGAAGCTCGAGCGCTTCAACGGCATCCCCGCCATGGTGATCCAGGGCGAGCCGTCCCCCGGCCACAGCTCGGGCGACGCGATGACGGCGATCGAGTCGATCATGAAGGAGCTCCCCGCCGGGATCGGGTTCGAGTGGTCCGGCCTCTCCTACGAGGAGCGGCTCTCCGGCGCGAACGCCCCCGCGCTCTACGCGATCTCGCTCCTGGTCGTGTTCCTCTGCCTCGCCGCGCTGTACGAGAGCTGGTCCATCCCCGTGTCGGTGATGCTGGTCGTGCCGCTCGGCGTCCTCGGCGCGGTGATCGCCACGCTGTTCCGCGGGCTCGCGAACGACGTCTTCTTCCAGGTCGGCCTCCTCACGACCGTCGGGCTCTCGGCGAAGAACGCCATCCTCATCGTGGAGTTCGCGAAGGAGCTGCACGAGCGCGGGAAGGGGGTCGTCGAGGCGGCGCTCGAGGCGGCCCGCATGCGGCTCCGGCCGATCCTCATGACCTCGCTCGCGTTCGTCCTCGGGGTCCTGCCCCTCGCGATCGCGCGCGGCGCCGGGGCGGGCGGGCAGGTCGCCATCGGCACGGCCGTCATCGGCGGCATGCTCTCCGCGACCGCCCTCGCCATCCTGTTCGTCCCGCTCTTCTTCGCGCTCGTGGCGGGTCGCACGCCGCCCCCGCCCGCGCGGAAGGAGCCGAACGACGCCGACGCGGACGCCCGCGCGGAGGAAGAGGAGGCCCGGCGCTCCGCGGCCGCGAGGAGCACCGTCCATGCGTAGCGTCGCGCGCTCCGCCGCCGCCGCCGCCGTCCTCCTCGCCGCGGGGTGCTCGCTCGCGCCGAGGTACGAGCGGCCCGCCGCGCCCGTCCCCGCCGCGATCCCCGGGGCCGCGGCCGCGTCGCCCGGCGGTCCACGCCGGCGGCCGAGCTCGGCTGGCGCGACGTGTTCGGGGACGAGCGGCTCCAGGCGCTCGTCGCCCTCGCCCTCCGGAACAACCGCGACCTGCGGGTCGCGGCGCTCAACGTGGAGCTGACCCGCGCGCAGTTCCGCATCCAGCGCGCCTCGGAGCTGCCGTCGGTCACGGCGAGCGGGATCGTCACGCGCCAGCACCTCGGCGCCGACGTGAGCCCGACCGGCGCGGACCTGACGGCGACGACCTACACGGTCGGCGCCGGGCTCGCCGCCTTCGAGCTGGACCTGTTCGGGCGGGTGCGCAGCCTCTCCAGCGCCGCGCTCGAGCAGTACCTCGCCACGGAGGAGGCGCACCGCAGCGCCGAGCTCTCGCTCGTGGCGGCGGTCGCGACGCAGTACCTCGCCGAGCGGGCCTTCGACGACCAGGTGGCGCTCGCGCAGCGCACCCTCGAGACGGTCGAGTCCGCCTTCGCCCTCACGAGGCGGACGTACGAGGCGGGGCGCACCTCCGAGCTCGACGTCCGCAGCGCGGAGGCGCAGGTCCACACGGCGCGCTTCAACCTGTCGAGCGCGCAGCAGCAGCGGGCGCGCGCCCAGAACGCGCTGGTGCTCCTCGTCGGCCAGCCGCTGCCCGCGGACCTGCCGCCGCCCACGCCGCTCGACGCGCAGGCGCTCCTCGCGGAGCTGCCGGAGGGGGTGTCGTCCGACGTGCTGCTCCGGCGCCCGGACATCCTCGCGGCCGAGCACGCGCTCGTCGGGGCGAACGCGGTGATCGGCGCGGCGCGGGCCGCCTTCTTCCCCAGCATCTCCCTGACGGCGTTCGGGGGGACCTCCAGCACCGAGCTCTCGCACCTGTTCGGCGCCGGCGCCGGGCTGTGGAGCTTCACGCCGCGGATCGACGTCCCGCTGTTCCGGGGCGGGGCCCTCTCCGCGAGCCTCGACGTGGCCAAGGTCCGCAAGTCCATCGAGGTCGCCCAGTACGAGCGCGCGATCCAGGTGGCGTTCCGCGAGGTCGCGGACGCCCTCCAGGCGCGAGGCGCGCTCGAGCAGCAGCTCGAGGCGCAGCGCGCCCGCGTCGAGTCGGAGCAGCGGCGGTACGAGCTGTCGGAGCTCCGCTACCGCAAGGGCGTGGACAGCTACCTCGGGGTGCTGACCGCGCAGCGCGACCTGTTCGCGGCGCAGCAGCTGCTCATCCAGTCGCGGCTCTCGAGGCTCGCGAACCTCGTCGACCTGTACCGCGCGCTCGGCGGCGGGTGGCGCGAGCGCTCCGCGGCGGCCCAGGCCCCCACGCAGCCTGCCGCGAAGGACGGCTGAGCGTTCGACGGGAGCGCGGCGCGCGGGGCATCGCGGTCAGCGGACGGGTCGCTCGGCGCCGCCGCCCCCGGGCGGCCGCGCCGGCCTGAACTCGAGCGCCGTGTCCTGGGGGAGCTTCCGCAGCGCGTCGATCCGGAGCAGGGGAGGAGACCAGCCGACCGCGAGCTGGAACTCGACCTTGTCCCCGACGCGGACGTCGTCGAGCGTCACCCCCGGGGCCACGTCGAACTGCATCATCATCGCGGCCATCCCGACCGTGGCGCCGGACTGGTTCACGAAGTCGTCGATCGCCTGGTGGCGGATCGAGACCTTCCGCGTCCCCGCGACCGGCGGCGGGAGCTGCACCACCTCGCCGCGGACCGAGTAGCGCCGGACCCCGGCGCCCTGGGTGTCCGGGGTCGCGCGCTCCTTCTCGCGGCAGCCCGCGAGGGAGAGGACGGCGACGACGAGCAGGGTGGCGATCCTCGGGGAGGCGGGGGCCGCGTGAAGGCGCATGGGCCGGAGCTAGCCAGCCGGACGGGAGTCACGCAAGCGGCAAGGCGCCGCGGCGCCGGCGCTACGTGGGCTTCGGCCGGCCCCCGGAGGCCTCGTCGTCGTCGCTGCGCTCGGGCGCGTTGCCCGCGTCCTCGCCGGCGTGCCACTCGACGCCGGGCTCCACCTCGAGCGCCCGCTCGACCACGTCCTCGGTCGGCGAGGCGCCGCTGTCCTGCCGCTTCTTGTCGTCTGCACGGTCTCGGAGCGCGCGCTCCACCTCGGTACGGTTCGTCATGGGATGACGCTGGGCACGGCGCGCCGTCCCGGCCCGCGCGACGCCCCGGACGCCGGGCTCGCGCTCACGGCGCAGCGGGCGCGGTGCCGGCCCGAGGGTCGCGCGGAAGGAGCACGAGCAGCGCGGCGGCGGCTGCGAGGGCGAACGCGCCGGAGCCCACGAACGCGGCGACGCTCCCGAACCGATCCCACACCGCCCCGAACGCCGTGCTCGCCGCGAGCGCGGTGAAGCCGACGACCATGTTGTAGACCCCGAACGCCTTGCCCCTCCGATCGGGCCCTCCGAGCTCGGCGACGAGCGCGCGCTCCGCGCCCTCGACGAGCCCGTGGGAGGTCCCGTACAGCGCGGAGAGGAGGAACAGGGCGGGCACCGAGTCCGCGAAGCCGACGGCGGACCAGGTGACCGCGTAGACGGTCCAGCCGAGCGCGAGCGCGTTCCGCTTCCCGTGGCGGTCGGCCAGGCGCCCGCCCCGGGTCGCGGTCGCCGCCTTGATGACGTGCAGCGCGAGCCAGAGGAGCGGCGCGAGGATCGCCGGACCGCCGAGGCGCGCGAGCTTCACGAGGATGAACGCGTCGGTCGCGTTCGCGAACGCGAAGAGGGCGACGGGCACGAGCGCGCGGCGCAGCTCGCGCGGCAGGGGCGACCCCCGCGGGTGGGCGGCGGGGAGGGGACCGGGACGCGCCGGCTCGCGGGTGACGGCGAGCGCGACCAGCGCCAGCACGCCGGGGACGGCCGCCCACAGGAACACGGTCCGGAGCTGGTCGCCGGTCGCCCGCGACCCGTCGGCCCCGGCGAGCCAGAGGAGGGCGACGCCGAGCAGCGTCCCGACCGCGGCGCCGGCGTGATCCATCGCGCGGTGGAACCCGAAGGCGCGCGCGCGGATCGCGGGCTCCGTGACGGCGGCGATGAGCGCGTCGCGCGGGGTCGTGCGGACCCCCTTGCCCACGCGGTCCACCATCCGGACCGCGAGCACGTGCCAGGGCGCGGTCGCGAAGGCGACGAGCGGCCGGACCACCGTGGACACCGCGTACCCGCCGAGCACGAGCGGCTTCAGCCGGGTCCGCCGGTCGGCCACGAGGCCGGTGAGGTACTTGAGGACGTTCGCGACCAGGTCGGCGGCGCCCTCGACGAGCCCGATGAAGGCGTTCGAGGCGCCGAGCGTCGTCAGGAACGCGGGGAGCAGCGGGAAGATCGCCTCGCTCGACGCGTCGGTGAGCAGGCTCACGACGCCGAGGCCCACGACCGTCGGCGGGAGGCGCGCCTCCGCCGCGCCCGGGCGGGCGGCCCCCTCCTGCTGCGGCTGCTGTCGCGCGTCGGCCAGGCTCGCCTCCTCCGCCTCGCGCGGGTTATCACGACCTCCCCCGGCTCGCCAGGGAGACCGGCGCGCGCACCGAACCCCCTCGGCACGCGGCCGGTCGTGTGGGAGGATTCGCCGCATGCAAATCGTCACCCCGCAGATCCGCAAGCAGATGGCGGACGCCTCCTGGATCCGCCGGATGTTCGAGGCGGGGATCGAGCTGAAGCAGCGCGTCGGCGCCGAGAAGGTCTTCGACTTCAGCCTCGGCAACCCCGACGTGCCCCCGCCGGCCGCGGCGGGCGCGGTCCTTCGGTCCCTCGCCGACCGGGTCGCGCAGCCGATGGCGCTCGGGTACTGCCCGAACGCCGGGCTGCCGTCCGTCCGCGCGGCGCTCGCGCGGAAGATCTCCGCGGAGCAGCAGGTCCCGGTCGAGGCGCGCCACGTCCTCCTCACCTGCGGCGCGGCGGGAGGCCTCGTCACGCTGTTCCGCGCGGTGCTGGAGCCCGGCGACGAGGTGCTGTGCCCGGCGCCGTACTTCGTGGAGTACGGCGCCTACGCGGGCCACTTCGGCGGCCTGCTCCGGACGGTGCCGGCCAGGGCTCCGGACTTCGCGCTCGACGTCCCCGCGCTCGACGCGGCGATCGGTCCGCGCACGCGCGTGCTCCTCGTCAACTCGCCGAACAACCCCACCGGCTGCGTCTACGACGAGGCGACCCTCCGCGCCCTCGGCGAGGTCCTCGCGCGCCGCAACGCCGGGCGGGAGCGCCCGATCTTCCTCGTCTCCGACGAGCCCTACCGCGCGCTCGCCTTCGACGGCGCGACGGTCCCGCCCGTCCTCCCGATCTCCCCCTTCGCGATCGTCGTCGGCTCCTTCTCGAAGAGCCTCTCGCTCGCGGGCGAGCGCGTCGGCTACCTGGCGGCGAACCCCGCCATGCCGGAGGTCGAGGTCCTGATGGACGCCCTGACCATGACGAACCGGACGCTCGGGTTCGTGAACGCGCCCGTCATCGGGCAGCGGCTCGCGGAGCAGCTCATCGACGCCTCGGTGGACGTCGCGATCTACGACCGCCGCAGGCACGCGATGGCCGCCGCGCTCCGCGGCGCCGGGATCGAGTTCGCGATGCCCCGGGGCTCGTTCTTCTTCTTCCCGAAGGCGCCCGGCGGCGACGACCTGCGGTTCGTGGACCTGCTGCTCGAGCAGAACGTGCTCGCGGTGCCGGGGCGGGGGTTCGGGTTCCCGGGCCACTTCCGCCTCGCGTTCTGCGTGGACGAGCAGGTGATCGCGCGCTCGGGCCCGTCGTTCGAGCGGGCGGCCGCGAGGGCGCGCTGACGTGAGCGACGGGCTCGGCCGCTACCCGGTGACGATCACGATCCCGGTCGCCTGGGGCGAGATGGACTCGTTCCAGCACGTGAACAACGTCGTCTACTCGCGCTGGCTCGAGTCGGCCCGCATCGCGTACTTCACGCGCATCGGCCTCATGGAGCGGATGCGGTCGGAGGGGGTCGGCCCGATCCTGGCGCGGATCGCGATCGAGTACCGGCGGCCCGTGACGTTCCCGGACTCCGTCCGGCTGGAGACGACGGTGACGAAGCTCGGGAAGAGCTCCTTCACGATGGCGAGCCGGATCTGGAGCCTGGCCCAGCACGCCGAGGTCGCGACGGACGAGGAGGTCATCGTCTTCTTCGACTACCGCGCCGCGAGGACCATCCCGATCGACGCCGGGCTGCGGGAGGCGATCGCCGAGGCGGAGCGCTCGACGCACGCGCCCGCCCACGACGGCTCGCGTCGCTGAAGTCGGTCGCGGGCGCACCGTGTGCGGGGCCCGCGCACCACGTGAGGGCTGCGTGAGCTCCACGTCGAGGCGAAGGATGCTGCCCGCCGGCCACCGTGGTACGAACGCGCGCGGGAGGAGCACGCCATGGTCCGCCGCATCGCCTTCGCCGCCGTCGCCTTCGCCGCCGCAGCCTGCGGAGGCCACCTCGACCTGAGCCGCTTCCAGTGCGATCCGGGCGCCCAGACGGGCTGCGGACCAGGGCTGTACTGCGAGCCCGTCGGCGGCCTCGGCAGCGCCTGCTTCGCGCCGGTGCTCGTCCGGGGGACGGTCGCCGACCCGACCACCGTCACCACGACCCTCGTCGCCGGCGCGCGCGTCGTCGGCCTCGACGCGAGCCGGGCTCCGGTGTCGAGCGTCGGCGTCACGGCGGCGGGCGGCGCGTACGAGCTCAAGGTCCGCGCCGCCCGCGACGCCGCCGGCCGGCCCGTCGCGTCGGCGATCACGCTCCGCGCGGACGCGCAGGGGTACCAGTCGTTCCCGGGCGGCGTGCGGCCGGCGCTCCCGATCGACCTGTCCACGGCGGCCCAGGTCGGGGGCAGCTGGGTCGTGTCGGGGCCGCTCACCGCGCTCCAGCTCCTCCCGCTCACGGGCGGCGGGACGGCTCGCATCGAGGGGACCGTCCCGCGCGTGCCCACGATCGCCGCGCCGCTCGTCGTGGCCGAGCCCGTGAACGGTGGTCCCGGGGTGACGGGGATCGCGGATCGCGACGGCAGCTACGCGATCTTCAACCTGACGCTGGGGACCTCCTACGTCGTGAAGGCGTACGCGAGGGGCGCGAACTACCCGGCGGTCACGACGGCACCGCTGGGCGCGATCCAGACCACCGTGTCGCTCGCGGGTCCGGTGCCGACCGGTGCGCCCGTCTCCGGCGATCTCATCTTCAACCGGAGCGCGAACCCCGACGTCGACGTGACGCTCGTCGTCGAGTCCACGTACCTGACGACGCTCGACAGGGGCGAGTCGCCGCCGGGGCTCACGGTGCACGGGTCGGGGAACGGCTACGCGTTCACGGGCGTGCCCGACGGGACGTACGTCGTGCTCGCCGCGTTCGGCCGTGACCACGACGTGCGCGACGTCTCCGAAGGCGGGAACACCGCCGCGCCACGGGTCACCGTGGCGGGCGGAGTCGCGCCGACTCCCGACCAGTTCAAGGTGGTGCCCTCGGTGGACCTGCTCACGATCGGCGGGACGCCCGTCGGCGTAAGCCCGATCGTGGTGGTCACGAGCTCGACGCCCGAGCTCACCTGGTCCAGCTTCTCGTCGGCGGGGACCTATCGCGTGCTCGTCTTCGACTCCTTCGGGAACACCATGTGGGCGCAGGACCTGGCGGCCACCAGCGGCGAGGCCGTCGTCTACGCCGGGGCGACGCTCGAGCGCGGCCACGCGTACCAGGTGCGGATCCTCGCCATCCACGAGGCCCCACCGGTCCTGCCGGGCTTCCAGCAGCTCTCGCAGACCGAGGACGTCACCGGCGTCTTCACGTACCGGCCCTAGCTCCGCCGCGTACGCTCCGGCCGCCCGCTCCACCGGGAACGAGGGGCCGGCCGCGCGGTCGGGTGTCGCGGGCGACGCCGCGCCGCGCGCGACGAACGGGTCGTCAACGGCCCGCGCGTCGCCTACGCTCTCGGGATGGACGAGATCGCACGCTGGAGCCACGGACACGCCTTCGGGACGGATCGGCCCGTCGAGGGGGAGCGGCGGACGCGCTGGGTGGTCGTCATCACGGTCGCGATGATGGTCGCGGAGATCGTGGCCGGGACGGTCTTCGGCTCGATGGCGCTCCTCGCCGACGGCTGGCACATGGGGACGCACGCGGCGGCGCTCGGCGTCGCCGCCTTCGCCTACGTGTACGCGCGCCGTCACGCCGCGGATCCGCGGTACAGCTTCGGGACCGGGAAGGTCGGCGCGCTCGGCGGGTTCGCGAGCGCGGTCGGGCTCGCGGTCGTGGCGCTCCTCGTGTTCGGCGAGAGCGTCTCGCGGGTCACGGCCCCCGTGGTGATCCGGTTCGACGAGGCGATCGCCGTCGCGTGCATCGGCCTCGCGGTGAACCTCGTCTGCGCCTGGCTCCTGCGCGACCGCGACCACCACGCCGGCCACGAGGCGGGGCACGACCACGCCGATCACGACCCTGCACCCCACCGCCACGCTCCGCACGGGCACGGCCACCCGGACCACAACCTCCGGGCGGCCTACCTGCACGTCCTCGCGGACGCGCTCACCTCCGTGTTCGCGATCGCGGCGCTCGCGACCGGGAAGCTGCTCGGCTGGACCTGGATGGATCCGGTGATGGGGATCGTCGGCTCGCTCGTGATCGCGCGCTGGTCGCTCGGCCTGCTCCGCGACACGAGCGCCGTCCTGCTCGACGCGGAGGTCTCGAGCGCGCGCCGGGAGGCGATCCGCCACGCGATCGAGACGAACCCCGACGATCGCGTGGCGGATCTCCACGTCTGGAGGGTCGGCCCACGCCACCTCGCCGCCATCGTCTCGATCGTGACCGCCGGCGGAGGCTCCCCGTCGTCGTACAAGCAGCGGCTCGAGGGCTTCGGGGACCTCGCCCACGTCACGGTCGAGGTCCACCGGGTGCCGGCGGGCCCCGCGCAGGTCGGGTGAGGTCGGGCGCTGCCCTGTCGTGCCGCACCGCGGCAAGACGCGGCGAGGTCGTCGCCACCATCCACGGTCAGTGAATGACGCCCCGCGCGGGGGGTCGACGTCGCCCTCTCGCCGACCGGCACAATGCGGCGTTCCGCCACGGGGAAGGGGAGGCTGGATGCGCGCAGCGCAGGACGCCGGACCCGATCGTCCCGACGTCCTCGCCGTCGACCGGCTCTTCCTCGCGTTCGGCGGGGTCCAGGCGCTCGCCGACGTCTCGTTCTCCGTGCAGGAGGGCTCGATCACCGGGGTGATCGGTCCGAACGGCGCGGGCAAGACGAGCCTCCTCAACTGCGTCGCCGGGTTCTACCGCCCGCAGCGCGGGACGATCTCCTTCGCGGGCCGGGACGTCACCCGGGTCCCACCGGACCGCCGCCCCGCGCTCGGGCTCGCCCGCACGTTCCAGAACATCGCGCTCTTCGAGGGCATGACCGTCCTCGACAACGTGAAGCTCGGCGCGCACGCGCACCTCGCGACGAACGTGTTCCAGGCCCTCGCGTACTCGCCGGCGGCGCGGCGCGAGGAGCGCCGCCTGAGGGAGGAGATCGAGCGGGATATCCTCGACTTCCTCGAGATCGAGCACCTGCGGCGGCGGACGGTGGGGAGCCTCGCCTACGGTCTGCGGAAGCGGGTCGAGCTCGCGCGCGCCCTCGCGATGCGCCCGCGGGTCCTGATGCTCGACGAGCCGATCGCGGGCATGACCGAGGAGGAGACCGAGGACATGGCCCGCTTCATCCTGGACATCCAGGAGCAGCGCGGCGTGACGATCGTCCTCATCGAGCACGACATGGGCGTGGTGATGGACCTGTGCGACCGCGTGGTCGTCCTCTCGTTCGGCGAGAAGATCGCGGAGGGGACGCCCGCGGAGGTGCAGGAGAACGCGGACGTGATCGCCGCGTACCTCGGGCAGAGGCGATAGATGGACTACCTCCTCCAGCTCGTCGTGAGCGGGGTCGTGACCGGTGGCATCTACGCGCTCATCGCGATCGGGTTCGTCGTCGTCTACAAGGCGACGGGCGTCATCAACTTCGCGACCGGCGAGCTGATGATGTTCGGCGCGTTCTTCGCGTGGACGGCGATGACCGCGGCGCACGCGCCGTTCGTCGTCGCCCTGGTCGTCGCGGCGGCCGGCGCGGCGGCGGTGGGCGCGCTCGTCGAGCGCGTCGTGCTCCGGCCGCTCATGGGCCAGCGCGCGATCTCCGTCATCATGGTCACGATCGGCCTCTCCTCGATCTTCAGGGGCCTCGCGCAGATCCTCTGGACCGGCGAGTACCGCTCGTTCCCGCAGATCTTCCCGCGCAAGCCGCTCGTCCTCGGGCCGGTGCTCCTGCCCTCCCGCCAGGCGTACCCGTTCCTCATCGCGCTCGCGGCGATCGCGGCGCTCGCGCTCCTGTTCCGCTTCACCCGGACCGGCACGGCGATGCGCGCCACCGCCGACGACCAGGCCACCGCCTTCGGCATGGGGATCGACATCCGCCGGATGTTCTCCTTCTCCTGGATGCTCGCGGCGACGACCGCCGCCCTCGCCGGGATCGTGATCGGGACCATCGGCGGGATCAGCCCGCAGCTCGGCGCGGTCGGGCTCCGGATCTTCCCCGTCGTGATCCTGGGCGGGCTCGACAGCGTCGGCGGCGCGCTCGTCGGCGGGGTCGTCATGGGGGTGCTCGAGAACCTCGCCGGCGGCTACCTCGACCCGCTGCTCCCGGGCGGCGGCGTGAAGGACGTCGTCCCGTTCGTCGCCCTCGTCCTCATCCTCATGATCCGGCCGTACGGCCTCTTCGGCACCCGCGAGATCGAGAGGCTCTGACCCCGTGAGGATCGGCGACTACCAGGAGAGCTACCCGGCGGACGAGGCGCTGTTCCGCACGCGCACCCAGCGGTTCTGGGTCGGCGCCCTCCTCGTCGCCCTGGCGGCGTTCCCGCTCCTCGCGGGCGAGTACCTCCTGTACCTCGGGAACCTCGTGGGCGTGCTCCTCATCGGCGCGCTCGGGCTCAACATCCTGACCGGCTACACGGGCCAGATCTCGCTCGGCCACGCCGCGTTCATGGGGGTGGGCGCCTACGCGACGGCGATCGCCGCGACGCGCCTCGGCGCGCCCTTCTGGATCGCGGTGCCGATCGGGGGCGCGACCGCCTGCGCCGCGGGGGCGGTCGTCGGCGTCCCGTCGCTGCGCATCAAGGGGCTCTACCTCGCCATCGCGACGCTCGCCGCCCAGGTGATCTTCGAGTGGGTGTTCACGAACTGGACCGGCGTCACCGGCGGCATCCGGGGCATCAACGTGCCGCCCGCGCGCCTCCTCGGCTTCGTGTTCGACACGGACCTGCGCACCTACTACCTCGTGGTCGTGGTGGCGGTGGTGCACGCGTACGCCGCGGCGAACCTCTTCCGCACCCGCGTGGGCCGGGCGTTCGTCGCGGTCCGCGATCGCGACCTCTCCGCCGAGCTCATGGGCGTGAACCTGTTCCGCACGAAGATCCTCTCCTTCATGGTGTCGAGCTACTACGCGGGGGTCGCGGGCGGGCTGTTCGTCTACTTCGCGAAGGTCGTGACGCCGGAGAGCTTCCCGCTCACCCTCTCCATCCAGTTCCTCGCGATGATCATCGTCGGCGGCCTCGGGTCCATCCAGGGCGCGGTGTACGGGACGGTGTTCGTCACGCTCGTGCCGGAGGGGCTCCGCTCGCTCGCGCAGGTCGCGCAGGAGCTCGCGCCCGACGCCATGTCCTTCTTCCACCCGATGCGGGACATCGTCTTCGGCGCCATGATCGTGGGGTTCCTGGTGTTCGAGCCCCACGGGCTCGCCGAGCTCGTCAACCGGATGCGTCGCTTCTTCGCGCTGTGGCCGTTCCCGAAGTGAACCGAAGCATGGAGGTGCACCGATGAGGTCCAGGATCCAGAGGCTCGTGTTGACGGCGCTCTTCGCGGGCGCCGCCCTGTCCGCGCGCGCCGCGGCACCGGAGGAGATCAAGATCGCCGCCTGCCAGCCGATCACCGGGCGGTTCGCGTTCGCCGGCGTCCACCTGAACGCCGGGCTCGGGGACTACATCGCCTACGCCAACGAGAAGGGCATCGTGAAGGGGAAGAAGCTCGTCTACATCTACGAGGACACCGGCTACGACACCGAGAAGGCCGTCGCCACCTTCAAGAAGATGATGGCGCAGCACAACCCCGCCGTGATGTACGGCGAGTCCACCGGGCAGGGGAAGGCGCTCGGGCCCGAGCTGAAGAGCCGCTACAAGGTGCTCTACGGCGGGACCTCGTTCTCCTCCGAGCTCGCGGATCCCGCGAATCACCCGTACACGTTCGTCTCCGGCCCGACCTACACCGACCAGTTCAACATCCTGCTCGAGTACGTCGCGAAGCACCCGAAGAAGGGGAAGCCGAAGGTCGCGTTCTTCTACAGCGACACCGAGTTCGGCAAGGACCCGATCGCCGCCGCGAAGGCGCGCGCCGGGCAGCTCGGCATCGACGTCGTCGCGGAGATCGTGACGAAGGTCGGCGCGGTGGACGTGACGACGGAGGTGCTCTCCCTCAAGAAGGCGCAGCCCGACTACGTCATCTTCCAGGGGTACGTCCTCGCCCCCATCCCGGAGGTCATCCGCGCCGCGCGCGATCACGGCCTCGCGACGACGTTCATGTCCACGTTCTGGTCGATGGACAAGGCCATCATCGAGAAGCTCGGGCCGGACGCCGAGGGGTACATGGGCGTGAACCCGTACGCCTACTACTGGGACGACGTCCCCGCCGTCATCGCGATGCGCAAGTACAACGAGCGGGTCCACCCCGGCGAGAAGTACCGCCCGAACTCGTACATCCAGGGGTGGTTCACCGGGATGGTCTTCGTCGAGACGATCCGGCGGGTCGTGGACGCGAAGAAGCCGGTCACCGGCGACAACCTGAAGGACGCGCTCGCCACGATCAAGGACTGGGACACCGGCGGCATCACCGGGAAGGTGACCTTCACGAACAACAAGGCCGGCGTCGGCCGGGTCTACCGCGCCAACGTGCAGAAGGGCATCTTCGAGCCGGCGTCGGACTGGATCTACGTGAAGTGACCCGATGACGACGGAGCCCCGACCGCTCCTCGCGGTGAACAACCTCGAGGTCGTCTACCACCACACCGTCCAGGTGCTGAAGGGGCTCTCCCTCTCGGTGCCCGAGGGGCGCATCGTCGCGCTCCTCGGGTCGAACGGCGCGGGGAAGACCACCGCGCTCAAGGCCATCTCGGGCCTCCTGCCGCTCGAGAACGGCGCCATCGAGGCGGGGACCGTGCTCCACCGCGGCGAGGACCTCTCCCGCCTGCTCCCGCACCAGATCGCCCGCCGCGGCGTCTTCCAGGTGCGGGAGGGGCGGCACGTGTTCGAGGAGCTCTCGGTCGAGGAGAACCTGCTCTGCGCCACCTACGCCCGCCGCGGCCGGGGCGAGTTCGGGAAGGACCTCGAGACCGTCTACGGCTACTTCCCCCGGCTCGCGGAGCGCCGGCGCGGCCTCGCCGGGCACCTCTCCGGCGGCGAGCAGCAGATGCTGGCGATCGGCCGCGCCCTCATCGCGCGGCCCGAGCTCATGCTCCTCGACGAGCCCTCGCTCGGGCTGTCGCCGCTGCTCGTCGAGGAGATCTTCGCGATCATCCGGCGCATCAACGCGGAGCAGGGCACGAGCATCCTCCTCGTCGAGCAGAACGCCCACGTCGCCCTCGACGTCGCGTCCTACGGGTACATCCTCGAGACCGGGAAGATCGTCCTCGACGGGCCCGTCGAGCGGCTCCGCCAGGACCGCGACGTGCAGGAGTTCTACCTCGGGAGGAAGGGCGGACAGCGCAAGAGCTACCGCGACGTGAAGCACTACAAGCGGAGGAAGCGTTGGCTGTCGTAGCGGACACGCTGCCCAAGCTCCTCCGCGCGCGCGCCGCCGAGGCGCCGCAGGGCGTCGCGCTCCGCGAGAAGGAGTTCGGGATCTGGCAGCGCGTCACGTGGGAGGACTACCTCGCGCACGTCCGCCGCTTCTGCCTCGGGCTCGTGTCGCTCGGGACGAGGCCGGGCGACAAGGTCGCGATCCTGTCGGAGAACTGCCGCGAGTGGGTCTGGGCCGAGCTCGCCGCGATGAGCGCGTCCGCGGTGGGCGTCGGCGTGTACCCGACGAGCCCGGCGGCCGAGGTGAAGTACGTCGTCGCCCACTCCGAGGCCTCGGTCGTCGTCTGCCAGGACCAGGAGCAGGTCGACAAGATCCTGGAGGTCGCCGCGGAGCTGCCGCTCGTGCGTCACGTGGTGGTCGCGGACATGCGCGGCCTCGCGAAGTACCGCGATCCGCGCATCCGCTCGTTCGAGGCGGTGGAGCGGCTCGGCGCGGAGCACGAGCGGGCCCACCCCGGGCTGTTCGACGCGCTCGTGGACGCGACGCGGGCCGAGGAGGCGGCGCTGCTCATCTACACCTCGGGGACGACCGGCTTCCCGAAGGGGGCGATGATCAGCCACCGGAACATGCTCGCCCAGGCGCGGAGCGCCGCCGAGGCGACCGGCATCCGCGAGGGCGACTCGGTGGTGAGCTACCTGCCGCTCTGCCACGTCGCCGAGCAGATCCTCTCCGTCTACCTCCCCCTGTACCTGCGCATGGAGGTGAACTTCGCCGAGAGCGTCCGCACGATCCAGGAGGACCTCCGCGAGATCGCGCCGAGCGTGTTCCTGGGCGTGCCGCGCATCTGGGAGAAGCTCCAGGCCTCCATCGTGGTGAAGATGCAGGAGGCCGCCGCGTGGCGGCGCGCGCTGTTCGGCTGGGCGCTCCGGATCGGCCGCGACGCGGCGGAGACCCGCCTCGCCGGCCGGCGTCTCACCGCCGGCCAGCGCGTGCTCGGGGTCGCCGCGCGCCTGCTCGTGCTGCGCGCCCTCCAGAACTTCGTCGGCCTGCGCCGGACCCGGCTCACCTTCACCGCGGCGGCGGCGGTCTCGCCCGAGGTGCTCCGCTTCTTCCACGCGATCGGGATCCCGGTCCGGGAGGGCTACGGGATGACCGAGTGCACCGGCTTCTCCTTCGTGCAGCGCGAGGGCGAGGTGCGGCTCGGCACCGTCGGCCGGGTGATCCCGGGCGTCGAGTTCAGGCTCGCGCCGGACGGCGAGCTCCTCAAGCGGGGCGAGACGATCTTCCTCGGCTACTACCGGGACCCCGCCGCGACCGCGGAGACGGTGCGCGACGGCTGGCTCTACACCGGCGACGTGGCGGAGCTCGACCCCGACGGCCAGCTCCGGATCGTGGACCGCAAGAAGGCGATCTTCGTGACGGCGGGCGGGAAGAACGTCTCCCCCTCGCTCGTCGAGAACGCGCTCAAGGTCTCGCCGTACGTGAAGGAGGCGGTCGTCGTCGGCGACGGCGAGAAGTACCTCGCCGCGCTCGTGCAGATCGACTTCGAGAACGTCGGACAGTGGGCCACCGAGCGCCGGCTCCCGTACACGAACTTCCGCAGCCTGACGCGGCTCCCGGAGGTCCGCGAGCTCGTCTCCGCCGAGATCGACCGGGCGAACGAGGGGCTCGCGCCCGTCGAGCAGGTGCGCGCCTTCCGCCTGCTCGAGAAGGAGCTCGACCACGACGACAACGAGGTCACCGCGACGATGAAGGTGCGGCGGAAGACCATCTACGAGAAGTTCGCGCCGCTGATCGCCGAGCTGTACGGTCCTCGGCCGGCGTCGATCCAGGCGCCCCACGCGCAGCAGGGAACGGAGACCTCGGGATGACGTACGCGGCGATCACGGGGTGGGGGAAGTGTCTCCCGCCCGCCATCCTCACGAACCACGACCTCGCGACGTTCCTCGAGACCGACGACGAGTGGATCGCGAGCCGCACCGGGATGCGCGAGCGGCGCGTGTCGCACGTGCCGCTCGGGGAGCTCGCGTACGTCGCCGCCGCGCGCGCGCTCGCGTGCGCCGGGCTCGAGCCGGAGGCGCTCGACCTCGTGATCGTCGGCTCCACCATCGGGGACGAGCTCGCCCCGAACGTGGCCTCCGGGGTGCAGGACCGCCTCCGCGCGCGCAACGCGGCGGCGATGGACCTCAACACCGCCTGCACGAGCTTCCTCTACGGCCTCTCGTCCGCCACCGCGCTCGTCCGCACGGGCGTCGTCCGGACGGCGCTCGTGATCGGGGCGGAGGTCCCGACGCCGTTCGTGGACTGGGGGGACCGCAACACCGCGGTGCTCTTCGGGGACGGCTGCGGCGCGGTCGTCGTCCAGGCGACCGATCGGGAGGAGGGGCTGCTCGCGGAGCGGCTCGGCTGCTACGGCGACGCGCGCGGCGCCCTCGACATCCGCGGGGTGGGCGCCCGGTACGCGAACCTCGGCCTGCCGTACGGGTACACGCGGTGGAACTTCGACGGGCAGGAGATCTTCCGGCGCGCGGTGGTCGGCATGGCCCAGGCCGGACAGGAGGCGCTCGCGAAGCGCGGCCTCACCATCGCGGACGTGGACCTCGTCGTGCCGCACCAGGCGAACCGCCGGATCATCGACGCGGTCGGGAAGCGGCTCGGCGTCCCGGCGGAGAAGGTGTTCGTGAACGTGCAGCGGTACGCGAACATGTCGGCCGCGACCGTGCCGGTCGCGCTCGTGGAGGCGCTCGAGGAGGGCCGGATCCGCCCGGGCGCCCTCCTGCTCCTGCCCGCCTTCGGCGCGGGGCTCACCTGGTGCGCGCACGTCGTCCGGTGGGGAGCGCGCGTGACCCCCCTCCGCACGACCGACGCCGAGCTCCCTCCGTGCGACCGGACCGGGCTCGAGCTCGTGCTCGAGCTCCGGGCGCGGCGCGCGCGGTTCGAGGAGCGGGCGCGCGACGACATCGCCGCGGCGCAGCCGCTCCTCGCGCCCGGGAGGTAGGGGCGCGCCCGGCCGCCGCCGCTCCGAGCGCCCGTCAGCCCTCGCTCGTCACGAGGAACAGCGGCTTCATCTCGAAGCTGCGGTAGTGCGGCCGGAACCGCTCCGCGGAGTAGTGCTCCTTCACGTTCACCACCTTCTTCGAGGAGGTGACGACGTCGAGCGGGACGTTGTCGTAGCGGCCGTTCTTCAGGACGACGAGCCGGCCGTGGAAGCCCTTCAGGACGAGGTCGAGCGCGAGGTTGCCGTACGCCATCGGCACGATCGAGTCGATCGCGTCCGGATCGCCGCCGCGGACGAGGTACCCGAGCTTCTGGTTGATCGTCTCGACCTTCCGGCCGCCGTTGTACTTCGCGGAGAGGTCGTGGAGGTGCGAGGAGACGACGTCGCCGATGCCCCCGAGCTTCGCGTGGCCGTAGGCGTCCTTCGCGTCGCTCTGGAACACCATCTCGCCGCCCTTGAACATCGCGCCCTCGGAGACGAGCAGCACCGAGTACTTGCTCGGGTTGCGGTTCCGGTCCTCGACCAGGATCTCGGTGAGCTTCTCCATGTCGAACTGGGCCTCGGGGATGACGCAGCGGTTCGCCGCGCCGGCCATGGTCGGGAGGAGGGCGGTGAACCCGGCGTACCGCCCGAACACCTCGATGACGAGGAAGCGCTCGTGCGACCCGGCGCTCGTGCGGAGCCGGTTCGTCATCTCGATGGTGCGGGTGACGCAGGTGCTGAAGCCGATGCAGTAGTCCGTCCCGGGGACGTCGTTGTCCATCGTCTTCGGGATCGCGATCACCTTCACGCCCTTGCGGAAGAGCTCGACGCCGTACGAGAGCGTGTCGTCGCCTCCGATCGGGATGAGGTAGTCGATCCCGAGGAAGTCGAGGTTCCGGAGCACCTCCGGGGTGAGGTCGTTCACCTCGGCGCCGTAGCTCTCCCGCAGGTGCACGGGGACCGCCGCCTTCTTCATGTTGCTCGGGCGCGTCCGGGAGGTGTGGAGGAACGTGCCGCCCGTCCGGCCGGCCCGGTTCACGACCTCGGGCGTCAGGATCTGGTAGTGCTCGCTGTTGTCGGCCTGCGGGTCGGCGGTCATCTCGACGAGGCCGCTCCAGCCTCTCCGGATCCCGATCACCTCGTAGCCCTCGCGGCGCGCCGCGATGGTCACGGCGCGGATCGCGGGGTTGAGGCCGGGGACGTCGCCGCCGCCGGTGAGGATCCCGATCACGCCCTTCTTCGTCTTCACGAACGCCATCGTCGCGCCCTCCAGGGGGCCGTCCAGGGAGCCCCCGCACCGCCAGCTTGCCCGAATCCGGGAGCGCCCGCCCCCGGTCTCGCGGGGGTCGGGGCATCCGCGGGGCCCTGGCCGAGGCCACGCACCGCTGGAACCCGGCCCGCACTTCTGCTACTTCGCCGGCATGAGCCGAATCTACAAGTCGCTTCCGCCGAAGGGGACCGCGCTCGGCATCGCCTTCAGCGGCGGCCTCGACACCCGCTGCGCAGTCGCCTGGCTGTCGGAGCAGGGGATGGCCGTCCACTCCTACACGGCCGACCTCGCGCAGCCCGACGAGGCCAACCCCGCGGACATCCCGCCCATCGCGCTGCAGCACGGCGCCAGGAAGGCCCGCCTCATCGACTGCCGCGAGTCGATGGTGCGGGAGGGGCTCGCCGCCATCCAGTGCGGCGCGTTCCACCTCTCCTCGGGCGGGAAGAAGTACTTCAACACCACCCCGCTCGGCCGGGCGGTGACGACGACCGCCATCGTGCACGCCATGCGCGAGGACGGCGTCCACGTCTTCGGCGACGGCTCGACGCACAAGGGGAACGACATCCAGCGGTTCTACCGCTACGGCATCCTGGTCGACCCCGATCTCAAGATCTACAAGCCCTGGCTCGACCAGGCGTTCGTGACGGCGTTCGGCGGCCGCAAGGAGATGAGCGAGTACCTCGAGCGCCGGAAGCTCCCCTACAAGATGGGGACGGAGAAGGCGTACTCGACCGACGCGAACGTGCTCGGCGCCACGCACGAGGCGAAGGACCTCGAGCGGCTCGACACCGGGATGCGGATCGTCAGCCCGATCATGGGCGTCGCCCACTGGAAGCCGGAGGTGGCGGTCGCCGCCGAGGAGATCACGGTCGTCTTCGAGCAGGGGCTCCCGGTCGAGATCAACGGCCGGCGCTTCGGCTCGCCGTACGAGCTCTTCCTCGAGGCGAACCGGGTCGGCGGCCGGCACGGCCTCGGCATGAGCGACCAGATCGAGAACCGCGTCATCGACGCGAAGAGCCGCGGCGTGTACGAGGCGCCGGGCATGGCGCTCCTGCACCTCGTCTACGAGCGCCTCCTCTCCGCCATCCACAACGAGAACACGCTCGACCTGTACTTCACGCTCGGCCGCCGCCTCGGCCGGCTGCTCTACGAGGGCAAGTGGTACGACCCGGAGGCGATGATGCTCCGGGACGCGCTGACCCGCTGGATCGCCCCGGCGGTCACCGGGCAGGTCACGGTCGAGCTCCGGCGCGGCGACGACTGGACGATCCTCGACACGAAGGCGCAGTACATGAGCTACGCGCCCCACAAGCTCTCGATGGAGCGGGTGGCCGAGCCGGCGTTCACGCCGGAGGATCGGATCGGGGCGCTCGAGCTGCAGAACCTGATCGTGGGCGACAACAGGGATCTCCTCCTCCACCACCTCGACGCCGTGCGGAAGCTCGGGGCCGGGAAGAGCGGCCCCGGGCTCGCCGCCCTGCTCGGCGCCGGCGAGGACGAGTAGGAGCCACCGCCCGCCGTCCGGGGCACCTCCCGCGGCCCGCCGGGCGCCGGGGCTTCCCCCGGTGCGGCCGAAACGTGTAAAGGAACGCCGATGAAGACTCTCACCGAGCTGAGCGGTTCCCTGATCCGTACCGCGGCGGCCGCCGTCGCCGAGGCGCGGCGTTCGCTCCCCGCCGAAGAGGCGACGACGGAGCCGACGCCGGCGCCCGCCGCGAGCGCTGCCCCTGCCGAGGCCGCGGAGACGGCCCCCGCCGCCGAGGCGGCCCCGGCGGACGCGGCGACCCAGCCCGAGGCGGCCCCGGCGGACGCGGCGACCCAGCCCGGCGAGGCGGCCCCGGCGGACGCGGCGGCACCGGCGGAGGCGGCGACCGCGGACGCGGCGGCTCCGTCCGGCGACCCGCCGCCGCCCGCGAAGGCGCCCGCGGCGAAGCCCGCCGGCGAGAGCGCCGCGGTGAAGGCCGCGCTCGACGAGGCGGTCGCGAAGGCGACCGGGCTCTCCGGCGACCGGCTCGCGATGCTCCGCGCCGCGGTCGAGGTCGTCGGCAAGCGCGCGGCGGACGTCCGGCTCGTGCGCGTGTTCGGGAACGAGGAGAAGCTCCCGGGCGCGAGCGCGCTCGGTGAGCACCAGTACGTCGTCGACGTCTTCCCGCAGTCGATGCGCCAGGTCCAGGGCGGCCGCGACGATCGCGGCGGCCGGGGAGGCAAGGGCGGGCGCGGCGGTGCGGGCGGCGGCCGCGGCGGAGGCGGCGGCGGCGGGAAGGGCGCGCCGGCGAGCGGCGGCTTCTCGATGGATTCGCTCCGCGAGGACCGCAAGAACGAGCGCGGGCGTTCCGGCTTCGGCGGGCGTCCCTCCGGCGGCGGCCGTCCTTCCGGCGGCGGCCGTCCCTCCGGCGGCGGGCGTCCCTCCGGCGGCGGCCCGGGCGGTGCTCCGGGCGGCGCTCCGAAGAAGTAGCCGTCCGCGCCGGCCTCCCTGTCGGGCATGCACGACGCGCTCGCACCGCTCCTCGCAGACGGCGTCATCGACGAGGTCGTCGCACGCCTGAAGAGCGGCAAGGAGGCGGACCTCTGGATCGTCCGCCACGCGGGCGCGCAGATCGCGGCGAAGGTCTACAAGTCGCGCCAGCTCCGGAGCTTCAAGAACGACGCCGGCTACCGCGAGGGGCGGCAGGTCCGGAACACCCGCACGCAGCGCGCGATGGACCGCGGCACGCGCTTCGGCCAGGCCGCCGCGGAGGACGCCTGGAAGGTGAAGGAGGCGGACGCGCTGCACGCCCTCCACGCCGCGGGCGTCCGCGTGCCCCGCCCGGTGATGTTCTACGAGGGCGTGCTGCTCATGGAGCTCGTGCTCGACGCCCACGGCCACCCCGCGCCGCGGCTCGTGGACGCGCACGTCGGACGCGAGCGCGCCGCGGCGATGTACGCGGACCTCCGCGCGCAGGCGATCCGGATGCTCGCCTGCGACCTCATCCACGGGGACCTCTCGCCGTACAACGTCCTCGTCGGCGCGCACGGCCCGGTCGTGATCGACTTCCCCCAGGTCGTCGGGGCCGCGCACAACAGCCAGGCGGAGTCGTTCTTCGTCCGCGACGTCGAGAACCTGCGCCGGTTCTTCGCGAGCCTCGACCCGGCGCTCCACGCGGCCGCCGGCGACGCGCGCGAGATCTGGCGTGCGTACGTGCGCCGGGAGCTCACCCCGGACTTCGTCCCGTCGGGACGCGAGCCGCCTCCGGCGCCGAGAGCGCACGGAGGGCACGGCGGGCACGCGGCCCACCAGCAGGAGCGGCACCCGAGACCGCCCGGGCCGCACGCGGCGGCGGGGCAGCGTGCGCCGGCCGGTCAGCACGGGCAGGGTGGGCAGCCGGGCGCGCACGGGAAGGCCGGTCGGCACGGACCACCCCGGGAGCGCGACGACCGCGGTCAGCACGGGCAGCACGCACCGCGCCAGGCCCAGCCCCACCCCGGCGGCGGTCGGCCCGCGCCCGCGGGGCCGCCGGGCGCGCCGCGGCAGGGCGGACGCGGTCCGGGACGCGGCGGCCCCGACCGGCGTCGCGCGGCGCCGGCGCCGGAGGTCGTCCGCATCGCGCGGCCCCCGCTCGGCGGGCCGGGCGGCGAGCCGCGACCGCCGGGCGCCGAGACGCCGCACGCGCGCCCCGCGCCGCCGCACGCCCACCCCGCGCCGGATCCGGGCGCGCAGCCGCACCGCCGCCGGCGCCGCCGGCGCGGCGCCCGGCGCGGCTGAGTCCGGCCGTCGAGCGGGAAGGGCCGGCTCACGGGGGCGGGAGGGATCGTGTCGGGACACGGGGGCACCGGATCGACGCGCGGCGGCGTCGCCTACGCGGCGGGCGCCTACGTCTTCTGGGGCACGTTCCCGCTCTACTTCCGGGCGCTCGCGGGCGTCCCCGCGCCCGAGATCCTCGCGCAGCGGATCGCCTGGTCCGCCGCCTTCATGCTCCTCCTCGTGACGGCGCGCCGGCACTGGCCCGAGGTCCGGCGCCAGCTCTCGCCGGGCGTCGTCGGGCGGCTCGCGCTGTCCGCCACCCTCATCTCGACGAACTGGCTCATCTACATCTGGGCGGTCAACGCCGAGCACGTCCTCGACGCGAGCCTCGGCTACTTCGTGAACCCGCTCGTCTCGGTCCTGCTCGGGGTCGTCTTCCTGCGCGAGAAGCTGTCCCGCCGGCAGGTCCTCGCGATCGCGCTCGCCGCCCTCGGCGTGCTGTCCCTCGTCGTGCGGGCCGGCCGCGTGCCCTGGGTCGCGCTCTCGCTCGCCGGGACGTTCGGGCTGTACGGGCTCATCCGGAAGCGCGTGCCGGTGGACGCGACGGTCGGGCTCCTCACCGAGGTCGTCGTGCTCGCGCCGCTGTCGCTCGCGTGGCTCGCCTGGCTCGGCGCGACCGGCCGGAGCCACTTCGCGGAGGGGCCGCTCCGCACCGTGCTCCTCGTCTCGAGCGGGGTGATCACCGCCGTCCCGCTCATGTGGTTCGCCGTGGGGGTGCGGCGGCTCCGCCTCGCGACGATCGGGCTGCTCCAGTACCTGAACCCCACGATGCAGTTCGCGATCGCGGTCGCCGTCTTCGGCGAGCCGCTCACGCCGGCGCACCGGGTCGCCTTCGGCTGCATCTGGGTCGCGCTCGCCGTCTACACCTCGGAGGCGGTCGGGATCGGCGCAGGAGCGATGCGGGGATCGCGGAGCCCTAGAGTGACCCGGCGATCGCGAGCGTCGTTCAGGGCTCCTGCCGGTCGCGCAGCCGGTAGCCGACCCCGGGCTCGGTGACGAGGAGCCGCGGTCGGGCCGGGTCGGCCTCGAGCTTCTTGCGCAGCTCGGCCATGTGGACGCGGACCCAGTGCGCCTCGGTCGCGTTCGGGCCCCAGACCTCCTTCAGGATCTGGCGGTGGGTCAGGACCTTCCCGGCGTGACGGGCCAGCAGCGCGAGCAGCTTGAACTCCGTCGGCGTGAGCCGCACCTCGCGCCCGTCCACCGTGACCTCCCGGCGCGCGAGGTCCACGCGGAGCGACCCCGCCTCGAGCACCGGCTCGTCGCCGGGGGTCGCCCGCGCGTGCCGGAGCGCGACCCGGACGCGCGCGAGCAGCTCGTTCACGCCGAACGGCTTCGTGAGGTAGTCGTCCGCGCCCGCGTCGAGGGCGTTCACCTTGTCCTCCTCGCGGCCGCGCGCGGACAGGACGATGATCGGCGCGCGCGACCACTCCCGCAGCCGTCGCGCGAGGTCGACGCCGTCCCCGTCGGGGAGCCCGAGGTCGAGCAGGAAGACGTCCGGGAGGTGGCTCGTCGCGAGCTGCTCCGCCTCGCGGACGCCTCCGGCCTCGACGAGGCGGTAGCCGCGAGACGACGAGCGCGGCGCGCAGGAAGCGCCGGACCTGGGGCTCGTCCTCGACGACGAGCACGAGCGGCTCCCTGCTCCGTCATGGCGCGGCGCTCCCCTGCGGCGTCGAGCGCGGGCTCGGCGCGCTCGGCCGGCGAGCGGGAGGCGGAGCCGGAAGCAGCGCGCCGCCGCCGGGGCGGTTCGACGCGAGAGGTCGCCGCCGTGCGCCTGCGCGATGGCACGCGCGACGGCGAGGCCCGAGCCCGACGCCGCGCACGCCCGGCGTGGGCGCCGCGCTGGAACCGCTCGAAGACGCGCTCCTCGTCGCCGGAGGCAGATCCCCGGCCCGTCGTCCGAGACCTCCATCACGATCCGGTCCCCCTCCCGGGCGCCGCGGAGGTCGAGCGCGGACCCCGGCGGCGTGTACTTGGCCGCGTTCTCGAGGAGGTTCAGGAGCAGCTGCTCGATCGAGCACCGGTCGACCGAGAGCGAGCGGGAGCGTCCGGGTCGATCGCGGTCGTGATCGGGCGGCCGGCGAGCGGCGTGCTCGAGCCGGTCGAGCGCGACCCCGACCATCTCGTCCGACCGGGATCCACTCGCGCTTCGGCTCGACCGCGCCGGAGTCGAGCCGAGTCATGTCGAGCAGGTTCGAGACGATGCGCTCGAGCCGGTCCGCCTCGTCGCAGACCGTCTCGACGAGCTCGCGGCGGAGCGCGGGGTCGATCGCGGCCTCGTCGCGCAGCGTCGTCGCCGCGCCCGTGATCGCGGCGAGCGGCGTCCGGAAGTCGTGCGAGACCGCCGAGAGCAGCCCGCTCCGCATCTCGCTCGCGTCCGCGCGGAGCGCGGCGGCGCGCGCGTCCTCGGAGAGCCGGATGCGGTCGAGCGCGAGCGCGGCCTGCCGCGCGATCGCCTCGAGGAGGGCGCGCTGCTCGTCCGTCGACGGCCGCGCTCGCCGGCGGGGCGCACCGCGAGGACCGCGGCGACGTCGCCCCAGGCCGCACCGGGATGCACAGGACCGGGACCTCGGCGTGCATCTCGGCTCCGAGCCCGGCGGGGCGGCCGTGGTCGAGCGCCCAGCGCGCGACCTCGTCCTCCCGGGGTGCGAGCGCGGTCGCCGGCGAGCGACGCGAGCGTGGCGAGCTCCTCCCCGGCGCGCCCGCGCAGGAACACGGCCGCGCCGTCGAGGGCCTCCGCCGCGGAGCGCACGCAGACGTCCGCCGACGGCCCGCTCGTCCAGCGCGCCCCCAGGTCGCGGGCGAGCGCGTGGAGCGCGGACGCGCTCCGCTCCCGCGAGAGCGCGGCCGAGCGCTCGTCGCGCAGCCGCAGCGTGAGCGTCGAGATCACGACGCTCACCCCGAACATCATCGCGAAGGTGAGGAGGTACCGCGCGTCGGCGACGTCGAGCGTGTACGGGGGCGGCACGAAGAAGAAGTCGTACGAGACGACCGCGAGGCCCGCGGCGAGGAGGGAGGCGCCGCCGCCCGCCGGTGAGCGCCGTCGCCATGACGCCGAGCAGGTACAGCATCTCGACGTCGGGGACTCCGAGCGCGCTGCGCGCGCCGGCGGCGACCGCCGACGTCACCGCGATGATCGCGGCCGCGCGCAGATACCCCGCGAGCCCGGGCTTCCGGTCCTCCAGATCGCCTCCTGGGCGGATCAGACACCCGGGCCGGGGCGCGTCAAGCGCCTCGCGCGGCGGCGCGCGCGGACCGTCGCGAGCGCCTCCCGGACGCAGAGGATCGCGACCGCCGCGCCCGCGCCCGCCTCCGCGGGCGAGAAGCCCACCGCCGAGCAGCACACCGCCCACCGGCAGGAGGCTGAAGACGAGGATCCCGAGCAGGAGGGCGAGGTCGCCGGACGAGGGGCCCACCGCGGGGCTCGAGGGCGACCGGGAGATCACGTGGAGGCGATGCGGGCGAGCGGTCATGGCGGTGTCTCCGGCAGGCTACGCGAGCGCGCGTCTGCTCGCCGTCGGTTCCGGGACGTCGGCCATCAGCGCCGCATCAGGGCTCCCGGCGCTGATGCCGCGCTGATCCGCCCGGGCCCGAACCTGACGGGGCCCGGACGTGCGAGTCGGCATGCTGGCGGGACATGCGCGCCGTCCCCCCACCATCGGACACCCCGCCGAGCGGTCGAGCCCAGGCTCCCCGAGTCCTCCCGGAGCCCACGCCCGCCCCGGGCCGCCGCACCCTCCGCCGACTCCTCTTCGGCGCGCCTCGCGACGTCCAGGACCCGCAGACGCACCACCACATCTCGCTCGTCGCGCTGCTCGCGTGGGTGGGGCTCGGCGCGGACGGCCTCTCGTCGTCCGCGTACGGCCCCGACGAGGCGTTCCGCGCACTCGGGCGGCACGGCTACCTCGCCGTCGCCCTCGCGCTCGCGACCGCGCTCACCGTCCTCGTCATCTCGGTCGCCTACTCGCAGATCATCAAGCGCTTTCCGTTCGGCGGCGGCGGGTACATCGTCGCGACGGAGCTGCTCGGGCCGGGGGTCGGCGTCGTCTCGGGATCGGCGCTCCTCGTCGACTACGTCCTCACGATCTCGGTGTCGATCGCGAGCTGCGGCGACGCCATCTTCAGCTTCCTCCCGCCCGCGCCTCGCCCCCTGGAAGCTCCTCGCTCGAGGCGCGGCCATCGGCGTCCTGCTCCTCCTGAACCTGCGCGGCGTGAAGGAGTCGGTGACGTTCCTCGCCCCGATCTTCGGGCTCTTCCTCGTCACGCACGCGATCCTCATCGCCGTCGGCCTCGGGACGCACCTGCCGGAGGTCCCGCGCGTCGCCGCCGAGGTCGGCCACGGCTTCCGCGCGGGGCTCGCCGAGCTCGGCGCGGCGGGGCTCTTCGCGGTGTTCGTCCGCGCCTACTCGATGGGCGCCGGCACGTACACCGGCATCGAGGCCGTCTCGAACGGCATCCAGATCATGCGCGAGCCCAAGGTGCAGACCGCGCGCCGGACCATGGGGTACATGGCCGTCTCGCTCGCGGTCACCGCGGGCGGAATCCTCGTCCTCTACCTCCTCTTCCGGGTGGCGCCCGAGGAGGGGAAGACCATGAACGCCGTGCTCCTCGAGCGGTTCGCCGGCAGCTGGCGCCTCGGGCGGGCTCGCGGTCGGGCGCGGGTTCGTCATCCTCACGCTGCTCGCCGAGGCGGCGCTCCTCGTCGTCGCCGCGCAGGCCGGGCTTCATCGACGGGCCGCGCGTGATGGCGAACATGGCGACCGACTCCTGGCTGCCGCACCGGTTCGCGCAGCTCTCCGACCGGCTCACCATGCAGAACGGCGTCGCTGCTCATGGGCGGCGCGTCGCTCGTCACGCTGCTCTGGACGCGCGGCGACATCCTCGCCCTCGTCACGATGTACTCGATCAACGTGTTCGTGACGTTCTCGCTCTCGCAGCTGGCCATGCTCCGCCTCTGGGTGCGCACGAAGGGGGAGGGGCGCCGGCGCGGGCTCGCCATCCACGGGCTCGCGTTCGTGCTCTGCGCCTCCATCCTCGTCGGGACCGTGTACGAGAAGGGGGAGCAGGGCGGCTGGGTCACGATCGTCGTGACGGGGCTCGTCGTCGGGCTCTGCTTCGTCATCCGCCGGCACTACCGGACGGTCCAGTCGAACCTGAAGCGGCTCGACACCATCATGGAGGTGCTGCCCCCGCACACGGGCGCCCCGCGCCCCGCGCTCGATCCGAAGGCGCCCACCGCGGTGCTGCTCGTCGGCGGCTACGGCGGCCTCGGCGTGCACGCGCTCCTGACGGTGCAGCGGACCTTCCCCGGGTTCTTCAGGAACTTCGTGTTCGTCTCGGTCGGCGTCGTGGACTCCGCCTCGATGAAGGGGATCGAGGAGGTGGACCGGGTCCGGCTCCGAACGCGGACCGTCGCTCGAGCAGTACGTGGATCTCGCTCACCGCCTGAAGCTCGCCGCCGACTACCGGATGGAGGTGGGGACGGAGGCGGTCGCCGAGGCGGAGAAGCTCTGCGTCGCCATCTCCCACGAGTTCCCGCGCGCGGTCTTCTTCGCGGGGAAGCTGGTGTTCCAGCGGGAGCGCTGGTACCAGCGGCTCCTCCACAACGAGTCCGCCTACGCGCTCCAGCGGCGCCTGCAGTTCGACGGGCTGAACGCGATGGTGATGCCCGTGCGCGTGCTCGAGCCAGCGTGAGGGGGAGGGGGGCGGTCGAGGAGACGCGGGCGCTCGTCAGAGCGCGTCCTCGCCGCGGTCGCCGGTCCGGACGCGGATCGCGTCGTCGATCGGCTCGACGAAGATCTTCCCGTCGCCGATCCGGCCCGTCCGCATGCACGCCTCGAGCTCGTGCACGATGCGGGGCACGAGCGGGTCCGGCACCGCGATCTCGACCTTCACCTTGGGGACGAACTCCACCGTGTACTCGCCGCCGCGGTAGAGGGCGTCATGCCCGCGGGAGCGGCCGAAGCCCTTCACCTCGGTGACGGTGAGCCCGGAGATCCACGGATGCCCCGCGAGGGCGGCGCGGAGCGCGTCGAGCTTCGAGGGCCGGATGATCGCCTCGATCAGGGTCACGGCGAAGGGCACTGCACCGCGCGCGCCAGCGCCGGAACGCCGAGCCACGAGCGAATCCGCGGCGGAGCGCGCGTGCGGCCCGGTTCGCGTGCAGCGCCTGCCTCCGCGCCGTCAGCGCGGGGCGCTCACCCGGGGCGCCGCCCGCCGAGCGCCTCGCGGATCGCGTTCCAGTCGGAGAACCACTTCACGGCCTGGACGAGCAGGACGATCAACCCGACCACGATGAACGAGAGGAGGATCCCGACGACGAAGAGCGCCTTGTGGGTTCCCTCGCTCGTGACGGTGGGCCGGATCCCCGCGCGCCGCATGCCCTCGTCGCGGACGGCGAGCGCCTCCCCGAGCGTCAACACCTGGAACACGAGCGAGGCGATCCCGAGCGGGACGCCGAGGAACGGCGCGGCGACGTTCGCGAAGAAGCCGCCGACGCCCAGCCCGACGAACAGCCAGAAGTTGCGGGAGAAGCGGGACTCGCGACCGGCGAGCGCCTCGTAGCCCTTGCCCGTCTGGTAGAACTTCACGAGGCCGTAGATCCCGAGCGTCAGGATCGACAGGAGGATCACGCCGGGGACCGAGATCTCCTCCATCCGCTCCGCGGACGCCGCGTTCCCGAACGCCGGCGCCGCGGACGGTCCGGTCCCGAACGTGGACGGCGCGCCCGGCCCGGTCCCGAACCTCGGCGGCTCCGAGAGCGGCGGCGGGGCGGGGGGCGGCGGCGCCGCCCTCGCCGGGAGCATGGGCGCCAGCTCGGGGACGGCCGAGAGCTCCTGCCACCCGCTCATCCCGTCCCTCCAGACCCGGTGCGCGGGCCCGACCCGCCCCTCGGTCACGAGCCGCTGGAGCGCGGCCGCCGTGACGGGACCGGCCTGCTGGCCGTCCTGCTCGTACCACCAGGTCGGGATGGTGTCGTCGAACATGTCCCCTCCGCCCTCGTTCCCCTCGCCGCGCCGGAGCCGCGCTCACCGCCAGGGCGGGAACGTCCCGAACGGCCAGCGGTGGAAGTACCTCGCCGCCCCGAGCGCGACCGCGATCACGGCGAGCGCCAGCCAGACGAGGCGCCGGCGCCGCCTCGCCTCGTGGTCCTCGTAGGGATCCTCGAGCGAGCGGCTCGCGCCCGGCGGGAGCGTCGCGCGCGCGGTCAGCGCGGTCCCGAGCGGGAGGTTGACCTTCACGCGCCCGTTGACCGCCCACCCGGTCGCGTCGAGCACGGGCCCGAGCGTCCGCTGCCGGAGCTTGAGCCACGCCATGAACATCGACGGGCCCGAGATGACGAGCACCATGCCCGCGACGGCGACGAGCTTCGCCCACCACGGCTGGAGCTCCATGAACCCGGAGACGAAGCCTCCGAGCAGCGCGCCGAGCGCGCCGACGCCGACGCCGAGGGCCGCGATGATGCCGACCATCTTGCCGACGTCCACGGGCTCCACCTTCGCGGGGACCTTCCCCGCGGTCGCGGCGCCGGTGACGTTCCCGGCGGTCGCCGCGAGCCGATCGTCGGACGCCGCGGCCTTCGACGCCGCGAACTTCGCGACCTGCTCCTCGATCGCGCGCACGAACTTCTTGTAGGGCGCGAAGAAGGACTGCCGGATCGAGATCGGGTTCTCGACGATCTTGACGATCGTCGCGTCCCAGTCGCGCCCCTTGCGGTCGTAGAAGATGCCGTTCCTGCCGACCATCAGGTAGTCGGAGTCGCCCTGGGTGAAGCAGGCGGCGACGTTCATCGTCTCCCCGCCGACCCGCCGGCACGCGCAGTACGCGATGTACATGCGGGAGAGCGACGCGAGGCCGGCGTGCGCCGCCGGGTCGTCCACCCGGATGCAGAGGTCGCAGCTGCGGCCGTCGAGGTACAGCGTCCCCGCCTGGAAGATCGCGTGCGCGCGCACGTCGTAGAAGTCGGCGAACGCGACGAAGTTGCGGAGCAGCCGGTGGAGGTCGCGGTGGTAGTGGACCATGCGCACGACGTCGTCCACCGCCGCCGCCTCCGCCTCGAGCGCGCGGTCCTGCGCGAGCAGCGCGTCGAGCGCGGCGCGGGAGCCGCCGGCGAGGATCGCGCGGGCGCGCAGGAGCCCCAGCCGCTCCACCGGGGCGCCCGCCTTGCGCCCCTGCCAGGCGCCGTGCGCGGCGAGCCGGGCCTCGAGCTCGCGCCAGCCCGCCTGCGTGAGGGCGCGCACGTCCGGGCCGAGGAGCGGCGCGACCGCGTCCCGCCGGAGCGCCGCGAGCGCCCCGGCGAACGCGGGGTTCACGCCGTCGAGCAGCGGCAGCGCCCGGCCGGGCTCCACGCGCGCGAGCGGGAAGCTCGTGAGCTCGGCGCTCGCGGCCGAGAAATCCTTCGCGCCGAGCGCGGCCCAGTCGGCGTCGGTGCGGTTGAGCGCGACGCCGGCGCGGGGATCGAGGGCGGCGAGGTCGCACCGCGCGAAGAAGTCGTTCACGCGCGCGCGCACGGCCTCCACGGCGGCCCACGCGGCCGGCGTCGCGGGCCCGAACGGCATCGCGCCCTCCGCCGAGTTCCCGTCGTCCCACCAGGCGACGAAGGCCTTCAGCTCCGCGAAGAACGCGTCGAGCCTCGCCAGGTCGAAGCCCGGCCTCCCGCTCCGATCGGTGAGCGCGCCGAGGCACGCGACGATCTCCTCGGCCACGCGCCGGGCGTCCTCGTCCTTCACCGCGTCGGGGGGGAGGACGCCGTCGCCGTTGAAGTCGGTCTTCTCGAAGACGCGCGTCGTGTCCGCGACGTCGGCGGGCGTGACCACCGCCGCGTCCGGCTTCCCGAGGCTCGCGAGGAGCTGGCGCGCGCCGCCGAGGAGGGCGCGCCCCTCCGGAGTGCGCGTCGAGATGGCGGCGAGCTGGAGCTCCGCCGCTCCCGGGAGCAGCCGCCCGAGGTCGTCGAGCCGCGCCCCGCACCAGCGCAGGGCGGCGAGGATCTCCGGGACGCGGACGCGACCGTCGTGATCCGAGTCGAGCAGCTCGAGCGTCCGGCCGTCGATCTCGAGGCCCTTCGTGGGGCAGGAGAGCGCGACCCAGAGCTTCGGGTCGAGCTGGTCGAGGCGGGCGAGGTCCGCGCCGCTGTCGAGCGCGACCTGATCGAGGCCGCCGACGCGGAAGAACCGCCAGCGGTGGCCGCGCTGGATCGGCGCGCCGGACGACGGCCCCGCGGCGGGTGACTCGGCCCTCTGCGCGCTCGACTCTGGCATGCCTCGGCTCCCCGGTGGTGGCTCCGTCACGACAGGAGCGCTCGTCCGTCCGTTTAGCACGGGCGCCCGGGGCGCCTCCAGCCGCGCGGGGCCCGGCAGGCCGGGCCCCGGACGCGCAGGGATCGTCACGGGCGGACGCCCGCGGATCGCGGCCGGGCCGTCCTCAGGCCGGCGGCAGCACGTACCACTGGCCCTTCGCGCCCTGCTCGCGCCGGAGGAGCCCGTCCTTCTCCATGTGCTCGAGGAGCCGCGAGAAGGACGAGAACCCGTGGTCGCGCTCGTCGAAGTCGGGCTCGCGGCGGACGATGGCCGCCTTGATCGCGGAGGGGTTCACCGGCGCGGTGGCGCGGGCGAGGATCGCGGCGGCCGCCTCGCGGGCAACCTCCGGGACGGCCTTCTCGACCTCCTTCTCCTTCTCGCGCTCCTTCGTCGGCTTCCCGCCCGAGTCGCGCGCGTGCTCGCCGCCGCGCCGCCGCTGGCCGCCGGCGCGCAGGTAGACGAACTCGTCGCACGCCTTCACGAACAGCGGCGAGGTCGACTCCTTCACCGCCATCCCGATGACGGTCCGGTCGTTCTCCCGGAGCTTCGACGCGAGGGGGCAGAAGTCCGAGTCGCCCGAGGCGATGACGAACGTGTCGATGTGCTCGCGCAGGTAGGCGAGCTCGAGCGCGTCGATGACGAGGCGGACGTCCGCGCCGTTCTTGCCGGCGCGCGTGGACGGCGGGACGTCGATCATCTCGACGCCGTGATCGTGGAGCCGCTTCGTCGCACCCGCGAACCGCGTCCAGTCCGCGTAGGCCCGGCGGAACACGACCTTGCCCTTCTCGAGCAGGACGTCGAGCGCGGGCTGCAGGTCGAAGCTGTCCGGGTCGAGCCCGGTGCGGGTGACGAGGTTCTCGAAGTCGATGAAGAGGGCGATGCGCTGGTCTTCGTTGGGGTCGCGCTTCAAATGTGATCCTCCGGCGGAGGGGTCCGCCCGGGGGGAACCTGACAGGCTGCGCGTCCCGCCGCAAGAGATCGGTCGCGCCCGGCGGGTCAGGGCGGCGGGATAGGGTGCGGGCCACATGAACCCGGCGCCCGCTCGCTTCCTCGCCTTCGTCGACGGCTCGTCCCTCGTGAACCCCGGCGGGCCGGGAGGGACCGGGTTCGTGGTCCTCGATCGAAGCTCGGCCGCGCTCCGCTTCGGCGGGACGCGGTTCACCGCCGACGGACCGCACCCGGTCACGAACAACCGGATGGAGCTGCGGGCCGTCCTCGACGCGCTGCAGGGACTCCCGGCGGGAGAGACGGTCGAGGTCGTGTCCGACTCCCGCTACGTCGTGGACGCCCTGTCGCGCTGGATCCACGGCTGGCGGCGGAAGGGCTGGCGCACCGCCGCGGGGGAGCCCGTGCTGAACCGGGATCTCATCGAGGCCGCGGACGCGCTCGGCCGCGACCTCGCCGTCCGGTACAGCTGGGTGCGAGGGCACGACGGCCACCCCGTCAACGAGCTCGTCGACGCGCTCGCGCAGGCGGCCGCCCGGGGAGTGCCGGGGCCGACCGAGGAGGACGTCCTCGGGGCGCTGCGGGCTGCCGGCGTGATCCGGCCGCGCGAGGCGGGCGCGGCCTGAGCTCAGCGACGGGACCCCCTCTCACCAGCCCTCTCCCCCGGCTCACGCCGGGGGCGAGGGGGCGTGGCAAAGGAACTCCCTCGCCCGGCGAAGCGGGGAGAGGGGGCGGGCTCTAGTTGTGCGCCGGAGCCGCCGCGGCCTTGCCGGCGCGCCGGTCGGAGGAGGCGGTGCCGCGAGGACGCCGGGACGCGCCGTCGAGCAGGGCGCCCCGCTCCACGACGAGCGACGGCGTCTCGACGTCGCCACGCAGCCTGCCGGTCGCGCGCAGCTCCACGGCGGCCGAGGCGACGACGTTGCCGTTCACCTCGCCCTCGACGATCACGGTGCCGCAGGCGATCTCCGCGTCCACCTTCGCGAGCTCGCCGATCACGAGGACCCCGTCCGTGACGATGGATCCCTGGAAGGTCGCGTCGATGGTGACCGTGCCGGAGAACGTGAGCTTGCCCTCCAGCCGGACCCCTCGGCCGAGCCGGAGGTCGTTCGCGGTCGGCGGCGGCCCGGCGCGCGCGGCGGGGGCGGCGGGGGCGGCGGGTACCGTGGGTGCGACCGGCGGCGGCGTCGCCTCGGCGCGGGGAGCGGGCTCGACCCGCTCGACCATCGGCTGGGACGGCGACGGGGCCGGCGGCGGATCGGACAGCGTGGGCTCGACGCGCGGCGGCTGCGCCACGGCGGACGGGGTATCGGACGTGGGCTTCTCGAACTTGTTCCAGAAGGACATGGGACCCTCGCGTGCGGACGAACCCTCCCTACGCTCCGGCCGCCCCTGGAATTCCCGCCTGGTCGGGGCAGGCGCGCGCCCGGCGGCGGGGCAGGCGGGCGCCCGGCGGGACGGCCGGGCCACGGGCGGCCGGGGGAGGGCTGGAAAGCGGGGTCCGCTTTCGCGATCATGCCGCATGGCCAATCCGACGACCGCTTGGAGCCCGACTGCGCGAGCTGCGCCTCCGTGTGGGGCAAGAAGGGCGCGACCTACTGCTGGAGCGCCGACCCCGCCGCGCGCCGCCCGCGCCCGGCACGTGCCCGACCCGAATCCACGCGGAGACCGTCTCGGAGACGATCGCCGGCTACCTCGACGGCGGCGAGGACGCCCGCATCGCCCGCGTCGCCGCGCGCGTCGAGGGGCTCTGCTACGAGCGCGTCGGAGGGCGGCGCGGTCCACGCGCGCTGGACCCGGGTCGAGGACACGATCGCGTTCGCGAAGCTCATGTCGTGGCGCCGGATCGGGATCGCGACCTGCATCGGCCTCCTGGAGGAGTCCCGGCGGCTCGAGGAGATCCTGCGCGCCCAGGACCTGTACCCGGTCAGCGTCTGCTGCAAGGTGGGGAGCGTGGACAAGCAGGACCTCGGCGTCACGGACGCCGAGAAGGTCCGCCCCGGCACCTTCGAGCCCGCGTGCAACCCGGTCGCCCAGGCGAGGATCCTGAACGAGGTCGGCACGGACCTGAACGTGATCGTGGGCCTGTGCGTCGGGCACGACATCCTGTTCACGCGCCACTCGAAGGCGCCGGTGACGACGCTCGTCGTGAAGGACCGTGTCACGGGCCACAACCCGGTCGCCGTCCTGTACGGGCAGGCGTTCTATTACCGGCGGCTGGCGAAGGCGAAGATCGCGGTGCCGGAGGATCGCTAGAGCATCAGCGCGCCGCCGGGGCGAATCGCACCGGCGGGCGCCCGGCGGTACACTGCGCCGATGACCGCCCTGCGACTCCTCCTCGCCTCCGTCCTCCTCGCGGCCACCGCCATCGCGTGCTCGGGCCGGAACGAGCCGCCGCCCCCGGCGGCGCCCCAGGTCGCCCCTCCCGCCGTGGTGGCGCCTCCCGACGACGTCGCCTCGGTGTCGTCGACGCTGACGGAGGAGAAGCTCAAGCGGCTGCTCGCGTTCGAGGAGGAGATCCTCCCGATCACCGCCGAGCTGGTCGCGCTCTCGACGATGCCCGCGGTGACGGGCGGCGCCGAGGCGCGCCGGGCCTCCGGCCAGCCCACGCGCGAGGAGCGCGCGCGGACGCTGGAGGCCGGGATCGCCGCCGCCCTCCAGAAGCACCGGCTCACGCCGTCCGATCACGCCGGGTTCGCCGGCCTCACCGGGAGCCTCGTCGAGGGCGACGCGAAGGTGGCGCGGGCGCGCGAGGTGCTCGCCCTGAACGAGAAGAAGAAGGTCGCGTGGGCGCGGATCGAGGCCGAGGACAGGAAGAAGAAGCGCGACCCCCGCACTCCGCCCGCCTCGGTGACGAAGGGCGGCGAGCGGCCGCTCCCGGAGATCGCCGAGCAGCACCTGCGCAAGCAGATCGAGGAGGCCGACGCGGACCGAAGGGCGTTCGCGGCGAGGTACGGGCCGGGAGTCGCGGAGCTGCTGGAGCGTTACCGCGCCCCGATCCTGGCGCTCCGGGAGAAGCAGGTGAAGGTGGCGCTGGGGTCCGCGCGGTGAATCGTCGCCGCGGCGCGGCATGACCCCGCTCACGCAGAGCGTCAACCCAATTTTACAGCGGCAAAGCGCCGCGCTACCATCGGCCGCATGGTCGAGATCGTCGCGGTCTCCACGCCGGCGGATGTGGACGCGGTACGGACGATGTTCGCGGAGTACAAGCAGGCCGTCGGGGTGGACCTGTGGTTCGGGTCCGCCTTCCAGAAGGAGCTGGACGGCCTCCCGCACCCGTACGCACCGCCGGGCGGTGTGCTGCTCCTCGCCCGCGAGGGGGACGAGGTCGCGGGCTGCGTCGCCGCGCGGCAGCACAGCCCCGGCACCGCGGAGCTCCGCCGCCTGTGGGTGCGCCGGCCGTTCCGGAAGAAGGGCCTCGCGCGCGACCTGATGCAGGCGGTGGCGGCCTGGGCGAAGTCGGCAGGCTACCGCAAGGCACGGATGGAGGTCCTCTCCGTCATGCCCGGGGCCGAGCCGCTCTTCCGCTCCCTGGGGTACGCGTCGATCCCGGAGGACCGTCCGAACCCGTTCCCCGGCTCCATCATCCTGGGCCGAGAGCTCTAGGTGGCCGGCCGTCCCGCGGTCCATCGACAGCGACGTGCTCGGGGCCGGTGCTAGAGTCGCCAGGCTTCGCCCCTTCACCGCCCAACGGGAGCTCACATGCGCTTCACGACGTTCGTCGCCGCGATCGCCGGTCTCCTCCTCCTCGCGCCCACCGCCGCGGACGCGGCGAAGAAGGAGTCGAGAGAGGAGAAGCTGAAGAAGCCCCGCATCGCCATCCTCCACTTCCCGGCCGCGTCCGGCGCCTGGGGCTGCGCGGGGTGGGGGAACAGCGAGCACCGCATGTCCGACGTGCTCCGCGACCTCTTCACGACCGAGATCATGGAGCGCGCGAAGGGCAAGATCCGCGTCGTCGAGCGCGAGCGGCTCGCGGACATCCGGAACGAGCTCAGCTTCGAGCAGAGCGGCGAGGTGGACGGCGCGACGGCCCAGAAGATCGGGAAGCTGCTCGGCGTCCGCTACATGCTCACCGGGAAGATGACGCGGTTCTCGTGCAAGAAGACGGGCGCGTCCACCGGCTGGGGCGTGGGCGCCCTCGTCGGCAAGATGACGAAGTCGGGGATGGCCGGCAGCGTGGCGGGCAGCGTGGACACGCACAAGGTGAAGTTCAGCGGCCGCCTCGACGTCCGGCTCATCGACGTGCAGTCCGGCGAGATCCTCGCGACGTTCAAGGACGAGGAGGACACGGCCGACACGTCGGTGAAGATCGCGGGCGGCGGGACCGACGTGAGCTACGACGACGAGCTCGCGAGCAAGGTGTTCGAGCCGATCGTGCAGCGGATGTCCCCGAAGATCGTCAAGAAGACCGGCGTCCTCCACGAGGAGAACCTCGCCGAGGAGGACGAGGACGACGCGCCGAAGAAGAAGAAGGCGTCGAAGGACGAGGACGACTAGAGCAAATCCCGGGGCTGCCTCCGGGCTGCTACCCTCGGTGGATGCCCGTGGCCCGTCCCCGGATCACCGCCGCCGTCCCCGTCGCGCCGTCTCCGCCCCGGAGCTGGGAAGGGCTCGACGGCTCCCGCGCCCAGGCGCTCGTCGAGATCGGCCTCGCGCTCTCCTCGACGCTCGAGCTCGATGCGCTGCTGACGCTCGTGGTCGATCGCGCCGCGCAGCTCGTGCGCGCGGACGGCGCGACGCTGTTTCTCCTCGATCGCCCGGCGGGTGAGCTCTGGAGCAAGGTGCTCCGCGGCTCCCGGCTCCGCGAGATCCGGCTCCCGGCGGGGCGCGGGATCGCGGGCTGGGTCGCGCGCACGGGCCGGGCGGTCGCGGTCGAAGATGCCTACGAGGACGAGCGGTTCGATCCCGACGTGGACCGGCGCACCGGCTTCCGGACCCGCTCGGTGGTGTGCGCGCCGCTCCGCGCCCGCGACGGCGGGGTGGCGGGCGTGCTCGAGGTCGTTCATCGGAAGGTGGGCGCCTTCGGGGCGGACGACGAGCGGCTCGTGGCGGCGGTCGCGTCCCAGGCCGCGGCCGCGGTGGAGAACGCGCGCCTGTTCGGAGAGGCCGCGGAGCGGAACGCACAGCTCGACGCGGCGCGCCGCGACCTCGAGCAGCGCATCGCCGAGCTGGACCTCCTCCTCGGGGTCGAGCGGCGCCTCTCCGCCGCGCCCGACCTCGCCGCCGGGATCGACGCGGTGCTCGAGCGGGCGCTCCAGGTCGCCGGCGCCGACGCCGGCGCGGTCCTGCTCGTCGAGGAGCGCTCGGGGCAGCTCTACTTCCGCACCGCCCGCGGCGGGCGGCCGGACGCGGTGATGGGCCTGCGCATCCCGCGCGGCAAGGGCATCGCGGGGGTCGTCGCGCAGCGCGGGCGGCCCATCCTCGCGAACGACGTGTCGAAGGAGCGCTGCTTCGACCCCGCGGTCGCCGCCCGGATCGGCTACGAGGTCCGCTCGGCGCTGTGCGTGCCGATCTCGAGCGACGGCGAGACCGTCGGCGCGCTCGAGCTCCTCAACAAGCCGGGCGGCTTCACCGAGGAGGACCAGGCGGTCCTGGGCGCGGTCGCGGCGCAGGTCGGCGCGCGGGTCGCGGCGGAGCGGCTGCGCGAGGAGCGGGCGCGCGAGGAGCGGCTGTCCACCATCGGGCAGCTGCTCTCCGGCGTGATGCACGACCTGCGGAACCCGCTGACGGTGATCTCCGGGTACACGCAGCTCATGGTGGCCGAGGGCGACGCCGCCGAGCGGCAGAAGACCTGCGCCCTCCTGCTGAACCAGTTCGAGCTCGTGAACGCGATGACGCGCGAGGTGCTCGACTTCGCGAAGGGGAAGGTCGAGGTCCTCCGGCGCAAGGTGCTCGTGAACGGGTTCGTGAACGACGTCGCCGAGGCGCTCCGGCGCGAGCTCGAGCCCTCCGGCGTCGAGCTGCGGCTCCGGGTCACGTACTTCGGCGCGGCGAGGTTCGACGAGGTCAAGCTCCGGCGCGCGATCGTGAACGTCGCGCGCAACGCCGCGCAGGCGATGCCGGACGGCGGCCGGTTCTCGCTCCACGTCGCGAGGGCGGGGGAGCAGCTCGTGTTCCGCATGAGCGACACCGGTCCGGGGATCGCGGAGGAGATCCGGGAGCGGCTGTTCCAGTCGTTCGCGACCCACGGCAAGGAAGGCGGGACGGGGCTCGGGCTCGCCATCGTGAAGCGGATCGCCGAGCAGCACGGCGGCACGATCGGGTTCCGGACGCGCGCGGGGAAGGGCACCACGTTCGTCCTGTCGATCCCGGCCTGACGTCCGCGGCGCCGCCCGCCCCGGACCCCCCGACGGGGGATGGTGGCGCGGCGGCGTTGCCTCTGTTATAGCGGACGGCTCCGAGGAGCCCCGCATGCCCACGCCCGCCGCAGACCGAAGCCGCGCCCCGTTCTCCGACCCCCGCGACCTCGACGAGTTCGTCGACACGCTCTCGAGGTTCGAGCGCGGCGAGATCACGGCGGAGGCCTGGCGGCAGTTCAGGCTGCTGCACGGCACCTACGGGCAGCGCCAGGCCGACACGCACATGCAGCGCGTGAAGATCCCGCAGGGGCTCCTCTCGGCGCCGCAGCTCGAGGCGCTCGCGGCGGTCGCCGAGGAGCACAGCCGCGGGTTCGCCCACGTCACCACCCGCCAGAACGTGCAGCTCCACTTCGTCAGCGCGCGGGGCGCGGAGGCCGCGATGCGCCGGCTCGCCGACGCCGGCCTGACGACCCGCGAGGCGTGCGGCAACTCCGTCCGGAACGTCACGGCCTGTCCGCTGGCCGGCGTCGCGGCCGACGAGCTCTTCGACGTCACTCCCTACGCGGAGGCG
Source organism: uncultured delta proteobacterium (assembly GCA_963828235.1). Classification (GTDB taxonomy): domain Bacteria; phylum Myxococcota; class Myxococcia; order Myxococcales; family Anaeromyxobacteraceae; genus Anaeromyxobacter. The sequence goes on from CAWHDY010000003.1 coordinate 71,853, forward strand.
CTCACGCGCCACTTCCTCCGCCACCCGCTCGCCGGCTCGCTGCCGCGCAAGTTCAAGGTCGCGTTCGAGGGCTGCCCGGTGGATCACGCGGCGGCGTCGATCCACGACCTCGGGTTCGTCGCCCGCCGCCTCCCGGACGGTGCGCCGGCGTTCCTCGTCCGCGCGGGCGGCGGCACGGCGACGCTGCCGGTCTCCGCGCAGGTGCTCGTCCCGGCGCTGCCGGCAGGCGAGCTGCTCGAGCTGGCCGAGGCGGTCCTCCGCGTGTTCCACCGGCTGGGAGACCGGGTGAACCGCAACGCGAACCGGATGAAGTTCCTCGTGAGGAAGCTCGGGTTCGACGGCTTCCGCGCCGAGGTCGAGGCGGAGCGGGCCCGCGTGCGCGCCGAGGGCGCGCCCCGGCTCCCGTTCGATCCCGCGCGGCCGCCGGAGGAGCACGCGCCGGCAGGCCCCCGGCCCGCGGCCCCCGCGCCGGAGGCCATCGCGGCGCTCGTCCGCGCGCAGCGGCCCTCGGGGCCCGGGATCGTGCCCTCGGCGACGCCGGCGCTCGCACCCGGCGCGGCGGCGCTCGCCGCGTTCCTGGCGACCAACGTGCGCCCCCAGCGGCAGGCCGGGTTCGTGACGGTCGAGGTCGTGCTCCCGCTCGGGGACGCGACGTCCGCGCAGCTGCGGGTCCTCGCCGACCTCGCGCGCGCCCACGGGGACGGCGCGGTCCGGCTCACGCGCGAGCAGGACGTCCTGCTCCGCTGGGTCCCCGCGGCCGAGGTCCCCGCGCTCTTCGCGGGGCTCGCCGCCGCCGGGCTCGGTCAGGCCGGCGCGGGCACCGCCGCGCGGGTGACGAGCTGCCCGGGTGCGGAGAGCTGCAAGCTCGCCGTCACCCAGTCGCGCGGGCTCGCGCGGCTGCTCGAGGCGCACCTGCGCGATCGCCCCGAGCTCGTCGCGGGCGCGCCCGGGCTCGACCTGAAGGTGAGCGGCTGCCCGAACGGCTGCGCGCAGCACCACGTCGCCGCGATCGGGTTCCAGGGGAGCGCGCGGAAGGTGGGCCACCGCGCGGTGCCGCAGTACTTCGTGCTGCTCGGGGGCGGCCTCGGGCCGGACGGCGCGCGGTTCGGCCGGCTCGCGGCGAAGATCCCGGCGCGGCGCGTCCCCGAGGCGCTCGAGCGCCTCGTCGCGCTGTACCGGGCCGATCGACGCGAGGGAGAGGACGCGGCGGCCTTCTTCGCCCGGGTCGAGCCCGCGGCCGCGAAGGCGGCGCTCGCCGGGCTCGCGGAGCTCTCGCCGGCGCAGGTCTCGGCGGAGGACGTCGTGGATCTCGGCGAGACCGGCCCGTTCCGGCCCGAGACCGGCGAGGGCGAGTGCGCGGCGTGAGCTCGCCGGCGCGCGCCGGCTGCCGGCCCTCCACCGCGATCGCTGACGGCCGAGCCGTCGTCCGCTTGACAGGACGCCAATCCGTTATCTAGGATGCATCCGTTAAAACGGATGCGGCGCCGCCGCCGCGGAGAGGGAGAAGGCCATGAAGGCAATCGAGCTGAGGTGGAGCGTGGTGGTGCTGGCGCTGGGCGCCGCGCTCGCCGGGAGCGCGCCCGCGCGGGCGGTCGCGGCCGACGTGCAGCTGCTCAACGTGTCGTACGACCCGACGCGCGAGCTCTACGAGGAGCTGAACGCGGCGTTCGCGAAGCGCTGGCGAGGCCACCACGGCGCAGGGCGTCGTGGTGAAGCAGTCGCACGGCGGTTCGGGGAAGCAGGCGCGCGCGGTCATCGACGGGCTCGAGGCGGACGTGGTGACGCTCGCGCTGGCCTACGACGTGGACGCCATCGCGAGGGCCGGGCTCGTGGCGCCGGAGTGGCAGAAGAAGCTCCCCCAGAACTCGTCCCCGTACACGTCCACGATCGTGTTCCTCGTGCGCAAGGGGAATCCGAAGGGGATCAGGAGCTGGGACGACCTCGTGAAGCCGGGGGTGCAGGTGATCACGCCCAACCCGAAGACCTCGGGCGGAGCGCGGTGGAACTACCTCGCCGCGTGGGCGCACGCGCTCCGGGCGGGCGGCGGGGACGAGCGCAAGGCGAGGGAGTTCGTGCGGGCCCTGTTCAGGAACGTGCCGGTCCTGGACTCCGGCGCGCGCGGCTCGACCACGACGTTCGTCGAGCGCGGGCTCGGCGACGTGCTCCTGTCCTGGGAGAACGAGGCGTTCCTGGCGGTCGAGCGGCTCGGGAAGGGCCAGCTCGAGATCGTCGTCCCGTCCCTCTCGATCCTGGCCGAGCCGCCGGTCGCGGTGGTCGAGCGGAACGCGGCGAAGCACGGGACGGTCGCGGTCGCCCGGGCTTACCTCGAGTTCCTGTACACGCCCGAGGGGCAGGAGATCGCCGCCAGGAACTTCTATCGCCCCCGGGATCCGAGCGTCGCCGCGCGACACGGCGCGCGGTTCCCGAAGATCGAGCTCGTCACGGTGGACGGGGTGTTCGGGGGCTGGCAGAAGGCGCAGGCGACGCACTTCGCGGACGGCGGGACCTTCGACCAGCTCTACTCGCCCGGCGGCTAGCCGCGCGGCGGCTCGTGCGGCGCGTGGAACACGACGACGTGGTCCACGTCGAGGCGGATGCCGATCGACTCGCCGATCAGGTGGTCGTGATGGCTCGGGACGAGCGAGAGGACCTGCGCGCCGCTCGCGAGGCGCAGCGTGTACAGGAACTCCGCCCCGCGGAAGGCCTTCGCGATCACCTCGGCCCTGAGCGGCGCGGCCTCGTCGTGCACCACGTCGTCGGGCCGCAGCAGGACCGAGACCCGGCACCCTCCGGCGCACGCCTCGCACCCCGGCCCGCAGTCCTCCGGGATGCGCGCCGGGAGCCGGCCGAGCTCGATGTCGACCTCGCGCGGTCCCGCGACGCGCCCCGGGACGAAGACGCCCTCTCCGACGAAGTCCGCCACGAACCGGGTCGCGGGGCGGTGGTAGAGGTCGTACGGGCGGCCCCACTGCGCGAGGCGCCCCTCGTGCAACACCCCGACCTCGTCGGCCATCGCGAAGGCCTCGTGCTGGTCGTGCGTCACGAGGACGGCGGTCATGCCCTCCCGCTTCAGGATGTCCCGGACCTCGAGCGAGAGGCGCTCCCGCAGGTCGGCGTCGAGGTTCGAGAAGGGCTCGTCGAGGAGGAGCAGCCGCGGCCTCGGCGCGAGCGCGCGCGCGAGCGCGACGCGCTGCCGCTGCCCTCCCGAGAGCTCGTGCGGGAACCGCTCGCCCTGTCCCTCGAGGCCGATCGTGGCGAGGAGCTCCGTGACGCGTCGCCGGCGCTCCTCGTCCGCCACCCCGCGCAGCGCGAAGCCGACGTTCTCGGCCACGCGCAGGTGCGGGAAGAGGGCGTGGTCCTGGAACACCATCCCGACCCGCCGGCGCTCCGGGGCGACGTGGCTCCCCGCGCCGCTCACCAGCTCGCCGCTCAGCCGGATCTCGCCGCGCTCGACGCGCTCGAACCCGGCGATCGCCCGCAACACCGTCGTCTTCCCGCACCCCGACGGCCCGAGGAGGCACCCGATGGCCCCGGGCGCCAGCGAGAGGGAGAGCTCCCGCACCACGCGGTGAGCGCCGAACGCGAGGGAGACGTCGCGGAGGCTGGAGGAGGGAGGTCATGGCGGCTCGGCCGGTTCCCGGCTAACACAGGATGCCACCACGCCTCGCCCGCCGTGCACCGGACGGGGACCGACATGCCCTACGCCGCCGCCACCCCCACCGCGGACGCCCGCCTCTCGCTGCCGCGCCGCGGCCCGGGCGCGCTCGCGCTCGGCGCCGCCGCGGTCGGCGGGCTCGTCGCGGCCCCGATCCTGACCGTCTGCGCCGCGATCCTCACCCCGGGGACCGGTGAGACCTGGCGGCACCTCGCCTCGACGGTGCTGCCCGAGTACGTCGCGAGCACCGTCTGGCTGTGCCTGGGGGTGGGGGTGGGGACCGCGGTGGTCGGCGTCGCGACGGCCTGGCTCGTGTCGATGCACGACTTCCCCGGACGCCGGTTCTTCGAGTGGGCGCTCGTGCTGCCGCTCGCCGTCCCCGCGTACGTGATGGCGTACACGTACACGGACCTGCTGCAGTTCGCGGGCCCCGTGCAGACGTGGCTGCGCGTGACGTTCGGGTGGCAGCCCGGGTCCTACCGGCTCCCCGACGTGCGGACGCTGGGCGGCGCCGTCGCGATGTTCGTCTCGGTGCTCTACCCGTACGTCTACCTCCTCGCCCGGACCGCGTTCCTCGAGCACGCGAGCGGCATGACCGAGGTCGGGCGCTCCCTCGGGCTCGGGCCCTGGCGCTCCTTCTTCCGCGTGTCGCTCCCGCTCGCCCGGCCCGCCGTCGTCGCCGGCGTGGGGCTCGCGCTCATGGAGACGCTCGCCGACTACGGCACGGTCGCGTACTTCGGAGTGCAGACGTTCACGACCGGCATCTACCGCGCGTGGTTCTCGCTCGGGGACCGGATCGCGTCCGCGCAGCTCGCGAGCGCGCTGCTCGGCGTCGTCGTGCTCCTGCTCGTGATCGAGCAGCTGTCCCGGGGGCGCGCGCGCTACGACGGCGCGGCAGGCCGTCGACGGGCGGGCGCGGGGCAGCGGCTCGCGGGGTGGTGGGCGGGCGCCGCCACGGCGATCTGCGCGGCGCCGCTCGCGGTCGGCTTCGTCGTGCCGGCCGGGGTGCTCCTGCGGCTCGCGGTGGGGCAGGGGGACGCGCACCTCGCCGCGCGCTTCCTCCGGCTCGCGAGGAACAGCTTCGTGCTCGCGGCGGTCACCGCCGCGTTCGCGGTCGCGATCTCGCTGCTGCTCGCCTACTCCGCGCGCATCTCGCGCTCGCGGTGGTCCGCCGGGCTCAACCGGTTCGTCGGGCTCGGGTACGCCGCGCCCGGGTCCGTCATCGCGGTCGGGGTGCTCATCCCGGTGACGCGCGTCGACGCCTGGCTCGCCTCCGCCCTGGAGGCGTCGTTCGGCGTCCGCCCCGGGTTGCTCCTGACGGGCGGGATCGCGGCGCTCGTCTACGCGTACCTCGTGCGCTTCCTGGCGGTCTCGCTGCACACCGTCGAGGCGAGCCTCGCCCGCGTGACCCCCAGCATGGACGACGCGGCCCGCTCGCTCGGGTGCGCTCCGGCCGAGACCCTGGCGCGCGTGCACCTGCCGCTGCTGCGGGGAAGCCTCCTCACCGCGGGGCTGCTCGTCTTCGTGGACGTGATGAAGGAGCTGCCCGCGACGCTCGTCATGCGCCCGTTCGACTTCGACACCCTCGCGACGCACGTGTACGCGCTCGCGTCCGACGAGCGCCTCGCCGAGGCCTCGAGCGCGGCGCTCGCGATCGTCGCGGTCGGGATCTGGCCGCTCGTCGCGATCTCGCGGCAGATCTCCCGCGGGCGGCGCGAGCCGGGGTAGCGGGCCGGGGCTCAGCGCCACCCCGCGCGGTCGAAGATCTTCTGGGCGAGGGCGGTGCTCCTCGACAGCGTCGCGACGTCCAGCGCGTCGGCCCGGAACGGCCCGAGCGCCTCCAGCGCGGGGTTCTTCACGACGACGCTCTTCACCGCGGGCCACTCGTTGTTGCCGTCCGCGAAGTGGACCTGGGCCTCGTCGCTCGCGAGGTACTCGAGGAACTTCACCGCCGCCTCCCGGTGCGGAGCCGTCTTGAGGACGCCTCCCCCCGAGACGTTCACGTGCGTGCCGTGGTTCTTCTGGTTCGGCCACACGACCGCGATCCGGGCGACGACCTCGCGGTCCTCCGGCTTGTCGGACCGCATGAGGCGCGCGATGTAGTAGGAGTTCGCGAGCGCGACCTGGCACTCGCCCGCCGCGACGGCGCGGATCTGATCGGTGTCTCCGCCCTTCGGCGCGCGCGCGAGGTTCGCCACGACGCCCTTCGCCCACTGCTCCGTCCGCGCCTCGCCGAGGTGCGCGATCAGCGCCGAGCCGAGCGACAGGTTGTAGGGGTGGCCTCCGGACCGGACGCAGAGCTTGCCCTTCAGGCCCGGCTTCGCGAGGTCCTCGTAGTCCTGCACGGCGCCGGGATCGACCGCCCCCTTGGCGTAGACGATCGCCCGCGCACGCGTGGAGAAGGCGATCCACGTCTCCGTCCGCAGGTTCGCGGGGATCCGCTCCTGCAGCACCTTCGAGCGGGTCGGCGCGAACAGCCCGAGCGAGTCCGCCTGCCCGAGCCGCGCGGCGTCCACGGTGATGAACACGTCGGCGGGGCCGTTGGCGCCCTCGTTCCTCAGGCGCTCGAGGAGCTCGTCCTCCTTCCCGTCGATCCGGTTCACGCGGATCCCGGTCTGGCTGGTGAAGCGCGCGTAGAGCGCCTCGTCGGTCTGGTAGTGCCGGGCGGAGTAGACGTTCACGACCTGCTCCGCGGCGCCCGCGGGGAGGGCGGCGCAGAGCGCGACGGCGGTGAGGAGGCTGAGGAGGCGGCGGCCTGGCATGGGGACCTCGGGGCTATCGTGATAATGACTCGCATTATCTACACGAGGCCGGGCGACCCTGCAAGCGGTGTGAGCCGCTCACGGCCGGTCAGCGCGGGACGGCCCCGCCGAGCCTCAGGGTGAGGCCCGCGGTCGCGGACAGCCCGCCGAGCCGCGCGCCGACGCCGAAAGGCTCGCGCACCCGCGACGTCACGGGCGAGAGCCAGCGCAGGTCGAGGCCGACGAGGACCTTGCGGAACACCGCGTAGCGCGCGCCCGTGGAGAGGACGAGGCCGACCCGGCCCGGGCTCTCCGCACCCTCCTGGTCCGTCACGCGGTACGAGCGGGTGCAGAAGAAATCGGAGCAACGGGTCGCCTCGTAGGTGGCCTCGAACTGGACCCAGCTCACGTGAGCGCCCGCTCCCGCCCACACCTCGACCGGGCCGGTGCGTCTCGAGGCCTGGAGCTCGAACACCGCCGTGCGCGCGGTCCACTCCCCGCCGCTGTAGGTCTGGAAGGCGTCGTTCCAGGCGGGGCTCGCGTCCACGGACGTGGTGCCGGACGACCAGCCGAGCTGCGCGTCGAGCTCGAGGCGGACGCCGCGGATCGTGCCGAGGGCGACGCCGGCGCCCAGCAAGCCGTTGGGCGCGCCCGAAGCCGCCGGCCCGTAGCCGAACATGACGTTCCAGCGGAAGTTGCCGGCGTCGGGACCGGGCGGGTGGTAGGTGACGCCGGTGACCTCGTCCGCGGCTTCGGTCGAGGTCGGGGTCGGGGTCGAGGTCGGGGTCGGGGTCGGGGTCGCGGTCGGGGTCGGGGTCGGGGTCGAGGTCGAGGTCGAGGTCGGGGTCGGGGTCGAGGTCGGGGTCGGGGTCGAGGTCGACGCCAGCGTCTCGGGCTCGACGACGGGCGCGGGCTGCGCCGGTCGAGCCCGCGGGTCCCACGTCGCGGGCGGCTCCGCCTGCGACGCCGCTGCTCCGGGGTGGAGCGCGAGCGTGGCCGCGGCGAGCCACAGGGCAGGAGTCCCGATCCGCTCCATCCCTCGACGTTGGCACGTCCGCCGCGTCGGGATCTTGATCTGCTACAGGCCGCTCGCCGTGAGGCTGTCCCCCTCGTCCGCCGCCGCCGGGAAGACCCGGACCCGCCGGGGCGAGAGGTGGACCCGGTCCCCCGGGGCGAGCGCGAGCGCCTCGCTGCGGCGCAGGTCGAGCTCGACCTCGACGGTGCGGCCGTGCCCGGGCGCGGCGAGCTCGACGCGCACCGCGGCGCCGAGCGGCACGAGCCGGCTCACGACCGCGGCGAAGCTGCCGGCGACGGCCGCGCGGTGGATCTCGAGCTCGTGGGGCCGCACGAAGACGTGGGCGCGGGCGCCTCCCGCGCGGCCCGGCGCAGCGAACTCGAGGTCCTGCACGTACGCGCGCTCACCCTCGACGTGCCCCTGGAACACGTTCACCGCGCCGAGGAAGCGCATCACGAACGGACTCGCGGGCTCCTCGAACACCTCCGCGGGGGAGCCGACCTGCTCGATGCGCCCCTGGTTCATGACGACGATCCGGTCCGAGACCTCGAAGGCCTCCTCCTGGTCGTGCGTGACGAAGACGCTCGTGACGTGGAGCTCGTCGTGGAGCCGCCGCAGCCAGCGGCGGAGCTCCTGGCGCACCCGCGCATCGAGCGCCCCGAACGGCTCGTCGAGGAGCAGGATGCGCGGGGAGGTCGCGAGCGCGCGCGCGAGCGCGACGCGCTGGCGCTGGCCGCCGGAGAGCTGGTGCGGGTAGCGGCTGCGGTACGCGTCGAGCTGCACGAGCTCGAGCAGCTCGTTCACCCGCTGCGCGATCTCCTCCTTCGGCCGCTTCCGCACGCGGAGCGCGAACCCGACGTTCTCGGAGACGGTCATGTGCCGGAACAGGGCGTAGTGCTGGAACACCAGGCCCACGTTGCGGTCGCGGGCGGTGCGGGTGGAGATCTCCTCGCCGCCGTGGCGGACCACGCCCGCGTCCGCGCTCTCGAGCCCGGAGAGGATCCGCAGCAGCGTCGTCTTCCCGCAGCCCGAGGGGCCGAGCAGGGCGACGAGCTCGCCGTCCGGGACGTCGAGGGAGACGTCCTTGAGGACGGTGTTGCTGCCGAAGGACTTCCAGAGGCCGCGGATCTCGATGCTCATGACGGGAGGCTCCATCGCGCGGCCTCGCGGCGCGCCTGGTGCTGCTGCTTCCACTCGAGGGCCTGCTTCGCGATCAGGGTGACGACCGCGAGGACGAAGAGGAGGGAGGCGACCGCGAAGGCGGCGCGGAACTGGTACTCGTTGTAGAGGATCTCGACCTGCAGCGGGACCGTGTTGGTGACGCCGCGGATGTGCCCCGAGACGACCGAGACGGCCCCGAACTCACCCATCGCCCGGGCGTTGCAGAGGATGACGCCGTAGAGGAGCGACCACTTCACGTTCGGGAGCGTCACCTTCCGGAAGATCTGCCAGCCCCCGGCGCCGAGCACGAGCGCCGCCTCCTCCTCCTCGGTCCCCCGGGCCTCCATGAACGGGATGAGCTCCCGCGCCACGAACGGAAACGTCACGAAGACGGTCGCGAGGACGATCCCCGGCGCGGCGAAGACGACCTTCACCCCGTGATCGTTCAGCCAGGGGCCGAGCCAGCCGTGGCTCCCGAACAGGAGGACCGTCATCATCCCCGAGATGACGGGCGACACGCCGAACGGCAAGTCGATGAGCGACACGAGGACGCTCTTCCCGGGGAAGCGGAAGCGGGTGATCGACCAGGCGGCAGCGAGCCCGAACGCGGCGTTCAGCGGGACCGCGACCCCGGCGACGAGGAGCGTGAGCCGGATGGCCGCGAGCGCGTCGGGATCCTCGAACGACCGCCACCAGAGGGTCACGCCGTCCTTCAACGCCTCGACCAGGACCGCCGCGGCCGGCACCAGCACGAACGCGGCCAGGAAGAGGAGGGCGACCCCCGTGAGCGCGACGCGGACGGCGGGCGGATCCTCGTGCGGGCGGCGAAGGCGGTCACGCGGCGGCCGGACACCTCGCGACGCCCCCTCTCCCCGGACCCTCTCCCCCGCTTCGCGGGGGCGAGGGAGCGTGGAGGGGCGCGCGGGAGCGGCGGTCGCGACGGAGCCCCGGCGCTCATGCGCACCCCGCGCGCGCACGCGTCCACGCCTGGAGGCGGTTGATCGCGAGGAGGAGCAGGAAGGACGAGCCGAGCAGGACCACCGCGATCGCCGCGGCGCCCGCGTAGTCGTACTGCTCGAGGCGGGTCATGATGAGCAGCGGCGCGATCTCGGTCCGGAGCGGCATGTTCCCGGAGATGAAGACGACCGAGCCGTACTCCCCGAGCGCACGCGCGAAGGCGAGCGTGAACCCGGTGAGCGCGGCCGGGACCAGGATCGGGAGGAGGACGTGGCGGAACGTCTGCCACCTCCCCGCCCCGAGCACCGCCGCGGCCTCCTCGAGCTCCGCGTCCAGCTCGGTGAGGACCGGCTGGACCGTGCGGATGACGAAGGGCAGCCCGATGAACGTCAGCGCGATGGTGACGCCGAGCGGCGAGAAGGCGGCCCGGACCCCGAGCGGCTCGAGGAACCGGCCGATCCAGCCGGTCCTCGCGTACACCGCGGTCAGGGCGATGCCCGAGACGGCGGTGGGGAGGGCGAACGGGAGGTCCACGAGCGCGTCCACGACCGAACGCCCGGGGAACCGGTAGCGCGCGAGGACCCACGCGACGAGCACGCCGAAGACGACGTTGACCGAGGCGGCGACGAGCGACGCGCCGAACGAGAGCCGGTACGAGGCGAGCGCGCGCGGTGACGCGACGATCGCCCAGGCGTCGGCCCAGGAGAGCGCGGTCGCGTGGAGCGCCAGCGCCGAGAGCGGCACGAGGACGACCACGCCGAGGTAGAGCAGGGTGAGGCCGGTGGACAGGCCGAACCCGGGGAGCACGCCGGGGGACCGGCGCCCGCGGGGTGCCGGCGGGGCGAGGGACGCGGTGGCCGTCACGGCGTCACCTCCGTCCCGCGCCCGGGGTCCGGTCCACGTGGAGCCCGCACTCGGTCTTCTCGCGCCCGCGCCAGCGGCCCGCGCGCGGATCCTCGCCCGGCTTCACGACCGTCGTGCACGGCGCGCAGCCGATGCTCGAGTACCCGCGCGCGTGCAGCGGGTTCGTCGGGACCTCGAACCGCCGCACGTGGGCGGCGACGTCCTCCGCGCTCCAGGCGGCGAGCGGGTTCACCTTCACGAGGCCGAAGCGGCCGTCCCACTCGACCACCTTCGCGTCCGCGCGGTCGGGGGTCTGGTCGCGCCTGATCCCGGTGACCCACGCCCCGAGGGTCGAGAGCTTCGCGCGGAGCGGCGCCACCTTGCGCGCCGCGCAGCAGGCGTCCGGGTCGTCCTCCCAGGGCGGCGGCCGGGTGGGATCCACCGGCGGCAGGTCGGCCGGAGCGGCGGCGATCCGCACGCCGTACCGGGCCTCGAGCTCGGTCCAGAGCGCGTGCGTCTCCGGGAAGAGGAAGCCGGTGTCGAGGGTGAAGATCTCGACCGGGAGCCGGTGGCGGGCGACGACGTCCACGAGGGCGCAGTCCTCCGCCCCGAAGCTGCAGGCGAGGGCGATCCGGCCCCCCGGGAACCGCGGCGCGACCGCGGCCAGGATCTCCTCCGGCGGGCGGCCCTCGAGGGACGCGGCGAGGGCGGGGAGCGCTTCACGAACGGACGTCATGCGATCATCCCTGCGCCGACGGTGTCGTTCGTCGCCTCGTCGACGATCACGAACGCCCCGGTGGCGCGGCTGTCGGCGTACGGGTCGGCGAAGACGGGCTGGGCGAGCCGGAGCGACACCCGCCCGATGTCGTTCATCGCGAGCCCCGTCGCCGGCTTCCGCTCGAGGTCGGCGAGGTCCACGCGATGCGCGATCTCGACGATCTGCGCCCTCGTCTCGCGGGTGGTGTGGCGGACGACGTACCGGCGCGCGAGGGAGAGCGGCGCCTCGGACAGCCAGCACAGCGTCGCGTCGAGCTTCCTCGTCGGGGCGGGCGCCCGATCCGCGTGGACGAGCATGTCGCCGCGCGACACGTCGAGCGCGTCCTCGAGGAGGAGCGTCACCGACTGCTCGACCACCGCCTCCCGGAGCCGCTCGTCGCCGATCCGGATCTCCCGGACGCGCGTCGTGCGGCCCGACGGGAGGTGCACGAGCGCGTCGCCGACCGCCACCGAGCCGGCCTCGATCCGCCCCATGTAGCCGCGGAAGTCGTGGTGCTCCGCGGTCTGGGGCCGGCAGACCCACTGCACGGGGAAGCGCAGCGGCTCCTCCCGGTCGGCGTGGGCGCCGGGGGCGGCCTCGAGGATCTCGAGGAGCGTCGGGCCGCCGTACCAGCCGAGGTGCGGGCCCCGCTCCACGACGCCGTCCCCGGCGAGCGCGGAGATCGGGATGAACCGGACGTCCTCGATCCCGAGCCTCGCCGCGAAGGCGAGGTAGTCGGCGCGGATCTCCTCGAACCGCGCCTCGGACCAGGCGACGAGGTCCATCTTGTTCACCGCCACGACCAGGTGCGGTATCCCGACCAGGTGGGCGAGGTACGAGTGGCGGCGCGTCTGGGTGAGGACCCCCTTGCGCGCGTCCACCAGGATGACCGCGAGGTCCGCGGTCGACGCCGCGGTGACCATGTTGCGCGTGTACTGCTCGTGGCCCGGCGCGTCGGCGATGATGTACTTGCGGGTCCCCGTCGAGAAGTAGCGGTACGCGACGTCGATGGTGATCCCCTGCTCGCGCTCGGCCTGGAGCCCATCCGTCAGGAGCGACAGGTCCACCGTGTCGAGGCCGCGGCGCCGGGACGTGGACTCGATCGCGTGGAGCGCGTCGGCGAGGATCGACTTGGTGTCGAGGAGGAGGCGCCCGATGAGCGTGCTCTTCCCGTCGTCCACCGAGCCGCAGGTGAGGAACCGGAGGAGGCCGTCGCGATCGTGCGTGCCCACTAGAAGTACCCCTCCTTCTTGCGCTGCTCCATCGAGGCGTCGGAGGTCTGGTCGTCGAGCCGGGTCGCGCCGCGCTCCGTGATGGTCGTCTCCGCGGTCTCGACCACGATCTCCTCCACGGTCCGGGCGGTGGACTCGACCGGCGCGGTGCAGGTGATGTCGCCCACGGTGCGGAAGCGGACGGAGAGCTCCTCGACGAGGTCTCCCGGGTGGGCCGGGGTCACCTCGGTCACCGGCACGAGGGCGGTGCCGCGGCGCACCACCGCGCGCCGGTGGGCGAAGTAGATCGAGGGCAGCTCGAGCCGCTCGCGCGCGATGTACTGCCACACGTCCAGCTCCGTCCAGTTGGAGATGGGGAAGGCGCGGATGTTCTCGCCCTTGTGGATCCGGGCGTTGAAGAGGTTCCACAGCTCGGGGCGCTGGTTCTTCGGGTCCCACTGCCCGAGGTCGTCGCGGAACGAGAAGATCCGCTCCTTCGCGCGGGCCTTCTCCTCGTCGCGGCGCGCGCCGCCGATGCAGGCGTCCAGCTCGAGCTCGGCGATCGCGTCGAGGAGGGTCACCGACTGGTGCTTGTTCCTCGACTCGAGGGCGCGCCGGAGGACGACCTTGCCGGCGCGGATCGAGTCCTCGACGGAGCGGACGATGAGCCGCTCGCCGAGCTCCGCCGCGCGGCGGTCGCGGAACGCGATCACCTCGGGGTAGTTGTGGCCGGTGTCGACGTGCAGGAGGGGGAACGGGAACCGTCCGGGCCGGAAGGCCTTCTCGGCGAGGCGGAGGAGGCAGACCGAGTCCTTGCCGCCGGAGAACAGGAGGGCAGGGCGGGCGCACTGGCCGGCGACCTCGCGGAGCACGTGGATCGCCTCCGCCTCGAGCCAGTCGAGGTGCGAGAGCGATCGGGTGGGGCGGGCGGAGGTCCGCGCGGGCGCGCGTTCCGGGGGAGGGGGTTCGGCTGGATGAACGTCCAACATGACGGACGGCATCCTAAACAACGGATGCATGTCTCGTCAAGCGGACGCCCGGCCGATCGGGCCGGTGCGCGGGCGGGGCCGCGCGCGGCGTCGCCACCGCGCGCTCACAGCGGCGCCTCCACGAAGTCCACGGCCGTCCCACCGGAACCGCTTCACCTCGGTGACGCGCCCGCCGCGCACGCCGAGGACGAGGTACTCCGCGCCCGGCACCGCCGGCTGCCCGTCCACGAGCGCGTCGGCCCGGTCCTTCGCGGAGAAGTACGCGCCCACCTCGACGTGGGAGTGCCACACCGCCGCGATCTCGCCGCCCCATGCGTCGAGCTCGCGGTGGATCCGCAGCAGCTCCTTCGCGTCCATGAGGTACGAGTCGCGGCTCGTCCGCGGGAAGTGGGCCGGATCCGCGTCGTGGTACCGGTCCGCCGCGTTGCCGATCCGCTCCACCTGCAGCGCCCCCGCGCGCCGGACGAGGAGCCCGCAGACCTCCCGGTCGGGGTCGGCCTCGCAGAGCGCGACGAGGCGCGCGACGATCTCCGGGTCGTACGGGCCGCTCACCAGCTCGTCCTCCGCTCCCAGCGCCGCGGCTCGAAGTACCGATCCGCGCGATCGGGCAGCACCGTCACGACGTTGCCGCGCTCCCCCGCCTCGGCCATGCGCCGCGCGATCGCGAGCGCGCCGGCGACCGCCGCGCCGGCGGAGTGCCCCACGCGCAGCCCCTCCTCCCGCCCGAGCCGCTCCGCCATCGCCCAGCCCTCCTCGGTCGGCATCGAGAGCTTCCCGTCGAGCTCCGCCTCCCGGTAGATGGCGGGGACGATCGAGCTCCCCATGTGCTTCAGCCCCTCGAGCCCGTGCAGCGGCTCCGCGGGCTCGACCGCGTAGCAGCGCACGCCTGGCGCGAGCCGCCGGAGCCCGCGGCTCGTGCCCATGACCGTGCCGCCCGTGCCGATCCCCGCGGCGAACGCCGCCACCGCGCCGTCGAGGGCCTCGGCGATCTCGACGGCGGTGCCGTGCTCGTGCGCGCGCGGGTTCTCCTCGTTCCCGTACTGGTCCGGGTAGAACCACCGGTCCGGCTCGGCCTCCACCAGCGCCCGCACCTTCCGGATGGCCCCGTCCGACCCCTCGAGCGGATCCGACATGACGAGCTCGGCGCCGAAGGCGCGCGCGATCCGCTTGCGCGCGGCGGAGACGTTGGCGGGCATGACGAGCGCGCAGGGCACCCCCAGGGCGGCGCAGATCCAGGCGTACGCGACGCCGGTGTTGCCGCTGGTCGAGTCGACGAGCGTGCGCGCGCCCCCGAGCCGTCCCTCGGCGAGGGCGGCCTCGATCATGCGGAGGGCGGGCCGGTCCTTCACCGAACCGCCCGGGTTCGCGAACTCGCACTTCGCGTAGATCCGGATGCCCGGCAGCTCCGCCCCGATCCGCCGCAGGCGGACGAGCGGCGTCGAGCCGACGAGGCGCGCGACGGAGTCCACGGGGGCCGGGCCGTGGCGCGGCGGGGCGGGGCTCATCGCCGCGCCTCCGCGGGGGCGTCGAACCAGGCGTCCATCGAGAAGTACCGCTCGCCGGTGTCCCCGAGCACCGTCGCGACCGTCCGGCCCGGGCCGAGCTCGACCGCGACGCGGACCGCGGCGGCGACCGCGGCGCCGCTCGAGATCCCGACGAGCAGCCCCTCCTCGCGCGCGAGCCGCTCCTTCGTCGCCCAGGCCTCCTCGTCGGAGACGGCGATCACCCGGTCGTACGCGGAGCGGTCGAGCACGGCCGGGACGAAGCCGGCGCCGAGCCCCTGGATCCGGGTCGGGCCGGCGACGCCGCCCGACAGGACGGCGCACGCCTCGGGCTCGACCGCCACCACCAGGATGTCCGGGCGCGCCCGGCGCAGCACCGGGGCGACGCCCGAGAGCGTCCCTCCCGTGCCGACCCCCGCGACGAACGCATCCGGCAGGGCGCCTGCGCTCCGGAACGCCGCGACGAGCTCGGGGCCGGTGCTCTCGCGGTGCGCCGCGGGGTTGGCCGGGTTCGTGAACTGGTCGAGGAGGAGCACCCCGTCGCGGCTCGCGAGCGCCTGCGCGCGCTCCACCGACTCCGGGAGCCCGTCCTCGGCGCGGGTGAGGACGACCTCCGTCCCGTACGTCTCGAGCACCTGCCGCAGCTCGAGCGCGGTCGAGTCCGGCATCACGAGCGTGAGCCGGTAGCCCTTCACCGCGCAGACGAGGGCGAGGCCGACCCCGGTGTTGCCGGTCGTCGCCTCGACGACCCGGCCGCCCGGGCGGAGGCGTCCCTCGCGCTCCGCCGCCTCGATCATCGCGAGCGCGATCCGGTCCTTCACCGAGCCGCCCGGGTTGAAGGACTCGAGCTTCGCGAGGACCGCCGCGGCGCCCGCCGGCACGACCCGCCGCAGCCGCACGACCGGGGTCCCGCCGACCGCCTCGAGGATCGACTCGACCGGCGGCGCGGCGCGCGGGCGTCGCATCGCCGGCGCACCGCCCGGCGCCGAGGGAGGCTGGGGGCGGCCGGCCATCGTCAGTACTTCGGGATCGAGGGATCCACGTCGTCGCTCCAGCGCAGGATCCCGCCCGCGAGGTTCCACACCCGCTTGAAGCCGGCGGCCTGGAGCTGGCGCAGCGCCTTCGCGCTGCGGACGCCGCTGCGGCAGTAGAGGACCACGTCGCGGGCGCTGTCGAGGGTCCGGAGCGCGTCCGCGAAGGACGAGAGCGGCGCGAGGCGGGCGCCCTCGATGCGGCAGATGTCCCACTCGTGCGCCTCGCGGACGTCCACCAGGTCGAGCGCCTCCCCCCGCGCGAGCCGCGCGGCGAGGTCGGAGGGCGTGAGCGTCGGGACGCCGGCGGCGTCGTCCTCGGCCTCGGCCCCCCGGATCCCGCAGAACTGCTCGTAGTCCACGAGCGCGGTCAGCTCGCGCGTCCCGCAGGCGGGGCAGCGGGGATCCTTGCGCAGCTTGACCGTGCGGAACTGCATCGTGAGCGCGTCCACGAGCAGGAGGCGGCCCACGAGCGGCTCCCCGATGCCGGTGATGAGCTTCACCGTCTCGGTCGCCTGCACGACCCCGACGAGCCCCGGCAGGATCCCGAGCACGCCGCCCTCGGCGCACGACGGGACGAGCCCCGGCGGCGGCGGTTCCGGGTACAGGCAGCGGTAGCACGGACCGTCCGCCGTGCAGAAGATCGAGGCCTGCCCCTCGAAGCGGAAGATCGAGCCGTAGACGTTGGGCTTCCCGAGGAGCACGCACGCGTCGTTCACGAGGTAGCGCGTCGCGAAGTTGTCCGTGCCGTCCACCACGAGATCGTACTGGCGGACGATCTCGAGGGCGTTCTCGGAGGTGAGCCGCGTCTCGTGCGGCACGACCTCGACGTGCGGGTTCACGTCCCGGAGTCGATCGCGCGCGGAGTCGAGCTTCTTGCGCCCGACGTCCTTCGTCCCGTGCAGGAGCTGGCGCTGCAGGTTCGTGGCGTCGACCACGTCGAACTCGACGATCCCGATCCGGCCCACGCCCGCGGCCGCCAGGTAGAGGCCGATGGGCGAGCCGAGCCCGCCCGCGCCGACCATCAGGACCCGCGCGTCCTTCAGGCGCCGCTGCCCCTCGAGCCCGACCTCCGGGATGATGAGGTGGCGGCTGTAGCGGAGGATCTCCTCCTGGCTGAGCGACGGCAGCGCGGGGGCGGGTCGGCCGATCGGCATGGCTACCCTCCGGCGATGGCGGGGACGACGACGATCTCCGCGCCGTCGGGCACCGGGGTCTGGAACCCCTGCTGGAAGCGGATGTCCTCGTCGTCCAGGTAGAAGATGACGTACGGGTAGGGCTCGCCCTTCGCGTCCCGCAGCCGCGGCGCGAGCTCGGGGAAGCGCGCCGCGACGTCCTGGACGACGTCGCCGACGGTCGCGCCCTTCGCCTCGTGGACGGTGTGGCCGCCCGCCGCCTTCGCGAGGACCGTGGGGAGCCTGAGGGTGACGGACATGCGATCTCCTTCTAGCGTGAAGCCCGGGTGAGCGCCGCGACCTCGCGGACGCAGGACGCCGATCGCCGCGAGCTGCGGTGGAACGAAATCCGTTACGACGGACGAAATCCTAGTTAACGGATGAGCGTCCTGTCAAGCGGATGCGCGCTCGACCCGGTCACCCCCGGCGCTCCAGGTCGTCCCGAGCGCCGTGGGCCGACCGGGCCGTCCGAGGTCGCCGGGGCGCAGCCCCGCGTCGCCGCGGAGCGCGAGCGCGGCGACCGCGCCGACCACGAGGACGCCGGGGAGGTCCTGCGCGGAAGGGAGCGGCGCGACCCCGAGCTCCCGGAGCGGGCCGCGCCAGGTCGCGGCGTTCGCCGTCGACGCGCCCAGCACGACGGCCGCGGGGGTCTCCGGATCCCAGCCGCGCGCGAGGAGGCGCGCCGCGATGGCGGCCCGGCTCGCGAGCCCCATGAGCACGACGAGCGTCGCCGCTCCGGGCGCGAGCCCGTCCGCCACCGGCCCCCAGGCCTTCTCGGCGTGCCCGGAGACGACCGCGAACCCCGCCGCGAGCCCGCGGTGCGTGACCGGGATCCCGGCGAGGGCGGGGGCGGCGAGCGCGGAGGACACCCCGGGGATCACCTCGAACGCGACGCCGGCGCCGGCGAGCGCGAGCGCCTCCTCGCCCCCGCGTCCGAGCACGAAGGGATCGCCGCACTTGAGCCGGACGACTCGCTTCCCGCGCCGCGCCCCGCGCACGAGCAGCCGCTCGATCGCGCGCTGCGACACGGAGGGCCGCCCCGCGCGCTTGCCGACGTAGAAGCAGTGCGCCCGCGGGGCGAGCCGGAGCACCTCGCGCTCGAGCAGCGCGTCGTACAGGACGAGGTCCGCGTGCGCGAGCCGGCTCGCGCCGCGCCGCGTGAGGAGACCCGGGTCGCCCGGGCCGGCGCCGACGATCGACACGAGCCCGGGCGGCGGGGGCCCGTCCTCGTGCGCCTGGCTGTCGTAGAGCGCGTTCAGCTTCCGGAGGAGCAGCGGCCGCCGGGTGGCGAGCGGGACGCGCTCGCGCTTCCACGCCGGCCGCTCGCGCTCCGCGGCCGCGGCCCACGCGGCCAGATCGACCGGCAGGATCGCGTCGAGCGCCTCGCGGAGGAGCCCGGCGAGGGCGGGCGCGCGGCCGCCGGTCGAGATCGCCACCGTCACGTCGCCCCGCCTCGCGACGCCTCCGGTGTAGGCGGTCGCCGCGTCGGGATCGTCGATCGCGTTCACCAGGATCCGGCGCGGCTCGGCGGCGGCCGCGACCTCCCGGTTCACCGCGCCCGGCGCGGCGGCGATCGCGAGCCAGGCGCCGTCGAGGTCGGAGGGCCGGAACGGGCGGCGGAGCACCGCGGCGGCCCGGGCGGCGACGTCCTCCCGCACCTCCGGCGCGACGACCGTGATCCGCGCGCCGGCCTCGGCGAGCTGCCGGACCCGGAGCGCCGCCATCGCGCCGCCGCCCACGACGAGGACGTCTCGGCCGGCGAGCTTCACGAACAGCGGGAGGAGCGTGGGGACGGGCTCGGCCATGCGGGGCGGCATCCTAGATAACGGACATGCTTCCCGTCAAGCGGACAGCGGACGGGCGTCCGGTATCACGGTCGGCGTCGCGACCCCCGCTCGCCCGGAGCGTCGCGCCGGCCCCCGGGGGACGGCCGCGCCGCGACGCCTTCAGCGGAACCGCGCCGCGGCTTCCGCGAGCCCCTCGCGCGCGCAGAGCGCGGCGAACCTGCGGGGCAAGGCCTCGTCGCTCGAGGTCTGGACGGCCTGCGCGATGACGTGCTCCGCCTCGGCGAGGCTGCCGGAGAGGCAGTGGAGGAGCGCGAGGCGGACGGCCTCGCGCTCCGAGAACGGCTCCGCGAGCCCCTCCTCCGCGAGCGCGCTCACCGCGTCCCAGTCCCCGCGCGCGGCCGCGTCGCGGGCGCGCCACCACCGGACCTCCTGGAGCAGGGCGGCGGACGGACCCGGCGCGGCGGCGGCCGCGAGCCACGGCGCGGCCTCCTCCGGCGACGGCCGCCACGCGGGGTCGCGCGCCAGGAGCGGCTCGAGATCCACGGCGCGCCCCGACGCCTACAGGAACTCGCAGAGGTAGGCGGACGCGCCCGACGCCTTCACGTCGAACCCGCTCTTCGCCGGGACCTCGAAGCTCGTGCCCGCGGGGAACGCGCGCCACGCGCCGTCGCCCGGCAGCCGGGCCGACAGCTCGCCCGACACGACCGTCATCCGCTCGGGCGCGTCCGTGTCGAAGTGGTACTCGCCAGGCGCGATCACGCCCGCGGTCGCGCGCCGGCCGTTCCGCTCGTACCCGACCGACTGGACCTTCCCGTCGAAGTAGCTGTTGTGCTTGAGCATGGAGTCCTCGCGCGCGCTCTTGTAGCGCGACGCCGCGGGCGGCGCCAGGCGGCGGAAGGTACTAGGATGCGCGCCCGGGAGGAGCCATGGCGAAGCCCAAGATCGAGGACGTCGTGAAGGGGAAGGGGCCCGAGGCGGTCCGCGGCAAGACCGTGGAGGTGCACTACACGGGCTGGCTCGCGGACGGCACCCGGTTCGACTCCTCCGCCGGCGGAGCGCCGTTCTCGTTCCGCCTCGGCGCCGGGGAGGTGATCGAGGGCTGGGATCGGGGCGTCGCCGGCATGAAGGTGGGCGGCAAGCGGAAGCTCACGCTCCCGCCCGAGCTCGGGTACGGCGCGAAGGGCGCGCCGCCGGAGATCCCGCCGAACGCGACCCTCGTCTTCGAGGTGGAGCTGCTGGCGGTGTACTGACGTCGGCCGCTCAGCCGGCGAGCTGCGAGAGCGCGGTGTCCATCACCAGCATCTCGAGCTGTCGCCTCGCCGGCTCGGGCAGCTTCTTGAACGTGAACGCGACGCGCACGGTCCCGGGCTGCACCTTCGGCTCCCCGGGGACGACGGTGACGACGATCGGCTCGCCGATCGGGACGCGGAGGGTCGCGGTCTGCTCCTCGTGGGGCGGCGGCGCCTTCGCGAGCAACACCGAGAACCCGGCGACCGACAGGTCGATCGACATCGTCCGGACGATGCTCGTCGGCGTCTCGAGCGTCACCTGGAGCGCCCGCGCGACGCGGAGCGCGTGCCGCGGGGTCTCGCCGGGCCTGAGCGCGAGCCGCTGCGCCGCGATGAGGGCGCGCGCGAGCTCGTCGGAGCCCGCCCGGTAGTCCTCCGCGTCCGTCCCCTGGAGCTCGCCCTTCTTCGCCTTCTCGTGCAGCGCACGGAAGGCCGCGAGCCATTCAGCGAGTCCCATCGCCACGCCTCCTCGAAGCCCCCGCCCGGAAGCAGAGCACGAAGCCCGCCGGCTGTCGATCGATGAGCGGCCCCGGGCGTTCGGACCGAGCACGGAGCGTCACTCGGAGATGGCGACGTCCACGAGCGTCGGCGAGAGCAGGGCCGCGAGCTCCCTCGGCGCGACGCCCACGAGGAACCCCCGCGACCCCCCGTTCACGTAGATCCGGGGCAGGTCGAGGATGCTCCGCTCGAGGCACGAGGGCATCGGCTTCCGGGTCCCGAGCGGGCTCGTGCCGCCGACCTGGTACCCGGAGTGACGGTTCGCCACCTCCGGCTTGCAGATCCGGACCTCGCGCTTCCCGAGCTGCCGCGCCAGCGCCTTCGTCGACACCTCGCGGTCGCCGTGCATGAGGACGACGAGCGGCGCGCCCGTCTCGTCCTCCATCACGAGCGTCTTCACCACGGCGTGCTCGTCGACGCCGAGCTCGCGCGCCGAGACGCGGGTTCCGCCCCGCTCCTCGTACCGGTAGAGGTGCTCGGTGTACGCGACGCCCCGCTCGCGGAGCAGACGGGTGGCGGGAGTGGAGGGAGCCTTGCCCATGCCGGGCCAGGATAGCCCGACGGTCTAGCGGAGGCCGAGCAGCGACCCGAGGGTCGGCTTCGTCGCGGCGCGCCGCGCCGCGTGGAGGTGCAGCCCGAGGTCCGACAGCTCGGAGACGCCCGAGGCGAGGTGCCGGACGCCCGCGGGGAGCGGCTCGATGAGCCGGGGCTCGAGCCCGGTCCGGCGCGAGCGCCGGCGCCGGAGCACGAGCACGGCCGCGCCGGAGGCGAGGACGGCCACGGCTGTGAGAGCGATCGCGAGCATCGGACCTCGCAACCTAGCTCGCGGCCGGTCCGCGCGCGGCTGCCCGGATAGGGCTCCTCCCGCGGTGCGATGGCGCGGTCGCGCGGCGCCCCCGCAACCTGCCGATCTGCCGGGCGAACGATCGACGTGTCGCAGCGCGATCGGGCGAGCGACCTCCCGCCCGGCCGGCACCGGTGTCCCGAGCACGCGGGACACGCGATCGCGCGAAGGGCCGCGCGCTCGGCCTGCTCGCGGCAGCGCGATCGCCCGCGCGGGGCTGGTCCTCGAGGCCCCGCGCTGGTACGGAGGGGTCGTGCCCGAGGCGATCGCGATACGCGCGCGCGATGGCCGCGAGCTCGCGGGCGACCTGTTCCTGCCGGACGGGCCGCCCCGCGCGGCCGTCCTGGTCGCGCCGGCCATGGGGGTGCCGCGCCGCTACTACGCGGGCTTCGCCGCGTTCCTCGCGCGCGACGGCATGGCGGCGCTGACGCTCGACTACCGCGGCATCGGCGGGTCGCGGAACGGAGCGCTTCGCGGGTTCCCGGCCTCGCTCCACGACTGGGGCGAGCAGGACCTCGCCGGCGCTGCGGACCTCCTCGCGGCGCGGGTCCCCGGCGCGCCGCTCCTCTGGGTCGGGCACAGCGTCGGCGGCCAGCTCCTCGGGCTCGTCGAGGGCGTCCGGCTCGCGGGCGCGCTCCTCGTCGGCGCGCAGAGCGGTCACTGGCGCCTCTGGCCGGGGGCGCGTCGCTGGCAGGTGTTCGCCCTGTGGCACCTCCTCATCCCCGCGCTCGTCCCGCTCCTCGGGCGGCTCCCCGCCGCGATGCTCGGAGGCGGCGAGGACGTCCCCCCGGGC
Organism: uncultured delta proteobacterium; assembly: GCA_963828235.1. Lineage (GTDB taxonomy): Bacteria > Myxococcota > Myxococcia > Myxococcales > Anaeromyxobacteraceae > Anaeromyxobacter. The sequence continues at coordinate 94,101 of CAWHDY010000003.1, forward strand.
GTCGCGCGCGAGTGGGCGGCCTGGGGTCGGCGGCGCGACTACGTCCTCTCGTACGCAGGCCCGCGCGGCGGGCGCGGGTTCGCGAGCTACGCGGGGCCGCTCGTCTCCTACGCGGTCTCGGACGACGGCTTCGCCCCGGTCCCGACCGTGGAGGCGCTGCTCGGCTTCTTCCCCGCCGCCCGGCGCGAGCTTCGCGTGGTGCGCCCGGCGGAGCTCGGCGAGCGGCGGATCGGGCACTTCGGGTTCTTCCGGTCGCGCTTCGAGCCGACGCTCTGGCGCGAGGCGGCGGCGTGGCTCGGCGCCGCAGCCTCCGGCGCGGGCGACGCGGCGCCCTGAGGCTCAGCGCGTCCGCGGGCGCGGCGGGTCCCACCAGACGGCGCCCTTGCCCTCGATCGCGCGCGCGGCGCGACGGCGCGTCTCGGCCATCTCCGCGCTCGTCATCGCGCGGAACGCGGCCGCGGCCTCGAAGGCGGCGTCCTGCTCGTCCGGGGACGACAGGCCGAGGAGGGCGACGTCGGGATCGCAGGTCATCGTGTAGCGGACGCACTCCTCGACCCCGAGGACGGGCCCGTGCGGCGGCGTGCTCGCCGCGCCGGCCGCCGGCGCGCGCGCCGACGATCCCAGCTTGCCGCGCGGTCGAGGCGTGAGCGGGCGCCCGTACCCCTCGGTGTCGCCGAGGAGCTTCCCCGCGCCGAACGTCTTGAAGCAGATGGTGCCGACCCCGAGCGCGCGCGCCCGCGGCAGGATCTCGAGCGCGTAGCGCGGATCGCAGAAGGGCCCGACGGGGAACATCACCACGTCGCACAGCGCCGACGCGAGGGCGAGGTCGAGCACCTCGGGGTCGTGGCACGAGATCCCGCGGAAGCGGGCGCGGCCGCGAGCGATCTCCTCGCCGAGCTCCGCCATCCCGCCCGCGCGGGCCGCGAGGCGCGACCACGCGGCGACGTCCGGGACCGCGTGGAACACGAGCAGGTCCACCGAGGGGAGCCCGAGCCGGCCGAGGCTCGCGTCGAGCTGCTCGGCGACGGGCCGACGGAGGTCGTCGATCTTGTCCACGACGAGCACGCCGCCCCGGCGGCCGCGGAGCGCCTCCCCGACGATCTCCTCCGAGTACCCGTCCTCGTACATGGGCGCGGTGTCGACGACGTTCAGCCCCGCGTCGAGCGCGCGACGGAGCGTGGCGACGCAGGTGGCCCTGGGGACGGCGCGGTCGGCGAGGTCGCCCGCGCCGAGCGCGGTGGCGACGAAGCCGGTGCGGCCGAGGGGACGGCGGGGGGCGAAGCGCGGAGCCATGCCGACATCCTACGGCGCGCGGCGGCCGCTCGCCTTGACCGCCCCCCCATCGCGTGAGATGCACCGGGCGTGCGGATGCGCACCGAGAACGTCGCGGTGATGCTCACCGACATGAAGGGCTTCACCGCCGCGACGAGCAGGCAGTCGCGCGAGGAGAACGCCCGCATGCTCGCGCTCCTCGACGAGCTCGTCCTCCCGGTCGTGCGGGCGTTCGGCGGGCGGCGCGTCAAGACCATCGGGGACGCGTTCCTCGTCCTGTTCTCGTCCCCCACCGCGGCGCTGCTGTGCGGGACCGCGCTCCAGGATCGGATGTGGGACTACGCGCGCCGCGTGCCGGCCGACCAGCGCATCGAGGTGAAGGTCGTCGTCTCGCTCGGGGAGGTGCGGCTCGTGGGGAGCCGGGCGGCCCCGCAGGACGTCTACGGGGAGGCGGTCAACCTCGCCGCGCGGGTGGAGGCGGAGGCGGCGGCGGGCGAGGTCTGGTTCACCGAGGCGGTGCGGCTCGTGGTGGACTCGCGGGTCGAGGCGGAGGACCTCGGGGCCCGGCCGCTCAAGGGCATCGCGGAGGAGGTCCGCCTGTTCCGCGTGCGGCCGTCGACGCGGCGCGAGGGCGAGGAAGGCCCGCCGTACGGGAACGCGGCGCTCGGGCGCGTGCTCGGCGTGCCGGCCCCCGATCCCGCGACGCTCGCCCGGGCGATGCGCCGGCGCGTCAGCCCCGTCTTCGTCGCCGCGCGCGCGGTCGCGGGGGTCGCGGCCGCCGTTCCGCTCCGGCCGGCGCTCGCCCTCGCGGTGGCCGCGCTCGTGGCGGTCGGCGCGTGGCGGCTCGAGGCGACGGCCGTCGAGCGGACGATCGCGCGCGGCGACCTCGCCGGCGCGGAGGCGGCCATCGACGCGCGCGCGGCCGAGAAGGGGCCGGAGGACGCGAAGGTGCTGTACCTGCGTGGCCGGCTCGCGGCGGCCCGCGCCGCGGCGGGCGAGCGGAGCGCGCGGGAGGCGTTCCAGTGGTGGACCCGCGCGGTCGTCGCCGGCAGCGCCGACGCCCTCGGCGCCCTCGAGGAAGAGGGCGGACGCTGGGAGTGCGAGCGGCGCCGGATGGCCGCCCGCGCGCTCGCGGACACGAGCTCGCCCGCGGCGCTCCGCGCGCTCCGGCGCATCGACGAGCGGGAGCCGCCGCCGCGCGACGCGCTCGGACGGGTGAAGCGCTTCCTCGGCGCCGACGGCGTGTGCGGGGCAGGGGACGTGGCGCGCGACGGGATCAGGGCGATCGAGGCGGCGCACCCTTCTGGATGAGCTCGATCTTGTAGCCGTCGGGATCCTGGACGAACGCGATGACCGTCGTGCCGTGCTTCATCGGCCCGGCCTCGCGGGTGACGACCCCGCCCCGCCGCTTGATCTCCGCGCACGCCGCGTACGCGTCGTCCACCTCCACCGCGACGTGCCCGAACCCGGTGCCGACCTCGTAGGCCGGCGTGTCCCAGTTGTGGGTCAGCTCGAGCGCGGCCTGCTCCGACTCCGGCGCGAAGCCGACGAAGGCGAGCGTGAAGCGGCCGTCCGGGTAGTCCGTCCGGCGCAGCAGCTTCATGCCGAGCACCTGCGTGTAGAACGCGAGCGACCGCTCGAGCTCGCCCACCCGGAGCATCGTGTGGAGGATTCGCATCGCCACCCGATACGGCGCCCGCGCGGCCCGCGCAAGGGCGGCGGCGGGGCCGGTCGCGGTGGGCGGGCGCGGTCAGCCCGCCCGCGGGCGCCGTCGCGCGAGCGCGAGCTGCGGAGCGCGGGCCGCCGCGCCGCGCCGGACCCGCTCGAGCGCGGCGATGGCGCGCGCGAGCAGCGGGGGCGGCTCCCTCCTCCCGCGCGCGAGGAACGCCGCCCCGCGGAGCACGGCCCGCGCGGTGGACGCCGAGGCCGCGACGGCGCCCGCCGCGCAGAGCCCCGCGGTCGCGGCGGTGACGCGCACCGCCGCGCGGCCGCGGCCCTCGCTCCCGCCGGCGACCTGGATGGACGCGAGCGGCGTCCGGACGGGCTCGAGGAGCCGGGACGTTCGCGCCCAGCCGCCGCGCGCCAGGTGACGACCTCCGTACGGCAGCTCCCCCGCGTCCCGCACGAGCCGGTACAGCACGAGCGGCGCCGGCCTCGCCCTCCACCGCGCGCGAGCCCATCTCCTCGGCCGGGGCCTCGGTGCGAGCCATGGTCAGCCAGACGATGCGCGTGAGCCACACCTCGCCCGGCGCCGCGGTCGCGGCGACGGCCCGCACCGTCCCGAGCGGCGGCCCCCCGACGCTCCCCGGCTCGACCCGCACCTCTCCCTGGTGGACCGCGATCCCGAGCGACCCCGCCCACTCCGGCTCCGCCGGGGCGCGCGCGGCCGCGTCCTGCACCGCCGCCGCGAGCTTCACCGCGTCGGTGGGCGAGTGGAACGCGAACAGCGCCTCGCCCTCCGCGCACGCGAGCCGGCGCCCGTCGAACGCGCGGACGAGCGGGAGGACGAGCGCGTCGTGCAGGGACAGGGCCCGCGCGCGCGCGTCCGGCCCGAGCGAGGCGGCGCGCTCCGCCCACGGCGCGATGCGGATCGCGACGAGGGTCAGGTTCACCTCGGCCGGCAGCGCCGCCGAGGGGATCCCGAGGAAGCTCGCGCGCATCGCCTGCGGGGTGTGGCGGAGCGGCGTGCCCGCCCCGGAGCCCGCGGCGGCCGGGCGGAGCGGCGCCTCCGCCCCGTCGAGCAGCGCGCGCAGCTCCGCCGCCGATCCGGCGCGCCGGGCGCGGTCCTTCTCGGTGGCGCGCGCGACGAACTCCACGAGCCGCGGCCAGTCCGCGAGGTCGGGCGCGACCGAGGACACGCGCGGGACGCGCTCGAAGGCCTGCGCGGCGACGAGCGCGCGCAGATCGGACGTGGCGAACGGATGCCGCCCGGTGAGCATCACGAAGCCCAGGATCCCCGCCGCGTAGAGGTCCGCCCGCGCGTCCACGTCGCCGCCGACGGCCTGCTCCGGGGACAGGTACTCCGGCGTCCCGACGACGAGGCCGGCCTGCGTCCGCGTCGGGTCCGCGCGGGCCTCCGACCACTTCGCGATCCCGAAGTCCAGGACCCGCAGGAGCTCGTCCGGCCCCTTCCCCGACAGCCACAGGTTCTCCGGCTTCAGGTCCCGGTGGACGATCCCCTCGGCGTGCGCGGCCGCGAGCCCGTCGAGGAGCTGCCGCAGGAGGCGGACGACCCGCGGCGGGGCGACCCGGCCCTCGCGGTCGAGCACCTCGCGGAGCGGCTCGCCCTCGAGCAGCTCCATGACGAGGTACGGTCGCCCGGTCACGTCCTCGCCGAAGTCGAGCACCTCGACGACGTGCGGCGATCGGAGCCGGCTCGCGACGCGCGCCTCGCGCCGGAACCGCTCGCGCTCCGCCGGGCTCCGGCACAGGTCGGGGTGGAGCACCTTCACGGCCGCGCGGCGCCCGACGTGGACGTGCTCGGCCTGGTAGACGGAGCCCATGCCCCCCGTCCCGAGCAGCGCCTCGATCCGCCAGCGGCCGTCGAGGACCGCTCCGGGCGGGAGGTCCGCGCGCTCGTCCGGGGGCGGTCCTTCGCGCGTGTCGGTCCGGGGCAAGCGCCTCACCCGCGGAGCATGCCGAACAGCATGATCGCGAAGACGATCGGGACGAGCAGGGCGACGAGGCCGCCGACGCCGAGCATGATCAGGACCGCGATCCTCGGCGCCGTGCGCTCGGGGAGGGGGGCGTCGAACGGGAGGCGCAGCTTCACGAGCCGATTGTAGCCGATGGCTCTGCCGGGGGGGCCGGCCACGCCGCGCCCGCATGCCCTCCCGCCGGGAGACGGCGAGGGGTAAGGTCCAGGCGTGGTCCAGCACGACGCCGCGCGCGGGTTCGACGCCGCCGCCGATCTCTACGATCGCGTGCGGCCGGAGTACCCGGCGGAGGCCGTGGACCTGCTCGTGCGCCTCCTCTCGCTCCGGACCGGGCGGACGCTCCTCGACCTGGGCGCGGGCACGGGCAAGTTCTCGCGGCTCGCCGCCGCGCGCGGCGCGACGGTGGTCGCGCTCGAGCCCTCCGCGGCGATGGTGCGCCAGGCCGGGGGGCCGGGCGTCCTCGCGGTGCGGGCGGTCGCGGAGGCGCTCCCGATCCGCCCGCACGGCGCGGACGCCGTCTGCGCCGCGTCCGCGTTCCACTGGTTCGACGGCCGGCGCGCGCTCGGCGAGATGCACCGGGCGCTCCGCCGCGGCGGGCGGCTCGCCCTCCTCTGGAGCCAGCGCGACGACGCGGTGCCGTGGGTCGCGGCGCTCTCCGCGATCGTGAACCGGCACGAGGGCGCCGCGCCCCGCTACCGCCGCGGCGAGTGGCGCAGCGCGTTCGACGCCGCGCGCGACCTGTTCCGGCCGCTCGAGGAGGCCCACTTCCCGCACGTCCACTTCCTGCCGCCGGAGGGCGTCCTGGACCGGATCGCCTCGGTGAGCTTCATCGCGGCGATGGCCGAGCCCGCGCGCGCCGCGGTGCTCGAGGAGGTGCGCGCGCTGCTCGCGTCGCACCCGGAGACCGCCGGGCGGGACGAGGTGGCCCTCGCGTACCGGACCGACGTGTACACGTGGGAGCGCGTGTAGGGCCTGTACGCCGGCGTTTCGAGCGCTGCTCATCGGAGCGGCGTCCGAAGGGCCGGGCGGTGGCCCCCGTCCGCCGATGCGACGCCGCAACTCGCGACGGACGCCGGCCGTCGGAGGGGCGCAGAAGCGCAGCCGCCGCGACAGCCCCGGCGGCGCGCCAGTCGCGCGCGGCAACGTCGCCGACGATCGTCGGGCGTTGCCGCGCGGATGGCGTCGCCGACGCGCGCGCCTGTCACGCCGGCTGCAGCGCGGCTTCGTACTGACGACCGGGTCCGTCCGCAGCGAGTTGCGGCTCCGCAGGCGGAGGGGGCCACCGCCCGGCCCGTTCGCACCGTCGCAGACGGACTGCGTCTCCGGCGTACGGAAGGCGGGGGCGAGGGAGGTGTACCCGAGGGAGATGTTCCTACGGCCCCGACTTCCTCCGGGTACCCCGCCGACCGCCACGCGAGCATCCCGCCCGCGAGCTGGGTCGCGTGGAAGCCGGCGCTTTGCAGCAGGCGCACCGCCGGGATCGACCGGTGCGCCGTGAGGCAGATCGCCACGACCGCCCGGTCGCGCTCGAGCCCGAGCGTCGGGAGGCGCTGCCGGAGCTCGGCGATCGGCACCGAGATCGCGCCCCGGACGTGCCCGCGGTGGAACTCGCGCGCCGTGCGGACGTCCACGACCTGGGGAGGCGTCATGGCCGCGAGGTCGTACGCGAGCCGTCGCGGCGCGGTCTCGGGGACGACGCCGAACGGCACCCACCACGGGAGGCGCATGGCGCGATTGTCGCCGGGGTCGCCCGCGGCGTCGAGGTGGCCTATCATGCGCGGCCGCATGCTCCGGATCAGCTGGCCGCTCGCCTTCGTCCTCGCCGCGGCGATCGCGCTCATCGCGCGCCGGCCGCGGATGCTCGGGTGGATCCTCGCCGCGTTCGCGATCTGGTTCGTGGTGGAGACGCTGCGCGGCCGCAACCGCCGCTCCTGATCCACAGGGGGCGCGGCGCGGAGTACCGGCCCGCGCGACCCAGGACGACGTACGATCCGCCCGTGGACGGGAGGGTGATCGCCCCGCTCGGGGCGGACGAGGCGCTCCGCGCGCTGTCCACCGGTCCGGACGGGCTCGGCGCGGACGAGGCGCGGGCGAGGCTCGCGTCGCACGGGCCGAACGAGCTCCCGCCGCCGCCCCGCGCGCATCCCGCCCGCCGCGTCGCGGCCCAGGTCACCCACTTCATGGCGCTGCTCCTCTGGGCGGCCGCTGCGCTGTCGTTCGTCGCGCGGATGCCAGAGCTCGGGTGGGCGATCGCGGGCGTCGTGGTGCTGAACGGCGCGTTCGGGTTCTGGCAGGAGCGCCGCGCGGAGCGCGCGCTCGACGCGCTCGAGGCGATGGTGCCGCGCCGCGCGCGCGTGCGGCGCGACGGGCGCGACCAGGACCTCCCCGCGCGCGAGCTCGTGCCGGGCGATCTGCTCGTGCTCGAGGAGGGCGATCGGATCCCCGCCGACGCGCGGGTCGTGCTGGCGGAGCGGCTCCGGCTCGACCTGTCGCTCCTCACGGGCGAGTCGGCCCCGGTCGAGCGGGACGCCGATCCCGATCCGGGCGGCGGCCCCGCATCCGAGGCGCGCAACCTCGCGCCCTCCGGCGCGACCGTCATCGAGGGCCGCGGCCGCGCGGTCGTGCACGCGACGGGCGCCGCGACCGAGCTCGGGCGGATCGCCGGCCTCGCGACGGCGGTCGGCCGCGTCCCGTCGACCCTCGAGCGCGAGGTGCACCGCCTCGTGCGGATCGTCACGGTCCTCGCCCTCGGGATGGGCGCCGGCGTGTACGCGCTGGTGCGCGGCCTCGGCGGCGGGAGCTTCGAGGCGGCGGTGTTCGCGATCGGGATCGCCGTCGCGAACGTGCCGGAGGGGCTCCTCCCCGCCATCACGATCACGCTCGCGGTGAACGCGCAGCGGATGGCGCGCCGCCGCGCGCTCGTCCGCCGCCTCTCCGCGGTGGAGACGCTCGGCGCGGTCGAGGTCATCTGCACGGACAAGACCGGCACGCTCACCGAGAACCGCCTCGCGGTTCGCGCGCTCTGGACCCCGGACGGGCCGCTCGAGCTCGGCGGTCCGCCGCCCGCGGCGGCGGCCCCGCTGCTCACGGCCGCCGCGCTCTGCACGAACGCACGCCTCGAGCCCGGGCCGAGCCGGGGGGCGCCCGACGCGACCGAGCGAGCGCTGCTCGCCGCCGCCGTCGCGGCGGGGCTCGACCCGGAGGCGCTGCGCGCCGGCGCGCGGCGGATCGGGGAGCTCCCGTTCGACCCGCGGCGCCGGCTCATGACCGTGGTCGTCGAGCGCGCGCCCGCCGCGCTCGGGGGCGGGTCCCTCGCGGTGACGAAGGGCGCGCCCGCCGAGGTGCTGGCGCGCTGCGCGTCGCTCCGCACCGCGGGCGGCGACGTCCCGCTCGCGGCCGAGGCGCGCCGGCGCGTCGAGGCCGCCCACGACGGCCTCGCCGGCCGCGGGCTGCGCCTGCTCGCCGTCGCGGTCCGCGCGCCGCCGGCCCCGGGGGGCGCCCTCGAGGAGGCGCTCGTCCTCGTGGGCCTCGTCGGGATGGAGGATCCGCCGCGCCCCGCCGTGCGCGGGGCCCTCGCCGCCTGCCGCCGCGCGGGGATCCAGGTGACGCTGGTCACCGGGGACCACGGGCTCACCGCGCGCGCGCTCGCGCTCGAGGTCGGGCTGGAGGAGGCGGCGGAGCGGATCGTGGACGGCCCGGCCCTCGCCGCCCTCGACGACGCCGCGCTCGACGCGCTGCTCGGCGACGGCCGCCCGATCGCGTTCGCGCGCGTGGTCCCGGAGCAGAAGCTCCGCCTCGTCCGCGCGTACCAGCGCCTCGGGAAGGTGGTGGCGGTCACGGGCGACGGGGTGAACGACGCGCCCGCGCTCCACGCCGCGGACGTGGGCGTCGCGATGGGGGAGGGCGGCACCGACGTCGCGCGAGAGGCCGCGGACGTGGTCCTCCTCGACGACGACTTCGCGACGCTCGTCGCCGCGATCGAGGAGGGGCGCGCGACCTGGGCGAACGTCCGCAAGTTCCTCGCGTACGTGTTCACGTCGAACGTGCCCGAGCTGGCGCCGTTCGTGGCGATGCTGGTCCTCGGCGTCCCGCCCGCCCTCGGCATCCTGCTCATCCTCGCGATCGACCTCGGGACGGACATGCTGCCGGCGCTCGGGCTCGGGGCGGAGCCGCCGGAGCCGGGGCTCATGGACCGTCCCCCGCGCTCGTCGTCTCGCCGGCTCGTCGGGGCCGGGCTCCTCCTGCGCGCGTACGGCGTCCTCGGGCTCGCCGAGGCCGCGCTCGCGCTCGGGGCGTTCGCCGCGGCGTACGCGCTCCAGGGGTTCTCGCTCGCGGACGTCCGGGCCGCTGCGCCGGCCCTCCTCGCCGGCACGGCCCCCGCCGGCGTCGTCACCGCGCACGCGGTGGCGGTGACCGCCACGTTCGCCGCGATCGTCTGCGGGCAGGTCGGGAACGTGCTCGCGTGCCGCTCCGAGACCATCCCGGCGACGGCGCTGCACGCGCCCCGCGGGCGGCTCCTCGCCGCGGGCGTCGCCGTCGAGCTCGCGATCCTGCTCGCGGTCGTGTACGCACCGCCCCTGCAGCGGCTGCTCGGGACCGCCCCGCTGCCCGCCGCCGCGTGGCCTGCGCTCGCCCTCGGCGCGCTCGCGCTGGTCCTCGTCGACGCGGCCTACAAGCGAGCGCTCGGCCTGCGCCGGGCCAGGCGACGCGCTCGAGCGGGGGGCGTCACGGCGGCCGGGCTGCGCGCATCCTAGGCATGTGACGTTCGCCGCCGCTCCCATCGAGGACCACGCCATCGTGGGCGACGGGCGGAGCGCGGCGCTCGTGGACCGGGCGGGAGTCGTCAGCTGGCTCGCGTGGCCCCGCTTCGACTCGCCCTCGCTCTGCGCGTCGATCCTCGACCCGGAGCGGGGCGGCCACGTGCGCGTCGGGCCGGCCGGCAGGAGCTCGTCCTCCCGCGCGTACCTCGACGCGACGAACGTGCTCGTGACGCGCTTCGAGACGCCGGGAGGGGGAGCGCTGCGGCTCATCGACTTCATGGCGCTCGCCGGCGAGCGGGACCTGAGGCGGACGCGCGTTCCCGGAGCACGAGCTGCTGCGCATGGCGGAGTGCACCGAGGGCGCGGTCGATCTGGAAGTCGACGCCGATCTCCGGCCGGCGTACGGCGCGGTCGCGCGGACGCTCCGGGACCGCGGCGCGCTCGGGCTGCGCCTCGAGCGGGGGGCCGAGCTCGTGACCCTCCGCTCCTCGATCCCGCTCGCGGTCGGGCGCGACGGCGTCGCGCGCGGGCGGGCGCGCCTCCGCGAGGGCGAGGCCGTCGTCGTGTCCCTCGCCTACGACGGGGAGGCGCCGGCGGTCCTGCCGCCGCTCGAGGAGGCGGGCGAGGCGCTCCGGCGGACGACGCGGGCGTGGCGCGAGGTCGCCGCGCGCGTCCGGTACGACGGCCCGTGGCGCGACGAGGTGCTCCGGAGCGTCCTCACCCTCGAGCTCCTGTCGTATCCGCCCACCGGGGCCATCGTCGCGGCCCCGACGACGTCGCTGCCGGAGCGCCCGGGCGGCGACCTGAACTGGGACTACCGGTTCTGCTGGCTCCGCGACGCGGCGTTGACGGTCCGCGCGCTCTACGGCGCCGGCTGCACCGAGGCCGCGGAGCCGTTCACGGCCTGGCTCCTCCACACGACCCGGCTCACCCGCCCGGAGCTGCGCGTCCTCTACGACGTCTACGGCCGACCGCCGGAGCCGGAGCAGCTCCTGCCCCACCTCGTGGGGCACGGCGGCGCCTGGCCGGTGCGGAGCGGCAACGCCGCCTCCGGGCAGCACCAGCTCGACGTCTACGGCGAGGTCGTCGACGCCGTCGCGCAGGCGGTCCGCCGCGGCGCGCGCCTCGACCGCGAAACGCAGGCGATGCTCCGCGGGTTCGGCGAGGTCGTCTGCGACCGGTGGCTCGTGCCGGACGCGGGGATCTGGGAGCCGCGCGAGGCGCCGCGGCTGCGGACGCACTCGCTCGTGCTCGGCTGGGTCGCGCTCACGCGGCTGCTCGAGCTGCACGAGCGCGGGGTGCTCCCCCGGATCCCGGTCCGGCGGTTCGCCCTCGAGCGCGCGGCGATCCGCCGGCTGGTGGACGCGCGCGGGTTCGACTCCCGCCTCGGCAGCTGGGTCGCGCACCTCGACGGGAACGAGGTGGACGCGGCGCTGCTGCTCCTCGGCTGGTACGGCTACGACGACCCCGCGTCCGCGCGGATGCGCGGCACGTGGCGGCGGATCCGGGAGCTGCTCTCGCCCGCTCCCGGGCTGCTCTACCGGTACGAGCCGAGCCGCGCCGCCGGCGAGGGCGCGTTCGGGATCTGCTCGGCCTGGGCCATCGAGCACCTCGCCCGCGGCGGCGGATCCGTCGAGGAGGCGGTCACGTGGCTCGAGCGGCTCCTCGCGCGGGCGAACGACGTGGGCCTCTTCGCCGAGGAGATCGATCCCCGGACCGGCGCGGCGCTCGGCAACTTCCCGCAGGCGTTCACGCACGTCGGCGTCGTGAACGCGGTGCTCACGCTCGACCGGCGGCTGCGCGAGGAGCGCGGGCTCGGCCGCGCCGCCGCCACGGAGGCGCGGCCGTGACCGTCCTCGCCTGGGCGGTGACCGGGTTCGGGGCGACGATCGTCCTGACGGTGGTGCTCGCCGGCGCGCAGGGGCTCGGCGTCACGCGGATGAGCCTCCCGTACCTGCTCGGGACGATGTTCACGCCGGACCGCGACCGGGCGCGGCTCGTCGGGATCCTCGTCCACCTCGTCAACGGGTGGCTCTTCTCGCTCGTCTACTTCGCGGTGTTCGCGCTCGTCGGGCGCGCGCCCGTGGCGCTCGGCGCGCTCGTCGGGCTCGTGCACGGGCTCTTCGTGGCGACGGTCGGCCTCCCGGCGCTGCCGGCGTTCCACCCGCGCGTCGCGCGCCCTCACGCGGGGCCGACGGCCGAGCGGCGGCTCGAGCCGCCCGGCTTCCTCGCCCGCAACTACGGGTGGTCCACCGGGGCGGTCCTCCTCGCCGCGCACGTCGTGTTCGGCGCGCTCCTCGCGATCGGGGCCTCGCTCGCCCGCTGACCGCCGGGCGAGCGGCGCAGCCGCGGCGCGGAGTGGCCAACGTGTCTCCGGGGACGCCGGCGGCGCGGGCCGTCCCACGGCGGGGGAGGAGGCGGCGATGCGGTTGCCGGGCAGCGGGATGAGCTGGCGGGAGTTCCTCGGGGGCCTCAAGGGGGAGATCTCGAAGGACGGCGTCACCGACCTGGCGGCGTCCGTCACGTTCTTCGGCATCCTCGCGCTCTTCCCGTTCCTCCTGTTCCTCGTCGCGCTCGCGTCGGTCGTGATCACCGCGGACGACGCCCAGCGGATCGTCCAGCAGCTCGGGGAGGTCGCGCCCGGGCCCGCGACGCAGATCCTCGGCGAGCGGATCCAGCAGCTCGGGGGGCAGCAGAACGTCGCGCTGCTCGGGCTCGGCGCCCTCTTCGCGATCTGGTCCGCGTCCGGGGGCGTCATGGCGCTCATCGGCGCCCTGAACCGCTGCTACGACGTGAAGGAGGGTCGGCCCTTCTGGAAGGTGCGGGGGATCGCGATCCTCATGACCATCGTGGCGGGCGTGCTCGCCCTCGTCGCGGCCCTGGTCGCGGTCGCGACCGCGCCCCTCGCCGACTGGATCGGCGGGCCCGCCGGGACCGCCATCGGGTGGCTCCGCCTGCCGGTCGCCGGCCTCGTCATGATGTTCCTCTGGGCGCTGCTCTACTACGTGCTCCCGGACGTCGAGCAGAGCTTCCGGTTCATCACCCCGGGGTCGGTCCTCGGCGTGGTGCTGTGGGTGATCGCGTCGTGGGGCTTCTCGATGTACGTCTCCCACTTCGGGAGCTACGACAAGACGTACGGGTCGCTCGGCGGGGTCATCGTCCTGCTCCTCTGGATGTGGATCTCGTCGCTCGTGCTCCTCGTCGGCGCGGAGACGAACGCGCTCATCGAGCACCGCTCGCCCGAGGGGAAGCGGCAGGGGGCGAAGCGCCGGTCCGACACCGGGCTCGAGCCCATCGCGACCTCGGCGCCGGTGGGGGAGCCGATCCTCGCGACGCGGGTGGTCCACGACGGGACGAGGCGCCGCCGGCCCCCGCTGCGCGGGCTCGTCGCGATCGCCGCCGGTCTCGCCGCGGGCGTGCTCCTCGCGCGCCGCGAGGCCTGACGGCCCCGGCCGGTGAACGAGCGGGTGCGGCGCGCGCCACGGTCGCCTACGATCACGGCCATGGCGAGCGCGAGGCCGAAGCTGCGGGTGGGAGTGTCGGCGTGCCTCCTCGGGAGGAAGGTCCGCTACGACGGCCAGCACAAGCGGGACGCGTTCGTCGCGGACGTGCTCGGTCCGTTCGTCGAGTGGGTGCCGGTCTGTCCCGAGCTGGAGGTCGGGCATGGGCGTCCCGCGCGAGCCGGTCCGGCTGGTCGGGTCGGTCGCCGCCCCGCGGCTCGTCGCCGAGAAGAGCGGGAAGGATCACACCGAGGCCATGATGCGGTTCGCCGAGGCGCGCGTCCGCGAGCTCGAGCAGCTCGATCTCGCCGGGTACGTCACGAAGAAGGACTCCCCGTCCTGCGGGATGGAGCGCGTCCGCGTGTACCCGGCGCGCGGCGGCACCCCCCGGCGCGACGGGCGTCGGGATGTTCGTCGCGGTGCTGGCGGCGCGGCTGCCGCTCCTGCCCGATCGAGGAGGAGGGCCGGCTCAACGACCCGGCGCTCCGGGAGAGCTTCGTCGAGCGGATCTTCGCCCACGTGCGGTGGAAGGCGGCCGTCGCGCGCGGGCTCCGGCGCGCCGACCTCGTCGCGTTCCACACCGCGCACAAGCTCGCGCTCATGGCGCACAGCCCCGCGGCGTACCGGACGCTCGGCGCGCTCGTGGGCGGCGTCGCGAAGGGGCCGATCGCGCGGACGGCGGAGGCGTACGGCCGCGGGTTCATGCTGGCCCTGCGCACGCCCGCCACCCGCGGCCGGCACGCGAACGTCCTGCAGCACATGCTCGGCTACTTCCGCGACGTCCTGCCGCCGGCGGACCGCATCGAGCTGGCGGAGGTGGTCACGGACTACGCGAGGGGGCTCGTCCCGCTGGTCGTGCCGCTCACGCTGTTCCGCCACCACGTGCGCCGCCACGGGATCGCGTACCTCGCCGGGCAGACCTACCTCGATCCCGATCCCAAGGAGCTGATGCTGCGGAACCACGCGTGACCGCATGCCCTCCTCCCGCCACCGACCCGTGCTCGTGACCGGCGCGACCGGCTTCGTCGGGCGGGCGCTCGTGCCGGCGCTCCTCGGCGCCGGGCACGCCGTCCGCGCGACGACCCGGAGCCGCGGCGCGGGGCTCGACCCTCGCGCCGAGTGGATCGAGGCGGATCTCTCTCGCCCCGCCGACCTGCCGCGCGCCCTCGCCGGCGCCGGCGCGGCGTTCTTCCTCGTGCACGGGATGGCGGGGGCGAGCGAGGACTACGCGGAGGACGAGCGGCGGACGGCGGCGGCGTTCGTGCGCGAGGCGGAGCGCGCGGGCGTCGGGCGCATCGTCTACCTCGGCGGCGTCAGCCCGCGCGGCCGGCCCTCGAAGCACCTCGCGAGCCGGCTCGCGGTCGGCGAGGTGCTCCGCTCGGGCCGCGTGCCCGCGCTCGAGCTGCGCGCGTCCATGATCGTCGGCGCGGGGAGCGCCTCGTGGCAGGTCGTGCGCGATCTCGCCCTCCGGCTCCCGGCGATGGTGTTTCCGGCGTGGGCCACCTCGCGGAGCTGCCCGGTCGCGATCGACGACGTCGTCCTCGCCCTCGCCGCGGCGGTCGGCGCACCGCTCGAGCCCGCCAACGGCTTCGCGGACCTCCCGGGACCGGAGGTGCTCTCGGTGAGGGAGATCCTCGAGCGGGTCGCGGCCCTGCGCGGGCGAACGCTCCCGGCGGTGCGCGCGCCGCTCCCGGCGCCCCGGCTCTCGACCTTGTGGCTGAAGCTCGTCTCGGACGCAGACTGGCGGGTCGTCCGCGAGCTCGTCCAGGGGCTCGAGCACGACCTCCTCCCCCAGGAGGGTAGGACGTTCTGGGATCGCATCGGGCACCGGCGCCTCGTGCCCTTCGACGAGGCGGCCCGGCGGGCGCTCGCTGCGGATCGGCCGGCGCCCGGGCTCCGCGGGGCGCTCCACGCCCTCGAGGAGGGGCTCGTGCAGGCCATCGGGCCGCGCCTCCGCGCGTGACGCGGGAGCTCGCCTCGCCGCCGCGCGTCGAGAAAACGGAGCGCCACGGTTGCAGAGGGGGAGCGCCCCCGTGGCAGAATGCCCCCCTTTCTCAGCCGGAAGGGGCAGATGGCGAGAACCGTCTCACGAAAGAAGCCGGCGCTGCGCTCCGAGTACTGCAAGGGCTGCGGTCGCTGCGTCTCGTCCTGTCCGCAGGACTGCATCACCATCGGCACGGAGGTGCACCCGGCGAGCGGGATGGTGCCGATCGCGCTCGATCTCGCGCGCTGCAACGAGTGCGGCCTCTGCATCGAGGCGTGCCCGGAGCCGTTCGGGCTCATCGACGCCGTGGAGGGCGACCGGCTCGTGCTCGCGGACGCCGCGCCGCCGCGGCCGCGTCCGCTGCCGCCCGCGGACGTGCCGCCGACGACGCAGCAGCTCCGCCCCGGCCTCACGCTGTTCGCGAAGGGCGCCCACGCGAGCGCCATCGGCGCGCTGCTCGCCGGTTGCCGCTTCTTCTACGGGTACCCGATCACCCCGTCGACGGAGGGCGCCGAGCTCATGTCGAGGCTCCTCCCGGAGCTCGGCGGGACGTACATCCAGGCGCCCAGCGAGGTCGCCGCCGTCAACATGATGTACGGCGCGGGCGCGGCGGGCCGCACCGCGATGACGTTCACCTCGTCGCCCGGCTTCAGCCTGATGCTCGAGGGCCTCTCGTACATGATCGGCGCGCAGCTCCCCGGCGTGTTCGTGAACGTGATGCGCGCCGGGCCCGGGCTCGGGAACGTCGGGCCGGCGCAGGCCGACGTGAAGCTCGCCTGCCGCGGCCTCGGGCACGGCGACACGCACGCGGTGGTGCTCGCGCCCGCGACGCCGCAGGAGATGCTCGACTTCACGATGCTCGCGTTCGACCTCGCGGTGCGGTACCGGAGCCCGGTCGTGGTCCTCGCCGACGGGTTCCTCGGGCAGATGACCGGCCGCGTGGTGCTGCCGGAGCGGCTCGTGGTCCCGGGGCTGCCCTCCTGGTCCGTGCCGGGCGACGCCGCGCACCGCGGGAACCTCATCACCTCGATCCTGCTCGACCCCCACGACTTCGAGGGGCACAACCGCGAGCTCGTCGCGAAGTACGGCAGGATGTGCGAGGCCGAGCCCCGGGCCGCGCCGTACCTGTGCGACGACGCCGAGGTGCTCCTGGTCGCCTGCAACACGCCCTCCCAGCTCGCGAAGGGCGCGGTCCGCACCCTCCGCGAGCAGGGGATCCGCGCGGGCCTCTTCCGCCCGCAGACGCTGTGGCCGTTCCCGGTGCGCGCGCTGCTGCCGTTCCTCGACCGCGCCCGGCGCATCGTGGTCGTGGAGGCGAGCGACGGGCAGATCGAGGACGAGCTGCGGCTGGCGCTGTCGCACGCGGACGCCGGCGCGGGGCTGTCGATCTCGCACGTGCGGCGGCTCGGCGGCGTCCTGCCGTCGCAGTCCGAGATCGTCGAGGCGGTCCGCCGCGCGCGGGCGTCCTCGAGGGAGGTGGCGGCGTGAGCGTCTTCTACGACCGGTTCGAGCGGCACGACAAGGGCGCCGGCCTGAAGGGGCGCTCGACGCACTACTGCGCCGGGTGCGGCCACGGGCTCATCCACCGCTACCTCGCCGAGGCGATCGAGAAGCTCGGGATCCAGGACCGGACCGTGGCCGTGTCGCCCGTCGGCTGCGGGGTGTTCCTCTACTACTACCTCGACGTCGGCAACACCTCCGCCGCCCACGGGCGCGCCTCCGCGGTCGCGGTGGGCCAGAAGCTCGCGAACCCGGACGCGGTCGTCTTCGCCTACCAGGGCGACGGCGATCTCGGCGCGATCGGGCTCCTCGAGGGCCTCTACGCCGCCCAGCTCGGCATCCCGATCGCCGTCATCTTCGTGAACAACGCGGTGTACGGCATGACCGGCGGTCAGCTCGCGCCGACGACGCTGATGGACCAGAAGACCACGACGACCCCGGCCGGCCGCGACCTCATGGCGGGCACCCCGCTCAAGCTCGCGGAGATGATCGCCTCGCTCGAGGGGCCGACCTACGTGGAGCGCGTGGCGCTCTTCGACGCGAAGCAGCGCAAGCGCGCCGCGAAGGCGATCGAGAAGGCGCTCGCGCTCCAGGCGACGAACGCCGGGTACGCCTTCGTCGAGGTGCTGGCGGAGTGCCCGACCCATCTGAAGCTGACGCCCGAGGAGGCCGAGCGCTGGGTCGCCGAGAAGATGCTCCCGGTGTTCCCGCTCGGGGTGAAGAAGGACGCGGCGCCGTCGGGCTGGGCGAAGGCGTTCCGCACGCCCGCCTTCGACGCGGCGCGCACGCTCGCGGCGATCGGCGCGACCGGCGAGGCCCCGCCGCGCTTCGCGGTCGGGTTCCCGTCCGGCTTCGGGGACGACGTCGGGATCAAGGTCGCGGGCGCGGGCGGCGACGGCGCGCAGACCGCGGCGATGCTCCTCGCGAAGACCGCGGTCAACGAGGGGTTCGACGCGACGCACATCCCGAGCTACGGCCCGGAGTCGCGCGGCGGGACGTCCTTCGCCGACGTCAGGATGGCGGCGAAGGAGGTGCTCTCCCCCGACGTCGCCGAGCCGCACGTGCTCGTCGCGTTCAACGCGCCGAGCCTCGCGCGCTTCGGGCCGGCGGTCCGCGCCGGCGGGTACGTCGTCTACGATCGCTCCGTCGTCCGGGACGTGCCCGCGCTCGATCCCGGGGCGCGCGTCGTCGCGGTGCCGTGCACGGACATCGCCCGCGAGCTCGGCCAGCCGCTCGCGAAGAACGTGGTCGCGCTCGGCGCGCTCGTCGGCGCGACCGGGCTCCTCCCGGAGGAGTCGCTGCTCGCGGCGCTGCGGCAGGCGCTCGCGGGCAAGCGCGGCGCGGTCTCGGTCAACGAGGAGGCGTTCCGGCGCGGCGTGGCGGCGGCGCGGGCGACGTAGCGGTCACGGCGGCGCGACCACCGCGATGAGCAGCGTCCACGCGGCGTGCGCCAGGATGGGCGCGGCGAGCGAGCGCCGCCGGACGGCGAGCGCGCCGAACGCGGCGTAGGTGGGGCCGGTCGCGAGGGCGAGGAACGGCTCGCCGGTCGCGAGCGCCACCGCGACCGCGATCGCGCTGGCGAGGGCCACGCCCCTCCACGCGCCGAGGCGCGCGACGAGGCGCTCCTGGACGACTCCCCGCCAGAACAGCTCCTCCGCAGGCGCGGCGAGGAGTCCCAGCACGAGCGCGGGGAAGAGCGCGCGCGTCTGGAACCGCGCGAACATGGCGGCGAGCGGCGCGCAGAGCGCGTCCGTGGCGCCGCCGCAGCCGACCCAGAGGACCGCGCGCGAGCCCGCGTAGAGGACGACCGCCAGCGTGAGGGCGATCCCGAGATCGCCGGGGCGCGGCCGGAGCCCCTCGAGGACGCCGGCCCGGGCCGCCCGCGCCGAGAGCGCCATCCAGCCGGCGCAGAGCGGCACGGCGGCGAGGAAGAACCAGCGCGGGCTCGCGGCGACGAGGATCGCCCAGGCCGCGGCCCCCGCCGCTGCGGCCGTCGTGGCTCTCACGGCCGCAGGGTACCGTCGAACCGCGCGCGCTCCCACCCGGAACGGCGGTTGCGCGCGGGTCCGTCGCAAATGTAGGATCCAGTTCGTGAAATTCTCGTGCGAGCGGTGTGGGCAGAAGTACGCCGCCGCCGAGCTCTCCGGGTCTCGACGGGTCCACCGGGTGCCGTGCAAGGCGTGCGGCCATCTCATCGTGGTGAAGGCCGAGCTCTCCGAACCGACGACCGAGCCGCGCACGCCGGCGCCTCCCGCGCCGGCGGAGCTCCAGGCCTCCGACGGCGGCGTCACCCGGCCGCGCGAGGTCGCCGGGACGCTGTCGCCGATGCGCGCCCACACCGCCGCGTTCGAGGAGGCGGTGGGGTCGCGCCCGCCGCTCGCCGAGTACGTGGACCTCTTCGGCGATCCGCTGAGCGACCCGCCCCCGGCGGAGGCGAGCGCGCCCGCGCCGGCCGCGGCCGATCCCTTCGCGCCGGTGCGGGAGGCGCAGCCGCCGGCGGCGGAGCAGATCCCGCTCTTCCCGGCGACCGACCCCGCGTTCAGGCTTCCGGCGATGGCGAGGCCGCCGCCTCCGGGCCGCACGCCGTTCGTGCTGCTCGGCGCGGGCGGCCTCGTGCTCGTCGGGATCCTCGCGTACGTGCTCCTCGGGGGCGTGGAGGCGGCGCCTCCGGGCAGGGAGCGCGACGCGCGCGCGGGGACGCCGTCCTCCCCGGCGGCCGCCTCCCAGGCGCCGGCGGCCCCCGCGCAGCCCGGAGGGCCCGCGTCGGCTCCCGGCGCGAGGCCGGCGAGGAGGGCGAGCGACGATCGACACGCCCGCGTGGCGGAGCGGCCGCGGGAGCGCGACGCGAAGAGCGCGCGCGAGCGCTCGCCGAGCGCCCGCGAGCGTTCGCCGCAGGAGGCGGAGGGCGAGAGGGGGGTGGCCACGCCTCCGCGGCAGGCGAAGGGCGGGCTCGCCCAGGACGAGATCCAGCAGGTCCTGGCGTCGGCGCGGAGAGGGTTCGACCACTGCATCGCCACGACCGACGACACGGGAGAGGTCCCGCTCGACGGCCGCAGGGCGGTGCTGCGCCTGTTCGTCCTCAACGACGGGGCGGTGACCTCCCCGATGCTCGACGACGCGGCCCTCGACGGGAGCGAGCTCGGGGAGTGCCTGAAGGGCGCCGCCCGCGCGATGACGTTCCCGAGATCGAGCGGGCAGATGGTCCGGGTCGAGGTGCCGCTCGTGCTCGCGCGCGCGAGGTAGCCCCCGGAACGAGGAAGCCCCCGCGGCCCGGAGGCGCGCGGGGGCTTCGTGCTTCCGCGATGCGCTTCGCCGCTACACGAGCCCGTGCGCGACCATCGCCTTCGCGACCTTGATGAAGCCCGCGATGTTGGCGCCGATGACGTAGTTGCCCTTGGCGCCGAACTCCTCGGCGGTCTCGTAGCAGTTCTGGTGGATGTTCTTCATGATGTTCGCGAGCCGCTTCTCCGTGTACTCGAACGTCCAGGAGTCGCGCGTCGCGTTCTGCTGCATCTCGAGCGCGGAGGTCGCGACGCCGCCGGCGTTCGCGGCCTTGCCCGGGCCGTAGGCGATCTTGGCGTTCAGGAACACCTGGATGCCCTCGGGCGTCGTGGGCATGTTCGCGCCCTCGCCGACCGCGATGCAGCCGTTCTTCACGAGGAGCGCGGCGTCCTTGCCGTTGATCTCGTTCTGG
Source organism: uncultured delta proteobacterium (assembly GCA_963828235.1). Classification (GTDB taxonomy): domain Bacteria; phylum Myxococcota; class Myxococcia; order Myxococcales; family Anaeromyxobacteraceae; genus Anaeromyxobacter. Next base: position 114,467 of record CAWHDY010000003.1, read on the forward strand.
GTCGCCGAGGGCATCGCCACCTGGCAGGGGATCTCCCAGATGTTGCCGCCCTCGACGTACTTCGCGTGCTTGTGCACCTCGATGTAGTCCTTGATGCGGCGGCGCTCGACCTCCTTGAGGCGCTTCACGAGCTCGAGGTCGACGCCCTTCTCGTCGTAGATGTAGCCGTTCGAGTCGGAGCAGGCGACCGTCTTGCCGCCGAGCTGCGCGATCTTCTCGATCGTGTAGATGGCGACGTTGCCCGAGCCGGAGACGACGCACTTCTTGCCCTCGAAGCCGTCCTTGCGGACCTTCAGCATCTCGTCCACGAAGAAGGTGGCGCCGTAGCCGGTCGCCTCGGTGCGGACGAGCGAGCCGCCGTAGTCGAGCCCCTTGCCGGTGATGACGCCCGCCTCGTACTTGGAGGTGAGCCGCTTCCACTGGCCGAACATGTAGCCGATCTCGCGGCCGCCGACGCCGATGTCGCCCGCGGGGACGTCCGTGTACTCGCCGACGTAGCGCCACAGCTCGGTCATGAAGCTCTGGCAGAACTTCATGATCTCGTCGTCCGACTTGCCCTTCGGGTCGAAGTCCGAGCCGCCCTTGCCGCCGCCGATGGGCAGGCCGGTGAGGGCGTTCTTGAAGATCTGCTCGAAGCCGAGGAACTTCACGATGCCGAGGTACACCGACGGGTGGAACCGCAGCCCGCCCTTGTACGGCCCGAGCGCGCTGTTGAACTGCACGCGGAAGCCGCGGTTGACGTGCACCTCGCCCTTGTCGTCCGTCCACGGCACCCGGAAGATGATCTGCCGCTCCGGCTCCGCAATCCGCTGGAGGATCTTCCGCTCACGGAACTCCGGGTACTTCGCGAGCACCGGCGCGACCGACTCGAGCACCTCGCGCACGGCCTGGTGGAACTCGACCTCTCCGGGGTTCCGCTTCAGGATGTCCTGGTAGACCTGCTCCAGCTTCTCGTCCATCTTCGCCATGTCACTGCTCCTTGGGCTTTGGGCGCGATCCCATTGCCCCGACGGGTCCGGCGAAATGCCGTGCCCGAAAGGTCGGCAGTGTGCCCGAATCGGGGTCACCCCGCAATCGAGCGCCGGCGACGGAAAGGCCCGTCGCCGAGCCCGTTCGCCGCCACCCTCCGCCCGGCGTGAATCGGCTTTCCCCAGCGATCGGCGCGCGTCTGCTCGGTCCCCGGGCACCGCGCCGGGTGACGCGCGAACGGGGCTCGCTCCCGGGGCGCGCGACCTCGCCGCGTCACCCGCGCGGGGGCCCGTCGCCCCGGCGAGCCCTGCGCGCGGCGCCGCGCGCCCGATCGCGTGTCCCGCGTTCGCGCGTCACGCACTCCGAGTCTACCCGGACCGCGCCGTCGTCACGATGATCGTGGGGCCTTCGAGGCGCCATCGGGCGTCGACGGACCCATGCGCACCCGCTCCGCGACAGCCGCGGTACTCCTCCTGCTCGCCGGCGCGACGGCCGGGTGCGGGGACGCGCCGGCCGACTTCTACCTGCACGCGACCGCGGTCGTCGTGAAGAGCGACGCCCGGTTCGCGCACCGCCCGGAGTTCCCGGCCCGGCTCGAGAACGTCGTGTCCATCGCGCTCGGCTACTGGGGCGGAGACTGGCGCGACCTGGCGGGCAGCACCATCCGCCTCTCGGCCGGGCCCTACGTGCAGTGCGGCGGGTCGGACCGCGCGCTCGGGTGCTGGGACGGCGACGTGACGATCTCCACCTCGGACCCGGGCGCCGGAGGCCTGACGTGCGTCGAGCAGACGGTGCTCGTCCACGAGATCGGGCACGCGGTCATCGGAGACCGGATGCACGCCGACCCGCGCTGGATGGAGCTCGACCCGGTGCGCGACGCGCTCGAGGGCCGGACCGGCTACACGGCCGACGGCGAGGTCGAGTGCGAGATCTCGGTGGGCGTCTGGCGGCACCCGCTCAACGTGCAGTGAGCCGCCCCCGGCGCTGCGGGGCGCCGCCTAGGGGACGGTCGCCGCCGAGACGAAGGCGCCGCAGGTCGTCGTCACGGTGGCGGTGAACTGGACCGCGCCACCGGTCTGCACCGACGCGGTCGGCGGGTTCACCGCGACCGACAGCACCCGCTCCGTCACGGTCACGGTCGCGATCGCGCTCTTCGTCGGATCGGCCACGCTCGTCCCCACCACGTGGTACGTCCCGGCGCTGGCCGGCGCCGTGTAGACGCCGCCGCTCGTGATCGTCCCGCCCGCGGCGCCCTCCTGGATCGTCCAGGTCGCGGCCCGGTTGGTGGTGTTCGTCACCGTCGCGGTGAACGTCAGGGTCTTGCAGGCGTCGACCGCCGCCGGCGACGGCGTCACCGCGATCGCGACGGGGAGGGGGGCCGCCGTCACCGTCACGGTCGCGGTGTCGCTCTTCGTGGGATCCGCCTGGCTCGTGGACACGACCGAGCAGGTCCGCGCCGTCGCGGGGGCGGAGTAGACGCCGGCCTGGGTGACGGTCCCGCACCCGGTGCCGGGGACGGACCAGGTCACCGCGGCGTTCGTGGAGTTCGCGACCGTGGCGGTGAACGCGATCGTCCCACCGGCGACGACCGAGGGCGTGCGCGGGGAGATCGTGACGGCG
>CAWHDY010000004.1:0-347313 GCA_963828235.1 uncultured delta proteobacterium
CCGACGAGCTACCTGGCTGCTCCACCCCGCGTCAGGTTGAAAAGTCGTGAAGCGAGGCGGGTTTGTACGCTCACGGGCCGCCAGGGTCAAGCGAATTTCACGGGTTCCACGGACGCCGCTGAGCGCGTGGGAGAAGGCAGCGTGGCTCAGCCACGCGACAGCCGCCAGAGCGCCCCGGGAACGGCGAGCGCCGCCGCGAGCGCGACCATCGTCGGCCCGGTCGGGGTCTCCCAGATCCAGGAGAGGACGTACCCGGCCGACGCGGCGACGACGCCGAAGGCGGCGGCGAGCAGGAACGCGCGGCGGAACCCGACGCGCAGGAGGAGCGCTCCGGCGGCCGGGAGCGTCAGGAAGGCGAAGACCGGCAGCGCGCCGAGCGCCCGCGCCGCCGGTGGAATGGCGACGCCGATGGTGAGGAACAGCACCGCGTCCCACAGCCGGACGGGCATCCCGAGCGCCTGCGCGGTCTCCGGGTCGAACGACGTGAAGGCGAGCTCCTTCGCGAACGCGAGGTGCACGGCGGTCGCGAGCGCGGCGACCACGGCGATCACGGCCAGGTCCGACGCCGGCACCGCCACCGCGTTCCCGAACACGAGCCCCTGCAGGTCGTGCGCGGCGTGGACGAGGCGCGACACGCCGAGCACCACGAGCGCCGACGCGACCACCCAGGTCGCGCCGACGGTCGCCTCCGCGGGGAGGCGCTTCGGCCGGAACGCGCCGAGGAGGAGCGCGCCGACCGCGGACACGCCGATCGCGACCGCGAGCTGCTCGGAGGCGTGCTCGGACTCGATGTGGAAGCGCTCCTCGACGAGCAGCGTCCCCACGAGCCCGAGGGTGGAGAGCTGCGTGAGCGCGGCCGAGACGAACACCGTCCGCCGCAGGACCACGTACACCCCGAGCGCGCCGAGCAGCGCGCCGGCGACGACCGACGCCGCGAGCGGGACCCCCCAGATCTCGCGCGCGTCGAGGAACGCCTGGAGCGCCGGGCTCATCGCCTCCCCTCCCCGCCCGCCGCGTGCACGTACCGGCGGCCGTTCTCCACCCGGACCTCCACCGGGCGGCGGTAGAGCGCGACGAGCGCCTCGGGCCGGAGCATCTCGTCGACGTCCCCGACCCGGAACAGCGACGCCTCCTGGTCCACGAACGCGAACGTCCGGGCGTAGTTCGCGACCGCCTCGATGCGGTGCGAGACCATCACGATCGCGAGCGCGGTCCCCACCTGCAGGTCGCGCAGGAGGTCCATCGTCGCGAGCTCCGCGCCGGGATCCATCCCGTTCGTCGGCTCGTCGAGCGCGAGCAGCTCGGGGTCCGCGGCGAGCGCGCGCGCGATGAGCGTCCGCTGCCGCTGGCCTCCCGACAGCTCGCCGTACCAGCGGTGCTCCAGCTCGGCGATCCCCACCCGCGCGAGCGCGCGCCGCACCACCTCGCGGTCCTCGGCGCGGGCCGAGCGGAGGAGCCCGAGCGTCGGCACCCGCCCCATCAGCGTCACCTCGCCGACCGTGAACGGCCAGATCGCGTCCACGTGCTCGCGCTGCGGGACGTACCCGACCCGCATCGGCCGCGGACGCACGCGCCGCCCCGCCACGAGCGGCTGCGCGCCGAGGAGCGTGCGCAGGAGCGTGGTCTTGCCCCCGCCGTTCGGCCCGACCATCGCGAGGAAGTCCCCCGCGTGGACGGCGATCGCGAGCCCGGACAGCAGCGGCCGTCCGCCGTAGCCGATCGCGGCGTCCTCGAGCGCCAGCAGCGGCGCGGTCAACGGAGCGCTCCCACGAGCCGGGACACGACGACGTCGACGTACTTCTGGTACGTCGTCACCCCCGGCTCGCCGCCGACGTCCCCGGGGATCTGGACGATCTTCGCGCCGGAGTGGCGGGCGACCACCTCGGCCGACTTCGTGTCGTAGTAGTCCTCGACCGAGATCGCCTTCACTCCCTCGCGCTGCGCGACCAGGACCAGCTCGGCGAGGTGGCTCGGCGGCGGCGGGACGCCGGGCCGGGGCTCGAGCTCTCCGGCCGAGACGAGCCCGCTCCAGTCGAGGAAGTAGGACATCGTGCGGTGGCGCGTGAAGATCTTCCGGCCCTTCACCGGCGCGAGCTGCGCCTGCCACCGCGCCTCGTCGGCGGCGAGCCGCGCGCGGAGGTCCTTCAGGCGATCCGCGTAGTACGAGGCGTTCCGCGCGTCGAGCGCCGAGAGTCGCGCCGCGATCGCGCCCGCGACGAGGAGCCCTCGCCTGGGATCGACGAGGAAGTGCGGGTTCCCCCCCGGGTGCAGGTCGCCCTGCGCGCGGGAGACGGGTCCGGTCGGCACGTCGAGGACGGTCACCGCGCTCGCCGCGGTGAGGCGCCGCGCGCCGCCCGGCTGGATGTCCGCGTTCCGCGCCTGGTTCACGAGCGGCGGCAGCCAGCCGATCTCGAGGTCGAGGCCCACGTCCACGAGGAGGTCGGCGTTCCGGAGCTTCACCGCGAGCATCGGGTTCGCGTCCACGAAGTGCGGGTCCTGCACCCCGCGCGAGAGGCTCTCCACCTGCACGCGGTCTCCGCCCACCTCCTTCGCGAGCGCGGCGAGCCCCTCCGTCGTCGTCACCACCTTCAAGGCCGCGCCCGCGCGCAGCGGGAGCGCCACGGCTGCGAGAGCGACGAGCGCGATGCGCTTCAGGTCGGTCGAGGTCATGGATCCTCCTAGAACGGGTGGGCGCCGTGAGAGCCGATGCCGAACTCGAGGGAGAGCAGCGCCTCGACGCCGTCCTGGCGGGCCGGCCGGCTGGTCGTACGACACCTGGAACCTGAGCCGCTGGAACTCGCTCGGGAACCAGCTCGCCACCGCCGAGTACCGGCGCTCCCTGCCGGGAGCGGCCTCGCCGCCGGCGGGCGCGTCGTCGTAGCGGAGGCCGAAGCCGGAGTAGGCCCCCTTCCGCCAGAAGACCTGGCCGTACCCGCCGGTCGCCGCGCCCCGCGCCGCGGCGCTCGTGAGGAGCGGGAGCTCCGCCGCCAAGGCGTCGGACAGGCCGCCCACGCGGAACCTGCGCGTGAAGATCTCGCCCTGGAGCGCGACGTAGGATCTCGCGCTCGGCGGGCGCCACCGGAGGTACACGTCCGCCGCGCCGAGATCGCGGAACGCGCCGGTCGCCTCGCTGCGCCTCGCCGCGGAGACCCCGATCCCGACGGTGGTCGCCTCTCCGAGCGGGAAGTACTGGAGCAGCCTCGCCACGGCGGTGAGGCGCTCTCCCGGGTCCTCGTCCGTGACCATCGGGGCGGTGCCCTGGCCGCTGAGGTGGAGCTCGGCGAACCACGGCAGCGGCGTCAGCCAGGCGACGTCGAGGCCCGGCCCGGACAGCACCTCCGTCGCGACGACGCGGCCCTGCGCGAGCGGCGCATCCACGAACTCCCGGACGTGCGGGTGCTGCTGGTTCTGTCTGCCGAAGGGGCTGAAGAGCTTGCCGGCGCGAACCTGCAGCCCGGCCGGCAGGTCGAGGCTCGTCAGGTAGGCCTCCTCGACCGCCACCTCCCCGGGCGTGAACGAGATGAAGACGTCGGCGCGCGCGTACGGATCGACGACCGACTGGAGACCCAGCTCGAGCTCCTGGAACAGCGGGGTCGGCTTGCCCTTCGGTCCGAACGGCCCCTCGCGCGGGGAGAGCCGCTCGACGTCGTAGCTGTCGAGCGCGCCGGCGAAGCTCCCGATCGCGCTGATGTCCGGCAGCAGGAGCAGCCTCGCCATCGGGTTCCCGCCGGTGCCTCCTGGCGCGGGTGCCGCGGGCGGGGAGTCGCCCTGCCCCTGCGCCGCGCCGGCGGCGGGCTTCTGCCCACCCTGACCGAGCTCCTTCGCGATGTCGGCCTCGAGCTTCTTCCTCGCCTCGGCGTCCTTCTCCTCTGCCGAGGCGACGGGTGGGAACACCAGCGCGGCGGCGATGACGCTCGCGGCGACGAGTACGGACTTCATGGACGACACCTCGGCGCGCACGAGGCGCGCCACAGCGCGGGATACGGCGACGACGGGCTGTTCCGGGGCGCTACGCGCCCGCGGGAGGTGACTGGCCGGGAATCGCGCCGAGCGGCGCGCCGAAGACGGGGGGGAGCCCGACCGCGGAGGCGGCGTCTCCCGCGACGTGGACGATCGGCGCGACCTCGGGGACCTCGCTTCGCGGCGGCGCGGTGTGGCGGAGCACGCACGCGGTGCAGTCCTCGCCCGGGGCCCTGTGGGCGTGCACGTGCGGCGCCGCGGCGGCGGTCAGGAGAGCAACGGCGAGGAGGGCGGCGACGAGCGCGCGCATTCGAGGCCGTGAAGATGGCTGCGCGGCGTCCGGGCTGTCAAGCGATTCACCCCGGCGTCCCGGCCGGGGACCGGGTTCACGCACCGACGACGCCCGCGTCGCGCAGCGCGGAGATCTCCTCGCGCGAGAACCCCGCCTCGCGCAGCACCTCGTCGGTGTGCTCGCCCGCGTCGGGGCCGGGCCGGGTCGCCGGCCGCGCAGCGCCCCGGATCCGGATCGGCGTCCCGACGGCCGGCATCACCCGGCCCGATCTCGGGAGCCGGACGTCCACGAACGCGCCGCGCGCGGCGAGCTGCGGGTCGCGCTGCGGCTCCTCGCCCTCGAGCACCGGCGCGAGGCACACGTCGTGGCGTGCGGCGAGCGCCGTCCACTCGTCGCGGGTGCGCGCGGCGAAGATCGCCTCGAGCTCGGCCCGGGGCCCGCGGCCGCCGTCGTCGAGCTGACGCTCCGCGAGCTCGGGGCGGCCCACCGCCGCGCAGAACGCCGAGAAGAACTTGGGCTCGAGCGCGCCGAGCGCGACGAACTTGCCGTCCTTCGTGCGGTACACGTCGTAGCAGCCGGCGCCGCCGTCGAGGAGCTCGGTCCCGCGCGCGATCGGCGTCCCTCGCGACCACGCCATCCCGAGGGGCAGGGCCAGCATCGCGAGCGCGCCCTCGGTCATCGAGACGTCCACGTGCGCGCCCTCCCCGGTCCGATCGCGGCCGAGGAGCGCCGCCAGGACCCCGGCGGCCGCGGGCCACGCGCCTCCCGCGACGTCCGCGACCTGGACGCCGATGGGGGCCGGCCGCTCCGGCGTGCCGTTCGCGGCGAGCACGCCCGCGATCGCGCAGTAGTCGAGGTCGTGGCCCGCGCGCTGCGCGTAGGGACCGTCCTGGCCGTAGCCGCTGATCGAGCACAGGACGAGCCGGCGGTTCTCGCGCCGGAGCGCCTCCCACCCGACCCCGAGCCGGTCGAGCACGCCGGGGCGGAACGACTCGACGACCGCGTCGGCGCGGCGCGCGAGCCGGAGGAACGTCGCGACGCCCTCCGGCCTGCGCAGGTCGATCGAGATCGACCGCTTGTTGCGGTTCAGCGCGTGGAACGCCCCCGACTCGTCGCCCGCGAGCGGGGGCATCCCGCGCAGCCAGTCGCCGCCGCCCGGCTCCTCCACCTTCACGACGTCGGCGCCGAGGTCCGCGAGGACCATCGTCGCGAACGGGCCGGGGAGCAGCCGCGACAGATCGAGGACGAGAAGCCCTTCGAGCGGGAGGGTCACGTCAAGATCTGCTGGAGCTTCATCGCGAGCCCCATGTCGCCCTGGATCTTGAGCTTGCCCGACATGAAGGCCATCTGCGGGTTGAGCCGGCCGTTGACGATGTCGAGGAAGTGCTGCTCCGTCGCGGCGACGGTGCACTTCGCGCTGCGCGGCCGCGCCGGCCTGCACCTTGCCCCCGGGCTGGGTGCAGTCGACGGACCAGGTCCCGCCGCCCGGGCCGCCGATGTTGAACTGGTAGATCGCGTTGATCTTGGCGACGACGTCGGGCTTCGCCTGGAGCTTCGCAGGGATGTGCTTCTCGAAGACGTCCTTCACGTTGCTGACCGGATCGGCCATGGGGCGCGCGCTCCTTCCGGCGCGTCGATTCCAGAATCGGGTCCGGTCACATTCTAAGGGCGACCGCTCCGGCGCGCGACATCGCTCACCGTCTTCGTGAGCGCGTCCGGGTCGACGGGCTTGATGAGCACCGCGTCCACCTCGCGCCCCCGGGCGTTCGTGATGTCGTCCCGCTCGGCCCAGCCGGTGACGATCACGACCGGCACCCGCGGCGCGAGCGCCTTCGCCGCCCGGGCCATCTCGAGCCCGCCCATCCCCGGCATCCCGACGTCCGTGACGACGACGTCCACGGAGTTCTCGGCGAGCTTCTTGAGCCCGTCCTGCCCGTTCGCGGCCGACAGGACCACGCAGCCCGAGGAGGCGAGCACCTCGGCCATCAGCTCCCGGTTGTCCTCGTCGTCCTCCACGAGGAGGACACGCAGCGCGTCCATCGGCCCTCCGAATCGGTGCTGCGTCCCGGGCGGAGACCCGAGATGCAGGAACGAGTTAACCATTCGCCGCGGTGCGTCGCGACGGCCTCATGGGGGGCGCCCCTGACCGCTCCCGGGCAGAGCTACTCGGCGTAGAAGGCGTCGAGCACCGCCTGGTACCTCTGCGTCACGACCTTGCGCTTCACCTTCAGCGTCGGGGTCAGCTCGCCGGTCTCCTGGGCGAAGTCCTTCGGCGCGATGGCGAACCGCTTGATCGTCGCATAGCTCGCCTGCCGTGCGTTGAGGGCGTCGATCGCATGCTGGATGCGGGCGATCACCGCCGGGTGCGTGTGGAGCGGCGCCGTCGCGGGGATGCCGTGCTCGGTCGCCCACTTCCGCGCGTTCTCCTCGTTCAGCGTGATGATCGCGGAGAGGAACTTCCGGCGATCGCCGTGCACCATCACCTGCGAGAGGAGCGGGTCGGTCTTGAGGTCGTTCTCGAGGTTCTGCGGCGCGACGTTCTTCCCGCCCGCGGTGACGATGATGTCCTTCTTGCGGTCGGTGATCCTGAGGTGACCGCCGTCGAGGTGCCCGATGTCGCCGGTCAGGAGCCACCCGTCCTTCAGGACCTCGGCGGTGGCCTCGGGCTTGTTCCAGTAGCCCTTCATCACGCCGGGGCCCCGGATCAGGATCTCGCCGTCCTCGGCGATCTTCACCTCGCTGCCGGGGACCGGCGGTCCGACCGTGCCGATCTTGTTCTGGCCGGGCCGGTTGACGAACGACGCCGCCGACGTCTCGGACAGCCCGTAGCCCTCCAGGATCGTGAAGCCGAGCGTGTCGAAGAACCACGCGATCTTGGGCGAGAGCGGCGCGCCGCCGGAGACGAAGAAGCGCATCCGCCCTCCGAACCGCTCGTTCAGCGCGGCGGTGAGCTTCGGGAAGACGAGCTTCCTCCCGACGAGCAGGCCGAAGGACGAGTAGCTCTTGCCGGCGCTCCGGGCCTCCGCGTAGGTGTCGAAGCTCTCCATCGCGAGCCGGAAGAGCTTCCCCTTCAGGCCGGGCGAGGCGAACCCCTTCGAGATGACGGTGTTGTAGGCCTTCTCGAAGATGCGCGGGACCGCGGGCATCACGGTCGGCCGGACCTCGGAGGCGTTGTCCATGATCTTGTCCATGGACTCGACGAACGCGCAGGAGCAGCCGGTGGCGAGCCACGCCGCCTGGATGACCTTCGCGAACGAGTGCGCCATCGGCAGGAACAGCAGGATCACGTCGTCGGCGCTGATGACCCTGATGCTCTCGACCGCGGCGGCCTCGTACGCCCAGTTCCCGTGGGTGAGGACCACGCCCTTCGGGTTGCCGGTCGTGCCGGAGGTGTAGATGAGGGTCGCGACGTCCGCCGGGCCGAGCCGCGCGACCCGGTCCTCGTGCGCGCGAGGGTTCGCCTTCCTCCACTCCTGCCCCAGCCGCTCGAGGTCGCCGAGCGTCCGCTCGAACCCGTCCGCCGCGGAGCCCTGCGCGCGGACGATGCCCTCGAGCGCCGGGAGGCGGCCCTTCACGTCGCGGATCTTCGCGACCTGCACCGCGCTGTCGCAGAAGACGAGCCGCGCGCCGGCGTCGTCGAGGATGTACCGGCACTCCTCCGCCTGGTTCGACTGGTAGATCGTCGCGGTGATCGCCCCGGCGCCGAGGATCCCCAGGTCCGCGATCATCCACTCGAGGTTCGTGTCCCCGATCACGGCGACCCGGTCCCCGGGCCGGATGCCCAGCGCGGCGAGGCCGTCGGAGACGTCGCGGGCGCGCCTCGCCAGCTCGGACCACGACACGTCCTGCCAGCGGCCGTCGCGCTTGTGCTTCACGGCCGGCTTCGCGCCGTGGGCGCGCACCTGGCGGTCCACGAGGGCGACGAGGTTCGGCGCCGGGGGCGCGGCGGTCTTCAGATCGGCCTCCGAGATCATGTCCGTCCTCCTGTGTCGTTCACCGACCGGAAATCATACGCCTCGCCACGTCCTGCCACCTTCGCTCCTCGGGCGCATCGTACCGGCCGGGTGCACCCGCGACCGCCTTCGCGAGCTCCGCCGCGGCCTGCTCCGGCCGCCCTTCCTTCTCGTGCACCTCGGCGAGGTAGACGTGCGCACGGACGTTCGCAGGGTTCTTCTTGAGCGCCGTCTCGAGCGCCTTCTGGGCGCGCTCGGGAGAGTACTTCGGCCACGGGAGCTCGAACCAGAAGCGACCCCACGCCGTCTGGATCGCCCCGTTCTCGAAGTTCGCGTCGACCTTCTCGGCGCGGGAGAGCCGCTCCTTGAACTTGCCCTCGATGCCCTGCCGGAGCGCCTTCAGGATCCCGATCCCGAGCGCGTAGTTCCCGACGCCCGCGGCGGCGTAGTGCCACCCCTCGACGCGCGCGGGGTTCGCCGCGGTCGCGCGGTCGCCGTAGTCCCACGCGATCTTCCCGAGCCGGCTCTTCTCCTCGCTCTTCAGCTTCGGCTCGTCCGCGCGCCAGAAGTGGATCCGCGCCGCGCGCCAGAGGACCTCGTAGTCGTCCGGGGCGAGCTTCTCGGCCTCGGCGAGGCGCGCCTGGTGGGCCTCGAGCTGCCCGGGCTCGTCGCGGCGGGCGTAGGTCGCGTCGAGCTCCTCGAGCAGCGCCCTCGGCGCCGCGCTCCCCGCGCGCGGACGGGTGGTCGCGCCCTCCGCCTGCCTGCGGCGCGTCGGGACGGGGAGCGGCCTGGGCGAGCGCCAGCTGCGGGGCGAGGAGGGCGGCGAGGAGCACGATCCGGGTCATGGCCAGAACATGCTGCCCGCTGCGAGGGCGCGCCGCAACGAACCCGTTGGACCTTCGCCTGCCGTGAAGCGTCAACGGACGCAGACGATGCGGAGATCCACCCGATCGCCGAGCCCGAGCGTGCAGCCGTTCTGGAACGTGAGGCTCGGGAGCGCCCCGCCCTGGGCGGGGGTGTAGACGACGTCGGCCGTCGCGGCGCCGCCGGACCCGGCGGGCTCCATCCGGCAAGGCACCGTCCCGCCTCCCGCACGCTGCACCGCCACGGCCATCATCCGGTAGTCGGCGGGCGCCTGCTGCAGCGGCATCGTCTGCGGGAGGATCATCTGCGCGATCCCGAGGAGCGTCGGACCGAAGCTCTGGCAGATGCTGTCCTTGAACGTGCGGCCCGGATGGGCGGCGTCGAGCGCGGCGAGGAAGGCGTTCAGGCGGGTCGGCAGGGACGAGGCGCTCGTGCTCGTCCCGAACGCCGCCCCGCGGCAGAGCGAGACGGCGTTGCTCGCGTCGAACCCGGCGATGAGGGCGACGATGGGCTCACCGCCGACGGTCGTGTCGAGGTAGGTCACGAAGTCCGAGAGCGGGTCGAGCCGGCCGTAGTTCCCCGCGTTGTGGCAGGCGCCGTCCCCGGTGATGACCCCGTCGCGCGGACCGGAGCAGTCGTCCTCGTCCGTCAGGACGACGACCGCGAGCCGCGCGCCCGCGCGGAGGAACCCGCAGTTCGGCCCCGGGCACGACGCCTTCTCGAGCGCCCGCTTCATGGCGGCGAGCGGCTGCTCGCGGGAGGAGCCCCACGTCCCCTGCTTCACGTTCGCCTTGAAGTCGCGGGCGAGCACGTCCCTCGTGGCCGTCGCGGAGGAGAGCATGCGCGGGCCGCCCCAGGTGCTCGTCAGGTGCGCCGGGTCGTCGTACGTCGCCCCCCACAGGAAGTGGCCGGCCGTCCCGAGGCCGCTCGGATCCTGCTCGATGGCGACGAGCGTGCCCTGCGGGTAGGGCGTCCCGGGCGCGCCCGGGAACCCGGTCGAGACCCACTGGGATCCGTTCCACCGGCGGAGGGAGTAGAGCGTCGTCGTCCCGTCGCTCACCACGTAGTCCTCGACGGAGGTGTTCGTCACGCCGACGTGGACGTCGAGGGCGATCGCCGAGCCGAGCAGCTGGTCGATGAACGCGCCGAGGTTGTTGGCGAGCTCGTCCTGCTCCTCGGCCATCGACCCGGAGTCGTCCACCACGAACAGGATGTCCGTCGCCGCCCCGCCGGGGACGACCTGCGCGTTGCAGTCGGTCACGGCGGCGTCCGGGACGCTGTCGCACGCGGCGCACCCCGAGAGCGCGGCGAGGAGAGTCGAGGCGATGGCGGTCCGGACCCGCATGCGTCCGCTCAGCCCCCGTTCGACGCGGCAGGTGCACGTGCCCGTCGTGAGCCCGGGGGGGACGAAGCAGGCCCAGTCGCCGAACTGGCCGCCGAGCTTGTCCTTGCAGTCCGCGCTCCCGACGACGTTTCCGCCGCCGTCCAGGTCGGCGGGCAGCGCGACGCAGCCGCCGGCGGGGACCACGCCGAGGTACTCGGCCGCGTAGGTCTCGCCCGGGTTCGCGATGCAGCTGCCCTTCGGGTTGATGTAGACGAACTTCGACGGGACCGGGACCGGTGCGAGGGTCGAGGCCGGCGTCGGATCGAACGGCGCGCCCCGGATCGGCCTTCTCCGAGAACCACCAGTCCGCGAGCGTGTCCTCGGCCTGCGCGAGCGTGTAGTTCGCCGGCCGCTGCGGCGCGAGCGGCTGCCCGCAGATCTTCCGGGTGGCGCCCGGCGCTCGTCGGCGATGCGCAGCACCGCGATCCGGCTCTCGGCCGGGACCGAGGGCAGCGTGAGCGTCCGCGGGGGCTTCACGATCTCCGCGACCTCCTCGAGGAGCGGGCCGAAGTTGTCGCAGATCGAGCCGACCACCACGTCGGCGCCCTTCGCCTTCAGCTGCTTCCCCGCCTCGACGAACCGGATCCCGGGCGCCTGGCCGCCGCAGACGCCGCCGGAGTCGGGGCACGAGCTCGAGCACGCGTGGTCGCAGCAGATCGCCGCGAAGCACGAGTCGTTCTGGCAGCTCGAGTCGTTGCCGTTCGAATCCCTGGCGGACACGATGAACGCCGCCCCGACCGGGCGTCCGAGCCCGGTGAAGTAGTCGACGAAGGAGGCGACGGATCTCTGCTTCGGGGCCCCGCTGTTCGAGTCCGCGGTGCAGGCGTCACCGGGGTAGATGCTGTTGTTCATGATGACGCCGCCCGCCGGATCGACCGGCGACGAGCAGTCGTCCTCGTCGCCGACGTAGACGAGCACGAGCTTCGAGGCGCCGCCGGGGCTCGGCCACTCCGCTCGGGCGCCCGCCGACGGGATGCCGTTCGCGACCGTGAACTGGCGACGCGGTCGTCGCGATCGAGAGCGGGTCGAGCCCCGCCGCGCGGTTGTACGTGTACGTGTCGGCCTGCCCCTGCGACGGAGAGCGCCCGCTCGAGCGCGCGGCGCGACGCCGCGAGCCCCTGCTCCTCCGGCGACCCGCAGGTGCCGACGCGGACGTTCTGGCGGAAGAACCCCTCGAGCTGGGCGCGCGTGAAGCCCTGCGCGTTCTTCCCGTCGCCGGCCTGGTAGAGCCGCTTGTCGAAGTGGAGGACGCGCGGGTTCGCGGCGACCGTGGCGACGTTCGTCGAGCCGACGAAGCTCCCGTCCGGGAACGGGAGCTGGTCCAGCGCGACGCCCTGCGTGGCGGGCGAGCACTGCCCGCCGAAGGCGTAGTGCGTCTCGAGCCGCCCGCACTGGGCGCCCGCGACCGAGCACCGGACGATCTCGCCGCCCGTGGAGTCGATGGCGTCCTGCGGGAAGGATCCGTCCGGGGCGCAGCAGTAGCCCTCGCCCTTCAGGCCGTCGCAGGTGTTGCGGCAGGCGGTGCCCGGCACCGTGCACTGCGTGTCCGCCGAGCACTTCCGCGGTCCGTACACGGGGGTCGTCTGCCCGATGCAGCAGGCGAGCTGGGGGCCCGCGGCGCCACAGTTCGCGAGACAGGTCTGCGCCGATCCGAGCGGCTCGCGATTCACGAACACCGAGGTGGTCGTCACCGCGACGTGGAAGTCGAGCGGGAGCAGGCCCGACTGGGCGCGCCCGACGTTCGTGCTCGTGAGGTTCAGGACGAAGTCGCCGAACGCGTCGGCGAGCCGGGTCTGCTCGCCGGCCATCGAGCCGGAGTCGTCCACGACGAACAGCACGTCCGCGGACGAGACCGAGGACAGCGTGAACCGCTGCGTGCCCGGCTGGATGACGCAGTGGCCGACCGGGTTGAAGTTGTAGTCCTGGCAGCCCGCCGCGACCATGGCGAGGACGGCGGCGAGCGCACGGGCCCGGAAGGATCGCGACGACATCGAGTGACCTCCGATTCGGAGGCTCGATGATAGCCCCGTCCCGTCCCACGACCAAGCGACGGCTCGCTGGTCCGGTGCCGAAAAATGCCTCACATCGGCGCCGCGGACCGGAGCGAGGCCCCGGTCTCCCCACACGGCGCGGCGCTACTCCCACTCGATGGTGGCAGGCGGCTTCGACGAGACGTCGTACACGACGCGGTTGATGCCGCGGACCTCGTTGATGATGCGCGACGACATGCGGCCGAGCAGCTCGTACGGCAGCCGCGCCCAGTCGCCGGTCATCCCGTCCGTCGAGTCCACCGCGCGGATCGCGCAGGTGGCCTCGTAGGTCCGCTCGTCGCCCATCACGCCGACGCTCCGCACCGGGAGCAGGACCGCGAACGCCTGCCAGAGCTGCTCGTACAGGCCGGCGTTCCGGATCTCCTCCTGGACGATGACGTCCGCCTTGCGCACCACCGCGAGCCGCTCCTCCGTCACCTCGCCGAGGATGCGGATCGCGAGGCCGGGGCCGGGGAACGGCTGGCGCTGGACGGCCGCCGCCGGGAGCCCGAGCTCGAGCCCGAGCCGCCGCACCTCGTCCTTGAACAGCTCTCGCAGCGGCTCGACGAGCCCGAGCTTCATGACCTCGGGGAGCCCGCCGACGTTGTGGTGGCTCTTGATGGTGGCGGACGGGCCCTTGAACGAGACCGACTCGATGACGTCGGGGTAGAGCGTCCCCTGCACGAGGAACTCGGCGCGCTCGCCGTGCGCCGCGAGCCGCTCGACCTCCTCCTCGAAGACCGCGATGAACTCGCGGCCGATGATCTTCCGCTTCTGCTCGGGGTCGGTGACGCCGGCGAGCTTCGCGAGGAACCGGGACGACGCGTCGACGGTGACGAGCGGGAGGTGGAACATCCTCCCGAACACCTCCTCGACCTGGGCCCGCTCGCCCGCGCGCAGCACCCCGTTGTCCACGAAGATGCAGCGGAGCCGGTCGCCGATGGCGCGGTGCACGAGCAGGGCCGCGACGGCCGAGTCCACCCCGCCCGAGAGCGCGCAGATCACGTGGCCGCCCTTCACCTGGGCGCGGATCTGCTCGACCGCGATCTCCGCGTAGGCGCGCATGGACCAGGTCCCGGAGCAGCCGCAGACCCGGTACGCGAAGTTGCGCAGGACGTCCTTGCCGCGCGGCGTGTGGACCACCTCCGGGTGGAACTGCACCCCGAAGAAGCGGCGGCGGCGATCCTCGACCGCCGCGAACGGCGCGGAGGGCGTGGACGCGATGGGCTCGAACCCGGGCGGCAGCGCCTCGACGCGATCGCCGTGGCTCATCCAGACGTCGAGCCTCGGCGGCAGCCCCTCGAACAGCTCGGCCCCGGCGCACGTGTCGATCGTCGCCGGGCCGTACTCGCGGTGGGCCGCCTGGTCGACCTTCCCGCCGAGCTCGTGGGCGAGGAGCTGCAGCCCGTAGCAGATCCCGAGCACCGGGACCCCGAGCTCGAAGGCGAGCCGGTCGACGCGCGGGCTCCCCTCGGCGAGGACCGAGGCGGGGCCGCCGGACAGGACGATGCCGCGCGGCGCGTACGCGCGCATCGCCTCGGCCTTCATGGTGCAGGGGTGGATCTCGCAGTAGACGCCGAGCTCGCGCAGCCGCCGCGCGATGAGCTGCGTGTACTGCGAGCCGAAGTCGAGGATGAGGATCTTCTCTGAATGGATGTCCACGATCCCGCCCGGCTCAGTCCGCCCGGTAGTTCGGCGCTTCCTTCTCGACGATGACGTCGTGCACGTGGCTCTCGCGCAGCCCGGCCGCGGAGATCCGCACGAAGCGCGGCTTCTGCCGGAGCTCCTGGATCGAGCGGCAGCCGAGGTACCCCATGCCGCTCCGCAGGCCGCCGACGAGCTGGAACAGCGTCATCTCGACGGTCCCCTTGTACGGCACGCGACCCTCGATGCCTTCGGGGACGAGCTTGTCGGCGTCCGTCACCTCCGACTGGAAGTAGCGGTCCTTGGAGCCCTTCTTCATCGCGCCGAGCGACCCCATGCCCCGGTACGACTTGTAGCTCCGCCCCTGGTACAGGATGACGTCGCCGGGCGCCTCCTCGGTGCCCGCGAGGAGCGAGCCGATCATGATCGACGCGGCGCCCGCGGCGAGCGCCTTCACGACGTCGCCCGAGTACTTCACGCCGCCGTCGGAGATGATGGGCACGCCGTACTTCTCGGCGGCGCGCGCGCAGTCGTCCACCGCGGTGATCTGGGGGACGCCGACGCCGGCGACGACGCGGGTCGTGCAGATGGACCCCGGGCCGACGCCGCACTTCACCGCGTCCACGCCCGCCTTGCAGAGCGCCTCGGCCGCCTCGAAGGTGGCGACGTTCCCGGCGACCACCTCGGCGCCCTTGAAGTTCGCCTTGGTGGAGCGGACCGCGTCGATCACGCCGCGGCTGTGGCCGTGCGCGGTGTCGATCGCGATGACGTCCACGCCCGCCTTGAGCAGCGCGTGGATGCGCGCCTCGCGGTCGGATCCGACGCCGACGGCGGCGCCGCAGAGGAGCCGGCCCAGGGAGTCCTTCGCGGCGTTCGGGTGCTGCTGGATCTTCTCGATGTCCTTGATCGTGACGAGGCCCTTCAGCTCGAACCCCTCGTTCACGACGAGCAGCTTCTCGATGCGGTGGCGGTGGAGGAGCTCCTTCGCCTCCTCGATCGTGACGCCGACGCGGGCGGTCACGAGGTCGCGGGTCATCACCTGCTCGACGCGCTGCTCGAGGTTCTTCTCGAACCGCAGGTCGCGGTTCGTGAGGATGCCGACGAGGCGCCCCTTCTGCACGACCGGGATGCCGCTGATCGAGTGCTCGCGCATCAGCGCGACCGCGCGGTGGATGGGCGCGTCCGGCTCGATCGTCACCGGGTCCGCCACGACCGCGGACTCGTACTTCTTCACCTTCACGACCTCCGCCGCCTGCTCCTCGACGGAGAGGTTCTTGTGGACGAACCCGAGCCCGCCGGCGGCGGCCATGGCGATGGCCATGCGGGCCTCGGTCACCGTGTCCATGGCGGCGGACACGATCGGGATGTTGACGGAGATGTTGCGGGTGAGGCGGGTCGCGGTCTCGACCGACTTCGGCAGCACGTCCGACTCGGCGGGCAGGAGCAGGACGTCGTCGAACGTGAGCGCCAGTCGCAGATCGTCGCGATTGAGCATGCGGACGTATATGCGACCGCGCGCCGGACCGTCAAGGCGCGCTTGCCCGGCGGACCGTCGGTCTGGGATGATTGCCCATGGTGGAGGGACCGCACGACAAGCGGAGCGGCCGGCGGACGCCCTCCGGGCTGCTGGTGAGGCTGTCGTACGGGAGCGTCGACGAGTTCGTGGAGAAGTTCGCCTCGAACATCTCGCGCGGCGGCCTCTTCATCCGGACCCGCGACCCGAAGCCGGTCGGGACCGTGCTCGGGTTCGAGCTGCGGCTGGCCGGCGGCGAGACCGTGGTGAAGGGCGAGGGGATCGTCCGGTGGATCCAGCCGGAGAACCCCGGCGCCCGGCCGCCGACCTCGCCCGGGATGGGCGTCCAGTTCACGTTGCTCGACCTGCGCTCTCACGAGCTCGTCGAGCGGATCGTGGCCGGGAAGGAGGCCGCCGCCGGGTCGGGGCCCCCCGTCGTCGCGCCGCGGCCGGCCGGGACCCCCGCGCCGACGCGCGCGCCGGCGCCGACCATCCCGGTGCCGCAGGAAGCGCCCGTGCTCACCCCGGCGCCGAAGGCCGCCCCGGGGCTCACCCCGATCCCCAAGGGCGCCCCGGTGCTGACCCCGGCGCCCCGCGCCGCGCCCGGGACGCCGCGCCCGCCCACGGCCCCCGGCATGCCCGCCCAGGCCGACCTGTCGCGGCGCGAGCGCGTGGAGCAGCTCTCGGCCGGGCCGATGCGGATCGAGACCGGGCTGCCGGACTCGCCCCGGCCCATCGCGACGCGCTCGCGCGCGATCGTCGGGATCGACCTCGGCACGACGAACTCCTGCGCGGCGGCGGTCAAGGACGGCCGGCCGTACGTCATCCCGTCGCGGGAGGGGTACAACACCGTCCCCTCCGTCGTCGCGCTCAACGCGCGTCACCGGATCGTCGTCGGCCACCTCGCGCGGGCGCAGCTCCTCACGAACCCGCGCGCCACCGTCTACGGCGCGAAGCGGCTCGTCGGCCGGCCCTTCGAGTCCGACGCGGTCCAGGAGATCCGCTCGAAGTTCGCCTACGAGATCGTCCCGGACCCCGACGGGCTCGCCGCGGTGCGCCTCGGCCCCGAGACCCTCTCCCTCGAGCAGGTCTCCGCCCTCATCCTCCGCGAGGTGAAGGAGGTCGCCCAGAACCACCTCGGCGAGGAGGTGAACCGCGCGGTCATCACCGTCCCGGCCTACTACAACGAGCGCCAGCGCGCCGCCGTGCGCCTCGCCGGCGAGCTCGCCGGGCTCCACGTCGAGCGGATCCTGAACGAGCCGACCGCGGCGGCGCTCGCGTACGCGTTCGGCCGGGGGCTCAACCAGCGCGTCCTCGTGTACGACCTCGGCGGCGGGACGTTCGACGCCTCCGTGCTGGAGCTGAACGACAACGTGTACGAGGTCGTCTCGACGGGGGGCGACACCTTCCTCGGCGGCGTGGACTTCGACAACCGGATCGTGGACCGGCTCCTCGCCGCCTGGAAGGAGCAGACCGGCGCGGAGTTCTCCGGAGACCGGGTGGCGCTCTCGCGCCTGGTGGACGCGGCGGAGCGCGCCAAGTGCGCGCTCTCGGAGCGGACGGAGTTCCGGATCCAGCTCCCCTTCCTCGCGCTCGAGGGCGGGAAGCCGGTCTCGCTCGACACGAGCCTGTCGCGCGCCGAGGTGGTCGCGCTGGTCGAGCCGCTCGTCGACCGGACGCTCGAGGTGTGCCGCGAGGTGCTGCTCGCGAAGGGGCTGCACGCCGCGGACATCGACGAGGTGCTCCTCGTCGGCGGCCAGTCGCGCATGCCGCTCGTGCACGAGAAGGTCGCCGCGTTCTTCGGGAAGACGCCCTCGCGCGCCGTCCACCCGGACGAGGCCGTCGCGGTCGGGGCCGCGCTCCTCGCCTACTCGCTCGGGAGCGCCGAGGGCGTCGTGCTCATCGACGTGCTCCCGATGTCGATCGGGATCGGCGTGCCCGGGCGGCCGGGTGAAGACCATCATCGACCGGAACACGCCCCTCCCCGCTCGCAAGCAGTACGGCCTCACGACCACGAAGGACGGGCAGACCGAGTTCGAGCTCGTCGTCTACCAGGGCGAGAGCGGCAAGGCGGCGGAGAGCGACTACCTCGGGACGCTCCGCCTCACGGGGCTGCCGCCCGGGCCCCGCGGCATGGTGAAGATCGCGGTCGGGTTCGAGCTCGGCGCCGAGTGCCTGCTGACCGTCACGGCGCGGGAGCTCAACACGGGCCGGCAGGTCCAGGCGGTGATGTCCACGAAGGAGGGCCCGAACGCCGCCCGCAGGAAGCTCGAGCAGGCGGAGCCGGACGCGACGCCGCGTTCCATCCCGGCCCCTGCGACGCCCGCGTCCCGCGCGGCCTCGCCGGCGGGGCCGGCCGGGCCCGGCGAGGCGCCCGGCGGGCTCGCGGGGTTCTTCCGGCGGCTGTTCGGCAAGGACGAGGCGCGGTAGGCGTCAGTCGCGCTTCAGCGCCGCGTCGCCCACGGCCGCCGCGGCGCGACGGGCCTGGAGCCAGCGGAACGCGAGCGCGGCCAGGACGACGGCGACGCCGAGCAGGATGTAGTGGCTGAACCGGGCCGCGACCCGCGCCGCCTCCTCGAGGTCCGAGCCGAACCAGAACCCCACGCAGACCCAGAGCGGCGCGGACACGAGCGCCGCGGCCCCGTCGAACATCAGGAACTTCCAGATGGGCATGCGCGCGTGCCCGACCGTGAAGAACGTCGGCGCGCGGAGGCCGGGGAGGAACCGCGCGAACATCACGACGACGTTGCCGCGGGTGCGGACCTTCTTCTCGACGAGCTCGAGCTTCTCCGGCGTGATGATGCGGCGGAGCGGCCGGAAGTCCGCCACGCGGTGCCCGAAGCGGCGCCCCGCGAGGAAGATCACGGTGTCGCCCGCGAGGATCCCGGAGAGGCCCACGGCGATCATCGCGACGAGCCCCGGGTCACGGGCCATCCCGGCGAACGAGACCGTCTCGAGGTCGGACGACAGCCAGGCGAGCACGCCGCCGGTGACGAGGATGACGTCCTCCGGCATCGGCAGGCCGAAGCCGCACAGCACGAGGACGAAGAAGACGAACGCATAGCCGATGTCGAGGGAGTTCCCCGCGAGCAGATCGACCAGCCGTCCGAGCATGCGGATCCCTCGATACCAGATGATCCCGGCCCCCGCCACGTCGCGGGCGCGAGGGACAGCGGGCACCGCGCACCGCGGCCGCCGCTCAGGGAGCCGCCGGCTTCCTCCCGCCGAGGTCCCGGAACGCCTCGCGGTTGTCGGCGACCCGCTGCGCGACGTCCTGCGCGATCGCCAGCGCGAGCTTGAGGCACGCCTGCGGCTTCTGCGGCTGCAGCCGGACGAAGTCGCGGTGCGTGAGCTCGAGGACCTCGCACGGGGTCGCGGCGACGGCGGAGACGAGGCGCACGCTCTTGCAGAGGAGGGCGAGCTCGCCGAGGTGGGCGCCGGGGCCGACGACGCCGAGCTCCTTCTCGCGGTCCTCGATCCGCTGGGTGATCGCGACGTTGCCGCTCATGACGATGAACAGCGACTCGCCCACCATGTTCTCGACGAACAGCGGCGCTCCCGCCGGGATCGTCTTCTCGAGCGCGATCGAGGCGAAGATCTTCAGCCCGGTCTCGGTGAAGTCGCGGAACAGGTTCGCGCTCTGGAGCGCCTCGAGGGGCGTCATCGGGCCGCCTCCGCCCGGTACCGCGCGGCGTACCCGGCGTAGCTCGCCGCCTGGGTGCGGAAGTTCGCGAGCTCGCTCGGCGTGAGCTCGCGCTTCACCTTCGCCGGCGAGCCGAGGACGAGCGTCCCGGGCGGCACGACGAAGCCGGGCGGGACGAGCGCGCCCGCGCCGACCATCGCGTCCGGGCCGACCACCGCGCCGTCGAGCACGACGGCCCCGATCCCGATGAGGCAGCGGTCGAGCACGGTGCAGCCGTGGAGGACCGCGCGGTGGCCGATGGTGACGTCGTCCCCGATGACGGTCGGGTGCTTTCCGGACGTGACGTGGACCATGGAGAGGTCCTGCACGTTCGTCCGCGCGCCGATCCGGATCGAGTTCACGTCGCCGCGGACGACCGTCTGGAACCAGACGGACGAGCCCTCCCCGATGATCACGTCGCCCACCACGACGCAGCCGGGCGCGAGCCAGACCGTGGGCGCGAGCTGCGGCCTCTTCCCGTCGTATGCGACGATCACCGACACGGCGCGATGCTAGTCCGCGCTCCGGGGGGTCGCAAGTGAACCCTCCCCCGGAGAAGGGGGGTCACACGAGCACGCCGGAGAGCGAGCTCTGCCCGGCGCGCGTGACGCGCGCGCGCACGATCGCGCCCGGCGGCGCCCGCGAGGCGTCCGCGGCGAGGTGAACCACGCGGTTCTCGGGCGTGCGGCCGCGGACCTCGCCCGGCTCGTCCGACGGCCCCTCGACGAGGACCTCGACGGTCTTCCCGAGCTGCGCCGCGAGCAGGTCTCCCGCGATCCGGCGCTGCGCCGCCTGGAGCCGGTCGAGGCGCTCGACGGCGACCTCCCGCGGGACCTCGTCCCACCCCGGGCCCGAGCCGATCCGCAGCGCGGCCGCGGTGTGCGGGCGGGGGCTGAACAGGAAGCTGAAGCTCTGCTCGAAGCGCGCGCGCTCGAGCAGCGCCAGCGAGGCCTCGAAGTCGGCGTCGGTCTCCCCCGGGAACCCGACGATGAAGTCGGTCGTGATCGCGATGCCGGGGCGCGCGGCCTCCAGCCGATCGAAGCGGTCGAGGTACGCGGCGACGCCGTAGTCGCGGCGCATGCGCGCGAGCACCGCGTCCGACCCCGACTGCACGGGCAGGTGGAAGTGCGGCATCACCTTGGGCTCGTCGCGGAACGTCTCGACGAGCGCGTCCGAGAGGTCGTGCGGGTGGCTCGTGGTGAAGCGGATCCGGAGGACGCCCGGGATGGCCGCGACCCGGCGCAGCAGCTCCGGGAAGGCGCAGCCGCCCGCGTAGGAGTTCACGTTCTGCCCGATGAGCGTCACCTCGCGGACCCCCACCTCCGCGAGCGCGACGCACTCGGCGACCACCTCGGCGACGGGCCGGGAGACCTCCCGGCCGCGCGTGTGCGGGACGATGCAGAACGCGCAGACGTTGTCGCAGCCCTTCATCGCGGTCACGAACGAGGTGACGCGCCCGCGCGCCGACTCGGGATCCGCGCCCGGGAACACGTACTGCTCGGACGGCATCCAGCCGGTCTCCGCGAACCGCTCGCGCGCCTCGGCGCGGGCCAGCATCTCCGGCAGGCGCGAGATGTTGTCCGGGCCGAACACGAAGTCCACGTACGGCACCCGCTTCAGCAGCCGGTCCTTCTCCTGCTGCGCGACGCACCCGGAGACGGCGATGAGCGTGCCGCGGCGCGCCTTCACCTCGCGGTACCGCCCGAGGGCGGAGAGGAGCTTGTGCTCCGCCTTCTCGCGCACCGCGCAGGTGTTGAGCAGGATGAGATCGGCCTCCTCCGCGGAGGAGGCACGCCCGAACGAGTGCCGGTCGAGCAGCTCCAGCATCCGGTCGGTGTCCGACTCGTTCATCTGGCAGCCGAAGGTGTGGACGAACACCTTCCGCGCCGGGGCGGCGGCGGGCGCGGGGGCGGAGGCGGAGGCGCCGAGGCGGACGAGGTCGGACATCGCCGGCGGAACCTAAGGAAAGGGACGGGGGCGAGTCAACCGCGCCGCACCTGCGGCCCTCGCGGCACGAGCTGCTCCGCGACGCGCTCGAGGTCCTCGAGCGTCGCCACCGTGCCGACCCGGTCGCAGCGCGCGGCGTACAGCGGCATCTCGCTGTCGCCCGTCCCCCACGCCGGCCGCTCCTCCGGGCAGATCCACAGGAGCCGCCGGGCGCGGCGCCGGAGCTCGTCGAGGACCCAGGCCTCCGGGGGGCGGTAGTTCGTCCGGCCGTCGCCCACGACCACCACGGTCGTGCGCCGGGTCACGGCCGCGAGGAAGCGGTCGTGGAACGTCCGGAGCGCCCGTCCGTAGTCGGAGTTCGCCGAGAGCCCCGCCGCGCGGACGGCGACCGCGAGGTCGGCGGCGCGCGCCGGGTCCCGCTCGGCCGCGAGCACGGCGCTGACCTCCGCCACGTCCGAGACGAACACGAACGACCGGACCCGCGTGAACAGCGACTGGAGGGTGAAGAGGAACAGGAGCATGAGGCGCGTGACGTGGCGGACCGACTCGGAGACGTCGCAGAGGACGACGACCTCCGGGCGCTCCGGCCGGCGCGTGCGGAGCACGAGCCGCGCCGGGACCCCTCCCGCGCCGAGGTTCCGCCGCAGCGTGCGCCGCAGCGAGAGCTGCCCGTGCCCCCTCGTGCGCTCCCGGCGGACGAGCCGCGCCCGGAGCCGCTCGGCGAGCCTCCGCACCGCGACCTCGGCGCGCGCGAGCTCGTCGGCCGAGAGGCGCCCGCCCGGCCCGAGCGCGCCCGGCGCGGGGATCGTCCGCGCCTCCGCGTGCGCCGCCGCGAGCAGCCGGGCCGCCCCGTCGATCCGGAGCAGCGCCGCCCGGAGCCCCTCGTCGACGACGGCGAGGGCGCGCGGCCCGAGCCCGCGCTGCCGGAGCGCCGCCGCGAGCCGTGCCGCGTCCGCGTCGGCCGCGGCGGCGCCGCTCGCCGCCGCGAGCCGGCGCGCCACGAAGGCGGCGCTCGCCGGAGTCGCGACCGCCGCGAGGCCGACCGCGGCGGCCGCCTCCGCGAGGAGGCGCGCGAGCAGCCCCGGGTCTCCGGCGAGCGCGGCGCGCCCCGCGGGGGACATCCCGCCCGAGAGCGCCCCGAGCGCAGCCGCCACCGCCTCGAGGTCCTCCGCCGCGAGCCCGGCCTCCTCGAGCGAGGCGAGGAGCCCGCGCTCCGCGCCCGCCACGGCGTGCCCGAGCGCCCCCGCCCAGAGCTCGAAGCAGGCGTCGAACACGGCCGCGTCGCGGGACCGCTTCGCGAGGGTCGACCGGAGGGCACCCCGGAACGCGCCGCGCTCCTCGACGCCGACGACCGTGACGGCGCGCACCGCGTCCGCGACCTCCGCCGGCGAGACGCGGACGCCGTTCGCCCGGAGGAGACCGGCGAGCTCGAGGATCCGCGCCTCCACCGCGGGAAGGTAGGGCCGGCCGCCTCGCGCGGCGATCCGACGAGCCCTGCGGCCGCTAGAACCGTCCGGCGAGCACGAGGCTGCCCTCGCCCGGGCCGACCCCGACGCCCGCCACGACGCGATCGCCGTCGACGCCCGAGAAGTACGCGTCCGCGACGTTCAGCACCCACAGCGCCCCGGCCGTGACGAGGAGGCCGTTGCGCCAGCGGAAGTCCCGCTCGGCGTCGCTCCGCGACGAGGCAGCGGTCGCCGCCGACGCGCTCTTCTCGTAGTCGCTCTTCGCCCTCGAGCCGAGCAGGTGGAACGCGGTCGCGGCGCCGAGCAGCGTGACCTCGCTCGCGAGCACCACCGTCCCCTTCACGGGCTCCCGGTTGTAGTACTGGCCCCAGCCCGGGATGAGCAGCGATCGGAACGCTCCGTCCTTTCGCGAGCGGAGCACGATCGACTCGGCGGAGAGGGCCACGAGCGTCCCGGCCGAGACGGGCTCGGAGGCGGCGGCGAGCGTCTCGGCGGTCTCGGTCGAGACGATGCGCGCGTTGATGAGGAAGCGATCCCCGGCCTCGGAGACGCTGCCCATCACGAGCGCCTGCGCGTCGGCGAGCTTCCCGAGCTTCGGGGCCACCGCGGGATCGACGAGCCCCATCTCCCCGAGCCGGAGCTCCCCGAGCACCTGCTTCAGCTTCGCGCGCTCGACGAGCAGGTACCCGTGATCCCGACGCAGGTTGGTCGCGAGCTCCGCCGAGACGATGACGCCGAGCTCACGCTTCTTCGCCTCGGCCCCCGTCTCGCTGAACTCCATCACGGCGAGCCGCTGGTACCGGGCGCCCCCGGGCAGCTTCTGGAACCCGGCGGAGAGCGCGTCGGCGACCCGGCGCATCGCGACGTCCACCGCGGCCGGCTTCACGGACGCGGCCGAGATCGCGGTCGTGACCACGCTCGGCGTGCGCGCGGCGTCGGACCTCGACGCGAACGTGGCGGTCTCGGCGGAGAGCACCGCCCCCGACGCGAGCGCGACGAGCCGGACGGTGACCCGCACGGGCGCGGCCGCGTCGCTCGCCACGACCTCCCCGGTGACGATGGCCTGGACGGCGCCGAGCCGCGGCTGCGCCGGCTTCCCCTCGCCGATCTTCGCGGCGACGAGCTGCTCGCGCAGCGCGTGATCGAGCGCGGCCCAGTCGCGGACCGCGACCTTGCGCTCGGCGAGCGCCGCCGCGAGCGCGTCCGCGAACGGCCGCCCCGCGCCCGCCTCCGTCGCGCGGCCGTGCGCCTTCAGCGGAGAGATCGCGACCGCGGGGGGCGGCGCCTTCGGGAGCTTCGCCGCGAGCTGGGTCGCGAACGCCTCGGCGATGCGGCGCGCGGCGTCCTGGAGATCGTCGGGACGTGCGGGCGCGGCGAGCAGCAGCGCCGCGGCGGTGAGCGCGAATCGGGCGGAGGTTTGCACGGGGGAGACGATTGTGCGCGCTCGCGGGTCCTCGTATCAAGGGACCGGGGGTGATTGGACGACGCGATCCGCGACATGGGAAGATGCCGCACCGGGCGCACCTCAGACGACCGGAGCAAGGTTCGGATCATGCGCAAGGCGCTCGCCGCCGCGGTCATGCTCACCGCGTGCTCGACCTCGGTTCCCCCCACCAACCCGTACGACGCGCAGAACCCCGACGCGCGCGCGCCGATCGCCGTGACGGTGGGGATCGCGTCCGACGACGCGGGCGCGCTGCCGGGGTTCGTGAGCTGCTCGGGGCTGACGCCGACGCCGTGCCGCGTGAACGTGACCGTCACCGCGGACGCACACCCGACCGAGCTGCAGATCTCGGCGGACCCCGGGTTCCAGGGCGCGAGCTGGACGGCCGCGCCGACGGGCCCCCAGCCCTGGGTCATCCCGTTCGACGTGCCCGACGGTCCGGACGGCGCGGTGTCGGTCCACGTGCGCTTCCGGAGCGCCGCGCAGAACGTGAGCTCCACGTTCTCCGCGAGCATCCAGCGGAAGTCGTCCGCGCCGACCGCCCCGTCGATCGGGTTTCCGAGCCTCGTGCCCGACGGCCTCGGCGACTACTACACGAACGTCCTCCCGCTCCCGCTCTCTCTCCTCGCCACCGGCGCGAACCGGATGCGGGTCTCGTGCGACGCGACGCAGGCGCTCGGGGCACAGCCCTGGCTGGCCTACAACCCGAGCCAGACCTGCGTCCTCGTCGCGGGCGACGGCGATCGCCAGCTGCAGGCCAGCTTCATGGACGAGGCGGGGAACGTCTCCGCGACCGCGACGGCGACGGTGCGGCTGCAGCAGACGCCGCCCGCGCCGCCGGTGCTGACGATCGCGCCGGCGTCCGGGACCGATCCCGGCTCGAAGACGATCCTGACGAGCGGGAGCACCGCGCGCACGAGCTCGCTCCAGTTCGCGGTCTCGGTGGCCGCGCCGGCGGCTCCCGCGCTCTTCTCGCACCTCGACGCGAGCAGCAGCGCGTTCCTCCCCGCGGTCGTCGCGCCGGACGGCCTGACCGTCACGTTCCCTCTCGCGCCGGGCGACGTCGTGTCCGCGGCGACGAGCCTCCTGACGGTGCGCGCCGTCGACCGGGCCGGAAACGCGAGCGCGCCCGCGACCGTCACGGTGGTGCAGGAGCCGCCGGGCGGCCCGGCCGCGGCGACGGGCCTGACCTTCTTCACCCGCCCCGGCTCGATCCAGGTGTCGTGGACCGCGAGCGTGAGCCGCTACGCCGCCGGGTACCAGCTCTCCTACGGACCGACCGACGCATACGGCGGCGCGGGAGCGGACCAGGGCGCCTCCCCGATCCACGTCGGCGCGCCCTGCACCGCGGCGGGGACCTGCAGGTACGTGCTCACCGGCCTCTCGAACTTCCAGCCGGAGTACCTCTCCGTCACGTCGCTCTCGGAGCTGCAGATCGGCGGCGGGGTGGCCGGCGGGCCGGTGACGCCGCAGCCCGCGGGCGTCACGGTCGTCGGGACGCTCCCGACCTCGGAGCCGAGCCTCGCGCTCGCGGTCGCGGACGACCGCGCCTACGTCGTCCAGACCGGCGGGCTGCAGATCGTGGACCTGTCGAACCCGCGCGCCCCGGCGCTCCTCGGAAAGGCGCTCTTCACCGCGCCCATCCCGCCGGGCGGCTCGTCCGACGTCGCCGTCCGCTGGCCGTACGCTTACGTCGCCGGGTCCAACGGCCTCTACGTGTTCGACATCCGCAACGAGGGCGCTCCGTCTCGCACCGGCCTCTACGCGGCGACGAACCCCGCGATCCCCGGGAACCCCGTGCGCCCCGTGGTGGCGGTCGCGCTCCGCTGGCCCCGCGCCTACCTCCACGTCGCCGGGAGGTACTTCGACGTCGGCGCGATCCTGGACGTCGTGGACGTCTCGGCCCCCGCCGCGCCCGTGCGCGTGAACTGGCTGCTCAGCCCCGCGTACGGCGACGACGGGTACCGGGGCTCCGTCGCCGTGATCGGGACGACGGCGTACTTCGGCACCGTGAACAACTCGAACCTCGCCGCCGCGAGCGTGGCCGGGGTGACCGCCGGAGTGCCGCCGACCTGGATCGCGTCGTCGACGTCCAACTTCACGTACGCGGCCAGCCACCTCGCCGCCGACCTCGGCCCGCGGCGCCTCGTCTACGCGATGGAGGCGTCGAGCCCGGGAGCGCTCCGAGTGTTCGACTACTCGAACCCGGGCGCGCCGGCGATCGTCGCCACGGCCCCCGGCGTTCCGAACGGGAAGTTCGCCGTCGCCGGCGGCGACGTCTACCTCGTCGCGGGCAACGTCCTCGAGGTGCTGGACCTGGCCGACCTGTCGAACCCGCGCGCCGCGGGCACGCTGGCGCTGCCCGGGACGGTGGGCGCGGCGTCCGCCGTCGCGGTCTCGGGGACCACCGTCGTCGTCGCGGGCTCCTCCGGGCTCGCGGTGCTCCAGGCCGCCCACCTCCAGTACCCGCAGGCGCGCGGGCAGGCCCAGGCGCTCGGGGTCCTGACCGGCGGCGCGCGGGTCGAGCAACGCAACCGGATCGCGGTCGTGCCGGGGAACGGCGTCGCGCTCTACGACGTCGGCGATCCGGCAGCGCCGACGATGGTCGCGAGCAACTTCGGGAGCTTCGAGTCGGGCAACGACTACACGCTCGGTTACGGCTTCGCGGGCGGCGCGGCGCTCTCGGGCGACCTGCTCTTCGGCGCGTACTCGACCCAGTGCAACTCGGGGAGCGGGCTCATGGCCTACTCGCTCGGAGCCCCGTACACGAGCTCGAGCCCCGGCCCGACGACGTTCCCGTGCGGCGTCGCGCGCACCTCCGTCTCTCCGGTAGGGCCGTGCAATCCCGCCACCCGCTACTTCGGGATGTCCGCTCACGGTGGCCACCTGTTCGCGGCCAGGGGCGGGACCTCCGGCGCGAAGGCGCTCGACGTCTACGACCTCGCGAGCTTCGCGCCGCTCACCGCGTGCGCGTACCGGAGCGGGTTCGCCGCAGGGCCCCCGGCCGCCGCCACGTTCCCGCTCGCGGCCGAGCCGCGGGACGTCCAGGTTCACCGCAAGTGGGCGTTCGTCGCCGAGGTGGACGGGTTCGAGATCCTCGACGTCGCCACCCCGACCGCGCCGGTGCAGGCGGTCCGCCAGGCCGGGCTCTCCGGCGTGAACGCGCTGTCCGCGCGGCTCGGGCGCTGCGCCGGGGCTCCCTGCTACCAGGTGTTCCTCTCGACGAGCGGCGGGCTGCGCGCCTTCACGTGGGTCGAGGGGACGGCGAGCGCCGTCGACGCCGGGGCGCTCTCCTTGCTGGGCCCCGCGAGCGCCGTCCTCTCCGCGCACGACCTCCTCGTCCAGGGGCACGCCGCGGCGGGCGGGCTCGGCTTCTTCGACTCCGCCACGCCGCCCGGGACGTTCCAGTCCTATTCGACGCCCCAGCCGAGCGGGAGCGTGTACGCGATCGGCGCCGCCGGCCGGTTCGTGTACGCGAACGACAACGGCAGCCTCGTCGTGCAGGAGCTGCAGTAACGCCCGACCCTCCTCGCCCCGCGAAGCGGGGAGAGGGTTGGGGAGAGGGGCAGCCCGATCAACGCTCCAGCCGCGGAGGTCTCGGCCCGTGGCGCACCGCCCCCTCGAGGGGGAGGTACTCGAGCTCGATCCCGGCCCGCGCGGCGCGGAGCATGAGCCCGCCCCGGCTCATGTCCCCGCGCCCGACGAAGGCGGCGGGGAACAGGAGGCGCGCGCCGAAGATCCCGAGCAGCGGCCCGACGTACTTCTCGCTCGCGATCGACCCGAGCAGCACCACCTCCGCGCGCGGGGGGAGCCGTCCCGACAGCGCGCGCGCGTCGCGCTCCAGCGGTTCCCGGAAGCGGCGCTCGCCCGCGTCCACCGGCACGGAGGCGAACGCGCGGAGATCCCCGGCGCGGACGACCGCCGAGGGCGGGACGAGCCCCGCGCCGGGCGCGATGACGAGCGCGCCCGGGACGCCGCGCGGCGGGCGCGCGAACGCCTCCGCGTAGGCGAGCTTCCCCCGGAAGTAGAGCCCGCTCGCGAACCGGAACACCTCGCCGAGCGGCGCCCCGTCCGCCTGCACGGCGTGCGCGAGCGGGAAGCGCGCGCGCGGCGACAGCACGAGCCCCATGCGCTCCCCGCCTGCGTTCGCGGGCGACAGGAGGAACACCCGGTGCGTCCTCCGGGCCGGAGCGGTATGACGATCCATCATGGAGCGCATCGTCCTGGCGGTCTTCCTCGGCTGCTACGTCCTGCAGTACGTGGTGGAGACCGCGCTCCTCCTCGTCAACCTGCGGCACGTCCGTCGCTCCGGGGGAGTCCCGCCCACGCTCGCGGGCCGCGTCGACGAGGAGGTCGCGGAGCGAAGCCGCGCCTACACGCTCGCGAACGGGAGGTTCTCCCTCGTCGAGGGGGCCTTCGCGAGCGCCTTCACGGTCGCCGTCCTCCTGTCCGGCCTGCTGCCGGCGCTCGACCGCGCCCTCGCGGCCCGCGGGCTCGAGGGAGCGCACCGCTTCGTGGCGTTCCTCGTCGTGCTCGTCGCGGCGGGGTCGCTCGTCTCGCTCCCGTTCACCGCCTGGCACACGTTCGTGCTCGAGACCCGCTTCGGGTTCAACCGGACGACGCCGCGCGCGTGGCTCCTCGACCGGGCGAGAGGCCTCGCGGTCGAGGCGGCCCTCGGGGTCCCGCTGCTCTACGCGGTCTACGCGTTCATGCGCTTCACGGGGCCGCGCTGGTGGATCTGGCTCTTCGCCTTCCTCGCCGCGTTCCAGCTGTTCATGCTGTGGCTGTACCCGACCGTGATCGCGCCGATCTTCAACCGGTTCGCGCCGCTCCCGGACGGCGCGCTGCGCGACCGGCTGGTGGCGCTCGCGGAGGCGGCGGGGTTCGCGCACCGCGGCCTCTACGTGATGGACGCGTCGCGCCGCTCCGGCCACTCGAACGCGTACTTCACGGGGATCTTCCGGCCGCGCATCGTCCTGTTCGACACGCTCGTCGAGGGGATGGGGGTGGACGAGACCGCGAGCGTCCTCGCGCACGAGATCGGCCACTACCGCAAACGGCACGTCCACCGGCGGCTGGCCCTCTCCATGGCCTCGCTCCTCGTCGGGCTGCTCGTCCTGTCCAGGCTCGTGCCCTGGCCCCCGCTCCACGCCGCCTTCGGCTTCGGCGCCCCGACGCTGCACGGCGCGGTGGCGCTCGTCTCGATGGGCGGCGGCGCGTTCGTCTTCTGGCTGCAGCCGCTCGCCTCGCACCTGTCCCGGCGGCACGAGTACGAGGCGGACCGGTACGCGGTGCGGCTCGCGCGGGCGCCGGAGGCGCTCAAGGCCGCCCTCCTCCGGCTCAACCGCGAGAACCTCTCGAACCTGCACCCGCACCCCTGGTACAGCGCCTGGCACTACAGCCACCCGACGCTCGTCGAGCGGCTCGCCGCGATCGACCGCGAGGCGGCCGCCACCGCGGCCGCCGCGTAGCAGGTCTCAGGGCCCAAGGGAGGATCGACTCAACGCTCGAGGAGGACGACGCCCTCGACGTGGTGGGTCTGCGGGAACATGTCCACCGGCTGGACCGCCGAGACGCGGTAGCCCGCCTCGACGCAGGCGCGCACGTCGCGGGCGAGCGTCGCGGGGTCGCACGAGACGTAGACGGCCCGGGCGGCCTCGAGCTCCCGCAGGGCGGCGCCGATCCCCTTCGCGCCCTCGCGCGGCGGGTCGAGCAGCACCGCGCCCGGGCGCCGCGCGTGAGCGCCACGCTCCCGCGCGAGCGCGAGCGCGAGCTTCAGCGCGTCCCCGGCGAAGAAGCGGACGTCGGGACTCCCCGCGAGGTCCTCGCGGGCGAGGTCGAGCGCGGGACCCTGCACCTCCACGGCGGCGACGCTCCGCGCGCGGGCCGCGAGCGCGGCGGTGAAGTTGCCGGCCCCGCAGTGGAGCTCGAGGACGTCCTCGCCCTCGGGGCGGAGGAGCGCGAGCGCCGTCTCCACGAGGACCGCGTTCGCCGCGCGGTTCGCCTGCTGGAACACGTCCGGCCGCGAGCGCTGCAGCCCCGCCGCGGGGCGGCCCGGCACGCGCGCGAGCCGGAGCACCGGCGCGCCGACGGGGACCGCGGGGCCCGCCTCGCCGCGGAGCACCGCCCCCGCGAGCGCCGGGACGGCGGCGAGGAGCGCCTCGACCCGCGCGCGGGCCGCCGGGGTCGGCTCGACGAGGAGGAGCGCGCTCCCCCGCCCCTGCTCCTCGGACCACTCGAGCGCCACCTCGCGCGGCGCGAGCCGCGCCGCGACCAGCGCGGGACCGACGGCCTCCCGGAGCGCGTCGAGGCCGGGCTCGAGCAGGTGGCACTCCTCGAGGCGCACCGGCGCGTGCGAGCGGCGCCGGAAGAAGGCGAGCCGCCCGCTCGCCCGGTCGAGGTGGAACTTCGCGCGGGCCCGGTACCGGAGCGGCGCCGGCGAGGGGAGGATGGGCCGCAGCCCGCAGGCGTCGAGCTCGAGCCGCGCGATCCTGCGCAGCGTCTCGCCGAAGCCGCGGGCCTTCGCGGCGAGCTGCGCCTCGTAGCGCACGTGGAGCCACTCGCACCCGCCGCACTCGCGATCGGGCCCGCCGGCCGCGAGGGCCTGTCCGGAGGCCGCCGGGCCGAAGTGCCTGCAGGGCGGCGCGACGCGGGAGGCACCCTCCGCGCGGACCTCGACGAGCGCGCCGTGCGCGGGGCCCTCGCCCGCCGGCACGTCCACGAGGACGCGGTCGCCGGGGGCGGTGAACGGGACGAACACCGCGCGCGGGCCGGAGCGGCCCACCCCCTCGCCGCCCGGCGCGAGGCCCTCGATCTCGAGCTCGGTGCGCACCGCGGGGTGGTAACGGCGGACGGGCCGCTACGCCTCGTCGAGGTCGCGGCGCAGCCGCGCGACGAACGCCTCGATCTCGCGGCGCTTCTGGTCGTCGACGTCGGTGAACTCGACGCCCATCCCCGGCACGGCGCTCGCGGTCACGTCGACCTCGTTGACGCGGGTGACGCGGCCGCCGAGCTGGAACGGGAACGACGCGCCCGGGAGCTGGACGAGGATGTTGACGGGCGTCCCGACCGGCAGCGGCTTGGGGGTGTTGATGAAGAGCCCCCCCTGGCTGATGTTGGTCGCCCAGTCGGAGAGGAAGCTGCCGACGCTCCGGTACGCGACGGGGATCTCGTGGTGGAGGCGCGTCGCTCGTCGCTTGTTGTCGTCGGACATCGGGCGAAACTCTAGCAGGCGGCTCCCGCGCGGCCAACCAGGACGACTCGCACGGACACCCCGCGCGCGCGGCCGAGCAGCGCCGCCGCGCTCGCCTCGCGGATCGCGAGCTCCAGCCGTCCGCCGCTGCCGACGAGCGCGAGGAGCTCCCCCGGCCGCCCCTCGCCGTAGGTCCGGACGAAGCGCGCCTCGCGCCCGTCCGCCAGGACGCGCGCGATCCCGGAGCCCGGCGGGAGGTCGGAGTCGCGCACCGAGGTGACCACGTTGCCGAAGGAATCCGCCGCGAGCGTGACGCCCTTCACCTCGCCCTCCGACACCTCCGCCCGCGGCCACTCCAGCCGGACGGGGTCGTCGACGGCCGGCCCGAGCGCGGACGCCTCCTCCCCGCGCGCGAGGAGCACCGCGGCGGGCGCGAACAGGTCGCGCCCGTGGAACGTGGCCGTCCGCGGCGGCGGCAGCGCGCCCCCGGGCGCGAGCGCGAAGACGCGCGCGCCCGGGCCGAGGAACGGCGTCAGGAGCCCGTTGTCCGGGGCGACGAACCTCCGCCCCTCCGGATCGACGAGGCAGAGCGCGCGGCGCGCGGTCCCGACGCCCGGGTCCACCACCGCCAGGTGGATGGCGCCCCTCGGGAACCACGGCGCGCACGCCTCGAGGAGGAGCGCGCCCGCGAGCACGTCGTGGCGCGGCACGTCGTGCGACACGTCCACGACCCGCGCGTCGGGGAGCGCCGCGAGGAGCACGCCCTTCACCTGCGCCGGGTACCCGGAGCCCGCCCCGTAGTCGGTGAGGAGCGTGAACAGCGGCGGCGACACCCGGGCCTCGCTCGCCGCGTCAGACCTGCATCGGCGACACGTCGGGCCCGACGAGCAGGCGCGGCTCGGTGAGCTCCTGCACGCCCTGGAACGTCTCGCCGGGCGCGATCTCCCGGAGCCGGAGCCCGTCGGGCGTCACGTCGATCCACGCGCGGTCCGTGCAGATCGCGGAGACGCAGCGCGTCCCGGTGATCGGGAGCGAGCACTGCTTCAGGATCTTGGGCGCGCCGTCCTTCGTCGCGTGGTCCATCATCACGACGACGCGGCGCGCGCCGACGACGAGGTCCATCCCCCCGCCCATCCCCTTCACCATCTTCCCGGGGACGAGCCAGTTCGCGAGGTCGCCCTTCTCGGAGACCTCGAGCGCGCCGAGGATCGCGAGGTCGATGTGGCCGCCGCGGATCATGGCGAACGACTCGGCGGACGAGAAGTAGGACGCGCCGGGGACGACCGTGACGGTCTCCTTCCCGGCGTTGATGAGGTCCGGGTCCTCCTCCCCCTCCACCGGGTACGGCCCGACGCCGAGGATCCCGTTCTCGGACTGGAGCACGACCTCGATCCCCGGCGGGACGTAGTTCGAGACCAGCGTCGGCATCCCGATCCCGAGGTTCACGTAGTACCCGTCGCGCAGCTCGCGCGCGACGCGCTTCGCGATCTGCTCTCGCGTCAGCGGCATCTCGCCCCTCCTACCTCGTCGCCCGCGGCCGGACCGTCCGCCGCTCGATCCACTTCTCGTACTTCTCGCCCCGGACGACCCGCTTCACGTAGATGCTCGGAGTCTGCACCAGATCCGGATCGAGCTCGCCGGCCGGCAGCACCGTCGGCGCCTCGGCCACGGTGACCTTGGCCGCCGTGCACATCATCGGGCCGAAGTTCCGGGTGGTCTTCCGGTACACGAGGTTGCCCCAGGTGTCGGCCTTCCACGCCCAGACGAGCGCGAAGTCGGCCCGGAGCGGGAGCTCGAGCAGGTACTCGCGCCCGGCGATGACCCGCGTCTCCTTCCCCTCCGCGACCTTCGTCCCGACGCCGGTCGCGGTGTAGAACCCGCCGATGCCGGCGCCGCCGGCGCGGATCCGCTCCGCGAGCGTCCCCTGCGGGACGAGCTCGACCTCGAGCTCGCCGGAGAGGTACTGCCGCTCGAACTCCTTGTTCTCGCCCACGTACGAGGCGACGATCTTCCGGATCTGCCGGGCCTTCAGCAGGATGCCGAGCCCGAGATCGGTGGTCCCGCAGTTGTTCGAGATGAGCGTGAGGTTCTTCACGCCCTTCCGGTGCAGCGCGGCGATCAGGTTCTCCGGGTTCCCGCACAGCCCGAACCCGGACACCATGATGGTCGCACCATCCTGGACGTCCCGGACCGCCTCGTCCGCCGACGCGACGACCTTGTTCACGGCGTCTCCCTCCAGCTAGCGCTCGACGACGAGCGCGACCGCCTCGCCACCGCCGATGCAGAGCGACGCGAGCCCACGCTTCCGTCCGAGATCCTTCATCGCGTACAGGAGCGTCACGAGGATCCGCGTCCCGGAGGCGCCGATGGGGTGCCCGAGCACCACCGCGCCGCCCCGGACGTTCACGTTCTTCCCGTCGAGCCCGAGGAGCCGGTTGTTCGCGACCGACACGACCGCGAACGCCTCGTTGATCTCCCAGAGGTCCACGTCCTTCGTGGCGAGCCCCGCCTTGCCGAGGGTCGCCCTGATGGCGTCCGCCGGCGCGATCGTGAACTCGATCGGCGCGCGGGCCGCGCCGCCCCAGGCGCTGACGCGGCCGAGGACCGTGCGCCCGTCCTTCTTCGCGCGCTCGGCGCTCATCAGCACGACCGCGGCGCCGCCGTCGTTGATCGACGACGAGTTCGCGGCGGTGACGCTGCCGTCCTTCTTGAACACGGGCTTCAGGCCCGGGATCTTCTCCGGCTTGGCGCCCTTCGGCCCGTCGTCCTCGGAGACGACGACCTTGTCGCCCTTGCGCCCCTCGATCTCGACGGGCACGATCTCGGCCTTGAACGCACCGGCCTTCGCCGCCTCCATCGCGCGGCGCGTGGACTCGATCGCGAACTCGTCCTGCTGGGCGCGCGAGATCCCCTGGGTCGTCGCGCAGTGCTCGGCGCAGATCCCCATGTGGTGCTGGCCGTACACGTCCCACAGGCCGTCGTGGACCATGCCGTCCACGAGCTCGACGTTGCCCATCCGGACCCCGACACGGGCGGCCCGGTCGTAGTAGGGCACGTTGGACATGGACTCCATGCCGCCGGCGACGACCACGTCCGCATCCCCGAGCGCGATCGCCTGCGCCCCCGAGATGACGGCCTTGAGCCCGGACCCGCAGACCTTGTTGAGCGTCCAGCACGGGACCTTCTCGGGGAGACCTGCGAAGATCGCCGCCTGGCGGGCGGGCGCCTGCCCTTCCCCCGCCTGGAGGACGTTCCCCATCACGACCTCGTCCACCGACCCCGGATCGACGCCGGCCCGCTCCAGGGCCGCGCGGATCGCCACGGCGCCGAGCCGGGGCGCCGGGACCGCGGCGAGCGACCCCAGGAACGAGCCGATGGGGGTACGCGCCGCACCGACGATCACCACTTCGCGAAGAGCCATGCCTTCCCTCTCTGATCCGGGTTCAGGATAACCGGGAACGCCATCATGCACCGTCGATTGCATTCTGCCATCATCGTTCACGGAGGGGCGGGCGAACGCTCTCCGGACGACGGCGCGCCGGGCGGGACCGGACGCCACGCGGCTCGCGGGGGCACGGCAGGCGTGCGCCGCGGGCGCCGACCTCCTCCGCGCCGGCGGCAGCGCGCTCGACGCGGTCGAGCTCGCGGTCCGGATGCTCGAGGACGACCCCCTGTTCAACGCGGGGACGGGGGCGACGCTCACGGCCGCCGGGGACGTCGAGCTCGACGCCTCGATCATGGACGGCGAGACGCTCCGCTGCGGCGCGGTGGCGGTCGTGAGGGACGTCCGGAACCCCGTCGCGCTGGCCCGCGCGATCATGGAGCGGACCGCGCACGTGATGCTCGCGGGGCCGGCGGCGTCGGCGTTCGCCCGCGAGGCCGGGATCCCGGCCCACGACAACGCGCTCCTCGTCACGCCCGCGCAGCGGGCGCGCTGGGAGGCGGCCCGCAGCGGCGCCGCCGCCGGCAAGACCGGGACGGTCGGCGCCGTCGCGCGCGACCTGCGCGGGCACGTCGCCGCCGCGACCTCGACGGGCGGGACGGCGATGAAGCTCCCGGGACGGGTCGGGGACACGGCCCTCGTCGGGTGCGGGACCTACGCGGACGACGCGCTCGCGGCGGTCTCGTGCACCGGCCACGGCGAGAAGATCATCCAGCTCACCCTCGCCCGCCACGCGGCCGATCTCGTCGGCCGTGGGGCATCCGCGATGGAGGCCGCCCGCGACGCGGCGGCGGTCCTCGGGCTGCGCGTCGGCGGCGAGGGCGGGCTCATCGTGGTCGGGGCGGCCACGGGCGACGTCGGCTTCGCGAACAACACGCCGGCGATGACGCGGGCGTGGACGGCCGAGGACGGCTCGATCCTCGCGGAGAGCTGACGCCGGGCGGCGTCCTCGCTGGCGGACGCCCACGCGCGGGGGTCCGTCCGGGTCCCCGGGCGTCAGCCGTCCGTCCAGGTCCGGGCGACGTGGCAGGCGGCCGCGCAGCTCGACGTTGCCCCGGGCGTCGCGGGGCGCCAGGCCGGCAGCGGGACGTCCTTCACGCCGTTCACGTGCGCCGCCTGCAGGAACACCGGGACGGCGTCCGGATTCCCGGCGTCGCGGAACCCGTGGCAGGTGGTGCAGGCGATGCCGAGCGAGGTGTGGGCCAGGTGCCGACCGGTGTCCGGGGGGAGGCCGTGGCACGTCCCGCACGAGGCGGCGCCCGAGCCGCCCAGCCACAGCGGCGCTGTTCGACGCGTTGCCCCCCGGGAAGTTCCCGTGGCAGTACGTCGCCGCGCAGCCGGTCGCCTCGTACTTCGGGTTCGCGCCGCCGGTCCGTGCGAGCGAGCCGAACTTGATGTCGTTCGGCGAGTCCTGGAGGTGGCCCGGGGCGTCGATCGCGCTCGGGACCGTGTGGCACTCTCCGCAGGAGATGGAGGCGACGAGGTTCCCGTGCAGGTGGGCGTCGTGCGCCCCCACGGTGAGCCGGAACGGGTCCGTCGAGCCGGTCTGGTCCCGGAACGGCGGACCCTCGCCCGGCGCGGTATGGCAGCTCGCGCAGCCGCTCGCCCCGGCGAGCGGGCTCTCGACCACTCGCGCGTCGCCACAGGCGGCGAGGCCGAACGCGGCCGCAGCGGCCGCGCCCCACATCGAGACGCGACGCATGGCTCCTCCTGCCGCGCACGTGCGCGGTCGCTGACAAGGTCGGGAGCGGGCGCGGGAGCGGCGACCCCCCTGCCCGGGGGTCGCGAGCGCGCAGCGCCTTACCCTTGAGGGGACGGCAGCGTCGGCTGAGGAGGCGCCAGCGTCGGGTCCTTGTCGAGGAACGCCTTCACCAGCTCGATCGGCAGCGGGAAGACGATCGTGGAGTTCTTCTCCGTCGCGATCTCGACGAGCGTCTGGAGGTAGCGGAGCTGGAGCGCGCCGGGCGAGCGGGCGATCACGTCCGCCGCCTGCCCGAGCTTCTCGGCGGCCTGGTACTCGCCCTCCGCCGCGATGATCTTGGACCGGCGCTCTCGCTCGGCCTCGGCCTGCTTCGCCATGGCGCGGCGCATCTCCTCCGGCAGGTCCACCTGCTTCACCTCGACCGCGGTCACCTTCACGCCCCAGGGCTCGGTGTGCCGGTCGATGATCTCCTGGAGCTGCCGGTTGATCTTGTCGCGCTGGCTGAGGACGTCGTCGAGGTCCACCTGCCCGAGCACGGAGCGGAGCGTGGTCTGCGCGAACTGGCTCGTCGCGAACAGGAAGTCGGTGACCTGGAGGAACGCCCGGTCCGCCTGCATCACCCGGAAGTAGATGACCGCGTTCACCTTCATGGAGACGTTGTCCCGCGTGATGACGTCCTGCGGCGGGACCTGCTCCGCGGTGATGCGCATGTCGATCACGATCATCCGGTCGATGAGCGGGACGATCCACTTGAGCCCGGCGGTGCGCACGCCGGCGAACCGCCCGAGGCGGAGCACGACGCCCTGCTCGTACTCGTTGATGATCCGGATCCCGGAGAGGAACCAGAAGACCACGAGCGCGACGGGGATGAGCAGGCCGAGTCCGGCGATGGGCATGGTGCCTCCGCGCTCCGTTCTAGCTCGACTGCGGCGCGGCGACCACCGTCACGGTGAGCCCGTCCACGCCGGAGACGCGCACCCGTGCCCCCTTCGGGATCGGGGCCGCGCTCCGCGCTTGCCAGTACTCTCCGTGAACGAACACCTCGCCGCCCGCGGGGCCGACGTCGCCGAGCGCGAGCCCCTCCGCGCCGACGAGCGCGGCCGACCCGAGCTGCAGCGGGGCCCGGCGCGCGCCGGCCACCTTCCAGGCCATGAACCCGAGCACCCCGGCGAGCACGACCGGCGTCGGCCAGACGATCCACGGGGAGACCGTGAACGTCCGCGGGTCGAACTGGTAGTCGGGTGACGCGCGGTCGATGAAGAACGCGGTCCCCAGCACGATGCAGATCGCGCCGCCCGCGCCGGCGATGCCGTGCGTCGTGATGAACCCCTCCGCGACGAGGAGCCCGACCCCGGCGAGCACGAGCAGGACCGCGCCCACGTTCACCGGGATGACCCGCATCGCGAGGAACGCGAGGAGCAGGCAGAGCGCCCCCACCGCGCCCGGGACGATCATGCCCGGGTGGTAGAACTCGATCCCGATCCCGAGCGTGCCGATGAGCATGAGGAGCGCGACCACGTTCGGATCGGCGAGGAAGGACAGGAGCCGCTGCCGCACCGTCGGCTCGTACGCCGTGAGGATCGCGCCCGCGGTGCGGACGGCCTTCGTGCCCGCGCCGGTCTTCACCTGCCGCCCGTCCGCCCGGTCGAGCGCGCTCCTGAGATCCGGGGCGAGCAGGTCCACGACCTTCAGCTTCACCGCCTCCGTGCCGGTGGCGGAGATGCTCTCGCGCACCGCCTTCTCCGCCCACTCGGCGCTCCGGCCGCGCTCGCCGGCGATCGACCGCACGAGCGCCGCCGTGTCGTTCTCGACCTTCTTCGCCATGTCCTTCCCGGCCTCCTCGGCGACGTCCTTCCCGCCGCTCGTGACCGGGTGGGCGGCGCCGATGTTCGCGGCCGGGTGCATCACCGCGACGTTCGCCGCCATGGTGAGGAAGACCCCGGCCGAGGCGGCGTGCGCGCCCGCGGGCCCGACCCACACGACGATCGGCACCTCGCTCGCGAGCATCGCCTGCACGATCTCGCGGGTCGCGTCGAGCGCGCCTCCGGGCGTGTCGAGCGTGATCGCGAGGGCCGCGTACTGCTCGTCGCGGGCCTTCCTGAGCGCGGCGCCCAGGTACTCCGCGGTCCCGCCGGTGATGGCGCCCTTCACCTCGACCGAGAGCACGCGCGGCGGCGACGACTCCGCCGGGAGCCGCGCGGGTGGCGCGGCCTCCCCCGCCGCGAGCGCGCCCACGGCGGCGAGGACGAGCGCTGCGGCCGCGGCGGCGCGGCGGACGGTCCGGACGGCTGCGGACATCGCTACCTCCTCGGCGGCGTCTTCCCGAGCTCCTTCATCACGAGCTGCAGGTCCTCCCACGCCTTCCCCTTCTCGTTCGGGCTGCGCAGGAGGTAGGCCGGGTGGAACGTCGGCATGAGCCGCACGCCACCGTACTCGAACCAGCGGCCGCGGAGCTTCCCGATGGGCGAGGGGTCGCGCAGGAGCGTCTGCGCCGCGAACCTCCCGAGCGCCACGATCACCTTCGGGCGCACGGCGGCGATCTGCGCGCGGAGGAACGGCTCGCACGCGGCGATCTCGTCCGGCTCCGGGTTCCGGTTGCCCGGCGGCCGGCACTTCACCGCGTTCGCGATGTAGACGTCGTCGCGGCGATAGCCCATCGCCTCGATCATCTTCGTGAGGAGCTGCCCGGCACGCCCGACGAAGGGCTCGCCCTGGAGATCCTCGTCCTCTCCGGGCCCCTCGCCGACGAACATGAGCTCCGCGCCCGGGCTCCCGACGCCGAAGACGAGCTTCGTCCGCCCCGCGCCGAGCTTGCAGCGCGCGCACTCCCCGAGCTCGCGGCGGATCGCGAGGAGCGCCGGGCTGCCGCAGCCGGGGTCGGAGAGGCCGTACGGCCCCTCGACCGGCGGCCCGGCCGACGTCGGCGCGACGGCGGGCGCCGGCGGCTCGACCCGCGCGGGCGGCGCGGCTGCACCATGATCGCGGGACGCGACCGGGTCGCGGGCGCGGGCGTCCGGAACCTGCGCCGGCGCGTCCTGGACCTCGCGGATCCCCGCGTCCGCGAGCCAGGCCAGGTGCCGCCGCAGCTCCTCGGCCACCGTCGCCTCGAGCTCCCTGCGATCGCCGTCGCTCACGCGCCCGCCCCGTCGGCCCCCGCAGGTCGCATTGCGACCGACCGGTCCCGGAACCTACAATCGTCACCGATGAGAGTGGAGCGCCTGCTCGTCACGCTGTCCCTGACCGTCGTCGCCCTCGCGATCCTCCTGGTTCCTTCGGAGGCGCAGGCGTGGGGTCCGCTCGCGCACCTGAACTTCTCGGCCCAGGCGCTGACGGCGATCGGGGTGGTCCAGCCGTCCTTGCGCCACGTCCTGCAGGACTTCGGGAACGAGTTCCTGTACGGCTCGCTCGCGGCGGACATCGTCGTCGGCAAGAACATGGCGCGCTACCTGTACCACTGTCACAACTGGCGCGTCGGCTTCAACGTGGTGAAGCAAGCCAAGGGCGGCGGCGAGCAGTCGTTCGCGCTCGGGTTCCTGTCGCACCTCGCCGCGGACACGGTCGCCCACAACTACTACGTCCCGTTCAAGACCC
Source organism: uncultured delta proteobacterium (assembly GCA_963828235.1). GTDB lineage: Bacteria > Myxococcota > Myxococcia > Myxococcales > Anaeromyxobacteraceae > Anaeromyxobacter. Next base: position 40,107 of record CAWHDY010000004.1, read on the forward strand.
TCGCCGCGTACCACAAGCGGAACGCGCAGCACGCTTACTGGGAGCTCCGCTACGACCAGCGGATGGACCGGGACCTCTCGCGCATCGCGCGCGAGGTGACGACGCGCGCCTACCGGAACCACGACGACTACCTCGAGCGGATGCTCGACCAGTCGTCGGTGCTCCCCTTCGGGGTCTCGAAGCAGCTGTTCCGGTCGCTCCTCGCCACGGCGAAGGTCGCCCGGTTCCACCACCTCTCGCGCCTCGCGCTCGCGCGGGAGCGGAACCTCGTGCTCGAGCCCGACCTGGTCCTCGAGACGAACACCCTGGCGGTCGAGGCGATCGTCGGGGTGCTCGCGGAGGGCGAGCGCTCCAAGGCCGCTCGCGCCGACGCGACCGGGGCACGGAACATCCGGATCGCGCAGGACCTCCGCAGGACGCTCCGGGACCGGACCGCGAGGCGGCGGATCCACCCGCGCGACGCGCACGAGATCGCGAGCGAGACGCGCGAGTCGTTCCGCCGCGCGATCGAGGGCAAGCTCATCCTGCCCGCGTCGCTCGCTCGCCTGGCGGCCTGACGCCGCCCAGGCGTCCGCGCCGTCCTACTCCTCGCGGGGGCGCCGCTTCTCCAGGACCGGCAGGATCCAGTCGAGGATCGCCTCCGCGACCTTCTCCTTCGTCCCCTCGATCTCGGCGAGCTCGGTCGTCGAGACGAGCGCGACCCGGTTCGTGTCCGCGCCGAAGCCCGCCCCGGGGACCCCGACCTTGTTCGCCACGACGAGATCGCAGCGCTTGCTCTTGAGCTTCTCGCGGGCCCGGGCGATGACCTCCTCGGTCTCGGCGGCGAAGCCGACCAGCACCGGGCCGTTCGCGGCGCTCGCGAACCGCGCGCCGAGGCCGGCGAGGATGTCCGGGGTCCGCGCCAGCACCAGCGTCTCGTCGCCCGGCCCCTTCTTGATCTTGGTGGGCGAGGGCCGCTGCGGGCGGTAGTCGGACACCGCCGCCGCGCCGACGAACAGGTCCATCCCGGCCGCCTCCGGCTCGACCGCGCGCGCCATCTCCTCGGCGGTCTGGACGCGGATCACCTTCACGCCGGCCGGGTCGGGGAGCTCGGTCGGCCCGGACACGAGGGTCACGGCCGCGCCGCGCCGCGCCGCGACGGACGCGATCGCGTACCCCATCTTCCCCGTCGACGGGTTCGAGAGGAACCGGACCGGGTCGATCGGCTCGCGCGTCGGCCCGGCGGTGACGAGGACGTGCCGGCCGGCGAGGTCGAGGCTCCCGAGCAGGCGCGTCGCGGCGAGCGCGATCTCCTCCGGATCGGCGAGCCGCCCCTCGCCGACGTCGCCGTCCGCGAGCTCGCCCGCACCCGGGCCGACCACGTGGAACCCGCGCGCGCGCAGCGCGGCGAGGTTCTCCTGGGTCGCGGGGTTCCGCCACATCCGGGTGTTCATCGCGGGGGCGAGCAGGACCGGGCAGGTGATCGCGAGGGCCGTGGTCGTGACGGCGTCGTCGGCCATCCCGGCGCGCAGGCGCGCGAGGAGATCGGCGGTCGCGGGCGCGACGAGGAGCAGGTCCGCCGCGCGCGCGAGGGACAGGTGGCCGTAGGTCGCCTCGGACGCCGGATCGAAGAGGTCGACCAGCACCGGGGCCCCCGAGAGCGCCTGGAACGTGAGCGGCTGGACGAACCGCGTCGCCGCGCGGGTCATGACGACGCGGACCGTCCCCCGCCCCTTCACGATGAGCCGCGCGAGCTCGCAGGCCTTGTAGGCGGCGATCCCGCCGCCGACCCCGAGGACGACCGTCCGGTTCTGGAAGTTCATGGCCGGGGATATTACCCCGCCAAACCGGCTTCCCGGCGCGCTCCGTCCGGTGCATGCTCCGCCGCGGTGGAGCCCGTCTCCGACGAGAGGCCCCCGGGGGCGCCGCCCGCCGGGAGGAAGAGCGCGCTCGCCTTCTTCGCCGTGCTGCTCGCGCTCTTCCCGCCCGCGCTCCTCGCGCAGTGGGCGAGCCCGGTCGCGGGGCTCGCGGCGACCCAGCTCTTCGCGTTCCTCCTGCCCTCGCTCGTCGGCACGGCCGGCTCGAACCTCCGGCTCGCCCCGTACCTCCGGCTGGGCCGGGTACGGCCGGCGCTCGTCCTGCTCGGCGCGCTCTGCGGCGGGGCCGCGTACCTCGTCGCCGCGGGGGTCATGACGGTCACGCAGCGGCTCCTCCCGCGCGACTGGGTCCAGGCGTACGACCTCACGCGGCTCTTCGAGGGGCCGCCGTGGGAGCGGTTCGCGCTCGCCGCGATCGCGGCCCTCGTCGCCCCCGTCTGCGAGGAGCTCACGTTCCGCGGCTACGTCCAGACGACGCTCTCGCTCCGTCGCCGGCCGGCCGCGGCGATCGCGGCGGGCGCGCTGCTGTTCGCGACGCTGCACCTCGATCCGGTCCGGTTCCCGGCGCTGCTCGCGCCTCGCCGCGGTCTTCGGCTGGCTGACCTGGCGAGGGGGGTCGATCTGGCCGGCGGTCGGCGCGCACGCGGTGAACAACGGGCTCGCCGCCGGGCTCCTGCTCGCGCTCGGCGCGACGGAGCCCGCGTCGGCGCCGCCGCTCGAGGCGGTGGTGACGATGCTCGCGATCGGGGCGAGCGCCCTCGGGCTCCTCCTCGCCGCGTACCACGCGGTGGCGCCGCCGCCCGCGCCGGCCGCGGACGCGCTCGTCCTGGTGGACCCCGCGTCGCCGTCCATCCGCTGGGAGCCCGCGCGCGTGCCGCGCGCGCTCGCGCTCGCCGCGCTCCTCGGGGCGGCGGCGCTCGTGCTGCTCGGCCTCGCCGGCCTCGCGACCGGCGTCACGCGCGGGCGGTGATCCAGGCGAGGACCGCGCGGCCGAGCGCCGGCAGCCCGGCGCGGAGCAGGCGGTCCGTCCCCGCGATCACCTCGACCTGCCCGAGCGCCCCGAGCGCGCCCGCCTCCGAGGCGCGGTCCTCCGGGAGGAGGACGAGGAGGCTCGCGGCGGGCAAGGGGGGCGTGGGCGGGGCCTCCGGGGCGACGAGGGCGACGCGCGCGATCTCCGGGTGGGCGAGCGCGAGCCGGAGCGCGGTGAGACAGCCGCCTCCGACCCCCGCGATCGCGACGCGAGGGCCCGCCGTCTCCGCGAGGTGGCGGAGCGCCGCCTCGGCGTCGTCGAGCCTCCTCGCAGGGTCGGCCTCCCCCTGCGACGCTCCCACCCCCCGGTGCTGGAACCGCAGGGACGGGTGGCCGGCGCGCGCCGCCGCCCAGGCGAGCTCCGCGACCGGGGCCGCGTCCATCCCGCCTCCCGGCCCGGGAGGGGGGCAGACGAGGAGCGCGGGTCGCGCCGAGCCGCGGTGGTAGAGCGCCTCGAGGACGAGGTCGCCCGCGTCGACGAGCGCGGGTCGCTCGAGGAACTGGCCGGCGAGCACCACCCCCGCATCCTACCGGCGGCGCGGGCCCGCCGCCCCTCCGGGCGCCTCGACCTCGCCGGGGGTTCGTGATGGGATCCGGGGGCCGAGCACTCGTCCGGAGGCCCCCGTGTCCCGCACCCTCGCCGCCGTCCTCGTCCTCCTCTGCGCCCCCGCGCTCGCCGCGGCGCGCGGACCCTCGACGGCCGCCGAGCGCAAGCGCGCGGTCGAGCTGACGCGGAAGCTCGAGAGGCAGCCGCTCGCGCGGACCTCCGGGCCGGACCGCGCGTGGCTGCTCCAGTTCATCGTGGAGGCACCGGACTTCGACGTGCGCGGGTGCTCGGGGCCGCTCGACGCGCTCGCGAAGTCGGACGACGGGCCCTACGCCAAGGTCCTGTACGTGCAATCGATCTTCGGGATGGCGGCGTTCATGTTCGAGAGCCCGAAGAAGGCCGCCGACTGGGCCGCGGTCCAGACCGCCGGGATCGAGAGCACGCTCAAGGCGTACGAGTCGATCCTGCGCGCGGACCCCGACGCCCGCTGGCAGGAGCTGGATCGGCTCGTGACGGCCCGGAAGGCCGGGAAGCTCCGGAGCCTCGTCGAGAAGGAGATGGCGGCGTGCGGCCGAGGAGAGGACGACGGCGCCGGGCCGGCGCCGAGGGACGCGATCTAGCCGCCCCGCGTCAGCCGGCGCGCCGGAGCACGAGGCACTTGAGGTAGCGCCCCTCCCGGAACTGCAGCGACACCGGGTGATCCGGCGGCTGGCGGGTCTCCTGCACGAGCTGGAGATCGATGCGCGCCTTGAACGCCGCCTCCTTCACCGCGTCCGCGAACTGCTCCGCCGTCACCCGCGCCGAGCAGCTCGCCGTGACGAGGAGCCCGCCCGGCGCGAGCACCGCGAGGGCCGCGCGGTTCAGGGAGGCGTAGCCGGCGACGGCCGCTTCCACCGCCCGCTGCGACTTCGCGAACGCGGGCGGATCGCAGACGACGAGGTCGAACCGCCGCCCCTCGCGCTTGTAGCGGGCGAGGAGGTCGAACGCGTCGTCGGTCGCGAACGCGTGGTCCGCCATGTCGAGGCCGTTCGCGCGGAAGTTCTCGCGCGCGAGCGCGATGGCGTCCTGGTCCACGTCGACCGAGACGACGTGGCGCGCCCCGCCGAGCGCGGCCGCCACGGAGAAGCCGCCGGTGTACGAGAAGAGGTTCAGCGCCTCCGGCCGGCCGCGCGCGAGGTCCCGCACCATGCGCCGGTTCTCCCGCTGGTCGAGGAAGTGGCCGGTCTTCTGCCCGCGCCGGACGTCCACGAGCACCTTCATCCCGTGCTCGTCGATCTCGATGCGCTCCGGCGGCTCGGCCCCCCACAGCACCCTGCCCGCCGGCGCGCCGCCCTCGTCCTCGTCGTCGTCCCGCGGGATCTCGTCGCGCCCGTAGACGCCCGCGAGCCCGTCCACCTCGGCGCGGAGCGCCTCCAGGATCGCGGGGCGGTGCGGCGTGAGCCCCGCCGAGTACAGCTTCACGACGACGAAGCGGTCGTACCGGTCGGCGACGACCCCCGGGAGGCCGTCCGCCTCGCCGTGCACGAGCCGGAGGCCGGTCGTGCCGTGCACGAGCTCGCGCCGGAGCGCGACCGCGCGCGCGATCCGCCTGCGCCAGAACGCCTCGTCGATCGCCTCGGCGGGCTCGCGCGTGAGGATGCGGACCGTGATCGCGGAGAGCGGGTCGTAGTAGCCCCGCGCCACGAACCGGCCGTCGTCGGTCACGTCCACGATCGCGCCCGCCGCGAGCCCCTTCGGCGCCTTCTCGATCGCCTTGCGGAACACCCAGGGGTGGCCGGCGCGCAGGTGCCGCGCGAGGTCCTTCTGCAGCCGCAGCTCGGCCTCGGGCCTCATGAGCGCCTCCCACCCGCCGCGCGCTCGGGGCGCGCGCGAGAGAAGTTTCCGACGACGAGCCCGGGCCGCGCGGCCCGGAGGGCCAGGACGAGCGCGCGCACGCCGACGGCGCGGCCGCCCGCGCCGCGGGTGCGCGCGAGCCCCATGTAGACGTCCGGATCGATGGCGAGCGGCCGGGTCTGGACCTGGTCGACCCCGGTCCGCGCGACGACGCGGCAGAGCCGCTCCACCTCGCCCTCGCGGTCGCTGACCCCGGGGAAGGTGAGGAGGTTCAGCGCCACGTACGCGCCCGCGTCCTTCGCGGCGCGGATCGAGCGGAGCACGTCCGGGAGGCCGTACCCCCGCGGCCGGTAGTACGCCTCGTACAGGTCCGGCGACGCGGAGTTGAGCGAGATGCGGACCGAGTCGAGGCCGGCGCGGACGAGCCGCCGGAGCGCGCCGGTCAGCGAGCCGTTCGTGTTCGCGTGGATGGAGCCGCGGCGCGTCCGCGCCCGCACCAGGCGGATCGCCCGCTCGAGCTCCTTCCAGCGCAGGAGCGGCTCGCCCTCGCACCCCTGCCCGAAGCTCACCATCACCCGCCCGCGCGCCCGGAGCAGGTGTCGGACCGCCACCTCCGCCATCTCCTCGGCCGTCGGGGCGGTGGGGATCCGCTCGTGGCTCGAGGGCGGCATGCCCTCCTGCGTCTCGGAGAGGCAGCCGATGCACGCGGCGTTGCACGCGGCGGACGACGGGATCGCCCCCTCGTCCCGCAGGTAGAACGTGTTCTGGGCGGTGAAGCAGCGCCACTCGAGCGCGCAGCGCGAGAGCTGCCGGTAGATCGGGTTCGCGCTCGCGGCGAGCGTGCCCGCCACGGCCTCCGCCAGGTCGGGGGTGGAGTGCGCGGCGGGGCTCCAGTGACGGCGCCGATCGGTGTGGATCGCCCACGCCACGGGCGCGTCGCGATCGAGCGCGGCCGCGGTGTACGCCCACTGGGGGAGGATCGGCGCCGCCGCGACCGTCGCGAGCGCCGGGCGCGCCGCCGCGGGCAGGAACGTCCGCGTGTAGCCGGGGGGCAGCGTGGCGCCGACCGCGTGCGGGACGAGGGTCCGGCGCCCGACCTTCACCTCGCGCACGACGACGACGGCGCCGCTCTCGGGGTCGATCCCGACCGGGCGTCGCCCGGGCAGCATCGTCAGCGTCCCGCCCTCCGGCAGCGGGAGCGGCTTCTCGGGCGGAGCCGCGACCTCGTCGCCGCTCCGGACGGCCGCGAGGAGGCGCGGGTGGTCGTAGACCCGCCCGCGGTCATCGGCGAAGAGGAGCCTTGAGGACATGAGGAGGCCCGGGAGGGCGCGGCGGTTCTATCACGCGCGATCCGGGTTCGCCTTCGAACGATGCAGGCGGGCGCCCGCCCGTCCGCCCGTCTCCCCATGCGTGGCTCGGTCTGGCGGGTCAGGACAGCCCCGGTCGAGTTCGATAGAAAAGAGCAGCATTTCCGGCCGCAGGCGTGCCGGCCCACGGTCGGTCCGCCGTGGGGCCTGCGCTCGGGAATCTGGACGGTCGCTCAACCGTTCAAGGCATCACAGGCGGGAATTTCCATCGGCAGGTCGCTGAGCGGCGGTCTATACGCACCCCAGGAGACCAGAACCCTGATGTTCGATCTGCGACAGACCGACCTCACGCGCGGCGAGTTCGAGGAGCTCGCGCTGAAGCACCTCGACCCCCTCTACGCCGCCGCGCTCCGCCTCACCAAGAACGACCGCGACGCCGAGGACCTCGTCCAGGACACGTTCCTGCGCGCGTACCGCTTCTTCGAGAAGTTCGAGCGCGGCACCAACATGAAGGCGTGGCTCTTCAAGATCCTCACGAACACCTTCATCAACCGGTACCGCCGGTCGGTGAAGGAGCGGAACATCGTCGAGGGCTCCGAGCGAGACGCCGTGCACGAGCGGTTCATCTCGCGGGAGGCCACGGAGTACGCCGCCAACCCCGAGCAGTACTTCTTCGACCGGCTCCTGTCGGACGACGTGCTCAAGGCGGTCGACTCCCTCCCGATCGACTTCCGCCTCGTCGTCATCCTCGCGGACCTCCAGGAGTTCTCGTACAAGGAGATCGCCGAGATCCTGGACGTCCCGGTCGGAACGGTGATGAGCCGGCTCTACCGGGGCCGCCGCCTGCTCCAGAAGGCGCTCGCGGGATACGCGGTGCTCTCCGGTGTGTTGCAGGACGTCGGCGAGGATGGGAGCATCGACCTCGAGACGTACCGAAAGCGCCGCGGCAAGTCGGCCTGAGCCGGCCCCCGGCGGAGCCCATGGCAATCGAACCCAGCACGAGCGCGGCGATGGACTGTAGCGAGGTCGCGCGATCGATCGACGCGTACCTCGACGGCGAGTTCGACGCGCGCGAGCGGGCCGAGGCCGACGCCCACCTGGCCTCCTGCGATCGCTGCCGGGCGCACGCCGAGTCCCAGGGCCGGCTGCGCACCGCGATCCGCGCGAGCCTCCGCGAGGCGATGTCGCCCCCCGCGGCGGCGGGCCGCGCCCCTCCGGAGCTGCGCGCGCGGATCGAGGCGGCCCTCGCGCATCGCCGCCGGCCGCTGCTGCGCCGCCTGTTCACGCCCGTCCCGCTCGGCGCCGTCGCGGCCTGCGCCGCGGGCGCGCTGCTCGTCTTCGCGACCCACGGCGCCGACGACGCGCTCGTGGTCGAGGCGGTGCGCAGCCACCACCGCGGGCTCCCGCTCGAGGTCATGGCGGCGTCGGTCGGCGAGGGCTCGATCCCGGCGTGGTTCGCGGGCAAGCTCGACTTCCACCCCTCGCCGCCCCGGTTCCACGCGGACGGCGTGCACCTCCTCGGCGCGCGCCTCTCGCACCTCCGCGAGCTGCCGGCGGCCTACATGCGGTACGAGCTGCCGCGCGGGCAGGTCGGGCTGTTCATCGTCGACGACCCGCGTGGCCGGTTCGCGACCGGCGGGCGCGAGGTCCAGGTCGGACCGCAGCTGGTCCACGTCGTGAACGCGCGCGGGTACAACGTCGCGGTGTGGCGCGAGAACGAGATCGTCTACTCGCTCGTCTCCGACCTCGACGAGAAGGCGCTGTTCGAGCTCGTCCGGACCGCCCAGGCGGCGCGCTGATCTCGCGCCGGGCGGGGCGCGCCGGGCGATAGCGGATCGGCCGTCGTTTTGACACTGCGCGCGCGCGGCAGGTAACATTTCTCCCAGCCTTTTCCGCGCGGTGCACGCCGCCGCGCCCCTCGCAGCGCCGGTCGGGAACTCGCCAGATGGCCAAGAAGATCCTCCTCATCGAGAACGACCAGGCGCTGATGGCCCAGCTCTCGGTCTCGCTCGAGACCACCGGCTTCGAGGTGCGCACGACGGGGGACGGCAAGGAGGGGCTCGACCTCGCTCGCGACTGGTCCCCCGAGGCGATCGTCCTCTGCGTCGAGCTGCCCGGGATGAGCGGCTATCTCGTCTGCCAGAAGCTCAAGAAGGACGAGGGGCTCAAGGCGATCCCGCTCGTCCTGACGAGCGCCGAGGCGACCGCCGAGACGTTCGAGAAGCACCGGACGCTGAAGGCGCGCGCGGACGATTATCTATTGAAGCCGTACGGCGCCGACGCGCTGACGCGGAAGCTCGGCGCACTGGTGGGGCTGCCGGAACCCTCGACGGACACCGCGCCCCCCGAGGCGGACGAGGAGCTCATCAGCCTCGAGGAGGAGATCGGGCTCGACGTTCCCGTGGGCGCGGACGCGCCCGCGCTCGAGCTCGAGTCGCTCCCGGAGGAGGCGGCCGCGGAGCCCGCGACGGTGCTCGACGAGGATCTGCGGCTGCTCGACGACGCCTTCGACGGGCTCTCGGCGCCCCCCGGCCCCCGCGAGGCCGGGGCGGCGCTCGACGAGCTCACCGGAGAGACCCCGATCTCGGGAGAGGAAGTGGACGCCGCGGCCGCGGCGCTCCCCGAGGAGGACGAGCGGGCGGCTCGCGCCGACCTGCACGCGCTCGACGCCGACGACGAGGCCGCGCTCGGCGCGCTCGCCGGACCGGACGAGACGCTCTCGCCCGGGCTCGCGCTCCGCGGCGACGAGCCCCCCGCCCCGGGGCCGGGAGCGCCGCGCGTGCGGGGCGCCAGCGCGGACCTCCTGCGCGCCGCGGGCATCAAGCTCCTCGACGACGAGGAGCCCTCGCCCGAGCGCCTGCTCGCGCTCGTGCCCCCGCCGGAGCCGGCTCGCGCCGGACGCGGCGCGGACGTGGCGGAGCTCCCGCTGCCCGACCAGCGTCCGGACGCGCGCGACGACGAGCTCCGCGAGCTGCGGCGCGAGCTCGACGCGCTCGAGCGCCGCGCGCAGGACGCGGACGCCGAGGCCGCGCAGGCGAAGGCCCGCCTCGAGCCGACGCAGGAGAAGGCCCGGGCGCTCGAGGAGGAGCTCGCCCAGCTCCGCAAGCGCGCTGCGGACGCGGACCAGCGCGCCACGGAGGCGGAGCGCCGCGCCGCGGAGCAGGAGAAGCGGGCGGGCGACCTCGAGCGGCGCACCGCCGCGGCCGAGGCGGACGGGCGTCGGAAGCTCGAGGAGGCCGCCGTCACGGCCGAGGCGCTCGAGCGCCAGACGGACGAGCTCCGGACGGAGCTCCTCGTGGCCCGCGGAGAGGCCGACGGCGCACGCGGCGAGGTCGAGAAGCGCACGGCCGACTTGACGAAGCGGCTCGCGGAGCTCGAGGCGACGAACGCCAAGAACGAGGAGCGCGTCGTGAAGGCGTACCAGAAGATCAAGGCGGACGAGAAGGTCCGCGAGAAGGTGCGCAAGGCCCTCGCGATCGCGACCCAGCTGCTCGAGGAGGGCCTCCCGGCGGAGTCGCCGGCCGAGAAGGAGCGTCGCGTCGCCGCGGCGCTCGGGCGCGAGTAGAGGAGGGCCCCTCTCCCCAACCCTCTCCCCGCTTCGCGGGGCGAGGGAGAGAGCAGACTAGCGCGCGGCGCGATCCGCGGCGGGCGCGCGCTCCAGCTCGACGCCGAAGTACCGGAGCAGCTTCTCCTGGTGGTGCGACAGGCCGCGCACGACGAGCTGCCCGCGCCCCGCCAGGGCGCCCGCGATCGCGGCGAGCCCGAAGTCGTGACACTCGCGAGCGCCGCAGAGGTCCACCACGAGGGGCTCGTCCGCGGGGATCTCGCGGAGCCAGCCGTTCAGCCTCGACACCGCCGTCTCGTCGAAGGTCCCGTCCACGCGGACGACGACCTCGCCGCGCGCTCCGTGCGTCACGTCCATCATGATGCGAAGGCCCCCGCTGCTGGATCGGGCGCACGTTCTCCTCGATCCCCTGGACCGTCAAGCTTTCGCCGTGGGGCGCCCCAACGAGCTCGGCGCGCGGGCGAGGTGCCGACCTCTCGCCCGCTCGCCGCGCGGCCCTCGGTGTGGCGCAGTGTCCTAGTGCGTCTCGCCGCCGCTCGGCTCGGGAGCCATCTCGTCGTGCGACGCGGTGGCGCGGAGCGCGCCGACGGCCGCCCCCACCGCGAGGAGGTTCGCGGGGGACATCGCGGCCTTCGCCGCGGCCTTGACGAACGGCCGCAGCACGGGCCACAGCCCCCCGCCGATGACGAACCCGGCCGCCGCCGCCACCCCGAGCACCGTCATCGGGCTCTCGCGGAGGCGCCGCTCGAGCTCGACCTCCTGCGCGAAGCGATCCCAGACGTCACGCGCCTGTCCCGCGACCGAGCGCAGCGTCTCGTTCACGTCGTCCATCTCACCCATGCCCGCCATCCGCCCCTCCCCTGCGCCCAGGCCAGACGCTACGTACGGGACAGCAGCCGCCCGGCGACGAACCCCACGCCGACCGCGAGCGCGAGCGCGGTCATCGGACGCTCCCGCGCGAGCATCCGGATCCACTCCCCCGCGTCGTCCGCGTAGCCGCGCATCCCCTCGAGCCGCTCCTCCACGTCGCGCGCGACCCCACGCGCCGCGTCCCGCGCGTCGCCCGCGATCCCGCTCCCGCCCCCGGTGCCTCCGCCGTTCTCCGCCATCGCTCCCCCCTCGAAGTGCCCCTCGAGGCAAGGTAGGCCGCGCGCGGCGGGCGCCAAACCCCCACGGAGGCGCGGGCCCGGTCCCGGTCCGCCCCGCTGCGCCCTCGGATCAGCGAGCGCGCGTGCGCCGACGCCTGAGCGCGCCCACGAGCTCGTCGAGCTCGCGGATGCCGAGCGCCCGTGCAGCGGCCAGGTAGGCGAGCGCGCCCGCGGCGACGGGCACGAGCCCGAGCGCGAGCTGGCGGGGGAGCCCGCCGACCGGGAGGAGCCGATCGAGCCCGCGCCAGGTCGCCCACGCGACGACCGCGAGCGGCACGCAGGCCACGGCGACGCGGACGAGGTGCGGACCGAGCCCCGCGCCCGCGAGCCCGCCGTGGCGGCGTCGCCACCCCACCGCGAGCACCGCGAAGTTCGCGGTGGCGGCGAGGGAGGTGCCGAGCGCGACGCCGCGGAACCCGAGGAGCGGGTAGAGCGCGGCGTTCAGCGCGACGTTCGCGCCCATCCCGAGGAAGCTGCCCAGCATCGGCAGGCGGGTGTCGTCGAGGGCGTAGTACGCGGGGGCGAGCACCTTCACCGCCGAGTAGCCGTAGAGCCCGAGCGCGTAGCAGAGGAGCGCCTGCGAGGTCGCGTCCGTGTCGCCGGCCCCGAAGCGACCGTGCTCGAAGATGAGGGAGATGATCGGGTGGGCGAGGACCGCGAGCCCGACCGCGGACGGGACGTTCAGGAACGCGACGTGGCGCAGCGCCGACCCGAGCGTCGCCCGGACCGCGTCCATGTCCTTCGCCGCGGCGCGCTGCGCGACCCCCGCGCCCGCCACCGTCGCGATCGCGACGCCGAACACGCCGAGGGGGAGCTGCATCAGCCGGAACGCGAACTGCAGCCAGCTGTTCGCGCCCACCTCGTGCGACGCGAACCAGGTGTTCACGACGATGTTCACCTGCGTGGCGGAGAGCCCGATGACCGCGGGGCCCATGAGGCGCGCGATCCGCCGGACCCCCGGATCCGCGAGCGCGGCGCGGGACAGCCACGGCCGCGGCCGGTACCCGAGCGCGACGAGCTGCGGCACCTGCACCGCGAGCTGGAGCAGCCCGCCCGCCATCGTGCCGGCGGACCAGCCGATCACGGCCCGGTGCGGCGGCCACCCGGCGGCCCACATCGCGAGCCCCACCGCGATGGAGCCGACGTTGAAGAGGGCGGGCGCGAGGGCCGGCGCCGTGAACCGGCTCTGCGCGTTCAGCATCCCCATCGCGACCGCGGAGAGGGACACGAGGAGGAGGAACGGCATCATCACCCGGGTGAGCAGCGTCGCGAGCGCGGGCTCCGCGATGCCCGGCGCGATCCCCCGCACCACCCCGCCGGCGAAGACGGCGCCGAGGAGGACCACCACGCCGACCACCGCGAGGACGAGCCCGACGACCGCGTTGGCGAGGCGCCACGCCTGCGCGGGGCCCCGGTTCCGGTGGGCGTCCGCGAAGGTCGGGACGAACGCCGACGAGAGCGCGCCCTCGGCGAACAGGTCCCGCAGCAGGTTCGGGATGCGGAACGCGACCACGAACGCGTCGGAGTACCGGTTCGCGCCGACCAGGATCGCGAAGAGCTGATCGCGGACGAGGCCGAGCACCCGCGACGTCATCGTGGCGGCGGACAGCCAGACGGCGCGGCCGACCTTCACGGACGGCGAGGCTTCGGTCACGGGCGACGGTCTCCTCGGCGCGCGGGCTCGCGCCGGCCCATCAGTGTCCGCCGCCCGAGCCCTTCGAGGCCATCTCCTTCTTCATCAGGAACGCCTTCGCCTGCGCCTGGATCGTCTGCGGCACGTTCCGGTCGCGAGCGAGCTCCTTCATGTCCTTCTCCTGGAGCGTGTACAGCATCTTCAGCGCCGTCGGGAGCGGGACCTTCGGGTTCTTCACGAGCGACATCTTGATCGCGTACGTCCTGGTGAACTCGCGGTTCGAGTAGATGTACCGCAGCACGTCGGCGTTCACCGTGCGCGAGTTCGCGAGCGAGAGGATCTCCCCGTCGGTGATCCGCGGGCTCGTGGCGGCCGCCATGCAGACGAGCTTGTTCGAGTCTCGCAGCAGCAGCGTGCGCGCCTCCTTGTTCCCGAGCGTCGCGAGCTTGATCTTCTGGGACACGGACATGCTCAGGACGCGCTGGGTGATGTTCTTCCTCTTCCCGGAGTCCTCCGCCGCCTCGGCCGCCTGGGCCGCGTCGGGGACCTCCTCCGCGAGCTCCCGCCCGTACTCCTGCAGCAGGGCGGCGGCGGTCTCGACCGGCTCCGGCGCCTTCGCGGTCGGATCGACGCCGTGCACCCGCTTGTGGGCCTCGACCGACTGCGGGACGTCGAGGAGCGTGAGCCCGTTGCGGACGCAGAAGTCGCACGCGCCGTCCACCGTGGAGGCGAGCGCGTTCGGGTTCTGGCAGAGGCCCCGCAGGATCCCCTCGTGCCTGAGGAGCCGCAGCTCGTTCTGGCGGACGATGTCGGCGAGCCGCTGCGACAGGGCCGGGACGACCCGCGCGATCGTCTCGTCGAGGGTGGCGGCGTTGAGGAGGAGCAGCTCCATCGCCGCCTCCTTGCCGAGGAGGCGGTCCGCGAGCCAGTCGAGCACCGCGCCCTTGATGCCCTCCGCGCGGAGGGCGACGCCCCAGATCTTGTCGGGGAGCCCCTCGGCCGTCTTCACCGCCGTCTCGCGGACGTTGGCCTCGAGATCGAACGAGAGGAAGAAGAGGAGCGTCGTGAGGTCGACGGGCGCGACGGCCGGGACGAGCCCCTTCGCGCCCATCATCCGCAGCGGCGCGGGGGCGTTCGGGAGCGCGTGCTTGTGCAGCGGCTTCGGGAGGACCTCGAGCGGCAGCGGGCACTCGGGCATGTCAGCTCCGGGGCGGCTCGTCGGGCGCCGGGAGCACCCCGAGCGCGACCGGCGACAGCTCGTAGGTCGGCCCGTTCCGCCGCGCCCAGCGGTACCGCGCCCGCCCGAGCAGGCGGTTCAGCGGGTTCGAGCGGGAGAGGAAGGGGATCACCGGCGCGCCTGCGCGACCCCATGGCGGCGGAGGCGGCCACGAGCCGCGGGTCGTTGGGCCACAGCTGCAGGGCGCGCGCGATCGCGCGGACGGCGCGCTCCCGCTGGTTCAGGGCGAGGTGGAGCCGCGCGGAGTTGAGCAGCAGCTCCGGGTCGGGGCCGGCCGCGCGCAGGGCCTGGTCCACGAGCATCACCCCGAGGTTCGAGTTCCGCTCGACGAGGACGAGGGTCAGGCCGTACCAGGACATGTACGTCGGGTCGCGCGAGTCGCGCCGGTGCGCGCGCTCGAACGCCGCGTGCGCGCCGACGACGTCGCGCGCCGCGAAGGCCGCGCGCCCCTCCTCGTAGGCGGCGCGCGCCTCCGCGTCGCCCGCCCGCTCGCTGCCGGTCTCCACGCTCACCGGTTGCGCTCGTGCAGGATCCTGAGGCCGTCCAGGGTGAGGTGCTCGTCGACCTCCTGGATCGCCTTCGAGACCCCGGCGATGAGCGGGGCGAGACCGCCGGTCGCGACGATCTTCGGCGTGAAGCCGAGCTCGTCGGACATGCGGGCGCAGATGCCGTCGACCAGCCCGACGTACCCGTAGACGAGCCCCGCCTGGATCGACGCGACGGTGTTCCGGCCGATGACCTGGGGCGGGCGCGAGAACTCGACGCGCGGCAGCTTGGACGCCGAGCGGAAGAGCGCGTCCATCGAGATCGTGATCCCGGGGCAGATGGCGCCCCCGAGGTACTCGCCCTTCTGCGAGACGGCGTCGAAGGTGGTCGCGGTCCCGAAGTCCACCACGATGAGCCCGCAGCGCCAGCGCTCGTACGCGGCGACCGCGTTCACGACGCGGTCCGCGCCCACCTCGCGCGGGTTCTCGTACAGGATGGGCATCCCGGTCTTCACGCCGGGGCCGACGAACATCGGCTTCACCTTGAAGTACCGGACGCTCATCTGCTCGAGCGTCAGCCCGAGCGGCGGGACGACGCTCGAGATCGCGACCGCGCTCACGTTCGCGGGATCGAGCCCGGACAGCTCGAAGAGCTGGCGCAGCAGGATGCCGTACTCGTCGGCGGTCCGGTTCTGGTTCGTCTGGAGACGCCAGTGGTTCCTGAGGGTCGGGCCGTCGAAGGCGCCGATGACCGTGTTGGTGTTCCCGACGTCGATCGCGAGCAGCACGCCGCGAGGTTAGCCGCGCCCGGAGGGGGCGGTCAACGCGCCCGACGCCGGGGTGGGCCGTTCAGGGGGCGCGGGAGCGCAGGAGCTTGACGTCGCCCGAGAGGATCCGCTCGACTCCGCCCGCGGTTCGCACCAGGAGCGCGCCCGCGTCGTCGATGTCCTCGGCGGTCCCCGAGACGTCCCGCCCGTCCGCCTTCACGACGACCTCGCGGCCGAGGGTCACGCTCCGCTCGCGCCAGGCTTCGCGGATCACCCCGAAGCCCTCCTCGGCGTGCCGGTCGATCCAGCCCTCGAGCGCCGTGAAGCAGGCGGCCGCCAGCAGCGCGCGGGGCGCGGCCTGGCCGCGCTCCAGCAGGACGCTCGTCGCCTCGCCCGCGAGCTCGGGCGGGAAGTCCGCGGCGCGGGCGTTCACGTTGACCCCGACCCCGAGGACGACCCAGTGCACGCGATCGGGCTCCGCCGCGAGCTCCGTCAGGATCCCGCCGATCTTCCGGCCCGAGGCGAGCAGGTCGTTCGGCCACTTGATGCCTGCGTCCACGCCGGCCTGTCGCAGCGCGTCGCAGATCGCGATGGAGCCGACCAGGGTGAGCTCCGCGGCCCGCGCGGGGGGCAGCTCGGGCCGGAGGACGACGGAGAAGTAGAGGTTCTTCCTCGGGGGCGAGACCCAGGTCCGGCCCCGGCGTCCGCGCCCGGCGGTCTGCGCCTCGGCGATCACGACCTCGCCGTGCTCCGCGCCCGCGTCGGCGAGCTCCTTCGCGCGATCGCTGGTCGAGCCGAGCTCCTCGTACCAGTGGATCACCTGGCCGAGGTCGTGCGTGTTCAGGAGCGGGCGCAGCTCGAGGGGCGTCAAGCGGTCGGGGACGCCGGCGAGGCGGTAGCCGCGCGCGGGCACCGCGTCGATCCGGTAGCCCTGCCCCCGCAGCGCCTCGACGTGCTTCCACACGGCGGTCCGGGTCAGGCCGAGCTTGTCCGAGATCGCCTCGCCCGACACGACCTCCTCGCCCGCCTCGGCGAGGAACGCGAGGACCAGCTCCTCCGACTCTGGACGCTCCGCGGGCATCGAGACCCCGGATCTCACTCCAGCTCGAACGAGATGTCCACCGCCCGCGCCGAGTGGGTGATCGCCCCCATGGAGACGAAGTCCACGCCCGTCGCGGCGACGCGCGGCAGGCGCTCGAGCGTCATGTTCCCGCTCGCCTCGAGGAGCACCCGACCGGCGGCCCT
The DNA here is from genome assembly GCA_963828235.1 of uncultured delta proteobacterium. Lineage (GTDB taxonomy): Bacteria > Myxococcota > Myxococcia > Myxococcales > Anaeromyxobacteraceae > Anaeromyxobacter. Next base: position 56,759 of record CAWHDY010000004.1, read on the forward strand.
CCGGACGGCCTCCGCCATGGCGGCGTCGTCCATGTTGTCGAGGAGCACGATGTCCGCGCCCGCGGCGATCGCGGCGTCGAGGCCGGGGAGATCCACGACCTCCACCTCGATCTTCAGCATGGCGCCCGCGCGCTCCCGCGCGCGGCGGACCGCCTCGGCCACCCCGCCGCACGCGGCGACGTGGTTGTCCTTCACGAGGATCCCGTCCCCGAGCGCGTGCCGGTGGTTCTTGCCGCCGCCGGCGCGCACCGCGGCCTTCTCCAGCATCCGCCAGCCGGGGGTCGTCTTGCGGGTGTCGAGGAGGCGGGTCCGCCCGCCGCCCGCCGCGAGCGCGTCCACGCAGCGGCGCGTCGCGGTGGCCACGCCCGAGAGCCGCTGCAGGAAGTTGAGCGCCGTCCGCTCCGCCGCGAGCAGGGAGCGCACCGGCCCCGCCGCGACGCCGAAGGTCCGGCCCTTCGCGATCCGGGCGCCGTCCGACCTCGTCGAGGCGGCACTCGGCGCCGAGGAGGTCGAACACGCGGCGCGCCACCGCCGTGCCGGCGAGGACGAGCTCCTCCTTCGCGAGGAACCTCCCCTCGCCGCGGGCGGCCGCGTCGATGGTCGCTTCGCTCGTCGCGTCGCCGAGGAGGAGGTCCTCCTCCAGGGCGAGCTCGACGAGCCGCTCGGCGTGCGCCGGGAGCCGCTCCATGCGGCTACCGCCGCTTCGCGCCCTTCCGGCCGGCGGCCTTGCGCGCCGGCTTGCGGGTCGCCTTCTTCGCGGCCGGCTTCCTCGCCTTCGCGGCCTTGCGCGCCGGCTTCTTCGCGGCCTTCTTCGCGGCCTTCTTCGCGGCGGCCTTGCGCGGCGCGGCCTTCTTCGCGGCGGGCTTCTTCGCCTTCCGCGCGGACTTGCGGGCCGGCATCACCTTGTCGAGCGCCGCCTCGGCGCCCGCGACCATCGCGGTCATGGCGGCCTTGCCGGCCTCGGCGACCGAGGTGATGACCTGCTGCGCCTGCTCCATCGGCGTCTGCGTGGACGTGGCGGGCTGGGACGCGTCGTTCGGCTTCTGGTTCTCCATGGGATCCCTCCTGGTGGGATTGGCGGCGGGCGAGCGCTCCGCGGCGGACAGCATGGCACGGTGGCCGTCGAGCTTCCCTCTTTTTTCGCGCAGCTCGTCGGCCCTCGCGCGGTCCTTCTCGACGACCTCGGGAGGGGCCTTCTGGACGAAGCTCGGGTTCTCGAGCTTCTTCAGGACGCCCGCGAGATCCTGCTCCAACTTCGCGATCTCCTTGTCGATCCGCGCGAGCTCCGCCTGCACGTCGATCGCGCCGGCGAGGCCGACCCGCACCTCGAACCCGGACCCCACCGCGACGGCGCTGCCACCCTTCTTCCCGGGCGGGGTGCCGGCCGGCAGCACGGCCGCGTTCGCGACGTTCGCGAGCCGGTGGATGCGCCCGAGCTCCTCACGCACGGTCGCGACCGCGCCCGGGTCGAGCGAGCCGATCTCGACGTCCTCGAGCGCGACCTTGAAGGCGATGTTCATCTCGCCGCGGATGTTGCGGATCGCCTCGACGATCCCGATGACCGGCCCGAACGCGCGCTCCGCCGCCTCGTCGACCTCGCCGACGGCCGGGTACGGCGCGGCGAGGATGGAGTCCGCCCAGCCGTCGGCCTTCACCTTCGCGCGGACGACGTGCCAGAGCTCCTCGGTGATGAACGGCATGAACGGGTGGAGCAGCCGGTACGAGGTCGAGAGGCACTCGACCAGGACCGCCTGCGTCGCCCGCTTGCGCGCCGGGTCGTCGCCGTAGAGCGCCTCCTTCGCGAGCTCGATGTACCAGTCGCAGAGCTCGTGCCAGACGAACTGGTAGACCGTGTTCGCGGCGTCGTTGAAGCGGAACGCCTCGAGCGCCGCGACCGTCTCGTTCACGGCGCGGCGGAGCCGGGCGAGGATCCAGCGGTCCGCGGCGGTCGCCGGCGCGACCCGGGCGCCCTCCCCGCTCGCCTCGAACCCCTCGAGGTTCATGAGCGCGAACCGGGTGGCGTTCCAGAGCTTGTTCGCGAACGCGCGGTAGCCCTCGATCCGCTCCTTCGCGAGCTTGATGTCGCGCCCCTGCGCGGTGAGCGCGGCGAGCGTGAAGCGGAGGGCGTCCGCGCCGTACTGCTCGGTGATGACGAGGGGGTCGATGACGTTCCCCTTCGTCTTCGACATCTTCTGGCCCTTCTCGTCCCGCACCATCGGGTGCAGGTAGACGGTCCGGAAGGGCACGTCCTTCATGAAGTGGAGGCCCATCATCATCATCCGGGCGACCCAGAAGAAGATGATGTCGTGCCCGGTCTCCATGACCGACGTCGGGTAGAAGGTCCGGAGCGTGGCGGTCTGCTCGGGCCAGCCCATCGTCGAGAAGGGCCACAGCGCGGACGAGAACCAGGTGTCGAGGACGTCGTCGTCCTGGCGCAGCGGCGTCTTCCCGCACGTGGCGCAGGCGGGCGGGGTCTCGCGCGCCACGGTGACGTGGCCGTCGGGGCAGTACCACGCCGGGATTCTGGTGCCCCCACCACAGCTGGCGGCTGATGCACCAGTCGTGGATGTTCCGCATCCACGACATGTACGTGTTGGTCCAGGACTCCGGGATGAACCGGGTGCGCCCCTGCTCCACCGCCTCGATCGCCGGCCGCGCGAGCGGCTCGATGCGGACGTACCACTGGTCGGAGAGGAGCGGCTCGAGGATGGTCTGCGAGCGCTGGCAGCGCCCGATGGCGAGGACGTGCGGCTTCGTCCCGCGGTCGAGCCCCTGCTCCGCGAGGAGCTCCTTCACGCGCTTGCGCGCCTCGAACCGATCGAGGCCGGCGACGGGGCCCGCCTCCGCGGTCATGCGACCGTCCGGGCCGATGACGGTGAGCTGCGGGAGGTGGTGGCGCTTCCCGGTCTCGAAGTCGTTGAAGTCGTGGGCCGGCGTCACCTTCACGGCCCCGGTGCCGAACTTCGGGTCGACCAGGATCGCGTCCGCGACGATCGGGAACTCGCGCCCGGTGAGCGGGTGGCGCACGTGCTTGCCGACCACGTCGCGGTACCGCTCGTCGTCGGGGTGGACCGCGACCGCGGTGTCGCCGAGCATCGTCTCGGGCCGGGTGGTCGCGACGACGATCTCGCCCGAGCCGTCCGCGAGCGGGTACGCGAACGACCAGAGCTCTCCGGCCTCGGCGTCCTTCTGCTCGACCTCGAGGTCGGAGAGGGCCGTGTGGCAGTCCGGGCACCAGTTGATGAGCTTCTTCTCGCGGTAGACGAGCCCCTCCTCGTGGAGGCGCACGAACACCTCGCGCACCGCGCGGGAGAGCCCCTCGTCCATCGTGAACCGCTCCCGCTCCCAGTCGAGCGAGGCGCCGAGCGCGTGGTGCTGCTCGCCGATGCGGGAGCCGTACTTCTCCTTCCACGCCCACACCCGCCGGAGGAACTCCTCGCGGCCGAGATCGTGGCGGCTCTTCTTCTCGGTCTTCTTCAGCTCCTTCTCGACGATCATCTGCGTCGCGATGCCGGCGTGATCGGTTCCGGGGAGCCAGAGCGTGTTGAACCCGCTCATCTTCTTCCAGCGGACGAGCACGTCCTGGAGCGTCGCCGTCAGCGCGTGCCCGAGGTGGAGCGAGCCGGTGACGTTGGGCGGCGGCAGCACGATCGAGAACGCGGGACGGGTGCGGTCGTGCTCGTCCCCGTGGAAGTAGCCGCGCTCGATCCAGAACGGATACCAGCGCGCCTCGACCTCGCGGTGCTCGTATCCCTTCGCGAGCTCGGAGCGGTTCTCTTCGGTCATTGCGGGGCTCTGCAAGGGGTTCTCCGTGTGCAATGGCAAACGCGGCCGTTCCCGTCGGGCGGGCGCGGCAGCCGGTACGTCGAGGGTGGGCCGCTGCGGCGCCGGGGCTATTCCTGGCGCTGCTTTACGAGGCGGTCGAGGTTCTCGCGGATGATGGTCTCGGCGAGCTGCGGGACCACCTCCCATACGATCTTCTCGATGACCTCGATCGAGGCCTTCGAGAGCGCCTCGCGGAGGAGGGCCTCTCCGCCGTCGCGCGCCGCGGGCGCGGCGGCCGCCGCCTCGGGCTGGTGCCCGACCGAGCCGGCCGCGGGCACGAAGGCGTGCATCGGCGCGAGCTCGAGCTCGGACTCCGGCTCCTCGGGGAGCTCGATCGGCGGCGCGGGCGGCGGTGCCGCCTCGGCGGGAGAGTCGACGTCGATGTCGCCGAAGTCCTCCTCGACCGCGGGCGGGGGCGGCGCCGGGCTCGTCGCGGGCGCGCCGAGCCCGAAGCCGAAGGGATCGCGGCGCGCGGCCGGACCGCCCTGAGCGGCAGGGGACGGCGCGACGGGGCGGGTCGGGGCGGACGGCGCAGCGGGGCGCGCCGCCGCGGGAGCGGGCGCGGGGGCCGGATAGGGCCGGGCAGGCGCGGGCGCGGGACCGCGCGCGCCGGGCGGCGGCATCCCGCCGAAACCAGCCGGACGTGCACCGGGCGGCATCGCGCCGGGACCCGGCGGGCGCGCGCCGGGGGGCATGCCCGGCCCGGGCGGACGCGCGCCGGCGGGCATCGGACCGCCGGGACGCGGCGCGCCCTGCGGCGGCATGCCGGGGCCGGGCGGGCGGACGCCGGGGGGCGGCATCGCGCCAGGACCGGGGGGGCGCGCGCCGGGCGGCGGCATGCCGGGGCCGGGCGGGCGGGCGCCGGCGGGCGGCATCCCCGGGCCCGGGGGGCGGGCGCCGGCAGGCATCGGACCGCCGGGACGCGGCGCGCCCTGAGGCGGCATGCCCGCGCTCGGCGGACGAGCGCCGAGGCCACCGGGCATGGGGGCCGCGGGACGCTGCGCACCGGGCGGGGGAGCGCCGGCGCCCGGCGGGCGAGCGGCGGCCGCCGGAGGGGCGGCAGCGGCCGGGCGCGCGGCGGCCGGGGCGGGCGCGGCCGCTCCGGCGGAGGCGGCGGCGCCGTTGCCGCCGGTCAGCTCCTTCACGCGGTTGATGAGCGCCTGGCTCTCGAAGGGCTTCGCGATGTGGCCGTCCGCGCGGGCCTGGCGCGCGCGCGCCTCGTCGAACGCCTCGAAGGTGCCGGCGAGCAGGAGGACGGGGATGTGCCGCAGCGCCGCGTCGCCCTTCACCGCCTCGCAGACCTCGTAGCCGTTCCGCCGCGGCATGACGACGTCCGCGAGGATGATGTCCGGCTTCAGCTCACGGGCCCGCGCCAGCGCGTCCTCGCCGTTGTCCACGGTCGTGACGCTGAAGTCCTCGTTCGCGAAGGTGATGCCCACGACCTTCTGGATCGTGATCGAGTCGTCCGCCAGGAGAAGGGTCTTGGGCATGGGTTTCCGCCGGGTCCGGCACAGGAGAAAAGGATCGTATTCAGTAACCCCGCGATCGCGCGAATGTCAAGATTTACGGGGACTTTCGGCGGTCCGAGCGCGTCGGCGACCGCCGCCGGATCACGCCGCGAACACCGCGTCCCAGGGCGGACGGACGAGGCCCTCCTGCGCGTCACCGACGCCGAGCACGCGATCGGCCGCGACGCCGACCCCCGCCCCGCCCGCGTCGAGCAGCAGGACCGTCCGGATCGGCGCGGGCGCGTCGCCGTACAGGACCCCCACGTCGAGGATCGGGTGGAGCGCGCGCCCGTGGTAGAGCAGGCCGCGGTGCGAGGGCGGCGTGAGCGGGACCGCCGCGACGCGCGGGCCGTCGAACACCTGGACGAGGAGCGACAGCGGGACGCCGAACGTCCGCTCGCCTCGCGCGAAGCGGAGCTCGCGCTCCGGCGGCGGCTCGACGTCGGCGGGCGGCTCGCCGTGGTCGGCGGCGGGCTCGAGCGGCGCGAACCCGAGCGACGCGACCGCCAGCTCGAGCGCGATCTCCCCGCGCAGCACCACGGCGCCGGAGAACGGGGGCGGCTGCGGCAGGAAGGTCCGCGCGGGGAGCTGGAAGAACTCCGCCTCCGCGAGATCCACGATCCCGTGCAGCGCCTCGACGCGCAGCGCGGCGGGCGGCGAGCCCTGCGTCAGGATCGCGAACGGCGCCGGTCCGGCGGGGAGCCCGAGCACCGTGGAGACGAACGCGGTCGCGATGGTCTCGCCGCGCGCGCGCACCTCGCCCTCGTCGAGGGGCACCGCGAGCACCTCCCGCAGGTGCGAGACGCGCATCGCGAAGCGCGCGCCCCCGGCTGAGAACAGGAGGGCCTTCCGCTCGGCGGGAGAGGAGTCCACGCCCGCATGATATACAGGTTCCGGAATGCCTCCCGCGGTCCTCCTCGTCGACGACGAGCGGTTCGCCCGCACGGTGTACTCCGACTACCTCCGCGCGGCCGGGTACGACGTGGAGGTCGCGGACGGCACCGAGTCCGCGCTCGCCATCCTCGCGGAGCGCCGGTTCGACGTCCTCCTCACCGACGTCATCCTCCCCGGCTCCCGCGACGGGCTCGAGCTGCTCGACCTCGCGAAGCAGCGGGACCCGAACCTCGGGGTCATCGTCATCACCGCCCTCGAGAAGGTGGACCCCGCCGTGCGCGCCATGAAGGCGGGCGCGTCCGACTACCTCGTGAAGCCGGTGACGCCGGAGACCCTCCAGCTCTCCGTCCAGCGCTGCCTCGCGACGCGCGCCCTCCTCGACGAGAACCAGGACCTCCGCTCCCACCTGAAGCTCTTCGAGAACGGCCAGCGGGTCGCCTCGACCCTCGATCGCGACCGGCTCGTCCCGATGGCGCTCGCGTCCATCGCCTCCGCCTGCGGTCGCCCCGCCGCGGTCCTGTTCGAGCGGAGCCCCGACGGCGCGTTCGTCGCCTCCGGCGCGCACGGGCTCGAGTACGCCGCGGCGGCGGACCTCCTCGCGCGCTGCGCGCCGACGCTCGAGGGGCTCGATCCGTTCGGCCCGGCGGTGCTCCCGGTGCGCTTCGAGGAGCCGTTCGGCCCGAACCGCGCGCACGAGGCGGCCTGCCTCACGGTGGTGGACGACGGCGCGCTCGTGGGGGCGGTGGTCGCGCTCGGCGACGGCGCGCTGCCGCCGGACGCGGCCCAGGGCGCGGCGTTCCTCTGCCGGAACCTGGGCCTCGCGCTCGCCAACCTCGGCCGGCTCCGCCGGGTCGAGCACCTCGCCTACCTCGACGATCTCACGCACCTCTACAACACCCGCTACCTCGACGTGGCGCTCGAGCGGGAGGTGACCGGCGGCCGCCCGTTCTCGGTGCTCTTCCTCGACCTCGACCACTTCAAGGCCGTGAACGACCAGCACGGCCACCTCTCGGGCTCGCGGCTCCTCGTGGAGGTCGCGCGGGTGCTCCGCTCCTGCGTGCGCGACGAGGACGTGGTCGTGCGGTACGGCGGCGACGAGTACGTGATCCTGCTCGTCGGGATCGACTCCGGCGGCGGGCTCAAGGTCGCCGAGCGCGTCCGCCGCGCGATCGAGGACCACCGCTACCTCTCCCGCGAGGGGGCGCGCGTGCGGGTCACCGCGTCGATCGGCCTCGCCTCGTTCCCGGAGCACGCCGACTCGAAGGCGGAGATCCTCGACTTCGCGGACCGCGCCATGTACCGCGGGAAGCGGTCGTCCCGGAACGTCGTGTACATGGCGTCGAAGGACCTGCCGCCGGTGCCCGCCGGCGAGCGCAGCTGAGCGACTGCGACAGTTCGCCCCACGCGCGCGCGGATGCGATACAGCTAGGCGGCGAGATCGCCACGCGCGCCTCGCCGCGCGGTCCGGGGGGACTCGATGTCGCTGTCGCAGACGAAGCTCGCCTCGACGATGTCCGACGAGTCGCTCCGGCAGATCGAGGCGCTCGGAGAGCTCCGGGAGATCGCGCCCGGGCAGCCGCTCTTCGACGCGAGCTCGGCCGCGAACCTCGACCTGCACGTGGTGCTCCGAGGCGACCTGAACCTGCGCCGGAGCGGCGGCCGCGACGTCTGGCTCGGGCCCGGGGACGTCGTGGGCGAGATCGGGTTCGTGCTCGGGACGCCGCGCACCGCGGAGGTGCTCGCCGGCGGGTCTCGGCTCCTCGGTGTGGCACGTCTCGCGCGCGAAGTACCTCGACCAGCCGCCGGCCGAGCGGCTCCCGCTGCTCGCGCGCCTCTTCCTCGGGCTCGCGCCGCTCGTGCGCGTCCGCTACGCGAAGGTGCTCGCCGAGCGCACCGCCGCGACGAGCCGGGTGGCGCACGACCACTGCGACCACCACGACCCCGCGATCCGCCACGTCGCCGCGTTCCTGGCGGCGCGCGACCCCTGGGACACCGCCGCGGCGATCTTCGCGTTCGTGCGGCAGGTCCCCTACCGGATCGGCTTCTGGCAGGTGAAGGCGTCGCGCACGCTGGAGCTCGGCTTCGGCATGTGCACGACGAAGTCGAACCTCCAGGTGGCGCTCCTGCGCGCGAACGGGATCGAGGCGGAGTTCGGGGAGGTCCTCTGCGACTCGGCGAGCATGGACCCGATCCTGCCGGCCGGGTACCGGCACCTCGGCCACCGCAAGAGCCACATCAAGCACTACTTCGCGGTGGCGAAGCTCGGGGGCCGCTGGATCCCCATGGACGCGACCTTCCCGACGACCGTCTGGCGGATGCTCAACGCCGAGCACGACGGGACCCCGCCCGGGCGCGGCGAGGCGGTGAACCCGCTCGGCGACATGCTGCACCGCGACCGGTTCGACTTCAGGCGGATGCCCGACCTGTGCGAGGTCATGGTGAAGCACCCGTTCTTCGACGCGGACGGGGTCGAGGCGATGAACGTCGTCCTCGACAGGCTGCAGGGTCGGGTGCTGCCGGTGCCGTCCTGGGCCCCGAAGATCGAGAGGCTGCTCGCGGAGGACATCCGGGCGGCGTTCCTCCAGTCCTACGCCGGGCTCGCGACGGACACCCAGCGCCTCCACGCCGCGATCGTGAACCGCCCGACGCCCGCCGCCGTGGCGCCGGACGATCGCGAGTACGTGATCTAGCGGACGACAAAAAGACGCGGGGCCACGGATTCGCTCCGTGGCCCCGCTGACGACGACTGCCGGGTTCCGCCCGACGCTGGCACGTAGTAGCGGCTGCCCTCGTCACCGGAAACGGCCGAGATTCCGACCGTTTTCCGTATTGAGAAGATCCTAGTCTCGGGACGCGCACCGGTCAACTTGCGTGCGTTACCCAGCGATATCCACCGGTTCCGCGCCCGCCGGACGCTCGCCTAGTAGTCCATGTCCTCCATCCCTCCCCCCATTCCGGGGGACCCGCCGCCCGGGAGCGGCCTTCTTCTTCGGCGCCTCCGCGATCATCGCCTCCGTGGTGAGGAGGAGGCTCGCGACGGAGGCGGCGTTCTGCAGCGCGGTCCGGGAGACCTTCGTCGGGTCGATGACGCCGGCCTTCTCGAGGTCCTCGTAGACCTCGGTCGCCGCGTTGAACCCGAAGGCGCCCTTCCCGTCCTGGATCTTCGAGACCACCACCGCGCCGTCGAGCCCCGCGTTCTCGGCGATGCGGCGCGCCGGCCGCTCGAGGGCACGGCGGACGAGCTCGACCCCGAAGCGCTGGTCGCCGTCGGGGAGGTCGAGCTTCTTCAGGGCGCCGAGCGCGCGGAGGTAGGCGACGCCGCCGCCGGGGACGATGCCCTCCTCCACCGCGGCCCGGGTGGCGTGGAGCGCGTCCTCGACCCGCGCCTTCTTCTCCTTCATCTCGGTCTCGGTCGCCGCGCCGACCTGGATCACCGCGACGCCGCCGACGAGCTTCGCGAGCCGCTCCTGCAGCTTCTCCTTGTCGTAGTCGGAGGTGGTCTCCTCGATCTGGGCGCGGATCTGCTTGATGCGCGCCTCGATGTCGGCCTTCTTGCCGGCGCCGTCGACGAGCGTGGTGTTGTCCTTGTCCACCTGGATGCGCTTCGCGCGGCCGAGCTGCTTCAGGGTCAGCTGCTCGAGCTTGACGCCGAGCTCCTCCGCCACGAGCTCGCCGCCCGTGAGCACCGCGATGTCCTTCAGCATCTCCTTGCGGCGGTCCCCGAACCCGGGCGCCTTCACGGCGCACACCTGGAGCGTGCCGCGCAGCTTGTTCACGACCAGGGTGGCGAGCGCCTCGCCCTCGATGTCCTCGGCGACGATGAGGAGCGGCTTGCCGGCGCGGGCGACCAGCTCGAGGACCGGGACGAGGTCCGCCATCGCCGAGATCTTCCGCTCGGTGACGAGCAGGAAGGCGTCCTCGAGGACGGTCTCCATGCGATCGGGGTTCGTCACGAAGTACGGGGAGACGTAGCCGCGGTCGAACTGCATGCCCTCGACCACCTCGAGCGTCGTCTCGAGACCCTTCGCCTCCTCGACCGTGATGACGCCCTCCTTCCCGACCTTCTCCATCGCGTCCGCGATGATCTTGCCGATGGTCGAGTCGCCGTTCGCGGAGATCGTCCCGACCTGGGCGATGTCCTTCTTGCCCTCGGTGGGCTTGGAGAGCTTCTTCAGCTCCTTGACCACCGACTCGACGGCGAGGTCGATGCCGCGCTTGAGGTCCATCGGGTTGTGGCCGGCCGCGACGAGGCGGAGCCCTTCCTCGTAGATGGCGAGCGCGAGGACGGTCGCGGTGGTGGTGCCGTCGCCCGCCTTGTCGGAGGTCTGGGACGCGACCTCGCGGACCATCTGCGCGCCCATGTTCTCGAACCGGCCCTCGAGCTCGATCTCCTTCGCGACGGTCACGCCGTCCTTCGTGATGGTCGGGGAGCCCCAGGACTTCTCGATGACGACGTTCCGGCCCCGCGGCCCGAGCGTCACCGCGACGGCCTCGGCGAGGGTCTGTACCCCGCGGAGGATCGCCTCGCGAGCGGGCTGGTTGAACCTGATCTCCTTGGCGGCCATCGGGATCGTCCTTTCGAGAAGGTCTAGTAGTTTTCGAGTGTTGCGCGGGCAGCCGCGCTGGCAGTCGCCCTACGCGGTCGCTAACATAAGACCCGGGCACCCTTGGTCAAGCACGGGTTCCCGACCCGCCCGAGAGTTCCGTAGCACGGACCCACCGCCCACGGCGCGGCCGCTCTCGCCGGACGCCGAGGCCACAAGCGCTCGTAGCCACACGAGTCCACAGCGGCACGGCACCTGCGAGGCGCCGCGCCATGACGCCACCTCGTCGCGTTTTGCCCGGAGCCGTGTACCTCGTCACGCGCCGCTGCTCGGAGCGCCGCTACTTCCTCAAGCCGTCCCGGCTCACGAACGAGATCTTCCTGTACGTCCTCGCCGTCGCCGCGCAGCGCTACGGCGTGCTCGTCCACGCGTTCTGCGTCCTCTCCAATCACTGCCATCTGATCGTCACCGACGTGGACGGCCGCCTTCCGGGGTTCATGCAGTACCTCGACTCGCTCGTCGCGCGTGCGGTGAACGCCTCGCTGGGTCGCTTCGAGGGCTTCTGGGCCACCGACGGGAGCTACAGCGCCGTGGAGCCGCTCGACCCGGCAGACGTCGTCGCGAAGACGGCGTACGTGCTCGCGAACCCGGTCGCCGCAGGACTCGTCCGCCGCGGCGCCGAGTGGCCGGGCCTGTGGACCTCGCCCGACCAGCTCGGCTCCGCGAAGCTGACGGCGCGCAAGCCGAAGCGCTTCTTCGACCCCAAGGGCCATCTACCCGACGTCATCGAGCTCGAGCTGACCGTCCCTCCCGGCTTCGCTTCCGCGGCCGAGTTCCGCGCGCTCGTCTCCGCCGCGGTGCGCGAGCTCGAGGAGAAGCACCACCAGGAGATCGCGTCGCAGGGGAAGCGGTTCCTCGGCGCCGCGCGCGTGCTGGCGCAGAACCCGTTCGCTCGTCCACCGGCGGGTGAGCCGCGCTTCGAGCTCAAGCCGCGAATCGCCGCGCGGGACAGGTGGAGGCGGATCGAGGGGCTGTTCCGTCTGAAGACCTTCGAGCGGGCTTACCGGAAGGCCTGGGTCGACCGGCGCTCGGGCGCACCGAACGTGCTCTTCCCCGCGGGCACCTATCTGCTGCGCATCATGCACGGCGTGCAGTGCGCGGGGGCTGCGTAGACCAGCCCGCGTCGGAGCCCTCGATCGTCGAATAATCTCGGTCGCGCTCGCGCTTCCGTTGCCGCGGTGTGCGCGGCGGCGCCACTTCGCGCCGCCCTGCCTCGGAATCCCGACCTCAGGGGTCAGCGCGGGCTACCTTCAGTCGTCCCGAATCTTCGGCGACGCCCGCGATCCCCGCACCGAGGACCGCCTCGACGCGTGTCGGACTGCGGTTACTCTCGGGCGGGGCCTCGGCTCCTCGGGCGGGGCCTCCGCGCGTCCCACGCATCAGCGCCCCGACCTCACGCGCGTTGACGCGGGCCCGCCGGGAGCGTTACCTCGCGTCCATGCGCGGCCCCCCTGACGACCCCGAGGTGGAGCGCCTCCTCGACGCCGCCGCGGACGCGTTCGAGGACGGCGACTTCGCGCGGGCGCTCGAGCGCGCAGACGCAGCGCTCGCGCGCGCGCCCCGCTCCGTCCCGGCGCTCCACCTCCGCGCCGAGGCGCTCGTCGAGGCCGGGCGGATCGACGAGGCGTTCACCGCGTACGAGCGGGCCCTCGCCGAGGGGAAGGACGACCTGGAGGTGCTGCTCGGCGCCGCCGACCTCTTCGTCCATCGCCTCCCGGGCGAGCCGGACCGCGAGGACACCGAGCGCGGCCTCGAGCTCGCGAAGCGCGCGGCGCGGCTCGCGCGCCGGGAGGGAGAGGCGCAGATCGAGGCGGAGGCGGCGTGGCTCGAGGGCGCTGCGCTGAACCAGCTCGGCCGGTCCGACGAGGCGCTGCCGCGCCTCTCCGCCGCCGCGCAGGCGCTGCCCGACAACGTCGACGTGCTCGTCGAGCAAGGGATCGCGCTCTACGAGCTCTGCCTCTGGGAGGACGCCCGCCGCGTGTTCCTGCGCGCGGCGGAGGCCGGGCCGGACGAGCCGTGGCCGCAGCACCACCTCGGGCTCGTCGCCGAGCGCCTCGGCGACGCCGAGGAGGCCCGCCGCCGCTTCGCCCGGGCGCGCAAGCTCGCGCCGGAGGAGTTCCCCGCTCCGACCGCGCTGTCTTCCTCGGCGTTCGACCAGGCGGTGGAGGACGCGCTCGCGAGCCTCCCCGAGCCGGTCCGCCGCCACCTCGCGAACGTCGCGATCACGGTCGAGGACCTGCCGGCGGAGCACGACCTGCTCTCGTCCGACCCGCCGCTCTCGCCGTCCATCCTCGGGCTCTTCCGCGGACCGCCCCGCGGGCAGAGCGACGGCGTCGATCCGGGGACGCACCTGCCCTCCTCGATCGTGCTCTACCAGCGAAACCTGGAGCGGTTCGCGCGCAGCCGCGCCGAGCTCATCGAGGAGATCCGCATCACCCTCGTGCACGAGATCGCGCACTTCCTCGGCCTCGACGAGGACGAGCTGTACGCGAGGGGGCTCGACTAGCCTCGCCGCGGCGACCCGGACTCGCCGGGCGGCGCGGGTGCTACGCGCTCTTCCGGCGGAACGTCAGCCCGCCGTCGTCCGCGTCCACCGACACCTCGTCACCCGCGCCGAACTCGCCCGCGAGGATCCGCTCCGCGAGCGGCGCCTCGACGAGCCGCTGCACCGCGCCGCGCATCGGCCGGGCCCCGAGCGAGGGATCCCAGCCGCCGTGGTCGAGCAGGTGCAGGACCGCGCCCTCGGAGGCGACGAAGCGGATCCGCCGCTCCGCCTCGAGCCGGCGGGACGAGTCGTCGAGGAGGAGCCGCGCCACGCGGCCCACGTCGTCGCGGGAGAGCGACCCGAACACCACCCGCTCGTCGAGCCGGTTCCACAGCTCGGGCGGGACCGCGCCGCGGGCGGCGTCGAGCACGCGCTCGCCGCGGGGGGCGGCCCGCTCCTGCGCGCCGAAGCCCATCGCGCCGGACGAGGCGCGGGTCGCCTCGGCGGCGCCGAGGTTGGACGTGAGGATCACGACCGCGTTCGAGAAGTCCACCTGCCGGCCGCGCCCGTCGGTGAGCCGGCCCTCCTCGAGGACCTGCAGGAGCAGCATCTGCACGTCGCGGTGGGCCTTCTCGATCTCGTCGAGCACGACCACCGACGCCGGGCGGCGCCGCACCTGGTCGGTGAGCTGGCCGCCCTCGCCGTAGCCGACGTAGCCCGGCGCGGCCCCGACGAGCCGGGCGACCCCGGTCTGCTCGGAGCACTCGCTCATGTCGAGCTGCACGAGGGCGTCGCGCGAGCCGTAGAGCGCGTCGGCGAGCGCGCGGGCGAGCTCGGTCTTGCCGACGCCGGTCGGGCCGAGGAAGAGGAACGAGCCCATCGGCCGGCGCGAGGCGAACCCGGCGAAGTTCCGCTTCAGCACGCGGGCGACGCGGGCGACCGCGTCGGCGTGGCCGACGACGCGCGCCGCGAGCGCCGCCTCGAGGCCGAGGATCCGCTCGCGATCGGAGGCGAGGAGCCGCGACTCCGGGATGCCCGCCATCTTCGCGACCACCCGCGCGACGTCGGCCTCGGCGACCTCCGCGACGCCGGCGCGGCGCGCGCGCGAGCCGGCGAGGTCGAGGACCGCGACGGCCTTGTCGGGGAGGAACCGGTCGGTCACGTAGCGCGCGGACAGCGAGGCCGCCGCCTCGAGCGCGGCGGGCGCGTACCGCACGTGGTGGTGCTTCTCGTAGCGGGGCGCGAGGCCGCCCAGGATCGTGACCGTGTCGGCGACGGTCGGCTCGCGGACGAGGACCGGGGTGAAGCGCCGCTCGAGCGCGGGGTCCTTCTCGATGTGCTTGCGGTACTCGTCGTGCGTCGTCGCGCCGACGCAGGGGAACTCTCCCCGCGCGAGCGCGGCCTTCAGCTCGTTCGCGGCGTCCTGCGGGCCGTCGCCGGTCGAGCCGGCGCCCATGATCGTGTGGATCTCGTCCACGAAGACGACGACGCGGCCGCCGGCGCGGCGGACCTCGTCCTTGATGCCGATGAGCTTCTCGGAGAACGAGCCGCGGAGCTGCGTGCCGGCGACCACGCTCGCCATGTCGATCTCGACGACCACCCGACCCCCCAGGGGGCCCCAAGGGTCGAGCGCGGCTTCGCCGCGGGTACTGATCTTGTCCCGCGCACCGCCCGCGAGGAGCCTCTGCGCGATGCCCTCGACGATGGCGGTCTTGCCGACGCCGGGCTCGCCGACGAGGAGCGGGTTGTTCGTGCGGCGCTTGCCGAGGACGTCGATCGCCTCCTCGACCTCGCGCTCGCGGCCGACGAGCGGGTCGAGCTTTCCGGCGGCGGCGAGCTCGGTCAGGTTCCGGCCGAGCTGGGACAGCCACGGGAACTCCTTCGGGTCGAGCGCGTGCGGCGAGCGGACCGTGCGCGCGGCCCGGCTCGGGCTCGCGGCCCGGGCCTCCGTCGCGCTCGCGCCTGCGCTCGGGCGAAGCGGCCGCCGCGGCGGTCGCGGTGGCGCGAGAGATCTCGGTCGGCGTGATCCCGGCCGCCTCCTCGAGCTCCTCCATCGCCTTCTCGAGCTGCGCGTCGAGGGCGCGGAGCGACTCGGCGGACGCGGCCGCGTCGGCGGCGGTCGTCGGGGAGCTCGGCGCAGGACGGCGTGCAGCCTGCTGCTCGCGCTGCGCGGCCGGCCCCACCTTCACGGGCTGGAGCTCCTTCAGCCTCCTCGGCATCCGCGCGGTGAAGTACGAGAGGGCGACGTTCCGGAGCGTCGGGAGCTGCAGGCCGCAGGCGGCGAGG
The DNA here is from genome assembly GCA_963828235.1 of uncultured delta proteobacterium. Classification (GTDB taxonomy): domain Bacteria; phylum Myxococcota; class Myxococcia; order Myxococcales; family Anaeromyxobacteraceae; genus Anaeromyxobacter. The sequence goes on from CAWHDY010000004.1 coordinate 72,361, forward strand.
AGCTGGTGGGCGAGGCTCGCCCGGACGCGGCTCATCGCGATGAGGAGGTGGAGGCAGTCGACCTCCTGCGAGGAGACCGACTCGGCGACCTCGCGCGCGCGCTCGCGCAGGTCGCGCTCGATGGAGTCGGGCTCCCTCGGCTTCGCGGTCATCGCCGCGAGCACCCGGTCCTCGTCGATGCCGCGCTCCCGCAGGAGGATCTCCGCGCGGTTCGGGACGGTGAAGAACGCGAGCAGCTGGTGGGCGCTCGTGAGCTTCTGGTTCACGCTCGCCGCGATGTCCGCCGCCTCGGCGAGGACCTGGGCGAGCTCCATCGACTCGATGACCTGGGGCATGTTCCCGGGACGATCCGATATCGGGCTTAACCGGTCAATTTTTCGACTGATCTCGCCCGCGCCGTCCCGACCCAGAGTCATTCGCGAATTACTCTGGGTCGGGTGGAGGCGAGACCGCGGTTACACTCCTCGACCCCCCAAGAGGAGGCCCCGAATGCGCCGCGCCGCAGCCCTCGCAGTCCTCGTCCTCGCGTCGTGCCGGACGGTGGCGCCTCCCGCCCCGGCAGGGGCGCCGCCGGCGACCGCTCTCCCTGCGCCGGTCCGCGAGCCGAAGGTCGCCCTCGTGCTCGGCGGCGGGGCCGCCCGCGGGTTCGCCCACGTCGGCGTCATCCGGGTGCTCGAGCAGGAGCACATCCCGATCGACCTCGTCGTGGGGACGAGCGTCGGCAGCCTCATCGGCGCGCTCTACGCGGGGGACCGGAACGGCTTCGAGCTCGAGTGGGCGGCCTTCCAGCTGAAGCAGGAGGACGTCTTCGACTTCGGCGTGCTGAACGCGGTGCTGGGGATGGGGCTCGCGAAGGGAGAGAAGCTCGAGGCCTTCGTGAAGGGGAAGGTGAAGCAGGAGAAGATCGAGGAGCTCCCCCTCCCCTTCGCCGCGGTCGCGACCGACCTGAACTGGGGGACGCGCGTCGTCCTCGACAAGGGGTCCGTCGCCCGCGCGGTGCGCGCCTCGTCGGCGATCCCCGGCGTCTTCGAGCCCGTCCTCCACGACGGGAAGCTCCTCGTGGACGGCGGCGTCGTGGACAACATCCCGATCGAGGTCGCGCGGGCGAAGGGCGCCGATCTCGTGGTCGCGGTGGACATCAGCGAGGACATCGGCAACGTGAACATCAAGAACATCGCGGACGTGCTGCTCCAGTCGACGAACATCATGTTCGCCGTGAACGTCGCGAACCGGCGCGCCGGGGCGGACGTGCTCGTCCAGCCGAAGGTCGGCGGCATCGGCATGCTCGACTTCGCGAAGCGCAAGCAGTCGATGGACGCGGGGATCACGGCGGCGCGCGAGGCGGTGCCGAGGATCCGCGCGGCGATCGAGGCGTGGAAGGCGAAGAAGACCGGGGAGATGGTGCCGAGGGGCTGAACCCGCGGCCGCGGTGGGCCGCGGCGGCTCCTCAGCGGTACAGCCCCTTCGCCTCGACGTACTCCCGCACCTTCCGCGGCAGGAGCCCCGACACGTCCTCGCCGCGCGCGATCCCGGCGCGGATCGCGGTCGACGAGACGGCCGGGAACGTCGGCGCGCCGGGGACCGCCGGGAAGCCCTCGCGGCCCACCACCACCACGCGCGCGAGCGCCTGGACCCGGTCCCACCGGTACCACTTCGGCGTGTCCGGCAGGATGTCCGCGCCGACCACGAGGACGAAGTCGAGGTCCGGGTGCTTCGCGACGAGGTGCTCGAGCGTGCGCGCGGTCTTCCCGACGAGCGGGTCGTCCGCGAGCTCCCGCTCGGCCGTGCACACCGCGACCCCGCGCACGCCGCGCGCCGCGAGCTCGCACATCCGCACGCGATCCTCGAACGGGGCGAGGTCCTTCCCGAACGGGTGGCGGAACGACGGCAGGAGCCAGACCTCGCGGATGTCCTGCGTCGCGAGCATCCAGTACGCCGCCATGAGGTGCGCGACGTGCGGCGGGTTGAAGGACCCGCCGAGGATCGCGACCTGCTTTCGCCGCGGCTCAGCCTCGCGCTCGCTCATCCGCACGTACCTTCGCGCTCTCGTACCCGGGCCAGGCCCCGCCCGCCAGCCGAACCGTACCTCACTCCTCGTAGCGCAGGTGCGGCGCGCGGCGGCGCGCGAACGCCCGCTCCTCGGGGACGATCGGGCGCACCAGCTCGGACAGGGTCGCCCCGGCCTCGATGGCGGTCCGCTCGCGCGCGGAGCCGCACAGGAGGTCGAACGCCAGGACCCCGGCGACGAACTCGTAGGGCTCCGTGCGCCACGCGAACCTCGCCGGCGCCTGCCGGCGCGCGTGCAGGACCGCGGCGAGGCCGGCGCGGAACGGCCGGAACCGGCGCGCGTCGTGGACGTGCAGCTCGACGCCGTGGCAGCGGACCCCGGCGTGCTTGTCCCAGGTCGGCACGAACGAGACCGGGCGGAAGGCGACGCCGGGGAGCCTCTCGCGGGCGAGGTCCTCCGCCAGCCGGGACGCGTCGAGCCACGGGGCTCCGAACAGCTCGAAGGGCCGGGTCGTGCCGCGTCCCTCCGAGAGGTTCGTGCCCTCGAGCAGGCACATCCCCGGGTAGACGAGCGCGGTCTCCGGCGTCGGCATGTTCGGCGACGGGAACACCCAGGGGAGCCCGGTCTCGCGGAACGCCATCCCGCGCCGCCAGCCGCGGCAGGGGACCACCTCGAGCTCGAGGTCGAGCCCGCGCTCCTCGCGGAAGAGGAGCGCGAGCTCCCCGACCGTGAGCCCGTGCCGGACCGCGAGGTCGTGCAGCCCGCAGAAGCTCTCGAACCCGGGGCGCAGCCGCGGCCCCTCCACCAGGACGCCGCCGATCGGGTTCGGCCGATCGAGGACGACGAAGCCGATCCCGGCCTCCGCCGCCGCCTCCATGCAGAGCATCATCGTCGCCTGGTACGTGTAGTAGCGCGCGCCGACGTCCTGGACGTCGAAGACGAGCAGGTCGAGCCCCTCGAGCTGCTCGGGGCGCGGCCGCAGCGACTCGCGCGTCTCGCCGTAGAGCGAGTGGGCCGGGAGCCCGGTCCGCGCATCGCGCTCGCCGCCGACCGCGGCCATGTACTGCGCGTCGCCGCGGACCCCGTGCTCCGGGCCGAACAGCGCCGCGAGCCGCACGCCGGGTGCGGCGTGGAGCAGGTCTGCGGCGTGGACGAGCGACCGCGTCACGGCGGTCGGGTTGCAGACGAGGCCGACGGTGCGGCCCGCGAGGGGCCCGAACCGCCGCGCGGCGAGGACGTCCAGGCCGGCGGCGACGGGCGCCGCGCTCGACGGGCGAGCGGCGGAACGGGACGCGGCCCTGCCTGTCCTGCTCGTCCTGCGGGTACGCGGCATCGCGTCGTCCAGTCGGGAGCCGCCGTCGCGCCGCGCCCCCGGGGGTCGTCCGGGTTGTACCTCGCTTCGCCTCCGGGGCGAAGCCGATCATCCGGGCGCGTCCCGCGCCTCCCGCAAGAGCACCCACCCGCCGATCGCCGCGGCGGGGGCGAGGTGGACGACGTGCAGGAGGAGCGCGAACGCGAGGGCCGGCTCGGTCTCGATGCCGAGCCCGGCGAGCGGGAGCATGGCCGCGAGCTCGAAGGGACCCGCGTTGCCGGGGGAGACCGCGATCGCGTTCGCCGCCGCGGTCGCGACGACGGCGAGCGCCGCGAGCGGGAGCGTCGGGTCGATGCCCACTGCGGAGAGCGTGAACCAGGCGATCGCGAGCTCCGCGCCCCACCCCGCGAGCCCCCACCCGACCGCGCGGGTGATCGCGAGCGGCTCGTGGACGGCGGCGAGGCCGCTGCGGAGCCGCGCGACGAGGCCGGGCGACGCGCCCTCGAGGTCCTCGACCGGCGCGCGGCGGCTCGGGCGCAGGAGGAACACCAGCGCGACCCCGGCGACGGACGCGATCGACGTGACGAGGAGCGCGTGCCTGGCCCAGTCCGGGAGCGGCGTCGCGACGCCGAGCAGCACGATCAGCGGCGCGAGCGTCGCCGTCCCGACGACGTAGTCCACCGCCGCCGCCCCGACGACCGACGCGGTCGAGAGGCCGGCGCGGCGGGCGAGCAGGTGCGCGCGGACGAGGTCGCCCGCGCGGGCCGGCGCGGGGATGCCGACGGCGAAGCCCGCGACCATCGCCTCGAACACGTCGCGGAGCCCGACCCGCACCCCGCTCGGCCGGACCACCGCCCGCCAGCGGGCCGCGTGGAACAGGAGGTTCAGGACGTTCGCGAGCATCGCGAGGGCGAGCTGCCACGCGCTCGCGCCGACGAGGGAGGCGCCGAGCCGCCGCAGGTCGACCCGCGTCGCGGCGACCACCGCGAACCCGACGATCAGCGCGAGCCCGGCGAGCCGCAGCAGCCGTGCGCGCTCCGGACGCTCGTCGCGCGGGACGGCGATCGAGCGGAGCCGCTTCCACAGGCCGGACATGGGGCCGCGCAGGATACCCGAGGGATCGGTGCGGAGCGAAACCGGCGGGACGCCGGCCGCGCGCTACCCGCGGACGCCGATGGACCGGTACAGGCCGATCACCTCGCGGGCGACCGTCGGCCAGGCGTGGCGCTGCGCGGTCATCCGGCCCCGCTCGCCGTACGCCGCGCCGCGGACCGGCTCGCGCGAGATCCGCACGATCGCCCGGGCCCAGGCGCCCGCGTCGTCGGAGCTGAGGAGCTCCCCCTCGCGGCCGTGCGAGAGGACGTCGCGATAGCCCTCCACGTCGGACGCCAGCACGGGCTTCCCGGCCGCCATCGCCTCGAGGAGCGTGACCCCGCCGCTCGGCTCCTGCGCGGGCGCGCAGAACACGTCGGCGGCGGCGAACCAGTCGGGCCGGTCGTCCCCGGCGCGCCCGACGAACACCACGTCGTCGGCCATCTCCGACGGGACCTTCGCCTTGCAGCGCGAGAGATTCGGCCCGTCGCCCAGCACCAAGAGGCGCGCGTCGATCTGCTTCCACGCGCGGTGGAAGGCGGTGAGGAGGAGGTCGAGCCCGTTCCGCCGCTCGACGCGCCCCGCGAAGAGCACGTTGAGCTTGCCGTCGTCGAACCGCCGCATCCGCCGCCCGCGGGAGAACCGCTCCACGTCCACCCCGCCCGGGATGATGCGGACGTCCGCCGGCTGCCGCGCGCCGAGCGGCGCGAGGCACGCGCTCGACACCGCCACGGAGGCGTCCAGGCGGTCGAGGTACCGCTGCTGCGTGCGTGGCGCGAGCCGGAAGAAGAGCCCCGGGCGGGCATGGGCGTGGAAGCTCCCGACCACCGGCACCGTCGCGTGGTGCAGCGCGAGCACCGGCAGCACGGGCGTGAGCGGGGCGTGGACGTGGAGGACGTCGAACCGCTCGCGGGCGAGCACGCCGCGGAGCTCCGCACCCGCACCCGGGGTGACGCGCGCCACCGAGCCTCCGCGGAGGACCGGCCGGGAGGTGCCGACGCGGATCACGTCCTCGGTGCGGTCCTCGTCCGCCAGCTGCGCGCCCGGCACGTCCCCCGTGACGATCTTGACCACGTGGCCGAGCCGGCGCGCCTCGCGGGCGAAGCCCCTGACGTGCTCCGCGACCGCCCCGTAGTTCGGGAAGTAGTCCTCGGTGACGACGCCGATGCGCACGGACGCCCCGGATCAGCGAGGCAGCGCCTTCTCCCGCTCGTCGCGCACGCGCTGGAACGGGATCACGCGGGCCTCCCGCGGATGCAGCGGGCGGAGGCGGACGCCGACGGGCGCACGTCGCCAGGCGAGCGGCACGAGCGCGAGCGCAGCGAGCACCCAGGCGAACACCGTGAGGACGGCGAGGACGAAGGCAGCGCCGGCGGCGCCGGCGAGGAGCAGGACGCGGCTCTCGGAGACGCTGCGCCGCTCGAGGGGCGCGCCAGCCAGTCTGAGATGACCGCGCGCGGCGGGTGGAAGAGAGTGCGACACGGCGTTCCGACCTCCGGGTCGGAATCTAGACACCGCCCCCCGCGACCTGCACGCGGCGCGAGTGACCAAGACGTGTGCGGTGGCGGTGGCGGCGTGGCCCCGACACCTGCTACACGTCGCGCGTGGACGGTGAGACCACGAGGACCCGGGTCTTCGTCGCGACAGCCCTCGCGGGCGCCGCGCACCTCGTCCTCGACGCCGTCACCAGCCGGCTCGCCTGGACCACGCCCCCCTACCTGCTCCTCGACTACGCGAGCGAGACGTTCCGGGATCTCCTGAACCTCGACCGGACGACGATCCTCGTCACGGTCTCGGTGATCTCCGCGGGCGTGAACGGCGCGATCGCGGGGCTGTTCGCCGCAGCGCTCGACGACGCGCCCAGGCGGGCGCTGAAGCTCGGGGTGTCGCTCTCCGCGATGTGGATCTTCTCCGGCGGGCTCATGACGATCGTCTACCTCTCCCCGCCCCTCGGGGTCGTCGTGGGGAGCCTCGCGGCGGGGGTGCCGCGCGCCTTCCTGGTCGCGTGGCTCCTCGAGCGAGCCGCGCCGCGAGACGTGGTGACGCAGGAGGACCGTCCCCCGACGTGACCGCGCCCACGCTCCGCGCGAGGGAGGGACCGCTCGGTCAGCGCGTCGACGGCCGCAGCGGCCGGAGCCCCCGGTCGGGCCGGGCCCCGAGGGCGCGGGCGCGCTCGGCGGCGACGCGCGCCTGCGCTGGCCGACCGACGCGCTCGTAGAACTCCGCGAGCCGCTCCCACCCGAACGCGCGATCGGGCTGCGCCTCCGCGAGCCACCGGTACTCGGTCTCGGCGTCCTCGATCCGGCGCGCGGCCTCGTAGCGCGCCGCGAGGCGCGCCCGCGCCACGGCGTCGCCCGGGCGCGCCGCGCGCACGAGCTCGAGCTCGGAGATGGCCTCGCCGCTCCGGCCCAGCCGCTCGAGCGCGAGCCCGCGCCGCAGCCGGACCTCCGGGTCGTCGCCGGTCGCGAGCGCCGCGCCGTACTCCGCGGCGGCCGCGTCGTCGTCCGAGCGCGCCTCCGCGAGCCGCGCGCGCACGAGGTGAACCCGCCGGCCCTGCGCGCCTTCGGCGTCGAGGCCGGCGACGAGCTCCGCCGCGCGCGCGAGATCCTGGCCGTCCGCGACGAGGAGCTCCGCGAGCTCGAGCCGGAGGTCCTCGGCGGCCGGGGACTCCCGGAGCGCGGCCTCGAGCTCCGCGCGCGCTCCCGGGACGTTCCCCTCCGCGCGGAGCGCCCGGGCGCTCGCGACGGCGAGGTCGGTCCGCGGCGGCGGTCGCGGGGGCGGCGGCGGGGCCACGGTCGCGGGGGGAGGTCGCGAGGGCGCGTGCCCTCCGCAGGCGGCGAGGAGGACGAGCGAGGCGAGGGCGACGAGGCGTGTCACGGCGCGATGATAACCGCGGCGCGGCGCGGCGGTCCGATGGCGGCGACGGAGCCCTCCCGCCGCTCGAGCACGCTCGACGTGGCGCTCGCCGCCAGGAAGGGGTACATCGTGCCCGCCCATGGCGGCGGACCGTACCCAGACCGAGCTCGGCTGGCCGCAGATCCTGGACGCGCTCGCGGCGCGCTGCCGGACCCCCGCGGGTCGCCGGCGCGCGCTCGGCCTCCGGTTCCTCGAGACCGCCGCGGACGCGCGGGAGGCCCTCCTGCGGGTGGCCGAGGCGCGGGCGCTCTCCGAGGCGGCCGTGACGTTGCCGTTCGGCGGCCTCGGCGACGTGGAGCCGCTCATCGACCGGGTCGGCCGCGGCGGCGTGCTCGAGCCGCTGGCGCTGCGCGAGTGCGCGGCCCTCGTGCGGGCCGGCGCGCGGACGCGGGAGACGGTCCGCGCCCGCTCGGCGGAGGCGCCCCGCCTGTGGGCGCTCGCGGAGCCGCTCGGGGAGAGCCCGGCGCTGGCCGACGAGGTGGAGCGCGCCATCGAGCCCTCCGGCGCGATCTCCGACCGCGCCAGCCCCGCGCTCGCGGAGGCCCGCGAGCGGTCGCGCGGGCTCCACCGGGCGCTCAAGGTCAAGGTGGAGACGCTCATCGCGGATCCGGAGATGGAGCGGCACCTCCGCGACCGGTACTTCACGATCCGGAACGAGCGGTACGTGCTGCCGGTCCTCGCGAGCGCGCGCTCCGCGGTCCCCGGGATCGTCCACAACGCGTCGCAGTCGGGGCAGACGCTCTTCGTCGAGCCGGACTCGATGGTCGAGCTCGGGAACGAGCTCTCCATCGCGAACGCGATGGCGCAGGAGGAGGAGCAGCGCATCCTGCGCGAGCTGTCGGAGCTGCTCGGGGCCGCGGCGCCGCGGCTCGCGGCGGACCTCGGGGCGCTCGCTGCGCTCGACGTCGTCGAGGCGTCCGCCCGGCTCGCCTCCGACCTCGACGCCCACGCCCCGGAGGTCGCGCCGGTGGCGGCCGGGTTCGAGCTCCTGTCCCTGCGCCACCCGCTCCTCGTGCTGCAGGGGAAGAAGGTCGTCGCGAGCCACGTGCGGCTCGCGCCGCCGGAGCGGGCGCTCATCGTCTCGGGGCCGAACGGCGGCGGGAAGACCGTGGCGATCACCGCGGTCGGGCTCTCCGCCCTCATGCTCCGCGCGGGGCTGCCGGTCGCGGCGGCGGCGGGCTCGCGCCTGCCCTTCTACCTCGAGGTGCAGGCGGCGGTGGACGAGCGCGGGGACCTCGCGAAGGACCTCTCCACCTTCACCGCCCACCTCGCCGCGGTCCGGGAGATGCTCGCGGGGGCGATCCCCGGCTCGCTCGTGCTCGTCGACGAGATCGCGGCGGACACGGACCCGCGCGAGGGCGCGGCGCTCGCGGCGGCGATCCTCGAGGCGCTCGTGGAGCGCGGCGCGGCGGTCCTCGTCACCACCCACCTCGACGAGCTGAAGGCGCTCGCGCTCACGGATCCGCGGTACGCGAACGCCCGGGTCGGGTTCGACGCCGAGCGGCTCCAGCCCACCTACCAGGTCCACCTCGGGACGGCGGGCAGCTCGTCCGCGATCGAGGTCGCGGCGCGGGTCGGGCTGCCGCCCGCGGTGGTCGAGCGGGCGCGCGCCGCGGTCGGCGGCCAGGGCGGCGCGCTCGGGCAGGCGCTGCGGGCGCTCGACGCGGAGCGGGCGCGGCTCGAGACCGAGCGGCGCGCGGCGGAGGCGGCCCACGAGCGGGCGCGGCGGGCGGAGGAGCGCGCGAGGGAGTCGGAGGAGCGGGCGCGGCGGGCGGAGCGCGAGGCCGGGGCGCGGATGGGTGCGGCGCTCGCGGACGATCTCGAGTCGGCGCGCGCCGAGGTGTCGGACCTGCTCGCGAGCCTGCAGGCCCAGCCGTCGGTGAAGGCGGCGACGGACGCGCAGCGGAAGCTCGACGAGTGGCGGGCGACCATCGCGGGCGCCGCGCGCGCGGCGCAGGCGCGGGCGGAGGTGGGCCCGGAGGTGATCGCCGGCGGCGAGCTGCGGCCGGGCGTTCGCGTCCGGATCGTCTCGCTCGGCCAGGAGGGAGAGGTCGTCGAGCTCTCGGGCGAGACCGCCCTCGTTCGCGCCGGGCCGCTCAAGGTCCGCCGCCCGGTCGGCGATCTCCTGCCGCTGCGCGGGAAGGCGAAGGAGGCCGCGCTCGGGAAGACCCGCGCGGAGCGCCTCGCGGCGGCGGCGGAGGCGAGGCCGGACGCGCCGCGCTCGGCGGAGCGCCGGCTCGACGCGAGAGGGCTTCGCGTGGAGGAGCTGCTCCGAGAGGTCGAACGCTTCCTCGACGCGCGGTATTCCGAGGGAGAGGCCGAGTGCTCGATCCTTCACGGCCACGGGACGGGCGCGCTGAAGCAGGCGCTCCGGGACCACCTGTCGTCGTCGCCCTACGTGGGCTCGTTCAGGCCCGGAGACCGGACCGAGGGCGGCGACGCGGTCACCGTGGTGACCCTCCGCCGGTAGTGACGCGCCTCCGTCATTCGACTCGGAGTGGAACTTCGTCGTTTCGGAACCGCTCGGTTTCGCTCGGCATATCGCCCGGAAGTCGTACCCCGGGTGGGTGCAAAATTTGCCCCGCCGTCACAGACAAATTTTCGCCGAGCGAGCGCTCGTGTGGTAGACAGGTATCCCAACCCGTCCGGGTTTTCTCTGTCGCACGTGTCACACCCGGGCACACCCGCGCAATGAAACACCTCTCCGGAGGACCTGCATGACGTCTATGAAGAAGCTCATCGCTGTCTTGGCAGTCACCCTGCCGCTCGCCGGGAAGGCTCAGGCGCCGGCGGCGCCTCCGGCTCCGCTGTACCAGATCTACGGAACCCTGAACCTGAACACGCAGTACATCGAGGTCAACAAGCCGACCGCGCCCACCGGCGTCGAGCATGTCCGGCCGCATGGCGCTCTCGACCGACTCGTCGAACGTCGGCATCCGCGGCACGGCCGACACGGGCCAGTTCGGGCTCGGCGTCGTGTACCAGTGCGAGACGTCGGCGAACCTCGACGGCGACGGCGCCGCGGTCCTCGTCTGCAACCGCAACAGCCGCATCGGTCTGACCGGCGGCTTCGGGACGCTCTTCTACGGAAACTGGGATACGCCGTACAAGGCGCTCACCTACGGGACGAAGGCGGACGATCCGATGGGCAACACGGACGTCTACGACGCCGCGGCGATCATCGGCAGCCCGGGCGCCAAGACGCGGTCCAGCGGTGGTCGGTCGGTCGGCGGCACGACGGCGAACACCCTCGCCTCGTTCAACCAGCGGGCCGGTAACTCCATCGCGTGGCACTCGCCGAAGTTCCAGGGCCTCCAGGTCAAGGCCCAGTACTCGATGAACGAGTACCAGGACGCGGCCGGCAAGATCGCCCCGGCGCTCTACTCGGTCGGCGCGAACTACGATCGCGGGCCCCTCTCGGTCGCGGTCGGCTACGAGCGTCACGACGACTACGTCCAGTTCACGACGGGCGCGCCGGCGGTCCCGACCAAGACCACGCACGACCAGGGCCTCAAGGGCGGCGTCGGGTTCGAGCTCGGGAGCAGCGCCGGGACGACCACCATCGGCGGTACGGTCGAGTGGCTGAAGTACGAGGTGGACAACGTCCTCGCCGGCCAGTTCGAGAACGTGTCCCGCGTCGCCTACCAGGTCGGCCTGAAGCACCGGACCGGCAACCACGAGTTCCGGCTGCGCTTCTCGCAGGCGATGGACGCTGACGTCTCGGTCAAGGGCGTCTCGGTGTCTCCGAACCCCGGCAAGGACACGGGCGCGATGGACTACGCGCTCGGCTACGCGTACTACCTGTCGAAGGCTGCGCAGGTGTACGTGTACGGGACGAAGATCGACAACAAGAAGGCCGCGTCCTACACGTTCGCGTCCTCCGGCCCGGCGTCGCTCACGACGGTTGACTGGGCGGCGGGCGCGGATCCGTTCGCGGCCGGCCTCGGCCTGCGCTACGCGTTCTAGCCGACGCGTCGAGCAGTCCTGAAGCACGCGCGGGCGCCCCTCGGGGCGCCCGCGCTCTTTTCTACGCGGTCCTCCAGCCCGCCGAGCCCACAGCCCACAGCCCGACCCAGAGTACTTTCCTGCGGACGGTCGGGCCGAATGCCGGACCATCGCCAACAGCCTGCGACGCGCGAAATCGCTGCCCACGCGACGTTCTGGCCCGGCACGGCTGCTGCTCACTCGCCGGGCGTGACAGCCCCTCGCCAGATCCTCGCCGGCACCACGTATCTCATCACTCGGAGATGCGCGCAGCGCCAGTTCCTCCTGCGCCCGTCCCGGCGACGAACGAAATCTTCCTGTACGCGCTCGCCCTCGCCGCTCGCCGGTTCGGCGTCCAGATCCACGCGTTTTGCGTGCTCTCGAATCATTTCCACGCCGTCGTCACGGACCCGCACGCGTGCCTGCCCGCGTTCGAGCAGTACCTGAACTCCCTCGTGGCGAGGGCCGTGAACGCGTTGCTGGGGCGCTGGGAGGCGTTCTGGGCGCCGTCGAGCTACAGCGCCGTCGCCCTCGTCTCGACCGAGGACGTCATCGCGAAGACAGCGTACGTGGTCGCGAACCCGGTGGCGGCAGGACTGGTCAGCTGCGGCCGCGAGTGGCCCGGTCTGTGGACGGGTCCGGAGCAGGTCGGTCGCGAGCGCTTGATCGTGCGGCGACCGAAGACCTTCTTCCGCGCGAACGCCTATCTTCCGGAGGTCGTCGAGCTCGAGCTCGTGCCCCCGCCAGGGCTCGCACCGGAGGCTTTTCGCGCAGAGGTCGCCGAGGCGGTCGTTCTGCTCGAAGGGGAAGCCCGCGCGAAGTTGGCGTCGCGAGGGCATTCCGCGCTCGGAAGCGCGCGCATTCTCGCGCAGAGACCGTGGGCTCATCCGATGCGTGGTGAGCCGCGGCGCGGCCTGAACCCGCGTGTCGCGGCGCAGGACAAGTGGAAGCGCATCGAGGCGCTGTCCCGGCTCACTGACTTCCTGGGGGCGTACCGCGTCGCGTGGGCGAAGATGCGTGCGGGCGCGAAGGACGCGGTCTTCCCGGCCGGCACCTATCTGCTCCGCGTCGCGTACGGGATGCAGTGCGCTGCGGCCCCCTGACGTCCCGCTCGGCCTCCGACGCTCCTCGCGGTCTCGTCATCGCTCGCGCGACGGCTCCGGGCCGACCGTCGCGGCACGGGAAATCCTCGCGTCCCTGAGCAGGCGAGCACCGCCGCAATCCCCGGAGGCACGCGGCGACAGCTCCAGCCGTCGCTCAGGAGCGGTCCGGGCACGTCGGCAGTGCTGAATCGACCCCCGCTGCTCCGACTCCGCCGCGCACTCGTGCAACTACTCTGGGTCGGGCTCAACTCGCTCAAGCGATCGCGCGGGCGACGAGGTCCCACAGGCGCGCGGCGGCCGCGTCGTCGCGGCCGGCGACGGACGGCTTCGCCTCGCGGTATCGGTTGAAGTACTTGCCGGTGACCCCGTCGAGCGCGGGGTCGACGGCGAGCCGCACCACCGGGCCCGCGCCCTTCTCCGGCGGGGGGAGCAGCCGGTCGAGGAGGACGCGCGCGAGCCACGGCGCCCCGCGCCAGAGCCGCGTCGCGATCGTCCCGGGGTGCACCACGTTCGCCGCGATGCGCGGCTCGCGCCTCGCCTGCTCGCGGGTGAGCAGGAGCAGCGCCAGCTTCGACTGCGAGTAGGCGCGCCAGGCCCCGTAGCCGCGCTCCAGCTCGAGGTCGTCCCAGTGCAGCGCGGCGCGGCGGTGCGCCTCCGACCCCACGTTGACCACGCGCGGCCGCGGCGCCGCGAGGAGCGCCGGCGCGAGCAGCCGCGCGAGCAGGACCGGCGCGAGCACGTTCGTCGCCCACGTCCGCTCGTGCCCCTCGTCGGTCACCTCGCGGTGGCGCGGCGCGATCCCGGCGTTGTTCACGAGCACGTCGAGGCGCGGGTGGGCCGCGAGGAACCGCGCCGCGCCCTCCCGCACGGACGCGAGCCGCGCGAGGTCCGCCACGAACGGCTCGGCGCGCCCTCCCGCGCCGACGAGCTCGTCCACGATCGCCTGCACCCGCGCCGCATCGCGACCACCGACGAAGACGCGCAGCCCCTGCCGCGCGAGCAGCCGGGCCGCCTCGAGCCCGATACCGCTCGTCGCGCCCGTCACGAGGACGGTGCGCGCTCCTCCCGATGCCGCCGCTCCCGCCATCCGCCCCTCCCGGCGCGCCTAGTGCTGCAGGATCTTCGAGAGGAACAGCTGCGCGCGCTCCGAGCGCGGGCTGCCGAAGAACTCCTCCTTCTTCGCGTCCTCGACGATCTGCCCCTGGTCCATGAAGACGACCCGGTGCGCGACCTTGCGCGCGAACCCCATCTCGTGGGTCACGCACATCATCGTCATGCCCTCCTTCGCGAGCTGGACCATGACGTCGAGCACCTCGTTGATCATCTCGGGGTCGAGGGCGGAGGTCGGCTCGTCGAAGAGCATGCAGATCGGGTCCATCGCGAGCGCTCGCGCGATCGCGACGCGCTGCTGCTGGCCGCCGGAGAGCTGACCGGGGTGCTTCAGCGCCTGCACGCGGAGGCCGACGCGATCGAGGAGCTTGTAGCCGCGCTCGACCGCCTCGTCCTTCTTCCGCCCGAGCACCTTCAGCTGCGCGATCGTGAGGTTCTCGAGGACGCGTCATGTGCGGGAACAGCTCGAAGTGCTGGAAGACCATCCCGACGTGCGCGCGGAGCTTCGGGAGGTCGGTCTTCGGGGCGCCGACGGAGATCCCGTTCACGACGATCTCGCCCTGCTGGAAGGTCTCGAGCCCGTTCACGCACTTGATGAGCGTGGACTTGCCCGACCCCGAGGGGCCGCAGACCACGATCACCTCGCCCTTCTCGACGTGGGTGGAGCAGTCCTTCAGGGCCTGGAAGCCGTTGCCGTAGATCTTGCTGACGTTGCGGATGTCGATCATGCGGCCACCTTGATCCGGTCCTGCCAGCGCTTCACGAGCGTGGAGAGGACGAAGCTGACGGCGAAGTACACCAGGCCGGCGAAGAGCAGCATCTCGACGATGCGGCCGTCGCGGTTCCCGATGAGATAGGACGCGCCGAAGAAGTCGAGCAGCGCGGAGACGTACACGAGCGAGGTGTCCTGGAAGAGGATCACGCTCTGCGTGAGGAGGAGCGGGGTCATGTTCCGGAAGGCCTGCGGGAGGATGACGAGCCGCATCGACTGGCCGTAGGTCATCCCGAGGGCGAGCGAGGCGCCCACCTGCCCCGAGGAGACCGACTGGATGCCGGCGCGGATGATCTCCGCGTAGTAGGCCGCCTGGAAGAGCGAGAAGGCGACGAGCGCCGAGGTGAGGCGGGTGTCGGCCTGGCGCGAGACGCTGAAGATCCGCTCGATCAACGACGGCACGATGAGGAAGAACCAGAGCAGCACCATGATGAGCGGGATCGATCGGAACGTGTTCACGTACGCGACCGAGATCCACGACAGGAGCCGGCTCTTCGAGAGCCGCATCACGGCGAGCAGCGTGCCGAGCGCGATCCCCACGATCATCGCGGTCGCGGTGATGCGCAGCGTGACCTTCATCCCCGTCCAGAGGAACGGGAGGGAGCGGGGGATCGGGGTCCAGTCGAAGTCGTACATCACCGACCCCCGCCGCCGATGAACCCGGGAACCCGCGACTTCTCCTCGACCCACCGCATGAACCCCAGGATCACGAGGTTCAGCAGGACGTACAGGAGCGTCACGGCGATGAAGGACTCGTAGGTCTGGGCCGTGTAGTCCACGAGCTGGCGCCCCATCGCGGCGAGCTCGAGCAGGCCGATCGTCGACGCCACCGCGGAGTTCTTGAACAGGTTCAGGATCTCCGAGGTGAGCGGCGGGACGATGATCCGGAACGCCATCGGGAGGAGCACGAACCTGTAGGTCTGCCCGAGGCGGAACCCGAGGGCGAGCCCGGCCGCCTTCTGGCCCTTCGAGAGCGACTCGATCCCCGCGCGGACCTGCTCGCAGATGCGCGCCCCGGTGAAGAACGAGAGGCAGAGCATCGCCGCGAGGAACTGCTGCAGGAAGGGATCGAGCTGCTTGAACCAGTTCCCGATCGAGATCGGGACGAGCTCGGGGATGACGAAGTACCAGATGAAGAGCTGGACGAGCAGCGGGATGTTGCGGAAGACCTCCACGTAGGCGGTGGAGATGCCGTAGAGGATCCGGTTCGGGACGGTGCGGAACACGCCCATCACCGAGCCCCACACGAACGCGATGAACCACGACGACAGGGACAGCATCGCCGTGAGCTTCAGCCCCGACAGGACCCAGTCGAGGTAGGTCGCTCCTCCGCCGGACGGCGCCGGATCGAAGAAGACCTCCCATCTCCAGTGGTAGCCCATCGCTCCTCGTCCCGGTCGCGCTCGGAAACGAGGCGGGGCGGCTCGCGCCGCCCCGCCGGATGCGACCTGCGCCGAAGCTTACCCTACTGGAACGCCTTGTCGTTCGGGTTCGCGAACAGCGCCTTCATGTCGTCGCTGAGCGGCAGGTTCAGGTTGACGCCCTTCGGCGGGATGGGGGCCTGGAACCACTTCTTGAACTCCTTCTCACCCTCGCTCTTGAGGGCGGCGGAGAGGGCGTCGTCGACCACCTTCTTGAACCCCGCGTCGTCCTTGCGGAGCATGCAGCCGTAGGCCTCCTTCGACTGCGGCGTGCCCAGGATGACCCAGTCGTTCTGGTTGCGCGCCTTGGCCCGCTCGCCGGCGAGGAGCGCGTCGTCCATCATGAACGCCACCGCGCGGCCGCTCTCGAGCGTCAGGAACGACTCGCCGTGATCCTTCGCGGAGATGATGTTCATCCCCATCTTCTTCTCGTCGTTCATCGCCCGGATGAGCTTCTCCGAGGTCGTCCCGGCGGTCGTGACGACGTTCTTGCCCTTGAGGTCCGCGAAGTCCTTCACGCCCGACTTCTTGTTGGTGAGGAGCCGCGTCCCGACGATGAAGATCGTCGTCGAGAAGTCGACCTGCTTCTGCCGCTCGAGGTTGTTGGTCGTCGAGCCGCACTCGAAGTCGATCGTCCCGTTCTGGATGAGCGGGATCCGGTTCTGCGACGTGACCGGCGTGAGCTTGACCTGCAGGTTCGGCATGTTCAGCGCCTTCTTCACGGCCTCGACCGCCTTCATCTGGAAGTCGTAGGAGTACCCGACGACCTGCTGCTTGTCGTCGTAGTAGGAGAACGGGATCGACGACTCGCGGTGACCGAGCGAGATCGTGTTCGTCTCCTTGATCTTCTTGAGGGTCGGGCTGTCCTGGGCGACGGCGGTCCCGAGGGACATGCAGGCGGCGATGGCCGCGGCGACGATGCGAATGCGCATGACGTTTTCCTCCTCCGGTGGAGCTTGACGACGGTGAGTGACGTCGCGAACGGGCTAGACGCTGCCACGCCCGTCCGTACGCTGCAAGGAATAGAGCACGCGCGGCGCGTGCGCCCGCCCTCGTCGATCCCGGACGGCGGTCGCCCCGCGCGGGGCGTCCTGGTCAGCGCTTCGAGGCGAGCAGCTGGGCGAGCTCGACCGCGGAGCGGACCCCCATCTTCTCGAAGATGCGCGCGCGGTGGACCTCCACCGTGCGGACCGCGATCCCGAGGACGTCGGCGATGTTCTTGTTGTAGTCGCCGGCGAGGACCCGCTCCATCACCTGCCGCTCGCGCGGCGTGAGCTCCGCGAGCCGCGCCGCGAGGCTCGCCTCGCTCTCGAGCTGCCGCCGCTGCCCGTCGTCGTGCCGGACCGCCGCCACGATCCGGTCCACGAGGTCGTTGTCGTTGAACGGCTTCTCGACGAAGTCGAGCGCGCCCTTCTTCAGCGCGGCGACCGCGAGCGGGACGTCGCCGTGGCCGGTCAGGAAGATGACGGGGAGCCGGGAGCCGCGGTCGAGCAGCCGGTCGAAGAGCTCGACGCCGCTCATCCCCTCCATGCGCACGTCGAGGACGAGGCACCCGCGCATCTCCTCCGACCACTCCGCGAGGAACGCCTCCGCGGACGGCCAGGTCCGCGCAGGCACCCCGCGCGATCGCAGGAGCCACGCGAGCGCGTCGCGGATCGCGTCGTCGTCGTCGACGACGTGGACGGTCGGCTCAGCCACGGGCCTCGTCCACCGGCAGCGAGAAGGAGAAGACCGTGCCGCCCTCGGGGTTCGCCTCCGCCCACACGCGCCCGCGGTGGAGCTCCATGATCGAGCGGCAGATGTTCAGCCCCATGCCCATCCCCTCCGCCTTCGTCGTGAAGAACGGCTCGAAGAGGTGATCGCGGATCTCCGGCGAGAGCCCGCAGCCGCGGTCGGAGATCGACACGGTGACGGCCTGGGGCCCCGCCTCGACCACCACGCGGATCTCCCGGCGCTCGGGGGGCGTCGCCGCCATCGCGTCCATCGCGTTCCTGAGCAGGTTCAGGACCACCTGCTGGAGCAGCAGCGGGTCCGCCTGGAGCTCCGCGTCCGCCTCCGCGAGGCGCGCCTGGATGCGCACGCGCCGCTTGCGCGCCTCGGCGTCCGCGAACCCGACCGCCTCCTCGACGACCGCGTTCATGCGCACCGCGGTCCGGGTCGGCTCGCTCTTGCGGACGAAGTCGTGCACGCGGCGGATGATGCGGCCGGCGCGCTGCGCCTGCTGGGCGGTCTTCCGGAGCGCCTCCTCCAGCTCGGCGCGCGGGACCTGCCCGTCGGCGAGGAGGTTCAGGCACCCCGTCGTGTAGCTCGCGATCGCCGACAGCGGCTGGTTCAGCTCGTGCGCGATCGTGGACGCCATCTCGCCGACGGTGACGAGGCGAGCGGTCGCGGCGAGCTTCTCCTCCTGCTGCCGCACGAGCTCGCGCGCCCGCTTCCGCTCGGTGATGTCGAGGACCGAGCCCATCCAGCCCGTGTGCCGGCCCTCCGCGTCGATGAGCGGCGCCTCGTACAGCAGCACGTCGAACCGCTCGCCGTCGGGGCGGACGAGCGGCATCTCGATGCCGGCCCGCGGGGCCCCCGGCGCGCGCGCCTCGCGGAGCGTCGCCTCGATCTGCGCGCGGTCCTCGACCGGCCAGTAGGGCTGCGGCGGCCGCGCGCCGATGAGCCGCTCCGCCGGGTACCCCACCATGTTGCAGTAGGAGGGGTTCACGTAGACGATGCGCCCCTCCAGGTCCACCGCCCGCATCCCGGTGTGGAGCGAGTCCTCCATCGCCTTCCGGAACGCGTGCTCGGCGCGGAGCGCCTCCTCCGTCGCGAGCCGCCGCTGGACGTGGCGCCGGAGCGCCCGGAGGTTCCAGAGCACCGCGAGGGCGAGGCAGACGATCGCGGCGGTGAGCACGTTCCGGAGCAGCTGCGTCTCCGCGCCGTAGGACTCGAGCGAGAGCACCAGCCCGTGCCCGGGCGGATCGAGCGCCACCTGGTGGCTCAGCTCGGGCCGGCCCGCCTCGACGTTGGACTTCGCCGCGAGCACCGCTCCGGTCGAGTCGCGGATCGTGACGAGGTGCTTCTCGGCCAGCCACCAGGGGACGATCGCGGCGAGCATCGACTGCAGGCCGTAGACGCCGACCACCGTGCCGACGGTGCGACCGCCGCGCGAGTACGGCACGAACACGTCGAACACGTTCCCCTGGGCGGTGCGGTAGACCGGGGCGTACGCGGGGGCCCCGGTGCGCAGGGCGAACTCGTGCGCCGCCTCGCTGGACGGGTCGACGACCGCGCTCCCGTCGGCCGTCGCGGTGGGCGCGCTCGCGAGCAGGCGCCCGTCGCCGTCGAGCAGCAGGATGCGGAGCAGGCCCGGGCTGTTCTGGAGCAGGTAGGCGGAGCGGACGTCGAACCCGGCGGGCCCCCCGGTCTCCGCCTCGGCGGCGAGGTCCTGGAGCTGCTCGACGTCGCGGCCGAGCGAGAAGCGCACGTTCTGCTCGACCCAGAGGATGTCGCGGATGACGGCGCCCCGGTTCTCGTCGAGCTCCTGGCGGTGCAGGACCCAGAGGAGCCCGAGCAGCGCGACGACGAACAGGCCGATCGCCGCGCGCGGCGCCCACCACTGCCAGCCGTGGGCGGCGGAGGGGCCGGGCGGCCCGGGGGGATCGCGCGGCGGAAGCGTGATCACAGCCGATCCGGATCGAAGCTCGTGGCCCGGTAGATGTCGCGGATGAGGTCCTTCCCGATCCGCTCCTCGACCTGGGCGTGCACCGGGACGAGCGCGCGCTTCAGGGCGAGCCGCTCCGCCGCCGTCGGGACGTGGACCGTCGTCGTGCCCGCGGCTCGCAGCTTCGCGAGATCCGCCTCGTTCTTCTCCTGGGCGATCCGGTACTCGTACTCGGTCGCCTCGGCCATGGCGCGCTCGAGCTGGGCGCGGACGTCCTCGGGGAGGCCGTCCCAGAACCGCCGGTTCACGATGGCCGCGTACCCGAGGTAGCCGTGGGCGGTCAACGTCACGTGCCGCTGCACCTCGTGCATCCGCTGCGTGTAGATGTTCGAGATCGGGTTCTCCGCCCCTTCGACGACCCCGGCGCGGAGCGCGCGGTACACGTCCGAGAACGCCAGCACCTGCGGCACCGCCCCGAGCGCGCGCATCTGCGCGTCGAGCACGACCGAGGGCTGGATGCGCACCCGCAGCCCGCGGAAGTCGGCGGGCGTCCGCAGCGGGCGCTGCGCGGAGAACGCCTTGAACCCGTTGTCCCAGTACGCGAGACCGACGATGCCCTTCGTCTCGAGCTTCTCGAGGAGCGCCCTCCCCACCGGCCCCTGCGTGACCTTCCTGAGCGCCTCGTGGTCGGAGAACAGGAAGGGCAGGTCGAAGACCTCGAACTCCTTCAGACCGAGCGGCCCGAACTTCGAGAGCGACGGCGCGAGCATCTGGACCGCCCCGAGCTGCAGCGCCTCGACCTCCTCGCGGTCCTTGTAGAGCGTGCTGTTCGGGTACACCTCGACCCGGACGCGTCCGCCGGTCAGCTCCTCGGCGCGACGCCGGAAGAACTCGGCGGCCTGCCCCTTGGGAGTGTCCACCGCCACGACGTGGCTGAACTTGAGGACGATGGGCGGCTCCGCGCGCGCGGATTCCCGAGCGCGAGGAACGCGAGGGCGGCGAGACGTGCGAGCCAGGTCGCGAGGTTGCGGGCGGGAGCCATCGCGGGTGGCGGATTGTCGCGCAACCGGCGGGGGTGCCGCCAGGGGGTCCCTCCGCGATTGCGGTTCTCCACAATGGTCACGCCGAAGCGCGGCGCGATACGGTGCGCACCGCTGGTCCTAGCCTCGGCCCACATCGCACAGAACAGGAGACCTCTCATGACGAAGCAGCTGACGGTGGCCTTCGCGGCGCTCGTGCTCGCCCTCCCGGGCGCGTCGCGCGCCCAGGTGAAGATCGGGTTCATCAACACCATGACGGGCGCCGAGGCGCCGATCGGCGAGAACCTCACGAACGGCGTCGATCTCGCCGTCGAGGACCTCGGCAAGAAGGGCGTCAAGGTCACCGTCGTGAAGCAGGACGACACCGGCAAGCCCGACAAGGCGATGGGCGCGATGGAGCAGCTCGCGACCGGCGACGAGGTCGCGGCCCTGGTCGGCCCCTACACCTCCGCGAACGCCAACGCCGTCGCGAAGCTCGCGGAGCAGTACAAGGTCCCGCAGGTCATCCCGGCCGCGGCGAAGGAGGAGATCACGCGGCAGGGCTACAAGTGGGTGTTCCGGCTCAACGCGCCGGCCCACCAGTACGCCCAGTCGCTCCTCGACGCCGCCCTCGCGTTCGGCAAGCCGAAGTCGGTCGCCTTCATCTACGAGTCCACGGACTTCGGGAACTCCGTCTCCGCCGCGGGCAAGGAGTACGCGAAGAAGAAGGGCCTGCAGATCGTCGGCGACGAGGCGTACCAGAAGGGCGCCGCGGACTACCGCTCCACCCTCACCAAGATGAAGGCCGCGAACCCGGACCTCGTCTTCATGGTGTCGTACGTCGCGGACGCGATCCTGCTCATGCGGCAGTCCCGCGAGATCGGCCTGAAGCCCCAGGCGTTCCTCGGCGGCGGCGCGGGCTTCGACACCGCGCAGTTCGAGAGCGAGAAGGACATCTCGACGAACGTCTTCTCGGTGACGCAGTGGACGCCCGAGTCCTCGAAGCCCGCCACCGAGTTCAACGACCGCTACAAGGCGAAGTTCGGCAAGAAGCCGACCTACCACGCCGCCTGCGCCTACGCGACGATGATGATCGTCGGCGAGGTCGCCGCGAAGGCCGGCGGGAACCGCGAGAAGATCCGCGAGGCGCTCGACACCGGGTCGTGGACCGGGATCATGGGCGACGTGAAGTTCGTCGACGCCGACGGCTTCACCAACCAGAACGAGCTCATCATGCCGGTCATCCAGTACCAGGGAGGCACCGCCCACACGGTCTATCCTCCCAAGGCCTCCAAGCAGAAGGCCGTGTACCCCTTCCCCGGCTGGAAGTAGCCGGGGCGCCGAGCGCCGTCGGGGCGGGGCCGTTCGCCCGCCACGGCGGCGCGCGCAGCGGGCCCGCGCGTCGGTCGCGCGCCGCTGCGGATGATGTTGATCTCGCCCCTCCCCACCGGAATACGGTGACGTGAGGCGAGCCGAACGCGGGACGGGCGCCCTGGACGCGCGCGGACACTCGAGGAGCGGTCGATGACGGTCTTCCTGCAGGCGGTGCTGAGCGGACTCCTGGTCGGCGGCGTGTACGCGCTGATCGGGATCGGCCTCACGATCATCTTCGGCGTGATGCGCGTCATCAACTTCGCGCACGGCGACCTGCTCATGCTCGGGATGTACGCGACCTGGTTCATCTTCACGAAGACGGGGCTCGATCCGTACGTGGCGCTGCTCATCACCGCGCCGTTGCTGTTCGTGTGGGGGGCCTTCCTGCAGAAGGTCTTCATCAACCGGGTCCTGAACGCGCTCCCGCAGAACCAGATCCTGCTCACCATCGGGCTCGGGCTCATCATGTCGAACTCGATGATGCTCGTGTTCACGTCCGACTACCGGATCCTCACCACGAGCTACTCGTCCTCGAGCTTCGACATCGGCGGGCTCTCGGTGTCGCAGCCGCTCCTCTACTCCTTCGTGATCACCGCCGTGATCACGACGGCGCTCTTCTGGTTCCTCTCCCGCACCGACACCGGCCAGGCGATCCGCGCGACGGCGCAGGACCGCGACGCCGCCCAGCTCATGGGGATCAACGTCCGGTGGACGAGCATCCTCGCCTTCGGGATCGGGAGCGCGCTCTCCGGCGCCGCCGGCGCGCTCATCGCGCCCACGTACTACATCTACCCGCAGGTCGGCAGCGCGTTCACGCTGAAGGCCTTCGTCATCGTCGTGCTCGGCGGGATGGGCTCCATCGTCGGGGCCACCATCGGCGGGCTCATCATCGGGATGACCGAGTCGCTCGCCGCGATCTACGTCGCCTCCGGCCTGAAGGAGCTCGTCGTCTTCGTGCTCTTCCTCGCCCTCCTCCTCTTCCGGCCCTCCGGCCTCCTCGGAAAGTCGCGGGCGTAGGCCCGGAGGACAAGGACCATGACCCGAGCCCCTCACCGCAGCTTCTCCCCGATCGCCCTGCTCCTGTTCGGGCTGGCGGTCGTCGCCCTCGCGATCTTCCCGTCCTTCGTGCGGAAGCCGTACATCCTCCACATGGGCGTGATGCTGTTCCTCGCCGTGATCCAGGGCCAGGCCTGGAACGTCATCGGCGGGTACGCCGGGCAGTACTCGGTCGGCCACTCCGCCTACTTCGGGGTCGGCGCCTACGTCACGATGATGCTGCTCGAGCTCAACAGGATCCCGCCGTGGTGGGGGATGTGGGCCGCGATCGCCGCGTCGGTGCTGCTCTCGGTGATCATCGGCGGCATCACCTTCCGCCTGCGCGGGCCCTACTTCGTGCTCGCGTCCATCTCGGTGGCCGAGATCATCCGGCTCGCCACCCTCCACTTCAAGGACTTCACCCGGGGCGCGGAGGGGTTCCTGCTGTCGTCGATCCCGACGCTGCACCTGTTCGGCACGGAGATCGAGTTCCTCACGAAGCGGACCTTCTACTACACGGGGCTCCTCCTCGCGGTCGTGACCATCGTCGTGAACTTCGCGGTCGAGCACTCGAAGCTCGGCTACTACTTCCAGGCGATCCGGGAGGACCAGGACGCGGCCCACTCGCTCGGGATCAACCTGACGTTCTACAAGAGCGTGGCGCTCGCGATCTCGGCGGCGTTCACGGCGGCCGCGGGCGGGTTCTTCGCGATGTTCGTGAAGTTCATCGACCCGAACATCGCGTTCGGCCTCGACGTCTCCGTCGGCATCGTCCTCATCTGCATCGTCGGCGGCATCGGGACGATCCTCGGACCGGTCGTGGGCGCGATGGTGCTCGTGCCGCTCTCCGAGATCCTCCGCAACCCGCGCGGCCTCGTGCAGGTCGGAGTCCTCTCCGCGGACTCGGGCATCGTCCGCTTCATCGAGACCTACCTCTCGAACGCGCACCTCCTCGTCTACGGGATCCTCGTGGTCGTGGTGATCCTCTTCGCGCCGGAGGGCGTGGTCGGGGTCATCAAGCGCGTCTACTCCCGGTCACGCCGCCGCCGCGCGCCCGGCGCGGCCGCGAGCCCGGCCTAGGAGACGACCCATGGCGATGCTCGACATCAAGAACGTCTCCAAGTTCTTCGGCGGCCTCGCCGCGAACTCCGACGTCTCCTTCTCGATGCAGGAGGGGATGATCATGGGCCTCATCGGGCCCAACGGCGCCGGCAAGACCACCCTCTTCAACTGCATCACCGGCTACTACCCGCCGTCGAAGGGCGAGGTGCTCTTCAAGGGCACCCGGACGAACGGGCTCCAGCCGGACCAGGTGTGCCGGCTCGGGATGGTCCGCACCTGGCAGAAGGTGCGGCCCCTCGCGAAGATGACGGTGCTCGACAACGTCATGGTCGGCGCCCTCGCGCGCACGTCCTCGCTCAAGGTCGCCAGGGCGGCCGCGCACGAGCAGCTCGAGGTCGTCCGGCTCGACCACAAGGCGGCGTTCGTCGCGGGCGGGCTCCCCATCGGCGAGCGGAAGAAGCTCGAGGTCGCGCGCGCCCTGGCCACCAAGCCCGAGCTGCTCCTCCTCGACGAGGTGATGGGCGGCCTCAACCCCGCCGAGTCGGAGGAGATCATCCTCCTCATCCTCGACCTCAAGAAGCGCGGGCTCACGCAGATGGTCATCGAGCACGACATGAAGGCCATCATGCGGATCTCCGACCGGATCGTCGTCCTGAACTCCGGCGAGAAGCTCACCGAGGGCACGCCGCAGGAGGTCGCCAACCACCCCGACGTCATCGCCGCCTACCTCGGCGAGCGGGTCGAGTAGGGAGCGCCATGCTGCAGATCCGCAAGCTCAACTTCTCCTACGGCGACCTCCAGGTCCTCTGGGACGTGGACCTCGAGGTCAAGCAGGGGGAGATCGTGACGGTCGTCGGCGCGAACGGCGCCGGGAAGTCGACGATCCTGAAGAACGTCTCGCGCCTGGTGCGGCCCACGAGCGGGACGGTCAGCCTCGGCGACCTGGACCTCGGGACCGTCGCGTCCCACGAGGTCGTGGAGCACGGGCTCATCCAGGTCCCGGAAGGACGCCGGATCTTCCCGGAGATGACGGTCGTCGAGAACCTCCGGATGGGGTCCTTCTCCAAGGCCGCCCGGAAGGACCGCGACCGGAACATGGAGCGGGTGTTCTCGCTGTTTCCGCGGCTCGCCGAGCGCAAGGGACAGCTCGGCGGCACGATGTCGGGCGGCGAGCAGCAGATGCTCGCCATCGGCAGAGGGCTCATGGGGAACCCCAAGCTCCTCCTGCTCGACGAGCCGTCCCTCGGCCTCTCCCCCCTCCTCGTGAAGAACATCTTCGGGATCATCAAGGAGATCAACAAGCAGGGTACGACCATCCTGCTCGTCGAGCAGAACGTGTACCAGTCGCTGCACCTCGCCCATCGAGCGTACGTCCTGGAGACGGGTCGAGTGGTACTCTCCGGCACGGGAGAGGAGCTCCTCGGCAACGACCACGTGAGGAAGGCCTTCCTGGGGATCTGACATGGCGAACAGGCTCACCGTCGCGGACTGGATGACGAAGAAGCCGATCACGATCGAGGAGGACGCCTCCGTGATCGAGGCGATCCACCTCCTGAAGGAGAAGAACATCCGGCGGCTGCCGGTGATGAAGCGCGGCCGCCTCGCCGGGCTCGTGACGGAGAAGATGCTGTACGGCTACATGCCGGCGAAGGCCTCGAGCCTCGACCAGTGGGAGCTGCACTACCTCCTGTCGAAGACCCCGGTGCGCGCGGCGATGAACCCGAAGCCGCACACCGTCACCCCGGACACGCCGATCTCCGAGGCGGCGAAGCTCATCCACGACCGCAAGCTGAACGGCATCATCGTCGTGAGCGAGAAGGGCGATCTCGTCGGGCTGCTCACGACGACGAACGCGCTCGAGGCGCTGATCTGGTTCACCCAGCTGGCGGCGAAGCTGTAGGGCCGCAGGGGCCGATCCAGCTCAGCGCAGGAACATCCGGGCGGCCGCGTACAGGCCGACCGCGATGGCGAAGCCGCGCATGCCGGCCGGCGGGAGCCGCTGCGCGACCCGCGCGCCGACGAAGCCGCCCACGATCGACGCGGCGGCCATGAGCACCGCCTCGGGGACGTGCACCGCGCCCCTCGCGACGAAGATCACCGCGGCGACGGCGTTGATGAGGAGCGCGAACAGCCCCTTCAGCGCGTTCGCGTGCTGGATCGACGAGGGGATGAGGATGCCCATCGCCGCCAGCATCAGGATCCCGATCCCGGCCCCGAAGTAGCCGCCGTAGATCGAGATGAGCAGCTGCGCGATCCAGAGCGCGGCGGGGTGGTTCGCGTGCCGCGCGGAGGCGACGATGCGCTTGAGCTGCCCCTGGAACGCGAGCATCACGCAGGCGAACACGATGAGCCACGGGACGGCCTTCTCGAACGACCGCTCCGGCAGCTCCAGCAGGAGCACCGCCCCGAGGATGCCCCCGATGAGCGACGGGATCGCGAGCGTGAGCGCGCGCCGCCGCTCCTCGGCGATGTGGCTCCGGTACGCGAGCGACGACGCGAGCTGACCGGGGAACAGCGCGACCGTGTTCGTCGCGTTCGCCGCGACCGGGGGAACCCCCGTCGCGATCAGGGCGGGAAAGGTGATGAGCGTGCCGCCGCCCGCCACCGCGTTGACGAGGCCGGCCGCGAAGGCGGACGCGGCGAGGATGGCCCCTTCGACGATGGTCACCACCCGGTGATTACCGCACTACAATCCGGACTGCCATGCCTGCATCCGTCGATCGAGGCGAGATCATGCACCTTGCCGGGCGCGCCCGGCTCTCCCCCGCCGTCCGCGAGGGGACCCCCGCGCTCCTCCCCCACTCCGAGGCCGGCGGGCGCTGCGGCTGGGCGCCGTTCTTCGCGGCGCTGGAGGCGCGGCGGCTCGCCGTCGCGTGGGACGAGGGGGATCCCTCCGCCGTCCGGCTCGTCCCCGCGACCGAGGCGGCGCACGCACCGCGCCATGGGCCCGCGGCGTGGCTCGCCGAGGCGCGCCGGTTCCTGCAGGCGTGGCGCGGCAGCCCGCCCGCGGCCCCCTGACGAGGTCAGCGGCCGCGGCCCCCGCGGCCCCGGCGCCCCCCGCCGCCCTTCGGCCCGGGCTTGCCGCCCCGGCCGCCGCCGCGCTTTCGCGGCCTTCGCGCCGCCGCCGCTCCGGCCGCCCTTCGCGGGCTTCCCGTGCCCTGCGCTGCGCTGCGCGTGCGCGTGACCGCGTCCGCCGCGCTCCGCGTGGCCGTCTCCCCGCCGCTCGTGGTCGCCGCGGGCCGCGCCGCCCCGCGAGGCAGGCACGACCCGGGGCTCGCGCGGCGGCCGCTCCGCCCACGCCGGGGCCCGGCGCGCCGGCCGCGCGCGCTCGGGCCGCACGACCCCGGGCTCCGCCCGGCGCGTCTTCCCCGCCTCGACCAGGGCGAGCTCGATGCGCCGGCGCGCCGGGCTCGCGGAGACGACCTCCACGTTCACGCGATCGCCCACGCGGAACGCGCGGCCGCTCGCGCGGTCCACCAGCGCGTGCAGCACCGGGTCCAGCTCCGGCGCGCCGCCCAGCTCCTCGATGCGCACGAGCCCCTCGACGAACCAGCGCCCCAGCTCGACGAACAGGCCGAACTCGACCACCGCCGACACGACGCCGTCGAAGCGCTCCCCGACCTTGTCCTTCATGAACAGCGCCGCGTAGAACGACGCGATCTCGCGCTCCGCCTCCATCGACGCGCGCTCGCGCTCCGACGAGCGCACCGCCAGCTCGGTGAGCCGCGGCGCCGCCGTGCGCCGGACCTCGTCGCCGCGCCGGTGAGCCCACTCCTCCTTCAGCAGCCGGTGCACGAGCAGGTCCGGGTAGCGGCGGATGGGCGAGGTGAAGTGGAGGTAGTGCTCGGCGGCGAGCCCGTAGTGGCCGATGTTCTCGGTCGTGTAGACCGCCTGCATCATCGCGCGCAGGAGCAGCTGGTTGAGCGCGCGCTGCTGCGCGTGGCCGTGGAAGCGCTCGAGCAGCTCGTTCAGCGCGCGCGGGGTGGCCGGCAGGTCCGGCACCTGGAACCCGTGCGTGCGCGCGAGCTCCAGGAACGCCGCGAGCTTCTCCTCGTCGGGGACGCCGTGCACCCGGTAGATGGTCGGGAGGTCGCGGGCCCCGAACCAGCGCGCCACGGCCTCGTTCGCCGCGAGCATGAACTCCTCGACGATCCGGTGCGCGCGGTTGCGAGGGCGCTTCTCGATCCCCTCGACCTCGCCGCCGGGCCCGAGGACGATCTTCGCCTCGGGCAGGTCGAAGTCGATGGCGCCGCGCCGGCGGCGCATGCCCGTGAGCTTCGCCTGGAGCTCCGCCATCAGCTCGAAGGTGTCCCGGAACCGCTCGCGGTCCGGCAGCTTCTCGCCGTCGAGGACGCGCGCCACCTCGGTGTACGTGCACCGCGCGGCGCTCCGCATCACGCCCTCGTACACCTCCGCCGAGCGCGTCTCGCCCTTCGCGTCGACGACGAGGTCCGCGACCATGCAGAGCCGGTCGACCTGCGGGTTCAGCGAGCAGATCCCGTTCGACAGCCGCTCGGGCAGCATCGGCAGGACCTGCATCGGGAAGTAGACGCTCGTGGCGCGGCGCCCGGCCTCGTCGTCGAGCGCGGAGCCCGGCCGGACGTAGTGCGCGACGTCGGCGATCGCGACGACCAGCCGGTAGAGGCCCTTCCCCTTCCCTCGCGCTTCGAGCCGCTCGACGTGCACCGCGTCGTCGAAGTCGCGCGCGTCCTCCCCGTCGATCGTGACGAGCGGGAGGGCCGTCAGGTCGCGGCGCCCCCGCCGATCCTCGCTCCCGACGTGGTCCGGGACGATCCGGGCCTCCGCCGCGACCGGCTCGGGGAAGACGTCCGCGAACCCCCGCGCGTACGCGACCTTCAGCACCTCGACGCGCGGCTCGCCGGGGCGGCCGATCGTCTCGACGACGGTGCCGGAGAGCCGGCCCGCGCCGGGATCGAGCGCGACCTTCACGACCTCGCCGTCGGCGGCGACGGACGTCTCGGGCACCGGGACGGCGGCCTCGAGCTCCGCGTCCGCCGGCACGACGAAGCTCTGCCGGCCGCGCGCGTGATAGGTGCCGACGAGGAGGCGGCGCCGCCGCTCGACCACCTCCACGATGCGCCCGGCGGTGCGCCCGCCGCGCGCCGGGACCTCCTCGACGCGGACGAGGTCGCCGTCGATGGCCTTCGCCGCCTCGGCGGGAGGGACGAAGACGTCGTCCCCCTTCCGGTCGAGGCGCGCGACGAACCCGAAGCCGTCCCGGTGCTTCTTGAGCGTGCCGAGGAGGCCCGGCTTCGCGCGGCCGGTGCGCCGCGCGGGCGCGAGGGCGCCGCCCGGCGCGGGGTGCTCCTTCGCCGTCCGCGGCAGGGCGTAGCGCTTCCCGTCGCGGAGCAGGAGCCCGTCCTGCACGAGATCGCGCAGCGCGCGCTTCGCGTCGGTCCGCTCGCCCGCGTGCATGCCCGCCCGCTGCATCAGCTCTCGAACGGACACCGGCCGCCCCTCGGCGCGCCGGAGCTGCTCGAGCAGCGCCTCGCGGCGCGCGTCCTGCCTGCCCTCACCCAAGTCCAACCCCCTCGTCTCGTAGAGACTGAGTGTAACCGGATCGCGCGGTCCGGGGCGCGCGCTCCGCGCGGGTGCCAGGACAGGCCTCGATTCCGTGGTACATCCCAGCGCGTGCTCACTCCGGCGGCGGCCCTGTCCCGGATCCTCGCGGCGCTCTCGGACGTCGCGCCCCTCCCCGCCGAGCGCGTCCCGCTCGCGGCCTCCCTGGGCCGCGCCCTCGCCGAGGATCTCGTCGCCGGTGCGGACCTCCCCGCCTTCCACGCGTCGACCATGGACGGGTATGCGCTCCGGGCCACCGACGCGCCGGGCCCCGGCGCGCGCCTCCCGGTCGCCTTCGAGGTGTTCGCCGGCCGGCCGGCGCCCGGACCGCTCCCGGCGAGGACCTGCTGCCGGATCTTCACGGGCGCGCCGCTCCCCGACGGCGCGGACGCGGTCGAGCAGCAGGAGGAGGTCCGCCGGGCCGGCCGCACGGCCGTCTTCGCCCGGGCGGCGGCGCGGGGCCGCTTCGTCCGGCCGCGCGGGTCCGACGTGGCCGCAGGCCGGGTCGCGATCCCCGCCGGCTCGGCGATCGACGCGGGCACCATCGCGCTCGCGGCGGGCCTCGGACACGGGGAGCTGTCACGTCCACCGCCGGCCGCGGATCGCGATCCTGCCGACCGGCGACGAGATCGTCCCGGTCGGCCGCGCGCTCGCGCCGGGCCAGATCGTGGAGACGAACGGGCACGCGCTCTCGGCCGCCGCCCGCGACGCCGGCGCGGAGCCGGTGCTCCTGCCCGCCGCCGCGGACGACCCGTCGGCGCTGGCGCGGGCGCTCGCGGCCGCGCGGGGCGTCGACGCCCTCGTGACCACGGGCGGCGTCTCGGTCGGCGCGCGGGATCTCGTACGCGCCGCGCTCACGGCCGCGGGCGCGCAGCTCGACTTCTGGCGCGTCTCGATGCGCCCGGGCAAGCCGTTCACCTTCGGTCGCTGGGGTGAGCTGGCGGTGTTCGGGCTGCCCGGGAACCCCACGAGCGCGCTCGTGACGTTCGAGCTCTTCGTCCGGCCGGCGCTGCGCGCCCTCGCCGGGCTGCGGGGCACGGGCAGGCTGCGGATCGCGGCGAGGCTCGGGGCGGCGCAGGAGAAGCCGGCCGGGCTCGAGGTCTACCTGCGCGCGCGGCTCGGGGTCGCGCGCGGCGAGCTCGTCGCGATCCCGCTGCGGTCGCAGAGCTCCGGGGACCTCTCGTCCGCCGCCGGGCTCGACGCGCTCGCGGTCCTCCCGGCCGGGAGGACCCGCCTCCCCCGCGGCGCGCGGGTCGAGGTCCTCGTCCTGCGCCCGCCCGCGGGGGCCTGAGCCGGACGAGCGGCTCGGGCGCGAGGCGCCGTGTAAGGCGCTGTGTGAAGCGATGGGCGAGACGCTGCGTGAGGCGCGGCGCGACTCGTGGTACCAACTCGGACCCATGGGCCGGAGCCGCTGGGACCATCCCGACGAGTTCGACCAGACCGTCCTGCTCGCGATCGCGGACGGACCGCGCCGCCACGCCCTGCACGACCGGATCCGCTGCGTGACGGGGCGTGTGCGGGCCCGCAAGCTGGGGCGCTACCCGCGGTACCAGGTCGTGCTCGCGGCGTCGGGCGCCGAGGCGCTCCGTCGCGCGCGGACCGCCGACCTCGCGGCGGTCGACCTCGCCCTGACCGGCGGACCGGGCCTCGACACGATCCGGGAGCTGCGCGAGGCGCGGCCGGCGCTCGCGATCCTCGCCTTCGGCTCGTCCACCGACGCGTCCGACGCGATCGCCTCGTTGATGTCGGGCGCCGACTTCTTCCACGAGTTCGCGGACGGCTCGGCGGTCGGGATCGTCCGGGCGCTGGAGCTCGCGCTCGACCGTCGCCGGCTCAGGCACGAGATCGAGCGGAGCGAGGCCGAGGTGGAGGAGGCCCGCGGCAAGTTGGCGCAGCTCACGGGGGAGCTCGTGAACGCGGTCCCGGGCTTCCGGCCGCTGCGCGCGCGGGAGGACGTCCTGCCGTTCCGCGAGGCTGCGCGCCGGTACCTCCTCGCGTCGACGCAGCTCTTCACGGCGGATCCGCGCGGCCTCGCGCGCGCGCTCGGGGTCTCGTACTTCGCGCTGCGACGGCTGCTCGCGCGCTACGACGTGCCGTTCCCCGCGGCGCGCCCTCGCCGCTGAGCGGTCGCGGACCTGCACCTCGAGTGCGGGTCGCGCGCTCACGGGACACGCACTCCCTGGCTCGGTGAGACGAGAAGTGCTATTCCTCGGACTGCGGATTCCGCAAAAGCGTGTTGCGGAATCCGCAATTCTCCCGCAGTCCACCTTGGGGGGTGGTTCGATGCCTGGTCTCGCCGACAAGTTCGCCGTCAACCTGAAGAGCGAACGTCTCCGCCGGAAGCTGTCCCAGGAGGCCCTCGCCGGGAAGGCCGGCCTCTCGGTCTCGTACATCTCGATGCTCGAGCGCGGGCAGCGCACCCCCCCGCTCGACACGCTCGAGTCGCTCGCGAAGGCGCTGGCCGTCTCGCCGACGGCGCTCCTCTCCTAGCCGGCAGCGTCCCCCGCCACTCCTGGCCCGCAGCGCCCCCGCCACCGTCCCCGTGCATCCGGGGTCGAGATCGCTTATCTTCCCCGGCGTCTCGGCCCGGCCGGAAAGGAAGACGGAATGGCGCGCATGGTGAACTGCAAGAAGCTCGGGAAGGAGCTGCCGGGCCTCACGTTCAAGCCGTTCCCGAACGAGCTCGGACAGCGCATCTACGACTCCATCTCCCAGGAAGCCTGGAAGATGTGGCTCGAGCACTTCAAGATGATCCTGAACGAGTTCCGCCTCGCCCCGGCCGACCCGCGGACGAACGAGATCCTGTACCAGCAGGCGGAGCAGTTCTTCTTCGGCGAGGGCTCGCAGCTCCCTCCCGACTACCGTCCGCCCCCCACGAAGGGCTGACGCGGGGCCGCCCGCGCCCCCGGACGGTCGCAGGATGCGCGGCCCCGGCGAGATCCTCCTCGTCTCGACGTACGAGCTCGGCCACGCGCCGCACGGCGTCGCCGTGCCCGCGGCGCACCTCGAGCGCGCGGGGTACCGCCCGGCCGCGCTCGACCTCTCGGTGGACCGGATCGACGAGGCGCGCGTCCGCCGGGCCCGGCTCGTCGCGATCTCGGTCCCGATGCACACGGCCCTGCGGCTCGGGGTCGCGGCCGCGGCCCGGATCCTCGAGCTGAGCCCGGGCTGCGTCCTCTGCTTCCACGGGCTGTACGCGCCGCTCAACGCCGAGCTGCTCCTCGGCGCGGGCGCGTCGGCGGTCCTCGGCGCCGAGTCCGGCGAGGAGCTGGTCGCGCTCGCGGGGGCGATCGAGCGCGGCGAGGACCTCGCGCGCTTCGTCCAGCGCGGACCGGGCGCCGCGCCCCCGCGCGCGGCGCCGTCGCTCCTGCCGAGCCGCGGCGGGCTCCCGCCCCTCGAGCGGTACGCCCGCCTCGAGGCGGGGGACGGGACGCGGCGCGTCGCGGGGTACGTCGAGGCGACGCGCGGCTGCAAGCACCGCTGCCGTCACTGCCCGGTGGTCCCGCTCTACCAGGGCCGGTTCTACGCGGTCCCGGAGGCCATCGTCCTCGAGGACGTCGCGGCGCAGGTCGCGGCCGGGGCCGAGCACGTCACCTTCGGCGACCCGGACTTCCTGAACGGCCCGACCCACGCGCTCCGGATCGCGCGGGCGCTCCACGCGCGCTTCCCCCGCCTGACCTTCGACTTCACGGCGAAGATCGAGCACCTCGTCCGACTGCCGGAGGCGCTCGCGGAGCTCGCCAGCCTCGGCGCGGTGTTCGCCACGACCGCGGTCGAGTCGCTCTCGGACCGGGTCCTCGCGGCCCTCGAGAAGGGGCACACGCGCGAGGACGTGCTCAGGGCGTTCGAGCTCTCGCGGACGGCCGGGCTGCCGCTCCGCCCCTCCCTCGTCCCCTTCACGCCCTGGTCCACGCTCGAGGACTACCTGGACCTCATCGACACGTTCGAGGCGCACGGCGTGCTCCCCGCGCTGGACCCGGTCCAGCTCTCGATCCGCCTCCTCGTGCCGCCCGGCTCGCTCCTCGAGGACGACCCCGGAATCCTCTTCGAGGGGCTCGACCCCGCCGCCCTCAGCTGGCGCTGGCGCCACCCCGACCCGCGGATGGACGCCCTCCAGGCGCGCGTCGCGGCGGAGGTGGAGGCCGCGGCCGCGCGGAGCGAGGAGCCGCTCGCGACGATCGCGCGCGTGAAGGTGCTCGCGCTCGCCGCGGCGGGGCTCCCGCACGGGCACGTCCGGACGCTCGCACCCGACCAGCGGCGCGTGCCGCGGCTCACCGAGTCCTGGTTCTGCTGAGCAGAGCCCACTGCCGCCCAGGTGGGTGGCCTGGACGAGAAGCGGTCCGAGCGGCGGGACTGACCCGGCAGCCCCCTCTCCCTGGCCCTCTCCCCCGCTTCGCGGGGGCGAGGGGACGATATCCGGCGGTCAGGTCACCGGCAGCGGCGCGCGGATGTCGAACCCGAGCCGCGCGTGCGCAGCCCGCAGCGCGGCCTCGACGGCGGCCGGCGTCTCGCCGCGCGCGAAGAGGAAGCCGAGGTAGCTGTCGCCCTCCGGGAGCGGCACGACCTCCCGGCCCTCCGGCACGGTGATGACGACGTCGTCCACGCCCTCGACCGCGCGCGCCGCGTCGACGCCCCGGACGCCGTGCAGCACGCCTCGGCGCGGGATCGGGAGCATCATCACGCCGGCCGCGCGCGCCTCGCGCCGGAGCGCGTCGAGCGGCAGCCCCATCGCGTGCGCGACCAGCAGCTCCTCCAGCGACAGCCCCGCGCCGAACCGGAGCGTGCGCGAGCAGAGCCCGCCGATCGACCGCGCCGCGACCTCGAGCACCACCGGTCCGCCGGCCGCGAGCCGGAGCTCGGCGTGCACGGGTCCCTCCACGAGCCCGAGCGCGCGCGCCGCCGCGGCGGTGACCGCCTCGACCTCGGCGAGCAGCGGCGCGGGGTGCCGCGACGGGGTCACGTAGATCGTCTCCTCGAAGTACGGACCGTCGAGCGGGTCCGGCTTGTCGAAGATGGCGAGCACGTCGAGCCTCCCGCCGCGCAGGAGCCCCTCGACGGCGACCTCCGCGCCGGCGACGAACGACTCGACGAGGACGGCCCGGGCGAGGTGCGGAGCAGAGCCCGCCGATCGACCGCGCCGCGACCTCGAGCACCACCGGTCCGCCGGCTGCGAGCCGGAGCTCGGCGTGCACGGGTCCCTCCACGAGCCCGAGCGCGCGCGCCGCCGCGGCTGTGACCGCCTCGACCTCGGCGAGCAGCGGCGCGGGGTGCCGCGACGGGGTCACGTAGATCGTCTCCTCGAAGTACGGGCCGTCGAGCGGGTCGGGCTTGTCGAAGATCGCGAGCACGTCGAGCGTCCCACCGCGCAGGAGGCCCTCGACCGCGACCTCCGGCCCGCGACGAACGACTCGACGAGGACGGTCCGGGCACCCTCCTCCTCGCGCGCGCGCCGCTCGGGCGCCGTGTCGCGCAGGAGCCTCTCGATCCGGCGCCAGGCCGCGACGAACCCGGCGGGATCGTCGGCGCGGATCACGCCGCGGCTCGCCGAGAAGATGAGCGGCTTGAGGACGCACGGGTAACCCACGCTCTCCGCGGCGCGCTCCGGGTCGGTCTCGACCGGAAAGGACCGGAAGCGCGGAACCGGCACCCCCGCGTCGCGGAGCGCGGTCCGCATCGCGAGCTTGTTCGCGGCGCGGCGCGCGGCGGCGGGGGGATTGTGCGCGAGCCCGAGCCGCTCGGCGGCGAGCGCCGCGATGACGGCCGTGGGATCGCTCGCCGGGACGATGCCGCGGATCGGGCGCTTGCGCGCCGCCTCGGCGATCTGGTCGGCCGCGCGCGACGGGTTCCGGTAGTCGAGCGAGAGGAGGTCCTTCTCCTCGCCGAACACGTCCTCGATCCGGTGGCACCGGTCGCTCCCGATGACGAGCGGGACCCCGAGCCGCCGCGCCGCGGCGCGGAAGTCGTCGAGGCGATAGCTCGTGGTCGGCACGAGGAGCAGGAGCTCCCCAGGCGGCGAATCGGCCATGTTCCGGGGTGTTATGCGCGGGCGCCGGGGCGGACGCAAGCCGCGCGAGCGGCCCCGCGCCGACCGCCCGGCCCTGCGGTCGCGCCCCGCCGACGCTCCGGAGCGCAACGCGGTAACTTCTGCGCCCGACGGGGGTTCTCCAGGGGACCGGCCGCGGTCTGCCGCGACCGGTTGACCCCGGAGGGGCTCTCGAATAGGTGTCGCCCGCCGGTCGCGCGCCTGTCGGCGTCACCTGGCGAGAGGGGATCGAAGAAGATGAAGCCCGCAGAGCGGATCACCATGCAGCAGCAACCCCCGCAGCCGGCCGCCCGATCGCCGTGGAGGCGGCGGCTCATCGCCGCGGCCGTCCTCGTCGCCGTCGCCGCGGGCGCGGGGTTCGCGTGGCGGGCCTCGCGCCAGGCCCCCGGTGACACGCTACGAGACCGCCCGCGTCGACCGCGGCCGGATCGTGGCGCAGGTCACGGCGACCGGGACGCTCTCCGCGCTCGTGACCGTGCAGGTCGGGAGCCAGGTCTCCGGCCGGATCCAGCAGCTCTTCGTCGACTTCAACAGCCCGGTGAAGAAGGGCCAGCTCATCGCCAAGATCGACCCGCAGCTCTTCCAGGCGACGCTCGAGCAGGCGCGGGCGAACCACATCGCGGCCCGCGCCGACCTCGCCCGCGCGAAGGTGCAGGCGGCGGACGCAGCGAGGCAGCTCGCCCGGACGCGGAGCCTCGCGGAACGGAAGCTCGTCGCCCAGGCGGACCTCGACACCGCGCAGGCGACCGCGGAGGGCGCGCAGGCCGGCGTGGACGCGGCCGCGGGGAAGGTCGAGCAGGCGCGCGCCTCGCTGCAGCAGGCGCAGGTGAACCTCGCCTACACGAACATCATCTCGCCCATCAACGGGACCGTCATCTCGCGCAGCGTGGACGTCGGGCAGACCGTCGCCGCCTCGCTGCAGGCGCCGACGCTCTTCGTCATCGCGGAGGACCTCGCGAAGATGCAGGTGGACACGAGCGTCGCCGAGGCCGACATCGGGAAGCTCCGGGCCGGGATGGACGCGTCGTTCACGGTCGACGCGTTCCCCGGAAGACGCTTCCGCGGGACCGTCCGCCAGATCCGGAATGCGCCGCAGAACGTCCAGAACGTCGTCACGTACGACGCGGTCGTCGACGTCGGGAACCCGGACCTCGAGCTGCGCCCGGGGATGACCGCGAACGTGAGCTTCGTGTTCGCGGACCGGGCGGACGTCCTGCGCGTCCCGAACGGTGCGCTGCGGTTCCGGCCGTCCGCCGAGCTCCAGGCCGGGCGCCGAGGAGGCGCTGGGGCCGCAGGGGGCGGCGCCGGGGCCGGAGCCCAGGGCGCTCCGGACGGAGGCGGCCGAGGCGCGGCGTCGCCCGGACAGGCGCCCGGTGCAGCCGCGGCCGGAAGGCCGCCGTCCGGGGGCGGGCGAGGGATCGCCGCGCGAGCCGGACCGCCGGACGGTCTGGGTGCTCCGCGCGGAGAAGCCCGAGGCCGCGCAGATCCGGACCGGGGTCTCCGACGGCTCGACGACCGAGGTGCTCGAGGGCGAGCTGCGCGAGGGCGATCAGGTCGTGACCGACGTCGCGGGCGGTGAGAAGCCCGCGGGCGCGGGCGGCGGGCCGCCGGGCGGTCCTCGCGGCGGACGGATCTTCTAGGTGGTCGCGATGGCCCGCGCGCTCGTCGACATCGACTCGGTCGAGAAGACCTACCGGATGGGCGACGTCGACGTGCGTGCGCTGCGCGGGGTCTCGCTCACCATCGCCGACGGCGAGTTCGTCGCGATCATGGGCGCGTCGGGCTCGGGCAAGTCGACGCTCATGAACGTCATCGGCTGCCTCGACCGACCGACCGCCGGGTCGTACCGGCTCGCGGGTGAGGAGGTGTCGCAGCTCGACCGCGACGAGCTCGCGGCGGTGAGGAACCGGACGCTCGGGTTCGTGTTCCAGAGCTTCAACCTGCTCTCGCGCACGAGCGCGATCGAGAACGTCGAGCTGCCGCTCGTCTACTCCGGCCTCGGGGCCCGCGAGCGGCACGCGCGGGCGCGCGGCGCGCTCGAGCGGGTCGGCCTCGGCGAGCGGATCGACCACCACCCGAACCAGCTCTCGGGCGGGCAGCAGCAGCGCGTCGCGATCGCCCGCGCCATCGTCACCCACCCGCGCCTCCTGCTCGCCGACGAGCCCACCGGGAACCTCGACAGCCGCACGTCCGTCGAGGTCATGGCGCTCCTCCAGGCCCTCGGGCGCGAGGGGATCACCGTGGTCCTCGTCACGCACGAGCACGACGTCGCCGAGTTCGCGTCGCGGATCGTCGTCCTGCGCGACGGGCTCGTGCGGAGCGACGACCGCCAGGTCGCGCGGATCGCGCGCCCGACCGCGGCTCCGGAGGAGGCCGTCCCGTGAACCTGCTCGAGACCCTGCGGGTGGCCGCGCGCGCCCTCCTGCGGAACAAGATGCGCTCGTTCCTCACCACGCTCGGGATCGTCATCGGCGTGTCCGCCGTGATCGCGATGGTCGCGATCGGAGAGGGCGCGAAGAAGCGGGTGGAGGACGCCTTCGCCTCGATGGGGTCGGACCTCCTCATCGTGCTCCCCGGCACGACCACCCGCGGTGGCGCGTTCGGCGGCTTCGGCTCGATGCCCACGCTGACCTGGGACGACCTGCGGGCGATCCGGGCCGAGATCCCCTCCGTCCGCGCCGTCGCGGCGAGCCTCCGGACCACCGCGCAGGTCCTGTCCGAGGACCAGAACTGGACGACCTCGGTGACCGGCACGAGCCCGGAGTTCTTCGAGATCCGCACGTGGGCCGTCGGCTCGGGCGCGCTCTTCACCGCCTCCGACGTGGACGGCGGCACGAAGGTGGCGGTCCTCGGGAAGACGGTCGCGGACAAGCTCTTCGGCGCGGGGGCCGATCCCGTGGGGCTCACCGTGCGGATCAAGAACATCCCGTTCCAGGTGGTGGGCGTCCTCGCGTCCAAGGGCCAGTCGCCCATGGGCCAGGACTACGACGACGCGGTCTTCGTCCCGCAGTCGTCGTACCAGGCCAAGATCCAGGGCGGCCTCCAGAAGTACCTCTCCGGGGTGATCATGATCGGCGCGCAGCCCGGCCAGACCGCGCGCGCCGAGCGCCAGATCTCGGACCTG
This sequence comes from uncultured delta proteobacterium, assembly GCA_963828235.1. Taxonomy (GTDB): domain Bacteria; phylum Myxococcota; class Myxococcia; order Myxococcales; family Anaeromyxobacteraceae; genus Anaeromyxobacter. The sequence continues at coordinate 110,965 of CAWHDY010000004.1, forward strand.
CTCCGGGACCGCCACCGGATCCCTCCCGGAGGCGACGACGACTTCTCGATCCGGAACCTCACGGACATCGCGGGCGCGCAGCAGCAGGGCGTCTCCACGATCACGACCCTCCTCGCCGCGATCGCCGCCGTGTCGCTGGTCGTGGGCGGCATCGGGATCATGAACATCATGCTCGTCTCGGTCACCGAGCGGACGCGAGAGATCGGGATCCGGATGGCGGTCGGGGCGCGGCCGCGCGACATCCTCGCCCAGTTCCTCGTCGAGGCCCTGACGCTCGCGGTGGCCGGCGGCGCGATCGGGGTGTTCCTCGGGATCGTCGCCGCGCAACGGCTCGCCGCCCAGTTCGGCTGGCCGATGCTGATCCGGCCGGACATCGTCGTCGTCTCGGTCGTGTTCAGCGCGATCGTCGGCGTCGCGTTCGGCATCTACCCCGCCCGCAAGGCATCGCAGCTCGACCCGATCGAGGCCCTGAGGTTCGAGTGAGAACGGCCATCCACATCGCCCTCCTGCTCCTCGCCGCGCCCGCCGCGGCGCAGGCGCCCGCCGCGGCGCAGCCTCCCCCGGCCGCCGCCGCCCCTCCTCGCGCCCTCGCGCTCGAGGAGGCGCTCCGGCTCGGCCTCGCCCGGCAGCCGCAGCTCCGGCAGGCGCAGGCGTCCACCGAGGCGGCGAAGGCCAGGGTCGAGCAGACGCGCGCGCCGCTCCTCCCGCAGCTCACCGGATCCGCGAGCTGGCAGCGGTCCTCCGATTCGACCTCCGAGCTGTCGCTCGGGGCGCTCTCCTCTTCCGGCACGCGCGACCTCTACAGCCTGGGGATCACCGGCAGGCTGCTCGTGTGGGACTTCGGGCAGACCTCCGGCCGGTGGCGCGCGGCGCAGGCGACCGCGGCCGGACAGGCCGACTCCGAGCGGGGCACCGCCCAGGCCGTCGCGCTCGGGATCCGCACGACCTACTTCGACGCGGTCGCCGAGAGGGCGCTGCTCGGGGTCGCGCGCGACACGCTCGCGAACGAGCAGAAGCACCTCGATCAGATCCGCGCCTTCGTCGAGATCGGCACGCGGCCCCCCATCGACCTCGTGACGGAGCGGGTGAACTTCGCGAACGCGCGAGTCCGGGTCATCCAGGCGGAGAATGCGTACGCGACGGCGCGCGTCCGGGTCGAGCAGGCGATCGGGGCGACCGACCTCGGACCGTGGGAGGTCGTGGACACGACGCTCCCACCGCTCCCGGGTGAGGAGGCGGCGCCGGAGGTCCTCCTCGCCGAGGCGATCTCCGCGCGCCCCGACATCGCTGCGCTCGAGCAGCAGGTCCGGGGGCAACAGCTGACCGTCCGGTCCCTGGAGGGCGGCTACGGCCCGAGCCTCGGGGTGTCCGCGGGCGTGACGGAGGCCGGCGCGAAGCCGGCCGATCTCTCCTCCGGGTGGAACACCGCGGTGACCCTGAGCTGGCCGCTGTTCCAGGGCGGGCAGACCCGCGGGCAGGTGCGCGAGGCGCGCGCGAACCAGACCGCGCTCGAGGCGCAGGTGGAGCAGCTCCGGCAGCAGGTCCGGCTCGAGGTCGAGCAGGCGCGGCTGGGCGTCCGCGCCGCGAGCGCGACGCTCGGCGCCTCCGACGAGGCGGCGCAGGCGGCCCGGGAGCGGCTCGTGCTGGCCGAGGGACGGTACGAGACCGGCGTCGGGAGCCTCCTCGATCTCTCGGACGCGCAGGTCGCGCTCACGACCGCGCTCGGGCAGCGGGTGCAGGCGGAGTTCCAGCTCGCCTCGGCGCGCTCGCAGCTGCTCCGCGCGCTCGGGCGCCCGTAGGGCGCACCCTCGCCGATCCGCCGGCGTCCTGACGCGGACGACGTGCGTTTGCTGCCGGGGCCCCCTCCTGAGAAGATCTCGAGCGGAGGCACCATGCGCGCCATCTTCCTCGCCGCACTCACCGTATCCGCCGCCTGTTCGGGGGCCGCGGGTCCGCCGGGCGCCACCGGGTCGGCGGGGGCAGCCGCGAGCCTCGAGGTCGGGGCCGGGCTCTCCGGGAACGGGACCGCAGCTCAGCCCCTGTCGGTCGCCTTCGCGGGCTCCGGCGCGGCGCCGAACGCCGCGCGCGCAGACCACGCTCACGGCGCAGGCGAGATCACCGCGGGGTCACTCGGGCCCGGCGTCGTCCTCGACGCCTCGAGCGTCGTCGGCACCGTCGCGACCGCGGCGCACGCCGCGAGCGCGACCGATGCGGACTCGCTCGGAGGGCTCGGAGCAGCGAGCTATCTCACCACCTCGGCGCTCGCGCCGTATCTCACGGTCGCCGCCGGCGACGCGCGCTTCCAGCCGCTGGGCAGCTACGCGACGGCCACGGACCTCGTCGCGTACGCGCGGCTGACCGACGTCCCGGTCCTCTCGTCCGGGAAGATCGCCGCGTCCGTGCTCCCGGCTTCGGTCCCTCTCCTCGACGGGGGCGGCCTCCTGCCCGCGTCGGTCCTGCCGGTGCGCGCCGGACCGACGGACGGGTTCGTGGCCTCGGCGCAGCCGCCCTCGAGCCCTGCAGTGGGGGCCGCTTACTACGACACGACGAGCGAGCGCGTGTCCTACTGGAACGGCGCCTCCTGGATCCCGGTCGGGCTTCCGGCGGTGCTGCAGTTCTCGCCGCAGGTCTACGCGAACACGCTCGCGGTCGGCGCGCCGTTCACGGTGCAGCTCCGGAACCTGGGAGGAGAGGCGGCGAGCACGCCGGTGTTCTGGACATCACCCGGGTTCAGCCTCGTCGCGTCCGGTTGCGCGGCGATCGCACCCGGGGCGTCCTGTACCGTCCAGCTCCAGGTCGACGCGGGGGCGTCCGGAGCACGTACCGGCATCCTGGTCGCGAGCGGCGGCTCCGGGGCCGTCCTCGGGATCCAGGTCTCGGTTCCCTGACCTTCCCCCCGCTCCGGATGGATCCACGCGGCAGCGTCGCCGCGGTTTGCGCGCCGGCCGCGCGGATCGCACCCTCTAGCAGGGGGGCAACGACATGACGACCCAAGGCTGGAGCGGCGCTGCGATCGCGGGGTTGCTCGTCGCGACGCTCGGAGCGTGCGCGCACGAGAAGAAGCCGGCCGCCGCTGCGGCACCCGGCACGCAGCAAGCGCAGCAGGCTCAGCGCGCGAACGAGCAGGTCGCGCAAGCGGACCGCGAGCTCGCCGAGGCGCGCAAGCGGCTCGAGGCGGCGCACCAGGAGGTCGCGACGATCGAGCAGCAGCGCGCCCAGGCCCGGCAGCAGCTCGCCCAGGCGGAGCAGAAGAGCGCCCAGACGCAGCAGCGCATCGCCCAGGAGCAGGCGAACGTGGAGCGGCTCGACGCGGCCGCACGCCAGCAGCGCGAGCGCGCGGCCCGCGCGGCCGAGCAGGCCCAGCTGGCGGCCGAGCAGGCCCAGGGGCTCCGGAGCGCCGCCGGACGGATCGCGGAGGCGACGCCGTCGCGGGTGATCCTCGAGGGGCAGGACGGCCAGACGACGGTGTTCCAGATCGACCAGCGCACGACGGTGCTGGTCGGGACGGAGCGGCGATCCGTGGCGGAGCTCCAGCAGGGCGCCGACGCGCGCGTCGCGTACGACCCGAAGGGCAACCAGCCGGCGGCGGTCACGATCCACGTGACGCCGGCCCGGGACCGGCCCCCGGCGCCGGCGCAGGCGGTCCCGCCGCAGCGCTGAGCGTGTGCGCCGCGAGGCGCCGATGTCGTCCCGACGCGGCACGGCGAGGCCCGACGCGTCCCCTGCCCTCGCGCGAGAGCTCCCGCTCGCCCCGCGCACGGCGCCGGTGCCGCCGTCCAGGCGACCGGTCGTCCGGAACCGCGGCGGCGCCCGCGCCCGTCCGTGCGACACCCATGACCAGAACGCGCGCCGTGCGTCCGAGCGCGGCGGACCGGAGGAATCATGTCGATCAAGAAGAAGATCGTCGCGCTGGTGGCCGTGCTGGTGCTCTTCACGACGTTCACCGCCGCGGGCTACCACCTGCTCGTGGGGCGGGTCCGCGACATGGCCACCGCGAACACCACCGAGATGCTCCTGCAGGACTACCGCAACGAGCTGAAGGACCTCGTGGACGCGATGGCGCCGACGCTCGCCGCCGCGGCGCAGGGCGCGAAGGACGAGGCCGAGACGTACCGCGTGTTCACCGGGCTCGTGAAGAACGCGCGGTTCTTCCCGGACCACTCCGGCTACTACTTCGTCTACAAGACGGGCGGCACCGTGTTCGTCCTCCCGACCGTGCCCGACCTCGAGGGGAAGAACATCATCGGGAAGGTCGACTCGAAGGGCACCGAGTTCATCCGCAAGCTCGACCAGGTCGCTCAGGGCGGCGGCGGCTACGTCGAGTACTGGTTCGACAAGCCCGGTCAGGGCGTGCTCCCGAAGCTCTCCTACGCGCGCATGATCCCGGGCACGAACTACTGGATGGGCACCGGCGTCTACATCGACGACGTCGAGGGGCGGAAGGCGAAGATCCTGGGCGACATCCACGACGCGACGAGCACGTTCCTCTGGAAGCTGTACCTCGTCGTCGGCAACGCGTTCCTCGTGCTCGTGATCCCGCTCGTCGTGTACCTGGTCACGTCGATCATCAAGCCGCTCCGCCAGCTCACCGCCATCGCGGACAGCTACAGCCAGGGACAGCTCGATCTCGAGGTCCCCGGGCTCGGGCGGCGCGACGAGATCGGCAGCCTGGCCCGGGCGCTGGCCCGCCTCGGCACCTCCATGAAGAAGGCGATGCAGATGCTGAAGATCAGCGCGTGAGCCACGGCGCCGATCAGGAGCGCAGCAGACCCATCACGACCTCCGGCGTGAGGACCTTCCCGGCCGAGCGGACCTTGCCGTCCACCACCAGGGCGGGGGTGCTCATCACGCCGTACTTCATGATCTCGCGCAGGTCCTCCACCTTCTCGACCGGCGTGGCGAGCCCGAGCGCCGCCACCGCCTTCTCCGCGTTCGCGGTGAGCTGCCTGCACTTCGCACAGCCGGTTCCGAGCACCTGGATCTTCATCTCTCACCTCACAGCACGGCGTTGAAGAGCCACCCGACCATCAGGATCCCGCTCGCGACGATCCCGACGAACGCGGCGATGAGCCGCGGCCGGAGCACCTTGCGGAGGATCACGATCTCCGGGAGCGAGAGGCCGATCACGGCCATCATGAAGGCGAGCACGGTCCCGAGCGCGGCGCCCTTCCCGAGGAGGGCCTCGACGATCGGGATGATCCCCGCGGCGTTCGAGTACATCGGGACGCCGATGCGCGACCGCGGCGGGGACGGACCACCACGCGGACTTCCCCATGAACCCGGCGAGCAGTCCCTCCGGGACGTAGCCGTGGATGCCCGGCGCCGACCGCGATCCCGGCGAGCACCCACGGCCACACCTTGCCGACGACGTCGCGGACCGACTCGAGCCCCTTCCCGACCCGCCCGGTGAAGCCGAGGTGCTCGCCCTCGTACGTCGCGCTCGCTCTTCATGGACTCGTACACCCAGGGCTCCACGAAGCGCTCGAGCTTCATGCGGCCGAGGACGAACCCCGAGGCGATGGCGATGGTGAGGCCCGTGACGAGGTAGAGCGCCGCGACCTTCCAGCCGAAGAGGCCGAACAGCAGCACCAGGGCGACCTCGTTCACCATCGGCGCCGAGATGAGGAAGGACAGCGTCACGCCGAGGGGGATGCCGACCTCGACGAAGCCCAGGAACAGCGGCACCGCGGAGCACGAGCAGAACGGCGTGACGACTCCGAGCAGCGCCGCGAGCACGTTGCCCGACGGACTCGCGCTTCCCTGCGAGCAGGGCGCGGGTTCGCTCGGCCGTGAAGAAGGAGCTGGACGATCCCCACCGCGAAGACGATGAGGACGAGCAGGAGCAGGACCTTCGGCGCGTCGTACAGGAAGAACGCGACGCTCTCGCCGAGGTGGGACCCGGCCGCGAGCCCGAGAACGCCGAAGGCGAGCCACTCCGGAGAGCGGGCTGGATCGCCACATACGCCGAGACCCACAGGCGGCGAGCCCGGCCGCGAGCAGCGCGATCGTCCTCGCGGTCGCTCCGCCGCGGGACGGCGGGGCGTGTCTCGCACCGGCCGCAGCAGCGCAGCGCAGCACGCCGGCGTGCCGTCCGAGGTCTCGAGCACGGGCAGGGTCATCCGCCCGCCTATCGCATTTCAGCGATTAGAACGCAAGCGCTCGGCGTGCGCCCAGTTGTCGCAGAACGCGATTCCATCGTGGCGGTGGTGGGTTTACGGCCCGGGTTGCAGCGAAGGGCGTCGCCATCGTAGAACGTCGAATCGTGCCAGCCGCCCCCAAGCAGGACCCCTGCTCCCCCGCCCCCGCGCCCGTCGAGCTCCCCGACACTCGGCCGGTGGAGGGACCGGACGCCGACGAGGAGCTCGCGACGCTCGCGAAGGCGCTCGGCCACCCGGCGCGAGTCCAGATCGTGCGGCTCCTCGTCCGCCGCGACGCGTGCATCTGCGGGGACATCGTGGACGAGCTGCCCCTCGCGCAGTCCACCGTCTCGCAGCACCTCAAGGTGCTGAAGGAGGCGGGCCTCATCCGCGGCGAGATCGACGGGCCCCGGGTCTGCTACTGCGTCGAGCCGCGCGCGATGCGACGGCTGAAGGCGCTCGTCGGAAGCCTCTAGGAGACCGCATGTCCGTCGCCCACCGCCTCTCCTTCCTCGACCGGTTCCTGACGCTCTGGATCTTCCTCGCGATGGGCGCCGGGATCGCGCTCGGGTGGGCGGTCCCCGGCGTCGTCCCCGCGCTGGATCGACTGAGCGTCGGCACGACCTCGATCCCCATCGCCGTCGGGCTCATCCTGATGATGTACCCGCCCCTCGCGAAGGTCCGGTACGAGGAGCTCCCCCGCGTCTTCCGCAACGGGAAGGTGCTCGCGCTCTCCCTCGTGCAGAACTGGATCGTCGGCCCGGTGCTGATGTTCGCGCTGGCGGTGATCTTCCTGCGCGACAGGCCCGAGTACATGGTCGGGCTCATCCTCATCGGCCTCGCCCGCTGCATCGCGATGGTGATCGTCTGGAACGACCTCGCGAAGGGGGACACCGAGTACTGCGCCGGGCTCGTCGCCTTCAACTCGATCTTCCAGGTGCTCTTCTTCTCGGTCTACGCGTGGGTCTTCATCACGGTCCTGCCGGGCTGGCTCGGCCTGCGCGGCGCCGAGGTCCACATCACGATCGGCGAGATCGCCCGGAGCGTCTTCGTCTACCTCGGCATCCCGTTCCTGGCCGGCATGGCGAGCCGGTTCGGGCTCCGCGCGTGGAAGGGCGAGGACTGGTACCGGAAGGTGTTCATCCCCCGGATCTCGCCGATCACGCTCGTCGCCCTGCTCTTCACCATCGTCGTGATGTTCTCGCTCAAGGGCGAGACCATCGTGCAGGTCCCGTTCGACGTCGTGCGGATCGCGATCCCGCTCCTCGTGTACTTCCTCGTCATGTTCTTCGTGTCGTTCTGGATGAGCCGGAAGGTGGGCGCCACGTACGGGCAGACCGCCACCCTCTCCTTCACGGCCGCCTCGAACAACTTCGAGCTCGCCATCGCCGTGGCGGTCGCGACCTTCGGCATGGCGCACGGCGCCGCGTTCGCCGCCGTCATCGGACCGCTCGTCGAGGTGCCGGTGCTCATCGGGCTCGTGAACGTCGCGCTGCGAATGCGCGACCGGTTCTTCCCGGGCGAGGAGGTCCGGCTCGAAGGGGTGCGGAGCTGCGTCGGCGACTTCCCCGCGCCGCCGCCCGACCGGAGGACGGTGTGAGCGCGGCCTGGCGGGCCGAGGCGGAGGAGCTCCGGCGGCTCGCGCCGCGCCACCTCCTGTTCCTGTGCGTCGCGAACTCGGCGCGCAGCCAGCTGGCCGAGGGAATCGCGCGGTCGCTCGCGCCGGCGGGCGTCCGCGTCTCGTCCGCGGGATCGCAGCCCTCGCGGGTGAACCCGCTCGCGATCCGGGTGCTGGACGAGCTCGGGATCGACATCCGCGCGCACACGTCGAAGAGCGTCGACGACGTCTCGCCCGAGGGAGTCGAGGCCGTGATCACGCTGTGCGCCGAGGAGGTCTGCCCGGTGTTCCTCGGAAAGGCGCACCGCGTCCACTGGGGCCTGCCGGATCCCGCGGGCGGGGGCCGCACCGAGGAGGAGCAGCTCCGGGCCTTTCGCGAGGTCCGCGACGAGCTGCGCCGCCGGCTCGCGGTCGTGTTCGGGCGCTGATCGCTCGCACGGGACGCCCGGTGCGAGGCGTGGCCGTCAGCGTCCTGCGCGCTGACGCTTCCGCGCGCGGAACGCGGCGGCCTTCGCCCGGTTCCCGCACGTCTCCATGCTGCACCACCGCCTCGCGTCGCTCCTCGAGCGAGACAGGAGCAGGGCGCCGCACCCCGGGAGCTCGCACCGCGCGAGCCGCTCGCGATCGTCGGTGAAGCGCAGGATCGCGTCCTCCGCGACCTGGCCCAGCGCGAGGCGGAGCGGGTCGTCGACCCACCAGCCTCGCGCGCCCGTGGTCCCGAGCTGCACGGCGCCGTGCGCCCTCCCCCGGGCCGCGGCGTTCACCCGCTGCACGGCAGCGCGATCGAGGGGGCGGCCCTCGAGCGTCTGCACTCCCACGAGGTGAAGCGCCTCCCGGAGCGCGCGCGCCTCGGCGAGCTCCTCGGGTGCCACCCGGGCCGGCGCCGGGAGCCCGGCCTCGCGGAGCCACGTTGCGAGCGCAGCAGGATCCGGGAGGCGCTCCTCGGGGTCGTCGGACGCCCGGCGACCGACGGTCCCGATGAAGTCGAGCGCGAGGGAGCCGCGGTGGAACGAGAACCTCATGTGGCGCGGGGAGCCGGGCGGCTCTCGACGTACCGCCGTTCCTGGGTGAGGCCGCCGTACCCGTACGCGTCGGCGCGGGCGTCGTCCACGTGCACGTAGCTCTCCGGGTGCACGCCCCCGAGCAAGGTCCCGAGCGCGGAGAAGGTCCGGGCGACGTACTCGGCCTTCTCGTCCTTCGTGTTCGTGCCGTCGGAGACGCGGACGTCCACGAAGAACGCGGAGGTCCCGAGATCCTGCGTCGACCTCCCGGCGATGAACCAGAACCGCCGCGGGATGAAGTCCACCGCGACCGCGGTGACCTTCGGATCCTTCCGCAGGACCTCCGCGGTGAGCTGGGTGATCGTCTCCTGGACACGCTGCGCGAGGGCCACGTCGGGCTCACCCGCGATCTGCACGCTGATCATCGGCACGTCGGCATCCTCCTGACCTGGGAAGCCTAGCGACGGCACCGCCCGCGCAACCCGTTCATGGGGTTACTCGGTCAGGCTGACGCCCGGGCGTCCTCGATCGCGACGGACTCCGCCGCGCGCCGTCGCCCCGCGACCGCGACGTAGATCGCAGGCAGCACGAGGAGCGTGAGAGCGGTCGAGGTGACGAGCCCGCCCATGACCACCACGGCGAGGGGCTTCTGGATGTCCGCTCCCGATCCCCGCGCGTACAGCATCGGCAGGTGCCCGATGAAGCTCGTGAGCGCGGTCATGAGGAGCGGCCGGAACCGGAGGTCGCACCCCTCGCGGACCGCCTCGGTCACCGTGCGCCCCCGGTCACGCAGCTGGCGCAGGAAGGCCACGAGGACCACGCCGTTCTGGACGGCGACGCCGAGCAGCACGATGAAGGCCACCGCGGCCGAGACGGACACCGGCATCCCGAAGATCACGACCGCCACGACGCCGCCGACGAGCGCGAACGGGAGGTTGAGCAGGACGAGCAGGGCGTCGCCGAACGAGCCGAGCGCGAGGAACAGGAGCAGGAGGACGAGCGCGAGCGCGACGGGGACGACCACCCCCAGCGTGCGCATGGCGCGCTGCTGGTTCTCGAACTGTCCGCCGATCTCGACGAACGTTCCGGGAGGCAGCTCCTCCTCGAAGGGCGCCAGCCGCTCTCGCACCTCCGCGACGAAGCTGCCCAGGTCGCGGCCGCGGACGTTCGCCTCGACGACCACCCGGCGCGTCCCGTTCTCGCGCGAGACCTGCGCCGGCGCCTCGACGAGCTCCATCCTGGCGAGCTGGGCGAGGGGCACCCGCTCCCCGCCCGGCGCCGCGACGAGGAGGCGACCGACCCGCTCGATGTCGCTCCGGCTCTCGGGCGGGAACCGGACCACCAGCGCGACGCGGCGCTGGTCCTCGATGACGGTGGTGGCGCGCTTCCCCGCGATGGCCGACTCGATCGTGTCGTTGATGTCGCCGACGGCGATGCCGTGGCGAGCCGCGGCTTGCCGGTCGATCACCACGTCGTACTGGGAGAGCCCGGAGACCTGCTCGACCTTCACGTCGGTGGCGCCGCGGACGCCTGCGACCGCCACCGCGATGCGGTCGGCGAAGCGCTTCAGGAGGGCCAGGTCGGACCCGAACACCTTGACCGCCAGATCGCTCTTCACGCCCGAGATGAGCTCGTTCACGCGGAGCGCGATCGGCTGCGAGAAGGAGAAGCGCAGGCCGGGGATGCCGGAGAGGTCCTGCTGCATGGCGGCCGCGAGCTCCGCGCGAGATCTCGCGCCGCCGAGCGTCCGGCGCGCCTTCAGCATCACGAACACGTCCGTCTGCTCCGGGCCCATCGGGTCCTCGGAGATCTCGGCGCGCCCGGTCTTCGAGACCACGGCGTCGACCTCGGGGAACGCCTTGAGCCGCTTCTCGAGGTAGCGCGCCACCTCGACCGAGCCCTGGAGCGAGGCGTTCGGCAGCCGCACCACGTTGATGGCGATCGCCCCCTCGTCGAGCGCGGGCATGAACTCCGTCCCCACGAACGGCACGAGCGCCGCCGCGCCGAGGAGGACGGCCAGGGAGAGCCCGACGGTCGTCCTCGGCCGGGCCACCGCTCGATCGAGGAGCGACAGGTAGCCGGCGTGGATGCGCTTCACGAACCGGAACTCCTTCTCCGGGACCTGCTTCAGCGCGAGCTCGGAGAGCACCGGGATGACGAGCAGCGCGACCGCGAGGGAGACGAGGAGCGCGATCAGCATCGTCGACGCGAGCGGGGCGAACATCTTGCCCTCGACGCCCTGGAGCGCGTAGAGCGGCACCAGGATCACCGCGATCACCAGCACCGAGAAGGCGACCGGGCGCGCCACCTCCTGCACCGCCTCCGCCACGATCCGCCGCTTGGGAGCGTCGGCCCGAAGCGCCAGGTGCCGCCGCACGTTCTCCACGACGACGATCGACGCGTCCACCACCATCCCCACCGAGAACGCGAGCCCGCCGAGGGACATGAGGTTCGAGGTGAGGCCGGCGCGCCCCATGACGATGAAGGTCACGAGGAAGGTGAGCGGGAGGCTCACGAGCACGACGAGCGCCGTGCGCAGCTCCGCCACGAACAGGAACAGGACGAGGATGACGAAGATCCCGCCCTCGAGCAGGGCGTGGAGGACCGTGCGGATGCACGCCTCGATGAGCGAGGTCCGGTCGTAGAACACGTTGATCCGCGCCCCGGCCGGCAGGGTGGCCTGCGCCTTCGCGATCGCCGCCTTGACCCGCCCCACCACCTCCTTGGCGTTCTCGCCCTTCAGCATGATCACCATGCCCGCGACGGCCTCGCCCCTGGCGTCGCGGGTGAGCGCGCCCTGGCGCGGCTCGGCGCCGATGACCACGTCGGCCACGTCGCGCAGGTAGATCGGGGTCCCGTCGTGGGCCTTCAGCACCACGCGCTCGATGTCCGGGACGTCCCGGAGCAGCCCCACGCCGCGCAGGTACGTCTGCTCCCAGCCGTCGACGAGCACGCCGCCGCCGGCGTTGCCGTTCGAGCGCTCCAGGGACGTCGCGACCTCGCCCACGGTGAGGCCGTACTTCACGAGCCGCTCGGGATGGACGAGGACCTGGTACTGCTTCACCTCGCCGCCGAAGCTGTTCACCTCGTTCACGCCAGGGACCGGCTTCAGGAGCGGCGCGACGATCCAGTCCTGGATGCTGCGCAGGTCCATCGGGGAGAGGCCGTCGCCCTCGAGCGTGTACTGGAAGATCTCCCCGAGGCCGGTCGAGATGGGGCCGAGCTCCGGGTCCACTCCAGCGGGGAGGCTCTGGCGAGCGGCCGCGAGGCGCTCGAACACCACCTGCCTCGTCCAGTAGGTGTCGACGCCGTCCTCGAACACCACCACGACCTGCGAGAGCTCCGCCTTCGAGAGCGACCGCACCTGCTTCACGCGAGGGAGGCCGCGCAGGTGCTGCTCGATCGGGAACGAGACGCGCGACTCCACGTCCACCGCGGCGAGACCGGGCGCCTTGGCGAGGACCATGACCTGCGTGTTCGTGACGTCCGGGAAGGCGTCGATGGGGAGCCGGGTCCAGGCCCACGCGCCTCCGACGGCGAGGGCGACCGTGACGACGAGGACGAGGAGTCGGTTCGCGAGGATCCAGGCGATGACGCGCATGGGAGCCTCGCTAGTCCGCGCAGCCGGCGCCCATCTTCGAGCGCAGCACGTCGGACTTGAGCAGGAACGCGCCGGTCGCGGCCACGGCCTCGCCGCCGTCCAGCCCCTTCTTCACCTCGACCCAGTCGATCGTCGCGCGTCCGGCCTCGACCGGGCGGCGGATGAAGAACTCGCCGTGGTGGTGGACGAACACGAACGAGCGGCCCTCGTCGGACAGCACCGCCGAGCGAGGCACCGCGAGCGCCTCCTGCTCGCCGGGCAGGTAGAGGAGGACCGCCGCGAACATGCCCGCCCTGAGCTTTCCGTCCCGGTTCTTCACCGCGATCCGGACCTTCACGGTGCGGGTCTTCTCGTCCATCGTGGGGCCGACGAGCTCGACCGTGCCCGGGAAGACCTCGCCGGGAAACGCCTTCACCGAGACCCCGGCGCGGAGCGCGCCCCTCGCGCCCGCGGTCACTCGCCCGAGCTGGTCCTCGTACACGTCGGCCCAGAGCCAGAGGTCCGAGAGGTCGCCGACCGTGACCATGGGCTGATCGGGCCGGACCAGCTCTCCGGGGACCGCGTGCAGCTCGAGCACGACGCCGCCCGCGGGCGCCCTGAGCAGGAGCCCTCCCCTTCCCGCGGTCCCCCCGCGCGCCGCGAGCGCGTCCACCTCCGCGGACGACAGGCCCAGCCTGACGAGCTTCTCCTGCGCGGCGCGCACCCGGATCCCGGCCGCCTCGTGCTCGGCGCGGGCCTGAAGCCACTCCTTCTCGGAGGCGATCTGCTCGGCCCGGAGCGCGTCGAGCCGTGCGGCGGCGCGGCGGGCCAGCTCGAGCGCGCCGCGCGCCTCGAGATAGTGGCTCTGCGCCTCGCCGAGCGCGACGCTCTCCAGCTCGACGAGCGCCTGTCCGGCCTCGACCCGCTGCCCGAGGCTCACGCGCACCGCGCGCACGCGCGCCTCGGTGCTCGGGGCGAGGTGCGTGACGCGGCGCTCGTCGAACCTGATCTCGCCGGTCAGGGGAAGCGGCGCCTCGAGCTTCCGGCGCGCCGCGACCGCGGTCTTCACGACGCCGTCGTCGAGCATGGCCTTCGGGACACGCGCCACCCCGACCTCGTAGCGGCACTCGTCGCACTCGAACGTCTTCTTGCCGTGCTCGCACGCCTTCGCGAGCAGGTTCTCCACGGGCTGATCGAGATCGGAGCGCTTCTCTCCTGGCCTTCCGTCGCCGTGTCCCGCCTCCTCGTCGGGGTGGTGCGCCTCGGGATCGGCCGCGTGGTCGTGCTCGCCGCGCGCTGCGGCCGCCGTGACGGGTGCCTCGGAGGTCCGGTCCGTCGCGGGCGCCGGCGCCTTGCGGCAGCCGGTTGCGACCGCGAGACCGGCGAGCATCATCAGGATGGTTCGATTCATGACAGCTCCAGTCCGGCGATCGCGGCGAGATCGCCGCAGGCGTTCTGCATGTCGAGGAGGAGGTCGAGGTACTCGCGGCGGGTGTCGAGGAGGACCCTGCGTGCGTCGATGACCTCGAGGAGGCCCGCCTCGCCGAGCTCGAACGCCCGGCCCATGGTGCGCGCGGCGCCCTCGGCCCGCGGGAGCACCTGCTCCCGGAAGCGCGTGGCGCCGGCCTGGCCGGCGGCACACGCGTGCCACGCGTCGCTCGCGCTCGCGCTGCTGTCGCGGGTCGCCGCGTCGAGCCTCGCGCGCTCGGCGGCGACGCCCGCCTCGGCCTGGCGGATCTTGCCGCCGTTCCAGTTCCAGAGCGGGACGCTGACGGTGGCGGTCAGCGACGTCGCGCGACGGTCGAGCTCCTCGACGTGACCGGCGCCGACGGCGAGCTTCGGGACACGTTCCCGGCGCTCCGCGGTCAGGTCATGGGACGCCGCGGCGACCCGCGCCCGAGCGGCTTCGACCATCGGCCCCGCCGCGACCCGCGCCTCCACCTCCGCGAGCTGGGGCAGGTCGAGCGTCCTCTCGAGGTCGGTCTCGACCGCCGGGACGCGGACGCCGAGCGCCGTGGACAGGCGCTGCCGGAGCGCCTCGACACCGGCGCGGGTGCGCGCGATCGCGAACCGGAGCCGCTCGAGCTCGATCTCGACGCGCGGCACCTCCGTGGGCCTCGCCTCGCCGCGCTCGGCCCGCCTCCGTACGAGTCCGGCGAGCTGCGCGGCCTGCTCCTCGAGCTGGAGCTGGGCCGCGAGCTGCGCCTGACCGTGCGCGACCGCCACGAACCCGCGGCGGGCGGCCCGCAGCGCCTCGGCGTGCGCGCCTCGCGCCTCCACGGTGGCCGCCCGCTCCGACGCCTCCGCGGCCGCGATCCGCGCGCTCCGGGTGGCCACGAACTCGAGCGGGAGCTCGACGGCGACGCCCCACTCCCGCCGGCGGTCCGGGCCGTACCGTGCCTCCGCGTCGGCGCCGGTGACGGTGACGGCGGGGTTCGGGATCGCGCCGGCGGCGGAGACCGCACCCGCGGCACCGTCGACCCTGGCGTTCGCCTCGCGGACGGCGGGCGCACCCGCGATCGCCGCGGCGACCTCCCGCCAGCGGAGCGGAGCGTCGGCCTCGGCCGGCGCGGCGAGAGCGGGGACTGCGAGCAGCGTGAGGAGCAGGCAGCGCCTGCCCCGTGGGAGTGGCTTCAAGGCGACCTCGCGGCGAAGCGTCCGCGCGCTCCGGCGAGCCCCGTGACCTCACGGGGCGCGCGCGGTGGCGGCGGAGGATGGGCGGAAGCCGCGCCCATGAGGCGCGGCGTCGACGGCCTTCGCTACGCGAGTATCGGAGGACGACGCGGCGGCGCCGGGTCGTGGACGGAGACGAGCAGCGGTCGCTCGAGGCGGGCGCGCTCGGGGGACTGGCTCGGGGTCGGTGCGGCGTGGGACTGACCGTCCACGAGCTCCTGCGAGACGCAGCAGTCGCAGTGGTGCACGGTCGTGCCGCAGCCGTGCTCGTCGCCGAGGTCGCCCAGGTCGCCCCGGTCGGCGCGGGAGTGCGCGAGGTGACCCTCGACCGCGTAATGCACCGCGACCTCGGCCACCTCGCCGAGGGCGGGGACGAGCCCATGGATGAGCGCGAGCACGAGGACGATGCGCATCGAGGACCCGGAACGTACCGGAGCGGGGCAACCGGACGCAACAGGAAGCGGCCGAGGCGCTGGTGCCCCGCTCTCGCACCGGACTCCGCCGAAGCTACGTCGACGCCGGGCGCGCCGCCGCGAACGCGATCGCGATCACCTGACCGCCGGAGGCACGCGTCGCGCGGGAGCCCCGCCGGCGCGACCTCAGGATCCACGTGCGACGGGCCGGCGCGCTCGAGCACCGGCTTCACGTCCACGACGGGCGTGCCGTCGATGACCTCGATCGGCCCGATCCGCAGCCTGCTCCCGACCCTCCGGCGCACGGTGACCGGATGGAGTCCGAGCGGGTTCGGCCGGTCGGGAGATCGGGTCGCGAAGACGCCCGCGAGCGGACGCCGCGGATCGTCGCGCGGGTGGACCTGCACCACGTCGCGCCGCGCACGGTGAAGCCAGGTCACGACGAGCAGCTCGTCGCCCCGTGCCACGCCGAGGAGGGCCTCGCGCGCCCAGGGTCGATGTCGAGCCAGGCTCGGCGCCCCTTCCGACCCCTGCCTCGGGGCCTCGCCGCGCGCCTTCACGTCGAGCGGGTGACCGGCGCCGCGCTCGGCGCTGAGACCGCGGCTCATGCGAGCTCGCGCATCACTCGTTGTGGCGGGCGCAGAACTTCGGATGCTCCCGTGAACCACCGCGCTGTTCTGCGCGCCAGAGGAGACGCCATGTCACTTCGGTTCGTCGCCGCGCTTCTTGCTTCGGGTCTCTGCTCGTCCGCGCTCGCAGCGGACCCGCAGCAGCCCTTCCACGTCACGTACTGCTCGACGGCCGCGGTCACGAAGCTCGTCGACACCGACGGGCTCCTCGTGTTCGCGCTCGACGGCAAAGGGATCGTGATGAGCGCCGCGGAGGGCGGGGCGTTCAACAACATGACCTTCCAGTGCGCGATCGTCGGCCGCACCGTCGCCGGACGGCCCTCCGGGACGGGGTACTGCAAGTACATGGATCCCGATGGAGACGTCGTGGTCTGGGAGATCTCCATCGATGGCCCGGAGGACACCTACCGGGCGCTGCTCGGCACCGGGAAGTGGAAGGGCATCAAGGCACAGGGCGCGGCCGCGCTCCTCACCAAGGCGAAGCCGATCTCGCCGGAGCTGCGGCAGGTCTGCCGGAGGTTCAAGGGGACGTTCGAGCTGCCGAAGCCGTCTTGAGGGTCAGGGGTCGCGCACCAGGGGCCCCGGTCGTCACCGAATCCGGTCGCACCGCCCGTTAAGGGATGTTACCGTCGGTCGCAAACGGGGGCCCCATGCGACGGATCTGGATGGCATGCGCGCTGGCGCTGGCGCTTGCGTGCAGCAAGACGGACAAGCCGCAGACCATCGTGACCTGCCCGACCGGCGCCGCGTATTGCAGCGGCAGCTGCTCGAGCCTCGCGACCGACGCGTCGAACTGCGGGGCGTGCGGCCACTCCTGCCCGACCGGAGAGGTCTGCGTGGGCGGGACGTGCACCACTCCCACCCTGCCCTGCGCCGGCGCTCTCCAGGCCTGCGGCGGTGTGTGCACGGACGTGTCCACCTCGCGCGCCGACTGCGGCGCGTGCGGCCACGTCTGCGCGCTCCACGAGGACTGCGTCGCGGGGACGTGCGCGCTGCGTTGCCAGGCGGACCTCGCGCTCTGCGGCACGACGTGCGCGAACCTCGCCGCGGACGAGCGGAACTGCGGCGCCTGCGGCCGCGCCTGCGCGGCGGGCGTGTCGTGCGTCGACGGGATCTGCGGCGGCGGGGCGGGAACGGGGGGTTGCGGCGCGGGACTGAGCCCGTGCGGCGGAACCTGCGTCAACACCGCGAGCGACGCGACGAACTGCGGCGCGTGCGGGAACGCCTGCGCGGCCGGGCAGTTCTGCTCGTCGGGGAGCTGCCGCTGCGCCAGCGGTCTCTCGCTCTGCGACGGCTCTTGCGTGAACACCGCGACGGATCCCGCGAACTGCGGGTCCTGCGGGGCCACCTGCGCGAGCGGGATGTGCATCTCCTCCGCGTGCCTGCCGGTCTGCACGAAGACGCTGTGCGGGACGACCTGCGTGGACCTCCAGGAGGACCGCTCGAACTGCGGCGCGTGCGGGCACGCGTGCGTGAACGGCGAGACCTGCACCGCCGGCGCGTGCGGCTGCGCGCCAGGGTCGGCGGCGTGCGACGGCTCGGTCGCCTGCGTCGACCTCGCCTGGGACGCGGACCACTGCGGGACCTGCGGCGCCGCGTGCGCCCAGGGCGAGACCTGCGTCTCGGGCGCCTGCGCGGCCGACGCGAGCGCCTTCCGCACGCTCGGCGGCGACGTCGCGCACACTGGGTTCAACCCCGGCGAGACCGGGACTCCGCCGCTCACGCTCGCCTGGAGCGCGCCCGGGACCGGCGGCAAGGGTCCGGCCGTGATCGAGGGCGGTCGCGTCTTCACCGTGGGCGGCTCGCGGCTCGTCGCCCACGAGGCGACGAGCGGCGCCGAGCTCTGGAGCTACAACTTCGGCAGCATCTACGGCGGCATCGGCTGGCCCGCGGTCAGCGACGGCCACGTGTACGTCGGCACCTCGAACAGCTACGGCGACACCTGGCTACGCTCCTTCGCGCGCGCCACCGGCGCGGTGGAGTTCAAGGTCGCGTTCTCGTCGCAGTGGGAGCAGTACTGGTCGCCGATCGTCGTCGGGACGACCGTCTACACGAACGGCGGCGCCTACGGCGGCCTGTACGGGTTCGACACCTCGCGGAACGGCCTGCAGACCTTCTTCACCAGCCTCGACCAGTACGACGAGTGGAGCCCGGCGTTCTTCGGCACCACCGTCTACACGTTCGTGAACGGGAACGTACGCGCCCACGACCGCTGGAGCGGCGCGATCCTCTCGACGCTGAACGTCGGCTGGACCTGGACCGGGTACGCCATGCGGACCGCCCCGGCCTTCGGCGATCGGTACGGGTACGTGATCACCCCGCCGAACCTGGTCGCGTTCGAGCCCATCGGCCCCGGGACGACCGCCCTGCGGCAGGTCTGGACCGTGAACGGCGCTTATACCGCGTACCCCGCCATCGCAGGCGGGACGGTCTACGCGATCTCGAACGGCAACCTCCACGCGCTCGACGCGCTGAGCGGCGCCCGGAAGTGGCTGTTCACCGGGGACGACCACCTCGCCTACCCGCCCGTCATCGCCGGCGGCTTCGTGTACGTCGCGAGCTCGTCCAACGTGTACGCGGTGAACGCGACGACCCACCTGCAGGCGTGGACGGCGCCGGTGGGCGGGCGCCTCGCGGTCGGCGCGGGCGTGCTCGTGGTCTCCCGCGAGTCCGACGGCGCGGTGTTCGCGTTCCGGCTCACGCGCTGACGGGGGCCGCCGGAATCCATCGCCCGCCCGCCCGGACGCCCGGAGGGGCGGGCGGTCCCCGCTGCTCGTCGACTGGCGGGCCCGCCGTCGCATCGACGGGCGGCGCCCGGCGTGGGTGAGTCGTCTCCCGACCGCGCCGGCCGGCGTCACGCAGTCCGGGCCGCGCGCGGGCGCTCCCGCGCGGCGGTCGCGGAGAGGACCTCCTCGAGGGCCTCGGTGCTGGGAGGCTTCGCGAGGTGCCGGTCGAAGCCCGACTCCGCGGCGCGCTGGACGTCCTCCGGCGACGCGTAGCCGCTCAGCGCCACGAGGTACGCGCCGTCGAGCGCGCGGTCGGCGCGGAGCGCCCGCGCGACGGCGTGCCCGCTCGTCCCGGGCAGGCCGAGGTCGCACAGGACGACATCGGGCCTGAAGTTCCGCGCGGCCGCGATCCCGGCGGCGCCGTCGTAGGCGACCTCGACGTCGTGCCCCCAGAGTTCGAGCAGCGCCTCGAGGCTGGTCGCCGCGTCCACGTTGTCCTCGATGACGAGCACCCGGCGTGATGACCCGGCGGTGGACGGGGCCGCCGCCCCGGTCGCCGCGGCCGCCGCGACGAGGGGAAGCCGAACCGTGAAGTGCGACCCGCGCCCGAGCCCCTCGCTCTCGGCGCTCGCCGATCCGCCGTGGAGCTCGGCGAGCCCTCTCACGAGCGCGAGCCCCAGCCCGAGCCCGCCACGGTTGCGGTCCAGCGTCTGCTCGGCCTGCGAGAACGGCTGGAACAGGCGGTCGATCACGTCGCGCGCGATGCCCGCGCCGTTGTCGCTGACGCGCAGGACGCCCGACTCCCCGTCGGCCCTCAGCGCGAGCTCGACCGCGCCGCCGTGCGGCGTGAACTTCAGGGAGTTGCCGAGGAGGTTCCCGACGACCTGGGCGAGCCGGGTCGGATCGGCGTCGGCCCACACCGGCGCGCCGGGCGCGTGCACCTCCAGCCGCACGCCCGCGTCCTGGAACGACGCGAGGTAGTCGTCGGCCGCCCTGCGGACGATCTCCGCGAGGTCCACCCGCTGGCGCTGGAGCCGGATCTTCCCCCGCGCGATGCGCGTCACGTCGAGCAGGTCGTCCACGATCCGCGAGAGATGGCCCGCCTGCCGCCGGATCACCTCGAGCGACCGCCGGGCCTGGTCGCCGCCCGGGGGGATGCGGTCGAGCACGTACAGGCTGTTCTGGATGGGCGCGAGCGGGTTGCGCAGCTCGTGGGAGAGCACCGCCAGGAACTCGTCCTTGCGCCGGTCGGCGTCCTTCAGCCGCTCGTTCGCGTCGCGGAGCGCCCGCTGCGAGGCGATCCGGTCCATGGCGACGGCGACCTGATCGGCGACGGTCCGCATCAGGGCGACGTCCTCCGGCGAGAACCGTGCGCGGGTCCTCGTCCCGAACGAGAGCGTCCCGAGCAGCCGCCCCTCCGACAGCAGCGGGTGGCAGCAGTAAGCCTGCACGCCGTACGAGCGGACGAGGTCGACCCGCCGATCCGTCGACCGGGGGATGTCCTCGGCGACGATCGGGCGTCGATCCCGCGCCGCGCAGCCACACACCGCGACCCCGAACTCGAGCCGCTCGATCCTGTGGGCCTCCGCCTCGGAGATGCCCGCGTGCGCGTCGAGGTGCAGCGTCTTCGCCACCGGGTCCGCCATGAAGTTCAGGAACACCTGACAGTCCAGGTGCTCCATCACGGCGCGACAGAGCCGGCTCACCACCCGCTGCGGATCGTCGATCGAGAGGAGGAGGCTCGCGCTGTCCGAGAGGAGCCGGAACCTCGCCTCGCTCTCGCGGAGCGCGGCCTGCTCGGCCGCGAGGTCGCGCTCGGTGCGCCTGCGGTCGGTGATGTCCGAGAAGGTCACCGCGAAGTAGCCACGCTGCGAGCTGAACGCGGACACGGCGTACCATCGGTCGAGCGCGGCCGCGTGGCTCTCGAACTGGAGGGGCTCGCCGGTGAGCGCCACGCGCCCGAACTTGCCGATCCAGTCGGTGGGGTCGCTCTCCATCCCGGGCAGCACCTGGGTCGCCCGGCGCCCCACGATCCGGTCCGCGGGGAGACCGGTGAGCCGCTCGAACGCGGCGTTCACCTCGAGGAACACGTAGTCGCAGGGCGCGCCGCGCTCGTCGCGGACGATGCGGTGATATGCGAACCCCTCCGTCATGTTCCTGAACAGCGACTGCAGCCTCTCCTCGCTGCGCTGCAGCGCGTCCGGAGAGGTCCGCGCCTCCGAGCCCTTCAGCACCTCCCAGCGGCCCGAGTTGCAGACCAGGGCGAACGGGTGCTCCTGCACGCGCTCCATGAGCTCGAGCACGCCCAGGGGCGAGCGGGGGTACGCGAACGCCGTGAGCACGCCGGGCGCGCGGATGCTTTCCCCCAGGGACGCGGCGGAGGCGGCGTCGCCCTGCCGCACGATCCGGAGCCCGTCGAGGCCGGCCAGGATCGCGCGGTCGAGACGCCGCTCGACCGCGTCGCCCGCCGCCGCGGCGGCGGCCGGCACGACCTCGACCTGGCCGCGCGCGACGTGGTCCGCGAACCCGTGGACCGCGCTGGCCAGCGCCGCCGTCACCTCGGCCGCGGTGAGCGGCGCGTCCACCTCCCAGGAGCACAGTTCGTTCGCCTCGAGCCCCGCCTGGACGAAAGGCACGAGCGCGTCGAGCAGCTCGGCCGCGGACGCGTGGAGCACGCAGAAATGGCTCCCCGAGGGCAGCTCCGGGATCGCCCGGAGGCCCGAGGGGCGCTGCCTGGTGGGCGTGGCGCACATGTTCGTCGAAGCCTCGCCCTTCCGCTCGCGGGCGCGGCGACCGCCGCGCCCGCCCGGTGCCCGAGAGCTACGTCGAGCCCGCCGCCGGCATGCTGACGACCTGCCAGGCGCCCCGGTTCATCGCCAGCGCGAACTCGTGGTTC
Organism: uncultured delta proteobacterium; assembly: GCA_963828235.1. Lineage (GTDB taxonomy): Bacteria > Myxococcota > Myxococcia > Myxococcales > Anaeromyxobacteraceae > Anaeromyxobacter. The sequence continues at coordinate 132,638 of CAWHDY010000004.1, forward strand.
TTCACGACGTCGAGGATCTCCGCGACGCCGCACTTCTGGAGCGAGTAGGTGCAGAGCACGAGCAGGTTCGTGCCCCCGATCACCTTGTTGATCTCCGCCTCGTACGTGGCGAAGTCGTCCCAGTCCTTCTTGTTGTCGATCCAGTACGGCGTCCCGCTCACGCGCAGGCCGGCGAAGCCGCGCGCGAGGGCCTCCTCGTGCTTCGCCATCCACATGTCGAGGGTGCGCCGCAGGTCGAAGTTCCCGCCCTTGAGGTACCAGTCGGTGTGCGGGAACACCTCGATCTGCTTCCGGGCGACGTACTCCGAGAACCGGGGGACCCCCGCCTCGAGCGCCGCGAGCGCATCCTCGGTGGTGAGGAAGTCGGACGTGACCCAGATGCAGAGCTCGTTGCTCTCGAGCCCCGCGCGGAAGTAGGGCACGACGATGTCCGTCATGTCCTGCTTGGTCATGTAGAACTGGCAGAAGTGGCTGCCCCAGGGCAGCTCTCCAACCACCGAGATCCCTGAGCGGCGTCTGGTCGCGGTCGCGGTCACGGTGCGGAACCTCCCGTCGCGAGAAACTCTACGCCTCTGCCGCGCAGGGGGGATACGCGCAACCGCACCCGGACTGACCACGATCAAGAATGGCGGGGAGCCGAGCGGTCGCGCGCCGCCGGACCGTGAGCCCGCATCGACGCCGAAGGACACGACGGGCGGTCAGGCTGCTTTGACCGTCCGTAACTACGTTTCCCGACCTGCTCCCCGAGGCGTGAGAGATATCGAATCGCGACGGCCTGTCCGTGCAACGCGGGTCGCGTGTTCGTGGGCTCGGATCCCGCAGCGCACGTGTCACGATGAGGTCAGCGGGGGAAGAACATGAAACGAGCGCGGGTGCTCGTGGTCGACGACAACCAGCTGGTGGGCGCGGTGGTCGCGCGTTTGCTCGAGGCGCACGAGGTGCACTTCGAGACGGACCCGACCTCCGCCGTCGAGGCGATCCTCGCCGGCGCGCGGTTCGACCTCACGCTGTGCGACTTCTTCATGCCGCAGATGCGAGGCGACGAGGTCTTCCAGCTTCTCTCGATGGCTGCGCCCGACATGGTACCGGGCTTCGTGTACATGACCGCCGGCGGCCTCTCGGACTCCGAGCGCCTCGCCGTCGCGGCCGCGCCGGGCGGGGTCTTGCTGAAGCCCCTCGAGCCGGAGCGCCTTCGTGAGCTCGCGTCCGCCGCGGCCGCGCGACGGATCGAGCGGCCCTCGAGCGCGACCGCACCGTAGAGCGCACCGGCCGGGGTGACGGCGCCGCATGGGAACGGCCCGTTCCCCCAGCGTTACCCCGGAAAGGAAGACGGGCGGCCAGGTTTCCCCAACCGCCCGTCGTTACTGGTGGACCCGACCGGGATCGAACCGGTGACCTCCTGAATGCCATTCAGGCGCGCTCCCAGCTGCGCCACGGGCCCAAGCTCTTCTGGTGCTGCAACCTCTGCTGCTACGTCGTGCTCGGCTGCTCGTTCTCGAGCGCCTCGATGTCCTTCTCCTGCGACTCGAGCCGCTGCTCGAGGTCCTTCACCCGCTGAACGAGCCCGGCGAGCTCGCCGGGCACCTCGATCCGCCCTGCGCGGACGAGCTCGCGGTAGCGGTCACCGAGCTCCCGGAACAGCGCGTCCAGCTCCCGCCGCGTGGTGGTGCGGTCGAGCTTGCGCTTCCCGATGAGGGAGCGCTGGATGAGCCGATCCCGGATGGCCTCTAGCAGCTTCACGAGAGAGCCGAGTGATTAGCGCGCGGGCGCGCCGGACGTCAAGGGCGCTCGGCCAGCTACTTCTTCGAGCTCTTGGTCGCCGCCTTCTGGCGCTTCTTCCGCGCCTTCCACTTCTGGCGCCGGGTGCTCTTCACGCGGATGTGCTTGCTCTTCGAACGGGCCATCGCCTCTCCTGGTTCCACGGAGGGGCCTCGCCCCCCCTGCGCAAAAGTGCCCCTCTATAGCACGGCGGCGGCCGCGGGCGAGAGCCCGCGCACCCCGGCCCGGGCGGTCACGGCTTCTTCGGCTCCGGCGGGCGCTCGGGCGGCCGGTTCGGCTCGCCGGGCTTCATCTCCGGCGGCTTGCGGGTCTCGCGGCCCTCGCGCCCCTTCCGCCCCGCCGCGACGTGCCGCGCGGCCAGCTCCTGCCACTGCGCCGCGAGCTCCTTCACGTCCCCGAGCGGCAGCGCGCGGCAGACGTTCCCGTTGGCGCCGTCCATGTCCTGCGCCATGCAGAGCGCGTTCAGGATGGCCTCCTCGGTCGCGTCGATGCACGCCTCGTAGAGCGGGTCGAGCCGGGGATCGAGCAGGATCTTGATCCGGTACACCATCTTGCGCGTCTCGCGCGGCACCTGGTTCGCGGTCGAGAAGGCGAGGACGATCTCCCCCGACCCGTGCATCGCCGTCGAGCCGACGCGCCCGATCCCGAGCGCCGCCCGCTTCGCGAGCCGGTTCAGCTGGTGCGTGATGAGCGGCGCGTCGGTCGCCACCACCGCGATGATGGACCCGTAGCTCCGGCCGCGGCGGGGGATCTCCCGGTAGCGCGCCTCCAGCACCTCGCCCACCGGCAGCCCGCCGACCCGGAGCTGCCGCATGACGCCGAAGTTCGACATCACGAGGACGCCGACGGTGTAGCCCCCGAGCGCCTCCGGGAGCTTGCGGCTCGAGGTGCCGATCCCCGCCTTGAAGTCGCAGGTGATCATCCCGGTGCCGCCGCCCACGCTGCCCTCCGGCACCGGCCCGTCGCTCGCCGTCCGCAGGGCCTCCGCCACGTGCTCCTCGTGGACGTGGCGGCCGGCGATGTCGTTCAGCCACGAGTCGTCGCACTCGCCCACGAGCGGGATGATGACGTCGTGCTCCCCGCCGATCCCGGGGAACCGCTCCACCATCCACTTCACCGCGGCGTCGGACACGGCCCCGACCGACAGGGTGTTCGTGAGGAAGATCGGGGTCTCGATGAGCCCCCACTCCATGAGCTGGGTGAGGCCGGACACCTCGCCCGCCCCGTTCAGGATGAACCCGCCCCCCACCACCCGCTCCTCGAACACGTTCGCGGGGTTCGGGAGGATGGCGGTCACGCCCGTGCGGATCGGGCCCTGGCCGGGCACGAGCGGCCCCGCGGCGCCCTGGACGATCGTCGAGTGCCCGACCTTCACGCCGGCGACGTCGGTGATCGCGTTCCAGCGGCCGGGCTTGTACCGGCCGAGGCTGATGCCGAGGTCGCGCGCGCGACAGCGCGGCCCGGTAGGGGGTGGCAGCTCGGACATGCGCCCGGATCATACCGGAGCGCGGCTGTCACGGCGCGCCGTTCGCCGCCGGGGACCCGTTCCCGTTTCCGTTTCGTGAAGCCTCGGCCGCCACCGCGCCCTCGCGCTCGGCGGCAGCCTGGGCGCGCCGCGCCCGCTCCCGCTCCCGCTCGCGCTCCTGGTACCGCCGGATCGCGTTCGAGAGGATCTCTCCGATGAGCGCCCGGTACTCGATCCCGGCCGCCTGGGCGATGAGGACGAGGTCCGACCAGCCCGGCGTGAGCCCCGGCAGCGGGTTGCACTCGATGAAGAAGATCCGGCCCTCGGCGTCGAGCCGGAAGTCGATCCGGGCCACGTCGCGGCACCCGAGGGCGGCGAACACCTCCCGCCCGGCGCGCTCGAGGCGGTCGATCTCCCGCGCCGCGAGCTTCGCCGGCACGTCGTAGCGGATCTGCTCGCACCAGTCCTGCTTCATGTCGAACGAGTAGATCGGGGTCGGATCGGTCCGGTCGAGGAACACGATCTCCATCGGGGGGAGGACCTTCGGCCGCCGCTCCCCGAGCAGCCCGACCGTGAACTCGCGCCCGGTGATGTACTGCTCGGCGAGCGCCGGCTGGCGGTACTTCGCGATGAGCTCGCGGGCGACCTCGCGGAGCTCCGCCTCGTCGCGGACGATCGACTTCTTCGTCACGCCCTTCGAGGTGCCCTCCGCGACCGGCTTCACGAGGAGCGGGAACCCGAGCTCGCGGGGGAGCCGCTCCTTGCCGGTGTTCATGACGAGGTAGTCGGGGGTGAGGATCCCGTGGGTCCGGACGACCCGCTTCGCGACCGCCTTGTCGAGCGACACGGAGAGCGCGGCCGGGTCCGAGCCGGTGTACGGGATGTCGAGGAGCTCGAGCAGCGACGGGACCTGCGACTCCCGGCTGCGCCCCTTGAACCCCTCGGCGATGTTGAACACCACGTCCACGGGCGTCGACGCGAGCTGGAGCGGGAGGTCCTGCGTCGCCTCGAGGTCGATCACCTCGTGCCCGTAGCTCGCGATCGCCTCGCGGATCGCCTGGAGCGTCTTGGGCGAGTCGTACTCGGCCTCGTCGTCCTGCTCGCCCGCCAGATCGGGCGCGACCCGCTTCACGTTGAAGGTGAAGCCGACCTTGAGCCGCTCGGTCCGGCGCGGGCGGCCGCGCCGGGTCCGCTGGTCGGAGATGCCCCACCGCGCGGTCGCGCTGCGGATCACCGCGTTCACGACGCCGTCCGCGTGGAGCCCCTCGAGCGCCGCGGCCGCGTAGATGCCGGCGCCCTTCTCGAGCGAGGGGAGCGCGTTGATCTCGAGGAAGTAGACCTGGCCGTCGTCGCCGATCCGGAAGTCGATCCGGCCGAGGTCCCGGATCTCGAGGACGCGGTAGACCGTCTCGGACAGCTCGCGCAGCCGCTCCGCGAGCGGCCCCTTCACGTCCGCCGGCGCCCGCACCGAGACGAGCGCGTCGAGCCGGGTCTTCAGGTCGTAGTCGTAGATCGCGTAGCGCCGGCGCTCCGAGGCCTGCGCGGCGACCTCGTACTCCACGGGCTGGAGCACGCCGCGCCGCTCCGGCGCGGCCGCCTCGAGGTACGGCACCGTCACGTCGCGGCCCGAGATGAACTCCTCGACGAGGACCCCGGCCGGGTAGCGCACGAGCGCCGCCTGGACGACCTCGTGCAGCCGGAGCGCGTCCTCGACGACGGAGTCCTGCGTGATGCCCTTCGAGCTCCCCTCGAAGTTCGGCTTCACGATGACCGGGTAGCGCAGCGCGTTGAGCTGCAGCTGCCGCGGCTCGTTCACGTACTGCCAGCGGGGCGTCGGGACGCCGTGCTGCGCGAGCACGAGCTTCGTGAGCTGCTTGTCGAGCGTCAGGGAGAGCGCGTACGCGTCGGAGCCCGTGTACGGCATGCCGAGCTCGTCGAAGAGCGCCGGGAAGAACGCCTCCCGGAACCGGCCGCGCCGCCCCTCCGCCGTGTTGAAGATGAGGTCCGGGCCGTAGGCCTCGAGGCGCGCCACCGTCCGCGACGCGGGGCCGGAGACCTCGATCCGCTCCACCCGGTGGCCGAGCCGCTCGATCGCGCCGGCGAGCCCGTCCACGGTCTCGCGGGTGTCGAACTCCGCCTCGTCCTCGGTGTCGGCCAGCCTGAGGTTGTGGGTGAGCGCGATGCGCATGGGGCGGCGTCAGGCGGCGGAGCGCGAGGGCGTCGCGCACCGCGTCGCGCTGGGCGACGAGCTGGGGGGGACCGGCGCGATGGGCCGGATCCCGTGGGCGATCTCGCCGGCCCGCGAGAGCACCTTCGCGTCCACCACCTGGGTGTCCGCGAAGATGTCCCCGATCCGGATCCCGAGCCGGTCGGTGAAGATCATGTACGCCTCGAACCCGAGGATCGGCAGCCCGACGACGAAGAGCACCGGCCAGAGGAGCGGGACCGCGTAGAAGACGGCGACGAGCGCGAACGGCGCGTTCCGGAGCAGCGACTCGTGCCACCCCGCCGGCGCGCGGCGCGGGACGACGACGGTCCGGACCCCGAAGATCTTCTTCCCGACCGACTGCCCGCTCATCAGGCCGTCCGCGACGAGCAGGTAGAACGCGCCGAGGAGCGGACCCACCTGAGGCGCGCTCTGGGCGACGATCCAGGCGAGCGTGAAGTCGGCGGCGCGCGCGAGGCCGCGGAGCGTGAGGTCCGCCTTGGGGTACGGGCTCCCCTCTGGCCGCGCGTCGCGCATCGAGGGCTACGTCACCGCCCGGGCGGGCGGCCTCCCCCGGACGAAGAAGAGGTACGCGAGCGCGGGACGGTGCGAGCCCTCGCGGGTCACGAAGTGCACCGACTCGACCGACCAGCCTTCCGCGGTCCTGTCGTTGAGCGCGCGCTCCAGCGTGTCCTCCGCCACCGGCGAGACCTCGACCACCTTGTAGGTCTGGGGGCCGCCGGTCAACGGCGGGTCCCCGTGAGGAGCGCGGCCGCGTCCTTCGCGAAGTAGGTGAGGACGAGGTCCGCGCCCGCGCGGCGGATGCACGTCAGCGTCTCGAGCACGACCCGCTCCTCGTCCACCCAGCCGCGCTCGGCCGCCGCCTTGATCATCGCGTACTCGCCGGACACGTGGTACGCGGCGAGCGGCAGGTCGAAGCGGTCGCGGATGAGGCGGACGATGTCGAGGTACGGCACCGCCGGCTTCACCATCAGGAGGTCGGCGCCCTCGGCGACGTCGAGGGCGACCTCCCGCAGCGCCTCGCGCCAGTTGCCGGGGTCCATCTGGTAGCCCTTGCGGTCCTTCGGCACGCCCGGCCCCTCCCGCGGCGCGCTCTCGGCGGCGTCGCGGAACGGCCCGTAGAAGGCCCCGGCGTACTTCGCGGCGTAGGACATGATCGGCACGTCCACGAGCCCGTCCGCGTCGAGCGCCGCGCGGATGGCGGCGACCCGGCCGTCCATCATGTCCGACGGCGCGACGACGTCCGCGCCGGCGCGCGCGTGCGCGACCGCCTCCTTGGCGAGGAGCGGGAGCGTCGCGTCGTTGTCGACGCCCAGATCCTGCCCGGCCCCGCCCGCACGCGGCGGCTTCAGGACGCCGCAGTGGCCGTGGTCCGTGTACTCGCACATGCACACGTCGGTCATCACCACGAGGCCGGGGAGCCGCTCCTTCAGCGCGCGGACCGCGCGGGGCACGATGCCGTCGGGATCGAACGCGCCGGTGCCGAGCTCGTCCTTCGCCTCCGGCACCCCGAAGAGGATCACGGAGCGGACGCCGGCGTCGTACCCGGCCTGCGCCTCCGCCACGAGCTCGTCCACGGAGAGCTGGAACACGCCCGGCATGCTCTTCACCGGGTTCCGGACCTTCTTCCCGGGCACCACGAAGAGCGGCCAGATGAGGTCGTCCGGGGCGAGCGTCGTCTCGCGGACGAGGCGGCGGAGCGCCTCGGTGCGGCGCATGCGGCGGGGGCGTTCCTGGGGGAAAGGCATGGTCCGTTTCTAGCTCAGACCGCCGGGGCGTGGAAGGGACGCGCGCGGCGGCGCGCGGGGCTCAGGGGCGCTCCCGCGGGTTCACCTCGCGCATGGCGAGGCCGCTCTGCAGCCGCGGGTAGAAGAGGGTGCTCTTCTGCGGCATCGTCTCCCCCGCCTCGCCGACCGCCTCGACCTGCCACATCGGCGTCGGGTTCAGGAGGAAGCCCACCTGGTGCTCGCCGCTGAGCACGCGGGAGACCGCGTCCCCCGCGTCGCGCGCGTACGTCACGTTCTCCTGCTTCTCCTGGGACCCGGGCGACAGGCCGAGGAGGTGCTGGAGCACGATGGTGTGGAGCACGGTCACGTCGAGCGCGGCGAGCGTCTCGTTGGCGGGGAGCCCTGCGGCCGAGAGGTCGACGTCGTCGCGGAGCGTCGCGATGCGGGCGCGGCCGTCCTCCGCGGTCACCATCAGGAACGTCGTGTTCTTCCCCGCGTGCTCGCCGAGCTTCGACATCGCCCAGGCGCGCCCGACGGGCCGGCGCGCGTCCTCGGCGAGCGTCTCGATGCGGAAGAACCGCGAGAGCTTCTCGAGGAAGGGGGCGACCGCGAAGTCCTTGAGCCCGGAGACGAGGCGGTGGGTCGCGAAGAGGAACAGCCCCGGGTCGTTCATGGGGCACAGGAACATGAGCGTGTAGTGGTGGCCGCCGTCGGCCGGGAGCCCCGGGGTCTGCTCGTCCAGCATCCGGCTGTAGACGAGCGCGGTCTCGTAGCGGTGGTGGCCGTCCGCGATGAAGATGCGCGTGCCCGCGAGCAGCTCCTGGAGCGGCGCGACCACCGCCGGGTCCTCGGCGCGCCAGAGCCGGTGGTGGACGCCGTCGTCGGAGTCGGCCTCCGCGGCGGGCTCCGTGGCCGAGGCCTGGTCGAGCGCCCGCGCGGTGACCCCCGCGTCGTCGCGGTACAGGCCGAAGATCGGCGACAGGTTCGCGCGGACCGCCTTGATGACCTCGAGCCGGTCCGCCTTCGGCGCGACGAGCGTCTTCTCGTGCGGGAGGATGACCCCCTCGCGGAACTCGTGGAGCCGGACGGCCGCCATGAAGCCGCGGCGCTTGAGGTGACGGCCGTCGGGGGCGACGTAGCTCTGCTCGAGCGGGTAGAGCGCCGGGGTCGGATCGCGCCGCAGCACGCCCTGCTCGAGCCACGTGCGCCACGCCTCGCCCGCGCGGACGTACTTGTTCTGGGCGGGACCGTCGCCGGGCCGATCCTCGCCGAGCGTGACGTGGATGATGTTGTGCGGGTCCCGCCGGAGCAGCTCGTCCCGCTGCTCGGGCGACACGAGATCGTACGGGGGCGCGAGGAGCTGGCCGAGCGCGCGCCCGCGGGTGGCTGCGTAGCGGACGGCGCGGAACGGGACGATCTCGGCCATGGGCGGTCGGGACGCTAGATCAGCGGTTGGCCGCGCGCAAGGCGCGCTCGACGGCCTCGATCGGGACGGCGCCCGCGCGGACGACCCGGAGGCACCCGGCGGACAGCGCGACGACGGTGCTCGGGAGCCCACCCGGCGTCGCACCGCCGTCCAGCACGTGGATCCGCTGCTCGCGGAGCTCCGGGGCGAGGGCCGCGGCGGTCGCGGGCGGCGGCGCGCCGGCGGCGTTCGCGGAGGTCGAGACGAGCGGCCCCCCCGCCTCGCGGGCGAGGGCGCGCGCCACGTCGCTCGCCGGCACCCGGATCCCCACCGTGCCGGTCCCCGCCGTCACCGCGGCGGGCAGCCCCGGGCGCGCGGGGAGGACGAGCGTCAGCGGCCCCGGCCAGAAGCGCTCCGCGAGCCGCACGGCGTCGCCCTCGAGCAGCGCGACCGCCTCCACGGCCGCCCGGTCGGCGGCCAGGAGCGGGAGCGGCTTCCCGTCCGGGCGTCCCTTCGCGCGGGCGAGGCGCTCCACGGCCGCGGGATCGGTCGCGAGCGCTCCGAGCGCGTAGAAGGTCTCCGTGGGATACGCGACGAGGCCGCCGCGGCGCAGCACCGCCGCCGCGTCCCGGATCCGCGCCTCGAGCTCCCGTTCCACGGGCCGGAATCTAGCGCGCCCGCCCGGCCGAGCCGCCAGAAAAGGGTGGAGGGCGGGGCCCGGCCCTGGGAGGATGCGCCCGTGCCCCGGCTCGGACTGGACGTCACCTGGCTCAGGCCCGATCGGGCGTCCGGCGTGCGGCGGTACGCGCTCGAGCTGGTCTCCGCGCTCGCGCGGATCGCGCCCGGTGAGGTCGTCCTGTTCGCGCGCCCCGACCTGCCGGGCGCGCTCGCCGAGCTCGAGGTGGAGCGTCACGTCGCGACGCTCGTCGGGGGCGTGGCGCTCGACCAGGCCTGGCTCCCCTGGGCCGCGGCGCGGGCGCGGGTCGATCTCCTCCACACCCTCGCGTCCCCCACCCCGCTCCTGTGGCGCGGCCTCGCCCTGATGACGGTCCACGACGCCACGCCGTGGCTCCACCCGGACGACGCGAGGACCCGGGTGTACGTGCGCACGCTCTACCCGCAGGCGATCCGGCGCGCCGCGGCGATCTTCACGGTGTCGGAGGCCGCGCGGGAGGACCTCGTCCGCGCCGCGGGCGCGCCTCGCGAGCGCGTGTTCGTGACGCCGAACGGCGTCGATCCGCGCTTCTTCGAGGTGCGACCGCCGATGGGGCCGTACGCGCCCTACCTGCTCGCGGTCGGGACGTTCGAGCCGCGCAAGAACCTGCCGGTGCTCCTCGAGGCGTTCCGGAGCCTGCGGCGCGAGGGGCGCGACCTGCAGCTCGTCGTCGCCGGTCACCAGGCGTTCACGCAGCTCCTCCCGCTCGGCGACCTCGCGCCGCACGTCCGGCTCACCGGCATCGTGCGCGACACCGAGCTGCAGGCGCTCTACGCGGGCGCCGCCTGCTTCGTGATGCCGTCGCTGCACGAGGGCTTCGGCCTGCCCCTCGCCGAGGCGATGGCGGTGGGCGTCCCCGCGGTCGCGAGCGACATCCCCGCGCTGCGCGAGGTCGGCGGCGAGGCGGTCCGCTACGTCGATCCGCGCGACGCGGACGGCTTCGCCGACGCGATCCGGGCGGCGCTCGACGACCGCGAGGGCTCGCAGCTGCGGGTCGCCGCGGCGCGGGGCCGCGCGCGCCGCTTCCGGTGGGACGAGACCGCCCGGGCGACGCTCGCGGTGTACCGGCGCGTGCTGCGCGAGGCCCGGAGGACGTAACCCCGACAACCCCTCTCCCCGACCCTCGCCAGCCCTCTCTAGCTCGTCCGGCGCACGGCCGCGATGCCGACCGCGAGGAAGAGGACGTTCGGCGCCCAGGCCGCGACGGCGGTCGGCACCTGGCCGGACAGCGCGAGCGCCCACGAAACGCCCTGGGCGCCCCAGAACACGAGGGAGACGCCCACCGCCTCGCCGAGCGCCGCGGAGACGTGTCCCTTCCGGTTCCGCCGCAGCGCGAGCGCGAGCGCGAGGAGCGCGCCGGGCACCGCCGCGAACGGGTACGCGATCCGGTTGTCGCGCTCGAGCTCGAAGTCGACCGTGGGCAGCCCGAGCCGCTTCCGGAGCCCGATCTGCTGGACGAGCGTCCGCCAGCGCATCTCCGAGGGCCGGCCCGCCACGACGGAGAAGGCGTCCGGGGGCTCCTCGAACCGGTACCGGCGCGCGTCGGCGCGCTCGATCGTCATCGTGCCGTCCGCGTCGAACGCCCGGTCCTCGACGTCCTCGAGGATCCACTCGCCCTCCGCGGGGCGCATCCGGTCCGCGTCGATGCGGCGGACGAGGCGGAACCCGGGGTCGACCTCGAGCACCGTCACCCGCGCGAACCCTCCCTCCGGCAGGTGGCCGCGCAGGTAGTAGATCCGCCGGCCGTCGGCGCCGCGGAACCAGCGCTTCGGCTCGCGCGCCGCGAGGAACCGCCGCTTGTCTCCCCCCCGCCCGAAGCGGAGCGCCCCGATCTCCTCCGCGCGCTCGGCGGCGCGCACCCCCACGACGTCGTGCAGGACGACGAGCAGGACGCCCGCGCCGAACGTCACGGCGAGCACCGGGACCGCGAGCCGCCACGGCCCGAGCCCGACCGCACGCATCGCCGTCCACTCGCGCGTGGCGCGGAACCCCGAGACCGCGACCGACGCTCCGAGGAGGAGGGCCGCGGGGGCGACCATGCGCGCGACGACCGCCGCCTTGTTCGCGTAGAGCTCGAGGGCGGCCGGGACCCAGCCCGGCCCGACGAACCCCGCGGAGTTGTCCACGAAGTCGACCGCGAGGTAGAGCGCGACGACGCCGGCGAGCGCCCCCGCCATCGCGGCGAGCGCCCGGCGCGCCGCGTAGGCGAACAGGATCACCGCACCGCCCCCGGCCCGCGCCGCGCCTGCAGGACGATCAGGACGACGGCGATCGCCGAGAGGACGAGGGTCGGCAGCTGGAGGGCCAGCCAGGCCGGCAGCGTCCCCTTCTGCGCCATCACCTCCCCGCTCCGCATGAGGACGTACTGGGCGATGACCGCCGCCACGGTGGCGGTCATCGCGAACGCGCGCCCCACCCGGCGCGACGCGCCGAGGGGGACCGCGAGCAGCGCGAACGGGAGGATCGCGAGCGGCTGCGCGAGGCGGCGGTGCTTGAACCCCTCGAAGCGACGCGCCTGGGCCTGGTCGCCGCGCGCGCGCTCCGCCTCGATGCGCGCGTCGAAGCCGGCCATCGTCATCTCCCGCGCCGAGCGGGAGAAGATGTTGCGGTCGGTGAGCGCGGTCCCGAGCCCGATCACCACCTCGGCGTGCCGGAAGTCGGCGGCGACGTACTGGTCCGACCCCGCCTCGTCGCGGTGGACCTCGCCGCCGTCCAGCACGAGCTGCATCTCCTGGCCGGCTCCGACCGGCTCGAGCTTCCCCCCGCGCGCGAGCGCGAGCACGGGCGCGGCCGGGTTCGAGCGGTCGCTGATGAGCACGTTCTCCCACCCGCGGGCGCCGACCCGCTCGGCGTAGAGCGTGTACCCCGGGATCTGGTCGTAGAACGTCCCCGCGCGGACGTCGTTCGCGACGTTCCGCTTCACGACCTCGTTCAGCCGCACGCGCGCGAGCCTCAGCCCGGCCGGCTCGAGCGTGGTGGAGAGCCACACCGCGGCCGCGGCCGCGACGACGCCGAGGGCGAGCGGCACGCGCACGAGGCGCGCCGTCGAGATCCCCGCCGCGCCGAGCGCGATCACCTCCCGGTCCTCCGAGAGCCGGCCGATGCCGATGACGGCGCCGAGCAGGAACGCGATCGGCAGCACGTAGCCGAGGACGTTCGGCACGAGGGCGACGACGATCGACGCGACGTCGGCGAGCGACACGCCCGAGCCGAACAGGACGTCGGCCTGGTTCAGGATCTGCGTCGCGAGCAGCAGCTGGGTCAGGAACAGGAGCCCCGCCAGGAAGGGGGCGAGGATCTCCTTCGCGACGTACCGGTCGAAGATCGGCACGCGCTACCCCTTCGTCTTCTCCCCAGCCCCGAGCTTCCCCTGCAAGGCGGCGTCCTTCGCCTCGACCTCCGCCGTCATCCTCTCTGCGATCGGCGCGGACGCGCTCGGCGACGCGCTCGTCCGTGCGCGCGACGATGCGCGCCGCGAGCAGCCCCGCGTTCCGGGCTCCCGCCTTCCCGATGGCGAGCGTCCCGACCGGCACCCCCGCCGGCATCTGCGCGGTCGCGAGGAGCGCGTCGAGGCCCTTGAGGTCCGAGCTGGCGAGCGGCACGCCGAGGACCGGGAGCTCCGTCTCGGCGGCGCAGACGCCCGCCAGGTGGGCCGCGGCGCCCGCCCCGCACACGATGACCTGGATGCCCCGACCGGCCGCCTCGCGCGCGAGGCGCCCCGTCCGCTCCGGGGTCCGGTGCGCCGACGAGACGTGCACCTCCGACTCGATCCCCAGGTCGTCGAGCGCCTTGCGCGCCTCCGACATGACCTCCCAGTCCGAGTCGGACCCCATCAGGATCAGGACCCTGGGCGCGCTCATGCCTTCCCTCCGATGTCGGTGCGGTACTGCATCCCGCGGAACCGGACGCGCGACACGGCGCCGTAGGCGCGCCGCGCCGCGTCGGCGAGGCCGTCGCCGAGCGCGCAGACGGTGAGGACGCGCCCGCCGCTCGTCACCACGGCCCCGCCGGCGTCGCGGGCCGTCCCGGCGTGGAACACCTGCACGTCGTCGGGGAACGAGCCGTCCGCCCCCTCGATGACGTCGCCGCTCGCGACCTGCGCCGGGTACCCCTCGGCCGCGAGCACGATCCCGACGGCCGCGCGCTCGTCGAACTCGAGGGTCACGCCGGACAGGTCTCCCCGGGCGGCGGCGAGGAGCGCCGGGACGATGTCGCTCCGCAGGCGCATGAGGATCGGCTGCGTCTCGGGATCGCCGAGGCGCGCGTTGAACTCGAGCACGCGCGGCCCCTTCGGCGTGAGCATGAGGCCCGCGTACAGCGCGCCCCGGAACGTCCGCCCGCGGCGCGCCAGCTCGCGGACCGCGGGGACGATCACGTTCCGCTCCACGTCCGCGAGGAGCTCGGGCCCGACGTTCGGCGTCGGGGAGAAGGCCCCCATGCCGCCCGTGTTCGGGCCGCGGTCGCCGTCGAAGATGCGCTTGTGGTCCTGCGCGGCGGCGAGCATCCGCACCCGCTCGCCGTCGGTGAACGCGATGCAGCTCGCCTCCGGGCCCTCGAGCCGCTCCTCGACGACCACCTTCCTGCCCGCCGCGCCGTGCGCGCCGCCGACCAGCATGGCGCGGAGCGCCTCCTCGGCCTCCCCGGCGTCGCCGCAGACGACGACGCCCTTGCCGGCGGCGAGGCCGTCCGCCTTGACGACCACCCGGCCGCCGCGCGCGCGGGCGTAGGCGACCGCGGGGGCGAGCTCGGTGAACGCCTCGTACTCGGCGGTGGGGATCCCCGCCGCCTGCATGACGTCCTTCGCGAACGCCTTCGATCCCTCGATCTCCGCGGCCGCGGCGGACGGCCCGAACACCGGGATGCCCGCGCGGGCCAGGACGTCGGCGAGGCCGGCGACGAGGGGCGCCTCCGGGCCGACGACGACGAGGTCGATCCGGTTCTCGACCGCCCAGCGGCCCACGGCGTCGACGTCGCGGGGATCGAGAGGGACGAGGGTCGCCACCCGCGACATGCCGGGGTTGCCCGGGGCGGCGAAGAGGGCCGCGACGAGCGGGCTCCTCGAGATCTTCCAGGCGAGGGCGTGCTCGCGGCCGCCCGAACCGACGACGAGGATTCGCATGAGAGACCGGGCTTATATCACGGCGTCACGGCCTGCGGCGGCGCGGGAGGCCCGAGCGCGAGCCGCACGTCGCGCGCCCCCGCGAGCGCCGGATCCTCGCGGAGCAGCGCGTCGACGAGCGCGCCGGCCTCGCGGGTCTCGCCCCGCCGGACGAGGAGGCGCGCGAGCGCGAGCCGGGGGGTCAGGAGGTCGGGGCCCGCCTCGGCCGCGACGCGGTTCGCCTGCTCCGCGTCGAGGTTCCGCCCGAGCGCCTCGAGGGCGCGGGCGCGCACCGCGAGCCCGAGGGGGTCGTGCGGCTGCGCGGCCACCGCGGCGTCCGCGTGTCCGAGCGCGCGGCGCGCGTCGCCGCGGTCGAGCGCGATCTGCGCGAGGAGCGCGAGCGGCGCGGCGGACTGCGGCGACGCGTCCGCCGCGAGCCGCGCGAGCCGCTCGGCGGCGACGGTCCGCCCGAGCAGGAGCTCGCAGGCCGCGGCCGCGGCGTACGCGCGCGCCCCTCCCCGCGACTCGACCCTCCCGAGCTCCTCGAGCCGGCGGGAGGCCTCGACGAGCGGCGCCGCGCCTTCCCAGAAGTCGGTGGGCGCGCGCCGGAGCCGCCCCTCGACGAGATCGCGGTCGAGCGCGCGCCGCGCGACCTCGAGCGCGGGGCCGCCGGCCCGGAGCCGGGCCAGCGCGCCGGCGACGGACAGGAGCAAGGCGGGGTCGCGGGGCGCGGCCGCGACCACGGCGGCCCAGGCCTCCTGCGCCTCCTCGTCCGTCCCCGACAGCTCGGCGGAGCGCGCCGCGAGCACGCGGGCGGTGACCGCGCCGCCGCGATCCCCGAGCACCCCCGCCGACTCCCGGAGGCGCGCGGCCTCGCGGCGACGGAACGCGAGGACGGCGGCCTGGAACCGGGCGGGCGCGCTCGCCGGGACCCGCCGGAGCGCGTCCGCGACGGCCGCCTCGGCGGCCGCGGTGTCCCCCGCCGCGAGCTCGACCGCCGCGCGGTGGGCGAGCGCGCGCGCGGCCGTGAAGTCGTCGGGCCCGCGCGCGAGGGCGGCGTCGAGGTGCTGCCGCGCCGAGGCGAGGTCGTCGTCGCGCTGGTAGGCGAGGCGCGCGAGGAGGACGTGGGGGAGGGCCGCCCGGGGATCGGCGGCCGCCCACCGCTCGAGGGCCTCGCGCGCGTCCCGGATGCGATCGCTCGCCCCCAGGATCTCCGCCCGGAGGGAGAGCGCGCCGGGGTGACCCGGATCGAGCGCGAGCCGGCGGGCGCAGAGCGCCAGCGCCCGCTCCGCGTCTCCGGCAGCCCAGTGCGCGCGGGCCGCGGCCGTCAGGAGGCGGCGGTCTCCGGGAAACGCGGCGGCCGCGTCCTCGAGCTGGCGCGCCGCGGACGGCGCGTCGCGCCGCAGCTGCGCGAGCCCGGCGGCGAGCCGGACGGAGGGGTCCGAGGGGGCGGCGGAGCCGGCCCGCGTCGCGACCGCGAGGGCCTCCGCGTCGTTCGCGGGGCTCTGCACGAGGAGGAGGAGCCGGGCGTACGCCGCCTCGAGCTCCGGGCGGCCGCCGGCCGCGAGCGCCTCCCGGACCATCTCGTGCGCGGCGCGGAGCTCGGACCCGCTCGCGTCCTCGCCCGCCGCCTCCGCGAACGCCGTGGCGTACCCGGCGATGGCGGCGTCGGACCTGCGCGGAGCCAGCGCGAGCGCCTCGCGGAAGGCGCGGACGGCGTCGGCGGTGCGCGCCGGCAGGTCCGCGGCCAGCGCCGCCGCTCCGACCTCGAGCCGCGCCGCCGCGCCGGCGGCGTCGCGCACGACCACGCCCTGGAGGAGCCCCGCGGCGCGCCACTCCTCGACGCACCGCTCGACGACCGTCGGCGCGGCCGGCGCGGTGGCGGGCGCGAGCGCGGAGCGGACGAGCGCGGCCGCGCCGGCGAGCGCCGCGAGCACGACGACGCCCCACGCTGCGCGACGGCCCCGGCGAGCGGGGCTCGCGGCGCGGCGCCCCTCGAGCGGGGCCATCGTGGGCCCCGGCCGCGCGGGCACGCGCTGCGCGCACGCGGCGCAGAGCGGCGCCGCCCCCGGGGTGGAGCCCCCGGCCTCGAACACCGCGAAGCATCGGCTGCAGCTGACCTGGGCCATGCGCCAGCGAGCCTACCTCGTCCCGCCTAGTGCCTGAAGTGGCGCATGCCGGTCGCGACCATCGCGATGCCGGCCCGGTCCGCCGCCTCGACGACCTCGGCGTCCCGCATCGACCCTCCGGGCTGGATGATCGCCGTCGCGCCCGCCTTGATGATCTCCTCGACGCCGTCCTTGAACGGGAAGAAGGCGTCCGACCCGACCGCGGAGCCCCGGACGTCGAGCTGCGCCTTCATGACGGCGGTCTTCACCGACTCGACCCGGCTCGTCTGCCCGCCGCCGATGGCGACGGTCTGGTCGGACTTCGCGAACACGATGGCGTTCGACTTCACGTGCTTCACGACCTTCCACGCGAACAGGAGGTCCTTCCACTCCTGATCCGTCGGCGCGCGCCGGGTCATGACCTTGCAGTCCTCCCGGCGGACCGCGCCGAGGTCGCGGTCCATCGCGAGGAGCCCGCCCGGGATCGACCGCAGCTCGCGGAGGTCCTCCGGGGCCCGCCTCCACGTCGAGCGCGGGTCCGCGAGCCGAGGGGCCTCGAGCAGGCGCAGGTTCTTCTTCACCGCGAGCGCGGCGCGAGCGGCGTCGTCGTAGGACGGGGCGATGACGCACTCGAGGAAGAGGTCCGTCAGCTCCTTCGCGGCGGCGGCGTCCACCGGCCGGTTCAGCGCGACGATGCCGCCGAACGCGGAGACCGGGTCGCAGGCGCGCGCGCGGGCGAAGGCCTGGGCGACGCTGTCGCCGAGCGCGACGCCACAGGGGGTGTTGTGCTTGATGACGACCGAGGCGGGGCCCTCGTGCTCCTTCACCGCCGCGAGCGCCGCCTCGAGGTCGACGAGGTTGTTGTAGCTGAGCTCCTTGCCCTGCAGGACGCGGGCGAACGCGACCGTGGGCTCCTCGGGCTCGCGCCCGCCGCGGTAGAACGCGCCCGCCTGGTGGGGGTTCTCGCCGTACCGGAGGTCGCCGACCTTCGTGTAGACGGCGGCGAGCGTCTCGGGGAAGCGCGCCGGCGCGGCCTCGGGGGTCTCCCGCGCGGTCAGGTACTCCGAGATCGCCGCGTCGTACGCGGCCGTGTGCGCGAAGGCCTTCTTCATGAGCCGGAACCGCGTGGCGTCGGAGAGGGCGCGGGAGGCCTCGAGCTCCCCCGCGATCGCGTCGTAGTCCGCCGGGTCCACGACGACGCCCACGTGCGCCGAGTTCTTCGCGGCGCTGCGGACCATCGTGGGCCCGCCGATGTCGATCTCCTCGACGCACTCCGCGAACGGCTTCCCCGCCGCGACCGCCTGCCGGAACGGGTAGAGGTTCACGACGACGAGGTCGATCGGCGGGATGTCGCGCGCCGCGACGTCCGCCTCGTCCGAGGCGAGCCCGCGCCGGTAGAGGATCCCGCCGTGGACGCGGGGGTGGAGCGTCTTCACGCGGCCCCCGAGGATCTCCGGCGCCTGGGTGAAGTCGCCGACCGAGATCACCGGGACGCCCGCGTCGGCGAGCGTCTTCTGGGTGCCGCCGGTGGAGAGGAGCTCCACCCCGAGCGCGACGAGGCGGCGGGCGAACGGGACGAGACCGGACTTGTCGGAAACCGAGACGAGGGCGCGGCGGACCATGGGCGGAGCACCTCCGAAAAGGGTGCCCTTCTAGCCCTCCCGGCGCGCTCTTTCAAGCGACGTGGAGGGCCCCCGCCGCGGGACGGCCCTCTAGCGTCCGCTGCCGGGGCCGCCGCTCGGCGGCGGGATCCGCGGCTCGTCCTCGGCGATGGCGCGCAGCTTGAGCAGCCCGCGGGTCTCGACCTGCCGGATCCGCTCGCGGGTGAGGTTCATGATCGTCCCCACCTCCTCGAGCGTGATGCCGCCCTTGTCGGCGACGTCGAGCGCGCACGTCTCGTCGAGCTCCCAGACCTCCTTGTCCGGGAAGTTCAGCTTGATCGACCCGGTGGACGGGTTCACGTCCAGGTAGAGGTGGTGCTTGCACGAGATGAACATGCAGGGGCGCTGAGATCCGGCGCAGTCCGCCCGTGACCTCGGCCGCGCCGCCTCGATCTCCTTGATGACGGCGTCGAGCTCCGGGTCCACGAGCCCGAAGGCCCGCTGCCGCCGGAGCTCCCGGGCGATCTCCTTCCGGGACATGGTCCTCGATCGCCGCCGGCCGCGCTTCTCGTCCCCGTCGAGCGCCTCGGCTGCCTCGGGCTCCGCCACCGGCGCCGCGTTCCGCTTCGCCTCGCTCATCACCCTGCCCTCCCTTCCCACCCCGGGCGCCCCGTGCGCCCACGCCAACCCTCGGGCGCCGGGCCGGCGCCCCGATCGCTAGACGACGCCGGCGATCTCCGGCGCCACCGTCGCGACAGCACCGCCCACCTTCTCCAGCCGCTCGAGCGCCCGGCGCGCCTCGCGCTCCGCCCGCCCGAGCTCCTCCTCGAACTGCTTGCGGCGCGGGTGGACCCGCGCCTTCCGGCCAAGGTCCTGGACGAGGTCGGCGAGCGACTTCTCGACGTCCTCCAGCCGGTTCGCGACCATGACGAAGCTGCCGCGGATGTCCTCGACGGTGTAGCCGGCCGCCATCATCCGCTTGATCACCGCGATGCGGCGCACGACGGACACCGGGTAGAGGCCGGTCGAGCCGGTGTGCTTGCCCTTCCGGCCGACGCGGCGACTCCGCGGCAGCAGCCCGACCTGGATGTACTTGCGGAAGGTCGCGGCGGACAGGCGCGCGCCCTTCGACTCGAACAGGCGGACGACCTCTCGGCTCGTGATGCCGGCGGCCCGCTCTCGCTCGACGCGCTCGATCTCGATCAGGTCCAGGTAATCCATTCGAAATAATGCTTTCTCAATCCGCCATCGAAAACTTGATTTTGAGAGTAGTTCATCGAGTGGAGCAGGTCAACGGGCAAGGGGCCCGCGATCCGTTTGGGAGCGGGAGGACCGCGTCGGAGGACGGGAGAGCGGCGCCCGGCCCCGGCCGAGGGCGAGCGCAAGGGCCGAGCGCGGCGCCGCGAGGGCGCCACGCGAGCTTCAGGCGGGGTTCAGGGGGTGCGCGCTAGCGCAGGAGCTTCGTCCGCGCGCCGGCCTTCACGGTGACGAGCTCGTCGACGGTCCGGTGGCCCTTGCGCTCGATGCGGATCCGGTGGCGGCCGGCGGGCAGCCGCATCTCCTGCGGCGTGTCGCCGACCGCGTGACCGTTCACCCGGACGAGCCCCCAGGGCGTCGCGTTGACGCTCAGGATCCCCTCGCCGCTGGCGCGCGCGGGGACGACGAGCGCGTTCAGCCCGTGCGCGGTGTCGAGGGGCCGGATCGCCGGGTGCGACTCCGCGCGCGACTCCGGGTCGTCGGGACCGATCCCCGGGAGCGCGTCCGGCAGCGGCGCCGAGGTGGCGTGAACGACCGGCAGCGCCGGGGTCGCGGTCGGGGTCGCGGTCGGGGTCGCGGTCGGGGTCGCGGTCGGGGTCGCGGTCGCGGTCGGGGTCGCGGTCGGGGTCGCGGTCGGGGTCGGGGTCGCGGTCGCGGTCGCGGTCGGGGTCGCGGTCGCGGTCGGGGTCGCGCTGTCCCCGCCGCGGCCCAGCACGATCACGAGCGCTGCAGCGCTGGCCGCCGCGATGGCTCCCCCTGCGATGATTCCGCGACGGCGCCTCCCGGGCGGCGAGTACGGCAGCGCGGTGCGGGTCGCCGCCTCGGGCTCGCGGGGGTCCGCGGCCGAGAGCTCGGCGACCGGCTCCGACGCGAGGACGACCGGACGGACCCGGGTCGGCTCGGAGCGCGCGACCTGGAGCGCGGCGATCTCGTCCGCGAAGAGCCGGTGCATGAAGATCCGGAGGTCCACGTCGTCCGGCGAGCGCGTGATCTCGAGGAGGACGCTCGCGAGCGCGCTCGCGAGCTCCTGGGCGGACGCGATCCGCCGCGCGGGATCGCGCTCGAGGGCGCCGACGACCACGCGGTCGAGGGCGGCCGGCACCTCGCCGTTCCAGGCCGACGGCGGCGAGACCGGCTCGTCGCCGCGGACGGCGTCGAGCGTCGCGACGTCGGTCTCGCGCGCGAACAGGCGCCTCCCCGTGCAGAGCTCCCACAGCACGACCCCGAGGGAGAACACGTCGGCGCGCGCGTCCACCGCGTCGCCGCGGGCCTGCTCGGGCGCCATGTAGGCCGCCTTCCCCTTGATGGTGCCGGGCTCGCTCAGCCCCGCGCGGTGCATCGCGCGGGCGATGCCGAAGTCGGTGAGCTTCACCTCGCCCTCGAACGACACGAGGACGTTGTGGGGCGACACGTCGCGGTGAACGACCCCGAGCGGCTGCCCCGCCTCCGACAGCCGGTGCGCGTGGGCGAGCCCGCGGCTCACCTCCGCGCCGATCTGGACGGCGCGCGGCAGGCCGATCCGGACGCCGCGCTCCCGCGCCCGCTCCACCACGCGGCCGAGGTGCCGCCCGCGCACGAGCTCCATCGCGATGTAGTACCGCCCGTCCACCTCGTCGAACTCGAACACCTGCACGACGTTGGCGTGGCCGAGCCGCGACGCGAGGCGCGCCTCCTCGACGAACATCCGGACGAACTCGCTCCGGGCGGCGTGCTCGCCGCGCACGAGCTTCAGCGCGACCTCCTTCACGACCCCCGCGGCGCCCGTGACCTCCGCGCGCCACACGTCCGCCATGCCGCCGGACGCGATCGGCTCGACCAGCCGGTACTTGCCGAAGGTGCGCACGCGCCGGCGATTCTAGCCGTGCGCGCGGCGGAAATCGCGCGGGGAGCCTCGTGCCGCGGTGCGGCGAAGGCGCGACGCTCCCTCGCGGACGCCGACGCCGCCCTGCCTACCGGCGGCGGCGCCGCCTCGCGAGCAGCGAAAGCAGGAGGATCGGGAGCGCGAGGAGCGCACCCCCCGTGATCCCGGTCGCGGCCCCGACGCCTCCGCCCTGGAGCGCCTTCCCGGCCTCGACGAGGACGATCGCGCTCCCCTGGTGCTGCATGGCGCTCCAGTCGTTCGCCATCGCGGTCACCAGCCCGGGTTGACGTTGTAGCCCATGCCGCGGACGTTCCAGTGGTCGCTCGTGATGTACGGCACGAACCCCTGGGCCACGATCGCGTCGTAGAGCTCGTGCGCGCGCTGGCTGAACGGATCGGTGTACTCGGCGACGAAGATCGGGATCCCGCGACCGCGCAGCTGCTTCGCCTGGTCGAACTGCGGTCCCCAGTACCAGGGGTCCTCCCACGGCTTCAGGTACGCGCCGGGGTAGCTCTCGGTCGAGAAGAGCCCCTCCGTCTGCACGCCGTGGACGAGCTCCGGGTGGGCCAGCGCGAACTCGAACCCCTGGTTGAAGACGAACTTCAGATCGGGGTGCTGCGCGAGGATCCGGCGCATCACGGTGGCGATCGCCTCGTTCACGTCCCCGCGCGACTTCCCGGGCGGCACGTCCGGCGTCGCCACGTCCCACTTCACTCCACGCGAACCCGTGCGGTACGCCTCGTCGGCGCGGCGGACGAGCCAGTCCTGCCAGGAGCCGTCGGTCACGTCGACGAGGAAGGTCCCCCAGTCGCCGTTCGTGCGGAGGATCGGGCCGGTGTAGCCGGACGCGGCCCGCAGGTCGTCGTGGAGCTCGCCGAGATTGATGTACGCGAACGGGCGAACGCCGCCGCTCGAGAGGATCTCGTTCGTCCGCGTGTCGCCGGGATAGCCGGTCTCGAACCACTGGAACCCGGCGTGCGCGACCGCGTCCGCGGGGACGTCGCCCCACGCCCAGCCGCCCCAGGACGGCATCGAGGTCTCGGCCACGGCCCCGCCGCCGCTGCCACCGCCACCCCCGGTGCTGCCGGTGCTGCCAGCGCCGGCCGCGCACGCGGCGACGTCTCCGCCGCTGCACTCGCCTGGACTGCCCCCGCACGCGGCGGCCAGCGGGGCGAGCGACAGCATGGCGGCGAGGAGGGTTGAGCGAGTGGTCACGGGTCGGCTCCTTCGTTCGGGGTTTCGCCACCTGAACGAGAGGCCTACCGACCGTGTTCCCTGCAGGGGTGCGTGGGAGGGGGTGTACAGCGCCCTTGCGCACACGCCTGCTCACGCACGGCTCCACAGTGAGCGAGCGCCTACATCGAGCTCGCTCGCTCGTTTCCTGCGAGGCTGGCGTGGAAGATCAGCGCGCGCCCGCCCGGCCGGCGGCCGAGCGGACGGGGGCCCGCTTCGGCGCGGCCGAGCGAGCGCTCGCGGGCCCGTGTCGAAATCGGGGCGTGGAGTCGCGCCGGCGCGGCGCCGCAGCGGGATCACCGCCGCGCGCACGCGATCGCGGCCGCGGGGAGCGCGTCAGGGGCCCGAACGACGACGGGCGCGGCCCTGCGAGGGGCCGCGCCCGGAACGCCGTGGGCGACGCGCTATTCGAAGGCCTGGGGCATCGCCGCCGGAAGCGGCGGCGGGCGCTGGCCGGGCCGCGCCAGCGGCAACGGCGGCGGGCGCTGCCGGACGGCGGCGGCCCGGACGGGAGGGACCACGGCCGGCCCGCGCTCGAGGAGATCGATCCGCATGCGCACGCGGTCGAGGCGGTCGAGCGCCGCGGCGAGCGCCTCGTCGAGCCACTCGTCCGCCGCGCGGCGCTCGTCCACGCCGACGATCCGGCCCGCGGCGCGCAGCGTTCCCCAGAGCGCGCGGTGCAGGAGCTTGAACTCGCGGGCGACGCGAGCGGGAGAGGCGCCGGACCGGACGAGCACCGCCGATCGGAGCGCGCCCTCGCGGGGCGTCGAGCCGCCGTCCGGGGATCCCTGCTCCCGGAGCGCCAGGCCCATCTCGCGCAGGAGCGGACCGACGGCGTACCCGAGCGCCGGGTCACCGCCGAGCTCCTCCTCGACGGCTCGCTTCCAGGCAGCCGCCACGTCGCTCCGCTGCTCCTCCACGAGGAGCCCCACCGCCACCGCTCTCACGCCCGCCTCCCTCTGACTGACCCCGGAGCCCGGAGCCGGCCGGACCCTTCCGTCCTCGTCGTTTAGCAAGGCGCCTGCCACGCGCGGCAGCGCGGCCCGCGTGCGGATGCGCGTCGGCGGTGGGCAATGGATTTCCCACCCGGCGAACGGTGCAGCCTCGCGGCGGTGCGCGCGGTGTCCCACCGCGACGACCTGTCTGCCGCCAAGGCGCGCCCCCGACGCTGGCGGGCGGCTTGCTATGGCGTCCGCCGGCGGGGGCTCGCGGAGGCTCGGCGTGGGGACCATCGGCTACTACGGATTCCTCGCGACGCGCATCGCGCCGCGGCGGCTGCTCGGGGCCGCCGCGCTGCGGGCGACCCGCACGGCGCTGAACCGCCTCGCGCCGCCGCTCGCGCCCACGCGTGACCGCCTGCTGTGGGCGCTCGGGTGTGACCGCCCGGCGACGCTCGCCCGGCTGCTCGCCCGCCCGCGTCCGGGACCGGTGCCGTGGACCCCGGCGTCGCTCCGGGCCGCGCTCGACGCGCACCTCCCCGGGGAGGCCGCGCGGGCGATCGCCCGCGCGGACGAGGCGGCCCGGGGCCGGGTCTTCGTGTTCGGGCGGATCCTGGACGCCTCGCGGCCGGACCGCGCCGGAACGGACTGGCAGCTCGACCCCGTCCACGGAGGCCGGTTCGCCGCGTGGGCGCCCTCGCGCTCGCTCCCGCCCGCGCCGGGGCTCGACCCGCGGCACTCGTGGGCGATCGGACGCGGCGAGCAGTGGGTGGCGCTCGCGCAGGGCGCCGCGCTCGACGCGCGCCGGCGCGGCGAGCTCGCGGCGGCGCTCTCGGCGTCGGTCGTCGAGTTCGTCGCGGAGAACCCGGTCGGCCACGGCGTCCACTGGACGAGCGCCAGCGAGGCGGGGCTCCGCGCGTGGAACCTCCTGCTCGCCCTCTGGATCCTGGCGGGCGCGGGCGTCGCGCCGGGCCCCGAGCTCGCGCTGGAGGCGGCCCGCCTCCTCGTCACCACGGGGCGGTTCGTCCTCGCGAACCTCGAGGACGACACCGCGGTCCCGGCGTCGCCGCTCGCGGCCGACTGGCTGGGCTTGCTCTGCTGCGCCGAGGGGCTCCCGGAGTGGCCCGAGTCGCCACGCTGGCGCGCCCTCGCGCTCGCCGGGATCGGCGCGGCGCTGCAGGAGCAGGTGCACGAGGACGGCGCCACGTTCGAGGGCGCGCTCCCGTACCAGCGCCTCGCGGCCGAGACGTTCGCGGCGGCCGCGATCCTGTGCCACGGCGCGGGGCGCGGGCTCGGGCACGCGTTCGCGCGGCGGCTCGGCGCGCTCTTCACGGCGACCCGCGCGCTCCTCGCGTCCGACGGCGAGCTGCCGCAGCTCGGCGACGCGGACGCGCCCCGGCTGCTCGCGCTGCGCGACCGCCCGCCGGCGAGCGCGGCCTTCCTCCTGCCGCTCGGCGCCGCGCTCCTCCGAGCGCCCCGGCTCCTCGTCGGGCCGGGGCCGGGCGACGCCGCGGAGGTCGCGTGGCTCCTCGGGCCGCGCGCGCTCGCGGCGCTCGGCGCGGCGCGCGGCGGACCCCGCCGGCGCAGCGCGACCTTCCCGGCCGCGGGGTTCCACGTCCTCCGGCGAGGCGAGCTCGAGGTGTTCCTCTCCTGCGGTCCGAACGGCCAGCGCGGCATCGGCGGCCACTCGCACAACGACAAGCTCGCGATCGAGCTGCGCGCGGGCGGGGCCCTCGCCGTGTGCGACGCCGGCTCCGCGGCCCGGACGGGCGACCCCGAGCTCCGCGACGCGTTCCGCTCCACCCGCGCCCACGCCACGATCGCCGTCGACGGCCTCGAGCAGGCGCCGCTCCTCCGCGACCGGCCGTCCGCCCTGCCCGACGTCGCCGCGGCGCGGCTCCTGGCGTTCGAGCCGGGCGGACCGGCGGACCGGCTCGTGGGCGAGCACCGCGGGTTCGCGCGCGCGGGGATCGTCCACCGGCGCGAGCTGCACGTCGCCGAGGCCGGCGTCGCGGTGCTCGACCGGCTCGCGGGCTCCGGGCTCCACCGCGTGGAGCTGCGCTGGCCGTTCGCGAGCCCGGGCGCGCGGATCCGCGCCCTCGGCGAGGCCGACGCCGTCGCGCTCGACCGGCTCGTCCGCGCCGCGCGCCTGCGCGCGTCCGTGGACGCGGCGCGCGCGGTCGAGGTGCCGGTCGGGGGGCGCCGCCTGCTCGTCGCGTTCGCGCTCCCGAGCGGGCTCGCGGTGGAGGTGATGGCCTCGGTGCGGGCGCCCGCGTACGGGACCCTCGCCGACGGGTCCGTCGCCCTCGTCACGGGCACGCCGCGGTGCCCGGCCGCGATCGCGACGCTCTTCGTGGTGCTGCCGGCCGCGTAGGGCCGCCGCAATCCGCCGCGGCGCTCCGGGTTGCGGCGTGCTAGGAGACGGAGAGATGACGCTCCCCCTCGCCCTCCCCGCCGCCGTGCGCCCCGCCCCGACGCCGGGCGCGTCGCCTCGCTCCCGCGCCGTCGCCGGCCGCCGCACCGGGGGCGCGCGATGAGCGAGCCGCTGCCGCTGCCGCCGCTCGACGCGCTCCTCGGGAACCCGCGCCGCGCCGCGCTCGACGCGTTCCTCGCCTCCGGCTGGCGACCCTACGCGCGGCCGATCGATCTCGACGCGGAGCGCGCGCGCCTGCTGAACATCAATCTCTCCGAGCCCGAGGTCGGGTTCGAGAAGGACGGCGGGCTCGCGGGCGTCGGCCGCGTCGAGACGGACCTCCAGGGCGTCGTCACGCACGTCGAGGTCGTCGGCGCCGAGCCGGCGGACCCCGTCCGCGTCGCGCTGGCGCTCCTCGGGGAGGTCGGACCGCCCGCGATCGCCGGCGGCGCGGAGGCGCGCCAGTGGGTCTGGGGGCCCGAGTCGGGGTCCACCGCGACCGCCGCGGGCGAGCCGGTCCGCGTCTGGATGTGCGCCGAGCGCGCGTACGGCGACCGGCTGTGGCTCATCGCGACGCTGGTGCGCAGGGGTTCCTGACCGGGGACCCGCGCGCGGCGCACCCCGCGCCGTCGACGTCACTCCTGCGAGGCGACGTACCGCCCGAACTCCGCCGCGAACTCCTGCTCGGTCTCGCCGATCGCCGCCCGGAAGGCGGGGCCGAAGCGGAGCCCCTCGCCCATGAGCCGGAGGACCTCGAGCACCCGCGCCTCGCCGTGGCGCGCGAGCAGGAGCTCGGTCGCCCGGTGGGCGGCGCCGTACACGACGTGCCACCTGTCCTGGTAGAGCGAGTCCGGGTCGGCGAGCGGGTCGGCGGGGCGCGCGGCCGCCGGGGCGAGGCCGGGCGCGCCCCCCTGGACCGCGCCGCCGGGCGGGGGCGTGCGCGCGTAGAGCTCCCGCAGCTCCTCCATGCCACCCCACCGGTAGCCCTGTCCCGCGGTGAGGCTCGCGAGCCCCTCGCTGAACCACCGCGGGATGTCCTTGTGCGGCCAGCTCAGCTCGTCGCCCCCGAGCTGGTACACCGCGCAGTGCGTGAGCTCGTGGGTGACGAGCTCGCGCAGCTCCCGCCGCCTCGCGCCGAGGAAGCTCCAGGTCCGCGGTGACTGGAGGTCGATCGTGTCGAAGCGCGCCCAGGCGTGGAGCCACCCGTAGCCCGGCCGGTCCGCGGCCGCCTCGAGCGCCTCGTGGGTCGGGTGGATCGTGACGGTCACCGGGTGGCGGAGCGCGCCCCAGCGCGCGACGCGCGGCACCGCGAGCTCGAGGGCGCGCCGGACCTCGCGGGCCGCCGCCGCGTCCTCGGGCCAGTACACGATGCGGAACCGCGCCGAGCCCGCGGCGAGCTCCTGCGATCGCTGCGCGCCCGCCGTCCCCTGCCGCGCGGCGCACCCCGCGAGCAGCGTCGCCGCGACGAAGGCGAGGGCGGTGCGCAGCACGGTCCCGATCTAGCGGGCGCCCGCGGAGGGGCGCAAGCGACCGCCCTCCGCGAGCCGGCGCAGGAGTGGGGCGAGGTGGGTGAGATCGGACACCGACTCCAGCTCGGCGGCGGCGCGCCCGAACCCGAGCACGGGGACGGGCGCGCGGGTGTGGTTCCGGATCGAGAGGTCCTCGACGTTGCCGTGGTCGCTCGCGACCACGAGGGCGTCCTCCGGCCCGAGCCCCGCGACGAGCGTCCGCAGGAGCAGGTCGAGCCGGCCGAGCGCCTCGAGGGCGCGCTCCATCGACCGCGCGTGGCCGGCCTCGTCCGTCTCGAAGAACTCGAACACGGTGAGGTCGTGCCCCGCCGCCAGGCCGAGGAGGATCCCCGCCGCCTCCTCCGGCGTGCGGAGCGGGACGTCGGCCCCGTGCGCGCGCGCCCTGATCCCGGTGATGTCGTGGGTGAGGCCGCGGGCGCCGCGGGCGTCCGGCCAGGTCCGGAACCGCCCTCCGCCGGCCGCGAACGCGACGGTCGTCGCGGAGGCGCGCGCGCGCCTGCGCCCGAACGTGAACTCCGGCTCGCCCTCCGCCTCGAGCCCGAGCGCGCGCAGGTAGGCGACCGGGTACGCGTTCGCGAACGCCGCGGGCCGCCCCGCGTCGGCGAGGGCCCGGAACAGCGACCGCTCGCGGAGGAGCGCGCGCAGCGCGGCGTTCGGGAACCCGAGCAGGTGGTGTCCGAGCAGCTCCGCCGCGTTCTCCCCCGTGAGGATCGTGGTCTGGCCCGTCGCCGACTGCGGCCGCCCCGGGACGCCGAGCGTCGCGTCCGCGAGCACCGCGCGGCCCCCCGCCGGGAGCGGAGCGCCGGAGCCGTCCCCGAAGCGCGACAGCAGGAACTCGCCCCGCGCGAGCGGGTTCCGGTCGGGATCCGGGAGGCCGGCTCCGACGCCGTCCACGAACACGAACAGGGTCGCCACGCCGCGATCATAGCCGCGCGGGCGCTCCGGCGTCGGCGCGCGACGCCGCCCCGACCGCGCCGGGGCCGCCACGGCGCCCCCTCGCTACGTTCCAGAGGTGCCGCGGCTCGCGAGCTTCCCTCCCGACTCGACCATCCGGTTCGACGACGCTCCGTTCGCGGCGCGGGCGGGCGAGCCGCTCGCGGGGACGCTCCTCGCCGCCGGGAGGGCGATCCTCGCGCGGTCCCCCAAGTACCACCGGCCCCGTGGCGCCTTCTGCCTGTCGGGCTCGTGCGGGGGGTGCGCCGTCCGCGTGGGCGGGCTCCCGAGCCGGCGCGCCTGCCGCACGGCGTGCTTCGACGGGCTCGTCGCCGAGGCGCAGAACGGGTTCCCCGACGTCCGGCACGATCTGCTGGGCGCGGTCGACCTCGCCACGCCCCGCGGCCTCGACCACCACCGCCTCGGGACCTCGAGCGTCCTCGCCAGCCGCGTCGCCGTCGCGGTCGCGCGCCGGCTCGCGGGCGTGGGCCGGTTGCCCGACGCCGGCGCAGCGCCGCCGCGGCCGGGGCCGCCCGAGGAGGAGGACGTGGACGCGCTCGTCGTCGGCGCGGGGCCGGCCGGGCTCGCGGCGGCGGAGGCGCTCGCCGAGGCGGGCCGGCGGATCGTGCTCGCGGACGGGGCGCCCGCTCCCGGCGGGCGGCTCCGCGGGCGCCTCGGGGCCCGCGGCGATCCGGACCTCGCCTGGGCGGCGTCGGTGGTCCGCTCGGTCGCCGCGGCCGGCGGCGAGCTCGCGATCGGCGCCGAGGTCGTCGGCCTCTGGCACGACGGAGGCGCACCGCTCGCGCTGCTGCACGCGGAGGGACCGCCCGCGCGGGTGCGGCTCGTCCGAGCCCGTGTCGTCGTGCTCTGCACGGGCGGACACCCGGTGCCGCTCGCGATCGCAGGCGGCGATCGCCCGGGCGTCCTCGCGGCGCGCGGGGTCGCCGTGCTGCTCGCGGAGCACGGGATCGTCCCGGGTGCGCGCGCGGCCCTCGTCGGCGCGGGGGAAGAGGCGGAGCGCCTCGCGCCGGCGCTCGCGGCGGCAGGCATGGAGGTCGCGCCGGCGCCGTCGGCGGCGAGAGGGCGGATCGTCGGGCGGGCGCGCGCCCGCGCGCTCGCGCTGCCCGGCCGGCGGATCGCGTGCGACACCGTCGTGGTCGCGGGACCGCCCGCGCCCGCGGTCGAGCTCGGGCGCGCGCTCGGCGTGCCGACCGGGTGGGACGGAGCCCTCGGCGCGCTCGCGCTGCGGGCGGGCCGGCGCGGTGAGACGGGCGTCCCCGGGGTCCTCGCGGCGGGCGAGGTGACCGGGGCCGCCGATGCGTGCCGGGCGGCGGAGGCGGGCCGGCGCGCGGGCGAGGCGGCGCGTGGGTAAGGAGATCGTCTGCGCCTGCGAGGACGTGACGCGCGAGGAGCTCCGGCGGGCGCTCCGGGCCGGGGTGCGGGACGTCGAGTCGCTGAAGCGCCTCACCGGGTTCGGCACGGGGCCGTGCCAGGGGAAGAGCTGCGTCTCGCTCGTGCTGCGCGAGCTCGCTGCGCTCGGGGCGCGCCCGGGGGAGCTCGCCGGGTTCACGGCGCGCCCGCCGGCGAGCCCGATCGCGCTCGGGGTGCTCGCGGCGCTCGAGCCGGAGGCGCTGGCGCTCGATCCGGGCGTGCCGAGGCCGACGGCGAGCCCCCCGCTCCCGACCGCTCCTCCCGCCGAGAGCGAAGGCGGGAGAGGCGAGAGCTCGCTCCCCGCCCGTGCCGACGTGGTGATCGTCGGGGGCGGGATCATGGGCCTCGCGCTCGCCTACGAGCTGGGGCGCCGCGGCGTGACGGACGTCCTCGTGCTCGAGCGCGGTCCGCTCAACGCCGGAGCGTCCGGGAGGAACGGCGGCGGGGTCCGGGCGCAGTGGTCGACGCCGACGATGATCCGGCTCGGCCGCCGGTCGCTCGAGCTCTGCGCGCGGCTCGCGGTCGACCTGGGCGTGAACGTCTGGTTCCGCCGCGGCGGGTACCTGTTCCTCGCGCCGACGCGCGCCGAGGCGGCCCGGCTCGAGGCGTACGCGACCCTGCACCGGCGGGAGGGACTCCGGACGCGCGTCCTCGGGCGCGACCAGGCGCTCGAGATCGTCCCGGAGCTCGACCGGCGGCGCTTCGTCGCCGCGTCCTGGAACCCGGACGACGGCGTCGTCTTCCCGTGGCCGTTCCTGTGGGGCTACGCGGCGCGGGCGGAGGCGCTCGGAGCGCGCGTCGCGACGTTCACGCGCGTGACCGGGTTCGACGTGACCGGACCGCGCGTGGTCGCGGTCCGCACCGACCGCGGGCGGGTCGCCTGCGACACGGTGGTGGTCGCGTGCGGCGCGTGGTCACCGGAGGTCGCGGCGCTCGCGGGCGTCCGGCTCCCGAGCCGCCCGATCCGACACGAGATCCTGGCCACCGAGGCGCTGAAGCCGTGGCTCGGACCGCTCGTCGCGGTCCTGGGGAGCGGGCTCTACTTCTCGCAGACGCAGCGCGGCGAGATCGTCGGCGGCCTGGGCGATCCCGCGGAGCGCGCGGGCGCGGACCAGGGCTCGACGCTGCGCTTCCTCGCGCGGTTCGCGCGAGCGGCGACGGGGCTGTGCCCGCGCCTCGCGGGCGTCCAGGTCGTGCGGCAGTGGGCCGGGCTCTACGACGTCACGCCCGACCACCAGCCGATCCTGGGGCCCGCCGGCTTCGCGAACTTCCTCCAGCTCTCCGGGTTCGTGGGCCACGGGTTCATGATGGCGCCCGCGGTCGCGGAGCGGTACGCGGACCTGCTCGCCGGGCGCGGGCGGGACGAGATCTTCGACCGGTTCGCGCTCGCGCGCTTCGCCCGCGGCGGCGGGCCGAAAGAGGATTTCATCATCGGGTAGCGCTAGAGTCCGCCCATGCCACTCGGGAAGAAGATCGCGTTCCTCGGATCGGGGAACATGGCCGAGGCCCTCGTGAAGGGGCTCCTCCAGGCGGGCACGGCCGCGCCCGGCGAGATCATCTGCGCGGAGCCGCGCGCCGAGCGCCGCGAGGAGCTCCGCCGATCGCACGGCGTCGCCGTCACCGCGAGCAACGTCGACGCGGCGAGCCAGGCGGAGATCCTCGTGCTGTCGGTGAAGCCGCAGGTCATCGACGCGCTCCTCGACGAGATCGCCCCCGTGGTGGACCACTCGAAGCTCGTCATCTCGATCGCGGCGGGCGTGCCGATCGCCTCGATCGAGCGCCGGCTCGGGGTGGCCCGCGTCATCCGCACGATGCCGAACACGCCCGCGCTCGTGGGCGAGGGGGCGACCGCGCTCTCGCGCGGCCCGCACGCGACCGACGCCGACCTCGGCCAGGCGGTCGCGCTGTTCGAGGCGGTGGGCACCGCGGTCGTCGTGGACGAGCCGCTGCTCGACGCCGTCACCGGGCTCTCCGGCTCCGGTCCGGCCTTCGTGTTCCTCGCGATCGAGGCGCTCGCGGACGGCGGGGTGAAGGTCGGCCTCCCCCGGCACGTCGCGATGGCGCTCGCGGCGCAGACGGTCGTCGGGGCGGGACGGCTCGTCCTCGAGACCGGCGAGCATCCCGGCAAGCTGAAGGATCAGGTCACGAGCCCGGGCGGCACCACCATCGCCGGCGTGCACGCGCTCGAGGCGGCGGGCTTCCGGGCCGCCCTCATCGCGGCCGTCGAGGCCGCCACGCGCCGCTCGCGCGAGCTCGGCGCGCTCGCCGCGTCGAGGTAGCGCCGGCGCGGCGGCGGGAGCGGGGCGCGCTCGCTCACGGCTCCCGGCCGTGGTGCGGGTACGCGACCCGCGTGGGCGGCGCCAGGTTCTCCTTGATCGCGCGCGGGGAGACCCAGCGGATCAGGTTCCACATCGAGCCGGCCTTGTCGTTCGTGCCCGACGCGCGCGCGCCGCCGAACGGCTGCTGGCCCACGACCGCGCCGGTCGGCTTGTCGTTCACGTAGAAGTTCCCGGCCGCGTCCGCGAGGGCACGCCCGAGCCGCTCCACCGCCGCCCGGTCGCGCGCGAACACGGCGCCCGTCAGGCCGTACGGCGAGGTGGACTCGCAGAGCCGGACCGCCTCATCGAGCGACGCGTCCGGGTACACGAAGATCGCGAGCACCGGGCCGAAGATCTCCTCCTGCATGAGCCGGTGCCGCGGGTCCGTCACCCGGAGCGACGGTGGGCTGCACGAAGTAGCCGACCGCGTCGTCGCAGGTCCCGCCCGCGAGGAGCTCGACGTCGGGCGAGCTCCGCGCGAGCTCGAGGTACGAGCGGATGCGCTCGAAGGCGCGCGCGTCGATCACCGCGCCCATGGAGACCCCGAAGTCCTCGACCGGGTCGCCGACCGCGAACGAGGCCACGTTCGCGAGCAGCCGGTCCTTCACCGCGGGCCAGAGGCTCGCGGGGACGTAGGCGCGCGACGCCGCCGAGCACTTCTGCCCCTGGTACTCGAACGCGCCGCGGCAGAGGGCGCTCGCGAGCGCGTCCACGTCCGCCGAAGGGTGGGCGAAGACGAAGTCCTTCCCGCCCGTCTCCCCGACGATCCTCGGGTAGCCGCGGTAGCGGGGCAGGTTCTCCGAGATGATCCGCCACATCCCCTGGAAGACGGCGGTCGACCCGGTGAAGTGGAGCCCCGCGAGCTCGGGGCTCGCGAGCGCGGCGGCGCCCACCTCGGGCCCCGCGCCGGGCAGGAAGTTCACGACGCCCGGCGGCAGGCCCGCCTCCTCGAGCAGCTTCAGGAGCCACCAGCCCGAGTAGACCGCGGTGGTCGCGGGCTTCCAGAGGACGGTGTTCCCCATCAGCGCGGGCGCGGTGGGCAGGTTGGCCGCGATCGACGTGAAGTTGAAGGGCGTCACCGCGAGGACGAACCCCTCGAGCGGGCGGTACTCGACCCGGTTCCAGACGCCCGGCGGCGAGAGCGGCTGCTCGTCGAGGATCCGCTCCGCGAAGGCGCAGTTGAACCGCCAGAAGTCGATCACCTCGCAGGCGGAGTCGAGCTCCGCCTGATCGACGGTCTTCGACTGGCCGAGCATCGTCGCGGCGTTGACGGTGGGGCGCCACCCTCCGGCGAGGAGGTCGGCCGCGCGCAGGAACACCGCCGCGCGCTCGTGGAACGGCAGCGCGGCCCACCCGGGCTTCGCCGCGCGCGCCGCCTGGATCGCGGCCTCGACCTCGCCCGCGCCGGCCTGGTGACAGCGGGCGATGCGCTGCGCGTGCCGGTGCGGCGCGCGCACGTCCTCGTGCCTGCGGGTATGGACCTCGCGGCCGCCGACGACGAGCGGAACCTCGAGCTCCTCGCCCCCGAGCTGCGCGAGGCGCGCCTTCAGCTCCCGCCGCTCGGCCGACCCCGGCGCGTAGGCGAGGTTCGGCTCGTTGCGAGGGGACGGCACCCGGAAGAGACCGCTCATGACCGCCAGCTCCTTCGCGAGCCCGGCGGCTCCCGATGTGCTCGCGGCGAGGAGCGACGGCCTACCGCCCTACCCCTTGCCGCACCCGAGCGCCGGGTCGCCGTGGAGCGTCTCGAGGATCGCGTCCGTCACCGCCGCGTCGGAGGCGTCCTCCGCCGGGAAGATGGCGCCGAACCGCTGCTGGAGCGCGGCGCCGACGGCCCGCGAGTCCGCGCAGGCGTTGATCACGGTGAGCGCACCGATCGCCTCGCCCTGGCCTCGCGCGATGTCCTTCGCGAGAACCTCCCGGTTCGCCTCCACGAAGTTCTTCGTCCCGTGCGCGAACAGCGACGGGCCGCAGTTCGAGGTCCCGAAGGTGATGCCGAAGGTCTGATTCGCACAGATGCCGTTCAGGGTCGCCGCGATGATCTGGATGCCGCCGCGCTGGTCCTTGAAGGCCATCGACCCGAGCCCGCAGCCGGCGGCGCCGTAGGTGCCGGGCTGCCCCTTCAGGCCCTTCCTGAGGTCCTCCTCGGTCTTCGTCTGCGCGAGGGCGGAGGTTGCGGACAGGAGCGCGGCGGCCACGAGCAGGGTGCGGACGGACATGGTGGTTCCCTCCCGGAGAGGCGCCGAGCCTACCTCCGGGCCGGCGAGGGCGCGCTCGCCCGGGTGGGGGTGCGCCGAGGGTGCACCCGCCCGCGCGGGGGCCGGCGCACCCGGCGGACGGTCCCGGCCCTACTCGGTGGTCTCGCAGCTCGCCCAGCCGCAGCGCGCGCAGGTGCGGCAACCGCCCGAGAGCACGAGCGGGCCCTCGCACTGCGCGCACTCCTCGCCGTTCCGCGTCGCGCCGCTCGTGAGCACCTGCTTCTCGCGCGAGCCGTCGCGGTAGACGGTGATGCCCTTGCAGCCGAGCTCGAACGCGAGCCGGAACGCCCCCGCGACGTCGTCGACGGTGGCCTGGCGCGGCAGGTTGATGGTCTTCGACACGCCGTTCTCGACGTGCCGCTGGAAGGCGGCCTGCATGCGCACGTGCGCCTCCGGCGAGACGTCGTGCGCGGTCGCGAACAGCCGCCCGACCGCCTCCGGGACCCCCTGGATGCCTCGCGCGCGCCCCATCGTCCGCACCGTCGGGAGCGCCGCCTCCGCGCCCGCGGCCCGGAGCGCGTCGGCGAGGAGCGGGTGCTCCTCGCGGAGCTCGGACGCGTCGAGCGCGCGCCGCACGTAGGCGAGCGCGAAGAGCGGCTCGATCCCGGACGAGCAGCCGGCGATGAGCGCGAGCGTCCCGGTCGGCGCGATGGTGGTCACCGTCGCGTTGCGGCGCGGCGGGAGCCCCCGGCGCGCGTACGCGCTCGTGGGGAACCCCGGGAACGGGCCGCGCTCCCGCGCGAGCGCCTCGCTCGCGGCGCGGGCCTCGCGCGCCACGAACCCCATCACCTCGTCCGCGACGCGGAGCGCCTCCGGCGCGTCGTACGGCACGCCCAGGCGCACGAGCAGGTCCGCCCACCCCATCACCCCGAGGCCGATCTTCCGGTTCCGGCGCGAGATCTCCTCGATCTGCGGGAGCGGCCAGACGTTCACGTCGAGGACGTCGTCGAGGAAGCGGACGCCGTCGCGCACGCAGGCGCCGAGCCCGTCGAGATCCACGCGGCCGCTCCGCTCGAAGCGGGCGAGGTTCACGGACCCGAGCGTGCACGCCTCGAAGGGCAGGAGCGGCTGCTCGCCGCACGGGTTCACCGCCTCGAACGTCCCGGCGTCCGGCGTCGGGTTGTCCGCCTCGACCCGATCCGCGAACACGAGCCCCGGCTCGCCGGACGCCCAGGCGGACGCGGCGATCTCGTCGAGCAGCGCCTGCGCGTCGGCGGTCCGCACCACCGCGCCGGTGCGGGGGTGACGGAACGCCCACGGCGCGCGGGCCGCGGCCGCGCGGAACAGCGCGTCGGGCGCCGCGACGGAGAGGTTGAAGTTCTCGAGGCCGGGCCCGCGCTTGGCGCCGATGAACTCCTGCAGGTCCGGGTGCCACGCCGCGAGCACCGCCATGTTCGCGCCGCGCCGGACGCCCCCCTGCTTGATGATCTCGGTGGCCGCGTCGTACACGCGCATGAACGAGACCGGACCGCTCGCGACGCCGTGGGTGGTCTTCACCACGTCGCCGCGCGGGCGCAGCCGCGAGAACGCGAACCCGGTGCCGCCGCCGGACTGGTGGATGAGGGCGGCCCACTTCAGCGCGTCGAAGATGCCCGCGAGGTCGTCCTCGACCGGCAGGACGAAGCAGGCGGCGAGCTGGCCGTGCGGCCGGCCGGCGTTCATGAGCGTGGGGGAGTTGGGCAGGAACTCGAGCGCGGCCATGCGCGCCTCGAACCGGTCCGCGGCGCGCGCCCGCTCGGCCGCCGGCTCCGCCGCCGCGACGGCCCGCGCCACGCGGCGGAAGAGCGCCTCGGGGCTCTCCACCACCGCGCCCGCCTCGTCGCGGAGCAGGTAGCGCCGCTCGAGGACGTGGCGCGCGTTCTCGCCGAGGCGGGGAGGCATCGAGCAGATCTACCTCGGACGCCCTCTCGCCGCCTCCCCTTGCCACTCCTCGGGGGGGCTCCCAGATTCGCCACACACCCAGGGAGAGGAGTCGGCCGTGCCTGACAGGGACAAGGGGCAGCACCCCGGAGGCTCGATGACGGTCCGCGAGGCCGGGCGCCGCGGCGGTGAGGCCCGGAAGGAACAGCTCGGCTCGAAGGGCTACTCGGAGCTCGGCCACAAGGGCGGCCAGCGCGTGCGGGAGCTCATCGAGGAAGGGAAGAACTCCGAGCGGAAGTGAGGCGTGCCGGCAGCGAAGCCGAGCCGGGAGGCCCGTCGGATCGCTTGTGCGGCCGGCGGGCCTCTGACTATGAAGGCGCATGCTCCGCACCCTCCTCGCGACCGTCGCCCTCGTCCTCCTCGGCTCGTGCACGCCGCGCGCGGTCATCCCCGACGCCGAGCGGCAGCGCGTCGCCGCCGATCTCGCGGGCCAGCCCCGCTGGCTCCGGGTCGCCGCGTTCGCGGCGCCGTTCTGGGGCGACCGCTCGAAGGTCCTGGTCACCGACACGCCGGTGGACGAGCTCGATCTCGTCGAGACGACCGGCGGCGTCCCGGTCGCTCCTCCCGCGCCCGAGCGCGTGCTCCCGCCCGGCACCGCCGTCCGCATCCGCGAGATCGAGTTCCCGACCGGCTGGACCATCGCGAAGCGGGTGGTGATGACGCCGCGCTACCACGCCTGGGCGCTGCTCGAGGTGCCCGGCGACGGCCGCACCCACGTCATCGTGCTCTCGCAGACCGCCGCGACGTTCGACGAGGTCCGCGGCGAGCTCGACCGGCTGCTCACGGCGGACGACCCGTCGTCGCTGTTCGCCGGGCTGCCCCAGGAGCAGCGCGACGCGATCCAGCGAAAGGAGCTCGTCGAGGGGATGTCGCCGCGCGCGCTCGAGATGGCGTGGGGGCTGCCGGAGCGCCGGCGCATCGATCGCCCCGCCGGCACGGAGGAGTGGATCTGGCCCGGCGGGAAGCGGAAGGCGTTCCTGCAGGACGAGCACCTGCAGCGCTGGGAGCGCTGAGCGTCCTTCGACTTCGCCGGCGTCGAAGGGCTCGCGGCGACGGGAGGACGGACGCGGTCGTCCTGCCCGCGGAGCGCGCACGCGCTGCGCGCATCCGGCGCGCACGGTCCGTGCATGTGAACCACGCGCACGACCCGGACCGGACTCGCATCGTCCGGCGCGCGGCCTTAGATCGGCGCGATGGAACGACCCATCGAAAGTGTGCGGATGTCGGCACAGAAGCGGATCGCGCTCATCGCGCACGACAGCCGGAAGGAAGACCTGCTCGAGTGGGTCGCCTACAACCGCGAGGTGCTGCGCGAGCACGTGCTCGTCGCGACGGGCACGACCGGCGCGCTCGTCCAGGCGCGCTGGGATCTCCCGGTGACCCGCTTCAAGAGCGGCCCGCTCGGCGGCGATCAGCAGATCGGCGCGCTCATCGCCGCCGGCGACCTCGACGTGCTCGTGTTCTTCTGGGATCCGCTCGAGCCGCAGCCGCACGAGCCGGACGTCCGCGCGCTCCTGCGGATCGCGGTGCTCTACAACATCCCGGTCGCCTGCAACCGCGCCACGGCCGACTTCCTCGTCGCGTCGCCGCTGATCCACGGCGAGTACGAACGGCTCGTCACGGAGTACCGCGGCGGCGCTCGCCGCGACGCGGTCCGGACGCGGGTCGGGTAGGCCCCGCGGGGAGTCCCCCGGGGGCGTTTCTTCGCCCTCCGCGAAACTTCCGGCGAGCGGCCGGCTCACACGGCCGTGACCCCGCTCACGACCTCGACCGAACGTCGCCCGCCCGCGCTGCGGGCCCTCCTCGCGCTCGCCGCGGTGTCGCTCGCGCTGCCGGCCCTCCCCGCCGAGCTCCCGCTCGAGGAGGCGATCCGCGCCGCCTGGTCCCGCAACCTCGGCCTCGCCTCCGCCGCCGCGGCCCGCGACGCCGCGCGCGCCGACGCCGCCGCCGCGAAGGCGGCGCACCTGCCCACGCTCGCGCTGCAGGCGCGGGCAATCCGGACCGACGAGCCGGTCGCGGCGTTCGGGCTGCGCCTCGACCAGGGCCGCATCGCCCCGCCGGACTTCGCGCCCGCCCGGCTGAACGACCCCCCGGCGCTGACCGCGGTCGGCGCCGGGATCACGCTCACCCAGCCCCTCTACGCGGGCGGCCGGATCTCCGCGGGACGCCGCGCGCTCGCGGCCGGCGCCGCCGCGGAGGCGGCGAGCTACGACCGCCGCGCGCAGGACCTCGCGGCGGGCGTGGTGGAGGCCTACTTCGGGGCGCGCGCCGCGTCGGAGGGCGTCCGGTTCGCCGACGACCTGCTCGCGCAGGCGCGGGAGACGGAGCGGTTCGTCCAGGCGCGCAACCGGGAGGGGCTCGCCCTCGACTCGGACGTGGCGCGCGCGACCGCGTTCCGGGCGAGCGCCGAGGCGGAGCGCGCGGCCGCGGCCCAGCGGCTCGGGACGGCCCGCTCCGCGCTCGCGCTCCTCGCCGGCGACGAGGCCGCGGACGCGACCCTCTCGACGCCGATCGAGGTGTCGGCGCCGCCCCCGGCGGTCGCCGGCGACCGCCCCGACCTCCGCGCCGCCCGCCTCCGCCGCGACGCCGCGCTCGCGGGGGTCTCCGCCGCCCGGGGAGCCCTCCTCCCCGAGATCGGCGCCCAGGCCTCCCTCGAGACGCTGCGCACGACCGAGCTCGACGTGGGCACGTCCTGGTACACCGTCGGCGTCGTCGCCCGCTGGCAGCTCTCCCTCGCCGACGCGCGCCGGGTCGAGGCCTCGCGGGCGCGGGCGCGCGCCGCCGAGGCCGCGCTCGCCTGGCAGGAGCGCGAGGCGAGGCGCGAGGTCGACGAGACGCGCCGCGCCTTCGAGACGGCCGTCGCCCGGATCCGCTCGGCGGAGGAGGCGGTCACCGCGTCGGAGTCGGCGCGCACGCTCCGCGCCGCGCGCCACCGCCAGGGCCTCCTGCCGCTCACCGACGTGCTGGACGCGGAGGCCGGCCTCGCCGGCGCACGCGCCTTGCTCCTCCAGAGCCTGCTCGAGGCGCGCGTCGCGCGCGCCCGGCTCGCGCTCGCCCTCGGGACCCCCGTCGAAGGGATGACGCCATGACGAAGTCGAACGCGAAGCTGCTCTTCCGGACCTCTCTCGCCCTCGCCCTCGCCTTCTCCCGGCCGGCCGCCGGGGCGGAGCCCGCCGCGCCGGGGCCGGCGCGCGTCCAGCTCGTGGAGAGCGGGCCCGCCTCGGCGGGCCGCTGGATCGCCGCGAACGTCCTCGCGGCGCGGCGCGCCCGGATCTCGACGCGCGTCTCCGCCACCGTCAGCGCGGTGACCGTCGAGGAGGGGGCCCGCGTCCGGGAGGGGCAGCTCCTCGTCTCGCTCGCCGACGCGGAAGTCCGCGCCCAGCTCGCGGCCGCCCGGGTGGCGCTCGCGAGCGCGGCCGCCCACGAGCGGCGCATCGCCGGGCTCGTCGTGGAGCACGCCGCGACGCGGAGCGAGCTCGAGGCCGCGCAGGCGCAGCGGGCGCAGGCCGAGGCCGGCGTGGCCGCCGCGCAGGCGGGGCTCGCGCACACCGAGATCCGCGCCCCGTTCGCGGGGACCGTCCAGGCGCGACGGATCGAGCCGGGAGACCTCGTCGGGCCGGGCCAGCCGCTGGTCGAGCTCGAGGGCGGCGGGCTCGAGCTCGTCGCGAGCGCCTCCGAGGAGGAGGCCGGCGCGGTCGCGGTCGGCGCGCGCCTCCGCTTCCGCGCGGGCGGGACCGAGGGGTTCGCGCGGGTGACCGCCCTCGCGACCGGCGGGGACGCGCTCTCGCACCGCAGGACCCTCCGCGCGCGCGTGATCGACCCGCCGCCGGAGCTGCGCAGCGGGACGTTCGCGCGGCTCGAGGTCCCCTCGGCGGGCCCGGCGCCCGCCGCGGTGTGGGTGCCGCGCAGCGCGCTCGTCGAGCGCGGCGATCTGACGGGGGTGTTCGTCGCCGCGTCCGGGCGCGCCGAGCTGCGCTGGCTCGCCCTCGGCGAGCCGGTCGGCGATCACGTCCCCGTCCGCGCCGGGCTCGCCGCGGCCGAGCCGGTCATCGACCGGCCCGGCGCGCTCCGCGACGGCCAGGCGGTGGAGGTGGTCCATGGGCGCTGAGCGCGGCGAGCCGGGGCTGGGCCTCGCGGGCCGGCTCGCCCGCCCGTTCCTGCGCTCGAAGCTCACGCCCGTCATCGTGCTCGCGTCGATCGGGCTCGGGATCGCGGCGGTCTCGCTCACCCCGCGCGAGGAGGAGCCGCAGATCGTCGTCCCGATGGTCGACGTGATCGTGCCGATGCCCGGCGCGTCGCCGGGCGAGGTCGAGACCCAGCTCACGACGCCGCTCGAGCGCCGCCTGTGGGGGATCCCGGGGGTCGAGTACGTCTACAGCGTCAGCCGGCAGGACTCCGCGCTCGTCACGGTCCGCTTCAAGGTCAACGAGCCGCTCGAGCCGTCGCTCGTGAAGGTGCACCAGGAGCTGGCGGCGCACCCCGAGGTCCTGCCGCCGACGGCGATGCGGCCCATCGTCCGGGCGCTCACCATCGACGACGTCCCGTTCCTCACGCTGACGCTGCACGCGGCGGACGCGCTCCCGGCGGGAGAGCTGCGCAAGCTCGGCGACGAGGTCGCGCGGGAGCTCGCGGACGTCCCGCGGACCGCCGGCGTCCAGGTGCTCGGCGGCGCGCGGCGCACCGTCCGCATCGAGCCCGATCCGGACCGGCTGCGCGCCCTGTCGGTCTCCATCGGCGAGGTGGCCCAGGCGATCCAGGGCGCCCAGGCCCAGCTCCCGGCGGGCGCGCTCGTCGACGCCGGACGGCGCGTGGAGCTCCAGGCGTCCGGGTTCTTCCGCTCCGCCGCCGAGGTCCGGAACGTCGTCGTGGCGGTGCGCGAGGGCCGGCCGCTCTTCGTCGCCGACGTCGCGCGGGTGATCGACGGCCCCGAGCCGGAGCCCGCGGTGATCCTCACCGCCGAGGCGGGGAAGCCCGGCTTCGAGCAGGCGGTCTCGATCGTGGTCGCGAAGCGCCCGGGCACCAACGCGACCGAGCTCGCCGATCGCGTCCTCGAGAAGGTCGAGGCCCTCCGCGGGCGGCTCCTCCCGGCGGTCGGTCCAGACGA
Organism: uncultured delta proteobacterium; assembly: GCA_963828235.1. Taxonomy (GTDB): domain Bacteria; phylum Myxococcota; class Myxococcia; order Myxococcales; family Anaeromyxobacteraceae; genus Anaeromyxobacter. The sequence continues at coordinate 173,955 of CAWHDY010000004.1, forward strand.
CCGTCACCCGGAACTACGGCGAGACGGCGGGGGAGAAGTCGAGCGAGCTGATCGAGCACCTGCTCATCGCGACCCTGTCGGTGATCGTCCTCATCCTCCTCGCGATGGGCTGGCGCTCGGCGGTCGTCGTGGGCGTGGCCGTCCCGGTGACGCTCGCGCTCACCCTCCTCCTCACCTACCTCAACGGCTACACGCTGAACCGCGTCACGCTCTTCGCCCTCATCTTCTCGATCGGCATCCTGGTGGACGACGCCATCGTGGTCGTCGAGAACATCCACCGGCACCTCTACCTGCCGGGCCCGCGCCGCAGCTTCGCGCGCATCATCCTCGAGGCGGTGGACGAGGTCGGGAACCCGACCATCCTGGCCACCTTCGCGGTCATCGCGGCGATCCTGCCGATGGCCATGGTGCGCGGCCTCATGGGCCCGTACATGCGGCCCATCCCGGTCGGCGCGAGCCTCGCGATGATCTTCTCGCTCGTGGTCGCGTTCGCGGTGAGCCCCTGGGCGGCGATGCTCGCCTTCCGGAAGGAGGCGCACCTGCCGGACCTCGACCGGTCCGGCCTGCACCCCGCCGATCCGGAGCGCGACGCCCCGGAGCCCGACCGCGACGCGGAGTCGGCGCACCCGGAGTCCGCGCCCGAGACGCGGTTCTCGCGGCTCGACCGGCGGATCGTCCGCGCGCTGCTCGGGTCCTGGAAGATCCAGCTCGCCTTCGGCGGCGGGGTGATCCTGCTCCTCGCCGGCGCGATCGCCCTCCTCGGCGCGGGGGTCGTGAAGGTCAAGATGCTGCCGTTCGACAACAAGAGCGAGCTGCAGGTCCAGCTCGACCTCCCGAAGGGCGCGCCGCGCGAGGAGGCGCTGGCGCTGGGGCAGCAGGTCGCCCGGGCGCTGCTCGCCGAGCGCGAGGTCACGAACGTCCAGGTCCACTCCGGCGTCGCGGCCCCCTTCACCTTCGTCGGGATGGTCCGCCACAGCTTCTTCCGCGAGGCGCCGGAGCAGGTGGACCTCCAGGTGAACCTCCTGCCGAAGGGCGACCGCGCCGTGTCGAGCCACCAGCTGGCGGTGCGGCTCCGCCCCGGGCTCGACCGGATCGTCGCGCCCGCCCGGGCCCGCCTCAAGATCGTCGAGATCCCGCCGGGGCCGCCGGTGCTCGACACGCTCGTGGCCGAGGTCTACGGGCCGACCGCGGAGGAGCGGACCCGGATCGCGGGCGAGGTGCGCGCGGCCTTCGACTCGATCCCCGGCATCGTGGACGTGGACTCGACCCAGAACCCGACCGCGCCGGAGACCGTGCTCACGCTCGACCGGGAGAAGGCCGCGCTCCACGGGGTGAAGCCCGCGGACGTCGTCCAGACGCTCGCGCTCGCCGGGCACGGCGCGGAGGTCGGCGCGTTCCCGGTGGACCGCGGCACGCGGCGCGTGCCCCTCGTCCTCCAGCTCCCCGCCGGGCAGCGCGCGCGGCTCGACCAGATCCTGTCGCTCACCGTCCCCGGCGCGAGGGGACAGGTCCCGCTCGCCGAGCTCGTGCGCGCCCAGGACTCCCGGCAGGCGCCCGAGATCCACCACAAGAACGTGAAGCCCGTGTCGTACGTCTTCGCCGATCTCGCGGGCGAGATCGAGAGCCCGCTGTACGCCCTGCTCGCGGTCGAGAAGAAGCTCGCCGGCCTCCGCGGCGCGGGCGGCGAGGTCGTCCCGCGCTACGGGCTCGAGCACCCGGCGACGACGGAGCGGCCGTCCATCAAGTGGGACGGGGAGTGGCACATCACCCTCGAGGTCTTCCGCGACCTCGGCCTCGCGTTCGCCGCGGTGATCCTCCTCATCTACGTGCTCATGGTGGGCTGGTTCCAGAGCTTCGCGATGCCGCTCGTGATCCTCGTGCCGATCCCGCTCTCGCTCGTCGGGATCCTCCCGGCGCACGCCCTCGGCGGCTCGTTCTTCACGGCGACCAGCATGATCGGCTTCATCGCCGGCGCCGGGATCGTGGTGCGGAACTCGATCATCCTCGTCGACTTCGCGGAGCTGAAGCTGCGGGAGGGGATGCCGCTCTCCGTCGCGGTGGAGGAGGCGGTGGTGGTCCGGTTCCGCCCGATGCTGCTCACCGCCGCGGCGGTCATCGTCGGGAGCGCGGTCATGCTGGCCGACCCGATCTTCCAGGGGCTCGCCATCGCGCTCATGGCCGGGGCGGTCGCGGCGACCCTGCTCTCCCGCTACGCGGTCCCGGTGCTCTACCACCTCATCGCCCGGCACGGCCGCGCGGCGGAGCTCCAGCGCGAGGGCGCGCGCGCGAGCGAGGCCGCGAACGAGCCCACCGTCCACGCGGCGGAGTCCGCCTAGGGACCGACCTCCCCTCCCCGCTCACCGTCTCACCCACCACCCGAGGCGACGCCTCGCCGGAGCCGCACCCGATGACGATCGAACGCGCCATCCGCATCCTCGCCGGAACCTTCGTCCTCCTCTCGCTCGCGCTCGGCGTCCAGGGGAGCCCCCTGTTCGCGAGCACGCGCTGGCTCTGGGCGACCGCGTTCGTCGGCGTGAACCTCCTGCAGAGCGGCTTCACCGGCTTCTGCCTGCCGGAGCTCGTGCTGCGCAGGACGCGCCTGGGGCGGAGCAGCGGGCCGTCCACGGCCGCGTAGCCGCCTCGTCACGCGCTCGCCGGCGCGCGACGGCGGCGGAAGCCTTCCTTCACCTCGTAGGCGAACTCGTCGAGCACCTCGGGGTCGATGGGATCCCCGTTGAGCGAGAGCGTGAGCGAGACGAGCCCCTCCCGCTGGCCGAGGTGGAAGAGCTGCGCCTCGACGAGCTTGTTCGGCATGCACTCGAGGGGGCCGACGCACAGGAGCCCGTCGAGCGCGCCGGTGCGCCAGCCGTGGGCGCCGAGGCCGAGCGCGAGCACCGCCTCGTGCTCGAGGTCCTGGCGCAGGTAGCGCGAGCCGGCCTCCGCGACCGCCTTGACCGAGGGGTGGTGGGGCCAGCCCATCCCGTCCGCCGCCGCGCGCTGCACCACGTCCACGATGCGCCTGCGGATCCGGGTCTTGAGCGCCGCCTTGAGGCCCTTCTGGACTCCGCGGCGCAGCTGCACGAGATCCGAGTACTGCATGTACTCGACCACCGGCTCGATGCGGACCCGGATGCCGCGCCGCTCCAGCTCGTCCGCGGCCCAGCCGTTCGCCGACGGATCCGAGCGCACGTAGATCTCGCCGACGAGGAGGACCGTCGGGTGCGGGCGCGGGTCCTTGACCGCCCGGAGCTCCCGCGCGAACCCGGCGACGACGTCGCGGATCCCGTAGGCGCGGCCGGTCGCCGCCTCGACCATGACCTTCCTCGCCGAGAGATCCCCCGCGGCCGCGCGCTCGACCGTCTCGAACAGCCGCGCGGACCAGCGCGCGTGGATCGCGTCGGCGGCCCCGGGGGTGAGCTCCACCGGCCGCGCGTCGCGGAGCGCGTCGGCGAGCATGCCGTAGCCCGTGAGCGCCCCGAGCACGATCGCGCCGAGCCCCGGCGGGACCCCCTGGAAGTAGTCGGAGTCCGGCGGCGAGAAGATGCCGACGCGGCCCCCCTCTCCGACGCGGTCGAGCACCATCTGGTGGAGCTGCCGGTACATGCCGAACCGGCACGGGCCGTTCGACCCCGGCATGAAGAACGTGAACGCGCGGCGCGGCTCGCGCTCGATCCGCTCGAGGAGCGCGCCGATGGTGATCGTCATCGGCAGGCACTCCTTCCCGCTCGTGTGGCGCCGGCCGATGCGGATGGTGTCGACCGTCGCCTCCGGCAGGAGCTCGACGTCGAGCCCGTACCCCTTGAAGGCCGCCGCGATCGCGTCCTTCTCCGGGCCCATCGGCGGGATGAGGATGCGGCTGCCGACCGCCGCGAGCTCCGGGAGCGTCTGCGCCCGCAGGGAGAGGAGCGGCGCGGGCGCCGCCGAGATGCTCGCCCCCGAGCGCAGGTCCTCGCGCACGCAGTGGAGGAACGCCTCGACGCGCGTCTTCGTCCCGGCGTCGCCCGCGTGCCCGTCCGTCTCGATGATCGCGAACGGCTTCCCCTCCATCAGCCGCCCGTAGTGGTGGAGCGTGAAGCTGTCCGGCCCGCACGCGTAGTTCGAGGTGAAGATCGAGTAGAGGCCGGGCGTGCGCCGGATCTCGTGGGCGGCGCGGAGGATCCGCTGGGTGTAGGACCAGAAGGCGCCCTGCACGAGCGGCGCCTCGTCGGCGACCGGGAAGCAGTCCACCGGGATCGCGAGCGCCCCCTGCTCGCGCAGCAGCGCCGGCACGTTCGAGTTGAGGACGTCGTCGTGGAGCGTGTAGGCGCGGCCGAGCACCACGACCGGGAGGAGGCCGTCGCGACGGCAGCGCTCGAGCGCGTCGCGCCCGAGCTCGACGAGGTGCCGATCGAACCCGCGCTGCGCCTCGCGCGCGGCGGCGTGAGCGGCCGCGACCTTCTCCGGATCGCGGACCCCGACGTCCGCGGCGAGCCCGCGGATCGCCGCGAGGAAGCGGTCGTCCTCGAGGAAGCCCTCGCCGGTGCGGATCACCGGGGAGAGGACGCGGGGCCCGAGCTCCTTCCCGAGATCGTGGCGCACCACGTCCGGCGCGCCCTGCACGATGGGGCACAGCCAGGTGTGCTTCTCGTCCTTGACCGGCGGGAGCTCGCGGAGCATCGGCAGGAAGACGAAGTCGGCGCCCGTCGCCGCCATCTCCTGCACGATGCCGTGGTACTGCTGCATCGGCGCGCAGAACGGGACGTTCGCCGCCTCGATGCCGCGGCGGAGGGCGTCGCGCTCGACGGGCCGGACCACCTCGAGATCGAGCCCGAGCCCGCGGAAGAGCGTCGCGAAGTACGGGAAGAGCGTCTTCAGCTGGAACGCCTCGGCGAGCGCGACCCGCTTCGCCCCGGTGCGCTCCTCGCCGACGCGCCGGAGCAGCTCCTCGACCGCCTCGGCCCGCGCCCGGAACGGATCCGGCGCGCCGTCCGGGAGCTTCCTCGTCCGCGTCCCCGCGTCGTAGAGCGAGCAGGCGCCGCCCCACGTGAACGCCTGCCGCTGGCCGTCCACGATCGTGCGCAGCCGGTCGATGCGGCAGGAGTTCCCCGCGCCGCCGCAGCCGCGGGTGGACTTGCAGACGAAGACCTCCTTGCGCTCGACGCGCGCCGCGAGGAAGCGCGCGGGCTCGAGCGGGGCTGGGGAGGGGGCTTGTCCCCGGATCTCCATCGCCCCGCGGAGCGGGGCTGGGGAGGGGGCGCCCGCCGCGAGCGCCTCGCGCGCGAGGAGCGCGATCCCGAACGCGCCCACCGTGCCGGGCGAGGGCGGCACGATCACCTCCGCGCCGGTCTGGCGCGCGACGGCCGCGGCGAGCGCGTCGGCGCTGAAGGGCATGCCCTGGCAGAAGACGACCTGCCCGACCGAGCGCTGCCCCTTCACCCGGTTCAGGTAGTTCTGGATCACCGACTCGTACAGCCCGGCGATGACGTGGCGCCGCTCCGCGCCGGCGGCGGCGGCCTCGTCGAGGATCTCCGCCATGAAGACCGCGCAGTGCTGGCCGAGCGCGACGCAGCCGTCCGCCGCCATGGCCTCGCGGCCGAGCGCCGCCGCGTCGAGGCCCCCGAGCCGGCGCCCCTGCTCCTCGATGAAGGAGCCGGTGCCGGCGCTGCACGCCTCGTTCATGGCGGCGTCCACGACGCGCCCGCCCTCGAGCCGGATGTACTTCGCGTCCTGCCCGCCGATCTCGAAGATCGTGTCGACGCGCGGGTCGTACGCGCGCGCGCCCTCCGCGTGCGCGGCGATCTCGTTGAGGACGTGGACGCGCTCCGGGCCGTAGCAGGTCGCCATGAGCGAGCCGACGATGTCGCGGCCGGAGCCGGTGACGCCGACCCCCGCGAGCGGGCGGCCCCCGCAGGGCCCCTGCGCGAAGCTCCTTCACGAGCCGCTGCGCCGCGCCGACGGGATCGCCGGAGGTGCGGACGTAGGCCTCCCAGGCGGACTGCCCGCTCGAGACGTCGAGGGCGACGGCCTTCGACCCGGTCGACCCGATGTCGAGCCCGAGCAGCACCGGGCCCCCGCCCGGCGCGGGGGGCGGCGGCGGCGGCAGGCGCCGGACCTTCCCGAGCGCCGTCGCGAGCGGCGGCAGGTGGTCGAGCGCGGCGTGCTCCGCCTCCCGGAAGAGCGCCTCGAGCGCTCCGGGCGAGGCCGGCCGCCGCGAGGCGATGACCGCGCAGCCCAGGGCGTCGAGGAAGAGCGCCTCCTCGCCCGCGTCCCGGAGCGTCATCCCGCGGCGGGCGAGCCACGCGCGGAAGTTCTCGCGCACCCGGCGCGAGCGGCCGACGCCGCCCGCCAGCGTGACGTCTCGCGGCCCGTGCGCCTTCACGAGCACCTGCACGTTCTCGCAGATCGCGTCGAACAGGCCGGCGAGGATGCGACCGCGGTCCTCGCCCTTGTTGGCGAGGTGGGTCATGTCCGTCTTGAGGATCACCGGGCAGCGTCCGGAGAGCGGCGCCGCCTCGGCTCCGGTCGCGACCTCGTCCGCCTGCTCCGGCGTGAGGCCGAACCGCTCGACGAGCTGCCGGAGGAAGTTGCCGGTCCCCTGCGAGCAGCGCGGGTTCTCCCGGTAGGTGTCCCGGCCGTCCGGCTCGAGCGACAGGACGCTGAAGCCGTGCGCGCCGATGTCCACGACGGCGGCGGCCGCGCCCTCGCCGTGGAGGAACTGGTGGCCGGCGATGCGGGCCTGCTTCCCGGGGATGCGCTCGAGCGCGAGCGAGCGGCCGAGACGACCGGTGGCGCACGCCGCCGACGCCGACTCCCAGCCCCACTCGCGGAGCACCCCGAGGAGCGCGGCGGCGGGATCCTTCTGGTGCTCGACGCGCGCCCGGCGGACCCAGCGGAGCCGGCCGGGCTCGCCCGCCAGCTCCACCACCTTCACCGTCTCCGCGCCGACGTCGAGTCCGACGTACCTGCCAGTCATCGATCCCCGCGGCCTCCGCGGCCGCGCGGGCCGCGCTGCCGAGCCCCGCCCTCGCCCCGGTGCTCGCCGTGATCGCGGCGGGGCGGACCGCGCCGGTCGCTCCGGCGCTCGCGGCCGGGCTCCGGCGCGCCTGGCGAGACGCCGAGCGCGACGCACCAGACGGTGCCCGCGCGGAGCTGCTTCACGAGGTCCGCCTCGCTCGCGACCGGGTCCCGGAAGAGGGTCGCCGCCTTCCCGACCTCCTCGATCGCGAGGAGCGCACCGGAGGCGCCGGTGCAGGGGAGGCTCATGTGGTCCGCGGCCTCGACCGCGAGGTCGTTCGCCGCCCGCGGGCGCCGCGCGTTCAGGCCCTCGATCGCGGACAGCCCGTCGAGGGTGAAGATGAAGTCCCCGCTCGGCCGGTCCAGCGTCTTGTCGTACGGGTGCGCCGCGACCGCGACGCCCCCGAGCGCCCGCACCTTCTCGAGCACCTCGCGGACCGGCCACGGCGTGGCGGCGCCGAGGAGCTGGGGCGGCGCGGGGACCTTCGCGGGATCCGGGAAGAAGCAGAGGTAGTGGCCGCGGTCCGTCGCGAGCTCGACCCCGCACAGCGCCAGGAGCGCCTCGTCGCGCCCGGCGGCGCGGATCTCGTCGAGCCCGTCGAGGGTGTTCAGGTCGGTGAACGCGACGCCGTCGAGCCCGGCCTCCCGCGCGCGACGCAGCACGGCCCGCGGCGCGAGGGTGCAGCCGCGCGTGTGATGACTGTGGACGTGCAGGTCGATCAGCATCGGGGCCCCCGGAGCCGGGACCCGTGATTAGCACGCCCGAGCGGCCGCGCGAAAGCGCCGACGGGTGTCAAACGGCTGCTTACACCTCCGCTACGCGTGAAGCATCCGGACGCGCCGCTCGGTCCGCTCCTCCGCCGCTCGGATGAGATAGCCCATCAGCATGAGGCTCGAGGTGTTCTCGATGACACGCGCGGGGTCCCGCGAGATCAGGCTCGCCGAGTACGCCAGGAAGAACTGCGCCAGATCCTCGCCGGCCTCGCGGACGATCATCGCGTTCAGCTCGGACGACTCCATCGTGCGGATCCGGTTGATGAACTCGATCGCGAAGCCCTTCTTCGGTTCCTGCATCGCCCCTCCGCCGGCGCGTCGGCCTCGGCAAAGGTAGGGAGGCGGGCGGGCGCGGGCCAGGCGCGCCGGAGGGGCACGCCGCGCAAAGCCCAGGCGGCATCGGGGTTTGAGCGGTCGCGCGTTTGACACTCCACCCCCCGTCTGGCAACCTTTTTCGGGGTCGCGCCACAGGGGGCGGGCAGGCGTGAGCGATGGAGGGGAGAGCGCGATGTTGTTCACGGGCGTGAAGGTCTTCTCCGCCACGAAGGCGAAGGAGCGCGAGGAGCTGGGCGACACCGTCACCCGCTGGCTCCGCTCCAACGCGGACCTCGAGGTCGTCGACCGCGTCGTGACGCAGTCCTCGGACGACGAGTTCCACTGCCTCTCGATCGTCCTCTTCTTCCGTCAGCGGGGCTGAGCCGAGGCGGCCCGCGTCACCGCGGCTCGCCGCCCTCGGGCGGCAGCTGCTTCTTCGGAGCCGGCGCCGCGGGCGACGGCGGCGGGGCGGGCGGCGTGGAGCGGACCGAGTCCTTGAAGCCGCGAACGGCCTTCCCGAGCCCCTCGCCGATGGCGGGGAGCCTCCCCGCGCCGAAGAAGAGCAGCACGATCAGAAGGATGAAGAGCAGCTCCCAGAAGCCCATGGGCGTCCCCCGCGCGACTCCCGGCTCATACACTCGAACGGGCCCGCACGCCAGCCCCGGGCCGCTCGCTCCCCCGCGGGCAGGCGCGGCGTGGTAGGTGGACGCGCATGAGGCTCAAGCAGCGACCCGAGGACTTCGAGGTGGCGGAGTCCTGGCGGTTCGACGACGACCCGCGCGGCGCGCACTTCGTCTACCTGATGGACAAGCAGAAGCTCTCGACGTTCGAGGCGGTCGATCGCCTCTGCGTGCGGTTCAAGATCCCCCGCGCGGCGGTGAGCTACTGCGGCCTCAAGGACAAGCAGGGACGGACGACCCAGCTCGTCGCGATCCGGGGGAAGGAGATCGAGCTCCAGGACCCCGACCTCCGGCTGAAGCTCCTCGGGCGCACCCGCGAGCCCCTCTCCGCGGCGAACACCACCTCCAACCGGTTCGCCGTGACGGTCCGCGACCTCTCCGAGGAGGACGTGGCGCGGTTGCCCGGCGCCATCGCCGAGGTCCGCCGGCTCGGGGTCGTGAACTACTTCGACTCCCAGCGGTTCGGATCCCTGAAGCACGGCCAGGGGTTCGTCGTGAAGGACCTCATGCGCGGGGAGTTCGAGGTCGCGCTCCGCAACGTGCTCGCGCGCCCGTCGGAGCTCGACCGTTCGGACGACGCCCGGGTGAAGGGCTTCTGGAAGGAGCACTGGGGCGAGTGGGATCGCCACAACCCCTTCCCGGGAGCAGCCCACTACGAGGCGGTCGTGAAGTGGCTGCGCGCGCACCCGACCGACTTCCGGGGTGCGCTCCTCCGGACCGAGCCGCGGTGGCGGGCGCTGCAGGTGTTCGCGTACCAGAGCTGGCTCTGGAACGAGGGCGTGAAGCAGTACCTCCGGGAGGTCGTCGGGATCGCCCGGCTCGCGGCCATCCGCTACCAGGCGGGGACGCTGCTCTTCCCGCGCGAGCTCGACCAGGCGCAGGCGCGGCTGCTGCGCGACCGGACCTTCCCGCTCCTCGCGCCGGCGACCCGGTTCGAGGATCCGGTGATCGAGCGCGCGGCGCTCTCGGTCCTCGGGCGCGAGGACATGACGATCGCCGACCTGGCGGTCCCCGGGACGCCGGAGATCCACTTCGAGCCGGAGGACCGGCCGCTGCTCGTCCAGCCCGGCCGCCTCGCCGTCGGGGTCGGGAAGCCCGACGAGCTGAACCGGGGCCGGATGCGGGTGAACGTCGCGTTCACGCTGCCGCCGGGCGCCTACGCGACACTCGTCGTGAAGCGCCTCTTCCACTGGACGCTCGATCCCTCGGCGAGGAAGCGCGAGGCGAGAGCGGGCCGCCCCGCGCGCGGAGCGGCCCCGCCGCCCGGCCCGGCCGCGGCGCCGGCGCCCGGGACCAGCATGCCCTCGCTCGGGATGCCCACCCTCCCCGCCGCGCCGCCCGCCGCGGCCGCGCCGCAGGAGCCCCGCGGCTTCCTCGCGCGCCGCCGCGCGGAGAAGGACGCCCGCAAGGCGCGGCGAATCGCCGCACGGAAGCCGCGCTGATCAGATATCGGTGCGCGGGAAGTCCTGCGCGTCGGCACCACACGGACGACGAGGTGGGGCCGTGTCGGCGCGCGAGATCCGCGGCCGATCATTCCGGTCCCGCCTCGATTCGCACTAAGCTACACGCCGCTTTCCGAGTGAGGTGGCCCGCCCATGACGTTCGCCTCGAGCGTCGCGCTGCTCTCGTGCGGGATCGCCGTGTACGTCGCGGCGCTCTCGTGGCAGCTCTCGCGCGCGCCGGGCTGGCAGGACCTGCGGTACTTCGCCCTCGCGGCGGTGACCGGCGGCCTCTACGCCGCGCTGAACATCCCCACGAGCGCCCCGATCGCGTCCGACGCCACCGTGGTGTGGTGCTCCCGCGTGCAGCTCGCGGCCGCGGCGCTCCACTCCATCGCGTGGCTCCGCTACTCGACCATCCTCCTCGGCCGGCCCCGGTCGCGCGTCGACGCCGCCGTCGTCCCGGTGCTCTGGGGCGTCGCCGCGGTCAGCGTGCTCACCCCCGCGTTCCTCCCCGGCGGCCTGCGGGTCCACACCTTCGCGCCCCTCGGGATCACCTACCGGACGGCGGACGCCTCGATCCCCGGCACGATCGCCTACGCGATCGCGCTCGCGACGCTGTGCGTGCCGGTCGGGCGGCTCGCCGCGGCCTGGAAGCGCCGCGTGCCGAACGCCGGCGTCCAGCTCGCCGCGCTCGTCGTGCTCCTCGCGATGGGGCTGAACGACACGCTCGTCGTCGAGGGGGCCTACTCCGCGCCGTACCTCCTCGACCTCGGGTTCCTGCTGCCCGCGGCGGCCGTGGGGTACGCGCTGACGGCGCGCTTCGTGGAGGACGCCCGGGCGCACCAGGCCCTCCGCGCGGAGCTGGAGCGGCAGGTCGACGAGCGCACGGCCGAGCTCGGGCGCACCCAGGGCGCGCTCCACCGCGCCGAGAAGCTCGCCGCCCTCGGCCAGTTCGCGGCGGGCGTCGCCCACGAGGTGAACAACCCGGCGGCGGTCGTCACCGCGAACCTCCACTTCCTCGCCGAGACGGAGCGCGACCACCTGGGCGACTCCGCCCAGGACGCCGTGTCGGAGTCGCTCGTCGCGATGCAGCGGATCGGCGCGATCGTGCGCCAGCTGCTCGAGGCGGGGCGGCTCGCCGCCTCACCGGAGGCGCGAACCAGCGTCGCGCCGAAGCCGCTCGCCGACGCCGCGATCTCGGCGGCGCGGGCCCGCTTCGGAAAGCGCGTCCTGGTGATGAACCTCGTGCCGGAGCGTCTGTGGGCGCTCGCGCAGGAGGGGGTGCTCGCGCAGGTGCTCGTGAACCTCGTCGTGAACTCGGTCCAGGCGATCCCGGATCGCCGCTCCGACGGCCGCGTCCTCATCCGCGCCGAGGAAGACGGCGACCGCGTCCGGATCGTCGTCGAGGACAACGGCAGCGGGATCCCGCCGGACGTGCTGCGCCGCGTGTTCGAGCCCTTCTTCACGACGAAGCCGTTCGGCAGCGGCACGGGGCTCGGCCTCGCGGTCTCGCGCGGGCTCGTCATCGGCCTCGGCGGCGACCTGCGCCTCGAGAGCGAGCCCGGGGCGGGCACTCGCGCGATCGTCGAGCTCGCCGCGGCACCCCCGCCGGAGCCTCGCCGCGCGGAGGCGGAGCAGGTCCTCGCGCCGCGCATCAACGTACTCCTCGTGGACGACGAGGCGACGGTGCTCTCGTCGCTGCGGCGCCTCCTCGAGTCGCGCTACGGCATCGACATCGCGTCGGGCGTGGACGAGGGGCTCGAGCGGCTCCGGTCGCGCTCCTATGACCTCGTCCTGTGCGACGTCATGATGCCGGCGGGCGGGGGGGAGCGGCTCTACCGGACGCTGCTCGGGCACGCGCCCGCGATCGCGCGGCGGGTGGTGTTCTTCACCGGCGGCGCCGTCACCGAGTCCGCGCGGCAGTTCCTCCGCAACCAGCCGCAGCCGATCCTCACGAAGCCGCTTGACCTGGGTCAGCTCGCGCGCGCGGCCGAGCAGGTCGCCGCCGCGACAGATGGTGGCCGATAGCGGCCGGCAGCACTGACCACAGGCGATTTTCTTTACTTACCCCCTCACCCATGGTGCGCCCAGGTGGGTACACTGCGGCCCGCCGCCCACTCCCCCCGAGGCGGCGAGGAGATCGCGACCATGGACGTGTTCGACAAGTGCTCCCACGTGCACCCGGCGAAGGCCCTCGTGGACGCGGGCTTCGACGCCTTCTACCGCGTGATGCAGTCGCCGCCGGACGCGGAGGTCGTCGCCGACGGCCGGCGGATGATCATGCTCGGCTCGAACAACTACCTCGGGCTCGCGAGCAATCCGCGCGTGAAGGCCGCCGCCATCGCGGCCGTCGAGACGTACGGGACCGGCACGACGGGCTCGCGCCTCCTCAACGGCACCCTCGAGCTCCACGCGGACCTCGAGCGCCGGCTCGCCAGGTTCCTCAGGAAGGACGACGCGATCTTCTACACGTCCGGGTACCTCGCGAACTGCGGCGCCATCGCCGGGCTCGCGCACCGCGGGGACGTCGTCGTGCTCGACCGCCACGCGCACGCGTCCATCGTCGACGGGGCCCGGCTGTCCCACGCCGAGGTGAAGCGGTTCCGCCACAACGACGCGCGCGACCTCGATCGCGTGCTCGCGAGCTGCGGCGACGCGGCGAAGCTCGTCGTCGTGGACGGCGTCTACTCGATGGAGGGCGACCTCGCGCCGCTGCCCCGGATCGTGGAGTCGTGCCGGAAGCACGGGGCGCGACTCGTCGTCGACGACGCGCACGGCCTCGGCGTCCTCGGCCGCGACGGGCGCGGGACCGCGGAGCACTTCGGCGTCGAGGACGGCGTGGACCTCATCGTCGGGACGACGAGCAAGGCGCTCCCCGCGGTGGGCGGCTTCGTCGCGGGGCCCCGGCACGTCATCGAGTACCTCCGCTGCTCGCACACGAACCGCGCGTTCCACTTCGCGGCGAGCCCGCCCGCCGCCGCGGTCGCGGCGGTCCGCGCCGCGCTCCAGATCCTCGAGGAGCAGCCCGCGCTGCGGACGCGCCTGTGGGCGATCACGCGGCGCGTGCACCACGCGCTCCGCGGGCTGGGGTTCGACACGCTCGGGACGCAGACGCCCATCGTGCCGGTGCGGGTCGGGTCCCTCGAGAGGACGTTCGAGTTCTGGCGGAGCCTCAGCGAGGAGGGGATCTTCGTGAACGTCGCGCTCCCGCCCGCGGTCCACGCCGGCGGGTGCCTCATCCGGATGACCCTCACCGCGGCGCACACGGACGCGCACGTCGACCACGTGCTCGCGGCGCTGGAGCGCGCGGGCCGCCGGCTGGGGGTCATCGGGGACGGCGTCGCGGAGCCCGTCGAGAGCGAGGAGCCGCTGCGCGCGACCGCGTAGAAGCAGGGTCCGCCGCGGCCGAGCCGCTCAGCTCGGCCGCGGGTCGGCCCACTCCCACAGGATGGTCCCGTCGTCGGCGAGCGCCTGCAGGAGCTGGGCGACGATCGCGACGTCCACCTCGCGGGGCACGTCCAGCGCGACGAGCTTGGGGCGGAGCGTCTCGTGGGTGCAGCCGAGCTCGAGGAGCCGCTCGAGCAGCCCCTGGATCGTGGGCTCGGGGATCTCGATCGCGCTGTCGAGCGCGACGCGCAGCGTGCGGTGCCCGCCCTTCTCGATGACGTCCTCGAGGAGGGGCGCTTCCTCTCCGGCGACCTCCACCGCGCGGACGACGTCGTCGCGGGAGACGCCGTACGCGAAGAAGGGACAGCTCTCGATCCGGAAGCGGCCGCTCCCGAGCGGCTCGGCCCAGAGCCAGTCGTCCGCCGGACCGCCCGCGGCCGCCGGCGCGTCGAGCGGCACGCGGATCCGGACCAGCGCCTCGGAGGTCTCCTGCTCTGTCGCCATCGGGGCACCCCTCGACGTGAAATGTACCCGGGCGCGCGGCGGACCGCGACCGCCCGGTGCGAGGCCCGGGGGGACACGCCCGCACCCGGCCCGATCAGGGCCGAGCGGAGAGGCGCACCGCGATCGCCTCCGCGAGGTCCGCCCCGGTGTAACGGCCCGGCTGCACGGCCGGATCCAGCCCCGCTGCGCGGAGCGCCTCGGAGGTGGTGGGTCCGATCGCCGCGAGCACGACGCCCCGGAGCAGCCCCGCCCGCTCGCCGAGCCCCGCGACGACCGCCTTCACCGCGGACGGCGACGCGAACGCGACCGCCGCCACCTCGCCGCGACCGAGCCACCCGGCGAGCGGTCGGATCGCCTCCGGGGGAGCCGGGAGCGTGCGGTACGCCTCCACCGCGGTGACGTCCGCGCCCGCCGCGGCGAGGCCCTCGAGCAGCTCCGGCCGCCCCTCCGCCGGGCGCGGCAGGAGGATCCTCCGGCCCCGCACGCGCGGCGCGAGCGCGGCGGCCATCGCCTCGCCCTTCGACTCGGCCGGGACGAGGTCGGGCTCGCGGACCGCGCGCGCGAGCGCCTCCGCCGTCGCGGGGCCGACCGCCGCGAGCGAGAGCGGGGCGAGCGCCGCCGGCGCGAGGCCGAGCGCGGCGAGCCGCTCCAGCGTCCGCTCGACCGCGGTCGCGCTCGCGAACACCGCCCAGTCGAAGCGGGAGAGCTCGCGGAGGGCGGCGTCGAGCGGGCCGGGATCGGCCGGGGGCGCGAACACGATCGAGGCGAGCTCGCGCACGTCCGCGCCGAGATCGCGCAGCCGCGCCGAGAGCGCGTCGTCTCCGCCCTTGCCGCGGGTGACGACGACGGTGCGGCGGTCGAGGCGCGGCGCAGCCACGGTCCGCGTCAGGTGCGCTTCGGGGCGGCGAGGCCCGGGCTCTTCCCCTCGGCCTCGCGGAGGATGGCGCCGGCGCCCTTCGCGATGAGCTCGTCGGCGAGCGCCTCGCCCATCTTCCGGGCGTCGGCGAGCGGCGCGCTGCGCTCCCCGCGGATCACGCGCTTGCCGTCGAGCGACGCCACCAGCGCGCGGAGGGAGACCGTCGCGCCCTCGACGCGCGCGTGGCCCGCGATCGGCACCTGGCACCCCCCCTCGATCCGCGCGAGGAACCCCCGCTCCGCCTCCGTGCGCACCCGCGTCTCCGCGTGCTCGAGCGCGGCGAGCCGCTTCAGCGTGGCGGGGTCGTCGGCGCGCGCCTCGAGCGCGAGCGCGCCCTGCGCCACCGCGGGCAGCATCTCGTCCGGCGAGAGGACGTGCGTCGCGTGCTCGGCGAGCCCGAGGCGCCGCAGGCCCGCGTACGCGAGCACCACCGCGTCGAGCCCCTCGGAGGCCTTGCGGAGCCGGGTCTCGACGTTGCCGCGCACCATGTGGAGCTCGAGGTCGGGCCGGAGCGCCTTGAGCTGCGCGCCGCGCCGGAGGGAGGAGGTGCCGACCTTCGCCCCCTTCGGCAGCTTGTCGAGGGTCTTCCAGCGCGGCGAGCAGAGCGCGTCGCGCGGGTCCTCGCGCTCGGGCACCGCCCCGATGACGAGACCGGGCGCGAGCAGGGCCGGGAGGTCCTTCATCGAGTGGACCGCGATCTCCGCGTCGCGGGCGAGGAGCGCGTCCTCGATCTCCTTCACGAACAGGCCCTTCCCGCCGACGTCGGCGAGGGGGACGTCCAGGATCTTGTCGCCCCGGGTCACGAGCTCGTGGAGGCGGACGTCCAGGCCGGCCTCGTTCGCGCGGAGGAGGTCGGCGACGTGGTTCGCCTGCCACTTGGCGAGCGGGCTGCGGCGGGTCGCGATGCGGATCATGGCTCGTCGGGGCCTTTCGTGGGTCTCAGGTGCGCCGCTCGGAGGACGCGGCGGCTTGCGGGGCGGCGCCGGGCTGCTCCCCGCCCGACCGCTCCGGCTTCGCGGGCTCGAGCCGCTCGGCGCGCTGCCCGGGCGCGCCGTCGCCGCCCTCGATGCCGAAGAGCTCCGCCGCGGCGCCGGGGAGCGCGCCGTCGCCGGAGGCCGCGGCCGCCTTCAGCCGGGCGGTGGGGCCGTGGAGGAGCTTGTTGACGATCGCCTGCGCCATGGCCTCGACCGACCGGCGTCCCCGGTCGTCGAGCTTCGCGCCGACCTGCGCGAGCGTCCGCTCGGCCTCGGCGCGCGCGATCTCCTCGGCCCGGCGCCGCAGCTGGGCGAGCACCGGGAGCGCGGCGCGCGCCTCCCGCTCGCGGACGAACGCCGCCACCTCGGCCTCGACGATCGCCTCGGCGCGGAGCGCCTCGCCCCGGCGCGCCTCCTGCGTCTGGTCGACCACCTTGGCCATGTCGTCGACGTCGTACGCGTAGACGTCGGCGAGCTCGCCGCAGGCGGGATCCACGTTCCGCGGCACCGCGAGGTCGATGAGGCAGATGGACCGGTGGCGCCGCGCCTTCATCGCCTTCTCGAGCATCGCGCGGGTGAGGACGTAGCTCGGCGCGCCGGTCGAGACGATCGCGACGTCCGCCTCGGCCAGCAGGCGCTGCAGCTCGTCCCAGTCGCGGAAGTGGCCGTTCACCTGGGCCGCGAGGGCGGCGCCGCGGTCGGAGGAGCGGTTCGTCACGAGGATGCGGTCCGCCCCGAGCGACGCGAGCGCCTTGGCGGAGAGGGCGCCCATCTTGCCCGCCCCGGCGAGCAGGATCGTGCGGCCCTTGAGGTCGCCGAAGATCTTCTCGACCAGCTCGACCGCCACCTGCGACATGGAGGTCGCGCCGCGGCCGATCCCGGTCTCGGTGCGCACGCGCTTCGCCGTGGCGAACGCGCGGTTGCACAGGCGCGAGAAGAACGAGCCCGCCGCCTCGGCGGCGCTCGCGAGGCCGTACGCCTCCTTCACCTGGCCGAGGATCTGCTGCTCGCCGACCACCATCGAGTCGAGGCTCGACGAGACGCGGAAGAGGTGCCGGACCGCGTCGCCCCCCGCCTTCACGTAGAGGTGCTCGCCCGCCTCGGAAGACCGGCCGGTGAAGAAGCGGCGCGCCGCGGCGTCGTCCTCCGCGTGCACGTAGACCTCGACCCGGTTGCAGGTCGAGACCACGAGCGCCTCGCGCACGCCGTCCATCGCGCGCAGCTCGCCGAGCGCGCCCTTGAGGGCGTCGGCGGACAGGGCCACCCGCTCCCGCACCTCGATGGGCGCGCTCTTGTACGAGAGCCCGACGAGGAAGACCTTGCGCGCGCTCACTGCGGGGCTCCGGCGGGCGCGTTCGTCCCGTAGTCGCCGGTGTGCCGCGTGACCCCCGGCACGACCTTGAGCGTCACCATGGAGCCGATGACGAGCACGAACCCGGCGAGGGTGAGGAGCGCGTAGCGGCGCCCGTGCCAGCCGTTGTGACGGAGCTGCACGAGCAGCCCGTACAGGAGCCACACGAGCATCGAGACGATCTGCTGCGGATCCCAGGACCAGGCGCTCTTCCACACCGCGGTGGCCGTCAGGGTGCCCGCGATCAGGGCGACCGTGTAGACGACGAACCCGGCCCGCACCAGCCGCTGCACCATGCGATCGAGCGCGTCGAGGGACGGCAGCCTCAGGAACAGCGCGCCGAACTTCTTCCCCTTCACCTCGCGCTCCTGCAGCAGGTACATGATGGCGGCGCCGAACGCGATCCCGAACAGCGCGACCCCGAGCACCGCCGAGAGGATGTGGAGCGTGAGCGTCGGGTGACGGACCGTCTCGGGCGGGAGCTCGGGGTGGCCCGGGGTCCCGAACAGCGCCGGCACCAGCGTCACGAGGATGAACGGGGTGATGAACGCGCCGAGGGTGGGCAGGTGGTAGAAGCGCTGCAACAGCAGATACGCGCCGGCGGCGAGCCACACCATCAGGACGAGCCCGCCGCGCAGGCTGAAGAACTCCGCCCCGCCGAACTCGCTGCACCCGACGCCGATGGCGATCGCGTGGACGACGAACGCCGCGGAGAGGAGGCCCGCGCCGGCGGTCGCGAGCCGCGCGTACCTCGGACGGGCGAAGTACACGATGTACGCGGCGGTGGCGACCGCGTAGAGCGCGGCGGCGAATCGAAGGATGACGATGCTCAAGACAGCTTCTCCAGGAGGAAACGGGCGAGAGCCTCTGCCTCTTTCCGCTTCTCCTCCAGATCCTTCGGCAACGGACCGGTGCCGAGCGGGCGGGAGCGGGGGTCGTTCCGTGCGCCTGCCGGCTCGGCCGGCGCCTGCGCGGTCGCGGAGGGCTTCGGAGGCGGCGCGCTCGACGGCTTCGCGGTCGCCGCCGCCTGGACGGCCGCCGCCTCGGCGAGGAACCCGGGCTGGACCTCGTAGCCGACGTCGCCCAGGAGGCAGGAGTCCCCGGCCGGGTCTGCGCCGAGCTCCCTCAGCTGCGTGACGCTCTTCACCTTGTGGAGGAGGCCGTTCGGGTCGGGCTCGTCCCCGAGGACCTTCATGAACCGGACGGCCGGGTCGAGGGCATAGCTGCGGCCCGCCCCGTCCCCGCCGAGGACGGTCATGACGTTCCCGACGAAGTCGATCTTCCCCGCCTCGGCCCAGGAATCGAGCATCGCCTGGGATACGAACAGCAGCCCGGACATCGCGTCTCCGGCCCGACTGATACCACGCCCGCCGAGCCCCTTGCCAGGGTTCGACCCCGCGGATAAGAGTCGGAGCCGATCGAACCCGGAGCAAGGAGCCGACATGGCGTCGACCGACGTGGTCATCCTGCAGGACGCGACCTTCGACAGCGAGGTCCTCAAGAGCGACGTCCCCGTCCTCGTCGACTTCTGGGCGGTGTGGTGTGGCCCCTGCAAGGCGATCGCGCCGGCGGTCGACGAGCTCGCGAAGCAGTACAAGGGCAAGGTGAAGGTCGCGAAGATGGACGTCGA
Organism: uncultured delta proteobacterium; assembly: GCA_963828235.1. Taxonomy (GTDB): domain Bacteria; phylum Myxococcota; class Myxococcia; order Myxococcales; family Anaeromyxobacteraceae; genus Anaeromyxobacter. The sequence goes on from CAWHDY010000004.1 coordinate 192,921, forward strand.
CGAGCACCAGCAGGTGCCGCAGAAGTTCGGGATCCGCTCCATCCCCACGCTGCTCGTGTTCAAGGGCGGACGGGTCGTCGACACCATCGTCGGCGCCGTGCCGAAGTCGAAGCTCGAGGACAGCCTGAAGAAGGCCCTGTCCTGAGGGCTCGCTCGAGGCCTCACCCGGCGGCCCCTGCGCTGGTCCCTCAGTTCACGAAGCGTCGCATCCCGACGTTCGCGAGCAGCCCGATCCCCGTGTAGACGGTGAGCACGGACGAGCCGCCGTAGCTCATGAGCGGGAGCGTCACCCCGACGACGGGCAGGATCCCGATCACCATCCCGACGTTGATGAAGACGTGCCAGAAGAGCATCCCCGCGAGCCCCACCGCGAGGAAGTTGCCGAACCGGTCGCGCGCGCCGCCGCAGATGTCGATCGCGCTCGTCACGAGCGCGAAGTAGAGCGCGACGAGGAGCAGGCAGCCCACGAACCCGTGCTCCTCCGCCCACACGGAGAAGATGAAGTCCGTGTGCTGCTCGGGGAGGAACGAGAAGTAGGTCTGGGTCCCCTGCCCCCAGCCCTTCCCGAGGCCCTGCCCCGACCCGATCGCGATCATCGACTGCGTCGCGTGGTACCCGGCGCCGAGCACGTCCCCCTGCGGGTTGAGGAACGTCTCGACCCGCTTCTTCTGGTACGGCTTCAGGTGCGGGTACGCGAACGTCGCCCCGCCCAGCCGCCACGACCGCGAGGATCGCGAGGGTCTTCCAGCGGACCTTCGCGAACAGGATCTGGGTGAACCCGATCGCGCAGATGATGAGGGCGGTCCCGAGATCCGGCTGCTTGAGCGTGAGCACCGCGGGCAGGAGCGTGATCCCGAGCGGGATCGCGAGGCCGAGGAGGCCGTAGCCGTCCTTCCGCCGCTCGGCGTCGACGTGGAACCAGGCCGCGAGCGCGAGCGCGACGCCGAGCTTCGCGAGCTCGGACGGCTGGAAGTTCACCGGGCCGAAGCCGATCCAGCGGCGCGCGCCCATGACGTACCGCCCCTTCACGAGCACGAACAGGAGCAGCACGATCACGATCGCGTAGATCACCCACGCGAGCCGCTGGAACGTGCGGGTGTCGAAGAGGGAGATCCCGAGCGCGATCAGCACCCCGACGCCCATCCAGGCGGACTGCTGGATCCAGACCGGCGCGTGGGCGCTCCGGGAGGCCGAGGCGAGGTTCCAGATCCCGAGCGCGGAGATCGAGAGGACCAGCAGCGCCACGTGCAGCGGGAAGTGGGCGAACGGCCGTCGGTGCGGCGTGGCCGAGAGCGACACCTCAGGCATGGGCCCCTCCCCCGGCGCGCCCCGCGCGCCCGCCGAGCTTCGGCGTCTCGGTCTTCCCGGGGGGGCTCGCCGGCCGCGCCGGCGGGGCGGGCGGCGCGGGCGGCGGCTGCGCGGCCGGTCCGGCGCGCTCCGCCGCGTCCTGGGCCTTGAGCTCGAACCAGCGCTTCACGATCGCGGTCGCCGTCGGGGCCGCGTTCGACGCGCCGAACCCGGAGTGCTCGTTCAGGACGACCACGATGATCTCCGGGTCGTCCGCCGGCGCGAACGCCGCGAACCACGCGTGGTCGCGCTCGAAGTACGAGACCTGGCTCGCCTTGAGCCGCCGCGCGCCGAGCTTCACCACCTGGGCGGTGCCGGTCTTGCCGGCCATGAGCACGGCGGTGTCCTTGAGCCGCTGGGAGTAGGCCGTCCCGTAGGGCTCGTTGACCGCGGCGAGGAGCCCCTTCAGGACCGTCTCGCGCGTGGACCGCTGCACGTTCGGCCGGCCGCGCTCCTGCGGCGCGAACTCCTGCACGACCCGGCCGTCGGCGTCCTCGATGCGGAGCACGACCTGCGGTCGCCACAGGATCCCGGTCGCGAGCGCGCCGTAGAAGACGAGCTGCTGCATCGGGGTGACGTTCACGTCCCCCTGGCCGATGGCGAGGTTGACCGGCATGCCGCGCTGGTAGCCGCCGGGGACGTGCCGGTCGTGCCACGCGACGTCCGGGATGACGCCCGGCACCTCGCCCGCGATCTCGAAGCCGGTGGGGACCCCGAGCCCGAACGCGTTCGCCCACTTCGCGATCGGGTCCGCGCCGAGCCGCGCGCCCGCCTCGTAGAAGAAGACGTCGCAGCTCGCGCCGAGCGCGTGCGCGAAGTCGACCGGACCGTGGCCGGAGTCCTTGTCGCAGCGCCAGGTGTGGTTGCCCATCCGGAAGCGGCCGGGGCAGAACACGGTGGTGTTCGGCCTGTAGATGCCCTCCTCGAGCGCCGCGATGGCGGTGAGCGCCTTGAACGTCGAGCCCGGGTGGTAGTGCTGCTGGATCGCCCGGAACAGCTCGGGCTGGAGCGGATCCGAGTGGATCGCCGCGAGCTCGGCGGAGGTGATGCGGCCCGACATCTTGTTCGGGTCGGGCGACGGGCGATCGACGAGCGCGAGCAGGAACCCCGTCTTCGCGTCCATCGCGATCGCGACGCCCGCCGTCGCCGGGAACGTCTTCTCGGCGAACTCCTGGAGCCGCCAGTCGAGCGAGAGGACCAGGTTCCTGCCCGGCTGCGCGGGCACGAGGCGGAGGCCGGCCGGGATGAGCTCGTCGGCGTCGTCCTTGCGCCGCCCCTTCGCGTCCACCGGCACGCGCTCCTTGCCGTCGACGCCGCGGAGATCGCGCTCGAACTTCCGCTCGAGGCCGCGCCGGCCGACGTAGTCGCCGAGCAGGTACTGGCCCTGCTTCGTGCCGGTCTTCTGGACCTCCTCGTTGAGCCGCTTCAGCTCCTCCGGCCCGGCCTCGTTCATGTAGCCGACGAGGTGCCCGCCCAGGGAGCCGAACCGGTAGTTGCGATGGGGCGTCGCGACGACGTCCACGCCGAGCAGGTCCATCTGGTTCGCGAGGTACTGATCGAGCGCGTCGCGCCCGACGTCGATCTTCACCGTGAACGGCTGGAACCGCTCGAGCTTGCGGGCGGATCTCGCGAGCCCCTGCGCGCGATCGACCTCGTCGGGGGACAGCGAGAGCATGGCGCCGAGCCGCGAGATGACGTCGTCGCACTGCTTGCCGCAGAAGTGCGGAGTCAGCGTGACGTCGAAGGACGGGCGCGAGTCGACGAGGACGCGCCGGTTGCGATCGAGGACGAGCCCGCGAGGCGCCGGCTGCCGCAGCTCCTTCACGAAGTTGTCGTCCGCCTTCTCCTTGTACTCGTCGCCGCGGAGGATCTGGAGCTGGTAGAGGCGCGCGACCAGCACGAGGAACGAGAGGATGACCGCGCCCGTCGCCCAGAAGAGGCGGGGCCGGAAGTCCTTCTGCGCCGCTCCGGGCGCGCTGGGCGGGATCAGCGACATCTAGCGGAGGAGGCCGGGCTCCTCGCGGTGGAACATCGCGTCGAGCCGCTTCAGTCCGAGGAGCACGACCGGGGCCGCCGCGGCGGTGAGCACCGCCTCGACGAGGATGCGCCCGGCGAGCAGGGCCCCCGGCGCGGCCTCGGCGGTGACGGTGTTGCGCAGGAGCACCGTCGCGCCGACGGACAGGAACAGCGAGCCGAGCCCCGAGAGCAGCGAGAACGCCGCCCGCCCGCGCAGGTCCACCGACGACGACGCCACGCGGACGACGAGGAAGAGCGCGACCGCGAGGAAGGTCATGAGCCCCTTCGGCGTCCCGGCCATGAGGTCCATCACGTACCCGATCCCGGCCGCGGACACGGCGCCGTCCACGTTGCTGCCGTGGAGCCCCACGAACACGACGCAGGTGGCGAGCAGCGCGACCGAGAAGGCGCCGCCGCCGAGCCAGCGCAGGAGCGCCGCCTGGAGCGCCGCGACGAGCAGCGCGAAGGCCACGTGCGCGATCGGCTTCACGGCAGCTTTCCGGGAGCGTACGCCGCCGGCAGGATCTCGGCCGGGCGCTCCCAGGCGGTGATGATCAGCACCTCCTCGACCCGCGTGACGTCGACGGCGGGGACGACGCGCGCGTCCTGGAACAGCCCGTGCTGGCGCCGCTCGAGCTGCGTCACCTTGCCGACCGGCAGCCCGCGCGGGAACACGCCGTCGGTGCCCGAGGTGACGAGCGGGTCTCCCTCGATCACGTCCTCGGTCCGGAGCGCGTAGTCGAAGCGGCACAGGTCGGGCTTGCCGAGCCCGCGGACGTTCGCGCGCGCGCGCGTGCGCTCGACCCGGACGGCGATCGAGCTGTTGAGATCGGTGAGCACGACGACGTCCGCGGTCCGGCCCGCGACCGCGTGGACCCGCCCCACGACCCCCTCCGCCACGACGACGGGCATCATCGGCGCGAGCCCGTCCTCGCTGCCGCGATCGACGGTGAGGAGCTGCCGGCCGACGGTGCCGAGGCGGATCCCGATCACGCGGGCGCCGACGTAGCGCCGCTCGCCCGAGAGCTCCGCGAACCCGAGCAGCCTCCGCAGCCGCTCCGCCTCCGACTTCACCGCGGCGAGCTGCTGCCGCTCGAGCTCGAGGGCCTCGATCCTCCGCGAGAGGGCGAGCGCCCGCTCGTGCGATCCGCGCAGCGCGAAGTACCCGTTCCACACGCCGAGCGCGCGCGTCGCGGTCCATCCGACCGCCTTCTCCACGGGCGTGGCGAGCCACACGACGGCACGATCGAGGCGCGACCGTTCGCTCGCGTGCTTCGCGTGCGCGAAGAACACTCCGAGAGGGACGAGGAGCAGGACCGCGACGAGGATCAGCTCGCGGTACCGCTTGAGGAGGGCCAGCACACGTACTCCGGGAGGGGGAAATTCCCTTGCATTTTAGCGCATGTTGAATAGGGTGTTCAACTTCGTTGCGCCCGGGACCGCTCGGGTGCCGACCTTCAACAACTCGGAGCCCCGCTTCATGCTCGATATCCTCCGGGCGAACACGAAGAGCACGTTCACCTGGCTCATCGTCCTCGGGATCGTGGTCGTCTTCGCCATCAACTTCGGACCTGGCTCCCTCTCCAAGGGGGGAGGGGGCGGCGACGGCGGCGGAAGCGTCCCCTACGCCGCCCGGGTCAACGGGAAGACCATCCCCGCCTCCGAGTGGGAGCGGCAGTACCGCCAGCTGTACCAGCTGTTCCGCCAGCAGGCCGGCGACGCGTTCACGCGCGAGCTCGCGGACCAGCTCGGGATCCCCACGCAGGCGATGGAGCAGATCATCGACCGCGAGCTGATCGTGCAGGAGGCGCGCCGCCGGGGGCTCACGGTGGGGAAGGACGAGCTCACCCGAACGGTGCACGCGATCCCGTCGTTCCAGGAGAACGGGCGGTTCAGCTTCGCCGTGTACGAGGAGAGCGCCCGCGCGACGTACGGCTCGGCCGGGAAGTTCGAGGCCGCCATCAAGGAGGACCTGCTCTACCAGAAGATGATGTCGGCGGTCCGCGAGACCGTGAAGGTCTCGGACGCGGAGGTCCGCGAGGCCTGGGAGGGTGAGGCGGACCGGGTGGGGCTCAGGTTCGTGCGCGTGCCGCTCGCCGCCGCCGCGGCCGCCGTCAAGGTCGGCCCCGACGAGGTGAAGGCCTTCGAGGCGAAGGAGGCCGCGCGGATCGCGAAGTTCCACCAGGAGAACCCCGCCCGCTTCGACCAGAAGAAGAAGGTGCGGGTCCGGCACGTCCTCGCGAAGGTCGCGCCCGGCGCCGACGACGCCGCGGCGAAGAAGCGGATCGAGGACGCGCAGGCGCGGCTCGCGAAGGGCGAGGACTTCGCCAGGGTCGCGCAGGCGCTCTCCGACGACGCGAACACCAAGGCTCGCGGGGGCGACCTCGGGTTCGTCTCGGAGGGGCTGTTCGACGACGCGTTCGCGAAGGCGGCGCTCTCCCTCGAGAAGGGCCAGGTCTCGGCGCCGGTGCGCACCCAGTCCGGCTGGCACCTCGTGAAGGCGGAGGAGGTCCTCCCGGCGAAGGCCGTGCCGCTCGAGGCCGCGAGCGGCACGATCGCGCGCGAGCTGCTCGTGAAGGACCGCGCGGCCGCGCTCGCGCGCGAGCGGGCGCAGGCGCTGCTCGACGGCGCCAAGGCGGGCCGCGCGCTCGCGGCCGTGAAGATGGGGGCGCAGACGGTCGAGCCCGAGGAGACCGGTCCGTTCGGCCGCTCGAGCCCGCTCGTCCCGAAGATCGGCCAGGCGGAGGGGCTGCTCCCCGACGCGTTCGCCGCCAAGGCCGGACAGGCGCTGCCGCGCATCTACGACACCCCCGCCGGCCCCGTCGTCGCCGTCGTGAAGCTGCGCGAGACCCCGGATCCGAAGGTCTTCGAGAGCCAGCGCGAGGCGCTCGAGACCCGGCTGCGCAACCGCAGGGAGTCCGAGGTCCAGGGCGCCTGGCTGAAGACGCTCCGCGCGTCGGCGAAGATCGAGACGAACACCGCGATGCTCGCCGCCGCGGCCGGCGCGCGCCCGGAGTGACCTCGCCGGGCGCCCCCGTGCCGCCCCGCCTCGTCCTCGCCTCCCAGAGCCCGCGGCGGCGCGAGCTGCTCTCGCAGCTCGGGTTCGCGCTCGAGGTGCGCCCCGCCCACGCGGACGAGTCGGTCCCGCCGGGCGAGGCCCCGCGAGACTACGTGCTCCGGGTGGCGCGGGAGAAGGCGCGCGCGGTGGCGGGCGAGCTCGTCGTCGCCGCGGACACCGCCGTGGTGCTCGGGGACGACGTGCTGGGCAAGCCCGCGGACGCGGCCGACGCGCGCCGGATGCTCCGCGCGCTGTCGGGGACGACGCACGACGTGCTGACCGCCGTGGTCGTGCGCCGGACGGCGCCCGCGCCGGAGGTCGAGCTCCACGCGGTCGTCGGGACACGGGTCCGGTTCGCGCCGCTCGGCCCGGCGGAGATCGAGTGGTACGTCTCGACGCGCGAGCCGTTCGACAAGGCGGGGGCGTACGCGATCCAGGGCGCCGGCGGCGCGTTCGTCGTCTCCGTCGAGGGGAGCGTCTCGAACGTCGTCGGCCTGCCGCTCGCCGAGACGATCGAGCTCCTGCGCGCGGCCGGGTTCCCGCCGCCGTGGGGCGCGCCGTGAGCGTCGCCGAGCGCATCGCCGCGCTGCGCGCCTCGATCCCCGCGGGCGTGACGCTCGTGGCGGTCTCGAAGACGCAGCCGGCGGCGGCGATCCGGGAGGCGTACGCCGCCGGGCAGCGCGACTTCGGCGAGAACTACGCCCAGGAGTGGCGGGAGAAGGCGGACGCGCTCGCGGACCTCGCGGAGCTCCGCTGGCACTTCATCGGCGCGCTCCAGACCAACAAGGTGAAGTACCTCGCCGGCCGCGTCGCCGCGATCCACACGCTCGACCGGCTCGAGCTCGCGCGAGAGCTCTCGAAGCGCTTCCTCGCGAAGGGCGCGACCGCGCGCGTCTTCCTCGAGGTGAACACGGGCGGCGAGGCGACGAAGTCCGGCTGCGCGCCGGGCGACGCGCCGGCGCTCGCCGCGGCCGCGCGGGCGCTCCCGGCGGTCGAGCTCGTCGGCGTGATGGGGATCCCCCCGCCCGACGACGACCCCCGGACGCACTTCCGGCTGCTCCGGGCGATCCGCGACCAGCTCGGCCTCCCCGGGCTCTCGATGGGGATGAGCGCGGACTGGCGGATCGCGCTCGAGGAGGGCTCCACCTGCATCCGCGTCGGCACCGCGATCTTCGGGGAGCGGAGCCTACCCCGAGCGGACCACGTAGCCCCCTCTCCCCGACCCTCTCCCCCAGCTGTCGCTGGGGGCGAGGGAGCAGAGGATCCTCGGCGGCGGTCTCAGAGCTCCTTCAGCTTCAGCCGTCCGGAGTCGTTCACCTCGGCCCTGAACTCCTGGCCGCAGTAGTAGCAGCGCACCTCGTCGCCGTCGCCGAACGAGTCGTCGTACGGGTTGTTCGCGTTGCAGTCCGGGCAGTCGAAGTCGTCGAACTTGCGCGCACGGCCGAGCTCCTCGGCGTCGGCCTTCTCGTCCTCTTCGTACCCGTCGATGGCCATCGGTCCTCCCGCTCCGGGGGCACCCGCGCGAGCGCCGCCCCACGGCGCGAGGTGGCGCGCCGTCTCCCCGATTGTCACACGGAGGACGTGGACGGCGCGAGGTGCGCGGAGCCATGCCGCGGGGCGCGTGCTCGCCGGCGCCCGCGCGCGGTCCCGGCGGTGTCTAGCTTGGGGGCGTGCGCGCGTCGCTCGCCGCGATCCTCTGCGCCGTGGCGGTCGGCGCCGCCGCGGACGCTCGCGCCGCGGGGGTGGAGATCGGGGTCGCGCCGTCGCTCCAGAAGCTCCGGCCGCTCGACCCACCGCCGCGCGAGGGCACGGTGGACCTCGTCGCCGCGCGCGGGGAGTGCGAGGCCGCCCAGATCGCGGTCCGCGCTCCGGGTGGGCTCGCGGCGCTCTCGGCCAGCGCCGCGCCGCTGCGCGGCCCGCGCGGGTCCACCCTCCCCGTCTCGCTCTACCGGGTCGCGAACCTGACGCTCTCGCGCGCCTCGGGCCCGGACGGGGCGGCGGGCGAGTGGCCGGACCCGCTCGTGCCGGCGCGCGACGCCTGGTTCGGAGAGCCGCGCCGCGCCTTCCCCGTCGCGGTCGGACCGGGCCGGCTGCAGGCGGTCTGGGTCGAGGTGTGCGTGCCCGAGAGCGCGGCCGCGGGCGACCACGCGGGCGCGGTCCGGCTCGCGGACGGCGCGCGCCCGCTCGGAGACGTGAAGGTCCGCGTCCGCGTCTGGCCCTTCGCGCTGCCGCGCACCGGGACGTTCGCGGCGGCGTTCGGGCTTCCGACGCGCGTCGGGACCGACGCGCTCGGACGTCCCGGCGATCCGGAGCTCGCGCGCGCCCTCGCGGCGGCGGCGCTCCGCCACCGGCTCACGCCGTACACCCTCTCCGCCGATCCGCCGGACGGCGAGTGCACCGCGCGCGCCTGCGAGCTCGACTGGACGCGCTACGACGCGGAGGTGGCGCCGATCCTGGACGGCGCGCTCGTGCCGGGCGTCCGCGGGGCGTTCGCCGAGGTGCGGATCGCGGCGCGGGTCTGGGACGGCCCGGAGCAGGACCTCGCGGCGACGCTCCGCGCGTGGCGGCGCCACTTCGAGGAGCGGGGCTGGGCGGATCGGCTCCGGCTCTACACGCTCGACGAGCCCGGTCCCGATCAGCTCCCGGAGCTGCGGCGGCGCGCCCGGCTCGCGCGCGCGGCGGGGATCCGCGTGTTCGCCACGACCGTCCCGCTGCCCGGCCTCGCGGGGGCGGTGGACGACTTCGCCCCGAACCTCGCGCTGGTGGGTGACGCCGGGCCCCGCCCCGGGGCGATCACCTGGTCCTACGCGTCCTGCCTGTCGCACGGGTGCGACGAGCTCCCGGCCTCGGGGCGGGTGCGCGAGACGATGCTGCGCGAGTTCGCGGGCTGGCCCGGGTACGAGATCGATCGACCGGGGTCGGCCGCGCGCGCCGTCCCGCTGCTCGGCGCGAGCCGCGGGCTGAAGGGCGAGCTCTACTACGATATGCTCCAGCGGTGGACGGCGGATCCGTGGAGCGACGTGCGGGCGTTCGCGGGGAACGGCGACGGGACGCTCCTCTACCCGGGTCGCCCGGAGGCGCTCGGCGGGACGCACCCGTTCCCGGTCGAGTCGATCCGGCTCAAGATCATCCGGGACGCCCTCGAGGACGTGGAGCTCGTCGCGCTCGCCCGCGGCGCCGGCGAGGGGCGGCTCGCGGACCGCGTGCTGGCGCGGCTCGTGCCCTCCGCGCGCGGCTGGGAGCGGCGGCCGGAGCCCTGGCTGCGCGCGCGCCGCACCCTCGGCGACGCGATCGCGCGGCACGCGCCGGGGGCGGCGCGCTGACGGGGGTGGGCCCGTGATCGCCGCGCTGGCCGCGCTCGCCCTGGCCGCGGCGCCGCCGTGCGGCCTCCCGCCGCTCGCCGAGGGCGAGCGCCCGTGGCGGGTGAACGAGGCGCTCACCTACGATCTCGACGTCCTCGGCATGGTGAAGGCGGGCACGCTGCAGCTCGCCGTCGAGCGCCCGATGTCGAGCGGCAAGGTGATCCCCCTGCGCGCCCGGGCGAGGACCGCCCCCTCGCTCGCGACGCTGAAGCCGTTCGCCGGCGTCGCCCTCTCCTGGATCGACGCGACGACCCTGCGGCCGGAGCGGTACCGCGACGACGCGGACGAGGGCGGCGTCCGGAAGACGTCCGACGCGCGCATCGCCGCCGACGCGCGCGAGCTCGTGATCGAGTACCGGTACGGCGGCACCGCCGGCAAGACGAGCTACCCGCGGGGACGCGACGTCCTCGACGCGCTCTCGACGATCTACTACCTGCGGTCCGCGCGGCTCTCGCCGGGGGACCGCTTCTGCTTCGAGCTCGTCGCGAACCGGCGGTTCTGGCGCCTCGAGGGCACGGTCGCGGCGCGGAGGGAGCGGGTCGAGACTCCGGCGGGGAGGTTCGAGACGGTGCGCGTGGACGCGACCACGCGGCGGGTCGATCGCCCGGAGGACCCGCCCCGCCCCATCCACCTCTGGTTCGGGACCGACGCCCGCCGGCTGCCGGTCGCGATCGTCTCGGAGATCGACATCGGCCCGGTGAGCGCGACGCTCTCGGCCGTGCGCGGCGCGCGCTAGACGACGATTCGCGATCAGCCCCACCCCGCTCGGAGGGCTACATCCGCGCGGCGACCTGCGCGAGGCGGCGGCGGACGGACGCGATCGCGGAGGAGAGCTCGTCGATGCGGTCACCCGGCCGGCCGCCCGCCCCGAGCGACAGGATGCGCTGCGAGGAGGGCGTCGCGTCGGCGAGCGCGCCCTCCACGTTCGCGATCCACGCGGCGACCCCGGCGAGCGCGGCGCGCGCCTCGCGCAGATCGTCCTCGAGGAAGTCGAGCACGACGTGCTCGCGGGCGGTCCCGCTCGCGAGCCGGCGGCGGAGGGCCTCGACCGCGCCCTCGTCGGCGCGGGGCGCGCCGGGCGCGTCCCCCACGACGGCGGCGACGGCGGCGACTGCGCTCTTTCGGCTCATGGCTCCCCTCCGGCCCGAGCGGCGCGGGCGGCGCGCCGGCGAACGGTCTCGATGCACGCGGCGATGCGCTCCGGCGGCTGGCCCTCGGCGAGCAGCTCGCGGATCTCGCGCAGCGCGGCGGCGACGCCGTCCGCGTCGGCGCGCCCGCGCGCCACGGCGAGCGCGCGCGCGAGCGACGCGTCCGTCGCGACCGGCCTCGGGCGCGCCGGGGCCGCGGCGGAGGGCGGCGCGGGCGGGCGCACGGCCGGCGGTGCCGGAGGCGCACGGACGACCCGCAGCTCAGCGGCCCGCCCGACGAGCACGTCGTCGCCGAGCGGCTCGCCGGCCGCCTCGCGCGGGAGGTAGACGCGCCAGAAGGTCCCCCGGTTGTCGCGGTGCAGCGGGCGCAGGAACCGCTTCTCGACGAGGGCTCCGAGGATCCGGAGGAGGCGCCGCTCCGAGACGCGCAGCCGCTCGACGAGGTCCTTCTTCGCGAGGCGGCACCAGTTGCGCCCCTCGCCGAGGGACAGCCGCAGCAGGTGCAGGTACGCGGCCTGCTCCTCGAGCTCGAGCTCGGCGCACGCGCGGTCGAAGGCGTCGAGCGGGATCGGCACGAACGCGGAGCGCACGCGGACCGCGCCCACGAGCTCGCCCGCGAACGGGACCCGCCGCATCTCGCCGGGCTCGAGCGCCTCGGGCGCGGGCGAGGCCGCGTGCAGCGGTCGCGTCGCGAGCGCCGCGCTGCCTCTCACTCCGCGGTAATACGGGACCTTCGCCACGCCGCCTCCACCCATGAACCCAGGGTGGAGCGTAGTCGCCCGATATCGGGCGTCAATTTTACGGCGGGGCGTGCCGCCCCGCCCCGCGGGCAAAGCCCGCGGGGCCCCACCCCTGCTGCGTGGGTCCCTTCGCGCGCCGCTCGCGCCTGCGGCGCTGCGCGACGCGCTTCCCACGACGAGGGGCGCTGCCCCTCCCCAGCTTCGCCGGGACCCCTCCCATCACCGTCCGTGGATGCGCCGACGCGTGACCACACCTGCAGCGGCGTTCCGGAAATGACGTGGTCGAGGCGCACGAGGCCGTCGCCGAGACGGGCGCGCGACGAACGAGCAGCGGAGGCGTACTTTTTCGTACGCCGAGCAGCGGAGAGAGGAGCCCGCCCGTCGCAGGCAGGCATCGTGCGCCGAACGCAGCGGAGAGAGGAGGCCGCCCGTCAAAGGCAGGCATCGTGCGCCGAAGCTTTAGATGAGGCCCCGCGAGCGACGCAGCAGCTCGATCGTCTTCTGGTACTCCACGTCCCAGGCGCTCGTCCCCTCCTGCAGGTGCTTCAGGCGCGCGCGGGCCTCGCGATCGATCTCGTCGTCGACGTCGAGGTGCTTCTTGAAGATCTGGAAGACCTTCTTCCGGAGGCCGTGATCCTCGGAGTAGACCTCTTCCACGTTCCGGGACACGAGGAGGAACTCGATCATCTGCCCGATGACGTACTCGATGCCCTCGTCGCCCATCTTGAAGCCGCGGACGTCGGCCATCTCGCGCTTCACCTGGTTGAACCGGGAGTGATCGTACCCGCGGCGCTCGAGCGCCTCGCGCGTGGCGGCGTTCACCCGCTCCTCCGCCGCGAGGTACTCCTTCATGATCGCCGCCATGTCCATCTCGGCGTCTGCGATCCGGAGCGTCTCCACCTCGATGTCGCCGTCCTGCATGAGGGTCTGCACCACCTCACGGGCGATCGTCGGGATGACCTTCGGGTAGAGACGCATGAGTTTTCTCTCCGCTCGACGCCGCGGCCCGCGCTCGGGCCTGGTGGTGAGCCTTGCGAAGGTCGCGAAGAAAAAGGGTAAAGCCGTATAAACCCCTGCCACTCCGGGTGGCAAGGAAAAACGTCCTCCGGCGGCATGTTCCATGCGTCCGCGGCTCGCCGCACCAGCCCCCGTGGGCCCGTCCCCTCCCGGGCTCTCCGCGAGCCGCCGCACGCTCGGTTTCACCGGCCGCCCCGGACTCCGGCGCGGCGCGCGCTCCGGCCGGCGCGGAGGCCGCCCCGGAGCGAGCGAGGCTCGCCGGCGCGCCCCCCGCCCGTCTCTGACAGTGAACGGGGGCGGCGCTCGTCGCGTCGCCCCCGGTCGATGCGCCGCTCGCGAGCGCGCGCTCGCGCGGCGATCAGCTCGCGTGGATCTTCATGACCTCGGCGAGGAGCTTCAGCGCCTCCGCCTTCGGGCGCTGGAAGGCGTTGCGCCCCATGATGGAGCCGAACGCGCCGCCGTCGCGGAGGCCGCGGATCTCCTCGAGCACCGCCTCCGTGCCCTTCGCCTCGCCGCCCGAGAAGATCACGATCCGCTTGCCGCCGAACGCGGACTGCACGACGTGGCGCACGCGGTCGGCGAGCGTCTTCGTCGGGATCTTCTGCTCCTCGTACACCTTCTTCGCCTCGGCGAGCTCGACCAGGTCCTTCGGCGGCTTCACCTTCACGATGTGCGCGCCGAGCTGGCAGGCGATCTGCGCGGCGTAGGCCGCGATGTCCACCGCCGTCTCGCCGTCCTTCGAGACGCCGGTGCCGCGCGGGTAGCTCCACACCACGACCACGAGCCCGTGCGCCTTCGCCTCCTCGGTGAGCGCGCGGAGCGACTCGTACTGCGAGTTCCGCGCGTCGGACGCCGGGTAGATCGTGTAGCCGACCGCGGCGCAGCCGAGGCGGACCGCCTCCTTCACCGAGCCGGTGACCGCCGAGATGGGCCCGCCGCCGAGCTTGGAGAGCGAGTCCGAGTTGTTCACCTTGAGGATGAGCGGGATCTGCCCCGCGTACTTCCGCGCGCACGCCTCGATGAACCCGAGCGGCGCCGCGTACGCGTTGCAGCCCGCCTCGATCGCGAGCTGGAAGTGGTACTCGGGATCGTAGCCGGCGGGGTTCTTCGCGAACGATCGCGCCGGACCGTGCTCGAAGCCCTGGTCGACGGGCAGGATGACGAGCTTGCCGGTCCCGCCGAGCGTCCCCGTCATGAGCAGCCGGTGAAGGTTCGCGAGGGTCCCCGGGCTGTCGGACTGATACCAGGACAGGATCTCCTGCACGCGCGCAGTCGTTCGCTCCGCCATCTTCATCTCTCCCGTTTTCTCGCTGGTTTCCACCGGCGCGGCCGCGCCGTGGGGGGGCCAATCTACGGAGCCGCGGACCCCCCGCGCAAGCGGAAACTCCGCCCCGCGCGCCCCCGCAGGGGCCGGGCGCGACCCCCGCGCGCGGCTGTCGCGGCGACGCGTCAGGCTCCCGGACGCTCCGTCGGCGCGCGGGCAGGGAAGCAGCGTCCCACGTAGCCGCAGCCCTCCGCGCGGCAGCGCGCCTCGTCGCGCCCGAGCGCGGCGGGCGAGAGCTCGCCTCCCGTGCCCGCGTGGGCGCCGAACGCGAGCGCCGGAGCCTCGCGCGCGAACCGCTCGAGGTCGGCGTCGGTCGCGGTCAGGTCGACCGCGCGGAGGTCGCCGCGGAGGAACTGGAGGCGGGCGCGGACGCGCGCCCCGGGGTGCGCGCGGCGCGCCGCGAGCGTGTACGCGAGGAGCTGCAGCCGGTAGCGGGTCGCCGCCTCCGCCCGCGGGGCCGCGTACTTGTAGTCGACGACCACGACCCCCTCGCCGCGCCGCCCGACCAGGAGCGCGTCGATCGCGCCGACGAGGTAGGCCGCCCCCGCCGCGCCGTCGAGCCGGAGGAGGAACGGCACCTCGCGGGCGAGGCGCCCCTCGCGCGCCGCCCGGGCGACCGCGCGCCCTCCCTCGGACTCGGCGAAGCGCACCACCTCCGCGAGGATCCGCCGGACGCCGTCGGAGCGGGGATCGTACCCGCGCCGCGCCGCCGCCGCCTCGAGCTGCGCCAGGCGCTCGAGCGGGGGCGCCGCCAGGTCGGTCTCGGAGAGCATCGCGTGCGCGAGCGTCCCCCGCTGCGTCGCGCGGCCCGGATCGTCGTGCGCCCCGCCGCCGGCGCCGCGGCGCTCGGGGACGCGCAGGAAGCGCGCGAGGTGGTGACGGCGCGGGCAGCGGGCGTACTCGGCGAGATCGGTGACCGCGACGCGGACCGCGGCGAGGGGCGCCGGCGGGGCGAGGCGCGGCGCGGCGAGGGAGGGCGCCGGCGGACGCGCGCGGCCGGCGCCGGCGACGAGGGGCGCGGCCGCCGCGAGCGTCGCGGCCTCCGCGAACGGGACGCGCAGGACGAGGTCCGGCCGCACCTCGGCCGCCGCCTCGACGAGCGAGCGCCAGCTCTCGCCGCGGCGGGCCTCGCCCGACAGCACGAGCCGGTCGCGCGCGCGCGTCAGCGCGACGTACAGGAGCCGGCGGGACTCCGCGGCGGCCGCGCGGCGCTCCGCCTCGCGCGCGCGGCGGATGGAGGCGGTCTCGACGTGCTCCTCCCGGGCGGCGTCGTACAGCATCGCGCACAGGCGCCCCCCGCCGTCGAGCAGCGCGCGCCGCGCGTCGCTGCGGCCGGCCGCGCCGAGATCCGGGACGAACGCGATCGGCCACTCGAGCCCCTTCGCCTGGTGCACGGAGAGGATCGCGACCGCGTCCTCCGCCTCGAGGTCCGCCTCGGGCTCCCGCGGCGGGCGCGCCGCGAGCGCGCGCAGGTGGCGCGCGAGCTCCGGCGCGCGCCCCCCGTCCTCCTCGAAGCGCGCGGCGAAGCGGATCGCCTTCTCGAGGTTGACCGCGCGCCGATCGCCGTCGGGCGCCGCGAGGAGCGCGGCGTCGAGGTCGAGCGCCGCGACCGCGCGGGCGAGCAGCTCGGACACCGGGACCCGATCGCGGATCGCGCGCAGGTCGCGCCACGCCGACAGGAAGCGGAGGAGCCGCTCCCACTCGCCCGCGGCGATCCCGGTCGGGCTCGGCGGGGATCGCGGCGCGAGCCCCCTCTC
Source organism: uncultured delta proteobacterium (assembly GCA_963828235.1). Taxonomy (GTDB): domain Bacteria; phylum Myxococcota; class Myxococcia; order Myxococcales; family Anaeromyxobacteraceae; genus Anaeromyxobacter. The sequence continues at coordinate 208,690 of CAWHDY010000004.1, forward strand.
CCCAACCCTCTCCCCCGCTTCGCGGGGGCGAGGGGGTTGCGGGGGTTCTCGTTCCGGCGTCCCGGTCACCGCACCGGCGACCGCGTCGAGCTCGCGCCGGAGCGCCCCCGGCTCGAGCCGCGCGAGCCGGCCGAGGCCGGCCTGCGCGACGAGGAGGAGCGCGCCGTCGGAGAGCGCGCACATCGGGGAGCGGAGCACGGCCGCCCAGGCGAGCGCGTCGTGCGGCTCGAACAGCGTCGCGACGAGCTCGCCCAGGTCGCGCACCTCGGACGCCTGGTAGAAGCCGCCGCCGCGCGCGAGGCGGTAGGGCACGCCCGCGGCCCGGAGCGCGCGCTCGTACGGCCCGATCTGGGTGAGGCGCCGGAACAGGATCGCGACGTCGCCGTGGCGAGGGCGGCGCGCGCCCTCCCCGCGCTCCCGGACGACGACCCCCGCGGCGCCGGACACGATGGCCTGGATGCGCCGGACGATCGCGTCGGCCTCCCGCAGCCGCCGCTCGGCGGCGTCGCCGGCCCGGTCGTCGACCAGGATCTCGCAGGCGGGGCGCGCGCCCTCGGGCCGCCGAGGCACGAGCCGATCCGCCGCCTCGAACCGGATCTCGTCGTCCCGCGCCGGGGCGCCCGCGGGCGGGACCATGCTCCGCGCGGACACCTCGTTCACGAGGTCGAGGACGGCGGGCGAGGACCGGTGGTTGTCGGACAGGTGGAGGACCCGGCCCTCCCCCGCCCCGAAGCGCCGGACGAGGCGGGCGAAGACCGCGACGTCCGCGCCGCGGAACCGGTAGATCGACTGCTTGAGGTCGCCCACCGCCACGAGGACGGGCCCCGCGGGATCTCCCGGCCCGGCGAGGAGGTCGAAGAGCTGCTGCTGCAGCGCGTTCACGTCCTGGTACTCGTCGACGAGCAGCGCGCGGAGGCGGCCGCGCAGCTCGGCCCGGAGCGCGCCGTCGCGCACGAGGAGGTCGCGCGCGAGGACGAGCAGGTCGTCGAAGTCGAGCGCCCGGGCGGCGCGCTTCCGCGCCGCGTAGCGCAGCTCGGCCTCCGCGACGAGGCGGGCGAGCTCCTCCTTCTGCGGCCCCGCGAGCCGCTCCGCCTCGAGCCGCGACACCTCGTCCGCGAGGGTCCGCAGCGCGTCGCGCGCCTCCCGCAGCCGGTCGTCCGCCTTCCCGAGCCGCGGGCCCTTCGTCGCGTCCACGAGCGCCTCGAGCCGCGCCGGCGCATCCGACGCCGCCGCGTCGCCGCGCGCCGACCGCTCGAGCGCGACCCACGCGCGCGCCACCTGCTCGACGAGCAGCGTGGCGCTCGCGGTGCCGCTCGCGCGCCCGAGGTTCAGGAGGTCCCCGGCCGCGGCCCCGAGCCGCTCCCAGCCGTCCCGCAGCGCCTCCGCGTCGGGGGCCGCGAGCGGCACCGCCCCGGAGTCGCCGCGGGTCGCGCGCGCCCGGACGAGCTCGGCCACGAGCCCGGCGAGCCCGCCGCGCGCCTCGGCGCCGAGCGCCGCGGTGAGCAGCCGCGCGCCGGGGCGGCCCGCGTCGAGGGCCGCGACCACCACCGCGCGCGCCTCCGCGTGGAGCCACGCCCACGCCCGCTCCTCGTCCACGACGCCGAACTCCGGGTCGAGGCCCGCCTCCGGCGCGTGCTCGCGCAGCAGGCGCCCGCAGAAGCCGTGGATCGTCCCCGCCGGCATCCGATCGAGGCCGTGGAGCCGGTCCTGCCACGCCTGGGCGTCCGCGGAGCCGGGCGCGGCGAGGGCCGCCGCGCGGGCCCGCGCGGCGACGCCCTCCCGGAGCCGGAGCACGAGCTCCTCGGCCGCCTTCTCGGTGAAGGTGATCGCGACGAGCGCGCCCGGGTCGCACGGCGCTCCCGGTCGCCTCGCCCGCGAGGAGCCGGATGCACAGCTCGACGAGCGAGGTCGTCTTCCCCGACCCCGCTCCGGCCGAGACCGCCGTCGACCGGTCGAGGCGGAAGAGCGCCTCGGCGGCCGCGCCGAACACGATCGACTCGCTCACTCGCGGTCCTCCTCGTCGCGGGCCGCGGCGCCCTCGAACCGGCACACGGCGCCGAAGGGGCAGTACGCGCAGGTGCGGGAGGCGACGGGCAGCGCGCCGCGGCGGATCGCGCCGACGGCGGTCACCACCGACGCGGCGAACGACGGCCGCTCCCCCGCCGCGGCGCCCCCGGCCGGCGGCGCGCGGCGCGAGCACGGGATCGCCCGCGTCCAGCTCGACCGCCTCGAGCCGCTCCGCCGTCCGCAGCACGGCGTAGGTCGCGTCCAGGCGCGCGCGGCCGGGCAGGTCCCGCGCCGCGGCGACGAGGTAGGTCGGGATCTGGAAGCTCGTCTCCCCGAAGGTCTCCGGATCGAGCCGGTCGGCGAGCCCGCTCCCTCGCGAGCTCTTGTAGTCGATGACGAGCAGCCGCGAGGGGCCTGCGTCCACCCGGTCGATGCGGCCGCGGAGGCGGACCACCTCGCCGCCCGCGGCGAGCTCGACGGGAGCCCGCCCCGAGCGCCCGCCGAACGCGTGCTCGAGGAGCGCGGGGGTGACGTCGCGCGGCCCGTCCGCCTCCGCCCGCACCACGCGATCGAGGCGGGCGAGGACCGCCTCCCGGCGCGCCACCCACACCGCCGGGTCCCCGGTCCGGCCGGCGCGGTCGAACTCGGCGAGCACGTCCCGCGCCGCCGCGCGCGCCTCCGCGAGATCTCCCGCGTCGCCGGCGGGAGGCCAGGCGCCTCGCGCGACGCGCGCGCGGACGAACCGCTCGAGGACCGCGTGCAGCAGGCTCCCCTCCTCGCGAGACTCGATGTCGAGCCCCTCGTCGCCCGGCTCCGCGAGCCGCACGCCCACCTTCAGGAACAGCCGGAACGGGCAGCGCGCCCAGTCCTCGAGCTGCGTGGGCGACCACTCGTCCGGAAGCGCCGCGCGCAGCACCTCGAGCGCGGCGCCGCCGACCGCGCCTCCGTGAGGGGCGGCGACGCGGGTCCGGACGGCCTCGCGCCGCTCCGCCTCGATCGCGCCGCGCGCGAGGACGTCCGCGGCCCGGGCGCCGAGCGGCGTGGCCGCCAGGGCGGGGAGCGCGGCCGCTCCGGCGCGCGCCACCGCGCGGAGCGCCTCGCGCGGCGAGCGCGCGGCGTCGAGGCCCGGCTCGGGCGCGGGGGGGCGCGGCTCGAGGCCGAGCGCCGCGAGCGCGTCCGCGACGAGCGGCGCGAGCGGGCCGCCGTCTCCGGCCGGTCCCGGCGCGGCCCAGACGAACGCGACCGCCTCGCGGCCGGCCGCGGCGGCGGAGAACGCGCGGAACGTCGCCGCCGCCCGCCGCGCCGCGGCGACGGGGAGCGCCGCGCGCCGGAGCGCGGCGTTGATCGCCTGCCGCTCCGGCTCGCGCAGGAGCGGCTGCGGCGGGGGCGCCGCGGGCCAGGCCCCGCGGACGCAGCCCGTGAGCACGGCCGCGCGCGCCGACAGCCCGGGCGCCTCCTCGAGGCCCCAGAGCTCGACCGCCCCCGCCGCCGGCTCCGGCGGCGGCGGCAGCGCCGCGCCCTCGACCGCGAGCGCGGTGAGCGCGCGGAGCTCGGCGGGCGCCATGGGCTCCGCGCCGCGCCCCGCGAGCGCCACCGCGCGCACGAGCCCCTCGAGCGCGTCCTCGAGCCCCGCGAGGGCCGCGAGATCGCGGGCCGCCACCTCCCGGGGCGCGCGGGCCGCCCGGCGGCGGATCCCGCTCGCCTCGACGAAGCCGGCGAGGCGCGCCGCGTACGCGCGCGCGGTCCCGCCGCCCGCCAGCGGTCGCACGAGCGCGGCGAGCGCGTCGAGGGCTCCCGCCGCGCGCTCGAGCGCGGAGCGCTCCGGGGCCGCCGAGGGCGCCGCGAGCGCGGCCGCGCGCCGCCGCAGCGCCTCGGTCGGCGGGGCCCGCCCGTCGAGCGCGCCAGCGCGGTCGAGGAGCGTCGCGAGCGTTCCCGGCACGGGCGGCAGCGAGAGGTAGGTCGAGCCCGCGAGCCGCTCCGCGTGGGTCCGATCGAGCCCCGGCGCCGCGGCGAGCGCGTCGAGCACGAGGCGGATCGGCGGCGCGTCGGCGAGCGGGAGGCCGCGCCCGGTCGCGAGCGGGATCCCCGCCTCCGCGCAGGCGGCGGCGAGCGCGGAGGCCGCGCGCCGGGTCGAGGGCGCGACGAGCGCGAGCTCGCCCGGCGCCACGCCGCCCTCGAGGAGCCGCCCGAGCGCGCGAGCCGCGGCGACGGCCTCCCCGGCCTCGCCCGCGCCGGCCTCGGCGGACACGGCGCCCTCGCCGCCGGAGGCCGCGAGCCGCCCGCCGCCGAGCGCGGCGAGGAGCGCCGCGACCCGGGGGGCCCGGCCGTTCCCCTCGAGCGCGGGGAGGACGACCTCGATCTCCTGGCGCGCCGCGAGCTCGTGCAGCGCCTCGAGCCGGCGGAGGAGCGGCTCCGCCGCGGCGCACGCGTCCGGACGGTCGGCGAAGTACGGCAGGTGGACGCGGGTCCGGCGCGCGCGCCCGGCGAGCGCCGCGAGGAGATCCCACTCGGCGGCCGAGACGGACCACAGCCCGTCGAGGACGAGCAGATCGAGCTCCTTCAGATTCGCCGGGAGCGCGCCACGCCGGGCCGCGACGGCGGCCGCGCGCGTCGCCCCGGGGCGGTCGACCACGGAGAGCTCCCGGAGCGCGTCCTCGTGAGCCTCGAGCGCCGCCGCGAGCGCGCGGAGGCGCTCCGCGGGCCCGCCCTCGAGCCGCGCCGCCGCCGCCCGCGCCGCGGCCGCGTCCACCTCGCCCCTGCGCAGCTCCCCGAGCGCGCCCGCGAGCGACGCGGCGAGCCCGCCGTCCGGCGAGAGCTCCGCGAACGGGCCGCCGGCAGCGCGGCCCGCCCGCACCGCGAGGAGGCGCTCGGCGAGCGGCGGGAGCACCGGCCTCCGATCGCCGGACGCCGCGAGGATGTCGGGGACGAGGCGGTCGAGCGTCACGACCGACGGGCCGAACAGGATCCCGCCCTGTGCGTCGCACAGGCGGCGCGCCCCCCTCGCCGCGGCGAGCGGCGTCGCGACGATGCAGAGCGCGGACACGGGCCCGAGGATAGGCCCGCGGGCTGACGCGCCGTGCCGCGGCGTCCCTGGCGGAGGGTGATCTCGAGGCCCCTCTTGCGCCCCACGCCGGGTGTTGCGCGCGGGGTACGCGGCGACGACAAGACGCGCACACGAACGCTCCCGGTCGAGCTCTCGCCGGGTGCCGAAAGGAGTCGTCATGAACTGGTCGCTCGCCGCCGTCGCGGTCCTGTCGCTCGCCCTGTCGTCCCCGGTTTCAGCCGATGATCACGCGAAGAAGGGCGGGGGCGCCCAGACCTTCCTCGTGACCACGACCCACACCCCCGAGCAGTGCCTGGCCGCGCTCGACGAGATGGCGGCGAAGGATCCGAAGATGCTCGGCCACATGGAGTGGGGCTGCAAGGCGGGCGACCACACCGGCTACGCCTTCGTCCAGGCGAAGGACGAGAAGGCCGCGCTCGACAAGCTCCCCCCGACGAACCGCGGGACCGCGAAGGCGACGCCCGTCACGAAGTTCACCCCCGCGCAGCTGAAGTCCATCCACGAGAAGATGGGGAAGTGACCGGGGGGGCCAGGCGCCGCGCGTCGGGCGCGGCGCCGCGATCACTCCTCGCGATACACGGCGAGCGAGCCCTCGTTCTCCCAGACCTCGACCCGCGAGACGCGGACCCGGCCGCTCTCCCGCCCCGCGAGGGTGCGGTTCGCCTCGACGTAGAAGAACCGCGCGATGAGCTCGGCGGTCGTGTTCTGCTCGTCGAACGGGGGGATCTCGTTCACGTTCTGGTGGTCGAACCGGGCGCCGATCTCCGCGACGAGCTTCTGGAGGTCGGCGAAGTCGATGACCATCCCGATGCGGTTCAGCTCGGACGCGCGCGCGTGCACGCGGACGCGCCAGTTGTGCCCGTGCAGCCGCTCGCACTTCCCGCCGTGGAACCGGATCTGGTGCGCGGCGCTGAAGACGAAGTCCTTCGCGATCTCGAAGACGGGCCCGGCCATGAGGGGGGGCAATATAGCCGCGGACGGGGCGCTCTGCACCTCCAGGCGAGCCCTCCGGGACGCGCCTGGCTCTCACCGGTCATGGGACACGAGACGGGTCGAGGCGGCGCCCCCGGCGGCGAGCACGGACACGGAGGGCGAGGTCCCCGCGACCGCCACGGGAACCCGGAGGACCTCGAGGCCTACCTCGCGCGGCTCGAGGACCCCGAGCGCCTCGCCTGGCAGAAGCCGGACGAGGTGGTGGCCGCCCTCGGGCTCGTGCCGGGGGACGTCGCCTGCGACGTGGGCGTCGGACCGGGGTACTTCGCGCTCCGGATCGCGCGCGCGGTCGGGCCGGCGGGGCGAGTCCACGCCGTCGACGTCGAGCCCCGCATGCTCGAGATCCTGGCGCGGCGCGTCGCCGAGGCAGGGCTCCGCAACGTCCACCCGCTGCTCGCGCCCGAGGGAGAGCTGGGGCTGCCGCCGGAGGCGTGCGCCGCGATCCTGACGGTGAACACGTTCCACCACTTCCGGGACCGGCGCGGCGCCCTCGGGCGGCTCGCGTCGTCCCTCTCGCCGGGCGGGCGGCTCGCCGTCGTGGACTTCCACGCGGGGGAGCTCCCGGTGGGCCCGCCGCCGGAGCACAAGGTCGGCCGCGAGGTGTTCCTCGAGGACGCGCGCGCGGCGGGGCTCGAGGTCGTGCGCGAGGAGCGGTTCCTGCCGCACCAGTGGTTCTTCCTGGTGGCGCCGCCCCGCCGAGGCCGCTGAGTCAGCGCTCGTGGCCGGCGAGGAAGTCGCGCCGGAGCAGCAGGCGCCTCCCGGCCACGACCACGTGGCCGCGGCGCGCGAGATCCGACAGCGCCCGGGAGACGGTCTCGCGGCTCGTGCCGATCATGCCCGCGATCTCCGACTGGGTGGGACGCTGCCTGAGCACGACGCCCTCGTCGCAGTCCTCTCCCTCCGACGCGGCGAGCTCGCGGAGCTTCCCGGCGAGCCGGCCGTAGACGTCGAGGAGGGCGAGGTTCCCGATCACGGCGTCGGCGCGCCGGAGGCGGCGGGACAGCTCCGTGAGCACGCGGAGCGCGGTGCGCGGGTGGCTCTCGATGTGGGCCTGGAAGTCCTTGCGGGAGAGGACGAGCAGGCGCGACCGCTCGGCCGCGATCACCGACGCGGAGCGCGGCTCGTTGTCGAGCAGGCTCATCTCGCCGAAGAAGTCGCCCGGCGTCTTGAAGATGGAGAGGATGATCTCGCGGCCGGAGTCGCCGTAGAGGACCACCTTCACCTTGCCCGAGACGAGCACGAACAGCGCGTCGCCGGCGTCTTCCTGGGAGACCACCGTCGCGCCGTCGCGGTACTCCCGGACGTCGGCGAGGCGCTCCAGCGCCGCGACGGAGGTCGCGTCGAGATCGCCGAAGATCGACACGCTGCGAAGCAGGTCCCGCTCGCGCACGCCGCCGGTCCGCTGGTCCATTCGCCAGCGACCGTAGAACGCCGCGCGTGGGGAATCAAGGAGCGCCGGCGAGCAGCGCGCGGACCGCTGCGGCCGGGTCGTCGCCCTCGAGCCAGGCCCGGATCGCCGCGACGCCACGGGCGCCCGCCGCGCGCACCTCGACCACCCTCGCCGCGGTGACGCCTCCGAGCGCCACGAGCGGGAGGCCGAGCGTCACCGCCTCGCGCAGCGCGGCGACCCCGAGCGGCGGGCCGTAGGCGCGCTTCGACGGGGTGTCGTAGACGGGCGAGAAGAACGCGAACGTCGCTCCCCCCGCGCGCGCCCGCGCGACGTCCGCCGCGGAGTGGCAGGAGACCCCGACGAGCGCGGCCGGGCCGAGGAGCCGGCGCGCGTCGGCCGGCGGGACGCCCGCCGACGGGAGGTGGACCCCGTCGGCGCCCGCGGCGAGCGCCACGTCGAGGCGGTCGTTCACGAGGAGCCGCTGCCGGTGGCGGCGGCAGACGCCGGAGAGGGCCCGCGCGAGGGCGAGGAGCTCCCCGCCGCCCAGGTCCTTCTCGCGCAGGTGGACCGCCGCGATCCCGGGCGGGAGTCCGGCGAGCGCGGCGTCGGCGCGCGCCGCGAGGTCCGGCGCGAGCCGCCGGTCCGTAACCAGGTGGACAACCGGGAGGTCCATCTCTAAGCTCCGCTCGGACTTCATCCTGCGTCGAGGTGAGGCGTCGTGTCGAGCAATCCGCGGAGCTTCCTCGAGTTCTTCGAGCGTCAGAAGGCGAAGCACGCCGCGCGCTTCCCGGCGCTCAGGTCCGAGCAGGTCCTCGGGTTCATGGCGACGACGAGCTTCCCGGGGAGCTACGCGTCCTGCTCGGTGCACGCGCTCCGCCGGCTCGAGCGCGGCCCCGCGCCGCGGGAGCTGCGCATCTCGCTCGGCGGCAGCCTGCCGAGGGCGCCGCGACCGGGCGAGTGCCTGACGGTCCACATGACGCGCGTGGAGCGCTACCAGGGGTACCAGGTGAAGACGCGAGCGCTCGCCCCGGGCACGGGCGAGGCCGAGCTCTTCCGCGCGGGGCCGGACGGCCTGGAGGTGAAGGGCGCGCAGATCTACACGGTCCACCACAGCCCCTACACGCTGCAGTTCTTCGAGAGCGTGCCGTACGAGGAGCTGGCCGAGACGCTCGCTGGCCTCGGCCACGCGCTGGTCGCGGTGGGGGAGACCGCGAACCTGTCGCCCCGGTTCGTGTTCCACCACGAGGTGAAGGACGGCAAGGTGCTCCTCTTCCACGGGGACGGGCTCGCGCTCAAGACGTACATGAACGTCCGCCAGAACCCGTGCGAGACGCGGCTGGTGATCGATCTCGACGACTTCTCGGGGTTCGCGCTCCGCGGCCAGGTGGAGGAGTTCGCGCCGCACCAGCACCCCGAGGCGTACGAGCGGATCTGCCAGGGGTTCCAGGCCGGCGGCTGGGGGAAGCCGTCGCGCGTCTTCCGCTTCACGCCGGAGTCCTTCGACCCCATCGCGCCGGTCGGGTAGCGACCGGAGCGCGGACGGACCGGTCCCGGGCTGCTAGCGGCGCGTCCGCTTCTCCGTCTTCCGGACGCGGCGATCCTGCCGCTCGGCGTCGCGCCGCTCGCGGTCGTCGTTCACCCCCGGCACGTCGGGGGTCCGGACGGCCGCGGAGCGCTCGGCGGCCTCGCCTTCCGCCTGCTGCTCCGCCGCCGACGGCGGAGGGCGCATCCGCTCCGGCTCCGCGAGGCGGGGCTCGGCCGTGCCGTCCTCGATCCCGGGCGGCGCCGGCCCCGGCCCGCCCGCGAGCCCCGGCGTCGGATCGATCTCACCCTGACCGGGCTTGCGTGGACCGGTCATCTCGTCCTCCCCCCGGAAGGTCATTCCGGCTCGGTCCGCCGGGAAGCGGGAGCCGCGGCGGGCCTCCGGGCGAGGGCTCGCCGGAGCACGCGTGCCGCCGCCGGCCGCCTGCACGCACGGTGGTGGTACGCTCCTCCCGGAAGCGGACCAGCCATGACCGTCGGTCGGGGGACCCGCGTCGCGACGCTCGCGTTCGCAGCCGTGTGCGCGAGCGGGTGCGCGATCAGGATGACGCACCGCTGCGGAGTCCCGCAGCCGGTCGTCGAGGCGGCGCCCGGAGCGGGGAAGCTCCCGCTCACCGTCGCGGTCCGCTACCTGCCCCCGCCAGGCGCGAGCGAGGTCCTGATGCAGCGGGACCCCCACCACCTCTGGACGGTGGACCCCGCGCCGCCGACGCGCGCGCTCTTCGAGCGCCTCGCCACCTCGGTGTTCGAGCGCAGGGTGGATGCTCCGGCGGGCGCCCCCGTCGCGCCGGTCGACGCGGTCCTGGAGGTCCGGGTCGAGCGGCTGCGCTTCGCGTGGGTGCCGGTCGGGATGGGGCCGTACACGGCCGCGATCACGTACCGCGCGACCCTGCGCTCCGCCGACGGCGCCGAGATCGCCGCGCTCGATCTCGAGGGAGCGGGAGCGCGCGGCGCGGTGTACGAGCTCGCCACGCACTGCAAGGGGATCGGGGACGCCGTCGCGCTCGCGATGCAGGACGCCGGCGGGAAGCTCGTCACGGGGCTCGGCGCGGACCCGGCCGTCGTCGCCTGGCTCGGCGGGAGGGGCATCGCGCGACCCGCGCTCGCCGTCCGCGCGCCTGGAGTCGTATCCGCCGCCCGTCGCCGTCGCGCCGCACGCCGACGAGTACCGGCCGTACCAGCTCGAGCCGTCGACCGTCACGCCGCCCGACGCGCCGCTCGCGACCGCCGGACCGCCGCGGCCCGTCGCTCTCCCGGCACCGTCGCCGCCCGTGCCGCGGTCGGCCCAGATCCGCGTCGGCCTGGGCGTGTTCCGGGGTGACGCGTCGGCGGGGAAGCTCGACGACCCGCGGACCGGCGTGTCGGTCACGATGCTCGGCGCGGAGTTCCGGCCACTGCGGGCGCTCGGGGTGACGCTCGACCTCGCCACGCTCGGGCGCGGGTTCTCGGGGAAGACGCTGCCCTCGCCCGGCGGGTTCGCCGTCCCCCGCGGCATCTTCCTCTCGTCCACCTCCGTCGGCCTGGGAGTCCGCGGGATCTTGCCGGGAGGGCCGCTCGAGCCGTGGGTCGGGGTGACGGGCCAGCTCGTCCGGACCGAGCTCTCGTCGTCGTACTCGCTGTTCGGGCTCACCGGAAGCGGCGATCCGAGCGGCACCGCGTGGAGCGCCGGCGTGGACGTCGGGACGGGGCTCCTCTTCTACGTCGGCCGCGGCGTGCAGCTCGGGATCGAGGTGCGCAGGCTCTTCTCGCGCGCGTCGTTCGACCCGTTCCCGGGGAGCGTCCCGGTCGGCGGCCTGTCGACCTCGCTCACGTTCGGAGCGGTGCTGCAGTAGCCGCGGGCTCGCGCCCTACGTCCCGATGAGCCCCGACATCGGCGACGAGGCCGCGGCGTGGAGCTTCATCGGGATCCGCCCGGCGAGGAAGGCCTTCCGCCCCGCCTCGATGCCGGCCCGCATCGCCTCGGCCATGAGCACCGGGTCCTTCGCCTCGGCGATCGCGGTGTTCATGAGGACGGCGACCGCGCCCAGCTCCATCGCCAGCGCCGCGTCGCTCGCGGTGCCGACGCCGGCGTCGACGAGCACCGGGATCTTCACGGTCTCCATGATGATCCGGAGGTTGTAGGGATTCCGGAGCCCGAGCCCCGAGCCGATGGGCGCGCCGAGCGGCATCACCGCGGCGCACCCGGCGTCCTCGAGCTTCCGGGCGGTCACCGGGTCGTCGTTCGTGTACGGGAGGACCGTGAAGCCCTCCTTCACGAGGACGCGCGACGCCTCGACGAGCCCCTCCACGTCGGGGAAGAGCGTCCGCCGGTCGCCGATCACCTCGAGCTTCACGAGGTCGCCCATCTCGAGCTCGCGCCCGAGGCGCGCGGTCCGGATGGCCTCGTCGGCGGTGAAGCACGCCGCGGTGTTCGGGAGGAGCTTCATGCCCTTCGGGATCCACTCCAGCAGCGACTCCGCCCCGGTCTTCGACAGGTCGAGGCGGCGCACGGCGACGGTGACCACCTCGGCGCCCGAGGCGACGAGGGCCCGCTGCATCGTCGGGAAGTCGGGGTACTTCCCCGTGCCGACGAGGAGGCGGCTCGTGAACGAGTGCTTCCCGATGCTCCAGCCGTCCGCCATGGCCCTACCCTCCTCCGACGAACGCGACGATCTCGATCGAGTCGCCGGGGCCGAGCCGGTGCGCCTCGTAGCGGTCCTTCGTGACGACCGCGTCGTTCACCTCGACGGCGACGCGCCGCGCCTTCACCCCGAGGTGGACGAGCAGCCCGGACACGGTGGTGCCGTCGGGGACGTCGCGGAGCTCGCCGTTGAGCCTGACCTGCATGATGGACGGGTGACATAGCAACGCCCGCGCGGGTGGTCAAACCGCCCGGACCTCCGCGCTGCGACCGCGCGGGCGTGGGCCCGCCCCGCGGCCTCACGATCCGTCGGCCGCTCCGCGGACGTGAAGGCGCGCGGGGAGCCGCTGGGCCGCGCGCTCACGTCTCGGACGCGCCCGTCACGGTCATCCCGAGCCAGCCCGCGCTCGCGTCGGTGGCGCGGCGGAGCCCGAGCTCCGCGAGCTCCTCGCGCGGCGTGGCGAGGAACGCGAGGTCCGCGGTGGCCTCGTGCCAGCGGTCCCCGACCCGGCCGGTCACGGTCGGCCGGACGTGGCGCAGCTCCGGCGCGCGGTCCGGGGTGGTGAGGTCCGCCCACCCGACGGTCCCCCAGGTCGGGCGCGCCGCGAACCCGAGCGGCCGCCCGGGCCGACCGGTGAGCTCGAGCCGAGCCTCGACGAGGCGGCGGTCCTTCACCGCGAGCGTCGCGCCGAGCCGGGTGCCGGCGACGAGCGGCGCCGCCGCGGGGTGCTCGAGCGGAAGGCTGCGCGTGAGCCAGGTGCTGCCCAGCTTCTTCGGCCACCCCTGCAGCAGCCCGCGCAGGAGCGACACGTCCTGGTCCACGTAGATGAGCGGACAGAAGTTCGCCGCGGTGCCGTCCGGCCGCGTCGCCTCGAGGAGCACGATGGTCTCGCGGTACTGGGACAGGATCGGATCGAGCAGCTCCGACCCGTCCGTCGTCGCCTGCCAGTCCGCGAAGTGGATCGTGCCGCGTCCCGTCGCGGCGCCGACCGCGATCGGGACGAACGCCGCCGCGCGCGAGAGGTCGCACTCGAACGCGACGCTGAGGAGCCACCCCGCGTAGTGCCACGGGGGCGGCGCGACGAGGGAGGCCGTGCCTCCCGGCGTGAACGGCGGCGTGAAGCCTCGGAGCACGTGTCACCTCCTGCGGACCAGGATACCCGGCGCGCCTCGCGCGGGCGACGCCGGGGCTCACGCGCGCGCGGCGACCGCTTCCGAGATCGCGCGCGAGAGGTCCTCGAGCGTGTACGGCTTCGGCAGCACGCCCACGAAGCCGTAGTCGCGATGGGCCGCCATGATCGGATCGTTCGAGTAGCCGCTCGTCGCGACGACGCGGACGCCGGGGTCGAGGGTGCGCAGCCGGCGCACCGCCTCGAGCCCCCCCATGCCGCCGGGCACGGTGAGGTCCACGAGCACCACCGAGACCGCGCGGCCCTCGCGCCGCGCCTGCTCGAACACGGCGAGCGCCTCGGCCCCGTCCGAGGCGGAGACGACGTCGTACCCGAGGCTCGCGAGCATCCCGCCGGCCGCGTTGCGCACGAGCGCCTCGTCGTCCATCACCAGCACGCGGCCGCGGCCGCCGACCGGCGCGACGCGCGCGACCTCCGCGGCGGCCGACCGGCTCGTCGCGGGCAGGTGGAACTCGAAGGTCGTCCCCCGACCGAGCTGCGAGGCGACCGCCACGTGCCCGCCGTGCTTCTTCAGGATCGCGTACACGGTCGCGAGCCCGAGGCCGCTCCCGGTCTGCTTGGTCGTGAAGTACGGGTCGAAGATCCGCTGCAGGTGCTCCGGCGGGATCCCGGTGCCCTCGTCGCGCACCGTGACGCGGACGTAGCGCCCGGGCGGCAGCGGCACCCCGGACGCGGGCCCGACCTCCACGTTGTCGCAGGAGATGGCGATGGCGCCGCCCTGCGGCATCGCCTGCACCCCGTTGATCACGAGGTTCTGGATCACCTGCGCGAGCTGCCCCGGGTCCGCCTCCACGGACCAGAGCCGCTCGTCGTAGGCGAAGTGGCCGCGCACCGTGCTGCCGCGGAGCGCGAACGTCGCCGCGTCCTCCACGACCGCCCGGACGGAGACGACCTTCTTCACCGGCGCGCCGCCCCTCGAGAAGGTGAGGAGCTGCTGGGTGAGCGCGCGCGCACGCTTGGCCGCCTGCTCCGCCTCGCCGAGCAGCTCGCGCGTGTCGGCGTCATCCCCCACCTGCTCGCGCGCGAGCGAGAGGTTCCCGAGGATGCCCGTCAGCATGTTGTTGAAGTCGTGCGCGATGCCTCCCGCGAGCACCCCGAGCGACTCGAGCTTCTTCATCTTGAGGAGCTCGCCCTCCATCCGGCGGCGCTCCGTCACGTCGAGGAACGTGACGACCGCGCCGATGAGGCGCTCCTCGCGCTGCACCGGGTGCGACCAGCACTCGACCGCGAACGGCTGGCCGTCCCGGCGCCAGAACAGCTCGTCCTCGGAGTGGTACGCGCGGCCGTCCCGGAACGCCCGGAAGATCCGGCAGTCGCGCGCCGCGAGCGGCGTCCCGTCGGCGAGGGAGTGGTGCGCGAGCTCGTGCATGTCGCGGCCGAGGAGCTCGGCCGGCGACGCATACCCGAGCAGCCGCGCGCACGCGGGGTTCGCGAAGGTGCACCGCCCCGAGCGGTCGATCCCGTAGATGGCCTCCGCCGTCGAGTCGAGGAGCAGCCGCACGTGCTCCTCGCGCTCGGCGAGCGCCCGCTGCGCCCTGAGCCCGTCCTCGAGCGCCTGCGTCAGCTCCTCCGTGCGCGCCGCGACGGTGCCCTCGAGCGCGGCCGTCGTGACGAGCGTCTCCGAGAGCCGGTTCGCCATGTCGTCGAACGCGCGGCCCATCTCGGCGAACTCCGCCGTCCGCACGTCGAGCCGCATGCGGTGCGCGAGGTCGCCCGCGCCGAACGCCCGGATCCCGCCGAGCAGCCGGGCCATGTTGCCGCGCAGCAGGAGCACCACCAGGAGGTGGCCGATCGTGGTCGCGACCACGGCCCCGAGCGCGAGCGCGGCGGTCGTCCTCCAGAGCAGCGCGCGCCACTGGGCCGCGAGCGGCGCGAGGTCGACGCCGATCGCGACCGCACCGACGACCTTCGCGTCCGCGCCGTGAGCCACGCCGAACGGGATCGCGGGCCCGATCGCGTCCGCGACGGTGAACGCGTGGATCGGGAAGGCGTACTCGGAGACGGCGCCGCGGGTCTCCGCCATCCAGCGCGCCCCGCGGACCTCGCCGTCGGGGGTCTTGAGGACGAGGTACGCGATCTCCGGGTCCGCGATGAAGCCGCGGAGGAGTCCGTCGAGCCCGGCCGCGTCCCCCTGCGTCCACGGCCGGCTCCGCCGCCGCGGCGAGGTACGTCCCGACGAGCCGGATCCGCGCGCCGAGATCGGCCTCCATCTCGCGGCGCTGCGCGAGGAGGAAGTACGACCCCAGCGCGCCGCCCATCGCGAGCACGACCAGGACGACCAGCAGCGTCGACCTGGACGGCGATCCCGACGCGCCACCTCCGGCCGCCGCCGCGCGCCACGGGCGTCAGCCCTCCTCGAAGCGGATCGTGTACGCGAAGCTCTTCGGGCGGCAGAAGTCGAGCGGCCGGCCGTCCACCTCGGCGTACGGGTACATGAAGTAGTTCACCTTCGAGACGTTCCCCTCCGCGAAGGAGACCCCGCGCCCGCCGCGGTGGAGCACGATCCGGTGCTCGTCGACCCGGCCGAAGAAGCGCTCGCGCCGCGCGCGCGCGTGTCGCCGGCTCGAGGCGCTCCGGAGCACCTCGCTGTGGACCTCGGCGGGATCGACGGGCACCCACCCCGTGCCGGGGAGGTAGAACTCGGCCCAGCAGTGGTGCCCCTCGCTGATGTCCACCTGGCCCGGCCGGCCGAGCCGGAGCCCGAACACCTCGCGCGCCGGCACCCCCGCGGCGCGCGCGAGCGCCACGAACAGCGAGCCGATGTCGGCGCACTTCCCCGCACGCGACGAGAGCGTCGCCTCGACGTCGCCGAGCCCGCAGCCCGGCGCGCCCGGATCGCGGCGGGTATTGTCGACGACCCAGTCGTACACGGCGCGCGCCCGCTCCAGGATCCCCTTCCGCCCGGAGACGATCTCCTCGGCGCGCGCCTTGACCTTCGGGTGGTCCGAGGGAACCCAGGCGCTCGCGTCGAGGTACCCGCGCACCTCCGCCGGGATCGGCTCGCCCGCGTCGACGAGCTTCGCGACGCCGACGCTCCTTCGCCCGCGCGTGGAAGGTCACCACCAGGTGGCGCTCGGCCGCTGCCTCCGTCCACTGGGTGAACAGGTACAGCGCGCCGCTCAGCGGCTCGCGCGCGAGCGTGAAGGTGGCGTAGTCCCCCTCGAAGCGCAGGCCCTCGATGGTCTGCGCGGCGTCCGAGATCGGGTACGGGAACCAGAGCTTCACCTCGCGGGCGTCTCGCGGAGCCGTGACCTGGATGTCGAAGGTGACGACCCCGGCGCGCTCGCCGGCCCGCGCCGGAGCCGCGCCGAGCGCTGCGACGCACACCGCGATGCTCGCCGCGGCAGCGAACCACCGTCCAGCGCCCTTCGTCTCCGTTCACGCGGCCTCGAGCCTCCGGCGGCGGGAACTCCCGCGCGCTGCGACCCCCGAGTCTGGAAGACCGGCCGGGAACACGCAAGGTGGGGCCTCCCCCCTCGGCCCCGACGCCACGCCGCGCAGCGCGTCCGAAGTCGCTCTAGAGAATCTCCTCCCAACGGTGCGATAACCCGGCCCCCGGAACGGTCGGGGGCCCGGTCGTCGCCCCGCCGAGGAGACACCGATGGGACGCATCTTCGAGACCCGCAAGGCCACGATGTTCGCCCGGTGGAACCGGATGGCGAAGGTCTTCACCCGGATCACGAAGGACATCGTCATCGCGGTGAAGGCGGGCGGCCCCAGCCCCGACACGAACGCCGCGCTCCGCCGCGCGCTGCAGAACGCGCGCGGCGCGAACATGCCGAAGGACAAGGTCGAGGCGGCGATCAAGCGCGCGAGCGGCCAGGACCAGAAGGCCTACGACATCGTGCTGTACGAGGGCTACGCGCCGCACGGCGTCGCGGTCATCGTCGAGACCGCGACCGACAACGTGGTCCGCACCGTCGCGAACGTCCGCGTGGCGTTCAAGAACCACGGCGGGAACGTCGGCACGACCGGCAGCGTCGCGTTCCAGTTCAAGAAGATGGGGGTCTTCCGGCTCTCGCCGGAGGGGATCGACCAGGACGCGCTCGAGCTCGACCTCATCGACCACGGCCTCGAGGAGATGGGCGAGGGCACGGGAGAGAAGGGCGAGAAGCTGCTCGTGATCCGCTGCGCCTTCGAGGGCTTCGGGCACCTGCAGGCCGCCCTCGAGGAGCGGAGGCTGCCGGTCGTCTCGGCGGAGTCGGAGTACGTGGCGCAGACCCCCGTGCACCTCCCCGAGGAGCAGGCGAAGGAGGTGCTCGAGATGATCGACGCGCTCGAGCAGGACGACGACGTCCAGCGCGTGTTCCACAACCTCGCCTGAGCGCGCCGCTCACTTGAGCGGCGGCACCGGGATCATCCCCGGGAACACGTACGCCTGCAGCATCGCGATGATCCCGATCACCGCGGCGCCGGCGAGCGAGTGCCACCAGACGGTGCGGAAGATCGGCCCGAGCGCGTGGACGCGCTCCTTCGGATCGTCGTAGCAGGCCGCGCACGCGACCATGATCGACTGGGCGTCGATCATCTTCCCCATGACGCCGCCGGTGGAGTTGGTGGCGACGATGAGGATCTCGTTCAGGTGGAGCTGCTGCGCCGTGATCCGCTGCAGGCTCCCGAACAGCGCGTTCGACGCGGTGTCGGACCCGGTCAGGAACACGCCGAGCCACCCGAGGTACGCGGCGAAGAACGGGTACGCCCACCCGGCGCGGGTGAAGGCGAGCCCGAGCACCGCGTCGGTGCCGGCGTACCGGGTGAGGAACCCGAGCCCGAGCACCTGCGCCGATGACGAGCACCGGCGTCTTCATCCGGCGGAGCGTGCGGGAGGTCGCCTCCCGCCACTGGGCCCCCGACATCCGGAGCACGAACCCGGTCGCGAGCGCGGCGACGAACACGCCCGTGCCGGCCGCCGACAGCCAGTTCAGGGTGAAGCGCGCCGCCTCGGGCTTCGCGCCCGGCGGGGCGATCGGCGGCATCCGCTGGACGAGGGCGTTCAGCGCCGGCATGTCCCAGAACGGCAGGGACAGCGTCCCGCCGAGCTTCGTCCCGAGGAGGGTCGTGTCGAACTTCACGCCGGAGAAGAGCGCGTTGAGCGTCTTCTTGAACTCCGGGGCGCCCCACAGGGCGCAGCAGGCGATGAGGATGGCCCAGGGCAGCCAGGCGTAGACGGTCTGCCCGACGCTGTAGGGGTACTTCCAGGCGGACTTGTCGATCGTCTGGACCGCCTGGCCCGCCTGCCGCTCGGCCCGGAGCAGGAACCGGGTCTTCGGGTGCCACACGAACCGCAGGAACAGCGCGGTGCACACGACCGAGAAGACGCCCGACACGACGTCGGTCATGAGGTGGGTCGGGGCCCAGCCGGACGCCCGCCACTGCATGAGCGCGAACGAGCCGCCGGACACGAGCGCCGCCGGCCAGATCTCGAAGGCCTCGCGCCAGCTGCCGCCCTCCATCTTGACGAAGGTCGCGACGAGCCAGAACGGGACGAGCATCGACACCCAGGGGAGCTGGTGGCCCGCCATCGCGGAGAGCGTCACCTGGTCGAGGCCGCTCACCGCGGCGAGCGTCACGATCGGCGTGCCGATCGCGCCCCACGCGACCGGGGCCGTGTTCGCGAGCAGGTTCAGGACGGCCGACTGGAACGGGCTGAAGCCGAGGCCCACCATCACCGCGCCGGCGATCGCGACCGGCGTCCCGAACCCGGAGGTCCCCTCGATGATCGCCCCGAAGGAGAACGCGATGAGCAGGACCTGGAGGCGCCGGTCGAACGAGATGTGGATGATCGACTCCTTCACGATCTCGAACTTCCCGGTGATCACGGTCATCGTGTAGAGGAACATCGCGGCCAGGACGATCCAGATGATCCCGAGGAAGCCGGAGAACACGCCCAGGCTGAAGGCGGACACGGCCGACCCGACCGGCATCCCGAAGGCGAGGCACGAGACGAGGAACGCGGCGATCACGCCGAAGAACGCCGCCCGGGGGGCCGGGATCCCGAGGTGCCGGATCCCCTCCCGATCCCTGTGCGGGTGCAGCGCGATGAAGTACAGCAGGACCAGGATGGGGACGGCGGCGACGAGCGTGGAGAGGAGCGCGTTGCCGAAGGGGTCGTAGTTCTGGTGGTACATGGCGGTGCCTGGCGAGCGAGTTCACGGTGCGTCACGGGGCACCGGTGCGCCGAATGTAGGGCTCGAGCCGCCGCCGCGCCGCGGAGCGCCGCCGCTCCGCGCCCCCGCGCCCCATCCGGCGCCCTCGCCCGCGGGCAGTCGGGCGCACCCCCGTTGCGTAGCTCTCCTCCGCGTGGTGAGGTCGGCGCATGCTCGCGCTCGCGTCGGTCCTGTCGCTCGCCGTGCTCGCGGCGAGGGCGCCAGGCCCGGCGGCGCCACCCGCGGCCGACGTGCTCCCCTTCCGCGCGGTCGAGCGGACGCTCGACAACGGGCTCCGCGTCATCCTCGTCCCGACCGGGTTCCCGGGCCTCGTCTCGGTCCAGGTCTCGATCCAGGTCGGATCGCGCAACGAGGTGGAGCCCGGCCGGTCGGGGTTCGCCCACCTCTTCGAGCACCTGATGTTCCGCGGCACGCGCGCGTACCCGGCGGAGCGGTACCAGGCCGCCATCACGCGGATGGGCGCACGGCAGAACGCGTACACCGCGGACGACCTCACGAACTTCCACGTGACGTTCCCCAGGGAGGAGCTCGGGCGGGTGCTCGAGCTCGAGGCGGACCGGTTCATGAACCTCGACGTCGGCGTCGAGCAGTTCAAGACGGAGACGCGCGCGGTCCTCGGGGAGTACGACAAGAGCGCGTCGAGCCCGTCCACGAAGCTCGAGGAGGCCCAGCGCGACGCCGCGTACCGGACGCACCCGTACAAGCACACGACGATGGGGTTCCTCGCCGACGTCGAGGACATGCCCAACCAGCACGAGCACGCGCGCCTCTTCCACGAGCGCTGGTATCGCCCCGAGCTCGCGACGCTGATCGTCGCGGGCGACCTCTCCCCGGAGAAGGCGCTGCCGCTCGTGGAGCGGTCCTTCGGCCGCTGGAAGCGCGGCGCGCCGCGCAGGATCGAGGTCCCCCGCGAGCCGCCGCCCGCCGGGCCCGTCCACGCGCACGTCGCCTGGGCGACCCCGACGCTGCCCTGGGTGACGGTCGCCTTCCACGCGCCGGCGTTCTCGGACCGCTCCCGCGACTGGGCCGCGGCGAGCCTCCTCCTCGAGCTCGGCTTCGGAGAGACCTCCGAGCTGTACCGGCGCCTCGTCGTGGAGGAGCAGGTCGTCGACCAGCTGGGGGTGGACGCGACGCCCACGGTCGACCCCGGCCTCTTCACCGTCTCGGCGCGGCTGAAGCGGCCCGAGGACGCGGTCCGGGTGCGCGACGAGATCCTCCGGACCCTCGCGCGGGCGCGGGCGGCGCCGCCCGACGCGGCGAGGCTCGCGGATCAGATCGCGGCCTCGCGCAACGCGTTCATCCGGTCGCTCGACTCGACCGAGGCCGTCGCGGACGCGATCGCGCGCTACGCGGTGTTCGACCGATCGTACGGGACCCTGCGCCGGCTCCACCGCACGCTCGCGGCGGTGACGCCCGACGACGTCCGGCGCGCCGCGCGCACCTGGGTCACCGACGCGGGCCTCGTCGTGACGACCCTCTCGCGGGAGCCGCTCCCCGCCGGCATCGAGCGTCCGCCCCCCCTCGCGTCCCTCGCGCCCGCCCCCGCGGAGGCCGACGTCCCGGTCGTGCGGGTCGAGTCCTCGCTCCCGGTCGTCACGCTGAAGCTCCTCTTCCAGGCGGGGAGCGCGCGCGATCCGGCCGGCAAGGAGGGGCTCGCGGCGCTCGCGGCCGACCTCCTCGCGGGCGGCGGCTCGCGGCGGCTGCGCATCGACGAGATCCGGGCGGCCCTCCACCCGCTCGCGGCGACGTTCTCGGCGGACGTGGACAAGGAGCTGGTGACGCTCACGGGCACGTTCCCGCGCGAGGGCTGGGAGCGGTTCGCGGACGTCGCGCTGCCGCAGCTCGTCGAGCCGGGGTTCCGCGAGGAGGACTTCCGCCGCGTGAGGGCCGAGCACCTCGCGGCGCTCGTCCAGGACCTGCGCGAGTCGAACGAGGAGGAGCTGGCGAAGGAGCGGCTCCAGGCGAACGTGTTCGCGGGCACGCCCTACGGGCACCCCGCGCTCGGGACCGTCGCCGGGCTCGAGGCCGTCACGCTCGACGACGTCAGGGCGTTCGTCCGGGACCGCTACGTCCAGGCCGACGTCGTCGTGGGGATCGGGGGCGCCGCGCCGCCGGGGCTCCTCCCTCGCGTCCGCCAGGCGCTCGCGGCGCTCCCGGCCGGCGAGCCGCCGCCGCGGACCCAGGTCGCGGGCCGGCGCCCGAGGGGGCTCGAGGTCGAGATCATCGAGAAGGACACGCGGGGGACGGCGCTCTCGCTCGGGCACCCGATCGACGTCGTCCGCGGGCACCCGGACTTCGTGGCGCTCCTCGTCGCCCGCACGTGGCTCGGCGAGCACCGCTCGTCGACGTCCCACCTGTACCAGCGGATCCGGGAGGCGCGCGGCCTCAGCTACGGCGCGTACGCGTACATCGAGGCCTTCCCGCGAGGGATGTTCGAGCTCGCGCCCGACCCGAACCTCGGCCGGCGCGCCCAGCTCTTCGAGATTTGGATCCGCCCGGTCGCGCCGCGGAACGCGCAGATGGCGCTCCGGATCGCGGTGCACGAGCTCCGGCGGCTCGTCGCGGAGGGGCTGACGGAGGAGCAGTTCCAGGAGACGCGCGCCTACCTCGCGAGCAACGTGCTGCTCCAGGCGGCGAGGCAGGACGACCGCGTCGGCGCTGCGCTCGACGGGCGCTGGTTCGGCACGCCCGAGCTCCCGGCGTACGTGCGCGAAGGCCTCGCCCGGCTCACCCGCGAGGACGTGAACGCCGCGATCCGCCGCCACCTCTCCGGCGAGGACCTCTCGATCGTCGCGGTCACGAAGGACGCGCGGGCGCTCGCGGACGCGCTCGTCGCCGACGCGCCGAGCACGTTGACCTACGACGCCGACCACCCCGCCGCGCTCCTCGACGAGGACCGTCGCATCGGCGCGCTGAAGCTCGGGATCCGGCCGGAGGCGGTCCGCACGACCGCCGCCCGTGACGTGTTCGCGCGCGTTGAGGCTTCGACAGCCTGCTACTCCGCGCGGCCGAGCACGAGCACGATCCGGGCGCCGACGTCCTCGCCCTGGAACGTGGGGAACGTCATCCTGCCCGCGACGCGGCGGACGCACGCGCCGAACGGCGACGCGTCGAGGTCGCCGTCCTCGAGGGCGGCCTCCGCCTTGCCGTTCGGGGCCACGAGGAGGAGGAGCGCCGCCTTCCGCCCTGCGAACGACGCGGTGACGGGGTCCTGGAGCGCCTTCACGACGCACGCGTCGAACCCGGGCCGGTTCTTCGCGATCACCGCCTGCATCACCTGCGGCTCGAGCCCCTGCGCCGGCTTCCGCGCGGGCGCCTCGGCCGCCGAGGGCGCCGGACGCGCCTCGACGTCCCGGGCCGGCGGCGGCGCGGGCTGCGGCGGCTCCGCCGCTGCGCTCCGCGGCGCGTCCGGGGCCGGGGCCGGCGGCCTCGCGGGCGGCCGGCTTCGGCTGCGCCGGCGCGGGCTTCCGCTCGCGCGCGGGCGGTGCCTTCGCCACCTGCTGCGGCCTGGCCGGCTTCTCCGGCTTCGTCGCCGCGGGGACGGCCGCGGGCCGGAGCGCGTCGGGCGCCTGAGCCGCGGGCGCGCTCTGCGGCTGCGGCGACGCCGCGACGGAGGGCGCGGGCGGCGCTCCACCCGGAGCGGGGGCTGACGCGGCGGGAGGCGGCAGGGAGGGCTCGGGCGAGGCCGCGGCCGGGGCGGGAGCCGGAGGAGCGCCGCCTCCGCGGCCGGGGCGGGAGGCGGCGGAGCCGGCGCGGCGAGCACCGGAACGGGCGGGCGGGGCGCGGGCGGAGGCGATCGTCGGCGCTCCCACGAGGTCGAACGCGTAGAGCGCTGCGCCTCCGAGCGCCGCGACGGCGACCACCGCGACGGCGACGAGGCCGACCCGGCTCCTCTTCCGAGGGGGCACGGGGAGCGTGTACTGCTCCGACATCGAGAGGTCCACGGAGGTCTCGACCTCGCGGGCCTGCGGCGCGACCGCCTCGACCGGCGGCCGAGGGGGCGCCGGAGCGGGGGCGCCGCGCGACCAGACCGGCGCCGTCGTGTCGAACGCGGACGCCTTCGCGTCCTGCGTCGCCAGCGCCGCGAACGGATCGTCCTCCAGCTCCCGGAGCGGCGCGTCGAGCTCCGACCCCGCGGCGCGGCCTCCCCGTGGCGCTCGAGGCGTCCGAGGTCCGCGGTCGTGCCGAGCGCGGACCGGGGCGGCGGCGCGGCCTTCGCGGTCGGGGCCGGCGCGGCGGGCGCGAAGGGATCCCCGGGTCCGCGCGCGCGGCGCCGGATCGAGATCGTGGACCGGCGTCGCGAGCCGGTGGGCGCCCGTGGCGGAGGCCGCGTGGAGCTCGCGCGTCCCCGCCTGCGGCCGGGCGCTCGCGGGCCCCTCGCCGGTCGTGCGGGGCGCGGGCGCCTCGCGGCGGGCGGGCGCGCGCGACGCCAGGAGGTGCGACCGCGGCGACGACGCCGGTCCGGCGCGGCGTGGCCGGGTCGGCGACGCGCACCGCGGGGGTGGCGCTCACGCGCGCGGACGCGTCGCCCGCGGAGATTGCGCCGCGAGCCGGCGCCGGGGCGGGCGCCGCGGGGATGGGCGCAGGCGTGGGAGTCGCGCCGGTGAGGCGGAGGCTCTCGGAGGGAGTCGCGCCGGTCGAGGGCGTCGTCGGGCCGGCGCCGGCGCTCGGCCCGGTGATGTGGATGACGTTTCCGCACTTGCAGCGGATGCGGTAGACGCGCCCCGCCGCGGGCTCGTCCGCGCTCGCGAAGCGCTTCCCGCAACGCTCGCAAGTGAACTTCACGTCACCTCCGCCGGCGAGCGGCGTCTCCCGCTCGGGTCCGAGCTTCGAAGCGTACCCCGGGACTGCACCTCGGATCGAGTTGCTGGTAGAGTCGCCGCGGTATCGAGGGATGGCGGGCGAGGTCGGCCCGGGGCGACGGCGGAGCGCGGGCGGGCGGAGGGGTGGCGATGGGCGGGGTTTCTCAAGGCCTTTCACGCGCGCGCGCGGATCGTCCGAAGCTCAGCGGGTTCCACCAGCGCATCGCCGCCGAGGCGCTGACGGTCCGCGGCGGCAGCGGCGCCTCGCGGCTCGCGCCCGCCCTGGCCCACTCCGCGGTCGACCTGAACCCCCACCAGATCGAGGCGGCGGCGTTCGCCCTCGCCGCCCTCCCCACCGGCGGCGCCGTCCTCGCCGACGAGGTCGGGCTCGGCAAGACGATCGAGGCGGGGCTCGTGCTCGCGCAGCTCGCGGCGGAGGGGAAGGGCCGCGCGATCGTCCTCGTCCCGGCCTCGCTCCGCGCCCAGTGGCGCGACGAGCTCGCCGGGAAGTTCGGGCTGGACGCGACGGTCGTGGACGGCGACAGCGTCCGCGCCGCGGAGCGGAGCGGCCTCCGCACGAACCCGTTCGACACCGGCGGGCTCGTCATCTGCTCGCACCCGTTCGCGGCGATGCGCGGCGCCGAGGTGGAGCGCGTCCCCTGGGACGTCGCGGTCATCGACGAGGCGCACCGGCTCCGGAACGCCTACCGCCCGGATCACCGCACCGGGCAGGCGCTCCGCAAGGCGCTCCGCCGCTGCCCGAAGCTGCTCCTGACGGCGACGCCGCTCCAGAACGACCTCATGGAGCTGCTCGGGCTCGCCGCGTTCATCGACGACGCGCTCCTCGGCAACGAGGAGGCGTTCCGGCTCCAGTACGCGGCGGGAGAGCTCGACGAGGACAAGGCGGCGGACCTGAAGGCGCGGCTCGCGCCGGTCGTGGTGCGGACGCTGCGCCGGCAGGTGAAGGAGTACGTCAAGTTCACCGCGCGCCGCTCGATGGTCGAGGACTTCGCGCCCACCGCGGAGGAGCAGTCGCTCTACGACCGCGTCTCCGACTACCTGCGGCGCGACGACACCTTCGCGATCCCGCAGGCGCGGCGCGCGCTGTTCGTCCTCGTCTACCGCAAGATCCTCGCCTCCTCCTCGTTCGCGCTCGCCGCCACCCTGGACAAGCTGGCCGACGGCCTCGACCAGAAGCTCGCAGGGGTCGAGTGCGCCTCGCAGGCGGATCTGCTCCTCGACCTGGACGGCTTCGCCGACGAGGCCGAGGAGCTCTTCGACGACGGGGGGCCCGCCCGTCCCCGCGCGTCCGCGGCGGCCCGCGCCATGGGGGCGGAGCTCGCCGAGCTCCGCGCCTGCGCGCGCCTGGCGCGGACCATCCAGGCGAACGCGAAGGGCGACGCCCTCGTCCGCGGGCTCGATCGCGCCTTCACGGTCGCGAAGGCCTGCGCCTGGCCGGAGAAGGCGGTCGTCTTCACCGAGTTCCGCAGGACGCAGGAGTACCTCGCGCGCCTCCTCGCGTCGAAGGGCTACACGGTCACCTGCCTCTCCGGCGACGTCTCGGGGACCGACCGCCGGCAGGCGCTCGTGGACGAGTTCCGTGACCGGACGCAGATCCTGCTCATGACCGAGGCGGGCGCGGAGGGGCTGAACCTCCAGTTCTGCAACCTCGTCGTGAACTTCGACCTGCCCTGGAACCCGCAGCGGGTGGAGCAGCGGATCGGCCGCTGCCACCGGTACGGGCAGCAGCGGGACGTGCTCGTCCTCAACTTCCTCAACCGCCAGAACGCCGCCGACGCCCGGCTCTACGAGCTGCTCGCGCAGAAGCTCGCCCTGTTCGACGGCGTCTTCGGATCGTCCGACGAGATCCTCGGGGCGCTCGGCAGCGGCATCGACTTCGAGCGGCGGGTCCTCGACATCTACCAGTCGTGCCGGTCGGGAGAGGAGATCGACCAGGCCTTCGCGAAGCTCCGCGCCGATCTCGACGGGCGGATCACCGCCCGGCTGACCGCCGCACGGACCCTCCTGTTCGAGCGCTTCGACGGCGAGGTCCGCTCGAAGCTGCGGCTCGCCGAGCAGACCGCGAAGGACGCGGTGGCGCGCCGGGAGGCGGACGAGGACGCGCTCGTGGACGCCGTGTTCGAGGACGGCGGCGCGCCGCCGGACGCGACCGGGGCTCCCCGCGGCGCCGCGGAGCCGGCCGCGCGGACGAAGCGCGCGAAGCTCGTCCGCGCCGCGGCGGAGAAGGTCCGCGCGCGGCCGCAGGACGCGGTGGCGTTCCTCGAGATCCCGGCCCGCAACCTCCCCGCGTCCCTCGGTGCGCTGGCGGGCCGCGAGGGCTGGTGGTTCGCGTACAAGTTCGCGTTCGACGCGCTCGTCTCGGAGGAGCGGGTCGTCCACCTCGTCCTGTGGTTCGACGGCGAGCGGTTCCGCGCGCTCCCGCAGGACGCGGCGGACGAGCTCGCGCTGCTCCCCGCCGAGGAGGTCCGGGCCGGACCGCGCGGAGCGACGATCTCGATCGGCGCCGCCCAGGAGGAGGCGCTCCAGGCGGCCCACGCGGTGCTCCTCGAGGCCGTCCAGGCGCGCAGCCAGGCCGCGTTCGACCAGTCGCGCGAGCGCTGGGATCGCGCCGTCGAGGACGCGCTCGGCGCCCCGCGCAGGGCGGTCGAGGACGCGCGCGCGGCGTGGGGCAAGGCGCGCGCGGCGCTCCACGACGACGGCGGCCTCGCCCTGCGCGATCGCCGCGCGCTGCTCGAGCGCGCGGAGCGGGAGTACCGGCGCAAGGTGGAGGACCTCCGCGCGACGGAGGCGCAGCGGTACGCCGAGAAGGACCGCGCGATCGCGGAGCTCCGGAAGCGCGCCGAGCCCAGGGAGCGCAGGACCCTCGTCGCGACCGCCTACTGGAGATGCGGCTAGAGCGCTTAGCGACCGGCCCGCGCGGGGGTACGCGGCCGTGCGCTCGAAGCCGGACGCACCTGCCCTTCGCCCCGGCGTCGCGCTATCCTCGCCGGCGGACTGCACGGGCGGGCGCGTGGAACCTCTCATCGGCGAGATCCTGGTCGAGATGAACGCCTGCACCGCGCAGGAGCTGCAGGCCGCCCTCCAGACGCAGTCGATCTTCGGCGGGCGGCTCGGGACGAACCTCCTCGAGCTCGGCATCGTGGACGAGCGGCAGCTCGCGAGCGCGCTCTCGCGCGCCCACGGCCTCCCCTGCGTCAGCGACGACGTCGAGCCCGAGCCGGACGCGATCGCCGCGGTGTCGGCGGAGCTCGTGGAGCGGTTCGGGGTCGTCCCGCTGCACGCGGACGACCGTCACCTGCGCGTCGCGGTCATCGATCCGCGCAACCTCGCGTCGCTCGACGACCTCGCGTTCGCCACCGGCCGCACCGTCGAGGCGGTGGTCGCGCCGGAGGCCCGGCTGTGGACGCTGATGCGCCGGTTCTACGGGATCGAGAAGACCCTCCGCGGCCTCGCGGTCGACGACGACCTCGAGATGGCCCCCGGCAGAGCCCGGGCCCTCGCTCCGGAACCCGACGAGGCGACGCGGGTCGTATCGCACGCCGAGGCGCTGCGGCTCATGGAGCAGGTGAAGGACCCGGTCGTCCTCTCCGCGCTGCTCGTGAGAGGCGCCGCGTCGACGGTCGGGCGGGCGGTGTTCCTCAAGTCGCACGGGGACCGCGCCGTCGCCTGGCTCGGCGCGGGCCGGCTGCTCGGGGGCGACGTCCGCGGCGTGGAGGTCCCGCTCGGCCGCGACACGATCTTCGGGGCCGCGGCGGACCTCCGCGCGCCGGTGCTGGCCCCCGTCGTCGCCTCCGCCGCGACGGCGAGGTTCTTCACGTCGCTCGACGGGCCGCTCCCGATGAACGCGCTCGTCGCGCCGGTGATCCTGCGCGGGCGCGCGGTCGCGCTGCTCTACTGCGACCTCGGCCCGGGGGGGACGCTCCGGGAGGAGGCCCTCCGGCTGCTCGAGCTCTCCACCGCGCTCAACCGGCGCTTCGAGACGCTCTCCCCCGTGCAGTAGCCGATCCGGCGGCGGCGGCTCAGGGCTCGCGAGCGGGCCGCACCACGCCCGGGGCCTCGAGCTCGAACCGGATCGGGACCGCGACCTTGCCGCCCCGCGCCGGCGCGAGCGGCCCGAGCACCTTCTGGACGCACGCCGCCAGCTCGGCGTCCCCGACCGAGTCCGCGGAGATCGCCGGCCGCTGCCCTCCCAGGTCCGCCACGAGCACGCCGTCGACGCCGGGGTCGCGCTTCAGCGCCTCGGCGTAGCAGGCCTCGAGCTCGGTCGCGCGCCCGAGCACCGCCTTCTTGGCCTCCGCGGGCCCCGCGATGGGCTCTCCGACGTCGACGCGAGGCCGCGCTCCCTGCGCCGCGGTGAGGAGCGGCCGGTCCACGGCGGCGCCGCCGCGCGCGAGGATGGCCTCACCGTCCGTCCACCGCCACGAGACCGGCTCCACGGGCAGCGTGAACTTCTTCCCCCGGTCGCCCTTCCCGCAGCTCGCGTCGTCGGACAGATCGAAGACGAGCCCCAGCGCGAGCGTCCCGCCGCGCTGCGCGTCGAGCACCCGGCGCGCCCCCGCGGCGTCGATCTCCACGGCGAGGGAGCGTTCCTCGGTCGGCCAGAGGCGGGCGGTCCCGTCCGCGACCGGGATCTGGACGGGCTCGGAGAGGGCCAGCCGCCGCTCGGGGCCGTCGTAGGGCGCGAACGCGAGCCCCGCCGCGGGCACGACCACCTCGTACCGCGCGGCGACGGCGGCGTCGTGGTCCGCGTCCTGCCGCGCCTGCGCCTCACCGCGCTCGACCGCGTCCCCGGAGGAGCGGAGGCGCTCGGTCGGCTCGAGGAGGCGACAGAGCTTCGACAGGTCGTCGGGGGTCGCGAGCCGGGTCACCGGCCGATCCGGGCCGACGTCGACGGCGCGCACGACCGAGGCCGTGCCGGCGGGGCTCCCGGCGGGGGCGGCGGCGATCACGGCGAGCAGGAGGGCGGGGAGGACGTGCGTCATGGCCCGCATCTTAAGCACCCGTCACGCCACCCGGACGCGCAACGCCCCAGGGAGGATCGAGAACCGCGCGGGGAGTGTGCCGGGCTGCTCACCGTCCACGTCCAGGAGGAGCCGGCCGCCGGGCGCGGCCTCCGCCTCGACGGTGCGCGCCCGGAGGACGCGGGTGTTGCTCAGGGTGACGTGGCTGCCGTCGTAGAGCATCCGCTTCTTGGTCACGAAGTCGGCCAGGCCGAGCCCCGACCAGATCACGACGTCGAAGAGGCCGTCGTCGATCCGCGCGCCGGGGGCGACCTGCATCCCTCCGCCGAAGTAGCGGCCGTTGCAGACCGAGAACGAGGTGATGCGGTCCTCGCTCCAGGGGCCCCCGTCCACGCGCCAGCGCACCGGCTGATCCGACCACCGGAGGAGCGCCTTCGCCGAGGCGATCATGAACGAGAGCCTCCCGCTGCCGAACTTGAGCCCGCGGTTCACCTCGGCCGAGACCACGCCCGCCACCCCGAACCCCGCCACGTTCGCGAAGTGCCGGAGCTGCCGGGTCCCGTCGTGGCCCGTGAACTCGATCCTGCCCAGGTCGCAGACGATCTCCCCGCGCCCGGCGAGCAGCCGCGCCGCCGCGTCGAGGTCCTCGGGGACGCCGAGGGTGCGCCGCAGGTCCCCTCCGGTGCCGCGCGGGATGAAGCCGAAGAGGGGGTCCGGATCGCGGGGGCGCGGCGTGGTGAGCCCGTCGATGACCTCGCTCGCGGTGCCGTCGCCCCCCACCGCGACCACGAGCGCGCCCCCCGATGCGACCGCGTCTCGCGCGAGCCGAGCGCCGTCGCCCGGTGCGCGGGTGAAGGCGCACTCGAACTCCCCGACCGCCGACCGGACGGCCCGCGCGATCCGGTCGAACTGACGACCCGTTCGCCCGGCGGCGCTCCGCGGGTTGACGATGAGGTACGGCTTCACCACACGGATCATAGCAGGCGTGGCGGCGCGGCCCTTGTGAACGAGGGCCATGCGCGGGGATGATGACGCCGTGCCTCCGACGCTCGGGCGCTGCGCGCTCCTCGGCCGCTGCACCCTCCTCGCGGGCCTCCTCGCGGCATCGCTCGCGCACGCCCAGGTCGCGCCGCTCGGGGTGGAGCTCCGGAGGGACGCGTCCCTCACGGCGGGCGCGGCGGTCCTCGCGCTCGTGCTCGCGTCACCCTACGCGGCGCCGGGCCACTGCCGGTTCTGCGGCTCCGGCCGGTTCGACGACGCCGTTCGCGCCCGGCTCGCCTGGCACGACCAGCAGTCGGCGCGCGTCGCCTCCGACGTGCTCGTGACCGGCGTGCTCCCGGCGGGGGTCCTCCTCAACTCCGCGCTCTCCGCGCGGCTCGGCGGCGCCCCGGCGGCGTTCTTCGAGGACACGCTCGTGCTCGCCGAGATGGCGATGCTGACCGCGCTCGCGAACGGCGCCTCCAAGGATGCGACCGCGCGCCGCCGTCCGTCCGCGAAGCTCGGCGCGACCGGCTCGTCGAACCGCAGCTTCTTCTCCGGGCACGCGTCCAGCGCGTTCGCGCTGGCGGCCGCCGCGGGGACCCTGAGCACGATGCGCGGCTACCCGAGCGCGCCGTGGGTGTGGGCGGGCGGGATGACGCTCGCGACGTCCGTCGCCTACCTCCGCGTCGCCGGCGACGCCCACTGGGCGAGCGACGTCCTGGCGGGCGCCGCGATCGGCGGCCTCACCGGGCTCGCCGTCCCGTGGCTGCTCCACCGCCCGCGGAGCCTGGCCGTCCCCGCGGTCCAGGTGGTGCCCGCGCCGGGCGGGTTCGCGCTGCTGTTCTGAGTCAGAAGGTGCCGGCGACGGCGAGGCCGCCCCCGTCGCGCACCGGGAACGGCAGCACCTGCACGGTCGGGGACGGAGCGCGACGCAGCGCCTCCCCCGGCGCACCCTCGCCGCGGACGACGGTCCGGCCGCGCGACACCGCCTGCTTCCCGAGGCCGTAGCCGATGGCGAGCGCGAGCGGGTAGTCGCTCGCCCAGTGCACGTCGTTGTTCATCATCTGGAAGCCGAGCAGGGTCATCAGGCCGTACCCGACCGGCCGGATGAGCGGGTGATCCGGGTAGTCGTTCGCGAGCACCGTCACGGTCACCATCGCGGTCGCGAGGTGGCCCGAGGGGAACGCGTCGAAGGCGGGCACGTTGCGCTGGTACTCGCGCGGATCGGTGAGCGGCCGCCACCTGCCGCCGTCCTCGGTCGCGCGGCTCGGGCTCTGGCGCCCGGTGAGGTGCTTGATGGTCTGCGCGACGATCGCGACCGAGACGAGCCCCTCCGCGAGGTGGCTCGTCGTCTGGAGCGCGCGCGTGTCGGAGGTCCACAGCCCGTACCCGAGCATCCCGACGGTGATCGCGACCGGGAGCATCCCGTCGCCGAGGTAGTAGATCCCCGAGCCGACGTCGGTCGGGTACGGGATCGGCACGTCGGAGGAGAGCTTCGCGGTCTCCCCGTTCGAGGAGATGTGCGCGGCCCGCCCGGCGCGGTGCGCGGCGTCGGAGAGCTTCTGATCCACGAGCAGGAGCCCGGCCGTCGCGACCGCGACGCCCGCGATGGGGACGAGGCTCTCGCGCCGGAACGCGTCCCGCGCCAGGCCGCCGATGTCTCCCGGGACGTTCAGCAGGAACCCGTACGCGCTCGGCCGCTGGTAGCAGGCGACGGCGGCGTCGCCGGCGGGGTAGCAGCCCGCGGCGTCGCGGGTGGGCGCCGCGTCCGGCGGCGCGGCGGACGCGCCGGGAGCAGAGCGGACGCGACCAGGAGGACGAGGAGCGCCCCGAGGAGGTGGACGCCGCGATTCGACATCCCGTCTCGAATACCACGGGCGCGCCTCGGCCGACACCGACCCTGG
Source organism: uncultured delta proteobacterium (assembly GCA_963828235.1). Classification (GTDB taxonomy): domain Bacteria; phylum Myxococcota; class Myxococcia; order Myxococcales; family Anaeromyxobacteraceae; genus Anaeromyxobacter. The sequence continues at coordinate 240,332 of CAWHDY010000004.1, forward strand.
AGCGCGGCGGCTAGGGGTGTCTCGACGGCGCAAGGACGACCCTGCGCCGCGCGCCAGGTGCGCGATCACCCGGGAGATGGGCACGCGCGTCGGGCAGAGCGCGTCGCAGCCGGCGCACCCCGCGCACGCGCGGAGCGCGTCCCCCGCGAGCTGCAGCTCGGCGGAGCTCCGCGAGTAGAGGCGAAAGGCGGCGTGCAGCCCGAGGGCACGCACCGCGGGGGTCGCGCGGGAGAGGTCGCACCCGGTCTCGCACAGCCCGCAGGCGATGCACGCGGCGGCCGCCTCGCCGATCGCGCGGTCCTCCGGGCGCGTCGGCACGAGCCCCTCCGCGACGTACGCCGCGCGGAAGCGGTCGAGCCCGCTGCCGCGCTGCCGGAACAGCTTCTTCAGCGGGTGCGCGACGAGCGCGCGCCAGGCGAGGTACGCGAGGGCTCGGGGCGTCGCCACGGCTACCCTCCCCCGCCCGCCGCGTGGGCGGCGAGGAAGCCGGTGAGGATCGCGACGCCGAGGCCGGTGCCGTCGGTCGCCTGCTCGTGGCCGCCCAGGACGGCGCCCGCCGCGAAGAGTCGCGGGTGGACGACCCGGCCCTGCTCGTCGAGCGGGCGGAGCGTCCGGTCCACGCGCAGCCCCGCCGAGAGCAGCGGCTGCGGCCGGCGGCGGTCCCGGACGGTGAGCGACGCGGCGGGCCGGACCGCGAGGTGGACTCCGGCCTCGCGGCCCTCCGCCGCCTGGACGGACAGGCGGAGCGCGGGCTCGGCGAGGACGCCGCGCCGCGCGATGCCGCCGCCGACGAACCGTCCGGTGGCGAGGATCCAGGCGCGGGCCGTCACGGCCGCGTCCGCGAGCGAGACGGGCTCGCCCGGCGCGGGCGCCGCCGCGAGGTCGGCCTGGAGCACCTCGACGCCGGCCGCGGCGAGCCGCGCGTCGATCGCGCGCTGGAGCCGGAGCCCGGGGACGCTCGGCACGTCGGAGAGGGTCTCCGCCACGGGGAGGCCGGCGCGGGCGGAGAGCCGCTGCACCACCCCCGCGCCGGGGTCGAGCCCCAGCACCGGCGGCAGGAGCGCCGCGCCCGCGCCCCCCCCGGCGCCCAGGGCCGCCCGCAGCGCGTCGCCGAGCCGCTCGGCGCCGCCCGGCGCGTCGAGCGCGCGCGCGAGCTCGTGCGGCCGCGCGCCCCCCGCGGCGAGCCACGGGACCTCGAGCTCGAGGGCGCGCACCTCCGGCCCGCCGCGCGCGCGGTAGCGGGCGAGGCCGGCGGCGACGAGCGGCGCGTCGAAGCTCGCGTGCCCCCGGAAGCCCGCCACCGCGAGCGCGCCGCGCACCTCGACGAGGTCGCCCGCGGCGTTCGCGTGCTGGCAGAGCCCCGCGCCGACGGCGGTCCCGTAGAGCGTCGCCAGGAACCGGCGCCGATCGACCGGGGGCGCGAGGACCGCGTCGAGCTCGGACGCGGCGAAGGCGAGCGCCTCGGCGAGCCGCCCCGTCCCGACGACCGCGTAGGGGTGATCGGGGCGCGCGACGGCGAGCCGCCGCGCCGACTCGACCGGCGGCCGCCGCGACGAGAGCTGCTCGCCGCGCAGCGCGCCGAGGTCCGGGGCGACCGAGATCGCGCCGGACGAGAGGGCGGTCGCGCCGGGCGCGCGGCGGGCGAGGACGACGGTGCGACCCAGGCGGCGGGCGGCGAGCGCGGCGATCGCGCCGGCCATCCCGCCCCCCACCACGAGCACGTCGGCCTGGAGCGCGCGCGTCACCAGGGCACCTCGAGGAGGCCGGTCGCCCCCCGGACCAGCTCCTCCTGCGCGAGCTGGGCGCCGTCGAGGACGGCCCGGCGCTCGCGCCAGCCCTGGTCCAGCAGGTCCGCGAGCTCGGCGCGCACCCGGTCCGCGTCCCAGCCCAGCTCCCGCCCGACGAGCTGGGCGGAGATGCGGGCGCAGTCCACGCCCGCGCACGCGCCGAGGCCGACGCGGCAGCGACGGCGGAGGTCCTGCAGCCGCCGCACCTTCTCGTGCCGCGCGCAGAAGACCACCTCGGCCGCGAGGATCCCCTCGTCCCGGCAGAGGACGAGCGCCAGGCGAGGATCCTCCTGCACGAGCCGGAGCACCTCGCGCGCGCGGCTCCCGTGCCGGTACACGAGCCGCGCCGCCACGGGGGCGGCGACGAGCCCGCTCTCCGCGAGGCGAGCCGGGTCCGGCACCTCGTCGCCGCCCGGCAGGGGCACCTCGTGGGTCCGGCAGGTGCCGCGCGGACGGCCGAGGAGGTCCATCACGCGATCGGTCGCCTCCTCGGACTGGGCGCGGTACGACGCGAGCTTTCCCCCCACGAAGGAGAGGAGCCCGGCGAGCCCGTCCACCGCGCCGTCGTGGAGCTGGTGCTCCCGGGAGAGCGCGTCCTCGTTCGGCCCGTACTCGTACAGCGTGGTCCGCAGCCCGCACCAGGCGCGGGTGATCCGCGCGGCGCGGACGCCGGGGAGGAGCGAGGCGGCTCCCTCGAGCAGGTACTCGACCTCGTCGTTCGTCGCCTCGAGATCGTCCGGATCGCCGTAGTAGTCGTCGTCGGTCGTCCCGACGATCGACTCGGACTCGTGCGGCATCACGAACATCTGGCGGCCGTCCACCGCCGCGCAGATGACGCCGTAGTTCGAGTAGCGCCGGTCGAGGGTCAGGTGGACCCCCTTCCCCGGCCGCATCGGCACCCGCACGCCGCTCCGGCGCGCGAGGGCGGGAGACCACGCGCCGGTCGCGTTGAACACGACGGGCGCGCGCGCCTCGCCGACCTCCCCGGTCAGCAGGTCGCGCCAGCGGACCCCCTCGACGCGGCCCACGCCCCGCAGGAGCTCGCGGCCCTCCGTCCAGGTCCGCACGTCCGCGCCGCGCGCCGCCGCGTCGAGGGCGTTGAGCGTGCAGAGGCGGAACGCGTCGATGCCCCACTCGTCGAGCGTCACCGCGCCGGTGAGCCCGGGCCGGAGCCCGGGCTCGAGGACGTACAGCTCCTCGGCCGAGAGGCGCGTGGACGGCTTGCCCCGCTTGAGCGGCTGGAACAGGTCGTAGGTCCCGACGTAGACCTCGGTCGCGTACCAGGTCGCGCGGTCCACGAGCCGCGAGCGCTCGCGGCGGGACGCGAACGGCATCAGGAACGGGATCCGGAACAGCAGGTGCGGCGCGATCCGCTGGATGTAGCCCGAGTCGCGGCAGGCGAGCGCGGTGACCTGGCGGTCGGAGAGCATGTACCGGATGCCGCCGTGGATCATCCCGGAGCTGTTGCCCGAGGCGCCCACCCCGAAGTCCGCCCGCTCGAGCAGCAGCACGCGAAGCCCGCGCATCGCACAGTCGCGGGCGACCCCGGTCCCGTTCACGCCGCCGCCGAGGACGATCACGTCGTACGGGTCTGCCACCGCCCGAGGGTAGCCCGGGTCGCGTTCGGTCAGGCGGAAAAGGAGGGGCCGCATTAGAACGCCGGCTCGGAGGTCAGATCATCATGTTCGGCAAGAAGCTCCGTCTCCCCACGCCCGACGAGGCGCTCCCTGGCCGGCCGGCGCCGGTCGAGCTGCCCGGACGCCACTTCGTGAGCGGGAGGCCGATCGTCCCCCCGTTCCCGGAGGGGAGCGAGGTGGCAGACTTCGCGCTCGGCTGCTTCTGGGGCGCCGAGAAGGTGTTCTGGGAGCAGCCGGGCGTCCACGCGACGGCGGTGGGGTATCAGGGCGGCGCGACGCCGAACCCGACCTACCGGGAGGTCTGCACCGGCCGCACCGGCCACGCGGAGGTGGTGCGCGTCGTCTACGACCCCGCCCGCGTGCGGTACGAGGAGCTGCTCCGGCTGTTCTGGGAATCGCACGACCCGACGCAGGGGATGCGGCAGGGGAACGACGTCGGGACCCAGTACCGCTCGGCGATCTACGTCCACTCCGCCCGCCCAGCGGCGGGCGGCGGAGGCCTCGCGCGACGCGTACGCGGCGGCGCTGCAGGAGCGCGGCTTCGGCGCGGTGACGACCGAGATCGCCGACGCCCCCCCGTTCTACTACGCGGAGGACGACCACCAGCAGTACCTGGCGAAGAACCCCGGGGGCTACTGCGGCCTCGCGGGGACCGGCGTCGCCTGCCCCATCGGCACGGGCGTCGCGGCCTCGCGGTGACGGGCGGCGCCCCGGAGGGCTGCGCCGCCCGCGTCGCCGCGCCTACTTCTCGGACGAGTAGGTCGACTTCACCTGCAGCTCGCGGAGCTGCTTCGCGTCGACGTCACCCGGGGCGCCCGTCATGAGATCGGTCCCCTTCTGCGTCTTCGGCCAGGCGACGACGTCGCGCAGCGACTCGGCGCCGGTGAGGAGCATGACGAGCCGGTCCATGCCGAGGGCGATCCCGCCGTGCGGCGGCGCGCCCATCTTGAGCGCGTCGAGGAGGAACCCGAACTTCGACCTCGCCTCCTCCGCGGGGATGCCCATCGCCTTGAACACCCGGGCCTGGACCTCGGGGTCGTGGAGGCGGATCGACCCGCCCCCGATCTCGAACCCGTTCAGCACGAGGTCGTAGCGCCAGCAGTAGACGCGGCCGGGATCCGTCTCGAGGTACTGCAGATCCTGGTCGCGCGGGCGCGTGAACGCGTGGTGCGCGGCGGCCCACTGCCCGCTGTCCTCGTCGTACTCGAAGAGGGGCGGATCGACGACCCACAGGAACCGCCACTGGCCGCCCGAGCCGTACTCCGGGATGAGCCCCATCTTCTTGGCGATGTGGACCCGGAGGTTCGCCATCACCGTCTGGACGACCGACTCCTTCCCGAACTGGAACAGGAGCAGATCGCCGGGCTGCGCGCCGGTCGCCTCGTTGATCGCGGCCCTGAGCTCGGGGGTGATCGTCTTCGCGAGCGGGGACTGGGTCCACTCGCCGCCCTCGCCGACCTTCGCGCGGGCGAGGCCCTTCGAGCCCATGCCCTTCACGTACTCCTCGAGCTTCTCCACGTCGGTGCGGGAGAAGTTCGCGGAGGCGGGGACGCGCATCGCCTTCACGATGCCCTTCGCGCTCACCGCGTCCGCCATGAGCGGGACGCCGCCGCCCGCGTGCCGCTTCACGAGGTCGGTGAGGACCACGTGCGGCATGTCGAAGCGCAGATCCGGCTTGTCGTTGCCGTACTTCGCCATCGACTCGTCGAACGGCATGCGGAGGAAGGGCCGCGGGAGCTCGACCCCGAGGATCTCCTTCCAGAGCCGGACCACCAGCCCCTCGATCACGTCGAAGACGTCGTTCTGCTCGACGAACGACATCTCCACGTCGATCTGGGTGAACTCGGGCTGGCGGTCGAGCCGGAGGTCCTCGTCGCGGAAGCAGCGGACGATCTGGAAGTACCGCTCGAACCCCGCGACCATGTAGAGCTGCTTGTAGAGCTGCGGGCTCTCCGCGAGCGCGTAGAACTTGCCCGGGTTGAGCCGCGACGGGACGAGGAAGTTCCGCGCGCCGCCGGGCGTGTACTTGCCCATGAACGGCGTCTCGAGCTCGAGGAAGCGCTCGTCGGTGAAGTAGTTGCGGGTGAGGTGGTTCACCCGCGCGCGGGTCATGAGCGTCTTCTGGAGCGGCGCCCGGCGCAGGTCCAGGAAGCGGTACTGCAGCCGCTTCTCCTCGCTCGTGTCGATCTTGTCCTCGATCGGGAACGGCACCGGCTCGGACCGGTTGAAGATCTCGAGGTCCGTGGCGTGGACCTCGATCTCGCCCGTCCGGAGCCTCGGGTTCACGTTGCCGCCGCGCGAGACGACCTTGCCGCGGATCCCGACGCAGTACTCGAGGCGGAGCTGGCCGGCGAGCTCGTGGACCTCGGGCCGCACGTCCTGCTCGAAGACCACCTGGGTCACCCCCGCGCGGTCGCGCAGGTCGATGAAGACGGCGCCTCCGTGATCGCGGCGGTTGTTGACCCACCCGAAGAGCACGACGTCCTTGCCGACGTCGGCCTTGGTGAGTTCACCGCAGGTGTGCGTGCGCTTGATCTCGCTGATGAAGCGGGGCAAAGGGCGGCCTCCAGGGCGGGAAAACAGGGCAGCTAACATCGCGGAACCTCAGGCGTCAAGGACTCGGCGCGCGCTCCGCCGCGGCCGCGCGCCACGACCGGGGGACGGGCGCCGGCGCGGGGCGTGCCGATCGTGGGAGAGGAGCGCGGGAGAGGCGTCATGACCCAGGGCGGGGTGTCGATCGATCCGATCTGCGGCAAGCCGGTCGTCGAGGGCGACGGGGAGTCGCTCGAGTACAAGCGAAAGACCTACTTCTTCTGCTCGGCGCGCTGCCGCGGCCGGTTCGAGCGCCAGGCCGAGCGCATGCACATCTCGGAGCTCGCGCAGATGGGCACCCTGTTCGCCCAGGACGAAGGCCCGCTGGGGGATCGCCTAGGGCGCGTAGCCGCGGACGTCGCGGAGCTTCAGCTGCACCCGCCGGCGGCCGTCCCACTCGTCGAGGCCGACGGTGAACGCCGCCTCGACCGGACCCCCGCACAGGCCGAGGCGGTCCCCCATCCCGAACCCGATGGCGTCGAGCCGGCCGAGCGCCAGCTTGAGGTGGGTGCCGCCCGCGCCGACCGTCTTCGCGCGCGCCGCCGGGCCGCGCAGCGCGAACACCGGCTCCGGGTGGCCCGCGCCGTACGGCCCGAGCAGGGCGAGATCGAGCGCCGCGCGCTCCGAGACGTCCCGCTCCTCGATCCAGCCCTCGATGCGACACCGAGGCACCAGGTCCTCGTCCCGGACGTGGACCGCGGCGTGCGCCTCGAACGCCGCGCGGAACCCGGGGACGCCGCTCGCGCGCGATCGTCAGCCCCGCCGCGTGGCGGTGACCGCCGTAGCGCACGAGGTGGCCCGCGCAGGCCTCGAACGCGTCGTGGAGGTGGAAGCCCTCGATGGAGCGGCCGCTCCCCTTCCCCTCTCCCTCGCCGAGCGCGACGACCACCGCCGGGCGGTGGAACCGCTCGACCACGCGCGCCGCGACGATGCCCACGACGCCCGCGTGCCAGCCGTCGCGCGCGAGGACGAGCCCGCGCGCGCCGGCCTCCACGCGGGAGGCGGCGTCGAGGACCGCCTCTTCCAGGATGCCCCGCTCGAGCTCCTGGCGCGCCTGGTTCTCGCGATCGAGCTCCTGCGCGAGCGCCTCCGCGCGGACCGCGTCGTCCTCGAGGAGGAGCCGGACCCCGCGGCCCGCGTCGTCGAGCCGCCCCGCCGCGTTGATCCGCGGCCCGAGGCGAAACCCGACCTGGCCCGCCGAGACCTCCGCCCCCTCCGCGATCCCGGCCACGCGCTTCAGCGCGCGCACGCCGGGGCGCCGGCTCCGCGCGAGCACCCCGAGCCCCCAGCGCACCAGGATCCGGTTCGCGCCGACGAGCGGGACCACGTCGGCGATCGTCCCGAGCGCGACGAGGTCGAGCGCGTCCTTCAGGTTCGGCTCCGGCCGATCCGGCTGGTACCGCCCCCGCTCCCGCAGCACCTTGCGGAGCGCCATCGCGAGGGAGAAGGTCACCCCGACGGCGGCGAGGTCCTTCGACGGGTAGGCGCAGCCGGGCTGGTGCGGGTTCAGGATCGCGGCCGCCGCCGGCAGCTCGACCGGGACGGTGTGGTGGTCCACGACGACCGCGTCGAGCCCGAGCGCGGCCGCGGCGCGGACCTCCGGCGCGGCGGTGATCCCGCAGTCGAGCGTGACGAGGAGCCGGGCGCCCTGCGCGGCGAGCTTCTCGACGGCGGCGAGGTTGAGCCCGTACCCCTCGACCAGCCGGTGAGGGACGTAGGTGAGCACGTCGGCGCCGCTCGCGCGCAGGAAGCCGGCGAGGAGCGCCGTCGAGGTCACGCCGTCCACGTCGTAGTCGCCGTAGAGCGCGATCCGCTCCCCGCCCTCGACCGCGCGGACGATCCGCGCGACGGCGGCGTCCATGCCCTTCATCGCGCGGGGGTCGGGCAGCTCGGAGAGGCCCGCCGAGAGGAACGCCTGCGCCTCCGCCGGCTCGGCGAGGCCCCGCGCGGCGAGCACCCGCCCGGCGAGCGGATGCAGCCCGAGCGCGTCCGACAGCCTCGCGGCCCGCGCCAGATCCACCTCCGCCTCGACCCACCGCCGCCTCGCCGTTCCGTCCACGGCAGGCTGGGTAACACGCAGGGATGACAGCCGGACGGGCGGCCGGGCGAAGCTCGGACCGGGCACAGGCTGTTCCGAGGCCGTGCGGGTGAGCCATAATGCCGCGCGCTGCACCGGGAGAGGGGGCCGGACGCGGTGGGAGACGGCATGAAGGTCGCGCTGCAGCTCGCGGAGGCGCTCGCCGTCTTCGTCGTGATCTTCTACCTCTACTGCCGGTCGCCCGCGTTCCGGCCGCTGCGTCCCGACTGGCCGCGGCCGCGCGGCAAGGTCCGCCTGTACCTCGTCTTCACCGGCATCGCGATCCTCGGGAACTACCTCGGGGTCCCGGTCGTCGACGGCCAGGCGATCGTGAACGCCCGCGCCGTGGGCTCGACGCTCGCGGGGCTGCTCGGCGGTCCGATCCTCGGCGGCCTCGTCGGCGCGACCGCCGGCCTGCACCGGGTGACGGCGATGAGCGGGATCGCGGCGCTGCCCGGCGCGATCTCCACGACCGTCGAGGGGCTGATGGCGGGCTTCGTCCACCTCGCCCTCAAGCAGCGGCCCGAGCGGCTCATGACCCCCTGGGTGGCGCTCCTCACGACCTTCGTCGGCGAGATCGTCCACATGATCATCGTCTACTTCATGTCGGGCCCGCAGTCCGGCGAGATCGTCCGGGCGATCGCGCCGGCGATGGTCATCGCGAACCCGGTCGGCGCTGCGCTCTTCATGATGGTCGTGCTCGAGCGCCAGCGCGACCAGGACCGCGTGGCGGCGATGTCCTCGGCGCGCGCCCTCAAGGTCGCCGAGCGCACCCTGCGCCTCCTCGGCCGTGGGATCGGCCGCGAGACCGCCGGCGAGCTCGCCCTGATCATCAAGGAGGAGACGGGGGTCGGGGCGGTCGGCGTCACCGACAGGGAGCGCGTCCTCGGCTGGGCCGGGATGGGGGCGGACCACCACCTGCCCGGGAACCCGATCGCGTCCCCCTACACCCGCCAGTCGATCGCGGAGAACGCGGTCGTGTTCGCGGACGGCGTGCGGCAGACCTACGACTGCACCGTCTCGTCGAGCTGCCAGCTCGCCTCGATGGTGATCGCGCCCCTCCAGGTGGACGGGGTGGTGGTGGGGACGGTCCAGCTGTTCGAGCCGAGGGACCGGCGGTTCCTCAACATGAACAAGTCGCTCGGAGAGGGGATCGCGGCGCTCCTCTCGAGCCAGCTCCTCATCGCGCGCTACCAGGAGCAGAAGAGCCTGCTCGTCATGTCCGAGCTGAAGCTCGCGCAGGCGCAGGTGAACCCGCACTTCCTCTTCAACGCCCTCAACACGATCATCGCGATCCTGCGCCGGGACGGCGACCGCGCGCGGGAGCTGCTCATCCACCTCTCCCACTTCTTCCGCAAGAACCTGAAGCGGGAGAGCGACGTGTCCACCCTCGCGGAGGAGCTCGACCACGTGCGCGCGTACCTCGAGATCGAGAAGGCCCGCTTCGAGGGACGGATCACGGTCGAGACGGAGATCGATCCGGCGCTCCTGCCCGGTGCGCATGCCGGCGTTCACGCTCCAGCCGCTCGTCGAGAACGCCTTCAAGCACGGGTTCTCCACCGACGCTCGGCGGCGGGCGCGCGACCATCCGCGCCTTCCGGCGCGACGGGGCGGCGGTGGTCGAGATCGAGGACGACGTCGGCGCGTGGGTCGAGCCGCGCGAGCACGCCGGGCTGGGGATGCAGATCGTCGACAAGCGCGTGAAGAACCTGTACGGCGAGGCGTGGGGCCTGTCGGTGACCTCCGTCCCGCAGGAGCTGACGCGCGTCACCGTGCGCCTGCCCATGCCCGCCGAGGGAGCCGCCGCGTGATCCGCGCCCTGATCGTAGACGACGAGCCGCACGCCCGCGCCGAGCTCGAGTCGCTCCTCGACGAGACGGGCGCGTTCACGATCGTCGGCCGGTGCGCGAACGCGGTCGAGGCGATCCAGGCGATCCGGGCCGAGCGACCCGCGGTCGTGTTCCTGGACATCCAGATGCCGGCGATCTCCGGGTTCGAGCTCCTGTCGATGATCGACGACGCGGATCTCCCCGAGATCGTCTTCGTGACCGCGCACGACGAGCACGCGATCCGGGCGTTCGAGGAGCGCGCGATCGACTACCTGCTGAAGCCGGTGGCGCGGGAGCGGCTCGCCAAGACGGTCGAGCGGCTGCAGCGGCCGCAGCGGGCCGAGTCGATCCCCGCGGCGTTCCCGCGCACCGCCATCCGGCGCATCCCTTGCCTCGCCGGGAAGGCGATCAAGCTCGTCGACCTCGCCGACGTCGAGCTCGTGCGCTCGAGCGACGCCGGCGTGTACGTGATCACCGCGAAGGGCGCCGAGCTCTTCACCGAGCTGACCCTCCGGGTCCTCGAGGAGCGCGCCGGGCTCGTCCGCTGCCACAAGCAGTTCCTCGTGAACATCGATCGCGTCGACGAGATCCACCTCGACGAGGGGCTCGCGACGATCCGGACCCGCGCCGGGAAGGACGCGCCCGTGAGCCGGCGCTTCCTCGCGAAGCTCAGGGAACGGCTCGAGATCTAGTCCGGATCTCGTCCGGTCACCCCCGCCTCCCCGCCGGTCGCCCTCCGGGTTCTGCCGGTCGGCCAGACCATCCACCCGCCGCCCCGCGCGCCCGCGCACACTCCGGGCGTGGGCGTCGCTCGTGCCCGCGCGACTCGCACCTGGAGGCCAGGTCATGACGTGGACGCAGGTCTATACGCCGATCGGAAACCTTCACCTGTCGGCGCTCGTCGCCGCGATCCCCGTGGTCGTGCTGCTCTGCGCGCTCGCGTTCTTCCACGTGAAGGCGCACATCGCCGCGCTGCTCGGGCTCCTGCTCGCTCTCGGCATCGCGGTGGGCGTGTACGGGATGCCGCTCTCGATGGCGGCCGCGTCCGCCGGGTACGGCGCCGCGTTCGGGCTCCTGCCCATCGGCTGGATCATCCTGAACGCGATCTTCATCTACGACATCACCGTGAAGACCGGGAAGTTCGAGGTGGTGAAGGACACCATCGGCGGGCTCGCCGGCGACCGGCGCATCCAGGTCCTCCTCATCGCGTTCGCGTTCGGCGCGTTCATCGAGGGCGCCGCCGGGTTCGGCACGCCCGTCGCGATCAGCGCGGCGATGCTCATCGGCCTCGGGTTCAAGCCGCTCGCCGCCGCCGGCCTCGCCCTCATCGGGAACACCGCGCCGGTCGCGTACGGCGCGCTCGGCACGCCCATCATCACGCTCGCGAAGGTCACCGGCCTGAACGAGATGGCGCTGTCCTCGATGGCGGGCCGCCAGCTCCCGCTCTTCTCGCTCATCGTCCCGTTCTGGCTCGTCTGGGCGATGGCCGGCTTCCGCGGCATGCTCGGCGTCTGGCCGGCGTGCCTCGTCGCCGGCGTCGCGTTCGCCGTCCCGCAGTTCCTCGTCTCGAACTTCATCGGGCCGAACCTCGTCGACATCATCGCGGCCGCGTCCTGCATCGTCACCACCTACCTGTTCCTGAAGGTCTGGCAGCCGAAGGAGGAGTGGCGCTTCCCCGAGGAGCGCGAGGCCGGGCGTCGTCGCGATGCCGATCGCCGGGCAGCGCAAGTCGGTCGGGGCCGCGGCCGCGTTCCGCAAGCACTCCTTCGGCGAGGCGTTCATGGGCTGGATGCCCTGGATCGTCCTCTCGGTCTTCGTGTTCATCTGGGGCCAGCCGATCGTGAAGACCTGGATGAACGGGATCTTCAACCCCACCTTCGACGTGCCCGTTCCTCCACAACCTCGTGCTGAAGGCGCCGCCCGTCGCGGCCAAGATCGCCCCCGGAGGCGGCGAAGTACAGCCTGAACCTCCTCTCCGCCACCGGCACGGGCCTGCTCCTCGCCGGGATCGTCGCCGGGCTGTGGCTGAAGCTCTCGCCGCTGACGCTCGCGAAGACCTACTTCGGCACGCTGAAGCGGGTCCGGTACTCGCTCCTCACCATCGCGGCGATGCTCGCCCTCGGGTTCACCACCCGCTACTCGGGGTCCGACTCGACCATGGGCCTCGCCTTCGCCTCGACCGGCTTCCTCTTCCCGTTCTTCTCCCCGCTCCTCGGCTGGCTCGGCGTGGCCCTGACCGGCTCCGACACCTCGTCGAACGTGCTGTTCGGGAACCTGCAGGTGGTCTCCGCCCAGCAGATCGGGATGAACCCGATCCTCGCGGCGGCGTCGAACAGCTCCGGCGGCGTGATGGGCAAGATGATCGACGCCCAGTCGATCGTGGTCGCCTCGGTCGCGACGGGCCAGGACGGTCACGAGGGCTCGATCCTCCGGTACGTGTTCTGGCACTCGCTCGCGCTCGCCTGCCTCGTCGGCGTGGTCGTGTTCGCGCAGGCGTACTGGCTCACCTGGATGATTCCGAAGTAGCGGTTTCGACGGCGGAGGAGGCGGACCATGCTCGAGCTGTTCAGGGCAAAGGCGGAAGCGGTGAGCGCCGAGGTCCTCCGGGTCCCCTCCCCCGCCGCCGCAGTGGATGCAGTCGCGACCGTCCTTGGGAGAGAACGAGTCGCGGACTGGCCGGGCGCGCGCGCCGTGTGGGCCGAGGGGCTGATCCTCCAGGGGCTCCTCGACCGCGGCGCGCTCGCCCGGCGCTTTCCTGGCCTGTCCTTCGAGGTGACGAAGGCGCGCGCCGCCGACAGCCGCGTCGGCGTCTCGGAGTTCGACTGGGCCCTCGCCGCGACCGGCACCATCGCCCAGGACGCGACGGATCCTCGCCTGCGGCTCGTCTCGATGCTCACCGAGACACACGTCGCGATCGTGCGGACCGCCTCGCTCCTCCCGGATCTCGAGTGCCTCCTCGCGCGCGTGGACCCGCGCCGGATGCGGTACCTCGCCTGCATCACCGGGCCGAGCCGGACCGCGGACATCGAGCGGGTGCTCACCATCGGAGTTCACGGTCCGCGGAAGCTCGTCATCGTCACGGTCGACTGAGACGGCGAGGAGAGGACCCGATGTCCAGCGACATCAAGCAGCAGATCGCGGCGGCGCTCGAGAATGGTCAGCTCACGGGAGCGCTCGGGCGCTTCAACGAGGCCTACGGCGCCTCGCGCGCCCGCGCCTTCGAGGGCATCGACTTCGAGGCGCTCCGCGACCGCCTCGTCGCGCTGAAGGACCGCGCCGCGCGCCAGCTCGACGTGCTCGCCGCCCGGTTCGAGCAGCAGGCGAAGCTCGCCGGCGCGCACGTCTTCCGGACCTCCGATCCCGAGGAGGCGCGGCGCTACATCCTGCGCCTCTGCCGCGAGCGCGGCGTCCGGCGCGTGGCGAAGTCGAAGTCGATGGCGACCGAGGAGATCCACCTCAACGCGAGCCTCGAGAAGGAGCGGATCGCCGTCGCCGAGACCGACCTCGGCGAGTGGATCATCCAGCTCGCGGGGCAGCGCCCGTCGCACATGGTGATGCCCGCCATCCACATGTCGAAGGAGCAGGTCGCGGGGCTCTTCTCGCGCGAGGTGAAGGAGGACGTCGCCGCCGACATCCCGGGCCTCGTCGAGCTGGCCCGGCGCGAGCTGCGCGAGAAGTTCCTCGGCGCCGAGCTCGGGATCACCGGGGCCAACGTCGCCGTGGCGGAGACGGGCACGCTCGTCGTCGTCACGAACGAGGGGAACGCCCGCCTCGTCTCGACGCTCCCGCCGGTCCACGTCGCCGTCGTCGGCGTCGAGAAGCTCGTCGAGCGGTTCTCCGACGTGGAGCCGATCCTCCGCGCCCTGCCGCGGAGCGCGACCGCCCAGCTCCTCACGAGCTACGTGACGATGTTCACCGGGCCCGCGCCCGGGGTGGACGGCTCGCCGAAGGAGCTGCACGTCGTCCTGCTCGACAACAAGCGCAGCGAGATGGCGAAGGACCCGAGCTTCGCCCAGGCGCTCCGCTGCATCCGCTGCGCCTCCTGCTCCAACGTCTGCCCGGTCTACAAGCTCGTGGGCGGCCACGTCTTCGGCGGGGTCTACACCGGCGGCATCGGCGCGATCCTCGCGGCCTGGTTCGACGCGCTCTCGTCCTCGAAGGACATCCAGTCGCTCTGCATCCAGTGCGGCGCGTGCACCCAGGTGTGCCCGACGCGGATCGACATCCCGGGGCTCATCGTCGAGCTCCGCGGAAAGCTCACGCGCGAGCAGGGGCTGCCCTTCCTCCAGAAGACCGCGTTCCGCATCGTGAACGACCGCCGGGTCTTCCACGGCGATGCTCCGCGCGGCCTCGAAGGCGCAGAAGCCGTTCGCGAAGGGGGGCATGATCCGCCACCTCCCGCTCTTCCTCGCGGGGATGACCAAGGACCGCTCCCTCCCGGCGATCGCGGACGAGCCGCTGCGCGACCGGTTCCCCCGCCTCGCCCAGGCCGCGGAGCCCCGCGACGTGGCCGCGTTCTACGCGGGGTGCCTCATCGACTTCGCCTACCCCGGCATCGGCGAGTCCGTGGTCGCGACGCTCCGCGCCGCGGGGGTGCGGGTGGTCTTCCCGGAGGGGCAGACCTGCTGCGGCGCCCCGGCCCGCTACGCCGGGGCGTTCGACGTCGCCGCGAAGAACGCGATGGACAACGTGACGGCGCTCGAGGGCGCGAACGCGCGCTGGATCGTGTCCGCGTGCCCGACCTGCACCGTCGCGCTGAAGCACGAGCTCTCCGCGTCGCTCCGCTCGCAGGGGCACGAGGACTGGGCCGCGCGCGCGGACGCCCTCGCGGCGAAGGTGCGCGACTTCTCCTCGCTCGTCGACGAGCTCGTGCAGGAGGGGCGCCTCGCGCTCGCGCCGGACGCGGGGCCGGGCGGGGCGGTCACGTACCACGACTCCTGCCACCTCAAGCGGAAGCTCGGAGCGCACCAGGCGCCGCGCCGGCTCCTCGCCGGCACCGGGCACGCGCTCACCGAGATGACCGAGAGCGACGTCTGCTGCGGGATGGGCGGGAGCTACTCGCTCAAGTTCCCCGAGATCAGCCGGCCCATCCTCGGGCGGAAGCTCGACTTCATCCGGAAGACGGGCGCGCCCGTCGTGGCGATGGACTGCCCCGGCTGCATGCTGCAGATCGGCGGCGGCCTCGACCGGGCGGGCGACGCCGTCGCCGCGCGCCACGTGGCGGAGCTGATCGCGCCGCGGGTGCTCCCGGGGCCCGGGCGGCGAGCCCCTCTCCCGAACCCTCTCCCCGCTTCGCGGGGCGAGGGGGTGCGGGGCCGGAGCGCGACCCGGAGAGGTGAGCGGGCGGCGCCGCGCGACTACTTGGTCGCGCGCGCCACCGGAGCCGCCGCCGCGTGCGGCGGGGCCTTCTTCTTCGCCGCCCGCTCCTCGAGCCAGATGGTCATCGGAGCCGCGATGAACCAGGTCGAGTAGGTGCCCGAGACGATGCCGACGAGCATCGCGAACGCGAAGTCGAAGATGGTCCCGACGCCGTAGAAGAGCAGGCCGAGCAGCGAGAGCGCGGTCGCCACCGAGGTGAGCAGCGTCCGCCCGAAGACCTCGTTGATCGACGCGTTCACGATGTCGCCGAGCGACTTGCCCTTGTACTTGACCTGGTTCTCGCGGATGCGGTCGTAGACGACGACGGTGTCGTTCACCGAGTAGCCGACGACCGTCAGGATCACCGCGATCGAGGTCAGGTTGAACTCGCGGCCGGAGAAGGCGAAGAAGCCCAGGGTGATGATGGCGTCGTGGACGAGGGCGATGATGACGCCGGGGCTGAACCGGAAGTCGAACCGGAGCCCGACGTACACGACGATGAGCGCCATCGCGTAGAGGATGGCCTTGAACCCCTGGTTGCGGAGCTCGCGGCCGACCGCGGGGCCGACGTACTCGACGCGCCGCACCTCGGGCTTCGCCTCGGCGAACCGGGACGCGAGGTCCCGCTCCACCTTGTCCTGGATGCCCTGCGTGATGACCGCGAAGGAGCGCGTGCCCGCCGTGAGGCCCGCCTCCTCGCGGACCTCGCGGACGCGGATCCCCGCCCCCTCGACCGCCGCCTTGAGCTGGTCGGTGGTCGGCGCCGTCTTGAACTGGAAGTCGATCTTGTCGCCGCTCTCGGCGTTGAAGCTCGTCGACTCGACCGGGAAGCGCGCCTTCACCGCCTCCTCGACCCGCTTCACGTCCTCCGGGCTCATGAGGGCGATGCGGCCGACGCGGACGAGGAAGCTGTGTTCCGCCTCCGGGCCGTAGGTCTGGACCGAGGCGTCCTTGAACCCGAGGTCCTCGACCGCCTTGCGGATGGCGCCCGGATCGACCGCCTTGCCGAAGCGGATCTCCATCTCGGTGCCGCCGGCGAAGTCGACGCCGAAGTTGAGGCCGTGGATGGCCGGGATGCACCACGCGAGGACGGCGACGTTGACGACGAGCGAGAGGACGACCGCGATGCGGCGCTTCCCGACGAAGTCGAACTTCGTGCCGTGGGGGACGATGTCGAAGGTCTTGAATTGCATCAGACGCTCAGCCGCGCGGACTCGTGGCGCGTGAAGTACTCCATGATCGCGCGGGTCACGACGATGGAAGTGAACATGGAGGCGACGAGACCGATGATCAGGGTGACGGCGAAGCCGCGGACCGGACCGGAGCCGTACTGCATGAGCACGACCCCGGCGACGAGCGTCGTCACGTGCGAGTCGACGATGGTCCAGAAGACCTTGTCGTAGCCCTGCTGGACCGCGCCCTTCACCGACCTGCCGGCGCGGAGCTCCTCGCGGATGCGCTCGTTGATGAGGACGTTCGCGTCCACCGCCATGCCGAGCGTGAGGACGAACCCGGCGATGCCCGGCAGCGTGAGGGTCGAGCCGATCATCGACATGATCGCGAGGACGAGGAGCCCGTTCAGCACGAGCGCCACGTCCGCGACGAGCCCCGTGGCGCGGTAGTAGAGGACCATGAAGGCGAGCACCGCGAGCAGTCCCCACAGGGCGGCGGTGGTGCCCTTCTTCACGAGCTCCGGCCCGAGCGTCGCGCCGACGGTCCGCTCCTCGGAGATCGTGACCGGCGCGGGCAGCGCCCCGGCCTTGAGCACGAGGGCGATGTCGTTCGCCTCCTCGAACTGCCGCTGCCGGTTCACCCCGGAGCCGAGGGTGATCTGGCCGTTCGAGGAGATGCGCCCCTGGATGTAGGGGGCGGTCTCGACCTTGTCGTCGAGGACCGTGGCCATGCGCCGGCGCATGTTCTCGGAGGTGAGCTTGTCCATGAGCCCGGCGCCCTGGGGCGTCATCTTGAAGGTGACGACCGGGCGGCCCTGCTGGAGCGGGTCGGCGTTGTCGACGCCGACGCCCGCGTCGGCGATGTAGTCGCCGGTGAGCTCGGTCTTCGCGCGGAGCAGGAAGGTCCGGTAGTAGCGCGCCGGGATCCCGGCCTGCGACTGGACCGTCGCCTCGCCGATCCCGATCACGTTCTTCGACGGGTCGAGGAGCGGCGCCGCCTTCTCCTGGATGGCCTTCTCGAGCTCGGCGCGGGTGTTCGCGACGAGCATCGTGACGGCGCGGGAGCTGCCGTTCGGCAGCTCGATCGTCTCGGCCGTCCAGCAGCCCGGGTCGGGCAGGGGGAGCTGGATCCCCGCCCGGCCGCCCGGGCACGTCGGGACCGTCGAGCGCAGGGCGTCGAGCGCGGGGTTCTCGTCGTCCGTGATCTTGAACTCGAGCTGCGCGGTCCGCCCGAGCAGCTCCTTCGCCTTGCCCGGATCCTTGAACCCGGGGAGCTGGATCTGGATCTGCGAGTTGGCCTTCCGCTTGATGTCGGGCTCGCTGACGCCCCACTTGTCGACGCGGTTGCGGATCGCCTTCTCCGCCTGCTCCACCGCCTTCACCTGGAAGTCGCGGAGGACCTGGTCCTTGAACGCGAACAGGACCCCGCCCTGGGCGCCACCCGACGGCGAGTACATCTCGCCGTCGTAGCTGTCGAGGACGGTCTTGCGGATCTTCTCGGGGTCGGCGCCCTTCGCCTCGATGCGCCGTCCGCCGTCCACCGTGCGCGCCTCGGCGGCCGGGACGTCCTTCGACCGCAGGAAGTCGGCGATCTCGTCCGCGCGGCGGGCGACCTTCGCCTTGACGGCGCGGTCGACGTCCACGCCCATGGCGAGGTGGATCCCGCCCTGCAGGTCCAGGCCGAGGTTGAGGTGCTGCCGCGCGGCGGGCGCCCAGCGCGGGACCGACTGGTCGTACGCCTCGGTGTTCCGCTGGTCCGGCGGGAGCTTGAAGTAGAACCAGCTCGGGACGAGCTGGTAGACGGAGAAGATCGCGACGCCCACGATGAGGGCGACGCGCCAGTACCAGGATCGTTCCATCTACTTCTTCGCCTCCGCCGTGGTCTCGACCGCCTTCCACTGGGCCGCGACCTGGTTCTTGAGCACCCTGAGCTTCGTCCCGCTGCCCACGTCCACGGTGACGGTCCGGTCGTCCACCGCCTGGACGACCCCGATGATCCCGCCCTGCGTCACGATCTCGTCCCCCTTCTTCAGCGCGGCGACGAACGCCTGGTGGGTCTTCGCCTGCTTCTGCTGCGGCCGGAAGAAGACGAAGTAGAAGACGAGCGCGATGAGGACGAAGGGCAGGAACGCAGCGATCGGATTCTGCGCGCTCTGGCCCTCCGCCGTCTGAGCGAAGAACGCGTGGAGGACGGGGGACATTCTCGAGGCTCCGGGTCCGAGGAGTGTGCGAAAAGCGCTGATTTCTAGCCCGATTCGGCGGGGGTGTCCAGCGATCCCTACCCCGCGCCGCCGGCGCGCCACGCCTGCGTCTGCTCGCGCCGGAACGCCTCGAACCGGCCCTCCGACACGGCCGCGCGCGCCCGGGCCATGAGCGACAGGTAGAAATGGAGGTTGTGGAGCGTGTTGAGCCGCAGGCCCAGCATCTCGCCCGCCTTGAAGAGGTGGCGCAGGTACGCGCGGGAGAAGGTGCGGCAGCAGTAGCAGCCGCACGCCGGGTCGATCGGCGCCTCGTCGTCGGCGTACCGCGCGTTGCGGATGACGAGCTTGCCGGCGCTCGTGAACAGCAGCCCGTTGCGCGCCGTGCGGGTGGGCAGGACGCAGTCGAACAGGTCGACGCCCGCCGCGACGCCCGCCAGCAGGTCCTCGGGCGTCCCGACGCCCATGAGGTACCGCGGCTTCCCGGCGGGCAGGAGCGGCGCGTCGCGCGCGACCCCCTCCCACATGGCCTCGGGGGCCTCGCCGACCGCGTAGCCGCCGAGCGCGTAGCCGGGCAGGTCGAGCGCCGCCACGTCGGCGATCGCGCGCGCGCGGAGATCCGGGAACAGGCCGCCCTGCGCGATCCCGAAGAGCGAGCACGGCGTGGAAGCGCCGCGATCCGCGATGCCCCCTCCCCCCAGACCCTCTCCCCCGCTTCGCGGGGAGGGAGTGTGGGCG
Organism: uncultured delta proteobacterium; assembly: GCA_963828235.1. Classification (GTDB taxonomy): domain Bacteria; phylum Myxococcota; class Myxococcia; order Myxococcales; family Anaeromyxobacteraceae; genus Anaeromyxobacter. Next base: position 259,720 of record CAWHDY010000004.1, read on the forward strand.
TCCTTCTCCCGCTCGAGCTCGCGCCACGCGTCGCGGCAGCGGACGAGCCAGCGCTGCGTCCGCGCGAGCGAGGTCTCGTGGTAGGTCCGGTCCGCGAGCGACGGCGGGCACTCGTCGAACGCCATGATCACGTCGGCGCCGAGCGCCTCCTGCACCTCGATCGCGCGCTCCGGCGAGAGGAAGTGGCTCGAGCCGTCGAGGTGAGACCGGAACGTCACCCCCTCCTCCGCGATCTCCACGAGGCCGGGGCCCGCCCGGTCGCGCCCGCCGGCGCGCTTCCCGAGGCTGAAGACCTGGAAGCCGCCCGAGTCGGTGAGGAGCGCCCCGCCCCAGGCCATGAACCGGTGGAGCCCGCCGAGCCGGCGGATCCGCTCGTGCCCCGGGCGGAGGAACAGGTGGTAGGTGTTCGCGAGGACGATCCCGGCGCCGAGCGCCTCGAGGTCGCGCGGGTCGAGCGTCTTCACCGTCGCCGCGGTGCCCACCGGCATGAAGACCGGGGTCTCGATCGTCCCGCGCGCCGTGACGAGCCGGCCACGCCGAGCGGCGCCGTCGCGCGCGAGGACCTCGAAGCGGATCACGCGGCGGGTTTCCCCCGCGCGCGTCCGGGTGTCAAGGCGCCGCTCGCGTCAGGAGCTGCGCGCGCCGGAGCGCGCCACGCCGTCCACGAGGTCGCGCCAGGCCCGGCCGCCGCGGCCGTCGGCGATGACCTTCAGCCCGACGCTCCGGTCCCGGTCCGCCCCGGGCTGGTTCCAGCACACGACCGCGCGGATCGTCCGCGCGAAGAACCCCTCGCTGAGACGGATGGCGAGCTCGTCGCCGACGAGCGGGAGCTGCCCGGGCCAGCGGACGGCGCAGCCGCCCTCGGAGACGTTCAGCGTCGTGACCTCGAGCTGGGCGCCGCCGCGCTCCACGAGGAGCTTGCGGTCGAGCGTCCAGCGAGGGGATCGCTCCTGGAACGAGACCGGCTCGCCGCGCGCGGCGGCCGCGAGGAACCCCGCCGCCGCCAGGCTGTTCTTCTCGAGGTGGAGGTTCACCCCCGGCGGGAGCGCGGGGCGACCGACGCGCCGGACGAGCGCGACCTTCCCGAAGAGCGTCGCGCGGATGGCGTGGCCGTAGATGCCGATGCGGACCGCCACCTCGTCGCCGACCCGGGACTCGGAGAGCGTGGGAAGGAAGAGCGTGCCCGCCTTCTCGCGCCACGCGGCGAGGAACTGGCTGGGCTCGAGGTTGATCGAGACGCTGTGCACCCTACCTCCCCCGCGGAGGTAGGATCGTATAGCACAGGCGGACCCCCACGGACGGAGCGTTCAGGGCCGCGGCGCGATCAACATCGCGTCCCCGTAGCTGAAGAAGCGGTACCCCCGCTCGACCGCGTCCCGGTAGGCGGCGAGCACGCGCTCCCGCCCCCCGAACGCGCAGACGAGGACGAGCAGCGTCGAGCGCGGCAGGTGGAAGTTCGTGACGAGCGCGTCGACCGCGCGGAAGGCGTGGCCCGGCCTGATGAAGAGCGCGGTCCGCCCCGCGCCCGGCGCGACGCGCGTCCCGTCGAAGGCGCTCTCGAGGGTGCGGACGGTGGTCGTCCCCACCGCCACGACCCGCCCGCCGCGGGCGCGGCACGCGTCGATCGCGGCCGCGGTGGCCGCGGGGACGTCGTAGCGCTCCGGGTGCATCCGGTGACCCTCGAGCGAGTCGCCGCGCACCGGCAGGAACGTGCCGGGGCCGACGTGGAGCGTGACCGCGGCCCTCGAGACGCCCCGGGCGCCGAGGCGCGCGAGGAGCTCCTCCGTGAAGTGGAGCCCGGCCGTGGGCGCGGCGGCGCTGCCCGGCTCGCGCGCCCAGAGGGTCTGGTACCGGTCGCGATCGCGCGCCGAGGGCTCGCGCCGGATGTACGGGGGGAGCGGCACGCGCCCGGCGCGCTCGAGCGCCGCCTCGAGCGCGGCGCCCTCCCGATCGAGCGCGACCACGTAGAACCCCTCGCCCTCGACCGCCTCCACCGTGGCCGAGAGGCCCTCGAGCTCGAGGGTCGCCCCGGCGCGGATGGGCTTCGACGCCTGCCCCATCGCGCGCCACCGCCGGCCCAGGCCGCCGTCGAGGGGCTCGCACAGGAGCAGCTCGATCTTCCCGCCCGTCGCCTTGCGCCCGACGAGCCGCGCCGGGATGACCTTCGTGTCGTTGAACACGAGCAGGTCTCCGGGCTCGAGGAGCGCGTCGAGCTCCGCGAACCGGCGGTGCTCGGGCGCGCCGGCGGCGCCGAGGACCAGCAGGCGCGACGCGTCGCGCGGCGACACGGGCTCCTGCGCGACGAGCGACTCCGGGAGCGCGTAGTCGAAGTCCGACAGGCGCATCAGTAGAGCCTCACCACGTCCACGCCGGGGTAGTAGTGGGCGAGGATCTCGCGGTAGGTCCTGCCCTCGCGCGCGAGGCCCGCGGCGCCCCACTGGCAGAGACCCGCGCCGTGACCGTGCCCCCGCCCCTCGAGGACGAACGCGCCGCCGCGCCTGGACACGTCGAACGCGAGCGACGGCAGCCGGGAGAACCCGAGCCGCTGCCGCAGGTCGGTGGCCGAGACGATCACCTTGCGGTCGCCGGCCTCGACCTCGACCTTCTCCGCTCGCCCCGTCGGGCTGCGCGACGACACGCGCGCCGCGGTCGCCGCTCCGCCGAGCCCGACGACCTTCGCGAGCTCGCGCGCCCCGAGCTCGAGCGCCCAGCGCACGCGCGGCGCCCGGTCGCAGCGGCCGCACTCGACGGAGGCGAGGTACGGCAGGTCGCGCCCGAGCGCCGCGAGGCCGCCCTCGGTGCGGCCGCCGCACGAGGAGTGGAAGTACGCCTCGACCGGGTCCATGCCGAGCGCGAGGACCTCGCCGGCGGTCGCCTCGGCGGCCGCCCGGGCCGCCGCCCCCGGCTGGCGCGCGAAGACCTGCGCGAGCACCCCCGCGCCGATGTCCCAGGCCCGCCCGGCCACCTGCGCCTCGATCTTCCGCGTGAGCGCGTAGCTGCGGGCGGCGACCGCCTGCGCCTTGAGCGCCTCCGGGGGGAAGGACGCGGGCATCTCGCCGGCCACCACGCCGGCCACGTAGTCCTCGAGCCGGAGCTCGACCGGCTGGCGCGCGTCCGGCGCCGGGAGCACCCGGATCAGCTCCTCCGCACGGGCCGGGGCGGCGAGCGCGAGCGGAGCGAGCGGCAGGGCGAGCGCCCGGGCGCCGCCGGGGAAGCCCGACCGCTTGGCGGCCCCTCCCGCGGGTGTGTATACGTGCCGGGTGCAACTCATCGGCTGGCTCGTCGAACTCATCAGGGACCCGGGGGAGCTCATCCGGTGGGGCGGCTACCCTGCCCTCGCCGCCATCGTCTTCCTCGAGACCGGCGCGCTCGTGTTCTTCCTCCCCGGGGACTCGCTCCTCGTGATGGCGGGAGTGTACGCGGCGAAGGGCGACCTCTCCATCTTGGCGCTCAACCTGCTCCTCATCCCGATGGCGATCGCCGGGGACGCGACGAGCTACACGATCGGGCGGCGCTCGGGCCCCATGCTCTTCAACCGGCCCCGCTCGCGCTTCTTCCGGCCGGAGCACGTGCTCCTCGCGAAGGCGTTCTACGAGAAGCACGGCGGCAAGGCGATCATCCTCGCCCGCTTCATGCCGCTGGTCCGGACCTTCGTGCCGATCGTCGCGGGCGTCGCGCAGATGCGCTATCGCAGGTTCGCGACCTTCAACGTCGTCGGGGGCGCGGCCTGGGTCCTCTCGATGACGCTCATCGGGTTCGCCCTCGGGAACTCGATCCCGCACCTCGAGCGGCACATCGAGAAGGTCATCGTCGTCGTCGTCGTGCTCTCCCTGCTCCCGGGCCTGTTCGAGTACCTGAAGGCGCGCCGCCGCCGCGCGGCGCCGGCGGACGTGGAGCCGTAGGCGCCCTGCTCCCGGCGCCCTACCCCTCGCCGTACCAGACCGGCTCGTACGGGCAGGCGACGTCGCCCTCGGGCGGGTCCGGGTACCGGAAGCGCGCCCCCGCCCCGTTCCGCAGGACGTGCGCGGCCCCGTCCCGGCCGACGAGGTAGCTCGGCTGGAGGGTCACCTTCCCGCCGCCGCCGGGCAGGTCCACCGCGAGGTGCGGGATCGCGAGGCCGCTCGTCGTCCCGCGGAGCGCCTCGAGGATCGCGACCCCCGCCTCGAGCGGCGTGCGCAGGTGCCCGGTCCCCTCGGCGAGATCGCCCTGGTGCAGGTAGTACGGCCGCACGCGCCACTCGAGCAGCCGCTCGAAGAGCTCCTTCAGCAGGCGCGCCGAGGAGTTCACGCCGCGCAGCAGCACGGTCTGGTTCTCGACCGGCACCCCCGCGTCCACGAGCGTCTCGCAGGCGGCGCGCGCCTCGTCCGTGCACTCCTTGGGGTGGTTGAAGTGGGTCACGACGAAGAGCGGCGCGTGGCGGCGGAGCAGCGCGGCGAGCCGCGCGTCGATCCGCATCGGCAGGACCGCGGGCGCGCGCGTCGCGAGCCTGACGATCTTCACGTGGGGGACCGCCCGGATCGCCGAGAGGAGCGCGTCGAGCCGGCCGTCGTCGAGCACGAGCGGATCGCCGCCCGAGACGATCACGTCGCGGATCGCCGGGTGGGCGCGCAGGTAGTCCACCGCCTCCTCGAGGTCCGCGAGGGAGAGCGCGCCGTCGCCCGCGAAGGTCATGCGGCGGCGGGTGCAGTGCCGGCAGTAGATGGCGCAGCGATCGGTCGCGAGGAGGAGCGCGCGGTCCGGATAGCGGTGCACGAGCGCCCGCGCCGGCCGGCGGACGTCCTCGCCGAGCGGGTCGCGGAGATCTCCCGGCGCGACCTCGAACTCGGCGGCGGTCGGGATCGCCTGGAGGCGCACCGGGCACGACGCGTGGGCGGGGTCGAGCAGCGACGCGTAGTAGGGCGTCACCGCGACCCGGGTGCCCCGCGCTCGCGCGAGCGCGAGCCCGCGCCGCTCCGCGCCGGACAGGGACACCACCCCGCCGAGCGCCTCGGCGTCCCCGAGGGCGTGGCGCAGCTGCCACCGCCAGTCGCGCCACTCGGCCTCGCTCGCGCCGAGCTGGTTCATCACGGGGGGACACTCGCTCCGCGGCGCCTCCGGCCCGCGGAGCTCGCGCCCCCGAACCCCCCGCTCGCTCGGGGCAGCCTCATCCGGCTGCCCCGCGCTCGCCGACCCTCGCTCATCGCGGCCGCGCACGCTAGCGGGGCAGTCCCGGCGAAGTCAAACCCGCCGTGCTAGATCAACGGGCATGGTGAGCCCCAACGTGCGCTCGCGATTCCAGCCCAGCCCCCGGGGGCCGTGGAACGACGTCCCCGACGCCCTCTGGAACGACTGGCACTGGCAGCAGCGGGAGCGGGTGACGCGCCTCGACCAGCTGGAGCGCGTCGTGCACGTCACCCCCGACGAGCGCCGCGCGGTGGTCGAGACCGCCGCCGAGTTCCAGATGGGCATCACCCCGTACTACGCCGCGCTCATGGATCCCGACGACCCGTCCTGCCCGGTGCGGCTCCAGTCGGTGCCGACGATGGACGAGACCGTCGTCGGGGCGGCCGACCTCGAGGACCCGCTCGCCGAGGAGCGGGACATGCCGACGCCGGGGATCACGCACCGCTACCCGGATCGCGTGCTCTTCTACGTCACGCACAACTGCCCGGTGTACTGCCGCCACTGCACCCGGAAGCGGAAGGTCGCGGACCCGACGAGCGCCGCGGCGAAGAAGCAGATCGAGGACTCGCTCGCGTACATCGCGGCGCACCGGGAGGTGCGGGACGTGGTGGTCTCCGGCGGGGACCCGCTCTCCCTGTCCGACGACCGGCTCGACTACATCCTCGGGCGGCTGCGGGCGATCCCGCACGTCGAGATCTTCCGGCTCGGGACGCGGAACCTCGTCACCCTCCCCCAGCGCGTCACCGACGACCTCGTCCGCATGCTCCGCGAGCACCACCCCGTCTACGTGAACACGCACTTCAACCACCCGAAGGAATGCACCGCGGAGGCGTTCGAGGCGACGCGCCGGATCGCCGACGCGGGGTGCCCGATCGGGAACCAGATGGTGCTGCTCAAGGGCGTCAACGACGACCCGGAGATCGTGAAGGCGCTGAACCACAAGCTCCTGCTGATGCGCGTGCGGCCCTACTACATCTACCAGTGCGATCTCGCGAAGGGCATCGGCCACTTCCGGACCCCGGTGGAGAAGGGGATCGAGATCATCGAGCACCTGCGGGGCCACACCTCCGGCCTCGCCGTCCCGCAGTTCGTCATCGACGCGCCCGGGGGCGGCGGGAAGATCCCGGTGAACCCGCAGTACGTCACCGGCCGGGACGGCAAGCGCTGGAAGCTGCGGAACTACGCGGGCAAGCCGTACGAGTACGAGGAGCCGTAGCAGCGCCGACGACCTCGTTTCGGTGTCACGCAACGTGGGCAGGGGATCGCCTCGTTCGTGCTCGCGCGCGTGATCGAGCGGCGAGGACTCCGAGCGAAAGGCCTGCCAGGATGTGCGGCACGTACATCGCGGCGCCGATCGGGGCGAGCGCGAGCGTGTGGTCGTTGAAGTGCCTGAACTCCGGCACGAGCACGTGAGCGACGCCTGCGAGACCAGCGAGGAGCCCCGCCCCGATGACGAGACGACGCTCTCCCGGCGTGGTGTTCCGGAGCAAGCGGAGGTGACCTCGAAGCGCGGCGCGACCGAGAAGGGCGAGTCCCACGAACGGCAGGGCGAACCACATCGCCGCCCACAGCTCCTCGGGCAGGGCCTGCGGGCCCAGGAAGTACGCCCATGACAGCGTCGCGACGCCCCGCGCCTGGAGCTGGAGCTTCACTGCCAGCCCGATCGCCCACGGCGAGACCACGCCCACCGCGACGCTCCCCCAGAGAAGGGCGAGGTCGACGCGCTCGAGCGGCCGACGGGTCCGTTCCCAGCACCACCGGCAGTCACACCCTGGCGGATGCGAGCGACCGCGGCCTGATGAGCCAAGATCGACGGTCGTCTGCGCTGGGACCACCGTGCCTCCGCTCTTCGAACCCGTGCTGAGCGAGCGACTCCATCATCGCAGGGAGCGTGCTAATCCAGCACGGCGACCGCGTCGATCTCGACCCGCGCGCCGCGCGGCAGGGCCGCGACCTGGACCGTCGCCCGCGCCGGCGGGTCCTTCGGGAACCTCCGGCCGTAGACCTCGTTCACCTTCGCGAAGTCCGCGAGGTCGGCGAGGTAGATGGTGCACCGCACGACGTGCGTGGAAGCCGGCTCCGGCCGCGGCGAGCACGGCCCCGAGGTTCTCCATCACCCGCTCCGTCTGCGCCGCGACGTCGCCGGGGACGAGCTCGCCCGTGGCCGGGTCGAGCGGGATCTGGCCGGACAGCCAGAGCGTGCGCGCGCCGCGCGCCTCGATCGCCTGGGAGTAAGGCCCGATCGCCTTCGGGGCGCCGGGGCTCGACCGGGAGGTTCGCATCGCTCTCTCCGCGCGCTAGGCGCGCTCCACCGACGTCACGCCGTCGATCCGCTCGATCGACCGCATGACCGCCTTCAGCTGGGTGAGGTCGCCGATGGTGACCTCGAAGTCGTTCACCGCGCGCTCGCCGGGGGCCTGCGTGCGGCAGCTCGCCTGCGAGATGTTCACGCCGGCCTCGCTGAAGATGTGCGAGATCTCCGCGAGGATCCCCGGCCGGTCCGTGGTGATGACGCGCAGGGAGACGGGCCGCTTCAGGTCGCCCTTCACGTCCCACGAGACGTCCACCCGCCGGTCGGGGTCGATCCCGAGGATCTTGTCGCAGGCGACGGTGTGGACCGTGACGCCGCGGCCCCGCGTGATGAAGCCCACGATGACGTCGCCGGGCACCGGGTTGCAGCAGCGCCCGTACCGCACGAGCACGTCCTCGATGCCGCTGATCCGCACGCCGCCGGACGCCGGGCGCCGCGCGACCTTGCGGAAGATCTCGGTGAGCCGCGACGTCGGCGCCCCGGCGTCGGTGCGGCGCGGCGAGCTTCTCGGCCGGGAGGATCTGCCGGAGCACGTCGTGCGGCGTGACCTTCCCGTACCCGATGCCGGCGAGGAGGTCCTCCGCGATGCGGTACCCGAGCGCGTTGGCGGCCTTCTCGAGCGTGCCGTCCTTCGTCACCTTGTTCAGCGTGACGCCGAAGCGGCGGAACTCGCGCTCGGCGACCTCGTGCCCGATCTCGACCGAGCGCCGGTGCTCGGCCTGCCGGATGAACTGGCGGATGCGCGCCTGCGCCCGGCTCGTCTTCACGAACGTGAGCCAGTCCTTCGACGGGTGCGAGTGGGGCGAGGTGAGGATCTCGACCGTGTCGCCGTTCTTCAGCTTGTACCGGAGCGGGACGAGCTTCCCGTTCACCTTCGCGCCGACGGTGTGCTCGCCGATCTGCGAGTGGATGGTGTACGCGAAGTCCACCGGGGTGGCGCCGCGCGGGAGGCTCTTCACCGCGCCCTTCGGCGTGAAGACGAAGACCTCGTCCGAGAAGAGGTCCACCTTGACGGTCTCGAGGAACTCGCGCGGGTCGTCGAGCTCCTTCTGGAACTCGACGAGCTGGCGCAGCCACCCGAACGACTCGGCGTCGCGCTTCGAGAGCGCCTCGCCGCCCTTCCCGTCGCGCCCCTTCTCCTTGTACGCCCAGTGCGCGGCGACGCCCTCCTCGGCGATGCGGTGCATCTCCGCGGTCCGGATCTGCACCTCGATGCGCTCGCCCGCCGGCCCGACCACGGTCGTGTGCAGCGACTGGTACCGGTTCGGCTTCGGGATCGCGATGTAGTCCTTGAACCGGCCCGGGACGGGCTTCCACAGGGAGTGGATGACGCCGAGCGCCTCGTAGCACTCCGCGACGCTCGCCACGATCACCCGGAACCCGACCACGTCCTGGATCTGGTCGAACTCGACGTCCAGCTCCCGCATCTTCCGCCAGATCGAGTAGACGTGCTTCACCCGCCCGGTGACGTCCGCGCCCTTCAGCCCGACTCCTCCAGGCGCCGCCGGATGACGTCCACGACGTTCTGGACGAACTTCTCCTTCGCGCGCGCGGTCGCGGCGACCTTCGCCGAGAGGTCCTCGTAGTCGAGCGGCCGCAGGTACTTGAAGGACAGGTCCTCGAGCTCGCTCTTGATCCACTGGATCCCGAGCCGGTTCGCGAGCGGCGCGTAGATGTCGAGCGTCTCCCGGGCGATGCGCTCCTGGGACTCCGGCTTCATCGCGCCGAGCGTCCGCATGTTGTGGGTCCGGTCGGCGAGCTTCACGAGCAGGACGCGGATGTCCTTCGCCATCGCGACGACCATCTTGCGGAAGTTCTCGGCCTGCTTCTCCTCCTGGGTGTTCGCGGCGCTGTACTGCGACAGCTTCGTGACGCCGTCGACCAGCTCGGAGATCTCGACGCCGAACAGCTCGGCGATCTCCTTCTTCGTCGCGAGGGTGTCCTCGATCGTGTCGTGGAGCAGCCCCGTCACGACCGACGACTCGTCCAGCTTCAGCTCGGCGAGGATGCCGGCGACCTCGAGCGGGTGGACGAGGTAGGGCTCGCCCGACTTGCGGATCTGTCCCGTGTGGACCTTCGCGCTGTAGACGTATGCCTTCTTGACGAGGTCGAGGTCGGGGTCCGGGTGGTACGAGGCGACCCGGTCGAGGATGTCGTTCAGTCGAAGCAAGCGCGATCCGCTAGGGTAACGGTTCGGATCAGGGGCGGGCAAGTTTGCCCCCTCGATCGATAACGCGATGCGCCAGCTGGCGCCAGAGCGTGCCTGGGCGGGCCGACCGGGCGGGCGGTCCGAGGGGCCCGGCCGATCCGCGGCCGAGGCCTCGCGGGATCGACCTCCGCGAGGCCGCGAGACGAGCGTCGCGACGCGCCGGCGCGCGGCATCCGCAGTTGAGCGCGGGTGCGGCCGCAGGGTAGGGTCCGGGTACGGAGGCTGCCGTGAAGTGCAAGAAGTGCGGGGCGAACGTCGACCTCACGATGACCGCGTGCAGCGCCTGCGGCGCGGACGTGGAGCTCGGGCGGCTCACCGGGATCCTCGGGATCGTCTGCCGCGACTGCGACGCGTACAACGAGCCGCGCGCCACCACCTGCATCGCCTGCGGGAAGCCGCTCGGGACGCCCGCGGAGCCGACCCCGCCGCCCGCTCCGCCGGAGCAGGGCCCGTCGCCGCCGCCCCGGCGCCGGCCGCTCCACCGCCGCCGGCGACGCCCGGAGCCCCCGTGGTCCGGTCGTTCCAGAAGCCGGCCAGCGGCGCCGCGACCCGGTTCGTCCCGGCAGTCCTCCGTCCGTCGAGCCCGCAGGCGTCGCCGCCGGGCGTGAGGACGTTCACGCCGCCCGGCCCGCCTCGGGCGGCCCCGGCCCCGGCCAGCGGCGCGTCGAGCGGGGCGCGTCCCGTGACGCCTCCGCCTGCGCCGGCCCCCTCTCCCCGGCTGGCGCCGCCGGCAGGCAGCCAGCGCCCCGGCGGTCGTCCCGGGGAGCCCCGGCACTCCCATCCCGCTCGTCACCACCTGCCCGCGCTGCGGCGCCGACGGGGGGCAAGGCCGGTTCTGCGCGCACTGCGGCCAGGCGCTCGGCGCCCGCGGCACCCAGGTCACGATGAAGCCCGCGGCGCCGGGCCGGACCGCGACGCAGGTCTTCGGGGCGCTGGCCCCCGGGCGCGCGAAGCTCGTGCTCGAGGGCGGCGACGCGTTCGAGGGCGCCACCTTCAGGCTCAACGCCGACTCGGTCGAGGCGGGGCGCGCGAAGGGCGCGATCCTGTTCCCGGGCGACTCGTGCCTGTCGCCGCACCACGCGACGTTCTTCTACCGGGGAGGGGCGCTCCACGTCCGGGACGAGGGCGCTCCCGGCGGCGTGTACCTCCGGCTGCGCGGCCTCTCCGTCCCGCTCCGCGCCGGCGACCACTTCGTCGTCGGCGAGCGCCTCCTCCGGTTCGCGGGGCTGCTCCCCTCCGCGGCGGAGGCGCCGCCGGACGGGACCCGCCGGCTCGGCGCGCCGCGTCCTCCCGCGCCGGCGCTCGTGGTCGAGGAGTGGCTGGAGGGCGGCGCGGGCGGCCGGGTCTTCGTCCGCTCCGGTCCCGCGGTCACCATCGGGCGCGCGGGCTGCTCCGTGAACCTCGGGGACGACCGGCACCTCTCGCAGGCGCACGCGGAGATCGTGGTCGAGCAGGACGGCTCGGCGCGGCTGCGCGACCTCGGGTCGTCGAACGGCACCTACGTCAAGCTCCCGCCGCACGCCGAGCGGGAGCTGCGCGACGGGGACTACGTGCGGATGGGGCACGAGGTCCTGCGCGTCGCGGTCGCGGAGTGAGCCATGGCGGTCGTGTTCGTCACCATCGCGCCGCTCGGGACGGGGACGCCCAGCGTCTCGCGCTACGTCGCGGGGGTCGAGAAGATCCTGCGGGCGACGACGCTCCGGCACCAGCTCACCGCGATGGGCACCATCATCGAGGGGGAGCTCGACGAGATCCTCGCGGTGATCCGGCAGATGCACGAGCACCCGTTCACGCAGGGCGCGGTCCGGGTGTCGACGCTCATCAAGATCGACGACCGGCGCGACAAGGAGCACACCATCGCGGGCAAGATGCGGTCGGTCGAGGAGAAGCTGAAGTAGGGCTCACTCGAGCGTCGAGAGGATCGCCCTCACCCGCTCCGCGTCGGGCGGGTTCGTCCCGAGGTAGCGCCGGTAGCGGTCGGCGGCGCGCCGCGTGTCGCCCCGGAGCTGGTAGCAGAGCGCGAGCTTCTTCTGGACGTCGGCGAGGTCCGGGTCGGACGCCTCGGCCGCGAGGTAGAGCTTGATCGCGCCGTCGATGTCCTGGTCCGACCGCTTCGCCTCCCCGCGCTTGTAGAGCGCGAGCGCCTTCGCGGGGTCGCGCTTCGCGACCGACGCGGGCGTCTTCTTCGGCGCGGTGGCGACCTTCACCACCGGCGCGGGCGCGGGCGCGGGAGGCACCACCGCCGGGGCGACGACCGAGGTCGCGGCCGCCGGGGCGAGCAGGGCGACCTGCGTCGAGGTCGCCTCCGCGGGGGCGAGCGTCGCGGTCGCGGTCGAGGTGGCGACGGTCGGGCTCGGCGTCGCGACCAGGGCCGAGGGCGCGACGAGGTCCGGCGCGCCGCGCCGCGCCGCCGCGTTCTGCCGGGCGAGGAACGTCACGAGCCCGCCGCCGATCGCGGCGATGCCGACGGCGACGGCGAGGAGCCAGAACACGAGCCGGGAGCGCTCGGCCGGCGGCGCCGCCGGAGCCGAGGCGGGCGAGCCGGCCCGCGGGGCCGCGGGCGGCGTCGAGGTCCGGGCGGGCGCGGTCGCCGTCCGCGAGGCGACGGGCGGCGGCGTCGCCGCGCCGGACGCCGCGCGCGTCCCGGGCTGGGACGGGGCCGGCGCGGCGGCCGCCGTCGGGTCGAGGGCGAGGAGCGCCTCCCGCATCTCGTCGGCGGTCTGGAACCGGTTCGCCGGGTTCTTCTCCATCGCCCGCGCGATCACCGCGTCGAGCCCCTCCGACACGTCGCTCCAGCGCTCGCGCGCCGGGACCGGCGCCTCGGCGAGGTGCTTCGTCAGGAACCCGACCGGCGTGTCCGACTGGAACGGGAGCTCGCCGGTGGCCAGCTGGTACAGGATCACGCCGGTCGAGTAGAGGTCGGTCCGCGAGTCGAGCTCCGCCCCGCGCGCCTGCTCCGGGCTCATGTACTCGGGGGTGCCGCACACGAGGCCGGCCTGCGTGAGCTTCGGCTCGTTCGCCCCCGGCGCGGTGATCTTCGCGATCCCGAAGTCGAGCACCTTCACGAAGTCCGGCTCGCCGCGGCGCGGCTCGACCATGACGTTCTCGGGCTTCAGGTCGCGGTGCACGATCCCCTGCGCGTGGGCCTCCGCGAGCGCGGAGAGCATCTGCGCCGCGATGCGGACGATCCGGGCCTCGCCCAGCGGGAACTCGTCCGCGATGATGCGGGCGAGGTCTCGCCCGGCGAGGTACTCCATCGCCATGAACAGCGTCCCGTCCTCCGCCTCCCCGAAGTCGAGGACGGCGATCGAGTTCGGGTGGTTGAGCCGGGAGGCGGCGCGGGCCTCGCGCTGGAACCGCTGCACGACCTGCGGGTCGGTCGAGAAGTCCTTGTGGAGCATCTTCAGGACGACCGGCTTGTCGAGCGTGAGGTGCTTCGCGCGGTAGACGCGCCCCATGCCCCCCTGCCCGACGAGCGCCTCGATCCGGAACTTCCCGTTCACCACCTGCCCGACCCAGGGATCGACGTTCTCCTGCACCGCGGCCGACGCCGCGCCGCAGTGCGGGCAGAAGCGGGCGGCGTCCTCGATGGCGTTCCGGCACTCGGGGCACTCACGCATGGGGCCACATCTTATCGGATACCGCCCGTCCTGAGCGTGGCCTCCCCTGCGCGAGGCTCGGCCGAAGGATCCGGCGGCTCCGCCCGCGTTGACCGTGGCGCGCGGCCATGGCGAAATGCCGGCATGTCGACCCCGACCCGATGCTCCCGCTGCGGCCGGGACAACGACGCGAAGTTCGCGTTCTGCCTCGAGTGCGGGCAGCCGCTCGCGAGGGAGGAGGCCCCGCCCGCCGCCTGCGGCGCCTGCGGGGCGCCGCTCCAGCCGGGGTTCCGGTTCTGCGGCCTCTGCGGGAAGCCGGTCGCGGCCGGCGTGGCGGCGACGCCCCGCCCCCCCCTCCCGCTCGGCGCCCCGCCGGCGCCGGCGCCCGTCCCCTCGCCGGCCCGGATCCGGCTCTCGCTCGTGCGGAACGACGGGCTCCCGGGCGCCGCCTTCTCCCTCGACAAGGACGAGGCGATCTGCGGGCGCACGGAGGGAGACGTCCGGCTCCCCGAGGATTCGACCGTCTCGCCGCGCCACGCCCGCTTCACCGTCGCGAGCGGCACGCTGCGGGTCGAGGACCTCGGCAGCGTGAACGGCACCTTCGTCCGGCTGAAGGAGCCGCGGCGGCTCGCCGTCGGCGAGGAGCTGCGCGTCGGCCGCCAGCTCCTCCGGCTCGAGCCCCTCCCGCGCCCGCCGCAGGTCGACGACCACGGCGTGCGGCCCTGGGGAACGCCGGACCCCGGCTACCGCTTCCGGCTCTCGCAGCTGCTCGAGGGCGGCGGGCTCGGCGAGATCTTCCCGCTGCGCGAGGGCGCGAACGTCGTCGGGCGCGAGGCGGGCGAGGTGACCTTCCCGTCGGACCGCTACGTGTCCGCGCGCCACGCGCGGATCGACGTCGCCGGGGCGGAGGTGACGCTCGCCGACGCCGGGAGCTCGAACGGGACCTACGTGAAGCTCTCGGGCGCGACGGACCTCGCCGCCGGGGATCAGCTCCTCGTCGGCGCGCAGCTGCTCCGGGTCGACTGACCGGGAGGCGCTCTACCCGAAGGACTTCTCCTTCTGCTCCTGCTCTTCCTTGCAGCGGATGCAGAGGGTCGTGACGGGACGGGCCTCGAGCCGCTTGGCCGAGATCTCCTCCTCGCACTTCTCGCAGATCCCGAAGGTGTCGCTCTCGATGCGGGCGAGCGCCTTGTCGATCTTGGCGAGCAGGAACTTCTCGCGGTCCCGCAGCCGGAAGATCATCGACTGCGTGTACTCGCTCGAGGCGAGGTCGATCTCGTCCGGGAGATCGTCGGTGTCGAAGCTCGACTCCTCGGTCAGCGTCTTCTTCGCCGAGAGGAGGAGCTGCCGCTTCGACTCCTCGAGCATCGTCTTGAACCGCTTCAGGTCCTTCTTGTTCAAGCGACCACCTCTCGCGTGCCCGCCCGGGAGCGGAGAAAAAGAGCCGAGACCCTAGTCCGCCCCCGCCGGTCCTGTCAAGGCAACCGCCCGGGCCAGATCCGCGCATAACCCAGCGACACGAAAGCTTTACTCGCCCGGCGCGCCGCAGCAGACTTCCGGGATGCCCGAGGGAAAGTTCGACCGGGAATTCCTGCGGGGCGCCCTCGTCCTGACCGGCCGATCGGACGTGGACCGGCTGCTCCTCGTGTCGGACCACCCGCTCTCGCCCCAGGAAGTCCGCGGCCGGCCGATCAAGAAGAAGCTCGTCTACGCGGTGACCAGCGAGGGGCTCGCGAACCAGCTCAAGGCGAAGAAGTACCTCGCCGTCCTGATCCCGCCCTACGACTACACCCGCATCGAGAAGATCAAGGTGGCGGTCGTCGCCGCCCAGTCCGCCGGCCTCGTGCGGAACGGCGACACGATCCTCGCGCTCACCGGGCCGGGCGACGACCGGGTGATGGACACCCTCGTCAAGGTCGACATCGGCTCCGAGGACCCGGAGGAGAAGCTCCGCGTCGACGCGCTCGGGCTCCCGCCCGAGTTCTCCTCGCAGGTCGTGGAGAGCCTCATCCACACCGCGATGGAGATCGGCGCGGAGGGGTACGAGGGCCACCCGGTCGGCACGATCCTGGTGATCGGCGACTCGACCTCGATCATGGAGCGGAGCCGGCAGCTCACCCTGAACCCGTTCCAGGGGATCAGCGAGGCCGAGCGGAACGCGCTCGATCCGCCCATCCGCGACGCGATCAAGACCTTCTCGGCCCTCGACGGCGCGTTCGTCATCCGCGAGGACGGGGTCGTGCTCTCGGCCGGCCGCTACCTCCTCACGATGTCGCGCGACGTCAAGCTGCCGATGGGCCTCGGCGCGCGCCACAGCGCCGCCGCGTCGATCAGCGCCGAGTCGAAGTGCATCGCGATCACGGTCTCGCAGACGACCGGCACCGTCCGCGTGTTCAAGCAGGGCGAGATCGTCCTCGAGCTGCGGCAGAAGCTGCGGCGGGTCTAGCGCGCGATGCGAGGGGTCGAGCGCGAGGCGGCTCACGCCTCGACGGCGACCCCGACCGACGCGCCCTCCGCGACGAGGTCGTCCCAGGTCCCCGGCGCGACCGGGATCCCGCCCGCGAGCCTCGCGGCCCGGCTCGCCGCCTCGGGCTCCCCGGCCACGAGGACGGGCAGCGCGGGGTCGGCCGGCGGCGACGCCTTGAGGTACGCGACCGCCTCGGCGACCTCCGCCGCGAGCCGCGCGCCGCCCGGGAGCCGGTCCGGCTCGAGCACGATCGAGAGCATGTTGTTCTCGATGAGGGTCTCCTCGAACGGCACCCCCGAGACGACGCCGCCCCCGGTCAGGGCGCCGGCGAGCAGCTCGCACACGAGCGCGAGGCCGTAGCCCTTGTGCTCGCCGAACGGCAGGAGCGCTCCCCTGGGCGCGTCGAGGAGCGCGCCGGGGTCCGTGGAGGGCCGCCCCGCCGCGTCGATGATCGACGCCGCGGGGACCTGATCGCCGCGCGCCCTCGCCTCGCGCACCTTCCCGAGCGCGATCCGGCTCGTCGCGAAGTCGAGCAGCACGGCGACCGTCCCGCCGGGCCCCGGCACGCCGACGCAGAACGGGTTCGTGGAGAGCCGCGCGTCGCTCCCGCGGAACGGCGCCACGAGCGGCGCGTGGCCCACCACGTTCACGAAGTGGATCGAGACCTGCCCGGCGCGCGCCGCCTGCTCCGCGTAGGTCCCGACCCGCCCGACGTGGAAGGCGTTGCGCAGCCCGATCGCCGCGAGCCCGAGCGCGCGCGCGCGCGTCGAGGCCGCCTCGACCGCCTCTCGCGCGACGACCTGGCCGAACCCGCGGCGGCCGTCGGCCGCGAGCACCGGCCCCCCGGGGTCCTCGATCGCCGCGTGCGCGCGCGGGTCGAGGACGCGGCGCGCGATCGCGCGGACGTACTGGGGGAGCATGCCGATGCCGTGGCTGTCGTGCCCGGCGAGGTTCGCGTCCACGAGGTGATCCGCGACGACGGCGGCGTCGGGCGGCGACGCGCCCGCGGCCGAGAGGACCCGCACGGCGACGGCGCGGAGGCGGTCGGCGGAGATCACGACGGGGGTCGGGGTCGCCATGCGGGGACGGAGTCTACCGCGGCGTGCGCCGGGAGGCGCGGTGACGACCGCACCCGCGCGGAACGCCCCGCGCCGGCGGCGGCTGGCGTACCGTGTAGCGGATGCCCGTCTCGCCGCCCGCCGCCTCGGCGCCCGGACCGGGGTGCCCACCCGACGCCCGGCTGGATCGCCTCGCCTTCGCGGCGATCGCCGTCGCGACGCTGTTCCACGCGGTGTACGCGGGGCTCGTCCCTCTGTCTCCCCAGGAGGCCTATTACTGGGAGTGGTCGCGCCACCTCGACCTCTCGTACTTCGATCACCCGCCCCTCGCGGCGTGGACGATCCGCGCGGCGACGGTCCTCCTCGGCGACTCGGAGCGGGCGATCCGGGCGGCCGGCCTCCTCCACTCGACCGTGTTCTCGGTGGTGCTCTGGGCCTCCGCGCGGCGGCTCTTCGGGAGCCGCGTCGCGCTCGCCGCGATGCTCGCGGCCGCGGCGGTGCCGCTCTTCTCCCTCGGCCAGGTGGTCGTCACCCCGGACGCGCCGCTCCTCTCCGGCTGGGCCCTCGCGCTGTACTTCACGGTGCGGGCGCTCCAGGACGACGAGCCGCGCTGGCTCGTCGCGGCCGGCGCGGCGACGGGCTGCGCCGTGCTCGGGAAGTACACGGGCTTCCTGCTCTTCCCGCAGATCCTCGCCGCCCTCCTGCTCGACCCGCGCGGACGGCGCCACCTCCGCACGCCGTGGCCGTGGGTCGGGGCCGCGCTCGGGCTCGCGCTCTTCGCCCCGGTCGTCGTCTGGAACGTCGAGCACGCGGGGGCGAGCCTGGCCTTCCAGACCACCGGGCGCGCCGCGGGGGCCTCGTTCCGGCCGGTCCTCGTCGCGCGCTTCCTCGGGCTCCAGGCGGCGCTCGTCTCCCCGATCCTGCTCCTCCTCCTCGTCGAGGCGGCGCTCTCGTCCGTCCGCAGGCGGGCGCTCCCGGCGTTCCGGATCTGCGCGCTGTTCTCGGTCCCCCTCCTCGCGATCGCGACGCTCGCCTCCCCGTTCGTGTGGGTGAAGGGGAACTGGGTCGCGGCGGCGTATCCGACCGCCCTGGTGGCGGCGGCCGCGCTGGCGCTCGAGCGCGGCGGGCGCGCGCTCCGGCTCGGGATCGGCGCGGTGGCGGTCGCCCTCGCGGCGACGATCTACGTGCACCTCGTGCCGGTCCTCCCGGGGATCCCGTTCCCCGCGCGCGACGAGGGCTTCGCCGGGTGGCGCGAGCTCGCGGCGCGGGTGGAGACGGAGCGCGACGCGCTGCCGGCGGGCGCGTTCGTGGCGGGCTGCAACTACAAGGTCTCCGCCGAGCTCTCGTACTACCTCCCGGACCGGATCCACACGTTCTCGGGCGAGCTCGCGGGCGACCACGGGCTCCAGTACCGCTACTGGCTCGAGCCCGCGCCGGCCGCCGGACGGCAGGGCATCGTCGTGCTCGACGAGCGCGAGCCCGGGGCCTGCCGCCGGCTCCCGGAGGCCTGCAGCGCGCTCGTGCCGCTCGAGCCGCTCACGGTGCGGCGGGGCGAGGCGCGGATCACGACCTTCCGCCTGTGGCGCTGCACCTACGCGGCCCCGCCCGATCGCGCCCGTCCCCCGCACGCGGCGGCGAGCGGGCAGGCGCCGCAGCGCGCGGGGTCGAGCCTCGCGGGGCACGCGCCGCTCATCCCGAGGTGACAGAGCGCGAAGTCGTAGCGGACCGGGTCGCCCGGGTCCACGCGGCGGAGCGCGGCGGTGATCTCCTCGGCCGTGCGCCAGCTCGCGTCGGCGCGCCGGGTGAGCCCGAGGCAGCGCGCGACGCGGTGGACGTGCGTGTCGAGGGGGACGACGAGCGCGGCCGGCGGGACCGCGCCGCGCCAGGCCCCGAGGTCCACCTCGTCGGGACCCCGCACCATCCAGCGCAGGTACAGGTTCCAGCGCTTCGACGCGCCCGGCCCCTCCGCGTCGGGGAGGAGGTGCTGGAGCCCGCGACGGCCGCGCGAGCGCAGGAGCGCCGCGACCGGCGGCGCCTCCCGCAGCTCCCGCGCGAACCGGGCGAGCGCGGGGCGGAGCGCCGCCGGGTCACCGCCGCCCTCGCGGAAGAGGGCGCCGAACCGGGCGCCGAGCGAGCCGTGCCGGAGGGCGACGTCCCCGGCGGCCGCGGCGAGCGCGGCGAGGTCGCGCGGGCGGTTGAACCGGTAGATCGCGAACGGGAAGACCCGCGCGTCGGGCGCCCGGGTGAACGCGCGGACGAACGCCGACGGGGACGGGCCCATGACCGCGAGGACGCGGGCGACGAGCGGCTTGAACACGTCCGCGCGCCCGTAGGCGAGCGCCGCGGCGAAGAGCGCCGCGATCTCCTGGTCGAGCGGGTCCGCGTAGCGGCGCGGCAGCTCGACCGGGTCCGCCGCGAGCCGGGCGGACCGATCGAGGCGGGCGTCGAGCGCGTCGAGCAGCGGGCGGAGGGCCGTCGCCCGGGCGGAGGACAGCACGTGGGGGCGCCGGCGCATCGTCCGCAGCATAACCGCGGGCGGCGCCGGACGCCGGTGACCGAGCCGGGCTACCCGCCGACCACCTTCACGCGCGCGATCTCGTTCCCGTCGGCGTCCACGGTGTGGATGGCGCAGGCGAGGCACGGGTCGAAGGAGTGGATCGTGCGGAGCGCCTCGAGCGGCCGCTCCGGATCGGCGATCGGGTTCCCGACGAGCGACGCCTCGTACGGGCCCATCTGGCCCTTCCCGTCGCGGGGGCCGGCGTTCCAGGTCGACGGCACGACCGCCTGGTAGTTCTGGATCTTCCCGTCCTGGATCACGGTCCAGTGCGAGAGCGTGCCGCGCGGCGCCTCGTGGAAGCCGAAGCCCCGGACCTCGCCCTTCGGGAACGTGGGCTGGTTGAAGATCTTCGTGTCGCCCTTCCCGATGTTCTCGACGAGGAGCTTCCAGTGCTTCTGCGCCTCGTCCGCGAGGACCGCGCAGCGCACGGCGCGCGCCGCGTGCCGGCCGATGGTCGAGTGGAGCACCGCCGGGCCGAGCTTCGTCTTCGCGATGCTGCCCGCGGTGTCGAGGACCTTGTCGACCCAGAACTTGATGCGCGGGTGGCCCTGCGCGTAGCCGACGAGCATCTGGGCGAGGGGGCCGACCTGCATCGGCTTGCCCTCGAAGCGGGGGGCCTTCACCCAGGAGTACTTGCCGTTCTCGTCCCAGGGGCTGTACGCGGGCACGGTGTCCTCGGCGTACGGGTGCTTCTGCCAGTCGCCCTGGTAGTACGACCGCGCGATCGACTCGGTGACGTTGTCCTTGAAGTACGGATCCGTGAACGACTTGATCGGCCGGATCGTGCCGATGTCGCCGTTCATGATGGTGCCGCCGGGCAGCGCGAACTGCGTCCCCTTCGCGTCGAGCGGCAGATCGGGGACGGCGAGGTAGTTCGTGACGCCGGCGCCGTACTTGGTCCAGTCGGCGTACATCGCGCCGATGGCGCAGACGTCCGGGACGTACGCCTGGTAGATGAACTGGGAGACCTCGTCGAGGAGCGTCTTCACCTGGTACAGCTTCTCCATGTTGAGCGCGGCGGGGCTGTCGAGGTTGATCGCGTTCGCCACGCCGCCGACGGCGAGGTTCTGGATGTTCGGGGTCTTCCCGCCCAGGATCGCGACCGCCTGGTTCGCCTTGCGCTGGACCTCGAGCGCCTGGAGGTAGTGCGCGACGGCGAGGAGGTTCACCTCGGGCGAGAGCTTCATCGCCGGGTGGCCCCAGTAGCCGTTCTGGAAGATGCCGAGCTGGCCCGCGGCGACGAAGCCCTTGAGCTTCTCCTTCACCGCGGCGAGCTGGTGCTTCGAGTTCCCCGGCCAGCTCGAGAGCGACTCGGCGAGCTGCGACGCCTTCACGGGGTCGGCGTCGAGCGCCTTCGTCACGTCCACCCAGTCGAGCGCGGACAGGTGGTAGAAGTGCACGACGTGGTCGTGCAGCGCGTGCGCGATCACGATCAGGTTGCGGATGAGCTGGGCGTTCAGCGGGATCTCGAGCGAGAGGGCGTTCTCGACCGCGCGCACCGAGGCGATCGCGTGCACGGTCGTGCACACGCCGCAGATGCGCTGCGTGAAGACCCAGGCGTCGCGCGGGTCGCGACCCTTGAGGATGGTCTCGAAGCCGCGCCACATCGTGCCGGAGGACCAGGCCTTCTTCACCGCACCGCCGTCCACCTCCAGGTCGATCCGGAGGTGCCCCTCGATCCGGGTGATCGGGTCGATCGTGACGCGCTTGCTCATGACACCACCCCTTGCTGTGCAGCGCCGAGCGGCGCGGTGCGGGAGACCGGCGCGGTCACGCCGGCGAGGATCGGGAACTTCCTGACGAGCCACACGTACGCCATCGTCTCCGTCGCGACGAGCCCGAGCGTCACGAGGATCTCGGGGAGCGACGGGAAGTACACCCAGTTCTGGCCGGGGTTGAACCCGGTCAGGAACGCGTCCACCCGGTAGAGCGACCGGCGAAGAGCGCGAGGAGCGCCGCCTGCAGCTGGCCCGCTGCGCTCGGCGCGGACGCCCTGCTGCATGAAGAGGCAGGCCGCGGCGAGGAACAGGGCCGTCTCGCCCCAGAAGAAGAACGACTGGATCCCGGAGGTGACGGTGAGCCCGAGGCGGCCGGCGGCCACGAGGAGCCCGCCGAAGCGGACGACGACGAAGGCGAGGATCACGCCCGCGACGAAGACGCCGAGCCGGGAGAGGAGCCTCGTCTCGAACGGCCGCTTGAACGCGGTCGAGGAGAAGATCGACTCGAAGTAGATGACCGCGTAGCCCATCGCGACCGCGGTGAGGAGGAACAGGAGCGGCAGCAGGCCCGTGTGCCAGAGGCCGTGGAGCTTCGTCCCCGCGACGAGCAGGAGCGAGCCGAGGCTCGACTGGTGCATCGTCGGGAGCACGAGGCCGAGCGCGACGATGAAGGGCAGCGCCCGCTCCACCCTCGGCCGCCAGGCGCGCGCGAGCGCGACGCGGTCCGCCCTGCCCGAGTCCGCCCAGCTCTCGAGGAGCGCGGGGGAGACCTCGAGGAAGAGGACGCCCGTGTAGGCCATCATGCAGAGGGCGACCTCGAGCAGCACCGAGGTCCCGTTCCAGTCGCCGACCATGACCGGGATCCGCCACATGTTCCAGAAGCGGCCCAGGTCGAAGGCGATCGCGACGCCCGCCACCGAGTAGCCGAGGAAGCTCGTGACGAGCGCGGGGCGCACCAGCGGGTGGTAGCGCCCCTTGTTGAACACGAACACGAGGAGCGCCATCGCGTAGCCGCCGCTCGCGAGGCCGGTGCCGACCACCACGTCGAAGGCGATCCAGAGGCCCCACGGGTAGCCGTCGTTCATCGCGGTCGCCGCGCCGAGGCCGCCGGCGAAGCGGTAGAGGCCGGCGGCGGTGCCGAGGGCCCACAGGAGCAGCATGATCTTGATCGCGGGGGTGAAGAAGCTCCCCGCCACCGGGCGCGCGCGCGCGGTCATCGCTCCTCCTCCTTCTTCTGCGTGCGGCTGTTCTTCCAGGTCACGAACGAGAGCGCGCCGAGGAGCGCGACGGGCGCGGCGAAGCCCTGGTAGATGCCGTCCTGGATGGTCTCGGAGAGCGCCGGCGCGGGCTCCGTCCCGAGCGCGGGGAGGCCGACGGTCTGGAACGCGACCGGCGACAGGTAGAGGACGTTCGTCCCGCCGCCGTCGGTCTCGCCGAAGACGTTCGGCAGGTACGCGCCGGGGCGCTCCGCGATCCGGCGCTTCGCCTCCGCGAGGAGCGCGCCGCGCTTCCCGAAGGTCACCGCGTCGCGCGGGCAGACCTCCGCGCACGCCGGGCCCTTGCCCTCGCCGTAGCGGTGGCGGCAGAGCTCGCACTTCACGATCCTCGGCGTGTTGCTCGCCCACTCGAACTTCGGGACGTTGTACGGGCAGGCGATCTGGCAGTACCGGCAGCCGACGCACTTCGAGACGTCGTACTCGACGACGCCGTGCTCGCCCTTGTGGAGCGCCTTCATCATGCAGACGGAGGCGCAGGCGGGGTGGACGCACTGCATGCACTGCGCCTTCACGAACCCGGCCTCCTTCTCGCCGGCCCACCGCTTGACGACGGTGAGGGTCTGCGCGTTCAGGTCGATCGGCGCGTCGTACATGGCGCCGGCGAGCTCCTTCAGGTCGCGCGGCTTGCCGTTCGCCTCCTTGCACTTCGTGACGCAGGCGCGGCAGCCCACGCACCGCGCCACGTCGACGAGCAGCCCGAAGTCCTCCGGGTCCGGCTTGCGGGTGACGAGGGCCTCCGCCGCCCCCGGCGCGGCGACCGCGGCGGCCGCTCCCGCGGCGCCGACGATCTTGAGGACGTTCCGCCTGGTGATCTCGGCCATCGGCTCACTCCTTGTCGTCGACCTGCGCGGCGGGGTCCTTCGCGAGCTTGCGGGACGCGAGCCACCCTGCGCCCGCGGCGGCGCCGACCACGAGCCCGGCGACTCCGGCGGCGACCGCGGAGACGGTGCCCTGCTCGGGCGCGACGCCCGGGTAGGCCATCGGCGCGGTGGGCTTCTCGATGGGCACGGTCGTGTGCATCGGGACGCGGAACGCGAGCTCCTGCTCCGTGCAGCCGACGCACGGGTGGCCGATGCCGATGGGCCACGCGCCGGGCACCTCGCAGAAGTGCAGGAGCGAGCAGTTCGCGTGGGTCTGCGGCCCCTTGCAGCCGAGCTTGTAGAGGCACCACCCGTTGCGGTGGCCCTCGTCGCCGTACATCCCCGCGAACCGGCCGGCGTCGAAGTGCGGCCGGCGCGGGCAGTCCTCGTGGATCACGCGGCCGTAGGCGAAGAGCGGCCGCGCCTTGTCGTCGAGCTTCGGCAGCGTGCCGAAGGTCGCGAACTGGAGCACGGTCCCGAGGAGGTTGTAGGGGTTCGCCGGGCAGCCGGGGAGCGTCACGACCGGCTTGGAGATCCCCTTCTCCTTCAGGAGCTGCGGCGCGCCGATCGCGCCGGTCGGGTTCGGCTCGGCCGACGGGACGCCGCCCCAGGACGAGCAGGAGCCGATGCAGATCACCGCCGCGGCCTTCTCGGCGCACTCGGCGAGGGACTGCACCGCGGTCTTGCCGCCGACCATGCAGAAGATGCCGTCCTGCTTCGTCGGGATGGCGCCCTCGACGACGAGCACGTACCCGCCCTTCTTCTTCGCGGCCTCGAGCGACGCCTCGATCTGGTGGCCCGCCGCGGCGTGGAGGGTCTCGTGGTAGTCGAGCGAGACGAGGTCGAGCACGAGCGAGCCGACGTCGGGGTGGCTCGTGCGGAGCAGCGACTCCGTGCAGCCGGTGCACTCCTGGAAGTGGAGCCAGACGACGGAGGGCTTCTGGCCCTTCGCCACCTTCTCCGCCATCTTCTCGCCCGCCCACGCGGGCAGGCCGACCGCGGCGGCCGCCGCGGAGCAGACCTTCACGAAGTCACGCCGGGAGAGCCCTGAGCCCCCTCCCTGGCCCGCTTCGCGGGCCTGGAGGAGATCCGGGGCACGGGGCTGCGCGGCCGTGTCAGAGATCGGCATCCGTCGCCTCCTCGTGCCGGGCGAAAGAGAAAGGCCCGTACGTGTTGCGCACTATGGGCTTCTTGCCACACCCCCCGTCCTTGACTGAGATCAGTCAACGTAAAAATATCGCGCACTTCGTGCAGTAGCTAAGGAGTTCAATATCTTACGGAACCGGCCTATTTGTCGGTACGTGCGGTCCGCATTGACCGCTCCGGTCCATATTGCAATTCCGGGACAAACTGCCGCCTTTGCTCGGAGTTCACGCGGCCACGGTTCCCGTCGGACCGCCGGGAGCCGTACCGCGTCACCGCCGAGTCGGCGAAGGGACGAGATCGGGTGCGGCGTCGCGCCGGCGCGCTCAGAAGCGCAGCTCGCGCGACATCCGCCGCGCGAGCGCGGCGTCGGGCATCGGCCCCGCGCCGGCGCGCAGGTTCTCCGCGAGGTGCTCGACCTTCGCCGTCGCGGGGATCACCGCGGTGACCGCGGGGTGCGCGAGGATGAACTTGAGGAAGACCTCGCTCCACGACCTCGCGCCCAGCTCGGCCGCCCACGACGGGAGCGGCTTCCCCTTCACCGCGCCGAAGAGCTCGCCCTGCTCGAAGGGCCGCATCACGAGCACCGCCGTGCGGGTCTCCGCCGCGGCGGGGAGCAGGCGCGCCTCGGCCTCGCGCATCGCGGCCGAGTACGGCAGCTGCACGAAGTCGAGCGCCTCGGTGCGGAGGAGCCGCTCGAGCTCTCCGAACGCGCTCGTCGCGTAGTGCGTGACGCCGAGGTAGCGCAGCCGTCCCGCCGCCTTCCACTCGCGCATCGCCGGGAGGTGCTCCCGCCAGTCGAGCAGGTTGTGGACCTGCATGAGGTCGAGCCGCTTCACGCGCAGCCTCCGGAGGGACTCGGTCATCTGCGCCTCGCCGGCGGCCCGCCCCTGCGTCCACACCTTCGTCGCGAGGAACGGCGCGCGCTGCGGCGAGAGGCGCGCGAGGAGCTCCCCGACCACCCGCTCCGCCTCGCCGTACATCGGCGACGAGTCGATGACCCGGGCGCCCGCGCGGAGGAACCGGCGGAGCACCTCGAGGCGGGGCGCGCGGTCCGCCTCGGAGGTCCCGACGTCGAAGGTGCGCCAGGTGCCGAGGCCGATCACGGGGAGCCGCTCGCCGCTCCGCGGGATCGCGCGCGTCGCGAGCTTCTCCGGGCCCTCTCCCCCTGCCCCGAGGGCCCCGGCGCGACCCGCGACGAGCCCGAGGCCGGCCGCGATGAACCTCCTGCGGGTGATGGTCATGGCGACTCCATGCGCCGCTCGCGCCGCGACAGCCAGAGCGCGACGGCGAGCGACAGCGCGGCGAGGGGGACCGCCGCGATCGCGAGCTGGGCCATCGAGAGCCCGAGCGCGGCGAGCGCCGTGTAGGCCCACGCGGCGGCGGCGTCCCCGCCCCGGTACACGACGGTGTCGATGAACGGCTTCGACTTGTACTTCTGCTCGCGCGCGACGACCGTGAAGAGCACGTCGCGCGCGGGGCGCTCGAGCCCGTAGTGTCCCACCCGGCGGACCGCCTGGAACGCGCCGAGCAGGAGCAGCGAGGGCGCCGCCGCGAGCGCGAGGAACCCGGCGCCGGTGACGATCGGCACGGTCGCGAGCGCGGGGCCGAGGCCGAACGAGGTCGCGAGCCGGCCGCTGGCGAGGACCTGCGTCGCGAGCGCCGCGACGTTGACGCCGAGATCCACCGCGGCGAAGAACGCGGTGCGCCGCGCCGGCTCCGGGATCGCGGCGGCGACGATCCGCGCCTGCTGGAAGTAGAGGAACGTGGAGGCGAGCGTGAAGAGCAGCAGCTGCGCGGAGAGCGCGAGGAGGTAGCTCGACCGGAACACCGCCGTGATCCCGGAGAGCGCGGTCCCCCCGACGGGCGCTCCGGCCGCCGCCGCGGAGGCGGGCGCGGAGCCGGGCGCGGGGCCGCGGGAGGAGAGCGCGATCGCGCAGCGCGCCGCCGCCTCGAGGAGGACCGCGGCGAGCAGGAGCACGCCGGCCGGGCCCAGCGCGCCGGCGAGGAGCCCCGCGCCGGCCGACCCGGCGATCGCCCCCAGGCTGCCGCCCGCGGCGATCCGGCCGAAGAGGCGGCGCCCCTGGTCGGCCGTGAACAGGTCGGCCATGAAGCTCCAGAACACCGACACGACCAGGAGGTTGAACACGGAGAGCCAGACGAAGAAGGCCCTCGCGGTCGCGACCGGGTCGATCCCGAGCCCGAACGCGGCGGCGAACAGGAGGAGGTTCGCGAGGAAGAAGCGGTAGACGAGCGGGACGGCGCGCGCGCGCGGCACGCGCGCGAACAGCGCGGACGAGAGGGGCACCGCGACGACCAGCGCGGCGAACGTGGCGGTGAAGGTCCAGTGCAGCGCCCCGACGCCGCCGCGGATCCCCATCTCCTCCCGGATCGGCCGCAGCAGGTAGTACGACGCGAGCAGCGTGAAGAAGTAGGCGAACGCGAGGGCGGCGGCGCGCCGCTCCGCGCGCCCGGGCTCCGGCGCTCCGGCGGAGGCGCGCACGGCGCTACGTCCTCGCCGCGTCCTTGCGCAGCTCGCGCACCACGTGCCCCGCCTCCGGCGCGATGAGCCGCTCCCAGGCCAGCCGGACGGCCGGCTTCGAGCCGGGGACCGAGAAGACGGCGCGCCCGCCCCAGACGCCCGCGACGGCGCGGGAGAGCATCGCCGCCGCGCCGATCTCGGCGTACGAGAGCATCCGGAACAGCTCGCCGAACCCGTCGATCCGCTTCTCGAGCACGGCCGCGACCGCCTCGTAGGTCCGGTCGCGCCCCGCGATCCCGGTCCCGCCGTTCACGACGACGACCTCCGCGCTCGCGTCGGCGGCGTCCTCGAGCGCGCCGCGCAGCTCGGCCGGCTCGTCGCGGACGATCCGGTAGCCGGCGAGCACGTGTCCGGCCGCGAGCGCCGCGGCGCGCAGGAACGCGCCGCTCTCGTCGTCCGCCTCGGTGCGGGTGTCGGACGCGGTGATGACGAAGATCCGCAGCGAGGTCGGTGCCTCTTGCCGGTGCTGCTCGTGCCCCATCGCTCACCTCGCCGGGGCCCGGCCCGGGACCCGTCGGGACCCTATATAACGCCCCGATGCCGGACAAGTTCGCGGTGGCCCGCGCGCTCCGGGAGATCGGGGCGCTGCTGGAGCTCGAGGGCGAGAACCCGTTCAAGGTGCGCGCGTACGAGAACGGCGCGCGCGCGGTGGAGGGGCTCTCCGAGGACCTCGCCGCCCTCGTCGCGGACGGCCGGCTCCTGCAGGTGAAGGGGATCGGGGAGGCGCTCGCGCGGAAGATCTCCGACCTCCACCGGACCGGCACGACCGAGCTGCTCGAGCGGCTCCGCGGCGCGCACCCGCCGGGGACCCTCGAGCTCGTCCAGGTGCCGGACCTCGGGCCGAGGAAGGCCGCCGCGCTCCAGGCGGCGCTCGGGATCCGCTCGCTCGACGACCTCGAGCGCGCCTGCGTCGAGGGGCGCGTGCGCGGCGTGAAGGGGTTCGGCGAGCGGACGGAGGCGCGCATCCTCGAGGGCGTGCGGCGCCTGCGCGCCCGCGCGGCCGATCGGCGCGTGCTCCTCGCCGACGCCGTCGCGCTGGCCGAGCCGCTCGTCGCGCACCTGCGCGGCGCGCCGGGGGCGCCGCGCGTCGAGGTCGCCGGGTCCGTGCGGCGCATGCGGGAGACCGTGGCGGACCTCGACCTCGTCGCCGCGTCCGACGACCCGGCCGCGCTCTCCGCCCGCCTCGCCGCCTACCCGCTCGTCGCGGAGGTGCTCGCGCGCGGCGACACGAAGACCACGGTGCGCCTCGCGTCCGGGCTCCAGGTGGATCTCCGCGTGGCCCCGCCCGCGGACTTCGCCACGCTCCTGCACCACCTCACCGGCTCGAAGGGCCACCACGCCGGGCTGCGCGGCCTCGCGCGGGAGCGCGGCTTCACGCTCTCGGAGTGGGGGCTCGAGCGGCTCGACGGCGGCGCGAAGGTGCCGATCCCGAGCGAGGCGGCGCTGTACGACGCGCTCGGGCTCCCGTTCGTCCCCCCCGAGCTGCGCGAGGGCGCGGGCGAGCTCGAGGCCGCGCGCGACGGCACCCTGCCCGCGGACCTGGTCCGGCTCGAGGACGTCCGCGGGCTCGTCCACTGCCACACCACCTGGTCCGACGGCCGGGCCTCGCTCGAGGAGATGGCGCTCGCCGCGGACGCGCTCGGCGTCGAGTACCTCACCGTCACCGATCACTCCCGGTCCGCGGGGTACGCCGGGGGCCTCGACGTGGACCGGCTCCGGCGCCAGTGGGACGAGCTCGCCCGCGTGCAGGAGCGCGTGCGCGTGCGGCTCCTGCGCGGGACGGAGTCGGACGTGCTCGAGGACGGCGCGCTCGACTACCCGGACGAGGTCCTCGAGCAGCTCGACGTGGTCGTCGCGAGCGTCCACTCCCGGATGCGCATGGGCGAGGACGAGATGACCCGCCGCCTCGTCGCCTGCATGTCGCTCCCGGTGTTCAAGATCTGGGGCCACGCGCTCGGACGGCTCCTCCTCGACCGCGAGCCGTTCGCGTGCCGGGTCGAGGAGGTCCTCGACGCCCTCGCCGCGTCGCGCGGCGCCGTCGAGGTGAACGGGGATCCCCGCCGGCTCGAGCTGGAGCCCCGCTGGCTCCGGGCGGCCACCGCGCGCCGGATCCCGGTGGTGCTCTCGGTGGACGCCCACTCCGTCCGCGACCTCGCGTACCTGCGCTGGGCGGTCGCGACCGCGCGGCGGGGCTGGGTCCGGGCGGGAGAGGTGCTCAACACCTTGCCGGTCGAGGCGTTCCGCGCCGCGGTGAGGCCGGTCGCGCGCTGATCAGCGGCTTGGGGAGAGGGGGCACTTGTCCGGCCGGCGACGCGCGTCTACGCTGCGGCCCCTTGAGCGCGAAGCTCCTCCAGTCGAAGCGCATCGCGATCCTGAGCGTCCTCTCGACGGCCTCGGGGATGCCGCTCGGCTGGATCTACACGACGCTCCAGTTCTTCCTGGTCGCGCTCGGGATCCCGAAGTCCACGATCGGCCTCCTCTCGATCGTCTCGTTCCCGTGGCTGCTCAAGTTCCTCTGGTCGCCGCTCGTGGACCGGTACGCGCTCCCGTGGCCCGGGCGCCGCCGCAGCTGGATCATCGTCGCCCAGCTCGCGCTCGCGGGGACCTTCGGCGCGCTCGCCGCCTTCGCCTGGCGGACGCTCGGCGCCCGCGCGGGGGGCGAGCTCACCCCGAGCGCGCCGCTCGTCATCGGCCTGTTCGCGATGGCGATCGCCTTCTTCTCCGCGACCCAGGACATCGCGCTCGACGCCTACGCCGTCGAGGTGCTCCACAAGGACGAGCAGGGGCCCGTCTCGGGGCTGCGCATCCTCTTCTACCGGATCGGCATGCTGCTCGCGGGCGCGTTCGCCGTGTCCGCGAGCGAGTGGCTCCCCTGGCCGCTCGTCTTCCTCTCGATCGGGGTGGTGTTCGGGGCGTTCACGCTGCTCACCCTCGCCGCCCCCGAGCCCGACCGGCCCGCGGTGGCGCCGCGCTCCCTCCGGAAGGCCGTCATCGAGCCGCTCCGGACCTACTTCGCGCGCCCGGACGCGATCGGGATCGCGCTGTTCCTCGTCTTCTACAAGTTCGGGGACAACATGGGCGGGACGATGGTGAACCCGTTCCTGAAGGACCTGTGCTTCTCGAACGCCGAGGCGGGCGCGGCGATCAAGACGATCGGGACGATCGCGACGATCTCCGGATCCCTCGTCGGCGGGCTGCTCCTCCCGCGCATCGGGCTCGGGCGCGCGCTCTGGGTCTTCGGGTTCCTGCAGGCGGGCGCGAACGTCGTGTACTCCGCCGCCGCCGTGTCCCGGAACGTCCCCCTCGACATCGCGCAGTGCGCCTCGCTCCCGGCGATCTCGGCCGTGACGCGGCTCTGGACGTACGGCGCGATCGCGGCGGAGAACGCGGCGCAGGGCATGGCGACCGCCGCGCAGGCCGTCCTCCTCCTCCGCGTCTGCGACCGGCGCTACAGCGCGACCCAGTTCGCCCTGCTGTCGAGCCTCTTCGCGCTGGGCCGGTGGGCCTCCGGGCCCCCCTCCGGCTTCCTCGCCGAGGCGGTCGGGCTACCCGGTCTTCTTCGCGCTCTGCGCGACCGTCATGGCCCTGCCCGGGTTCGTGTTCCTCCAGCGGATCGCGCCGTTCGGCGGCCGCGAGGTGAACCTCGCCCGCCCCGCCGACGAGGGCGCGGCGACGTAGCGGCTGCGCCGGGGGCGAGGGAGATCAGTCGCCGCGAGCCGGGGGCGAGGGAGAAGTCGAGGGCGCCGGTTCCTCGGGCGCCATCCGCAGGACGTCCACCGTCGCGCGCCGCTCGACGACCTGCACGGGCCAGACGTGGTACGTGCGGAGCCAGCGCTCCGCCTGCGCGTCCTCGCCGCGCGGGCGGCAGACGCGGAGCTCCGCGCGGCGGGGCCACCACGCGCCGACCGTCGGGTTCGTCCGGTGCGAGACGCCGTGGACGGCCCGGAGCTCCCCCCGCTCCCGCAGGGCGAGCGTCGCGTGCCACACCGCGGGCCAGACCGACCAGTAGTCCCCGGCCACGAGGTCACAGCGCGCGGCGAGCACGTCGGCGGTGAGCCGGCCCGCCGCGGCGTCGAGGTCGGCGCGCACGCGCGCGAGCGACGGCCGCCCCGCCGCGGCGAGGGCGGCGACCGGGAGGAGGACGACCGCCGCGAGCGCGGCCGGGCGCGCGGTCCGGCGCAGGCGCGCGAGCGGCTCCGCGAGGAGGGACGCGGCGGCGAGGTGGACGAGGACGGCGGACGGCGCCAGGTAGCGCCAGTGGAAGGCGTTCTCCTCGACCCACCGGAGCGAGCCCGCGAAGAGCGCGTACGCGAGCGCCGCGCCGAGCAGGGCGGCCGCGCGCAGCGCCGCGCCCGGCAGGTGCCCGCGGATCGCGGGGAGCGCCAGCAGCGAGAGCCCCGCGGCCGCGGCGGCCCACAGCGCGAGCGGCCACGCGCCCGACTCGCGCCAGGCGTTCGCGAAGAAGGCCGTCCACGCCGCGGGCAGGGCGGCCGCCGGGAGGGTCGCCACGTCGAGGAGGAGCGGGCCGCCGGAGAGGAGCGGGTAGAGCCGCAGGAAGACCTGCCCCGCGGCGAGCCCGACGCAGAGGAGCCCGGCATCCCAGGCGAGCCGCGCCCGCACCGCGCGCGCGTCCTCGCCCTCGGCGCGGTCCGCGACGGCGCGCGCGACGGCGAGGGCGCCCAGCAGGATGCCCGTCGCGGCGTTCACCCAGTGGGCGGCGACGACGAGGAGCGCGCCCCACCCGATCCGCCACCACGACCGTCGCTCCGGCCCGATCGGCTCGGCGACGGCGAGCCCCGCCGCGGCGAGCGCGAGCGCGAGGCCGTAGGGCTGGTCGAAGAGGTACTCGAACAGCCACGGCGCCGGCGCCGCCGCGAGGAGCCCCGCCGCGGCGAGCGCGCCGGCGAGCGGCCAGTCGCGTCCCGCCAGCACGTGCCGGGCGAGGAGCACCACCGCGGCGAGCCCGGCGAGCCCGAGCAGGAAGCGCTGGACGAGGAGGTTCCAGAGGGGATCCCGGACCGGCCACGCGAGGAGCGGCACGAGCATCCCGTACCGCTCCTGGTCCCAGTAGAACGGGGTCCAGCGCTGGAGCGAGACGAGCACGGGCACGATCGAGTCGCCCTGCTCGAGCCGGTGGAGCGCCCCGAGATCCGCGAGCGCGGCGGCCGCCGCCAGCGCGGCGAGGAGCACCCCCGCGCGGTGGCCGGGCCAGAAGCGCGGGACGCGCGGCGCCCCCTCTCCCCTGCTCTCCCTGCGGGGGCGAGGGAGAGTCATTCACGGCTCGGCGCGCGGCGTG
This sequence comes from uncultured delta proteobacterium, assembly GCA_963828235.1. Lineage (GTDB taxonomy): Bacteria > Myxococcota > Myxococcia > Myxococcales > Anaeromyxobacteraceae > Anaeromyxobacter. The sequence continues at coordinate 291,920 of CAWHDY010000004.1, forward strand.
CTCACCGCGTCGCTCGCGGGAGCGGGCGTCATTCACGGCTCACCGGCGCTCGGCGCGCTCCTTCGCCTCCTGCGCGAGGGCGCGGACGGAGAAGCCCGGCGTCTGCGACGCCTCGTCGGTGGCGACCGTGGGGTACGGACGGGCCCGGGCCCGCATCTCCTCGAGCTTCGCGGGCGGGATCGAGGGCGAGCCGCGGCGGAGCCACGGATCGCCCTGGTACGAGATCGGCGGGCCGCGCAGCAGCCGCTTCTCGTCCCAGATCTGGGCCGCGCGGTCGTACGACGGCGGCGTGTGCTCGCCGGAGTCCATGCGGATCGCGTCCTTCGGGCAGGCCTCGACGCAGAAGCCGCACACGATGCAGCGCAGCTCGTCGATGACGAACTTCACCGGGTACTTCTCGATGGGGTCGTCGGCGTACTCGCCGGCCTCGATGTAGATGCACTGCGCGGGGCACGCGGTCGCGCACATGTAGCAGGCGACGCAGCGCGCGCGGCCGTCCTCACGCGGCACGAGCCGGTGGAGGCCGCGGTAGCCGGGCGGGTACGGGACCCGCTCCTCGGGGTACTGGAGCGTCGCGACCTGGTTCAGGCTCCGATCGCGCGCCAGGAAGTCGGGGTTCGCGTCGCGCGAGAAGAACAGGTTCCTGAAGAAGTGGCGCGAGACGATCCCGATGCCCCGGAGGATCTCCGGGAAGTACATCCGCTCGCGCAGGTCGGGGGCGTGGTTCGTGACGTTGTAGGGCATGGCTCAGTGTCCGGCGGCGACGTGGGCGGCGTCGTGGCTCGCGTCCGGCGAGCGGCTCGCGGCGGCGGTGATGGCGCCGATGGCGACGAGGCTCGCGACGCCGATCCAGGCGAGGAGGCGGAGGGACGGGTCGATGAGGACCACCGCGCCCGTGATGAAGATGTTCGCGAGCGCGACCGGGAGGAGGATCTTCCAGCAGAGCTTCTGGATCTGGTCGTACCGGAAGCGCGGCAGCAGCCAGCGGATCGTGAGCTGCAGCCACATGAGGACGATCATCTTCCCGAGGAACGCGCCGGCGCCGACCGCGGCGAACCAGAGCGGGGTCAGGTTCGCGCGGAGCGTCTCCTCGAACAGGATGGGGTGCCACCCGCCGAGGAAGACCGCCACGATGACGCCGGAGAGGATCACGATCTCCACGAACTCGGAGAGGAACATCAGGCCGAACTGCATGCCCGAGTACTCGACGAAGTAGCCGACGATCTCGCTCTCGCCCTCCGGCAGGTCGAACGGCGCGCGCTTCGTCTCGGCGAACGCGCTCGCGAAGAAGACGAGGAACCCGATCGGCTGGAGCAGGATCCCGAGCGCCGGCACCGAGCCGAGCACCGGCGTCCCCTGCGCCACCACCATCTCCTCGAGGCGCAGGGTCCGGAACGCGATCATCGTCCCGACGAGGGCGAGGCCGAGCGAGACCTCGTAGCTGATCATCTGCGACGCGGCGCGGACGCCGCCGAGCAGCGCGAACTTGTTGTTCGAGGCCCACCCGGCGAGCGAGGTGCCGTAGACCGCGAGCGAGGAGATGGCGAAGAGGTACAGGAGCCCGACGTCGGGGTTCGCAACTTGAAGGCCGATCGCGACCTGGCCGAGCGCGCCCTCCGCGCCGACGATCGCGCGGAGCGGCACCTCGGGCCCGACCGGGATGATGGCGAAGAGCGCGAGGATGGGCGCGAACGCGAGGACCGGGGCGAGGTTGAAGAGGAACTTCGTCGCGAGCGCGGGCTGGAAGCGCTCCTTCGTCAGCATCTTGAGGGCGTCGGCGACGAGGAACGGGATGCCGCCGAGCGCGGAGCCGAACACGCGGATCCGGTTCGCGCCGATCCGGTTCTGGATGAGCGCGGACCACTTGCGCTCGGCGACGCTGAGGAGCGACCCCGGGACCATGACGACGATGAGCAGCAGCGTGACGACGTTCGCGATCGCGGCGCCGTACTGCGGGTGCATTCCGAGCCGCGCGAAGAGGAGCGCGAGCGCGCCCGCGGCCAGGTAGAAGGCGGCCGAGAGCCCCACCAGCGCGGCGAGGAGCCCGCCGAGGACCAGGATCATTCCGACGAGACGGCTCACGGTTCCCCTCCCCTCTACGACGTGCGCGCGATGCCGCGCCGGTAGTCTTCGCCCGTGTCCGCCGGGACCCGGTCGCGGTTCCCCGCGAGGCGCCCGTCCACCGTCCCCGCGGCGAGCGGGACGATGCCGAACCGCTTGCCCACCGAGGGCAGCCCGTCCCACCTGAAGTCGCCGAGCGCCGTCCCGAGCTTCGGGCCGAGCGCGGCGAAGACCTCGCGGCCGCTCGCGAACCGGTGCCCGAGCCCGAGCGCCGCGCCGAGGGCGGCGGCGAGGGCCCAGTGCGGCCGGGCCTCGCCCCGCGGGAAGTAGGCCATCTCGAAGCGCTGCGCGATCCCCGCGAAGTTGACGAAGGTCCCGTCCACCTCGGAGTGCGGCGCCGCCGGCAGGAGCACCGTCGCCCCGTGCGCGAGCGGCGCCTCGTTCGTCGCCTGGACGACGAGATCCTCGAGCGCGCCGAGCTTCGCCGCGAGGGCCGCGTCGGGCGTCTCCGCGCCGACCGCCCAGACCCCGCGGACCTTGCCGGCCGCGACGGCCGCGCCGAGCTCCGCGAAGCTCCTGACCGCGAGCCCGAGCGCCTGCGCGACGAGCTCGAGCCCCTTGCGGTTCGGGTTCTCGTCCGCGCGCTTCAGGAAGTCGTCCTGCCAGCCGTCGGGACGGCCGCCGACGAACACCTCGGCGACGCCGAAGGCCTCCTTCGCCACGGTGGCGGCGGCGAGGAGATCCTCGAGCGTCGCGACCGGTGACAGGAGCACGCCGAGCGTGCCCGCCTTCGCGTGCCGATCGAGGGCCTTCGCGGCGGTCGTGATCGCCGTCGCGGGCGCGGCGACCGCGCCCTGCGGACCGCGGCCGACGCGCGTCACGAGGACGCGCCCGTGGTTCAGGCCCTTGTAGGTGAGCCGGCCGTCGTCACACATCCACTCCTGGTTCACCGCGTCGTTCTCGCGCGGCCGGTACCGGTAGGTGACGTCGTTCAGGTAGTCGAGGAAGGTGTTGCACCCGCGCGCGCAGCCGGTGCAGACGGACCGGGCCGACGACATGAACCAGACGCGGCCGCGGAAGCGGAAGTCCGTCGAGGTGAGCGCTCCGACCGGGCAGATGTCCACCACGTTGCCCGAGTACTTCGAGTCGAGCGGCTGGCCCGGGAACGTCGTGATGAAGCTCTCGTTCCCGCGCTCGGCGACGCCGAGCTGCGGCGCCTTCGCGACCTCGCGCATGAACCGGACGCAGCGCGTGCAGAGGATGCAGCGCTCCTGGTCGATCACGACGAGCGACCCGAGCTGCACCCGCTTGCCCTTCGAGACCTTCGGCACGTCGAGCCGCGACGGCTGGCGGTCGAACCTCATGTAGTAGTCCTGCAGCTTGCACTCGCCGGCCTGGTCGCAGATGGAGCAGTCGACCGGGTGGTTGAGGAGCAGGAACTCGAGGACGGCCCGCTGCTGGTCCCGCACGCGCGCGGTGTCCGTCTTGACCGTCACGCCCTCCGCGACCGTCATCTGGCAGCCCGGCATCAGCTTGCCCATCGGCGCGTTCGACATCTCGACGAGGCACATCCGGCAGTTGGCCGCGATGGAGAGCCGCTTGTGGTAGCAGTAGAAGGGGATGTCGATCCCGACCGACTTCGCGGCCTCGATGACGGTCGTGCCGGGCTTCACGACGACTTCCTTGCCGTCGATGAGCGCGGTCACGAACCCCGGGTTCTTCGGCGGCGGCGGCGCCGGGGGGCCCGCGGGGGGCTTCGGCGGTGCGGCCGCGGGCGCTGCGGGCTTGATCTCTTCGGCCATCGCGTTTCGCTCCGAACGTCGCGTGTGAGGCGGGGCGCCGCTACTGCTCGACCTCGCCGGCGATGTAGTTGATGCTGTCGTAGACGGGGACGAGGTCGGCGAAGAGCCGCCCGCGCGTCATGAACGGCAGCGCGGAGAGCATCGGCCAGACCGGCGCGCGCAGGCCGATCTTGTACGGGCGGCCGCCGCCGTCGGACACGAGGTAGAACCCGAGCTCGCCGTTCGGCGCCTCGGTGTACGAGTAGACCTCGCCGGCCGGGACCTTGATCCCCTCCATGATCTGCTTGAAGTGCGCCATCACGCCCTCGATCGTCCCGTAGACGAGCGGCTTCGGCGGCAGCGCGTAGCGGAAGTCCTGCACGATGATCTCGCCCGGCTCCATCTGCTGGAGGGCCTGGCGGACGATCCGGTCGGACTGCCGCAGCTCCTCCACGCGGATGAGGTAGCGGTCGTAGGTGTCGCCGTTCGTGCCGACCGGGACGTCGAAGTCCATCCGGTCGTAGACGAGGTAGGGGGCGGCCTTGCGGACGTCGTAGGCGTCGCCGGCCGCGCGCAGGCACGGCCCGGTGAACCCGTAGTCGATGGCGTCCTCGCGCGAGATCACGCCGACCCCGCGGGTCCGGTCGAGGAAGATCCGGTTGCGGTTCAGGAGCGCGACGATCTCGTCGCGCGTCTCCGCGACGCGGTCGAGGGTCTTGAGCGTCTTCTCGATCCAGCCGTCCGGGATGTCGCGCGCGACCCCGCCGATGCGGCAGTAGTTCGAGGTCAGGCGGGCGCCGCACAGCTCGGTCAGCCGGTCCCACACGAGGTCGCGGACCTCGACGGCGAAGATGACGATCGTCATCGCGCCGAGCTCGAGCCCGGTCGCGCCGACGAGGGTCAGGTGATCGCAGATGCGGTGCAGCTCGGAGGTGATGACGCGCAGGTACTTGGCGCGCTCGGGGACGTCGAGCTTGCAGAGCTTCTCGACCGCGAGGGCGTACCCGACGTTGTTGACGATCGAGGAGACGTAGTTCAGGCGGTCCGTGTACGGGAACACCTGGGTCCAGGTGACGTTCTCGCAGCTCTTCTCGAAGCCGCGGTGCAGGAACCCGACCTCGATCTTCGCGTCGGTGACGGTCTCGCCGTCGAGCTCGACGACCATCTTCGTCACGCCGTGCGTGGCGGGGTGCGACGGCCCCATGTTGATCGTCATCCGCTTGCTGGGCAGCGGCGCGTCGAGCGCGCTCGCCCGGGGCGGGACGGCGGCCGGGTCGATTCCGTGTCCGTTCGTGTGGCTGGCCATTCGGCTACGCCTCCGAGGTCGGCGCTAGTCGCGCGTCGCGGGCCCCGGCCCGCGGAAGATGTCCTTGATCTCGCGCTCCGGGACGAGCGGCTGCCGGCCGCGGAGCGGGTAGTCCTTGCGGAGCGGGTGCCCGACGAACTCCTCGTAGAGGAGGAGGCGCCGCGGGTCCGGGTGCCCGGCGATCCGGATGCCGTACATGTCGAAGCAGTACCGCTCGAACCAGTCGGCGCCGCGCCACACCGGCGTGACGGTCGGGATCTGCGCAGTCCTGCTCCGGCACCTTGGCGCGCAGCCGGATCCGCTCGTTCGTCCTCGTCGCGAAGAGGTTGTAGACGACCTCGAAGCGCGGGTCCTGCCCGAGGTAGTCGACCGCCGTGATGTACGGCGCCATGTCGAAGCCGCGCTCCTGCTTCAGGAAGCGGCAGACCTCGAGGATGCGCGCCTTCTTCACGAACGCGCAGTCGTCGCCGCCGACGCCGACGTACGGGTCGTACACGGCCTCGGGGAAGCGCTCGAGGAGCGCGTCGATCACGGCCTTGGACATGGTCGTCCTCGCTAGCGGTCGCCCCGCGCGTCGGGGAGGACGGGCATCGGCGCCCGGTCCATGAGCTTGTGGGGCTGATCCTGGATCTTCTGCTGCAGGAGCATGATCGCGTCGAGCACCTGCTCCGGGCGCGGCGGGCAGCCGGGGACGTACACGTCCACGGGGATGACCCGGTCGATGCCCTGCACCGTCGCGTAGTTGTCGTAGAAGCCGCCGGAGCTCGCGCACACGCCGAACGCCATGACCCACTTCGGCTCGGCCATCTGCTCGTAGATGCGCTTGAGGACCGGCGCCTGCTTGCAGTTGATGGTGCCGACGACCATCAGCAGATCGGCCTGGCGCGGCGTGAAGCGGGGGGCCGCCGCGCCGAACCGGTCGAGGTCGTACCGGGCCATCTGCAGGCTCATGTACTCCATCCCGCAGCACGCGGTGACGAAGGGGTACTGGAAGATCGAGTACTTCCGCCCCCAGCCGACGCCCTTCGACACGATGCTCTGGAGCCAGCCCTGCGCCTCGTCGCGGCGCGTCGCGATCGCCGGGACGGTGTCGAGATCCGATGCCATCACGCGCTCCACTCGAGGACGCCCTTCTTCCAGACGTAGACCAGGCCGGCGACGAGGGTCGCGGCGAAGATCCCCATCGAGATGAAGCCGGGCCAGCCGAGACCGGGGTAGCCCTCGCTCGGCAGGAGGAGGACGGCCCACGGGTAGAGGAAGACCGCCTCGATGTCGAACACGATGAAGAGGATCGCGACGACATAGAACTTCACGCCGAAGCGTTCTCTCGCTGAGCCGACCGGCTCCGACCCGCACTCGAACGGGGCATCCTTCACGGCGCTGGAGCGGCGGGGGCCGAGCAGGCCGGCGATCGTCAGCATGACGACCGCGAGGAGCAGCGCCACCAGCAGGACGAGGCCGATGGGGAAGTACGTCTGCAGGGGTGTCATGGGCAGAAGGGGGGTCCGAGTAAGGGACCCTTAAGTGCCTTCGCGTCCAGGGTTTGTCAACGGGATTCCACCCCTTGACAACGAGACCCCCGCGAGTAGACTCCCGCCGCCTTTTCCCAGGTATCACGACAGGATAGGTCCACAAAAGGATCCGACGATGGGTTTCGACTTTGGTGCCGTCCTGGTGTTCGCGATCGTCGCCGTAGCCTTCGCCCTCGGCGGCATCACCGCGTCCCGGTTGGTGGGTCCGAAGTTCCCCAACGCGGAGAAGTCCTCGACCTACGAATGCGGTGAGCGCCCCATCGGTGTCGCCTGGTTCAACTTCAACCCTCGGTTCTACCTCGTCGCCCTCGTCTTCGTGATCTTCGAGGTCGACATCGCCCTGACGTTCCCGGTCGTGGTGGTCTACCGGCAGTGGGTGCAGGCGAGCGCGGCGTTCGCCTGGGTGGCCTTCTTCGAGCTCTTCCTGTTCACCGCCATCCTGGTCGTCGGCCTCGTGTGGGTGTGGGCGCACGGCGACCTCGAGTGGGTGAAGACGCTGACGGGCGCCTCGCCCGCCGCTCCCGGGGCGGGCGCGGACGCGAACAGGCGCAAGGCGGCGTGAGCGCGGTTCCCCCGACGACTCGAACGGCAACGGCAACGGATCAGAGGACGCGAGAGATGGCCCAGCAGAGGATGGACTCCGGCATCGGCGGCGACGTCACGCTCTTCCACACGAGCCAGCTCGACAAGCTCATCAACATGGCTCGCGAGAGCTCGCTCTGGTACCTGCTGTTCGGCCTCGCCTGCTGCGGCATCGAGCTCATGCAGACCGGCGGCCCGCGCGCGGACGTCATGCGCTTCGGGGCGATCCCGCGCGCCTCTCCGCGCCACGCCGACTTCATGATCGTGGCCGGCACGCTCACCTACAAGATGGCCGAGCGGGCGAAGCTCCTCTTCGACCAGATGGGCGAGCCGAAGTACGTGGTGTCGATGGGCTCCTGCTCGAACTGCGGCGGCCTCTTCCAGCTCGCGTACTCGGTCTGCAAGGGCGTCGACAAGGTCATCCCGGTGGACGTCTACGTGCCCGGCTGCCCGCCGCGCCCGGAGGCGCTGACGGAAGGCCTGCTCCGGCTCCAGGAGATCGTGCGCAGCGAGCCGTGGTCGACGAAGCGGCGGGCGCAGAACGGCAGCCCGAAGGTCGCGTAGTCCGGCGGGTGGGGGACAGCGCTTCAGGTCCGGTGCAAGGACGGGGCGAGCGGCCGCGGAGGAGCGGCCGGCACGCCCCGGATCGCAGTCAGAGGAAGAAATGACGACCAGTGAAATCCATGAGCGCCTGAAGGCCCGGTTCGGCGACGACGTCGGCCCGCTGTCCGAGGCCAAGGTGGACCCGTTCTGCGTGGTGAAGCGGGAGCGGATCGTCGAGATCTGCCGCTTCCTGAAGTCCGAGCCCGGCCTCGAGTTCGACTTCCTCGAGGACGAGACCGCGGTCGACTGGCCGAAGAAGAACGTGATCGAGCTCGTCTACCACCTCGTCTCGTACAAGCACCGGCACCTCTTCAAGCTCAAGGTCGAGGCCGACCGGGCGGCGCCCACCGTGGACACGGTCGAGTGCGTCTGGAAGACCGCGAACTGGTTCGAGCGGGAGATCTACGACCTGTTCGGCGTGGACTTCCCCGGCCACCCCGACCTCCGCCGGATCATGCTGCCGGACGACTGGGTCGGCCACCCCCTCCGCAAGGACTACCAGGAGGCGGGCGGCTGGCACGGGATCTCGAACGTGCGCGAGAACCCGCTCGTCGAGCTGAAGCGGCTCGACGACGCGAAGAAGGCGGAGAAGGCGGCCGCCGCCGGCCCCCAGGACGCGCAGCCCGCCGCGAAGGCGTAGGAGACGACATGGAGAAGCTCATCCTCCGCCGCGTGGACCGTGACAACGAGGAGATGGTCCTCAACTTCGGGCCGCAGCACCCCTCGACCCACGGCGTCATCAACTTCATCGTCGAGACCGACGGCGAGGTGATCAAGCGGGCGATCCCGGACGTCGGCTACCTGCACCGCTCGATCGAGAAGATCGGGGAGATCGTCGGCTACCCCGGCTTCATGCCGTACACCGACCGCGTCGACTACGTCGCCGCGATGTTCGCCAACGAGGGCTACGCGATCGCCGTCGAGCGGCTGCTCAAGCTCGAGGTGCCGGCGCGCGCCCAGTGGCTCCGCGCCATCAGCTGCGAGCTCTGCCGCATCGCCTCGCACCTCGTCTCGGTCGGCACGATGACGATGGACATCGGCGCCTTCACCCCGATGGTCCACGGGCTCCGCGAGCGCGAGACGATCAACGACCTCATCGAGGAGCTCTGCGGCGCGCGCCTCACCTACAACTACCACCGCATCGGCGGCGTCGCGTTCGACATGCCCGAGGGCTGGAAGGACCGGGTCCTCAAGTTCCTCGATCACTTCGACCCGTTCCTCGTCGAGTTCGACCGGCTCATCACCTACAACCAGGTGTACGTGAAGCGCCTCGCGAACGTGGCGGTCATCCCGCCCGCGCAGGCGATCGACTACGGCCTCGTCGGCCCGAACCTGCGCGGGTCCGGCGTGGACTGGGACCTGCGCCGCGACCTGCCGTACGGCGCGTACTCGAACTTCAAGTTCGCGATCCCGGTCGGCAAGGGCTGGTTCGGCGCGCCGGGCGACTCGTTCGACCGCTACTACGTGCGGTGCCTCGAGATGGCGGAGTCGTCGAAGATCGTCCGCCAGGCCCTCCTGACGATCCCGGACGGCGAGATCATGGCGAAGGTCCCCCGCAACATCAAGCCGGAGGCGGGCGAGGCGGTGGGCCGCGTCGAGTCCGCCCGCGGCGAGCTCGCCTACTACGTGGTCTCGGACGGCACGAACAAGGCGTACCGCGTCCGCGCCCGGACCGGCTCCTTCACCGCGATGGGCATCATCGAGGACATCTCGGGCGGCCTCATGGTCGCCGACCTCGTCGCCCTCATCGCCAGCCTCGACGTCGTCGCGCCGGAGATCGATCGATGATCGCGAATCCCTCCACCCCGTACGTCCAGCAGAAGACGTCGAGGAGCCTCCTCGTCATCACCCTCGCGGTCGCGGTGATCCTGCCGCTCGCGATCTTCGGCGGCATCCTCGTGCTCTCGCCGCTCACGAAGCCGGAGATGGCGGCCGCGTTCGTGCGCGAGGTGCTCGGGCACGACCCGGCGACCTGGCCGTACACGCCCCTCCTCTACGGCGGGTTCGTCGCGGTGCTCGCCCTCATCCTCCTCACCTTCGGCGCCGTCATCTCCGGGACGACCGTCTGGTGGGAGATGCGGGTCAGCTCCCGCATGCAGAGCCGCATCGGCTACAACCGCGCCGGCGCCGGCGGCTTCCTCCAGTGGGTGGCGGACGCGGTGAAGCTCCTCCTCAAGGAGGACCTCATCCCCGCCGAGTCGGACCAGCTGCTCTTCCGGGCCGCGCCGTACTTCGTGTTCTCCGGCTTCGCCCTCGTGTTCGTGGCGCTGCCCTTCGGCGAGAGCCTCATCGCCGCCGACCTGAACGTCGGCATCTTCTACATCACCGCGGTCACCGCCCTCGTCGTGGTCGGCATCCTCCTCGCCGGCTGGTCGTCGAACTCCAAGTGGGCGCTCTTCGGCGGCATGCGGTCCGCGGCGCAGGTCATCTCCTACGAGATCCCGGCCGGCATCGCGCTCATGGTGCCGGTCCTCATGGCCGGGACGCTGTCGATGCAGGGGATCATCCGGGCGCAGGGCGCCTGGCCGTGGCAGTGGTTCGCGTTCACGAACCCCTTCGCCACCGTCGCCTTCGTCATCTTCTTCATCGCCCAGCTCGCCGAGGGCAACCGCACCCCGTTCGACCTCCCCGAGGCCGAGTCCGAGCTCGTCGCGGGCTACCTCTCCGAGTACTCGGCCTTCCGGTTCGCGATCTACTTCCTCGTCGAGTTCGGCAACGTCTGGGTCATGTCGGCGATCTCGGTGACGCTGTTCTTCGGCGGCTGGCAGGTGCCCTTCGCCGGCCCCGAGGTGTTCGCCGCGGCGCGCGGCGCCGGGACGCTGCCGGGCCTCGGCTGGTGGGGCCTCCAGGTCCTCTCGATGGGCATCTTCGTCGTGAAGACGCTCGTCGTCCTGAACATCGTCGTCTGGATCCGCTGGACGCTGCCCCGCATCCGCGTCGACCAGATGATGACGCTCTGCTGGAAGTACCTCGTCCCCTTCGCGTTCGTGTCCTTCGTCGCGTCGCTGCTCTGGCAGATGCTCGTCACGCGCGCGCCGGTCGTCGCCTCGGCGACCGGGATCGTCCTGACGCTCGGCGCCGTGGTCGCCACCCTGCTCCTGCTGAAGCAGACGAGGGCGAACATCTCGGCGGTCGGGGACCGCGTCGACCTCACCAACTGGTAACGGGAGCCCACGTCGAATGGCCACCATGACGGTCAGCGAGTACGCCGGCGCCATCAAGGACACGGTCGTGTCCTTCTGGCACGGCCTGTCCATCACGCTCTCGCACCTCGCCCGGCGCCCGATGACGGTCCAGTATCCGGACCGCACGCCGATGGCGGTCCGGGACATGCTGCCGCCCCGCTACCGCGGGTTCCTCGAGGTGGACACGGCGATCTGCACGGGCTGCCAGGCCTGCGAGCGCGCCTGCCCGATCGGCTGCATCCAGATCACCCTCGAGAAGGACCCGACGAACCCGAAGCAGCGCGTCGTCACGCAGTTCGACATCGACGAGGCGAAGTGCATGTTCTGCGGCCTGTGCGTCGAGCCCTGCCCCACCGGCTCGATCCAGCACACCCGCGAGTTCGAGGGCTCCCACCGCAACATCCGCAACCTCGTGTTCCGCTGGGCGGACCCCGAGGCGCCGTTCCCCGTCTACAAGGTGGACAAGAACGCGGAGTACTACCCCCGCGTCCAGCTCGGCTCGCTCGTGCGCCTGCGGCTCGAGACGTTCGCCTGGGACCGCGCCGCGCCGACGTTCCTGCCGCCCGCGCCGCCGAAGCCGCCCGAGGAGAAGGCCGCCGCGAAGCCCGCGCCCGCGGCGAAGCCGGCCGCTCCGGCCGCCGCGAAGCCCGCGGACGGGGCCGCTCCGGCGACCGCTCCGGCCGCGGCGAAGCCCGCCCCGGCGCCCGCACCCGCTGCCGCCCCTCCTGCCGCCCCGGCTCCTGCCGCCGTCGCGCCTGCTGCCGCTCCCGCGGCTCCCGCGGCGGCGCCCGCGGAACCCGCGGCCGCGAAGCCCCCGACCCCCGAGAGCAAGTGAGGCCGCGACGATGAGACCGACCGCCGGCAGGATCTCCCTCTGGTTCATCGCGACGCTGCTCGTCGTCGTGTTCCTCGGCTACATGGCGACGCAGGTCGTCCAGCCCGCCTACCTCCGCGGCACCCTCGCCCCGGGCCCGGCGGGCGTGACCGACGTCCTCTTCTACGTCCTCGCGGCCGTGACGGTCGCGGGCGCGGCGGGGGTCGCCTTCTCGCAGAACATCCTGTACTCGGCCATCGGGCTCCTCATGGCGCTCCTCGGCGCCGGGTCGCTCTACGTCTTCCTCTCCGCGGACTTCGTCGCGGTGACGCAGCTCCTCGTCTACATCGGCGGCGTCCTCGTCCTCATCCTGTTCGCGGTCATGCTGACGAACCGGATCACCGACGTGAACGTCTCGAACTCGGCGTTCGGGCGCTTCGGCGGGGTGCTCCTCTTCGTCGCGGTCGCGCCGGTCCTCCTCGCGGTCGCGATCCTCACGCCCTGGCGGACGAACGTCGCCCCCGCGCTCGCGGCCACCACCGACGCCATCGGGAACGGGTTCCTCACGAAGTGGCTGCTGCCGTTCGAGGTCGCCTCGCTCGTGCTCCTCGCGACCCTCGTCGGCGCCGTCGTCATCGCCCGCAAGGAGCTCAAGGCCGACTGAGGCCGGAGACCCCATGATCACCCTCACCCACTTCCTCATCGTCGGCGCGCTGCTCTTCTCGTTCGGCCTCGTCACGGTCGCCACCCGCCGCAACGCGGTCGGCGTCCTCATGGGCGTCGAGCTCATCCTCAACGGCGCGAACGTGAACTTCGTGGCGTTCAACCACTACGTCGGGGGCGGCGTGACGGGGCAGGTCTTCGCCCTGTTCGTCATCGTCCTCGCGGCGGCGGAGGCCGCGGTGGGCCTCGCCATCGTCCTGGCCATCTTCCAGACGTTCAAGACCATCGACGTCCGCTTCGCGGACCTCATGCGAGAGTAGGCGATGGAACACTCCAGCGTTCAGGTCGTCGGTCAGGCCGCGGAGCACGTCCAGGCGGCGGGTCATGCCGCCGCGGAGCACGTGCAGGCCGCGGGTCACGCCGCCGCGCAGCACCTCCAGGCGGCGGGGCACGCGGCAGCCGAGCACCTCTCGGCGCTGCACGTGCACGAGGTCTCCTACCTCTGGATCATCCCGCTCCTCCCGCTCATCGGCGCGACGATCAACGCGACGATCGGCTGGAAGCTCCAGCGGGTGTTCGGGAAGAAGATCGTCCATCGCATCGCGGTCTCGGCGATGGCGCTCTCGTTCTGCACCGCGCTCTACGCGTTCCGCCAGCTGCTCTCGCTCCCCGCCGAGGAGCGGTTCCTCCAGGACACGCTCTGGAACCTGCTCACCGCGGGTCGCCTGACGGTGGACGTCGGGTTCGCCCTCGATCAGCTCTCGATGATGATGGTCCTCATCATCACGGGGATCGGGACGCTCATCCACGTCTTCTCCATCGGCTACATGGCCGACGAGCCGTCGTACTGGCGGTTCTTCTCGTACCTGAACCTGTTCGTGTTCGCGATGCTCCTGCTCGTCATGGGGGACAGCTTCGCGATGATGTTCTTCGGGTGGGAGGGCGTCGGCCTCGCGTCCTACCTCCTCATCGCGTTCTGGTACACGGACCCCGAGAAGGCGGCGGCCGGCATGAAGGCCTTCGTCGTGAACCGCTTCGGCGACTTCGGCTTCCTCGCCGGGCTCCTGCTCCTCTTCTGGGCGCTCGGCGGCGCCTGGACGCCGCGGGCCGGCGCCCTCCGGAGCACCGACTACGTGCCGAGGCCCGGCATGCAGGCGACCGCGGCGGCCTCCGACGCGGCGCAGTCCGACGCGCTGGCGCCGCGGGTCAACGGGGTGAAGGTCGGCCCCACCATGAACTTCCGCGAGCTTCGCGATCAGATCGTCGTCGAGGGGACGGGCATCAAGCAGGGCCTCGTCCACCAGGAGATCTGGGGCGTCTCGCTCATCGCGCTCATCGGGATCCTGCTGTTCGTCGGCGCCATGGGGAAGAGCGCGCAGCTCCCGCTCTACGTCTGGCTCCCGGACGCGATGGCCGGCCCGACGCCGGTCTCCGCCCTCATCCACGCGGCGACGATGGTGACGGCCGGCGTCTACATGGTCGCGCGCCTGAACTTCATCTACGCCCTCTCGCCGTCGGCGATGGGCTGGGTCGCCCTCATCGGCGCCCTCACCGCGCTCTTCGCCGCGTCGATCGGCTTCTTCCAGTACGACATCAAGAAGGTCCTCGCCTACTCGACCGTGTCGCAGCTCGGCTTCATGTTCATCGGCGTGGGCATCGGCTCGTACTGGGCCGGCTCCTACCACCTGCTCACCCACGCCTTCTTCAAGGCGACGCTCTTCCTCGGGTCGGGCTCGGTGATCCTCGGCTGCCACCACGAGCAGGACATGCGGAAGATGGGCGGGCTGAAGAAGTTCATGCCCATCACGCGCTGGACCTACCTGTACGCGTGCATCGCCATCGCCGGGTTCCCGATCGCGAACGGCTTCTACTCCAAGGACGAGATCCTCTGGAAGGCGTTCACGAGCAACCACCTCGCGCTCTTCGGCACGCCGACGCCGTGGCTCGGGCCGCTCATCTACGCGATCGGCATCGTCGCGGCGACCGGGACGGCGTTCTACATGTTCCGGTCGTACTACATGACCTTCACCGGCGAGTACCGCGGCGGTGGCGGGCACCACGACGAGCACAACGAGGACCCGCACTCGGCGGTCGCGACGGCGATGTCGCCCACGTCGGTCGCGGTCCACGCCTCCGACGGCGCGGTCCACGCTCACGCCGCCGCGCACGGGCACGACGACCACGGCGCGCACGCCGCGCCGGCGCACGCGGCCGCCGCCCACGCGGGTCACGGGCACGACGCGACCGCGGCGCACGACGACGCCCACGGCGGGCACGGCGGGCACCACGGGCCGAAGGAGTCCCCCTGGACGATCACCTTCGTCCTGTCGGCCCTCGCGATCGGCTCCGGCCTGACCCTCTTCCTCGGGATCCCGATGGCCTGGACCGGCCACGCGCCGATCCTCGAGCACTGGCTCGCGCCGGCCCTCCCCGCGCAGGAGTCGGTCCCCTTCTCGATGATCGGTGACGCGCACCACAACCACCAGATGGAGCTCCTGTTCCAGGGCATCGGGGTGGCGATCGCGTTCGTCGGCTGGCTCGCGGCGCGCGCCCTCTACAAGGACGCGACGAGCGAGGTCCCGGCGCGCCTCAAGGCCCGCTTCGAGGGCATCTGGACCGTCGTCTACAACAAGTACTACGTGGACGAGCTCTACGCGTTCACCGTCCTCAAGCCCTCCGTCTTCGTCGCGCGCGCGTTCAGCCGCTTCGACGGCAGCGTCATCGACGGGCTCGTCAACTTCGTCGGCGCGGTCGGCCGGTTCGCGGGCCGCCTCGACGCCGCCATCGACAAGTACCTCGTCGACGGCGCGGTGGACGCGGTCGCGAACGCCACGCTCGGCTTCGGCCGCTCGCTCAGGACCGTCCAGACCGGCCGCATCCAGACCTACCTCTACGGCGCGCTCGGGGGCGCGCTCGTGGTGGTCCTGCTCAACTTCCTCATCCAGTAACCGAAGGAGCGACGCATGTTCACCGCAGGCACCGTCCTCAGCTGGGCCACCTTCTTTCCGCTCATCGGCGCGATCGCGATCGTCGTGCTGGTCGCGGCGCGGTACCTCGCCAACCTGCCGAAGCGCACGGTCGACGACGCGGCCCGCTGGATCGCGCTGGTGACGAGCGGGCTGTCGCTCGTCGCGGCCATCGCCGCCTGGAAGCTCTTCGACGGCTCGAAGGCCGGCGTCCAGCTCCAGCAGCACTACGTCTGGATCCGGTCGTTCAACATCGAGTACCTCGTCGGCGTCGACGGGCTCTCGATCTCGATGGTCCTCCTGTCGGGCCTCGTCTCCTTCATCGCGACCATCGCCTCGATGCCGTGGTGGTCGGGCGCGAAGGCGGGCCAGATGGCCGGCATGAACGACGACGGCCACGACGACCCGCACCACCCGAAGCACTTCTCGGTGCGGATGGTGCCGGGCTACCTGTTCATGCTCCTCCTCCTGCAGACGGGCATGATGGGCACCTTCGTCGCCCTCGACATGTTCCTCTTCTACGTGTTCTGGGAGGTGATGCTCCTGCCGATGTACTTCCTCATCGGCATCTGGGGCGGGCCGCGCAAGGAGTACGCGGCGATCAAGTTCTTCCTCTACACCCTCGCCGGCTCCGTGCTGATGCTCCTCGCGATCATCGGCATCTACTACAACTCGCAGCCGGCGATGCTCGCCGACGGCACGATGTCCGCCGGCCACACCTTCAACCTCATCGAGCTCGCGCGGCAGGGCCAGGCGGGCGTCTTCCGCAACCTCTCGATCCTCGGGATGGACTTCGCGAAGGTGGCGTTCGTCGGCCTCTTCATCGGGTTCGCCATCAAGATCCCGATGTTCCCGTTCCACACCTGGTTGCCCGACGCGCACGTCGAGGCGCCGACGCCGGTGTCCGTCATCCTGGCCGGCGTGCTCCTGAAGATGGGCATCTACGGCATCCTCCGCTTCAACTACCCGCTCCTCCCCGACGCGACCATGTGGGCCGCGAACGCCATCGCGGTGTTCGGCGTCATCAACATCGTCTACGCCGCGTTCGTCTGCCTCGGCCAGACGGACCTCAAGAAGCTCATCGCGTACTCCTCCGTCTCGCACATGGGCTTCTCGCTCCTCGGGATGGCGGCCTTCACCCCCGCGGCGATCTCCGGCGCGGTGCTGAACCTCTTCACCCACGGCATCATCAGCCCGATGCTCTTCCTCATCGTGGGCGTGATCTACGACCGCGCCCACCACCGCGAGATCGCGAAGTTCGGCGGCCTGGCGTCCGAGCTGCCCGAGTACTCCGCGATCATGGGCCTCGCCTTCTTCGCCTCCCTCGGCCTCCCGGGCCTCGCCGGCTTCATCTCCGAGTTCATGGTGTTCTCGGGCTCGTTCCCGGTCTTCACGACCTACACGATCATCTCGGCGACGAGCGTCATCATCACGGCGGCCTACTACCTGTGGGCGATCCACCGGATGTTCCTGGGCAAGCTCAACCCGGCCTACAAGGGCTACCCGGACCTCAACTGGCGCGAGCGGCTCACCCTCTACCCGCTCGGCGCGATCGCGATCGTCCTCGGCTTCTACCCGCAGGCGGTCCTCGGGCCGATCAACCTCACCCTGCACGCGCTCGTCCAGAACCTCCGGCCGCTGTAGGCCACCCGAGACCCCGCGATGGAATCCTTCATCCCACTCGTAGAAGAGAACCTGCGCTCCGCGCTCTGGTTCCAGCCGGAGATGGCGCTCACGTTCGGGACGCTCGTCCTGCTCGTGATCGATCTCTTCTGGAAGAAGAGCGCGTCGCGCGTCGCCTACCTCACCGCGGGCGCGCTCGCGGTGCTGGGCCTCACGGCGGTGCTGCTCGCGCGGCAGCCCGACGACGCCCAGGTCCTGTTCAACGGCATGATCGCGAACGACGCGTTCGCGAACTTCTTCAAGTGGCTCTTCGTCAGCGCCGGCGCGATCACCGTCCTCGTCGCCTCGCTGGGGAAGGACTTCCCCTCCGCGCGGATCGGGGAGTTCTACGCGCTGCTCATGGCCGTCGTGCTCGGCATGTTCATGATGGCGAGCGCCACCGACCTCCTCATGATCTACCTCTCCATCGAGCTCGTCTCGATGGTGAGCTACGTGCTCGCCGGCTACCGCAAGGGCGACCGGAAGGCGGCGGAGGGCTCGCTGAAGTACGTCATCTACGGCGGCGTCGCCTCGGGGGTCATGCTGTTCGGCATGAGCTACCTGTACGGCCTCACCGGGACGACGAACATCCTGCTGCTCGGCGGCCGCATCCAGATGATCCAGGCGACGGGCGCGTCGCTCGCCGCGACCAAGGTGGCCCTCGTCGTCGCGATCGTCTTCGTGACCGCCGGGTTCGGCTACAAGGTCGCCGCGGTGCCCTGGCACATGTGGTGCCCGGACGTGTACGAGGGCGCGCCGACGCCGTTCACGGCGTTCCTCTCGGTCGGTCCGAAGGCGGCGGGCTTCGCCCTCGCGCTGCGCTTCTTCCACTCCGCGCTCGCCTCGGGGCCCGACAGCGGCGCCGCCGGCTTCGCGAGCGCGCTCGCCGGCATCCCCTGGCCGGCGGTGGTGGGGGTGATCTCGGCGGTCACGATGACGCTCGGGAACCTGACGGCGCTCGGGCAGACGAACCTGAAGCGCCTCCTCGCGTACTCGTCGATCGCGCACGCGGGCTACGCGCTCATGGGCCTCTCCGCGGTCTCCGGCCGCGGGATCCAGGCCGTCATGATCTACATGCTCATCTACCTGGTGATGAACGTCGGCGCCTTCGTCGTCGTCATCCTGGTCGCGGAGGCCACCGGCTCCGAGTCGATCCTCGACTACAAGGGGCTCGCGCGGCGTCACCCGCTCGCGGCGATCACGTTCGCGATCTTCCTCTTCTCGCTCACGGGGCTGCCGCCGTTCGCCGGGTTCGCCGGCAAGTGGTACCTGTTCTACGCGGTGTTCGAGCGGATCGGCGGGCCGGGCGGCGGCTGGTACGGCATGCTCGCGCTCGTGGCCGCGCTCAACACCGCGGTGTCGCTCTACTACTACATGCGGATCGCCCGGGCGATGTTCATCGACCCGCCGTACGTCGAGAACCCCGCCCCCATCCGCGCGCGCGCCGGCTACGGCCTCATCCTCGGCGCCGCGTCGGCGTTCATCCTGGTCTTCGGGATCTGGTGGTCGCCGATCGTGGACTGGGCGGGCGCGTCGCTGCAGATCTTCCGCGGGTAGGGCGCTCCGGCCACCGGGGGTCCTCGCGGCCCGGGCATCCCAGCGGGGGGACACTCGCTCCGGCGCGCCTGCGGGCGCCGGAGCTCGCGGCCCCCCCGAGCCCCCCATTCGCTACGGGGCAGCCTCATCCGGCTGCCCCTGCGCTCACCTCACGGTGCGGGACCGAGCCGGCGCAGCAGCTCGAGCGCCTCGGGGTGCCCGGGCGCGAGCCGGAGCGCCTGCTCCGCCGCCTGGCGCGCCTCGGCCCGGCGCCCCGCGACGAGGTGGACCTCGGCGAGCACGAGCCACGCGACCGGCTTCTCGGCGCCGATCCGGACCGCCTGCCGCGCGTCGGCGAGGGCCTCCTCGTCCCGGCGGAGCGCCGCGCGGATGACGGCGCGGTTCGCGAGCGCGGAGACCCCGCCCGGATCCACCCGCAGCGCCTCGTCGAGCGTCGCGAGCGCGCCCTGCGCGTCGCCGCTCCCGTACTGGACGAGGGCGAGGTTCACCCGCGCGCTCGTGAAGGTCCCGTCGGCGGCGATCGCCGAGCGGTACGCGTCCATCGCCTCGCCCGGCTTCCCCTGGCGGGTGAGCAGGATCCCGAGGTTGTACCAGACGTCCGGCATCCGCCGGTCGCGCGCGAGGGCCTCGCGGTACCAGGCCTCCGCCTCCGCGGGGCGTCCGCGGTCGAGCGCCACGTTGCCGAGGTTCACGTACGCGCCGGGGTCGCGCGGCGCGAGCGAGATCGCCCGCCGGAGCACGCGCTCGGCGTCGTCGAGCCTCCCTCGCGCGCGGTACGCCGCGCCCGCGCTCAGCAGCCCGCGAGCGGCGCCCGGCCCCGCGCCGGCCTCGTCCGCGTACAGGAGCGCCGGGTCTCCCCAGCGGACGTTCCGCGCCCACGTCCCCGCCGCGAGCAGGGCCGCGAGCGGCGCGGCGACGACCCAGGCGCCCGCGCGAGGGACCCGCACGAGCGAGACGAGCGCGGCGCCGGCCAGGATCAGCAGCCCGACGTCCGCGAAGTAGATCCGCTGCTCGAAGGCGAGGTCGATCGGCAGCACCGTCTGCTCGACGAGCAGCGCGACCAGGAACCACCCGAGCCCGAGCGCGACGAGGGGCGCGCGGCGGACCGAGCCCGCCGCGAGCGCGGCGAGCGCCGCCACCGCGAGCAGCGCCGGGAGCGTCGAGGGCGGGGTGAGGAGCCCGGTGGAGGGCGGCCACGCGTAGTCCACGTGGAGGCGTCCCGGCAGCGGGAGCGCGACGAGCGAGAGGTAGTGCAGGAGGATCCGGCCCTGCGACAGGAGGCGCTCGGCGAGGCCGAGCGGGTAGCGCACCTGCTCCCCCCGGATCACCGGCAGGTACGCCCACAGCATCGCCCCGCCCGCCGCCGCGAGCGCGAGGCCCGCGCCGGCGACGGGCCGCCAGCGCGCCCGCAGGCGCGCGCCGAGCGCGGGGTCGAGGACGGCCTCCACGAGGAGGACGAGCCCGGGCAGGACGACGAAGTTCTCCTTGCAGGACACCGCCAGCCAGGCGCAGAGCGCGGCGCCCGCGGCCCGGACGGCGAAGGCGCGGCCTCGCCGCTCGCGCGCGGCGAGCCACAGCGCGACGCCGCAGAGCGCGAAGAACGCGCCCATCACGGTCATCCGCTGGACGACGTAGGTGACCGCCTGCGTGTGGACGGGGTGGACCGCGAACAGCAGCGCCGCGATCGTCGCCGCGGCCAGCCGGTCGTCCGGATCCCGGAGCGACAGCGCCCCGCGTCCCCCCACCGCCCCGGCCGCCTCCCCGCGGCGCGCCAGCGCGGCGAGGAGCCGCAGCGCGACCGCGAGCACGAGGAGCGCGGTCGCCAGGTGGAACGCGAGGTTCACCGCGTGATAGCCGGCGGGCCGGAGCCCGTGCACCGCGTGGTCGACCGCGAACGACCCGCGGGCGAGCCACCGGCCGAGCGGGAACCCGCGCACGGCGGGGGCGAGCTGCGCGGGCGAGAGGTCCACGGCGTGGACCGACGGCTCGTCGACGATGTTCGGGAGGTCGTCGAACTGCAGCGGCACCCCGAACGACCCGGCGTACGCCGCGGCCCCGGCGAGGACGACGGCGAGCGCGCCCGCCGCCGCCCGCGACCTGCGCCGCCGGGCGACCCGCGCGGCGTCCGGAGCGCGCTCGACCATGACTACGGGCGCCGCGCCTCGAGCCGGGCGAGGTCGTCGCGCGGCATGGTGACGTCGCCGAGCTTCCGGTCGGGGGAGATGGTGACCCCGTGGTAGTCGGACCCCGCGGTCGGCACGAGCTCCAGCTCCTCCGCGATCCTCAGGTACTTCTCGCGCTGCGAGGGGACGTGGTCGACGTGGTGGACCTCGAGGCCGTCGACGCCTGCGGCACGAAGCCGCACCAGGTGGTGCCGCTCGAGCTTCGAGACCCCGGGGTGGGCGACGGTCACGGTCCCGCCCGCGCCCCGGACGAGCCGCACCGCCTCCTCGGCCTCCAGGCGGTATCGCTGCACGTAGGCGGCCCGCCCCTCGCCCAGGTAACGATCGAAGGCCTCCTTGATGCTCGTGGCGGCACCCGCCTCGACGATGGCGCGCGCGACGTGCGGGCGGCCGATCGTCTTGCCGCCGCTCCACTTCTCGATGTCCTCCACGCGGATGCGGACCCCCAGGGCCGCGAGCTTCTCGACGATCTGCTGCATGCGGACCCGCCGGCGCACCGCGAGGAGATCCTCGAAGCTCGTCATCGACTCGTGCGCCGGATCGATGAAGTGGCCGAGGAGGTGGATCTCCTTCGAGTCGAGGAACGCGGAGAGCTCGATCCCGGGGACGAGCCGGATGCCCGCGCGCTCCGCGGCCGTCCCCGCGTCGGCGAGCCCGGCGACGGTGTCGTGATCGCAGAGCCCCCAGACCCCGATCCCCGCCGCGCGCGCGCGCACCGCCACCTCCGCGGCGGTGAACTCGCCGTCGGACGCGAGGCTGTGCGTGTGGAGGTCGATTCTCGGGTCGGTCATGCCGGCGTCGCCCATGATCTGTCCACCTCGATCTGCTAGGATATCCGCGCGCTGAGGGCGACGCGCTCCACGAACGGGTGGCGCGGGGAAGGACCGATGCAGCACGTACTCCGGATCTCGCGAAAGATCGACTACGGCCTGCGGGCCATGATCTATCTCGCCTCCATTCCCCAGGAATCCGTCGTCCCGTTCAGGGAGATCGCGCGGCAGATGGACGTGCCCGAGGACTTCCTGGCGAAGATCCTCAAGACCCTCGTCGATCAGGGGCTGGTCCGCTCCACCCGCGGCCCCCACGGCGGGTACGCGCTCGCCCGGGCTCCCGTCGCCATCAGCTTCCTCGACGTCATCGAGGCGGTCGAGGGCCCGGTGGCGCTGAACGTCTGTCTCGACGGCGAGGACGCCTGCGGTCACTCCACCTCGTGCACCATGGTCTCGGTGTGGAGGCTCGGCCAGGAGCGGATGCTCGACGTCTACCGCCAGGCGAAGCTGTCCGAGCTCGCCTTCAAGCCGGCCGACGACGGCCAGGTCGGGCTCGTGCAGCTGTCGCTCGCGGCCTCGGCGCGCTCTCCCATCATCTGAGGCGCGGCCGCGCTCGAGTCGCGGCGCCTTCCTCCGATTGACGGCGCCCGCGCCGGCGACTAACGTCCGCCGCCGCCATGGCCGAGTCCCCGAAGAAGCTCCGCAAGCGCTACCTCTCGCGTCCTCCCGTCGAGCCGATGCGGCTCCGCCCCGGCATGACGGTCGAGGAGCTCGTCGACGTCTACCGCCGCGCCGGCGCCTTCAACGGCGGCCGCCTCGCCGAGGGCTGCGACCTGTTCGGCAGGATGATCGACTCCGGCGCGACGATCGCGCTCACCGTCACGGGCGCGATGGCGCCCGCGGGAATGGGCGGCGCGATCCAGGCGATGATCGAGGCCGGGTTCGTCGACCTCGTCATCTCCACGGGCGCGAACCTCTACCACGACCTCCACTTC
Source organism: uncultured delta proteobacterium (assembly GCA_963828235.1). Lineage (GTDB taxonomy): Bacteria > Myxococcota > Myxococcia > Myxococcales > Anaeromyxobacteraceae > Anaeromyxobacter. The sequence continues at coordinate 314,580 of CAWHDY010000004.1, forward strand.
GCCCTGAAGCTGCCCGTCGTCCAGGGCCACTTCCAGGTGGACGACAGGGAGCTCTACCGGGCGGGGATCGAGCGGATCTACGACGTCTTCATCACCGAGGACTCGCTCCTCGACACGGACGCCTTCGTGCGAGAGGCGCTCGAGAAGGCCCCCGACGCGCTGCGGGGCAACGTCTCGACCGCGCAGCTGCACCACTACCTCGGCCACCTGGTGATGCAGCAGGCTCCCCTCCCCGAGAAGAGCTGGGTGGCGACCGCCGCCAGGTACGACGTCCCGGTCTTCACCTCGTCGCCGGGCGACTCGTCGATCGGGATGAACGTCGCCGCGATGAAGCTCCGCGGCGGCCTCACGACCATCGACCCGGACCTCGACGTGCTCCAGTCCACCGCGATCGTCTACGGCGCCGACGTGAACGGCGTCGTGATCCTGGGCGGCGGCTCGCCGAAGAACTTCTACCTCCAGACCCAGCCGACCCTCTGGCAGATCCTGGACCTGAACCGCGGCGGCCACGAGTACGTCCTGCAGATCTCGACCGACTCCCCGCAGTGGGGCGGCCTCTCCGGCGCGACGCCGTCCGAGGCGATCAGCTGGGGCAAGGTCCAGGCGAACATGCTGAAGAACCACGTCGTCGTCTACTCCGACGCGACGATCGCCGCGCCGCTCGTGTTCGCGCACGCGCTCTCGACGCGCAAGCGCCGGAAGCCGAAGCGGCTCCAGCGGCGCCTCCCCGAGCTGTTCGACGCGCTGCAGCGCGCGCACGCCAGGCGGCACCCCGGCTCCGGCGCGATGCCCGAGCTGAAGCAGGAGGCGAAGACGAAGCAGGTCGGGCCGGGGCGCGGACGTTAGAGCGGGGGGACACTCGCTCCGGCTTCGCGGAGCTCGCGCCCCCCCGAGCCCCCCGCTCGCTCCGGTGCAGCCTCATCCGGCTGCCCCTGCGCTCACCGCGGGAGCCCTCCGGTCGCCCGCCCGGCGGCTCCTCCGGCGGTGGTTGCCAGGCGTTCCCGCAGGGCCGACCGTTCCGGAGTGAAGAACCCTCCGCGCCTGGACGACTCGCCGGCTCCGATCCCGACCCCCCGGCAGATCGCCGAGCGGCTGTCCCGCCACGTCGTCGGCCAGGAGCGCGCGAAGAAGGCCCTCGCCGTCGCCGCGTACAACCACCTGCGGCGGACGGCGCTGCGCCGCGGACGCCGCTCCGGCGCCCTCGCGCGGAAGTCGAACGTGCTCCTCATCGGGCCGACGGGCTGCGGGAAGACGCACCTCGCCCGGACCCTCGCGGACCTCCTCGACGTGCCCTTCCACGTCGCCGACGCGACCGAGTTCACGGAGGCCGGGTACTACGGCAAGGACGTGGAGGTGATGATCGCGGAGCTGCTGGCGCGGGCCGGGCACTCCGTCGAGCAGGCGCAGCGCGGGATCGTGTTCATCGACGAGGTGGACAAGATCGCCCGGCGCTCGCAGGGACACCGCTCGGGCGTGGGCTCGCGCGACATCGGGGGCGAGGGCGTGCAGCAGGCGCTCCTCAAGATCCTGGAGGGCCGCGAGCTGCTCGTCCCGCTGAACCTCGCGCAGCACTGGCAGCGCCAGGACGCGGTCACGGTGGACACGACCGACATCCTCTTCGTCTGCGCGGGGACGTTCAGCGACGTGTTCGCCTACGCGGCCGAGAGTCGCTCGCTCGGGTTCGGCGCCCGCGACGGCGGCCGGCGCGGCGCGCGACGCGTCCGCCAGAAGGACCTCCTCGAGTACGGCATGCTCGCCGAGTTCCTCGGACGGCTGCCGGTCGTGGTGCAGCTCGACGAGCTCGGGCCGGACGAGCTGCTCGAGGTGCTGACCGGGCCGCCCGACGCGGTGGTGCGGGAGGTGAAGGACGCCCTCGGCGCCGACGGCGTCGAGCTCGCGTTCACGGACGGCGCGCTCCGGGAGATCGTCCGGTTCGCGGCGGACCGCGGCGGGGGCGCGCGCGGGCTCAGGGCGATCGTCGAGGAGACGGTCGCCGATCTCCTCTTCGAGGCGCCGGAGCGGCGGGGCACCCGCGTGGCCATCGACGCGGGCTTCGTCCGGCGGCGGGTCGACCGGCTCGACCCCACCCTGCTCCGGGAGTGATCCCCGCGCGCGGCCGGCTGCGCCTCGACCTCCTCCCCACTCGCCCTCCCCCCGTCAGCGCGCGCGCTCGAACCGGCGCGCCGCGTCCGGGTCGAGCCGCGCGATGAGGTTGTGCGCCCGGGCGAGCGCGGCGAAGTCGCTCCGGGCGGCGCGCGCGGCGAGGTCCCGGGGCACGAGGTCCCCGGCCAGCGCGAGCGCCGAGAGGACCGTCCACGCCGCGAGGGCGCCCTTGGCGCCGCCGAGGATCGCGCCCGCGGCGCGGTCGGTCGGCCCGCGCACGACCTTCGAGACCCCCGTCGCGCGGAGCAGCACGACCCCCACGAGCGACCCCAGGGCGAAGGCGCCGAAGAACAGGAGCAGCGGCGCGAGGGCCCGCGCGGACGGCGAGAGGGTGCGGGCGAGCCCCTCGCCCACGTCCCGGGAGAACGCGCGCGCGGCGGCGACGCCCAGCCCGGCCGACGCGAAGGAGACGAGCTGCCGGAGGGCGCCCGACACCGCGCCGGAGATCGCCGCGATCGCGAGGACGGCGAGGACGGCGAGATCGAGGGTCAAGCGGCGGTCGCCGTCACTTGATGCGGAAGGGATCCTTCGAGCGGCCCTGCTCGACCTGCTTCTCGACCGACGCGAGCTGCTCCTTGAAGCGCGGGTTCGCGGGCTCGTACATGAGCGCGCTCCGGAGCGACCGCTGCGCGGCGTCCCAGCGCTGCGCCTGGATCTCGACGAGCGCGGCCGCGTAGAACTTCCGGCCGTTCGGCGTCTGGCCCAGCTGCTCCTCGAGCTTGCGCTTCTGCTCCTCCTTCACCTGGGCCTCGTCGGCCTCGGTGAAGCGCAGCTTCGACGCGCGCTCGGCCCCGTTGACGTCCGCGACGTACTTCAGCCGCCGCTTGTCGTCTCGCAGGACGGTGTACGCCTCGTTCACGCGCCGGTAGACGCGGCCGACGAGCTCGCGGAACTCGGGGTCGGGGTAGGCGGCGAACCGGTCCGGGTGGTACGCGCGGGACTCGCGGTAGTACGCCGCCTTGATCTCGGCGGGGGTCGCGGCCTGCGGGAGCTTCAGGATGCCGAAGTAGTCGAGCTGGTCGAGCGCAGCGGCCAGCGCCTCCACCTCGATCGCGAACTGCTCGTCCATGAGATCACGCCGCGCGCGGGCCGCGCGCGAGCTCCATCTCCGCGTTGTGGTCGATCGCCTTCTCGAGGTCCGCCGCGCTCAGGCCGGACGACAGGCCGATGGTCGTCGAGGTCTTCTGGCCCGTCTCGAGGTCGCTCGCCGAGACGTTCACGATCCCGTTCGAGTCGATCTCGAACGTCACGTGGATCTGGACCTCGCCGCGGTAGCCGATCCGGAACCCCGTGAACTCGAACTCGCCGAGCAGCTCGCACCCGTCCGCCTTGTTCGACTCGCCCTGGTAGACGCGGATCTTGACGCGATCCTGGCCGTCGCGGCTCGTCGTGAAGGTCTTCGACTTCTCGATCGGGATGGGCGTGTTCTTCTCGATGATCTTCTCGGTGAACCCGCCGACCGTGCCGACGCGCAGCGAGAGGGGCGTCACGTCCAGCAGGTAGCTCGCGAGCCCCGCGTCCGCCGCGGACGTGTCGAGGAGCGCGTGCGCCTGGATCGCGGCCCCGAGCGCGACGACCTGGTCCGGGTCGATGCCCGTCATCGGGTCCTTCTGGAAGTAGTGGCGCACCGAGTTCCGGACGATCGGGAGCCGGGTGGGCCCGCCCACCAGGATCACCGCGTCCACGTCGCCGGCGGTGAGCCGCGCGGACTGCAGCGCCTCGTCGCAGACCTTGAAGGTCCGCTGCACGAGGTCCATCACCATCCGGTTGAACTGGTCCTGCGTCAGCTTCTGGACGAGGTCCACCACCTCGCCCTCGGGCGACTGGCAGATGCCGGGGACGAGGATGTCGGCCACGCCGTCGCGGCCGACGTCGATCTTGGCGCGCTCGCCGGCCTCCTTCAGCATCTGGAGGCAGAACTTGTTCTGCCGGAGATCGAGGCCGTGCTTCGCGAGGAAGTCGTCCGCGAGCCAGGTCATGATCCGGTCGTCGAAGTCGTCGCCGCCGAGGTAGGTGTCGCCCGCGGTCGAGAGCACCTCGAAGACGTCCTTCCCGATCTCCAGGATCGAGACGTCGAAGGTGCCGCCGCCGAGGTCGTACACGCAGATCTTCTGCGAGATGTCCTTGCCGAAGCCGTACGCGAGCGCGGCGGCGGTCGGCTCGTTGATGATGCGGAGCACCTCGAGCCCGGCGATCTTGCCGGCGTCCTTCGTCGCCTGGCGCTGGTTGTCGTTGAAGTAGGCCGGGCAGGTGACGACCGCCCTGGTGACCGGACGCCCGAGCGCCGTCTCGGCGATCGCCTTCATCTCCTTGAGGACGAGGGCGGAGATCTCCGGGACCGCGAAGACCCTCTCCTTCACCTGGAGGCGAACCGAGTTGTTCGGCCCCTCCACGATCCGGTACGGCATCACCGCCTGCGCCTTCTTCACCTCGTCGGAGAAGAAGAAGCGCCCGATGAGCCGCTTCGCCGAGTAGACGGTGTTCTCGGCGTTCGTGATGATGTTGCGCTTCGCCTCGTTCCCGACGAGGACGCTGCCGTCGTCGAGGAAGGAGACGACCGACGCGTGGGTGTGGTCGCCCCACTCGTTCGGGAGCACGCTGGGTGCGCCACCGGGGGCCGTCACGGCCGCGACGGCGCTGTAGCTGGTCCCGAGGTCGATGCCGACGGCGATGTCGTCGCTCATGAAGGGTTCACCCAGAGGTTTCGCCGGGTTAGGGCATCCTAGCGGCGGTCCCGCGAGGCTGTCAAACGGCGGCTCGTGCGCTCGGCCGTTCGGGGACGGGATGTCCTTTGCGTTTCCGGCGTTATTACTCTTGGGATGGCGAGGAGGCTGCTCGCCGCACCGGCCAGAGAGGAACGAAGGGAACCCATGGGTGCGCTCGTCGCGATCCTCCAGAGCGATCCGAACCTGCTCCGCTGCCAGGTCGCCCGGCTCGACCGGCACGTCGCGCTCCGCGAGGGCGACCGCCTCCCCGACGCGTACGGGTTCGGGCACTACGGCGGCGGGAGCGTCCTCCTCGGGAAGCGTCCCACCGGCGCCCCGCAGGCGCTCGGCCTCGGCGAGCTCGTCGGACAGCTCGACTCCGAGGCGCTCCTCGTCCACGCGCGCTACGCGACGGTGGGGAAGGCGAAGGACGAGAACACCCAGCCCTTCCGCTTCCGGCGCTGGCTCTTCGCGCACGACGGGACCGTCGAGGCGTTCGAGGGCGTCCGGGCGAAGCTCGTCCAGCGCCTGCCCGACTTCCTGCGCCGCAACATCATGGGCGAGACCGACTCCGAGCACGCCTTCATGTGGTTCCTGAAGCTGCTCCAGGACGAGAAGCGGGTCGACGAGCTGGATCTCGACGCGGCCACCGCCGCGCGCGCCCTCGCGGGCACCGTGCGGCAGCTCGAGACCTGGGCCCGCGAGGAGGGCGCGCAGCGCCCGAGCCGGCTGACGTTCGTGGCCACGAACGGGCGCATCATGGTCGCGGCTCGGCGGGGCGGCCCGCTCCACTACGCCCTGCTCGAGGGCATCGTCCCCTGCCCGCTCCACGGCATCGACCTCCGCACCCCGGAGAGCGATCCCCAGGTGCGGCCCCACCGGCGCGTGAAGGCGGTCGCGTTCGCGAACTGGCTCCGCTCGCCCAACGGGTTCATCGAGGTCCCCGACGGGAGCGCCGTCGCGGTGAGCCGGACCCTCCAGGTCTCCGTCACCTCGGTGCTCGGCGGCTGACCGGCGGCGCCCGCGCGGCGCTCAGGCCCCGTCCCACGGCCGCGGCACGAAGAGCGCCTCCCACGTCGCGATCGCGAACCGATCGGTCATCCCGGAGAGCCAGTCGGTCGCGGCCCGCTCGACCGTCTCGCCCTCGCGGGGCAGGACCGCGAACCGCTCCGCCAGCCGCGCCGGGTCCTCGAGGCACCAGGACCACAGGTCCCGCAGGATCCGCTGCGCCTTCACGAACTCGTCGTGCACGATCGGGTTCTCGTAGACGCGGGCGTAGAGGAAGTCGCGCAGCGCGAGCAGCGCCCCGTGGACCTCCCCGGACATCTGGATGTGGCCGCCACCGTCCACGTCCGAGCCGCGGATGACGTCGCGGACGAGCGTGCGGAAGCGGAGGCCGCGGTCCTCCCCGAGGACGCGGCGGATCGCGGCCGGCACGTCGGCCTCGCCGAACAGCCCGGCCCGGATCGCGTCGTCGAGGTCGTGGTTCACGTACGCGACGATGTCGGCGATGCGGACGATCTCCGCCTCGAGCGTGAGCGCCTTCTCGCCGCTCCCGGCGAGGAGCACGTTCCCCCGCCCCTTCGAGTGGCGGAGGATCCCGTCCCGCACCTCGGCCGTCAGGTTCAGCCCGCGGCCGTCGTTCTCGAGGACGTCGACGACCCGCACCGACTGCACGACGTGGTGGAAGCCGCCCGGGACGACCTCCGAGAGGAGCCGCTCCCCGGCGTGCCCGAACGGCGTGTGCCCGAGGTCGTGCCCCATCACGATCGCCTCGACGAGCATCTCGTTCAGCCGGAGCGCGCGCGCGACGGAGCGCGCGACCTGCGCCACCTCGAGCGAGTGGGTGAGGCGCGTCCGGTAGTGGTCGCCCTTGGGCGCCAGGAAGACCTGGGTCTTCCCGGCGAGGCGGCGGAACGCCTTCGTGTGGACGAGCCGGTCGCGGTCGCGCTGGTACGCCGGCCGCTCCTCGTCGAGCTCCTCCGGCCGGGAGCGGCCGCGCGACAGGGCCGACCGGGCGGCGCGCGGGTGCAGCGTGCGCTCCTCGAGCTCCTCCAGCATCTCGCGGATGGTCCCGGGCATGTCGTCCTTCCTAGCGCGCCGGCGTGGCGGCGTCAGCGATAGAAGCTCGCCTCGAGCGTTGCGAGGAACAGGTTCGAGAGCGCGTGGAGCACGATGGGCGCGGCGAGCCCGCCGGTGCGCTCCCGGAGCCAGCCGAAGAGGAGCCCCGGGAAGAACGTCCCGAGGCGCCAGGGCTGGAGCACGACGAGGTGCCCGGCCGCGAAGAGCACCTGGGTCCAGACGAAGCCCGCCCCGAGGCGCGCGCCGAGCACGGTGACGCCTCGGCCCGGGTCGGTCCGCGCCCACGCGGTCTGGACGAAGCCCCTGTAGAAGAGCTCCTCCGGCAGCGCCACGACGAGGAGCTGGACCACCACCCGCACCGCGAACCCGTCCGGCAGCCGGAGCGCGAAGCGCGACGCGCCCGCGTAGGGCGCGAGGGCGCGGGCGAGCCCCGGCGGCAGCGCGGGCAGGATCGCGGAGAAGGCGGAGAACCCCACCGCGAAGATCGGAAAGACGACCGCCGCGACCCCGAGGGCGATCGCCGCGCCGCGGCCCCACGCACGCCAGGTGCGCGCATCACCCACGCCCTCCCACGCGAGCCCGTACGCGTCCCAGCCCTCGCCGCGCGCGCGCAGGCGGGCGTCCGGGAGCGCGATGAACAGGAACGCCGCGACGCCGGCGAGGTTCGCGGCCACGAAACCGCTGGGATCCGCGAGGGAGACGAGCTTCACGACGGCGAGGCCGGCGATCGCCTTCGCCCAGACCGCGACGATCTCGCGCCGCGTGAACGGCTCGGGTCGGATGATGTGGGACTGCGCCGGCACGTTCCCCCGCATCTCACGCGCACGGGGGATCGTCAACGTTCGGTCGGGGCGGGATGTGGTGAAGGTGCGGCAACCAAAAGTAGAACTCCACTTGCGGGCCGAGGCGCGGATGGCGGAAGATCGCGACCATGCCGACTCGAACTCGACCCTGGATCGTGGGGCTTGTGTTTGCCCTCGCGGTCGCCGTGTCCGGTTGTAAGGGGAACTCGACGACCCCCGGGGCCGCCGCGTGCAAGGGCAACGGGACGGCTTGCATCTCGGGCGCCGAGTGCTGCGCCGGCTCCTGTCCGGGCGGATTCTGCGCCGCGCCGCAGACCTGCAAGAGCGACGGGGTCCCCTGCTCGACCGCGGGCGAGTGCTGTACCCAGAGCTGCAACGCCTCCGGCACGTGCGGCGCCTCGACCTGCGGCGCGAACGGCTCCCCGTGCAGCAGCCCGAGCGAGTGCTGCACCAACTCGTGCAACGGCACGTGCGTCGTCCCCTCCAGCTGCAAGGCGGTGGGTCAGGCCTGCGGCTCCGACTCGAACTGCTGCACGAACTCGTGCGTCAGCGGGATCTGCACCGAGCCGCCGACCAGCTGCCTCCCCACGGCCACCTCCTGCTCGTCGCCCGGCCAGTGCTGCTCCGGGAAGTGCACCAGCAGTCACTGCGAGGCGCCGCCCGTGCTGGCGTGCCTGCCCGGCGGGGACAACTGCACCGCGCCCTCCCAGTGCTGCTCGACGGTGTGCGCGTTCGGGAAGTGCACCTCCGACGACTTCTGCGCGGCCGCAAATGAGGTGTGCGTCTCGGACGCGCAGTGCTGCGGGCTCAGCTGTGGCGGGGGAGGGACGTGTGCCTCCGGGTCGTGCCTGACGGTGGGCGCGAGCTGCTCGGGCGCGAACCAGTGTTGCTCGGGAGTCTGCACCTCGGGCACCTGCCGGGCGGTCACGACGGCCGTCTCGAGCTGCACGACGCTCGGGAACACCTGCCTCCTCGACACCGACTGCTGCTCGACCAACTGCCAGGGCGGAACCTGCACCCAGGCCTACTCGTGCAACGCCGGCGGCGACCTCTGCTACCGGAACCAGGACTGCTGCTCCGGCGGGTGCTCCACCGGAACGACCACGCCGTCGGCGACGCCCGGTCGCTGCCTGACGCCTTCCGGCGGCTGCGGACAGGGCGGGACGCCTTGCGACGGCGGCTCCGGCTGCTGCACGCGCGTGTGCGCGGATCTCGGAACCGGCGCCAGCGTGTGCATGCCGGCCGGCGGATGCCGGATGACCGGCGACTACTGCGACACCCAGGCTTCCTGCTGCGGCGGGACGAACGCAGACTACGGCGGCGGCAACACCTCCTACAGCGTCACCTGCGAGAAGAAGAACTCCACGTCGCCGGCCACCTGCGATTCCGGGACGGGCTGCAACCCGCCCGGCAACATCTGCGGAGGGGGCGGGACCGTCAACGCGTCGCAGAACTGCTGCTGGCTCGACGCGAACATGGTGCCCCAGGGCGGAGGCGTGCAGGGTCACTCCGCGTGCAAGCCCGACTCGGGCGGGATCATGCGCTGCTTCGGCGGACCGGTCACCCCGACCTGCCCCGACGGCTGGGACGCGGATCGCCCCGGCTGCTGCATCCAGGCGGGCCAGGTCTGCCAGTTCAGCGATCAGTGCTGCAACGGCGTCCCGTGCGTTCCGGACGGCGCAGGCGTGCTCCGCTGCGCCGCGACGAACCCGCCCGGTGGCGGCAGCACCTGCGCACCGCGCGGCGCGACCTGCACCGCCGCGGGCGAGGGCAATCCAGGCACCTGCTGCAGCGGGCTCGCCTGCTATACGGTCCCCGGCACGACGAGGAAGGAGTGCCTCGAGACGACGCCCGGACCGACCTGCTACGACGTCGGCCGGAGCTGCACGAGCGGATCGCAGTGCTGCACCGGCTACTGCTACGAGGGGACCGTCTGCGGCGGGTGCGCCCCGAACGGCGCGACGTGTGACGCCGCCGCCGACTGCTGCTCGTCCTTCTGCGACGCCGGCGTCTGCAAGACGCAGACGGCGACGGCGTGCCAGCCGACCGGCGGCAGCTGCACGGTGAACGGTGACTGCTGCTCGCCGAACCCCTGCACCGTCCTGCCGGGCGCGACGGGCGGAACCTGCACGGCACCGCCGATCACCGACCCGCCCCCGACCTGCGCGAACACGGCCGGGTCCTGCGCTTCCCTCCCCTGCTGCAGCGCGACCGACGTCTGCAACTCCGGCGTCTGCGGCCCGCCGCCCCCCGCCTGCTCGGGGGCAGCCCAGTCCTGCGCGTCGAGCGCGAACTGCTGCAGCGGGCTCCAGTGCTTCGCGGTGGACGAGAGCCAGCAGCTCGTGCCCTGCGCCGGCACGGCGTGCTTCTGCGAGGTCCCGCCGACCTCGTGCCTCAACACCGGCCAGACGTGCAGCGCGACGTCGGCCGGGTGCTGCACCGGATACTGCGCGGACAACAGCCCCGCCAAGCCGGTCTGCACCACCTCGTCCACTTCCTGCACCTGCGCAGGCGCGCTGTAGCGCGCGGAGGAACGATGCGCCGCCCTCGTCGCCACGCCCTGCTCGCCGCCCTCCTCGCCGGAGCGCTGGGAACCGCCTGCCAGGACTACCGGTTCAACCCCGCCCAGCGCTGCGTCCTCCAGCCGGGATCGGAGCGCGTGTCGCTCTCGAGCACCTCGTCCGCCGACGTGCTGTTCGTCGTGGACGACTCCGGCTCCATGGGAGGCGAGCAGGCGAGGCTCGCCGCCGCGTTCGACAGCTTCGTCAACTCGCTGCACAGCTACAACGATCTCCGGGCCACGAACCGCCTCGAGCCGTTCGACTTCCACCTCGCCATCACGACCACGTCGGTCTTCTACAACCGGCCGACCTCCGCGACGTGCCAGACGACCTGCGGGACGTCGAGCAACGTCTGCGGCGCGTCGGCCGGGGGCACCTGCACGCCGATGCGCATCCCGAAGGCCTGCCCCACCGGCGGTGGGTGCGGAGGAGGGTTCAGCTGCAAGGCGACCTGTGCCGGCCACGCCGGCGAGGCCGTCTGCTGCGACGCCGCCGGCACGACGATCGAGACGACGAACGTAGCCTGCACGACCCCGGGCGCCACGTGCGGCGAGATCCAGAACCGGTACGCGTTCAACAGGGTCCCCCAGACCTGCACCTCGTCGGCGCAGTGCACCACGGCGCCGTTCGACACGTGCACGAGCACGAGCAACGCGTGCGGCGCCTACCCCGGCCACCTGTGCTGCGCCTTCCAGCCCTGCGTCACCAGCGGCGACTGCCCGGGCGGGTACGCGTGCGGCAACTCCGACGGGCGGACGAACGTCTGCGTCGCCAACCCCGGTGGTACTCCGCTCGGGACCCCACAGCTCAGCCTCGCCTGCGAGCCGGGCGTGGCGCAGGAGGGCGCGCTCTATCCGCAAGGGAGCTTCGTCGGGATCGGCTCGAACCCGCGCGTCCTCCACTTCGACAAGAAGCTCTACGCCACGGACGCGAACGGCGACGGCGCCTGGGACCCGGTGCCGAATCGCACGACGGCCACGAACAACCAGAACTTCACCCGCGCCCAGCTCAGGGACTTCTTCGCCTCGAACGTGCGGGTCGGCACCTGCGGCTCCGGCCAGGAGCAGGGGCTCCAGGCGGCGCGGCTCGCGGTCTCGAAGGCGCTCTCCGGGCAGCAGAAGGACGTGCGCACCGCGACGGGCGCCATCGTCGCGCCGCCCGGGGTCACGGCGGACTGGCCCCACTCCTCGGGGAAGCTCGTCGTCGTCTACGTCGGCGACGAGGACGACTGCAGCTCCCCCGCGGATCCGGTGCGAGGCGTCGTCCTCACCGGCTCGCCGCCGGCGGACGCGTGCACCGCGGACGCGGCGCTCCCCGAGGCCGACCAGAAGGAGTTCCGGGTCACGGACGTCGTCAACGACCTGCGGGCGCTCGGGCGCCCGCTCGGGGCGGGGTTCGTCGTCTCGACGGCGCAGACGACCTGTGAGGACTCGGCCTGCACTCCCGGCGTGTGCACCGACCTGACGTGCACCGAGGCCCCCGCGGTGTGCGGAGGTCAGGGCCCCGGGTCGCGGTTCCTCGAGGCCGCCGAGCTGCTGCGAGCCGGCGGCGCGGACGTGGTCTCCGCCTCGATCTGCGACTCCGGGTTCGGCGCGATCCTCGGGCGCATCGCCGAGATCGTGAAGCCGCCCTCGGCGTTGACGCTCCCGACCGCGCCCGCCACCGCGGCCCTCACGATGTTGCGGATCACGAACGCGGCCGGCGACACGCGGAAGATCTGCCGCGGCCCGGCCCTGCCGCCGCTCACCCTCGCCGAGGCGCGCGCCCAGGGCTACGACTGGTGGTTCACGGCGTCGTCCGAGCAGTCCAACGACCTCGAGAAGACCCCGTCGGCCGAGAGCCGGTTCGTCTACGTGAATCACGCCACGCTGCAGTGCGAGCCCAACCCCGGCGAGGGCTACTCCGCCGACTACGTGGGCGTGCTGCCAGCGGGAGGCTGCACCTCGCACCAGGACTGCAGGGACGCCCTCGGCACGACCGTGGACTGGACCTGCTACGCGGGGATCAACCCCGGGCCCGCCGGCGCCTGCATCCCGCCCAGCGCGTCCGCGCGCGGAACGTGCGTGTGCAGCCCGCGGTCGACGGTCTGCCCGAACGGCTGAAGCGATTCGGGCCTACCCGCCCTGCGCCCGCTTCACGCCGAGCGCCTTCTCCACGAGGGCGACGGCGTGGGCCGGATCGAAGGGCTTCTTCAGGATCTCGTCGGCCCCGAGCCGGCGGTACATGTCCACCTCGCGGTCGCTGATCCGGGAGGACATGATCACGAGGAAGGTCTTCTTCCAGTGCGGGTGCGCCTTCACGAGCCTGCACACGTCGGCGCCGTTCAGCTTCGGCATGTAGAGGTCGAGGAGGAGCGCGTCCGGGTTGGTCTGGGCCATCTTCCGGAACACCTCCTCGCCGTCCCCCGCGGAGGCCACCCCGAAGCCGGCCTCCTCGAACGCGCCCTCGAGCACGTCCAGGATGGACTGCGAGTCGTCCACGACGAGCACGGTCTTCCGTTCGCCCATTGCGTCGATGGTTATACTCCATGGCGGCCATGGATCGTGAACCGGCGGTCGCGGGGCGCTTCTACCGGAACGAGCCGGAGGCGCTCGCCCGCGAGGTGAGCGCGTTCCTCGCCGCGCCGGGGGAGAAGCTCGCGGCGATCGGGGTCGTCGCCCCCCACGCCGGCTACGTCTACTCGGGGGCCATCGCCGGGGCGGTCTACGCGCGCGTGATCGTCCCGCCTCGCGTGATCGTCCTCGGGCCGAACCACACGGGCCTCGGCCGCCCGGCCGCGCTCTGGCCTGCCGGCGGCGGCTGGCACACGCCGCTCGGGACGGTCCCGGTCTCGCGGGAGCTCACCGACGCGCTCGCGGCGGACCCGCTCGTCGAGGTGGACCGCGCGGCGCACGTGCGCGAGCACTCGCTCGAGGTCCAGGTGCCCTTCCTCGAGGTCGCGAGCCCCGGGCTCGAGATCGCGGCGCTCTGCCTCGGGCACCTCGAGGTGGACGCGTGCGAGGCGATCGCGCGCACGGTCGCCGCCGCGGCGCGCGCGCACGGGGCGCTCGTCGTCGCGTCCTCCGACATGAGCCACTACATCCCGGCGGCGCAGGCGCGCGTGAAGGACCAGCTCGCGATCGACCGGATCCTCGCCCTCGACGCCGAGGGCCTCCACCGGACCGTCCGGCGCGAGGGAATCTCGATGTGCGGCGTCATCCCTGCGACGGTGATGCTCTTCGCGGCGCGGGCGCTCGGGGCGACGCGGGCGGAGCTCGTCCGCTACGGCAGCTCGGGAGACGTGAACGGCGACATGCGGCAGGTCGTCGGCTACGCCGGGCTCGTCGTGTCCTGAGGCGCCGGGCTGGGCTGAGGCCCTGCCGCGGCGAGCGAGGCCTGCCTGCGCCGCCTCGGCCGGAGCGCGAGGGCGAGGACGAGCAGCGACGACGCCCCTGTCCCCTCGACCGCGCCGCAGCCGCAGCCGCCGGACGGCTGCGGGTAGATCGCGCAGACGCCCGCGACGTCGTCGGCGGAGAGGTCGCGCTTGTCGGTCTCCCGGGGCTGGGTGGTCGCCACCATCGTCGCCCCGGCCTGCGTCGTGTGCGCGAGCCCGACGAAGTGCCCGGCCTCGTGGGTGACCGTGTTCTGCAGGTCGATGAACGAGCAGTCGTTCTGAGCGTAGGTGCTGCAGATCGTGGCCGGCTGCGCCCCGGGTAGCAGGTGAAGTACCAGCCGTGCTGGGGCGGATTGCCGATCGTCACGCCGAGGCCGTCCCAGCCGTTCACCTCGATGTCGGCGTCGAACACGCGCCCCGTGCGCGGATCGTAGAGGACGCTGGTGAGCGCGACGATGCCCCAGTCGGCGCAGGTCGTCCTCCCGATGCAGGTCGGCGAGTCCTCGAAGCAGCCGTAGATCCCGCCGCAGTCCACGTCGGGATCGGTCATGCACGGATCGTTCTTCGCCTGCGGGTGCTGCGAGCACCACCCGCCCCGGAATACGACCACGTTGTCGTCGGAGCCGCCGGAGCCGATCCGGGTGTCGCCGACCTCGCCGGCGTACACGAGGTGCAGGTCGGCGCAGCCCTGCTCCCACTGGGCGAAGCTCGCGCGGACCGCGTCGAGCGTGGGATCTCCCGCCGGCGTCGCCTCGCAGGACGGCGCGGTGTGCGGCCAGTCGCGGTTCAGGTGGTACGCGATGGTGGGGAGAGGCCAGGACAGCACCTTCCCCGTGGCGGAGTCGGCGGTCCGGACGTAGGCGGCGGCGGGGGTCGCCGCCAGGACGACGGCGAGCGCGAGCCCGAGCGTGCGCGCGCTCACCGCGTCGCCCTCACGCGCCGCTCGAGCTCCGAGATCGGCATCGGCCCCGACGCGCGCTCCCCCGCGGCGAGCGCCCGCGGGATCACGTCCGCGTGCTCGAGCGCCGGGCGCGCGCCCTGCCCCTCGACGCGGTACTTCCCGAGCGCGTGGCCCATCACCCCCCAGGTCGCGCCCTGCCGCGCGAGGAAGACCACGACCTCCTCCCCCGGCTCGAAGGTCGGCGCGGCGTCCACCCACATCGCGATCGTGCCGGTGCTGCCGCCGGGGACGACGAGGCGGACGGTCGCCTCCGTCGCACCCTTCCACGCGCTCGCGACGGCGATCTCGACCTCGGTCACGACGCGGCGCCCGTCGCGCGTCAGGCGGGCCGCGCTGGAGACGACGCGTCCGCGCACCACCGCGTCGGACGAGCGGGCCACCTCCTCGACGCTCGTCGTCACGAACGTCGCGGCAGCCGCCGTGAGCGGCCGAGAGGAGCATCAGGACCGCGAGCAGCCGGCGCATTCGGGCGAGTGTAGCTATGGTACGGTCCGGCCGCCATGGACAAACCTCGCGTCAGGTTCGCCCCTTCCCCCACCGGATACCTGCACGTCGGCGGCGCGCGGACCGCCCTGTTCAACTGGCTGTGGGCGCGCCGGCACGGCGGGACCTTCATCCTCCGGATCGAGGACACCGACCAGGGGCGCTCCACGAAGCAGGCCGAGGCGGCGATCTTCGAGGGGCTGCGCTGGCTCGGGCTCGACTGGGACGAGGGGCCGGACATCGGCGGTCCGCACGGGCCGTACTTCCAGATGGAGCGGCTCGATCTGTACGAGTCGTACGCGCCGCAAGCTCGTCGCGGAAGGGAAGGCGTTCGCGTGCTACTGCACGCGCGAGGAGCTCGACGCCGGGCGGAAGAAGGCGGAGGCCGAGAAGCGGCAGTTCCGGTATCCCGGCACCTGCCGCGAGAAGCCGTTCGACGCCTCTCGCCCGCACGTCATCCGGTTCCGGGTGCCCGAGCACGGGGCGACCGGGTTCGACAATCTCGTGAAGGGGCACATCTCGACCCCGCACGACACGCTGCAGGACGAGGTGATCCTCCGCTCGGATCGGGTCCCGCTCTACAACTTCGGCGCGGTGGTGGACGACATCACCATGCAGGTGAACCTCGTCGGCCGCGGCGACGACCACGTGAACAACACCGCGCGGCAGATCCTGATGTACCAGGCGCTCGGCTACCCGGTCCCGGCGTTCGCCCACTTCCCGATGATCCTCGGGGCGGACAAGACGCGGCTCTCGAAGCGGCACGGCGCGACGAGCGTCACCGCGTACCGCGACATGGGGTACCTGCCCCAGGCGGTGGTGAACTACCTCGTCCGGCTCGGCTGGTCCCACGGCGACCAGGAGATCTTCTCGCTCGAGGAGCTCGTGCGGCTGTTCGACCTCAAGGACGTGGGCGCGACCGCCGGCGTGTTCAACCCGGAGAAGATGGCCTGGGTGAACCACGAGTGGCTGAAGAAGGTGCCGGAGGAGGAGCTCGCCCGCATGGCGCTCCCGTTCTTCCAGGCGGCCGGGCTCCCGGTGGAGGACGACGCCAAGCTCCGCCACGTCGTGCGCGTCGCCCGGGACCGGGTGAAGACGCTCGCCGAGTACGCGCAGCAGTTCCGGTACTTCTTCGCCCCGGTCACGTTCGACCCGAAGGCGAAGGACAAGCTCCTCACGAAGGACAACCGGCCCATCCTCGAGGCGATCCGCGCGGGGATCGCCGCGCTCCCGGCGATGGAGACGGAGGCGCTCGAGAAGCTCTTCCAGGCGGAGGCGGAGAAGCGCGGGCTCGGGCTCGGCAAGATCGCCCAGCCGGTGCGGGTCGCGCTCACCGGAGGGACGGCGTCGCCCGGGATGTACGACGTCGTGCAGATCCTCGGGAAGGAAGAGGCGCTCCGGCGGCTCGACGAGGCGATCCGCATCGCGGGGTGAGTGCCAGGCGGCGAGGGAACGCGATCGACCTCGACCTCGACCGCGACCCCGACCTCGACCGCGACCCGACCTCGACCTCGACCGCGACCTCGACCTCGACCACGACCGCGACCTCGACCGCGACCTCGACCGCGACCGCGACCTCGACCTCGACCGCGACCGCGACCGCGACCGCGACCGCGACCACTCTCTCGGTCGCCGTCTTCGCCCCGTTCTGCATGAGCCCTGCCCGGCTTCGCCGGTCATGGCTCCTGCATCCGTTCGCAGTCTCGAGCGAAGCCGGCTCTGGCGCGTCATGCCTGGCGTTTCGCATGCGGTCTCCTTCCTTAGAGTGAAAGGAGACCGCATGCGAAACGACACGCAGATTCGCTTTCCGTTCCAGGAGCTCGACGTCTATCGCGCTGCGAGGGAGCTCGCGGCGCTGGTGCACACGGCGGACATTCGCGATGCCGGAGCTCAGGGATCAGGCGACTCGCGCTGCAAAGAGCGCGTTCCTGAACCTGTGTGAAGGGCTGCCCGACGATCGCGCGGCGATGCGCCGCAAGTACTTCGCGCAGGCCGACGGCTCGCTCCACGAGACCGCGGGGGCGGTCGATCTCGCCGCCGCAATCGGCGCGGTCGGCAGCCGACCGCGCGGAGGAGATCCTCGCGGTCGCGGCGCGCGTCCGCGCGATGATCCGCGGGCTGCTCCGCGTCAGCGGCAGAGCCGCGTGAGCATCGCGACGAGGCGGTCGGCGAGCCGCGCGACCTCCCGCGCGGCCTCGGCCGGCGCGTCGCCGCAGAGCACGGCGATCTCGACCGCCGCGGCGGACTCGACCGCCTCCGCGCGGGCGATGGCGAACGCGCGAGCCTTGTCCGCGCGGGTGACGCGTCCCGCGCCCTCCGCGCAGTTGAGGCACGCGCTCTTCGCGGAGCGAGTGGCCTCATCGCGAAGCTTGGCGTCGCGAATGCGACAGCGAAGCACCGCGAGCAACAGGTCGCGAGCGACTCCGAAGGCGAGCAGCTTGTGATGCGGCAAAACGGGAACAGCGTGGATGTCGTCCATGGGTGCGGCTCCTTTCGCGAAGGAGAAGGAGCCGCACCCTGGACGACCTCGGGCACGCAGGCGACAGCAGACGCCGCGCTCGCGGCGCGACCTCGCGCGGGCGCAAGCGCAGTGACACCGCAGGTGGCACGAGCTTGCGCGGGACGAACAGCGCCAAGAGCAGAGGGGCCTCGACCGCGACCTCGGCGGCCCCCTCTCCCCAACCCTCTCCCCCGCTTCGCGGGGGCGAGGGGGTGTGAGTCACCTCGACCTCGACCTCGACCTCGACCTCGACCTCGACCTCGACCTCGACCCCGACCCCGACCGCGACCTCGACCTCGACCCCGACCCCGACCCCGACCCCGACCCCGACCCCTCCCCCGCTTCGCGGGGGCGAGGGAGTGCTTGTCACCCGACCCGCGGCTCCTGCTGCGAGAGGCAGTGCAGCGTCCCGAGCCCCCACACCAGGTCGAGCGCGTGGATCCCGACCACCGGCCGGTCGCGGAACAGCTCCGCGAGGATCCCGAGCGCGATCCGATCGTTCGGATCGTCGAACGTGGGCACCAGGACCGCCGCGTTGCACACGTAGAAGTTCGCGTAGCTCGCCGGCAGCCGCTGCCCGTCGAACACCACCGGTCCCGGCATCGGCAGGTAGACCACCTCGGGCCTCGAGCCGTCCTGCAGCCGCGCGCCCGCGAGCCGCTCGCGGTTCTCCTCGAGCGGGCGGTGGTTGGCGTCGCGGACGTTCGTCTCGCGGCAGAGGACGATGGTCCGCGGCGAGACGAAGCGCGCGAGGTCGTCGACGTGGCCGTGGGTGTCGTCTCCCGCGATCCCCTTCCCGAGCCAGATCGTCCGGCTCGCCCCGAGCACCTCCGCGAAGACGGCCTCGTAGTCCTCGCGCCCGAAGCCCGGGTTCCGGACCTGGACGGCCGGATCGAGGAGGCACTCCTCCGTCGTCAGGACCGTCCCCTGCCCGTTCACGTCGATCGCGCCGCCCTCGAGCACGACCGGGCGCCCGCGCCGGACCACCGGGAGCAGCGGGACCCCGAGCGCCTTCGCCCCGCGCGCCGGGTTCTTCACGTCGTTCTTCCAGTCGGGGTACTTCGCCCACCCGTCGAAGCGGAACCCGGCGACCGCCTTCTTCCCGTCCTTCAAGACGAAGATCGGGCCGCTGTCGCGGGTCCAGACCCGGTCGGTGCGCGCGCGGCGAAGCTCGACGTTCGCGCGCTCGACGCCGGCGCGCCCGAGCACCTTCTTCACCTTCGCCTCGTGGGCGGCGTCGTTCACGAGCAGGCGCACGGTCTCGCCCCGCGCCACGTTGCGGACGATCTCCGCGTACACCCACGGGATGGGCGCGAACCGGCCCGGCCAGTCGCGCGCGTTGTGGGGCCAGGCGAGCCACGTCGCCTCGTGCCGGCTCCACTCGGCGGGCATGAGCTGCGGGCGGCGCGCGAGGACCGGCGGCGCCGCGATGGGGGTCGGCGCGCTCATCCGTCGATGAACCGCTTCTCGAGGCCGGCGTAGGCGTCGACGCGGCGATCCCGCAGGAACGGCCAGCCGCGGCGGACCTCCTCGATGCGGGCGACGTCCACCTCGGCGACCAGGGTCTCCTCGCGGTCGACGGAGGCCTCCGCGATCACGACGCCGAACGGGTCGCAGACGAAGCTCGTCCCCCAGAACTGGAGCCCCGCCTCCCCGGGCTGGCCGTGCTCGTGCCCGACCCTGTTCACGGCCGCGACGTAGCAGCCGTTCGCGATCGCGTGGCTGCGCTGGATCGTCCGCCACGCGTCGCGCTGCGCGACGCCGTGCTTCTCCTTCTCGTGCGGGTGCCAGCCGATCGCGGTCGGGTAGAGGAGGACCGCCGCGCCCTGCAGCGCGGTGAGCCGCGCGCCCTCCGGGTACCACTGATCCCAGCAGATGAGGGTCCCGACCTTCCCGAACCTCGTGTCGAACGCCTTGAAGCCGAGATCACCAGGGCGTGAAGTAGAACTTCTCGTAGAACGAGGGATCGTCCGGGATGTGCATCTTGCGGTAGAGCCCGACGGTCCGGCCGTCGGCGTCGAGCACCACCGCGCTGTTGTGGTAGAGCCCCGGCGCGCGCTTCTCGAAGATCGGGACCACCACCGCGACCCCGGCCGCGCGGGCCACCTTCGACAGCCGCTCGGTGGACGGCCCCGGGACGGGCTCCGCGAGGTCGAACAGCGCGGCGTCCTCCCGCTGGCAGAAGTACGGCGAGCGGAAGAGCTCCGGCAGGCAGACGACCTGCGCGCCGCTCCGCGCCGCGTCCTCGACGCGCGCGGCGGCCTTCTCGAGGTTCTCCTGCGGGTCGGCGCTCATCGCCATCTGCACCAGGCCGACCTTGAACTTCTGGGTCATCGCGACGCTCCGGGCCGCCGGGCGGCCGGCGGGTTGGGGGTCCACGCGGGGTCGGGATTCTATAGTGGCCGCGCCGAGGTTGCAGCCCTGCGAGCGCTGGGATACCAACATCGGCCGAGATGGCCGACGCCCCCCGAAGCTTCCTGGCAGACCTCGTCGCGGCTGACGTCGCCGCCGGGCGCAACGGCGGGAAGGTCGTGACCCGCTTCCCGCCCGAGCCGAACGGCTTTCTCCACATCGGCCACGCGAAGTCCATCCTCCTCAACTTCGGGCTCGCCCGCGCGTTCGGGGGCCGGACGCACCTGCGCTTCGACGACACGAACCCCGTGACGGAGGAGGCGGAGTACGTCGACGCGATCCAGGCCGACGTGCGCTGGCTCGGCTGCGACTGGGGCGACCACCTCTACTACGCCTCCGGGTTCTTCGAGCGCATGTACGCCTGCGCCGAGCGGCTCGTGCTCGAGGGGCACGCGTACGTGGACGAGCAGGCGCAGGAGGTCATCCGGGAGCAGCGCGGCTCGTTCGAGCGCCCGGGCACGAACGGCCCGTTCCGGGACCGGCCGGCGGCGGAGAGCCTCGCGCTGCTGCGGCGGATGCGGGCGGGCGAGCTCCCCGACGGGGCGATGGTGCTGCGCGCGAAGATCGACATGGCGCACCCGAACGTGCTCATGCGCGATCCGCTCCTGTACCGGATCCGGCACGCGCACCACCACCGGACCGGCGACGCCTGGTGCATCTACCCGATGTACGACTTCGCCCACCCGCTCGAGGACGCGTTCGAGGGGGTGACCCACTCGATCTGCACGCTCGAGTTCGAGTCGAACCGCGAGCTGTACGACTGGGTCCTCGACCACCTCGGCCCGTGGGACCCGCGGCCGCGCCAGTACGAGTTCGCGCGGCTCGCGCTCGGCTACACGGTGATGTCGAAGCGCAAGCTGCTCCAGCTCGTCAACGAGCGGCGCGTCTCGGGCTGGGACGACCCGCGCATGCCGACCATCGCCGGGATGCGGCGCCGCGGCGTCACCCCGGACGCGCTCCGCGAGTTCGCCGAGCTGATCGGCGTCGCGAAGAACAACAGCGTCGTCGACATCGGGAAGCTCGAGTTCGCGATCCGGGCCGACCTCGAGGCCCGCTCTCCGCGCGCGCTCGCCGTCCTCGATCCGGTGCGGCTCGTGGTGACCGACTGGCCGGAGGGGCGGATCGACGACCTCTCGCTGCCGTGGTGGCCGGGCGAGCCGGCGCGCGGCGGGAGCCGGGCGGTCCCGTTCGGCCGCGAGCTGCTGATCGAGAAGGACGACTTCTCGCTCGATCCTCCCGCCGACTGGAGGCGGCTCGCGCCCGGGCGGGAGGTCCGCCTCGCCGGGGCGTACGTCGTCCGCTGCACCGAGGTCGTGCGGGGACCGGGCGGCGAGGTCGCCGAGATCCGCTGCACGCACGACGCCGCGTCGCGCGCCGATCCCGCCGCTTCCCGCCGCGCGCACGGCACGATCCACTGGGTCCACGCGGCGCGCTCGTTCGCGGCGCCGGTCCGGCTGTACGACCGGCTCTTCCAGCTGGAGCTGCCCGACGCCGCGCCGGACTTCCTGCAGGCGCTGAACCCCCGCTCCCTCGTCGTCGCCGGAGCGGCGCGGCTCGAGCCCGCGCTGGCACAGGCGGAGCCGGGGAGCCGCTGGCAGTTCCTGCGGCAGGGCTACTTCTTCGCCGACCCGGTCGAGTCCCGGCCCGGGCGCGCCGGCGTTCAACCGGACGATCACGCTGCGTGACACCTGGGCGGCGAAGGCCGCGCCGAAGGCGGCGCCCGAGGAGCGAAGGCGCGACCGGAAGCCGGCCGCCGCCGACGGCCCGGCGCCGCTCCGGAAGACGCGCGCCGAGTTCCGCGCGGAGGCGAGGGCGGCGGACCCGGACCTGGCGGCGCGCTTCGCGCGCTACACGCAGGCGCACGGCCTGTCGCACGACGACGCGGACCTCCTCACCGGCGATCCGGCGACCGCCGCCTACTTCGACGCAGCGGTCGAGGCCCGAGCGAAGCCGGCGACGGCGGCCCGCTGGCTCCTCAACGACCTCGCCGGGCTCGCGGGCGACCGCGAGCTCGAGTCGCTCGCCCTCTCCGGCGCCGCGTTCGGCCGGTTCGTCGCGCTCGTCGACGCGGGGCGGCTCACCCCGGCCGGCGCGAAGACGCTGCTCGGGGAGCTCGTCGCGCGCGGCGGGGAGCCCGCGGAGCGCATGAAGGCCCTCGGCCTCGAGAAGGTCGAGGACCGTGGCGCCGTGGACGCCGCCGTCTCGCGGGTGCTCGCCTCGCACGCGAAGGAGGTCGAGCGGTATCGTGCCGGGGAGAAGAAGCTGTTCGGCGTGCTCGTCGGCGCGGCCATGAAGCAGACCGGCGGCGCCGCGGACGCGGCGGTGGTGCGCAAGGTCCTCGAGGAGCGGCTGGGCTGAGCCCGCGGCGCGGGGTCCGGAGCACCATCTCACCTTGACCCTGTGACGTGGAGCGCCGACCCTGGGTCGTCGGTGACCGGCGCTTCTCGCGCGTTCTCGGCGCTCGGCGCCGGCGTGTGGGTGCCGCGCGCACGCTCATCGGAGCCCTGCGCCTGAACGTCGCGGTGCGGCGCATCCGCGCGCAACGATGGCGGTATCAGGACACCTGACAAATTGACTCGGGCTCCGAACGGTCCCTACCATCGCGGCGGACTGTCGCGGTGGGGGCGGAAACCCGTCCAGAGACCCGGCGCATGCTTTGCACTGACGCTGGACGTACCCATGACCCTCCCGACCCAGCTCGACGGACTTCCCGAGGTGATCGGCGCCCTCACGGTCGATCAGCAGGGGCGGGTCGTCTCGGTGACGCCCGGAGCCACGAACGCGACTCCGGACGGAGCGGCCGCCCTCGTCGTCGCGGTGAACCGCCTCGGCGAGGCGGGGACCGTCGCCGGGCTCGGTGCGCTCGTCGCCGCCCACCTCAAGGGCGCGAGCACCTCGCTCGTCGCCGGGGGGCGCGCCGACGCGATCCTGCTCGTCCACCTCGACCCGTCCCGGATGACGAGCGCGGTGGAGAAGGCAGTCAAGGCGTGGGCGAGGGGCGAGGCGGCCCCGCCGCCGCCGCTGCCGCGCCCCGCGGCCGCGACCCCGGCCGGCCCGCTCCGCCTCCGACCCCCACCGCGGCACGAGCCGCCTTCCCTCCCCGCCCGCCGGTGACGAGCCCAGGGCTCGCACCGCCGCCGAAGCTCCCGTCGCCGACCACGGTCGTCGCCGCGCCCGCAGCCGGCGCTCGCGATCCCTGGGCGATGCTGCGCCGCGCGCTCGGGCGCGGCCAGCTCACCGAGGCCGCCGGGCTGCGCGCGGAGCTCGCCGCCTCCGTGAGCCCCACGCGCGCGGGCGCCGAGCCGGTCTCGGCGGCCGACTGCGAGCGCGCGATCCAGATCCTGCTCGAGGGCGTCGGCAGCGTGATGGCGGGCGACGGCCTGGGCGGCGCGCGTATCCTCAAGGACCTCGCCGTCGAAACGGAGCCGAACCTCTCCTTCCGGTGGCTCGCGCTCCAGTGGAGCGCCCGGGCCGCCGTGAAGAGCGGCGGGATCCCGGTCGCGCGCGCCCACGTCCAGGCGGCCCTCACGCTCGCGCGGCAGCTCGACGTCGAGGCGCGGGCGCTCAGCCAGTGGACGGCCGCGGAGGTGCTCGCGCACGACAGCGACGCGACGCGCGCCCTCGCGTGGCTGACGGAGGCGCGCTCGCGGTTCGAGCGCGCGGCGGACCGGTGGGGCGTCGGCCAGACCTGGCTCACCGAGGCCCGCATCCTGACGGCCCTCGAGCGCGGCGGCGCCGCCGCCGAGGCGGCGCGACACGCCGCGGAGATGCTGCCCGAGTCGGACGAGCCCACCGTGCTGCTCGCCCGGCTCGCGCTGATGGCCGACGACCTCGCCGGCGCGGAGCGCCTCGTCGCCGCGATCCGCACCCAGGCGGCGGAGCGGATCCGCGCGCTCATCGCCGCGATCCGCGCGGGCGTCGTCAAGCAGGCGGACGCGAGCGAGTACCTCCGGGAGCACGACGCGGCCCCGAGCCAGCGCGCGCTGCGCGCGCTCTCCCGCATCGCCTCGAGCGCGCCGCAGTTCCTGCAGGCGCGCGAGGCGGTCGCGTGGATGCTGCTCCGGATCGGGAAGTACGAGGACGCGGGGGTCATGTTCCGCGCCCTGCTCTCGCAGCAGCTCTCCCCGGGCGACCGCGCCTCGGTGATGCTCGGCCTCGGCTGCGTCGCGAACGCGGGCAACGCCGGCGCCCCCGCGCTGCGCGCCGTGGTCGCCGCCGCGGCCGCGCCGGCGCCGGCGTCGGCGGGGCCCGAGGCGCCGCTCCCGGCCGTGCCCCAGGGCGCCGTGTCCGGCATCCTGTCGCGCGCGCCACAGGGGAACGGCGCCGACGCCGTCTTCTCCGGGCAGCTCAGCAGCTTCGCGCTCCCCGACCTCCTCGAGTTCCTCCGCTCCGCCCGCCGGACGGGCCTCCTCGTGTGCAGCTGCGCCGCCGGGATGGGCGCCCTCCGCTTCCGCGACGGTCGCATCACCGGCGGCGCGTCCCCGACCACCCCCACGCTCGGCGACTCCCTCGTGCGCGCGAAGAAGCTCACCGCGGCCGCGCTGAGGTCGATCGCGGCGGCGGACGGCGTCGAGCAGCCGGACGACGTGCTCGCCGAGCTGATCGTCCGCGGCGGACACGCCGACGCCGCGTCGGTGGAGCAGGCCCTCGAGCGCCAGGTGTGGGTCGCGATCCGCGAGCTGGTCCAGTGGAAGGACGGGGAGTTCGCCTTCACCCGGGAAGAGAACGCCGATCCCTCCGTCGCGCGCCTGTCGATCGCCCTGGACCCCCAGGCCGTGTTGCTCGACGTCTTCAAGGAAATGGACGAGGAGTCGCGAGGGCCCGTCCCCGCGACCTCCGGCTAGCCGCCTCCGGCCCTCCGGCCCGCGCCGATGCCCAACACCAACCGCCAGATCGACGGGAAGGACCTGACCAAGCTGGTGGGGCTGAAGCTCGGGAACTACCGGCTCGAGCGGCTGATCGGCCGCGGGCGGATGGGCGTCGTCTACCTCGCCAAGGACGAGGCGCTCCTCCGGCCGACGGCGATCAAGATCCTGTCCTGGAAGGCCGCCGACGCGCAGGGGCACGACCCCGTCCGCTGGTTCCTCGCGGAGGCGCGGCTCGTCGCGCGCATCAACCACCCCCGCGTGGTCCAGATCTACGGGGCGGCGCGGCAGGACGACCACTGCTACATCGCGATGGAGTACGTCGTCGGGCAGTCCGCCGAGGCGATGGTGGCCGACGGGCCGGTGGCGCCGGAGATCGGGACCGACATCCTGCTCCAGGCCGCGGCCGCGCTCCACGCCGCCCACCGCTCCGGGGTCATCCACCGCGACGTGAAGCCGGCGAACCTGCTGGTCGGGGCGGGCGGCGTCACGAAGCTGGGCGACTTCGGCATGGCGCTCGGGAGCGCCGAGGTGTCCGCCGGGAACGCCCACGTCCGCGTGGGGACCCCCTACTACACCGCGCCCGAGATCTGGACCGGCAGCCCGGCGACGCCGGCGTCGGACGTGTACTCCCTCGGCGCCACCTACTTCCACCTGGTCACCGGGCGCCCTCCGTTCCCGGGGATCGAGGTCCCCGCGGTCGAGAACGGCCACCTGCGCTCTCCGATCCCCGACCCCCGCCGGATCGTCCCCACCCTGCCCGCGTCGTGCGCGGCCCTCATCGCGCGGGCGCTCGCGAAGGACCCGCGCGAGCGGCAGGCGTCGGCGATGGTCCTCCTGTGGGAGGCGCGCCGCGTGCTGCAGGACCTCGCGACCGCCGCCGCGCCGTCCGCCGCCGCGCACCACGCCGACGTCGGACCGGTCCACCCTCCGGCCGTCGAGGACCGGCGCGGCCCCGCGCCGAGCGCGCCCGACCCGCTGCGGACGCTCGGGTTCGCGCGCCGGCCGTTCTTCGACGCCGCGCCCCGCAGCGTGGAGGAGCGCTGGCGCCCGCTCGCCTCGGCCCGCGCCGCGCTCGTCGAGCTCCTCGAGCTCGACGGCGTCGCCGTGGTCGCCCTCACCGGCGGCGCGAACGGGCACGCCGCGCTGTCGCGGAGGATCGCGGACGCGCTCGGCCACGATCGCCTCTCCCTCTTCCTCGACGTCTCGCCCACCCCGTCGGACCGGCCCCTGCTCCAGCTGCTCTGCAGGAGCGCCGGCACGGTCGTCGAGGAGAGCTCGGAGGAGGCCTCCCTCGACGCGCTGGTGGAGCGGATGAGCGAGGAGCGCCAGCACCGGAACCGGCCGCCGGTGGTCGTGCTCTCCGGCGTCGTCCCGAGCCACCCCTCGACGGCGGGCCTCGCGGGGATCGTCGAGGCCGCGCAGTCCTCGGGCGCCTTCAAGCTCGTGCTCGCCGGGGCGCCCGGGCTGCCGGAGGAGATCGAGCGCAGCGGGATCGCCGCTCGCGACGGGCGCGTCCCCGAGGTGAAGCTCCCGCCCCTGGAGCGCGAGCAGATCGAGGCGTACGTGGGGCGCTGGATCGACGCGACCCTCTCCCCCTCCGTGCCACCGCTCGTCGTGTCGCGCGACGCCGCGCTGCTGGTCGCGCTCCGCTCCGAGGGCGCCCTCGATCGCATCGACCACCTCTGCGAGAACATGCTCGTCCTCGCCGCGTCGGAGCAGCGCCGGACGCTGTCGTCCTGGCACGCGTGGGCCGCCTCCGACCGCGAGCGATGGGCGTCGCGGGCGCCCCCGGCGCTGCCGGTTCGCCCCGACGGCTGGCCGCCTCCGGAGGTCGCGGACGTGCTCGACGCCTGCCGTCGCGGGGCCGGCATGCCCCCGTGGCCGCGCGTCGCCGGCAGGAGCGAGTGAGCCTGTGGACCCGATCCACCGATAGGGAGCGCACGATGGCAGACCTGGCATCCATAGCGAAGATCCCGAACGTCGCGAGCGCCGTGCTCGGCGACCTGGGCGGCGGCTTCTACGACGCGATCCGCGAGGCGGACGGCGAGTCGGTCGCGTCGGTGACGGGGTTCGTCTGGAGCTCCCTCGGCGGTGCGGGCGAGGAGCTCGGGCTCGGCGGGCTGCGCCGGATCGTCGCCGCCGGCCAGAAGCGCGCGGTGGTGGTCGTGATGATGGGCGAGTCGGTCGTCACCGCCCGGGTGGAGCCGGTCGCCGCGGTGCTGGCGGCGGAGCGGGCCCTCGAGTTCGCGGTCGGGAAGGGAGGCTGACGGTGGAAACGATCCTGCAGTCACTGATGGAGCTCTCCGGCGTCACCGCCGTGCTCGTGTTCGACGCAGGGGGCCAGCTCCTCGGCCACCGCGCCCACCCCGTCTACGACCAGGCCCTCTGCGGGCGCGTGAGCGCCGCGCTCGCCAAGGCGCTCGACGCCGTCGCCCTGCAGCAGGAGGACTGGGAGACGGTCACCGCGCACTTCGCGGACGGCAAGCTCGTCGCCCGGCGCGTCATCGCGGCGGACCAGAGCAACGTGCTCGCGGTCGTCGCGGACGGCACGCTGAACCCCTCCTTCGCGACGGTGGCGATCAGGGTCGCGGCCGGCAAGCTGAAGCGGCACCTCGAGGGTGGCCCGGGCTCCTCGTCCGGCGTCCTCGGGAGCTCCGCGGCGCCGGCCCGGCCCGGCCCCGGCGGGAGCCAGCCCGCGCCGGGCGACTCGAGGCCCAACCTCGCGAACTCGGGGCTCAGCTGGTCGAAGACCTCCGGCTCGGGGATGTCGTCGTCGCGGATCACCGTCGGCGACCCGGCGTCGGGCGCGTTCCTCGGGAAGGTGGCGAAGGAGCTCGCGCAGCACGTCGGCCCGATGGCGAAGGTCTACGTCGAGGAGGCGGTGCACCGCGTCGCCCCCGACGCGCCCTTCACCATGGCCGCCTCCAAGGCCCTCGTCGAGGACCTCCTCACGCAGATCGAGGATCCCGGGGACCGGTTGAAGTTCCAGAAGGCGCTCTCGAAATAGGGCCCTGCGCCCGAGCACGGCAGCGATAACCCACGGAACGCGGAGGTGCACGGATGTCCCTCGTAACTTCAGTACAGGAGAGCCTCGGCCTGAAGGTCGCGCTGAAGCTCGCAGTCCCGATCCTCGTCATCACCGGGATCGCCGCGGCCATCATCGTGGCGAGCCAGACCTCGCAGATGGAGGAGATGACGCTCGAGAAGGCCAGGGTCGCCGCGTCGATCGGAGCCCGCCAGTACGGCGACTTCTTCGACAACGCGATCGACAGCGGGCTCGCCACCGTCGCCGACGTCTTCGACCGGAACTACGCGGAGATCAAGGGCTACGACTTCAAGGACAAGCCCAAGTTCCACACCCGCTTCGACGCGCTCACCGACAAGGGCGTGCTCGTGTTCCAGGACAAGTTCCTCGACAACCCGGAGTTCATCTTCGCGGTCGGCGTGGACGAGAACGGCTACCTCCCGACGCACAACACGAAGTTCCAGAAGGCGGTCACCGGCGACGCCTCGAAGGACCTCGCCGGAAACCGGACGAAGCGCATGTTCGCGGACCCGGTCGGCGCCGCCGCGGCGAAGAACAAGGAGGTGTCGTTCCTGCAGGTGTACAAGCGCGACACCGGCGAGACGATGTGGGACGTGTCCTCGCCGATCCACGTGAAGGGCAAGCACTGGGGCGGCTTCCGCGTGGGCGTCTCGATGGACCGGATCCAGGAGCGCCAGCGGATGCTGATCCTCTCGCTGGTCGCCATCTTCGTGGTCTTCATCGGGATCGTGCTCGGCGCGGTGTTCGTCGTGATGCAGCGCGCGATGGAGCCGGTCGTCAAGCTGAACGAGGCGGCGAAGCAGATCAGCCTCGGTGAGGCGCTCGACGTCCCGATCAAGCCGGGCAGCGACGACGAGATCGGCCAGCTCACGAAGACCATCGACCGACTCCGCCTCAGCATGAAGGCGGCCATGGAACGGCTGGGCCACTAGGAGACGCCATGACCCGCACACTCTTCCGAACCGTCGCCGTCCTCACGCTGCTCGCCGCCCTCGCCCCCGCCGCCGCGCGGGCCCAGATGACCAAGGTCGGCGGCCAGACCCCGATCGACAGCCTGACCTCGCAGGAGCGGGAGATGCTGGCGCTCGGCACGGAGTTCGCGAGGCGCGCGACCGAGACCCTCGAGAAGTGGCTCGCCGCGAAGGAGGTCACGCCGGAGCGGCTGTTCAGCTTCCTCTACTTCCCCGTCGCGAACACCGACCCGCCCAAGTTCACGACCGACTACGACAAGCTCGCCGACCGCGACCTCCTCGGGATCCAGGAGAACCTCCTCGCCCGATCGCCGGTGATCATCTACACGGTGACGGTCGACAGGAACGGGTACCTGCCGACGCACAACCAGCGGTACTCGCAGCCGCTCACCGGGAACCTCGCGAGCGACCTCGTGAACAACCGCACGAAGCGGATCTTCAACGACAAGACCGGGCTCGCGGCCGCGCAGAACACCGCCCCGTTCCTCATCCAGAACTACCAGCGCGACACCGGCGAGACGATGGCGGACCTGTCGGTCCCGGTCATCGTCCAGGGGAAGCACTGGGGCGCGATCCGCATCGGCTATCGGCGCGTCGAGCGGTAGCCCGTCGCCGTCGTCTTCCGGACGCCCGGCCCGCTCGCGGGCCGGGCGTCGCCGTCTCCGGGCTACGGCTCCCGCGTGCCCGCGAGCCGCTCGACCGCGACGAGCATCTTCCCGAGCACCTCGTTGACGGGGGTCGGGACGCCGTGGGCGCGGCCGAGCTCCACGACCGCGCCCGCGAAGATCTCCACCTCCGTCTTCCGCCCGGCCTCGACGTCCTGCAGCATCGACGTCTTCCCTTCCGGCGCGAGCGTCGCGACGATCGGGAAGATCTTCTCGACGTCCTCGGCCACGAGCCCCACGCCCGCTCTCGCCGAGAGCGCCACCACCTCGAGCGCGGCGAGCCGGACGAGCTCGCGCACCTCCGGGACGCGCCCGAAGGCGCCGTACGGCGCCCGGAGCAGCGCGGACACCTGGTTCACGCCCACGTTCAGCATGAACTTCCACCACTGCTCCCGCAGGATGTCCGCCGGGATCCGGCACGCGATCCCGGCGCGGTCGAAGAGGTCCTTCACGCCGACCACGCGCGGATCGGCGGGATCGTTCGACCGGGCGCCGAAGACCACCACGCCGAGCTTCGTGTAGCGGGCGCGGGTCCCCTCGCGCACGACGTCGATCCCGAGGACGAACGCGGGCAGCACCTTCTCGGGGCCGAACGCGCGCGCGAGGAGCGCCTCGCTCGTGATCCCGTTCAGGAGGGACAGGATGACGGTGTCCGGGCCGACGACGCCGCGCGCGTCCTCGATGGCCGCCGCGAGGTGGTGCTGCTTCACGGCGACGAGGAGGAGATCGGCCGGCTCGGCGGGCTCGCCCGGCGCGACGCAGCGGACGTCCACCCGGCGGCCGTTCACCGTCAGGCCCTCCCGGAGCAGCCGCTCCCGCCGCTCGCCCCCGGCGAGGACGGACACGAGGGACGGGTCGAGGTCGTGCAGCAGCGGGACGTAGGCGCTGCCGACCGCGCCGGCGCCGCAGATGACGACTCGCTGGATCCGGTGCATCGGCACTCCTCCCCTTCCCCGTCGAAAGTCCGCCGCGCCGCGCGGAACCCCCAGCTTATCCGAACGAGAGCCTTCTCCTTTTCCTTCGTTCGTGCGCTCCGAACGGCGGGCGCCCCCGACGAACGTGCGTGCTATGTCGTAGCGCCATGCACGGCGGCCACCACTTCCTCCTCGCGCTCACGATCGTCCTGTGCGTGGCGGCCGTCACGACGGTGCTGTTCCGGCGGCTCCGCCAGCCCGTCGTCCTCGGCTACATCCTGGCGGGGCTCATCGTCGGCCCGCACGTCCCCATCCCGCTCGTCGCCGACCGGGAGACCGTCCAGACGCTCTCCGAGCTGGGCGTCATCCTGCTCATGTTCGCGCTCGGGCTCGAGTTCAGCCTCCGCAAGCTCGTGCGGGTGGGGCCGACCGCCGGCATCACCGCGGTCGTCCAGTCGAGCATCATGGTCTGGCTGGGGTTCATCGCCGGACGCGCGTTCGGGTGGACGGTGCTCGAGAGCGTCTTCGCCGGGGCGATCGTGGCGATGTCGTCCACGACGATCATCGCGAAGGCGTTCGACGATCTCCGCGTCCGCGGCCCGCTCCGCGATCTCGTGGTGGGCGTCCTCCTCGTCGAGGACCTCTTCGCGATCCTCTTCATGGCGGTCCTCACCGCGGTCGCGACGGGCGCGGGCGTCTCGCCCGGGCAGCTCGGGGCGACGCTCGGCCGGCTCGGGGCGTTCCTCGCGCTCCTGCTCGCGGCCGGCATGCTCGTCGTCCCGCGCGCGATCCGCTACGTCCGGCGCCGCGGCGACGCCGAGCTGCTGCTCGTCGTGAGCCTCGGGCTCTGCTTCGGGGTCTCGTACCTCGCCCTGGCCGCCGGGTACTCGGTCGCGCTCGGCGCGTTCATCGCCGGCTCCCTCGTCGCCGAGTCCGGCGAGGCGCACGCGGTCGAGGACATCGTCCGGCCGGTGCGAGATCTCTTCGCCGCGATCTTCTTCGTCTCGGTCGGCATGCTCATCGACCCCGGCCTCGTGGCGCGGCACTGGGTGGCGGTCGTCGCGTTCATCGCCCTGGTCGTCGTCGGCAAGTCCGCGGCGGTCGGGCTCGGCGCGTTCCTCACCGGGAACGGCGTCCGGACGTCGGTCCAGACCGGCATGAGCCTCGCCCAGATCGGAGAGTTCTCGTTCATCCTC
Organism: uncultured delta proteobacterium; assembly: GCA_963828235.1. Classification (GTDB taxonomy): domain Bacteria; phylum Myxococcota; class Myxococcia; order Myxococcales; family Anaeromyxobacteraceae; genus Anaeromyxobacter. The sequence goes on from CAWHDY010000004.1 coordinate 346,283, forward strand.
GCGTCGCTCGGCGCGTCGCTCGGCGCGACGCGGGAGTTCCTGTATCCGATCGCGGTCGCGGTCTCCGCGGTGACGACGCTCACGACCCCCTGGCTCATCGAGGCCTCGGGCCCGGCGGCCGCCTGGATCGACCGCAAGCTCCCGCCGCGCCTGCAGACGGTGGTCTCGCTCTACGGGAGCTGGCTCGAGCAGCTCCGCTCCTCGCCCGCGCGCGCCACCCTCGGCGCGCGCGTCCGGCGCATCGTCCGGGTGCTGCTCGTGGACCTCGCCGCGGTCACCGCCATCGTGATCGGGGCCTCCGTCGCGACCGAGCCGGCCGGCAGGTGGATCGCGGGCGTGCTGGGGATCGCGGCGCGCCCCGCGCGGCTGATCCTGTGGGTGGCGGCCGCCTCCGTCTCCGTGCCGTTCTGCGTCGGGCTCCTGCGGAACGCGCGCGCCCTCGGCGTCGCCGTCGCCGGCGCCGCGCTGCCGGAGGGCGCCGCGGGGCGGCCGGACCTCGCCGCCGCGCCGCGCCGCGCGTTCGTCGCGATCGTCCAGCTCGGGGCCACCGTCCTGGTGCTCCTGCCGGTCGCGGCCCTGACGCAGCCGTTCCTCCCTGGCGCACCCGCGGCGGCCGTCATCGCGCTCGCGGTCGTCGTGCTCGGGGTCGCGTTCTGGCGGAGCGCCGCCAACCTGCAGGGGCACGTCCGCGCCGGCGCGCAGGTCATCGTCGAGGCGCTCGCGAAGCAGGCGGCGCCCGGGCATGCGGGCTCGCACGACGACGCGCTGAGCGGGTTCCGGGCGATGTTCCCGGGGCTCGGGGACCCCGTCGCGGCGAGGCTGCGGCCCGCGAGCCCCGCCGCGGGGCGGTCGCTCTCCGAGCTCGGCGTGCGCGGCAGGACCGGAGCGTCCGTCCTCGCCGTCTCCCGCGCGGACGGCTCGGTGATCGTGCCCACCGCGAGCGAGCGGCTCCGGGAAGGCGACGTCCTCGCGCTCTCGGGGGCGCACGAGGCGATCGCGCTGGCGCTGGAGCTCCTCGGGGCGGACGCGCT
>CAWHDY010000005.1:0-119234 GCA_963828235.1 uncultured delta proteobacterium
ACACCACGATGCGTTCTCTTCGGACATTTTCCTTCTTCTCGCCGCCTCGCTCCCGGGCGTCGCCCTTGTCGTATGGACGTCCTCGGCCCGTCGGTCCAGCATGCGGCCATGGGCGAGGCGCCAAAGGCCAGGAAGAAGGCGGCGACGCGGCCGCTGGCATTGGCCAAGGTCCATGCGCCCCGGCTGACTGCGGTCATTCCGCGGCCCCGGCTCTTCGGCAGGCTGGATGCGGACCTGCGGGGCGGGCGCCTCGTGTGGGTCACCGCGCCGGCCGGCGCGGGGAAGACGACCCTGGCGGCCGGGTATGCGGATGCGCGCACGCTCAAGCGGCTCTGGTTCCAGTTCAGCGCGCGCGACGCCGATCCGGCCACGTTCTTCTATTACCTGCGCGAAGCGGCCGCCCAGGTCTCCCCGCGGGCGCGCCGGCTCCTGCCGCTGCTCACCCCGGAATACGCATTCGGGATCGCCACCTACACGCGCAACTTCTTCGAGCAGTTCGGGGCGCTGTTGCCCGCGCCCTGCCTGCTGGTCTTCGACAACTATCACGAGCTGACCGACAGCGCTCCGCTGCACGCGCTGCTGGCGGACGGGCTCGACGCGTTGCCGGAGTCGGCCCGTGTGCTCGTGCTCAGCCGCGATGACCCGCCGCCGGCCTTCGCCGGCTGGCGGGCCGCGCGGCGGCTGGCGACCTTCGACGCCAGTCAGCTGGCGCTCACCGTGTCGGAGACGCGCGCGCTGGCGCGCCGCTACCGGGACACGCGCCTGACGCCCGAGGCGATCGCGGATCTGCATGAGCGCACGCGCGGCTGGACGGCGGGCGCGATCCTGTTGCTGGAAGAGGCGGCGCAGGCACCCCTGTCGCCTCACCACTTCGATCAGCCCCTGACCCACACCCTGTTCAACTACTTCGCCGCCGAGGTGCTGCAGCGCGCACCGAAGGTGCAGCAGAGGGTGGCGCTGGTCACGGCGCTCCTGACTCAGGTGAGCACCGAGATGGCGCGCCGCCTGACCGGCGAAGAGCAGGCCGGTCGTGTGCTTGCGGAACTTGCCCGCAAGGGCTTCTTCGTCACCGTGCTCGGCGGCCGCGAACCGGTGTATCAGTATCACCCCCTGTTCCGCGAGTTCCTGCTGGAGCACGGCCGTGCGCACTTCACCGGCGCCGAACGCCACGCCCTGATCCAGCAGGCCGCCGCATTGCTCGCCGCCTCCGGGCAAGTCGACGAGGCCGCCGAGCTGCTGCGCGAAGGCGGCGATGAAGCGTCGCTGATCGCCTTGATCGAGGAGCACGCGCCGACGCACGCGGCCCAGGGACGTCTGGCCATCCTGGAAGGCTGGCTGCGCAGCCTCGTGCCGTCGACCATCGAAGCGCGGCCGTGGCTCTCCTTCTGGCTCGGAATCTGCCGCATGCCGTTCGACCTGCGCGCGGCGCGCGCGAACCTCGAACGCGCCTATGCGGGGTTCAAGCAGGCCGACCTTCCGCTCGGCCTGTACCTCGCGTGGGCGGGCATCGTCGACACCTACCACTACGAGTGGAACGACTACACCCCGCTCGATCGCTGGATCGAGGAGATCAAGGCGCTGCGTCTCGCCCACCCCCTGGACGAGTGTCCGCAAGTCGCACCGCGCGTGATCTACACCGCGCTCCACACGTTGAGCGCGGTGCGGCCTGACGACCCCGAGCTGTCCTACTGGGTGGCGCGCGCGCAGGCGTCGCTCGACGCCTTGCACGGCCACGTCTCCTATGTGCCGGTCGCGACGGCGCTGCTGCTCCATTACGGCTGGATCGGGGATCTGAACCGGGTGCGCCAGCTGGCGCCGGACCTGGCCCGCTCCGTGAGCGCGCCGGAGGTCGAGCCGCTGGCGCGGATCTTCGGCCACCTGGCGTTGTCGCAGGGCGGCTGGATGCTCGGCGATCTCGACGCCGCGCGCTCCTGGACCGAACGCGCCAGGGAGTTCAGCGCGCGCCAGGGGATCCTGTTCCTCAACTCGCTGTTCGACGCGCAGGCGGTGCTCATCAGTCAGCTGAGCGGCGACTTGGATGGGGCGGCCGCCTCGATCGCGCGGATCGGCGAGGCGGCGCGCCCCGAGCGTCGCCTCGATGTGGCGCACCACTGTCATCACGCGAGCTGGCTCGCCTTCGAGCGGGGCGAGTTCGACGAGGCGCGCGCGCTCATGGAGAAGGCGCTCGCCATCAACGAGTCGCTCGGGTCGCGCTTCCCGGCTGCCTTGTGCCGCGTCTATCTCGCCGAGGTGCTGGTGGAGTTCGGGGAGCTTGCCCTGGCGCTTCACCAGCTCGATGCCGCCGCCGACTTTGCGCAACGCATGGGCAGCCGGTTTCTGGCGTGCACGGTCGACCTGATCCGCGCCTGGGTGTTGTTGCGCGCCGGACGGAACGAGGAGTGCGCGGTGGTGCTGGCCCGTTGCCTGGAGCTGAGTCGCAGGCAGGGGTTCACGACCTTTCCGAATTTTCGCGCGAACCAGGTGGCGCAGCTCTGTGCCTTTGCCCTGGAGCGCGACATCGAGCCGGACCATGTGCGCCGCTTGATCGGCCTGCGCGGTCTGCGACCGCCGGTCGGCGGAGGTCTCGGTGAGCAGTGGCCGTGGCACCTGCGCATTCGCACTCTCGGCCGTTTCGAGCTGTCGCGCGACGGCCAGCCGGTGACCCTCGAGGGCCGCACGCAGAAGCGCGCGCTCGACCTGCTGAGGGCGCTGGTCGCCTACGGCGGACGCGGCATCAGCGAGCAGAAGCTGTCCGATGCGCTGTGGCCCGGCGCCGAGGCCGACGACGCGCGCGCCAGCCTCAAGACCACGCTGCATCGCCTGCGCCGGCTCGTCGGCCATGAGGCGATCGTGGTCTGCGACTCGAGACTCTCATTCGACGAGGCGGTCGTCTGGGTGGATGTCTGGGGGTTCGAACGCGCTGCCGAGCGGCTCGCGACGACCAAGTCACTCACGGCGAAGGAACACGAGGTGATCGGCGCGCGGATGCTGGCGCTCTACCGCGGTCCGTTCCTGGGCGACGATGACTCCGGTTTTGCTCTGCTGGCGCGCGAGCGCCTGCGCGGAAAGTGGATGCGCGCCATTGCCACGATCGCCGGACGGCTCCAGGAGGAGGGCTCGCACGAGCAGGCGCTCGCCTGGTACGAGCACGGCCTCGAGATCGAGCCCCTCGCGGAACCTTTCTATCAGGGGCTGATGCGCATCCATCAGACCCTCCGCCGCCCGGCCGACGGGCTTGGCGTCTTCCAACGTTGTAGACGACTGCTGCAGGCCGAGCTCCAGGTGAATCCCTCGTCGGAGACGGAGTTACTTGCCGCCGCCCTGCGTCGCAGCGGCGCGTGACCTGCCTCCGGTCCTCCGTCCCGGTACTCCTCCTCCGCGACGTAACCCATCGGTAACCCGGTGGGGCGCAGCATGGCCGCGAGCCGTGACCGGCGTACTGCACCGGCCTTCGAGCGCCGCTCATCCCGGCGCAGGCCGGCACGAGGACGGGAGATCGCGCATGGACAACCGAGACACCTACGTCTTGCGCATCTTCCGTCGCCCGGCTCCGGGAGGCCAGGGGCGCGGTGCGGCCGACGCGGGTGGGATGCCGCCGTGCCTGGTGGGCGTCATCGAGGACCCGGCGACCGGCAAGCGCCAGTCGTTTCATGACCCGGAGGAGCTCTGGGCCCTGCTGACCGCGCCCGGCGACGCGCGAGGGCGTCGAAGAGCGCGGCGCCACGTAACTCATCCGTAACCCCCGTGTGGCTACGCTCCCACGCGAACGCCCTTCCCAGGCAAGGCGATATCGCATGACTCGTGCTGCCACTGCCCCGCGACACCCTTTGCGCACCGGCGCGCTCCTCTTGGCGCTCGCGTGCGTCGCTGCCTGTGGTCGAGGTGGTGCAGCGGATCCGGGCCGCGCGCCCTCGGCCGACGTGCCGCGCTTCGCCTACGTGGCAAACGAGGGCGACCACACCGTCTCCATCTACACGGTCGATGCGACCACGGGTCAACTGCGGCACCGCGGTTACGCGCGGACCGGCGCCGCTCCGCATGCGGTGGCGGTCGATGCCGCGGGCAAGTTCGCCTACGTGGCGAACAACGCATCGAACGACGTCTCTGCCTACTCGATCGACGCCGCGAGCGGCGCGCTCACGCCCGTCACGGGCAGCCCGTTCGCCGCAGGCTATGGGCCTGAATCCATCGTCGTCGATGCCGCGGGCAAGTTCGTCTACGTGACCAGCGTGAACACGAACGCGGGCACCGGCAGCGTCTCGGCCTACGCCATCGACGCGGCCACGGGCGCGCTCACGCCGGTGGCGGGCGGGCCGTTCGTCGCGGGCGCCTATCCCTACGGGGTCGCCCTCGCCCCCAACGGCAAGTTCGCCTACGTGGCCAACGGCGACATCGGGATCTCCGCCTACCGGGTGAACGCCACGACCGGTGCGCTGGTGCAGGTCGTGGGCAGCCCGTTCGCCGCGGGCAACGGCTCCTATTTCGTGACGGTGGATCCGACGAGCCGCTTCGCGTATGTCGCCAACGGCGGCGGCGGTACGATCTCCGCGTTCGCCATCGACGCCACCACCGGTGCCCTGACCCCCGTCGGCAACGCCACGGCGACGGATGGCTTGCGCATCATCACCGTCGCGCCGTCCGGCAGGTTCCTCTACGTGGCGAACGAGAGCGCCGGCAACGTCGCTGCCTTCGCCATCGATGTGACCACCGGTGCGCTGAGCGCCGTGCCCGGCAGTCCGTTTGCGGCGGGACCGTACACCTACGCGGTCGTCGCCGATCCCTCCGGCCAGTTCGCGTACGCGACGAACCGTCGCGCCAACACGGTCTCGATCTTCCGCATCGACGCCACCACCGGCGCGCTGAGCGCGCGGTCCCCCGTCGCCGCGCGCAGCGGGGCCATGGGCATCGCCATGACGCGGGGCACCTCCGCCGTGAGCTACACGCCCAGGTTCGCCTACGCCGCCAATTACGGGCCCGGCTCGGTCGCCTCGGCCTACACCATCGACGCCGCGACCGGCGCGCTCACCGCGCTCGCCGACACGCCGACCCTTGCCCTTGCCACGGCGGTCGCCGTCGATCCTTCCGGCCGGTTCGCCTACACGACCCACGAGATCCTGCTGGAAAGCGCGACGCAGAACGTCTCGACCTACACCATGGGCGCGAGCGGCGCGCTCACCCGCGTCGGCGCCGCGGCGGCCGTGGCCAGCAATCCCTCCGCGATGGCGGTCGAGCCCTCGGGCCGCTTCGCCTACGTCGCGAATCAAGGGTCCAACAACGTCTCGATGCACACCGTCGACGCGACCACCGGCACGCTCGGCACGCTGGGCTCCGTGGCCGCCGACGACTCGCCCTCCGCGCTGGCCATCGATCCCTCCGGCCGGTTCGTCTACGTGGCGAACGCGTATCTTAGCAATCCTGGGTCGGGCAGCCTCACGGCCTACGCCATCGCCGCCGACACCGGCGCACTGACCACCATCGATCTCAACGGCGCCCTTGGCGGCACGGCCATGACGACCGGCCCCAACCCCACGGGCGTCACCGTCGATCCCTCGGGGCGGTTCGTCTACGTCACCCATGCGAACGGCGTCCAGTCCTACGAGATCCAGCTGACGGCCGGCGCGCAGCTTGCCGCCGGCGCGCTGATCAACGCGTCGGCCGCCAGCGCTGGCGCCAACCCGCGCGCCATCACCGTGGAGCCCTCCGGACGATTCGCCTACGTGGCGAACGAGGACTCCGCCAGCGTCTCCCTGTTCAGCATCGACGCGCAGAGCGGTCGGCTGACCAGCGCCGGCACGGTGGCGGCGGGCGTTCAGCCCCGCTCCGTCACCGTCGATCCGTCGGGCAGGTTCGCGTACGTCGCGAATGCCGGCGCCAACGACATCTCCATCTACACCCTGGACGCCACCACCGGCGCGCTGAACCAGGCGGGCACCGCCGCGGCGGGAAACGCGCCCGTGGCCATCACCACCAGCGGGAGGGTTCAGTGAAGACGCTCTCGGAGAGACATGAAGGGAAACACATGAAGACGCGCAACAACCTCGTGGCCAGGTCTGGTGTGATCGTCGTGCTCGCGCTGCTGACTGCATGCGGCGGCGGGAGCGGCGGCGGCAGCTCGACCCCCGCGGTCGCGATCACCGTGCAGCCCGCGGATCGGAGCGTGGAGGCGGGCACCACGGCGACGTTCGAGGTGGTGGCGACGCACGCCACCGGTTACCAGTGGCAGCGCAGCAACGACGGCGGCACCACCTTCGCCGATGTGGCCGGCGCCACGGGCGCGAGCCACACCACGCCGGTGACCGCCCTCGCCGACGACGGCGCGCGCTACCGCGTGGTGGTGAGCAACTCCGCCGGCAACGTCACCAGCGGCGCCGCATTGCTCAGCGTGAATGCATCGCCGGCGCTCCCCGCCTTCGTCGCCCAGCCCGGCGACGCCACCGTGCTTGCGCCGGATCCCGCCACCTTCACCGCGGCCGTGACCGGCACACCGACGCCGACGCTGCAATGGCAGCTGAGCACCGATGGTGGCAACACCTTCGCCGACCTCGTCGGCGCCACCGGCAGCATCTACACGACCCCCGCCACCAGCGCCGGTGACAGCGGCGCGCGCTATCGCGCGATCGCGACCAACAGCGTCGGCCCCGCGACGAGCGCCGTCGCGACCCTGACGGTCAACCTGCCGTCGCTGCCCAGCTTCACCACGCAGCCCGCGGACGTCGCCGTCAGCGCGGGGGGGAATGCGCAGTTCACGGTCGCGGTGACCGGCACGCCCACTCCGACTCTACAGTGGCAGCTCAGCGCGGACGGCGGCGGCACCTGGAACGACGTCGGCGGCGCGACCGGGACGGTGTTCGGCGTGCTCGGCGCCGCCCTCGCCAACGACGGTCGCCGGTTCCGCGCCGTCGCCACCAACCGCGCCGGCGTGGTCCCCAGCAACGCGGCTACGCTGACCGTGACGCCCGCGGGGTTGGTGTCGATCACCACGACCTCCCCGCTCCCGCCGGGCATGGTGATCACGCCCTACAGCGCCACGCTCGCCGCGTCCGGCGGGACGCCGCCCTACACCTGGAGCGTTGCCGACGGCTACACGCTGCCGGCGTTCCTGACCTTGGATGCGTCCACCGGCGTGATCAGCGGCACGCCGCCCGACGTGGAGGCCGTGTACGGCTTCACCCTCCAGGTCGCCGACAGCGCGAATCCGCCGAACACCAGTCAAAAGAGCTTCGAGCTGTTCGTTACCCGTCCGTGTGACCACGGGTTCGGGTTCACGACGGTGGACAACGCGCCCCCCACCGTCGGAGGCAAGTTCTGCCCGGCAACCGTGTACACGCAGCTCGTGCCCAACGGGTTGGGGCTGGTGTGGGTCGTATGGACGGAACCCTACGACTACGGCGCCGGCGCGTATTTCGAATCCGTCCTGGTGGAGTTCTACCCGGTGAGCGGTGCGATCAATTATCTGACCTTCCATCTCAGCGATCCGACGCGCCTGGTGAATTACGACTGCGCGCCCACTGCCGACGCGTACCATCCCGCCTGCAGCGGCGTGAGCCTGGACCCCAGCACCGGAGAGCTGTTCTTCGTGAACACCAACGTGGGGATGGGGACGTCGCCGGCATTCACGCTCACGCTCAATGGCCTGTTGCGCTACACGCCCTGACCGTCTTCGCGGCTGGCGAGCACCCGAGAGGTTGGGATCATGATGAGCACACGCCGGTGGCGCACGACCTCCCTGTGGCTTGCCCTCGTCGCCCTGGACGCCTGCGGCGGCGGCGGGGGTGGGGGAGGAGCAAGCACCCCGAAGAAATGGGGCACCGCGGCTCTCGTCGAAGCCGGCGCGGGCGACGGCTACCAGCCGCAGATCGCCTTCGACCCGCAAGGCAATGGGCTGGCGGTGTGGACGCAATCCGACGGCGTGCACGCCAGCAACGTCTGGGCGAATCGCTACACCGCCGGCGCGGGCTGGGGCACGGCGGTGCAGATCGAGAGCACGGGCGTCGACAGCTCCGAGGGGGCGCGGATCGTCATGGACGCCCACGGCAACGGGCTGGCGGTCTGGCGCAAGCGGGAGGTGACGGTCGACATCTGGGCCAACCGCTACACCGCCGGCGTCGGCTGGGGCACCGCGGGGCGAATCGAGACCGACGACGCGGGAAGCGCGAACAACCCGCAGCTCGCCATCGACGCGAACGGCAACGCGCTGGCGGTGTGGACCCAGGATGACGGCACCCACACCAACGTCGTGGCGAACCGCTACGACGCCGTCACCGGCTGGGGCAGCGCCACGCTCGTCGAGCACGACGACACCGGGGATGCCGCCATTCCCCAGATCGCCTTCGCCACGAACGGCGACGCCATCGCGGTGTGGGTCCAGTCCGACGGAACCCGCTACAACGTCGTCTCCAACCGCTACACCTCCGGCGCCGGCTGGGGCACGGCGACGCTCGTCGAGACCGATGCAGTCGACCCCTATGACCCGCAGATCGTTGCGGACCGGAATGGCGACATGATCGCGATCTGGGCTCAGTTCGACGGCACCCACACCAACATCGTGGTCAACCGCACCACCGCCGGCGGCTGGGGCACGGTCGCGCCGATCACGGACGCCATCAATGCCTTCACCCCCCAGATCGCCACCGATTCCCAGGGCAACGCCCTGGCGATCTGGGTCCAGCAGAACGGCTCGGCCTATGACGCCTGGGCCGCTCGCTACACGGGTGGCAGCTGGGGCGCGCCGGCGCTCATCACACCGAACGCCGCCAGTCCCCATCTCGCGTTCGACGCCGGCGGCAACGCGCTGGCGGTGGGAGCGAGCGATGACGGCACGCGCGCCAACATCTGGGCCAGCCGCTTCGACGCGCACACCGGCTGGGGCCCGTCGTCGCTCATCGAGACCGATGACGCGGGCGGCGCCCTGGAACCGCAGATCGCCATCGACGCGCAAGGCAATGCGCTGGCGCTCTGGTACCAGAGCGACGGCGCGACGCTCAGCATCTGGGCCAACCGCTATCAGTGACGCCGGGGCAGCGGCGCGCTTCGTCCGCCCAAGGGACGCGGGGACCTTCAGAAGTTCTCGAGAGTCTCCTGAGGCAGCACCCCGCCGCCGTCCTCGCGGGCGCCTCGCCTCGGCTCCGGGGACCCCCGCCGCAGACGCCTCACCACGCCCCACTCCGGGCCGCTGCCGGTGGGGCGCTTTCGTGGCCACCGGGCCACGCGCCGCGTAAGCAAGAGCGACGAACACCGGGGGTCTCATGCGCAAGATCGTCGTTCACGAGTTCATGTCCCTCGACGGCGTGATGCAGGCGCCGGGGGGCGAGGACGAGGACCGCGATGGAGGGTTCGAGCACGGCGGGTGGACGATCCCCTACTGGCACGACGACATAGGAAAGGCCTTCGTCGCCCTGATGAAGAACGTCGACGCCTTCCTGCTCGGCCGGCGCACCTACGTCACGCACGCCGAGGCGTTCGAGCCGATGCCGCCGGGCCATCCATTCGGGGACCTCATGAACCCCCCCAGGAAGTACGTCGTCTCGAAGACGCTGGAGCAGCCGATCTGGCGCAACACCACGATCATCCGCGAGGACGTCCTCGAGTCGGTGCGCGCCCTGAAGGCGCAGCCGGGCGGGGACATCCTCACGGACGGGAGCAGCCAGCTCCTCCACGCCTTGCTCGCGCACGACCTCGTGGACGAGCTGCACCTGACGCTGTATCCGCTCACCCTGGGGAGCGGCAAGCGCGTGCTCCCGGGCGGCGTCCATGCGACGTTCACGTTGACGGCGGCATCCCCGTACCCGAGCGGCGTCGTGGGCCTCCACTACGCGCGGCGGCGCGGAGCCTGACGGTCCTAAGCCCGGGAGCATCGACCACGCGGGCGAGCGCCGCGGCATCGGGCCACCCTCGCGCCGCTCGACGACCGAGTCGAACCCCGAGCGAGGAGCGTGCGGGCCATGGTCGGGCGGCTTCGCGCACGTGACGACCGTCATGCACGCCGGCGCGCGCGCCGCCGCCCCAGAGCAGATGGCCCGCCAGACCTTGCGGTCTGACGGGCCAAGTTGTGCGAGCTCGGTTGAAGTGCCTGGACCCGGAATCGAACCAGGGACACGGGGATTTTCAGTCCCCTGCTCTACCATCTGAGCTATCCAGGCGTTGCTCCCCGCGGCGCCAGAACGCGTCGCGGGGCGGCAGTTTTACGATCGCCGGGAGCGGAACGCAAATCGGAAAAAGGCTACTTCCGGACGGCGGCGCGGGACGAGGTCGGCTCCCGCGCGGGCGCGGCCGCGGCGATGCGCGCCCGGTGGAGCGACGAGTGGGCAGGGAGCGCGCGCGACGCCATCGCTTCGGCGTGCTCGTCCTGCGAGGCGCACGCGATCGCCGAGACGCTCTCGTGCCGGTCCCGCATCTCCCGCCAGAGGCGGACGCGCGCCTGGTTCACGAGGAGGCGGTCCTCGAGCCGGTCGAACGTGGCCTCGAGGTTGTGCCTCTCCGCGGCGAGGCGCGCGCGCCGGACGCCGGCGTCGCGCGGCGAGCATCCCGCTGCCAGGATCGCGCGGAGCGCGAGCGCGAGCAGGAACGGCGTCAACCTCACCAGGGGCCCTCCCGCGAAGGTGATGCGTCGCCAGCGGAGATACACTGGGGCACCTCCTCGCGGTAGACCATCCTCTGTCCGGAGCCTTCCCACCCCTGCGGGACACCATTCCCGCGGGACACCACTCCTGTGGGAAACCACCCGGGGCTGCGCGCCGACCGCGCTACACCTTGGGGATCGCCTTCAGGACGGCCTTGCCGTCCTTCACGTCCACCTTGAACTCGACCGACTTCGCCTTGTAGCGGGTCATGAGCTCGGGGATCTGCTTCGACACCGTCCGCGCGACCGCGTCGTACGAGATGCGCGAGACGTCCTCGTTGCAGCTCTTCTTCGCCGCGACGTACGCGTCGTACAGCGCGCGCAGCTGCGGCTCGGGCATCGCGCCGGGCGCAGGGGCGGGCGGCGGCGTCTTCGCGGCGGGCCTCGGCAGCGGCGGCGGGGCCGGCGTGGCGGCGGGGGCCTGCTCGGCCGGCTTCACGGCGGGCGCGCTCCCGGACGCCCGCGCCTCCTCCTTGTGCGCGCGGAGGCGCGCCTTGAAGAGGTCGCGCCGGTAGGTGCCCTCCTCCTTCTCCTTCGAGCTGCGCAGCCACATGCGCTCGTACGAGAGGTACCGCGCGTTCAAGGTCTGGATCCGGAACTTGAGGCCGGTGTTGCGGGTGAACGCCTCCTTCACCCGCAGGACGCGCTTGTGCAGCTCCTCGCGCCGGCGGGCGGGCTCCTTGCGCTCGACCCCGAGGAAGTACTGCTCGTACTTCGCCTTCAGCTCCTCGAGCTCCTCCTCGAGGGCGTGCACCTCCGCCTCGAGCTCGTCCTTCTCCCGCCGCGCCTTCGCGATCGCGTTCTCGGCGACGGGGGGCGCCGCCGCGAGGCCGGGCTTCAGCGGGTTCCGGGGTGGGGGGAGCGCCACGGCGGGAGTCTATCGGCCCGTCTGCCGCGGAGGCAACGTCAGGCCACGGCCGCGAGGGGCGCGCCGCGACGGCCGCGCGCCTTCGCCCAGATCGCCGCCCCCACCACGAAGATCGCGAGCGACGTCCACTGCCCGACGCCGAAGCCGCGGATGACGCCGCGCTCCACGTCGGCCCGGAGCGCCTCGACGACCGTCCGGAGCACGGCGTACGAGAGGAGCCAGGTCGCGAGCACCTGCCCGTGGAAGGCCTTCCGCGGCCGGACGAGCAGGACGAGCACGAGGAAGATCGCGAGCTCCCCGAAGGCCTCGTAGAGCTGTACCGGGTGGAGCGGGAGCGTGGAGAGCCGGTCCGGCGAGAGGAACGCGCCGGGGTCGTCGCGGGTCGCGAAGGTCTGGAACGCGAGCGACTCCGGCGGGAACCTCACCGCCCAGGGGAGGTGCGAGTGCGCGACGCCGCCCCAGCAGCAGCCCGCCGAGAAGCAGCCGAGCCGCCCGAGGAAGTGGCCGAGCGCGAGCGAGGGGATGAGGGTGTCGGCGTAGGCGAGGAAGGGCATCCGCCACTTCCGCATGTACCACCAGGCGGTGAGCGTCGCGCCGATGAACCCGCCGTAGAAGACGAGCCCGCCCTCCCAGAACGCGAGGAGCCGCGGGATCCGCCCGAACGCGGTCGTCACGAGCGCGCGGTCGCCGAAGTAGTCGCCCCAGTTCACGAGGATGAAGTAGACGCGGCTCCCCACGAGCGCGGCGACCAGGATCCAGAAGCCGAGGTCCGCGAGCCGCTCCGCGTCCTGACCCCGGCGGCGGGCCTCGCGCTGGGCGAGCCAGATGCCGACGAGGAAGGCCGACGCGATGAGGAGGCCGTAGGTGTGGAGCGGCAGCCGGATCTCGCCGTCGAGGAGCCCTGAGCGCCAGAGCGCCGCCGCGACCACCACGAGGACGCCGATCGTGGTCGCGTCGTCCTTCAGCGCCGGCCCGAGGCGGACCTTCTCGCCGTCCTTGCGGGCGCGGCGGACGTAGGCGAGCGCCCGGAGCACCGCGACCAGGATCACGGCGACGATCACCGCGAGCTTCCCGAGCCCGGCCGGGACGACGATGTTGAACAGGACGGGGAGCATGGCGCCGGGCGGGCGCTCAGGCCGCGCCCGCCTCCTTCTTCTTCTCGTGGACCCGGACCGCGCCCTTCGGCTGGCCCGGGTGGAGCATCAGCATCGCGACGCCGATGACGATGAGCGAGTCGGCGATGTTGAAGGTGGGCCAGCGCACGTCGGGCCGGTTCCACCAGTACCACTCGACGAAGTCGATGACGTACCTACGCGCGATGCGGTCGATGAAATTCCCGACCGCCCCGGCGAGGACGAGCGCGAGCGCGACCTGGAGGAAGCGCTGATCCTCCTCGAGCTTCCGGTAGTAGTGGAGGATGAACCCGACCGCGCCGAGCGACACGAGCGTGAAGAAGAGGTTCCGGAACCCGGGGGAGAAGCTGCGGAAGAGGCCCCACGCGGCCCCCGGGTTCTCGACGTAGTTCATCCGCCAGACCGGCTGCCAGACGTAGTACGGCTCGGTCGCGAGCGGCTCGAGGTGCTGGTGCGCGTAGAACCCCTTCACGCGCGCGACGAGCCCGCGCTCTCCCGACCGGTCGAACACGGTGGTGAGGCGCTCGACCGCGAGGAACTTCGTCCACTGGTCGGCGACGACCAGCGCGACGAAGAGCGCCGCGAGGAGCTTCCACTTGGAGCGGCTCCGCGTCATGCGAGGGCGTCCCCGCACTTCCCGCAGATCGTCGGGTGGGCGGGGTCCCGCCCGACGTCCTCGGCGTACACCCAGCAGCGCTCGCACTTCACCCCGGGGGCGCGCGCCACCTCGACCGACAGCGGCCCCTCCGCGAGCACGACCTTCGACACGATGAAGAGGGCGGGGAGCTCCGCCTTCGCCTCCTCGAGGAGCTTCAGCTGCTCGCCCTGCGCCCGCACCGTCACCATCGCCTCGAGCCCCGAGCCGATGAGCTTCGCGCGGCGCGCCTCCTCGAGCTTGCCCTGGACGACCTCGCGGACGTCGAAGAGCCGGCCGTAGCGAAGCTCGAGCGCGTCCCCGTCGGCGGGCCGCGCCCGCGCCGGGAACCCGGCGAGGAACACGTTCTCCGCCTTCGGCTGGGGCAGGTAGCCCCACGCCTCGCTCGCCGTGAACGACAGCACCGGGGCGAGGAGCCGGACGAGGTCCTCGGCGACGCGGTGGAGCACGGTCTGGGCGGAGCGGCGCGGCAGCCCGTCGGTCTTCCAGGTGTAGAGGCGGTCCTTCACCACGTCGAAGTAGCGGGAGGAGAGCTCGACCGCGCAGAGCTGCATCGTGGCGTGGTAGGCGACGTGGAACTCGTAGTCCTCGTACGCCTGCTTCACCTTCTCCTCCCAGGCGACGAGCTTCGCGAGCGCCCAGCGATCGAGCGGGAGGAGCTGCTCGTCCGGGACCGCGTCCCGCGCCGGGTCGAAGCCCTCGAGCGCGCCGAGCGCGTACCGGACGGTGTTCCGGATCTTCCGGTACCCCTCCGCGAGCCCCGCCACGATCTCGTCGCCGATGCGGACGTCGTCGCGGTAGTCGGCCGCGGAGACCCAGAGCCGGAGGATGTCGGCCCCGTACTTCTTGATGACCTCCTCCGGGGCGACCGTGTTCCCGAGGCTCTTCGACATCGCCTTGCCCTGGCCGTCGAGCACGAAGCCGTGGGTGAGCACCGCCTCGTACGGCGCGCCCTCGCGGATCGCGACGCCGGTGAGGAGCGACGAGTGGAACCAGCCGCGGTGCTGGTCGGAGCCCTCGAGGTAGAGGTCCACCGGGACCCCGAGCCCCTCGCGCTCGGCGACCGCGAGCCAGGAGACGCCCGAGTCCCACCACACGTCGAGGATGTCCTGCTCGCGGCGGAACGCGCCCTTGCCGCACTTCGAGCAGGTATGACCCTCGGTGAAGAACCCGGGGCTCCGGCGGTACCAGGCCTCGATCCCCTCCTGCTCGAACACGTCGGCGACCTTCAGCATGAGCGGGGCGGAGACGAGCGGCTCGTCGCACCCCTCGCAGTAGAAGACCGGGATCGGCACGCCCCAGGTCCGCTGGCGCGAGAGGCACCAGTCGGGCCGGTTCTCGATCATGTTGTAGATGCGCTCGCGCCCCCAGTGCGGGATCCACCGGACCCGGTCGATCTCCCGGAGCGCGGTCGCCCGCAGGCCGCCCTGGTCGAGCGAGAGGAACCACTGGTCGGTCGCGCGGAAGACCACCGGGTTGTGGCAGCGCCAGCAGTGCGGGTAGCTGTGCTTCAGCTTCGCGGCCGGATCGGAGAGCAGGTGCCCGGACGCGTGGAGGTCGTTCACGATCTCCGCGTTCGCCTGGAAGATCTGCTTGCCCGCGTACTTCCCCGCCTCGGCGGTGAAGCGCCCGGCGCCGTCCACCGGGTTCAGGACCTCGAGCCCGTAGCGCAGGCCGACCTCGTAGTCCTCCTGGCCGTGCCCGGGCGCGGTGTGGACGAGGCCGGTGCCGGCCTCGAGCGTCACGTGCTCGCCGAGGATGACCGGGGACTCCCGGTTCATGAACGGGTGGACGTACTTCACGCCCTCGAGCGCCTTGCCCTCGAGGTACGCGAGGATGCGCTCCGGCCGGGCGAGGTGCGCCGCGGAGACCGTCCCGCCGCCGCCGGTGGAGGCCTCGTGCGCCGCGGGCGAGTGCGGCGCGGGGACGTCGGAGAGCGCGAGCTCGTCCGGGGCGACCTCCGCGAGGAAGCGGGTGAGGAGGTCCTTCGCGACGACGACCACCTGCCCCTTCAGGTCGTAGGCGACGTAGGTGAGGTCCGGGTGCACCGCGACCGCGAGGTTCGCCGGGAGCGTCCACGGGGTCGTCGTCCACACGACGAGCCGCGCCTTCCTGCCCTCGAGCTTCGGCGCGGGGAGCGCGCCGACCACGTCGAACGCCACGTGGATGGAGGGCGAGGTGTGGTCCTCGTACTCGACCTCCGCCTCGGCGAGCGCGGTCCGGTCGGTGGTGCACCAGTAGACCGGCTTCTTCCCGCGGAACAGGAAGCCCTTCTCGGCGACGCGCGCGAGCGCGCGGACGGTGTCCGCCTCGTAGCCCCGGGACATCGTCTCGTAGGGCCGGTCCCAGCGCCCGAAGATCCCGAGCCGCTTGAACGACTCGCGCTGCTTGCCGATCCACTTCTGCGCGTAGGCGCGGCAGGCCTCGATCACCGCGGCGCGGTCCATCTCGCGCTTCTTCGAGCCGAGCTCCTTGTCGACCTTGAGCTCGATCGGCAGCCCGTGGCAGTCCCAGCCCGGGATGTAGTCGGCGACCTCGCCCTTGAGGTTCCGGTACTTGACGATGATGTCCTTCAGGATCTTGTTGAGCGCGTGCCCGATGTGGATGTCGCCGTTCGCGTACGGCGGCCCGTCGTGCAGGACGAACCGCTTCGCGCCGGGGCGCGCCGCGTTGCGCGCGACGAGCTTCTCGAAGACGCCCTGCGCCTGCCACTCGCGCAGGATCTCCGGCTCCCGCTGCGGGAGGTTGGCCTTCATCGGGAAGCCGGTCTTCGGGAGGTGGATCGTCTCTTTGTAGTCCACGGTCGCTTTCAGGCTCGGAAAGACAAGGGTTCTAGCAGCGGCAGGGGTGGGGATCAACGAACGCGCGCGCGGCCGCGCGTTGCGGGGCGCCCGGGTGGTCGATACCCTTGGCGCGCCATGCCGGGACCCGCGAGCAAGAGCGCACGGCGCAAGGGAGCCCGCGTGAAGGTCCGCGCCGGAAAGGGCCGCCGGCTCGGCGTCGTCATCCTGTCCCGCAACAAGAAGCTCTACTCGACGCGCCGGCTCGTCGAGGCGGCGAAGGCGCTCGGCCACCGGCCGCGCGTGCTCGACACGCTCCGGTGCAACATGGTCGTCGGCCGCGATCAGGCGCGGATCCTCTACCGCGGCGCGGAGATCGTCGCGGACGACGTGCACGTCGTCATCCCGCGCATCGGCGCCTCGATCACCGGGTACGGCCTCTCGGTCGTGAACCAGCTCGATCTGATGGGCGTCCCGGTGCTGAACGCGGCGGTGCCCATCGCGCGCTCGCGCGACAAGCTGCGCGCGCTCCAGCTCCTCTCCAGGTTCGGGATCGACATCCCGCGCACCGTGATGTGCCGGTACCGCGACGAGGTGGAGGGCGCGGTCCGGATGGTCGGCGGGCTCCCCTGCATCATCAAGCTCATCCAGGGCACGCAGGGCGTCGGGGTCATGATCGCGAACACCGAGGCGGAGGTCTCGGGGATGCTCGACACGCTCTGGACGCTCGGGCAGGAGATCCTCCTGCAGGAGCTCGTCGCGGAGTCGCGCGGCCGCGACGTGCGCGCGCTCGTCGTCGGCGACCGCGCCGTCGCCGCGATGCGCCGCACCGCGCGCGCCGGCGAGTTCCGCTCGAACATCCACCGCGGCGGGGTCGCGGAGGCGGTGACGCTCGACCGCGAGTACGCGGAGGCGGCGGTGAAGGCCGCGCGGGTCATGGGGCTCGAGGTCGCGGGCGTCGACATGCTCGAGGCGCGGACCGGGCCGAAGATCATGGAGGTGAACTCCTCGCCCGGGTTCGAGGGGCTCGAGGCCGCGACGGGCGTCGACATCGCGACGCTCTACGTGCAGCACGCGGTCGAGTACGCGCACGCGCGGCTCTCCCGCCCGGCGGCGGGCCACCTCGTCTGAGGCTTCCTGTCCGGTTCCGGGGCGGCGGGACCCTGGCCATCTTGGGAGGATGAGCCTCCGCCGCGTGTCGATCGCCGTCCTCTGCGTCGCCTTCACCTCGCTCGCGTGCTTCAGGAGCCACACCGCCGAGGCGCAGAGCGGCGCGGCGCTGGTCACGCCGCCCGGTCCCCCGCCGGACGGGGTGCCGCCGCCGCCGCCCGGCTGGACCGCCTCGGTCCCTCCCGGGCAGTGGGTGTACACGCAGCAGTACGGCTGGCTCTGGATGACGTACGGCGACGAGTACACGTACCTGCCGCCGAACGGGACCGGCGAGCCGCTCGAGTTCGTCTTCTACGGCTCGTACGGGTGGACCTGGATCGCCGCGCCCTGGGTCTGGGGCTACGGGCCGAGGCCCTGGTACGGCCGGCCCGGGCCGCGAGCTCCTTCGCGTGGTACCGGCACGGCTACTGGAGGTCGCCGCAGCGCTGGCGCTACGTCCCGTACGTGCCCCGCGAGCGGAGCGAGGTCGCGCGCCACGGCGTCCGCCCCGCGCCGCCGCGGGCCGCGGCGGGCCGCGCGACCCCGCCTCCCGCCGAGCGGCGCGGCGGCGAGCGGCGGGAGCGGGGCGAGCAGCGGGACGGTGCCGCCGGCACGGAGCGCGGGGGCGCCCGCGGCGGAGGTGGGGGCGGGTACGTCCCGCGCGGCGGCGGGCGCGACCGGGACTGAGGGCGGCCGGGCGAGCAGGCGCCCGACCCTCGGCCCCGCGGGGTACCCCCGCTACAATCCGCGCCCCGTGGTGCCCAAGACGATCTTCGCCCGAAGCCGTCCCGCTCGTCCTGTACGAGGATCCGCTCTGCCCGTGGTGCCTCGTCGCCGAGCGGCGCGTGCGGGCGGCCCTCGAGGACGTCCAGGGCCCGTTCGCGCCGCTCCGCCTCGAGCCGTACCCGCTCCGCGCGGAGCCGCGTGCGCTCACCGACCGTGAACGGAACGCCCTCGTCCAGGCGGCGCGCAAGGCGGCCCGCGAGCCCGAGGCGGCCGGGACGACCGCGGACCTCTGGCTCGCGCGGAACCCGCCGCTGTCCACGGTTCCGGCGCTCGCCGCGCTCGTCGCGGCCCGGCTGCAGGGCGCGTCGAAGGAGACCGCGCTGCGCGCCGCGCTGCGAGACGCGGCGCTCGTGCGCGGCATCGACGTGACCCGGCGCGACGTGCTCTTCGAGCTCGCGCCCGCCGCGGGCCTCGACGTCGCGCGCTTCGAGGTCGCGCTGTCGGCGCCCGCGACCGAGCGGCGCGTCCTCGACTCGCTCGACGAGGCGCTCGCGATGGGCGTCCAGCTCGCCCCGGCGCTCGTGATCGACGACGAGTGGCTCGTCACCGGCGCGCGCAGCGTGGACGAGTACTGCGCGGTGCTCGGGCGGTACGCCGCCTCTCGCCTCGGGCTCCCCCAGGTCAGGGTCGTACACTGACCGCCACCCGAGCACCCGTGCTCGCGCGGCACGGCGTGCCAGGGCGGACCGTCCGTCGGCGGGAGACCTTCCGTGCGGTCGCGGGCTTGGCCGCGGCACGCCGGCTGCTAACATGTCTCGCGTCGGGGGCGCCTTTCGGCTTCCGGTGAATGTCGCCCGCCCTCGCGCGTCTCCACCGCGCGGGTTCGCCTGCTCGAGGAGAAGCCGATGAGACGCACGCTGACGATGCTCCCGCTGCTCGCCGCCGCATGCGTCGTGGTGCCCGCTCACCGCGCGCCGCCGCCGGCGTACCAGCCGCCGCCGGTCGTCTACGACCCGCCGCCGCCCGCGTACCAGCCGCCGCCGGTCGCTCAGGCGCCGCTCCAGGTCTGGTACCACGGCGAGCACTTCGTCCCGGACCGGCTCGGCGGCGGGTGGTGCTTCGAGCCGGGCCCGCACGTGCACGACTACTACCCGGACCAGCCGACCACCTACGTGTTCGAGGGCGGCTACTACGCGTACCGCGGTCCGTACGTGTTCAGGTACTACGAGGGCCACCCGCTCCCGGGCGGCAACTGGTGCCTCATCCGCGGCCCGCACACGCACGACTACGCGCCGCTGCGCGAGCACTTCCAGTGGCGGGGTGACCGCGGGTACGTGTACGTCGGCCCGTACCGCCAGCACCGTCCGCCTCCCCCCACGTACTGGGCCCGACCCGCGCCGAGGCCGGCACCGGTCTCGATCCCGCCGCGTCCCGGCTACCAGCCCGGTCCGCGCGCTCCCGCCCCCGCGCCGCTGCCCGCACCGCGCGCCGACCCGTGGCAGCCGGGGAGGCCCGGCCTCCCGGCGCCCGCGCCCCAGCCCGCGCCCGCTCCGCCGCAGTACCGGCCTCCCGCGTACGAGCCGCCGCGGCCGGGCCACAGCGGCGACGCGCCGGGGCACGGCAACCTCCCGCCCGGCCATGGCGGAACTCCCCCCGGCCACGCCGCCCCGCCGGTCGTGACCCCACCGCCCGCCGCGCCGCCGCCCGGCTATCCGCCTCCTGCCGCGCAGCCGCCGGGCCGCGGCGGTGACGGGCCAGGGATACGGCCGCGACCGCGAGCCTCCCGGACACGGCGGAACTCCCCCGGGTCACGCCGCGCCGCCGGCCGTTGCGCCGCCTCCTGCCGCGCCTCCGCAGCCTCCGGGCCGCGGTGGTGAAGGCGGACAGGGACGCGGCGCTCCCCCCGCGCGGGTCGCCCCTCCGCCCGCGGCGCCCCCGGCCGCGCGCCCGGTGCCGGTCGTCCAGCCGCCCTCCGCGCAAGGACGACCGCGAAAAGGACAAGAAGGACGACAAGGACAAGAAGGACGAGAGGGCGGACCGCGAGAGCGGTCCGCGCAGGCCCTTCGGCCGCTGAGGGTCCGCAGGGCCGGGGCCGCGATTCTCGACACGTTCCGGCATGGCGGCGACCGCCGTCCCTGCTTGCGACGCGCTGCGGCAGTGATAGCGTCGGGGCCCCATGAGCCCTCTCCTGACCGCCGCGCTGCTCGTCGTCGGCCTCGGCTTCTTCTCGTTCACCATGCTCCGCCGGATCGCGCCCCTCGGCGCGCTCCGCGCGGACCTGCGCACCGACCGGATGGGGGAACGGATCCGGGGGCTGCTCGCCTTCGGCTTCGGGCAGAAGCGGCTCGTCGATCCGGAGGAGCGCGGGGCGGGCGTCCTCCACGTCCTCATCTTCGTCGCGTTCCTCGTCCTCGGGCTGCGGACCGTCACGATGTTCGGGATGGGGTTCGCCGGGCCCGAGTTCCACCTGCCGCTCCTCGCCGAGGCCGCGCCGCTCGGGCGCGCCTACCTGTTCCTGAAGGACCTCGTCGTCCTCGCCGCGCTGGTCGGGCGTCGCCGGGTTCCTCTGGCGGCGGCTCGTGACGCGGCCGGATCGCATGACGCTCTCGAAGGAGGGCGTCGTCATCCTCCTCTTCATCGCCGGCCTGATGATCACGGACATGCTGTTCGACGGCGGCGCGATGCTCGTCCGCGACGGTCCGACCGACGCACGCGAGGCGCGCCGGTCGCCTGATCCGCCGCCGCGCGTTCGAGGCCCTCGCGCCGGCGGGCTCGCTCGCCGCGCTCGCGCTCTACGCGGCTCGGCTCGCTCCCGCGCACCATCGCTCTCGTGTCGGTTCGTCTCCTTCCTCCTCCACCTCGCCCTCATCCTCGTCTTCCTGAACGTCCTCCCGTACGGGAAGCACTTCCACATCATCACCGCGCTCCCGAACGTGCTCTTCGCGCGGCTCTCGCCCACCGCCGCGCTCCGCAAGCTCGACCTCGAGGCGGAGGACGCGTCCTTCGGGACCGCCACGGCGAAGGACCTCTCCTGGAAGGAGGGCTGGGACGTCTACAGCTGCACCGAGTGCGGCCGCTGCCAGACCCACTGCCCGACCTACGTCACCGGGAAGCCGCTCAGCCACAAGGAGGTGAACCGCGCCATCCGCCACCACCTCGTGGCGGCCGCCCCCGAGCTCACCGCCCTCGCGCGCGCGAAGGATCCCGCGGCGAAGGAGGCGGCGGCGGCGAAGCTGCCGCGCATCACCGAGGTCGTCCCGCCCGAGACCTTCTGGTCGTGCACCACCTGCGGCTGGTGCGAGACCGCCTGCCCGGTCCTCATCGAGAACGTGCCGCGGCTCGTCGACATGCGGCGGCACGACGTGCTCGTCGAGTCGGCGTTCCCGGACGAGGCCTCCCGCGTGTTCAAGGGGATCGAGACGCAGGGGAACCCCTGGGGCATCGGCTCGAACAAGCGGACGGAGTGGTGCGAGGACCTCGCGGTCCCGCGCGTCGGCGACGGCGAGTACGAGTGGCTCTTCTTCGTCGGCTGCGCCGGCGCGTTCGACGACCGGCAGAAGAAGGTGTCCCGCGCGATCGTGAAGATCCTGCGGGAGGCGAAGGTCTCGTTCGCGATCCTGGGCGAGGAGGAGACCTGCACCGGCGACGCCGCGCGCCGGCTCGGGAACGAGTACCTGTTCCAGATGCAGGCCCAGGCGCTCACCGAGACCATGAACGGCCACGGGGTGAAGAAGATCCTGGTGCAGTGCCCGCACTGCCTGAACACCCTCGCGAACGAGCTGCCGCAGTTCGGCGGGAAGTACGAGGTCGTCCACCACGCCGACCTCGTCGCCCGGCTCGTCCGCGACGGCAAGCTCTCGCCCGGCAAGGCCGCGGGGCTCGGCCAGGTCACGTTCCACGACCCGTGCTACCTCGCGCGCTGGAACGGGATCACCGAGCCGCCGCGCGACGCGCTCCGGAGCGCCGGCGCCGAGGTGACCGAGATGGCGCGCAACCGGCGCCAGGGCTTCTGCTGCGGCGCCGGCGGCGGACGCTTCTGGCTCGAGGAGAAGCTCGGCACCCGCGTGAACCGGAACCGCGCCGAGGAGGCCGCGGCGACGCTCGGACCCGCCGGCGGCACCGTCGCGACCGCCTGCCCGTTCTGCCTCACGATGATGAAGGACGGCCTCGCCGACGCGGGGAAGGACGAGACGGTCCGGGTCCTCGACGTGGCGGAGATCGTGGCGCTCGGGATCCCCGAGCGCACGGCCTGAGGCGTGGTCCGGCTCCCCGCGCCGCCGCTCCCCGCGTTCATCGCGCGGGAGCTGCCGTTCGAGCGGAGCCTCGTCGAGGTCGGCGGGCTCCGCCTCCACGTCATGGAGGCGGGCGCCGGGCCCACCGTGGTCCTCCTGCACGGCAACCCCGCCTGGGGTTTCCTCTGGAGGAAGGTCGCGGCGCCGCTCGCCGCCGCCGGGCTGCGGGTGGTCATGCCGGATCTCGCCGGGCTCGGCCTCTCCGACAAGCCGCGCGACCGGTCGTTCCACACGCTCGACCACCACGCGTCGTGTCATCGGCGCCCTCCTCGACGCCGTCGCGCCCGGGCCGCTCGTGCTCGCGGTCCACGACTGGGGCGGGCCGATCGGCCTCGCGGCGCTCGCGGAGCGGCCGGGGCGGCTCGCCGGCCTCGTCGTCACGAACACCGGCGTCGGCCCCCCGCGGCCGACGGCGCGCCCGAGCCGCTTCCACCGGTTCGCGAACTTCCCGCTCGTCTCCGACTTCACCTTCCGGGTGCTCGGGTTCCCCCAGAACGCGCTGCACCTCGCGCAGGCCGACCGCGCGTCCATCGCCGGCGACGTGGCGCGCGCGTACCTCTGGCCGCTGCGCCGGTTCGCGGACCGGACCGCGCCGCTCGCGCTCGCGCGGATGGTGCCGCTCGAGGAGGGGCACCCCTCGATGGCGGGGCTGCGGCGCGCGCTCGCGGTCGCGACGTCGTTCGAGGGCCCGTCGGCGATCGTGTGGGGCGAGCTCGATCCGGTGCTCGGGCGCGCGCTCAGGGGCGTCGCGGAGGCGCTCCCGCGCGCCGCCGTGACGCGGGTGGCGGCGGGGCACTACCTGCAGGAGGAGGCGCCCGGGTCCGTCGCCGACGCCGTGCTCGACGTCGCGCGGAGGGCCGGGCTCGCCTGAGCGGGGTCGGACCGCGCGCCCCGTCCGGCGCGGCACACCTTCACGCTTCTTCACGCACCCGAAGCGCGCGGATCGCGGACGCCGCGCAGGCTCCAGGCATGAACCCCGTCCTGGAGGCGTCCCGATGACCCCGTTCCTCTCCGGCGCGCTCGGCGCCGCAGCCGTCCTCTTCACCGCCGCGGTGGCGCGCCGCGTCGCGTGGCGGCGCTTCGCCCATCACCGCCGCGCCGGCGCCCGCCGCATCCTCCGGCGCATCGGCGCCACCCCCGAGCAGGAGCACGCCGTCCTCGCGGAGACGGACGCGCTCGCGGAGGTGCTCTCGGCCCTGCGCCACGACGCGGGCGCGCTCCGCGGCGATCTCGCCGAGCTCCTCGCGGCGCCGACGCTCGACGCCTCGCGGGTCGGGGCCGCGCTCGACGCGCGGCTCGGGCGCGCGGCGGAGCTCCGCGCCCGGCTCGCGGAGGCCGTCGCGCGCGTGCACGCCGCGCTCGGCCCGGAGCAGCGCGCGCGGCTCGCCACGCTCGTCGTCGAAGGCCCGCACGACCGCTGCGGCCGGGCCCGCGCGCACGCGTGAGTCACGACGGACAGGCGGCGACGCACGCGTCGAGGCGCCGCCGGACCTCCGTCTCGAGCCGGTCGAGGTCGTTCCCGCTCCGGGGATCCGCCCCGGCGCAGGTGAGGATCGCGTCGTAGCGCGAGAGGCCGCGCCCGATCGCGCCGTAGTCGATCCGGCGCGGCACGTCCTCGCCACCGGGCCCGGCCGCGAACGCGCCGAAGAGCCCCTCCGAGCCCGGCGCGAGCTGGGTCTTGAGCTCGAGCAGCCGCCGCAGCGCGGCGCGGAAGCGGGGGTCGGAGAGGTGGCGCCGCTCGACCCGCGCGCCGGCGCCGTCCGCGACCGCCGCGAGCACCGCGCGCAGGAACGGGACGTCCGTGACGACGAGCCCGTACAGGTGGAAGTCGCCCGAGGCGTCCTCCGCGATCGCGGCCTCCTCCTCGCCGAGCCAGCTGAAGGAGGGGCAGAGGAACGACTCGCAGATCCTCGCGTCGTAGACGCCGCAGTCCCGCAGGTCGGGGCCGCCCGTCACCGCCGGGTGGGCGAGGCAGCCGACGCGGGTCTCGCCCTCGTCCACGAACCCGAGGAGCGGGCAGACGCGCACGGACGGGAACAGGGGAGCGGGCGCGTCGGCCTCGAGCGCGCGGGCGGCCGCGCGGAACGCGTCCGGCGTGCGCGGGACCTCCCGGAGGGCGCGGGTCCTGCGCGCGAGCTCCGCGCGCACCGCCGCCCGGGACGGGTCGGTCCGGTTGTAGAGCCCGCAGCACGCGCCGCAGCTCGCGCGCTCGCGCTGGCAGAGCCTCACGCGTCGTCTCAGGGCGCCGCGAGCCCGAGCGCGGCCCGGCAGCTCGCGCAGAGGCCGGGGCCCTTCCGGTCGGCGTCGGCCGCGTCGCGCGAGTAGAACATCGCGCAGCGGAAGTCGGTGCAGTGGGAGAGGCCGAGGAGGTGGCCCGCCCCGTGGACGGTCTCCACCCGCGCCCGGCGCCGGACCGCGTCCGGCTCGCCGTGCGAGAGCCGCGCGAGCGAGAACACCGCGGCGCCGGCGTCGCGGTCCGCGTCGCCGATGACGTACGGCGCGTCGGGGAGGAACAGGTCGCCGTCGAGGATCCCCACGACCGGGGCGCCCTTCTGCCGGAGCGACGAGAGCCGCCGCAGGATCGAGGTCGCGTGGTACTGCGCGCGGTCCTTGTTGAAGGCGTACTGCGGCCGGTCCAGGGACGGCCCGGCGCGCGTGGTGATGGCGAAGGTCTCCCGGAGCGCCTCGCCCGCCGCCTGGACGAGCCGGGGCGCGACCGCGCCCAGGGCGATGACCATGACGTGGTTGGGACGCTCGAGCGGCCGCACCTCCGCCCTCAGGTTCGCCGGCTTCGAGGCTGGGTTGGCTGAGGCGGAAGGATTCGAACCTTCATACGCGGATCCAAAGTCCGCAGTCCTGCCGTTGGACGACGCCTCAGAACCGTTCCGACGCACGGGCGGCCCGCTCACGACGTGCGCTCCCCCCGGCGCGGTCCACAGCTGCGGGCCCCTCCGCCCGCGGCTCCAAAGGCGTCACCAGCGTACCAGGGCGCTCGCCCAAGTAAAGCCGGCCCCGAAGGCGCACAGCCCGACGAGATCCCCGCGCTTCACGTCGCGCGCCTCGATCGCCTCGGCGAGCGCGAGGGGGATCGAGGCGGCGGTGGTGTTCCCGTACCGCTCGATGTTGTTGAAGACCTGGTCGTCCCGGAGCTCGAGCGACCGCTGGACCATCTGGGCGATCCGGAGGTTCGCCTGGTGCGGGATGAGCGACCTTCAGGTCCTTCGAGGAGAGGCCGTTCTGGTCGAGCGCCTCCCGCATCACCTCGGGCATCCGCACCACCGCGTGCTTGAAGACCTTCTGCCCCTCCATCCGCGGGAAGATGGAGCCGTCCTCGAGCATCCGCGCCTGGACCCGCGGGTGGTACTTCGAGCCGGGCGCGTCGCAGGAGAGCTCGGCCGCGTAGCGGCCGTCGGCGTGGAGGTGGCAGGAGAGCACGCCGCGCCCGGGATCGTCGGTCGCCTCGAGGAGCGCCGCGCCCGCGCCGTCGCCGAAGATCACCGCGACGTCGCGGCCGCGGTTGGTGACGTCGAGGCCGGTCGAGTGGACCTCGGAGCCGACGAGCAGCACCCGCTGGTACATGCCGGTCCGGATCCAGGCGTCGGCGACGGCGAGGCCGTAGAGGAACCCGGAGCACTGGTTGCGGACGTCGAGCGCGGGGACGCCGGGGATCCCGAGCTTCGCGTTGAGGTAGCAGCCGTCCCCGGGGAACATGTGGTCCGGCGAGAGCGAGGCGTAGACGATCGCCTGGATGTCCTTCGGCTGCCAGCCGGCCTTCGCGAGCGCCTTCCGCGTCGCCTCGAGGGCGAGGTCCGAGTTCTCGGTTCCCTCGCGGACCCAGCGGCGCTCCCGGATCCCGGTGCGCTCGCGGATCCACGCGTCGGTCGTCTCCATCCGCGTGGTGAGCTCCTCGTTCGTGACGACGCGGTCCGGGACGTGCGTCCCGAGGGCGGCGATGACGGTGCGCGGCATGGTGTCTCCCGCGCGCCCCGGCGCGGGGGCTAGACGTCGAGGTTCTGGACGTCGAGCGCGTGCTTCTCGATGAACTCGCGGCGAGGCTCCACCGCGTCGCCCATCAGGATCGAGAAGACCTCGTCCGCCTCGACGGTGTCGTCCACCCGCACCTGGAGCATCGTCCGGCGCTCCGGGTCCATGGTGGTCTCCCACAGCTGCTGGGGGTTCATCTCGCCGAGGCCCTTGTAGCGCTGGATGTTCTGGCCCTGGGCGGCGCTCCGCTTCAGCGCCTCGACCGCGGCGAAGACGTCGTCGACCTCCTCCTCGCCCTCGGAGCCCTTCTCGATCCGGTACGGGCCCGGCCCGATCTCGGCGAGCGCCGCGTGCAGCGCGGCGAGCTCGCCCCACTCCGGGCCGGAGAGGTAGTCGAAGTCGAGCCGCGTGTCGCGCGGCGCGCCGGCGACGGAGGTCTGGTAGACGAGCGCGTCGCAGCCGTGCTCCTCGTCGCGCTCGATCTTCGCGAGGCGCACCTCGATCTCCGGGTGGAGCTTCTGCGCCTTCTCGTAGATCGCCTGCACCTGCGCCTTGAGCGGCTCGTGCCGCTTCAGGAGCCCGAGGTCGAGGTCCCCGAGCCGGATCGCGGCGTCCACGATGCGGCTGTCCCGCCGCCGGTCCACCCGCGCGAGGATCGCGCGGTACGCGAGCGCGCACTCCGCGAGCCGCTTCAGGTCGGGGCCGTCGATGACGATCTCGCCCGCCGCGAGCTTCGCCTTCTCGGTCGCGATGGTGAGCAGGTGGTCGTCGAGGGCCGCCTGGTCCTTCAGGTACTGCTCCTTCTTGCCCTTCTGGACCCGGTAGAGCGGCGGCTGCGCGATGTAGAGGTAGCCGCGCTCCACGACCGCCGGCATCTGCCGGAAGAAGAAGGTGAGGAGCAGCGTGCGGATGTGGCTCCCGTCCACGTCCGCGTCGGTCATGATGACGACCTTGTTGTAGCGGATCTTGTCGACCGAGAACTCCTCCGGCCCGATCCCGGTCCCGAGCGCCGTGATCATCGTCGTGATCTCGGTCGACGAGAGCATCTTGTCGAAGCGGGCCTTCTCGACGTTCAGGATCTTCCCGCGGAGCGGCAGGATCGCCTGGATGCGCCGGTCGCGGCCCTGCTTCGCGGACCCGCCCGCGGAGTCGCCCTCGACCAGGAACAGCTCCGACTCCTTCGGGTCGCGGGACTGGCAGTCGGCGAGCTTGCCCGGGAGCGAGGCGCCGTCGAGCGCCCCCTTGCGCCGCACCGTCTCGCGGGCCTTGCGCGCGGCGATGCGCGCGCGCGCCGCGTCGGCGACCTTCGCGCAGATGCGCTTCGCGACGTTCGGGTTCTCCTCGAGGAACGCGCCGAGCTTCTCGTTCAGCATCGTCTCGACCATCGACTTCGCCTCGGTGTTCGAGAGCTTGGTCTTGGTCTGGCCCTCGAAGCTCGCGCCGGGGAGCCGCATCGACACGACCGCGGCGAGGCCCTCGCGCATGTCGTCGCCGGTGGGGAGCTCCTCCTTGAGGTCCTTGAAGATGCTGGTCTTCTGCCCGTGGGCGTTGATGGTGCGGGTGAGCGCGGCCTTGAAGCCGATGAGGTGCGTCCCGCCCTCGTGGTTGTGGATGTTGTTCGCGAAGGCGAAGACCTTCTCGTCGTAGCCGTCGTTCCACTGCAGCGCGATCTCCACGACCGCGGTGCCGCGCTCGGTCTCCACCTCCTGGCGGAGCGCGATCGGCGGGTCGAAGAGCACCTCGCGGGCCTTGTTCAGGTACGCGACGAACTCGCGGATCCCGTCCTTGAACAGGAACTCGTGCTTCTTGCCGCTGCGCTCGTCCTCGATCGTGATCTTGAGGCCGGCGTTCAGGAACGCGAGCTCGCGCAGGCGGCCGGAGAGCGTCTCGAAGGAGAACTCGGTCGTCTCGAAGATCGTCCCGTCCGGCTTGAACGTCACCTTGGTGCCGCGGCGCTGCGTCTCGCCGACGGGCGTCACCTTCGCGGCCGGCTGGCCGCGCTCGTACCGCTGCGCGAAGACCTTCCCCTCGCGGTAGACCTCGACCTTGAGCCACTCGGAGAGCGCGTTCACGCAGGTGACGCCGACGCCGTGGAGGCCGCCCGACACCTTGTACGCGTTCGACTCGAACTTGCCGCCGGCGTGGAGCTTCGTCATCACCACGTCGAGCGTGTCCATCCCCTTCACCGTCGGGTGCGGGCCGACCGGGATGCCCGAGCCGTTGTCGACGATGGTGATCGAGTTGTCCGCGTGGATCGCGACGTTGATCTCGTTCGCGCGGCCCGCCATCGCCTCGTCGACCGAGTTGTCGACGACCTCGTAGACGAGGTGGTGGAGCCCGCGCTCCCCCGTGTCGCCGATGTACATGTGCGGGCGCTTGCGGACCGCCTCGAGACCCTCGAGCACCTTGATCGCGTCGGTTCCGTATTCCTCGGGGCCGCTCGTCCGGGACGCGGTCTTCTCGGCAGTTTCCAGGGGGATTTCCTCGCTCTTCTCGAAGGGTTCGGGCGCGGCTCGGGGGTCCCGGGGTTCTAGCAGGCGCGCCCGTCTGTTTCAACGCCCGAGTTGGGTAAATAAATCCCGGAAAACATTCACGAAAGCAGCGGCTCGACGGCGCCGTTTTCGACCCGGAAGAACGCGCTCTCCGGGCCCGCCGCCGGCTCGAGGAGGCGGCGGTCCGTGGAGGTGAGGAACACCTGCGCGGGCAGCGCCGCGAGGTAGGCGAGCAGGTACCGGTTCTTCGCCGGATCGAGCTCCGAGGAGACGTCGTCGAGGAGCAGGAGCGGCGGCCGGCCGAGCGCCGCGCGGAGGTTCTCGATCTCGGCGATCTTGAGCGCCAGCACGAGCGCGCGCTGCTGGCCCTGGCTCGCGTAGAGCCGGGCGCCGCGGCCGTCGAGGGCGAGCACGAGGTCGTCCATGTGCGGCCCGGCGGAGGTGTAGCCCCGCTCGCGATCGCGCGCGGTCCGGGCCTCGAGCACGCCGGCGAGGAGCGCCGCGAGCTCCTCCTCGGTCCCCTCGAGGCGCATGCCCGCCGCGGGCCGGTACGCGAGGAGCGCGGCCGGCGCGCCCGGCCCGGAGATCTCCGCGAACGCCGCGGCGAGGCGGGGCGCGAGCTCGCGGACGAGCTCCCGGCGCCGGACGAGGAGCCGCGCGGCCGCCCGGACGAGCGGCGCCCGGAACGAGCTCTCCACGTCCGGCGGCGCGGTCCGGAGCGCGGCGTTGCGGGCCCGCAGGGCGCGGACGAAGTCGCGGGCCTCCGCGAGCACCGCCGGCCAGCGGTTGAACGCGGCGCGATCGAGGAACCGGCGCCGCCCCTCCGGTCCCGCCTTCACGAGCAGGAGGTCGTCCGGCGCGAAGCAGACCGCCGCGAGCCCGTCGAAGTAGGAGTCGAGCCGGTCCTGGGGCTTGCCGTCGAGGAAGGCGGTGCGGCCGCCGGCCTGCACCTCCACCGCGGCGCGGCGCAGGCCGCCCGGCCCCTCGAAGTCGGCCGCCACCTGCGCGCGCTCGGTCCCGAAGCGCACCAGCTCCGCGAGCCGCGCCGCCCGGAGCGGCTTCAGCGTCGTGAGGAGGTAGATCGCCTCGAGGAGGTTCGTCTTCCCCTGGCCGTTCTCGCCGAGGAGGATCGTCGCGCGCGGCGACGGGGAGAGGTCGACCGCGGCGAGGTTGCGGAAGTCGCGGATGGCGAGGGAGACGAGGCGCATGGGCGCGACCGCTCGACCTCGCCGTCCCGCCCGACCGCCTCAGATGCGCATCGGCATCACGACGGCGGTGAAGCCCTGGTCGGCCTCCTCGCCGCCGCGCAGGACGCCCGGTGAGAGGTCGTCGGCGAGCTCGAAGGTGACGTCCTTCGACTGCACCACCGCGAGCACGTCGAGGATGTAGCGGGCGTTGAAGCCGATCTTGAGCGGCTCGCCCTCGTAGTCGACCGGGACCTCCTCCTTCGCCTCCCCGAGGTCCGGGTTCTGCGAGGTGACCCTGAGCGTGCCCTTCGAGAGCTCGAGCTTCACCGCGTGCGCCTTGTCGGTCGAGAGGAGCGAGATCCGGCGCAGCGTCTCCTGGAAGCGGTCGCGGCCGAGCTTCACCGCGCGGTCGCCCGGCTTCGGGATGACCTGGCGGTAGTCGGGGAAGAGCCCCTCGATGAGCCGCATCGAGAGGGTGACGCCCTTGCGCCGCACGATGGCCGAGCTCTCGACGAAGCCGAGCTTCGTCTCGCCGCCCTCCGCTCCCGCCTCGACGGCCTCGCCGAGGAGCTTGCGGAGCTCCTGGAGCCCCTTCTTCGGGAGGATCACGCCGCGCTTCAGGCCGAAGGTCCCGCCCACCTGCCGCTCGACCAGGGAGAGGCGGTGGCCGTCCGTCGCGACGAGCCGCAGCGCGTCGGCGGAGGGCTCGAAGAAGACGCCGTTCAGGTTGTAGCGGGTCTCGTCGGTCGAGACGGCGAAGAACGTCCGCTCGACCATCTCGAGCAGGAGCTTCGGGTCGATGTCGCCGAAGGGGACCTTCTCGAAGCGCGGCAGCGCCGGGAAGTCCTCCGCCGGGAGGCCGACGATGCGGAACTCGGACGGCCCGCTGCGCAGCTCGAGGTAGTTGTTGTGCGCCTTCTTGAGCGTCACCTGCTGCTCGGGCAGGGCGCGCACGATGTCGTAGAGGTGGCGGGCGGAGACGGCGAGCGCGCCTTCCTTCAGGACCTCGCAGCCGTCCTGGTGCTCGGACGAGACCGCGAGGTCGAGGTCGGTCGCCGAGACGATGAGCTGGTCCTTCCGCGCCTCGAGGAGGACGTGGGAGAGGATCGGCATCGTGGACTTCTTCTCCACGATGCCCTGCGAGCGGCCGAGGGCCTTCGAGAGCTCCGCTGTGGCGATCTTCAGTTCCATGGGAGATCCTCTTCTTCTTCTCTTATCAGTAGAAGCAGGGGGCGCGGCGCTGTGGAGAACCGAGCCCACTCCCCGGAACCGCTGGCCTTTTGTGCCTGGACAAACACCCGGGTCCGTCTGGGTCGAGTTTGTGTAGCGCGGCCCGCGAAAAGCTGTCAACAGCGGCCCACGAGGGATCCCCAGGGCGTCCCCTCCTGGATCCACACCCCGTCCACAGCGAGCCGAAGACGCGCTGCGGCGAGGCCGGAGAGATCAAGGCGCGAGCTTCGAGGTGAGGGACTGGACGGCCGTCCGGACGGCGTCCTCCGTCTCGATGAGGCTCTTCACGCGGTCGATCGCGGCGATGACCGTCGTGTGGTCCTTCTTGTTGAACTTGTCGGCGATCGCCTGGAGCTTCTCCTCGGCGAGGATCCGGCAGAGGTACATCGCGACCTGCCGCGGGAGCGCCACCTTCTGCTCGCGCGAGGTCGAGGTGAGCTTCGCGACGGTGAGCCCGTAGTGCGCCGAGACCATCTCCTGGATGCGCTCGATGGGCGGGCGGTAGCCCTGGGGCGGGATCACGTCGGAGAGGACGTCGCGCGCGAGGCCGAGGGTGATCGGGGCCGACTTCAGCGAGGCGAACGCGGCGAGCCGCATGAGCGCCCCCTCGAGGGCGCGCACGTTCGAGCGGATGTGCGTCGCGAGGAGGTCGGTCACGTCGTCCGGGAGCTCGATCCGCTCGACCTCGGCCTTCTTCTTGAGGATGGCCGCGCGGGTCTCGAACTCGGGGGGCTCGATCTGCACCCGCATCCCCCACTCGAACCGGGAGCAGAGGCGGTCGTCGAGGCCCTTCAGGTCCTTCGGCGGGCCGGTCGCTCGAGAGGACGATCTGCACGTGGTGGTCGTGCAGCTCGTTGAAGGTGTGGAAGAACTCCTCCGCCGTCTTCTCCTTCCCGGCGAGGAACTGGACGTCGTCGACGATGAACGCGTCGCACTCGCGGTACTTGCGGCGGAACTCGTCGAGCGTGCCCTTCTTGATCGCGTCGACGAAGTCGTTCGTGTAGCGCTCCGACGAGACGATCGCGACGCGGCCGCCGCCCTGCTTCTCGAGGATCGTGTGGGCGACCGCGTGGAGGAGGTGCGTCTTGCCGAGGCCGGAGTCGCCGTGGATGAAGAGCGGGTTCCAGGTCTTGCCGGGGTTCGCGGCGACCGCCTGCGTCGCCGCGAAGGCGAAGCGGTTCGACTCGCCCACGACGAAGGTGTCGAAGGTGTAGCGCGAGTTCGGGCGGACCTCGCGCGGGTCCGGCGCGGGCAGCGGGTCCGCGCGCGTCGCGGGCGCGAACTGGAGCGCGGGCACGGGCGTCGGCGCGCGCGGCGCCTCGTCCACCACGAACACGATCCGGAGCGGCCCGCCCGCGATGCCCGGGACGAACTCCTCGAAGAAGCCGCGGTAGTTGTCCTCGACGAAGTCGCGGTGGAACCGGTCGGGCGCGCCGATCTGCAGGCGATCCCCCTCGAGCCCGACCGCGCGCAGCGGCGCGAAGAACTTCGCGTAGGTGTCGGGGCGGACGCGGGATCGCAGGTATGCGTCGATGCGCGGCCACAGCTCGCCGGGGCCCTTTGCGCTCGCCACTGCTTCCATGTGTGTGACCCCGCCGCTCGAAAGAAGCTCCCCGGCCGAAAGCGCGAAGATGCGCCGCAGCGCCTTCTCCTTCGCTCGCGCGTCGAGGAGGCGGGGGTGTCCGTGTTGCGAGCGCGGAAGTTAGCGAAGGTGGAGCGGCGGGATCAAGGCTCTCGTGATCGCAGGCGTAACGACGGGGTTTTCGGGCCGGACCCAGAGCGCACCTCCGGCGACGGAGCGCGCGCGCGGGGCAACCATCCGGAAACCTTGACATCCTGCGAGCGATCGGGGAGTTTGCCGCGCCATGAAGCGGACATATCAACCGAAGAAGCGGCGCCGGAACCGGACCCACGGGTTCATGAAGCGGATGACCACGCCGGGCGGCCGCAACGTCATCAAGCGTCGTCGGGCCAAGGGGCGCAAGCGCCTCGCGCCTTCGGCGCCGAAGAAGTAGGTGGGGTGACGCTGCCCAAGGCGGCGAGGCTCCTGAGCCGCCGGGAGTTTTTGCAGGTGCAGCAGCGCGGCAGGCGGGTCTACTCGGGCGAGGTGCTGGTGCTCGCGCTCGACTCCGGTCGGACCCGCCCGCGGATCGGGATCACGGTGTCCTCAAAGGTCGCGAACGCCGTCGGGCGGAACCGCGTGAAGCGCTGGGTGCGCGAGGCGTTCCGCGCGGCGCAGGCGGAGCTCCCCGCGGTGGACCTCGTGGTCGTGGCGCGCCGCGGCGCCACCGCCATGGGGCTCGACGGGGCGCGCCGGGCGATCGCCCAGGCCCGTGACGCGCTCGCGGGAGCGCGCGCGTGATCCGGGCGTTCCTGATCCTGCTCGTCCGGATCTACCGGCGCCTCGTCGCGCCGGGCCTGCCGGCCGCCTGCCGCTTCTACCCGAGCTGCTCCGCGTACGCGGAGGGCGCGCTCCGCCGGCACGGCGCGGCGAAGGGCACCTGGCTCACCGCGCGGCGGCTCGTCCGCTGCCATCCTTTCCATCCCGGCGGCATCGATCCGGTGCCCTGAAGCTCTCGCGAGGTCTCTCACTTGGGTACCGACAACCGCCGCATCATCGTCGCCACCATCGCCTCCGTCGTGATCCTCCTGGGCGTGGCAGTGGCTGTTCCCGACGAAGAAGGAAGCGCCCGCGCCCCCCGCGCCGCAGGCGGCGCAGACCGCGAAGCCGGCCCAGCCCGCGCCGGGCGCCGCCGCCGCGCCGCCGCCGCCGGTGCCGGCGGTGCCCGCCCCCGCGCCGGACGCGCCCGAGGAGACGGTGAAGCTCTCCGGCGCCGGGTTCGAGGCGGTCCTCACGAGCCACGGCGGCGCGGTGAAGAGCCTCGTCCTCGAGGGCCAGAAGTTCCAGCGCGAGTCGGACAAGGGCGCCGTCACGCAGATGGACCTCGTCCGCGTGACGAAGGCGCAGCCGTACCTCCTCGCGCTCGTCCCCTCGCCCGAGCTCGGCGGGAAGGCGGACCTCGCCGGCGACCCCTCCGCGCGCGCGCCGATGCGGATCGTCTCGCGCGACGCGAGGTCGGTCGTGTTCGAGGGCCGGGTCGGGAACCTCGAGGTGAAGAAGACCTACCGCCTGACCGGGAAGCCGTTCGAGCTCGGCGTCGAGGTCGAGGTGAGGGGCGACGCCGCGGCGGGCGCGGGCGCGGTCGCGCTCCTCTTCCCCGGGCACACGCCGCCGGACGCGAGCAAGGGGAGCTTCTTCTCGGGCCCGCCGCTCGACGTGATGCGCCCGGTGTGCCGGGGGGGCGACAAGACCGAGCGGTTCGACCTCGGGGGCGATCAGGCGCAGGAGAAGGTGGAGGGCGCGGTCGGCTGGATCGGCATCGACGCCGGCTACTTCCTCGCCGCCGCCATCCCGCAGGAGCCGCTCGGGCAGTGCCTGTTCGCGCGCGGGCCGGAGAAGGGCAGCGGGCTCGCCGCGCTCCGCGTGCCGGTGGAGGGCGGCGCGCGGCGGGTGTCACTCACAGTGTATGCCGGCCCGAAGGACCTCGACAGCCTGCGCGGCTACGGGCGGTCGATGGACACCGCGATCGACTACGGCGCGATGGCCCGGCCGTTCGCGTTCTTCGCGCGGATCCTCCTGTACGTGATGCGGTGGTTCCAGAACATCGTCCACAACTGGGGCGTCGCGATCATCCTCCTCACCGTCCTCGTGAAGGCGCTGCTCTTCCCGCTCACCGCCAAGTCGGTGCGGTCGATGAACGAGATGCGGAAGCTGCAGCCGGAGATCGAGAAGCTGAAGGCGAAGTTCGGGAGCGACCGCGAGAAGCTCAACGTCGCGACGATGCAGCTCTACCAGCAGCACAAGGTGAACCCGCTCGGCGGCTGCCTGCCGATGCTGCTGCAGCTCCCGATCTGGTTCGCGCTCTACGCGACGCTCCAGACCTCGGTCGAGCTCTACCGCGAGCCGTTCCTCTGGATGCACGACCTCACGCGCCACGACCCGTACTTCATCCTGCCCATCGCGATGGGGCTCTCCTCGTTCGCGATGCAGAAGGTCTCGCCGCAGCCGGCCGACAACGCGCAGGCGAAGATGATGCTCTACTTCATGCCGGTCTTCTTCACGGTCCTCATGCTCTTCGTCCCGGGCGGGCTCACGCTCTACATCTTCGTGAACAACGTGCTGTCGATCGCCCAGCAGCAGTACATGATGAAGCGGCAGGCCGCGCCGGCTAAGGCCTGACGGAGGGACGGATGGAGGAGCGCACCGCAGGCGAGACCCCGCCCCCCCGCGAGGCCCCGGAGAAGGTCGCGAAGGCGACGGCGTTCTGCACGGGGCTCCTCGAGCGGCTCGGCGCGGAGGTCGACGTCGCCGTGAAGGAGACGCCGGAGGCGATCGCGGTCTCCCTCACCGCCCGCGCCGGGAACGCGGTCGAGCTCTCGCCCGCCCTGGTGGAGGCCGCGCAGTACCTCGTGAACCGCGTCGTGAACCCGCGCGCCGAGGGGCGCAAGTGGGTGAACCTCGACGTCGGCGGCTTCCGCGAGGAGGGCGACGCGGGGGTGAAGGCGATGGCGGAGCGGCTCGCCGCGACCGCGCGGCGCACCGGCCAGGTGATCGCGATCGCGCCGATCAACGCGCGCGACCGGCGGCAGATCCACCTCGCGCTCGTGGGGGTCGAGGGCGTCTCGACGCGCTCGGAGGGCGAGGGGCTCTTCCGGCAGCTCCTCATCATTCCCGGCGGGGCCGGCGCGCCCGGGCGGCGGGGCCGGCGGGGCCTGACCATGGCGAGCCCGAAGACGCGCGCCGAGAAGCTCTTCTCGGCCGCCGTGGTGCGGCGCTCGTTCGAGCTGCAGGAGGGGCGCTACCAGGAGGGCTTCCGGTTCGTCTACGAGGGCGTGCTGCGGGACCTCGGCGTCGGCGAGCAGGAGGTGGAGGAGTACCTGGCCGCGCACCGCGACGAGGTCGAGCAGGCGATCGGCCGGCGGAAGGGCTGACCCCGGCGCCGATGGACGCGGACTTCCACGACGCGCTGCGCACGGGGCTCGAGACGTTCGGGATCGTCCTGCCCGCGGGCGGCGAGGCGCTGCTCGCCCGGTTCGCGGACCGGCTCCTCGCCTGGAACCGCCGGATCAACCTCACCTCCATCACCGCGCCCGCCGAGATCGCCGAGAAGCACCTCGTCGACTCGCTCCTCGTCCTCCCCGCGATCGCCGGGGCGAGGACGCTCCTCGACGTCGGCGCGGGGGCGGGCCTGCCCGGCGTGCCGCTCGCGTGCGCGCGCCGGGACCTCGCGGTCACCTGCTGCGACTCGGTGGCGAAGAAGGTCGCGTTCGTGAAGGCGGTCTCGGCCGAGCTCGGGGTGGACGTGCGCGCGGTCGCGGTCCGGGCCGCCGGGGAGCCCGAGGCGGAGAGGCTCCCCCGCGCCGAGGCGGTCGTGTCGCGGGCGCTCGCCGATCCGGAGCGCTGGGTCCCGCTCGGCGCCCGCTACCTCGCGGACGGCGGGGTCCTCGTCGCGATGCTCGGGCGCGAGGCGGACCGGCCCCGGCTCGAGGCGCTCGGCGCCGCCGCCGGCCTGGTCCTCGAGCGCCTCGAGCGCCACGAGCTGCCGCGGTCGCGCGCGGCCCGCGCGATCGCCTCCTGGCGCCGGCGGTAGGCCGGCCCCCGTCGCCACCCGGCGGTCCCCGGAAGCGGCCGGGCGGGCCCCGTGTTCCACGTGGAACATCGGGTCCGCCGGGCGCCGTCCCGGTGTTCCACGTGGAACACGGGTGTCAGACGGATCCGGCAGATTCCGCGGCGGCCCGGTCCGGTGGGCCCTGACGAAGACCGAGGGGTGTCGCGTGTCGAAGAGGAAGCGCGGGGGGTTGCCCCCCGGGGTGCAAGACGGGTCGATGAGCCGCGTCCTCACCATCGCGAACCAGAAGGGCGGCGTCGGGAAGACGACGACGGCCGTGAACCTCGCCGCCTCGATCGCGGCGGCGGAGCGGCGGACGCTCCTCATCGACGTGGATCCGCAGGGGAACGCCGGGAGCGCCCTCGGGCTCCGGCGCGACGACGCGGAGCAGTCCGTCTACGAGGTGCTCCTCGACGGGCTGCCGCTGCGCGAGGCGGTGCGGCGGACCGAGCTCAAGTTCCTGGACCTCGTGCCGGCGTCGAGGCACCTCGTCGGCGCCGAGCTCGAGCTCGCCGCGATCGAGGGCCGCGAGCAGCGGCTCAAGCGCGCGGTGGACGCGCTCGCGGACGAGTACGAGTACGTGATCATCGACTGCCCCCCGTCGCTCGGCCTGCTTGACCCTGAACGGCCTCGTGGCGGCGCAGGGGGTCATGATCCCGCTGCAGTGCGAGTACTACGCGCTCGAGGGGCTCGCCGACGTGCTGAAGACGATCGAGCTCGTCCGCGCCGCCGCGAACCCGGGCCTCAAGGTGGACGGCATCGTCCTCACCATGTACTCGGCGAACAACCTCGCGAACCAGGTGGCGGACGAGATCCGCCGGACCTTCAAGCACCAGGTGTTCAAGACGGTGATCCCGCGGAACGTGCGGCTCTCCGAGGCGCCGTCCCACGGCAAGCCCATCCTCCTCTACGACGTGACCTCGAAGGGGTGCCAGAGCTACCTCGAGCTCGCCCGCGAGGTGACGAGGCGGCTCGCAGCGCAAGGAGGCGTCGCGTGACGATGGCGGAGAAGCGCAGGCCGGCCCTCGGCCGGGGAATGGCGGCCCTCCTCGCGAACGCCGCGCCGCCGACCTCGGCGGCGGCCGGGGCCGCGTCCGGGCGGATGCTCCTCTCGCTGCCGCTCGAGGCGGTGGAGCGGAACCCGAAGCAGCCGCGCAAGCGGTTCGAGGAGAAGCGGCTCGAGGAGCTCGCCGCCTCCATCCGCGAGCACGGGATCGTCGAGCCGATCCTGGTCCGGCGCGACGGCGGCAAGTACCGGATCCTCGCGGGCGAGCGGCGCTGGCGCGCCGCGCAGCGCGCCGGGCTGAAGGAGATCCCGGCGGTGCTCCGGGAGGCGAGCGAGCGGGAGGCCTTCGAGCTCGCGCTCGTCGAGAACCTCCAGCGCGAGGACCTGAACGCGATCGAGGAGGCGGAGGCGTACGAGGTCCTCATCGACGACCACGGGCTCACCCAGGACGCGATCGCGCAGCGGGTCGGGAAGGAGCGGTCGACGGTCGCGAACGCGCTCCGGCTCCTGAAGCTGCCGGCCGAGGTCCGCGACCTCGTGAAGGACGCCCAGCTCGACATGGGGCACGCGCGGGCGCTCCTCGGCCTCGAAGGGGAGGACGCTCATCAGGCGGACGGCCCAGCGCGTGCTCCGCGAGGGGCTCTCCGTGCGAGCGACCGAGGCCCTGGTGAGGCTCCTCACCCTGAAGGGGAAGCCCGGACGAGCGCCCCCGGTCGAGACCGCCAGCGTCCGAGCGCTCGCGACGCGCTTGCAGCGCAGGCTCGGGGCCCGCTGCCGGGTGCTCCCCAAGTCCGCGGTCGCGGGCAAGCTCGAGGTCGAGTACACCTCCCTCGACGAGCTCGACGGAATACTCGCCAAGATCGGCGCGTAGAGAGAGGGTTCGCCGCCCGAGGTGGGCGGGCCCCTCGTCGAGGGGTCGAACGGGAACACGCAAGATGGCGTTTTGGAACCCCAACCCGACGAAGCCACCGAACGAGGAGCCGAATCAAATGGCCATGCTGAAGCGCGACGAACTCACCTCCGTGCCCGCGAGCCCGGGCGACCTGAACGCCCTGCTCGGTAGAGGCTCGGAGTTCGAAGGCAAGCTCACGTTCGAGGGCACCGTCCGGATCGACGGCAAGTTCACGGGCACGATCGTGACGAACGACGTCCTCGTCATCGGCGAGGGCGCGAAGGTGAACGCGGAGATCAGCTGCGGGACGGTGATCGTCCACGGCGAGATCAACGGCAACGTGAAGGCGAAGAGCGCGGTCGAGCTGCACCACCCGGCGCGCATGCGCGGCAACGTCGAGACGCCCTCGCTCATGGTCGAGAAGGGCGTCATCTTCGAGGGGCAGACGAAGATGGAGGGGGTCGAGAAGTCCGGCGCGAAGCCGGTCTCCGCGCCCTCGCCGGTCCAGTCCGTCCAGTCCGTGAAGCCGTAGCGGCCGATCGCGGAGATCTCGCCGCGGAGACACGACGCGCGGGCTCCCGCCTGGGGGCCCGCGCTTCGCCATGCCCTGCGCCGGCGAGCACGACCGGCCACGCGGACTGTCAACGTCCGCGCGACCCCTGGGGTCACGCGCTCCTCGTCCCGTCGATGTCAAACGAGGGGAAAGGCGTGGAGTTCGGGCGGGTTTCGGGCTTGACCGGGGCACCCCCCGCGTGCTACGTGGCGCCCCCTCATGATCATGGGTTCCATCGCCCGCCGTTACGCCAGGGCGCTCTTCGGCCTGGCCGCCGAGACCGGCCGGGTCGAGGCCTGGTCGACCGCCCTGCAGTCGCTCCAGCAGGTGGTCGACGGCTCGCCCGACCTCGAGGACGTGCTCTCGAACCCGGTCTACTCGAAGGAGCAGCGCCGGGCGATCGTCGAGAAGCTCGCCGCGGCGCTCTCGCTCGACCCCGAGCCGCGCAGCCTCCTCCTGATCCTCGGCGACCGCAACCGGCTCTCCTACCTCCCGGCGATCGTCCAGACCTTCCGCGACCTCGCCGACGCGCACCTCGGCCGGGTCCG
The DNA here is from genome assembly GCA_963828235.1 of uncultured delta proteobacterium. GTDB lineage: Bacteria > Myxococcota > Myxococcia > Myxococcales > Anaeromyxobacteraceae > Anaeromyxobacter. The sequence goes on from CAWHDY010000005.1 coordinate 39,783, forward strand.
CGCGCGGGTCACCTCCGCGGTGCGGCTCGAGGACGCGGCCGCGCAGGCGATCGCCGACAGGCTGTCGCAGGCCACCCAGGCGAAGGTCCTGCTCGAGCGCGTGGTCGACCCCGCCATCCTCGGCGGCGCCGTCACGCAGGTCGGCAGCCTCGTCTACGACGGCTCCGTCCGCACGCAGCTCGACGACCTCCGTCAGCAGCTCAAGCGCTAGCCCTTCTCACACGCAGCCCAAGCCCCACCGGAGACTGGTTCGATGGAAATCCGCGCCGACGAGATCAGCCGCATCATCCGCGAGCAGATCAAGGACTACGGGAAGAAGGTCGACGTCGCCGAGACCGGGAGCGTGCTCTCCCAGGCGGACGGCGTCGCCCGCATCTACGGCCTCGCCGGCGCCGCCGCGGGCGAGCTGCTCGAGTTCCCGCACGGCACCCGCGGCCTCGTCCTGAACCTCGAGGAGGACAACGTCGGCGCCGCGATCATGGGCGAGTTCTCGCACATCCGCGAGGGCGACCCGGTCAAGCGGACCGGCCGCATCGCCGAGGTGCCGGTCGGCGAGGAGCTGCTCGGGCGCGTCGTGGACGGCCTCGGGACCCCGATCGACGGCCGCGGCCCGATCAACGCGAAGCAGACCCGCAAGATCGAGCTCAAGGCCCCCGGCATCGTGAAGCGCAAGTCCGTGCACGAGCCGATGCAGACCGGCCTCAAGGCGATCGACGCCCTCGTGCCGATCGGCCGCGGCCAGCGCGAGCTCATCCTCGGCGACCGCCAGACCGGCAAGACCGCGGTCGCGATCGACACGATCATCAACAACAAGGGGAACAACCTCTACTGCTTCTACGTCGCCATCGGCCAGAAGCAGTCGACGGTGGCCCGCGTCGTCGACACGCTCACGAAGCACGGCGCGATGGAGTACACGACGGTCATCGCGGCGAACGCGTCCGACGCCGCCCCGATGCAGTACCTCGCGCCGTACACCGGCGTGACGATGGCGGAGTACTTCCGCGACAGCGGCCGCCACGCCCTCATCGTGTACGACGACCTCTCGAAGCAGGCCGTCGCGTACCGGCAGCTCTCGCTGCTCCTCCGCCGGCCGCCGGGCCGCGAGGCGTACCCCGGCGACGTGTTCTACCTCCACAGCCGCCTGCTCGAGCGCGCCGCGAAGCTCTCGGACAAGGAGGGCGGCGGGTCGCTCACCGCGCTCCCCATCATCGAGACCCAGGCGGGCGACGTCTCGGCGTACATCCCGACGAACGTCATCTCGATCACCGACGGCCAGATCTTCCTCGAGTCGAACCTCTTCTACCAGGGGCAGCGGCCGGCGATTAACGTCGGCATCTCGGTCTCCCGCGTCGGCGGCTCCGCGCAGATCAAGGCGATGAAGCAGGTCGCCGGCTCGCTCAAGCTCGACCTCGCGCAGTACCGCGAGCTCGCGGCGTTCGCGCAGTTCGGCTCCGACCTCGACAAGTCCACGCAGGACACGCTCGCCCGCGGCGAGCGGCTCGTCGAGGTGCTGAAGCAGGGCCAGTACCAGCCGATGCCCGTCGAGAAGCAGGTCATCCAGATCTACGCGGCGACCCAGAAGGACGACACGGGGCAGGGCTGGATCCGCGCGTACCCGAAGAACGAGATCGGCCGCTACATGAAGGAGCTCCTCGAGTTCCTCGACGCGCGCCACCCGGGCGTCGCGAGGTCGATCGCGGAGAAGAAGGCGCTCGACGACGGCATCCGCAGCGCGCTCGACGGCGCGCTGAAGGAGTTCCGCGGGATCTTCCAGGCCGAGGCCTCGTAGCGACCCAGGCAGAAGAGGCGACACGTGCCCTCCCTCCGCGACATCCGCAACCGCATCGGCTCGGTCAAGAGCACGCGGCAGATCACCAAGGCCATGAAGATGGTGGCCGCGGCGAAGCTGCGGCGCGCCCAGGAAGCCGTCGTCAAGACGCGCCCCTACGCCCAGCTCCTCGACCAGGCGCTCTCCCGCGTCGCCGCGCGCGCCGCGGCCGACGACGCGGTCGCGCACCCGCTGCTCGCGCCGCGCACGGCCCGCACCGCCGAGGTCGTCGTCATCACGAGCGACCGCGGCCTGGCCGGCGGCTTCAACTCGAACATCGCGCGCCGGACGCAGCGGTTCCTGACCGAGAGCGGCGAGCGGTTCGAGAAGATCCAGCTCGCGACCATCGGCAAGAAGGGCCGCGAGTTCTTCCGCGCCCGCAAGGTGCCGGTCCGCAAGGACTTCACCGGCGTCCACGCCGACCTCCGCTACGAGAAGGCGGAGGCGATCGCCGCCGAGTACACCGAGCGCTTCCTCTCCGGCGAGGTCGACGCGGTCTTCCTCGCGTACAACGAGTTCAAGAGCGCCATCTCCCAGAAGCCGGTGGTGGTGCAGCTCCTCCCCATCGAGACCGCCGCGGCCGAGCCCGGGGCCGCCGCCATCGACTTCAAGTACGAGCCGTCGCGGGAGGGGCTCCTCGCGGACCTCATCCCGCGCCAGATCACGATGCAGGTCTGGCGCGCGCTCCTCGAGTCGGCCGCGTCGGAGCACGGCGCGCGCATGAGCGCGATGGAGAGCGCGACGAAGAACGCCGAGGAGATGATCGCGGCGCTCACCCTCCAGTACAACCGCGCGCGCCAGGCCTACGTCACGAAGGAGCTCATGGAGATCGTGAGCGGCGCCGAGGCGCTCAAGTAGAGGATTTCGAAAGGATCACATGGCCACGACGAACGCTCAGAGCGGCAAGATCACGCAGGTCATCGGTCCGGTGGTGGACGTCGAGTTCCCGCCCGGGTCGCTGCCCGACATCTACACGGCGCTCATGGTCACGAACCCGGCCATCGACGCGCGGCACGACAACCTCGTCATCGAGGTCGCCCAGCACCTCGGCGAGAACACCGCCCGCTGCGTCTCGATGGACTCGACGGACGGCCTCGTCCGCGGCATGCCGGTGAAGACCACCGGCGCCCCCATCTCCGTGCCCGTCGGCAAGGAGGTGCTCGGCCGCATCCTGAACGTCGTCGGCGATCCGGTCGACGAGCGGGGCGAGGTGAAGGCGCTCCGGCGGCTCCCGATCCACCGCCTCGCCCCGACCCTCGTCGAGCAGAACGTGAAGATCGAGGCGTTCGAGACGGGCATCAAGGTCCTCGACCTCCTCGCCCCGTACCTCCGCGGCGGCAAGATCGGCCTGTTCGGCGGCGCCGGCGTCGGGAAGACCGTGCTCCTCATGGAGCTCGTGAACAACGTCGCGAAGAAGCGCGGCGGGTTCTCGGTGTTCGCCGGCGTGGGCGAGCGCACCCGCGAGGGCAACGACCTCTACCACGAGATGATCGACTCGGGCGTCATCAACAAGGACGACCTGTCGAAGAGCCAGTGCGTGCTCGTGTACGGGCAGATGAACGAGCCGCCCGGCGCCCGCGCCCGCGTCGCGCTCTCCGCGCTCGCCATCGCCGAGTACTTCCGCGACGAGGAGAAGCGCGACATGCTCCTCTTCATCGACAACATCTTCCGCTTCACCCAGGCGGGCTCGGAGGTGTCGGCGCTCCTCGGCCGCATCCCGTCCGCCGTCGGCTACCAGCCGACGCTCTCCACCGAGATGGGCGAGCTGCAGGAGCGCATCACCTCGACGAAGAACGGCGCCATCACGTCGGTGCAGGCGATCTACGTCCCCGCCGACGACCTCACCGACCCGGCCCCGGCGACCGCGTTCGCGCACCTCGACGCGACCACCGTGCTCTCCCGCAAGCTGACCGAGATCGGCATCTACCCCGCCGTCGACCCGCTCGACTCCACGAGCCGCATCCTCGACCCGCTCGTCGTCGGCATGGAGCACTACATGGTCGCCCGCGAGGTCCAGGAGACGCTGCAGCGGTACAAGGACCTCCAGGACATCATCGCCATCCTCGGCATGGACGAGCTCTCCGAGGACGACAAGCTCACCGTCGCGCGCGCCCGCAAGATGCAGCGCTTCCTCTCCCAGCCGTTCGACGTCGCCAAGCAGTTCACCGGCAACGAGGGCAAGTACGTCGAGCTGAAGGACACGATCCGCGGCTTCAAGGAGATCGTCGACGGCAAGCACGACGACCTCCCGGAGCAGGCCTTCTACATGGTCGGCGGCATCGAGGAGGCGGTCGAGAAGGCGAAGAAGATCGCCGCGGGGTAAGCGATGGCTCTCACGCTCGACATCGTCACGCCCGAGCGGCGCGTCCTCTCGGTCTCCTGCGACGAGGTGCGCGCCCCGGGGGTCCTGGGCGGGTTCGGGATCCGGCTGAACCACGAGCCCTTCATGACCGCGCTCGAGCCGGGCCGGCTCACCTACGTCGAGGCCGGGCGCGAGCACCACTTCGCGGTCGGCGGCGGGTTCCTGCAGGTCGCGGACAACCGCGTCATCGTGCTCGCCGACACGGCGGAGGCCGCCGGCGACATCGACGTGGCCCGCGCCCGCGCGGCGTTCCAGCAGGCGCAGGAGCGGCTCCTCAAGCTGACGGAGCAGGACGAGCACCACCGGGTCGAGTCGGCGCGCGTGCGCCGCGCCGCGGCCCGGCTCGGCGTCGCCGGCAAGTAGCGGATCGGGCCCGGCCCGCGCCCCTCGAAGGGGCTCCGCTCACGCCCAAAAAGCGTTGAGATTCCGGGGTATTTTCGCTAGGATCCACCCTCCGCGATGCCCGACGAGATCCTCCCGCCTCCGCCTCCGCCAGAAGACGCCGTGCCGCCCCAGGACGGCCACCGCGCCCAGGTCAACATCGAAGACGAGATGCGCAAGTCGTATCTCGACTACTCGATGTCGGTCATCATCGGGCGCGCGCTCCCCGACGTGCGCGACGGCCTGAAGCCGGTGCACCGCCGCATCCTCTACGCGATGCACACGGAGGGGCTGCACCACAACAAGCGCTACTCGAAGTGCGCCGGCGTCGTCGGCGAGGTGCTGAAGAAGTACCACCCGCACGGCGACTCGGCGGTCTACGACGCGCTCGTCCGGCTCGCGCAGGACTGGAACCTCCGCTACCCGCTCATCGACGGGCAGGGAAACTTCGGCTCCGTCGACGGCGACCCGGCGGCGGCGTACCGCTACACGGAGTCGCGCCTCGACCGGCTCGCCGACTACCTCCTCGCCGACATCGACAAGGAGACGGTGGAGTGGGGGCCGAACTTCGACGACTCGACGGTCGAGCCGCTCGTCCTCCCCACCCGGTTCCCGAACCTCCTCGTGAACGGGTCCGCCGGGATCGCGGTGGGCATGGCGACGAACATCCCGCCCCACAACATGGGCGAGGTGATCGACGCGGTGATCCACCTCGTCCACGACCCGAAGGCGACGGTCCAGGACCTGATGCAGTTCATCCCCGGCCCGGACTTCCCGACCGCCGGGATCATCGTCGGGCGCGACGGCATCCGCGCCGCGTACGAGAAGGGGCGCGGGAACATCCAGGTCCGCGCCCGGACGACCGTCGAGGTCCACCCGAAGACCGAGCGCGAAGCGATCATCGTCACCGAGATCCCGTACCAGGTGAACAAGGCGAAGCTCGTCGAGCACATCGCCGCGCTCGTCCGCGAGAAGAAGCTCGAGGGCATCTCCGACCTGCGCGACGAGTCCTCCCGCGAGGGGATGCGGATCGTCATCGAGCTGAAGCGCGACGCCTTCGCGCAGGTGGTGCTGAACAACCTCTACGCCCACACCGCGATGCAGAGCGGCTTCGGCGTGACGCTCCTCGCGATCGACGGCGGTCAGCCCCGGGTCCTGAACCTCCGGGAGCTGCTCGAGCGGTTCGTCGCGCACCGGCGCGACGTCGTCACGCGGCGCACCCGCCACGAGCTCAAGAAGGCCCGCGAGCGCGAGCACATCCTGCTCGGGTTCCAGATCGCGCTCGACCACATCGACGAGATCATCGAGCTCATCAAGAAGGCGGCCGACCGCGACGCGGCCCGCGACGGGCTCGTCGCGCGCTTCGGCCTCTCCGAGGTGCAGGCGAAGGCGATCCTGGAGATGCAGCTCCAGCGCCTCACCGGGCTCGAGCGCCAGAAGATCCTGGACGAGCTCCTCGAGGTGCAGAAGCTCGTCACGCGCCTGAAGGAGATCCTCTCCTCGGAGAAGGTGCTCCTCGAGGTCGTGATCCAGGAGCTGAACGAGGTGAAGGAGCTCTTCGGCGACGAGCGGCGGACCGAGATCCAGGGCGCGGCCGACGACCTCTCGCGGGAGGACCTCATCGCCGAGGAGGAGATGGTCGTCACCGTCTCCCACGCCGGCTACGTGAAGCGGAACCCGGTGTCGCTCTACCGCGCCCAGCGGCGCGGCGGGCGCGGGAAGACCGGCGCGGTCGCGCGCGAGGAGGACTTCCTCGAGGCGCTCTTCGTCGCGTCCACCCACAGCTACCTGCTCGTCTTCTCCGACAAGGGGAAGGTCTACTGGCTCAAGGTCCACGAGATCCCGCAGGCGGGCCGCGCCGCGCGCGGGAAGCCGATCGTGAACCTCGTCCAGCTCGCGCAGGACGAGAAGGTCGCCGCGATCCTCCCGGTGCGCCGGCTGCCCGAGCCGGCGGCATCCGAACGGGGGGAGGAGGCCGCCCCCGTCGCGGCGGCCACGGCCGCCGAGGTCGAGACCGAGCCCGAGGCGCGCGGCGTCCGAGCAGGGCGAGGCGCAGTTCGTCTTCATGGCGACCCGGCGCGGGCTCATCAAGAAGACCCGGCTCGACCAGTACGCGCGGCCGCGCGCCGCCGGGATCATCGCGCTCGGGATCGAGGAGGGCGACGAGCTCATCTCGGCCCGCCTCACCGACGGGAACAGCCACCTCCTCCTCTCGACCGCGCAGGGGATGGCGATCCGGTTCGAGGAGTCGGACGTCCGGCCGATGGGGCGCACCGCCTACGGCGTGAAGGGGATCACCCTCGAGCCGGGCGACGCGGTCGTGTCGGCCGAGTCGCTCCGCCCGCCCGTCGAGGGGAAGGGCGCCGAGGCGATCCTCACCGTCACCGCGAACGGGTACGGCAAGCGCACCGAGCTGTCCGAGTACCGCGTGCAGACGCGCGGCGGGAAGGGGATCATCACGATCAAGACGACCGAGCGCAACGGCCCGGTGGTCGCGGCGGCGGCGGTGACCGACGCCGAGGAGGTGATGATCATCACGAACGGCGGGATGCTCATCCGCATGCCGGCGAGCGGGATCAGCGTCATCGGCCGCAACACCCAGGGCGTGCGGCTCATCTCGCTCGAGTCGAAGGAAGAGCAGGTCGTCGCGGTCGCGCGCGTGGCCGAGACGACCGACGCCGCGGAGGCGGTGGGCGTGCGCGAGGCGCCGGTCGGCGTCGCGCCCGTCGAGAGCGAGCCGGAGGACGGAGGCGGAGAGCCGCCGGAGGACGCGGGTTGATCCTCCGCCGGTCCAGCGGCGCCCGGGCGTGGCTCCTCGCCGCGCTCGCGCTGGCCGTCGCGTGCGGCTCGCCGGAGCGGCGGCTCGACCAGGCGAACGCGCTCCGCCACTCCGGCGACGCGAAGGGCGCGCTCGCCGCCTACAAGGCGATCCTCGCCGAGCTGGGCGACGGCCCGCTCGCCCCGGCCCCCGCCGCGGTCCGCGGGAAGGCGCTCCGCTTCGCGGGCGACGTCGCCTACCTCGAGCTCGGGGACTACGTCGCGGCGCTCGCGTACTACCGGCGGATCGTCTCGCTCCAGCCCGGCGGGAAGGAGGCCCAGGAGGCGCGCGCGGTCACCGGCGACATCTACCGCGACCGGTTCAACGACCACGTCGCCGCGATCGCGCAGTACGCCGCCATCGCCGCGTCCGACGGGCCGCTCGCGCCCCGGTACCAGCTCGAGGTCGCGCGCGGGTACCTCGCGCTCGGGCGCTTCGAGCAGGCCCGCACCGACGCGCGGCTCCTCCGGGAGCGGTGGCCGAAGCACGAGCTCGCCGACGAGGCGCAGCTCCTCACCGGCCAGGCGTGGGCGCTCGAGAAGAAGGACGACGAGGCCCTCGGCGCGCTGCAGGCGCTCGTCGACCGCGCGCCGCGCCCCGACGTCCGGGCCCGCGCGCTCGAGGCGCAGGCGCACATCCACGCGCAGGCGGGCCGGTTCGACCGGGCGCTCGAGCTGTACGCGCTCGCGCTCCCCACCCACCCGAACCCCGACGCCATCCGCACCAACATCGACGCCGTGCGCGAGCGCCGCGAGAAGGCGAAGCCGGGCAAGCCCGGCGACCGCGCCGCGGCGTTCGACCAGAGCAAGGTGAAGCGAAGCCCCAGGGAGGCACCGTGAAGACCAATCTCTCGGAGAAGCTGTTCGCGAAGGCGAAGGACCTCTTCCCGGGCGGCGTGAACAGCCCCGTGCGCGCGTTCAAGGGCGTCGGCGGCACCCCGCGCTTCATCGCGCGGGGGCGGGGCAGCCACCTCTTCGACGTCGACGGCAACGACTACGTCGACTACGTGCTCTCCTGGGGGCCGATGATCGCCGGGCACTGCCAGCCCGAGGTGATGCGCGAGGTGCAGGACGCGATGAAGGACGGGTCGTCCTTCGGGGCGCCGTCGCCGCGCGAGATCCAGCTCGCCGAGCTCGTCCGCGCGCGCATGCCCTGGGTCGAGAAGATGCGGTTCTGCTCGTCCGGCACCGAGGCGACCACCGCCGCGATCCGGGTCGCGCGCGGGTTCACCGGGCGCGACGACATCCTCAAGTTCGACGGCTGCTACCACGGCGCGGGCGACTCGCTCCTCGTCAAGGCGGGCTCCGGCGTCGAGACGCTCGGGCTCCCCGACTCGCCCGGCGTGCCGGCGGCGCTCGCGAAGCACACCCTCACCCTGCCGTTCAACGACCTCGCCGCGGTGGAGAAGCTCTTCCAGGCGCGGGGCAAGGACCTCGCGGCGGTGATCGTGGAGCCGGTGGTCGGGAACATGGGCGTCCTCGTCCCGCGGCCCGGCTATCTGCAGGGGCTCCTCGACCTGTGCCGCCGGCACGGGGCGCTCTTCATCGTGGACGAGGTGATGACCGGGTTCCGCGTCGGGCCGGGGGGCGCCTGCGGGCTCTACGGGATCCGCCCCGACCTCGTGACCTTCGGCAAGGTGATCGGCGCGGGCCTCCCGGTCGGCGCGTTCGGCGGCCGCGTCGACGTCATGGACCGGGTGGCGCCGGCGGGGCCGATCTACCAGGCCGGCACGCTGAGCGGGAACCCGATGGCGATGGCGGCGGGGTTCGCGACCCTGAAGCTCATGACGCCCGCGGCGTACGAGCGGCTCGAGGCGACCTCGGCGCGGCTCGCCGACGGGCTCGCCCGCGCGGCGGCGGAGGCCGGGGTCCCGGTCCAGGTGAACCGGGTCGGCTCGATGCTCACCGTCTTCTTCTCCGCGAGCCCGGTCTTCGACGCGGCGAGCGCGCGCGCGTGCGACACGAAGCGGTTCGCCGCGTTCTTCCACGCGCTGCTCGAGGGCGGGGTCTACTTCCCGCCGTCGCAGTTCGAGGCGGCGTTCCTGTCGACCGCGCACACCGAGGACGACGTCGAGAAGACCCTCGGCGCGGCGCGGGCCGCGTTCGCCGCCGCCGCGAAGGCCTGACGGGGCGCCCGTGGCGGACGGCGCAGCCAGCTTCGCGGACCGGTTCGCGGTCTCCGAGGACGTCGCCTACCTCGACGCCGCGGCGCAGGGCCCGCTCCCGCTCGCCGCGGTCCGGGCCGGGCGGGAGGCGCTCGGCCTCAAGGAGCGGCCGTGGCGGATCACGCCCCAGACGTACCCCGCGCTCGTCGCCGAGGTGCGCGCGCTCGCCGCGCGCCTCCTCGGCGCGCGCGACGAGGAGGTCGCGCTCGTCACCGGCGCGGGCCAGGTGGTGAACGCCGTCGCCCGCGGCCTCGACCTCGGCGAGGGCGACGAGGTCCTGCTCCCGCGGCACGAGTTCCCCTCGAACGACCTCCCCTGGCGCTGGCTCTCGCGGCGCGGGGCCCAGATCAGGATCGTCGAGCCCGACCACCCCACCGGCGCGGTGTCCCCGGAGAAGCTCGCCGCGGCGGTCGGTCCGCGCACGCGCGCGGTCGCCTTCTCCCACGTCTCGTACCTCCACGGCGGCCGGATGGACCCCGGTCCGATCGTCGAGGCGGCGCGCCGCGCCGGCGCGGTGACCGTGATGGACGGCAGCCAGGCGGCGGGCGCGCTCCCGTTCGACTTCGGCGCCTCGGGCGTCGACGTGTACGCCGCGAGCGGCTACAAGTTCCTGCTCGGCCCGTACGGCTGCGGGCTCGGGCTCTTCTCGCCCGCCGTCCTCGACCGGCTCCTCGTCACCGACGTGAACTGGTGGTCGGTCGTCGGCGCGGACGACTACGGCCACCCGCCGAAGGACGTGATCCTGAAGCCGGGCGCGCAGCGGTACGACGCGCACGAGCCGGCGAGCCCGGACAACCTGATGCCGCTCGCGGAGTCGCTCCGGCTCCTGCTCGAGGCGACCCCCGCCGTCGTGCAGACCCACGCCCGGGCGCTCGGCGATCGGCTGCTCGCGGCCCTCCCGGCCGGCCTCGAGCCGGCGAGCCCGCTCGAGCCCTCCCAGCGCAGCCACGTCCTCTGCCTGCGCGCGGGGTCGCCGAAGGAGACGGCGGCGGCGCACGAGCGCCTCCGGGCGGCGAAGGTCTGGACCTCCCTGCGCGCGGACCGGATCCGAGTGTCGCCGCACCTTTACAACGCCGCGGAGGACATCGACCGGCTCCTCCACGCCCTCCGCTAGCGGGGGCGCGGCGCCCGCTCCGGCAGGGAGCCCGACGGCATTGACGCGCTGGGTGCCTCCTGCTATACGGGCGTGCCCTTCGGCGAGGGAAACGCCCGGAAAACCCGGCGGTTCGACGCGCGGAAGGCGGAGGTGCTGGGTGCCGGGCCCGGACGAACGAGGGCGCGGGAGTCCGGACGACGAGGGGTTGTCGCCCCTCGCGTCGGGCTATCGCAAGGCCGCGCCGTACATGGGGGCCTCGACGACGCTCGTGGCCTCGGTGGGGCTGTTCACGTGGGCCGGCATCTGGCTCGACGGGAAGGTGGGCACGAAGGTGCCCTGGTTCACGATCCTCGGCGCGGTGCTCGGGATGACGGGCGGGTTCTATCAGCTTCTTCAGGACGGTCCTCGGAAAGAAACCTTGAAGTACCAGCTCCTCATCGCCGCCCTCGCCCTCGCGTTCGTGCTCGCCGCGATCGCCGTCCGGGCCGTACCGGCGCGGCGCGCTGGTGGGCGCGACGGTCTCGGGCGCCACCGCGGTCGCGTCGGTGCTCGCCCTCGGGCGGACCGCGCGCGGTCCGAAGGCGCTGAAGCGGGCGCTCGCCGTCATCACCGCGACCTTCCTCGTCCGGATCGCCCTCGTCAGCGCCGGCGTCGTCCTCGTGCACCGGGCCGGCGAGAGCATCGTCGGGTTCGTCGTCGCCTTCTTCGTGCCCTACTTCATCTTCGCCGCCGTCGAGGGGCTCTACGTTCACTCCCTCAACCGGGGAACGGGACCAACCGCATGATCGCAGCCAGCGTCGTCACCCTCGCGCTCAGCTTCACGCTCGCCCAGCACGGCGCCGCCCCGGCGAGCCCGGCCGATCCCCACGCGGCCGCGCCGGCCGTCGAGGGGCACGCGGCCCCGGCGACCGCGCCCGACGCGCACGGCGCCCCGGCGGCCGGGCACGTCGCGGCCGAGGGCGGGCACGGCGGCGGCCACGACGACAGCCTCGGGGCCGTGATGATGCACCACGTCGCCGACGGCTTCCTCATCGAGTACCCGGGCTTCTGCCACGGCGGCTTCGCCTGGAACTGCGAGCTCGACCTGAAGGCGGTCTTCGGCGAGAAGCTCGTCTTCGGCAAGCTCGACATGACGCCGACGAAGCACGTCGTGATGATGTGGCTCGCCTGCGTCCTCATGCTCCTCGTCGTCTTCGGGGCGCTGGCCAGGAAGGCGCTCGTCCCGAAGGGGCTCTACAACTTCGTCGAGATGCTCGTCCACTTCGTGCGGAACGAGATCGCCATCCCGAACATCGGGGCGAGGGACGCGGACCGGTTCGTCCCGTACCTCCTCACCGCGTTCTTCTTCATCCTGTTCGTGAACCTGTTCGGCCTCATCCCGTACGCCGGCACGGCCACCGCCAACATCAACGTCACGGTGATGCTGGCGCTCTTCACGTTCTTCATCACCCAGTTCGCGGCGATCAAGGCGATGGGGGTGGGCGGCTACCTCGGCCACCTCACCGGCGGCGTCCCGAAGTCGCTGTTCCCGCTGTGGGCGATCATGATCCCGGTGGAGTTCCTCGGGCTCTTCACGAAGCCCTTCGCCCTCACCGTCCGTCTCTTCGCCAACATGGTGGCGGGGCACTTCGTGATCCTCGCCCTGCTCGGCCTGATCTTCGCCATCTCGATCTGGCTGGTGCCGGTGTCGGTGGCGCTCGCCCTCTCGATCTTCCTGCTCGAGCTCTTCGTCGCCTTCGTGCAGGCCTACATCTTCACCATGCTCTCCTCGCTCTTCATCGGCGCCGGGCTCGTGCACCACGGCCACGACGACGACCACGGGCACGGCGAGCACGGTCACGCCGGGCCCGGGATGGGCTCGGAGCACCACGGTTCACACGTGGCGGGGGCGTCCCCCGGCCATGGGTAGTCGAGCGCGGAGCCATCGCGCCGCGGGAACGGCGGCCCGTCCAACACCGCCCGAAGGCAGCACCAAGGAGACGTGATCATGGGCCTCACCGCATTCTCTCTCGGTTACTTCGGCGCCGGCATCGGCGCTGGTCTCGCCGTCATCGGCGCCGGCCTCGGCATCGGCCGGCTCGCCGCCGCCGCCATGGAGGGCTCCGCCCGCCAGCCGACCGCCGCCGGCGACATCCGCACCTCGATGATCATCGCCGCCGCCCTCATCGAGGGCGCGACGCTCTTCGCGATCGTCGTCACGCTGCTCCTCGCCATCGCCAAGTAGTCCCGCGCCTCGCGGGCGAACCCGTAAGGAGCCGTCATGGCCCTCCTCGCCGTCCCAGCCCCTCTGCTCGCCGCCGGCGGGCTCACCGACATCAACCCCGGCCTCACCCTCTGGACGGGCATCACGTTCCTCGTGCTGCTCGTCGTGCTGGGCAAGTTCGCCTGGGGCCCCATCGTGAAGATGCTGAACGAGCGCGAGCGCACCATCCGCGACGCGATCGACTCCGCGAAGAAGGAGCGGGCTGAGGCGGAGCGGCTGCTCGCCGAGCAGAAGCAGGTGCTCCAGGTGGCGCAGCGCGAGGCGGCCGAGCTCGCGAAGCGCAACGCCCAGGAGGTCGAGAAGCTCCGCCAGGAGCTCACCGACCGCGCGCGCAAGGAGGCGGACGAGCTCATCGCCACCGCGCGCCGCCAGATCACCGAGGAGATCACGAAGGCCCGCGCCGAGCTCAAGGCGGAGGTGGTCGATCTCGCGATCGACGCCGCCGCCCGGCTCGTGAAGGCGAACCTCGACGACAAGGCGCAGCGCGCCCTCGTCGAGGAGTACATCGCGCAGCTCCCGGCGACCCGCGCCGCGTAAGGCGCGCCGAACCCATCGCGCTCCGGCGGGCCCCCGCGTCCGCCGGAGCGTTTTCATTTCCAGCGGGCTGGAAGAACCCCCACCCCATGGGCCTCTCCATCGGCATCGTCGGGCTCCCGAACGTCGGGAAGTCCACCCTCTTCAACGCGCTGCTGGGCGCCGCCCAGGCGGCCGCCGCGAACTACCCGTTCTGCACGATCGAGCCGAACGTGGGCGTGGTGCCGGTCCCCGACCCGCGGCTCGACCGCCTGGCCGCCCTGTTCAAGCCGAAGAAGACGACCCCCACGACGCTCGAGTTCGTGGACATCGCCGGCCTGGTGGCCGGCGCGTCGAAGGGCGAGGGGCTCGGGAACCAGTTCCTCGGCAACATCCGCCAGGTGGACGCGATCGCCCACGTGCTCCGCTGCTTCGCGGACCCGGACGTCGTGCACGTCTCCGGCAAGGTGGACCCGAAGGGCGACCGCGACGTGGTCGAGACCGAGCTCATGCTGAAGGACCTCGAGTCGGTCGAGAAGCGGCGCGAGCGGACGATCAAGAACACCAAGGCCGCCGGGAAGCCGGGCGAGCTCGCCAAGGCCGAGGTCGCCGTGCTCGACGAGGTGCGCGCCGGGCTCGAGGCGGGCACGCCGGTCCGGGCGCAGGCGCTCTCCGCGGAGAAGCGCGCCGCGATCGCGGACCTCTTCCTCCTCACCGCGAAGCCCGTCCTCTACATCGCGAACGTGGACGAGTCGCAGCTCGGCCAGGAGACCACCGACCCGAACATCCTGGCGGTGAAGGCGCTCGCCGACGCCGAGGGCGCGCGCTGGGTCGAGATCTCGGGGAAGGTCGAGTCGGAGCTCGTCGCGCTCGCGGCGGCGGAGCGCGAGGAGTACCTCGACGCGCTCGGCCTCGAGGAGCCCGGCCTCGACCGGCTCGTGCACGCCGGCTACTCGCTGCTCGGGCTCATCACCTACTTCACGGTCGGCGAGGACGAGTGCCGCGCCTGGACCGTGCGGGCGGGCTCGCTCGCGCCGCAGGCCGCCGGCGTCATCCACACCGACTTCGAGAAGGGCTTCATCAAGGCGGAGGTCATCCGCCACGAGGACCTCCTCGAGCTCCGGAGCGAGGCCGCCTGCCGCGAGCGGGGCAAGCTCCGGATCGAGGGCAAGGAGTACGTCGTCCAGGACGGCGACGTGATGCACTTCCGGTTCAATCTCTAGCCTACTTCTTGTACGCGCCGCACATGACGATCACGTCGTCCACGCGCTCGAGGTAGGCGACCTTCTGCTCGATCTTGCGGGTGACGGGGTTCTGGAACTTGTACTCCTGCCAGCCCCTCCCGTGCTCCTTCGCGATCTGGACGCGCTCCTTCACGAACTGCTTGCCGTCCACGTCCTTCTCCTCGAGCAGGTTCTTCCCGATCCGCTCCTTCTTCGCGCCGTGCGCGACGCACTTGCCGGAGAGGTCGTAGACCATGATGTAGAGGTCACGATAGGTGAACGGGCCCTTCGGGTCGTTGAACACCTCGAACGCCTTGGCCTTCCCGTCCTTCTTCACGAGGGCGACGGCGCGGTGCACCATCAGCTCCGCGTCCTTCGTGGTGGCGACCTCCTCCGCGCGGGCGGCGGGCGGGACGAGCAGGGCGAGGGCGAGGGCGAAGGCGAGCGAGCGCATCGAGGATCTCCTGTCGGGGTTCACGCGGCGAGAGCAGGCGGGGGGTGGGCAGGGGCGGAGCGCGGAGCGCCGTCCGCGCCCTCCAGCGCGAAGAACGCGACGAGCTGCTGCAGGGCGGCCGCCTGCGCGGAGACCTCCTCCGCGGTCGAGGAGAGCTCCTCGGCGGCGCTGGCGTTCCGCTGCGTGACCTGCTCGACCGTGGACATCGCGCGCGACACCTGACCGACGCCGGCCGACTGCTCCTGCGAGGCGGCCGAGACCTCCTGCACGAGGTCGGCGGTCCGGCGGATGGTCGAGACGAGCTCCACGAGGAGGGTGCCGCTCCGGTCCGCCACGGCGACGGAGCGGCCGGCGAGCGCGCCGATCTCCTTCGCCGCCACCTGGCTGCGCTCGGCGAGCTTGCGGACCTCGGTCGCCACGACCGCGAACCCGCGCCCGTGGTCGCCGGCGCGGGCGGCCTCGATGGAGGCGTTCAGGGCGAGCAGGTTCGTCTGGTAGGCGATCTCCTCGATGATCGAGATCCGGTCGGCGATGGCCCGCATCGCCTGGACCGTCTCGGCGACCGCCTTCCCGCTCTCCTCGGCGTGGCTCGCCCCGTGCGAGGACATCTGCTCCGTCTGCCGGCTGTTCTGGGCGTTCGCGGCGATCGACGCGCTCATCTCCTCGAGCGACGCGGTCGTCTCCTCGACGCTCTGGGCCTGCTCGCCGGTCCCCCGCGACACGAGCTGCGCGGTGGCGGAGACCTGGCCGGCCGCGGCGCCGAGGGCGTCGGCGCCGGCCCGCACCTCGCCGATCACGTTCGCGAGCTGCTCGCCCATCGCGCGCATCGCGGCCTGGAGGTCGCCGATCTCGTCGTGGCTCGTCACCGCCACCCGCTCCCGCAGGTCGCCGCGCGCGATCCGCTCCGCGGCCCGGACGGCGCGCGCGAGCGCGCGGCGCACCCGCGACACGAGCAGGAAGCCCCCGACGAGCAGCGCCACGAACGCGACCGCGAAGGCCGCCCCGATCGAGCGGTTGGCCGACCGCTCCGTCGACTCCGCGTGGGAGCGCAGCGCGTCGGCGTCGGTGCGGATCGCCCGGGCGCTCTGATCGAGGAGCTCGAAGAGCCGCTGCACCTCGGCGCGCACCGCGTCGTGCCGGGCGGTGACGTCGTGCTGCGCCGCGGCCACCTCCGCGAAGCGGCCGTCGGCGCTCGCGGCCGCGCGCCGCCGCGCCGCCGCGGCGAGGGCGTCGGCGTCGGCGTGCCACGCCTGGAGGGCCGGCGCGATCTCGCGCCAGACCTTCTCGGCGGGACCGCCCCGCAGCGCACCCTCGTAGGCGTGGGCGGCGTCGGTCACCTCGAGCGCCTGCGCCTTCATCGCGGCGAGGGCGAGGTCGTGGTCCTGGTCGGAGAGCCCGCCGTTCTCGACCGCCGAGGCGGCGCTGCCCGCGCGTCCCGCCGCCGTCGCGAGCCGCCCGAGCGCCTGCAGCTGGGGGACCTTCGCGGCGCCGTAGTCGTCGATCACCCCCGCGAGCGACCGCGTCGCGAGGAGCCCGGCCGCCCCCACGACCGCGATGAACGCGAGCGCGGACGCGAGCAGGATCATGAGCTTTCCGCCGAGCCCGAGCCTCATTCACCCTCCTGGCAGCGACCGGGCTCCTGCGACTGCACGCCGCAGGCCGCCCGCGCACGCGCGGGGGCGGCGGCGCCGGAACGAACGCTTTCCGGTGCAGGGCCGCGCTCGCGCGCGGGGGGCGGGAGCCGCGCGACGACTCCGCGTCCGCGGTGACCCGGGTGCGGACCCGGCGGGTGCGGCGCGACCGGGGACGTACGGGGGAGGCGGGCGGAGCCCGGGGTCAGCGCCGGCGGGGGCGCCGCGCCGCCCGCACCCGCGCGATGCGCGCCGCCAGCCGGAGCGCCGCGATCATCGACGCGGCGCTCGCCTGGCCCGTCCCCGCGATGTCGTAGGCGACCCCGTGGTCGGGGCTCGTCCGGACGATGGGCAGGCCGAGGGTGACGTTCACGGCGGGATCGCCGCCCACGGCGTCGAGGAGCTTCACCGGGATGAGCCCCTGGTCGTGGTACAGCGCGACCACCGCGTCGAACTCGCCGAGCGCCGCGCGGAAGAACACCGAGTCCGCCGGGAACGGGCCCGCGGCGGGGGCGCCCGCGCGGGCGGCGCGGGCGAGCGCGTCGCGCAGGAGCGTCCCCTCCTCGCGCCCGAACACGCCCTCCTCGCCCGCGTGCGGGTTCAGCGCCGCCAGGGCGATCCGGGGGCGCGCGAGGCCGAGGTCGTCCTGCATGGCCCGGTGCGTGACCACGATGGTCTCGGCGATCCGCGCGCGGGTGAGGGCGCGGCCGAGCTTCGCGAACGCGACGTGGTTCGTGGCGAGCGCGATCTTGAGCTTCTCCCCCGCGAGCATCATCACGGAGCGGCGGACGCGGCAGCGCGCCTCGAGCCACTCGGTGTGGCCGACGAAGCCCGGGAGGGCGCGCGCGACCTGCGCCTTCGACACCGGCGCCGTGGTGAGCGCGGCGGCGTCGCCCCGCCGGACCGCCTCGAAGGCCGCCTCGAGGTACGCGAGCTGCGCCGCGCCCGCGGCGGGCGCGGGCCGGCCCGGCCTCACCGCCGCCGCCGGGAGCCGCGTCACCGCGACGAGCGCGCCGTCCCGCGGGAGCGGCGCGCCGAGGGGGACGACGGGGAGCCGGAGGCCGGCGAGCTCGCGCGCGAAGAGGCGCGGGTCCCCGAAGACGAGCGGCGCGACCTCGTCGCGGAGCGCGAGGAGCGCCGCCGCGGTCACCTCCGCGCCGATCCCGGAGGGATCGCCGAGGCTCACCGCGATGCTGGGCCGGCGCGGAGGCATCTACTCCCGCAGCTCGGCCATCTTCACCTCGACGAGGGCGTTCCTGCGCAGCTCGTCGAGCACCTGCTGACGCGTCTGGCCGACCTGCTCCTCGAGCATGCGGTTGCGGATCTCGTCCTTCGCGTCCTCGAAGGACCTCGCCCCGCCGAGGCGGTGCCCCTCGACCTTCACGACGTGGAGGCCCGGCCCGGCGCGCACGAGCCCGGAGATCTGGCCGTCCTTGAGGGCGAACGCGGCGTCCTCGAGCGTCTTCTGGATCGTGCCGCGGCGCAGCCAGCCGAGATCGCCGCCGTCCTCCGCGGACGGGCCCTTCGAGACCTCCTTCGCGACCTTCGCGAAGTCCTCGCCGGTCTTGAGCCGCTGCACCACCCGCTCGCCGACCGCGCGGACCTTCGCCTCCTCCGCGCGCGGCGCGTCCTCCGGGAGCGGCAGGAAGATGTGCCGGACGCGGAGCTCCGGCTCGCCCCCGAACTCCTGCGGGTGCGACTGGTAGTAGTTCCTGAGGTCCTCGTCGGTGACCTTCACCCGGCCGCGGACCTTCGCCTGCATCACCTGGTAGGTCTCGAGCTCGCGGCGGATCTGCGCGCGGAACGAGGCCCGGTCGAGCCCCTGGTCGACGAGCGCCCGGTCGAGCTGCTCGTCGTCGAAGTGGTTGCGGGTCTTGATGTCCGCGAGCGCGGCGTCCACCTGCGCGTCGCTCACCTCGAGCTGGAGCGCCTTCGCCTGCTTCGCGAGGAGCTTCTCGGACACGATGAAGTCGAAGGCGCGCCGGAGCGCGCGGGCGCGGGCCTCCTCGCGCTCCTTCCCGGGCGGGAGGAGCGCCGCCTTCCGCAGCTCGCTCCCGGCGCGCTCCTCGACCTCGGAGAGCGTCACGACGTCGCCGTCGACCGTCGCGGCGACGCGGTCCACGACCTCGCCCGGAGAGGCGGCCAGCAGCGCGACGACGGGGAGCAGCGAGAGGATCACGGGGTGACCGCCGAGAGGGCCTTCTCGTCCACCTGGATCTTGGCGCGCTGGTGGAGAGCCCTCACGAACTCCTCCTGCGCGCGGGCCCGCTTCTCGCGGGCCAGCTTCTCGGAGATCTCGGCCTTCGCCTGCTCGAGCGTCCGCCGGTGGGCGCTCTTCCTGTCCGTGACCCTGAAGATGTGGAACCCGTACGGCGAGGGGGTCACCTCGGAGACGGCGTTGAGCGGCATCGTGAAGCAGGCGTCGAACACCTCGGGGAACCCCGCCCCGCGCCCGATGTAGCCGAGGTCGCCGCCGTTCTTGCCCTCCGGCGCGATGGAGGCCTTGCGGGCCTGCTCGGCGAAGGTCTGCGGGTTGCGGCGGAGCTTGTCGCGGAGCTGCTGCGCCTCGTCGCGCGAGGCGAGCACGATCTGCTGGACCCGCACGCGCTCCGGGTCCTGGAACTCGGCGGAGTGGTCGGCGTAGTAGCGCTCGACCTCGGCCTCCACCACCGCGATCCGCGGGAACACCTCCGCCTCGAAGAGCCGCTCGATCGCGAGCTGCTCCTTGAGGCGCGCCTTGAGCTCGGTCTGGCTGAGCCGCTGCTGCGCGAGCAGGTCGTCGAAGTGGGTGCTCGGGTACTCCGCGCGGATGCGCAGGAACGCCCGCTCCACCTGGTCCTGCCCGACCACGATCGAGCGGGCGCGGGCCTCCTGGAGGAGGAGGGCCCGGTCCACGAGCTCGTCGAGGACCCGGCGGCGGAGCACGTCGTCCTTCCCCTCGCCGGCGCCGGCGCCGGCGAGCGCCTCCCGGAGGTCGCGCGCGACGGCGTCGGCGGCGATCGGCTCGCCGTTCACCACGGCGACGGCGCGGGAGGTCTGCGCCGCCTCGCGGGAGCCGCACCGCCCGCACCCTGCGGCGAGGGAGAGGGCGAGCGCGGCGGCGGTGAGGCCAGGACGGCGCACGCTACCGGCGCGGCGCGGGAGCGGCCGCGGGCTGCGGCGCGGCCGGGGCGGGGGGGACCACCTGCAGCGGGGAGCCGGGGTGGCCCATCGGGCCGCCCATGGGGCCGGAGCCGCCCATCATCATCGCGGGCTGGCCGGCGGCGACCTCGACGCCCTCGAGCGCCTTCTCGTCGACGACGATCTTGGCGTTCTCGCGCAGGCCCTTCAGCCACTCGTCGAACTCCTTCGTCTTCCGGTCGCGCGAGAGCTTCGCGGTGATCTGCGCCTTCACCTGGTCGAACGTCCGGTTCATCTCCGGCTGCTCCGCGATGAACTTGAGCAGGTACACGCCGGTCGCCGACTCCACCACCCCGGAGGTCTCGCCGGGCTTGAGCGCGAACGCCGCGTCGGCGAGCTGCTTCGAGTAGCCCTTCTCGAGCTCCTCCAGGGTCTTGAACTGGAGGTCGCCCGCGAGCTGCTTCGAGGGGGCGTCCTCCGACACCGCCGCGACCTGCTGGGCGAACGCGAGCGGGTTCGTCTTCTCGGCGGTGTGGATCTTCTGGAGGGTCTTCTTCGCGAGCGCGACCTTGCTCGCGCGCTCCGGCCCGCGCGCGGGGGCGTTCAGCACGATCGCGTGCACCCGCACGCGGCGGGCCCGCACGTACTCCGCCTTGTGGTCCTCGTAGTACTTCGCGAGCTCGGGCTCGGGGACGTCGGCGCCGGCGGCCGCGTCGGGCTGGAAGCGCTTCTGCACGAGCTTCTGGACCATGATCTTCCGGAGCGTCGCGCGGACGTCGGGATCCTTGTCGAGGCCCTGGCGCTCGGCCTCCGCCGCCAGCACCTCCTGGCGGATCAGGTTGTCGAGGAACTCCTTCTTCCGGTCGAGCGTC
Organism: uncultured delta proteobacterium; assembly: GCA_963828235.1. Lineage (GTDB taxonomy): Bacteria > Myxococcota > Myxococcia > Myxococcales > Anaeromyxobacteraceae > Anaeromyxobacter. The sequence goes on from CAWHDY010000005.1 coordinate 60,508, forward strand.
GTGTAGCGGGCCCGGATGAACGGGGACTGCTCGTCGAGCCGCGCCTTGAACTCGTCCGTCGTGATCGTGATGCCGTTGCCGCGGGCGACGGGCACGCCGGTCTTCTTCGGGCCGGCCTGCTGGGGCTGGCACGCGGCGGCGAGCGCGCAGAGTCCGATGGCGAGGAAGCGACGCATGTGGGGGCTCCTTCGAGGAATGGAAATCGTACGAGCCGCAGAAAAAAGCACGGAATGACGCCGGGATCAAGGACGGGACGGGGCGCCGGCGCCGCCGCCGATCAGGCCTGCCGGGCGCACCCGGCGAGGTCGCCGAGGAGCTTCCGCGCCGCCTCGAGGAGCTCGCGGCCGGTCGCCGCCTCGGCGGCGGGCGAAGGTGGGGGCGGCCGCGCCGGCGCCGGCGCCCTCGTCGCGGCGCGCTTCGCGCCGCGCGCCGGCTTCACGGGGCGGGGCGCGGGCGCGCCGAGCGTCGCGACGAGCTTCATGTCGGGGGTGAGCCGCAGCCGCCCCGCGGACCCCTGCACGTGCCTCGCGAGGAGGAACGGGTCGAGCGCGGCGGAGTCGCCGAGCGTCAGGACGAGCCGCCCCGGGCCGGCCTCGAGCGCCCGGATCGCGAGCGCGCGCAGCCGGACCTTCACCGCCATGAGCTCGAGCAGCGCCTCGAGCTCCTCCGGCGGATCGCCGCAGCGGTCCACGATCTCGGCGCGGACGTCCTCGAGCTCCTGGTCGGTGCCCGCCTGCGCGAGCCGCTTGTAGAAGAACAGCCGCTGGTGGACGTCCGGCATGTACGGGTCGGGGATGAACGCGGGGACGGGCAGCTGCACGTCCGGGTCCACCTCGTCGCGCGGCGCCTCGCCCCGGAGCTCCCGCACCGCGTCGTCGAGGAGCTCGGAGTAGAGCTCGAACCCGACCGCCTCGATCTGCCCGGACTGATCCTTGCCGAGCAGGTTGCCGGCCCCGCGGATCTCGAGGTCGTGGCTCGCGATCTTGAACCCCGCGCCGAGCTCGGAGAACCGCTGCAGGACCTCGAGCCGCTTCTGGGCGTCCTTCGTGACCGGCCGGCGCGCCGGCACGAGCAGGTACGCGTAGGCGCGCTCGCGCGAGCGGCCGACGCGCCCGCGGATCTGGTAGAGCTGCGAGAGCCCGAAGTGGTCCGCGCGGTTCACGATGATCGTGTTCGCGCTCGGGATGTCGAGCCCGCTCTCGATGATCGAGGTGGCGAGCAGGACGTCCAGCTCGCGGTCGACGAACCGGGCCATCACCTCCTCGAGCTTCCCCTCCCCCATCTGCCCGTGCGCGACCCCGACGCGCGCGCGCGGCACGAGCTCGGAGAGGAACCGCTCCATCGCCGCGATGGAGCGGACGCGGTTGTGCACGAAGAAGACCTGCCCGCCCCGCTTCAGCTCGGTCTCGATCGCCTCGCGCACCGCGCCGGGATCGAACTTCATGACGAAGGTGCGGATGGCGCGCCGGTCCTCCGGCGGCGTCGCGATGATCGAGAGGTCGCGCACGCCGGCGAGGCTCATGTGGAGGGTGCGCGGGATCGGGGTGGCGGTGAGGGTGAGGACGTCCACGAGCTTGCGGAGCTTCTTCAGCCGCTCCTTGTGCGCGACCCCGAAGCGCTGCTCCTCGTCCACCACCACGAGCCCGAGGGCCTGGAAGGACACGTCGGTCGCGAGGAGCCGGTGCGTCCCGACGATGACGTCCACCTTGCCCGCGGCGGTGTCCTTCAGGATCCGCTTCACCTCGTCCGCCGACTTCATCCGCGAGACCGCCTCGATCCGGACCGGGTACCCCTTGAACCGCTCGCGGAAGGTCCGCTCGTGCTGCGCGGCGAGCACGGTCGTGGGGACGAGCACCGCGACCTGCTTCTTCGAGAGGACCGCGAGCATCGCCGCCCGCATGGCGACCTCGGTCTTGCCGTAGCCGACGTCGCCGCAGACGAGCCGGTCCATCGGCGGGGGCGGCGCGCCGTCCTTCCCCTGGTTCCGCTCCTTGCGCATGTCGGCGAGGACGTCGTCGATCGCCTTCGCCTGGTCGGGGGTCTCCTCCCAGGGGAACTCCGCCTCGAACTCGCGGTAGAGCTCGTCCGCCTCCCCGAAGCGGAACCCGGGGTGGGCCGCGCGCGCCGCGTAGATGTCGAGCAGCTCCGCGGCCATCTTGAGGAGCTGCTCCTTGACCCGCGCCTTGCGCAGCGCGAACGACTGGCCGCCGAGCCGGTCGAGCCGGACCGACTCGGGCGAGGCGCCGGTGAACTTCTGCACCTGGCGGAGCTTCGCGACCGGGAGGTAGAGCCGGTCCGCCCCCTCGTAGGCGAGGACGAGGAAGTCCCCCTCCACCCCGCGGATCTGCATCTTGGTGAGGCCGAGGTAGCGCGCGATCCCGTGCTCGACGTGGACGACGAGGTCCCCCTCGTCGAGGTCGCGGAACGCGGCGGCGAACGCGTTCTCCTCGCGGGCCTTGCGCGCGCGCTTCCGGACGCGGCGCCCGAAGATCTCCTCGTCCGCGAGGACCGCGAGCCGGCCGTCGCCGTCCACGAACCCCGTCGAGATCTCCCCGGGCACGAGGTGCGCGTGCACCGAGGCGTCGAAGAGCGCGACCGGGAGGGTCAGCGGCCCGGGGTGGGCGCGCGCGTGCTGGTGACGGTCCTCGAGGAGCCGGCGCAGGCGGTCCGCCGCCGAGGGCGTCCCGCAGGCGACCACCGCCGCGATCCCGCGGCGGCGCCACTCCTCGAGCCGGCGGGTCAGCGGCGCGAGCGCGCCCTCGTCGCCGTGCGCGGCCTCGATCTCCGCGCGGAGCCCGGCGGTCTCGACGAGCGAGAACCGGATCGGCTCGGCAGTGCCGAGAACCAGACGCGGTGGCGCGCGAGCCCCGGCCGCGCCGCGATCGCGGCGAGCGCGTCCTGCGCGGGGAGGAAGTGGGCGGCGGGCGGGAGGGCGAGCTCGTCCCGCCGCAGCGCCGCCTCGTGCTCGCGGGCGAGCTCCACGTCGAGGTCGCGGAGCGCCTCCTCGACGCCCGCCGCGTCGTCCACGTAGATCGCCGCGCCGCGGGGGAGGTGGTCGAGGAGCGGCACGAGGCCGCCCTCGTGGAAGCCGGGGAGGAGCGCCTCCATCCCGAAGAAGGGCGTGCCCTGCTCGACCGCGTCGAGCGCCTCGCGCACCCGCGAGGTCGGCCGGTTCACCCGCTCCGCCGCCTCCCGGATCGTGGCCTTCACCGCCTCCTTCCCGGCGGGGGTGAAGAGCGCCTCCCGCGCCGGGCACAGGAGCACCTCGGGGACGTCCCCCTCGCTGCGCTGGGTCTGCGGGTCGAAGGCGCGGCAGCTCTCGATCTCGTCGCCGAAGAACTCGAGCCGGACCGGCGCCGCGTCGGCGGGGCTCCACAGGTCGACGATCCCGCCGCGCACGGCGAAGGTGCCCGGGTCCTCGACGAGCGGCACGCGCGCGAAGCCGAGCAGCACGAGCTTCGCGGCGAGCGCCTCGCGCGCGATCTCGACCTTCGGCCCGAGGAGGTCCGAGCCCTCGTCGAAGATCCGCCGCGGGACCTGGCGCCGCGCGAGGCCGCGGGCCGAGACCACCACGAGGGGCGTCCGCTCCGCCGCGACGTGGAGCCGGGCGAGCGCGGAGAGGCGCTCGAGCTCGACGCCGCGGTCGGGCGAGAGGTCGTCGTAGGGGAGGACGGCGTCCGCCGGGACGCGCAGCACCGACGAGGCGCCGAGGAAGAACGCGGCGTCGCGCGCGAGCTGATCGGCCTCCTCGTCGTCCGCGGCGACCGCGAGGACCGCGGGCGGGCGCCCCTCGCCGGGCGCGAGCAGCTCCGCGAGGAGCCTCCCCCGCGCGGCCCCGGCGAGCCCCGTGACGTCGGCGCGCGCGCCCTGGGCGAGCGCGCGGCGGACCCGGCTCCAGGGGCTCGGGGTCGAGGTGTCGGTCGCGGCGGTGGTCATGGAAGGGGCGCGGGCGGCGCATCTTATAGCGGCGGAGGCGCCGAGTTGATCGTGCCGGAGCCGCTGGCTACACTCCCCCGGAGTAGGACGCAGCCGAGCGACCCTTGCCCAGCCCGATGTCCACGAAGCGGAGCGTTCTCGCGCTCGCCCTGCTGCTCGCCGGGTGCGGCGGCGCGGAGGCGCGCACGGCGCTCCGCGGCGACGGCGCGCCGGTCGTCGCGACGCTCGCCGCCCCGTCCGGCGCGGGCGCGGACCGGCTCCGGGCGGGCGACCTCGCCGGGGCGCGCGCCCTCTTCGAGGCCGCCCTCGCGCAGGACCCCGACCGGCTCTCCGCCCTGAACGACCTCGCGGTGTCGTACGTCCTCGACGGGCACGGCGACGCGGCGCGGCGGCTCCTCGACGAGGTGGTCGCGACCGGCTCGGTCGCGGAGCAGCAGGCGGCGCTCGTGAACCTCGGGGAGCTCTACGCGCTCGAGGGCTACGTCTCCGCGGCGAAGGCCTACCTCGACACCGCCCGCAGCCTCGATCCGCAGCGGGCCGAGCCGCTCTACGCGCTCGCGCTCCTCGCCGACGCGCGCGGAGAGCTCGCGGCCGCGCGCGCGTCCCTGCGCGAGGCGCTCCGGCGCGACGACACCGGCGCCGCGCGCGCGGCGCTCGCCTTCGTCCACCCCGAGGAGCGCGTGCACCTCGAGGCGCTCGTCGCCGAGGCCGCCGGCGATCCCGCCGCGCGCGACCGGTGGCGGGATCTCGCCAGCGGCCCGTTCGCCGCGCTCGCGTCCGCGGCCGAGCGGCACCTCGGCGGCGAGTAGCCATGCCGGGCCCCGGCGGCGAGCTGGATAGACGCGAGCGCGAGGTCCTCCGCGCCCTCGTCACCGACTACATCCAGACCGGCGAGCCGGTCGCGAGCCAGCCGCTCCTCTCCCGGCACGACCTCGACTGCTCCCCGGCGACGGTGCGGAGCGTGATGTCCGACCTCGAGGCGCTCGGGTTCCTCGAGAAGCCGCACTCCTCGTCCGGGCGCATCCCCACGGAGCGCGGCTACCGGCTGTTCGTGGACTCGCTCCTCAAGATCCGGCCCCCGTCCTCGCAGGACCGCGAGCGGATCGAGCGGCTCGCCGCGGGCGCGAGCGACGTCGGCGCCCTGCTCGACGGGACGGCCGACCTCCTCCACGACCTGTCGCACCACGCGGGCGTCGTCACGACGCCGCGCCCGAAGGCGGACCCCGTCCGGCACCTCGAGTTCGTGCGCCTGCGCGAGAACCGCGTCATCGCGGTCTTCGTGTCCGAGGCGGGGATCGTCACGAACAAGCTCGTGCAGCTCGAGTTCCCGATGGAGCCGGGGGAGCTCGAGCGCGCCGCGAACTACCTGAACGAGAAGATCCACGAGGCGCAGGGCGCCTCCCCGAGCGTCCCGGACCTCCGCGAGCGGATCCTCGCGGACATGCGCGCGGATCAGAGCGCGCTCTCGGATCTCCTGCAGAAGGCCCTCGCCCTCGCGGAGCAGACCTTCGCCCCCGGGGCGAGCGTCGAGCGCGTGCTCGCCCACGGCGAGGAGAGCTTCCTCGACGCGCCGGAGTTCGCCGACGTCCAGAAGGCGCGCGCGCTGCTCAGGGCGTTCACCGAGAAGGACCGGATCCTGCGGGTCCTCGACCGCGTCCTCACCGCGCAGGAGGTCCAGATCTTCATCGGCGCGGAGAGCGAGTTCGCGGCGGTGCCGGACGTCTCGGTGGTCGCGGCGCCTTACGGGCTCGGCGACAGGGTCCTCGGCACGCTCGCGGTCGTCGGGCCGACCCGGATGAACTACGCGAGGGTCATACCGCTCGTGGACCTCACCGCGCGCCAGATCTCCCGCGCGCTCGCCGCCCTGTCCGAGGGATAACCGAGGCGAGACGGTTGCTTGTCCCGCCCGCCTGCGTCTGCGAAGATGACGGTTTGGCACACAGCGACGACAAGGGCGCGATACACGCCGACATCCCGGTCGACGCCGTCCAGGAGGCGCTCCGCGCGGTCGAGCGGATCGCCGACGGCGCGGCGCCGGCGGCCGAGGCCGTGGCCGAGGCCGGCGATCCCGGGCCGCTCGCCGCGGAGGTCGAGGCGCTGAAGGCGCAGCTCGAGCTCTCGACGGCGATGGGCCGCGAGACGCTCGAGAAGCTGAAGCAGGAGCACGACCGGGTGCTCCGGACGGCCGCCGACCTCGAGAACTACCGCAAGCGCGCGGCGAAGGAGCGCGACGAGGTCCAGAAGTTCGGGAACGAGCGCCTGCTGAAGGACCTGTTCCCGGTCGTGGACGGCCTCGACCGCGCCCTCGCGGCGGCGCCGCCCGACGACCCGCTCGTCGAGGGGGTCCGGCTCGTGCGCGCGACGCTCGAGCAGGCCCTCGCCCGGCACGGCGTCACCGGCTTCTCCGCGCTCGGCGCGAAGTTCGACCCGGCGCTGCACGAGGCGCTCCTGCAGGTCCCGACGCGAGACCAGCCGCCCGGGGTCGTGGTGCTCGAGCACGCGCGCGGGTTCAAGCTGAACGACCGGCTCGTCCGGCCCGCGATGGTCGGGGTCTCGGTCGAGCCGCCGCCGGATCCCGCGGCCCCGGCCGGCCCGGGATGAGGACGAGGGAAGCGCGATGGGAAAGGTGATCGGCATCGACCTCGGGACCACCAACAGCTGCGTCGCCGTGATGGACGGCGGCGAGGCGGTGGTGATCCCGAACAGCGAGGGCTCGCGCACCACGCCGTCCATGGTCGCGTTCACCGACACCGGCGAGCGCCTCGTCGGCCAGATCGCGAAGCGCCAGGCGATCACGAACCCCGAGTCCACCGTCTACGTCGTGAAGCGGCTCATCGGCCGCAAGTTCGACGACCCCGAGGTGAAGCGGTCCTCCGGCCTCGTGCCGTACCGGATCGTCCCCGCCGACAACGGCGACGCCTGGGTGGAGACCGGCGCGAAGAAGTACTCGCCGTCCGAGGTCTCCGCGATGATCCTCGCGAAGATGAAGCAGACCGCCGAGGACTACCTCGGCGAGCCGGTCGAGGAGGCGATCGTCACGTGCCCGGCGTACTTCAACGACGCCCAGCGCCAGGCGACGAAGGACGCGGGCCGCATCGCCGGGCTGAACGTCCTGCGCATCATCAACGAGCCGACCGCGGCCGCGCTCGCCTACGGCATCGACCGCCAGAAGGCGGGCGGCTCGGAGCGGGTCGCGGTCTACGACCTCGGCGGCGGCACCTTCGACATCACCATCCTCGAGCTCAGCTCCGGCGTGTTCGAGGTGAAGGCGACGAACGGCAACACCTTCCTCGGCGGCGAGGACTTCGACCAGCGGATCATCGACTGGCTCGCGAGCCGCTTCAAGGAGCAGACCGGGATCGACCTGAAGCGCGACCGCATGGCGCTGCAGCGGCTCAAGGAGGCCGCGGAGCGCGCGAAGCACGAGCTGTCCTCCGCGGCCGAGACGGAGGTGAACCTGCCGTTCATCACCGCCGACGCGACGGGCCCGAAGCACCTCGCCGAGACGATCGACCGGGCGACCCTCGAGCAGCTGTGCGGCGATCTCATCGAGAAGACGATCGACCCGTGCAAGACGGCGCTCAAGGACGCGGGGCTCCAGGTCGGCCAGCTCGACACGGTCATCCTCGTCGGCGGCATGACCCGCATGCCGAAGGTGCAGGAGACCGTGCGGCGGTTCTTCGGCCGGGAGCCGCACAAGGGCGTGAACCCGGACGAGGTCGTCGCGGTCGGCGCGGCGATCCAGGGCGGCGTCATGAAGGGGGACGTGAAGGACGTCCTCCTCCTCGACGTGTCGCCGCTCTCGCTCGGCGTCGAGACCGCCGGCGGCGTGTTCACGCGGATCATCGAGAAGAACACCACCGTCCCCTGCAAGAAGTCGCAGGTCTTCTCGACGGCGGTGGACAACCAGCCGCTCGTCTCCGTCCACGTGCTGCAGGGCGAGCGCGACATGGCGGCGGGGAACAAGACCCTCGGCCGCTTCGAGCTCGTCGGGCTCCCGCCCGCGCCGCGCGGCGTCCCGCAGATCGAGGTGACCTTCGAGATCGACGCGAACGGGATCGTCCACGTCTCCGCGAAGGACCTCGGGACCGGGAAGACCCAGGCGATCCGGATCACCGCCTCCTCCGGCCTCTCCGAGGCCGAGATCCAGCGGATGATCTCCGACGCCGAGTCGAACCGGGCCGACGACACGAAGAACAAGGAGCTCGCGGACGTGAGGAACAACGCCGAGGGGCTCATCTACACGACCGAGAAGAGCCTCGAGGAGTACTCGAGCGCGCTGAAGCCCGAGGACATCGACGAGATCAAGGCCGACCTCGAGGCGCTCAAGGGGGTCCTCGGCGCGCAGGATCCCGCCGTGATCAAGGAGGCGCTCACGCGGCTCGAGGGGAGCGCCTACCGCATCGCCGACGCCATCTACGCCCAGCAGGGGGGCGGCGGGTAGCGCCCAACGCCCGGCGCGAGCGCCGGTCGCGGATTGTCACGGCGATCCCGTGCGTTATATTGCGCTCGGCCGGGGGCTCGCCGGCGGCCAAGGACCTGAAGACACGTGGAAAAGCGCGATTACTACGAGGTCCTCGGCGTCGAGCGCGGCGCCGACGCGGCCGCCATCAAGACCGCGTACCGCAAGCTCGCGCACCAGTACCACCCGGACAAGAACCCGGGCAGCCACGACGCGGAGGACCGGTTCAAGGAGGCGAGCGAGGCCTACGAGGTCCTCTCGGACCCCGACCGGCGCGCCCGCTACGACCGCTTCGGCCACCAGAACGGCCAGCAGTTCCAGGACTTCGGGTTCGGCGGCGCGGGCGCGTCCATCAACGACATCTTCGGCGACATCTTCGGCGAGATGTTCGGCGGCGGGCAGCGGCGCGGCCGGCCTCGCACGCGCGGCTCCGACCTCCGCTACCACCTCGAGCTCCCGTTCGAGGAGGCCGCGTTCGGCACGACGGCCCGCATCACCATCCCGCGGCCGAAGACCTGCGCGACCTGCAAGGGCTCGGGCGCGAAGCCCGGCACCGGCCCGCGCCCCTGCCCCACCTGCGGCGGCACCGGCGAGATCCGGCTCACCCAGGGCTTCTTCTCCATCGCGCGCACCTGCCACCACTGCCAGGGCCAGGGCCGGGTGATCGTCGACAAGTGTCCCGACTGCGACGGCGCGGGCGCGAAGCGCGACGAGGCCACGGTCGAGGTGAAGGTCCCGCCGGGGGTCGACACCGGCACGCGGCTCAAGCTCGCGGGCGAGGGCGAGCCCGCCCCCGCGGCGGGCGGCACGCCGGGCGACCTCTACGTCGTCGTCCAGGTGCGCGAGCACCCGGTCTTCACGCGCGAGGACACCGAGATCCTCTGCGAGATGCCGATCTCGTTCACGCAGGCCGCCCTCGGGGGGAACATCGACGTCCCCACGCTCGACGGCCCGACGAAGCTCAAGGTCCCGGCCGGCACGCAGAGCGGCAAGGTCTTCCGCCTGAAGGGCAAGGGCGTCCCGGCGCTGTCCGGCGGCGGGCGCGGGGACGAGCACGTCCGGATCTTCGTGGAGACGCCGACGCACCTCTCGAAGGAGCAGCGCGAGCTGCTCGAGCGCTTCGCCGCCCTCTCGGGCGAGGAGACGCACCCGCGCGCGCGGACGTTCTGGGAGAAGGTCCAGGACCTCGTGCGGGAGAAGTAGGAGATCCCGCCATGCGCGCCGCGCTCCGCCTCGCCGTCGCCGTCCTCCTCCTCCCCACGCTCTCCGCGTGCCCGAAGCGCGTGGTCGTGAACGGGCAGGAGCTCGAGCCGTCCCAGGCGCGCGACCTCGCGCGGGCGGAGCTCGACGAGCTGCGCGCGGGGACACGCGGCCTGCCCGCCGCCGAGCGCGCGGCGCGCCTCGAGGCGTTCGCGGCGCGGTTCCGCGGCGTCCCGGTCGCGGCGGAGGCGCTGCACGACGCGGCCACGCTGCGGCGCGAGGCGCGGGATCCGGCGCGCGCCGGGCAGGATCTCCAGACGCTCCTCACCGAGTACCCGCTCTACCCGCGCGCGGTCGAGGCGAAGTACCTGCTCGCGCTCGTGAGCCTCGACCAGGGGAGGCAGCGCGACGGGCTCGCGACGCTCGGGTCGCTCTACCCGAAGCTCCCCGCCGAGTCGCGCCCGGAGGCGGCCGCGCGCGCCGCCGACGCCGCCCTCGCGCTCGGCGCCGACGCGGACGCCGTCCGCTGGCTCTCCGAGCTCTCGCGCGTGTCGCCCCCCGACGCGCGCGCGGGCGTGCTGCGGCGCGCCGCCGACGCGGTGGACCGGCTCCCGTTCCTCGACGTCGCGCGGCTCCGCGAGGAGCTGCCGCAGGACTCGCCCGCCCAGGAGCCGCTCGCCATGAAGCTGGCGCGGATCTTCCTGCACCTGCGGGACTACCCGCGGGCGCAGGAGGCCGCGCGCGAGGTGTTCCAGCGCTGGCCGCAGGGGCCGTACGCGCCGGAGGCGCGGGCGCTCGTCGACCGGATCGCGAAGCTCACCTTCGTCCGGCCGAACGTGATCGGCGTCGCCGTCCCGCTCTCCGGGCCGTACAAGCGCTGGGGCGACGCGATCCTCCAGGGCATCGGGCTCGCGCTCGACGGATCCACGACGCGCCTCGCGGTCCGCGACACGCGCGGCGAGCCGGACGGGGCCGCGAGCGCGCTCGAGGCGCTCGCGCTCGAGGAGGGGGCGATCGTCGTCATCGGCGGGATCACGAACGCCGAGGCGGAGCGGGCGGCCTCCACCGCCGAGGAGCTGCAGCTCCCGTTCATCTCCCTCTCCCGGCAGGAGGGGGTCACCGAGGCGGGCCCGAACGTCTTCCAGAACATGCTGACCGCGCCCGCCCAGGCGCGCGCGCTCGCCGACTTCGCGATGGGCCGCCGCGGCATGAGGCGCTTCGCCATCATGTACCCGTCGATCAGCTACGGGGTGGAGCTCGCGAACGCGTTCTGGGACGAGGTCGAGGCGCGCGGCGGCGAGGTGCGCGGCGCGGAGACCTACGCCGCCGACCGGACCACCTTCACCGCGCTCGTGAAGGGCATGGTGGGCAAGCAGTTCCTCGACGAGCGGACCGACTGGCACGAGCAGCAGAAGGAGATCGCGCAGCGGGAGAAGGACCCCTTCCGCCGCCGCAAGGCGCTCGAGCGCGCGCGGGAGAAGCTCCCGCCGATCACCGACTTCGACGCGATCTTCATCCCCGACTTCGCGAGCAACGTCCGCCTCATCGCCCCGGCGCTCGCGGTCGAGGACGTCGTCACCCAGACCTGCGAGCCCGCCGAGGTCGAGAAGATCAGGAAGACCACCGGCCGGACCGACCTCGCCCCGGTGCAGCTCCTCGGCGCGAACGGGTGGAACGACCCCTCGCTGTTCGACATGGCGCCGGGGGGACCCGGGCGGCACGTCCGCTGCGCCGTGCTGGTGGACGGCTTCTTCGCGGCCTCCGCCCGCCCCGAGACCAAGCGCTTCGTCGAGGCCTACGGGCACAAGTACGCGGGCCAGACCCCGACGATCCTCGAGGCCTCCGCCCACGACGCGGCGCGGATGGCGCGCCAGCTCGTCGAGACCCGGGTCCAGACCCGGGCCGCGCTCCGCGACGGCCTCGCCGGGCTGAAGGGGTTCCGCGGCGCGACCGGGGACATCACGATGGGTCCCCGCCGGACCCCCGAAAAGGAGCTCTTCTTCCTCACCGTCGATTCGGGGGGGCTCCGGGAGATGAGGAAGGAAGAGCTCGCCGGCTCCCGGCTCGGGCGGTATGTAGAGGGGATGGACGACGTGCTCGTGCAGGCGCGCCCGCGGCGCTTCCCCGCGATCCACGTCGCGCTCTTCCTCGCGACGGTCGCGACGACCCTGTGGGCCGGGTTCGAGCTCTCGCCGCTCGCGGCGCGGGCGCCCACGCTCCCGAACGTGATCCGGGGCGGGCTGCCGTTCGCCGCCTCGCTCGTCGCGATCCTCTTCGCGCACGAGATGGGCCACTACGTCGTCGCGCGGCGGCACGGGGTGGTGGCGACGCTGCCCTACTTCATCCCGGTGCCGTTCGGCGCGGGGACGCTCGGCGCGGTGATCCGCATGCGCTCCGCCATCCCCTCCCGCCGCGCGGCGCTCGACATCGCCGCGGCGGGCCCGATCGCCGGGCTGCTCGTCGCGGTGCCCCTCCTGCTGTGGGGCCTCGGCCACTCGGAGCTCCGCGCGGTCGTGCCCGGCCGGATCGGGTCGGCGCTCGGGTCGCCGTACGCGATGATCCTCGCGCTGCTCGAGGGGCGCCCGCTCCTCTCCGGCGAGCCGACGGCGCAGTTCTTCGGCGACAGCCTCCTGACCGCCGCCGCGCGCCAGCTCGTCACCGGGACCCTGCCGGCCGGGACGGACCTCGTCCTCCACCCGGTCGCCTTCGCGGCGTGGCTCGGCCTGCTCGTCACGACGCTGAACCTCATCCCCATGGGGCAGCTCGACGGCGGCCACGTGCTCTACGCGCTCCTCGGCCGGCGCGGGGCGCACGTGGGGAGCCGGATCGTCTCCGCCGCGCTCCTCGCCGCGGGCATCTTCCTGTCCTGGAACTGGATCGTGTGGTGGATCATCACCCGGTTCGTGATCGGGCTCCGCCACCCGCCGTCCGTCCTGGAGGAGCCGCTCGATCCGGCGCGCGCCGCGGTCGCGCTCCTCTCGCTCGTCCTGTTCGTGCTGACGTTCGTCCCCGTCCCGGTGTCGTTCTGATGCCGACGATGGAGGAGGTGCTCGGGCCGGAGGGGCGCCTCGCGCGCGCGCTGCCCGGGTACGAGCACCGCGGCGATCAGCTCGCGATGGCCCACGCGGTCGAGCGCGCCCTGGCGGAGCGCTCCTACCTCGTCGCCGAGGCGGGCACCGGCACCGGGAAGACGCTCGCCTACCTCGTCCCGGCGGTCCTCTCCGGCCGGCGGGTCATCGTGTCGACCGCGACGAAGACCCTCCAGGAGCAGATCTGGCAGAAGGACCTGCCCCTCCTGCGCGAGGCGTGCGGGCTCGAGTTCCGCGCCGCCTACCTGAAGGGCCGCTCGAACTACTTCTGCCTCGCGCGCGCGGACGAGTTCGCCCGCGCCCCGACGTTCGCGGTGCGGGAGGAGGCGGCGCTCTGGCCGCGCATCGAGGCGTGGGCCCTCGAGACCGCCACCGGCGATCGCAGCGAGCTCGACCTCCCGGATCAGCTCCTCGCGTGGAAGGACCTCTCCGCCACGAGCGACAGCTGCACCGGCCGCGAGTGCCCGCGCTACGAGGAGTGCTTCGTCACCCGCGCCCGGGCGGAGGCGGCGGAGGCCGACGTCCTCCTCGTGAACCACCACCTCTTCTTCGCCGATCTCGCGATGCGCACCTCGCGCGCGGGGGTGGAGATCCTCCCCGAGCACGACGTGGTCGTGTTCGACGAGGCGCACGCGCTCGAGGAGGTCGCGACCGAGTACTTCGGACTTCAAGTCTCCTCGTACCGCGTGGAGGAGCTCGCCCGCGACGCGGCCCGCGCGGTCGCCGACCGGCCCGACCTCGCCTCGTTCATGAAGTCCGCGACCGCCGAGCTGCGCAAGGCGGGGGAGCGGTTCTTCCAGGGCGTCGCGGACGGGCTGCGCGGCGGCCCGCGCAGGAACGTCGAGGACTCCGCGCGCGCCCCGCTGACCGAGGCCGTGCTCCTGCCCCTCGCGCGGGACCAGGACCGCGTCGACGACGCGCTGCACGCGCTGCGGGACCTCCTCTCCGATCCGGAGGCGCCGCAGCTCGCGCAGCTCGCGCGCCGCGCGGGGGAGCTGCGGGTCGAGCTCGCGGCGGTCACGGCGATGAAGGAGCCGTCGCGCGTCTACTTCGGCGAGACGCGCGGCCGCGGCGTGTTCCTGCGCGCGGCGCCCATCGACGTGGCGGAGGAGCTGCAGGCGAGGCTCTACCGGCGGACGGACACGGTCGTGTTCACGAGCGCCACGCTCGCCGCGCAGGGCCGGTTCGACTTCTTCCGGCGCTCGGTCGGGCTCGCCCCCGAGTTCGACGTGGTGGAGGCCCGCTTCGACGGCCCCTTCGACTTCGCGCGCCAGGCGGCGCTCGTCTCGCCGGAGGGGCTCCCGGAGCCGAACGACCCCGCCTTCGTCGAGCGGGCGGCGGACGTCATCCGGGACCTCGCGGCGGTCACCGGCGGGCGCGCGTTCGTCCTCTGCACCTCCACCCGCAACATGAACGCGCTCCACCGCGCGTCCCGCCACCTGCCCTACCGCATCCTGCTCCAGGGGGAGCGCCCGAAGGGGCAGGCTCCTCGAGCTCTTCCGGGAGGAGCCCTCGATCCTGTTCGCGACCGCGAGCTTCTGGGAGGGCGTGGACGTGCCCGGCGACGCGCTCTCCCTCGTCGTGATCGACCGCCTCCCGTTCGCGCCGCCCGGAGACCCGATCGTCGCGGCGAAGCTCCGCGCCGCGGAGGCGGGCGGGCGGGACGGGTTCTCCGAGCTGCAGGTGCCCGCCGCGGCGCTCGCGCTCAGGCAGGGGTTCGGCCGGCTCGTCCGGACGAGGGACGACCGCGGGCTCGTCGCGGTCCTCGACCGGCGCCTCGTGACGAAGGGCTACGGCCGGGCGTTCCTCGCGACGCTGCCGCGCTGCCCGCTGCTCCGCAGCGTGGCGGAGGCGGGTCGGTGGTGGGGGCAGCGCCGAGTCCGCGATCTGGGATAGAGTGCTCGGCTGACCGGGGCGTCTCGCCCCCGGCTCCGCCATGGCCCAGCTCAACGCAGACGCCCGCGAGATCGCCGTCAAGGTCGTCTACTACGGGCCGGCGCTGTCCGGAAAGACGACGAACCTCCAGTCGCTCTTCCAGAAGATCGATCCGAAGGTCCGCGGGCGCCTCATGACGCTCGACACGAAGGACGACCGGACCCTCTTCTTCGACATGATGCCGGTCTTCTTCCGCACGCAGGCCGGCGTGAAGGTGAAGCTCAAGCTCTACACGGTGCCCGGGCAGGTGATGCACGAGTCCACCCGGCGCATCGTCCTCCAGGGCACGGACGCGGTCGCCTTCGTCGCCGACTCGCGCCGCGGCGAGGCCGCCTCGACGCTCGCCTACTGGAACAACATGCTGAAGAACCTGGAGGCGAACGGGCTCGACTACCGGACCCTGCCGATCGTCATCCAGATGAACAAGCGCGATCTCGAGGACGCGCGCCGCGACGACGAGCTCGGGGACCTCCGCGCCGTGATCCAGCCGCCCGCCGTCCCGGCGGTGGCGATCCGCGGCGAGGGCGTGATCGAGACGTTCCACGCGCTGCTCCAGCTCTGCTATCGCGGGCTCGACCGCTCGCTCGGGCTCGACGCGAAGTGGCGGATCTCCGAGCGCGAGTTCCTCGACAAGGTCTTCTCGCACGTGGACCTCAAGGGGACGCGGCTCGAGGCCCTGGCGCCGGGCGGGGTGCCGCCCCGATGAGCCTCCCGGCCTCCTTCCTCCAGCAGCGAATCCCGCTCGCGGACCTGCTCGACCTCAAGGCGTTCGAGGAGGTCTGCCGCTCGTTCGCCGAGCTCTACCGGGTGGGGCTGAAGGTCTTCGACGAGACCGGGAACAAGCTCGTCGACGTGAAGGTCGGGAACGCCGACTTCTGCGGCTACATCTGGTCGAAGCCCTCCGGCCGGGAGCAGTGCATCGCGACGGTGGGGCGCGTGAAGTCGCAGGCGATCCCCGAGGACCCGGTCCCGACCACGTTCGAGTGCTTCTCCGGGTGCCGGTACGTCGTCGAGCCCGTGCTGTACGAGGGCGACGTGATGGGCCGGGTGGTGTTCGGCCCGTTCGTGCCGGACGACCTCGTCGAGCTCCCGGCGACGCTCACGAGGATCTCGACCGACTTCGACGCGAGCCGGGCCGAGAACTACCGCCAGAAGATCCGGAGCGTGGGGATCCCCACCGCCGAGAAGATCCTGAAGCACTTCATGGGTCTGCTCGACGTGATGATCTTCACCGGCCACAAGAACCTCATCACGGCCAAGCTCCACATCGAGGCGGTGACGGAGAGCTACCGCGAGCTCCAGGAGAAGAACCGGCAGCTCGAGGACAGCTACGCGAGGCTGAAGGAGCTCGACCGGCTCAAGTCGAACTTCCTCGCCACGATGAGCCACGAGCTGCGCACGCCGCTCACGAGCGTCATCGGCTACTCGGAGATGATGCTCGAGGGGCTCGGCGGGCCGCTCACCGCGGAGCAGCGCGAGTACCTCGGCATCATCATGGAGAAGGGCGAGAACCTGCTCCAGCTCATCACCTCGATCCTCGACATCTCGAAGATCGAGGCGGGGCGCATCCGGCTCGTGCTCACCGAGGTGGACGCCGGCCAGGTGATGCGCGACGCGGTCGCCACGGTGCTCCCGCTCGCCCGCAAGAAGGGCATCAAGGTCAGCTGCGAGGCGGCGCGCGTCCCGCGGATCCACGCCGACCGCGACAAGCTCCGCCAGTGCCTCGTGAACCTCTGCTCGAACGCGGTGAAGTTCACGCCCGCGGGCGGGAAGATCACGCTCACCGCGGAGGACGCGGCGCGGAACCGGGTGGCGCTCCACGTGACCGACAACGGCATCGGGATCGGGAGCGAGCACCTCGAGCGGGTGTTCGACGTCTTCTACCAGGTGGACGGCTCGTCCACGCGCGAGTACGGCGGCGCCGGCCTCGGCCTCGCAATCGTGAAGAGCTTCGTGGAGGCGCACGGCGGCGAGGTCGGCGTCCGCTCGAAGCCCGGCGAGGGCTCGATCTTCACGATGGTCCTCCCGGTCAGCCCGCCCCCCGGACCGGCGCTCACCCCCACCGGCGGGTTCGAGCCCGTCAGGCCGTGACGCCGATGGCCGTCCGCGCGGCGGGCGAGTTCGAGCTGATCTCGCTCTTCACGCGGGCGCTCCCGCTCACCGGCCCCGGCGTCGTGGTCGGTCCCGGGGACGACGCGGCGGTGCTCCGCCCCGAGCCCGGCGAGGACCTCGTCGCGACGGTGGACGCCGTGGTCGAGGGCGTCCACTTCGAGCGGCGGACGCCGCGGGCCGACGTCGGCTGGAAGGCGCTCGCCGTCAACCTCTCCGACCTCGCCGCGATGGGGGCCCGCCCCTTCGCGGCGCTCGTGGCCCTCGGCCTCCCGCGCGGCACGCCGACCGCGGAGGTGCGCGAGGTCGCGCGCGGCCTCGGCGCCTGCGCGCGCGCGTACCGGACGCCGGTCGCCGGGGGGAACGTCACGCGCGCGGACGTCCTCTCCGTCACGGTCACCGTCCTCGGCGCGGTGCAGGAGGGGCGCGCCGTGCTCCGCGCGGGCGCGCGTCCCGGCGACCTCGTCGCGGTGACGGGGACGCTCGGGGAGGCGGCGCTCGGCCTCGCGCCGCGGGCCGCCGCGCCGCTCGTGCGGCGGCAGCGCCGGCCGGAGCCGCGGATCCGGGCCGGCCTCGCCCTCGCGGGCTTCGCGCGCGCCGCCATCGACGTCTCGGACGGGCTCGTGCAGGACCTCGGCCACCTCTGCCGCGCGTCCCGGGTCGGCGCGCGGATCGGCGTGGTGGACCTCCCGCTCTCCGCCGCCTACCGGCGCGCGGCGAGCCGCCTCGCCGATCCGTACGCGGCGGCGCTCGGCGGGGGCGAGGACTACGAGCTCGTCGTCGCGCTCCCCCCCGCCGCGCTCCAGGCGGCGCAGGCCGCCGCGGCGCGCGCGCGGACCCCGCTCACCGTCGTCGGCCGGTTCACGCGCGGCCGCGGCGTGCGCGTGGTCGGGGCGCGCGGCGAGCCGCTCGCGGCGCCCGCCGGCCACGACCACCTTCGGCCGTGAGCTTCCGATCGCCCCGGTGCTCGTCTAGGATGAGGCGAGAGCGAGGCGACCGTGGCGCGAGCACCGAGGGAAGAGCGGATCACGTCCACGCGCCCCAGCGCGCGGTGGCAGGACGCGCCCCACCTCGTCGCGATGCGGGGCCGGGCCGCCTCCGAGCCGTCGCGCGCGGCCCCCGCCGCGGCCGGGCTCACGGTCTCGCTGCAGACGAAGATCCTCGTCTCGTACCTGATCGTCGGGTTCATCCTCGTGTTCGCGGCCCCCTACATCCAGGACCGCGTCGAGAGCCGCGCCGTCGCCGGCGCGATCGTCCTCCTCCTCACCGCCGCCCTCGGGCTCGGCATGACGGTCACCATCGCCCGCGTCGCCCGCGTGGGCCGGCTCAAGGTGAGCGCGGTCGAGATCAGCCGCGGGGACCTCTCCCGGACCGTCGTGTCCGAGGAGCAGCACGCGTTCCACGACGAGATCGACGACCTGACCGAGGCGATCCGGACGATGCAGGAGAACCTGCGCGACCTCGTCTCCCGCATCCAGAAGACCGCGCAGTCGGTGTCCGACTCGGCGAGCGACCTGCAGAGCTCGGCCGAGGAGGTGAACGCCTCGACGGACGAGGTCGCCTCCTCGATGGAGAAGATCGCCGAGGGCGCCGGCCAGCAGTCGGACCTGGTCGAGCGGACCTCGAAGGTGATCGGCGAGATCGCCGAGTCGATCGAGCGCACCGCCCGCAGCGCCGAGGAGGCGGCCCGCTCGTCGGCGGAGACCTCCCAGGGCGCCGCGTCGGGCGGCGAGGCCGCCCGGCTCGCCGGCGAGAAGGTGAAGAAGGTGTTCGCGCGCATCGAGACGGCGAGCGAGCAGGTCTTCGCCTTCGGCGAGCGGACGAAGGAGATCTCGAAGATCGTCGAGGCCATCACGCAGGTCGCGAACCAGACGAACCTGCTCGCCCTGAACGCCACCATCGAGGCGGCGCGCGCGGGCGAGTACGGGCGCGGCTTCGCCGTCGTCGCCGAGGAGGTCCGCAAGCTCGCCGAGTCCGCGGGCCGCTCCGCCGAGCAGATCTCGTCGCTCGCCGCCGACATCTCGGGCCGCGCCGCGAAGGTCGTCGAGACCATGAAGGAGTCGGTCTCGGAGCTGGGCGACGGCCGCGAGGACCTGAACGCGATCATCCGGGCCCTCGCCGACATCGCGAAGATCGCCGCGACGGGCGCCGACAAGGTCGGGGTCATCTCGCAGGCGGCGCGCGAGCAGCTCAAGGGGTCGGCGGACATGGTCCAGGCGATGGACCACATCTCCGACGTCGCCTCCTCGAACGCGAGCGCGACCGAGCAGGTCCGCAAGGTGACCGCCGAGCAGACCGCGGCGGTCGCCCAGATGGCGAGCGCGGCCCAGGAGCTCGCGAACCTCTCCGTCGAGCTCCAGACCGTGGTCTCGCGGTTCCGGCTCGGCTAGGAGCGAGCGCGCGTGCGCCACGTCGTCTTCCGGGTGGCGACCGAGCGGTTCGCGCTCCCGCTCGGCTCCGTGCGCGAGGTGGTGCTCCCCCAGCCCCCCTTCGCGCGGGTGCCGCGCTGCTCCGAGCCGGTGCGCGGGGTGATGAACCTGCGGGGCCGCGTCGTCGCGGTCGTGGACCTCGCCGCGCTCATGGGGCTCCCGGCGCAGCAGCTCGAGGCGGGCTCCG
Source organism: uncultured delta proteobacterium (assembly GCA_963828235.1). Taxonomy (GTDB): domain Bacteria; phylum Myxococcota; class Myxococcia; order Myxococcales; family Anaeromyxobacteraceae; genus Anaeromyxobacter. The sequence goes on from CAWHDY010000005.1 coordinate 79,855, forward strand.
GCCACGTCCTGATCCTGGACCAGGGGAAGCGCACCCTCGGGTTCCTCATCGGCGGCGTCGTCGGGGTCGAGCCGCTCGCGCCCATCGAGGACGGGCCCCCCGGGCTCGTCCGCGGGGTCGCGGCGGCGTCGGTGGGCGCGGTGACGGTGCTCGGCCCGGAGGCCCTGGCGTCGGAGGCGGAGCGGCTGTTCGGGGCCCGCTGAGCCGCCCCCCCGGGCGTGCGCCGCCGCCTTGTGGCACGGGCCGAACAGGGGTAACGTCGAGCGTCTTCTCGCGGCGAGGGCCAACCACCGATGGCGAAGCGAGTCCTGATCGTCGACGACGCGATCTTCATGCGCAACATGATCAAGGACATCTTCTCCGGCTCCGGCTTCCAGGTCGTCGGCGAGGCGGCGAACGGCCTCGAGGCGGTCGAGAAGTACAAGGAGCTGCGCCCGGACCTCACCACCATGGACATCGTGATGCCGTTCAAGAGCGGCATCGAGGCCACCCGCGAGATCATCAAGAACGACGCGAAGGCCGTGGTCGTGATGTGCAGCGCCCTCGGCCAGGAGTCGCTCGTGATGGAGGCGATCGAGGCGGGCGCGTCGGACTTCATCGTGAAGCCGTTCAAGTCCGAGGACGTCCTGTCCGTCGTGAAGAAGGTCCTGGGCGACGGGTAGCCGCTCGGCTCGCCCGGCCACGGACCCGCGGTGACGCTCGACCTCCACAACTACCTGTCCCTGTACGTCGGCGAGGCCGGCGAGCACCTCCTCTCCCTCGCGAAGGACCTCGTCCGCCTCGAGGAGGCCGCGCGCCAGGGCGCCGGCGCCGGCGCGAAGGACGCGATCGACTCCTGCTTCCGGCACGTCCACAGCGTGAAGGGGATGAGCGCGTCGATGGGCTTCGAGGGGATCACCGCGCTCGCGCACCGGGCCGAGGACCTCGTCGACGTGTTCCGCAAGGAGCCGGCGCGGCTCGACGCGCGCGCCATCGACCTCCTGCTCGCCGCCGGCGACCGGCTGCAGGAGATGGTGCAGGCCGCGGCGCGGGGGGAGCCGCCCGGTCCCGACGCCCCGGCGATGGAGAAGCTCGCGGACGCGGCGCGGCGGCTCAGGGGGGAGAGAGAGGAGACGGCCCCGAGCCCGCTCGCCCGAGCCCCGCCCCGCCGTCCGGCGCCTGCAGGTGGAGGTCGAGATCGCGGGGAGCTGCCCGGTCCCGGCGGTGCGCGCGTTCCTCGTCGTGAAGAAGCTCGCGTCGCTCGGCGCGGTCGCCCGCTCGACCCCGTCCGTGGAGGACCTGAAGGCGGGCCGCATCCCCGGCAAGAAGCTGGAGGTGCAGCTCGACACCGCGGACACCCCCCAGGCGGTCGAGCGGGCGCTCGCGCAGATCTCGGACCTCGCCGCGGTCGCGCTCCGCGAGGCCGAGCAGGAGGCCGCGCCCGCGCCGGCGGCCCGCGAGGCGGCGCCCGCGCCGGGGGCGGAGGCGCCCCGCACCGTCCGGGTGAAGACGGAGATCCTGGACGGCTTCCTCGACTCGGTCGGCGAGCTCATCCTCGCGACCGCGCGGATCCGCGAGGTCGGGCGGGCGCTCGGGCAGGACCACCGCGCCGCGCTCGACGAGGGCGTCGACCGGCTCCACGCGATCGTGAAGGACCTCCACGACAAGGTGATGACGGTGCGGATGACGCCGCTCGCGCTCGTCACCGAGCGCCTGCCGCGCACCGCGCGCGACGTCGCCCGCAAGCTCGGCAAGCAGATCGAGGTCGAGGTGAAGGGCGCCGAGATCGAGCTCGACCGGGCGATCCTCGAGGAGCTCTCCGATCCGCTCCAGCACGTCCTCCGGAACGCGGTGGACCACGGCATCGAGGCGCCGCACCTCCGGCTCCTCGCCGGGAAGCCCGCGACGGGGCGCATCTCCGTCCACGCGCGGCGCGACCGCGACCGCGTCATCCTGGAGGTGTCGGACGACGGCAAGGGCATGGATCCGGCGAGGCTGCGCGCCGCCGCCGTCGCCCGCGGCGCGATCAGCGCGGCGCAGGCGGCCGCGGTGAGCGACCGCGAGGCGCTGCTCCTCTCCTGCCTCCCCGGCGTGTCGACCGCCGAGACGGTGACCGACGTCTCCGGGCGCGGCGTCGGGCTCGACGCGGTGAAGCGCACCGTCGAGGCGGTGGGCGGGACGCTCGAGCTCGACAGCGTCCCCGGGGCGGGCTCGCGGGTGACCCTGCGCCTGCCCCTCACGGTCGCGGTCCAGCCCGTCCTGCTCGTGCGCGTCGCCGGGGAGGTGGTGGGGCTCCCCATCGCGAAGGTGCACGGGGCCGCGCACGTCCACATGTCGCGGCTCGACCGGAGCCGGGGTGCGCCGGTCCTCTCCTACGACGGCGAGCTCGTGACGGTCCACGACCTCGACCAGCTGCTCGGGTTCGCCGCGAGCGCGCGCGAGGAGCGCGCCGTCGTCGTCGCGGACGGCGCGGACGGGCGGATCGGGCTCGCGGTGGACGCGCTCCTCGGCCAGCACGAGGCGGTGCTGAAGCCGCTCGGGTCGCCGCTCGAGGCCGTCGCGGGGCTCTCGGCGGTGACGGTCCTCGGCAACGGGCGCCCGGTGTTCATCCTCGACGTCCAGAGGCTGCTCGCCGCATGACCTCCTTCGGCCCCCGCGAGGTCGACGCGCTGCAGGAGCTCGCGTCCATCGGCTGCGGCCGGGCGGTCACCGCCCTCGGCAAGCTCGCCGGGCGCCGCTTCGAGATGGACGTGCCGGAGGCGTGGGTGGGGACGGCGCCGGGCGCCATCGCCGCGTTCCTCGGCGGCCTCGGCCAGGACCTCGTGGCGGTGGGGGTGAAGCTCGAGGGGGCGCTCACCGGCGACCTCCTCCTCGCGCTGCCGGAGGCCGACGCGCAGAACCTCGCCGCGATGCTCGGCTACCCTCCCGAGGCGCGCTGGGGCGGGCTCGCCGAGAGCGCCCTCATGGAGTCCGGCAACATCGTCGGGTCCGCCTTCGTCTCGGCGGTCGGCACGCTCGTCGGCCAGAAGCTCCTCCTCTCCATCCCGACCTTCGCCCGCGGGAACGGCCGCAGCTGCGTCGAGCAGCTCGTCTCGCACGCCGGCTCGGTCGCGCTCGCGACCCGCTTCTCGGCCAGGTCGGAGGACGGCGGGCCGGCCCTCGAGGGGCTCATCCTCGTCATGCCCGAGCCCGAGCGGATCGCGAGGCTCCTCTCGCACCTCGAGGTGCGGTAGAGACGTTCGATGGACGAGACGACGCTGAGACGGCTGCTCGCCGCGGTGCGCGGCGGCGAGACCTCCCTCGACGACGCCATCCGGAAGCTCAAGGGGGCGCCGTACGAGCGGCTCGGCGACGTCGCGACGCTCGACACGCACCGGACGCTGCGGGTGGGGCTGCCCGAGGTGGTGTTCGGCGAGGCGAAGACCGCCGCGCAGATCGCCGCGATCTCGAGGAAGCTCGCGCGCAAGGGGCCGCTCCTCGTGACCCGGCTCGCGCCGGAGAAGGCGGGCCCGGCGCGGCGCGCCGTGAAGGGCGCGGTCTACGACCCGGTCTCGCGGACCCTCCGGCGCGGCCGCATGGAGGTGCCGGCGCGGGGGCCGGTGGCGGTGTGCTGCGCGGGGACCTCGGACATCCCGGTGTGCGAGGAGGCCGCGGTCACCCTCGACGTCATGGGGGTCGAGGCGATCCGCGTCTACGACGTCGGGGTGGCGGGGCTGCACCGGCTGCTCGCGCGGCGGGACGACCTCGAGCGGGCCCGCGCGGTGATCGTCGTCGCCGGCATGGAGGGGGCGCTCCCCTCGGTCGTGGGCGGGCTGGTGGGGCGGCCGGTGGTGGGCGTGCCGACGTCGGTCGGGTACGGGGCCTCGCTCGGCGGGCTCGCGCCGCTCTTCACGATGCTCAACTCCTGCGCGCCGAACGTGACGGTCGTGAACGTGGACAACGGGTTCGGGGCCGCCGTCGTGGCGGGCCTCATCGCGCGGGAGTGACCGCGCCCGGGTATATGAACGGGATGCCGCTCCTCGTGCTCGAGCCCATCGGCGGGATCGCCGGCGACATGTTCCTCGCCGCGGCGATCGACCTGGGCGTCGACCCGGCCGCCCTCGAGGCGGCGCTGCGCACGCTCGGGATCCCGGGCTGGCGGCTCGCGGTCTCGCGCAGGACCGACTGCGGGATCGCCGGCACCCACGTGGAGGTGGTCGTGGAGGGCGAGCAGCCCCACGCGCGGGGGCTCGCGGAGATCCTCGCGCTCGTGGACGGGAGCGGCCTCGCGCCCCGCGCCCGCGCGACCGCCCGGGCGATCTTCGAGCGCCTCGGCCGCGCCGAGGCGAAGGTGCACGGCGTCCCGGCCGCCGCGCTCCACTTCCACGAGGTGGGCGCGGTGGACTCGATCGTCGACGTGTGCGGCGCGGCGGTGGCGCTCGAGCTCCTCGGCTGGCCGGCGGTCCTGTCCGCCGCGCCGGAGCTCGGCCGCGGGCTCGGCCGGTCCGCCCACGGCCCGATGCCGATCCCGCCGCCCGCGGTGGTGGAGCTCCTCGTCGGCAAGCCGATCCGGCTCGGAGGGCCGAGCGGCGAGGCGGTGACCCCGACCGGCGCCGCGCTGCTCGCGGAGCTCGCCGAGGTCGGCCCCCTCCCGCCCGTCGTCCCTTCGCGCGTCGGGTACGGGGTCGGCACCCGGCGCTGGCCGGACCGGCCGAACGTGCTCCGGGCCACCCTCTGCGAGCGCGCGGACGAGGGCGAGCTCTCGGTGCTCGAGGCGAACCTCGACGACACGACCGGGCAGATCGTCGCCCGCGCGATCGACGCCGCGCTCGAGGCGGGGGCCCTCGACGCCTGGGCCACGCCGATCGTCATGAAGAAGGGGCGTCCGGCGGTGCTCCTGGCCGCGCTCGTCGAGGAGGGGGCGCGCGCGGCGGTCACGCGCGCGCTCTTCTCGGAGACGACGACGCTCGGGGTGAGGCGGCGGCGCGTCGAGCGGGACGCGCTCGCCCGGGAGGTGCGGACGGTCGAGACCCGCTACGGCGCGGTCCGCGTCAAGGTCGCGCTCCTCGACGGCGCCGAGGTCGGCGCCCAGCCCGAGCACGACGACTGCCTCGCCCGCGCGCGGGAGCACGGCGTCGCGCTCCGCGAGGTGATCGCCGCGGCGCTCGCGGTCCACCGCGGGGGAAGGTAGCGTTGGCGGAGGCCACGGACCGCGCGCTGCTCGCGCTCTCGCGGGACCTCGCGGAGGCCCGCAGCGAGGAGCAGATCACCGAGGCGCTCGCCCGCGCGCTCCAGGCGGTCTTCCCGGCGCGCTCGTTCGCGGTGCGGCTCGTCGACCCGAAGACCCTGGCGCTCCGCAGCATGCACGCGCAGGGGCCCCTCCGCGCCGGCGCGCGCGCGCGGATCGCGCTGCGGCGCTCGGCGGTCGAGCGGACCGGGCTCGACGGCGCGGTGCTCCAGGAGGCGGGGGTGGTCGTCACCGAGGTGGACGACCTGCTCTTCGAGGGGTCGGAGCTCGCGATCGCCGTGCCGCTCGCGGTCCACGGCCAGCTCTTCGGCGTCGTGAACCTCGAGTACGGCCCCGGTCGCGCCGAGGATCGCGAGCGGGACGCGCCGCTCCTCTACCAGCTCGCGAACCACGCCGCGCTCGGCGTGCGGAACGTGCGCTCGATCGAGGAGCTCACCTACGTGAGGACGTACCTCGAGAACCTCATCGAGCACGCGAACGCGCTCGTGCTCGTCGTGGACCGCTCGAGGGGGGTGGTGGTCTGGAACGCCGCGCTCGTGCGCATGACCGGGTTCACGAAGGAGCGCGTCGCCGGAGAGGACCTCTTCTCCTTCGTCCCGCCGGAGGAGGGGCCCCGGCTCGCGGAGGTGCTGCTCCGCGGCTTCGCGGGCGAGGCGGTCGCGGGCTACGAGACGCGGCTCCTGCGCGCGGGCGGGGGCGAGGCCCGCGTCGCCATGAACACCGCGCCCGTCGCCGGCGCGTCGGGCGAGGTGGACGACGTCATCGCCATCGGGCAGGACCTCACGCTCGTCCGGTCGCTCGAGGCCGCCGCGGAGCACGCGGAGCGGCTCGCCGGCATCGGCCGGCTCGTCGCCGGCGTCGTGCACGAGCTCAACAACCCGCTCACCGCGGTGAACATGTACTCGGACGTGCTCGTCGAGAAGCTCACCCACGCCGGGCACGACGCCGCGGACGTCGAGAAGCTCCGCTCGATCCAGGAGGCGGGGCAGCGGATCCAGCGCCTCGCCCGCGACCTCGTCGCCTACGCCCGCCCCGCCGGCCTGCGCACCGAGCCGGTGGACCTCGCCGGGGTGATCGAGGAGGCGGCGAGGCTCGCGAAGCCCGCCCTGAAGGAGCACGGCGCGGTGATCGAGCGGCGGCTCGCGCCGGTGCCGCCGGTGGAGGGGAGCCGGTCGAGCCTCGTGCAGGTGGTGGTGAACCTCGTGACGAACGCGGCGCACGCGATCGGGAGCGGAGGGCACGTCGTCGTGTCGCTCGCGCCGGCCGAGGGCGGCGTGCGCGTGACGGTCGCGGACGACGGCGCGGGGATGGCCCCCGACGTCGCGGCGCACGCGTTCGAGCCGTTCTTCACGACGCGCCCGGGGAGCGGGATCGGCCTCGGCCTGCCGATCGTCGCGGGGATCGTGCAGCGCCACGGCGGGACGGTGGCGGTCGACTCCGCGCCCGGCGCGGGGACCCGCGTGACCGTGACCCTGCCGGTGAAGCGCGGCCGCTAGCGCGCTCTAGACCGCGAGCGACAGCACCGCGTACCCGGAGAACGACGGCAGGACGGTGGAGATCGAGGTCCCCGACGGGTTCATGGGGATCCGGACGTCGTGCCCCTCGGCCGAGATGAACCGCGCCTTGCGCGCGCCGCCGGCGAGGTGGACGCCGAGGAAGAGCGTCGCGCCCTGCGTGCGCGCGGCGCCCTCGGCGACGAGGTGCGCGAAGAGGGCGCCCTGGATCCGGTGCAGCACGACGAGGAGCGGGCTGCGGGCCGCGACGCTCGCCGCCCGCCGCCCGCGCCCGACGGCCGCGGCGAGCGCCTTCTGGAGGAGCGCCGGATCCGGCGCGGCCGCGGTGCCGTCCTGCTCGAGCGCCGGCAAGACCGCGAGCGTCCCCTCGCCGACCCGCGTCCCGCCGGGCTTCCCCGCCGGGAGGAACGCCGGCAGGGCGCGCCCGCTCTCGTCGGCGGCGGTCGGCTCGCCGAACGCGAGGAGACCCCCGCCGGCCTCGAGCCGGCGCTTCGCCTCCTTCGCCTCCTGGGGCGTGAGCCCCGTCGCGCCCGCGAGGACGAGCGCCGCGGCGGGCGGCGCGTCCTGGACACGGAGCACGATCGGCGCCTGCACGTGCGCGGCCGCGAGCGCCTCGGCGGCGCGCTCGACCGCGGCGCGGTGGCGTCCGCCGGACCAGAGGTCCGCCTCGGTCGAGTAGAGGATCGCGCACTCGGCGACGGGCTCGCACGACGCGGGCGCCATCGCGTGGCGCTGCAGCCGCCGCGCGAGGCGCCGGATCTCCGACACGTCGTGCCCGGCGTCGCCGGACGGCTCGATCCCCGAGAGGTCGAGGCCGCAGGTCGCGGCGATCCCCGGCCAGCCGCGCGAGCGCCGGCCCCGGCGTCCCCGCCGCGGGGGCGAGCGCGCCGGGGAGGCGGCCCATCGCGGCGCGCAGGAGCCGCACGAGCCCGAGCCCGGACGCGCCCGGGGTGGGCGCCGCCGGGAAGATCGCGGCGTCGAGGTGGCGCGCGGCGCGGAGCTGGGCGGGGCCGATCGCCTCGAACTGCGCGACCACCTCGAAGGGCCGATCGGCCGCGCGGGCGGCGTCGCGCGCGTCGCGGACGTAGTGCGCGACCGCCCGGGGGACGGCCTCGTGGCGGACGCGCCAGAAGTCCCGCCCGAAGGGGAGCTGCTCGTAGGAGATCGCGCCGGACGCCTGCGCGATCGCCCCGCGCGCGAGGGCGAGGTAGTCGATCGGCTGGAAGTGGTCGCCGTACTCGCGCGCGAGGTGGCGGGCGAGATCGCGCTGGCACTCCGGACAGTAGCCCGCCCCGAGCAGCCCGAGCGCGAGCGGCGCGTCCGGGCGGTCGAGGCAGACGCCGGCGAAGCCCGCCTGCACGGCGGCGCGCGAGGCCTCGGCGACGCGGGCGCGCTGCCGGGGCGACGACACGCACGCCCGCGGCGGACCGCCGCCGCCCGCGCTCGACCCGTCGGCGGCGCGGCACGCCTCGGCCGGCGAGGCGGCGCGGCCGGCCGCGATGTCCGCCAGCGCCGCGTTGACGAGCGGGCCGGGCAACGGCTCGCTCCCGCCGGCGACGAGCGGGGTCGCGTGGGCGCTCGCCGCCGCCCGCGCTGCCTCCTCCGGGAGGGCACCCGGCGCGAGCCGGTACGGTGCGAAAGGGGGCTCGGTGGCCATGGTTCGGGGTGCGCCGCGGCGAGCCTACGACGGGGATCCGGCGGCGGGCAATTGCCGCCGGGGGGCCGAGGGCACAGGATCCCTCCCGCGGACGCATCGTGGGGTAAGGCAGAGGCACACCCCGTTACGTTGACCCGCTCCGATACCCCGTGGTACGGGATCGAGGATTCGGTCGAAAGCGCGCGGGGTTCGACGCGCGCGTCTACGCTCCGGAGGGCGGCACGCGATGGGCGAAATGTTCGGCACGCTTGCGAAGCACTACCACGAGGGCGGATGGATGATGCACCCCATCCTCGTGTCGCTGTTCGTCGCCGTCGGCCTGATCGTGGATCGGGTCATCGCGCTCTACTTCAAGACCGCGATCGACAAGGAGGCGTTCCTCCGCGATCTGAAGAAGCACGTCTACGCGGGCGACCTCGACAAGGCGATCAGCTTCACCGCGTCGCAGAAGAAGACGCCGCTCACGTCGGTCGTGAAGGCGGGCCTCATCAACGTCCCGAAGGGCGACGCCGACGTCCAGGCGGCCATGGACGAGGCGAGCCTGCGCGAGTCGCCGAAGATCGAGCGGCGCACCGGCTACCTCGCCATGATCGGCAACGTCGCGACCCTGCTCGGGCTGCTCGGCACCATCGTCGGCCTGATCAGCGCGTTCGGCGCGGTCGCGAACGCCAACCCGGCCGACAAGGCGACGATCCTCGCCTCCTCGATCTCGGAGGCCATGAACTGCACGGCCTTCGGGCTCCTCACGGCGATCCCGGCGCTCGTCGCCTACTCGGTCCTCCAGGGCCGGTCCCAGCACATGCTCGAGGAGATCAACGAGTCCTCGGTCGCGGTGCTGAACCTGATCGTCGCGAACAAGGACAAGATGAAGATGCCCGCCACGGTGGCGGCGGACGAGTAGCGCCGACCTCACGACGCGAGGAGCCAGGCGATGAGCGGCGGCGGCATGCCCGAAGAGGGCGGCGGCGGAAAGAAGAAGAAGAAGTCGCTCGACGCCGTGATCAACGTCGTCCCGGCGATCGATCTCCTCTCCTGCTGCATCACGTTCCTCCTCTACACGGCGGTGTGGACCCAGATCTCGCGGCTGCAGGTGATGCAGCTCGGGACGGGCGCGCCGGAGCCGACGACCACCGAGCCGCAGAAGACCCTCCTCGTGACCCTCGCGATGGGCGAGCGCGGGTTCAACCTCGCCACCTCGGCGGGCACCTCGGTCGACATCCCGAGCCTCGGCCGCGACGGCGAGGGCCACGTCCGGTTCGACCTGAAGGTGCTCGCGGAGCGGCTGAAGCAGCTCAAGGGCGAGAACCCCGGCGCCTCCGCCATCACGGTGCAGGCCGAGGACACCGTCTCCTACGGCGACCTCGTGCAGGTCATCGACTCCGCGGTCGGCGCAGGGCTCGTCGCGGTTTCCGTGAGCGGGGCCTGACCCACATGCCCATCGTCACGCCAGGCAAGAGACCCGCGAAGCGCTTCGAGAAGTCGAAGGTGCTCGGCGGCAAGATGACGGGCGGCAAGAAGTCGACGAACGCCGAGCTGAACGTCGTCCCGATGGTCGACATGATGACGATGCTCGTCATCTTCCTCCTGCAGCAGTTCTCGTCCACGGGCGAGGTGCTGTACATGCAGAAGGACATCAAGCTGCCGGACGCCCGCCACGGGCAGACCATCGACATCGCCCCGGTGGTGGCGATCAGCGGGCAGCAGATCGTGGTGACCGGCGTGAAGGTGGCGGACATCCCCGATCTCGACCGGGACTCCGGCTACCTCAACATCCCCGCGCTCGAGGAGCGGCTGCGGGACGAGAAGAAGCGCTGGGAGTTCATCCACAAGTCGGATCCGAACTTGAAGTGGGACGGGCTCGTGAACATCCAGGCGGACAAGGCCGTGCCGTTCCGGATCGTGAAGCGAGTGATGTACTCCTGCGGAGTCGCGGGGTATTTCAACATCAACTTCGCCGCGCTGAACACCCCGGCGGCGGACGCCACCGCCGGCGCGCCGCGGCCCGCCGGCTAGGCGGTCGGACGGCGCCCCCGACGGGGCGCGCGCGCGCTTGCCAAAAACCCTTTCGGATCTGTAGTATCCGGGCTCCCATTTTTTGGCCGGCAGCGCAATGCAGCGCAACGGACCGATCTTCCACGACTTCTCCGTTCACGGAGGGAGCCGATCAACGCCATGAACCTGTCCTCGATTGCACAGTCGCTCGTCCTCGGCGCAGGGGCGCACGGCGGCGGCGAAGCCAGCCTCGTCCTGCCCGATCTCTCGAGCGAGAGGTTCCTCGGCGTCTCCGGCCACACGCTCCTCACCTTCGGGCTCGTCGTCTGCGCGGCCGGGCTCCTCTTCGGGCTCGTCGTCGCGAAGCAGCTGAAGGCGATGGCGGTCCACCGGTCGATGCTCGAGATCTCCGAGCTCATCTACGAGACCGCGAAGACCTACCTCGTCACGCAGGGCAAGTTCATCGCGATCCTGTGGGCGTTCATCGCGGTGATCGTCGCCGTCTACTACGGCTTCCTGACCACCGGGCCGGACGGCACCCAGGGGCTCGGGGCGGCGAGGGTCATCATCATCCTCGTCTTCTCGCTCATCGGCATCCTCGGCTCGTCCGGCGTCGCCTGGTTCGGCATCCGCGTGAACACCTACGCGAACAGCCGCTCGGCGTTCGCGTCGCTCGCCGGCAAGCCCTTCCCGACCTACGCCATCCCGCTCAAGGCCGGCATGTCGATCGGCACGATGCTCATCAGCGTCGAGCTGCTCATCATGCTGTTCATCCTCCTCTTCATCCCCCGCGACCTCGCCGGCCCCTGCTTCATCGGGTTCGCCATCGGCGAGTCGCTCGGCGCGTCCGCGCTCCGCATCGCCGGCGGCATCTTCACGAAGATCGCCGACATCGGCTCGGACCTCATGAAGATCGTCTTCAAGATCAAGGAGGACGACGCGCGCAACCCCGGCGTCATCGCCGACTGCACCGGCGACAACGCGGGCGACTCGGTCGGCCCCTCCGCGGACGGCTTCGAGACCTACGGCGTGACCGGCGTCGCGCTCATCAGCTTCATCCTCCTCGCCATCGTGAACCCGGCGACGCAGGTGAAGCTGCTCGTCTGGATCTTCGCGATGCGCATCATGATGGTCATCGCGTCGGTCGTCTCGTACTGGCTCAACGAGGCGTGGGCGGCGGGCAAGTTCCGCGACGCCCGTCAGATGAACTTCGAGCTGCCGCTCACGACGCTCGTGTGGCTCACCTCGCTCGTCTCGATCGTCCTCACCTACGTCGTCAGCTACCTGCTCATCGCGGATCTCGGCGACGGCACGATGTGGTGGAAGCTCTCGACGATCATCACCTGCGGCACGCTCGCGGGCGCGATCATCCCCGAGGTCGTCAAGGTCTTCACCTCCACCACCTCCGGCCACGTGCGCGAGGTCGTGACGGCCTCCCGCGAGGGCGGCGCCTCCCTGAACGTCCTCGCCGGCCTCACCGCCGGGAACTTCTCCGCGTTCTGGATGGGCCTCGTCATCATCGCGCTCATGGGCGCCGGCTACGGCGTCTCCACCCTCGGGCTCGGCGACATGATGATGGCGCCGGCCGTCTTCGCCTTCGGCCTCATCGCGTTCGGGTTCCTCGGCATGGGCCCGGTGACGATCGCGGTCGACTCCTACGGCCCGGTCACCGACAACGCGCAGTCGGTCTACGAGCTCTCGCTCATCGAGAACGTCCCGAACATCAAGGAGGAGGTGAAGCGCGACTTCGGCTTCGACCTCAACTTCGAGAAGGCGAAGCACTTCCTCGAGGAGAACGACGGCGCCGGCAACACCTTCAAGGCGACCGCGAAGCCGGTGCTCATCGGCACCGCCGTCGTCGGCGCGACCACCATGATCTTCTCGATCATCGTGATCCTCACCTCCGGGCTCACCGCGAACCTCGAGAAGCTCTCGATCCTGAACCCGCTCTTCCTGCTCGGCCTCATCATGGGCGGCAGCGTCATCTACTGGTTCTCCGGCGCGTCCACCCAGGCCGTCTCCACCGGCGCGTACCGCGCGGTCGAGTTCATCAAGAAGAACATCCGCCTCGAGGGCGTCGAGAAGGCGTCGGTCGAGGACTCGAAGAAGGTCGTCGAGATCTGCACGCAGTACGCGCAGAAGGGCATGTTCAACATCTTCCTGACCGTCTTCTTCGCGACCCTCGCCTTCGCGTTCGCGGACGAGTTCTTCTTCATCGGGTACCTCATCTCCATCGCGATCTTCGGCCTGTTCCAGGCGATCTTCATGGCGAACGCCGGCGGCGCCTGGGACAACGCGAAGAAGGTGGTGGAGGTCGAGCTGAAGATGAAGGGGACCCCCCTCCACGACGCCTGCGTCGTCGGCGACACCGTCGGCGACCCCTTCAAGGACACCTCGTCGGTCGCGATGAACCCGATCATCAAGTTCACGACCCTCTTCGGCCTGCTCGCCGTCGAGCTCGCGATCAAGATGAGCCTCGGCGCCCGCATCGGGCTCGCGGCGGCGTTCCTCGCCGTGGCGCTCTTCTTCGTCCACCGCTCCTTCTACGGGATGCGGATCGTGACGGACGAGAGCGCCTCCGCCCCGTCCGCCTCGCAGCACGCCGCGTAGGCCATGGCGGAGCTCATCGCTCCGCCCGATCCGAAGGCGGCCCTGCGCAAGGCGCTCGCCGCCCTCAAGGTGTTCCCCCTCCACGGCGTCGCGGTCCTGCCCGGGACCCCGGCGCCGTTTCACATCTTCGAGCAGCGCTACCGCGCGCTCGTGACGGACGCGCTCGCGGGCGACCGGATCCTCGCGGTGCCCGGGCTCTTCGGGAAGTCGGACGCCCACGCGATGCGCCCGCCGCTGCGGGCGATCTGCGGCGCCGGGATCATCGAGGCGGAGGAGCGGCACGAGGACGGCCGCTTCGACATCGTGGTGCGAGGCATCGCGCGCGTCCGGCTCCTCGACGAGCTGCCCCCGAGGAAGCTCTACCGCGAGTTCCGCGCCGAGATCCTGGAGGACGTGCTGCCGCGCGGCGGCGCCGCCGCGCTCGGGAACGAGCTCGAGGCGCTGCGCCGGCTCGTGTACGACCTCTCGACCCGGCTCCCGTCGGAGTCGGGGGCCACCCAGCTCGCGGAGGCGGTCGCCCAGATGAAGGACGCGTCCGCGATCGCCGATCTCGTCGCCGCCGCGGCGATCTCCGACCCCGATCCGCGGCAGCGGATCCTCGAGGAGGCGAACGTCGCGCGCCGGCTCGAGCTCGTCCTCGGCGAGGTGGCGGGCGTCGTGCTCCTGCTGTCGAAGGGGCGGAGCCCGAAGGCGTAGCGCGCCTGGGCCGTCGCCTAGGCCGGCAGCGAGCGCCCCACCCCGTAGTAGGTGAACCCGGCCGCCCGGGCCTTCGCGGCGTCCCAGACGTTCCGGCCGTCGAGCAGCACGGGCTGCCGCATGGTCGACCTCAGCCGGGCGAGGTCGGGGTTCCGGAACTCGTTCCACTCCGTGACGAGGAGGAGCGCGTCCGCGCCCTCGGCGGCCGCGTACGGCTCGTGGGTGAGCTCGACGCCGCGCCCGTCGAAGATCTTCGACGCCACCTCGGCCGCGACCGGGTCGTGCGCCCGCACCTTCGCGCCGTTCCCGAGGAGCGCCTCGACCACGTTGATCGCGGGCGCCTCGCGCATGTCGTCGGTCTTGGGCTTGAACGCGAGCCCCCACACCCCGATCGTCTTCCCCGCGAGCGTGCCGAAGTGCTTGATGGCCTTCTCGACGAGCCACCGCTTCTGCCGCTCGTTGACCCGCTCGACCGCCCGGAGCAGGTCGAAGTCGAGGCCGATCTGGCGGGCCATGCTCATCACGGCCCGGACGTCCTTCGGGAAGCACGAGCCGCCGAACCCGACGCCGGGGAAGAGGAAGGGGTGGCCGATGCGGCTGTCCGAGCCGATCCCGCGCCGGACCTGGTCCACGTCGGCGCCGAGCCGCTCGCACAGCGTCGCCATCTCGTTCATGAACGAGATGCGGGTCGCGAGCATCGCGTTCGCGGCGTACTTCGTCAGCTCCGCCGAGCGCAGGTCCATGAACAGGACCGGCTGCTCCGCCCGGACGAACGGGGAGTAGAGCTCGGCCATGACGGCGCGGGCCCGCTCCGACGAGACGCCCACGACCACGCGATCCGGCCGCATGAAGTCGTCGATCGCCGCCCCTTCCTTCAGGAACTCGGGGTTCGAGACGACGTCGAACGGGTGCGACGTCGCGCCGCGCAGCACCTCGGCCACCTTCTCCGCGCTGCCGACCGGGACGGTGCTCTTGTTGACGACCACCGCGTAGCCGGTGAGGTTGCGGCCGACCTCCTGGGCCGCGCCGAGGACGTACGACAGGTCCGCCTCGCCCGTCTCGCCCGGCGGCGTGCCGACGGCGATGAACACGACGTCCGCGCCCGCGATGGCCTCGGCGTACGAGGTCGTGAACGAGAGGCGCCGCTCCTTCGCGTTGCGCCGGACGAGCTCCTCGAGCCCCGGCTCGTAGATCGGGACCCCGCCGCCGTTCAGGAGCGCGATCTTCCGCGAGTCCACGTCGAGGCACGAGACGAAGTGCCCGGACTCCGCGAAGCAGGTCCCCGTGACGAGCCCGACATACCCCGTGCCGACGACTGCGATCTTCATCCGAACCGTCCTCCGAGGGCCCTACTCTTACCATGTCAGGGCGCGACGACGAGGCGCGCGGCGGCGTCCCGCGCGGCGGCGCGCGCCGCGGACGTGCCGGAGCCGCGAGGGGTCCCGCGCGGCCTCGACCACCCGCTCGACCGCGAGCCGCTCCGCGAACCCGAGCTCGGGCCGCAGCGCCGCCGCCGCGTCGGCGGTCTCCGGGAAGAAGTGCGACACGAGCAGCGTCGCGCCGTGGAGCGCCCGCTCGAGGCGCAGCGCCTCCGCGCGCGCGCGCACGTACCCGACGTCGAGCGGCAGCGCGAGCAGCTCGCGCAGGTCGACGAACGTGACGAGCGGAGCGTGCAGCCCGAGGAGCGCCTGCTCCGCGACGACGCCGAGGAGCGCGTCCTCGGCGGAGGGCCGGTGCGCCGAGGGCCCGAACACGCGGTACGGCTGCGCGCGCTCGAACAGCGGCGCGTCCTCCGGGCCGGACGGCCAGAGCCCCTCCTGCATCGAGAGCGAGACCTTGCCGGTCGTGAAGACGACGGTCCGTCCCTCGTGCTCCGTGCGGACGACGGTGAGCTCGCCCTTCGTCGCCTCGACGAAGCGGTCCCCGTCGGCGGTGGGGACCGCGAGGCGCAGGTCCCCGAGCGGCCGGAAGGCCAGGTGCGGGTAGAGCCAGTCGACGAACGCGGCGGCGTCGAGGAGGACGATCCGGACGTCCTCCACGTCGCGCAGCAGCGCGCGGAGCGCCACGAGCTTCTGGAGGTTGTCGTTCACGATCCCCTGGAAGGACGTGAGGAGCCGCTCGCGCAGCGACTCCGGCGCCTGCGCGCCGAGCCGCCGCTGCTCCAGCTGGTAGGACGCCATCGCGGCGAGGCCGTGCGCCTCGAGGACGTCCCCGAGGAGCGCGGGATCGCACTCCGGCAGCGTCTCGGGAGGCGAGAAGGAGGTGAGGGCGCGGACGGCGTCGAGGAGGGGCACGGGCGGGCGACACGTAACGCGTCGCGGGGGGCCGGGCAAGTGCGCAGGTTCGGTGGGATGACCGACCTGGACGCGACCCTGACCGAGCTCGCCCGGCTCCGGAGCGGCAGCGAGCCCATCGTGACCCTGTACCTGGACATCCGCTGGAAGGACGAGCAGCAGCGCGAGCGCGTCCGGCTGTTCGTGCGCGAGCGGTCGCGCGCGATCCTCAGCCACTACGCGCCCGGGGCCCCCGGCAGGCCCGCGCTCTCCCGGACCCTCGAGAAGATCCAGGGGCTGGTGGAGGGGCTCACGGCGCAGGCCTTCGAGACCGACCGGGCGGGGCTCGCCCTCTTCGCCTGCGAGGGGCTCGGGCTCTGGCGCCCCCTCTTCTTCGCGAGGCCCTTCGAGGACGAGCTCGCGGTGGACGGGATCCCGCACCTCGGGAAGCTCGCGAAGCTCGGCGCGGAGGTCGTGCCCGCGATCGTGGTGGTGCCCACGCGCGAGGGCGCGCACGTGTACGAGGTGCGCCTCGGCGAGATCGACGCGGAGGCGAGCGTGCGCGGCCCCGTCCCCCGGACGACCGCGGAGAAGGACAACGCCGGCACCGGCACGCCGGAGCGCCGCGCGGACGAGTGGGCGCGGCGAAACCGCCAGGCGGCGGCCGCGCAGGTGACGGCGCTCTTCGACGCGACCCCCGAGGCGCGGCTCGTCCTCGTCGGCCCGTCGCAGACGCTCGCGGCGTTCGCGCGCGAGCTGCCGGAGCGCGTCCGGGCCGCCGTCGCGGCGAAGGTCCCGCAGCCGCGCGCGTGGGCGTCGACGGGGGGCGTCCGCCGCGGCGGGGTGCAGGCGCTCGCGCAGCAGGTGCTCTGCGGCTCCCGCGACGGCGACCGGCGCGAGGTGGACGCGGTCATCGGCGAGGCGCTCCGGGGCGGGGTCGCGGTCGTCGGGCCCGAGGACGTCGTGCTCGCGGTGAACGAGGGGCGGGTCCACGCGCTCGTCGTCGAGGAGGACTTCCAGCGCACGGGGTACCGCTGCGACAACTGCGACGTGCTCGGCGCGACCCTCCGGGCGGCGGAGGTGTGCCCCTTCTGCGCCGGCGACCTCCGCGCCGTCCAGAGCCTGCGGGAGGTGCTCGTCGCCCGGACGCTCGCCGGCGGCGGGCGGGTCGAGGTCGTCCCGCACGCGAACAAGCTCCACAGCTACCGGGGGGTGGCGGCGTTCCTCCGCCAGACCGCGCCCACCGGGCTCCGCGGCGCGGCCAGCTCCTGGCCGACGGCGCCCGGCCCGAGCCAGCCCTAGAGCACGCCCGCTTCCAGCTAGGGCGAGGCCTGCCGCCCGCCGCCCGCCGCGCCCTTCCCCGCGCCGGCCTGCGCCGGCTTCTCCAGGATCGCGATGAGCGACAGCGGCGGGAACGGCAGCGCGCGATCGACGACCCGGAAGAGCGGCGTGAGCGCGTTCAGCGCGGCGATCTGCAGGAGCCCGAAGTGGCGGCGCCGCAGGAGCTTCCCGTTCAGCCACCACGCCGGGGTGCCGATGCGGTTGAAGGGGATGAGCTCCTTCGGCTCGAAGCCGGCGTCGAGCGCGAGGCGCCGGAGCGTCGCCTCGGTGTAGCGCCGGCGGTGGCCGAGCACCTCGTCGAGGGTCCCGAACAGGCCCGGCCCGCGCGGCACGAGCACGATGGCGCGGCCGCCGGGGGCGAGCGACTCGCGGATGTTCGAGAGCGCGCCGACGTCGTCCACCACGTGCTCGATGACGTTCAGGCAGACGACCGTGTCGAACCCTTCCGGCAGCTTCGGGAACGACTCGCCGCGCGTGACGTCGGTGAGCGTGACGTCGAGGTACGGCCGGTCGGACGTGAGCGCGCGGAGCGTCTGGAGGTACAGCGGGTTCACGTCGGAGGCGACGTACGCGTCGCGCGGGACGAGCTGGCGGGTGAGGTTCCCGGTCCCGCTCCCGATCTCGAGGACGCGGCGCCCGCAGAACGGCCGGACGAGGTCGGCCATCCAGGCGTTGAAGCGCGGCGCGCGCGCGAGCCGGCCGAGGATCTGCGACCCGTGCTCGTCCTCGACGTAGACCTCGTCCGAGATCCAGAACCGGAGCATGGCGGCGAGCGCGCGGACGCCGTCGCGCCAGCCGATCTTCTTGCCCTCCTGGTAGGTCCGGCCCGAGTAGCTGATCGGGACCTCGAAGATCCGCGCCTCGCGCTTCGCGAGCTTGATCGTGAGCTCGGGCTCGAGGCGGAAGTCGTTCGAGACGATCGGGATCGACTTGAGCAGGGAGGTGCGGACGGCCTTGTAGCAGGTCTCCATGTCCGTCAGGTTCACGTTCGTGATCAGGTTCGTCAGGAACGTGAGGAACCGGTTGCCGATCTCGTGCCGGTAGAGGAGCGCGCGCCGGGCCTCGCCGCCCGCGAAGCGCGAGCCGAAGACCGCGTCCGCGGCGTCCTCGACGAAGACCTTCACGATCCGGAGCAGGTCGCGCGGGTGGTACTCGAGGTCCGCGTCGTGGATGACGGTGATCTCGCACTCCGCGTGCGCGAGGGCGGTCCGCACCGCGGCGCCCTTCCCGCCGTTCCGCTCGTGCTGGAGGAACACCCAGTCGATCCCGCCGTGGCTGCCGCGGCCGAGGAGCGTCGAGGACGGGGAAGACCGGCCGCGCGGCGCGGACGGCAGCGCCGGAGCGAGCTCGATCCCGCGCTCCGCCGCGAACGCCCGCAGCACCGCGGGGGTGGCGTCGCGCGACGAGTCGTCCACGACGACCACCTGTACGCGGGCGAGGTGGGGCGAGCTCGGGAGCGTCTCGAGACGCGCGAGCGACGTCGCGACGAGGTGCTGCTCGTTGTAGGCGGGGACGAGGACGGTCAGGGACGTCTGCGGCACGGCGCGACGTTATTCGCCGCGGTCCGGGCCTGTCAACGAAGCCCGCCCTGCCGCCGGACGGACGGGCGCCCGCCACCCGCGCTCACCCGTGGCGACTCACCGCAGGGCCGACGCCGGCGCGCTGCTCGCGCTCGGCGAGCGCGAGGTCCGACTCCATCATCAGCCGCACGAGCTCCTGGAACGACGTGCGCGGCTTCCAGCCGAGCTTCTTCTGCGCCTTCGAGGCGTCGGCGAGGAGGAAGTCCACCTCGGTCGGCCGGTAGTAGCGCGGGTCGACCTCCACGTACTTCTGGTAGTCGAGCCCCACCTGGCCGAAGGCCAGCTCGCACAGCTCGCGGACGGAGTGCGACTCGCCCGATCCGATGACGTAGTCGTCCGGCTCCGGCTGCTGCAGCATGAGCCACATCGCCTCGACGTAGTCCTTCGCGTAGCCCCAGTCGCGCCGCGCGTCGAGGTTCCCGAGGTAGAGCTGCTTCTGCAGCCCGAGCTTGATGCGGGCGGCCGCGCGCGTGATCTTCCGGGTGACGAACGTCTCGCCCCGCCGCGGCCCCTCGTGGTTGAAGAGGATGCCGTTCGAGACGTGGAGCTGGTACGCCTCGCGGTAGTTCACGCCGATCCAGTAGGCGTAGACCTTGGCGCAGCCGTACGGGCTCCGCGGGTAGAACGGGGTCGCCTCGTTCTGCGGGGGCGGCGACGCGCCGAACATCTCGGACGAGGAGGCCTGGTAGATGCGGGTCTTCGTGAGGTCGATCTCGCGCACCGCCTCGAGCAGGCGCGTCGCGCCGAGGCCGGTCACCTCGCCCGTGTACTCCGGGACGTCGAAGGAGACCTTCACGTGGCTCTGCGCGCCGAGGTTGTAGATCTCGTCGGGGCGGAGCTTCTTCAGGAGCAGGTTGAGCGACGAGGCGTCGTTCAGGTCGCCGTAGTGGAGGAACAGCCGGCACCCCGGCGTGTGGGGGTCCTGGTAGATGTGGTCGATCCGCGACGTGTTGAACGACGACGAGCGACGGATGATCCCGTGGACCTCGTAGCCCTTCTCGAGGAGCAGCTCCGCGAGGTAGCTCCCGTCCTGGCCGGTGATCCCGGTGATGAGCGCCTTCTTCATCAGCTCGAAATTACACGGGTTCCACCCCGGCGGCCAAGCGCGCGCCGCATGCCGCCGGCGACTCCGCGCGCTCGCCCGCCCGCCCCGTCACACCGCGCAGGGCGGCGCGGCGAGCTCCCAGCGCAGGTCTTCCGGCGCCTGCCCGCGCACGCGCAGCCAGCCGGCGTGGACGCCGTGGAGGTGGTGCGGGGAGCACAGGCTGAGGAGGTTGCCCTCGTCGTCGCTGCCGCCGTGGGAGCGGAACACGACGTGGTGAGCGTGGACCGCCGCGCGGCTGCACCCGGGGACCTGGCACCGGCCGCGATCGCGCGCGAGGACCCGCTGGGCGAGGGTCTTCCGGCCGGAGACCTCCCCTTTCCAGGTCTCTACGAAGTGGTCGGCGACGACCGCGAGCGCCTCGCCGGGAGGGAGCCACCGGCCGGACGCGTCGCGGGCGGCGCGGATCGCCGCCGCGAGGAGGAGGGCGACGCGGCCGGGGAGGCGCGCGGTCAGCTCCCCGCGCGTGCACATCTGCGCTCGCTCCTCGTCCTCGAGCTCCCGCCGGAGGGCGATGCAGGGCAGGACCTCCGCCCGCGCGATGAGCGCCGCGACCGTCCGGTCGTCCGCGTGGGCGGCGACGAGGCGCGCCTTCTCGTAGGAGACCCGGCCCGACCGCATCGCGTCCCGGAGCGCCGGAAGATCCCAGAGCCGCCGCTCGAGCGCGGCGCGCTGCTCGAGCGCGCGCCCCGACATCCCGAGGCGCTCGACGGCGTAGTGGCCGAGCGAGAGGAAGCACATGTGGCGCCAGAGGCCGGTGTTCTGGAGCAGCATGCCGAGGTGTCCGACGAGCGCGTCCCAGCGGTCGCGCATCGCGGCGAGCTCGCGGAGCCTCGCGTCCATCGCGAGGGGCGCGAGCCGGCGCCGATCGCCGTCCGCGGCTGGCCCCGGCGGCGCCTCGAACCGCTCCGGCTCGGAGAGGGCCTCCCATCGGCTCGTCTCCAGCTCGAGCGCCTCCTTCATCGCCTCGACGTCGCGCTCGAAGTCGCCGCGCGCCGCGGGGTTCGCTGCCGCCTCTTCCTCCTCCGAGGGAGCGGCAGGATGTGCGCCGAGGTACTCCTCGCAGATGACCTCGATCCGCTGCCACGCCGGAGCGGTCGCGCCGAGGAGGGCGCCCGCGACCTCGAGCGCGGCGTCCCAGCGCGTCCGGGCCTCCGGCGGCAGCGACACGGTCACCCGCTCCCAGTCCTCGTCCTCCGCGGCTCCGCTCGCGCCGCCCGCGTCCTTCACGGCCGCCGCGAGCGCGCGGACCGTGTCCGAGCGCGCCCGCTCCACCCAGGCCGCCTCGTCGTCGCCGCGCGCGACCGGCAGCACCGTCTCGGCCTTGCGCGCGGCTCACCTCGCCCCGCCGGACCGCGTCGCGCAGGAGCGGCCGCTCGCGCAGCGCCCGCGCCAGCCGCGCGAGCTTCACCGCCGTGCC
This sequence comes from uncultured delta proteobacterium, assembly GCA_963828235.1. Taxonomy (GTDB): domain Bacteria; phylum Myxococcota; class Myxococcia; order Myxococcales; family Anaeromyxobacteraceae; genus Anaeromyxobacter. The sequence goes on from CAWHDY010000005.1 coordinate 101,246, forward strand.
GGGCGCCATGCCGAGCCGCTCGAGGGCGTAGTCGCCGATGCCGGAGTAGCTGAGCTGCAGGGCCCGGTCGCCCGTGGAGAGCGCGTCGAGCCCCTCGCCGAGGGCGACGTCGAGCGCCCCGCTCCCGCGGGCGACCCGCACGAGGAGGCCGTCGATCAGCATCGCCGCCTCGTCCTTCAGGAGGCCCGCCCGCTCGTGCGGCGCGAGCGGCTCGAGCGTCCACGCCACCCGTGCGATCGCGTCGAGCACGTCGGGGCCGGGCGACGACGGGGGACCGCGGAGGCGCTGGCGAGAGCGGGCGGCATGACTGAACGGATGTATAGCATATCGGCGCGACCCGGAGTACGTCCCAGGTGGGGTCTTCGATGAGTTGCCGAGGAAGCCTCCGGAAGCTACATTCGTCGGGTGCGCACCGTCGGCCTGAAGGTCCTGAAGAACAAGCTCTCCGAGTACGTGCGGCTCGCGTCCCAGGGGGAGACGGTGCTCATCGCGGACCGCGACCGGGTCGTCGCCGAGCTCGTCCCGCCGCAGCCCGGGCGCGCCGAGACGGTGTCGGACGCGGTCCTCGCGTCGCTCGTGCGGGAGGCGCTCGTGACGCCCGCGCTCCTGCCGCCGGGGACGCGCCCGCGCACCCCGCCTCCGACGGCGAAGCTGAAGGACGTCCTCGCCGAGCTGGACTCGGACCGGGCCGAGCGGTGATCTACCTCGACACCTCGGTCGTGCTCGCGGAGCTCTACGCGGAGGACCGCCGCCCGTCGGACGCGCTGTGGCGGGAGCCGCTCGTCTCGAGCCGGCTGCTCGAGTACGAGCTGTGGACGCGCGTGAACGCCCGGGGCGACGCCCGGACCCACGGCGATGCGGTCCGGGAGATCCTCGCGCGCGTCTCGCTCGTCGAGCTCGCGCCCACCGTCCTCGCGCGCGCCCTCGAGCCGTTCCCCGCGCCGGTGCGGACGCTCGACGCGCTCCACCTCGCGACCGCCGGGCACCTCGTCGAGCGGCGGCAGAAGCTCGCGCTCGCGAGCTACGACGAGCGGATGCGCGACTGCGCCCGTCGGATGGGAATCGAGGTCGTCGAGCCCTGAGGACCACGGGCGCGCCGCCGCGCCGCCTCAGGCCGGCCGGTTCGCCTCGAACCACGCGATCGTCTCGCGCAGCCCGTCCTCGAACCCGGTGCGCGCCTTCCAGCCGAACTCGCGGAGCGCCTTCGAGGTGTCGAGCATCCGCCGGGGCTGCCCGTCCGGCTTGGTGGCGTCCCAGACGAGCTCGCCGTCGAAGCGGCAGAGCCGCGCGACGAGCGGCACGAGGTCGCGGATCCGGATCTCGAACCCGGCCCCGAGGTTCACCGCCTCGCTCTTGTCGTACCGCTCGCACGCGTCGAGGATCCCCTCCGCGGCGTCGCGGGCGTGGAGGAACTCGCGGGAGGCGGCGCCCGTCCCCCACACGACGACCTGCTTCTCGCCGCGGTCGCGCGCCTCGACGCACTTGCGGATGAGCGCGGGGACCACGTGCGAGGTCCGCAGATCGAAGTTGTCGCGGGGGCCGTAGAGGTTCACCGGGAACAGCACGACGGAGTTCAGCCCGTACTGCTTCCGGTACGCCTCGCTCTGGACGAGGAGCGCCTTCTTCGCGATGCCGTAGGGCGCGTTCGTCTCCTCCGGGTAGCCGTTCCAGAGGTCCTCCTCCTTGAACGGCACCGGGCAGAGCTTCGGGTACGCGCAGATCGTGCCGAGCGCGACGAGCTTCTTCAGCCCGACCTGGCGCGCGACCTCGATGAGCTGAACGCCCATCATGAGGTTGTCGAAGAAGAACTTCCCCGGGTTCTCCCGGTTCGCGCCGATCCCGCCGACCTGCGCCGCGAGGTGGACGAGGAGCGTCGGCCGCGCGTCGCGGTAGAGCCGCCGGACCGCGTCCATGTCGACGAGGTCGTAGTCCTTCGAGCGGGGGACGAAGACGTCCTTCGCGCCGCGGCGACGGAGCTCGTCCAGGACGTAGCTGCCGAGGAAGCCGGCGCCGCCCGTGACGACGACGCGCTCGGTGGGCCAGTGGACGGGCATGGGCGCGGAAAAGTTACGGGCTCGGAGCGGGGGAGTCAAACCGCGAGACGTCGCAGATCCCGCAGGCCGCTAGCGCTCCGGCGCGCCGTTCCCGCGCGACTCCAGCGCCCGCTGCAGCCGCTCGGTGCGCGCGGCCTCGAGCGCGGCGATGCGCGGGGCGTAGGCCGCCGGCGAGGCGCCTGGAAGGGCCGCCGCCCGGCGGACCGCGTCGAGCGCGTCGTCGAGCCGCCCCACCTGCTCGCAGAGCGCCGCGAGCGTCATGAGCACGTCGGCCCGGCCCGGCTGGGCCGCCTGGGCGGAGCGCACGAGGTCGATCGCCTCGGGGACCCTGCCCTGACCCATCACCGCGCGCGCGGCGAGGAGGTGCTTCTCGGCGACCTCCGCCGCGTTGCGCGGCGCGATCTCGTTCGCGATGCGCCGCGCCTCCGACCACCGCCGCGAGGCCATCGCGCGCTCCGCGAGGACCCGGAGGAGGACCGGCGACCCGGGCGCCGCCGCGAGCCCGCGCTCGAGCTCGGCGTGCGCGTCCTCCTCGCGGCCGAGGCGGAACAGCGCGGACGCCGCGACCTCGTAGCCCGCCGGGTCCAGCTTGAACCGCGCCGAGTGACGCCGCGCGAGCGCGAGCGCCTCCTCGAGGTCGTCGAGGCGCGCCCGGAGCCGCGCGAGCGGGAGCACCGCGCGATCGTCTCCGTACTCGTCGAGCCCGCGCCGGAAGGCGACGCTCGCGTCCTGCGGGCGGACGTGCTCGAGGAGCGCGCCGAGCGCGAGCAGGCCGTCCGGGGTCTCCGGAGCGACCTCGAAGAGGTCGTCGAGCGCGGGGAACAGCGCGGCCGCCTCGCCGAGCGCGGGGCTGCCGAAGAGCACGGCGAGGCGGTACTCCCGGCGCGCGGCGCGATCGTCGCGGCCGGCGAGGCAGCGGGCCGCGCCGAGGTGCGGCGCCGACGCGGAGGGATAGAGGGTCATCGCGCGGACGAGCCAGGGCATCGCCTCCGCGCACCGGCCCTCGGCCGAGAGCCGCACCCCGGCGATCGCGTGCGGCACCCAGTCGGCGGGGTGCCAGCGGACGGCGTCCCGGGCCGCGCGCCGGTCGCCGCGCCGCCGGCGGCCGCCTCCACGCGCGCCTGATCCCGCTCGACCCCGTGCACGCGCGCGACCGCGGCGGACGCGACGGCGAGGAGCGCGGCCGCCGCGAGGAACGCGCGCAGCGGCGCCCTGCGGACGGAGAAGGACGGCTGGCCGCGGGTGAGGAGCCCCATGGCGATCGCGAACGGGACGGCGACGCCGAGGATCCCGAGCGAGAAGTCCACGAGGTTGTGCGCGGCCACCGCGGCGGTCCCGGCGAGGAGCCCGACGTCGCCGAGCGAGAGATCGCGGCGGCGCGCGGCCGCGATCCAGATCCAGGCGAAGGTGCCGACGAGCAGGAGCCCGCCGGGGATGCCCAGGTCGAGGAGCGCCTGCAGCCACTCGTTCTCGACGTGGGTGAAGACGTACGTCGCGGACTCGAGCTGGTAGCCGGCGAACACCGCCTCGAACGCGCCGCGCCCGACCCCGAGCAGCGGGAAGTCGCGGAGGACCTGGAGCGCCGGCCGCCACAGGTGGGCGCGCGTGTCGTCCGCGCTCGCCCGCAGCGTGTCGAGCCTGCCGAGCACCGGGTCGAGGGCGAGGTAGGCGGCGATCCCGAGCGCCGCGACGAGCCCGCCGAAGAGCAGGGCGTCGCGCCCGTAGCTGCGGCGAGGGCCGTGGGCCGGGTCGGGGCGCGAGCGGACGTACAGCCCGACGAACACGACGGTCCCGAGGACGAACGCGAGGACGCCGCCGCGCGAGAGCGAGAGGAACGACACCGCCCCGGTGGTCGCGAAGGCGAGCGCCCAGAGCACGCGGGACTGGCCGTGGGAGGCGAGCGCGATCCCGAGCGCGACGAACGCCGAGAGGTTCAGGCACGCGGCGAGGTGGTTCGGGTTCACGAACGGGAAGCGAGGCTTCACGAGCGCCCCCGCGCCCGCGAGCGCGAGGCCGAGCACGACTCCGGCGACGAGGAGCCCCGCGCCCGCGAGCCCCTGGAGCACCCTCCCCCGCCGCCGCCGCGTGTCGGCGAGCGCGTGGGCCGCCGCGAACGCGGCGAGGCACGCGAGCGCCTTCAGGAGCTCCCGCGCCGACTCGCCGGGGTCGAGCGAGAGCGGGCGCGCCGCGGGGTAGAGCCCGAGCGGCCCGAGCGACGCCTCGAAGATGCGGACCGCGCCGGGGGAGAGCCGCTGCAGCGCGACGGGAAGGGGGACGAGCTGGAGGAGCGCGATCGCGACGACGCCGAGGAGGGGGAGCGCCGTCCGGGGGATGGAGCCTTCCCGCGCCGTCGCGAGGGCGAACGCCGCGAACGCGAGCGCGGCGGCCGCGAGCTCGACGGGCAGGTCCACCGCGCCGCGCGCGAGCGGGAGCAGCGGCGGCGGCGAACGCGAGGACGAGCGACGCCGCGACGGCGGTGGGGGAGCGACGAGGCTGCATCGGCGGCCCACATCGTAGCCGACTTCGCTCGCGCTCGCGCCGGGGGGTGCCTCGACTTGCCCCAGGATATCTTCTACAGTCACGCCTGTTTACGTGTCCCGGTAGACGCGGGATCCAGCCCAGGTCACGGATGTCCGCCGACAACACGACCAACGAAGCCCTCGCGTCCGCGCAGGACGCGAGCGATGCGATCGACATCCACGCCTACTGGCGGACCATCGTCCGGCGGCGCTGGCTCGTCATCCCGTTCTTCGTCGCCGCGGTGCTCGTGACGGCGATCGTCACGCTCCGGCAGACGAAGATCTACGACGCGACCTGCACGATCATCATCGACCTCGCCGCGCCGCGCGTGCTCGAGAAGGAGCAGGTGCAGGAGGTCGTGGACTCCGGCGCCGGCGCCGCCTGGTACAGCCGCGAGTACTACGAGACGCAGTACCGCGTGATCACCTCGCGGGCGGTCGCGCAGCGGGTCTCCGACAAGCTCCAGCTCGGCGCGAACGACAGGTTCCTCGGGGTGGCGGGCGACGACGCGACCAAGAAGCGGCCCGATCCGATCCCGATCGTCCAGGCGAACCTCAAGGTCGAGCCGGTGAAGGACTCGCGCGTGGTGCGGATCCGGTTCGAGAACCCGGACCCCGAGCTCGCCGCCATCGTCGCGAACACGGCGGCGGAGGCCTACATCGCGGAGACGCTCTCGGTGCGGAGCACGACCACCGCGAGCGCGTCCGACTGGCTCGAGCAGCAGCTCGCCGACCTCGAGAAGAAGCTCGGCGAGAGCGGGCAGGCGCTCTTCGACTTCAAGAAGTCGCACGACATCGTCGCGGCGAGCTGGGACGACCGGCAGGGGATGGTGTCGCAGCAGCTCACCGCCATCAACGGGGCGCTCACGAACGCGCGCCTCAGGAAGGCCGAGCTGCAGGCCCGGAACGAGGCCATCGAGGCGCTCGGCACCAAGCTGAAGGCGGGTCCCGACGCGGAGTCGTTCCACCCGGTCGCGTCGAGCCAGGTCATCCAGGCGCTGAAGGTCCGGTACCTCGACACGCGCTCGGAGTGCGCCGACCTCCGCGCCCGGTACCTCAAGGACCACCCGAAGATCGAGGAGTGCTCGAAGAAGCTCGCGCTCGCGCAGCAGGGGCTCGAGGAGCAGGTGACGATCGCGCTGCAGGCCGCGCGGAAGGAGTACCAGGAGGTCGTCAAGACCGAGCGGAACCTGCTCGCGCTGCTGAACGAGACGAAGGCCGACGCGTTCGGCCTGAACCAGTTCGAGCGCGAGTACCTCGAGCGCAAGCGCACGCACGACAACAACCAGCGGCTCTACGACCTCGTGCTGAAGCGGCTCAAGGACACGGGCGTCTCGGGGATGCTGCAGGCGTCGAACGTGCGGATCCTCGACCGGGCGAGGCCGAACGGGTCGCCGGTGCGGCCGAGCCCGTCGCGGAATCTCGCGCTCGCGATCGTCCTCGGGCTCCTCGGCGGCATCGCGCTCGCGTTCGCGGTCGAGTACCTCGACCGCTCGGTCATGACGCAGGAGCAGGTCGAGGAGCAGGTCGGGCTCACGTTCCTCGGGATCGTGCCCTCCGTCGCGCGGGGCGCCGACGGGAAGGCGCAGGACCTCTACGTCCACCGCGAGCCGAAGTCGCCGGTGGCGGAGTGCCTGCGGGCGGTCCGGACGAACCTCCTGTTCATGTCGCCGGACCATCCCCTGAAGAAGATCCTGGTCACCTCCAGCGGACCGCAGGAGGGGAAGACGACGACGGCGACGTCGCTCGCGATCACGATGGCGGGGAGCGGGAACCGCGTCCTCCTCGTGGACGCGGACATGCGGCGGCCCCGCGTTCACCGGATCTTCGGGATCGCGAACGAGGTCGGGCTCTCGTCGCTGATCCTCGGGGAAGGGCGGCTCGCGGACACGATCAAGTCCACGGAGGTCCCGAACCTGTTCGTGCTGCCCTGCGGCCCCGTCCCGCCGAACCCGGCGGAGCTCCTCCACACGACGGCGTTCCAGAAGCTGCTCGGCGGAGATCGGGGAGCGCTTCGATCGCGTCATCGTGGACTCGCCGCCGGTCGGCGTGGTCGCCGACGCGGCCGTGATGTCCACGCACGCGGACGGCACGGTCGATCGTGCTCAAGGCGGGGCGGACGTCACGCGAGGTCGCGCGCAGGGCGGTCCGGCAGCTGCGGGACGTGAACGCGAACATCCTCGGCGCGGTGCTGAACGACCTCGATCTCCAGAAGCACGGACAGTATGCGTACTACTATCAGTACGGCTACTACTACGGCGACTCGGCGACTCGAAGCCGGAGCAGAAGAGTCGATCCGCCGCCGACGTCGCCTGAGTCGCCGCTGGGATCCGCATCGACGCGACCGGTACTTACGCGCGAAGCGCGTGGTTCGCGCTGCTCCTTGCGGCGATCTGCTTCGAGGGACTCGGGCGGAAGTTCATCTCCGACGTGCCCGGCGTGGTGTTCTATTTCGCGAAGGACGTGGTGCTGATCGCGGGTCTTCTCGCGTTCGGTGTTCGGCGGTCAGGTCTGCGCGGCGCGTCGCCGTCTGTTCAGAGGCTTCCTTCCGGTTCTGCCGCTCGCGATTGGCTTGGACGGTGCTCGAGATGGCGAATCCGGACCAGCACGTCCTCGAGCTCGCGCTTCTCGGATTCCGCTCCTACTGGCTGTGGTGGCTCGCGCCGCTCGTCGTCGCATCCGTCGCTCGAACGCGAGCGCGACAGCGACGAGCGCGATGATGATGCTCGGGGTCTTCGCCGTCGATCATCGCGGCGTTCGCGCTCGTGCAGTTCTCGCTGCCTGCCGGTCGACCCGCTGAACAGGTACGCCGCGACCGGTCCAGACATGGAGATCGCGACCGTCGCCACGACGGGGCGCGCGCGCGTCACGTCGACCTTCAGCTACATCACGGGATTCACGGATTTCGTCACGATCGTCCCGGCGCTCCTCCTGTCCGTTGGGCTCGCGACGCGCTCCGGTGACTCGGCGCTTGCTTCCTCTTGGCGCGACCGTGCTGTGCGGCCGTCGCGATGCCGGCCTCGGGTTCGCGCGCGCCGGTGCTCCTCGGGCTCGGGAGGCTTGCGATCGTCGCGTACGCAGCCGGGCTCTTCTGGACGCGGCAGGGAAGGCGCGTCATCGTGGCGGGCGGGCTCGCGATCTGGCGGCGGTTCTGCTGTCTCGGCGACGCCCTCGCAGGGCGTCGCAGGATCGATTCACCGACGACCCCGAGGAGAGCAGAAGCGCGGTTCGTGGACGTGCTCGGCGTACATCCCACCGCTTGCCATGGGGTTCGTCGAATACCCCACGCTCGGGCTCGGGACGGGAACACTCCAGAACGCGGCAGTGTCGTACGGCACCACACAACGCTACGCCGCCGAGGCAGAGCAGCATCGCGTGCTCATCGAGCAAGGCGTCCCTGGCTACCTCCTGCTGTCGCTCGTCCGGATCGGTCTCGTGGTCGCGCTGTATCCGGGCGGGCATGATGCTCAAGCGAGCCGGAGAGCGGGCCGCGGCCGGCGCAGCGTGGGCACTGGCGGCGCTCACGCTCCCCGGAAACCTGTTCTTCGATCACATCTTCCAGGCACTCTATTTCCTCGCCGCGGGCATCGTGCTCCAGAGCGTCGCACGGGAGGCTCCGGTACCGTAGCAAGGAGCAAGCTGCCTGCCGGGAATGCTCGTCAGCCATCCTCACGCCGCGGCGGTCGCGTCGGACGTCGCGCGAGGGCTTCGATCGAGAACGACCAGCTCACGTGCTATGTCACCGGCATTGCCGCCGCCGAGGGCACCGTTGCCGCTCGGCTGCTGCGGCTGGCGCTCGCCTGATCGGGTCCTCCTGAATCGGATCGTGTCCGGCGTGGTCCAAGCCGCCTCCGGTCGATCGCTGCAACGGAAATGGACCAGGCCTCCTCGGCTGCCTGTGTTCTCGACTGCTCGGCACGACGCCCGTACGATCTCATCTTCTCCCGCACGACTCGGCGGTGGCGCGGATGTCGTGGCCGCCGCACACCACGGCGGTATACGCATACGAGGACGCCGCGCTGCGGACGTTCGAGCGCGCCGCGCGGCACGAGATCGCGCGGGTCTGGGACCTGCCCACGCCCCACTGGGAGACCGCTGAGCAGATCTGGCAGCAGGAGGCGGAACGTTGGCCAGGCGCGATGGGCGAGACGCCGCTACGGAGCCTGCGTGGAAGAAGGAGCGCAAGGATCGCGAATTGGCGCTGGCCGACGTGGTCGTCGTGGCTTCACGCTTCACGCGCGCATCGCTCGAGCGCGCCGGGTGCCAGAAGCGCATCCTGGAGGTGCCGTACGGTTTTCCGTACGAGAAGTTCCGGGCGAAGCTAGCGTCGCCCGATGGGCGTTTCACGGTCCTCTCCGTCGGAACGCAGGACCTCAGGAAGGGAACGCCATACCTCCTCGAGGCGTGGCACCGAGCCGGACTCCGCGATGCGACGTTGCGGCTCATCGGTCCGATGAAGCTGACTCCAGAGTTCCTGGCGCCATATTCCGGATTGTTCGAGCACGTGCCGCACGTCGCCACGAGCAGACCTCGAGCGGGAGTACCAGGCGGCAGACCTGCTGGCGTTCCCGACCCTGGGCGACGGATTCGGCCTCGTCATTCAGGAGGCGATGAGCTGTGGAACGCCCGTGCTGACGACGCCGTGCGGCGGCGGCCCGGAGTGCATCGACGACGGCGTCGACGGGTGGATCGCGCCCGCTCGCGACATCGATGCTCTCGTGGAACGTCTGCGTTTTGCGGCGGATAATCGAGCGCAACTCGCGGAGATGGGCCTCGCCGCCAGGCGCCGCGCGAGTGCATACGGCTGGAATGAAGCCGGCGCGTGTCTTGTCACTCAACTAGCAGGAGCGATTGCGTAGTCGGGTCTTAATCGCGCCGTAGGGCAGCCGTGTCCGTTGCCGCTTAGGACAGCACGCGTTCGTAGACTCGACAGTACGCGGTCGCAAACGCCTCGGGGGTGAACCGCGCGGCTAGGGCGGGCAGCCTCGCTTCATTCCGGGCGCGCCACTGGGAATCCCTCGCGGCCTGGACGAGCAGCCGAGCCCACGCATGGTGATCACCCGCGGCCGCGACGCAGTCCATGTCCCCGACAAGCTCCGGCAGTCCCCCGACACTCGAGACCAAAGGTACGCGGCCGCATGCAATCGCCTCGGCAGCGACGATTCCGAATGCCTCATCCCAGGTGGACGGGACAACGACGGCAGTGCACCCACGGATCGCTGCAGCGAGATCCGATCCGTTCAGCCGCCCGCGAAACGTGACGAACTTCGTGAGTCCAAGATCGTGCACACGCTGTCGATAGCGATTCTCGAGCGGACCAGCACCGACGACGTCAAGCGCGACCGGGGTTCCCCCCCGGGAGCAAGTGAACAGCGCGGTGAGAAGCTCCTCCACCCCTTTCTCTTGGACGAACCGCCCGACGAACAGGAGCCGCTCTGCTCTGGCGCTCGGAGCAGGAAAGAAGATGTCAGTGTCCACTCCGTTGTGGATGACGGAGGAACGCGGAGCGGCGATAACTCGATTCACGAAGGCGCTGACGGAGACGTGAGCGGCCGCGGCATGCACCGCATAACGTGAGAGGACATGGCGCGCGAGCTGTCGAGTCGCGTAGGTGATCCCGCGTTGCCTACTCGTCAATCGGGAACACGTGCGGAGCCGGTAATCGCAACGCTCCCCATCATGCCAGCCGAGGCCGACGAGGCATGTCGCTTGGTATCCATGGTGCGTGAAGATCACGGGCCTGCGCGCAGCAACGGCAATCTCGAAAGACCGCATGCTAAAGCCACTCGCGTGCACGAGGTCGGTCGTACGCGCGAACCGGGCAAGGGTCGGGATAGACTGTTGGCGGAGCACTCGAAATCCGAGCCGGGCGTCCTCTGCGGGATCGGCGGCCACGTCCGTCGCAACCGTCACGGAGACCCCGCGCTTAGTCAACTCGCGCGCGAGCAGAAGCGTAGCCTGCTCGACTCCACCAAGAGATGGGTAGAACGCCCTGGAGTGGAGAAGAATGCGGATCACAGTGTTAAGAACGCAAACGCCGCCATGGAGTGCAGCGCGATAACCGGACGCACCACACCGTCGTGTCTCTCGCGCAGTCGAACGATAGCACGGCCGCTGTGAAGGCCGAACACGTCGACGTCCCAATCGGAGACCGCGTTGCGGCCGCAAGTCACACCGAGCTAGAAGTGATGCTTCCCGGCGTTTCGCTCGAGATGGAGATTCACTCATTTCGCTGGGTGCGGGCGAGTTCAAGGGGACTGATGGCGCTCCTGAGCTCGCGAGGCCGCGTAGCGCAAATTGATGCTGGACCGTACGTCGTCCGCTACGCTTACGCGTTAACAGTGAAGCGACGAGTCGAAAGGTTCTGACCTCCCCTAAGATGGCCACCGAACTGTCGCTCTCCGTTGTAGTCCCGACGTATCAACGCCCGAGCTGGATTCCGCGGGCCATTCGGTCACTTGCGGAACAAAGGCCGCCCCCGACGGAAGTCGTTATCGTTGTCCGTGACAGTGATGATGCATCCAACCAAGTGGTCGCCGAGCTGAGCCGGACCGCGCTGCCGTTCGTGTTACGTAAGGGTGTCGTGAGCGAACCTGGGTTCATGCCGCCCGTCGAGGAAGGAATCCGGCTCGCACGCGGCGATGTCGTCGCGGTCATGGACGACGACGCAGAGGCGTTGGAAGGGTGGGTCAAAGGCCTAATCGCCGCATACTCCGATCCGACGGTCGGTGCGGTAGGCGGCAGGTGCATCAACATGGACGGTGAGCGCGTCGTCCAGTCGACGAGACCAACAAAGTCGGTTACGTCAGTGTACTCGGTCGATTCGTCGGTAACATGTACAAGCGGCCGACCTTCTCATCACCGCGCGACGTTCAATTCCTCATGGGCGGCTGCATGAGCTTCCGGCGCGAAGTCGCGGACGCACTGCAGTTCGACCGCGGGCTCAACGCCGACGTGGCATACGGCTACGAGGTTGATCTCGGGTTACAGGTGGGGCGGATGAGGCGGCGGGTGGTCTTCGACCCCGCAATAGTCATCCGACACTACTCCGCGCCGCGGGCACTTGCGGGCCAACGAGCGCCGGATGACCGCGCATCCGTGCACTGGGGTGCGTACAATGCGACGCGCGTTACTCTCCACAGGCTTTCAACAGCAAAGGCGGGCATCGCTGTAGCGTGGCGAACACTCGTTGGTGAACGCCGTGCGCCTGGGGTGTTACCATGGGCGTTGGGCCCGATTGGTCGCCGCCTCGGGTTCCGTACAAGCGTAACGGGAGCCGCTCTGAAGGGAATCGGTGCGGCGGCGCGGGATGTCCTCCGAGAAGCCACCGCTGCAACCAGGCGCTGATCGCGCGCCCACGCCAGCGTGAGCGGAAACAACGACTCTTCTGGTTCTGCTGGTGCTGCTCGCCTTGCAGAAACGGAAGTATGTCCGGCAATTTCGGGCTCGCGGAAGACCCGTCGGCACTTGCGGTCCGTGCGTACGAGCCGTCCCGGTGCGTCGCGTCTTTCACACTCGTTTAGGCCTCCCTCGGGTTCGCGCGTCGGTTACGCCAAGCGTGAAGCACGGGAAGAGAATCCGCTCGAACCGAAGGCATGAAGCCGAATACCAGCCCGACGTGCAGTACAGCACAGCCGAGACCAGTGAGGACGAGAACGGCGAGGCTCGAGCTCAACGCTGGCGCGACAAATGACCTCAGGACCGAACCAACCGCCGGCGCAAGAGCCGACGAGCATCGTCGGCCCGACTACGGCTCGAACAACACCAGGACGCGCGATCCGTGATTCGACGAATCTCAGACCCAGCATCAGGGCTGGCGGCAGCTGGCAGTCGGAACCCGAGCGCGATCCCCTCCATTCCGTAGAACGCTCCCACGGTCACTCCGGACGCAGTGATCAAGAGCTAACGATATGGAACGCCAGCAGAGCGCGAGCCTCGCCCCTACTCACGAGTGCTCCGTGCACAACCGTCGCGACACAGAGCAGGGCGGTTGAGATAGCCATGATGCGGACGAGTGGGATGGCGGAATCCCAACGTGCTCCCAGAAGGATCGACACGACTTCAGGCGCCATGACGCTGAACGCGATCGCCACCGCACCCGGACCAAGCATCTGATATCGAACGTAACGCGCCAACGCCTGCTGAGCGAGAGGTCGTCACCGGGCGCGGGCGATGACGGGGTTAACGACGCCTGCGACGGTGTACGCGAGGTAACGCTGCGGGAGGGCGGCCAAGTTGAAGGCGACAGCATATACACCGAGGTCGCCGGACCCCATCGAGTCGTCCGACCACGATGTTGTCGAAGTTCTCGTCGAGTTGGGCGAGGACGCCGGTGCCGGCAACAGCGCCGCCAAACTTCAGGATGCGCTTCGGGACGCTCGGAAGCTGCGTGCCGGGGAATGACGTTGCGCAGACCGTTCGAGATCACCACGAGCCCGACGAGCGCAGCCACGCGAGCCGTCCGAGCACCAGTCGACCAGTAGCCTGCACCAAGCGACCGCGAGTCCCGTCGGCCGCTACAACGTATGTGACGCTTCCCGCGACATTCGGCCTTGGCGAGCCGGTCGAACGAAAGAGAGTGATCGCGAGAGCAACGCTCCGTGAACCGTGCCGGCGTTGACTCGCGAGATAGATGAGGGCCTGGACGGCGAGCACCGGGGCGAGCTTCGGCTCACGGTAGAACCACGGAGATCGGCACGGCTGCGGACCGCAGCAGCGAGGAAGATGGCCAGGCCGAGTCCCCAGCTCACTAGCTTGGCGGCCTCGATTTCGTTCGTCGTCGAGTTCCCGTCGTTGCACGACGTACGCCCGAACGCCAAAATCCGCGAGCGCGTTGGCGACGTTCAAGAAGATGGCCGACATGTTCACGAGCCCGAAATCCGCAGGCACGAGGAGGCGAGCTAGCACCGCCGTTCCCGCAAACTGCGTCACCAATTGAATCACGCGAGCAGCGGAAGTCCACGCGAGGCCGGTCGCGACGGCGGAACGAATCGGAGGTCGATGCACGGCGACTCGCGTCACGGCGGTCATGAGCGGTACCTTTGCCGCCACAACGCGAGCGCCTCGCACATCGACGCTTCCATACGATCCGCGAAGGGAAGGAGCTCGAAACGCTTAGCCGCTGCTCGCGCCGCCTCGCCAAGCACCCGGCACCTTGCAGGATCGACTCAGCAGATCCCTGATGGCGGCAGAGAGTGCTCTCACGTCGCCGATCTCGACCAGAACGCCGGTCTGAGCGGACAGCCACTCGCGGACGCCCCCTATGTCATAAGCTACGACTGGGCGCGAGCTCAGGGCGGCCTGCACGCCCAACCTGCCCAAACGTCTCGGGCCACGTGGAAGGGAACAGGACAACCTGGGCGCATTGCATCTCGGCGTCGAGCGCGCGCTTGTCAACCCAACCGAGGAAGGTCACGCGCTCCCGGATCTTCGAGTTCGTCAGCGAGTTGTTCGAGACTGCGGGCGGTACGGGCCGTTGCCGGCGATCGCGAGATGAGAGGTGGCGACGCCCGCCACTGCGCGAAGCGCGTCTTGAACACCTCTTCGAAGCGGTCAAGCGGCCGGCTACCAGGACGCGCCCAGGGACGGGCGCCCTGCTCTCCGCGCACGTCGACGGCGCCGGGGGCGGAAGAATGACAACCCGGGTGTCGGGACCCGAGAAGCGTCTGATCTCGTGCTCCGTATACGCACTGTTCGCCGCGACGAGGGTAGCCGACCGAAAGAACATCAACTGCAGACGCATGTCCAAGAGTCGTCGCACCGAGTTCTTCAGCCCAAAAGGCTCTCCATCGAGCGTCACGAGGCAATGTTCGTGGCGGTCAACCGCAAGGCACCGCAAACCCACGTCGTGATCACAGGGAACATTCGATGATCTCAGCCACCGAGTGCCGGCCGGGCAATACGGCCACGCGGTGTGCACGAATCGAATCGTCGGTAGGGATCGCTGGAGCAACCGGATGCCGGGAACGCATCGAACAGGTGGAGCAGAGCGATGTCCTGGGGTGCCTGGGCAAGTAGACGCTCGATCGACCGCAGCCCCGCGCAGGGCGCGACCGAAACGCGTCAACGAAGTCGAGAAGAAGTCGGCGCAGCCGATCCAGCGGACCTGCTCGGGAACGTCTGGGCGCTCAGCGTCCGCCGAGACCGCTGTGACCTGGTGGCCGCGCCGGAGGAGCGCGTCGATGTTCGAGAGAACGTAGATCTCCGCTCCGCCGATTCGCCTGAGCGAGAAGTTCACTACGAGAACGCGCACCGGGATCTCGTCACTTCTCGAAGACGTAGAGCATCTTGCCGGGCCGGGCCGATCCTAGGCGGTGAAGAACGGCCTTCGTGCGCAAGTAGAGGTGCGCCCTCACCTTGCGAGCGGGGGTGTCTAGCGGCGTCGTGACACTTGCACAGCGGGCAGGTGAACTCGCCCGCCTCCCACGATGGGTTCAAGCCGCCGCGCAGCAGCGAGAGGACTCGGACCGGAGCCAGGGGGCGGAGTCGTGTCGGTTCCGATCGGCGTGACGCCCGCCGGTCGCCCTGCCAAACGCGGCGATCATTGCGTCCTCGTTCACCGAGTGCAGATGCCCGGACGAGTTGAACTGGGACCGACACTCTCGGCACGTCACCAACTCGAGCGCGAGCGGCTCTCTGTTGGGAACGGTCACGACTACGAACCGGGATGCGACACGCATCATCTCGTTCGCGGTCGATACGAGTGCATGGACGTCCAGGTGCTCGAGGACTTCCGATGCGATCACGACGTCGAAGGCTCCATCGCGAAATGGTGTCGTGCAAGAGTCGGCGACAGCGCAGGACCCGGACAGGGTCGCGTCGAAAGCTGGCGGCCACGTCCGTCGCCGACGGCGTAGACCCCGAGCCGCTCCCGGACGGCACGGTGTCACAGAATCCAGGCCCCGACCCAATCTCGAGTACGCTCCGGGCGTTCAGGCTGCGCGAGCGCGTCCAAGATCGCGACGACGCGAAGTTCGAGCCCTGAGTTCCGCGCGTACGAGGCTAGGTCGCGGGAGTCCCACCCGCGCGGTAATCCATGCCGGAGGCAGGGCGCATCGGGGGCAGGATAACAGCAGACGCGCGTGGCGCCGAGTGGGCGAGGTCACGGCCCGACGCCGCGAACGGTATCCAGCCAGCGGCCCTATGAATCGCCCGCAACGGTTCCGCAGCACGTGCGTGTATCTCTCGAAAATGGCCTTCGCCACCCGGTCCGGCTCGAACTGGTCAACGAGCGCAGCCCCGGACCGGATCAGGTTCGCGCCGAGGACGGGATCATGCAGGACCCGTAGGATGGCCGCGGCGAACGCGCTCGGGTCCCCGGGCCGGACAAGCAGAGCAGCCGAGCCGCCGTCCGAAAGCTCTCGAAACGCACCTTCGTCGGCCAGCACGCATGCAACGCCTGCGGCCATAGCTTCGGGTACCACTCGGCCGAAGCCCTCGTCGCGCGAGCACAGGACGAAGAGGTTAAGGGCCTTCATCACTTGCGGAATGTCGGATCGCGCACCCGCAAAGACGATCCGATCCGAGAGCCCTGCGGCGCGAACGGTCGCTCGGACATGCGCTTCGTACTCCCGCTCAATCACATCGTGAGCCGCGCCGACGATTACGAATCTCGCGGCTGGAAGCGCGTGCGCGACGTCGCGGCACGCATTCACGAAGGTCAGAAGATCCTTGCGCGGATGTATCCTGGCGACCGTCCCTACGAGAAGCTGATCCGGCGCCGCGCCTAGCTCTCGGCGGACTGCTGGGGGACGAGACCGCAGCACGATACCGACCCACGGGAACGGGTCATAGATGGCCTCGGTGCGAGTAGCGAGCAAGCGGCGCGCGAAGAGTTCCTGGGTGAGCCTCGAAATACAGATAACGCGATCCGAAAGGCCCACCCAGATGCGCGTCAATACGTCAAAGACGAGCTTCGGGTCATCCCGAGTGTTTCCGCGATAGTGAAGCACGTGCGGTAAGCGAAGCAGCGATGCTGCGATCGCTCCGTCGAGGACGACCTCCATGTTGGTGTGAATGAGGTCCACCCTGAGCCTGCGCGCGAGGATCGCGATGGCAGCCGCGCCACGGATAAGGCGAACGACGTATCCGGGTAGCGTCCATGGTCGAAGCGAACGCTTCAGTACCGACATCCTCACGCTGTGAACGGTCGCGCCGGCCGCGGCGTATCGGGCTTCAAGCGGGCTGTGCGCGGGAGCACCACGTGTGCTTCGACGCCGAGCGGGACGATCGCGCCGATAAGATCGAGCAGACTTTCGTCAGCTCCGCTGATGGGTTGTGAAAATGGGTTGACGTACAGGACGCGCAAGCTGCGAAGGTATCGCAGGGTCTCCCGCGTCGCCAGCCCTGCGCTGAACGCTCCTCATGCGTTCGTCACCGCTGAAGCACGGTGCGGTACACCGCGAGAACGCGTTCGGCACTCCGAGTCCAATCGAAAGCCGCCGCGCGCAGCGCACCGCGGCTCGCGACGCGAACTGCGACTGGGTCGCCCGACAACACAGATGCGACGTGATGCGCAAGCCCGCTCCAGTCCTCCGGGTCAGCAGTGAGCGCCGCGTCGCCGACGACTTCGCCGAGCGAACCCGCTCGCGTGCAGACGACTGGGAGCCCCGAGGCCATCGCCTCGATGGGCGGCCATCCGAACCCCTCGTACAGCGACGGAAACAGGAGCACGTCGCATGCACGGTAGAGGTCCGCCAGGTCACCTGGATTGAGCGGGCCCAGCTCCAAAATCGCGCCCGCAATCCCGAGGCGATCCGCGAGCGCGCGTTGCTCAGGAGTCATAGGGCAACCGCAGCGCACGAATGCGACCTCGAGTCCTTCGCGGAGAAGCCGGGAGATGACATGCAGGCATGCAGGAATGTTCTTGTAGAATCCCGTGTGCCCCACGTGAAGAACGAGTCGGCTTCGAGGGCAACCCGAGCCTCGCACGGATCTCGCCCCGCCGCTCCGGCGCGGGGCTGAACGGATAATTGAGCCCCGGTTGATGACCTCGACGGTCGCGGGATCGACTCCCGCAAGATCGGCGAGATCGGTTCGCGTGTGCTCCGAGACAGCGATGATGCGCCGGGCGCGTTTCATCAATTCGAGCGAGCGCCGCAGGATTCGAGTCGCGAGCAACGGGGTGTACTCTGCGCGTACCCGCCCCGCGGCTACCGCCAGCAGAATCACGTCGTGGCAGGTGACGACGGTCCGGGCGGGGTCGAGGTTCGGGACCAGGAACGCCTGGCCGTGGTCCACGATATGGAACACGTCCGCGCGCATCCGCCGCGCGATGCGCGGGTAGACTACGAAGCGCCCGAGGTACGAGTCGACCTTGTCGAGCAGGGGAAGGCGCCGGAGCGCCGGTGACAGCACCCCGCGCGGACGGATCCGCGAGACGGCGACGCCCTTCCGTTCGAGCGCGTCGCCGAGCTG
>CAWHDY010000006.1:0-23454 GCA_963828235.1 uncultured delta proteobacterium
GAACGCCTCCCGCAGCATCGCGGTCGCGGCGAGGGCCTCGAGCGTCGCGACGTCGCCCGCGCACGCCATCACGACGTCCGTGTCTCCGCCCTCGTCGCTGCTCGCCCAGTCCCAAATCCCGATCCCCTTCGCGCAGTGCGTGATGGCCGCGTCCATCGGCAGGTACTGGAGGTGGGCCTGCTTGTCCGCCACGATCACGTTCACGTAGTCCTCGCTCCGCAGGCAGTGGTCCGCCACCGAGAGCAGGCAGTTCGCATCGGGCGGGAGGTAGATCCGGGTCACCTCCGAGCTCTTGTTCACGACGACGTCGAGGAAGCCGGGGTCCTGGTGGGTGAAGCCGTTGTGGTCCTGTCGCCAGACGGTCGAGGTGACGAGGAGGTTCAACGACGCGATCTCCCCGCGCCAGGAGAGGCGGCGCGCGCCCGAGAGCCACTTCGCGTGCTGGTTGAACATCGAGTCGATGATGTGGACGAACGCCTCGTACGACGAGAAGAACGCGTGCCGCCCGGTGAGGAGGTAGCCCTCGACCATCCCCTCCAGCGTGTGCTCGGAGAGCATCTCGACGACGCGGCCGTCCGGCGCGAGCTGGCCGCCGTCCGCGTCCTGCGGAAGGGACGCCTCCAGCCAGAGCTTCCGCGACGCCTCGTAGACCGCGCCGAGCTTGTTCGAGCTGGTCTCGTCCGGCCCGAAGACCCGGAAGTTGTCCGGGTTCGCGCGCAGGACGTCGCGCAGGAACGCGCCGAGCGGTCGCGTGGTCTCCGCCCGCGACGCCCCTGGCGCATCCACCGGCACCGCGTAGGCGCGGAAGTCGGGCATGCGGAGCGCGCGCTTGAGCAGGCCGCCGTTCGCGCGCGGGTTCGCGCCCATCCGGCGTGCGCCCTTCGGCGCCACCTCGCGCAGCGCCGCGACCGGCGCGCCCCGCTCGTCGAACAGCTCCTCGGGCCGGTAGCTCCGCATCCAGCGCTCGAGCGTCGCGAGCCGGGCGGGGTCCGCCTTCACGCCGGTGAGCGGGACCTGGTGCGCGCGCCAGGAGCCCTCGAGCGCGTGCCCGTCGTGCTCGCGCGGCGCCGTCCAGCCCTTCGGCGCGCGCAGCACGATCATCGGCCAGCGCGGTCGGGAGGCGGCGCCGGTCCGGCGCGCCTCGGCCTGCGCGCCGCGGATCAGCTCGACGCAGCGGTCGAGCGTCGCCGCCATCGCCTGGTGCATCGTGGCCGGGTCGGAGCCCTCGACGAGCAGCGGCGTCCAGCCGTAGCCGCGCAAGAGGCTCGTGAGCTCCTCCGCAGGGAGGCGCGCGAGCAGGGTCGGGTTGTCGATCTTGTAGCCGTTGAGCGAGAGGATCGGCAGCACCGCCCCGTCGCGGATCGGGTTCAGGAACTTGTTCACGTGCCACGACGTCGCGAGCGGGCCGGTCTCGGCCTCGCCGTCGCCGACCACCGCGGCGACGATCAGGTCGGGGTTGTCGAACGCGGCGCCGCAGGCGTGCGAGAGCACGTACCCGAGCTCCCCGCCCTCGTGGATGGAGCCGGGCGTCTCCGGCGTGCAGTGGCTCCCGATCCCGCCGGGGAAGGAGAACTGCTTGAAGAAGCGCCGGAGCCCCTCCTCGTCGAGGCTCTTGTCCGGGTAGACCTCGGAGTAGGTGCCCTCGAGGTAGACCGGACCGAGCACGCCCGGCGCGCCATGCCCCGGCCCCGCCATGAAGAGCACGTCGAGGTTCCGGGCCCGGATCACCCGGTTCAGGTGCGTGTAGACGAAGGAGAGCGCCGGGCTCGCGCCCCAGTGGCCGAGGAGCCGGTTCTTCACGTGCGCCGGGCGGAGCGGCTCGCGCAGGAGCGGGTTCTCCTGGAGGTAGATCATCCCGAGGGCGAGGTAGTTGCAGGCGCGCCAGAACGCGTCGAGCCGGCTCAGCTCCTCCGGGGCGAGCGGCGCCCCGGTGACGGTCGCCCGGGCCGGTCCGTGCTCGGACAGCGCGGCGGCCCCGGTCGGTGTCGGTGCACTCGTGGTCACGTTCTCTCCCTTCGGCGCCGTGGCGCCCTCCAGCAACCGGCGCGCGTGCCGCGCGATCATCAGCTCCTCGTCGGTGCGGATCACCCACGCGGAGACCCTGCTCGCGCCGGTCGTGATCCGCGGCCCGCCCGCCCCGTTCGCCGCGGGATCGAGCTCGACCCCGAGCCAGGCCGCGTCGCGGCAGACGCGCTCGCGGATCGCGGGCGCGTTCTCGCCCACGCCGGCCGTGAAGACGACCGCGTCGAGTCCCCCGAGCGCCGCCGCGAGCGAGCCCAGCTCCCGCCCGATCCGGTGGACGTAGAGGTCCACCGCGAGGCGCGCGCGGGGCTCCGGGGACGCGAGCAGGGTCCGCATGTCGCCCGAGATGCCGGAGACGCCGAGCAGGCCGGAGCGGTCGTAGAGGAGCCGCTCGAGCTCGCGGGGCTCCATCCCACGCTCCTGCGCGAGCCACAGCACCGCGCCCGGGTCGAGCGAGCCCGGCCGCGTGCCCATGCACAGCCCGTCGAGGACGCTGAAGCCCATGGTCGTCGCGACGCTGCGCCCGTCCAGGAGCGCGCACATGCTCGCGCCGCTGCCGAGGTGCATGGCGACGGTCCGGCCGCGCGCGGCGGCGGGGTCGAGCGCGGTGAGCGCGGAGGCAACGTACTCGTACGAGAGCCCGTGGAAGCCGTAGCGCCGGAGGCCGGCCTCGTGCAGCTCCTCCGGGAGCGCGAAGCGCTCGGCCACCGCCGGCATGGTGCGGTGGAACGCGGTGTCGAAGCAGGCGACCTGTGGGAGCGACGGCTCGAGCTCGCGCAGGAGGCGGATGGGGCCGAGGTTGTGCGGCTGGTGCAGCGGCGCGAGCGGCACGAACGTCTGCAGCCGCGCCAGCACCGCCTCGTCGATCCGCACCGGCCCGGCGAAGACCGTCCCGCCGTGCACCACCCGGTGCGCGACGCCCGCGAGCGCGCCCTCGCCGAGCGCGCCGCGGACGTACTCGAGGAGGAACCTCAGCGCGCCGGCGTGGTCGAGGTACGCGCGCTCCGGCCAGCTCCGCTCCGCGACGACCGCGCCGTCCGGGGCGCGCGCGACGAACCGGGGCGCGCCCTGCGCAGCGATCGACTCGAGCTGTCCGCGGACGCCCGGCACGAGCACTCCGCCGCTCTCGCCGAAGAGCGAGAACTTGATCGACGACGACCCGGCGTTGAGGACCAGGATGCGGTCGGCCATTTCCCCTCGCCACCCGGGCGGATCCTTTCGCCCACGCCTCTCCGCCGTGCAAGGTGCGTGTTGGGTGGCGATCCCTCGCCCGCTCGCGGCGCTCGCCCAGCCGCCCGATCCCCTGGCGCGGCGGGGGTTTTGGCGAGGAGGCCCTTCATCGCCGTGTCCCGCCATCCCCGGCCGGCTAGACCCCATCTCCACCCGACCAGAGCTGAGAGAGGCGACATGAGCTTCAAGGACCTGGAGAACAAGCAGGCGACACCGCACGTGGACACCCCCGCGCAGGCCGAGGCGAGAGCCCAGGCGGTGGCCGACGTGAAGGCGAAGGCCGACGCGAAGGTCGCGAAGGCCGCGGCGCACCGCGAGGCGACGAAGTCCCAGCAGGGGGCCGCGAAGCCGGAGGCGGGCGCCAAGGACGCGAAGAAGAAGACGTAGCGAGGCGCGATCCTCCGCCCATGCGCGCCAGGCACGCGCCGCCGCGACGAGCGCTCGGTCCCCGCGCGCGGGGCCGGTGCGCCGATGATCGACGTGTTACACTCATGGTGAGCCAGCCCAACGCATCGCACCGATGACGCGCTGACTCCCGTCCGGGAGGGTGCGTGCAGGTGGCTGCGATGCTTGGCGAGAGGCCGTTCCGCGACGAGCTCCTGAGCGTCGAGCGCCTCGACGAGCGCGCCCGCTCGCTCGCCGCCCGGTTCACCGTGGACCCTTCCCGCCGGGTGGCCCGGAGCGTCTTCCCGCGCTTCGACGACAACGTCCGCGTCCTGCGCGAGGCGTACCGAGAGCTCGCCGGCGACGTGCACCGCGGCGAGTACGTGACGCCCGCGGCAGAGTGGCTCCTCGACAACTACCCGCTCGTCGCGTCCGAGATCCGCGACGTCCGCCAGAACCTGCCGCGGCGCTATTACCGCGAGCTGCCGAAGCTCGCCGCGCGCGAGCAAGCCGGGAACGCCCGCGTCTACGCCCTCGCGATCGAGCTGATCCGGCACAGCGACAGCCGCCTGGATCGTCCCCAGCTCGTCCGCTGGCTCGACGCGTTCCAGACCGTCGCGCCGCTCACCATCGGAGAGCTCTGGGCGTGGCCGAGCATGCTGAAGCTCGCGCTCGTCGAGAACCTCCGGCGGCTCGCCGACGAGACGCTCGCCGCGCGCGCGGCCCGGCGCGCCGCCGACGCGCACGTGGCGCGGATCGACGCGGAGGGGAAGGGCCCGCCGCCGCCCCTCCCCCGCGCGCTCCACCCGGCGTTCGTCGTGCAACTCCTCCAGCGCGCGCGCGAGTACGGCCCGCGCCTCGCGGCGGTCCGCAGCGCCCTCGACGCACGCCTCGCCGTCGATCGGCAGACGGCCGAGGAGGCGATCCGCGGCGAGCACCAGCTCGAGGCCGCCGCCCAGGTGTCGGTGGCGAACGTCGTCACGAGCCTGCGGCTCTGCTCGACCCTCGACTGGACCCACTTCGTCGAGGCGGTGAGCCTCGTCGAGCGGGTCCTGCAGCGCGATCCTGCCGGGGTCCACGGCCGGATGGAGTTCCTCTCCCGGGACCGCTACCGGCAGGCCGTCGAGGATCTCGCCGATCCCACGGGAGAGGCCCAGGTCCGGGTCGCGCTGCGCGCGGTGGAGAGCGCGCGCCTGGTGGCCGAGAGCGACGGGGCGGGCGCGCGCGCCGCGCACGTCGGCTACCACCTCATCGGCAAGGGACGCCGCGAGCTCGAGGCCGACGTGGCCTGGCGCCCGGGGCTCCGCGCGGGCCTGCGCCGGTTCGCGTTCGCGCACGCCACGGGCGCGTACCTCGGCGCGATCACCCTCGCGACCGCCGCGCTCGTCGTGGCCGGCGCCGCGTACGCGCGTCACGCGGGCGGCTCGACGTGGGCCCAGCTCGGGGTGGCGCTGCTGCTCCTCCTCCCCGCGAGCGAGGTGGCGATCGGGCTCGTCCAGCGGGTGGTGGCGCGCCTCGCTCCTCCGAGACGGCTGCCCCGCCTCGACCTCTCCGGCGGCGTCCCGGAGGACGCGCGCACCCTCGTCGTCGTGCCGACGCTGCTCACGAGCGTGGACGGCGTCGGGCGGCTCCTCGAGCACCTCGAGGTGCTCGCGCTCGGGAACCTCGACCCCCACGTCCACTTCGCGATCCTGGGCGACTTCTCCGACGCCGCCGCGCGCGACCTGCCGGAGGACGCCCCGATCCTCGCCGCCGCCCGGACCGGGATCGAGGCGCTGAACGCGCGGCTCGGCGAGGGGCGCGGCGATCTGTTCTTCCTCTTCCACCGCGCGCGCCAGTGGAACCCGGCGGAGGACGCGTGGATGGGGTGGGAGCGGAAGCGCGGGAAGCTCGAGGAGCTGAATCGGCTCCTCCGCGGCGCGACCGACACGAGCTACGACGTGCAGGTCGGCCAGCTGAGCGTGCTCCCGCGCGTGCGCTACGTCATCACGCTCGATTCCGACACGCGCCTGCCGCGCGACGGCGCGAAGAAGCTCGTCGGCATCATCGCCCACCCCCTGAACCGGCCCCGCCTGGACCCGCGGTCCGGCCTCGTGACCGAGGGCTACGGGATCCTGCAGCCGCGCGTCAGCGTCACGACCGCGAGCGCCGCCAGCTCCCGCTTCGCGCGCATCTTCGCCGGACACACCGGCGTGGACCCGTACACCACCGCCGTCTCGGACACCTACCAGGACCTCTTCGGCGAGGGCAGCTTCACGGGCAAGGGGCTCTACGACGTGGACGCGTTCACGGAGGCGCTGGACGGCCGCGTCCCGGACAACACGCTGCTCTCGCACGACCTGTTCGAGGGGCTCCACGCTCGCACGGGGCTCGTGACGGACGTCGAGGTCGTGGACGACTACCCGTCGAGCGTCCTCGCACACGCGCGGCGCCAGCACCGCTGGACGCGCGGCGACTGGCAGAATCCTCGGGTGGCTCCTCCCCTTCGTCCGGACCCGCGCGGGCCTCGCGCGCAACCGCCTGCCCCTCATCGCGCGCTGGAAGATCTTCGACAACCTGCGGCGCGCGCAGCTCGCGCCGGCGACCGTGCTCCTGCTCCTCCTGGCCTGGACGGTGCTGCCCGGGAGCCCCCTCGTCTGGACCGCCCTCGTGGTCGCGTCCCTGGCGTTCCCGCTCGCTCCGCTCGTGCTCGAGGCGCTCGCCGGCCCGCGGCCGCACCAGCCGTTCCGGGCGTTCATGCACGCGCTCGCGGAGGACGTCGCGGCGACCGCGGCGCGCATCCTGCTGCAGCTCGCCTTCCTCGCGAACCAGGCCTACGCGATGGTGCACGCGATCCTGGTCACGCTCGTCCGCGTCGCCATCACGCGGCGACGGCTCCTCGAGTGGGAGACCGCGGCCGCGAGCGCTGCGCGGGGCGCCGGCGTCGAGAGCGCGACCGGCCCCCGGTCGTTCATCCTGGCGATGTCGGCGAGCCCGGCGATCGCGCTCGCGGGCGTCGTCCTCGTGTCCGCGTGGCGGCCGGGCGCGCTCGCCGCGGCGGGCCCCTTGCTCGCGCTCTGGGCGGTGGCGCCGCTCGTCGCCTACCGGCTCTCCCAGCCGATGCGGGACCGCGACCTCGCCCTCGGCGCGGCCGACCGGGCCTTCCTCCTCGAGGTGGCCCGCGCCACGTGGAAGTACTTCGAGGCGTTCATGGGGCCGGAGGACCACTTCTTGCCTCCGGACAACTTCCAGGAGGAGCCCTCGCGGATCGCGCACCGCACCTCGCCGACCAACGTCGGCATGGGGCTCCTCTCGACGCTGGCGGCCCACGATCTCGGGTTCATCCCGACCGCAGAGCTCGTCGAACGGGTGGACTCCACCCTCACCACGATCGAGGGGCTGGAGCGGCTCGAGGGGCACCTCTTCAACTGGTACGACACCGTGAGCCTCGCGCCGCTTCCGCCCCGCTACGTCTCGACGGTGGACAGCGGGAACCTCGCCGGCGCGCTCATCGCGCTCTCGGAGGGGCTCCGCCGCCTCGCCCGGGAGCCGGCGCCGCCCGACGCGGGACCGGCGGTGGACCTGTCCGCGCAGCTCGAGAGCCTGTCGCGGCGCGCCGCCGCGTTCGCGGACGGGATGAGCTTCGGCTTCCTCTACGACTCGACGCGGAACCTCCTCTCGATCGGCTACCGGGCCGCGGACGCGGAGGGGCCCGGGCGGCTCGACCCGGCCCACTACGACCTCCTCGCCTCCGAGGCGCGCCTCGCGAGCTTCATCGCGATCGCGAAGGGCGACCTGCCCGAGAAGCACTGGTTCCACCTCGGGCGCGCGGTCACGAGCGTGCACGGGAACCCCGCGCTCCTGTCGTGGAGCGCGACGATGTTCGAGTACCTCATGCCGCTGCTCGTGATGCGCAGCTACCCCGACACGCTGCTCGACGAGGCGTGCCGGATGGTCGTGCGCCGGCAGCGGGACTACGCGGCGCAGCGCGGGGTGCCGTGGGGGATCTCGGAGTCCGCCTACGACCTCGTCGATCACCACGGCACCTACCAGTACAAGGCGTTCGGCGTCCCGGGGCTCGGGATGAAGCGGGGCCTCGCCGACGAGCTCGTCGTCGCGCCGTACGCGACCGCGCTCGCGACGCTCGTCCACCCCACGGCGGCCGCCGCGAACCTCCGCCGCCTCTCGGCCGCGGGCCTCCTCGGCGCGTACGGCTACTACGACGCCATCGACTACACGCCGCGCCACCCCGAGGAGACCGAGGGCGAGGCGCGGGCTCCGGCGCGCAGGCGGGGCACGATCGTGCGGACGTACCTCGCCCACCACCAGGGGATGACGCTCACGGCGATCGCCGACGCGCTCGCCGGCAACCGCATGGTGGAGCGGTTCCACGCGGATCCCCGCGTGCAGGCGACCGAGCTGCTCCTCCAGGAGCGCGTCCCGCGCCACGCGGCGCTCATCCTGCCGCGCCCGGACGAGGGCGCGCGCATCGCGGCGCCGGTGCCGCCGGCGGCGGCCCGCCGCTTCCGGTCGCCGCACACGCCCTTCCCCCACGCCCAGTTCCTCTCGAACGGCAACTACACCGCGGTGGTCACGAACGCCGGCGGCGGCGCGAGCTTCTGCCGAGGGCGCGCCGTGACGCGGCGGCGCCAGGACGCCACGCGCGACCCCGGAGGCCAGTACCTCTACCTCCGCGACGTCCGCAGCGGAACGGTGTGGTCGGCGACGCATCAGCCGACCGCGAGGGACGCGAACGACGACGTCACCGTGTTCACGATGGAGAAGGCGACGTTCCAGCGAACCGAGGACGACATCGGGACGCGCCTCGACGTCGCGGTCTCGCCCGAGGACGACGTCGAGGTGCGCCGGCTCGAGGTGGTGAACCACGGCGACCGTGCCCGGGAGCTCGAGAATCACGAGCTACGCCGAGATCGTCCTCGCACCGAACGCCGACGACCTCGCGCACCCCGCCTTCGGCAAGCTCTTCGTCGAGTCCGAGTACATCGCGGAGAGCGGCGCGCTGCTCTGCCGGCGGCGGCCGCGCTCCCCGGACGACGCCGAGGTGTTCGCGGTGCACGTCATCGCGCAGGAGGGCCGGACGCAGGGGCCAGTGGAGTGGGAGACCGACCGCGGCCGCTTCCTCGGGCGCGGTCGCGGCCCGGAGGATCCGCAGGCGCTCGACGGCCGCCCCCTGTCCGGCACCACGGGCGCCCTGCTCGACCCGATCGTGAGCCTGAGGCAGCGCGTGCGCCTCGCCCCCGGCGGCGTCGTGAGGCTCTCCTTCGCGACGGGGATGGCCTCGAGCCGGGAGACGGCGCTCGCGCTCGCGCAGCGCTACCACGACTCGACCGCCACGGCGCGCACCTTCGCGCTCGCGTTCGCCCACGCGCGCAGCAGGCTGCACCACCTCGGCATCACGAGCGAGGAGGCCCTCCTGTTCGAGCGCCTCGCCTCGCGCGTCCTCTACGACGACGGGTCGCTGCGCCCGGGACCGGAGGTCCTCGCCCGCAGCACGCTAGGCCAGGAGGGGCTCTGGGGACACGGCGTCTCCGGCGACCTCCCCGTCCTGCTCGTGCGCGTCGTCTCGGACTCGGACCTCGCGCTCGTCCGGCAGGTCCTCCAGGCGCAGGAGTACTGGCGCCTCAAGGGGCTGAGCGCCGACGTCGTGATCCTGAACGAGCACCAGGTCAGCTACCTCGACGAGGTGCACGCGCAGCTCGCCGCCCTCCTCGACGAGGGACCCTGGCAAACATGGAAGCACCGGCGCGGCGGCGTGTACCTCCTGCGTGGGGACCGGATGACCGAGGCCGAGCGCCTCCTCCTCTCCGGCGTCGCGCGCGCGGTCCTGAGCGGCGGCAGCGGGTCGCTCGCGCACCAGCTCGATCGATCCGGGCCTCCCGCTCCCGCGCCGGCGCCCCTCGCGGTCTTGCCGGCCGCAAGGCGCGCCAGCGCGCCCGCGCGGATCGCGGAGCCGGAGGTGCCGCCGCTCGTCCTCTCGAACGGGCTCGGCGGCTTCGCGGACGGAGGGAAGGCCTACGTCGTCGTGCTCGACGGCGCCGAGGAGACGCCGCTCCCCTGGGTGAACGTCATCGCGAGCCCGGCCTTCGGGACGGTGGTCACGGCGTCGGGGTCGTCCTTCACCTGGTCCGAGAACAGCCGCGAGAATCGCCTCACGCCGTTCGCGAACGACCCGGTCAGCGACCCGACCTCCGAGGCCGTGCTCGTGCGCGACGACGACACCGGCGAGGCGTGGTCGCCCACCCCGGGGCCGCTGCCCCGGGACGCCTCGAGCGGCCGGTTCGTGATCCGGCACGAGGCGGGGGTCACCCGCTTCGCGCGCGCGACGAATGGGATCCGGCACGGCCTCGACGTCTTCGTGGACGCCGCCGACCCGGTGAAGTTCTCGGTGCTGACGCTGGCGAACGAGGGCGGCGTCCGGCGTCGCCTCTCCGTCTACTCGTACACGGAGTGGGTGCTGGGGCCGCCGCAGGCGGGCCAGAACCAGCACGTCGTGACCGAGCAGGACGCGGCGACCGGGGCGATCCTCGCGACGAACGCGTGGAACCACGAGTTCGCGGGCCGGGTGGCCTTCGCCCACGCGAGCGGCGGGGTGCGCTCGGCGACCGGCGACCGCACCGCCTTCCTCGGCCGGAACGGCTCGCTCGCCCGGCCGGCGGCGCTCGGCCTCGACGCCCTCGCTCCCCGCTTCGGCGCGGGGCTCGATCCCTGCGCCGCCCTCCAGGTCGCGGTCGTCCTCGAGCCGGGCGAGACGAGGCGGCTCGTGTTCGTGGTCGGCGAGGGACGCGACGTGAGCCACGTCCGCGAGCTGGTCGCGCGGCACGGGACCCCGGAGGCGGCGGACACCGCGCTCGAGGCGGTGCGGCGCGGCTGGGAGGACACGCTCGACGCGGTGCAGGTCCGGACGCCGGACGATTCCTTCGACCTCCTCGTGAACCGCTGGCTCCTCTACCAGGACCTGAGCTGCCGCATGTGGGCCCGCACCGGCTACCACCAGCCCGGCGGCGCGTTCGGCTTCCGCGACCAGCTCCAGGACGCGATGGCGCTCGCGATGGCGCGGCCGGCGCTGGTCCGTGAGCACCTGCTGCGCGCGGCGGCCCACCAGTTCAAGGAGGGCGACGTCCAGCACTGGTGGCACCCACCGAGCGGCCGCGGGACGCGCACCCGCTGCTCGGACGACCTCGTGTGGCTGCCCTACGCGGTGGCGCACTACGTGCGGACCACCGGGGACACGGGCGTGCTCGACGAGCGCGTCCCGTTCCTCGACGGGGCGGCGCTCGGGCCGGGCGTCGACGACGTCTACGCCCAGCCTGGCGTCTCGACCGAGGAGGGCGCGCTCTTCGACCACTGCGTGCGCGCGCTGGATCGCGGGCTCACCTCGGGCGTCCACGGCCTGCCGCTCATGGGGAGCGGCGACTGGAACGACGGGATGAACCGCGTCGGCCGGGAGGGCCGCGGCGAGAGCGTCTGGCTCGGCTTCTTCCTGCACGCCGTCCTGACCGACTTCGCGCCGCTGTGCGCGGCGCGCGGAGAGGCCGTCCTCGCGGCCCGCTACCGGGGAGAGGCCGCCCGCCTCGCCTCCGCGCTGGAGCGGACGTGGGACGGCGAGTGGTACCGCCGCGGGTACTACGACGACGGCGCGCCCCTCGGCTCGGCGCAGAGCGACGAGTGCACGATCGACTCGATCGCCCAGTCCTGGGCGGTGCTCTCCGGCGCGGCCCCGGCGCGCCTCGCGGACCGCGCGATGGACTCGGTCCGGACGCACCTCGTGCGGCGAGGCGCCCAGGTGGTCGTGCTCCTCACGCCGCCGTTCGATCGCTCGGCCCAGTCCCCCGGGTACATCAAGGGCTATCCGCCCGGCGTCCGTGAGAACGGCGGCCAGTACACGCACGCCGCCGCCTGGATCGTGATGGCGCTCGCGAAGCTCGGGAGCGGCGACGAGGCGACGGAGCTGTTCCACATGCTGAACCCGCTGAACCACACGCGGACGGGGCCCGAGGTCGCGCGCTACCGCGGCGAGCCGTACGTGCTCGCCGGGGACCTCTGCTCGCGTCCCGAGCACGCGGGGCGCGTGGGGTGGACCTGGTACACGGGCGCCGCCGGCTGGATGTACCGGGCGGCCCTCGAGAGCATCCTCGGCCTCCGGCGCCGCGGCGAGACGTTCGCGGTGGACCCGTGCATCCCCTCCTCCTGGCCCGAGTACGGGATCTCCTGGCGCTTCGGCCGGACGCGCTACGACATCACGGTCACGAACCCCGAGCGCCGCTGCCGCGGCATCGCCTCGGCCCAGCTCGACGGGGTCGCCGCCGATCCGCTGGCGATCGCGCTCGTGGACGACGGCGGGCGCCACGAGGTGCGCGTCGTGCTGGGCGTCCCACGAACGGCGACGGGAACGCTCGCGAGCACGGGCTGAGGCATGGCCCTGAAACGCGAACGGGCCTGGCTCGGGACCGAGCCAGGCCGTTCGTGCCGATGCCCCGTGCGGTGCCCTACGGCTGGATCTCTCGGATCGAGACCTTCTTGTACCACTGCTCCGAGATCTGATCGTTCCGGAGGATGACGAGCGGCTGCGCGGCCGTGATGATGTAGTCCGCCGGAATCTTGCAGCTCGCCGCGGTGGTGGAGCTGATCGCCCACCCGCCCGCGTCCGTGTTCTCGAGCACCTTCACCCAGGTGCCCCCGCCCGCGCCGTCGGTGAGATCCCGCCACACCTCCTGCTTCACGTGCTGGCCGTTGTCGACGCTGTAGACGATGAGCTTCATCCCGACCCACTGGCTCTTAGGGAACGCGCCGCCGCTCCAGACGTTCTTCGCGACCTGCGACGTGGTGGTGGGGTGCTTCAGCTCCTTCTCGACGAGCGCACGCCCGTCGGTGCGGAACGAGAACCCGTAGGCCTTGCCGTCGCACTGGAGCGGCAGCCCAGCGGCGTTCAGCGCGGTCGAGCTCGTGTGCCCGTCGTCGGTGCGGGTCTGGAACTCGAACCCGACCGCGCTCCCCGCGCCGCTCATCTCGGACACGCGCTTCCCGTAGACGGTGAGCTCGACGTTGGTCCACTTCTTCGCCTTCGTCCGGTCGCCGACGTAGAGCCTGATCACGTCGCCGTAGCTCTTGGCCGTCCCGTCGCCCTTGATCTCGAGGGTGTTGTTCGAGCCGCGCATCTGGAACTCGCCGTCGTACGGATCGACCTGCCCATCCCTGAGGACGCGCGGGTTCGAGCTCCACTTGACGTGCCACTCGCGCGCCCCGGAGACGCTCGGGTAGATGTTCTTCGTTCCGAAGACGTCGACGTTCGCCGAGGCCGGGGGGGTGGGCGCGGGAGCCGGAACGGGAGCGGGAGCCGGCGCAGCCACGTCGGTTCCCCACGCCTTCAGCTCCGTGACGCTCGCCCACGTGTTCGAGGTGTTGCCGTTGACCGTGAGCCTGACGTAGCGGGCGGTCACGGGACCGAACCCGTACGGCTCGAGCTGGAGGGTGGTGCCGCTGCTCTTCCCGGAGAGCACCTGGGTATAGGTGACGTCGTCGTTCGACACCGACAAGACGTAGTTGCTCATCCGCGTGTTGCCGACGTACCACGCGACCGCGATCCCGGTCAGCGACCGCGCCGTGCCGAGATCCGCGCGAATCCAGCAGCCGACGCCACTGCACGACCAGCGCGTCGCGAGGTTCCCGTCGAGGACGTTCGCGGGGACGTTTCCGTCGTCCGAGCTCGCCTTCACGCCCGTGACGGAGAGCGCGCTGCCTGACAGGGCGGAGACGCTCTCCTGAAGTGCGGGGTCGGCCTCGATGTCGTCCTGGCTGTCGCACCCGGTGATGGTCCCGACTGCGGCGATCAACATGGCGGCGAGTAGCGATTGCTTGGTCATTGGCTAGGCAACCGTCTCCTGGGCCGCAGAAATTCCTACCGATCACTCGATCGCGGGAGGAGCGCGCTGACGTGTGGGCGCGTGTCTCGCGACGCCTTACGTTGTGTGGGGTCCGGCGAGGAGATCGGGATGGAAGCGCTACACCGCGATCGGAACTTGAACCGAGGCGCGCGCACGCGGAGGCGCGTTGCACCGGTGCTGGCGCTCGCCCTGTTCCTGGCGTGCAATCGAACGGCGACGCCGGTCGCGGGGCGTGCGTGGGGTGTCGGTGGGTGGGCGCCGTACTGGGATCTCCAGACGGCGCTCGACGCGGTACCGGCCTCACGCGGCCGCGTCTCGGACGTGTTCCTGTTCGTGGCGCAGCTCGACGGCGACGGCGACCCGGTCTCTGCCCGTCCGGACGACTATGCGCGGGTCGTGCAGACGATCGGGCGCTCGGGGGCGAAGACGTGGCTGACGGTCGTGAACGACGTCGTCGATTCGTCGGGCGGCGCGACGCAGAAGGCCCCCGGCCCGGTGCACGACGTGCTGAGCGATCCGGCCCGGCGCCGCCTCCATCGCGAGAAGATCCTCGAGCTCGCGCGTCAGTACGGCGTATCGGGCGTCGATCTCGACTACGAGAACCTGTACGCGACGGATCGGGACGACTTCTCCACGTTCGTGGCTGAGCTCGCCGAGGACGCCCACGGCGCGGGGTTGATGCTGTCGGTCACCGTTCAGCCCAAGTCGGCGGAGAGCACCGCGGACGGCACCGGGGCGGAGGACTGGGCGGCGCTGTGCCGATCCGCCGATCGGCTCCAGATCATGCTGTACAACGAGCACAGCGCGAAGACGGCCCCCGGCCCACTCGCCACCCCGTCCTGGATCGACTCGATCCTCTCGTTCGCGGCGGGTCAGTGCGCGCGCGAGAAGGTCATCCCCGCGCTGAAGGTGATCGGGATGGAGTGGTCACCCGGCGGGACCCGCGACATGCCGTTCGCGAAGGCGGTCGCGCTCGCTCGGTCCGAGAAGGCCTCGGTGAGCCGCCAGCAAGACGGCGAAGTACCCTGGTTCTCCTACGGTCCGGGAGGCGAGCGAACGGTCTATTACGAGGATGCACAGAGCCTCGCCGTGAAGCTCCGCACGGTCCTCCGCCGCGGCGCGGGCGGGGTCGTGGTCTGGAGCCTGGGCCAGGAGGATCCTGCGTTCTGGAGCGTCGTCGAGGAGCTTCAGAACCGGGCCTCGAGCCGGAGCGTCGCGTTCACCGACTGGTAGCCGGGGACGGCCTTCGTCTCGACCCCGAGCGCGGTGGAGAAGTTGTGATGGGATCCCCACCAGCGGGAGAACGCCACGCCCACGAGGCCGCTCACGCGCTCCCCGTGCGGCCTGTCGCGCGCCATCCCGAGGCCCGCGTTCAATGCGATCGACGACGAGTCTCGCCAGTTGCGGCTGTACTGGACGCGCCCCATCACGTTCGTGAGCTGCTGGGGAGAGTAGTACTCGCGCGGCACGAACCGGCTGTTCTCGGAATCCACCCCCAGGCCGATCCCCCAGCGCCCCTCGGTCCCGAACCGTCGCAGGAGCGTCGCGTGGAGGTCGCTCCTGGCGTTCCCGTCGTCGAACAGGAACTGTCCGCCGCTCGCGTCGATGCGCCACAGCGGCGACTGGAGCGAGTACCCCACCAGGAGGAAGTGCCGCCGGATCCCCTTCAACGCGGCGAGGATCGTGTCGACGTCCTCGTACAGCCACTGGAACGTGAAGAGGTGCTGCTCGTTCCGGAGCTGCAGCGAGACCCCGCCGTTCAGGACCCACGGCTGGTTGGTGAGCTGCCGGAAGCGCGCCCAGCTCGAGAGCGCCAGGTCGTGCCCGAGGGCTCCCGACAGGCCTCCGGTGAGCTGCGGACCGTGGAGCGTGGGGAGGCTCCGTTCCGCGAGGACGAGCTGCCCGACGTCCAGCGCAACGTCGAGCTGATCCGCCAGCGGCCGCCGGAAGATCGTGTCCGCGCTCAGGACCGTTCGCCCATCCGAGTCGCTGAAGACCGCCGACTCGGCTCCGCCACGTGGGTCGTTTCTCCATGCGACGCGATTCGCGAGGGTGTCGGCCCGCGGCAGCGCGACCGGTGACGGGGGCGGGCTCGCCGCGAGGTGGGTCGCCGCCTCGCGCGGACGGTCCTCCTGCCAGGCGATGTACGCGAGCGTCGCCTCGGCCTGTGGCGCGACGAGGGGCTCCTCTCGCACGATCTCGTCGATCATCCGGCGGGCCGCGTGCGGCCGCCCGTCGTCGAGCGCCAGGCGTGCCAGCTCCAGCCGCGCGGCGCGCACCGGCTCGTTGCGCGCGAGGTGGGCGAGCAGCTCCTGACCGCTCCACTCCGCCGGCACCTCGAACCGCCGGAGCATGAACGGCGCCGCCTCGCCCGGGCGGAGGCGGTTGTACCCGGTCTCGTCCTGAACGAAGCCGAAGCGG
Organism: uncultured delta proteobacterium; assembly: GCA_963828235.1. GTDB lineage: Bacteria > Myxococcota > Myxococcia > Myxococcales > Anaeromyxobacteraceae > Anaeromyxobacter. The sequence continues at coordinate 15,939 of CAWHDY010000006.1, forward strand.
TAGTAGCGCGCGGCGAGCCGCTCGTTCACGCTCCTGAGGGCGTCGCGATCCTCGGTCTGGGCGTAGGCCACCTGGTTGAGCGGGTAGGCGTACCCGAGCACGGGCCTGCCAGGCACGTGCCGCTCGATCTCCTCCTTGCACGCGCGGTAGTCCCCGTCGAGTCGCGCGAGGAACTCCGCCGTGGTCTCGGCGCGACCCTCCGCGGGGAGCCAGGCCCTGTACGCGAGGTATTCCCCGCGGCCACCCGCGGCGTCGATGGCGATGGGCGTGTGCGCCTCGTGTCCGTGCGCCTGGATGTCCCATCGCCCGGAGCTCGCGTAGCGGCGTATCGTCTCCCAGCCGGCATGGAACGCGTCGTCGATCCCGATGCGCGCGGTCGGCACGAACATGGTCGCCTTGAACCCGTACTTCGCGAGGATCGGGTCGCCCACGCGGAAGGAGTCGGTGCGGGCGTCGTCGAACGTGATCAGGATCGGGCGGGGGGGAAACGGCTCCTCGCCGGCGGTCATGCGGGCGAGCTCGGAGAGCGTGATCGACTGGTATCCGCGCGAGACGAGCGCCGCGATCTGCGCCTCGAAAGCCGCCGCGGAGATCTGCGAGGTCCGGGGGTTCGGCACGACGCCGTGGTACAGCACGATCGGCACGAAGCGCTGCCCTGGCGCCGCCTTCACGACCGAGCGAAGCAGCCGGGTCGCGGACGTCAGCTCGTTCCGCCTCGCGCGCAGGCTCGCCTCGACCATCGTGCGCTCGTAGTCCTTGTAGAAGGACGGGAGGTTCCGGGAGAGCATCGCGAGCGCCGCCGAGGCGTCCCCCGCTCGCGCGAGCAGATCGACGAGGCCCTCGTACGCGGCCCGGTTGTCCGGGAAGGTGTCCAGGTGTCGCCGCGTGCGCTCGATCGCCTCGCGCAGCCGTCCGGCATTCCCGAGCGCGTTCGCGAGATCGAGCTCCAGCTCGGTTCGGTGGGGAAGCCGCTGCACGGCGGCTCGCGCCACGGCGACCTGCTCCTGGAACCGGCCCATCACGTCGAGCACCTGGGTCAGGGTGCGCCAGTACTGCAGCGCCTCCGGGAAGCGGCGGGTGAGCTCCGCGTACCAGCGCGCCGCCTCCGGGAGGTCCTGGCGCGCCCGCCCGTCCTCCGCGAGCAGCTCGATCACGCTCGCCGGAGCGTCCGGCGCCTCGGCCATCTTCCGCGCCGCCTCCACCGCGGCGTCGGCGTCGCCGCCCTCGTAGAGCGTGCGCACCCAGTTCTGCTTCGCCGCGGCGGAGTCGGGATCGAGCTCGAGGACGCGCCGCCACTGCCGCGCGGCCGCCCGGAAGTCGCGCGATTTCGTGAGCGCATCCGCGAGCACCCGCTGCGCCTGCGGATCGTCGGGCAGCCTCTTCGCGAGCGCCTGCGCGGCGCGGCGCGCGTCGCGGATTCGAACGAGGCCGAACAGGCTGCGGATGTGGCGCAGGTGCGCGCCCTTCGGCGCGGAATCGATCGCCAGGCTCGCGCGCGCCTCTTCGAGCGCGGCCGCGTAGTCGTGGCGGTCGAGGTAGAGCCCGGCGAGCAGGTCGCGCGGCTCGGCGAGCGAGGGGAACGCTTCGGCGTATCTCCGCCAGGCAGCCTCCGCGTCGTCGAGCCGCCCCGCCCGGCGGTGCGCCCACCCGAGGCCTCTCAGCGCGAGGCGGTTCTCTCCGTCGAGCGCCACCGCGCGCGCGAACGCCTCCGTCGCCTCGTCGAACCGCGCGGCCGCGAACGCGGTGGTCGCGCGGGCGGCGTAGAGCCGGGTCACGCCGCTGCGTTTGCCCGGGGAGTCGGGGATCGCCGGCCTGTCTAGGAGGGCGATGCCGCGACCCACCTCGCCGTGACGGAGGTACAGCTCGGCGGCTCGTGCCGCCCACTTCGAATCGAGGCCGGGGGTCGCGAGGAGGTCGGCCAGCACGCGGTCCGCTCCCGCGGGGTCTCCGGCGGCGAAGGCACCCTGCGCCCGCTGGAACAGGTCCCCGGGAGCCGGCGGACCTGCAGGCGTTTGCGGCGTCTCCGCGGCGGCGGAGCGATCGGCGGTCGCGGCGGGTGGCGGGGGCGCCGCACCCCGTGCCCGCTCCGGGCGCGAGGCCCGGGGCCGCGCGGGTGCCCTCGCCCGCCGATCCCGCTCGCGCTCGAGCGTCGCGATCGCCTCGCGCGTCTCGGCCCTGCCCGGGTGAAGCCGGAGCAGGTCATCCCAGATGCGGAGCGCCTCGTCGTCGTGCCCGAGCCGGTGCTCCACCCAGCCGAGACTCTGCCAGGCGTTCTCGTGCCGCGGGTCGAGCCGGACCGCCTCGCGGAACGCCTTTCGGGCGCCCTGGAGGTCGCCGGTGCGATACAGCGCCGCGCCACGGTCCGCGAAGGGCTGTCCTGGCGAGGCCCCCCTCGCCGTCGAGGGGAGCGACAGCGCGGTGGCGGCGACGAGGAGCGCGACGACCGCGCCAGGAGTCCAGCGCCTCATCGTCCTTCTCCTTCGTCTCCTTCGTCGAGGATCACCCGGAGGTCGTGGCGCCCGAGCGCCCCCTGCCACGCCGCCGCGATGGCTGGCCACGTCTGCCTGCCCGCGGCCGCGCCACCGCGGCGGCGCACGAGCCGGACGCCGGCCCAGCCTTCGTGCTCGGCCACCTTCGCCACCTCGTCCGCACGCCCCGGAGCTGCGCTCGGTTCGCGGGAGACCTCCAGCGCCGGGACGAGCTCCCACGCGCCGCGCGCGGCGAGCATCGCGAGGAGCCGTCCGTCCGCGGCGCGCCGTCCAAGCTCGTGCCCTCCGCGCTCGACGAGCCCGGGCGGGCTGATCGCGGCGAGGCACGGCGCGTCCCTGAGCAGCTCGTCCACCTCGTCGGGCGCGGGCGACGCGCTCACGGCCCTGACCCGGTACGGGATCGCCGCGAACCGCGCGTTCCTGACGGCCACGCGTCCGGCCTCCTTCGGGCTCCCGGTCGCGAACCCGACGTAGCCGCGCCGGTGGGCTGCGACGGACCGCGGCATGTCCGGCACCGGCGCTCCGTCCCACTCCACCCACACCCCTTCGCCGCGCTTCACGAGGCGCAGCGTGTGCCACGCCCCCCGTGACGCGGGCAGCTCCACCTGCGAGACGACCTCGACCGGCGTGCCGGGGCGGAGCCTCTGGAGATACAGCGTCCGCTCCGTCCCGCCCCAGCGCCACTGGTCGCGCGAGCCGATCGCTTGCTGCACGATCCAGAACGCACCGCGCTCCGGCCGCACCTCGGCCTCGAGCACGAAATCGCGGGCCCACTCCCCGCCGGCGAGCCACGCCTCGGCGCGAGGCGCTCCGGACAGCGTGACCCCGTCGGCGCCGGTCTCGAGCCGACCGGTTCCGCTCACCCATCGGGCGGCCGGGACCGGCGCCGCGTCCCCGCACGTCGGGGCTCCCGGGGCGGCGAGCGAGAGCGCCAGCCGCTCGACGAGGTCCTGCCCCGACCACTCGCGCGGAACGCGGATCCGGAACAGCCGCCGCGGTGCCGCGGAGGCGTCGTTCACGCCGAAGAGCGAGTTCTCGAAGCCGAGGGGAGGCCCCACGCCGTTTCCACCGGGCTCGGGCTGGGCATCGGCGGTCGAGACCGAGGCCAGCACGGCGTACCCGCCGAGCCGGCGCGAGACGACGCCCGCCTTCTGCGCTCCGTCGCCGATGGTTCCGACGTCCCACAGCCCGCTGTCTATCATCCGCTGGACCCGGTCCCAGTAGACGTAGGTGGCGTCGCGGTTCTCCTGCAGGCGCGGGTCGAGGAACATCACCGCGGGCCATTTCAGCCGGCGGAGCAGCGGATCGACCGCCTCGTAGGTGCTCCGGTGACCGCCGTCGAACGTGAGCAGGACCGCCCGCTCGGGCAGCGGCGCGCCGCCGCGGTAGGCATCGCGCACCTGCCGCAGCGACACGGGCGCGAACCCCGCCGCGCGCAGCGCGTCGAGCTGCTCGGCGAGCCGTCGCTCCTCGAGGTGAGCGTCGCTCGAGCGCTGCCCGATGCGGTCCCAGGCGAGGACGCTCAGGCGGAACGCCGTGCTCGCCTGGGCGGCGGGGGGGCCCTCCACCCGCACGCGGCGGTGGAGCCACGCCCGCGTCCCGAGCGCCGCGACGAGGACGACGACGGCGAACACGACCCACGCGATCCGGTCCGACCGGAACGAGCGCGAGCGCAGCGCGGGCGGGACGTCTCTCCGGATCACCGGGTGCCCCACTGGTTCTGCCGAACCGTGAGCAACGCGTAGTAGGTCTGCCAGACGAGCGCGACCATGTAGAACAGGCTGAACCACACGCCGTACACCCAGAGCGCGCTGCGGTGCCGCGCGAGGTAGACGAGCGCGTAGAGGGACGCCATGAGGACCGCCCCGTACACGTACAGGAACGAGAACGTCCCGATCCCGAGGAGCGGCAGGCCGAGCGCGTGGAGGACGATCCCCGGCGAGACGAGCGGGAACAGCACGCTCATGTAGAACGAGACGACCATGAGCGGGTGTCGCTTCCACATGAACGTGGCGAGCAGGACGTTCTCGCGGATCCAGGACTTCTTCCACCTCAGCTGCTGCCGGAAGAACACGGACCAGCTGTCCGGGACGATCGTCGTGCAGAGCGCCTCGGAGTGGTAGACGACGCGGTGCCGCTTCAGCATCAGCCGGGTGAGGGCGCGGTCGTCGCCGAAGGTCGCGGGCACCCCGAGGAAGCGCTGCTCGAGCCAGTGGTCGAGGACCTCCATCACCGAGCTGCGCCGGTACGCCGCGAGGCAGCCGGAGCAGCACGTGACCGCGGAGAAGACCGACTCGGCCGCCTTCACCACGCGGAACGCCACGTAGTAGCGGACCTCCTGCATCTTCGTGAGGAAGTTCGTCCGTGCGTTCTGGACGTCGGCGTGGCCGCACACGGCGGCGATGTCCGGGGCGGAGAACGCCGACGCCAGGTTCGCGATCGCGCTCGGCCGCAGGAAGCTGTCGGAGTCCACGTACACGAGGACCTCTCCCCGCGCGAGGCGCGCCCCCTCCGCCATCGCGTGACGCTTCCCGCGGTTCTGCTCGAACGCGATGATCTGGAGGGACGGATGCTCCACCGCCGTGCGCCGCATCTCCGCGAGGGTCCCGTCGGTCGAGCCGTCGTCGACCGCGATCACCTCGAGCTTCCTCGTCGGGTAGTCGGAGCTGAACACGCAGCGCAGCGTGCGGGCGATGGACGCCTCCTCGTTCTTGCACGCGACGATGACGCTCACGGTCGGCCGGAAGCCGGTGTCGCGAGGGGGCCGGTAGAGGAGCGCGAGGAGGAGGCGCGAGACGATGTACGTGGTGACGAGCAGGCCGTACGTGTTCGCGACGGGGTGGATCCAGAAGAGCGAGACGTTCACCTCCTTCAGCCGGACCACCGGCACGAGCGCCAGCACGAGCGCGGTGAGCGCCACCCAGGGCATCCGCTCGAGCACCCAGCAGCGGAGACGCGCCCAGGCGCCGATGGCGAACACGAGGCCGACCGTGTGGACGCCCTCGGTCGGCCGGTCGCCCGGATCGGGCCTCACTCGGGCGCGCACGCGGCCGCCAGGCCACCCAGCCGGCGCTCGTTCCTGGCCATCGCGGTCCACGACGTCTCCGGGCGGCAGCTCGAGCGCGACGCATTCGCCGGGCGAGAGGGCGCGTGGAACCTCGACGCACGCGCCACCGGGAGAGAGGTCCAGGACATGCACCTCGAGCGGCTCCGTCCGCAGGATTCCGCTCGCTGCGTGCAGCCGCGTGCGCAGGTCAGCGGGCGTGCGAGGGTGCTGGCGCCGCTGTCTCGGCACGGCGGTGGGCGTGCGGCGAAGAACCCCAGCGGCGCGTCGGTCCAGGACCTCGGTGCTCGACATCCCCTCCCCCCCTCGTAGCAATGTGACTGCGAGCGAATCCGTCTGCACGCGTGGTGAGAGGGTGGAAGCGTGACTCCCGGCGCGCTAGAGCCGGGCGTCACGGCACCCGGACGACGTGGAGGGGAACCGTCGGGTGAGCTGCACCCGCCTGCTCGCTCGGGCCGAAAGACGGCGGACGCGCGCCACGAGCCACGAGAAAGATCACGAGACCGGTCGCGGGCCTCTTGCGCGCCGCACACCGAGCGTCAAAGTTGACGCCCCAGGGGAGGCACGGAGTCGCTCGCCGCAGGGGGATGCCCACTCATGCAGGAGCTGTTCGAGAAGATCAGGCGCCGCGACGCCGAGGTCGGCGTGATCGGCCAGGGGTACGTGGGGCTCCCGCTGGCGCTCGTATTCCGCGAGGGCGGCTTCCGCGTGACCGGGTTCGACCTCGACGCGCGCAAGGTCGAGGCGATCTCGAGGGGCGAGTCGTACATCAGGCACATCGGCCCGGAGCGGGTCGCGGAGGCGGTGGCGAGCGGCAAGTACCGCGCGACCACGGACTTCGCGCGGCTGCGCGCGTGCGACGCGATCGTGATCTGCGTGCCCACGCCGCTCGGCCCTCACCGCGAGCCCGACAACTCCTACATCCACGCGACGGCGAGGGAGATCGCGAAGCGCCTGCGCTACGGCCAGCTCGTGGTCCTCGAGTCGACGACCTACCCCGGGACGACCGACGGCGAGGTGAGGTCGATCCTCGAGGAGAGCGGGCTGCGCTGCCCCGAGGAGTTCCTGCTCGCGTTCTCTCCCGAGCGCGAGGACCCGGGCCGCGCGGACTTCACGACGAAGAACATCCCGAAGGTGGTCGGCGGCGTCGACCCGACCTCGACCGAGGCGGCCGCGATGCTCTACGGGTCCGCGATGGAGCGGGTGGTCCCCGTGTCGAGCGCCGCGGTCGCGGAGTCCTGCAAGCTGCTCGAGAACGTGTTCAGGTCGGTCAACATCGCGCTCGTGAACGAGCTGAAGGTCGTGTTCGCCCAGATGGGGATCGACATCTGGGAGGTGATCGAGGCTGCGAAGACGAAGCCGTTCGGCTTCATGCCGTTCTATCCCGGACCGGGCCTCGGCGGGCATTGCATCCCGCTCGATCCCTTCTACCTCGCGTGGAAGGCCGCCGAGTTCGGCGCGTGGACCCACTTCATCGAGCTGGCTGGGGAGATCAACACGCGCATGCCGGCCTACGTCGTCGCGAGGACCGCGGAGGCGCTGAACGAGGAGGGCAAGCCGCTCAAGGGGTCGCGCGTGCTCGTCCTCGGGCTGTCGTACAAGTCGAACATCGACGACGACCGCGAGTCGCCCTCCTACGAGATCCTCGAGCGGCTGTCCGACGCCGGCGCCGAGGTCGCGTACTGCGACCCTTTCTTCCCGAGGACGCACGCGACCCGCAAGCACCACCTCGCGCTCGAGTCGGTCCCCGTGACGCCGGAGGCGTTCGGCGCGTTCGACGCGGTGGTCGTCTCGACCGCGCACGAGCGGTTCGAGGACCCGGAGCTGTACGCCGGCGTCCCCCTCGTGATCGACACGCGGAACCTGTTCGGCCGGATGCCGAGCGCGAACCGCCCTCGCGTGGTGAAGGCCTGAGCGGGACTCGCGGGCGGCGCGGCGGTGGCCGCGGGCTCGCCGTCAGGCC
>CAWHDY010000007.1:0-95523 GCA_963828235.1 uncultured delta proteobacterium
GATCATCGGCGCACCGGCCGCGCGCGGGGACCGAGCGCTCGTCGCTCCACACTGTCGCAGCCCCACCCGTGCGTGGTGAGCGGAACCCCCGCGCCAGCGGGCGGGCGGAGTCGAACCAGGCGACTCCTCACGAATCACGATCGTCCGTTCAGGTCTTCTTCCTCGGGTCGTTGGCGGCCTCCGGCTTCGCCGCCGCCCCTTGCTGCGCCTTCGTCGAGTCGCGGTGCGCCGCGGCCTTCGCGGCCTTCGCGTCGGCCTTCGCCTTCACGTCGGCTACCGCCTGGGCTCTCGCCTCGGCCTGCGCGGGAGTGTCCACGTGCGGTGTCGCCTGCTTGTTCTCCAGGTCCTTGAAGCTCATGTCGCCTCTCTCAGCTCTGGTCGGGTACACCTGGGGTCTAGCCGGCCGGGGGTGGCGTCACACGGCGATGAAGGGCCCTCCTCGCGAAACCCCTGCCGCGCCAGGGGATCGGGCGGCTGGGCGAGCGCCGCGAGCGGGCGAGGGATCGCCACCCAACACGCACCTTGCACGGCGGGGAGGCGTGGGCGAAAGGATCCGCCCGGGGTGGCGAGGGGAAATGGCCGACCGCATCCTGGTCCTCAACGCCGGGTCGTCGTCGATCAAGTTCTCGCTCTTCGGCGAGAGCGGCGGGGCGCTCGTGCCGGGCGTCCGCGGCCAGCTCGAGTCGATCGCTGCGCAGGGCGCGCCCCGGTTCGTCGCGCGCGCCCCGGACGGCGCGGTCGTCATGGAGCGGAGCTGGCCGGAGCGCGCGTACCTCGACCACGCCGGCGCGCTGAGGTTCCTCCTCGAGTACGTCCGCGGCGCGCTCGGCGAGGGAGCGCTCGCGGGCGTCGCGCACCGGGTGGTGCACGGCGGGACGGTCTTCGCCGGGCCGGTGCTGATCGACGAAGCGGTCCTGGTGCGGCTGCAGACGTTCGTGCCGCTCGCGCCGCTGCACCAGCCGCACAACCTCGGCCCCATCCGCCTCCTGCGCGAGCTCGAGCCGGCGCTTCCACAGGTCGCCTGCTTCGACACCGCGTTCCACCGCACCATGCCGGCGGTGGCCGAGCGCTTCGCGCTCCCGGAGGAGCTGCACGAGGCCGGCCTCCGGCGCTACGGCTTCCACGGGCTCTCCTACGAGTACGTCGCCTCCGCGCTGCGCTCGCTCGCACCGGAGGCGGCGCGCGGACGCACGGTCGCGCTGCACCTCGGCAACGGCGCGAGCATGTGCGCGCTCCAGGACGGTCGCAGCGTCGCGACGACCATGGGCTTCAGCGTCCTCGACGGGCTTTGCATGGGCACGCGGCCGGGCTCGCTCGACCCGGGCGCGGTGCTGTGGCTCGCGCAGGAGCGCGGGATGGAGCCCCGCGAGCTCGAGCGGCTCCTCTACGACCGCTCCGGCCTGCTCGGGGTCTCCGGCATCTCGGGCGACATGCGGACCCTCCTCGCGTCCCCGGATCCCCGCGCGCGCCTCGCGGTGGACCTCTACGTCCACCGGATCGGGCGGGAGCTGGGCTCGCTCGCGGCGGCGCTCGGGGGACTCGACGCGGTCGTCTTCACGGCCGGAGTGGGCGAGAACGCGCCCGCGATCCGCGAGCGCGTCTGCCGCGACGCGGCCTGGCTCGGGGTCGAGCTCGACCCCGCGGCGAACGTGGCGGGCGGGCCGCGGATCACGGCCGGCGCGAGCGGGGTCTCCGCGTGGGTGATCCGCACCGACGAGGAGCTGATGATCGCGCGGCACGCTCGCCGGCTGCTGGAGGGCGCCGCGGCGCCGAAGGGAGGGACCGTGACCACGAGTGTACCGACACCGACCGGGGCCGCCGCGCTGTCCGAGCACGGACCGGCCCGGGCGACCGTCACCGGGGCGCCGCTCGCCCCGGAGGAGCTGAGCCGGCTCGACGCGTTCTGGCGCGCCTGCAACTACCTCGCCCTCGGGATGATCTACCTCCAGGAGAACCCGCTCCTGCGCGAGCCGCTCCACCCGGCGCACGTGAAGAACCGGCTCCTCGGTCACTGGGGCGCGAGCCCGGCGCTCTCCTTCGTCTACACGCACCTGAACCGGGTGATCCGGGCCCGGAACCTCGACGTGCTCTTCATGGCGGGGCCGGGGCATGGCGCGCCGGGCGTGCTCGGTCCGGTCTACCTCGAGGGCACCTACTCCGAGGTCTACCCGGACAAGAGCCTCGACGAGGAGGGGCTCCGGCGCTTCTTCAAGCAGTTCTCCTTCCCCGGCGGGATCGGGAGCCACTGCACGCCCGAGACGCCCGGCTCCATCCACGAGGGCGGGGAGCTCGGGTACGTGCTCTCGCACGCCTGCGGCGCCGCGTTCGACAACCCCGACCTGATCGTCGCCGCGGTGGTCGGCGACGGCGAGGCCGAGACCGGCCCGCTCGCGACGTCGTGGCACGTGAACAAGTTCCTGAACCCGATCCGCGACGGGGCGGTGCTGCCGATCCTCTCGCTCAACGGCTACAAGATCGACAACCCGACCCTGCTCGCGCGCCTCCCTCCGGAGGAGCTCACGAGCCTGCTGCGCGGCTACGGCTGGACGCCGCTGCTCGTCGAGGGCTCCGACCCGGCCACGATGCACCAGGCGATGGCGGCGACCCTCGACCGCTGCGTCGAGCTGATCCGCGGCGCGCAGGCCGAGGCGCGCCGGACCGGCGCCGCCTCCCGACCGCGCTGGCCGATGATCGTGCTGCGCGCGCCGAAGGGCTGGACCGCGCCGCGCGAGCTCGACGGGCACGCGCTCGAGGGCTCCTGGCGCGCGCACCAGGTTCCGCTCACCGGCGTGAAGGCGGACCCCGCCCGGCTCGCGACGCTCGAGCGCTGGATGCGGAGCTACCGGCCCGAGGAGCTGTTCGACGAGCGGGGCGCGCCGGTCGCGGCGCTGCGCGAGGTGGCGCCGAAGGGCGCGCGCCGGATGGGCGCGAACCCGCGCGCGAACGGCGGCCTGCTCAAGCGCGCGCTCCGCATGCCCGACTTCCGCGCCTACGCGGTGCCGGTGGACGCGCCCGGGGCGTCGCGGGCGGAGACCACGCGACCGCTCGGCGCGTTCCTGCGCGACGTCCTGCGCGCGAACCCGGACAACTTCCGGGTCTTCGGGCCGGACGAGACCAGCTCGAACAAGCTCGGCGCGGTCTACGAGGCCTCGCGGAAGCTCTGGCTCGAGGCGTCCCTTCCGCAGGACGCGGACGGCGGCCAGCTCGCGCCGGACGGCCGCGTCGTCGAGATGCTCTCCGAGCACACGCTGGAGGGGATGGTCGAGGGCTATCTCCTCACCGGGCGGCACGCGTTCTTCTCGTCGTACGAGGCGTTCGTCCACATCATCGACTCGATGTTCAACCAGCACGCGAAGTGGCTCTCGGGCGCGCGCCGCCTCTCCTGGCGCGAGGAGATCGCGTCGTTGAACCTCCTCGTCACCTCGACCGTCTGGCGACAGGACCACAACGGCTTCACCCACCAGGACCCCGGCTTCCTCGACGTCGTCGTGAACAAGAGCTCGGAGGTGACCCGGATCTACCTCCCGCCCGATGCGAACTGCCTGCTCTCGGTGGCGGACCACTGCCTGCGGAGCGAGGACTACGTGAACGTGATCGTGGCGGACAAGCAGGCCCACCTCCAGTACCTGCCGATGGACGCGGCCATCACGCACTGCGCGAAGGGGATCGGGATCTGGGACTGGGCGAGCAGCGACGAGGGCGGAGACCCGGACGTCGTGATGGCGTGCGCGGGCGACGTCGCGACGCTCGAGGCCCTCGCCGCGACCGCGATGCTGCGGGAGGCGTTCCCCGATCTCCGGCTCAGGTTCGTGAACGTCGTGGATCTGTTCAAGCTGCAGCCCGAGACGGAGCACCCGCACGGCCTGTCCGATCGGGACTTCGACTCGCTCTTCACGGTGGACGCGCCGATCATGTTCAACTTCCACGGCTACCCGTGGCTCGTGCACCGGCTCGCCTACCGCCGCAAGAACCACCCGAACCTGCACGTGCGCGGCTACAAGGAGAAGGGGAGCATCAACACCCCGCTCGAGCTCGCGATCGAGAACCAGGTGGATCGGTACAGCCTCGCGATGGACGTCATCGACCGCGTGCCGCGGCTGCGCAGCGCCGGCGCGCACGCGAAGGACCGGTTCCGCGATCGGCAGATCCACTGCCGGCTCCACGCGCACGAGCACGGGATCGATCCCCCGGAGATCGTGGGCTGGCGCTGGCCGGGCGCGGGTCCGCCTCGCGCCGACCGGGGCTGACCCGCTCCCTCGCCCCGCGAAGCGGGGAGAGGGTTGGGAGAGGGGGGCGGGTACGAGGGTTGGGGAGAGGGGGCGGCGCGTCGCGGAGCTCACGGGCGCTCGGGCTCGGCGAAGTCGTGGACGAACCGTTCCTGCTCGGGTCTCTGGACCGCGCCGCGCCGCGCCGCCCGCGCGAGCTCGATCGCGCGCGCCGGCGGCACGCCCCTCGTGACGAGGCAGCACGCGGCGATGGTGCCGGTGCGCCCGAGCCCGGCCCAGCAGTGGAGGACCACGTTCTCGCCCCGGTCGAGGGTCGCGACGATGCGGCCGACCAGCCCGCGGGTCGCAGCGAGATCGGCTGGGACGCCCATGTCCGGGATCGGGAAGTGGACCCACGCGAGCCCGACCCGGCGCGCCGCGCGGGAGAGGTCCCCGAGCTGCGCGAGCTCCCTTCGCTCGAGGAGCGTCACGAGCAGCTTCGCGCGGTGGTCCTCGACGAGCGCGTCCAGGTCGTCGCGGAGCCGCACCTCGAGGTCGAGGTGCCGCCCGGGCCACCACGCGCCGGGGGCGCGCGTCATCCCGAGGCGGCCCGGGGAGGGGAGAGCCGAGTGCGGGAGGAAGTCGACGGGCAGCGGGCCGGTCACGGCGAGAGCCACGAGCGGAGCTTGGCGTACACCTCGGGCCGCGAGAGCAGCTCGAGGTGGTTCGTCCCGAGCGCGATCCACCGGTGCGCCTCCGGGAACGCGAGCGTCAGCTCCGGGCGCGCGTGCCGGCCGAGCGCGCTGTCCACGGGGACGAGCCCGTCGCCGGGGAGCTCGGCGCCGGCGCTCCCCGCGGGCGCCTTCGTCGCGGCGATCGCGTAGCACTCGACGCCGTCGGGGAGCGGCAGCGGCGCGCGGGTGTCCTTCGCGTGCGCGAAGCGATCGCGCCCTTCCCAGTGCGCGTCGAGGACGTTCCCGAACCGCATGTCGGTGACGCCGGCGCTCCGGATCTTCCCGAGGCGCGCGAGCGGCGCGCTGTAGCGGCTCACGCCGAGGAGCAGATCGACCCAGTGGCCTCCGCGCTCGAGCGGCGCGCCGTGGTGCGGCGAGCCGATGCAGACGAGCTTGCGGAGCTTCGCGCGCCAGGCGTGGCCGGCCGCCTCCCCGACGTGGCAGGCGCTCCGGGCGACGAGCCCGCCCATGCTGTGCCCGAGGATCACGAGCTCGTCCACGGGCGCCGGCCAGGCCGCGACGAGCTCCTCGAGCAGCGCCGCGAACGCCCGGCCGTTCACCGAGACGTGCAGGCCGGTGTTGTAGTGGAGGTAGACCGGCGTGTACCCGAGGTCGCGCGCCAGCGCGGCGCCGTGGTCGTGGCCCTGCCGGGTCCATTGCCGGTCGTTGACGCACGAGCCGTGCACGAGCACGAGCACCTTGCCGGCGGCCTGCGGGAGGGCGCGCCGCAGCGCCTCGCGCTCGAGCTCCAGCGCGCGCCCGCCCTGCCGCAGCGACATCTCGACCGCGAGGGGGTTGCCGCTCTGGGCGAGGTAGTCGCCGAGGACGCCGTTCACGACGGCGAGGACCGCCTCGCGCTCGACCGCGCGCCCGTTCCCGGCGACGAGCGGCGCGACGAGCGGCGAGAGCCGGGCGAGGGCGGCGTCGATCCCGTTGCCCACGAGCCGGGTCACGCCACGGATGCCGCCGAAGACGGGGGCGGTGAAGAGGCGGGCAGCGCCCTCGAGCGGGCGCCCGAGGATCGCCGGGCCCCCGCCGATGGTGTGGTGCATCGCCTCGACGAGATCGGCGATGGCGCTCGTCGCGTCGATCGCGAGCCGGCTGGCGGCGCGCAGATCGTCCACGGGGTTCGGCGGCTTGGGCGGTTGGCGCGCCGGCATCGCCCTCGACCTTAACGCCAAACGGCGGGCGGTGCGGACCAGGAGGGGTGTGCAGCGTCGCGGCTCGCTCCCGACTATCTGGCCCAAGCATGGACGTGCGGACCGACCGGAATGCGCGCGAGGCGCCGGCGAGCCTCGTGCGCTACGGCCAGCCGGCCGGCCGGTGGGTGCTCCTCGCGACCGTGCTCGGCTCCGCGCTCGCCTTCATCGACGCGACGGTGGTCAGCATCGCCCTGCCTCGCCTCGGCGCCGACCTCGGCGCGGACGCGGCCGGCCTGCAGTGGACCGTCAACGGCTACACGCTCAGCCTCGCGTCGCTGATCCTGCTCGGCGGATCGCTCGGCGATCGGTTCGGCCGCAGGAAGGTCTTCGTCGTCGGCGTGAGCTGGTTCGCGGTGGCGTCGCTGCTGTGCGGGTTGGCGCCCAGCGTCGAGGCGCTCATCGCGGCACGGGTCACCCAGGGCATCGGGGGCGCGCTGCTCACGCCGGGAGCGCTCGCGATCCTCGAGACGTGCTTCCACCCGGAGGACCGCGCGAGGGCCATCGGCGCCTGGTCCGGCCTCGGCGGCCTCGCCGGCGCCGTCGGTCCCTTCCTGGGTGGATGGCTCGTCGAGGTCGCGAGCTGGCGGCACGTCTTCCTCATCAACGTCCCGCTCGCCGCGGTCGTCGTCGCGGTCGCGCTGCGACGCATCCCCGAGACCCGCAACCCCGATGCGGCAGATCGCCTGGATCTCGCCGGGTCCTTCACGGCGGTCGCCGCCCTGGGCGGCCTCAGCTACGGCTTCACCGCCTGGCCGACGCTCGGCGCGACCTCGCCCGCGGTGCTCGCCGCGCTCGCCGTCGGCGCGGCCGGCACGGCCGCCTTCGTGCTCGCCGAGCGCAGGTCGCGCGACCCCATGCTCCCGCTGGAGGTGTTCGGCTCGCGTGCGTTCACCGCGACGAACCTCGTGACCTTCGCGGTCTACGCCGCGCTCGGCGGCGTGTTCTTCCTGTTCGTGCTCAACCTGCAGGTCGTCGCGCGCTTCGAGCCCCTCGGCGCGGGCGCCGCGCTGCTCCCCGTGACCGTGCTGATGCTCCTGCTCTCGGCCCGCGCCGGCGCGCTCGCGCAGCGCATCGGGCCCCGGGTCCCGATGACGGTCGGCCCGCTCGTCTGCGCGGGGGCCCTGCTCGTGCTCGCGCGGGTCGGTGCGGGCGCGACGTACGTGAGCGCGGTCCTCCCCGGAGTCGCGATCCTCGGCCTCGGCCTCGCGCTCACCGTGGCCCCGCTCACCGCCACCGCGCTCGGGTCCGTCGACCAGCGGCACGCGGGCGTCGCGAGCGGGGTCAACAACGCCGTGGCGCGGGCCGCCGGGCTCCTCGCCGTCGCGGTGCTCCCGCTCGCGGCGGGCGTCGGAGTGGGGAGCCTCACGGACCCGGCCACGCTCGCGCCGACCTATCGCACCGCGATGCACCTCTGCGCCGGCCTGCTCCTCGCGGCCGCTGCGATCGCGTTCGTCGGAGTTCCGGGGAAGGCCCTCGGCCAGCCGCGTCCTGGCGGCCGCGGGGAGGAGCCTTCGCCCCGCCCGCGCGCGACGCCGGTCCGGATTCACTGCGCGATCGCCGGTCCGCCGCTGCACCCGCGCCCTGGGTCATGTCCGGAGGCGACCGGCCCGTCGCCTCATTAGACTGACCGCCGTCGAGTGAGCGCCGTGCTACAGATCCCGGTCATGCGAGCGAACCGGCTGGCCCCTGCAGAGCGGACGTCCCATCGAGGGTTCGATGCAAGGTGAGCTCTGTCGGATGTGCGGTGGCGACGGGCGCGTCGGGAACGCGCTCGGCGGCAGCTCGGCGACGTGCCCGAGCTGCCACGGGACCGGCCGGCGAGCCGAGGCGGCGTACGGGTTCCACGACGTCACGAAGACGAAGCCGACTCACTACCGGCCGGCGGCGGTCGTGGCTCCGAGCGGGCCGAAGGCCCCGGTGACCGCGGAGGGCACCCAGCTCGCGCGCGAGGTCACCGCCAGCGTGTCCCTGGCCGAGGACGCGAAGACCCGGCTCATCGCCGAGATCATCAACCACGAGAGCACGCACGGCCGTTGCACCAAGACCTTCATCAAGAAGGTGCGCAAGCAGGCGAAGCCCGCCGCGGAGTAGCCGCGCGCCGCGCCGCGGTCGCGGCGGCTGGCGCCTCCTCAGGAGAGCCAGAAGATCCCGAACGCGATCGTCAGCACGGTCACCGGCAGGCCGACCCGCAGGTAGTCGAGGAACGACACGCGGATCCCCTGCCGCCGCGCCCCCTCGACGACGATCAGGTTCGCGATCGAGCCGATGAGGGTCAGGTTCCCCGCGAGCGTGCTCGACATCGCGAGCGCGAGCCAGGACGTGGTCGGGTCCGGCAGGTGCGGGACGAGGCGGGTGAAGAGCATCACCGCCGGCACGTTGCTCGTGAGGTTCGAGAGCAGGGCGGAGACGACGCTCAGCCCCGGCACGCTGTCGATCCCGACCGGCTGCAACAGCTCGAACAACCGCCGGTCGAGGCCGACCCGCTCGATCCCGGCGACGACGACGAAGAGGCCGACGAACAGGGTGAGGAGCCCCCAGTCCACCTGCCGGTAGATCTTCTCCGGCTTCACCCGGCGGGTGACGAGCAGCACCGCCGCGGCGCTCGCGGCCACGAGCGCGGTGTCCACGCCCGCGACGAAGGCGACGACCACGCAGGCGCTCACGAGGAGCGACTTCAGCATCATCGCGCGGTGGACCGAGCGGGTCTCGACGCGCTCGGACTCGAACGGCCCCGCGTGCAGGTCCTTCCGGAAGAGGATCCAGATGAGCGCCGCGTCGATGGCGAGCCCCACCACGGCGACGGGGACGAGCGCGGCCGCGAACGGCCGGTAGCCGATCCCGGAGACGCTCGCGATCAGCATGTTCTGCGGGTTGCCGGTGATGGTGGCGACGCTCCCGATGTTGGAGGCGGTCGCGAGCGCGAGGAGGTAGGGGAGGGGCCGGTGTCGTCGTGCCGCCGCGACCTCGATGAGGACCGGCGTGAACACCAGGCAGACGGTGTCGTTGACGAAGAGCGCCGAGAGCGCGCCCGAGGCGAAGACGACCGCGACGAGCAGGGCGGCGGGGTGGTGGATCCAGCCGACCGTGACGCGGGCGAGGGTCGAGAAGAAGCGCGCGAGGTGTAGGTGCGCGATGAGGACCATCATCCCGAACAGCAGGACGAGCGTGCGGTAGTCGACGGCCCGGTACGCGTCCTCGAGCGACAGCCCGCCGAGGGTGACCATCAGGATCGCGCCGATGATGGCCGCGCCGGTGCGGTCGATGCGAAGCAGCGGCGGACGCCCCACCGCGAGGATCGCGTAGGTCGCGACGAAGATCAGCGCGGGGACGAGGGTGCCGGACATCAGGGCTTCTGGATTCACGAGGCTCTCGGGGTGCAGGAATCCCGCACGATCGAGGTTCGGTCAATTTCTGGCCTCGACACTCCCTCGCTCCCGCGAAGCGGGGGAGAGGGTGGGGAGAGGGGGGCTCCAGGCATGGCAGACCACCTCCGCGCCCGCTAAATGCCCGCCATGTACATCGCCATGAACCACTTCCGCGTGGCCCCCGACCGGTGCGAGGAGTTCGAGAAGGGCTGGCGCGAGCGCGAGACGTACCTGAAGGACGTCCCCGGCTACGAGGCGTTCCATCTCCTCAAGGGACCGGAGGAGGACTCGGCGCGGCTCTACGCGTCGCACACCGTCTGGCGCGACGAGGCGTCGTTCCGGGCGTGGACGGAGTCCGAGGCGTTCTCGAAGGCGCACCGCCAGGGCCGCTCGACCGCGGGCACGATCCTCGGCCCGCCGAAGTTCGTCGGGTGGCAGGTGGTCCTGTAGGACGCGGGCAACATCGCCGTGCGCCCGCGTCGTCCAGCTCTCGCCGCCGTCGTCGCCGGGATCTCCGTCCTCCTCGCTCCCGGCGCGTCCACCGCCGCGCCGGCGTGCCCCCCGACCCCCGCCGACATGCTGGGGCCGTTCTACGAGCCGAACGCGCCGGTCCGATCGTCGGTCGGTCGCGGCCACGTGCTCCACGGGACGGTGCGGTCGTCCGCCGACTGCCGCCCGATCCCGGGCGCACGCGTCGAGCTCTGGCTCACCGGACCGAACGGCTACGACGGCGACCACCGCGCGACCGTGATCGCGGACGCCGACGGCCGGTACCGGTTCGAGAGCGAAGCGCCCAGGCCGTACGAGCGGCGGCCGCCGCACATCCACGTGCGCGTCGCGCACCCGGGATACCAGGTGCTCGTGACGCAGCAGTACCCCGCGCCCGGGAAGGCCGAGGAGAGCTTCGATCTCGTGTTGACCCCGGGGCGCTGACGCGCGCCCGCCCCCGCTCACGTCTTGATCTGCGCGCGCGCCCACTCCCCGAGCGTCAGCGGCTTGATGCCCCAGCTCTTCCGGAGCTCGGCGACGTCCGCGGAGTAGCCCACCCGCTCGAACCACTCGAGCATGAGCGCGAAGTCCTCGCTGTTCTTCCGCACCGCCTCGATCGGGATCGCCTCGAACGTGATCTTCTTCCCGACGATCTGCCCGACCGCCTGGGCCGCCTCCGGCATCGTCGCGGCGTCGCCCGCGAGCTCGGTCTCGCTCCGGTTCCACTTCTCCGGGTTCGCGATCGCCTCCGCCGCGAACCGCCCGATGTCGTCGGACGCGATCATCTGCAGCTTCGTCGTCGGCTTCATCGCGGTGACGAGCTTGTCGCCCTGGAGGAACCACGGGGAGATGAGGTTCTCCATGAAGAACACCGGCCGCAGGATGACGTGCGACGGGAACCCGAGCTCGCGCACCCGCTGCTCGACCCGGGCCTTGTTGTCGAAGTGCGGGATCCCGGTGCGCAGGTGCGCCGAGCCGACCGACGTGTAGACGTAGTGCTGCACGCCCTGGCGGCGCGCGACCTCGGCGAGGCGCTTCCCCTGCTTCTCCTCGCCCTCGACGCCCGCCTCCCAGGTGTTCTGCACCGCGAACACGCCCCAGCAGCCCGCGAGCGCGCGCTCGAGCGAGGCCGCGTCGTCGAGGTCTCCCTGGATCAGCTCCGCGCCGAACGCGGCGAGCGCCCGCGCGGCCTCGCTGTCGGGCTTGCGCGTCATCGCGCGCAGGCGGAAGCCGCCCCGCGTCGAGAGGTGCCGCAGGGTCGCTCCGCCCTGCTTCCCGGTCGCTCCGGTCACCAGCACGATCCTGCCTTCGGCCATGTCTCGCTCCCGTCGTCGGTCGGTCGCCCGAAGCCGGGTGCATAGAGCCGCAGCGGGCAGGCTGCCACCGGGGCGCGCGCGCCGGATGGGCCGGCCGGGGGGACATCCCCAACAGGGAACGAGATTCGGCCGGTCGAGAACTCGACCGCTCCTCCCACGGGCGTACGGTCGATCGCGGCAACTCCGGGAGGCGCCATGTTCAGCCGGGCATGCCGTGTGGTGGTGATCGACGACGACGAGGACATCCGCGAGCTCGTCGTCCAGCTCCTCGCCGACAGCGGGTTCGAGGCGGTGGGGTTCGCGGACGGGCGCGACGCGCTCGCGGCGCTGCGGCGGCCGGGCGGGATCCCCTCGGTGATCCTGCTCGACCTCGAGATGCCCGGGATGACGGGGTGGGAGTTCCGCCGGGAGCAGCTCCGCGATCCGCTGCTCGCGCACGTGCCGGTCGTCGTGGCGTCCGGCTCCGACCCGAGGTCGATCGACGCGGACGCCTACCTGGCGAAGCCGTACGAGACGGCGGAGCTCCAGCGCATCCTCGCGCGGCTCACGTTCCAGGCTGCCGCCGCCTGCGCGTAGAGTCGGGTGCGGCTGCCCGCACGGGGACCCCGACCCCGGAGGGCCCTCGCACGCGTTGCACCCCGAGCGAAAAGGCTCCTACGATGGCCCGTGCGGACGCTCCTGCGAGTCGTCGTGCCCTGGCTGCTCGGGCTGGGGATCGTGGCCTGGGTGGCCGCGATCACGGTCAACGAGGTCACGCAGGCCTGGCTCATGCGCGACGTCGCGCTGCGCGCACGGCTCGCCGCGGTCGGCACGCAGGCGTCGATCGCCGCGCACCTCGGGGCGGGGGAGCGTCGCAAGCTCGACGTGCTGCTCGACGACCTCGCGCGCGACGAGCGGATCCTGGGTGTCGAGGTCTGCACCCCGGCGCTCGGCACGGTGAGCCGCACGAAGTCGTTCCCTGATCGCTTCACGTGCGAGGCGCTCCGCTCCCGCGTTCCTCACGGGGTGCTGCCGGCCGAGCTCGACTTCTCCGACGAGGTCGACGGCGGACGCCTCCACGTGAGCGTTCACCGCATCGACGAGGAGGGGGTGATCCGCGGCGCGCTCGTCCTCATCCACGATCTCAGCTTCGTCGCGCGGCGCGAGCTCGCGGCGAAGCGGTTCACGCTCGCGGCGTTCGCGCTCGTCGCGGTCCTCGCCTCCATCCTCACCATCGTCGTGCGCCGGGCATCGTGGAGGAGCTGGACGGACGAGCTTCGCGGGCTCCTGTCCTTCGCGCGCGGGAGCCCGAGCGACACGATGCCG
Organism: uncultured delta proteobacterium; assembly: GCA_963828235.1. Lineage (GTDB taxonomy): Bacteria > Myxococcota > Myxococcia > Myxococcales > Anaeromyxobacteraceae > Anaeromyxobacter. The sequence continues at coordinate 12,617 of CAWHDY010000007.1, forward strand.
GAGGGGCGGAACGCGTTTCATCCGCTGCTCGCCGACGTTCGCAAGCTGGTCGCCGAGCTCGCCGCGGAGCGCGCGGCGAGCCTGACGCCCTGGTCCGCGGAGCGCCTCCGGCACGTGCTCCGGGAGAACCTCCACGGCGAGAGCGTCGTGATCCTCGCGAACCGCGAGCCCTACATCCACGATCGCGACCCGGACGGAGGCGTCCGGGTCCTCCACCCCGCGAGCGGGCTCGTGACCGCGCTCGAGCCGATCATGCGCGCGTGCTCCGGCACCTGGATCGCTCACGGCGCCGGCACGGCGGATCGCGACACGGTGGATCGCCACGACCGCGTGCTGGTCCCTCCCGGCGAGGAGTCGTACGCGCTCCGGCGCGTGTGGCTCAGCAAGGAGGAGGAGCGGGGCTACTACTACGGGTTCGCGAACGAGGGCCTCTGGCCGCTCTGTCACATCGCGCACACCCGCCCGGAGTTCCGCGCCTCCGACTGGGGCGAGTACGAGCGCGTGAACCGCCGCTTCGCCGACGCGGTCTGCGAGGAGGTCCATGGCCCGGACCCGGTGGTGCTCGTGCAGGACTACCACTTCGCGCTCGCGCCCCGGATGATCCGCGAGCGGCTGCCGCGGGCCACCATCATCACCTTCTGGCACATCCCCTGGCCGAACGCCGAGCGCTTCGGCATCTGCCCGTGGGAGCGCGACCTCCTCGAGGGGCTGCTCGGGAGCAGCATCCTCGGGTTCCACACCCAGCAGCACTGCAACAACTTCGTCGAGTCGGTGGATCGCTTCCTCGAGTCGCGCATCGATCGCGAGCGGCAGGCGGTGGTCCAGGGCGCGCGCGAGTGCCTGGTGCGCAGCTATCCGATCTCGATCGACTGGCCGAACCGCTGGAGCGCGCTGGCGCCACCGGTGGCGGAGTGCCGCGCGACGGTCTTCCAGGAGCTGGGGCTCGGACCGGACGCCCTGCTCGGGGTCGGAGTCGATCGCCTCGACTACACCAAGGGCATCGAGGAGCGGCTCCGGGCGGTGGAGCGCACGCTCGAGCGCTTCCCTCACCTCCGCGGGAAGGTTCACGTTCGTACAGCTCGCCGCGCCGAGCCGGACGCTCATCGAGGAGTACCGCGCGCTCGACGAGCGGGTCGAGGCGCTGGCGGCGCGGATCAACGAGCGGTTCGCGGAAGGCACGTACCGCCCGATCGTGCTCCTGCGCGCCCACCACGAGCCGCCCAGCCATCTTCCGGTACCTGCGCGCGGCGGACGTCTGCTACGTCAGCAGCCTGCACGACGGCATGAACCTCGTCGCCAAGGAGTTCGTCGCGGCGCGCGAGGACGAGCGAGGCGTGCTCGTGCTGAGCCGCTTCACGGGGGCCGCCCGGGAGCTCACCGAGGCGCTCGTCGTGAACCCCTACAACCTGGAGGAGGCGAGCGCCGCGCTCGCGACGGCGCTCGCGATGCCACCCGCTCAGCAGGCGGAGCGGATGCGAGCGATGCGCCGGCTCGTGGCCGAGTTCAACGTCTATCGCTGGGCGGGGCGGATGCTCGTGGATGCCGGTCGCGTGCGGCAGCAGGGGCGCCTCTCGGATCGCCTCACGATGGGGCTGCGAGCGGTGGACGGGGGCGGATCGCGATAGCCGTCGCCCGGGGGCGCGCGGCGCTCGCTCGTCCCGATGATCATCGACTGCGGCGCTCGATTTCGACGTCCTGCGTCGGACGATTCCTTCGTTCCGCGCGAACCGTTCCCGCCGGCGCGCGCTCGCACCTTCGAAGCGTTCCGATCGACCCGCTCTGCTCGCGACCTGTGCGCTGCGCGACCGGAGTGAGCGGGACATCCCGGGTGCACGCGCAGCCGCACCCGCACCGACGCCGCCGGGATCGCCGGCGCGAGAGCGGAGCATGGCCATGAAGCGCAGGGATTTCCTGAAGGCGATGTCGGCGACGGGCCTCGCAGCCGCCGCGGGCCCCATGCTCATCGTCGGGCGGGCCGACGCGGCCGAGAAGCTCGATCTCGGGACGGTGCGCTCGGTGAAGGTGGACGTGCTCTCCGAGACGAGCTGGTTCGACAACGACAAGTTCAAGGCGAACATGACCGAGGGCGGGGGCGCCTCGACGAGCCAGTACACCATCGCGTGGGATCCGGAGAACTCCGGCGGCTACTCGGCGCTCATCACCGTCACGACGCTCCAGGGCGAGGAGAAGCGCATCCTCCTCGACAGCGGCTGGAACAACGCCTGGATGGACTACGTGTTCGAGAAGAAGGGCATCCCGCGGATGCTCCAGCGAGGGGAGATCGACTTCATGGTCCTCTCCCACTGGCACCTCGATCACCTCTGGGGGATCGAGTCCACGCTGAAGCACAACCCGAACATCAAGATCGTCGCGCCGAAGACCCACTACCCGGAGGACCTGGCGCTCCTCCGCGAGAAGGCCCGCTTCACCGCGAAGGACAAGGCCGGCCGCGAGGTGGTCCTCGACGAAGAACGACGTCCCGCACAAGGGCGAGCTCTTCCTCACCGGGCCCGAGGGCCAGGACAACACCGGCCTGTACAAGCTCATGCCCGGCGTCGCGGTGAAGATGTTCGACGTGCCGATCCTGCTGCGCGTCCGCGGCGAGAACGTCCTCTACTTCAACGTGCAGGACAAGGGGACGGTCACCGTGACCGGCTGCTGCCACCCGGGCATCCTCTCGCTCTTCTCCTTCGCCAAGCAGAACTTCGCCGGGTACGAGCCCTACGGCGCGTACGGCGGCCTGCACCTCAGCCTGTTCGAGACCTGGGACCCGAAGTTCGACGACGTCATCGCCGGCGTGAAGGCGTTCAAGCTCAAGAAGGTCGCGGCGAACCACTGCACGGGGTGGCTGTGGGCCGAGAAGGCGGCGGCGAGCGGCGTCCCCATCGTGAAGGGGACCGACACCTACAAGACGTACAAGCGCCAATCGCTCGTCGCGCGCGCGAGCAACGCGTACCTGACCAACGGCGACTCGGTGGTGTTCTAGCGGAGGCTGCGATGTCGAGCGCGATGACCGGGAGCGCGGTGGCGCGCGAAGCGCGGCGGGGCGAGCTGGCCCGGCCCGTGCTCGGGGCCGTGAACCTCGCCGCGGCGTTCGGGGTCACCTCGGCGCTGTGGCTGCTGGTGCTCCACCCGAACGGCGTCATGAAGCTCTACACGCCGATGTACGGCTTCTCGCTCGTGACCGTGCTCGTGGCCGTCCTCGTGGCCATGACTCGCGTGGGAGAGGGATGGCCGTTTCGCGCCTCGCGCTCGCGGCGCCCGTGCGCGGCGTCCTCGCCGCCACGCTCGCGGTGGCGCTCACGGTGCTCGTCGTCCACGGGCTGTTCTGGGGCTTCCTCGGGCGCTTCGGCGTGACGTACTTCAGCCCGTCCGCGATCGTCGCGGCGGGCGGAGTCGGCGCGGAGTTCACGAACGCGCGGGAGAACGCCTCCACCGCGATCGTCTACTTCGCCGCCGCGTTCCTCTGGCTCTCGCTCGTCCTGCCGCTCGGGTTCGGATCGTGGCCGTGGCAAGCGACGACCCCGGGCGTGCGCGCCTTCTCGCGCCTGTCGGTCGCGACGCTCCTCGCGGTGGTCGCCTACGCGGTCCTCTTCCATCCCCACGTGACCCAGCTGTTCTACCCGGCGCAGATCATGGCCGGCGTACCGCCGTGGTGGGCGGAGCTCGCGCAGACCGGGAGCGCCTACTTCAACCTCGGCTGGGTCATGGCTGCGCTGGCAGTGCTCGTCGTCGCCGAGGTGGTGTGGGACGGCTGGCCGTGGCGGGTCCTCGGCGAGGGAGGCCCGCTGCGCGGCGTCGTCGCGTTCACGGGATCGCTCGTCGCCGGCGGAGTCCTGTTCGTGGCGAGCCTGAAGGTGATGACCGTGTCCTGGGGCGAGCCGTTCCAGGGAGGCCAGTACACCGACGCGCCGTACTTCAGATATCTGCACGTGGCGGAGGTCGCGGGCTTCGTCGTCCTCTCCGCGTTCGCGATCGACACCTTCTTCGGCGGGGGGCGGAGCGCCGCGGGGCGGGCGGCCCGCACCGCCGCGGTGCTCGCCGGGGCCGTCGCGCTGCACCTGTTCTACTACTCGAGCGCCGCGACCCGGCTCCTCGGCAAGGTGCCGGGGATCGCGCAGCCCGAGGACACGTCGCTCGTCTGGACGCTCCTCTTCCTCGCGGTCGTGCTCGTCCAGCGAGATCTCTTCGCGGGCTGGCCGCTGCGCCGGCACGAGCCGCGACCGTGAACGCGACGGAGCTGTTCCGGCTGCGCGTCCAGTCACTCGTGGCGCGTGGCCTCGCCGCCCCGGCGATCGCCGCGCGGGTGAAGCTCGCCGCAGCGAGCGAGGTGTGGGGCGGGGACGCGCCACGGGAGCGGCCCGCGTGGTACGTGTGGCTCCGTGGCGCGCCCGGCGCATGGCAGCTCGAGCTCGTGGACGCAGGGCCGGTGCCCTCCCTCGCTGGCTCCGCGGTCGTCGGAAGGTTCACGCTCCGGCATTACCCGGCCTGCGGCGATCCCGTCTTCACGGGCTTCTCGCCGGAGGAGCGGGAGATCGCGGCGGAGGCGCTCGACGGGACGGGGACCCCGCGCATCGAGCTCGCGTCGCGGATCCCGGACGGGCTCTTCACGGTCGCGGGCATCGAGTGGGCGCTCGACCTCGAGGGTGGCGCCGCCGTGTTCGCCCTGTCGAGCCTCGATCGACTGCGCACGCTCACCCCGCGCGGGTGACGTCGTCCGCAACGTGCCGGGCTGGCGCCTCGGCGCGCCGATCTGGTCCATGCTCGTCGGCCTTCACGCGCAGGTCGAGCGGGTCGTCGCTTCACGGATGGTGGTCTCCCGGCAGCCCGGCTTCGAGCGCGTGCTCTCCGGCGACGGCTCGGATGATCGCGACGTGCGCGACACCGTGCAGGGCGAGGCGCTGGTCCTGTTCGCGTCCGGCTCCCCTGGCGCCGGCGACCCTTCACGTCTCCTCGACGCGCTGCGCGATCCCGCCGCCGAGCTCCTGTCGGACGAGTCGTTCGCGCCCGGCGATCCCCCGCCGCACGTGCTCGCGCGGGACCCGCGGCTGCCGGTCGTCGTGAGTCATGCGTGGTTCGGAGGGGAGGAGCACGTCGGGGGGCCCACGTGCGCGTGCTGAGCTGTCCGCGCGCGGTCTCGGCTCACCGCGCGCCGGCGGCGACCTGCTCCGGGAGCCGGAGCGCCGCTCGAAGCTGTCCCGCCTTCGACTGGAGGATGCGCGTGTTGCGCGGCCCCATCCTCAGCAGGTGCTTCTCCACGTCCGGGAGCGCTTCCAGGCGGCCGTCCGCGAACACCCAGAGCCCCTCCTGAAGCTCGACTCGAACGTCGCCCTCCACCACCGGCGCCTTCTCGATCCTCGCGAGCGCGCGGGACACGACCCCGTCGAGCGACCCCTCCGGATGGCCGAGCATGCGGTAGGCGGACTCGAGGACCCCGTGCAGCCGCCGGTACGCGGTCGCGAGCGCCTGAGCATCCACCGACTCGATCGCGTCCGCCACGCGGTCATGGCGGGAGTACGACTCGGGGGAGATCGCGGAGCCGTCTCCGCTCCTGGCCACCGAGAACGGCGAGGCGGGCGCGAACGCGCGCAGTGACCTGCGAGGGGAGACGCCCTCCGCGACGTTGTCGGCGACCACCACGCACCGGCGAACCAGGTCCGCCTCACCCAGCCATCTCCGGAGGAGGTCGCTCGTCGTCACGCCCTCGAGCAGCGCCCGCGCTCCCGCAGCGTCGACCTGCGCCTCGGCGGGAGCGGCGACCGCTCCGGAGGGCTCGGCGGGGGCGGGGCTCGGGACCGCCTCCGCGGTGACGCTCGGCGGGGGCGGAGGCACGCGGCGGCTGGCCCAGACCGCGTAGGCGCCGCCGACCGCGCCTCCGGCAGCGAGAAGGACGATCCAGGGCAGCCGCCGGGATCGACGCAGGTTCGTCCGGGGTTCGTCCATGAGGCCTCCGCGACGTGCGGATCGTTCAACGCTCGAGCCGCGGATCCTGTTCCGCGTTGCGCCTACGTCTTCTCGATGACGCCGCAGGCGATGCGCGCGCCCGAGTTGCCGGCCGGATCGGTCTTCTCGTCGTCCGGGCCCTCGTGGATGACGATGGACGAGCCGTCGGGGCCGAACAGCGACCCCTGACCCTCGGCGAGGGTCGCGCCCTTCGCCGTGACGGTGGCGCTGCCCTTCCCGTCCGCCTCGACGGTGAGGTTCGCCATGTCGCCGGCGTGGGCGCCCTCGGGGTTGCGGAGGCCGTGCTTCTTCGCGGCGGGGTTGAAGTGCCCGCCGGCCGTCTTGAAGTCGGGCACCTCGCACTTGCCGGCGGCGTGGATGTGCATGCCGTGCTTGCCCGGCGGCAGGTTTGCGACCTCGATCTTCACGTTCACGCCGCCCTCGGTCGGCGTGAAGGTGGCGGTCCCGATCCTCTGGCCCTGGGCGTTCTTCAGGACCGCCTTCCCCGAGGGCAGCCTGGCACCGGCGGCGACGAGGGGGACGGCGACCAGGAACGCGGCAAGGGCTCGAGTCGTCATGGAACGCCTCCGGCGTGGAATGCGCGGACTCGCCAGCGAGTCGCCGCCGCAGCACCCTACCGCGCCGCACCGGGCCAGTCGCGGTCCGGACGGGTACACCGTCGGTACCACCCGCTCACGCGTCGACGGCGTCGCGGGCCCACGGCATGGCCGCGAGCCGGTCGTACGGGATGGGCTCCCCCGTCTTCTCGCCGATGCCGTAGGTCCCGCTGCGGAACTTCGCGAGCGCCAGCTCGACCTCGGCGAGGAGCGCGCGCTCGCGATCGGCGACCCCGAGCTGGTGTGAGAGCTCGGTCGCGCGCTGCGCGCTCTCCTCGAACTCGGTTCGCTCGTCGGCGGAGAGTGCGGTCGGCGCCGGGGCGCCGAGCACCCGCAGGAGCCGGCTCCGCTCCTCCTCGAGCCTCCGGCGGAGGAGGTCGCGCTGGTCCTGGGTGAGGCCGGGTTTCGAGGTGGCCATGAGGTGCACCTGGTGCCAACGGTAAGCGCCCCCGGCGTCGAAGCAAGACGCGAGGAGCGCTCGGCCGCCTGCTCGCGCCTCACGCGCTCGCGGGCGGCATGCCTGGCTCGAGCTTTCGCCAGCACGTTCCGCACCGCGTCGCCGCTCGCATGCCGACGGCTCCGCAGGACGGACACGCCTGCAGCTCGGGCGGCGGCCCCAGACCGAGGAACTCCACGAGCTCCGCCCACGACGAGAGCAACGCCGACGTGTCGGCGGTGGCCACGTCAGGTCGCGCGTGGAGGCGAGTCATCTCACGATCCAGCGCTTCGACGATCGGCCTCAGGCCATCGGTACGCACCATGGTCCACCCCGTTCTCTTGCCGTTCGGACGCCGGTGAGGCGAGCGGTCCAGAGGCGAGGAGTCGATGGCTCGGCGCAGGTGGGCAGGTGGTCGAGCAGGACGTCCGGGTCCGCCCGACCGCTCTGAACATAGGGGTTCCGGAGCCCTCATGTGACGTGAGCTCGACGGAATGACGGGGCGCACGCCCCCAGGTCGAATGGCGGGGGCCGCGACCGCGCTGACGCTATGTACTAGGTCGCGAGCAGAAGCGTGACGTCCTGCTCGCCGATCAGCCCTCCCGCGACGAGCCGACATCGCGACTCCTCGCCTCTGGACCGCTCCGTCTGTACTGGCGTCCAAGAGGGAGTGTCGAGATGACGCACGCCGTGTGGGACCCGTCCGCAGGCAGCCTGGCCACACCCGAGCAGCGCCCGCCGCTGCCGGCGACGGTCGGCTCCGACGGGAGCGTTCGGAGGACAGCGCTCGGTCGCGAGCGAGGGACCCTGCCCGACCGAGGTCGGCGGCGGCGCCGGCGGCGAGCCCGACGGCAGGAGCCTGCCTATCTACAGGGTGTCCTGGGACTAGCTCGACGCTCGACGGGGGGGGAGGCGGCGATGGACAAGGCCCGGCTCAACGTTTGGTACCTGCTGCCCATCGTCGTCGTCGCGGGGCTGCTCGTCCGCGAGGTGTGGGTCACGTCCGAGACGGTGGCGCTCCTGCCGTACAGCGAGTTCCAGCAGCTCCTCGCGCAGCAGAAGGTGAAGGAGGTCGTGATCGAGGGCGACACGATCCGGGGCGAGCTCAAGGAGCCGCTGAAGGAGGGGCCGAACCAGGGACGTGTCAGCTTCTTCACGAACCAGGTCAGCCCCGAGCTCGCCGCGACGCTCGAGAAGCACGGCGTCACGTTCGCGGCCCGGGTCGAGAGCCCGCTGCTCCGCGCGGTTTGGTGGCTGGCGCCCTTCGTGCTCATCGCCGGTCTCTGGACGTGGATGTCCCGGCGGCGCGCGCTCGGCGGCGGCGGCCCCGGAGCCGGGCTGATGGCGATCGGGAAGAGCAAGGCGAAGGTCTACGTCGAGACCGGCGTCCCGGTGCGCTTCGGGGACGTCGCCGGCGTGGACGAGGCGAAGGCCGAGCTGGAGGAGGTCGTGTCCTTCCTCAAGGACCCGAAGTCCTACGGCCGGCTGGGCGCGCGCATGCCGAAGGGCGTGCTCCTCGTCGGTCCACCCGGCACGGGCAAGACGCTCCTCGCGAAGGCCGTGGCGGGCGAGGCGGCGGTGCCGTTCTTCTCGATCAGCGGCTCCGAGTTCGTGGAGATGTTCGTCGGGGTGGGGGCTGCGCGCGTCCGGGATCTGTTCCAGCAGGCGCGGCTGAAAGCGCCCTGCGTCATCTTCATCGACGAGCTCGACGCCCTGGGCCGCGCGCGCGGGGCCTATCCGGGCGTGGGAGGGATGGACGAGAAGGAGCAGACCCTGAACCAGCTCCTGGCGGAGCTCGACGGCTTCGATCCCGCGGTCGGGATCGTGCTCCTCGCGGCCACGAACCGTCCGGAGATCCTGGACCCGGCGCTGCTGCGCGCCGGCCGCTTCGATCGGCAGGTGCTGGTGGATCGGCCCGACCGGAGCGGGCGCACGATGATCCTCACCGTGCACGCCAGGAAGATCGTCCTCGCCCCCGACGTGAAGATCGAGGAGGTGGCCGCGCTCACCCCCGGCTTCACCGGCGCGGACCTGGCGAACCTGGTGAACGAGGCGGCGCTGGTCGCGACGCGCCGCGGCGGCGACCAGGTCGTGACGAGCGACTTCACCGCCGCCATCGAGCGGATCGTCGCGGGGCTCGAGCGGAAGAACCGGCTGCTCAACCCGCGGGAGCGCGAGGTGGTGGCGCACCACGAGATGGGCCACGCGCTGGTGGCCGCGGCGCAGCCCGGCTGCGACCCGGTCCACAAGATCTCCATCATCCCGCGGGGCATCGGGGCGCTCGGGTACACGATCCAGCGTCCCATCGAGGATCGCTACCTCATGACGCGCGAGGAGCTCGAGGCGAAGATGGCGGTCCTGCTCGGTGGCCGCAGCGCCGAGGAGGTCGTCTTCGGACAGCTCTCGACGGGCGCCTCCGACGACCTCTCCAAGGCGACCGAGATCGCGCGGAGCATGGTCACACGATACGGGATGCTGCCGGAGCTCGGTCCGCTCGCCTACGAGACGGAGCCGAACGGCTATCTCCGGGATCCCCCAGCCGCAGCGCAGGCTCTACAGCGAGCAGACGGCGCACGACATCGACGTGGCGCTTCGCGGGCTGGTCGAGGCGGCGCACGGGCGGGCGCGCCGCATCCTCGAGGCGAACCGGGCGCTGCTGCAGGAGGGCGCCGGCCAGCTCCTCGCGAAGGAGACGCTCGCCGATGCCGAGCTCGAGGCGATCCTGCGGAGGGTCGTGAGGCCGTCCCTGGCGCCGCTCGCGGTGGTCATCAGGCCGGCGGTCAACGCCTGATCGACGGGCGGGCGCCCGCGCCGGCGCGCCGAGCCGCGGTTTGACAGTCGGCGAGCCCGTCTTACGTTGGAGCTACCCGCGAGGCGGGAAGAGACGGAGGACGATCATGGCGATGCTGACGAGGTGGAATCCCTTGCGCGAGCTGAGCCGCGCGCAGGAGGAGATGAGCAGGCTCCTCGACGATCGGTTCGTCTTCCGTGCTGGCGAATCGCTCGGCTGGACGCCGGCGACCGACATCTACGAGGACGAGGAGGGCCTGACCCTCAAGTTCGAGCTGGCGGGCGTCGAGCCGAAGGACGTCGACATCCGGTTCGAGAACGGGGTCCTCACGATCAAGGGGGAGCGGAATCTCGAGAAGGCCGACCAGAAGGAGAACTACCACCGCGTGGAGCTCTCCTACGGCGCCTTCAACCGGAGCTTCTCGCTGCCGCCCACGGTGGACGCGGAGAAGATCACGGCCGAGTCGAAGACCGGCGTGCTCGTGGTTCACCTTCCGAAGAAGGCCGAGGCGAAGCCCAAGAGCATCCAGGTGAAGGTGAACTGACTCACCGGGGCTCCTCGCCCGACCAGCGAAGCAGCGACGGGCCCCCGCAGACCGGGGGCCCGCGCGTTCGTGGCATCAGACCGGCTTCAGGCGGCGGCGCAGCTTCTCGACGGCGCGGTGCTCGAGCTGTCGCGCGCGCTCGCGCGAGAACCCGAAGTGGCGTCCGAGATCCCGCAGCGTCTCCCGACCCTCGCCCATGTACCGGGCCTCGACGATGTGCCGCTCGCGCGAGTCGAGACGTCCCAGGGCGTCCGCGACGTCGAGGGCCAGGCGGTTCTGCTCCTCGGCGCGGGCGAGCTCGTCGTCCTGCGGCTCGCTCTCGGACGGGAATGACTCGAGGTGCGTCGAGGTCCCGTCACCCAGGGGAGCGTCGAGGGAGCAGTCGCGTCCTTCCAGCCGCTGCTCCATGTCGACCACGTCCGACACGCTCACCCTGAGCTTCTTCGCCACGAGCTCGACGTCGCGGCCTCGCTGATCGAGCCCCGCGCCGGGAGAGAGCCGCTCGATCTCGCGGCGGGTGCGGGCGAGCGAGAAGAACAGCCTTCGCTGGGCCTGGGTCGTCCCGATCTTCACGAGCGACCAGGACTTCAGGACGTGGTTCTGGATGTGCGCCCGGATCCACCAGACCGCGTACGAGATGAGCCGGATCTGCCTGTCGGGGTCGAACTTCTGGACGCCCCTCATCAGGCCGACGTTCCCCTCCTGGATCAGGTCCGGCATGGGGAGGCGGTAGGAGCGGTACTGGAACGCGACCTTCACCACGAAGCGCAGGTTGGCCTCGACGAGCCGGTGGCCTGCCCGCCTGTCTCCGGATCGCGGAACGCGTGCGCGAGGCGCTGCTCCTCGTCCACGGTGAGGAGCGCGACGCGGTTGATCTCCACGAGGTACTGATCGAGCGCGCTCGAGTCGGTCTTCGTCCGTCGGTTCATGACTCCCTGAGCTCGAACGCCGCAGGTCCGCTCTTGCCGGACCTCCGCAATGGTGCTCACGTGCGCCTGCCTGCGCCCCCGAAGGCGGTGATCCAGCGAAGATTCGATGGGTGTGTGAGCCAATTCAATCCATCGGGCGCATCTTCATGGAGGGCCGCTGGGCGCAAGAGGATCCGCACGGCGGCCGAGGGGAAGGACCAGAAGCTCGCCGGCAACGCTCGGAAGAAGCTCGGCGAGGTCGAGAAGGTTCTCGGGAAGTAGAGGGACCCGCCATGACGATGAAGGGAATCATCCCCCTCGCGATCGCTGCCGCCCTGGCCTGCAGCCACGGTGGGGCGCAGCGAGGCACATCCACGGTGGCCGAAGCGGACGCCGGGAGGATCGGGCCGGAGCAGGGAGCGCTCGTACAGCAGGCACGGCAGGAGCTGGCCCAGGCCACCGACGCCGTTTCACGCGCGACGCTGGCGCTGCAGCAGGCGCAGAACGAGCAGGGCATCGCGAAGGCCGATCAGCAGGCGGCCGGGGCCGATCAGAAGGTGGCCGATGCCCAGCAGAAGGTGGCGAACGACAGCCGCGCGCCGGAGGCGCTGGAGAAGGCCCGGCAGCTCCAGGAGCAGGCGAAGGCGCACAAGCAGGCAGCCGATTCCCACGCCGAGTACGCGAGCAAGCTCATCGACCTGCGCAAGGCGGAGCTGCAGGCGGCCGAGCGGCAGGTCAAGGTCGCCGAGGCCCGGGTCGAGTGGGCCAAGCTGAAGTCGCTCGAGCAGGCCGGGAACCCGGCTGCGACGAAGTACGACCCCGGCCGGTTCCAGACGGCGGTGAACGACGCGCAGGCGGAGCTCGACAAGGCGACGCAGAACGCGAAGACGCTCGAGGCCCAGGCGACCACGGCGCGGCAGCGGTGGGCGGATTCCGATCGTCGCCTCCAGGGCGACGGCGTCCAGACGGGCACGGGGAGCGGTCGGTAGCCGAGCGGGGAGGCGGCGCGCGCTTCACGCGGGCGGGGCGGCTCGACCCGCGAGAGCGCCACCGCGCACTCCCCCGCGAGGAGCGCGAGGCGCTCCCGATCACCCGGCGTGAACGCGCGGGCCCTCGGGAAGACCACCGAGAGCACCGCGCGGGTGCCGCCTTCACCCCGCACCGGCACTCCGAGCCAGCTTCCCGCCCCGCGGGCGTGCAGCGCCTGCGACGATCCCGGGAAGCGCCGGGCCAGCTCCTCCGGGTCGAGCCAGAGCGGAACGCCCGCGCCGAGCACCTCCGCCTCGGCCGTCGCCCCGGGCACACCCGAGGCGGCCGCGAGACGCGGCGGCCCGGCCGTCGCGACGGTCTCGAGCGCACCGCCGGCCGCGCTCCGCGTCAGCTCGAGCGCGAGGGCGCCGAACCCCTCGACGCCGTGCGCCGCGAGCGCGGCGAGGACGTCCCGCGCCGTGTCGGCGACGTACAGCGCCGACGTGAGGCGCCGGGCCCGCTCCAGATCGTCCGCCAGGTGGACCGCGACGACCGTCTCCGCCTCGGCGCGGGCGCGCGCGAAGCGTTCCCGCTCGTAGAGATGAGTGCGGCGCTCGATCTCCCGCGCGCTGCGGCGCTCCCGGTCCTCGCTCGCGACGCGCGCCTTCTCGGACGCGTTCGCGCGGGCGCGTTCGTGCGTGAAGAGGCTCCCCCGCGCGAGCGCATGACCGCACGCAGCAGCGAACTCCCCGAGGAAGGCGCGCGTGGGCTCATCGAACGCCTGCGCCGCGTCGAAGGTCAGGGTGAGGACGCCGCTCACGTCGCCGTCCGACAGGAGGGGCAGGAACGCCCAGGCGGCGCCGTCGGGTCCGCCGGGGAGCGCGTCGAGCGGGAGATCCGGCCAGCGCCCGGCCTCGGCGCGCGATCCGACCCAGACCGGCAGGCCGCTGCGGACGACGTCGTGCTCCGGGGCGCCGGAGCGGATCGAGGGGAGCGACGCCGCGCGGAGCCCGGGCGCGCCGCCGGTGGGCTCCGTGAGCACCGCGAGCCTCCCGTCCTCGCGCCGCTCGGCGAGCTGCGCGGCGGACGCGCCGGTCAGGACGCGGGCCCGCTCCGCCGCGATCGTCACGATGGCGGCGTGCGTGCACGCGCCGGCGAGCGCACGCGCGAGCTCGAGCAGGCGTGCGACCTGGTCACGGGTGAGGACGGCGGGGTCGCCTCTCGGCGTCCCATCCGGAGCGCCGCCCGAGCCCGCCCGATCGTCCAGGCGCGAGAGATGAAGGATGGCCATGTGGCGCTCCGGGAGCCGCCACGGCGCGAGCAGGATGCGGGTGAGGGGGCGACCTCCATGTAACCATAGCGGCGCGGAGGAGCGGCCGCCGCACGACCCGGGGGTCAGGGTGGTATGGCGCCCACGATTCCTCGTTTGCAGTGGGGCCGAATAATCGGCCATCCTCGCACGTCGAAGGAGAGGTCTGCTTCCAGGAGGAGCTATGCGCTACCTGCGCCACCTCATCGTCGCGTCGTTGCTGGCTGGCTCGGTGACCTCGGCCCACGCCCAGGTGAACATCGACATCGGCATCAACGTGCCCGTGTACCCGCAGCTCGTCCGCGTCCCGGGTTATCCCGTCTACTACGCGCCTCGAGCGAGCTCGAACTACTTCTTCTACGACGGCGTCTACTGGGTCTACCAAGGCGACAACTGGTACGCGAGCAGCTGGTACAACGGGCCGTGGCAGGTGGTCGAGCCCCGGTACGTGCCGCTCTACGTCCTGCGCGTCCCGGTGCGCTACTACCGGCAGCCTCCCCCGTACTTCCGCGGCTGGCGCGCGGACGCGCCGCCACGCTGGGGTCAGCACTGGGGCCGCGACTGGGAACAGCATCGAGCCGGCTGGGATCGGTGGGACCGCCGCGCCGCCCCTCGCCCCGCGCCGCTGCCGGCGTACCAGCGCCAGTATGCGGGGGACCGCTATCCTCGCGTGGTGGAGCAGCAGCGCTCGATCCGATCCGAGCACTACCGCTACCAGCCGCGTGACGACGCAGCCCGGCAGCACTATCAGCCGCAGAGGGACGACCATCGCCCCCAGCCGGAGCGGCAGGACCAGGGGCGGGACCACGGCGAGAGGGAGCGCGGTCACGGTCGCCGGTAGTCGCCGCCGGTGGTGAGCCGGCGCAGTGGCCCACGCCGCAGGGGATCCCCGCGGCTCGCGTGGGCCACGCGCCGGACGTGACCCGGACGCACCGGATCGGGGCGCGGCGTTCCCGGCCGCCTCGCCTCGTGGGCAGGGTGCTAGGGTTCCGCCCCGGACGCAGGATGCGACCGGACCGCGGAGGGCTCCGCCATGAAGGCTGGCCTCGTCGGCTACTCGCAGTCGGGCAAGACGACGCTCTTCAACGCGCTCACCGGCCTGCACAAGGGCGGCGGCGGGGGGCGCGCGCAGGTGAACCTCGGCGCCATCAAGGTGCCGGACCCGCGCATCGACGCGCTCTCGGCGATCTTCAAGCCGAAGCTGACCACCTACGCCGAGATGCAGTTCGTGGACGTCCCCGGACCGGCGGGGAAGGGGACGGGCCTCGACGCCGAGGCGCTCAAGGCCCTCACCGGCGTGGACTCGTTCTGCCTCGTCGTCCGCGGGTTCCCCGCCGCGGACGGCACGCCCCCCGACCCCGAGCGCGAGCTGCGCGACTTCGACGCGGAGCTCGTGCTGCACGACCTCGCGATCGTCGAGAAGCGGCTCGACCGGCTCCGCAAGGAGCAGCACAAGGGCACCGGCGAGTTCCACGAGCTGGAGCGGCTCCACGCGGAGCTCGACGCCGGGAGGCCGCTCCGCACCATGCGCTGGAGCGACGCCGAGGAGAAGGAGCTGGTGCACTTCGCCTTCCTCTCGCGCCGGCCGCTGCTCGTCGTCGTGAACGCGGCCGAGGACGCCGCCGCGGCGCTGCCGCCCGCCGCCGTCGAGCGGGCGGCGCGGGAGCGGGACAGCGAGGTGATCTCGCTCTGCGCCGCGGTCGAGGCGGAGATCGCCCAGCTCGCCCCGGCGGACCAGCCGGAGTTCCTCGCCTCGCTCGGCCTCGCCGAGCCGGCCCAGGCGCGCTTCATCCGCGCCGCCTACCACCTGCTCGACCTCATCTCCTTCTTCACGGTCGGCGAGGACGAGGTGCGGGCCTGGCCGATCCGGCGCGGCGACCGCGCCCCGCGCGCGGCGGGGCGCATCCACTCCGACCTCGAGCGCGGGTTCATCCGCGCCGAGGTCATGCACTACGGCGACTTCATCGCCCTCGGCAGCGAGTCGAAGGCGAGGCACGAGGGCAAGCTCCGCCTGGAGGGCAAGGAGTACGTCGTCCAGGACGGCGACATCCTGAACATCAGATTCGCGGTGTGACCGCGCGCCGAGCCGCGCGCCGCCGTGCTGGGCCCCGTGGGGCCGGATCTCGAGATTGCTGGCACGCGAGCGGCGGTCTCCGTACGAGAAGGGAGGCTCGGCTGGCGGATCGGCAGCCCTTCGTCTCTCCGCCTCGAAGAAGGCGAACCCATGTTCGGTTGGATCGAGCGGCGGCTGGGCGTCGCGGGCGAGGACGAGGAGACCCGCCACCGCAAGGTCCAGCTCGTCGTCGCCGTCATCCTGGTCGTCCCGGCGGGGTTGGTATGGGGTGCCCTGTACTGGGCCTACGGCGAACGGGTCGCCGCCGCGATCCCCGTCTCGTACTCGGTCGTCACCCTGCTGGATCTCGTCGTCCTGTTCCGGCGGCGATCCTACGAGCGGTTCCGGTGGACCCAGCAGGTCCTGATGTTCGTGCTCCCCGTCTCGCTCCAGCTCGCCCTCGGCGGGATCGTCGGATCCGGCCTGGTGATCCTCTGGGCGTTCTTCCCGCTGGTGCTCGCGCTCCTGTTCGGGGGACGACGGGAGTCCATCTGGTGGTTCGCCGCCTTCGTGTCCGCCGTGGCGGCGACCGCGTGGCTCCAGCCCGAGCTGGTCATCCGCAACACGCTGCCGCCAGGGCTCGTGCTCGCCTTCTTCGTGGCCAACGTCGTCGCCGTCTCGTCGACGGTCTTCGTCGTGCTGCACTCGTTCGTGAGGGATCGCCGCAAGCTCCGGCAGCTCGAGGTGGCCTACCTCAACCAGGAGCTGATGCTTCGCCAGTCCGAGAAGCTCGCCACCCTCGGCACGCTCGCGGCCGGCATTGCCCACGAGCTCAACAATCCCGCTGCCGCGACCCAGCGCGCCGCGGAGCAGCTCCGCGAGGTGTCGCACCACCTGCAGGAGGCTGGCCTGTACCTGCGCACGCTCCAGCTGACGCCAGCCGCGCAAGACGCCCTGCGGTCCCTTCAGGAGCAGGCACGTGAGCGGGCCGGGTTGCCGAGCGATCTCGACGCGCTCGGGCGCTCGGACCGCGAGGCGGCCGTGGAGAGCTGGCTCGAGGAGCGCGGCGCCCCCGAGCCGTGGGTGCTCGCGCCCTCGCTCGCCGGACAGGGGCTCGATCCGCCCGCGCTCTCCCGCCTCGCCGCCGTGCTCCAGGGCGAGGCGCTGCTCCCCGCGCTCGAGTGGGCGGCCCGCCTGTTCGCCGCTTACACCCTGCTCCACGAGATCGGGCAGGGCTCGGCCCGGATCTCCGAGATCGTGGGCGCGTTGAAGAGCTACTCCTATCTCGGGCAGGCGCCGGCGCAGACGGTGGACCTGCGCGAGGGCCTGGACAGCACGCTCGTGATGTTGCGCAGCAAGCTGAAGGCAGGCATCAGCGTTCACCGCGACTACGGCGCGGATGTGCCGAAGGTCCCCGCCTACGGCAGCGAGCTGAACCAGGTCTGGACGAACCTGCTCGACAACGCCGCCGACGCCATGGACGGCAAGGGCGAGATCAACATCCGGACTCGCCGCGAGGACGGCTGGGCCGTCGTCGAGATCGAGGACAACGGGCCGGGCATCCCCGAGGAGATCGCGCCCAAGATCTTCGACCCGTTCTTCACGACCAAGCCCCCGGGGAAGGGGACGGGCCTCGGGCTCTCCACGAGCTTCTCCATCGTGACGAAGAAGCACCGGGGAGAGCT
This sequence comes from uncultured delta proteobacterium, assembly GCA_963828235.1. Lineage (GTDB taxonomy): Bacteria > Myxococcota > Myxococcia > Myxococcales > Anaeromyxobacteraceae > Anaeromyxobacter. Next base: position 29,872 of record CAWHDY010000007.1, read on the forward strand.
CCGGGTGCAGTCGCGGCCGGGCTCCACCCGCTTCACGTCAAGCTGCCGATCAACCCGCCACCGGTGGCGAATCCGGAGGCACCGGATCATGACGAAGCCAGCGATCGTCTGCGTCGACGACGACCCCGAGGTGCTCGGCGCGATCGAGCGCGACCTGCGCCAGCGGTACGCGAGCGGCTACCGCATCGTGAAGGCCAGATCCGGCCGGGAGGCGCTCGAGGCCGTCCGGCAGCTCAAGCAGCGCGGGATGGCCGTCGCCCTCTTCCTCGTCGACGAGCGGATGCCCGAGATGTCCGGGACCGAGCTGCTGCGCGAGGTGATCAAGCTGTTCCCGGATGCGCGCCGGGTCCTCCTCACGGCGTACTCCGACACCCAGGCCGCGATCGCCGGCATCAACGACCTGGGCCTGGACTACTACCTGCTGAAGCCCTGGACTCCTCCCGGGGAGCGGCTCTACCCCGTCCTGGACGATCTCCTGTCGGACTGGACGGCGCACGTCCGGCTTCCCTACGACGGCATCCGGGTCGCGGGGGACCGATCGTCGCCGCGGAGCTACCTGGTGAAGGACTTCCTCGCGAGCAACCAGGTTCCCTATCAGTGGATCGACATCGACCGGGATCCGTCGACGCGGGAGCTGATCGGCTCCCTCGGCGACTCGAACCGGCTGCCGGTCGTTCTCTTTCCCGACGGCACCCACCTCGCCGCGCCCACGAACCGCGAGCTCGCCGAGCGGATCGGGTTGCAGACGCGGGCGCGGCTGCCCTTCTATGACCTCGCGGTCGTCGGCGGGGGCCCCGCGGGATTGGCCGCCGCGCTCTATGGCGCGTCGGAGGGCCTGCGCACCGTCCTCGTCGAGTGTAACGCCCCCGGTGGCCAGGCCGGCACGAGCTCGCTGATCGAGAACTACCTCGGCTTCCCGTCGGGCATCTCCGGAGCGGACCTCGCCCGCCGCGCCAGCACCCAGGCGCGGCGGTTCGGCGCCGAGCTGCTCGCCCAGGAGGTCGTGAGCCTGCGCCGCGAGGACCCCTACCGCATCCTGAAGCTCTCCGACGGCTCGGAGGTCTCCTGCTACACCGCCATCCTGGCCACCGGGGTCTCCTGGCGAACGCTCGAGGTGCCCGGCCTCGAGCCCCTCCTCGGCATGGGCGTGTATTACGGCGCCGCGATGACGGAGGCCGCGACCTACCGCGGCCAGGAGGTGTGCATCGTCGGCGCCGGGAACTCCGCCGGACAGGGTGCGCTCTTCTTCTCGCGGTATGCGCGGCGAGTCAGGTTGCTCGTCCGCGGCGGGACCCTCGCGAAGTCCATGTCGCAATACCTGATCGCCCGGATCACGGCGACGCCGAACATCGAGGTCATCACTCGAGTCGAGGTCGCGGCGGTCCGCGGCGACGGGCGCCTCGGGCAGGTCGTGATCCGCGACGCCGACACCGGGACCGAACGCGAGCTCGACGAGGCCGCGATGTTCGTCTTCATCGGCGCCCGGCCGCGCACGGAGATGGTCTCGGGATGGGTCGAGCTCGATCAGCAGGGCTTCGTGATGACCGGCCCCGATCTGCTCCGTCCGGATCGCAAGCCGGGCGGCTGGACCATCGACCGGTCACCCTTCCTCTACGAGACCAGCGTCCCGGGGGTCTTCGCCGCAGGCGACGTGCGTGCCGGCTCCAGCAAGCGCGTCGCCGCCGCCGTCGGCGAGGGCTCCGGCAGCGTCGGAATGGTGCACCGCTACCTCGAGACCGTCTAGCTAGCGTTCCCGCGCCTCGGTGGCGCGGTCGAGCAGCTGGCTCACGTGCTGCACCGCGACGGGCGCGCCGTTGCGCCGCGCGCCGTAGGCCAGGTGCAGCATGCAGGACGGGCACTCGGTCGCCAGGACCGCCGCGCCGGTCTTCTGCACGTTGCCCATCTTGCGGTCGAGCACCCCGGTCGCCTCCGTGTGGTGCAGGAACGTGTAGCTGCCCGCTCCGCCGCAGCACCAGTCCGCCTCCGGCAGCTCCCGGTAGACGAGGCCGGGGATCGCCTTGAGCAGCGCGCGGGGCTGCGCGGTGACCTTCGAGAAGCGGTTCGAGAGGTGGCAGGGGTCGTGATACGTGACGATCGCCTCGAGCTTCGTGACGCTCGCCGGCGGCCCCGCCGCGACCAGGAACTCGCTGAAGCTGCGCACCTTCGCGCTCAGGGCCGCGGCTCGCCCGGCGTGGGTCGCGTCGCCCGCCAGGAGCCGACCGTAGTCCTTGAGGTGCGCGCTGCAGCTCCCGCAGTCGGAGACGATGGCGTCCAGCGCCATCGCCGAGGCGAGCCGGTCCACGTTGCGCCGCGCGATGTCGCGCGCGGCGTCCAGGTCGCCGTACGAGGCGGCGGGGCGGCCGCAGCAGGTGTTGTCGAGGATCGTCACCGCGCACCCCGCCCGCCCGAGGACGCGCAGCGTCGCCTCCACCACCTCCGGGAACTGGAAGCTCAGCCCGCACGAGACGAAGTACCCGACCCGCAGTCGCGCCTTCGCCGGATCGGCCCCCGCCGAACGCTCTCCCCGGAGGAAGATCCGCTCCGGGACGTCGGTCACGACCTCGTTCACGCCCTCGAGGCGCGGGGCCGCCATCTTCATGAGGCCCGTCCACTCCGCGGCGGCCGCGAGCCCGGTGCGCTTGGCCCAGACCGCCATCCTCCCCGCCCACTCGAGCCGCTTGCTCCTCGCCAGCACGCTGCGGAAGAGCACCCGCTGCCAGCGCGGCTGCCCGTGACGCGTGACGTAGGCGTGGCGCACGGCGGTCACCACCTCGTCCGTCTTCAGCCCCGGGAAGCAGTGGGCCGTGCAGCCGCGGCACAGCAGGCAATCCTCCAGCGCCTGGACCACCTCCGCCGTCAGCTCCAGCTCGCCGAGCATCAGGCCTCGGGCGATCGCGAGGCGTCCGCGCGACAGCGAGTGCTCCTGCCCGGTCACCCGGAACACCGGACACCCGGCCTGGCAGAAGCCGCAGCGGTTGCACTTCGCGATCTCGTCGTTCAGGGGAGTCAGCTCGGTGATCGCCATGTCGGGCTCCCTCAGATGCCGCCGACGAATCGACCGGGGGTCATGAGTCCGCGGGGATCGAACTCGGCCTTCACGCGCCGCATCACCTCCAGCGCGTCACCCGGGGTCCCCCACGCCCCGAGCGATCGCTTCAGCGCGGTGGGACCGGACTCGACGACGAGGCTGCCCTCCACGCCCTCCGCCTGCTTTCGAAGGGTCTCGAGGCCGTCGCGGATGGTCGCCAGCGCGCCCTCCTCGATCGCGCAACCCACCCGGACGATCCCGCTGCCCGCGTGGGCAGTCACCGCGCCGCGGCAGCCCTTCTTCACGGCCATTCCCTGGGCGGCCGAGAAGAGGTCCAGCGTGTGCGCGATCGGAACCGAGATCTTCGCGATCACGTGCGCCTCCGCCGTTCCGTCGAGGTCGGCCTGGACGTCGCGGATGGCACGCCACGCGAGCGCGCCCTCGCGGCTCGTCCAGGGTCGCCGTCGCGAGCGCCCCCGCCTCCGCGAAGTAGGCGGTCAGGTCACGGACCTGCCGCTCGACGGTCTCGCGGCTCCCTGCGACGGACGCCGCGAGGCCGAACCCCGACCGCGCGGACAGGCCGAGCTGGGACCCGAGGGCGCGCAGCGCCTGGGCGTCGAGGGCCTCGAGCGCCTCCGGCAGGAGGTGTGACTCGAGCGTGCGCGAGACGACCTCCGCGACCTGGGCCACCTCGGTGAACGCTCCCGCGACGGTGGCCCGCACCGCCGGCACCGGCAGGAGCTTGAACGTCGCCTCGGTCACGACGCCGAGCGTGCCCATGCTGCCGATGAACAGCTTGTTCATGTCGTAGCCGGAGACGTTCTTGATGACCTTCCCGCCGCAGCGGATGCGCTCTCCGCTCGGCAGCACCACCCGGAGCCCCAGCACCCAGTCGCGCGCCGGCCCGTAGAGGAGCCGGCCCGGGCCGCTGGCGTTCGCCGCGACGAGGCCGCCGATCGTCATGCGCTCGGCCTGCGGCGGGTCGAGGGGGAGGAACTCGCGTCGCGCCATGAGCAGACGGCTGCAGGTCGCCGAGCCGGACCCCCGCCTCGACCGTGACGTTCAGGTTCGCCTCGTCGAGCTCGACGACGCGCGTGAGCCCGTCGAGGCGCAGCACGACGTCGAGCCGGCTCGGAGGATTCCCGAGCCCCATCGCCGCCCCGCCGCCCCAGCACGCCACCGTCGCCCCGGCCGCGCTGCAGGCCAGCACCACCTCCTGGACCTCCCCCTGCGACCCGGGACGCACGACGAGCCGAGGCACCACCCCGTCGATCGCGAAGGCGGCCGCAGGCGGCCCCGACTGCACCTGCTCGGCGCCCAGCGCCGCGGAGAGCTGCCGCTGCAGCCACTCCAGCTCAGGCGACCGCATGGGCCACCTCGCGCTCGGGCGGGAACATCTTTCCAGGGTTGGCGAGGTCGCCGGGGTCGAAGGCGTGCTTGAGCTTCAGCTGGGCGCGCAGCTCCTCCTCGGAGAAGACCAGGCGCATGGCGTCCAGCTTCTCGATCCCGACGCCGTGCTCGCCGCTGATGGTCCCGCCCATCTCGACGCAGAGCGCGAGGATCTCCATCCCCGCCTTCATCACGCGCTCCTTCTGCCCCGCGTCGCGCCAGTCGAAGAGGATGAGCGGGTGCAGGTTGCCGTCGCCGGCGTGGAAGACGTTCGGGATCCTGAGGTCGTACTTCCGCCCGACCTCCGCCACCTTGCGGAGCATCGCCGGCAGCGCCGTGCGGGGGACGCTGCCGTCGCAGACGAGGTAGCTCGGGGTGATGCGCGCGACGGCTCCGAACGCGCCCCGCCGCCCGGCCCAGAGCGCCGCCCGCTCCGCGTCGTTCTTCGCGACCCGGACCTCGCGCGCCCCGTGCTTCCTGCAGAGCTCGGAGATGGCCTGCGCCTGCTGCTCCAGGTCGTCCACGAGCCCGTCCACCTCGATGATGAGGACGGTCGCGCAGTCGAGCGGGAAGCCGCACTTCATCGACTCCTCCACCGCGCGGATGACGAGCTGATCCATCATCTCGAGCGTGGCGGGGACCATGCCGGCCGAGACGATGGCGGACACCGTCTCGCTCCCTTCCTCGATGCTGTCGTAGATGGCGAGGAGGGTCTTCACGCCCTCCGGCAGCCGGACGATGCGCACCACGAGCTCGGTGCAGATCCCGAGCGTCCCCTCGCTCCCGACGAACGCGCCGGTGAGATCGTACCCCGGCGCGTCCGGCGCCTTGCCGCCCAGGTGCGCGATCTCGCCGTCCGGCAGGACCACGGTCAGCCCGAGGACGTGGTTGGTCGTGACGCCGTACTTGAAGCAGTGCGGCCCGCCCGAGTTCTCTCCCACGTTGCCGCCCAGCGTCGCGGCCTTCTGGCTCGCGGGGTCGGGCAGGTACTGGTAGCCGAGCGGGGCGAGCGCGTTGCCGAACTCGAGGTTGAACATCCCCGGCTGGACCCTGGCTCGCAGGCTCGCCCGGTCGACCTCGAGGATCCTGTTCATCCGGATCATCTCGATGACGACGCCGCCCTTCACCGGGACCGTCCCGCCGCTGAGGTTGGTGCCGCCGCCGCGCGCGACGAAGGGAACCCCGAACCGGTTGCAGGTCCGCACCACCTCGGACACCTGCTCCGTCGAGTGGACGAACGCGACCGCGTCGGGTCGGCGCTGCTCGAGGAAGGCGTCGTACCCGTAGAGCTGGAGGTTCACGCCGCCGTCGAGCACGTTCTCGGTGCCGAGGATCGTCCGGAGGTCTTCGACGAGCTGCTCCGACGCTGCCATCTCCGCTCCTCCCGCCCGCGCGCGGCCCTCGCCGGGCGCGGCTCACCAGCGTCGACCTTCATCGCCGGGTTGGCAAGCGGCGTGGCTGGGGTGCGACCGCGACGGACGTCCCGCGAAGAGGGGAGGGCCATTTGTCGCGCGGACGAGGCTGGCGGACGAGCAGCGGCTCCCCGCGCGGTGCTACCCTCCGCGCCGCCCATGCTCCGCCGCAGCGCCTCGGTCCTCGCCGCGCTCCTCCTCGCCGGCGCCGCCCCGAAGGATCGGGATCGCGCCGCGCGCCGGCGCGGAGACGAGCGCGCCCGCGGAGCCGGGCGCCGCGGCGGTCGCGACGGTCCCGCCACCGAGGCCGCCCGGCACCTCCTGGTTCGCGCTGCCGGTGCTGTTCTGGATGCCGGAGACGAGGCTCGGCTTCGGCGCGGCGAGCGGGCTGCACTTCCACCTGCGCGGCGCGGAGCGCGCGTCGAGCATCTTCCTCGTCGGCGCGTACACGCTTGAACCACCAGGGCTCCGCCGACCTGGCGGCGGACGTGAACCTGCGCGGCGGCTACCTGCTCTCCGGCCGCTGTCCGGGCGACGTACTTCCCCGACGCGTTCTACGGCATCGGGCCGAGGACGCCCACGAGCGCGCGAGAGACGTACACGCGCAGGTGGTCGGAGGCGACGCTGTCCGCCGAGGCGCCGGTCTTCCAGCAGAAGCTCCGCGTCGGCGTCCGCTCCGACGTGCGCGCGGAGGAGATGCGCGATCTCACCCCCGGCGGGCTCCTCGCCGTCGGGCACCGTGCCGGGCGTCGACGGGTTCCTCGCGGTCGGCCTCGGCGGCAGCGTCACCTGGGACACCCGTGATCGGCCGATCTACCCGGGCCGGGGCACGTTCGCGCAGGCGGAGTATCTCCACTACTTCGAGACGCGCGGGGGAGGTGCGACTTCTCGCGGCTGATCGTCGAGGGGCGGACCTTCCTCCCCCTCGGCGCGGAGCGGGTCCTCGCCTTCGCGGGTTCGTCGAGCAGGCGGTCGGGGACGTGCCCTTCACGCTGCTCCCGAAGCTCGGCTCGCCGAGCTACCTCCGCGGCTGGCGCGACGGCCGCTTCCGCGACCACGTGGCGTGGGCCGCCCAGGGCGAGCTGCGCGCGCCGCTGTGGAAGCGCCTGTCCGGCGCGATGTTCGCCGCGGTGGGCGACGTCGCGCCGACGCTCACGGACGTCGGCGAGACCTGGCCGCGGTTCGCGGGCGGCGTGGGGTTCGGTACCGGCTCACGCCGGAGGGCACGAACATCCGGCTCGACCTCGCGCAGAGCGCGGCCGGCCCGGAGGTGTACGTGCTCCTCCTGGAGGCGTTCTAGCGTTCCGGGCGGGAGCGCGACGGCTACCGCGTCGCGAAGTAGCGAGAGACCGCGCCCTTCTTCCGGATGACGTAGTCGTCCTGCCAGCGGTCGTCCGTCTCCAGGAACCCGCTCCACCCCTTCTTGCCCTGGCGCTTCAGGTCGGCCTCGGCGGCTCGGAACCGATAGTGATCGTAGACGTCGAGGACGTGCACCGCGTACGCGGCCGCGAGCTCCTGGTGACCGGTGACGATGAGGAGGTTCTCGTCGTTCGAGTAGGACGCCTTGAAGCCGAGGTTGTGGCTGCCGAAGACGACCGTGCAGTCCGGCGAGCGGGGGTCGATGACCAGGATCTTGTCGTGGATGATCGCTCCGACTCCCTTCGCCGCGAGCGGCTCCACCCCGAAGTCGCCGAGGAGCGTGGCGTCGTCGATGTGCGAGGCGCGGACGAGCGAGATGTTCTCCTCGTCGAACGTGGCGGGCGAGGCCCCCTCGTCGACGACCTCGCCGTCCTCGTCCTTCTCCTTCGGGACGTAGTTCGGCATCGCCTGCGCGCTGGAGACGGCGCCCATCACGATGAGCGACCGGTCCATCCTCCCGATGTCGATGGCCTCTCCGATGATGCAGTCGACGCCCCGCTGGGCCGGGTAGAAGGCGAGGAACAGGATCGCCTCCTTCGCCATCCGGATGCGCTGGTACACCTCCGCGAGATCCGGGGGAGTGGGGGCGGGGTGCTTCTTGGAGGTGGGCTTCGAGCGCTCGGGGCGGTTCGGCGAGAACCAGGCGTCGATGGTGGCGCCGTGGACCGACGCGCGCGCAGGGGTCTCGTTCAGCTCGCGGAGCAGCGCGCCCGGCTGGTTGTCGGGCATCCCCTTCGACAGGGGACGGGGGGTCTTCTGCACGTCGGCGTGGAGCCGGTTCCAGTAGTCCAGGAACGCCTCCGCGACGGCGCCGTCCTCGATCAGGATCGCGTTGTTGGTCTGCCCGGCGACGCCCGTCGCCGTCCAGTTGGTGCTGCCGGTGAGGACCGCCCGCGGGACTCCGCCCGGATCGACGTGGACGACGAACTTGTTGTGACCGATGTGCTTGCTGTTGTTGAACATGCGGTCCTGCAGGTCGACGCCGGCCGCGCGCAGCGCCTTCCTGGCGTCGGCGTTGCGGTCGTCCCACGCGCCCTTGCTCGCGCTCGTGTTCGAGAGGATCACGTGGATGCGGCCCACGTTCGCGAGCAGGAGCGCCTCGAGCTCGCGGTCCTCGAGCTCGTAGAGGGCGAGGTTGAAGGTGCCGGGCCTGGTGAAGAGCTCGTGCATGAGCGGGAGCACGTCGCCGGCGAGGTACTTCCGGTGCGGATCGTCGGGGTCCGAGATCTTGTCGATGAGCTCGTTCTTCTCGAGGACGCCGTCCTCGGCGAGGACGTTCCGGAGCCACTGCGCGGCCAGGACGCCGTTCGTGAACGCGGTGCGGAACGGGGGACGCCTCGAGGTCACGAGGACGTGGTTCGTGACGAAGGCGGGGCCGAGGTAGCCGAGCGGGCGGGGCTCGCCCTGGTAGGCGGGGCCGGTCACCCGGACCGTCTTCCCGTCGGGCCCCTTGATCGGCGCGCCGGAGGGGTCCTTCTTGGCGAACGTGAGGACCTCGCGCCGGTTCGACGCGACCGGTGGCCGCCCGGGCTTCAGGTCGCCCACCGGACGGATCTCGTACCGGACCCGCACCTCGTCCGGCCGGCGGCTCGCGCCGTCGCGCCTCTTCCGGAGCGTGAGATCCCGCCAGCTGAACTTCTGCACGGGCCACACGCCGGTGTCCTGCGCGAGCCAGTTGGGGTTTCGCTGGCCCTTGAAGGCGACCCAGGACGCGCACTTCACGCGCTCCCCGGCGGGGCTGGGGACGACGTTCCCCGCGGCGTCGACGTCCACGTAGACGCGCGTCACCTCGAAGCCCAGGCAGTCGTCGATCTTGCCGTCCGTGTCCCACGCGACGTAGGCGACCTCGTTGTTGGCCCACGCCTTCGCGGTCGTGATCTGTCCCATGGCGGCCTCCGCGACTCGAAGTACTAGCACACGGAAAGTGCGTGTACGGCGGCGATCTCGGGAGGCCGACCCGGCCCGCCGACGCGTTAGCCCGAAGAGGTGGTCGGGGCCGGGCCTCACGGCGTCCGCGAGCGCGCGATGGCGGGAGTCGCCTCCTGCCGCTCGTCGGCGAGCGAAGCCTGCAGCAACCCCAGCGCCGTGGCCGGATCGTCGGCGTACTGGAACAGCCCGAGATCCTCGGGGCTGATCATGCCGTGCCGGACGAGGGCGTCGAAGTCGATGATCTCCCGCCAGTAGCTCGGGCCGTAGAGGAGGACCGGGATCTTGCGCTCGAGCTTGCCGGTCTGCGTGAGCGTGAGCAGCTCGGTCATCTCGTCCAGGGTCCCGAAGCCTCCCGGGAAGACGACGAGCGCCCGCGCGAGGTACGCGAACCAGAGCTTCCGCATGAAGAAGTAGTGGAACTCGAACGACAGCTCGCGGGTGATGTAGCGGTTCGGGCGCTGCTCGTGGGGCAGGCCGATGTTGAGGCCGATGGTCTTGCCGCCCGCCTCGGAGGCGCCGCGGTTGGCGGCCTCCATGATGCCGCCTCCTCCGCCGGTGCAGACGATGTAGCGGCGCCCGGGCTGCGGGAGGCTCTTCGACCACGCCGTCACGAGCCGCGCGAGCTCCCGCGCGTCCTCGTAGTAGCGGCCGAGGGGCCCCTCCGGCGAGAGCCTCGCCGACCCGAAGAAGACGACGGTGTCGCGGACGTGATCGAGGCGGAACCTCCTCAGCGGCTCGAGGTACTCCGCGAGGATGCGCAGCGGGCGCCCCTCGTCGCTGTCGAGGAACTCCTCGTTCCGGTACGCGAGCAGCGGATCGCTCGGGCGGTCGGGCTTCATGGCGCCTCCCGGGCGCGGACGAAGTCGATGAACCCGCGCTCCACGTCGGTGTGGACGAGCTCGACGCGGACGCGGTCGCCGACGTCGAGCCCCTCGAACCCGCGCACGACCTTCCCCTCCACCGGCGGCCGGGCGACGCGGACCCACGTCCCCTTCTGCGACGCGCCGGTCACGATGCCGTCGAACCGCGCCCCGATCCGCGGCGCGAGCAGCAGCGCCGCCGCGGACTTCCGCACCTGCCGCTCCACCTTGGCGGCGCCGTCCTCCTGCACCGTGCAGTGACGGGCGAGCGCGGCGAGCTCCTCCTCCGGGTACGGCACGGCGTCGCCGCGCAGCGCGGCCTTGAGGAGGCGCTGGGTGAGGAGGTCCGGGTAGCGCCGGTTCGGCGCGGTGGAGTGGGTGTAGTCCTTCACGGCGAGGCCGAAGTGCCCCTCGCTGCGCTGGCCGGGGAGCTCGAGCGCGTACTCCCCGGACCCGAGGAGCTTCACGACGGAGAGCGAGAGGTCGGGGAAGCGCTCGGGGTCCGCCTGCCGGCGCCTCGCGAGGAACTCGCCGAGCGCCGCGGAGCTCGCCTGCTCCGGGAGGTGCTCGCCCACCGCCGCGGCCAGGGCGACGATCCGCTCCCAGCGCTCGGGCGAGCGCAGGACCCGGCGCAGCGAAGGGAAGCCGCTCCGCTCGAGGAACGCCGCGGTCGCGCCGTTCGCGGCGATCATGAAGTCCTCGATGAGCTCCTTCGCCCGGTTCTTCTCCGCCGGCCGGAGCTCGCGCAGCGCCTCCCCCTCGAAGACCGCGCGGGGCTCGACGGTCTCGAGCGAGAGCGCGCCCTGCCGGTGGCGCAGGCTCCTCATCGCCTGCGCGACCCGATCCTGGGTCCGGAGCTGCTCGGCGAGCCCGGGCACCGAGGCGACGCGCGGCGGGGCCGGCGCCGCACCCGTGAGCCACGCGGCGACCCCGTCGTAGGTCAGCTTCGCGCGGTTCACGACGGCCGCGCGGTACACGGCGGAGCTCGTCACCTCCCCGTCGGCGGCGACCACCAGGTCGGCGACGATCGCGAGGCGGTCCCGGTCCTCGCCGAGCGAGGTGAGGTCGGTCGAGAGCCGCTCGGGGAGCATCGGGAACGTCTGGGCGGCGGTGTAGACGGAGGTCGTGTTGGTCCGCGCGTGGCCGTCGATCGCCGAGCCGGCCGCGACCGAGGCGTCCACGTCCGCGACGGCGACGAGGATCCTCGCCGCGCCGCCGGTCAGCGGCTCCGACACCGAGAGCTGATCGAGATCCCGGGAGTCGTCGTTGTCGATCGAGGCCCACGGCAGGGCGCGCAGATCGCGGACGGACGGCCCCGCCGCGGCGGCCGCCTCACCGATGGCGCTCGTCTCGGCGAGCACGGCCGCGGAGAAGTCGGGCAGGAGCCCGCGCTCGAGCATCGCCCGCCGCGCGATGCGCCTCAGCTCGCTCGCCCCGGACGTCACCGCAGCACCCAGCCGATCGAGGTGGTCATGGCTCCTCGATCTAGCGTGGCACGCGCGCGGCGGCCGTCCCGGAACGAGGCCGGCAGCTGCCTCGCTAGGGGCGGGGGCGCTTCTGCAAGGGCGCGCGGCGGATGAAGATCCGGTCGTCCATCCGGGCGGGATCCGCCCCCATGAACCCGGTGAACCCCTCGTGCCGCACGCGGCCATCGTCGTACCGGAGGATCACGGTGAAGTCGCGCAGCTCGTAGCGTCCGGAACCGGGGCGATCGTCGCCACCGGAAGTCAGGAACACGGCGAACAACCCCTCGTCCACGAAGCGGCCATCCTTGCCGAAGCGGATGATCGGTCGCTGCCCGGCGGGAAGCCGGTCCAGCCCCGGGTCGTCGGGGCTGCTGTACGAGGTCCAGGCACCCTCGAGGCGCAGGCCGTCGACGCTGACGCAGCGATAGAACGTGTCGCTGTCGATCTTCAGCTGGTTGGGCTTCTCGAGCCGGAGGACCCACCGCGCCGACGAGCCCGCGCGGCGTGACTCGCCGCTCGATCCCGAGAACGAGTAGGTGTGCCAGGAGAGCGCGACGGTCCGGATCGGCCTGGGACGCAGCCCGATCGAAGCCCAGCAGGCCCGCGTTCGGCAGATCCGCGAACATCGACCCGTCGTCGAAGAAGGTCTTCCAGCGCAGCTGGATCGTGTTCATCCCGCCCGCCAGGCCCCACTGGATGACGGAGGCCATCCACACGCCGCTGATGCCCGGCCCGCGAAAGCCGGCGGCGCGTGTGGCCGGCGCGGGCGCCGGCGCGGTGGCGGCGGGGGCGGCAGCGGCGGCACCGGGTAGACGCATGCCGTCCAGGACCTTCGCTGCCTCGTGTTGAAGCCGGCGGTAGGCCTCGGCGCTGGCGGCCAGGAACACCACCGCGCCGACCGAGCTTCCTTCGGCCCGCGCGCGGACGGAGACGTGGAGGTCGCCGTCGCGGGTCGAGTAGGTCGCGAAGTGCGACCGCTGCTCCTTTCCGCCTCCTCCGGTGTGCTGCTCCTCGACGTTCCGCATCGCCGTCAGTCCGGAGGCGGCTCCGACACCGGCCCGAAGCGCCGCGAACTGCGCGGCGAAGTCCGGCTGCCGCGCCAGCGGTGGCATGACGAACAGGACGACGTTCTGCGGCTCCGCCGGCGGCCTGAAGGCGACGATCTGGCCCTCGTCGGAGCGAACCCAGCCAGCAGGAGCGGGGAACTGGAACGCGGGGGGCCGCGGCTGCGCCTCGGCGGGAGGGGCCGCGCCGAAGAGGACGGCGAACGAGAGAAGCCAGCGCAGGACCACGTGCTGCGCGCGTCCGCGCCGCCGCGACCTCACTGGTCTGCCTGCATGATCGAGAGCACCGCCCGCCAGTGCACGCCCTCGAGCAGCGCGGTGGCGATCGGGGTGGCCTTCGGGTCCATGGGGCTCGTGGTGACGATCGCGAGCTGGAACGCGGTGCGCGGGAGCGCCGGGTCGAGCAGGTTCGGGTTCGCGGTGACGAGCGGGTAGCTGTTGCGCCCGCCCGGCTCGCCGAGCCCCGACGCGCGCTGCCGGGTGTCCCCGACATAGTGAGCCTGCGCGGCCCGCTGTGCCGGCGAGAGTCCGTGCAGCTCGGCCTGGAGGGCCGCCACTCGCCGCTCGGTCACGGGATCCACCTTGCCGCGCCGCGCGTGGTTGGCGCGGTTGCGCTCCTCCTGGGCGATCCGGGCGCGGAGGAAGCGCTCCTGGCTCACCGGCAGGTAGAGCGGCCGGGAGGGATCCCGCTGGATGACGGTGAGGAACCGGTCGTACATCGGGAAGCCGCCCACCTGCCGCAGCACCCGCGGCTGGGGGAAGAACTTCCCTTGTGCGTCCTCGAGCAGGCTCCGCGGGAACAGCACGTTCGGCGCGTTGAAGGAGACGGCGAGCGAGCTGCTCGACTCGGCCGCCGGCTTGGGCTTGCAGGTCGCGCACTGCTGGCTGAACCTGAACGTGAGGAACTCGACGCTCGCGCGGTCGGGAGCGCCGGTCGGCTTCCCCTTCTCGAGCGGGCGCCCGCTCACGCCCTGGTAGCGCTTGGCGTCGTAGGCGCCCAGGTGCTCCAGCGCCGGCGCCCGGCCGATGACCTCGCTGATCCGGTCGAGCTGACTCCGCAGCGCCTGGACGTCCGCGGGGCGGAGGTCTCCCTTGCTCACGACCCGGAACGACGGCTCGCGCCAGACGCCGATCAGGTCCGAGCGGAAGCGGGGGTAGCCGTCCGCACCGAGCGCGAGCGCGGCGAGGACGACGAGCGGCAGCGACGACGCCATCGGGCGACCACCTTCCCTGGCCTTCGGATGAGGAATCTTCTCACGGCGCATCCTCCCACTTCCCTTCAGGTCGAGGAGGAGGGCCGCATCGCCTTCGAGAGCTCGCGATCGAACGCGCCGGCGAACTCCCGGGCCTCCTTGGGGCCGAAGCCGCTCGGCCCGCCGGTCGCGACGCCGCTCTCGCGCAGCTCGTGGTGGAAGTTGCGCAGCGCGAGCGCCTCGCCGACGTTCTCCTCGGTGTAGCACGGTGCCGCGCAGGTCGAGCACCACGGCACCGCGCGCGACGAGCGCGGCCGCGAGCGGGATGTCCGCCGTGATGGCGAGGTCGCCGGCCATCGCCGACTTCGCGATGTAGCCGTCCGCGACGTCGAGGCCCATTCCCACCCGGACGGTCGAGACGTGCCGTGAGGGTGGCAGGCGGATGTTCTTGTTGGCGACGAAGATCGCGCTCACGCCCAGGCGCTCCGCCGCCCGGATCACGATCTCCTTCACCGCCGCAGGGCAGGCGTCGGCGTCGACGAAGATCTTCAAGCGCCCAGGATACGCGAGTCCGCCCTAGATCCGCAGCGTCACGAACGCGGAGAGGAGCGCGGTCGTCGGCCGTCCCGCTCTGTCCGAGCAGATCGGGGAACGTCAGCGCCACGCCGAGGTCGAGGTACCGCAGCGGCGCGAACAGGACGCCGAACATCACCGGGATCCGGTAGAAGTCGCTGAACGTGCCCACCCGCGGATTCAGCGGGCCGTCCACCGACGCGCCCACGATCAAGGCCGGGCCGCTCGCCAGCTGCAGCTGGAACGTCAGGGGGACGCGCAGGACCTCCCGGTTCGGCGCCGTCTCCGCCGGGATGATGACGTCGTAGGTCCCGGCGTTGAACGCCACGCCGTAGCGCTTCGGACCGCTGTCGCGCTCGGTCAACCCGAAGTTCAGGGTGGGGCTCAGGACGAGGGCGATGAGGCCGCCGCCGAACTTGATCGGCAGCCGGAGCTCGCCGCTCGCGGAGGACGGGTGCACGATCGGCGCGAAGTCGAGGGCGGCGCCAGCCGCGATCTCGAGCCGTCCCGCGCGGACCAGGGAGTAGAGCGCGTTCAGGCTCAGGTCGTTGTAGAACTCCGGGCACTTCCCGTCCGAGCCGCTGAAGCAGAGCCCGAGGTAGTGGCGGATCCCGATCGTGAAGTCGTCCGAGAGGCCGTAGGAGATGCTCGGGTTCAGGAACGTCGGCTTCCCGCCGGAGCCGGACGAGAGGTTGATGCCGAGCGGCGCCGAGAGCTCCAGGACGCCGACCGGAAGCGTGAGCGGACGGTCCACCAGGGCCTCCGGGAGCTCTCCGCGAGCGGCGCCGCTGCCGCGGCTCTGCCCGTGGGCGGCGACGGGAGCGAGCGCAGACCACGACCCACAGCGCGAGCTGCATCCACCGTCGTCGCATGGCTTCCCCCCGGAAAGTGCGTTCCTACATGCAGAATGGTGTCAGCCCGCTAGAACGCAACGTCAATGCACCGCCCGATGGGGCGCGGCCGCGACGAAGAGGCTTCGCGGCTCCAGTCGCGGGGAGATGATCGTCGTCCAGGAAGGGAGCGATCGGTCGCTCGGCCGGGCACCGGCGACCGGCGCCCGAGTTCCCCCTCTACCCGACCCTTGTATGTCGGGGAGAGGGAGGATGTGGGGGCGGCTCAGTGCGGGGTCCCCTCGGGCTCGTCCGGCATCCCCTCCACCACCGGCGGATCGCTCTGCTCGGCGAGGTGCGGGTGCCCCTCGAAGTCGATGTGGTGGCCGGACCGCTGGGCCTTCGTCTCGAGGTAGAAGCGGTTGAACTCGTTCGGCGCGATGACGTGCGGGATCCGCTCCACCACCGGGATGCGGTGCTGCGTGAGCTGGCGCACCTTGTCCGGGTTGTTGGTGATGAGCCGGACCGAGCGGACCTCGAGGCTGTGGAGCATGTGCGCCGCCACCGCGTAGTCTCGCTCGTCGTCGCGGAAGCCGAGCGCCACGTTCGCCTCCACGGTGTCGAGACCCTGCTCCTGGAGCGCGTAGGCGCGGATCTTGTTCACGAGCCCGATGCCGCGCCCCTCCTGGCGCAGGTAGAGGAGCACTCCGCGCTCGTGGCGCTGGATGGCCGCGAGGCCCTCGACGAGCTGGTCGCGGCAGTCGCAGCGCAGGGACCCCATCACGTCGCCCGTCAGGCACTCGGAGTGGAGGCGGACCGGCACGGACGAGGCGCCGACCACGTCGCCGTGGACCATGGCCACGTGCTCCTTCGCGTCGCGGTTGTTCCAGAACGCGACGATGCGGAAGCGCCCGACGCGCGTGGGCAGGTCGGCCACCGCCACCACCTTCACGCAGACGCGGCCGGTGCCGAAGCCGTCGCACTCGTGGTCACGGTCACGGGCGACGAGCTGTCGCAGGGGATCGTCGCTCATGCTCCATGCTCCCGGAGGATGCGCTCGGCGAGGCGGCGGCCGGCGAGCCAGGCCGCCTCCACGCCGCCGCCCGGCGCGAACCGGTCACCGGCGATGCCGAGGTGCGCCCGCCAGGGCAGCCGGAGCCAGAGGGGTGCCGCCAGCTCGGCGTCGAGGTCGCCGCGCGCGAACAGCCAGCGGTGGCTCTCCATCGCCGCGGGGCGGGCCGCCCAGGCGCCGTGGAGCGAGGCGACCTCGCCGAGCAGGGCCTCGGGCCAGGCGGGGTCGTCGAGGTGCTGGCGCGACCAGGCCGCGTGGGCCTGGACGACCAGCGCCAGCGGGCTCGCGGCGGGGCGCTTGCTGGACTCGTGCGAGACGAGCTGGACCACCGCCGACGTCTCCGGGTAGCTCACCTGCCACGTGGGCCGCGGGGTGCCCTCGGGGTAGGTCGCCAGCACCGCCAGGCAGGCGTGGCTCTGCACCATCTCCAGCACCGCGGCCGCGCTCCTGACCTCCGGCGGAGGCTCCGGGAGCGTCCCGAGCAGCTCGAGCGCCTGCTCCGGCGCGAGCGCGAGCACGACCTTCTGCGCCTCGATCCTCCCGTCGTCCTCGAGCTGGAGCGCGAGGGCGCCGTCGGTGGCTTCCAGGCGGACGACCCGGGTCGCGAGGCGGACGTCGAGGCTTCGGGCCAGGTGCTTCGGGAAGGCGCTCACGCCCTCCGCGTAGGCCAGCCGGCGCTCACCGGGCTCGAACGCCGAGGGCTGACAGGGCCGGCCCGTGCCGTGGATCTCGGACGGCCACCCTTCGAGCACCGTGGCCGGCACCGCGCGGAGCGCCGCGAGGAAGGCGGGGTCCCGGCCGTGCAGGAACGCGACGCCGAAGTCGAGGGGCTGGCCGGCGACGCGGCGGGTGGCGCAGCGCCCCCCGACGCCCCGTCCGCGCTCGAGCACGAGCGGCTCGAGCCCGGCGGCGGAGAGGGCCTGCGCACAGGCGAGGCCGCACACGCCAGCGCCCACCACCACGATGTCCGGAGCCGGGGCCATTCCGCAGGAGTCTACTCCGGCAGCGCCGACCCGCAGGGGACCGCGCTGGGGGCGGCCCCGCCGCGCCGGCGCGCGCTCACTTCACGACGACGGGGCCTGCCGTGATCTCGGGCGGGCCCCACACGAGCTTGGCGGCGTGCTCCTTCACCCACTGTGCGGCCAGCGCGTCGGACTGGGCCATCGCGTCTCTCGTGGCGAAGACGCTGACGGACGCCCACCAGCCGTCGCCCTCGTCGATCGCCATGTACGAGATGAAGCCGGGGACGGTCCGGACCAGGTTGATGAACGACTCGTTCACCTTCTCGGTGAACTCCTGCGGCTTCCTGATCTTGTATCGCCGGATGGTGCCGTACATGGTGCGCTCCTTGGCGCTCGGGAGCCTCCCGGGGGCTCCGAGCGATGGTTGAGGGGGCCCGTGACGACCAGCGAGCAGCCCGCGCACGCGAGCGCGCGGCCGCCGCGCGTCACTTCACGGTGACGGGCCCTTCGGTGATGTCCGGCGGGGCCACGACGAGGTCAGGGCAGGCCTTCGCGACCCACTCCGCGGCGAGCTGGTTGGACCGCTTGATGCCTTCCGCCGTGATGAACAGGCCCACCGATGCCCAGTTCCCGTTCCCCTCGTCGATGGCGACGTAGGAGACGAACCCTGGCACCTTCCGCACGATGTTGATGAACTGGGCGTTCACCCGCTCGCTGAACGCCCTCGAATTCGAAACCTTGTACCGCCGGATCGTCCCGTACATGCCGTCTCCCGCCGAGCCGCACCACCGTGGCTGGTCATCGAGCGTGCGGTGTGGCGAATCGTCGCACCAGGGCCGACGACATACAAGAGCCGACTGGGGGACGGCGACGAGGGTGCGGCGGACGCGGAGCGCCCGCCGCGTCCCGCGCGCGAGGCGCCGCTACAGCGAGATGCCGAGTCGGAGCGCCGCGCCGAACTGCGAGCCGCCGAGCTTGTAGGTGCTGGTCCCGCTGCCACCTGCCAGCGTCACGGGGACGTCCTTGCTGGTGAGGTCCCAGCGCGCAAAGGCCCAGACGCCGATGAACAACGGGCCGCCGAGGCGCACCGACAGGCCCGGACGAACGCCCGCGTACGCCAGCCAGTCGGAGCGGCTCGTGTCCTTGATCACCGCGGAGTTCGTGAGGGCGTTGCCGTAGCGGTGCCCGCCCACCTCTCCGAGCGCCTCGAGCCGCACCGGGCCGAGGTCGAAGTTGAGTCCGCCCAGCGCGCCGACCACCGAGGTGGTGTTGTCCTTCCCAGGACGGCCCAGCTCGCCGATGACGCCCAGGTCGAGCATGCCGAGCCGAGCGATGATCGTGGCGCCCACCGACTGGGAGGCGTCGTCGAGCTTCTGGGAGCTCGAGAAGTCGGTGTTGTTGAGGCCGCTGCGGAGACCGACCGCGTCGTACTTGTCGACGCCGTAGTGAAGCGAGAGGTCGAGCCCCGAGGCGAGCGCCGGCAGGGCGGCGAGGGCGAACGCGAGTGCGAGGGTTGTCCGGATGATGATCTTCGTCGTGCTGGATCGATGGGTCTTCATGTCGGGCTCGGCCTCACGGGTTAGCGATGTTTGCGATATCCAAAATATTGGTGCTCCGAGGCCGGTCATGGCGTGGCCCTGGCGGGGGCGTCCCCTATCGAAGCGGCCAGGCGCCTGCCGCCGGCGTGTGACTCTCCGTCGCGCCGTGACCCTGCGGTGATGCAGCGGTCCTATCTCCCGTGCATGACCCGCACCCCTCCCCGCGTCCGCTTCCCTCCGGACGACGGTCTTCACGCAGCGGTGAAGCGCGACGCCGCCGCGCACCTCGACGCGATCGGTCGCGCCCGCTGGGGCGGGAGCGCGATGCACGCGAAGACGGCGACGATCCTCGGCTGGTTCGCGCTCTCGTACGTGGCGCTCCTGCTCTGGGGTGGCACCTCCGGGTGGCTCGCCGCGGCGCTGACGCTCTCCATCGCCCTCGCGATGGCCGGCGTCGGCTTCTCGGTCATGCACGACGCCAACCACGGCGCGTACTCGCGTTCGCCGCGCGTGAACTGGGCGTGGGGGCTGGCGCTCGACCTCGTGGGGGCGAGCTCGTACGTGTGGCGGTTCAGGCACAACGTCCTCCACCACACGTACCCGAACATCGACGGGATGGACGTGGCCGTGGACGCCGGGGTCCTCCTCCGGTTCGCGCCGACGCAGCGGCTCCGCGCGTTCCACCGCTGGCAGCACGTCTACGCGTGGCCGCTCTACGGGCTCATCGCGATGAAGTGGTGGTTCGTGGACGACGTCGTGGACGTCGTGCGCGGCCGGATCGGGAGGTTCAAGCTGGCGCGGCCGCGCGGGCGCGAGCTCCTGGCGTTCGTCGCCGGGAAGGTGGTCTTCGTCGCCTGGTCCATCGCGATCCCGGCGCTCGTCTACCGGAGCGGCTGGGTGTTGCTCCCGTTCTTCATCGGCGCGCTGACGCTCGGGATCGTGCTCTCGACGGTGTTCCAGCTCGCGCACATCATGCCCGACGTCGAGTTTCACGGGACGGCGCCGGGCGGACAGCGGATGGCCACGAGCTGGGCGGAGCACCAGGTCCGCGCGACGGTGAACTTCGCGCCCACGAACCGGCTCCTCGGGTGGTACGTCGGCGGCCTCAACTACCAGATCGAGCACCACCTGCTGCCCGACGTGTGTCACGTGCACTATCCGGCGCTCGCCGGGCTCGTCGCCGAGGCGTGCCGCGCGCGCGGGGTGCCGTACCGGACGATCCCGACGCTGCGCGAGGCGATCGCGCATCACCAGGGGTTCCTGCGCGCGCTCGGCAGCGAGGGCACCCAGCCCAGCCAGGTGCCCGCAGGCCTGACCGCACGCCTGATCGCGCCCCACGCCGTCGCGACCGGAGCCGCGCGGTCGCACTGAAGGAACCGCGGATACCGAAAAATCCTCCGCGTTCTCGCCCGAATAACCGCGATATCGCTTTCTTGCGCTCCCGCCGCCCGGTGCTACACCGAGCGCCGGAGGATCAACGCACATGGCCAGGAAGCGTGTTTCGAAGACGACGAAGGCATCCACCGAGGCGAGCAACGAGCAGGCTGCTCCCGTCTCGTTCCAGAACCTCGGGGTCGAGTGGAGGCAGCGGCCGGACGGCTCGGCGGAGCTGCTCGTCGCCTACGACGGACCGCTCGCAGCTCGCGACGAGGTGATCGCGCGCGCGGGCACGTGGCGCGAGGGCAGCGGACCCTGGGCCGAGGCCCGGGAGCTGCCGCTGCGCCGGCAGGGGACGCGCTGGGTCGGAGCCATCCCGGTCGCGCCCGGCGCCGACGTGAAGGCGGTCGAGTTCGTCTTCCGGGCGCACGACGAGTGGGACAACGGCGGCCGCGCCCCGCTCGGTTACTACGAGTGGAACCCGCGCGAGCGTCGGGTCGAGGTTCGGTAGACGCGCTCCCGCGCTGACCCACCCCAAGCGTCCGGGCCCGGGAGGAAGGTCTCCGCGGGCAAGCGAGAAGGAGGTGCTACGGTCCGCGCATGATGATGCGGAGCGAGGGACCGATCATGCGGATCGGGTCGGATGCGCTGAGAGCTGCAGCCCTCGTGATCCTGCTCGCGCAGGCCGCGTGCAACGGCGCGACGCCGCCGGCGACGAAGCCAGGTGGCCCGGCGCCGTTCCGGGTGACGGTCAGCATCGACTCCGCACGCGCGAGCAGCGCGCTCCTCGGCACCGCAGGCGGAACGCTGACCGCCTCGGCCGCCGACGGGACGGGCTACGCGCTCGTGTTTCCCGCCAAGGCGCTCCTCGCCGACACCGAGATCACGATGACGCCCATCGTGGCGCTCGACGGGCTCGTGGTGAGCGGCGGGACGCTCGCCGGCGTCCACCTCGAGCCGGAAGGTCTGCGCCTGTACGAGTTCGCTCGCCTGACCGTGACGCCGCCGGTCTCGAAGCGCAGGGGCGCGATCGCCTTCGCCTATCGCGCGCTCGGCGAGGAGTTCCACCTGTTCCCGCTCGACACGGATCCCGACGCCCTCTCGATGCGCCTCCTGCACTTCTCCGGTCACGCGGTCACCTACGGCGCCGAGACGGCGGTGCCCGTCCTCCAGGCGAAGCCCGAGGAGATGACGCCCGCGGAGTGGGAAGCGGGGTTCGAGCAGGAGCTGCAGGCGCTGCTCGCGGTGGAGCGCGATCGGCAGGTCCAGGGCCTGCCCCCCGACCCGGAGGTGCTCGAGATGCTCCAGGCGGCCCAGCTCGCGCAGTACCAGAGGATCATCCTCCCGCTGCTGGGGCGCATCGCCACCGAGTGCTCCTTCGCCGAGGCGAATCTCTCGAAGGCGCTCGGCTGGGCCCGCTGGGCGTCCCTCGTGGACGGAGGCACTCGCTTCGCGACCGAGATCGGAGCCGTGGACTCGGCCTTTCGCCAGAGCATCGAGATCTGCTGGCGGGAGCTCACCAGCCCCTGTCTCGATGCGAACGACGGCCCGAAGCGCGCCCGCGTCCTCACGATCGCGCGTCAGGCTTCGATGCTCGGGATGGAGGGGTACGACGAGTCCGTCGTTCGCAGGTGCGGCTCGAGCTGGATGGGCACCTCCACGTGCACCTCGGTGACCCACGGGACGGCCGACGCCGAGGTCACCTGGGTGTCCGTCCCGCCGGACCCGCTCTCGCCGCCTGGGGTCGAGGTGTTTCGGGCCGAGGGGACCGTCACCACCCGCTCGACGCTGTACTCGCTCCTCGGCTGCTCGGTGAACCCGAGCTCGGGGCCGATCGACCCGGAGGATGGAGACCTGCGGTTCCTGTTCGACGGAACGTCCGTCGATTACGAGGGAACGGGCAGCTCCGTCTGGCCGACGACGGTGACCTGCGAGGACGGATCCTACGAGGCCCAGCTCCTGACGACGTGGTTCGTCGCCCCCTCCACGCCCTTCGCCGCGGGCGCGACGGAGATCTTCGGGAGCTACTCGGACGACGCGATCTCCTGCTCGTACCGCTTCACGCGGTGACCTCGCCACGGAGCGGGGCCCAGGTCTCGTTCTACTCCGCGGTGCTCCGCGGTGACGGGGGCGGCTCGCCGGCGAGCGAGGTGAGCCGCCGCCGCACCAGCTGGATGTGCTCCCGGAGCACGTAGAACTGGTCGGCGAAGCCGACCGGCAGCTTGAGCCCCTCCGCCCGCCGCTCGATCGAATCGAGCCGTTCGCGGAGCCCGGCGCGCTCCTCCGCGACGTGGCCGAGCACGTCACGCTCGAGCTCGAGCAGCGCGCCGTAGACCCGGAACACCCGGTTCCGGATGCGCCACCGGTAGAGCGTGGGCACGAGGCGGAACACCGGCACGAGGAGGAGCACCAGCGGCACCAGCACCATCAGGAAGCGGTCGGCGAGGCTCGCCGCCCAGAACGGCAGCATCCGGTAGAGCCAGCGCTTGCCGGACTCGTAGTAGCGCCGCGCGTCGGCGCTGAGCGGCAGGTCGTGCTCGCGCGCCGCGGGGAACTCGCCCGCGCGCTGCAGCAGGAACGGACGGCCGTGCACCTCGCGCAGGGTCTCGATCAACAGATCGGAGATGGCCGGGTGCAGGTCCGCGCGCGCGACCAGCTCCACGGACGAGGCGATGAGGTTGAGGTCGGTCGCGGGCAGGTTCTTCGCGAGGTCGTAGGCGCCCATCGGGATGACGATCCGGTCGAGGTCCTGGAACCGCCTGAGGTAGGCCTCGAGCTGCGAGAGCTGCAGCACGTGGACGCCGGGGCGCTGGATGATGCTCCGGATCACCCGCGGCGACGCCGAGTCCCCCATGAGGAAGGCGGCGTCGATCTCTCCCTTCTCGAGGGCGTCCCCGACGAGCTCGTCGTCGAGGTCGAGGAGCGTGGTGGCGCCGCCGGGCTCGACGCCGTTCGCCTTGAGGAGGGTGAGCGCGAGGACCCGGGTGCCGCTGCCCTCCGGTCCCACCACCAGCCGCTTGCCGGCGAGCTCGGACAGGCGGGTCGGCGGCGCGGCGGCGCGCACGAGCACGTAGAGCGGCTGGCGCGCGATGGTGCCGAGCGAGGCCAGCTCCCGTCTGGACTCGTTCGGCCCGGGCTCGGGCAGCTTCACGCCCACCTGGACGAAGCCGACGTCCACGTCGCTGGCGGGATCGGCGAGCCGCCGGAGGTTCTCGAGCGAGCCGTTGGAGGGACGGAGCCGCAGGGTGACGCCGTTCCTCGCGAACGCCTTGGCGTACCGCTCCGCCGAGCGCTGGAAGGTGCTGCCGTCCGGACCGGTGGAGATGGTGATCGCCGACGGCGCCGCCGGCCGGACGAAGTGCAGCACCGCCCAGAGCGCTATCGCGAGCAGGAGCGAGAGCGGGAGCAGCGTGAGGAAGAGGTCGCGCCAGGAGACGCGCAGGAATCGTACCCAGCGGCGCCGCGTCTTGAACGTTTCCATGGGTTCCGGGGGCGTTCTCGCAGACCGGCGGGCGGCTCGCAACCCCGGGGGCGGAGGCGGCCCGCCTGGCCAGGCGGCCAGGCGCTCGACGAACGAGAGGCTCTCGCGGCCTCACTCCGTCGCCAGGGCGGCGTTCGCGAGATCGGTCACGAGCATGTGGCCCGGCGCGTGGGTGATGCAGAAGGGGAGGCGGCTCGCGAGGGCGGCCGCCTGCGGGGTCACGCCACACGCCCAGAACACCGGGATCTCGCCGGGGCGGATCTCCACCGGGTCGCCCCAGTCCGGCCGCGCGAGGTCGCGGATCCCGAGCGCCTCGGGCGCGCCGGCGTGGACCGGCGCGCCGTGGACGCGCGCGAAGCGCGCAGTCACCTGCACCGCGCGCGGCACGAGCCCGGCGGGGATGGGGCGCATGCTGACGACCAGCGGCCCGCGGAAGCGGCCGGCGGGAACGGTCTCGATGCTCGTCCGGTACATCGGGACGTTGCTGCGCGCCTCGACGTGGCGGAGCGGCACGTTCGCGGCGGCGAGCGCCTCCTCGAAGGAGAAGCTGCAGCCGATGAGGAACGAGACGAGGTCGTCGCGCCAGAGGTCCGTCACCTGCGTCCGCTCCTCGGCCAGCGCGCCGTCCCGGTAGACGCGGTAGCGCGGCAGGTCGGTGCGCAGGTCGGCCCCGGGGGCGCAGGCGGGCTCGACCCGGCCCGCCTCCACCACCTCCACCACCGGGCAGGGCTTCGGGTTGCGCTGGCAGAAGAGCAGGAAGTCGAAGGCGGCCTCCTGCGGCACGATCATGAGGTTCGCCTGGACGCGCCCGTTCGCGACGCCGGCGGTGGGCCGGTCCCAGCGCCCGTCGCGGCAGGCGCGGCGCAGCGCGGCGGGGGTCTCGGGGACGGCTTCGCTCATCGGGTCTCTCCCTAGCGCGCGGCCCGCCCGCGCGCCGCTCCGGGTCACAGCCCGAGGTACGCCTTCCGCACGAGATCGCTCTCGAGGAGCTCCTTCGCGGAACCCTCCGCGACCACCCGCCCGGTCTGGATCACCGTCGCGTGGTGGGCGATGGAGAGCGCGCGCTTCACGTTCTGCTCCACGAGGACGATGGCGACGCCGGTCCGGTTGATCGCGACGATGGTCTCGAAGATCCGCGCGACCAGCATCGGGGCGACCCCCCACGACGGCTCGTCGAGGAGCAGGAACCGTGGCCGGGACATGAGCCCCCGGGCGATGGCCAGCATCTGCTGCTCGCCTCCGGAGAGGGTTCCGGCGAGCTGGCTCCGGCGCTCCGCGAGGAGCGGGAAGATCTCGACGACGCGCTCCAGCGAGTCGGCGACCTCGCGCCGATCGCGGCGGGTGAAGGCGCCGAGCTCGAGGTTGCGCTGCACCGTGAGCTTCGGGAACAGGCGGCGGCCCTCGGGGACGAGGGAGATGCCGAGGGGGACGCGCTGGTCCGCGCGCAGCCCGTCGATGCGCCGGCCGTCGAGCACCACCTCGCCGGCGTCGATCCGGTTGAGCCCGGCGAGGGCGCGGAGCAGGGTCGACTTGCCGGCGCCGTTCGCGCCGATGACCGCCGCGATCTGCCCGGCCTCGACGGAGAGGCTCACGTCGTGCACCGCGGGCACGCGGCCGTAGCAGATGCGCAGGCTACTCGCCCGGAGCACGGTACTCCTCCCCGAGGTAGGCGGCGATGACCGCCGGGTCGTTGGCGATGGCCTTCGGCGGGCCGTCGGCGATGAGCCGGCCGCGCTCGAGCACGAGCATGCGGTCGGCGATGGGCATGATCCCCTCCATCACGTGCTCCACCACGACGCAGGCGATGCCCCGCGCCTGGATGCGCCGGACCATCTCCACCGCCTCCCGCACCTCGGGGCCGGTGAGGCCCGCCATCACCTCGTCGAGCAGGAGGAGCGACGGCTCGGTCGCGAGCGCGCGGGTGACCTCCAGCCGCTTCTGCTCGGCCACCGTGAGCCTTCCGGCGGGATCTCCGGCGCGGTGGAGGAGCCCGGTGAACTCGAGTGCGGCGCGAGCCCGCGCCTCGGCCTCTGGGACGGCGTGGTGGCGGAGCAGCGCGCCCACGACGACGTTCTCGAGCACCGTCATGGTCTTGAAGACCCGCACGATCTGGAAGGTGCGCGCGACGCCGCGGGCGGCGACCGCCTCCGGGGGCTGCCCGGCGATCTCCACCCCGCGGAGGCGGATGGACCCGGCGGTCGGGGCGAAGAAGCCCGCCAGGGAGTTGAAGACGGTGGTCTTGCCCGCGCCGTTCGGGCCGATGAGGCCGACGAGCTCGCCCTCGCGCACGGTGAAGCTCACGTCCTCGTTGGCGGTGAGGCCGCCGAAGCGCTTGGTGAGCCGCTCGACCTCGAGGAGCGGGGCGGTCACGGCGCCTCCCCGGGCTTGTCCGCGTGGCGGCCGCGCCACCAGCCGCCGATCCAGCCCATCAGCCCGGCGGGCTGGTAGACGGCGATGAGGACGATGAGCCCGCCGTACACGACGAGGTCGGTGCCGCGCCCGGTGCCGCCGAAGAGGATCCGGGTCGTCTCCTCGACCGCGGTGAGCACGCCCGCGCCGAGCACCGGGCCGAACAGCGTCCCCACGCCTCCGAGGATGGCCACCAGGGCCATCTTGATGGAGAGGGACGTGGAGAGGGTCGAGCCCGGGTCGATGAACAGCTCCTTCTGGGCGTAGAGCGTGCCGCCGGTCGCGGCGAAGAAGCTGGAGAGCGCGATGGCGTAGAGCTTGTAACGCGTGAGCGAGACGCCGAGGCTCCGCGCCGCGTCGGGCTCGTCCTTGATGGCGCGGAGGTAGTAGCCGGTGCGGCTCCGGGCGACGAGCCAGTTCGCGAGGAGCGTGACGGCGAGGAGGGCGAGCGCGATGTAGTGGTAGGGAAGCTTGGACCGGTTGAAGACGAACCCGGCGAACCCCTTCTGGTCGGAGAGCGGCAGGTACAGGCCCACCGCGCCGCCCAGGTCCTCCCAGCCGTTCACCACCGCCTGGACGATCTCGACGACGGCGATGGTCGCCATGGCGAAGTAGTGGCCGCGCAGCCGGAAGCAGGGCCAGCCCACCACCGCGGAGAAGGCGCTCGCGACGACGCCGCCCGCGACCATCCCGAGCCAGGGGACACGCCGAGCCGCATGGAGAGGAGCGTGGAGACATAGGCGCCGGTGCCGAAGAACGCGGCGTGCCCGAGGGAGACCTGGCCGGCGTAGCCGCCGATGATGTTCCAGGCGACGCCGAGCTGCGCGGTCATCAGCATGAGGATGACCGCGTTCTGCCAGCTCGGACGCGTGACGATGAGTGGATAGGCGACGAGGAGCAGCGCGACGCCGACGACGATCCGCTGCCCGAGGGTCGTCCGCCTCATGCCTTCCCCAGCAGCCCCTGCGGGCGCAGCCAGAGCACGAGCAGGAAGAGCGACAGCACCAGCACCATCTTGTAGGCCGGATCCCAGAGGAAGCCGCCCACCACCTCCACGATCCCCACCAGGATCCCCGCCCAGAAGGCGCCGGTGACGCTGCCGAACCCGCCGAGCGCCACGAGCACGAACGCGACCAGGATGAAGTTCGCGCCCACCTCGGGGAAGATCGGGTAGCTCGTGGAGAGGAGCGCCCCGGCGACGCCGGCGCAGGCGGCGCCAATCCCCCACGCGAGCGCGAACATCTTCTGGCGCGTCGATCCCCATGAGCGCCGCCGCCTCCTTGTCGGCGGCGGTGGCCTCGAGCGCCGCGCCGAGGCGGGTGCGGCGCAGGAACCACCAGACCGCGCCGGTGGTGGCGACGGCCCCGGCCGCGGCGACGACCTGCGCGAGCCCGAGCTGCAGGCCGCCGAAGCCGATCGTGCCGGAGACGACCGCGCGGTCCACCGAGCGGAAGTCCGGCTTCCACAGGTACTGGGCGAGGCCGCGCAGCAGGATCATGAGGCCGAAGGTGGTGAACACCTGCGACAGCATCGGGGCGTCGGTGATGCGCCGGATCACCAGCCGGTACACGACGACGCCCATCGCGAAGAGCGCGAGGGCGGTGAAGGGCAGGGTGAAGAGGGGATCGAGCCTCCAGAACGCGAAGCCCCAGAAGCTCGCGTACATCCCCAGCATCAGGAACTCGCCGTGGGCGAAGTTCACGATGTCCATCACGCCGAAGATGAGCGTGAGGCCCGTCGCGACGAGCGCGTACACCAGCCCGATGAGGAGGCCGGAGAGGATCGTCTGGAGGAGGATCTGCGCGGTCACGCGCGGCCGACGCTAGCGCTTGTCCCAGGGCTGCAGCGGCCAGATGACCGGCTTCGAGGCGAGGTCGAACGGCCACACGGTGGCGTACTTGCCGTCCTGCACCTGCACGATGATCCCGGCGCCCTTCGTGTTCTGGCCGGTGGCGTCGAACTCGACGCCGCCCCACGGCATGATGAGCTGGTCACCCGCGATCTTCGTCTCGCGGAACGCCTTCTGGATCGCCTCGGGCTTGGTGGAGCCCGCCCGGTTGACGGCGTCGGCGATGGCGAAGACGGCGGTGAAGGCGCGGGCGGAGTTGCCGTTGAAGTTCACCCCGTGGCGCGCCTGGAGCAGCGCGTTGGCCTTCCCGATCACCGGCTTCTGCTTCTCCAGATCGAGGGCCCAGACCTCGCGGGAGATGGCGCCGTTGCCGTCCTTCCCGACGGTCTTCAGGAACTCGGAGTCGTTGAAGCCGGCGTCGTTCGCGATGAGGGCGGTGGGGAGGAAGCCGAGGTCGCGGTAGGTCTTCACCGAGAGGATGGCGTCGCCGAGGTAGGACGACTGCATCACCGCGTCGGGCTGCGCGGCCTTGAGCTTCTGCACCTCGCTCGTGAGCTGGGTGCTCTTCGGCGGGTAGAGCACCTTCACGACGACCTCGTACCCGTTCTCCTTGGCGTACTTCTCCTGGAGCCGCGCCGCGCCGGTGCCGAACTCGGTGTTCTCGGCGAAGATCGCGATGCGCTTCACCTTGTGGCCCTTCTTCTGCTCGAGCTCCTTCAGGAACTGGAAGGAGTTCTGGACGAAGAGCTCGTCGTGCGGCGTGGTGCGGAAGAACCACTTGAAGCCGCGCTGGGTGAGGCCGGGCGACGAGGACTCGCCGTTCAGGAAGGGTACCCCGTAGCGCTCCGCGGTCTGGCTCGCGGTGGCGGTGACGCTCGAGAAGTAGCAGCCCGAGAGCACCGCGACCTTCTCCTGGGTGAGGAGCCGCTCGGCCTCGGTGGCGCCGACCTGCGGGTTGCCCTGGTGGTCGGCGAACACGAGGCGGATCTTGGCGTGCTTGAGGCCGGGGAGCCCGCCCGCGCCGGCGAGGGGCAGCCCGAGCGACTTGTCGGTGCCGTTGATGAGGTCCGCGGCGAGCTGGGCGGCGTTCTTGAGCTCGAGCCCGGTGGAGGCGGCGGCCCCGGTGAGCGGGTAGATGACGCCGATCTTCACCTCCTCCTGCGCGGAGCCAGGCGAGGGGAGGGAGGCGAGTGCGGCGACCAGCAGCGCGGCGCGGGAGACGCTTCTCATGCAGTCCTCCAGGGGGGCATGGGGTCGAGGCCCCGACACGATGGCAGGCACGTTTGACCCCGTCAACGGGACCGCGATAATTTGCCGACATCTTGTCGGCGAATCGCGGCAACCGCAGGCGCGGGGCAGCCCCCGGGAGCGCGGCCGGGCGCCGGCGCGGCGCGGGCCGGGCGCGGCCGCTCTTCGTGACCTCCTCGCACCTCGCGGCGTCGTACCCCGAGCTGTCCGGCTTCGAGTTCGGGCTCATCGTCGCCTGGCACGCCTTCGAACGCTGGATGACGCGGTGCATGGCGAACGCGAGCGGCGGCAAGCGCGACCTCGCGCCGATCGACGTCCTCGTCCTCCACCACACCCATCACCGGAAGACCGCCAAGCGGATCGCGGACATCTGCTTCGTCCTCGACGTCGAGGACGCCCACGTCGTCTCCTACTCCCTCAAGAAGCTCGCCGCGGCGGGGCTGGTGCACGGTGAGCGGCGCGGCAAGGAGGTCTTCTTCTCGACGACGCCCGCCGGCGCGGACCTCTGCGCCCGCTACAAGGAGGTCCGGGACGCGTGCCTGGTGGCCGGGTTCGCGCGCTCGCCGGCGGAGGCCGATCGGCTCGGCGACCTCGCCCAGTTCCTGCGCGGGCAGGCGGGCACCTACGACCAGGCCTCGCGCACCGCCACCGTGAGCGTCGGCGACGCGGGAGTGGGTGAAGGGGGCAGGGCGGGGACGCGGCGGTGATCCGGCTCCTGCCGCACGGCGAGGGCGGGCTCCTCGTCGAGCTCGGTGACGTCGTCGATCCCGACGTGAACGCCAGGGTCCACGCGCTCGGTCGCGCCGTGGTCCGGCGCCTCGGCGCACCCGTCCTGGAGGTGGTGCCGTCGTACGCTTCGCTCCTCGTGATCTTCGACCCGCTGCGCGTCCCGAGGGAGCGCCTCGAGGCGCGCGTCACCGCCCTCGCGCGGGAGGTCGAGGCGATCCGCGCCGGGCCTCCGCGACGGGTCGTCGAGCTCCCGGTCTGCTACGGCGGCGAGCTCGGGCGGGAGCTGGAAGACGTCGCCCGCGCGCTCGCGCTCTCGCGGCTCGCGCGCGTCGCGCAGGCTCGCGGGCACGCTGGCGGACGCGGCTGCGGACGGTGCGGGCGCGTTCTCCGGCGGGGCCCGCACGGCGGTCTTCCGCGCGCGAGGCGCTCGGGACCCTTCGACGAGCTGGATGGGATGACCGAGACCGCGGGGCTCATCTCGTCGAACCTGTGCGACGCGCGCGCGGCCGGGCGAGCGCCGGGCTGCATCTCGCCGGATCGCGAGGTGCGGCTCGCGCCGCGACGGCGAACTCCTGGAGCTGACGCTCGCCGGCGGCGCGTACCGCTTCGAGGTCCCGGTCCTCGCAGCGCTGGCCGGCGCCGATCTCTCTGCCACCCTCGACGGGGAGGTGCTCCCGCGCTGGGCGCGTTCCGTGCGCCGGTGGGCGCGGTGCTCGCCTTCGGCGCGCCGCGTACCGGCGTGCGCGCGTACCTCGCGGTACGCGGCGGCGTCGCGGTCCCGGTGGTGCTCGGAAGCCGCGCCACGTACACGCGGGCGACGGTCGGCGGCCTCGAGGGTCGCGCCCTCGTCGCGGGCGACCGTCTCCCGCTCGGGCGGACGCGGAGCAAGGCACCCGCGCCGGCGATCCCCGCGCCGGAGGCGCTCCCGGCGTGCGGCGGCGGCGCCACCGTGCGCGTCCTCCTCGGGCCGCAGCGGGACCGCTTCGGCGAGGCGGCGGTCGCGGCCTTCCTCGCCACCCCATGGCGCGTGACCGCCGAGAACGATCGCATGGGCTACCGGCTCGACGGTCCCGCGGTCCCCCTCGCCGGCGGCACGGACATCCTCACCGACCCGGTCCTCCCGGGCGCCGTGCAGATCCCGGGGTCGGGCCGCCCCATCGTGTTGATGGTGGACGCCCAGACCACCGGCGGTTACGCCAAGATCGCGACGGTGATCGGGCCGGACCTGCGGCTCGTGGCGCAGGCGCGGGCCGGGGACGTGCTCCGCTTCGCCGCTTGCGACCAGGAGGAGGCGGTGACGGCGCTCCGGGCGGAGCGCACCTTCATCGCGCAGCTCGCGGGCGCGCGCGCTCGGCGCCGCGGCCCGCGACGGGGAGCGTGACCATGGGCGGCGCGACCATCGACCTCAACTGCGACATGGGCGAGGGGTGCGGCGCGGACGAGGCGCTCATGCCCCTCGTCTCCTCGGCGAACGTTGCCTGCGGCGGACACGCCGGCGACGAGGCGAGCATGCGGGAGACGGTCCGCCTCGCTCGCCGCCACGGCGTCGCGGTGGGCGCCCACCCGTCCTACCCGGACCGCGGCGGCTTCGGCCGCAAGCGGCTCGAGCGCACCGGCGCGGAGGTCCGCGCCGACGTCGCTGCCCAGGTGAGGGCGCTCGCCGCGGTCTGCCGCGCGGAGGGCGTGCCGCTCGTGCACGTGAAGCCGCACGGTGCGCTCTACAACGCCGCCGCGGAGGACGAGGCGCTCGCGCGCGCGGTGGCGGAGGGGGTGCGCGACGTCGATCCCGGGCTGGTGGTGGTCTGCCTCGCGGGCTCGCCGATGGTGAAGGTCGTGCGCGGACTCGGCCTCGCCTGCGCCGAGGAGGCCTTCGCGGACCGCGGCTACACGTCCCGGGGGACGCTCGTGCCCCGCGGCGAGCCGGGCGCGCTCGTCGAGGAGCCGGAGGCGGTGGCGGCGCGCGCCTCGCGCATGGCGCGCGAGCGAACGGTGGTCGCGGTGGACGGGACGGCGGTCCCGGTCGCGGCCGACACGCTCTGCCTGCACGGCGACACGCCGGGGGCTGCCACGCTCGCCGCGGCGGTGAGGGCGCGGCTGGCCGCGGACGGCGTGGAGGTTAGGGCGCTGTGCGGCCGTCCACCTCCCTGATTCCTCGCAGCCAGTCGGGCGCCCTCCGGGGTGCGGCGCGCGCCGGCGCACATGGGGTGGCCCGAGTGCGTCATTCCCCCTCTCCCTCCGCCGCTTCTCGGTGGGGGGAGAGGTCGGGAGAAGGGGGCCGTGCAGCTCACGGCACTCCGAGGATCCACCCCTCCTCGTTCAGCGCCGCGTCCGTCCGGGGCGCGGCGAACAGGTTCTCGAGCAGGCCATCCGCGTCGAGCCGCGCGAACGCGAGCGCAGTCGACTTCACCTGGAGGCGGTCGTGTACCTCGCCGCCGTGCTGCCGGGTGTGGAAGAGAGACGGATAGACCTCGGCCAGCACGATCCGCGCGTCGACTCGCGCAGGGACCATCGCGCCGGTCTCGAATGGCCACACGCGCGCGTCGGGGAGGGCGTCGCGCAGCCGGGCGACGTGCGGGATTCCGACGAGCGCCTGCCCGCCGACGGAGTTCGAGCCGCCGTAGAGGAACCAGGGGCACGAGGCGACCTTCGCGAGGCGATCGACGAGCCGGGTTCGCTCGAGCTTCCTCCCGCGCCTCGTCCGGAGCGGGAACTCGAAGGAGCCGAGCTGACGGGACGCGAGGTGAGCGGCGACGTGCGGAAGCACGCTCCTCGGTCGGCCGAAGAACGGGCCGAAGCCTCCGGACACCCGCGCGTTGAGCGCCGCGGCGACCTCGAAGCGGTTGTTCGCGTTGAGCACGTCGTCGCGCACTGCTTCGCGGAGTCTTCTCCAGACGGTGCTCCAGGCTTTCTCCCGCGCGCCCCGGTGTCCCAGTGCCGCCGCGAAGCCGCGGGGATAGCCGAAGGGGAAGTCGAAGCCGACCAGGACGCGCTCGTCGGCGAGCTGTCCTTGCAGTCGCGCGGTGAGCTCGGCCGCGAGCGCATGGCGCGTCGGGCAGTTGCCGGTCTCGAGGGACGGCTTCGGGCCCGCCCACCGGAACAGGGCCCACCAGACGCTGTCCGCGCCCGTCGTCGGGACGGACGCCGCGCTCCAGTCGACGATGCAGTAGGCGTCGAAGGCGGGCGATCGTGGCGGCGACTGGGGCCGCGATGGTCTACCGCCGGGCGCCGGACCCGGCCTTCGCCGCGGTGCTCGAGGCGTACGTGACGCAGACGTTCCAGCGAGCACGCTCACGCCCTCCCGAGCGCCTCCCGGTGACGAGCCGCTACTCA
This sequence comes from uncultured delta proteobacterium, assembly GCA_963828235.1. Lineage (GTDB taxonomy): Bacteria > Myxococcota > Myxococcia > Myxococcales > Anaeromyxobacteraceae > Anaeromyxobacter. Next base: position 63,030 of record CAWHDY010000007.1, read on the forward strand.
GGAACCGGTGGCGGCGCGCAGGCGACGCCGGGCGGGACCGTGTCCGTGCGCGTGTACGCGAACCCGCCGCCGCCGGCCCCGGTGGTCCAGGAATCGAACGTGATGTCGAAGTGGAGATCGCCGATCTTCAGGCAGGCCGGGTTACCCACGACCGAGGGCGGGTTGCATGCGGCAAAGTCCTGCCGCATGAACTCGCCGAACTGGTCCGGCTCGATCGTGTTGCACGCGCCGTAGGCCCAGAGGGTGCCCAGGGGGCTCGGGTTGCCGAGGAGGCACTCGCCGTTCCTGGTCGGCTCGCTCTCGAGCACCGAGTTGTACATGGGGTACTGGTCGCCGCGGGTGAGGCAGACGTCGTCCGTGAGGCAGTCCTCCTCGGAGCCGAAGTCGCTCTTCACGAAGGACACGGGCGTGGAGCATGCACAGCGATAGCTTCCGACCAGGTTCTCGCAGGTGGCGCTCGCGTCGCACGCGTGCGTCCCTGCCGCGCACTCGTCGATCTCGACGCACGCGCCGTCCAGGAGCTCGAATCCGGGACTGCACGAGCAGGTGTAGCTTCCCGGGGTGTTGGTGCACGCGAACCCCGCGCCGCAGATCGCCTCGCGGCGCTCGTAGGAGAACTCGCCGCCGTACCCCGACGTCAACCACGAGCCGAACTCGATGTCGAAGTACCGGTCGCCGACCTGCAGGCAGGCGGGCACCCCCACGACGCTCGGAGGTTCGCAGCTCGCGAAGGAGTCGCTCAGGAAAGGTCCGAAGTCGCCGGCCGTGACCCACTTGCAGGCGCCGCGAGCCCAGAGCGTGCCGGTCGGGACCGCACCATCGCAGCCGGGCTGCTCGTAGGGATCGACGACCGAGTTGTAGATGGGGTACCGGTCCCCACGCGTGATGCAGACGTCGGTCGTGATGCAGTCCTGCTCGATGCCGTAGCGCGTCTTGTGGAACGCGACCACCTCCGTGTTGCACTCGTCGACGTCCACGCAGTCGTTGCCGACCAGCACGTACCCGGCAGCGCAGGTGATGGCGACGCAGCTGTCTCCCTGCAGCACCTGCCCGACGGGGCAGGTGAGAGGGGCAACGCAGACGTCCCCTTGCAGCACGGTGCCTGGACCGCACGTGGTCGGGACGACGCAGGCGTCCCCTTGCAGCACGGTTCCCGCACCGCAGGTCTTCGTCTCGGACTCGTCGCAGGCGACGGCGAGGAGTGCGGCGCAGAAGAGGAGAGCAGAGCGCTTCATTGGGGCGACACCTCCGGTCCGCTCGGCGATCTCGCGCGGCGCGCAGGACGGCTGACGGGACAGCCAACGGTACCCCCCGCTCTCCGGCGTAGCGAGAAACGTGACCGGGTGACGCGAGCGCGACGCAGATGCGCGTACGTCTCCGCACGCCCGGTAACGATCGAAACGTTCCTGCAGAAGGGGGGCGCAACAGCGAGCCCCGCCGACCGAACCTCGATGCTGCGCTGCTGAGCGGTGGCTCAGGCGTACATCCGCCGCAGCTCCTCGACCCGCTGCCGGAGCTGCGCGACGACGTCGGCAGGCCCTTCGACCGTGCACTCCCCGCCGTACCCGAGGACGACGCCGAGCAGGAAATTCCCGGGCGTCACCTTCATCTTCACGCTCACGGACCCGTCGGCGTTCGGGCGCGCCCGCGCCCCGTACCGCTCGCTCGCGAGCCGCGCGGACGCGCCGCTGAACCGGAGCGTCACCTCGCGCTCCGCGCCGGACTCGAAGTACAGGTTCCGCGTCGCGTAGCGCGCGACCGGCGGGCCCTTGTGCTCGCCGAAGACGCGCGTGCCGGGCTCGACGGTGACGATCCGGTCGAGCCGGAAGAGGTGCTCCGCCTGCTTCGCGAGGTTCCACGCGGCGAGGTACCACTGACCGTCGCGGTGGAAGAGGAGGCGCGGCTCGACCACCCGCTTCTCCGCCGCGGCGTCCGCGACCGCCCGGTACTCGAGCGTCGTCTCGACGCGCTTCTCGATCGCCTCGCGGAGCGCGCCGGCCCAGGGGCCGGGAGGCTCGGAGACGACGTCGAGCCCGGCGGCGAGCCGGTCCGCCTCGGGGCGCAGCGGCTCGGGGATCGCCTTCCGGAGCTTCCGCGCCGCGTCCCGGGCCGGCTTCCCGGCGTCCTTCTGGAACGGCGCGAGCGCCGCGAGCAGCACGGCGCCCTCGGCGAGCGACAGCGCCGGGGGCCTGCCGAACGGCTCGGAGTAGAGCGCGTGCACCGCGCCGTCCTCGACGTAGAGGTGGACGAGCTGCTCGCCGTCCCCCGGATCGACCCAGAGCGAGGCGACGGCGTCCACGTCCTCGACGACCTGCTTCGCCGAGCGTGCGCCGGTGAGCCGCGCCGCCTCCGCGAGCGGGACGCCGCGACCGTTGCGCGAGGCGCGCGCCGCCGCCGGGAGGAGGAGCAGCAGCCGTCGGATCCGGCGGAGATCGTAGGCGGCGGTCACGGCGTCCCCCGGGTCGAGGCCTCGGCCACCGACGACAGGATCTCTCGCGCCATGACGCGCGCCTCCGGCGGCTCCGTCACCTCCGCCTCCGGTCCCCACGCGAGCGCCTGCCTGACGAGGCCGCGCAGGTTCCGGACGAAGAGCCGCGCGACGCGGGCGCCGGTCTCGTCGGTCGTGATCTGGGCGGCCGGGAGGAGCTGCTTCGCGATCCCGGCGAGCGAGCCGCGGAAGCGCACGGCGGCGGCGGCCGGCGGGTGGACGTCGTACTCCCAGATCTGCTGGCGCGACCAGCTCTTCACGTCGAACGCGTCCGGGATGTCGTAGTCGCCCTTCTTCCCGCGCCTCGCGCGCGCGTCCGCCTCGTCCTTCGGGAGCGGGACCAGTCGCAGGGCGCGCACGCGCGACAGGTAGAAGATCCGGACGCCCTTCCGGAGGTGGTCGTGGCCGACGAAGATCCACTCGCCCCGGCGGCGTGCCCAGCCGAAGACGTCCACCTCGCGCTCGACCACCTCGCCGCTCGCGATCCGCCAGTACGAGATGCGGATGCGCCGCCGTCGTTCCCAGGCGTCCACGAGCTTCGGGACGAGCGCGTCCGACTGCCCGCTCGGCTCGGTCGCGAGCTCCTCGGTCGCGGCGGCACGCGGCGGGAGGCCCTTCGTCCCGACGACGAGCTTGCGGAGCGCGCTCTCCAGCTCCTCGCGGAGGGGGTGCTGCGAGAGCCGGAGCGCTCCCACGCCGGCGGTCCACACCGCGGCGGCCTCGTCGGCGCCGAGGTCGATGGAGGGGAGGGACGACGAGCGCGCGTCGATGGCGTAGCCGGTCTGCTCCTCGCGCCCGCCGAGCTCCTCGGTCTCGAGGTTGAACCCGAGCCGCTTCAGCGCGTCCTTGTCCCGCGAGAACTTCCGCTCGGCGGTGTCGGCCTTCCCCCGGTACTCGTCCGGGAACGCGGCGTAGATCTGGCCGCGGGTGACCGGCTCGGACTGCTCGAGGATCCACGCGGCGAGGCGGAGGAGGCGCGCCTCGTGAGGCTTCTGCTCCGGTCGGGCTCTGGGCATGGTCGTGACGCCGAGTCTATCGCAGCGAACGTCGAGAGCGACTCCGCGAGCGCGAAGACGACGTCGGGTCGGGTCGCCTCGACGTGAAGGAGCGCGCCGCCGTCGGGCTCCGGCAGGATCCGCGCGGTCGGGACGAGCGCTGGCGCGACCGCGACCCAGGCTGGCCCGATCCGCAGGGTCACGGTCCGGGGTGGGTCGGTCCCGGGACCGAGGAACCGCCGCACGGCGAAGTAGAGCGGATCGAACCCCTCCGGCGGCGCTCCTGCACGGCGGCGCGTCGCCACGACCCGCAGGACGCGGGCGAGGTCGAGCAGGCGGAGCGACCGGCGCTCGGGGGACCAGGCCGCGGCGACCCAGCGCGGCGGGTCGAAGGCGAGGGCGAGGACGTCGAGCGTCCACTCGGCGCTCGAGCGATCCGTGTCGCGGAAGCGGACGCGCGCCGCCCGTGCGGTCACCTGGGCGCGCGCGAGGTCGAGGAGCACGCGGCGCTCGCGGGTCCGGTTCACGGAGACATGGTCGCGGTGGCGCGGACATGCGGCGCCTCAGCAGACCGCGCCGCGCTCATCGTGTCGCCCCCGGCGGAAGAACGTACCGGAGGGGCGGACACGTTCCGCGAGGCAGAGGGGGATGGTCGGCGCGTCACACTCTCGTGTCCGCCCGTCTCGTAGCGTTCCAGCCCATGAAGACCACCGTCCAGCTCACGTACGAGAAGGTCCGCTTCGACGAGGCGAAGGACGTCCACCTCGTCGTCTCCCTCGCCGCGCCGCACCTCGACGCGGGCGCACCCCGCCCGCCGGTCTGCGTGATCCCGGTCGTCGACGTCTCCGGGTCCATGTCCGGCGAGAAGCTCCACTTCGCGAAGCAGTCGGTGATGAAGCTCGTGGACCACCTCGCGCCCGGCGACTTCTGCGGGGTGGTCGTGTTCTCGACGCAGGTCGAGACGCTCGCGCCGCCCGCGGAGATGACCCAGGCGCACAAGGACGAGCTGAAGGGGCTCGTCGGGCGGCTCGAGGCGCTCGACCAGACGAACCTCGGCGGCGGGATGCTCGCCGGGCTCGACCACGCGAAGGTGACGAAGCTGCCCGACGGGATGCGGGTCCGCGTCATCCTCTTCACCGACGGCCTCGCGAACCAGGGTCCGGCGACGACGCACGGCGACCTCGTGGCGCTCCTCGAGGCGAACCTCGGAGACGCGACGCTCTCCGCGTTCGGCTACGGCGACGACGCGGACCAGGAGCTGCTCCGGGACCTGTCCACGAAGGGAAACGGGAACTACGCCTACGTGCGGGGGCCCGAGGACGCGCTCACCGCGTTCGCGCGGGAGCTCGGCGCGCTGCTCTCGACGTGCGCGCAGCGGCTCGAGATCACGGTGACGCCGCGACCCGGGTTCGTCCTCACCGACGTCGTGTCGGACGTGGACGCGACGGAGGAGCAGGGGATCGTGAAGGTGCGGATCCCCGAGCTCCTCGCGGACGAGGTCCGGAACGTGGTGCTCGAGGGTCGGCTCGAGGCGCGGCCCGCGCCGTCCGACGCCCCCGAGACCATCGCCGAGCTCGCGGTGACCTGGGAGGCGTACGAGGGCGGGCGTCCGGTGCGCCGGAGCGCGACGCTCGAGGCGACGGTGTCGCGCGTGCCGGCCGCGGACGCGCAGCCGAGGCCGACGAGGTCCGTGGACGCCGTCGTCGCGCTCGCGCAGCTCGTCCGCGCCCAGATCGACGCCGAGGAGGCGGCCCGGCGCGGGCGGTTCGACGAGGCGCGCGAGTCGATGCGCCTGTTCCAGGAGGCGGTGAGCGCGCGCGGTCACTCCGCGGTCGCGACCGCCGCGGAGAAGATCGCCGAGAAGGTCGCGAACGCCGAGGCGCTCGCGGGGAGCACCGCGTACCGGTCGAGCATGCGCAAGGGCGGGTCCCGCGAGGTCGTGACGCTCTACCAGGCGGAGGCCGCCGCGGACCTCCGGGCGATGGGGCAGGCGAAGACCACGCTCGCGCAGGACCGGATGGTGGACTCGTTCCGCGGGAAGAGGGAGCCGAGGAAGGCTCCGCCGTCGAGGCGTCGCGTGACGAGCGGTGCGGGCCGGACGCTCGCGCGCAAGCGCTCGAAGCGCTGGTGAAGGGGCCGTGGTGGGGGAGAGGAGGCCGGGCCGGGGTGGAGTGCGCGCCCCGGCCCGGTCGCCTCGTTCGGATCACGCCGCCGTGCGGTCCGTCCACTCCCTCAATGCGGGGCCGACGTCCACCTCGACAAGCTCGCCGCGGATCGGCAGGTGGATGAACGTGGCGAGCAGCGGCCTCCGGAGCGCCCGCGCCAGGAAGAAGGCGTAGAGCCCGAGCTGAGCCGCGTGCGCGATGACGCGCTCGTCCCGCTCGCGCTCGTTCCCGGGGAAGGACTTGTGGTCGACGAGCACGAACCCCTCGGGAAGCTCGAGGAAGAGGTCCACCTCGCCCTGGAGAAGACGCGGCTGACCGCCGTCGGCGAAACGCGCGCTGACCGGCCACTCGCGGCGCCACGCCGCGCCGGGGAAGCGTCCCTCGAGTGCGGTGCGCAGCCCGTCGGATGCTCGCAAGAGGCTCGCAGGCGCGACGGCGCCGACGACGCCGTAGGACGAGAGCAGGCGGACGGCCATCGCCTCCCGGTCTCCTTTCCAGCGGTCCGCCGCGAGGAACGCGTGGACCGCGTCCCCGAGCGGCCCCATCTCCGTTCCCTCGCGGAGCACGGCGCGCCCAGCGAGCGGTGCGACCGCGACGATCCGCCCCGGCACCGCCGCGGCGAGCGGCTCTGACGAGGGGTTCGCGATCTCCCGCGTTCTCGCGACCGGACGCGCGCCGTCGTACCAGGGGCGCGGAACGGGAAGGACTGCGACTGGCTCGACCTCGGCTCCGGACACCGCGCGCACGCGACACGCGAGCTCGACCGCTCCGGCTCGCACGACGGACTCTCCCTCGTCATCGCCGAACGGGACCGCCAGCACCGGCTGCCCGTCGGCGTCCTGGAGCGGCTCGAGCGCCGCGGTCGCAGGAGCACCCTTCTTCATCGCAGCCGCGAGGACCAGACGGTCCCGCGCCCGGGTGAACGCGACGTACAGGAGCCGGACCCGCTCACGGCCCTCGTCCTCGCGGAGCGACGCCGCCCCGGGGTGCTCGCCACCTGTCATCGAGCTCGAGGCCGGCGGAGAGCTTTCCGTACGGCCAGGGCCACCACCGGACCGAGCGGCCGTTGAGCGGGCGGACCGGATCGAACGCGGCGGGGCGCTCGACGCACGGGTTCCAGGCGTCGCGATCCTTCGAGAAATCGAGCGACGCGAGCACGACGACCGGCCACTCGAGCCCCTTCGCCGAGTGCCACGTGCTGACGACGACGGCGTTGTCGGTTCCGGGCACCGCCTGCAGATCGGCGTCCTTCTGCTCGTCGAGCGTCCCGAGGTGCTCGACGAGCCCGGCGACCGTTCCCGCGCAGCGCTCGACCCTGCACCGCTCCTCGTAGGCGCGGGCCGCGCCGCGGAGCGCCTCCAGGTTCGCGAGCCGCTGGGCGGGATCCGGCCACGTGCAGAGCAGCTCGACGAGATTCGCGGAGGCGATCGCCGCGTCCATGGCCTCTACCGGCCCGAGCGTGTCTGCCCGGTCGTGCACGGCTCGAAGCGCCGTCACGCGCGCGTCGTCCGAGAAGGGGAGGGTCGAATCGGGCCGGGTCAGGCCATCGGCGGCGGCACGGTCACGCGCCGCGCGGTCTCGCGCCGCCTCGACCAGGCGCGCGGAGAGCCACGCGTCCGGGTCCGCGCCCCCGCGTCCTCCGAGGTACGAGACGTCCATCGCCGCGACGCCGTCCGAAGGCTCGGCCACGAGGGCGACCGCCGCGCGAACGAGGATCGCCTCGGGGGTCTCCCCGAGCTTCGCGAGCTCGATGCGGGACGGGATCCCGCGCGCCGCGAGCGCCGCGGCGATCCTGCGGCAGTCGTCGTTCATGCGCGCGAGCACGGCCACGTCGCGCCGCGTGAGCGGTCGGACGGCGCCGCCGTCCTTCTCGCGGATCGGGGGCGCGTCGGCGAGCAGCCGCAGGACGCCGTCCGCGATCGCGTGGGGTTCCCCGTTGCCGTCCCACCACCAGCACTCGAGCACCGGGACGTTCGCCATCGCCGGCGGATCCGGCCGTTCGGTGGTCGTCGAGATGCGCACCTCCCGCTCGGTGAAGCCGTGGGGCGCGAGGACGTGCGTGAAGAGCTCGGACGTGAGCTCGACGAGCGGCGGCCTCGACCGCCAGGATGCGGAGAGGAACTCGGGCTCGCGCCCGGTGAGCGCGTTCCGCATCGCCTCGCCCATGAGCACCGGGTCCGAGCCCTGGAACCCGAAGATCGCCTGCTTGCGGTCCCCGACCCAGACGCTGCGGCGCGCGATGCGCGCGAGCGCCGACACGACCGCGAGCTGCATGGGAGAGGTGTCCTGGAACTCGTCGACGACGACGAGGTCGAGCTTCCGCGTGAGCGACGCAGCGACACCGGCGTGTTCGAGCAGCCTGGCCGCGAGCGCGAGCATGTCCTGGAAGTCGACGACGCGCGCTGCCTGCTTCGTCTGCGCGTAGGCATCGAGCGCGTCCGCGGCGACACCGAACAGCTCGCGCGTCAGGTCCGCGACGTCCGCGCGGAAGCTCGCGCAGGCGAGGTGCTCAGCCACCGCAGCCACGAGCTGTACCACGAGGGGCTGCTCGTCCCTCGTCCACCTCTGGCGAACCGCCTTGAGCTGCGACGGCCACGGCGGTAAGCCGGGCCGCCGGAGCGCGCGGATGAGCTCCGCGACGGCGTCGCGTCGGGCGAGGGCCGCCTTGCTGTCCCCGTCGAGCGCGTGGAGCCTCCGCTCGGCCTCGGCCGACTCCGTCACGAGCCGGGCACGGTATTGGTCTCCGGTCGTGTCGCCACGGGAGGAAGAACAGCGAGGAGTGCCGCGAGGCTCTTCTCTCCCGAGGCGCGCAGGGCGGGGCCATCGAGGCCGTTCTCGCGCGCGAGCTCGACGATGGTGCGGAGCGGCCCCGTCTCCCATTCCTCGAGCTGGAATCGCGCCGCGATGGGCTCGATGCGAGCCTCGCGCCCGGCGAGCACGGCGGCGAGGGCCTCGGAGAAGATGCGTTCCCGCTGCGCCTCGGCGATGGGCTCGAGGAACGGCGAGTGTCCCGCCTCGAGCGCGAACTCGCGGATGAGCCGCTCGCAGACGGAGTGGACCGTGCCGAGGTAACCGTCGCGTACGCGCGCGGCGAGATCGCCGCGACCGGCGCGGATGAGATCGGTCCGGATCCGGCTCTCGAGCTCCGCCGCAGCCTTCTTCGTATAGGTGATCGCGACGACGCCCTCGGGGCTGGCCGTGCCTTCGACGAGCGCCTTCGTGACCTCGCCGGTGAGGCGATAGGTCTTGCCGGTGCCGGCGCTGGCGCTCACGACGTGGACGCTCATCGCGCGACCTCCCGCAGGGCCACGTTGCAGAGGGCGCCGTACTCGCAGAAATGGCAGGGCGGGTCCATCGCTCCCGGGCCGCGCGCGGGCGCAGCGCGACCCGCGGCCTCGGCCGCCTCGAGCGACGCGGTCTCGCACTGGTCCTCGTGCCGGGAGGCGACGACGCCGCGCCCGAGCACCGCTCGCCAGAACCGGAGCGTATCGCGGGCCGAAGCGAGCGTGTCCTCCATCGAGAGCCCTGCGAGCTCGCGCGCGCCCGGAAAGGCGCCGCGGTGCACCGTGAGGAGCTCGCCCCGGTTGATGATGAAGTACCCGGTCGGCGGGAGCGCGCCACCGGCGCGCGCCATGTCCGCGTAGAGCGCGACCTGGAGCGCCTGGCCCTTCTCGAGCTTCTCCCGGAAACGCCTCGGGTTCGCGAGCTTCAGATCGACGATTGCGGGAAGACCGCGCCTCTCGAGGACGAGGTCCGCCGAGCCGGCGAGGTTCGCTCCCGCGAAGCTTCCGGAGAGTGGCTGCTCCGCGGACCGCGCGTTCCAGCCGCCAGCTTGCATCAGCGCGAACAACGACCGCGCGGCCTCCGACACGACCTCGCGTGCGCGGTGGCGCTCCACCTCGGCGCCGCGCGCTACGAGCGGGGCCGCCTCGGAACCGACGCGGGCTCGAAGGGCACGTCGCCACAACGCGGCCTCGAGGGGCGGCGGCACGAGCTGAGCCGCATGCGGACGAGCAAGGTGCTCGACGATCGCGTGAGCGAGGTGCGAGGAGCGGGCAGCTCGGGAAGCGGGCCAAGCGCGACGGCGCAGGCCGGCGGAGTACTCGAGCACCCACGCGACGGGGCAGCCGAGGAGCTTCTCGAGGCTTGACGGGGAGAGCCGGTCGGTCGCGATGGTCTCCGGCGGGACGCGGAAGAGCGCGCGTGGGGTGATCTCCGCGGCGGGGGCGCGGTCCGAGCAACCGACGTCGATTGCAGTTGCAGTACGCGCCAGGGCGGCCTCGGATGCGACGGTGCAAGGCGCGAGGGCGCCGCGGAACCGTGCCGCGATCCGTCCGCGAGAGGGTGGGCGGTCGTTGCGGCCGCGCCCTCGAGACGCCAGCGGACGAGGACGAGCCGGTCCGATGCGGCGAGCACGGGTCGTCGCCAGGCGTGCGCCTCGGCATCGCGCCGTGCTCCCGGGGCGGCGACGCGTACGCCGCGAGCGGACAGGGCGTCGCGTTCCGCGGCCGTCCACGGCTCCGGGGCGGCGCCGGGGTCCCCGCCCAGAAACCCCCACCAGATCGCCTCGCGGGCGCCGCCTGGACGGCGCCCGGTCGGGCGCGATGGCTGAGCGCCTGCCTGGCCCGCAATCCCGCCGCCGCCGAGGCCGTCGCCGGCTGCGAGGTCGTGCAGCTGCTCGAGCTCGACAGGCGTGAGGAGCGCACCCGGCGGCTGTTCCGCGATCATCCGCGCGAGCGTGCGCGCGACCTGCGCTGCGCCTGCAGGAGCGCGTCTTCATCCTCGGCGACTCGCCGCGAGCCTCCGCCCAGCGCGCGACCATCTCGCAGAGCCGAAGGCATCCGCGGCCGGATGCCTCGCGGATCGTGGGCCTCGCCGCGAACCAGGTCCCGATCCGCTCGCGCAGCCGGGTCGCGCCGCGCGACGCGCACGCGCTCCAGGTCCGCGCCGATGCGGGCACGGTCATCCTCTCCGGGCCGGTCCTGCGACGCGAGCTCGAGGGGCTCATCGAGATCGTCCACAAGGTGCGCGGGGTCACACGGGTAGAGAACAACCTCGAGGTCCGCGAGCAGGCCGGGAGCGAGCCGGGTCTCCAGAACTGAGCGCAGGTCAACGCCCCGCCTTCTCCCGGTCGGCGTCGAGGTGGCACTTCTTGTACTTCTTCCCGCTGCCGCAGGGGCACGCGTCGTTCCGCCCCGGCCGCGCGCCGTGGAGCAAGGCCGCGCTCAACGCGCCGGGCGGGGTGAACGGGTCGTCGAACGGCACCCAGAGCGGCTCGTTGCGCTCGAGGAGCACGTCCCACCTGGCCCTCTGCCCGTCCGAGAGGCTTCCGCCGAGGACCCGGAGCGACGCGGAGATGGCCGAGAGGTGCTCGACCGCGCACACGCCGCAGTCTGCGATCGGGTCGCCCACGAGCCGATCGAACGTCCGGATGAGATCAGGGACGGAGCGCCACTCGCCGCGCTCCGCCAGGTACCGGGCGCCGGTCGCAGGATCGTCCTCGAGCATCCGGACCAGCGCCGCGCGGATGCGATCGTCCTCCGCCGCGGTCCGCGAGAGCGCTTCCGCGATCCGGGCGCGCGTCGCGATCGCGCCGCAGCGGTCGAACGCGGCGAGGAGCGGGTCGATCGCAGAGGTCCCGAGCCGGCTCAGGACCATCAGCGCCGCCCGACGGAGCGGGTGGGCTTCGAAGGGTAACTCCACGCACCGGACCAGCGCCGGCGCGGCGCCGTCGAGCCGAAGCTCGCACGCGAGCTGAGCCGCGCGCAGCGCGCTGCCGTCGGCGGTCGGGCGCGAGAGCTCGGACTCGATGAGGACGGCGACGACGTCTCCGGCCCGCTCCGGACCGAGCGCGCGCGCCTCGATCACGGCTTCCTCGCCGAGGCCGGAGGCTGACGAGAGGAGCAGCTCTCGGAGCCGGGCGATGGGCGAGGCGGAGGCCGGGGCGGGGGCTGGGGCGGTCGAATCGGGCATGGGTCTTCTCCGGACAGGCGAGGTGTTCCGCGTCCGCGTCGCGGACCAAGGTCCGCGAGGCGAATGGCACCTCGGCAAATCCGCGCGTGCGGCTCGGCGCGAGGGGCGCACCGAGGCCACGTAGCAATTGGCGTACCTCGACGCCGTCGGGCCCGAGCCGGGTCGCGAGCCGGCCTGGGGCGCCGGTCAGGCCTCGTTCTCGGCGTGCGCCGCGTCGACCGGCTTCGACTCGGGCGAGCCGCGCTGGCGCAGCCAGACCCCGAGGAGCACGAGCGCTCCGACTGAGAGGAACTCGCTCTGCCAGTTCTGGAACGACTCGTGCCAGAAGCGGCTCGTCGCGAGGTACCCCAGCGCGCTCACCGCCTCGCCGCCGTGGCGCGCCTGCTCCTCGTCGTAGGCGCGCGCGCCGGCGATGGCGTGGATCGCGAACGACGCGAGGAACAGCCCGACGAGGCAGATGGAGAGAGAGCTCCCGTAGATGCGCGCGACGACGCCCCCGTGCCGCACCGGCCACGGCGCGCCCGGCCGCGGAGTCGGCGTGCGGTCGACGTCCGGGTCACCGTCGGGTGACTTCGACTCCGGCGAGCCCTTCTGCTTCAGGAACACGGTGAGGAGGACGAACGCCGACATCTGGAAGAACTCGCTCTCCCAGTTCTCGGCGGTCGCCTCCCAGAAGTCGCCCGACCGGAGGTACTCGGAGAGACCGATCGGCGGCTCCCCGTGCTGCCGCCGCGCGTCGGCGTCGGTGCGCCACCCCGTCAGCGCCTGCCCCGCCCAGAACACGAGGAAGGCTCCGAGGAGCACCACCGAGAGCCCGTTGTCCCTGAAGAATCGCTTCACGGCGCCTCGCGGGCCGGCGCGGTGCGCGCGGCCGGCTCCACGCTGGAAGATGCCCATCCGGCGAAGAGCGTGTGGCCCGTCGGCACGCCGTGCGAGCAGGCGGGCAGCTGCCTCGAGCCGGCGGCATGGGCGCGGTCCTCTGCGTCGCTGGCTCCATCACCGCGCGAGCAGGAGCCCGGCGACGCCGACCGCGGTCGTCCAGAGAAGCCCGTGCGCGAGGCCGATGCGCAGGAGCCGGCCCTCCGCCCCGGCGATGCCAGCCGCGCCGACTGCCGCGGCGATCACCTGGGGCGCCACCATCTTGCCGAGCGCAGCGGCGGCGCCCGCCAGCGCGACGGCGAAAACCGGATCCTGACCGAGCGCCGCGGCGGTCGCCGCCTGGAAGCGGCCGAGGAGCGCGTTCGAGGCGGTGTTGCTCCCGGCGATCGCCGTCCCGAGCCCCGACACGAACGGCGACACGAGCGGGAACGCTCCGCCAGCGCGGGCTGCGATGAGCGCGATCGCGTGAGTCATCCCGCTCGCGTTCATCACCTGCGCGAGCGCGAACATGGCGAGCATGCTCGCCGCCGGCAGGCGCAGCTGCCGGACGGTCGCGCGCGCCGCCGCGCCGAGCTGCGCGACCGACGCACGCACCGCGACCGAGCAGATCGCGACCGCGGCGAGGATCGCGGTGCCGGGAGAGGCGGCGAGGTCGATGCGCCACGAAGGCGCCGGGTGGAGCGCGGGCATCGGCAGGACGAGGGTGAACCGGGCGAGCGCGCGCGCGACCGGGGGCAACGACCAGACCAGGACCGTCCCCATCAGGACGCCCCACGGCCACCATGCGCGGGCGCCGCGCCAGCGCCCCGCGACCGGCGCGGACGACCGCGCTGCGAGCGAGGCGGCTGCCGCGGTCGCGGCGAGCGCGGCGAGCGAGGCTGCGAGCGCCGCCGGGGTGAGGCTCACGCGGGACACCATCCACCAGAGCGCGACCGCGTACGCCGCCCCCGCCGCGAGCGACGGCGCCCAGACGCGCCGCAGCGCCGCGCGCCCACCGAACGAGAGGGTGAGCCACGCCGGGAACGCCACGGACAGCGCCGCCGCGACGGCGGCCTGGGCGCGCGCCAGCGCCGGGAGGGGAACCGCGGCGGACTCCGCCAGGACGAGCACCGGGATCCCCATCGCCCCGAAGATCGGCGGGAGCGACGACGCGACGAGCGTGTAGGCCGCCGCCTCCACCGCCGGTACGCCCAGGTTCACGAGGAGCGCGGTGCAGACGGTGACCGGAGTGAGGAACCCCGCCGTGGCGTCCAGGAACCCCGCGAAGCAGAACCCGACGACGAGCAGCAGGAGGTACCGGTCGGCGGCGAGATGCGCGAGCGCCTCGCGGAGCCGCTCGGCGCGGCCGGTGACCACCGTCAGGTGATACAGGAGCAGCGAGCCCGCGATGATGTAGAGGATCGGGAAGAGCCCGGTCGCGATGCCGTACGCCGCGGCGGAGAGCGCACCCGCCGCCGGCAGGCCGAAGGCGATCGTCGCGAGGAGGATCGCGACCGCGGCGCCCGCGAGCGCCGCCCGCCACGCCGCGACGCGCCGGGTGGCGATGAGCCCGAACACCGCCAGCACCGGGAGCGCGGCGAGGGCGGCGTGCGCGAGGTCCGCCACGGTTCCGGGCTAGACGGCGATGGCTCGGAGGAGCGCGTCGCGGTCGGTCGGGCTCGCCGCGTCCCCGCTGGCGACCACCTGGCCGCGATCGAGCGCGTAGAAGCGGTTGCACACGTCGAGGGCCCGGAAGACCTTCTGCTCGACGAGGAGGATGGGGATCCCGTCCTTCCGCAAGGCATCGACGATCGCGAAGATCTCGTCGACCACCATCGGCGCCAGCCCCTCGGTGGGCTCGTCGATGAGGAGGACCTTCGGCGCACCGACCAGCACGCGCGCCATCGCGAGCATCTGCTGCTCGCCGCCGGAGAGCGTGACCCCGATCTGGCGCCGTCGCTGCTTGAGGCGCGGGAAGCGCTCGTAGGCGCGCTCGAGCGCGCGCTTCCCTTCCGCCGAGCTGCGGCGCGGACACTGGAGGAATCCGAGCTTCAGGTTCTCCTCCACCGTGAAGCCCGGGAAGATGCGCCGGTCCTCGGGGACGAAGCCGACGCCGAGCCGGCAGATGGCGTCGGAGGGCTTCCCGGCGAGGTCCTCCCCGTCGAGCGTGATGCGACCGCCGCTCGGCGCGACCCAGCCGACGATGGTCTTCATCACCGTCGTCTTCCCGACGCCGTTCCGGCCGAAGAGGCCCACCACCTCGCCGGCGCGGACCTCGAGGTCCACGCCCTGGAGCACGTGGCTCAGCCCGTAATGCGAGTTCAAGGACTCAATTCGCAGCACGATGTCCCGTCCCGAAGTAGGCGGCCTGGACCACCGGGTTCCCGCGCACCGCGCCGGGCGCGCCCTCCGCGAGCTTCGCACCCTGGTGCAGCACCACCACGTGATCCGAGAGATCCATGACGAGCTCGATGTCGTGCTCGATGAGCAGGATCGACAGCTCGCCGGCCAGGCCCCGGATGATCTCGGCGACCTGCTGGGTGTCCCCGTGGGACATGCCCTGCGTCGGCTCGTCGAGGAGGAGGAGCTTCGGCCGGCTGGCGAGCGCGACGGCGATCTCGAGACGGCGCTGCTCGCCATGGGAGAGACAGCCGGCGAGCTCGTCGAGCTTGTCGCCGAGCTCGAAGCGGACCGTCAGGTCCTCCACGCGCTCTCGCGCGCGGGCGCTCGCGCGGGTGGGGAGGAGCGAGCGTCTCCAGGGCTCGAGCACCTGGGCGGCGAGGCGGAGGTTCTCGCGCACGGTGAGCTCGCCGAACAGGTTCGTGATCTGGAACGAGCGCGACAGGCCGGAGCGGACGAGCTTCTGGGCGGGCTGGCCGGTCACGTCGGCGTCGTCGAAGACCACGCGGCCGGCCGCGGGCCGCAGCCCGCCGCTCACCAGGTTGAAGAGGGTGCTCTTTCCGGCGCCGTTCGGCCCGATCACCGAGGTGATGCGGCCGCGAGCCGCCGCGAAGGTCACGTCGTTCACGGCGACGAGAGGTCCGAACGCGACTCGGAGATCCGTCACCTCCAGGATGGGCGTGCCGTTCGTCGTCATCGCGGCGCCCCCCGGCCCTTCCTCGCGCGCGAGCGGACCCAGCCGACGAGGCCGCGCGGGAAGGCGACGACGGCGATCATGAAGAGGGTCCCGATCACGATGGGGTAGTGATCGGTGTAGGTGCCGACGACCGACTTCAGGCCGACGAGGACCACGCTTCCGTAGAGCGCGCCGACGAGCGTCCCCAGGCCGCCCACGACGACCGTGATGACCGCGTCGCCGGAGGCGCCGAAGTACATCAGCTCGGGCGAGACGAAGCCGCGCAGCATGGGATAGAGCGCGCCGGAGAGGGCGGCGAGGTTCGCGGCGAGGACGTAGGCGAGGAGCTTGTGACGATGCGTCTCGTAGCCGAGGAACGGCACCCGGGCCTCGTTGGCGCGGATCGCCACGAGCGTGCGCCCGAACGGCGTCCCGAGCAGATACGCCACCCCGAAGTACGCGCCCATGATGAGGGTGAGCACGAGGAGGAAGAACGCGGGCGCGTTGGCGGCGTTCACCCTGACGAGCAGGAGGTTGACCTCGATCACCGGGATGCCGATGAGACCGTCGGAGGCTCCGAGCGCGCGCGTGTTGTAGACCACCTTGGAGACGACCTGCGCCATCCCGAAGGTGATGAGGGCGAAGTAGACGCCGCGCGCGCGCGTCGCGACGAGCCCGCCCAGGAAGCCCGCGGCCGTCGCGACGGCGAGCGTCGCCAGGACCGCCAGCCAGAACGACGGCGCCACGTGCTTCAGGACCAGCGCCGAGGTATAGGCACCGACCCCGAAGAAGAGCGCCTGCCCCAGCGAGAGCATGCCGGTGTAGCCGAGGAGGAGGTCCACGCTCATCGCGAGCCCGGCGAGGATCAGCGCCTCGGTGCCGAGCCTGAGGAAGAACGTGTCGCCGAGCGCGGCGGCGACGACCGTGAAGACGAGGGCGACCGCGACGAAGACGTGGGCAAACCGATGCGAAGGCGTCGCCGCGGACACGTCGCCGGGGCGGGCGGGCGTCCGCTCGAGGGAGAGCGGCGCGCTAAGCGTGTCCAAGCTTCCCTCCGAAGATCCCCTGCGGGCGGACCATGAGGACGAAGACCATGATCCCGAAGACGAGCGGCTCGCCCCAAACCGGCGAGATGTAGAGGCTCGAGACCGCCTGGATCTGGGTGAGCCCCAGCCCGGCGATGACGACCCCGCGGATGCTGCCCAGGCCGCCGACGATGACGGCGGTGAACGCCATCAGGATGAAGTCCTTCCCCATGGTCGGGAAGACGGAGTAGACGGGCGCGAGCAGGACGCCGGAGAGCCCGGCCAGCGCCACGCCGAACGCGAAGGTCATCGAGTAGACGCGCCGCACCGGGACGCCGAGCGACGCCGCCATGTGGCGGTCGAAGGAGGCGGCGCGGACCATCGCCCCGAAGCGGGTGCGGTTCACGACGAGCCAGACGCCGGCGATGGTGACCGCGCCGACGCCGAGGAGGAAGAGCCGGTAGCTCGGGAAGAAGTTCCCGAGGAGCTCGGTCCCGCCCGAGATGGGCGCGTCGGGCCGGAGCGTGTTCGCCCCGTAGACCGCCTTGAAGACGTCCTCGAGGACGATGGCGAGCCCGAAGGTGAGGAGGAGCGTCAGCATGTGACGCTCCTTCTGGTGGAACACGCGCTGGATGAGGACGCGGTCGATGAGGAAGCCGGCCGGGACGAGCAGGAGCGGCACGAGCAGGAGGAGCAGCCAGAAGCTCACCCCGCGCCCTGCGAGTGTCAGGCCGAGATAGGCGCCGAGCGCGTAGAACTCGCCGTGCGCCATGTTGAGCACGTCGAGGAGGCCGAAGATGATGGTGAGCCCGAGCGCCATCAGGATGACGGCGATCCCGATGACCATGCCGTTGAACATCTGCGGCACGAGGACGAACTGCAGATAGTCGAGCGCTCCACCCATCGAAGTCTCCGGCCTCCCGTCGGTCGAACGGCTAGAACCGCGTGCAGACGTCGGCGCCGACCGCGGCGCTGCCCGGCACCCTGCTGACGATGCGGAACTTCCCGCTCGAGACCTGGACCGCGTACATGTCCTGGACCGCCTGGTGGTCGCCGGCGCGCATCTCCTTCACGCCCTGGGGCGTGCTCCACTTGAGCCCCTCCATCGCCTTGCGGACCTTGGCGGTGTCGGTCCCGCCCGCCTTCTCGAGGGCAGCCTTGTAGAAGTAGACGACGCCGTAGGAGTCCGTGCCGTAGAGGTCGGGGTCCGCCTTCGCCGCCGCACGGAACGCCGCCAGGAACTTCTTGTTCTCGGGGCTGTCGATCTCGGGCGAGTAGCCGACGCCGGTGACGTACCCCTCGGCGACCTTGCCGATCGCGCCCATGTTCTGCGAGGTCACGGTCCCGGAGGCGCCGATCACGATCAGGTTCTTGCGCAGGCCGTACTCGTCGAGCTGGGTGAACAGGCGCACCGTGTCGTTGCCGGCGACGGAGGTGTAGAGCACCGCCGGGCGGGCGGCGCGCATCTGGCCGAAGAACGGCGAGTAGTCGGTGTTACCGAGCGGGGCGAACACCTCGCCGACGGTCTTGCTGCCACGCGCCTCGGAGGCGGCCTTGAAGGCGGCGACGGTGCTCCGGCCCATCTCGTAGTCCGGGCCGAGGTAGAAGACGTTCGCGCCCTTCTTCTCCGTCGCCAGCCACTCGGCGAGCGCTGCCGACTGCATGCCCGCGCGCGCGTTCACGCGGAAGACGTTCGGCGAGCACTTGTCGCCGGTGATGGCGTCGGAGAACGAGACGGTGGTGGCGATGAGCCGGTCGTTGCGCTCGGCGACCTGGCCGACGGCGAGCGTCGAGCCGGAGTTCACCGTGCCGGTGAGGAAGTCGACCTTCGCCGACTGGAAGAGCTTCTCCGCCTTCTGGACGGCGACGGCCGGGTTCGCCTCCTCGTCCTCGAAGAGGAGCTCGATCTTGCGGCCGAGGACGCCGCCGGCGGCGTTGATCTCCTTGGCGGCCAGCTCGACGCCCCAGCGGACCTGCTGGCCGATGGGCGCGTAGGTGCCGGTGAGCGGGGTGACGACGCCGATCTTGATCGGATCGGCGGCTGCGCTCGCCGGACGCGGCGCGAGCGCTAGGAGGAGAGCGGCGAACATCGAGAGACGAGCGGGCATGAAGACCTCGTGAGAGCGAGCGAGGGGACGTCGTGCAGCGAGCAGGGGACTACGTGGCAGCGGGCGCGATGCCCCGCTGCTTCAGCCACTTCGGGAGCAACACCTCGTCGACGCGCCGGCTCACCTCCGGCGCCTTCGCGAGGAGGAGATCGGCGAGCGGCGCGGACAGGTTGATGCCGCCCATGGCGCCGTCGAAGACGAGGATCTTCTCGGTGCCGGTGACCTTCTTCGCGAACGCCATCGCCGCCTCGGTCGAGCGCGCGATCGTCGCGTGCTTCGTGTAATCGAGGTTCTGGGGATCGCGGTCGAACAGCTCGGCCTGGGCGTCGCCCACGATGACGGTCGGGATGTGCTGGCTGAAGAACGCGCTCGGGTACCCGGTCCACGCGTAGTTGTGGACGCACATCTTGATGGCCGGGTTCATGGGCGGGATCTCGGGGAGGAGCGGCCGCCCGCGCTTGCCGTAGAACGACTCCGTGTACCAGGTGTACGCGGGGAGCGGCAGCTCGAGGTCGTACAGGTCGGTGTTCGCGCCCGCGAAGTTCGCGTAGATCACGCCGGCCGAGAACACGTAGACGACGGGGCAGGGGAAGTCGAGCGCGACGATGCACTCGTCGATCTCGCCGAACAGCGCCATCATCCGGCCGTAGAGCGCGCAGCCGCTCCGGGTCACGCGCTCGTTCAGGGCGTACAGGTCGCGGTCGGCGTCCACGCCGAGCAGGCCGTTCGGCGACATGGTGAGGAACGCGGCGAAGGCGAACTTCTTCTGCACGAAGGGCGAGTCGAAGATCGCGCGCGCGGTGAAGTTGGCGGCCCGCGGCCCGAGGTTCTGGTGATAGGTCGAGCGGGTCTCGATCCGCGCGTAGCTCATCCCGAACGGCTTCACCGCCCGGTCCACCTGCCGGTGGAAGTGGACCTCGCGCACGTCGCTGTTGTGGGCGTGGACGATCCAGTCGGCGTCGTAGACGCGCTTGATGCCGTAGAGGGTGCCGATCTCGGTCTCGATGGGGATGCCCTGGTCGATGGGAGCGACGCCCCTCGCCTTCCCGCCGAAGTAGGTGTCGAGGCCGTAGCGCTGGATGTACTCCTCGGTCTCGCGGAAGCGCAGCCCGACCCCCGCGCGCAGCCGGATGTCCTTGCAGCCGGTGCGGCGCTGGATGACGTCCTTCAGGGTCTTGAGCAGCTCGGTGTAGGGCTCGCCCCCGAGCAGCGTGAACCCGTGGTGCGAGGCGAGGATGTTCACCGAGTGCTCGGGCCGGATCATCGACATGTCGACGGCGGCGAGCGCCGTCTCGGCGGCGCGGCGGACCGCGGCGAGGCCCTCCGCGCTGGGGTAGATGACGTCCGGCAGCTCGGGGAAGAGCTCCTTCAGCCCGAGCGAGGTGATCCCGCGGAGCTCGCTCACGCGGCGCGTGACGAGCGCGGGATCGACGCCGTACTGGGACTTGCGCGGGGAGATCGGCGGGATGGGCGGACGCATGGCAGTCCTCTCGGTGGTCCGTCAGTCCTGCCGGTCGGCGTCGGCGACGCGGTCGAGCAGCGCGATGTCCGCGTCGAAGTAGAAGCCGCGGCCGTTGTACTTGCGCTTCGTCTCCTCCGGGATCTCCCAGGCGGTGACGGTCCGGCCGTACCACTGCCAGCCTCCCTCCGGCGGGGTCGGGTGCTTCCCGGCGGCCTCGAGGAGCCGGAGCATGGGCTGGATGCACTCGACCTTGCAGCCGGTGCGGACGCCGGTGCGGACGGAGAGCTCCTCGGGCGTGTCGGCCCCGAGCAGGATGGCCGCGACGACCTCCTCTGCGCGGGTGGCGGTGCAGTAGCAGACGAGCTGCTCCGGGTGCATCCGCGCCTTCCGGCAGATCGCGTCGACCTGCGTCCGGTCGGCGGCGGCGGCGTCCACGCCGAGGACGAGCGGCACCGCGCGAAGCTCCATGTGGATGGCGTACTCCGGGCAGCGCTGCTCGCAGGCGTAGCAGCCGCTGCACAGCGGGTCCTCCACCCGCGCGAGGCGCTCCGTCGTCCGGATGGCGAGCGTCGGACAGACCCGGTCGCAGATCGTGCAGCCGTTGCACTTCGCCGGATCGACCACGGCCAGCAGGGTGACCATCTTCACGGGCGGCTCCTCGCCTGCGAGAGCTGATACGCGACGTCGATGATCATGTCCTCCTGCCCACCCACCATGCGCCGCTTGCCGAGCTCGACGAGGATGTCGCGGGTGTCGACGGCGAAGCGCTCCGCCGCCTTGCGCGTGTGGAGGAGGAAGCTCGAGTACACGCCGGCGTACCCGAGCATGAGCGCGGTGTCGTCGACGATCTGCGGGCGCGGCATCATCGGGGCGACCACGCCGCCCGCCACGTCCATCACCGCGTAGAAGTCGACGCTCGTGTCGTAGCCGAGCTTCGAGAGGACCCCGACCAGGACCTCGGTCTGGGTGTTGCCGGCGCCGGCGCCGAGGCCGCGGCAGGCGCCGTCGACGAAGCGGGCCCCCGCCTCGATGGCGGCGAGCGAGTTCGCCGTCGCGAGGGTGAGGTTGTTGTGGGCGTGGAAGCCGACCGGGATCTTCACCGCCGCGGCGACCGCCGCGATCCGCTCGCGGACGTCGGCCGGCGCCATGGTCCCGGCGGAGTCGGCGACGTACACCGCGTCCGCGCCGTACGACTCGAACAGCCGCGCCTGCTCGGCCACCTTCGCGGGGGGCGCCATGTGCGCCATCATCAGGAAGCCGAACGTCTCCAGGCCCATGCGCTTCGCGAGCTCGATGTGCTGCTCGGCGATGTCGGCCTCGGTGACGTGGGTCGCGATGCGCACGGCCTTCGCGCCGTGCCCGACCGCCATCTCGAGGTCCTCCTGCGTGCCGATGCCGGGGAGGAGGAGCACGGTGAGCTTGCCGCGCCGGATGACCCGCGCCGCCTCGGCGAGCATCTCCGCGTCGCTGAGGGCCGACCACCCGTAGTTGAACGACGCACCGCCGAGCCCGTCGCCGTGCGTCACCTCGATGTACTCGAGCCCGGCCCGGTCGAGGCCGCCCGCCACCGCCGCGATCTGCTCGCGGGTGAACTGGTGGCTCATCGGGTGGCTGCCGTCTCGCAGGGTGGTGTCGACGAGGTGGATGAAGGTCCGCCCGCTCATCACGCCGCCTCCTTCGCGAACCGCTCGGCGGCGATGCGCTCGGCGACGCCGACCGCGGCGGCGGTGATGATGTCGAGGTTACCGGAGTACTTCGGGAGGAAGTCGCCGGCGCCCTCCACCTCGATGATCGTGGTGACCTTGTTCCCCTCGACGAAGGGCGGCACCCGCAGGCGGTAGCCGGGGACGTATTCGCGGACCTCGGCGACGCGGCGCGCGACCGCCTCGAGGATGGCCGCCTCGTCGGGCCGATCCACCTCGACGTAGATGGTGTTCGTCATGATGAGCGGCGGCTCGGCGGGGTTGAGCACGATGATCGCCTTGCCCCGCTTTGCGCCGCCGAGCGTGACGAGCGCGCGGGCGGTGGTCTGGGTGAACTCGTCGATGTTCCGGCGCGTCCCGGGGCCGGCGCTCCGGGAGGAGATCGCCGAGACCATCTCCGCGTAGCGGGCGCCCGCGACGCCGGCGATGGCGTGGACGATGGGCACCGTCGCCTGGCCGCCGCAGGTCACCATGTTGAGGTTCTGGGCGTCCTTCAGCTCGGCGAGGTTGACCGAGGGGACCACGTACGGCCCGACCGCGGCGGGGGTGAGGTCGATGGCGATCTTCCCCGCGGCGGCGAGCGCCTTCGCGTGCCGGACGTGTGCCTTCGCGCTCGTGGCGTCGAAGACGATGCGGATGGCGGGGTCCTCCAGGATCGGCTGGAGGCCGTCCACGCTGGTACGGATCCCGAGGGCGCGCGCCCGGACGATGCCCTCGGACTCCTCGATGCCGGCCATCGCCGCCACGCGGAGCCGGCTGCTGCGGAGGAGCTTGTACATGAGGTCCGTTCCGATGTTTCCCGGACCGATGACCGCGACGTCGATGCGTTCCATGCCGGCGCCGGCTCCTTCGCTAGACGAACTTCACCGAGACGCTGCCGAGACCGTGAAAGTGCGCGGCGATGACGTCCCCCTTCGCCGCGTCGGTGGCCGCGGAGATGGCGCCGGAGAGCACGATCTCGCCGGGCTCGAGCGCGACGTCGAACTCGGCGAGCTTGTTCGCGAGCCACGCGACGGCGGCGGCCGGGTGCCCCCAGACCGCCACGCCCGCGCCGCTGTTCACCACCTCGCCGTTCTTCTCGAGGTACATGCCGACGAGCTTCAGGTCGAGGGCGTCGGCCGGGATGAGCCGCGAGCCGAGGACGAACCTCCCGCTCGACGCGTTGTCGGCGACCGTGTCGACGAGCTTGATCTTCCAGTCGCGTATCCGGCTGTCGACGATCTCGAGCGAGGCCATGACGCCCGCGGTCGCGCGCAGGACGTCGGGGAGGCGCACGCCGGGGCCGCGCAGCCGGTCCCTCAGCACGAAGGCGATCTCGCCCTCGACCTTGGGCTGGAGGAGCTCATCGCGCTGGCAGGGCTCGCCGTCGCCCACGAGCATGTCGTCGAGGAGGTGTCCGTAGTCGGGCTCGTGGACGCCGAGCAGGTTCTGCATCGCCTTGCTCGTGAGGCCGATCTTCTTGCCGATGACGCGCCGCCCGGAGGCGAGCTTGCGCTTCACGCCGGCGAGCTGAACGCGATAGGCGTCCTCGCTGCGGAGTTCGGGGTGCGAAGGGGTGAGCGGCCCGACGGGGACGCGAGTCGCCTCCGCCCGGAGCAGCGAGTCAGAAAGCGCCTGGACGTCAACCATGGTGGGCGTGCTCTCCTTTCATCTTCGATTGCCAGCGGCCGCGCAGCGCGCCCGCGAGGTCCTCGGCGATCTCGTGGTCGCTTGCTCCGCGCGCGAGGGCCGCGAGCAGGACGTCGCAGGCGAGCCGGACCTCCTCGTGCGGTCCGGGGAGCGCGACGAGGCGCGTCGGGCCGACCCGGCCGACGGCGACGCGGACGCCCTCCTTGTGGTGGCGCCGCATGTCCGGCGTGAAGCGCAGGATCCACGGGGTCAGCGCGCGCGGGTCGAGCCGGAGGATCGCCTCGACGACGTGGTCCTTGTCTTCCGCGCCGACCCCGCCCGTCGTGACGACGAGCCCGTAGCCACGGGAGAGCGCGTCCTCCAGGCTCGCCGCGACGGCGGCGCGGTCGTCCTCGAGGACGCCTCCGCGCTCCACGTGGAAGCCGGCGGCGCCGAGGCGCTCGACGAGGTGCGGCGAGTTCGTGTCGCGGATCTTTCCGTCCCTGACCTCGGGGCCGGACGCGAAGACGACCGCGCGCCTCGCCAGGTGCGCGGCGACGTCCGCCGCCACCGCCGCGGACGCCTCGATCGCCCGCGCGCCCTCGACCGGGTCGAGCGAGATGAACCCGAGCACGCCCTCGGAGTGCACCGCGGCTGCGGGGCCGAGCTTCACCTCCGGCAGCTCGGCGAGGCGGTGCAGGAGCTCCCGCTCCTTGCCGACGATGGACCGCGCCGGCACGGTGCGCCGCAGCACGTCGAACGCGACGATCCCGGGGCGGACGTCCACCACCATCACCTCGCCCTTCGCGAGGTCGAGCGCGGCCGCGGCGAGGTCCGCGACGCTGCCCAGGTCGGCGCCGGCGAGATCGACGTCGTCGATCCAGAAGGTCGTCTTCTCGAGCAGGTCCAGATCCAAGCGCGATCTCTCCTCGTGGCTGCGCCGCTTACCGCAGGTCCAGGTGGCTATTCGCCGCCAGGGCCGTTGCGGGCAAGGCGCAGCCTCCTGCGTGGCTCGGGGGTGGGGGCGGCGTCGTCGCACATGGCGGCCGACACCCGGGACGCGGCGGCGAGGACGAGCCGCACGATGCGCTTCATCTCTTCCCCGTCGAGCCGGAACTTCGGGCCCGACAGGCTGATCGCGGCGACGACCTCGTCCGCCGCGTTCCGGATGGGCGCGGCGACGCACTTGAGGCCGAGCTCGATCTCCTCCTCATCGGTGGCGTAGCCACGCTCGCGCACGCGGCGGAGCTCCGCGTGCAGCGCGGCGCGGTCGGTGATGGTGTTCTCCGTGAAGCGTTCGAGGACGCGCTCGCGCACGATCGCGTCCACCTCGGCGTCCGGCAGGTAGGCGAGCAGACACTTCCCCACGGCCGAGCAGTGGGCCGGTAGCGTCTGGCCGACGCGCGAGACCACCCGCACCGCGCGCTTGCCCTCGATCTTGTCGAGGTAGAGCGCCTCGCCGTGGTGGAGGACGACGAGGTGGACGGTCTCGTCGCACTGCTGCTTCAGCTCCTCGAGGTACGGCCGCGCCCGCCGCTGGATGTGGGCGCTGCCCTCGACGAGCGAGCCGAGGTGGAAGAGCTTGAACCCGAGCCGGTAGCGCAGCGTCGACGGCGCCTTCGCGAGGTAGCCCGCTACCTCGAGGACGCTCGCGATGCGGAATGCCGTCGTCTTGTTCAGCTCGAGGCGCTCCGCGATCTCGGTCGCGGTGAGCTCGAGGCCCGGCTCGTCGAAGAGGTCGATGATGGCGAGCGCCTTCTCGAGCACCTTGATGCGATATGGACCTGTCGTATCCATGTTTTCGTATGGTGAAACGCTGGTTTCACGCAATTCATGCACGGATATCCGATGCAGCAATTGCATGTCAAGGCGCAGCGCTCGCTCGAAGGGAAGTGCCCGAAACGACGCGCGGTTCCGTCCTGGCGTGCGTCGAGCCCGAGCTACCTCGAGCCGGAGGAAGACGCGGGCCTTTCAGCGCGCCTCCACCCCTCGACCGCCTTCCGTATCTCCGGCAGCTTCTCGAGGGCGGCGGCCACGCCCGCGGCGATGGCCCGCTCCTTCGCGTCGAAGTCGAGCAGGTCCACGCCGCCGACGGCGGGCGCGACCAGGACGTCCGCCGCGCGCGCGGACTCCTCCACGCCCTCGTGCGTGAGGATCGTCACCGCCCGCATCACGACCTCGACGAAGTTCGAGGGCTGCGCCTTCCCGCTCACCTCCGTCACGTCCACCGCGATGACCACGTCCGCGCCGAGGTGGCGCGCGACCTTCACGGGCAGGTTCGCGACCACCCCGCCGTCCACGAGCAGCCGGCCGTCGAGCTGCACCGGCTCGAACACCCCGGGGATGGCGCTCGAGGCGCGGACGGCGCGGGCGACGTCGCCGCGGGCGAGCACGACCACGTTGCCGTCGTCGAGGTCGGTCGCCACCGCCGCGAAGGGGATCGCGAGGTGCTCGATCTCCTTTGCGTGCAGGCGGTCCCTCACCCACCGCTCGAGGCGCGCGCCGCGGGCGAGGCCGGTCCCGAAGAGCGCGGGCGCGAGCCCGAAGTCGAAGAAGTCGCGGCGGTCGAGGTCGCGCGACATCAGCGCCAGCTCGCGGGCGTTGTGGCCGTCCGCGTACAGCGCGCCCACGAGGCTGCCGACGCTCGTGCCGACGATCAGCTCCACGGGGATCTTCGCGTCCTCGAGCACGTGGAGCACGCCGACGTGGGCGAACCCGCGCGCCGCGCCGCCGCCGAGGACGAGGGCGACCCTGGGCGGGTGATCGTCCCGGGGCGCCTGCGGGAGGTTGCGGACCTCGGGCGGGATCGTCGGGACCGAGCGGCACGCCACCAGCGTGGCGACGAGCAGAGAAGCCAGCAGGAGGCGGGAGGCGCTCACGATCCGCGGATGATATCCCGCGCTGGACGGGGCCGTCCCGGTCAGACCGGCCAGGTCTCGCGGCGCCAGCCCGCGTCCCAGAACATCCACTCGTAGCGCGCGGTCGTCACGACGTGCTCGCGCATGGCGGCCTGCTCCGCGGCGCTGGCGCTCTCGCCGACACGGTCCACGAGCGCGAGGACGTCGGCGACGATCTTGCCGAACTCCTCCCCGCCATACGTCGCGATCCAGCGCGCGTACAGCGGATCCGGCGACGAGCGGGCGAGGAGCGCGGTGCCCACCTCGGCGTAGATCCAGTAGCAGGGCAGGACGGCGGCGAGCCCCTCCGCGAAGGAGCCCTGGTGGCAAGACCGGAGGAGATACGAGGTGTACGCGAGCGTGGTCGGCATGACGGGCGTCGCTCGGACCTCGTCGTCCGTGATGCCCATCTCACGGAACAGGCCGGCGTGGAGGGAGCGCTCGACCTCGATCGCGCCGCGAGCGTGCCCGGCGAACATCGAGAGGGCGTGCTCGTCCGGCGCCTTCGCGCCGACGAGCGCGAGGGCGCGGGCGTAGTCCACGAGGTAGTGCGCGTCCTGCACGACGTAGTAGGCGAACGCGTCGCGTGGAAGCGACCCGTCGGTGAGCCCCGCGACGAACGGGTGCGCGAGGATCCGCGTGAAGAGGTCCTGCATCGCGGTCCACATGCGAGCACGGAACGGCACGAACACACCTCTAATCGGAGCTCAGTCGTTGGCGCCCTTGGAATCCTTCGGGTGCCCCGAGCCCTTCGCCGCGGGCGAGGCCGACCCGGATGGCCAGACCGGGCTCACCAGCTCGATCCGCCACGGGGGGCCCTCCGGGTAGAGCGGCGTCTCCCCCTTCACGAACGCCGGCGCGTCACCGCCCAGTATCCAGATGTGCGAGTCGGGCGGGACCTTGTGGAGCAGCGAGGCGACCGCGCCGGCGATGCCGGGGACGTGCACCTTCACGACGTAGTGCATGGCCTTGCGCCCGAACCCCGCGGTCGAGAAGGGCTCCTCGCCGGAGGGGATGAACTCCAGCTTCACCAGCCGCGGCTTCGGCGTGATCGCGAGCATCGACACCGTCGTCTTCGGCGTCTTCGGGGAGATGTTCTTGAGCAGGACGAGGATCATTCCGTTCGCGAGGTCGTCGGGCAGCTCGAGGCGATCCTCGATCACCTTCTCCTTGCCGTCCTCGGTGTAGCGGACCGTGACCTCGCCGCTGGCGCTGACGGTGGACTCCATCGGCATCTTGAACGCCGGACCCTTCTGCACCACGTGATCGCTCACGAACCGGAAGGTCTTTCGCTGCGTGTAGACGGTGGTCTCGTCGTGCGTGGAGCCGTCCTTGAAGCGGAAGCGGAGGTGCGTCGTCACGCGATCTCCGCTCGAGGTCTGGATCAGGTCGCCGTCGGCGAGCTTCGTCCCGTCGAGCGAGTGCAGCGCGAGGAAGCCGTGCGCGAGCCCTTCCGCGTGCGCCACCTCGACCGGGTCGGCCGACGACGACGTGGGCGCGAGCAGCGCGAGCAGCGTCACGGCGGCGACGATCGGGCGCGAGCGCACGCGGCGCGAGCGGACGGTCGCCTGGTCGAGGTGCGCACGGGACTCCGGGTTTCCATCCGCGAACATGTGTTCGGCGCGGCGATGCGGCACGAGGCGCGCACGGAGGCGCGGCGGCTTCGGCCTCGTCGTCGGCCCTCTCGCCTCGGTGGAACGCCCCCCGGTCAGCTCTCCGGCGGAGGCTCCTCGCCGGGGAGCGGATCGATCCGGCTCACGATCCGCTGGATGGCCCGTTCCAGATCGGCGCACGCGTCGCGGGGCGGGTCCTCCGGGGCGCGGCGCAGCGCGCGGAAGATGGCCTCGAGCTGCTCGCGCTCCCGCCGTCCGAACTCGGTGACGATGCCGGCTCGTCCGGACTCCGCGGCGGGGATGGCGCCGCGCCGCGCGTGCGTCCGCCGGGTGACGGCGTCGTAGTGGAGCAGCGCGCGGTCGAGCAGGACCCACGCGAAGTTCGGCTGCGCGTGAGGGCCGATCCGGAAACGGCGGGTCGGCACGGCGCCCGGGCGCGGGCCGGCGAGACGACCAGGCAGCCCGCGGAGCCACTGCTGCGGGCGCGCGCGGACCATCCGCCGGCCGAGCCCGTACGCGGCGGCACCGCCCGCGACCGTGCCCCCGAGCACCGCGCCGAGGAGCATGCTCGCGCCGCCGACCGCCGCGTCCACGACGCCCGCCCGCCGCCGCGCCCGCGAGCGCGCTCGCCGCCACGATCTGCCCGGGCGACAGGCCCAGCACGTTCCAGGTCTCCTCCGCGAACAGGTCCTTCTGGAAGACGGGCCGTTCGAGCTCGGTCTCGTCGAAGCGTCCGCTGCGGTGGAGGTAGATCGCCTCCACGTTCGCGCGAGCCTTCTGCTCGCGCCGCCGGAGCGCATCGTGGAAGCTCCGCTCGAGGCGGTCACGCTCGGCCTCGAGCGCCGCCTCGTCGTGCACCTCGATCTCCTCGACGTGGGTCAGCTCGTCGACGAGCAGCTCCGCGAGCTGACCCGCGGCCTCCGCTCGGCGCCGTCTGCGCTGCGCCACGAGCGCGGTCACCGCCTCGTCGAGGGCGCCGCGCCACTCCGGCCGCAGCTCGCGGAAGGTTCCGAGCAGCTGGCGCCGCTCCTCGAAGGTGGCGGAGAAGGCGTCGAAGTCCCGGGTGATGGGGAAGTACTGACCGAGCGCGCGGTGCCACTCGGCCACGTGATCTCCCTCGCCGATCCGGTTCACGAGCGCCATGCCGGGCCGCCCCGCCCAGCGCAGGATCTCCATCTCCGCCTCGTAGTTGGGCCGGAAGGGCTTCGTCCCGTCCACGACGTAGAGGACGCTCGCGCCTTCCAGGATCGGCACGAGGAGGCGGCGCTCGTCGACGAACTCGTCGGAGCCCGCGTGCGCGCGCACGAACTGCTCCACCCTCGCCGGCCGCTCCGCGGCGGTCACCTCCCGCGAGCGGAGCCAGGCGAGCGCGCGCGGCGCATCCTCGAAGCCCGGCGTGTCGATCAGCACGAACAGCGTGCGGCCGTCGACGCGCACCGGATACTCGCGGACCTCGGTCGTGGTGCCCGGCCTCGCGTCGATCCGCACCGAGTCGTCCTCGGCGAGCGTCGCGACGATGCTCGACTTGCCCTTGTTGACGCGCCCCACCACCGCGAAGCGGGGGACCTCGTGGGGGTCACCCGCGGTCACGGCGCCTCCCGCAGCGGCTCGACCGCGACGTAGGGATCGGCGAGGCGCGCGAGCCCTTCGCGCCAGAGGCGCACGTCCTCGGACGCCGCCGGGGTGACGCGCGCGCCGTCGGCGGGCCCGACCAGCAGGACCCGGACGTGCCGGTTTGACCCTGCCGCGGTCCGCAGGCTCCGCACGAGGCGCAGCACGCTGCGGTCGGGTGGCTCCCAGCCCTCGGCGACGACGATCACCGCGTCCGCTCCGCCGGTCACCTGCGCCCAGTCCACGCGGCGCTCGTCGTAGTCGCGCCCGCCCGCGACCTGCACGGTGAGGGCGCCGCACCGGGTGTGGCGCGCGACGGCCGACTCGAGCGCTGGACCGCCCGGCACGTCTCGCCAGAGGACCGTGACGCAGCGGTCGCACGACGTCCGCGAGTCATCCCGCGCCTCCGGTCCCGCCGCCGGCCAGCCGGGGCCGGGCGCCTCGGCGGTCGGGCTGCGGGTCTGCACGTCGGGGCTGGTGAGGCGCTCCAGCAGGCGCGAGACCTCGGGGTCGTCGAACGGGAGCCGCGCCAGGAGGCGGGAGAGCCTGAGCCGCGAGACGAGGAGCAGCACGGCCCGGGGCAGCAGCCCGTAGCAGGTGAGCGCCGCCACGAGGAACGGCCACCAGCCGCCGACGAGCGCGGGCTGCGAGGCCCGGCCAGCGCCGGAGAGGAGGTAGGCTCCCTCGAGCCTCGAGTAGCGCGTCGCGGCGACGAGCGCGCTCGAGGGGACCGCGTCGGGCCAGGCCCAGCCCCACGGTGACGCGAGGGCGCGGACGACGGCGTGGAACCGCGCGGAGTCGAGCTCCACGAGCGTGGTGCTCCACGAGAACGCGATGTCCGAGAAGACCACCAGGCGGATGCACGCGGCGAGGGCGGCGAGGTTGAAGGCCACCCCGAAGCTCTGCGTCAGCACGAGGAGCGCCCACGGCTCCACCGAGTGGTAGAGCGAGCGGCGCGCGCGCAGCGTGTGCCAGACCACGCGCCACTCCTCCATCCGGGCCTCGCCCTGGAAGCCGCGCGCGACGAGGCGCCGGTAGAGGGCTCCGACCGCGCCGCGAAAGATCCCGAACAGGGGCGCGCCCGAGTCGCTCGCCGGGACGACGAACGAGGCGAGGAGGAGCAGCAGCAGGAGGAGCTGGAGGCCCACGAGGACGAGGAGGAAATCCCAGACGTTCACCGGGTGACCACCCGTGAACTGCAGGATCGAGGTGGCGGTGCCCCACCCGAGCACCAGCCCCGTGACGATCAGGCCCGCCCGGACGGTCCGGAGGGCGCTCGCCACCGTGCGCCCCGGCTGAGGCCTGCTCGGATCCTGCTCGCGAAGCGCGCCGAGCCAGCTCTGGAGCACGGCGGCGCGGGAGGTGGCGACGGGGGGACGGGGGAGCAAGCCGCGATCGCGCGCTTCGAGAGCGGCCGGATCGGCCCCGCGATCGCGCGCGAGCTGCACCTCCACGTCGACCAGATCGGCGAGGGTCATCCGACCTCCTCTATATCAATGAGGAGGGGACCTGGCGCCGTTCGCGTCGCTCCGGCGGGATGCCTACTGGGCCCGGGAGGTGCTCCGTTGCGGCCGATGCGTGGCGTCGCTAATGAAGCCCGCAAGCGCGCGCCGCGACCCGCAGCGCGCGCATACGTGCAGGAGGTTGCGATGGCTACGGCGACGAAGGGGCAGTTCGTTTGGTACGAGCACCTCACCAAGGATCCGCGGGCGGCGATCGCGTTCTACTCCGACGTCGTCGGGTGGAAGACACAGCCGTTCGGTGAGGGCAGCGGGTACGAGATGTGGGTCGGCAGCCAGGGTCCGCTCGGGGGCGTGATGAAGCTTCCCGACGAGGAGGTGAAGCAGGCCGTGCCTCCCCACTGGATCGCGAACGTCCAGGTCGACGACGTCGACGCGACCGTGGCGCTCGCGAAGAAGCTCGGTGGCAAGGTGCACAAGGAGCCCGCCGACATCCCTTCGGTCGGTCGCTTCGCCGTGATCGAGGATCCCCAGGGGGCGCCCGTGTCGGTGTTCAAGCCCGAAGGCCCGATGCAGCTCCACGACTCCGCAAAGGAGGGCGAGTTCTGCTGGAACGAGCTGCTGACGACCGACAGCGCCGCTGCCTCCAGGTTCTACTCCCAGCTCTTCGGCTGGCAGATCCTGGAGGAGATGGACATGGGGCAGATGGGGACCTATCGGATCTTCGGCGTCGCGGGCCAGCGTCTCGGCGGGATGATGACTGTCCCGAAGGGCCAGCCGACGCCGCCGATGTGGCTCTTCTACGCGGAGACGAAGGATCTCGACGCGGCGCTCGAGCGCGCGAAGACGAAGGGCGCGAAGGTGATGAACGGTCCCATGGACGTCCCAGGCGGCGGCCGGATCGCGCAGCTCATGGATACCCAGGGCGCCCCGTTCGCGTTGCACCAGGCGGCGAGGACGTAGCGGCGCTTCCTGCGGTCCTTGGAGAGCGCAGTCGACTCCAGAGGTGGTGCTCATCGCGGAGCGCCGCCCACGTGAGCCGCCGCGGTCGGCGGGCGCAAGCGAGCGGCGGGTAACCGAGCGGCCGCCGGCCGCCGCGGGGAGGGACGATGGCGCGTGGTGCTCCCGCCGGGCGGCGCCCCCACGTTACGAGGCGGAGAGGGGAAGCGCGTATGAAGGAGATCACGTTGAGGGTGCCGGACATCATGTTGCTCGCGGGAACCCGGGTGGCGCTCGGCCTCGGGGTCGGGCTCCTCGTCGCGACGAAGCTGAACGAGCGCGCGCGCAGGGGTGCGGGATGGGCGCTCGTGGCAGTGGGAGCGCTCACCACGATTCCGATCATGCTCAACGTCCGCGCGAGCTTGGCGGGTCGGCTCGGGGGCGAGAGCGCGGAGCGGCGCCGGCGGACCATGGGCCCGGGGAGTGAAGGCCGCGACGCAGGCGCGGTCCGCG
>CAWHDY010000008.1:0-4519 GCA_963828235.1 uncultured delta proteobacterium
TTCGACCTGTCCACCGCCGGCTTCCTCATGAGGGGGAGGACCGGCTCGCAGCGTTCTCGCAGACCGCCGGGCGACTCGCAACCCCGGGGCGGGGTCTCCGTCTTTCCCCCTCACCCTCCGCCGGGACTCCGCCCCGTCGCTCCGGGGGCGAGGCGCCACGCCGCACCGTCCGGGCGTGCAGAGACGACGAGCCGGTGACAGATCGCCGGCAGGCTCGTCGCATGATCCCCCGTCTCCCGATGAGGCGGTTCTCGGCCCGCACGCTCCCGGCGCTGCTCCTCGCCAGCGCGCGGCGCTCGCCGGACCGCACCTTCATCCGCTTCGTCGAGCCCTCCGCGCCCGAGGGCCCGACGCGCAATCTCTCCTTCTCCGCCTTCCTCGCCGGTGTCTCGCGCGCGGCGGCCTTCCTGCGATCCGCCGGCATTCGCCCCGGTGACCGGGTCCTGCTCCTCGCCGAGAACTCGCCCGAGTGGCAGCTGGTCGCCCTCGCGACGCAGCTCCTCCGCGCGGAGCCGGCGGCGCTATTCGCGAGCCTCGCGGCGGAGCCGGTGCGGGGGATCGCAGAGCGGGTCCGCCCGCGCGCCGTCTTCGTGTCCGGCCGGGCCCAGTGGGAGAAGCTCGCCCCCATCGCGCCGGCGCTCGCGCGCGCCGGGCTTGCCTCCGTGGTGTCCGCGGAGCCGCTCGACGCGTCCACGCTCCCGGCGGACGTCCGTGCGACCACCGTCCAGGACGCGCTCGGTCCCTCCGCCCCCGCGCTCGCCGCCGCGGACCTCGAGGCGCTCGCCGCCGCGGTCGGGCCGGAGGACCCGTTCCTCCTCCTCTTCACGAGCGGCACCACCGGCCGTCCCAAGGGCGTGCGGCTGCCGCAGCGCTCGATCGTGCACGCCATCGACGGCGGCGCCGCCGCGACCGCGCGGGGCGAGGACGACGTCGGTCTGCACTTCCTCCCCTTCGGACACGTGGCCGGCCACGACCACTTCGCGCTCGCGCTCGCGCAGGCCCACGGGCTCGTCATGATCGGGCGGCGCGAGGACCTCGACCGCGCGCTCGCGCTCCACCCGACGTACCTCTTCTCGGTGCCGCTCGTGTACGAGCGGATCCGCGCCGCGGTCGAGACGAAGCTCGGGGCGCTCCCCGGGCCGCTCCGGAGGCTCGCGCACGCCTCGCTCGCGGCGGCCGGGCGCGTGCGGGTGGACGGCTCACGCGCGCTCGGGGATCGCGTGCTCGCGCGCGTCGCCGACAGGCTCGTCGGGCACGCCGTGCGGACGCGGCTGGGCGGCCGGGTGCGTGGCGTGTTCTCCGGCGGCGCCGCCGCCACGCCCGCGGTCTTCCGCTTCTTCGAGGCGCTCGGGATCCCCTTCGTCGAGCTGTATGGGATGACCGAGACCGCGGGGCTCATCTCGTCGAACCTGTTCGACGCGCCGCGCCGCCCGGCGAGCGCCGGCTTCATCACGCCGGATCACGAGGTGCGGCTCGCGCCCGACGGCGAGCTCCTGCTGAAGGGCCCGCTCATGCTCACGAGCTACCTCGAGGCGGAGGACGACGCGGGCGCGTTCGACGCGGGCTTCTTCCGCACCGGCGACCTCGCGCGGATCGAGGGCGACGGGACGCTGCACATCGACGGGCGGAAGAAGCACCTGCTCGTCCTCTCCACCGGGAAGAAGCTCTCGCCCGAGCCCATCGAGCAGGCGATCGCGTCCGTGGCGCCGTTCGAGGGGGCGGCGCTCCTCGGGGAGGGGCGCCCGTACGTCACGGCGGCGGTCTTCGTCGCGCGCGAGGCGCTCGCGCAACTGATCGCCGCGGGGAAGGACGCGGCGGAGGAGCTCCTGCCGCGCGCCCGGGAGGCGCTCGCCTCGTTCAGCGACTTCGAGAAGCCCAAGCGGCTGCTCGTGATCCCCGGCGCACCGTCGGACCACCCCGCGCTCCTCACGCCGACCCTGAAGGTGAAGCGGGAGGCGCTCCTCGCCTTCCTCGGCGCGTCGGTCGGCGAGCTGTACGGGCGCAAGTGACGCGGCTCGAAGCCGTCGCGACCAGCGCCCCGTTCTTCCCGACCGACGTCGAGCGACTTCTAGCGCTCGGCGCCCCTACGGGACACACGGCCGCTCGAAGCCGCGGCGGGCGCGCTCCGCCCGCGCGCGAAAGGCGCAGCCGTCGAGGTGGTCGTTCACGATCCCGACCGCCTGCATGAACGCGTAGAGCGTCGTCGGTCCGACGAAGGTCCACCCCCGCTTGCGGAGGTCCTTCGAGAGCGCGATGGACTCGGGGGTGGTGCTCAGCTTGCGGAGCGCCGCCCAGGTGAGCCGCCGCGGCCGGGAGGCGGGCGCCGGCTCGAAGCGCCAGAGGTGGGCGGCGAGCGACCCGGCCTCGTCGCGGAGCGCGCAGGCGCGCCGGGCGTTGTTGATGGTGGACTCGATCTTGCCGCGGTGGCGGACGATCCCGGCGTCGCCGAGGAGCCGCGCCACGTCGCGCGCGCCGAACCGGGCGACCTTCTCGAAGTCGAAGCCGGCGAACGCGCGGCGGAACGCCTCCCGCTTGCGGAGGATGATGAGCCAGGAGAGGCCCGACTGGAACCCCTCGAGGCAGATCTTCTCGAAGAGCCGGAGGTCGTCGGCGGTCGGCTGGCCCCACTCCTCGTCGTGGTACCGGAGGTACTCCGGGGTCGAGAGGCACCACCAGCAGCGGAGCTTCCGGTCCGCGCCAGGGAGGAGGGCACGCATCCGGGGATCGTAGCCGAGCTGCCGTCCGCCGGCTCCGACCTACTTCGGTGGCTCGCCTCTGCCCAGCGACCCGAGTCCGGCTCGGTCGGGAGAGCGCCCAGAGTTCCAGAGAAACGCGCGCCCGCGGGTAGCCCCGCTACTGAGGTAGCGATTCGCAGGCGACGCCGGGCGGGACCGTGTCCGTGCGCGTGTACGCGAACCCGCCGCCGCCGGCCCCCGTGGTCCAGGAATCGAACGTGATGTCGAAGTGGAGATCGCCGATCTTCAGGCAGGCCGGGTTACCCACGACCGAGGGCGGGTTGCATGCGGCAAAGTCCTGCCGCATGAACTCGCCGAACTGGTCCGGCTCGATCGTGTTGCACGCGCCGTAAGCCCAGAGGGTGCCCAGGGGGCTCGGGTTGCCGAGGAGGCACTCGCCATTCCTGGTCGGCTCGCTCTCGAGCACCGAGTTGTACATGGGGTACTGGTCGCCGCGGGTGAGGCAGACGGCGTCCGTGAGGCAGTCCTCCTCGGAGCCGAAGTCGCTCTTCACGAAGGACACGGGCGTGGAGCATGCACAGCGATAGCTTCCGACCAGGTTCTCGCAGGTGGCGCTCGGGTCGCACGCGTGCGTCCCTGCCGCGCACTCGTCGATCTCGACGCACGCGCCGTCGAGGAGCTCGAATCCGGGACTGCACGAGCAGGTGTAGCTTCCCGGGGTGTTGGTGCACGCGAACCCCGCGCCGCAGATCGCCTCGCGGCGCTCGTAGGAGAACTCGCCGCCGTACCCCGACGTCAACCACGAGCCGAACTCGATGTCGAAATACCGGTCGCCGACCTGCAGGCAGGCGGGCACCCCCACGACGCTCGGAGGTTCGCAGCTCGCGAAGGAGTCGCTCAGGAAAGGCCCGAAGTCGCCGGCCGTGACCCGCTTGCAGGCGCCGCGAGCCCAGAGCGTGCCGGTCGGGACCGCGCCATCGCAGCCGGGCTGCTCGTAGGGATCGACGACCGAGTTGTAGATGGGGTACCGGTCCCCACGCGTGATGCAGACATCGGTCGTGATGCAGTCCTGCTCGATGCCGTAGCGCGTCTTGTGGAACGCGACCACCTCCGTGTTGCACTCGTCGACGTCCACGCAGTCGTTGCCGATCAGCACGTACCCGGCAGCGCAGGTGATGGCGACGCAGCTGTCTCCCTGCAGCACCTGCCCGACGGGGCAGGTGAGAGGGGCAACGCAGACGTCCCCTTGCAGCACGGTGCCTGGACCGCACGTGGTCGGGACGACGCAGGCGTCCCCTTGCAGCACGGTCCCCGCACCGCAGGTCTTCGTCTCGGAGTCGGCGCAGGCGGCGGCGAGGAGTGCGGCGCAGAAGAGGAGAGCAGAGCGCTTCATTGGGGCGACACCTCCGGTCCGCTCGGCGATCTCGCGCGGCGCGCAGGACGGCTGACGGGACAGCCAACGGTACCCCCCGCTCTCCGGCGTAGCGAGAAACGTGACCGGGTGACGCGAGCGCGACGCAGATGCGCGTACGTCTCCGCACGCCCGGTAACGATCGAAACGTTCCTGCAGAAGGGGGGCGCAACAGCGAGCCCCGCCGACCGAACCTCGATGCTGCGCTGCTGAGCGGTGGCTCAGGCGTACATTCGCCGCAGCTCCTCCACCCGCTGCTGGAGCTGCGCGGCGACATCGGCAGGCCCTTCGACCGTGCACTCCCCGCCGTACCCGAGGACGACGCCGAGCAGGAAATTCCCGGGCGTGACCTTCGTCTTCACGGTCACGGACCCGTCGGAGCTCGGGTGGGCCCGCGCCCCGTACCGCTCGG
>CAWHDY010000009.1:0-265571 GCA_963828235.1 uncultured delta proteobacterium
GCTTTTTAAAGTGTGTGCTCACTTAATAATTAAACGTTGACGTTTCTGCTTTGTTTAGTTTTCAAAGAACTATGTTTCGTCGAAGTGACGACCTAAACAATATTAACATATTGATTCGTCGAAGTCAACTTCTTTTTTAAATCTTTTTTAGAAACTAATGTAATCATTAATCCTTAAAAGAAATCATCGCATCAGCGACTTAATTAATATAACATTTAGTATCGCAGAAGTCAACTTCTTTTTAAAAAAGTTTTGATTTAAAATAGCAATTCTATAAAAATCAAATTCTTCATCAACTTCTGTCCCCAGTATCAATTCAGTTTGAATCGCTAGCAGGACTTTAAATATTACTCTCCTACTATAAAGAAGTCAACTGAGTAATGAAATTTATTTAATAAAAATAAAAAAGACCTAATAC
This sequence comes from uncultured delta proteobacterium, assembly GCA_963828235.1. Lineage (GTDB taxonomy): Bacteria > Myxococcota > Myxococcia > Myxococcales > Anaeromyxobacteraceae > Anaeromyxobacter. The sequence continues at coordinate 419 of CAWHDY010000009.1, forward strand.
AAAATAAGCCGCAGTAGCCTTTTTATTCTTACAAGTACTAAAATACTCCACTAGTATCAGCCCCACCTACGCCAAATACCATGATGACCACACGTGTCATCCACCTATTTTTCAGTATAAATGAAAACGTTTACATTTTCAATCATAAATACTTTTCCATTTTAATATCTAAGAATACATACATATTCGTTCAGTAATTCCTAGACCTCGCAGCATCATTGAATATGTCATAAGCATACTACCTTCTTATTACTTTTCAGATTATAAATTTCAAAAATCACTTAACAGGAAAGTTTTTTTTCATTAACATAGAATAAAGAAAAGAAGAAAACAACGTAAGAAGAAAGGATGGTATGTGAATTGGCCATTACTATTACAATGGGAATCCAAAAGGGCGGCTGCGGAAAGTCTACAACAACTGGCATTTTATCTTACTTGCTAAAAGAAGATGGCTATAAGGTGTTAGTCATTGACATGGACTCGCAAGGAAATCTAACCGAACTTTTATCTGAAAAACCATCTAATGAATTCATGGGGAGATCCGTCCTAGAGGCGATGCAACAAAATAACATAGAGGAATACATAATATCAATCGATAATCATTTAGATTTACTTCCTGCAAATAACTTTTTAGCCACATTTCCACGCTGGATTTATACCGGAAAAACATATCAAGGAGAAAGTCTTCCATTCAAGGGTAATCCAAGTTTAATCCTTGATCAAATTCTTGATCAAGTTAGAGACAAATATGATTTTATCGTGATTGATACACCACCATCGTTAAGTGAACAAACGACAAATGCACTTTGTGCAAGCGAATATGTAGTGGTTATGTTTGAATGTTCGAACTGGTGTTATTCGGCCATTCCTAATTTTATGGACTCTGTTGAAGGAGCCAGAAACTTTGGGAATAGAGATACCCAAGTCCTTGGAATCCTTCGTACAATGAACGATGTACGAAGAAGCGACGCGAAAGCATTTAATGAAATGATTGAAGAGGACTATCCAAACGACGTATTTGAAACGGTGATTACAAGAAAAGCTCCTATAGGAAGATTAGCTTTATATGGCTTTAACGAGAACACTGAATTAAAACAAGCATTGAATCAATATAAAAGTTTCTACAAGGAGTTGATTAAACGTGTCAAAGGTGAATGATATCAAAAACCTTAAACGTCAACAAAAGGTGATTACACCAACACAAGCACTAGCTGAAGTCGTAGGAAAAGAAGAAAACAATGTTCCTTCTAATGAAGAAAAGAAGAAAACAACTAAAGAAGAAAAAAAGGTAGAAAGAAAACGAGTATCTTTCGATCTACGTACAGACTTATACAAAGACTTGAAGATGCAAGCTATTATTCAAGAGAAAAATATGTACATCATTATTGAAGAAGCTTTGGAGAAATATTTGAAAGAACATAAATAAGAAATGATAGTTCATTACATTGAAGCACTTGAGAAGAAAAGAAGAAAAGTTTATTTCTTCTTTTCTTCTCAAGTGTAAATTAACACCTAACTCATCATGCAGTATGGATAAAGTATTCCCCATATTATTACTTAAAAGCTCCCTCATACTCCTTAACCAACTTATAAAAAGTCGTCTTCTTCACACCTATCTCCTGCATCGCCTTCACAGCTGTCATTTCTCCTGCTTTCCACCGATCATATACTTGTACAAACTCTTCCGTAATGGTAGCTTTAGGCCGGCCAAAAACTGTACCATTTTGCAAAGCCAAATCAATGCCTTCACGCTGCCGTATACGAATTCGCTCCCTTTCTTCTTGCGCCATCCAAGAAAGAATTTGCAGAACAAGGTCTGTAATCAGAGAGCCTAAGCTATCCTTATATTGAGTCGTATCCAATAATGGCATGTCAAGCACGACAATATCAGCTTGAATGTTTTTCGTAATATCATTCCACTCTTCTAAAATTTGCTCTTTATTCCGACCAAACCGGTCTAAGGAATGAATATATAAAATATCTCCTTTTCGTAATATTCGTTTTAGCAACTGATATTGATCCCGTTCGAAGTTTTTTCCACTTTGTTTGTCGACAAAGATGTCTCGTTCTTCGATTCCTTTTTGTCTCATCGCCTCTATTTGTCGTTCTTCATTTTGATCCTTACTGCTCACTCTTACATATCCAAATTTCCTAAAATCCATTTGTATCTTCCTCTTACTCTTTTCTATCATTCTACCAAAATACGTTCACAAATGTACGTGTATTTAAACGAACGTTCTTTTAATCTTTTTTAACCTTTTACGGACTATTCGAACACTTTTTTTTATTTACTTTAATCGCGTGCGCAGGGGTGTACTTTTACGAACGGATGTATAGATTTCATAAGGAACCATTCTATATTTGATATAACAGAAAAAAATTTCCGTTCAGGAAATGATTCGACAAATTTTTTTACCATTGTTGTTTAGAATGAATATATACAGTTTTAGAATTAGTGACATAAAAATATTAGGGGGATTTAGTATGTTTAAAATTATGCAAACAAATCAGTATGATAACTATTATAATATTGTTTTTACATATGAAGACGAATGTTTCTTGGCTGCTGGGAAATATGAGAATGATCAAATCCATTTAAATATACTTGATGCTATTGATAAAGAAGATATAAAAGAAAACATGCTTGAAACTGGTTATATTTGTTATTATTCGTTATTTAACGATGTAGAAGGCCATGGTGTGTTGCAACATATAGAAGAAGTACTTTCAACGGGAATCCGTTTCGATAAAGAACTTGTAAATTAATAAAAGAAAAAAAGCTGTCGAGAACCCCTCGACAGCTTTTTTCTTTTTTCCTTCTTATAAATTTCAATGAAATAAATCGAGAATATCTTTAATGTCGATTATAATAAAAAAGAAAAGAACAAAAGAAGAAAAGAGGAAATGAACTAAAGTTTATTTCTTCTTTTCTTCTTTTGTTCTTTAATTAATAATTTTATATCCTTTACGCTCACAAACCGCTAAACAACTCATCCTAGTGTTTCATTAAGAAAAGCATTATTTAAAATTTCTTCTAATTTAGGATTTTTTAAATTCTGTGAGGACTTTATATATCTTTTCGTTACATTAATATCTTTATGTCCAGCAAACTTCGAGACAATGTCTAAACCAACATTATGATCAACTAGTCTTTGACAAAAAGTATGTCTTAATTTATTTGGATTAACATCATACTTTTTAAGCATATATTGTACAGCTCTTTCGCTTATACGCTCATCTGCTTTAGTAATGAATACAGCTTCTGATGTATGAGAACGTAGGTAATTTTCTAAATGGAGTCTAGTATCAGTCGTAAGTGGAATCCTTCGTTCATCATCTTCATTTCTTTTTACAATCAATTCATTTTTTATAAAATCTACATCGGATCGATTTAGGTTACATAATTCTGAAACACGAATCCCTGTGTGCAAGAGTACATAAACAATCGCTATATTTCTTAAATCTCTGTCTTCTTTTACTTTTTTTAACAAACACGCAGACTCATCAAGAGACAAAGTCTCAATATCCTCATTTTTTTCAACCGGTTTTAGTTTAATCCCGAAAATCAGTTCAGGTTTCTCTAAAAATTTAGCAAATGTACGGATAGCACCCGTTGTTTTATCAATCGTTGCTACACTTTTCTGTTGCTGTTCTAAAAAATTAATATAGCTTTGAATATTTTCCTTAGTTAATGCTTGAATATCAAAATGATTCTCTTGTAGCCACTCTTGAAACTTTTCCAACTCACGTTTGTAAGTTGTAATAGTATTAGCAGATTTCTTTTGTTCTTTAAGCCAGTCACAAAATTCTAGAATCAGCGGAATAGGTCCAATCGAATAATTTCTCAATTTCAAGCCCCCCCATAATTATCTAACTATTTTCATTATAACTTAAAAACAAAGGAAGTAAACTTCCACGAATATAAAAAAAGAACATCCAAACTTGGATGTTCTTGGTTTGCCTGGCAACGTCCTACTCTCACAGGGGGAAACCCCCAACTACCATCGGCGCTGAAGAGCTTAACTTCCGTGTTCGGAATGGGAACGGGTGTGACCTCTTCGCCATCGTCACCAGACAATATTAAGAAATATTATTCCTTCAAAACTAGATAACGTCATACAAGAATTCATCATTAAAATATTGGTTAAGTCCTCGATCTATTAGTATCAGTCAGCTCCATGTGTCACCACACTTCCACCTCTGACCTATCAACCTGATCATCTTTCAGGGATCTTACTAGCTTGCGCTATGGGAAATCTCATCTTGAGGGGGGCTTCATGCTTAGATGCTTTCAGCACTTATCCCGTCCGCACATAGCTACCCAGCGATGCTCTTGGCAGAACAACTGGTACACCAGCGGTGCGTCCATCCCGGTCCTCTCGTACTAAGGACAGCTCCTCTCAAATTTCCTACGCCCACGACGGATAGGGACCGAACTGTCTCACGACGTTCTGAACCCAGCTCGCGTACCGCTTTAATGGGCGAACAGCCCAACCCTTGGGACCGACTACAGCCCCAGGATGCGATGAGCCGACATCGAGGTGCCAAACCTCCCCGTCGATGTGGACTCTTGGGGGAGATAAGCCTGTTATCCCCGGGGTAGCTTTTATCCGTTGAGCGATGGCCCTTCCATGCGGAACCACCGGATCACTAAGCCCGACTTTCGTCCCTGCTCGACTTGTAGGTCTCGCAGTCAAGCTCCCTTGTGCCTTTACACTCTACGAATGATTTCCAACCATTCTGAGGGAACCTTTGGGCGCCTCCGTTACTCTTTAGGAGGCGACCGCCCCAGTCAAACTGCCCACCTGACACTGTCTCCCACCCCGATAAGGGGCGAGGGTTAGAATGTCAATACAGCCAGGGTAGTATCCCACCAACGCCTCCACCGAAGCTGGCGCTCCGGCTTCTCAGGCTCCTACCTATCCTGTACAAGCTGTACCAAAATTCAATATCAGGCTGCAGTAAAGCTCCACGGGGTCTTTCCGTCCTGTCGCGGGTAACCTGCATCTTCACAGGTACTATAATTTCACCGAGTCTCTCGTTGAGACAGTGCCCAGATCGTTACACCTTTCGTGCGGGTCGGAACTTACCCGACAAGGAATTTCGCTACCTTAGGACCGTTATAGTTACGGCCGCCGTTTACTGGGGCTTCAATTCAAAGCTTCGCTTGCGCTAACCTCTCCTCTTAACCTTCCAGCACCGGGCAGGTGTCAGCCCCTATACTTCACCTTGCGGTTTCGCAGAGACCTGTGTTTTTGCTAAACAGTCGCCTGGGCCTATTCACTGCGGCTTTTCTGGGCTATTCACCCTAAAAAGCACCCCTTCTCCCGAAGTTACGGGGTCATTTTGCCGAGTTCCTTAACGAGAGTTCTCTCGAACACCTTAGGATTCTCTCCTCGCCTACCTGTGTCGGTTTGCGGTACGGGCACCCTACATCTCACTAGAGGCTTTTCTTGGCAGTGTGGAATCAGGAACTTCGGTACTATATTTCCCTCGCTATCACAGCTCAGCCTTCACGGAAACGGGATTTGCCTCGTTTCCAGCCTAACTGCTTAGACGCGCATATCCAACAGCGCGCTTACCCTATCCTTCTGCGTCCCCCCATCGTTCAAACGATGTATAGGTGGTACAGGAATATCAACCTGTTGTCCATCGCCTACGCTTTTCAGCCTCGGCTTAGGTCCCGACTAACCCTGAGCGGACGAGCCTTCCTCAGGAAACCTTAGGCATTCGGTGGAAGGGATTCTCACCCTTCTTTCGCTACTCATACCGGCATTCTCACTTCTAAGCGCTCCACCAGTCCTTACGATCTAGCTTCAACGCCCTTAGAACGCTCTCCTACCACGGACATCTACGATGTCCATCCACAGCTTCGGTGTTATGTTTAGCCCCGGTACATTTTCGGCGCGGAGTCACTCGACCAGTGAGCTATTACGCACTCTTTAAATGGTGGCTGCTTCTGAGCCAACATCCTGGTTGTCTAAGCAACTCCACATCCTTTTCCACTTAACATAAACTTTGGGACCTTAGCTGGTGGTCTGGGCTGTTTCCCTTTTGACTACGGATCTTATCACTCGCAGTCTGACTCCCGAGTATAAGTATTTGGCATTCGGAGTTTGACTGAATTCGGTAACCCGATGGGGGCCCCTAGTCCAATCAGTGCTCTACCTCCAATACTCTCTACCTCGAGGCTAGCCCTAAAGCTATTTCGGAGAGAACCAGCTATCTCCAAGTTCGATTGGAATTTCTCCGCTACCCACACCTCATCCCCGCACTTTTCAACGTGCGTGGGTTCGGGCCTCCATTCAGTGTTACCTGAACTTCACCCTGGACATGGGTAGATCACCTGGTTTCGGGTCTACGACCTCATACTCATTCGCCCTATTCAGACTCGCTTTCGCTGCGGCTCCGTCTTATCAACTTAACCTTGCATGAAATCGTAACTCGCCGGTTCATTCTACAAAAGGCACGCCATTACCCATTAACGGGCTTTGACTACTTGTAGGCACACGGTTTCAGGATCTATTTCACTCCCCTTCCGGGGTGCTTTTCACCTTTCCCTCACGGTACTGGTTCACTATCGGTCACTAGGGAGTATTTAGCCTTGGGAGATGGTCCTCCCTGCTTCCGACGGGATTTCTCGTGTCCCGCCGTACTCAGGATCCACTCAGGAGGGAACGAAGTTTCAACTACAGGGTTTTTACCTTCTTTGACGGACCTTTCCAGATCTCTTCATTTACCCCGTTCCTTTGTAACTCCATGTTGAGTGTCCTACAACCCCAAGAGGCAAGCCTCTTGGTTTGGGCTAATTCCGTTTCGCTCGCCGCTACTCAGGAAATCGCATTTGCTTTCTCTTCCTCCGGGTACTTAGATGTTTCAGTTCCCCGGGTCTGCCTTCAATACCCTATGTATTCAGGTAAAGATACTGCTCCATTACGAGCAGTGGGTTTCCCCATTCGGAAATCTCCGGATCAAAGCTTACTTACAGCTCCCCGAAGCATATCGGTGTTAGTCCCGTCCTTCATCGGCTCCTAGTGCCAAGGCATCCACCGTGCGCCCTTTCTAACTTAACCTATAGTTAAGATCTTAAAAATGAACTTACTACTTTCAATGATGTCTTCTATCTGTTATCTAGTTTTCAAGGAACAATGTTGAGAGATAGTTCTCTCAAAACTAAACAAAATCAGAAACGACTCGTCTATTCGAATGAAGAACCTAAATACTTCATATTTTTCCTTAGAAAGGAGGTGATCCAGCCGCACCTTCCGATACGGCTACCTTGTTACGACTTCACCCCAATCATCTATCCCACCTTAGGCGGCTGGCTCCTTGCGGTTACCTCACCGACTTCGGGTGTTACAAACTCTCGTGGTGTGACGGGCGGTGTGTACAAGGCCCGGGAACGTATTCACCGCGGCATGCTGATCCGCGATTACTAGCGATTCCGGCTTCATGTAGGCGAGTTGCAGCCTACAATCCGAACTGAGAATGGCTTTATGAGATTAGCTAGCCCTCGCGGGTTTGCGACTCTTTGTACCATCCATTGTAGCACGTGTGTAGCCCAGGTCATAAGGGGCATGATGATTTGACGTCATCCCCACCTTCCTCCGGTTTGTCACCGGCAGTCTCCTTAGAGTGCCCAACTAAATGCTGGCAACTAAGATCAAGGGTTGCGCTCGTTGCGGGACTTAACCCAACATCTCACGACACGAGCTGACGACAACCATGCACCACCTGTCACTCTGTCCCCCGAAGGGGAACGCCCTATCTCTAGGGTTGTCAGAGGATGTCAAGACCTGGTAAGGTTCTTCGCGTTGCTTCGAATTAAACCACATGCTCCACCGCTTGTGCGGGCCCCCGTCAATTCCTTTGAGTTTCAGCCTTGCGGCCGTACTCCCCAGGCGGAGTGCTTAATGCGTTAGCTGCAGCACTAAAGGGCGGAAACCCTCTAACACTTAGCACTCATCGTTTACGGCGTGGACTACCAGGGTATCTAATCCTGTTTGCTCCCCACGCTTTCGCGCCTCAGTGTCAGTTACAGACCAGAAAGTCGCCTTCGCCACTGGTGTTCCTCCAAATCTCTACGCATTTCACCGCTACACTTGGAATTCCACTTTCCTCTTCTGCACTCAAGTTCCCCAGTTTCCAATGACCCTCCACGGTTGAGCCGTGGGCTTTCACATCAGACTTAAGGAACCACCTGCGCGCGCTTTACGCCCAATAATTCCGGACAACGCTTGCCACCTACGTATTACCGCGGCTGCTGGCACGTAGTTAGCCGTGGCTTTCTGGTTAGGTACCGTCAAGGTACGAGCAGTTACTCTCGTACTTGTTCTTCCCTAACAACAGAGCTTTACGACCCGAAGGCCTTCTTCGCTCACGCGGCGTTGCTCCGTCAGACTTTCGTCCATTGCGGAAGATTCCCTACTGCTGCCTCCCGTAGGAGTCTGGGCCGTGTCTCAGTCCCAGTGTGGCCGATCACCCTCTCAGGTCGGCTACGCATCGTGGCCTTGGTGAGCCGTTACCTCACCAACTAGCTAATGCGCCGCGGGTCCATCTGTAAGTGATAGCCGAAACCATCTTTCCATCTCTTCTCATGCGAGAAAAGAAATTATCCGGTATTAGCTCCGGTTTCCCGAAGTTATCCCAGTCTTACAGGCAGGTTACCCACGTGTTACTCACCCGTCCGCCGCTAATCTCAGGGAGCAAGCTCCCAAAGATTCGCTCGACTTGCATGTATTAGGCACGCCGCCAGCGTTCGTCCTGAGCCAGGATCAAACTCTCCGAAGAAATGTTTGACTTGCTCATTTGCTTTTTTAAAGTGTGTGCTCACTTAAAAATTAACGTTGACGCTTCTGTTTTGTTCAGTTTTCAAAGAACTATGTTTCGTCGAAGTGACGACCTAAACAATATTAACATATTGATTCGTCGAAGTCAACTTCTTTTTTAAATCTTTTATAGAAACTAATGTAATCATTAATCCTTAAAAGAAATCATCGCATCAGCGACTTAATTAATATAACATTTAGTATCGCAGAAGTCAACTTCTTTTTTAAGAAAAAAGATTAAAATCATTATCGCCTTAGCGACATTCATTAATTTAACATTTTTATTCGTAGAAGTCAACTTCATTAGCGTGCTATATTCAGGGATTTTTTTATCCCTTAAAAAAGTAGCTTTTAAGTGTAGAAACAATAGTTCTGGCTTGTCCTTATCTTTGTGTTCCTTTTCATTTAGAACACACAACGGTCATGAAATACCATAACAGAAAAGGACCTAGAGGACGTTTTAAAAGCGATTAACGATCAAACACAAACCTCATGACTTTACGATGAAAAAAGAAGAAGATTTAGAAATTTTATTCTATAAAAAATGAACTATCACATTTTCAACGTCATTCATACATTAAAAAACAAAGCGTTCAATAAAAAAACCCCTTTTAAAAGAAGGGATTTTTTTATTGGCACGTCCTGTGCCAATAAGCGTTTTTTATGTGGCACAAGGTGTGTCAAATTTGAAAAATCATGCTATCACGAAAACACTAGGCAGAGCCTAGTGTTTTCGTGATAGCAGTTTTCCCTTATGCTCTTTTTTTTCTTTATTTTTTCTAGTAACTTCAATAGAACTTCATTTTTTAATTAAGTATTTTTTAAATTTTTGTTTTTTTGTCATTAGCTTGAGTTCGCAAAAAATATTAAATTATGTTTTTGGAATGGCAGCTGCTATGACTGATATAGGCTAAATCAAGTGGAAGTCATAGCATGATATGCTTCAAACTTTAAAATTATGACTGATTTTTGATATTTGTATGGATTAATTGTTACTAAAAATGCTAAAATTCGAATTAACAAATATGAACGTAAAAAAGAACTTCAACGTGTCATAGTGGTGCTACCAACACCCTATCACCGTTCCCCCTAACAGCAGTAGGGAAAACACTTGTCGAAGTTCCTTGTACTAACATATTAATACCCTAATTCTAAGGTATTTTCTAGTTAGTTTCAAGGATAAATGTTAATTCCATTTAACTTTAAAGACATTGTTTCCTTATTAAATATAGGGATTCAGTGTCTTTTTTGCGTAAAATGGGAGCAAATTATAGTGACAGTATTAGTATCAAGCCATCAATTTAAAAAAATGCAAGCGTCAAAAACATTAAAAATGAATCAAAAAGAACGTCAAAAATTAAAGTGGAAATTTATCGATCGAATTAAAAGTAAAATTGATATTCGATGGAATCGTGCAAAGAAAGTTTTAAGTGTAATAGATGAAATCATCTACAAAGCAACAGATCGAGGATACAGCTTTAATGGTAGAGAAACATTAGCAAAAAAATGTAAGGTAAGTTTATCAACTGTAGACAAGGCAATTAAGCTAGTGAAACAGTCAGGAGAGGTATTAGTAACATATCGTCATAACCCAGCTTCAAATGGCTACAAAACACCTATTATCATATTGAAACAGCATGAGAATTTTACATACTTGAATGAGTTATTAGGATTAGAAAATAGTGTAGAAAACAAAGTAGAAAATACAGACAAGCCAGAAATCCCAATAGATGAAAGTACTAAAAAAGTTTCTACCTATGTACTACCTACTTTAAAACAAGAAAGTAATAATTATATAAAGAATCCTCAAAAAGCTAAGATTATTCAATATGTTACGAATAGAATTAATGATGCTATGAAAACAGGAACAATAACCTTCCTTTCATCTTATGTAGATAGAATAGTGAGATCCCTAGAACAAACAGCAATATTTGAAACTAACAAACGTGAACAAGCAAAAATTAAACAACGTGAAGCAGCAGCTAGGGAATTTGCGATTAAGGTGAACAAGATTAAACAACCCGTAAAATATAATTGGCTTGAAGTATAGAAACCATACATATTAACGAATAGGATGTTTTTTCTTAGAATAACGTTCTTTTCACATCAAAATGAAAAATCACTTCAAGAAAATAAAGAAAGAGGCATCCACCTAAGATACCTCATTCATTGTTTTCTTCATATAATCTCACATGTGTTTCTTCATCAGATTTCTCGGCACAGCTATCACAAACTATAGTATTATCAGTTGGAATATAGTATATGACCTCATTAGTGATAAAACTTTTACCACATAATTTGCAATATGATGGGCTTGCTATTTTCATTATTTACACCTCATTAATGGAATAGAATAAAGTATCATAAGGACATCAGCTTTGAGCTTTTGTATTAGTCTACATCTAGTTATTAAAGACTCATAAACATGATAATCAAGAAAATAACCTTCTAAAGAATCCTTTCCTTTTAGGTTTTTCTTCTATTGTAGAAGCTAACCGTTTTAAAGTTTCTTCTTGATGCTCTTTTATAGTAACTGTTAATTTATGATCCTGATCTTTGATCCTATCGTCTATATAGGTCTGTTGTTTTTTTAATTGCCCAACCAATGTCTCATTAAATACCTTTTGCTTTCTCATTTTTTCTTTCAACTCATCAATATCCTTTTGCATTTGTTCTTCTGTATTCACTGGTTTAAATACTTCCCCACCCGAATCAAGGTAAGTTTTCACTTGATTAATAGAATAACCTTGTTCTCGATGAAGTTTTTTAATCTGATGAATAGCTTCTAAAGCTTCTGCATCGAAAAGATTATAACCATTCTCAGCTTTTTTTACTGGAATATAAGGCTTTAATTCACGCATCCAGTTTCGAACAGTTACAGCAGTCTCCCCGATTGTCTGCAGCTGTCTCTTTCACTGTAAGCTTCACTTGATATTTTTTATCTTCTTTTTCTTCTGATTTTACGACAACTTGATTATTATCTTTACTCACGTTTTTATGAACCTCCCTTTAAAAGTAGGTTTAAAAAATTTACCGAATAATCATAACTACAATAATCTAATTATCATGTTTATATAGGTTTAAATTAAACATTGTTTATACATAAGTTAGCTTTTTATTCTCTATATCCTCCAATAAAAGGTAAAAAAATTTAAAAAAGTAAAAACAACCCATAAAATTCAATCCGTAGTTCTATTCCTAACTGCAAGATGTTTAAATTTAATATAATATTCTATCGAGATAATCGTAAGAATATAGTTCTGTACCCTCAGATACAAAATAAAGGTAGCAAATCATTTACGAAGTCTTTAAAACAAAACAAACAAGGCATCGCCCATATAAAAGCCAGTCAATATATTAATAGTCAGAGCTAAATAAACCTAATAGCCAATAAACGTAGGGCTAAACAATAATTAAGTCTAAACTCACACAAAGGAGAATATAGATATGTATTGGCAGATTGGCTCATTAATTCTAGGATGATTTCCTACCTGGTGGCGATGTACCCGATCGATATAAAACATCTAATTCAAACGTAATTAATTCTGTCGCTAATGAGGGGAAAATGAGTTCCTCAGGAGATTTTTTGGCTTCTGGTAAAAGCTCAGTAAATGTTAATTGAACCTGTTGAAGATATTTCTTACGGGATACTAGCAAACTTTTAAACATCATGGATCTACTAGCTAATTGTGTAACGGCTCCACGACCACGCCCGATTGTATGCTTAATAAGCTTACTAGAACGCTTTAGTACCTCTTTTAGGGTCGATACAGCCATACCAAACGTTTCAGCAAGCATCTTTAAAGAACCCTTAAAAAATGGTATTTCAGGGCTTGTAAGATCATTGATTTTATTCAAAATGTCAGCTTCCCACTCATCATAGTGAGAACGCACACGCTCTTCACGCGGCTTTTTAAATTTGTACCATCCTTCTTTTCCTTGAAATCGAACTTGTCCATCTGTCCAAAGCTCCAGCAAGCCTTCAACATAAGATCGCTTCACACCTTTGTATTTTCCAGAATAAGCACTATTCAACGTTCGCTCAAACTCGGTTTGATTCAATGGGTTAGCTAAGTTACTGTTAAATTGATCTAATTCATCATAAGCATCTTCAAGAGGACGTCCACTTGCATAATTAGCTAGTGCTAATGTCATCAATGCATTATTTCGGCTAGCACTATGATGACCTCTATTAATGTCTGTAGCACAAATAAGCGCTTGATACCACTCTGAAGACATTAGATTGGCTGCTAATGTATTTCGGTTGTACACCACATGCAGAAAACTCCGTCTTTCTTGATTTTCAAAATGCTTAGACCACGAAAGCAGTTCGCTTGTATTAGCAGGCTCATCATAAAAATCTAAAACATTATCTTCTCTAGGAATCCGATAAAACCCAAATGGTACACAGTTTGTGTCCACTGGTACATAGGTAGATAAAGCCTTACGAATATTATCAGATAGGCGTTCTGCTACTCTTAAAGACTTATAATCATTTTGGTTATGGATAAAAAATGGCGTGTCCAAAACAAAAAATACTTGAAATCCTCTAGGAGTTTCTAATAATAAATTCGGACGTGGCAAACCTAATTCTTCACACCCCAAATACAACGCGTAAAGATCCACCTCTTTCGTGTCAATATCAAACCCGATCACATTAATTTGCTTCAGATTATCACGCGTATGCCCCTTAATAATCCTTTTCTTAAAGTTATAGTAGGTACCGCCTCGATATGTATTAGGAGTCCAATGAGATAAGTTGTGCCTTTTTTGGTGAAGGGTTTCATACGAAGTCACAACGTATCCTTTTCCTTCAACAAGATCAGCTTTAGATGGTGAAACAAAAACCACTCCCTTACGGTAAGGATTCTGCGTTTCTTTTGCCTCATAAGCTACTACTTTATTAGAAGAGACTCTAGAGCCCTTTTTCTTATATAAAAGTAAACTATTATGTGTCATGAACTGCATAATTTCTACTACTGACACAACATTCCCTATGACATTCTTGTCGCCCCCCTGGGCTTCGTCGGGCTCTTCGTCTCCTTCTGCTTCGCCGCCTGCGGCGCGCTGCGGCTCGCGCGGTTCAACGTCCTCGCGAACCGCGGCGACAAGGGCTCGTCGCGCTTCTTCGTCGGCCTGCCGATCCCCCTCGCCGCCGGCGCGATCGTGGCGCTCGTGATCGCCCACTACCGTCAGTTCGGCTCGACCACCGAGCCGGCGTCGCGCGTGCCCATCGCCGTCGTCGTCCTCCTGCTCTCGTTCCTGATGGTCTCGACCATCCGGTACCGGACGTTCAAGGACCTGCACCTCTCCGCGAAGAGCCTCGCCATCTTCGGGTTCGTCACGCTGGGCGGGGTCGCCGTCGGCATCGCGACGCGCGCCTCGTTCGTCCTCGTCATCTACATGGCGGCGTACATCGCGATGGGGATCGCCGAGGCGGTGATCGCCCACGCGCGCCCGGCGCGCGACCAGACGACCCTGCCCGCGGCGGTCCGCGCGGAGCTCGCCGAGGACGAGGCGCTCGAGCCCGACGAGGACGACGTCGAGGCGGACAAGCGCGAGCAGGACGAGTACATCTGAGCGGTGACGAAGAAGCCTCCTCGCCCCGCGGAACCGCCCGGCGCGTGGGTCGTCCTCGCCGCCTGGGGCCCGTGCGGGTACGCGCCCGTCGCCCCCGGGACCTTCGGCACGCTCGGAGCCGTCCCGCTCTACCTCGCGCTCTCGCGCCTGCCGGCGGGCGCCTACGTCGCGGTCACCGCGGCGCTCACCGCGCTCGCGATCGTCGCGGCGGACCGGGCGGCGCGGTACTGGCGCGTCGCGGACGCGTCGCCCATCGTGATCGACGAGGTGGTGGGGTACCTCGTCACGATGGCGCTCGTCCCGTTCTCCTGGCCCGCGGTGGTCGCGGGGTTCGTCCTGTTCCGGGTCTTCGACGTCGCGAAGCCGTGGCCCGCGTCGGCCTTCGATCGGGTGAAGACCGGGTTCGGCGTGGTGATGGACGACGTCGCCGCCGGCGTGTGGGCGTGGGCGGCGCTGCGCGTCCTGCGGGCGCTCGGGGTCGTGCCGTGACGCTGCACGTCGAGATCCTCTCCACCGGGGACGAGCTCCTCACCGGCCAGGTCGTGGACACGAACTCGGCCTGGCTCATGGACCGGCTCTGGGACCTCGGGGTCATGGTCCGCCGGAAGACGCTCGTCGCCGACGATCGGGCGGACCTCGACGCGGCGATCCGCGAGACCTCCGCCCGCTCGGACCTCGTCGTCATGAGCGGCGGGATGGGGCCCACCGAGGACGACCTGACGGCCGAGTGCGTCGCGGCCGTGCTCGGGGTCCCGCTCGAGCTGCACGAGCCGTCGCTCCGCGCGATCGAGGAGCGGTTCCGGCGCTTCGGGCGGACGATGACCCCGAACAACGAGAAGCAGGCGCGGTTTCCGCGCGGGGCCGAGGTGATCCCGAACCGGTTCGGGACCGCGCCCGGGTTCTCCGCCCGGATCGGGCGGGCCGAGGTCGTGTGCCTCCCCGGGGTGCCGGTCGAGTTCAAGGGGCTCGCGAACGAGTGGCTCCTGCCCCGCCTCGCCGGTCGGCTCGGGGATCTCCCGGCCGCGCGGCTCCTGAAGCTCTTCGGCGTCCCGGAGTCGCACGCGGACCACGCCATGCGCCCGGTGATGGACGACCCGGCGAACGCCGGCGTCCGGTTCGGGTTCCGCGCCCACTGGCCGGAGGTCCACCTCAAGTGGTCCGTCCCGGGCCCCGACGCCGCGGCGCGGGCGGACCGGATCGCCGCGGCGGTGCGCGCGATCTTCGGCGACGCGATCTGGGGCGAGGGGAAGGAGGAGCTGCCCGAGCTCGTCGTCGCCCGGCTCACCGCGCGCGGCGAGCGGGTCGCGGCGGCCGAGAGCTGCACCGGCGGGCTGCTCGCGGAGCTCGTGACGCGGGTGCCAGGAGCGTCGTCGGTGATCGACCTCGGGGTCGTCGCGTACGGGAACGCGATGAAGGAGCGCGTCGTGGGCGTCCCCCCGGCGCTGCTCGCCGAGCACGGCGCGGTCTCGGAGCCCGTGGCCCGCGCGCTCGCGGAGGGCGTCCGCCGCACGGCGAGCGCGACCTGGGGCCTCGGGATCACCGGGATCGCCGGCCCGACCGGCGGGACCGCGGAGAAGCCGGTCGGCACGGTCCACCTCGCGCTCGCCGGTCCGGACGGGACCGAGCACGCCCTGCGGCTCTACCGGGGCGATCGCGAGCGGATCCGCCGACAGGCGGCGTACGAGGCGCTGAACCTCCTCCGCCTCGCGCTGCGGTAGTGGCGCCGCGCCGCCGGTGCGCCCATGATCCGCGCGTGACGACGTCCGACCCCCTCGAGGCCCTGCGCGCCGGGAGCGGCCTCTCGATCGACGCCGAGGGCCAGTTCCTGCATCGCGGCGAGCCGATCACCCACGCCCGCACGCTCGAGGTGCTGTGGCGGTCGCTCGAGCGGACGCCCGACGGACGATGGCTGGTCCGGATCGGGCGCGAGAGCGCGTACGTGGCGCTCGAGGAGACGCCGTACGTGGTCCGGGGGGTGATCGACGGCGAGGCCGGGGCGCAGTCGCTGCTCCTCTCGGACGGCGAGCGCGAGCCGCTCGACCCGCGGACGCTGTCGCTCGGAGCCGACGGGGTGCTCCGGTGCGTGGTGAAGGGCGGCCGACATCCGGCTCGGTTCTCGCGCGCCGCCCAGGTCACCCTCGGGCTGAAGCTCGAGGAGAGCCCGCCCGGGTCGGGGAGCTTCTCCCTGACGATCGCCGGAGTGCGCCATGCGATACGGTCGGCCTGATCGCGGCAGGTCTCCGCGCCCCGCCGGCGGTGAGGCGGGTATCCTTCCGGTTGCTCCCTTTCGGTGGCGCGCCTACGTACCGTTGAACCCCATGAGGAAGACCGTCTCCGCGCTCGCCGCCGTGCTGCCCCTCGTCGCGGCGGCGCAGGTCTTCCAGGGGGCCCCGCCCGGCTTCGGAGAGTCGCTGCGGACGATGGACTCGCTGCGCGCGCCGCCCGAGCGGCCCCTCGACCAGACGATCGTGCTCCCCGACCGCCCCGGACAGAACCAGGTGGCGTGGTACGACTTCAACTGGCAGTACGTGGACGTCGCGCCGCCCGGCGGCGGCAAGGGCGCGATCCGCCTCTACTACTACCGGAACGAGGTCGCCCAGGCCCGCCGCGCGCTCCCCGCGATCCAGAGCGCGTTCGCGCGGCTCGTGGATCAGTTCCACTACAACCCCACGAAGCGGATCCCCTACATCCTCTACGCGACGCAGCGGGAGTTCCAGACCCAGAACGTCTTCCAGGTCAGCGAGTCGGTCCTCGGCGTCACGTCACCCGAGGACCTGAAGATGGCGGTCCCCTACTTCGGCGATCACTCGAAGTTCGTCGAGGTGTCGACGCACGAGATGGTGCACCAGTTCACCATCCAGAAGCTGAACGAGGCGGCCGGCGCGGAGAAGATGGCCTCGCCCATCAACTTCCTCCCGCTCTGGTTCATCGAGGGGATCGCCGAGTACTACTCGAAGGGCGGGATCGACAGCGAGACGGACCTGTACCTGCGGGACCTCGTGTGGAACCCGGATCCGTCGAGGCACTACGAGATCGTCGCGTTCGCCGACGACCAGATCCACGGCTACATCCAGACGTACAAGCTCGGCCAGGCGCGCGCCGCGTTCATCGCGGACACGTACGGCGCGGAGAAGATCCAGGCGTTCCTCGAGAACGCCTACCTCCTCGCGGACTCGGACTCGAAGCAGGGCCCCTCGCCGGTCCGCAGCTTCTCGGCGCTCGTCCGGCGCGTGCTGAACGAGCCGCTCGAGCAGGTCGACGGGCGCTGGCGGGCGTGGCTCAAGCGCCGCTACTACCCCGAGTACCTGCGCGCGAGGCAGGACCTCCCGCAGGTGCGCGAGATCCGCGGGCTGCCGTACGAGCCCGAGGACTTCGTGACCTCGCCGGACGGCAGCGTCGCGGTGATCCGCGGGATCGACCGGAGCCGCGGGCGCGCGCGCCTGTTCGTCGTCGACCTCCGCAACCCGAAGGGCGCCGTCGAGATCGCGGCGGACAGCGTGCCCGGCGTCGAGTCGCTCCACCCCATCGAGTACTCGGTCGCGGCGGTCGGGGCCGACGTCGTCGTGTTCACGGCCCAGCACGGCGTCGGCGACCGGCTCTACGTGGTCCCGTACAAGCACCAGACCCCCGAGGGGAAGCCGCCCCGGGTCACCGTCGGGCGACGGCGGACGCTCCACGTGCGGACGCCCGCGGGCGGTCAGTTCATCCAGATCTCCGACCCGGCGCTCGCGCCGGGAGGCCGCGAGCTCGCCTTCGTGGGCGTCGCCGCGGACGGGCAGCAGGACATCTACCTCGTCTCGCTGAAGGGCGGCCAGGCGCGGCGGATCACGAACAACCCGTACACCGAGAAGGATCTCTCGTGGGGTGCCGACGGGATCTACTACGCGTCGGACGCGACCGATCACGGACGCTCGAACCTCTTCCGGATCTCGCCCGCGACCGGAGAGGTGGTCCGGCTCACGACCGCCGCGACCTCGGACCGGCACCCCTCCGCGCTCCCGGACGGCTCGGTCCTCTACTCGTCCGACTCGGGCGGCAAGCTCGATCTCCACCTGCTGAAGGACGGCGCGACGAAGCAGATCACCGACTTCTCGACCGGGCTCGTCGCCCCGACGCTCTCGCCCAAGGGCCGCGGCGTGTACGCGGGCACCTTCTACGGCGGCACCTTCCGCCTCGTCGAGGTCCCCAAGGTCGCGTGGCTCGAGCTGCCGGCGGTCGCGGTCCCCCCCGCCCGCGGCGAGGTCCTCGAGATCCCCGTCGCCGACCTGCCGCAGGATCCGTCGGAGTACCAGGCGCTCTCGCTCAAGAACTGGAAGCCCGAGGCGGGGTTCATCTACGGCGGCGGCGCGGGCAGCGCGGTCGCGGGCCGCGCGGCCGTGCTGTTCTCGGACATGCTGCGCGACCACGTCCTGTTCCTGGACCTCTCGGTGCTCGGGTCGTTCGACTACACCCAGGCGCTCGCGATGTACGAGAACCGGTCCGAGCGGCTGGGCTGGGTGTTCGGCGCGTACCACTTCGTCCAGCAGAACCTCGACCGGTTCGACCCGACCCTCGAGTACCTGCAGCGCGACTTCGGGATCCTCGGCGCGCTCCGGTACCCCATCGATCGGTTCCGGCGGGTCGAGGCGGAGCTGACGCTCGGGGCGGTCCAGCGGTACTGCGTGTTCGACACCGTGCCGGATCCGAGCAACCCGTTCGAGATCCGGAACGACTGCTCGGGCGTGCTCTTCGCGAAGTCGGTGTACCCGGACACCGGCGCCTGGCGGAGCGCGAACTCCGGCCTGAACTTCACGATGTCGCCGACGTTCCGGTACGGCTACGACACGATCCGCTACGACTACGCGACCGGGCCGCTCGCGGGGCACTCGGTCCTCGCGGAGCTCGGGGGCGGATGGCTGCCCGGCCGCGACGCGGTGCACGGGTTCGCGCACCTCGACGCGCAGCAGTACTTCCAGCTCACGGGGCGCGCGAACATCGGGCTCAGGTTCGCGACGGGGACCTCCTTCGCGCCGAACTCGAGGAGCAGCAACTGGGAGCGGTCGTGGTGGCTCACCGCCGCGGACAACCTGCGCGGCTTCGACCAGTTCGACACGCGGAATCTCATCGGGCGAAACTTCTACGTCGCGAACGCCGAGCTGCAGTTCCCGCTCGACTGGTTCATCCGCCTCGCGATCTTCGACTACATCGAGGGGGTCCTGGCCCTGGACTTCGGCGGCGTCTTCGACCGCTGGGCGACGCGCTCCGGGGCGGTGCCCGGCGACCGTGACCCGCGCCGACGTCGGCGCGTGGGACGCGCGCACCCTCACCGGCGTGCTCGGCGTGAACGTGCTCTTCGGACCGCTCCTGCTCCGGGTCCACTTCGGCCACCCCTACGACATCGGCGGCTTCGAGACCCCCGCCCTGCGCGACCATCACAGCTGGATGACGAACGTGACGCTCCGGTACTTCTTCATGTGACGCGCCGGCGCCCCCCGCCACCCTCCCGCCGCCCTACCCCGTGGCCGCCGGAGCCGGCGCGAGCCCGCCCTCCGGCGCTGGCGCCCGCAGCTTCGCGACGAGCCGGTCGAACGCCTGGGGGTTCGCGCGCAGCCACTCGACCGCGCGCTCCCGGCCGTTCCCGATCCGCTCGCCGTCGAGCGCGAAGTGCGTCCCGGACTTCTCCACGACGCCGCGCTCGACCGCGAGGTCGACCGCCTCCGCGTACCGGTCCACGCCCACGCCGTAGCGGATGTCGAACTCGGCCTCCCTGAAGGGCGGCGCGACCTTGTTCTTCACGACCTTCACCCGCGTCCGGCTGCCGACGACGGCGTCGCCCTCCTTCAGCTGGCCGATCCGGCGGATGTCGAGTCGCACCGAGGCGTAGAACTTCAGCGCGTGACCGCCGGTCGTGGTCTCGGGGTTCCCGAAGACGACGCCGATCTTCATCCGGATCTGGTTGATGAAGACCACGATCGACTGGTTGCGCGAGACCACCGCGGTGAGCTTCCGGAGCGCCTGGCTCATGAGCCTCGCCTGCAGCCCCATGTGCGAGTCGCCCATGTCTCCCTCGATCTCGGCCTTCGGCACGAGGGCCGCGACCGAGTCCACGACCACGAGGTCGCACGCGCCCGACCGGACGAGCTGCTCCGAGATCTCGAGCGCCTGCTCGCCGGTGTCGGGCTGCGAGACGAGCAGGTCGCCGAGGCTCACCCCGAGGCGGCGCGCGTACGTCACGTCGAGCGCGTGCTCCGCGTCCACGAACGCGGCGACGCCGCCCTGGCGCTGCACCTCCGCGATCGCGTGGAGCGCGAGCGTCGTCTTCCCCGACGACTCCGGACCGAAGATCTCGACGACCCGGCCGCGAGGGAGCCCGCCGACCCCGAGCGCGAGGTCGAGCGCGAGCGAGCCGGTCGAGACGACCGCGACCGGCGCCGGCTCCATCCCGTCCCCGAGCCGCATGATGCTCCCCTTCCCGAACTGCTTCTCGATCCCCGCGATCGCCAGGCCGAGGGCCTTCACCTTCTCCGTGAGCCTGCTCATGTGAGCGTCCTCTTCCTTCTCCGCGTCTCGCGGTCGTTTCCGCCTCATTTGCAGGTGGCGCGCCACCGACGAGCCTCGCGGATCCCTCGCGCTCGAGGCGCGGGCCATCGAAGAGCGACGAGGGGGGCGTGCGAATCGCGCCCGAGGGTCCGCGCGCCGGCCCCCGCCGTGGCGCGTGACGCCCGAGGACCGCGGTGGGGCCCGCCCCCGCTCATCGCAGGGCGCGACCCGAGGAACCGGCGGTGACTCGGCCTCCTCGGCCGCGGCGGGGCGCGGCCGCTGGTCGCGCACGTTCGCGGCAGCGCGAGCAGGGGTACCTCGAGCAGACCTCGCCCTTGCTCTTCGACGAGTACGTGTGCGAGTTCGGGTCGAGCGTGAAGAAGACCGACACCCGGCCGCCGAACATGTTCGTGTACGACCTCGCCACCGACACGCTGGCGTCCCTCAATCCGACCGGGCGTCGAACACCACCGCCGAGAACCTGAGGCTCGCGACGGGCGGCTTCCGGTCCGCGGGCAGCCTGAACGGGGTCGCGTTCATCGCCGGGACGGGCCGCGCCGGGGGCATCAACCTGTTCGCGTTCGACGCGGACACGGGCGCGTTGATCGGAAACGGGTTCACCATCGGCAGCGCCGCCTGCATCCCGACCCCCAACCCCGGGCAGCCGCGCTGCCCCGGCACCAGCGTCTACACGAACGTGCGCGCAGTGGGCCGTGGCGGGCGACGACCTCTACCTCGGGGTCGGCGCGCGGTCCGATCTCGGATCCGAGCGCGGCCACGACGGTCTACAAGGACGCCGGCGCGGTGCTGAACTCGGACGTCGTCGGCGCAGGGTCCCTCCCGCGTCCACGGCGCTGCCGCTTCAGGAGGGCGGGCGGGTCGGCGCTTCAGGGCTGCGCCCGGTCGAGGGCGCGGTACTGGATCGCCTCCGCGACGTGGGCGGCACGCACCGCCACGCCGCCCTCGAGATCCGCGAGCGTCCTCGCCACGCGCAGGACCTTGTCGTGCGCCCGCGCCGACAGCCCGAGCTTCTCGACGGCCGCCTGGAGCAGGCGCCGGCCCTCGTCGTCCGGCGCGCAGTGGCGCCGGAGCGCCGCGCTGCGCAGGCGCGCGTTCCAGGCGCCCGCCCCCGCCCGCTCCGCCTGGAGGGCGCGCGCGCTCGCGACCCGCGCCCGCACGTCGGCGCTCGTCGTCCGTCCGGCCGCGTCGGCGCCGAGGAGCGCGGGCGGGACCGCGGGCACGTCCACGTGGAGGTCGATCCGGTCGAGGAGCGGCCCGGACACGCGGCGGCGGTAGCTGACGAGCTCGTGCGCGGTGCAGCGGCACCGCCGCGCCCGGTCCCCGAGGTGACCGCACGGGCACGGGTTCATCGCCGCGACGAGCATCACCTGCGAGGGGTACGTGACGCTGCGGCCCGCCCGCGCGAGCGCCACCTCGCCGTCCTCGAGCGGCTGGCGCAGCGCCTCGAGGACGTGGCGCCGGAACTCCGGAAGCTCGTCCAGGAAGAGCACGCCGCGGTGCGCGAGCGAGATCTCGCCGGGTCTCGGGCGGCTGGTGCCGCCGACGAGCCCCGCGTCCGAGATCGTGTGGTGCGGCGCCCGGAACGGGCGCTCCGCGAGGAGCCCGCGGTGTCGGGTCAGGCCCGCGACGCTGTGCACGACCGTCGCCTCGAGCGCCTCCTCGAACGTGAGCGGCGGCAGGAGCCCGGGGAGGCGCCGCGCGAGCATCGTCTTCCCGCTGCCCGGAGGCCCGAACATGAGGAGGTTGTGCCCGCCCGCCGCGGCGACCTCGAGCGCGCGCTTCGCGCCGTCCTGGCCCGCGACGTCGGCGAGATCGGGTCCCGGCGCGGCCTGCGGCGAGTTCGCGGCGCCGAGGGGGAGCGGGAGCCGCGCCTCCCCGCGCGTCCACGCCACCACCTCGCCGAGGTGACGTGCGGCGCGCACGTCGAGCCCCTCCACGACGGCCGCCTCGAGCGCGTTCGCCTCCGGGACGACGAGGCTCCTCGCCCCCGCGCGCCGCGCCGCGATCGCGATGGGCAGCACGCCCCGCACCGGCTTCACCTCACCGGAGAGCGCGAGCTCGCCGACGAGGTGGACGCCGGCGAGCGCGTCGGGCCGCACCTCGCCCACCGCGGCGAGCAGCGCCATCGCGATCGGGAGGTCGAAGCCGGTCCCCTCCTTCCGGAGGTCTCCCGGCGCGAGGTTGATGACGATGCGCTTCGAGGGGAGCTGCACCCGGATGTTCCGGATCGCCGCCGCGACCCGGATCTTCGCCTCCTGCACCGCGCGCTCGGCGAGCCCGACGAGGTGGTAGTGGGGCATCCCCGGCCCGGCCTCGACCTCCACGTCGACCTGGATGGCCTCGACCCCGACGACGGTCGCGGAGCGCACGCGCACGAGCATGCGCGAGCGTTCAGCAGCGGCCGTGCCACGCCGCCGGCGGCCCGGACCCGCGATCGACGCGGGGATCGTGGAGGCGGTCGCGAGGGCCGGAGCGCGAGGCGCCCGCAGGTCCGCGGCACGGTCCCTCGGTCGAGGAACCTAGAAGAGCGACTCGGGCACGAACACGATGTCGCCCGGCTCGAGCGTGAAGTTGGGAGCCTTCCCGAGGGCGATGTCCTGCACGTTGACCTTCACCTTGACCTCCTGCCCCTTGACGCGGCGGGTCACGGAGGTCGAGTTCTGGGACGCGCTGCGGGTGAAGCCGCCGGCGAGCGTGACGGCCTGCACGACCGTCATGCCGTCCTGGAACGTGAACGTCCCCGGCTTCTGCACCTCGCCGAACACGAACACCTTCTTCGAGTTGTACTCCTTCACGACCACCGTCACCTGCGGGTCGCGCAGGAACCCGGACGCGAGGCAGGCGCGGAACTTGTCCGCCGCGCCGTTCGGCGTGAGGCCCGAGACGACGACGCGCTGGCAGAGCGGGAAGACGACGTCGCCTTCCGCGCCGACCTGGTACACGCCGGAGATCTCCGCCTCGCGGTAGACCCGGACCTCGATGACGTCTCCCGGACCGAGCGTGGACGCGCCGACCTGGACGCTCTCGGGCAAGGTCGGGCGAGCGGCGCTGCGACGGGTGCAGCCGCCGAGCACGAGCGCGGCGGCGAGCGCGACCAGGAGCGACGAGCGAGCCAGGGGGGGCATCGGGCGGACCGTATCGCGGAGGACCCCCGCCCCGTCAACGGCGGGGTGAGCCACCGCTCGCCCGGTCAGTAGGTGACGCCGACCTTCAGGAACGCCTCGTTCTTCGCGTAGTCCGGCGGAGAGCCGCCGAGCGTGGTCGGCCACGAGGCGGTCCGCGCGCTGTACACGTACCCGACGGCGGCGTTGAGCCACTTGCCGAACGCCGCCTCGACCGTGGGGTCGACGCGGAGGAACGTCGTCGTCGCGCCCGGAGATCGCCTCGAAGGAGAGCCGGTCCCAGCGGCCGCCCACGCGCAGCGCGTAGGTGTCCGCGAGCTTCACCCGGAACCCGGCGTTCACGCCGTCCGCGGCGTAGGCCGCCACGGTCGGATCGAGGCCGAGCGATCGCGTGTAGCCGGTCTTGAAGGAGACCGTGTCCGCCGGGAGCCACTCCACCGAGACGTCCGCCAGCACCGAGCTCGCGTCCTTCGACGCGGCGAGGGTGCCGAACGCGGCGTTGGCCTTCGTGGAGGTGCTGCCGTACCCGACCTTGGCGGTCGCGGCGATCCGCGGCGTCAGGAGCCCGGTGAGGCCGGCGAGGACGTCGAACCCGGACGCCTCGTCGGGCCGGTTCGAGACGTTCGGGACGCGGGTGAAGTAGCCGGCCTGGAGGAGGCCCGAGGTGCGCGGGAGGAACCGCCACTGCGCCTCGCCGCCGAAGCGGTACTGGTTGTAGCCGAGGTCGGCCAGGCGGTACCCGGGGACGTCCTGGTACTTCTCGAACGACTCGACGAGCCACTGCGCGTTCGCGGCGACGACGAGCGCGCCGCCGCCCGGCTTCCACGGGACGGAGAGCGACAGCGTGTTCGCGTTCGACACCACCGCGGACGACGCCGCCGCGAGCGAGGTCGTCGAGATCTGCCGCTGGAAGGCGTTGTCCACGCGGGGAGCCACCGCCCCGTTCCGGTTGAACACCGCCGCGAGCGCCGCGCCGGCGAACATCTTCGACAGGCCGCTCGTGTCCGCCTCGACCCCGAGGTACTGCGCCCAGTCGACCGCGCCCGTGAACTCCAGGTTGACGACGTCGCCGGGCGCCTTCAGCTCGAGCCCCGGCCGGACGTGGAGGATCAGGTCTCCGACGGCCTGGTTCGCGGGCGTGTACGAGACGTTCGAGTCGTAGCGGGACTCCACGTCGAGGAACGGGTGCAGGCGCGCGTCCGAGCCGCCGAGCCGGATGCCGTTGCCGGGCGCCGCGTGCGCGCCCGTCGCGAGCGCCGCGGCGGCGACTCCTGCCAGCACCGTCGTCCAGCTGGTGTTGCTTCCGCTCATGAGCCGAGCTCCCGTTCGTGAGGTGTCGAGCTACCGGAACGGACTCGCCACAGGCGGGCGGACGATCGACGGCGCCACGAAGGGCGGCGCGCGGTCGCCGGACCCGATCTCGGGCACGGCGTCGGCAGGGTTCTCGCCCCGGTTCGCGACCCCGAGCCCGTCCGGCACGCCCGGCAGGCCCGGCGGCGGCTGCAGCTCGACCGTGGTCTTGTCGTCGATGACGTACGCGACCTGGCGGAGGCACTGCTCCGAGTCGCCGCGCAGGCGGTCCACCTTGGCGCGCGCGATCGCGATCTTCGAGAACTCGGCCTCGCCGGTCTCGCGCGTCGCGAGGGAGTCGCGGAGGGCGAGGTCGGCCTGCTCCGCCCCCTTGATGAGCGCCTTCATCTGCGTGAGCTTCTCGTTCACGCAGTTGAGCCGGACCACGTCCTTGTCGTTCCGCGCCTGCTCGGCGCGCTCCAGGACCTGCTTCACGGCTGCGCTCATCCGGGCGAGGTTGTCCGCAGCGGCCTCGAGCTTCTCCGCGTCGCTCGAGCGAGCCTTCGGCTGCTGCGCCCCGGACGTGGTCGCGACCAGGGTTCCGGCCAGCAGCGCGAAGAGGTGTCTGCGGATCAAAGGGATCTCCCCCCCGGCGGGGCCGGGGTACCAAAAAACCTTTAGAGGCTACAAGCTTGGCACCAGGGCGTCAACGCCACGGCCGGCCCCACGGTCAGGGGGCGAGCGGCCGGAGGGCAGGCACACATCACCGGCTCGAAGGATCGGTTCCGGAGGCGCCGCCCGCCCCGTCGGGGCCGCGCCGGGCGTCCCGCGCGGGCTCCAGGAACACGACCCCGCGCCGGCGCCCGACCACGTAGATCCCGAGCGCCTTCACGGCGCCCTCCGACGCGCCGGGCTCGTCCGAGAGGGACACGGCGAAGGCGCGCTCACCGGCTCCTTTCCTCCAGTACAGGAACGACTCCCCGGGGACGCACCGGAACTTCTCACGCGCGGCCTCGCGAAGCGCGTCCCGGGCGGCCTGGGCGTCGCGGAGCTCACGCTCCGCCGAGGCCGCGTGCTCCGCGAGCTGGCGCGAGCGCGCGCGGCGCTCCTCGGCCTCCCTGAAGAGCCGCTCGGCCTCGTCCGCCGCGAGCGCTCCGGCGGGCGCGCTCGAGTGCGCCGCGCGCTGCGCGGTCTCCGAGCGCGCCGCCATCAGCCGCGACTGCGCGACGAGGGCCTCCTGGTGCGCCCGCGCGTCACGCACCGCGGAGGAGACCCGCTGCCACTCGGTCCACCACGCGGAGAACTCCGGGGACTCCAGGAGCGCGCGGAGATCCTCCAGGCGCACCCGCTTCATGGCGGCGGCTCGGCCCTCGAGGCGGCGCCGCCCTGCAGCGCCTTCAGCCGCCGCTTGGCCTCCGCCACCTGCGTCTTCACGTCCGCGTCCGCGACGCCCTCGATCGCGCTGGCGCCGGAGTACGCGCCCCGGGCCTGCGCCTCGAAGAGCTTCCCGGCCCGGACGAGCGCCCGCGCGGCGATCGACGGATCGGCCTTCGCGCACCGCTCGTCCCGCCCGAACGCGAGGTAGCGCGGGGCGGCCTCCGCCGCGCGGTCCGCGACGTCGAGCTCCGACGCGACGTTCCGCAGCGCCACGCAGCGGCTCGGCGAGTCCGGCCACCGGCGCAGGAAGTCGTCGTACACCCGGGCGGCGCCCGCGTGATCCCCCTGGCGCGAGCGGAACGCGGCGAGCCGCAGCGCGTCCTCGGCGGTGACCGGCGCGCCCGGGTGATCGCGAAGCAGCCGCTCCCGCACCGCCGCGGCCTTCGCCGCCTCGCCCGCCTGATCCCAGGCGATGCCGGCGTTGTGGAGGGCGCTCGCGGCGTCTGCCGCGCCCGCGTCCGCCGCGGCCGCCTCGTAGCCGCGCGCGGCCTCCGCGGGCTTCCGGCTCCGCAGCAGCTCCTCGGCCTGCGCGAAGCGTCCCCCCGCCCGGGCGCGGGAGAGCGCCTCGACGACCTTCGCGAACGCGGGCTTCCGGTCGGCGGGCGCCTTCGCGGCCTCCGCGTCCGCGCGCGCGCGGAGCTTGTCGACCGCCGCGAGGTGGCCGGCGCGGTCGCCGCGGGCGAGGAAGGTCGCGAGGTAGAGCGGGACCGCCCGGTCGAGCAGCTCGGGGTCGGACGCCCACCGGTCGAGCGCGGCGTCGATGCGGCGCCGCGCGTCCTCGACCTCGCCGCAGGCGTACTGGACCTCCGCCGCCGCGAGGGCGATCTCCGGCCCGGACGGCCGGCGGTCCCCGACCTTGCGCAGGTCCGGATCCGCCGCCGCTCTCGCCAGGTACGCGTCGGCGGCGTCGACGACCCGCCGCCACGGCGCGGGCACGGGCCGCGGCGCGGTCTTCCCTTCGGGACCGAGGTCGAGCTTCTCGAGGTGGCCCGCCTTCACGGCCGCGTTGGCCGCGCCGATCGCCGCGGTGGCGACGAGCCGGGCGCCGACCGCGCGCGCGGCGTCCCCGGCCTCCGGATCGGCCGCGAGGGCGGCCGCCACCTCCGCGCCCTGATCCCATCGCTGGGCGCGGAGCAGGAGCTCCGCCGCGCGGTGACGGAGCGGCGCGCGCCACTCGGCGAGCCCGGGCCGGGCGGCGAGGTCGGCGTACCCCGAGCCCGCCGCGGTCCACGCGGCGCGGGCGGCCTCGTGCGCCGCGCCCGCCGCGGCCCCCTTGGCCTCGCTCGCCCTCGCCGCCTCGAGCGCGTCGCGGTCGGCGCCCTCGGCGAGCGCCGCCGGGTCCGGGAGCCCCGCCTCGACCGGGCGCTTCGCGGCCGCGCCGCCGGTGGCGCAGGCGGCGCCGAGCAGCGCCAGCAGGACGAACGCGGCCGGACGCATCACGCGCGTGTTCCCGGGGCCCGCTCCGGCGCCCGGCTCCGCCCGGAGATCACCTGCGGTTCCCGCCCTCGGCGGCCGCCGGGATCGTGGCCGGGCCCGCGTCGTCCCGCTCGTTCACGTCGAAGCGGATCGCGGGGCGGTCCTGCAGCTCCGCGGTGAACCCGTCCCGGTCGAACCCGACCACCCTGATCGTGTTCACCTTGCCGGGCTGCGCCACGAACCGGTGAGACGACCGAACCTTGAACCGGTAGCCGTCGGCGTACGTGAACAGGCGGTACCCCGCCGCGCGGTACGTGAGCTGCACGGTCAGCTGGTGGTCGCCCGGACCGACGTGCCCGTTGAAGATCTCGAGCTCCTCGCGCCTGGCGAGATCGCCGTCCGCGTCGAGCTTCGTGTAGATCGGCGCGCCGTCGAGCGCGTACGCGACGGACTCGAGCTGGAACGGCGAGCCCATCTCGTTTCGCTGGACGAGCACCGCCTTCGAGGCGGCGGTCGCGTCGCCGCCGACCACCATCTCCTGGAGGTTCGTCAGGCGCGCCTTCGTCCGGAAGATCTTCTCCTTCAGGTCCGAGACGCGCTCCTCGAGCGTGCGCGTCTCGAGGTCCTTCGCGGCGCCGGCGGGGGGCGCCGCCGCCTTGGTGCGCGCGGCGCCGGGCTGCGGCTTCGCGGTGGTCCTCGCCTGGCCGTGCGCGAGGGCCGGGAGGGCCACGAGGAGGACTGCGGTAGACCGAAGGAAGCGCATCACGATCAGCCCCCGGCTCAGGGAAAAGCCCCCACGGATCGACAGTCAGGAGCCGAAAGCATACCACAGCGGCCGCGAGTGGCGCGGGCGCGCCGCCCGCGCCGGACCCGCGGAAGCTAGGAGCCCTTCTTCAGCTCGGTGAGCACGAGCTTCGCGACCGCCTTCAGCGTGTCGAACACCCCGACGCCCGTCGGCGCGACCGCCTGGTACTCGGGGACGTTCGTGGCGTTCAGGAGCCGGTGCAGCTCCTCGACCGTCGCGATGTTCGGGAGGTCGCGCTTGTTGTACTGGACGACGTACGGGATCTTCGAGAGGTCGTAGCCCTGCTCGGCGAGGTTCACCCGCAGGTTCTCGACCGACTCGAGGTTCGCCTCCATGCGCTCGATCTGCGAGTCGGCGACGAACACCACCCCGTCCACGCCCTTCAGGATGAGCTTGCGGGAGGCGTCGTAGAAGACCTGCCCCGGCACCGTGTAGAGGTGGAAGCGGGTCTTGAAGCCGCGGATCTCGCCGAGCGAGAGCGGGAGGAAGTCGAAGAACAGCGTGCGCTCGGTCTCCGTCGCGAGGGAGATCATCTTCCCCTTCGCCTCGGGGTTCGTCTTCGCGTAGACGTACTGAAGATTCGTCGTCTTCCCGCAGAGCCCGGGACCGTAATAGACGATCTTGCAGTTGATCTCGCGCGAGCTGTAGTTGATGAAGCTCATCCGGGGATCACTCGCTGAACAGGTTGTCGATGTCGTCGTCGGTGATCTCGGCGAAGGGGCTGGCCGCACCGGGCGCCGCCTGCTTCTTCGCGAGCACGTCGAACACCTTCGCGAGCTCTTCTCCCGCCTTCTTCACGCGCAGCCGCACGAGCCCGAGCGAGCTCTTCGCGTCGAAGATGACCACCAGGACGACCCGGCCGCCCACGATGCTCATGTGGAGCGACTCTCGCTCTCCCTCGTGGAACTGGTTCGGGAACTCCTTCTCCCCGATCAGCTTCGCGAGGCCGCCCATCGCCGCGACGTTGCCGGCGGTGAGCGAGGCGAGCGAGGTGGTGTCGAGGTTCTGCGCCTGGCCGCTCGACGCGATGAGCTGACCGTTCTTGTCGACGAGGAACACGACCTTGGCGTTCGCGTCGCGCGTGAGCCGGTCGCAGATCCCGGCGATGAGCCGGAACTCCTCCTCGTACATCACCAAGCCGGAATTCATGCGCGCTGGTTCTCCGCGAACCGAGTCATGGCCGAATACCAGGGAACAGCGCTGCTTTCAATGCTGCCGGGGCCAGTCGATCTCGGCGCCTGGGGCGCCCTGGACCTCGGGTCGGTGGATCATAGCTCGCGGCGGCCTGCGAGGGCACGCGCGAGCGTCACCTGGTCAGCGTATTCGAGGTCGCCGCCCATGGGAACACCTTGCGCGATCCTCGTGACCCGGAGGCCGAGCGGCTTCAGGAGCTTGGAGAGGTAGAGCGCGGTCGCCTCGCCCTCGACGTCGGGGTTCGTGGCGACGACGATCTCCTCGGCCGGCTCGCGTTCCAGGCGCTGGAGCAGCTCGCGGATCTTCAGGTCGCCGGGCCCGACGCCCTCGAGCGGCGAGAGGACCCCGTGCAGCACGTGGTAGCGCCCGCGGAACTCGTGGGTCCGCTCGATCGCGAGCAGATCCGGCACCCCCTCGACGACGCAGAGGAGCCGCGCGTCCCGGTCCGGCGACCGGCAGATGGGGCACGGGTCCTGGTCGGTGAGGGTCTGGCAGGACGAGCAGAGGTGGACGTCCCGGACGACGCCGGCGATCGCCGCCGCGAGATCCGACGCGTACCCCGGGCCCGCCTTCAGGATGTGGAAGGCGAGCCGCTGCGCGCTCTTCTCGCCGATGCCGGGGAGCCTCGCGAGCTCCTTCACCAGCCGCGCGATCGGATCCGCGACGGCCATCGGCTCAGCCGAGGCCCGGGATCTTGATGCCGCCGCTCGCCTGCGCCATGTGCGCGTCGGCCGCGGCGCGCGCCTTCTCCACCCCGGCGTTCACGGCCGCGACGACGAGGTCCTCGAGCATCGCCAGGTCCGCCGGATCGACGCCCGGCTGCGTCTGGGCGCCGGGCGCGGGCGAGCCGGATCCCCCGAGGACCTTCGGGTCGATCTGGAGCCGCGTCACCTCGCACTTGCCGTTCATGTGCACCTTGACGAGCCCGCCGCCCGCCTCGGCGTCCACCGAGAGCTCGGAGAGCTTCTCGCGCGCGTCGGCCATGGCCTTCTCGAGCTTCTTGGCCTGGCGCATGAGGTACTGGATGTCCATTCGCCGTCTCCGTCCTTCCTAGAGCTCCTCGATCTTGTCGACGCCGCCCTCGAGGATCTTCGCGGCCTCGCGGATGTTCGGGTGGCTGCGGGCGGCCTCGCGGACCGCCGACGAGCGGGCGAGCCGCTCGGCGGCCTCCGCCTGCGCGATCGACACCGGCGCCGCGGCCGCGGGCGCCGCCGCGACCGCGCCGCGCTTCACGACGAGCCGGGTCGGCCGGCCGAAGTGGCGCGCGAAGACGACCTCGATCTCGGCGCGCCGGCGCTCGGCGGTGTCGCCGAGCAACCCCGGCGGCAGCTGGAGGACCACCTCGCCGTCGGTGAGCGAGAGCAGCGCGGCCTCCCGGAGCGCGGGGGCGGCGAGGGGGCTCACCTTCTCGACCTCGGCGACGGCGCCGCGCCACCGCTCGCCGGGATCGGTCGCGGTCGCGGTCGCGGTCGCGGTCGCGGTCGCGGTCGCGGTCGCGGTCGGGGTCGAGGTCGCGGTCGCGGTCGGGGTCGCGGTCGAGGTCGCGGTCCGGGTCGGGCTCGTGGTCGGCGTTCCCGCCCTCGCCGGCGCCGTCGCCGCGGTCGGCCGCGCGGGTGCGCCGCCTCCGGTCGGGGGCGAGCGCGGCGGGAGGGGCGCGCCGCGCGCGAGCGCCTCGACGCGCGCGAGGAGCTCGGACACCTGCGCGCCCGGCGCGAGGAAGACGCCCTCGAGCAGGGCGACCTCGAGCGCGTAGCGCGGCTGCTCCGAGAGCTTCACGTCCACGACCGCGCGCTGCACGAGGTCGAAGAGCCGGGTGAGCTGCGCCGCGTCGGCGGCCGCGGCCTGCGCCCGGACCTCCGCGAGCTCCGCGTCGGGGAGATCGAGCGGCGACGCGGGCACGAGCTTCGTCACGACGACGTTGCGCAGGTGGCGGACGAGCTCCTCCGCGACCCGCTTCATCTCGAGCCCGCGCGCGTGGAGCGCCTCGAGCTCGGCGAGCACGATCGCGCCGTCGCGCGCGACGAGCGCGCCGGCGATCCGCGAGATCGCGGCCGAGTCCACCGCCCCGAGCGCCTCCGCCACGTCGGCGTCGGCGGGGCTCTCGCCGCACGCGGCGCGCACCTGGTCGAGGAGCGAGAGGGCGTCCCGCATCCCGCCCTCCGCCTGCCTGGCGACGAGGGCGAGGGAGGCCGGCGAGAGGTGCATCCCCTCCGCCGCGGCGACCTTCGCGAGCTGATCGGCGAGCTGCTGCAGCGTGAGGCGGCGGAAGTCGAACCGCTGGCACCTCGAGAGGATCGTCTCGGGGACCTTGTGCACGTCGGTCGTCGCGAGGACGAACTTCACGTGCGCGGGCGGCTCCTCGAGCGTCTTCAGCAGGGCGTTGAACGCGCCCTGCGAGAGCATGTGGACCTCGTCCACCACGAAGACCTTGTAGCGGTCGCGGGCGGGCCGGTACTTCACCGCCTCGACGATGTCGCGGACGTTGTCCACGCCGTTGTTCGAGGCGGCGTCGATCTCCACGACGTCCACCGCGCGCCCCTCCGCGATCTCGACGCAGGGCGCGCAGACCCCGCACGGCTCCGCGGTCGGCCCCTTCTCGCAGTTGAGCGCCTTCGCGACGAGGCGAGCGGTCGTCGTCTTCCCGACGCCGCGGGGGCCCGTGAAGAGGAAGGCGTGCGCGACCTGCCCGGTCTTGAGCGCGTTCGAGAGGGTCCGGACCACGTGCTCCTGGCCGGACATCTCCGTGAAGCGCTGCGGGCGGTACTTGCGGGCGAGGACGAGGTAGGTCACGGGGAGCGTCTTCGGTACCAAACAAACGAGCCGGCCCACAATCCCCGGGCGCACGGAGGACCACCTACCGTTGCTCCCTTCCGGGCCTGGCGGGGTTCGGCAACCCCCACGTCGCCCGAGGATTCTGGGCCGGCTCTACCGGCACGACCGCCGGCTCGAAGTCCCTATCTAACCGGCCGGGACTGACGATGCTGGCGGAGAGGGTGGGATTTGAACCCACGGTACCGTTCCCGGTACACACGATTTCCAGTCGTGCACCTTCAACCGCTCGGTCACCTCTCCTGATCTACGCGCAAAGAAGCGGAGAGCGAGGGATTCGAACCCCCGGTACCGTTACCG
The DNA here is from genome assembly GCA_963828235.1 of uncultured delta proteobacterium. Taxonomy (GTDB): domain Bacteria; phylum Myxococcota; class Myxococcia; order Myxococcales; family Anaeromyxobacteraceae; genus Anaeromyxobacter. The sequence continues at coordinate 33,760 of CAWHDY010000009.1, forward strand.
GTACACCTGATTTCGAGTCAGGCGCCTTCGACCAGGCTCGGCCAGCTCTCCGCCGGCGGATGTAACCGATCTTCCGGGCGGTGCCAAGCGGCAACCTATCCGTCCGCCCCGTTTCCGGTCCCCCGCCGGGCCCGGAAGAAGCCGCGGAGGAGCTCGCCGGCCTCGTCGCCCAGCAGGCCGCGCTCGACCGCGAACCGGTGGTTCAGCCTGGCGTCGGCGGACAGGTCGAGCAGGGATCCGACGGCGCCGGCCTTGGGATCGCTCGCGCCGAACACGAGGCGGTCGATGCGGCCGAGGACCATGGCGCCCGCGCACATCGCGCACGGCTCGAGCGTGACGTAGAGGGTGACCCCGGTGAGGCGCCAGCGCCCGAGGGTGCGGGCGGCCTCCTGGATCGCGAGGAGCTCGGCGTGGCCGGTGGGATCGTTCGTCCCCTCGCGACAGTTCGCGCCGCGCCCGACCACCCGCCCCTCGAACACGGCGACGGCGCCGACCGGCACCTCGCCCCGGTCGCCGGCGGCCCTGGCGAGGGCGAGCGCCTCGCGCATGAACGTCTCGCCTTCCACGCGCGCTGTCATACCGCGAGGGGCCCGGTGTCCCACGGTCAAGGCGCCGGCGTCCCGGCGGCGAGCTCCGGGTGATCCGCGCAGTCGAGCCCGCAGGCGCGGCAGGTCGCGACCGCGCACTTGGGCGTGAGCTTCGCGCCGGTGCCGCGCCGGTACTCGCGCGCGAGGAACGCCTTCGTGAGGCCGTGGTCGAGGAAGTCCCAGGGCAGCCGCTCCTCCAGGCCGACCTCGCGGTGCACGAACCAGCTCGGGTCGTGGGGCCAGCGGCGCAGCGCGGCCCGCAGGTCCCCGCCGGCCTCGTGCGCGAGCTCGAGCAGGTCCGCGCAGCGCCGGTCTCCCCGGGAGAGGAGCGCCTGGTCGTGGGCCTCGCGCGCGGACAGCGACTCGACGTCGATCCCCTTCGGCCGGAGCGCCCGCTCGAGGAGCCGGCGCGCCGTCTCGAGCGCGGCGCGCGGCGCGAGCGGCGCCCACTGGAACGGCGTCCACGGCTTCGGGACGAAGGGGTTCACCGAGAGCGAGATCCGCCCCATGGTCCCGCGGCGGCGCGCCCACGGGAGCATGACCTCCTCGCGGATGCGGATCGCGATCGCCGCCATCCCGAGCACGTCGTCCTCGGTCTCGGTCGGGAGCCCGCACATGAAGTACAGCTTCACGTTCGACATCCCCGCCGCGACCGCGTCCTCCGCCGCCTGCACGATGCGGTCGTCCGGGAAGTCCTTGTTCACCACCCGCCGCATCCGCTCGGTCCCCGCCTCCGGCGCGAGCGTGATCGTCCGCTCGCCGCCCTCCGCCATCCGGCGGGCCAGCGCGGGCCCGATCGCGTCCACGCGGAGCGACGAGGGGCTGAACGCGCCGCCCGCCTCCGCGATGGCGCAGGTGAGCGGATCGAGGCCGGAGTGGTCGCTCGTGTCCGGGCCGACGAGCCCGATCCGCTGGCCCCGGGCCATCCCCTCCCGCGCCTCGGCGCGGAGGGTCTCGAGGTCCACCTCGCGATACGGGCGCTGGACGAACCCGGCGGCGCAGAAGCGGCACCCCCACAGGCACCCGCGGGCGACCTCGGTGAGGTAGAGGTCGCCGAACTGCGCGTCCGGCGAGTCGATGGCGCGGGAGGTCGCGAGCCCGCGGAGGTCCGGGACGAAGGCGCGGGCGACGCGCTCGGGCGCGCCGTCCCGCGGCGCGTGGCGCGTCACCCACGCGCCGCCGGGCCCGCGCGTGTCGGCGTACTCGACGTCGTACAGGCCGGGCACGTAGCCGCCCCGCAGCGCGGCGAGCGCGCGCAGCAGCTCGGCGCGGGAGGCGCCGGCCTCCCGGGCCTCGCGCACGGTCGCGAGGAAGGGCGGGACGAGCACCTCCCCCTCGCCGACGAGGAGCGCGTCGAAGAAGGGGGCGACCGGCTCCGGGTTGATCTGCACCGCGATCCCGCCGCCCACCACGAGCGGGTGGCGCTCGTCGCGCGCGGAGGCGCGCAGCGGCAGGCCGGCCCCGGCGAGCACGCGGAGGACGTTCGCGTGGTCCGCCTCGAAGGAGAGCGAGAACGCGACCACGTCGAAGTCGCGCAGCGGCGCGCCGGACTCGAGCGTGCGCGGCTCGCTCGCCGTCCTCCGGCAGGAAGGCCCGCTCGCAGCGCGCGCGCGGATCGGCGTTGAGCAGGCGGTACACGGCGTGGAAGCCGAGGTTCGCCATCCCGACCCGGTAGACGTTCGGGTACACGAGGGCGACCCCGAGCTTCCCGCCCGGCTCCTTGCGGATCGCCCCGCGCTCTCGTGAAGGCCCGTGCTCCACCGGCTCCGTGCTGTAAGGATCCCACGGGGCGATCGCCAGGCGCAAAGGGCGCGGGTTCCGGTGTACCATCCCGCGCTCGACCCGCGAGGGAACGCACGATGCTTCGCCGCCGCGCAGCCACCCTGCTCACACTCGCCTGCGCGCTCGCCGCCTCTCCGGTCCCGGGGGTCGCGGCGGAGACGCCGCCCGCCGACGCGACCGCGCTGCCCGGGGTCTCGCTCGAGGGGCTCGGCCCCGAGCAGAAGCAGATCGTCGCGGAGTGGGCGAGGACCGCGTTCTGCTCGTGCGGGTGCCCGCACACGCTCGCGCAGTGCCTGCGGGAGCACGGGACCTGCCGGCACGCCCCGCGGATGGCGGCGCTCGGGGTCCGGCTCGCCCGCGCCGGGGCGAAGAAGGACGAGCTCGCGCGACTCGTCGCGAGCTACTACGCCTCGTTCGACAGGCGGGCGAAGCTCGACGTCTCGAAGTTCGGCCCCGCGCTCGGCAGCCCCGAGGCGCCGGTCACGATGGTCGAGTTCTCCGACTTCACCTGCCCGTACTGCCAGCTCGTCCGGCCCGCCCTCGAGGCGTTCGTCGAGGCGCGCAAGGGCCGGGTGAAGCTCGTCTTCAAGCCGTTCCCCATCGAGAGCCACGAGGGCGCGCTCGAGATCGCGCAGGCGGCCGAGTGGGCGCGCGACGCGAAGCTGTTCTGGCCGATGCACGACGCGCTCTTCTCGAACCCCGGGGCGCACACGGTGGACGAGCTCGCCGCGATCGCGCGGGAGGTCGGCGGCGATCCCGAGGCCCTGCGCGCCGCGCTCGAGGACGGCCGCGCGCTCCCCCGGATCCGCGAGTCCCAGGCGGAGGCGCGCGCCGCCGGGATCAAGGGGACCCCGTCCGTGTTCCTGAACGGTCGGCCGCTCGTGCTCATGGACTACTCGGACGAGGGGCTCGAGTTCGCCCTCGAGGACGAGGAGGAGTGGACCGCGAACCGTGGCTGGAAGCGGGACTGACCTCGATGACGCTCCAGCTCGACATCGACGCCCACGGGCGCATCGCCGCGCAGACCGACCCGGCGCGCCGGGCGCTCGCCGACCGCGCCGGGCGGTTCGTGCTCCTGCCGTCGGCGGCCGATCTCCTCGTCGCGCGGCGCACCCCGCCGCTCGGCGGGAGCGCCGAGCGGCCGCGCTGCATCCTCGCGGGCGACCTCTCCGCGTTCCCGATCGCCGACTTCATCACGTTCATGCAGCAGTCGCGGCTCTCCGGCCTCCTCACCGTCGCCTCCGGCACCGCCGAGCGCTCCGTCGCGTTCCAGGACGGCGAGGTCCGGAGCGCCCACTCGACCGCGCCGGGCGAGCGGGTCGGCGAGGTGGCGGTGCGCCTCGGGTTCGCGACCGAGGCCCAGATCGCGGAGGCGACGCGCTCCGGCCGGCCCATCGGGAAGGCCCTCGTGGACGGGAACGTCCTGAAGCCGAACGACCTGTACAAGTGCCTCCACGAGCAGGTCGCGGCCGTGTTCCACGCGCTCCTCCTCGCGAAGTCCGGCACGTTCACGCTCCTCGACACGGAGCCCGAGCGCAACGCGGCGCCGCTCTCGGTCTCGACGCAGTCGCTCCTCATGGACGGCATCCGTCGCATCGACGAGCTCACGCTCTTCCAGGCGCGGATCCCCGGGCCCTCCGCGGTCCTCCGCCGGCGCCGCCCCACGCGCCCGGTGCCGCTCCGCCCGACCGAGACGGCGCTGCTCGCGCTGGTCGACGGCCGGCAGACCGTCGCGCAGGTCGCGACGGCCGCCCACCTGAACGAGTTCGACGCGACGAAGCTCCTGTTCCACCTCTGCGAGGCCGGGTTCGTCGAGGCGGTCGCGGGCGCCGCCGTCCCCGCCTCCTCCGCGGAGCGCCTGCCCGCGATCGTCGCCGGGATGAACGAGCTGCTCCGCCGCGTCGCCCACGTGGTGCCCGCCGACGGCCGCGCCGCGTTCCTCGACGCCGCGCAGCAGTTCCTCTGGGACGCGGCGAGCCCGTTCGCGCCGCTCCTGCGCGAGCTGTCGGTCGGGGGCGACGGCGGGCTCGACGACGAGCGGGTGCAGCAGGCGCTCGCGGCGCTCGACCCCGACGCCCTCGCGGCGATGGACTCCTCCGGCGCGCCGGCGAAGGTCGCGCTCGAGGCCCTCCGCGACACCCTGTTCTTCTGGCTCTTCCTCGCCGGCGAGCGCATCTCGCGCGAGGCCGACGAGGCGCTCGGGCGGGCCGTGAAGCAGCGCCTCGCGCCGCTCGAGGCGCTCGCGTCCGCGGCGGCGCCGTGATCCCGCTCCCGCTCGTCACGGCCGACCTCCCCGGGTCGGGAGGGACGGTGCGCGCCACGCCGGAGGACTTCCGCGTGGACGAGGTCCCGTCCTACCTCCCGAGCGGCGCCGGGCCTCACCTGTACGTGCGGATCGAGAAGCGCGGGCGGACCACCCGCGACGTCGTCCGGGCGCTCGCGAGCGCCCTGCGCGTGCCCGAGCGCGACGCGGGGTTCGCGGGGATGAAGGACAAGGACGCGGTCGCGACCCAGTGGCTCTCCTTCCCGGTCGCGACCGACCCCGACCCCGCCACGCTCGTCGCGCCCGGCGTGCGCGTGCTCGAGGTCTCTCGCCACGGGAACAAGCTCCGCACCGGGCACGTCCGCGCGAACGTCTTCTCGATCGCGGTCCGCGGCGGCGCTCCGGAGCCGGCCCGGGCGGCCGCGGCGGCGCTCGGCGCCCGCGGGCTCCCGAACTTCTTCGGGCCGCAGCGGTTCGGGACCGAGGGGCGGAACGCCGAGATCGGGCGCGCGCTCCTCGCCGGGGACACGACGCCGGAGGTCCGCCGCGCCGCCCGCGACCGCTTCCTGCGGCGGCTCTCGATCTCGGCCTACCAGGCGATGCTGTTCAACCGCTGGCTGGCGGAGCGGATGACGGACGGGCTCTTCGCGGCGGCGCTCCGCGGCGACGTCCTGAAGAAGCTCGACACGGGCGGGCTGTTCACCTGCGAGGAGCCGGCGGTGGACGGCCCCCGCGTGGCCGCGTTCGAGGTCTCCCCGGCCGGTCCCATGTTCGGCCACAAGCTCCGCCCCGCGGCGCACGAGGCGCTCGCGCGCGAGGAGCGCATCCTGTCCTCCGAGGGGATCCGGATCGCGGACTTCGCCGCGGGCGGCGGGGAGGCGGAGGGCACGCGCCGGGCGGCGCGCCTCCCGGTGAGCGTCGAGATCGTCGAGGAGGGCGACGGCTACCGCGCGCGGTTCGAGCTGCCGAAGGGCTCCTACGCGACGGTCGTGCTGCGGGAGCTCGTGAAGGCGGAGCCGACCCTGCCCGACGACGAGTGATGCCGCCGGCCCCCCTCTCCCCTGCCCTCTCCCCCGGCTGACGCCGGGGGCGAGGGAGGCTCGCGGAGAGGTCGCTCGGCGATCGCCGCAGTCCTACGCGCCGCGGGCGAGGTGCTCGGCGGCGCGCTCGCCGAGGTACGAGAGCACCGCGACGTCCTGCTCGTCGAACGCCGCGCCTCCGCGCTTGTTCAGCACCTCGAGCGCCCCGAGCACCTGCCCCGCTCGCGCGATCGGCGCGCAGAGGAGCGAGCGGGTCTCGTACCCGATCGCCTCGGAGATCGCGCGGTGGAACCGCGGATCCCGGGCGGCGTCCGAGACCGCGACGGCGACGCCCTCCTGCGCGCAGAACCCGACGACGCCGACGCCGAACGGCACGGCCGGGCGGAGCGCGAGGAGCTCGCCCGCCCGCGGGCCGCGCACCACCGCGAACTCGAGCTCCCGTCGCCCGGGGGGCGCGAGCAGCACCGAGCCCGCGTCCGCGTCCACCTCGGTCATCGCGAGCTCGAGCAGGAACGCGAGCCCGCCCATGCGGTCCTGGGTCGCGAGCGCGGCGGTGCGCGCGCGGAGCTCGGCGAGGAAGTGTCCGGTCACCGGCTCACCGGCGACCCGGGGACGGCGGGCGCCGCGCGCCCGACCTCGCCCGCGGCTCCGGGTCCCGCCGGCGAGCGCGCCGGCGAGTCCGCGTGCACCTCGTGGATCCGGAACACGCCGCCGCCGCGCGGGTCGCTCACGTGGATGGAGCCGTCCTCCTGGACGTCGCACAGGACGCTCGTCGCCGCCTGCGGCGCCCCGACCTTCTGCAGCCCGGCCTTGAGCGCGGCGAGCCAGTGCTCCGCGTCCACCCGGAGCGTGAGCGGCAGCGCGAGCGCCGGAGGCGCGGCGGGACAGAAGACCTCGAAGCGAGGCATTCGCCACTCCCCGGCGCGCGCCGACTACTCGAGCGCCACGATCCGGAACTCCGTCCGGCGGTTCTGCGCCTTCCCGCGCACGGTCTTGTTGGTCGCGATCGGCTTCCGGGGGCCGAAGCCGACGGCCTCGAGCCTGGAGGGCGAGATGCCCTTCGCGACCAGGTAGTCGCGGACGGCCTCGGCGCGGCGCTGGCTCAGGCGCAGGTTCACGGGCTCCCCGCCGACGTTGTCGGTGTGCCCCTCGATCGAGACCTTCATCTTCGGGAAGTCGTTCAGCACGGCCGCGACCTGGTTCAGCAGCGGGAACGAATCCGGGAGCACGCGGTACTTCGCGGTGGCGAAGTGGACCTGCTGCTTGATCGCGATCTTCTCCTTCTTCACCTCGACGAGCGTGTACTTCTTCGGGCAGCCGTCGGGCGCCGGGCCGAACTGGTCCGGGCACTTGTCGAGGCGGTCCGGGATGCCGTCGCCGTCGCGGTCCGTGTCGACCACCGGGCAGCCGCGGTTCTCGAGCGGTCCCGGGTCGTTCGGGCAGGCGTCGGCGCGATCCACGATCCCGTCGCCGTCGTTGTCGGGATCGGGGCAGCCGTCCTCGTCCTGGAACCCGTCCTTGTCCTCGGGGTTCATCGGGCAGCGATCGATGTCGTCCGGGATGCCGTCGCCGTCGGTGTCCTTGGAGACCGGGCAGCCCTGGGTCTCCTTCGGGCCGGGCTGCAGCGGGCAGGCGTCCTCGGAGTCCGGGATGCCGTCGCCGTCGCCGTCCGGGCAGCCCTTGAACTCCGGCAGGCCGGCCAGGTCCGGGCAGGCGTCCTCGAGATCGGGGATCCCGTCGCCGTCCCGGTCCGTCTTCTCGATCCGCTTCTTCGGCTCGTCGGGCTTCTTCGCGATGAGCACCTGCATCGGGCCGCAGGTCTTCGACAGCCGCAGCGCGTCCTTCACCGCCCGCTGCGCGACGTCGAGGTGGTCCATCGCGATGCCCGCTTCGCCGGAGTCGACCTCGTCCTGGGCGAACGCGTAGTTGGCCTCCGCCCGGGCGAGCTCCCTCGGCGCGCAGCGCATCGCGCCCGAGGTCTTCGCCTTCTCGATGTCCGCGCGGACGACCTGCGAGTTCTCGCGGAGCTTGCCGCTCGAGGCGCACGCGGAGAGCGCGACGGCGCCGAGGGTGAGGAGCAGCCTGCAGCGGGTCACGGGGTCTCCCGCGGCTTGTTCGAGGCGGCGACCGCGTTCTTGCGGGCCTCCTTCGCGAGCGCGAGCGCCTTCGCGGCGAACCGGGAGGACGCGTCGTAGCGGGCGCGCCCGGAGACCTCGCGCGCCTTGTGGAGGTACGCCTCGGCGCCGGCGAGCTCGTACGGGGACGTCTGGGCGGCGCCGGCCTTCCGCGCCGCCTCGAGCTCCACGTCGGCGTCGATGAGCGCGGCGGTGGAGCGGATCGGACCGCACGCGGTGAGCGTCGCGACCGCGAGCGAGACGAGGACGAGCCGCACGGACACCCCTTTCGTGAATCGGCTCCGACGCTACCCGCCGGGACGGGGGCCCGTCAAGGAACCGGGGGCTCGCCGCTTCGGACGAAAACCTACGCTGCGCCGGGGGGTTCAGCCTGCGAGCGCTCGTGGAGGGGGCAGGGTCTGGAGCGCGTGCGGAGGAGGGCGGCGGGCGGGCTTCCGGGTCGGTGGGGGACGCACCTTCCCGGGCGAGAGGGAGGCAGTCACATGGGCATCATCGCGTGGATCATCTTCGGCTTCATCATCGGCCTCATCGCGCGAGCGATCGTGCCCGGCCGGCAGGGCATGGGCTTCATCATGACGACGCTCCTCGGGGTCGCGGGGTCGCTCGTCGGAGGCCTCGTCGCGTCCGCGGTGGCTGGCGGCTCTGCGACGGGGTTCCAGGCGTCGGGGTTCATCGGGAGCCTCATCGGCGCCATCGTGCTGCTGCTCGTCGGCGGGATGGTGACGGGGCCAAGGCGACGGACGGTGTAGCCACTGCGCACTCCCTCGCCCCGCGAAGCGGGGAGAGGATTGGGGAGAGGGGCCCGTTCAACGTGGCATCGGCGCGACCGATGGTGAGCGCGCCCGCTACGGACAGGTCGGCAGTGGAGGGACGCCCGGTTCGGTCCCGTCGCAGAACTGGTCTGACGGGTACACGACATGCGGCCCAAGGTACTGTTCGAGGTTCGGCCCGGGCCAGACATTGAACGGCACTGTGACGGTCGCGTTCGGACTGCGAGTGGTAGATGCTCACCACATACTTACCGGTATCAAGGCCACAGGCGAAGACGTTGCTCGACGGACCACACGCAGTTGCGACCGATCGTCCATGAAGCATCCGTGTCGAACCCAAGCTGGTCACCCGTGTTCGACCAGAGCCGGTTCCCCAGGAAGGTCAGGGTCTGCGGGTCGTTGGAGCCTCACCAGGACACCGCCTACCTCACGCTTGTTGAGGTAATTCCCTGTGAAGCCGATCCGGTCACCCGTCAGCCCGTTCCCCGAACGTCGCACCTGTGAAGTCGGACGTGCGACGCAGGTTCACTGAGAGATGCGAGGACGATTCCGGTGCCACCGTTGTGTGAGACGACCGCGCGATCGATCGTCGCGTCGGGCACCGCAAAGAGGGCGCCGCCGACGCCCCCTCCGAACACGATCCCCTCGCCCGCGTTCCCCGACACGATCGGCGTCGAGGCGCCGTCCGGGTCCGGCGCGATCGTCACCGCGCCGCCCCGGATCCGGATCCCGATCTCGCTCCCGCCGAACGTCCCGCCGAGCACGACCACGCTCGCGGCGCCCGTCGGCTCGATCGCGAGCGCCGGCCCGGACACCGCCGAGACGGCCGCCCCGGTGATCCGCGCGCCGCACGCCCCGGTCACCGCGATCCCGCTCGCGAGACCCCCGGTGACCACGTTCGAAGGATCGAGCACCCCTCCGCCGTCCACGGACACGCCTCGCAGCGCGGGGACTCCGGAGGCCCCGCACGCCAGCTCGACCCCCGTCCCGGTCGCCCCGCCGCCCTCGACCCGGACGCCCTGGAGCACGCCCTGGACGACGGCGAGCTTCGCCGCCCCCGGCGCCCCGCGGATCACGGTCGCCCCGGCGGGCGCGTCCGCCGGCAGGACGGTCACGTTGGGGCGAACGGTGAGCGGCCAGCTCTCGGCGGTCGCGGTCCCGAACACCACCTGCGCCCCCGCGTTCCCCACGACCTGCACCGTCGCGGGTCCGGTGGTCGTCGCGAGGAAGAGCGCGTCCGCGAGCTTGCCGAACCGGCACTCCGGCGGAGACGCCTGTCCGCGGGGATAGGGCGGCAGGTTCCGGTCGAGCGCGCCGCCCGCGCCGGCGACGACGACGGTCCCGATGTACTCCGGGCACTCGCACCCGCCGCCCCTCGTCCCGCAGTGCATCCCGCGCCCCCCGCAGTCGTCCTCGACCCATCGGCCGCACACCGGGTCGCTGCGGTCGCAGCGGGTGGCGGTCTGGGTGACGGTCGAGCACGTGGTCGGATCGACGCCCGGCGTGCAGCGTCCGGCTCCGCACGCGAGCGCCCGGGCGCTGCAGCGCAGATTGTTCCCGCACGCCTGACCCGCCGGGCAGTCGGTGGTCTCGAAGGGCTCCCTGCACGGCGCCCCCTCCACGTCCACGCTGCACCCGCCGAGGAGGAGGGCCGCGACGATCGCGAGCGGCACGGCGGGGCGGGTCGTCCGGGCGCGCGTCACGGCTAGAACCTCGCCTGCAGGACGTACAGGGTGATCCCGGACGCGGCGGCGCCGCCCGCGACCGCGTAGAGCACGTTCGCCGTCCGCGCCTTCGACTCCGCGTCTCGCGCCCGGCGGCTCGCGACCGCGCCGTCGGGTGCGGCGAGCCCGGAGACCGCGCGCGCGTCGGCCCGGGCGGACGCGCCGAACCAGGCGCCCGCCGCGACGGCGACCACGGCGGTCCCTCCGGCGATCCAGGTCGGCAGCGCGGGCCTGGGCCAGCGCGGCGGCGCGGCGGGGAGCTTCGGCCGCTCCGCGGGAGGGCGCGCGGTGAGATCGGGGACCGGCGCAGCCGGCGGCACGGCGGGCGCCGCCCGCTGCACCCGCCGCAGGACGACGTCCACGAGGCGCGACGCGCCTGCGGCGACCTCGACCTTCTCGGCGACGGGGTCGTGTCCCTCGAGCGCGAGCGACAGCGCGTACGTTCCCGGCGAGACCACGACGTGGAGCGGGGTCGTGCCCCGATCGAGCCCCTCGAGCGAGACCTTCGCGCCGGGCGGATCCGTGTAGACGAGCAGGACCTGCACGCCCGCCTTCGCGAGCCGCTCCTCGATCCGCTTCAGCGCCGCGCGGACCGCGGCGCGGTCGGTCGCGTCCGGCACCTCGCGCAGGTAGTCGTGGTAGCTGCGCAGCGCGCCCGGCCACTCCTCGAGCCGCTCCCGGCACTGCGCCACGTTGAAGTGGATCGAGCCGTGCGGCTTCAGGCGGTACGCCGCCTGGAACTCGGCCATCGCGTCGCGCCAGCGCTTCTCCTTGAAGAGCTCGACGCCGCGGCGGAACCTGGCCTTCGCGTCCGCGACGTCGTCCGCGCGCGCCGGCGACGCGGCGCCGAGCCAGGCGAGCGCGACGAGGGCGGCGATCCAGCGCGTCATCGGAACGGATCCGGCTTCAGCGCGCCCGCGGCGTACGGATCCTCGAGGTGCGTGTCGGCGGGGGGACGTGGAGCGCGGGCGGTGCGGGAGCGGGCGGGACGGGGCGCCTGGGCGGTCGGGGATGCGGCTGCGGTCTGGGGCGCGGTCTGGGGTCGCGGTCGAGGTCGAGGTCGAGGTCGGGGTCGAGGTCGGGGTCGCGGTCGCGGTCGGGGTCGCGGTCGGGGTCGCGGTCGCGGTCGGGGTCGGGGTCGGGGTCGCGGTCGCGGTCGCGGTCGCGGTCGGGGTCGCGGTCGCGGTCCCCTTCGGCCCCGCGCTCCGGCTCCACCACCACCCGATCGCTCCGGCGGATCCCACCACCGCGACTCCGAGCAAGACCGCGACGAGCCTTCCCCGCGGACCGCGCCGCAGGTCGCGGAGCGACTCCGGGAGCGCGAGGGTCTCCGCCCGGGACCGCACGAGCGGCGCGCGCGGACGCCGCCGACGGCGCGGCCTTCCCGCCCTGGATCATCGCGCGGAGCTCGGCGATCGCCGCGGCGAGCTCCTCCATCGAGGCCGGGCGGTCCTCGGGTCGCTTCGCGAGCGTGCTCATCACGAGCGCGTCCACGTCGGGCGGGACGCCCGGGCGCCGCCGGCTCGGCGGCTCGGGCGTGCGCAGCTGGTGCGCGACGAGCGTCGCGATCGGCGTCAGCGCCACGATCGGCAGCGTGCCGGTGAGCACCTCGTACGCGAGCACGCCGAGCGCGTACACGTCGGCGCGATGATCCACGGGCGCCCCGTTCGCCTGCTCCGGCGCCATGTACTCCGGCGTCCCGATGATCGCGCCCGCCTGCGTGAGCCGCTCGCGCCCGCTCTCGGGAGCGACCTGGGAGATCCCGAAGTCGATCACCTTCGCCTGCTCGGTCCCGTCCGGGCGGACCACCACGAAGACGTTGTCCGGCTTCACGTCCCGGTGGACGACCCCGCGCGCGTGCGCGGCGCCGAGCGCGTGGCAGATCTGCTCGAGGAGCCCGAGCGCGCGGGAGAGCTCGAGCGGCCCCTCCTCGACGACGATCGCCCCGAGGCTCCGCCCCTCGAGCGCCTCCATCACGATGTAGACGGCGCCGTCCGGCTCGGTGCCGTAGTCGAGCACGTCGACGACGTTGTCCCCGCCGATGCGGCTCGCCGAGATCGCCTCGTTGCGGAACCGCTCGGCGAGCTCCGGGTCGCCGCCGAGCTCGGGACGGAGGACCTTCACGGCGTAGCGGCGGCCGAGGACGGCGTGCTCGCACAGGTACACCGTGCCCATCCCGCCCTCGCCGAGACGCGAAAGCACTCGATATCGATCGCCGAGGGTGCGTCCCAACATGCGGTCCACCGCCGCGCCGGACGGCCCGTTGAGCGAGCGCGTGGGGGCCATGAGTCTCGCCCGTAGGGTATCATCGATCCTCTCACACGCGAGAAGGGGGACGGGGACACGGTGGCCGAGCTCGTGGTCATGAACGGTATCGCGGCCGGGACGATCTTCGTCCTCGGCGAGGTCCCCGCCGTGGTCGGCCGATCCCCGGAGGCCCACCTCAGGATCGGCGATCCCTGGATCTCCTCGATGCACGCGATGTTCGAGCGCCGCGCGGACGCGCTCTGGGTCGTCGACCTCGAGAGCCGGAACGGCGTCTTCGTCGCCGACGAGCGCGTCGCCGAGGCGGAGGTGCCGGACGGCGCCGTCGTCCGGCTCGGGCGAACCGAGGTGCGGTTCACCGCGGGGCGCGCCCGCACCGACGAGGTCCCCCGGGCGGCGGAGGACGCGCCCAGGCCCGCGCCGCGCCGGGAGACGATGCGGTCCGACCCGCGCGCCGCCTTCACCGCGCGGAACGCGATCGTGCACCGCGCGCCCCCCGACGCGCACGCGCTCGCGCGTCGCCCGGGCACGGTGCTGCGCATGGCGCTCGACGAGGCCGGGCTCGAGGGCGCTCCGGATTCGGGGGAGCGGCTGCGCGGCGCCCTCGACGCCGCGGCGGGCGCGGCGCTCGAGCAGGGCGCGGTGGTGGCCCGCCTCGCCGGCGTGGGCGTCCTCGCGATCTTCGGGCTCGCCGGCGCCTCCCCGGAGGACGCCGCCCGCGCGCTCACCGCGGCCCGGGCGGCGCGGCGCGCGATCCGGGACGCCGGGGGGCTCGAGCTGCGTGCCGGGCTCGAGAGCGGCCCGCTCCTCGCGGGCAAGGCGGCGGGCGCCGGCGCCGAGCTCGCCGCGCTCGGGCCGGCGGCCGAGCGGGCCGAGCGGCTCGCCGCGCTCGCGCGCCCGGGTGAGATCCTCGCCGGGCCCGTCGCGGCGGCCGCGACCGGCCTCGTGCGCGTCGGGCTCCGCCGGATCGGCGATCTCGAGCTCGAGGTCTTCGAGGACCCCGAGCCCTAGCCCTCGCCCCGGTCGCCGGCCGGGCCGCCGAGCGTGCCGTTATTGCATGCACTGCCGTTTCGGCAGTATAAGGGCGCTCGACGCGGAGGCGTGCACGAGAGCGCTCGATCGGTCCGGCGAACGGAGGGTGTGCCTGCTGGCGGCGCCGGGGGCGTCCCCCGCCCTCGCCGAGGCGCTCGCCGGCGCGGGCTTCACGACGGTCGCGGTCCGCGACGGGCGCGAGGCGGTCGCCGAGCTGGAGCGCGGCGACGCGGCCGCGCTCTTCGTCGCGCAGGGGCTCGGCCCCGACGCCCTGAGGCTCGTGGTGGCGGCGGCCGGCGAGCACTGCCCCGACTCGCCCGTGCTCGTGCTCGGCGCGGCCGGCACCGTCCAGGAGGCGGTCGACGCGATGCAGCTCGGGGCGGCCGACTACGTCCCGCCCCCCCACGACGCCGGCTCGGCGGTGAAGCGCCTCGCGGCGATCCTCGCCCGCACGCGGCGCGGCCCGGAGGCGCCGCCGCACGGGCTGCCCGGGATCGTGGGGACCTCGCCTCCCATGGTCCGGCTGTACGACGCGATCGCGCGGATCTCCCGGTACAAGAGCAACGTCCTGCTCCTCGGCGAGAGCGGGACCGGCAAGGAGATCATCGCCCGCGCGCTGCACGACCGCGGCCCGAGGCGGCAGCACCTGTTCGTGCCCGTGAACTGCGCCACGCTCGGCCGCGAGCTCCTCGAGAACGAGCTGTTCGGCCACGAGCGCGGCGCCTTCTCCGGGGCGAACGAGCGCAAGCGCGGGCTGTTCGAGCTCGCGGACGGGGGCACCTTCTTCCTCGACGAGATCGCCGAGATGGACGTCTCGACGCAGGCGAAGCTGCTGCGCGTCCTCGAGCGGAACGAGTTCCGGCGCGTGGGCGGCACCGCGAAGGTGAAGGTCGACCTCTCGATCATCGCGGCCACCAACCGCAACCTCGAGGAGGCGATCGCGGCCGGGCGCTTCCGGGAGGACCTCTACTACCGGCTCAAGGTCGTCACGCTGGTCGTCCCGCCGCTCCGGGCGCACCGCGCCGACATCCCGGCGCTCGTGGACGCCTTCGTCGCCGACTTCAACCGCCGCACCGGTGGGCGGATCGCCGGGGTCGAGCCGGCGGTGCTCCGGCGGCTCGCGGAGCTGGACTGGCCGGGCAACGTGCGCGAGCTGCGGAACGCGGTCGAGGGCGCGTGCGTCCTCGCGACGGGCGAGGTCGTCACGCTGGCGGATCTCGACCACGTGGCGCTCGGCGCCCCCTCTCCCCAGCCCCTCTCCCCCGCTTCGCGGGGGCGAGGGAAGGTGAACGCGGGGGAAACCCTCTCCCCGGCCTCGCGCGGGCGAGGGAGCGCGGCCGCGGGCGTGGTCGAGATCCCCATCGGCTCCACGCTGGCGGAGGCGGAGCGGCAGCTCGTGCTCGCCGCGCTGCGCCACCACGGCACCCGGGCGCGCGCGGCGCGGGCGCTCGGGATCGGGCTGCGGACGCTCTACTCGAAGCTCGCCGGCTGGGGCGTGGACGGATGATGCCGAATCGGCATGCTCGGGGGTGGCCTCGCACACCCGGCGACGGGCGGAACGGCCCGTTTCGCGCCGGAATCCGGCCTGGCCCGGTTCGTGCTGTTCACCGGGGGCGTGTCTCCGGCCCCGCCTGCCCCGTCCGTCCTCGTCCTCGCCCGCCCCGGGCTCGAGAGCGACGAGCTGTTCGCGGAGCTCGCGCTGCGCGAGGACCTCTGCCTCGTGCGCGTCGCCACGCCCGCCGCCGCCATCCGCACGCTCGCGGAGATGCCGGTCGCGCTCGTGGTCGCGGGCCCGGAGACTCCGGCCTCGGCGATCGACGACGTGATCGCCGGGCTCGGGAGGTCGCGGCCGGGCACGCCCGTGCTCGCCCTCCGTGCGCGCCAGGCGCCGGAGCCCTCGGGCTGGAGCCGCGGCGGGGTGGCGGTGCTGCGGATGCCCCTGCTCGCCGGGGTCCTCTCTCGCACCATCGACGTCGTCCTCGGGATGGACCGCGCGGCGAAGGGCCGCCGGCGCGGACGCTAGGAAGGAAAGGATCGGATGCAGCTCACGGCACGCGACGCGGCACGCCTCCTCGGGGTCTCCGAGTCCACCCTCGGGCGATGGCTCCGGAGCGGCGAGCTCGCCGCCACCCGCGTGAACGACCAGTACCGGCTGAACCGGCTCGACCTGCTCGAGTTCGCGTCCGCGCGGAACATGGACGTCTCGCCGGACCTCCTCTCCGACCTCGAGCACCCGCAGCTCCCGAGCCTCGCCGACGCGATCCGCGCGGGCGGCGTGCACCGTGGCATCGCCGGCGCGGACAAGGCGGCCATCCTGCGCGAGGTCGTCGAGCGGCTCCCGCTCCACGGCCCCGCCGAGCGCGACCTCCTGCACCGGGTCCTGCTCGCGCGCGAGGCCCTCGGCTCGACCGGGTTCGGGAACGGCATCGCGATCCCCCACCCGCGGAACCCGATCGTCCTGCGCATCGAGAAGCCCGAGGTCGCCATCTGCTACCTCGAGCCGCCGGCGGACTTCGAGGCGCTCGACGGCAAGCCCGTGCACACGCTCGTCACCGTCGTGAGCCCGTCCATCCGGACCCACCTCCACCTGCTCGCGATCATCGCGGCGGCGCTGCACGACCCGATGGTCGTCGCGCGGCTCGAGGCGCGCGCCGGCGCGGAGGCGCTCGTGCCCGAGATCGAGCGCCTCGAGGCGGCGGTCGCCGAGCGCCGCGCCGCCCGCGCCGGGGGAACGGAGCCGTGACGCTCTTCGTCGCCGCGCTGCTGGTGCTCGTCGCGGGCGGGCTGGCCGCGCTCGCCGCGTCGGCCCGGCCGCGGGTCGCGCTCGCCGTGGGGAGCGCGACGGCGGCGGTCGGCTCGGCGCTCGGGCTCGCCGCGTCGCTCGCGGCGCTCCGCGCGCCCCCGTCCGTGCTCGAGCTCCCCTGGCCCGTGCCGAACGGCGCGCTGGCGCTCGGGCTCGACCCGCTCTCGGCGGTCTTCGCCGTGCCGGTCTTCGCGCTCGGCGTCGCCGCGGCCGTCTTCGGCGCGGGCTACCTGCGGCCGCACCTGGGCCGCCGCCCGCTCGGCGCGTTCCTGCTGTTCTTCAACCTCCTGCTCGCGTCGATGGGCCTCGTCGTCGCCGCGCGGCACGCCGTGCTCTTCCTCGTCGCGTGGGAGGTGATGACGCTCGCCTCGTTCCTGCTCGTCGCGCTCGAGCACGAGGACGGGGCGGTCCGCGACGCCGCCCGCACCTACCTCGTCGCGTCGCACCTCGCGGCCGCCGCGGTCTTCGCGCTCTTCCTCGTGCTCGGGAGCGTGGCCGGCTCGCTCCGCCTCGACGCGTTCGCGGCCCTCCGCGGGGCGGGGCTCCCCGCCACCCTGCTGTTCGCGCTCGCGGTGGTCGGCTTCGGGACCAAGGCCGGCCTCGTCCCGCTGCACGTGTGGCTGCCCGAGGCGCACCCGGCGGCGCCGAGCCACGTCTCGGCCGTGATGTCGGGCGCGCTCGTGAAGATGGGCCTCTACGGGATCCTCCGGACGCTCACGTTCCTGCCGTCCCCGCCGGTCGAGTTCGGCCTCTTCCTCGCCGGCGTGGGGCTCCTCGGCGCGATCGCCGCGCTCCTGCTCGCCCTCTCGCAGCGCGACCTGAAGCGCGTCCTCGCCTACTCCACGATCGAGAACGTCGGGATCATCACCCTCGCCCTGGGCCTCGGGATGGCGGGCGCGGCGCTCCACGCGCCGGCGGTGGCGGCGCTCGGCGTCGCGGGCGCGCTGCTCCACGTCTGGAACCACGCGCTCATGAAGGGGCTCGCGTTCCTCGGGGCGGGCGCGCTCGTGCACGGCGCGGGCACGCGCGACCTCGAGCGGATGGGCGGGCTGCTCCGGCGCCTGCCCGTCACCGGAGGGCTCCTCGTCCTGGCGGCGGTCGCGCTCGCCGGCCTCCCGCCGCTGAACGGGTTCGCGTCGGAGTGGCTCGTCTACCTCGGCCTGCTCCGCGGCGGCGAGGGCGCGTCCCCGTCGCTCGCGCTGCTCGCCTGGCTCGCCCTCGCGGCGCTCGCGTTCGTGGGCGCGCTCGCGGCCGTCGCGTTCACCCGCGTCCTCGGCATCGCGCTGCTCGGGACCCCCCGCAGCGCCGCCGCGGCCGAGGCGCACGAGGGCGGCCCGCTCCTCCTCGTCCCGCTGGCGCTGCTCGCCGCGGGCAACCTCGCCATCGCGCTCTTCCCGGCCGAGGCGGTGAGGCTCGTCGCGCCCGCGGCCGCGCTCGTCGCCGGCATGCC
Organism: uncultured delta proteobacterium; assembly: GCA_963828235.1. Lineage (GTDB taxonomy): Bacteria > Myxococcota > Myxococcia > Myxococcales > Anaeromyxobacteraceae > Anaeromyxobacter. The sequence continues at coordinate 51,611 of CAWHDY010000009.1, forward strand.
CGAGGGCGAGCTCCTCGCCGCGCTCGCGCCGGCCGCGGCGTCCCTGGCCGGGCCGATGCGCCTCGGGCTGCTCGCGCTCGTCCTCTCGGCGGCCGCCCTGGTCGCGACGTCCCGCCGGCTCCTGTCTCGCCGATCGGTGCGGGCCTCGTCCACCTGGGGCTGCGGCTTCTCGCAGGAGAGCGCGCGCGTCCAGTACACCGCGGCGTCCTTCGCCCAGCTGGCGACGCGCTCGGTCTCGCCGCGCGCGCTCGCGCCGACCCTGCTCGCGGAGGCGCCCGCCGGGCCCTTCCCCCGCTCGGCGACCTTCTCGACCACGGCGGACGACCCCGCGCGCGCGCGGGTCTTCGAGCCCGCGTTCCGCCGCGTCGCGGAGTGGTTCGGCAGCCTGCGCCGCTTCCAGCAGGCGCGCCTCAACCTCCAGCTCCTCTACACGCTCCTCACCATCGTCTTCCTGTCGGCCCTCCTCCTCCTCCGGCGCTCGCCCTGATGCTCGTCCTCGTCCTCGGCGCCATCGCCCTCCCCGCCGCGAGCGGGCTCGCCGCCGCCGGGCTGGCGCGGCGGCCGGCCCGGGCCCAGGCGGCCGCCTGCGCGCTCCTCTGCGCCGGCGCGGCGCTCGGGATCGTCGCCGCCCTCGCGGTGCTCGCCGGCGGGCCGGTGGCGTCGGCGGAGCTCGCGATCCGGGTGGACGAGGTCTCGGCGGTCTTCCTCTTCGCGATCTCGCTCCTCTCCGGAGCGGGCGCCGTCTACGGCCTGCGCTACCACCCGCAGGCGGAGGTCGGGACCGCGTCGGTGCGCCTGCAGATCTTCTACGGCCTCGCCGTGTCCGGGATGGCGCTGCTCGTCTCCGCGTCGAACGCGCTCGTCTTCCTCGTCGGCTGGGAGGTGATGGCGCTCGCGAACTTCTTCCTCGTCCTGACCGACCACGAGCGGACCGAGGTGCAGCGCGCCGCGTTCCTCTACCTCGCCGCCACGCACGTCGGCACGCTCGCGCTGTTCGCCGTGTTCGCGCTGCTCCGGCAGGCGGCCGGGTCGTACGACTTCGCCGCGATGCAGGGGCTCCCCGCCGGCGGGGTCCTCGGCGCGCGCGTGTTCGCGCTCGCCCTCCTCGGGTTCGGGATGAAGGCCGGCCTGCTGCCCCTCCACTTCTGGCTGCCCCCCGCGCACGCGGCCGCCCCGAGCCACGTCTCGGCGCTGATGTCGGGCGTCGTCGTGAAGACCGGGATCTACGGGCTCCTGCGCGTCAGCGGCCTCTTCGACGCGCCGCCGGCGTGGTGGGGCGTGACGCTCCTCGTGATCGGGGGCGCCTCCGCCGTGCTCGGCGTCGCGCTCGCGCTCGCGCAGCACGACCTGAAGCGGCTGCTCGCGTACCACACCGTCGAGAACGTCGGGATCATCGCGCTCGGGGCGGGGCTCGCGCTCCTCGGGCGGACCCGCGGAGAGCCCGCCCTCGTCGTGCTCGGGTTCGCCGGGGCGGCCCTCCACGTCGTGAACCACGCGGTCTTCAAGTCGCTGCTGTTCCTCGGCGCCGGCGCGATCCAGCACGCCACCGGCACCCGGGAGCTCGATCGCCTCGGGGGGCTCGCCCGCGGGATGCGCGCGACGACCGTGCTCTTCGCGCTCGGCGCGGCGGCGATCGCCGGGCTCCCGCCGCTCAACGGGTTCGTGTCCGAGTGGCTCGTCTACCTCGGGTTCCTCGGCGCGCTCGCCAAGCCGCAGGGCGATCTCCTCGCGTTCGCCGCGGCCGGGGCGCCCGTGCTCGCGCTCGTCGGCGGGCTCGCCGCGGCGTGCTTCGCGAAGGTCGTCGGCGTCGCGTTCCTCGGGAACCCCCGCACGCCGGAGGCCGCCCGCGCGCACGAGGCCCCGCTCGCGATGCTCGCGCCGATGGCGGTGCTCGCGGCGACGTGCGTGGCGATCGGCCTCGCGCCCGGCGCCCTGCTGCCGGCGCTCGCGCGCGCCGCGTCGGCGTGGTCGCGCCTCCCGCCGGACCGCCTCGCCGCGCCCGCGGCGGCCGCCGCCGCGAGCGCCGGGCGGGTGAGCCTCGTCGCGCTCGCGCTGCTCGCCGGCGTCGCCGTCCTCTGGGGCGTGCGCCGGAGGCGCCTCGCCGCGCACCCTCCCGCCGCGCCGGTCGAGACGTGGTCGTGCGGGTTCGCGGCGCCCACCGCCCGCATGCAGTACACGGGGTCGTCCTTCGCCGAGCTCCTCCTCCGGCGCTTCTCCTGGGCGGTGCCGGTCCACGCGGAGGGAGCGCGCCCGCGCGGCCTCTTCCCGGCCGCCGCCTCGTACCGGACCCACGTGCCGGACCCCGTGCTCGACCAGGCGCTCGTGCCCGCGGCGCGCGCGTACGGCTGGATCTCCGGCCGCGCGCGCCTGCTCAACCTCCGTCACGTCCAGCTCCAGATGCTGCTCGTCCTCGCGACGCTCGTCGCCGCGCTCACCTGGGGGTTCGTGTGGTGATGCCGATGATGCTCCGCACCCTGCTGCACGTCGCCGCCCTGCTCGCGCTGCCGCCGCTCGTCCTCGGGGTCATCAACCGCACGAAGGCGATCGTCGCGGGCCGGCGCGGCCCGCCGCTCCTGCAGCTCTACTTCGATCTCGCGAAGCTCCTGCGCAAGGGGGCGGTCTACAGCCGGACCACCTCGTGGGTGTTCCGCGCCGGCCCGGTGGTGGGACTCGCCGCGATCGCGTCGGCGGGGCTGCTCCTCGCGATGGGCGGGGCGCCGGCGCTCGTCTCCTTCGGCGGCGACTTCGTGCTGTTCGCCTACCTCCTCGGGCTCGCGCGCTTCGCCACCGCCCTCGCCGCGCTCGACACCGGGTCTCCCTTCGAGGGGATGGGCGCGGCGCGCGAGGTGACCTTCGCGAGCCTCGCCGAGCCGGCCCTCTTCCTGTGCCTGCTCGTGCTCGCGCGCGCGACGGGGACGCTCTCCCTCTCCGGCATGCTCGGGCCGGCGCTCCCGGACGCGTGGGGTCACGCCGCCCCCGCGCTGGTCCTCGCCGCGATCGGCCTGTTCGTGGTGGCGCTCGCGGAGAACTCCCGCATCCCGGTGGACGACCCGAACACGCACCTCGAGCTCACCATGATCCACGAGGTGATGGTGCTCGACCACGGCGGCCCGGACCTCGCCTTCATCCTCTACGGCGCCTCGCTGAAGCTGTTCCTCTTCGGGGCGATCTTCTCGCGGCTCGTCCTCGGCCACGCGGACGGGGCGCTCGCGTCGGAGGCGCTCTTCTTCGCCGGCGTGCTCGTCTTCGCCGTCGGCGTCGGAGCCGTCGAGTCCATCATGGCGCGGCTCCGGATGGTCCGCGTCCCGCAGCTCCTCGTCGGCGCGTCGGTCCTCTCGGCCTTCGCGCTCGTCCTGCTCCTCCGGTGATCCCCATGCACTGGCTCGCCGACCTCGTCTTCATCCTCGTCGTCGTCATCGACCTGTTCCTGCTCGCGTCGAGCCGCCTCGGCGCCGCCATCCGGACGGTCGCGATCCAGGGCGCGCTGCTCGGGTCCCTCCCGCTGCTGCTGGTCGAGGAGCGCCACTCGATCGGGCACGTCCTCGTCCTCGCCGTCGGCGCGCTCGCGATCAAGGGCTTCCTCATCCCCTGGCTGATGTTCCGCGCCATCCGGGAGGCGTCGATCCGGCGCGAGATGGAGCCCATCGTCGGCTTCGTGCCGTCGATGGTCCTCGGCGGCATCGGCGTGGCGCTCGCCTTCGCGTTCGCGGGCGGCCTCCCGCTCCCGAACGGCGCGGCGCACCCGTACCTCGTGCCGACCGCGCTCTCCACCGTCTGGGCGGGGCTCCTCCTCGTCGTCTCGCGCAAGAAGGCGGTCAACCAGGTCCTCGGGTTCCTGGTGCTCGAGAACGGGGTGTTCGTGTTCGGCCTCCTCCTCTCCGACTTCATGCCGATCATGGTGGAGGCGGGCGTCCTGCTCGACCTGTTCGCCGCGGTCTTCGTGATGGGGATCGTGATGTTCCACATCAACCGCGAGTTCTCCTCGCTGGACACCGAGAAGCTCTCGGCGCTGAGGGATTGATGCTCCTCATCATCCTCGCCCCGCTCGCGATCGCCGCGCTCGCCCTCGCGGCGCCGTCGAACCGGCGGCGGCCAGCCTTCCTGCTCGCGGGCGCCGTGCTCCACGCGGGCGGCGTGGCGGCGCTGTTCGTCTCGCCGCCGCACGCCGGGCCCGGCGCCTGGCTCGCGTTCGACCCGCTCGCGAAGGTCACCCTCCTCACGACGACCATCCTCTTCTTCGCCTCGGCCGTGTACGCGCAGGGCTACCTCGCGATGCGCACGGACCGGGACAACCGCGTGTTCGTCGGCGGGCTCCTCGGGCTGCTCGGGACGATGACGACCGTCGCGCTCTCGCAGCACCTCGGGCTCACCTGGGTCGCGATGGAGGCGAGCACCCTCGTCACCGCCCCGCTCATCTACTTCAACCACAACGCCCGCTCGCTCGAGGCGACCTGGAAGTACCTGCTCATCGGCTCGCTCGGCATCGCCCTCGCGCTCCTCGGGACGTTCTTCCTCGCGCTCTCCGGCGCCGGCCCGGGCGGCCCGCGGTCGCTGTTCGTGGACGAGCTCATCGCGGCCGGGCCCATCCTCTCGCGCCACTGGGTGCGCGCCGCGTTCGTCTTCCTCCTCGTCGGCTACGGCACGAAGATGGGGCTCGCGCCGCTCCACTCGTGGAAGCCGGACGCCTACGGCGAGGCGCCGGGGCTGCTCGGCGCGCTGCTCGCGGGCGGGCTCACGAACTTCGCGTTCCTGGCGATCGTGCGGGTGTTCCAGGTGACGCGGGCCGCGGGCGAGGAGGCGTTCGCGCGCGACGCGCTCGTGGGGCTCGGGCTCCTCTCGATCGCGCTCGCCGCCGTCTTCGTCGTGGGCCAGAAGGACTTCAAGCGGATGCTGGCGTACTCGAGCGTCGAGCACATGGGGATCCTCGCGCTCGGGATCGGGCTCGGCGGCGGCGCGGCGGCGGGCGCGTTCTTCCACTGCCTCAACAACGGCCTGACGAAGGGCGTCGTCTTCCTCTCGGCCGGGAACATCCACCGGGCGTTCGGCGCGAAGACGACCGACGGCGTGCAGGGCGCCGCCCGGATCCTCCCGGTCTCCGGGCCGCTGTTCCTCGCGGGGTTCCTCGCGGTCACCGGCTCGCCGCCGTTCAGCCCCTTCTTCAGCGAGTTCGCCATCCTGAACGGCGCGTTCGGGGCGGGCCGCTTCGGCGTCGGCGCGCTCCTCCTCGTGTTCCTCGCCGTCATCTTCGTCGGGATGGGCACGACCGTCCTCGCGGTCGTGCAGGGCGACCCGGGCGACGCGGCGCGGGCGCGCGGCTCGCGCGAGACCTGGCTCATGGCGGCGCCGCCGCTCGTGCTCATGGCGCTCGTGCTGCTCCTCGGGCTGTACCTCCCGCAGGGGCTGAAGGATCTGTTCGGCGCGGCCGCGGCGCTGGTCGGCGGGAGGTGGGAGTGACCATGAGCGCGCCCATCCCCTCGCGCCCGCCGGGCGCGGAGATCCTGGAGACGTGGAACGGCGTCGCGGTGGACGTCCGGGAAGTTCCGGTGCTCTCGATCGAGCGGTTCCGGGCGGTGGTGCTCGAGGTCGTCCGCGCGGGCGGGCGGCTCGCCGCCCTGTTCGGACGCGCCGCCGGCGATCGGGTCCGGCTCACCGCGGTGCTCGCCGACGATCCGGACGGGAAGCTCGGGCTCCTCTCCGCGGACGTCGGCGGCACGTACCCGTCCCTCTCGGCCGAGCTGCCCGCGGCGCAGGGCTTCGAGCGGGAGATCGCGGAGCAGCTCGGGGTCCGGCCGGAGGGCCACCCCTGGCTGAAGCCGCTGCGCTTCGAGCCGCCGCACCGGACGGCGCCGGACGCGTTCGGGCGGAAGGATCCGCGCGCCACGCTGCCGGGCGAGTACCCGTTCTTCACCGTCGAGGGCGAGGAGGTCCACGAGGTCGCGGTGGGACCCGTGCACGCGGGGATCATCGAGCCCGGGCACTTCCGCTTCCAGTGCCACGGCGAGCGCGTGTTCCACCTCGAGATCGTGCTCGGGTACCAGCACCGCGGCGTGGAGGCCGCGCTCCGCGGCGGCCCGGACCGCCGCTCGCTCGCGCTCGTCGAGTCGATCGCGGGAGACACCGCCGTCGGGCACGCCCTCGCGTACGTGAAGGCGGTCGAGTCCCTCGCCGGCACCGCGCCGGCCGCCCGGGCGATGGCGCTCCGGGGCGTCGCGCTCGAGCTCGAGCGCATGGCGAACCACGTCGGCGACCTCGGCGCGATCGCGAACGACGTCGGCTTCCTCCCGACCGCGTCCTACTGCGGCGCGCTGCGGGCCGACTTCCTGAACGTCTCGGCCGAGCTCTGCGGGAACCGGTTCGGCAGGAGCCTCCTCGTGCCGGGCGGGGTGAAGCACGACGTCACGGCCGAGGAGGCGCGGGCGCTCGCGAGGCGCGTGCGCGCGTCGTGGCGGCGGACCAAGGCGGCGGCCGAGCTGATGTTCGAGTCCCCCTCCGCGCGCGCGCGGTTCGAGGGGACCGGGGTCGTGTCACGCGAGACCGCGCTCGAGCTCGGGCTCGTCGGGTTCGCGGCGCGCGCGAGCGGCGTCGAGCGGGACGTCCGGCGCGACCACCCCTCCGGCATCTACCGGTTCGTCCACGTGCCGGTGACGACCGCGGACACCGGCGACGTGCACGCGCGCGCGCTCGTCCGGCTCCTCGAGGCCGAGCGCAGCGCCGAGTTCGTCGCGAGCCAGCTCGAGAACCTCCCGGAGGGCGCGCCGCGAGGGCCGTCCGGGCCGCTCGCGCCGGGGCGCCTCGTCGTGTCGCTCGTCGAGGGCTGGCGCGGCGAGATCGCGCACGTGGCCTCCACCGACGGGCGCGGCCGGTTCGACCACTACAAGGTGAAGGACCCCTCGTTCCACAACTGGTTCGGGCTCGCGATGGCGCTCCGCGACGAGCAGATCTCGGACTTCCCGCTCTGCAACAAGAGCTTCAACCTCTCGTACGCAGGCCACGACCTATGAACGCCTCAGCGACGCTCCGGGGGTCGCCATGATCGACATCCTCGGCTTCCGGCTCCGCTACGGGCGGCAGACCGTCGAGTTCCCCGACGGCCCGCCCCGCTTCCCGGCGAGGTTCCGCGGCCGCCCCGTCGTGGACCCGGCGCGCTGCGGGGACGGCTGCGCCGACTGCGCGGAGGCCTGCCCCACCGAGGCGATCGTCGACGCGGGCCGGCCCTCGATGGCCATCGACCTCGGCCGCTGCCTGTTCTGCGGCGACTGCGCGACCGCCTGCCCGCCGGGCGCGGTCCGGTTCACGAACGACCACCGGCTCGCCGCCCGCGCGCGCGAGGACCTGCTCGTGTCCCGCGACGAGCCGCTCCTCGCGAAGGCGCTCGACGCCGAGCTGCGGCGGGTCTTCGGCCGGTCGCTGAAGCTCAGGCAGGTGTCGGCGGCGGGCTGCAGCGGCTGCGAGGCGGAGCTGAACGCGAGCGGGAACATCCAGTTCGACGCGGGCCGGTTCGGGATCCAGTTCGTCGCCTCCCCGCGGCACGCCGACGGGATCGTCGTGACCGGCCCCGTGTCCGACAACATGCGGCTCGCCCTGCTCAAGACCTGGGAGGCCGTGCCCGCGCCGAAGCTCGTCATCTCGGTCGGCGCGTGCGCGATCTCGGGCGGCGTCTTCCGCGGGAACCCCGTCGTCGCCGGCGGCGCGCAGGCGGCGCTCGGGGACGTGCCGGTGGACCTGCACGTCCCCGGCTGCCCGCCCCACCCGATCACCTTCCTGGACGGGCTCCTGCGGCTGCTCGGGCGCCTCTGAGCTCGCGCGTCAGGTCGAGCGGCCGAACACGCCGACCCAGAAGCTCTTGCCGTGCTTCAGCGGGACGGTGCTCGTGCGCCGCCGCTGCAGCCCGTAGTGCTCGAACAGGCGCGTCAGCTCGTCCGGCGGGACGAGCTTCATCGCCTTCTCGATGATCTGCATCGTCTTCGTCGGAGCGGCCGGCGCCCCGCCGCCGCCGGGGAGCTGCAGCACGACGGAGCAGGTCCCGCCCGGCGCGATCCACTCGGCGATCTTCCGGACCAGCACCTCCGGGTGGAGGTACTCGAAGATGAGCGCCGCGTGGACGAGGTCGTAGCTCCCCGGGGGCACGCGGAACTTCTCCGCCTCGGCGCAGAACAGCTCGAGCTTGGCGCCGAGGTGCATGAACCGCTGGCGCGCGATGCCGAGGTACTGGAGGTTCACGTCGACGCCCGTCACGCGCTGCGTGACGGCGGGGTTCACGTGCTCGAGGCCGTTGCCGGTCGCGCACCCGAGCAGGAGCACGCGGTCGGGCTGCGCCGCGGCGTAGACCTCCTGGAACACGGCGGAGAGGGGGGCGAGCTGGTCCACGCCCTCCGGCCCCATGTGCTTCTCGTAGTCGGACGCGGGGACGACGGTCCACGGGTTCGGGGTGCTCATGTCCCGCCTACCCTACCCGAAATCCGGCCCCGCGCGAGGCTCGCGCGGGGCCGTGCTACCGTCCTCGCGTGCTGGTCCGATCCCTCCTCGACGCCGACGTCGAGGCCGCGCTCGACCTGTTCGCGGCCGTCGCCGCCGAGGGACGCTGGCTCGCGACGGAGGCGCCCTTCGACCGCGCGGAGGTGCGCGCGCGATGGGCCGACCTCGTCGCGACCGGCGAGGGGACGATCCTCGTCGCGGTGGACGAGGGCGGCGCGCCGGTCGGGCTCGCGGCCATGGTCGGGACGTCCGCGCCGGAGCTGGGGATGCTCGTCCGGGTCGATCGGCGCCGCCAGGGCGTCGGCGACGCGCTCGTCGCCGCCTGCGTCGCGTGGGCGCGCGAAGAGGGCGCGCGGCGGGTCGTGCTCCACGTGTTTCCTCACAACGCGGCGGCGGTCGCGCTCTACCGCAAGCACGGGTTCGAGGAGCGCGGGGTCGTCCGCGCCGGGTACCCGCGGCGCAGCGGCGAGCGCTGGGACGCGATCCGGATGGTCCTCGAGCTCGGCCCTCAGGCGGGCGGGAGCGCGAGCTCGAGGTAGACCGCGCCGGCGACCGGGCGGTCCACGTACGGCGGCACCTCCCGGAACCCGAGCGCGCGGTACATCGCGACCGCGCGGGACATCTTCTCGGGGAGGGTCTCGATCCTGAACGTGTGGACGCCCGCCGCGCGCGCCTCGTCGAGGAGCGCCAGCACGAGCGCGCCGCCGAGCCCCTTCCCGCGCGCCGCGGGGCGCACGTGGAGCCGGCGCCCCTCCGCGACGCCCGGCGCGAGGCTGCGGAACGCGCCGCACCCGACGGGCTCGCCGCCGTCGTGGAGGAGCAGGAGCCGGCCGTTCGGGACCGAGTAGCGGCGGTCGAGCTCCGCGAGCTCCCGCTCGAACCCCTCGAAGCACCCCGGGGCCTGGACCTCGCGCTCGTACTCCCGGAAGAGCGCGCGGGCGACTTCCCAGTCGGAGGCGGAGACGGCAGGGCGGATCGCGGCGGCCATGGGGCCACCCTAGCCTACCCGGGCGCCCGCCGGGCCTCGAGGACGAGCCGGGTGCGGAGCTCGTGCAGCCGCCGCTCGAGGCCGACCGGGAACCGGTGCGGGTTCAGGAACCGCTTCACGCCGGGGTGGAACCTGGCGAGCTGGTCCTCCGTCCGCGCCCGCACCGCCGCGAGCGGGGGCGGCTCGTAGACGCGCCGGCCGCGGCGGAAGATCGGGACGAGCAGGTCCTCGCCGGCCGCGCCGTCGGGCAGCTCCCGCCGCCGCGTCGGGTCGGCGGGGTCGACGATGAGGCACGGCGAGGGGATCCCGAGCCCCTCCTCCCAGATCGCGTCGGCGAAGCACTCCCCCGCGCGGGAGAAGCGGCGGACCTGGAGGACGCCCGGGACCGTGATCTTCTCGATCTGGTCCGAGAGCTTCAGCCGCGGCTCCCACGGCGCGTCGCGCCCGGAGCGGACCGCGCCGAGCTTGTAGACGCCGCCGAGCGCGCCGTCCGGGTGGCCGGTCACGAGCCGGGTCCCGACGCCCCAGACCGCGATGGTGGCGTGCTGGTCCTTCAGGCTCCGGATCACGTGCTCGTCGAGCTCGTTCGAGGCGAGGATCGCGGCGCCGGGGAAGCCCGCCTCGTCGAGCATCCGCCGCGCCTGCTGCGAGAGCCAGGCGAGGTCGCCGGAGTCGAGCCGGATCCCGGCGAGCGTCCGCCCCTCGGAGCGGAGCCAGCGCGCCGCCTCGATCGCGTTCGCGACCCCCTCCAGCGTCGAGTAGGTGTCCACGAGGAACACGCAGTTCGCCGGCAGCGCCCGCGCGTACGCGAGGAACGCCTCGAGCTCGGACCCGTGGAGCATGACCCAGCTGTGCGCGTGCGTCCCCTTCACCGGGATCCCGAGGAGCCGGCCGGCGAGCGTGTTCGAGGTCGCGTCGCAGCCGCCGACGTACGCGGCGCGGGCGGCGGAGAGCCCTCCGTCGATCCCCTGCGCGCGCCGCATCCCGAACTCGATGACGGGGTCGCCGCCGGCGGCGAGGCAGACGCGGGCCGCCTTCGTGGCGACGAGCGACTGGAAGTTCACGATCGCGAGCAGCGCCGACTCGAGCAGCATGCACGGGACGACCGGGCCGGAGACCCGCACGAGCGGCTCCTGCGGGAACACGACGGTGCCCTCCGGGACCGCGTCGACGTCCACGTCGAGCTCCAGCGTCCGCAGCGCCTCGAGGAACCCGGGGTCGAAGAGCGGCGCGCCGTCGCCGCCGCGCTGCGCCGCGAGGAACGAGAGGTCCTCCTCGCCGTAGCGCCAGCCGGCGACGAGGTCCACGGCGTGCTCGAGCCCCGCCGCGATCGTGAACCCGCCGTCGAAGGGGTTCCTGCGGAACAGGAGGGCGAACGAGGCCTCGCGCGCGGCGATCCCTTCCTTCCAGGCCGCGTAGGCCATCGTCAGCTCGTAGAAGTCGGTGAGGAGCCCGAGAGGGGGGCGGTACAGCTGCGATGGGACCGGCATGCGCGCTCCTGGTCCTTCGACGTTAGCGCCAGGCCCCCGTCTCGCCGCTTGCCACCGTGGGGCGCGCCCGTAAGTAGCTTCGATACGGGAGGATCATGGCGATGGCGGATCCGCTGGGCGCGACGAGGACCTTCGAGATCTCACCCGGCCGCACCGGCCGGCTCGTGTCGTTGCCGGCGCTCGAGGAGCTGGGCTTCGGCCCGATCTCGCGCCTGCCCGTCTCCCTGAGGATCGTCCTCGAGTCGCTCGCGCGGAACGTGGACGGGCACCGCGTCACCGAGGACGACGTCCGCGCGCTCGCGCGCTGGCAGCCGCGCGGAGAGCGCACGCGGGAGATCCCGTTCGTCGTCGCGCGCGTGCTCCTGCAGGACTTCACCGGCGTGCCGCTGCTCGTGGACCTCGCGGCGATGCGCGCCGCGGTCGCCCGGCTCGGGAAGGACCCGCTCGCCGTCCAGCCGCTCGTGCCCGTCGATCTCGTCGTGGACCACTCCGTCCAGGTGGACGCGTTCGCCTCGGCGGACGCGCTCCGCGTCAACCTCGGGCTCGAGCTCGACCGCAACGTCGCGCGGTACGAGTTCCTGAAGTGGGGCACCCAGGCGTTCGACCGGCTGCGGATCGTCCCGCCGGGCATGGGGATCTGCCACCAGGTCAACCTCGAGTTCCTGTCGCACGGCGTGCTCGAGAAGGAGGGGGTCTGGTACCCCGACTCGCTCGTCGGCACCGACTCCCACACCCCGATGGTGAACGGGCTCGGCCTCGTCGCCTGGGGCGTCGGCGGGATCGAGGCCGAGGCGGCGATGCTCGGGCAGCCGACGTACTTCCTCACGCCCGACGTCGTCGGGGTGAACCTCTCCGGCGCGCTGCGCGAGGGGGTCACCGCGACGGACCTCGTGCTGCGCGTGACGGAGCTGCTCCGCAAGCAGAAGGTGGTCGGGAAGTTCGTCGAGTACTTCGGCGACGGCGCCGCGACCCTCCCGGTCCCCGAGCGCGCCACGATCTCCAACATGGCGCCCGAGTACGGCGCCACGGTCGGCTTCTTCCCGCCCGACGAGCAGTCCGTCCGGTACCTCGAGACGACGGGCCGTCCGCCCGAGCTCGTCGCCGCGTTCTCGGCGTACTACCGCGCCCAGGGGCTCCTCCGGATCCCGCGGCCGGGCGAGGTGGACTACAGCGAGGTCGTCGAGCTCGACCTCGGGTCGGTGCGGCCGGCCGTGGCCGGGCCGAAGCGCCCCCAGGACCGGATCGAGCTCGCCGCGCTCGGGCGCACGTTCCGGGACCTCCTCTCGCGCACGGACGCGACCGGCTACGGCAAGGGAGCCGGAGAGGCCGGCATGCGGTGGCGCTACGCCGCGAACGGCGAGCAGCCCGCCGCGGGTGGCGGCCTCCAGGACTCCGACTCGCTCACCGACGGGCGCCGCAAGAACACCTCGAGCCTCACCGAGTACGAGATGGTGAACAACCGCCCGACGCCGAACGTGCGGCACGGGCCCCGGCTCGCGGCCTCCGACGCCGAGATCGAGGTCGGGCACGGCGACGTCGTGATCGCGGCGATCACGTCCTGCACGAACACCTCGAACCCGTCGGTGATGCTCGCGGCCGGGCTCCTCGCGCGGAAGGCGGTCGCGCGCGGGCTGCGGGTGCGCCCGACCGTGAAGACCTCGCTCGCGCCCGGCTCCCGCGTCGTGACCACGTACCTCGAGCGGACCGGGCTCCAGGAGGACCTCGACGCCCTGGGCTTCCAGACCGTCGGGTACGGCTGCACGACCTGCATCGGCAACTCCGGGCCCCTCGACGAGCGGCTGGAGAAGGTCCTCCAGGACCACGACGTCGTCGCCGCGTCGGTGCTCTCGGGCAACCGGAACTTCGAGGCGCGCGTCCACCAGAGCGTGAAGGCGAACTTCCTCATGAGCCCCCCGCTCGTCGTCGCCTTCGCGATCGCGGGACGCGTGGACGTGGATCTCGAGCGGGAGCCGCTCGGGCTCGGCGCCGACGGGCGCCCGGTGTTCCTGCGCGACGTGTGGCCCACCGTCGCGGAGGTCGAGGCGCTCCGCGCAGCCGCCACGGACCCCGCCGCGTACCGCGCGAACTACGCCCGCTTCGCCGAGAACCCGCGCTGGAACGCGCTCCCGGTCCGCGGGGGCAAGCTCTACGAGTGGAACCCGGGCTCCACCTACATCCAGGAGCCCCCCTACTTCACCCCCTTCGCCCCGTCGCCGGGCACGCCCGGCGACGTGACGGGCGCGCGGGCGCTCGCGATCTTCGGCGACTCGGTCACGACCGACCACATCAGCCCGGCCGGCGCGATCAAGCCGAGCTCGCCGGCGGGCCAGTACCTCCAGGCGCTCGGGGTGGGCGTCGCGGACTTCAACTCCTACGGCGCGCGGCGGGGAAACCACCACGTCATGCTCCGCGGCACGTTCGCGAACGTCCGGATCAAGAACCTCATGGTCCCGGGGGTCGAGGGCGGCGTCACCGTCCACCAGCCGACGGAGCGCCGGCTCCCGATCCCCGACGCGGCCGCGGAGTACGCCCGCGACGGCATCCCGCTCTGCGTCCTGGCCGGTCAGGAGTACGGGACCGGGTCCTCTCGCGACTGGGCGGCGAAGGGGCCGATGCTGCTCGGCGTCCGCTTCGTCGTGGCGCGCTCGTTCGAGCGGATCCACCGCTCGAACCTGATCGGGATGGGGATCCTGCCTTGCCAGCTCCCGGAGGGCGTCTCCACCCAGACGCTCGGAGTGGACGGGACGGAGACGTTCGATCTGCTCGGCGTCGCGGGGAAGCTCGTCCCCCGCCAGCCGGCCCGGCTCCTCGTGCGCCGGCGCGACGGGCGCACCGAGGAGGTCCCGCTCACCGTGCGGATCGACACGCCGATCGAGGCCGAGTACTACCGGCACGGCGGCATCATGCCGTACGTGCTCCGGCAGATCGTGGCCCGGGCGAGCTGAACGACGCTTCGCGAGTCGCCGGAACTTGCGGCCGGTGCGGGCGCCGTCGTACGAAGCCTCGACATGACCCTGCACGTCGCGCTCGCCGTCTCCGCCCTGATCGCCTCGGCGGTCCTCTTCTTCTCCTCGGTCGGGCGAACGCTGCCGGCGATCACGCTCGTCGCGAGCGGGCTCGAGGTGACGATGGCGCTCGGGATGCTCCGCCTCCACGTCTCCGGGATCCCGCTCGGCCTCGTGCTCGGGCTCGCCCTCGCGATCCCCGGGCTGCTCGCGTGGCTCCGCGCCTCGTCCAAGCCGGCGGTCTCGGCCGCCGCGATCGTGGCGCTCGCGGGCGTGCTGCAGGTGTTCTCGTCCCTGCAGAACCGGATCTGACTGTCAGACGGCGCCGCTAGGTTCGGCGTGCCGCTCTCCGGGGCGGCACCGACCAGTCCGTCCGGAGGCGTCGCGCAATGGCCGTGAAGCTGATGGTTGCACCTGCGATCGTGAAGGGCGTCGTCGAGAAGCGCGAGCCCGCGGGGCGTCGCGAGGCCCCCGCCTCGAAGCCGAAGCGCCGGCGCTCCTCCATCTACGACTCCGAGGGCACCGAGGTGTTCATCACCCTCATGTGCCTGAAGTGCCACAAGATGCGGCCGCTCTCGCAGTTCGGGCTCCGCAAGATGGCGGACGGCGCGATCCGCAACCAGCCGTGGTGCCGCCCGTGCCGCTCGGTGGCCGGCGCCGCGAAGCCACGGGGCAAGGGGTCTGCAGAAACGGTGGAGTCCGCAGCTCCGGCCGCCCCCCCGGCTCCGTCCGCTCCCGCGAAGGAGCCTGCCGCGCCGGTCGCTGCCACGGCGCCCGGCCGCCAGCTCGCCTCCTCGGTCGCCTCCCAGGTGACCGAGGCGCTGACCGCCGGCCGCAACTGATCCCGAGCCGATCGCGGTCGGCCTCCCGCCGTCGCGATGCCGCTCGCCGCGACGGCCTGCACGGGTGCTCGCGCTGCGCCCTCGCCGTGCGGCCATGAGTCGCACCAGGAGCGCAAGCGCGAGCGCGAGTCGGCCGGGGGCACCCGTAAGCCGCACGCTCTCTCTCCCGAAACCCGCCCATTCGGCCGGTCCCTGCGCGGCTTTCGTCCAGCCGATTGTGGCGGGCCCAAAAGCGGGAGGACCGGTAAATAGACCTTCGGGCTCCATAACTTACGGCCCCGATCCTGTTTGCCCGCGAAAAAGCACGCGGGTAGGATGCGTCCCCTCGGTTCACCGCGCTCACCGTAACAAAATGCAACGCAACTCAACCTTTTCCGCAGGCTGAGGAGTGTCACATGGCTGAGATGCTGAAGAAGAAGCTGAAGGAGAAGATCGAGGCATTCCGCCCGCGTACGACGAAGCTCAACAAGGAGCTCGCCGACATCGTGATCGACAAGGTCACGATCGGCCAGTGCATCGGCGGAGCGCGGGACATCCGCAGCCTCGTGACCGACATCTCCTACCTCGACCCGCAGGAAGGCATCCGGTTCCGCGGCAAGACGATCCCGGAGACGTTCGACGCGCTGAAGGCACACACGGTCGCCGGCGCCGAGATGCCGACGGTCGAGTCCTTCTTCTACTTCCTGCTCACCGGCGAGATCCCCACGAAGGAGCAGGCGCAGGAGGTCTTCGCCGAGTTCAAGAAGCGTGAGGCGCTGCCGCAGTACGTGATCGACGTGCTCCGCGCGATGCCGCGCGACTCGCACCCGATGGCGATGTTCTCCGCGGCGATCGTGTCGATGCAGCGCGAGTCGGTCTTCGCCAAGCGCTACGGCGAGGGCAATCTCAAGAAGGTCGACATGTGGGATCCGATGTACGAGGACGCCATGACGCTCATGGCGCGCCTCCCCATCATCGCGGCCTACATCTACCGGATGAAGTACAAGGGCGACACGCACATCGCGTCCAACCCGAACCTCGACCTCGGCGGCAACTTCGCCGAGATGATCGGGCAGGTGAAGCCGTACGACGACGTCGCCCGCATGTACTTCATCCTGCACTCGGATCACGAGTCGGGGAACGTGTCGGCGCACACGGCGCACCTCGTCGCGTCCGCGCTCTCCGACGCGTACTACGCGTACTCGGCCGGCATCAACGGCCTCGCGGGCCCGCTCCACGGCCTCGCGAACCAGGAAGTGCTCGGCTGGATCCAGCAGACGATGAAGAAGCTCAACAACAAGGTGCCCTCGAAGGAGCAGCTGAAGCAGTTCCTCTGGGACACCCTGAACTCGGGCCAGGTCATCCCGGGCTACGGCCACGCCGTGCTCCGCAAGACCGACCCGCGCTACGCGGCGCAGAACGAGTTCGCGAAGAAGCACCTCCCCGACGACCCGCTCTTCCAGCTCGTGAACATGATCTACGAGGTGGCGCCGGGCGTCCTCACCGAGCACGGGAAGACCAAGAACCCGTGGCCGAACGTCGACGCGCACTCGGGCGTGATCCAGTGGTACTACGGCGTCCGCGAGTGGGACTTCTACACGGTCCTCTTCGGCGTCGGGCGCGCGCTGGGCGTGCTCGCGAACCTCGTGTGGGACCGCGGCCTCGGCTACGCCATCGAGCGGCCGAAGTCGGTCACCACGGCGATGCTCGAGAAGTGGGCGGCCGAGGGCGGCCGGAAGCTCGACAAGTAGTCGGCTTCGCACCCTGAAGAATCGGAAGGCCGCTCCGCGAGGGGCGGCCTTCTGTCTTCTGATACGGAGGGTCACTGCGGTCCCCCTCTCGCTGCGCGAGGGGGACCTCGCGACCCCCCGAGCCCCCCGCTCGCTATGGCGGAGCCTCATCCGGCTCCGCCGCCGCTCGCCGCGTGTCAGCCGCCGAGCGCGGCGTCGAGCTTCGTCCGCGCCGCCTCGAACGCGGGCCGCTCGGACGGCGCGAGCGCGCGCCGCTCGGTCTTGAGCGTCTCGAAGGGATCGAGGACCCGGCCCGACGCGTCCTCGAGCTGGTAGTGCAGGTGCGGCGCGAAGGAGTGGCCGCTGTTCCCGGAGGAGGCGATCACCTCGCCCTTCCTCACCTTGCGCCCCACGCCCATGTCGCGGGGCACGACGTCGAGGTGGAGGAAGATCGCGTGCCGCCCGGTCGCGGGATCCCTCACGTCGAGGCAGTTCCCGTTCGCGGAGAAGTGCCAGTTGCGCCGCTCGATCACGCCGTCGAACGGCGCGACGACGGGCGAGCCCACCGGCGTCTTGAAGTCGACGCCCTTGTGGCGGCGGCCGTCTCGCAGGAGCGAGGTCACCTGCTCGTAGTCCGCCACCGGCGCGTCCACCAGGCGCGCCTCGACCTCCCGCCCGTCGGCGCGGTAGTAGCGGGCGAAGCGTGCCCCCTTCGGCTCGAACCGATAGGCGGAGACGACTCCTCCCAGCTTCGCGGACGCGTAGCGCAGCGCGAGCACGACCGGCTCGCCGGACGGCGGGATCCCGGGCGCGGCGGGCGCCGGCGGAGCCCACAGGAGCTCCAGGCGATCCCCGCGCCGGCCGTCGCGCTGGACCTGGAGGTCCCACACGAGGAGCCGGTTCACGACCGCGGTCAGCTCCTCCGCGCGCCGGCGCTCGGAGCCCGGAAGCGCCGAGGCGATCGAGTCCTCGAGCGGCCCGTTCACGTTCACGACGATGCGGCGCGGGCCGTCCGCCGGGGCCGCGGTCGCGGCCGGGGGCGCGGCCGGCGCCGGGGTCGCGGTCGGGTTCGCGGTCGCGGCCGCGGTCGCGGGCGCGGTCGCGGTTCGCGGTCGGGGTCCGGCTTCGCGGTCGGGGCCGGGGTCGCGGTCGGATTCGCGCCCGCGGGCGGCACCGAGGCGCCGGAAGGTCGCGGCAGCGCTCCCGTCGGCGCGGTCGCGCGCCCGAGCCAGAACCCGCCACCGAGCCCGACGAGGAGCGCGACGACGACGAGCGCGAGGGGAAAGCCGCGGCCGGACGACTGCGCACGGGCCGAAGGGGGACGATCAATCTCGAGGCTGACTGTCATGGGGAACGGCTCCGATGCAGGGGAGTCCTCGGAGGAACGCTTTACGCCCCTCTGCTCTTCCGCGTCCTACCCCTAGAAGAAGAAACGGTCGATCACCCCTCGGGACCACTCGATGATGGTCGGCCAGCCGACCACCGCGTCCAGCGCGCGGTCGGCGTCCTCGAGCGAGACCTTCTCCTCGACGACGCTCGCGCTGCACGCGATCAGCCGGCAGTTCCCGACCTCCCGCGCCTGGTGGAGGAGCGACCCCGGGTCGTCCGGCTCGCCGCCGTGGGCCCCGACGACGGCGGGGACGGCGGGACCGAACAGGTAGACGTCCACCTGGTCGCCCGCTGCCGCGCAGGCGAGCGCGGCGGATCCGGCGAGCCGGAGGGCCGTCTCGTCACCGTGGGACAGGAAGACCACGTTCCGCCGGGCGGGCATCGCGCCACTCATACGCGAGAAGCGCGAGCCATGCTATGACACGCCCGCATGTCCGAGGAGAAGAAGCCCGGCTCACAGGGTCCCGTCGTCGTGCGGAAGGGGCACGTGAAGCCCCCGCCCCCGGGCACCCCCATCGAGCCCCCGCACGAGGAGGTCCTCGCGCCCGCGCCGTCCGCCGTGGCGAAGCCCGATCCCCGCCCGCTCTGGCAGCGGCTCGCCGACGAGAGGGCGGGAGCCGCGCAGCCGGCGCCCGGCGCCCCTCCGCGCCGTGGCCCGCCGGATCGCGGCCCCCCGCGCGGCGACCGTTCGCGCGACCGCGGCGGCCGTCCCCCGCGCGAGCGCGAGCAGCGCCGGACCGAGAGCGCCCCGCCGGCGCCCGCGCCGGGCGAGCCGCCCCCCGCGCCCGAGGTCTCCGCCGCCGACGAGGGCTCCTTCGCCGACATGTTCGCCGCGTCCGACACCACGCCGCGGCGGCGCTTCAAGGTGGGCGAGAAGGTCGCCGGCAAGATCGTCCAGCTCGGCCAGGACGTCGCGTTCCTCGAGCTCGGCTCCGGCGTCGCCGAGGCGATGATCGAGGTCGCGGAGCTGCTCGGTCCGGACGGCAACGTGGCCGCCCGCGAGGGCGACATCGTCGACGGCGTCGTCGTCCACGCCGGCGATCGCGGGGTCGTGATCTCGAAGGGCCACGGCCGCTCGCCGCGCGACCACGGCCGCGAGGCGCTCGCCGAGGCGGCCGCGACCGGGCTGCCGGTCGAGGGCGTCGTCAAGGCGGTGAACAAGGGCGGCCTCGAGGTCGAGGTCCACGGCGTCCGCGCCTTCTGCCCGGTCTCCCAGATCGACGTCCGCTTCGTCGGGGACCCCTCGACGTTCGTCGGCCAGCGGCTCCAGTTCAAGGTGCAGCGCACGGACGCCCGCGACGCGGTGCTCTCGCGGCGGGCGCTCCTCGAGGAGGAGCGGTCCGCGAAGGCGAAGGCGACCCGCGAGAAGCTCGCGCCCGGCGCGGTGCTCGACGGCGTCGTCACGAGCGTGCAGGACTACGGCGCGTTCGTGGATCTCGGCGGCATCGAGGGGCTCGTCCACGTGTCCGAGCTCTCCTGGGACCGCGTGTCGAAGCCGCAGGACCTGCTGAAGTCCGGGGACCAGGTCCAGGTCCAGATCCTCAAGATCGAGCAGGACGCGAAGAAGGGCGAGCGCATCGGCCTCTCCGTCCGCGCCCTCACGCCGAAGCCGGAGGCGAAGCCCGTCCCGGACGCGCCGGCGCGCCCTGCCCCGCCGCCCCCGCCGAAGGCGGGCGACGTGGTCGAGGCGACCGTCGACAAGATCGAGAGCTTCGGCCTGTTCGTCCGGTTCGCCGG
Organism: uncultured delta proteobacterium; assembly: GCA_963828235.1. Taxonomy (GTDB): domain Bacteria; phylum Myxococcota; class Myxococcia; order Myxococcales; family Anaeromyxobacteraceae; genus Anaeromyxobacter. The sequence continues at coordinate 71,246 of CAWHDY010000009.1, forward strand.
CGGGCGCGGCCTCGTCCCCGCGAGCGAGACGGGCACGCCGCGGGGATCCGACCTCCGGAAGGCCTTCAAGGTGGGCGAGGGGTTCCAGGCGCTCGTCCTCGCGATCGACGAGCAGCACCGGATCCGGCTGTCGAAGAGCGGCGCCGAGGACGCGGCGGAGCGCAAGGAAGCCGCCGACTACATGCGCTCGGTCGCGCCGAAGGGCGGCGGCAAGGGCTTCGGCACCCTCGGCGACCTGCTGCGGCAGAAGCTCGAGAAGAAGTAGCCGCGTCCGACCGGCCCGCCGCGCTCGCGCTACGGCGCGAGCCCGCGACCGTCGCCGGTCGTGAGGACGTGCGGCGGGTCCACCGGGTCGGACCGCTCTCGCGGCGCCTCCTCGATCGCGACCTCCCACGGCCCGAGGCCCCCCGCCGGCGCCGCGCCGAGGTTCGCGCGCACCACGAGCCCGTCGCGGCGCAGCGTGAACGCGGTCCCGTCCACCTCGACCTCCGGGAACCGCGCCGAGATCCCGGTGAGGTGCCTCCGCCGGAGCGCGAGCAGGCGCCGGTAGTGCTCGCGCAGGTGTGCGTGCCGCCCGTCGCGCCGGTGCGTCGGGCGCGACCTCGTGAACGTCTCCGGATCCTGCGGGTCCGGCACCTCGACCTGCGCCAGCGCGATGAACTCCCGCTTGCGGCCCTCGGACACCGCGCGCCCGAGCGCCGGATCCCCGTGGCTCGTGAAGTACTGGAACGGCCGGAGCTCCCCGTACTCCTCGCCCATGAAGAGGAGCGGCGTCCCGGAGCCGAGGAGGACCAGCGTCGAGGCCGGGTAGAGCGCGTCCCACGGGACGAGCGCCGCCAGCCGCTCGCCCAGCGCCCGGTTCCCGACCTGATCGTGGTTCTGGAGCGAGGTGACGAACCGCGCCGGCGCGAGCCCGCGCGGGCTCGTGCCTCGGGGCGCGCCGCGGTAGCGCGTCACCTCGCCTTGCCAGGCGAACCCCTCGGCGAGGGCCCGGCGCACCGGCTCCGTCCCCCCGAAGTCGGCGAGGAAGCTCTCCCGCTCGCCCGTGAGCAGCGCGTGGATCGCGTGGTGGAGATCGTCCGCCCACACCGCGGAGCACCCCCACCCCTCCGGCGGCGGGTCGAGGACCTTGCGGTCGTTCCGCTCGTCCTCGGCGACCACGTGGACGACCCGGCCCGCCGCCCGGCCGGCGGCGCGGACCTCCTCGCAGAGCTCCGCCACGAGGTGGCGCGGGCTCCCGTCCTCGATCGCGTGCGTCGCGTCGAGCCGGAGCGCGTCCACGTGGAAGTCGCGCGCCCACTGCACCGCCGCGCCGACCATGAACCGCCGGACCGGTCCGGCGCTCGGGCCGTCGTAGTCGAGCCCGTCGCCCCACAGCGAGCGGTGGCGGTCGGTGAGGTACGGCCCGAGCTCGGGGAGGTAGTTCCCCTCCGGCCCCAGGTGGTTGAAGACGACGTCGAGGCACACCGCCAGGCCGAGCGCGTGCGCGCGGTCCACGAACCGCTGCAGCGCCGCGGGGCCGCCGTACCCCTCGTGCACGGCGTGGAGCGACACCCCGTCGTAGCCCCAGTTGCGCGTCCCGGAGAACGGCTGGATCGGCATGAGCTCGACGCAGGTGACCCCGAGCTCGACCAGATCCGGCAGCCGCGAGGCGGCGGCGTCGAGGGTCCCCTCCGCCGTGAACGTGCCGACGTGGACCTCGTAGAAGACGAGCGCCTCGAGCGGGAGCCCCCGCCAGCGCGCCGTCCGTCCAGGCGAAGCGGCCGGGGTCGAACAGCGCCGACGGGCCGTGGACCCCGTGCGGCTGCCGCCGCGACGCGGGGTCCGGCCGGACGCGCCCTCCGTCGAGGACGAGCGCGTACTCGTCGCCGTGCCGGAGCGCGTCAATCTCCGCCTGGAGCCAGCCGCCCCCCTTCGGCTCGAGCGGGTGATCGCGCCCCGCGGCGCGGACCGCGAGGTGACGGGAACCGGGCGCCCAGACGGTGAAACGAGCACCCCGGGGTCCCACCAGGGCGCCGTGCTCGAGGTCTGCCATCGGCTCAAGCTACGTCGCGCGGCGCGCGCAGGAACCCCGCCTTACGATGCCTTGGAGCGCCCGATCTCGGGTATCGACGCCCGTCCGGCCGTGCGCTAGGTTGTGACCCCCTCGCACCCCGTAGAGCCCCGACAGCACGCCCGTTTTCCCGAAGGATCGAGAAACCACGAGGAACCCTCCGAATGTCGACGAACGACCGACCCACCCAGAACCCCCAGCTCCTCGGCTGGGTGGACGAGATGGCGAAGCTCGCGAAGCCCGACCGAATCCACTGGTGTGACGGAAGCGAGGCCGAGCAGAAGCGGCTGACGCAGCAGGCGGTGGAGCAGAAGGTCCTGATCCCGCTCGATCAGAAGAAGTGGCCGGGCTGCTACTACCACCACTCGAACCCGGGCGACGTCGCGCGCGTCGAGCACCTCACGTTGATCTGCACGCCGACGAAGGAGCAGGCGGGCCCGACCAACAACTGGATGGATCCGAAGGAGGCGTACCGGAAGCTCGGCGCCATCTTCGACGGCTCGATGAAGGGCCGGACCATGTACGTGGTCCCGTACATCATGGGCCCCGCCGACTCGCCCTTCTCCAAGGTCGGCATCGAGCTCACCGACTCGATCTACGTCGCCCTGAACATGGGGATCATGACGCGGATGGGGAAGGTCGCGCTCGACCGCCTCGGGAGCTCGAACGAGTTCAACCGCGGCATGCACTCGGTCGCCGACTGCAACCCCGAGCGCCGCTTCATCTGCCATTTCCCCCAGGACAACACGATCTGGTCCGTCGGCTCGGGGTACGGCGGCAACGCGCTCCTCGGGAAGAAGTGCCTCGCGCTCCGCATCGCGAGCTCCCTCGCGAAGAAGGAGGGGTGGCTCGCCGAGCACATGCTCATCCTCGAGGCGGAGAGCCCGGACGGCGACGTGTCCTACGTGGCGGCGGCCTTCCCGTCCGCCTGCGGCAAGACCAACTTCGCGATGCTGATCCCGCCCAAGACGTTCGACGGGTGGTCGATCCGCACGGTCGGCGACGACATCGCGTGGATGCGCGTCGGCGACGGCGGCCAGCTCTGGGCGGTGAACCCGGAGGCCGGCTACTTCGGCGTCGTTCCGGGGACGAACTACAAGACCAACCCGAACGCGATGAAGTCGATCGAGAAGAACACGATCTTCACGAACGTCGCGCGGACGGCCGACGGCGACGTGTGGTGGGAGGGCAAGGACAACGAGCCCTACGCCGAGATGATCGACTGGAAGGGCGCGCCCTGGAAGAAGGGGTCGACGGACAAGGCGGCCCACCCGAACAGCCGCTTCACCGCGCCGATGGCGAACAACCCGGCGCTCTCGCGGTTCGCGCACGACCCGAAGGGCGTTCCGATCTCGGCGCTCATCTTCGGCGGGCGCCGCTCGACGACGATGCCGCTCGTGCTCCAGTCGTTCAACTGGCTGCACGGCGTCTACCTCGCCTCGACGATGGGGTCGGAGACCACCGCCGCCGCCCAGGGGCTGAAGGAGGGCGTGCGCCGCGACCCGATGGCGATGCTGCCGTTCATCGGCTACGACGCCGGGAGCTACTTCCAGCACTGGCTCGACATGCAGAGCCGGATCCCGAACCCGCCGAAGATCTTCATGGTGAACTGGTTCCGGAAGGGCGCGGACGGGAAGTTCCTCTGGCCCGGCTACGGCGAGAACATGCGCGCGCTGAAGTGGATCCTCGACCGGGCGCACAACCGGGTCGGCGCGCTCGAGACGATCGTCGGGTACGTCCCCCGCATGGAGGACCTCAACACGACCGGCCTCGAGCTGAAGGCGGACACGGTCGCCCAGGCGATGAAGGTCGACCTCGGCGAGTGGCAGGAGGAGCTCGAGTCGCAGAAGGAGTGGTTCGAGAAGCTCGGCCCGACGCTGCCGAGGCCGCTGGCCCTCCAGCGCGAGATCCTGCTGGAGCGCGTGACCTCGGCGCGCAAGGTGAAGTAACGCCGTTACTTCGGGTGGTCGTCGCGGGCCCGGCCGGAGACGGTCGGGCCCGCTTCCTTTTCCGCCGCCTCGCCCGTGGGACAGGCGACGCGCCGCAGGACGCGCTACAACGCTCGCATGTGCACCCTCGCCGTCGCCTGGCGCGTCGACCGCCGCTGGCCGGTCGTCGTCGCCGCCAACCGCGACGAGCGGCTCGGACGTCCGTCGGAGGGCTGGGCGGTCCGCGACGGCGGCGGCGGCGCGCGGATCGCGGCGCCCCGCGACGCGCTCGGGGGCGGCACCTGGATGGGCGTCTCGGCGCGCGGCGTGTTCGCCGGCCTCACGAACTTCCACGCTCCGGTCGCGTGGTACCCGGATCCGGAGCGCCGCTCGCGCGGCGAGATCGTCGGGCTCGCGCTCGGCAAGCCGAGCGCCGGCGCCGCCCGCGAGGTGCTGCGCGGGATGGACGGCTCGCGCTGGAACCCCTTCCACCTCGTGGTCGCGGACGCCGACTCGGCGTTCCTGTGGTGGTACGACGGGGAGCGGACGTCGATCGTCGACTTCGCCCCCGGGCTGCACGTCGTGACGGAGAGCTCGCCGACGGGGAGCTGCCCGCGCGGCGACCTCGTGCGCGCGCGGTGGCCGGTCGACGCGTCGATCACCCGGCTTCGCGAGCTGCTCACGCTGCACGCGCCGCCGCACGCGGCCGCCACCTGCATCCACGGCGACCCTGCGTACGGGACCCGCTCGTCCGCGGTGCTGCGGGTCGCGGGGGATCTCGGCGCCTCCGAGCTGTTCGCCACCGACGCGCGCCCGTGCACCGCGCCGCTCGAGGACCGCTCGGCCGTCCTGGCGGAGCTCGCCCGGACCGCTTGACGGCGGGCTCCGGCCGGACAAGAACCACGGCCATGGGTCTCCTCGACAAGATCGACTTCAAGAAGCAGGAGGCCGCGCCGCCGGAGGCGATCGACCTCGCGGCGAACGGCGACGTCCGGATCCTCTGGCCGGGCGGGCCCGAGGTGTCGGTCCCGCCCCTGCGGCTGCGCGACCTCTGCCCGTGCGCGGGGTGCGTCGAGGAGGGGACGGGGAAGAAGATCCTGGATCCGGCGACGATCCCCGCCGACATCCGGGCGCTCGAGATCCTCGGCGTGGGGAACTACGCGGTCCAGATCCACTGGTCCGACGGGCACTCGACCGGCATCTACACCTGGCAGGCGCTGCGAGACGCCTGCGGGCTGCGCGATCCGTAGCAGCCGCGGCCCGGTCCGGGCCCTACACCGGGCTCCGCGCGGGCGCCGAGACGTGCACGTACCGGTGCACCTCCGGGCCGTGGCCGTCGCGCTCGCGCCCGAAGCGGACCGTCCGGGGATCGCCGCGCCCGCCGCGGAGCGCGTGGACGAGCAGCTTCACCGTGTTCGCGTCGGCGTGGCCGTTCGTGGCCTCCGCCGCGAGCACGTCCGAGGCGCCGCGCGCGTCGTAGACGACCGCCCGGAACGGGCGCGGCTGGGTGAGCGCGACGAAGGTGCTCGCGACCGCGATCACCTCGATCGACCGGCTCGGCGAGGACTCCAGGGCGGGGTAGCCCTGCCCGCACCGCCAGTGGTGACAGCGCGCGGCCGCGACCGCCGGGTGGGCCCCGAGCACGGACGCGAGGTGGTACGCGCCCACGAGCGGGTGCGAGGCGATCCGGGCCGCGTCCTCCTTCGTGAGCTCGTCCCGCTGCCGGAACAGCCGCGGCGGCAGGTGGCGCATCCCGAGATCGTGCAGGAGGGCGGCCGCCGCGAGCTCCGGGACCCCGCGCGCTCCGCCGACGGCGGAGAGCAGCATCCGGACGGCGACCGCCGCCGTCGCGAAGGCGTGCGCGTGCTGGGCCGGCGCGGACGAGCGGATCGCGAGCAGCTCCTCGAGCAGCACCTCCGGAAGGCGGATCGCGAGCAGCGCCCGACGCACCGCGTCTCGCACCGCCTCCCCCTGGAACAGGTGCCGGTACTTGGGCTCGGCGAGCGGCACGTCGGCCTCGCTGGCGAGCGCCGTCTCCTCGAGCACCCGGCGCGACCGCTGCGGCGCTCGCCGCGCGATCTCCGCGATCGACTGGGCGGACAGGACCGTCCCGCGCGCGGCGATCGCCTCGCCGCGGCAGTCCACGAGCTCTTCCGTCGTGATCAGGCGGTCGAACATCGTACTCCGAGTGACGCTACCAGAACCGAGCTGCGGGCGGGAGCCCCGCCCCATCCGAAGGCCGGTCCACCACCCGGCGGAGGGAGCGAGCGCCGTGACCTCGCAGCAGCTGCGCATGGGATGTGCTCTCAACGCTTGCGTGCGCGACCGAGCGCCCGGTCCATCTCGCGCTTCGACTCGCGCTCCGCGATCGCGCCGCGCCGGTCCTCGTGCGATCGCCCCTTCGCGAGCCCGAGCTCGATCTTGGCCCACCCGTCGCGGAAGTAGACCCGGAGCGGCACGAGCGTGTACCCGCGCTGCTCGACCTTGCCGCGGATCCGGTCCAGCTCGGCGCGGTTCATGAGGAGCTTGCGCTCCCGGAGCGGCGCGTGGCCGAAGTGCGCGGCCTGCTGGTACTCCCCGATGCGGCAGTTGAGGAGGTACAGCTCCTCCCCGCGCGGGGCGGCGTACGCGTCGGAGAGGTTCACGTTCCCGGCCCGGAGCGACTTCACCTCGCTGCCGGTGAGGACGAGCCCCGCCTCCCACGTGTCCTCGACCTCGTAGTCGAAGCGCGCGCGCCGGTTCGTCGCGACGACCTTCTCGCCGTCGGCGGCCTTCCGTCCCCCCTTCCCGCTCATGGCAGCTGCACGTTGTCGATGAGCCGGGTCCGACCGACGAAGGCGGCCGCCAGCATCCTGCTCCCGGGGGCCGCGACGGCGACCGGCGCGAGGGTCTCCGGGTCGACCACCTCGACGTAGTCCACCCGCGCGCCCGCCGCGACGAGCGCCTCGCGCGCGCGGGCGCCGAGCTCCGCGGCGTCGCGCTCGCCGCGCCGCGCGGCGTCACGCGCGGCGAGGAGCGCCCGGGACAGGGCGAGCGCCCGGACGCGCTCGTCCGCGGACAGGTAGGCGTTCCGGGACGAGAGGGCGAGGCCGTCCGGCTCGCGCACGATCGGCATGCCGACGATCTCCACGCCGAACGAGAGGTCCCGGACCATGGTCCGGATCACCGCGAGCTGCTGGAAGTCCTTCTCCCCGAAGAGCGCCGCGTGCGGGAGGGTCAGGTTGAAGAGCTTCGCGACGACGGTGGTGACCCCGCGGAAGTGGCCCGGCCGCGAGGCGCCGCAGAGCCCCCTCGAGACGCGCTCCACCGTCACCCAGGACTCGTGCGCGGGCGGGAACACCTGCGCGGGATCCGACGGCGCGAGGACCCGGTCGATGCCGGCCGCGGCGCACTTCTCGAGGTCGCCCTCGAGGTCGCGAGGGTAGCGCGCCAGGTCCTCGTTCGGGCCGAACTGGGTCGGGTTCACGAAGATCGACGCGACCGCGAGCCCTCGGCGCGGCGCGGGCGCCCCGGGCCGACCCGCCCCGGCCACGTCCGCGAGGCGGCGCGCCTCCCGGAGCAGCGAGACGTGGCCGGCGTGCAGGTACCCCATGGTGGGCACGAGCACGATCCGCGCGCCCGCCTCGCGGTCGGCGCGGCAGAGCGCCTGCCACTCGGCGGGATCGGTGACGACCGCGGGACGGCTCACGGGCACGGGCCGAGCCTCCGCGGCGCGCCGTGGCCGCTTCGCGTTCCGGGGGAGCAGGACATCAGACCGGGGCGCCCATCACGCCGCCCTGCGGCTCCTCGTGATCCTCCTCCTCGGGGACGGGCACGAGGCGCACCGAGGCGGAGTGGAAGCTGTGCTCGTCGGCGGGGAAGGTGCGCGCCTTCACCTCGCCCACGTACGCGCCGACGGCGCCCTCGACGGCGGTCCCGAGCTCGGCGAACCGCTTCACGAACCGCGGGGTGAACGACGCGTCCAGCCCGAGGACGTCGTTCAGCACGAGCACCTGCCCGTCCACGTGCGGACCCGCGCCGATCCCGATGGTCGGGATGCGCAGCTGGCTCGTGACGATGCGGGCGAGCTCGGTGGGGATGCACTCGAGCACGATCGCGTAGCAGCCCGCGGCCTCGAGCGCGCGGGCGTCGCGGAGGATCTGCTGCGCCTTCTCCGAGTCCTTCCCCTGCACGACGTAGCCGCCCATCTTGTGGACCGACTGCGGCGTCAGGCCGATGTGCCCCATCACCGGCACGCCGGCGCGCACGATCCGGCGGATCACCTCGACGTACTCGACGCCGCCCTCGAGCTTCACGGCCTGGACGCCGCCCTCCGCGACGAGGCGCATCGCCGCCTTCACGGCCTCGTCGAGGCCCGCCTGGTAGCTGCCGAACGGCAGGTCGCCCACGAGGTGCGCGGGCGCGCCGTGGCGGTCGAGCCCGCGACGCACGATCGCCGAGTGGTAGACCATCTGGTCGAGCGTGACGGGGAGCGTCGAGTCGAGGCCCTGGACCGCCATGCCGACGGAGTCTCCGACGAGCACCGCGTCCACCCCCGCGGCCGCGACGAGTCGCGCCGCGGTGGCGTCGTAGGCGGTGATCATCGCGATGCGCTCTCCGGCGTCCTTCATCCGGCGGAGATCGTGGATCGTGACGCGCTTCTTCGGCGCGCTCTGAGTCGACATGGCCGACCTCCGGTGTAGGCCCCGCCGCGCGGGGTCCTGCCCATTGGCGAGAGGTGAGACTCTAATACGTTCGCGTGCCGAGTGGCACGTAGTGCTGCGTCCCCTTCCGGTGCTTCCGGATGACCGCGAGGAGGGCATCGACGTCCTCGGGGCTGCCTTCGAGGTCGATGTCGCTCGCGTTCACGACGAGGAGGGGGGTCTCGTCGTAATGGAAGAAGAAGTCGTTGTAGGCCTTGGCGAGCGCCTCGAGCCACGCCAGGTCGATCGAGCGCTCGTAATCCCTGCCCCGCCGCCGCACCCGCGACAGGAGCACGTCGGGGCGGGCCTGCAGGTAGACGACCAGATCGGGCTTCACGACCCGCGGCCCGAGCAGCTCGTACACCCGTTCGTAGAGGGCGATCTCGTCCGGCCCGAGGACGAGGGCCGCGAAGATGCGATCGCGGGCGAAGAGGTACTCGGCGACGGTGGAGCGGCTGAAGAGGTCCTGCTGGAAGAGCGCCTGCTGCTGCTGGAATCGGGAGAGGAGGAAGAAGAGCTGCGCCTGGAACGCGTGCTTCTTCCGGTCCTGGTAGTACGGCCGGAGGAACGGATTCTCCTCGGGATTCTCCTCGACCAGGCGGGCTCCGCCCCGCTCGGCGAGCACGCGCGCGAGCGCGGACTTGCCGACTCCGACCGGCCCTTCGACGGCGATGTACCGAGGCCTCTCCATTCGGAAACGCGCGGGAGCGCGGGAGCTTGTCACGCCGACAGCGACGCTGCAAGCGACGCCGGCGGTTCTTCGAGCTCGGCTCGTGGAGCGGCATGGGCGCGACATTTTGATCGCGCACGGCATGATCTCTGGATCAGGGTCGCCTTGACGCGACGTGCGGTGTCACGTATCGTCGCCGGTGCTGGATGCGAGAGCAGGGGAGGCGCGAGCCGATGGTCAGCCGAGTGGGGACACGGGTGCGGGCCAGGGCGACGGACGCGCGGACCGAGGACGGGATCGACCCCGCCTTCCACAGGGCCATCCTCAAGATCGCGCTGGAGCTGAAGAAGCCGAACGCCCGGTCCTACGAGGCGATCGTCGAGGCGACGATCCGCTCCATGCGGCTCGACGCGGTCGGCTTCCGGAGATACCTGGGCGAGAACGGCGCGAGGAACATGAGCCTCCTCCTCGCGACCGCTCGAACGATGGGGCCGTAGGCCCCCGAACTTTCACGGGCGCCCGCTCGACCGATGGGCGTGGGCGGGCGGACTTAGCGGGTGGGCGCCCGTGGATCCTCGGCAGCACCGATGGCGCGGTCGAGCGCGGCCCACTCCGCGACGGTGAGCGTCTCGCCGCGGCGACCGGGATCGACCGCCGCGCGATCGAGCGCCGCCGCGAGCGCCGCGGGATCGACGAGCCGCGCGGCGCGCAGCGCGTTCCCGAGGGTCTTCCTGCGCTGCGCGAACCCGGCCTTCACGAGACGCCTGAACCGCGCCGGATCGGCGATCGCGTCGGCGGGCGGCCGGAACAGCGCGCAGAGCACCGCGCTGTCCACCTTGGGCGGCGGCAGGAAGGCGCCGGGGGGCACGATCCGCTCGATCGAGACGTCCGCCTCGCGCTGGAGCAGGACGGAGAGGATGCCCCACTCGTGCGTGCCCGGGCTGGCGACGAGCCGCTCCGCGACCTCGCGCTGCACGAGGAAGACGGCGCGAGAGACGTGGTCGACCTGATCGAGGAGGGAGAAGAGGATCGGCGAGGTCAGGTGGTACGGCAGGTTCCCGACGACCGCGAGCCTCGCGGTCGCGGTCGCGGTCGGCGGTCGCGGTCGCGGTCGAGGTCGCGGTCGAGGTCGCGGTCGGGGTCGCGAACCTGGCCGCGAGCTGCGCGTAGTCGAGCCGCGCGGCGTCCGCCTCGACGAGCGCGATCGCGGCCCCGAGCTCTCCGCGCAGGACCTCCGCCATCTCTCGATCCCGCTCGACCGCGACGACCCGCGCCCCGCGCGCGACGAGGCGCGCGGTGAGGTGCCCGAGCCCCGCCCCGAGCTCGACGACGAGCTCTCCGGCACGCGGGGCGGCGAGCCGCGCGATGTCGGACAGGATCGCGTCGTCGCCGAGGAAGTTCTGCCCCCAGCTCTTCTTCGCGCGGAGGCCGTACTTCTCGAGCAGCGCGCGCGGCGACGGGTAGCCGGCGGTCACAGGCGCCACGCCGGATCTGCGTTGAGGTCCGCCCCGGCGCGATCGCCGCGGAGCAGCGCGTGCGTGCCCGCGACCGCGATCATGGCGGCGTTGTCCGTGCAGAGCCGGACCGGCGGGACGAAGACCTGCATGCCCTCGTACTCTCCCGCGCGCTCGAGGACCGCGGCGCGCAGCCGGCTGTTCGCGGCGACGCCGCCGGACAGCACGAGCCGCTCGAACTGGAGGCGGCGAGCGCCGCGGAACGCCTTCTCGACGAGGGCGCGGACGATCGCCTCCTGGTAGCTCGCGCACACGTCCGCGAGCGCCCTCCCCTCCGGGATCCCGTGCTTCCGGACGTGGTGGAGGAGCGCGGTCTTGAGGCCGGAGAAGCTGAAGTCGAGGTCCGCGCCCTTCACGATCGCCTTCGGGAACCGGTGCGCGCCCGGATCGCCCTCCCGCGCGAGGCGATCGATCGCGACGCCGCCCGGGTACGGGAGGCCGAGGAGCTTCGCCCCCTTGTCGAACGCCTCGCCGGCGGCGTCGTCGCGGGTGTGCCCGAGGAGCCGGTAGTCGCCGAACGCGCGCGCGGCGTAGAGCGAGGTGTGTCCACCCGACACGACGAGGCCGAGGAAGGGGAAGGTCGGCGGGGGGTCCGCCAGGAACGCCGCGACGAGGTGCCCCTCGAGGTGGTTCACCCCGACGAGCGGCTTGCCCCAGGCGAGCGCGAGGGCCTTCGCCGCCTGCACGCCGACGAGCAGCGCGCCGACGAGGCCGGGCCCGCTCGTCACGGCGACGCCGTCGATCCCGTCCGGTCCGATCCCGGCGCGGGAGAGCGCCTCGTCGATGACGGGCATCACCTGCACGACGTGGTTCCGGCTCGCGAGCTCCGGGACGACCCCGCCCCAGCGCCGGTGGATCTCGATCTGGGTCGCGACGACGTCCGACAGCACGCGCCGCCCGTCCTCGACGACGGCGGCCGCCGTCTCGTCGCACGACGTCTCGATGGCGAGGACTCTCATTCGGAAGGAGTGCAGAGAGACGGCAGCACGCTCAGGGGCAGGCGGATGAGCCTGCCCTGGAGCGGCGCAACTTAACCCGGCACCGCGCCGCGCGCGAGGGCACGAGGCTGGCAGGCGGTCGCGGTCCCTACGGCAGCTTGGAGAGGATCTCCCGGACCGTCTTCGCCTGCTCGCCCTTCGGCTCGAGCTGCAGGAACCGCTCGTACGCGGCCCTGGCCGGCTTCGCCCGCCCCTCGCCCTGGTGGAGCTCCCCGAGCAGGAGCCAGGCGGGCGCGTAGCGGCCGTCCTCCTGGATCGCGCTCTCGAGCGTGCGGAGCGCCTCGGGCGCCTTGTTCGAGTCGTAGAGCGCCCGCGCGAGGCCGACGAGGCCGGGCGCGGTCGCGCGGAGCGCGATGGCGCGCCGGTAATCGGCGATCGCCTCCGGGAACCGGCCGGTCTCGTACTTCCTGTCCGCCGACGCGAGGAGCTTCCGGTGCTCTGCGTCCTCCTGCTTCTTCGCGGACAGCGCGGGGGAAGGCGGCCTGGGCGGCGGCGCCGGCTCGAGCCGGGGAGGCGGCGGCGCGGTCGCGGGAGGCGGCGCGGGCACGGGCTCCGGCGACGCGGCGACGGGCGGCGCAGAGACGGGCGGAGCTGCGGGCGCGGCTGGAGCTGCGGGCGCGGCTCCAGCTGCAGGCGCGGCGGCAGCAGCCGGCGGAGGCTCCGGCGTCGCGGCGGCGGGCGGCGGGGGAGCGCGAGGGGGTTCCGGCGTCGCCTGGGGCGCGGGAGCGGGTGGCGGCGCGGCGGACTTGCGCAGCGCGAAGAACGACCCTGCACCGGCGGCGGCGATCGCGAGGACCGCGAAGATCGCGAGCGGAGCCTTCGAGCGCCCGGCGGGCGCGGGCTGGGCGGACGCGGACGGCGCGACCACGGGCGGCGCCGAGGGCGCCGCGTCCGCGCTCCCTCGCCCCCGCAAGGCGGGGGAGCGGGTCTGGGGAGGCGCAGCGGGAACGGCGCCGGTCTGCGCGCGGCGCAGGCACGGCGGCGACGGTGCCGGTCTGGCGCGGAGGCCCGGACGGCGACGCGGCCGGGATCCCGGGTCGCGTCCCGGTGCCGCCGAGCGACGCGGGCAGCGGCACCGTCCCCGGAGGCGGCACCGGCATCGAGAAGTGGGTCGCCTGCCGGTACGCGGCGGGCGCGACGGGTGCGGGCGGCTCCGCGGGCTCCTCCGCCTGCCACTCGGCGGGCGGCGGCGCCGGGAACGCCGGCTCGGTGTGGTGAGGCGCCGGCAGCTCGGGCTCGGCGGGGGGCGGCTCCTCCGCGACCTCGCGCCCGCGGTGCGGGAACTGCACCACGTTCGCGGGCTCCGGGCGCGCCTCCGTCGCGACCGCGCGCAGCGCCGTCGCGGTCCGGGTTCGGGGCGGGACCGCGTCGGCGACCGGCTGCGCGGGCGCGGGCCCGGCGAACCAGTCGACGCCCTCCGCGTCCGCTGCGGGCTCCGGGGGCGGCTCCGCCGGCTCGACCTGTCGCGACGCCTCGCGCGGGGCGCGCGGCGGCGCGGGCACCGGGGCGGGGATCGGAGCGCTCCGCGCGGGCAGCGGCGCGCTCCGCTGCTCGACGAGGCCGGGGATCGTGACCTCCTTGATGATCCCCTCGAAGAAGAGCTTCGAGATGACGCCCGCGGCGGCGAGGTCGTCGTAGTCGGCGCCCTCGATCACCTCGTCGAGCGTGCGCCGGCCGTCGAGGAGCTTCAGCAGCGCGTTCACGTCGTCGGGGATCTCGGCGAGCCGCTCGCCGAGCAGCGCGTAGTCGATCTCGAAGGCCTTGTCGAGCGAGGGCAGCTGCTCGACGATCCGGCCCCACTCGTCGATGCGGCGCATGCCTTCCATGAGGAGGCCCTGCGTCGAGACCGGGATGCGCTCCTCGCGCTCGATCGGCCTGAACTCGATCGCGAACTCCCCGTCCTGCCAGTTGAGGAGGCGGTAGAAGGCGTTCTCGCCCGAGAGCTTCCCGAGCTCGCAGTCCAGGATCCGCCCGTCGCGGAAGTAGCAGACGGCCTCGAGGCCCCGCGTGCTCTTCACGTGGAGCGCTCCCGACTTCTTCCCCATCTCGAGCGTCTGGACGAGGTCGACGACCCCCATGTCCGACAGGCTCCCGGCGAAGCTCGCCCTGAGGTCCTTCTTCTCGAGCCGCTCCTTCTCCTTCTTCTCCAGGAGGATCTTGACCCGGGTGACGATCTCCTTGATGTAGATCGGCTTCGTCAGGTAGTCCTCGACGCCGAGCTCCAGTCCCTTCACCTTGAACTCGACCGACTTCTGGCCGGTCAGGAAGATGAAGGGGGTGCCGCGGAAGCGGTCGTCCTGCTTCAGGCGACGGCAGAGCTCGAACCCGTCCATCTCCGGCATCTTCGTGTCGGAGAGGATGAGGTCCGGCGGGGAGATCTCGCACTTCTCGAGCGCGTCGCGCCCGTTCACCGCGGTGGTGACCGAGAAGCCCGCCTTCTTGAGCGAGACCTCCATGACGCGCAGCGACTTCGGGTCGCCGTCGACGAGGAGCAGGTGCTGCTTCGCCAAGCCGCCGCCTTCCCGCGCGTTTCCGTCCCGCCGCGCGTCTGCGGATCACGCCCGAGAAGAGGCGTTTCGTCAACTCTGGTTCAGCGGCGGCGGTCGTCGAGGCGCGCCTCGAGGTGGCGCAGCTCCCGGATCGCGTCGGCGTTCCGCGGGTTGGCCTTCAGCGCGGCGCGGAAGTGGCGCTCGGCGGTCGCGCGGTCGGCCTCGTCGCGCGCCAGGATCCCCGCCACGAAGAACGCGCGATCGCAGGACGGATCCTTCGTCGCCTCCGCGAGGAGCGCGCGGGGCCGCTCGCGGTCCTTGTTCCCCGGGTCCGACAGGAACGCCCAGGCGAGGGCCGCCTGGTACTGGGGCCTGGGATCGGCGCGCACCGCCGACTCGAGGAAGCCCCGCGCGCGCGCGAAGTCGCGGGTGCGCAGGCACGCCTCGCCCTTCTGGAACTCCACCTTCGCGGCCTCGACCTTCGCCGAGCTCCCGCCCTTGCGGTGGTTCAGGTACTCGAGCCGCTTCTTGTCGTCGGAGAGGACCTCGTACGCACCGTTGATCGCGGCGAAGAAGTCCCTCACCACGTCCTGCACGTCGGCGAGCGCGGGGGACGCGAACCGGTCCGGGTGGAACTGCCGGGCGAGCGCCAGGAACGCCCTCTTCGCCTCCTCGCGCCCGGCGGTCTCCGGGACGCCCAGCCGGACGAAGAGGTCGGGGTCCCGGCCGCGGGGGACGATCGCGAGGAGCGCCTCCCGGAGGTGCGCGTCGGGGCCCGACGCGGGCGCGGCAGGGGTCGCGCGCGTCGGCGGAGCGGGCGCAGCCGCGGCGACGGGCGCGGGAGGCGCGGCGTCGGCGGTCCGTCCCGCGAACGGGCCGACGCCCATGTTCCGCATCGCCTGCTGGAGGAGCCGCTGGCGGCGTGCGCGTGCGTCGGCGGGATCGCTCCGGCGCGGCGGTCGGGGTCGGGGTCGGGGTCGGGGTCGGGGTCGCGGTCGGGGTCGGGGTCGGGGTCGGGGTCGGGGTCGGGGTCGGGGTCGGGGTCGGGGTCGAGGTCGCGGTCGGCCCCAGCGCGAAGCTCGCGGACAGCTCGTCGGGCGTGAGCGGGATCCCGAGCGTCCCCTCCTCCCCGCCCTCCTCCGCGGTGGTCGCGACGCCGAGCAGGAGGAGCCCCGCGAGCATCGCGCGCGCTCGCCGGACCGGCACCGGCGAGGCGGCGAGGTAGGCGTCGAGCGAGGCCGGGCGCTCGAGGCGAGCGACGAGCGCGCGCTCGTCGTCCGTCCACCGGAACGCGTCGGCCACCTGCGGGTAGCCGGACGAGAGCCGCACGCCGGTGGCCGCGACGGGGTGAAGCGTGGAGGCCACGAGCGCGTCCGCCTGCGGTCGCTCGAGCGCCTCGACGATGGTCCGCACCGGGGAGAGGCGCGCCCCCCGCGTCCACTCCGGGACCGGAGTCGCGTCGTCGAACGCGAACCGCCCCGCGTCGAGGGCGGCGATCACCCCGAAGTAGCCCGCCTGCTGCTCCGCGAGCTTCCGGCCCACGTCGGCGGCGGAGACGGCGCCCATCTCGACGAGGAGCTCGCCCTGCGGGCGGCGCGTCTCCGCCATGAGCACGAGGCTGCGCGAGAGCGCGTCGATGTCGATGAGCCCCGCCTGCAGGAGGGTCATCCCGAGGGGCCTGAACCCGGTGAAGACCTGCGCGCCGACGGGCCGGCCGTCGCGGAACCAGAGCCGGGACGTCCCCCCGCCGTGCACCACCTCGAGCACGCCGGTCGCGCGCACGTTCAGCGCCTCGAGCAGGATCGCGGCGAGCGGCGTCTCCGCGAGGTCGCCGGGCTGCGAGAGGACGGTCATCGAGCGCTCATCCTAGCACCGCACCCGGGCCGAGGGACGCGAGCGCGGCGTACACGCCGACGCCCGCGGCGACGGCGAGGTTCAGGCTGCGCTGCCCCTCCCGCATCGGGATCCCGACGTGCCGATCGGGCAGCGACGCGAGCAGCGCCGGCGGCAGCCCGAGCTGCTCCTGCCCGAAGACGAGGAGGTCGCCCGGCGCGAAGCGGACGTCGAAGACGCTCCGCCCGGTCCGTGCCGTGAAGAGGTGCAGCTTTTCCGTTTGACCCCGGACCGCGCGCGCCTCAAATTCCGCCCAGTCCCGGTGGACCTCCGGGGCGACGTCACGCCAGTAGTCCAGGCCCGCGCGGCGAAGCTCCTTCTCGTCGAGGGAGAACCCGAGCGGGCCGACGAGATGGAGCCGGCAGCCGGTCACGGCGCACGTGCGCGCCACGTTGCCGGTGTTGGGCGGGATCCGAGGGGAGACGAGGACCACCTGGAGCGGCGGTGCGAGGGGCGGCAGGATCGGCATGGGCGGCATCGGCATCGTGAACAACCCGCGCTCGCGGCGCAACCGGCGGCAGCCGGGGATCGCGCAGCGGCTCCGCGCCCAGCTCGGCGACGACGGCGAGGTCGCCGACGCCGCGACCCCGGAGGAGCTCGAGCGCGCGGTCGAGCGCTTCCGCGCCTCGGGCGTGGACGTCGTGGGGGTCAACGGCGGCGACGGCACCGGGCACTTCGTCCTCACCGCGCTCGCGCGCGCGTACGGCGCCGCGCCGCTCCCGCGGCTGCTCCTCCTCCGCGGCGGCGCGATGAACACGGTGGCGCACGGGCACGGGATCGGCGGCGGGCCGGAGCACATCCTGCGCGAGGTCCTCATCCGGCGACGCCACGGCTTCCCCCTCCGCACCGTGGCGCGCGATCTCCTGCGGGTCTCGGCGGACGGCGGCGCGCCGCGGTACGGGTTCATCTTCGGGACCGGCGCGATCGTGGCGTTCCTCGAGGCCTACTACGGGACCGGTCGGCCCTCCCCGGCGACCGCCGCGGTCCTCGTCGTCCGGGGCTTCGGCTCCGCGCTCGTCGGCGGCGAGTTCGCGGCCACGCTCACCCACCGCGCGCCGGTCCGCGTCGCGACCGACGGCGACGACTGGGAGGACGGGAGCTACCTCGCGGTCGCCGCGGGCTCGACGCCCGACATCGGGTTCGGCTTCCGCGCCTTCGCCCGCTGCGGCGAGCAGCCCGGGTTCTTCCACGCGGTCGGCGTCACGGGATCGGTCGCGCAGCTCGCCCGCTCGCTCCCGCGGCTCCGCCGCGGCAAGCCGTGGCGCCGGCGGGTCGCGCAGGACGAGGTGACGCGCGAGCTCGTCCTCGAGGGCGACGCCCCGCGGTTCACGATCGACGGCGATCTCTACGGCGCCGAGCGGACGGTCCGCGTCGAGACCGGGCCCGCCGTCGAGATCGTCCTGCCGTGATAGGCTCCGGCGGGATGCGGCTCAGCCACGCGGGCACGAGCGACGTCGGTCGGAAGCGCGCCCACAACGAGGACGCCTACCTCCTGCTCCCGGAGGAGAACCTCTTCTGCGTGGCCGACGGCATGGGCGGCCACGCCTCGGGCGAGGTCGCCGCGCGGATCGCGGTCGAGGAGATGGCGGAGTTCTTCCGGATGACGGGCCGCGACGAGGACGCGACCTGGCCGTTCAGGATGGACCCGTCGCGCGGCTACGACGAGAACCGGCTGCTCGCGGGCGTGAAGCTCGCGAACCTTCGCATCTTCGAGCGCGCGGCCACGGACCAGCGGCTCCGCGGGATGGGGACCACGATGGTCGCGGTGTCGTTCCCGCGCGGCGGGGACGGGGTCCTCGTCGGGCACGTCGGCGACAGCCGCGCCTACCTCCTCCGCGGTGGGGCGATCCGCCAGGTCACCGAGGACCACTCGCTCCTCAACGACTACAAGAAGAGCCGCGCGCTGACGCCCGAGGAGATCGAGGCGTTCCCGCACAAGAACGTCATCGTGCGCGCGCTCGGGATGAAGGACGCCGTCGAGGTGGACCTCGCGCGCGAGGAGCTCGTGGACGGCGACGTCCTGCTCCTCTGCTCCGACGGCCTGTCCGGAATGGTGGCCGACGAGCGGATCGCGGAGATCGTCCGCGGCTACCCGAAGGACCTCCGCGGCGCCGCGCAGGCGCTCGTGGACGCCGCGAACGACGCGGGCGGGCAGGACAACGTCACCTGCGTGCTCGTGCAGGCGCACGCGACGTAGACGACCGCGACCCCGACCGCGACCCAGTCCTTCAGCCGTCCGCCAGCACCCGCTCCGCTCCCGCGGCGATCGCGTGCACGACCCGCTCGCCGGGCGCGAGCGCGGTCCCGTCCCACAGCACCGCGTCCTCCACCACGGCGCCCGCCGGGACCGTGCACCCGGCGCCGACGAACGCGGGGGCGACGAGCCGCGCGGCGGGATCGAGCTTCGCGCCGGGGCCCGCCCGGATCCCCGGCGCGACCGGGGTCGAGCGCGCGAGCGGATCGGCGCGGCCGAAGCGCGCGAGCGGCACCCGGCCGAGGAGGACGTCCCGGCTCGCCTCGAGGTAGCGGGCGGGCGTGCCGAGGTCGTTCCAGTACCCGTCCGCCACGATCCCGCGCACGGCCCCCGACGCCATGAGCGGGGGGTACACGTGCCGGTTCACGTCGCACTCGAACGGCGAGGGCGGCACGTGGTCGAGGAGGGACGGCGACAGCACGTGCACCCCCGAGAAGTGCCAGGGCGCGAGCCCGTCGCCGCCGGGGCCGAAGCGCCCGGCGATCCGCCGGACCGCGCCGGAGGCGTCCACGTCCACGGTCGCGAAGGTCGCGCCCGGGGGCATCGGCAGGAGGACCATCGACGCGAGCGCGCCCGAGGCGGCGTGCGCCGCGATCGCCGCCCGCAGGTCCACGTCGAACAGGACGTCGCCGTTCACGAGGAGGATCGCGTCCGCGCCCGCCAGGTGGCGCCGCGCCTCGCGCAGCGCGCCGCCCGTGCCGGCGATCACCGGCTCCCTCGAGACCGCGAGCGGCAGGCCGAGCGCGCGCGCCGCCGCGTCCGCGACCGCCGCCATCGCGTCGGGCAGGTGGTGGACGTTCACGACCGCCCGCGACGCCCCGGCGGCCGCGAGGAGGCCGAGCGTCCAGGAGACGAGCGGCACGCCGCACACCGGCACCGCCGGCTTCGGGACGCGGAGCGTGAGCGGGCGAAGCCGGGTGCCGAGCCCGGCGCAGAGGACCATGCCCACCGTGTCGCCCACCGCGCTCCCTTCCTGCCCCGCGCCCCGGCCGTGGTAGATGCGAGCGGTGAGGACGTCGCCCACCGCGCGCCTGCGTGCGCTGTACTTCCTCTACTACGGGAACGTCGGGACTTACCTCCCGTTCTTCGCGGTGTACCTGCAGGGCCTCGGGTTCACGGGCGAGCAGATCGGGCTCATCCAGATGCTGCCCTCGTTCCCCCTCGCCCCCATCGTCGCGATCGGGTGGGCGACCTACGCCGATCACCGCGCCACGCCGCAGCAGGCACTCCGCCGGGCGACGGGCTGGGTCGCGCTCGCCGTGCTGCTCCTGCCCTTCGCCCGGACGCCGTGGGAGGTGGGCGCGGTGGTCGTGCTCATGGCGCTCGGCGACCGCGCGGTCGTGCCGCTCACGGACTCGATCGCGATCGAGTGGTCGCGGGAGAACCCGGGCGTCACCTACGCGCGCATCCGCCTCTTCGGGTCGCTCGGGTTCGTGGCCCTCACGATCGCGGTGGGCCGGCTGCTCACCCTGCGTGGCGGGCGGCCCGCGGACCTCCTCGTCCCCGCCGTCGTCGTCGTCTGCGTCGTCGGGTACGCGCTCGTCGCGCGCGGGGTCCCCGCGACGCCGCGCCACGGCGACCGCCCCGCGCCGCGCGAGATGCTCGCGCTCCTCCGCGACCGCCGGCTCTGGGTCCTCCTCGGCCCCGCCGCGCTCCACTGGGCGGCGTGCGCGCCGTACCACGTCTTCTTCGGCGTCCTCGTGCGCGACCTGGGGCTCCCCGACGACGTGACGAGCGCCGGGATGGCGATCGGGGTCGTCGCCGAGATCCTCGCGCTGCTCGCGTTCCCGCGGCTCGAGCGGCGGTTCCCGCTGCGCGCGCTGCTCGGGGTCGCGATGCTCGGGTCGGCGCTGCGGTGGACGCTCCTCTCGCGGGCGACCCAGCCGGCGGTGGTCGCCGGGCTCCAGGCGATGCACGGCCTCACGTTCGGGCTCTTCTGGGGGAGCGCGATGCGCGCGCTGTCGGACGTGGTCCCGACCCGGCTCCGCGCGACGGGACAGGCGGTCTTCACGGGGGTCGTGTTCGGCGGCGCGAACGCGGTCGGGTACGCGCTCTCCGGGGTCGGGTACGACCGCCTCGGCGGCGCGGCGCCGCTCTTCGCGTGGGCGGCGGGGCTCGAGGTCGTCGCCCTCGCCGCGCTCCTCGCCTGGTCGCCGCGCGGCCGCGCGGGCCGGCTAGCGGAGGTCCTTGAGGGTCCGCGCGCCGAGCGCGTGACGCAGGACGAGGAACAGCTCGGCGGTCGCGAGCGCGTCGGTGAGGGCGTCGTGCGCCTGGTACTGCGGGAGCCCGTGCGCCTCCCGCGCGGCCGAGAGGTTCAGCGCCGGCGGGTCGGCGGGGAGCTCCGGCCGCGACAGGTGGGCCTTGTGGGCGAGCTTGATGAGCAGCTCCACCGTGTCGATGACCGGAGGGGACGGCCACTTCATCCCGCAGCGCCGGTAGGCGTCCTTCAGGAAGCGCACGTCGATGACGCGGTGGTGCACGAGCAGCACGCCGTCGCCGAGCCGCCGCTCCACCTCGGGGAGCACCTCCGCGATCGTCGGCGCGTCCTTCACCTCGCCCCACACGAGCTGGTGCGCGCGGACCGATCCCGGATCGATCGGGCGGCCGTCGGCGGGCCGGACCAGCGTCCGGTAGCTCTCGCCGAGCCGCACCCGCCCGCCGCGGATCGGCACCATGCCCACCGCGATGATCGGGTCGCGATCCGCGTGGAGGCCGCCGGTCTCGAGGTCGAGCGCCCAGTACACGACGGAGTCCCAGGGCGGCGACGAGAAGAGCGACGAGAAGAACATGATCAGAAGTCCGTCCGGAAGTGGAGGGCGCCCGCGTCCTGGAGCGCCTTCACCGCCCGGAGCGAGTCCTTCACCTGGCTGCGCTCGACCCCGGAGAGCTCGGCGAGCGGCACGGTCGAGGTGGGCGGACCGCCCCGGGCCAGGCGCTCGAGCTGCAGCCGCAGGCGGAGCCCGAGCAGGAACCGGTACGCCTCCGCGACGGCCGTGAAGACGCCCTCCGGGAGCTGGCCCGCCTTCGACGCGAGCTCGAGCCGCGCGAGGGTGTTCCGCTCTCGCCCGCCCTGCTCGAGGCCGTAGCAGCGGGCGAGGAACACGACCGGGGCGATCCCGTGCAGCTTCAGGTCCACCGTGGACTTCCCGCGCAGGGTGAGGAGCAGCAGCGGCGGCGGCTTGAAGTCGAGGGCGGCGCGGGCGAGGAAGCGGACGAACACGGGCTTCTTCACCGCGCGTCGCGAGGGTGGCCTCGAGCGGCTCGAGCGCGAGGGTCCCGGCGACGCGGCGGAAGTCGAAGAAGATGGCCCCGTGGAGGAGCGCGTCGGGCGACGGCGCGTCGATCCAGTCCTCGAAGCGCCGCCTCCACTCCTCGAGCGTCCCGTTCCAGCTGCGCGCCATGTAGCCGCCCGGGCAGCGCGGGAACCCGGCGGCCTCGAGGTCGGCGTTCACGCGATCGGCGAAGGCCACGAACCAGGCGCGCTCCGCGTCGCCCTGCGCCTCCCAGACGAGCGCGTTGTCCTGGTCGGTGAGGAGCGTCTGCTCCATCCGTCCCTCCGACCCGAGCGCGAGCCACGCCCACCGGCACGGCGGCGCGCCGAGGTCCGCCTCCGCCATGCGCACGATCCGATCGACGAGCGCGTCGTTCAGGCGCGCGACGAACCCGGCGATCACGGTCGCGTCGAGCCCTCCGGCGAGGAGCGCGGAGGCCATCTCGGTCACGGTCGCGCCGTACCCGGGGAGGCTCGCCCGTCCGTGGAGCCGCTCGACGCGGCGCAGGACCGCCATCGGGCCCTGCGCCGAGCAGCGGAGGAGGTCGGTGGACGTGAGCACGGCGACGACCTCGTCGCCGCGCACGACCGGGAGGTGGTGGACCTCGGCGTCGAGCAGGGCCGACCACGCGTCGTAGATCCGGGTGCCCGCCCGCACGGTGCGGGGCGACGCGGTCGCGACCGAGGCGACGCGCGCGTCCGGCCCGAGCCCCTCGGCGAGGACGCGGTTGCGGAAGTCGCGATCGGTGACGATGCCCGGGGGATCGCCGCGCACCAGCACGCAGCTCGCCTTCTCCTCGCGCATGCGCCGCGCGGCCTCGCCGACCGTCGCGTCGGCGTCCACCCACACCGCCGGCTCGCGCGCGACCTGCTGCACCTCGAGCGAGAGGTCGGTCCGGAAGCTCGCGACGGGCGACTGCGCGAGCGCCGACTTGAGCCGCTCCGCGAGCCCGACCGCGAAGTGGCTCGCGAACTGCGGGTCCTCGAGCAGGACCCGGAACTCCGAGGCGGGCAGCCGGTAGGCGACGAGGTCCTCCTCGACCTGCACGTCGAGGTTCGCCTCCCCCGTGAAGAGCGAGGTGTAGCCGAACACCTCGCCCTCCTCGAGCACCTGCAGCGTCTGGCCGTCGCGCTCGAGCCGGACCGCGCCCTTCCGGATGACGAAGAGGTGGTCGAGGGGGCGGCCGCCGGTGCGGACGAGCCAGGCGCCGGCCGGGTGGAACGCGACGTCCACCGTCGCCGCCGCCCGGTCGAAGACCTGGCGCGGGGAGCGCGTGGAACGGCGGCGTGGCCCGGAGCCAGGCGATGGGGTCGATCGTGGACATCAGCCGTGAGCCGCCATCAGAAGAAGTCCGTCCGGTAGTGATAGGCGGCGCGGTCCTGCCAGCGCTTGATCGCGCGGAACGCCTCCTTGAGCCGGCTCCGCTCGATCGCGGAGAGGTCGCGGAGCCGGACGACCGACGAGGGCGGGTGCCCGTCCGCGAGCAGCCGGAGCTGGTGCCGGAGCCGCAGCCCGACCAGGAACCGGTACGCCTGCGCGACGCTCTCGTGCGCCGCCTGGGAGAGCAGCCCGGCCTGCGCCGCCGCGTCGAGCCGGTCGAGGGTCCCGCGGGCGCGGGCGCCGACCTCGAGGCCGTAGCACCGGGCGAGGAACACGACCGGGACGATCCCCTGGGCCTTGAGGTCCGCCTGGGAGGCCCCGCGGAGCCGCAGGCCGAGGGACGTCGGCGGCTGGTGCTCGACCGCCGTGCGCGCGAGGAACCGGAGGAACGCGGGGTTCCGCTGCGCGCGCGCCGTCGCCGCCTCGAGCGGCGCGAGGTCGAGCGCGCCGCCCACCTTGCGGAAGTCGAACAGGAGCGCGGCCGCGTGGGGGCGGCGCTCGTCGATGCAGGCGTTGAACTGGCGCGTCCACTCGGAGAGCGGCCCGCTGGAGAGGCGCGCCATGTGGCCCGCGCTGCACGGGGGGAACCCGGCCGCCTCCATGTCGGCGTTCACGCGCTCCGCGAACGCCTGGAACCAGCCCCGGCGCTCCTCGCCGCCGTCGGCGTACACGAGCGCGTTGTCCTGGTCGGTGAGGAGCGTCTGCTCGCGCCGCCCCTCCGAGCCGAACGCGATCCACGCCCAGGGCGCCGGGGCGGGGCCGAGGTCCGCCTCCGCCCAGGCGAGGAGCCGCGCGAGCAGCGCGTCGTTGAGCCGCGACACGAGCTGCGCGATGACGGTCGCGTCGAGGCCGGCCGCGAGCAGGGCCGCGTCCATCTCGGCGACCTTCTCGGCGTACCCCGGGAGGCTCTCGCGCGACGCGAGCCGCTGGACCTGGCGGAGGACCGCCATCGGCCCCTGCGCGGACGCCTTGAGGAGGTCGTTCGCGGTGACGACCCCCACGACCTCCCCCGCGCGCGTGACCGCCACGTGGTGGGCGCCCGTCTCGAGCAGGCTCGTCCAGGCCTCGTGCATCGGGGTCTCGGCGGGGAGCGTCCGCAGGGGGCGCGAGGCGACCCGCGCCACCGGCGTCTCCGGGCCGAGCCCCTCCGCGAGCACCCGGTTCGCGAAGTCGCGGTCGGTGACGATGCCCTGGGGCTCCCCGCGGACGAGGACGGACGAGATCCCCTCGGCGCGCATGATCCGCGCGGCGGCGTGGACCGTCGCGTCCGCGGCGATCCAGACGGGCGGCCGCCGCAGGAGCGCCCCGAGCTCCTGCGAGAGGTCCGCCTGGAAGTGGACCACCGGCGAGTGCTCGAGGCTGCTCTTCAGCCGCTCCGCGAGCCCGACCGCGAAGTGGCTCGCGAACCCGGCGTCGGCCGCGCGCAGGCGCTGGAACTCCGGGTCGGGCAGCTCGTACGCGAGCAGGTCCTCCTCGACGACCACGTCGAGCGTCGCCTGGCGCGTGATGAGGGAGGTGTAGCCGAAGGTCTCGCCCTCCTCGAGGACCTGGACCAGCTGGCCGTCGCGCTCCAGCCGGACGGACCCGGCGCGGATGACGTACAGGCGCTCGAGCGGCGCGCCCGCCGCGCGGACGAGCCACGTGCCCGCGGGGTAGAAGCCGACCTCCAGCGCGCCCACCGCCGCGTCGAAGAGCGGCTGGGGCACCGCGTGGAACGGCGGCATCGCCCTCACGTACGCCACCGGGTCGATCGCGTCCATGCCGGTCACCGGAAGACGCTGCGGCCCCCGGGGTGCCCGCGCGGCTCGGCGGCCTGCCGCGGATAGCGCAGGGAGGCCACGAGCTCCTGCACCTCCCGCGGCGGGGCGGGCGTGAGGAGCGACACCGCGACGATCACCGCGAACGCCACGAGCATCCCGACGGCGCCGATCCCCTCCGGCGAGATCCCGAGGAGCCAGTGGGCCGGGCCGAGGTCGGGCCGGAGCAGCCGGAACCACGCGATGTAGCCGCCCGTGAAGAGGATGCCGGCCGTCATCCCGGCGATGGCGCCCTCCTTCGTCGCCCTCTTCCAGAAGATCCCGGCGAGGATCACCGGGAAGAAGGACGAGGCGGCGAGGCCGAAGGCGTGGGCGACCACCTCCGCGACCCGCCCGGCGGGGTGCAGCCCGAACCACGCGGCGAGCACCGCCGCGGACAGGGACGCGCTGCGGGCCCACCAGAGCTCGGCCCGGTCGGACAGCCGCGGGTAGAGGACCGACTTCACGAGGTCGTGCGAGATGCCGGCCGCGATGACGAGCAGCAGGCCGGCGGCGGTCGAGAGGGCCGCGCCGAGCGCCCCGGCGGCGACGAGCGCCACCACCCACGCCGGCAGCTTCGCCATCTCGGGGTTCGCGAGGACGAGCACGTCCGGGTCGACGGTGACCTCGTTGCGCGCGGGGTCCGCGCTCATCCGCATCCGCCCGTCGCCGTCCTTGTCGGCGAACCCGACGAGCTTCGTCTCGCTCCACTCGCTGAACCACGCCGGCGCGTCGGCGGCGGCCTTCCCCTGGATGGTCGCGACCGACATCGCGCGCGAGAAGACCGCGACCGCGGGCGCCGTCGTGTACAGCACCGCGATGAACACGAGCGCCCACCCCGCCGACGAGCGCGCGTCGCGGATCTTCGGGACCGTGAAGAAGCGGATGATGATGTGGGGGAGCCCGGCGGTGCCGACCATGAGGGCCGCCGTGATCGCGACGACGTCGAGGCGCGGCTTCCAGCCCGCGGTGAACGCGGGGAACCCGAGGTCCACGCTGATCCGGTTCAGGACCTCGAGGAGCTCCTGCCCCGGGCGCGCGCCGAGGAGCGCCGCCCCCTCCGGCGTGAGCGTCCCGCCCATCCCGAGCGGCGGGACCGGGCTCCCGGTCAGCATGATCGACACGAAGATGGCGGGGACGAGGTACCCCGCGATCAGCACGACGTACTGGGCGACCTGCGTGTACGTGATCCCCTTCATCCCCCCGAGGACCGCGTAGAGGAACACGAGGACGGCGCCGACGAGGACCCCCTGCTCGATGCCCGTCCCGAGGAACCGCGCGAGCACGATCCCGACCCCGCGCAGCTGCCCCGCGACGTAGGTGAACGAGATCACGATCGCGCAGACGAGCGCGACGATGCGCGCCGCCGAGGAGTAGTACCGATCGCCGACGAACTGCGGGACCGTGTACTTGCCGTACTTCCGGAGGTACGGCGCGAGCAGGACCGCGAGCAGGACGTACCCGCCGGTCCAGCCCATCAGGTAGACGGAGCCGTCGCGGCCCATCACCGCCATGAGCCCGGCCATCGACATGAACGACGCGGCCGACATCCAGTCGGTGCCGGTCGCCATCCCGTTCAGGATCGGGTTCACGCCCCGGTCCGCGACGTAGTAGTCCGCGGCGGAGCGCGCCCGCGTGTACAGGGCGATCCCGAAGTACAGGACGAACGAGGCCGCGACGATCAGCCACGTCCAGGCGATGACTCCCATCGTGCCTCCCCGTCCCGGTCAGTGCTCGTAGACGCCGTACTTCCTGTCGAGGTCGTTCATCAGCTTCACGTAGACGAACACGAGCGCGACGAAGGTGAGGATCGAGCCCTGCGTCGCGAACCAGAACCCGAGCGGGAATCCGAACAGCCGCACCCGATCGAGCACGTCGGCGAGCAGGATCGCCGCACCGTACGAGACCGCCGCCCAGATCGCGAGCAGGATCCCGATGTACGCGAGGTTTCGTCGCCAGTACGCGGCCTGCTGCTCGGGCGTCATGATCCGGTCCTCCGCGCTCCCGGAGGAGCGCCACGTTCACTCACGGTTGCCGCGCTCGCGCAATCGCTGCGGCCGACTCCAGCGCGTTGCGCTGCGAAACGCCGGGATGATCAACGCGGCGCGACATCTGCGCGAGATCAAGAAGCGTTCGCGCAACGCTTGCGTTTCCATTGCGTTCGATCGCGGGGCTGTGGTACGGCTGACGACCTTGGTGCGCAGGTCCCCCTGCGCATGGTCGCACACTCCCCCTGGAGGAATTCTCGACATGTCCCTGGCTCCGGTCACGCAGAACAAGCCGCCTGAGACGGCCCAGCCTCGACCCATCACGAAAGAGGAACGTACCGTCATCATCGCGTCGTCCCTCGGTACCGTCTTCGAATGGTACGACTTCTATCTGTACGGGTCTCTGGCCGCGATCATCGCGAAGCACTTCTTCACCGGCCTGAACGAGACCAGCCAGTTCGTGATGGCGCTCCTCGCCTTCGCGGCCGGCTTCGCGGTCCGGCCGTTCGGCGCCATCGTGTTCGGCCGCCTCGGCGACCTCATCGGCCGCAAGTACACCTTCCTCGTCACGATCATGATCATGGGCATGGCGACCTTCATCGTCGGCCTGCTGCCGGGCTACAACTCCATCGGCTTCGCCGCCCCGGTCATCCTGATCGGCCTCCGTCTCCTGCAGGGCCTCGCGCTCGGCGGCGAGTACGGCGGCGCGGCGACCTACGTCTGCGAGCACGCGCCGAAGGACAAGCGCGGCTTCTTCACGAGCTGGATCCAGACGACGGCGACGGTCGGCCTGTTCGTCTCGCTCCTCATCATCATGGGCTGCCGCATCGCCCTCGGGCCCAAGTTCGACGACTGGGGCTGGCGCATCCCGTTCCTCATCTCGATCGTCCTCCTCGCGGTCTCCGTCTACATCCGGATGCAGCTGCAGGAGTCGCCGGTCTTCCAGCGCATGAAGTCCGAGGGCAAGGGGTCGAAGGCTCCGCTGACCGAGTCGTTCCTCCGCTGGGGCAACCTCAAGATCGTGCTCCTCGCGCTCTTCGGCGGCGTCGCCGGCCAGGGCGTGGTCTGGTACACGGGCATGTTCTACGAGCTGTTCTTCCTCACCCAGACCCTCAAGGTCCCGGCCCAGCCCGCGAACCTGATGGTGGCCGGCTCGCTCATGCTCGCGACGCCGTTCTTCATCATCTTCGGCATTCTCTCCGACAAGATCGGCCGCAAGAAGATCATGATGGTGGCGATGTTCGTCTCTGCCGCCACCTACTTCCCGATCTTCAAGGCGCTCACCAAGGCCGCGAACCCCGCGATCTTCGAGGCGGCGCAGAACAACCCGGTCACGGTCGTCGCCTCCGAGGAGGACTGCTCGTTCCAGTTCGACCCGGTCGGCAAGCGTAAGTTCGTGTCGTCCTGCGACGTCGCGAAGAGCTGGCTCGCCAAGAAGGCGATCCCGTACAAGAACGAGGCCGCCCCGGCTGGCACCATCGCCGCCGTGAAGATCGGCTCGATCGCGGTCGTCCCGTCGTTCGACGGCCGCACGCTCTCCGGCGCCGACTTCAAGGCGAAGGCGGGAGAGCTCGACAAGGCGATGTCCGCGGGCATCAAGACGGCCGGCTACCCGGCGGCCGCCGACATGTCGAAGGCGAACGTCCCGATGATCATCTTCCTGCTCTTCATCCTGGCGGTCTACGTGACGGCGGCCTACGCGCCGATCGCGGCCTGGCTCGTCGAGCTCTTCCCGGCCCGGATCCGCTACACGTCGATGTCGCTGCCGTACCACATCGGCAACGGCTGGTTCGGCGGCTTCCTGCCGACCATCGCGTTCGCCCTGGTGGCCGCGACCGGCGACATCTACTACGGCCTCTGGTACCCGATCACCATCGCGGTGATGACCGGCGTCATCGGCACGCTCTTCGCGCCGGAGACGAAGGACCGCGAGATCCACCACGACGCGTAGTCCTCGATCGTCCTGGGCCCCCCGCGCCGCCGGCGCGGGGGGCCCTTTTCTCTTTTCGAAGCATCTCGTAACCTCACCCGCCCGGGGCATGTCGCCCCGCGCACAGAATGGAGCGCCTCACATGAAGAAGGATGCCGTTCGCGCTGCCGTCGTCGCCGCCCTGCTCTCTGCCTCCACCGCGGCGCTCGCGGCCGGCGACTCCGGCACCTCGTCCGTCGGCGAGATGACCGTCAGCGGCGCGCAGTTCGGGATGATGATCGGCGGCCTCGCCGGGATGGGCTTGGTCATCTGGCTGATCACGAAGGTGATGAACAGGAAGTAGCGGAGCGTCGGCGCCTTCCGTGGCGCCGCTCCTCGACCGCCGCCGCCGAGCCCTGGGCTCGCGGCGGCGTTCTCTCTTCGGCGTCGCGGCGCGGGCGCCTACGCGCCCGCGGGGGTCGCACCGCGGGCCCGGACGACCGTGACGGTGCAGGGCGCCTCGGCGGCGACCTTCGTCGACACCGTCCCGAGGAGGCGCAGGAACTGGAGCGGCTCCGGCGCCGCGTCGGGCGACACGCCGGACGAGACCGTCCCGAGCATCCCGCGGAGCGCGACGTCGCGGGGCGGCGCGCCGATCACGATGTGATCCACCTGGTTCATCCGCGCGAACTTGAGGAGCGCGTCCGCCGGGTCGTTCGACTCGATGACGTGGAACGAGATCCGGCCCGCCTCGAGCCCGAGCGGCTCCGCCCAGTGCCGGAGGATGACGAGGTGCTTGATCCGCTGGCTCGTGGCCGTGTCGTCCTCGCTCTCGCCGCCGATCTCGGGCGAGGGCTTGATGACGGTGATGCACGCGAGCCGCTGCTCCGGCGCCGCCGCGCGGATGCGCCGCACCGCCTCCCGGAGCGCGTCGAGCTGCGCGTCGTCCGCGTGCTGCGTCGCGATGGCGACGAGGACGATGGCCGGCCCGGCGAGCCGCTGCGTCGGCGCGGGCGCCTCGCCCGGCTCGAGGCCGACCGCCCGGAAGTAGCGCCGGAACACCTTCCACGGGCCGTCGCGCTTGAGCCTCCGCCCGCGCGGACCGACCCCGATCTGGCCGGGGTCGGCGAGGTCGAACGCGACCTGGGCGGCGGACGGATAGCGATCGATCGGGGTCCGGCTCGAGGCAGCGGAGGATCACCTCCTGCAGCCACTCGGGGATGGTCCGGACGAGCGCGCGCGGCGGCACCGGGTCGCGCCAGAGGCGCTTGCGGAGCGCGGCGAGCGTGCTCGGGGTGCCGAACGGGTATTTCCCGGTCGCGAGCTCGTACAGCACGACTCCGAGCGCGAAGATGTCGCTCCGCGGATCCCACCGGACGCCCATCACCTGCTCCGGCGAGATGTACGGCGCGGAGCCGATCGGGCTCCGGATCTCCTCGGCCAGGAGGTCGGGGTAGTGCCCGTGGCGAGCGAGCCCGAAGTCGATGAGGACCGCCTCGCCGGTGGGGCGGATGATCACGTTCGACGGCTTCACGTCCAGGTGGATCGCCTCCTGGAGGTGAAGGCCGTGCAGCGCGGTCCCGAGCGCGGCGCCGAGGCGCGCGATCTCGGCGGGATCCACCGGCGCGCGGTCCGACCACTCCGCGAGCGAGCGACCCTCGACGTGCTCCATCACGAGGTACGGCTGCCGCGCGATGTCTCCGGCGGCGACGTAGCGAGGGACGAACGGGCCCTTCAGCGCCGCGAGCACGAGCTGCTCGATCTCGAACGAGACGACGCTCTCGGCCGGCTCGCCGAACCCGAGCCGCGGCACCTTCATCACGAGCGGGAAGTCCGACGTCGCCCCCGGTGACCGCGTAGATGACCGCCATCCCGCCCGAGTGGATCCGCTGCTCGATCCGAAAGCCGTCGATCTCGGTGCCGGGATCGAGGAGCGCGCCCATCAGACCCCCCGCTCGAGCCGGCGCGCGAGGCTCTCCGGGAGGCCGGCCGCGCGGACCTTCGCGGCCGCGGCGCGCCAGTCGTACGGGACGCGGTGGAACGCGAGGGCTGGGCGCTGGGTGTCGAGCATCGCGTAGCAGGCGGCGGTGTTCCCGTCGCGTGGCTGCCCCGCCGACCCGACCACCGCGAGCCAGCGGCGGTGGGCCGGCACCGGGATGGGGACGCCCGGGACCGGGCGGAACGCGACCGGCCGCGCCGCCGCCCCGACAGTGTACAGCACCGGCTCGTGCACGTGCCCGCAGAACACCCACGTCGCGTCGGTCGCGGCCGCGAGCCCTCTTCTCGGCGCGGGCGGGATCGGTCACGTAGACCCACTCCCTCGGAGCCTCGGGGCTCGCGTGCACGAGGTAGATCCCGTCCTCGCGTGCGACGAACGGCAGCCCCCCGAGGAAGGCCCGCTGCGGCTCGGACAGCTGCGCGCGCGTCCATGCGATCGCGCGCTCCGCCGCCTGGTGCATGGAGTCGGACTCGCCCGCGACGGCGGCCTCGTCGTGGTTGCCCTTCACCGCGAGCGCGCCGCGCGCGACGTACGCGCGGACGAGCTCCACCACGGCCGCAGGATCCGCGCCGTAGCCGACGAGATCACCGAGGAACGCGTAGCGCTCCGCTCCCCTCGACTCGGCGTCGTCGAGGCAGGCGCGCAGCCCCTCGAGATTCGCGTGGATGTCGGCCAGCAGCGCGAGCTTCATCCGGGTCCCGCCGTCCATCGTCGCACCGCGCGGGCTGCGGCGGATCTCCACAGGTGGGGCCGAGAGACTATCCGCAACCGGGCGAAACGCCAAACCTGCGTTCGCTTCGCACGGGTTGCGCGCAGCATTTTCGGTGAGGCGTTTCGCCAGCTTGACGCACCCAATGTCGATTGATGATCATCACCGCGTCGCGCAATTTCATGCATTGAGCTACTGGCCAGCGCGCAAATCGATCTGCTATACGCTTCGCGCCCAGCCCCGATCTCCGGAGGAGTACCATGTCGAACGTCGTCAGCAAGGCGGAGCGAACCATCGAGAAGTCGGCCCATGAGGTGATCGAGTCGAGCGCGTTCAAGGGGCTCGTCGCGCTGCGCTGGAAGGTGAGCATGGTGCTGCTCGCCCTCCTCTTCGTCTCCTACTACGGCTACGTGATCGTCGTCGCGACCGCGAAGGACTTCGTGTCCCAGCGGGTCGGCGAGGTGACGACGCTCGCGATCCCGCTCGGGATCGCGGCGATCGTGATCGCGTGGGCGCTCACCGCGTTCTACGTCGCGTGGGCGAACAAGTCCTACGACCCCGAGGTCGAGCGGCTCAAGAGCCAGCTGAAGCACTGATCCCCTTCCCGCACACTCGACAGGAGAACCGCCCCCATGCTCCAGCCCGGCGCGATCATGACGTCCCTGCTCTCGGCGGCGCCCGCCGCCGCCCCGATGGAGACGTCGCTCGGTCACCCGACCGTCGCCTCCATCTCCTTCTTCTTCGCGATCATCCTGATCACGCTCGTGATCACCTACTTCGCCGCGAGGAAGACGAAGACCTCATCCGAGTTCTACGCCGCCGGCCGCTCGGTCTCGGCGCTCCAGAACGGGTTCGCCCTCGCCGGCGACTACATGTCCGCCGCGTCGTTCCTCGGCATCTCGGGCATGGTCGCGCTCAAGGGCTACGACGGCATGATCTACGCGACCGGCTGGCTCGTCGGCTGGCCCGCGCTCATGTTCCTCGTCGCGGAGCCGCTCCGGAACCTCGGGAAGTTCACGTTCGCGGACGTGGTGGCGTTCCGGCTGAGCCAGCGGCCGGTCCGCATCGCCGCCGCGATCGGCGGGATCCTGACGGTGCTCTTCTACACGATCGCGCAGATGGTCGGCTCGGGCGCCCTCGTCCAGCTCATGTTCGGCCTGCGGTACGAGTACGCCGAGATCATCGTCGGCGCCGTCATGCTCGCGTACGTCCTCTTCGGCGGCATGCTCGCGACGACCTGGGTCCAGATCATCAAGGCGGGCCTCCTGCTCTTCGGCGTGACCCTCCTCACGCTCCTCACGCTCTCCAAGTTCGGGTGGAACCCGGCGGAGCTCTACGCCCAGGTGGTCGCGAAGCACGGCGCGGTCGCGCTGCAGCCGGGCGGCATCGTCGCGAGCCCGCTCGAGGCGGTCTCCCTCGGCCTCGCGCTGATGTTCGGCCTCCTCGGCCTCCCGCACATCCTGATGCGGTTCTACACGGTGCCGGACGCGAAGGCCGCCCGGAAGTCGGTGCTCTACGCGACCGGCCTCATCGGCTACTTCTACGTGATCATCCCCATCGTGGGCTTCGGCGCGTCCGTCCTCGTCGGGCGCGAGTTCGTCACGAAGATGGACAAGGGCGGCAACATGGCCGCTCCGCTCCTGGGCGAGCTGCTCGGCGGCACCGCGTTCCTCGGCTTCATCGCCGCCGTCGCGTTCGCGACGATCCTCGCGGTCGTCGCGGGCCTCACCCTCGCGGGCGCCTCCGCCTACTCGCACGACATCTACGTGTCGGTCATCAAGCGCGGGCAGGCGACGGAGGAGGAGCAGGTGAAGGCGGCGAAGATCGCCACCGTCGTGTTCGGCGTCGTCGCGGTCGGCCTCGGCATCCTCTTCAAGGGCCAGAACGTCGCCTTCATGGTCGGCCTCGCGTTCGCGATCGCCGCCTCGGCGAACTTCCCGGCGCTCCTCATGTCGATCACCTGGAAGCGCTTCACGACCGCCGGCGCGGTGTCGTCGATCCTCGTCGGCGCGTTCTCGTCCTGCACGATGATCCTCCTCTCGAAGACGGTCTGGGTGGACGTGCTCAAGTTCCAGACCGAGATCTTCCCGATGAAGAACCCGGCCATCTTCTCGATGACGGCGGCCTTCGCGGTCGGGATCGTGGTGTCGCTCCTGACGCCGGAGAAGGAGGCGCAGGTGAAGTTCGAGGAGGAGAAGCTCCGGACCTACCTCGGCGTCGGCGCCGAGTAGCACGAGCCACACTCGGCTGCATTCAGGTTTCGGCAGCGCCGCTGGCGAGCATCGCCGGCGGCGCTGCACGTTTTCAGGCCTGTGCGATCTGTCGTCGCTTCGCGTCGCTCTGCGAACGTCACCGCGTGGGCCGGGCGGGCCCCCATCCGCCCGGCTCCGCCGCAAGTCGCGACCGGGCGCCGTATGTCGGAAGTGCGCAGAAGCGCAGCCGCCGCGGCACCCCCGGCGGCGCGCCAGCCGCGCGCGAGGAGGTCGCCGTAGGCGCGAGGGCGACTGATCGTCGAACGTCGCTGGGCGCGCGCGGCTGTCACGCCGGGTGCAGCGCGGCTTCGTACTGACGACCGGGTCCGTCCGCAGCGACGCGGCTCCGCACGGGCCGATGGGGGCCGGCGCCCGGCCCTAAGCGAACGGGCGAGTTCTGCGAACGAGCCGAGCGTGCGCGTTCAGCGAGCGTGCGAGCGTTGCGAACGTGCGGATTTCGCCGCCTAGAACCGCTTGTAGCCGCCCGCGTCGGCCTCGCCGC
Source organism: uncultured delta proteobacterium (assembly GCA_963828235.1). Classification (GTDB taxonomy): domain Bacteria; phylum Myxococcota; class Myxococcia; order Myxococcales; family Anaeromyxobacteraceae; genus Anaeromyxobacter. Next base: position 105,534 of record CAWHDY010000009.1, read on the forward strand.
CGGCGGCACGGGGAGCGGGCAGCGCCTGCGACCGCGCGGGCGCAGGCGCCGGGGAGTGGTTGGCCGCCTGCTGCGCGGCGTGAACCACCTGGAGGCGCGCGCGCTGGCCGGCGTCCTCGGCGACCGAGAAGAACGCCATGAGCTGCTGGAGCGCCTCCGCCTGCGTCGCCATCTCCTCCGCGGTCGAGGAGAGCTCCTCGGCGGCGGACGCGTTTCGCTGCGTCACCTGATCGACGGTCGACATCGCGCGCGAGACCTGCGCGACCCCGCCGGACTGCTCGGAGGACGCGGCCGCGACCTCCTGCACGAGATCCGCGGTCTTCCGGATGGTCGGGACGAGGTCGGAGATGAGCTTCCCGGAGCGCTCGGCGACCTTGACGCTCGAGCCGGCGAGCGCGCCGATCTCCTTCGCCGCCTTCTGCGAGCGCTCCGCGAGCTTCCTCACCTCGGTCGCGACGACGGCGAACCCCTTGCCGTGGTCGCCCGCGCGCGCCGCCTCGATCGCGGCGTTCAGCGCGAGCAGGTTCGTCTGGTACGCGATCTCCTCGATGATCGAGATCCGCTCGGCGATCGCCTTCATGGCGTCCGCGGTCTCGGTGACGGCGGCGCCGCTCTCCTCCGCGTTCCTCGCGCCCTCCTTCGCCATCGCCTCGGTCTGCTTCGCGTTCTCCGCGTTCTGGTTGATGGACGCGCTCATCTCCTCGAGCGACGACGTCGTCTCCTCGACGCTCGCGGCCTGCTCGCCCGTGCCCTGCGAGAGCGTCTGGGCGGTGGCGGACACCTCGGACGACGCGCCCGCGAGCGCGTCCGCGCCGGAGCGGACCTCGCCGATCACCTGGCCGAGCTTCTCCGACATCGTCTTCACGGCCCCGAGCAGCTTCGCGAGCTCGTCGTCGCCGCTCACCCGGACCTGCTCCCGCAGATCGCCCTTCGCGATCCGCTGGACGACCCGCACCGCGAGCTCGAGCGGCCGCGTGATCGAGCGCGTCACCGCGATCGCCACGCCGACCGCGACGAGGAGCGCGAGGACGACGAGCACGAGCGCGACGCTGCGGGCCGACCGGTAGCCCTCCCCCTGCCGCCTGGCGGCGTCGTCCACCTCGGCCCCGGTCGCGACGGTGAGCTCCTCGGCGACCTTCTGGAGCTTGTCGAGGATGGGGTCGAGCTCCGACTCCATCGCCTTCTGCGCCGCGACGGGCTGTCCGGCCGTGAGGAACGCGGCGACCTTCTCGTACTTCGGGCCGAACTCGGCCACGAGCCGCTTCGACTCCGCGATGGAGCGCCGCTCCGCGTCGTTCGCCGCGAGCGGCTCGAGCTTCGCGAGCGCCTCCTCCGCGTCGGTCCGGTGTTTCGCGAGGCCGGTCGCGGCCTTGCGGACGCCCGCGTCGGTGTCGGCGAGGATCATCGCGTCGCCGCCGATGCTGATCTGGAGGGCGGTCTCGGAGAGCCGCTGGGCCGTGCGCGCCTTGACCCACGCCCGGCTCGTGATCTCCTGGCTCAGGTCGTCCATCCGCGCCATGCCCGCCACGCCGAGCCAGCCGACCGCGACGAGGAACGCGCACAGGAGCGCGAAGGCTGCCCCGAGCCGGACACCGATGCGGACCTTCGACATGGTGACTCCCCTCTCGCGCACGCGCGCACTCACCCCGGCTCGCGCGCGCGATCATGACCCCGAGTGCAAGTCCCGGGTCTTCATCCGCCGTTTGGGGCCCTGCGCCAAAACGCCCCTCCTTGCGAGGGGTTGTGTCGTTTCGGCCCGCCCGGCCCGCACAGCGCGTCGAGGGTAGCACGAGACCCTGGGTGGGTCGCGTTTCCGGCCAAGTGAACCGGAATCCTCCTCTCTAGGCGGCGGCCACCCCCGGAGCCGGGATCGAGGCCGCCCGCGACGGCCTGGGCCGCGAGCTCGGCGTCGGAGGCGGAGAGGACGCGATCGACGTCGAGCAGCAGGAGGAACCCCTTTCCGACCTTTCCCATGCCGGTCAGGTAGTCCACGCGGACCTTGGAGCCGAACGTGGGGGGCGGCTCGACGTCCCCCGGCGGGAGCTCGAGCACCTCGTTGACCGCGTCGGCCAGGATCCCGGCCACGAACCGCTCGCCTCCGGCCGAGCCCTCGACCACGAGGATGCACGTCCGGCTCGTCGCGACCGTCTCGGGGTTCCCGAACTTCACGGCGAGGTCCAGGACCGGCACCACGCCCCCGCGGATGTTCATGATGCCGCGCACCGACGGCGGGGTGCCGGGGACGCGGGTCGTCTCCTCGTGCTGCAGGATCTCCTTCACCACGAGGATCGGCAGGCCGTACGCGGAGCCGCCGATCGTGAACGACAGGTACTGCGGGGCCTTCGTCTCGGTGAGGTTCGTCATCGGGAGCCCCCTAGAACCTCTTGAAGCCGCCGGCGCCGCTGGCGCCGTTCGTCTTCGAGGCGATCGCGGCGTGCGTGAGGAGCGGCTGCGCGTGCGCGGCGGTGCCCGGGTGCGCGGCGCCCGCGGGCGCCACGCCGTGAGGCTGGCTCGCGACGGCGCGCGGGGCGGCCCCCGAGTGCGCCGACAGCACGAAGAAGCCCATGAGCTGCTGCAGGCTCTCCGCCTGGGACGCCATCTCCTCGGCGGTGGAGGACAGCTCCTCCGACGCGGACGCGTTGCGCTGCGTGACCTGGTCCACCGTGCCCATCGCCTTCGAGACCTGGACGACCCCCGCGGACTGCTCGGCCGACGCGGCCGCGACCTCCTGGACGAGCTCGGCCGTCTTGCGGATCGCGGGGACGAGCTCGCCGATGAGCTGTCCCGAGCGCTCCGCGACCTTCACGCGAGGAGCCCGGCGAGCGCGCCGATCTCCTTCGCCGCCTTCTGCGCCCGCTCGGCGAGCTTCCGCACCTCGGTCGCGACGACGGCGAAGCCCTTGCCGTGCTCGCCCGCGCGCGCCGCCTCGATCGCCGCGTTCAGCGCGAGCAGGTTCGTCTGGTACGCGATCTCCTCGATGATCGAGATGCGCTCGGCGATCGCCTTCATCGCCTCGACCGTCTCCTGCACGGCCTTGCCGCTCTCCTCGGCGTTGCGCGCGCCCGCCTTCGCCATCCCCTCCGTCTGGCTCGCGCTCTCCGCGTTCTGGGTGATGGAGGCGCTCATCTCCTCGAGCGACGAGGTGGTCTCCTCGACGCTCGCCGCCTGCTCGCCGGTCCCCTGCGACAGCGTCTGCGCGGTCGAGGACACCTGCGCCGAGGCGCCCGCGAGCGCGTCCGCGCCGGCGCGCACCTCGCCGATGGTCTGCGCGAGCCGCTCCGTCATGGCGCGGATCGCGCCGAGGAGCTTCCCGATCTCGTCCGTGCTCCGCACCTCGACCAGCTCCGACAGGTCGCCGCGCGCGACCCGCTCCGCGGCCGCGACCGCCTCGCGGACCGGGCCGGTGATCGAGCGGGTGATCGCGAACGAGACGGCGACTCCGACCGCGAGCGCGGCGAGGAGGATGAGGAACGTCATCACCCGGGCGGAGCTCGCGGCGCGCTCCACGACGTCCTTCTGTCCCTGCATCGCCTTGTGGTGCCGCTCGGCGAGCTGGTCCATCGAGTCGGCGAGGCCGCGGACCGCGCCCTTCACGGGCGCGAGCGCCGCGTTCCCCTGCTGCGGCGTCGCGATGGAGCCGGCGCGGATCGCGTCTTCCACGCGCTGGAACCCCACGCCGTACGCCTCGAGGTCTCTCTTCGTGGCGGCGATCTGGGTCCGCTCGGCCGCGTCGGGCGCGATCTTCGCGAGCTCGTCCAGCTTCACCCCGAGCTCCTTCGCGGCCTCCGTCCACTCCCGCGCGTACGCGCCCTGCTTCTCCGAATCGCCGATGTTGAGCAGGAAGTCCTTCTCGAACCGGCGCAGCTCGAGCGACGCGGCGCGCGCGTCGTCCGCGATCCGCGCCGTCTCGGCGTCGCCGGCGAGCATCTCCTGGGTCACCGTCGAGATCCGATCGAGCCCGCGATACCCCGCGGCCGCGACCCCCAGCGTGATGAGCAGCATGGCGGCGAAGGCGAGCGTGAGGCGAGTCCCGATACGCAGGTTGTTCACGAGGTCCCCCTGGGGATCACTGGAGTGCGGCGCTGACGGCTCGAAGCGTGGAGCGACACTGACGCGGAGCGCGCATTGCACGGCAGGCGCCACGGGACTGCGGCGCCTTGCCGCAGGGAGCGCACCCCATGGAATGCAGCAAACACCCGGGGTTGAGCGCGCTCGATCCGCGGGATCACGAAGGGTCGACACATACCCTGTGTTTCGTTCACCCACCGTCATTGACCCGTGTTCCACGGAAGGATCCTCGGCCGCGCTAGAACCTGCCGAAGCCGCCGGCGCCGCGGGCGCCGTTCTTCCTCGCCGGGAGCGCCGCGGCGGAGAGGAGCGCCGGCGTCGGCGTCGCCGCGCCGGGGGCGGCGGACCCCGCCGCCGCGGTCGGGCGCGGAGCGGCTCGGGTCGCAGTCGCCGTGCTCCGCGATCACGAAGAAGCTCACGAGCCGTTGCAGGCTCTCCGCCTGCGACGCCATCTCCTCGGCGGTGGAGGACAGCTCCTCCGCGGCCGACGCGTTCCGCTGCGTGACCTGGTCGACCGTGCCCATCGCCTTCGACACCTGGACGATGCCCGCCGACTGCTCGGCCGACGCGGCCGCGATCTCCTGCACGAGGTCGGCGGTCTTCCGGATCGCGGGGACGAGCTCCACGATGAGCTGTCCCGAGCGCTCCGCGACCTTCACCGAGGAGCCGGCGAGCGCGCCGATCTCCTTCGCCGCGCCCTGCGCCCGCTCCGCGAGCTTCCGCACCTCGGAGGCGACGACCGCGAACCCCCTCCCGTGCTCGCCCGCGCGCGCCGCCTCGATCGCCGCGTTCAGCGCGAGCAGGTTCGTCTGGTACGCGATCTCCTCGATGATCCCGATCCGCTCGGCGATCGCCTTCATGGCCTCGACGGTCTCCTTCACCGCCTGACCGCCCTCCTCGGCGTTCCGCGCGCCCTCCTTCGCCATGCCCCCGGTCTGGCGGGAGCTCTCCGCGTTCTGGGTGATGGAGGCGCTCATCTCCTCGAGCGACGACGTCGTCTCCTCGACGCTCGCCGCCTGCTCACCGGTGCCCTGCGACAGCGTCTGCGCCGTCGCCGAGACCTGGGCGGACGCGCCCGCGAGCGCGTCCGCGCCGGCGCGGACCTCCCCGATGGTCAGCGCGAGCTTCTCGGTCATCGCCCTGATGGCGCCGAGGAGCTGCCCCACCTCGTCCGAGCCCCTCGCCTCGACGACCTCGGAGAGGTCGCCGCGCGCGATCCGCCGGGCCGCGGCGACCGCCCCCGCGAGCGGGACGGTGACCGACCGCGTGATGAAGAAGGCGATGGCGGCGGTCGCCGCGAGCGTGAGGCCGAGCAGGAGCAGCGAGAGGTCGCGCGCCGCGACGTAGCGGGCGAGGCCGTCCTTCGAGGCGACGTCGATGTGGACCCCCTCGTGGTCGAGGAACTTCCGCCAGCCGTCGTGGACGGCGGCGAGGGCCGGGATCACCTCGGCGAGCGCGAGCCGCTGCGCGTCCTCCCGCTGCCCCGCGGCGAGGAGCTGACGCGCCCGGTTCAGCAGGGGCACGTAGCGCTCGCGTCCCGCGCGCGCGGCCTCGAACGCCGGCTTCCCGCCGAGCTTGCACCGCGTCGCGGTCGGCTCGACGTCGCGCTCGATCCCCGAGAGCTGCCGGGCGTGCTCCTCGAGCGCGTCGAACAGGTGCCCCGTCTCCTCCGCGCTCGACGTGAGGAACACCCGGCTCGCGATCGAGGCGTCCTCCCCGGCGAGGCTGATCGCCTTCGCCGCGAGGTCGATCTCCCGCCAGCGCGGGCCCGCGATGGCATCGAGGCTCTCGTGCACGGCGCGCGTCTCCCCGAGCTGGACGACGGTCAGGACGACGAGGACCACGAGCGAGAAGGCGAACGCGGCACCGAGGCGCACGCCGATGCGGAACTTGTTCATGGGTCCCTCCGACCCTGAAGCGCGGGAGTTCACGCGGCGTCGTGCATCTTCCCCGCCGCACCGCGTGCGCCATCCTGCCGCGCGACAGTTCCGCCTTCGGGCAATGGTGTCGCGAGGGCAGCGGCGCGCGCCGCGCGATCGGCCGGCGGGTGGGGCTTCACCCTGGGTACCTGATCGCGAGCAGGGCGCCGAGCGTCAGCGCGCCAGCTCGGGCACGTGCCGCGCCAGGACCTCCTGGAGGCCTGCCAGCTCCGGGCGGCGCGCGAAGGCCTCGCGCACGTAGCGGAGCGAGGCCGGTATCGAGGGGAGGAACCCCGGGTTCTTCCTCACGCGGTCGATGAAGACGAAGCGCCCCGCGTCCTTGAGCTTCCGCTGGACGGTGAGCAGGTCGAACACCGCGCGGAACGGCTCGTACGGGAGGCGCGGCCCACCCTCGGCGGCGAGCCGCTCGAGGTACCGCCGGAGCATCGCGTCCACGAGCGCGGGCTCGAGCTCCACGTAGCTGTCCCGCAGGAGCGCCACGAGATCGTACTGACGCGGGCCGAGCAGCGCGTCCTGGAAGTCGATCACGACCTGCTCTCCCCCGCCCAGCACCATCAGATTTCGGGACTGGTAGTCGCGGTGGGTGAATCCGGTCGGCTCCGCCTCGAGCGTCCGCGCGATGCGGTCGAACTCGCGGTCCACCAGCGCCTTCTCCGCCGGCGCGAGGCGCGCCCCCTTCCAGGCCTCGAGCCCCCACTCGACGAAGTGGTCGAGCTCCCAGCGATAGAGCTCCCGGTCGAACCCGCGCCCGAACGCGACGCAGCCGCCGGGCCGCGCCTCCGCGTGCGCGCGCAGCCGCGCGAGCTGGTCGATCGCGCGCTCGTACAGCGGACCGGCCGGCTCGCCGGCGAGCAGCCGCGTCTCGAGCATCTCGTCCCCGAGGTCCTCGAGGACCATGAGCCCCTCGGCCTCGTAGAAGGCGTCGATGCGGGGCACCCGCACGCCGAGCCCGTCGAGGTACCGCTGCACGTCGACGAACGGGTCCGCCGCGGGCCGCCCCCCCTTCGTGACCTCCTCCGGCTTCGCGTCCGGCGGCATCACCATGACGACCCTCGAGGTGGGCGCGAGCCCGACGCGCCAGTAGCTCCTCAGCGACGCGTGCCCTGCGAGACGCCGCACGGGCTCGGCGCCGGCGTCGCGGCCGGTCGCGCGGGAGACCGCGCCGCGCACGCGCGCCTCGGTCTGGAAGTCGGTCATCGGATCCTCCGGCTCGTACCGAGCGTGGGCGCCGCAGCGGGTCGCCGAAGTCGAGATGGGCGCGTTGACGCGGCCGTGACCCGATGCCTATAACGCCCCGTCGTCACGGATCTCACTCCGTTTTCTCGGGAAAGCGCGCCCCCATGTCCACCCACGAGAACGTCCTCGCCGCGGTCGGCCACACCCCGCTCGTCAGGCTGCAGAAGCTCGCCGGACCCGACGCCGCGACGGTGCTCGTGAAGCTGGAGTACCTGAACCCGGGGGGCTCCATCAAGGACCGGATGGCGCTCTACATCCTGGAGAAGGCGGAGGCGGCCGGGCTCCTGCGGCGAGGCGGCACGATCGTCGAGAACACGAGCGGCAACACGGGCGTCGCCATCGCGATGTTCGCGGCCGTCCGCGGGTACCGCTGCGTCTTCACGATGCCGGACAAGATGTCGAAGGAGAAGCAGGACGCGCTGAAGGCGTTCGGGGCGCAGGTCGTCGTGACGCCGACGAACGTGCCGGCCGACTCGCCGGAGAGCTACTACTCCGCCGCGAAGCGGATCGCGGCGGAGACGCCGAACAGCTTCTACGTGAACCAGTACCACAACCCCGACAACGTCGAGGCCCACCTCAGGACGACCGCGCCGGAGATCTGGGAGCAGACGGGCGGGCGGCTCGACGCGTTCGTCTGCGGCCTGGGGACCGGCGGGACGATGAGCGGCTGCGGCCGGTTCTTCAAGGACAAGAACCCGAAGATCGTCAACGTGGGCGTCGACCCGGTCGGCTCCGTCTACCACTCGATGTTCAAGACCGGGAAGCTCTCGACCCCGCACGGCTACAAGGTGGAGGGGATCGGCGAGGACATGATGTGCGGGGCGATGGACCTGTCGGTCCTCGACGACGTCCGGCAGGTGACCGACGCGCAGGCCTTCGCGATGGCGCGGCGGCTCGCGCGGGAGGAGGGGTTCTTCGCGGGCGGCTCGTCGGGCGCCGCCGTCCACGTCGCCCTCCAGCTCGCGCGCGAGCTCGGGCCGGGGAAGACGATCGTCGTGCCGCTCCCCGACGGCGGCCGCTCCTACGTCTCCAAGTTCTTCTCGGACGAGTGGATGCGGGACAACGGCTTCCCCCTCGAGGGCGAGGGCGCGGTCTCGTCCGCGACCGTGAAGGACGTGCTCGGGAAGCGCCGCGGCGGCGTGATCACCGCGCGGCGCACCGAGAAGGTCGAGGCGGTGATCAAGCGCCTGCGCGACAACGACGTCTCGCAGCTGCCGGTCGTGGACGAGGCCGGCCGCGCGATCGGGATCATCCACGAGTACGACCTGCTCAACTTCCTCGTCGAGGGGAAGCACCGGCTCTCCGAGGTCGTGGACCCGCTCGTCCAGCCGCTGCAGGGCGTCGTCGGCCCGGACACGCCGGTCGCCCGCCTCCGCGAGATCTTCAACGACGACAACGTCGCGGTGGTGAAGGAGGGCGACAGGGTGACCGGGATCCTCACGAAGATCGACCTCATCGAGTTCCTGGGCGAGCGGCTCAAGTAGCGGAGCGGCCATGGCCGACGGCAAGCTCCGGCTCGACACGCTCGCGATCCACGCCGGCCAGGCGCCGGACCCCACGACGGGCGCGATCATGACCCCCGTCTACCTCACCTCGACGTACGTGCAGGACGGCCCGGGCGGCCACAAGGGGTTCGAGTACTCGCGCACGCGGAACCCGACGCGCGACGCGCTCGAGGGGTGCCTCGCGGCGCTGGAGGGCGGACGGCACGCCCTCGCGTTCGCCTCCGGCCTCGCCGCCACCGACGCCGTGCTGCACCTCCTGTCCTCCGGGGATCACGTCCTCGCCTCCGACGACGTCTACGGCGGCACGTTCCGGATCTTCGACAAGGTGTTCCGGCGGCACGGGATCTCGTTCGACGCGGTGGACATGACCGACCCGGCGAACGTCGCGCGGGCCCTCCGCCCGGAGACGAAGCTCGTCTGGATCGAGAGCCCCACGAACCCGATGCTGAAGCTCGTCGACCTCGCGGCGGTCGCGGCGATCGCGCGGGCCCACGGCGCGCGGACGGTCGTGGACAACACCTTCGCGACCCCGTGCTTCCAGCGTCCGCTCGCCCACGGGATCGACCTCGTCGTCCACTCGACGACGAAGTACCTGAACGGCCACTCCGACGTGGTCGGCGGCGCGATCGTCACCGGCGACGACGAGCTGCACGCCCGCCTCGCCTTCCTCCAGAACGCCGTGGGGGCCGTGCCCTCGCCGATGGACGCGTTCCTCGTCCTCCGCGGCCTCAAGACGCTCCCGGTCCGGATGGAGCGCCACGCCGCGAACGCGCTCGCCGTCGCGCGGCTCCTCGAGGGCCACCCGCAGGTCGAGCGGACGGTCTACCCGGGCCTCCCGTCCCACCCGCAGCACGCGCTCGCGCGGCGGCAGATGAGCGCCGCCGGCGGCATGGTCACGTTCGTCATCCGCGGCGGCCTCCCGGCCGCGACCGCGTTCCTGCGCGCGCTGCGGATCTTCGCGTGCGCGGAGTCGCTCGGCGGCGTCGAGAGCCTGATCGAGCACCCCGCGATCATGACGCACGCGTCGGTGCCGCGGGCGACGCGGGAGGCGCTCGGGATCTCCGACGGGCTCATCCGGGTCTCGGTCGGGATCGAGAGCGTCGAGGACCTGCTCGAGGACCTCGCGCGCGGCTTCGAGGCCGCGGCCGCCGCCTGACGCGTCAGCGAGCCGCGGCGGAGCGGGGGGGCTCGGGGGGGCCCGGCGGCACCCGGGCCTCCGCGCGCGCGACCGGCACGTGCGGGAAGCCGAGCACCACCGCGAAGGCGCCGCAGGCGATGGCGGCGCCCGCCCAGAACACGACGCTCATGGCGCCCTGCAGCGCGCCGGAGACCGGGGCGAGCACCGCGGGATCGAGGCCGGCGCGCTCGGGCCCGAGCAGCCTCTCGACGAGCTCCGGGCGCGCACCCGCCCGCTCGAGCGCGTTCGCGAGCACCCCGCCGAGGACCCCCACGGAGAGCGTCCCGCCGATGGTCCGGAAGAAGAGGGTCGAGGCGGTCGCCACGCCCCGCCGGTTCCAGGGCACGCTCGTCTGCACCGCGATGAGGAGCGGCGGGTTGGCGGTGCCGAGCCCGACGCCGTAGAGCGCCATCACGAGCTGGACGGCGAGGAGCGGCACGGCCGGCCTGAGGACGAGCGCGGCGAGGAGCGCCGCGGCGCCGCTCGTCGCGAACCCGGCCACGAGGAGGGGCCGGAACCCGACGCGCGGCACGAGCCTGCCCGAGATCGCGCTCGCGATCGGCCAGCCGAGCGCCATCGGCGCGATCGCGGCCCCCGCCGCGGTCGGCGGGAGCCCGAGCACGCTCTGGACCCACAGCGGCACGTAGGTCACGGTCGCGAGCATCGCCGCGCCCATGAGCGCTCCGGACGCGGAGGCGATCGCCATGATCCGGGTCGCGAACAGGTCGAGCGGGACGAGCGGCTCGCGCGCCCGCCGCTCGACGGCGAGGAAGGCGACCGTCGCGACGACGGCGACGGGGAGCGCCACGAGGCCCTCCCCGCGCGAGCGCGCCGCGAGGAGCGCGGCGACGACCGCGATCGCGAGGAGCGCCGCGCCCCCGACGTCGAGCCGGTGCTCGTGGCGCTCGGGGCGCTCGTGGTAGGCGACCGCGAGCACCGCCGCGCTCGCGAGCCCGAACGGCAGGTTCACCCAGAAGATCCAGCGCCACCCGACGGAGTGGACGATCGCGCCTCCGACGAGCGGGCCCACGAGCCCGGCGAGCCCCCACACCGCCCCGAAGAGGCCCTGCATCCGGCCGCGCTCGTGCACGTCGAAGAGATCGCCGATGATCGTGAACGTCACGGGCTGCATGGCGCCCGCGCCGAGCCCCTGCACCGCGCGCCACGCGATGAGCGTCCCCATCGAGCCCGCCTGGCCGCACCCGAGCGACCCGGCGAGGAACAGGCCGACCCCCGCGAGGAGGACCGGCTTGCGCCCGCGGAGATCCGCGAGCTTTCCCCAGATCGGCACGGTGACGGTGGTCGCGAGGAGGTAGGCGGCGAACGCCCACGCGTAGAGCGGCAGGCCGCCGAGCTCCGCGACCACGGTCGGCATCGCCGTCGAGACGACCGTCATCTCCATCGCGGCCAGGAACAGCCCGAGGAGCAGCGCGACGACGGTGAGGGGGCGGCTGGTCCGCTTCACCGGCGGACGAGTATCCCGCATCCGGCCTTCGTTCAAGGGGCGGCCGGGCCGCTCCCCGCCGGCCGCCGCTCGCCCTCCGCCCGCAGGTGGCGGAATCCGCGCCAGAGCGCGAGGTCGTAGACGACCTTCAGCGCTCCCGCCACGAGGAACGGGATCCCGGAGAGCGCGGCGCTCGCGTACAGCGGCCCCGCGGCGAGCGGCGCGATCGCGGCGCCGAGCGTGCGGGCGAGCCCGGTCACCCCGGCGGCCGCGGCGCGCTCGTCCGGCGCCACCACCGCCATCGTGTAGGACTGCCGCGTCGGCACGTCCATCTGCGAGATCGAGAACCGCAGGAGCAGGAGCGCGATCGCGAGCGGGAGCGTCGGGGCGAGCGGCACGGCCGCGAGCAGCAGGTTCGAGGGCAGGTGGGTGAACACCATCGTGTTCACGAGGCCGAAGCGGCGCGCGATCGAGGCGGCGGACAGCGCGGAGACGCCGGCGAGCACGTTCGCCCCGAAGAAGATCGCCCCGAGCGTCGCCGGCCCCACGCCGAAGCGCCGGTGGAACCACCACGCGACGAACGCCTGCACGACGAACCCGCCCGCGAACGCGTCGAGCGAGAACAGGGCCGAGAGCCGGAGGACGACCCCGCGCGAGACGTGGAGCCCGAGCGCGCCCGGGCGCGCGTCGTCTCGCCTGGGCGCCTCGACCGCGGGCGAGAGCCGGGCCGAGAGCGCGGCCAGCACGAGGCCGGCCGCGGCGTACCCGGCGAAGAGGAGCTGGTAGCTCCGCAGGGGAGCGGCGCCGGCCCGCTGCAGCGCCTCCGCGCCGGCCCCACCCGCGAGGGCGCCCGCCGCGGTGGCGAGCGCGCCGGTGAGCTGGTACCAGGCGAACGCGCCGGTGCGCCGCTCGGGCGGGAGCGCCTGCGCGATCGCCGCCTGCTCGAGCGGGAGGAACGGGCCCGCCTCGTTGCCGGAGGGCGAGAGGACGCCGACGGTGGCGGCGGCGGCGAGGAGCACGAACGCGGTCGTCGTCGCGAACGCGGCGCCCGCCACCGCGACGAGCAGCCCCCCGAGCACGAGCATGCGCCGGCGCCCGAGGCGGTCCGCGCGCGTCGTCACCCCGAGCGAGACGGCGACGTCGCCGAGGAGCGTGAGCGTGAGGAGCAGGCCCACCCGCGCCTCCCCGTACCCCGCGGCCGCGAGGAGCAGCGCGAGCACGACGGACGCGACGCCGTACGCGAACATCCGGAGCGCGCGCGTGAGGAACAGCAGCGAGAGGTCGGCGCGCGCCACCCACGCATCCTAGCGGCACGCATGAAGGCCGGCGAGCCGTGGGGCCGCGCGCGTCCCGGAGCCCGAGCCCGAGGAGGTCCCGGAGCTCCTCGGCGAGCGATCGGACTACCCGGCGCCGCGCGCGGACGAGTGAGGCGGGGCCCCGCCCGGCGCGAGCCGAGGCGGCTCGCCGGGAGGCGCCGGCTCGGTCCGCTCCGCGAGCCTGAAGAACGAGACCGTCTGCGAGAGCATCTCCGCGCGATCCGAGAGCGACGCCGAGGAGGCGTTGAGCTCCTCCGACGCGGCCGCCTGGTGGGCGGCGACGTCGGAGAGCGCCGCGATCGCGTCGCCGATGGCGAGGACGCTCTCGTGCTGGCGCTTCGACGCCTCCTTGATGCGCATGATCCGCTCGCTCGTCTCGCGGATCGACGGGACCGTGCGGTCGAGGAGCCCGGCGGCGCGGTCGGCGGACGTCACGCTCGCCTCGGCGAGCTTCGAGATCTCCCCGGCGGCCTCGCGGCTCCGCTCGGCGAGGCGCCGGACCTCCACCGCGACGACGGCGAACCCGCGGCCGTGCTCGCCGGCGCGCGCCGCCTCGATCGCCGAGTTCAGCGCGAGGAGGTTCGTCTGGTACGCGATCTCGGTCACGACCGTGATCTTCTCCGCGATCTGGCGCATCGCGCGCGCGGTCTCCTCGACCGCGGCGCCGCCGGCGGCGGCCTCCTCGGCGGCGCGCCGGGCGAGCGCGTCGGTGGCGCGCGCATCGTCGGCGTTCTCCTGGATGACGACGACGAGATCCTGGATCGCGCCGCGGGAGCGCTCCACGCCGCCGCTCTGGGTCTGCGCGGCCTCCGAGAGCGTCGCGGCGACGGTGCGGGTCTCCTCCGCCGCGGACGCGATCGCGGTGGAGCTCTCGCGGACCTCCGCGACGACCGCGCCGAGCCGGCGAGCCATCCCCTCCATCGCGTCGAGGAGCCCTCCGGTCTCCCCGCTCCGCTCGCCGTCGACCTGGACCGCGAGGTGGCCGGCGGAGACCTCGGTCGCCGCCTGCACCGCCGCGCCGAGGCCGCGGGTCACGCCGCGCGCGACCAGGAACATCCCGGCGCCGAGCACGAGCACGATGACCGAGGCGAGGAGGAGCACCCGGACGCCCTCCTCGCGCGCCGTCGCGTCGAGGTCGTCGAGGTACAGGCCCGATCCGACGACCCAGCCCCACGGCTCGAACAGCTTCACGTACGAGATCTTCCGGACCGGGACGCTCGATCCCGGCTTCGGCCACAGGTAGTCGACGTACCCCGCGCCCGACCGGCGCACCGTCTTCACGAACTCGATGAAGAGCAGCTTCCCGTTCGGATCGGCGTCGCCGCTCACGTCCTTGCCGTCGAGCTCGGGCTTCGTCGGATGCATCACCATCCGCGGGTGGAGGTCGTTCACCCAGACGTACTCGCGCTGCTCGTAGCGGATGCGCTTCAGCGTCTCGAGCGCGGCCCGCCGCGCCTCCGCGTCGCTCATGCGCCCGTCGGCCGCGAGCTTCGCGTACGACTCGAGCACGCCGTCCACCGCCTCGACCACCGCGCGGATCTTCGCCTCGCGCTCCTGGAGCATGCGGGCGGCCACCACGCGGAGGGACTGCCACGCGAGCAGCACGAGCCCGACCGCGCCCGCCGCCACGACGATCTTCAGGCGCGACGAGATCGTGAGCTTCCGGATGCGACGCATCATCTGACGACCTTTCCCGCCGAGGGGGTCCCGTCCGCCGGCACCCCGTCGACCCTGGAATCGGCGTACCAGCGCGCGGCGGGCCGGGCTGCTGACAGGTTCCCGGGCATTATGCTCGCCTTCCGGGCACTTGCGACGTCTTGCCCCTGCCTCGAAAGAAGGGGCGAGGGGTGCGCTTCGGGGTCCCCGACGACCCCGGGTCAGCGCTCGAGGTCAGACCTACGACCGCTTGAACACAGGGCGAGGAGCGACTTGAATCCCCCGATGCATCTCTTCTCGCCCCTCACGATCCGGTCCGTCACCCTCCGCAACCGCATCGCGGTCTCGCCGATGTGCCAGTACTCGGCCGTCGACGGGCGCGCGAACGACTGGCACCTCGTCCACCTCGGAGGCCGCGCGGTCGGCGGCGCGGGGCTCGTCCTGTTCGAGGCGACCGCGGTCGAGGCGCGCGGCCGCATCTCCCCCGCCGACCTCGGGCTCTGGGACGACGCCCAGGTGGAGCCGCTCGCGCGCATCGTGCGGTTCGTGGAGGCGCAGGGAGCGGCGGCCGGGCTCCAGCTCGCGCACGCGGGGCGCAAGGCGAGCGTCGCCGCGCCGTGGGACGGGGGCAGCCCGGTTCCGGCCGGCGCCGGCGGCTGGACCCCCGTCGCGCCGAGCCCGCTCGCGTTCGCGGACGGCTACCCGACGCCGCTCGCGCTCGACGAGCGCGGGATCCGCGAGGTCGTCGCGGGGTTCGCGGCCGCCGCGCGCCGGGCGCGGACCGCCGGGTTCCGCGCGGTCGAGATCCACTGCGCGCACGGCTACCTCGTCCACCAGTTCCTCTCGCCCCTGACGAACCGGCGCGACGACGCGTACGGCGGCTCGTTCGAGAACCGGACGCGGCTCGCCCGCGAGCTCGTGACCGCCGTGCGCGCGGCGTGGCCGGAGGAGCTGCCGGTGCTCGTGCGGATCTCGGCGACGGACTGGGTCCCGGGCGGCTGGGACGTCGAGCAGTCGGTGGAGCTCGCCCGCGCGCTTCGCCCGCTCGGCGCCGACCTCGTCGACGTGTCGTCGGGCGGCCTCGTCGCGACGGCGCAGGTGCCCGCCGGGCCCGGCTACCAGACCGGGTTCGCGGAGCGGATCCGGCGCGAGGCCGGCATCGCGACCGGCGCGGTCGGGATGATCACGTCCCCCGAGCAGGCCGACCACGCGATCCGCAGCGGGCAGGCGGACCTCGTGCTGCTCGCGCGGGAGCTGCTGCGCGACCCCCACTTCCCGCTGCGCGCCGCGAGGGCGCTCGGCCAGGACGGCCCCTGGCCGCGGCAGTACCTGCGCGCGCGCTGACCGGCCCGACGTCGCGGGGCGTCCGCTCGGGGGCTTGTGCCCGCCGGGCGAGGCCGGCTTAGATCCAGCCGCGGGGCGTCGCCCGCCCGGAGAACCGTGTCCGACCGCGTCGCAGAGCTCCGCCGCCACGCGCGGCTCCCGTCGCGCTGCCGCGTGACGGTGCGCGACCGGTACGGCTTCTGGGATGCGTGGACGGAGGACGTCTCGGCGCGGGGCTGCCGGATCGTGACGCCCCGCCCGCTCTCGCGCGGCACGCTCGTGTCGCTCGAGCTGACGTCCGATCGGATCCGCGAGCCGCTCATCGTGACCGGCCAGATCGTCTGGGCGGACTCCGCCAGGCCCGCGCGCGCCGGCATCTCCTTCGCCGGCTCTCCCTCGGGCGTCCCGGGCGCCGCTCCCTGGATCGAGGCGCTCTCCGCGTCCGCGGGCGGGCGTCCGCCGGACGCGTCCGCCGGCGTGACGGTCCTCGGCGCCGAGCTCGACGTCCTCGTCGTGCCGCCCGAGCCGGTGGACGCGTCGCCCGCGGCGCTCGCGCGGCGCCTCGCCGACCGCGGCGCGGAGCTCATGCGGACCGGACACGCCGCGGCGGGCGCGATGCTGCTCCGGCGCGCGCTCACGTTCGCGCCGGGCGATCCGGGCATCCTCGCCCTCCTCGCCGAGCACGACCCCGCGCCGTAGGCGATCCGCGCTCCTCGGTCGAGCCCTCCTCGACGCGGGCCCCTCCGGGGGAAGGTGCGGCTCGCAGCCGCCGCGCGAAGCAGTAGAATCGAAGCGGTGTGCCGGTGCACCGCCGTCGTGTTCAGCCCCTGCATGTAGTAGAGCGCGATGGGCGGGTTGATGAAGAACCCGAAGAGCCCCGCGCCGACCAGGTTCCAGAACGCCACCGCGACGAAGAAGCTGATGGGCCAGCGGTACGCGGCGAGCCAGGTCCTGGCGCGCGTGAGCCGGATGTTCTGCCAGACCTCCAGCCCCGCCCGCCGCGCCGCGCCGCACGAAGCGGGGAATCCGACGCTCCCCGGACTGAGCAGTGCATCCCGTAACCCGTGGCTGCCGTGCGGCGAGGCAGCGGAGAGGCGTCGCCGAGCCAGGGAGCCGAGCAGCGGAGCCGCAGCAGCTTCCATGGGCGCAATGCTGCGCACCCGTTGTTGGTGCCGACTGCCACGACGTTCTGCCCTCGCAGGATCTGCCTCACCGTCGACGAGCGTCCGCCCGTCCGCCGTGACGACGCGCGTGGGGACGGGCGGCGCCCCGCTCGCGATGCGCGGGCCGAGGCCGCCGAGCACCGCGAACGAGCCGACGACGACGGCGAGGAGCGCGATCCAGTGGAGGCGGTAGCGCGACATTCGGGACCCTCCCGGGGGAAGATGCGGCCCGCGGCCGCCACGCGCACCGCTTCGCCCGCCGCCGCGCCGCGCGAAGCGGTAGAATCCGACCGCTCCCCCGGACTAGGAGAACCGCGTGCGCGTGGGCCGCTACGAGGTCTCGAGCGTCGTGGACGCCCGCTTCGCCGTCGACGGCGGAGCGCTGTTCGGCGTCGTCCCGCGGCCGCTCTGGGAGAAGGCGTTTCCTCCCGACTCGCGGAACCGGGTCCAGCTCGCCGCGCGGTGCCTCGTCGCGGTGGACCGCGCGGCCTCCCGGACGGTGGTGGTCGGCGCCGGCATGGGGGACCGCTGGGACGCGAAGCGCGCGGAGCAGCTCGCGCTCGATCGCTCCGGCGGCGGCCTCGCCGCCGGGCTGGCGCGGCTCGGCCTCGCGCCCGAGCAGGTGACCGACGTGATCCTGACGCACCTCCACACGGACCACGCGGGCGGGCTCGCCCGCCGCGGCGAGGGTGGGCGCCTCGTGCTCGCGTTCCCGCACGCGCGGCACCACGTGCAGCGGCGCGCCTGGCAGCTCGCCCACGGCCCCTCCGAGAAGGACCTGGCGACCTTCCGTCCGGACGACTTCGAGCTCCTGCAGCACTCGAACCTGCTCCACCTGGTCGAGGGGGACGGCGAGCTGCTGCCGGACATCGAGCTCGTGTCGTCGGAGGGGCACACGGCCGGGCTCCAGCTGCCGCGCTTCCACGGGGACGGCACGCACGTCACCTGGTGCGGCGACGTCATCCCCACGCACGCGCACCTGCGCCCGGCGTGGGTGGCGGCCTACGACCTCCTGCCGGTCACCACCATCGAGGAGAAGAAGGTGCTCCTCGCCGAGGCGCTCGAGGACGACGGCGTGCTGGTGTTCGAGCACGACCCGGTGATGGCCGCCTGCCGCCTGCGCGAGGACGACCAGGGGCACCCGGTGTTCCGCGAGGCGGTCGAGATCTAGCGCCGCGACCGGCGCCGTCGTAGGAAGGCCGATGCTCGAGCCCAAGGTCAAGATCTCCCGCCGCGGCGTGGAGCGCCTCCAGGCGGGGCACCTCTGGATCTACCGCGGCGACGTGGAGCAGGTGCCGCCCGCGCTCGAGGCGGGCGACGTCGCCGCGCTCGTCGACGGTCGCGGCCGCTTCCTCGCGAAGGCGTTCTGGTCGGCGCGCTCCAAGATCGCGCTGCGGATCGTGACGCGGGACGAGGAGCCGGTCGACGACGCGTTCTTCGCGTCCCGGCTGTCGGCGGCGATCGCGCTGCGCGAGCGGGCGTTCGGCGACGCGCGCTTCGTCCGGCTCGTCCACGGGGAGGCGGACCTCCTCCCCGGCCTCGTCGTGGACCGGTACGGCGACGCGGCGGTCATGCAGACGCTCGTGCCCGCCACCGATCGCCGCAAGGCGATGCTCGCGGACCTCCTCGCGAGCACCCTCTCCCTGCGGACCGTGATCGAGCGGAACGACGTCCGGGTGCGCGAGCTCGAGGGGCTCGCGCAGACGAAGGGCGTCCTCCGGGGCGAGGCGCCGGGCGTCATCGAGTACCGCGAGGGCGACGTCCGGATGCAGGTCGACCTCCTCGCCGGCCAGAAGACCGGCGCGTTCCTCGACCAGCGGGAGAACCACCTCCGCGCGGGCGAGTACGCGCGCGGCCGCTGCCTCGACTGCTTCTCGTACTCGGGCGGGTTCGCGCTCCAGCTCGCGAGGCGGGCCGAGGCGGTGATCGCGGTGGAGATGCAGCCCGGGCCCGCGGCGCTGCTGCGCGAGAACGCCGCCCTGAACCGCGCCGACAAGCTGGAGCTCGTGGAGGCGAACGCGTTCGACTACCTGCGCGACCGGTCGGAGGAGGAGCCGGCGTTCGACCTCGTCGTCCTCGATCCGCCGGCCTTCGCGAAGAACAAGGAGTCCCTGCCGGCGGCGCGGCGCGGGTACAAGGAGGTGAACCTCCGCGCCATCCAGGTGCTGAAGCCCGGCGGGATCCTCGTCACGTGCTCGTGCAGCTACCACCTCTCCGAGGAGGCGCTCGAGGCGCTCGTCCTCGACGCCGCGAACGACGCCGGGCGCCGGCTCCAGCTCCTCGAGCGGCGGGGCGCCGGGCGCGATCACCCGGTCCTGCTCGGCGTGCCGGAGACCCGCTATCTGAAGTGCCTCTTCCTGC
The DNA here is from genome assembly GCA_963828235.1 of uncultured delta proteobacterium. Classification (GTDB taxonomy): domain Bacteria; phylum Myxococcota; class Myxococcia; order Myxococcales; family Anaeromyxobacteraceae; genus Anaeromyxobacter. The sequence goes on from CAWHDY010000009.1 coordinate 124,723, forward strand.
GCGTCCTGTAGCCGGCCTGACAGGGCTTCGCCGGGACCTGCCGAAGGGGTAGCATGGTCGGGTCCCCTCCGAGCCGGTGGTCGGGCGGGAGACGTCACGGGCAGCGTCCCGCTGCTCGGGAGACGGAAAGGGAAGCGTGTTGGCCGAACGGCCGCAGGAGGCCCGGGAGCCCCTGGCCGCGCTCGCGGACAGCCCGCTGCTCGCGCGCCTCGACGACGCCGAGCGCGCGCGCCTCGTGCGCGCCCTGGACGTGCGCGAGATCGCGGCGAAGACGCGCGTGCACGGCGACGGCGACGCCGGGAAGCACCTCTACATCGTGCTCGCGGGCTCCGCGACGCTCCGGAGGGCGGAGCTCGCGTTCCGCCGCCTCGGCCCGGGAGACTCGTTCGGCGAGCTCGCGCTGCTCGGTGGGCGGCACCGCGGCGAGACGGTCACGTCGGACGGGCCGCTCAGGGTCGCGCGGCTCTCGGCCGAGGCGTGGGCCGCGCTCGAGCGCAGCGACCCGCCGCTCGCGGTGAAGATCGCGACGGGGGTCGCGACCGCGCTCGCGGACGAGATCGCGCACCTCACCGGCGACGTGGGGCTCCTGCTCCGGGGCCGCTCCCTGCCACGCGCCCGGGACCTCGTCGTGTCCATCGCGGGCCAGGAGCGCCGCGTCCGCACCGGGACCCGGCTCATCGACCTGCTGCCCGCCGAGGTGGACGGCGCGGTCGTCGTCGCGGGGCTGCTCGGGCAGAAGCCGGTCTCCCTCTCGACCGCGATCACGGCGGAGGCGGAGATCGCGCCGCTGACGGTGAGCCACTGGGAGGGGCGGCAGATCTACGCCCACTCGCTCGGGCTCGTCCTGCTCGAGGCGGCCCACCAGGTCGCGCCGGGGCTTCGCGTCCGCATGGGGCCGTCCCGCGGGACGCACCAGGTCGTGGACGTGGCGGGCGTCGGGATCGGCGACCTCCCGGCGCTCGCCGAGCGCATCTCGGAGGCGATGCGGAAGCTCGCCGCGCTCGACCTGCCGATCCGGCTCGAGTTCTGGGCCACCGACGAGGCGCAGAGGTGGTTCCTCGACCGGGGCTGGGACGACGCGGCCCGGCTGCTGCGCATCCGCCGGCAGGCGACGGTGCGGCTCGTGTCGTGCGGCGAGGTGTACGCGCTCTCGATGGGCCCGCTCCTCCCCTCCACCGGGCGCCTGCACGGGTTCCGGCTCGCGGCGCGCGACGGCGGGCTCGCGCTGGAGCTCGGCAAGGTGGACCCGCGGAACGGCGTACCCCACGTGGCCGCCGCGCCGCGGCCGCACCCGCGGCCCGGCCCGGACATGCCGGCGGAGCACCAGGGCTGGCTCGCCGCGATGGGGGTGACGAGCGTCGGCGCGTTCAACGAGCTGTGCATCTCGGGGCAGGTGTCCCAGCTCATCCGCGTCGCGGAGGGGTTCCACGAGAAGCGGATCGGGCAGCTCGCCGACCAGATCGCGGCCGCGCGCGATCGGATCCGGATCATCTCGATCGCGGGTCCGTCGTCGTCGGGCAAGACCACGTTCATCAAGCGGCTGAACGTGCAGCTCCAGATCGACGGCGTGAACCCCGTCGGCATCTCGCTCGACGACTACTACGTGGACCGCGAGAAGACGCCGCGCGGGCCGTCCGGCGACTGGGACTTCGAGGCGCTCGAGGCGCTCGACCTCCCGCTCCTCCAGGAGCACGTGCGCCGGCTCCTCGCGGGCGAGCCGGTGAAGACCCCGCGCTACGACTTCCTGACCGGGAAGAGCAATCCCACGGGCGGCCCCGCCATCCAGCTCCGGCCGGGGGATGCCCTCATGCTCGAGGGGATCCACGGGCTCAATCCCCGGCCTCCTCGGCGCCATCCCACGCGCGGGAGAGCTGCACCGGATCTTCGTCCACCCCGCGACGACGCTGCCCTTCGACCGCCTGACGCGGGTCTCGGCGACCGACCTGCGGCTCCTGCGGCGCATCGTGCGCGACCGCCACCAGCGCGGGTACGGCGCGGCGGACAACATCCTGCGCTGGCCGTCCGTCCAGGCGGGCGAGCGCGTGCACATCTTCCCGTACCAGGGCGAGGCGGACGCCGTGTTCGACGGCTCCCTCGTCTACGAGCCCGCCGTGCTGAAGGTCTACGCCGAGCGCTACCTGCTGGAGGTCCCGCAGGACCACCCCGCCTACCCGACCGCCCACCGGCTGCGCTACCTCGTCGACCGGTTCGTCTCGATCTACCCCGATCACGTCCCCCCCACGTCCCTCGTCCGCGAGTTCATCGGCGGCAGCGGGTTCGAGTACTAGGAGCGCCGGCGTGCCCGTCCAAGACCACGACCTCGCCCAGATCGTCATCGAGACCGTCGGCGCGCTCGTCGTGGTGGTCGACCGGGAGGCGCGCATCCAGCGCTGGAACACCGCGTGCGAGACCGCGACCGGCTACGACCGGGACGAGGTGCTCGGGCGGCCCTTCTGGTTCCTCGTCCCGCCGGAGGAGCGGGTCGAGGTCGAGGCGGTGTTCTCCCGCCTGGTCGCGCGCGAGTTCCCGAACCGCCACCGGAACCACTGGATCGCGAAGGACGGGTCCCGGCGGCTCGTCTCCTGGTCGAACACCGCCCTCCTCGACGACCGCGGCGAGGTCCGCGTGGTGATCGCCACCGGCCTCGACCTCACCGAGCAGACCGCCGCGGAGGAGGCGCTCCGGCGCCAGGCGACGCGGCTCGAGGCACTCGCCGAGGCCTCCCGCGTGTTCGCCTCGGGGCTCGACTACAAGACGACGCTCGACACCGTCGCGCGGCGCCTGTCCGAGCTCATCGGCGACGGCGCCCTCATCCGCGTCGTCTCGCCGGACGCGAGGTGGCTCGTGCCGGTCGCCGTCTACCACCCGGATCCGGAGCGGGCCGCGCTCCGGCGGCGCGTCATCCAGCAGGCGCCGCAGCGCACCACCGAGGGGATGACCGCGAAGGTCCTCCAGTCGCGCAAGACCCTCCGGATCCCGGCGCTCACGGTCGACGTCGTCCACGCGGAGATGAAGGCGGAGTACTGGCCGTACCTCGAGGGCGTCTCGAGCCTCATGATGGCCGCGCTGGAGCACCGGCGGCACGTGTTCGGCCACATCACCCTGATGCGCGACGCGGGCGGCGCGCCGTACACGGCCGAGGACGAGGCGCTGCTCGAGGACCTCGCGCACCGCGCCGCGCAGGCAATCGAGAACGCGCGGCTCTACGGCGAGGCCCAGGCCGCGGTGGCCGCGCGCGACGAGTTCCTCTCGATCGCGTCGCACGAGCTCCGGACCCCGCTCACGGCGCTGCGCCTCGCGCTCGAGAACATGCGGCGCGTCTCCACGCGGGAGGCGATCTCCACGCTCCCGCCGCAGTACGTCGAGCGGGTGCTCGCCACGGCGGAGCGGCAGGGGCAGCGGCTCGAGAAGCTGGTGAGCGGGCTGCTCGACGTGTCGCGGATCCACATGGGCCGCCTCGAGCTCGACATCGAGGAGGTCGAGCTCGGCGCCGCCGTCCAGGAGGCGCTCGGCGCGATCGAGGACGAGGCGGCGCAGTCCGGGTCGGAGATCGCGGTCCGCGGCGAGGCGGTGCGGGGCTGCTGGGACCGGCTCCGCATCTCGCAGGTGGTGACGAACCTGCTCGCGAACGCGGTGAAGTACGGCGGAGGAAAGCCGGTGGAGATCGAGTACGGCGCGCGCGGAGACCGCGCGTTCCTCGACGTCCGCGACCACGGCATCGGCATCGATCCCGCCGACCAGCCGCAGATCTTCGAGCGGTTCGAGCGGGCGGTGTCGTCGCGCAACTACGGCGGGCTCGGGCTCGGCCTCTACATCGTGAAGCGGATCGTCGAGGCGCACGGCGGCACGATCTCGGTCGACTCCAAGCCGGGCGAGGGCGCGACCTTCAAGGTGGAGATCCCGCTGCAACCGGTCGTGGCGGTGCCGCGCGGCGACCGCGACCCCGCGCGGCCCTGACGGGCAGGAGCGGCGGCCCCGACCAGACCTACGGCAGGAACTCGTGCGCCGGGAACAGCAGGACCTCGGAGATCGTCTCCGCGCCGACGAGCAGCATGAGCAGCCGGTCGAACCCGACCGCGACGCCGCCCGCCTCCGGCATCCGCGCGACCGCCTCGAGGAACCGCTCGTCGAGCGGGTGAGCGGGTCGCCCGAGGCGCCGGCGCTCCGACTGCTCCTCGACGAGCCGGCGGCGCTGCTCGGCCGCGTCCGTCAGCTCGGAGAAGCCGTTCGCGAGCTCGAGCCCTCCCGCGTACAGCTCGAACCGCTCCGCGAACCGCGGGTCGTCGGCGCGGACGCGCGAGAGCGCCGCCATCGGCGCCGGCCAGTCCACGAGGAAGCACGGACGCGCCCGGCCGATGCGGGGCTCGACCGCGTCGAGCATGACGCGGAAGAACACGTCGTCGAACGGCTCGCCCGGCGGCCCGGGGTCGTGCCCGGCGCGGCGCGCGGCGTCGGCGAGCCGCCCCGGGTCGTTCTCGCAGGCGGCGAGGTCGATCCCCGCGTGGTCCCGGAACGCGTCGGCGACGGTGAGCCGCTCGAAGGGCGCCGCGAGATCGAGCGCGGCCCCGGCGCGCGTCGCGCGCGGGACGCCGTCGGGCGCGAGCGCGCGCGCGCACGCCTCCACGAGCCGCTCGAGGTCGGCCATGATCCCGGCGTAGTCCGTGCCCGCGCGGTACAGCTCGAGCATCGTGAACTCGGGGTTGTGCGTCGGCGAGACCTCGCCGTTCCGGAAGGCCCGGGAGAGCTGGAAGACGCGCGGCAGCCCGTCCGCGAGCAGCCGCTTCATCGCGTACTCCGGGCTCGTGTGGAGCCAGAGCGGCGTCCGGGGACCGCCCCCCTCCGGCACGAACTCCGTCCGGAACGCGTGGATGTGGGGCTCCATCCCGGGCGCCGGCACGAGCGACGGGGTCTCGACCTCCTCGTAGCCCATCGCCCCGAGGGTGCGGCGCACCTCGGCCCCGAGCCGCGCGCGGGCCCGGGCGTTCGCCTTGCGGAGCTCGAGGATCACCTCCGGAATCTACCCGAGCGCCGGCGGCGGCGCGCGGCTTCCCCAGTCGATTCACGGATTCCCGCTCGTCAACCCGTTCCCACGCGGCGGTTGACGGTGGTCCCGCCGCTGGTATCCTCGCGCACCGATGGAGCGACAGGGCGAGACCGGCGCGGCCGCGCCCGAGCGCGCGAGGCCGGCCCTGCACCACGAGGACGTGGGCGCCGGGCCCACGGTGGTGCTCGTCCACGGGTGGTCGCTCTCCTCCGCGGTGTTCGAGGAGGAGATCGCGGCGCTCGCCACGGGGCACCGCGTGATCGCGCCCGACCTCCGCGGGCACGGCCGCTCGGGGCCGGGCCCGTTCTCGCTCACGGATCTCGCCGGCGATCTCGCCGCGCTGCTCGAGTCGCTCGAGATCGAGCGCGCGGTGCTCGTGGGCTGGTCGCTCGGCGCCCACGTCGCGCTCGCGGCGCTCCCCCGGGTGCGCCCGCGGCTCGCGGAGCTCGTCCTCGTCTCCGGGACTCCCCGCTTCACGCAGGGGGACGGCTGGGAGCACGGGCTCCCGGCGCAGAGCGTCGACGTCCTCGCGCACCGCGTCCGGCGGGATCCGCCGCGCGCGCTCGCGCGCTTCTTCGAGGACATGTTCGCGCCGGGCGAGCTCGACGAGGCGGGACGCCGGCGGGCCTCCGCGCTGCGCGCCCGCATCCCGCTCCCCGATCCGGACGCGGCCCGGGCCGGCCTCGCGGTGCTCGGGACGGCGGACCTGCGGGAGTCCCTCGCGCGCGTGGAGCTCCCGGCGCTGCTCCTCCACGGCGAGGCGGACCCGATCTGCCCCGTGGGCGCGGCGCGCGCCGCCGCCGCGGCGATCCCGGGCGCCCGCCTGGTGCTCCTGCCGGGGGCGGGCCACGCGCCGTTCCTGTCGCGCCCCGGCGTGCTCGCGGCGGCGCTCGGCCGCGGCGGGGCGCGCGCGTGAACCGGGTGGACAAGCGGCGCGTCCGCGCCTCCTTCTCGCGCTCCGCGAGCGTCTACGACTCGCGCGCGTCGGTGCAGCGTCGCGTCCGCGACCGGGTGCTCGCGCTGCTCGACGCGGAGGCGACGGGGGCGCGGCGGGTGCTCGACGTCGGGGCGGGGACCGGCGCGCTCCTCGCCCGCCTCGCGGAGGCGCGGCCCGGGCTGGCGGCGTCCGCCGTGGACCTCGCGCCCGGGATGTGCGCGGCGACCCGCGCCGCCGCGCCGCGCGCGCTCGTCGCCGCGGCCGACGCGGAGGCCCTCCCCTACAGGGCGGGGACCTTCGACCTGGTGGTCTCGACCTCGACCTACCAGTGGCTCCCGCGGCTCGGCCCCGCGCTCTCGGAGGCGCGCCGGGTGCTCGCGCCGGGCGGAGTGCTCTGCTTCGCGCTCTTCGGCGCGCGGACGCTCGGCGAGCTGCGGGGGGCGTGGGCCGCGGCGGCGGGTCCTTCCGGAGCGGGGCGGACGCACGAGTTCCCGGGGCGCGAGGACGTCGCGCGTGCGCTCGTCGCGCAGTCGTTCGAGGACCCGACGGTGATCGAGGAGGAGCTCGTCGAGTGGCACGAGGACGCGCGGGCCGTCCTGCGCGCGCTGAAGCAGGTCGGAGCGCAGGCCGCGGTGCCGGGGAGGAACGGGCTCGGCGGGCGGGCGAGGACGGTCGAGGCGATCCGCCGTTACGACGAGGCGCACGCGGGGCCGCGGGGAGTGCCCGCGACGTACCACGTGGTGTATGCGGTCGCGCGGAGGAAGTGAGAGTCGGTCGGGGTCGCGTCGAGGTCGAGGTCGGGGTCGCGGTCGCGGTCGAGCCGCTCGCGTCCCCCTCGGCCTACGCCGGCGCCGCGATCTTCGCCTCGAGCTCCTTCACCCTCGCCCGAAGCTCCTTGTCCTTCTGGAACCGCGCGGTGACGTCCCGGATGATCGCCGCGGGCCCGAGGATCTTCCCGGCGTCGTCTCGCACGAGCTGGATCGTGAACTCGATGGAGAGCGGCGCGCCGTCCTTCCGCAGCGCGGGCACCGCGAGGACGTCGGTCGCATAGCGCGTGACGCCCGTCTCCATGACCCGGTCCCAGTTCTGCCAGTGACGCGCCCTGAGCCGGTCCGGGATGATGAGCTCCATCGACTTCCCGATCGCCTCCTCCGCGGTCCAGCCGAACATCCGCTCGGCGCCCGCGTTCCACAGCCGGATGATGCCCTTCCGATCCGTGAAGAGGATCCCGTCCCCGGCCCCTCCCACGATGCGGACCGCAAGCTGCTCGAGCGAGACGTCCATGTCGGCCTCCGCGGAAGGACATCCCACCGTCCCGGGCACCGCGCGCCAGCCCTGATGGGTGACGCAGCGGCCCAGGTTCGGCTACGCTCCGCGTGCACACCTCGATCCGGAGGAGGGCTCGCCCATGAGGAAGCTCGCAGCCTCGCTGCTCGCCGCGCTCCCGCTCTTCGTCTCCGCGCAGGACGCGCAGCCGTCCGCGACCGCGCCGAGCGCTGCGCCGCCCGCCCAGCCGCAGCCGGCGCAGGCCCAGCCGCCCCCTCAGTACCCGCCTCAGTACGCGCCGCCGCCGCAGTACACCCCGCCGCCGCCGCAGGGTCAGTACGCCCCGCCCCCTCAGTACGCGCCGCCGCAGGGCCAGTACGCCCCTCCCCCTCAGTACGCGCCGCAGTACGCTCCACCGCCGCCGCAGTACGCGCCGCCGGCTCCCCGGCCCCCGCGCCAGCGGAGCCCGTGGTACGCGGGCTTCGCGATCGGCGGCGGCGACGCCTCGCTCCGGCTCCCGGGGACGGCCTCGACGCCGAAGGGCACCTACTCGCTCCACGACTTCTTCGGGAAGGGCCCCACCACCTTCGGCTTCGACCTCCACGTCGGCGCGACGCTCACGCCGCGGCTGCTCCTCGGCGGCGAGCTGACCGTGTTCGCGGCGGCCGCGGAGTACGACACGCCGTTCGGCAAGGCGTCGCGCTCGATCGGCATCCAGAACCTGAACGCCGTCGCCACGTTCTTCCCGTTCGGGACCGGGCTCTTCCTGCGCGGCGGCCTCGGGCTCTCGGGCATCTCGAGCACCGTCGACGAGCCGGGGCCCGGGAAGTCCACCGACACCGCCCGCGGCGGCGACATCGCCCTCGGCGTCGGTTACGCCTTCTGGCTCGGACAGCGGTTCAACCTCACCGCGAACCTCGACTGGTCGCGCCAGTCGTACAGCTCGAACGAGATCGACGGGTCCGCGTTCTGGCGGTTCGGCGTCGGGTTCGGCTGGTTCTAGCGCTCCTCAGTCGATCGTCCCGAGCGGGAGCACGGTGCGGCCCCAGACCTCGTTCAGGATCTGGGCGGCGCCGACGTAGATCGCGCCGACGCCGCACAGGATCCCCTCGTACCCGGCGATGCGCTGCATGCGCGCGCTCGCCGTCGCGTCCGCGAACGCGAGGAGGAAGAAGAGGATCGTGAGCGCGAAGAACACCACCATGATCGCCCGGTTCATCTTGAGCGTCGCGACGAAGAGGACGACCGTGAAGAGCCCCCACACGAACAGGTAGGCGGCCATCCCGCTGCGGTCGTCCGCGTCGGCCAGGCCGAACCGCGGCAGGAGCAGGAGCCCGACGAGCGAGAGCCAGAAGATCCCGTACGCCGTGAACGCGACGGTTCCGAACGTGTTCCGCTTCTTCCACTCCATGACGCCGGCGACGAGCTGCGCGATCCCGCCGCTCGCGATCCCGAGCGCGAGGACGGAGCTGCCGGGCGCGATGAACCCCGCGTGGTGGAGGTTCAGGAGGATGGTCGTGAGGCCGAACCCCATCATCCCGAGCGGCGCCGGGTTCGCGGAGGTGTCCCGGAGGATCGTCGCGGCGACCGCCCGCGCCTGCCTCATCGAGATGGGCGTGCCGGCGGTCGGGGCCGCCGCCCCGGCGGACTGGACCTGCTTCATGTGCCCCCTCCGACCGCGGTCGCCCTCGTGCTCCGGATCCACGTCCATATACCAGGGATGTGCTTCCTTGTGACCCTCGTCCCCATCGGGCTAACATCGCGACATCTTGGCCGAGGCCGCCCCCCAGACCGCCTCACCGCCCCCCGAGTTCAAGCCGCACCTCTTCGGGAAGTTCTACCTCCTGCAGCGGCTCGCGATCGGAGGGATGGCCGAGATCTACCGCGCACGGGTGAAGGGCGTCGGGGACTTCGAGAAGGAGCTCGTCGTGAAGCGGATCCTGCGCGCCCGCGCGCAGGAGGAGAACTTCGCGAGGATGCTCGTGAACGAGGCGAAGCTGACCGTCCAGCTGACGCACTCGAACGTCGCCCAGATCTACGAGTGCGGGTTCACCGACGGCGACTACTACATCTCGATGGAGCTGGTGAACGGCGTCTCCATGAAGGAGATGATGCACGCCTTCGCTCGCGCCGGCGCGAACCCCTCCCCCGAGCAGTCCATCTTCCTGGTGCTGCAGCTGCTGCAGGGGCTCTCGTACGCGCACCGGAAGCTCGACGCGAACGGGAACCCGCTCAAGGTCGTCCACTGCGACGTCTCGCCCGACAACTGCCTCGTCTCGTGGGAGGGCGAGGTGAAGCTGCTCGACTTCGGGATCGCGCGCGCCGCCGCCGAGTCGAAGCTCTCCAACTACAAGGAGGGCATGCTGATGGGGAAGCTCGGGTACGTCGCCCCCGAGCAGGCCTCGCTCGAGAAGCGGTGGGATCACCGCGTCGACATCTTCGCGGCCGGCATCATCCTCTACGAGCTCCTCACGAAGCAGAAGCCGTTCCCGCGCGCGACGGACGTCGAGTCCCTCGTCGAGTCGAGGCGCGCCAAGGTGGTCCCGCCCACCGCGATCGACCCGCGCCTGCCCAAGGACGTCGACGCGATCGTCGCGAAGGCGCTCGCCTACGAGCCGGAGGACCGCTACGGCGACGCCCGCTCGTTCGCGGACGCCCTCGTGGACGTGCTGTTCCCGACGCCCCACTCGACCATCCAGGATCACCTCGGCCAGCAGATGAAGCAGGTGTTCGCCGAGAAGATCGCGGGCCAGCGCAAGGGCCGCTCCCACGACCCCCTCATCATGAAGGTGCTGACGAACGCGGCCGAGATCCGGGCGCAGGCCGAGGGCGACTCGACGCCCGCGGTCGCGCCCTCGCTCGGGTTCGACTTCGCCGACGCCTCGCAGGAGGCGGTGCTCCACGCCCAGCAGGACGCCGCCCGCGCGGCGCGCCGCAAGCCCCAGGTCCGGATCGTCCACCGCGGGATCCGCCTGCCCTGGGCGATCCTCGTGGGGCTCCTCCTCGGAGGCGCGGGCGCGGCGGGGTTCCACTTCGGCGCGCCCTGGCTCCGGCCGGGGATCGTGCTCGTCACCTCGGAGCCGCAGGGCCTCGAGGTCTCGCTCGACGGACAGAAGACCGGCGAGCGCACGCCGGCGGTGCTCGAGCAGGTGCTCCTCTCGCGGCCGCACGTCGTCTCGGTGGCGGGCGCTCGCGTGAAGGAGATCACCGCGCCGGTCCCGCGGGAGCCCGGCCGGCTCGTCGCGAGGGTGCACCTGAAGGTCGAGTCCTCGATCGGCGCGCTGACGATCGAGAGCGTGCCGCCGGGCGCCGAGATCTCGTTCGACGAGAAGCCCGCGGGCCGCACGCCCGTCACGCTCTCCGACGTGCGGCTCGACGAGCGACACCGCATCGACCTCGTCCTCGCCGGCCACGAGATCGACCAGTTCGTCATCCTGCCCGAGAAGGACGGCGTCCGCTTCACGCGCCGCCTCGCGAGGCTCGAGCAGAAGGCGAAGCCGGCGTCGCCTTGAGCGCGGGGACCGCATGAAGCTCGTCATCGAGGACGAGGCGGGGACCCGGTCCATCGTGCCGTTCGCGACGGACACGATCGTCGTGGGGCGCGGGACGGAGGACGTGACGTTCCGGCTGAACGAGCGGAACGTGTCGCGCCGCCACGCCCGCTTCTCCCGGCTGAGCGGGGCGGTGTTCGTCGAGGACCTCGGCAGCCTCACGGGCACGAGGGTCAACGGCGAGAAGATCACGGGGAGGCGGAAGCTCCGCGACGGGGACCTCGTCCAGATCGGGGACTACGACCTCGCGCTGCTCGCCGAGGACGCGACCCTCGAGCCTCGCGCGCCGCCGCCGCTCCCGCCCGGGCCGCGCGCGGACGACGGCGCGACCACCGCCAGGGCGCTCGCGGCCGTCGAGCCGACGGCGGCGGCGTCCGCCGAGGCGCGATCTCCGGCCGCGCCGGCGGCGCCACCCCGCCGCATCCTCCAGGTCGCGATCGCGTTCGGGGTCGTCGCGCTCGCGGTCGGGGTCGCCGCGGGCTGGGCCGTCGGCGCGCTGACGGGGCCGGTCACGCCCCCTTGAAGCGCGGCGGGCGCCGCTCCTCCCACGCCCTCCGTCCCTCGCGCAGGTCCTCGCTCTCGAACGCGCGGCGGCGCAGGTCCGCGATCTCGTCCCGCTCGGCGGGGGAGAGGCCGCGCTCGTGCGTCCCCTCCAGGAGCCGCAGGATCCGCTTCATCCCTCGCACCGCGAGGGGGGCGTTCTCGGCGATCTCGGTGGCCAGCGCGAGCGCGTCCGCCTCCGCGACGCCGGCGGGCGCGACGCGGTTCACGAGCCCCCAGGAGGAGCGCCGTCTCCGCGTCGATCGGCCGCCCGGTGAAGAAGAGCTCCCGCGCGCGCGCGGTCCCGACGAGGTCCGCGAAGCGCCGCAGCCCACCTTCCGGGTAGACGACGCCGAGCTTCGCCGGGGTCATCGCGAGCTTCACCCCGGCCCGCGCGACCCGAAGGTCGCAGGTCGCGGCGAGCTCGAACGCCCCGCCGAACGCGAACCCGTTCAGGAACGCGAGCGTCGGGCACGGCACCTCGGACAGGACGTCCGCGACCCGCTCCACCGCCTCGTCCGGCCGGTCTCCGCGGCCGGAGGTGAGCGCCATCTCCGCGATGTCGAACCCGGACGAGAACGCGTCGTCGCCGGCGCCGCGCAGCACGAGGCAGCGGACCCCGTCGCGGGTCGCCGCCGCGCACGCCCCCTCGAGCTCCTCCAGCGCCTGGAAGTCGAGGGCGTTCCGCTTCGCGGGGTTGTCGATGACGAGGACGCGCGCGAGGCCGCGCTCCTCCGCGCGGATCCGGGGCGCGCGGCTCATCGGGCCACCGCGCCCGCGTCCCCGCGGGAGGGCGTGGCCGCCGCCGGCCGTGGTGCGACGCCAGGTCCGGCCTTCTCGTCCTCGAGCATCTCCATCCTCGCTGCCTCCCCGCGTGGCGTGCCGCGGACGTTACCCGGGCACCGCCGGGCGGGCAACCGCCGCCAGACGGGGGCCGCGCCCCACCTGCCGCGGGTCGGACGACCGTCGCGGGGCTCGCACGCCCGCGCGCACAGTACACGTTGCAGACATGTGGGTCGTCGCGCTCTCGCTCACCGCCGTCGGGGCAGCGGCGGCCTGGGCGAAGCTCGCGGCACGGCGCGCCGGCGAGCGGAACGGCTTCGCGCTCCACGCCCTGCTCGGCGGCATGGCGGCGCACGGGCTCGCCTTCCTCTCCTACGAGACGGGGAGCCGGATCGGGCTGGACGTCCAGTGGGACGGGCTCGCCCGCGGCGACGCCGCTGCGTTCCTGCTCGCCGGCGCGATCGGGCTCGTCGAGGAGGGCGCGAAGCTCGTCGGGGTGCTCCTGGTCGTCCAGCGTGGGGTCCGGACGCGCACGGCGCTGGCGGCGGCGGTGGGGGTCGCGGCGGGGTTCTCGGGGCTCGAGGCGCTCTCCCTCGTCGGCGGCGCGGCGACCGGCGCCGCCTTCGCCCGCGCCGCCTTCGGACCGGTCGCCCACGCGCTGCTCGCGGTCCCGGCCGCGCTGGCGGTCGCGCCCGCGCTCCGCAGCCGCCGGCCGGCGGCGGTGCTCGCGATCCCGCTGCTCGCCTCCGCAGGGCTCCACGGCGCAGGGAACCTCAGCCTCGCGCTGCCCGGCGTCGGCCACGTCGGGTTCGCGCTGGCGCTCGCTGCGCCGGCGGTCGTGCTGTTCGCGCGCGCCCGGCGGCGCCGGACGGCGCCGGCCCCCCTGCCGACGTGGAAGTGACGCGCAAGGGTGGAAGCGCCGCGACGGAAGCAGGCCCGAAAGAAAAGGGTCCGCCCGTGAGCGGACCCTCGCACGCTACCGAGGGCGACGACTCCCCGGTTCACCGGCTGGAGGCCGGTCTGCGTCTGCCGGATCGTTGGCCACCGCTCCGTTCGCCGTCAACCCCCCCGGCTCGCGGCCCCCAGCAGGGGCGCCGGCGCCGGCTCGGCTGGCCGGGATCCCGAGGCGCGACGCGATCACCGTCCGGATCGCGCCCGCGACGTCCTGATAGCTCACGGGCTTCCGGAGGAACAGCGCGACTCCGAGCGACTTCAGGCGCTCCCACTCCGCCTCGCCGCCGGAGGTGATGACGACGATCGGGATGTCCGCGAGCGCCGGCTCGGCCCGGATCTTCTCGACGAGGGAGATGCCGGACAGGACCGGCATGAAGACGTCGGTGACCAGCACGTCGATCTGCGGCGCCCGCAGCAACCGGTCGTACGCCGCCGCGCCGTCGCTCGCGACCTCGACGCCGAGGGTGGGGAGCTCGTCCGACTCGGAGAGCCGCCGGAGCGCGGCCGAGTACATCGACGCGACCAGCGCGTTGTCCTCGGTGAGCAGCACGCGGATCGCGGGCTCGGGTCCGCGCGGCGCGCCGATCTTCCGCGCCACCTCCGCCAGCCGCTCGCGATCCTGCGGGCGGTCGTCGGGGACCCGCACCGCCACCCCGCCGGGCGAGTCGAGCGACGAGGGCCGCGCGCGCACGATCTCGACCTGGACCTCCACCGGCTCGAGCAGCTGCGGGAACGACACCACGAGCGTGACGCGCTCGCCCGGCTCGAACTCCCGCTCCGTGCGGATGAAGAGCCCGGTCTCCGAGAGGTTCTCGGTGTAGTCGAGCACGCTCTCCGCCCCGAGGTACTGGACCGCGAGGATCAGGGGAAAGCGAGGATGGGCGCGCCGGTCGGCGGTCACGCCTCCATTGTGCGCGCTCCACGCCCGGCGTCCATTCGCCGGCTGAACCGGGAACGCGGGACGGGCGAGCGGCCGAGCGCGCTCGTCCCCCGCCCGGGGTGGTGCGCCGGGCCGCCCGCGCGGGCCGAGGAGACGAAGTGGTACGCGCGCAGGAGGCGCGAGCGTTAACCTAGCCGTCGGCGAGGAGGACCGATGGAGTCGATCGCGGATCGCGTCGCGCTGGTGACCGGAGGGGGACGAGGGATCGGGCGCGCCATCGCGCTGGCGCTCGCCCGGGCTGGGGCGCACGTCGCCGTCACGGCGCGCACGGTGCCGGAGATCGAGGCGGTCGCCGCGGAGATCGCGGCGCTCGGGCGGCGCACCTACTTCTTCCCGCTCGACGTCTCCGACCGGGCGACGCTCTCGCGCGCGCCGCGGCTCGTCGCGGAGCAGCTCGGGCCGGTGGACATCCTGGTGAACAACGCGGGCCTCCACGCGAGCGCGCCGCTCCAGCGGACCGACGACGCGACCTGGGACGCCGTCCTCGCCGTCGACCTGACCGCGCCGTTCCTCCTCACCCGCGCCTGCCTGCCCGGGATGTACGAGCGCCACTACGGCCGGATCCTGAACGTGGCCTCGGTCGCCGGGCGGATCGGCCTCAAGTACGGCGCCGCCTACTCGGCCGCGAAGCACGGGCTGCTCGGGCTCACCCGGAGCGTCGCGCTCGAGGGGGCGAGGAAGGGCGTGACCTCGAACGCGATCTGTCCCTCGTGGACGGAGACGCGGATGCTCGACGACGTGGTCGAGGCCATCTCGTCCGCGACCGGGCGAACGGCGGCCCAGGCGCGCGAGGTGGTGCTCGGCTCGAACCCCGTCGGCCGCGCGGCGCTGCCCGAGGAGGTGGCGGACGTCGCGGTCTGGCTGGCGTGCAGCCCGATCGTCACCGGCCAGGCGATCGACGTGGACGGCGGCGAGGTGATGGCGTAGCCGCAGCCCCCGCGCGCACCCGGTCCCGGGCAGCGCGCGCGGCGCGGCCGCTCGCCGGCCGCTTGACTCGGGCCCGGCGCTCCTGCGGTAATCCCGCCTTTCCGCGGGCCGACCCGGCCCTCGAGGGAGCGCATGGACACCAAATACCTCCTCGGCGAGAACCAGATCCCCACCCACTGGTACAACGTGATCCCGGACCTCCCCGGCCCGCCCGCGCCGGTGCTCCACCCCGGGACGCAGAAGCCGGTGACGCCGCAGGACCTGCTGCCCCTCTTCCCGATGGGCCTCATCGAGCAGGAGGTCTCGGGCGAGCGGTGGGTGAAGATCCCCGACGAGGTGCGCGAGGCGTACCGGGTCTGGCGGCCCTCGCCGCTGTTCCGCGCGCGGCGCCTCGAGGCGGCGCTGAAGACGCCCGCGAAGATCTACTACAAGTACGAGGGCGTCTCGCCCGCCGGGTCCCACAAGCCGAACACGGCGGTGCCGCAGGCCTACTACAACAAGATCTTCGGGACGAAGCGGATCGCGACCGAGACCGGCGCCGGGCAGTGGGGCACGTCGATGGCGATGGCGTGCCAGCTCTTCGGGCTCGAGTGCACCGTCTACATGGTGAAGATCTCCTTCGAGCAGAAGCCCTACCGCAAGTCGATGATGCAGCTGTGGGGCGCGAAGGTGTTCGCGTCCCCCTCGAACCTCACGAACGCGGGCCGGGGCATCCTCGCGAAGGATCCGACCAACCAGGGCTCGCTCGGCATCGCGATCTCGGAGGCGGTCGAGGACGCGGCCACGCACGAGGACACCCGCTACGCGCTCGGGTCGGTGCTCAACCACGTCTGCATGCACCAGACGGTGATCGGCCTCGAGGCGAAGGAGCAGCTCAAGCTCGCGGGCGACTACCCCGACGTCGTCATCGGCTGCCACGGCGGCGGCTCGAACTTCGCGGGCATCGCGTTCCCGTTCGTCGCCGACAAGGCGGCGGGCAAGAAGGTGCGCGTCGTCGCGATCGAGCCGACCTCGTGCCCCACGCTGACGAAGGGCGTCTACGCGTTCGACTACGGCGACACCGCCAGGATGGCGCCGATCGCGAAGATGTACACCCTCGGCCACGACTTCATGCCGCCGGGGATCCACGCCGGCGGCCTCCGCTACCACGGGGCCTCGCCGCTCGTGTCGCAGCTCGTGCACGCGAAGATCGTGGAGGCGAGGGCGGTGCCGCAGCTCGCGTCCTTCGAGGCCGCGGTCCAGTTCGCGCGCACCGAGCTCATCATCCCGGCGCCCGAGTCGTCGCACGCCATCCGCGGCGCGATCGACGAGGCGCTCCAGGCGAAGGAGGAGGGGAAGGAGCGGACGATCCTCTTCAACCTCTCCGGGCACGGCCACGTCGACATGGCGGCGTACGACGCGTACTTCGCGGGCCAGCTCGAGGACTTCGAGTACCCGGCCGAGAAGGTGAAGGAGTCGCTCGCGCACCTGCCGAAGATCGCGCTGTAGGCGGCGCTCGCCGCGCGAGCGCGCCGGATCGGGAGGGGCAGCCCGAGGGCTGCCCCTTTCTCTTTCTCGTGGACGGACTCCTTCTGTTGACCGACGGTGATGGACCCCGTTCGGGTACGGGCGCTCGCTGCGCGGCGGTGGTTAACTCTGGGCGCACACGTCTGGTCCGCAGCGCCGTCCCCCCGGACGGAGCACGACCGAGCGGGCCCGGAGGATGGACATGAAGAACACCCCGCTGCTCCTCGCCGTCGCCGCCGTCGCCCTCGCGTTCAGCCCCGCCCAGGCCCAGCAGAAGCGGATCTCGATCGCCACCGGCGGGACCGGCGGCGTGTACTACCCGCTCGGCGGAGGGCTCGCGAACGTCCTGACGAAGGCGATCCCGGGCGTCGAGGCGACCGCGGAGGTGACGAGCGCGTCGGTGGACAACGTGAAGCTCGTCGGCGCCGGGAAGGCGGACGTGGCGTTCGTCCTCGGCGACACGGCGGCGGACGGCGTGAACGGGACCGGCAAGTTCAAGGAGAAGATCCCGGTCCGCTCGGTCGCGGTCATCTACGCGAACAAGAGCCAGTGGGTCACGGTCGAGGGGACCGGCATCACCAAGATGCAGGACCTGAAGGGCCGCCGCATCGCGACGGGCGCCCCGGGGAGCGGCACGGAGGTGATCGCGATCCGCATCCTCGAGGCCTACGGGATGAATCCCGACAAGGACGTGACCCGCGAGAAGCTCTCGGTGTCGGAGTCCGTGAACGCGCTCAAGGACCGGAAGATCGACGCGTTCTTCTGGTCGGGCGGCGTCCCGACCGCCGCGGTGACGGATCTCGCGGCCACCCCGGGGATGAAGATCAAGCTCCTCGACCACGCGGACGCCATCCCGAAGATGGTGCAGAAGTACGGTCCGCTCTACGTGAAGGGCACGATCCCGGCGAAGTCGTACCCGGGCCAGGACGCGGACGTCTCCGGCGCGGACGTGTGGAACCTCCTCATCGTGAGCGACAAGATGGACGAGAAGCTCGCCTACCAGATCACCAAGGCGGTGTTCGAGAGCAAGGACGAGCTCGCCGGCGTCCACTCCGAGGCGAAGAACATCGACCTGAAGAAGCAGTACGAGGTCGGGTCGCCCGTCCCGTTCCACCCGGGCGCCGCGAAGTACTTCGCCGAGAAGGGGCTGAAGCCGAAGAAGTAGCCGATGCCGGCGCGGTCCCGCTCGCTCGCGCTCGCCGTCGCCGCCGCGCTCGCGGCGGGAGCGGCGGCGCTCGCGCTCCGCCCGGTCACCGTCCTCGAGCTCAGCAACGAGGCGCGCCGACGCACCGTCCGGATCCCGGTGAGCTCGGGCGAGCGATTCGAGATCACCTCGCAGCATTCGATGTACGATCAGCCCGTGACCGAGGAGTTCGTGGTCGGCGAGCGCGGCGAGATCGTCCTCGAGGCGGTCTCGAGCCCGAGCGCCGCCGTCCGCGAGTACTTCGGGCTCACCGCCGCGGGCGAGCGCCACGCCGTCGTCCGCGCGATGCGCCGGATCGTGTTCCGCGTCGCCGCCGGCGCGCCGCAGCGGCTGCGGGTCGGCGGCGTCGAGTCGTCGTTCCTCGAGCTCGGCGACCACGGCGACCGGCTCGTGCTCTCGGCGTCGACCGCGCCGGCGGCCGCAGGCTGGCTCGCCCTCCTCTCCCGCTCGCGGCCGCGCGCCTCCGGAGCCCCATGACCGATCAGGACCGTCCGCCCGAAGGCGAGGTCGTCGTCGACGAGGCGGCCCGCAAGAAGGCCGAGGAGTTCGTCGAGCAGGAGGAGGGCGCGTCGCGGCGGTTCGAGGGGAAGACCGCGGTCGTCGTCACCTCGATCGCGGTCGTGATGTCGCTGTACCACCTGTACGCCGCCTACGCGATCATCCCCGCCCACATCCTGCGCGCGACCCACGTCGGGTTCGTGCTGCTCCTGCTCTTCCTGCTCTTCCCGGCCGCGCAGCGGTACCGCGCCCGCATCCACTGGAGCGACGTCCTGCTGTCCCTGCTCGGGGTGGCGACGATCGTCTACCTGCTCACCGACTTCGACGAGTTCATCGAGCGGGCGGTCACCCCGACGCGCCTCGACCTCTTCTTCGGCGTCTGCCTCATCCTGCTCGTGCTCGAGGGCGTGCGGCGCACGTCCGGCGCGATCCTCATGGGCGTGGTCGCGACGTTCATCGCGTACGCGTTCGCGGGCCCGTACCTCCCCTCCCCCTGGACCCACCGCGGCTACGACGTCGAGCGGCTCGTCGGGCAGCTCTTCATGACGCTCGAGGGGATCTTCGGCTCCCCCATCGACGTCTCGGCGACGTTCATCATCCTCTTCACCATCTACGGCGCGGTCCTCGCCCACTCCGGCGCGGGCGAGTTCTTCATCGACTTCTCGCTCGCGGTCACCGGGGGCAAGCGCGCGGCCGCGGGCCGGACGATCGTGCTCTCCTCCTTCCTGCTCGGGGGACCCTCCGGGAGCGGCGTCGCCACGACCGTCACGATCGGCTCCGTCGCGTGGCCGATGCTCGCGAAGGCGGGATACCAGCGGGACGTCGCGGGCGGGCTCCTCGCCGCGGGCGGCCTCGGGGCGATCATCTCGCCGCCGGTGCTCGGCGCGGCCGCGTTCCTGATCGCGGAGTTCCTGAACATCTCCTACCTCGACGTCATCCTGATGGCGACGATCCCCACGTGCCTCTACTACCTCGGCCTCCTGCTGATGGTGGAGCTCGACGCCCGGAAGATCGGCGTGCGCGAGATCGACCTGCGGCCGCGCGAGGGCATCTGGCACATGGTCCAGGAGCGCGGGTTCCACTTCACCTCGCTCTTCGCGATCGTCGCCTTCATGGTGTACGGGTTCAGCCCGATCATCTCGGTGTTCTGGGCCATCCTCCTCGCGGCGGCGCTGTCCTTCATCCGCCGGGACACCGCGCTCACCTTCATCCCGACCGCGCACACCCCGCTGCACCGCACCCGCATGGTGAAGGCGCTCGAGGCAGGCTCGGTGGGGGTGATCGGCGTCGCGGCGACCTGCGCGGCGGCGGGCATCATCGTCGGCGTCGTGACGCTCACCGGGCTCGGGCTCAAGTTCAGCTCGATCGTGATCCAGCTCGCGCACGGGAACCTGATCCTCACGGCGATGTTCACGTCGCTCGTGGTCTGGGTCGTCGGGCTCGCGGTGCCCGTGACCGCGAGCTACATCATCTGCGCGGTGATCGCCGCGCCGGCGCTGACGAAGCTCGGCGTCCCGGCCTACGCGGCGCACATGTTCGTCTTCTACTACGCGGTGCTCTCCGAGGTGTCGCCGCCGACCGCGCTCTCGCCGTTCGCCGCGGCGGCGATCACGGGCGGGAACCCGTACCGGACGACGCTCCAGACCTGGAAGTACACGCTCCCGGCGTTCCTCGTCCCGTTCGCGTTCGTGATCGACCCCTCGGGCGTCGGGCTCCTGCTCAAGGGGAGCCCGGTGGACATCGTCCACGTGACGCTGACCGCGGCCCTCGGGATCGCGGCGCTCGCGTGCGGGGTGCAGGGGTGGATGTTCACGAAGACCTCGGCGATCGAGCGGACGATGCTCATCGCCGCCGGGCTCCTGCTCGTCTACCCGACGACCTGGGCGGACGTCGCGGGCACCGCGCTCGTCGCCGGCACCTTCGTCATCCAGCGGCTGAGGCGCCGCGCCGCCGTCGCGCCAGAGCGCATCCCAGCCCAGGCTGCGCCGGGTTACGGGCTGCGCGCTAGTCGCGCAGCCCGGGCATCGCGAAGCCGCGCGCGCGCAGCTCCGCGAGGAGCGGATCGCGCCGCTCGGGAGCGAGCGCCACGAGCGGTGGCCGCACCGTCGCCCAGCCCGGATCCGCCGCCTGGTCGGCCACGATCGCCTTGAGCGCCGGGATCACCGGCGCCTTCTCCACGATCCCGCGGACCGCGTTCACGTCCTCCTGCAGGCGCTCCGCCTCCGCGGAGCGCCACCCCGCGAACAGGCGGTCGATCGCGGCGGCGTTCACGTTCCCGGTCGCGGTGATGCAGCCGACGCCGCCGGCGCGCAGGTTCTCGAGGAGGAACCGCTCGCTCCCGACGAACACGTCGAACCCGTCCTTCGCGAACAGGTCGATCATCGTCCGGGTGTTCGCGAAGTCTCCCGAGCTGTCCTTCATCCCGGCGACCGCGCGCGGGTAGGCCTTCAGCAGGCGCTCGACGAGCTTCGGCCCGAGCCCGACCTGCGCGACCGGGGGGATGTGGTACAGGTACACCCTCAGTCGATCGTCGCCGACGCGCTCGATCACCTCGGCGAACCCGCGGAAGAGCCCGTCGTCGGTCACGCCCTTGTAGTAGAAGGGCGGCAGCATCAGGACGCCCGCGCAGCCGCGCCGCACCGCGTGCGCCGTGAGCCGGACGCTGTCCGGGAGCGCGCAGCACCCGGTGCCGGGCATGAGCCGGTCCGCCGGGATCCCCTGCGCGAGGAGCGCGTCGAGGAGGGCCTCGCGCTCCTCGACGGAGAGCGAGTTCGCCTCGCTGGTGGTCCCGAACGGCGCGAGGCCCGCGCACCCGTGGCCGAGCAGCCAGCGACAGTGGTGCACGAACCGCCGGGCGTCCACCGCGAGGTCCGACCCGAACGGCGTGAGCACCGGCGCGAACACGCCCCCGAGCCGCTTCCGCTCCCGGCCGCGCTGCGACTGATCCCCCGTCGGCGTCATCTCCGTCCTCCTCCTTCGCGAGCTTAGACGACGCCGCGTTCCCGCAGGGCGTCGACCTCCGCGTCCCGCATCCCGAGCACCTCGACCAGCACCTCGCGCGTGTGCTCGCCGAGCGCGGGCGGCGGCCGCTCGTGGCGGACGGGGGTGCGCGAGAGCCGGATCGGCGACGCGACCACCGGGACCGTCCCGCCGCCGGGGCGCGGGATCTCGACCCGCAGCCCGCGGTGCCTCACCTGCTCGTCGGCGAACACCTGCGCGAGGTCGTTGATCGGGCCGCACGGCACGTCCGCCGCCTCGAGCGCCGCGACCCACGCGCCGGTCGTCCGGGAGGCGAGGAGCGGGGCGAGGATCGCCACCAGCGCCGCGCGCGACTGCACCCGCGCCGCGTTCGTCGCGAACCTCGGGTCGCGCGCCAGGTCCGGGCGGGCCGCGACCTCGCAGAACCGCGCGAACTGGGCGTCGTTCCCGACCGCGAGGACGAGGTGGCCGTCCGCGGTCGCGAAGGCCTGGTACGGGACGATCGACGGGTGGGCGTTGCCGAGCCGCGGCGGCGGCACGCCGGTGACGAGGTAGCTCTCCGCCTGGTTCGCGAGCGTCGCGACCTGGACGTCGAGGAGCGAGAGATCGACGTGCTGCCCCTCGCCGGTCCGGTCGCGGTGGGAGAGCGCCGCGAGCACCGCGGTCGCCGCGTACATGCCGGTCAGGAGGTCCGTCAAGGCGACCCCGACCTTCACCGGCCCGCCGCCGGGGACGCCGTCGGGCTCGCCCGTCACGCTCATGAGCCCGCCCATGGCCTGGACCAGGAAGTCGTAGCCGGGGCGGTCGCGGTACGGACCGTCCTGGCCGAAGCCGCTGATCGAGCAGTACACGAGCCGCGGGTTGACGGTCGCGAGATCGGGATAGCCGAGGCCGTACCGGGCGAGCGCGCCGACCTTGTAGTTCTCGAGGAGGATGTCGGCCCGGCCGGCGAGGCGGCGGACGATGGCCTGCCCCTCGGCGCGCGAGATGTCCACGGTGACCGAGCGCTTCCCGCGGTTCGTCGAGGCGAAGTACGCGGCCGTGCGCCCGCCGTCCCGATCGCCCTCGAGCCAGGGCGGCCCCCACCCCCGCGTCTCGTCGCCGCACCCCGGCCGCTCGACCTTGATCACCTCCGCGCCGAGGTCGGCGAGCACCTGGCTCGCCCACGGTCCGGCGAGGACGCGCGAGAGGTCGAGGACCCGCACGTGCGAGAGGGCGGCGCTTCGCATCGGGCGATCATATTGCGATGATGCCTCGGCCCACACCTCTTCATTTCGACCGGCTCGAGGAGCACCGATGGCGACCCCTTCCAGGGACCTCACCGACTTCATGGCCTTCCAGGACCTCCTCGCGGACGAGGAGCGGATGGTGCGCGAGCAGGCGCGCCAGTTCGTGAACGCGGAGGTCCTGCCGATCATCGAGGAGCACGCGCAGGCGCAGACCTTCCCCCGTCACCTCATCCGCCGCATGGGCGAGCTCGGGTTCTACGGCCCGACGCTGCCGGCGCGGTACGGCTGCGCGGGGCTGTCGAACGTCGCGTACGGCCTGCTCATGTACGAGCTCGAGCGCGGCGACTCGGGGATCCGCTCGTTCGCGTCGGTGCAGGGATCGCTCGTGATGTTCCCGATCCACGCCTACGGCAGCGACGCGCAGAAGGACCACTGGCTCCCGCGGCTCGCGCGCGGTGAGGCGGTGGGCTGCTTCGGCCTGACCGAGCCGGACTTCGGGTCGAACCCGGCGGGCATGCGCACGCGCGCGGTCCGGGAGGCGGGCGGCCGCTGGCGGATCAACGGCGCGAAGATGTGGATCACGAGCGGCTCGATCGCGGACGTCGCCGTCGTCTGGGCCCAGACCGACGAGGGCATCCGCGGGTTCCTCGTCGAGAAGGGCACGCCCGGGTTCTCCGCCCCGGAGATGAAGGGGAAGTGGTCGCTGCGCGCGTCCATCACCTCCGAGCTCGTCCTCGAGGACGTGATCGTGGAGGAGGAGCGGAGCCTGCTCCCCGGCGTGAAGGGGCTGAAGGGTCCCCTCTCGTGCCTGACGCAGGCGCGGTACGGGATCGCCTGGGGCGTGCTCGGCGCGGCCGACGCGTGCTACCAGTGCGCGCTCGACTACGCCAAGGAGCGGATCCAGTTCGACAGGCCGATCGCGAGCTTCCAGCTGCAGCAGGAGAAGCTCGCGAAGATGGTGACGGCGCTGACGCTCGGGCAGCTGCTCGCGCTCCGGCTCGGGCGGCTCAAGGACGAGAAGAGGTACACGCCCTCGCAGGTCTCGATGGCGAAGATGAACAACGTCGCGACCGCGCGGGAGATCTGCGCGACGGCCCGCACGATCCTCGGCGCGAACGGGATCCTGGGGGAGTACCCGGTGATGCGTCACATGGCGAACCTCGAGTCGGTCTACACGTACGAGGGGACGCACGACATGCACCTGCTCGTGGTCGGGGAGACGGTGACGGGGCTGTCGGCGTTCAGGTAGGTCGCGGTCGAGGTCCCGGTCGCGGTCGAGGTCGGGGTCGGGGTCGTGGTCGTGGTCGTGGTCGAGGTCGTGGTCGCGGTCGTGGTCGCGGTCGTGGTCGTGGTCGATGGTCGAGGTCGAGGTCGTGGTCGAGGTCGAGCGCGGGTGACCCACACCCCCTCGCCCCCGCGAAGCGGGGGAGAGGGTTGGGGAGAGGGGGCCACCGAGGTCGCGGTCGAGGCCCCCCGGCTCTTGGCGCTGTTCGTCCCGAGCAAGCTCGTGCCACCTACGGTGTCACTGCGCTTGCTCCCGCGCGAAGTCGCGCCGCGAGCGCCTCGTGTGCTGTCGGGTCGGCGCCCGAGGTCGTCCAGGGTGCGGCTCCTTCTCCTTCGCGAAAGGAGCCGCACCCATGGACGACATCCACGCTGTTCCCGTTTTGCCGCATCACAAGCTGCTCGCCTTCGGGGTCGCTCGCGACCTGCTGCTCGCGGTGCTTCGCTGCCGGATTCGCGACGCCAAGCTTCGCGATGAGGCCACTCGCTCCGCGAAGAGCGCGTGCCTCAACTGCGCGGAGGGCGCGGGTCGCGTCACCCGCGCGGACAAGGCTCGCGCGTTCGCCATCGCCCGCGCGGAGGCGGTCGAGTCCGCCGCGGCGGTCGAGATCGCCGTGCTCTGCGGCGACGCGCCGGCCGAGGCCGCGCGGGAGGTCGCGCGGCTCGCCGACCGGCTCGTCGCGATGCTCACGCGGCTCTGCCGCTGACGCGCAGCAGCCCGCGGATCATCGCGCGGACACGCGCCGCGACCGCGAGGATCTCCTCCGCGCGGTCGGCGCCGACCGCGCCGATTGCGGCGGCGAGATCGACCGCCCCCGCGGTCTCGTGGAGCGAGCCGTCGGCCTGCGCGAAGTACTTGCGGCGCATCGCCGCGCGATCGTCGGGCAGCCCTTCACACAGGTTCAGGAACGCGCTCTTTGCAGCACGAGTCGCCTGATCCCTGAGCTCCGGATCGCGAATGTCCGCTCTGTGCACCAGCGCCGCGAGCTCCCTCGCGGCGCGATAGACGTCGAGCTCCTGGAACGGAAAGCGAATCTGCGTGTCGTTTCGCATGCGGTCTCCTTTCACTCTGAGGAAGGAGACCGCATGCGAAACGCCAGGCATGACGTGCCAGAGCCGGCTTCGCTCGAGGCTGCGAACGGATGCAGGAGCCATGACCGGCGAAGCCGGGCAGGGCTCCTGCAGAACGGGGCGAAGAAGGCGACCGAAAGGAGGGTCGTCGGTCGTGGTCGCGGTCGAGGTCGCGGTCGTGGTCGTGGTCGCGGTCGTGGTCGCGGTCGCGGTCGTGGTCGCGGTCGCGGTCGCGGTCGTGGTCGCGGTCGTGGTCGGGGTCGCGGTCGAGGTCGATCCGACCTCCGCTGCCCCGCCCTACGCCGCGCCCGCCGCGCCCGCCGACGATCCCGCCGCCACCGACGAGCAGCGGCATCGGCACCCCGATCGACGCGGCGACGGCCCGCAGCAGCTCTCCCTCCGCGGGCAGCACCCGCCCGTCGGAGAGCACCGCCGCGGCGCAGGCCTCGACCAGCCGCGCCTTCAGCGGCGGGATCGCGCCGTCGAGGCGGTCGAGCGCGGCGTCGAGCCGCCGCGCACCCACGCGATCGCGGGGCAGGACCCGCCAGCTCGCGCCGATGCCGAGCACCGGCAGCGCCGAATCGAGCGCCGCCTGCGCCACCGCGGGATCGCGGGTCCCGCCCCACGCGACGGTGGAGAGGAGATCGAGCACGTCCTCCTGCACCTCCTCGAGGGCGCGCAGGCGCGCGGGCCGTCCCGCGCCGGCGTTGCGGGCGAGGCGACGGCGGACGATCCGGATCACCGCCCACTCGAACACGGTCGTCCTGCCGTCCGTGGACGCGAGCGTGGCGAGCTCTCCCACGAGCGTCTCGGCGGACGCGGCGTCGAGGCCGTCGAGCGCAGGGAGCGCGAGGTCGAGCGCCGCCATCCGCGCCTCGCGCCCCGCCGGGCCGAGCTCGCGCGCGAGCGCCTCGACCGCGGCGCGGGCGCCGGCGTCGGCGATCGCGCCGAGCTGGAGCGCGCGCGCCGCCGGGTCCGCGTCCGCGAGGAGCGCCCGGACGAGCGTGGCTGCGCCCCCGGCCTCGCGGGCCGCGTCGACGACCGCGGGCGGGAGCGCGCTCAGGATCTCGGCGGCGTGCGCGAAGTGGCGCGGCCCGGGACGACCGGCCGACGACACGACCGCCGAGGCGGTGAGCGGGATCCTGCCGCCCGCGCTCGCCCCCGGAGCGGCGGCGCCCGCGAGCGAGGACGCGCTCGCCGGCGCGGGACGTCCGTCGCCGGCGCCCGTGACGGGGGGAGCGTCCGCCCGCGGCGACTCCTCCGCGCGGCGCATCGCCCTGAGGTAGCCCTGCGGGACCAGCCGCTCGATCCGCTCCTTCAGCGGCGGGTGCGTCGCGAACCAGTCGAGAGGAGAGGCCGTTCGCGAAGAAGAGGTGCGCCGCCTCGGGCGCGAAGGCGCTCTCGACGACGGAGCCGGCGTGCGCGATCTTCGCGAGCGCCCCGGCGAGCCCCTCCGGGTTGCGCGTGAACTGGACCGCCGCGGCGTCGGCGAGGTGCTCGCGCTGCCGCGACACCGCCGCGCGGATGAGCTTCCCGAAGAAGGCGCCGATCGCGCCCGCCGCCCAGATGACGAGCCCCGCCGCGAGGAGCGTCCCGCCGCCGCTCCGCTTGCTCGTGCGGGAGCTCGACCGGACGGAGCCGCGCGAGTCCCCGGCCAGCCGGAACAGGACGCGCCCGATCGCGGCCACCGCCGTGATCCCGCCGACCACCGACAGGAGGCGGACGTTGAGCCGCGCGTCGCCGTTCAGCACGTGCGAGAACTCGTGCGCGACGACCCCCTGCAGCTCGTCGCGGTCCAGGCGATCGAGCGCGCCGCGCGTCACCGCGACCACCGCCTGCTCGGGGGTGAGCCCTGCCGCGAAGGCGTTGATCCCGTCCTCCCCGGGGAGGACGAACAGGGCCGGGACGGGCAGCCCGGACGCGACCGCCATCTCCTCCGCGACGTTCACGAGGCGCCGCTCTCCCGGGTCGGAGGTCCGGCGATCCACCGGGACTCCTCCGAGCATCCGCGCGACGGCGGGGCCGCCGTCGGAGAGCCGCGCGGCGTGGAACGCGTACCCGCCGAGCGTGACGCACGCCACGAGCCCGGCGACGACGACCGCCAGCTCGGGCGTGAAGGCCTGCACGCCGATGCTCGGGGACTCGAGCATCACCACCGCGCTCAGGCCCGCCCAGATCACGGCGACCGTGCCGACCACCGCGAGGAGGAAGTACACGACGAGGATGGACGTGCGCCGCCTCGCCGCCGCCTGGGCGGCGAAGAAGTCCATCGTCGCGCGGGCGGGCGCCCCCACGGCCTAGAAGGCCACCTTCACCGGCTCGCGCTCGGCCGGCGCCGAGAGCTCGAAGAGCTGCGCGGCCGCGAACCCGCCCGCGACGAGCGTGCCGGGGAACGTCTCGCGCGCGTTGTTGTAGGTCATCACCGCGTCGTTGTAGGCCTGGCGCGCGAAGCCGATCCGGTTCTCGGTGGACGAGAGCTCCTCCATGAGCTGCGACATCGTCTGGTTCGCCTTGAGGTCCGGGTACGCCTCGGCGACCGCGAGGAGCCGGGACATCGACCCGGCGAGGATGCCCTCGGCCGCGGACAGGCCCTGCATGGCGGAGGCCTCCCCCGGGTTCGCCGCGGCGGTGCGGGCCGCGGCCTGCGCGCCGTTCCGGGCCGCGATCACGGCCTCGAGCGTCCCGCGCTCGTGCTTCAGGTAGGCCTTGGCGGTCTCGACCAGGTTCGGGATGAGGTCGTAGCGGCGCTTCAGCTGGACGTCGATCTGCGCGAAGGCGTTCTTGAAGGCGTTCCGCTTGGTGACGAGGCCGTTGTACAGCGACATCCAGGCGAGCCCCACCACGACGGCGAGACCGACGAGGACGGCGAGGGCGAGCATTCGGGACTCTCCTTTGCGCGCCGGGGGGCGCGACCGGCGGATCATCGCATAACCGGGCCCGAGGGAAAGGGCGCGGGCCGCCCCCGCGGGAACGAACCCAAACGGACGAGCGCCCGCCCGCGGCCTCCGTGACATATCCAGCCGCACGTTCCACGTTCACCGGGAGGAACCATGCGAACCGTCCTCGTCCTCGCCGCGCTCACCCTGTCCTCGCCCGCGCTCGCCGCCGGCAAGTTCACGCTCCGGAGCGCGGACGTGAAGCCCGGCGCGATGCTCACCGAGCAGCAGGTGTTCAACGGCTTCGGCTGCTCGGGCGCGAACGTGTCCCCGCAGCTCTCGTGGCAGAACGCGCCCCAGGGCACGAAGAGCTTCGTCCTGACCGTCTACGATCCCGACGCGCCCACCGGATCGGGCTGGTGGCACTGGGTCGTCTACGACATCCCCGCGTCGACGAAGGAGCTGCCGCAGGGCGCGGGGAGCGGCAAGGCTCCGCTGCCCGACGGCGCGAAGCAGGGACGCACCGACTTCGGCGCGCCCGGGTTCGGGGGCGCGTGTCCGCCGCCGGGGGACAAGCCGCACCGGTACGTCTTCACGGTGCTACGCGCTCAAGCTCGACAAGCTCGACGTGCCCGCCGACGCCTCCCCGGCGTTCATCGGCTTCATGACGCACGCCGAGCTCGCTCGGCCGCGCGACGTTCACCGCGAAGTACGCGCGGAAGAAGTAGCGAGGCGGGTCATCGTCGACCGCGGCGGTCCTCTACTGCGGTGCGGCATGAGACATAGGGGCGAAACCTCCGACGGCGCCCCAACCAAGACGTCGAGTGCACCTCGCGGCGAATCGTCGCACGGAGTACCGTGTCGACACCCCCGGAGGTGCGTGCGCATGGCGTTCACCCGGCGTCAGTTCTTCAAGCTGTCGGCAGGCGGCATCGGCGCGACGAGCCTCGCCGCCCTCGGGTTCGCGCCCGATCGTGTCCTCGCCGACGTCCGCACCTTCAAGCTCGCGCGCACCTCCGAGACCCGGAACACGTGTCCGTACTGCTCGGTCGGCTGCGGCGTCATCCTGTACACGCTCGGTGACAAGGCGAAGAACGCCAAGCCCGAGCTCGTGCACGTCGAGGGCGACCCCGACCACCCGGTGAACCGCGGGACGCTGTGCCCGAAGGGCGCCGCGCTCCTCGACTTCGTCCAGAGCCCGAACCGCCTCAAGTTCCCCGAGTACCGCGCGCCCGGCTCGAACAAGTGGGAGCGCGTGACCTGGGAGTGGTCGCTCGACCGGATCGCGCGGCTCATGAAGGACGACCGCGACAAGAACTTCGTCCTGAAGAGCGCCGCGGGCACGACCGTGAACCGGTGGCAGACCGTCGGCTTCCTCGCGGCGAGCGCCTCGTCGAACGAGACGGGCTACATCACGGGCAAGGTGATCCGCGCGCTCGGAGGCGTCGCCGTCGACAACCAAGCCAGGGTCTGACACGGCCCCACGGTCGCCGGTCTGGCGACCACGTTCGGCCGCGGCGCGATGACGAACCACTGGGTCGACATCAAGAACGCGGACGTGGTGATGGTGATGGGCGGGAACCCGGCCGAGGCGCACCCCTGCGGCTTCAAGTGGGTGGTCGAGGCGAAGGCCCACCGCAAGGCGAAGCTCATCGTGGTGGACCCGCGCTTCACGCGGACCGCGGCCGTCGCCGACCAGTTCGCGCAGATCCGGCCGGGGACGGACATCGCGTTCCTCGGCGGGATGATCAAGTTCCTGCTCGACAAGGAGGCGATCCAGAAGGAGTACGTGCTCGCGTACACGAACGCCTCCTTCCTCGTGAAGGAAGGGTTCGGGTTCGAGGACGGCCTCTTCTCGGGCTGGGACGAGGCGACGAAGAAGTACGACCGCGCCACCTGGAGCTACGAGCTCGACAAGGACGGGTTCGCGAAGGTGGACCCGACGCTCCAGCATCCACGCTGCGTGTACCAGCTCATGAAGAAGCACTACGAGCGGTACACGCCGAAGAAGGTCGCCGAGGTGACGGGCGTCCCGGAGGACGTGTTCCAGAAGATCTGCGAGACGGTCGCGACCACCGCCGCGCACGACCGGACGATGACGCACCTCTACGCGCTCGGCTGGACCCAGCACACGACCGGCGCGCAGAACATCCGCTGCATGGCGATGATCCAGCTCCTGCTCGGGAACATGGGCATGGCGGGAGGCGGGGTGAACGCGCTGCGCGGCCACTCCAACATCCAGGGGCTCACCGATCTCGGCCTGCTCTCGGACGCGCTGCCGGGCTACCTGTCACTGCCACGCGACAACGAGCCGGACTACCAGGCCTACGTCGACAAGCGCACCCCGAAGCCGCTGCGGCCGGGGCAGATGAACTACCTGTCGAACTACCCCAAGTTCCACGTCTCGCTGATGAAGGCCTGGTACGGCAAGGCGGCGACGAAGGAGAACGGCTGGGCGTACGACTACCTGCCGAAGCTCGACAAGCTCTACGACATCCTGACGGTGTTCGACCTGATGTCGCAGGGGAAGTTCAACGGCTACGTGTGCCAGGGCTTCAACCCGCTCGCGTCCGCGCCGCACAAGGACAAGCTCATCGAGGGGCTCTCGAAGCTGAAGTTCCTCGTCACGATCGATCCCCTCGTCACCGAGACCTCGAACTTCTGGCAGAACCACGGCGACCTGAACCCGGTGGATCCGACCAAGATCCAGACGGAGGTGTTCCGCCTGCCGTCGTCGTGCTTCGCCGAGGAGGACGGCTCGCTCACGAACTCCGGCCGGACGCTCGTGTGGCACTGGAAGGGCGCGGAGCCGCCCGGCGAGGCGAAGCAGGATCCCGAGATCATCGCCGAGCTGTTCGGGAAGCTGCGCGACCTGTACCGCAAGGAGGGCGGCGCCTTCCCTGACCCGATCCTGAACCTGACCTGGGACTACCGGATCGCGACGAAGCCCTCGCCGGAGGAGCTCGCCCGCGAGTACAACGGTCGCGCCCTCGCCGACCTCGCCGACCCGAAGGACGCGACGAAGACCCTGGCGAAGGAGGGCGAGCAGCTTCCGAGCTTCGCGGTCCTCCGCGACGACGGGACCACCGCGTGCGGCAACTGGCTCTACTGCGGGTCGTTCACGCAGGCGGGCAACATGATCGCACGGCGCGACACCTCGGACCCGAGCGGCCTCGGCCTCTACCCGGGGTGGGGGTTCTCGTGGCCGGCGAACCGCCGGATCCTCTACAACCGCGCGTCCTGCGACGCGTCCGGGAAGCCCTGGGATCCGAAGCGGAAGGTGATCGCGTGGACCGGGACGAAGTGGGCGGGGAGCGACGTCCCCGACATGCGCCCCGACGCGAAGCCCGAGGACAACGTCAGCCCGTTCATCATGAACCCGGAGGGCGTCGGCCGGCTGTTCGGCGTGGACCGGATGCCCGACGGGCCGTTCCCCGAGCACTACGAGCCGATGGAGTCGCCGACGCTGAACGCGTTCCACCCCAAGGTCGGCCCGACGCCCGCGGTGAGGATGTTCAAGCGTGACCGGGAGGCGCTCGGCGGGTCGGAGGAGTTCCCGTACGCGGCGACGACGTACCGGCTCACCGAGCACTTCCACTTCTGGTCGAAGCACGTCCGTGCCCTGGCGATCGTCCAGCCCGAGCAGTTCGTCGAGCTCGACGAGACCCTCGCGCGGAAGAAGGGGATCCGCAGCGGCGACTCGGTGGTCGTCCGCTCGAAGCGCGGGAAGCTCGTCGCGAAGGCGGTCGTGACGAAGCGGATCAAGCCGCTCCAGATCGGCGGCAAGGAGGTCCACACCGTCGGCATCCCCATCCACTGGGGCTTCGACGGGCTCGCGAAGCCCGGCTACCTCGCCAACACGCTCACGCCCTTCGTCGGCGACGCGAGCGTCCAGACCCCGGAGTTCAAGGCGTTCCTCGTGAACGTCGAGAAGGCTCCGGCGGGCGTGGCCTAGGAGAGGAGGCGGACCATGGCGCTACAGTCGCTCGACGTGATGCGGCGCTCCGCCTCCACGACGTCCCCGCCGCAGGTGCGGGAGACGCTCGAGGTCGCGAAGCTCATCGACGTCTCGAGGTGCATCGGGTGCAAGGCCTGCCAGGTGGCCTGCATGGAGTGGAACGACCTGCGCGACGACATCGGCACGAACGCCGGCGTCTACGACAACCCGCGCGACCTCACCGATCGGTCCTGGACGGTGATGCGGTTCTACGAGGAGGAGCTGCCGGGCAAGGGCCTCCAGTGGCTCATCGTGAAGGACGGGTGCCTCCACTGCGAGGACCCCGGCTGCCTGCGCGCCTGCCCGGCGCCCGGCGCGATCCTGAAGCTCAGGAACGGGGTCGTCGACTTCCAGCAGGAGCAGTGCATCGGCTGCGGGTACTGCCAGACCGGCTGCCCGTTCAACGTCCCGCGCTTCTCCGCCAAGGACCAGAAGGCCTACAAGTGCACGCTCTGCTCCGACCGGATCGCGGTCGGGCTCGAGCCGGCGTGCATCAAGACCTGCCCGACGCAGGCCCTCACCTTCGGCTCGAAGGCGCACATGCGGGACCTCGCGGACGAGCGGATCCGCGAGCTCAAGGAGCGCGGGTTCGAGAGGGCGTCGATCTACGATCCCGGCCGGCGTCGGCGGGACGCACGTCGTCTACGTCCTCCCGCACGGCGACCCGGGCCTCTACCGGCTGCCGGTGAACGCCGAGATCTCGCCGCTCGTCGCGCTCTGGCGCAGCGGCGTCGCGAAGTCGCTCGGCGTGATCACGATGGTCGCCGTGCTCGTGGGAGGGATCTTCCACTACATGAAGGTCGGCCCGCTCGAGGTCGACGAGCGGGACGACGGGAGGCCCAGGCCATGAGACCGATGGAACGCGCGCCGGTGGGCTCCGACCCGAACCTCATCCCCCGTTACACCCACGCGGAGCGGCTCACGCACTGGGGCGTCGCCGTCGCCTACGTCGCCCTCTTCCTCTCCGGCCTCGCGCTCTTCCACCCGTTCTTCTTCTGGACGAGCGCGCTCTTCGGCGGCGGGGCGCTGATGCGGATCATCCACCCCTTCCTCGGGGTCGCGTTCGGCGTGCTCTTCTACGCGTACGCGCTGCCGATCGTCCACGACAACCGGTTCACCGCGAGCGACCGGCGCTGGCTCGCCGGGATGTTCCAGTACATGAACAAGAAGAGCGAGGGCGAGCCGGTCGAGGGGAAGTTCAACGCCGGCCAGAAGCTCATGTTCTGGTCGATGATCGGCGTCGTCGGCGTCCTGTTCGCGAGCGGCATCCTGATGTGGCGGCCGTACTTCTCGCCGGGCGTGCCGGTCGGGATCCGGCGCTTCGCCGGCGTGCTCCACGCGGTCATGGCGTTCGTGATGTTCGTCGGCATCGGCGTGCACGTGTACGCCGCGTTCTGGACCAAGGGCTCGATCCGCGCGATGACGCGCGGCACCGTCTCCCGGGCCTGGGCGCGGTTCCACCACCCCGGGTGGTACGCGAAGGTGGGCAAGGACGTCCGGTGAGCGAGGTCCCCGCGCCGGCGCGCGAAGGGCAGGCGCCCGCGCTCCGTCTCCCGGATCCGCTGCGCCTCTTCGAGCGGCGCGCGGCGCGGCTCGACGCGCTCGCGCACGGGCACGCCGCGCCGGAGTGGCTGCTCCTCCTGGCGCGCGTCGCCGCGGGCCAGGCGCGCGCCGTGACGGAGATCCGGCCGGCCGCGCCGGCGCCCTGCGCCGGACGGCCGCTCGCGTACGGCGAGCTCCGCCGGGACGAGAGCTGGCGCCGCATGCTCGCGCTGGTGGTCGACGCGGCGCGGACGCCGGGGCTCCCGGTCCGGACGCAGGAGGCGCTCCGCCGGATCGGCGAGTCCGGGGTCCCGGACCTCGAGCGCCTCGCCGACGGGGTCCTCGCGGGGGCCGTCGAGCCGGACGACCGCGCGTGCGCGCCGTTCGTCGGCGCGGCCCTCCAGGCGTGGCTCACGGCGCTCGCCGCGGGGATCGATCCCGCCACCGCGCCCGCGCCGGAGGGCGCCTGCCCGGTCTGCGGCGGCCCGCCCGTCGCGGCGATCGTGCAGGCCGTCGACCGGCTCCGCTACGTCACCTGCGCGGTCTGCTCGAGCGAGTGGAACGTCCCGCGGATCCGCTGCGTCGCGTGCGAGACGAGCGTCGGGCCGGAGTACTTCCAGATCGAGGCGGAGCGCGGCCTGAAGGTGGAGGCGTGCCCGACCTGCCGGACCTACGTGAAGCTCTTCGACGAGGAGAAGCGGCCGGGCGCCGAGGCCGCCGCCGACGACGCGGCGACCATCGCGCTCGACCTCCTCGTCTCCGAGGAGGGCTTCCACCGCGCGGGGTCGAACCTGTACGTCGGGGCGACGTCGGAGGGGTGACGGGGTCGACGCCTCGACCTCGACCTCGACCGCGATCTACAGGAACAGGTCCGGCGCGAGCTCCTCGCCCGGCTGCACCGCGTACTTGCCGAAGTCCGAGACGCCTTCCGCGCGGAGCACGTCCTCGTCGAGGAAGAAGTTCCCGGTGCAGCTCCGCGCCTCGCGACGCAGGATCGCCACCGCGGCGTCCGCGACGATCTCCGGCGTGCGGCCGTGCCGCGCGAGGGCGTCGCCCCCGAGCAGGTTCAGCGCCGCCGTCGCGATGATCGTGCGCGGCCAGAGCGCGTTGACGGCGATCCCCTGGTCCCGGAGCTCCTCCGCCATCCCGAGGACGCACATCGACATCCCGTACTTCGCCATGGTGTAGGCGACGTGCGGCCCGAACCAGCGCGGGGCGAGCGAGAGCGGCGGCGAGAGGTTCAGGATGTGCGGGTTCGTGCTCCTCGCGAGGTGCGGGATGCACGCCTGCGAGCACGCGAAGGTGCCGCGCGCGTTCACCTGGTGCATGAGGTCGTAGCGCTTCATCGGGGTCTGGACGGTCCCGGCGAGGAAGATCGCGCTCGCGTTGTTCACGAGCACGTCGATCCCGCCGAACGCCTCGACCGCCGCCTCGACCGCCCTCGCGATCTCGGCCTCGTCCCGGACGTCGCAGCGGACCGCGAGCGCCTTTCCGCCGGCGGCCTGGATCTCCTGCGCCGCTTCCTGGATGGTTCCCGGGAGCTTCGGGTTCGGGGCGTCGGACTTGGCCGCCACCACGACGTTCGCGCCCTCGCGGGCCGCGGCGACGCCGATGGCCCTGCCGATCCCGCGGCTCGCCCCGGTGATGAAGATCGTCTTTCCGTGCAGTGAGGGCATCTCGGGCTCCGTCGGCCGGGTGAGCTCCGGGCGAGGATGTCTTCAAGGCGAGCGCAGGGCAACGCAAACGTCGAGGACGGTCGCGGTCGTGCGGTCGCGGTCGACGTCGCGGTCGACGGTCGAGGTCGAGTCGGGTCGAGGTCGCGGTCGAGGTCGCGGTCGTGCCCCCGTCCCAGATCGGGTGTGCGCCTGAAACGCACCCCTCGATCATCCGCGCCGTTGCGCGCCGGATCGCTGAACGCCCTGTCAGCGTAGGCGTCCCGCGCCATGTCGACCCGTTGACTTCCCGCTGCCGATCTACGTAGATCCGGACCTGTTAGTGGGAAAAAGTGGCATCAAGCGGATCCAAGCGGCAGGATCGACCAGCCCGTGTTCTTCGGTACCTTCAACCACGCGATCGACGCGAAGGGGCGAACGAGCCTCCCGGCGAAGTTCCGGGAGTCCCTCGCTGCCGCGGGCGAGCCGCGCATCGTGCTCATGCAGTACCCGCACTGGCGCGCGCTCGCGGCGCTGCCGCAGTCGGTGTGGAACGAGCTCGTGAAGAAGGTCATGGCCGCCTCGCCGCTCGACGCGCGCTTCCAGCGGAACGTCCTCAGGTTCGTGTCGTCGGCGCACGAGGTGGACCTCGACGTCCACGGCCGCGTCCTCGTCCCGCCGACGCTCCGCGACTGGGCCGGCCTCCAGCGCGAGGTCGTGTGGGTGGGGATGGGACCGATCATCCACCTCTTCGACAAGGCGGCGCACGCGGAGCAGATGGCGGCGGACATCCCGCCGGACGAGCGGTTGGACCTCTTCGGGAAGGCGTGAGCGAGTTCGTCCATGAGCCGGTACTGGCGAGAGAGATCGTGGAGGCCCTGCGTCCGGAACCGGGCAAGCTCCTGCTCGACGGGACGCTCGGCGGTGGCGGGCACTCCCTCCTCCTCCTCGAGAAGGGGGCGCGCGTGATCGGCATCGACAAGGACCCGCGCGCGATCGCCGCGGCGCGCGCCAGGCTCGCCCGGTTCGGCGAGGCGTTCCGCGCCGTCCGCGCCGACTTCCGCGACGCGAAGAACGTGCTCGACGCCCTCGGCCTCGCCGCGGTGGACGGCGCGCTCGTGGACCTCGGGGTCTCCTCGCCGCAGCTCGACGAGGCGGAGCGGGGGTTCTCGTTCTCGCGGCCCGGGCCGCTCGACATGCGGATGTCCGACGAGGGCGAGCCGCTGCTGGACCTGCTCCGCCGCATCGACGAGCGCGAGCTCGCGCGCATCCTCCGCGAGTACGGCGAGGAGCGGTTCGCCCGCCCGATCGCGCGCGCCATGAAGCGCGCGGTCGAGGGCGGCCGGTCGATCGACACGCGGGAGCTCGCGGACGTCGTGGCCGCCGCGATCCCGCGCCGCGCCTGGCCGAAGAAGATCCACCCCGCCACCCGGACCTTCCAGGCGCTCCGGATCGCCGTGAACGACGAGCTCGGCGCGCTCGCGCAGTGGCTCGAGGCGCTCCCCGCCGTGCTCGGCCCCGGCGGCCGCGCCGCCGCGATCTCGTTCCACTCGCTCGAGGACCGGATGGTGAAGGAGAAGTTCCGGGCCCTGACGCAGGCCTGCACCTGCCCGCCCGACCTGCCGGTCTGCGCGTGCGGGGCGAAGGCCGCGTTCGCCCCCGTGACCCGCAAGGCCGTCGTCGCGAGCGAGGCCGAGGTCGCGGCGAACCCCCGCGCGCGCAGCGCGAAGCTCCGCGTCGTGGAGAAGCTGCGATGACGGCTGCGCTCCGCCTCGACGCCGGCGCGGGCCGCGTGGCCGCCCTCGCGGCGGCGATCGCGCTCCTCACCTCCATCGGCGTCTTCCACGTGTGGTCGCGCACCCGGGTCGTCGCGGTCGGCTACGCCCTCGGCGAGCTCCAGCGCGCTCACGTCGCTCTCACGTCCGAGCACGATCGGCTCCGCATCGAGGTCGAGACCCTCAGGTCTCCCGCGGCGCTGGAGCGCGTGGCGCGGACCAGGCTGGGCATGGCTCCGCCGGCGCCGGGTGCGGTGTCGGCGGCGGGCCCGCGGCTCGCCGAGGTGGGCGAGCGCGGGCGGGGTGTGGGCGGGGCAATACATTCGCCCGGCCCGGCGGAGCCATCCCGATCCGAGGGGCGGCGGGCGGCGGCGGGGCCCGCAGCGGACTCCGGAGGGGCAGTCGCCTTCCGGGGCCCGCTGCGGGCAGGTCGCGCGACGCCGTCCGGGAGGTAGCGTGCGCCCCGGGCCCGATCCCGGCGCGACCCGCTGGATCGCCGTCCGCGTCGGGGTGCTCGCGGCGCTGCTCGCCCTCGGCTTCGGCGCGGTCGCGGCCCGGGTCTTCCACCTGCAGGTGCTCCGGCGCGACGAGCTCGTCGACGACATGGTCGAGCAGTACCGGCGCGAGCTCGTGCTGAAGCCGCGGCGCGGGCCGATCGCCGACCGCGCCGGGATGCTCCTCGCCGGGAGCGCCGACGCGCGCTCGATCTACGCGGACCCGGCGATCCTCCGGAAGGAGGACCGCTCCGGCGCCGCGCTCGCGAAGGTGGCCCGCGCCCTCGGGCTCGACGTGGCGGCCGTGCGCAAGAAGCTCGCCAGGGGCTCCCGCTTCGTCTTCCTCGCCCGCCGCGTGTCGCCCGCGGAGGCGGACGCGGTGGAGCGGATCGTGAAGGACCAGAAGCTCCGCGGCGTCGCCGTCGTCGCGGAGACGCGGCGCTACTACCCGAAGCTCGAGCTCGCCAGCCAGGTGCTCGGCTTCGTGGGGGACGACGGGAACGGCCTGGAGGGCGTCGAGCTCGCGGCGGACGACCTGCTCGCGGGGTCGCCCGCGAAGGTCCCGTCGCTCCGCGACGGCGCCGGCCGGACCGTCCTCGCGGGAGATCCGTCGGCCGGGCGCGAGCGCGAGGGCGCCCGCGTCGAGCTCACCATCGACCAGGGCCTCCAGCTCGCGACGGAGCGCGCGGTCGCCCGCGCCTGCCTGGGGGCCCGCGCGGTCGCCGGGATGGCGATCGCGCTCGACGCCCGCACCGGCGAGGTGCTCGCGATGGCGAGCTGGCCGCCGCACAACCCGAACGCGCCGCGCAAGGCGAACGAGCTGCGGAACCGGGCGGTCGCGGACGCGTTCGAGCCCGGCTCGACGGTGAAGACGTTCTCGATCGCCGCCGCGCTCGACGCGGGCGTCGTGACCCCGCTCGACCCCATCGACTGCGGCAACGGGAGCCTCGCGATCGGCGCGCACGTCATCCACGACCACGAGGGGATGGGCTGGCTTGGCCCCTCGAAGATCCTCGCCGCCTCGTCGAACATCGGCGCGGCGAAGATCGCGGCGCGCCTCGGCCGGCAGCGGCTCCACGACGGGCTCGCGGCGTTCGGGTTCGGCGAGCGGCCCGGGAGCGGCCTCCCCGGCGAGGCGAAGGGCTCGGTGCCGTTCCCGCGGGCCGAGATCACCCTCGCGACGCAGAGCTTCGGCCAGGGGCTCACCGCGACGCCGCTGCAGATCACCGCCGCGATGGGGGTCATCGCGAACGGGGGGGTGCTGCTCCGGCCGCGGATCGTGAAGCGGGTCATCGATCCCGCGACGGGCGAGGTGCTCGAGGAGCCCGGCCCCGAGGTCGTGCGGCGGGTCGTGTCGGCGGGGACCGCGGCGACGATCTCCCGCTGGCTCGTCGGGGTCGTCGAGGACCCGAAGGGCACCGGCAAGCGCGCCCGGCTCGACGGGTGGCGCGTCGCGGGGAAGACGGGCACCGCCCAGAAGGCGGACCCGGTCTCCGGCGGCTACTCCGAGGACCGGCGCTTCAGCTCGTTCGTCGGGTTCGCGCCGGCCGAGGCTCCGCGCGTCGTCATCGGCGTCTACGTCGACGAGCCGAAGGGCGACCGGTACGGCGGCGAGGTCGCCGCGCCGGCGTTCCGCGAGATCGCGGAGTACGCGATGAAGATGCTCGGGGTGCCGCCGGGGGCGCCGGCCGCCGCGCCGGGGGCGGCGGCCCGTGGCGGCCGCCCGGCCCGCGACCCCCGAGCCGCAGGAGGCCGAGGGGCCGCCCCCCGTGGAGGCCGCCGACCGCCGGGGCGTCCAGCTGCCGGGCGGTGGGGTCGCCGTCCCCTCGCTCGCCGGCCTCCCGCTCCGGGCGGCCATCCGGCGCCTGGAGGACTCGAGCCTCGCCGCCGAGATCGCCGGGTCCGGGCGGGTGGTGTCGCAATCCCCGCCCGCCGGGAGGGTCGTCGCGCGCGGAACGCGCGTTCGGATGACGCTCGCGCCGGCAGGCTGAGATAGGATGTGCGCTCCCGCGTGTCACGCGCGACACGGGAGCATGCAAGCGTGCGAGACGCCGAAGAGAAGTGCGCGGGCGTCGGTTTGCATGGAGCCGTTCTCGAATGAAGCTCTCGTCGATCATGTTGGGCACCGGCGCCCGCGGCGACGCCGATGGCGACGCGGAGGTCTCGACCGTCACGGGCGACTCCCGCGAGGTCGTCCCCGGCGCGGTGTTCTTCGCGCTCCGCGGCGCGGACCGCGACGGCCACGAGTTCGCCGGGGAGGCGGCCCGGCGGGGCGCGATCGCGGTCGTCGCCGAGCGCGCGGTGCCGTGCGCGCCGGCGACGCTCCTGCTCGCCCCGTCCTCCCGGCGCGCGATGGCGGTCGCGGCCGCGAACCTCCACGGGCGCCCCGGCGAGGCGCTCCACCTCGCCGGCGTCACCGGGACGAACGGCAAGACGACGGTCGCCTGGCTCGTCGAGGCCTGCGCCCGCGCCGCGGCGGTCCCGGTGGGGCTCCTCGGCACCGTCATCCACCGCTGGCCCGGGGCCGAGCGGCGGGCCGGTCACACCACGCCCGAGTCGACGACCGTGCAGGCGCTCCTCTCGCAGATGCGCGCCGCCGGGGCGCGCGCGGCGGTGCTCGAGGTCTCCTCCCACGCGCTCGCGCAGGAGCGGGTGGCCGGAATGCTGTTCCGCGTGGCCGGGTTCACGAACCTCACGCGCGACCACCTCGACTACCACGGCGACATGGAGAGCTACTTCGCGGCGAAGCGCCGGCTGTTCCTCGAGCACCTCGCGCCCGACGGCACCGCCGTCGTGAACGTCCGCGATCGCTGGGGCGCGCGGCTCGCGGACCAGCTCGGCCCCGGGCGGCGCGTGTGGCGGTACGGCGGCCGGACCGGCGACGAGCTGCGGGCCGAGGAGGTCGTGATCGGCCTCTCCGGGATCGCCGCCACGCTCCACACGCCGGCCGGTCCGATCGCCTTCCGGTCCCCCCTCGTCGGCGCCCACAACCTCGAGAACCTGCTCTGCGCGACGGGGATGGCGCTCGGGCTCGAGCTCCCGCCCGCCGCGATCGCGCGCGGCCTCTCGGAGTCGGCCGGCGCGCCCGGACGGCTCGAGCGGTTCGCCGCGCGCGGCGTCTCGGTGTTCGTCGACTACGCCCACACCGACGACGCGCTCGCCCGCGCGCTCGAGGCGCTCCGCGCGCTCGGGCCGCGCCGGGTCGTGTGCGTGTTCGGGTGCGGCGGCGACCGGGATCGCGGCAAGCGCCCGCTGATGGGCGAGGTGGCGGGCCGCGGCGCCGACCTCGTCGTCGTGACGAGCGACAACCCGCGCTCGGAGGACCCGCTCGCGATCATCGGCGAGATCGTCCCGGGGCTCGAGCGCGCGGGGCTGCGCCGCCTCGGCGCGAAGGCGCTCTGCCTCGACGACCGCGGCTTCGTCGTGGAGCCCGACCGCCGGTCCGCCATCGCGGTCGCGGTCGCGGCGGCGCGCGAGGGCGACGCCGTGCTCGTCGCGGGCAAGGGGCACGAGGACTACCAGGTGGTCGGGCGCGAGCGGCTCCCCTTCTCGGACCGGGACGAGGCCCGGGCGGCGCTCGGGATCACATGACCGGACCGCGCTTCACGCCCGACGAGCTCGCCGCGGCCACCGGCGGGCGCTGGATCGGGCCGCCGCCTCCCGAGCTCGCCGGCGTGTCCACCGACACGCGGACGGTGAGCGCGGGCGCGCTCTTCGTCGCGCTCCGGGGCGAGCGCTTCGACGCGCACGCGTTCCTCACGGACGCCGCCGCGCGCGGTGCGGCGGCCGCGGTCGTGGCGGAGGCGCGCGCCTCCGACGCGTCCTCGCTCCCGCGCCTCGCCGTCGCGGACACCCTCGTCGCGCTCGGCGCGATCGCGCGGCTCCACCGGCGCCGCTTCGCGATCCCGGTGGTCGGCGTCACGGGCTCGAACGGGAAGACGACGACCCGCGAGATGATCGCGGCGATCCTCGCGACGCGCGGGCCGGTGCTGAAGACCGAGGGGAACCTGAACAACGAGGTGGGCCTGCCGCTCACCCTGTTCGGCCTCGAGCCGGGGCACCAGGCGGCCGTGATCGAGATGGGGATGAGCAACCCCGGGGAGATCGCGCGGCTCGCCGCGATCGCGCTCCCGCAGATCGGCGTCGTCACGCTCGCGGCGCCCGCGCACCTCGCCGGGCTCGGGACCGTGGACGCGGTCGCCGACGCGAAGGCGGAGCTGTACCTCGGGCTGCCCGAGGGGGGCATCGCGATCGCGAACGCGGACGACGCGCGGATGCTCAAGCGCGCGCAGGCGTCCGGGCGCCGGATGATCACCTTCTCCGCCTCGAAGGGGCGCCGCGGCGACGTGGTCGTGGTCGAGGTCCTCTCGCAGGGGATCGACGGCCTGCGGTTCGTGCTCGGGATCGGCAACCGCGAGGTCCCGGTGCACATCCCCGGGCTCGTCGGCGCCCACAACGCCGCGAACGCGGCGGCCGCGGCCGCGGCGTCGATCGCGCTCGGCTGCACGGACCGCGAGATCGCCGGCGGGCTCGCCGCGGTCCGCCCGGTGGGGCGGCGGCTGCGGCTCGAGCCCCTCCCGTCCGGCGTCCAGCTCGTGGACGACTGCTACAACGCGAACCCCGCGTCGATGTCGGCGGCGCTCCGCACGGTGGTCGACCTCGCCGCCGCGGGCGGGCCGGCCGGTCGCGGTGCTCGGCGACATGCTCGAGCTCGGCCCCTTCGAGGCCGAGGCCCACCGGGCGCTCGGCGAGGAGGCCGCGCGCGCCGGAGTGCGCGCGCTCGCCGTCTTCGGGCCACGCTCCCGCGCCACCGCGGAGGCGGCGCGCGCGGCCGGGCTCGAGGCCTTCCACACGGAGCAGCTCGAGGCGCTCGTCGCGTGGGCGCGCGCCAACGTCCGGTCCCCCGACGTGCTGCTCGTGAAGGGCAGCCGCGGCATGAAGCTCGAACGACTCGTGGAGGCCCTGCGGTGACGGCGCCAGCCTGATGCTCTACCACCTCCTCTATCCCCTCTCGACCCGCGTGGGCGTCCTGAACGTCCTGCGCTATCCGTCCTTCCGCATCGTGGCCGCCGGCCTCGTCGCGCTGCTCCTCGGCCTGCTGCTCGGGCCGTTCTTCATCGAGCGGATGCGGGTCCTGCAGTACGGCGCCTCCAACGTCCGCGAGGACACGCCCGAGGCGCACAAGAAGAAGGCCGGGACCCCCTCGATGGGCGGCGCGCTCGTCCTGCTCGCCGTCACGGTCTCGACCCTCCTCTTCGCGGACCTGGCGAACCGCTACGTCTGGGCCGCGCTCCTCGTGACGCTCGGCTTCGGCGGGATCGGCTTCTGGGACGACTGGCTCAAGCTCTCGAAGCGGAACTCGAAGGGCCTCGCCGGGAAGAAGAAGCTCCTCTTCCAGGTCCTGATCGTCCTCGCCGTCTACTACGGCGTGCTCACGGACTGGAACTTCCACGCGACCGCGGGCTTCCCCTGGCTGCGGGTCGGCAGCTACGTGGACCTCCGGCTCACCCTGCCCTTCGTGCCGAGCCGCTTCTTCGAGCCGAACCTCGGCTGGCTCTACCTGCCGTTCATGGTGTTCGTCATCATCGCCACGTCGAACGCGGTGAACCTGACGGACGGCCTCGACGGCCTCGCGATCGGCCCGACGATCGTCTCGTCGATGACCTTCCTCGCGCTCTCCTACGTCGCGGGCGCGACCATCGCGGGGTTCAGCCTCGCCGAGTACCTGCGCATCGCCTACATCCCCGGCGCGGAGGAGCTCGGGGTCTTCTGCGCGGCGATCTTCGGCGCGGGGGTGGCGTTCCTCTGGTTCAACACCTATCCGGCGTCGGTCTTCATGGGGGACGTCGGCTCGCTCGCGCTCGGGGGCGGGCTCGGCACCCTCGCGGTGCTCACGAAGAACGAGGTGGCGAGCGCGATCCTCCACGGCGTCTTCGTCGCCGAGACGGTGAGCGTGATCCTGCAGGTCTGGTCGTTCCGGACCACCGGGAAGCGCATCTTCATGATGGCGCCCATCCACCACCACTTCGAGCTGAAGGGGTGGGCGGAGCCCAAGATCATCGTCCGGTTCTGGATCCTCTCGGTCATGCTGGCGCTCGTCGCGCTCATGTCGATCAAGCTGAGGTGACGGTGAGCGCGCCGGAGCTGAGAGGCAGGAAGGTCACCGTCGTCGGGCTCGCGAGGAGCGGCGTCGCCGCGGCGCGCCTGTGCGCGCGCGAGGGGGCCCTCGTCACCGTCACCGACCGGCGGGCCGAGAAGGACCTCGCCGGACCGCTCGCGGCCCTCGAGGGCGTCCCGGTGCGCCGGGCGCTCGGCGGCCACGACCGCGCCGACTTCGAGGGCGCCGAGCTCGTCGTGGCGTCCCCCGGCGTGCCGCTCACGATCCCGGAGATCGCGGCGGCCGCCCGCAAGGGCGTGCCGGTGTGGGGTGAGGTCGAGCTCGCCGCGCGGTTCCTCCACGGCGCGCCGGTCGTCGCGATCACCGGGACGAACGGCAAGAGCACGACGACCGCCCTCGCCGGGGCGCTGTTCGCGCGCCACCGCCGGACCTTCACGGGCGGGAACCTCGGCACCCCCGCGTGCGAGCTCGTCCTCTCCGGCGAGCGCGTCGACGCGATCGTGCTCGAGCTCTCCTCGTTCCAGATCGAGGGGATCGAGCGGCTCCGGCCGCGTGTCGCCGCGATCCTGAACGTCACGCCCGACCACCTCGACCGCTACGCCGACGTCGGCGCCTACACGGCGGCGAAGGCCCGCCTGTTCGGGCTGCAGCAGCCCGGGGACGCGGCGGTGGCGAACCAGCGCGACGAGGCGACCCTGGCCATGGCGGCCGCCTCGCGCGCGTCGGTCCACACCTTCGGCTTCGGGCCGGCGGCGCCGTTCGCGGCGCGCGACCCCGGCGGCGAGCCCGGCCCGGGCGGCGCCGAGCTGACCCTTCGCGTCGGCTCCGCGGCGTCCGAGTCCTACCTCGTGCGCAACCGCGCGCTCCGCGGACGGCACAACCGCGAGAACGCCATGGCGGCGGCGCTCTGCGCCAGGCTCCTCGGCGTCCCCGGCGACGCGGTGCAGGCCGGGCTCGACGCGTTCCCCGGGCTCCCCCACCGGCTCGAGCTCGTCTCCGAGCGCGGCGGCATCGAGTGGGTGAACGACTCGAAGGCCACGAACGTGGACTCGACCTGGGTCGGGCTCTCCGCGTTCCCGCCCGCCAGCCCGCGCGTCGTCCTCATCATGGGCGGCCGGGGGAAGGGCGCGCCGTACGCGCCGCTCCGCCCCCTCTTCTCCGGGCGGGTGAAGGCGCTGCTCACGATCGGCGAGGACGGCTCGAACATCCAGGCCGAGCTCGGCGACCTCTGCCGGACCGAGCCGTGCGACACGCTCGCGGAGGCCGTCCGGCGCGCCGCCCGGCTCGCCGCCGCGGGCGAGGTGGTGCTGCTCTCGCCCGCCTGCGCGAGCTACGATCAGTTCCGGAGCTACGAGGAGCGCGGCGAGGCGTTCCGCCGGCACGTCCGGGAGCTCGCGGGATGACCGGGGAAGACACCAGCCGCTCTCGTCAGGGGGCGCCGCCGCGCGCGGGCCAGCCCGTCGACGGGC
Source organism: uncultured delta proteobacterium (assembly GCA_963828235.1). GTDB lineage: Bacteria > Myxococcota > Myxococcia > Myxococcales > Anaeromyxobacteraceae > Anaeromyxobacter. Next base: position 169,356 of record CAWHDY010000009.1, read on the forward strand.
TGCTCCTCGCGGCCGTCCTCGGGCTCGCCGCGGTCGGGGCGGTGATGGTGTACTCCGCGAGCGCCATCCCGGCGGGCCAGTCGCGGCGCCTCGGGTACGACGAGTTCTACTACCTGAAGCGTCAGCTCGTGGCCGCGGGCATCGGGCTCGCGCTGCTCGCCGCCGCGCTCCGGATCGGCCACCGGCGCATCGTGGGGCTCGCGTACCCGATCCTCGGCCTCACCCTCGCGGTCCTCGCGCTCGTGCCCTTCTTCGGGAAGACCGCCGGCGGCGCGCAGCGCTGGATCCCGCTCGGCCCGGTCCAGTTCCAGCCCGCGGAGGCGGCGAAGGTGGTGCTGGTCCTGTACCTCGCCCACTCGCTCGCGCGGAAGCAGCAGAAGGTCCGGCTCTTCTCGATCGGCGTCCTCCCGCACCTCCTCGTGACCGGCCTCTTCGTCCTGCTCTGCCTCGTGCAGCGCGACCTCGGCACGGGGGTCATCCTGTTCCTGGTGCTCCTCGCGATGCTGTTCGCCGCCGGCGCTCGCATCGGGTACCTGCTCCTCGCGGCGGTGCTCGCGCTGCCGGTGGCGTGGCACCTCGTGAAGTCCACGCCCTACCGCTGGGCCCGCGTCATGTCCTTCCTCGATCCCGCTCGCTACCGCTCCGGGCCCGGGTTCCAGCTCTGGGAGTCGCTCCTCGGCACCGCGAACGGCGGCTTCTTCGGCCAGGGGCTCGGGCAGGGGAAGGGGAAGCTCTTCTACCTCCCCGCCGCGCACACCGACTTCATCGCGGCGGTGATCGCGGAGGAGGCGGGGCTGCTCGGGATGCTCCTCCTGCTCACGCTCTACGCGATCGTGGTGTGGCGGGGGCTCCGCGCCGCGCTCAACGCGTCGGATCCCGTCGGGTGCTACGCCGCGCTCGGGGTCACGACGCTCGTCGGCACGCAGGCGCTCGTGAACCTCGCGGTCGTGTTCGGCCTCCTCCCCACGAAGGGGCTCACCCTCCCCTTCGTCTCCTACGGCGGCAGCTCGCTCATGACGCTCCTCGCGGCGGCCGGGATCCTGCTGTCCGTGAGCCGCGAGCGGGGCGGCTACCTGCGCAGGCCGGCCTCCGCGGTGCGCGTCGCGCGCGACGGCGGCGAGGGGCTCCTCGGCCGCGGCGCGCGACAGGCGGGGGGGACGCCATGAGGATGCTCGTCGCCGGCGGCGGCACCGGTGGGCACGTGTTCCCCGGGATCGCCCTCGCCGAGGAGGTGGTGACGCGCCACCCGGGGAACGACGCCGTGTTCGTCGGGACCGCGCGCGGCCTCGAGGCGACGGTCGTCCCGCAGGCCGGGTTCCCCATCGAGCTCATCGAGGTGCGGGGCCTCAAGGGCAAGGGGCTCGTGGACACGCTCCGGAACCTGCTGCTGCTCCCCTTCGCGCTGCTGCAGTCGATCCGGATCCTGCGCCGCTGGCAGCCCGACGTGGTGGTCGGCGTCGGCGGGTACGCGAGCGGCCCGGTCGTGCTCGCCGCCTGGCTCCTGCGGATCCCCACCGCCGTCCAGGAGCAGAACGCCGCCGCGGGGATCACGAACCGCCTGCTCGGGCGCGTGGTCGAGGCGGCCTTCACCGCGTTCCCGGAGGCGGCGCGCCAGTTCCCGCGCCGCAAGGTCTACCAGCTCGGGAACCCGATCCGCCGGACGCTGATGGAGAACTTCATGCGGCCCCAGGCCCGGCACGACGCGCCGCGGCTCCTCGTCTTCGGCGGCTCGCAGGGCGCCCACGCGCTCAACATGCGGGTGGTGGAGGCCCTGCCGCACCTCGCCGATCTGCGCGAGACCCTCCGGATCACGCACCAGACCGGCGCCCGCGACCGCGAGCAGGTGGAGAAGGGCTACCGCGCGTGCGGCTTCGAGCCCGACGTGCTGGAGTTCATCACGGACATGAGCAGCGCCTACGCCGGCGCCGACCTCGTCGTCTGCCGCGCCGGCGCGATGGCGCTCGCCGAGCTCACCGTCTGCCGCAAGCCGTCCATCCTGGTCCCGTTCCCGTTCGCGGCGGACAACCACCAGCTGCAGAACGCGCGCAGCCTCGTGGACGCGGGGGCGTCCGTCCTGATCGAGGAGCGCGACCTCACCGGCGAGCTGCTCGCCCGCGAGATCCGGGCGATCCTCGCGAGCCCGGAGCGCCGCGAGAAGATGGCCCGCGCCGCGGGCCGCCTCGGGAGCCCCGCCGCGGCGAAGGAGATCGCCGACGTCTGCACCGAGCTCGTCCGCCGGCGCTGGGGCACGCCCACCGGCCGGCCCCGGCAGCGCCCGCCCGCCCCGGCGCGGCCGCCCGACCCCGCCGCCTAGGAGCCGCCATGAGCCTCTTTCGTTCCAGGCCCGCCAAGATCCACTTCGTCGGGATCGGCGGCATCGGCATGAGCGGCATCGCCGAGGTGCTCCTGAACCTCGGGTACGCCGTGACGGGCTCGGACCTGAAGGAGTCCGACACGACGAGGAGGCTCGCCTCGCTCGGCGGCCGCGTCGCGCGCGGGCACGCCGCCGAGAACATCGCCGAGGTGGACGTCGTCGTGATCTCGTCCGCGGTGCGGCGGGACAACCCGGAGGTCGTCGAGGCCCGGCGCCGCAAGATCCCGATCATCCCGCGCGCGGAGATGCTGGCCGAGCTCATGCGGCTCAAGTACGGCGTGGCGATCGCGGGGACGCACGGGAAGACGACCACCACCTCGATGGCGGCCCACCTCCTGGCGCACGCCGGCCTCGACCCGACCGCCGTCGTGGGCGGGAAGGTCAACACCTTCGGCTCGAACGCGAAGCTCGGGAAGGGCGACTACATGGTGGTGGAGGCGGACGAGTCCGACGGCTCGTTCCTCCGCATCCCCCCGACCATCGCGATCGTCACGAACGTCGACCCGGAGCACCTCGACCACTGGAAGACCCCCGAGGCGCTCCGGCAGGGCTTCCTCGACTTCGTGAACCGGGTCCCGTTCTACGGGCTCGCCATCCTCTGCCACGACCACCCGGGGGTGCAGTCGCTCCTCCCGGAGGTCGAGAGCCGGTACGTCACCTACGGCGAGAGCCACCAGGCCGACTTCCGCGCCGACCGCATCGAGGTGGACGGCCACGCGGTCCGCTTCGACGCGTTCCGGCGCACCGAGCCGCTCGGGCGGTTCGAGGTGCGGATGGTCGGGCGCCACAACGCGCTCAACGCGCTCGCGGTCGTCGCGCTCGGCGACGAGATGGGGATCCCGCCCGACGCGATCCGCGCGGCGCTGGCCACCTTCGGCGGCGTCCAGCGCCGGTTCAGCGTGCGCGGGGACAGCGCGGGCGTCACCGTCGTCGACGACTACGGGCACCACCCCGCCGAGGTGAAGGCGACCCTGCTCGGCGCGCGGGAGGCGTTCCACCGGCGGGTGGTGTGCCTGTTCCAGCCGCACCGCTACACGCGCACCCGCGACCTCCTCCCGGAGTTCGCGACCGCGTTCAACGACGCGGACGTGCTCCTCCTCACCGACATCTACGCGGCGGGGGAGGACCCGATCCCCGGCGCCACCGCCGCCTCCCTCGCCGACGCGATCCGCGCCTGCGGCCACCGCGACGTGACGCACGTGCCCCGCGCCGAGCTCGCGGCCGCGGCGCGCGGGCGCGTCCGCCCGGGCGACCTCGTCCTGACGCTCGGCGCGGGCGACATCACCCAGGTCGGCCCGGAGCTGCTCGCGCTGCTCTCCTCATGACGACCTGGCAGGGAGAGGTCGCCCGCCGCGTCCGCGGCGAGGTCGTGCCCGGGGCGCCGCTCGCGCCGCGGACGACCCTGCGGGTCGGCGGCCCGGCCGACCTCCTCGTCCGCCCCGCCGATCTCGAGGCGCTCGCGGAGCTGCTCCGCGCCGTCCGCGATCTCGGCGTGCCGCTGCACGTGCTCGGCGGGGGCGCCAACACCCTCGTCGCCGACGCGGGCGTCCGCGGGGTCGTCCTGCGGCTCCCGCCCGACCTCGCGCCGGAGGAGGCGCGCGGGGAGACGCTGCTCCTCGGCGCCGGCCAGCCCACCTCGCGCCTCTGGATCCGCGGGCACGCGCTGGGCCTCGTCGGGATGGAGTTCGTCGCCGGGATCCCGGGGACGCTCGGGGGCGCGCTCGCGATGAACGCGGGCACCCGGATCGGCGAGATGAAGGACGTCGTGCGGCGCGTCGAGCTCGCGACGGCGGACGGCGTCGGCTTCGTCGACGCCGGCGCGCTCGGGTTCGCGTACCGGACCTGCCGGCTCCCGGCGGGCGCGGTGGCGACGCGCCTCGAGCTGGCGCTGCGCCCGGGCGACGTCGTCGCGAGCGAGCGGACCATGCAGGAGGACCGCGAGCGGCGTCGCCGGACCCAGCCGCTCGACCGGCCCACCTTCGGCTCGACCTTCCGCAACCCGCCCGGCGACTTCGCGGGCCGGCTCATCGAGGCGGTCGGGCTCAAGGGCCACGCCGTCGGCGGCGCGCGCTGGTCCGACGTCCACGCGAACTTCGTCGTGAACGCCGGCGGCGCCACGGCGCGCGACGTCGTCGCGCTGCTGCGGCTCGCGCGCGCGCGCGTGGAGGAGCGGTTCGGGATCCGGCTCGAGCCCGAGGTGCGGCTCGTGGGAGACTTCGCCGACGTCGACGTGGGGGATCTGCGAGTGGGCTAGGCTCGCCCGAGGAGGAAGCATGCCGAGCTGGACCGGGAAGAAGGTCGCGGTGCTGTACGGCGGGCGCTCGACCGAGCGCGACGTCTCGCTGAGGACGGGGAAGGCCTGCGCCGACGCGCTCGTCGCGAAGGGGCTCGACGTGACCCTCGTCGACGTGGATCGGGATCTCCCCGAGCGGCTCCGCGCCGCCCGCATCGACGTCGCCTTCAACGCCCTGCACGGCCGCTGGGGCGAGGACGGCTGCGTGCAGGGGCTCCTCGAGGCGATGGGGATCCCCTACACCGGCTCGGGCGTGCTCGCCTCGGCGCTCGGGATGGACAAGGTCGTCTCGAAGGCGATGTTCAAGGCGCTCGGGCTCCCGGTCATCGACTACCGCGTGTTCCCGCAGGCGAAGGCCGGCGCCATCGGGGTGGCCGACCTCCCCTTCGGGATCCCGTGCGTCGTGAAGCCCGCCGGCGAGGGCTCCTCGGTGGGCGTCCACCTCGTGAAGGATCCCGCCAAGCTCCGGGAGGCCTGCCTCGACGCGGCGACCTTCAAGGGCGACGTGATCGTGGAGCGCTACCTGAAGGGCACCGAGGTGAACGTCGCGGTGCTCGACGGCAAGGCCCTCGGCGCGATCGAGATCGAGCCCGCGAACGAGTTCTACGACTACGCCGCGAAGTACACCGCGGGGACGACGAAGTACCACTACCCGGCCCGGATCCCCGAGGCCCACGTGCGGCGCGTCCTGGACGCCGCGGAGGTCGCCCACCGCGGCCTCGGCTGCGCGGGCGTCACGCGCGTCGACTTCATCGTGGCGCCCGACGGCACCCCCTTCATCCTCGAGATCAACACGCTCCCGGGGATGACGGCGACCTCGCTCGTCCCGAAGATCGCGGCCGGCCTCGGCATCGCGTTCCCCGACCTCTGCGAGCGGATCCTCGACGGCGCCGCGCTGAAGGCGTAGACCGCGCCGCCCGGCGGGCTCCCCCTCTCCCCCTGCCCGCTCGCCGCGTCCGAAAACTTGCCTGCGGCGCCCCCTCGGGCATGCTGCAACCTCGGGTGATAGCGCCCGAAAGCGGTGGGCGTCGGATCGGGCGGCGGGAGCGGCGGTGGCGCGGGCACAGAACCGACGGCGCGTGGACAGGGATCCGGCCGAGCAGCGCCGGCGGCTCGCGCGCGCGGTCTCTTTCCTCGCCTGGCCGCTCGCGGCGGCGGCCCTCCTCGCGGGCACCGGCTGGCTGACCTGGAAGCACGCGCTGCAGGGCGACCTCCTCCGCATCCGCGAGGTGCGCTTCGAGGGGCTCTCCCGCGCGACCGCGCAGGAGCTGCTCGAGCTCTCGCCGGTCCAGCGCGGCGACCACCTGCTCGGGTGCGAGCCCGCCCTCGTCGAGGCGGGCCTGCGCCGGCACCCCTGGATCGCGTCGGTCGAGGTCCGGCGGACCTTCCCCCCCGCGCTCGAGGTCCGGGTGACGGAGCGCCGGGCGGCGGCGCTCGTGGACCTCGGCGGCCTGTACCTCGTGGACTCCGCGGGCGAGGTGTTCAAGCGCGCGCTCCCGGGCGACGGGCTCGACCTGCCCGTGATCACCGGGGTGGTCCGGGAGGACTGGGTGGAGCGCCGCGCCGAGGTGGTGCCGCTGCTCCAGGCGGCCCTGGCGCTCCTCGATCGCTGGGCCGAGCGCGGCCTCGACCGGCGCAGGCCGGTCTCGGAGATCCACCTGTCGGCGGACTACGGCACGACGCTCTGGGCGGGCGCGGACGGCCTCGAGGTCCGGCTCGGCCAGGGCGCGCTGCCCGAGAAGCTGGAGCGGCTCGAGCGCGTCCTCGCGGCGGTGGAGGCCGAGGGTCGGCGCGCCGAGGTGCTGCACCTGGAGAACCGGCGGCGTCCGGACTGGATCGCCGTGCGGCTGGCAACGGGAGGCGGGGAAGGCAGTGGAGAGCGTCCGAGAGGGCGCTAGTGGGCGGCGCGCGAGAGCGCGACGCGCCCGGAGGTGAACATGGCGAAGAGCGGCGACATCCTCGTCGGCCTGGACATCGGCACGACCAAGATCTGCGCCATCGTCGGCGAGGTGACCGACGAGGGCATCGACATCATCGGCATCGGAACGCACCCGTCGAAGGGGCTCCGCAAGGGCGTCGTCGTCAACATCGACGCCACCGTCGCCTCGATCAAGCGCGCGATCGAGGAGGCCGAGCACATGGCGGGGTGCGAGATCACCACCGTCTACACCGGCATCGCGGGCGGCCACATCAAGGCGTTCCCGTCGCACGGCGTCGTCGCGGTGAAGGACAAGGAGGTCCGCCAGCAGGACGTGGACCGCGTCATCGACCAGGCGAAGGCCGTCGCGATCCCGCTCGACCGGGAGGTGATCCACGTCCTCCCGCAGGAGTTCGTGGTCGACGACCAGGACGGCGTGAAGGAGCCGGTCGGGATGAGCGGCGTCCGGCTCGAGGCGAAGGCGCTCATCGTCACCGGCGCGGTCTCCTCGGCCCAGAACATCGTCAAGTGCGCGCAGCGCACCGGCCTCAACGTCGCGGACATCGTCCTCCAGCCGCTCGCGTCCTCGCTGGCCACGCTGAACGACGACGAGCGGGAGCTCGGCGCCTGCCTGGTGGACATCGGCGGCGGCACGACCGACATCGCCGTGTTCCACAACGGCTCGATCCAGCACACCGCCGTCATCGCGCTCGGCGGCAACCACCTCACGAACGACGTGGCGGTCGGGCTCCGCACCCCGACGCACGAGGCCGAGCGGATCAAGAAGCAGTACGGCTCGGCGATGGCGTCGCTCGTGGACAAGTCCGAGACGATCGAGGTGCCGAGCGTCGGGGGGAGCCAGCCGCGCGTCCTCTCGCGCCACATCCTCGCCGAGATCGTGGAGCCGCGCGTCGAGGAGATCTTCATGCTCGTCCAGCACGAGCTGCAGCGGTGCGGGATGGAGGAGACGCTCGCCTCCGGGATCGTCATCACCGGCGGCTCCACCCTCCTCGCCGGGATGCAGGAGATGGCCGAGGAGGTGCTCGGGATGCCGGTGCGCCGCGGGATGCCCCGCGGCATCGGCGGCCTCGTCGACGTGGTGAAGAGCCCGATGTACGCGACGGCCGTCGGCCTCGTGATCTACGGCGCCCAGCAGCAGGACGGGAGCCCGTACTTCAAGATCCGCGAGGACAACGTGTACCGGAAGGTGAAGAACCGGATGAAGGAGTGGCTCGGGCAGGTCTTCTAGCCCGCGGGGACGACCATGATCGAGTACACGGACAGGCAGGACGCGGCGCGCATCAAGGTGATCGGCGTGGGCGGCGGCGGCGGCAACGCCATCAACACGATGGTCGCGGCGCGGATCGAGGGCGTCGAGTTCATCGCGGCGAACACCGACGTGCAGGCGCTCGCGGCGAACAAGGCGACGGTCAAGCTGCAGCTCGGGCGCGGCGCGTCGCGCGGGCTCGGCGCCGGCGCGAACCCCGAGGTCGGGCGCCAGGCCGCGATCGAGGAGCGGGACGCGATCGCGGCGGCGCTCGAGGGGGCGGACATGGTGTTCGTCACCGCGGGCATGGGCGGCGGCACCGGCACCGGCGGCGCCCCGATCGTCGCGGACGTCGCGAAGCAGACGGGCGCGCTCACGGTGGGCGTCGTCACGAAGCCCTTCCTCTTCGAGGGGAACCGGCGGCGCAAGCAGGCCGAGACGGGCCTCGCGGAGCTGAAGGCGGCGGTGGACACCCTCATCGTCATCCCGAACCAGCGGCTCATCTCGGTCGCCGGCGAGAACATGGCGATGGCCGACGCGTTCAAGCGCGCGGACGAGGTGCTGCTCAACGCGGTGCAGGGCATCTCCGACATCATCACCGTGCACGGCCTCGTGAACGTCGACTTCGCCGACGTGCGCACCATCATGAGCGAGCAGGGCATGGCGCTCATGGGGACGGGGCGCTCGTCCGGCGAGAAGCGGGCGATGGAGGCGATGCAGGCGGCGATCAGCTCGCCGCTCCTCGAGGACGTCTCGCTCGACGGCGCGACCGGCCTCCTCGTCAACATCACCGGCGGCTCGAACCTCACCCTCCGCGAGGTGGACGAGGCGGTCTCGATGGCGCAGTCGGCGGCGGACCCCGACGCGAACATCATCTTCGGGTCGGTGGTCGACGAGACGCTCGGCGACGAGGTGCGGATCACGGTCATCGCGACCGGGTTCCAGGGGCGCGACGCCGAGAAGCGCCCGGCCGGGCGCCCGGTGCAGGTGCAGGTGCCCCAGGCCGCCGTGAAGGCCGTCCCGCCGCCGCTGCCGCAGGAGGCGAAGCCGAAGGAGCCGATCCGGCTCGCGCATGCGGTGGTCCCCGCGGTCGCGGTGGCGCGCGCGCCCGTCCGGCGCGATCCGGCGTCGTTCAAGCCGGCCGAGAGCGAGGATCAGTACGACATCCCGGCGTTCCTGCGCCGCGGGCACCCGCCGCGGGAGTAGCGGCGCGGATCCGAGTCGAACCCGACGGCCGCCTCCGGGCGGCCGTTCCCTTTCCAGGCGGTCGCGGTCGCGGTCGAGGTCGCGGTCGCGGTCGTCGGTCGAGGTCGAGGTCGAGCGGAGCCGCCGCGCTCACGCCCTGGCGAGCCGCGGCACGAGGTACCGCAGCGAGGCGTCGTACCGGTAGCTCGTCCCCATGTGTCCGTCCTCGAACTCCTGGTGCTCGACCTTCACCCCGAGCTCCCGGAGCGCCGCCGCGACCATCCGCACTCCCCAGCGCAGGTTGAACTCGTCTCGCGTCCCGCAGTCGAGGAAGACCGCCTCGAGCCGCCGGAACGCCGCGGCCGCCCGCGGGACGAAGCGGACGGGGTCGTGCTCGAGCCAGCGGGCCCACACGTCGTCGCGCAGCCGCCCGGTGGGGAGCTCGAACGGCAGCTCGAGCCCGAGCGGCGCGCCCGCCCTCGGCGAGTAGTGCGCGGCCATCGCGACGACGTTCAGGGGCGCGTGATCCGACCCGCCGAGCTTCGTCTCCCGCGCCCGCCGCCGCGCCCCCTCGAGCCACGCGGCCGCGTCGGGCGCGTCGAGCAGCGCCGCGGCGGCCTTCGGCAGGTCGGGGAGGTAGCAGTACTCGAAGCAGCAGTCCGGCGCGTGGGCGCCGACGAGCCCGAACACGTCCGGCCGGTCCCGACCGAGGCAGAGCGCGCCGTAGCCGCCGGAGGACTTGCCGACGACCGCGCGCGCCTCGCGGCGCGCGAGCGTCCCGAGCCGCGCCTCGACCGCCGCGACGACGTCCTCCGCGACGAGATCCTGGTAGCGCCCGACGGCCGGGGCGTTCGTCCACTGGGTTCCGCCGAGCGCCGTCGCGCCGTCCGGGAAGACCCCGACGACCGGCGGGATCTCGCCGGCCGCGACGAGCGCGGCGAGCCGCTCGGGGACGGTCGGGGCGAACACCGACACGTTCGTCCAGCCCCGGGCGCTGCCGGTGAACCCGTGCAGGAACGTGACCGTCGGGAGCCCCGCCGCGCCGCCGGGCGGGATCCAGACGAGCACCGTCCGGTGGGCCGGATCGCCGAGCGGGTTCGACGCCAGGGAGGGCGCGTCCAGCTCGAGCTCGACGAGCCCGCCGCTCACCGCGCGGCACCCAGGACGAGGCGGGCCCGCACGCCGACGTGGAACCACGCGTGGACCGCGCGGTTCGCGATCTCCCCGGACGCGGAGCCGTACCCGGTGTCGAGCGAGACGTCGGTGTAGCGCCCGACCGCGAGGAGCGCGTACGGGCCCAGGGCGAGCCGCGACCAGACCCGCCACTCGATCCCGCCCTGCGCGGCGAGCAGCTCGAACCCGCGCCAGCTGGTCGTGACCGTGCCGCCGCGGGTCCGGTCCTGGGTCGCCCACTCGTAGCCGCTCGCGACCCCGACCCACGGCTCGGCCCGCCCCACGTCCGCGAACGTCCAGGTCGCCTGGACCCCGAGCCGCGTGACGGACGCGCTGCACGACGCGTCGCCGCACCGGCCCACCCGGGCGGGCCCCCACGAGCCGTACAGGCCGCCGGCGAGGGAGCCCTCGCGCCAGAGCGCGTCGAGCTGGATGGGGTACTGCGTCGTGATCGCGTCGGAGACCGGGACGTCGGCGGCCACCGAGCCGAGCGCGGGCGCGACCCCGAGCCGGAGCGCCAGCACGGGCTCCGCGCGGGCGGGCCGCGCCCCGCAGAGCGCGACGAGGACGGCGGCCGCGGCGAGCGGGGTTCGCATGGCGCCCATCCATCGCACGAACGGGCGCCATGCGTGAAGGTCCTAGATGTCGAACTTTCCCCGGAGCCCGACGGTGAACCACTCGTGGGTCGCCTTGTCCGGGATGTCGGTGCTCTCGACCTTGCGGTACTGGCCGACCGAGAGCTGGACGAACGGGCCCACGGAGAACTGCTTGCTCGCCCTGTAGTCGCCGCCGAGCTGGAGGTTCACGTACTCCCACCCCGAGGTCGTGGCCTCGGACGAGAGGCCGCCGACGGCGCTCTTGACCTTGAGCCACTCCCAGCCCGTGCCGATGCCGACCCACGGGACGAACCCGAGCGACATCCCGTTGACCGCGTAGGTCGCCTGGATGCCGGCGCGCCAGCTGCTCGCGGAGCAGTCCAGGTTGGCCAGATCGCACGCGTCCTTCGCCCGGTCGCCGAGGAAGCCGAAGCCGTAGGACCCGTAAGCTCCGATCGAGAGGTCGGGGGTGAGCCGGTACATCGCGTCCAGCTGGATCGGGATCTGCCACTTCACCGTGTCCGACAGCTTGGCGTCCTTCGCGGCGTCGCCCATCGCGAACGCGAAGCCGCCGCGGACGCCGATGGTGGCCTGGGCACGCGAGGCGGCGGGCAGGAGGACGGTGACGAGGCTTCCGAGCAGGAGCAACTTGCGCATGTCTGGACTCCCTCTGGTTGAGCGGGGTCGAAGCCGCGAGATCCCCCCTCGGCTGCGACCTCGGTTACATGCCGTCCACGCTTCGCACGGACGGGACGTGTCGCAACGCAAATGAGCGCTGAATGCGGCGAGAGCGCGCGGATGCTGGAGCGCTCAGGACCCGGGCGCCCCCTCGTCGATCGCGGGGCCGAGGGCCAGGCGGTCTCGCTGAAACGGCAGCGGCCGCCCCGGAGGGCGGCCGCTCGTCAGCGAATGTCTGCCCGAACTACAGGTCGTACGTGCCGCGGACGCCGAACCCGAACCACTCGTGGAACGTTCTTGTCGGTGATGCTGCCGGACGCGTCGAGCTCGCCGGTCGCCCGCGTCGCCGTCTGCTTCACGGTCGTGTACTGCCGACGCGCGAGCATGAGGTACGGCCCGATCGCGAACTGCTGCGCGACCGTGTAGTCACCGCCGATGGAGGTTGAGCTCGAGCCCGGAACGAGCGTCTCACCTTCTCGCCAGACCCGCCTGCGCCCGTCAGCGAACTGGGCGCGCTCGCAGCCGAGGCCGACCGCCGCCCACGGGACCAGCGGCGACTTCACCTGGTTGAGCGAGTAGTACGCCCTGCACGCCGACGCGGATGTCGTTCACCGAGCAGTCGAGCGCGTTCACGTCGCAGACGGGTCTTAGATGTCGCCGACGCGACCTGGCCGAATCCGTAGGAGAAGTACACGCCCGCGGCGAGGTCCTTGTTGACCTTGTAGCTCGCGTCGAGCTGGAGCGGAATCTGCGACTTGACACCATCCGTCATCTTCGATCGCGTCGAGATCCTTCTCCGGTCGCGGTGCCATGGCAGGCGCGAAGCCGACGCGGAGCACCGAGCTGGAACTGCGCGTGAGAGGCGGTGGGGACGAGGAGAGCGACGAGCGAACCGAGCAGGAAGAGCTTGCGCATCTGGCTGACTCCTTGAGCTGGCAGGAACGTGGCGTTTCCGTGGGCTCCGCGGAGGGGGCTCTGGCAGCAGGACGTGACTTTCGGTCGCCCCCTCCAGGGACGATCGACAGCGTCCTTCAGCGCTCGGCCGGAATCAAGGGGCTTTCTTCCCCAGCACGGGTGCGGCCGGGTGCAGCAACCGCGCGTCCGGGTCCCCCGCTCGGGCGAGGTCCCGTCAGCTCCCGCGGGCGAGGACGAGGCCGGTGCGCGCGCTCAGCTCGGCCGTCCGCGCGAGCAGCGCCTGCGCCTCGTCGTACAGCGCGGTCGCGTCGCGATCGGCCGGGTCCGCCGGGAGCTCCGCGATCCGCGCGAGGAGATCCGACGCGCGCAGGAGGTGCTGCTGCGCGAGGAGGAGGTCGCGCCCGAGCCGCGCGCCCTGCCGCGTGTAGACGAGCCCGGTCTGGAAGAGGCGCGCGAGCGACTTCCTGTTCAGCTCGTCGACGGCCCGGCAGCGCTCGACGAGCTCGCGCACCCGCTTCGCGTCGCGGGCGCGGGCGAGATCCACCACAGGTGGAGCGACGCGCGGCTTCCGCGATCGGTGGGCCATGGGAGGCATCGACGCGAACGATGGTAGGCACCGCGGTCCGCGCCGGTCAACGGCCCGGGCGTCTTGACAGCGGGCCCGCCGACCCACCCAGGAGCAACCGCGAGTTCGCGCCCCGCGCGCGCCCGCGCGCGTCCGTCGACGCCCGCGGCCGTCGATCACGCGAGGGACTTCGAGGCGAGCTCCTCGATCCGCGCGAGCGCCTGGTCGAGGCCCGCGGCGTCGGGGCCGCCCGCCTGGGCGAGGTCGGGCTTCCCGCCACCCGACCCGCCGACGAGCTTCGCCGCGTCCCTGACGAGATCGCCCGCCTTCACCTTGCCGGTGAGGTCCTTGGTGACCGCGACGAGGAGCACCGCCTTGCCGTCCACCGCCGCGCCGAGCGCGACGACGCCGGTCCCGAGCTTGTCGCGCAGCTTGTCCGCGAGCTCGCGCAGCGTCTTGCCGTCCCCCTGCACGCGCGCGGCGAGCACCTTCCCGCCCGGCGACCTGCTTCGCGCGCGCCGCGAGATCGCCGGACTGCGCGGTCGCGGCCTTCGACGAGGCCTCCTCGAGCGCGCGCTCGAGCTCGCGCACGCGCCGCTGCGCGGCCTCGACCTTCTGGGCGACCTCGAAGGCGCCCGCGCGGAGCAGCGCCGCGGCGCGCCGCAGCTCCTGGGCCTCGCGCTGCGAGAGCTCGACCGCCCGCGGCCCGGTGTGGGCGACGATGCGCCGGACGCCGGCCGCGATCGACTCCTCGCTCGCGATCTTGAAGAAGGCGATGTCGCCGGCGCGGCGGACGTGGGTGCCGCCGCACAGCTCCTTCGACGGGCCGATCCGCACCACCCGGACCACGTCTCCGTACTTCTCGCCGAAGATCATCATCGCGCCCGCCTGGCGCGCCTTCTCGAGCTCGAGCACGGCGGTGTCGGTCTCGGCGTTCTCGCGCACGAGCTCGTTCACCCGCCGCTCGATCCCGGAGAGCTCCTCGTCGGTGAGCGGCTGGAAGTGCGAGAAGTCGAACCTCAGGTAGTCGGGCGCCACGATCGAGCCCGCCTGCTTCACGTGCTCGCCGAGCGCCTCGCGCAGCGCGAACTGGAGGAGGTGCGTCGCCGAGTGGTTCGCGCGGATGAGGTCGCGCCGCCGATCGTCCACCGCGAGCTCGACCACGTCGCCGACCGCGATCTCCCCGGACTCGACCACGCCGACGTGGGTGACGAGGCCCGGCACCGGGCGCCGCGCGTCGCGCACCTCGACCGCGCCGCCCGGACCGCGGATCGTGCCCTGGTCCCCGACCTGCCCGCCGGACTCGCCGTAGAACGGGGTCGCGGCGGTGACGACCTCGACCGCGGCGCCCTTCCCCGCCTTCGCGACGCGGGCGCCGTTCGCGACGATCGCCTTCACCTCCGCCTTCGCGACCGGGGTCTCGTACCCGAGGAAGTGGGTCTCGCCGAGCTCGCCCGCGATCTGCTTGTGGAGGTCGCCGACGGCCTGATCGCCGGAGCCCTTCCACTCGGAGCGGGCGCGCTGCTCGGCCATGTTCCGGTCGAACCCCGCCTCGTCGACGCCGAGCCCGCGCTCGCCCGCGATGACGCGGGTGAGGTCCATCGGGAAGCCGAACGTGTCGTAGAGCTGGAAGGCGACCTTCCCGGGGACGACCTTCTCCTTCGCCTTCTCGAGGCGGGCCATCTCCTCCTCGAGGATGCGCAGCCCGTTGTCGAGCGTGCGGCGGAAGGACTCCTCCTCCTGCGCCGCGACCTTCGCGATGAACGCGCGGTTCTCGCGGGTCTCGGGGTAGGCCGCGCCCATCTCGTCGATCACGGCGCCGCACACGTCGGCGAGGAACGGCTTCTCGAGCCCGAGCCGCTTCCCGTGGCGGATCGCGCGGCGCATGATCCGCCGGAGCACGTACCCGCGCCCCTCGTTCGAGGGCAGCACGCCGTCCCCGACGAGGAAGGTCGTCGCCCGCGCGTGATCGGCGATGACGCGCATCGAGACCGACGTGTCCTCGCCGGCGCCGTAGCGCGCGCCGGAGAGCTTCTCGATCGCGCGGATGATGTTCTGGAAGAGGTCGGTGTCGTAGTTCGAGCGCTTCCCCTGCGCGACCGACGCCATGCGCTCGAGCCCCGCGCCCGTGTCGATCGAGGGCTTCGGGAGCGGCGTCAGGGTCCCGTCCGCGCTCCGCTCGAACTGCATGAACACGAGGTTCCAGATCTCGAGCCAGCGGTCGCAGTCGCAGGCGACCCCCTCGCAGCGGCGGCCGGCCTTCTCCTCCGCGCACGGGATGTCGTTCCCCTGGAAGTAGTGGAGCTCGGAGCACGGCCCGCACGGCCCCGTGTCGCCCATCGCCCAGAAGTTGTCCTTCGCGCCGAGCTTGTAGATGCGATCGGGCGGGACGCCCTGCGCCTTCCAGAGCTCGAACGCCTCCTCGTCCCACGGGAGCCCGCCCTCGCCGTCGAACACCGTCGCGGCGAGCCGGTCCTTCGCGAGCCCGAGCCAGCGCGGGCTCGTGACGAACTCCCACCCCCACGCGACCGCGTCCTTCTTGAAGTAGTCGCCGAAGGAGAAGTTCCCGAGCATCTCGAAGAACGTGTGGTGGCGGGCGGTGAACCCGACGTTCTCGAGGTCGTTGTGCTTGCCGCCCGCCCGGACGCACTTCTGCGTGGTCGTCGCGCGGGTGTAGTCGCGCTTCTCGCGGCCGGTGAACACGTCCTTGAACTGGACCATCCCGGCGTTCGTGAAGAGCAGCGTGGGATCGTCCTGCGGCACGAGCGACGAGCTCGGGACGCGGCGGTGGCCCTTCTCCTCGAAGAAGCGGAGGAAGGACTCGCGGATCTCGGCGGCGGTCGGGGTCTTCATGGGAGAGGCGACTAGTTATCAAAGGGGAGCACGACGCGCCACACGCCTGCCTCGCGGACGAGGGAGACCTCCCGCGCGCGCGGGGCGCCCTCCACGTCCACCGAGACGACCGCCGCGTCCCGCGACTCGCGCACGACGGTCACGGAGCGCAAACGGGCGGCCCCGGGCGCGAGATCGCCGACGACGAGCTCCTTGCCGCTCGCCGGGACGACGCCGCCCGGCGCGCGCGCGGCCACCTCCCGGGCGCGGGCGTCGAGCTTCTCGCGGGAGCCGGCGGAGAGCCGGTTCCAGACCCCGTCCGTGTCGCCCGCGCGAGCCGCGGCGGCGAACGCCCGGTAGGTCTCCGCGGGGCCCACCGGGCGGCGGCACCCCGAGGTGGCGAGCGTGGCGAGGGCGAGGGCGAGGGCGAGCCGGGTCATGGCGGCGAGTCTAGCCGCCCCGGCGCTGGCTCGCCCGGCCGAACCTCCGCATCGGGAGTCGCCGCTCGCCCCGACCGCACGCAGCTTCGGGCTCCACGGCAACGTCTGCCCAGGGAGGACACATGTCCATTCGCACGATCACCAAGGGGTTCGCGCTCGTTCTCGGGATTGCCTTCACCACGAGCACCTTCGCCTCGGAGTACGGGACGGGGCGAAGGGCTCGACCGGGTCCGGCTCGTCCACGACGAGCGGCTCCGGCTCCTCATCGACCGACTCCGGCGCCGCCGGCGCTTCCGGCACCTCGACCCCGAGCGGTTCGGGCGCCATGGGCTCGGGCGGCTCGTCCGAGACGATGGGCTCCGGCAGCCCCTCCGGGTCCGCGGGGACCTCCGACCAGGGCCAGGGGGCGTCCGGGACGACCGGCGGCGGGATGATGGGTGGCGCCTCCGACCGGGCGCAGCAGGACTCCGCGGGCGCGACCGCCAAGACGGGTGACGCCGCCGGGCACTCCGACGATCAGACCGTCACCGGGACCGTCGCGAAGTTCGCGAAGCGGTCGATCTCGATCAAGGCGCAGGACGGCGAGGCCACGACGCTCAAGATCGTCCCGGAGACCGTGGTCACGATGAACGGCAAGACCGCGAAGCACTCGCAGATCAAGCCCGGCCAGCAGGTCCGGGCGAGCTACAACGAGCAGAACGGCGAGCAGGTCGCCGTGAAGATCGAGCTGAGCGGCAAGGCCTCCGGCTCCAAGGCGATGAAGGGTCGCCATCGCCCCGAGCGGCTCGTCCGGCACGGGCGGCGGCATGGGCGCGTCCGTCCGGCATGGGCGGCGCCGGCGCGCCGACTCCGGCAGCCGCTAGCGACGGCTGACCGCGGGCCGGCGCATCCGGAGTCTCCACACGCGCTGGCCGGTCTCGAGGTAGCGCTTCTCCCGCGTGGACGGGAGCTCGTCGGGCGGGGCGTCGGAGAAGGCGCCCCGCCCGGCCTCGTTCTCGAACCCGATCTCCTCGAGCCGCGCGACGGCCTCGACCGCGTACCGCTCCACGTCGGTGCGGAAGTCGAGGAGCCCGCCCGGGCGGAGCAGCCGCAGCAGGAGGAGCGACATCCGGTCGTCCACGAGCCGCCGCCGCCGGTGGCGCCGCTTCCACCAGGGATCCGGGAAGTGCACGTGGATCGCGGCGAGCGACCCCTCCCGGAAGAGCCGCGGCGCGAGGAGCCGGCCGTCGCCCTGGATCACGACGAGGTTCCGGTGGCCGCGCTGCTCCCCCTTCCCGCGGACCGCCTCCGCGAACGCGCGCCGCTGCTCGATCGCGACGAGCGCGCGGTCCGGGTGCGCGCGCGCGAAGGCGAGCGCGAACCCGCCGTGGCCCGACCCGATCTCGAGCTCCAGGGCGGCGGCGAGCGGACCGAGCGTCGCTCGCCAGTCGGGCGCGAGATCGATCGCGAGCGGCGCGTCGTCCTCGTGGGAGAAGATCATGAGCGCGCCCTGTCTACCATGGTAAGGAAAGGACGTGCTCCGGCGCCCGCTCCGCCGCGCCCTCGTCGTCGCGACGGTCGCGTTGATCGCGTGTGAAGGTGGTCGGCGCGGCCCGCCGCCCGAGCGGTTCGTCCCCGCCGCCGTCCGCGCCGTGGTGGTCGTCCCGGAGACGCGCCGGGCGGCCGCCGAGCTCGCGGCGCTCCACGCGTCGGTCTCGGCGTTCCCGGGCGCGGGCGGCCTCGCGAGCGCGCGCGGGGCGCTCGCGGCGCAGCTCGGGTTCGACCCGCTCGA
This sequence comes from uncultured delta proteobacterium, assembly GCA_963828235.1. Taxonomy (GTDB): domain Bacteria; phylum Myxococcota; class Myxococcia; order Myxococcales; family Anaeromyxobacteraceae; genus Anaeromyxobacter. The sequence continues at coordinate 187,363 of CAWHDY010000009.1, forward strand.
TCCGGAGGCGCTCGCGGAGGCGGGCGTCGATCCGCGCCGCGGCGCCGCCCTCGCGCTCCTCGACCCCCCCGGCGCGCGCGACGACGCGGGGACGGCGACGCTCGTGGTCCTGCCCGCCGCCGACGTCCCCAAGCTCGAGCGGCTCCTCGCGCGGCTCGCGCGCGATCGGCTCGGCGCGACCGAGCGCAGCGGCGGAGTCGCGCGGCGGAGTCGGGGCGGTGACGTTCCGCCGGCCCGGGAGCGCCGTCGCCTCCCTCACCTACGCGGTCGTCGGCCGCACCACGCTGCTCACGACGCACCCGTCCGGCCCCGCGCTCGTCGCGGACGCCGCGGCGCTCGCGCCGGCGAGCTCGCTCGCGGAGTCCCCCGCCTGGAAGCTCGCGCGGACGGCGGTGGGGGACGGGGTCGCCACGATCGCGTTCGTCCCCGCGGGCTCCCCGATCCTGCAGGGCGCCTGGGCCCTGAAGGACGGGATCGCGATCGGCTTCACCGCGGGCGCGGGACGGCTGACCGCCCGCGCCGCGATGCTGCTGGGCGCGCGCGAGCCCTCGTTCCGCGCGCTCGCGGCGGACGGGCACGCGGCCCCCCTCGTCTCCAGGCTCGACGCCGCCGCGCCGCTCGCGGCGCGATGGGACGGGGACTTCGCGGCGCTCGGGAAGAAGCTCGTCCCCATCGTCTCGGCGCGGGACCGGGCCGCGCTCCGGCGGCGCGGCGTCGACCTCGAGCGGGACGTCTTCGGCGTCCTGGCGCCGGGAGCGGCCGTCGCGCTGTCGCTCCCCGCCCGACTGTCGCTCGGGCGGCTCACCGCCGACACCGCGCGGGCGGATCCCCTGGCGGCGTTCGAGTTCGAGGCGCTGCTGCCGCTCCGGCCCGACGCCGACGCGGCGGCCGCGGTCGAGCGGCTCGCGCGGGCGGCGGGCGCCGCCTCGCAAGGGTCGCCCGGACGACGCCGGGATCACCCGGCTGCACACCCCGTCCGGCGAGATCGCGTGGAAGGTGGACCCCGCGCGGCGGCTCATCGTCGCCGCGGGCGGGCGGCCCGGGCGGATCGACGCCCTCCTCGGCCGGCTCGCCGGCGACGCGCCAGGGTGGAAGGCCGCGACGCCCACCGCCGAGGCCGCGCTCGCGGGAGGGCTCGGCGGGGTGGCGCTCGACGCGCCGCGCCTCGTCGCGGCGATCCGCGCGCTGCCGGACGAGGCCTTCGGGGGCGGGCCGTCGGGCTTCGTCGTGCGATCGCTCGTCGAGCGGGTCATCGAGCCGGCGGCGCGGCTCACCGCGATCTCGCTGCGCGCCGAGCTGACCGAGGGTGCCCTGCTCTTCTCGGTGGACGTCGAGGCGCGGGGGGAGGAGCGGTGATCCGGCTCCGCGGCGTGACGAAGGCGTTCCGCGACGCCGGGCGCGAGGTCCCGATCCTCCGCGGGGTGGACCTCGACGTCGCCCCCGGGGAGCTCGTCGCGATCGTCGGGCCGTCGGGGTCCGGGAAGTCCACCTTGCTCTACGTCGCGGGCGCGCTCGACCGCGACTTCGGCGGCGAGGCGACCGTCGCCGGCGTCGCGCTCGCCGGGCTCTCGCCCGAGGCGCGCGCCGAGCTCCGGAACCGCGCGGTCGGGTTCGTGTTCCAGTCCTTCAACCTCCTGCAGGGGCTCTCCGCGCTCGAGAACGTGATGCTGCCGATGCTCCTGCGGCGCGGCGGCGACGCGGCGCAGGCCGAGATCCGCGCCGGCGCGGAGCGGGCGCTCGCGGAGGTGGGGCTCGTGGACAAGGCGCGGCAGCCGCCGGCGAGGCTCTCCGGGGGCGAGCGGCAGCGCGTCGCGATCGCGCGCGCGCTCTTCGCGCGCCCCCGGATCCTCCTCGCCGACGAGCCGACCGGGAACCTCGACGTCGTCACGGGCGAGGGGATCATCCGCCAGTTCGCGGACCTCGCGCGCGCCGGGCTCACCGTCCTCGTCGTCACGCACGAGGAGCGGGTCTCGCGCGCGGCGTCGCGCGTCCTCCACCTCGACCAGGGGCGGCTGTCATGACCCGCGCGCGCGGCCTCGTGTGGATCGCGATCGCGTCGCTCCGGGCCGACCGCCGCGGCGCGCTCGTGAACGCGGCCGCCGCGTGCCTGGGCGCGGCCGCGCTGGTGTTCTTCCTCGCGCTCGGCCTCGGGGTCTCCCGCGCGGCGCAGCGGATGTTCCCCGCCGACGCGCGCCTCGTGGAGGTCGTGCCGGGGACCGTCGCGCTCGGCGGGATCCTGGGCGGCGGCAAGCTCGACGCCGAGACCGCCGGACGACTCGCGGCGCTGCCGGGCGCCGCGGCGGTCTGGCCCCGCGTCTCGCTCCGGGTCCCGGTCGCCGCGCCCGGACCGCCGCGCGGCCTCGACTACAACTGGCCGCCGGGGATGACGCTGCAGATCCCGGTCGTCGGGGTCGCGCCGGAGCTCGTCGCGGGCGACGTCGGCCGGGGGCTCGTGTTCGACGATCCCGGACCGGGCTCCGACCGGCCGATCCCGGTGCTGCTGTCCCGCCGGCTCCTCGAGATCTACGACAAGACGATCGCGCCGGCGTGGGGCGTCCGCCGCCTGCCCTCGGGCCTGTCCATCGTGGGGCTCGAGCTGCCGGTGAAGGTCGGCTACTCGATCGTCCCGCAGAAGACGGAGGACCGGGTCTACGAGACGCGGCTCAAGCTCGTCGGGCTCTCCGACCGCGTGCCCATCTACATGCTCGCGGTGCCGCTCGCGACGGTGCGCCGCCTCCACGCGGAGTACGGCAAGGCGGATCAGGGCTACACGCAGGTCACGGTGCTCGCGCGCCGGCCCGAGGACGTCCCGGCGCTCACCGCGGCGGTGCGGCGGATGGGGCTCTCGGTGGACGAGGGCGAGCGCGCCACGGCGGAGCGGGTCGGCACCGTCGTGCTCGTGACGACCGGCGCGCTCGTCTTCCTGGCGGTCGTGATGTGCGCGCTCGCCGCGCTGGCGATCGCGCAGTCGCTCTCGGCGAGCGTCCGCGGTCGCGCGAAGGAGATCGCGGTCCTCGAGGCGCTCGGCGCCGCGCCGTCGGACGTGCGCCGGATCGTGCTCGCCGAGGGGGCGATGGTCGGCCTCGCCGGCGGGATCGTCGGCGCGGCGCTGGCGGTGGCGCTCGCGATCGCGGCGGACCGCGCGGCGGTGTCGCTCCTCCCGGACTTCCCGTTCCGGCCCGAGACGTTCTTCGCCTTCCCGGGCTGGCTGGTCGCGCTCGGCGTCGTCGTGCCCGCGCTCTCGGCGGTGCTCGGCGCGCTCGCCCCCGCCGCCGCGGCGGCGCGGGTCGACCCGGCGCGGACCCTGTCCTGAGAGGCGCGCCGGGTCGGTGGTCCGGACCGCGGGTCACCAGCCCTTCGAGCCGCCGGAGCCCGTGTCGGAGCCGGAGCTCTTGTCGGTCGAGCCGGAGCTCGTGTCCGGGGAGCCGGGGCTCGTGTCCGGGGAGCCGGGGCTCGTGTCGCCGGAGCTCGTCCCGGGGCCCGTGTCGGACGGGCCGCCCGGCAGCGAGCCCGCGCCCGTGGAACCGCTCGAGCCGAGGCCGGTGTCCGGGGCGGTGGTCTTCGCGTCCGCGCGGATCTTCACCGCGATCTCCTGCCCCTGCACCTCGTTGAAGCTCGCGCGCACCGGCTGGCCCTCGGCGAGCTCGTCGAACGTCGCCTCCCGGCCGTCGAGCTCGACGGTGGTCTGCGGGACGACGGACAGCGTCTTCGTCACCCCCTGCTCCGTCTCGATGGAGACGGCGTCCGGCGACAGGACGGTGATGCGCCCGACGACGATCTCGTCCGACGCGTGACCCTGGATCGAGGGTCCGGGCTGCATCATCGGATCCTGGCCCGTGGACGCCTGCGGCTGCTGCGCCGCCGGCTGCGGGCTCGACGCGGTCTCGGTGCGACCCTGCTTTGACGCATGCTGGCACGCCATCCCGAAGACGAGCGGGACGGCGAGCGCTACGGCTCGGACGTTCATCGGTTCCCCCCCTGTGGAAGCTCGTCGTTGAAGGTGCGCGCGACGTCACCCGGGGGGGAGCCCCGGGGGCGCGCCCCTCGACCGGCGTACGCCCCACGTGGTACGGAGGCCACTCGGACGGTACGCAGGCGCACGTGGAGGAAGCGATGAAGAGAGCACTCGTCCTGCTGGCGCTCGCGACTCTCTCCACCGGCAGCGCGCGCGCCGCCCCCAGGCAGAAGGTGGCGGTGCTCGACGTCCGGGCGGTTCAGGGGGTCTCCCCCGGAACCGCCACGATCCTCACCGCGATCATCGCGGGCGACACGCAGTCCGCGGGCTACGACGTCCTGTCCCAGGCGGACATCGGCGCGCTCATCGGGCTCGAGCGTCAGAAGAAGATGCTCGGCTGCGGAGACGACTTCTCCTGCCTCGCCGAGATCGGCGGCGCGCTCGGCGCGGAGTACGTGCTCTCGACGCAGGTGGGGCAGATCGGCAGCCGGTTCCACCTGTCGCTGCAGCTCCTCGACGCGCGCAGAGCGAGCGTGATCGCGCGCGTCTCGACCTTCTCGGACACGACCGAGGACGCGCTCGCGGCGACCACGCAGCGCGCCGTCGCCCAGGCGCTCTCGGCGGCGCGCGATCGGGCGAGCGTCGTCCCCGCCGCGGCGACGGCCACATCGGCGGCGGTGGCGACCCGGCCCCCCGGGCCGACGGCGCCGTCGTCCACGACCGCGACGGGCGCCCCCCGGACGTCATCGCTCGCCGGCCGGCCGCTCTACGTCGAGCTCCGCGGCGGGATCGGGTGGGACCGCACGCCGGCCCCGCCGACCGGCGGCGGACTGGAGCTGTTCGAGGCGCCGGCGCTCGGTCTCCGGGTGGGCGTCCAGCTCTCGCGGACCTGGGCCGTCGAGGCCGGCGCCGCCTGGCGGCACCTTCGCCACACGACGGGGACGCTCTCGTTCGAGGACTCCGTCTTCCTCCCGGTCTCGCTCCCGGTGGAGGACGACGTCCGAGCCCTGCTCCTCGGCGCGAGCGCCGTCTACTCGCCGAGGCCGCTCCGCTGGATCTCGTTCGCCGGCGAGCTCGGCGTCGCGCGCGTCGCGGCCGAGCACACGGTGAGGTCCGACCCGTCCTCCTTCTACTCGTACGATCCGGTGAAGAAGACGTGGACCGGCGTCGTCCCCCGCGTCGGCCTCGAGCTCCGGGCGGACGTGCCGGTGCGGTGGGTGACGATCGGGCTCCGCGCCGGGATGGACGTCGCGAAGGTGGGTGCGCAGGAGATGGTGCGCGATCCATTCTCGCCGTTCGGGGACGAGCCGAACGTGCCGTGGATGAAGGCCGGCTGGATCGTGACCTTCCCGGTGGACCTCTCGCTCCGGTACGTGTTCTAGGCCGAAGGCCTACCCGCGCTGCCCGTACACGACGAGCTGCGCGCCCGCGAGCAGCTTGTGGCGCTTCGGGTTCTCGATCCCGTTCCAGCGGCAGAGCTGCTCGAGCTCGACGCCGAGGCGCCGCGCGATCGACCAGAGCGTCTCGCCGGGCCGCACGCGCAGCGTGCTGCGCGCCCGGTCCGCGCGCTCGGCAGCGGCGTGCACCTTCGAGGGCGGCTCGCGGCGCGCCTGCTCCGCGCGCCGCGGCTCCGTCTCGCCCGGCCTCGCGCTCGCCACGACCGCGACGGGCGCCGTCCCCTCGCCCGTGTGCGCGAGCCGTCCGCCGCCGATCGGCTTCGGGATGACGAGCTCGAGCCCGACCTTCAGCTTCTTCGCGGTCCGGAGCCCGTTCATCTCCATGATCCCCTCGGCGGGCACGCCGTAGCGCGCCGCGATCGAGGAGACGGTGTCGCCGCGGCGAACGACGTGGCCCGCGAACGTCATGCGCACCTTGCCCTGGACCGCGGGCCAGGCCTGGGCGAAGACCTCGGCCTGGGCCTTCGGGATCTTGACGCTGTACGGGTGCGGCGGCGTGCAGGCGCGGCGCAGCTCCGGGTTGAGGTCGATGAGCTGCCGCTCGGAGACGCCGGCGGCGCGGGCGAGCACGCCGAGCAGGGTCGCGGAGGGGATGGTCACCTGCTCGTACTCATCCCAGCGCTGCCGCTCGATCTCGTCCGCGCGGAACCCGAACGCCTCGGGGTGCTTCGTGATGATCGCCGCGGCCATCAGCTTCGGGACGTAGCCCTTCGTCTCGGCGCGCAGGACCTTCTTGCCCGGGACCGCGGCCATCTTCCAGAAGTCCTCGTAGCCCTTCGCGCGCGCCTTGAAGATGCGGCCCACGCCGGCGTTGTAGCCAGCCCAGGCGAGGCGCCAGTCCCCGGTCTGCTTGTGGAGCAGCTTGAGATACCGCGCGGCGGCGCGCGCAGACTTCTCGGGGTCGCGCCGCTCGTCCACCCAGAAGTCCTGCTTCAGCCCGAACATCTTCCCGGTGGGGCCGATGAACTGCCAGGGTCCGGACGCCCGCGCGCGGCTGTACGCGAAGTTCCCGAAGCCGCTCTCGATCATCGCGAGGAAGACCGTGTCCTGCGGGAGCCCCTCCTCCTTCAGGATCGCGCGGTACCGCTCCATGTACCGGTGCGAGCGCCCGAGCCACTTCACGAAATGTGAACGAGCGGCCCGGGACTGGAAGAAGCGGACGTACCCGACGACCGCCTCGTTCACCTCGATCGGGATGTCGTACTCGGCCTGGAGCTGCGCGAGATCGTGGTCGAGCTCGGGCAGGAGCGCGACGCGGCCCTCGCCGGGCTGGTGCGCGGCGCCGGGCCCCGCGTCCTGGACGTGCGACTCCTCCTCCGCGCGGCGCAGGTCCTCGAGCTCGGCGGACTCGCTGTCGATCTCCTCGGCGACCGCCGGATCGTCCGGGACGTCGGCGGAGGAGTCGGCGACGTCACCGTCGGAGAGGATCCGCTGCACGCTCGCGACGAGCTCGCGACCGACGGGCGTCGCGGGGACGAGCTTCGCGTCGGGCGGCTCCGCGGGCGGGAGCGCCTGCGTGGTCGCGGCGGCGGTGGCGGACGCGGCGGCGGGTGCCTGCGCACCGGCCGGCGCGGCGAGCGCCATGATCGAGAGCAGCGCTGCAGTGATGCGGATCGGCCTCATCGCTCCTCGGGGGCGGGGGGCGGCCTGGGGGCCGACGCCTGTTCGCGACCATGGTAAACGCCCGCGCGCGAAGATCAAAATCAGACACCCTCTTGCCCGCTCGCCCGCCGGACGTCACCACCCTGTGCACTCCCCGGGGCGGCCGTCAGTCCCCCCGGTTGCGCGCCCGGCTCGAGGCCCTTAGCAGGATGAGCCGGATTTGCTAGACCCGTCGCGCGCCTGAGCCAGCCACCATGCGGATCGGACCTCACACCTTCGCGGGACGCTTCTTCCTCGCGCCGCTCGCCGGCGTCTCGGATCGGCCGTTCCGGACGATCTGCCGCGAGATGGGGGCGAGCTTCGCCTACACGGAGATGGTCTCCGCCCACGGGCTCGTCCACGGGACGCTCCAGACGGAGAGCTACCTCGATCGGGACCCCGAGGAGGAGCCGTTCGCGGTGCAGGTCTTCGCGGCGGAGCCCGACGTCCTCGCGCGCGGAGCGGCCGCCGCCGTCCGGGCCGGCGCCGGGATCATCGACGTCAACATGGCGTGCCCGGTGAAGAAGGTGTGCGGCACCGGCGCGGGCGCGGCCCTCGGGCGGGAGCCGGCGAGGGTCGAGGCGGCGGTGCGTGCCATCCGGGCCGCGGTGCCGGTCCCGGTCACGGTCAAGATCCGCGCGGGGTGGGACGACGGCGAGGTGAACTGCGTGGACGTCGCGCGGGCCGCCGAGGCCGGCGGCGCGGCCGCGGTCGCGCTCCACGGCCGGACTCGCGCGCAGATGTACTCCGGGCGGGCGCGCTGGGACCTCGTCCGCGCGGTGAAGCAGGCGGTCGGGATCCCGGTGCTCGGCTCCGGCGACGTCTGGACGGCGGACGACGCGCTCCGGATGCGCGCGGAGACGGGCTGCGACGCCGTGCTCGTCGCGCGCGGGGCGTGCGGGAACCCGTGGATCTTCCGGGAGCTGCGCGCGGCGGAGCTCGGGCGGCCGCGCCCTCCTGCGCCCTCGCGCGACGAGTGGATCTCCGTCATGCTGCGGCACGTGAGCCTGCAGATCGAGCACCGCCGCCGCCAGCGCCCCGCCGAGCCCCGAGACGAGGCCGAGCGCGCCGCCGTCCGCGAGCTGCGCAAGCACCTGCTCTGGTACACGCGGGGGCGCCGGGGCGGCGCGCTCTTCCGGCGCGACGCGGACCGGCTCCTCACCGCGGCCGACGTGGAGCGGGTCGTCCTCGAGCACTTCCCGCCCGGCTCGCCCGCGTTCGAGGTGGATCCCGGCGCCGCGCGCGACGAGGGCGGCGAGTGACCGGCGTCGGCGCGCTCTCCATCTACACCGGGGCCATCCTGCTCGGCGCGCTCGCGGGCGGCGCCCTCCCGCTGTTCGCCTCGGTCCGGCGCTCCGACCTCCTCCTCTCCTTCTCGGCCGGCGTGATGCTCGGCGCCGCGTTCTTCCACATGCTGCCGGAGGCGGTGGAGGAGGGCGGGAGCGCGGTGGTGCCCTTCGTCATCGTGGGCTTCCTCGTGCTGTACCTCGCCGAGCGCTTCGTGCTCGTGCACGTCTGCGCGGAGCCCGGGCCGAACCGGCGGCTCTCGACGGTCGGCGCGCCGCTGCCGCACCACGCGGACGAGCACGACCACGAGCACCACGGTCACGCCGACGCGGACGGCACCGGCTGCGACGTCCACACGCTCGGGCTCGCCGCCTGGCTCGGGCTGAGCGCCCACACGCTCGTGGACGGGTTCGCGCTCGGCGCGGCGTCGGCCACCCCGGAGCTGGGCGCGCTCGTGTTCCTCGCGATCCTCGCGCACAAGATCCCGAACTCCTTCTCGCTGTCGGCGATCCTCCTCTCGGAGGGCTACTCGCGCGGGAAGGCGGTCGCGATGAACGCCGCGTTCGCCCTGATGGTGCCGGTGGGCGCCGGGATCTACGTCGTGCTGCGCGAGACGATCCAGGTCCAGCGGTTCACGGCGCTCGCGCTCGCCGCGAGCGCGGGGACGTTCCTGCACCTGTCGCTCTCGGACATCCTCCCGGATCTCCACCGCCGCGGGACGTCCAAGTGGCGGCTGTCGGCGTCGCTCGTCGCGGGCGTCGGGCTGATGGCCGCGCTCACGCTGCTCCGGCACGATCACTAGGCGCCGGCTGTCTCGGGTCACGACCGATCCGGGGCGATCGGGAGCCGCAGCGTGAACACCGTCGCCTCGCCTTCCGCCGACCGGACGTCGATCCGGCCGCCGTGCGCCTCCGCGATGGCGCGCGCGATGAACAGCCCGAGCCCGAGGCCGTCCTTCCCGCTCGGGCGCTCCCGCTCCGCCCGCCGGAACGGCTCGAACAGCACCGGGATCACCTTCGCGGGGATCGGCGGGCCGGCGTTCGCGATCTCGAGGACGACCTCTGGCGCGTCCTCGCGCCAGGACAGCTCCACGGGGGTGCCGCTCGGGCTGTAGTCGAGGGCGTTCGCGAGCAGGTTGACGAGGATCTGGGCGATCCGATCCGGATCCCACTCGCCCACGACCCCGCCCGGGCCGCTCCGGCGCACCTCGCGGCCGGTGTGGGAGGCCTCGCACTCCTCCGCGGCGCTCTCCACGATCCCGACGAGGTAGCAGCGCCTGGGGTGGAGCGGGATCCGGTTGCCGCCGCGGATCCGCGCGTAGTCGAGGAGCACGGAGATGATCCGGTCCATCCGCGCGGCGTTCGCGAGGATGCGCCCCGACACCCGGGCGAGCTCGGGCGGCAGCCGCTCGGACCGGACCAGCACCTGGGCGGAGGTCGCGAGCGCCGAGAGCGGGTTCCGCAGGTCGTGCCCGACGACGCCGAGCACGTTGCGCTGGAACTCCTGCGCGGCCCGCTCCGCGGTCACGTCGCGCACGAGCGCGCCGAGGCCGAGGACCTCGTCGCCGCTCCGCACCGGGTACCAGGTCTCGACGAAGGTGTGGCGCTCTCCCGGGGCGGCGGGCGTCTCCCCCTGCAGCTCCACGTCGAGCGCCGGCCGGCGCGTGCGGAGGACCTCTCGCCAGGTGGCCTCGATCTCCTCGCTCGGAAGGCCCGGGAGGATCTCTCCCATCGTCCGCCCGAGGTGCTCCTCGACCGGAATCCCGTTCAGCTCCGCCAGCACCCGGTTGACCCGGCGGAAGCGCAGATCGGGATCGACGAAGCCGATCCCGATCGGCGCGTTCTCGACCATCGCGTCGAGGAGCGCGCCGCTGCGCGCCTCCGCCGCGCGCGCCTCCCGCTCGGCGTCGAGCAGGCGGGCGCGGTCGAGCGCGAGCGCGCACTGCTCCGCGGCGGCCGTGAGGAGCGCCCGCTCCTCGAGCGGGAAGGTGCGCGGGGCCTCGAAGCCGAACCCGACCGCCCCGAGGATGGTCTCCCCGATCTTCAGCGGGAGCGCCGCGAACGCGCGGCACGACAGCGCGCGAGCCAGCTCCTCGAAGGCCGGGAACGAGGCGGCGACGTCCGCCGGGCTCTCGAGCCAGGCCGGCGTGCCGTCGCGGGCGGCGCGCGTCGCCGGGTACGGCGCGTCGAGCGGGACGTGGGTCACCCGGTCGCGCGCCTGCGCCGCGGCCCCCATCGACGCGACGAGCTGGACGCGGTCGCCGTTGCGCAGATACGCGACGGCCGAGGCCACCCCGAAGGCGCGATCGGCCTCGCGGACGAGGACGCTCATCACCTCCTCGGCGGTCCGCGCCCGGGACAGGGCGGCGGTGACCTCGAGGAGCCGCTCGAGCCGCTCCACCGCCCGCTGCGCGTCGTCCCGCGAGCGCGCGAGCGCCGTCTCGCGCTCGCGGTCGTGCGTGGCGTCGCTCACGGTGGCGACGACGCCGCGCACCGCGCCGTCCGCGGACCAGACCGGGAAGAACGAGCAGAGCCACTCCCGCGCCTGCCCGGCGGGCAGCCCGCGAGCGACGAGGTTCAGGAACGGCCGCCCGGTCTCGATGACCGCCCGGCACGCCTCGGCGAGGCGGCTCAACTCCGCGGCCGCGTGCGCGTCGCCCGCGGGGACGATCTCGCGGCAGGTGCGGCCCACGTGCGCGGCGGGGGGCAGGCCGGTCAGCTCCGCGAGCGGCTCGTTCACCTGCACGAACCTCAGGCTCGCGTCGAGCACCGCGATCCCGACCGGCCCGTGCCAGAGCCCGTCGAGCAGCGCGAACGCGGTCTCGCTCGCGGCCTCGGAGGCACGGGTCCTGCGCCGCGGGATCGAGCTCGCACCTTCGGAGTTCACCGGTCCGCCTCCGCAGCGGAGGATGATGCCGGATCCGCCCGGCCACGTCCCTCCGTGACCCATACGGGGAGTGTGCGTTCAGGCGCAGCGAAGGAAGGCGGCGAGCGCCCGCGCGCCCCCCTTCTCGAAGACCTCGAGCGCGTCGTCGGCCGGCGAGCGACCGGAGTCGAGGCGCGCGCGGAGGGGGGCGAGCCAGAGCCGCTCGTCGTCGCCCCGCTCCCCGCAGCAGCGCTGTCGGCAGAGACCGCTCGCGGCGGCCTCCACCACCGCCCGGGCGACCTCGAGCACCGATCTCCCGTCGGGGAGCCGGCCCGCGAGCGCGTCGCGCCCGGCCGCCTCGACGAACGCGCGCCGATCGGCGAGCGTCAGCTCCCGCACCGCGTCGAAGGCGCTGGTCCGCGCCTCGCGATCGTAGAGAATCCCCTTCCAGAGGGCGGCGAGCGCCTTCGTCAGCTCGGCGCTGCACGCGTCCGCTCCCCGCACCTCGACGACCGACTTCACGCGCACGTCCGGGAAGACGGTCGTGAGGTGGTCCTCCCAGTCGGCGAGGGTGGCGACCTCGCCGTCGAGCCCGCCGGCGAGGAAGGCGCGGAAGGTGCGCCCGGCCGGGTCGAGGTAGCCGCCGCGCCGCCGCACGAAGACCATCGGCACGTCGAGCGCCCACTCGACGTAGCGGCGGTACGCGTCGGCCTCGAACCCCGGCTCGAACGCGAAGGCGAGCAGGCCCGAGCGGGCGGGATCGGTCTCGAACCAGACCCGCGTCCGGTAGCTCTTCCACCCCGACGGCCGACCCCCGACGATCGGCGAGTTCGCCATGAGCGCGGTCACCGCCGGCTGGATGGCGAGGGCGACCCGGAGCTTGCCGGCCATGTCCGCCTCGCTCGAGAAGTCGAAGCTCGCCTGGGCCGAGGCGGTCATCGCCATCATGTCCTCGGCGAGCCGGCCGCGCGCGGCGAGGAACGGCCGCATCACGGCGTACCGGTTCTTCGGCATCCAGGGCGCCGACGCGGCGGTGCCCCACGGCCGGTAGCCGACCGCGAGGAACTCGACCCCGGTCTCCGCCGCGATCGCGCGGCACTTGTCGAGGTGGCGGTCGAGCTCCGCCGCGATCACGTGCACGTCCGGGAACGGGCGCCCGGAGAGCTCGATCTGGCCGCCCGGCTCGATCGAGACGGTGAGGCCGTTCTTCTGGGACGCGATGATCCGGCCGTCCTCCTCGAACGGCTGGTAGTCGAATCTGCCGAAGGCGCGCAGCACGTCCGCCACGCCGCCCTTCCCCTCGTACGCGACCGGGTCGAGGGTCCCCGCGCGCAGGAGGACCTTCTCGTGCTCGAGGCCGACCTTCCACTCCCTGCGCGGCCGCTCCTTCGCGCGGAACCAGGCGACGAGGTCGTCGACGCCCGTGACGGGGGGGCTCTCGTGCGTGCGCGCGTCGAGCGACATGCGCTTCGTATAGCCTCCCGCGCGGGGGCCGTCATCGAGAGTCGGCGCGCGAGGCGGGAGCGAGCGCGCCCGCGGCCTCCAGCCGCGCGTCCAGGGCGGGTCGGCCGCCGCGCCGGGCGATCCGCTTGCGCGGTCCCCGGCGCCACCCTATCCTCCGACGTTACGCAGGTTTCCGCTTGTCCGCCTCCTCCCCCTCGCCCCGGCGCCCCTCCATGATCCGCCCCTTCCGCCTGATCGCCACCCTGGCGGCGACGCTCGCCCTTGCGCTCGGTGTCACCGCGCGCCTCGTCCGCGCCGAGCCCGACGCCGCCCCCGCGGTCGCCTACCAGGGAGCGATCCCGGTCCACACGCGCGCGGACGAGGGCGGGGAGTACCGGCTCGACCGGCTGCCGATCCTGTCGAAGGTGATCCTCTCGGTGAAGGACAACTACGTCGATCCGTCACGCTTCGACCCGAAGCGGATGGTCGTCGCGGCGCTCGAGTCGGTCGAGAAGACCGTCGCCGAGGTCATGGTGCAGGGCGACGCGAAGTCGCCCAAGCTCACCCTCACCGTCGGCGCGTCGAGCCGCGAGCTGGACCTCGCGAGCGTGGACTCGATCTGGAAGATCCGGACCGTGCTCGGCGAGGCGATGGGGTTCGTCCAGGAGCACCTCGTCGCGCACAAGGACCTGAAGGAGATCGAGTACGCCGCCGTGAACGGCATGCTCTCGACGCTCGACCCGCACACGGTCCTGCTCGAGCCCAAGTTCTTCAAGGAGATGAAGCTCCAGACCCGCGGCGAGTTCGGCGGGCTCGGCTTCGTCATCGCGATGCGCGACGGGAACCTCACCGTCGTGAAGGTGCTGAAGGGGACCCCCGCGCAGCGGGCGGGCGTGAAGGCGAAGGACGTCATCCAGAAGATCGAGGAGCAGTCCACGATCAACATGGACCTGCAGGACGCGGTGGATCGCCTCCGCGGCAAGCCCCAGACGAAGGTGTCGATCACGATCGGGCGCACCGCCTGGCCCGAGCCGAAGCGGCTCCACCTCACGCGCGAGGTGATCCAGGTCGAGACCGTCCCGCAGGCGCGCCTCCTCGACGGGAACGTCGGCTACGTCAAGCTCTCGCAGTTCTCGGCCAACACGACCCGCGATCTCGCCGGGGCCATCCAGCGCCAGATGCAGGAGGCGGGCGGCAAGCTCGAGGGGCTCGTCCTCGACCTGCGCGGGAACCCGGGCGGCCTCCTCGAGCAGGCGATCCAGGTCTCCGACCTGTTCCTGTCCGAGGGCGTCATCGTGAAGACCGTCGGCGGCGGGGACAAGCAGCGGATCAACGAGGTGAAGGAGGCGACGGCGGAGTCGACCGACCTCACCCGGCTGCCGCTCGTCGTCATCGTGAACAACAGCTCGGCCTCGGCGAGCGAGATCGTCGCGGGCGCCCTGAAGAACAACAACCGCGCGCTCGTCATCGGGCGGCAGAGCTTCGGGAAGGGCTCCGTCCAGGTGCTCCACGACTTCACCGAGCCCGGCCGGCCGAACGAGGAGGCCGCGCTCAAGCTGACGATCGCGCAGTACCTCACGCCCGGCGACATCTCGATCCAGGAGGTCGGGATCACCCCGGACGTGATGCTCCTGCCCGGCCGCGCGCTGAAGGAGCAGGTGAACTACTTCGCGCCGCCGCGCTCGATGGGCGAGGCCGACCTCGACGCCCACTTCTCGAACCCCGCCGGCGGCCCCGCCGGCGCCGGGGCGCAGCAGACCGAGGCGAGGGAGAAGAAGCGCCGCGTCGAGAAGGCGCCGCTCGAGCTCCGCTACCTCCTCGACGAGAAGGAGGACGAGGTCGCGAAGGCGCTGAAGCGCGAGGGCAAGGAGGACGCCGCCGCGGCCCACGCCGGCATGGAGCTGACGCCGGAGCAGCAGGAGGACGAGGAGGCGGAGGCCGATCCCGACAAGTTCGTCGAGGACTACCAGATCCGCTTCGGCCGCGAGCTCCTGAAGCGCGCCCCGTACGTGGACCGCAGGCGCATGCTCGACGGCGCGAAGGCGCTCGTCGCCCAGCGCCACGACGAGGAGGAGGCGCGGATCGGGAAGCGCTTCGCCGAGCTCGGCGTCGACTGGGCGAACGGGCAGGTCACCGGCACGCCCAGGGCGGCGGTGACCATCGCCCCGCCGTCCGGGCGCGACCTCCGCGCGGGCGACACGGTCCAGTGGACCGTCACGGTGGAGAACCGCGGCGACGGGCCGTTCAAGCGCCTGCGCGCCTGGACGGTGGCCGAGAAGAACCCGCTCCTCGACCGGCGCGAGTTCGTCTTCGGCGCCGTGAAGCCCGGAGAGCGCCGGAGCTGGACCATCCCGGTGAAGATCCCGAAGGGCACCGACAGCCGGCGCGACCAGGTCACGCTCCACTTCGACGACGACGCGGGCAAGGCGCCGCCGGAGGTCCCGACGAGCTTCGGGGTCGTCGAGATCCAGAAGCCGATGTTCGCGTTCTCGGTCCAGCTCGACGACAAGGTCGGCGGAAACGGCGACGGGCTCGCCCAGCGCGGCGAGACGTTCATGATGCGCATCGACGTGAAGAACGTCGGCGCGGGGACGTCGGGCGAGAAGACCTACGTCACCCTGAAGAACCTCGGGGACGAGAAGCTGTTCATCAAGAAGGGCCGCGCGGTGCTCGGCGCGATGAAGCCGGGCGAGTCGAAGTCCAGCGCGATGGAGGTCGAGCTGCGGCGCGGCTCCAAGTCGGAGGAGCTGCCCTTCCGCGTCCAGATCGTGGACGAGAAGATGGACGAGTTCCTCTCCGAGAAGATCGACTGGCCCATCTCGAACGACGAGCGCGCGCCGGTCCTCACCCGGACCACGGTGCGGGTGGACGTCCCGGAGGCGCTGCTCCGGACGGGCGCGTCGGCCGCCTCCTGGCCGCTCGCGACCGCGAAGCGGGGCGCGGTGCTCCCCTCCGACGCGCGGGTGGGCGACTTCTGGCGCGTGGAGTGGCAGAAGGGGCGCTTCGCCTTCGTCGCCGACGCCGACGTGAAGCCGGCGAAGGGGCCGCGCTCCGGCGCGATCGCCGAGGCGTGGCAGCGCGAGCCTCCGCGGATCACCCTCGCGCCGGACCCGATGAAGGGCGCGCCCGTGGTCGAGGGCGACACGTTCCGGCTGTCGGGCTCGGCGTCGGTCGCCCCGTCCGCGGACGGGCTCGCGAAGCTGCGCGACGTGTTCGTGTTCGTGAACGAGCAGAAGGTCTTCTTCAAGGTCGTGCCGCAGTCCGCGAACGCGGCGAAGCTCGACTTCCAGGCGGACCTGCCGCTCAAGCCCGGGAACAACGTCGTGACCGTCTTCGCGCGCGAGGACGACGAGCTGCAGACCCGCCGCAGCGTCGTGATCTACCGCCGCCCCCAGGCGGAGATGGCGCAGGACGCGGCCTCGGCGAAGCGCCAGGCGCAGTAGCCGGGCCGACACCCCCTCTCCCCAACCCTCTCCCCCCGGCTGACGCCGGGGGAGAGGGAGCCCCCCGCCCACGAAGCGGGAGGTGAGGTCGCGGTCGCGGTCGAGGTCGGGGTCAGGACGCCCCTCGCCCCGCGAAGCGGGGAGAGGGTTGGGGAGAGGGGACGTCGCGTCGCGACCGCGCCATTCCAGGCGGCGGGTGGGAGGCGACCGGATATCGGCCGCCGCCGCGAGTTCGCGGTGCCCCGGGTTGCGGGGGTAGAATTCCGCGGACTTGGCCGAGGTGAAGAACACGTCCTCCGCGCCCCCCGGGACGCGGAGCGGGGCGGGTTTCGAGTTGCGCCTCGAGCGCGGCGGCGCGTACGTCCGCCTCGTGGGCCAGCCCGTCGCGCCGGGCGTCCGGCTCGACTCGCTCACGCTGCAGATCCCCGACGTGAAGTTCCCCTTCGACGTCGGCCTCGGCGCGGGACAGTTCCGGCACCGGCTCTCCGAGCTCGTCGAGCTGTCGGTGACCGTGGAGCCGGGCGCCGCCGACACCGCGCTCGCGGGGGCGGGGCTCGCCGCGTTCGGGGTCGAGGGCCTCCAGCTCGCCGTGCGGGAGGGCTTCCTCGAGCTCGCCGGGCGGCTCTCGGGCGGCCCCCCGTTCACGCTCGAGGCGGGGCTCCTGCCCGCCGGCGAGCAGGGCATCGCGCTGGTCTTCTGCGCTCCGCGGATCCTCGCTCCCGCGCCGGTCCCCTCCGCCGCGCTCCCGCACATCGCGCGCGCGGTGCTCGCGGCGATCGGCGCCGAGGTGCTCCCCGCCTCGCCGGTGCCGGCGCTGCTGCGCCGCGTGCTCGCGCCGCGCGGCTGGAAGCTGCCGCGCGCCCTGGACGCGCGGCTCGCGCGCGCCACCTTCGCCGACGGAGCCGCGCGGCTCGTGTGGGATCGCGCCGCGAGCGCGCCGAGCCCCGGCGCGGCGGATCCCGACCTGCTCGCGGCGGACGAGGGGGCGCGCACCTTCGCGGACGCGGAGGCGCACCTCGCCCGCGGCGACTACGCGGCGGCGCGCGAGGCCTACCTCGCGGCGGGCCCGGCGGCGACCGGGCACCCGTTCGCGGCCGAGCGGCTCCTCTCCCTCCTCGCGCTCGACGACCCCTTCCACGAGGAGGCGCTGGATCTCGCGGGCGCGTGGCTCGCGCGGCGTCCCGCGTTCGAGCCGGCGCTCGCCGCCGAGGCGACGATCCGCATCGCGCGCGGCGAGCACTCGCGCGCGGCGCGCGCGCTCGGCGCGCTCGCGGCGTCCGCGGCCGGCCGCGGCCGGAGCTTCCTCGCGCTCGCCGCGGCGGAGGCGGTCTACGCCCTCCCCGGCGCGCCCCGCGACGAGGCGCTCCGCGCGATCGAGATCGCGCTGCAGCAGCGGCGCGACCACGTCCCGGCGCTCCGGGCGCTCCGCGCGATCGCGCGCGAGGCCGGGGACCGCGAGGCGCTCCTCCGCGCGGACCGCCGGCTCGTCGCCTACGACCCGGATCCCGAGGTGAAGGCCCGCGCGCACGCCGAGCTCGGCGAGCTGCTCCTCGAGGCGGATCCGCCCGGCGCCCGCCTCCACCTCGACCAGGCCCTCCGGCTCGCGCCGGACGATCCCGACTCCCTCGCCACGCTCGCGCGCGCGTGCGGCGCGGCGGGCGAGCCGCTGCGCGCGGTGCGCGCGCTGGATCGGCTGAAGGAGATCCTGCTCGCGAAGGGCGAGCGGTCCCGCGCCGCCCGGACGGCGCTCGAGGCGGGCGCGGTCTGGGAGGGGCCGCTCGGCCACCCCGAGAACGCGCTCCTGCGCTACCGCGAGGCGGCGGAGCTCGCGCCGTCCGCCGACGTGCACGCCCGCGCCGCGCGCGCCGCCGAGAAGGCGGGCCAGTGGGCGGAGGCGGCCGACCAGCACGGGGCGGTGCTCGCGGCGCTCGATCCCGCGGCGCCCGGCGCGGCGGCGCTCGCGGTCGCGACGCGCGTGGCGCTCGCCGGAGTCTCGGAGCGGCTCGGGGACACGGCCGGAGCGGCCTCCCACCTCGAGAGCGCCGTCGCCCTCGCCCCGCCGGACGCCTCGCTCCTGCGGCGCCTCGTCGGGCTGGAGCGGCTCCTCGGCCGGACCTCGGCGCTCGTCACCGATCTCGAGCGGCTCGCGGCCCTCGAGCCGGACGCGGCCGCGCGCGCCCTGCTCCTCGCGGAGGCCGGCGAGGCCGCGCTCGGGCTCGGCCGCGCGGGCGACGCCCACGCCCGCTTCACCGCGGCGATCGCCGCGGACGGCGCGTGCCGTCCGGCGATCCTCGGGGCGGCGCAGCTCGCCCGCGAGCGCGGCGACGCGGTCGCGGAGCGCGCCGCGCTCGAGCGGCTCCTCCCCCTCGCCGCGCCCGGCGCGGAGGCCGCGGACGTGCTCGACCGGCTCGCCGGCGCGCGCGACCGGGCGGGAGACCTGGCCGGCGCGCTCGCCGCGTCCACCGCCGCGCTCGCCGCCGCCCCGACCGCCGCCCGGCTCGACGCGGCGCTCGGGCTCGCGCGCCGCGCCGGGGACGCCGCCGCCCTGGCGACGCTCCTCGCCGACCGCGCGCAGGCGGCCGGCGCGGCCGGCGACGCCGCGCTCGCCACCGAGAGCTGGCTCGAGCGGGCGCGCCTCGTCGCGGCGGCGAGCCCGTCCGACGCGCTCGCCGCGCTCGCGGCGGCCCGCGCGCTCTCGCCGGGGCACGTCGCGGTCCTGCGGGCCCAGGCGGAGCTCGCCGAGTCGACCGGCGACGCGCGGCTCGCGCTCGGCTGCCTCCGCGCCCTCCTCGCGGGCGCACCCGAGGACGCGCCGGCGCTCGAGGCCCGCGCCGCGCGCGCCGCGCTGCGCTCCGGCGAGCTCGAGGCGGCCCGCGATCACGCGGAGCGCGCGTTCGCGGCCGGCGCGACGGGCGGCGCCGAGGTCCTCGAGGAGCTGCTCGCGAGGTCCGGCGACGACGCCGCCAGGGCGGGCGTCCTCACCCGGCTCGGCCGGCACCTCGAGGCCGCCCACGTCCTCGAGCGGCACGGCGACGCGGCGGGCGCGCGCGCCGCGCTCGAGCGCGCCGCGGCCGACCCCTCGACGGCGGCGGACGCGCTGCGCCGGCTCGCCGACCTGCGGCTCTCGGACGGGGATCGGGCCGGCGCGGGGGCCGCGCTCCTCGCGCTCGCGCGGCTCGGCGAGGGCCGCGAGGCGGCGAAGATCGCGCTCCAGGCGTACGCCGCCGGCAGGGAGCGCGGCGCGCTCGACGTCGGCCGTCGAGAAGGACCCCGGCTTCGCGCCGGCCCTGGCGCGCCGCGCCGCGCTGCTCGCCGCGGCCGAGCCGCGCGCGGCGCTCGCCGACGCGGACGCGGCCCTCGCGGGGGACGGCCTCCCGGAGGACGAGCGCGCGCCGCTGCTCGCGATCGCCGCGCGGGCCGCCGCCGCGGCGGGAGACGGCGCCGCCGCGCGCCGGCACCTCGCGGCGTACTGCGAGGTGACCCCGGACGACGACGACGCGCTCGCGCGCCTCGCCGCGCTCCACCGCGCCGCGGGCGCGCGCGACGAGCTCGCCGGCGTGCTCGTCCGGCGGCTGCGCCTGGCGAAGGGCGCGGAGGCCGCCCGCGTGCGGGTCGACCTGTCCGATCTGCTGGCCCCGACCGACCCCGCGCGCGCCGCCAGGCTGGCGCTCGACGCGCTCGAGCACGAGCCCCTCTGCGCGGGCGCGCTCCGGGCGCTCACGACCGCCCCGCGCGCGTCGCAGCTCACCCCCGACCAGCGCGCCGCCCTGCTCGGCCGCCTCGCCGTCCGCGCCGGCGCCCCGCCCGCGGAGGCCGCAGGCGTCCACGCCGCCCGCGCGCGGCTCCTCGCCGAGGCGGGGGACGCGGCGGGCGCCCTCGCCGCGGCGAGGGAAGCAGCGCGGCTCGGCGAGGAGCCGGACGACCTCGTCGACCTGCACGCCCGGCTCCTGGAGACGGGCGGCGATCGCGCCGAGGCCGCCCGCGTCCTGCTCGACCGCGCCCGCCGCGCCGAGGCCCGGAGCGACCCGCAGGCCGCCGAGTGGCTCGCGGACGCCGGGCTCCGCGCCCTCGCGGCAGGGGTCGCGGGCGGCGAGGAGGCCCTGCGCGCCGCCCTCGCGCTCCACCCCGAGCGCGACACCGCGCGCGCCGCGCTCGAGGCGATCGTGCGCCTCGCCCGGGAGCGCGGCGACGCTCCCGGCGAGCGCGAGGCGCTCGTCCCGCTCGTCCCCCTCCTCCGCACGGGCGCGCGCCCGGCGGCCCTCCTGCGGCTCTCCTCGCTCGCGCTCGCGGCGAACGACCCGGCCCTGGCGCGCGCGAGCGCGGAGGAGGCTCGCGTCCTCGCGCCGCGCGAGCTCGCCGCGGTGGAGGCGTGCCGCGCCGCCGCGCTCGCGGGGGGCGATCTCGGCGGGGTCGCGGACCTCCTCGGCGCCGCGGCGGCGCTCGACCCCGCGGGCGCGGGTCCGCGCCTGCTCGATCGCGCACGGATCCTCGTCACGCTCGGGCGGGCCGAGGAGGCCGACGACGCGTACCGCGCCGCGCTCCGGGCGCTCGCGCCGGACCGGGCGCTCGCGGACGAGCACGCCCGCTTCCGGCGCGAGGTGCTCCCCGCGCGCTCGTCCTCCGAGCCCATCGAGGCCTTCGCGCGCCGCTGCGGCGACGCGCGCGAGGCGGCGGCCGCCCTCCGGGCCGCGGCGGCGCTCGCCTTCGGCGCGAACGACCTCGCGACGGCGCTGCGGTGCGCGCGCGGCGCCTACGCCCGGACCGAGGCCGACCCCGCCTTCGTCGGCCCCCTCCTCGCCCGCGTCCTCTACCTGATGGGCGGCGGCGCCGAGGCGCTCGCCCTGCACCGGCGGCTCCTCGAGGCCGGCTCCGCGGAGCTCGCGCAGGACGACGCCGTCTCCCTCCGGCGGCAGCTGGCCGATCTCGCCGAGGCGGCGGGCGACCGCGAGCTCGCGCTGCGCGCCGTCGACGAGCTGCTCCGGCTCCGGCCGCAGGAGCTCGAGGCCGCGCTCCTCCGGTTCGAGCTCGACCCGGACCGCGTTCGCGCGGCGCGCGCGCTCGGGGACGCCGCCGACGCCTGCCGGTCCCAGCGAGGCCGCGCGCTGGCGCTCGCCCGGGCCGCCGAGGGCGCCCTCTCCGACGCCGCGGACCGCGACCTGTCCGAGGAGCTCTTCCGGCGCGCCGGCCGCGACGCCGCGACCGCCCCCGCCCTCGGCCTGATCGTCGCGCGGCGGCGCGCGGCGGCGATCCGGGCGGCCGAGGGGGCCTCCTCCCCCGCGTACCTCGCCGCGCTCCACGACGCGTCCGCCGCGGCGCAGGCGGCGGGCGACCGCGGCGCCGCGATCGACCACCTGCTCGAGGCGATCCAGCGGGAGCGCGAGCGCGGCCTGTTCGCGGACGCGGCCCGCGACCTGCTCCAGGTGGACGCGCTCGCCGCGGCGGCGGGGGACTTCGCCGAGTCGGCGGGGCGGCTGCGCGTCGCGGGGACGCTGCTGCGCGAGGCGGGCGACCTCGCCGGCGCCTCGGAGGCCCTGTCGCGCGCGTACGCGGCGAACCCGGACTCCGAGGAGACGGCGCGCCGGCTCGAGGACGTGCTGCGCGCGCGCGGGGCCGCCGGGTCGGCCGAGCTCGTCGCGCTGCTCTCGGACCGCGCCGCCCGCGCCCGGCGCGCCGGCGAGCGCGCCGACGCCCTGGTGCGGCTCGCGGCGGCCCACGCCGAGGCCGGCGACCGCGACCGCGAGGAGGCCGCGCTGCGCGCCGCGCTCGTCGCGGCTCCGGGGTTCGCCCCCGCGGAGGACCGGCTCCTCGCGCTCTACCGCGACCTCCGCCGCACCGGCGAGCGGGCGCGCCTCCTGCTCGAGCGCTCCGCGAGGCTGCCGGACGGACCCGCGCGGACGGAGCTGCGGCGCGAGGCGGCGCGGACGCTCGCGGGCTCGCCGGCGGAGGAGGACCGGGAGCTCGCGGCGGAGACCTGGCGCGCGGTCGCGGCGAGCCACCCCGACGACCTCGAGGCGGCGCGCGCGGCCGCGGGGCTCCTCCTCGGCCTCGGCCGGCGCGAGCAGGCCGCCCCGCTGCTCGCGGCGCTCGTCGACGCGAACCCCGAGGACCAGGCCGCCGCCGGCGAGCTCGCCGCCGCGTTCGCGGGCCGGCCGCTCGAGCTCGCGGAGCTCTCGCTCGCGCGCGCGGCCCGCTGCGAGGGCGAGCACCGCGCCGCGCGGCTCGGCGAGGCGGCGAGCGCGTTCTTCACGTGGGGCGACGAGGACCGCGCGCAGGAGGCCCTCCGCGACGCCTTCGCGGCCTGGCCGGGGCACGACGCCGGGTTCGCGGAGGCGCTCCGGGCCGCGTCCGGCGACGTGGACCAGGTCGACGCGATCCTGCGCGCCCGCGCGGACGCGGTCCCGGCGGAGGCCGCCACCTGCCACGGCGCCCGCGCCGACGCCCTGCGCGAGGCCGGCCGCGCCGAGGACGCGATCGCCGTGTACGAGACCCTGCTCGCGATCGCGCCGGCCGACGCGACGACCCTCGGCGCCCTCGCCGCGTGCGTCGCGGAGAGCCGGGGCGACGCGGCGGCCGCCGGGCTCGACCGGGAGCTCCTCGCGCGCGCCGACGCCGCGCCGGGGAACGTCCCGCCGGCGATCGAGGCGCAGGCCCGCTACCGGGTGGGCCTCGCCCTCGCCTTCGCCGGGAAGCCGGCCGAGGCGGTCCGGCACCTCGAGCGGGCGGTGTCGCTCGCGCCGCACGACGGGCAGGCCGGGCTCGGCTGGGATGCCCTCGCGCAGGGCCACGCGGTGCGGGGTGACGGTGCGTCCGCCCTCGCGGCGGCGCGCGCCCGCGTCGAGCGCGCCCGCGCGCTCGGCCTCGAGGAGGAGCACCGCGCGGCGCGACAGGCGGAGGCGGAGCTGGCGGACCGGCTCGGCCTGCCGTCCGCCCTCGGCCCGGCGGACGTCGAGCTCGGCCCGGACGCCGGCGCGGGGGCGACGCCGGTCTTCCACGTGGGCCCGGGGGCGCCGGAGGTCGAGGCCTTCCAGGCCGACGCCACCGACGGGCCCGCGGCGCTCGAGCCGAGCGCGGAGGTCGAGGACCGCTCCGTGCTCGAGTGGGCGCGGGGGACGCGCGCGGAGGAGGACGCGACCGCGCCGGAGCCCGGGGCGGCGGTCGAGGAGGCGCCGTCCTCGCACGATCCGTCCGCCGGCCACGACGCGCCGGCGACCTCGGAGGACGACGCGGCGGTGCGCGCCGCCGCCTGGATCGCCTCGGCGGACGCCCTGGCGCGCTCGGGCGGAGACCCGAACGACGTCCGGGCGTCGCTCGAGATGGCGTGCGAGGCCGACCCCGACTCGCCGGAGCCGTGGCGCGCGCGCGCGGCGATCGAGGCCGCGATCGGGGAGCCGCTCGCCGCCGCGAGGTCGCAGCTCTCCGCGTCGATCCGCAGCGAGGGGGACGTCGCCGCGGAGGCGGCGCTCGAGGCGGCGCGCCTCTTCGAGGAGGTCGGGCAGCACGCCGAGGCGGCGCGGGCGTACCGCGTCGCGTTCAACTCGAAGCCCGACGTGGTGCCCGCGGCGGTGCTCGACGCGGCGGAGGCCCTCGCGGCCGGCGACGCGGACACGGCGACGTGCCACCTCTCGGCCGTGGATCCGGCCGAGCTCCCGGGGTCGCTCCGCAGCGGCCACGTGCGCAAGCTCTCGGCGGCCCTCGCCGCGGCCGGACGGCTCGAGGCGGCGCGCCTCGCGCTCGTGGACGCCCTCGCGGCCGACCCGCTGGACGGCCCGACGCGAGCCGCGCTCGACGCCCTCGACGCGCGCGCCGACGACTGGCGCGCCGCGGCCGCGGCGCTCGGCGCCGACGCGGCCCAGGCGCTCGACGGCGCGGACGGCGCCGCGCTGTACCTGCGCGCCGCCCGCATCCTCCACGAGCGCATCGGCGACGCGGCCGGGGCCATCGCCGCGGTCCGCGCCTCCCTCGCGCGCGCGCGCTCCTCGGACCTCCCCGAGGCCGAGGCGACCGCGGCGGAGGGCGCCGCGCTCCTGCGCGAGCTCGGCGCGCACGCCTTCGCGCTCGAGCCCGCCGCGCCGCTCGACCTCCCCGCGCAGCCGGAGACCACGGTCCACCTCGGGCTCGCCGACGAGGGCGCGCACGAGGCGGAGCGGGAGGAGGAGCCGTTCGCGTTCGGCGACGGCGACACGGACGGCGACCCGCCCGTGGAGCCCTCCGCGCGCGACGCGGAGCAGCTCGCGAGGGCCGGCCGCGACCGGATGGCGTGCGGGGAGTGGCAGGCGGCGTTCGACCAGCTCGCGCTCGCGCACGCGGCGGAGCCGTCGGATCTCACCCTGGCGCGCGACCTCTCGCGGGTCGCGGAGAAGCTCAAGCTCTTCGACGAGTACGTCCACTTCGGGGAGGTCTGCGCCGACGCGATCTCCGCGTACGACTCGCTCGCCGCGGCGGCGCGCTACCGGCACTTCGCGGAGGTGCTGCGGGACAAGGTCGGCGCCCCGGACCGCGCCGCGGTGATGCTCGAGAAGGCGCTCGCGCTCGTCCCGGAGGACGCCGAGGTCCGGCGCGAGCTCGCCGGGGCCTGGGCCGAGCTCCCCGGGGCGTCCTCGCGCGCCCTCGAGGGATGGCTGGACCTCGCCCGCAGGGACCCGGCGGACGGCGAGGCGCTCGCGGCCGCCGCCGCGCTGTGCACGCAGCTCGCCGCGACGAGCGGCGAGGAGCTCGCCTTCCGGCTCGCGGAGCGGGGCCGCCTCGCCGCGTCGCTCGCGGCGTTCGCCGCGCCGTCCAGCCATCCGGCGCCCTCCCCCGCCGCGCTCGCGGCGCAGCTCTCCCCGCAGCTCCGGGCCCGCGTGGCGGTCGAGGGCGCGGCGGGTCCGCTCGCGCAGCTGCTCCGGCTGCTCGCGCCGTGGCTCGAGTCCCTCTTCCCCGCGGATCTCTCGCGCCACGGCGCGCTGCCCGAGCACCGGCTCGAGCGCGGGCAGGCCCCCGCGATCGCGGCCGCGCTCGACGGCGCGGCGCGCGCGCTCGGCTCGCGGCCGTTCGCGGCGTTCCTCGTGGAGCGGCCGGGGTTCGACGTCACGGTCGAGAACACCCGCCCGCCGTCGCTCGTGCTCGGCGCGGGCGTCGCCGGCATCGAGGACGCCGGGCTCCCGTTCCTGGCGGCGCGCACGCTCCACCTCGTGGACCACGGCTGGGCGCTCGTCGGGAAGTTCGCGCCGCGCGACCTCGCGATCCTGCTCGAGCTCGCCTGCCGGTTCGCGGGCGGCGCGCCGCCGTCGATGGGGCTCCCGGCGGATCGGGCCGGCGCGTTCCTCGCGGTGCTCGAGTCGCAGGTCCCGCCGGAGGCCCGGGCTGCCGCGCGGGAGCTCGGCGAGGCCGCCGCGCAGGAGCTCGCGGCGGCGGACCCGCGCGTGCTCGGGCCGGCGCTCCGCCGGACCGCGAACCGCGTCGGGCTCGTGTACGCGGGCGACCCCGGCGCCGCCATCCGCGCGCTCGCGCTGCTCGATCGCCGGCTCGACGCGGCCGGGGGCGATCCGGTCCGGGCGCTCGCGCTCCCCGACCTGCGGGATCTCGCGCTGTTCGCCCTGTCGGAGCCGTTCCTCGAGCTTCGCGCCGCGGCGCTGGGTTAGATTCGTCCCGATGTCTCGCCGGCGTGCGGTGGTGCTCCTCTCCGGGGGCCTCGACTCCTCGACGTGCCTCGCGATCGCGCGCGCGGAGGGGCTCGAGGTGCACGGGCTCTCGGTGGACTACGGCCAGCGAAACCGCTCGGAGCTCGCGCGCGCCCGCCGGATCGCGCGGGCGCTCGGCGCGCGGGATCACCGGGTCGTGAAGGTGGATCTCTCGGCCTTCGGCGGGTCCGCCCTCACCGACCGCGCGATCGCGGTCCCGAAGGGCCGGAGCCCGCGCAGGATGACGCGGGACATCCCGGTGACCTACGTGCCGGCGCGGAACACCGTGCTGCTCGCGGTCGCGCTCGCCCACGCGGAGACGATCGGCGCGGAGGACGTGTTCGTGGGCGTGAACGCGGTCGACTACTCGGGCTACCCCGACTGCCGGCCGGAGTTCCTCCGGGCCTTCGAGCGCGTCGCGCGCCTCGCGACGCGGGCGGGGGTCTCGGGTGGGGCGCTCCGGATCCGGGCGCCGCTCCTGCGGCTCTCCAAGGCGCAGATCGTCCGGCTCGGCACGCGGCTCGGCGTCCCGTACCGGCTCACGCAGTCCTGCTACGACCCCGTCCGCGGCCGGGCGTGCGGCCGGTGCGACGCCTGCGTGCTGCGCCGAAAGGGATTTGCGGAGGCCGGTGTTCCCGATCCAACCAAGTACTCTGCTCGCAGCGAGGTGTGACGATGCCGCAGATCAGGAAGACCTTCCCGGGAAAGAGCGCCGGGGAGATCTACTCGAAGGTCGACGAGGCGATGGCGCGCCTCGCGCAGAAGCTGTCGCTGGACTATCACAAGGACGGGAAGACCCGGACGGGCAAGGTCTCGAAGATGGGGATCTCCGGCTCGTACCTCGTCGGTGACGGCGAGGTCACCGTGGATCTGAAGTTCCCGATGCTGATCCCCGGCTCGATGCGCCAGAAGGTGCAGGAGGACATCGAGCGGAAGCTCGAGGGCCTCTTCCCGTGACGCGCTAGTCGAGCCGGACGACGATGGCGCCCGAGCGCTCGTTCATCCGCTCGACGGCGGCGTAGATCGCCTGGAGCGGCGAGTCGCCCGCGCCGGTGGCGGACTGCGGCCCCGCCTGACGCCGCTTCGCGAGCGGCCCGGCGACGATCCGCGCCCCGGCGCGCCCGCTGACGGCGTCGGGCCAGACGCGGACCTGCATGCCCGCGCGGTACAGCGCGAGCAGCACGCGGCCCATCTCCGCCGCGACGCGTTCATCCGTGTAGGTCATCGTCGAGTCCGCGCGAGCTCGCTGCTCGGGCCGCCGCCTGCGCATGGCTGCACTCTCCTCGCCGGCGCCAGGGCATCGTAGCGGCGGCGTCCGACAACGCCAGTTTCCAGCCCCGGCGGGGTTGCCCGCGCACGCGGCGTCCTTCGACTTCGCCTCCCGAGCCGGAAGGCTACGCTCAGGACGAACGGGCGACGACGGCAGGCGGGCGGGAGAGCCCCACCCGGGCGTCCGGCGGGCTCTCGGCCCCCCTTGCTCCACCGTCACCCCGGCATACTTTTCGGGTGCATGTTCGCTCGCTGGGGCAGCTTCGGGATCGGCATGGCGCTCGTCCTCGCGCCCCTGCTCCTCGGCTATTCCTCGGCGGGCGCGATCCTGCACGACGTCGCGGTCGGCCTCCTCGTGTGCATCGGGACCCTCGCGGCGCTCGAGTGGCCGCGCGCGCGCTTCGCGATGGCGTTGCCTGCCGCCTGGCTCCTGCGCGCCGGCAGCCGCTCCGAGGACGGGCGCGCCGCGCTGGCGGAGGCCGCGGCGGGCGCGCTGCTCCTCGTGCTCGCCCTCGTCCCGAGCGCGCGGCGCGTGTCGCGGGCGGCGCCCCCGCTCGCGGACGAGCCGCGGCCGCTGCGCGCCGCGCGCGGCGCGTAGAACGCGGGGGCGAGGGAAGCGTCGCCGCGTCGGTCAGGAGCTGCGCTCGGCGTTGTAGAATGCCGAGGTGCTCGCGCTCGCCTGGGGGGCCCTCCTCGCCGCCGTCCCGGCGCAGCCGCTCGTGGACGTCTCCCGCGCCGTCCCGGACGCCGTGATCGAGCTCCGCTACGCCACCACGGCGAACCTCCTCGGGCGCGCGGTCTACCCTCCCGACGCCCGGTGCCTGCTCCTCGCTCCCGTGGCTGAACGGCTCGCGCGCGCCGCGGCGCGGCTGCGCCCGGCGGGCCTCCGGCTGCGGGTCTGGGACTGCTACCGGCCCATCGGCGTCCAGCGGGAGCTGTGGCGGCGCGCCCCTCGGCGCGGCTTCGTCGCGAACCCCGCGAAGGGCTCGAACCACAACCGCGCCGGCGCCGTGGACGTGGGCCTCGCGGCGGCGGACGGCGGCGAGGTCGAGCTGCCGACCGGGTTCGACGCGCTCGAGCCTCGCGCGCGGGCGGACGCGACGCGCGGCGTGACCGCGGC
The DNA here is from genome assembly GCA_963828235.1 of uncultured delta proteobacterium. Taxonomy (GTDB): domain Bacteria; phylum Myxococcota; class Myxococcia; order Myxococcales; family Anaeromyxobacteraceae; genus Anaeromyxobacter. The sequence goes on from CAWHDY010000009.1 coordinate 215,502, forward strand.
GGCGCGGCGGAACCGCGACCGACTCCGGGCCGCGATGGAGGCCGAGGGCTTCCGGGTGAACCGCATGGAGTGGTGGCACTTCGACGCCCCGGAGGCGCGCGGCGCGCCGGTGCGGGACGCGCCGCTCGCGCCGTGACCACGGCCGCGAACGCCCGCGCCCTCGAGGCGCTCGGGAGGCTCGCGCCCGCGGCCCAGCTCCGGGCCGCCGTGACCCGGCTCCGGGGTGGATCCTCGCCGCTCCTCGACGGCCTCCCGGCGGGCACCGAGCGCGACGCGCGCGCCGGACCGGCTCGACGGCGCGCTCCTCGACGCGATCTGCGCGCGCGCGCTCGGGGGCGCGCGCGGGGCGGTCTTCACGCCGGCGGCGGAGGCCCGGATCCTCGCCGCGTTCGGGCTCGCGAGCGCCGCCGCGGGGCGGGGCGGCCCGGCGGCCGCGGAGGGCGTGCGGCTCCTCCTCGCCGGAGCGCGCGCGCCCGCGCTCGCCGCCGCGCTCGAGGGCCTGCGCGTGCTCGACCCGGCCTGCGGCGGCGGCGCGCTGCTCGTCGCTGCCGAGCTGCTCGCGCGCGGGGCGGGCGCGTCGCTCCGGCTCACCGGGCTCGACCTCGAGCCGCTCGCGGCCCGGGCGGCGCGGGAGCGGCTCGCCCTCCTCGGCGCGGACGCGGACGTCCGGCGGGCGGACGGCCTCGCCGCGCGCTGGCCGGACGTCGACCTCGTGATCGCGAACCCTCCCTTCCTGCGGCACGAGGCGCTCGCGCCCGCGGAGAAGGCGGCCGCCGCGCGGGCGAGCGGCCTCTCGCGCCAGGCCGACCTCTCCGCGCACTTCGCGGCCGTCGCGCTCCGCCGCGCGCCGGTCGCCGCCCTCGTCTGGCCGCGCGCGCTCGACGTCTCGCGCTCCTCGGCTCCGCTCCTGGCGGACGCGCGCGCCCGCGGCGGGTTCGTCCTCCGGCTCCGCTCGCGCGCCGCCGGATCGTTCGCCGCGTCGGTCGACACGATCCTCGCGGTCTGGGCGGAGGGGGCGGAGGACGCGCCGGCCGCCGAGGCGTCCGCGCCGCTCGCCGCGCTCTCCGACCGCGACCTCGCCGAGCTCGCGCGCGGGCGCGACGGGGCGCGGATCCGGCTCCGCCGGCGCGCGGCGCCCGCCGCCCGCGGCGCGGTGAGGCTCGGGGACGTCTGCGACGTGCGGTTCGGCACGAAGACCGGGTGCAACGCGTTCTTCCACCTTCGCCCCGCGGGCGGCGGGCGCCACGTCTCCGGGATCGCGGGCGAGGTCGAGCTCGCGCCGGGCGACGTCGTCCCGCTCCTCGCCTCGCTGCGGGAGGCGCGTGCGCCCGAGCGCGCCGCGACGGCGGGGGTCCTCTTCCGCCCGAGCGCTCCGGGCCCGGCCGCGCTGCGGTACGTCGCGGCCGGCGAGGCCGCCGGCGTCCACGCGCGCCCCACCTGCGCGGGCCGCACGCCCTGGTGGCGGCTCGCGCCGGGGCGCGGCGCGGCCCCCGTCCTGTATCCGGCGAAGATCGGCGCGCGGGCGTTCGCGTTCCTGAACGCCGCGGGGCTCTGGGAGGACAAGAAGTGGCACGCGCTCTTCCCGCGCGCCGCGCCCGCCTGGCAGGTCGCGCTCGTCCTCTCCGCGACGCCGGTGCGGCTCGCGATCGATCTCGGCGCCCGGCAGCTCACCGGCGCGCAGGCGATCGCCGACGTGGACTGCAGGGTCCTCGCCGCCGCGCCGTTCCCCGCGGCCGGCGCGCTCGAGGCGATCGCGGGCGAGCTCGCCGCCCTCCGGCCTGCGCTCGCCCACGACGAGGTGACGACGGACCTCGCCGCGATGCTGGCGCGGCCCGCGCAGCGCGCGCTCGACGCGGCGGTGGGCCGGGCGCTCGGCCTCTCCGGCGCGGAGGTCGTCCGCGCGAGCGCGGCGCTCCTCGACCGCGTCCGGGCGCGGACCGCGCACGGCGTCGCCGTGAAGGCGGCGATCGCGGGCAGCTTCCGCTCGTCCCGAGCGCAGCGCAGGCAGCGCCGGCGCGAAGTCGAAGGACGCGGCGGGGCCTACACGTCGCTCTTCGGAGCGGCGTGCGACGTCGGGGGCGGGGGCGGCTCGGGCGTGCCGCCCTCGTTCGCCAGGCAGGCGGGGCACGTGCCGACGAGCTCGTGGTGGTGCGTCTCGAGCCGGAACCCGTACCGGCCCGCCACCTCTCGCTGGAGGATCTCGAACGCCTCGAACCCGAACTCGACCACGTTCCCGCACCGGCTGCAGATGAGGTGGTCGTGGTGGTCCTGGCCGAAGGTCGTCTCGTACGCCTTCGTGTCCCCCGCGAGGATCGCCGGCTGGAGGATCCCGGCCTCCGCGAGGAGCGGGAGCGTCCGGTACACGGTCGCCTTCGAGCCCCGGATCCCGCGGGCCTTCAGGTCGGCGATCAGGTCCTCGATCGGGAAGTGCCCGCGGCGCGCGAGCGCGGCCTCGACGATGGCCGCGCGAGCCTCGGTCAGGCGGAGCTCGCGCGTCTGCAGGAAACGCTCGAACTTCTCCAGCGCCTCGCTGGTGCGCCCGTCCGCCGCAGGCTCTGTGGGAACCTGTCTCACGTGTGCACACGCTACCGGGCGAGTGGTCGCACGTCAACGCGGGAGGAATTTCCGCGTCCTCGCCGGTGGTTCTGCTCACGCTCGGTGGGCAGGCCCCTCTTCGCACCCCCGGATCCTCGGTTTCGGGTAAAGGAAGCTTCGTGACGACGCCCTGTCGAGCCCGTGCGCTGCCGCGCACCCTCCTCGCGCTCCTCCTGCTCTCCATTGCGACCGCGGCGCGATCCGCGGACGGCGTCCGCGGGCCCGAGGCCGCCGGCGCGCGGGAGCTCGAGTCGGCGCTGCGCGCCATCGTCGCCGCCGGACCGCTCGCGGCCGGGAGGGCCGGGATCGTCGTCTCGGACGTCGAGACCGGGCAGGTGCTCTTCGCGCGCGACCCGGACGTGCTCCTCAACCCCGCGTCGAACGTGAAGCTCGTCACGTCGGCGGCGGTGCTCGCGCGCCTCGGCCCCGAGTTCCGGTTCGACACGGAGTTCTACGTGGACGCGGGCCCCGGGGACGCGTCGGCGCCCCGGGCGCTCTACGTGAAGGCGAAGGGCGACCCGTCGCTCCTGACGGAGCGGCTCTGGGCGATCGCGGGCGACCTCGTGCACCTGGGCATCCGGCGGGTCGGCGACGTCGTCATCGACGAGTCCTTCTTCGACGGTGAGCGCATCGGCCCGGGCTTCGACCAGGAGACGGGGGACAAGAGCTACCTCGCGCCGACCGGCGCGGCCTCGCTCAACTGGAACACCATCGCGGTCCACGTCGGCCCCGGCGACCGGCGCGGCGGCAAGGCGCGCGTCGAGCTCGAGCCGGCGAGCGACCTCTTCGACGTGGACGTGCGCGCGACGACGGTGGCCCCGGGGGCGCGGCGGCGGCTCGTCGTCTCGTCGGTCGCCGCGGGGTCCCGCCAGCGGATCGTCGTGGAGGGCCGGATCCCGCAGGGGAGCCGGCAGCAGGTCGTGTGGCGGCGGATCGACGACCCCGCGCGCTACCTGGGCCACTCGCTGCGGCGGCTGCTCGAGGTGCGCGGGGTGAAGTTCGCGGGCCGCGTCCGCCCCGGGACGGTGCCGCACGGCGCGCGGCTCGTCCACGTCGCGCAGTCCGAGTCGCTCGGCGAGATCGTCCGGCGCCTCAACAAGACCTCGAACAACTTCGTCGCGGAGCAGCTCGTGAAGACGCTCGGCGCCCAGGTGAAGGGCGCGCCCGGCTCGTGGGAGAAGGGCGTCCAGGTCATCGAGGACTTCCTCGCGGAGGTCGGCGTGCCGCGCGGCACGTACGTCATGAAGAACGGCTCGGGGCTGAACGACACGAACCGCTTCAGCGCGCGCCAGCTCGTGACGCTGCTCCGCGCGATGTGGGGACGGTTCCCGCTCCACGCCGAGTACGTCGCCTCCCTGCCGGTCGCGGGCCGCGACGGGACGATCCGCTGGCGCATGGAGGGGAGCGAGGCCGAGGGGCGGCTCCGCGCGAAGACCGGCACGCTCGAGAACGTCACGACGCTCTCCGGGTACGTCGAGAACGCGGCCCACCGGACGCTCGCGTTCGCGATCCTCGTCAACGACCTCCCCGGCCGGACGTCGGCGGCGGTCCGATCGGTGGACGCGCTCGGCGCGGCGCTCGCCGCGAGCGGCGGCGCGCCGGCGGCGCTCGGCGCGGCGGTCGCGCTCGCGAAGGCGCCCGAGCCCGCGCCCGCGGCCGCGAGCGACCTCGCCGCGCCGCTCCGGACCTACTACGCGCTCGGCCGCGCGGGAGACCGGCGGAACCTGCCGTTCCTGAGGAGCGCGCTGCGGGCCGAGAAGGACCCGGCGCTGCGGCTCGTCATCGGCGAGTGCCTCTACCTCTCCGATCCGGACGGCGAGACCGCCCGCCGCACGTTCCTCGAGGTGGTCCCGCACGATCCCCAGGTCCTCGCGCGCGTGTGGACCGCGGCGGGGGCGGGCACGGCGGGGGCCGAGGTCCCGGTGCTGCCGTCGCTCGGCGACCTCGCCGCCGACGCGAGCGCCGACGCGCTCGCGAAGCTCGTGGACCTCGCGTCCGCCGCGGCGCTCGACGGCGGCCTCGCGCGCACGCTCTCCGAGATCTTCGCGGACGTCGCCGCGATGGCGCCGGAGGAGCTCGTCGCGGCGGTGCGGACCGCCTCGCCGGCCGCGCAGGACGCGGCGGTGGGCGCGCTCGGCGCGGGGATCGCGCGCGCGGACGAGCGGGAGCACCCGTTCGCCGCGGCCTTGCGCGAGCTCGCCCAGCACCCCGACGACGCGGGCGCGTTCGCCCGCAGCCTGCAGCCGCGCCTCGCGGCCGCGATCGCCGCGGCGAACGCGACCCGCTCCGCTCCCACGCTCGTGCCCGCGTCCGGGACGCTCCCGGCGCGCCCCCCCTCTCCCTGACCCTCTCCCCGGGTCCCGCTCCTACCCCGCCCGCGCGTCCTACCCGGCCCGCGCGAGCGTCGCGCGCGGCGGCGGCGCCCCGCACGCCCACTCCGCCCGGCTGCCCTCGTGGATCGCGGCGTACACCGCGTCGCGCAGCCGGTTCGCCTCCGCGTCGGTGAGCGTCCGCCCCACGGCGCGGAGCGTGATCCGGACGACGAGGTTCTTCTGGTCGGGGCCCATCCCGAGCCGCTCGCGCGCCTGCGCCGGCAGCGCCGCGGCCCAGGTCTCGGAGAGCACCTCGACCGCCTCGACGTCCTCGGCCCGATCGCCGAGCGCCTCGCGGACGCGATCGCCGAGCTCCTCCGCCACGCTCCACTCCCCGACGGCGACCGAGAGATCGCGCCGCACCGGGGGGTGGCGCGAGACCGGCCGGTACGGCTCGAGGTCGAGCATCTGGTCGGCGACGCGCGGGTCCTCGGAGCGGATGAGCCGGATGTCGTCGATCCCCTTCGCGATCATGAGGAGCCGGTCGAGGCCGAGCCCCATCGCGAGCCCCGACACGTCGTCGGGCAGGCCGGCGGCCCGGACGAGGAGCGGGTGCGCGACGCCGCACTCGGCGACCTCGACCCACTCGCCGCCGACGTCCACGTGGACCTCGAGGCCGCCCGCCGTGTACGGGTGCACCGTCCGCTCGAGCCGGACCGCGCGGCCGGGCGCGACCGCCGCCGCGACGAGCGCGATCATCTCCTCGAGCTCCCTGTTGTCGAGCGCGGGGCCGCGCCGGAGCCGCCACAGGTCGAGCTGATGCGGCTCGCCGACGTGCAGCCGGTCGATCCGGTCGCGCCGCCACACGAGGCCGGGGCAGGCGAGGAGGACGTCGTCGGGGGGAGCCGAGGCGAGGCGCCGGAGGAGCGGCGGGATCATCGCCGACGTCTGCGTGCGGAGCAGCGTGTCGCGCGAGACGTAGCGCGTGTACCGGGCGTCGCGGGCGGCGCCGCCCGGCGGGTACAGGAGCGCGTCGTAGTTGTCGGCGACGGTGACGACCGGGTTCGCCCGCTCCACCGTGACGGGGCAGGCCCACGCGCGGGCGAGCGCCTGCACGGCGGCGTCCACCAGGAGCTGCATGGCGTGCGGCCCCCGGGCCGGATCGGTGAGGTCGCGGAGCGCGACGGCGTGCTCGACGGCCTGGGGAGAGAGGATGGCGTGCGGCATCTGGGACCTCGGTGTTCTTCGGTGGCTCGGGAAAAGGCGAAACGAAGCGCTGCGGGAGGTCTCCCCCCGACGCCTGCCCGGACCGTTGGTCTCTTGGAGCGAGTGGCTACCGCATCACGACAGGCGCGGCGCCGCTCGACCCTGGCAGGGGTCGGGGGCAGCGAAATCGACGCCAGTTGCGATAGGAGCGTGCCACGGCGGGGGAGAATAGCCGGCTGAAGCGCGCGACGCAACACGGGAAGGTGGGGCGTCGCGGTCGCGGTCGCGGTCGAGGTCGAGGTCGCGCGGTCGCGGTCGGGGTCGCGGTCGCGCGTCGGTCACCCGCCCGCCGCATCGTTCACCGTGAGGCGATACGACCCAGAGTCAATTCTGGCCAGGTGCGACAGATGCGCACCGGGTGCGCGAAATACCGACGCCGTAACATCGACAGCCTGACCCTCCGGTGGTTTTCTGACCTCCAGCTCGGGGTGCGCCGGGGGAGGGTCTTCCGTATGCGTCGCAACGTCAGCCGCTCGATCGTCACGTTCCTTTCGCTCGTCGCGCTCGCGCTCTCCGGCTGCAGCGGCGGCGGTGGCGGCTCGACGACGACGTCCCCTCCTCCGGTGACTTGCGCGGCGACGGGGACCTCGTGCGCGACGTCGGCGTGCTGCACGGTCACGGACGTCTGCGCGTCGAGCATCTGCAGCCCGCCCGCGGCGTGCGCCGGCACGGGCGCGTTCGTGCACGACCGCCGCGGACTGCTGCAACGGAGCGGCGACCTGCGTCGGCGCGCCGAAGGTCTGCACGCTCCCGGCTGCGTGCTCCGGCACCGGCTCCGCCTGCGCGCTGGACTCCGACTGCTGCAACGCCGCCGACACCTGCACCGCGCTCGTCTGCACCGCCCCCGCGGTCTGCGCGAACACCGGCGACGCTCTGCTCGCTCACGACCCCGTGCTGCAGCGGCGCGGACTCCTGCTCCGGGAACCACTGCGTCGCTCCCGTCGTGTGCGGCGGGACCTCGGAGAGCTGCTCGCCCTCGAAGCCGTGCTGCAACTCCACCGACAGCTGCACGAGCGGCACCTGCACGCCGCTCGCGACCTGCGGCGCCGCCAGCGCCGCGTGCCTCACCGACGGCGATTGCTGCATCGGGCTCGTCTGCCCGGCGTCGGGCGGGGCGAGGACGTGTCAGACGCCGGCCTGCTCGCACCGCGGACCAGGCCTGCTCGCTCCCGACGGACTGCTGCGCGGGCGACGGGCCTGGGCTGCGCCGGGAACACCTGCGTCGGGACCGCGACCTGCAACGCCGCCGGCGGGAGCTGCCTCACGAGCGCGGACTGCTGCACGAACGCGTGCGCGAACGGCGTCTGCACCGACCCCGCGAACACCTGCAACGATCTCTCGACCTCCTGCACGGCAGCGGCGGACTGCTGCTCCGGGTTCTGTGACACCTCGAGCGGCTCCGGCGTGTGCGCCTCCCCGACCACGGTCTGCCTGTCCGCGGGCGCGAGCTGCGTGAACGGCGCCGACTGCTGCTCCGCGATGTGCACCGGCCCGATCGGGAGCAAGACCTGCGCCGCCGGCACCTTCTGCAAGGCCGCGGGCAGCTCGTGCGCGTCGTCCGGCGAGTGCTGCACGCTCTCCTGCACGTCCGGCGTCTGCGGCGGCACCGCCTGCAAGCAGCTCGACGCGGGGTGCGCGACCGGCGCGGACTGCTGCTCCGGCGTGTGCACGGCGAACCACTGCGCCGCGCTCCCCGGCGGCAACGGCTGCAAGACGCTCGGCGACGCGTGCACGGTCGGCGCGGGCGACTGCTGCTCGAAGAACTGCGTGTCGAACTCGGGCGGCGGCGACGGCACGCCGGGCACCTGCCTCGCCTCGTACACCTGCCACGCCTACTACGACGTCTGCTTCCGGAACGAGGAGTGCTGCTCGGGCGTCTGCGACACGAGCCTCTCCTCCCCCGGCCGATGCAAGCAGATGCCCGGCGCCTGCACGCAGGACGGGAACCCGTGCACGAGCAGCTCGAACTGCTGCACGCGGCTCTGCCTCGATCTCGGCTCCGGCGTCTCGGTGTGCCAGCCGGCAGCCGGCTGCCGGATGACCGGCGACTACTGCGACAAGACGCAGGCGTGCTGCGGCGGATCGCCGGACGCGCTCCACGCCGGCGAACAACCCGTACGGCGTCTTCTGCGACACGACCGGCCGGAACGACACGCCACCGCGGAACGACTCCTCGACGAAGGACGACTTCCGCTGCACGAACGGGACGGCCTGCAACCCGCCGGGGAACATCTGCGGCGGCTCCGGCGCGGTGAACGCATCCCAGAACTGTTGCGACGGCAAGAAGGCGGTCTGCAAGCCCGACTCGAACGGCGTCTACCGCTGCTTCGGCGGCTGCCCGAACGACGACTGCACGAATTGCCCGACCGGCTACGACGCGAACAACCCGGCCTGCTGCATCAAGCCCGGCACCGGGACCGCGAACGTCTGTCAGTTCAGCGACCAGTGCTGCGGCGGCGCCCCGTGCGTGCCGGACGTCAACGGCGTGCTGCACTGCACCGCGGTCGTGACCTGCACGCCGAAGGACGGCGCGTGCACCGGTGAGACCGACCCGAGCTGCTGCGCGCCGAACACGTGCCAGTACGACTCGGGCTCGTCGAGCTACAAGTGCGGGCTCGACACCACCTCGTGCACCGCCTCGGGCGGCACCTGCGCGTCGGACCCGGCCTGCTGCAGCCAGCTCTGCCGCGACCTCGGCACGGGGCTCAAGTGCGTCGCGTGCGTCCCGAACGCCGCGACCTGCACGGCGAACGGCCAGTGCTGCTCCGGGACGTGCGACACCGGCACCGGGAAGTGCGTCGCCGCCTGCCAGCCTGGCGGGGGGGCGTGCACCGCGGACACGGACTGCTGCTCGGGCGCGGTGTGCAACATCCCGCCCGGAACCACGAGCGGCACCTGCGGCTCGGTCCAGACCTGCGCGCCCGATACCGCGGCGTGCAACGACTCGACGCCGTGCTGCACCGGCACCTGCTACACGACGGAGTGGGCGCTCTGCACGGGCCTCGTCAGCGGCTGCTTCTGCGGCGAGTGACGGCGCGCGCGCCGGCCGCCACGCGGCGCTAGCATGGTGGCACCCGGCCCGGCTCCTCGCCGGGAGGAGGTGCCCCGTGCCTCAGCCGACCGTCCCCACGCCGGCGTCGCCCTTCGTCCGGCGGCTCACCGCGGTCGCGACGTACCTCTCCGAGGACTTCCTCGGCGGACCGCGGCCGTTCCGGATGGCGTGGGTGATCAACGCGCAGAAGGCCACGACCGTGGTCTTCGTCGCCGCGCTCATGGTCGCGTACCGCAACGGCTCGACCGCGGCGTGGGTCTACCTCGCGCTCCACGGCACCTACGGGCTCCTCTGGCTGACGAAGCACTTCGCCTTCCCGGACCGGCGGTGGGAGCGGCGCGTCACGATCGGCGGCGCGGTCATGACCTGGGCCGGCGTCCTCGGGCTGTACTGGGTCATCGCGTTCCTCGCGATCTCCGACGTCCTCGGTCCGAGGCCGCCGGCCGCGCCCGCGCTCCTCGCCGCCGCGATCGCGCTCCACACCTTCGGCGCTGCGCTCATGATGGCCGCCGACGCCCAGAAGCACTTCACGCTCCGGGTGCGGCCCGGGCTCATCGAGGACGGCCTGTTCAGCCGGGTGCGGTTCCCGAACTACCTCGGCGAGATGATGCTCTACGCTGCCTACGCGCTCCTCGCGCGGCACTGGCTCGCGTGGGCCATCCTCGCGTGGGTCTGGGGCCTCGTCTTCGTCCCGAACATGCGGATGGTCGACGCCTCGCTGTCGCGCCACCCCGGCTTCGCCGCCTACCGCGCTCGCACGGGGATGCTGCTGCCGCGGCTCGGGCGCCCGCGCGCGGGGGCCCAGCCCTCCGGCGCCTGAGGGCCCCACGTGCTGTCAGACGAGGTTGCTAGGGTCCGCTCCGTCGCGCGGCGATCCGCGCCGCGCGCCACCGCCCGCGAGGGCTAGAACACCGAAGACGCCTGCGGACTCGCAGGCCACGGGAGAAGCACCATGGTGAACAAGGTCATCCTCGTCGGGAACCTCGGGAAGGACCCCGAGGTCCGCTACACCTCGGGCGGCCAGGGCGTCGCCAACCTCCGGATCGCCACCTCCCGCTCCTGGACCGACAAGCAGTCCGGGCAGCGCAAGGAAGAGACGGAGTGGCACGACGTCGAGGTCTGGGGGAAGCAGGCGGAGCAGTGCGGCGAGTACCTCGCGAAGGGCCGCCAGGTCTACATCGAGGGCCGGCTCAAGACCGACAAGTGGCAGGACAAGCAGAGCGGCCAGGAGCGGTCGAAGGTGAAGGTCGTCGCCGACACGGTCCGCTTCCTCGGCGGGCGCGGCGCGGGCGGTCCCGGCGGCGCAGCGGGCGGCGCGCGCGGCGGTCACGGCGGGCCGGACGAGGCGCCGGGCGGGTTCGAGGAAGGTGACGCCGGCGGCGGGGGTGGTGGTGGCCCCAGCGGCGGTGGCGGCGGCAGCGGGCCGGACGACATCCCGTTCTAGGCGGCCCCGGCTCGGCCCACAGCCGCCGACATATCCCATCTCAGTGTCTTGCCGTGCCTCGGTGGGCGAGCCGAGCTTGCATGATAGGCTCGGCTCGCCGGCGCATGGCCTCCTCGATCGTCGACAAATACGAGCAGATCCTCGCGGCCGACCCGCGGTCCCGCATCTTCGTCGAGCTGGCGAAGGCGCTCGTGGAGCGCGGCGAGCACGCGCGCGCGGTCGAGGTGTGCCGCCGCGGGCTCGAGTTCCACCCGGGCTCCATCCTCGGCCGCGTCGTGTGGGGCCGCGCGCTCCTCGAGGGCGGCGACACCAAGGGAGCCCTCGATCAGTTCGACATCGCCATCGGCCTCGAGCCCGCGAGCCCGTACGCCTACAACCACGTCGGCGAGGCGCTCCTCGCGAAGGGGCTGAACCGCGAGGCGCTCCCGGTCCTCGCGCGGGCCGTGGAGCTGCAGCCGGCGGATGCCCGGGTGCGCGGCTGGCTCGACCAGGCCAAGCAGCGGGTGACGGGCGAGTTCCCGGCGGTCCCGGCGCCGCCGCAGTCGAGCCTCTCCCTCGAGGACGACTTCGAGGAGCAGACCGAGCCGTACCGGCCAATCTCGCGCCGCGGCGGGCGCGCCGCGACGCGGACCACGAGCGGGAGCGACATCACGGCGGTCCAGGGGTCCGGTCCCGCGTCGGCGACGCCGCGCGAGGACACGACGCCGTTCCCCGCGCCCGCGCTCCCGGCCGTCCCAGCAGGCGACGCCACGCCGGACGCGGCAGCGCCGGCCGCGGACGCGCCGCCCTCCCCGTCCGATCCGGTCGCGGCGCCCCCGGCGGCGTCGGCGGTCCCGCCGGCCGCGTCCGCCGCGCCACCGCCGGTCCCGCCTCCGGTGCCGCCGGCCGCCTCGAGCGGGCCGCCCGCGCGGAAGTCCGTCCTCTACATGCTCCCGGACGACGGCGCGCGCGAGGTCGTCACCCCGTCGCTCGCGTCGCGGCTCAACATCCCGGCGGTGGACCTGCCGCCCCCACCCGCAGCCGCGCCCGCCGATCCCGCCGAGGTCGAGCGCGCCGCGGCCGAGTACGAGCGCACGCTCCGCGAGAGGCTCAACGCCGCCCCGGAGCCGCCGCCGTCCTTCGTCCACCGTCACCGCCGGCTCGTCATCGGCGGGACGCTCGCGATCGCGATCGGCGCCGCGGCCGGCGTGTACGCGTTCGTGTCCGCCCGGAACGCCGCCGTCCAGGCGGCGGGCGCCGCCGCGCGGGCCCGGGCCGGCCTGGCGCGCGACACGCTCGCGTCGCTGCGCGAGGCGCAGCGGCTCCTCGGGGAGGCGCGGACCCGCTCCGCCGATCCGGAGATCGGGGCGCTCACGGCCGAGATCGACGCGATCCTCGCGACCGAGCACGGCGACGAGGCGGCCGGGGCGGCGGCCCGGGCGCTCGTCGAGTCCGGCGCGGCCGGGGACGCAGCGCCCGCCGTCGCGTGGCTGCTCGCGCCGGGGAAGGACGCGCGCGCCGCGGCGGAGAGCGCGCTGCTCGAGACCCGCCCGTCCGGAGGTGCGCTGCTGCAGGCGCTCGCGGGGCGGATCCTCGTCGGCCGGGGCGAGCTCGAGGCGGGCCGCGGCCGGCTCGAGCTCGCCGCCCGCGCGAACCCGCCGCTCCTGCGGGCCCTGTCGGACCTCGGCGACCTCGCGCTCGCGGCCGGCGACCCGGAAGGCGCCCTCGCCTACCACGGCGCCGCGCTCGCGGCGCACCCGACGCACCCGCGGTCCGCGATCGGGGCCGCCGAGGCGCGGCTCGCCCTCGGGCGCGACCTCCAGGTCTCCCGGAAGGAGCTCGACGCCGTCGACGCGGACGCCGGGAGCGCGCCGCCGAGCGAGGTCCGGCTCCGGTTCGAGATCGCCCGCGCGCGCGTCCTCGCGGCGCTCGGCGAGCCCGGCCCGGCCGCGACCCGCCTCGCGCGCGTGGCCGGCGGCGAGGACGACTCCCGGCTCGCCGCGGCGCTGGCGGAGCTCCACCTGCAGGCCCGCGCGTTCGGGCAGGCCGAGGCGACGGCGGCCCGGGCGGTCGCGCGCGCGCCGGGCGACGCGAACCTGCGCGTGCTCCTCGCCCGCGCGCGCATCGGGCGCGGCCGGTTCGCCGCGGCGCTCGAGGCGACGGAGGGCGCCGACGGACGCGCCGTCCGCATCCAGCGCGCGATCGCGCGGTACCGGCTCGGGCAGTGGGCCGAGGCGCGCGCGGAGCTCGAGAAGACCGGCCGCGACGGGAAGCTCCCGGCGGACGCGGCCGTCTGGTACGGCCTCGTGGACGTCGCGAGCGGCCACGCGGCGCGGGCGCTGCCGCTCCTCGAGAAGCTCGCCGAGGCGAAGTCGCCGGCGCCGCTCGCGCACCTCGCGCGCGGCCGGGCGCTCGAGGCCCTCGGCCGGACCGCACGACGCGGAGCGCGCGTACCGCGCCGCCGCGGAGCGCGAGCCGCTCGCGGCGGAGGGCCCGGCGGCGCTCGGGCGCCTCCTCCTCGCGTCCGGGCGCGCGAAGGACGCGGTCGCGCCGCTCGAGCGGGCCGTGAAGCTCGACCCGTCGGACCTCGCGACGCGGCGCGCGCTCGGGGAGGCGCGCCTCGCCGCCGGCCAGCCGTCCGCCGCACGCGGCGATCTCGACCTCGTCCTCCTCGCCGCGCCGAAGGACACCGCGGCGCTCCGGATCCTGTCCGCCGCGTGGCTCGCGGAGGGGCAGCCGAAGGAGGCCCGGCTCGCGGCGGACCGCGCGGTCGGCCTCGCTCCGAGGGACCCCGCCGCCCTGCTCGCCGCCGCGCGCGCAGCGCACGCGAGCGGCGACGCGTCCGGCGCGAAGAAGCTCGGGCGGCTCGCCTCAAGGCCGGCGCGAAGGGCGCGGAGGCCGTCGAGGCCCGGCGCCTCGTCGCCGGGTTGTCGCCGCGGAAGAGCTGACCGCCGCGCGCGAACCTCGGAGGCGTCTCACTCCAAGGGCAGGTCCATCTTCCTGAGCAGCGCTGCGTAGCGCGGATCGTCGCGGATCTTCCGGAGCAGCGGGTCGTACTTGAGCGAGCGGAAGTGCAGGCGCGACACGCCGCGCCCGCCGCGCAGCTCGTAGGCGCGCTCGAGCCACTCGAACGCCGCGTCCCGTTCCCCGCGCCACGCGTAGACGAGCGCGATCTCGTACGGCTCGCGATCGCCGAACCGGGCGCGCAGCGTCTCGAGCGCCCTCCGGTCCTCCGCGGCGTTGCCGAGGTCGTGCTGGGCGAGCGCGGTGCCGGTGAGGCGCATCACCTCCGTCGGGTGGCGCTCGAAGATGCGGAGCGCTTCGGCGGGCTTGCCCATGAGCAGCTCCGAGATCCCGAGCGCCCGGAGCGCGAGGACGTGCTCCGGCGCGATCTCGACCGCCCGGCTCGCCGCCTCGCGCGCCAGGTCGGGTTTCCCGCTGCCGTTCTGGTACGTCGCGAGGAAGTGCCAGGCCCACGCGTACAGGGGGTCGATCTCGATGACCTTGCGGGCGACGGCGATCGCCTCGGGGAGCCGGCCGAGCACGGCGAGCAGGTGGCTCTGGCGTATCAGGATGTTCGTGTCGCGCCCGCTGAGCGCGAGCGCGTGCTCGAGGTCGGACCGGGCGCCCGCCCAGTCCCACGAGATCGACGTCCTCATCCACCCGCGTGCCGACCAGCACTCCGCGAGATCCGGCCCGAGGGCGACCGCCCTGTCCGCGGCCGCCGTGGCGCGTCGGATCGCCTCGTCGACCCCCGCCGCCCCCCCCGGCGAGAAGTAGACGGCGGAGTTGAGGATCGACACCGAGAGCCACGCCCACGCCGGCGCGTACTGCGGGTCGAGCGCGACCGCCTTCTCGAGCGCGGCGACCGCCCGGCTCATCCCGTCCGGGGTTGCGACGTCGAAGAAGTGCCGGCCGAGCAGGTACGCGTTGTAGGCGTCCGGGTTGGTCGCCCTGTGCCCCTTCGACTCCGGGCCATGCCCCGGCACGAGCTTCACCGCGAGGGCCCCCACGACCGCGCGCGCGATCTCGTCTTGCACCGCGAAGATGCCCGTCAGCTCGCGATCGTAGGACTCCGACCAGAGATGGCCGCCGCGAGCGACGTCCACGACCTGGGCGGTCACGCGGACGCGGTTCCCCTCCATGCGGACGCTCCCCTCCAGCACGGCGGCGACGTTGAGCTCGCGTCCGATCTCGGAGAGCTTCACGCTCTTTCCCTTGAAGTAGAACGAGGAGGTCCTCCCCGCGACGCGCAGACCCTCGACGTGCGCGAGCGCGTTCAGGATCTCGTCCGCGATCCCGTCGGCGAAGTACTCCTGGTCCTTCGACGAGCTCAGATCTGCGAACGGGAGCACCGCGATGGAGGGCACGCCGGCGGCAGGCTCCGCCGGCCTCGACCGTGCCACGCGTAGTACGCGACGCCAGGAGCCGCCATCAGGAGCCCGACTCCGACGAGGACGAGCGCGGCGCGCGGATGGAGGCGGCGACGCGTCGCCGCCGCCTCTCCGGGAGCGGCGTCCAGCGCCTCGGCGGCGTCGCCTCCGACGCGGCCGGCGTCGGGCCGAAGAGCCACGCGGTGACGGCGACGACGGGAAACCCGAGCGCCAGCAGGAGGACGACGAAGGTGAGCGTCCACTCCGGGAGATGAAACGCGTGCGTGACGGGCTCCGCGACCTCGACGAGCGCGAAGGCGACGATCCCGTACGCCAGGAGGGCGCGGAACACCCGCCGCACGTGCCGGTGCCGCAGCTCGTGCAGCCAGTGGACGAGGTGCGTGAGCTCCATCTTGTCCATTTAGACCGAGCGGAAGGCCGCTGCTCGCCGCCGCGGGGGCCCCACGGGGGGTGTTGTTCTCGGCGCGAAAGCCACGTCGCCCCCCCTCTCCCCCACCCTCTCCGCCGGCTGACGCCGGGGGCGAGGGAGAACTCGCCGCGCGCGACCTCACCTCCGCCACCGCCCCGACTCGACGAAGCTGTAGTAGCCGCCGGCCGCCACGATCACGTGGTCGCGCGTGAGGACGCCGACGAGGTCCGCCGCGCCGCGGAGCCGCTCGGTCAGATCGAGGTCCTCCGCGCTCGGGGTCGGGTCGCCGCTCGGGTGGTTGTGGCAGAGCACGATCGAGTGCGCGCCCTCGCGGATCGCCGGCCGGAGCGCGTCGCGGGGCGACACCGGGCACTGCGAGAGCGAGCCCTCCGCGACCTGCGCGGCGCGGATGAGCCGCCCGCGCACGTCGAGGAGGATGACGTGGAACCCCTCGCGCTCGGCGTGGGCGGCGTGGCGCATGAGCTCGAACACGCGCCGCGGATCGAGGCAGCGCTCGCCGCGGCGGGGCGGCGCCCAGGCGCCGCGCCGGCCGAGCTCGAACGCGGCCGCGAGCGCCGCGGCGCGAGCCGTTCCGATCCCGGGGTGCGCGGCGATCGCGTCGGGCGGCGCCCAGGCCAGCTCGGGCAGCGGCACCGCCTCGAGGAGCCCGAGCGCCGCGGCCCGCGCCGACAGCTTCGCGCTCCCCGTGCCGAGGAGGAGCGCGACGAGCTCGGCGTCGGACAGGGAGCGCGCGCCCTCGGCGAGGAGCCGCTCCCGCGGACGGACCACCGCCGCCGCGCCGGCGCAGGTCGGTTCGGACATGGGCGCAGAGAGAGCAACGGTCGTGCCGCGGCGGGGAACGGCCGTTCAGGCGGAAACTCGTGCGAGCCGGTGGCGACGCGCGTCCGCCGGGGAGACCCGGGCCGCGTCGAGCCGGAAATTCAATGGGTCGGGCGAGGCGACGGTGCGCCCCACCCGACCCATCGTCCCCTGGAGTTCACTCTCTTCCTGGAACCCACGTACCGCGGGTCCGATTCCCCGGGCTCGAATTCCCCTAGTTCATCGCCTGCTTGGGAGCCTGCTTCACGAGCTCGGCCTCGATCTCGATCGTGACCTCGTCGCCGACGACCGGCCCGGCCTCGACGACCTTGCCCCACGTGAGCCCGAAGTCGCGGCGGTTGATCTTCGTCGTCGCGGAGAGGCCGCGGCGGACGTTGCCCTGCGGATCCTTGATCTCCGCGGTCGGGCCGGTGACGTCGAGCACGACCGGCTTCGTGACGTTCTTGATCGTGAGATCGCCCGTCACCTTGAGCTTCCCCTCCCCGGCCTTCTCGACCTTCGTCGACTTGAAGGTGATGGCCGGGTACTTCGCCACGTCGAAGAAGTCCGGGCTCCTGAGGTGGTTGTCGCGGTCCGCGACGCGGGTGTCGATCGTGCTGGCTCTGGATCGTCGCCTCCACGCTCGACTTCGTGACGTCCTTCTCGTCGAGGTTCACGGTGCCCGCCGTCTTCCCGAACTCTCCGCGGACGTTCGAGATGACGAGGTGGCGGATCGTGAAGGAGGAGTGGGTGTGATTGGGCTCGATGGCCCAGCTGCCCGCGAGCGCGGCGACGGGGACCGCGAGCGCGAGGACGAACGCGAGGAGACGCTTCATGAGGACTGCTCCTTTCGACTGCCTGGGCGCGAAGCACGAAGCTCCGCAGGGAGAGGTTTCCGTACTGGATGCCCTCGAAGATCGTCTCGACCCGGTCGTCCGGCCGCTGCGCGCCGAGCGCGACGAAGATCGGAGCGAGGTGCTCCGGCGTGGGCTGCGCGAGCGCCGCGTCGGGCGCCTCGGTGCGCCACCGGGCGAGCCCGTGCAGATCGAGGGCGGCGACCCGCTCGGCGCACCAGGCGTCGAACCGGACGGCCCACGGATCCGGGTCGCCCTCGAAGCCGAACCGGACCTTCGAGAGGTTGTGGACGACGCCGCCGGACGCGACGAGCAGGATCCCCTCGTCCCGCAGCGGCGCGAGCGCCGCGCCCATCCGCGCGAGCAGCGGCGGCTCCGCGTCGGGCAGGGCGACCTGCACGACCGGCACGTCGGCCGCGGGCCAGGCGTGCCGGAGCGGGACCCACACCCCGTGATCGAGCCCGCGCGCCGGGTCGAGCACCGCGTGGAACCCCGCCGAGCCGAGCAGCGCGACGGCGCGGGCGGCGACGTCCGGGGCGCCCGGCGCGGGCCACTCCAGCTCGTAGAGCGCGCGCGGGAACCCGCCGAAGTCGCGGAGGAGCCGGTTGCGCGGCGCGGCCGTGACGCCGATCTGGCGCCCCGCCGTCCAGTGCGCGGAGACGATCACGATCGCGCGCGGGCGCCCGACGGACGCGGCGAACGCCGGGAGCGCCGCGGCGAGCCCGTCCTTCTCGAGCGCGAGGGTCGGCGCGCCGTGGGACACGAACAGGACCGGGGCGCGCGTCATCGGTGCGCCCCCCGCCCGCCGGGCCCGGCCAGCGCCGCGAGATCGCGGGCGTGGGCGTCGAGCGCGCCCGGGACCGCGCGGTAGTAGTGGAACGGGCCCTCGGCGCGGGACGAGACCAGCCCCGCGTCCGCGAGGATCTTGAGGTGGTGGGAGACGGTCGCCTGGGACACCGGGAACATCGCCGTCAGCTCCTGGCACGACACCTCGGCGCGCGCCGCGATGGCGCGCAGGAGCCGGAACCGGGTCGGGTCGGCGAGCGCCCTGGCGACGCGGAGGGCCGCGGTCTCGCGAGCTTCGAAGGACATATCGACGCCCGTCGATGTAACGCGGAGCGCGGCCGCGGCAACGCCCACGCGCGTCCCCGATGGGGCCGTGGGCGAACAGCTGCAACTTTCGCAGTTGTAGATACGGCGCCGGAGCGCGTCTAGAACGCGACCCCGAGCCCCGCGGCGAGCCGCAGGAGGTCGTACTGCTCGAACGCCAGCTCGCCGCCGAGGAACAGGGGGCCGAGCGGCACGCGCACGCCGAGCGCCACCTGGTACCACGCGACCCAGCCGTCCGGCCGGCCGGCGCCGAGCCCGAAGGTGACCGCGGCCTCGAAGCCGCGGCGGGTCATGAAGCGCTGCGTGAGCCGGAGGAGCGCGACGGAGGTCCACTCCCGCTTCGCGTCGGCGAGCGAGCGGTACCGCGCGCCGGCGAGGCCGAGGTCGAGCCGGTCGAACGCCCAGTCCGCCTCGGCCGAGTAGTACGCCGAGCTGCGGCCGGACCCGCCGTTCCCGAGCGCCTCGCCGCCCCACACCGAGAGGAGGACCCGCGGCCGGCGGTCCTCGTCGTCGGCGCTGCGCTCCTCCCAGTCCTCCTGCTGCGCGAGCGGCGCGGCGGACAGCGTCGCGGCGAGGAGGAGGGGCAGGACCAAGGGAGCCTCGGGCGGCCGCTGGCCGCGCTACGCGGTGAGGAACTGCTCGTACAGCGCGTACCCGCGCGCGAGCGCCTCGAGCTCGATCCACTCCCCGCGCTGGTGGGCCTGCGAGGTCGCGCCGGGGCCGAGGTTCGCGGCGGGGATCCCGTGCGCCGCGAGCCGGGCGACGTCGGTCCAGGCCTGCTTCGGCTCGACCGCGACCCCGGTGCGCTCGACGAGCCGGTGGACGAGCGGGTGATCGCCGTAGGCGGGGCACGCCGGGGAGAGATCGACGAGGTGGACCTCCGCCCGGTGCCGCTCGCCGAGCGCGCGGAGCTCGTCCGCGGCGGCCTCGAGCGCCTTGTCCGGCGCGAACCGGAAGTTCACGTTCACCGCGCAGCGGTCGGGGACGACGTTCCGCGCGCGCCCGCCCTCGATGCGGGTCGCCGACATGACCTCCCGGAACACCTGCCCGCCCGAGCGCGCCTCCCGCGGCGGACGCCCGGCGAGCTCGACGAGGAGCGCGCCCGCGCGGTGGACGGCGTTCTCGCCGTCCCAGGGGCGGGCGGAGTGCGCGGCGCGCCCGGTGAACGTGAACGTCCCGTGGATGGAGCCGACGCAGCCGAGCTGCAGCACGTTGTCGGTCGGCTCGAGGCAGAGCGCGAGGTCGGGGCGCCCGAGGCGGGCCGGATCGCGGAGCACCTCCCCGAGCTCGTTCTCGAGGTACGGCCCCTCCTCGCGGGCGTACAGCACGAGGACGAGGTCGCAGAAGCGCGCCGCGCGCGGGAGCCGCTCCGCGAGCTCCATCATGAGCGCGACGCCGCCCTTCATGTCCGAGGCGCCCGGCGCGACGAGCCGTCCGCCCTCTCGCCGCGGCGGGTGGCGGTCCTCGTCGTGCACCGGGACCGTGTCGAGGTGCCCGCAGAGCGCGACGAGCGGGCGAGGTCGGCTTCCCCCTCTCCCTGACCCTCTCCCCCGGCGCTGCCGGGGGCGAGGGGAGGCCGGGTCGACGTGAACGATCACGGAGTTGAGGACGCGCTCCACGCGCGCGAAGCGAGGGCGCGCCCACGCCTCCACGTCGTCCGCGAGCTCGCGCTCGTGGCCGATGGGGGAGAGCCGGGCGCAGAGCGCCTCGGTGCGGTGCGCCAGCGCCTCCGCGACCGTCACCCCTGCACCTCGAAGTCGCGCAGGGCCTGGTTCAGCGAGACCTTCTTGTCGGTGGACGGGCTGCGGCGCCCGACGATGAGCGCGCAGGGGATCTGGTAGGTGCCCGCCGGGTACTGCTTCGGGCGGGTGCCGGGGATCACGACGGAGCGGGCGGGGACGCGGCCCTTGTAGACGACCTCCTGCGCTCCGGTCACGTCGATGATCGGGGTCGAGGCGGTGATGACGACGTTCGCGCCGAGCACCGCCTCCTCCTCCACGAGCACGCCCTCGACGAGGATGCAGCGGCTCCCGATGAACGCGCCGTCCTCGATGATGTTCGGGCGGGCGCCGGGCGGCTCGAGCACGCCGCCGATGCCGACGCCGCCGGCGAGGTGGACGTTCGCGCCGACCTGCGCGCACGACCCGACCGTCGCCCAGGTGTCCACCATCGAGCCCGCGCCGACGCGCGCGCCGATGTTCACGAACCCCGGCATGAGCACCACGCCGGGCTCGAGGTGCGAGCCGAACCGCGCGACGCCGCCCGGGACCACCCGCACGCCGGCCTTCTCGAGGTCCTTCTTGAGCGGGATCTTGTCGCGCGTCTGGAAGGGGCCGAACTCCTCGATCTCCATCCCGGACACCGCGAAGAACAGGTTCACCGCCTGCATCAGCCAGGCGTTCACCTTCCACTCGGCCCCGTCCTTCTGCGCCACCCGCAGCTCGCCGCGGTCGAGCCCGTGCAGCGTCTGCACCACCGCCGCCTTGAAGAGCGGGTCGGCGAGCTTCGCGCGGTCCGCGAAAGCCGCCTCGATCCGCCGCCGCACTTCCCGGAAGTCGCCCATGTCCTCACCTCACCCTGGCCCACGCCTGCACCGCGTCCTCGCACTCGTCGAGCGTCGGCACGAGCGCGACGCGCACGTACCCCTCGCCGGCGCCGAAGGCGGTGCCCGGCGCGACGACGATGCCCTCCTCGAGCAGCCGCCGGGCGTAGCTCCCGGACGTCTCGCCCGCGGGGACCTTCACCCATAGATAAAGCGTCGCCTCGGAGGCGTCCGCCTCGAGCCCGTGCTCCGCGAAGAAGCGCAGGAACCGGTCGCGCTTCTTCCGGAAGATCTCGCGCCGCTCCGCTGCGTGCGCGTCCTCGTTCCACGCGGCCACCGCGGCCGGACCGACGAACTCGGGCGAGCCGACGCCCGGGTGGCTCCGCAGCCGGCGCAGGGTCGCGACGAGGTCCGCGTCGCCGGCGAGGAAGCCGCTGCGGTAGCCGGTCATGCCGCTCCGCTTCGAGCAGGAGTGGATCGCGACGACGTTCTCGACCTGGATCTCCAGCATCGAGGCCGGCCGCGCGCCGAAGTAGATGTCCGCGTAGCACTCGTCCGACGCGACGATGAACCCGTGGCGGCGCGCGGCGTCCCCGACCCGGCGGAGGTAGTCCCTCGGCGCGACCGCGCCGGTCGGGTTGTGCGGGTAGCTCACCCAGAAGATCAGGGTCTCGCGCAGCACCTCCTCGCCCACGTCCTCCGGGTCGAGCAGGAAGCGGCGCTTCGCGGTGAGCGGGAAGAGCACGGGCTCGAGCCCCGCGAAGCGGGCGCCCACCTCGTAGGTGGGGTAGCCGGGATCGGGGATCACCACCTTCCGGCGGCGGGGATCGCCGGCGAACGCGAGCGGCAGGTGGAAGATCGCCTCCTTGGCGCCGGCGCAGGCGAGCACCTGCGTGTCGGGATCGACCGTCACCTCGAAGCGGCGGCGGAGGTAGCCGGCGGCGGCCTTGCGCAGCGCGAGGGACCCGAACGCGCTCGGGTACTGCGACACGGCCGGGACGCCCGTCCTGAGCGCCGCCTTGATGAACTCCGGGGTCGGCTCCTTCGGATCACCGAGCCCGAAGTCGAACAGGCGCTTCCCGCCCGCGACGAGGGCGCGGCGGCGCTCGTCGAGCTCCACCATGAGGTTCTTCTGAACCTGCCCGAGGACGGGGTTCTTCGGGGCGTTCTGCACGGGAACTGCGAAGAATAATCGAACTGAGGGGACCCATGCATTATACCGAGGACCCGTATGCTCCATTACGACGTGGTGGTCATCGGGTCCGGTCCGGCGGGCGAGAACGGCGCGATCACGGCGGCCTTCGCGGGCAAGAAGGTCGCGCTCGTGGAGAAGGAGGCCTACCCGGGCGGAGCGTCGGCGAACACCGGCACGATCCCGTCGAAGGCCCTCCGCGAGACCGCCCTCGCGATCCAGCAGGCGCGCAGCCGCGACGCCCACGGCATCGAGGTGCGCGTCTCCGGCACGGTCACCATCCCCGAGCTGATGGGCCGCCGCGGACTCGTCACCTCGCGCGAGCACTCGCGCATCCGCAACGCGCTCAACCGCGCCGGGGTCGAGCAGTTCCGCGGGACCGCGAGCTTCGCCGACCCGCACACCATCAAGATCAAGATCCCCGGCGGCGGCGGCCTCTTCCAGGAGCTGCAGGCAGACACCGTCCTGCTCGCCACCGGGACCCGCCCGTTCCACCCTCCGCAGTACGGCATCGACAACGTCCGGGTCTACGACTCGGACTCGATCCTCCTCCTCGACCGCGTGCCGCGCTCGCTCGCGATCCTCGGCGGCGGCGTCGCCGGCTGCGAGTACGCCTCGCTCTTCGCGGCGCTCGGCGTGCACGTCGCGCTCATCGACTCGAAGGAGCGGCTGCTGCCGTGGCTCGACGCGGAGCTGTCGCTCTCGATGCAGGACCTCTTCGCGATGGCGGGGATCGAGCTGCACCAGAAGATCCGCGCGCAGAAGCTCGAGCTCGGCGATCGGGACGTCCTCGTGACGCTCTCCGACGGGTCGCGGCTCGTGGCCGAGAAGGTCCTCGTCGCCGCCGGCCGGATCGGCAACGTCGAGCTCCTGAACCTCCCCGCCGCCGGGCTCCAGGCGACGGACAAGGGGCTCCTCGAGGTGAACCGGCACTTCCAGACCGCCGTGCCGCACGTGTACGCGGCGGGGGACCTCGTCGGGTTCCCGATGCTCGCGTCCGTGTCGATGGAGCAGGGCCGCGTGGCGATGTCCCACGCGTGCGGCGTCGCGCGCCGCGAGCTGAGCGGCGACCTGCCGGTCGGCATCTACACGATCCCGGAGGTGTCCTCGATCGGCGAGAGCGAGGAGTCGCTCCGCGCGAAGGGCGCCCGGTTCGTCGCGGGGAAGACGACGCTCACCGGCAACGCGCGCGCGAACCTCATCGGCGAGGCGGTCGGGTTCCTGAAGCTCCTCGCCGACGCGGACAGCGGGAAGCTGCTCGGGGTCCACTGCATCGGCCCGCACGCCTCCGAGCTCGTGCACCTCGGCCAGGCGGTCATGGCGCACGGCGGGGACCTCAACTACTTCTCGGAGGCGGTGTTCAACTACCCGACGCTCGGCGAGGCGTACAAGTACGCGGCGTTCGACGCGCTCGACCGGCTGCGGGAGCGGCGCGTGACGTCGATCGACCGCGCCGCGGCCAAGTAGCCGGGCAAAGAAATAGCGGGACGGTCTCCCGTCCCGCTGTGTCCCCCTCCGCACGAACTGACGAGACCCGGCGCTCCCCCTCCCCCTGCGCCGGGTCTCACACCGGCCGCGGTCGTCGATTGACCGCTGAAATCGGGTCAATTGTAGACCGCGCGCGCGACCGGGCGTGAGCGGCGCGCATGCGGCATGTGGTCGCGAACCTGATGCGGAGCTTGCGCGGCGTGACGCACCGTGTGCGCGCAAGCCACTTCCCCCTCGCCCCCGGCACCAGCCTTCTAGCTCCGCGCGGGCGCGGCCTCGGCGTCGAGGAAGACCTCGAGCCCCTGCGTGTTCAGGTCGAGATCGCCCGCGAAGATCTGGAGCGCCTTGTCGCGGGTCGTCGGCGCCCCGTGGCGCGCGAGGTCCTCGAGGAGCTGCGCCGCGAGCGCGCTCCGGATCGCGGCGTGCCGGCCGGGGCCGGCGGGCGCGGCCCGCGCGCGACGGACGTGCTCGTCGAGCCCGCGGCGAAGCGCCGCCGCGAACGCGGGGACGTCGCCCTCGATCGCGCCGAAGTGCGTGAGGTACATGCGCAGCGGGCGCTCCGCGAGCATCCGGTCGAGGGTGCGGTGGTACGCGGGCGGGTCGAGCTGCGTGGGCGTCGTGGTGGGGAACAGGAACGGCCCGGCCGCACCGTCCGTCTCCCGGTACGACAGCCCGAACGCGTCGCCGGTGACGAACCCGCGGCTCGCCTCGTCGAGCACGACGAAGTGGTGCTTCGCGTGCCCGGGCGCGTCGAGGATGCGGAGCGGGCGATCGCCGAGGTCCACGACCATGCCGTCCGTGGACTCGTCGACGCGCGCCACCGGCACCGGCACGAGCTCGCCGTAGAGCGCGCGGAACGCGGCCTCGCCGTAGACCGCGGCGGTCGCGGCCGCGAGCTTCGACGGGTCCACGAGGTGGCGCGCGCCGCGCGGGTGCACGACGAGCCTCGCGCGCGGCAGCTCGCGCAGGAGGGCGCCCGCGCCGCCGGCGTGGTCGAGGTGCACGTGCGTGACGATGACGTGGCTCACGTCGTCCCGGCCGATCCCCTGCGCGGCGAGCGCGGCGAGGATCCGCGGGACGGCGCCGCCGTGGCCGGTCTCGACGACGGCGGCGGAGGTCTTGCCGCGGATGGTCCAGGCGGCGGCGAGGCGCGGGCGGATGTAGCCCGTGTCCACGAGGGTGACGCCGGGCGCCACCTCGCGAGGGGGATCGGGGAGCATCGGGCGACTGTAGCGAACGGGAGCGGCCTGCGCCGCTCCGCCGTGCCGCGCTACCCCAGGCGGGCCCGGGCCTGCGCGAGCGCGGAGTGGACCGCCTCGAGGGCCTTCTTCGCCTCGGCCAGCTCGTCGCGCTCCTGCCGCGCCCGGTCGAGGTCCGCCCCGAGCAGGTCGCGCTCGCGCGCGAGCTCGCCGACCGCGGCGCGGAGCCGGGCGCCCTCGGTGCCCGCGAGCCGGAGCTCCTCGGAGAGGCGCTCCACCTCGGCCTCACGCTCGGCGCGGAGGCGGGCCTCCTCGTCGGCGCGCCGACCGAGGTCCTCGAGGAGCTTCGCGCGCTCCTCGTCGAGCGCCGCGAGCGCCTGGGCGCGCCGGACGGACTCGTCGCGCTCCTGCTCGAGGGACTGCATCTCCCCGAGCAGCTCGCCGAGGACGGCCCGCTTCTCGTCGAGCTCCTTCTCGGTCGCCGCGAGCCGCTCGACGGCGGTGCGGCCCTCGCCGGCCGACCGCCCGAGCTCGCGCCGGGCGTCGTCGAGGTCGGCGCGCATCGCCTCCTCGCGCTCGCGGGCGTGGACGAGCTCGGACTCGAGATCGCGGACGAGCCCGAGGACGCTCTCCGCCGCGCGGGCGGGATCGGCGGGGATCGGGTGGATGCGGGGCTGCGGGCGCGAGGCCTCGAGGACCTTGCGCTTGATCTTGTCGAGGCGTTCCTTGCGGGAGAGGACGTCGTCGTTGGCGGCGGGGCCCGGTGGCCCCCTCTCCCCAGCCCTCTCCCCCGCCTCGATTCCGCCCGTTCGTCCTGAGCGTGGCCTTCCCGCGGGACGGCGAAGTCGACGCTCGGCCGTACGACCGGACGACGGTCGCGGTCGCGGTCGCGGTCGCGGTCGCGGTCGGGGTCGCGGTCGGGGTCGCGGTCGGGGTCGCGGTCGCGGTCGGGGTCGCGGTCGCGGTCGGGGTCGCGGTCGCGGTCGGGGTCGCGGTCGCGGTCGGGGTCGCGGCGACCGCGGGGACCGGAGCCGCGCTCGTGTCCAGCGGGAGCTCCGCGACGACCGTCGCGTCCTGCTGCTCGGACACGGCCGCCGCCACCGCCCCGTTCTTGAGGCGCGGCTTCAGCTTCGGAACGTTCGCGTCGAAGGCCTTGCGCATGTCACGCTCCCGCGGCGCCGGCGGCGGCGCCCACCGACCGCCGGACGCGATCCAGGATCTCGACCTGGACGGCGTCGATGTCCTTCGCGCCCTTGGAGTCCGCGTCGTACCCGAAGATGGGGCAGCCCTCGCTCGACGCCTGCGCGAACTTCGTGCACTGGCGGACGACCGTGTCGAGGAGGTAGTCGGCGTAGTGCGTGCGGAGCGCGTCGAGCGCCTCGCGCGCGATCTTGTACGTCTGGTTGAACGCGTTCACGACGATGAAGATGTTCTCGAGCTGGTGCGAGAGGTCCTCCTCGAGGCCCTGGACCGTCTCGAACAGGAGCCTGAGCCCGTCGTAGGACAGGAAGTCCGCGAGCACCGGGATGACGAGGTCGCTCGCCGCCATGAGCGCGTTCAGGTTGAGGAGCCCGAACGACGGCGGCGCGTCGAGCACGACGAAGTCGTAGCGCGACGCGAAGCCCTGGAGGGCGTTGCGGAGCCGGAACTCGCGGCCGGCGAGCGGCATGAGCGCGAGGTCGATCGTGCTCATCGCGAGGTTCGCCGGGACGAGCGACAGGTTCGGCATGCCCGTCTTGATCGTGACCTCCTCGAGCGGGACCTTGCGGATGAGGACGTCGACCAGGGTCTTGTCGAGGGCCCCGCCCTCCTTGCCGAGGCACTTCGTCGCGTGCCCCTGGCTGTCGAGGTCGATCATGAGGACGCGGTAGCCGCGCTCGGCGAGGCGGAACGCGTACGACGACGACAGGCTCGTCTTCCCGGTGCCGCCCTTGAAGTTGAGGAAGAGCTGGACGCGCGCGGGGAACGGCGCGGGCGCGCGGCGCAGCTTCTCGCGCAGGACGGGGAGGTCCTCCGGCGCGAAGCCGTCCTTGTCCTTGCGCCCGAGCGCGGTCTCCACCTGCCTCGGGGTCGCGCCGACGATCTCTGCGAGGCGCTTCGCGGTGTAGCGGACGTTGTCCATCGCGTATCCCCTAGCTCACGAACCAGCGGGTGCCGCGCCTGGCGACGGTGCCGCGCGCGGCGAGGGCGGCGAGGCTCGACTCGACGTCCGCAGGCGGGGCGCGGAGGAGAGAGGCCAGCGTCGCCTCGGTGCACCCGCGCAGCGAGGCGCGGAGCTCGGCGACGATACGGGACTCGAGCTCGGACGGACCCGCGGACGGCGCGGGAGCCTCGAGGACGGCGACGGCGGTGCGGACGGCCGCGACCGGCCGGCTGGTGCTCGCGGTCGAGGCCTGGCCCGGGGTCGAGGTCGCGCGTCGAGGTCGGGGTCGAGGTCGAGGTCGGGGTCGCCGACGTCGGAGGTCGAGGTCGAAGGACGGTCGAGGCCGCCCGCCCCGCCGCGGCCGCGGCCGTCGCGGCGATCACCCTCCCCGCGGTCGCGTGCGCGTTGTCGGCGCTCCGGAGGACCGCGGCGCGCAGCTCCTCCCCGTCCATCGCGGCGAGCCGCTCGGAGATCCGGCGCGACGAGGCCCGGCGGGTGGAGACGGTCCCGTCCGCGTCCACCGTCTCGCCGGAGAGCCGGCCGAGCGCGGAGGCGGCGGCGCGTCGCACCGAGACGTCCGGGTGCTCGAGCCCGCGGGCGAGGGCGGCCTGGGCGCGCGCGCTCGGGCGACCGGAGAGCGCGGCGGCGGCGGCGCGGGCGACCCCCCGATCCGTGTCGCACAGGGCGACGGCGAGCACGTCCACGGCGCGGTCCCCCGCGGTGAACCCGAGGAGGAGCGCCGCGCGGCGGCGGACCATGGAGCTGTCGTCGCTGATCGCGGCGGCGAGCCGGTCGAGCGCGCGCCGGTCCCCCACGGTCGCGAGCGCCTCGAGCGCGGCGACGCGCACGGCGGGGCGGCGATCGGCGAGCTCGCGATCCGCGAGGTCCGCCGCGAACGGCTCCTTGAACCGGGCGAGCGCGCCGAGGAGCGCGGCCTTCACCTCCGCCTCGGCCTCGCGCGAGAGCGCGGAGGCGAGCAGCGGCGCGGCGGCGCGCGACCCGAGCGCCTCGAGGGCGCGGACCGCGCGGAGCCGGCGGCCCGCGTCGGGGGACGAGAGGTCGGTCATCGAGCGCTCGTAGAGCGCGCGATCCGCCCGCGTCCCGAGGAGATCCCCGAGCCGCGCCCGGTCTCCCGCGCTGATCCCCATGCGCCCCTGCGCGTCGAACCGGCCGCCGAGCTCGGCGACGCTCGCGGCGGGCGCGACGGGCTTCCGCTCGCGCGCGGGCCCCTCCGCACCCCCGAACCCTGCCGCGACGGCGGCGTCCCTGAAGACCCGGAGCGACTCGATCTCGGCGCGCAGCTCGGCGATGAACCCGGCGAGATCCGCCTGGCCGTCCTCCGCCGCGGGCTCGCCGGACGACCCGGGGGCGCCGTCGAGCCGCGCCCGATCGACCAGCCCGCCGAGGAGCCGCTCGCGCTCGGTCTCGAGCAGCCGGACCCGGTCGTCGAGCTCGGAGGCGCGCCGCTCGACCTCGGAGCGCTGCGCCTTCTCGGCCGTGAGCGCCTGCTCGAGCTCCACTTCCCGCCGGCGCACGCCGCTCGCGTCTCCGCGCGCGCGGTCCGCCGCGGCCCTGGCCGCGGCGAGCTCGGACTCGAGCTGGGACACCCTGCACTCGAAGAAGACGATCTTCTCGAGCGCGCTCCGGAGGAGGCCCTCCGGCTCGTGGTTGTTCTTCGAGCTGCCCGACCCGCCGTCCATTCCCGCCCGCCCGCCCGCCGCCCGTGGAGATCCCGACTGATCATGGGATCTTGCGGCGATATCGGAGACTACGACACCGGGATCCGCGAGGCAAATATTTGACAGCGCGCGAGAGCCGGTGATCCGGCGTTCACGGACGGTCGCTACCGTGCGCGGGCGTCCCCTGCCCGCGGGTCGCGACGTGGGCGCGGACCTCGGCGTCGCTCACCGGCGTCTCGAGCCCGGGGCCGGGTCGTCCAGGTCCAGGTCCAGGGCCAGGTCCAGCGCCCTCGCCGCCGATGAAGCCGCGGGCGAGGTCCTCCCGCACGTACCGCGCCTCGGCGGGGGTCGCGGCGGTCGGGAAGTCGGGCGGCGCCGGGATCCGCCACGACGGCGGCACCCTCCCCGCGGCGAGCTCGAACAGATCGCGCGGAGAGCGGGCGATCACGAGGTCGCCGTCGCGGACCCCGCGGACCTCGTCGTAGCCGACGACGAGGTCGCGCCGGAACAGGATGGCCGGCCCGCGCTGCACCGCGAACCCCGACTCGTAGAGCCGGGTCACCCGTCCGAGGGAGGTCCCGTCGAGGTCGCGCACGCGCTGGCCGAGCTGGACGCCGTTCCGTTCCTGCATGGGGGAACGTATGGCGCCGGGGGGGTCCCGGGTCGAGCCGCGTCCGGGTCCCTACGGGCGCTTCACCCGGGCGGCGCGGACCTTCGTGACCCGGCGGGGGTCGGCCTCGGCGACCGTGAAGACCCAGCCCTTCCAGAAGTACCGATCGCCCTTCGAGGGGATCGCGCCCGCGACCGCGTTCAGGAACCCGGCCATCGTCTCGTAGCCCTGGTCCTCCGGGAGATCCGCGGCGGCGGCGACGTTGAACTCGGCGACCTGCGCCTCGCCGAGCGCGGTGAACGTGCCGTCGGAGTGGACCTCGACCGTCTTGCCGGGCTCGTCGAACTCGTCCTGGATGTCCCCGACGATCTCCTCGAGGACGTCCTCGATCGTGCACAGGCCCATGATCCCGCCGTGCTCGTCCACGACGAACGCCATGTGGAGGTGCTTGCGCTGCATCTCGCGCAGGAGCTGCTCGATCGGCTTCGACCAGGGGACGAAGTGGGCGGGGCGGAGGACGTCCCGCATCACGATGAGCTCGGGGTGCGCGAGCAGCGGCACGAGGTCGCGCGCGTGCAGCACGCCCTCGATGCGGTCGAGGTTGTCGCGGTAGACCGGCATGCGCGAGTGCCCCTCCTCCGCGAGGAGGCGGATGATCTCGGGCACCGGGGTCTCGACGTCCACCGCCACGACGTCGGTGCGCGGCACCATCACGTCGCGGGCGACCTTGTCGCGGAACTCGAAGACGTTGTGGATGAGCTCGCTCGTCGCGTCCGCCCCCGGCCCCTGGCGCTTCGCGTACTCGGAGAGCGCGCGCTCCATCTCGTCGAGCGGCGGCGGGGGGAGCGAGAAGCGGCCGCGCGCGCCGCTCACGGCGAGGACGAGCTTCCCGAGCGGACCGAAGAAGGCGCGGAGCGCGCGGAACGGGACGGCGAGGGCGAGCGCGACCGGCTCGCCGTAATGGGCCCCGACGCCGCGGGCGGCCGCGGCGAGCGGGAGCGACACGAGCGAGGCGGCGAGCGCGGCGAGGAGCCCGCCCGCCCACCGCGCGCCCGGCGAGAGCACCGCGCCGACGTAGCCGGCGAGGAACCCGGCGAGGATGGTCGAGAACGTCGCGACCGCGCGGCCGGTGAAGGCGGTCTGCTCGTGGGTCTCGAACAGCGCGACGAGGGCCCGGGCGCGCGCCCCCGCTCCGGGCTGCCCGGCGAGCTCCTGCGCCCGCGGGTAGCCGGTCGCGACGAGCGACGACTCGAACGCCGCCGCGATCGCCCTGAGCGCCAGGAGCACGAGCGCGGTGGCGGCGAGCGCCGCGATCTCCCGGACGTCCCAGCCCATCGCGCCACCCTACCAAACCCCGGGGAGCCCCGCGGGGGCGGATCTGCTATAAGGCCGCGCATGGCGAAGAAGGCTCGCGTGTTCGTGACGTTGAAGCGCGGCGTCCTCGACCCCCAGGGGTCGGCCGTGAACCGGGCGCTGCACGCGATGGGGTACGGCGAGGTCGCCGACGTCCGCCTCGGGAAGCTCATCGAGGTGACGCTCGACGACAAGGTCCCGGAGGCGCAGGAGCGCTCGCGGCTGGACGAGATGTGCCGCAAGCTCCTCGCGAACACCGTGATCGAGGACTACAGGATCGAGCTGTGACCCTTCCACCTCGGCGCGTCGGGATCGTCACCTTCCCCGGGTCGAACTGCGACCACGACGTCTACCACGTGGTGAAGCACGTCGCGGGCGCGGACGCCTCCTACGTCTGGCACAAGGACCGGCTGCCGGCCGGCCTCGACGCGGTGGTCGTCCCGGGCGGCTTCAGCTACGGCGACTACCTGCGCTGCGGCGCGCTCGCCCGCTTCTCCCCGGTGATGGAGGACGTGGTCGCGTTCGCGAAGGCGGGCGGCCCGGTCCTCGGCATCTGCAACGGGTTCCAGATCCTCTGCGAGGCGGGGCTCCTGCCCGGCGTCCTCATGCGGAACGCGTCGCTCAAGTTCATCTGCCGCGACGTGACGCTGAAGATCGACGGCCAGGAGACGCCGGTGACCCGCGGCCTCGCGGGCCGGACGCTCACGATGCCGATCGCCCACGCGGAGGGGAACTACTTCGCGGATCCGGAGACGCTCGACGCGCTCGAGGGCGAAGGGCGCGTCGTGTTCCGCTACGTCGGGGGCGCGCCGAACGGCGCCGCGCGCGACATCGCCGGGATCGCCGGCGGGCCGAAGCGCAACGTCGTCGGCCTCATGCCGCACCCGGAGCGCGCGGCCGAGGCCATCCTCGGGCGCGAGGACGGGCGGCAGCTCTTCCAGGCGCTGCTCGCGGCCTGAGGGCGGGGACGGGCGGGGGGAGCGGTGAACGTCGACCTCCCAGGACCCGCCGGACGGCTCGAGGCGCTCTCGGAGGGACCCGCGGACGCCGCGTTCGCCGCGGTCGTCTGCCACCCGCACCCGGGCTTCGGCGGGACGATGCACAACCACGCCACCTACCGGCTCGCGAAGGCGGTGGTCGCGCGCGGCGGCGCGGCGCTGCGGTTCAACACCCGCGGCACCGGCCGGTCCGCGGGCGCGTACGACGCCGGGCGCGGCGAGGCCGAGGACACGCGCGCGGCGCTCGAGTGGCTCGCGACCTCCTACCCCGGCCGGCCGCTCCTCGCCTGCGGGTTCTCGTTCGGCGCGTGGATGGCGCTCCTCGCGGGCGGCGAGGACCCGCGCGTCTCGGGGCTCCTCCTCGCCGGCGTCGCGCTGCACGCGCAGGGGCTCGAGGACTTCCGGCGCACCGGCCGGATCCGCGACCTCGCGAAGCCCGTCGCGATCGTCCAGGCCGGCGCGGACGCGCTCGGCCCGCCCGCCGAGCTCGAGGAGGCGATCGCCGGGTCGCGCGCGCCGCGGCGGCTCGCGATCGTGCCGGGCGCGACGCACCTGTTCGTCGAGGACCTCCCCGCCTTGCAGCGCGAGGCGGAGGCCGCGATCGACTGGCTCCGGGGGGCGGCGTGACGCTCGAGACCCGCCGCGCCGGCGCCCCGGTCGCCGCCTCGCCCGCGGACCTCGCGCGCGTCTGGCGTGCGGGGCGCGCCTCGGCGCGACCTGGCGCGTTCCCCGGCCTGCTCGACGGGATCGTCGAGTCGTTCCTCGCGGCAGCGGTCGAGGCGCTCGCGCACGGGCGCGACGCGGCGCTCGTCTGGCCGGCGACGGCCGGCGTCGTCCGCCTCGCGAGCGACCCGCGCAGGACGCGGGAGGAATTCCACGCCGAGTGGGATCTCCTCGAGGAGGTGGTCGGAGCGGCGCTCCGTGCGCAGCGCGCCGATGAGGCGGCGCTCGCCTGGATCTCGCGCGCCGTCGCGCTGGGACGCGCCGGATCGCTGGCGCTCGGCGCTCGCCCGGGCGGGGGGCCGCCCGGGGTCCTGACGGTGACGCTGTACTCGGATCCCGCGCTCACGCGTGCGCGTGCAGGCGGACGGCGCTGAGCAGGTCGTCGAGCTCGAACGGCTTCTGGAGGTAGGCGGCCGCGTCGACGCCGGGCACCCGTCCGAGCGCGGAGAGCACGACCACCGGGATGGCCGCGAGCTCCGGATCGCCGCGCTGCTTCGCGCGGAACTCCCAGCCGTTCATGCCCGGCATCATGAGGTCGAGCAGCACCAGGCTCGGGTGGCAGGCGCGCGCCTTCGTGAGCGCCTCCGCGCCGTCCCGCGCCCCCTGCACCTCGTAGCCCTCCTCGGACAGGAGCTCCGCGATGGCGTCGCGGATATCGGACTCGTCGTCAACGATGAGGACACGAAGCGTCATGAACAACGAATACCCACGGCGCGGTGCGTCGGCAAACCTCGCCGGCGTCTTCATCCCGGGGGATTCCCGGATGGACTTCCCGTGAACGCGAGCGGTCGCTCGTTCGCATCGCGCTACGTCCCGGCGAACTGGACGCCCTCGAAGACGAGCGTGGGGGTGCGCATCGAGGAGTAGCGATACGGGTCGTTGCCAACCGCCGCGAGCCGCTTCCAGAGCTCGACCTGGTTCCCCGAGACGTTCATCTCCCCGACCGGCTCGGCGATCTTCCCGCCCCGGATGCGGAATCCGCGCACACCCAGGGAGAAGTCACCGGTGGTCCCGTTCGAGTTTCCGCCGAGAAAGCCCGGTGACGAGGATCCCCTCTCCGAGGTCGCGGAGGAGCTCCCCCTGCGGGCGCGTCCCGAGCCTCCAGGCGAGGTTCGAGGGGCGCGCCGTCGTGGGCGCCATCCCGAGCTTCCGGCCGTAGTAGCTGTCCACGTAGTAGCTCCGCAGCACCCCCGCCTCGAACACCGCGAACGGGCGTGCGGCCATCCCCTCGCCGTCGTACAGCCGCGAGCCGAGCCCCCGGACGACCAGCGGGTCGTCCTGCAGGTCGAGGAGCGGGCTCCCGATCGTGGCGCCCACCTTCCCCTCCAGGAACGACCGCTTCTGCTGGAGCGAGGAGGCCGCGAGCGGACCGAGCAGGGCCCCGACGATCCGGCCGGCGGAGCGGGCGTCCACCGCCATGGTCAGCACCGCCGAGCCGCCCTTGGTGGTGCCGAGCCGGGAGAGCGCCCGCTCGGCGGCCCGCCGACCGACCACCCCCGCGGACTCGACCTCGGCGCGGTAGCGGCCGCCCGACGCGGCGGACTCCTCGGGGCGGCGGCCGTCGGCGTCCTTCACCGAGACCTCCGCGGAGATCCAGAAGTCGGTCCCGCGCTTCGTGCCCTCGAACCCGTTCGTGTGGACGAGCGCGCTCTCCGCGCGCGTGTCGGACGCGCCCGTGGTGACGGAGAGGATCCTCTCCGCGCCGGGCACGGAGCGCGCCGCGGCCTCGAGCTCCTCCGCGAGCCGCCGGCGCGTCGCCGAGTCGAGCGCGGCGTGGGACGGATCCTCGAGCTCGAGGTCCACCTCGGCCTGCCCGCGGTAGAGCGCCGGGTCGGGGAGGCGGCGGTGCGGATCGGGCGCGAGCTTCCGCGCGAGCGCGACCGAGTCCTCGACGAAGCGCTCGAGCGCCTCCGGGCGGAGATCGCTCGTCGAGACCGACGCGTAGCGGCCCGCGACGTACAGGTCGAGGCCGAGCCCTCGCGTGGTCGCCTCGGAGATCTTCTCGATCCGGCCGTCGCGCCACGCGACCTCGACGTGCCGCGCCTGCCAGCCTCCGGCGGCGGCCTCGCTCGCGCCCTTCGCGAGCGCGAGGGATGCGGCGGTACGGGTCAAGTCGAGGAGGTCTTTCATGGGGTGAGCGGGCTCCGGTCCGGGTTCAGGTCCAGGTCCAGGTTCATGAGCCTCTCCCGCCGACCGTCATCGAGGACACGCGCACCGTCGGGAGCCCCTGCGAGACCGGGACGCTCTGGCCGTCCTTCCCGCAGGTCCAGCCGCCCTCGTCGATCGACAGGTCGTCCGACACCATGTCCACCCGCTCGAGCGCCTGGGGGCCGTTGCCGATGACGTTCACGTCCTTCACCGGCTTCGTGAGCTTCCCGTCCTCGATGAGGAACCCGTTCTTCACGTAGAAGGTGAAGTCGCCGGCGCCGATGTTGACCTGGCCGTTCGAGAAGTTGGCGCAGTAGATGCCCTTCTTCACCGACTTGATGATCTCCTCGGTGCGGTGCGGGCCCGGGAGCATGTAGGTCGCGCGCATGCGCGGGAGCGGCGCGTACCGGTAGCTCTCGCGCCGGCCGTTGCCGGTCGGGGCGACGCCGTAGTGCCGCGCCGAGATCGCGTCGTGCATGTAGGTCGTCAGGACGCCGTCGGCGACGAGCCGGGTCGTGCCCGCCGCGTTCCCCTCGTCGTCCACGTTGATCGCGCCGCGCGCGCCGGTGGGCGCCGCGTCGTCCACGATGTTCACGAACGGCTTCGCGATGGCCTTCCCGATCTTGTCCGCGTAGATCGACACGCCCTTGCGGTTGAAGTCGGCCTCCATCCCGTGGCCGATGGCCTCGTGGAGCAGGATGCCGGAGGAGCCGGCGGCGAGGACGACCGGCATCTCGCCGGCGGGCGGCGGCCCCGCCTCGAAGAGGATCGTCGTGCGCGCCACCGCCTCGCGGACCACGCGGTCGAGCCGCTCGGGCGAGTAGAACTCGAACCCGGCGCGGCCGGCGACGTTGTAGCCGTTCTGCTCGCGGCGGCCGTTCTGCTCGGCGAGCAGCGAGAGGAAGAGGACCGTCATCGGCTGCTCGTCCTCGACGAGCCGCCCCGACGAGTCGGCCATGAGGATCGCCCCCGCCTCGTCGCGCAGGTAGACGTTCACCTTCTTGACCCGGGGATCGGCGGCGAAGGCGCGCTCGTTCAGCGCGGCGACGAGGGGCAGCTTCTCGTCGGGCCGCACCTCGTCCCAGGGGCGGACGAGCGGGTACCGGTCCGGCAGCCCGGTCGTCACGTGGAGCCGGACGGGCGCCTCGCGCGCCGGGCCGTCGGCGATGGCCGCCGCGGTGCGGGCGCACTCGAGGAGCGCGGGGAGGCGCAGGTCCTCGGTGTAGCCGTAGCCGGTCTGGTCCCCCTTCACGACGCGGACGCCGACGCCGAGCTCGACGGACGCGTGGGCGCGGTTCACCTCGCCGTCCTCGACGCCGACGTCGGAGGCGACGCGGTGCTGGAAGTAGACGTCCGCGTGGTCGCCGCCGCGGGAGAGGGCGGCGCCGAGCGTCTCCGAGATCATCCCCTCGGTGACGCCGAAGCGCGAGAAGTAGCCGATCTTCATCCACCCCTTCTAACCCGGGCCGGGGGCGGACGCCCCGGGTCCGGTGGGGTCAGCGCCCGAGGACCAGGCGGACTCCGGCCGAGACCTCGGTGGCTCGACCCGAGGCGCCGCCTCGCGCCCTGAGCGCCGCGTAGAGAGCGACCGGGCGGTCGTTCACCGCGACGACCACGCGCTCGAGGTCGAGAACGCCCTCGACGAACCCCTCCGCGCCCCCCGGCACCGCCACGAGCGAGCCCGCGCGCAGGGTGAGCGAGGCGGCGGAGAGGCCGTTCGCGGACTCGGCGCGGGCGTCCACGACACCCGCCGTGAACGGGACGATCTCGTGGACGGTCGTCCCGTGCTCGACGATCCGGACGCCCCAGGCGACCTCCGGGCCGAAGGAGAGGCGCCGGAGCACGCCGCGCCCCGGGATGTCGAGCAGGAGCGCGGAGCGCAGCGGCGCGAGCCTCACGTCGCGCGGCCGCGCCGCCTCCCAGTCCGCGCCGCCGGCGTCCACCCGCAGCCCGATGTCGAACGGGAACGGCAGCCGGCGCGGGCGCGGCCCGGGGATGAACACGAACGGCTCCTGCCGGTGGCGCAGGAACGTCCCGCGCCAGGCGAGGGCGTGCGCGGCCACCGGCTCGGACGAGCCGCCGGCGAACAGCGCGCGCGCGTCCACGAAGGTCTGGTCGAGCATCCACTCGAGCGTGCCCGTCGGCGCGCGCAGGTCGCGGCGCCAGCGGAGCGCGGTCGCGACCTCGGTCGCCCCGCCCCGCGCCGGCTCGCGCCCGCCCGCCGCGCCCCCGACCGACAGCTCGACCCGGTTGCCCGGGTCGAAGCAGACGGCGAACGCCCGCCCCCGCGCGTCGGTGGCGAGGCACGGGTCGCCCGCCTGCGCGGCGAGCGCGAGCGCGAGGAGGGCGGCGGTCACGGCGCCCCTACAGCTTTTCCTGCTGCCGGGCGTCGCGGCGCGGCGGCGCCCAGAGGCTCATCCGCACCGAGGCGGTCCCCTGGAAGTGCCACTTCGACGGGAGGTCCGGGACGTCGTTGCGGCTCTGGGCGCGGCCGTCGAGCACGAGCGAGATGGGCTGGTCGTTGATGCCCGTGAAGATCACCTCGTACTCCGCCTTCGCGGTGTAGCGGTGGCGGTCGGTCGGGAGCCGCGCCACCGCCGCGTCCTCCGGCTGGAACTCGCTCGAGCCCGCGGGCTCGATCCACTCCGAGAGGAAGGTCGCGCGCGCGTGGTGGAGGCCGTCGCGGTCGAGGGTGAGCTCGAGGTCGGCCGCCGCCTGCGGGGTCCACGCGCCGCCGGTGAGCTGCGAGACCTGCTCGTACCCGGCGCCGCCGCGGAGCCGGACGAACGAGCCGAGGTCGCGCGAGCGCCACAGGTCGAGCGTCAGCGCCGCCGCGCCGATCGAGACGCGGTCGTACCAGCGCCTGCTCTCGGTCCGCAGGGACTCGACGTGGAGCGCCTCCACCCAGCCGCCCACGTAGAGCGGCGGGTCGAACCGCCGCGGCTTCCCGATGAAGGTCGTGATGCGGATGAGCGGCGACGGGTACGCGCGCGACGCGTCGATCCCGAACGCGGTGAAGTCGGTGTAGTCGCCGTCGAACCCGACGAAGGTCTCGAGCGCCCGCACCCGCGCGAGCGCCGCCGCGTTCGACCACCGGAACGGCACGTCCCAGCGGACGCCGGCGTTCCCCTCCCCGCTCCCGGACCAGGGGAAGCTCCCCGCGCCGTACCCGGCGCCGAGCCAGACGCGGCGCGCGAGGTCGAAGTTCACCTGGAGCACCCGCTGCCGCTCGTCGCGGTGCCACCCCGGGGGTGCCTCCGCGAGCGCCGGGACGACGCGGTAGCCCTGCGCGACGAGGTCGTCCTCGCGCCAGCCGGGCATGACGCACGCGGACGCGCGCTCGAGCGGACCGTCCTGCTCGCCGTCCGGCGTCAGCTCCGCGTCGGGCGCGACGAGGCAGGTCTTCGCGGTCGCGTCGCACTGCGCGCGCCAGCGGCCGCCGATGGTCGCGCTCGAAGCAGCGGCTCGTGCGATCGAGCCGGAGCGCCGGGCGCGCCGTCCGGGACGAGCGCGCGCGGCGGCACGTTCGGCTTCACCGGGATGAGCCGCGGCTCCGGGAGCTGGAGCTTCTGCTGCGGCTGGGGCGGCGCCTTCGCCCCGTCCGGTTCGGCGGCCGGCGCGGGCACCTGTCCGGCCGCGACGAAGAGGATCGACAGCGCGTGAACGAGCGTCATGAGCCACCCTCCCTCGGGATGCAGGAGGAGGAGACCGTTGACGAACGGTTCGTGACACCCCTCCGGGGCGATCTTCCTCCGGTTGGGCGCCGGGCGGGAAGTGCTAATGCTGTCTTCATGTCCAAGGCGAGCCTGAACGGGACCGAGCTGCACTACCGGGACAGCGGAAACTCCAAGGACGTCGTGCTCCTGCTGCACGCGTTCCCGCTGCACTCGGGCATGTGGTCGCGCCAGATCGCGGCGCTCGAGAAGCGCCACCGGGTGGTCGCGCCCGACTACCGCGGGCTCGGGAAGAGCGGGATGCCGCCGGAGGCGTGGACCCTGGACCTCGTCGCGCAGGACATCCGCGCGCTGCTCCAGCACCTGAGGATCGAGCGGGCGGGCGTCGCCGGGCTGTCGATGGGCGGGTACGTCGCGTTCGAGCTCTACCGGCAGCTGCCGGGGCTCTTCCGCGGGCTCGCGCTCTGCGACACGAAGGCGGCCGCCGACACCGACGAGGGCAAGGCGAACCGCGAGAAGTTCGCGAAGACCGCCATCGAGCGCGGGACGGGCTGGGTCGCGGACGAGATGGTGCCGAAGCTCCTCAAGCCGACGCCGGACCCGGCGGTCGTGAAGGAGGTCCGCTCGCTCGTGACCGACGGCACGCCGGCCGGGGTCGCCGCGGCGCAGCGCGCGATGGCGAAGCGGCAGGACTCGACCCCGACGCTCGCGGCGATCACGTGCCCGGTGCTGATCATGACCGGCACGGAGGACACCCTCATCCCGCCCGCCGAGGCCGAGAAGATGGCGAAGGCCGCGAAGGGCTCGAAGCTCGTGAAGATCCCGGGCGCAGGTCACCTGCCGTGCATCGAGAACCCGGAGGCGTTCAACCGGGCGCTGTCGGAGTTCTTCGACGCGTTGCCGACGTAGCGGCGGCAGGCTGCGGAAGAATCTCGCGGGGCGAGGGGAGACTGGCGCTACCGACGCGGCGCCGGGCCGACCGGCGCGGCCAGCGGGGGCGCCGGCGGCGGGAAGGTCGCGAAGCCCTCCAGCGAGCCGTCCGCCTGAGGCGAGCCCTCGGCGACCACCCTCAGCTCGACGACGGCGCGATCCGAGAGCGCGATCTCGCGGCCGTTCAGGAGCTCCATCATGCGGACCGTGACCGTGCCGACCTCGACCACCGCGCCCGAGGCGTCCGCGTGCGCGATCCGGATCGTGACCGGGCGATCGTCGAACGAGTTCGTCGCGAACACGACCGACGACTCGAAGCGGGCGCGGAGCGCCCGGTGCGGCGCCGTCGCGAACTTCCGGCCGTCCGGGAGCGTGATCACCGCGAACAGGTTCGGCCGGTTCTCGTGCGGGAGCGCGTCGTAGAGGTCGAGTCCGGCAGACCATGGCGCTCCCGCGGCCGTCGAGGGCCGCGTTCGCGAGGAGGCCCACGACCCGCTCGAACCCGCGCGTCCGGCCACCCGCCCACGGCGCGCCGTCGGGACGGATCGGGCGCACGAGCGCCGAGCGGACCCGGATCGCGTACGGCCGGGGCCTGACGCGATCGAGCTGGACCGCGGCGTACCCGCCCTGCCCGTCCATGCCGGTCTTCACGGCCTCCTCGTACGCCTTCGTGGCCGCCGGCCAGTCGCGCCGCTGGATCGCGGCGTCGCCACGCGACAGCGCGCGGGCGTAGCGGGCGAGCGGCTCGGCGCGGCCGCCCTTCTTGATCTTCATCGCGCCCTCGTACTGCTGCTGCGCCTCGGCGAACCGCCGCTCGCGCAGGAGCGCGTCGCCCTGCTGCGCCGCCGCCTCGTACTGGCCGTCCAGCCAGCGGTCGTACTCCTGGCGGACCTGGTCGAGGGTCCGGTGGTAGGCGCCGTCCACGTTGGCCGCGAGGGTGAGGAGCTCGATCGACTGCACGTACTGCTGCTGCGCGCGGAGCTGCATCGCGTCCTGCACCGCGGCGCCGACGAGCCCCGGGGAGATGCGCGCCGCCTCGGCCTGCACGGCGGGATCGTTCGAGGCGTCGCGCGCCTGCGCGAGGAGCGAGAGGGCGGCGCGGTGATCGCGGCGCTGGCCCGCCTCGGTCGCGCGGCGGAGCCGGAGGTGCGCGGCGTTCCGACCGGCGTCGGCGCGCATCCCGGCGTACTCGGCGCTGCCGGGCTCGAGGCGGACGAGGTAGTCCGACTCGGCGAAGGCGCACTCCCAGTCCTGCGAGACCTGGCAGGCGCGGGCGTGGGCGATGGCGGCCGAGATCGCCTGCTGCCGGGCCTGCTGCCACTTCGCGCGCTTCTCGGCGTTCGCCGGGTCGTCGCGCACGGACTGGCCGTACTGCGCCTCGGCTGACTTCCAGTCACCCGTGGCGGCCGCGCGGTCACCGAGCTTCTCGGCGCCCGCGCAGGCTGCGAGGACGGCGAGCGACAGGAGGGCGAGGGCGATACGGCGCATCGGGAGGGCTCCTTCGCGGGCGTGAGAAGAGGAGCGTACCCCGACGAGGGCGGCGATGTCCCGGGAGGGGTGCGAGAGCGTCGTACAGGGCGGAGCGCGCTACGCGCCGGTGCGCACCGCTCCGCCGAGCGCGGCGACCGCGGTCGCGACGGTCCGCTCGACCTGCGCGCGCTCCGGCTCCCCGAACGCGGGATCCTCGTCGGCGAGGTTGTCGAGCTGCTCCGCGACGTACGCGGCGAGCGCGGGCTGCGACTCCTCCATCGGCGGCGGCTCGTCCGCGAGCTGGCGCAGCGCGCCGAACTCGACCACGCCGAGCCGATCGCCGAACGCCTGGTCGTGCATCACCCACGCCTCGAACACGAGGTCGAGCGCCGCGAGCGCGCCGGACTCCGGGAGCGGCGAGGCGTCGAGCCAGGCGACGAGGTCGGGCTGGACGTTCTGGAAGCGATCGCGGCGGCGCTGCACCTCGCGCGGCGGAGCGGCGGCGAGGTGGCGCCAGACCGCGTCCACGACGTCGGTGGGCACCGCGGTTCCGGTCGCGGTTCCCCGCACCGGAAGCGGCGTCGCGGGAGGAGGCTCCGGCGCGACCTCGGGCGCGTCGTCGTGCGGGCCGAGCCCGGCCGCGAGCCGCGCCCACAGGCCGAAGAGGTTCGCGTACAGCCGGCGCGCCGCCTCCGGCGACTCGAACTTCGGCTCGTCCGGGAAGAGGCCGGGGATGACCGCGGAGCGCGGCTCTCCGGCTGCCTGCGCCCTCGCGAACGCGTCCGCGACCGCGGCGGCGTCGTTCGGGGAGCCGGCGCGCGCGAGCAGCGCGTCGAGCACCTCCGGCCCCTCGTACACCGGGGCGAGCCCGCCCGGCGCGCCCGCGCCCTTCGGACGGCGGCCGCGGCTCACCGGGCCTCCGCGGGCGAGCGCGCGGGCACGGCGCGCGGGGCGAGGACGAGGCAGGGCCGGCGGTCGGGAGGCACGGCCGGAGTGTAGCGCCCGGACCGCGGCCGCGCGCCGCGCGAAAAGAGGGGCGTGGCTCCGTGGCCGGAAGCCAGCGCCGAGGGGAGAGGTTCCGCCCGCGAGGAACGCCGCGTTTCCGGGCGAGATCTGCCAGGTGGAGTCAGCCGACGACGGCCGGGGGAGCGTCGGCCCAGCGGGCGCGGCGCGCCTCGAGCGTCGGGATGAGCGGTCGCGCGTCGAGCTCGG
This sequence comes from uncultured delta proteobacterium, assembly GCA_963828235.1. GTDB lineage: Bacteria > Myxococcota > Myxococcia > Myxococcales > Anaeromyxobacteraceae > Anaeromyxobacter. The sequence continues at coordinate 257,097 of CAWHDY010000009.1, forward strand.
CGCACCACCGCTCGAAGCGCGCGCGCGGGATGCCGCGCCAGCGGAGGTCCTCGAGCGACTCGGTGAGCGGCACGTCGCGGACGAGCGTCGCGAGGCGCCGGTACAGCTCCGCCGCGGCGCGACCCGCCTCGAGCTCCCGGGCGAGCAGGCCCGCGTGCCGGATGCCCGGCGGCCAGCGGCCGGGATCGCCCGGGATGTGCTCCAGGTGCAGGTGGGCGGCGAGGAGCCGCGACGCGGTCTTCTCGCCGATGCCCGCGATCCCGGGGATGCCGTCGGCGTCGTCGCCGACGAGCGCGAGCCAGTCCGGCACGCTCCTCGGGACGATGCCCCGGCGCGCGAGGAGCCCGGCCTCGTCGAGCTCGCGCCGGCGCATGCGATCGACCATCACGACGCGGCGGCCGGAGAGGCACTGCCCGAGGTCCTTGTCCGGCGTGACGATGCGCACCTGCTCGACGACCTCGGCGAAGCGGGCGGCGCCGGTCGCGAGCGCGTCGTCGGCCTCGAACTCGCGCATCGACCAGACCGCGACGCCGATCGCGCGCGTCGCGTCCTCGGCCGCGTCGAACTGCGCGAGGAGCTCGCGCGGCACGCCGTCCTCGGTCTTGTAGCCGGGGAAGAGGTCGTTCCGGAACGAGCGGATCGGGTTGTCGAACGCGACCGCGAGGTGGGTCACCGCCTCCTGCTCGTCGTGCAGGAGGGAGAGGAGCGACATGGCGAGGCCGACGGTGGCCTTCGCCTCCCACCCCGCGGCGGCGACGTGGCCCGGCCGGCGCGCGAAGTGCGCGCGGAACAGCTCGAACGTGCCGTCCACGAGGTGAACGCGCATCGCGGGAGTATAGCGGCCGCTTCGGAGGTGCTCCCGACCTCGGCGGGGCGCTAAAGAGGAGCCGATGAACTACCGCCAGCTCGGCGCGAGCGACTGCGCGTCTCCGAAGAGGAGCCGATGAACTACCGCCAGCTCGGCGCGAGCGACCTGCGCGTCTCCGAGATCTCCCTCGGCTCGTGGCTCACCTTCGGCGGGGGCGTGGAGCGCGACGCGGCGGAGGCGTGCGTCCGGGCCGCCTTCGACGTCGGGGTGAACTTCCTCGACACCGCCAACGTCTACGGACGCGGCGCGGCCGAGACCTTCCTCGGCGAGGTGCTCCGGGACGTGCCGCGGGACCGGTACGTCCTCGCGACCAAGGTCTTCTTCCCCATGTCGGAGAGGGATCGCGGCCTCTCCGCGGCCGCAGATCCGGAAGCAGCTCGACGACTCGCTCCGGCGGCTGCGGGTGGACCACGTCGACCTCTACCAGTGTCACCGCTACGATCCCGACACGCCGCTCGAGGAGACGATGGCGGCGCTCGACGCGGCGGTCCGCCAGGGGAAGACGCGCTGGCTCGGGTTCTCGGAGTGGACCCCGGACCAGGTGCGCGCCGCGCTCGCCCTCCCCTTCGCGCGCTTCGTCTCGTCCCAGCCGCAGTACTCGCTCCTGTGGCGCGAGCCGGAGGCGGAGCTCTTCCCGCTCTGCGCGGCGGAGGGCATCGGCCAGATCGTCTGGTCGCCGCTGCGCCAGGGGATCCTGTCCGGCAAGTACCGGCCCGGCGCGCCGCCGCCGCGCGACTCGCGCGCGGCGAGCCCGGCCATGAACATGTTCCTGACGCCCAAGCTGGACGACGCGCTGCTCGGGCGCGTCCAGCGGCTCCGGCCCATCGCCGCGGAGCGGGGCCTCACCATGTCGCAGCTCGCGCTCGCCTGGGTGCTCCGGCGGCCGGAGGTCACGTCGGCCATCATCGGCGCGACGCGGCCGGAGCAGGTGCGCGAGAACGCCGCCGCCTCCGGCGTGCGGCTCGACGCGGAGACGGTGGCCCAGGTCGAGGCCGCGCTCGCGCCGACATGAGAGAAGGCGCCGCTCCTTTCACGGGAGCGGCGCCGGGGCGAGGCGTGTTCGAGCGACCGAGCTGGGTTCAGTCGTCGAAGTCCTCGTCGAAGTCACCGCCCGGAGGCGGGGGCGCCATGCCCATCATCGGGCCGCCCGGGCCGGGGCCCATGCCGAACCCGCCGCCGTCCGGACCGCCGCGGCCGCCGCGACCACCGCGGTGCCCGGGGCCCATGTCGCCGCCGGGGCCGCCGTGCATCATCCCGGGCCCCATGCCCGGACCGCGGCCCTGGAAGTGCCGCTGGAACTTCGCGAGGAAGAGGACCGCTCGCGCCTTCTTCTCCGGCGTGAGGTCCTTCGTCACGACCGCGACGACCTCGCGGTCCACCGTCTGGAGCTGCGCGCGGGCGTCGAGCGCCTTCTGGATCGCCTGATCGACCTCGGCGGCGGAGACCTTCTCACCCTGCGCGGCGCGGCGGAGCACGTCGCGCGAGTCGCGGAGCTGCTTGTGGGCGGCGATGCGGCGGTCGTCGAACTTCCCGATCGTCTCGCCGAGCTTCAGCGCGGCGGGCGCGTCGAGGTCGAGCGCCTCGGCGAGGCCGAGGGTGCGGGCGAGCTTCATCCGCTTCTGCATCCGCTCCGGGTCCATGTTCGGACGCTGCTGGCCGGCGCCGGGGCCGGCGTTCGCGGCGGGGCCGCGGCCGGGGGCGGCGCCCTGCCCCTGCGGTGCGCCCTGGGCGAGCGCGGCGAGCGGCAGCGCCGCCGACATCATCACTGCGAAGAGCTGCTTCCTCATGACGCACTTCTCCTTTCGTGCTTCTCGCTCAGTAGTCGAGGGCGACGAGCGCGACGTCGGTCAGGTCGGACGAGGCGGAGGCTGTCCTCGTCGAGGACGCCCGAGTCGGACCAGAGCGTGTCGAGGTCCGGCTCCTGCCAGGTCGCGCTCGCGGTGGCGACGGTGGTCTCGGTCATCGAAGGCGGCGGCGAGGCCTTCTTCCCGAGCAGCCCCGGCGTGACCACCGCGACGAGGAGCGCGGCCGCGGCGACGAAGCCTCCGGCGGCGCGCTTCCAGGCGACCCGGCGGCCCTCGCTCCGGTGCAGCTCGGCGACCACGTCGCGCGCGAGGCCGTTGGCGGCGCGCCGCTCGGCCTCGGTCAGCGGCGGGAGCTTCGCGAGGCCGAGGACCTCGGCGTCGGCGTCGGCCTCGGCGCGGCAGGCGGCGCAGGACTCGAGGTGGGCGTCGAGGCGCGTCGCCTCGGCGGGCTCGAGCGCGCCGGCGGCGCGGAGCGAGATGAGGAGATTGAAGTCCTTGCAGGCGGTCATGGCCGGTCCTCCCCGGCGAGGGCGGCCCGCAGCCCGCGGGTCGCGTGGTGGAAGCTCACCTTCGCGGCGTTCTCGGTGATGCCGAGCGCCAGGGCGATCTCGGCGAAGGGCAGCTCGGCGTCGATGCGGAGGGTCAGGACCTCGCGCTGGCGGCGCGGGAGGTGGAGCACCGCGGCGCGCATCCGCGCCTCCCGCTCGCGGCGGAGGAGCGCGTCGGGCGCGGCGGCGTCGGACGAGGCGGCGCCCTGCCGGTCGGCGTCCTCGAGCGGCGCGCGCAGGACGCGGAGCGCGTCGCGGCGGTGGTTCTTCGCGAGGTTCACCGCCACGCGGACGAGCCAGCGGCGGAACGGGACGGCCGCGCGGGGACCCTTGCGGATCGAGCGCCGCGCCGCCTCGAACGCGCGCAGGAACGTGCGCTGGGCGAGGTCGTGGGCGTCGTCGGGGGTGGCGGCGTAGCGGCGGACGATGGCGAGGACGAGCGGCTCGTGCCGGCGGACGAGCTCGCCGAACGCCGCGTCGTCGCCGACGAGGAAGGCCGCGACGAGCGCCTCCTCATCGCGCCGGGGCTCGAAACGGCTGACCCCGCCCGCGACGACCCGCAGCTGCGGCCTGTGGCTGTCGTCGTCCATGCGGTTCGCGGGGGTCACGTCCTTCAAGACCCCTTGCCCGACCGGAGGTTAAAGACTAATCCTGGCGCCGGTTTTCGGGGGTTTTTCGGCGAACGGAGCGCGGCGATGCTGGACCTTCGGGCGGTGGCGCAGGACTACGAGAGCTTCGAGCGGCGGCTCGCGCGGCGCGGGGAGGCGGCCGTCCAGGCGCTCGCCCCGGTGCGGCCGCTCGCGGCGCGGCGGCGCGAGCTGAACCTCCAGCTCGAGAAGCAGAAGAAGGAGCAGAGCGAGGCGAACGCGAAGATCCGCGAGCTCGCGAAGACCGACAAGGGCGCGGTCGAGGGCGCGCGCGCGCAGCTCCGCGCGCTCGGCGACGAGGTGAAGAAGAGCGAGCAGGAGCTCGGGCAGGTCGAGGCCGAGATCGAGCGGCTCCTCCTGCTCGTCCCGAACCCGCCGTCGGACACGGTGCCGGACGGGAAGGACGAGAAGGACAACGTCATCGTGCGGGCCTGGGGCGAGAAGAAGGCGCTCGGGTTCCAGGCGAAGCCGCACTGGGAGCTCGGCGAGGCGCTCGGGATCCTCGAGTGGCAGCAGGCCGCGAAGCTCTCCGGCTCGCGCTTCACGATCTACAAGGGCGCGGGGGCGCGGCTCGAGCGCGCGCTCGCCGCGTTCTTCTGCGACGTGCACGGGTCGCGCGGGTACACGGAGGTGCTGCCGCCGTACCTCGTGACGCGCGAGACGATGACCGGCACCGGGCAGCTCCCGAAGTTCGAGGAGGACCTGTTCAAGACGGCGAACGAGACGCCGATGTACCTCATCCCCACCGCGGAGGTCCCGGTGACGAACATGCACCGGGACGAGATCTTCGAGGCGGCGACCCTGCCGATCTCCTACTGCGCCTGGACGCCGTGCTTCCGCGCCGAGGCGGGCGCGGCGGGGCGCGACACGCGCGGCCTCATCCGCCAGCACCAGTTCCACAAGGTGGAGCTCGTGAAGTTCGCGAAGGCGGACGAGAGCTACGCCGAGCACGAGAAGATGGTGGAGGACGCGTGCGAGGTGCTGCGGCGCCTCGGGCTCCACCACCGCGTCGTGCTGCTCTGCGCGGGCGACATGGGGTTCTCGTCGGCGAAGACGTACGACCTCGAGGTCTGGTGCCCGGGGCAGGACGCCTATCGGGAGATCTCGTCGATCTCGAACTGCGAGGACTTCCAGGCGCGCCGGATCCGCGTGCGCTACCGCGGCGAGGGCGGGAAGCCGCAGGCTCGCGCACACGCTCAACGGCTCCGGCGTGGCGATCGGCCGGACGGTCGTCGCGATCCTCGAGCAGTACCAGCAGGCGGACGGGAGCGTGATCGTCCCGGAGGCGCTCAGGCCGTATCTCGGCGGGCAGGAGCGGATCGTGGCGCAGAGCTTCCCGCGCGGCGTCGAGCGGTAGGGCGCGCCGGGAAATGGAAAAAGCGCCGCCGGCTCCCTGGAAGCCGACGGCGCCTGGTCCCCGCCACTGCACCCGCGCACCATCAAGATGACGAGACGGACGGGCGGACTGCTGTGACCGTAGTCACGGCAAGTCGAAGTCCAAATCCTTCGTGGGTCGTCATCGCGAATACGTCGACGCAGGCCGGCAATGACGGCGCTTGCCTACACGCGCGTCAGTTGAGACCGACGCGCGTGACGGAAGCGGTGCCGACGTTCGGCGCGAAGATGATCTTCCGCGCGCTGGTGCCGCCTGCCTGGTTTTCGATCACCGGGACGTAGCGGGTCTTCAGGAAGGTGAGCGCGGCTGCGATGTTGCGGTCGCCCAGGTGGCCGCCCTCGGTGTGGATCGGCGGAGCGCTGCCGCCGTAGACGCGGGCGCGGAGGCGGCGCTCGGGGACGCCGAGCTTCCCGAGCTCGTCGACGAGGGTGCGGAGCGCGACGTCGCCGAAGCGGGTGGCGGGGGGCGCGTTGCCGGACTCGGGCAGGAGGAAGTGCGCCATCCCGCCGGCGCCGGAGACGGGGTCCCACACGCACACCACCGCACCCGTCGAGACGATGGTCGTCATCGGGCGCGCGTCGCGGCTCGTGAGGAGACGGCCCGGAGGCACGTAGGCGGGGTCGAGCGTCGGGGCGCTGTGCGGCGGAGGGAGGGTCATGCGCTCGCTCGTGATGGACATGCCTCGGTTCGGCTCCGGATCTTCGACGGTGAGTCTGCTTCGCTCTGGGTCCGGCTACATTCACGCCACGGGCCCAAGGAGGTACCGCGGAACCCGAGTCAGGTCGAGAACATGGCTCACCCGCGTCCCAGGGTCCGGGGGCACCCCGGGGTGCCGTTCGGGGACGTGGAAGGGCAGCGCGGCGGAATGGCGCGGTGGCGCCGAACCCAAGTGATCTCGCGCTTGATCGCCGGGCCCGCCTGCCGTATATGGGGCGACTCGCAGCGCGCCGGAGCGCGTGTCCGGGGCTGCACAGGGTCAGGGACGAGGACGGATTCGGGAGGAGTGGCCGAGCGGCCTAAGGCGGCGGTCTTGAAAACCGCTGAGGGTTCACGCCCTCCGAAGGTTCGAATCCTTCCTCCTCCGCCAGAAGCGAAGAGGGAAGACGGAGATTCGGGAAAGGTGGCCGAGAGGCCGAAGGCGCTGGTTTGCTAAACCAGTATACGGGTAACCGTATCCAGGGTTCGAATCCCTGCCTTTCCGCCAGCTGTGCGTGTTCGTTGTTGCCGTGGACGAGTCGGACGAGAAGAGTTGGGCCCTTAGCTCAGTTGGATAGAGCGTCGGACTACGAATCCGAAGGCCAGAGGTTCAAATCCTCTAGGGCCCGCTAGAAAACGAGAGGCCTCACGGGTACTTGCCCGTGGGGCCTTCGTGTTTCTCGTGCGCCCCTGGCATCGGTGTCCACTTCTTGACCGGACTCTTCGTCCGAGTTTGCACGGTTTTCGGGCTACGCGTGGCGGTCCAGATCGGCCTTCTTCTGCTCCTCCCGGCGGGCCCGGTCGAGCTGCTCGACCGCCGCCTTGAGGTCCTCCTCGTCGATGATGTTGTAGCGGTCGAAGACGCTCCGGGTGCGGTGACCCGAGAGCTTCATGACGACCGACTCCGGCACGCCCCGCCGCCGCGCGTTCGTGACGAACGAGCGGCGCAGGTCGTGGAACCAGATGCCCTTGAGGCCCGCCCGCTCGCACGCCCGCCGGAGCATCTTGTTGAGCTCGCTCCAGGGCCGGCCGGTGTCGGGGTTCACGAAGACGTAGGGCTGGTGCAGCAGCCGGGGCTGCTCGTTCAGGATCTCCTTCGCGCGCGAGGTCAGGTAGACGACGCGCGCCTGGTTCGTCTTCGTCTCCTTCGCCGAGAGCCGGACGCAGCCCTCGACGAGGTCGACCTGCTCCCAGCGGAGGAACCGGACCTCGGTCTTGCGCAGGCCGGTCTCGTAGTCGAACTCGATGACGGGCGCGAAGGCGGACGGCGCCGCCTCGAGCACGCGGTCGAGCTGCGTGGGCCTGAGGGTCATCTCGCGCACGTTCGGCTCGTTGAGGAGCGAGACGCTCGCGATGGGGTTCCGGACGAGCGTGCCGCACTCGACCGCGTAGTTGATGCAGCGCTTGAGGAGCGCGATCTCGCGATCGATCGTCCCCGGGGCCGGCGGTGCGCCCCGACGCGTCGTCTCGCTGAACCGCTTCTGCCGGTACTCCTCGATGTCCTTGCGCGTGAGCTTGGCCGCCCTGCGCGGACCGAGGATCTCGACGAGGTGGCGCGCCCGATCGATGTCGGACTGCCACGAGTCGTTGTCCCGGCGGGTGATCGGCTCCCAGGCCTTCCAGCAGTCCGCCACGGTGGTCTTCGCCTCGAGCTGCCGGTCGAAGTACCGGCCCTCGAACGCGTCGATCTGGAGCTTCGCGATGAGCATCTCGGCCAGCTCTTCGGTGGGGATCTTCTTCTGCCGGACGCGCTGTCTTGTGCCGTTCGGCAGCTTCAGCCAGACGTCGATGGCGAACAGCGTCTGGCCGTCCTTCTCGTACTGCGTGACGCCCATGTGTTTCTCCTTGGGCAGGCGGGCGTCGACAGGAGTCTACTCCGGTGAACCGACCCGTGCCGGCGAGTCTGCGGCCGCGCCTACGAGCAGCTCCTCGAGGTCGGCGCGGCGGAACCGGAGCGCGCGGCCGACTCTCGATGCCTGGACCACGCCGCGGCGAACAAGCTGGTACAGGGCGCGGACCGACGGGACTCGGAGGAAGGCTGCCGCCTCCTCTGCGGTCAGCCAAGCGCTCGTTGCCGCCGCGGCCCGCGCCGCAAGGGGCTTCGGCGTTTCCTTGAGCTGCAGGAGCACCGCCGTCGCCATCTCGGCAGACGTCGGCCCGCTCCCGCAGTACACGCAGGTGTCCATCACTGCCGCGGGAACCTCGAACTCGACACCGACCTTCACTGCACATCTGGAACAGGTGAACTCCATGTTCGTCTCCTTGCGGTTGGCGCCGCCCGGCGCGATCGGGGAGTACTGTGCGTTGTGCGCCTCTTCCCTCAAGCTCCGGTGCTCGGTTCATCACTCGGGCGGGGGTTCGGAACTGCACGCCCTTCAACGTCAGGTCGAGCGTACCCTCGCGGTCAGGCGCTGCAACCGGGAGGCGGCTACAGAGCAATGTCTCTGGTTGTGAACTGAGGTTCGGCGGCGCCGCCCCCGCGCTTACCCGCCTACCCACCGGCGCAAGCGCCACG
>CAWHDY010000010.1:0-109793 GCA_963828235.1 uncultured delta proteobacterium
ATCGGGAGCGACTTGAGCTTCGCGGCCTGGAGCTTCTTGATCGCCGTCTCGGTGTACTTCCGGTTCTTCTTGACGATGATCTCGCTCGTCTTCGGATCGCGGATGTCGCGGGTGGCGCGCTGGCCCTTGAGGAGGTCGGGGTTCAGGTCCTTCTCGAACTTCCCCTTCTCCTCGACCCGGATCGTCTCGGTGTCGTAGTAGTACTTGAGGATCTCCTCCGCCGTGCCGTGGAACTCGACCGGATCCTTCTTCGCCGTGTCGGGCGTCGCGCCGAGGGCGCGCAGGAGCACGGTCGCGGGCAGCTTCCGCCGGCGGTCGATGCGGACGTAGAGGATGTCCTTGTGGTCGAACTCGAAGTCGATCCACGAGCCGCGGTACGGGATGATGCGGGCGTTGTAGAGCAGCTTGCCGGACGAGTGGCTCTTGCCCTTGTCGTGGTCGAAGAACGCGCCCGGGGAGCGGTGCAGCTGGGAGACGACCACGCGCTCGGTCCCGTTGATGATGAAGGTCCCGTTCTCCGTCATGAGCGGGATCTCGCCGAAGTAGACCTCCTGCTCCTTGACGTCGCGGATCGACTGGGCGCCGGTCTCCTCGTCCTTGTCCCAGACGACCAGGCGGACGACCACCTTGATCGGGGCGGAGAACGTCATGCCCCGCTGGTGACACTCGTCCACGTCGTACTTGGGCTTCTCGAGGTGGTAGCTGACGAACTCGAGCGAGGACGTCTCGTTGAAGTCCTTGATGGGGAAGACGGACTTGAAGACGCCCTGCAGCCCGGTGTCGTCCCGCTTCTCCGGCGGGACGTCGGCCTGGAGGAACTTGTCGTACGAGTGCTTCTGGATGGCGATGAGGTTTGGGATCTCCGTGATCTTGTTGATCTTGCCGAAGTTTCGCCGAACGCGGAAGTTGTTCTGGATCGTCGTCGCCATGTCGAGTGCGGTCCTCTCCCCGTTGCCCCGCTACAAAAGGGTCTAGCCGGCCGTGGGGCCGGCTACCTACCCGACCCTCGGGTCGGTGGTACGCGGGTCATGAAAGGGATTGGGGGTTTTAACGGCTCTGCCCTCGCCCGTCAAAGAATCCAACGTGGTGCACGGCGGAGCACCTTGCAACGGGGCCCCGCCGTGCACACGGCCTTCTGTTACTTGACCTGAACCTTCGCGCCCGCGGCCTCGAGCTTCTTCTTGAGCTCCTCGGCCTCGGCCTTCGGGATCCCCGCCTTCACGTCCTTCGGGGCGCCCTCCACGAGATCCTTCGCCTCCTTGAGACCGAGGCCCGTGATCGCGCGGACTTCCTTGATGACGTTGATCTTGTTCGCGCCCGCCTCGGCGAGGACGACCGTGAACTCGGTCTTCTCCTCGGCAGGTGCAGCGGCGGCGCCGCCACCGCCCGCGGCGACCATCACGGGCGCGGCGGCGGCGGAGACTCCCCACTTCTCCTCGAGCTTCTTCACGAGCTCGGCGGCCTCGATGATGGAGAGCCCGGAGAGCTGATCGACGATGGTGTTGAGGTCTGCCATGACTTCTTCTTCCTTCCTCGGGCGCCGCGTGCGGCGCCCATCAGCGTTCGGGGCCCGCGCGGATCTCCGCGCGAGCCGGTTCACGTACCGTTATTGAGGCTTCTCGAGCTGGTCGCGCCGCGCGCCGAGCACCTGGGCCAGCTGCTGGCCAGGCGTCGAGATCATGCGGACGAGCTTCGTCGCGGGCTGGGCGATCATCGCTGCGATCTGAGCACGGAGCTCCTTCAGCCCCGGCAGCTTCGCCAGCGCCTGGACTCCCTTCGCATCGACGAGCTTCCCGTCCACCACCGCGGTGCGGATGACGAAGTTCTCGCGGTCCTTCATGAACTCCACGAGGAGCTTCGCCGGCAGCACCACGTCGTCGTACGACATGACGAGCGCGGTCGGTCCCACGAACTTCTCGGCCAGCGGCTCCAGCGTCGTGCCCTTGGCGGCCCGCGCTGCGAGGGTGTTCTTGACGACGCGGTACTCCACCTTCTGATCGCGGAGCTTCCTGCGAAGCTCGGTGACCGTCGCGACGTTGAGGCCCTTGGGCTCCGCGAGGATGGCCGTCTTGGCCTTCGCCATCTTCTCGTGGAGCTCGCCGATGACCTGCTCTTTTTCTGTCCGGTTCAAGTCGAACTCACCACCTTTCGAGCCGCCGGCGGCTGCCGGTCGGCGGGATGTTCGGGCTTCGGACCGGACTCCCGGTACGGAACCCCCTGGCCAAGCAGGGGACGCTGCGCCTTCGCAGTCTCCCGTCTCGGCGGGTCGGATCTCGCGATCCGCTTGGCCTCCTCGCCCCTACGACCTCTCGCACTCGGGGTCCGGCGGGCCCGCTGTCTTGGACCAGAAACCCCGGCGGCGTCCGCCGCCGGGAACTTCGAGTACCTCCGCTAGGCGTGGGCCGCCGTGAGCTCGCCGACGTCCACCTTGATGCCGGGGCCCATCGTCGTGCTGACGGTCACGTTCTTCACGTAGACGCCCTTCGCCGTCTGCGGCTTCGCCTTGTAGATGATCTCCATGATCGCGGTGAAGTTCGCCTTGAGCTTCTCGGGGTCGAACGACGCCTTCCCGAACGGCACGTGGACGATCCCGGCCTTCTCGACGCGGAACTCGACCTTGCCGGCCTTCTGCTCGCGGACCGCGCGGGCGATGTCCGCGGAGACGGTGCCGACCTTCGGGTTCGGCATGAGGCCGCGCGGACCGAGCACCTTACCGAGCCGGCCGACGACGCCCATCATGTCCGGCGTCGCGAGGACCTTGTCGAAGTCCATGAACCCGCCCTGGATCTTCTCGGCCAGGTCCTCCGCGCCGACGATGTCGGCCCCGGCGCCCTCGGCGTCCTTGGCCTTGTCGCCCTTGGCGAAGACCGCGATCTTCACGGCCTTCCCCATCCCGTGAGGGAGGACGACGGCGCCGCGGACGACCTGGTCCGCGTGCTTCGGATCGACGCCGAGGTTGATCGCGGCGTCGACCGTCTCGTCGAACTTCTTGGTCGCGGTCTCCCGCACGAGCTTCATCGCGTCGTCGACCTTGTACCGCTTGGTGCGATCGACCTTCGCGAGGGCCACCTTGTACTTCTTCGCAATGTTTGCCATGTCGTGTCCTCCTCGCGTCAGCCGACGATGTCGATGCCCATGGACCGGGCGGTCCCCTCGACGGTCCGCATCGCGGCCTCGAGGCTCCCCGCCGTCATGTCCTGCATCTTCGTCTTGGCGATCTGCTCGACCTGCTTGCGCGTCACCTGCCCGACCTTCTCCTTGCCGGGCTTGTGCGCGCCGGAGCCCTTCTTCTTCTCCGTGTGGAGGCCGGCCGCCTTCTTGAGGAGGATGGCCGCGGGCGGGGTCTTCAGCTGGAAGGTGAAGGACCGGTCCTGGTACACGGTGATGATGACCGGGATGATGAGCGCTTCCTTCGCCTGAGCCTGCGTCGCGGCGTTGAACTGCTTGCAGAACTCCATGATGTTGACGCCGTGCTGGCCGAGCGCCGGGCCCACGGGCGGGGCCGGGTTCGCCTTTCCGGCGGGGAGCTGCAGCTTGATCTGTCCCGTTACCTTCTTGGCCATGATGTCCTTCCGGGAACCTGAGCTTCCGGTCCCTGCGTGGTGTGACGGGCGTGATGCCCTTCCACGCTTCGTTCACTGCCCGGCGCCCCGTACCGCGCGCCGAGGTCCGCTCTCCTCACTGCGGCCGCGGCTCCGCCGCGGCTGTTCCGCCGGCTGAAGCCGGCGGTGCTAGGTCTTCTCCACCTGCATGAAGTCCAGCTCGACCGGCGTCGCGCGCCCGAAGATCGAGACGAGCACCCGGACCTTGCCCTTGTCCGGCTTGACCTCCTCGACCGTGCCGTTGAAGTTCGAGAACGGGCCGTCGATCACGCGGACCTGATCGCCCTCCTCGAACTGCACCTTCGGCTTCGGCTTCAGCGAGCCCTCGGAGATCTGGGTCGTGAGCCGGTTCACCTCGACGTCGGTGACGGCGGGGACCTCGTTCGGCGTCTTCGCGTTCCCGACGAACCCCGTGACCTTCGCGGTCCCCTTCACGAGGTGCCACGTGTCGAGGTTCATCTCCATGTTGACGAGGATGTAGCCGGGGAAGAACTTGCGCTTCGAGGTCTTCTTCTCGCCCTTCACCATCTCCTGGACGATCTCCATCGGGATGAGGACCTCCCCGAACGCGTCCTGGAGCGTGTGCTGGCGAATGCGCTCCTCGAGCGACTTCTTCACCTTGTTCTCGAAGCCCGAGTAGGTGTGGACGACGTACCACTTCTTCGCCATGTCCTTCTCCATTTCGCCGCCGACCGCCCCGAACCGAGCCTCCCGAGCGGCCCAGCCGCCGTGGCTCCCCCGCCGTCCGTCCCGCGCTCGCCCCCTGGTGCCTAGTAGATCTTCGCGCTGAGCCAGCTCCAGACCATGTCGAAGACGCCGAGGATCACCGACGCGACGACCGACGCGACGATCACCGCCCAGGTCGCCGCCCGCGTCTCGCGCAGGCTCGGCCAGGTCACGCGCTGCAGCTCGAGCGCGACCTCGAGCGACACCGTCTGCGTCCGCGGGATCCGCCACACCACGACGGCCGCGATCGCGGCGACGCCGAACCCGACGATGGTCGAGAGCGACCAGTCGCCGAGGACGGCGAAGTCGTTCACCCGCGTGTACGACAGCCCGATCTCGACGACCTTCTCGAGAAACACGCCGAGGGCGAGCGCCGCGATCACGTAGGCGATCGCGACGATGCGCTTCGGCTGCTCGACCCCGCCGACGTTGTCCATCACTCGCCTCGGAACTGCGTCCTGCCGTTCACTGCCGCGCTCGAAGCCGAGACCCCCTGCTCTTGGTCCCGGCCGCTCACTTCCGCTTCATGTTGGCAGGCCAGGAGGGATTCGAACCCCCAACCCGCGGTTTTGGAGACCGCTGCTCTAGCCGTTGGAGCTACTGGCCTATCCTGCCGACGCGGGTCTACTTCGTCTCCTTGTGCTCCGCGTGCTTGCGGCAGCGCGGGCAGTACTTGGAAAGCGCGAGCTTGTCCTGCGTCTTCTTCTTGTTCTTCGTCGTCGTGTAGTTCCGCTCTTTGCAGGTCTTGCACTCGAGCGTGATGATCGTCCGGTTCCCGGCCATGGGATCCCTTCCTTTACTGGAGGACCTCGGCCACGACCCCGGCGCCGACCGTGCGGCCGCCCTCCCGGATCGCGAACCGAAGCTCCTTCTCCATGGCGATGGGCGTGATCAGCTCCACCGTCATCGTGATGTTGTCCCCGGGCATCACCATCTCGACGCCCTGGGGAAGCTCCACCGACCCCGTCACGTCCGTCGTCCGGAAGTAGAACTGGGGGCGGTACCCGTTGAAGAACGGCGTGTGGCGGCCGCCTTCCTCCTTCGTGAGGACGTAGATCTCCGCCTTGAACTTCGTGTGCGGAGTGATCGAGCCCGGCTTCGCGAGCACCTGCCCGCGCTCCACGTCCTCGCGCTTCAGGCCGCGGAGGAGCGCGCCGATGTTGTCGCCCGCCTGCCCCTCGTCGAGGAGCTTGCGGAACATCTCGACGCCGGTGACGACCGTCTTCGTCGTGGCGCGGAGCCCGACGATCTCGATCTCCTCGCCGACCTTCACGACCCCGCGCTCGATGCGGCCGGTCGCGACGGTGCCGCGGCCGGAGATCGAGAACACGTCCTCGACCGGCATCAGGAACGGCTTGTCGGTCTGGCGCTTCGGCGTCGGGATGTAGCTGTCCACGGCGTCGAGGAGCCGCTGCAGCGACGGCTCGCCGAGGTCGCCCTTGTCGCCCTCGAGCGCCTTCAGCGCCGAGCCCTTGACGATCGGGATCTCGTTGCCGGGGAACTCGTACTCCGAGAGGAGCTCGCGGACCTCGAGCTCGACGAGCTCGAGCAGCTCCTTGTCGTCCACCATGTCCACCTTGTTCAGGTAGACGACGATGTACGGCACGCCGACCTGGCGGGCGAGGAGGATGTGCTCGCGCGTCTGCGGCATCGGGCCGTCGGCGGCGGAGACCACCAGGATCGCCCCGTCCATCTGGGCGGCGCCGGTGATCATGTTCTTCACGTAGTCGGCGTGGCCCGGGCAGTCGACGTGCGCGTAGTGCCGCTTCTCCGTCGAGTACTCGACGTGCGCGGTCGCGATCGTGATGCCGCGCTCGCGCTCCTCCGGCGCCTTGTCGATCTGGTCGTACGCCATGAACTGCGCGAGGCCCTTCGACGCGCAGTACTTCGTGATCGCGGCGGTGAGCGTGGTCTTGCCGTGGTCCACGTGGCCGATGGTGCCCACGTTGACGTGCGGCTTGTTGCGCTCGAACTTCTCCTTGCCCATGTTCCGCTCCCGCTGTTCGCGACCTGCGGGCCTGCGCCCGCGTTACGACTGGAGCCCTCGTCCAGGATTGAACTGGAGACCTCGTCCTTACCAAGGACGCGCTCTACCGACTGAGCTACGAGGGCCTGTTCCTCTTCTCGACCTCACTGGAGCGGGAAACGGGATTCGAACCCGCGACATTCAGCTTGGAAGGCTGACGCTCTACCAGCTGAGCTATTCCCGCGTGTCTCGTTGGTGGACCTCTTCCGCCAGTGACTGAACGCTCGAACGAATGTGGAGGGGGGTGGATTTGAACCACCGAAGGCGTGTGCCGGCAGATTTACAGTCTGCTCCCTTTGGCCGCTCGGGAACCCCTCCGGATCTCCTCTGACTGTCCGTGAATCCCACGGCTCCTGGAGCTGGCGGTGGGACTCGAACCCGCGACCTGCTGCTTACAAGGCAGCTGCTCTACCAGCTGAGCTACGCCAGCAAAACGCTTCTACAAAACGAAGGACGGAGGGCGCCCGTGCTCTGGCGTGCGCCGTCCGCCCCGAACTTCATGGAGCCGCGTCTTTTACGGAATGCCGCGCCCCTTGTCAAGCAGGCAAAACCGTACTCTTGACCGACAGCTAGGTCGCGCGCTGACGCGCCGCTTCATAGAGCGCGATGGCGGCGGTGGCGGATACCGAGAGGCTGTCGAGCTCCCCCGTCATGGGGACGTGGGCCGCCAGGTCGCACGTCTTCCGGACGAGCGGCCGGAGGCCCTCCCCTTCGCTGCCGAGGACGAGCGCGGTCGGGCCGCGGAGGTCGAGGCCCTGGAGGGGCTTCTCGGCGTCGGCGGCGAGGGCGACCGACCAGAGCCCGGAGTCCTTCAGCGACGAGATGCACTGCGCCACGTTCGTGACGCGGGCGACGAGGCAGCGCTCGACCGCGCCCGCCGAGGCCTTCGCCACCGCGGAGGTCACCCCGACGGCCCGGTCCTTCGGGACGACCACGCCGTGCGCCCCGAGCGCGTGGGCGGACCGGATGATCGCGCCGAGGTTGTGGGGGTCCTCCACGCCGTCGAGGACCACCACGAGCGGCGGCCGCCCCGACTCGGACGCGCGCGCGAGGAGGTCCTCGAGCGCGGCGTACCGGAAGTCCGCCACGACCGCGACGACGCCCTGGTGCCGATCCGTCGCCGCGAGCCGGTCGAGCTTCGGCCTCGGCGCGGCCCGGACCTTCGCCCCCGCCCCCCGCGCGAGCCGCTCGAGCTCGGCGAAGGCGGCGCCCCGGGTCCCTCCCTCCACGAGCCAGAGCTCGGAGACCTCGGTGGACGCGGCCCGCAGGAGCTCGCGGACCGGGTTCAGGCCGTAGACGACGCGCATGTGGAGGCCCGGCGCTCAGCGCGCCTGGATCGCGACGGTCACGTCGCGCACCTGCTTCACGCACCACTGATCCGAGCAGACGAAGAAGTCGAGCTTCGCCCGCGCCTCGTGCTTGCCCGCCTTCTCCGCCACGAACGGCACCTCGAACCGGCGCCCGGCGGCGGCCGGATCGACCGGGTCGGCCTTCCCGAGCGCGGTCTTCGAGAGCGTGAGGCCCGGCGTGCCCTCGAGCGCGATCTTGAGCGGCGCCCGCGGATCGACGTGGATCTTCCCGACCGGGACGATGGACAGCACGAGGACGCCGGCCTTCCCGACCGAGACCTGCTCCGTCGTGCCGGCGGTCTCGATGCGGTAGCTCTTCGAGGCCTCGTCGCCGGGCTCGGCGACGGCGAGCGCGGCGGCGGCGAGCAGCACGGCGGCGGCGAGGTGGCGGATCATGCGGGGCTCCTTGCGCCCTCCATAACAGGGACGCCCGGGGCAGGTCACGGATTCACGTGGGCCCCGCGGCCGGCCGGCCGGGAGCCGCCACCGCCGGCGCCACGTGCGCCTCGGCGACCGAGATCGCCCGGTCGACGATGCGCGCCGCGAGGTCGACGCCGCAGGCGGCCTCCGGCTCGCGGATCGACGGGGAGCTGTTCACCTCGAACACGAGCGGGCGGCCCTTCACCTCGAGCATGTCCACCGCGCAGACGTCGAGGTGCAGCACCCGCGCGGCGTCGAGCGCGGCCCGTGCGTACGCGGCGGGCAGCTCGGCGCGCTCGAACTGCGCCCCGCGGCGGAGGTTCCTCGAGAAGCGCCCGGCGGGCGCGCTGCGACGCATGGCCGCGACGACCTCGCCGCCGACGACGAGCAGCCGCAGGTCCCGGCCCTTCGCGCCCCGCACGTACTGTTGCACCACGATGTTCTGCCCGAGCCCGAGGATCGCCTCGAGCGCGGCCTCGAGCGACTCGAGGCTCTCGCACAGCATGACGCCGCTCTTGTCGTTCGTGGAGAGGAGCTTCACGAGCACCGGCACGCCGCCGACGAGCCGCACCATCTCCTTCAGCCCCGACGGGTCCGACGCCATCACCGTGCGCGGCACGCGCACGCCGCCGGCCGCGAGGATCTGCAGGCTCCGCATCTTGTTCCGGCTCGCCGCGATCCCGTAGGCGCCGTTCAGCACCGGCACGCCCATGAGCTCGAGCTGGCTCACGACCGAGAGGCCGTACTGGTGGATCGAGAGGCCGATGCGCGGGACGACGACGTCGGTGCGGGGGAACCGCCGCCGCCGCCAGTAGACCGCGGGCTCGTCGCCGAGCCCCATCTCGACCTCGAGGGGATCGACCACGCGCGCCTGGACGCCCCGCGCGCGCGCCGCCTCGAGGAGGCGGCGGGTCGTGTGGATCGACGCCGAGCGGGAGAGGACGGTGAGCCGCATGGGCCGCGCGATCGTAAGGCGCGCCGGGCCGAAAAGCGAGCGGGGCCGCCCGCGCGCGGCGAGCGGCCCCGGAGGGCGGCCCGGTGGGCCGCCGGGAGCGCCGAGCGCTAGACCTGCTTGAACTCGGCGTCGACGACGTTCTCCTTCTTCTTCTCCTCGGCGCCCGGGGCGGGGGCACCCGGCCCGGGGGCCGCGCCGCCGTCGCCGTCGCCCGGCGCGGCGGTCTTGTACAGCTCCTCCGCGGCCTTGTGGCTCGCCTGCTCGAGCTTCTCGGTGGCGGCCTTCACCTCCTCGACGGTGCCCTTCTCGCGGACCCGGTGGACCTCCTGGACCGCGTCCTCGATCTCCTTCGCGATCGCGGCGGGGAGCTTCTCCTTGTTCTCCTTGAGGAGCTTCTCCATCTGGTAGGCGAGGTTCTCCGCCCGGTTGCGCTGCTCGATCTCCTCGCGCCGCTGCTTGTCCTCGGTCTCGTGCGCGCGGGCGTCGGTCACCATCTTCTCGACCTCGCCCTTCGAGAGCCCGGACGAGTGGGAGATGGTGATCTTCGTCTCCTTGCCGGTCCCCTTGTCCTTCGCGGAGACGTTCAGGATCCCGTTCGCGTCGATGTCGAAGGTGACCTCGATCTGGGGGACGCCGCGCGGCGCCGGGGGGATGCCCTCGAGGTGGAAGCGCCCGAGGGTCCGGTTGTCGCGCGCCATCTCGCGCTCCCCCTGCAGCACGTGGATCTCGACGGAGGTCTGGCTCTCCGACGCGGTCGAGAACACCTCCGAGCGCTTGGCCGGGATCGTGGTGTTCCGCTCGATGAGGCGCGTCATCACCCCGCCGAGCGTCTCGACGCCGAGCGAGAGCGGCGTCACGTCGAGGAGGAGGATGTCCTTCACCTCGCCGGAGAGGACGCCGGCCTGGACCGCCGCGCCGATGGCGACGACCTCGTCCGGGTTCACCGTGCGGTTCGGGTCCTTCCCGAAGAACTTCTTCACGATCTCGATGATCCGCGGCATGCGGGTCTGGCCGCCGACGAGGACGATCTCGTCGATCTGCGACGGCTGGAGCTTGGCGTCCGCGAGGCACTTGCGGGTCGGCTCGATCGAGCGCTCGAGGAGGTCGTCGACGAGCTGCTCGAGCTTCGCCCGCGTGAGCTTGACCGACAGGTGCTTGGGGCCGGTCTGGTCGGCCGTGAGGAACGGCAGGTTGATCTCGGTCTCCGCCATCGAGGAGAGCTCGATCTTCGCCTTCTCGGCCGCCTCCTTCAGGCGCTGCAGCACCATCTTGTCCTTCGAGACGTCGATCCCCGTGTCCCTCTTGAACTCGGCGATCAGCCAGTCGATGATCCGCTGGTCGAGGTTGTCGCCGCCGAGGTGGGTGTCGCCGTTCGTCGCGAGCACCTCGACCACGTTCTCGCCGACCTCGAGGATCGAGATGTCGAACGTGCCGCCGCCGAAGTCGTAGACCGCGATCTTCTCGTTCTTCTTCTTGTCGAGGCCGTACGCGAGCGCCGCCGCGGTGGGCTCGTTCACGATCCGCCGGACGTTCAGGCCCGCGATCTCGCCCGCGTCCTTCGTCGCCTGCCGCTGCGCGTCGTTGAAGTACGCGGGGACCGTGATCACCGCGTCCGTCACCTTCTCGCCGAGGTAGTTCTCGGCGGCCCGCTTCAGCTTCAGCAGGATCTGCGCGCTGATCTCCGGCGCGCTGTACTGCTTGCCGTCGATCTCGACGCGCGCGTCGCCGTTCTGGCCCTCGACGGCCTTGTACGGGACGCGCTTCATCTCGTCCGCGACCTCGCTGAAGCGCCGCCCCATGAACCGCTTGATGGAGTAGACGGTCTTCTCGGGGTTGGTGATCGCCTGCCGCTTGGCGACCTGGCCGACGAGCCGCTCGCCGTCCTTCGTGTACGCGACGACGCTCGGGGTCAGCCGCGAACCCTCCTCGTTGGTGATGACGACCGCGTCCTTCCCCTCCATCACCGCGACCACGGAGTTCGTGGTGCCGAGGTCGATGCCGATGATCTTCGCCATGGTCTCGTGTCCCTCCTAGGACTGGGCGCAACGTAAGTCCCCGCCGCGCCCTGTCAAACCGCGACGTGCCGCCGTGCGGGCCCCCTGCCCCCGCCCTGGCCTCCGGCCCCCCTTGGGTGCGTAAGGTCCTACGCGCCGCCACCGACGCGACGCGTCTCTCTGCCTCGCCCCGCGGGGGGTGCAAACCTCATAACGGCGCGCAACCTATCGGTTTCACGTAGGTGACGCGGTGTGGCACCGGGCTTGCTCAAAACCAGGGCACGCGCGTCACAGCCTCAACCAGGGGACACATGGCTCCGACTGCCGCCATCGCGCAGCACCCAGCCCGCCTCGCGGAGGCGTTCGCCGCGTCCGGACCGGAGGTCGCCGTCCTCCTCAACGCGAACGCCAGGTCGGTGAACGCGCAGGTGCGGCGCGCCCTGTCGCTCGTGGTCCCGGACGAGCACCTGTTCTTCTCGACGTCGCACGAGGAGGCGGGCGAGATCGCCGAGGAGGTCGTCGCGCGGCGCTACGGGACCGTCTTCACGGGCGGGGGCGACGGGACCTTCGTCGGCTGGGTGAACCGCATCGTCGAGATCTCCGAGCGCCGGTCGGCGCGGCCCCCGCGGTTCGGCGTCCTCGCCCTCGGCACGGGCAACGCCGTCGCGGAGGCGGTCGGCGCGACGCCGCGCCGGCACGCGCAGGACCTCGCCCGGTACGTGCGAGGCGAGGTCGGGACGGTCCGGCGGCTCGACCTCCTCACCTGCGAAGGCCGGCGGTCTCCCTTCGCGGGCGCGGGGATCGACGCGGCGGTCCTGAACGACTACGTGTGGCTGAAGCAGCGGCTCGCCGGGACGCCCCTCGCCAGGCTCGGGGTCGGCCTCACCGGGTACGGGCTCGCGATCGCGCTGCGCTCGGCGCCGCGCCGCGCGCTCGAGCGGCAGGCCGACCTACTGCGAGATCGTGAACGTCGGGCGGCCGGCGTGGCGACTCGACGCGGACGGCGCCCGCATCGGGCGACCGATCTCCCACGGCGAGCTGCTCTACGCCGGCCCGTGCATGCTCGCCGCGGCGAGCACCGTCCCGTACTACGGCCTCGGGCTCCGCGTCTTCCCGTTCACCGCCTCGGCGCAGGGCGCGATGCAGCTGCGGGTCATGACGAGCATCGGCGTCCCCACGCTGCTCATGAACCTCGCGTCGATCTGGTCCGGCGGCTTCTCGCACCCGGGCCTGCTCGACTTCCACGCGGATCGGGTGGCGCTCCGGTTCGAGCGGCCGTCGCCCCTGCAGATCGGCGGCGACGCCGAGGGCTGGCGCGAAGAGGTGACGTTCGGGATGGCCGCGAACCCGGTGGAGATCGTCGACTTCGGCCCGCGCGCGGTCGCCTGATCGCCGGGCCGCGCGCCTCACAGGTAGTACACGACCCGCGCGTCGTCGTGCAGCGCCTGGTAGACGGCGCGCCGCTGCGTCTCCGAGGCGAGCCGCACCGAGACCGAGACGGACTGGTACTTGCCCTTCGCGCTCGCCCGCACGGTCACCTGCTCCGGCGGCGCCTCCCCGACGATCGCCGCGACGAGCCTCCGGGCGTGCTCGGGGAAGTCGTCCGACGCGAACCCCATCACCTTGAACGTGTAGTCGAGCGGGTAGTCGAGGACGGGCCCGGAGGGGAGCCCCTTGCCGTCGCCGGTCGCGGTCACGTCTCCAGCCTAGCGCCGGAGCGCGGGGCAGGCCACCGCGGCCGGGCGGCGGCTGGGCGGCGGCTACAGGAGGTTCGCCGCGAGCTCCGCGAGCGGCGACCGCTCGCCCTTCGAGAGCGTGATGTGGCCCGCGAGCCGCTCGCTCCGGAAGCGGTTCACCACGTGGATGAGGCCGTTGTTCGTCTGGTCCACGTACGGGTTGTCGATCTGGTACGGGTCGCCGGTCAGCACGATCTTGGTCCCGTCGCCGACGCGCGTGATGATCGTCTTCACCTCGTGGGGCGTGAGGTTCTGGGCCTCGTCCACGATGATGAACTGGTTCGGGATCGAGCGGCCCCGGATGTACGTGAGCGGCTCGATCTCGAGGATGCCGAGGTCGAGCAGCTCGTGGTACCCGCGCCCCGCCTTCTTCTCGGAGCGCGACAGGTTCATGAGGTACTCGACGTTGTCGAAGATCGGCTGCATCCAGGGGTTCAGCTTCTCCTCGACCGAGCCCGGCAGGTACCCGATGTCGCGCCCGAGCGGGAAGATGGGCCGCGAGACGAGGAGCTTCTGGTAGACGCCGTCCTCCATCGTCTTCTGGAGCCCGGCGGCGATCGCGAGGAGCGTCTTCCCGGTGCCGGCCTTGCCGACGATCGTGACGAGGCGGACCTCGTCGTTGAGGAGGAGGTCGAGCGCGAACGACTGCTCCTTGTTCCGCGGGCGGATGCCCCAGACCCCTTCCTTCGGCGTCTTGATGAGCTGGACGAAGGCCTGCTTCGCCGCGCTGTACTTGCCCACCGCGGAGTGCTGGGCGTTCGTGCGGTCGCGCAGCACGACGAACGCGTTCGGAGACGGGGCGTCCCCGCCCGCCGCCTCGAGCGGGATCGAGCCGTTCGCGTAGAAGTCGTTCACGTGCTCCGGCGCGACGTCGAGCACCGAGACGCCGCTCCACAGCTCGTCGAGGGCGGCGAGCCCCTCGACGTCGTAGTCCTCCGCGTGCAGCCCGAGGGCGTCCGCGCGGATGCGGAGGTTCGTGTCCTTCGTGACGAAGACCGTCGGCCGGGTCTTGTCGTTGTGGAGCAGGTCGAGCGCGACCCCGAGGATCTTGTCGTCGGTGGTGTGCCCGTCTCCCGCGCCGTGGGGCAGCTTCCGCTCGCCGAGCAGGACGCGGATGTGCCCCTTGTCCGGCGCGATCGGGACGCCCTCGCCGAGCTTGCCCTGGACCCGGAACTCGTCGAGGTACCGCGACACCTGCCGCGCGTTCCTCCCCAGCGTCGACAGGTCGCGCTTGAAGTTGTCGATCTCCTCGATCACGTAGATCGGGATCACGACCTCGTTGTCGGCGAACCCGAAGATGCTGCGCGGGTCGTGGAGCAGGACGTTCGTGTCGAGGACGAAGTTCTTTTTCAAGGCGCGTGAGGCTCCCGGGTGGCCGCGCCGGCGGCGCGCCCGAGTCTACCAGGGGGCTGCGCGCGCAGCGAGGACGCCGCGACGGTCCGATCGCGCCCGTGCCGCTTGGCGTCGTACAGGCAGGCGTCCGCGCGCTCGACGAGCTCGGCCTTCTTCGCCGCGTCGTCGGGCACCGCCGCGATCCCGAGCGAGATCGTGACCTGCAGCTTGCCCTGCCCGGTGTCGAAGCGGAGCGCCTTCACCCGCTCGCGGATGCGCTCCGCGATCACGATGGCGCCGGCCGCGTCCGTCTCCGGCATCACGACCGCGAACTCCTCCCCGCCGTAGCGGGCGACCACGTCGGTCGCGCGCGCCTCCTTCTGCAGGGTCGCCGCGACCGCGCGCAGCACGACGTCGCCGATCGGGTGGCCGTGGGTGTCGTTCACCAGCTTGAAGTGGTCGATGTCGCACAGGATGAGGGAGAGCTTCTTCCCGTAGCGCTGCGCCTGGGCGAGCTGCTCGTCGAGCCGCACCTGGAAGGTCCGGTGGTTCGTGAGCCCGGTGAGCCCGTCCGTCGTCGCGAGCCGCTCGGTCTTCTGGAACAGCCGCGCCCGGTAGATCGACTCCGCCGCCTGCATCGCGACCACCTCGAGCTGGCGCACGACGTCGTCGCCGAAGGCGTGCTCGCGCCCCGCGCCGAGCACGACGGTCCCGAGCACCTCCTCGGCGGTCCGGAGCGGGACGACCTTGAGCGAGGAGATCCCCTTCAGCCGCGTCGCGGGGTCGAGCACCTGCGCGCGCGCGACGTCGAAGCCCTTCGCGGGGAGCGACGACCCGAGCCGGAGGACCGAGGCGGCGATGCCCTTGTCGGCGGGGAGCTCGATCCCGGCGAGCGCGCCCCGCCCCTCCCCGGCCCCGGTCACCCGGGCGACGCGGTGGACGCTGCGCCCGTCCTCCTCGTCCACGACCGTCACCGCGCCGAAGTCGAAGTCCACCAGGCCGCGCGCGACCTCGAGCACCGTGTCGAACACCTCGACCGGCTTCGTCACCCGGTTGAGCCGCTCGAGCGCGTCGAAGAACCGCCCCTGCTCGTCGCGCGCGCGCTTCATGTCGATCATGAGCCGCTCGGCCGCGCAGGCGCGGAGCACCTCCGCCGCGAGCGTCACGAGGAGCCGCTCGTCGGCGTCCTCGAACGGCGCGGGCTCGAGCCGGTCGGCGACGAGGACCCCGCGGACGTGGCCGCCCCGGCGCTCCACGAGCGGCACCGCGAGCGAGCGCGCCGGGCGTCGTCCCGTCGGCGTAGTAGCTCACCGCCTTCAGCGCCCCGTGCAGCCGCACCGGGGCCTTGCGGCGCACCGCGCCGCCGAGCGCCGCCTCGCCGGCCGGGATCGGGTCCCGGGTCACGGCCTCGCTCGCGGAGCGGCACTCGCTCAGCTTGAGCTCGCGATCGTCCGGCGACAGCAGGAACACCGCGACGGTGTGGGTCCGGAGCGCGACCTCGGCGATCTCGAGCGCGCCGCGAACGGCCGCCTCGACCTCGACGACCGCGGACTCCGTCCAGCGCCTCTCCCGCTCGGCCGGATCGGGCTCCGCCCCCGCCGCGCCGGGCGCGAGGAGCCGCAGCTCGCGGGCGCGCTCGGCGATCTCGCGCAGCCGCCGCCGCACCGCCGAGGCCTCCGCGCGCTCGGCCGACTCCATCCGCGCCGCGAGCACCGCGTGGTAGAGCACGGCGAAGAGCGAGAGGAACGCGGCGTGGACGAGGACGGGCGGCAGGTCCCAGGTCGCGGCGCCGCGCGCCGCCCACAGGAGGAGCTCGAGCGCCATCGCGAGCACGACCAGGGCGGCCCCGACGCCGCGCGCGAGGAAGGCGACGAGGAACGCCATCACCAGGTAGACGAACGGCTGGAACGCCGACTCGCCGTCCCCGCCGACGCCCGCGCGGGCGACGACGTACGCGGCGACGACGAGCAGCGAGCCGAGCTCGAGCTGCTCGCGCCAGGTCGCGGGCCGCCCCGCCCCGGCGCGCAGCACCCGCCGCGCCGCGGTGCCGCCGAGCGCCGCCACGAGGCCGGCCAGCACCGCCGCCTGGCCCCACCCGAGGGCGAGCCCGTCGAAGACGCCGAGCACGACGAGGGCCCCGGCGCCGACGACGGCCGCCGGCGGGAGGGATCGGAGGAGGAAGCGGAGCGCCCGGCGCCGCGCGAGCCGGCCCGCGATCCCCGCCTCGGACGCGAGCGCCGCGTACAGCCGCACCAGCACCGGGCGCCGCCGCTGGAGCGCGAGCCGCCCGTGCACGTCCGCCACGCTGCCCAGGGGAGCCCGCTCCGGCGCCGCGACCGCGGTCATGGTGCGCCTCCCTCCCCGCCGAGCCAGTAGACCCGCTCACCGGGCCGGACGAACCGCAGCTCCTCGCGCGCGGCGCGCTCCAGCGCGGCCGGGTCGCCCCGCAGCGCGCGGGCCTCCCGCGCCAGCGCGGCGTTCTCCGCCGCGAGCTGCGCGTTCTCGGCCTGCATGCGCCGGACCTCGGAGCGCAGGCGGACGTACTTGCGGACGCCGTCCGGGTCGTACACCGCGGCCGCCCCGGCGAGCGCCACGGCACCAACGACCCACCACCTCGCCCACCGCCGGATCCGGGACATCGCTGGCCTCGTCCCAAGGTAGCAGGGGCGGACCGGTCGTCCAGAAATCGGCCGATTGCGGTGGGGGACCTACTTCTCGGCCTTGATCTGCTCGGCGAGGTACGCCGCGACCCCGACCTGCTCGGTGAGGAACAGCTGCGCCTCGATCCAGTTCGCGTGCTCCTCCTCGCCTTCGAGGATGTCCTCGAGGAGCTCCGCCGTGCCGTTGTCCCCGGCCCTCCGGCACTGCTCGATCCCACGGTTCAGCACCGCGATCGCGTTTCGTTCGAGGTCGAGGTCGAGGCGGAGCATCTCGGGCACGTTCTCGCCGACGTTCACCTTCCCGAGCCGCTGGACGTTCGGGAGCCCTTCGAGGAAGAGCACCCGCTCGATGATCTCGTCGGCGTCCTTCATCTCGCCGATCGACTCCTCCCGGAACTTGCGGTAGAGCCGCTCGTACCCCCAGTTCTCGACCATCCGCGCGTGCAGGAAGTACTGGTTCACGGCGGTCAGCTCGTTCGTCAGGACCTCGTTCAGCAGGTCGATGATGGCGGGATCGCCCTTCATGATCGGCTCCGGGGTGAGGGTCGAGACGGATCGCTGCCGCGAGCGCGCGACGTTCGCAACCGGGAGTGCGGGACGGGCCCCGCGCGGGACCCTCCCCGGCGGCAGCCGCTACGCCGCTCGGCTTCGATCCTGCCCCGCGCGCGTGCAGCCCGGACAGGGCGGGCTCGAGCACGGCCCCTCGCTCGCCGCCATGGCCTCGACGGTGTCGCGGCAGCAGCCGCAGTCCGTGCCCGCGCCGGTGACGCTCGCGATCTGCTCGACGTTGCGCGCGCCCTCCGCGATCGCGGCGGCGATGGCGCCTTCGGAGACGCGGCGGCAGAGACAGACGATCATCGGGGTTCACTCCTGGGGCCGGCCGGATCGCGCTCGACCGCCGGCGGGTTCGGGGGCGCTCAGGCCGAGCGGACGTCGACGGGCTTCACGAAGATCTCGCCCGCGATCTCGGGATCGAGCGCGATGGTGGTCTCGCCCACCTCGATGACGTACGAGGGGGAGCGCTGGTGCAGCCGGATGGTGCTGCCGGGGATGACCCCGAGCGCGGCGAGCCGGTCCATCCGGTCGTGGAACTTCGGGGCGATGAAGACGATGCGCCCGGTGGCGCCCACGTCGAACGTGCGGAGGCCGGTGACGAGCGAGCGGACCGTCCGGTGGAACGCGCCGCAGCACTCGCCCGGCGGGATCGGCTTCCCGTGCGGGCAGGTCGGCGGGTGCCCGAGCAGCGTGCACACCGAGTCCGTCGCCTCGCGGGAGAGGATGTGCTCGAACTCGCAGGCCTGGTCCTCCATGGTCTGCTCGCCGAGCTCGAGGAGGTCGCGGAAGAGCCGCTCGGTCAGGCGGTGGCGGCGCACGACGTCGCGCGCGCGCTCCTCGCCGTTCGGGGTGAGGTGGACCCGATCGTCGTCGAGCCGGACGAGCCCCGCCGCGGCGAGCTCCGCGAGGTCCGCGCCGCGGAGGTTCTGCGCGTGATCGGACGAGGCCGCCGCGAGGATGCCGGCCGCCGCGTCGCGCCCCTCCTCGCGCTCCGTGAAGACGTGCTCGAGGATCTCCTCCTGCCTGCGTGCGACGGGGCCGGTCACGGCGTGCTCACCCTCTCCTTCTTCCAGCGGTCCAGCAGCCGGCGCAGCCCGCCGGCGAGCCCCGTCTCCTGGGGGAACGAGTACCCGCACGACGGGCAGCACACGACCTTGCACCCCGCCGACATCGGGCAGCTCGGACGGCAGCCCTGCCCCTCCGCGTCGAACGCGGCTCCGCAGAGCGGACATGTCTCCTGGCGGGCGGTGACGGCGGGCATCGGGCTCCTCTAGTGAATCGCGCGCATGAGCTGGTTCACCCCCGCGCCGACGGCGAAGGAGAACGGGAGGATGAACGCCAGCATCGCGAGCCCGGTGCGCCAGCCGCGCTCCTTCAGGATCATGAAGAAGTTCGCGATGCACGGGATGAAGAGCGTGATCGTGACGAGCGCGACGGTGACCTGGACCTCCATCTCCCAGGTCATCGTCCCCGCCTGCATGAACGGCTGGAAGTGCTGGAACAGCCCGGCGGCGGCGTAGTCGCGGCGCAGGAAGCCGAGGATGAAGGCCGCGGCCGCCTCCCGCGGCAGCCCGAGGAGCCCGACCACCACCGGCGACGCCGCGCGCTCGAGCACGGCGAGCCCGCCGAAGCGGTCGAGCCCCCACAGGATCAGCGTGCCCACCACGAACAGCGGCAGCGCCTCGCGCAGGTACCACTCGATCCGGGCGAGCGTCTTCACCGCGATGTTCGAGGCCTGCGGGATGCGGAGCGGCGGGAGCTCGAGCATGAAGTCGGAGCCCCGGCCCGGCAGCACCTTCGCGGCGAGCCACCCGACGAGGAAGATGACGAGGAGGATCGTGCCGCCGAACCAGAGCTTCGCGGCGAGCGAGAGCCCCGCCGTCATGGCGAAGATGACCGCCATCTGCGCGCTGCACGGCACGGCGAGCGCGAGCAGGAGCGTCACGATGACGCGCTCCTTGCGCGTCTCCATGATGCGCGCGGTCATCGTCGCCATGGTGTCGCAGCCGAGCCCGAGCACCATCGGGAGCACGGCCTTGCCGTTCAGCCCCATGCGCTTGAAGACCCGGTTCACCATGACCGCGAGCCGCGGGAGGTATCCCGAGTCCTCGAGGACGCTGAACGCGATGAAGAAGGTGGTGACGATGGGGAGGACGATCGCCACGCCGTACGCGAGCCCCATCGAGACGAGGCCGTACTTCCCGACGAGGAACCCGCCGTGCTCGACGGGGGGCACGCCCGCCGGCCCGACCAGGAAGTGCTGCAGCCCGCTCCAGGGCACGACCCACCGCACGAGCTGGTCGACCCAGGGCACGAGCCAGGCCCCGAAGACCGTCGTCTCCATGAAGTCGACGAGGGTCTTGGCCCCGAGCACGCCGACGAACTCGTAGGCGACCCAGAGGACGAGCGCGAGGAACGGCACGCCGATGACCGGGTGGGTCGCCCAGCCGCCGATGCGCCGCGCGACCCCGCTCCCGACCGACGTACCGCCGCGGGTCACGACCGCGTCGTGGAGGCGGTCCGCGGCCGCGAGCCGCTGCTTCGCCACGACGTAGCGGAGGGACTCGGGGTAGCGCGCCGCGAGCGCGCGTCGGACCGTGTCGATGCGGGCGAGCTCGGGCGCGGCGAGGTGCGCGGCGAGCCGCGGCCGGAGCGACTCGTCGCCCGCGAGCGCCATGACGGCGAGCGCCCGCGGCCCGACGCCGCCGGGCGGCATGAGCGGCTCGACCTCGTCGATCGCCGCCTCGATGGCCGTGTCGTACCTCGGCCGGAGCGGAGAGCGGCGCGCGGACGCGAGGCGCGCCTGGAGCGCCGGGACGCCCTGGCGCTGGACGGCGATCGTCGGGACCACGTCCACGCCCAGCTCGCGCGAGAGCCGCTCCGCGTCGATCGCGATCCCGCGGCTCGCGGCCTCGTCGGCCATGTTGAGCGCGAGGACGAACGGGACGCCCGCCTCGGCGAGCTGCAGCGCGAGGAGGAGGCCGCGCCGGAGGTTCTTGGCGTCGCACACCTGCAGCGCCACGTAGCCGCGCTCGGACAGCAGGATGTCGCGCGTGACCTGCTCGTCCTCGGACATCGGCAGCAGGTTGTTCGTGCCCGGCGTGTCCATCACGTGCCACGGGTGGCCGTCGATGGTGGCGGAGCCGCGGGTCACCTCGACCGTCGTCCCCGGGTAGTTCGAGACGGTGACGTACTTGCCGGTGAGCGCGCCGAAGAGGACGCTCTTCCCGACGTTCGGGTTGCCGACGAGGATCACGGTCCGGGCCGCGGCGACGACCTGCTTGCGGTCGAGCTCCGGATCGACGCGCGCCGTGGCCGAGGGAGGAGGAGGGGTCATCGGGTCGCCTCGAGCGCGCGCCCGCGCCGGCACCGCGCGCAGCGCCCGTACAGCTCGAGCCGGTGGCTCTCGACCTCGAACCCGTGGCGCCGGGCGATGGCCTCCTGGAGCGACTCGATCCGCTCGTTCGCGAACTCCACGATCTCGCCGCAGACCGTGCAGATGAGGTGGTCGTGGTGCGCCCGGCCGGCGGCGGACTCGTAGCGGGTCTGCCCCTCGCCGCCGAACTGGCGCGGGATCGCGAGGCCGCAGTCCGCGAGGAGCTTCATCGTCCGGTAGACGGTCGCGACCGAGATGCGGGCGTCGACCCGCCGCACCCGCGCGACGAGCTCCTCGATGCTGACGTGGCCGCTCATCGAGAGGAACGTCTCGGCGATCCGGTCGCGCTGGCGCGAGTGCTTCAGCTGGTGGGTGGCGATGTAGTCGCCGAGCGCCGCGAACGCGGACGCCACGCTGCGGGCGGTGGGCGACTTGGGCCTGGGGTCGTCGAGATCGGGCGTGCTCATCCTGATAACGATTATCGCTATCACGGCAGCGGCGCGGAAAGCAAGCCCCGGGCGGGACGGAGGGCCCGAGCCCCGCCGGATCAGCGCGGCCCGCCGGCGGCGCGGGCCCAGGCGCGCCAGCGCGCCGCCGCGCCCGGCCCTTCCCCGCCCACGTCGGACCCCGCGAGCGCCACGAGGGCCGCGTGGGCCTGGCGCCGGACCTCCGGCGCGGGGTCGTCGAGCAGCTCCGCGAGCCGCCCCGCGACCGCGAGCGCCTGCTCGCGCGGCCGGTGCCGCGCGAGCTCGGCCGCGAGCGCCCTGACGTCCGGATCGTTGGACGCGAGCGGCCGCGCGAGATCGATCGGCTGCCGGGCCGGGCCGACCTGCTCGCCGGGCCGGAGCGCGATCCCGGCGACGACCCCGAGGACGAGCAGCATCACCGCGACCTGCACGAGCGCCTTGCCCGCGCCGTACCGGCCGGCGCGCACCAGCACGATCCGGTAGGCCGCGTACCCGACGATGAAGACGCCGAGGGCCGCGGGCGGCAGCGCGAGCGTGACGGGCGGCCAGCGGCCCGCCTCGACCGCCCGCTGCAGCTCGGGGAGCGCGAAGAGGGTCAGGGCCGCCGAGACGATGAGGAGCCCGAAGAGGACCCACCTCGCCGCGCGCACCGCGCGCGGCGTCCGCCACCGCTTCGACTCCGTCCCCGCGTCCGCCATGCGGGCGAGTGAAGCACGCGTGCCGGGGCGCGGCAACCGGACTCGCACGCGACGCGCAGCTCGACCGGCGGCGCGCGCGCCGGGGCGCGGCAACCGGGCTCGCGCGCGACTCGCCGCTTGACCGGCGGCGGCGGTCGGCTCACCTTGCGCGCGATGGCCGATCTCGACGCGGAGCTCCTCGACCGGGTGGTGCGCTGGTGCGCGGAGGCGGGGCGACACGCCGGCGACGCGGAGATCCGCCGCGCGCTCGAGCCGCTCGGGTGGGACGAGCTGCTCGCGGTGCGCGCGCTGCTGGCCGACCCGCCGCCCGCGCGACCCCTCGGGCCGTACGCCCTCGCCGACCTCGCGCGCGGGGCGCCCGCCGACGTGTGCGCCGAGCGCGAGCGCGGCGGCCGGTATCCGTCCGCCACCGCGCCCGCCGAGGCCCGTGCTCCCGAGCCGGCACGCACCGCCGCCTCGCCTCGCGCCGCGCCCTGCGCGCGGGCGCCGGAGGGGCGGCGCCGTCGTGATCCGCCGCGCCCGCGACGTCTCCATCGCCGGCCCGCCGCCCGCGCCCGCGGCGCCCCTCCTCGACGAGCTCCTCCTCCCGCAGGGGCGCACCGTCCTCGAGCGGCTGGTGCGCCGGCACGGCGCGCGGCGCCCCGCGCTCGTCGCGGCCCTCGCGGCCGGGTGGCGCACCCCGAGCGGCCGCGCCCCCGACGACTCCGACCTCTCGCGGCTGATCGAGGACCACGGCCTCGCGCGCGCGTTCGCCCGCCGCGAGCGCGACGAGCTCCTGCACGCGCTCCGCGCCGCCGGCGGCGTCAAGGCGTCCGCGGCGCAGCGGCTCGGCACCGATCCGGCCGCGCTCGACGCGGCGCTCGCGCGGCTCGGGGCGACCGCGGCGGCGGAGCGGATCCGCGACGAGCGCCGGTCCGAGCTGCGCGCCCGCGGCACCCTCGCCGACCGGGTGCGGCTGCTGCTCACCGAGGCGCCGCGCCTCGAGGACCTCGGGCTGGTCGCGGAGCTGGAAGGCGACCTCCGGCGCAGGCTCCCGGACCACCTCCGCGCGCTCCGGGAGACCGGGGCCCCGCTCGTCCTGGCGCTCTCGCGCAGCCTCTCGATCACGCCCGCCGACGCGAAGGCGCTCGTCGAGCGGTTCGGGCTCTCCCTCGACGCGCCCCGGGACGCGCGGCCGCCACCCCGGCCCGGCGCCGCGCCGCGGCGATCGCCTCCCCCTGGCGCGTCGCGGCGGCCTCGCGGCGAGGCGGCACCGCGCCGACCGGACCGGGACCGCGTCGCGGGGCGCCCGGGCCGGTCCGCCGCCGGCGAGCGGTCGCGGCCGGCCGCGGCGCGGCGACCTCCGGGCGGGCGCGCGGGCGGCCCCGCGGGACGCGGCCCTCGCGCGGGCGAACCGCGCGGCGGCGGACGGCGCCCCCCTCCCCGCGGCCCGCGGCGGGGCTGAGTCGTGTGCTCTACCCCTTCGCCGGCTTCGGCGCGGGCTTGCCCTTCTCGAAGACCACGCCCTCGCCGAACCTCGCGACGATCTCCTTCTTCGTCGCGAGCCCGGTGAGCTCGATGACGAAGGTCGGCACGCGCCGCGCGCGCCGGTCCGCCGCCCAGCGACGCAGCGCCGCCCGCGGCCGGCGCGCTGCCCAGCGCGGAGCGGCGCCGCGGCCCACCTTGGCGACCTCCCTCCGCACCCCGATCTCGAGCTGCTCCGCCGTCCGCTGGGCGAGCGTGCGGGCGATCGCGATCGCCGCGGTCTTCACGGCGTCGTCGAGCACCTCCTCCAGCAGGGCGTCGACGGTCGGGGCGGCGTGGCGGCGCATGCGCTCTCCTCGCGAGATTGACCAGATTGCCGGCGCGAGCCGGTGCATTTCGCCCGGCACTATACCGTCCGCTTCCCAGCGCAAATCGGAATTTTCTGCTACCGTCCGCCCGCCGGCCCTCTGGCGAAACGGTAGACGCGCTCGACTCAAAATCGAGTGGGGTCACCCCCGTCCCGGTTCGAATCCGGGGAGGGCCATCGCGGCGCCTGCCCGCCGACCGCCCCTTTTCCCTTGCGGCGCCCGGGCGCGCGCGTGTATCCCGTGACTCCCCCCTCGCTTCGCCCGGAAGATCGCGCATGTACAACCTCCTCATCTCCATCGCCATCGGGGTCGCCGTCTCGGTCGCGCTCGCCCTCGGGACCGAGCTCGGCCTCGTCGCCGCGATCTTCCCCGGGGCGCTCGCGACCGGGATCGCCTACTTCGTCCTGATGCGCCGGACCTGGAAGACGCTGGAAGGCATCTTCGAGGCGATGCAGCGGGAGGTGCAGGCGCAGAAGTTCGAGAAGGCGATCCAGACGCTCCAGGGAGGGTTCGTCCTCGCGCCCTGGCAGTTCCTGGTCGCGTCCCAGCTCCACTCGAACATCGGCATCCTCCACTACCTCAAGCAGGAGATGGACTCCGCCCTCCCCCACCTCGAGAAGAGCTTCTCGAAGAACTGGGTCGCGCGCGGGATGCTCGGCGCCGCCCGCTACCGCAAGCAGGACGTCGAGGCGGCGCTGAAGGTGCTCGAGGACGGCGTGAGGGCGAACAAGAAGCAGGGCGTCCTCTGGTCGCTGTACGCGTGGATCCTCGAGAAGGAGGACCGGCACGAGCAGGCCATCGCGGTCCTCGCGCGCGCGGTCCAGGCGAACCCCTCGGACGAGAAGCTGAAGACCTCGCTGCAGGGCCTCCAGAACGGGAAGAAGCTGAAGCTCGGGAAGCTCTACGCCGAGCAGTGGTTCCAGTTCATGCTCGAGCGTCCCCCGCCCGAGTTCGCGGGCGCCGGCTTCCGGGGCGGACGGCGGGCGATCTACCGCGGCTGAGCGGCGGGACCGCTCCGCGACGGAGCGCGCGCTCGCCGACGGCCGCCCGGACTCCTCGCGCTCCCGACCGGGAGCGATCAGACGCCTCAGCTGCCTCCGAACCCGACGGTGATCCGCTCGCCCTCGACGATGAGCGGGACCCGGCGCTCCCCTCCCGACAGCTCGAGGAACCGCTTCATCGCGGCGGGATCCTTCTTCACGTCGAAGTACTCGACCTTGACCTTCCTGGCGCCGAAGTCCTCACGGGCGGCGTCGGTATAGGGTCAGGTGGCCTTCCCGTAGATCTCGACGGTCCGTTCCATCGCGCCTCCCCGGAGACGATATTCCGGCTCCTTCCCGTGCGTGCACGAAAAGCTCCGGGGTTGGACCTACATGTCGGATGCGTGCCGGCGTGCGGTTCGCCGCACCCTCGTCGATGGCCCTCGTGGGGATCCGGTGGATCCCCGTCGCGGCGGCGCTATACGCTTGGGTGAGTTGAGCTCGTCCCCACGCACGGACGGGCGTCCGGCCGAAGCGGGGGCGGCGGTCGGACGAGCCGTGCGGCCGTCGTTCGCGGCTCGGCCCCCCGCGGCTCGAACGATGTCCGACGGACGCGACGACCGGCCGGCGATAGAGACGGGCGACGGCTCGTCGGATCCGCTCGCGCCGCTGCTCGCGACGGTCCGGCAGGCCGCCGGTCTCCCCGAGGAGGAGCTCGTGCGCCGGCTCCGCGCCGTGCTCCCGTCCGCGGTCACCGAGGTCGTCGAGTCGAACCGACGCCTGCGGGACGCCGCCCACCAGCGCGAGGCGCTGGTCGCCGGGGCGGCGACGGAGCTGCGGGCGGCTGCCGAGGTGATCGAGGACGGAGACGGCGAGTCCCGGGCCGCCGACGCGGCGCGCCTGCGCCTGCTCGCCGACGACCTCGACCGATCGCTCCTGTCGGCCAGCGAGGTGGACGTGTCGCGCGCCCCCGCCGTCGCCGCCGGCCCGCGCCCTCGCGTGCTGGTCGTGGACGACGAGGAGGACGCCCGCGCCGTGCTCGACGAGGTGCTCTCGCCCGAGTGCGACGTGCTCACGGCGGCGGACGGCGAGGAGGCCGTGCGGATCACGCGGGCCGAGCACCCCGACGTCGTCCTCATGGACCTGTCCATGCCGCGGGTGGACGGCCTCCAGGCGCTCCAGCGGATCCGGGCGGACGCGTCGACGAGGGACGTCCCGGTGATCTTCGTCTCCGCGCGCAGCGACGACTCGGCGAAGGCGCGGGCGCTCGACCTCGGCGCCGTCGACTACCTCCAGAAGCCGTTCTCGGAGCGCGAGCTCCGCGCGCGCGTCGAGCGCACGCTGCGGCTCTCGCGGAGCCAGATCGCGCTCCGGGAGCTCGCGCAGACCGACACGCTCACCGGCCTCGCGAACCTCCGCGCGTTCCGCGCCCGGCTCGCCGACGAGGTGAAGCGGGCTCGCCGCTACCGGACGCCGCTCACCTGCATCATGGCGGACATGGACCACCTGAAGCCGGTGAACGACGAGCTCGGACACGCCGCGGGCGACCGCGCGATCGCCGCGGTCGCGACGGTGATCCGCTCCGAGCTCCGCGAGACCGACTTCGGCGCGCGCTACGGCGGGGACGAGTTCGTGCTGCTGCTCCCCCACACCGGCGGCGGCGAGGGCCGGATCCTCGCAGAGCGCATCTGCGCCCACCTGCGCGAGACGGTCGTGGAGGTCTCCGGCCGGCGCGTCCTCATCGGGGCCTCGTTCGGGGTGGCGTGCCTCGGCGACGACGGGCACGAGGACTCCGCCGACGAGCTCGTCCGCGCGGCCGACGCGGCGCTGTACCGCGCGAAGCGCGCGGGGCGCGGGTGCGTGGCGACGGCGTTCGAGGACGAGGCCGCCGGCGAGGACGACGCCCCCGGCGCGGCGGCGCCGGTCGAGCACGCCTGACCGAGGAGGCTCAGGCCTTCGCGCCGACCGCGGGCTCGTCCTGCGGCCCCGGCCCCGACTCGCCGCCCGCCGCGGTGCGCTCGCGCGCCTCGGCCGCGTAGCGGTTCAGCTTGTTGTAGAGGGTCTTCTCGCTGATGCCGAGGATCTCCGCGGTCCGCGCCTTGTTTCCCCCGTTCTTCTGGAGCGAGGCGAGGATGTACTCCTTCTCGACCTTGTCCATCGGGATCCCGAGCGGCATCCGCAGGGTCGCCGCCTCCGGCCGCGACGCCTGGAGATCCGGGGGGAGGTGCTCCTCCGCGATCACGTCGCCGTCCACGAGGATCATCGCGCGCTCGAGCGTGTTGCGCAGCTCCCGGATGTTCCCGGGCCAGGCGTACCCCTGGAGCGTCTGGAGCGCGGCGGGGGTCAGCCCCTGGACGCGCTTGCCCGTCTCGGCGTTGAACTTCTCGAGGAAGTAGTGGACGAGGAGCGGGATGTCCTCGCGCCGCTCCTTGAGCGGCGGCAGCATGATCGTGAACACGTGCAGGCGGAAGTAGAGGTCCTCGCGGAACCGGCCCCGCCGGATCTCGTCCTTGAGATCGCGGTTCGTCGCGCAGAGGACGCGGACGTCGACCTCGACCTCGGACCGACCGCCGAGCCGCCGGAACCGGTGCTCCTCGAGGACCCGGAGGAACTTCGCCTGCAGCTCGAGCGGCAGCTCCGCGATCTCGTCGAGGAAGAGCGTCCCGTTGTGGGCGAGCTCGAAGTTCCCCATCCGCCGCTGGTCCGCGCCGGTGAACGCGCCGCGCTCGTACCCGAACAGCTCCGACTCGATGAGCGTCGCCGGGATGGCGGAGCAGTTGAGCGCGACGAACGGCTTGTCCTTGCGCGGCGAGAGGTTGTGGATGGCCCTCGCGACGACCTCCTTGCCGGTGCCGCTCTGCCCGCCGATCACGACGCTGGCGTTCGACGGCGCCACCTTGTTCACGAGCTCGAACACCCGCTGCATGGCGGGGCCCGAGCCGATCATGTCCGTGCCGGGCGCCAGCGCGGCGATCCGCCGGCGAAGCAGCTGGACCTCGCGCATCGTCTCCTTCTTCTCGAGCGCGCGCTCGAGCACGATGCGCAGGCGGGGGATCTCGAGCGGCTTCTCGATGAAGTCGTACGCGCCCTCCTTGATCGCCTGGACCGCCGACTGGATCGTCCCGCGGCCGGTGAGCAGGACCACCGGGCACTCCGGCAGCTCCGCCCGGAGCGCGCGCAGGAGCCACAGCCCGTCCATGTTCGGCATGACGAGATCCGTCAGGATCACGTCGGGGTGTCCCTCGATGGCGCGCCGGAGCGCCTCGGTGCCGTCGCTCGCGGTCTGGACGTCGTAGCCCCACCGCTGCGTCAGCTCCGCGAGAGCGTCGCGGCTGTCGGCCTCGTCGTCGACGATGAGGACGCGGTATTTCATGGGCGCTCGACTCCGGGGATCGCCAGCGCGAGCCGCTCGAGCCCCTGCTCGCCGCGGTTCCAGTCGAACTGCCCGCCGAGGGCTGCCACCCCGGAGGCCAGCACGCCCATGTCATACCGGACGTCGTCGTCCGGATCACCCGCCGTGTGGTCGATCTCGATGACCGCCTGCACGCCCCGACCGGACACGCGGCCAGCCAGGCGGCCCCCATCGGGCGTGCAGGCGAGCCCACGCCCGAACAGGCACAGCACGAGCCGCCCCACGCGAGCGGGATCCGCGGCCGTCCGGACGGCCCCCGCGCGGGTGTCGAGCGTCAGCTCGATCCGCCGGTGGCGGGCCTCGTACCCGAGCAGGCTGACGACGTCCGCGGCGAGCGCCGCGAGGTCGAGCCATCCGAGCGGGGCCGCGGGGTCCGTCGTGTCCACGAGCCGCCGCAGCACCTCGTTGACCCGCCCGATCTGCTCGCGGAGCGCGGGCAGGTGCCCGGCCGCCGTCTGGCCCGCCGGGCCGGCGGCCTCGAGCGTCTCGCCCAGGATCGCGAGCCGCAGGGCCATGGCGTTCAGCGGGTTGCGGATGTCGTGCGCGGCGCCGGCGACCACGCGCCCGAGCACCTCCGAGCGCAGGCCGTGCTCGACCCGGGGTCCGTCGCGCGGGCCGCGCAGCACGAGCAGCGCCCCGCCGGCCGCCGCGACGCGCTCCAGCTCGACCGGCCCGTCCGCCCCCGGGACGCTCGCGATCGCCGGCCCGTCGCCGGCGAGCAGCGCGCGGAGCTCCGGGCTCGTCTCGGCGCGCGCCCGCAGCGTGGTCGACGGGGTCGGCACCGTCCACGCCGAACAGCGCGAGGAACGCGGAATCCGCCGCGAGCACCACCCCGGAGCGGTCGACGAAGGCGGCGCCTTTCCCTTGGATGGCCATGGATCGTCTCGGACCGCGCTGAGATGCGTCGTGGGGGCTCCCATTTCAAGCCTCGGGGGATCATGCCCTAGACTGCGGTGGAACGTGCGCCTCTTCTCCAAGATCGCCCTCGCGCTCACGATCGGGTCGCTCGCCGCCTGCGGACCCGCCCTCCACGGGCCGGCCTCTCCCGCCGCGAGCCCCGCGCCGCCCTCCGCCGAGGCGGCTCCCGCCCCACGCTCGCCCCGCGGGGGGGACGTCGCGCCGGCAGCGCAGGCGCCCGAGCCGGTGCGCACCGTCGGTCGCGCGACCCTCGGGGCCGTCGGCGACGTACTCATGCACGACGCGGTGAAGCGGAGCGCGGAGAGTCACGGGCGCGGGTCGGCGGACGGCGGGTACGGGTGGCTGTACGCGCCCATCGCGGATCTCCTGGCCGAGCCCGACGTCATGTTCGCGAACCTCGAGACGCCGATCGCGCCGGGCTCGCCGGGCGGGACGCGCGAGTACGTGTTCAACGCCCCGCCGGCCGCGGTGGCCGCCCTCGTCCACGCGGGCGTCGACGCGGTCGCGGTCGCGAACAACCACGCCTTCGACCAGGGGCGCCGCGGGTTCGAGGAGACGCTCCGGAGCCTCGAGCGCGCGGGGCTCGTCGCGATCGGCGCGGGCGCCGAGGGCCACGCCGCGGGGCCCGTCCGGCTCGCCGCGGGCGGCCTCACGCTCGGCTTCCTCGGGTACGCGACCTTCTTCAACCAGGAGGGCAACGCCTGCCCGCCGCGCGCGGCGGGCGCGCCGCCGTGCCTGCAGGCGTCGGTCCTCGACCGCGACCGGATCCTGGACGACGTCCGGGCGGCGGCGGCAGAGCACGACGCCGTGGTCGTGTCGCTGCACTGGGGCGTGGAGTACGACAGCCAGCCGCGCGCCGCCGACGTCGAGCTCGCGCACCGCCTCGTCGACGCGGGCGCGCTCGTCGTGATCGGCCACCACCCCCACGTGCTGCAGCCGATCGAGCTGTACCGGGCGCCGGACGGCCGGGTCGGCGTGATCGCCTACTCGCTCGGGAACTTCGTCTCGAACCAGTCGCGCAAGTACGTGCACGGCGTCACGCCGGAGAAGGTCGCGGCGACGCGCGACGGCGCGCTCCTCCGCGTCGCGCTCGCCCGGCGCGACTACGGCCGCGGGGTCGTCCGGGTCGAGGTGGACGGCGCGGACTTCGTCCCGCTCTGGACCGAGAACGACACCGCCGAGATCGATCGCGGGCGCGAGCCCGAACGCCGCCCCGCCATCCGCGTGGTCGCGATCGACCGGGCCCTCGCGGAGGTCAGGGCCGAGCTCGCCCGCCTCGGGGATCCGCTCCCGGCGGCGGAGCGCGACCGCTACGCCGCCCTCAGGCGCCGCGAGTCGCTGCTCGTCTCGCGCCGCGCGGCGATCGCCGCGCTCGTGGGGGAGGACCTCGTCCGCGCCGCGCCGGCGTACCCCTCGGCGCCGCCCGCCGCTAGCGCGGGCCGGTGACCGGCCGCGCGTGTCCGGTGTCCGCCGGCTGCACGTCCGGCGCCGCCGGGACCTGGAGCTCGACGAGCTCGATCCCCGTCCGCTGCGCGAAGTCGAAGATGCGGTTGTCCCGGTAGAACTCCCCGAACACGATGCGGCGGCAGCCCGCGTTGGCGATGAGCTTGAAGCACGGCCAGCACGGCGACGCCGTCGTGTAGACGGTGGCGCCCTCGATCGCGACGCCGTTCTTCGCGGACTGGATGATCGCGTTCGCCTCGGCGTGGACGGTCGCGACGCAGTGCCCGTCCTCCATCATGTGCCCGGCCTCGGTGCAGTGCGGGAGGCCGCGGATCGACCCGTTGTACCCGGTCGAGAGGATGGTCCGGTCGCGGACGAGCACGGCGCCGACGTGCTTGCGATCACAGGTGGCACGCGTCGCCACGACGCGGGCCACGTTCATGAAGTACTCGTCCCAGCTGACGCGCTTGTCCATCGAGACCTCCGGAGGAGCGGGGATGCTACCGCACGGGGCCGACGCCGCGGAGCCCGGACGCATTACCATGCGGCATGGCCCGCTCGACGCTCGCCCTCCTCCTCGCCGTCTTCGCCCTCCCCGCGCGCGCCCAGGGGCCCCAGCCGAGCGGGCGTCTGCCCCCCACCGCGCCGCCGGCGACGCGGCCAACCCTCGGATCCTCCTCGCGGGGGCACCGTCGAGCCGGCGACCCCGCCGGCGCCGGTCCGCGGCGCGGTGCTCGAGCAGGTCTCGGGGACCGTGCGAGAGGTGGACCGCGAGCGGCACCGGATCGCGCTCGACGTCGGGGGCGAGCGGGTGACGCTCTCGCTCGACCGGAACACGTTCGTGTACACGGCGTCCGGGCTGGGCACGGTCCTCGACGTCGTCCCCGGCGCGCAGGTGCGCGCCGGCCGGAACGCCGAGTTCGTCGCCTACTGGATCCAGGTGCGCCCGCCGGCCGCCGGGAACGCGCCGGCGCCGACCCCGGGCCAGGGCACGGGGCCGGCGGGTGGCTCGGCCGCGCCGGCGGCGGAGCCGCGCGGGGGCGGGCCCGCCCCGGGGGCGCCGCCGGGCGGAGCGGTCGGCCCCGGCGGCTCGCGGAGCCCGTAGGCGCGAGGCGAGCGCGCCCGCTCAGAAGCGGGGCGCGGCGGGCGCGGCGACCGCGCCGCGTGCGCCGCGGAGCGGCTCGGGCGCGAGGTCCTGCAGGCCGCTCTCCCGGAGGAAGCGGCGGATCTTCGCCGCCGGCGCGACGAACGTCTCGCCCGGCATCGGCACGTCGAACGCGTACTCGTCGGCGTCCTTCCCGAACGCCACGCGGGCCGTCCGGTAGCCCTCGACGAGGCCGATGAGCCGGGCGCCCCCGACGTCGAACACGCCTCCGCCGGAGCTCCCGTAGCCGATGGCGGCGTCGGTCTTCATGCCGGTCGGCGCGCTCGGGACGGCCGCGTTCTCCGAGTGCTCGTACTCGACCTGCGAGACGATGCCGGCCGCGACCGAGAGGCCCTTCCCGAACGGGGCGCCGATCACCACGAGGTCGTCGCCCAGGTCGAGCGCGTCGTCGGGCGCGAGCGGGGTCACGGGCAGCTCGCCGGCGACCTCCACGACCGCGAGGTCGACGTCCGGCACCCGCCCGCGCGCCACGACCTTGCCCACCGCTGCGGGGCCGCCGGTCGGGATCACCTTGACCTCCACCGGTTCGCGCCAGTCGCGGGCGCGCTCCACCACGTGCGCGTTCGTGAGGACGTAG
This sequence comes from uncultured delta proteobacterium, assembly GCA_963828235.1. Taxonomy (GTDB): domain Bacteria; phylum Myxococcota; class Myxococcia; order Myxococcales; family Anaeromyxobacteraceae; genus Anaeromyxobacter. Next base: position 32,224 of record CAWHDY010000010.1, read on the forward strand.
GTGGACCCCGCCTTCCGCGCGAAGGCGATCCCGGACGCGCTCCGCACCACGGCGCCGCCGGCCGAGAGCTGGATCCGGACGGCCGACGGGAACACCTTCTGGACGGTCGCGGTGCGCGGGTTCGACGCCCGGGAGGAGGACGCGCCTCCCAGGAGCGGCGCGGCGGCGACGAGGAGTCCGGCGGCGAGGGCTGCTCCGCCGAGCGTCGAGACGAGTCGGGTCGTGGGCACGTCCCGTGGAACGGGGCGCGGCGAGGCGGTATTCCCCGGCCGGCCCTTCCCGGGAGAGGCCGGGCGCCCGCCTACTCCTCGTACCGCCGGCGGAGCAGGAACAGCACCGCGTCCTGCGCGCACGCCTCGCAGTAGCCGTACCGCTCCCGGAGGTTGCGCAGCGTCTGCTCCACCTGCACGCGCCCCTTCTCGTCGAGGGAGCCGCGGGCGTCGGACAGGTAGCGGAGCACGTCCTCGCGGCTCCGGCGGAGCTGGCGCTTGCGCTCGTCGTAGTAGTGGTCGCGCAGCCGGCGGAAGAGGTCCGGGAAGATCGCGGCGTACTCGATCGCCTTCGTGTCGGGGTGGTCGAGCCGGAACGCTCCGACCGCGGAGATGAGCCCGCGGCGGAACTCCTTCCGGTCCTCGCCGTGCGGCATGACGATCTTCTCGAGCTCCGTCATCCGCTGCTCGTCGGGGGCCTCGCTCTCGCCGGTGAGCGGGTTGCGCAGCCGCTCCCCCTTCACCCAGTGCGAGACGAGGGTGACGTAGCGCACGAACAGCTCGCGGTACTGGGCCTCCGACACGAGGCCCATCGCGTCCCGGATCTCGTCGTCGATCGTGTCCAGGTAGTCCGCCTCCGCCACCCGGACGAACTCCTCGTGGTCGTGGTACCCGTCCACCACCTCCTGCGAGAGGAAGTCGTGGACGCTCTTGTCGCGGCAGATCGCGGCGAGCTCCTCGAGGACGGCGAGCGGCGTCAGGCAGCGGGTCCTCGGATCCTGCGCGGCGTTGAAGAGCGCGGTCTTCACCTCCCGCGCCGACGCGCCGCTGCGCCCCTCGTAGTTCGGGTACACGTCCGACTCGTGGGAGAGGTCCGGCGCGTGCGCGCGCAGCACCTTCGCCTGGGCGAGCGACAGCCGATCCGGCGCCTCCCCGGTGTCGTAGAGCCGGAGCTTCTCGAGCGGCGCCAGGTCCTCGACCACGTCGCGCGCCTCCCCCTGGTAGCGCTCGGGCATCGGCCGCTTGAGCCGGGTGAGCACCGCCCACAGCGCCGCGACCCGGGTCGCGTGCGGGGCGACGTGCTTCCCGACGGCCGCCGGGGTGATCTGCCGGTCGTAGATCTCGCGCTCCACGGACGCGCGGCGCAGGTACGGCACGCGCACGAGCTCGAGCCGCCCCTTGAACGACGGGAACTCGGGAGACTCCTTGAACGCCGAGAGCTGCTTCTCGTTCGCGCTCGCGACGAGCACGACGTCGAGCTGCAGGACGAACTGGTCGAGCGTCACCCGGGCCGTCTCGCTCGTGCCGAGCAGGTACTTGAACGCGTTCGGGTCGCGCTTGAGCAGGTCGGAGTACTCGATGATCCCGCGGTTCGCGGCGACGAGCGGCCCGTTCGGCTCGAACATCACGAGGGAGTGGAGCGCGGGCGGGAGCGCCGCGCTCGTCCGGTCCGCGGTCACCTGCCGGTACCCCGCGTCGGCGAAGTGCTGCGGCTCGACCGTGACCGCCGCCTGCTGGTACCGGGCGGAGACGTAGAACCGCTCGACCTGGACGTGGCGCAACACCTTCAGCCAGTCGCCGTGGTACGCGGCGAGCAGCGCGTCGTGGATCTGGCGGCAGCCGTGGCACAGCTCGCCGTCCACGAGGTACTCCGACAGGACGAAGTCGCTGTCGCCGGCGCCCTCGCGGGAGGTGGGCCGGCACCGCTCCTCGAGCAGCCGTCGCCGCTCCTCGCGCGGGACGAGCAGCAGCGGATGGTCCTTCATCGGGCACGAGAGCCGCGCGTCGAGCGCGTCGCCCTCGAGGTGCGCGTAGGACGCGAGCTCTCCGGTCTCGGGGCGCGGCCCGAACCCGAGCCCGCCGCCGCCCTTCAGCCGCCGCTCGCTCGGGAACACCCAGTGGAACCGGTAGAGGGCGCCCTCGGGCTTCGCCGAGTACGCCTCCATGCCCCCGACGAGCGCGGCGACGATCGACGACTTCGCCGACCCGTTCGGTCCGTGCAGGAGGATGAGCTTGGAGACGCGGCCCGACCGCACGAAGGTGCCGAGCGCGCGGTACAGCGCGGCCTGCACCTCCTCCTGGCCGGCGATGCGGAGCGCCCGCGTCTCCGGCTCGAAGGGCAGATCGAAGAGCTTCCAGCGGCGGACCTTCCCGACCGGCGTCTCCCGCTCCTCCGAGCCGAAGTGGTCGAGGACGTCGCGGAGGTACTGCGCCGAGCACCGCGCGTGCCGCCGCGGCGCCTCGGCGAACGCCTCCAGGTACTCCTCGAACGAGAGGATCGAGCGGTTCTCGTCGAACGCGCCCTTCACGCCGTTTCCCACGCTCGACAGCCAGCGGCGTGCATCCATCCGGGCGACCTCCAGGTCTTCTCCTAACGGTGCACCATTTCGATCGCCCTTCCAACGGCGGGCCGGACCTGCGCTCCCCTGCCCGGCCGCTCTCGCCCGCTCCCGGCGTCGCCCGCCGCACGCCGGCCGGCTCGGGAGCGACCGACTCCACGGGGGGCGGCCCGACGTAGTAGGCTACCCGCACGGATGGAGAAGCTGTCCCCCGACACGATCATCGGGATCGACCTCGGCACGACGAACTCGTGCGGCGCCGTCGCGTACGGCGACGGCCAGGTGAAGCTCATCCCCTACAAGGGGGGCGACTACACGATCCCCTCGATCTACGCGGTCGACGAGAAGGGCCACGAGCTCATCGGCCACGAGGCCAAGCGCCAGTGGCAGCTCAACCCGCGGAACACCCTGTACGCCACCAAGCGCCTGATCGGCCGCGCGCCGAAGGACGACGTGGTGGACAGCGTGCAGCGCTCGGTGCAGTACCGCGTCCACGCCGGGACCGAGAACGACGTCGCCGTCGACTGCCACGGCCGCTCGTACCACGTGCACGAGATCAGCTCGAAGATCCTCGGGAAGATCCGCGACGTCGCGTCGGATCACCTCGGCTTCAGGGTCACGCGCGCGGTCGTGACGGTGCCCGCCTACTTCACCGACCGGCAGCGGCAGGCGGTGAAGGAGGCGGGGCGCCTCATCGACCTCGAGGTCGTGCGCATCATCAACGAGCCGACCGCCGCCGCCCTCGCCTACGGCATCGGGAAGCGCCTCGATCAGCGCGTGCTCGTGTACGACCTCGGCGGCGGCACCTTCGACGTGTCGATCATCGAGATCCGGGACCGCGTGTTCGAGGTGAAGGCGACCGGCGGGGACATCTTCCTCGGCGGGATCGACTTCGACAACGCGATCATCGGCCACACGCTCGAGGAGTTCCGGAAGAAGCACGGGATCGACCTCTCCTCGGACCCGGTGGCGATGCAGCGGATCAAGGACCTCGCGGAGCGGACCAAGATCGACCTGTCCGCCCGCGCCGAGGCGCCCTTCTCGATCCCGTTCATCACGATGACGCCGCAGGGCCAGCCGCTGAACCTCGACGTGAAGCTCGACCGCAAGCTGCTCGAGGCGCTCACCCACGAGCTCGTGGACCGATCGCTCAAGATCATGGGCGCCGTGATGGTGGACGCGGGCGTCACGACGCAGGACATCGACGAGGTGATGCTGGTCGGCGGCCAGACGCGGATGCCGATCATCCAGGAGCGGCTCACGAAGTTCTTCGGCAAGCCGCCGTCGAGGGGCGTCCACCCGGACGAGGCGGTGGCGATCGGCGCCGCGCTCTACGGGTGGTCGCTGCAGGAGAGCTCGGATCTGAAGCTCCAGCTCCTCGACGTCATCCCGATGGCGATCGGGATCGAGCAGGCCGGCGGCACGATGCACGTCGTCTTTCCGCGCAACGCGGCGATCCCGAACGCCCGCACGGTCGCCGCGACGAACTCGATCGAGGGCCAGAGCGCCCTCGTGGTGCGGATGTTCCAGGGAGATCACGCGGAGACGGCGCGGAACGAGATCCTCGGCGAGTTCACCTTCAGCGGCGTCCGTCCGGCGCGCGCCGGCGAGACGAGGCTCGAGATCCTCTTCGAGGTGAGCGTCGAGGGGATCCTCACGATGAGCGCGCGCGACCTCGACACCGGGCGCGAGATGACGACGACGGTGCGCGTCGCCTCGAGCTGAGCCGGTCGCGGCGCCGCGCGGGTCAGCGCGCGCGGCCGCCGTCCCGGCCCCCGCGCTCGCCGCCGCCACCACCGGAGCGCGGCGCATGGCCGCCGCCACGGCCGCCGTCGCCGCCCTGCTGCGGCGCCTGCTGCGGGGGCCCACCGCCGCCCGGGGCTGGCCTCCAGCCTCCGCCGCTCCCGCCGCCGCGCTCGTCCCGATCGTCGCGCCGGCCCGGTGCGGGTGCAGGCGCCTGCTGCTGCCCACCGCGGCTCGGAGCAGGGCTCCAACCTCCGCCGCCACCGCGCTCGCCCCGATCGTCGCGCCGGCCCGGCGCGGGCGCTGGTCGCCGGTGCCGGCGCGGCCGCGGCTGGACCGCCGCGTCCATACCCGCCCGGCGCGGCTCGATCGTCGCGTCCCGGCGGACCGCTCCGCACCGGGAACCGCTCCTCGCCGCCTCTCCGCTCGGGCCGGTACACCGGGATCTCGCCGGGCCGGCCGCGCTCGCCCGGCGACGGCGCGCGGACGATGCGCGCGGGCGTCACCGGACGACCGATCCGCTGCTCGATGAGGCGCGGCGCGGGACCGCCCCAGGCCGGCGCGGCCGCTCCGGGCTGGTAGCCGCCGCCGCGCGGAGGCCGCGCGGGCGCGGGCGCCGTCGAGTCGTACCAGCGGCGGGCGTGTCCCGGCGCGTACGCGACGGAGTAGACGGGGACGGACACGAACCGGACGCTCGGGACGAAGGTCCACCAGAAGTCGATGAAGGGGTACGAGGAGACGTAGACCGAGTAGCCCGGGGCGAGGGGCGACCACCCGATCACGTCGCCGGACGCGCGCCACGACACCCACGCGGGCGCCCACTCGTAGCCCGGCACCCACAGCCACCCGTAGTACGGATCGTACGCCCACCGGCCGTAGTGGTACGCGGCCCACCCCCAGGGCTCGTCGGAGACCCAGAGCCAGCCCTCGTTCGTCCACTCCCAGCGGCCGTAGTAGTACGGGCGCCAGCCGGAGGGGACGTGAGGCCTCCACACCCGCCCGTAGCTCCCGACGACCACCCAGTCCCCGTACGGCTGCAGGGCGCCGTGGAAGGTCTCGAAGCCGACCCCGCCCTGCACGTTCAGGTCGACCGACACGTCGTACTCGCCCGCGGGGCGGACGGCCTCCCAGTCGGCGCCCTGCTGCTCGTCCGCGCGGGGGGCGACGCGGGACCCCGATGATCACGGCGGCGACGAGAGCGACCAGCTGGCGGGAAGACATGGCAACCTCCGACCTCTGCAACAGCAAGGTCGGTGCCGCGGCCTTCGGCGGGCAACGTGGCGTACTTGCAGGGCTTCGGGCGAGTGACGGCCGTCACACTGTGCGCCGGGTTCACCCGCCGCCTCGGGCGAGGCGCCTCGCGACGGCCGGCGGCTACGGGATGCGCCCTACGCGAGCTTCTTTTCCTTCTCGAAGGAGAGCAGCGGGGGCTCCTTGTTCAGGATCACGCCCTCGGTGATCTTGCACTCCTTCACACCTTCCCGGTACGGCACGTCGTACATGATGTCGAGCATCGCCTGCTCGAGGATCGCCCGGAGGCCGCGCGCGCCGGACTTCCTCCGCATCGCCTCGCGGGCGGTGGCGCGGAGGGCCTCCTTCGTGAAGGAGAGCTTCACCTTCTCGAGCTCGAAGAGCTTCACGTACTGCTTCGTGAGCGCGTTCTTCGGCTGCGTCAGGATGGTGACGAGATCGTCCTCGCTGAGGTCCGAGAGCGTCGCGATGATCGGGAGCCGTCCCACGAACTCCGGGATCATCCCGAACTTCACGAGGTCGTGCGGCTCGACCTTCGCGAGGAGCTCGCCGAGGCTCGCCTCCTCCTTGCGCTCGATCTTCGCGCCGAAGCCGAGCCCCCTCACGCCGGCGCGGCGGCGGATGACCTGCTCGAGGCCGCAGAACGCGCCGCCGACGATGAAGAGCACGTTCGACGTGTCGACCTGGATGTACTCCTGCTGGTTGTACTTCTTGCCGCCGCGGGGGGTGACGTTCGCGCGCGTGCCCTCGATGATCTTGAGGAGCGCCTGCTGGACGCCCTCGCCGCCGACGTCGCGCGTCGGGGACGGCTGGTCTCCCTTGCGCGCGATCTTGTCGATCTCGTCGATGTAGACGATCCCGCGCCCCGCCTTCTCGACGTCGTAGTCGGCGTTGTGCAGGAGGTTCTGGATGATGTTCTCGACGTCCTCGCCGACGTACCCGGCCTCGGTGAGGCTCGTCGCGTCCGCGATCGTGAACGGCACGTTGAGGAAGCGCGCGAGCGACTGCGCGAGGAGCGTCTTGCCGGAGCCGGTCGGCCCGATGAGGAGGATGTTCGACTTCTGCAGCTCGACGTCCTCGTTGGCGGCGCGGGCCTGCCCGGGCCGCTGCGGCCGCGGGGACTTCTTCGAGTAGACGCGCTTGTAGTGGTTGTAGACGGCGACCGAGAGGACCTTCTTCGCCTTCTCCTGCCCGACCACGTAGTCGTCGAGGAAGCTCTTGATCTCGGCGGGGGTCGGCAGCGACACGGCCGGGCGGCCATCGTCGCGCTCGGCCTCCTCCGCGATGATGTCGTTGCAGAGCCGGATGCACTCGTCGCAGATGTAGACCGTCGGCCCGGCGATGAGCTTCCGGACCTCGCGCTGTCCCTTCCCGCAGAAGGAGCACGAGAGATTTCCGTGGTGGTGCTCTTTCCGGCTCACGCGTTCCTCGTCCGTCGGATGTTACCACCAATTCGGAGCTCCGGAATTCGGAGGCTCGTCCCGCAACATAACCAGCGGGTTCGCGGACCGCCCCTGCAAACGCGTGCGCCGGAAGGGCGCATCAGTCGCCTCGCGCGAGCCCCTCGAGGTCCCGCGCGAGGTCTTCCGCGCGCCGCGTCAGGGGCGCGGGGACGGCCTGATCTCCGTCGCATGCGGCGGCGAGCCGCCGGGCGAGCGCCGCGAGCCGCTCGAGCCGGTCGGCCTTGCGCGGCGCGGGCCGAGGCGGCGGCGGACCGAAGCGCTCGTCGAGCTTGCGGTTCATCGCCGCGGGCGTCGGCGGGCTCTCCAGCACCTCGTCGCGCAGCTCCCGCCAGCCCTCCTGGGACAGGCGCCCGGCCGTCTCCGCGCGCGAGAGCACCTCGATCACCTCGAACGGCGGCGCCTTCCCGTCCCCGTGTGCGCGGGCGAGCGCAGGCTCGTGGCGCTCGAGGAACCCGAAGCTCACGGTCAGCTTCTCCGCGGTGGAGGGCCTGATGAAGAGCTCCTTCGTGCAGTACCGCTCGAAGCTCGGGTACCCCCACTCCTTCCACAGCTGCTCGCGCCTCACCTCGGCGAGCAGCCGTCCGAAGTCCACCCAGGCCGCCTTGAACCGGCGCGCGCCCTCGAGCACGCGCCGCCGGACCGAGCCCTCCGGGAGATCCTCCGCGCGCGCGGCCAGCTTCTCGGTCGCGGCGGTCATCGCTGCACCCCGAACGCGATGGACACGGTCGGCCGCTGGCCCGGGAACGGGTCGAAGCGCCAGGCAGCGAGGGCCTGCAGCAGGCAGTCGCGCAGCGGCCCCTCCTTGAACCGAGGCTCGTCGATCCAGAGCTGCGCGACCTTCCCGTCGTTCCCGATGACGAACTCGATCGGCACCTCTCCCCGGAACTCGGGCGAGCGCGCGGCCTCGGCGCGGAAGCACGGGGCGAGGCTCTTCTGCTCGCGGCCGACGACCGCCTGGATCCGCCTCGGGTCGAAGCTCGCCGCGACGAGCTCGCCGCCGCCGACGGCGCCGCTCGCGCCCGCCCCGGGGGCCGTCCCCGGCGCGGGGCGCGGCCTCCTGCGCTGCGGGTGCGGGGTCGCCGCGTCCGGCGCGGCCACCGGCACCTCGAACTCGTCCTCGGCGTCCGCCCGGCTCGAGACGCCGACGCGCGCCGCCGAGGCGACCCGGATCCCGGCGCCGAAGTCCTCGAGGAGCGGGCTCGTCTCGCGGCCGCGGCGCGCGAACCACACCGCGCCGCCCACCGCGCCGGCGACGAGGAGGAGCCCGGCGACGGCCGCCGCCACGACGCGCGTGCGGTTCGCGCGCGCGCGCAGCAGCCGCGCGCCGGTGACCTCGCGCTCGACGCGGAGCCCCGCCTCCGCCTTCCTCGCGTGGACGACGAACGCCGGGACCTCTCCGAGCGCGCTCCACGCCCCGTCTCCGGCGGAGACGGGGGTGTGCGCGTCGATCTCGCCGCGGTAGAGCATCGCGGCGAGCGCGCGGGAGTCGATCGGCCCGAACACCTGGCCGTCGCGCCGGAACAGCCACTCTCCGCCGTCGAGGCCGGGGTCATCCTGTGGGAGCGTCTCGTCCGGCGCCATGTCTCGGGGGGATGTCGTGAGCGCCTCGCCTCGCGTCTCGGCGGCGGGCGTGGTGAACTTAGCACGCGTGGAGAGGCGCTTCTATGCCGTCGAGGTCGTGTACGAGGGGGGGCGGTTCCGCGGGTTCCAGCGGCAGCCGGGGCTCCCGACCGTGCAGGCGGCCCTCGAGGACGCGCTCGCGGCCGCGGGCATCCGCGCGACGCTCGCGGTCGCGGCGCGGACGGACGCCGGCGTCCACGCGATCTGCCAGGTGGTGAGCTTCGCGGTCCGCTCCGCCCTCGACCCGGAGGCGCTCCGGCGCGCCCTCAACGCGGCGCTGCCGGAGGGCATCTTCGCGCTCTCGGTCCGTCCCGCCGGACGTGCGTTCCACGCCCGGGCGGACGCACTCGCGCGCACGTACGTCTACCTCGTCGGCGCCCCGGCGCCCTCCTGCGCGAGCGGGTACGCCTGGAGCCTCCCGGACGAGCGGGCGTTCCCGGACCTCGCGGTCCCCGCGCTCGACCCGGAGGCGCTGCGATCGTGCCTCCGCGACGCGGTCGGGACGCACGACTTCCGCGCCTTCGCGCGCCCCGGCGACCAGCGCGGAACCGTCCGGACGATCACCCGGGCCGAGGTCGTCTCGGCCACGTGGGCACCGCTCCACGCCGTCGTCATCGAGGGGCGCGGGTTCCTGCGGGCGATGGTGCGGAACCTCGTCGGCACCGCGGTGGCCGCGGCCGTCGGCCGTGCGGCCCCGGGCGCGATCGGCGAGCTGCTCGCGGCGGGCACCCGCTACCGCGGGGTGCGCGCGCCGGGCTGGGGGCTCACCCTCGCGCGGGTGACCTATCCGCCGGAGCGGCTGCCTCCGGCGCCTGGAGCGGCGCGCTGATCCCGGCGGCGCCCTGCGCCACGGCGACTCGCACCAGCCGGAGGCGCCCGAGCGTGGCGCGCGGCGGCGCCGCGGGCGCGGGAGCACCCTGCGCGGCGATCACATCGTGCTCCGGTTCTCGGGGAGCTGGCCGTACTTGGCGAGGAGGTCGGCGACGGCCTCGCGCAGGTAGTCGGACTGCCGGACGCGGGTGCGGCGGGCGAGGCTCCGCAGCTCCGCGGCGAAGGCCGGCGGGAGCCGGATGAGCATCGGCTCGAGGCGGTTCGGGTTCTCGCTGCTGCCGTCGGTGACCGCTTCCATCGAGGTATTCATGTGTAGGCTCCTGTCTACATGGGAGGCGTTACACCTACACGCTACCACTCGATACCCTCGCGTAAAGAAATGAGCCGTTGCGCCCACTTTCTTGACACGGGTGGTGCCCGGGCGCCCCGGGCGGGGACTTCAGGGAAGCGCGAACCGGAGCTGGAGCCCGGCGGTGGCGGCGAACGACACGACCCGCCCATCGCCGAAGGCGCTCGCGAACTGGCCGCCCACGAACACGCCCGCGTCCTGCGAGAAGTCGTGGACGACGCCGAGCCCGACGAGCGGGCCCGCCCCGAGGCGCGAGCGGATCGGAGCCCACGCGCCCGCCTCGAAGAACGTCTTCCACTGCTCCGTCCCGAAGTAGGTCCGGTAGCGCGCGCTCGCGGAGAGGAGCACGCGCTCCCGCCGCGGGTCGTCGAACGACCGGAGCGCGACGTCCGCGGAGACGATGACCTCGCTCCCCTCGCCGGTCACGTCGAACCCCCAGCCGGCGCGCAGCGCGGGTCGCCACGAGCTCGTCGATCGGCCGGCGGCGGTGACGGAGTCGTACGACTGGGCGAGCTCGACGACCGGTCCGTGAGCGTCGCGGTGATCGAACCGCGGCTCGAGCGCGCCCGCGGCGACCGGGACGAGCGCGGCGGCGGCGGCGATGGCCCGGCGCAATCAGCTCTCGACGACCGGGAGCGAGATCCCGGCGAGCCCGTTCATCCGCCCGGACCGGAACGGCTCCAGGTCGAGGGCCGCGATCTTGAACCCCGCGGCCTTCACCCCCGCCGCGATCTCGGCCCGGCGCGCGAACGCCGCGTCGAGCTCGCCCTCCCCGATCTCGACGCGCCCGATGTCGCCGTGGTGGCGCACGCGGACGTCGTGGAGCCCGAGCGCGCGGAGCGCCACCTCGGCCCGCTCCACCTGCGCGAGCCGCTCCGGCGTGACGGGGGTGCCGTACGGGATCCTGGAGGCGAGGCACGCCATCTGCGGCTTGTCCCAGGTCGGGAGCCCGTACGCGGCGCTCCACGCCCGCACCTCGGCCTTGGAGAGGCCCGCCTCCGCGAGCGGCGACAGGACGAGGGCCTCCTCCGCGGCGCGGTGCCCCGGCCGGTGATCCCCCCGGTCGTCCGCGTTGAAGCCGTCGAGCACGGCGGCGGCGCCGTGCTCGCGCGCCGCCTCCGCGCACAGCCGGTACAGCTCGCGCTTGCAGTGGTAGCAGCGATCCGGGCCGTTCGCGACGTAGCCCGGGTCGTCCTGCTCGAGGCTCTCCCGCTCGAGGTGCCGGGCGCCGAGCCGCGCCGCGAGGACCCGGGCCGCCTCGCGCTCCGCGCCGGGGACGGACGGCGAGTGGGCGGTGAGCGCGAGCGCTCGCGCGCCGAGCACCTCCCGCGCGACGGCGAGGACGAAGGTGGAGTCGACGCCCGCGGAGAACGCGACGATCGCGCTGCCGCACGCGGAGATCCGCGCCTTCGCGGCCGCCAGCTTGCCCGCGGACGCGCGGCGGACGGACTCGAGCTCGAGGGGGCTCATCGCGCGGGGTACATAGCGCCTCCGGGCGCCTGACGCCAGCGGGCGCCTCCACCCGAGGCGCCGGGGTCGCGCGCTCCGATCAGCGCCGCCGCTTCGCCGCGCGCGCGGCCACCTTGCGGCTCGCCTTTCGGGCCGCCGCCTTGGCCGGGCCCTTCTTCTTCCCGCCGGCGCCACGCGCCGCCTTCGCGGGCTTGCCGCGGCGTGGGCGCTGCCCGCCGGTCAGCCGCCCGAACTCCGTCGGGCCGATGTACTTGAGATCCACGAGCGCCTGGAACACCCGCGTCCCCGCGTCGGCGACCGGGATCTGGTCGGTGTGCACGGTCACGTCCGGATGGCTCGGCGGCTCGTACGGCACGTCCACGCCGGGGACCTGCTTCAGCTCGCCCGCGAGCGCGCGCTTGTAGATGCCCTCGGGATCGCGCTGCTGGAGCTTCTCCATCGAGCAGTCGACGAACACCTCGACGAACCGCCGCGCCTCCTTGCGGAGCTGGTCGCGCGCGTCCCGGTACGGCGAGAGCGCGGCGCAGATCGCGATCCCGCCGCTGCGCATGATCGCCTTCGCCACGAACCCGAGCCGCGCGGCCGCCTTCGCGTGGTCCTCCTTCGAGGCCCCGAGCCCTTCGAGGAGCATCGCGGCGTCGCCGTTCTCGTCGAGCAGCTCGATCTGCCGGGCGCCACCGGCGAACCGCGAGGCGAGGTGCGCGGCGAGCGTGCTCTTCCCCGCCCGGTTCATGCCGGTCAACCAGATCACGAACCCGGTGCTCTGCTGGACGTCCATCCCGATCCCTCCGCCACCGCGCCTCGTCCGGGCCTCGTGCTCCCGGGTGACTCCGAGCGGCGTCTGACGAGTATACCCTGCGTTCGCTCGACTGCCAAATCGGAGACCAGGCGAAAATATCCACTTTGCGCCCGAAAGTCAGGCGGTTGCGCAATGAGTCGACTCGCGACGATTTCCTGTGGGTCAATGCGCGGGGCGCCGGGCGAGCGGGCCGCGGCGAGCCTCGGTCTCACCGCGGCTGCGAGCCGGCGCCGCAGGCGCACCCGGCGAGCCGCACGGTCTGCCGGACGTTGGCGACCCCGCGGATCAGGTCGAAGCGGCGACCCCCGATCGAGCCAGGGACCGCGATCATCTGGAGGAGCTCCTGCGCGGCGAGCGCCGCCAGCGCGGCCGCGCCCGCGAGGGCGGGCCGCCCCGCGCTCGTCGAGCGCGCGCACGAGTAGCACGGCGCGCCCGGGGGAATCGAGACGACCGCCCCGCCGTCGCCGTCGGGCTCGAGCACCACGTGCGGGACTCCCGCGCGTCGCGCCGCCTCCGCCGCGTGCAGCGCCTGCGCGGCCGACGGCGCGGCGACGAGCGTCGCGTCCGGGACGCCGCCCACGGGGTACGGCTCGATCGCCGAGAACGCCGAGAGCTTCGCGAGCGCCTCGCCCGCCGCGACCGCCCGCGGCCGACCGACGTCCGAGGGCACGTAGAGCCAGCCGCCCGCGTCCTGCGGCGACACCGTCTCCGGGTCGTCGATCCAGAGCCGCCCCACCCCCGACTGCACGAGGTACACGAGCGCCGGCGCGCTGGCACCGTCCGCGCCCACCGCCCGGACGCGCGCGGCGCCGAGCCTGCGCTGCGCCTCCTCGCCGAACCCCGGCACGAGCAGCTGTCGCGCCCAGCGCGCCACCCGCGGGTCGTCGAGCGCGGGGGCGGTCACGGGAGCTCCCGCGGCGCCGGGGCGCCCTTCTCGATGAGCACGCGGAACTCCCGCGCCTCCGCGGAGAGCGGGTCCACCGAGAGGACCCGGTGCCCGTCCTCCGCCGCGCTGCGGGGGACGCTCTCGACCGCCTCCCCCGCCGCGAGCCAGAGCTCGACCCGCTCGCCCGCCGCGATCCGGTCGAGCGCGATGCGCGTCTTCACGTACGTGAGCGGGCACGCGTACCGCCGCAGGTCCACGACCGTCGGGGCCGCGCTCACGCCGCGCCTCCGGCCCGGGAGGTGGTCGTCTCGCACGCGACGGGCGCCGTGGGCTCGAGCGGCTGCGTCCCCGCGCACGCCGCGCAGCCGATCCGCTTGCGGACGAGCACGAGCCGGGCGCGCGCGCTCCGCGCCTCGTACGTGTAGAGCCGACCCTCGTAGGCGCCGCGCTCGCCCGCGAGCAGGCGCAGCGCCTCCGCGCCCAGGAGCGCTCCCGCGAAGCCGGCCACCGGCCCGAGGATCCCCGCCGCCGAGCAGGACGGCACCTCGCCCGGAGGCGGCGGAGCCTCGAAGAGGCACCGGAGGCAGCCGCCGATCCCGGCGGGCGCGATCGTGAGCAGCTGGGCCGTCGTGCGTAGAACCCCGCCGTGCACGAGCGGGACCCGGGCCCGCAGCGCCGCGTCGTTCGCCAGGAACTTCGTCGGGAAGTTGTCCGAGCCGTCGACGACCACGTCCGCCGCGCCGACGAGCGCCACCGCGTTCCCCGCGTCGAACCGGACGTCCCGCGCCTCGACGGCGACCCGCGGGAAGAGCTCCCGGAGGCGCGCCGCGGCCGCGACCGCCTTGCGGGCGCCGAGATCGGCCTCGCGGAACAGCGGCTGCCGGTTCAGGTTCGACGTCTCGACGACGTCGTCCTCGACGAGCACGAGCCGCCCGACGCCCCCCGCGGCGAGGACGAGCAGCGCCGGTCCGCCGAGGCCGCCCGCGCCGATGACCAGCGCGCTCTTCGTCCCGAGGTCCATGTGGAAGCTCGCCTATATCCCGCACCGGCGCCGCCAGCAACCGCGGAGCGACGCGTCAGATCACGAGGTGCCGGCCGTCGAGCGCGGCCTGCCAGAGCTCGGGCAGCGTGACGACGCGATCGAGCGCGCCGCCGAGGGCGGCCGGGTCGAGCCCGACGAGGCGGATCGCGGTGTCGCAGGCCACGACCTCGAGCTCGAGCTCGCGGCGCGCCTCCTCGAGCGTCTCCTGGAGCGGCGCCGCCCGCACGACCGCGGCCTCCGGCGGGGGATCCGCGTCGAACCGCCCCGCGGCCCAGAGCCGGAGCGGCTCGAAGAACAGCGCGACGATCACCCGCTCGCCGAGGGCGGCGGCGGTGACGGCGAGGGTGACCGCCTGGTAACGGTCCGCCCACGCGCCGCGATGCAGCAGGACGACGAGGGGGCCGCTCACCGCTTCCCCCCGAACAGCCGGCCGAACAGCCCCTTGCGATCCGGGGGCGGCGGCCGCGGCACGGGCTCGAGCGGACGCGCGCCGAGGGGCGCGGTCTGCGGCTCCGTGAGCTGGAGCTTCGCCCGGAGCGCCTCGGGCGTGTCCACGGTCGCGAGCTGGACGGTCGAGCTCCTGCCGGTCTCGAGCTCGCGCGCGACCACGGTGAGGAGCCCCTCCCCCCACCGCGAAGTCGAACCCGACGCGCACCTCGCCCCGCGGGCGCGCCGGGAGCGCGCCGATCCGGACCGCGCCGAGGTACTCGCACTCGGAGACCTTGGGCGAGTCGCCCTGGAACACCTGCAGCTCGAGCTCGGTCTGGCCGTCGCGGGTCGTCGCGATCTCGTGCGACCGCTTCGCCGGGAGCGTCGTGTTGCGCGGCAGCACCGGGACCATCCGTCCGCCGGGCAGGCCGACCCCGATCCCCATCGCCAGGACGTCGATCAGCACGATCGAGTCGATCCGCGCGGACGAGTCGGCGAGGAGCGCCGCGCCGAGCGCGACCGCCTCGTCGGGGTGGACGCTCTTGTTCGGCTCGCGCCCGAACTCCTGCGAGATCTTCCGCCAGACGATCGGCATGCGGCTCTGGCCGCCGACGAGCAGCACCTCGTGGATGTCCTTGGGCGTGAGCCCCTTCGCCGAGAGCACCTCGCGGCACACGTCGATGGTGCGGTCGACGAGCCGGACCGTCAGCGCCTCGAGCTCGGCGCGGGTCACCTCCACCTTGAGGTCGTGCACGCGGCCGTCCTTGCCGCGGCACAGGTACGGGACCTCGGCGATGGCGCGCTCCCGGCTCGACAGCGCGATCTTCGTCTCCTCGGCGGCGTCGCGCAGCCGCTGCCACGCGATCGGATCCTCCGGCGGCGCGAACCCGCTCGTCTCCATGAACCTCCAGACGAGGTGGTCCACGAGCTGCGCGTCGAAGTCGACGCCGCCGAGGAACGTGTCCCCACCCGTCGAGACGACCTCGTACACGTCCCCCGCGATCTCGAGGACCGACGCGTCGAAGGTCCCGCCCCCGAGGTCGTACACCAGCACCCGCTGGTCCAGCCCGCGCCCGTACCCGAACGCGAGGGCGGCCGCGGTGGGCTCGTTCACGATCCGCTCGACGTGCAGCCCGGCGAGCCGGCCCGCGTCGCGCACCGCCGTCCGCTGGTGGTCGTTGTAGTACGCGGGGACGGTGACGACCGCGCGGGTGACCGCCTCCCCCAGCGCCTGGCTCGCCATCTCGCGCATCTCCCTCAGGATGAGCGCCGAGACCTGCTGGAGCGAGTAGTCGCGGCCGGCGAAGCGCACCGCGGCCGCGCCGCCCGGCGCCTCCACGATCTCGTAGTGGAAGCGGTCCCGGCAGGCCTGGACCGTGGGCGACGCGAAGGGACGCCCGACGAGCCGCTTCGATCCGTAGACGGTGTGGCGGGGGTTCACGACCATCTGGCCCTTGGCCGCGTGGGCCACGAGGAGCCGCCCGTGCGCGTCGTACGCGACGACGGACGGGATGGTCCGGTACCCCTGCTTCGACTCGAGCACCCTCGCCTTCGCGCCGCTCGCGACCGCCGCGCAGGAGTTCGTCGTGCCGAGATCGATGCCGATGATGGGGCCGGTCGGCTTCGGCCTCGGCGCGGGGCGCGCGGGAGCCGCGGCGGGCGCGCCTGCGCGTGCGCCGGCCGGGGGGGTCGCCGCCGCGGGTCGCCCCGGCGGCCGCGGGATCGCCTGGAGCGCGCTGGGCTCCAGCCCCGCGGGGAGCCGGGGCTCTTCGCTCAGCGCCTCGCGGGTCTCCTGGGTCCCGACGACCAGCTCGACGAGCGCCCGGCTGTCGCGCGTGAGCTCGCCGAACTTGATCCCCATCCCGGGATCGGCGTGCGGCTCGCCCGGGGCGGAGGGCGGCGTCGTCCAGCGAACCACCCCGGTGCCGCTGATCACCTGGTCGCCGGACTCGAGGGAGATGTCGAGGGTGAGCTCGGTCCCGGGGGGGCTCGTGTCACGCGAGCGGACGAAGATGCCCCCGCGCGAGATGTTGAGCGCGTACCGCTCGATGAAGTCCTCCATCGAGGGGTACGCGAGCCGGAGCTTGAGCTCCGTCGCCACCCGTCGGGTGGCGCGCCGCTGGTCATCCGGCATGCGCGCATCGTACCCGCCGGGGAGAGCGGTCGCCAACATGCTCCGCGGGTGCGCGGGCTTGCGGGGACGCCCCGCACCGGGAACCTTGTGATAGGTCTCTCTCGAGGGGAGGAGTCGCCTTGACGAAGCCCAGCTCCATCGCGCCCGCGAAGGGCCGGCTGGCCGTGCTCGTGCCGGGCCTCGGCGCGGTCGCCACGACGCTCATCGCGGGCGTGGAGGCGGTGCGCCGGGGGATGGCGAAGCCGATCGGCTCGCTGACGCAGATGGCGACCATCCGGCTCGGCAAGCGCACGGAGAAGCGTTCGCCGCCCATCAAGGAGCTGGTGCCCCTCGCCGACCTCGGCGACCTGCGCTTCGGCGCGTGGGACGTGTTCGCCGACGACGCCTACGAGTCCGCCGCGCACGCGCGCGTGCTGGAGCAGGACCTGCTCGACCGCCTGCGGGAGCCGCTCTCGGCGATCCGGCCCATGACCGCGGTGTTCTCGCCGGACTACGTGCGCCGGCTCGACGGCCCGAACGTGAAGAAGGCGCCGACCAAGCGGGACCTCGGGGAGCTGCTCCGCGAGGACATCCGCCGGTTCATGAAGCAGAACGACTGCGCCCGCGGCGTGATGGTCTGGTGCGCGTCGACCGAGGTCTTCCTCGAGCCGTCCGCGGTCCACGCCGAGCTGCGCGAGTTCGAGCGGGCGATGGCCGCGAACGATCCGGCGATCGCCCCGTCGATGATCTACGCGTGGGCGGCGCTGCAGGAGGGGATCCCGTTCGCGAACGGGGCGCCGAACCTGACCGTGGACATCCCCGCCATCCAGCAGCTCGCGATGCAGCGCGGGCTCCCGATCGCGGGCAAGGACTTCAAGACCGGGCAGACGCTCATGAAGACGGTCCTCGCCCCGATGCTCAAGGCGAGGATGCTCGGGCTCGACGGCTGGTTCTCGACGAACATCCTCGGGAACCGCGACGGCGAGGTGCTCGACGATCCCGGGAGCTTCAAGACGAAGGAGGTCTCGAAGCTCTCGGTGCTCGAGCACATCCTCCAGCCCAAGCTCTACCCGGACCTCTACGGCCACTTCGACCACAAGGTGCAGATCAACTACTACCGTCCGCGCGGCGACAACAAGGAGGGCTGGGACGCGATCGACATCGTCGGGTGGCTCGGCTACCCGATGCAGATCAAGGTGGACTTCCTCTGCCGCGACTCGATCCTGGCGGCGCCCGTCGCCCTGGACGTCGCGCTCTTCATGGATCTCGCCGCGCGCGCCGGGCTGAAGGGGATCCAGGAGTGGCTGTCCTTCTACTTCAAGAGCCCGATGGTCGCGGAGGGGCTCTACCCCGAGCACGACCTGTTCATCCAGCTCACGAAGCTCAAGAACACGCTGCGCCACGTCGCGGGCGAGGAGCTCATCACGCACCTCGGCCTCGACTACTACGGCTCGTGACGCGCGCCCGTCGGGGGCGTGGACCGCCCGGGACCGGGCGCCTAACAGGACGGGGGGAGGAACACCGATGGCCTACGTCGTCGCCGACCCGTGCGTGAAGTGCAAGTACACCGACTGCGTCGAGGTGTGCCCGGTCGACTGCTTCTACGAAGGCCCGAACTTCCTCGTCATCCACCCCGACGAGTGCATCGACTGCGGCGCCTGCGAGCCGGTCTGTCCGACGAAGGCAATCTTTCCCGGAGGAGAGCCTCCCGGCGAAGTGGAAGGAGTACGTGCAGCTGAACTCCGACCTCTCCAGGCGGTGGCCGAACATCACCGAGAAGAAGGACGCGCTGCCGGACGCAGACGCCTGGAAGGACAAGGAGGACAAGCGGCAGCTCCTCGAGGACGCCTGACAGACAATCGACGGGGCGGACACGACGGATATTGCGCCCGCGACGGGCCTTTGCTAGAACCCGTGCCCTCTTCGCCCAGGTGGTGGAACTGGTAGACACACCATCTTGAGGGGGTGGCGCCGTAAGGCGTGCGAGTTCGAATCTCGCCCTGGGCACTTCGAGACGAAGAAGGGGATCCGGCCACCGCCGGATCCCCTTTTCGCTTCCAGGTGGCCTCGACGGCCCGGCTACTTGCTCGGCGCGGGCGCCTGGGGCGCAGCCGGCGTGGGGGCGGGGGCACGCGACGGCGAGCTCGGGAGCGCGGGGGCTCCCGGAGCGGGCGCCGCCGGCGCGGGAGCGCCCGCGGGCGGCGCTCCGGGGAGACCGGGCGCTCCGGGGACCCCCGGCGCCTGCATCGGGGCCGGCGCGTTCGCCTCGCGCTCGATCTCGGAGCCGGAGCGCGACGCCTGGTAGGCGAGCGTGAGCGACGTGAGCATGAAGATGCCCGCGAACACGCTCGTGACCTTCCCGAGCAGCGTCTGTGCGCCGCGTCCGCCGAAGACGGTCTGCGCGCCGGCGCCGCCGAACGCCCCGCCCATGCCGCCGCCCTTCCCGGCCTGCAGCAGGATCACGAGGATGAGGAAGACGCAGACGAGGACGTGGATGACGGTGACGAACGTGGTCAACGGAGTGCACCTTTCACGATGGCGAGGAAGTCCTTCGCCTTGAGGCTGGCCCCGCCGACGAGCGCGCCGTCGACGTCGGGCTGGGACAGCAGCTCGGCGGCGTTCTCGGGCTTCACCGAGCCGCCGTACTGGATCCGGATCTCGTCGCCGGCCGGGCCGGCGAGCTCGCGCAGGATCCGGCGGATGGCCGCGTGGACCTCCTGCGCCTGCGCGGACGTGGCGGTCTTCCCGGTGCCGATGGCCCAGACCGGCTCGTACGCGATCGTCAGCGCGGCGAGCGCCGACGCCGGGAGCCCCGCGAGCGCGCCGCGGACCTGCCGGTCGACGATGGCGAGCGTCTTGCCCGCCTCGCGCTCGGCGAGCGTCTCGCCGACGCACACGATCGGGAGGACGTTCGCGGCGAGGAGCGCGCCGACCTTCTTGCGGACCCCCTCGTCCGTCTCCCCGAACAGCTGGCGGCGCTCGCTGTGGCCGACGATGCCGTGCCGGCAGCCGATCTCGGCGAGCATCGCCGCGGAGATCTCGCCGGTGAACGCGCCCTGGGCCTCCCAGTGGACGTTCTGTGCCGCGAGCTCGAGGCCGGTCCCGGGCAGGGCCTGGGCCACGGCGTGGAGGGCCGTGAACGGCGGCGCGACGGCGACCTGCACCTTCCCGCCGCCCGAGGCCTCGGCGAGGCCGCCCGCGAGCTCCTTCACGAGCGCGACCGCCTCCGCGGCGGTCTTGTGCATCTTCCAGTTCCCGCAGACGAACTTTCGGCGCGCCATCGCTACTCCTCGAGGACCTTGATCCCGGGGAGCTCGCGCCCCTCGATGAACTCGAGGGAAGCGCCGCCGCCGGTCGAGACGTGCGTCATCTTGTCGACGAGCCCGGCCTCCTCGACGGCCGCGGCGCTGTCGCCGCCGCCGACGACCGTGATCGCCGGGCTCTCCGCCATGGCCTTCGCGACACCGAAGGTCCCCTCCGCCCACGGCTTCTGCTCGAACAGGCCCATGGGGCCGTTCCAGAACACCGTCTTCGCGGCGAGGATCCGCTGCCGGTAGCGGTCGAGGGTCTTGGGCCCGATGTCGAGGCCCATGAGGTCGGGAGGGATCGCCCGGTCGTTCACGACGATCCGCTGCGCGGTCTCCTTCGGCTCGGAGCCGCACACGTGATCGACCGGGAGGAGGACGTCGACCTTCCTCGCCGCCGCGCGGTCGAGGATCTGCTTCGCGAGCTCGAGCTTGTCCGCCTCGACGAGGCTCTTGCCGACCTCGACGCCCTGGGCCTTCAGGAACGTGTAGGCCATCGCTCCGCCGACGCAGACCGCGTCCGCCTTCGCGAGCAGGTTCTCGAGCACCTTGAGCTTGTCCGAGACCTTCGCCCCGCCCACGATCGCGACGAACGGCCGCGCCGGGCTGCCGAGCGACTTCCCGAGGTACTCGACCTCCTTCTGGATGAGGAAGCCGGCCGCCTTCTCCTTCACGAACTTCGCCATCCCCGCGGTGGAGGCGTGCGCCCGGTGCGCGGTGCCGAACGCGTCGTTCACCCACACGTCGGCGAGCGCGGCGAGCTCCCTCGCGAACGCCTCGTCGTTCTTCTCCTCCTCGGGGTGGAAGCGGAGGTTCTCGAGCAGGAGCACCTGCCCGTCCTTGAGATCGCGGACGAGCTTCACGACGCCGTCGCCGACGCAGTCGTCCGCCAGGATGACGTCCTGGCGCAGCAGCTCGGAGAGCCGGACGGCGGCGGGCTCGAGGGAGAGCTTCTCACGGTCCTCCGGCTTGCCCTTCGGCCGGCCGAGGTGCGACGCGAGGATGACGCGCGCGCGCCCCTTGATCGCGTGCTGGATCGTGGGGAGGGCCGCGCGGATGCGCGCGTCGTCGGTCACCCGCCCCTGCGCGTCGAGCGGGACGTTGAAGTCGACGCGGATGAAGACGCGCTTCCCCGCGAGGTCGAGGGCGTCGATGGTCTTCGAGGCCATGGCGTCCGGCGTCCTACTTCGTGAGGTACTTCGCGACGTCCACCATGCGGTTCGAGAAGCCCCACTCGTTGTCGTACCAGGCGAACACCTTGGCGAAGTTGCCGTCGATGACGAACGTCGAGGTCGCGTCGAAGATCGAGGACGCCGGGTGCCCGTTGTAGTCGATCGAGACGGTCGGCTCCTCGGAGTACGCCAGCACGCCCTTGAGCGCGCCCTCCGCCGCCTTCTTGAACGCGGCGTTGATCTCCTCGGCCGTGGCCGGCTTCTCCATCTCCACCGTCAGGTCGACGAGCGAGACGTTCGGCGTCGGGACCCGGACCGCCGTGCCGTTCAGCTTGCCCTTGAGCGCGGGGATCACCTCGGCGACCGCCTTCGCGGCGCCGGTCGTGGACGGGATCATCGACAGGGCCGCGGCGCGGGCGCGGCGCAGGTCCTTGTGCGGGAGGTCGAGCAGGTTCTGGTCGTTCGTGTAGGAGTGGATCGTCGTCATCAGCCCGCGCTTGATGCCGAAGGTCTCGAGCAGGACCTTCGCCACCGGCGTGAGGCAGTTCGTGGTGCAGGACGCGTTCGAGATGATCTTGTGCTTCGCCCGGTCGAGCTGCTGGTGGTTGATCCCGAACGCGACCGTGATGTCGGCGTTCTTGGCGGGCGCCGAGATGAGCACGCGCGGGCCGCCCGCCTTCAGGTGCCCCTCCGCCTTCTCGCGCTCCGTGAACAGGCCCGTGCACTCGAGCACGAGGTCGACCTTGTTCGCGGCGTGCGGGAGATCGGCCGGGGACTTGATGGCCGTGACCTGGATCTCCTTCCCGTTCACGACGATGCCCTTCTCCGACGCCTTCACCTCTGCGTCGAGCGGGCCGTGGACCGAGTCGTACTTGAGGAGGTGCGCAAGCGTCTTCGTGTCGGTGAGGTCGTTGATCGAGACGAACTCGAGGTCCTTCTCGCCGCGCTCGAGCGCCGCGCGGACGATGCAGCGACCGATGCGACCGAAGCCGTTGATTGCGATGCGCGCCATCGTGTTCCCTCCCAAGGGTTTGAAAGAACGGGACGAAAGGGCGGCTAAACTACCCTCCGCCCGGTGGATCGTCAACGGAAACACCGCCCCGAAAAGAAGAGGCGGCGCCGTTCCGCCGGCGCCGCCCCGAGCTCGGGCTTCCTGTCGTCGTTTCGCCGGCTTAGACGGCCGCCTGGGCGATGGGAGCGGCGGCAGCCTCGTTCGCCGCGGCCGCCTGCGCGGACGCGGCCGCCTGCGCGTGCGCGTCCTTGAGGTCCTGCGTGACGAGGTCGATGAGCTCCGTGGAGACGCTCAGGATCTGATTCGTCGAGTACCCGTTGCCGCGCAGCTCCCGGAACAGGGACTTCGCGAGGATCTTCGTTCCCTTGTTGTCGAGAATCCCTGGCAGCATGCGGTTCTCCTCGGGTGACGCTACGAAGCACGGCACGTCGGCGGTGTTTCCACTCGGAGCAACGCTCGGGCCAACGGGTGATCACAAGGGTACCCATCAGTGATATCGGACACTTGCAGCGACGAAGCCCCTGCCAGGCTGGCACCTTGGGTGCGTAGAGGCGTTCGCATCGCGTCTCCGCGCGCGGGGGCCGCCGCGTAGGGGCCTACGCGGCAAGACACCGCATGCGCTACCGGATCTCCAACCTCCCGCTCTGGCTCGACGAGGACGAGGCGCGCGTCGTCGCGCGCGCCGCCGAGCGCCTCGGGGTCGCGCCGGAGCACCTCTCCGACCTGCTCGTCGTCCGCCGCTCGCTCGACGCGCGCAAGAAGGGGCACGCGCGCTGGCTCCTGAACGTCGAGGTGACCGCCTCCGGCGAGGTGAAGGGAGCCCCCGCCGACGTGAGCCCGGTCTCCGCGCCCGAGCCTCCTCCGCCCCGGGCCCGGCGCCCGGACGCCCGGCCCATCGTGCTCGGCGCGGGGCCCGCCGGGCTCTTCTGCGCGTGGGCGCTCCTCGAGCGAGGAGTCCCGTGCCTGGTCGTGGACCGCGGGAAGCCCGTCGGGCCGCGCCGCCGCGACGTGGCGGCCCTGATGCGGGACGGCGCGCTCGACCCCGAGTCGAACATGAACTTCGGCGAGGGGGGCGCCGGCGCCTACACCGACGGGAAGCTCGGGACCCGGATCCACCACCCGGCGGTCCGGAAGGTCGTCGAGCTGTTCGCGCGGTTCGGGAACGCGGCGCGGATCCTCGCCGAGGGCAAGCCGCACGTCGGCTCGGACGTCCTGCCCGCGGCGATCTCGGCCATGCGGGAGGAGCTCGCCCGCGGCGGCTGCACCTTCGAGTGGGGGGCGCGCGCGGTGGATCTCGAGGTGGCCGGCGGCCGCTTCCGCGGGCTCCGGCTGGCGGACGGCCGGACGCTCGACTCGGATCGCCTCGTGCTCGCGCCCGGGAACAGCGCGCGGGAGCTGTTCGAGCTGTTCGCGGAGCGCGGCTGGGCCATCGAGGCGAAGGCGTTCGCGGCCGGGTTCCGGGCGGAGCACCCGCAGGCCCTCATCGACCGGATCCAGTACGGGACCGAGCAGCGGCACCCGAAGCTCCCGCCGGCGGACTACCGGCTCGCCGACAACCCGAAGATCGAGGGCCAGGCCCGCGGGGTCTTCTCGTTCTGCATGTGCCCGGGCGGGGTCGTGGTTCCCACGCCGACGGAGCCGGAGCTGCTCTGCACCAACGGGATGTCGAACTCGCATCGCTCCTCGCCCCTCGCGAACGCCGGGATCGTCGTGGCGGTCTCTCCCGCGGACTTCGAGGCGGAGGGCTTCACCGGCCCGCTCGCGGGGCTCGCCTGGCAGCGCCGCTGGGAGCGCGAGGCCTACCGGCTCGGCGGCGGCGGCTACCGCGCCCCCGCCCAGCGGCTGACGGCGTACCTCGCGGACGAGCCGGGAGCGCCGCCCGGACGGACGTCGTACCGGCCGGGCCTCGTCCCCTCGGACCTCGGGCAGCTCTACCCGCCCCGGGTACGCGAGGCGCTGCGGGCCGGCCTCGCGGCCTTCGGGCGGCGCATGCGCGGGTTCGTGACGGAGGACGCCCTGCTCATCGGCATCGAGAGCCGCACGAGCTCGCCGTGCCGGCTCGTCCGCGGCGAGGACTTCATGTCGCCGGGCCTGCGCGGCGTCTACCCTGCCGGAGAGGGCGCCGGCTACGCGGGCGGGATCGTCTCGTCGGCGGTCGACGGGCTCCGGGTCGCGGAGGCCATCTGCGAGGAGCTCGGGCCGGCGTGAGACCGCGGATGCGCTACCACGTGCGGAACGGGGCCGGCGAGGAGCTGGTCGTGCCGAGCCTCGCGGTGCTCCACGACCTGTACGACCACGGGTTCCTCTCGGACGAGGACCTCGTCCGGGCGGAGACGGCGACCCGCTGGGAGCGCGCGGGGTCGCTGCCGGCGCTGCACGGCGTGCGCGAGCGCCGGACGGACGGGCGCAAGGTCCTGCTGCTCGTCCTCGCGGCGGTGGCCCTCGTCGCCGCGCTCGCGCTGCTGGCGAAGCTCTGACCGTTCTTCCGGCGATGGGGCGAGCGGGCGGAAGCGCGGACGAAGGCGTCCCCGCGTCGGGCGCGAATCGTCCTTCGCGCACCGCGAGCACGTGCGAAGCGCGCCGACGCGGCCGCGCGAGGGACCTCGACCGGCGAATCGGCGCGCGAGTGGCGGCGCACGATGGCGTCGCCGAGCCGGGCGCGCGAGGAGCGAGCAGCGCAGGCGTACTGCTTCGTACGCCGAGCAGCGGAGCGACGAGCCCGCCCGCGTAGGCAGCCAGCGTGCGCCGCCTGGCCGTAGTCGTCCGCCACCCGGACCACGTCCTCGACCTCGGGGGTCGAGACCTCGAGCACGTCGCAGTCCGTCACCGCGCGCATCCGGTGAACGGTCCCGGGCTTCACGTGGTAGCTGTCGCCGGGCTTCATCGGGTGATCGACGAGCCCGCCCTCCCCCTGGAGCACGAGGACCATGTCGCCGCTCCACAGGTGGATCGTCTCGTCCTTGCGCACGTGGTACTGGAGCGACAGCTGCGTCCCCGCCTTCACGTGCAGCAGCTTCCCGACGTAGCGATCCGTCTGGGCCCACCACAGCTCGTGGCCCCAGGGCTTCTCGACGCGCTTCGGCTTCTCGAAGGTGCTCATCGTGGATCACCTTAGCGTCAGCGGCTCGGGGTGACGATACCCTTCGCGCCGGTCTCGCGGGCCGCGTCTCGCAGGTAGCGCTGCGCGGCTTCCTTCGTCTCGAACGACCCGACCCGGACGCGGAAGAAGCGGCCCTTCCCGGGGACGATCGCCTCCTCGATGCGCGGGCCGAGCGGCGCGAACCGGGCCGCGAGCCGCTCCGCCTCCGCGCGGTGCTCGGAGGCGGCGAGCTGGACCGTCCAGGGCTTGAGCGGCGCGGGCTCGGGCGCAGCCGCGGCGACCGGCGGCGGCGCAGCGGGAGCCGGCGACGGGGCCGGCGCCTTCGGCGGCGCCACGGGCGGAGGCGCCGCGGACGGGGGCGCCGCGGCGGGCTCGGGCGGAGGAGGAGGCGCGGGCGTGTCCTTCGTCAGGCGGTCGTGGAACGTCAGGGGCTCCGGCTTCGCCGGGGGCGGGGCCGCCGGCGCGCGGTCGAGGGCCTCGAGATCGCCGGGCCGGGCCGCGTCGGCGCTGCGGACCGCGAGCTGCTTGCCGACGTTCAGGCCGAGCACGAACACGAGCCCGAGCACGACGAGCGCGCCGACCACGATCGAGGCGACCTGGCGCCCGTCCAGGGAGAGCTGGAACTTCTCTCTCCCGCGCACGCGGGGGTTCGGCTCGCGCATGCGGGGATTCTAGACGTCCTCGGCGGCGTCGCGAGTTTCCGGACTCTCCATCCGCTCCGGAGCGGCGACGCCGAGGACGGCGAGCCCGTTCGCGAGCACCTGCTTCAGCCCACGGCAGAGGAAGAGGCGAGCCGACGTCTTCCGCGGATCCGGACCGATCACCCGCTCGCCCGTCTGCTTGCCCACCGTGTAGTAGGAGTGGAACGCGGCGATCGTCTCCTGGAGCCAGAAGGCGATGCGGTGCGGCTCGTACGCGAGCGCGGCGCCGGAGACGACGTCCGGGAACGAGGCGATGCGCCGGATGAGGTCCTGCTCCTCCGGGCCGGTCAGCGTGCGCGCGGCGTCGAGGTCGAACTCCGGGACCGGGACGCCGGCCTCGCGGGCCTTCTGGAAGATCGCCGCGAGCCGCGCGTGGCCGTACTGCACGTAGAAGACCGGGTTGTCGAGCGTCTGCCGCTTCGCGAGCTCGACGTCGAAGTCGAGCTGCGCGTCGGCGCGGCGGGTGAGGAAGAGGAACCGCGCCGCGTCCGCGCCGACCTCGTCCACGACCTCCCGGAGGGAGACGACGTTGCCCGCGCGCTTCGACATCTTCACGGCCTCGCCGCCGCGGGTGAGGTTCACCATCTGGATGAGGACGACGTGCAGGTCCTTCCGGGAGGCGCCCAGCGCGTCGAGCGCGGCCTCGAGGCGCGGGACGTAGCCGCCGTGGTCGGCGCCGAGGACGTCGACGAGCGCGTCCGCGCGCGACCGCTTGTCCCAGTGGTACGCGATGTCCGCGCAGAAGTAGGTGGGCGTGCCGTCGGCCTTCTTGACCGGCCGGTCCACCTCGTCGCCGTACTGCGACGAGCGGAAGAGCAGGAGGTCGTCGGAGACCGTGACGCCCTCCTCCAGGTCCCCGTGGGGCTGCTGGATCGGCTGGGCGCCCTTCTTCGACTTGGGCGGCGGGAGCTTCCCGACGTAGACGAGGTCCCGCTCCTCGAGCGACCGGATGAACCGCTCGACGGTCCCCGACTCGTACAGCGCCTTCTCGGACGACCAGCGGTCGAAGGAGATCTTGATGGCGGCGAGGTCCTCGCGGATGAGGCCGAGGACGAGCTCCACCGCGCGATCGCGGAACAGCGCGAGCCACTCCGACTCCGGCGCGTCGAGGTACCGGTCTCCGACCTCGTCGCGGAGCCGCGCGGCGACGTCCTTCACGTACTCGCCCGGGTAGCTCTTCGGCGGCATGGTGACGGTGCGGCCGTGCAGCTCCTGGTAGCGCAGGTGCACGGAGCGCGCGAGCGTCTGGACCTGCGCGCCGTAGTCGTTCACGTAGTACTCGCGGACGACGTCGAACCCGGCCCAGCGGAGCAGGCTCTGCACGCCGTCGCCCACGACCGCGTTCCGGCCGTGGCCGACGTGCATCGGGCCGGTCGGGTTCGCGGAGACGTACTCGACGATGACCTTCTTCCCCTCCCCGACCCGCGTGCGCCCCCAGCGCTCGCCCGCCGCGACCGCCCGCTCCAGCGCGGCGAGCCAGACGTCGGCCGCGAGCCGCACGTTGATGAACCCCGGGCCGGCGATCTCGAGGGTCGCGACCTCGCCCGCCGTGTCGACGGCGCGCACCGCGTCGACGATCGCCTGCGCGACCTCGCGCGGCGGCTTCCCCGCCGCCTTCGCGAGCACCATGGCCGCGTTGACCGCGAAGTCGCCGTGCCGCGGGTCGCGGGGGGTCTCGACGGAGAACGTGGAGGCGGCGGCGGGCCAGCGCCCGTCGGCGGCCCCCTTCGCGACGGCTCGGCGGAAGATGTCGACGACGCGATCTCGGACCATGCGGGCCGCGTCATACCGGGCGAGGCGCCGGGGCGCAAGGCGCCGAGCGCACGACACACCCTCGCCCTCCACCCGCCCTCGCCGCCGCGAGAGCGGGGGAGAGGGCTCGAGAGAGGGGGCGGGGTATCACGGATACGCGTCGAACGCGCCGCACCGGCGGCAGCGCCACGCGCGCGCCGCCGTCTCCGCGCCGCAGCGAGCGCAGCGGATCGGCCGCGCGCGCCGGAGCAGCGCCGCGACGAGCAGCTCGTGACGCGCGGCGAGATCGTCCGGGCCCGGCGGATCCGCCTCGCGCAGGAGCTCGCGCATCGCGACCGTCACCTCTCCGGTGCGATCGAGCTCGAGCGCGGCGTGGAGCGCCTCGACCGCCTCCGCGATCCGGCCGAGCCCGCGCAGCGTGCGGGCGTGCAGCAGCCGCAGCGCCGCGTCGGCGGGGTGCGCGGCGATGCGCGCCCGGACGAACGCCTCCCCCGCGGCGGCGTCGGCGGCGCGCTGGAGCGCCTCCCAGGCGAGGACCGCCACCCGGGGATCGGCGTCGAGCGCTCGCCCGACCGCCGCGAGCGCGGCCGGCGCGTCGCCGCGCGCCCCCTCCGCCTCGGCGGCCGCCAGGTGCGCGTCCGCGCTCGACGGATCCGCGGCCAGGGCCTCCCGCGCGAGCGCCGCCGCGCCCGCGGGATCCGCCGCCTCCGCGCGCGAGCGCGCCGCGAGCAGGTGCGCGAGGATCGCGTCCGGCGGGCCGGCCCCGAGCGAGCGCTGGACCTCGACCGCGCCCGCGAGATCCCCCTGCTCGACCCGCACGTCCCGGAGCCCCTCCGCCGCGGCGGGATCGGCGGCGGCGAGGCGGGCGTAGAGCTCGGCCGACTCGGCGAGCATCCCGCTGCGGCGGTAGTCCTCGGCGAGCTCCCGCTCCACCTCTCCGCGCCGCGCCGGATCGAGCACCGGGCCGAGGAGCATGTTCCGGTGCAGCCGGATCGCGCGGGAGAGGTCGCCCTCGCGCCGGAACAGCGCGCCGAGCGCGAGGTAGGTCTCGACCGCCTCGGGCGTCCCGAGGCGCGCGGCGTCCGAGAGCGCCTCGATCGCGGCGTCGGGGTCGCCCGAGATGACGGAGCGCACGCCCTTCAGGTAGGCCTGCGCCTCGTCCCGCCGGCGGCGCCGGTCGATCGCGAGGATCGCCACCACGGCGGCGAACGACCCGACGGCGAGGGCGATCCAGGCGGCGATCACGGGGGCGCCGCGAAGCCCGCGTGCAGGCGCGTCCACGCTTCGTCGAGCGCCTCGACGACGACCCGCTGGTCGGCGAGCACCGGCATGAAGTTGTTGTCTCCCCCCCAGCGCGGGACGACGTGCCAGTGGAGGTGGTCCGCGATGCCGGCGCCCGCCGCGCGCCCGAGGTTCATCCCGACGTTCATGCCGTCCGGCGCGTACACGGCGCGGACGACCGCGACCGCGCGGCGGAGCTCGTCGCCGAGATCCGCGTGCGCCTCGGCCGACAGCGCGCCGAGATCCGCGACGTGCGCCCGCGGGATGACCATGACGTGGCCGGAGTTGTAGGGGTACCGGTTGAGGCAGGTGAACGACTGCGCCGAGCGGTGGACGAGCAGGTTCTTGCGGTCGTCGCCCTCGGGCGCCGCGGGGAACTCGCAGAAGATGCACCCCTTCGGCTTCTCGGCGCGGATGAACTCCATCCGCCACGGCGCCCAGAGCGGCTTCTCCATCCGTGACCTCCCCGGCGCTCGGCCGGGCTCACCGCGCGAGGAAGTAGAGCCCCGGCGACTGGGCCGCCTGCGCGTCGCTCGCGAGCCGCGCGTGCACCGCGTCGGCGACCGCGCCCGCCGCGCCCCCGAGGAGGTCGCCCAGGAACTTCGAGCGATCGTCCGGCGGGTACACGAGGTGCGGCTCGCCGGTGAGCTTCGCCTCCGTCTTCGCGAGCTCGACCGCGTCGTAGAAGTTCCCGAGCTCGTCGACGAGCCCGAGGTCCTTCGCCTCGGCGCCGGTGAGCACCCGCCCGTCGGCGATCTTCCGGACCTCCTCCTCGTCGAGGTCGCGCCCCTCCGCGACCGCCGCCAGGAACTGGCCGTGCACGCGGTCGATGAGCGACTGCCAGTACGCGCGATCGTCGGGGGTCATGTCGCGGAAGGGATTGCCGGCGTCCTTCAGCTTCCCGCTCTTGATCGTCTCCATCTTGAGCGAGAACCGCTCCGCGAGCCCCTTCACGTTCACGAACTGGGAGATGACGCCGATCGAGCCGGTGAGCGTCCCCGGCGCGGCCACGATCTTCGGGCAGGCGACGGCGACGTAGAAGCCGCCGGAGGCGGCGACGTTCCCGAGCGAGCAGACCACGGTCTTCTTCGCCGCGAGCCGCTTCACCTCGTCGTGGATCTCCTGGCTCGGTCCGACGGACCCGCCGGGCGAGTCGATCCGGACGACGACCGCCTTGATCCCCTCGTCCGTCTCGAACCGCTTGATCTGCTTCAGGACCGACTCGGCGTCCGCGCCGCCGTCGCCGAGCCCGATCCCGCCCTTCACGTTGACGACGCCGATCCGCGGGCCGCCCGCGAGGTGGGGCGACTCGCCCTTGACGACGCTGTACGCGAGGACGAGGAAGCCGAAGAAGACGAGGAACAGGCCGCCGAAGATGAACGCGACGACGCCGAGCGCGAGCCGGTCGCGCCGCGGCGGGGGCGGCGGCGGGACGTAGGGGGGCTGCCAGCCCCACGGCGGCGCGCCCCAGCCGGGAGGGGGCGGGCCCCACCCCGGCGGCGCCGCCTGCGCCGTGCAGCGGAGGCGGGACCGGCTGCCCCGCCTGCGGCGCGCCCGCGGCCGGGGTGGGCTCTCCGACCGGCAACGTCGGGAGCGGCTCGTTGGGATCCGTCGGGTTCATGGTGCGGTGAAGTAACCACGCGCCGCCGCAGCCCGCAACCGCGATGGGGGCGAGCGCCACGAAATGGAAAGAGCGGCCCGGAGGCCGCTCCTTCCCTGCTCCGGTTCCGCGCGCGAGCTACTTGCGGCGGTTGAACTTCTCCATGAGGTCGCCGAGCCGCGCGCGCCCGTCGCCCTGGCGGCGCAGGTACTCGCGGTAGTCGTCCTCGCCGCCGTCGCGGTTCATCGCCTTGATCGAGAGCGCGATCTTCCGCTCCTGGAGGTCCATGTCGATGACCTTCACGTCGACCTCCTGGCCCTCCTGGACGACGTCGCGGGGGTTCTCGACGCGCTCGTCCTTCATCTCGGAGACGTGGACGAGGCCCTCGATGCCGGGCTCGATCTCGACGAAGGCGCCGAAGTCGGTGACCTTCGTGACCTTGCCCTTCACGCGCGAGCCGACCGGGTGGCGCTCGGTGAGCGTGGTCCACGGATCCGGCTGGATCTGCTTGATGCCGAGGCTGAAGCGCTCGTTCTCGACGTCGATGTTGAGCACCGCCGCCTCGACGATGTCGCCCTTCTTGAACTTCTCGCCGGGGTGCTTGATGCGCTCCGTCCACGAGATGTCGGAGACGTGGACGAGGCCGTCGATGCCCTCCTCGACGCCGACGAAGATGCCGAAGTCGGTGACGTTCCGGACCTCGCCGCGGATGACCGAGCCGATCGGGTACTTGTCCTCGAGCAGCGTCCAGGGGTTCGCCTCGATCTGCTTCATGCCGAGGCTGATCCGCTTCGCCTTCGGATCGATGTCGAGCACGACCGCCTCGACCTGATCGCCGACGTTGACGAGCTTCGAGGGGTGCTTCACGCGCTTCGTCCAGCTCATCTCGGAGACGTGGACGAGCCCCTCGACGCCCTGCTCGAGCTCGATGAACGCGCCGTAGTCGGTGAGCGAGACGACCTTGCCCTTCACGCGCGAGCCGACCGGATACTTCTCGTCGGCGCGGTGCCACGGGTCCTCCTGGATCTGCTTGAGGCCCAGGCTGACGCGCTCGGAGGCGGGGTCGAACTTCAGGACGACGACGCGGACCTCCTGGCCGACCTCGAACATCTCCGACGGGTGGCCGATGCGGCCCCACGACATGTCGGTCACGTGGAGCAGGCCGTCGATGCCGCCGAGGTCGATGAAGGCGCCGTAGTCGGTGAGGTTCTTGACCACGCCCTTGAGGATCGCGCCCTCCTTCAGGTTCTTCAGGGTCTCCTTCTTCAGCTCCTCGCGCTCCTTCTCGAGGAGGACCCGGCGGGACAGGACGATGTTGCCCCGCTTCTTGTTGAACTTGATGACCTTGAACTTGAACTTCTCGCCGATCAGCTTGTCCAGGTTCCGGACCGGCCGGATGTCGACCTGGGAGCCGGGGAGGAACGCCTTCACGCCGATGTCGACGGAGAGGCCGCCCTTGACGCGGCCGACGATGACGCCCTCGACGAGCTCGTCGCGTTCGCACGCGGCGGAGATCTCGTCCCAGATGCGCATCTTGTCGGCCTTCTCCTTGGAGAGGACGACCATGCCCGTGTCGTTCTCACGGGACTCGACGAGCACCTCGACCTTGTCGCCCACCTTCACCGCGGGCTCGCCGCCAGGCGCCGAGACGAACTCGGACATGGCGACCTGACCCTCGGACTTGTAGCCGATGTCGACGACTGCGTAGTCCTTCGTCAGCTGGATGACGGTTCCGCTGACGACCTTGCCTTCCTCGATCGGGCCGCCGGTCTTCTGGCTCTGCTCGAACAGGGTGGCGAAGTCCTCGATCTCGGCCTCGGGCGTACGGGTGGTCTGATTCTCCATGAGTATTGGGTACCGGCCTTCGTTTCGTTGGGATGCGCCGGCAGGCGGGACGTCGAGTCGGTCGCCGGCGAAACCGCGAACTACCCCCTCGTTTCGAAGCGCGCCCGACCCCGGGGAAATGAAGGCGGACGGCGCAACCCGGGAAAACCCCAGGATTGCAGGAGTCGCGGAACCTACACGGCCGAGATCACTGCGTCAAGGCGCGGAAGCGCCCGTCCCGGGGGGCACCCGGCCCCCGGGTCGTCAGGGGACCTGGCGCAGCCAGTTCGCGACGCCCTCCACCACCCAGTCGGGCGTCGAGGCGCCCGCGGAGAGGCCGACCGTGCGGCACTCGTCGAACCACTCCGGCCGGAGCTCGGCCTCCGTCTCGACGTGCCAGGTGCGCGGCTGGATCTCGCGGCAGATCTCGGCCAGGTGCCGGGTGTTCGCGCTGTTCTTCCCGCCCACGACGACGACCGCGTCGACCTCGCGGGCGAGCGCGCGGGCGTCGGCCTGCCGCTCCTCGGTGTCGTTGCAGATCGTGTTCACCGCCCGGACCTCCTTGTGCCGGAGGCAGAGGGCCCCCACGACGCGCTCGAACTCGGCCCCGATGCAGGTGGTCTGCGCGATGACCGCGACCTTGTTCGCCTTGATCTCGGGGATCGGCCCGCCGGGCTTCACGACCGTGCACGGTCCCTCCGCGTACGACACGACGCCCTTGATCTCGGCGTGGTTCGCGTCGCCGACGATGACGACGTGGTAGCCCTCCCCCGAGAGCTGCTGCGCCATCGCCTGCGGGTACTTCACGTACGGGCAGGTGCCGTCCACGACCTCGAGGTGCCGCTGCTCCGCGCGCTCGAGCTCGTCGCGCACCGCGCCGTGCGTCCGGACCACGACGGTGGTGCCGTCGGCGACGGCGCCGACCGAGCTCACCGTCCCGACGCCCTTCTCGCGGAACCGGGCGACGGCCTGCGGATTGTGGATGATCGGGCCGAGCGTGACGACGGGGCCGCGGTGCTGGTCGGCGACCTCCATCACCTTGTCCACGGTGCGGCGCACGCCCCAGCAGAACCCGGCGGTCCTCGCGATCTTCACGTTCACGGGCGCTCCATATAACGCGCAGGCGCCGCCGGGCCAACCCTCCCGCGGCCCGGGCGGGTGCCTACGTCTTCTCCCCCACGAACCGATCTCGCTCCTCGCGGAAGAGGACGTTGAACGTGGTGAGCGAGCCGTAGCAGCGGGTCACGTACTGCTGCATGTCGATCTTCTCCGCGTCCGAGAGCTTCTCGTGCGCGTTGATGCGCTGCTCGAGCACGCGGAGCCGGTCGCGGATCATGACGATCTTGTGGAGGAGCGCGTCGAGCGGGATCTCCTTCGGCTGGGTCTGGGGATCCCCCGGCTTCAGGACGACCGTGCCGCCCTCCCACTTCGGGGCGAGCCGGACGTCGGCCGTCTCCTCCTGCAGCGCGTCGCGGATCGCCTGGGCGAACTCCTCGCGGGTCATGTCGGTCAGCTCCTCGGGCAGGGGTGAACGCTCCGCGCCGGCGGTCGAGGCCCGGTGCACGACCGGGCCCGCGGGGCGAGGGGTGCGGCGACGGGCGGGCGCGACAGGCGCGGCGCTCGGGACCGCCTGGTCGCGGGACAGGTAGCGCTCGCAGGCGGGCGCCGTCCCGGGGAAGTCCCCGGTGCGGACCTTGAGCAGGCACGGGCCGATGGGGCCGCGCTCGTCCTCGAGGATGGGGCGCCAGAGCCGGCAGCTCCCGCACTCCTTCGAGCCGTAGGTGCGCGCCCCCTCCACGTTCAGCCCTTTCGCGGAGCGCTCGTGGCCCCCCGCGCGCCGCGGCGCGCGGTCACCTCGCCGACGAGCCGCTCCACCACGGCCTCGAGCGGGATCCCGGTGGTGTCGACCACGACCGCGTCCGCGGCGGGCCGGAGCGGCGCCACGGCGCGCTCGGAGTCGTCCCGATCGCGGCGCAGCTGGTCGGCGAGCACCTCCTCGAACGAGGACGGATCGCCCTTGGTGCGCAGCTCGGCGTGGCGCCGGCCGGCCCGCTCCTCCGGCGACGCGGTGAGGAAGAACTTGGCGTCGGCGTCCGGGAACACGACCGTGCCGATGTCGCGCCCCTCGAGCACCGCGCCCTCGTTGCCCTCGGCGACCGCGAGCCGCCGCTGCAGGTCGAGGAGCCCCGCGCGGACGACCGGCCGCGCCGAGACCTTGCTCGCGCCGAGCGACATGGGGGGCGTGCGGATCGCGAGCGAGACGTCCTCCTCTCCCAGGAAGACGCGCTGACCGCCGCCCGGCGTCGCCGGCGGCTCGAACCGGATGGCGACGCTCGGCAGGAGCGCCCCGAGCCGCGCGTCGTCGTCGAGCTCGGCTCCGGCGCGCGTCGCCGCGAGCGCGACCGCCCGGTAGATCGCGCCGGTGTCGACCATCGCGAAGCCGAGCCGCGCCGCGACGAGGCGGGAGGCGGTGGACTTCCCCGCGCCGGCCGGCCCGTCGATCGCGACGATGAACGGCCGCGTCATCCCGTCACCTCCCGAGCGCCGTCGCGAGGGCGGCGAGGCACTTCTGGTTCTCGGCGCGGAGCCCGACCGTGATCCGCTGGGCCGTGGGGAACCCGTACGCGGTCATCGGGCGCACGATGACGCCCTCGCGCAGGAGCGCCTCGAAGAGCTCCTTGGCGGGCCGGCCGGGGAAGTCCGCGAACACGAAGTTCCCCTGCGACGGCACCACCGTCGCGCCGAGCGCCTTCAGCCCCTCCGCGAGCAGGGGCCGCTCCTCGCGCACGAGCGCCCGGCTCCGCGCGACGTGGTCGGTGTCCTCGAGCGCGCCGACGCCCGCCGCCTGCGCGACGAGGCTCACGTTGAACGGCGGCCGGACGCGGTCCACGTACTCGACGACGTCCGGCCGGGCGACCCCGTACCCGAGCCGGAGCCCGGCGAGGCCGTGCACCTTCGAGAAGGTCCGCAGCACGACGACGTTCGGGTACTTGCGGCGGAGCGCGAGCGAGTCCTGGAACCCGGGCGCGTCCACGAAGTCCACGTACGCCTCGTCGAGGACGACGAGCGTGTCCTTCGGGACCGCGTCGAGGAACGGGAGCAGCTCCTGCTCCGTGAACCAGGTGCCGGTCGGGTTGTCCGGGTTGGCGAGGAACACGAGCTTCGTCCGCCGCGACAGGAGCTTCTTGATCGCGTCGAGGTCGTAGTGGAACCGCGCCTTCATCGGCGCCTCGACGAGCGTCCGGCCGTGAGCCTGCGCCGCGAGCTTGTAGGCGAGGAAGCTCTGGGCGCTCGTCAGCACCTCCTCGCCCTCCAGCACGAAGGTGCGGACGAGCAGCTCGACGATCTCGCTCGAGCCGTTGCCGACCAGGACCTCCCGCGGCTCGACGCCGAGGCTCGCGGCGAGCGCGGCGCGCAGGTGGAAGGCGGAGCCGTCGGGGTAGAGGTTCACCCGCGCCGCGGCCTCCCGTGCGGCGGCGAGCGCGCGGGCGGAAGGGCCGAGGGCGTTCTCGTTCGACGCGAGCTTCGCGACGTTCGTCACGCCGTACTCGCGCTCGACCTCCTCGATCGGCTTCCCGGGAGCGTAGGGCGCGAGGGAGGCGACGTAGGGCGGTACCAGCGGCATACGGGGCCGGGGTTATACCACGGGGGCGCGGCGCGCCCGCGCGGTCCACGGCCGGCGTCCGGCCGCCCGCTCTCACTCCTCGGTCGTGAACACGCCGATGACCCGGTACTTCTTGTACCGGTCGACGACGAGCTGCTCCGGCGAGAGCTTCTTGAGGTCCGCGAGGTGGCGGCGGATCCCGTCCGCGACGGTCTTCGCGATCGCGTCGGGATCGCGGTGGGCGCCGCCCGCGGGCTCGGGGAGGACCTCGTCCACGATCCCGAACCCGGAGAGGTCCTTCGCCGTGAGCTTCAGCGCCTCGGCCGACTTCTTCCCCTGCCCGGGGTCGCGGTAGAGGATCGAGCTGCAGCTCTCGGGAGAGATGACGTTGTACCAGGCGTACTGGAGCATCAGGATCCGGCTCGTCACGCCGAGGCCCAGCGCGCCCCCGGACGCCCCCTCGCCGATGACCACCGAGATCGACGGCACGCGGAGCGAGGACATGACCTCGAGGTTCACCGCGATCGCCTCGGCCTGCCCGCGCTCCTCCGCGCCGATGCCCGGGTAGGCGCCGGGCGTGTCGATCAGGATGATCACGGGGAGCCGGAACCGGTCCGCGAGATCGAAGAGCCGCCGCGCCTTGCGGTACCCCTCCGGCCGGGGCATCCCGAAGTTGCGGAGCATGTTCTCCTTCGTGCCCCGGCCCTTCTGGTGCCCCATCACGACGACGGGCTCGCCGTCGAACCGGGCGAAGCCGCCCACGATCGCGCGATCCGCCGCGAAGCGCCGATCCCCCTCGATCTCGAAGAAGTCGGTGAACAGCCGCTTCATGTAGTCGAGCGTGTACGGCCGGTTCGGGTGCCGCGCGAGCTGGACGATCTGCCACGGCGTGAGGTCGCTGAAGATCTCCGCCTGCAGCTTCTTCGCCTTCTTCTCGAGCTTCTGGATCTCGTCCGAGAAGTCGATGCGGGCGCCGCCGGAGAGGTCCTTCAGCTCGGCGATCTTGGACTCGAGCGCGATGAGCGGGCGCTCGAACTCGAGGGCGAATGGTTGCTTGGCCACGGTCGGCTTATAGCACGCCGCCGCGGCGCCGCATCGTTCCGGGCCGGCCTCAGCGCCGCGCGACGACGCGGCGCGCCAACGCCTCGACGTCGACCGGCGGCGAGACCCACTCCACCCCCGGCTCGCGCCGCAGCCACACGATCTGGCGCCGCGCGTACCGCCGGTGCGCGACCTGGACGCGCCGGATCGCCTCCTCGACCGGGAGTGCGCCCCGGACGCACTCGACCGCCTCGGCGTAGCCGATGGGGAGCTTCGCCGGGAGCGCGCCGCCGAACCTCTCGAGGAGCGCGCGGGCCTCGTCGAGGATCCCGCCGCGGAACATCTCGTGGACGCGCGCGTCGATGCGCCGGTGCAGCTCGGCGCGCGGCGGGTCGAGCGCGACGAGGAGCGCGTCGTACCGCTCCTCGCGGAACGCGTGGTCGGCGTGGAGGTCCGAGGCGAGGCGGCCCGAGGCCGCGATCTCGAGCGCGCGCACGACGCGGACGAGGTCGTTCGGCCGGATGCGCGCCGCGGACGCCGGGTCGATCGCGGCGAGCCTCGCGTGGAGCGCCGGGCGGCCGAGCCGCGCCGCCTCCTCCTCGAGCCGCGCGCGGAGCGCGGGGTCGCGCCCCGGCGCCGCGACGACGCCGTGCAGGAGGGCGCGGAGGTAGAGCCCGGTGCCGCCCGCGACGACGGGCACGCGCCCGCGCGCGGCCACCTCCTGGATCGCCGCGTCCGCGAGCGCCGTGAAGCGGGCGGCGTCCATCCCCTCCCCCGGCTCCGCCACGTCGACGAGGTGGTGCGGGACGGCCGCGCGCTCCTCCGCGGTCGGCTTCGCCGTCCCGACGTCGAGGCCGCGGTAGACCTGCTGCGAGTCGGCGTTCACGATCTCGCCGCCGAGGCGGCGCGCGAGCGCGATCGCGAGCGCGGTCTTCCCCGAGGCGGTCGGGCCGGCGACGACGCAGATCCGGATCACGGCCCGGTGGGTACCTCCGCGCGCGCGGGCGCAAGGTCGCGACCTCGCGCGAGCGCGAGGCCGAGCGCCACGGACCGGGCGGCCCGCGTCACCGGGCGACCGCCGCCGCCTTCGTCGTCCGCTCCGAGGACTTCGCCGCGGCGGCCTGCTTCGCCGACCTGCGCTCGAGCCCGAGCACGTCCTGCACCTCGGCCAGGAGGAACGCCGAGGCGTCCTTCGCGTAGCCGCGCTCGATCTTGGCGATCGTGCCGTCGCGCTTGACCACGAAGACGGACGGGAGCGGCGCCTGCTCGCCGAGGTACCGGCGCGCGAGGAAGTTGAAGCGGTCGCTCAGCACCGGGTAGGTCACGTTCGCCGCGGCGACGAGCTTCTTCGCCGCCTCGATCCCGGGCTCCTCCTTGTCGATGCACACGCCGAGCACGCGGAGCCCCTGGTCCCGGTACATCCGGTCGAGCTGGACCAGGAAGGGCATCTCGCGCTTGCAGGGCTCGCACCACGAGGCGAAGAACGTGATGAGGACGGCCTTCGCGCCCGGATCCTCGGCCTCCTGGCCGACGTACTTGTCGAGCGCGACCCAGCTCGCCCCCGACGCGTCGGGGTTCATCGTCCGCAGGGAGAAGCTGGGCGCGGGGAGCCCCACCCCGATCTCCTCGTCGGCGGAGACGGGCGCGGCGGCGACGAGGGCGAGGGCGGCGAGCAGGACGGACGGGCGCATCGTGGCATTCTGTCACGGCCGCGCCGGGGCCGGGAGCCCATCGGTCAAGGGACGGTCGCAGGTCCCGACGCGCCGCGTTCAGGTGCCGGGCGACCGAGGTGCGCCGCCAGGTGCGCCAGGGCGATCGGCGTCTCCTCGCGGGTGCGGACGTCCTTCAGCTTGGCCTGCCCGGTCCGGACCTCGTCGCCGCCCAGGACGAGCGCGTACCGCGCGCCGACCCGCTCCGCCTGCTTGAACTGCGCCTTCATCTTGCCGCCGCGCGGGTCGAGGTCGCACGCGATCCCGGCGGCCCGGAGCTCGGCGGCGCGCCGGAGCGCCTCGAGCGCGCCCGTCGGATCCGCGCTGACGAAGAACACGACGGGGCCCTGCGCCGGCGCGGCCTTCCCCGCCTTCTCGAGGATCATCGCGAGCCGCTCCTCGCCGAGGGCGAACCCGATGCCCGGAGTGGGCGGGCCGCCGAGCGTCTCGACCAGCCGGTCGTAGCGCCCGCCGCCCGCGACGGCCGACTGCGAGCCGAGCGCGTCGCTCGTGAGCTCGTAGGCGGTGCGCACGTAGTAGTCGAGCCCGCGCACGAGCCGGCCGTCCACCTGGTACGCGACGCCGAGGGCGTCGAGCGCGGCCTTCACCTGGGCGAAGTGGTCGCGGCAGCCGTCGCAGAGCTTCTCGAGGAGCCGCGGGGCGGCGTCGAGCACCGGCTGGCACCCCGCGACCTTGCAGTCGAGGACGCGCAGCGGGTTCCGCTCGATCCGCTCGTTGCAGTCCGGGCACAGCTCGGCCTTGCGGCCGACGAGGTAGGCCTTCAGCTCCGCGAGGTACGCGGGGCGGCACGCCGCGTCGCCGACCGAGTTCAGCTTCAGCGTGGCGTGGACGCCGAGCCGCGCGAAGTAGTCCGCGACGAGCGCGATCTGCTCGGCGTCGATGAGCGGCTCGGCGATCCCGAACGCCTCGCAGCCGATCTGGTGGAACTGCCGGTAGCGCCCCTTCTGCGGGCGCTCGCGGCGGAACATCGGGCCCATGTAGAACCACTTCTGCGGGCCCTCGACGAACGCGCCGTGCTCGATGAACGCGCGCACGGTGCCGGCCGTGCCCTCGGGGCGGAGCGCCAGCAGCTCCTCGCCCTTGTCCTCGAAGACGTACATCTCCTTGTTGACGATGTCGGTGGCCTCGCCGACGCCGCGCGCGAACAGCTGCGCGTGCTCGACCGCGGGGGTGCGCACCTCGCGGTAGCCGTACAGCGCGAACACCTCGCGCGCGACGCGCTCCATCTCCTGCCAGCGTGCGACCTCG
This sequence comes from uncultured delta proteobacterium, assembly GCA_963828235.1. Taxonomy (GTDB): domain Bacteria; phylum Myxococcota; class Myxococcia; order Myxococcales; family Anaeromyxobacteraceae; genus Anaeromyxobacter. Next base: position 72,138 of record CAWHDY010000010.1, read on the forward strand.
CCCGGCAGGACGTCGTTCATCCCCTTGACGCCCGCGATCTTCATGGCGGCGGGGTTCTATCAGAGAGCCCGCCGGATGGCACCAACAGGGCGGGGGGGACACTCCCCTCGCTGCGCTCGCCTCACGCCCCCTCGTCTACGGCGCCGTGCCGATCGGCTCGCCGACCCGGACGCGCGCGCCGGCCGCGAGCCGGGCGTCGAGCCGGACGCGGCCGGGCTCGAACAGGACGATCACCGTCGAGCCCATCTCGAAGGCGCCGAGCTCCTGCCCCTTCTCGACCGGCAAGGGCGTGCCGTAGTCGTGCCGCCGCGGCGCCGCACCGGGGAGGTTCGTGTACGGCACGGTCGGGTCGTAGAAGGCGTGGACCCGGCCGACGACCGTCGCCCCCACCGCGACCACGGCGCAGCGGCCGAGCGGCGTGTCCATCACCGTGACGAGCCGCTCGTTCGCGGCGAAGAGGCCCGGGACCGTCCGGACGGACGCGGGGTTCACCGGCCAGAGCGCCCCCGGCACGTACCGCCAGCCGAGCACCTTCCCGCCGAGCGGGAAGTGGATCCGGTGATAGTCGCGGGGGGACAGGTACACGGTCGCGTACGGGCCTCCCTCGAGGCGCGCCGCGAGCGCGTCGTCGGCGAGCAGCGCCGCGGCCGCGTAGTCGATCCCCTTCGCCTGGACGAGCTTCCCCCCGTCGCGAGCCCGGTCTCGCTCACGACGCCGTCCACCGGCGAGACGACCACCGCCTCCCCCGGCGCGATCGGGCGCAGGCCGGGCCGGAGCGGACGGGCGAAGAACTCGCCGAAGGTCCGGTAGACCTCGAGGTCGGGGGACTCCGAGAGGTCGATCCCGTACCGGTGGGCGAAGGCCTTCATCGCCGCGAGCCTCACCGGCGCGGGGGCGCGCCAGCGGGTGAGCGCGCCGGCCACCCGGGAGAGCCCGTTCTTGGGGAGGAGGCGCATCGCCGAGATGAAGAGCCGGTCTCGCATGGGCGCGGCGGAGTCTACTGCGCCCTCACCTCCGCCACGCGACTTTCCGCCGCGCGCGACGGCACGGCGTCCCCCGCGGCGAGCCGGCCGGGTTAGGGATAGGAGGCGAGGTCGGCTCACCCGGGATGCCCGCATCGAAGAACCTCCGGCCGAAGGCCACCCTGGTCGTCCGCGACGCCGCGATCGCGACGTGCGATCGCGGCCTCTCGGACGCCGGACTGCTCGCCGCGGGAGCGGTCGCGATCGACTCGCGGCAGATCGTGTGGGTCGGACGGGATCGCGATCTCGACGGCGCGGTCGACCACGCGGGCGCGCGGGTGCTGTACGCGCGCGGCGGCCTCGTCACCCCCGGCCTCGTGGACTCGCACACGCACCTCGTCTTCGCGGGCGACCGGTCCGGCGAGTTCGCGCTCCGCTGCACCGGCCGGAGCTCCGCCGGGACCGCGCTCTCCGGCGGCGGCATCTCCGTGACGACCTGCGCGACGCACGCCGCGTCGGACGGCGCGCTGCTCGACAGCGCGGTCGCGCGCGCGCGGCGGCTGCTCGCGCAGGGGGTCACGACCGTCGAGGTGAAGACCGGGTACGGGCTCACGCCCGAGACCGAGCTCCGGCTGCTCCGGATCGTCCACGAGCTCGGCCACGCCCTCTGGCGCGAGGTGACGATCGTGCCGACCTTCCTCGCGCACGCCGTGCCCCCCGAGCGGCAGGACGACCGCTCCGCGTTCGTGACCGAGCTCTGCGAGGAGCTGTTGCCGGCGATCGCGGGCGAGAAGCTCGCGGTCTCGTGCGACGTGTTCCTCGAGGAGGGCGCCTTCACGGCGGACGAGGCTCGCCGCATCCTCGGGGCGGCCCGGGCGCGCGGCCTCGTCCCGCGGATCCACGCCGACCAGCTCTCCCCGACCGGCGGCGGGCGGATCGCGGCCGAGACCGGGTGCGCCTCGGCGGATCACCTGGAGTTCGTGGACGACGAGGGGATCGCCGCGATGGCGGCGGGCGGCGTCGTCGCGGGCCTCCTCCCCCTCTCGACCCTCTCCCTCGGCTCGGAGCGCTACGCCCCGGCGCGACGGCTCCTCGCGGCGGGGGTGCCGATCGCGCTCGCGTCGAACCTGAACCCGGGCAGCGCGATGAGCGAGAACGTCGGGCTCGTGCTCTCGCTCGCCTGCCTGAAGCTCCACCTCTCGCCGGCGGAGGCGCTCGTCGCGTTCACCGCGGGGGGCGCGCGATCCCTCCGGCGCGACGACCTCGGACGCCTGGCGCCGGGGTGCGAGGCGGACCTCGTCCTGTGGGGCTGCTCCTCGGTCGAGCACCTCGCCTGGCACATGGCGGTGAACCACGCCCTGGCCGTCGTGAAGCGCGGGCGGGTGGTGCACGAGGCGCCGCCGGGCGCGGCGGTGGACTGCAGGTGACCGGGTGAGGATCGGGCTCGTCTCCGACACCCACGGCTTCGCCGACCCGCTCCTCCCCGGGCTCTTCGCCGGGTGCGCGCTCGTGCTCCACGCGGGCGACGTGGTGAAGGACGGCGTCCTGCTGGCGCTCCGGGACGTCGCGCCGGTGACGGCCGTCCGCGGCAACTGCGACGAGGGCACCGCGCTCGCGCGGCTCCCCAGGACCGCGGTCGTGCGCCTCGGCGCGCTCACCGCGCTGGTCGTCCACGACCTCGGCCCGCCGGAGCGGCCGTCCGCGCCGGCCCGCGCCCTGCTCGCGCGCCGGCGCCCGGAGCTCGTGGTCCACGGCCACTCCCACCGGCCCGGCGCGGCCGTCGTGGGAGGCACGCTGTTCGTGAACCCGGGGAGCGCCGGGCCGCGTCGGTTCTCGCTCCCGCGCGCCGCCGCGGTGCTGACCGTCCACGGCCGCATGGCCCGGGTCGAGTGGTTCGACCTCGCCGGGCGCGCCCCGGCGCCGTTCGGCTCGCCCGTCGAGGCTGCGCTGTGATCGGCCGCCTGTTACATTCCGGGTCGTAGATGTGCCGCCTCTTCGGCCAGCACGCCCACCCCGGGTTCGACCTGTCCGCGCCGCTCTGCTCCGCGGAGAACGCGCTGCGCTTCCAGTCGCACAGGCACCCTCACGGCTGGGGGATCGGGTGGTACGAGCAGGGGGCGCCGGTCCTCCGCCGCGGCCTCCTCCCGGCGCACTCGGACGAGACCTTCGTCCACGCCGCCGCCGCGGCGCGCTCGGAGGTGGTGCTCGCCCACGTCCGCGACGCCTCGATCGGTCCGGTCGCGACGGAGAACACGCACCCGTTCCAGCACGGCCGCTGGCTGTTCGCCCACAACGGGACGGTCGCGCGGTACAAGAAGGTGGAGGCGGTCCGGGACGCCATCCTCGCGGAGATCGACCCCGACCTCCGCGCGGCGGTCCGCGGCGAGACGGACAGCGAGCGGTGCTTCCTCCTGTTCCTGTCCCGGCTCCGCGCGCGCGGTCCGCTCGAGGGCGCCTCGCTCCCCGCCGTCCGGCGCGCGCTCGCGGAGGCGACCGAGACCATCGTGGCGATCGCGGATCCGCACGCGGAGAGCCCATCGACCCTCACCTTCCTCGTCTCCGACGGCCGGCTCCTCGCCGCCACGCGCCACGCGAAGACCCTCCACCTCGCGGCGGACGCCGGACCGCGCCACGCCTTCGTGGTCGCGAGCGAGCGGATCGGCGCCGCGGCGTGGGAGGACGTGCCCGAGGGCGGCTTCGTGGGGACGGAGGACGGGCGCCGCGCGATGCGCGGCGCCCTCTGCCTGCCTCACCGGCGGGTGAGCCGTCACTCCAGCCCGGCGATCGGGAAGCCGCGCGGGAACCGGACCTCGTAGCGCAGCTCGACGACCTTCTCCTCGCGCGCGCCCAGGGACAGCTCCCAGACGCGGATGCCGGGGCGCTCCGGGTCGTCGCGCGTCGCGGCGGTCGTCCCCTCGAGCACCTTCACCTCGATCTTCTCGTCCCGCGAGACGGGGACGAGGTCGAGGAGCTTCACCCCGACCGGCGCGGCGTAGCGGTTCTTGACGGAGATCCGGACGCGGTACCGGTAGACCTCGTCCTTGGAGATGAGCCCGGCCGACTCCCGGCGGCGCTCCAGCACCTTCCGGTCGATCTGGACCCGCTCGTCGGCGCCGAACGCGAGCTCGAGCTCGCCGCCGGGCGGCGTCGCCGGGAGCTCGGCGCGCCCCACGAACTCGTCGCCGACGTAGACGCCCACCAGGCCGGGCAGGAGCGGGAAGCCCGTCTCGTTGACGGCCTTCGCGGTCAGGAACGCGGCGGCCTCGATCCGCGGCGCGGCGGTCCGGACGATCTCGGCCTTGAGCGGGAACCTGGCGAGCGCGACCTTCCGCGCCTGCCCCGACCCGTCCACCGTCTCGCGCCGCGGCGTCGTGAACGACGCCGAGAGGAGCCCCTCCTCGACCGCGGCCTGCGCGAGCTCCATCGGCGCGGTCGCCCTGGACTCCTCCAGGTTCCGGGCCGACTCGGGCGCCCGCGCCGCGCCGGCCTGGGGCGTCGCACGCTCCTTGCGGAGCATGGGCCGGGGCGGCTCGGCGCGGGCGAGGTACCGGGGGTCGAGCTGCGGCACGTGGAGCCCGCGGGCCGGCTGGGCCGTCGAGACCGAGAGCGCCACGTCGTTCCAGTCCTCGCCGGTCTGCTGCCAGACCGAGCCGAGGAAGGAGAGCTCCATCCGGCCGGCGTCCGGGACGAGCCGAGCGTCCCACACCGGCTGCCAGCCCGCCCCGCCGACCGCGTAGGAGAGCGCGACCTCGAACTCGCCCGCGCGCTCGGCCTCGAGCTCCACGACCACGGTCTTGGTGGTCTTCCCGCGCTTCGCCTGGACCTTCTCGAGGGCGGCGCGCGCCTGGGCGATCCGGCGGCCGAGCTCGCGCCGGGCCACCTCCGACTTCCGGATCTCCTGCGTCCCCTGCTGCAGCTCCGCCGCGACGAAGGCGGACAGGTCGCTCCACTCCTTCGCGGTGACGCCGCGCACGGCGAGGTTCTTCGCGCGCTCCTCCGAGTAGGTCGAGCGGAGCGAGCGCACGAACTCGAGCCGCGACTGCGCCGCCTTGATCCGGTCCTCGAGGACGCGATCCTCGTCCTGGAGCCGCTCGATCGCCTCCTCCGCCTCCCGCGCGGCGGGCGCGGCGGCCTCCTGGCCGGTGATCCGCTCGACGGTCACGCCGAAGAGGCGGGCCTTCGCGGTCCCCTTCCCCTCGACCCGGAGCGAGTCGTCGTCGAGCTGGTCCGGGAGGCCCTCGAGGACGAGCCGCGTCGCGCCGGCCGCCAGCTCGACGCGGGCGGTCCGCGAGACGCGCGCGCCGGTGCGGTAGACCGTCACCGCGTCGATGCGTGACGGGGTCTTCACGGCGGGCGCAGCGAGGGAGAGGACGGGCAACGCGAGCGACAGCAGGGCGACGAGGCGCATGGGTGTGGTCTCCTCCCCGAAGTGACGCACGAGCCCGCGAAAGGATCTACCGCCCGGTGCGTCCGGACCTGGACCTGGACCTGGCCTTGGCCCTGGACCCTGGCCCTGGACCTGGCCCTGGACCTGGCCTTCGACCCGGACCCCGGCGCCAGCTTCCGCGCCAGCGCCGCGTGCCGCGGGCCGCTGCCCTCGATCTCGAGGTGACGGACGTCCGGCCTGGTCGGGTCGTGCGAGAGCCGGATCGTGAGCTTCTCGGAGGGCAGCGCCGACGGGATCCGGTCCGCCCACTCGACGAGCAGGGCGCCCTCGCCGCCGACGAGGTCGCCGAAGCCCGTCGCGTAGAGCTCGTCCTCGTCCCCGATGCGGTACAGGTCCGCGTGGTGCACGGGCAGGCGCCCGGCGTAGGTGGCGACGATCGCGAAGCTCGGGGAAGAGACCTCCTCGGGCCGGACTCCCGCTCCGGAGCACGCGCCGCGCACGAGCTGCGTCTTGCCGGCGCCGAGCTCGCCGACGAGCGCGACGACGTCGCCGGGGACGAGGAGCCGCCCGAGCCGCGCTCCGAGCGCGTGCGTCGCCTTCGCGGACCGGGTGACGCGGCGGACCGTGGCGGCGCTCACCGCCCCCACTCCGCCCAGACCGCGCCGATGGCCTCGCCGAGATCGCCCGCGACGAGACCGCGCTCGCCGAACCGCGCGGCGGCCAGATCGCCCGCGCGCCCGTGCACCCAGGCCGCGACGCGGCCGGCGGCCGCCGGCGGGAAGCCGCCCGCGAGGAGCGCGCCGCAGAGCCCGGTGAGCACGTCCCCGGTTCCCCCGGTGGCGAGCCCCGGATTCCCGGTCGGCACGACGGTGGGCGGCGCCGCGGGATCCGCGACGACCGTCCGCGCGCCCTTCAGGATCACGGTGGCGTCCCAGGCGCGCGCGCGCGACGCGGCGATCCGGATCCGATCCGCCTGCACCTCCGCGATCGTCGTCCCGCAGAGCCGGGCCATCTCCCCCGGGTGCGGGGTGAGCAGGAGCGGGACGCCGAGGCCCGCGAGGAGCGACGGCTCGGACGCGAGCGCGTTCAGCCCGTCCGCGTCGACGACCGCCGGCTTCCCCGCGCCCGTGAGGAGCGCCCGCAGGAGCTCGCCCGTCTCCGGGCCGCGCGGGATCCCCGGCCCGATCGCGAGGGCGTCCACGTCCCGGGCGGCCTCGAGCAGGGGCGCGAGGTCGCCGCGGCCGAGCGGCCCGTCGCCCGCGAGGGAGAAGCTCATCGCCTCCGGCCGCCCGGCGAGCGCGAACGGGAGGACCGCGGCCCTCGCCGCGAGCGTCACGAGCCCCGCGCCGCCGCGGAGCGCGCCCGTGAGCGCGAGGTGCGCCGCGCCCGTCTTCCCCGGCGACCCCGCCACGACGAGGAGCCGCCCGGCGTCGCCCTTGTGCGCGTCCCGCGCGCGCGCCGGGACCAGCGCCCGGGCCTCGGCCTCGGTGAGGAGCTCGCAGCCCGTCGGGACGCGACGCGCCGCCTCGGGCGGGATCCCGATGTCCACGACCGTGACCTCACCCGCGAGCGACAGGCCCGGCTCGACCGCCAGCCCGCGCTTCGCGAACGCGAACGTCACCGTCCGGTCCGCGCGCACGCACGGGCCGAGCGGGTGGCCGGTGTCGGCGGAGAGCCCCGACGGGACGTCCACCGCCAGGATGCGCGCGCCCGCGAGCCGCGCCGCCTCGATGGCGGCGATCGCCTCGGCGAAGCTCCCCTCCGGCGGGCGTCCGAGCCCGGTCCCGAAGATCGCGTCCACGACGACGTCGCCGGGCCCGGCCGGCAGCGGCGCGCGCAGGCCGCCGCCGTCCACCGGGACCCCGGCGCGCTCGGCGTGCTCGCGGACCGCCCGCGCGTCGGGGCCGAGCCGCTCGGCGCCGACGAGCGCCACGACCCGCACCGTCCGCCCGGCCTCCCGGAGGAGCCGCGCCGCGACGTAGCCGTCGCCGCCGTTGTTCCCGGCGCCGCAGACCACGACCACCCGACCGCGCTCCCCCGCGAGCTCCGCGGCCGCGTCGGCCACGGCGTGTCCGGCCCGCTCCATGAGCGTGAGCGAGGGGATCCCCAGCTCCACGATCGCCGCGCGGTCGATCTCGCGCATCTCCGCCGCGCCGACGAGCCTCATCTCGCCGCCCCGTCGAGGACCACCGTCGCCGCGGCGACGCCCGCGTCGTGCGTGAGGGCGACGAGGTGCCGCGCCGCCCCGATCCGCGCGGCCGCCTCGGCGGCGACCCCGCGCAGCACCAGGACCGGCGCGCCCGCGGTGCGGACGACCTCGACGTCGTGCCAGCCGATCCCCGCGGGAGCGCCGAGCGCCTTGGACGCGGCCTCCTTCGCGGCGAACCGGGCCGCGTAGCGCGTCGCCCGGTCGCGCGCCCCGTCGCAGTACGCGCGCTCCGCGCCGGTGAAGCAGCGCGCCAGGAAGCGCTCGGCGCGATCGGCGGGGCCGTCGATGATCCGCTTGATCCGCCCGACGTCCACGACGTCCATGCCGAGCCCGACGATCATGACCGCCCCCGCGCGCCGCTAGCTCCCCGCCCGATCGATGAGCTCCTTCATCTCCCGCACCGCCCGCTCGAAGCCGACGAGGACGGCCCGCGCGACGATCGCGTGGCCGATGTTCAGCTCCTCGATCTCCGGGATCTGCGCGATCGGCCCGACGTTCTGGTAGTTGAGCCCGTGGCCGGCCGCGACCTCGATGCCGAGCTTGGAGGCCGCCTTGCACGCGTCCACGATCCGGGACAGCTCGCGCCCGCGGTCCGACGCGAGGCGCGCGTCGCAGTAGCGCCCGGTGTGGAACTCGACGACCTCCGCCTCCGCCCGGTGCGCCGCCTTCACCTGATCGAGGTCGGGGTCGATGAAGAGCGAGACCCGGATCTCCGCGTCGTGCAGCGTCTTCACGACCCGGCGGATCGCGTCCCGGCCGGAGACGACGTCGAGGCCGCCCTCGGTCGTGAGCTCCTCGCGCCGCTCCGGCACGAGGGTCGCCACCTCCGGCTTCGCCTCGTACGCGATCTTCACCATCTCCTGGGTCGCGGCCATCTCGAGGTTGAGCCGGGTCGTCACGGTCCGGCGCATGATCTGGAGGTCGCGCTCCTGGATGTGCCGGCGATCCTCGCGCAGGTGGATCGTGATCTGGTCCGCGCCCCCCAGCTCCGCGAGCAACGCCGCGGCCACCGGATCCGGGTACTGGGTGCGGCGGGACTGCCGGAGTGTCGCGACGTGGTCGACGTTGACGCCGAGGCGGGCGGACATGCCCGGAATCTAACTCACAACGCGCTGGCGCGGCACATCGGAGCGCATCCCGTGACCCGCCTAGCCGAGCGCGGTGCGCAGCTCGTCCGCGATCGCCTCCGCGTGCGCCCGGATCCTCTTCGCGTCGGGCCCCTCCACGAGCACGCGGACCTTGTTCTCGGTCCCGGAGAAGCGCACGAGGACCCGGCCCTCCGCGCCGAGCGCCCTCTCCACGTCCGCGATCGCGCGGCCCACCGCCGGCAGCTCGCCGAGCGGCCGCTTCTCGCGGACGACCACGTTCACGAGCGCCTGCGGGACCGGCTCGAAGCAGCGCACCAGCTCCGAGAGCGGGCGCCCCTCGCGCTGCATCACGGCGAGGACGTTCAGCGCGGCCGCGACCCCGTCGCCGGTCGTGACGTGATCGAGGAAGATCAGGTGGCCGGACTGCTCGCCCCCGAAGTTGTAGCCGCTCCGCCGCATCTCCTCGACGACGTAGCGGTCCCCGACCGCGGTGCGGACCACGCGCCCCTTCACCGGCGCGAGCGCGCGCTCGAGCCCCACGTTCGACATGACCGTCGCGACCACGGTGCGCTTCGCGAGCGAGCCCTGGCGGATGAGGTCTCGCCCCACCACCGCCATGATCGCGTCCCCGTCCACGACGCGCCCCTGCTCGTCCGCGAGGATGACGCGGTCGGCGTCGCCGTCGAGGGCGAGCCCGAGGTGCGCGCCGTGCTTGCGGATCGCCCGGGCCATCCCCTCGGGGTGGACCGCGCCGCAGCGCTCGTTGATGTTCGTGCCGTCCGGCTTCACCGAGAGCGAGATCACCTTCGCCCCGAGCTCCTCGAAGACCGCCGGCGCGACGTGGTACGCCGCGCCGTGCGCGCAGTCCACCACGACCGTGAGGCCGTCGAGGGTGAGGTCCTTCGGGAAGAGCGACTTCAGAAAGACGATGTAGCGGCCGATCGCGTCGTCGATCCGCTTGGCCTTGCCGATCCGCGTCGCGGTGGGCCTGAGGGCGCGGAAGTCCTCGGCCCCGGCGCCCTCCGCGCCCTCGAGGAGGAGGCCCTCGATGCGGAGCTCGAGCTCGTCGGGGAGCTTGAACCCGTCGCGCGAGAAGAACTTGATCCCGTTGTCCTGGTACGGGTTGTGGCTCGCGCTGATCACCACGCCGGCGTCGGCCCGCATCGACTCGGTCAGGAACGCGATGCCGGGCGTCGGGAGCGGACCGGAGAGCATCACGTCCACGCCCATGGAGCAGATGCCCGAGGCGATCGCCTGCTCGAGCATGTAGCCGGAGAGCCGCGTGTCCTTCCCGACGACGATCCGGTGCCGGTGCGATCCGTTCCGGACGATGTACGCGAGCGCGCGCCCGAGCTGCAGCGCCATCTCCGAGGTCATCGGGTGGACGTTGGCGACGCCCCGGACGCCGTCGGTGCCGAAGAGCCGGCGGGTCGTCGCGACGGGGGCGGGCCGCACCTCGGCGCGCGGCGCGCGCGCGCGGTCGGCGGTCGGGGTGACGGCTCGGGCGCTCTTCATGACGTTCTCGCGGGGGGGCATCGAGTCGAAGGTAGGGAGCGAGAGGCAGTCTAGCGCGGTCCCGCGCGGGCAGCCCGCAGGGCCGCCGCGACGCGGACGGCCTGGAGGCAGGGGGCGACGTCGTGGACCCTGAGCAGCTCGACCCCGGCGAGCACGCAGGCGACCGCCGCGGCGATCGTGCCGGGGAGGCGATCGCCGACGGGCGCGCCGGTGAGCTTGCCGATGAAGCTCTTCCGCGACGGCCCGACGAGGAGCGGCCGCCCGAGCGCGCGCAGCTCGCCGACGCGGGCGAGCAGCTCGAGGCTCTGCTCGGCGGTCTTCGCGAACCCGATGCCGGGATCGAGCACGATCGACCCGGGCGCGATCCCCGCCGCCACCGCGCGCGCGAGCGCGGCGCGGAGCTCCGCCGCGACCTCCGCCGCGACGTCGCCGTACACCGCGCGCGCCTGCATCTCGGCCGGAGTCCCGCGCGTGTGCATGAGCACGATCGGGACCCCCGCCGCGGCGACCGCCCGCCCGAGGTCCGGATCGGCGAGGCCGCTGACGTCGTTCACGAGGTCGGCGCCCGCGGCGAGGGCCGCGCGGGCGACGGCTCCCTTGGACGTGTCCACCGAGATCGGCAGGGGGAAGCGGCGCGCCCGGAGCGCCTCGACCACCGGGACGACGCGCCGGATCTCCTCGGCCGCGGACACCGGCGGCGCGCCGGGGCGGGTGGACTCCCCGCCCACGTCCACGAGATCCGCGCCCTCCTCCGCGTGCCGGAGCGCCTGCGCGACGGCGTCCGCGGGATCGAGGAAGCGCCCCCCGTCGGAGAACGAGTCGGGGGTCGCGTTGACGATCCCCATGAGGAAGGGGCCAGGCCCCTCGAAGAGCCTGGCCCCGATCGACAGCCTCACGCCCGCCTCACGCCTTGCCGACGGCGGGCACCGCGCCCGTGGGCTCCGCGATCGCGCTCTTCTTCTTCTCGGCGACCGCGGTCGCGAGCGGCTTCGGCGGAGGCGGCCGCGAGATGGTGCCGCCGCCGACGATCACGTCGATGTCCGCCGCGTCGAGCGTCTCGTACTCGATGAGCGCATCGGCGATCTTCTCGAGGATCGGCCGGTGCTCGAGCAGCACCTTCTTCGCCCGCTCGTACTGCTCGAAGACGATCCGGTGGACCTCGGCGTCGATGGCGCGCGCGGTGTCCTCGGAGAAGCTCTGCACCGCGGACATCTCGCGGCCGAGGAACACCTCGCCCTCCTTCTTGCCGAAGGCGAGCGGCCCGAGGTTCGACATGCCCCACTCGCACACCATCGAGCGCGCGAGGTTCGTCGCCACCTCGATGTCGTTGCCGGCGCCGGTGGTCTTCTGGTCGAAGACGATCTCCTCGGCGATCCGGCCGCCCATGAGGATCGCGACCTGGTTCAGCGCGAACTCCTGGTTGATGTTCAGCCGGTCTTCCTGCGGGAGCTGCTGCGTCAGGCCGAGCGCCCGCCCGCGAGGGATGATCGTGACCTTGTGGAGGGGGTCGGTGCCGGGGAGGATCTTCGCGACGACCGCGTGGCCGCCCTCGTGCACGGCGGTGGTCCGCTTCTCCTTCTCGGAGATGAACATGGAGCGCCGCTCGGTGCCCATGATCACCTTGTCCTTCGCGAACTCGAAGTCGTCGATCGCGAGGCGCTCCTTGTTGCGCCGGGCCGCGTAGAGCGCGGCCTCGTTCACGAGGTTCTCGATGTCGGCGCCGGAGAAGCCCGGCGTGCCGCGCGCGATCTGGAGGAGGTCCACGGTCGGATCGAGCGGGGTCTTCTTCGTGTGGACCTTCAGGATGCCGAGCCGGCCGTTCAGGTCGGGCCGCGGCACGACGATGCGGCGGTCGAAGCGGCCCGGGCGGAGGAGGGCCGGGTCGAGGACGTCCGGGCGGTTCGTCGCGGCGATGAGGATGACCCCCTCGTTCGACTCGAACCCGTCCATCTCGACGAGGAGCTGGTTCAGCGTCTGCTCGCGCTCGTCGTGACCGCCGCCGAGGCCGGCGCCGCGGTGGCGCCCCACCGCGTCGATCTCGTCGATGAAGATGATGCACGGCGCGTTCTTCTTGCCCTGCTCGAACAGGTCGCGGACGCGGGAGGCGCCGACGCCGACGAACATCTCGACGAAGTCGGAGCCGGAGATGGAGAAGAACGGGACGCCCGCCTCGCCGGCGACGGCGCGCGCGAGCAGCGTCTTGCCGGTGCCGGGAGGGCCCATGAGCAGCACGCCCTTCGGGATGCGGCCGCCGAGGCGCGTGAACTTCTTCGGGTCCTTCAGGAACGAGATGATCTCCTCGAGCTCGTCCTTCGACTCGTCGATCCCGGCGACGTCCGAGAAGGTCACCTTGTTGTGGTGCTCCGTCATGAGCTTCGCGCGCGACTTGCCGAAGCTCATCGCCTTGCCGCCGCCGGACTGGAGCTGCCGCATGAAGAAGAAGAAGAGGAGGAACAGGAAGACGAGCGGCAGGTACTGCAGCAGCACGGTCACCCAGAGCGAGGACTGCTCGGGCTTCTGGAACTGGAGCGTGACGCCCTTCTCGCGCAGCTTCTCCGCGATGACCGCGGAGGCGTCGAGCGGACCCGTCGTCTGGAACGTCGAGTTGTCGCGGAGGACGCCGCTGTAGTCGAGGTCCTTGATCTGGACCTCCCGGACCTCGCCCGCGTCGACCTTGGTCATGAACTGCGTCCAGTTGAGCGTCTTCGCCTCGCGGCCGCGCTGCTGGAAGAGCTGCCAGAGCGCGATGAACATCACGATGAGGAAGACCCAGAGCAGGGCCGTCTTGTGGGACTGTCGCAAGGCTGTCTTACCCTTTCCGTGGAACCGTCGATCGCTGTGAACTCCCGGCGTTACCCGGGTGTTCCGCGCCCGCCGCCAACGCCCGAACGCCGACCGACGGACCGACCTTATAACAGCCCTGCCCCCCTTTTGCAGTCGGGCAGAGCGCCTCAGAGCGGGAGTCCGACCCGGACCTTCAGCCCGGTCCCCGACGGGCCGAAACCCGTTCGCCACGGCGTCGACGTCGGGGATCGCGATCACCCGGCCCCCCGCCGCGAGGACGAGCAGCCCGTCGCGCTGCTCGCGCGGCACCTTGCGGTCGATGAGCCAGCTCTTCAGCTTCTTGGTCCCACGGCCCCCGTCGGGGCGGAACCGATCGCCCGGTCGCCTGGTCCTCAGCAGCAGCGGCCACGGGACCGCGTCCGCATCTCGCGCCGAGACCTCGACGAGGCCTCGCGCCGGAAACGCGTAGGTCCCGGGCCCGGGGACGGCGACCTCGGCCGTCGTGGCCTCGGCGCGCGCGGCCTCCCGCGGGAGGATCGCGAGCCGCCCGTACCCGCACCGCGCCTCGAGCCCGCCTGGAAGGGTGACCCGCCCGGGGCTCCGCCTCCGCCCCAGGGCGAGCGCCGCGTCCACGTGCTTCGCCTCGAGCCGGGCCGGCTCCCCGCCCGCGAGCTTCCAGAGCCGGCGCACGACGCGACGCCGCACCGCGAGCGGCTCCCTGGACAGCGCCGCGAGCTCGAGCGCGGCTCCGGCGCCGACCACCGCCCGCGCCCGGCGCGACAGCGCGCGCTCGTCCTCGCGCGACAGGTCCGCGGTGCGCGCGAGCGCCCGCTCGGCCGCGGGCGCGAGCGAGAGGAGCGCCGGCCACGCCGTGAGCCGCAGCCGGTTCCTGGCGAAGCGAGGGGTCGCGTTCGTCGGGTCGTCGCGCCAGGGCAGTCCCGCGCGCGCGAGGAAGGCGATGCCCTCCGCGCGCGGACGATCGATGAGCGGGCGCACGAACGGCCCGCGCCGCGGCGGGATCCCGGAGAGCCCGCGCGCGCCCGCCCCGCGGAGCAGCCGGAGCATCACCGTCTCGGCCTGGTCGGTGCGCGTGTGACCGGTCGCGATCCGGGTGGCGCCCACCCGCGTCGCCGCGGCGCGGAACGCCGCGTACCTGGCGCGTCGCGCCTCCGCCTGGACGTTCCCGCGCAGCACGCGGACGGCGACGCTCTCGAAGGGGACGGCGAGGCGCGCGCACGCGGACGCCGCGCACGCCGCGTCGTCCGCGCCCCCGGGCCGGAGCCCGTGGTCGACGTGGACCGCGAAGACGCCCGAGAGCTCGCCGCGGTCCCGCAGCGCCGCGAGGGCGGCGACGAGCGCGGTCGAGTCCGGTCCGGCGGACACCGCCGCGAGCACCACGTCGGCGGGGCCGAGCAGGCCGCGGCGCCGGATCGTGGCGAGCACGGCCTCTGGGTACGGATCGAGTCGACGGTCGCGCATCGGGCGAGCGCGGCCTGCCGCGCTTCACCTATAGTAGCGCCGCGGGCCGGGTGGGTATGCGCCGGGCATCGGGAATAGCGCGGGGGTGCGCGAGGTTGAGCCTCGAAAGGACCGAGGGAGGTCCAGCGGCACCCTGCCCGGCTTCGAGTTGCGCTTGACGACCGGGAATGAGATGTTCGGGGCCGGAAGTTGACTGGAGCGGGGTCGACGACAATTTTGTGGCGCTGGGCCTAGGGGTCCCCCCCCTCCCCCTCTGGGCCCACGGAGAGCCGGCAGAAATGCCGGCTCTCCTCTTTTCTGGCTCGCACCAGCAGCGAACGACGAGCCGGACGATTCCTTGACCCGTGTCCCTGGGACATCGTACAAGGTCTTCGGCTTACTCAGGCTTCCTCACCCACGGAGCGGCGATGGCCGGAACCGACAAGCGCAAGCAGTCCCTGTACTTCCCCGAGGACATGCTCAACGAGATCCAGGCCGAGGCGAATCGGCAGGATCGCTCGCTGTCCTGGATCGTCCAGCAGGCGTGGCGGATCGCCCGCGGCGAGATCATGCGGTTCCCGTCCGTCAACGACGTGCTCTCGGGCGTCGCGCGCGAGGACGAGCGCGAGGCGAAGGGCAGCTGAACCGACCTCTCGGCTCGATCGTCCTGTAGCAGCCGCGCCCACGCACACCCGCGTGGGCGCGCGCGTTTTGACGGGCCTGGGGTGTGGCGCTACCCTGCTCGGGTCCTCCTTTCCATGCCCCCGAGATGACCAAGCCGACCGCGCCCGACGAAGCGCCGGAGCTCCTCGACCCCGCGACCGCGGACGATCTCGCCTACGAGGCTCCCCAGGAGCTCGAGGAGGCCGGCGGGAAACGGCCGCGCTCCATCGCGCTGAAGCTCGCGGCCGTCGCCGCGCTGGGGCTGGTCGTCGGCGGCGGACTCCTCGGGTACCGCGCCCACCATCGCAAGAAGGTGATCGAGGCGGCGCTCACGCAGGCGGACGCGCTCCTCCGGCGCGACACCGCCGCGGGGTACCAGCAGGCCGCCTCGCTCCTCGAGCCGATCGCGCAGCTCGATCCGATCGTCGGGGCGAGCGTGCGCGCGTTCGCGCTCGCGATGCTGTTCGCCGACTACCGCCAGTCGAGCGCCGAGGCCGAGATCGAGAACCTGCTCGTCCGCCCCGGCCGCGCCGAGGACGTCCCGCCCCACGCGCAGCTGGCTGCCGCCGCGCTCGCCCTCGGCCGCAGGGAGGCCGGCACGGCGACCACCGCGGTGTCGCGAGGTGGCGCGGGTCCCTGGCCGCTCGCGCTCGAGACGCGCGTCGCGCTCCTCGCCGGGAACGTCGAGGCGGCGCTGCAGCCCGCCGCCGCAGCGGCCGCGGAGGGTGCGTTCCCGCCCGGGCTCGCGCTGCACGCGGACGTGCTGCGCCGACTCCGCAGGGATCCCGCCGCGGCCCGGGCCGCCTACGAGGCCGCGCTCGCCGCGTCGCCCGCGCATCCCCGCGCCGCCTACGGGCTCGCGAAGCTCGCGCTCTCCGGCCTGGCCCCTGCCGCCGAGGCAGAGGAGGCCCTCCGGCGGATCGCCGACGATCTCGACGGGACGCCGGCGGTCGAGCGCGGCCGCGCGAGCGTCCACCTCGCGGCGCTCCGGCTCCGCGCCGGCGACCGGACCGGCGCGGACGCGACGCTCGACCGCGCGGCGCTCGACGCCTCGGCGCGGAGGTGGGCCGAGCGCGCCGCGATCGTGGCCGCCGAGCATCGCGGTCCGTACCGCGCGGTGTCGGGCGCGCCTCCTTCGCTGCAGAGCGCGAGCGACGACGACCCGGGCGAGCTCTCGCCGGAGCCGCCTCCTCCCCCGCCCCCGCCTCCTCCGGCGGCGACGGCGACCGTCAGGAAGGCCGTGCCCTCCAAGAAGGTGCCGGCGAAGAAGGGCGCTCAGAAGAAGGCGGCGCCCAAGAAGGCCGTGAAGAAGGCGGCCGCGAAGAAGCCCCTGGCGAAGAAGCAGGCGCCGAGGAAGCTGGCGCCGCAGCAGTAGGCAGGGCTCGGAATCCCGGCAGCAGCTGCTCTCCGGCCGAGCACGTCCGGCGAGCCCTCGTCCGCGCTCGCGCGGCGATCTGCACGCGGCGGCGGCACCCGCTGCCTCGAGCTCGCGCAGCGCGGCGCGGCGCAGCGCGGATCCCGGGCGCGATCGTTCCGGCACACGTGCTGCACAGGCGAGCCCCCGAACCCCGCGCGAGACGCGCGACGGACGCCAACCCCGGGAGGACCCGTGAAGAAGCCGCTTGCCGCCCTTGCCCTCGCGCTCCCCGCGCTCGCCTCGGCCGCCGATCCGATCAGCGGCGGAGACACCGCCCTCGTGCTCGTGAGCGCCGGGCTCGTGCTCCTCATGACCCCGGGGCTCGCCTTCTTCTACGGCGGCCTCGTCCGCGCGAAGAACGTCGTGCACACGATGAACCTCTCGATCGTCTGCATGGCGATCGTCGGGGTCCTCTGGACGCTCGTCGGCTACACGCTCGCGTTCTCGCCGGGGGGCGGGCTCGACCGGGTGATCGGCGGGCTCTCCTGGATCGGGCTCTCCGGGGTGGGCGACGCCCCCGAGGCGTCGCTCGCGGCGACGATCCCCCACTCCGCGTTCATGCTCTTCCAGGCGATGTTCGCGGTGATCACGCCCGCGCTCATCTCCGGCGCGATCGTGGAGCGCGTGCGGATGAAGGCGTACGTCCTCTTCATCGCGCTGTGGTCGCTCGTCGTCTACGCCCCCGTCGCGCACTGGGTCTGGGCGCCGGGCGGCTGGCTCCGCAACCTCGGCGTCCTCGACTTCGCCGGCGGCACGGTCGTCCACATCAACGCCGCGTCGGCCGCGATCGTCGCGGCGGTCGTCCTCGGGAAGCGCCGCGGGCTGCGGACGCCGTCGGTGCTGCCGCACAACGTGCCGTTCGCGATCCTCGGCGCCGGCCTGCTCTGGTTCGGCTGGCTGGGGTTCAACGGCGGCTCGGCTCTCGCGGCGAACGGCCTCGCGGCGAGCGCGTTCGCGAACACGTTCATCGCGCCCGCGGCGGCGGCGCTCGCCTGGGGCCTCGTCGAGCTCTTCATGCACGGCCGCATGTCCGGCGTCGGGCTCGCCTCGGGTGCCGTCGCGGGGATGGTCGCGATCACGCCGGCCGCGGGGTTCGTCCGGCCCGTCCCGGCGCTCGCCATCGGCGCGCTCGCCGCGCTCGCCTCGTTCACCGCGATCCGGATCCGCCCGAAGCTCGGCCTCGACGACTCGCTCGACGTGTTCGCGGTCCACGGGGTCGCGGCGACCCTCGGCGCCCTGCTCACCGGCGCGTTCGCGAGCGTCGCCGTCAACTCCGGCGGCGCGGACGGATCGCTCGCGCTCGTCGGGAAGCAGGCGATCGGGGTGGTCGCGACGCTCGTGTTCTCGGGCGGGCTGTCGTTCGGGCTGCTGAAGCTCGTCGGCCTGATCACGCCGCTGCGCAGCGACGAGCAGGACGAGTGGGCCGGGATGGACTCCTCCGAGGCCGGTGAGCGCGGCTACATCATGGCGGACGAGTCGGCGTTCGGGCCGACCGCGCCCGGCCCATCCGGCTCGTCGCCGATCGCCCACACGCAGCCTGGCCACACCGCCGCGTAGGCGCAGCCGTCACCCCCGACCTCGCTCGAGCCCGCCCCGGTCCGCCGGGGCGGGCTCTTCCGCGTCCGGACGGCGCGTCGCCGGGAGTGAGCCAGCTCCCGTCGCGCGCCTGCTTCACCATCGGGCAATCGATGCCCACGGGCCGTGCGAGAGCGCTCGCCTGCGCGGCCTCGCGCGAACGAACACCCCGCCCCCGTTGAGTTTCCGGAGGGCACTCCGCGCGGCACGCGCGCTGCAACCGGCCCCTCCATCCGAACACACAACCGGAGCGACGCTCCC
Organism: uncultured delta proteobacterium; assembly: GCA_963828235.1. Classification (GTDB taxonomy): domain Bacteria; phylum Myxococcota; class Myxococcia; order Myxococcales; family Anaeromyxobacteraceae; genus Anaeromyxobacter. Next base: position 90,457 of record CAWHDY010000010.1, read on the forward strand.
GGAGGAGAACGGAATGAAGAAGGCTCTCAGCGTGGCGATCGCCGCAGCCCTGCTCGCGTCGGCGTCGGTGGCGCGCGCGACCCCGTCCACGACGTTCTGGACACCCGCGACGACCTACACCCAGCCCGTCGGCGTGCCGCACCTGACGTATGACACGTACTTCGGCGAGAAGAGCGCGCTCCAGATCGACACGGGCCTCGAGATCGGCCTCCTGAACCTCCCGCAGCTGCAGGCTGAGGTCGGCTTCGACCTGTTCTTCCCGACGTTCTTCGGGGTCGTCCGCGCGGGGACGTTCGACTTCGCGCAGGTGAACGGCAAGATCACCGTGCCGGAGGGCCTGCTGGGCTCCTGGTCGCCTGCGCTCTCGGTCGGCGCGTCGAACGTCGGGTTCAAGTCGGACGTCTCGGACTACCACCTGCTCCACGCGACGCTCGGAAAGACCACGCCGATCGGCGCGGTGGGCGTGGGCGGCTACTACGGTGCGGGCTCGAAGGTCCTCTGGACAGGCTCGAAGGGAGAGGAGCGCGCCGGGTTCATGGCGAGCTGGGTCTCTCCTGACATCAAGGTCGGGGCACCCGGCGTCGACAAGATCGTGTTCCTCGCCGACATCGCGACCGGCAACAACTGGTTCGGCGCCGTCGGCGGCGGCCTCGGGGTGTACTTCACGCCAGCCATCGACATCCTCACCGGGCCCGTCTTCTTCCTGGACCGGGACTACTACAAGGCGAGCTACGGCACCGACTGGCTGTGGACCGTCCAGCTCGACGTGGACTTCGATCTCGTCAAGACCAAGAAGAAGTAGCGGACGTGCGGCGGGGTGGGCGGGGCGTTCCGGGGCGCGGGCCCGGGGCGCCCCGTCTCTTCCTCGTGCGCGCCGCGGCTACAGCGCGTTCTTCAGCTCGGGCGCCGGCTTGAAGCCGACCGTCTTCGTCGGCGCGATCTGGATCTCGGCGCCGGTCTGGGGATTCCGCCCCACGCGACCCGCCCGCTTCTTCACGACGAAGGTCCCGAACCCCGGCATCGAGAACCGCTTGTCCTTGCGGATCCCCTTCGCGAGGTTCTCGAACACCGCGTCGACCACGTGCGCCACCTGGCGCTTCGAGAGGTCGCCGTGCGCCGCCTGCACCTTCTCGATCAGATCCGCCTTGGTCATCGCCGATGGGTCTCCGCGAAGAATCGCGCGACCCTAGCGCCCCCGATCCGGGGCGTCAAGCGCCGGAAATGTGCGGCGACGAGGGGTTTTCAGCGGGGATGCCGAGGATCGCGCGCGCCTCGTCGGGCGTCGCGACCGCTCGCCCCGCGCGCGCGGCGAGCTCCACCGCGAGCGCGACGAGCTCGTCCGAGCCGCGCGCGAGCACGCCCTTCGCGACGAACAGGTTGTCCTCCAGCCCGACGCGGACGTGGCCGCCGAGCGCCAGCGCGCGCTCCGCCATGGGGAGCTGCGCGCGGCCCACGCCGGCGACGGACCAGTGGGCCGGCTCCGGGAGCCCCTCGACGAGGAAGCGGAGGTTCCGCTCCGAGGCGGCCATGCCGCCCGGCACCCCGAGCACGAGCTGGACGTGGTACGGGGCGGCGAGGTGGCCTCGCTCGAGGAGCCACCGCAGCGTGTCGAGCATGCCGGCGTCGTAGACCTCGCACTCGGGCACGAGCCCGCGCTCGCGCAGGCGGGTCGCGACCGTCACCACGTCGGGGCGCGGGTTCAGGAAGACGCCGTCGCCGAAGTTCATCGTGCCGAGGTTGAGCGTCCCCATCTCGGCGCCCGCGACGAGCGAGCCGAGGCGCTCCTCGAGCGACATGCCGAGCGCGCCGCCCGTCGAGCACTGCAGGACGACCCGGCTCCCCGCGTCCCGGATGCGGTCCACGATCTCCCGGAAGTGCCGCGGATCCTGGGAAGGGCGGCCGTCGGGCCAGCGCGCGTGCAGGTGGACCACCGCGGCCCCGGCGCGCCCCGCCGCGACCGCCGCGCGGGCGATCTCCTCCGGCGTGTACGGGACGTACGGGCTCTGGGCGCGCGTCACCTCGGCGCCGACCACGGCCGCCGCGATGATGACCTTCCCCGGCACGGGCTCACCGATCACGCGGCGTGACGCGCTGCTTCTCGCGCGGGACGACGCAGGTGCCGCGCGCGCGGCAGACCACCACCGGCGCGGCCAGCGCGTCGGCGGCGCTGCCGGAGAGATCGGGGCGCGCCGAGATCACGCGGCGCGCCTCGAAGCGCATCGTCCGCGAGCTGTTGCCGGTGGCCACGAGCTCCGCCTCGATCTCGAGGTAGTCGCCGGCGTGGGTCGGGGCGAGGACCTCGACCGCCTCGTACGCGCGCAGCAGCCCCTCGTCCCCGTCGTGGCGGATGCACAGCTCGGTCGCGGCGTCCCCGAACAGGGCGAGGATGCGCGCGCCGTCCACGAGGTCGCCGCCATAGTGGGCGTCGGCGCCGGACATCCGGACCCGCAGGACGCTCTTCATGTCAGTGCATCTCCTTCCCCATCCGGCGGAGGACCGCCCCGACCGTGAAGCTCGCGACGTCGCCGGGCCGGGTGCCGGGCCCGAAGCCCGCGTCGTACCCGAGCTCGACCGCGAGCCGGTGGTCGATGCGCGGCCCGCCGAGGATGAGGACGACGCTCCCGCGGACGCCCAGCCGCTCGAGCTCGTCCACGAGCTCCCTGGCGTTCTCGCGGTGCACGTCGCGCTGGGTCACCACCTGGGACACCAGCACGGCGTCGGCCCGGCGCTCCACCACGAGCCGCGCGAGCCGCGCGTTCTCCACCTGCGCGCCGAGGTTCGTCGCGTCGAAGCAGGCGTAGCGCTCGAGGCCGGGATCGCCCGCGTACCCCTTCATGTTCATGATGGCGTCGATGCCGACCGCGTGCGCGTCCGAGCCGGTGCACGCGCCGAGCACGACGATCCGCCGCCCCACCTCGCGCAGCGCGTAGGCGTTCAGCTCGTCGAAGCCCTTCCGGCGGAACACCACCTCGGGGACCCGGATCCGATCCCACTCGACCCCGACCGCGGTCCGGCCGTAGACGACGAAGAAGGTGTACCGGTCCGCCGCCGCTTCCATGTGGGCGACGTGCACCTGGTCCATGCCGAGGCGCCGCGCGACCTCCGCGGCCGCCTCGCGCGCGCGCTCGCTCGGCGGGACCGGCAGGACGAACGAGAGCTGGACGACGCCGTCGTCGCGGCGGTCGCCGTAGGGCCGCACCAGCTCGCCGGGAGCCCAGTCGCGCGGGGTCACGGTCAGGCCTCCCCGCCCAGCCGCGCGTCCTGGAGCAGCGTCCGCCAGGCCTCGAGCGCCTCGGCCGCGGCGGGCGTCGCCGCGGTGAAGAACACGCGGTACTGGACTCCGCCGTCGCAGGCGGCGAGCGCCCACACGTGCCAGCCGCCCTGATCGGCCTCGAGCAGCTGCGCCGGGCGTCCGGCGAGGCGCGTCGGGTGCCGGCGCGCCCGCTCGAGCCCCGGCGCGGCCTGGAGCCGCTCGCCCGCGGCCGCCAGGCACGCGCGCTCGTCCGGGAAGGCCCGCTCGGGCGTCGAGACCTCGAGGCGGGCGCGGCCGTCCGGCGCCTCCAGCGCGATGCGCCGCGGGTCGCCCGACGCGCGCCACCCCGCGGGCGCCTGGAAGCGGAGGTCCTGCAGCGCGTACGCGAGCCAGCCGGCCCGCCCCGTGGGGCGACCCTCCACGCGCGCCTGGCCCGCGCACGAGGCCAGCGCGAGCGCCGCGACGAGCGGGAGCGCGATCCGTCCGAGCCTCATCGCCCCTCCAGGATCTCGACGAGCGGGTTGAAGTACCCGGGGGCGCGCTCGACCACGCCCGCGAGCCCCTTCCCGCCGTCCTCCGCCCGCGCCACGTCGCCGAACCGCGCCCGGGAGATCGCGGGCATGAGGCCGTCGCGGGCCACCTCCTCGAGCAGCGCCAGCGCGCGGCCGAGCGTCTCGTCGGCGCGCCGCTCGACGATCCCGCCGGGCCTCAGCATCAGCTCCGAGCCCATCGAGCGCCACGCGCGCCGGACGTAGTCGGCCGCCTTGAGCGCCACGAACCGGTCCATGAGGAAGGGGTTGTGCATGGCCTCGGTCATCATGCCCAGCAGCTGGATGCCCTGCCCGGTGACGTGCGCGACGACGTCCGCCATCACGTCATACGCGTGGCTGAAGAAGATGTCGCCCTGCTTGTGCTTGGTGGGGGGCATGTACTTGATGGGCGAGTCCGGGAAGAGCGTCCGCACGAGCAGGGCCTGCGCCAGCTCCCGCGCGACGGTGTCCTCGCGCGAGGGATCGATCTCGAACGCGTGGCCGAGCCCGACGAGCCGCTCGGGGAGCCCCGCGCGCCGGGCGAAGGAGAGGTTCACGAACTGCGACGCCACGACGGTGTGGGCCGCCTCGTCCGCGTCCGCGGTGGTGATGTAGTTGTCCTCGCCGGTGTGGATGACGATCCCCGCGAGCGCGCAGATGCCGCGCGACAGGTGCTGGTCGCAGAGCGTCCGCTTCATGTTGATGTCGCGGAAGAGGATCCCGTACATCGCGTCGTTGAGCAGCATGTCCAGCCGCTCGTACGCGGCGATGAACGCGATCTCCGGCATGCACAGCCCGGAGGAGTAGTTGGTGAGCGCGAGGTAGCGGCCGAGCCTGCGCGACTCCTCGTCGAGCGCGAGGCGCATGAGGCGGAAGTTCTCCTGCGTCGCCCACGTCCCTCCGTACCCCTCGGTGGTCGCGCCGTCCGGCACGTAGTCGAGGAGCGACTGCGCCGTGGAGCGGATCACCGCGATCACGTCCGCGCCCGCCTGGGCAGCGGCGCGCGCCTGCTCGACGTCGTCGTGGATGTTCCCGGTCGCCACGATCACGTACTTGAGGGGCGGCGCGCCGGTCCCGAGCTCCTCGCGCAGCGCGTCGCGCGCCCGCACGCGGCGGAGCACCTCGTCGAGCGCCGCGCGCGCGTCGCGCCGGAGCTCGTCCTCGATCGCCCGCTCCTCCTCGCGGGGCAGCGCCGGCGGCGCGGCCGGCAGCGAGGTGATCCGCTCGACGACCGCCAGCGGACCGCTCGCGCCCTGGCGGATCGCCCGCCCCATCCAGTACGCCGCGCCGCGCCCGAGCAGCCCGCGCTCGTGCAGCGCGTCCACCGCGAGGTTCACGAGCGGGACGCCGCGCGGGCCCGCCTCGTGGAGCCCGAGGAGCCGCAGCGCCGTGCGCTCGATCGCGACGGTCGTGTGGCGCCGGACGACCTCGAGCACCTGTCCGGTGATCCGGTCCGCGAGGACGCGGCAGCGCTCGACCTTGGCGCGATCGAGCGGGAGGTCCGGCACCGCGCGGCCGTCGGAGAGCAGCATCCGGGATGCGTAGTCCGTGCCCGGTCGGGCGGCAACCGCCGGGGCGGGCCCTCGCCCCGCAGGACCGGGTGGGGATCGCTCTACGCGCGGGGGTCCGGTCCGGCCGGTGGGACCCGCACCCCGGTGCACTCCGACGCGTCGCTCGCCTCGACGCGCACGCGGGCCACCGCTCCCCGCGCGTCGCCCGCCGTCGGCCAGGTGACCGTGACCCACTCGCGTGCGGTCCCACGCGATCGGCCGGCCTCGACCCGCTCGACGACGACCTCGAGCTCCCGCCCGACCTGCGCCGCCAGGTACCCGCGCCACTTCCGATCCGAGAGCGCGAGCAGCTCCCGGACCCGCTCCCGGACGACGCCGGCCGGGACGCGGCCGGGCAGCGCCGCCGCGCGCGTCCCGGGCCGCGGCGAGTACGGGAAGACGTGGAGGTACGCGAGGGGGAGCGCCTCCACGAGCGCGACCGTGGCGCGGTGCTCGTCGTCGGTCTCGCCGGGGAAGCCGACGAGGAGGTCGGTCCCGACGCACGCGACGGGAGCGAGCGCCAGGATCCCCTCGACGACCCCGCGGAACAGCTCCGGGCCGTACGGTCTCCCCATCGCGGCGAGGAGCCGGGCCGCTCCGCTCTGGAGCGGGAGGTGGAAGTGCGGGCAGAGGGCGGCCGCGATCCGGCGATCCTCCAGCAGCGCTCGCGGCAGCTCGTTCGGCTCGACCGAGGACAGCCGCACGCGCCGCACGGCCCGCCCGCGCACCGCGGCGGCGACGAGCTCCGCGAGCGACCGGCGCGGCGACAGCTCCCGGCCGTAGGCCCCGAGGTGGACGCCGGTCAGGACGACCTCGGGGTGCCGCGCGCCGAGGAGCGCGATCCGGCGAAGCGCCTCGTCGAACGGGAGCGAGCGCGACGGCCCGCGGGCGAGCGGGACGACGCAGTACGCGCAGCGCTGGTCGCAGCCGTCCTGCACCTTCAGGAACGGCCGCGTGTGGCGCGCCGGCCCGCCGGGCGCCGCGCCCCACGCCGGCGCGTCCGGGACCGCGGCGCGGAGGACGCCTCCCCCCCGGTCGCCGCCGCGAAGGCGCGCGAGCACGCCCGCCACCGCGCCCTGGGCCCGCGCCCCGACGACCGCGGCGACGCCCGGGACCTTCTCGAGCGCGTCCGGGGAGAGCTGCGCGTAGCACCCCGCCGCCACGATCGCGGCGCCCGGGTGCTCGCGCGCCGCGCGCCGGAGCGCCTGCCGGGCGGCGGCGTCCGCGTCGCCCGTGATCGAGCACGTGTTCACCACGACGAAGTCCGCGGCCTCGCCGGGGCGCGCGACGTCGAAGGCGCCCTCGAGCTCGCCCGCGAGCGCGTCCACGTCGGCCCGGCTGACGCGGCAGCCGAGCGCGACGAGGGCGACCCGGGGGCGGCGCGCCGCGCGCGCGTCAGAGGATGCGTCCACCCCCGACCACCTCGTCGCCGTCGTAGAACACGGCCGCCTGGCCCGGCGCGACGCCGCGCACCGGCGCCGCGAGCACCACCTCCGCGCACCCTCCCTGCGTCGCGCGGACGGTCCCTCGCTCGCCGGCGTGGCGGTGCCGGACCCTGACGCTCAGCTCGCGCGCGCCGGCGGGGGGCGCGCCGGCCACCCAGCTCGCCTCCCCGACCCGGAACGCGGCGCGCGACGCCTCGTCCGCCGTGCCGACGACGACGCGGGCGGTCCCGGGGTCGATGCGGACGACGTAGCGGGGCTCGGGCCCGGCGACGCCGAGCCCGCGGCGCTGGCCGACCGTGAACCGGTGGACGCCGGCGTGGGTCCCGAGGACCTCGCCCGAGGTGGACACCACCTCGCCCGGCCTGACCCGCTCCGGCGCGCGGAGCGCCACGAAGTCCGCCGCGGCGCCGCGCGTGACGAAGCAGATCTCCTGGGACTCCGGCTTCTCGGCGTTCGCGAGGCCCGCGCGCGCCGCCGCGGCCCGGACCTCGCGCTTCGGGAGCCCGCCGACCGGGAAGAGCACGTCCGCGAGCGCGTCCTGCCCGAGCCCGTACAGGAAGTAGCTCTGGTCCTTGGCGGGATCCGCCGCCGCGAGCAGCGCGAGGCGATCGCCGCGGCGCTCCACCCGCGCGTAGTGGCCGGTCGCGAGCTTCGCGCCCAGCGCCCGGGCGCGGGCGAGGAGCCACTCGAACTTCACGCGGCTGTTGCAGGCGACGCAGGGGTTCGGCGTCCGGCCCTCGAGGTAGTCCTCCACGAACGGGTCGATCACGCGCTCCGCGAAGCGCTCCTCCACGTTCGCCACGAAGAACGGGATCCCGATCCGGCGCGCGGCGCGGCGAGCGTCCTCGAGGTCGTCCGGCGCGCAGCACGACCGGCCCCGCGCCGCGTCCGAGAAGTCCGCGACGCGCATCGCGAGGCCGAGCACGTCGTGCCCCTCCGCGGCGAGCAGCGCCGCGGCCGCCGACGAGTCGACGCCCCCCGACATGGCCACGAGCACGCGCATGGTCCGGATCCCGGCGCGTCATACCCCGGTCGCCCGCGCCCGATCAACCGCGGGTCCCGCGGGCCTCGCCGCTCGGTCGAGCCTCACGCGAGCGACGCGGACGGCGGCCCCCGGTCGGGCCGCGCGCGGTCGGCGGGGTGCACCGGGATCTCGAGGACGAACTTCGACCCGGTGAAGTGGCGGGTCAGCGACGCCGGCTGCGTCCGGGGCGGGCTCTCGACCCACACCCGGCCCCCGTGCGCCTCGGCGATGCGCTGCGCCACCGGGAGCCCGAGGCCCGTCCCGGGGAGGCGCGCCGCCTCGCCCCGGGCGGCCGCGTGGTAGAGCGGCTCGAAGATGCGGTCCGCCTCGCCGGGCCGGACGCCGGGCCCCTGGTCGTACACCGTGAACCGGAGCCGCTGCGGATCTCGCGTGACCTCGACCAGCACCTCCCCGCCGTGGGGCGAGAACTTCACGGCGTTCCCGACGAGGTTCGCGACCGCCTGGCGGAGCTTGCGCGCGTCGGCGACCACGGCGCCGCCGCCGCCGTGCAGGACGGTGACGTGCAGGCGCGCCTCCCGGATCGGCGCGCCGAGCTCCTGGACCACGTCGTCGGCGAGCTGGTCGGGGACGACGTCGCCGTGCAGGAGGGGCGCCTCGCCCACCTCGAGGCTCGCGAAGTCGGCGAGGTTGTCCACGACGCGCGTGAGCCGGGTGACCGACTGGACCATCGTGTCGACGATCCGCTGCTGCTGGGGCGAGAGCGCCCCGAGCTTCCCCGTGGAGAGGATCCGGAGGTAGCCGGCGAGCGGCGTGAGCGGGGTCGACAGCTCGTGCGCGAGGTTGTGCATGAACGCGCTGCGGAGCCGATCGAGCTCCTCGACCCGCCGGGTGGCCCGCTGCGCGCCCGCCACGGCGGTCTCGAGGCGCGCCGCCATCGCGCCGGAGAGCGCGCGCAGCTGCTCCCGCTCGCCGTCCTCGGTGAGGCGCTCGCGCTTCCCGCCGAGGAACGCGCGCACCTCGTCCGCGAGGAGCTCCTCCCGCCCGCGCTCGAGGAAGCCGTCCGCCCCCGCCGCGAGCGCGACGTCGTGCTCCTCTCGCGACGCGCCGAGGGCGACGAACGGCACCTGCGCGAGGGCCTTCTCGCGCTTCAGGCGCGCCGCGAGCTCCGCCCCCTCCATGTCGGGGAGGTGCACGTCCGCGAGCACGAGGTCGGGCGGCGCCGTGAGCGCCCGCGCGATGCCGTCGAGCCCCGAGCCCATCAGGTCCACCGCGAACCCTTCGCGCTCGAGCAGCGCCTTGACGCGTTCGCGAAGCCCCTCGTCTCCCTCGATGCAGAGTACCCGGCGCGGCATGAGCACATCCGCCGGAATCATAAGCGCGCCCTACGCGTCGCGCGCGCGCCCGGCCCACCAGCGCCGCAGCTCCTCGTCGAGCGCGGCGGGAGCGTTCAGGCCCGGATCCGCGAGGACCCGGTCGAGCAGGTGCCGGAGCGCCTCGCCGACATGGGGCCCGGGCCCGGTCCCCAGGACCGCCATGGCGTGGCGCCCGTCGATCGCGAGATCCTGCGCGACGAGCGGTGGACGCTCGCGCCGTATCTGCAAGATCTCACGCTCCAGTTTTTTCACCTCCGCGCGCGCGCCCCGCGCGTCCCTCGCGGGGAGGGACGCCGCCTCCGACCCCGCGAGCGCCACGAGCGACCCGGCGCGGGTCGGGCCGGCGCGCGACAGGTACCGCCGGACGTCCGCCTCCGTCACCGGCAGCGCCGCCTCGCGGGGCCCGAGCCGGCAGACGTGCCCCCGCACGAGCGCCGCGACCTCGTCCGAGACCCGGCGGGGCTGACGCAGCTCGACGAGCACCCGCTCGGCCGCCGCGGCGCCGAGCGGGTGGAGCAGGGCCGCGAAGCGGAGCGCCGCGTCCGGAGGGACGCCCGCGACGACCCTGGCCGCGTGGTCCTGCACGGTCCGCGGGAGGGCGGCGAAGGCCGGGAGGACGACCCCGAGCAGCCCCGTCGCGCGCATGAGCCCCAGGGCCCGGGCCGCGTCGGGGGCGACGGCGAGCCGCGCGAGCTCCTCCGAGGTTCGCTCCACCGCCACCTTGCCGACCACCGGGAGCGCGCCCGGGATCGCGCGGCGGGTGGAGGGCGCGAGGCGGTAGCCGAGCTGCGCCGCGAACCGGACCGCCCGCATGGCGCGCAGCCCGTCCTCCGCGAACCGCTCCTCGGCCGCGCCCACCGCCCTCACGAGCCGGCGCGCCATGTCCTCGCGCCCGCCGTGGGGATCCCGGAACTCGCCGGCGAGCGGATCCCACGCGAGCGCGTTCATCGTGAAGTCGCGCCGCTCGAGGTCCGCCTCGAGGTCCCGGTGGAACGTGACGGACTCCGGCCGCCGTCCGTCGACGTACGGACCCTCGCCGCGGAAGGTCGTGACCTCGATCGCGAGGGCGCCGGTGACGATCGTGACGGTGCCGTGCTCGATCCCGGTCGGGATCACCTTGCGAAACAGGGCCGTCACCTCCTGCGGCGTCGCAGGGGTGGCGACGTCGAAGTCCGCCGCCTCGCGGGGGCGGTGCAGGAGCAGATCCCGGACCGCCCCGCCCACGATCCACGACCGGTGACCGGCCTCGTCGAGACGGCGCAGCACGTCCACGAGCGGCTTCGGGAGCGTCGCCTGGGCGCGAGCGAGGGCGGCTGGGACCCGCATCGGCTCAGTGTACGGCGGCGCGCTCCTCCTCGGCCCGATCGAGGAGGCGGAAGTAGAGGCGGATGAGCGAGACCCGGGCGGAGTCCGAGAGCTCGGCGATCGTGGCGCGGGCGGCCGGCAGCGGCTCCTTGCAGATCGTGAGGAGCGCGTTGCCGACGTCGTCGGCGTCGTCGCGGGCGACGGCCACGTCCGGCAGCGCGAACGCCGCGAGGATCGCGTCGCGCTCGAAGAGCGGGTGGTGGCCGCGGAGGCCCTGCGAGAGCAGCGCCGCGAGCCGTCCGGGCGCGAGCGTCTCGAGCTTCTCGTCCTGCATCGCCTCGCTGTACCACAGCCCGGCAGGCGCCGCGGCGACCGAATGAACGCGGTATCGGTCGAGCGCGCACGGCACCGCCACGGCCCCTTCTCCCCCCGGCCGGCGCGCCGTCGCGGGCCCTGCGGGGGGCACGCGACGTCCGCTCGCGGCGCGCACGCCGGCGCGTTAGGTCGTCGGCACGTCGCCGATAACACCCTGTTCCTGAGTAGTTTCCGCGAAGCCCAAACCCGGTCCTATTCCGGCGCTGCAAAGGAAGAGTAAACCCGCCCTGGCCAGCAACGCTACGTTCGTGCCCGGCACCGGCGCAGCCCCCAGTAAAGACCTGCTCAGCTCTCGAACTTCGGGCCTCCTGCCATGGCGAGGCCATCCGCTCTCGAATTTAGCCTCGCGGCGCATGCCTTGGTTGCAGCATAATCCGGACATGAGCCGTTTGGATCAGGCATTGGTCGAGCGCGGACTCTGCGAGAGCCGCGAGAAGGCCAAGCGCGCGATCATGGCCGGCCAGGTCAGGATCAACGAACGCCTTGCCCGCAAACCCAGCGATTCGGTCAAATCCGGATGACGAAGCTCACTCTGGCTCGCCCCGAGAAATTCGTCAGCCGCGGCGGCCTCAAGCTCGAACATGCGCTCAACCATTTCCAGCTCGACGTCTCCGGCCAGACGGCTATCGACCTCGGCGCCTCGACCGGCGGCTTCACCGACTGCCTGCTGCAGCGCGGCGCGGCGAAGGTGTACGCCGTGGACGTCGGCCAGGGCCAGCTTGCCTGGAAACTGCGCTGCGATCCCCGTGTGGTGGTGATGGAAAAGACCAATGCCCGCGCGCTCACGCCCGCGCAAACTTCCCGCCGCCCTTTGTTCCGGCCGACCTGGCGGTGATCGATTGCTCCTTCATTTCCCTGCGAAAAATTCTCCCGCCCGCCGTTGCATTGCTCCGCCCATCCGCTAAAATCGTCGCGTTAATCAAACCGCAGTTCGAGGCCGGCAAGGCCGAAGCCGACCGGGGTGCGGGCGTGATTCGCGATCCGGCAATTCACCAGCGCGTGTTGCGCGAGTTGAACGAGTTCGTCGCCGCCCGCCGGCGGTCTGCGCTGGCTGGGCGTCACCGAATCCCCGGTGCTTGGCCCCGCCGGCAATAAGGAATTCTTGGTGCTGATTGAAAGCTCTGGCTGACAGAATCAAACGCGTCGGACTGATTGGGAACTCCCAGAAGGTCTCCGGCGCCGCCGCGGTCAAACAAGCGGCTCGCCTGATCGCTGCCGCCGGCCGCAAGCTCTACAGCGACCCTGCCACCGCCCACCTTGCCCGCTTGAAGGCCGTGGTTTGCGCCGACGCCGCCACCTTGGCGCGCCAGGTGGACTTGCTGGTGGTATTTGGCGGCGATGGCACCATGCTGCGTGTCGCCCGCGAAATCGCCGGCTCGCGCACCCCCATTCTGGGCGTCAACATCGGCGGCCTCGGTTTCCTCACCGCCGTCCCCTCCTCGAATCTGCCGCAAGCCCTGAAGTGCGTTTGGAACGGCGAGTTCAAATTCGAATCCCGTGTCCTCATCCAGGCCACCGGCCGCTGCGACGGCCGGCCGGTCGATCAAGACCGCTCTCAATGACATTGTCATCGGCCGCGGCATTGCCTCCCGCCTCATCGAACTGGACGTCAGCGTCGATGGTGACCCGCTCACCCGCTACCGCTGCGACGGCCTGATTGTCAGCTCGCCCACGGGTTCCACCGCCTATTCACTGGCCGCCGGCGGCGCGGTGGTCTTCCCGACGGCCGAGGTCTTTGCCCTCACCCCGATTTGCCCGCACACGCTGTCCAATCGCTCCCTGATCCTGCCGCTGACCGCCACGATTGACGTCAAGGTCATCAGCCCCAAGCCCGCCACCATCTTGAGCGCCGATGGCCAGGTCGTCAGCGAGCTGGCCGCCGGCGACAAGATCACGATTCGCCGCGCCCGGCGGACGGTGCGGCTGATGCACCTGGCGGGAAGTTCGTTCTGTGAAACCTTGCGCTGCAAACTCCACTGGCGAGGCGCCTCTTTATGATACGGCTGAAAGACATCGCCCAGCGCGCCGGCCTGTCCATAATGACCGTCTCCAAGGCCTTGCGGGACGAACCGGATGTTTCCGCCGCCACCAAGGCCCGGATCAAGCTGCTGGCCCAGCAAATGGGCTATGTCCCCGACTCCACCGCCCAGGGCTTGCGCACCCGCACCACGAAACTCTTCGGCCTGGTCATTTCCTCCATGACCAATCCGATTTACTCCCGCGTCGTCCTGGCCATCGAGGAGCGGGCCTACGAGCTGGGCTATGATGTCTTGCTCGCGCACACCCTCAATATCCCGGAGCGCGAGGAAGCCTGCCTCCGGCGGTTGCTGTCGCGGCGCGTCGATGGCCTGTTCATCTCGCCGGTCTATCGCATGGCCGCCGAGGCGCGCATTTACCAGGAGTTGATCGCCCGCCGCGTCCCGACCGTCCTGCTCGGCCATACCGCTCCCTTCTGCAGCCAGTTTGTCAACGTTGAGATCGGACGACCTGCTGGCCAGTTACGCCGTGACGCAGCACCTGCTCAAGCTGGGACACAAGCGCATTGCGTTCCTGGCGGGCCCCCTCGCCACGCCGTGGACACCAGGAACGGTTCGAGGGTTATCGCCGGGCCTTGCGCGAAGCCGGCCTGGAGGTGGATGACCGGCTGGTCTTTCAGGCCGGCCGGACGATCGAGGACGGCGCCAAAGCGGCCTTGCAGATGATCAACGAATCCTCCGATGCCACCGCCGTGCAGGCGGTCAATGATGTCGTGGCCGTCGGCTGCGCGGAGACGCTCCTGAGCCATGGCCTCAAGATCCCGCAGGATATTTCGGTGGCCGGCTTCGGGAATATCCTGCTCGGGAGCACATTTCCGCGTGCCCTTGACCACGACACGCCAGCCCAAGTTCCGCCTGGGCGCCGCGGCGGTGGACGCCATGCAAGCACTCCTGCGCGGCCAACGCCCCGAATCCAGGCGTCTGCCCGCCGAACTGATCGTCCGGGCCAGTACCGGCACTCCTCCTGCTACACCTCGCCTCAGACAGTCAAAAACAGTAAGCAGCGAAGAGACATTATGAAAAAGGCCCTTACCATTGCGCTAATCGTGCTGGGCGTTGGCGGTGTCCTGTGGGTGGCTAAAGCTTGGACACCGCGGCGTACCGACACCAAGATCCTTAAGTTCAACACCGATGCCGACAACCTGATCCTCGGTCTCCAACAATACCGGGAATTCGTCGGCAGCTATCCCACCGGCAACAACCTCACTATCGCCAAGGCCCTGCTCGGCCGGACCGAGAAGAAGGTCCTCATCCTGGCCGTCCGCAAGAGCGACATGAACGACAAAGGCGAGATTCTTGATCCGTGGGGCACGCCGCTCCGGTTCTACTTCTCGGACAATGAAGTCATGATTCGCTCCGCCGGACCGAACAAAGTCTGGGAGGACAGCAACGTCCAGACTGCGGACGACCTATACCGGACTGCGCCGGCAGCAAAGTGATCGGCCGCGCCGCGGAGAACCGGAACGCCAGGTCATCGTCCGCCAGCGCCCTCAGCCGGACTGTCCGAACCCACGCGGCCACGCACATGCCGTTGCCGCCCGTTTCCTGCGGCCACAAGTAGAGCAAATCGCTCGGCGATGACCCCGCAGCCAGCGGATTGCGCACTGCCAACCGCTCAAATTGCGGAGCACTGCGCTTCAAACGCCTTCACCACCTTCGTTGTTTCCAAATGCGCCAAAGTGCAGGCGGCATAGACCAGTCTCCCTCCCGGTTTGACTCCTGCAGCCGCGTGCAGGAGTAGTTGCGTCTGCACTTCGCTTAGTTCCTTCACGTCCTGGGCCGTTGTGGTCCACCGCGCGTGCGGGTTTCGCTGCCAGGTTCCGATCCCGCTGCACGGCGCGTCCACCAGCACGCCATCAAATGCCGTCTTCGTCGGCAGCCGCGGCCCACCGTCCCAGACCACCGCGCGATAATTGAAAACCCCGGCTCGCGCCGCCCGCCGCTTGAGCTTCGCCAGACGCCACGCGGCGCGATCGCTGGCCCAGATCAATCCCTTGTTCCCCATCAGAGCCGAAAGGTGCAGCGTCTTGCCGCCTTCGCCGGCGCATGCGTCCCACCACGTCTCCCCGGGTCGCGGATCGCAGATCAGTCCGACTGCCTGCGAGCTGATGTCCTGCAATTCAAATTCGCCCGCGTGAAATTCACTGGTGCGAAACAGATCGCTGCGGCCGCGGTATTCCAAAGCATCTGCCAGCGGGCCCTCGCCGAAAGCGCGGCAATCACCCAGTTTCCCCGCCACCGCCCTGCCCTGCCCGCGCCGCGCCCGCAACCAAAGCCTGGGTTCCCGTTTGCAGCGCCCGCACCCAGGCGCCGTCGGCTTCCATCACCGTTGGCAGCCAAGCCGGCACCGCCCGCGCCATCAGCTCTGCGTCACTAAAGCTCTCCGGCTGGAGCAGCATAGCGTTCGGCCAGGGCCAAGGCCTGCTCGACTTGCTCCTGGATCGGCTTCCCCTCATCCAGCCAGCCCCGCCATCGGAAATAGGCGAATACCGCCCTGCTCACCTGTGCGCCTTCCTCCCGCGACAACCCGTGCTGCGCCCTCAATTCCGCCCGCAACACTCCATCCGCGGGATGCTCGCGGGTGGCAGCCTCGGATGATTCGTTCCGCCAGGCTCAGAACTCCACGGTCGCGTTCGCGGAGCCGGCTCCAGCGTCCTGCCCGCTCGATTCTTGTCATAGCTTCGCCTGGGTTTCGCCGTGCGTGGTCTCTGCCATTCGCCCGACCTGGCCAAGGCGCTGCAGTCCGGTCAGCCTCTCGCGGATCGCCGGGGCCGGTGCTCTGCGCTCCCGCCAACTGCCGCAGCACGTACGGCAAAATCCCGCCATGCTGGTAATAGTCAATCTCGATCGGCGTATCGATCCGGCAGGTCACAGGCACCGTCTCCACCTGCCCATTCGCTCGCGTGATGCGCAAGCTCAGATCCTGCTGCGGTTTCAGCCCCTGGGCCCAAGCCCAGCACGTCGAACGTTTCTGTGCCGTCCAGCTTCAGCGTTTGCGCGTTCGTGCCCTCTTTGAATTGCAGCGGCAGCACCCCCATGCCGACCAGGTTCGAACGATGGATGCGCTCGAAGCTCTGCGCGACCACGGCTTTCACCCCCAGCAACGCCGTCCCTTTGGCCGCCCAATCGCGCGAGCTGCCCGTGCCGTATTCCTGCCCGGCAATGACCACCAGCGGCGTCCCCTCCTTCTGGTAGGCCATCGCGGCATCGTAGATGGAAACCGTTTCGCCCGGCGCGCACGCGCACTCCTTGCTGGCAAAGCACCGGGTCACCCCGCCCTCGGTGCCGGGGACCATCAGGTTCTTGATCCGCACGTTGGCAAAGGTCCCGCGCGTCATCACCCGGTCATTGCCCCGGCGCGAGCCGTAGCTGTTGAAATCCTCGGCCGCCACGCCGCGCTCGATCAGGTACTTGCCCGGCCGGCGAGGTCTTCTTGATGCTGCCGGCGGGCGAAATGTGATCGGTCGTCACGCTGTCGCCAAAGATGCCCAGCGCGCGCGCGCCTTTGATCTCCCGGATCTCACCCGGCTGCAAGCCGAAATCCTGGAAGAACGGCGGCTCCTGGATGTAGGTGCTGTTGGCATCCCATTGATAAACGTTGCCCGGCTTCGCCGGGATCTCGTTCCACTTCGGATTCTGCCCCGCGAAATCACGATAGAGCTGGCGGAACACTTCCGGCTTCAGCGCCGCGTGCATCAGGTCGCGCACCTCCTGCAAGGTCGGCCAGATGTCCTTCAGGTAAACGTCCTCGCCGCCCTTCCCCTTGCCCGATCGGCTCCCGGCTCAGGTCGATGTCCACCCGCCCCGCCAGCGCGAACGCCACCACCAGCGGCGGCGACATCAGGAAGTTGGCCTTGATGCTCTGATGCACGCGCGCCTCGAAGTTGCGGTTGCCGGACAGCACCGAGGCCGCCACCAAATCGTACTTGCCGATCGCTTCGTCCACCGGCGCCGGCAGCGGCCCGGAGTTGCCGATGCACGTCGTGCAGCCATAACCGACCAGGTTGAAGCCCAACTGGTCCAGATACTTCTGCAGCCCGGTCTGGTTCAGGTAATCGGTCACGACTCGCGAGCCTGGCGCCAGCGACGCCTTGACCAGCGGATTGACCTGCAAGCCCGCGCTCCACCGCCTTCTTCGCCAGCAATCCCGCCGCCAGCATCACCGACGGATTGCTCGTGTTCGTGCAACTGGTAATCGCCGCAATCAACACGCTCCCGTGCCGAATCTGCCCTCCGTGCCCCGCTCCCGGCGCTACCATCGCGTCCGGCGTGGGCCGATTGTTCGCCATCTCCAGTTCGGTCAGCGGGTTGGTATTGCGCGCCTGGGCTTCACGCCGGACACCGGCTCCTGGCTCCCGCCGCCCGGCTGAAAGCCTGCCGTTGCGGAAACGCTGAAGCTCTTGCCCAGATCCCCGGCCGCCCTGCCAAATCCGCTTTCAGTCACCGGCCTGGTAAGCGCGGCCAGGAACTCCCGCTTCAGGTTCGGCAATTCGATTCGGTCCTGCGGCCGCTTCGGCCCCGCCACGCTCGGCACCACCGTGGCCAGATCCAGTTCCAGCTCGACGGAATAGTCGATCTCGCCCTTCTTCGGAATGCCGAACAATCCTTGCGCGCGATAGTAATTCTCGTAAATCCGGCAGTGCTCCTCGCTGCGGCCGGTCGCCCGCAAGATAGTTCACGCATTCCTCGTCAATCGGGAACAAGCCCATCGTCGCCCCATATTCCGGCGCCATGTTGGCAATGGTCGCCCGATCCACCACCGGCAGCGCGGCCGCCCCGGGCCCGAAGAACTCAACGAACTTCCCCACCACCTTCGCCTTCCGCAGCATTTGGGTCACCGTCAGCGCCAGGTCCGTCGCCGTCACGCCTTCCCGCAGCGCGCCCGTCAGGTGCACCCCCACCACATCCGGCGTCAGGAAATACACCGGCTGCCCCAGCATCCCCGCCTCCGCCTCAATGCCGCCGACGCCCCAGCCCACGATGCCCAGCCCATTGATCATCGTCGTGTGCGAATCCGTCCCCACCAGCGTGTCGGGGTAGAACAGCGTCGATGGGTTGAGGGTTGAAGGTTGGATGGGCAGGACAAGACGCCCTTGGCCAGGTATTCCAGGTTCACCTGGTGCACGATGCCGATGCCCGGCGGCACCACCTTGAACGTCTCGAACGCCTGCATGCCCCACTTGAGGAACTCGTAGCGCTCGCGGTTGCGCTTGAACTCCAGGTCCAGGTTCTGGCCCAGCGCCTCCGGCGTGCCGTAGTAATCCACCTGCACCGAGTGGTCCACCACCAGGTCCACCGGCACCAGCGGCTCGATCAACTTGGGGTTCCTGCCCAGCCGCGCCAGCGCCGAGCGCATCGCCGCCAGGTCCACCAGCAGCGGCACGCCGGTGAAGTCCTGCAACACGATGCGCGCCACCACGAACGGAATCTCTTCCTTGCGCGGCGCCGTCGGCTTCCAGTTCGCCAGCGCGCGCACGTTCTGCTCCAGAACCCGTTTGCCGTCGCAATTGCGCAGCACCGATTCCAGCACCAGCCGGATCGATACCGGCAATCGGGACACCGGGCCCACGCCGGCCTTTTCCAGTTGCGGCAGCGCATACAGCGCCGCCCTGCTGGCCGTTCCCGAGGTCGAAGCTCCGCAGCGTGCCAAAAAAATCCTGTGCTTTACTCATAAGATTCACCTAATCACAATATAATCGCTTCCGAAAGAAAAAGAGTGGAGCCTCGGCGCGGGAACGTCAAGCGCCCGCCGCAGATCGCCACAATTCGCATTACGGCACCCGTCAGCTCCCTCTCGCCAGGCCGTCAAGCTCATCTCGGCACCGCCACCAAGTAGTAGCGTAAGCCTCCGGCTTGCGCTGTCCCGACGAGCCTCTGGCTTGTCGGACCACCCCCGCTGCCGTGCGAGGGCCATGATGGCCACCCGTGTACAATGGATGCTCAATGGATGTACTAAGGATGCACCAAGGATGCACACCGGGGTTCCTCCCAAGCTCCTGCCTCGCTTCCGGCTTGCACCTGGCCTTCCCCGCGCTTCCCGGACGCGCCGCTCAGAACACGTAGCTCAAGGCGAACATGTTCAGGTTCAACCCCGGGTTCTTCGTACCCAACTCCGCATTGGACATGTGTTGGAACCGATAGCTGAGTCGCCAGTGCGTTGCAAAATCCCAGTTCAACCCGACGTGGCTGGTAAACTGAATTTCCGTGCCGAAGTCCTTGGACCCAAATTCCGGAGCGGCTTAGCCCCGTCGGACTGACCCCGCCTTCCAGTGACACCGGCAGACTCTCGCGGCCCAGGACCACGCTCGGCCCGGCCGTCCCGATGGCCGCGTCGTTGTCGGGATCCCCCAGCCAGCCAATCGAAAAATCCACCCGCGTCTGCAGATACCATTCTTTGCCCATATCCCACCTCCACGGCAGATTCCAATTCGCAAACAGTTCCGCCTGGTGAAAGCCCCAACCGCTGCTGCTGGGCGAGTAGCCCC
>CAWHDY010000011.1:0-305539 GCA_963828235.1 uncultured delta proteobacterium
CGTCCGCGGGCACCTACGACGCCGTCGTGCTCTTGGACGATCCGGTCGCGTTCTGGAGCATGAGCAGCACCACCGGGAGCGAGCCCGACCTGACCGGGAACGGGCATACCGGCGCCTACCAGGGCGGTCGTCCGCCGCCGACAGTGGGGATGCCGAACGGCGATCGCGCCGTCGACTTCGATGGATCCAGCGAGTACTTGAGCATCCCGTCCTCGCCGGCGTTCTCCATTCCGACCACGGGCAGCTTGACCTGGGAAGCCTGGATCAGGGCGGACACGCTCCAGTTCCCGAACGACAGCTCCGACGGCTACGTCGATTGGATGGGCAAGTGCGCGAGCTACTCGCCGACCTGCGAGTGGGAGGCGCGCATGTACAGCACCAGCACCGCGCAGGGCCGTCCCAACCGGTTCTCCGCCTATGCCTTCAACCCGAGCGCGGGTCTTGGCTCGGCCGCGGACTGGCAGCCCGTGAGCTCGCTCATCGTGGCGGGGCACTGGTACCACGTGGTCGGGGAGTACACGACGCGGAGCCAGCCCTCGGGTTGTCCTTCGTCCTCGTCGTACCCGGGTTCGCTGAACATCTGGGTGAACGGCGTACCCTGGAACCAGGCCAGCCACAGCCCGACGGGCTGCATGAGCCAGTACAGCGTGAGGCCCGTCGCCAACGGAAGCCCGCTCGTCATCGGGACGATGGCGATGGACACGTGGTTCCCGGGGGCCATCGGGAAGGTCGCGATCTACGACTACCTCCTGACGCAGGCCCAGATCAGCAATCACTACAAGACGATGACGGGGAGCGCACCGAGCGGGAGCTGCGCGAGCACCTGCACTCTGACGAATCCGTGATCTCGATCCGGGCGCGACACGGCGACGGCCGGCCGCTCCCCGCGCTTCCCCACGGTGGTGTACTCCTCGGGCTTGACCTCAGCGCGCCCGCCATCCGCGACGCCACTCCGCTGGATCGCGACCTGCCCCGACGAGACCAAGGGGGTCCTCGCCAGCGAGCTCGCGCAGCTCGGAGTGAAGGACCTGCGCCCCATCTACCGCGGCGTCGCGTTCGAGGCGGATCTGGAGACGGGGTACCGCGCGCACCTCTGGCTGCGCACCGCCAGCCGCATCCAGCGGATCGTGGCTGACCTGCCCGCGCGCTCCGCCGGCGAGCTCGAGGCCGCTGGCGCGGCCATCGCCTGGCGGCACTGGCTCCGTTCGAGGTTCCCGTTCACGGTCTCGCCCATCCTCACCGACGCCGAGGCGCGCGCGGTGGGAGAGGCGGCGGTGCAGGGCGCGATCGCCGGCGCGGTCGCCCGCTCCTTCACCGAAGCGTCCGAACCCGCGCCGCGCTTCGATCCGGAGGCGGACGATCCGGTGACGCTGATGGCCCACCTGCGCGGCGGTATCTGCACGCTGGGGCTCGACACGGCAGGCCGGGCGCTGCACAAGCGCGGCTGGCGACTCGGCGGCCATCCGGCGGTCCTGAAGGAGACGCTGGCCGCGAGCATCCTGCTCCTCGCCGGCTACGACGGCAGCGAGCCGCTGCTCGACCCCATGTGCGGCTCTGGCACCCTGGCCATCGAGGGGGCGTACATCGCGCTGCGGAAGGCGCCGCTCATCCATCGCGCGAAGGACGACTTCGGCTTCGAGCGCCAGGCCGGCTTCGACCGCCCACTGTGGCGGCGCGTCTCCGATCAGGCGCGGGCGTCGAAGCTCGCCGCGCCCCCGGCGCCCATCTTCGCCTCCGACGTCCGCGAGGCGTACGTGGAGCTCGCACGGAAGACGGCGCTGCGCGCGCGCGTGGAGAAGCACATCCGCTTCTCCACGGCCTCCTTCCACGAGCTCGAGTCGCCGGCGCCCGGCGGTCTCCTGGTGGCCAACCTCCCGTACGGCGAGCGCATCGGCGCGCTCTCGCTGCGGGAGGTCGGGCGCACCCTGCGCGGGAAGCTCGCCGCATGGCGCGCCGCGCTGCTGCTGCCAGCCGCGGCGCCCGCGAAGGAGCTGGGGCTCGCCCCCGAGCGGGAGTTCGCGCTCAGGAACGGTGCCCTCGACGTCCGGCTGCTGCTCTTCGGAAAGCAGGGCTGAAGGCCCGAAGGCTCGGCCGCCATCCGCTCACCCGCGCACCGCTTCGATCGCGGCGAGCAACGTGTCCACCGAAGCCGGCTTGGAGATGTGCCTGTCGAAACCCGCCTCGGCAGCGCGCTGGAGATCCTCCGGCTGCGCGTAACCGCTGAGGGCGATGAGCCGCACCGAACGGAGCCCTGCGTCCGCCCGGAGCGCGCGGGCGACGTCGTAGCCATCCAGGTCGGGCAAGCCGATGTCGCACAGGACGACCTCCGGCGTGCGCTCGCGAGCCTCGGCGAGCCCCGCCCGGCCGTCGGCCGCGATCCGCACGTGATGGCCCTCCATCGTCAGGGCGTCCGCGATGGAACGAGCCGCATCGCCGTTGTCCTCGATGATGAGGACGTCGAGCCCCTCCCGCCGGGGCGCGACCGCCGGAAGGGAGGCGGGCGCCGGCGCGGTCACGGCTCGCTCCGGAGCGGGCGCCAGGGGAAGCGTCAAGACGAGCTCGGCGCCTCGACCGGGGCCTTCGCTGTGCGCAAACACGCCGCCGCCGTGAAGCTCGACGAGCCCCTTGACGAGCGCGAGCCCGAGGCCAAGGCCGCCCTTCGTCCGCGCCAGGCCGCCGTGGCCCTGGACGAACGGCTCGAACACCGACGGCAGGAGGTCGGAGGAGATGCCGACGCCGTCGTCGCGGACGCGGATCTTCGCCTGATCCCCGGCGGCGCGGACGCTCGCCACGACGGTCCCGCCCTCGCCGCTGAACTTGGCGGCGTTGTGGAGCAGGTTGCCGACCGCCTGGGCGATGCGCGTCTCGTCCGCGTCGATCCAGACCGGGTCGGAGGTCTCGACGCGCAGCTCGACGTTCCGCTCGCGGAATTCAGGCCGGAAGGCCTCGCACGCGTGCCGCACGACGTCCCGCGCATCGATGCGCGCGCGACGGAGCTCGATCTTGCCCTGCGAGATGCGCTTCACGTCCAGGAGGTCGTCGACGAGACGGACGAGGTGGGCGGTCTGACGCTGGAGGATCTCCCGCGCTCGCGCGAACTCTTCACTGTCGTGCGGTGCACGCTCGATCACGTGAAGGCTGCTGCGGATGGGCGCGAGCGGATTCCGGAGCTCGTGCGACATGACCGCGATGAACTCGCTCTTCTTCCGGTCGGACTCGCGCAGCGCCTCGAAGGTCGCCGCGAGCCGCTCCTGCGAGATCGTGGCAAGTGCGAGCATGCGCTCCAGCTCGTCAGTCCGCGCGCGGATGCGTTGCTCGAGCTCCGCGTTGAGGCTCTCGAGGCGGTGGTGCGCGGCGCTGAGGTCCTCGACCAATGCCTCGTTGCGGAAGCGCAGGCGGAGCGCTTCCTCGATGGTGCGGCTGCCGTTGCGCGAGATGCCGGCGAGCGCGACGCCGAAGAGCGTCAGCATGAAGGCCATCACCGCGTGGACGGGCTCGCGCTCCGCACCGAGGCGCACCACCATCGGCAGGAGCGCGGGCGCGGCGAATGCCACGAACGCCGGGGTGTAGCTCGCATTGCTCGACGCGGCGCCCGCGGTCATGCCGCCCAGGACGAAGGCCAGGAAGATCTGCCGGATGGGCGAGCTCGGCGCGTAGAACACGAGCGCCGCGGCCCCCCAGCAGACGCCCGTGAGGGCGGCTCCTGCGGTGAAGCGGTGCGCCCAGACCCGCGCGTCCGAGGTGCCGCTCGCCCGCCGCCGGTACGCGTGCACGAGCGCGAGCCGCGCCGCCGAAAGCGCGCACAGCGACGCCACCCACGCGATCGAGCGCCCCACCGGAACGAGACCCCAGAAGACCCAGGCGACGAGGCACGCGTTCACGACCACCGTCGCCTGGGCGATCCAGGCGCGGGCGTATAGCATCTCCACCTGCTCGCCGAGGACGTGCGCATCGAGGTGAGCACGCACGGCTCGCATCGGGGCTCCGTCGCGGCGGTTCGCCGATGCTGGCAGGTCAGTCGGCATCCCCTCTTCCATGCCTCCGCCGCCGGACCCGCGCTCGTGAACCGCGTAATCTATGGATCGAGCTGGTTCCACCGATCGAGCGGCCCCGGAACGGCTCGTCGTTCTTCATCGAGATCGCGTGGGAGTCAGCGGCGATCGGGGAGCTCCCGCGGGCCTGCGAGCGCGTCGCCGAGGTCCACCGGGCGCCAATCGGCCTCGACGATCCGCCAGCCGACCTTCTCGCGCTCGAGCCGGCACTCGAATCGGTATGCGCTCGCCTCCGCGGGCAGGAGCGCCGCGACCGGCTTCCCCTTCCCGCTGCCGCGCACGAGCACCGCGTCGACGCTCGCGCGAGCCGCGTCGCCCTCGACGGCGACGCGATCCCCCGCGATCGACACCGACACCCACTCGCCGCGGAGCACGTGGTACGCGACGAGCTGCTTCACGCCCTGCCGGTCCAGCCCGCCCCCGCGGAAGCGCTCGGAGACCGCGGTGAGGGAGTCCGACACCCGCTTCTCGCCGGCGGCTCGCGCCGCGTCGTCGAAGATCGCGCGGATGAGCTCCTCGTCGGTCGGCGGGTCGCTTCCGAGCCGGAGCGCCGCGACGCCGCCGACCGCTGCGAGGGCGATCGCGGCGGCGACAACGACGATGCGTCGGGACATGCGTGACTTCCTCCACCAGAGCGAGTACTCGCTCTGCAGGGCGGATGCCGTGACCGGCTGCACCGCGTGCGCACGGCGGATCGTCTTCACCCCCGCCTCCGACATCCCGAAGTGCCTCACCTTGCCCGCGCGGATCAGCCCTACTCCCGCTTCAGCGATGCCATGTCGATGGAGAAGCGGTACTTCACGTCGGACCTGAGCAGCCGCTCGTACGCCTCGTCGAGCTTCTGGATCGGGATCACCTCGACGTCGGAGGTGATTCGGTGCTCTCCGCAGAAGTCGAGCATCTCCTGCGTCGACTGGATGCCGCCGATCAGCGAGCCGGACAGGCTCTTGTTCCCGAAGATCAGGCCGAACGCCGAGAGCGCATACGGCTTGTCGGGAGCGCCGACGAGCGTGAGGTTGCCGTCGCGGCGGAGAAGGCGCAGGTAGGCCTGGAGGTCGTGGTCGGCGGAGACCGTGTCGAGGATCATGTCGAAGCTGCCGGCGTGCTTCGCCAGCTCCTTTGCGTTGCGCGAGACCACGACCTCGTGGGCGCCGAGCCGCAGCGCGTCCTCGATCTTGGCGGGGCTCGTGGTGAAGACGACGACGTGGGCGCCGAGGGCACGGGCGAACTTCACCCCCATGTGGCCGAGGCCGCCCAGGCCGACGACGCCGACCTTCTTGCCCTTCGTGACGCCCTGCCGCCGGAGAGGAGACCAGGCGGTGATCCCGGCGCAGAGCAGGGGAGCGGCGCCGGCGAGGTCGAGGTTCGAGGGGACACGAAGGACGAAGCGCTCGTCGACGACGATGCTGTCCGAGTAGCCGCCGTAGGTGACCTTCCCCGTGTGCTTGTCCGGCGCGTTGTAGGTGAAGACTGCGCTCGGACAGAACTGCTCGTGGTGCGACTGGCACTCGGGGCAGGTGCCGTCCGAGTCGACGAGGCAGCCGACGCCGGCGAGGTCCCCCGCCTTGAACCTCGTCACGGCCGCGCCGACCTGGGTGACGCGCCCGACGATCTCGTGACCGGGGACGCAGGGGTAGACGGTGGGCATCCCGCTCCACTCGTTGCGCGCCTGGTGGAGGTCGGAGTGACAGACCCCGCAGAACAGGATCTCGAGCCGGACGTCGTGCGGGGTGGGATCGCGCCGCTGGATCGTGGTGCGGGCGAAGGGAGAGGTCGAGCTGGCGACGGCGTAAGCCTTGGCGTTGTACATGGCCGAGAACCTACGCGCGCGCACGACAGCCCGAAACGGCCGGAATGCGCATGGGCCGTTCAGTAAGACTTCACGATGAAGCCCACCCGTCCCGCAACGATGCGCGGCAGCCAGGGGGCTAGCGAACGCAGGTAGGAGCGGCGTCCGCTCAGCTCCCTCGCTTCCGCCGCACCGTCACCGACTCGCCGCCGATCCCCCAGTTGTCCGTGTCGACCTCGTCGATGACGACGACCGTCGTGGCGGGGTTCTTCCCGAGGGTGGTCTGGAGCAGCGTGGTGACGCCTCGGATGAGCTCCGCCTTCTGCTCGGTCGTCGCGCCTTCGCGGGTGATCTTGATGTTCACGTACGGCATCATTCCTCCTGCGTGGTGAGGGCTGCGGTGGATCGTCTCGACGGTGACGTGCGGGCGAGGAGCGCCCCGCCGACGGCCACGGCGGCGGAGGCGGCGAGGACCGCGGCGCCGGGGCCTCCGGTGGCGCGCGAGAGCATGCCCGCGAGGAACGGCCCGAGCGCCTGCCCGACGCCGTAGACCATCGTGAGCGTGCCGATGATGCGGCCTTCCCGGCCGGGATGGAGGAGCCGCCCGAACGACATCGTGAGGGTCGTGATCCCCATGAACGTGCCGCCGAAGAGCAGGGCGCCGGCCATGGCCGCCCAGGCGGACGAGGAGAGGGCGGGGAGCGACATGCCGACGGCCTGGACCGCGAACGCGGCGACGAGCGCCCTTCGCTGCCCGATCCTCCGCGCCACGGCGCTCCAGAGGACTGCGGACGGCGCCGCCGCCACCCCCGCCGCGACCCAGACCCAGGGCGCCCAGGCCGCGAGCTCGGGGCGTCGCTGGACCGCCGCGACGGCGAACGTCCCGCTCACGATGTAGCCGAGCCCCTCGAGGAAGTAGGCCGCCCCGAGGCGCCCGAGCGACACCCCGTCCCCGGCGGCCGAGGCGTGCTTCGCGCCGGCCGTCCGCACCGCCGGGCGCGCCTGCCACCAGGCCGGGACGGCGAGCGCCGCGGACACCGCCCCGAGCAGGAGCCACGGCACGGACCACGCGGCGCCTGTGGCCCCCGCGGCGACGGCGCCCGAGAGCGCGATCCCGCAGCCCACCCCCGCGTAGAGCACGCCGGCGAGGTTCTCCCGCCCGGGGGGCAGCGCCTCCAGGACGGCGGCCGAGACGAGCACGAACACGAGGCCGCTCGCCACTCCCGAGAGGAAGCGCAGCCCGATCCAGGCCGCGAGCCCGGTCGCGCCCGCCACCGCGGCGGTGGTGAGGACGCTCGCGGCGAGCCCGAACCGGAGGAGGGCGGTCCGCCGTTGCCCGGCCACCGCCCCTCGCGCCCACAGCACGCCCGCCAGGTAGCCGACGAGGTTCAGGGACGCCACCGCCCCCGCGGCGGCGTCGTCGAGTCCGACCCCCCGCTGAACGGACGGCAGGAGCGCCGTGTACGCGAAGCGGCCCACCCCCATGGCGAGCGCGAGGGCGGCGGCGCCGGCGATGGCGCGAGCGAGCGGCCGGACGGTGATCGTGGGCTCCAAGATACGACGAGTGCGCTTACCGGCCGATGGGTTGCCCGCGTCGTCCTGTGGGTGCCGCAACGGCATTCGGGTGGCCGCGTCAGCACGAGATCGGCTCATCGAGCCATGCAAGCGCTCAGGATTTCACCTACTTGTTCATGCCGGCATGAGCCGTGCAAAACCGTACGTACTTGCGCCGCGCTTCGCCACCCTCGCGACCGAAAGGCATTCACATGGACGACCGGCTCTATCGACAGATCATCGAAGGTAGCCCCGAGGCCATCATCCTCGGAGACGCCAAGGGGATCATCCGGCTGTGGAACGCCGCAGCCGAGGCCCTCTTCGGCTTCACCGCCGAGGAGGCGATCGGGCACTCCATGGACCTCATCATCCCGGAGCGCCTGCGTGGGCGCCACTGGGACGGCTATCACAAGGTGATGGCCACCGGGGTCAGCAGGTACGGTCACGGAGACCTGCTCGCGGTTCCGGCTGTCACGAAGGACGGCCGCACGATCTCCATCGAGTTCACCATCCAGATGGTGAAGGGCGCCGCGGGCGAGATCGTGGGCCCTGTCGCGACGATCCGGGAAGTGACGAAGCGGTTCCAGCGGGAGAAGGAGATGGCCCGGCGGCTGAAGGAGCTCGAGGCGAAGCAAGGCTAGGCGTGCTCACCCGAGTCGGAGAGCCATCGCATGGATGCCATCCAGATCATGATCGACGAGCACGAGGTGATCCTGCGCGTGCTCGATGCGCTCGACGTCTTCGCGGACGCAGTCGGTGACACGCCGGGTGACAAGCTCGAGCTGGGCCGGTTCGTCACGTTCATCCGCGAGTATGCCGATGAGCGCCACCATGGGAAGGAGGAGCACGTCCTGTTCACCGCGATGGCCCGGAACGGCTTCCCTCCCGAGCAGGGGCCGGTCGGCATGATGGTCTTCGAGCACCAGGAGATGCGGAAGCTCGTCTCGGAGCTCCGCGCGCTGGCCCAGCAGGGCGCAGCGTGGAGCTCGAGCGACAGGGAGCGCGTGTCCGACGTCGCGAGGTCGTACACGGGCACGCTCCGGGAGCACATCATGAAGGAGAACGAGATGCTCTATCCGATGGCGACGGAGCACCTCCCGCAACCGGTGCAGGATCAGATCGATGCCGAATGCGCAGCCCTCGACGAGCGCCGAGTGTCGGCTGGCACCGATGCGACCCTCGGCGAGCTCGCCGCGGATCTCGTCGCGCGGTACGCGCATCGTCCTCCGGGCTAGGAGCCCTTCACCTCGAGCGGCGAGGGCCGCCGCCCGCCCGGGGGCGGGGGCGGCCGGCGAGCCTCAGTACCCGGTGCATCCGGGCGCGAAGGACCCGCTCGAGTTTCCGGACATCACGAGGAAGGAGCCGTTGATGTAGCTCGACTCACCGTCCTGGCAGTTGAGGCCCCAGGCCGCGTTGCCCGAGACGGTGCTCGAGGGAGGGCCGACGAACAGCCCTCCGCCGAACGCCATCCGGACGCCATCCCCGTCGTTGTTGACGATCGTGCTGCCCACGATCTGCCCGGCGGAGCGGAGGTTGAACCCGACGCCGAAGCCGCGGTTCTCGGAGACGAAGGCGTTCCGGACGATCGCGGTGGAGCCCTGGAACGCGAAGACGCCGCCTGAGCCGTCCAGCTTGCCGTTCCGCGAGATCGTGTTCCGCGTGTCGATGCCGATGCCGGTGTCCCCGATCGTGATGGACGCGGCGCGGAACCCGGACACGCCCGAGCTCGAGTTGTCGACGATGGTGTTGAGGCCGACGATCGACGCGGCGGCGCCGACGACCGTCACCCCGGTCGCGTTGAAGGACACCTCGGTCGCCCCGATGAAGATGGACGACGCGAGGCCCACGCTCACCCCGGCCTGGCCGTTCCGGGTGACGAGGTTCCCGGCGGCCTGGTTCCTCGAGTCGATCCCGACGCGGACTCCGGCGCCGCTCGTGGCGGTGAGGCCGTTGCGGGTGTTGAAGCTCATGGTGGAGTTCACGACGAAGCCGGAGGCGGACTCGAAGACGATCCCGTCTCGAGGGTTCCGCGTCGCGGTGCAGCCGTCGATGGTGGCGCTCGCGCCCGCGGTGAGCGAGATGCCGGACCGGTGCGTGTCGGAGACGGTGACGTTCCGGACCACGAGGCCGGCCGAGGACTGGCCGGAGATGCCGTTGCGGCCGCCGGTGACGGTGAGCCCTTCGATGGTCACGCGGCTCCCCTTCACGACGATGACGTTCACCTCGGAGTCGGGCCCCGCGACGCCGCCGCCGGCCGGACCGGCCCGGAGCGTGACGTCGTTCCGGGTGATCTCGACCGACTCGGCGCAGGTGCCGTTCACCACGATCTCGAGAGGCTTGCGCTCGTCGCCGAGCGTGAGCGCCCTGGCGATGGACGCTTCGCCGCGGGCGCACTCCACCTCCGCGCGGAGCGTCGGCTCCGCCTGGGCGAGGGCCTGCGGCACAGCGCCGTAGAGGAGCAGCGCCGCCAGGACGAGCTTCGAACCGCGCTTGATTGCGGACATGGGTTTCCTCCCGCCGCGTGCGCGGCGTGCTTGCTGGGGACGTGCGGGCGGAATCCCTGGTTTGGAGGTGCGCTCGCGCCCGCGCGGGTGACGCGACGGTGACGAGGGCGCAATTCAACGCACCGTGACGGGGGTGGAGCGGCTCTGTTGGGTTCACCCGAACGCGATGAGACGAGGTCGCGCTTCACGTTCGGTCCGGGCGGCCCGTGTGGGAGCCCGGCTTGTTTTCCAGCTGCGCCCCCCCAACGATCGCCGTTCTCGCATCACCGCGGGTACGGGTAGCTCCGCGGAGTCGGTCACTCGTTCCAGGAGGAAGACATGCTTCGCACGATCGTGAAGGGAGTGCTGATGGGGCTCCTCGCCGCCGGTGCATTCGCTGCGTCCGCTGGCGAGTTCGGGACGGCAGGCGAGGCGAAGGCGATGCTCGACAAGGCCGCCGCCGCGCTCAAGGCCGACAAGGCAGGCGCGCTCGCGAAGTTCACGAAGGGGGAAGGCGGCTTCAAGGACCGCGACCTCTATCCGTTCTGTGGCGGGCCCGACGGGAACTTCACCGCGCACCCGTCGCTCGTCGGCAAGAGCCTGAAGGACCTCAAGGACAAGGCGGGCAAGTCGCTCGGCGCGGAGATGTACAAGGTCGCGACGGAGGGGAAGGTCTCGGAGGTGCAGTACATGTGGCCGCGGCCGGGCACGACGGACCCCGTCGCGAAGGTGAGCTACGTGACGAAGGTCGGCGATCAGGTCTGCGCGGTGGGCTACTACAAGTAGCGTGCGTCGGCGCGGGGGCCGCCGGCGGAGGGCGGCTCCCTGCGCATCGCCGCGCCTACCCCGGCGGTTCGTGAGCAACGCCGCGCCCGGCGGCGACGGCCGCTCACTTCCGCTGCGGTGGCCTTTCGAGAGGAGCGGGCTTCCTCCTCGCGTGCGGGCCCTTCGGGCCGGCGCTCGGGAGCGGTGCACGATGCGACTTGGACGCGACGGATCCGACCGCGCCCCCGTCCGGCGACGCGTCGCCGAATCGCGCGTACCCGGCGAACAGCTCCGCGGCCAGGCCGCCGCGCTTCACCGGGTGCGCTGGCGTGCGGAGGTTGCTGTTCACGCGCTGTCCTTCCGCGTCGGCCGCCTCGTGCCTGTCGCGCGAGCGTCATCACGCCGCGCGCGACGCCCCTGGCGCCTCGGTGGACGAAGTGGACCGTCTGCCCGGCGACACGCTCGACGATCCCCACGTGCGTGAAGCGGTCGTCCGCCTTCCCGTTGCGGTTCTGGTCGTAGGTGTCGTGCCAGAAGACGAGGTCCCCCGGCCCGGGCGACGCGTCCGCCCCGAACACGCGGCCGTCGGCGCGCGCGGCGAGCCAGGCGGCCCGGGCGCCGCGGCGCTCATGAGGCGCGGCGCGCTGCATCGCCCCGCGAAGATCGACGCCCTCCGCGGCGTACACGGCGGCGACGAACCCCGAGCAGTCCCCGTTGAACCGCTCGCCGGCCACCTGGAAAGGCCCGCGCATCCCGAGGAAGGTCGCTGCGCGGTGGGCGAGCCGTGTCCGGAGCTCCGGGCGCGCGGGGGCGTCGTCCGCCGCGCGCGCGTGCGGCGCTGAGTCGCCGGCGGTGGCGATGGCGGGCAGCGCGGAGTCGGTGGGCGCGGTGGAGTCGCCCACGGCGAGTGGCGGTACCGGCGAGGGTGCGGGACCGCGCGGGTCCGGTGAACGCGCGATCGTCGCGCACCCTGTGAGGGCGGCGATCGTCGCGAGGAGGAATGCTGACCGTGTCACGCGGGCCAATCTAGGGGACGAGGCTCGTGAGACGGAAGGCGCCCGCGTGTGCGGAGGTGCGCATCGAAGTCTACCCTCGCGCGAGGTAGACCCCCGCGACCGCAACCCCCATCCCGACGAGCGCCACGCCCTGGAGGGTCTCGCCGAACACGGCGAACGCGATGACCGCCGTCGCCGGCGGGACGAGAAAGAAGAGCCGGGCGACGTGGATGGCGGTCCCGTGCCGGATGAGGACGTTGAGAAGGTTGATCGCGCCGACGGAGAGCACGATCACGAGCCAGCCCAGCGCGAAGGCGAGCTCGCCCGTCCACGTGATGCGGAAGGACTCGGTCGCGGCCGCGACCGGGAGCGTCACGAGGAACGCCGCGACGAACTGGACGACGGCGCCGGCCCTCAGGTCGAACGCGGGGCAGAAGCGCTTCTGGTACAGCGTTCCGAGCGTGATGCCCGCCAGGGCGACGAGCGCGGGAACGACCGGCCCGAGCCCCCGCACCGTGGCGGCCGCGCCGAGCTTGCCCGAGAGCACCATCGCCACGCCCGCGAAGCCGAGGCACAGCCCGACCCACTGGCGCCGCGAGACGCGCTCCCGGAGGAGCACGCCGGCCCCGACCGCGGCGAGGATCGGCTGGAGCCCGACGACGAGGCTCGTGACGCCCGCGGGGAGGCCCCGCGAGATCGCCACGAACACGCCGCCGAGGTAGACCGCGTGCACGAGGATCCCGCTCACCGCGACGTGGAGCATCGCCGTGCGATCCGCGGGCCAGCGGGCGCCGGTCGCGAGGGCGACGGTGGCCATCAGCACGATCACGTCGCGTACCGCACCAGCAGGAACGTGAGCGGCTCCGCGTGCGGGAGCCCGAGCTTCGCGCCGACGAACCCCGTGCTCCACAGGAAGACGAACAGCACCGGAGCGACGCGGTCGAGGCGGTGGCCAGGGGTGGGCATCGAACCGGAGTCTAGGCGAGCCAGGCGCAACGGTCGCCTCGCGCCGTACGAGTATTCGCCTCCCTCACGTCCGACGCCACTCTACCGGCGAATGACTCCTGCGCCCGACACGACGGCGCGGCTCGACGCGAGCGCGAAGACGACGAGGTGGCCCGGCGTGGACGCGACGAACCGCTGGCCGGGCGCGAGGATGTGATCGCCGGGGTCCGCTTCGTGGGTGACCCACAGGCAGCCCTCGAGGCAGCGGACGACGAGCCCCGCTCGTCGCACGTGGAACCCGGCGACGTCGGCCTCGCGCAGCGTGATCGTGAGCGGGCCTTCACGTGGGCCCGTCCGCGGCGTGAACAGCGCGTCGGCGAGCCAGGTCGCGAACGAACGGGCGCGGGGCGTGCGTTCCGGAGTGGCGAGGGGACCAGCGTCGACGACGACAGGGTGCGTTCTCATGCTCCGAGAGATGTGCGTGGGCGCCGCGGACGGCCAGCGCGCATCGCTCAACTCGGGATCGAGCTTCGCTCATCGACGACGCCGCGAGCCGGTTGGTCCGCCGTCAGGACGCCGCCGCCGTGAGCGACGACGGCCCGGCGCCGGCCGCATCGTGCGCGACGACCTGGCGCACCAGGGTCGCGACCTTCCGCGCGGCGGGGCTGAGCGGACGCGGGACGTGCATCGCGAACGCGACGTCGCCGAGCGACGGGAGCCCGTCCGACGGCCCGAGCACCTCGATCGACCCGGACCGGAGGAGGGGCGTCCGCGAGGCGATCGCGAGCCCCGCTTCGAGCGCGGCGCGCAGGCCGCTGAGGCTCGGCGTGCGCAGCACGACCGCGTAGCGCCGGCCGATCCGCTCGAGCGCCTCGGTGCCGGCGACGCACAGGGCGCAGGTCGGCTCGAGCACCGCGAGCGGCAACGGATCTCCGGAGGCGAGGGCGCGGTGGCCGAGCCAGACGAGGGGCTCGCGGCTGATCGCGCGCGGCGCTCGGCGGGACTGGAAGCAGATCGCGAAGTCGAGCTCGCCCGCGTCCGCCTCGTCGAGCAGGAGCGTCGAGGTGCCCACCTGGACGTGGAGGTCTACGCCCGGGTACGCCTTCGCGAACTGCGCGAGCGCCCGGGGGAGCACGGTGTCCGCGAGATCCTGGACCGTGCCGAAGCGGACCGGCCCCTCGAGCCGGCTCCCGGTGAGCTCGGCGACCGCCCGATCGTTCGCCTGGAGGATCTCCCGCGCGTGACGGAGGAGCGCCTCTCCGGCGGGCGTCAGCGCCTGCGCACGACCGATCCGCTGGAACAGGGGGCGGCCGACGATCTCCGCGAGCCTCGACATCTGCAGGCTCACGGCGGACGGCGTGCGCTGGACCGCGCGGGCCGCCTTCACCATGGAGCCCCCGTCGACCGTCGCGACGAAGGTGCGCAAGAGCTCGAGTGGAAACTCCTTCACCGGGTCCTCCGGGACCAGCCGCGGCCACTCTTAATGCCGGCCCGGTCGCGGCGCCGATCGGACGCAGCCTCGGGTGCCTTCACGAAGACGGACGCTCGCGCCGGCGGCCCGTGACGACGAAGAGGCCACCCTCTCGTCCCAGCGTCGCGCCCCAGCTGAGCTGCTGCAGCACGTTCTCGAGCCTCCAGTTGTCCGGCGCCGGCGCGAAGAGTCCGCGCCCGGCCGAACCCTCCGCCATCGCCGTGCTGGGATACGTCCGGAGGTAGGCGACCCCGCACGCCTCGAACCAGCGCTGCACCTCCGCGAGCGTGTGCCGGTGCTCCTCGGGGTGGTGGTACTGGTCGCGGAGCCACGCCTCGCGCCGGGCGGGCTCGGCGGCGCGATCGCGGAGCACCGGGTCGAGCGGGATCCAGCGGAATCCGGTCAGCCGTGCGACCGCCCTCCTCAGCCGGTGCGGGATCCGCGCGTAAGCGTTGTACACGCCGACCACGATCACTCCGCCGGGCCGCGCCAGCCGCGCGATGGCCCCGAACGACGCCGCGGGGTCCGGGGTGTGGTGCAGGGCCCCCGAGCAGTGGACCACGTCGAACGCGCCGGCGCGCAGCCCCGGCCGGCGAAGGTCCGTCTCGACGAAGCGCACCCGCTCGATGCCGAAGCGCCGCGCAGCGCTCGCGGCGAGCTGCAGCGACGCGCGCGTCAGGTCCGCGCCGACGACGAGGCGGTCGCCCGTCGCGAGGAAGAGGGCCATCTGACCGGTCCCGCAGCCGACGTCGAGCACGGTGGCGTCGGGCGGGATGGCCTCGTCGAGCTGCCGCGCGAACTCGCTCCGCGCGGCGCGCGCCCGCAGCGCCGGCAAGCTGTCGCGGGGCGGGTACCCGGGGAACGGCGCGACCGAGTAGAAGGCGCGGAGCGTTCCGGCCTGGGCGTCCACGTCGGCGCGCAGGTCCGGGATCCCGTCGAAGACCCCGAACGTGCGGCCGCACGCGCCGCAGGACAGCGTCGCGGGCAGCGCGCGCAGCTCGTGCCCGCAGGCGGGGCACGCGAGCAGGGCGAGCAGGTCGGCCGCGAGGCTCGGCATCCGAGGTCAGAAGATCGAGTAGATGAACGGCGCGAGCGCCTCCACGCTCGCGGCGAGGAGGAGCAGCGCCGCGGTGAGGCACAGGAACACGACGAGCGGCACGAGCCAGCGCTTGTGGCCGGGGTCGCGCCACAGCCCGCGCACGAGGTCCCCTGCCGAGGGCACCATGGTCGCGAAGACGACGAGACCGTTCCGGAGCCTGCCGTGCCTGCGGATCATGAGACCGCCTCCTCGCGCTCGGCCTCGCCGGCCCGAGCCTTCGCGACGATGCAGCGGCCCGAGACGAGCAGATCGATGCCGGAGCGCCGGAAGGTCGAGTACCCCTCGATGGCGCGGTGGACGATCGGCTCGCCGGCGAGGTTGAACGACGTGTTGAGCAGCACCGGGACGCCGGTCCGCCTCCCGTACGCGGTGAGCAGCGCGTGGAACCGCGGCGAGACCTCGGGGTCCACGGCCTGCACGCGCGCGGTCCCGTCGACGTGCGTCACCGCGGCGAGCCGAGCCCGCCACTCCTGCCGGACCGGAAACACGCCGGACATGAAGCGGCAAAGCCGCGCGCCGCCGGGAGGCAGCTCGAAGTAGCGCTCCGCCGCCTCCAGCGGCACGGCCGGGGCGAAGGGGCGGAACTCCTCGCGGTACTTCACCTCCCGGTTCAGGCGGTCGCGCGTCGCGGCGCTCTCCGGCCCGGCGAGGATGCTGCGGTTGCCGAGGGCGCGCGGCCCGAGCTCGCAACGGCCGTCCATCCAGCCGACGATCCGTCCGCAGGCGAGCTCGGCCGCGACCCGCTCCACCAGCGCGGCATCGTCGGACGCCTGCTCCACCCGGAGCCCGTCCTCCACCGCGACCCGCTCCAGCTCGAGCGGATCGATCGCGGCGCCCCAGAACGCATGATCGGGGACCGCGCGATCGGGGTTCCCGAAGTGAACGCGGTCCGCGTAGAGCGCGGCGCCGAGGGCGCAGCCCGCGTCGCCCGGCGCGGGCGGCACGAACACGCGCTCGAACCCGGACTCGCGCAGGATGCGTGCGTTCGCGCAGCCGTTCAGCGCGACGCCGCCGCCGAGGCACAGGTCCCGCAGGCCCGTCTCGATCCGGAGCGCGCGCGCCAGTCCGACGAGCAGCTCCTCGAGGACGAGCTGGACGCTCGCGGCGAGGTCGGCGTATCGCGCGCCTTCGGGCGTGGCCGGGTCGAGCGGCTCGTGGGGCGGGCGCGGCGGCCCGAAGGTCTCGATGAACCGGGACGAGTACGCGCGCCGCGCCGACGTGTGGAACTCGAAGTAGCTCAGGTCGAGCGCGAAGGCGCCGTCGCCGGTCGGCCGCACCATGGCGCGGACCTGCTCGGCAAGCCGGGGCTGCCCGTACGAGGCGAGCCCCATCACCTTGTACTCGCCCTCGTTCACCTCGAAGCCGAGGAACGCGGTGAAGGTCGAGTAGAGCATCCCGAGCGAGTGCGGGAAGCGCAGCTCGCGAGCGAGCTCGATCGAGCACGCGCCGTTCGGCCGCTTCACGCCCGCGCCCGACCGTGAGCGTCGCCCACTCGCCGACGCCGTCCGCCGTCAGGATCGCGGCCTCGCGGGTGGGGGCGGTGAGGAACGCGGCGGCCGCGTGGGACTGGTGGTGCTCGGCGAACAGGATCTTCCGCCCCGGCACGCCGAGGCGCGACGCGATGATCCCCTTCACCCAGGCCTTCTCGCCGAGCGTGTTCTTCATCGCGTGCGGGAAGCTCCGCCACGAGCGCGGGAACGCACGCAGCGCCGTCACGACGATGCGCTCCAGCTTCAGCATCGGCTTCTCGTAGAAGACCACCGCGTCGAGGTCGTCCGGCGCGAGCCCGGCCTCGCCGAGGCACCACTCGATCGCCGCCAGCGGGAACGCCGCGTCGTTCTTCCGTCGCGAGAGACGCTCCTCCTGCACGGCGCACACCGGCACGCCGTCCACGACGAGCGCGGCCGCCGAGTCGTGGTAATGCGCGGAGATGCCGAGGATCTTCATCGTCAGTACTGGCTCCTCATCGCGCCTGGACCGTCGCGGCGCACCGGGACCTTCCACCCCGCCGGCTCGCGGCGCTCGGCGCGCTTGGCGAGGAGCGCGAAGATGGGAAGGACGAGGAAGTACTGGGCGATGAGGACGAGCGCCCCGAGCGCGCCGGCGACGGCGGCCGCGACGCGCAGGTACCCCTTCCAGAGCCGGGACGCGCGCGCCACCCAGAGCTCGCGACGGTGTCGCTCCGGGGCGATGCGCTCGAGCTGACGTCGCGTGTAGCGCATGTGGAACACCTCGTCCTCGAGGATGCGGCGGAAGACCTCGCGCGTCTCCGGGTCCGGGATCACGTCGCGGTACACGGCGAACCTCCCGGCGGCTGCCTTCTCCGAGTAGTGGAGGAAGGCGAGCAGCGCCGCGTCGCGAGCCCCGTCCACCCGGAGGTCGTCGAGGCCACGCTCTCCCGGCGCGATCCAGTTCGCCTCGAAGGGCGCGCGGCGCGGGGGGCCCAGCCGCGCGAGGAGCGTCCGACCGCGGGCGAGAAACAGCTCGGCGTGGCGCTGCTCGTCGCCGGCGTGCCGCAGGAAGAGCGTCCGCAGCACGGGATCCGACGTGAGCTCCGCGGCGCGCGAGAGATCGCGCCCTCCGTCGGCCTCGGTCGCGGCGAACGTGATGAGCTTGCGCGCGCCGCGGTGTGCGTCCCGCCAGACCCAGCGATGGACCGGGCGAAGTGCTCGCTCGAAAGGGGTGCCGCGAGGCTCCTGCACTCCGGTTAGATGTGCGGCGGATTGCCTTGGAGTGGCACGCTCCGAAAGGGCCCCGACTCACGGGGAGGGAACCGGCCGCCGGCGGCTGGTCTCGCTGCAGGCGTCGTCGCAGCGGCCGTGGTGATGGCGCTCGTCGCCTGGGCGCTCTCCCGCGATCCGCACTGGGCCGAACGCCACGTCCTCCCCTCCTACTGCGCCACCGGCCCCGGCGAGTGGGCCGTGGCGCGGGCGTGGCCCTGGCTGGCCGGTGCGCTGTGCGGTGCTGCCGTTCTGGGGCTCGCTCGCGCGCTCTTCCGCTGGCTGGGTCGGGCGTCGCTTCGCGGGCGGGCCGGGTCGATCGTCGGGATCGCCGTCGCGGTCGCCGCGTCGCTCGTCGTCGGCAGAGCTGTACATGCGGCGCCTGCACGCACGCCTCACCGGCGGTGAGCGGCAGCCTGCCGCCGGCGTCGACCTCGCGATGACGCGCGCCGACTCCCGCCTCGGCTGGTCCTACTTCCCGGGGCGCACGACCGTGGCGCAGGCGGGCGACCGGCGGATCGCGTACGCGATCGACGCCGACGGCGACCGCGCAGCGACGGTCAGCGACGTACCGGACCCCGCGCGCCCGACCATCCTCTTCGCGGGCGAGTCGATCGCGTTCGGCTACGGGCTCTCCGTTCGAGGAGACGTTCCCGTTCCTCGTCGGCCGGGAGCTCGGCGTGCAGGTCGTGAACCTCGCGGTGGTCGGGTACGGCAACGACCAGGCGTACCTCAGACTCGTCGAGGCGCTTCCGCGATTCCGGCGCCCGCTCGCCGTCGTGACCGTGTTCATCCCGGACCAGATCAAGCGGAACGTGGACGCCTGGCGCCCTCGCCTCGTCCTCGCCCCCGACGGCGCGCTCACGCCCGCCGCGCCCGCGAGCGGCCCGCGGCTCGCGAAGCTGCTGCAGGAGCTTCCGTACCGGTCCGGCGAGGCGCTCCGCGTCACGGCGTCGATCCTGCGCGCGACCGCCGCGGCGGCGCGCGCGCACGGCGCGTTCCCGCTGTTCGTCGTCACGAACTACGGTGCGGCGTGCGTGCACGGGGAGGGGGACGAGCCCTGGATCGTGGACGAGCTGTTCGTGCGCCAGGGCCTGCCGTTCGTCCGCGTGGAGCTCGGGCCCGGGGACCGGCTGCCGGGCGTGTTCGAGTACCATCCGAACCTGCGCGGCACGCGCAGGATCGCCGAGGCGATCGAGCGCGCCCTGTCGGCGGCGTCCACGACCGGACGACCGAACCTCTCAGGCCGCTGAACCGCCCAGCAGCCAGCGAACCGCGTCGGCCGCGGAGTAGCTGGTGCGGCCGTGCAGGAACTCCGACAGCTTCGCGACGTCGTCGCCGCTCGTGATGAGCGGCGGCTCCACGACTCCGTCCTCGCGCCGCTGGCCGAGGCCGATCGTGGAGAGCAGCCCGTTGCAGAGGCACTTGCGGTCGGGGGTCTCTTCCGGAGCGCCGCCCTTGGCGATGAACTGAGCCTCGGGCTCGCTGGCGCAGCGGTAGCCGAGCGTTCCGTCGCCGCGCCGGTAGGCGTTCCGGAGGTAGCCGAGATCGCAGACGCGCTTGCGCGCGACGCCGGCGGCCGGATCGCCATCCCAGGAGACCACCTTGAACGGGAAGCCCGTGGGCGAGGCGCGCCCGTCGGTGCGGATGCGGACCGCGCCGCGCACGACGCCCTCCAGGACGGAGCGGCGGAGGGGCTCGGCGATCCCCGACTCGTCGCAGTAGGCGAAGAGCGTCCCGACCTGGATGCCCGCCGCACCGGCCTCGAGCGCCTCCGCGAGCCGATCCGGCCAGCCGACGCCACCCGCGGTCCAGAACGGAAGCCCGAGCGCGCGCACCTGCTCCAGATCGACGACGTCGCGGGCGCCGTAGAGCGGCTCACCGGTGGTGGGCGAGATCTCTCGATCGCGAGGCGGAGCGTTGTGCCCGCCGGCGGTGGGCCCCTCGACGACGAACCCGTCCACGCGCCGGGCCGCCTTCTTGCCGAGCATGGTGGCGAGCGTGTTGCTCGCGACGATGGCGAGGAAGCGAGGGCGGCGCACGGCGGGCGGGGTCCCCTTCCAGTGCGCGGCCGGATCGAAGCGCAGATACTCGACCGTCCCGGGCGCGGCGTCCTCGACCTCGAACTTCAGCTGCGCCGGCTGGTGGCTCGCGAGCGCGTCGAGCGCCACCGGGATCTCGCGCGGGATGCCCGCGCCCATCAGGACGAAGTCCACCCCGGCCAGCATCGCGCCGTAGAGCAGCGCCAGGTTCGGCATCTGGATCTTGGTGAGCAGGTTGATGCCGACGGCGCCCTGGTGGCCCTCGCGGGCGAGGTACACCTCGACGAACGCGGACAGGATCGTGAACTGCTCACGGGCGAGCGAGACGCGCTGGGTGTGCATCGACAGGCCGGCGAAGGGCTGGCCCGGCGCCGGACCCGAGGGCAGGAAGTAGCGCTCCAGCGCCGCATCGGCGACGCCGGGGATGGGGAACCGGGCCATCGCGCGCCGCATGTGGCCGCCGACGTCGCCCATCTGGAGGCGGCGCACCAGCACCGCGTCGATGGCGGTCCCCGAGACGACGCCCAGCTGTCCGAGCCGGGAGACGGCGTTGGCGAGACGCCAGTCCGAGACCCCGACTCCCATTCCGCCCTGGATGATGCGGGGGAGCGGAGCGTCAGTCGGGGACGGACTCCGGGGGGCGCTGCCGCTGCCGTCTGTCACCTGGAGGCTCCCGTCCCGAAGGCGCCGGTCCGGCGCTGGCGCGGCGAAGTGCGCCCACCGTAGCACGGCGGACGTGACCGGAGACGGCCCGCGCGATCACGCTCGTGACGGCGTGCGTCGAACATCTCCAGGTCCATTTCTTTTGCCGGACCCGCTCCCAGTCAAGGCCCTGGTTCGGGCGGAGAAGCTCACCGCGTTCCGCGCGAGGCGCGGTCGGGCCTGCGGATTCACCCTGGGTCGGTGCGCTGCGTCCTTCACCCGGGCGGAGCGCCCGAGCGCCTCAGATCCGCGACGATCCGCGTCCAGGCGCTCCTCTCGCCGGCTGCGAAGCGCACGCCTACCGTCGGAGCGCGCCCCGTGGGCGCCGTCCAGCAGACCTCCGCGCAGAAGCTCGCGACCTGGCTCCCGGCGCCGAGGCGGATCTCCATCGGGACCCCGAGGTCCGGCATCGCCCCGGACCACGCGAGGCCACACCCGTTGTCGGACACCGAGAACGTGGTCATGTACGTGGGCCCTCGGGCCCCGTACACGACCGCCGGGAGCGCGGCGAGGAAGCGCGGGGCGCGGCGCTGGTAAGCGACCCGCTCTCCCGCCGCGACCGACACGAGCCTCTCGAGCGCTCGCACGCGCGTATCGTCCGGCTCGAGCTCGATCCGGTAGAGGTCCGGGGACCGGCGCGACGTCACCACACGCCCCGTGATCGTGGCGGCGACGCCGAGCCCGACGGCGCTGATCCGCGCCGCGACGCGCTGTCGGCTCTGGATCGGCTCGCGCACGGTGAGCACGAGCCGCCGTGCCCCAGGGCGCCACGCCGCGATCAGCTCGTCCGCATGAAGGGAGACGTCGACGGCGATCGCGCGTGCGTTCAGGGGAGGGGGCATGCGCGGGACTGCGTCCGTCTACGGGGGATCGCAGGGACGGTAGAGCAGTCCCCGATGCGTCCGAAAGGACCGCTGGAGGACCGCGGCGCACCTTCCCCTGACGCCGCCGAGGCGCACCTTCCCCTACGCCGATCGCAGAGAAGCGCCTCCGCGGCCCCGCCTCGCTCACGGCCCGTTGTGGGCCGTGTTCTCGATCTCCAGCGCCTCGGAGCCGGCGCTGCTCCCCGTGCCGCCCATCTGCGGCCGGCGCGCCGCGGAGCCCTGGCCTTGCTCGCCGGCTGCCGCGAGCCCTACCGGCGCGCCCGCCGGAACGAACGCGTACGGGCGCCCCTCGATCACCTTCCACTGCCCGTCC
Source organism: uncultured delta proteobacterium (assembly GCA_963828235.1). Classification (GTDB taxonomy): domain Bacteria; phylum Myxococcota; class Myxococcia; order Myxococcales; family Anaeromyxobacteraceae; genus Anaeromyxobacter. The sequence goes on from CAWHDY010000011.1 coordinate 21,815, forward strand.
CCCTGCCTCGCGAGGAGCAGGGCGCCGTGCACCTGCTGGTCCGGCAGCGCCGCGCCGTTCGGATCGCGCCCGCCCGAGAGGGTCATGTCCTCGTCCACGAAGACCAGGTCGGGCGCGACCTGGCGTGCGCCGGTGATGCGGTGGCTGAAGCGGGTCCCCTTGAGCGCGCCGCGCTGGTGCTCGTCCTCGAACAACTTGACGATCTCGGCCCGGCCGCGGGCGACCCGGCCCGACGGGTTGACGAGGACGGCGTCGTCCGTGAAGGATGCCGCCATCGCGTCCGGATCGTGCCGGTTCCAGGCCTCCTCGAACGCCTTGAGCGCCGGCTGCAGCTGCTGCGCGAGACCCGCGTCGAGCTGCGGGCTCCCCGCCGCCGTCCCCTTCGCCCCCACGTCCTTCCCTTGCGCAGTGCCTGCGAGTGCGAGCGCCGCCGCCATCCCCACCACCAGCCGTGTCATCGTCATCGCATTACCCTCCGTGAAGATCCGCCTCGCGAGCGCGCGCCGAGCGCGCGGCCACAGGCGAACGACGAGCAGACCTGTGTCCGGGACTCGCGGGGGTTGCACCGTTTTCGACGCGGGACGAATGGGGGCGCCGCAGTCCGGGCGAGGAGCCGATCGCCGTCGCCTCCGCGCGCTACCCGATCAGCGCCTGGGCGGCCTCCATCGCCGGAACGGTCGTGTCGTGCGGGGCGTTCTCGGGGAACGGCCTGCCACTCGACCGTGCGTGGACGATGCAGGTATCCGAGGGGTCCCTCGTGGGACGTGGACGGGCGCGATCGGTTCGCCTCTACTCGGCGGCGCACGAGCCGCATCGAGCCTCGACTGGTTTGCGCTCAGGCGCAGGAGACCCCATGAGCTTCTCGACGGAGTTCAAGGCATTCGCGTTGAAGGGCAACGTCGTCGATCTGGCAGTCGGCGTCATCATCGGCGCCGCGTTCGGGAAGATCGTGGACTCCATCGTCAACGATCTCATCATGCCGGTGGTGGGACGGATCTTCGGCGGGCTCGACTTCTCGAACTACTTCGTGCCGCTGAAGGAGGTACCCCCGGGCACCGCGCACACGCTCGACGCGATGAAGAAGGCGGCCGTGCCCGTGTTCGCCTACGGGAACTTCATCACCATCTGCCTCAACTTCGCGATCCTGGCGCTGATCATCTTCCTCATGGTGAAGCAGTTCAACCGGATGAAGAAGGCGGAGCCGCCGCCGGCGCCGGCCGCGCCTCCCGAGGAGGTCGCGCTGCTCCGCGACATCCGCGACGCGCTCCGGAGGTGAGCGCGCACCGCCGCGCCCCGCCAGCCGTCGCGTCGGCGGTCGTCCTCGGCCTCGACCGCCACCGCTACTCGTAGGCGTTCGGCGCGTGCCGAAGCCCGTCGGTCTGGGCCTTGTCGTGGTTGATCCAGAGCTGCGCGTGCCGCTCCGCGAGGAGATCGGCGAGCCGCTGCATCGAGGCGAGCGTCTGCTCCCTGCTCGCGTTCATCGACGGCGTGCGGCGGGCATCCCAGTTGGACTTGAAGTGAACGGCGTCGCCGCTGAGCAGGACCCACCCGGTCTTCGGAAGGTGCACGAGCAGGGACTGGTGGCCGGGGGTGTGGCCCGGCGTCGACAGGATCAGGACGCTCCCGTCGCCGAAGACGTCCTTGTCGCCCTCGAGCTTCGTGACCGGGTGTCCGGGCGCGAACGGCTTCTTCTCCTGGCCGAATGCCCATTCGTACTCCGCCCGCTGCATGAGCACCGGCACCGCCGGGAACAGCTCGACGTTCCCGACGTGGTCGGGGTGGGTGTGCGAGATCGCGACGTACCGGAGGTCCCCGGGCCTGACGCCGAGCTGCTCGAGCTGGCTCGCCAGCGTCCTCGGACGGCGCCAGTGCGTCGCGCGCGGGTCGGCCGGGGCCAGGCCGTCGGGCATCGCCGCGACGGCGTCGGGCACGCCGGTGTCCCACAGCAGCCATCCCTGCGAATGCTTGATCAGGTAGCAGCTGTCCGCGAAGGGCATGGACTTGCCTTCGTTCACGCCGGGCGACCATCGCGAGATGTCGCCCGCGACCCCTTCGCCGCAATCGAGGACGTAGAGCTTCTCCACGCCCTTCGCCTCCGCGGCACCGACCCAGAGCGCCGCCCCCGCCGCCACCAGCCAGCCCGCTCGCTTCATGTGCCACCGCCCTCCACCACGAGATCAGCGCCTGCCCGCGTCCCACCACTTCGACAGGCTCTGGGCAGAGGCCCGCGGGTGGTCGGCGTAGTGCGAGACGTCGTTGAACAGCACGAGCCGGGCGCGGACCGGGTCCCTGAGGTCCACGACGTTGAGGCACGCGGGAGACTGGTCGAGCCGATCGCGGTAGCCGCGGGGATCGATCCCGAGCAGGGCGCACAGGAGCAGCCGGAGCGTCGCCTTGTGGGACACGACGAGGATCGTCTCGCCGTCGTGCCCGGCGATGATCCGGCGAGCGGCGGGGAGGGCGCGCGCGAGGACGGCGACGCCGCTCTCGCCGCCGACCGGCGCGAACGTGAAGGGATCCGCCTCCCAGGAGGCGTACTCGTCCCCGAACCGCTCCTCCACCTCCTGCCGCGTCAGCCCTTCCCACCGGCCGTGGGAGATCTCCTTCAGCCCCTCCTCCGGGACGGGGTCGAGGCCGTGGGGTCCGGCGAGGATCCGGGCCGTCTCCACCGCTCGCGAGAGCGGGCTGCAGTAGATCGCCGAGATCGGGTCGTGCTCGAGCCGCGCGGCGAGGCCGACGACCTGCGCGCGGCCCTCCGGGGACAGGTCGACGCCCACGTCCCCCGAGAACCGGTTCTCGGCCGTGAGCGGGGTGGCGCCGTGCCGGACGAGGTAGAGCCGGGTCGTCATGCCCACCTCCGTACTCCGGCGCGCCGGGCGAGGCGAGCCGATTTCGCCAGGCGCCCCGCGTCAGGCGATCTCGCGGCGCGGAGCCCGCCAGAGGACGCCGGCGCCGACCGCCGCGAGCACGATGCCGCCCACGTGGAACGCCAGCAGGTGCGGGACCGCGTTCACCGAGGCGCAGGTGACCTGGAGCGCGGCGTCGCCCGCCAGCGCGCCGGCCGCGGCCGCCGCGACCGTCGCCGAGCGCGCCGGGGAGCTCGAGCTGCCGCGCAGCGCGACCCACACCGCTCCGACCACGGCCGCGGCCGAGGAGAGCTCGATCGCGAGGCACTCGAGCCCGAGCGAGACCCCGAGCGGACCGTGGTCGCCGGAGATCGATCCGGCGGCGACGCTCGCCAGCACCGCCGCTGCGGTGGCGAGGAGCGGCTTCCGGCTGGCGGTCGCGGCCAGGACGACGGCGAGCGCCCAGAGCACGGCGGCGAGCGCCCAGTCCACGGCGGACGGCGATCTGCTTCGCGCGAAGCCGACGAAGACGACCACCGCGCCGCACACCGCGGCGACCGCCCCGATCCGCCGGCGCCGGGCCTCGCGCCGGAGCCGTCCGAGGATCTCGCGCGAGGTTCGCTCGAGCACCCCCGCGGGGACGGGCGCGGGCTCCCACGCCGAGAGCAGGAGCTGCAGCCGCTCGGCTTCGCGCAAGGCGCGGGCGCAGTCGGCGCAGCCGCCGGCGTGCGTCCACGCGGCGAGGCGCTCGGGGTCGGTGGGAAGGAGCGCGGCGATCCCCGCAGCGTCCGCGCGGAGGCGTTCGCACTCGCTCATGACGGCTCCTTCGTGACGAGGTCCACGAGCAGGCTCCGGAGCTGCGCGTAGGCTCGAAAGGCGCGCAGCTTGGCCGCGCCCTCCGAGATCCCGAGCACCTTCCCGATCTCGGCGAAGGTGAGCTCCTCGTACCGGTGCAGGTGGACGACGACGCGCTGGGGCTCGGCGAGGCGGTCGAGGGCAGCGCGCACGCGCTCGGCGCGCTCGTGGGTCAGGGCGGCGTCCGCGGGATCGTCGCGCCGCTCGGGGTCGGCGAGGACGTCTCCGTCGAGCTCCTCCTCCGACCGCCCCTCCTTCCGCAGCCAGTCCAGCCGGACCCGCGCCGCGATCGTGAAGACCCACGGGCGAAGGCGGTCGCCCGTCCGCCAGGTGGCGCGCGCGCGGTGGAGCTTCAGGAAGGTCGTCTGCAAGAGGTCCTCGGCCACGGCGGCGTGCCCGACCGAGCGCACGAGGAAGGCGTGGATCGCCGGCGCGAGGGACCGGAAGAGACGCTCGAAGGCGTCCGCGTCCCCCGCGACGTAGGCCTCCATCAGGGCCTCCTCGTCCGCCTCTCTCCGCATACGCAGCCCGCGCGAGGAGGTTACGCCCGCTCACGCGTAACGGTGTAGCGGCCGGCGCGTATGCCGTGCATCTCAAGGACGTGGCCGGACGAAGGAGGAGCGCAGCCGTGACCCCGCGATTCATGAAGAGAGCCCGCACGGCGATCGTCGCGTCGGCGTGCCTGGCGGCCGCCGCGCTCGGGCGAGCGGGCGCGACGCAGCCCGATCAGCGAGCTGCCGTCCCCCCGCAGGAGCCAGCCCGTACGGCCTTCCAGAAGCCGTCCGACGAGGAGCTGCGCGAGCGGCTCACGCCCGAGCAGTACCGGGTGACCCAGCACGAGGGGACGGAGCGGCCCTTCGCGAATGCGTACTGGGACGAGCACCGGGCCGGGATCTACGTGGACGTCGTCTCGGGCGAGCCGCTCTTCAGCTCGCTCGACAAGTTCGACTCCCGGACGGGTTGGCCCAGCTTCACGCGGCCGCTCGATCCGGCCGCGATCACGACGAAGAAGGATCACGCCCTGTTCATGGCCCGCACCGAGGTCCGCTCGAAGCTCGCGGACTCGCACCTCGGCCACGTCTTCGACGACGGTCCTCCGCCCACTCGCCTGCGCTACTGCATCAACTCCGCCGCCCTGCGCTTCGTGCCGGTCGAGCGGCTCGCCGCGCAGGGGTACGGCCAGTACCTCGGGCTGTTCCGGACCGCCTCGGAGGACCGGAGGGCGTCCCCGTGAAGATCGCGATGCTCGTCGGCGCGCTCGCGCTGGCCGGTGTCACGGCGATGAGCGTCGTCGCGCCCGCTCCACCGCAGGGCAGGGGAGCGGAGCCGATCGGCAACCCGAGCGTCGGGACGAGCCCGGGGCGCGCCGGCCGTGGCACCCCGCTCGTCGCGTCCGGCGAGAACCAGCTCGCCATCTTCGCCCAGGGCTGTTTCTGGGGCGTGGAGGAGCGCTTCCGCAGGGTCCCCGGGGTCGTCGCCACCGCGGTCGGCTACACCGGCGGACGGACGCCGGACCCGAGCTACGAGGGCGTCAGCTCGCACCGCACCGGCCACGCCGAGGCGGTCCTCGTCGAGTTCGACCCGCGCCAGGTCAGCTACCGGGAGCTGCTCGGGTTCTTCTGGCGCAGCCACGATCCGACGAGCGGAGACCGCCAGGGCCCCGACCGCGGCAGCCAGTACCGTTCGGCGATCTTCACCTTCGGACCGGAGCAGCAGACCGCGGCCCTCGCCTCGCGCGACGCGGAGCAGGGCGGGCTCGCGGACCGGATCACCACCGAGATCGCCCCTGCCGGTCCGTTCTGGATCGCGGAGGCCTACCACCAGCAGTGGGACGAGAAGCACGGCTACAGGTCCTGCCCGGCGCCGCATCGCCCACGGAGCAAGTAGGCCGGGCGCCGCTCCGCGTCACACCCCCGCGAACCACTCGTAGCCCCGGTCCTCCCAGTAGCCGCCGGTGCGCACGGGCAGGAAGCTCACCTCGGTGAGGTACTTCACCATCTTGTAGCCGAGCTTCACCGCGGAGTAGAGGCGCAGCGGCGCGCCGTGCTGCACGTGGAGGCGCTCGCCGTCCATGCCGTACGCGAGCAGGGTCTGCGGGTGCAGCGCGCTCTCCACGTCCCAGGAAGACCAGTAGCCGGAGTCGAACGACCGGAACTCGACGTACCGCGCGCGCCGGTCCACGCCGGCGAGCCGGGCGATCTCCGAGAGCCGGACGCCGTCCCACGACGCGACCGCGGACCAGCCCTCGACGCAGTGGTGCCGGACGCGCGTGCGGGTCCGCGGGAGCGCCTCGAGGTCCGCGACCGAGAGCGTCAGCGGGCGCGCGACGAGGCCGCGGACCGCGAGGGCCCAGCCCGCGGGCGCGACGGGGAACTCGTCCGAGATCTTGTACTTGGGGAAGGCCGCGAAGGGGGTCTCCTCGTCCTCGCCCAGCTCGGGCGCGAGCCGGTTCGGGTCGAAGAGCGCGCGCTGGAACCCCTCGTTCGCGCGCTCCATCAGGCCGAGGAAGCCCGAGTGCGGGCGGCTGCTGTCGCACGCCATCGCGCCGAGCGCCGCGAGGCCGGCGCCGCGCAGGCCGCTCCTGAGGAAGGTCCGCCGGGTCGTTCCGCTCACGAAGCCTCCTCGGGGCGCTCCGCCCTGCCGATCGTCATGTCCGCGAGCGTCCGCGGGTGGAGCAGCACCTGCACGACGTGCACGACGGTGAAGAGCGCGAGCGCGGCGAGCACGGCGAGGTGGATGGCGCGCGCGGCGTCGTACCCCCCGAGGAGCGCCGTGAGGCGCGGGAGCTGGACCGGCTTGTACATGGCGAGCCCGGACAGGATCACGAGCGGCGCCATCGCCAGGACCGCGGTGTAGGTGAGCCGCTGCATCCCGTTGTAGAGGCCGACCGGGGCGGGCGCCTGCCTTCGCAGGTGCAGATCGTGGAGCACCGTCTGCCACGCGTTCCGCGCGTCACGCCGCGGGAAGAAGAGCCTCCGCCTCCACTCGCCGCTCGCGAAGAGGTAGACGACGTACACGGCCGCGTTCGCGGCGAACAGCCACGCGAACGCGAAGTGCCAGTGGCGCGCCCCGGCGAGCCAGCCGCCGATGACGAGGGCGCCGGGCGGCCTCACCCCCTGGAGCGGGTACCAGCCGTACGCGGCGCCCACCTGGCCGAGGAACGGGTACGCGACGAGGATCCGAAGCCCGCTCCCGGCCATGATCGCGAGGAGGACGAGGTTCGCCCAGTGGGTCACGCGAACGAGCGCGGGCTGTGCGGGACGCGGCATCGACGGCCTCCCACCTGGTTGCTCGGGTGATGTGTCGTGCCCTAGTACGGCGCATCGGGTCCGCGCGTTACGCATCTTCGGCGCGGCCCGTCGAGGGCGCTCGCGGTCCCGGATGCCGCCCGGCGCTCGGCTCGTCGCCCGGCGACGGGTCGCCGGCGCCCGCGCTCACGCAGGCTCTTCGCTCCGTCGAACCAGCGCCTCGACGAACCGTGCCGTCACGGACACGCGCGCGGTCGCGCGGAGGTCGGCGTGCGTGACGAGCCACATCTCGCTCGCGGGGGGCTCGAGGCGCGGGAGGACCTGAACGAACCGCGGGTCCCCCCGCGTGGAGCTCCGGGTGAGGAGCGCGATCCCGGCGCCCGCGGCGCACGCGCCGTGGAGGATGGTCGTCGCGCTCGAGCGCACCGCCACGTTCGCGCCCGACGCGACCCGCAGGAGCCACGCCTGCGAGCGCATCCGGTCGAGATCGCGGTCGTACACGACGAGGTCGTGCGCGGCGAGATCGCGCGCCGCGCGCGGGGTCCCCCTGCGGGCGAGGTAGCTCGCCGAGGCGTAGAGCGCGTAGCGCTCCGTGCCGACGCGTCGTGCGACGAGCGACCGCTCGCGCGGCCGGAACAGCCTCAACGCCACGTCGGCCTCTCCTCGCGTGAGGTCGAGGACGTGAACGCTGGGGATCACCTCGACGGTGAGCCCCGGGTGCGCGGAGAGGAGCTCGGGCAGGGCGGGGCCGAGCACGAACGTCGCGAACCCGTCGCCGCAGGTCAGCCGCACGGTCCCGGTCGCGCGCGCGTCGGCGCCGGTGAGCTCGCGCGCGGCGTCCTGGAGCTCCGCCTCGACCCGCTCGGCGCGCGGCAGGAGCGCGCGCGCCGCCGCGGTGGGAGCGAGCCCGTCCGGCGTTCGCGCGAACAGCCGGGCGCCCATCGCGTCCTCGAGCGCCGCGAGGCGGCGACCGATCGTGGTGGGGGCGACACCGAGCGCGCGGGCGGCGCCCGCGTGCGTGCCCGCGCGCTGGACGGCGAGGAAGACCCGGAGGTCGCTCCATTCCACGAGGGCCATGCCCCTGCATCATTGCACGCTCGACCTGCGAGATCATGCAGTTGCGACCGCCGGGGACCCGGGACCATGTTGCCTCCCGAGCGCGGCGCCTCGCGCGACCGCGGCCGGCGCGGGTGCCGAGCGGAGGGCCGTTGCGATGGCCAGGAACGTGACGACCGCGGACGGCTCGCGCAGGGCTCGCTCCCTGGTCCTCCTCGTGTGCACCGCGCTGTCGATCGGGCTCTGCGCCTGGGGAACCCTGGGCTGGCGCCGCGCGTACCGTGCGCAGGCCGAGGTGGACCACCTGAGGTGGGCCGAGCGGCTCGAGGACGCTCAGCTCCTGCGGATCGTCGTGGCGGGAGGCGAGGCCGTCGCGAGGCTGGCGCTCGAGGGACCGCCGGAGACCGCCGCCTCGGCCCAGCTCGAGGACGCTCCGGCTCCGGCGCCGGGCGCGAGCTGGGTGTACTCCGTCGTCGACGGAGAATGAACGATCCGCGCGGGCGCCGGGCGCGGCCCCGGTGCGGGCTACGTGTTCGGCGCAGGGGCGAGGGTTCGCAGCTCGGAGCTGCGCGCGGGCACCCGATGATCCCGGGCGATGAGGAGGTAGATCGCCGGCACGAAGAACAGCGTGAACAGCGTGCCGATCGCCATGCCGGTGACGAGCACGAGGCCGATGCTGTTCCGCGCGGCCGCGCCGGGTCCGCTCACGAGCGTCAGCGGGAAGTGGCCGCAGATGGTCGCGACGCTCGTCATGAGGATGGGCCGCAGCCGCGTGACCGAGGCCTGCTTGACCGCCTCGACCTTCGAGAGCCCCTGCTCCTGGAGCCTGTTCGCGAACTCGACGATGAGGATCCCGTTCTTCGAGACGAGCCCGACGAGCGTCACCAGCCCGACCTGCGAGTAGACGTTCAGGGTCGTGGTCCACCCGTCGGTGAGGAACGCGAGGTTCGGGTTCGGCATCTTGAGGAACGTCACGAGCATCGCGCCGAACATCCCGAGCGGGACGGAGCCCGCGAGGATCACGAGCGGGTCCCGGAAGCTGTTGAACTGGGCCGCGAGCACCAGGAAGATCAGCAACACCGCGAGGACGAACGCGGGCAGGAACTTGTTGCCCTCGGCGCGGAGCTGGCGCGACTCGCCGGTGTAGTCGATCTTGTAGCCGGTCGGCAGGATCCGCGTCGCCTCACCCTCGAGGTAGCCGAGCGCCTCGTCGAGCGGCCGGATCGCGACGCCGCTGATCTTGACCGCGTTGAGCTGCTGGAACCGGTTCAGCGTCCGCGGCGTGACGCCGTCCTTGAGCGTCGCGATCGAGGAGAGCGCGACGAGCTGGCCGTTCGGTCCGGTGACGTACACGTCCTTCAGCTGCTCGGGGTTGAGCCGCTCCGCGCGCTCGATCTGCGGGATGACCTTGTAGCTCCGCCCCGCGATGCTGAAGCGGTTCACGAAGTTGCCTCCGAGCGCCGCCCCGAGGTCCTGGCCGATGGACTGGAGGCTGATCCCGAGCTGCGCCACCTTGTCGCGATCGATCTCGATCACGGACTCGGGCTGGTCGAACTTGACGTCGATCTGCGGCGGGAACGCGAACAGCCCGCTCTTCGCGGCCTTCTCCTGGATCTGCCGCGCGAACCCCAGGATCTCGGCGCTCTCGGCGGTGGACGCGATCACGAACTCGACCGGGAACTGGCCGCCGCCGGGGAGCGCCGGCGGCAGGATCGGGAAGGTCTGGATGCTCGCGATCGCTCCGACCTTCCGCTGGATCTCCGGGAGGATCCGGAAGGTGGAGCGCTTCCGCTCGTCCCAGGGCTTCAAGCCCACCCCCCAGAAGCCGCCGTTCGGGAAGGTGATCTGGAACGTGAAGGCGGCCTCGGGGAGCGACATCGCCGCGTCGTTCACCGCGTGCGTCGCCGGCGTGAGCTGGTCGAGCGTCGAGTTCGCGGGCGTGTTGACGACGCCGAAGATGACCCCCTGATCCTCGGTGGGCGCGAGCTCCTTGGGCGACTGCGCGAACATGAGGAGCGCGAGGGCTCCCACGACGACCCAGGCCGCGTAGATCGCGCGGCGCGCGCCGATCGCACCGTCGAGCAGGCGCGCGTAGCGCGCCCGGATGCGGTCGAAGCCGCGGTTGATCCTCCCGGAGAGGCCCTGGTCCTCGTGCCCGGCCCGGAGCAGGTACGCCGACATCACGGGAGAGAGCGTGAGCGCCACGACGCCCGAGATGGTGACGGCGCCCGCGAGCGTGAGCGCGAACTCCCGGAACAGCGCGCCGGTGAGGCCGCCCTGGAACGCGATCGGCGTGTACACCGCCGCGAGCGTGATCGTCATCGCGACGATGGGACCGACCAGCTCGCGCGCGCCCTGGACCGCGGCGTCGACGGGCGTCATCCCGTCCCTCAGGTGCCGCTCGACGTTCTCCACGACGACGATCGCGTCGTCCACCACGAGCCCGACCGACAGCACGATCGCGAGGAGCGTCAGGAGGTTCAGCGTGAAGCCGAACGCCTGCATCAGGAAGACGGCGCCGACGAGCGACACCGGGATCGCGACGACCGGCACGAGCACCGATCGGAACGAGCCGAGGAAGAGGAAGATGACGATCACCACGATGAGGAGGGTCTCGGCGAGGGTCTCCTCGACGTCGCGGATGGCGCTCCGGATGTAGGACGTCGCGTCGTAGGCGATGACCGCGTGGAGCTGCTCCGGGAGGTCCCGCTGGATCGACGCCATCTCCGCGCGCATCCCCTTGATCACGTCGAGGGAGTTCGCGTTGGGCAGCGGCCACACGCCGATGAACACGGCGGTCTGGCCGCTGAAGTTCACCGCCGCGTCGTAGTCTTCCGCCCCCAGCACGACGTCCGCGATGTCGCCGAGCCTCACCACCGCGCCGTCGCGCTCGCGCACGGAGAGCTGCTTGAACTCCTCGACCGAGCGCAGGTCGGTGTTGGCGGTCAGGTTCACCTGCACGAGCGAGCCCTTCGTCTGCCCGACCGCGGCGAGGTAGTTGTTGGCCGCGAGGGCTTGCCGGACCTGGGCCGGGCCCACCCCGAGCGCCGCCATCCGGTCGGCCTTGAGCCAGATCCTCATCGCGAACGTCCTCGCGCCGAGGATGTCGGCCCGCTGCACGCCCTGCACGGCGGAGAGCCGCGGCTGGACGATCCGGACGAGGTAGTCGGTGATCTCGTTCTGCTTCAGGAGCTCCGACGAGAAGCTCAGGTAGGCCGAGGCGAACTGGCTGTCGACCGACTCGATGTTCAGGATCGGGATCTCGGCCTCGGGCGGCAGATCGCGTCGCACCTGGTCGACCTTGGACCCGATCTCGGCGAGCGCGCGCGTCACGTCGTAGTTCAGCCTCAGGCGCGCCTTGATCGTCGAGACGTTCTGCTTGCTCTCCGACTCGACGTAGTCCACGCCGTCGGCGGACGCGATGACCCGCTCCAGCGGCGTGGTGATGAAGCCGCGGACCAGCGCAGCGTTCGCGCCCACGTAGGTCGTCGTGACGGTGATCGCGGCGTTCTCGCTGCGCGGGTACTGCCGGACGTTGATCGCGCGGATCGCCTGGAGCCCCGCGATGACGATGACGAGGCTCACGACGATCGCGAGCACGGGCCGCCGGATGAAGATGTCGGTGAACTTCACGCCGCCCCCTCACTCGTCCTTCGGGCTCGGGGAGAGCCGAGCCTCGGGCGCGAGGGAGTCGTTCACGACGACCGGCGCGCCGTTGCGCAGCTTGAATGCGCCGCCGCTCACCACCGGCTCCCCCGGGCTCAGCCCGGCCACGACCGCCACCAGGTCTCCGCGTCGCTCTCCGGTGCGGACGAACTTCTGGCGCACGACCGTGGTCGTCTTGCCGCCGGCGTCCTTCTTCTCCTCGAGCGCGAAGACCGAGTCGCCGTAGGGCGCGAAGAGGATCGCCGTCGCGGGGACGATGAGCACGGACCGCTTCTCGGCCGAGAGGACGTTCACGTTCGCGAACATCCCCGGACGAAGGCGCCCGTCCTCGTTCCGGAACGTGGCGCGCACCCGCACGTTCCGCGTCCCCGGGTCCACCTCCGGGTTGACGGTCGTGATCTCCCCTTCCCACGTCGTCCTTCGGGAAGGTGTCCGTCCGCAGACGCGCTCGCTGGCCGATCTCGAGGTCCGCCAGCGCCTGCTGGGGAAGCCAGAAGTCGGCGCGGATCGGGCTGACCGACTGGAGCGAGGCGATCGGGCTCCCCGGCGCCACGACCTGCCCGAGCTCGACCTGGCGGATCCCGATGCGCCCGTCGAACGGCGCGCGGATCGACTTCTTCGCGATGGTCGCCTGGAGGTTCCGCACCGTCGCCTGGGCCTGCTTCGCGCGCGCCTCCGCGGCGTCGAGATCGGCGGGCGCGTTCGCGCCACCGGCGCGGAGCTTGCGGGTGCGCTCGAGGTTGACCCGGGCGAGCGTGGCCTCGGCCGTCGCGGCCGCGAGCTGCGCCTCCTCGGCGGAGGTGTCGAGCTTCACGAGGAGCGCGCCGCGCTTCACCGACGTCCCGGACTCGAACGCGATCTCGCGCACGGTCCCCGGCAGCTCGGCCGCCATCGTCACGCCCTGCACCGCGACGATCGACGCGATCGCGGCCCTCGACGACTCCCACTCGGTGAGCTCGGCGCGGGCGGACGAGACGGCCTCGGGCGGCGGCGCCATCGACTCGGCCGCTCGCACCATGGTGAGGATCTGGCTCGCCTTGACCCCGACGAGGGTCCCGAGGACCAGGAGGAGACCGACCCCGAACACGACCCACTGCTTCTTGCTCTTCGCCATCGCCGCCTCCGCTGCGCCCAGGATTAATGCGACCGCGGCGTGTGGACCGCAGCGACTCGGCTTGCGCCCCGGGTGGGGGGGGACGGGCGCCCGGGCGACGCCCGGAGGGGCGCACGCGAGCGCTCAGAGCGCTCGCCGGCTCGCACCGGCCGAGCAGGCCAGGATGCGTTCGAGCTCCGCGAGCTCGAATGGCTTCGCCAGGTGATGGTCGAAGCCCGCCTCGAAGGCCTTCCGCTGGTCGTCGGCGAGCGCGTAGCCGGTGAGCGCGATCAAGGTCGGAGCGAGCGTCGGATCGAGGCGTATCCGACGCGCCACCTCGTAGCCGCTCAGCCCGGGGAGCCCGATGTCGCACAGGATCACGTCCGGCTTGAGGGCGCGGGCCTTCACGATCCCGTCCTCGCCGTCGTGGGCCACGACGACCTCCTGATCGTTCATCTCGAGCACGTCCCTGAGCGTCTCCGCCGCGTCGACGTTGTCCTCGATCACGAGGATCCGCCGGCGGACGACCGGCCCGTGCGGGGTCGACACGACCGGAGCGGCGGGGGCATCGGGAATGAGCGGCAGCACGATGGTGAACTCGGCGCCGCGCCCGATGCCCTCGCTTCGCACGTCGATCGTGCCCCCGTGCAGCTCGATCAACCCCTTCGCCAGGGAAAGGCCGAGCCCGAGGCCACCCATGCCGCGGTCCAGGCTGTCGTCTGCCTGCGTGAATGGCTCGAAGATGCGCGGTAGCAGGGCGGGCGCGATCCCGATCCCCTCGTCGGCGAGGCGCACGACCGCGGCCCACCGCCCATCTCGGCGGACCTCCAGGACGACGTGGCCGTGCGAGTTGGAGAACTTCGCCGCGTTCTGCAGGAGGTTGCCGACGACCTGGGCGAGCCGGTTCGGATCCGCATCGACCCAGTGAGGGCCCGCCTCGATCTCGAGGCGGAGCGCAACGGCACGCGAGGCGAAGAGCGTCCGGTGATCCTCGACGACCTCGCGCACGAGGTCGTCGAGAGGGCGAGGGCGGTTCCGCGGCGACGGCCGCGGCCGAGCGGTGGCGAGGCGGAGGCCGTCCGGCTGGCACCCCGCTCGGGGCGCCGGAGGAAGCTTCCCGGCGGACAAGGCCCCGAGGGCGATCCCCGGCCAGACCCGGTTGCCGCGGAGGAGGAGCGCCGCCAGCGAGATCCCCGCGGGCGGCCACACCGGCGCTGCGAACGTGTTGACCGGGCCGAGCATGAACCCGAGCAGGGCGGTGCCGAAGTAGAGCGCTGCGAGGCCGAGGATCTCGACGGCGAGAACACCGCGGCGCAGCGCGCCGGCGCCGGGTTGCTCGAGGCGCGCTCCTGCGTCGATTGCCCACGCCCGCGGCCACTGCATGAACGGTCCCCCTGAAGCGATCAGCGACCCTCCCGTAGCGTCGGGCCGAGGCGATGGCTAGGCCATTTGAGGGATTCAACGCCTCTCGACCTGCCGCTCCGAGATCCGCAGGGCCTCCGCCGCGGTCCGGACGACGCGCGGTCCGTCGTTGAACCTCGCGACCTTGACGGGAGGATAGGCGTGCATCCGGGCGAGGAGCTCCCCCGCGCGCTCTCCGAGCAGCGCCTCGCAGCGGCAGTACACGCCCCCGGGCGCGTCCTCGAGCGCGTTGTGGGGGCCGAGGATGGACCGGAGCTCCTCGACCAGCGCCGGGGTCGGCGGCGGGACGAGCAGCGCCGCGATCGCGCCGTGCTCGATCCGGAGCCGGCGCGCCTCCGGGAGCGGCGCCCCACCGCGCGCCTCGCGCGCGGCGGGGAGCAGGATCTTCTCCTCGAGCGCGATGTGCCGGAGGAGGCCGGCGCGGAACGCGGCGTACGGCTCGAGGTCCACCGCGCCCGGCGCCGCCACCGCGCGAGCGAGGAGGGCGTCGAGGCGGGCGTGGTCCGCCTCGAGGTACGCCTCGATCGGGCCGGCGCCGCCGGCGGTCGCGGAGGGTCCTGACCTGGTCACGCTCCGTTCCTAGTGCCCGTGCCCTTGCGCCGCCTCCGCCCCCTTGCCGTGGCTCTCCTCCCGGGCCGCCGTCGCGTGCGCGTCGTGGGCCGGGCCCTGGGCCGCCGCCTGGACGGCCTCCGCCCAGTGGACGAGGGGCACGTACGCCGCGACCCACCGGCGGCCGGCGACGACGTCGGCGCCTGGCTTCTGCTCCGCCGCGAGGCGCGCCCAGCGCGCGTGCAGGCCCTCGCGCACGGCGGTGACGAGCATCGCCTCGACGGCCTTCGGGTCCTTCGTCGCGATCGCGCGGTCCACCGCGGCGACCGCAGGCTCGACCTCGGAGCCGGCGGGCTTCAGGCCGGTGAACGGCGCCCCCTCGCCGGCGCGGTGCACCCGCACGACGGTCTCGAAGAACCAGGTGTCGGCGACGTCGCGCGCCTCCTTGCCGGCCTTGCGGGCCGTGCGCGCCTTCGCGAACGCGTCGCGGATCTCCGCCTCCTGCGCGGGCTGGATCCAGGCGAGGACGGGCTTCAGGTCGCCGCCCTCGAGCGCGCTGCGCGCGGCCCCGACGACGGGGCCGTCGAGCGTGTCGCAGTGGGCGCGCGCGGGCGCGGGAACGAGGAAGGCGGCGAGGGCGATCGCGGCCGAGACGACTGCGGTGCGGTTCATGGCTTTCTCCTGACCTGCCGTCGCGATCTGGTCGGGGGACGGCGTCCCGGGTTGCCGCGGGCAGGGTGCCCACGAAGGAAGGTCTCGAGGGTGCTCCAGATGCGCCGCGGATCGCCCGGGGTGGCGGCGTGGCCGAGCGCGAGGATCGCGCCGAGGACCACGACCGCGGCGTCGTCCGGGCGGAGTCCGGGGGCGAGCAGGCCCTCGCGGGCGGCGTCGTCGAGCGCGGCGCGCACGAAGGCCGTGGAGCGGCGGCGCAGCGCGAGGACCCGCGCCACGCCGTCCGGCGGCGCCGCGTGCGCGAGCTCCTCGGACGCCACGAGCCGGGAGACCCCCGGCTGGGCGAGGATCGTCTCCACCCGGTGGCGGAAGAACGCCCCCAGCCGGTCGAGGGGATCCGCGGCGTTCGCCTGGAGCGCCGGGACGAACAGCTCCTCGACGCGGGCGATCGCGGCGAGCACGATCGCCTCCTTCGTCGGGAAGTGACGGAAGAGCGCGCCGTCGGTGACGCCCACCTCGGCGGCGAGGGTGGAGGCGGTGAAGCGGCCGAGCCCGTGCGCCGAGATGATCCGGAGCGCCGCGTCGGCGATCTGGCGCCGGCGGTCGTCGCCGGACTTGCGGGTGCGGGGGCGGTGGGGCGGGGCCGACGCTCATGAGGAGGGTAACGTAAGTAAGTACGTACTAACTTGCAACTGCGACGCGATGCCGCAGCCTCCCTCCCCGCGCGCGGGGTCACGGGCGCCGGAGCCCGACCACGGCGAGCCCCGCCGCCGCCGCGAGCGCCGCCGCGACGGCGCCCCGGTGCCGCGAGAGCCACTGCTCGAGGCTCCGGTCCCGCGCGCGCGCGTCGAAGCCCCCGTGGGCGCCCCGGTCGCCCGGGAGCGGCGCGTCCACGTTGTCCGGCCGGTCCGGAGGGACCGGCTCGTCCGTCTGCTGGGCCGAGTAGCCGATCCGCCCGAGGTACCGGTCGAGGAGGCCCGGGATGACCCGCTGCCCCACGATCGCCTTCACCGCGCTCCACCCGATCCACGGCTCGCGCCTGGGGTGCTCGGCGACGCGCAGCACGGCGCGGGCGATCACCTCCGGCTGGTAGATCGGCGGCACCGGCTGCGGGTGGTTCGGCAGGCGGGAGCGGACGACGTCGAACTGCGGCGTGTTCACCGCGGGCAGCTGGAGCATCGACACCTTCACGTGGCTCCGGTCGTGGATGAGCTCGCAGCGGAGCGAGTCCGTGAAGCCGCGCGTGGCGGCCTTGCTCGCGCAGTAGGCGCTCTGCAGGGGGATCGAGCGGTACGCGAGCGCCGAGCCGATCTGGATGACGTGCCCCTGGTCGCGCGGGCGCATGTGCTTCAGCGCGGCGAGGGTCCCGTGGACGGTCCCGAGGTAGTTCACCTCCGTCACGCGCCGGTACTCGTCCGCCTTCATCTCCTGACCGGCGAGAAGACGCTCACCATCGCGTCGTTCACCCACGTGTCGATCCGGCCCCAGCGCGCGGCGACCTCGTCGGCGGCGCGCTCGACCGCCGCGGCGTCCGCGACGTCGAGCGGCAGCACGAGCGCGTCTCCGCCGGCGCGCCGGATCTCGTCCGCGCAGTGCTCGAGCGCCTCGCGGGTCCGCGCGATGAGCCCCACCTTCGCGCCCCGCGCGCCGAACGCCCGCGCGATGGCCCGACCGACCCCGCTCGACGCGCCCGTCACGACCACCACCTGCTCGGAGAGCTTCCTCGGCATGTCTCGAACTTGCGGCCCCGCCGCCGCCGCGTGAAGCGGCGGCTCCTCGCGCCTCACGCGGACGGGGGCCGAGGCAGCGCGGGCGGGATGCGACCCCGACGCCGGCGGGCGCGGCATACGCTCGCTCCTCGCGCTGGGTCTCCCCCGGCGTTCCCGGAGATCGCCCTGCTCTCCGTGGGGCGCCCTCGCCGCCGTCGGCGCCGAGGTGCGGCCTTCGGTCGCGAGCATTCGTGGCAGGCTCGCGTCGCGCCCGGCCGCTCCCTGACCGGCCGGACGGGAGCCGGCACCGGCTCCGGGCGCTCCCAAGCAGATTGCCGGGGCGAGCGGCGCGTCCGTAAGTTCTCCTTCATTCACCAGGGGGGACGATGTATTCGGCGCGGTTCGAGGAGTCCGGCGGCGCTCTGCTCGTGACGCCGCTCGCCCCGCGCCTCGACGCGGTGGCGGCGCCCGAGTTCCGGGACGTCGTCGGAGCGCACGCGCGCGGCCGCGCGCTGCTCGTCATCTCCCTCGAGCACGTCACCTACCTGGACGAGTCCGGGCTCGCGGCGCTGGTGGCGGTCCTGAAGCGCATGGCGCCGGGCGGCGTCGTCCGCCTGGTGAAGGCCCGCCCGCGGATTCGCGCCCTCCTGGAGGCCACCTTCCTCGACGAGCTGTTCCCGGTGTTCGACGATCCCGCGAGCGCGGTGCGGATCTGACCATGACCCCCGCCTCGGGTGCGCCCGAAGAACGCTTCGATCCCTCGTCGCGCGCGGCGCCCGCGCCGGCCCCGCCGCCCACGAGCGAGCTCAGGACCTTCCTGTACCAGGCGCTCGCGGTGTTCGCGCTGGCCCTCGGCGCCTGGTATCTCGCCTGGCGCTGGACGGAGTCGCTCAACCCGGACGCGCTGGGCTTCTCCGTGGCGGTCGCGATCGCCGAGTCGCTCGCGTACGTCGGCGCAGCCCTGTTCTTCCTCTCCATCTGGCGGATCGAGGACCCGCCGCGGCTCGCGCCGCCACGCACCGTGAACGAGACCCGGCGCGACCGGGTCGAGCCGGACCGGCCGCTCAAGGTGGACGTGCTCGTGACGACGCTGGGCGAGCCGGTGGAGCTCGTGCGGCTGTCGGTGCGCGACGCGAAGCGCCTCGCCTACCCCCACCCGCTGTCCGTCTCGATCTTCGTGCTCGACGACGGACGTCGCCCGATCATGCGCCAGATGGCGCACGAGGAGGGGGTCGGGTACCTCACGCGCACGTCGTCGGCCGGCTTCAAGGCGGGGAACCTCGCGAACGGGCTCGAGCAGACCGACGGAGACCTCTTCGTCATCTGCGACTCCGACACCCGGCTCCTCCCGTCCTTCCTCGAGGAGACCCTCGGCTACTTCCGCGACCCGGACGTGGCCTGGGTCCAGACGCCTCAGTGGTTCAGCGACGTCGCGCCCGGGACGCCGCTCCCGGAGTGGCTCGCGTCGCGCGCGCGGCTCGGCCGCGCCGGGCGCGCCGCGGGGCGGCTCCTCGAGCGCCTCGTCGGCCCGGTCGCGGTCGGCGCGGATCCCCTCGGGACCGATCCGCGCGCCTTCTACGACATCGTCCAGCGTGGCCGGAACTGGTGCAACGCGAGCTTCTGCTGCGGCGCCGGGAGCGTCCACCGGCGCGAGGCGGTGCTCGAGACCGCGCTGCGCCGGCTCGGGGGCGAGGTCCGCGCGAGCGCCCGCGCCGCCGCGGCGCGCGTCGCCGACCCCGCGCTGCGCGCCGCCTTCGGCGCGGCCGTCGCCGCCGAGAAGGCGCGCCGCCTCGACCTGAAGCCGTTCGAGTTCCACGTCTCCGAGGACCTCTACACGAGCCTGCACCTCCACGCCGACGAGCGCCGCCGCTGGCGCTCGGTCTACCACCCGCGCGTCCTCACCCGGATGCTCTCGCCCCAGGACGTCTCCGCCTGGACCGTGCAGCGGTTCAAGTACGCGAGCGGGACCCTGGACATCGCGCTCCGCTCGAACCCGTTGCGGGTCCGCGGCCTCTCCGGCTGGCAGCGCGTCATGTACCTCGCGACGATGTACGGGTACCTCGCGCCGCTCTGGACCATCCCGCTCATCCTGTCGCCGCTCGTCTTCTTCTTCACCGGCGTCGCCCCGGTCCGCGACATGGGCCGGCCCTTCTGGGCGCACGTCCTCCCGTTCCTCGTGGCGAGCCGGCTCGCCCTCGTCGCCGGGACGTGGGGAGTCTCGACCTGGCGGAGCGAGCAGTACCACCTCGCCTCGTTCTGGCTGAACCTCCGCGCCCTGATCCACGTCGTCGCGGGGCGTCCGCTCCGGTTCCGGGTGACCCCGAAGTCGGGCGCCGTGCGCGCCCCGCTCCGGCTGGTGGCGCCCCATCTCGCGCTCCTCGCCGCCATGGTGCTCGGGGTGGCCCTCGGGGCGCTGCGCGTCGCCACCGCGCCGGCGCTCGCGGGGGCGTTCGTCGCGAACCTCTTCTGGACGCTCCACAACGCGACCTGCCTCGCCCCCATGGTGATCGCGGCGGTCTTCCCCGGGCGCACGCAGGAGGCCCCCCCGTGAGCTTCCTGCGCGGACTCCTCGCGGCGCGCGGTCACCTGGCGTTCCTCGTCGGGCTCGCGGCGGCGTTCGTCACGGTCCGCGCGGTCGAGCGGATGACGAGGCCCGCTCCCGGCGGCGCGGGCGTCGCTCGCGGCCGCGCTCCGGGATCCGCCCGTGCGCGAGCGCGCGTCGTCGCTCGGCGCGCGCGAGCGGGAGATGGCGCGCGCCGCCTGGAGCTACCTCGAGCGGAACACCGACCCCGCCACCGGGCTCGCGCCGTCGGTGGCGGGCAACCCCACCACGACGATGTGGGACGTCGGCTCCCAGCTCATGGCGGTGCTCGCGGCCGAGGAGCTCGGCCTCGTGACGGAGTCCGGCGCCAGGCAGCGCCTCGGCCGCGCGATCGCGAGCCTCGGTCGCCTCCCGCTGTGCGGGGGGCTCCCGAACAAGGCTTACGACACGCGCGCGCTCGCGATGGTGACCTACGACGGCCGCCCCGCTCCGGACGGGGTCGGGTGGTCCGCGCTGGACGTCGCGCGGGTGCTCGCGCCGCTGTCGCTCATCGCCTGGCGCCACCCGGAGCTCGCGCGCCCGGCGCGCGCCGCGGTCTCCCGCTGGCGGCTCGCGGCGCTGACCGACGGCGCCTCGCTGCGCGGCGCGACCCGCCGCGCCGACGGCTCGCTCGAGTACCACCAGGAGGGGCGGCTCGGGTACGAGCAGCTCGCGGCGAAGGACCTCCTCGCGTGGGGCCTCCCTGTCGCGCCGCTCCTGGAGTACGCGGCGCACTCGACCTACGCCGACGTCTACGGCGAGCCGGTCGCCCGGGACGATCGGCTCCCGGCGGATCACGGGGGGACGCGCGCGCCGATCCTCTCCGAGCCCTGGATCCTCGACGCGCTCGAGCACGGGTTCGACGCGGTGACGCTCCCGGCGGCGCGCGCGCTCCTCCGCGCGCAGGAGCGCCGCTTCGCCGCGACGGGCCGCCTCACCGCCGTCTCCGAGGACCACCTCGATCGCCCGCCGTGGTTCTCGTACTCGGCCGTGATCGACGGGGAGACCGCCTGGACGGCCCACGCGGCGGACGGGACGCCCGCGCCCGCGGCGCTCACCTTCTCGACGAAGGCCGCGGTCGCCTGGAGCGTGCTCTTCGACGGGAGCTACCCGGATCGCCTCCTCGCCGCGGCGGCCGAGCTGGTCGTGCCGGGGGAGGGGCTCTACGCGGGCCGCTACGACGCGACCGGCGAGGTGAACCGGGTGCTCTCGCTCAACACGAACGCGGTGGTGCTCGAGGCGCTCGCGTACCGCGTGCGGGGCCCGGCGCGCGCGGCGAGCCCCGAGCCGCGGGTGCCGGTGGAGGCGCGGCGATGATCGGGCTGCTCCTCGCCGCCGCCGTCGTCGCCGCCCCGCCCCCGGACGAGCTCACCGCGGCGCGCGTCGCGTGGCGGTACTTCGAGCGGAACACGGACGCGCAGACCGGGCTCGTCTCGTCCGTGGACGGGTACCCGAGCGCCACCACCTGGGACCTCGGCTCCTCGCTGCTCGCCGCGATCTCGGCGCGGGAGCTCGGGATCGTGTCGGCGCGGGAGCTCGAGGGGCGCGTCGAGGCGCTGCTCGGGACGCTCGCGCGCCAGCCGCTCTACGCCGGCGCGCTGCCGAACAAGGCCTACGACACGGCGACCGCGCGCATGACCGACTACCGGAACCAGCCCGCGGCGAGCGGGATCGGGTTCTCGGCCATCGACCTCGGCCGGCTCCTCTCGGCGCTGGTGCTCCTCGGCGAGCTCTACCCGGAGCACCGGCCCTCGGTCGAGCGGGTCCTCGCGCGGTGGGACACCTGCCGTGTCGTGCGCGGCGGCGAGCTCCACGGCGCGCACGCGATCGGCTCGGGCGCGCCCGCCGACGCGCAGGAGGGGCGGCTCGGGTACGAGCAGTACGCCGCGAAGGCGTTCGCGCTCCTCGGGCACGACGTCTCCGCCGCGCGCCGCTACGACCGCTTCGCCGCGGAGGTGTCGATCCTGGGGGTCGGGGTGCCGCGCGACCGGCGCAGCAGGGAACGGTACGGCGCGCTCGACGCGGTCGTCACCGAGCCCTGGGTCCTCGACGCGCTCGAGTTCGGGCTCGACCGGGAGGCCGTCCCGCTCGCGCAGCGGGTCTTCGAGGTCCAGAAGCGACGCTGGGAGAGCACCGGGATCGTGACGGCGCTCAGCGAGGACCACGTCGACCGCGCGCCGTGGTTCGTCTACGACTCGATCTGGGCGGACGGGACCGCCTGGCGCACGGTCACGCCGGACGGCGCCGACGTCGCGGGGCTGCGCGGCGTCTCCACCAAGGCCGCGCTCGCCCTCGCGGCGCTGTACCCGGGCGATCCGTACGCGAAGGTCCTCCGGCAGACGGTGTCCGGGGCGTTCGATCCCGAGCGCGGGTGGTACGCGGGCGTCTACGAGGACGGCGGCGGCGTCAACCGCGCGCTCAGCGCGAACACGAACGGGGTCGTGCTCGAGGCCGCGCTCTTCGCGCGGCTCGGGCCGCTCCACCAGGCCGCCCTCCGCAGGCCCGGGGCGGTGAAGTGGCGCGCGCAGCTGGCGCGCCTCGGGCCCGAGGGCCGGACCTGCCTCGCGCCGATCCGCGACGCCAGCCTGGCCACGCTCGCGCCCGCGCCCCCCCGCCCGCGCGGAGCTCCCTCGCGCTCGAGCCGCCGCGCCCGCGCGGGGGACGGCGGGCGATCGCGACGGGGGAGCTGGTGGCCGACTACCGCGGCACCGACGGGCCCGGGTACGGGGGGCTCGCGACCGTGTCCCCGCGTCCGGGCTGGTTCCTGCGGCTGGGCGGCGACTGGACCCCGGTCTCGACCGGTGGCCGCGCCCGGTTCCTCTGGGGCTTCGGCTACGACGACTGGCACGACCGGACGCTGTCCGTCACCGTGCACGACTGGGGACCGGTCCGCCCCGAGGACGGCATCGGATCGCGCGAGGCCGAGCTCAACGTGGGCTACAAGGTCCCGCGTCTCTGCTCGGGCTGGTTCTGCGGGGCCCTCTTCCCGTCCGTGACGGTCCCGTTCGGCGGCGGCCCTTACCTCGGCGCGCGCCTGACGTTCACGGTCGCCGGTTCCTGGTTCGTGATGGGGGGACTCGGGTGGACGGTCCCGGGCGTGCTGCCCGGCCCCGCGGGCACCCCGCGCTGGCGCATGGTGTACGGCTTCGGCCGCCGCGACTGGCAGCCGGGATCCGTGTTCGTCACGTACTACGACTGGGGGCCGGACGAGCGAGCGCGGAACGGCATCCTGGCGGTGGGGGTGAACTGGGGGTTCTAGGGCTGAACGGGGTCGAGGAGGAGTCCATGACTTTCGAACGCGCACCGCGCCGCCGCCTCGCTCGCCGGATCCTCCCGGCCTGCCTCGCCGCGTCGCTCGCCTGCGGCCTCCAGCCGCCCGAGAACGCCCCGCCGGAGACGAGCCGGCAGGTGGTGCCGCCGCCCGGCTACCGCCTCGCGTGGGCGGACGAGTTCGGCGGGAGCGCCCTCGATCCGGGCAAGTGGGCCGCGCTGACCGGCACGCGCCGGGACGGCGTGATGACCGCCGACGCGGCCGAGGTGCGGGACGGCGTCCTCACGATCACGACGTACACGCAAGGTGGACAGCACCGCACCGGCTTCCTCACCACCGAGGGGCGCTACCAGGCGTCCATGGGGTACGTCGAGGCCCGCATCAAGTTCGCCGGCACCGCTGGCAGCTGGTGCGCCTTCTGGCTCAACGCGGCGACGAACGGGAAGCCGATCGGAGATCCGGCGCGCGCGGGGGTCGAGATCGACGTCGTCGAGCACCGGGTCGTCGATCAGGGCGGCTGGACCGCGCTGAAGGACATGGTCGCGCTGAACCTCAACTGGGACGGGTACGGCCCGGAGCGGCAGAACCGGCAGCGCGTCGTCCCGCTGCCGGACGGCGCGCCGGTGCAGGGCGCGTGGCACACCTACGGCGTCCTGTGGACCGAGAAGGGCTACACGTTCTACGTCGACGGGATGGAGCTGTGGACGATCGACGAGGCGGTCTCCCGTCGCGGAGAGGCGATCTACGTCACGTGCGAGGTCGAGGACGGCACGTGGGCCGGCTCCATCCCGCCGGGCGGGTTCGGGACGCGGCAGGCGAGCCAGACGCGCATGCAGGTCGACTGGGTCCGGGCCTGGCAACCCGTCGGCCCGTGAGGCGAGGCGGCGTGCGCGTCGCTGCTCGCGCGGCCGTCGCCCTGCTGCTCGCCGCCGGCGCCGGCGCGTGCGGGAGCCCGTCGCACGGGGGCGGCCCGAGCCCGATCGCCGCCGAGAACGCGCTCCCGGGCGAGCCGACCTGGGGCATGGGGGCGGATTCGAGCGGGCCGCTGCAGGCGTACCTGGATCGCGTGTCCGCGCGCGCCGGAGACACGGTCGAGGTGA
Source organism: uncultured delta proteobacterium (assembly GCA_963828235.1). Lineage (GTDB taxonomy): Bacteria > Myxococcota > Myxococcia > Myxococcales > Anaeromyxobacteraceae > Anaeromyxobacter. The sequence goes on from CAWHDY010000011.1 coordinate 45,883, forward strand.
AGGCCTCGTCCGACGGCGGCCACCAGGTGAGCTGGATCCTGTACCGGTTCGGCTGGTACGGGGGCGCCGGCGCGCGTCGCGTGGCGCAGGGCGGTCCGGGCTCCGTCGGGCCGCAGCCGGCGTGCCCGGTCGAGGCCGGAACCGGGATGGTGCGCTGCGCCTGGTCCACCGCGTTTCGCATCTCGCTCCCGCGGGACCTCGTCTCCGGCTACTTCGGCGTGAAGCTCGTGCGCGACGACGGCTGGGCGGTGTTCGCGCCGCTCGTCGTCGTCGACGATCGGAGAGCCGACCTCGTCGTCGAGGCGGCCGTGAACACGTGGCAGGCGTACAACGCGTGGGGCGGCGAGTCGCTCTACGCGGACGCGTCCGGGAAGCTGCCGGGGGGGCTCGGAGCGCGCGTCTCGTTCGATCGGCCGTACGGGACGCAGCGCGGGCTCGGGCTCATGGGCCGCTACGAGCTCCCCTTCGCGCGGTTCCTCGAGCGCGCCGGCTACGACGTGTCGTACACGACGAACGTCGACGTCTCGACGGGCGCGGCCCGGCTCTCTCGCGCGGGCGCGTTCGTGTCGGTCGGGCACGACGAGTACTGGACCGGGGAGGCGCGCGACGCGGTCGAGGCGGCCCGCGACGCCGGGACGCCGCTCCTGTTCTTCGGCGCGAACGCGGTCTACTGGAAGGTCCGCTACGAGGCGCCCGGCGCCGGCGGCGCCCCGCGCGTGATCGCGTGCTGGAAGTCGACCACCTGGGATCCGGGATCGGACCCGGTCTCCGGCCCCGGGCGCACCGGGCGCTTCCGCGATCCGCACATCGGCCGCCCCGAGAACGCGCTCGTCGGCGCGATGTACGAGTCCTGGCTCGTCCAGCGGTTCCCGCTCGTGGTCGCGGACGCGGACAGCTGGCTCTTCGAGGGGACCGGGCTCGGCGCGGGCGACGCGCTCCCGCTCGTGACCGCCGCGGAGTACGACGCCGTGGCGGAGAACGGGCACCAGCCGCCCGACACCCACGTCGTCGCGAGGCTGCCGCTCGTGGACGCCTACGGGACGCCGGGCGCCGGCACCACCGTCCACTACACCGCCGCGAGCGGCGCGCTCGTGTTCGCGGCGGGGACGATCGAGTGGCCGCTCGGCGTCGACCGCGACTCGGACGCCTACGATCCGCGGATGGAGCGGATGACCGCGAACGTCATCCGGCGGGCGGTCGGGGTCGCCGTCCCGCGGCGGCGTGGGCGAAGGGCCGCTCGGGGACCGGAGGAGCTTCACGCCGCCGCAGGGGCCGGCGGCGAGGGACGTGTCCACCGCGGTCGCGAGCCTGGAGGCGCCGTCCGGCGTCACGGTGCTCCCCGACGGCTCGCTCGCCGTCGCGACGCCCCGCGCGCAGCGCGTCATGCGGGTGAGCGCGGGAGGGCGGGTGGAGGTGCTCGCCGGGGACGGCCACCTCTCGACGAGCCCGGCCTACGACGGCGTTCCGGGGGCGAGGGCGCGCTTCAACCACCCGAGCGCGGTGCTCGCGATGCCGGACGGGAGCGTCCTCGTCGCGGACACGGTCAACCACTGCATCCGCCGGATCGCCCCGGACGCGGCCCGGACCGTCACGACGTTCGCGGGTCGCATCGCGGCCGACGGCTACGTCGACGCGCCCGGCGGCGCGGCGCGCTTCCGGTACCCGATGGGGCTCGCCCGCGATCCGGTCTCGGGCGCGGTGCTCGTCGCCGACTCCGGGAACCACGCCGTCCGCGCCGTCGACTCGCGCGGGAACGTCTCCACGCTCGCCGGCGGGAGCCCCGTCGAGCGCGACGGGCCCGCGGCGACGGCGGGCTTCGCCCGTCCGACCGCGATCGCCGTTGCGCCCGACGGGCGGGTCTTCGTGGTCGCGAGCCAGTCCGGCACGGTGAAGCGGATCGGGACCGATCCGGCGCGCACCGTCACGACGATCGCGGGGGCGGGCTCCGGCGCCGTCGACGGCGCGGGGAGCGTCGCCCGGATGTCGCCGCAGGGGGGCGCGGTCTGGGCCGGGGGGCTGCTCCTGGTCGCGGACGGCTCGAACTTCCGGATCCGCGCCCTCAGGCCCGGGTCGAGCGCCGCGGACACGGCCGTCTGGACCTACGCGGGCACGGGGGCGCCGGGGAGCCGGGACGGGGACGGCAGCGGCGCGACGCTCGGGTTCCCGCTCGGGCTCGCCGCCGCGCCCGACGGCCGCGTGTTCGTGGCGGACGCGGCGAACGGGAGCATCCGGGTCGTCTCGCCGCCGCCGTGAAGGTCGGGTGCGCGGTCGCGGGTCCGGCGGCGGCCCTCGCTCACGCCCTCGCGGGGGGAGTGAGGGGGAGCTCGACGACGAAGCAGGTCCCCTGGCCGGGCGCGCTCACGAGCGTGACCGCGCCGCCGTGCGCCTCGACGATCTGCCGCACGATGAAGAGCCCGAGCCCGAGCCCGGTCGCGCGCGTGGTAGCGCCCTCGCTCGAACGCGTTGAACAGGCGCTCCTGGTCCGAGGCCGGGATCCCCGGGCCCTCGTCCCGGACCTCGAGCCGAGCGCGCGCGGAGTCCGCCTCCACGCGGACGTCCACCCGCGAGCCGGGCGCGTACTTCGCCGCGTTCGTCAGCAGGTTGGTGACGACCTGCTCGACCCGGATCCGATCCCAGGTCCCGAGCACCGGCGCGGGCGCGTGGACCGTCAACGAGCACCCCGCCTGCCGGACCTCGGCACCGTGCTGCTCGACGATGGACCGGACGGTGGCCGACAGGTCCATCGGGGCCGCGTCGAGGCGGAAGCGCTTCGACCGGATGCGGGTCAGGTCGAGCAGGTCGTCCACGAGCCCCGTGATCCGCTGGATCTGCCCCTCGGCCCCGCCCATCAGGTGCGCGAGCTTCTCGCGCGGGAGGGTCGCGAGCTGATCCCGCGCGACGAGCCGCTCGAGCGCCTGGATCCGCAGGCGCAGCGGGGTGAGCGGGGTCTTCAGCTCGTGCGACGCGATCGCCAGGAACTCGTCGCGCGCGCGCACCGCCTGCTCGGACTCCGAGTAGAGCCGCGCGTTCTCCACCGCGATGGTGAGGCGCCGCGCCATCTCCTCGGCGAGCGCGAGGTCCTCGGGCGAGGCGAGCCGCGTCTCGGTCCCGCCGAAGAGCGAGAGCGTGCCGAGCGGCTCGCCGACGGCGACGAGCGGCAGGGTGATCTCGACGATCGAGGGCAGCGCGGTGCGGAGCTCGTCCGGCCAGCCGTGCGCCGGGGGCCGGCTCGTGACGGGCCGGCCGGTCTCGAGCGCGCGCGAGACGGAGGCGGGCTGCTTGAACGCGACGGTCTCCAGCACGCTCCGGCCGATCCGCTCGAGCTCGGGATCGAGGTGCCCGAACCACACCCGCGGGCCGCGCTCCCCCCGCAGCGCCAGGATGGCCGCGTCCGCCAGGTGGGCGAGCGGGAGCCGGACGGCCGTCCGGGCCGTGGCCTCGACGTCGAGCGAGCCCGCGAGGAGGCTGCTCACGCCCGCGAGGAAGTGCTGGTTCGCGGCGTCGCGGGACAGCAGCCGCTCGCGCTCGCGGTGGTAGTCGATCATCCGCCGGAGCTCCTTCGGCGAGACGCGGAGGCTCGCCAGGATGTCGCCGTACGCGGTCGAGATGGCGCGCACCTCCTCCGGCGTGACGAGCGCCGCGCGCCGGACCGCGGCGTGCGCGGCCGCGGTGCCGATCTCGGCCGCGAGCGTCGCCTCGACGCGGTCCTGGAGATCCGCGAGCTGCAGGGCGGTGAGCCTCTTCCCTCGCTTCACGCCGGCGCTCGCGAGGCACGCGTCCGCGAGCGCGGCGGCCTCGTCCTTCGAGTGGTACGCGCTCAGGAGCGCGATCGTCCGCTCGCGCTTCTCGTCGCCCTCGGCGAGCGCGGGGGCGGTCTCGTCGGGCTGAGGGGCGGGGGGGAGCTCCAGGACGTCCATCAGCCGCTCCGCGCGCGCGACCTCCTGCGCCCGCGGCGGGGAGAGGAGCGACCCGGCGACGAGCCCGGTCACGTTCGCGATGAGCGTCCAGATCACCGCGTGCGTGATGTGATCCGCCTGCACGTGGAACAGCGCCTCGGGGCTGAGCCAGGCGATCCCGAACGGTCCGGCCGTCAGCAGGGACACCGGGAGCCACCGCGAGTTCGCGAGGACCGGCACGACCAGCGTGTAGGCCCACATCGCGAACCCCGCCGCGAGCCCCGCGAGCGCGCCCGTCCGGCTCGCGCGCGCCCACCAGAGCCCCGCGAGCGCCGGCGCGAGCTGGAGCACGGCCGTGAACGAGATGAGGCCGATGGAGACCAGGTCGTCTCCGGTGCCGAAGTTGCGCTCGTACGCGAAGGACGCGAGCAGGACGAGGGCCGCCGCGATCCAGCGCGTCGGGAGGACGTGGCGTCGCACGCGTCCGAGGGGCGTGAACGCCGCCGCCGCCGGCATGACGGCGTGGTTCGAGATCATCGTGGCGAGCGCGGTCGTCTCGACGATCACCATGCCCGTCCCCGCGGAGAAGCCGCCGAGGAACACGAGCCACGCGAGCGGGGTGCTCGCCGCCTGGAGCGGCAGCGCGAGCACGAAGGTGTCCGCGCTGTGGGCCGAGCCGCCGAGCGCGAGCGCGCCGAGCGCGAGCGGCAGGACGAAGAGGTTGATGAGGAGCAGGTACGCGGGGAAGAGCCACATGGCGGTGCGGATGTGGTGCTCGTCCGCGTTCTCGATGACCGCGACGTGGAACTGCCGGGGGAGGAGCAGCACGGCGACGCCGCTCAGGAAGAGGTGGGCGAGCCAGGTCCCGACGCCGTGGGGGCCGAGCAGGCCCGGCGCGCCGACCGACGGGACCGAGGCGGCCCGGAACACGTCGGCCGGTCCGTCGAAGAGCCCCCACACGACGAACGCGCCCGCCGCCATGAAGGCGACGATCTTGACGACCGACTCGACCGCGAGCGCCACGACCATCCCGGGGTGACGCTCCGCGGGGCGGGCCCGCCTCAGCCCGAACGCGATGGTGAAGAGGAGCATGAACGCGACGAGCGGGATCCCGAGGCGCCGTCCCGAGGCGGGGTACGCGAACGTCGGCCCGCCGCCCGCGACCATCCCCAGGGTCATGAACATCGTCTTGAGCTGGAGCGCGATGTACGGGATGAGCCCGAGGACGAGCATGCCCGTGGCGAGGAGCGCGACCGCCTGCGACTTCTCGTACCGGAGCGCCAGCACGTCCGGGAGGCTCGTGACCCGGTGCGCGTTCTTGATCCGCACGAGCTTCCGGACGATCCACCACCACCCCACCGCGCACAGGGTCGGGCCCAGGTAGATCGACAGGAACAGGAGACCGTTGCGCGCCGCGAAGCCGACGCTGCCGTAGAACGTCCAGGTGGTGGCGTAGACGCCGATCGAGAGCGAGTACACGAACCGGTTCGCCGCGACGGGCCGGGAGCGCGCCTCGCGACGCTCGGCCCACACCGCGACCGCGACGAGCAGCCCGACGTAGGTCGTCACCACGACGACCGGGACGAGGAGCTCACGCATCGCCGCGCCCTCGTCCCGGGTCCGCGCGCTCGAGGAAGCGCGAGAGCGCGAAGAGCGCCGCGAGCAGGGCGACCCACGCGCCGAGGAGGTGCACGAAGGCGGACGCGATCTCGAGCGGGGGCGTCGCGATGAACGGCCAGGTGAAGAGCAGGAGCCCGGCGACGGAGATCGAGAGCGCCAGCACCCCGCGCTCGTGCGAGCGGCCCGGGTGGAGGTCGGCGCCCGGTCTGGCGCCCCCTCCTCCGCGCCGCAGCTCGGCGAACCAGGATGCGATCGGGTGGTGCACGGGGGCCTCTCGACGGACCGTCACGGTCGGGCCGTCACGGACTCCAGGTCGTATACCTCTATGTGCACGGCGCCGGGTGCGCACAACCCCAAGCGAGGAAGCCGGCGGAAGGTCGGTGGGTGGCTCGGAGATGCGCGCGCCCGCTGCGACGCCCTGGCGCCGGGCCCCCGACCTCCCTACGATGCCGCGGGCGCGCGGACCGGCGCGTGCGAGGTGGAGGAGTGAGCCGAACGCGGTTCGACGCAGCGTATTACCGGCGCTTCTACGCCGGCGAGACCCGGGTGCACGGGCCGCGAGAGATCGCGCACCTCGCGCGCGCGGTCTGCGGCATGGCCGGATGGCTCGGGGTCGAGCTCCGGTCCGTCCTCGACGTCGGCGCGGGCACGGGGCTGTGGAAGCGCTGGTTCCGGCGCAACCGGCCCGCCGTTCCGTACCGCACGATCGACGTCTCCCAGCACGCTTGCGCCGCCTACGGCCACGAGCGGCGGGACATCTCGAGCTGGCGCTCGCCACGCCGCTACGATCTCGTGGTCTGCCAGAGCGTGCTGCAGTACCTCGACGACGCCGCGGCGGAGCGCGCCGTCGAGAACCTCGGCGCGATGTGCCGGGGCCTCCTGTATCTCGAGGCGATCACGACGGAGGACCTCGCGGTCCTCGACGCCGGGGCGACGGACCTCTCGATCCAGGTCCGTCCGGCGAGCTGGTACCGCGCGCGGCTCGACCGGTGGTTCGTGCAGATCGGAGCAGGGCTGTGGGCCTCGGCCCGCAGCGGCGTCCGGCTGTACGCGCTCGAAGGCGGCGCCGAGGGTGGCGCGGGGCGGCGCGCTCCGACCCCCCTCCGGGCCTGGCCTCGACCGGGAGCCGCCGCTAACCAGCCCGGCACGCCTGGAGGTCGCGATGAAGATCGGGGTGCTCGGTTCCGGCGTCGTCGGGCAGGTCCTCGCCGACGGCTTCCTGAAGCACGGTCACGAGGTGATGCGGGGATTGCGCGACCCCGCCAAGCTCGCCACCTGGAAGGCGGGCGCGGGGCCGGCGGCGCGGACCGGCACGTTCGCGGAGACCGCGCGGTTCGGCGAGCTCGTGGTCCTCGCCGTGAAGGGCACCGCAGCTCGCGATGCGCTCGGCGCCTGCGGAGCGGCGATCGAGGGCAAGGTCGTCATCGACACGACGAACCCGATCGCCGACGCGCCTCCGGTGAACGGCGTCCTCCGCTTCTTCACCGGCCCGAACGAGTCGCTGCTCGAGGCGCTCCAGGCGGACGCCCCGAAGGCGAAGCTCGTGAAGGCGTTCTCGTGCGTCGGAAACGCGCTCATGGTGAACCCCGGGCTCCCCGGCGGGAAGCCCACGATGTTCATCTGCGGGAACGACGAGGACGCGAAGCGGCGGGTGGAAGGCGTGCTCGACGCGTTCGGCTGGGAGACCGAGGACCTGGGCGCCGCGGAGGCCGCCCGCGCCATCGAGCCGCTCTGCATGCTCTGGTGCATCCCGGGGTTCCGCCGGAACACCTGGACGCACGCCTTCAAGCTGCTCAGGGCGTGAGCGTCGAGGCGGCGTCGCGCCCGACGCCGCTCGAGAGGCGTTTCCGCGCGGGTCGCGAAGATTGCCGACCCCCGCCGGGCGCGGTACACGGGGACGTGCTGCGGCTCCTCCTCGTCTGCGCAGGCGGTGCGCTCGGCTCGGGCGCTCGCTACCTCGTCTCCACCTGGGCGGCGCGCGCCCTCGGCGCGGACTTCCCTCGCGGTACGCTCATCGTGAACGCGACCGGATCGTTCGTGCTCGCGTTCGTCTTCGCGCTGCCCGGGAGCCGCGTCTCGCCCGAGCTGCGCCTGTTCCTCGGCGCGGGCGTGCTCGGGGGATACACGACGTACTCGTCGTTCAACACCGAGACGCTCGCGCTCCTCGACCAGGGGAGCGTGCCGCTCGCCGTCGCGAACGTCGCGCTCACGGTCGCGGGCTGTCTCGTCGCCGGTCTCGCGGGCCTCGCGCTCGGCCGGGTGCTCGCCTCCTGATCCGCCGGCCTCGTCCCGGGGACCCCGTCGCGGCGGCGCGGGTCGAGGCACACACCCTCCGGGTGAGCCCGGGTCAGGCGCCGGGATCGAGGCCGAGCCGGGCCGCGTCCGCGGGCGTGTTCGCGTTCTCGAGGGAGCGGAGCGCCGGGTCCACCGTCCGCCACTCCGGCTCCTCCACGATCCGCGCGCGCACCGCGCGCGAGAGGTCCCGCAGCGACGGCTCGCCCTCGGCGAGCAGCGCCTCGAGGGTGGGGAGGCACGCCGCCGACCAGAACGCGTGGAGCGGCTCGAGCCGTCCGGCGGCGCGCACGAGCACCGCGTCCGCCCCCTCGCGCCTCGCCGCGAGGAACGCGATCGCGGACGGATCGAGGAACGGCATGTCGCACGCGGCGGCGAACACCCACGGCGTCGTCGCGGCGGAGAGGGCCGCGTGGAGCCCGCCGGGCGCCCCGCGGCCCGCGAGGAGATCCGGGACGATCGACGCCCCGAGCCCGGCGTACGGCGCCGGATCGTTCGCGACGACGATCGCGCGCCCGAAGAGCCGCTGGAAGAGCGCGATGGAGCGGGCCGCGATCGGCTCTCCGCCGACGCGGAGGAGCCCCTTCGGCGCGCCGCCCATGCGCGTGGCGCGTCCCCCCGCGATGAGCGCGCCGGTACAGTCCTGGACGGTGGGACCGAGGGTCACTCCCCGATGTTAACGCGCGGCGGCATCGGGAAGGGGCGTGGGCTGGCACCCCCCGCCCGATTCGGGTAGAACCTTCCCCCCCGTGACACCGGAACAGCGGATCGAGGCTTTCCGCGCGTTCGTGGCCAAGAACCCGGACGACGCGTTCGCGCGCTACTCGCTCGCGATGGCGCTCCGAGGAGCGGGGCGGGGCGCAGACGCCGCGGCGGAGTTCGAGGCGCTCCGCGGCAGGAAGCCGGACTACGTGCCGGCGTACCTGATGCTCGGGCAGACGCTCGAGGCGCTCGGCCGTGACGCCGAGGCGGTGCGCGCTTACGAGGACGGGATCGCCGCGGCGATCCGGACGAACGACATGCACGCGCGGAGCGAGCTCGGCCAGGCGCTCGAGGCGGTCCGCGCTCGAGGAGCAGCGAGATGAGTCGAGAGGATTCGAAGGACGTCGAGAGCGCGCGGGCGAGGACGGAGACGGGCGACGCGCGCCCCTCGCTCGGCGGGCTCCTGCGCGGCAAGCGCGCCGTCATCACCGGGGTCGCGAACGACCGCTCGATCGCCTGGGCCATCGCGCAGGCCTTCCACGCCGAGGGGGCCGAGCTCGTCTTCACCTACCCGGGCGAGGGGATGGAGCGGCGGGTCCGGCCGCTGGCCGAGAGCCTCGGCGCGAAGGCGATCATCGACTGCGACGTCGCGAAGGACGAGGACATCGACCTCACCGTCGCGGCCGTGCGCAAGGTCTGGGATCGCGTGGACGTGCTCATCCACTCGATCGGCTACGCGCCGCGCGAGGCGCTCGACGGCCGCTTCTGCGACGTCACGACCCGCGAGGTCTGGCGGATCGCGCTCGACGTCTCCGCCTACTCCCTCGTCGGGCTCGCCCGCGCGTTCAAGCCGCTCATGCCCGCCGGCTCGAGCGTCGTGTCGCTGAGCTACTACGGCGCCGAGAAGGTGGTCCGGAACTACAACGTGATGGGCGTCGCGAAGGCCGCGCTCGAGTGCTCGACCCGCTACCTCGCCGACGACCTCGGCGCGGACGGGATCCGGGTGAACTGCATCAGCGCCGGGCCCCTCAAGACGCTCGCCGCCGCCGGCATCAAGGGCATGCGCAACATGCTCTCGGAGAACGCCGAGCGGACGCCGCTGCGCCGCAACATCGAGCAGGACGACGTCGCGCGCGCGGCGCTCTACCTGTGCTCCGACCTCGCGAGGAACGTGACCGGCGAGGTGCTGCACGTGGACGCCGGCCAGAACATCGTCGGCGTCGTGTCGATGGGCTGAGGCGCCCGCTCGGGCTACGGGAACCGACCCCGCCGCGCGGGCTCGCCCGCGAACGGGTTCAGGCGCCGCTCGTCCCCGAGCAGCCCGCTCCCGCCGTGCCCCGGGTGGAACCGCACGTCGTCGCCGAGCGGGAAGATGCGCTCGCGGATCGACGCGAGGAGCGCGTCGAGATCGCCGCCGGGCCAGTCGGTCCGGCCCACGGTGCCGGACATGAGCGTGTCCCCGGTGAAGAGCACCTTCGCGTCGGGGAAGAAGAGACAGCAGCCGCCGGCGCTGTGGCCCGGCGTGTGGATGACGCGGGCGGGCTGATCGCCGACCTGGAAGGTCTCGCCGTCCTCGTGGCGCCGATCGATCGGCGGCGGCGCCGCGGCGTCGAGCCCGAGCATCTCCGCGGTGTCCTGGAACGCCGCGAGCCAGAAGTCGTCGCCGCGGTGGAGCGTCACCGGCGCACCGGTGGCGGCCCTCACCTCCGCGGCGGCGGCGAGGTGGTCGGGGTGGCCGTGCGTGCAGAAGATCCGCCGGACCGAGAACCCGTCCGGCTCGCGGAGCGCGAGCACCCGGGCGGCCTCGCCTCCCGGATCGACGATCACCGCCTCGCGGGTACGATCGCACGCGGCGAGGTACGCGTTCTCCGCGAACCGGCCGACCACGACGCGCCGGACGACGAGCATCGGTGCGTCGGGCCGCGCGCGATCAGTACGAGAAGGACGAGCCGCAGCCGCAGGTGGTGCGGGCGTTCGGGTTGCTGAACTTGAACCCGGCGCCCTGCAGCCCGACGACGTAGTCGACGGTCACGCCCTGCAGGTACATCGAGCTCATCGGATCGACGTAGAGCTTCACGCCGTCCTGCTCGAAGGTGACGTCGCCGTCCTTGGCGTCCTTCTCGAAGTCCATCGAGTACTGGAACCCGGCGCAGCCGCCGCCCATCACGCCGACGCGGATGCCGTAGCCGCCGAGCCCCTCGCGCTGCATCGCGTCCTTCACCATCTCCACCGCCTTCGGCGTGAGGAGAACCGGCGCGGAGTCCATGCCGAGATCGGCGGGGGTCGGGCTCGTCGGCTGCTGCTGGGTCATCGCGTCCATGTGTCGTTGCGCTCCGTGGGCGGGGGCCTCCCCGCGATTGACTGAACGCAAGGAGCATAACAGGGGGGGTGCCACGCTTCAATGCAGCCGTCGCGGGCCACACGCCTGGGGCGCGTCAACAATTCCTATGACCTTCCGGACAGATGGCGGCCGCCGTCGATCGGGAGGACGGTGCCGGTCACGAACGTCGCGCCGGCGAGGTACCGGACCGCGCTCGCCACGTCCCCCGGGTCTCCCGCGCGGCCGAGCGGGATCCGCGCGGCGAGCCTGCGGCGGAGCGTCGCAGGGTACGACTCCGGCCACAGGACGGTCCCCGGGGCGACGGCGTTCACGCGGACCTCCGGCGCGAGGTCGAGCGCCAGGCACTCGGTCAGGCGGACGAGCGCCGCCTTCGAGGCCGCGTACGCCGCGTAGCCGCGCCACGGGACGAGGCCGCCGCCGACGTCCGCGATGTTCACGACCGATCCGCGCGAGCGCCGCAGGAGCGGGAGGAGGGCCTTCACGAGCAGGAGCGGCGCGCGCGCGTTCAGGTTCATCTGGGCGTCGAACGCGGCCGCGTCGGTCTCCTCCACCGCGAGCGCGTCGAACGCCGCGGCGCCGTTCACGAGCAGGTCGAGGCGGGAGAACCTCGCCCGGAACGCGGCGGCGAGCTGCGCGGGGCCGTCGGGGAGGGCGAGGTCCGCCTCGAGCGCGGCGGCGAAGCCGCGGGGGCGGTGCGTCCGGTAGTGAGCCGCCACGCGCCAGCCGTGCCGCGCGAGATCGCGCGCGATCGCGTGGCCGACGCGGACGCCGGCCCCGGTGACGAGCGCGACGCGCGCGGGCATCAGCCGCCGCTCCTCGGGGTCGGGTCCCAGAGCGGCTCGTCGTGGCGCGCGCGCCGGTTCGCGAGCCGCGCCGCGACGAAGAGGAAGTCCGAGAGCCGGTTGAGGTACGCGAGCGACGCCGGGTCGAGCTCCGTCTCGGCGGCGAGGGCCACCACCCGCCGCTCGGCGCGACGGCAGATCGTCCGCGCGAGGTGGAGGGAGGCCGCCGTCCGGGTCCCGCCCGGGATCACGAAGTGCCTGAGCGCCGGCAGCTCGGGCTCCCACGCGTCCATCGCGCGCTCGAGCCGCGCGATCCACCCGGGGTCGACGCCGGGGAGCGCCGAGCGGGCCTTGGCGTCCCGCGGGGTCGCGAGCTCGGCGCCGACGCAGAACAGCTCCGCCTGGACGCGCCCGAGCTCGGCGTCGAGCTCCGGATCCTCGACGATGGCGCGGGCCGCGCCGATCGCGGCGTTCAGCTCGTCCACGTCGCCGTAGGCCTCGACCCGGTGATCGCTCTTCCTGACGCGCGGCCCCCCGAACAGGCCGGTCTCTCCGCCGTCGCCCGTCTTCGTGTAGATCTTCACGCTCCGGACACTATCGAAGGGGTCGGGGCCGCACAACGCCCGCGCGACAGCATGGAATCGCTCTTCCAGGGAGAGGCGCTCCTGCGCGTCGGCCGCGCGGCCGCGGAGCGGGCGTGGGCCGGCGGGATGACGGTCCTGCGCCCGGACGGCGCGGTCGTCCCGATCCCGCTCGTCGCCGAGCCCGAGCTCCTGTCCCGCGCGGCGCTGGCCGAGGTCGCGCGCGAGGCGCAGGCCATCCTCTCCGCCTCGGTGAAGCTCGCGCGCACGCTCCTCTCGTCCGGCGACGCGCGCGATCGCGCGGCGCTGATCGAGCCCTTCTCCGGGCTCGAGGCCGAGGCGATGGCCCGCCTGTTCGACGCGCCGCTCCCGGTGATGGTCGCGCGGGTCGACTTCCTCGTGCCGGAGGGCGGCGGTGCGCCCCGCGCGCTCGAGCTGAACGCCACGATCCCGGCCATGCCGGGGTACGCGGACCTGGCGGCGTTCTCCTGGATCGCGGCGGCCGCGCAGGAGCGCGGGCTCTCGCCGCTCGCCGAGCGGCGGCTCGTCGCGCGCTGCGGGAGCCACGTGGAGCGGCTGCGGGAGGCGCTCGTCGCCGTCCACCGATCGCGCGGCGGGACCCGCGAGCGCCCCTCGATCGCGGTCGTGGCGCGGCCGGGCGACGCCCAGGTCGGCGAGCTGCGCCGGCTCGTGACCCACTTCAAGGCGATGGGGCACGACGCCGCGCTCCTCGTGCCGGCGGAGTGCGAGCCCGAGCGGTGGGACGTCCTCTACCGGCACGTGTGGGCCCACCGGGTGGATCCCGGGGCGCCGTTCGCGCGCGCGCTGCGCGATCCCGTCCGCCACGTCCTCGTGAACCCGGTGAACGGGCTGCTCGAGGCGAAGGCGCTCTTCGCCCGGCTCTCCGAGTGCGCCGAGGACGCCGCCCTCGCCGGGCGCGCGGGCCTCGACCCGGAGGAGCGCGCCGCCGCCGCGCGGCTGCCCCGCACCCGGCGCCTCGACGCCGCCCTCGCGCCGCGGCTCCTCGCCGAGCGCGAGGCGTGGGTGCTCAAGCGGAGCTGGGACTACGGAGGGAAGAGCGTCCACCTCGGCGCGGAGCTCGCGCCCGACGCCTGGGCGCGCGCGGTGGAGGGGGCGCTCTCGGACGCGCGCGGCGGCGGCTTCGTCGCGCAGGAGCGGATCTTCGCGGTGCGCCGTCCGGCGACCCGGATCGCGCCGGAGGGCGTCACGCACGGCGAGCTGTACCGGGACCTCTCCACGTACTGCGGCCTCGGGACGGCGCGGCCGGACGGCTCCGTCGTCCGCGCGGCCGCCTCGCCGATCGTCAACATCCTCGGGGGCGGCGGGCTCGCCCCGGTCGTCCCGGAGGACGTGGCGGAGGCGCTCCGGTGATCGCGACCCTCGACGCCGCTACGGGGCCTCCGCCGTGCCGTCCAGCGCGCCGGCGATGATCCCGACCGAGGGCGGCAGGCGCAGGTCGGTGACCGACGGGATCGCGGGGTCGACCTCGATCGGGCGGCCGCTGTCGTCCGTGTCGAGGTGGATCGCGAGGACGCCCGGCCACGCCCTGGCGTAGGCGTTCACGTGGGTGGGCTCGTTGTCGAGCGCCAGCACCGGCGTGCCGAGCGCCTCCACCGCCTCGCACGCGAGCGCCTTCCAGGCGTCGTCGCGGAGCGCCACGCTCGGCTTCATGAGGAGGCTGACCGACGCGCCGTCCGGAGACGGGAACCCGAACGCGCGGAGGACCTCGAGCGTGCCCCGCTCCATGTCCGCCGGTCGTCCGGTGACGTACGCGATCCGCGCCCCGGTCGCCCGGACGGCGCGGGTGAACGCCGGCGCGCCCGGGATCGGCACGTCCACCCGGCAGTACTCGCTCGTGAAGAAGCGCTCGTCCCAGAACCGGCGCAGCGGCGCCGCGTGGGCGCGCGCCTCCGCCTCTCCCAGCCCCACGTTCCGGAGGGCCCGGCCGAGGTCCCACCCGGTCACGTGCTCGGGGCGGGCGTCGCACAGGACGCGGAGTCCGGCCTCGACCCCGTACTCGCGCAGGATGCGGGCCTGCCGAGGCCGGTTGTCGAGCAGGGTCGAGTCGAGGTCGAACACCGCGAGCGCGGCCGGTCCTCCCGTCCGCGCGCGCGCGAGCGCGGCGAGCAGGATGGCGGGCTGGTCGGAAGGTCGGGCGCGGCGGGACACGTCGCATGGACTATGTCCTCCGGTTCGCGAGCGGTACGCTCCGGATGTAGGTGCGACGCGGCGAGCGGGCCCGGGTTTCGGCCCCCGAGGGTTCTCGGCTATCTTCGAGCCGGTGCCCCCGACATCGAAGATCCTGGTGGTGGACGACTCCCGGACCCAGCTCGACTGGCTCGTCCAGGTCCTCCGCCGCGAAGGGTACGAGGTGCTCGAGGCGCTCGACGGGAAGGAGGCCATCCGGATCGTCCGGACCTCGCCCCCCGACCTCGTGCTCCTCGACATCGTCCTCCCCGACATGGACGGGCTCGAGGTCCTGCGCATCGTGAAGTCGCGCCGCGAGGAGTCGTTCATCCCGGTGATCATCCTCTCGGTGAAGGCCGACCTCGACTCGAAGGTCACGGGCCTGCGCATCGGCGCGGACGACTTCCTCGCGAAGCCGTTCGCCGAGGCGGAGATCCTGGCGCGGTGCGCCGCGATGCTCCGGATCAAGCACCTCCAGGAGCGGCTCCACGAGATGCAGCGCAAGCTCGAGGAGCAGTCGATCACCGACTCGCTCACCGGCCTCAAGAACCGGCGGTTCTTCGACGAGCGGCTGAACGAGGAGTTCCGGCGCGCGCAGCGGTACGGGGACTACCTGTCGCTCATCATGGTCGACCTCGATCACTTCAAGGAGGTGAACGACAAGTTCGGGCACCCCGCGGGCGACGCGGTCCTCCGCGAGGCGGCGGCGCTCATCCGCGCGTCGATCCGCGATCCCGACATCTGCGCGCGCTACGGCGGCGAGGAGTTCACGGTCATCCTGCCGAAGACGCACATGTCCGGCGCGCTCGCGGTGGCCGAGCGGATCTGGCGCGAGCTCGGGAAGAAGGAGTACGTGCTCGGCCCGGCCGGTTCGTCGGACGACGAGGGCGCCCCGCCGCCGACCACCCGGATCACCGCCTCGATCGGGCTCGCGTTCTACCCGTCGAAGGACATCAACTCCGGTGAGCTCCTCCTGCGCTTCTCCGACCAGGCGCTGTACCAGGCGAAGCGCGCCGGACGGAACACGATCTGCCTCTACCAGGCGACCGCGTACCGCCACGACGCGCAGAAGGCCTGACGGATCTCTCTCTCGAACCCTCGCTGCGTGCGCGCTCGTGACCCTGGTCAAGGCGACCCGGTCCGCGGGTATGAAATGACCCGTATGTGGGCCTGACCCGGATGCCCGCTGACTCATCACCTTGGAAAGACAGCGACCCGGGTCCGGGAGACCTGGATCGTGCCGTGCACCCCGATCGGAAGCGAATGGTGGATGCACAGGCGACGACCCCGGGATCGAAGCCGTCCGACACGGCGGTCGAGTCGACGCTGCTCGTCGTGGACGACGACGACAACGTCCGGCGTGCGCTGAAGCGCGTCCTCCGTCGCGCGCGCTGCCGCGTGCTCGACGCGCCGGATGCGGCCGGCGCGCTCGCGGTGCTCGAGCGCGAGCCCGTCCAGGTCGTCGTGTCCGACTACCGGATGCCGGGGCTCTCCGGGGTCGAGTTCCTGCGCGTCGTGAAGGACCGGTGGCCACGGATCCAGCGCGTCCTGCTCACCGGGCAGGCCGACTCGAGCGCGGTGGAGGAGGCGGTCAACCGCTCCGAGATCTTCCGCTTCATCTGGAAGCCCTGGGAGGACGCCCACCTCCTCATCACGATCCAGAGCGCCGTCGACCAGTACTGGATCGTCGAGGAGAACACGCGGCTCCTCGCGCTCGTCGGCGAGCGGAACGCCGAGCTCGAGCGGCTCAACCGCGAGCTCGACGACAAGCTCGCGGCGCGGTCGCAGGCGCTCGTCCGCGCCGCGCAGGAGTGGCGCGCCTGCTTCGACGCGATCGGGGACCCCCTCGCGATCATGCGCGCGGGCGGCTGCGAGGTCGTGCGCGCGAACACCGCGTTCGCCCGGGCCGCGGGGGTCGCGCCGAACATGCTCGCGGAGCTCCGCTGCACCGAGCACGCGTACGGATCGCTCCCGTGCCCGTCGCGCTGCCTCATGCCCGCGGCGGGGGCCGAGCGAGAGACGACCTTCGGCGAGCGCACCTGGCTCGTCCGCTCGTTCCCGTTCGAGAACGAGGAGCGCGGCGCGACCGTGGTCGTCTTCAAGGACGTGACGGACGAGCGCGAGGTCTCGCGGCGCCTCTTCCACGCCGAGAAGATGTCCGCGATCGGCCAGCTCGCGGGCGGCGTCGCGCACGAGATCAACAACCCGCTCGGCGGGATCCTCGCGTTCGCGCAGCTCATGAGCCAGGAGGAGCGCGGCGCCGAGGACTCCGAGAACCTGCGGCTCATCCAGGACGCGGCGGTCCGGGCGAAGCGCATCGTCGAGAGCCTGCTCCGGTTCTCGCGCCGCCCGCGGGACGAGGAGAAGGGGCCGGTCGAGCTCGCGAAGGTGCTCGAGGACGCGCTCTTCCTCGTCGGTCCGCAGCTCAAGGAAGGCCGGATCGAGATCGTGCGCCGCTGCGCCGAGGCGACCGCGCGCGGCAACGCGAACCAGCTCCAGCAGATCGCGCTGAACCTGCTCGTGAACGCCATCCAGGCGATCCCCGGCCGCGGGCGGATCACGGTCGGCTGCGGGCCGGCGGGACCCGGGCACGTGAAGCTCTGGGTGTCCGACACCGGCCCGGGCGTCCGCCCGGAGCACGCCAAGCGGATCTTCGAGCCGTTCTTCACGACCAAGCCGGAAGGGCAGGGCACCGGGCTCGGTCTCTCCATCTGCTACCAGATCGCCGAGGAGCACGGCGGCGTGATCCGGCTCGAGCCGTCCGACGAGCGGGGCGCGTGCTTCGTGCTCGAGCTGCCGGTGCACGAGTGACCACGGGACAGGAAGGGTTCGCCATGGCCGAGATCCAGGAGACGAGGCGCTCGCGGGTGCTCGTCGTCGACGACGAGCCGACGCTCCTGAAGGCGCTCGAGGCGCTCCTGCGCAGGAAGGGCTTCGACGTCACCGCGCTCGAGTCGCCGATCGTCGCGACCCAGCAGCTCGCGCTCGAGGACTTCGACGTCGCGCTGCTCGACATCAAGATGCCGCAGCTGTCGGGGCTCGAGCTCCTGAACGCGGTGAAGCACCGGCGCCCCGAGGTCGAGGTCATCATGATGACCGGCCACGCCACGGTCGAGACCGCGCTCGCGGCGGTCAAGGCGGGCGCGTACGACTACCTCACGAAGCCGTTCGAGGACGTCGAGCTCGTGGCGCGCTCGGTCGGGAAGGCCGCGGAGCGGAAGATGCTCTTCGACCGCAACCGGCAGCTCGAGAAGCAGCTCAGCGAGCGCGCCCCCGGGCCGGAGGGGCTCGTCGGCAACTCCGCCGGGATCCGCGAGGTCACGCGGATGATCGACGCGGTCGCCTACAGCGGGGCGACCGTCCTCGTGACGGGCGAGTCCGGGACGGGCAAGGAGCTCGTCGCGCGCGCGCTCCACGCCCGCAGCCCCCGCCGCGCGCAGCCGTTCGTGGCCCTGAACTGCGGCGCGCTCACCGAGACCCTCCTCGAGTCCGAGCTGTTCGGACACGTGAAGGGCGCGTTCACCGGCGCACAGCGCGATCAGAAGGGGCTCTTCGACGCGGCGGACGGCGGCACGATCTTCCTCGACGAGATCGGCGACATCCCGCCCCCGACCCAGGTCCGGCTCCTCCGCGTGCTCCAGGAGGGCGAGCTCAAGCGCGTGGGGTCGGCCGAGTCGGTCCGCGTCGACGTGCGCGTCATCGCCGCGACGCACCGGGACCTCCCCAAGCTCGTGAAGAGCGGCAAGTTCCGCGAGGACCTCTTCTACCGCCTGAACGTCATCAACATCCCGCTGCCGCCGCTGCGCGAGCGGACCGACGACGTGCCGCTCCTCGCGCACCACTTCCTCCGCCGGTACGCCGAGCGGCTCTCGAAGAAGGTGCGCTCCGTCTCCCCCGAGGCGATCGAGCTGCTCTCGGGCTATCGCTGGCCGGGGAACGTGCGCGAGCTCGAGAACGCGATCGAGCGCGCCGTCGTCCTCTGCCGCGCCGACACGATCATGCCCACGGACCTGCCGCCGCCGGTCACGGGCCGCACCGCGCCCCTCGTGCGCGAGGCGCCCGCGAGCGGCGACGAGGCCGCGTGGCTCACGCTGTCGTACGCGGCCGCGAAGGAGCAGGCGCTGCGGCGGTTCGAGAAGGGCTACGTCGACGCGCTGATGACCGCCTGCGAGAACAACATCTCCGCCGCGGCCCGGAAGGCGGGGATGGACCGCTCGAACTTCAAGCGCGTGCTCCGGAAGTACCGCACGGACGTCGAGCCGGACTCGAACGACGACGGCGGCGACTCCCGGATCACCGGGTAGGCGGGGCGGGGAACAGCGACTCCGGCAGCCTGGGGTTCGCGGTCGCGCGCTCGGTGCTGAACCGGAGCGCGGCGGCGGCCTTGTCCCTCGTCCAGACCTCGACCGCGCGCGGGAACCAGTCGCCGCCCATCGGCGATCCCCACCCGAGGAAGCGGACGTCGGCGAGCTCGCCGCCCTCCGGCGCGATGAGCCGGAGCGGCTGGAACGCCTCCTTGTCCACGAACAGGAGCGGCTTCGCCTGGCCCGGGCGGCCGCCGACGACGTAGGCGAGCCGGCCGTCGAAGCGACCGAGCGCGGCGTCGGTGACCGCCACGCCGCGGCGTGCGAGGGCCGAGGCGTAGGCCGCGGACGCGTCACCCGCGGTCGGCGCCGCGAGCAGCGCGCAGGCCGCCCGCGCGAACGCCGCCGCCGCGGGGTCGTCCGCGAGCGGGCCGGTGAGCTTGCCGTCCCGGACCGCGACGAACGGGCGCTCCGCCTCGGCGCCGTCGGGGCGGACCACCTCGAGGCGGCAGCGCCCCGGCACCTTCGAGAGGAAGCGCGCCGGCGCGCTGACCTCGCGCCCCGCGGGGCGCGCGTCGGGGCCGGCGATCCGGTCGGCGGCGGCGCCGCGCGCGGTCAGGGTGCCGTGGACCTCGAGCGCGTCGAGCGAGAGCGCGGCGCGCCGCTCGCCCATCCGCCGCAGGATGCCGGAGACGGGGAGGACGTAGGCCAGGGCGGGGAGCGCGACCGCGAGCGCGAGCGCGGCGGCGCCGACGCGGGTACGCCTCACCGCGCGATCTCCCGGAGCCAGTCGCGGAGGTGCGGCGCGAGCTCCGGCCGCTTCAGCGCGAACGCGATGTTCGCCTTCAGGTAGCCGACCCGGTCGCCCGCGTCGTACCGGTCCCCTTCGAAGCGGTACCCCAGCAGGCCCTCCTCGCGCGCGAGCACGGCGAGCGCGTCGGTGAGCTGGATCTCGCCCCCGACGCCCGGCGTGACCTTCTCGAGCACCTCGAACACCCGGGGCGGCAGGACGTAGCGCCCGATGACCGCGAGGTTCGAGGGGGCGTCCTGCTTCGGCTTCTCGACGAGCCGGTCGATCCGGAGCGTCCGGTCGTCCACGGCCGTCCCCGCGGCGATGCCGTACATCGACGTCTCCGCCGGCGGCACCTCCATGAGCGCGATGGTCCCGAGCCCGTGGCGCTCCCAGCAGTCCGCGAGCTGCTTCGCGCCCGGGACCTTCGCGTCGATGATGTCGTCCCCCAGCATCACCACGAACGGCTCGTCGCCCACGACGTCCCGCGCGCAGAGGACCGCGTGCCCGAGCCCGAGCGGCTCCTGCTGGCGGACCGTGATGACGTTCGCCATGTGGGCGATCTCGCGCATCTGGCGCTTCAGCTCGTGCTTGCCGGTCCGCTCGAGGTGGGCCTCGAGCTCCCCCGCGATGTCGAAGTGGTCGACGATCGAGTCCTTGCCGCGCGCGCACACGAGGATGACGTCCCGCACGCCGGCGGCGACCGCCTCCGCCACGATGTACTGGATCGTGGGGACGTCCACGATGGGGAGGAGCTCCTTCGGGACGGCCTTGGTGGCCGGGAGGAAGCGCGTGCCGAGCCCCGCGGCGGGGATCACGGCCTTGCGGATCTTCTGCGTCGCCATGGTCTCCGGAATGTAGCACCTGTGCGCGCGCGCGCCGCCCACTTCGTTCCGGCCGCGCGGCGCCGCCGCGCCTGCGCGATCAGCGCTCGACCCGTTCAGCCTCGGTCTTGCAGTCGATGCAGAGGTCCGTCACGGGGCGCGCGCGGAGCCGGGCGGGAGCGATCGCCCGCCCGCACGCGGTGCACTTGCCGAACGTGCCCGCCTCGAGCCGGGCCAGCGCTTCCTGGACCTTCCCGATGAGCTTCCGGTCGCGGTCGCGCAGGCGGAGCGCCCAGTTGCGGCCCTCCTCGACCGTCGCGCGATCGTTCGGGTCCGGGATCTCGTCGCCGCCGGTGCCGGACATCTCGTGCACGGCCTGCTGGCCGTGCCCGACGAGCTCGGCGAGCTGCGCCTCGAGGGCCGTGCGGTACCGCTCGACCTCGTGCCTGCGCATGGACGACCTCCTTCCCGCGGGATCGACGCTATCGCGATCCCCGCCGGGCGCGAAGAGGCGAGTTGTCCGACCTTGCCGGGGACCGTCCCACTTCCGTATCCTCCCGGGGTGCCGACCCGGATCGCCGCGTACGTCCTCGCCGTCGCGCTCGCCCTCGTCCCCGCCGCAGGCGCGCTGGCCGCGGATTCGCCCCCGCCCGGAGGCGTCCCGGACATCGTGGGACCTCGCACGCTCGGCCTCTCGGCGGCCATCGGGACCGCCGCCGGCAACGACGGGCTGTACCTGAACCCCGGCGCGATCGCCGCGCGCAAGCGCTACTCGATCGAGACCGGGCTCATGATCGACCGGCGCGGCGCGGACACCGTGGACCGGTTCCTCGGTGGCTCGATCGTCGACTCGCAGACCTCGCCGGTGACCGCAGGGGTCTCCTTCCTGCGTGCGCAGCGGGGCGTCTACACGGGGAACATCGTCCACCTCGGGCTCGCGGGCCCCGTCGCGGAGCGCTTCTACCTGGGCGTCGCCGGGAAGTACCTGTCGCTCGACGGTCCCGACAACACCTCGGCCGCGACCGCGGACGCGGGCATCTTCTGGCAGCTCGCCGACCTCGTCTCGGTCGGGATCGCGGGCTACAACCTCGTGCCGATCGCGAACGACGCGGTGGCGCCGATGGGTGCCGGGGCGGGGATCGCGATCGGCACGGACCGGAGCTTCCAGGTGACCGCCGACTGGCGCGCCGACTTCGACCGGCGCGGGAAGACGACGAACCGCTTCGCGGCGGGCGCCGAGGTCCTGCTCGCGCGCCTCGTCCCGCTGCGGGTGGGCTGGATGAAGGACGAGGTCCTCGACACCCAGTGGTGGTCGGCCGGCGTCGGGCTCGTCACGCAGAGCGGCGTCGCGCTCGACGTCGGGTACCGGCAGAGCTTCGACGACCCGTCGGCCCGCACCATCGCCGCGACGCTGAAGCTCTTCCTGATGCAGTGACCGCGGCTCAGCCGCGCTCGACCGCCGGGAGCACCACCGCCGCGCCGGTCACGCCGTTCTCGCCGCGCCACACCGGCACGTCCCAGACCTCGCGCACGCGCTCGGCCGTGAGGACGTCCGCCGGCGCACCCTCCGCGACGACGCGCCCGGCCGACAGGATCACGACGCGATCGCACGTCGCCGCGGCGAGGTTGAGGTCGTGCAGCACCGCCACCACGCAGAGCCCCCCGCGCGCCGCGAGGCGCGCCATCCGCATCGCCGCCACCTGGTGGCCGAGGTCGAGGAACGCGGTCGGCTCGTCGAGCAGCAGGACGCGGGGCTCCTGCGCGAGCGCCCGCGCGAAGAAGACCCGGCGGCGCTCGCCCCCGGAGAGCGCGTCCAGCCGCCGCTCCGCGAGCTTCACGAGGTCGCAGGCCTCGAGCGCGCCGTCCACCGCGCCCCGGTCGAACCGGGTGGGGAGCGCGAGCAGGCCCTGGTGCGGCGCGCGGCCCATCATCACGGCCTCACGGACCGTGAAGGGCCACGCCACGCGCGGCTCCTGCGGGACGAGCGCGCAGACCTGCGCCACCGTCCGGCGCGACGCCGTCCACGGGTCGAGGCCGGCGAGCCGCACCGCGCCCGCCTCGGGCGCGAGCAGGCCGGCGACGAGCCGCACCAGGGTGGACTTGCCGGCGCCGTTCGGGCCGAGGAGGCCGACGAACTCCCCGGCGCGGGCGGCGAGCGAGACGTCCGACAGCGCCCGGGCCCCGCCGTAGGCGAAGGAGACGCCGCGCACGTCCACGATCGGGTCGGGCCAGGGGGCCCCCGGAGCGCGCCCGCTCACGGCGCCGCCTCCCCGCGCGCGGTGCGCCGCAGGAGCCACAGGAAGAACGGGCCGCCGAGCAGTGACGTGAGCGCCCCGACGGGCGGCTCGGTGCCGAGGGGCAGGAACGTGAGCCGCGCGAGCGCGTCCGCGAGGACGAGGAACGCGCCCCCGAAGAGCGCACAGGCGGGCACCAGGAGCCGGTGATCCGGACCGACGACGCGCCGCACCGCGTGAGGCACGATGAGCCCCACGAAACCGACCATCCCGGCGAGCGCGACGGCGGCGCCCGTCGCGGCGCTCGCGACGAAGAAGACGAGGCCGCGCTCGCGCTGGACCGCCACCCCGAGCGAGGCCGCCTCCTCGTCCCCCAGCGTGAGCAGGTTCATTCGCCCCGACAGCACGACGAGGGCGCCGAGCGCCGCCGCCACCGCGACGCCGCCGGAGACGAGCGTCGTGCCGGTCTCGTAGCCGATCGTGCCGAGGAGCCAGTAGAGCAGGCGAGTCGAGTGCTCGGGCGGGACGAGCAGGCGGAGCAGGGTGATCACGCCGGCCGCGAAGGCGTTGAACACGACTCCCACGAGCAGCACCGACTCCGGCCCCAGCCGCCCGCCCATCCGGCCGAGCCCGAAGATCAGGGGGGCCGTCGCGACCGCGCCGAACACCGCCCCGAGCGCGATCGGCGTGCCGGACGCGAGCGCCTGGGCGCCCGGTCCGAAGAGGCGCGTGGCGATCGTCGCGGCGAGGATGACGAGCGTGCCGCCGAGCGCGGCGCCGCCGGACACGCCGAGCACGAACGGCTCCGCGAGCGGGTTCCGGAGCAGCGCCTGGAGGGCAACCCCCGCGCCCGCGAGCGCGGCGCCGACGATCGCCGCGAGCACGGCTCGCGGCACGCGGAGCTGCGAGCAGGATGGTGCGGTCCGGCTCGAGCCCGGCGAGCGCGCCCGGGATCGAGATCGGCTGCGCGCCGACCGCACAGGAGACGAGGAGCGCCAGCGCGAGCGCTGCGGCGCCCGCGAGGAGGATCCCCCCGATCCGCGCCAGCTGCGCCCTCACCGCTTCGCCGCCTCCGGGTGGACCGCCTCGAACAGCGCGTCGAGCGCCCGGATCAGCGCCGGCCCGGGGCGCAGCGCGTCGTCGGTCGCGAGCCGCCGGATCGCGCCGCGCCGGACCGCGGGGATGGCCTCGAGCCCCGCCCCCTCGCCCGAGCCGTGCTCGCGCACCGCCGCGTCGATGACGAGGTCCGGGTCGGCTGCCGCGGCCTTCTCGACGGGGAACACCGGCCACGCCACCGCGCCGCCGACCACGTTCGTGGCCCCCACGATCCGGAGGAGCTCGTCGGGGTAGCTCCCCGGTCCCGCGACCACGAGCGGCTGACGGCCGACGAGGAGGAGGACGCGCTTGCGGGCGAGCGGCGCGGCCCGGGCGCGCGCCGCGCGGATCGCCTCCGTCAGCTCCGCGGCGAGGCGCTCCCCCGAGGCCGGATCGCCGAGCGCCACGGCGATCGCGCGCGAGGCGGCGATCACGTCCGCGACGCCGATGACGGGCACGGCGAGCACCGGGATGCCGAGCTCGGCGATGCGCCTCACCGGCGGGAGCCCGCTCCCGTCCGTGAGCCACACGACGAGATCGGGGCGCAGCGCCACCACCGCCTCCACGCTCGGGTCGAGGAAGCCGCCGATCCGGGGGATCGCCGCCACCTCGGCGGCCGTGTCGAAGCGCGTGACACCGACGAGCCGGTCGGCGTGGCCGAGCGCGACGACGATGTCGGTGATGCTCGGCGCGAGCGAGACGATCCGCCTCGCCCTTGCCGGCGCCGGGGGGCCGAGGCGGCGGATGCCGCCCGCGGAGGCGCCCTGGCCGCCGTCCGGCCAGGGCGCGCCCGCCGGCTGCGCGGCGGCAGGTCCGGCGCTGGCGGCGGCGAGGGCGAGGGCGAGGGTCAGCGACCGCATGCGATGTCGGCGACGTAGGCGAACCCGTTCGACGCCGGGCACAGCTCCACCCCGACGCCGAGGTTCGTGCTGCCGGACGCGGGGTCGAACACGAAGACGCTTCCGGAGTTCCGATCGGCAACGTAGCCGGTGGAACCGCAGAACGCGAGCTTCCCGGGCGCCTGGTCGGCGGCCGCGGCGATCTTCGGCAGCACCTGCGCCACCGTCCCGGAGAGGTCCACCGGCACGATCCCGCTCCCCTGGATCGTCACCGCCGGGTAGTTCGAGTAGTCGAAGGCGCCGCAGGTCACGTACAGCTTGCCCCCGTGGGCCGCCGACGTCGGCCGGGTTGAGGCAGTCCGGGCCGAGGTCGATGAGCCCGTTCGTCGTCCCGGCGAACGCGGCGTCGAGCGCCGCGGTGTCGGTGCGGATCGCGGCGAGCCGACCGGTGCTCCCGGCGGGCGGGTTCCAGTACGCGTCGAGGTTCCAGAGCGCGACGAACGCGTGGCCGTCCGCGACGGTGATCCGCGAAGGCATCGGGGTCGCGGTGGGGCTCGCGAGCGGCGAGAGGTCGAGCCGGGCGACCTCGCTCGTGCACGGGCGCGCGTGCGCGCCCAGCGCGCAGGCCAGGACCTGCGACACGTCCAGGACGACGACCTCGCCCCGCCCGGCCAGCGCGACGTAGGCGCGGCCGTCTCCGTCGAACGCGATCCCCTGCGGGTTCGGGTTGGCCGCGTTCGCCGGCGCGAGGCGAACCTCGTCGACGAGGGCGCCGCCCGGCGCGACGATGAGCAGGGTCCCGAGCGAGGCGTGGGAGACGTACAGGATGCTCTCGTGCTCGGCGACGAACTGGATGTCGGGGGTGGCGACCGAGGTCTCGTAGATCGTCGAGCGACGCAGCCCCGGCGGATCGAAGCGCAGCATCGCCAGCGTCTCGGCCCCGCCGGGCTGCGCGCTCGCGACCGCGAGCAGGTCTCCCGCCCAGGCGAGCCCGATCGGCCCCGGAGCGACGGCGAGGGGGATCCCCGCCGCCGCGAGCGTGCTCGTCGCCTCACGAACCTCGTCGGAGTTGAAGCACGCGAGGTAGAGGTCCGCGACGCAGCGCGCTGCGCTGCAGCGCTCGTTCGACCCGCAGGTCCGGCCGCAGGCGCCGCAGTTCTGGCGGTGCGACTGGAGGTTCACGCAGGCGCGGCCGCAGGCGGTCTGGCCCGTGGCGCAGGCGGAGGCGCAGGCGGTGCTGCCCCCGTCCGGCGTCGTGCAGACGTCCGCGCCGGCGCAGGCGTTGCCGCAGCTGCCGCAGTTCTTCGGGTCGCTCTCGAGGTCGACGCAGGCGTCGCCGCAGGTGGTCGCGAACGGACAGAAGCAGGCGCCCGCGTAGCAGGACTCACCGGCGCCGCAGGCCCGGCCGCAGGCGCCGCAGCTTCCCGGGTCCGTGGCGAGGCTGGTGCAGGTCCCGCCGCACAGGGTCAGGTCGCTCGTGCAGGTCTTCTCCTTGCTGGTGCACCCGAGGCCGAGGGCGAGCAGCAGGGGAACGAGGATCCGCGAACGTCGCGTCATGGTCTCTCCGGGTTCGAGTTGCCCGCACGGAGCGTCACGAGGACGGTCCGTCCGGGGAGGGGGTTGCCGTAGCTGTCGCCGAGGGTCCGGTCGTCGAGGAGGTTGCGGACCTCGACGTGGAGCCGCAGGCCCGCGGCGCGCCACAGGCGCATCGAGGCGCCGGCCCCGAACGTGAGCAGGTCGGGGATCGGAGCGGAATGACCGAAGGCGAGCCACTGACGCGAGATCCACTGGGTCTCGGCGTGGGCGTCGGCGGCCGGGCCGCCCACCGCGACGCGGGCGTAGAGCCGGTGGCGTGGCTTGCGGGGCAGGTCGAGGCCGAGGAAGCCGTCCTTGCCCCGCAGCAGCTGGGAATCGGTGTACGTGTAGGCGGCCTGCGCGGTGAAGCCGGCGGCGCGCCGCCAGGGCGCGGTCGCGACCTCCGCCTCGACACCGCGCACCAGCGATCGGTCCGCGTTCACCGGCGCGAGGCGGCGGAACGACACCGACTGGTAGACGATGAGGTCCCGGTACTCGTCGCGAACGCGCCGACGGAGGCGGTGCCGAGGGCGCCGTCGAGGACGAGCGCGCCGTCCGCGCCGGTCCCGGTCTCCGGGCGCAGCAGCGGGTTCGGGGCGAGGATCCCCTGCTGCAGGTAGAGCTCCGAGAAGCTCGGGACGCGGTAGGTGCGCCCCGCGCTGGCGCGGAGCGACAGCGGCCCGCCGAGCGGGACGGCGCCGCCGAGCTTCGCCGAGAGGCCCTGCTCGTCCCCCGCGCGCTCGAGCCGCACGCCCGGCCCGATGCGCGCGCGCCCGCCCAGCGCGGTGAGCTCGCCGGCGAGGACGAGGGCGTAGGTCGGACGGGTATGGTCGCCGATGCCGTCCGCGACGAGCCGTTCGCCACCGGCCTCGATGGCGGCCGAGACGGCGCCGTGCGTTCCGCACCAGTCCGCGGCGAGGGAGCCGGTCCCGGCCAGCCCGCGCTGGCGGATCACGGCGCCGTTCCCGACCTCCTGCAGGCTCACCGCGACGCGGTCGATGCGCGTCGATCCCGCGGTGGTGAAGTACATCCCGCCCGGACCCTCTCGCCGGAACCGCGCCGAGACGATCCCGCGGGCGTCGTCCTGCCAGTCGCGCGGGAGAGGGTTCAGCATCGGCGTGCCCGGGAGGTCGCGGCTGCCGCCCGAGAGCTGGGCGGCGGCATCGGCGCGGCCGCCGAGGACGAGGGCGAAGCCCTTGAGGAGCGCGCCGGCGAGCGCAGAGCCGTTGTGGTCGCGCGTGCGCGTCTCGAGGTCGAACGCGGTCGGCGCGTGCACGTACGTGAAGTCCCCGTCGCTGCGCGACGCCGCGACCGAGCCGAGCAGGCCCCAGCCGTCGCCGCCGGCGCCGGTCTGGGCGTCGGCCTGGTACGTCCCGAAGGATCCGGCGGTGGCCGACGCGGACCAGCTCCCCGCGCGCGGCGGAGCCGTGATGACGTTCACGACGCCGCCGAGCGCGCCCGTGCCGTGGTGGACGCCCTCGGTCCCGCGCACGACCTCGATGCGCGAGATCCACTGGGGTGGGATCGACGAGAGATCGACGCCGCCGCCCGCCGACGGGTTGAGGGGCACGCCGTCGAGGAGCACCTTCACCTGGTCCGCGCTCGACCCGCGGATCGACACCGTCGCCATCGCCCCGACGCCGCCGTGGTCCGTCACGGCGACCCCGGGCGAGGTGGCGAGGAGCTCCGCCGCGCCCTTCGCCTCGCCGGCGAACCGCGCCGCGTCCACCACCGTGACGGCCGCACCCGGCGCGGTCGCCGCCGCCGCCTGCGCGCGCGGCGCGGCCCGGACCACCGCCTCGAACTCGACCTCGGGCGCGGGCGCCGGACGCGGGCTCCCGCTCGGGGGCGACGGGGTCCTGCGCGGCCGCGGAGCGCGCGAGCGCGAGCGCGAACGCCGCGACGACGGCGAGGAAGATCCGGCTGGATGACGGAGACGCCATGTATTCGCCGCGTCTCCTTCGGACGCGCGAACGATCCGCCGCGAGAAATTCGCGGCCTGCTCGGAGGGAGGTCTCCTGGCTCCCGGGGTCGAGGGGGTGCTGCGCCCCTCCAGGTCCTGCGACCTTCCCCTCGCGGACTGGCGAGAGTGGCCACGACGTGCAGGCCCTGACTCCCCGGCTACAGTGGCGGGACCGCGCCGGACTTCGACCGGCTTCCCTGTTCCTCCGAGCGGGTGCTGCACCGCCCTCGTACGATTTCTCGCGAAGGGCGTCAAGCCGCGCTCTTGCGCCGGCGCGCGCCATGTGATTCGGATGGCGCCCTCTTGAGCGCCCCGTACCGCATCGGCACGACGTCGTTCGTGCGCCCCGCAAGCTGGCTCGAGAACGCGCGCGTGGCTCGCGGGGCGGGTCGACGACGTCGAGCTCCTCCTCTTCGAGACGCCCACGGCCGCGAACGTCCCCGGCCCGGACGAGATCGCGGGGCTCGTGCGGCTCGGGCGGGAGGCGGGGCTCACCTGGTCCGTGCACGCGCCGCTCGACGTCGCGCTCGCGAGCGAGGACGGCACCCGGCGCGGCGTGGCGGTGGACGCGATCCGCCGCGTCATCGAGATCACCGCCCCGCTCGGGCCGCACGCGGTCATCGTCCACCTCGCGCCCGGCGAGCGGGAGGGTGCGCCGCCCCCCGCGGACGCCGCCGCGTTCCGCCGCCGGGCGGTCGCGGCGATCCGCGAGGTGCTCGCGTCCGGGCTGCCGCCCGCGACGCTGTGCCTCGAGACGCTCGAGTACGACTTCGCGCTCGCCGAGCCGGTCGCCGACGAGCTCGGGCTCTCGGTCGCGCTCGACGTGGGACACCTCGCCCGCGACGGCGTGCCGTTCGACGCCGTGCTCGCGCGGAACCTGCGCGCGGACGCGGGTGGTCCAGTGGCACGGGACCGATCCTTCGGGCCGCGATCACCGCTCGCTCCGGCACTACCCGCGCGCCGACGCGGTCCGTCTCGTGTCCGCCCTCCGCGACGCCCGCTGGCAGGGGGTGCTCACGCTCGAGGTCTTCCGCGAGGCGGACTTCGAGGAGTCGCTCGCGGTGCTCGCGGAGGTCGAGCGGGAGGTCGCGGCGTGACTCGCCGGCGCATCGTGCTCATCGGCGGCGGGGCGCGCTCCGGAAAGAGCAGGTTCGCGCTCGCGCGGGCGCGTGGGCTCGGGTCGCGGCGGCTCTTCATCGCGACGGCCAGGCGCTACGACGGCGAGATGGTCGAGCGGATCGAGCGGCACCGGGCCGAGCGCGTGGGCGAGTTCGACACGATCGAGGAGCCGCTCGCGCTCCCGGAGGCGCTCCTCGGGGCGAGCGGCCACGACGTCGCGGTCGTGGACTGCCTCACGCTCTGGCTCTCGAATCTCCTCCTCGACGGCATGCCCGTCGAGGCGATCGAGCGCCGCGTCGAGGACCTCGCGGGAGCCCTCTCGCGCGCCCCCTGCCACGTCGTCCTCGTGACGAACGAGGTCGGGATGGGGGTCCACCCCGACACGCCGCTCGGCCGGACGTTCCGCGACGTCGCGGGCCGCGCGCACCAGCGGCTCGCCGCCGCCGCAGACGAGGTCCACTTCGCCGTCCTCGGGCTCGTCCTGCGCCTCAAGCCGGGGCCCATCGAGGCCCGCCACCCCGGAGATCCCACGTGAGCCTGCTCGACGAGACCCTGGCGCGCATCGCGCCGCCCGACCTGGCCGTTGCGAAGAAGACGCAGGCGCTCCTCGACGGCAAGACCAAGCCGCGCGGAAGCCTCGGGCGGCTCGAGGAGCTCGCCTGCCGGTTCGCGGCTGCGCGGGGCGTGCCCGTGCCCGAGCTGCCGGTGAAGGCCGTGGTCGTGATGGCCGGAGACCACGGCGTCGCGATCGAGGGGGTCTCTGCGTTCCCCCAGGAGGTCACGTGGCAGATGGTGGCCAACTTCGTCCGGGGCGGCGCGGCCATCAACGTGCTCGCGCGCCAGGCCGGGGCCGAGGTGGTCGTCGCGGACCTGGGCGTGAAGCGGCCGGTGGACCTCCCCGGCGTCCGCAGCGCGCGCGTGGGCCCCGGAACGGGGAACATCGCGCGCGAGCCGGCGATGACGCGGGCACAGGCGGTTCAGGCGCTCGAGGCGGGCATCGCCATCGCCGACGAGCTCGCCGAGCGCGGCGTGACCCTCGTCGCGACGGGGGAGATGGGGATCGCGAACACCACCTCCGCCTCGGCGCTCGCGGCCCACTTCACGGATGCGACGCCGGAGGCGATCACCGGGCGCGGCACGGGGGTGGACGACGCCGGCCTCGCCCGGAAGCTCGCCGCGGTGCGCGGGGCGCTGGCGCTCCACTCGCGCGCCGCCCACGACCCGCTCGACGCGCTCGCGCGCCTCGGCGGCTTCGAGATCGCCGGGCTCGCCGGGCTCGTGCTCGGCGCCGCTGCGCGGCGGATCCCCGTCCTCGTCGACGGGTTCATCTCGAGCGCCGCCGCGCTCGCCGCGATCCGGATCGCGCCCGCTGCGGCGGGCTATCTGCTCGCGGCGCACCGCTCGATGGAGCCCGGGCACCGCCACGTGCTCGCTGCGCTCGACGCCCGCCCGCTGCTCGAGCTCGAGCTGCGGCTCGGCGAGGGAACCGGCGCCGCGCTCGCGATGCACCTGGTCGAGGCGGCCATCCGGATCTTGCGCGAGATGGCCACGTTCGCCGACGCCGGCGTGAGCGACTCGGGAGCGTGAGGTGAGCGAGGAGGAGAGCGCGCGCGGAGAGCGCGGCGCCGCGGGCCCGATGCGGCCGGTCCACGACGCACGGCTCGCGTTCCAGTTCCTCACGCGCCTGCCGGTGGGCGAGCGCGCCGCCATGGCGGCCGCCGATCTCGGCCGCTCGTGCGCGTGGTTCCCGCTTCCCGGCGCCGCGATGGGGCTGGTCGTCGTCGCGGCGGCGCACGTCGCCGGGTCGCACCTGCCCGCGCCGCTCGCCGCCGTCCTCGTCGTGGCCGCGCTCGCGTGGATGACGGGCGGGCTCCACCTCGACGGCGTCGCCGACGTGTTCGACGGGCTCGGCGGCGGCCACGGCGACCGGGAGCGCATCCTGCGGATCATGCGAGACAGCCGCATCGGCGCGCACGGCGCCACGGCGCTCGTCATCGTCCTCGCCGTCAAGGTCGCCGCGCTCTCGGACCTGCTCTCGCGCGGAACGCTCTGGCCGCTCGTCGTGGCGCCGGCGGTCGCCCGGTTCGCGGTCGTCCCCCTGATCGTCCTTCTCCCCTACGCGCGCGCGGAGGGCCTCGGGCGCGCGTTTCACGGGACGACCGGCTGGCGGCAGATCGCGTTCGCGGCGGTCCTGGCAGCGGCGGCGGTGGCCCCCTTCGCTCCCGTGTCGTTGGCACCGGCCGCCGCCGCGCTCGTCGCGGCGGCCCTGGTCGCGGCCGCCGTGCAGCGGCGGGTCGGTGGTCTCACGGGCGACGCGTACGGCGCCGCGATCGAGATCGCCGAGGCCGCCCTGCTCGCCGCTGCCGCGGTGCGCTGAGGCCGCCCGCGGCGCCCGCTTCGAGCCGGCGCGCCGCGGGCGACGACCCGCCTCACCTCTTCGCGGCGGCCACGGCGGGTGCGGGCGTCGCGCCTCCCGCGACGACGTTCGCCTTCACCTTCCGGAACCACGCGGGGCCGAGGCCCTTCACCTGCATCACGTCCTCGGGGCGGCGGAACGGGGTCTTCTGACGGTGCGCGACGATCGCGAGGGCCTTCCGCTCCCCGATTCCGGGGAGGCGGAGGAGCTCGACCGCCGTCGCCCGGTTGAGGTCGATCCGGTCGCCGGGCGCGAGCGCCTTCTTCGCCGCGAGCGCGGGCGTGGCGGCGAGGAGCGCGGCGACGACGAGGAGTCTCGGGAGGAGCGCGCTCACGGGCGCACCTCGACCGTCTCGAGCTCCGTGGCGCCCCCGTTCCTCCGCGCCGCCCCGGGCGCCGCCCCGAGCGGCTCCTCGTCCCTGATCTGGAGCTTGTTCGTCCCGACCGGGAACGCGTCGAGGTAGAGGTTGATGCTGCCGTCCCTGTTCGGCCAGCCGACGCCGACCTTCACCCAGCGCGTGTGCGTCTTCGTGCCGTCCTTCCGGTCCGGTCGCTCGAGCACCGCGAGGACCGCGAGCCGCTTCGTCGCTCCGTTCGCCTCGTTCATCGTTCGTCTCCCTTGGTCGGCCCGCACCGCGCGAGCCGTGCAGGTCGGGGGAGCAGGGGCCGTGCCGGCGCCAAGCGCGCGGGAACACGGCGGAGCCGGACGGAACGGGGGTTCAGGCGCGGTCGGAGGGGCCGCGGGCCGGCCCTGCCGACGGGGAACGGCACCACGCACTCAGGCCCAGCACTCGCGGGGGACGCTCAGTTCACCGGGCCGGGTGGCGGGAAATGCGGCGCATCGCCCAGGTCGATCGGGCCGAAGCGCGCCTCGTACTTGGAGAGGTTGTCCTGGATCGCGTGGAGCAGCCGCTTCATGTGCTTCGGCGTCGTGATCGCGCGCGCACGCACGGTCGCCTTCGGGGCCTGCGGCTGGATGTAGATGAGGTCGAGCGTGAACTCGGTCTCGGTGTGGTTCACGAGCGCCGAGTTCACGAAGGCGCCGTTCGCCGTGGCGGGGTCGATCTCGATCTGAATCTGGATCTGCGGTGGCGGGGCAGCGGGCTTGTCGGACATGTCCGACCCTTAGCAGGAAACGCCGTGGGGCGCCGCCCGGCGAGGGGCTCTTCATCGTGCGCGAGGTGGTCCGTGCGCACGGCGGCGCGGTCGAGGTCCGCTCGAGCGAAGGCGAGGGGACGATCTTCACGATGCGTTTCCCGTCCGTCGGCGAGGCCACGACGGGGCGTCCCGCTCCGGAACGTTGAAAGAAGGGCCCCGCGGGGGTAACCGTGAGTCGCCTTGCGCCGCGACGGAATCGAGCACGGGGGGGAGTTCGAGCTGGCGGGCGGGCCGGACGCCGTCCTCCTCCTCCACGGGCTCACCGGCTCGACGTTCGAGGTGTACCCGGTGGCCGAGCGGCTCCACCGAGCGGGCCTGAGGTGCCTCGCCCCCGTCATGGCGGGCCACGGAGGGTCGGCGGCCGACCTCGCGGGCGTCCCGTGGGCGGAGTGGGTCGGCAAGGCCCGCCGCGACCTCGCGCGCCTCGACGGCGCACGGCGGAGGTTCGTCGTCGGCTGCTCGATGGGCGCGCTCGTCGCGTGCGCGCTCGCCCACGATCAGCCCGCGCGCGTGGACGGGCTCGTCCTCCTGGCGCCGGCGCTCGAGCTCGCCGCGGGCGGGAAGCTCGGCGCGCTGCTCGGCCGGATCCCCTGGCTCCGCGACGCGATCGTCCCGAAGCGGGCCGGCTCCGACGTGGCGGACGCGGACATGCGCCGCCGGAACCCGTGCATGGACGCGGTGCCGCTCGCGGCGGTCGCAGAGCTCGTCGCGCTGCAGGCCCACGTCGATCACCAGCTCCCGGGCATCGCCGCGCCCGCGATCGTCGTCATGGGCGCGAAGGACCACACGGTCACGGTCGCCGGTGCGCGGCGGCTCGCGCGCCGCATCGGCAGCGGGCCCGCCGAGGTCGTGCTCCTCCGGCGCAGCTGGCACCTCGTCGGCGTGGACGTGGAGCGCGTCGCCTGCGCCGACGCGGCGGTCCGTTTCCTCGAGGCGCTCCCGCTCCCGGGGAGCCGCGCTGCGCGGCCGACCCGACGAAGGACGAGGTGAACGATGGCCGCGACGCACGTCCTCGCGATCGACCAGGGCACCACCGGAACGACCGTCCTCATCCTGGACCGGGGGCTCGGCGTCCGCGCCCGGGTGAACCAGGAGTTCCGGCAGATCTTCCCGAAGCCGGGCTGGGTGGAGCACGACCTCGAGGACATCTGGGGATCGACGAGCGCGACGGTGCTGCGGGCGCTGCGCGAGGCGGGGCTCCGCGGCCACGAGATCGCGGCCATCGGCATCACCAACCAGCGCGAGACGACGGGCCTGTGGGAGCGCCGCTCCGGGCGGCCGCTGCACCACGCGATCGTGTGGCAGGACCGGCGCACGACGGAGGCGTGCGCGCGCCTCAAGGCGGACGGGCTCGAGCCGCGCATCCGCGAGAAGACCGGGCTCGTGATCGACCCGTACTTCTCGGCGACGAAGCTCCGGTGGCTCCTCGAGCACGTGAAGGGGGCGCGGGAGAAGGCCGAGGCGGGGAACGTCGCCTTCGGCACGATCGACACGTTCCTGGCGTGGCGGCTCACCGCCGGCGCCGCGCACGTCACCGACGTGTCGAACGCGAGCCGCACGATGCTGATGGACCTCCGGACGCGGGAGTGGGACCGCGAGCTGCTCGACCTCTTCGACGTGCCGCGGAGCGTCCTGCCGGAGATCCGGCCGTCCTCCGCCGTGTACGGGACGACGAAGGCGGTGAAGGGGCTGCCCGACGGGATCCCCGTCGCCGGGATCGCGGGCGATCAGCAGGCGGCGCTGTTCGGGCAGGCGTGCTTCGAGCCGGGCGAGGCGAAGTGCACGTACGGGACCGGGGCGTTCCTGCTCCAGAACACCGGGGCGGAGCCGGTCTTCTCGTCGCGCGGGCTCCTCACGACCGTCGCGTGGTCCGTCGGCGGCGAGGTGGCCTACGCGCTCGAGGGCTCCTCCTTCATCGCGGGCGCGGCGGTCCAGTGGCTCCGCGACGGGCTCGGGCTCATCAAGCAGTCCGCCGACGTCGAGACGCTCGCGAAGAAGGTGAAGGACTCCGGTGGATTGACGTTCGTGCCCGCGCTCGCGGGGCTCGGCGCGCCGCACTGGCGCCCGGACGCGCGCGGCGTGCTGCGCGGCATCGACCGGGGCACGACGGCGGCGCACGTCGCGCGCGCGACGCTCGAGGGGATCGCGTTCCTCATCAACGACCTGGCCGAGGCGATGCGGGCGGAGGCGCAGCGGCCGATCCCCACCTTCAAGGTGGACGGGGGCGCGTCGCAGAACGACCTGCTCATGCAGTTCCAGGCGGACCTGCTCGGCGTGCCGGTCGAGCGGCCGCGCCTCATCGAGACGACGGCGTTCGGCGCCGCCTTCCTCGCCGGCCTCGCCGCGGGCGTCTGGAAGGATCGCGAGGAGATCCGCAGGAACTGGAAGGTCGGCAAGCGGTTCGAGCCGCGGATGAAGCCGGTCGAGCGCGAGGCGCACCTCGCGCGCTGGAGGCGGGCGCTCGAGGCGGCGTGAGGGGACCGAGCCGCGCGGGCCCGGCGGCGCTCAGCCGAGCCGGTCGAGGGCGTCGGCGACGGTGTCGACGCCCTCGACGGCGAGCCCGGCGGGCACCTCGGCCCGCCGCGCGTTCGCCGCCGGCACGATCGCGCGCTCGAACCCGAGCCGGCGCGCCTCGGCGAGCCGAGCTCGGGCTGGGTGACGGCGCGGACCTCGCCGGCGAGCCCGACCTCGCCGAGGACGAGCGTCCGCGCGGGGAGGGCGCGATCCCGGAAGCTCGAGGCGAGCGCCGCGATCGTCGCGAGGTCCGCGGCGGGATCGTCCACGGACAGCCCCCCCGCGACGTTCACGAACAGGTCGCAGCCCAGGAGCTCGAGGCCGACCTTCTTCTCGAGCACCGCCGCGAGGAGCGCGACGCGGTTGCCGTCGATGCCGAGCGCGGTGCGCCGGGGGGTGCCGTACCCGGCGGGCGCGACGAGCGCCTGGATCTCCACGAGCACCGTGCGCGTCCCGTTCAGCACCGCGGCGACCGCGCTCCCGGGCGCGCCCTCGGGGCGCTCCGCCAGGAAGAGCGCCGACGGGTTCGGCACCTCCGCGAGGCCGCCCGCCTTCATCTCGAAGACGCCGATCTCGGAGGCGGAGCCGAAGCGGTTCTTGTGCGCGCGGAGCACCCGGTACGGGTGAGCCCCGCCGCCCTCGAAGTAGAGGACGGTGTCCACCATGTGCTCGAGGACGCGCGGCCCCGCGATCGATCCGTCCTTCGTCACGTGCCCGACGAGGAAGACCGGCGTCTCGGTCGTCTTCGCGTACGCCATCAAGCGCGCGGTGACCTCGCGGATCTGCGTCACGGTCCCGGGCGCGCTCTGGAGCTCCGGCAGGTACTGCGTCTGGATCGAGTCGATCGCGAGGGCGCCCGGGGCGAGCGCCTCGGCGGCGTGGAGCACCCGGTCCGCGTCGGTCTCGGCGAGGATGTGGACGTTGCGGGCGGAGGCGCCGAGGCGCTCGGCCCGGAGCTTCACCTGGCGCGCGGACTCCTCCCCCGAGACGTAGAGGAAGGGCCGGTCCGGGCGGGAGCGCGCGAGGCGATCGATGGCCGCGAGGAGCAGCGTGGACTTGCCGATGCCGGGGTCGCCGCCGAGCAGCACGAGCGCGCCCGGGACGACGCCGCCGCCGAGGACGCGATCGAGCTCGCCGATCCCGGTCCGGTGCCGGTCCTCGGCGCCGAGGCGGGCCTCCACCTCGTGCAGGGGCAGCGGCCTCGCGGCGGACCGAGGACCCCAGCCGCGCGGCAGCCCCTTCGGCTGCGGAGCCGCGACCTCCTCCTGCATGGTGTTCCAGCGCTTGCAGCCCGGGCACTGGCCGAGCCACTTCGGGCTCGTCTGCCCGCACTCCGGACAGGCGAACACCGTCTTCGTGCGCGACGCGGGGCGAGCCATCGCGCGGACAATGGCACGGCGCCCCGACACGCCGTTCGTGCCGGGGCGCCGCCCCCTTCACCACTCTCTCCAGGTCAGACCGTCGCCGAGCCGCGCCGCATCACCGCGAAGATGAGCGAGATGACGGCGAGCACGAGCAGGATGTGGACCCAGCCCCCGATCGCCGACCCGGAGACGAGCCCCAGCGCCCAGAGCACCAGCAGGATGACCGTGATCGTCCAGAGCATGTCGATTCCCCCCTGCGAGAAAGCCTAGCCACCGGTGTTCCGCGCGGGGAGCAGGGCCCAGGCGCCTCCCCCGGAAAGGGGACTTTGCGCAAGGACCCAGACTTCAGTGTCGGCGCGCGGTTGGGACCCGTCTCGACCCGTCAACCACGTGCAGGCGCTCGGTTGACGAGTGCGGTCGGGCTGCTATGGTGGCCCCCCATGTGCGAGACCCACGCGCGGCCGCTTCCCCCGGGCATCGAGGCCATCTCCGCGGAGGAGGCGCGCCGGCTCATCCGTCACGACTCCGGCGCCGCCCTCGAGGCCCTGATGGATCGCGCACGGGCCGTGCGCGAGGCGGTCCACGGCCGCGAGGTCGCGCTGTGCGGGATCACGAACGCGAAGAGCGGCCGGTGCGCGGAGGACTGCGGGTTCTGCTCGCAGTCCGCCCACTTCCCCGAGGCGGAGGCCCCGGTCTACCCGCTCGTCTCGGCGGAGGAGATCGTCGCGCAGGCGCGCGCCGCCGAGCGCGCCGGGGCACGGGAGTTCTCGATCGTGACCTCGGGCACGCGCGTCGCGAGCGAGCGCGAGCTCGCCGTGCTCGAGGACGCCGTGCGCCGGCTGCGCGCGGAGACCGCGGTCGAGCCGTGCGCCTCGCTCGGGCTCATGCGCGAGCCCGAGCTCGTCCGGCTCAAGGCCGCCGGGCTCATGCACTACCACCACAACCTCGAGACGGCGCGCTCGTTCTTCCCGAACGTCTGCACGACGCACGCGTACGAGTCGCAGCTCGAGACGATCCGCACCGCGAAGCGGCTCGGGTTCAAGCTCTGCTCGGGCGGCATCCTCGGCATGGGCGAGACGCCCGAGCAGCGCGTCGAGCTCGCGGAGGAGATCCGCGGCCTCGCGATCGAGTGCGTCCCGCTGAACTTCCTGAACCCGCGGCCGGGCACGCCCATGGCGAACGTGAAGGCGATCACGGCGGGCGAGTGCCTCGCGGCGATCGCGGTGTTCCGGCTGATGATGCCCGCGGCGCACCTCTTCGTGATGGGCGGGCGCGAGGTCAACCTCGGCGACCGCCAGGACCTCATCTTCCGCGCCGGCGCGAACGGCACGATGGTCGGGAACTACCTCACGAGCGCCGGGCGCGCGCCCGACCAGACCGTCGCGATGGCGGAGGGGCAGGGCCTGACGCTCCGCCCGCCCGACACGGGGCGCGCGTGGGCGTACCGCGGAGAGGCCCCGCACGACGCCGACTGGAACCGACGCGCCGTCGAGGGCGAGCGCGCCCCCGCGCTGCCGGTGGTGCGCTGAGCGCTCCATGGGCGCCTCCTCGCTCGACTGGATCGACGCCGAGCTCGCCGCGCTCGCCGCGAAGGGGCTGCGGCGCTCGCTCGAGCCGCTCGGGTCCGCGCAGGGGCCGGTCGTCACGGTCGACGGCCGCCCGCTCGTGAGCCTCTGCTCGAACGACTACCTCGGGCTCGCCGGCGACGCGCGGCTCCGGCGCGCCGCCGCGGAGGCGGCCGAGCGCGAGGGCGCCGGCGCGGGCGCGGCCCGGCTCGTCGCGGGCGATCTCCCGGTCCACGGCGCGCTCGAGCGCCGGCTCGCCGCGTTCAAGGGGACGGAGGCGGCCCTCCTGTTCGGCTCGGGCTACCACGCGAACGCCGGCGTCCCGGCGGCGCTCGTCGGCCGCGGGGACGCCGTCTTCTCGGACGTCCTGAACCACGCGTCGATCGTGGACGGCTGCCGCCTCTCCCGCGCGGAGCTGGTCCGCTACCGGCACGTGGACGTCGGGGAGCTGGAGGACCTGCTCGGCAGGACGAAGGCCCGCCGCAAGCTCGTGGTGACCGACTCGATCTTCGGGATGGACGGGGACGCGGCGCCGCTCCGCGAGCTGGCCGCCGCGTGCGAGCGGCACGGCGCCATGCTGTACGTGGACGAGGCGCACGCCGCGGGCGTGCTCGGCCCGACCGGCGCGGGGCTCGCCGAGGCGCTCGGGGTCTCGGAGCGCGTGGACGTGCACATGGGCACCCTCGGGAAGGCGCTCGGGTCGTTCGGCGCCTACATCGCGGGCTCGCGCCGCCTCGTGGACCTCCTCGTCTCGAAGGCGCGGACGTTCGTCTTCACCACCGCGCTGCCGCCGGCCGCGTGCGGGGCGGCGCTCGCGGCGCTCGACGTGGTCGCCGGCGAGCCCGGGCGGCGCGCGCGCCTCGCCGCGGTCTCGTCCCGGATGAAGGCCGGCCTCGCCGCGCTCGGGTTCGACGTCTCGCGCGTGGTCGCCCCCATCTTCCCGGTCGTGCTCGGGACCGAGCAGCGGGCGCTCGCCGCGTCGCGCGCGCTCCGCGAGCGCGGGTTCTTCGTGCGCGCGATCCGGCCTCCGACCGTGCCGCGCGGCACGAGCCGGCTGCGGGTCGCGGTGACCGCGGGGCACACCGACGCGCAGGTGGACGCGTTCCTCGCGGCGCTCGCGGAGGTGGTGCGGGACCTGCCGGGCGCCCCGACGTGAGCCGGCCCCGCGCCGCGGGCCGCGGCTATGTTCGAGCGATGGAAGGGTTCCTCGCTCACTTCGGGTACGCGGCGGTCTTCGCGGCGCT
This sequence comes from uncultured delta proteobacterium, assembly GCA_963828235.1. GTDB lineage: Bacteria > Myxococcota > Myxococcia > Myxococcales > Anaeromyxobacteraceae > Anaeromyxobacter. The sequence continues at coordinate 85,308 of CAWHDY010000011.1, forward strand.
CGCCGCCGCGGGGGTCGGGCGTCCCCTTCCCCGAGGAGCTCACCCAGCTCACGGCCGGGGCGCTCGCGCACGAGGGGGTCCTCGATCTGCGACTCGCGATCCCGGTCGTCTGGGCGGGGATCCTGCTCGGGGACACGGTCCTCTTCCTCGCGGCGCGGCGCCACGGCCCGCGCCTGCTCGAGACGCGCGCGGCGCGGCGGTTCCTGACGCCCGCGCGCCGGGCGAAGCTCGAGCAGCACTTCGCCCGTCACGCCTTCTGGACCGTCGCGGCGGCGCGGCACACCGGCGGGGTCCGGTTCCCGACGTTCGCGCTCGCCGGCGCCTCGGGCGTGCGGCTCGGCACGTTCGTCCTCGCGGACGGCCTGTCCGCGCTCGTCTCGGTCCCGCTCGTGGTCGGAGCCGGGTACCTGTTCTGGCACCACCTGTCCGAGGCGCGGCGAGGGGTCCGGCTGGTGGAGCTCGGGATCCTCGCGGTCGTCGTGGTCGCCGTCGCGGTCGCCCTGCTCGTGCGCCACCGGCGCCTCCGGGCCGCCGCCTGAGCGGCCGGCGATCGTCCTCTCGTCAGACCCCCATCTGCTGCACCTGGTAGCCGCGCTCGCGCAGCGCGCGCAGGATCTCCTCGACGTGCTCCGGCCCGCGCGTCTCGAGCGTGAGCTGGAGCGTCGTGTCCCCGAAGCGGTACGCGAACGCGCGGGTGTGGTGCACCTCGATGACGTTCGCGCGCGCGTTCGCGACGATGCTCGAGACCTTCGACAGCTGGCCGGGCTTGTCCTGGAGGGCGACGCTGATGCGGACGAGCCGGCCGTCCTTCACGAGCCCGCGCTCGATGACGCGGGCGACGAGGTTCACGTCGATGTTGCCCCCCGAGATCACGCTCACGACCTTCTTGCCCTCGAGCCCCCGGATCTTCCGCTGCATGAGGGCCGCGACCCCGACGGCGCCCGCGCCCTCGACGACCGTCTTCTCCCGCTCGAGCAGGTACAGGATCGCGCTCGCGATCTCCTCCTCCGAGACGGTCACGATCTCGTCGACGTACTTCTGGACGTGCTGGAGCGTGAGATCGCCCGCGCGCTTCACCGCGATGCCGTCGGCGATGGTGTTGGCGGGCTCGAGCGTCACCGGCCTGCCCGGCCTCGACCGCCTGGAGCATGCAGGGGAGGACCTCGGTCTCGACCCCGATCACCTTGATGGACGGCCGGAGCGCCTTCGCGGCGACCGCGACCCCCGACACGAGCCCCCCGCCGCCGATCGGCACGACGATCGCGTCGGTCTCCGGCTCCTGCGCGAGCACCTCGAGCGCGATCGTCCCCTGGCCCGCGATGACGTCGGGGTCGTCGAACGGGTGCACGAAGGTGAGCCCCTCGGTCTGCTCGAGCCGGCGCGCCTCCGCGTACGCCTCGTCGTAGTTCGCGCCGTGGAGCACCACGCGGGCGCCGTGCGCGCGCGTGTTCGCGACCTTCATGATCGGGGTCGCCTCGGGCATCACGATGGTCGCCTTCACCTCGAGGCGACCGGCGTGATACGCGACGGCCTGGGCGTGGTTCCCGGCGCTCGCGGTGATGAGGCCGCGCGCGCCGTCGGCGGCGGGCATGAGCAGGAGCTTGTTGAGCGCGCCCCGCTCCTTGTAGGCGCCGGTCATCTGCAGGTTCTCGAGCTTCAACCAGGCGTTCGTGCCGGTGAGCCGCGAGAGCGTCTCGCTGCGCGCGCACGGCGAGAGGTAGATCCGGTCGCGGATGCGCCCGAGGGCGGCCTGCACGTCCTGGAGGGTGACCATCCGGTGGGAGATACCGCCCCGCCGGCCCCCCGGCAAGGTCGCGGCTCCCCGGGCGGCGCGAGCCCGCGACGGCCGGGGCGGGAGGACTCGGGACGAGGCGAGCCCCGTCAGTGCTGGACGAGGCGCCGCGCGAGCTCGACGCGGTTCCGCACGCCGAGCTTGTCGAAGATGGTCTTCAGGTGGCTCTTCACCGTCTGCGAGGCGATGCCGAGGCGCTCGGCCACCTCGCGCGACCGCAGCCCGTCCGCGACGAGCAGCGCGACCTCGCGTTCACGGTGGGTCAGACCATCCGGCGCGACGGCGGCGACGGGCTCCGGCCCGAGCTGCACCGGCTCCGGCAGCGGCTCGCGCCAGAGGTGCAGCTGCGTGCGGCCCTTGCCGACGGCGGTCACGTCGATGCGCAGCCGCTCGCCCAGGCCCTCCATCACGAGGGTGCGGCGGATTCCCGGAGGGCCGGACTGGGCGCCCTGCGTGAGGCCGCGCAGCTCCGCCGGCACCTGAGCGCCGTCCGCCGCGTCCGCGAAGAAGACCTTCAGCATCTCCTCCGCCTGACGATCGCACCGGAGGAGCCCGTCGGCGTCGCTGTGCGCCGCAGCGCCCCTGGGCGCCGGGGCGCGGAAGTTCGCGCGCATCATGGTGCAACCCCCTTCGGAAAAATCCCCTTGCCGGAATTCCATACTACAGCCGTGCGCACGACCGGTCAGCCGTGCGGGGGAGGATGACTCCGCTTTTTTGGGGATGCGCGGACTCTACCGCCCGTCCGGCTGAGACACGGCCTCTTCCGCGGGATCCGTGCGGCCGGGAGGTACCCCTCTCAGCACCCAGGCCCTGAAGTCGGAGGGATGCGACGGACGACCGGTCGCGCGCAGGTACCTGAACGCCGGGCAGGATTCATGCGCACCGCGACAGTATGCCGCGACGACCTCCCGCGCGAGCGGGAGCGGCGCGCCGCCGACGGCGTGGCACTGCGGTCGGGTCCTGCCGAGCAGCGGACAGGTCATGGGTGGGCTCCCGGTCCGCGCGAAAGGTAGGGTGCGCCGGGCGCGGCGGCGATGGCAGGCGGCCGCCTGCCCGGTCGCTCTACCGGAACGCGGCGTGGGCCGCCGCGCCGAGGAGGGCCACCAGGACCGCGAACGCGGCGGCGGCGTGGCGCCGCGATCCCTCGCGCCAGAAGGCGCTCGCGGTGACGGCGAGCCGCAGCGGCGGCGTGACGAACAGCGCGAGCACGCCGAGGTGGGCGAGCCGCGTCGAGATCGCGAGGTCGAGCGAGCGCGCGACCGTCGCGGCCGCGCACAGGCCGACGCCGGCGAGCGTGCCGGCCCAGAGCGCCCGCGAGACGGCCTGGTTCACGGGCGCCCTCCGAGCACGTTCCAGATCATCCGGCTGCCGAGGACCACGAGCAGCGCGGCGAACGCGCCCTGCAGGCGCCGGGCGGGGAGCTTCACCAGGAGCGAGGACCCGACCATCGAGCCCGCGAAGACGCCGACCACGAGCGGGGCGGCGATCAGCGGGTCGAGCTCGCCGCGCGCGAAGTACACGTACGCTCCCGCGGCGGCGGTCACGCCGATCATGAAGTTCGAGGTCGCGGCCGCGACCTTGAACGGGATCCCCATCGCGAGCGTCATGCCCGGCATCTTGAAGAGGCCGCCGCCGACGCCGAGCAGCCCCGACATCGCGCCCGCGACCGCGCTCATCGCGAGGCCGGGGGCCCAGCCGCGGATCGGCTGCGCCGCGGCGTCCGACGACTCGCTCGCGTCGCGGCGGCGGATCCAGAGCGTGACGGCGGCGTAGAGCGCGACGGCGGCGAAGAGGAGCTTCAGCGTCCGCACCGGCGCGAGCCCCGCGACCGCGCTGCCGAGGAGCGCCCCGGCCACGGTGGCGAGCTCGAGGACCACGCCGACGCGCAGGTTCGCGGCGCCGCGCTCGACGTAGGCGGCCGACGACGCGGAGGAGCTCGCGATGATCACGACGAGCGACGCGGCGACCGCGTGGCGGAACGGGATCCCGAACAGCTCCGAGAGGGCCGGGACGATGATGACCCCGCCGCCGATCCCGAGGAGCGCGCCCAGGAGCCCGGCGAGGACGCCGACCGCGGCGAGGGCGAGGGAGGCCAATCGCGTCACTCTAGCGCGCCGGGCGGCCAGCGCGCGAAGCCTACCTCGCCGCGGCCGCCACCTCGGCCGCGCCGGCCGGCGCCGCGCGCGCGACCTCGACGTTCAGGGTCATCGCGGCGGACGCCTGCGCGGCGAGGGACGTGCGCGCGCCCGGGGCAGCGCCCCAGTCCACGCCGAAGGTCCCGGACGCGGGGTCTCGCGCGAGGGCCCACGCCGCCTCGCCGTCCGCCCGGAGCAGGGCGACGAGCCCCGGGACCTCCGGGTCCACCTCGGCGAGCGCGGAGAGGTACCGGTGGGCGATCCCCTTGAACTGGTCGCAGTCGCCGTCGCACCCGGCGCCGTCGAACAGCACCGGGCCGAACGGCGTCGCCCGGGTCTGCTCGGCGACGAGGAACGCCGCGAGGCGACGGGCGTCCGCGAGGTACGCGTCGTCGCCGGTCGCGCGGCGGAGCGCGAGCGCCGCGCCGATCATCGCCCCGCCGTCGTAGCTGAACCGCCACCACACGCGCTCGCCGCCCGGCAGCACGTGATCGGCGACCTGCGCGGTGGCGGCGTCCACCATGTGGGCGAGCCACCACCCGTACGCCGTGCGCGCGAGGTCGAGCCAGCGGGCCTCCCCGGTGCGCTCGAAGAGCCGCGCGGCGGCGATGGCCGGGACCGCGTTCGACGCGGTCGCCTTCTGCCGGTGGGCCCGGTCCCACCAGAGGCCGCCCGGCTCGGAGCCGCAGCAGGTCTGGTCGACGGCGTTCCGGGCGATGTCGTCGACGAGCGCGGCCGCGCGCCCGAGGTGGGCCGCGTCGCCGGTGAGGTCGTACGCGCGGAGCAGCGCCACCGCCATCCAGGCCTCGTCGTCGAAGTAGTCGCGCGTCCAGCCCCGGCGATCCTGCGCCTCGGTGAACGCGTGGACGACGTCGAGGTACCGCCGGGCGCCCGTCCGCTCGGCCGCGTCGAGGACGACGTCGAGCGCGTTCGCGGCGATCCAGTAGCCGGCCGCCTCTCCGGTGGAGGGCCAGGCGTGCGTGAAGTCCGCGGCGCCGGCGTCCCAGAACCGGAGGAGGAGCGCGTCCGTCGCGGCGTCCGCGCGCGCCGCGAGCTCCCGCTGGTCGGCCGCTCGAAGGGCCGCTGGCCGGATGGTCGCCGCGCACGCGGAGGTGAGGGCGAGGAGGAGCGCCGCGCAGGCGCCCGCACACCGAGGAGGGAAGCGAGCCGAGCGTCGCACGCCCCCCGAACCGGCGGGCGCCGGCGCCTATTCTGCGGCCTCGAACCCGACCACGACGCCGGCGTGGTCCGAGGGCGCGAGCCCGGCCGGGGTCCGCTCGGTCTCGTCCACCTTCGCCGCGCTCGTCGCGCGGACGTCGCCCGTCGCGAACACGAGGTCGATCCGCTTGTCGTAGCTGCCGCCCCGGAGGTCGGGGCTCCAGCAGCAGGTGAGCCCCGGCTCCTCGCCGCCCGCGGCCGTCCACGCGTCGCGCAGCCCCGACCCGGGCGCGACGAAGACCCCGTACCCCGCCGAACCGGGCGGCAGGTTCATGTCGCCGAGCACGATGGTCGGCTGCCGGGACGGCGACGCGAGCGTGACGAGATCGGCCGCCTGCGCCGAGGCGACCTCCGCCGAGATCGCCTCGAGGTGCGTGTTCACGACGCGGATCGTCTTCCCGCCCGCGCGGACGTCCGCGGCCACCCACCCGCGCAGGATCGACGCCTGGAGCGGCGCCGCGCCCTGGATCGGGGAGGGGAGGGTGACGGTGGCGAGGTGCGGGTAGCTCCCGGACCCCGCGGCGACGGCGGGGAGGGACGTCTTCGCGATGATCGCGTCGCGGTCGGTCAGCCGGTAGTCCGTCCCGCTCGCGCCGGCGAGCTCGATGTCGGCGTTCTGGACGGCCGCGACGAGCCGGTACGAGAGGCCGCGCGCCGCGAGCTCGCGCAGGACGAGGTCGAGGAAGTCGTACGCGACGGCGGTCGCGTTCGGGAACGGCAGGTGGTCGCCGGGCGTCTGCGTCCGCCAGAGGCTCGCCTCCTGGAACCCGACCAGGTCGGGGTCCGCGGCCTGGATCGCCGCCGCGACGAGCTTCGCCCGGGCCCCGAAGTCGGTCGCCTGCACGGACGCCCAGATCCGTTCCACCAGCTCGGGGAGGTCCGCGCCCGGCGCGAACGCCGGATCGAGGTCGGCGCCGAGGTACAGGTTCTGCGTCATCACCTTGAAGGTCGCCGGCCCGGACGGAGGCGGCGCCGCGGCCCCGTCGTCGCTGCCGCACGAGGCGAGCGCCAGCGCCGCGAAGGCGAGGAGAGCGGTCCCGAATCGGCGCATGCGAGCCTCCCGCGCGCCCGCGGCCCCCCTCTCCCCGACCCTCTCCCCCGCTGCGCGGGGGCGAGGGAGGGTCGCCGGGGGTCTCTCGGCGCGCCCCTGGGATCTGCGGCCGGCGAGGGCCGGGGACACCTCCCCGGCGGGAGAACCCGAGCCGCACGAAGAGCGCGTCAGCGCAGCTCCACCTCGAACCCGAGCTTGCGCGCCGCCTCGATCAGATCGTCGGCGGGCTGGACCTTCGCGGGGACGCTGATCGTCGTCTCGGTCTGCTCCGGGATGACCGCGTGCACCGTGACCGCGCACGCGCCGGGGTGCTTCCCGAACAGCACCTTGAGGCTCCCGGCCCGCTCGGCGGTCAGCCGGTCCGCGTCGATCCGGAGCGTCACCTCGGAGGTCTTGTGCCGGCGCACGGCCGAGATCGGCTCGAGATCCGTCGCGGTGATCTCGGCCTTGGGGTTCTCCTCGTCGCGCGTGTTCACCCGGACCTCGCCGTGGACGAGGAGCGGCTCCTCCGACTTGGCGAACGCCTCCCAGTCCGCCCAGCCCTTCTGCGCGGGCCTGCCGTTCTGGGCAGGGCGCCCGCCCCAGCAGATGACCTCGACGGTGCCGGTGAGGTCCTCGACCGTCAGGATCCCGAAGCGGGTCCCCTTCTCCTTCGTCACCCGCTCCTTGAGCGCCGCGACGATCCCGACGACGCAGACCTTGTCGCCGTGACGCTTCTGCGCGATCGCCGAGCAGGCGGTGGACGCGTACCGGCGCGCCTCCTTCTCGTAGCCCTGCAGCGGGTGGCCGGTGAGGTAGAACCCGAGCGCCTCCTTCTCGAACGCGAGGCGCACGCGCTCCGGCCACTCCTCGACGAGCAGGTCGCCCACCATGTCGCCGGCCTTCGGGTAGCGCGGCTTCGCCTCGACCTCCGCGACCGCCGCGCCGAACAGGCTCGCCTGCCCGGAGGCGCGGTCCGCCTGGGCCGCGGCGCCCGCGGCGAACGCCACGTCGATCCCGGCGAAGAGCTGCCAGCGCGGGACACCCTCGAAGTCGAACGCGCCGGACTTCACGAGCGCCTCGCACACCTTCTTGTTGATCTTCCGCGAGTCCACCCGCGACGAGAAGTCGACGAGGGACTGGAACGGGCCGCCCGACGCGCGCGCCTCGAGGATCGCCTGCACCGCCGACTCGCCGACGCCGCGCACCGCGCCGAGGCCGAAGCGGATGCGGCCCTTGCTGGCCTTCTGGGCGGGGGGGCCCTCGCTGCGCTTGCGCCCCCCCGGTCCCCCCGCTCGATCCGGGGCAGCCTCATCCGGCTGCCCCTGTGCTCGCTCACTCGGTGGGAACGCGCCGAACGCCGCGGCCGACTCGTTGACGTCGGGCGGGAGCACCTCGAGCGCGCGGGAGCGCGCCTCCGCGACGTGGAGGACGACCTTGTCCGTGTTCGACGCCTCGCTCGAGATGAGCGCCGCCATGAACTCGACGGGGTAGTGGGCCTTGAGCCACGCGGTCTGGACGGTGAGGAGGCCGTAGGCGGCGGAGTGCGACTTGTTGAAGCCGTACGCCGCGAACTTCTCCATCAGGTCGAAGATCCCGTTCGCGACCGACTCGTCCACCTCCTTCGCGCGCGCGCCCTCGAGGAAGCCGACGCGCTCCTTCGCCATCTCCTCGGCCTTCTTCTTCCCCATCGCGCGGCGGAGCAGGTCGGCGCGGCCGAGGCTGTAGCCCGCGAGGACCTGCGAGATCTGCATCACCTGCTCCTGGTAGACGATGACGCCGTAGGTCGGCTCCAGGACCTTCTCGAGGGAGGGGTGGGGATAGCGGACGGGCTCCTTCCCGTGCTTCCGGTCGATGTAGACGTCGACCATGGTCCGGCCGTCCTCGAGCTTCTGGTCGAGCGGACCGGGGCGGTAGAGCGCGCCGGCGGCGATGACGTCCTCGAACCGCGAGGGCTTCATCTTCACCACCATCTCGGTGAAGCCCGAGGACTCCATCTGGAAGACGCCGCCGGTGTCGCCGCGGGCGATGAGCGCGTAGACGGCCGGGTCGTCGAGCGGGATGTCGGAGGCCTGGAAGGCCTTCATCTCGGGGTGGTTCTGCTTCACCAGCCGGAGCGCGTCGTCGATGACCGTGAGCGTCTTCAGGCCCAGGAAGTCGAACTTCACGAGCCCGGCCTTCTCCACCTCGTCCTTCGCGAACTGCGAGACGAGCATGTCCGACTTGTCGTCCTTGTAGGTCGGGACGTACTCCCACAGCGGCTTGTCGGCGATGACGACGCCGGCCGCGTGGAGCCCGGCCTGCCGGTTCAGCCCCTCGAGCGCCATCCCGATGTCGAGGAGGTCCTTCGTCGTGACGACGTTCACCTTCCCGCCCTCGTCCGTCCACCGGGAGATCTCGGTGGGCCGGTCGTAGAGCTCCCTCAGGCGCGGCTCCTGCTCGATGCACTCCTTGAGCGGGGGCGTCTTGCCCTGGACCGGCTCCGGGACGAGCTTCGCGATCCTGTCGCCTTCGGAGAACGGGAGCCCCATCACGCGGACGACGTCGCGGATGACGGAGCGGGCCTTCAGGGATCCGAAGGTGATGATCTGGCCGACGTTGTCCTGGCCGTACTTGCCCCGGACGTAGCGGATCACCTCGTCGCGCCGGTCCTGGCAGAAGTCGATGTCGAAGTCCGGCATCGAGACGCGCTCGGGGTTGAGGAACCGCTCGAACAGGAGGTTCCAGCGGAGCGGGTCGATGTCGGTGATCCGGAGGGACCACGCCACGATCGACCCCGCGCCCGAGCCGCGGCCGGGGCCGACCGGGATCTCCCGCTCCTTCGCCCAGTTGATGAAGTCCTGGACGATGAGGAAGTAGCCGGAGAACCCCATCTTCCGGATGACCCCGAGCTCCATCTCGAGCTGCGCCCGGTACGCGTCGCGGTCGTGGGGGTACTTCCCGTCGATCTCCCGGAAGCGCCGGTCGAGGCCGCTCTTCGCGAGCTTCCCGACGAACTCGTCCTCGGTCATCCCCTCCGGGACGGTGAAGGTCGGGAGGAAGGTCTTCCCGAGCGGGAGGTCCACGTTGCACATCGCCGCGATCTCGGCGGAGCGGGCGATCGCGTCCTCGAGGCCGGGCAGGGCCGAGACCATCTCGTCCGGCGAGGTGATGAAGAGCCCGTCGGTGTCGTGCTTGAGCCGCTTCGGATCGGAGAAGGTCTTGTTGGAGGCGATGCACATGAGGACGTCGTGCGCCTTCGCGTCCTCGCGCCGCACGTAGTGCGCGTCCGCGGTGGCGACGAGCGGGATCCCCTCGTCGCGCGAGAGCTGCTGGAGGCGCGCGTTCACCTCGAGCTGGTCCTTCATCCCGTTCGACTGCACCTCGAGGAAGAAGGAGCCCGGCTCGAAGATGTCGCGGTACTCGCGGGCGGCGTTGCGCGCGGCGTCCAGCTCGCCGTGGCGGATGAAGCGCGGGACCTCGCCGGCGAGGCAGGCGGTGAGGCCGACGAGGCCCTTCGAGTGGTCCTTCAGGAGCTTCTTGTCGATCCGGGGGTCGTAGTAGAAGCCCTCCGTGAACGCCTTCGAGGAGAGGACGCGGAGGTTGTCCCAGCCCTCCCGGTTCTTCGCGAGCAGGATGAGGTGGCGGCCGATCCGCTCCTTGCGATCGAACCGGTCGTTCGCGACGTAGGCCTCCATCCCGAGGATGGGCTTCACCCCCGCGTCCTTCGCCTTCTTGTAGAAGTCCACCGCGCCGAACAGGTTGCCGTGGTCGGTCACGGCGACGCTCTTCATCCCCTTCGCCTGGACCGTCTTCAGCAGGTCCTTGATGCGGATCGCGCCGTCGAGGAGCGAGTAGAGCGTGTGCAGGTGCAGGTGGACGAAGTCGGGCATCGCGGAGTGGGGATCTACCAGGCGGATCTGACGGCGGGAAGCGGCGCCAAATCTGCGAAGGGAAACGGGTTTCTCGGACCGTCCCGCGCGCAGGGGACGGGCGATCGCCGCGCCCAGCGCGAGGCTCGACGGCCGCCGGGCCGGAGGCGGGGTGTGCGCGGGATCACCGCTTTCCGGCGCGCGGGATGATGAGATGGCCTTTCGAGTCGGGTCGGCTGGACGCTGGCGACGGAGGTCGAGTGAGTTCGATGCGGGCGTTCGAGCGGTGGATCGAGAAGCAGTTCGCGGTGCTCGCGCACGTCGCGGGACGTCCCATCGAGGACCTCCTCGACGGACCCGAGGAGGCCGTGTGCTCCGCGCTCGCGCCGGAGGTCACCTTCGCGCTCGGCGTGATCGCGGGCGCCGCGGGGACGCTCCAGGTGACGCCTCGCGAGCTCCTGGAGCAGCTCGAGCTCTTGCCCGCCGCCCGGCGGAGCGCGGCAAGCTCGCCGCCGTAGCGGCCGCGGGCGCTCCGCTGGGCGCGACGGCGCGATCAGCGGGATGACGCGCGCCGCGGCAGCTCCGCCAGGATCCGCCCGAGCGCGTCGAGGTCCGGCGGCTTCGGCGAGGTGCCGGTCGAACCCCGCGGCCTGCGCCTTCTTGAGGTCCTCCGGCAACGCGTAGCCGGTGAGCGCGACCAGGGCGATGTCGCGAAGCACGTCGTCCGAGCGGAACGCGCGGGCGACCTCGTAGCCGTCCATGCCCGGCAGGCCGATGTCGCAGAGCACCACCTCCGGCGTGAACGAGCGCGCCTTCTCCAGGCCATGGGGACCGTCGAAGGCGAGCGCGACCTCGTGCTCGTCCAGCGCGAGCGCCTCCTTGAGGCTCTCGGCGGCGTCCTCGTTGTCCTCGATGACGAGCACGCGTCGAGCGCGACGCGCGACCTCGGGCTCGAGCGGCGCGGCGGGCGCGGGGCCTGGCCGGCCTGGCAGCTCGAGCGTGAACTCGGCCCCCTTGCCGAACCCCTCGCTGTGCGCCACGACCTTGCCCCCGTGGAGCTCGACCACGCCCTTCACCAGCGCGAGCCCGAGGCCCGAGGCCACCCGTGCTGCGGTCCAGCGTCCGGTCTGCCTGGATGAAGGCCTGGAAGATGCCGCTCGAGCATGTCCGGCGCGATCCCGACGCCGGTGTCTCGCACCCGCAGGACCGCGGTCTGTCGCCCTCCTGCCGCAACACCACCGAGACCGCGCCGCCCTCGTTCGTGAACTTGGCGGAGTTGAGCAGGAGGTTCCCGAGCGCCTGGCCGAGCCGGGTCGCATCGCCGTCCACCCACACTGGGCGCTCGGGTACTCTCGTCGTGGAGCTCGATCCCGCGCGCGACGAAGACCGAGCGATGGTCTTCGAGCGTCCGGTTGACCACCTCCCGGAGGTCGATGCGCTGGCACTGGAGCCGGATCTTGCCGCGGGCGATGCGACTCACGTCGAGGAAATCCGAGACCAGCCGCGTCATGTGGCTGACCTGACGGTCGATGACTGCGTGGGCGCGGCGTGCCTGCTCTCCCCCGGGCGCCGCCCGCTCCAGCACGTAGAGGCTGTTCTTGATGGGCGCCAGCGGGTTGCGCAGCTCGTGCGAGAGCACGGCCAGGAACTCGTCCTTCCGGCGGTCGCCCTCGGCGAGCTGGCGGTTGGCCTCGCGCAGCGCCGCCTCCGACTCCTTGCGCCCGGTGATGTCGGTGAACAGGATCGCGACCTGGTGGTCCTCTGCCTTCCCGGAGCGGAAGGCGTACACGTCGTACCAGCGGTGCAGCTGCGCCGCCGGGCCCTGGAAGCGAGCCGGCTCGCCGGTGAGCGCAATCCTCCCGTAGGTCTCGAACCAGTGCTCCTCGTGCAGCGGGGCGAGCTCGCGCATCCTCTTGCCCTGCGCCCCGACGAGCCCGGTCTGGGTCACGAAGGCCGGATTGGTCACGAGGAAGCGATAGTCGACGGGCTTCGACGCGTCGTCGAACAGCACCTCGACGACGCAGAAGCCCTCGTCGATGGAGTCGAACAGGACGCGGTAGCGGGTCTCCGTCTCGCGCAGCTGCTCCCTCGCGCGCTCGGTCTCGTCGTGCCTCTCCTGCAGCTCCCTGGCCGTCTCTTCGGCTCGGATGACGGCGTCGCGAAAGGAGGCGCAGAGGAGCGCGACCACGGACGACCCCACGACGAACAGCGCAGTTGCGGTCAGCGCCGAACCGGAGGTCGCCCACTCCCAGCGAGGGTCGAGGAAGGCGAAGTTCCCCGTGGCCGCCGAGAGCACGACGGCCAGCAACCCGGGGAGCCGACCGCCGAACCAGGCCGCCAGGACGGGGGCGACGTACATGAAGACGAAGGGAGCGATCCCGGGATCGGGGAAGGCCCAGAACTGAACGAGGGCGACCAGCAGCGTCGCGGCGGGCGCGCTCGCGAAACGCCGGAGAACGGCGGATCGCGGCAGCGGCGCCAGCTTCTTCGCCTTCAGCGTGCGAGCGAGGCGCCGCCAGGACGGCAAGTCGCCCGCGGCATCATTCGCGCGCGCGGAGGTCAAAGGGTCCTCTTGCGGCCGAGGCGAGCAACCTGCCGGCGGCGGGGCGAGCATGGGGGCCTCCACGGGTAGAGCTTTACGCGCGGGTGCGGCGAACCCTCAACGTGCGTGGGAGGCCCTGAACGGGGTGCCTAGCCACCGCCCAGCGCTCGCTCGCGCTTCGAGCGCGACCGTACTGCGCTCCTACGCCTCCTCCTCCATCCACCTGCGCAGCGCAGGGACCGTGCGTCCGCGCCCAGGTCTTCTCGGCCCGGACCGCGAGGAACGCCGCGACGAGCGCGTCCACCATGCGGCCGAGCTGCTCGCACAGGTCGAGCCGCTCTGCGGCCCGGTCGTCCTCCGCCTCGGTGAGCAGCTCCGGGAGCCTGGCCGCGCGCACGTCGAGGTGCTCGGCGTCGAGGGTCACCTCGAAGCTCCGCTCGCCCTGCGTGAGCCGCAGCCGCGCCTGGTGCACGAGCAGTCCGCTCGCGAGCGCCCGCTTCACCTGCGCCGCGTACGGCGCCGCGGCGCCGCGCGCCGCCACCTCGGTGACGTCGCCGGCGAGGCCGCGCAGGAGCACGCGCCCGGTGAACAGCACCACGACCCCGGCCCCGTCCACCTGCACGAGCGGGTCGCCCGACTCCGACCTCCAGAGCAGCCAGGTCAGGAGCTCGCGGCCGAGCCAGGTCCGCCCGCGCAGGAGCTGCTCGCGCGCCCGCTCGCGCTCGACCTCCGCCTCGTCGCGCTGGTCGGCCTCCGTCGCGGCCCCGTCCACGCCGGTCCGGCCCCGCAGGAACGCCGCCTCCGCGAGGGCCTGCTCACGCTTCGCCACGGCTCACCTCCTCCCGCGACAGCCCGACGAGCGACGCGGTCGGCGCGAGCGCGCTCTCGGCGATGCCGGCCCGGACCGCCTGCGCGCCGACCGAGAGCGGCGCGAGCTTCACCTCGAAGGCGGCCTCGATCGCGGCGGCGACCTCGTCCACCACCTTCCGGGAGGCGGCCCAGATCTGGAGCTCGCCGGCGTCGAGGCTCCAGCTCACGTCGAACACCCGGGTGGTCGGCTCCTGCCGCTGCCGGAGCCGGTGGCGGAGCTCGTCGCGCGCGCCGGCCTTCTCGCCGCGGGTCGGCGGGCGCCGGTGCTCGCTCGCGAACGCACCGGCCCACCGCTCGAGCTCGGCGCGCACCGCGGCCGCCTTCACCTGGATCCTGTCGACCCGCCACGCGAACAGGGCGCGGCCCGCCTCGAGCAGGCCGGACGAGAAGTCGGTCGAGTCCGGGTCCGCGAGCGCGACGAACCCGGCGCTGCGGTCGTCCTCTCCGCGCTTCGGGTCGAGCGGCTCGAACGCGCCGCGCTCGAGGCCGCGGACGAGCCAGCGGCGGGTGTCCTGGGGGCGCTTCCCGGTCTCGGACCGGTAGCGGGCGAAGGTGACGGAGCCGCGGAGGACGGGCATGGGGGCGCGCACCATCGCGCCCCGAGGGCGAGCGCGTCAAGCGGCCCGGCGAGAGCCGCTCGGGCGTCGCGCCCCTCGCCCGTCAGATCCCCTGCGCGTCGTTCATCTCGTGGACGCGGTGGGGGTGCGCCAGCTCGGCGAGCGAATGCTGCTGGACGTCGGATCGGACTGCCGACAAGGTCCCGTCCGGCTCCAGGACGACCTGCTTGCAGTCCGAGACGTGCATGATGCCCTGCTTGCGGAGGGCCGACCGCAGCTCAGCGAGCGTGAGCAGCTCGCTGCGGAGGGCGCCGAGGTGCACGCGGCCGTCGGTGACGATCCGCACCGGGCGTCCCTGGACGAGGCGCTCCACCTTGCGCCAGCGCCAGGTGGCGAACCCCACCACCCAGTTCGCGACGAGGAGGGTCACCGCGCTGACGAGCCCGCCCGTGAGCGAGTTGTCGCCTGCGTTGAGCGAGTTCTGGACCGCGTTCGAGATGATGAGCAGGAGCACCAGATCGAAGCTCGTCATCTGCGCCAGCTCGCGGCGGCCCGCGACCCGGAGCGCGATCAGAAGGAAGACGTACACGACGAGGGCGCGGACGACGAGCAGGGCGACCGAGGTGTCGGGCGTGAGGGCGTGGGTCATGGCCGGAGCATAGCGAGCGGCGGCTCGAGTCGGAGCCGGCTCTCGCGCGGGGCTGACCCTGGGCTAACCCGACGACGCCACCTCGCCGTAGCCGCGCCCCCGGAGCTCGAGCAGGCAGAAGCCGTGGCCGAAGGGATCGCCGAGGAGCGCGATCCTCCCCCACGCCTTGGTCTCGACGGCGCGCTCGAGCTTCGCGCCGGCCGCGACGGCGCGGGCGACGGCGGCGTCCACGTCGTCCACCACGACGTCGAGGTGCACCGGAGTCCAGTGGCGCTCGTAGTCTCGGAGCGCGCGGGTGCCCCTCGGCAGCGCGGCGGTTCCGGGTGGCTTCGCGAGGAGATCGATGGGGCAGGGTGCGCCGAGGAGCTCCGCCCACTCGCTGTCCCGCGGTCCGGGCGAGAGCCCGAGGCCTCGCGTGTAGAACGCGACCGCCTCGTCCAGGTCATCCACGTCGATGCAGATGCGCAGCGCGGGCATGGGTGCGGATGTAACGATGCGGTCCTACGGACGCCGCTCCGCCTCGCGCCGGATCGCCCGCAGCATCTCGATCCGGATGAGCCCGCTGAACGGCCGGACGAGGCGCCAGTACCGCCGGAACGTTCGGCGGCTGCGCGGGTCGGTGCAGCGCACGCGGGTCTCGGTCGAGAGCGTCGTCGCGCCGTCCGGCGCCACGGAGACGCGGAAGTTCCAGGCGCCCTTCGCCCAGCCCTCCTCGCGGAAGCTCGCGAACTCGGCGGCCGCGAAGGGGCGCATCCCGCCCGAGGGGCGCCAGAAGCGGCCAATCGTGCCGAGCACGACCTCGTGCCCAGGCTGCTCGCCGAGGAGCACGAACCCGGCGGAGGCGAGCGCGTCGAGGGTGACCCGCGACGGATCGATGTCCGAGGAATCGCCGGAACGTGGCGCGCGGCGCGACGAGGAGGCCGGGGATGGCGCGGAGCAGGAAGAGCGTCCGCGTGAGCGGTCCCCGCCCGAGGTCGGCGCGCCGGATCGCCGCGAACGCGGCGGCGGGCGGCGCCGAGACGTTCACCGAGTGCCGCTCGACGAAGTCGTGCTCCGGGAGGAAGTCGTCGAGCAGCATGGCGGAGCAGTAGCGAAGAACGGTCCTCCGCCGGGCGCCAGGGCGGGTCCCCGAGCGTCCGCCTCACCGTCCGATCCTCGGTCACGCACGACGGCGGCGACGCCTCGGGCACCGCGCCGATCGTGAGCTCGCCTCGCCGTGCACTCGCCGGGGCCGTGGCGGCCCCGGGGCGCGCACGATCAACCTGCGCCGAGGAGGTGCGTCATGGCCACGTACGTCAGCCTCGTTCGCTACACCGACCAGGGAATCCGAAACATCAAGGAGAGCCCGAGCCGGCTCGACGCCGCCAAGAAGCTGTTCCAGGCGGGCGGCGGCGAGCTGAAGCAGTTCTATCTCGCGATGGGGAAGTACGACATCGTGATCATCGCGCAGGCGCCCGACGA
Organism: uncultured delta proteobacterium; assembly: GCA_963828235.1. Taxonomy (GTDB): domain Bacteria; phylum Myxococcota; class Myxococcia; order Myxococcales; family Anaeromyxobacteraceae; genus Anaeromyxobacter. The sequence goes on from CAWHDY010000011.1 coordinate 101,413, forward strand.
CGAGGCGGCGGCGAAGGTCACGCTCTCCCTCGGCACGCTCGGGAACGTCCGCACCGAGACGATGCGCGTCTTCGACGAGGCCGAGTTCCGGAAGATCGTCGGCTCGCTCAAGTGAGGAAGGGCCCATGACGTCGTGCCTCCATGACGCGCGGCAGGGCGCTCATCGGGTCGATCGTCTTCCTGGTGCTCGCGCCGGGTACCGTCGCCGGGCTCGTACCCTGGTGGATCTCGCGGTGGCGGCTGCGCCCACCGTTCCTCGGGCTCGCGTCCTCGCGCGTCCTCGGCGTCGCGCTCGCCGTGGCCGGCCTCGCCGTGCTCCTCGACTCGTTCGCGCGGTTCGCGCTGCGAGGGCGCGGTACGCCGGCGCCGGTCCTCCCGCCCACGCACCTCGTGGTGAGCGGCCTGTACCGGTACGTGCGGAACCCGATGTACGTCGCGGTGCTCGCGCTCGTCGCGGGTCAGGGGCTGATCCTCGGCGACCCGAGGGTGGTGACGTGGGGCGCGCTGCTCCTCGTGGGGTTTCACCTCTTCGTCGTCGGGTACGAGGAGCCTGCGCTGCGGCGCGCCTTCGGCGCCGAGTACGAGCGCTACCGCGCGGGGGTGCGGAGGTGGATCCCGCGGTGGACCGCGTGGTCGCCGGCGACGGTCGCGAGCGAGATCCTGGAGCTGCAACCGCCGGACCGGCCCCTCCCGAGCGCCCCGGCGCACGTCGTACCTCCCGTGCTATCTCTGGGGCGTGCTGCGCACGCGAGTCACGGTCCTCCTGCTCGCCGCGGCCGCCGCTGCGGCTCCTGCGCGGTCGCTCGCGGCGGGACCCGCCGGGGCGAGCGGACAGGTCGTCGGGCTCGAGCTCGACCTGCTCCCGGTCGCGATCAGCGCGGCGGACCGCGAGATCGGGGGCGGGCTCGGGATCTGGGCCGGGCGGGGTCGGGACCGTCTCCGGCTCGTGACCGCGCTCGTGAGGTTCCCCGAGTCCCTGACCGAGGCGCCGTTTCGCGACCGCGAGCTCACCGCGATGGCGCTCCTCTACGACCGGTTCTTCCGCGAGGGCTTCCGGGGACCGTGGATCGGCGGCGGCGCCGAGCTGTGGTGGACGGACGTGGGCACGACGCTCGGCCCGCAGCGCGGCGAGCGGGTGAGCCCGGTGGTCACCGCCGGCGCGGGCTGGGTGTTCCGGGTCTGGCGCGGCCTGTACGTGAACCCGTGGGCGGCGGGCCACGTCGTGCTCGGCGATCGCGGGATCGACGTGCACGGCGAGCGTTACCGGCTGCGCGCGCTCGAGGGCGAGGTCTCGCTCAAGGTGGGCTGGGCGCACCGGCTCTGACGCGGGGGCTGGCCAGCGGACGCCGGGTTGGTCCACCGGAGACCTCGCGCAGGGCCCGGGGCCCGCGTCGCCCCTTCCGGGCCGCGCGCGGCGGGCGCGTTCACGCCACATCGGCCCGCATGGCCGACCCGAGCCCCGCGCGCATCCCCTCGCTCACGATCCGAGGCGTCAAGACGGCGGCGGTCGAGGTCCCGATGACGTTCCCCCTCGGCACGAGCGCCGCGATCGTCCGCACGGCGCCGCTCCTGCTCGTCGATCTCGAGACCGAGGAGGGGATCACCGGCCGGACGTACCTGTTCTGCTACCGGGCGAGCGTGCCGCGGGCGATCGACGCGGTGCTGCGCGACGCGGTCGGGGTCGTGAAGGGCGAGCCCGTCGCGCCGTTCGACGTCGCCGGCAAGCTCGGCCGGCGCTTCGCGCTCGTCGGCATCGCGAGCGTCGTGCGCATGGCGCTCTCGGCGCTCGACGTCGCGCTCTGGGATGCGCTCGCGGTCGCCGCGCGGCTGCCGCTCGCGACGATGCTCGGCGCCGGCCCGAGGCCGGTGCCTGCCTACAACTCGAGCGGGCTCGGCCTCATGCCGGCGGAGGCCGCCGCGGACGAGGCCGAGAAGCTGCTCGCGGGCGGATTCCGCTGGGTGAAGCTGCGGCTCGGCCACCCCACGCTCGAGCAGGACCTCGCCGTCACCCGCGCCGTCCGCAAGCGGCTCTCCGACGCGATCGAGCTGCCGGTGGACTACAACCAGGCCCTCACCGTCGCCGAGGCCATCCGGCGCGGACGGGCGCTCGAGGCCGAAGGGATCGCCTGGCTCGAGGAGCCGATCCGTCACGACGACTACGCGGGACAACGCCGCGGTGGCGAGGGCGCTCGCCGTGCCGGTGCAGATCGGCGAGAACTTCAACGGGATCGCTGCGATGGCCGAGGCGCTCGCCGCCGGCGCGTGCGACCACGTCATGCCGGACGTCGCCCGCATCGGAGGGGTGAGCGGCTGGATCCAGGCCGCCGGCATCGCCGCCGCGCACGGGATCGAGATGTCCTCGCACCTGCACCCGGAGGTCAGCGCGCACCTGCTCGCGGCGACGCCGACCCGTCATCGCCTGGAGTACGTCGACTGGGCGAACGCGATCCTGGAAGAGCCGCTGGAGCTCAGGGACGGCTGCGCGCTCGTCCCCGAGCGGCCGGGCATCGGGCTCTCGTGGCGACCGGAGGCGGTGAAGGCCCTGTCGCTCGATCGGTGACGCGCGGCGGGCCGGCGGCGGAGGTCAGCGGTGCGCGTCCGCCGCGGGCGGCGGCGCGCGGGGACCCTCCGACCTCATGAGCTCCGGACCGGGCGGCACCTCCGGGAGGTTCAGCCGCGCCTGCCGCGCGCGGAGGATCTCGCGGAGGACGATCTGCGCGGACGCGGCGAGCGGGACGGCGACGAGCGCGCCCGGGATGCCGCCGAGCTCGGTCATGAAGAGCCCCGCGATCAGGATGACGAGCGGGTTCAGCTCGACCGTGCGCCGGTAGACGAGCGGGGACACGACGTGGTTCTCGAACTGCTGGTACGCCAGGTAGTAGCCGAGCGTGAACACGCCCGTCCAGATGCCGTTGTTCACCCACGCCACGACGGACAGGACCGTCCCGACGAGGAACGCGCCCACGTACGGGATCACGCTCGCGATCCCGCTCAGGACGGCGAGCGGGAGGAAGTACGGGACGCCGATCACCGCGAGGAACACGCCGGCGAAGAGCGCGTTCGTGAGGACGAGGAGCAGCATCCCGGCGATGTATCCGCCGAGCGAGTGGTAGATCTGCGTGAGCAGGGAGGCGTAGCGCGCGCGGTGCTCGGGCTTTGCCTTCGCGAGCGCGGACCAGACGAGCTGTCGCCCCGAGACGAGCATGAAGACGACGACGAAGAGGACCGTCACGAGCTCGGCGACGCCCGTCAGGATGGCCCTCAGGATGGCCAGGGCGGGGTCGACGAGCTCCCGCGCGAGGGAAGGGAGCCGGCTGCGCTCGTCCGCGATCAGCTGATCGAGCGGGACGTGCCGCTCGAGGAACCGGTACGGCGCCGACGCGCGGAACTTGTCGAGGAGCTCGGGGCCGTTCTCGACGGCCTGCCGGACCTGGGAGGCGGCGGGCGGGACGAGGAGGACGAAGACGCCCGCGATCGCTCCCACGACCGCCAGCATCACGAGGGTGATGCCGAGCCAGCGGGGGAGGCTCCTGCGCTCGAGCGCCTGGACGGGCCGATCGAGCGCGACGGCGATGAGGAGCGACGCGACGGTGATCCCGAGCGCGAGGGGCGCGCGGAAGAGCACCCACGCGGCGATCGCGATCCCGAGGACCGTGAGCGTCACGGTGGCCGTCCGCTTGATCGTCGTCCGGACGCTCGCGGGGTCCATGCGCTGCCGCAACCGTGTGCATCGCGGTCGGTCCGTGCGCGGAGGCCACCGGGGCGAACGCGGGAATTACTCTGGGTCAGAGGGCGCGAGGGCGATAGCATCCGGACCCGTGAACGTCCTCGTCATCCTCGCGCACCCGGATCCCGCGAGCTTCAATCACGCGCTGGCCGACGTGGCGGCGCGCTCTGCGCGGGAGCGGGGGCACGACGTCGTGCTCCACGACCTGCACGCGGAGGGCTTCGATCCGATCCTCCCGCCGTCCGAGCTCTCGAAGGGCGCAGCGCTCGCGCCGAGCCTCGCGCGACACTGCGAGGCGCTCGCCGCGGCCGACGGGATCGTGATCGTCCACCCGAACTGGTGGGGCCAGCCCCCCGCCATCCTGAAGGGCTGGATCGACCGGGTCGTGCGGCCCGGGGTCGCCTACTCGTTCGAGGAGGGCGACGGCGGCGAGGGCGTCCCGGTGGGCCTGCTCCGCGCGCGGACCGCGGTCGTCCTGAACACGTCGAACACCCCCGCGCTCCGCGAGCAGCAGGCCTTCGGGGATCCCCTCGAGGCGATCTGGAAGCGCTGCGTCTTCGGGTTGTGCGGCGTCACCGACGTGTGGCGGCGCACGTACGGGGTCGTCGTGACGAGCACGCCCCAGCAGCGGGCGTGCTGGCTCGAGGACGCGGCCGACCTCGTGGGGGCCGCGTTCCCGCGGCGCCGGTGAACACGTCGGCCGATGGGCCGGCGATCCGGGCCCGCCGCCCGCGCTACCGCACCCCGACGCCCTTGAAGAACGTGTAGCAGAACACTCCGTCCGCCTCGGCCGCGCGGCGCAGCGCGGCGATCCCCCGCTCCCAGCGCGCGGGATCGGTGAGCCCCGCCGCGAGCGCGCGGTCGCGCACCCCCTCGACCATCGCGGTGAACGTGTCGAGCGTGAAGCCCCGGACCCACTCCGGCCGGCTGGAGTCCACGTACACCATGCGCGGAGCGACGCTCACCTCGCGGAGCTCCGCCTGCACGAGCAGCGGGAAGAGCTGCCGCCCGATGAGCGCGTTCCCGCCGGCGCGCGCCTGCAGCGTCACCAGGCACTCGACGGCGCGCCGCGCGTCGGCGTCGTCCGGGTGGAAGAAGGTCGATCCGTGGTCCCCCTCGATGACGGTCAGCGTCCCGCCGGGCCGGACGCGGGACCGGAGCGCCGCGAGCGCGTCGCGCGGCCGCGCGAGGTGCTCGAGGACGAAGCACACGAACACGTGATCGAACGTCTCCTCCGGGAACGGGAGCGCGAACAGGTCCGCCTCGCGGAACGTGACGTTCGAGAGGGACGCGGCCCGCGCCCGCTCCCGCGCCGCCTCGAGGGATCTCGCAGACACGTCGACGCACGTGAACTGGGCCCCGGGGCTGTTGCGCGCGAGCGTCACCGTCTGGGCGCCGACGCCGCAGCCCGCCTCGAGCACGCGGCTGCCTTCCGCGTAGCGGGTGCCGGCGTGGAGGAGCTCGGAGAGCGTGCTCGCCTGATCGATCAGGCGCGAGTGCTCGCGCTCGGAGTACCCGTGGACGTAGTCGGTGTGCATCGGCGGGCGATGATGGCGGGGAGCCACTCCGGATCGCGGCGTCACCTCGCCGGCGCCTCCGCCAGCGGGCGCCGGGGCGGCAGCTGCGCCCTCGCCGGGAGCGGGCTGCCCGGCGCCTCGCCGAACCCGACCGACAGGGGCGACGCGACGACCGGCCACAGCTCCTTCGCGACGTTCGTCGGCTCGTCCCCGTCGAACCCGAGCACGCTGTACTTGCCGTAGTGGGGCAGCTTGACCGCGAGCCCGGCGAGCGCGCCCGGCCGATCCGCGCCGAGGAACGCGACCACCTGCGCCGGGTCCGCCGGGCTGCGCACCGCCACGACGACCGAGCGCTGACCCCGCCCGAGCGCGGTGGTCCCGACCCGCAGCTCGCGATCGTCGAGGGCGGCGCCGTAGACGGGCAGCGCCTCGGCCACCGTCTCCCGCAGCCGGTTCTCCCAGCCGAGGATCCAGATCGCCTTCCCGGCCGGGACCCGCGTGAGGTCCGCGTCGGTGACGACCTCGGTCCCGGGGGCGGTCCAGCGCTCCGCGAGCGCCGCGTACGCGTCTCGCAGCGCGGGCGGCGCGGAGGCCGGGAGCACGATCACGCGCTTCGCCGCGCCGAACGCCCCGCTCAGCGCGGGAGGAACCTCCGCCGCGTCCAGCCGGCGGAACACGTCGAACTCGGGATCCACGTCGACCCGCGTCGGAGCCTCCGAGACCGCGAGCGTGAAGCGCTGGCGCCGCTCGGAGAGGTGCACCGTCCGCCGGACCGCCTGGGGCGAGGACGGAACGGTGAGGTAGATGGGCACGTCGACCGCGAACGGCTCTCCGCCCTGCGTCTGGGCGATGGTGAGCTCGAGGCCCGGCGAGCCCCCCGTCGAGACCAGCTTCGCGGACTCGAGCCGGATCGCCGGCGCTCCGGGTCGATCCACCCACTCGGCGAAGAACCAGGCGAGGTCCTCGCCGGCGACCGCGCTCGCCGTGCGGGCGAGATCGGAGAACGTCGCCGCGCGGAACCGGTTCTCCGAGTAGAAGCGCCTCAGCGCCGCCACGAAGCGCTCGTCGCCCATGCGGCGGCGGAGCATGTGGAACACCATCAGCACCTTGTCGTACCCGATCGCCTGCGTGACGGAGTCGTGCCGCGAGCGGAACTCGCGCACCGCGCGATCGCGGTTCTCGGCGACGTAGTTCGCGTAGCGCTGCAGCGCGGTGCGGCGGTAGTCGGCGCCCCGGCCGCCCTGCTCCTGGACGAGGTGGTCCGCGAGGTACGCCGTCAGGCCCTCGCACCAGTTGCCGCGCTCGGGGTCGACGAACACGCCGTTGCCCCACCAGTTGTGGAGGATCTCGTGGGGGTAGCTCGAGTGCAGGAGGAAGGGGAGGCGGAGGACCTTGCTCCCGAGCAGCGTGAACGACGGCATCCCGTACCCCGTCTCCCAGAAGTTCTCGACGAGCGCGAACTTCCGGTACGGGTAGGGTCCGAGGAGCCAATCGTACATCGCGAGGTACTCGGCGCCCGCCGCGAGGTAGCGGTCCGCGAGCGCCGCGTCGTCCGAGCGCAGGAAGGCCTGCACGAGGACGCGCCCGGCGGGGCGCGTCCGCTCGGTGAAGGGTCCCGCGACGAGGAAGACCTCGTCCTGCGGTTCCGGGCTCTCCCACCGGACGGTCCGCCCGTCCGCGTCGCGGTCGTGGCGCGTCCGGGCTCCCTGGGACACGACGTCCCACTCGCCGGGGACGTGGGCCTCGAGCGTGAACGCGACGAGGTCGTCCGAGAGCTCCGGCAGCCAGCGCGTGGAGGCGGAGAGCACCGCGCCGTCCCTCGAGACGAGCCCCGGCGTCTCGCTCGACTTCCGCGCGTACTCCTCGCCGTGGGCCTCGATGGGGTGGAAGACCCGGCCGCCGTAGCGCACCGTGAAGGTGCGCTCTCCCGGGGCGAGCGTCACGGCGAACGACTCGATCGGGACGCGCGCCGCCGCCTGCGCCCCGCCGTCCGCGAACGCCCGCAGCACGGGTCCGGTCGAGGCGGGGGCGAGCGGCGCGCCTGGCCCGACCCGCTCCGGCGAGAGCCCCGCGTGCAGCGAGAACACGACCGTGTCGCCGAGCCGCGCGCGGAGCTCCGGCGAGAGGGTCACCTCGTCCTCGACGAGGAGCAGCTCGCGCTCCGGCACGAGCGTGACGTGGAGGTCGTGCTCGAGCGCCGGGGACGCCGGGCGCACGACCACGGGGGCGGGTGCCACGCCGGACGGCCGGCGCGCGCGTGGAGCCGCGCAGCCGAACGCGAACGCGAGCGCGATCACGAGCACCCGCACCGCATGCCTCGATGCCATCGATCCTCTCCGTCGGGCCAGGAGCCCTGGCGATGCGACTCACGTACAGCGCCCCGGCGGAGCGCGCAAGAACTGTCCCGCCGCGGCAGGTCCGCCGCGCCCCGCTATATCTTCCTCGCCCGCGGCCCGGCCAGGGGGTGCGATCGTGGACGCTGCAAGCCTGCTCGGATCGGTCCCGCCGTACCCGACCCGGATCGTCTGCCTCACCGAGGAGACGACCGAGACGCTCTACCGGATCGGCGCGGGCGAGCTGGTCGTCGGCGTGTCGGGGTTCACCGTCCGCCCTCCGGAGGCGCGCCGGAAGCCGAGGGTCTCGTCCTTCCTCAGCGCGGACGCCGAGGCGATCCTCGCGCTGCGCCCGGAGCTCGTCGTCGGCTTCTCCGACCTGCAGGCGGACATCGCGAGGGACCTCGTGCGCCGCGGCGTCCCGGTCCTCGTGACGAACCAGCGCTCGGTGGCCGAGATCCTCCAGACGATCCGGCTCGTCACCGCGGCGGTGGGGCGAGCCGAGGAGGGGGCGGCGCTCGCGCGCGAGCTCGCCGCCGGCCTCGCCCGCGTCGCGGAGGCGGCGGCCTCGCTGCCGCGGCGGCCCCGCGTCTTCTTCGAGGAGTGGCCCGAGCCGCTGATCTCGGGCATCCGGTGGGTGTCCGAGCTCGTCGAGCTCTGCGGCGGCGAGGACGTGTGCGCCGAGAGCAGGGCGTCGCACGCGGCCTCGGGGCGGATCTACGCTCCCGCCGAGGTGGCGCGGCGGGATCCCGAGGCGATCGTCGCGAGCTGGTGCGGGAAGAAGGCCCGGCGCGAGATCATCGCGGGCCGGCCCGGCTTCGCCGCCACGAGCGCGGTGCGCGAGGATCGGCTCTACGAGGTGAAGAGCGCGGTGATCCTCCAGCCGGGGCCGGCCGCCCTCACCGAGGGCGTCGGGCAGCTCGCGGCCATCGTCGCGGCCGTGGCGCGCCACGAGCCGCTCCCGGCCGTCCCGGCCGCCCGGGCGGGCGAGCTTCGCGCCGCGCCCGCGGGGCCGCCGCGGGCACGGTGAACCCCGCGTGCGGCCCGCTCCGGGTCGCCTCGCTCGCCGCGCAGGTGCTCCTCGGTCCGGACCGTTCTATGCTCGCGAGATGGTGCTCGACCCGTCGCGCTGGTCCTGGCGCGCCACGCTCGGCGCCGCGCTGGCGCTCGCCGCCGGCACGCTCGGGCTGTACGCGCAGGTCGCCGGGTTCGAGTTCATCCGGTTCGACGACAGCCGCTACGTCACGGACAACCTCGTCGTGCAGCGGGGCCTGTCGTGGGACGGCGTCGCGTGGGCGTTCGGCTCCCTCCACGCGAGCAACTGGCACCCCCTCACCTGGCTCTCGCACATGCTGGACGTGGAGCTCTTCGGCCTCGATCCCGGCGCGCACCACGCCGTGAGCGCCGCGCTCCACTCGGTGAACGCCGCGCTCCTGTTCCTCGTGCTCGCCCGGATGACCGGGGCGCGCGGCCGGAGCCTGCTCGTCGCGGCGCTGTTCGCCGTGCACCCGCTGCACGTCGAGTCGGTCGCCTGGGTCGCGGAGCGGAAGGACGTGCTGTCCACGCTGTTCGGGCTCCTCGCCCTCGGGGCCTGGACCCGCTACGCCGAGCGCCTCCGGCCGGGCCCGTACCTCGCCGTCGTCGTCGCGTTCGCGGCGAGCCTGCTCGCCAAGCCGATGTGGGTGACGCTGCCCTTCCTCCTGCTGCTCCTCGACCTCTGGCCGCTCGGGCGCATCGCGGGGCTCTCGCCCCCTCCTCCCGAGGGCGCCCCGGGCCTGCCGGCGGTGCCGCTCCGGCGGGCGCTCGCGGAGAAGCTCCCGCTCCTGCTCCTCGCGGCGGCGTCGTCCGCGGTGACCGTCGTCGCCCAGCGCCGGGGCGGGTCGCTCGCCGGCCTGGAGCTCGACCTCGCGACGCGGGTCGGGAACGCGGCCGCGGCGTACGTCCGGTACGTCGCGCTGACGCTCTGGCCCACGGACCTGGCGGTCTTCTACCCGTTCGCGCCCGTCTCGCCGTGGGCGGCCGTCGCGGCGGCCCTCGGGGTGGCCGCCGTGACCGCGCTCGCGCTCGCGTCCGCGAGGCGCCTGCCGTGGCTCGCCGTGGGCTGGTGCTGGTTCCTCGGGACCCTCGTCCCCGTGATCGGGATCGTCCAGGTCGGGGGCCAGGCGCTCGCGGATCGCTACACCTACCTCCCCGCGACCGGCCTCTTCGTCGCGGGCGTGTGGGGCGCTCACCGCATCGCCGGTGGGTGGGGACGGGGCGTCCCGCTCGTCGCGGCGGCCGCGGTGGTCGTCGGGGTGCTGTCCGGGGCCACCCACGCGCAGCTCGGGCACTGGGCGACGAACGAGAAGCTCTTCCGGCACGCGCTCGCGGTCACCTCCGGAAACGGCCTCGCCCACTCGGCGCTCGCGGAGGGGCTCGGGGCGAGCGGCCGCCTGGAGGAGGCGCTCGATCACGCGGAGCAGGCGATCCGGCTCGAGCCGCTGCAGTCGCGGCACTGGACGAATCGCGCGATCTTCCTGCTCGGCCTGCGGCGGGCGCGGGAGGCGCGCGACGCGGCGCTGCGCTCCGTCGACCTGAACCCCTCGAACCTGTTCGCGTGGACGAGCCTCGGCATCGCGGAGCAGGACCTCGGGGACCTCGCGCAGGCGGAGGCCGCGTTCGTGCGCGCGACCGAGCTGGCGCCGCACAACGCGAAGGTGTGGTTCGGCCTCGGCGAGATCCGCTCGCAGGCGGGCCGCCGGGCCGAGGCGGCCGCCGCCTACGAGGAGGCCGTCCGGATCGCCCCGAACCACTTCCGGGCCTGGACCAACCTGGCGGAGAACCACCGGTCGGCGGGGCGCGCCGCCGATGCGGCGCGGGCGTTCGAGGCGGCGGTGCGTGCCGACCCCGGCAACCCCGTCGGCTGGCGGAACCTCGCCGCGTTCCACCTCTCCGCGGGCGAGCCCGCCCAGGCGATCTCCGAGCTCCGGAACGCGCTCCGGCTCCGCCCGCGCGATCCCGACCTGCTCCTCCGGCTCGGGGCGGCCCAGCTCGCGGCCGGGGCGCGGGCCGAGGCCCTCGCGACCGCGGCGGAGCTCGAGGCCGTGGCGCCCCCGCTCGCAGCCGAGCTGCGCGCGCGCGCCGGGCCGTGAGGCGCTGCGGCGCAGGCGACCCCTCGCGGGGCGAGCGCCGGCCCACGGCATCCCGGGCGGGGCTGCGCGCGGGCCCTCTCGGGGCGCGCCAGGTGTGGTGCCCCGCTACCCGCACCCACGGCGGCACCAAACATTACCAACCGAGAGATGGCTCGCTCGGTCGCCAGGCAGGAGGTGCAGGTGGTCTTCGCGGCCGCGGCCGCGTGGGCCTTCGTCGGCGTCGCCGCGTTCGCGTTCCCGTCGCCCCGCGCGCCCCGGCCGATCGTCCAGGCGATCCCCTCGCACCGCACGTCCGAGGCGACCGGCCTCGCCTGGACCGGGGCCGATCGCGTCTACGAGGAGGTCGATCGGCGCGCGCGCGGTCTCGGGCGCGACGAGCGGACCCGCGTCGCGCGGGTCATCCTCGAGGAGGCCGCGCGCGCGGACCTCGCGCCGGCGCTCGTCCTCGCCGTCATCCAGGTGGAGTCCGGGTTCGACGCGCGCGCCGTCTCGCCGGCCGGGGCGCTCGGCCTCATGCAGCTCATGATGCCCACCCTGCGCGAGGAGCTGTCGCGCGCGCGGCTCGCACACCTCGATCCCTTCGACCCGGCCGCGAACGTCCGCGCGGGCGTGCGGTACCTGGCGCGGCTCGTGAGCGCGTTCGGCGAGGTCGAGCTGGCGCTCATGGCGTACAACGCGGGGCCGAACCGGATCCGGCGCCACCTCGCCGACGGCGGCGTGCCGGTGCGGCTGCTCGTGTATCCGCGGGAGGTCCTCCGCCGCGAGTCCCGGCTCGCGCCTCCGCCGCCCGAGGCCGGACCCGCGTCGCGGGTCGCGCTCGCCTCCGCTCCCGCTCGCCGTCCGGCGCTCGCGCGGGCGCACGGGCCGCGCACCGGCGCGGTCGCGCGCAGCGGCGCGGTCGCGACGATCCGCCGGACCGGCGCCGCCCCGTCACCGCGCGACGGGGCTCCGGCCGCGCCGCTCGCGGTGCTCGGCGCGCGGACTCCGGGAACGCGGAGTGACCTCCCGCCCGCGCCCGCGCCCTCGCCCTCGCGCGAGGCGCGCGCGACGCGCCCGCCCGCGGTCGCGGTGGCGAGTGGCCGAGCGCGATCGCGAGCTCTGGCCCGACCGTCACCGGGGTGACACTCCCGGATGGGACGTGCCCTGAGCTCGCGGTCGCCCCAGATCGCCGAGATCGCCCCGCGAGGTGTCCGATGGCGGAAGTGGTCTACCGTTCCGAGGTGTCGATCGAGCGCGTGAAGGGAGCGCTGCGCCGCGCGGAGCTTCCGGGCGAGGAGGAGCCGGTGCTCTTCGGCGTCCACGGCGCGATCGCCGCGCACTACGGCCGCGCGCCCGGGACGTACGATCCCCACGCGACCACGATCGACTACGTCGTGGCGGCGACGTCGGGCTGACTGACGGGCACCTTCGGAGGCGCGCTGGAGGCGCGCCAGGTCCCCGCCGATCACGGCGCGCTCGTCGGGCGCGGAACGGGAGAGGTCGAGCTCGAGGAGAAGGTCCTCGTCCTGCGCCGCATCCACGTGAAGCTGGAGCTGCGCGCCGCCCCGGAGCACCGCGAGATCGCCCGGCGGGTGCACGGGTTCTTCGCGGACGCGTGCCCCCTGTACCGCTCGCTCCGGGCGGCCGTCGCGATCACGACCGAGCTCGTGTTCGTGGAGACCTGACGAGGCCAGGAATGACGGTCCTCGGGCGCCCGTTCGGATCGCCATGAAGAACCTGCTCGCGAAGATCGTCCGCGCCGTCCGGCTCCTCGCCTCCCTGGACGCTCGCACGTCGCTCCGTCCCGTGACGGTCCCCGTCCGGAAGTAGGGCGGCACCCTGCCGGGAAGGCGCTCAGGCGCCTGGCCGCTCCCCCCGGCCGGGCTGCGCACATCCCCCTACCGTGGACCGCGAGCCGGCGCTTCGCGTCCGGGGGGTGGCGATTCGACGCAGCGCCCGGTTGCCCGTACGATGCAGCACGGAGCGTCACACCGGAGGAGGCCCATGCCATCGACCTCGTCATTCCCGTTCCGTCTCGCGAGCGCGGTCGCCGTCGCGGCCCTGCTCGCATCCTCGGGCGCCCGGGCCGCCGATCCGGCGAGCACCCCGCCCGACAGGACGCCGATCGCGCTCGCCGCGCCGGCGAGCTTCGCGGCCGCCGCGAGCGCCGTCGAGAAGGCGACGGGAGCCAAGGCGGAGAAGCTGGCCTTCGGCGACGTCACGCCGGCGGAGGGCCGCTCGTTCACGGTGGACCACCGCGTCGCGGAGCGGCTGCTCGCGGGGAGTCACGCGACGTTCCTGAAGGCCGGGTTCTACCTGTTCCGGTACGAGCGCTCGTTCGGGGTGGCCGGTGAGAAGGACCAGCTCGGCCTGCTCGCGACCACCGATCGTCGCGTCGTCCTTCGCCGCGTGGGCACCGCGCAGGGCCAGCGGGGCCTCACGACCGAGAAGCTCATCGCGTGGCTCGACGCGCTCGCGAAGGAGGAGCCGTTCGACCTCCCGGAGATCGGCGTGGACTACGTCGCGGGCCGGTTCGAGCGGTCGCCCGCCGACGCCACGGCCATCGCGAAGCGCTGCGCGGAGATCGCCCCGGACCTCGTGATGAACCGGCCGAGCCTGATGGACCTGCTCGCGGCCGAGATCAAGACGAACCGCACGCTCTACCTGATCTGGTGAGGCCGCCGGCGCGGGCCGGTCCCGCCGGCGGTCGCGTCAGGACGGCTCGACCGACCCGCGCAGCTCCTTCTTCAGCACCTTCCCCATCGCGTTTCGCGGGAGCGACTCCACGAGGCGCACCGCGCGGGGGCGCTTGTGCGGCGCGAGCAGCCGGGCGACGTGGTCCGCGAGCTCCTCCGTCGCGGGGCGCGCGCCGGGGGAGGGGACCACGAACGCGACGATGCGCTCCCCGAGATCGTCGTCGGGGACGCCCACGACGGCCGCCTCCCTCACCGACGGGTGCTCGAGGAGCGCCGCCTCGACCTCTCCCGCCCCGACCTTGTAGCCGCCGGTCTTGATGAGGTCCGTCGCGCGGCGCCCGACGATCCGCACCTCGCCGAGCGCCGTGATCTCGGCGAGGTCTCCCGTGTAGAAGAAGCCCTCCGCGTCCATGGCCTCCGCCGTCGCGTCGGGGCGGTTCAGGTACCCCGAGAAGACGCAGGGCGCCTTCACCGCGATCTCCCCGATCACGTCCGGACCCGGCGCGAGCGTCCTGCGCTGGTCGTCCACGAGCCGGAGCGAGACGCCGGGCAGCGGCGAGCCGACCGTCCCGGCGGTCCGGGGGCCGTCGTGCCGGGCGGCGCAGAGGATGAGGGTCTCGGTGAGGCCGTAGCGCTCGACCGGCCGCTGGCCGAACAGGCGGAAGAGCCGCTCGTTCTCGCGCACCGGAAGCGCCGCCGAGCCCGACACGAGCAGCCGCGCGCGCGCGAGCCGCGCCGCGTCCGCGGCCGTCGCCTCGCAGTGCTCGGCGAGCCGGTGGTACATGGTCGGGACCGCGAACAGCATCGTCCCGCCGGCGCCCATCGCGGCGCAGACGCCCTCCGGCGTGAAGCGGGGGAGGAGCCGGAGCGTTCCCCCGACCCGGAGCGAGCCGATGAGCCCGAGGACCAGGCCGTGCACGTGGAACAGCGGCAGGGCGTGCACCAGCACGTCGGCGTCCGTCCAGCCCCAGGCGGCCGCGAGGGCATCCACGTCGAAGGCGGCGGCGGCGAAGGTGATCCCGGCCCCCTTCGGCGGCCCGGTCGTGCCGGAGGTGTAGACGACGAGGAAGGTGTCCGCCGGGTCGGGCGGAGCCGGGACGGGGCCCACCGGGCCGTCGAGCGCGACGGCGGAGACCTGGGGCGTGCGCGCCCGGAAGGTCGCCGGATCGGCGGCGAGGACGCGCCGCGGCGCGGCGTCGGCCAGGACGTGACGGAGCTCGGCCTCGCCGAGCGCGGGGTTGAGCGGGACGGTGGCGACGCCGAGGAGCGCGTTCCCGACGATCGCCGCGATCGTCTCGACGTGCGGGGTCGCCCAGACCGCGACGCGGTCCCGGGCGTGGATCCCGTCGCCGGCGAGGCGGGAGGCGTGCGCGCGCGCCGCGACCTCCAGGTCGTGGAAGGAGAGCGTCACGGCGTCCGTCCGGACTGCGGGGCGGCTCGCGCGGGCGCCGAGATCGCGGAGGAGCGGGTGCACGGTGGAGCAGTGTAGTGGCCTCGCGGGGTCGCGCGCGAGGGGACGCCGTGGCGCGGCGCGTCGCGCCGGCGGGACGTGGGCCGGCCGCCCGGTCGGGCGTTGACGGGGCGCTCGGGCGCCGCTAGCCTCGGCGCAACGGTAATTCATAATTATTGATGACCGTGCCGTCCGTCCTCGCCGCACCCGCCGTCCGGAGGCGTCCATGAGCCCGTCCCGCCGTTCTCTCCCGCTGGCCGTCGCCGCCGCCGCCGCGTTCGCGGCGGCCGCGCTCGTCCCCGCACCCGCCCGCGCCGCGAAGGACAAGGTCGTCATCGGCGCGACCCTCCCGCTCACCGGCGGCGAGGCCCGCGTCGGCGGCTTCTTCAAGGAGGGCTATGAACTCGCCTTCGAGGAGGTCAACAAGAAGGGCGGCCTGGACGTCGGCGGCAAGAAGATGCCCATCCAGCTCATCCTCCTCGACGACACCTCGACGCAGGCGACCGCGGTGAGCCTGGCGGACCGCCTCGTGAACAGCGACAAGGTCGACTTCCTGCTCGGCACCTACGCGAGCCACCTCATCGAGGCGCAGTCCACCGTCGCCGAGGAGAACAAGATCCCGTACGTGAACGGCGGCGGCGGGGCGACCAAGATCTACAAGCGCGGGTTCAAGTACCTCTTCGGCCTCATCTCGCCCGTCGAGCTGCTCGGCACGACCCTCATGCAGTGGATCGACGAGCAGCAGAAGGCGGGCAAGCTGCCGAAGCCCGCGAAGATCGCGCTGCTCTGGGAGAACACCGCCCACGGCAAGGACTTCCGCAAGGGCGTGTCCGACTACGCGCAGAAGAGCGGCGGCGCCTACTCCGTCGCGGTCGACGAGTCCTTCGAGCTGAACGGGAAGGACTTCGGCGCGCTGCTCGGGAAGGTGAAGGCGGCCGGGGTGGACCTCTTCCTCGTCGACGCCCACCTGCCGGACTACATCACGATGCACCGGCAGTACGTCGCCGCCGGCCTCTGCCACAAGGTCGTCACCTACGGCGCGCGCGGCGCCGAGAAGGACGCGATCCAGGCGCTCGGGCCGGACAACACCGCCTTCGTCCTCTCCGGCGTCTGGTGGAGCCCGCAGCTCGCCGCCAAGCCCGGCCCGTCCCGCGACTTCGTCACCGCGTTCAAGGCGAAGTACGGCGGGCGGGAGCCGGAGTGGTTCCAGGCCCTCGCCTACGAGTCCGCGCGGGTCCTGTTCACCGCGATCCAGCAGGCGGGGAAGGTCGACCGCGAGGCGGTCCGCGCGAAGCTCCAGGCGACGAAGATGCCGTCGCTCCTGCCGGGGGGCACCGTCCAGTTCGACGCGAAGGTCGGGAACCAGGTCCAGAACCCGTTCGTCGTGCAGCAGAACCAGAAGGACGGCAGCGCGCCGATCATCTACCCGAAGGACGCGGCGACCGGCACCGGGACGGCTCCGAACCCGAAGTGCCCGAAGTAGCCGGTGGCGCGCTTCATCGACCTCGCCGTCTCGGCGGTGCTCCTGGCCGGGCTCTACGCCACCATGGCGTACGGGCTCGGCCTCATCTACGGCGTGCTCCGGGTCGTCAACCTGGCTCACGGCGGCGTCATCATGGTGGGCGCGTACCTGGGCTGGATCCTCCACGGCTGGGTCGGGCTCGATCCGTATGCCTCGATCCCGCTGGTCGTGGCGGCGACGTTCCTCCTCGGCGTCGTCATGTACCGGGTGCTCGTCCGCCACCTCCCGCGGGGGGCCGCCGGCGGGCCCGCGTCGCTCCTGCTCCTGTTCGGCGTCTGGCTCGTGCTCCGCAACGTCGCCTACCTCCTGTTCACCGGGAACGACCAGGTGATCCGGACGTCGTACTCGACGCACGCGATCCCGCTGTTCGGGTCGTGGGTGTCGGTGAACCGGCTCGCCGTCCTCGCGATCGCGGTGGCGACGCCGGCGCTGCTCCAGGTGCTCCTGCGCCGCACCTACCTCGGGCGCGCCATCCGGGCGGTCGCCCAGAACGCGGACAGCTGCACGCTGGTCGGCATCGACGTGCAGCGCATCTACACGATCACGTTCGGCATCGGCACGGCGCTCGCCGGGCTCGCCGGACTCCTCTCCGCGACGATCTTCTCGTTCAACCCGGGCTTCGGGTCGAGCGAGCTCCTGAAGTCGTTCGTGGTCGTCGTGCTCGGGGGCCTCGGCAGCGTGTTCGGAACGGGGGTCGCGGCGCTCATCCTCGCCATCGTGGAGGTGTTCGCGATCCTCGTCATCCCGTCGTACCTCACCGCAGCCGTGGGCTTCGTCATGCTCGTCCTGGTGCTCGTGCTGCGGCCGGGCGGCCTGTTCGGGCAGCGGGTGCTCGGGTGATGCGCTGGCCGGCGATCATCCCGTTCCGGACGGCGGTGGTGTTCGCCGTCCTCGTCGTGGCCCTCGCGGCGCTCCCGCTGGTGGCCGGGATCAGCCCCTACGAGCGGAACCTGTTCACGGTCGCGTTCCTCATGATCGCGGGCGCGCTCGCCTGGAACTGGATGGGCGGCTACCTCGGGCAGGTGAGCTTCGGGCACGCGGCGTTCTTCGGGATCGGCGGGTTCGTCGCGGCGCGGCTCATGCTGCAGGAGAACCCGACCCCGGCGCCGCTGGCGTGGCTCCTCGGCGGGATCGCGGCGGGCGTCTTCTCGCTCGGGGCGCACCCGATGCTGCGGCTGCGCGGCCCGTACTTCTCGATCGCGACCATCGGGGTCGGGGAGGCCTCGCGCCTCCTCTTCACCTACTGGGAGGAGTTCACCGGCGGCGCGTCGGGGCTCTCGCTCCCCATCGACATCGGCATGAAGGCCCTCCTGTACTGGTGGGCGCTCGGCCTCGCGGCGCTGGTGGTCGTCGCGTCGTTCCTCCTGCGCCGGTCGACGCTCGGGCTCCAGCTCCTCGCCATCAAGGCCGACGTGGACGCCGCCGCGGACGTGGGGGTGAACGCGACCTTCTACCAGGACCTGGTGATGGTCTTCTCGGGGGCGGTGGTCGGGCTCACCGGCGGGTTGTACGCCTCGTTCTTCGCGTTCATCGAGCCGTCCGACATGTTCGGCTTCGATCGCTCGATCGCGTTCGTGCTCATGTCGGTGATCGGCGGGGTCGGGACGATCCTCGGGCCCGTGCTCGGCGCGATCGTGTTCGTGCTCCTCCGGCAGTTCCTGCTCGCGTCGTACCCGCAGCTGTACCTCGGGCTGTACGGGATCCTCCTCATCCTCATCATCCTCTTCGAGCCGCTCGGCCTCACCGGCCTCTGGCTGCGGGTCGTGCACGCGATCCGGCGCCGCCGCCGCGCCGCGCCGGCGGTCGCCTCGCCATGACCTCCTCCGCCCCCCTGCTCGCGACCCGCGCGATCTCGAAGAGCTTCGGCGGCCTCAAGGCCGTGGACCAGGTGGATCTGGAGCTGCGGCAGGGCGAGATCCTCGGGGTCATCGGGCCGAACGGCGCCGGGAAGACCACGCTCTTCAGCCTCATCGCCGGGTCGATCCCGCCGACCTCGGGCGAGGTCCTCATGCGCGGGTTCAAGGTGTCGGGGCGCCCCGCGCACAAGCTCGTCCGCGCCGGCATCGTCCGCACCCACCAGATCGTCCGCCCGTTCCCGAACCTGACGGTGGCGGAGAACGTCGCGGTCGGCGCCATCCACGGCTCCTGGCGCGCGGCCGGCACGCCGCGCGCCCGCGCCGCCGAGGTCCTCGAGTTCGTGGGGCTCGCCGATCGCGCGCTCGACTTCCCCGCGACGCTCACGCTCGCCGGACGCAAGCGGCTCGAGCTCGCGCGCGCGCTCGCGACCGTGCCGCACGTCCTCATGCTGGACGAGGTGATCGCCGGGGTGAACCCCTCCGAGGCGAACACGATCGCCTCGCTCATCCGGCGAATCCGCGACCAGCGCGGCGTCTCGATCGTGATGATCGAGCACGTGATGCCGGCGGTGATGTCGCTCTCCGACCGGGTGACCGTCCTCGATCACGGGAAGAAGATCGCCGAGGGGACGCCCGCCGAGGTCGTCGCGAACCCGCTCGTCGTCGAGGCCTACCTCGGCAAGGGGCACGACGGGGCGAGGCCGGCATGAAGGGCGAGCCGATGCTGAGCGTCGAGGGGATCGACGTCTTCTACGGCGACATCCAGGTCCTCTACGGCCTCTCGCTCGAGGTGCGGGAGGGCGAGATGGTGACGCTCCTCGGGTCGAACGGCGCGGGCAAGACGACCACGCTCCGGGCGATCTCCGGGCTCCGCCCGCCGCGCGCGGGAGACATCAAGTTCCGCGGCCGCTCCCTGCTCGCGATGCCCGCCTCGTCGCGCGCCGAGCTCGGCATCGCGCTCGTCCCGGAGGGGCGCGAGCTGTGGCCCATGCTCACCGTGCGCGAGAACCTGGACCTCGGCGCCTACCACCCGCGCGTGCGCGCGAACGCGCCGCGCAACCTCGAGAAGGTGCTCGAGATCTTCCCGCGGCTGCGCGAGCGCAGCGGCCAGCTCGCCGGCAGCCTCTCCGGGGGCGAGCAGCAGATGTGCGCCATCGCCCGGGCGCTCATGTCCGAGCCGACGTTCCTCATGCTCGACGAGCCGAGCCTCGGGCTCTCGCCCATCCTCGTCGACCAGGTGATGCGCACGGTCGCGGAGCTCCACGCGACCGGCATCACCGTCCTCCTCGTCGAGCAGAACCTCACGAAGGCGCTCGAGATCGCGCAGCGCGGCACCGTCATCGAGACCGGGCGGGTCCGCCTCGAGGGCTCGAGCGCGGACCTCGCCGCGAACCCGGAGATCCGCGCCGCGTACCTCGGGATCTGATCGGGACCGCCGATGTCCATCCCCATCGCCCACCGGGCGCTGTACCAGGAGGTCGCCGACCGCGTCCGCCGGCTCATCTACGACGGCGAGCTCGCCCCCGGCGCGTTCGTGGACGAGCGGGCGCTCGTCGAGCGGTTCGGCATCAGCCGCACGCCGCTCCGCGAGGCGCTGAAGGTCCTGCACGCGGAGGGGCTCGTCCGGCTCACGCCGAGGCGCGGGTCGTGGGTGGCGGGGGAGCTCACGCCCCAGGACCTCGACGAGATCTTCCCGCTCATGTCGCTCCTCGAGGGGCTCTGCGCCTACGAGGCGGTGAAGAAGGCGACCCCGGCCGACGTGAAGCGGCTCGAGGCGCTCCACCTCCGCCTCGAGCGTCACGCCGCCGCGGGCGACGTGGCCCGGTACTACGAGCAGAACTACGCGTTCCACGAGGCGGTGCAGGAGCTCGCGGCGAACCCGTACCTCTCTCGCGCCGTCTCCGAGCTGCGGCGCTTCCTGCGCCTCCTGCGCGGGAGGCAGCTCCGCGTCCCCGGGCGCATGCAGGCGTCGCTCGCCGAGCACCGCCGGCTGATGCGCGCGCTCCACCGGCACGACCCCGAGGAGGCGGAGCGGGTCATGCGCGCCCACCTGATGGCGCAGCGCGCCGCCCTCGCCGCGCAGGACGCGGGGGCGGCGCCCTCCGCGGGCGCCCGTGCGCGACGGACGAAGCGGGCGCGCGCCGCGGGGCGTCGCGGGGGCACCCGGTGACGCGCAGCTGGGACCAGGCGCGACGCAACCGCGCGGCGCGCCTCGAGCGGGCGCGCGCGGTGACCCCCGGCCGCTGGGTGGACGCCGGCCGCGCCACCGCGCTCCTCGAGGCGCTCCTCGAGCCCGGCGACCGCGTCTGCCTGGAGGGGAACAACCAGAAGCAGGCGGACTTCCTCGCGCGCGCGCTCGCCGCCGCGGAGCCGGCGCGGGTCCACGACCTCCACCTCGTCCTCTCCGTCCTCGCGCTCCCGGAGCACCTCGCGCTGTTCGAGCGCGGCGTCGCCCGCCGCGTGGACTTCTCGTTCTCGGGGCCGCAGGCGGTCCGGCTCGCGCAGCTCGTGAAGGCGGGCCGGATCGAGATCGGCGCGATCCACACGTACCTGGAGCTCTACGCCCGCTACTTCGTCGACCTGACGCCGCGGGTCGCGCTCGTGTCCGCGCTCGCCGCGGACGCGGAGGGGAACCTCTACACCGGCCCGAACACGGAGGAGACGCCGGCCATCGTCGAGGCGACCGCGTTCAAGGACGGCGTCGTCGTCGCGCAGGTGAACGAGCGCGTCGAGCGGCTCCCGCGCGTCGACGTCCCGGCGGGCTGGGTCGACTTCGTCGTGGTCGCGCCGACGCCGAGCGCGATCGAGCCGCTCTTCACGCGCGATCCCGCCCTCATCGGCGAGGTGCAGGTCCTCATGGCGATGATGGTGGTGAAGGGGATCTACGCCGAGTACGGCGTCGACCGCCTGAACCACGGCATCGGCTTCGACGCCGCGGCGATCGAGCTCCTGCTCCCCACCTACGCGGAGGGGCTCGGGCTCCGCGGGAAGATCTGCCGGCACTGGGCCCTCAACCCGCACCCGACGCTCATCCCCGCCATCGAGGCGGGCTTCGTCGAGTCGATCCACGCGTTCGGGTCGGAGCTCGGGATGGAGCGGTACGTCGCCGCCCGCCCGGACGTCTTCTTCACGGGACGCGACGGGAGCCTCCGCTCGAACCGGGCGTTCTCGCAGACCGCCGGCCACTACGCCTGCGACCTCTTCATCGGCTCGACCCTGCAGATGGATC
The DNA here is from genome assembly GCA_963828235.1 of uncultured delta proteobacterium. Lineage (GTDB taxonomy): Bacteria > Myxococcota > Myxococcia > Myxococcales > Anaeromyxobacteraceae > Anaeromyxobacter. The sequence continues at coordinate 122,853 of CAWHDY010000011.1, forward strand.
TGGCGGGGAACAGCTCGACCGCGACCGCGAGCCGCATCACCGGGTTCGGCGGCGCGCCGAACATGGGCGCGGACGCGCGCGGCCGGCGGCACGCGAGCGCCGCGTGGCTGCGCGCCGGCCGCGAGGCGCAGGGCGACCCGGGGGCGATGCCGCGCGGCCGGAAGCTCGTCGTGCAGCTGCTCGAGACCTTCCGCGAGCACATGGAGCCGGCGTTCGTGGAGCGGCTCGACGCCTGGGAGCTCGCCTCGGCGCTGCGCATGGAGCTGCCGCCCGTCATGATCTACGGGGACGACGTGAGCCACGTCGTGACCGAGGAGGGGATCGCGAACCTGCTGCTCTGCCGGACGCCCGAGGAGCGCGCGGACGCCATCCGCGCCGTCGCGGGCTACACGCCGGTGGGACGGGCGCGGTCGCGCGCGGCGGTCGAGAACCTCCGCGATCGGGGGATCGTCCGCCGCCCCGAGGATCTCGGGATCGACGTGCGGCTCGCGACCCGCGACCTGCTCGCGGCCCGCTCGGTCAAGGACCTCGTCCGCTGGTCGGGCGGTCTCTACGATCCTCCGGCGCGGTTCCGGAGCTGGTGAGGAGGGCCGATGGAGCGCCTCGTGTTCGAGCTCGAGTCCGCGGCCGCGCCAGGGGCGCGCCGGCCGCCCGTCGTCGTGGGCGTCGTCGCGTCGGGGAACCTCGAGGTCCTCGTCGAGCCCGCCGAGGTCGTCGGCCGCTGCCACGTCGAGGTCGCGACCTCCGCCGCCGGCTTCGCCGAGATCTGGGAGGCCGTGCTGCGCGACTTCGCGGCGCGGCGGCCGGTCGCCGGCCTCTCGCTGGCGGTGAACGACGCGGGGGCGACACCGGCGGTGGTGACGCTTCGCCTCGACCAGGCCGTCGAGGAGTACCTCGGTCAGGTGCCATGATCCCGGCCACGATCCCGGTGCGAGTGTCCTTCCGCGAGGCGAGCGCGCGCCGTCGCCTCGCCGCGCTCCTCGATCCGGGGAGCCCGGTCGAGCGGCTGGGGCCGGCCGAGCGCGTGACGAGCCCCCACCTCGCCGCCCTCGGGCTCCCCGCCGCGTTCGACGACGGCGTGGTCGTCGCGGAGGGGACGCTCGCCGGCGCTCCGGTGCTCGCCGCGAGCCAGGAGGGCGCCTTCATGGGGGGCTCGGTGGGCGAGGTGCACGGCGCGAAGCTCGTCGGGCTCCTCCGCCGCGCCCGCGCCGCGCGGCCGCGCGGCGTCGTGCTGCTCCTCGACTCGGGCGGCGTCCGCCTGCAGGAGGCGAACGCCGGGCTCGTCGCCGTCTCCGAGGTGATGCGCGCGGTGCTCGAGACGCGCGCCGCGGGCGTTCCGGTCGTGGCGCTGATCGGGGGGGCGTGGGGCTGCTTCGGCGGGATGGGCATCGTCGCGCGCTGCTGCGACGCGATCGCGATGAGCGAGGAGGGGCGGCTCGGGCTCTCCGGCCCGGACGTGATCGAGGCGACCCGGGGCGTCGAGGAGCTCGACGCGTCCGACCGGGGCCTGGTGTGGCGCACCTACGGCGGGAAGCACCGCTGGATCCTCGGGGAGGCCGACCTCCTCCTCGACGACGACGTCGTGGCCTTCCGGGCCGGGGCGATCGAGCTGCTGGGCCGCGCGAGCCCCCTCGCGCCGGAGCCGCTCGCGCGCGCGCAGGCGCGCCTCGCGGCGCGGCTCGAGCACGCCGGCGCCTGCTCCGACGGGGCCGACGTGTGGCGGCTCGGGGGCATCGCGGACCCGCGGCGGCTGCCGCTGCTGGAGGCGGAGGCGTTCAGGGCGGAGGCCGGCCCCGCGCGGAGGGCGCTCGCCGAGGTCTCGCGCGAGGCCGCCGATCCGCTCGGGGCGCAGGGCGGTGGCCGGCGATACTCGGACCCGGCGCTCGAGGGGCTCTTCCCGCGCGGCCACGACGTGCGGGAGGCGGGCGGGATCCTGCGCGGAGTCGGCCGCGGGCCCGAGGGCGAGATTGCCGTCCTGGGAAGCGTCGGCGGCGCCGAGATGGGCGTCGAGCAGGCGCTCGCGCTCGCCGGCGAGGTGCTCCGCGTCGTCCGCGAATTCCCGGGGCGGCCGCTCCTCGCCCTCGTCGACTCGCGCGGACAGCGCATGAGCCGCCGGGACGAGCTGCTCGGGCTCTGCGGCTTCCTCGGCCACCTCGCCTCGTGCGTGGAGCTCGCGCGCGCGCGCGGCCACCGCGTCCTCGCCCTCGTGCGGGGAGACGCGGTGAGCGGCGGGGTGCTGCCCCTCGGGTTCATGGCGGACGAGGTGGACGCGCTCGAGGGCGCGAACCCGTGGGTGATGAGCATCCCCGCGATGGCGAGGGTGACGAAGCTCCCGGTCGAGCGCCTCGAGGAGCTGTCGCGCAGCTCGCCCGTCCTCGCCCCCGGGCTCGACGGGTTCCTCCGGCTCGGAGCCATCGAGGCGGTCTGGCGGCCGCCGCTCGACGTCGCGCTCGCGGCCGCGCTCGCGCGGCCCGCGTCGCCGGACCTGCGCGCCGCGCGCGGGCTCTCGCGCGGCGGCCGGCTCCTCGCCGCGCCGATCGCCGACCGGGTCGCGGGAGGCGCGCGTGCGCGCTGAGGCGGCGCCGCGCCGGCACGATCGCGTCTGGCTCGGCCCGGGCTGGGAGGACGCGCTGCGCTCGCCGCTCCCGCCCCCGCTCCGCGCCGCGGCCGCGGCGTGGATCGCGCGCGGGCGCCCGCTCGTCGCGACGCGGCGGGATCCCGTGCGGCCGGACGCGGTGGCGCTCGGGCTCGCGCTCGGACCCGGCGCACCGTCGCGGCGCGTCGCCGTCCTCGTCGACGGGGACGCGGTGGTCCGGGTCGCGCCCCCGCTCGCGCTCTCCGCCGCGCTCGCCTCGGCCCCGGTGGCGTGGCTTCGCCCCCTCGGCGGCGCTCGATCTCGGCCGCGCGCGCGGCGGGGCTCGTGCTCCGCGTCCACGGCTCGCTCGCGTGGCAGCACCTCTCGGGCGAGCCGCACGTCACGGAGCGCTCCGACGTGGACCTCCTCGTCCGCCCCCGCGACGCGGCCGAGCTGGACGCGGCGCTCGAGCTCCTCCGCGCGCATGCGCGGCTCGGGGGACCGCGGCTCGACGGCGAGATCCTCCTCCCCGGCGACCGCGGCGTCGCCTGGCGCGAGCTCGCCGGCCGGAGCGAGCGGGTCCTCGTGAAGTCCGGGACCGCGGTCGCGCTCGAGCCCCGGAGCGGCGCGCTCGGCGCGCTCGCCGAGGTCGGGTCGTGACCTCCGCCCTCGCAAGCTCTCCCTCGCCCCCGGCGCAGGCGGGGCGAGGGCTGGGCGGACGGGGCTCAGCCGCCGCGATCGGGGCCCACGCGTGCGCCGCGCTCCTCGAGGAGCTCGAGACGGCTCCCAAGCCGGGGCTCGTCTCTCCTCGGGACGCCGGCGCGCACGCCGACATGGACGCGACGACGTTCCTCGCGAGCCTGGGCGCGCTCACCGGCTACTTCCCGGAGGTCGCGCGCGCGGCGGCGGCGGGCGCCCCGTTCGCCGCGCTGCGCGCGCTCGGGGTGCGCGCCGAGGAGCGGATGCTCGCGGCGACGGGGGGCGTGAACACCCACCGCGGCGCGATCTTCGCGCTCGGGCTCCTCGCGGCGGGCGCCGGGCGGCTGCTCGCGGACGGCGCGCGACCGGAGCCTGCGGCCCTCCGGCGCGCGGTGCGCCGCGAGTTCGCGAGCGCGATCCGGCGCGAGCTGCCGGCGGGCGGCGCGGCCCGAAGCCACGGCGAGGTCGTCGCGCGGCGCCACGGGGTGGGCGGCGCACGCGCCGAGGCGGCGGCGGGGTTCCCGCACGTGTTCGAGGTCGCGCTGCCGGCGCTGTCGGAGAGCCTGCGCAGGGGCGCGCCCCGGCGCGCCGCCGCGGTCCAGGCGCTCCTCGCGTCCATCGCGGTCCTCCCGGACACGAACCTGCTCTGGCGGGCGGGCCCCGCGGGGCTCGCGTACGCGCGCGACGCCGCGCGCGAGCTCCTCCGCGCGGGCGGGCGTTCACCGCGCCGGCTGGGAGGAGCGGGTGCGTGCGCTCCACGTCGCGTTCGTCGCGCGGCGGCTCTCTCCGGGCGGCAGCGCGGACGTGCTCGCGGCCGCCCTGTTCGTGCACCGGCTCGGGCGCGGGGACGCGGAGGAGCACGCGGCGTGAGCGGGCTCGCGCTCCTGTGTCCGGGGCAGGGGGGGCAGCACCCCGCGATGCTCGAGCTCGCCGCGGCGACCCCGCGGGGAGCGGAGCTGCTCCGCCGCTGCGCCGTCGCCCTCGGCTGGGATCCGCTCGCCCGCGCGCGCGCGGGCGGGGCGGACCTCTTCGCGAACTCCCTCGCCCAGCCGCTCGTGTGCGCCGCCGAGCTCGCGACGTGGGAGGCGATCCGGGCCGCGCTCCCGCCGCCACGCGATCGTCCTCGGCTACAGCCTCGGCGAGCTCGCGGCGTACGCCTGCGCGGGCGCGGTCGGGCCCGAGGACGCGGTCGCGCTCGCGGTGCGGCGCGCCGAGCTGATGGACGCCGCCTCGCCCCCGGGCGCCGGGCTCGTCGCGCTCCGCGGCCTGTCCGTCGAGCGAGGGGAGGCGCTCGCGGCGCTCTCCGGCGCGGAGATCGCGATCGTGAACGGCCCGGACCACCTCGTCGCCGGCGGCCGCGCGGAGGCGCTCGCGGAGCTCTCGTCGCGCGCCGAGCGGGCGGGGGCCACGGCGGTCCCGCTCCCGGTCTGCGTCCCGGCCCACACCCGCCTGCTCGCCGCCGCCGTGGCGCCGTTCGCGGAGGCCCTCGCCCGCTCGGCGCTCGCCGACCCGCCGATCCCCGTGCTCGCCGGGACCACCGCGCTCCCCGTGCGGACGCGGGCCGCGGCGATCACCGCCCTGTCGGCGCAGCTCGCGACGCGGATCGAGTGGGCGAGCTGCGTCGTCGCGGCGTCCGAGCTCGGCTGCACCGTGTTCCTCGAGCTCGGGCCCGGGAGCGCGCTCGCGAAGATGGCAGGCGAGCTCGTGCCGGGGGCCGCGGTGCGATCGGTCGTGGAGTTCCGAACCGTGGAAGGGATCGCGCGCTGGGTCGAGCGATCGCTGGCGAGCGGGTGACCGTGGGCCCCCCTCTCCCTGCCCTCTCCCCCAGGCTCTCGCCCGGGGAGAGGCGATACGGTCACAGCGCGCGGATCGCCGAGGTCGCGACGGCGAAGTGGCACGCCGCGGCCGCGATCACGAGCGCGTGGAAGATCTCGTGGTAGCCGAACACGCGCGGCGCCGGGTCCGGGCGCCGCGCCGCGTAGACGATCGCGCCGATCGTGTAGGCCGCGCCGCCCGCCCCGAGGAGCGCGAGCGCGCCGCCCCCGAGGGTGCGCCCGAGCGTCGGCAGCACCGGCACGATCACCCACCCGAGGAGGACGTACACCGCCGCGACGAGCGCCTTCGGCGCGCGGACCCACAGGATGGACTGGACGACGCCCGCGGCCGCGCCGCCCCAGACGATCGCGAGGAGCCGCAGCCCGGTCGCGGGCGGCAGGAGGAGGCAGAAGGGGTGTAGGTCCCGGCGATCAGGAAGAAGATCGCGGAGTGGTCGAGGCGGCGCATCAGGAGACGCGCCCGGGGCTTCCAGCTCGGCCGGTGGTACAGCGCCGACACGAGGAAGAGCGTGAACAGCGACGCGCCGTAGACGTTCGCCGCCGCGCGCGCGCGCCCCGGCCCCGCGACCGCCGCGAGCGCGACCCACGCGAACAGCGCGACGAACGCGGCGATCTCGTGGGAGACCCCGCGGAGGAGCGGCTTCACCGGCGCGGCGGGGATCGTGGTCGTGGTCATGGGCGGATCTTGCGACCCGCCCGTCACCCCCGTGTCACGGCGCGCGCGGCGTCGTGACGCGGGTCGATGGCCAGGGCCGGCTCCATCCGGGCGGGGGAGCGGTCTTCTCCGGGATCCTCCCTCGCCCCCACGAAGCGCTACCGCCGGCGCTTCGGACCCCACGAGCCGAGGTGCTTCGGCTTCGAGGCGCCGGCCCCGTCGCCGGCGCGCTCGCCGACCGTGACCGCGCGAGCGGCCGTCGCGGGGCGCCCGCCGCCGGCCGCCCGGTGCACCGCCGCCTCCCGGGCGGTCGCGGCGCGGGGTCGCCGCGGGGCGCGCGTGGTGCGGCCGGCGCTGCGGCGAGGAGCGCGCCTCCGCCGGCGTGCGGGTCATCTCGGCCTTGAAGATCTCCGTGTCGCGCGGGACGTCGGCGCGCGGGATCGCGGCGCGGACGAGCCGCTCGATCGCGGTGAGCAGGTCCTTCTCCTCCGGGGAGGTGAAGGTCGAGGCGCGGCCGCTCGCCGCCGCGCGGGCGGTCCGGCCGACGCGGTGGACGTAGTCCTCCGGCACGTGCGGGAGGTCGAAGTTCACGACGTGGCCGATCTCGGCGACGTCGATGCCGCGCGCCGCGATGTCGGTCGCGACGAGCACGCGGTAGGTGCCGTCCTTGAACCCGTCGAGCGCCATCCGGCGCTGCGCCTGGGAGCGGTCCGCGTGGATGCGCGCGACCTTGTGGCCGGCGCGCCCGATCCCCTTCCAGACCCGGTCGGCGCGCCGCTTCGTGCGGGTGAAGACGAGCGTCGTCGCGTCGTCTCGCTCGAGCAGCGCGAGGAGCAGGGCGAGCTTCTCCTGCTGCTCGGCGAGGAAGACCTGCTGCTCGGCGCGCGCGGCGGTCGTGCCGCTGCGCGCGACCTCGACCCGCACCGGGTCGACGAGGTGGGCGCGCGCGAAGTCGGCGACCTCGCCGCCCATCGTCGCGGAGAAGAGCAGCGTCTGCCGCTTCTTCGGGACGCGCGCGAGGATCTTGTCGAGCTGGGGCTTGAAGCCCATGTCGAGCATGCGATCGGCCTCGTCGAGGACGAGCACCTCGATGCCGTCGAGCTTGGCCGTGCCCTGCTGGAGGTGGTCCACGAGCCGGCCGGGCGTCGCGACGACGACGTCGGCGCGGCGCCGGAACGCCTCGACCTGCGCGGCCATGCCGACGCCGCCGATGATCACCGCGCCGCGGATGCGGCGCGAGCCGCCGAACCGGGCGAGCTCCTCGCCGATCTGCAGCGCCAGCTCGCGGGTCGGGGCGAGGATCAGGGCCCGCGTCCCCGTCTTCCCGGCGAGCCGGTCGATGATGGGCAGGAGGAACGCGGCGGTCTTCCCGGTGCCGGTCGCGGCGGTGCCGACGACGTCGCGCCCCTCGAGGGCGGGCGGGATCGCCTGCGCCTGGACGGGGGTCGGGTGCTCGAACCCCGCGCGCGCGAGGGCGTGGAGTGCTTCCTCGGACAGCTTCAGCTCTGCAAAGGACTTCGTCGTCAAGACGGTGAGGCTCCTCGCGCAGGCCGCGCGCAGCCGTCTGGCCGCAGCGCGCAGCGCGTCTCGTGAGGCCGGATGTTCCTGGGGTCCGCGCGCGCCGGGAAGTCCGGCGGGTGCTGCGAGGGGCGCGGGGCGGGTCGAACGGCCGCCGGACGTATACCGCGCCGGGAGCGGCGCGGCAACGTGGCGGCCCCTGGGCCGGCGAGACCCCACGGCGAAGCCCGGTTCGGCGAGCGCTCGCCGGATCGCCAGGGAGCCCGTCAGGGACGTGTTCGGAAAGGCAGGCTGCACGGATGATAGCTCGATCGAGGAGGTCGGATGGCTGCACCCGAGGTGACGAGCTCGACCCTGCTGCCGACCGGGATCGCGGGTTTCGACGCCGTCCTCGACGGCGGCATCCCCGCCCGGCGGATCTATCTCGTCCAGGGCGACCCGGGCGCCGGCAAGACGACGCTCGCCCTCCAGTTCCTGCTCGCGGGGGTTCGCGCCAAGGAGCGGGCTCTCTACGTCAGCCTCTCCGAGACGCGGGAGGAGCTCGACTCGATCGCCGCGTCGCACGGCTGGTCGTTCGAGGGGCTCTCAATCCTCGAGGTGGCGGCCGACTTCGCGCAGGACGACGTGGAGACGACCCTGTACCAACCGTCCGAGGTGGAGCTCGGGGAGCGGATGCGGACGATCCTGGAGGAGATCGACCGGCTGCGCCCCGCGCGGATCGTGCTCGACTCCTGCTCGGAGCTCCGGCTGCTCGCCCAGAGCGGGCTCCGGTACCGGCGGCAGATCCTGGCCCTCAAGCGGCGGCTCGTGGCGTGGAACTGCACGATCGTGCTCATCGACAACCCGTCGCCGGGCGCGCCGGACATGCTGCTGCAGAGCCTGGTGCACGGCGTGTTCACGCTCGAGCAGCTCGCCCCGCAGTACGGAGCCGAGCGGCGGCGGCTCCGGGCGGTGAAGATCCGCGGCCGGCGCTACCGAGGCGGCTACCACGACTTCATCATCCGGACCGGCGGCATCCAGGTGTTCCCGCGGCTCGTCGCGGCGGAGCACCGGCAGGAGTTCCGCCGCGAGCCCGTCCCGAGCGGGAGCGCCGAGCTCGACGCGCTCCTCGGGGGAGGCCCGCTCCGCGGCACGAGCCTCCTGCTGATGGGCCCCTCCGGCAGCGGCAAGTCGTCGGTCGCGACCCGGTATGCGATGGCGGCCGCGGAGCGCGGCGAGCGGGCGGCGATCTACGCCTTCGACGAGAGCGCCGCCATGCTCCACGCGCGCTCCGAGTCGCTGGGGATGAAGCTCGCCCCGCAGGTCGCGCGAGGCCTGCTCTCGGTGCAGCAGATCGATCCGGCGGAGCTGTCTCCGGGCGAGTTCAGCCATCGGGTGCGCCGCGCCGTGGAGACCGACGGCATCCGGGTCGTCGTCATCGACAGCCTGAACGGCTTCCTCTCCGCCATGCCCGAGGAGCGCTTCGTGCTGCTGCAGCTGCACGAGCTGTTCACGTACCTCGGCCAGCACGGCGTCCTCACGCTCATCACGGTGGCGCAGCACGGGCTCGTGACCGGGGACGCGACCGCCCCGTTGGACGTGAGCTACCTCGCGGACGGCGTCCTCCTCTTCCGCTACTTCGAGGCGGGCGGCCAGGTGCGCAAGGCCGTCTCGGCAGTGAAGAACCGCTCCGGGCCGCACGAGACCACCATCCGCGAGGTGGTGCTCGGGCGCGACGGGGTGCGCGTCGGCGCCGTCCTGTCGGAGTACCGGGGCGTCTTCACCGGCGTCCCGGAGCTGACGACGGCCGGATCCGCCGGCCGGCCGCGCGGGGGCGCTTGAGCGTGGCAGACGCCCCGAAGAGCGCCGAGCGGATCGTGGTGCTCGCGCCGCTGGCGCGCGACGGCCCCGTCACGTGCGACATCCTCCACAGGGCGGGAGTCCGTGCCGTCGCCGCACGAGACGTCTCGGACCTGTGCCGGTTGCTCGAGGAGGGCGCCGGGGCCGCGCTCGTGACCGAGGAGGTGTTCGCGGACGGCGAGGGCGAAGCGGTCCGCGACTGGCTCGTGCGGCAGCCGCCGTGGTCCGATCTCCCGGTGATCGTGTTCACCGTCGCCGGCGCGGCGGCGAACGCGCGCAGCCCGGCCCTGGACATGCTCTCGGCGCACGGGAACGTGACGCTGCTCGATCGCCCGGTCCGGCTCGTGACGCTGCTCAGCGCCGTCTCGGCCGCGCTGCGCGTCCGGCAGCGCCAGTACGGGATGCGGGATCTGCTCGAGCAGCTCGCGAACTCGGTACGCACGCGCGATCAGTTCCTCGCGATGCTCGGGCACGAGCTGCGGAACCCGCTCGCCGCGATCCACACCGCGACCGAGCTGCTCCTGCGCGCGCCGGCCGAGCCGGAGCGACCGGCGGCGATCATCGCGCGCCAGAGCCGCAAGCTCGCGCGGCTGGTGGACGATCTCCTCGAGGTGTCGCGCGTCGAGTCCGGCAAGATCGCGCTCCAGCGCCGGGTCGTCGATCTCCGCGTCGCGGTCGAGCGGTCGGTCGAGGCGCTCGCCGCGCAGGCGGAGCGCGCGGGGATCCACCTCGACGTCGTGAATGCGCCGGACGCCGTCCTGGTGGACGGGGACCCGGTGCGGCTCGAGCAGGTGGTCGGGAACCTCGTCTCGAACGCCGTGAAGTACACCACCGCTGGCGGGACGGTCACCATCTCGGTCACGCGGGGCGACGGCGTCGCGCTGCTGCGCGTCGCCGACACCGGGGTGGGCATCGCGCCCGACCTGCTCGACCGGATCTTCGAGCCGTTCACGCAGGCGTCGACCTCTCTCGACCGGAGCGAGGGCGGGCTCGGGCTCGGCCTCGCGCTCGTGCGCGGCCTCGTCGCGCTGCACGGCGGGACCGTGCACGCGCGGAGCGACGGCCCGGGGCGCGGCGCCACCTTCGAGGTGAGCCTGCCGCTCGCGGCGAGGGCTGCGGTGGTCGCGGCGGAGCGTGCGCCCGCCGTCCCGGTCGGGGCCGGGAACGGCGCTCGGCGGCACGTCCTCGTCGTCGAGGACAACCCGGACAACCGGGACACGCTCGTCATGCTCCTGGAGTCTTTCGGCCACGACGTCGTCACCGCGCCCGACGGGCCGAGCGGCGTCCGGACGGCGCTGGAGGTCCACCCGGACGTCGCGATCGTCGACATCGGTCTTCCCGGGTTCGACGGGTACGAGGTCGGGCGGCGGGTCCGCGACGCGCTCGGCGCGAGCGTCACGCTCGTCGCGCTCACGGGCTACGGGCAGGCGGAGGATCGCGAGCGCGCCCGTCAGGCCGGGTTCGACGCGCACCTCACGAAGCCCGCCGACGTCGCCACCGTGGCGGCGGTCGTCGAGCGAGCCGGGCGCGTCCAGCTCCCGGCGTGAGGCCAAACCGGATCGTCGTCTAGGCCGCGGCTTCCTTGCGCTGGACCGGGCCGTGCTCCTGGCGCCACGCCGCGAAGCCGCCGGACAGGATGCGGACGGGCGCGAACCCGAGCACCCGGAGCTGCTCCGCGATGCGCGCGACGTCGGCCTCCGCGTCGTCGGCCCCGTAGACGACGATGGGGCAGCCTCGCGCGACGCGGGTCGCGTCCCGGTGGAGCGTCGGCAGCCGGACACGGACCGCGCCGGAGACCTGCTCGGCCGCCTCGGCCCAGCTCGGCTCCCCGCGCGCGTCCACGAACTGGACGGGCTCGCCCTTCGACATGCGCGCCACCACCTGGCGCGGCGTGATCCTCGAGACCATCAGCACCGGCGACTCCTTTCGCTGGCGGCCGCTCTCGCGCTCCGCCGCGGTTCACTGTGTCCGGGCCCGGAACGGGCAGCCGCGGGAACCGGCGTCGCGTCGATCTGCTGCTCGAGCGCTGCTGGTGCAACCGGCGTACGCGCGCGGTCCCGCGTGCTGCTGCTGCCCTCCCTGGCCCTGCTCCACCTGGATCGCGTCGCTCGCGCGATCCGCGTCCGGGTGGCGCTCCCGCACGTTGCAGCGCGCGTGCCGCACCGCGGCGACCGTGCGTGCGCCCGGTTCCACGGGCGTTTCCGTCGGCGACGCGAAAACGGTGCGCCGGCGCGCTGCGCGACGCGCTTCGCACTGCGAAGCGTCGTTCACGCCCCGGGTGAACCTGCGGCCGGCGAGCTCGATTCCCGGCGACGGAGCGGGGCGCGGCAGGATGACCGGGCGCCCCTCGCGCTCGAGGGGAGGGGCGCCCGCCGGCCCGCGGCCGTCAGTGGGCGTCCGGCCTGACCTCGCGGCCCGCCCGCTCGAGCCCGCGGCCGAGCCGCTGCCGGGCCTGACGGGTGGCGACCTGCCCGCGCCGGAGCGCCTCCTCGACCACGCCACGGTTGCGGTCGGGCCTGACCTCGCGGCCCGCCCGCTCGAGCCCGCGGCCAAGCCGCTGCCGCGCTTCACGGGCGGCGACCTCTCCGCGCCGGAGCGCCTCCTCGACCACTCCACGGCTGCGGTCGAGGACCCGAGCGATGCCGCGACCGACGGCGTCGCGGCTGCGGTCGTACGCGGCGGCTCCGACGTTCGCGAAGGCGTTCGCCGGCGGCTCGTCCGGCGCGCCGGGGTGCGGCCGCGTCGGCGCCGCGTCCTTCGCACGGATCAGCGCCTCCCCGATCCCCTGGAGCTCCTCGGGCGAGAGGGCGCGCTTGAGCGCAGGGAGCAGCTCGCGCTCCTCCTCCTGCACGTGACGCCGGACGTTCTCGATGAGGACGTGCACCTTCGCCTCGAACCGCTCGTCGTCGCCGTCGAGCCGCTCGATCTCCGCGAGCTCGAGCTTCGCGACGTGGTGCTCCTCCAGCGCGATGAGCACCTGCTGCGGCGCCGCCGTTCAGGTTCCGCCGGAGCGCGGGGTACACGAGCTGCTCCTCGATCGCCGCGTGGATCGAGAGCTCCCTGACCATCCGGCTCGCGAGCCGCTTCCGCTCGGGCGCGCTCTTCGTCCGCTCGAAGCGCCGGAACAGCTGCTCGACCGCCTGGTGGTCCTTCTTGATGACGCCGATGGCGTCGCTGGTCGTCTGGGCCATGGCGCGAATCTCGGCACGCGCGGTCCGCAGCGCAACGCGTCATCGCGCCAGGTGACCAGCGCCTCGGGCGAGCGCCGGCAGGCCCGACGTTCCGGCCACGACGGAACGGCGGGCACGCCGCCTCGCGGCTGCGGGACTACAATCGCGCGCCCGATGGACTCCCCCCGAGAGCGTTTCAGATTTCGCGACGACGTCCTCCGCGCTGCCGCGTCCCGGACGCGCCGGCGGATCGCGATTTCCACGGCGGCGGCCACCGCGGCGATCGTGGGCCTGTGGGGCGTCGTGCTCCGGCCCCGGGGCGGCGGGGCCCGCTCCCTGGTGTTCGCGCTCGTCCTGCTCGCGGTGCTCGTGCTGCTCTCGCTGCGGGCGCGGCTCCGGCGGCTCCACGCGCGCTGGTCGTCGTTCGAGGTCACGGTGGGCGCCGACGGGATCGGGCGCGAGGTCGGGGGGTTCCCGGCGATCCGGATCGCGCGAGCGGACGTCGTCTCCGTCGAGGAGCGCCCGGCCGGGCTCGTCGTCCGCGACCGCGCCGGCGCCGCGCTGCTCGTGCCGAGAGAGGTCGAGGGGTACGAGCGCGTGCGCGAGCTCGTGGCTCCCTGGGCAGAGCCGGCGGCCGCGCCGGACGGCACGTAGCTCGTCCTCCCCCGCCTCTCGGCTCGGCCTGCTACAGACGCGCCCCGGTCGTGGTGACCGTCACGTCTCCCTCGGCCGACGGGACCGCGGTCGATGGCCGCGCGGCGACGAGGGCCGCTCCGGAGGCGGGCAGACCACGGGACTGATCCGCGACGACGACCTCGAGCGGCGCGTCGCCGTCGATCGCGAGCTCGACGGTGACGCCGCGCGGCGGGGTGGTCATCGACGCCACGAGCCGGTGCCCTCCCCAGAACCACCGCGCGAGCGGCGGCGGCTCGGGGACGACGAGGCCGTCGAGCGACACGGCGCCGAGCCGCGCGGAGGGCGGGAGGAAGAGCGCGACGACCGGCGCGCCGCGCGGGGACGACAGCCGCGCGCGGACGTGGCGGACCCCTCCGCGCACCTCGGACGAGAGCACCTCGACGCGCGGCGGCGGCAGCCCGAGCGCAGGGGCCTCCGCCGAGAACGCCGGCCGGGTGGGCGTCCACGGGAAGGGTGGCGCGCGCGACGACGGAGAACCGCGCCGCGGCCCGGACCGAGGGCGGGAGCGCGTCGTGCTCGGCCTCCGCGAGCCAGCGCGCCGCGCCTGCGCCCTCGTGGAACGTGAACGTGAGCCGCTCCGGGGCGGCGTCGGTCGCGTGAGGCCTCGTCGCCTGCACGCCGGCGAGGATCGCCGCCGCCGCGAGGGCGGCGAGGCCCGCGCGAGCGCGGCCGGGTCGCTCCGGGTCGACCGCCCCGCTCGCGGCGGGCGAGAGGAGCAGCGCGACGAGGACCGCCGCCGCGGCGGTCGCGGGCACGCCCAGGGTCGGCGGCAGGAACAGCGCGAGCGGCGAGAGGACGAGCGCGGCGGCGGCCGACGGGAGAGCGTCGGCGACCCGGGCGGCGAGGGCACCCAGGGCCGCGCGGGCTCGCAGCGCCTCCGCCGCCGCGAACGCGACCGCCGGGACGACCGCGAGCGGCGTCGCGAGCGGCAGCAGCAGCGCGAGCGCCGCGGCGAGCGCGGCGAAGAGGAGGGCCCCGCCCGCGAGCAGCCCCGCCCGGCCGGCGCGGTGCCCCAGGAGCGCCGGCGCGAGGAGCGCGCCGGCGGCGCCGGCGAGCCACGCGGCGACCTCCATCGGGAGCGGGTGCGCGACGAACGGGCGCGGCAACGCCCCGGTCGCCCGGAGCGCCAGGAGCGCGAGCGCCGTCGCCGCCGCGGCGACAATCGGCGCGAGGAGGGCGGCGCCGAGGCCGTACGCCGCCGCGCGGAGCGGGCGTGGCTCGCGCCGGACCGCCGCCACCGCCGCGAGCAGCGCGGCGAGGGCCGCGACGAGGCCGACCTCGCGCGGCCACGGCCAGGCCACGACGCCGAGCGACAGGACGTCGAACCACGCGAGCGGACGCGCGACGCCCGACTCGAGGTCGTCCTGCGCGAGCGCGCGCGCGAGGGCGAGCGCGTTCTCGCCCTGGTGCTGGACGGACGCAGGGTCGAGGTGGGCGAGGTCGTCTCTCGGGGTGTGGTAGCGCACGGCGCCGAAGGCGAACGCGAGGTTCACGCCCGGGAGGCCGGCCCGCTCGAACGCGGTGAGATCGGTGTCGTTCGGCAGGAGGTCGTAGATGGCGGGGGCGACCGAGGTCGTCACCGGCCGGGGGAGCGCGGACAGGGCGCGGGGGAGCCAGGCCGGCGCGCCGCTCGTGTCGAACAGGATGGAAGGGCCGGTCGTCCCGCGCGCCTCGAGGTTCACCACCGCCCCCACCTCTCGCGCGGCGGGGTGCGCGTGAAGGAACGCGGCGGCGCCGATGAGCGCGGCCTCCTCGCCGTCGGTGACGAGGAGCAGCACCGGGCGGGGGAGCGGCGGGCCCTCGGCGAGCGCGCGGGCGACCTCGAGCAGCGCGGCGACGCCGGAGAGGTCGTCCGCCGCGCCGGGCCCCGCGCCGACCGAGTCGTGGTGCGCGACGAGCAGGACCGCACGGCGTCCCGGCGCGCTCGGGCCGAGGCGGGCGAACACGTTCCGGACGAGCGCGCACGTCCCGTAGATCCCGCAGCCGAACGTCCGCTGGACGGAGGGCTCGAGCTCGAGCCCGCGCAGGCGGGCCACGACGGCCTCCACCGCCGCCCGGCCGGCGTCGGAGCCGACCGGGCGCGGGGCGCCGCTCCCCCCGAGCGCGCGGACGGTCGCGAGCGCGCGCGCCGCGGAGAACTCCCCCGGCGGCGCATCGGCCTGGAGCGGCGCGGGCGGGAGGCTCCTCCAGGCCGCGAGCAGCCCGATCGCGGCGGGGATCGCGAGCGACGCGGCGAGGCGGGGAGCGGGGCGCACGGGGGGAGCCTATCCCGCCGGCGCGCCGGTGAGTCGACCGGAGCGACGCGGCGAGTCGACCGAAGCTTCTCCCAGGGGCGGCGCTACGAGGTGCCCTGACCGGATCGGACGGCGGCCTCCGGCCTCGGCTCCTCGACCACGCCCGGCGGGGCCCGCGACGCCCACGGCCGCGCCTCCTCCAGCTGCGCGGCCACCCGGAACAGCGTCGCCTCGTCTCCGAACCCCCCGACCAGCTGGACCCCTATCGGGAGGCCGCTCGGCGTCCAGTGGAGCGGCACGCTCATCGCCGGCTGGCCGGTCTGGTTGAACGGCATCGTGTAGCCGGTCGCCTCGAACGCCCGGCCGCCGACCGCGGAGAAGTACCGCTCGATCAGCGCGCGGGTGCGGAGCCTCCCGACGGCCCGGATCCCGATCCGCTCGAGTGGCCGGAGCGCGAGCGCGCCGAGCGGCAGGGGCGGGTGGGCGAGCGTCGGGGTGAGCAGGAGGTCGTGCCCCTCGAAGAACGCGCCGAGCGTGCGCGCCGCCCGCTGCATCTCCTGCTCCGCGAGGACGAGGTCCTTCGCCGACATGACGCCGCCGGCCACGACAGCACCCACGTCTCCGGCTCGAGCACGTCCGGGCCGGGGCGGCGGCCCGTGGCGCGGGACATCGCGTGGACGTCGGCGGCCACGGCCGCCGAGAGCGCGACGAGGTAGGCGTGGACGAGCGCCTCGCGCGAGAACTCCGGGCGGGCCTCCACCACGTCGTGGCCGAGCTCCGCGAGGAGCCGCGCCGCGTCGAGGGTCGCCTCCCGGCACTCGGGAGCGGTCGTCAGCCCGAAGAACGACTCGTGCGTCACGGCGATGCGGAGCCGCCCGGGGGGCGCGCCGACCTCCGCCGCGAACGGCCGGGCGGGCGACGGCGCCGCGTAGGGATCCCCGGGAGCGGGTCCGGCGAGCACGTCGAGCAGGGCGGCCGCGTCCCGGACCGAGCGCGTCATCGCGCCCTCGACGGTGAGCCCCGAGATGTTCTCGCCGTAGCGGGGGCCGAGGGAGACGCGCCCGCGCGTCGGCTTGAGCCCGAAGATCCCGCACGCGGACGCCGGGATCCGCAGGGAGCCCCCCGCGTCGTTCCCGTGCGCGGCGGGGACGATGCGCGTGGCGATCGCCGCGGCGGAGCCTCCCGAGGACCCGCCGGCGGAGCGGGACGGGTCCCACGGGTTGCGCGTCGCGCCGCGCAGCGCGGGCTCGGTCGTCCCCATGATCCCGAGCTCGGGGGTGTTCGTCTGCCCGAAGAGCACGAGCCCCGCGCGCCGGAGGCGCCGGACCACCTCCGAGTCCTCCTCCGGGACGTAACGCTCGAACAGCCGCGACGAGCCGGTGAGCGGGTGCCCCTTCCAGGCGGCGAGGAGGTCCTTCACCAGGAACGGGACCCCCGACAGCGGCCCGGGCGGGAGCGCTCCGGCGGCGCGCGCGCGGGCCTCGTCGTCGTAGCGCGCCACGATCGCGTTCACCGCGGGGTTCCGGGCGTCGGCGCGCGCGAGCGCCGCCTCGAGGACCTCGGCCGCGCTCACCTCGCGGCGCGCGACGAGCTCCGCGAGGGCGAGGGCGTCGAGCCGATCGTACTCGGGGAAGCGCATGTCGCTACTGCTTCAGCTGCGGCCCGTGGCCGGCGCTCTCGTCGAAGCCGTGCGCGACGACGAAGTGGTACAGCGGCGACGGCTCCTCGGCCGTCCCCCCGACGAGCTCGAACACGTACTGCCCCTGCTCGCCGTCGGGGTCGGGCAGCGCCTGGACGAACAGGATGTCGCGCGCCTCGATCACGAGCTCGCCGAGGAGCTGCTTGCCCCGGAGGAGCTGGACGTTCGGCGCGCGGTCCTCGTCCTCGTCGAGGTGCCAGTGCAGGTCGTCCGCGTCGAAGAGGTATGCGCTGGGCGTCCCCGCGCGCAGGATGCAGTTCGGGTGGCGCTTGAGCCACCGCCAGAACCGATCCAGCGCGAGGGTCGCGCCGGTCTCGACCGTCACGGGCATGGGTGGGAATATAGCCGCTCGGTCGTCCGGGAGGTGGGCATGAGGAGTTTCGGGCTCGTGGCGCTCGGCGCCGCCGTCGCGTGCGCCACCGCCGGCGCGCCGACGGCGCCCCAGCCGCCGGCCTCGTTCCGCGCGATCCGGACGCTCGTGCTCGCGCGGGCCTCCGGCGATCGGGCCGGCCGCCCCAAGGATCCGCTCGACGGCCTCGACGAGTCGCTGCGCGCGCGGGGGTACACCACCCGCGTCGTGGAGCTGGGCGGAAAGCAGCCGGAGCTCGCGGGGCTCGAGCGGCTCTTCGGGCAGCTCCAGGCCCGGGCGAGCGCGACCCGGGCGGAGCGGTTCGGGACGCTCCCGTACTCCGAGGCCGGGCGCGGCGCCGGGGCGATCGTCGCGGAGCTCGGGGTGGACGCCGTCGCGACGTACCACCGGCTCGAGGGGCGCCGCCTCGCGCCGCGCTCGTCCGGCGAGCCGGCGCTGCCCGGCAGCCTCTTCCCCGGTCCGCCGGTGGCCGCCGAGCGCGGCCCGCTCGGCGCGCTCGCGCTGGTGGACCGCGCCGGCCAGGTCGCGATCTTCGCGTGGGGCGAGTCGAGCGCGCTCGAGGACCCGAGCGTGCCGCTCAACGCGGCGGAGGCGATCGACCTGCTCGTGCGCGCCCTCACGGGGGACCCGCCGCCGGACGGGTGACGGCGCGCCCTAGCGGTCGGGGGGCGGGCCCGGGGTCCGGCGCGTCAGCGTCGAGACCGCCTGGACGGCCGCGTCGCGCAGGTACAGCCGGGGGACGCGCGCGGTGACGCCGGCCAGGATCTCCCAGGAGATCGTGTCCGCGAGCGCGGCGAGCTCGTCCGCGTCCACCCGCTCGTCGCCGTCGCGCCCGAGGAGCGTCGCGACGTCGCCGACGGCGACGCCCTGCACCGCGGTGACGTCCACCATGCACATGTCCATCGCGACGCGGCCGACCACCGGCGCCCGGCGCCCCCGGACGAGGAGGTGCGCGCGGTTGCCGAGCCCGCGCCGGTAGCCGTCCGCGTAGCCGCACATCACGAGCGCGATGCGGGCCGGCCGCGCCGCCGCCCAGGTCCGGCCGTAGCCCACGGTCGCGCCGCGCTCGACGTCGAGGACGCGCGCGATCCGCGCGCGCAGCGAGAGCACCGGCCGCAGGTCCGCGTCGGTGCCGCACCAGGGCGCGGGGCGGTAGCCGTACATGGAGAGCCCGGTGCGCACCGCGTCGAGCCGCATCTCCTGGTCGAGCAGCACGCTCGCGGACGCGGAGCAGTGGCGCTCGCGCACGAACGGCAGGCGCGCGGACACCTCGCGGAGCACGTCGAACTGCCGCCGGGTGAACCGCTGGTCCCCTTCCTCGGCCGCGGCGAAGTGCGTGAAGAGCCCCTCGACCTCGATCCCGGGTGCGCCGCGCGCCCGCTCGGCGAGGGTCACGAGCGCGTCCGGCGAGAGGCCGTGCCGGTTCAGCCCCGTCTCGAGCTCGAGGTGGACGGGGACCGAGGTGCCGGCGCGGCGCGCCGCCGAGGCGAGCGCCTCGACGAGCTCCCACGCGCCGACGGTCGGACGCAGGCGCAGCGCGACGACCCGCTCCGCGTCGGACGGCGGGGTGTGGCCGACCACGAGGATGGGCGCCTCCACGCCCGCCAGGCGGAGCTCCTCCGCCTCGTCCACGCAGACGACCGCGAGCCCGGCCGCGCCGGCCTCGAGCGCCGCCCGTCCGCACGCGACCGCGCCGTGCCCGTAGGCGTTCGCCTTCACGACCGCCCAGACCCGCGACGGAGCAGCGCGCGAGGTGAGGAGCCGCACGTTATGGGTGAGCGCGTCGAGGTCGATCTCGGCCCAGGTGGGCCGGCCGCCCCACGCCGTCGGCAGGAGAGCCATGACGCGCATGATACCCGGCCGGCGACGCGCCCGTGCTACCCTGACCGCCCTCCAACCGGGCGTCCCAGCGCCCTCCCCCGGAGTCCACATGAGCCAGAGCCGGTATCAGGACCTGTGCAGGGCGCTCGCCGAGGCGCGCGCGAGCTTCAGCGCGTACCGCTCGGAGTGCTTCTTCTTCGCCGCGACCTTCGCGCGCGGGTTCACCGAGTACGCGGGGTGGCCGCGGGAGCACGCGGTCTACGCGCCGGTCGCCGCCGCCGACTCGGCCGCGACCCAGAAGATCGAGGACGCGATGCACCTCGACGCGGACGGGTTCTGGCACTTCGGGTTCCGGCTGACGCTCGAGGAGCCGAAGGGCAAGGGCTCGATCCTCGTCCGCGTCCGGTTCAAGAAGCTCGAGACCCGCTACATCATCAGCCTGTACGGCTTCGAGGACTTCGAGGTCGCCGCGCCCACGCCGGAGGCGCTCCAGCCGATCTACGACTCGATCCTGAACGCGGTGAAGCGCCACTTCGCCTACGGGCAGCGGCTCTTCCTCGAGAACGGCGGCCGCGGGCTCAAGATCCCCATCTCCGCCGAGCAGCTCACCGCGCTCGCGAAGGAGAGCTAGATCGCGAAGTAGACGAACGTCGCGGCGCCGCCGGCCTCAGGGCCTCGCCGACGCCTCGACGGGGAGCGCGCCCGGCGCGTACGCGACGAGCGCGGCCGTCGCATGGCCGACCGCGAAGTCCGCGGTCAGCTGGACCACGATGCGGCGCTCGTCGTCGCTGAACCAGACGAACGTCGGGTTCTTCTCGCTGAACTTCCCGGTGAAGCCGGTCGGGACGCGCACCTTCACGGCCTCGAACGTGCCGGCCTTCGTCTCGACCCTCTCGCGGCCGAGCACCTCCGCGAGGACGGTGTTCACCTTCCGCCCGGCGAGGACGCGGAACTCGTGCTTCGCGCCCGGCTCGAGGCGCAGCCAGCGCAGCCGGTACACCAGCGCGACGAAGTCCACCGTGTCCGGCGGCACGTCGATGACGTACGTGTTGTCGTACTTCCCCTTCTCCCGGACGGTCGCCTTGTTCGTCGCGCGGTCGTACTTGACGCTGTCGCTGTGCCGGTAGCTCCCCTCGATCGCATCGAGGGTCCCGGAGCGCGGCAGCCCCGTGCCGACGTCGAGGTACGTGGCGAGCTGCTGGCGCAGCGTGATGAAGCTCAGCACCGAGCTCGTCTGGGCCTGGAGGAACACGGGCGCGACGGAGGGGTCCACCTTGCCCACGAAGAGCCGCACCTTGCCCATCGGCACGCCGAGGTACGAGACCGCGAACTCCATCGTCTCGTTCGACCGCGGCGGGACCACCCGGCGCGCGGCGGCGGCCGGGAACGCGGTGGGATCGGGCAGGTCGAGCACGTCGGCGCGCTCCACGATCGGGGTGGCGGCCGAGGCAGGCGGCCTGGCGGGCCGGGGCTCCACCGCGCTGACGGTCCGGGGCTCCAGCGCGCCGGCGGCCGAGGCAGGCGACGTGGCGGGCGCAGGCTCCGCGGCGACGGCGAGCGAGGTGGCGAGGACGAGCGAGCGGATGATCACGTGAGGGTCCTGAGCTGCGCAGCGTACCGCGGGTCGCCGCCGCGCGCACGGTGGGGTTGCCTCCTACCCGACGAACGAGCCGTCATAGCCGGGATCCTCGAGCTGCGCAGCCTCGACGGTCGCGCGGAGCGGACGGTAGCAGTCGAGCATCACCGCGACCTCCTCCGTCGTCCGGGCGCCGAGCGAGCCCTCGTACGCTCCCGGGTGCGGCCCGTGCATCACCCCCGCCGGGTGGAGCGAGATCGATCCCGCCCCGACGCCGCGGCGGGACGTGAACGCGCCCCGGACGTAGAAGATCACCTCGTCGACGTCGACGGACGCGTGCGGGTACGGGCAGGGCACCGCCTCCGGGTGGAAGTCGAGCGGCCGCGGCACGAACGAGCACACGAGCGCGCCGCGCAGCGCGAAGGTGCCGTGCCACGTCGGCGGCAGGTGGACGAGCCCGGCGCGGGCCTGGAAGTTCAGGATCGGGAACGCGAAGGGGTACAGCGAGCCGTCCCACCCGACCACGTCGAGCGGCGACGCCTCGAGGCGGAAGCCGTGGAAGGCGCCGCCGCGCTTCACGACCAGCTCGCGGATCCCCTCGTCGAGCGGGCCCTGCCACCCGACGCGGCGGAAGTCGCGGTGCGAGTACGGGGCGTCCATCCGGAGCTGACCGGTCTCGTTCCGCCACTGGGACGGGAGGTGGATGCCGCCCGCGGCCTCGACGACGAGCCAGCGCTGCGGCCCCGCGTCCGGCACGACGCGGTGGAGGAGCCCGCGCGGCACGTAGACGTAGTCGTCGCGCTCGAGCCGGAGATCGCCGAGCGGGCAGCGCAGGAGGCCGCCGCCCTCCGCCACGAAGAGGAGCTCGTCGGCGTCGCCGTTCGACACGTACACGGGATCGGGCGCGTCCGGGGTCGCGAGCGACAGGACGAGGTCCTCGTTGAAGAGGAGGGGGACGCGCGCGTCCACCGGAGCGCCGCCGCGCGGAGCGAGGTCCTGGGTCCGCACGTGCCGCCGCGCGAGCGGGCGGGACGGCGCCTCGCGCGGGGGCGGGGAGCCGTGCCGGGCCTCCGCCGGCCGCGTGGCGTGCGGCCGTCCGCGGTGGTAGGCCAGCGTGTACGGTCCGTCGAACCCGGCGCGGGTGTACGCCTCCTCGTAGAGGAGCTTCCCGTCCGTGGCGCGGAAGGCCAGGTGGTGCTTCCGCGGGACCGCCCCCTGCACGATCCGGTCGAGCATCCCGGCGCGGCGGGCTAGGCCCGCCCCTCCCCCTGCTGATCGCGCTCGATGGACTCGAACAGCGCGCGGAAGTTCCCCGCGCCGAACCCCTGGTCCCCCTTGCGCTCGATGATCTCGAAGAAGAACGGGCCCGCCTCGGGCTCGCCGTAGAGCCCCGCGGAGTCGCGCAGGAAGATCTGGAGCAGGTAGGCGCCGGGGCCGGCGCCGTCCACGAGGATCCCGAGCTCGCGCAGCGCCGCGACCTCCTCGTCGATGTGCCCGATGCCGGCCGCCCGGATCCGCTGCGGGAGGGCGTCGTAGTACGCCCCCGGCGTCGCCAGGAACTGGACGCCGCGGTCGCGCATCCCGCGCACCGCGCCGAGGATGTCCGCGACCGAGAGCGCGGCGTGCTGGATGCCGTCGCCGCGGTGGTCCTCGACGAACAGGTTGATCTGCGAGGACTTGAACGCCGGTCGCCACGGCTCGTTGTTCGCGAACTTCACGCCCGAGACGGGCTCGCGCATCACGACCGAGCGGAGGCCCGATCCCTGCTGCGCCTCGAGCGCGGCGCGGCGGGTCTCCGCCGCATCCTTCGTGTGAAAGCTGACCTCCCAGAACTCCTCCAGGCCGAGCACGTGCTCCATCCAGAGGAGCGCCGGCTTCATCGTCTGGAAGTTGGAGGTCAGGTGGTCGATCGCGCCGAACCCGAAGGCGTTGGACCCGCCGCGCGGCGCGTCGTGGGGGACGATCCCGGGGTAGAGGTCGCGCGCGCCGCGCCGCTCGACGAACCGGAAGGTCGTGTCGCCGAGCGGCGTCGTCACGTTGAAGGTCCGGAGCGTCCCGCCGTCGTCGCGGTGCTCCCGGACGTCCGTGATCGGGGTCCCGCCGCGCTCCTCGAGCAGCCGGAAGCACCGCTCCGCGTCCTCGACCTCGAAGACCACCGCGCCGACGCCGTCGGGGTGCTTCCGGAGGTAGCGCCACGCCCGCCCGCCCTCGCCGACCGGCGCGGAGCAGACGATCCGGACGCCGCCCGCCTCGAACACCGCCGAGCGCTGCCGCCCGTCGCGCTCGAGCGCGGGCCCGCTCGCGCCGATCTCCGCGAAGTCGAGCTTCTCGAGGTAGAAGCGGCGGCTCCGCTCGAGATCGTGCACGTAGTAGTGGAGCGCCTCGATCCGGCGGATCCCGAGCGGCGCGAGCGCGGCGGTCACGGCGTCCTCCGGTCGACGGGGGCGAGATCGGTACTCGCGGCGGAGCCGCGCTCCGCTCCGGGGGCCCCCTGGGGGGGCGCGTCGGGCTGCCGGTCGGGGTGGGCGCTCTGGAACGGCGCGAGCGCGGCGCAGGCCTCCTCGATCCGGCGCAGCGTCGGGAACGGCGCGAGGTCGAGCTCGAAGCGGCGCGCGTTGTAGAGCTGCGGGACGAGGTAGCAGTCGGCGAGCCCCGGCGCGTCGCCGTGGCAGAACCGGCCGGCGCCGCCGTCGCCCACGGCGCGCTCGAGCGCCTCGAGCCCGCGCCC
Source organism: uncultured delta proteobacterium (assembly GCA_963828235.1). Taxonomy (GTDB): domain Bacteria; phylum Myxococcota; class Myxococcia; order Myxococcales; family Anaeromyxobacteraceae; genus Anaeromyxobacter. The sequence goes on from CAWHDY010000011.1 coordinate 146,268, forward strand.
GATGTGGAAGCGCGCCCACTCCCGGTCCCAGCCGCGCTCCTTCTCCCGGAGCATCTTCAGCACGATCGCGTTCTGGAGCGGCTGCGTCCCGGAGTTCACGTGCTCCGCCAGCGCGCGCACCCGGGCGCGGCCCTCGAGGTCCGGCGGGAGGAGCGGCGGGTCGGGGTAGCGCTCCTCGAGCCACTCCAGGATCGCCATCGACTGGACGAGCCGGAGGGTCCGACCTTCCTCCTCCACCTCCAGCACCGGGACCTGCGAGAAGGGGGACCGCGCCCGGTGGGCCTCGGAGAACTGCTCGCCCGAGAGGAGGTTCACCGGACGGAGCTCGTGTCCGAGCCCCTTCAGCGCGAGGCCGATCCGGACTCGCCAGGCCGAGGACGACCGCCAGTAGCTGTAGAGACGAAGGGTCATGGCTCCACCACCCGCTGCGAGATCGTGCCGAAGACGTTCCGCCCGGCGTCGTCGCGCATCTCGAGCTCGATCGCGTCGCCCGGCAGCATGAACCGCGTCCGCGCCTCGCCGTGGTCGACGAGCTCCTGCGCGCGCGCCTCGGCGAGGCACGAGAACCCGCGTCCCCGGCCGGCGTTCGACACCGTCCCGCTGCCGAGGATGGTCCCGGGCGTGAACCCGCGCGTCCGCGCGACGTGCTCCACGAGGTCGAGGAAGGAGAAGTGCATGTCCGGGCCCGCGTCGACGTCCCCGACCTGCCGCCCGTTCCACCGGACCGTGAGCCGGAGGTGGACCCGACCGTCCCGCCACGCGCCGCCGAGCTCGTCCGGAGTCGCGGCGAACGGCGAGAACGCCGTGGCGGGCTTCGACTGGAAGAACCCGAACCCCTTCGCGAGCTCGGCCGGGACGAGGTTGCGGAAGGTGAGGTCGTTCGCGAGGCAGAGGAGCCGGACGCACCGCGCCGCCTCGGCGGCGCGGGTGCCCCGGCGGACGTCGCCGAGGATCGCGCAGACCTCTCCCTCGAAGTCGAGGCCCCACGCCGGATCCGGGAGCGGGACGTCCTCGGTGGGCCCGAGGAGCACCCCGCTCCCGCCCTGGTACACGAGCGGATCCGTCTCCAGCGTCGGCGGCGGCTCGGCGCCGCGCGCCCGGCGCACCAGCCGGACGTGGTTCAGGTACGCCGAGCCGTCGATCCACTCGTACGCGCGGGGCAGGGGGGAGAGGAGCGCGCGCGGGTCGAGCGGATCGCCCCGCACCCGGCCGGCGTCGAGGTCGGCGGCGAGCGCGCGGAGCGCCGGCTCGCAGGCCTCCCAGCGGTCCAGCGCCGACTGGAGCGTCGGGGCGATCCCGCGCGCGACGGCGGCCGCCTCCCCGTCCCTGCGGACCACGAGGAGGCACCCGTCCCGGCTCCCGTCCCTCGAGGTCGCGAGGCGCATCGTCCCTTGACGTTAACGGTGCGCCCCGCCGCGCGGAGCCGGGAGGGTGGGGGCGGGCCCCGGCGGGGCTGCGTTGCGGCCCGGCGAGGGGGCCCGCTATGAACGAGGGGTGGCCGGGCTCTCTCTCACGATCCACGGCGCGATCGACGAGATCCCCGGACCGGAGTGGGACGCGCTCGCCTCCCACGAGCGCGAGCTGGCGAGCCCGTTCGTGCGGCACGCCTTCCTCTCCGCGGCGGAGGAGGGCGGCGCCTCCTCCCGGCGCTCCGGCTGGGCGCCGCGCCACGTCGCGGTCCGGAGGGGAGGGAAGCTCGTCGCGGCGGCCCCCGCCTACCTCCGGACGCACTCGGACGGCGACTTCTCCCGCGACTACGACCTCGCCGCGGCCGCGGAGCGCGCCGGGATCCGCTACTACCCGAAGCTCGTCGTGGGGGTCCCGTTCACGCCCGCGACCGGGCGGCGCCTGCTCGTGGCGGAGGGGGAGGACCGCGCCTCGCTCGCGGAGGCGCTCGTCGCCGGCGCGCGCGCGGTCGTCCGCGACGAGGGGCTCGGGAGCCTGCAGGTCCTCTTCCCCACCGCCGACGAGGCGCGCGAGCTGGAGGCCCTCGGCCTCGCCGTCCGGGTGGACTTCCAGTACCACTGGAGGAACGACGGCTACCGCACGGTGGACGAGTTCCTCGCCAGGTTCCCGTCGAAGCGGCGGAACGCGATCCGTCGCGAGCGCGCCGCGCCGGCGAGGCAGGAGATCGCGATCCGGACCGTGCGCGGCGAGGAGCTCGCGCGCGACGCGGAGCGCTGGGCGGCGGAGTGCTTCGCGCTCCACCGCGCCACGACCGACGCGATGGCCTGGGGGATGCGCTGGGTGAACCGGCGCTTCTACGAGCGGGTCCTCGCGTCGATGCCGGACTCGGCCGAGGTCGTCGAGGCGCGCCGCGAGGGGCGCCTCGTCGCCATGGCGTTCAACCTCGCGTCGCCGGCCCGGCTCTACGGCCGGTACTGGGGCGCGATCGAGGAGCACCCGTTCCTCCACTTCAACGTCGCGCTGTACCACTCGATCGAGGAGTGCATCCGGCGCGGCGTCTCGGTGTTCGAGGGCGGCGCGGGCGGGGAGCACAAGCTCTCGCGCGGGTTCGAGCCCGCGGAGACGTACACCGCCCACGTCCTCTCCGACCGCCGGCTCGACGGCGCCGTCCGCCGGCACCTCGCGGCCGAGCGCGGCGAGCGCGAGGGTGCGGTCCGCCGCTGGCGGGAGGAGCACCCCCGCCTCGGCGGTTGATCCCGGGCGCCGGGTTCCCCTCGCCCCGCGAAGCAGGAGAGCCGGGTCGACGCTTCCCCTCGCCCCCGCGAAGCGGGGGAGCGGGTCAGGGAGAGGGGGTTCCCGGCCGGCGCGCGGTCGCGAGGACGAGCTCGCGGCGCCAGATCGCCCCGCCGTGCACCCGGGCGAGCTCGCGTGCGTCCGCGAGGAGGCGCGCGAGCGCCGCCGGGGCGAGCGCGGGACCGGCGAAGGACAGGGAGCGGAGCACCGCGTCGAGCCGGTCGCCCTCGAGCGGCACCTCGTCCACGAAGCGCTCCTCGGCGGGCGAGCCGAGCCCCGCGGTCCCGCAGAGGAGCGCGACCGGCGGAGGGCGCGGGCGCGCCTTCGGGTTCGACGCGGCGAGGAGCTCGCCGAGCTCCCGCAGGAACGGCGTGTCCGCGAACGCCGGGACGACGACCGCGAGCGCGCCGCGCGGCGCGAGCAGGCGCGCGACCTCGCGTCCGCAGCGCTCCGGGTCCACCCACTGGAGCGCGTCCGCGAGGACGACGAGGTCGAACGCGCCGTCGGCGAGGCCGGTCGCCTCGGCGGCGGCGTGCACCGCGAAGACCTCGAGGCCGTCGGCGCCGGCCGCGAGCGCGTCGAGCATCTCCCGCGCGGGCTCCACCGCGTGGACGCGCGCGCCGAGGCGCGCGAGCGGGATCGCGAGGTGGCCCGTGCCCGCGCCGAGGTCCGCGACGCGTGCGCCGGGGCCGCCGGCGAGCGCGAGCAGGCGCGCGACGAGGGCGGCCGGATAGCCGGGGCGGCTGCGGTAGTCGGCGGCGAGCCGGTTGAAGACCCAGCGCGAGGGATCGCTGACGGAGACGCCGCGGCGGGACACGCGGGGAGGGTAGGCCGGAGCGCACCGGCCCGCCAGCCCTCCGCCCTGCGCGCGCCAGCCCCGCCTCTAGCGGCGCGCGAGCACCGCGCGGGCGGCCAGCACGACGGCGACGCCCGGGACCGCGACCCGCAGGAAACGCCAGGAGCGCGTGCCCCACGCGTCCACCCGGTCCCCGAGGAGGAGCAGGCTCCAGTGCCGCAGGTGGTGGTCGGGGTACCGGTACGCGAGCCTGCGGATCGCGCCCGACAGGCCGTGCAGCGGGACGGCGGTGGCGAACACCGGCGGCGCCGGCTTGCCGGGGCGCCCATGCGTGGGCGCGGACGGCCTCCCCTGCATCCGCGCCGGCGGGAAGCGGGTGTTCGGCCACGGCTCGGGGCTCCGCTCCTTCGGGACGCCGGGGCGACGCGCCGGAGCGAGATCGACCGCCTCTCCACGGGGCCCGCTGCCGTCGGTGCGGTCGGTCCGGGTCTGGGTCGGGTCCATGCGCGCCTCGCTCAGTGCAGCGTGCCGTTCGGGAACAGGGCGACCTTGATGCAGCCGTCCTGCTTCCGCGCGAACGTGTGGTAGCCCTCGGGCGCCCGCTCGAGCGGGAGCCGGTGGGTGAACAGCGCCTTCGCGTCGATCCGCCCGGCGCGGAGGTGCTCGACGAGCCGCGGCATGTAGCGCTTCACGCTGCACTGTCCGGTCCGGATCGTCTGCGCCTTGTTCATGGCGGTGCCGAAGTCCACGAGGTTGAACGGCGGGCCGTACACCCCGACGACGGAGACGGTCCCGCCCTTGCGGGTCGCGTGGAAGCACCAGTTGAGCGCCGCCGCGGAGCCGCCCTCGAGCTTGGCGTGGACGCCGGCGGCCCGCTGCAGGAGCGACCCCGCCGCCTCGCACCCGACCGCGTCGATGGAGGCGTCGGCGCCGCGGTCGTCGGTCATCGCCTTGACGGACGCGATGACGTCGACCTCGTCGAAGTTCAGCGTCTCGACCCCCGCCCAGCGCCGCGCGAACTCGAGGCGGTACGGGACGCGGTCGACCGCGATGACCCGTCCCGCCCCCATCAGCCAGAGCGACCTCATCGCGTAGAGCCCGACCGGGCCCGCGCCGAACACCACGACCGTCTCGCCGCCCTGGAGCTCGCACATCTCCGCCGCCTGGTAGCCGGTCGGCAGGGCGTCCGTCAGCGGGAGCGCGTCCAGATCCTCGAGGTCGTCCGGCACCTTCTCGGCGTCCACCCCGGCGAAGGGGACGCGGACGTACTGCGCCTGACCCCCGTCGTAGCCGCCCGTCAGGTGCCCGTACCCGTAGACGCCGCACGCGAGGTCGCTCGCCGGGTTCGTGCTCTCGCAGCACGAGGTGAGCCCGCGCTGGCAGTAGTAGCAGCCGCCGCAGAAGATCTGGAACGGCAGCATCACCCGGTCGCCCCTCGCGACCCCGCTGACCTGAGGTCCGACCTCCTCGATCGTGCCGACGAACTCGTGGCCGAACGTGGTGCCCACCCGCGTGTCGGGGACGAGCCCGTGGAGCAGGTGGAGGTCCGAGCCGCAGATCGCCGCGGCGGTGACCCGCACGATCGCGTCCTGCGGGTGCTCGATGCGCGGCTCGGGCTTGTTCCGCACCGCGACGCGGTGCGGCCCCTCGTACGTGAGCGCTCTCATGCCGCAGAACGTGGTCATCGACGCGCCGGCGCGCGCCACGCGGGCGGCGCGCGCTCCTCGGCGCGGCGACGTGGCCCCCTCTCCTGGCCAGCTGGCGGGACGCGAACGCTGTTCGCGCCGGGCGCTTCTTGATACGTGTCGGCGATGGTCGAGGCGCGGAGCACGGTCGTCGTCCCCGAGGAGGTCCGCGCGGCGGCCCGCCGCGCGGTCGCGCTCCCGGAGGCGGCGCTCCTCGCCGAGTGCGAGGAGACGTTCTTCACCGCGGGCGGTCCCGGCGGTCAGCACCGGAACAAGACGGAGAGCGGCGTGCGCCTCGCGCACCCGCCGACCGGCGTCGTCGTGACCGCGACCGAGCGCCGGAGCCAGGCGCAGAACCGGGGCGCGGCCCTCGCCCGCCTCCGCGAGCGGCTCGCCGTGCTCGCGCACAGGCCGAAGGCCCGGCGCGCCACCCGCCCGACCCGCGGCTCGAAGGAGCGGCGCCTGGCGGAGAAGAAGCAGCGCGGCGAGCGGAAGGCCTCGCGGCGCACCTGGGAGTGAGGCGGGGCTCGCGGACGGCCGCGCGCCGGACGCGCCTACCGGAACGCGATCGTCGTCGCCACCGCGCCCCCGGCTACGAGCCGGACGTGAGCTGCGACGCGAGCGGCACGGGCTGGACGATCCCGGCGTCCACGAGCCGGCCAATCGCGGCGCGGACCTCGTCGGGCGCGACGCCGGAGGTCTCGAGCGCCTCGCACAGGTGAGACACGCCGAGCGGCTTCCCCGCGAGCTCGGCGAGGATGATCCCGTCGCCCGGGGCGACGCGCCGGGGCTAGGACCAGGCGAGGAGCGCCGCCTCGAGGGCCGGGCGCCCGCTCGAGCGGCCGGCGGCCACCGCGCTCCGGTAGGCGGTCGCGGCCTCCGTCCCCACGTCGGACAGCGTGAACTTCTGACCCCGCGCCCAGCGTTTCCGGCCATCCGTCGGCTTATCTGTCTGCACGCGGCGTATTTCCGCCATAAACGGGTGGAAGTCAACCGGCCCACCGGAGCGTGTCCCGCGGGTGGCGCCGGCGCGCACCGGCCGACAAGTACGTCGGGTGCGAGTCGGGACCCCATCGCGCCTGCGCGCCGCGCCCGGCTGGGGGCGCGCGCGGGTGCTCGCCATCGGCCACTCCACCCGGCCGATCGAGGAGCTCGTGGACTGGCTCTCGGCGGCGGGGGTCGCGACGCTCGCGGACGTGCGCACGATCCCCCGCTCCCGCGCGAACCCCCAGTTCGAGGGGCCCGCGCTGGCGCGGTCGCTGGCGCGAGCGGGCATCGCGTACGTCCACCTGCCGCGGCTCGGCGGGCTGCGCAGGGCGCGGAAGGGCTCCGAGGAGAACGCCGCCTGGCGCAACGCGAGCTTCCGCGGCTACGCGGACCACATGCAGACGCCGGAGTTCGAGGAGGGGCTCTGCCAGCTCCGGGCGCTCGCGCGCGACGGGCCGGTCGCCGTGATGTGCGCGGAGGCGGTCCCCTGGCGGTGCCACCGCTCGCTCCTCGCGGACGCGCTGCTCGCGAGAGGCGTGGTGGTCGAGCACATCACCGGCCACGGGCGGAGCCGGCCGCACAGGCTGACGCCGTTCGCGCGGATCGAGGGGCGGCGGATCACGTACCCGCCTCCACCCGAGCCCGCCGCCGGTGATGCAGCACGATGACGAGGCCCGCGACGGCGTCGAGGAGGATGAGCGCGTTCGTCACGACGAACACCCAGTTGGCGACGAGCACGCTGTAGACGGTGAACCCGATCGACGCCGCGATCTGCCCGATGAACAGCCAGCGCGAGACGCCCTCGCTCGACCCCTCGCGCCACTGCTTCAGCACCTGGCGGACGAGCGTCGCCAGGAGGATCCCCGAGCTGAGCCAGCCGACGAGCTCGACCACGGCGCTCACGGTGGCGCGCCGGAGCCGCCGGCGCACGCGGGGTTGCGTCCGCGGGCCCAAGTCGAACACACTCGGCGCTCGCACGAAGGCTCGCGGAGGTGCCGTGCACGTCGCACTCGTCCTGACCCTGCTCGTCGCGGCGCCCGGCGCCCGGCACGCCGCCGTCCGCACCCCACGCGACGAGATCAGGGCGCTCGTCCGGCGCTGCGTCGAGGCGTACGGCGGGAAGCAGGCGCTCGCGCGCGCCGCGGTCACGCGGCAGCAGGGGCGGGTCACGTCGCTGCTCCACCCCGGCCAGCTCGGGCGCATCGGCCGGGCCTACGCCAGGCCCGGGAAGCTGCGCGTCGAGACCGCGTTCCCGAACGGCACCGGCGAGATCCGCGTCCTGGACGGCGGTCACGGGTGGCGGGACGGCGAGGAGGTCGCCGGCGCGCGCCTCGCCGCGATGGTCCTCCAGGCGGCGCGGCTCGATCTCCCGGCGCTCCTGGCGTCGTCGGTGGCGAAGCTGGAGGACCGCGGGACGGGGACGGTCGACGGCGCGCCGGTCCGGGTGCTCGCGCTCACGGCGGCGCCGGGGCTCGTGGTCGAGGCGGACGTCGAGATCGCGACGGGTCGCGTGATCCGGTCGCGCGGATCCTCGCGCGACCCCGCCATCGCGCTCGCGTTCGAGACGACCTACGGAGACTTCCGGAAGGTGGACGGGGTGCTCGTCGCGTTCCGGGAGCAGAACTGGGCGAACGGCCGGACCACCGGCGAGACGGTGCTCGAGCAGGTCGAGTTCCCGCGGGCGCTGCCGGACGTGACGTTCAGGCCGTGACCCCGCGAGGCCCGCGCCCGGCGCGACGCCGGCCGCGCGCGGCCGGGGGCGCGCCCGTCAGGTGCCGACGCGGAGGAGCGAGATCACCGGCCGATCGGGATCGTGCGGGCCGGTCAGGTCCACCTCGCAGACGATCGCCCAGTCCACCTCGCCCGCCTCGTCCACGATCCGCTGCACGGCCTCCCACCGGCGAGGCCCGAGCTCCTTCACGAAGGTGTGGTGCGGGCGGCGGGCGGCCGGCGTCGTGTCGATGCGCGAGTGGGCCGCGAAGAACGGCGCGAGCTCCGCGTCGAGCCGGGCGGCCGTCCACTCGGTGCCGGGCGCGAGCGCCGCGCGCGCCGCCTCCCAGTCCTTCCGGGCGAGCGCGACGAGCACGGCGTGGAGCTCGTTCCGCAGCCGCGCCGCGAACGCCCTCGGGTCGGCCCAGAGCGGCGGCGGCCCCAGCGCGACGCGGGGATCCGCCGTCGGGAGGGCCTGGTACGTCGGGTCGCGCATCCGCTCCCACTCGTCGATGAGCGACGAGTCCACGCCGCGGACCGTCGCGCGCAGGAACCCGATCACGTCGAGCAGCTCGTCCGTGCGGTAGCTCTCCGGCACGGTCTGCACCAGCGTCTTGTACGCCTCGGAGAGGTACCTGAGCACGAGCCCCTCGGAGCGCTGGAGCTCGTACTCGCGGACGTACTCCGCGAACGTCATGAACCGCTCGACCATCTCCCTCGCGACCGACTTCGGCCGGATGTTCTCCTGCCCGACCCAGGGGTGCTTCGCCGCGAACTCGTTGAAGGTGGCGTAGACGAACTCGCGGTTCGGCTTCGGGTACTCGACCTTCTCGAGCTCCGCCATCCGCTGGTCGTACTCCATGCCCTTCGCCTTCATCTCGGCGACGGCGAGCCCCTTCGCGCGGTCGAGCTGCTTCCACAGGATCGCGTCCGGGTCCTCGAGGATCGACTCGACCATCGAGAGGACGTCGAGCGCGTAGGTCTCGCGCTCGGGCGGGATGCGGGGCAGGGTGTCGAGCAGGTAGAGCGCGAGGGTCTGGAACAGCGAGAAGTCGCGCTGCAGCCCGGGGGCCGCGCGCAGGTACCCGCCCCGGAAGCCCTCGACGCGCCTGAGCTCCACGAGGCCCGCCGCCCGCAGCGTGCGCACCCGCTGGGCCGCGCGCCGGCGGAGGCGCGCGCGGACGTAGTCGCTCGCGTGCGAGCGGCCGATGATCTCGACGAGCCGGCCGTAGCCGCCGCCCAGCCCGGGAGGTCTCGCTCTGCAGCAGGTTCACGACGAGCCCGAAGGTCGGCTCGAACCGGCTCTCGAGCGGCTCCGGCTCCTTCTCGCGCAGCCGCTCGAAGGTGTTCCGGTCCCAGTGGACGTAGCCCTTCGCCGGCGGCTGCTTCTTCACCTGCTTCTTCCCCGTCGTCTTCTCCTTCTCGGCGAGCCGCCGGTTCTCGCACACGTGCTCGGGCGCCTGCGCGACCACGTACCCGCGCTCGTCGAAGCCCTTGCGCCCGGCGCGCCCGGAGATCTGGTGGAAGTCGCGGGCGGAGAGGATCGCGGTCTTCTCCCCGTCGAACTTGCAGAGCTGCGTGAACAGCACCGTCCGGATCGGCACGTTCACCCCCATGCCGAGGGTGTCGGTGCCCGAGACCACCTTGAGGAGCCCGCCCTGCGCGAGCTTCTCGACGAGCAGCCGGTACCGCGGCAGGAGCCCGGCGTGGTGGAGCCCGATCCCGTGGCGCAGGAAGCGCTGGAGGTCCTTGCCGTACGGCGAGTCGAAGCGGGCCTCGCGGAGCGCCTCGGCGATCTTCGCCTTCTCCTCCTTCGACGAGAAGTTCGCCGACATGAGGTTCTGCGCCTGCTCGGCCGCGGAGCGCTGCGTGAAGTTGACGAGGTAGATGGGCGATCGCCCCGTCGAGACGAGGTCCTCGATCGTCTCGTGCAGGGGCGTCTCGCGGTACTCGAAGTCGAGCGGCACCGGCCGGTCCGCGCCGCGCACCGCCGCGACCTCCCGGCCGGTGACCTCCCGGAGCGACGCCTCGATGGCGCGGGTGTCCCCGAGCGTCGCGGACATGAGGAGGAAGCGCGAGGACTCGAGCACGAGCAGCGGCACCTGCCACGCGACCCCGCGCTCGCGATCGCCGTAGTAGTGGAACTCGTCCATGACCACCGCGTCCGCGCGCGGGGCGGCCTCGCGCACGGCGAGGTTCATCAGGATCTCGGCGGTGCAGCAGACGATCGGGGCGTCGCGGTTCACCGCGCCGTCGCCGGTCATCATGCCCACGTTCTCCGGGCCGAAGAGGCGGCAGAGATCGAAGAACTTCTCGTTCACCAGCGCCTTGATCGGGCAGGTGTAGAACGACCGCTTGCCCTCCGCCATCGCCTGGAAGTGCAGGAACGTCGCGACGAGCGACTTGCCCGAGCCGGTCGGCGTCGAGAGGACGAGGTGCTTCCCGTCGAGGAGGTGCAGGATGGCCTCCTCCTGGGCCGGGTAGAGCGAGAGCCCCGTCCGCGCGACCCACGAGACGAACCGATCCAGCACCGCGTCGGGAGCGAGGGTCTCCCCCGGCGGCGGCAGGAGCGCGGCGAGGGGGGCCTCCCCCGCGGCGGGTGGGGACACGGCGAGCATCGGCGGACGGGTGTACCGCGGCGCGCCCGCGGCCGCCAGGCGGGTCTGGCGGGCAATCGGCGCGTGATGCAGAATGTCGCCGCCCGCGAGGGGGGGCGTCCAGGATCCATGCACTCGCGCAGGTTCGCCATCTACGGCGGGGTGTTCGGCCTCGCGTTCCCGGCCGTCGGCAGCGTCATCGAGGCGTTCACCCACGGCTACGGGCTCGGGCTCGGCGGGCTCCTCCGGGCCCAGGCGGGCTCGCCCCTGCTCTGGATCGTCGACACCGTGCCGTTCTTCCTCGCGGTGCTCGCCTACGTCACCGGCCGCGCGCAGGACCACGTGGTCGGCCTCGACGAGGCGCGGCGCGACGGGTATCTCAGGACCGCCTCCGAGCTCTTCGCCGCCGCGCAGGCCCTCCTCTCGACGGTGTCCTCGTTCTCGTCGATGACGGCCGAGACGGCCGCGTCCGTCCGCGAGACCACCGCGACGATGGGCCAGCTCTCCCACACCGCGACGAAGGCCGCCCTCACCGCCGAGACGGTCGTCGGGCTCGCGCGCAGCGGCGAGCGGACGTCGGCCGAGGGGCTCTCCGTGGTCGAGGGCTCGCTCGGCGAGCTGACGAAGCTCGCGGACGAGGTCCGCGCGCTCTCCGGACAGGTCCAGGCGCTGAACCACCGGATGCGGGGCATGCTCGAGGTCGCGTCGGTGGTGAACCAGCTCGCGGACCGCTCCCGGCGGCTCGCGGAGCGCGCCTCCGCGGAGGCGGCGCAGGTCGGCGCGGGCGCGCCCGGCTTCGCGGAGGTCGTGGCCGAGATGCGGAGCCACTCCGACGAGGCGAGGCGCGCCGCGCTCGGCGTCGAGGCCCTGGTCTCGGAGCTCCACGCGGCGATGCTCGTCGCCGTGACCGCGGCCGAGGGCGGCATCCGCCGGGCGGAGCAGGGCGCGGCGGTCGCCGCCGGCACCGGCGAGACGATCCGCCGCCTCGCGACCGCGCTCCAGGAGTCGTCGCTCGCCGCCCAGCAGATCGCCACGGTCGCGCAGGAGCAGGACCACGGGATCGAGGAGGTCCTGAAGGCGATGAACGACATCTACCTCGCGACGCAGGAGACGATGGCGTCCACGCACGCGGTCGCGACCGAGGCGAAGACCCTGAACGCGCTCGCGCTCGGCCTCAAGCAGGCGGTCGAGAGCTGAGGCGCGGACGCGGCGCCGGGCCGGACCGGCGCGCGCCCCCGGCCTCCCTTGGTCGAGTGACGCGGCAGGCGTGACCCAGGTGACCCCGGGGGGTGCACGGAGTTACGCTGCGGGTGTGAAGACGCCCGTCCCGCGTCGAACCCCCGTGCCGCGCGACGCTGCGGAAGCGAAGACGCCCGCCCCGCGTCGAACCCCCGTGCCGCGCCAGCTGGGCGCGGCCGTCCTCGACTCCCACCCGGTGCCGACGCTCGTCGCCGACGCGGAGCTCAGGATCGTGCACCTGAACGCCGTCGCGCGCCGGCTCCTCGGGGCGCGCGAGGGCGTGCTGCTCGGCGACGCGCTCGGGTGCGTGGACGCCGCCGCCCCGGGCGGCTGCGGCGCCGGCTCGCGCTGCGGCGGGTGCGCCTTTCGCCGGTGCGTCCAGCGCGCGCTCGCAGGCGAGGTGGTGCGCGACCGCGGGTTCGTCCTCCGGGGCGACGTCGGGAACGCGCCGGACCTCCACCTCCTCGCGAGCGCCGGTCCCTTCGAGCACGACGGGGCGAAGCTCGCGATCCTCGCGGTGGACGACGCGAACGCGATCCTCGGCGATCCCGGCGTGGTCCGGGTGTGCGAGGGCTGCGGACGCGTGCAGGACGAGGAGGGCGGCTGGCACCCGCTCCACCGGTACCTGGAGGATCGGCTCGGCCTCGACGGCGGCGCGGGCGCGCTGTGCGAGACGTGCGCCCCGCGTCACGCCCGGCGGGCCTGAGGCACGCCACAGTCGACCGGCGAGGAGGCGGCGCCGCGACCCCCCTTGATCGGGGCGAGGAAACCGGCATCCTCGAAGGGTGCATCCGCTCGCCTGGCTGGCCGTGGTCCTCGCCGCTGCCCCGACGGTCGAGCTCCCGCTCGCCGGATCGGGCGAGCTGCCGATCGAGATCGCGCTCGAGCTCCGGACGGGACGGGGGGCCTCGGCGCCCGCGCTCGCCTGGCGCACGCGCGCCGACGGCTCGCTCGAGGCGACCGCCCGCACGCCCGAGGTGGACGCGCTCGTCCGGCTCGTCCCGTCCGCGCACGCCGGACGGGTCCTCGACCTCACGCTCCGCTGGCGCATCCCGGCGTCGCTCGAGCGGGCGGCGGTCGTCCTGCGCTGGCCCGGGACGCCGCGCGCCCTCGGGCGGGACCTCGCGTTCGCGCCGCTCACCGGGCCGGCGCGGACCGGCCGCGGAACGCCGGTGCTCGTCGAGGCCGGGGGGGCGCTGCTCGCGGGCGGACCGGGCCTCGTCGGCGCGCGCGCGGAGCCGGTTCCGGGCGGGGTCCGGGTGGCGCTCCTCCTCGACGACGCCGACGAGCGGCCGTTCTCCACCTACGAGACCTGCCTCGAGCGGCTGCCGGACGCCGGGGACTCGCAGCAGATCCCCTGGGCGGCGCTCGAGGTCCGCCGGGCGGCGCGCGGCGTCGCGCGCGCGGCGGGCGACGAGGACGCGGCGCGGGCGACGCTCTACGCGGTGGGCGGCGAGGCCCCGCTCCGGCCGGTGGTGGTGGAGCGGTGGCCCGCGGGCGCCCGGGCGGCGGTGGTCCTCACCGACCACGCCGACCGGACCGACGCCGACGCGCTCCGCGCGATCCTGTGGGGCAGCTCCGATCCGCGCGCCGCCGGCGGCGTCGGCGCGGGGCTCCTCGGGCGCGGGCTGCGCATCACGCGCACGTTCTTCGTCCACGCGCGCCGCGGCGCGCTCGACGACCCGGAGATCCGGCTGCTCGCGGCCGACCTCGCCGGCGAGGGATCGGAGGTCGCGCTCCACTCGATCACGCCCGAGCGCGACGACCGCGACGCCGTGCGCGCCGGGCTCGCCGCCGCCGCGCCCTGGCACCCCAGGACCTGGATCGACCACCAGCCGTACACGAACTGCGAGGCCGTCTCCTCGCGCGGCGCGGGGACCGAGGGCCCCTTCGGGGTGCGCGACCTGCTCGCGGACGGCGGCCTGTCGTGGGTGTGGGCCGCCGGGGACGTGGACGGCCGCGCCGGAGTGCGGATCGTGAACCTCTTCGGAGGCGCCGCGGCGGACGCGCGCCCCGCGATCTTCCCGCTGCCCGGGGAGCCGCGGCTGTGGGTCTTCCGTTCGTCGATGTTCCACGCCGCCCCCGGGGAGCTCGCGGCCGCGCTGTCGGACGCGGAGCTCGACCGGCTGCAGCGGGAGCGGGGGTTGTTCGTCGCCCACACCTACTTCGGCCCGTCCTCCCGGACGACCCACTCCGCCGATCAGCTCGCGCGGCTCGTCGTCGTGGAGGGCCGCGGCGTCCTCGCGATCCACCCCACCTTCGACGCGGCCCTCGCCCGGCTCGCGGCCCGGGTTCGCGCCGGCCAGCTCGCGTCGCTCGCCTGGGCCGAGGCGGGGGACCGCCTGCGCGCGCTCGGTGACGTCGAGGTCACCTACCGCACCGACGGCGCCGCCGAGGTCTGGAACCACGGCGCCGACACCGTCCAGGGGCTCACGGTCTCGCTCCCGGCCGCCGGCCTCGAGGTCGCGGTCGAGGGGGCCGCGCTCCTCGGTCGCGAGGACGAGGGGGAGCAGGCGCGGCTGTGGTTCGACGTCGGGCCCGGCGAGAAGGTCACGCTGCGCGCGTGGGACGGGCTCGCGGCCGTTCCGCTCCTGCCGCCGCGCTGACCCGGGCCGCGGCGCGAGGCGGACGACGCGTCAGGGCTCGCCCGCCGCCGAGGATCGCGACGGCGGCGCCTCGCCCCGGTAGGATCCGGTCCGTGACCGTCCGGCCGCTCACGCCCGCGGAGATCCCCGTGCTCGCGGCGGGCCTCGCCGGCCTTCCGCTGATGAGCCGCTACGGCCGCGACGCGCCGGCCCTCTCCCGCGCGCTCCACGCGGCGCACCAGCGCGGCGAGGGGCTGCTCGTGGCGGACGACGGGGGCGTGCCGCGCGGCCTCGCGTGGTTCCTCCCCTCCGGGACGCTCGCCCTCGGCGGCTACCTCCGGCTCATCGCGGTGCTGCCGGGCGCGCAGGGCCAGGGGACCGGGGTCGCGCTGCTCCGCGCGTTCGAGGCGGAGACCGCGCGCGCCTCGGGCCACGCGTTCCTGCTCGTGTCCGACTTCAACGCGGGGGCGATGCGCTTCTACGAGCGCGAGGGGTACGCTCGCGTCGGCGCGCTGCCCGGCCTCGTCCTCCCGGACGTGGCCGAGGTCCTGTACTGGAAGCGGCTGCGCTGACGGGCGCGCCGCGCCCGGACGTGCCCTACCGGTCCTTCCACGCCGTGCGCGCGAGCCACTCGCGCACGGACGGACGGGAGAACACCGCGCGCGCGTAGGCCGCGAGCCGCTCCGGACAGGGATCGCCGTTCGCGACGAGCCGCTGGAGCATCATGGCGAGGTCCGCGTCGCCCGGAGAGAACGACGGCGCGATGAACGCCGCCCCGGCGGGCAGGACCAGGTCGGCGAAGCGGAAGAGCTTCTCCGCCGCGGCGCGCGCGTCCGGCCCGAGCGGCGGCGCCGGCTCGCCGTGGAGGAACGTCGCCGTCGGGCGGGCGACCCGGAGCGGCAGGAGGTCGCTCCGCAGGAAGGCCTGGACCATGCGGACGCGCGCCCGGTCGCGGGGGTCCTCCGGGTAGAGCCGCCGGTGACCCGGCGGCGGGAACGCCTCGTCGACGTACTCGTCGATCGCGGACGACTCGGCGAGCCAGAAGCTCCCGTGCCGCAGGGCGGGGACCTTCCCGGTGAACGACGCCGAGGCGTACTCGGGGCGCTCGTGCTCCTTCCGCTCGAGGGAGAGCACCTCGAGCCGGAAGGGGACCGCCTTCTCCTTCAGCGTGACGAACGCCGAGAAGACGTAGGGGCTCGTGAACCGGTCGTTCCCGTGGAGGACGAGGTCGTCGGCCATGGCGCGGATCATGTCCCGCGCCAGGCCGGGCGCAACCGCGCCGCGAGGGCCCCTCGCGGGGGAGGTCACTTCACGACGTCGAGCAGCTCGATCTCGAAGGTGAGGACGGCGTTTCCGGGGATGCCCGCGTTGCCGCCGGGCCCGTACGCGATCTCGGACGGACACACCACCTTCGCCTTCCCGCCCACCTTCATCATCTGCAGCACCTCGGTCCAGCACTTGATGACGCCGTTCAGCGGGAACTCGGCCGGACCACGCTGCGCGGAGCTGTCGAAGACGCGGCCCGACACGAGCGTGCCGGTGTAGTGCACCTTGACCTTGTCGCTCGCGGAGGGGGTCGCGCCGGTGCCTTCCTTCTCGGTGAGGACGATCGCGCCGGACGGCGACTTCTTCGCGCCCTTCTCCTTCGCCATCTTGGCGAGGTAGGCCGCGCCCACGTCCTTCTCCCGCGCCGCGGCCTTCTCCGCGGCCTTCGGCGCGCGGCTGCGGGCGAGCTCGTTCACCGCCGCCTGCATCTTCGCGTCGAGCTGGGCCTTCGGCTTGCCGCTCCAGCCGTCGCGGACGCCGCGGAGGACGGTCTCGAGCTCCGCCTGCGACAGCGAGAAGACCTCGAGGCTGTTCGCGACGGCGAGGCCGACGCCGTACAGCGTCTTCTCGGTCTCGGCGGGGGAGGGGGGCTTCGGCGCGGCGGGCTGCGCGCCCGCGGGCGGCTTCGCGGGCGCGTCCGCGGCGCGCGCGAGGGCGGGCGTGACCGCGACCGCGAGCGCGGCGGCGAGGGCGAGGGCGGAGGTCATGGCGAGTCCTTTCGTGGGGCGGCGGGGGCTGCGGGAGCGGCGCGCTCGTCGAGCTCGGCGAGCTTGCGCAGGAGGAACCGGAAGATCGCGACGATGACGCTGGCGATGGGCACCGCGAGCAGCGCCCCGAAGATCCCGAAGCTCCGCTCGCCGATCACGATCGCGAGGACGATGAGCACCGGGTGGATGCGCGCCGCGTCCCCCATGATCTTGGGGTTCAGCACGTAGGCCTCGAGCGCGTGGATGACCAGGATCCACGCGAGGGCGAGCAGCGCCTTCGACACGCCGCCCGCGGTGAGCGCGAGCAGGACGATCGGGACGGAGGACAGGATCGTCCCGAAGATCGGCACGACGTAGAGGAGCGTCGCGACCGCGGAGAGGGCGAAGGCGAACGGGACCCGGATCACGAGGAGCCCGACGAGCGTGAGGAAGCCGTTCAGCAGCATGATCGTGAGCTGGCCCCGCACGACGCCCGCGAGCCCCGTGTCGATGCCGTGCAGGAGGCGGCGGAGGTCGGGGCGCCACGACATCGGCACGACCGACTCGGTGAAACGGATGATGCGCGGTGCGTCCATCGAGATGAACGCGGTGAGCATGAAGAGCAGGACGCAGAAGAAGATCGTCTTCAGCGCGCCCGTCAGCAGCGCGCGCGAGAGCGCGACGACGTCGCCGAGCCGTCCGCGCGCCTGGGTCGAGAGCTCGCGGAGGGCGTCGGCCAGGCTGCCGGCGAGGTCGACGTGGAGGCGCGCCCCGGTCCGGCCTCCGCCGGGGAGGACGTCGACGGGGATCCCGTACCGCTGCATGAAGCTGTCGATCGACCGGGCCCAGGCGTCGATCTTCTCGGGGCCGACGCCGGAGAGGAACTCGCGGAGCTCGAGCAGGCCGCGGATCGCCTCGCGGTAGATCTGCGGGACGATCGACACCGACAGCACGTAGACCACCGCCGACAGGAAGAGGTACACGACGACGACGGCGCCCCAGCGCGGCGCGGTCCTCGCGCCGAGCTTCACGCGGGTCAGGCGGCCGATGAGCGGGTCGATGACGTACGCCGCGAGCGCCGCGAGGATGAAGGGCAGCAGCGCGTCCCACGCCGCGAACAGCACGGCGAGGACGATGGCCCAGACGAGGCCCATGACCGCGAACAGCTGGGTTCGCGGGCGTCGCCAGAGCGGGGGGAGGACGGGATCCGGCATCCGGGCGGAGTATCGCCCGGATCGCCGCATCTTTCCTCGACTGTCTTCGGGGTCAGTCCTCGAGCGTCGAGATGTCGCCTTCCGGGAGCCCCTGGGCTCGCGCCTTGAGCACGCGGCGCATGATCTTGCCGGAGCGGGTCTTCGGCAGCGCGTCGACGAAGCTGACCTTCTCCGGGCGCACGATGGGCCCGAGGCTCTTCGCGACGTGCGCCTTGATCTCGTCCGCGAGCTCGTCGGACGGCTTGAAGCCGTGGCGGAGCAGGCAGTAGCCGTGGATCGCCTGCCCCTTCACCTCGTGCGCGAGGCCGATCACCGCCGCCTCCGCGACCGCCGGGTGGGACACGAGCGCGCTCTCGATCTCGGCGGTGCCGAGCCGGTACCCGGAGACCTTGATGACGTCGTCGGTGCGGCCGATGACCCAGAAGTACCCGTCCTTGTCCCGCTTCGCGGAGTCGCCGGCGGTGTACTTCCCCGGGTACTTCGACCAGTACTGCTTCACCATCCGCTCGGGGTCCTTGTAGATCGTCGTCATCATCGCCGGCCACGGGCGGTCGAGGACGAGGAAGCCCTCCTCGCCGTCCTTCACGCGCTTCCCGTCGTCGTCGAGGATCTCGGCGCGCTGGCCGAAGAACGGCTTCGCCCCGGAGCCGGGCTTGAGCGGCATCGTCGGGACGGGCGTGATCATGAACATGCCCGTCTCGGTCTGCCACCAGGTGTCCATCACCGGGCAGCGGCCCTTGCCGATGACGCGGTGGTACCACTTCCAGGCCTCGGGGTTGATCGGCTCGCCGACCGAGCCGAGGAGGCGCAGCGTCGAGAGGTCGTGCCGGTTCGGCCACGACTCGCCGAAGCGCATCAGCCCGCGGATCGCGGTGGGCGCCGTGTACAGGATCGTGATGCCGTACTTCTCGACGAGCGACCACCAGCGGTTCGGGTACGGGTACGTGGGCGCGCCCTCGTACATGAACGTCGTCGCGCCGTTCAGCAGCGGCCCGTACACGATGTAGCTGTGGCCGGTGACCCAGCCCGGATCGGCCGCGCACCAGAAGCGGTCCTCGTCCTTGAGGTCGAAGACGTACTTCAGCGTCGTGTAGATGCCGACCTGGTAGCCACCGTGACCGTGGGTGATCGCCTTCGGCTTACCGGTCGTCCCGGAGGTGTAGAGGATGTAGAGCGGGTCGTCCGCCTCCATCACCTCGGTCGGGCAGGCCCCCGTGGCGAGCGGGAGCTTCATGAGCTCGTGGTACCAGTAGTCGCGCCCCGGCTCCATCCGGACCTCGTGCGCGGTCCGCTGCACGACGATGACCGTCTCGACCGTGGGGCAGCGGCGGACCGCCTCGTCCACGGTCTTCTTCAGCTCGACGATCTTCCCGTTCATGAAGCCGCCGTCGGCGGTGATCACGATCTTCGACTCGGAGTCCTCGATCCGGCCCTGGAGCGCGTCGACGGAGAACCCGCCGTACACGACCGAGTGGATCGCGCCGATCTTCGCGGCGGCGAGCATCGCGATGACGATCTCGGGGACGCGCGGCATGTAGATCGTGACGCGGTCGCCCTTCTTGACGCCCATCGCCTTCAGCACGTTCGCGAACTTCGAGACGTCGCGGTTCAGCGCGAAGTACGAGTACGTGCGGACCTCGCCCTTCTCGCCGACCCACACGAGCGAGAGCTTGTTCTTCCGCCAGGTCCGCTGGTGGCGGTCGAGGCAGTTGTGGACGATGTTCGTCTGCGCGCCCTTGAACCACTTGAAGAAGGGCTTGTTGGAGTCGTCGAGGACCTTGTCCCACTTCCGGTACCACTCGAGCTCCTCGGCCTCGTCCGCCCAGAAGCCCTCCAGGTCCTCGTCCGCCCGGCGGGCGATCGCGTCCCAGTCCTTGACGCGGGCCTGGGCCACGACCTCTTGCGTCGGGTAGAAGACCTCGCCCTCGAGCTCCGGCCGTTCGGCGGGCACGCCGTTCTTGCGGGGCGCGCCGTGCTTCGACGCGGCGGGAGCGGGCTTCGCGGACGACGGGGGCGGGGAGAGCTTCGGCTGGCGAGAGGCGACGGCCGGCTTGCTGCTGCGGGTACGGGCCACGGGGGCACCCTCCAATCTCGTTCTGATCTAACGGTTTGGTTCGGGGTCCGCGCCGGGTACCCGGTCACGGCTGGTAAAAATATCGAGCGCTCGACCTTAGCAGAACGGCACCGGGCCATACAAAGGGCCCACGGGGCAGCCGGCTCGGCGGCGCCGGCGGGCCCGCTTCTCGCCCGGCACGGGGGTGGGGGTTATCCTCGCCCCGTGATCCTGCCGCCCAAGCTCCGGAGGGGAGACGCCGTCCGCGTCGTCGCGCCGTCGAGCCCTTACGACCCGGCCGCGCTCGACAGAGGCCTGGAGGTGCTCTCGACCCGGTTCGGCCTCGAGCCGCGCATGCGGGCGGACCTCGGCACGCGGCGGGGGTACCTCGCCGGCGACGACGCCCGCCGGGCGGAGGAGTGGCGCGAGGCCGTCGCGGATCCCGACTCGCGCGCCATCTTCTGCGCGCGCGGCGGGTACGGCGCGATGCGGATCCTCCCGGCGGTGGACCCCGCGCCGCTGCTCGCCCGCCCGAAGGCGCTCGTCGGCTTCTCCGACGTGACCGCGCTCCACGCGGTCCTGAACCGGGCCGGGCTCGCCTCGGTGCACGGCCCCGTCGTGACCCAGCTCGGGCGCGCGCCGGAGGACGCGCTCCGCCACCTCGAGGCGCTCCTGCTCGAGGACGCCCCGCGCGCGGGGCCGTGGGAGGCGCCCGCCCCCGGCGCCGGGCTCGTCGCGTCGCGCACCATCAGCCCCGGCCGGGCGTCCGGGCCGCTCCTCGGGGGGACGCTCACCCTGCTCGCCCACCTCGCCGGCACGCCGTACGCGCCGCGCCTCGACGGGGCGATCCTGCTCCTGGAGGACGTCGGCGAGAAGCCGTACCGCATCGACCGGTGCCTCACGCAGCTCCGGCTCGCCGGGGCGCTCGACCGGATCGCCGGCCTCGCGATCGGCCTGTTCACGTCGTGCGACGACGCGGGGATCCTCGCGCTCGACGTCGTGCGCGAGGCGGCGCTCGCGCTCGGCGTCCCCGCCGTCGAGGGCCTGCCCGTCGGGCACGAGGACGCGAACTTCGCGGTCCCGCTCGGCGCGCGCGCCACGCTCGTCGCGCCGGCGCCCGGCGAGGAGGGGCCCCCGAGGCTCCTGTTCGACGAGTGGTCCGCGCGGTCGCGGGTGGCCGTGTGAAGGCGGTCCTCGGCGCGGTCGTCGAGGTCCTCGAGGAGGGGCGCCGCGCCGGCGTCGCGCCGGCGCTCTCGGCGGTCGTGCTCCGGGGCGGCGCGGTCCTGCACGCGAGCTGGCACGGCGACCTCCCCGGGCCCGGCGCGCGGCCGCTCCGGGACGGCGATCTCTTCGACGTCGCGTCGCTCACGAAGGTCATGGCCACCACGACGCTCGCGGCGCAGGCGGTGGCGGACGGCACGCTCGCCCTCGACGCACCCGTCGCGGACGCGCCTCCCCGGCTTCGAGGCCGGCGGCAAGGGCGCGGTGACGCTCCGGCACCTGCTCGCCCACGCGTCGGGCCTGCCGCGGTGGCGGCCGTACTACGAGCGCGCCGCCGCGGACCCGGTCGCCTCGGCGGCGTTCCGGCCTCCGTCCGAGCGACCGCCGCCCGCCGCGCTCGGCCAGGCCTTCGCGCGCGGCAAGGCCCTCGTGCGGGACGCGGTCCTCGCCGAGCCGCTCGAGGCGCCGCCGGGCGCGCGCGCCTCTCTACTGCGATCCGGGCTTCCTCGCGCTCGGGTTCCTCCTCGAGGCGGTGCTCGGCGACCGGCTGGCCGCGCTCGCCGAGGCGCGGGTCTTCCGGCCGCTCGGGCTCTCCGACACGTTCTTCCTCGACGGGCTCGCCCCCGACGAGGCGACGGCGCGGGCCGCCGGCCGGGCGTTCGTGCCGACGGAGCGGTGCGAGCACCGTCACGAGGTGAACCGGGGCGCCGTCAACGACGACAACGCGTGGGCGATGGGCGGCGGGGCCGGGCACGCCGGCGCCTTCTCGACGGCCCGCGACGTCGCCGCGCTCGGGCAGGCCTGGCTCGACGCGCTGCACGGCCGCCCGAGCGTCGTCTCCCCGGCGGCCGCCGCCGAGTTCGCCCGGCGCGACCCGACCCCGGGAACGACGCGCGCGCTCGGCTGGGACACGCCATCCGCGCAGGGCTCGTCGCTCGGCGCCCACCTCGGGCGGAGCGGCCGGGGCGCGATCGGCCACCTGGGATTCACGGGCACGTCGCTGTGGATCGACGTCGAGCGCGAGGTCGTCGTGGCGCTCCTCACGAACCGGGTGCACCCGTCCCGGGACAACGAGCTCATCCGCGCCTTCCGCCCGCGATTCCACGACGTGGTGGCGGCGGCGCTCGGCATCCGGTAGACCCGGCGCCCGGGGTCGAGGTCGGCAGAGGAGGGACGCGTGGTCGACTGGTCCAGGGTGAAGCGGATCCACCTCATCGGCGTCGCCGGCACGGGCATGGGCTCGTTCGCGGGGATGCTGAAGGCGGCGGGCCACGAGGTGACGGGCTCCGACGAGAACGTCTACCCGCCCATGTCGACCCAGCTCGAGCGGTGGGGCATCGAGGTCCTCACCCCGTACCGCGCCGAGAACCTCGACCGGGCGCGCCCCGACCTCGTCGTCGTCGGGAACGTGGTGCGCGCGGTGAACCCCGAGGCGACCGCGATGCGCGAGCGCGGCCTCCCCCACGTCTCGTTCCCGGCGGCGCTCGGCGAGCGGTTCATCGCGCCGAGGCACGGCGTGGTGGTCGTCGGCACGCACGGCAAGACCACGACGTCCGCGATGATGGGGGCGCTCCTCCACCACGCCGGCCGCGACCCGTCGTTCCTCGTCGGCGGGGTCACCCGGGACTTCGACTCGAACTTCCGCCTCGGCGGCGGCGCCCACTTCGTGGTCGAGGGCGACGAGTACGACACCGCCTACTTCGACAAGGGGCCCAAGTTCCTGCACTACCGGCCCCGCACCGCGATCTTCACGAGCTGCGAGCTCGACCACGCCGACATCTACCGGGACGAGGCGCACTACGAGAGCGCCTTCGAGAAGTTCGTGGACCTGCTCCCGCCGGAGGGCTTCCTCGCCGCGTGCGCGAGCTACGACAGCGTCGCGCGGATCTCGCGCCGGTCGCGCGCGCCGGTCGAGACGTACGCGGTGGACCGGCCCGGCGCGGACTGGGAGGCGCGCGGGCTCGTCCTCGGCGCGGACGGCGCGCGGTTCACGCTCGCGCGCCACGGGCGGGCGCTCGCCGAGGTGCACCTCCCGGTCGGGGGGGCGCACAACGTGGAGAACGCGCTCGGGGTCGCCGCGGCGGCGACCTCGCTCGGCCTGTCTCCGCCGGAGATCGCCGCGGGGCTCGGCGCGTTCCGCGGGGTGAAGCGGCGCCAGGAGGTGCGGGGGACCGCCGGCGGGGTCGTCGTCGTGGACGACTTCGCGCACCACCCCCGCGCGGTCGAGAAGACGCTCGCGGCGATCCGCGGGACCTTCCCGGGCGCGCGCCTGCTCGCGGCGTTCGAGCCGCGCTCGAACACCAGCCGGCGAAACCTGCACCAGGCCGCGTACGCCGCGCCGGCCACGTGGGGCGGCGCCGCGGAGGTGTTCCTGCTGCGCCCGGCCGCCACCGACCGCGTCCCGGAGGCGGAGCGGCTCGACCTCGACGCGGTCGTGGGCACCCTCGCGGCGGGCGGGCAGCCCGCGCGCGCGTTCGAGACGGTGGACGCGATGGTCCCCGCGATGGCGGCGGCCGCGCGGCCCGGGGACGTCGTGGTCGCCATGTCGAACGGCGCCTTCGGCGGCATCTGGGGGAAGCTGCTCGACGCGCTGCGGGCGCGGTGACGCCGGGCGCCGCGCAGCGCGTCACCAGAGCCCGGGGACGAGCCTCGCGCGCACCCGCGCCGCGTAGGCGGCGTACCCGGCGAGCCGCCGGCGCAGGAACGAGTCCTCGAGCGCGGTGCGGAGCACGACCCACGCGACGGTGAACGCGGCCGGCCAGAGCGCGGCGCGCGACCGCAGCACGAGCGGCGTGGCGACCGCCCAGAGCGCGAGCGCGGCGTAGCCGGGGTGCCGGACGCGCGCGTACGGGCCCTGGTCGACGACGCGCTGGTCGGGCTGGATCCGCACCGTCCCCTCGAAGAACGGGTTCGTGGCCATCGCCGCTGCGGAGAGCCCGAACGCGATGCCGAGGAGCGCCACGCCCGCCACCGCCCAGCCCATCGACATGGGCGCGTGCCCCGCCCGGACGAGGTCGGCGCCCGCGACGGCGGGCGCAGCCACCATCGACGGCCAGAACACCGCGACCCACACGAGATCCCACGGGGAAGTCCCCTCGCCGATCCGGGCGCGCCTCGCCGCCAGCGCGGGCGCGTTCCGCGACACGAACGTGGCGTGCGCCGCGAGCCCCGACACGACCAACCCCAGGTAGATCCACCCCGCCGCCCACGCGAGCGTGCCGGCTCCGGCGAACGGCGCCGCGATCCACGCGGCCGCGAGACCGGCTCGGGCGAGGGACACGGACGAGGCGAGACGGGCCACGTGCCCGATCGTACTCCCCTGCGCGACCGGTGGTGCGGACGTTAGCGATCCGGGGTGACGACCTCGCACCCGCCGTCCCTCGGCCTGCGGCATGCCGCCCTGCGGGTGCGAGACCTCCCCGCGGCCGAGGACTTCTTCGTGCGGGTGCTCGGGTACGAGGTGGCGTGGCGGCCGGACCCGGCGAACGTGTACCTGCGCCGGCACGAGGACGACGTGGCGCTCCATCGGGTCGACGCGCCGCCAGCCCCCTCTCCCCGACCCTCTCCCCCGGCTGCCGCCGGGGGCGGGGGAGAAGGCGCCGCCGGGGGCGAGGGTGAACGCGGCGGGATGCTCGACCACCTCGGGATCTTCGTCGCCCGGGCCGACGACGTCGACGCCTGGGAGCGCCACCTCGACGCGTGCGGCGCGCGGATCCTCGCGCGCCCGCGGACGCACCGCGACGGCGCCCGCTCGCTGTACGTCGCGGGGCCGGAGGGGCTCGTCGTCCAGGTGCTGCACCACCCCGCCGCGCTGCGGGTATCATGAGCGGAATGCGACCTCTCGTCCTCGCGGCCACGGTCGCCTCGCTCACGGCGATCGGGTGCGCCACCCCGCGCGCCGCGTCACGCCCCTCACCGCTCCTCGGCAAGACGATCGCGCTCGGCGCGAAGGGGCTCGACGGGCGCGAGCGCGCGCTCCCCGCCCGCGCCGCGCGCGCGACGGTCGTGGACCTGTGGGCGACCTGGTGCGAGCCGTGCCGGGATCAGCTCCCGGCGCTCGACCGCCTCGCGGCCGAGCTCCGCGGGCGCGGCCTCGAGGTGTACGCCATCGCGTTCGACGAGGATCGCGCCGCGGTCGAGGCGTTCGTCGCGGAGACGCGGGTCGCGTTCCCGGTCCTGTGGGACAAGGGCGGCGAGGCGCTCGCGGAGAAGCTCGCGGTCACGCGGCTCCCCACGACCGTGCTGCTCGATCGGGCGGGCGTGGTCCGCGCGGTCCACGTCGGGTACGACCGCGGGCAGGTGGCGGCGCTCGAGCGCGAGGTGCGGCAGATCCTCGACGAGTGAGGGTCACGGGCCCGGCTGCGGCGCGGTCTCGTCGGTCGCCGCGGGGTCGTAGCTGAACCGCACCCGCTCCCGCTCGAGCGCGACCTCGGCGGGCGCGTCGTCCGGCGCGCGCAGCCAGTGGGCCATCTCGTCCGCCTCCCAGGCGTAGGGCGCCCCGTTCATCAGCACCTTCCCGGCCGAGACGGCGAGGGTCGCCTCGAGGAGCGGAACGCCCGCGAGGTCGCGCATCAGCGCCTCGAACCTCCCCTGGCGGCGCGGATCCAGGAACCGGAACTCGTGCCGCGCCGCGAAGGCGACGTGGAAGTGCGAGGGCCGGAACACGAGGCCGGCGAGGCCGAGCCGCGTCGCCATCAGCGCGAGCATCGTGACGATCTCCCGCGAGATCCCGAGGCCGGGCACGTCTTGCCCGGGCAGGCGCGGGCGCCTGTCGCTGAACTGGGCGCGCGGGTTCCGGAGCGAGACCCAGTGGACGTAGAGCACGTCCACGTCCGCGAGGTGGCGCCGCTCGAGCACGACCTCGATGAGCAGGTGCTCCTCGCCGCCCGCCTGGCCGAGGACGCGGACGCGCTCGCCCGCGCCCGGCGCGTCGAACTCCGCGCGGAACTGCCGGAACCCGAGCCGCTCGAGGTGGTCGAAGATCCCGTAGCGGTAGAGCGCGTGCTCCAGGCCGGGCACCGTGTAGAACCCGAGCAGGATCCGCTGCCGCCGCGGGCGGATCCCGAGCTCCTCCTCGATCTCCTCCGCCGAGAGCTCGCCCGACTCGGTCAGCTCCGCGGGGGAGATCCGCTCGGACACGCGCGCGAACCGCGCCGCGATGGGGTCGTAGGAGCGGGGGATGACGTCCCGCGTCCCCGTCGTGACGGCCATGCCGGTCCCGGCGAGGACGCGCCACGCGTCGCGGGTGTACCCGCCCGCCGGGAGCCAGACCGTCGGGACCCACTCGAGCTCGGCCGCGACGAGGAGGTCCCGCTCCCGCGCCCCCTCGAGCGTGAGCGCGAGCCGTCCGAACCGATCGCCGGCCAGGACGTCGCCGCCCGCGAGCACGAACGCGAGCCGCGGCCGCGGCATCCGGCCGAGGAGCGCGGCGAGGGCGTCGAGGTACGCCGCGTCGGCCGTGCCCTCCGGCAGCACCGTCTCGTCCACCCGCTCGAGCGGACCCCAGTCCGACCCGGAGATCGACCCGATCCAGACGCTCGGGTCCTGGGCGAGGCAGGCCGCGAGCCCGTCGGGCGGGTGCGCGTCGAGGTCGAGCACCGCGATCCGCTCCGCGAACCCCTCCGCGCGCAGCGTCGCGATGGCGACCGCGACGTCGTTCACCGGGCAGTTGCCTCCCGCCGCGCCGGGCGCGGCGTGGTGGAACCCGCCGAGCAGGTTCAGCGCGGGCGCGCGGGTCCGCAGGCTCTCCCGCGCGCCGGCGAGCGTGCCGCCGCAGGCGAGCCGGACGGTGGTCATCACCTCGTCCACGAGCAGGTCGCTCGGATCGACGGCGAAGATCGAGGCGATCACCTCCGGGCGGCCGAGCGACTCGAGCAGCTCCGCGGAGTGCACGCGCGCGAGGTTCTCGTACGAGATGCGGTGGGGTCGGCGGACGGCTTCGCGCGGGACGGCGCGGCACTCGCGGAGCCACCACAGGGCGAAGTCGGCCCGCCGCGGCTCGAACCCGACCACCGCCTCGAGCCCCGACATCGGGAGGCGGTAATGGGGATCGTACCAGACGGTCACGTCCCGGCGGTGGAGCCAGGTCGCGAACCGCGAGAGCACCGATCCCAGGCCGAGCAGGGCGCGCCCCGGCCCGGCTCAGCGGCCGGGCGGCGCGAAGGGCGGCTCGCCGCGCCTTCGGGGCGGCCACGGGGATCTTCGGGCGTCGCGTCGCCAGGAACCAGCCGATCGCCGTCTCGATGGCGATCCAGGCGACCGCGATCCACGCGGCGCGCACCACGAGAGAGAGCGAGTCTGCGCATCGCGCGTAGGACTCGTCGAAGGTGCGCGCCTGGTTCACGAAGAACGGCATCGCGCGGACCGTGTACCCGACGAGGAAGACGAGGACGAGGGTGCGGACGACCGCCAGCGCCTTGAGCATGGGCGGAGTCTAGCGCGACCGGCGCGCCCCGTGGGCCGTCGTGACGCGACTCCAGGTCACGGGCCGAGGTTCACGAGCCCCCATCGGTACGTCGGCGAGGCGACCGTTCCGACGTTCGCGCGGACGATGGCGTAGTACGCGCCGCCGCCCGTGCGGACGAACGCCAGCCGCCCGTAGTTCGGGATCGCGTCCCCGTTGAACCCGAGGAGTGGATACGCGCGCGTCGCGCCCGCGGTGAGCTCGCCGTCCACGGCCACCCGCGAGAACGTCGAGAGCCCGGTCGTCAGGTACTGCGCCACCGCGCCCACGAGCTCCGTTCCGACGAGCGTCGTCTCCAGGTGGTCCGGGAGGAGCGACGGGAGCCCGTAGAAGCGCTTCGCGAGCGTCGCGCTGCGCGCGTCGTAGACGCTCGTCCACGCGACGTACAGGTCCTGGACGTCGGAGGAGAGCCACAGGCCCCGCTTCCCGGCGGCCGCCGAGTCGGTCCACACGTACGGCGTCTGCAGGTTGCAGTTCGTGTGGATCTCGTAGCGCCCGAGCCGGCCCGAGCCCGTCTGGCGCAGCCACAGCCACGGGGCGGTCGTCCCGCCGACGTTCGCGGTCGCGGTCACCGCGCGATCGCCCGCCGGCGCGTTCGTCCCGGTGCAGGTCGGGCACGACACGAGGTCCGAGTAGGGCGAGCCCGACGCGAGCGGGTGGAGGAGGAGGACCGAGCCGCCCGCCGTCACGCCGTACGCGCAGTTTCCGGCGTGCGCGACGTCGACGAGGTCCGCCGCGCTCCCGGCACCGGCCGGGACCGTGTTCGCGACGGCCGGGATGGCCTGGATCCCGGTGACGCGCTGCCAGCGGCCGCCCGCCTCGCCGACGAGCGCCTCGGTCTGGGTCGGGTCGAGGGCGACACACGTCGGCCTCGCGGCGAGCGTCACGAGGAAGTCGACGTCGAGCGTGGCCGGATCGACGATCTTGAGCTGGTAGGCGCTGCCGGCGTCCGTCTCGACGAGGACGATCTTGTTCGTCCCGGCGACGTACCGGGCGTCGGCGACCTCTCCGAGCGGCAGGATGTACGGCTCCACCTGAACCTCGACCGTGTCGGTGCCCACGCCGCCGCGGGGCCCGCCGTGGTGATCGTCCACCGTCAGCGTGACGACGTACGCACCCTCCCTGTCGGGGGTGAAGGCGACCGAGGGTGTCGTTCCGACGATCGTTCCGACCTGGCTCGTGCCCACCGGCCCGGAGGTCACCGTCCACGACCAGGTGAACGCCGCGTCACCCACGGTGCCGCCCGTCACGTCGGAGTTCAGGTCGGTGGCCGTGCCGCTCGAGGGGAATCGCCCCGAGGCTGTAGTTGCCCCACCGCTTCGGACCCGCCTCCGCCACCGGAGGGTCGTTCTGCACGCTGACGAAGCGGCTCGTCGAGACGACCGGGTTCACGCCGTCGTCCACCCCGAGCTGGATCTCCCACGTGCCCGCCTCGTCCTCGAAGAGCGTGTGGAGCGAGGTCCCGGTCGCGGCCGCGCCGCTCGCGCCCGCGCAGACGACGGGACCGGAGACGCGGGTGAAGGTGCTCGCGGACGGTCCCTTCTTCGCCCAGGTGCAGGAGATGGGGCCCCCGTCGGCGTCCGTCACGGTCGCCGCGGTGACGAGCGGGACGTTCCGCGACTGGTACGTCGACACGGGAACGTCGGGTGGCATGTCGATCTCCGGCGGCGTGTTGATGGCGTAGAAGGTGATCGTGTCGACGCTCGAGGCGGCGCCGCTCGCGGCCGTGAGCCGGAGGACGTACGGGATGCTGGGGCTCGCGACCGTCGGCGTGAACCGGGGCGTCGCGGCGCCCGGACCCGGCTCGAACGTCGTCGAGGCTCCCGCCGGCGCGGAGACGACGCTCCACGTGTACGTGAGGCCGCTGCTCGAGGGGACGTTGTCGAGGTCGTAGCTCGCGTTCGTGAGCTGGATCGCGACGCGGTAGGGGACGGACGCTCCCGCGAGGTCGGGACCCGCGACCGCGACCGGCGGCCGGTCCGCCGCGCAGAGCCCCGCGGTGCAGGTGCCGCTGCAGCACGGGATGCCCCCGTTGCACGCCACGCCGCCCGGGAGGCAGGTGATCGTCACGCAGCGCTGGTTCATGCAGAATCGAGGCGCGCCGCAGTCTGCGCTCGTCCGGCAGACGCCGCCCTCGTTCGGGTTCGGCATGCAGGTGCCGTACACGCACCCGAAGGAGCAGCACTCCGCGTCGGCGGAGCAGAAGGACGCGTAGCTCGCGGTGCGACACCCCGCGAGCGGACCCTCCAGCCCTTCCTTCTTGCACGCGGCGAGCGCGAGCGCGGTGAGCAACGTCGCGAGGAGCTTGGTCGAGCGCATGTCAGGTCCCCTTAGAGGCGGTACGCCGCGCCGGCGCCGAAGATCCAGTCGGCGTTCCCGCGGAGGTCGAAGCCCAGCGAGAGCGGCTCGATCGCGATGGAGAGGCGTGGGCGAACCGCCCAGTCGAGCGCGAGCCCTGCCCGGACCAGCGCGGTGCCCTCGCTGCCGGTGACGGTCTGTCGGCCGACGAACCGGGTGTCGACCTGCGCCCAGGTCGCGCGCGCCACGGCGCCGATCCCGAGCTGGGTCCGGAAGGCGAAGCTCGAGCGACCGACCGGGATCGAGGCCCGCACGGTCGGGGTGACCTCGAGCCCGCTGGCGCCCGACCTCATCCCGCCCCGGTCGGTGGTGGAGGGGAGGAACGTACGCAGCTCCAGGGCCCACCCGAGCGCCACGCCGGACGCGGTGGTCCGCCAGGGCGTGGCGATGTCGGCCTCGAGGACGGGGGCGCCGTCGCCGCCGTTGCCGAGCGGCGAGTCGAGGCCGACCTTGGCTCCGACGAGGAAGGGCCGTGGCGCAGGGCTCGAGAGCGCCATGCCTTGCGGTGGCGGCGGGAGCGGCACGGCGACCATCGGCGCGGCGCGCGCCGTGCGCGCGGCGGACGCGAGGAACGAGAGCGCGAGGACGATGCGGCAGGCTCGGGAGGACATCGGCGATTCTCCGGTCGAGGTCACAGGCGGTGGGAGATCGACGCGACGAGGTCGAACCCGGAGCCGGGGCCGTTGCCGAATCGCAGGTGGAATCCGACCCCTTCGATGGCGATGCGGAACCCCGGCGACGGCGTCAGGACCAGCCCGCCCGCGATCCGGACGACGCCGCCGACGCCGTTCTTCACCGGGTCCGCGCTCTGCCACCCCGCGAGCACGGGAGGGACGTGCGCGCGCGCGGCGGTGTAGACGGCCCCGAGCCCTCCGTCCGCGATGAACGAGACCCCGGGGGTCGCGGCGTAGGTGAGCCGCGCGGTCGGGACGAGCTCGAAGACGTTGGCATCCCACTCGATCGTGCCGCTCGCGACCCTCCCCAGGAACGGGTCGACCACCACGGTGAGGCTCTCGCTGCCGGAGGCATGGGCCATCGAGAACGCGCCGAGGAACGAGATCGTCGTCTCGGCGGAGAGCCGCCGGACCTCGCGCTGAGCGTCGATCCGGAGCTTCACCGCATCGTACTTCGCGTCCCCGATCCCGAACTCGAGCCCGAGCGCCGGACCGAACCGCCAGCCCGCATCGACCGGGGCGTCGGCGGCGGGGACCATGGGCGTCGGTGTGGGGGCGGCGGACGGTGACCGGTCGCGCGGCGCCACCGGAGCTGCGGGCGGCGCGGCCGGGGCGCTCCGCCCCGCCGGCGTCGACCGCGGCGCGGCCGCAGCGGGCGTTGCGAGCGCGAGCGCTGCGAGCGTCACGATCCACGCGCGGCGCCGCGCCGGTACGCCTCGGGTCGTCTCCGTCGAGTTCACGTCCCCCTCCTCCTCGGCCCCTGCGGAGGGGCGACGAGAATGTACCGTGAGTGACGCGCGAACGGGTGACTAAACGTGAAGCACGTCATTTCGCCGCGGTAAGGCGACGTGGGAAGTCGTCTCACCTGCGATCCGTGCCCGCGTCCGTTATCCTCCCGGCGGGCGTCGAGCCCGGGAGGTGGACGTGTCGGAGGTCGAAGAGCTTGGAGCCGCGTGCGCGGAGGCCGCGCGGCTGGGTGGTGCGGTGCTCCGGGAGCGGTGGGGCATGGCCCGGACGATCGAGCTCAAGGGGGGCATCGACCTCGTCACGGACGCCGATCGCGCGAGCGAGGCGGCGGTCCTCGGCTTCCTCTCCTCCCGGTTCCCCGGCGCGTCGGTCCTCGCGGAGGAGTCGGGCGCGAGCGGCGCCGGCGCGGGCGGCCTCCGGTTCTTCGTCGACCCGCTCGACGGGACGACGAACTACGCCCACGGCGTCCCGCACTTCGCGGTCAACGTGGCGGTCGCGGACGCGGCGGGGCTCGCGGCGGGCGCGACGTACGATCCGCTCCGGGACGAGCTCTTCTCGGCGGCGCGCGGCGAGGGCGCGACGCTCGGCGGCGAGCCGCTCCGCCACTCGGCGCGCACGGAGCTGCGAGGCGCGCTCCTCGTCACCGGCTTCCCGTACGACGTCCACGAGCGCTACGACGAGCCGCTCCGCCTGTTCGGCGCGTTCCTCCGCAAGGCGCGCGCCGTCCGCCGCTTCGGGAGCGCCGCGCTCGACCTCGCGTACGTCGCGGCCGGCCGCTTCGACGGGTTCTGGGAGCTCCGCCTGAAGCCGTGGGACGTCGCTCCCGGCATCCTCATCGCGCGCGAGGCCGGCGCCCTGGTGACCGACATGGACGGGGGCGACGGCATGCTCGAGAGCGGCGACATCGTCGCCGCGACGCCGGGGCTGCTCGCCCCGATGCTCGCGGTCATCGCAGAGGAGCGGCGGCGCCGCTAGGCGTCGCGCCCGTCCCGAGCTCGGCAGGCGCCGCCGTCTCGGGCGGAGCGGGCGGCTGGGGTGGCTCCTCTCGCGCCGCGGGCGGAGGGGGACCGGCGCGGCGCGCCGGCGCGGTGCCGGCGGCGAAGTCGATCCCGAGGAGCGACTCGGGATCGACGAGCAGCCCGGCCGCGCGCGCGCTCCAGTGCAGGTGCGGCCCGGTGGAGCGCCCGGTCGAGCCGATCACGCCGATCCGGTCGCCCCGGCGCACCCGCGCGCCGACGCGCGCGTCGAGCCGGTCCAGGTGGAAGTAGAGGGTGAACAGGTCGGCGCCGTGCCACAGCACCACGGTGTTCCCCGAGTAGTAGCAGTCGCGCGCGAGCACGACCTCGCCGTCGTTCGCCGCGAGCACCGGCGCGCCGCGCGGGCCGTCGATGTCCACGCCGTAGTGCACCGACTCCTTCTTGCCGTTGAAGACGCGCTGGTCGCCGAAGTGGCCGTGGCTCCCGGCGCGCCGTGGCCACTCGAAGCTGGCCGTGAAGAGCGGCGGGACGAAGGGCCGGTCGTAGGCGGCGGCGAAGGCCTCCCGGTCGCGCGCGATCCGCGCCCTCGCGCTCGCGGGCGGCTTCACGAAGCGCGGCGCGACCCGGAGCGTCCTCGAGGGGAACCCGGGCTCGACGATCTCGAGCGCCGCGGCCCCGAGCACCGCGCCGTCGGCCCCGACGACCTCCGCCCGCGCCGGGCCGGTGGGGACCTCGAGCGGGAGCCCCGCGAGCGCCCACGCCTCGGCGCCGCGCGCCCAGAACCGCAGCGGGCGTCCGGCGAGCGTGCCCGCCGAGACCCCGGCTCCCCGGGCACGGACGAGCACGGCGTCGCCGGGCCTGACGACCGAGGGCGCGACGACGACCTCGGCGCCCGCCGGGGCGGCGGCTGCGAGGAGGGCGAGGAGCGGGACCGCGAGCATCTCCCTAGTCCGGGATCCCGAGCTCCGCGCGCAGCGACTTCACGAGCCGGAAGTACTCGGAGCGGCCGTACTTCACGTTCAGGATGTGGAAGTCCTGCTTCGCGAGGCCGACGCAGCCGAAGCAGTAGGAGCACTCCGAGCACGACCGGGAGAGGACGAGGTAGTTCGAGCGCGTGCAGTTCTCGGACGAGACGCAGTACGCGCAGTCGTGACACCCGGCGCAGCCGGTGCAGTGGGTGAGGTGGGTGGACGACCGGCAGCCGGTGGAGTGGGTGCAGCGGTAGCACTCCTCGCAGTCCGTGCAGAAGGTGCACGACACGCACCGGCGGCACCCCTCGCAGCGCATCGACCCGGGGTTCTCGTCGTCCGAGGCGTAGGCGCGCAGCAGCCGCTGCAGCTCCGCCTCGAAGTCGCGCCGCGTCAGCGTCGGGGCCTGCGGCGGCCGGGTGGCCTGGAAGGTGCCGGTCGCCGTGTCGACGAACATCGGGCCGGTCACGACCCGGACGCCGGGGCCGGCCGCGGCGGGTCGGCCGCCCGGGTCCACGACGCGGCGGTCCTCGCGACCTCGCGGCGGGTCGCGCGGCGCCCCGGCGAGCGACGGCGGAGTGGGCCTTCGACGCGAGTCGGCCATCGCGGTCATCCTGCCCCGGAACGCCGGTGAAGGGAAATCAGCGGGCCGCCCGCGCAGGGCCGAGCCGGCCGCCCTCGAGCACGAGCACCCGCGCGATCCCGGGGGGCAGCTCGTCGCGGTGGTGCGTCACCGTCACGAGCGCGGCGCCCGCGTCGCAGGCGTCGGCGACCGTCCGGATCACCCAGGCGCGGGCGCTCGCGTCGAGGCCGGCGAGGGGCTCGTCGAGGAGCAGCGCCTCCGGCTCCGGCGCGAGCGCGCGGGCGACGAGCAGCCTGCGCAGCTCCCCGTACGAGAGCGTGAGGAGGTGCCTCGCGGCGAGGTGCGAGATCCCGAGCCGCGCGAGCGCCGCGCGCGCGCGGTCCCGCTCGCCCGCGCCGGGCTCGCCCTCGAGACCGATCGTCCCCTGGAATCCGGAGAGGACGACCGCCTCCCCGGTGGCGTCGAAGCGGTGGCGGGCCTGGAGCTCGGGCGAGACCAGGCCGATGCGGCCGCGCAGGTCGAACGCGCCGGCGCGCTCGCCGAGGCCCAGCCGGGAGACGGTTCCGGACGCGGGCTGCTCCTCGCCGGCGAGCAGCCGGAGGAACGTGGACTTCCCGGCGCCGTTCGAGCCGACGATCGCGACGCGCTCGCCCGCCCCGAGCACGAAGTCGATCGCGGAGAGGACGGCGCGTCCCTCGACGAGGACGGTGGCGCCGCGAACCGCGAAGAGCGGACCCTTCGGGCGGTCGCGGTCGCGGTCGCGGTCGCGGTCGAGGTCGCGGTCGCGGTCGAGGTCGCGGTCGCGGTCGAGGTCGCGGTCGCGGTCGAGGGTCTCCCGCCTCTCGCGCACCGTCACGCGCCCGTCCCGCACCTCCGCGACGCGCTCGATCCCGGGGACGAGCTCCTCCTCCCGGTGGGTCGCCATCACCACCGCGGTGCCGGCGCGGAGCACCGCGCCGACGTGCGCGAGGAAGGCCTCCCGCGCGCGCGCGTCGAGCCCCTCGCACCCCTCGTCCAGCACGAGCAGGTCCGGCGCGGGCGCGAGCGCGCGAGCCAGGAGCACGCGGCGACCCTCGCCGCGCGAGAGCTCGAGCACGGAGCGCGCGAGGAGGTGCTCGACGCCGAGCAGCGCGGCGACCTCGCGGACCCGGGCCGCCTGCGCCGCGGTCGCCGCGTCCGCCGGGAACACCGCGTCCGAGAAGCCGGACCGGATCACCGCCTCGACCGGGAGGTCCCAGTCGTGGCGGACGTACGCGTCCTGGGCCTCGGGCGCGACGAGGGCGAACCGCTCGCGCGCGCCGATGGGGCTCTCCGAGGGCCCGTCCGCGCCGTGGAAGAGCCGTCGACCCGCGCTCGCGGGGTGGGGCCAGAGCTCGCCGCGGAGCACCCGGAGCAGCGTGGACTTGCCGGAGCCGCTCGGCCCGACGACGGCGAGCCCCTCGCCCGCCCGCACCTCGAGCGACACGTCCTCGAGGAGCGTCGCCCCGGCGAGGCGGACGTCGACGCGATCGAGGGTGACGAGCGGGCGGCCCACCCGCGGATTCTACGCGGCGCCGGCCGCGGGCGCCGCGTCGGTCCGGATCATGGGCAGCCGGATCGTGAAGGAGGTCCCGCGCCCGACCTCGCTGTCGACCGAGATCGTGCCTCCGTGCCGCTCGACGATGCCGTACACCACCGAGAGGCCGAGGCCGGTGCCCTTCTCCTTCGTGGTGAAGAACGGGTCGAAGATCTTCGAGAGCCGCTCCGGCGGGATCCCGGGGCCGGTGTCCTCGATCACGATCTCGATGGCGCCGTCGCGGGTGCGCGAGGCGACGCGCAGGCGCCCGGCGGTGCCCATCGCCTCGCACGCGTTGAACGCGATGTTCACGAACGCCTGCCGGAGCTGGCCGAAGTCCGCGACCACCTCGGGGACCTGGGCGAGGTCCCGCTCGATCGCGATCCCGTGCGTCTTGAGCTGGTTCTCGACGAGCGAGAGCGCCTCGTCGAGCGGGGCGCGCGGGTCGAGGGGGCGCGGCTGCATCGGGCGCTCGCGCGCGAAGTCGAGCAGGTTCCTCACGATCGTCGAGCAGCGCTGCGTCTCGCGCTCGATGAGCGCGAGGTTCCGCTGGAGCGCGGCGCGCCGGGAGTCGTCGGGCGGACCCTCCGCGAGCGTCCGGGACACGAGCTTCGCGAAGGTGAGGATCCCCGCGAGCGGGTTGTTGATCTCGTGGGCGATCGAGGCGGACAGCTTCCCGAGCGAGGAGAGCTTCTCCGTGCGGACGAGCTGCTCCTGCGCGTCGCGCAGGTCGGCGGTGCGGGCCTCCACCTGCTGCTCGAGCCCGTCCATCACGGTCTTCAGCTCGTCCTCGAGCCGCCGGAGCGCCTGCGTCATGTCGTTGAACGAGCCGGCGAGCACGCCGAGCTCGCCCTTCGAGCGGACCTTGATCTCGACGTCGAGCTCGTCGCGCGCGACCCGGCGCGTGCCCTCGACGAGGGCCGCGACGGGCTCGACCACCTCCGCGCGCCCGAAGAGGTAGAGGAGGGAGGCGACGACGAGCACGGCCGCGCTCAGCACGCCGACGAACTCGCGCCGGAACGCGAGCACGCTCGCGTCGAGCGAGCCGACGGAGACCCGCACCTCGATGAGCCCGAGCACCTGCCGCCCGGGCGGGTGCACGTGGCACGCGGCCGTCGCGCAGCCGCGCGCGTTGTAGATGGGCGCGATCATCGCGAGCGCCCGTCCCGCGGCGGTGTCGAGGACCTGGGCGCGGTCCCTCGCCGGCGTGCGGGAGAGCGGCTGCGCGCGGCCGCCGTGGCACGCCGCGCAGGCTCGCCCGTCCTGCCGGATGGTCATCCCGACGTCGCTCGGCTCGGTGGAGAAGACGACCTTGCCGCGCTTGTCGAGCACCCGGACCCGGTGGACGCCCTCGAGCCGCCCGACCCGCTCGAGGCCGTCGTACGCGTGCTCGGGACGCGCCTCCAGCATGGCCTGCTGGGCGGTGGTCTGGATCGAGTCGGCGAGGAGCGCGGTGGAGCGCGCGAGCTGATCGACGAGGTCGCGCTGCATCCGCTGCTCGGCGTACCAGACGCCGGCGAGCGCCGCGAGCGCGAGGACCGCGCTCATCCCGAGCAGCTTCGTCGAGAGCCGGTGACGGAACGGGATCCCGACGAGCACGTCGTAGACCGGCCGGCCGCTCGTCCCGGACCCGTCCGGTCCCGCGCGCGCGGGCTCCGCACCTGGGCGCGTCGTCATCCCCCTGCTCCCGCGCGGCGCCGCACAGGCCACCGACGCCTCGCCACCGAGGATGCGCCTCCGGGTGCAGGACCGCCTTGCCCGGGGTCAACGCGTGCGGGTCAGCGGCGCTCGCGGGATGCGCTCTCCGGCGCACCCGGGTCCTGCTCCTGACGCGCCTGGGTGGGGAAGAGCACGCGGCGCAGCAACCCCTCGAGCCGGCCGATCTCGTCCTCGCTGGAGAGCTCGACGACGCGGCTCGGCGGGACCCGCTCCGCGCTCGCGTGCGCCTCGAGCGTGCTCCGCAGCCGCGCGAGCCGCGCGAACACGAGCCGGCGCAC
Organism: uncultured delta proteobacterium; assembly: GCA_963828235.1. Taxonomy (GTDB): domain Bacteria; phylum Myxococcota; class Myxococcia; order Myxococcales; family Anaeromyxobacteraceae; genus Anaeromyxobacter. The sequence continues at coordinate 183,389 of CAWHDY010000011.1, forward strand.
GAGGAGGAAGACGGCGGCGGCGACCACCGCGCCGACCGCGAGCAGCGCGAGCAGCGTCTGGACGAGCGCGGCGCGGAGCGCGAGGTCGTGGCGGGTGAAGTCGTGGAGGACGAAGAGGGCGCCCACCTTGCGCCCCGCCGCGTCGCGGACGGGGAAGATCCCGCGGACGTACGCCTGCTCGCCGCGCCTGATCGTCCCGAGCGTCGCGCCGCGATCCGGGATCCGCTCGAGGTCCCCGGCGTAGTCGACGATCCCCTCGGAGAACGTGGTGGCGTCGACGACCACGACGTCGGGTCGGTCGCCCCAGGTGTTCGCGCGCGGGCCGAGGACGCGGGCCCAGGTCTCCTCGTCGAGGAACGCCTTCTTCACGAGCAGGCCGTAGTCGTCGCCGGTGCGGGACTTCATCGTGCCGAGGAAGTGATCGATCTCCTCCGCGAGCTCCAGGTAGCCGATGAGCTTCCCGTCGTGGAACCAGGGCCGGACGACGCGGAGCGCGAACGCGGTCTGGCCGAGCTCCTTCCCGGCGGCCAGCTCGTGCGTCTGGATCGCCCGCTGCAACGTGACGCGCTCGACGCGGTCGCCGAACAGCTCGGGCCGGTGGACCCGGAGGAAGACGGTCTGCGCCGGCTCGGGCTCGATGAAGTACCAGTGCGTGATCCGCTCGCGCTGCGACGCCTTCGAGAAGAGCGGCGCGGCCACGCGGAGGAGCCGCTCGCGGTCGCGCGCCACGAACGCCTCCCGCAGGGCCGGGTCCGCGAGGAGCGCGTCGAGCGACGAGGCGAGCCGCTCGATCTCCATGCGCTCCTGGGACGCGAACGACTCCGCCGATCCCTGGAGCGTCGCGAGCGCGGCGTCCGCCATGCCCCGCTCGAAGATCCCGCCCGCGATGCGAGCGCCTGCGACCGCCGCGAGGAGGCACGCCGCGAGGACCGCCATCCCGAGCTTCAGCTCGACCGAGAGGCTCCCCATCCCTTTCCCCCGGGGACCGGCTCGCCCGAGCCCGATCCCGTGGCGACGCTAGCACGCTGAGCCGCGCCGGGGGGTTGCGCCGCGTCGCCGCGCGTGGGACCACGCGGGGGAAGACCCACGGGAGCGCCGAGGTGGACACCCGAACGCACACGCTGGTGGTGCCGCGCGAGGCGCGGGGGCAGCGGCTCGACCGCTTCGTGGCGGGCGCGCTCGCGATGAGCCTCGATCGCGCGCGGGCCCTCGTCGAGGCGGGGAGCGTGCGGATCCGCGGGAAGGCCTGCTCGATCCAGCGCAAGCTCTTCGGGGGCGAGGAGGTCGAGGTCGCGCCGGGGGCGCCTCGCGCCGGCCCGGCCGCGGCGGGGCCCCCGCTGCCGCTCCTGTACGACGACCCGGACTGCCTCGTCGTCGCGAAGCCCGCCGGGCTGCCGGTGCTCCCCGCGCGCCGGGGCGGCCCCTCGGCGGTCGGGGCGGCGAGCCGGCTCGGACGCTTCGACGTGGACGGCCTCGCGGCGCCGGGGCTCCCGCACCGGCTCGACCGGGACACGAGCGGGTGCCTCCTCCTCGCCCGGAGCGACGCCGCGCTCGCCGCGCTGCGCGCCGCGTTCGAGGCGGGGACGATCGAGAAGGAGTACCTCGCGCTCGTCGCGGGGGCGCCCCCGGATCGGGCCTCGCTCGACACGCCTTACGGGCGGAGCCCGGACAATCCGCGCCGGTTCACGACGCGCGTCGCGTCGGCGAGGCGGGCGCGGCTGGCCTTCTCGGTCGCGGAGCGGCTGCGGGGCGCGGCGCTCCTCCGGGTCGTCCTCGACACCGGGCGCACGCACCAGATCCGGGTGCAGCTCGCGGAGGCGGGGTACCCGGTCCTCGGCGACGAGGTGTACGGGGTCGCCTCGCCCGCGATCGCGCGCCAGGCGCTGCACGCCGAGCGGCTCGCGTTCCCGCGGCCGTCGGACGGGGCCCGGGTGGAGGCGCGGGCGCCGGTGCCCGCGGAGCTCGCGGCCGCGCTCGCCGCCCTGCGCGAGTAAAAGGCAACGGCCCGCCGGCGCGCCGGGGTCAAGTCTTGTCCTGCGCCCGGCGGCGTGCGATGGCACGCGGCTCGATGCTCGACCTCTCCGGACTCAACCCGCCTCAGCGCGAGGCGGTGACCACCACGGAGGGGCCGCTCCTCGTCCTCGCCGGCGCGGGCTCCGGGAAGACCCGGGTGATCGTCCACCGCATCGCGTGGCTGCTCCACCGCGGCGTGGCGCCCGAGGCGATCCTCGCCGTCACGTTCACGAACAAGGCGGCGGGGGAGATGCGGGAGCGCGTCACGGACGTCGCCGGCGCGCCCGGCGCCGACGTCTTCGTCTCGACCTTCCACAGCTTCGGCCTGTGGCTCCTCCACCAGGAGCACGAGGCCGCCGGGCTCCCGAAGCGGTTCGCGATCTGCGACGCCGGTGACCAGCTCGCGCTCGTGAAGCGGTGCATGCGCGAGGTGAAGGTGGACGACCGCGCGTTCGACGCGCACCGGGTCCTGGCGCTCGTCTCGCGCGCGAAGAACGAGGGGAAGCGGCGGATCCGCGTGCGGCCGGCGGGGCAGGGCGACGACTACGACCTCGTCGCGAGCGAGGTGTTCCCGCGCTACGAGCGCGCGCTCGCCGCGCAGCGCGCGGTGGACTTCGACGACCTCATCGCCCGGCCGGTGGCGCTGCTCGGGAAGGACGCGGCGCTGCGGGCGCGGTACACGCGGCGGTTCCGGTACGTCCTCGTCGACGAGTACCAGGACACGAACGTCTCGCAGCTCGAGCTCCTGAAGCTCCTCGGCGGCGAGGCGCGGAACGTCTGCGCGGTCGGCGACGACGACCAGGCCATCTACGGCTGGCGGGGGGCGGAGGTCCGGAACATCCTCAAGTTCGACCGCCACTTCCCCGGCGCGAGGGAGGTCCGCCTCGAGCAGAACTACCGCTCGACCGGGAACATCCTCGCCTGCGCGAACGCCGTCATCGCCCGGAACGCGGATCGCCGGCCGAAGAGGCTCTTCACCGCGGACGCCGACGGCGACCGGGTCCGGGTGGTCCCGCTCCCCTCCGAGGAGGAGGAGGCCCGCTTCGTCGTCGAGGAGCTCGCGCGGCTGCGCCGCGAGGGGCGGCCCTGGTCGGACGTCGCCGTCCTCTACCGGCTCAACGTGCAGTCGCGGCCGCTCGAGGAGGCGCTGCGCGAGGCGTCGGTGCCGCACACCGTCCACGGCGGGCCGGCGTTCTTCGACCGCTCCGAGGTGCGCGACCTGCTCGCGTACCTCAAGGTCTGCGTCGCGCCGGCGGACGAGGTGTCGCTCGGGCGCATCGTGAACGTCCCGCCCCGCGGGATCGGCGACGCGTCGCTCGAGCGGGTCCACGCGTGGGCGGTCGGGCAGCGGCTCCCGCTCCTCGACGCGCTCTCGCGCGCCGCGGAGGTGCCGGACCTGCCGCGGGGGGCGGCGGAGCGCATCGCGGCGTTCGTCGCGCTCGTCGAGAGGCACCGCGCCCGGTTCGCGGCGGGACGTCCAGGGGAGGCGGCGCGCGCGCTCATCGCCGAGGTGGACCTCTACGGCCACGCGCGCTCGAGCGTCGGGTCGTTCGAGGCGGGGCAGCGGAAGGTGGACGCGCTCGAGGGCGTCCTCCGCTCGCTCGACGCCTACGAGCAGCGCACGGCCCGCCCGTCGCTCGCGACCTGGCTGCAGCGGCTCGCGCTCGACTCGCGCGCCGAGGAGGACCCGGCGGCGCCCGAGGGCGTCTCGCTCATGACCCTCCACGCCGCGAAGGGGCTCGAGTTCCCGATCGTCTTCCTCGTCGGCGTGGAGGAGGACCTGCTGCCGTGCGCCGGGATCCAGGGGGACGCACGCGACGTCGACGAGGAGCGCCGGCTCGCGTACGTCGGCATCACCCGCGCGCGCGAGCGGCTCTACCTGACCCGGGCGGCGGCGAGGACGAAGCGCGGCAAGGTCCTCCCGCGCACCCCGTCGCGGTTCCTCGGCGATCTGCCCGCGGCCGCGCACGAGGTGGTCGATCCCGCCGCGGCGGCGCAGGAGGCCCCGGAGGACGTCGCCGCGTTCGCCTCGGGCGTCCTGGCGAGGCTGCGGGAGAAGCTCTCGCAGCCGAAGCCGTGACCCCTGGCTGCCGGGCGAGCGGGTCCCCGCCGGGTAGATTCTTTCGGCGGATCGACCGGTGCGCTTGTGGCGCCAGCCCGAACCCGCTACATTCCCGCCGCCTCGGGGCAGCCGCCGAAGCTTGACAAGCGCGCGCCCCTCCTCTAAAAGGCGCGTTTCCAATTTCGGGATTTTCCGTAGGGTATTCCATGGCCAAAGGCACCACGCACAGCGCGACGAAGTCCGAGGCCCTCAAGGGCCGGAAGTGGTGGCTCGTCGACGCCGACGAGAAGACCGTGGGCCGGCTCGCGACGCGCATCGCCTCCGTCCTCAAGGGCAAGCACAAGCCGATCTACACGCCGTCGATGGACACGGGCGACTTCGTCGTCGTCGTGAACGCCGGCAAGGTCCGCTTCACGGGGAAGAAGGAGACGGACAAGACCTTCTTCACCCACACGATGTACCCGGGCGGCGCGAAGCACACGCCGATGGACAAGCTTCGCGCGAAGCACCCGGAGGACATCGTGCTGAACGCGGTCCGCCGCATGCTGCCGCGCAGCGCGCTCGGCCGCCAGATGCTCACGAAGCTCAAGGTCTACGCGGGCGACAAGCACCCGCACGCCGCGCAGAAGCCCGAGCAGCTTCCGCTCGCGCAGTGAGGAACGGAACGATGGCCACGCAGGCGAACATCTCGGTCGGTCGGCGCAAGGAGTCCGTGGCGCGCGTCCGGCTCGCGCCCGGCACCGGCAACATCACCATCAACGGGCGCTCCATCGACGAGTACTTCGGCCGCGAGACGTCGAAGATGATCCTCGTGGAGCCGCTCAAGCTCGTCGACCAGATGGGCAAGGTCGACGTGTTCGCCACCGCGAAGGGCGGCGGCCTCTCCGGCCAGGCCGGCGCGATCCGGCACGGGATCAGCCGCGCGCTCGTCGAGCTCAACGCCGAGTACCGGGCGGTCCTCAAGAAGGCCGGGTTCATGACGCGCGACGCGCGCGCGGTCGAGCGGAAGAAGTACGGCCGCCCCGGCGCCCGCAAGCGGTTCCAGTTCTCGAAGCGGTAGAGCGCAACCCGAACCCGGGACGCCTGCTGCGACGGCGCCGGGTCACGGGAGACGCTCTGGTCGCTCACCACGCTCGAGCATCTGCACGGCCGGTGCCGCCCCGCGGCGCCGGCCGTCTGTCTGAACGGGGGGCCAGATCGCTCCGCCGAGGACTTCGGCCGCAGCTCGCGCCCCCCGCGCCCGCCGCCGCGCGCCGCGGCGATGGCGACCTTGCCGGCATGGCGGGAGGGGGCCCTCGGTCGTCCCGGCGGCGCCTGCGGGCGCGCCACGCCGCGGGCCTCGTCGCAGCGGGCGCGCTCGGCGCGGCGCTCGTGCTCCTGGTCTTCCTCCGGCCGGGCTGGAGCGAGGGTCCGACGCTCACCCCCCGCTTCGACGCGGGGACGTTCCTGGGGCGCCTCCACGCGAACCTGGGCTGGGTCCTGCCGTTCGCCGCGCTCGCGGCCGCGCTGCCGGCGCTCCGCGCGCTCGTCTGGAGGGCGGTCCTCCCGGCGCCCGCCGCCGCGCCTGGCCGACGCGTACCACGCGACGGCGCTGGGCGCGCTCGTGCACAACGTCGTCCCGGGGAAGCTCGGGCCGCTCGCCGCCGCGTGGACGCTCGCGCGCATGGCCGGGCGCCGGTTCACGCCCACGCTGTCGTCGCAGCTCGTCGCGAAGCTGCTCGAGCTCGGGGCGATCGTCGCGCTCGGCGCGCTCGCCGCCGCGACGAGGTCCTCCGGCGCCGCCATCGGGAAGGTCGTGGTCGCCGGCGCGGCGCTCTTCACCGTCCTCGCCGCCGCGGCCGGTGCGCTGGCCGTCGGGGCGCCGCGGGCGGCGGCGCGGGTCGCGCGACGGTTCCCGCGGGCGGGCGCGGCGCTCGGCGCGCTCGGCGAGGGGATCGCCGGGGCCGGGCGCCCGGGACGGCTCGCGGCGGCGCTCGGCCTCGCGCTCCTCCCGGCCCTCGGGGCGGCGTGCGCGTACGCGCTCCCGCTGCGGGCCGTCGGGGTCCCGGAGAGCGCGGCGGGCGGGGCGCTCCTCCTCGCGGTGATCGCCTTCGGGCAGCTCACGCCGGGGCTGCCGGTCGGCGCCGGGGTGTACTGGACGCTCTCGGCGTGGGCGGCCCGGCAGCTCGGCGCGACCGCGGAGGACGCCGCCGCGCTCGCCATCCTGACGCACGGGGCGATGGTCGCGGCCGGCCTCGCCGTGGGCACGGCCTCGGCCCTGGCGCGCCGCGCCACGGTCCTCGAGCTCGTCCGCAGGCGCCGCGAGGTCGCGCGGCTCGGGCCGCTCGCCGGCCCCGATCCGCACACACGCCCCCCTACGTAGCGGCCTCCTCCCGCCCGCCTCGGATCGTGTCCCGCGGCCCGGGCAATGGATCGCCCGGGATCGCGGTGCTACGCTCGGCGCGCATGGAGCTGAACGAGATCCTCCAGGTCGCACTGCGCGGCGGCGCCTCCGACATTCACCTGAAGGCAGGCCTTCCGCCCATGTTTCGCCTCGACGGGTCCCTCGTCCCGCTGAAGGACGCCCGCCGTCTCCCGCCCGAGGAGATCACGCGGATGGCCCTCGGGATCATGAACGAGTACCAGAAGGAGAAGTACAAGCAGACCAACGAGGTGGACCTCGCCTACGGGGTCCCGGGCCTCGGGCGCTTCCGCGTCAACATCTTCCAGCAGCGCGGCACGATCGGCGTCGTCCTGCGCGTGATCCCCTTCAAGATCCAGTCGATGGAGCAGCTGATGCTGCCCAAGATCCTGGAGAAGATCGCGGCCGAGCAGCGCGGGCTCGTCCTGGTCACCGGGACCACCGGCTCGGGCAAGTCGACGACCCTCGCGGCGATGATCGATCACATCAACGCGACCGAGACCTGTCACGTGATGACGATCGAGGATCCCATCGAGTTCCTCATCCGCGACAAGCGCTCGATCGTGAACCAGCGCGAGGTCGGCGTCGACACGATGAGCTTCGGGCAGGCCCTGAAGAGCGCGCTCCGCCAGGACCCGGACGTCATCCTCGTCGGCGAGATGCGCGACCTGGAGACGATCGAGACGGCGCTCACGGCGGCCGAGACCGGCCACCTCGTGATGTCGACGCTCCACACGCTCGACGCCACCGAGACGATCAACCGCATCATCTCGGCGTTCCCGCCGTACCAGCAGAAGCAGGTGCGGCTGCAGCTCGGCACCGTCCTGAAGGCCGTCATCAGCCAGCGGCTCGTCCCGCGCGCGGACGGGAAGGGGCGCGTCCCCGCGATCGAGGTGCTCCTCGCGACCGCCCGCGTGAAGGAGCTCATCGAGGACAAGGACCGGACGAAGGAGATCTCCGACGCCATCGCGCAGGGGCACGTCTCCTACGGGATGCAGACCTTCGACCAGTCGCTCATGGGGCTGCTGAAGGCGCACGTGATCACGTACGAGGAGGCGCTCCGGCAGGCGACGAACCCCGACGACTTCGCGCTCCGGGTCTCCGGCATCTCCGGGACGAGCGACTCGCGGTGGGACTCGTTCGAGAAGCCCGCCGCCGCCGCCGCGCCGGCTGGCGCCGCCGTCGCCGCGCCCGCCCCGCGCGCGCCGGCGCCCGCCGCTCCCGCCGGCCCGGCGCAGCACCTCGGGAAGATCGCGCCCGCGAAGACGCCCGCGGCGAAGCCCGCGGGACCGGCCAAGCCCGAGGACCCCCGCGGCGGGGACGACGACTTCCAGATCGAGCGGTTCTGAGGGCGCCTCCCCCCTGCGCCCGCGCCGGGGCCGTCGCCCCGGCGTGGTAGGTTCCGCCGGTGCCGGCCGCGTCGCCGCTCGATCGCGCGAAGAACCTCGCGCTCCGCTATCTCGCCGCGAGCGCCCGGACCGAGGCGCAGGTCCGCGCCCGCCTCGCGCGCGCCGAGCTCGCGGGGGAGGCGGACGCGGTCGTCGCGTGGCTCCTCCGGCTCGGGTACCTCGACGACGCCGCGTACGCCCGCGCCCGGGCCCGCGCGCTGGTCGCGCCCGGGCGGCTCGGGCCGCGCCTCGCGGAGCGGCGGCTGCTCGTCGCCGGGATCGACCGCGCCCGCGCGCGCGAGGCGATCGCCGTCGCGCTGGCGGACCCGGAGCTCCCGGGGGGAGGGGAGGCGGGGCTCTGCCGCGCCCTCGCGGAGCGTCGCGCGCGCAGGACCGATCTCGACGCGCTCGACGACCGCGCGCGGGCCCGGCTCGCCCGGTTCCTCCTCGGGCGCGGCTTCGCGGGGAGCGTGGTCGCCCGGGTGCTCCGCGGGTGGGATGAGGATTCCTGAACCCCGCCCGGGGATCGTCCGGCTGCCCCTGCGCCCGCTCTCGCATATACTGCCCCGCCCATGTTCCGTCCGCCGCGCCTCCTCGCCGCCGTCCTGCTCCTCGCCCTCGCGGCGTGCTCGAAGCACGTCTCCTTCAGCGGCGAGGCGAAGCTCCGGCCGACCGCCGAGGAGAACTACCAGGCGGGCGTCGAGCTCATGAAGGACAGCGACTGGGCCTCCGCCCAGAAGTTCTTCGAGTACGTCAAGACGAAGTTCCCGTTCACGAAGTACGCGGCGCTCTCCGAGCTGCGGCTCGCGGACTCCAAGTTCGGGCAGGGGCACTACGCCGAGGCCGCCGCGGCGTACGCGCAGTTCGTCCAGCTCCACCCGTCCCACGAGGACGTGGACTACGCCGAGTTCCGGGTGGCCGAGTCGTACTGGAAGGACGCGCCGAGCGAGTTCTCGCTGTTCCCGCCCGCGCACGAGAAGGACCTGCGCCAGGTGAAGAAGGCGTCGGAGGCGCTGCACAAGTTCCTGGACGCACACCCGACCTCGAAGCGCGTCCCCGACGCGAAGAAGCTCCTCGCCGAGGCGGACGGGCGGCTCACCGACCACGAGTGGTACGTCGCCGAGTACTACTTCAAGCACGGCCGCTGGGCCGGCGCCGCCGGGCGCTACGAGACGCTCGTCGAGCGCTTCCCCGGCTCGAAGCACGAGGTCGAGGCGCTCTTCAAGCTCGCCCGGGCGTGCGTGGAGCTGAAGGAGAGCTACCGGGCCCGCACCGCGCTCCAGAAGCTCATCGTGCTGCACCCGAAGGACCCGCGGCGCCCCGAGGCGGAGCGGCTGCTTGCGTCGCTGCGGTAGAGGGGCTCTCGCCCCCGCGTCCCCTCGACCGCGCCCGGCGCGTCGCGCCCTCGCCACGACGCTCGCCGCGCTCCTCTCCTGCTCGGTCGCGAGCCCCGCGACGGAGGTCCGCGAGGCCCTCGCCGGCGCCGCGCCGCTCGAGCTCGCCGCCGGCCCCGCGCGGCTCGCGATCGCGCGCGCCACGTTCCGGGACGTCGAGGTCTCGACGGACCGCGGACGCGCGCTCGTCGTCGCGATGGTGGACGCGGACGGCCACGCCACCGTGGACGGGCGCGAGGTCGCGCTGGGCTACGTCGGGCGCGAGGCGCTCGAGCTCGAGCGGTGCGCGCGGGCGCGAGCGGTGGTGCGCGGCCGGCTCGCCGTTCCCCGCGCTCGCCGGGGTCGTGGAGGCGCTCGCGACGGCGCCCCGCCCCGGCGGACGGCGCCCGGTGGCGTGGCAGATCCGCGTCGAGCGCGATCGGGCCCTCGTGGGGGAGGACGCGGAGGGTCCGGACGGCGCGAGCGCGCCTCGCGGCGCGCTCGAGCTCGTCCGCGACGGCGGCCGCTGGCGGCTCGCCCCGGGACCCCCGGGCGCCTCCCACGACGCCGCACGCCGCTGAGGCCGGGATGCGCGCTGGTCCGCCGCGCCCGGCGTTGTAGACTCCGGGGCGGAGGGCGACGACATGGACGAGACGCTGAAGCAGTCGCTGGCGCTGGGGCGCGGCTACTACCTGAAGCGCGAGTACGGCCTCGCGGAGCAGTACCTCACGCAGGTCGTGGAGCAGAACCAGTCGTTCGCCGACGTCTACAACATGCTCGGGGTCATCTACCACGACCAGGGGCAGTACCAGAAAGCGCTGCGCGCCTTCGAGGCGGCGCTGCGGCTCAACCCCGGGTACACCGACGCCGCGCTGAACCTCGCCGTCACGTACAACGACACCGGCAAGTACAAGGAGGCGCAGGAGACGTACCGGCACGCGCTCTCCCGCTCCGGCGCGCGGCAGGGGAAGGTCGATCGCTTCGTGCAGGGCAAGCTCGCCAACATGTACGCGGACATCGGCGACGTGTGGCTCTCCTCCGGGCTGTACCAGGAGGCGATCACGGAGTACCGGCGCGCGCTCGAGCTCGGCCCCGCCTTCGCCGACGTCCGCTCGAAGCTCGCGGGGGCGCTGCGCGACGCGGGTGAGCGGGAGCACGCCATCCAGGAGTACGAGGACGTCGTCCGCCAGAACCCGAACTACGTCCCCGCGCGGCTGAACCTCGGGCTGTCGCTCCTCGCCGCGGGCCGCAAGGACGAGGCGGTGAAGCACTGGCGGGCGGTCCTCGAGATCTCGCCGGGGAACCGGAACGCCGAGATGTACCTGCAGCTCGCGGGCGTCGTGTAGCCCGGCCGGTTAGAGGGAGGGCATGACGGAGCCCGAGAAGAAGGTGCGGCTCACCGCGCTCAGCCACGGCGCCGGTTGAGCCTGCAAGATCCGCCCGGCGGATCTGGCGCAGGTGCTGCGCCTCCTACCGCGGAGCGAGGATCCGCGCGCGCTCGTCGGCCACGACACGAGCGACGACGCCGCGGTGTATCGACTCGACGCCGAGCACGCGATCGTCGAGACGGTCGACTTCTTCACGCCGGTCGTCGACGACCCCTACTGGTTCGGCCGGATCGCGGCCGCGAACGCCTTCTCGGACGTGTGGGCGATGGGCGGACGCCCGCTCTTCGCGCTCAACGTCGTGGGCTGGCCGGTCGGCAAGCTGCCCATGGAGCTGCTCGGGGAGGTCCTCCGCGGGGGCGCCGAGACGGCGCGCCTCGCCGGCGCGTCGGTGCTCGGGGGCCACAGCATCGACGACCCGGAACCGAAGTACGGGATGGCGGTCACCGGCCTCGTCCACCCCGACCGCATCCTCCGCAACGTCGGCGCGCGGCCCGGCGACGCGCTCCTGCTCACGAAGCCGCTCGGCTCCGGGATCGTGACGACCGCCATCAAGCGCGAGCTCGCGTCCGCCGCCCTGATCGACGCGGCGGTGGCGCTCATGTCGGCGCTGAACCGCGCCGCCGGCGAGGTGCTCGCCGCGAGCGGAGCGGTCCACGCCCTCACGGACGTGACCGGGTTCGGCCTGCTCGGCCACGCCTGGGAGATGGCGAACGGCTCGGGCGTGGCGCTCCGGTTCCGGACGGCGGCGCTCCGGGTGCTCGACGGCGTGCACGTCCTCGCGGCGCAGGACGTCGTCCCGGGCGGCTCGAAGGCGAACCTCCGCTGGGTGACCCCCCACCTGCGCGTGGCGGACGGGCTCGCGCCGACGTGGCCGATCGTCCTCGCCGACGCGCAGACGAACGGCGGCCTCCTCGCGGCGGTGGAGCCGGCCCGGGCGGCCGAGCTCGTCGCGGCGCTCTCCGCGGCGGGGGTCGCGGACGCGGCCGTCGTCGGCGAGGTGCTCGCCGGGCCGCCGCGGCTCGAGGTCGAGTGATGGCCCCGCCCGACCGGGCGGCGCCGGTCATCTGGTAGAATCCGCCCGGTGCTCGCCCCCCTCGCCGCCGCCGCGCTCGCCGCCCTGCTCGCGGCGAAGGACGCCGCCTTCGTGGCGGTGATCGACCCCGGCCACGGCGGAGAGCAGGAGGGCGCGCTCTCGCCCGCGGGCGAGAAGGAGAAGGACGTCGCGCTCGACCTCGCGCTGCGGATCGCCCGGCGCCTGAGGAAGCTCGGCGCGAAGGTCGTCCTCACGCGCACCGGCGACATCTCGGTGCCGCTCGCGAACCGCGCCGCGATCGCGACCGCGCTGCGCGCCGACCTGTTCGTGTCGGTGCACCTCAACTCGATGCCGACGGCGGAGCAGCGCCGCCGCTACTCCGGGATCGAGACCTTCTTCCTGTCCGCCGACGCGACCGACACGCGCGCGAGCGCGGTCGCCGCGCGCGAGAACGCGGACCGGCTCGCGGGCGAGCCGGTGCCCGACCCGAACGACCCGGTGGCCGGGATCCTCTCGCGACCTCGAGGACGCCGCCTCCCTGCAGGCCTCGTCGCGCCTCGCGTACGCGGTGCACGACAAGCTCGTGTCGTCGCTCGGGGCCGAGGACCACGGCGTGAAGCAGGCGCCGTTCTACGTGCTCGCGGGCGCTCGGATGCCGGCGGTCCTGCTCGAGGTGGGCTTCATCTCGAACGAGGCCGAGGCCGCGAGGCTCCGGACCCGGGAGTACCGCGAGCGGATCGCCCAGGCGGTCGCGGACGGGATCCGCGCCTTCCGCGGCGAGACGCGGCGCGCGTCGCGCTGAGCGCCCCTCCGTCTCCCTCGCCCCGCGAAGCGGGGAGAGGGTCGGGGAGAGGGGTCACGGACGCGCCCGACCGCCGCCGTGGCGCGCGGCGCGGGTGCGTGCTATCCGCTCCGGATGCCCCGACCGAACGGCCGCGCCGAGCGCGACCTCCGCAGGATCTCCCTCGAGCCCGGAGTCTCGAAGCACGCGGAGGGCTCCTGCCTCGCGCGCTTCGGCGACACGCACGTCCTCTGCACCGCCTCGATCGAGGAGCGGGTCCCGCCGCACGTGTTCGGGACCGGCGCGGGCTGGATCACCGCCGAGTACGGGATGCTCCCGCGCTCGACCCACGAGCGGATGGCCCGCGAGGCGGCGCGCGGGAAGCAGGGGGGCCGGACGCTCGAGATCCAGCGGCTCGTCGGGCGGGCGCTGCGCGCGGCGGTCGACCTGCGGGCGCTCGGCTCCCGCACGATCACGCTCGACTGCGACGTCATCCAGGCCGACGGCGGCACCCGCACCGCCGCCATCACCGGCGGGTGGGTCGCGCTCGTGCTCGCGGCGAGGGGCGTCCGCGCCGCGAAGAAGCTCGCGAACGACCCGGTGCGGCGGAACGTCGCCGCCGTGTCGGTCGGCATCGTGGACGGGAAGGTCTGCCTCGACCTCGACTACGACGAGGACTCGACCGCCGAGGTGGACATGAACGTGGTCGCCACCGGGGACGGCGAGCTCGTGGAGGTCCAGGGGACCGCGGAGGGGAAGCCCTTCCCGCGCGCCGACCTCGATCGGATGCTCGACGCCGCCCTCGAGGGCATCATGAAGCTGAAGGAGCTCCAGCTCGCCGCGCTGAAGTAGCGATGGACCTGTTCGTCGGCACCACGAACCCCGGGAAGCTCCGCGAGCTGAGGCGGCTCGTCGCCGGGCTCCCGATCCGGATCGTGACGCCCCAGGACCTCGGGCGCCCGGTCCCGGAGGTCGAGGAGGACGGGCGCACCTTCGCCGAGAACGCGGCCAGGAAGGCCGTCGCGTTCGCGAGGTTCGCGGGCCGGCCCGCCCTCGCCGACGACTCGGGGCTCTGCGTGGACGCCCTCGGCGGCGCGCCCGGGGTCCGCTCCGCGCGCTGGTCCGACGAGGAGCCCGGGCCGGAGCCGGCGAGCCCCGTGTGCGAGCTGCCCGGCGCGGCCGCCGCGGAGCTCGGGCCGGACGCGGGCCGGGCCGCGAGGGACGAGCGGAACAACGACAAGCTGCTCAGGTCCCTCCGGGGCGTCCCCGACGCGGACCGCGGCGCGCGGTACGAGGCCGCGCTCGCGCTGGCGGCGGCGGACGGCGAGGTGCTCGCGACCTCGTCGGGGACCTGCCGCGGGCGCATCGGCCACGCGCGGCGCGGCGACGGAGGCTTCGGCTACGACCCCCTCTTCGTGCCCGACGGGATGGGCGGCCGCACGATGGCGGAGCTCTCGCCGGAGGAGAAGGACGCGATCTCGCACCGGGGCGACGCCATCCGCCGCCTGCGGGGCGCGCTGGAGGCGCTCGCCCCACGCCTTGACGAGCGCGGGGATAAACGCTAGGAATCCGCGTTCTTCGGGAACGACCGGGCGACCCGAGCGCGGGCGAGGTTCAGGTTCCGGGGCGTAGCGCAGCCTGGTAGCGCGCCTGCCTTGGGCGCAGGAGGTCGCCGGTCCGAATCCGGCCGCCCCGACTCTTTGACATGATGGGATGGCCGGGAGACGGGGGCCGACGTGGCCTCCGGGAGGAGCTTCGGTCGATCACGGGGGTACGTCGCACGGTTTCTCGCGCCCGTAGCTCAGCTGGATAGAGCGTCGGCCTTCGAAGCCGCAGGTCGGGGGTTCGAGTCCCTCCGGGCGCGCCAAGATGGGTTTCAAAGTTTACGGTGAGTATAGCTCAATCGGTAGAGCACTGGACTGTGGATCCGGGGGTTAAGGGTTCGAGCCCCTTTACTCACCCTTCGTTGGGAAGCACGTGGGCACTGGGGATCGCGTTTCTCGCGCCCGTAGCTCAGCTGGATAGAGCAGCGGCCTTCTAAGCCGCGGGTCGGGGGTTCGAGTCCCTCCGGGCGCGCCAGTTCGGGTCCGTCCGGCGCGCCGGAAGGAGGCGCGAGCGGAACGTTGACAGGCGTGCGCGCGCGCTGGTAGATCCGCGCACCCTCGGCCATCCCGGGAACGATGCATCGGGCGCGTAGCTCAACTGGCAGAGCAATGGACTCTTAATCCATAGGTTGAAGGTTCGATTCCTTCCGCGCTCACTCGAAGGCCCGCCGGAGACCCGGCGGGCCTTCTCCGTTTCCGGGGGCGCGGGGGGCTAGTCCTTCTTGCCGCCCTGGATGACGTCGAAGCGCGGCCGCTTCCGCTCGGGCGGGCGCAGGCCGCCGGCGAGCACCGACGCCCAGGGGAACGCGCAGTCGAAGCGGCGCCCCCGGAACGTCAGGTTGCAGCGGATCCCCCACTCGTCGAGCAGGACCTCCGGCGTGTCGCGGCCGACGACGAGGTTCAGGCGCACGAGCTCCTCCTGCTGGAGGTGGTCGGGCAGCACCGAGCCCGGCGCGGCCGGTGCGACCACGATGTACTCGATCGCGCGCGCCGCCCGGCAGGCCTCGAGCATCTCTCCGTAGCGGCGCTGGAGCGCGTACAGCTGCAGGGCGCCCTCCGGCCACGCCGGGCAGGCGGGGAGGCAGGGCGCATCGGCCGGGTGGTCGTGATGCGCGTCCACGCGCCTCTGTCTACTACAGACCGTCGGCCGTCGTCGCGGGACGTGGTACGAAACGGGGACCCGGCGAACGCAGGCGCAGCCGGATGAGGCTGCGCAGGAGTGAGCGGGGGGGTCGGGGGGGCGCGAGGTCCCCCTGCCGAAGGCAGTGGGGGACCGAGTGGCCCCCCGTAGAGAAGGGCGGATGGCGGAACTGGCAGACGCGCCGGACTTAGGATCCGGTGGAGCGATCCATGAGGGTTCGACTCCCTCTCCGCCCAAAGCGCTTGACCGGGCCCACCCCCGCGCGTAGCACTACCCGCCTTCCGCCGTCCTTTCCGTGCTGAGGCAACGAATGAAGATCGAGGTCGAGAGCGTCTCTCCCGTCGAGAGGAAGGTCACCATCGAGGTCGACCCCGACCGCGTCGCGCAGGAGCTCGAGCAGGCGTACGTCGGACTCGGGCGCCGCGTGAAGCTCCGCGGCTTCCGCCCGGGGAAGGCGCCGCGCAAGGTCCTCGAGCGCCACTTCCGCTCCGAGGTCGAGAGCGAGGTCGCCGAGAAGATCGTGAAGACCACGTTCGCCGAGGCGGTGCGCGTCGAGGCGATCGACGTCGTCGCGCCGCCGCACGTCTCGATCTCGGAGGGCGTCGCCGCCGGCAAGCCGCTCCGGTACACCGCGCGCGTCGAGGTGAAGCCCAGCCTCTCCCCGAAGGACTACCGGGGCCTCTCGGTGACGCGGCGGCCCCCCTCGGTGACGGACGACCAGATCGCCGCCGAGATCACGAAGATCCAGGACTCGATGGGCCAGCTGGTGCCGGTCGAGGGCCGCTTCGATGCCCAGGAGGGCGACTGGGCGGTCGTCGATCACGAGGGCACCATCGAAGGGTTGCCGTTCGAGGGTTCACGCGCCGAGGGAGTGACCGTCCGCGTCGCGTCCGGGTCGGTCGCCGAGGGCAACCTCGAGGCACTGAAGGGCAAGAAGCTCGGGGACATCGTGGAGATCGAGGAGCCGTTCGCGGCGGACCATCGCAACGAGGCGCTGCGCGGCAAGGTCGCGAAGATGAAGGTGACGCTCAAGGCCCTGAAGACGCGCCAGCTCCCGTCGGTGGACGACGCGCTCGCCAAGTCGCTCGGGGTCGAGGGGGTCGAGACGCTCGAGCAGCTGCGCGAGCGGATCCGCACCGACCTGACCCGGCGCGAGGAGCGCCGCGCCGAGAACGAGCTGCGGGACGGGCTCGTCAAGGCGGCGCTCGCGAAGAACGAGTTCGAGGTCCCGCCCGCGCTGGTCGAGCGGGCGATCGACGCGATGATCGAGGGCGCGGCGGAGCGGTTCGCGCGCCAGGGCATCGACATCCGCCAGCTGCAGCTCGACCAGGCGTCGATGCGCGCGGACCTGCGCGAGCAGGCGCTCCTCCAGGTTCGGGGTCGGCTGCTCCTCGAGGCGATCGCGGACACCGAGAAGGTCGAGGTCACGGACGAGGACCTCCAGGCGGAGGTCACGCGCCTCGCGGGGGAGCTCGGGCTGCCCCTCGCGACGGCCCAGCAGCAGATGCGCGGCAAGGAAGCGCGCGAGGCGCTAAGGAACAAGATCAGGGAGGACAAGGCGCTCGCCGTGCTGTCCTCCGCCGCAACGATCCAGAACGCCTGAGAGAGGGAAGCGATGCCTTACATCCCGATGCCGTACGTCGTCGAGCAGACCCACCGCGGCGAGCGCAGCTACGACATCTACTCGCGGCTGCTGAAGGACCGGATCGTGTTCCTCGGCACCCCGATCGACGACGACGTCGCGAACGTGGTCATCGCGCAGCTGCTCTTCCTCGAGTCCGAGGACCCGGACAAGGACATCAGCGTGTACGTGAACAGCCCGGGCGGGTCCGTGACGAGCGGCCTCGCCATCTACGACACCATGCAGTACGTGAAGCCCCAGGTGTCCACGATCTGCGTCGGCCAGGCCGCGTCGATGGGCGCGTTCCTGCTGGCGGGCGGCGCGCCCGGGAAGCGCTTCGCCGTCCCGAACGCGCGGATCATGATCCACCAGCCCCTCGGGGGGTTCCAGGGGCAGGCGACCGACATCGAGATCCAGGCGAAGGAGATCCTGCGGCTCAAGGCGCGCCTGAACGAGATCCTCGCGAAGCACTCGCGGCAGCCGATCGAGCGGATCGAGAAGGACACCGACCGCGACTACTTCATGGGGGCCGGCGAAGCCAAGGAATACGGGATCATCGACGAGGTGATCGTGCACAAGAAAGCGACGGAGAAGAAGCCGCAGTAGAATGAAGGGAGCGAGGCGGACGGAGGCCCCCGGAGGACCGGCAGGCGATCGGGCGGGCTCGCGAGCGAGGGAACGATGGAGAAGCGCGAGACCCTGAGCTGCAGCTTCTGCGGCAAGTCGCAGAAGGAAGTGAAGAAGCTCATCGCCGGGCCGACCGTCTACATCTGCGACGAGTGCATCGGGCTCTGCAACGACATCATCGCCGAGGAGATCGCCGGCGAGGAGAAGCGCGAGCAGAAGCTCCGCGTCCCGCGGCCCTCCGAGATCAAGACGATCCTGGACGAGTACGTCATCGGCCAGGAGCGGGCGAAGAAGACGCTCGCGGTCGCCGTCCACAACCACTACAAGCGCATCGAGAGCCGCGTCACGATCGACGACGTCGAGCTGCAGAAGTCGAACATCCTGCTGCTCGGCCCCACCGGCTCCGGCAAGACGCTCCTCGCCCAGACCCTCGCGAAGATCCTGAACGTCCCGTTCACGATCGCGGACGCGACGACGCTCACCGAGGCCGGCTACGTCGGCGAGGACGTCGAGAACATCATCGTGAACCTCCTGCAGGCCGCGGATCACGACATCGAGCGGGCGCAGAAGGGCATCGTCTACATCGACGAGATCGACAAGATCGCCCGCAAGAGCGAGAACCCGTCGATCACCCGCGACGTCTCCGGCGAGGGCGTGCAGCAGGCGCTCCTCAAGATCATCGAGGGGACGGTCGCGAACGTGCCGCCGAAGGGCGGGCGCAAGCATCCGCAGCAGGAGTTCCTCCAGGTCGACACGACCAACATCCTCTTCATCTGCGGCGGCGCGTTCTGCGGCCTCGAGCAGGTGATCGAGCGGCGCGTCGGCGGCCGCAGCCTCGGCTTCGGCAGCGACGTGAAGTCGAAGACCGAGAAGAACATCGGCGAGCTGCTCGCGATCGTGGAGCCGGACGACCTGCTCAAGTTCGGGATGATCCCGGAGTTCGTCGGGCGCCTCCCCGTGATCACGAGCCTCGAGGAGCTCGACGAGCCGTCGCTCATCGACATCCTCACGAAGCCGAGGAACGCGCTCGTGAAGCAGTACAAGAAGCTGCTCGAGATGGACGGCGTGTCGCTCAAGTTCACCGAGGGCGCGCTGCGCGCGGTCGCCCGCGCCGCGATGAAGAACAAGGCGGGGGCCCGCGGCCTCCGCGCCATCCTCGAGAGCGCGATGCTCGACATCATGTACGACGTGCCGAGCCGGCGGGGCGTCCACGAGATCGTGATCTCCGAGGACGTCATCGACAAGAAGGAAGCGCCGCTGGTCGTGATGCAGAAGGAGGCGGAGAGCGCCTGAGCGCTCGCCCGCCTCCAGGTCCACGCTCGCCCCGTTCGCCGAGTCCCGCGCGGTGCTCCCATCCGGGGCGCAAGCGCGCGCTCGCTACCCCTCGCGGACGCGGACGCACCGGCCCGAACAACCGCGCCTCGTTAGGTGTTGCAGGTGTTAGTCTCTCCAGCCGGCGCCGCCGCGACGCTGCGCCGCACGAAGGAGTCATCCGACCGTGGCAATCTTCTCGCGCAGCGACGACGGCAAGAAGGACGCGAAGAAGGCGAAGAGCCTCCCGCTGCTCCCCCTCCGCGACATCATCGTCTTCCCGCACATGGTGGTGCCGCTGTTCGTCGGGCGGCAGAAGTCGATCGCCGCGCTCGAGGAGGCGATGGCCCATGAGAAGGCCATCCTCCTGTGCGCGCAGAAGAAGGCGAAGACGAACGAGCCGGTCGCCGAGGACATCTTCGCCGTCGGCACGATCGGCCAGATCATCCAGCTGCTCCGGCTGCCGGACGGGACCGTCAAGGTGCTCGTCGAGGGGAAGCAGCGCGCCCGCATCCGGAGGTTCCTCGACTCCGAGCGCTTCCTGCTCGTCGAGGCCGACGACATCGAGGAGGCGAGCGAGCCCACGGTCGAGCTCGAGGCGCTGATGCGCTCCGTGCACTCGACCTTCGAGGCCTACGTCAAGCTCAACAAGCGGATCCCGCCCGAGATGCTCACCTCGGTGGCGTCCATCGACGACGCGGCGCGGCTCGCCGACACCATCGTCGCGCACCTGTCCCTCAAGCTGCAGGACAAGCAGTCGATCCTGGAGACCGAGTCACCCGCGAAGCGGCTCGAGAAGCTCTACGAGCTGATGCAGGGCGAGATCGAGATCCTGCAGGTCGAGAAGAAGATCCGGACGCGCGTCAAGAAGCAGATGGAGAAGACGCAGAAGGAGTACTACCTCAACGAGCAGATGCAGGCGATCCAGAAGGAGCTCGGCGAGCGCGACGAGTTCAAGAACGAGATCCAGGAGCTCGAGGAGAAGATCAAGAACAAGAAGATGTCGAAGGAGGCCGTCCTCAAGGCCAAGAAGGAGCTCAAGAAGCTCAAGATGATGAGCCCGATGAGCGCCGAGGCCACGGTCGTCCGCAACTACATCGACTGGATCCTCTCGCTCCCCTGGTACGAGTACACCGACGACAAGCTCGACATCCCCGAGGCCGAGCGGATCCTCGACGAGGATCACTACGGCCTGCGCAAGCCCAAGGAGCGCATCCTCGAGTACCTCGCCGTCCAGAAGCTCGTCGACAAGATCCGCGGCCCGATCCTCTGCTTCGTCGGCCCCCCGGGCGTCGGCAAGACCTCGCTCGCGAAGTCGATCGCGCGCGCGATGAACCGGCGCTTCGTCCGCATCAGCCTCGGCGGCGTGCGCGACGAGGCCGAGATCCGCGGGCACCGGCGGACCTACATCGGCGCGCTCCCCGGGAAGATCATCCAGTCGCTCAAGAAGGCCGGCTCCGGGAACCCGGTGTTCCTCCTCGACGAGGTGGACAAGATGTCCACCGACTTCCGCGGCGACCCGTCGGCGGCGCTGCTCGAGGTGCTCGACCCGGAGCAGAACTTCAGCTTCAGCGACCACTACCTCGACCTCGACTACGACCTCTCGAAGGTCATGTTCATCTGCACCGCGAACACGATGGGCGGCATCCCCCTGCCGCTGCAGGACCGCATGGAGGTCATCCGGATCGCCGGCTACACCGACCTCGAGAAGCTCTCGATCGCGGAGCGCTACCTCGTCCCCAAGCAGAAGGAGATGAACGGGCTCGCCGGGGTCGCCGCGAGCTTCCGGCGCACCGCCATCAAGTCGCTCATCCACCGGTACACGAAGGAGTCCGGGGTCCGCTCGCTCGAGCGCGAGATCGGGTCCGTGTGCCGGAAGATCGCGAAGGACGTCCTCAAGACCGGCGGCCCGAGCGACGTGAAGAGCTACGACGTCGGGGAGAAGCAGATCCAGAAGTACCTCGGCCCGCCGAGGTTCCGCTACGGCATGGCGGAGGAGAAGGACCAGATCGGCCTCACGACCGGGCTCGCCTGGACGGAGCTGGGCGGCGAGCTCCTCACCGTCGAGGCGACCGTGATGCCCGGCAAGGGCAAGCTCACGATCACCGGGAAGCTCGGCGAGGTCATGCAGGAGTCGGCGCAGGCGGCGATGAGCTACGTGCGCAGCCGGGCGGAGCCGCTGGGGCTCGACAAGCGGTTCCTCGAGAGCATCGACATCCACGTCCACGTCCCCGAGGGCGCGATCCCGAAGGACGGCCCGTCCGCCGGCATCACCATGGCGACGACGCTCGTCTCCGCGCTCTGCCGGATCCCGGTGCGCAAGGACGTCGCGATGACGGGCGAGATCACGCTCCGTGGGCGCGTCCTGCCGATCGGCGGGCTCAAGGAGAAGGTGCTCGCCGCCCACCGCGGCGGGATCAAGAAGATCATCATCCCGAAGGAGAACGCGAAGGACGTCCGCGAGATCCCGAGGAAGGTCCGGGAGAAGCTGACCATCGTGTGCGTCGAGAGCGCCGACGAGGTGCTCCGCGAGGCGCTCCTCATCGAGCATCCGGACGAGTTCCTCAGGAAGCTCGCGCCCGCGCCGGAGCCCACCCGAGCGAGGCGCAGGCGAACGCGTAGCGCGGCGTCGCGGCGAACCTCTCGGTCCCGGCAGCCGCCGGGACTGGTCCGTCCCTCGCATGCGCTGGGGGCGTGACGGAGCCCAGCCTCGACGACGTCCGCGCCCGCGCTCGGGGCGCGTTCCTCGGGCTCGCCCTCGGCGACGCGCTCGGCGCGACGGTCGAGTTCATGACCGCGGCCGAGATCCGCGCGACCCGCGGCGTCCACCGCGAGCTCGTCGGGGGCGGGTGGCTCGGGCTGCCACCCGGTCGCGTCACCGACGACACCGAGATGTCGCTCTGCATCGG
The DNA here is from genome assembly GCA_963828235.1 of uncultured delta proteobacterium. Taxonomy (GTDB): domain Bacteria; phylum Myxococcota; class Myxococcia; order Myxococcales; family Anaeromyxobacteraceae; genus Anaeromyxobacter. The sequence goes on from CAWHDY010000011.1 coordinate 205,041, forward strand.
CCGCGCGCTCGATGCGGCCGGCGGCTGGGACCTGCGCGGCGTCGCCGACCGGTTCGCCGCGTGGCTCCGCGCCGGGCCGTGCGACGTGGGGAGCACCGTGCGGAAGGGCATCCGCCGCTACATGCTCGAGGGGACCCTCGAGGGGCCCCCGCACGATGGCGACGCGGGGAACGGGGCAGCGATGCGGATGGTCCCGGTCGCCGTCGCGACGATGGGGGACGAGGCCCTCCTCGAGCGGTGCGCGCTCGAGCAGGCTCGCCTCACCCACCACCACCCGCTGTCCGACGCCGGCACCCTCCACGTGGGCGAGCTGCTCCACCTCGCGATCCTCGGGCGCGGGAAGCCCCGGCTCCGCCGCGCGTCGGACGACCTCGTCCGCCGGCACCCGGTGTTCGCCTTCGAGCCCTACCGCGGGCTCGCGACCGGCTACGTCGTGGACACCCTCCAGACCGTGCTCCACGCCTTCCACTCGACGGGCGGATTCGAGGAGTGCGTGGTGGACGCGGTGAACCGCGGCGGCGACGCGGACACGACCGGGGCGATCGCGGGCGCGCTCGCGGGCGGGTACTACGGCGACGAGCAGCTCCCCGCGCGCTGGCTGCGGAGGCTCGACCGCGAGGTGCGCGCCGAGATCGAGGCGCTGGCCGATCGGCTCATCGCGCTCTCGCCGCTGGGTCGCGGCGCGCCCGGCTAGCAGACCACCCTGCGCACGCGCAGCTCGCCGCCGAGGACGAGGAGCTCGCGCTCGCCCTTCAGGATCGAGCGAGGGAGCAGGTGACCCGCGAAGAAGATCCGAGGGATCGCGACGCGCGCCTCCAGCACGACGTCTCCGAACTCCCACGCGCGCTCGCGGTCGTCCGTGAAGGAGCAGAGGTTGTTCATCCGGAGCACCCACTCGCGCGGGCCCAGCCGCTCGACGACCTCGTGCGCCGCGAGGTCGTTCTGGCCGCGGAAGAGCAGGAGGGTCGCCTCGCCCGGACAGCGACGCCGCAGCTCCGACTGGGTGAAGGCGTAGACGAGGTCGAGCTGCGCGTCGATCGCGCTCGTCCGCGCGTGGCCTCTCGTCCGGTCGGCGACGTATCGCCCCCACGCCGGCCCATCGGCGGATCCGAGCGGCTCGCGGTGGAAGGTGGGCGGGATCCCGAGCCGGCTCTCCACCCAGCCCTTCAGCACCGCGCCCTCGATCGACGAGGAGTCGACGGCCCAGCCGCGCAGGAACCTGAGATAGCCGTTGCGCAGGCTGCGCCGCGAGGTCGAGGTCTCCTGGTCGCGCCACTGGTGGAGCTGGAACCGGACGTTCATCCAGTCGTCGAAGCGGCGCGCCCGCTCGTCCGGATCGTCGATCCCGGCGAGCAGATCGAACAGGAACCGGTTCCCCTCCCGGACTCCCTGCAGCTCGATCTCCTGCGGCGCCTCGTCGAAGTGGCGCGAGGCGATCACCCACGGGGGCAGGTTGCATCGGTTGAACGTCGTCCGGATCACGTGCAGCCCTTGCCTGCGGATCACGCAGCCTCGCCCCGGCCGCGGCCACGCGCCGCGGGCCGGCCGTGCGGATAGCGCGCCCGGCGGGGCCTCCGGGCCGAGCGCCTGCAAGCCCCGGGGCAACGCGACGGTGGCACTCCCGTTGCTGTGTCCAGCCGCGTGGAAGCCCGTCGCGCGCAGGTCCAGGCGCTGCACGACATCTCGAAGGTGCTCAGCGTCGCGACGGATCCGTCGAAGGCGTTCACCTCGGCGCTGCTCGTGCTGCGCTCGCACCTCGGCCTCGAGAACGGGACCGTCTCGCTGTTCGACCCGGTCACGGGGGAGGTGTTCATCGAGGCAGCGCCGGAGATGCCCGACCCCCAGCGGATCCTGGGGCGGCTGCGACCGGGTGAGGGAATCGTCGGCCAGGTCTTCCGGTCCGGGATGCCGGTCGCGGTCCCCAATCTCGCCGATGAGCCGACGTTCCTGAACGTCACCGGCAGCTGGGGGAACCACCGCGAGGAGCGGCGCGCGCTCTATGCCGTCCCGCTCCGGGAGGCACGCGCGACGCTCGGAGTGCTCACCGCGGAGCGGCGCTGGTCGGCCGGGCCGTTCTCCTTCGACGCGGACCTGCGCCTCCTCGCCATCGTCGCGTCGATGCTCGCGGCGCGGTTGCGGCTCCTGCGCCTGGAGGTTCCGAACGAGCGCGTGCGCGCCGACCCGCCGCCCGTCCTCCCGCACCCGCAGCGGTTCGTCGGGGCCATAGGCACGAGCGCCCGCTGGCGCGCGGTGCTCGACGTGGTCTCGCGCGTGGCGCCGAGCCGCGCCACGGTCCTCCTGCGGGGCGAGAGCGGGACGGGAAAGGAGGTCGTCGCGAAGGCGCTCCACGACCACGGCCCCCGCGCCGCGCGCCCGTTCGTCGCGGTGAGCTGCGCGGCGCTCCCGGAAGCGCTCCTCGAGAGCGAGCTGTTCGGGCACGAGAAGGGGGCGTTCACCGGTGCCGCGCAGCCGCGTGCAGGCCGGTTCGAGCTCGCGGACGGGGGGACGCTCTTCCTCGACGAGGTCGGCGAGCTCCCGCCGGCGGCGCAGGTGAAGCTCCTGCGCGCGATCCAGGAACGCCAGTTCGAGCGGGTCGGGGGACAGCGGACCCGAACGGTGGACGTCCGGCTCGTCGCCGCGACCAACCGTGACCTGGAGGAGGCGGTCCGCGCGGGCGCGTTCCGCCTGGATCTCTACCACCGCCTTCAGGTCGTCGAGATCGAGCTCCCGCCGCTGCGCGAGCGCAGGGACGACGTCCCGCTCCTCGCGGCCCACTTCCTCGCGGAGCTCGTCGCCGAGCATGGACGGCTCCTCGAGCTCGCGCCGGACGCGCTCGAGGCGCTCGCGAGCCATGACTGGCCCGGAAACGTCCGGCAGCTCCGCAACGTGCTCGAGCGGCTCGTGGTCGCGCACGGGGAGGGGATCGTGCGGGCCGCGGATCTCGAGTGGCTCCGCCCGACGGCGCCCGCGAACTCCTCCCCGATCCCGACCTCGACCACGACCTCCTCTCCGATCCCGACCTCGCCCTCGACCACGACCACGACCTCGACCTCGACCGGGACGACGGGAGCGAGCAGGCCCGGATCGAGGAGGCCCTCGTCCGCGCCGGGCACGTCCAGGCCCGCGCCGCGCGGCTCCTCGGCATGTCGGTGCGGCAGCTGCGCTGGCGGATCGGCAAGTACGGGATCGCGGTCGAGCGGTTCTGAGGAGGCGACATGGACGTCCGGATCCGCCCCGCGTGCGCCGCCGACCTGCCGGTCCTCGTCAGGCTCCTCGGTGAGCTCTTCTCCATCGAGGCGGACTTCACCCCGGAGCCCGAGCGGCAGCGGTTCGGCCTCGCCCTCATGCTCGCCGATCGCCGGACCCGCGCCGTCCTCGTCGCGGAGCTAGGCGGCGAGGTGATCGGGATGGTGACGGCGCAGCTCGTCGTCTCGACCGCCGAGGGGGCGGCGTCGGCCCTCGTCGAGGACATGATCGTGGACGGGGCGGTGCGCGGCCGGGGTGTGGGCCGCGCGCTCCTCCACGAGATCGACGCGTGGGCGAAGGACCGCGGTGCGACACGCCTCCAGCTCCTCGCCGATCGCGAGAACGCGCCGGCGCTCGCCTTCTACGCCCGGGCGGGCTGGCGCGCGACGCGGCTCGTCTGCCTCCGCCGCGGCGGCCGCTAGCGACCGCGCAGGACGCGCGCGTCGTGGCCGGAACCTGACACCCAGGCTGTCACGTTCGGCGCAGCGCGGCGGGCCTCCGCCCCCGCGCGGGGGCGCCCGACGCCGCGATCCGCCCGGATTCGCGTGAGGACACGGCCGCGCGCGCGACGGTACGGCCCTTGCTCTGGGAGAGAGACGTCCAGCAGCCACGACACGGGAGACCACGACACATGAGGCAGATCGCGATTTACGGCAAAGGCGGGATCGGCAAGTCCACGACGACGCAGAACACCGTCGCGGGCCTCGCCTCGCTCGGCAAGAAGGTGATGATCGTCGGCTGTGATCCCAAGGCCGACTCCACCCGCCTCATCCTGCACGCCAAGGCGCAGACCACGGTGATGGATCTCGTGCGCGATCGCGGCACGGTCGAGGATCTCGAGCTCGGGGACGTGCTCAAGACGGGGTACCGGGACGTGAAGTGCGTCGAGTCCGGCGGCCCGGAGCCGGGGGTCGGCTGCGCCGGCCGCGGCGTCATCACGGCCATCAACTTCCTCGAGGAGAACGGGGCCTACACGCCCGACCTCGACTTCGTCTTCTACGACGTGCTCGGCGACGTCGTCTGCGGCGGCTTCGCCATGCCGATCCGCGAGAACAAGGCAGAGGAGATCTACATCGTCTGCTCCGGCGAGATGATGGCGATGTACGCCGCGAACAACATCGCTCGCGGCATCCTCAAGTACGCCGCCACCGGCAAGGTCCGGCTCGCCGGCCTCATCTGCAACTCGCGCAACACCGACCGCGAGGCGGACCTCATCCAGGCGCTCGCGAAGCGGCTCGGCACGCAGATGATCCACTTCGTCCCGCGCGACAACCAGGTGCAGCGCGCCGAGCTGCGGCGGATGACGGTGATCGAGTACTCGCCCGCGCACGCGCAGGCCGAGGAGTACCGCTCGCTCGCCCGGAAGATCGCGGACAACAGGATGCTGACCGTCCCGACGCCGCTGCAGATGGAGGAGCTCGAGGACCTGCTGATGGAGTTCGGCATCATCGCCAACGAGGACGAGGCGACGGTGGGCGTGGCCGAAGGGGCCACGGCGGCGGCGTAGCGGACGGAGCAGACGCGCACGGAAGGAGCGGACGATGTCGGGGACGAAGAAGGTCGACGGGATCACGAAGGAGTCGACGCAGGCCATGATCGACCGGGCGCTGGAGGCCTACCCGGAGAAGGGCAGGAAGAAGCGCGCGCCGCACCTGGCGCCGAACGACCCGTCCGCCTCCTCCGCGTGCGTGAAGTCCAATCGGAAGACGGTCCCGGGCGTCATGAGCGCGCGCGGCTGCGCCTACGCCGGCGCGAAGGGCGTGGTGTGGGGGCCGATCCGCGACATGGCCCACATCTCCCACGGTCCGGTGGGCTGCGGCTGGTACTCGTGGGGCACCCGCCGCAACCTCATGTCCGGCAGGAACGGCGTGACCCAGTTCGCCATGCAGATGACGTCCGACTTCCAGGAGAAGGACATCGTCTACGGCGGCGACAAGAAGCTCGCGCAGCTGCTGCGCGAGACGAAGGAGCTCTTCCCGCTCGCGAGGGGGATCTCGGTCCTGTCCGAGTGCCCGGTCGGCCTCATCGGCGACGACATCAACGCCGTCGCCAAGACGATGTCGAAGGAGCTCGACCTGCCCGTCGTCCCCTGCAACTGCGAGGGCTTCCGGGGCGTCTCGCAGTCGCTCGGGCACCACATCTCGAACGACACCATCCGCGACTACCTCATCGAGACGCGCGAGTTCGCGGAGCCGGAGACGCCGTACGACATCGCCCTCATCGGCGACTACAACATCGGCGGCGACGTCTGGTCGGTGAAGGGGCTCCTCGAGGAGTGCGGCCTCGTCGTCAAGGCGACCTGGACCGGCGACGGCGAGATGGAGCGGATCGCCGCGACGCACAAGGTGAAGCTCAACGTCATCCACTGCTACCGGTCCATGAACTACATGTGCAAGGTCATGGAGGAGAAGTACGGGATCCCGTGGATCGAGCTGAACTTCTTCGGGCCGACCAAGATCCGCGAGAGCCTGCGCAAGCTCGCCGAGCGGTTCGACGACCGGGTGAAGGAGAAGGTCGAGGCCGCGATCGCGAAGCACGACGCCGAGATGGCGAAGGTCGTCGCCGAGTACCGCCCGCGGCTCGAGGGCAAGAAGGTGATGCTGTACGTCGGCGGCCTGCGCCCGCGGCACACCATCGGCGCGTACGAGGACCTCGGGATGGTGGTGGTCGGCGCCGGGTACGAGTTCGCCCACGGCGACGACTACGAGCGGACCTCTCCCGAGCTGCCGGACGCGACCGTGGTCTACGACGACGCCTCGGAGCACGAGCTCGAGCAGTTCGTCCACGCGCTGAAGCCGGACCTGGTCGCGAGCGGCATCAAGGAGAAGTACGTCTTCCAGAAGATGGGGCTGCCGTTCCGGCAGATGCACAGCTGGGACTACTCCGGCCCGTACCACGGGTACCAGGGGTTCCCCGTCTTCGCCCGCGACATCGACCTCGCGGTGAACAGCCCGACCTGGAAGCTCGTGAGCTCGCCCTTCTAGGCCGAACCGGAAACGCAGGACCTTCGCCGTGGGCCGGATGAGGCCCCGGAACGGGAGAGGTGCATGTCGAACAATCTGGGACTCACGGTGAAGCCCATCACGCCGATCTCGGCCGAGGAGGAGGCGCGCGTCGCGAGGTGGATCGACTCCATGGAGTACCGCGAGAAGAACTTCGCCCGGCAGGCGCTGGTCGTGAACCCCGCCCATGCGTGCCAGCCGCTGGGCGCGGAGCTCGCCGCGCACGGCTTCGAGGGGACGCTGCCGTTCGTCCACGGGTCGCAGGGCTGCGCGTCGTACTACCGCTCGACGCTGAACCGGCACTTCCGCGAGCCGGCGCCCGCCGTGTCCGACGCGATGACCGAGGACGGCGCGGTGTTCGGCGGGCAGAACAACCTGCACGAGGGGCTCGAGAACGCGATCGCCCTCTACCACCCGAAGATGATCGCGGTCTTCACCTCGTGCATGCCCGAGATCATCGGCGACGACCTCACCGCCTTTCTCAAGAATGCGCGCGCGAAGGGGATCGTGCCGAAGGACCTGCCGGTCCCGTTCGCCAACACCCCGAGCTTCAACGGCTCGCACACGACCGGCTACGACGCGATGCTGCTCGCGATCCTCCAGGTGCTCACGGAGGGGAAGCGGATCGAGGGGCGCTGCACCGGGAGGCTGAACCTCATCGCCGGCTTCGACGCGAACACCGGCGATTACCGCGAGTACCGGCGGATCCTGGAGGCCTTCGGGATCCCCGCGACGATCCTCGCCGACCTCTCCGACACGTTCGACTCCCCGAACGACGGCGCCTACCGGCTCTACCCCGGCGGCACCCCGCTCGCCGAGGCGGCCGACGCGGTGAACGGCAAGGCCACGCTCACGGTCGGGCCGTACGCCACCGCGAAGACCTTCGCCTGGGTGAAGGAGACCTTCGCCGGACAGCACGTCTCGCTCCCGATGCCGATCGGGATCGCGAAGACCGACGCGTTCCTCCTGAAGCTCTCCGAGCTCTTCGAGAAGCCGGTGCCGGACGTCCTCCGGGCGGAGCGCGGCCGCGCCGTCGACGCGATGACGGACGCGCAGCAGTACATGCACGGCAAGAAGTTCGCCGTGTACGGCGACGCCGATCAGCTCCTCGGCCACGTCTCGTTCCTGCTCGAGATGGGCGCGGTCCCGTACCATGTCCTCTGCAGCAAGGGCTCGAAGAAGCTCGAGAAGGAGCTGCAGGCGCTCCTCGACGCCTCGCCGTACGGCAAGGCCGGGAAGATCTACATGAACCGCGACCTGTGGCACCTGCGGTCGCTGCTCGTGACGGATCCCGTGGACGCGCTCATCGGCGACACGCACGGCAAGTTCGCCGCGCGCGACGCGAGGATCCCGCTCTTCCGCTTCGGCTTCCCGGTGTTCGATCGCGTGAACCGGCACCGCTACCCGCTCGTCGGGTACCAGGGCGTCGTCAACCTGGTCACGGAGATCTGCAACCGGTTCCTCGAGCTCCGCGACGACACGTGCGACGAGCGCCACTTCGAGATGATGCGGTAGCCCGGGCGCGCGGCCCGGGCAGCCGCCCGGGTTCGCGCGCCGAGGAAGAGCCATGGCGCGGCCGGACTACTACGACGCGGCGGAGTGCGACACCCACGAGCAGGGGGCGCCGAAGTTCTGCAAGAAGTCGGAGCCGGGGGAGGGGACCGAGCGGAGCTGCGCGTACGACGGCGCGCGCGTCGTGCTCATGCCGGTGACGGACGTCATCCACCTCGTCCATGGTCCGATCGCCTGCGCCGGCAACTCCTGGGACAACCGCGGCGCGCGCTCGTCCGGTTCGCAGCTCTACCGGCGCGGGTTCACGACGGAGATGCTCCACAACGACGTCGTGTTCGGCGGGGAGAAGAAGCTGCACCGCGCGATCGTGGACCTCGCGTCGCGCTACCCGGAGGCGAAGGCGGTCTTCGTGTACGCGACCTGCGTCACCGCGATGACCGGCGACGACCTCGAGGCGGTCTGCCGCGCGGCGGGGCGCGACGTGGCGGTGCCGGTCATCCCGGTCAACACCCCCGGCTTCATCGGCGACAAGAACATCGGGAACCGGCTCGCCGGCGAGGTGCTCCTCGAGCGGGTCATCGGCACGGCCGAGCCGGCGCTCACGACCGACTACGACGTCAACCTCGTCGGCGAGTACAACATCGCCGGCGACCTGTGGGGCATGTCGCCGCTCTTCGCGCGGCTCGGGATCCGGATCCTCTCCTGCGTCTCGGGCGACGCGCGCTTCGAGGAGCTGCGCTGGGCGCACCGCGCACGGCTGAACGTCATCATCTGCTCGAAGAGCCTGACGAACCTCGCGCGGAAGATGCAGAAGCGCTGGAAGATCCCGTGGCTGGAGGAGTCCTTCTACGGGATGACCGACACGGCGAAGGCGCTGCGGGACATCGCGCGCGAGCTCGACCTCGCGAAGGGCGGCGCGGGCGACACGACGATGCGCGACCGGGTCGAGGCGCTCGTCGCGGAGGAGGAGGAGCGCTGCCGCGCGCGGATCGCGCCGCATCGCGCGCGGCTCGAGGGGAAGCGGGCGGTCCTCTTCACGGGAGGCGTGAAGACCTGGTCGATGGTGAACGCGCTGCGCGAGCTCGGCGTCGAGGTCCTCGCCGCCGGGACGCAGAACTCCACCCTCGAGGACTTCCACCGGATGAAGTCGCTCATGCACCGCGACGCCCGGATCATCGACGACACCTCCACCGCCGGGCTCCTCGCGGTGATGCGGGAGAAGGCCCCCGATCTCGTCGTCGCGGGCGGGAAGACCAAGTTCCTCGCGCTCAAGACCCGCACGCCCTTCCTCGACATCAACCACGGGCGCGCCCACCCCTACGCCGGCTACGAGGGGATGGCCACCTTCGCGCGGCAGCTCGACCTCACCGTCAACAACCCCATCTGGCCGGCGCTCGCCGCGCGCGCGCCCTGGGACCGGACCTTCGCCGAGCGCGAGGCGACGCGGGCCGCCGCCGCCGGGCACTCGGACGCGTACCTCGCCGAGGACCTCTCCCGGTCCCGGGTGAAGGTGCCGTCCAAGGCCGCGACGGTGAACCCGCAGAAGAACTCGCCCGCGCTCGGCGCGACGCTCGCGTACCTCGGCGTGGACCGCATGCTCGCGCTCCTCCACGGCGCGCAGGGCTGCTCGACGTTCATCCGGCTCCAGCTCTCCCGGCACTTCAAGGAGTCGATCGCGCTCAACTCGACCGCGATGAGCGAGGACGCCGCGATCTTCGGAGGATGGGAGAACCTCAAGGCGGGGCTCCTCCGCGTCGTCGTGAAGTTCAGCCCGGGCGTCGTGGGGATCATGACCTCCGGCCTCACCGAGACGATGGGCGACGACGTGCGGAGCGCGATCGCCCAGTTCCGCGCGGAGCACCCGGAGCACGCCGGCGTGCCTGTCGTGTGGGCCTCGACGCCCGACTACTGCGGCTCGCTCGAGGAGGGCTACGCGGCCGCCGTCGAGGCCCTCGTCTCGACGCTGCCGGAGGGCGGCGCGCCCATCCCGGACCAGGTGAATCTCCTGCCGGGCGCCCACCTCACCCCCGCCGACGTCGAGGAGCTGAAGGAGCTCGTCGCGTCGTTCGGCCTCTCGGTCGTCACCGTCCCGGACGTCGCGAACGCCCTCGACGGGCACGTGGACGACGAGGTCTCGCCCCTCTCCACTGGAGGGGTCCCGGTCGAGAGCTCCGGAAGGCGGGCCGCAGCGTCGCCACGATCTACGTCGGCGACTCGCTCGCGCGGGCGGCGAACGTGCTGCGGGCGCGGTTCGGGATCCCGTGCCATGGGTTCACCTCCGCGACCGGCCTCGCCGAGGTGGACGCGCTCGTCGCGACGCTCTCCGCGATCTCCGGCCGCCCGGCGCAGGCGGCGGTCCGGCGCTGGCGGAGCCGGCTGCTCGACGCGACCGTCGACAGCCACTACCAGTTCGGAGGGAAGAAGGTCGCGCTCGCGCTCGAGGCGGACGCGCTGAAGACGCTCGCCCCCTTCCTCGCCGGCATGGGCTGCGAGATCCAGGCGGCGCTCTCGGCGACGCGCACGCGGGGCCTCGACGTCATCCCCTCGGAGCGGGTCGCCGTCGGGGACCTCGAGGACCTCGAGGAGGCGGGGCGCGGGGCGGACCTCCTCGTCGCGAACTCCAACGGCCGCCAGGCGCTCGCGAGGTCCGGCGCGAAGGCCCACCTGCGCGCGGGCCTCCCCGTGTTCGACCGGCTGGGCGCGCACCAGAAGGTCTGGGCCGGCTACCGCGGCACGCTGAACCTCGTGTTCGAGGTGGCGAACCTGTTCCAGGCGAGCGCCGGCGAAGCGCAGGCCCTCGCCCACAACTGACGGCGCTCGAGGCGGGCGCCGTGGAGGACGGAATGAAGATCGCGTTCACGAGCAGCGACGGCCGGACGATCGACCAGCACTTCGGGCAGGCGAGCGAGTACTGCGTCTGGGAGGTCGGCCCGGACCGTGCCGAGTTCCTCACGAAGGTGGGCCCGCAGGTGACCGCAGGCGCGCACCCCGCCCTCGACGAGGAGGACCGAACCACGGCGCGGGCGAGCGCGGTCGCCGGGTGCGCCATCGTCTGCACGGTGCAGATCGGCGGGCCGGCCGCCGCGAAGCTCGTCGCCCGGAAGATCCACCCGATGAAGACCGGGGCCGAGGTTCCGATCGCGGAGGTGATCTCGAGGTTGCAGGAGGTGCTGCGGGGATCCCCTCCACCCTGGCTCAGGAAGGCGATGAACGGCGGCGCCGCCCCGGCGTCCGCGGACGAGTAGCGCGCACGGCGCGCGAGAGAGGAGACGACCATGGCGTACGTGACCGGACTCACCCGCGGCAAGAAGGAGTGGACCCCGCGGTTCGTGAAGGCGATCGACCCCGAGCTCTGCATCGGGTGCGGCCGCTGCATCAAGATCTGCGCGCACGACGTGCTCGCGCCCGCGGAGGTGGACGAGGAGGAGTCCGCCAAGATGTTCGCCCGGGTCGAGCACCCGGACGACTGCATCGGCTGCGAGGCCTGCGGCCGCACCTGCAAGAAGGAAGCGTTCGCGTTCGAGCCGCTCGCCGCCTGAGCGTCCACCCGGTGCGCGCCCCGCGCGCGGAGGAGGTCCCGATGAGCCCGCTGCCCGAGATCGGCCCGCCGCAGCTCCCGGCGGCGAACTGCGGCTTCGCGCGCGGCTGCGCGGACTCGCCGCCGGCGGCGCTTCCGGCCGACGACGTCGCGGCGCTCGTGAAGGACCACCCGTGCTACAGCGAGGAGGCGCACCACCACTTCGCCCGCATGCACGTGGCGGTGGCGCCTGGCTGCAACATCCAGTGCCACTACTGCCACCGGAAGTACGACTGCGCCAACGAGAGCCGGCCCGGCGTCGTGTCGGAGCGGCTCTCGCCGGAGGACGCGGTCCGCAAGGTCCTCGCCGTCGCCGCCGAGGTCCCCGAGCTCTCCGTCGTCGGGATCGCCGGGCCGGGCGACGCCCTCGCGAGCGCGGCGGCCGACCTTCGCGACGCTCGAGGGGATACGCCGCGGCGCGCCGGACCTCACCCTGTGCCTCTCGACGAACGGCCTCGCGCTCCCCGAGCACGTGGAGCGGCTCGCCGCCCTCGGCGTCCGCCACGTGACGGTCACCGTCAACATGACCGACCCCGAGATCGGCGAGCGGATCTACCCGTGGATCCTCCGGGACGGGCGGAAGGTCCGCGGCCGCGAGGCGTCACGGATCCTGTCCGAGCGCCAGCTCCTCGGGATCTCGCTCCTCGCGAGCGGGGCGTCCTCGTGAAGGTGAACTCCGTCGTCATCCCCGGGCGTGAACGACGCGCACCTCCCCGAGGTGACGAGGGCGGTCCGGGCGGCGGGCGCGTTCGTCGTGAACCTCGTCCCGCTCATCTCGGCGCCCGAGCACGGCACGCACTACGGCCTCTCCGGACAGCGCGGACCGACCGCGGAGGAGCTGGAGCGCGTGCAGACGGCCTGCGAGCTCGGAGCCGATCTCCACGCCCGGGTGATGCGGCACTGCCGGCAGTGCCGCGCCGACGCGGTCGGCCGGCTCGGCGAGGATCGGTTCGAGGCGTTCACGCTCGCGAAGCTCCCGCCGGGCCCGGCGCGCGACGCGCGGGAGCTCAGGGCCGAACGGCGCGCGGTCGTGGCCCGCGCGCGGGCGATCGCGACGCGCGCGAGCAGGCGGGCGCTCCTGAGCGGTCGTCGGCGTGCCGGGGACGCTCGCCGCGCGCGTGGCGGTCGCGACGAAGGCGGGCGGCCTCGTCGACCAGCACTTCGGCCACGCCCGCGAGTTCCTCGTGTACGACGTCGGGCGCGACGGCGCCCGGCTCGTCGGCCGCCGGGCCGTCGACCGGTACTGCTCGGGCGGCGACGGCGACGACGACGCGCTCACCCTCGCGCTTCGCGCCCTCGCCGACTGCGACGCGGTCCTCGTCGCGAAGGTGGGCCACTGTCCCGAAGGGCCAGCTCGCGGCGGCGGGGATCGAGCCCGTGACCGAGCACGCCTTCCAGCCGATCGAGGTGGCGGCGCTCGCGTGGTTCGAGAGGTTCGCCGCGCGGGTCGCGCGCGGCGAGGTCGCGCCGCGGCGCAGGGCCGCCGCCGGGTCGCCCGGGGCGGGCGCGCGCGCGGAGGTGGCATGACCGTCGCCATCCCCGAGCTCGCAGGCCTCGCCGAGGCCGAGGACTTCTTCGCCGCCCTCGGCGTTCCCCACGACCCGCGCGTGCTCGACGCGCACCGGCTTCACGTCCTGAAGTCCTTCGGCCTCGCCCTCGCCTCGTGGCTCAGCGCGAACCCCGGCGCGGACGCGGCCACGCGGCGGTCCGCCGCCGCCCGGGCGCTCCGGGAGGCCCACGCGGTCTTCTCGGAGGAGGCGCGCGCGGCGGAGCGCCGGAACCCGTTCGCGCCCGGGCTCGTCCGGCTGGGGCGGGCGCGGTAGCGCGGTCAGGTCGCCGCGACGCGCGCGTAGTACCGGTGCGCGCCGCGCGCGGAGGGCAGCGGGACGAGGCCGAGCCGTGCGAGGTCCCACCCGGGCGCGCCGTCCTTCACGAGGACCCATCGGCGCGCGACGCGGCGGGCCTGCGCGAGCGCCTCGGGCGAGAGCGGCCGCCGGTCCGCGAGGCGGCGGAGCACGTCGAAGCCGGCGGGCTCGGCGCGCGCGTGGCGGAACATCGGGTCGAACAGCACCACGTCGAACGACCGGTCCGGGAGGGCGGCGAGCGTCGCCGCGTGGTCCGCGGCGCGCACCTGGACGCGCGCGGCGGCGGGATCGTCGAGGCGCCGGAGCCCCTCCGCCACCCACGCCGCGAGGATCCGCGATCCCTCGAGCCCGACCACGCGCCCGGCGGGGCCCACCGCGATCGCGGCCACGAGCGCGTCCGCCGCGAGCCCGACCGTGCAGTCGAGGACCTCGTCTCCCTCCGCGAGCCCCGCCGCCTCGAGGAACCGGTCGCGGGTCGTGGCGTCTCCGCGGCCGCGCGCCCGATCGCGCAGCCGCCTCGCCCGGAGCGCGCCCATCCCGGGCGACCAGCGCCGCTCCTCGCCGCCCGCCGCGAGGACCGCGGCGGTGGGCGACAGGACGAGGAGCGCGTCGGCGCCGACCTCGGCGGCGACGGCGGCCGCCGCCCGCCGGCCGCGCGGGACGAAGGGGAAGCCGTGCCGCGCCGCGGCCGCCCGCGCCTCCGCCTCCTCGGCGGGGGAGGGGCGGAGCGGGGTCGTGACGGCCAGCCTCATCGAGGGGTCATGCCGCGCCGGGGGCGCCGAGGCAAGGGTGGTTGCGCCAGCGGCCCCGGCCTCGCTAGGATGGGTCCAGCAATAGTTATATAAACAGTATGAACGTCAAGAAGACCACCGGCCGCGCAGCGAAGGTCCGCAGCTTCTCCGCGACGGACGACGACGTGGCGATGCTCGAGGCCGTGGCCGGGTACCACGGCTTCTCCAAGTCGGCGACCCTGGTCGGCCTCGTGCGCCGGGAGTTCTGGCGCCTCTTCCCCGCCGGCACGGGCGAGATCAGGCCCGCGCGCGGCGCCCGCGTGAAAGCATGACGCTCCCCGTCACCCCGATGCACGATCCCGTCGCGAGCCCGCAGTGCGGGAGCGATCTGCCCGCCCGCGGAGATCGCCCTGCTCGAGGAGGAGATCCGCGCCCTCGCGAAGGAGAAGGACGCGGTCATCCTCGCCCACAACTACCAGGTCCCCGAGGTCCAGAAGATCGCCGACCACGTCGGCGACTCGCTCGGGCTGGCGATCATCGGGAAGCAGGTCCCGCAGTCCACGATCCTCTTCTGCGGCGTCCACTTCATGGCGGAGTCCGCCAAGATCCTCGCGCCGAACAAGCGGGTGCTCCTCCCGAACCTCTCCGCGGGCTGCTCGCTCGCGGACTCGATCACGGCGGAGTCGCTCGAGGACTGGAAGGAGCGCTACCCCGGCCACGCGGTGGTCACGTACGTCAACTCGAGCGCGGAGGTGAAGGCGCTCTCCGACATCTGCTGCACGAGCGCGAACGCGGCGTCGGTGGTCCGCTCGCTCCCGCGAGAAGAAGATCCTCTTCACGCCCGACAAGAACCTGGGGAAGTGGGTCGCGGCGAAGGTGCCGGAGAAGGAGGTCGTCATCTACGACGGCTGCTGCCCGATCCACGACGTGCTCCGCTCCGCGAGCGTCACGCGGGTGAAGTCGGCGAGGCCGGACGCGGTGATCATCGCGCACCCGGAGTGCCGGGCGGACGTCGTGGAGCTCGCGGACGAGGTCTGCTCCACCACGGCGATGCTCACCGCCGTCGAGCGGCACCCCGCGGCGCGGACGTTCATCGTCGCGACCGAGCACGGCATCGTCTACCAGCTGAAGAAGCGGTACCCGGACAGGGAGTTCATCGTCGCGGACGGGTGCATCGGCTGCCGGATGCACTGTCCGTACATGAAGATGATCGACCTCGTCATGATCCGGGACGCGCTCTCCCGCGGGAAGCACGAGATCGACGTCCCGCCGGACGTCGCCGCCGGCGCCCGCCGCGCGCTCGAGCGGATGATCGCGGTCCCCCGCGACGCCTGATCCCCTCTCCCGCCCAGCGTGAGAGTCGACGTCCCCCTCGCCCCCGCGCAGCGGGGGAGAGGGTAGGGAGAGGGGGTCGCCTCAGCGGCCTCCCGCGCGCCGGCGCTTCGCGGGCGGAGGCGCGGCCGCGGGGCGGAGCTCCTCGAGCAGCCGGCGCGCCCCGTACACCTTGTCGAGCGCCTCGAGGATCGCGCCGGAGTGGACCGCCACCGCCCGGTTGGTCTCGGGGTCGAACCCGTACTCGCCCCCGAGCGAGTGGATGTTCCCGTCGAACGCGACCCCGACGAGCTCGGCGCGCGCGTTCACGACCGGCGACCCCGAGTTCCCGCCGACGATGTCGTTCGTGGTCGTGAAGTCGAACCGGGTGCGCAGGTCGAGGCGGTCCCTCGCCTCGAGCCAGGACCGGGGCAGCGCGAACGGCTCGCGGCCGGTGTCGCGCTCGAACGCGCCGGCGAAGGTCGTGAACGGGGCGATCTCCCGGGTCCCCTCCCGCCAGCCCTTCACCTGCCCGTAGGTGAGGCGCAGGGTGAACGTCGCGTCGGGGTAGGTGGAGCGGCCCTGCACCGCGAACCGCGCGTCCGCGATGACCTCGTGGGCCCGCCGCACGACCGACTCGATCTCGTCCTCGTACGTCTTGCGGACCGTCCGCGCGTCCGGGTCCATCGTCCTCGCGAGGGCGATCATCGCGTCGTCCGCCGCGTCGACCGCGGCCTTCCCTCCCTCCCACAGGCGGCGCCTCACCGCGGGATCGCGCAGCCGCGTCCCGCTCACCGCGCGCGCCGCGACCTCGTCCGGCGACGCCTTGCCGAGCACGCGGCGGACCGCCGGGTGATCGGGCCCGAGATCCTCGCGCAGCTTCGAGAGCGCGTGGCCGAGCAGGAGCCGCTCCAGCTCCGGGTGGATCGGCGCATCGGAGAGCACCTGCTGCGCGAGGGCCGGCAGGTTCGAGTCCCGGTACTCCCGGAGGCGGACGTCGTTCGGCTTCGGGCGCTCCTCCGCGGCGCGCAGCAGCGTGCGCGCCAGCGCGACGAGCTCGCCCCCGCCCGGGTGCTCGAGCGCGGCGAGCTCCCGGTGCAGCTCGCGGAGCCGCCGCTGCGCCTGCTCGATCGCCGCGTAGGCCGACCGCACGCGCGCGCCGCGCTCCGCGTCCTTCGCGAGCTCCGCCTGGAGCGCGCGCTCGGCGGCCACCTTCGCCTCGAAGAACCCGGGATCCTGGAGCGCGCCGAGCTCGCCCTTCAGCGCCTTGAAGGCGTTCTCGATCGAGAAGAGGCGCTCCGTGGAGATCCTGCGCTGCTCCTCGCCGAGGAGCTGGAACCCGGTGAGGAGCCCGCGCGTCTCGGCCAGCTTCACGAGCCGGTCCGGGAGCGAGACGTCGCGCTGGTACCGCAGCTGGGCCACCGTGAGCGCGCGATCGGTGCCGCCCGGGTGCCCGGTCACGAAGGTGAGCTCGCCCTCCTGCGCGCCCGCGGCGGACCAGCGGAACCAGTCCCGGGTGTGCGCGGGCTCGCCGCCCTCGTAGACGCGGAGGAACGCGACGTCGAGGTCGTACCGCGGGAAGTTGAAGTTGTCGGGATCGCCGCCGAAGAAGGCGATCGCGAGCTCGGGCGCGAAGACGAGCCGCACGTCCTCGAACCGCCGGTAGCGGTACAGGTGGTACAGGCCGCCCTGGTAGAGCGCCACGACGTCGCAGCGGAGCGCGGCGGAGGTCTGGCACGCGCTCTCCACCCGCGCGACCTCGCCGCGGAGCGCGCGCTGGTAGGCCTCCCCCTCGAGCCCCCGCGTCGCCCCGCGGATCCGGGCCGTCACGTCCTCGATCGCGACGAGCTGGTCCACCTCGAGCCCGGGGCAGCGCGGCTCGTCCGCCGCCTGCCTCGCGAAGAACCCGTCCTTCACGAGGTCCTTCCCGGCCGCCGAGAGCTGCTCGATGCACCCGTGGGCGCAGTGGTGGTTCGTCACGACGAGCCCCTGCCCCGACACGAAGCTCCCGGAGCAGCCGAGCGCCAGCCGCGCGGACGCGAGCCTCACGTGGTCGAGCCAGGCCTGCGTCGGGGCGAAGCCGTACGCGCGCTGCACCTTCTCGGCGGGGAACGCGTCGAACGTCCACATCCCCTCGTCGGCGGCGCCGGGCCGGGGCGAGGCGAGGACGGCGAGCGCGAGGAGGGCGGCGAGGACTTTCGGCATGACCGGTCGGCTCCGTGCGGGCGGGCCTCGGGTATACGCCGTCCCCGCACGCCTGCCTGCCCCCCGGGCGGCCGGGGCCCCGCCGGCGCGCCGCGCCGTGTGGCGCCCCTCCGGAGGGGGGAGGACGGCTCGGCGCTCGTGCGGCCGGGGAGTCGGCGTCCCGCGTTGGTCGTGGTAAAAGCAGCGCGCAATGAATCGGGTCAAGTTCTGGGTCTTCACGCTCCTCGTGGTCGCGGCCGGCTACGGGGTCCTGCACTCCGCCGCGGCGTCGCGCCGCGCCGACGCGGTCGTCGCGCTCGACGCGCGCCTCGCGAGCGCGGCCGCCCACGTCACCGGCTCGGCCTCCGGGCTCGGCCGCGAGATGGCCGCCGCCGCCGCGTTCGTCGCGGCCGACGAGGCCGTCGCCGCGGCGGTCCGTTCGACCGAGGCGCCGCCCGCTGCGTCCCCGGTCCCCGCCGCCGCCAAGGGCAAGAAGGCGGCCCCCGCGTCGCCGCCGCCCGTGCCGCCGGCCGCGCGGGAGCCCGACGCGGCGAGGCTGCGCGCCACCGCGCGCGGCGCGCTCGAGAACGCGGAGAAGAACTTCGGCTTCAACCTGCCGCCCGGGACCACGGCGATCGCCGCGACGCGCGCCGGGCTCGGCGCGAAGGGCGAGGCGGGCGCCCCCGAAGGCGACGCGACCGGCCTGCTGCGCGCAGCCGTCGACGGCGTCGCGCGACGCGCGGCCGTCCGGATGAACGGCGGGCTGTGGTTCGGCGCGGGTCACCCCGCCGGCGACGGCGCCGGGGTCGTCGTCCTCACGCCGCTCGACGAGCGGTGGGCGCGCAACCTCGCGAGCGCCGCCGGCGTGGACGTCACCCTCTCGGTCCCGGACGTGAAGCCCGTCAGCACCGCGAAGGCGAGCGACGTCCCGCTGCTCCAGGGAGCGACGAAGCTCGCCGGCGCGGGCGACGTGGGGCGGCCGGGCGAGGTGGACGTCTCGACGTGGACGTTCAAGGGCCCGCGGCTGCCGCAGCCGCTCGCCGGCGGCGCGCCGCTGCGCGCCCGCGCGGTCCCGCTCGAGGGGCTCGGCGGGGCGTTCGTCGTCCTCTCCATCCCCGCACTGGCCGTCGTCGACCCGCCGGCCGTCTTCCTCTGGCGGGCCATCGCCGGGCTCGGCGTGGTCCTCGTCCTCGGGCTGATCATCGGCTGGTTCGTCCGCTCGACCGAGCCGACCCCCCAGGTCCCAGCGGCGCTGCACGCCGCCGCGGCCCGGATCGAGAAGGGCGACTACTCCGCCCGCGCTCCGCAGCTCGCCGGAAAGCTCGGGACGATCGCCGCCGCGCTCAACCAGGCCGCCGAGATCGCCGGCCCGGCCGTGGCGGCCCGCGGCGCCGCTCCGGAGCCCGCCTCGCCGGGGGCGACCGGCGGGTGGTACCAGGGCCCGGCGCGCCCCGCGTTCGACGCAGGCGTCGGCCCGGGCGAGCCCCCGACCCCCGCGGCGCCGGCCCCGAGCGATGCTCCCGCCGCCGGCGATTCGCCCGCTCCGAGCGCCGCGCCGGCCCGGACGGCGACCGCGCCCCTCCCCGCCGTGGCGGAGCCGGCCGCGGCCCCCGAGGGGGAGGGCGACGAGGAGACCGACTGGCAGAAGGTGTTCGACGACTTCGTCCGGACGCGCGCCTCGTGCGGCGAGACGTCGGCGGGGCTCACCTACGAGAAGTTCCGCCTGAAGCTCGGCGCGAACAAGGCGCAGCTCATGTCGAAGTACGGCTGCCGGACCGTCCGCTTCCAGGTCTACGTGAAGGACGGGAAGACCGCGCTCAGGGCGACGCCCGTGAGGTAGGGAGGGCGCCGCTCCCGGGCGGCTCCCCGGCGAGCGGCAGCGTCAGGGTGAACGCCGCGCCGTGGCCGGCTCGCGACTCCGCCGTGAGCGCGCCCCCGTGCTCCTCCGCGATCCGCTGCGCGATCGCGAGCCCGAGGCCGGTGCCACCCTGCTTCGTCGTGAAGTAGGGCTCGAAGACGCGCGCGAGGTCCTCCGGCGCGATCCCGGGGCCGGTGTCGCTCACCGTGAAGGCCACGCCGCCGCCGGCTGCGCGGGCCGCCCGGACGCGCAGCGCGCCCCCGTCCGGCATCGCCTCGAGGGCGTTGCGGACGAGGTTCAGCAGGACCTGCAGGACCTGATCGCGATCCGCGTGCACGGGCGGCAGCCCCGGCTCGACCTCCCGGGAGAGGGTCACGCCCGGTGACTCGGGGAAGAGCGCGAGCGCCGCGGCGACGAGCTCCTCGGGCGGGACCGCCGCCCGCTCGGGCGCGGGGAGCCGCGCGAACCGGCTGAACTCGTCCACGATCTTCTTGAGCCGGCGGACCTCGTCCGAGATGGCGCGCGTCCCTTCCCCGAAGATCTCGGGGAAGTCGGGGCGCCCCCGCTCGAACGCGTCCCGCAGCGTCTCGACGCCCATCGCGATCGGCGTGAGCGGGTTCTTGATCTCGTGCGCGAGCCTCCGCGCGACCTCGCGCCAGGCCGCGATCCGCTCGGCGTGCGCGAGGCTCGCGCGGCTCTGCGCGAGGTCGGCGCTCATCGCGTCGAAGGCCCGGACGAGCTCCCCGAGCTCCCCCTGGGCGCTGACGCCGACGCGCACGCCGAGCTCGCCCGCCGCGACCCGCGCGGCTGCGTCGCGGAGGGCCTCGACCGGCCTCGTGACGCGCGAGGCGAGGAGCCGGGCCGCGACCGCCGCCGCCGCGACCGCCGCCGCGAGCGCGGCGACGAACGCGAGGAGCACGGTGGCGCGCGCGCGGGCGAGCCCCTCGGAGGCGACGGACACCTCGACCCGGGCGGCGGCGGGCGCGCCCGGGGAGCCGAGCGGCAGGACCCGGCTCGCGGCGCCGAGCCGGCCCAGCCACCGCGAGACGGTCCCGGGCGCGCCCGCCGGCGCGGCGGCGCGAGGCGGCTGCGCCTCGGCGAGGAGCGTCCCGTCCGAGGCGCGGACCGCGACCGCGCCGCCGGTGAGCGCGGCGAGGCGGGTCGCCAGCTCGCGCCCGACGGTGGTCCCGGCGGCGATCCGGAGGGGCGCGGCGCCGCCCGCGAGCTCACGCCACGCCACGAGCGCGAGCACCGGCTCGACGCCCCCCGGCCCGACCTGCGACAGGACGCGCGGGGCGGCGCGGCCCGGAGGCGACGACGCGTAGAGCGCGGCGAGCTCCGGATCGACGTCGCCCGCGCGTCCGGGCAGCTGGGCCGAGGAGACGACGCGTCCGTCCGGCTCCGTGATGGCGAGGACCGGCAGCCCGCGGGCGGCGCCCCACTCGCCGGCGCGCGCCGCCTCCTCCGCGGGCCCCGCGCCGGAGCCGTGCTCGCGCGCGAAGGCCTCCACCTCCGGGCTCGCCACGAGGTCCGCGAGCGCGACCGTCGCGTGCGCGGCGAGGCTGGCCAGCTCGCCCTCGACCGCGTGCGCGGCGCCGTCGAGGCGCGCCGCGTGCTCCGCCTCGAGCGCGCGCGAGAGCGCGCGGGAGACCGGCCACAGCGTCGCCGCGAGCGGGACCACGGCGAAGAGCGCGAACGCGAGCGCGAGGCGGGCGCGCAGGGTCATGGGGTCCCACCCGCTCCCACGAGCCACAGCGCGGCCGGGTCGAAGCTCCCGTCCGCGCGCGGCTCGAGCCCCTGGAGGGCGGCCCCGGCGGAGGCGCGGACCCCCGCCGCCACGAGCGGCACGAGGTCGAGCTCGCGCGCCGCCGCCGCGCCCGCGGTCAGCGCCGCGTCGCCGTCGAGCCCGGCGAGCGCCGCCATCGTGCGGCGCGCCGCGTCCGCGCCGCGCGTCGCGAACGCGATCTGCCCGGCCGCGAGCGCCGGCCGGAGCGCCTGCACCCGCACCGCCACGAGCGCGACGTCGTAGTCGCCCGCGGCGAGCCGCGCCCGGAACCGGGCCCCGTCCTCGAGCTCGAGCGCGGCCCGGATCCCGCGATCGAACAGCTTCACCTGGATCCGCTCGGCGATCGCCCGCTGGTCGGGATCGGACGCCTCGACGAGCAGCGCGATCCGGGCGGGCGGCGGCGGCCCCCGCGGCGGCGGCGGCTCCGCGGGAGCGCCGGGGAGGATCGCGGGCGGGACGAGGGTGCGGAGCGGCTCCGCCGGCGCGCGCACGAACCTGCGCGCGAGCTCCGCGCGGTCGATCGCGGCGAGCGCGGCGCGCACCGCCTCCAGGCCGCCGCCGAGCCGCGTCCGCTGGAGCGCCGCCACCGTCGCGGTGAGGGGCGCGAGCGTCGGGCCCGGACGCCCGGCCGGCTCGGGGCGGAGCACCAGGTCGAGGCCGCGCTGCTCGAGGCGCCGGGCCGCGGCGCGCGCGTCCACCGCCTCGAGCCGGAGCTCGCTCGCGAACGGGCGTCCCTGGTGGTGCCGGTCGTTGTGGACCAGGACGGCCGGGTCCGCGGCCGTCCGGCGCGGCGCGAGCGTGAACGGGCCGGCGCCGGGGAGCGCGAGCGCGGGGGACGCGAGGAGCCAGGGCAGCTCCGGGAGCGGGAACGCGAGCGTGACGAGCAGCTCGGTCGCGGACAGGATCTGGACGCCCGCGAGCACCGGCGCGCGGCCGTCGCGGAGCGCGTCCGCCCCGAGGATCGGGAGCGCGGCCCAGCCGTCCCGCGCGCCCGGATCGCGCGCGAGCAGGGCCAGGCGAGCGGCGACGTCCGCGGCGCCGAGCGGCCGGCCCGCGGCGTCGACCAGCCCGGGCCGGACCCGGAGGCGGAACGCGCGCGCGCCCGCCTCGGCGACGGGGACCTCCGCGAGCGCGCCCGGCACGAGCGCGCCCGCCGCGTCGAGCTCGAGGAGCGGCGCCGCCGTGGCCCGCTCGACGAGCGCGTCGGCCGCGGACGGCGCGCCGGAGGGGAGGGCGGAGGCGGGCGGGACCCCGATGCGGATCGTCCCCCCGTACGCCGGGCGCACCCCGCCGGAGGCGAGCGCGGGCGCGAGCGCGAGGGCGAGGGCGAGGGCGAGCGCGCGGGTCACGGCGCGCCCCGCGGATCCGTGGTGAGGAGGAGCAGCTCGGTCGAGCCGTCCGGCGCGATCGCGGCGAGCACCGCGTCGTCGACGCCGTCTCCGGTCAGGTCGCCCGCGGCGGCGGCGAGGACGGAGCCGGCGACCGGGGGCGACTCGAACAGCAGCGGCCGCTCCGAGAGGGGGGCGAGCACCCGGATCCGCTCGGGGACGCCGGGCTCCGCCGACGAGGCGACGAGCTCCGCCGTCCCGTCGCCGTCGAGGTCGGCGAGCGCGAACCCGGACCCGCTCTCGAGCGGCGCGGCGGCGACCGGGCGGAGGTCGGCGTCGAGCAGCTGGATCCGGAGGTCGGTCCCGAGGGTCGCGTACGCGATCCGTCCCGCCCGCGGGGCGCACGCGGCACCGTACAGGGTGCGCGGCGAGCGGCTCGGCGTCTCCGGGTCGACGAGGGTCGAGAGCCGATCCCGGAGCACCCCGCTGCCCGGCTCGAACGCGCCGAACAGCCGGCTCGCGTCGCCCGCGCAGAGCGGCGCGGCGCCGAGCGTGCCCGCGGGCTCGAGGCGGTCGCCCTTCAGCGCGAGCACCTCTCCCGCGGGCGCGCCCGCGCGCTGCAGCGCGATCCGCCCACCCCCGAAGTCGCCCACCGCCGCGACGGCGGCGGGATCCCGGACCGGCCGGAGCGCCGAGCGATCCACGCCGCGCTCCGCCACCGCACGGCCCTCGGGCGAGAGCACGAGGACCGCGTCCGCGGTGACCGCGACCAGCACGGAGCGGCCGGGCTCGGCGGCCTCGCCCACGGCGAGCGCGAGCACGCGCCCGGGGAGGCGCGCGAGCGGTCGGATTGTCGCGAACGGGGCTCCGGGCCGCGAGGCCTCGCGCGAGAGGAGCAGCGTCTGCGCGTCCGCGACGGCGCGGGCCTGCACGAGGCGAGGGGGGATGGCGCGTGCGTCCGGACGCCGCTGCAGGAAGAACGACGCCCACGCGGGGATGAGCTCGCCGACGGCGGCGAGCTCGCGGGTCCCGGGGACGAGCCCGGCCCGGACGCGAAGGAGCCAGTCCTGTCCGGCGCCGCGCGCGCGTGCCTCCGCGTCTCCGGGTCCGCGCGCCGGGGTCACCGCGTACCCGAGCCCGGAGAGCGCGCCGTCGAGGGCGGTCTCGAGCGGCGTCCCGAGCGCGGCCGCCCTCGTGTCCACCTCGAGGAGGAGCGCGCGCCGGCCCTCGACGGGTGGCCCCACCTCGCGCGCGAGCGCGGCAGCGAGCGCGTCGAGCGCGGGCGCGGGCGCGGGGGCGGGCGGCGGGGGCGGGGCCGGCGAGGACGAGGGCGAGGGCGAGAGAGGCGAGGCGCACGGCGGGCCTCGATCCGTACAGGATCAGTGGTCGTCCATGAAGAAGTTCTGCGGCGCCGCGCCCGGGCCTGCCGCCGCGGCGGGCGCCGTGCCGGCGAGGAAGGCCGCGAACGGCGCGTCGACCTGCCGCTCCGGCGCGAGGCGCCCGGTGGCGGCGTCCACGCGGACGAGCTCCACCCCGGGGACGGCCCGGAAGTCCATGGCCGGCCGCGCACCCAGCGCGGCCTGCATGAACGAGAGCCACGGCGGCAGCGCGGCGCCGGCCCCGGTCTCCCGCGGCCCGAGCGGCGAGTGGTCGTCGAACCCGACCCAGACGCCCGCCACGAGCTCGGGGGTGAACCCGACGAACCAGGCGTCGCGGTGCTCCTGGGCGGTGCCGGTCTTGGCCGCGGTGGGGCGACCGAGCGCCTTCGCCGCCGCTCCGGTGCCGTTCTCGACGACCTGACGCATCATCGAGGCGAGCACGAAGGCGACGTCGGGCCGCGTGCCGGTCTCCGGCAGCGCGAACGCGGGCGGGGCGGCCGCCGGCACCGGGGACGGCATGCTCCCGTCGGTCGGGATCTCGGCGGCCGGCGCCGTGGCGATCGGCGCGGCCGCGGCGGCGGGCGCGGGCGCGCCCGGGTCGGCGACGGGCGCCGGGCTCCCGTCCGGCGCGACGCCCCACGGCGTCGCCGGGCGGTTCTCCTCGAGCACCTTGCCGGCGCGGTCGAGCACCCGGAGCACGAGGAGCGGCGCCGCCGCGAACCCCTGCGCCGCGATGCTCGCGTACCCGTTCACGAGCTCGAGCGGGGTGACCTCGCCGGTCCCGAGCCCGATCGTGAGGTTCCGCGGGAGGTCGCTCGCGACGCCGAGCCGCCGCGCGAAGCCGGCGACGGCGTCGGGCCCGAGGGCGTCCACGAGCTTCACCGAGACCGTGTTCTTCGAGTGCGCGAGCGCCGCGCCGAGGAGCAAGGGACCGTCGAACGAGTCCTTCTCGAAGTTCCTCGGCTTCCACTCCTTGCCCGTCCAGGGATCCCGGTAGAGGTCGGGCGTGTCGTACACGATCGTCGCGGGGGTGAACCGGCGCGACTCGACCGCCGCGCCCCAGACGAACGGCTTGAACGCGGAGCCGGGCTGCCGCCGCGCCTGCGTGGCGCGGTTGAACTGGGAGGTCTGGAAGTCGTAGCCCCCGACGAGCGCGCGGAGGCCCCGCGTGGCGGGGTCGATCGCGACGAGCGCGCCCTGGACCTGGGGCGTCTGCTCGAGCGAGAGGGCGAGCGGCTTGCGCTCGCGCGCGGCCCGCTCGACCGGGATCTTGCCGGGCATCACGCGGACGAGGATCACGTCGCCGCGCGCGACCACCTGCGAGACCTTCTTCGGCGCCGCGGTCGCCTGGACCGGGTTCCACTTGCGGGCCCACGCGACGTCGGCGAGCCCGAGCGCTCCGGTGGCGTTGCCGAGGTCCACCGTCGCCTGCCGGTCGTCGGCCTCGACGACGAGCCCGGCGTACACGTCGCCCGCCTGCAGCGGACGCGGCCGGGCCATGCGGCCGACGCCCTTCTCCTCGGCCTCGTCCGGGTCGATCTCCTTGGCGTTCACGCGGCCCAGGTCCCACACGAGGACCTGCCCGGCGCGCGGGTCCGCGTGCGCGAGGCGCGCGCGCCAGAGCGGGAGGGCGGCCTCCACCTGCGGCTTGTCGAGGTGCAGGAGGGGTCCGCGGAAGCCCTGACGCTTGTCCACGGCGCGCAGCCCCGCCTCGAGCGCGGCCTCGGCGTAGCGCTGCAGGAGGGGCTCCATCGCGACGTGGACCTCGAGCCCCTGCGTCTCGACGACCTCCGCGCCGTACCGCTCGTCGAGGTACTTCCGGACCGCGTCGGCGTACCACGCGCCCGGCGGATCCTGCTCGGGCGGGCGGACCGCGATGGGCCGCGCGAGCTCCACCTCGTATTGCCGGTCGGTGATCCAGCGCTCCTCGTGCATGCGCCGGAGCACGTACTCCTGCCGGCGCTTCGCCGAGGCCGGGTGGTTCACGGGTGAGAGCCGCATCGGCGACTGGATCACCCCCGCGAGCGTCGCCGCCTCGCCGAGGGAGAGGTCCTTCACGCCCTTCCCGAAGTAGAACCGGCTCGCCTCCTCGACACCGTACCTGAGGTGCCCGAGGTAGATCTGGTTCAGGTACAGGTACAGGATCTCGTCCTTGGACAGGTTCTGCTCGAGGCGCGGGGCGAGGACGAGCTCCTTCACCTTCCGCTTCACGCGCCAGTCGCTCTGGAGCAGGAACGTCTTCACCACCTGCTGGGTGATGGTCGAGCCGCCGCACTTCACGCCCCCGAAGAGGAGCCCCTTCACCGCGCAGCGCGCGATCGCGAGGTAGTTCACGCCCTCGTGCTCGTAGAAGTGGGCGTCCTCCGCCGCGAGCACCGCCTGCCGGAGCACCCGCGGGATCTGCTCGAGCGGGACCACCGTGCGTCGCTCGCGCGCGAACTCGAACACCTCGGAGCCGTCCGCGCCGTAGACGCGGGTCGAGACGAGCGGCGCGTAGTCCTTCAGGCCGCCGAACGCGGGCAGCTCGCGCGTCCACGCGAACCCGAGCGCGCCGAGCGCGACCACGGCGGCCAGGGCCGCGAGCGCGAGGCCGCGCAGGACGCGGCGTGTCTTGGGCCGGAGCCGGCGCACGAGGGGGCGAACGATAGCGCCGCGCGCTCCGGCGGGCAAAGCGCTGGGTTCGGGCGTGGGCATCGGTCCGAGGGGACGAGGGAGCAGGCGGCGTGCCACCTACAAACCCGCGAGGGGGCGGGAGATTCCCGGGGGTGTGTCCCCCGGGACACGTATCGACGACCTGGACCTGACCAGGACCGGCAGGGCTTCCTACGGCTTCTCCGCCTCCCCCCGCTTGATCCCGAGCGCCCGCATCTTCTTGTAGAGGTGGCTTCGCTCGAGCCCGAGCGCGCGCGCGGTGTCCGAGACGTTGTCGCCGTGAGCGTCGAGCGCGCCGAGGACGATCTCTCGCTCCGCCTCCTCGACGAGCTCGTGGAACGAGGCGCCCGCCCGGAAGCGGTCCACGCGCGGTCGGCGCGCGTCCGGGAGGACGGCGGCGACGTCGTCCGCCCCGATCTCCGGGCCGTCGCAGAGGATCGCGAGGCGCTCGACCAGGTTCTTCAGCTCCCGGACGTTCCCGGGCCACTCGTGCGCCTGGAGCGCGAGGAGCGCCTCGCGCGCGAGCCGCATCGGGCGCCGGTCGTTCCGCGCGCAGGCCTCGGCCAGGAACCGCGCCGCGAGCTCGGGGACGTCCTCGCGGCGCTCCCGCAGCGGGGGCGCGTGGATCGGCACGACGTTCAGCCGGTAGAAGAGGTCCTCGCGGAAGCGCCCCGCCTTCACCTCCGCGCCGAGGTCCTTGTTCGTGGCCGCGACGACCCGCACGTCGCAGCGCAGCGTCTGCTGGCCTCCGACGCGCTCGAACTCGCCCTCCTGCAGGACCCGCAGCACCTTCGCCTGCATCGCGGGCGGCATGTCGCCCACCTCGTCCAGGAAGAGCGTGCCGCCGTCGGCCTGCTCGAAGCGGCCGCGGCGCGCGGCCACCGCGCCCGTGAACGCGCCGCGCTCGTGCCCGAACAGCTCGCTCTCGATGAGCTCGGCCGGGACCGCCGCGCAGTTCACCTTCACGAACGGCCCCGCGCTCCGGCGCGACCCGTCGTGCAGCGCGCGCGCGACGAGCTCCTTCCCGGTGCCGTTCTCGCCCGTGACGAGGACGCGCCCCTCCGACGGCGCCGCGCGGCGGATCACGTCGAAGAGCTTGCGCATCGCGGGCCCGCTCCCGACCATCTCGGACGGCCCCGCGTCGCGGCGCAGCGCCGCGTTCTCCTCGCGCAGGCTCCGCATCGCGAGCGCGTTGCGCACCGCCACGAGGAGCTTCTCCTTCTCGGTGATCGGCTTCTCGAGGTAGTCGAACGCGCCGAGCCGGAACGCGCTCCGGACCGTCTCGATCGACCCGTGCCCGGACATGATCACGACCGGCAGCTCGGGCCGGGTCTCGCGGGCCTTCTCGAGGACCGAGAGGCCGTCGAGGTCGGGCATCCGCACGTCCATGACGACGACGTCCACGGGGAGCGCCGCGATCTTCTCGAGCGCCTCGCGGCCGCCTCCCGCGAGCTCGACCGCGTATCCCTCCATCGACAGGGCGCGCGAGAGCGTGAGCTGGATGTTCCGCTCGTCGTCGACGACGAGGACCGTGGCGGGCATCCCCCGATGTTACCGCGGAGGCGGGAACGGAAAACCTTTGACACCTGTTCGAATCGGAGCCACTTAAGACGCCCAGCCGCGCCCGCGCGCGGGATCCCCCTCGGAGGTCACATGCGCCGCGTCCTCGTCCTCGCCGTCCTCGCCGCTGGTCTCGCCGGGCTGACCGGCTGCCCCTCGAAGCCCAAGAGCGGCGAGTGCAAGTCCAGCCAGGACTGCCTCGAGCAGCAGGGGTTCGGGAAGGTGTGCGTCGAGGGCCGCTGCCAGGAGTGCGCCGCCGACGCCGACTGCAAGGAGGGGTTCGTCTGCCGCACGAACAAGTGCGTGCCGAAGCCGCAGTGCGCGAAGGACGCGGACTGCCCCGCGGGGCAGAAGTGCGAGGGCGAGCGCTGCGTCGCGCCGCGCGAGGACCCGGCGGAGGCGGCGAGGCGGGCCGCGGAGGCGGCGAGCCGCGCCGTGCCGGCCGGGTGCACCGACGAGTCCGCGTTCACCATCCGGTTCGGGTTCGACCAGGCGACCCTGGCCGCCGAGGCGCAGGGCGCGCTCCAGAAGCTCGCGGACTGCGTGAAGCGCGCGCCGGCCAAGAAGATCACCATCGCCGGCCACGCCGACGAGCGCGGCACCACGCAGTACAACATCGCGCTCGGTGGGCGCCGGTCCGAGGCGGCCCGCAAGTACCTCGCGGACCTCGGCGTCGCGGCGAAGCTCGACACCGTCAGCTTCGGCGAGGAGAAGCCGCTCTGCAGCGAGTCGACGGAGCCGTGCTGGGCCCGGAACCGCCGGGTCGAGTTCCAGGTGGAGCGGTGAGGGAGCGCGCGCTCCGTCTCGGAGCGGCGGCGCTCGTCGCGCTGCCGCTCGCCGGCTGCTTCGTGCCGATGGAGCGCGGCCGGCAGATGGAGGCGCGCATCCAGCGCCTCGAGGTCCAGAACGTCGAGCAGGCGCGCGGGCTGGACGAGCAGCGCCAGGCGGTCCGCGAGCGCGTCGAGAAGGTGGACCAGAAGATCCGCGAGGTCCAGGCGAAGATCGACGAGCTGAACCAGGCGGGGAGGCGGAGCGGCGCGGACCTCGGCGTGACGCTCTCGCGGCTGCAGGAGGAGTTCGCGAAGATCAGGGGCGAGCTCGAGGTCGCGCAGCACCGCCTCGCCGACGTCGACAAGGCGGTCGGCGGGCTGCGGGCCGAGACCGACGCCCGCTTCACCGCGCTCAAGGGCCAGGGCGCGATGGACTCCTACGACGCCCGCCAGAAGATCGCCGCGCTCCCGAAGCCCGACGACAAGGCCGCCGTGTTCGCGCTCGCCCAGCAGCAGGAGGAGAAGGGCGAGCGCGGCGTCGCGCGCGAGATCTACGAGGAGTACGCGCGCAAGTGGCCGTCCGACCCGAGGTCCGCCGAGGCGGGGTTCCGCGCGGGCGAGCTCCTGAGCGCGCAGAAGCGCTACCGCGAGGCGCTCCTGTCCTACGGCAAGGTCGCCGAGGCGTTCCCGCGCTCGGACCGGGCGCCGGCCGCGATGCTCGGCGCGGCGGAGTCGATGGTCCGGCTCGACATGACGCAGGAGGCCATCGCGGTCCTCCGCCAGCTCGTCGATCGCTACCCGAAGTCGGACGCGGCCCCGAAGGCCCGGGCGCGCCTCCAGGAGCTCGCGCCTCCGCCTCCGCCCCCCGAGAAGAAGCCCGCGCCCGCGCCGCACAAGGCCGCCCCCAAGCGGAAGTAGGGCGGGGGAACCCCTTCCGGGGTCCGCACCGAACGTGCGAATGTGTGGTCGAGGTCGGTCCACCTGCGACATAGTGTGAGACGGTCGCGGCGCGCGAGAGGGGCGTCCGCCGGCGGCCGGAGGACGGGATGGCGCGGATCCGCATCGGCGAGATGCTCGTCCAGCTCGGTCGGCTCGACAGCGACCAGCTGCAGTCGGCCCTCGCCCACCAGCGACAGTGGGGAGGCCGCCTCGGCGGCGCGATCGTCCACCTCGGCTTCCTGAACGAGCCGGCGCTGCTCGACGCGATCGGACGGCAGCTCGGCGTCCCGTTCGTGGAGATCGGCGATCGGACGATCCCCCCGGGCGTGCTCTCGCTCGTTCCGCGCAAGCTCGCGGAGACCCGGCGCGTCCTCCCGCTCGAGCTCTCGAAGGAACGCCGGGCCGAGCTCGTCGTCGCGCTCGCGGACCCCTCCGACCTCGGCGTGATCGACGAGCTCGCCTTCGTGAGCGGGATGCGGGTCCGGCCGGTGCTCGTCGGGGAGGCGGATCTCGACCGCGCGCTCGAGCGTCACCTGGGGATCCCGGCCCCGCCGCGCGCTCCGTCCGGCTTCGGCGACAGGGCCGACGCGATCGAGCTGCCGCGCGACGACCACGGCTCGCGAGGCGCGGCCCGGCGCGGCAAGCACGACTGGCTCACGTAGCGCGACGCGTCCGTCCCTCGCTCGACCGCTGCCGCTACCCCTCGTCCTCGTCCGGCTCGGCCACCACGCCGGCCGTCCGGCCCTCGTTCTGCAGCGACCACTGGCCGATCCGCTTCATGACCGTGCTCTTCGCGATCTGGAGCTCCTTCACCACCGCGGCGCGCTTGCCGCGGTTGCGCCGGAGCGAGAGCCGGATCGCCTCGCGCTCGATCTCCTCGAGCGTCAGCCCGCGCACGTACATCGTGTCGTCGTCGCCCGTGTCCGCCGGGGTCGTGCGCGTGTCCTCGAACGTCACCGCCGTCGGCGGGACGACGAGCCCCTCGCCCCTGAAGAGGAGCGCGCGCTGGACGACGTTCCGGAGCTGCCGGACGTTGCCCGGCCAGTCGTAGCCCTCGAGCCGGGCCATCGCGTCGGG
Source organism: uncultured delta proteobacterium (assembly GCA_963828235.1). Lineage (GTDB taxonomy): Bacteria > Myxococcota > Myxococcia > Myxococcales > Anaeromyxobacteraceae > Anaeromyxobacter. The sequence goes on from CAWHDY010000011.1 coordinate 235,818, forward strand.
CGACCAGCGCAGCGCGAGCCCGCGCGGCGAGGTGCGCTCGAGGAACGTGTCCGCGAGCGCGCGGACGTCGCCCTTCCGCTGCCGCAGCGGGGGCACCGTGATCGGCACCACGCAGAGCCGGTAGAAGAGGTCCTCGCGGAACTTCCCGGCGCGGACCTGGGCGCGGAGGTCCCGGTGGGTCGCCGCCACGATCCGCACGTCCACGGTGATCGGGCGCGAGGCGCCGACGCGCTTCACCTCGCCGAGCTCGAGGACGCGCAGCAGCTTGGGCTGGAGGTCGAGCGGCAGCTCCCCGATCTCGTCGAGGAAGATGGTGCCGCGGTCCGCCTCCTCGAACGCGCCCTTGCGCATCCGCTCGGCGCCGGAGAACGCGCCCTTCTCGTGGCCGAACAGCTCCGACTCGATGAGCGACTCGGCGATCGCCGAGCAGTTGACCGGGATGAACGGTCCGTCGCGCCGCCCGGAGCGGGCGTGGAGGGCCCGGGCGACGAGCTCCTTGCCGGTGCCCGTCTCGCCGAGGATGGTCACCGCCGCGTCCGAGGCGCCGACCCGCTCGACGAGCTCGAACACCTGCCGCATCCCGGCGTCCGCCGAGGTCATCCCCTCGAAGGCCTCGGCGCGCGTGGGCTCCTGCGCGTCCCGCGGCTCGAGCGAGATCTCCGCGTCCCCGAGCTGCACCGGGACGCCGAAGGGCAGCTCGGCGCTCGTCACGCGGGCCCCCGCGATGTAGCTCCCGTTCGTCGAGCCGAGGTCCACGAGCGCCCAGGCCGCGCCCCGCGGCTCGATCCGGAGGTGGCGCGTCGAGACGAACGGGTCGTCGATCGGGGCGTCGCAGGTCGGGTCCTTCCCGACGACGACGCCCGCGGAGGTGACGGGCACGGTGCGATCGCGGCCGCCCGACCGCACGCGCAGCCGCGCCGGCGCCGGCCCCGACCGCGGCTCGCTCGCGCCCCGCGCCCGGGTCGCGCCGGACGCGCGCGTCTCGTCGACGGCCCCCGCGGCGGCGGTCCGGAAGAGCGCGCGCCACGTCCCGAGCGCGATCTCGGCCCCGTCCGCGAGCGGGGCCTCGGGGACGTCGGCGCCGGCCACGCGCGTGCCGCGCCCCGACCGGTCGACGAGGTGCCACGCGTCGGCGCGCCGCTCCACGACGGCCTGGACCCGGGAGAGCGCGGGATCGGGCAGGGAGACGTCGCAGCCGGGATCCCGGCCGATGGTCGTGCGATCGTCGAGCGCCACGCGGAGGAGCTCCTCGCCGTGGCGGAAGAAGGCGAGCTCGGGCATGGGCGCGCAGCGTAGTGCACGCAGAGTGGAGCGGGAAGGGGGAAACGTCCGGGGTCGTCGCTACCCGTGCGCCAGCGCCTCGAACTCGGAGCTCCCCTCGAGCCCCTTGAACATCGGGTCGGACTGGAGCCAGCCGCGGACCTTCGCGGGGTCCGTCGCGAGCGCCTTGCGCAGCGCCGCGAGCGCCTCCGGCTGCTTGCCCCACAGCGCGTACAGGGCGGCGGCGTTGTAGTCGAGGAGCAGGTCGTCCGGCTGGACGCCCCGCGCCTTCTCGTAGGCCCGCTCCGCCTCCGCGTAGAAGCCCTTCTGCGCGTAGCAGATCCCGAGGTCGAGCCAGCCCTCGAAGTTCCCCGGCTCGAGCCGCACGACCTCCTTCAGCTGCCCGATCGCGGCGCGGTAGTCCCCCTCGTCCATGAGGGTCGCCGCGAGCTCGTGCCGGGGGAACGGGTCCTTCGGCGCGAGCTCGATGGCGCGGCGCAGCTCCTTCGTCGCCTCGGCGAGCCGGTCCTGATCGGCGTAGGTGAGCGCGAGGTTCAGGTGCGCGTCCGGGTACTCGGGATCCTGCTGGATGGCCTCCTGGTACTCGGCGATCGCCATGTCCGCGCCGTGCGACGCCAGGAAGCAGGCGAGGTTGTAGTGCGCGGTGGCGCTGTCCGGCTCGAGGCGGATCGCGGTGAGGTACTCGTCGAGCGCGTCCCTCCAGAGCTTCTTCTCGGCGTAGACGGTCGCGAGGTTGTCGTGCGCGTGCGCGGAGCTCGGGTCGAGCTCGATGGCCTTGCGGAACTCCTTGATCGCCTCGTCGAGCCAGCCGCGGTCCGCGAGCTCGATGCCGCGCGAGTTGTGCGCGTCGGAGAGCGCGATGTGGTCCTTCTTGTCCCGGTTCACGGCCTGGAGTCTACCGCCTGTCGACCCGGCGGGGGGCGGAGGTCCGGTCGGATCTAAGCCGACGCCGGCCACGCCGCCGGCCGGAGGCGGGGAGCGCGGCGCACGCCTGGGTGCTCGCCCGGCAGGCCAGAGCGCATCCCGTGACCCGGCGCCGCAGCAGGCGTCATGGGACGCGCTCTAGAGCCCGGCGACGATCTTCCAGGCTCCGTCGATCTTCTTGAACCGCATCCGGTGGACGTCGGAGTCCCGGCGCGGGACCGAGGTGGTGGGCGTCTTCACGCGGTAGAAGGTGTCGTAGAACACCTCGGCCTGCGCCTCGTCGCCGGACACGTCGATCTTGCGCAGCGTGAACTCGACCCGGAGGCTCTCCGCCCGCGAGAGGTCCTGCCTGAGGCTCGCCTCGAGCCGCGCGCGGTCGAGGTCGTCGGCGGGGTCGGGGGTCCCGGCGGTGTCGTAGTAATTCGGGGCGACGAGCGCGAGCACCGCCTCCACGTCGCGCTTCTCGAGGGCGTCCCGGTACGCCTGCACGACGGCGTGGACCGCGCGCGTGTCCGCCGTGCTGTCGATCTCCGTCCCGGGGATGCGACGGGGCGAGCAGCCGACTGCGGCGAGGGTCACCAGGGCGAACAGCGCGGGGCGGAGCGTCATGCGGGGGACTCTGTCCCGAGCCCCGCTGGACGTCAATCGTGCAGCGACGCGGGGCGTGGGGGTCGCCGGGGGCCCCCGGACCTGCTTACATTCCGGCCGCATGTCAGGCCCGAGCTACGAGTCCCTGAAGAGGTTCTTCGAGAGCGCCCCCGCGGCCCGCAAGGCGACCCGCCCGCTCGCGAGGGGCGCGCGCGTCAACCTCGCGCTCGACGGCGGCCCCGCCCACTTCACCATGGAGAGCGGCGCCCCCGAGGTCCGCGCCGGCGCGGCGCCGGATCCGGACTTCACGCTCACGCTCCCGGACGCGGCGGTGACCCGCATCACCGCCATCTCCAGCGACGACGTCGGCGAGTTCGGGATCGCGTTCTTCAAGCTCGTGCTCGAGCGCGATCCGGCGCTGAAGGCGCGCGTCCGGATCGACGCGGCCACCTCGCGGCTGCTCGGGCACGGCTACCTCGGCGTCCTCGCCATCGGGGGCGTGAAGGTGACGTGGTGGCTCATCCGGAACGGCGTGAAGAACCCCAGGGCGGCCATCGACCGCCTGCGCGGCGCCCGCTAGAGCGATCGACCCGCGGCGGCGCAGCGCCGGAGCGCCTCCTCCACCCGGAGGCGCTCCGCGGCGGCGGCGCCGGGTCCCGCGAGCCCTCGGAGCGTCTCCTCGCCCGCGGCGGGCGCGCCCGCGGCGCACCGCGCCTCGCCGAGCAGGAGCTCCGCCTCGCGCGCGAGGTCCGCCGGGAGGCGGCCGCGCGCGGCGCGCTCGAGCTCCGGCACCGCGGCCGCCGCCTCCCCGCGCGCGCGCAGCGCGCGCGCGAGGAGGTACGCCGAGAGCGGGTGCGGCACGCTCGCGACCCGCGCGAGCGCGATCGCGGGGTCGCCGTCCCCGAGCAGGTACGGGCGGGCCGCGGGGCCGAGCGTGGCGTCGCTCGCGGCGACGGTCTTCGCCTCGAGGAGGCGCGCCTCGGGCGCGTCCGGGTGGCTCCGGAGCGCCGCCGCCCAGGCCGAGACGGCCGCGGCGACCTCGTCGCGCCGCCAGGCGAGGTCCCCCTCCGCGGCCGACAGGGCCGCGCGGAGCGCCAGGTCGTCGGGCGCGGCCGCGACGCCCGCGGCGCGGTACGCCTCCGCGGCGCCGCCGAGGTCGCCCGCCCGGGCCCGGACGTCCCCCGCCGCCTTGAGGCTCGCCGCGCTGCCCGCCCTCGCGGCCGCCGCCTCGTAGAGCGCGCACGCCTCCGCGGTCCGGCCGGAGGAGGCCGCCGACGCCGCGCGCGCCTCGAGCGCGGCGACCTCGCGCGCGCAGGGCCGCGCGAACAGGCTCCTCCGCCCGAGCCGCGAGCGCGCCGCCTCGAGCAGCCCGGGCGAGGGCGCGACGCCGTCGAGGTACCGGGCCCACTCGTCCGCGAGCGTCCGGAGCGGCGCGCCGACCGCGGCGGCCACGTCCCCGGTCCGGTACGCGGTGCGCACCCGCTCGGCGCCGTGCCGCTCGAGCAGGAACGCCACGAAGCTCCCGGCCGCCGTGTACGCGCGCGCGGGCGGCTGCGCGTAGAACCCCGCCGGCCCGAAGGTCGCGGCGACGTCGGGGAGGAGCCCGAGGTCCCTGGCGGCGCGCGACCACTCGTGGACCGTCCAGCGCCCGCGGGGCGTCTCGAGCGCGGCGGCGAGCCCCTCGACGAGCCCGGCCGAGACGAGCACCCCCGCGCGGGCCGGGACGCCCAGGGGCCCCCCCGCGATCGCCGCGCCGACGACGTGGACGAGCTCGTGCCTGAGCAGGGGGTGGGGCAGCGGGGCGTCCACGAGGTGGAGCTCCGCGAGCCAGGGCTTCGCGTACTCGGTCCCGGCGGCGCCGACGAGCCGGCGCTTCTCGTCCGCGCTCCGGTACACGTAGGCCGTCACGCGCGCGGGCGGCGCGATCCCGAGGGCGCGGGCGACGTCGGCGAGCTGGAACTCGCACTCGGCGAGGAGCGCGTCCGCGGCGGCCGGCGGCTTCTCGGAGGGCAGCAGCAGCGTGCAGCGCGGTCCCTCGCGGCGCGCGCCGAGCGCGCGCGAGAGCGCCTCGCGCGAGCCGGAGAGCCCGAGCGCCGCGAGGCCGGCGTGGCAGGCGAGGAGGGCGAGCGCGGCGGCGAGGGCGGCGGCGACCGGGCCCGCCACCGCCCGGGGCGCCCTGCGGCGCGCGCGCACGAACGCCTCCGCGGCGCAGGCGACGGCGATGGCCTCCGCCGCGGCCGCCGCGCGCAGGAGGAGGGCACGCAGGTCGGGGACGAGCACCTCGTCGTAGATCGGCCCCGGCCACGCGCCGAGGAGCGGATCGAAGACGAACGCGGCGGGGCCCCGGTAGGCCGCCCGCAAGGAGACCGCGAGCGAGGCGGCCGCGACGAGGGCGTAGAGGGCGGCGGACGCGGCGCGGCGCCCGCCCACGGCGAAGGCGACCGCCACCGCGAGGGCGGCGCCGAGCAGCACGGTCGGGAGCGCGAGGAGCGGGACGAAGGCCGTGGCGCGCCCGAGCGCGGCGCACGGCCCGAGCGCGGCCCGCAGGAGCGCGCCGGCGATCGCGGCGCCGACGAGCGCGGCGAGCACCAGGGTCGCGCCGGCCCACGCGGCGAGCGGGGAGGCGGCGCCGCGCCGGGCCCCGAGCTCGAGCCGCGCCGCGGCGACGCCGACGAACGGCGCGAGCACCGCCGCGAGCAGCGCGGCCGCCTCTCCGAGCTCGTACCCCGGCGCGTCGAGGAGCGGGAGGGAGCCGGACGCCGCGCCGAGCACGAACAGCAGCGCCGCTCCCGCCCGCACGGCGGGGCGCCGGGCGAGCGCGAGCGCGATCTCGAGCGGCTGCGACGACATGGCCTCGATATCTCGCGGGCCCGGACTTCGCCCCGCGACCGCACCGGGATAACATGCGGGACGATGCCGGAACACCGGGAGCACGGGCGCGCGCCCATCGAGCTGAAGGTCGACTACAAGAAGCTCAACAGCTTCTTCGCCGACTACACGAAGAACATCTCGAAGGGCGGCACCTTCATCAGGACGAAGAAGACGCTCCCGGTCGGGACGCGCTTCCTGTTCCGCCTGACCGTCCCCGGACGGGCGAAGCCGTTCGAGCTGAACGGCGAGGTCGTCCACGCGACCGCGACCGGCGACGAGCCCGGGATGGGGATCCGGTTCGTGTGGACGAACACGCGCGACCGGACCACGTTCGAGGGCGTCGTCGAGGGGCTCATGGCCGAGAGCCTGGGCCCGCTCGTCGCGACCAAGCTGCTCCGGAAGTGAGCGCGGGGCGCCGAGCGGACGACCGTCGTGAAGCGTCCTCTAGAAGCGCCCGACGTTCTCGAAGCGCATGCGGTCGCCCTCGCGGACGCCGTGGGCCTCCGCCCACCCGCCGGCCACCTCGAGCACGTAGCGGCTCGGGCGTCCCGGAGAGCGCGGGGTCAGGTCGCCCGGGACCGCGCGCGCGACGATGCCCACGATGGCGCCGTCGTCCGACGCGAAGATCATGTCGAGCGGGATGAGGGTGTTCTTCATCCAGAACGCGTGCTCCGAGGTCTCGTCGAAGAGGAAGAGCATCCCGGCGTCGGGCGCGAGCTCGCGACGGTTCATGAGCCCGCGCGCGCGCTCCGCGTCGGTCCGCGCCAGCTCGACCGCGACCACGTGGCGCGCGCCCGCGCGGGTCTCGACGACGACGCGCGCCGCGCGCGCGGGGTCGGGAGAGCGGGAAGCGCACTGGACGGCGAGCACCGCCGACGTCGCGAGCGCGCGCATCGTCAGCGCGCGCACGGTCACCGCGAGACGCCGCAGTAGCTCGAGAACTGCACGTCGCCGAGGTACTTCGCCTTCAGCTCGGGGTCGAAGCGATCGAGCTGGGCGAGGAAGAGCGGATCGAGCAGCATCTGCCGGCAGACGAGCCCCGTCTTGGACTCGAAGCAGTCCTGGTTCGAGACGCACGGCTTCGAGCAGTACCCGCCGGACGCGTAGCGCGTCCCGGGAGCGGCGGGCGAGACGATGCAGACGAGGTTCTCGCACTCCGGGTTGCCGCTCTCGAAGTAGTCGGCCCCGCCGCTCTGGTACAGCTCGACGGGGTTCGGCGGCGGCGGCGCGGTCTCGCTCGTGCCCCAGGTGATGTTGCACGCCTGCCCGACGTCGGGCTCCTGGCAGCCGCCGAGCGCGACCATGGCCGCGAGCGTCGAGGCGACGAGCACCATCTTCGGGACAGGGCGGCGCATGCGGTCCCGGAATCGTTAGCACGCGTGCGTCAGCGGGACAAGCAACGTCCGGGATCTGCGTGCGCGACCTACACGCTCGGATGAACGCGCCTTTTCCGCGCATGTCCCGCGTTGCCCGTCTTCCGCTCATTGGCTAGGATGCCTCACGTCCGCCCGACCACCCATGAGATCCCTCCTCGCCATCGGATGGCTTTTCGCAGCGCTCCCTGCGCTCGCGCAGGAGGCGCCTGGACTCGACCTCTCGCGGCCCGCGAAGCCCCCGAAGGACGCGGGCGACGCGACCGAGCTCCCGCCCATCGATCTCTCGAAGCCCGCGGAGCCGGCGCCGAAGGCGGCCCCCGCCAAGGCCGCGGACGCGACGCTCGCCGCGCCCTTCTCCGAGAAGGACGTCGCGCTCGGGGACAAGGTGAAGGCGGTGCAGCGCAAGGGGTTCATGAAGCGTGGCCGGTTCGAGGTCGCGCCGGTGTTCGCACTCACCGTCAACGACGCGTTCTACCAGAAGTTCGGGGCGGGGCTGCGGCTCGCGTACAACTTCCACGACAGCTTCGCGCTCGCGGTCCGCGGCGTCACCTACCGTAAACCCGAGTTCTCGAACCCGCGGAGCTGGCAGCCCGCCCCCATCCGCACCGACAACGCGCGCGAGGGGAAGATCGCGTTCGGCGGGCAGCTCCTCTCCTCGCAGATCTACGACCAGCTGATGCTCGACGGCATCTGGTCGCCGGTCTACGGGAAGGTGTCCGTCCTGCAGAAGCACATCGTCCACTTCGACCTGTTCCTCGCGGCCGGCTTCGGGCTCGTCTGGACCGCCACGACCGAGCCGCCCCGCAACGAGCCGGCGCACATCGCCACGGACGTCGGCGGCGGCGTGCGCTTCTACCCGAAGGAGTGGATGGCGTTCGAGCTCGGGATGATGGCGACGCTGTACCCCGATCGTCCGATCGCCTCGCTCCCCTCCACGATCCAGAAGGTCTTCGTCGCGAACTTCGGGGTGTCGTTCTTCTTCCCGCGGACGTTCGACTACGTCTACCCATGAATCTCGCGCCGAACGACCCTCGCCGCGGTGCTCGCCGCGCTCGCCCTCGCGGCGGTGCCCTCCGCCGGCGCCGCGCAGTCGAAGAGCGACGCGTTCGCGGGCAAGATCCCGCCGGTCTCCGGCCAGCTCTACCGGAAGGCCGGGCGCTTCGAGGTCTCCGCGACGGGGAACCTCTCGCTCAACGACGCGTTCTACACGAAGTACTTCGGGGGCGTGAAGGTCGGCTACCACTTCACGGAGCACCTCTCCGCCGGGCTCCACGCCGCGAGCGGCGCGGCGGTCAAGAGCAACTCCGCCGTCGTCTGCTCCGCGACGCGCGGCTGCACCGACGCGGACGGGATCATGCTCCGGCAGGTGCCCGGGCGGATCCGCTGGCTCGTCGGCGCGGAGGGCGCGTGGTCGCCGGTGTACGGGAAGCTGAACGTCCTCTCCGAGCAGGTGGCCCACTTCGATCTGTCGATCCTCGCCGGCCCGGACCTCATCGCGCACGACGAGGTGCTCGCGAAGAGCGTCGCGCAGGTCCGCGCGCCGGGGGTGGTCTCGACGATCGGCGGGCACGTCGGGCTCGGGCTGCGCTTCTTCCTCACCGAGTCGATCGCCGCTCGCCTCGAGGTGAAGGACTACATCTACTCGGTCAAGGTGCCGAACGGCGGCATCGGGAACGACCTCCAGAACCAGCTCTTCGCAGAGATCGGGATCTCGCTCTTCCTCCCGGGCCGCAATCGCCCCATCCGGTGAGCCCATGACCCGCGCGATCCTCATCGTGGTCCTCGCCGCGCTCCTCGCCGCCCCCCCGGCGCGCGCCCAGCTCGGGATCGACCTCGGCGCGCCGCCCGCGCCCTCCAAGCAGGACGCCAAGAAGAAGAAGACCGATCCGAAGGCGAAGAAGGTGAAGAAGCCGGCGCCCGCGAAGCCCCGGGGCCGCGCCGAGGAGGCTGCGCCCGCTCCGGCGCCTGCCCCTGCCCCCGCTCCCGTCGTCCCCGCCCCCGCCCCCGCCCCGGATCGCGCAGCGGACCGCGCCACGCCGGCGCCCGCGCCCGCCGCGCCGGCCGCCCCCGTGCCGCCCGCGCGCGCCCCCCGCCGCGAGAAGGCGTCGCAGCCCGGCCTCGCGCTCACGCCGCACGACGACAAGGCGACCGGCGAGGCGAAGCAGCGGCTCGAGGCCGCGAAGAAGCTCCTCGACGGCAAGGCGACCGAGAGCGCGGCGCTCGCGTTCGACCAGATCCTGCGCGACCCGAAGCTCGCCTCCGCCCACGACGAGGCGCGGTTCCAGCGCGCGAAGGCGCTCGCGCGGCTCGGGCTGTCCTTCTCCGCGCTCGCGGCCTTCGACGACGTCCTCGAGAAGGGGCCGGCGGGGACGCGGTTCTTCCAGAGCGCCCTGGAGTGGGTGTTCTGGATCGGCCGGCGCCTCCCCAACGAGCAGCCGATCCTCGCCCGCGTCGCGCGCCACGCCGCGCAGGGCGTGCCGCCCGCGTACGAGGACCGGGTCAACTTCTTCCTGGCGAAGTACGAGTTCGAGCGCGGCCGCGCGCTCGCCGACGCCGGCCGGACCGGCGAGGCGAAGGCGGCGTGGGGCGACGCCCGGCGGCTCGCGGCGAAGGTGAAGGAGCAGGTCGCGGCGGCCGCCCCGGTCCCGCCCCCGAAGCTCGAGCAGGTGAAGGACTCGCCTCGCGTCGAGGGGGGCGACGTCTACGGGCGCGCGAAGTTCGTGGACGCCCTCGTCGCGTACGCGGAGGGGAACGACGCGCTCGCGACCGAGGCGCTCAAGGACGTCGTCCGGCTGACGAACCCGAAGAAGTACCCGGGGGCGGACCCCGAGCTCCGCGAGCTCGCCTTCCTGCAGCTCGCGCGCATCCACTACCAGAACCGGCAGAACCGCTACGCGCTCTTCTACTACGGCAAGATGCCGTGGGGCGGACACCGCTGGCTGCAGGGCCTCTGGGAGGCGTCGTACGCGCACTACCGGATCGGCGACTACGAGAAGACGCTCGGGAACCTCCTGACGCTCCAGTCGCCGTACTTCCGCGACGAGTACTTCCCCGAGTCCTACGTCCTGAAGGCGATCGTCTACTACGAGAACTGCCGGTACCCCGAGGCGCGGCGCGTGCTCGAGCAGTTCTCCACGATGTACGACCCCGTCTACTCCGAGCTGACGCTCCTCACCGCCGCGCCACGCACGCCGGACGCTTACTACGAGCTCGTCCGCGGCGGAGCCGCCGCCGGCGGGGTCGCGCGCCGGATCCTGAAGCTCGCCGAGACCGACCAGGCGGTGGCGCAGCTCGTCGCCTCCATCGGCGCGACCGAGACGGAGATGGACGTCGGCCTCGGCGCCCGCCGTCCGGAGTTCCGCCAGGCCGCGATCGCGAAGGAGCTGCACGACCGGCTCGCCGCCGAGCGCGTCGGCCTGGTCGCGGAGGCGGGGCAGCGGATGCGCGCGAAGCTCGAGTACGAGCGCGACCAGCTGCGGCAGCTCCTCGCGCAGGCCCTCCGGATCCAGATCGAGGTCTCGCGCAAGGAGCGCGAGGCGCTCGAGGGATCGCTCGCGAAGGGCAGCCAGGTCGACGTGGTGCGCGACCTCAAGTACTCCTACGCCGTCTCGGACGAGCACCTCTACTGGCCGTACGAGGGCGAGTTCTGGCGCGACGAGCTGGGGACGTTCTCGTACACGCTCACCAAGGGCTGCAAGGATCGTCTCCCGGCACCCCGGTCGCGCACCGCGGTCGCCAAGTAGCCTGGGCACGAGAGGAGACGCCGCGATGCTCCGCAGACTCGCCGCCGGCGCCGTCGCCCTGGCGCTCGTCGCGACCACGACGACCCGGGCCGATCGCGGGGCGGCCCGGGAGGCCGATCTCGGCGAGAAGCGGTCGGTCGCGCCGGACGCCGCGCTCGGCGGCACCCTCGACGCGAAGAAGCCCGCGAGGAAGGAGCCGGGCGGTCCCGCCCTCGGGTTCGAGGCGTTCCGCAAGGCGGTCGAGGTCCAGGTCTCGGACAAGCGCCGCGAGGAGATCGCGTCGCTGCGCCGGCTCATCGAGCTCGGCGGCGGCTCGAACCAGGACACGCCGCAGTGGTACTTCCGCCTCGCCGAGCTCCTGTGGGAGGAGTCGCAGTACTTCTTCTTCGAGGCGAACCGGCGTGACGACCGGCTCATCGCGCTCGGGACGAAGGGCGATCCCCGCGAGATCGATCGCCTGATGGCGGAGAAGAAGGACCTCGAGGCCGCAGCAGCGGCGGCACCGGGACCAGGCGGTGGCGCTCTACGGGGCGATCATCAAGCGGTACCCGAAGTACCCGCGCCTCGACGAGGTCCTCTACTTCCTCGCGGAGAACCTCTCGAAGCGGAACCGGAACGACCCGGACGCGATCAAGGCGTACGGCGCGCTCATCGAGCGCTTCCCGAAGTCGCGCTTCGTCCCCGACGCGTGGATGGCGGTCGGCGAGTACTGGTTCGAGAAGTCGACCGGCGACGCCCGGGCGAAGAACCTCAAGCGGGCGCTCGGCGCGTACCAGAAGGCGGCCGAGTACCAGGAGTCGACGGTCTACGGGTACGCGCTCTACAAGCAGGGGTGGGTCCACTACAACCTCGCGGCCTGGAACGAGGCGCTCGACATGTTCCGGGCGGTGGTCTTCTTCGGCGAGCTGCCGACCGCGAACGGTCCCCGCGGACCGCAAGCTCGCCCTCGTGAAGGAGGCGCGCAAGGACTACGTCCGCACCTACAGCCACGTCGGCTCCGCGGAGGGGGCCGCCGACGAGTTCAAGCGGGTCGGCGGCGAGGCGGGCTGGATGGAGATGCTGCGGTCGCTCGCCGGCATCTTCTACGAGGAGGGGAAGGACCGCGACGCGATCGTGGTCTACCGCCGGCTCATCCAGGAGCGGCCGACGAACCCCGAGTCCGCCTTCTTCCAGTCGCGGATCGTGACGTGCGCCGGACGGATGGGGCGCAAGGACGCGGCCGTCCAGCAGGCCCACGTCTTCGTGAAGATGCTGCACGAGATCGAGGCCGCCCCGGGCGCGCAGGAGCCGAAGGCTCGCAAGGCGATCGAGGACGCGCGGCGCGACGCCGAGCAGACGCTCCGCGTGCTGGCGGTCCAGTACCACAACGAGTGGAAGAAGACGCGGGACGATCCGGTCGCGGGCTTCGCGGCCGCGGTGTACCGCGACTACCTCGAGGTCTTCCCGAACGAGCCGACCGCCTACGAGATGCGGTTCTTCCACGCGGAGCTGCGGTACGCGCTCGCCGACTTCGTGGGGGCCGGCGAGGAGTACGAGCGGGTGGCGCTCCGCGACATCGCGGCGCTCGAGGCGAAGCCGAGGCCGGGCGACCCCGCGCCGAAGGCCGGCAAGTTCTTCAAGGACGCGCTCGAGAACGCGGTCTTCGCCTGGGACATCGTCGCGAAGAAGCTCGACGACGAGAAGAAGCCACCCGCCGCGGGCGGCGATCCGAAGAAGCGGCCGGCGATCGCGCCGCAGCGGCAGCGGCTGCTCGACGCGTGCGTGCGGTACCTCAAGTGGCAGCCGAAGGGCGACAAGTGGGTGGAGATCGCCTACAAGGCCGCGCGGCTGCACTACCAGCACAACGCGTTCGCCGAGGCGACCGACCTCTTCACGCGCATCGCGCTCGACCACCCGACGCACGAGCTCGCCGGCTACTCCACGAACCTCGTCCTCGACGCGTACAACCTGCTCGGCGACTGGCGCAACGTGAACGGCTGGGCCAAGCGGTTCTACGCGAACGCCAAGCTCCTCGAGGCGCACCCGGCGCTCAAGGCGGACCTCGCGAAGATCGTCGAGGAGAGCGCGTTCAAGATCATCGAGGAGAAGGAGCGCGCGAAGGACCACGAGGGGGCCGCGGAGGAGTACCTCGCGTTCGTCCGCGACTGGCCGCAGTCGCGGCTCGCTCCGACCGCGCTCTTCAACGCCTCGGTGGACTACGTGAAGGCCCGCCGCATCGACAAGGCGGTCGAGGTCCGGAACCTCGTCCTCAAGAACTACCCGACCCACGAGCTCGCCCCGGCCGCGCTCTACGACAACGCCGAGGCGTACGAGGCGATCGCGGAGTTCGAGAAGGCCGCCGAGCTCTACGAGCGCTACTTCGCCGCGTGGCGCGCCTCGCAGCACCCCAAGCACGTCGCGAAGGCGACCGTGAAGGGGAAGGGGAGGGGCAAGGGCAAGGGCAAGGAGGCGAAGCCCGCCGCCGAGGCCCCGGCGCCCGCCGGCGCGTACGACGAGCACAAGGCCACGGACGGGATCGTCAACGCGGCCGTGTTCCGCGCCGGCCTGCGGCAGTGGGCCAAGGCGGAGGCCGCGACCCGCGCGTACCTCGAGGCGCTCCCGAACGGCCCCGACGCGCCGCGCATGCTGCTCTCGCTCGCGGACCTCCACGCGAAGCAGGGCCAGACCGCGAAGCAGCTCCAGGAGCTCGAGGAGTACCAGCGCCGCCACGCGAAGGACCCCGACGAGTGGCTGGGGCTCCAGCAGCAGCTCGCCCAGCTCTTCGAGAAGGCCGGGAACGGGCCGGCCGCGCGCCGCGCCCACGCGCAGGGGCTCGAGTACTGGCGCCGCAACAAGGACAAGGTGAAGGAGCGCGGGCTCGCGCTCGTCGCGCGGGCCCTTTACGAGGAGCTCGATCCGGCGTTCGCCGAGTACGACCGGATCTCGCTCAACGTGGCGCCCAAGTACCTCAAGGCCCAGCTCGAGGTGAAGGCGAAGAAGCTGAAGAAGCTCGAGGACTCGTACGGGCAGGTGGTGCGGCTCAAGCAGGCGGAGCCCGCCGTGTGCGCCCTCTACAAGATCGGCCTCGCGTACAAGCGCTTCGCGCAGACCCTCTACGCCGCGCCGATCCCGAAGGAGATCCGCGGCGACCGCGCGCTCGTCGAGGAGTACAAGTCGCTCCTCTCCCAGCAGGCGGAGCCGCTCGAGGCGAAGGCGATCGACGGCCTCGCCCTCGCCGTGAACGCGGCGCGCGACTACGGCGTCGTGAACGACTGCGCCAGGCAGGCGACCGCGATCCTGGTGAAGCACAAGCCCGAGGAGTACGGCCCGTCCCCCGAGGTCCTCCCCGCCATCGCCGCGTCCGCGCCGGCCGATCCGCCCCGCGGGTACGGACTCCTCGCGGAGGTCGAGGGCGTCCCGGTCCGGGCGGCGGGCGCGCGCCGGGCCAATCCGACGCTGCCGCCGCTCCGGGTCCGGACGACCGGAGGCCACGAGGAGCCGGGACCGGGGGCGAGCCCGCGACCCTCGATCCGCAGCGCAGGGTCATCCGGGACGAGCCCGTCCCCACGAAGCAGAAGCGGAAGAAGAAGGGCAGCTCGACCGACGACGACGAGGACCTCCTGCCATGACGGCGCGGACGACGACGACGATCGCGCTCCTCGCCGCCGCGCTCGGCTGCGCCGGGGCGCCCGCCCGGACGCCGGAGCGCGCGGAGGCCGCCTCCCAGGCGGCGCCCGCCGCGAAGGCGGGTTCGGCCGCGAGCCCGGCGCGCAACGGCGCCGCGGCGGCCCGCGCACCGGAGGCTGCGAGCGCGCCGGGCGCGTCCGCGCCGGCGATCCCCGCCCGCGCGCAGCGGCTGTTCGAGGAGGCGGTCCGGGCGGAGGAGGAGCAGAAGAAGCAGAAGGCCCCGCCGGACTGGTCGTACCTCGAGCGGAAGTGGAGGGCGGTGCTCGACGCCAGCGAGCTCGCCGAGGCCCGCCACAACCTCGGCGTCGCGCTCGAGGCGCAGGGCAAGCTCGGCGAGGCCCGGGTCGAGTACGAGCGCGCCCGGGAGCTCAAGCCGACGCTGCGCCAGGCGGCGGTGAACCTCGGCGTGCTCCTCGAGAAGCAGGGCGACGTCACCTCGGCCGCCGCCGTCTACGCGCAGTGCATCCGCGACTTCCCGGACGACGCGGTCGCGCGCGCGCGGCTCGCGTCGCTCTACCGCGCCGTCGGCCAGCTCGACGACGCGTGGCGGCTCGCCCGCGAGGCGCTCGTGCGCGAGCCCCGGACCGTCGGCGCGTACCGGGTGCTCGCCCGCGTCGCGCTCCAGCGGAACGAGCTCGATCTCGCGAAGCTCGTCGCGCTGCGCGCGCAGAAGCTCGACCCGCAGGAGCCGGAGCTGCCCTGGGTCGTCGGCCAGGTGCTCGCCCGCCAGGGAGACGACGCCGGTGCGCAGGCCCAGTTCCGCAAGGCGCTCGCGCTGCGCGAGCCCTTCCTGCCGGCCCGCCACGGCCTCCTCGAGATCGCCCTCAAGAAGCAGGCGTGGGGGAGCGTCGCCGAGCACGCGGCGGCGATCCTCGCGGTCGAGCCGGCGAACGGACCGGTGCAGCTCGCGCACGGTCTCGCGCTCCGGTACACGGGCAAGCCGGACGAGGCGCTCGCGGCGTACGCTCGCGCGGAGAAGGCGAGCGGGGATCGGCTCGCGGAGGTGCACCTCGCCCGCGGCGTGCTCCTCGCGCGCGTGAAGGCGGAGTGCGCGCCCGCGCTCGTGGAGCTGAAGATCTACACCGAGCGCGCCGGACCGGTGCTCCCGGCGGGCTCGCAGGTCGTCAAGCTGCAGCGCGACTGCGAGGCGCAGCTCGAGGAGAACCGGAAGGCGGCCGAGGCCGCGAAGCAGATGCAGGCGGAGGCGGCGCAGCAGGCCGCCGCGAAGGCGGCCAAGGCGGCGAAGGAGCCGCAGCCCGCCGCGGGGGGGCCTGCGAAGGCGACCCCGAACGAGAGCGGTCACGCGCCCCCCGGGGGGAGCGCGCCTGCGCCGGCCGCGCCCAACCCTCCCCGGTGAACGGCGGCGACTTCATGACGGCTCGACAGGGGTGGTAAGCTCGACGTCCGAGGAACCTACGATGCGCAAGCTCTTCTTCACGTTCACGGTCTTGGCCCCGCTCCTGGCGGTCGCGCAGGACAAGGGCGCGCCGCCGCCGCGGGTGGAGTACGAGAAGAAGACCGTCATCAACTTCGAGGATGACACCATCGAGGGAGACCTGAAGCGTCCCGACGGGGAGTACGTCGAGGCGCGCCAGAAGGTCGACCACTCGAACCTGATCCGCATCCGCGAGGACTGGCGCGACAAGGTGATGCAGTCCTCTGGCGACCTCTAGCGAGGGGCCGAGCGCCCGACCATGCCCACGCCCATCATCCTCAAGGTCTTCCGCGGGAACGAGCTCGTCCGGACCGAGCAGTTCAGCCGTGAGATCATCAAGATCGGGCGGCTCGCCTCGGCCCACCTCTGCCTCGACGACGAGAAGATCTCGCGCATCCACTCGGTCATCGAGGTCGCGCCCGACGGAGCGATCTCGATCATCGACATGGGGAGCGCGGAGGGGACCTTCATCAACGGCAAGAAGGTCTCTCGCGCCGTCCTCAAGCCGGGCGACCAGGTCACGCTCGGCGGGCTGCGCATCGTGCTCGAGGGCGCCGACGTCGCCGCGCCCGCGCCGGCCTTGAACCAGGCGCAGAACGTCGCGGTGGCGCCCCCGGTCGTCGCCGCGCCGCCGGCCGCGCCGCGGAAGTCGAACGGCTCCGCCGCGCACTCCGCGACCGTGGCTGCGCCGGCCGCCGCGCCTGCGGCGGCCGTGGAACCCGCGCCGGCCCCGGCCGCCGCGGCTCCCGCGCAGGCCGCGCCCGTGGCGGCGCCGCTCGCCCCCGCGCCCGCGCCCGCCGCGGACGTCCCGCCCGCCGGCGCGACCGCCCTCCGGGCGGTCCCGCGGACCGCGCGCGCGACGAAGCTCCGGCCCGCGTCCCGCGACGTCGAGGACCTCTCCGCGGAGGCGGACCTCGGCGTCGAGCTGCGGCTGCTGTGGGGCGACACCCTCCTCGACGCCGCGACGTGGGTGAAGCCCGCGAAGCCGGTGCTCGTCGGAGAGACCACGAACTGCGCGATGCGCCTCGAGGGGCTCCTCCCCGTCCCGGAGTTCCCGGTCCTGCGCTACGCGTCGGGGGAGTACCGGTTCACGTTCGCGCGGGGGATGACCGGCGTCGTCGAGGAGAAGGGCGTCCGCACGGCCTTCGGCGAGCTCGTCAAGTCGCGCAAGGCGTCGTCGGACGAGACGCTCCAGGGCGCCTACTCGATCGCCGTCCCGAAGGCCGGGGCGGTCCGCGCCGACGTCGGCGGCCAGCTCGCGATCGAGGCGCGTCCCAGGAAGCCGCAGCCGATCAAGGCCGCCCCGTTCTGGGAGAAGATCAACTACCAGGTCCTGAACCTGTTCCTGGTGCTGTTCTTCCTGCAGGCGGGCTTCATCGTCGCCGCGAACAACTTCCCGTACGACACCGACGTCCTCGCCGACGACCTGTTCAAGAACCCTTCGCGGATGGCGAAGTTCATCATCAAGCCGCCCGAGGTCCAGCCGAAGCCGGCGGGCGCGAAGGGCGAGTCCCTCGAGAAGAAGGAGGAGTCGGGCGAGGCGGCGGAGAAGCACAAGGGCGAGGAGGGGCAGATGGGGAAGAAGGACGCCCCGAAGACCAACGCCCGCTCCGCGCCGAAGGCGATCGACCCGAACGCGAAGGACATCGTGAAGCGCACGGGCCTGCTCGCCGCGCTCGGGCGCGGCGGCGGCGGCCTCTCGACGGTGTTCGGCGCCGGCGGTCTCGGCGGCGATCTCCGCGGCGCGGTCGGCAACATGTTCGGCCCGGTCGTGGGCGACAGCTACGGCCTCGGCGGCCTCGGCCTCCGCGGCTCCGGCTCGGGCGGCGGCGGGGGCGGCGAGACCATCGGCATCGGGGCGGTCGGCACGAAGGGGCGCGGCGGCGGCCTCGGGAGCTACGGCACCGGCGTCGGCGGGCTCGGCAAGAAGGGCGATCGGGACGTGAACGTCTCCACCGGCACCGCGGTGGTGATGGGCTCCGTCGACCGCGAGCTCATCCGCAAGGTCATCCAGGATCACGCCGCCCAGATCCGCTACTGCTACGAGCAGCAGCTCGCGGTGAACCCGCGCCTCCAGGGCAAGGTCGCGATCAAGTGGGTGATCAACGGGGACGGCTCCGCGAGCAGCCCGCAGGTCGACCACACCGGGACGACCCTCGAGGACGGCAAGGTCCACGACTGCATGATGTCGCGCATCACGAGCTGGGCGTTCCCCAAGCCGAAGGGCGGCGGGATCGCGGTGATCACGTACCCGTGGATCCTGCGCTCGTCCGGCGCGGGGGCGCAGTGAGGGAGGTGCCCGTGAGGAATCTCGTCGCGCTCGCGCTGCTCCTCCCCGTCCTCGCCTCCGCGCAGGACGCCGCTCCGCGCCTGCAGGAGGATCCGCGCGTCGCCAAGTTCCGCGACGTCGAGCGCGGCTTCTTCATCGGGTTCGAGGCGGGCTACCTCAGCCTCCTCGACACGCCGACCGCCGACCGGGTCAAGTACCAGCTCGCGGGCGAGTCGGGCGGCCGCTCCGGCGGCATGCTCGTCGGCGCGACCGTCGGGATGGACGTCGGGTCGCGGCTGTCGGTCGCGCTCGTCGCGCAGGGCGGCAACGAGCGGGCCGGCGCGAACTACGGCGCGTTCAGCCTGATCTCGGCGGGCGCGGACGTGAGGGTCGCGCTCCGCAGCTGGCGAGATCGCAACGACTGGCCGCGCACGTTCGTCTACGTCCACGGGCGCGGCGGGTACGCGAAGACCTATCCGAGCGGCCTGTTCGGCACGACGGACGTGGTCCTCGCGGGCGGGCCGGGCGTGGAGTACTTCACGAAGCTCCGGCACTTCTCGATCGGCGCGGCCACCGACGTGGTCTACGCGACGAAGGCCGGCGCGCTCGGCTTCGCGATCTATCCGACAGTCCGCTACACGTTCTAGCGACGCTGTGCGCGCAGGTGAGCGGGGCGCGCTGTAGCGTGCTCCTGGGACGCGCGCGCGCGCCGCGCGCCGGCGGGCCGCGAGCGCGCCGATGTTATGCTCGCCCCCGAGCACGCTGCGCGACGGCGACGGTTCCGAGGTCGCCCGCAGCCCGGGGAGCAGCTCGTCGAGACCACCGCGGCCCGAACGCCCGCGCTCGCGACGCCGGCTCGGCTCGAGGAGCACGGGCAGCCGTATTACGGGGCGGAGCGCGACGAAAGCCGATGAAGCGGAAGGTCCTCATCGCCATGCTGCTGGTGTTCGCCTGCGCGGCGACCGGGGCGGTGATGGCCGTCGTCTTCATCAAGTCGACGACGGCGGAGCTCCGTCACCTCGCCGAGCTCCACCGCGTGGAGCAGCTGCGCCGCCACCTCATCGTCGCGATCGAGGAGGCCCAGTCGAGCCTCCTGGCGGTGGACACCCCGAAGCGGGAGCAGGCGGAGGAGATCTCCGAGGACGTCGGCGAGCTCGAGCGCTCGGCGACCGCCTGCGGCGGGTGTCACCACGGCCCGGAGACGGCGCTGCGGCTCGAGGGCGTCCGGAGCCTCGTCGCGGAGTACCAGGCCGCGGTGAAGTTCTACCTGACCGCCTCCGCGGACGCGGAGCGAGCCGGCGCCCGGCGGCGGGACGCGGCGTCGATCGCGGCCGAGCTCCTGCGGACCACCGAGGACATGGCGATGCAGGCGTCGAACAGCGCCGAGGCCCGCTCGCTCGCCGCGATGCGCCGCTTCGACCACGCGCGCGCGATCCTGACCATCACGCTCGTCCTGACGTTCGTCGCGGCGATCGTGATCGCGGTCTACCTCTCGAGGTCGATCACGCGCCCGGTCGACGCGCTCGTGCGCGCGACGCGCGCGCTCGCCGCGGGAGATCTCGGCTTCTCGCTCGACCTGAAGGACCGCACCGAGCTCGGCGAGCTGGCCGGGCACTTCAACGCGATGAGCGCGGCGCTGCGCGACGGGTACGCCGCGCTCCAGAGCGAGATCGAGGAGCGGAAGCGGGCCGAGTCCCGCCTGCTCTACGACGCCTTCCACGACGCGCTCACCGGGCTCCCGAACCGGGCGCTGTTCCTCGACCGGCTCCAGCACGTGCTCGAGAGCGGGCGGCGGCACGCGGAGCAGGTCTACGCCGTCCTGTTCCTCGATCTCGATCGCTTCAAGGTGATCAACGACACGCTCGGCCACATCGTGGGCGACCACCTGCTCGTCGCCGTCGGGGAGCGGCTCGCCGACTGCCTCCGCCCGGGCGACACCGTCGCCCGGCTCGGGGGCGACGAGTTCGGCATCCTGCTCGACCGGATCGGAGACGCCTCCGACGCGAAGCAGGTCGCGCAGCGGATCCAGCAGGCCCTCGCGGCGGCGATCGAGGTGGACGGGCACGAGCTGTTCGTCTCCGCGTCCGCCGGGATCGCGCTCCGCTCCGAGCGGTACCAGCGGCCCGAGCAGGTGCTCCGGGACGCGGACATCGCGATGTACCAGGCGAAGGTGAAGGGGAAGGGCTGCTTCGAGATCTTCGACGCCGAGATGCACGGGAGCGTCGTGGATCGCCTGCAGCTCGAGGCCGACCTGCGCCGCGCGATCGAGCACGGCGACGAGTTCCTGCTCCACTACCAGCCGATCGTCGCGCTCCGGACGGGCAAGCTCATCGGGCTGGAGGCGCTCGTCCGCTGGGCCAAGCCGGGCGGTGCGCTCCTCACCGCCCGTCAGTTCATCTCGCTCGCGGAGGAGAGCGGCACGCTGGTCGCGATCGGGGACTGGGTGTTCCGGACCGCCTTCGCGCAGCTCCGCGACTGGCAGGAGCGGGTCCCGGCGCTCGCCGGGGTCACCCTGTCGATCAACGTCTCGGGCCACCAGTTCCGGCGCGCGGACTTCGTCGAGTCGGTCCTGCGAAACGTCCGCGCGGCGGGGGTGGACCCACGCTACGTCGCGATCGAGGTGACCGAGCGGGCGGTCATGACCGAGGTGGAGTCCTCGGCCGCGAAGCTCGCGCGCCTGCGCGAGGCGGGGATCCAGATCCACATCGACGACTTCGGGACCGGGTACTCGTCGCTGAGCTACCTCCACCGATTCCCCATCACGGCGGTGAAGATCGACCGCTCGTTCGTCGCAGGGCTCCCGGGGCACCCCGAGAGCGAGGAGGTCATCAAGGCGATCGTCTCGATCGCGGAGAGCCTCGACTTCGACGTGATCGCCGAAGGGGTCGAGACCCCCGGCCAGGTCGAGAAGCTCGAGGAGCTCCGGTGCCGGTACGGACAGGGGTTCCTGCTCGCGGACCCCGTCCCGCCGCCCGACGTGGAGGCCTGGCTGGAGGCCTCCAGGGCCCGCAACGTCGCCTGAACGGGGCGCCTGGACGTCACGAATTCGTGCGGTCCGCAACCTCCCGTAAGGGCTTGGGTTTCCTCCGTTCGCATCGTTGACCCTCCGGCGGGCCCGGACCTATACTCGCGGAGCGTCGACGCTTTCCTCCCGGGCATCCCCTCCGAGCCCCTCCGAGCCAGCCAACTTGAGCGCACCGAGCCTCGACGAACAGATCCGCGCCCATCGCGAGACGCTCGAGGCCGCCCCTGGCGACGTGCGCGCCTTCCAGGCGCTCGAGTCGCTGTACGAGAGCGGCTCCCGGTGGGAGGACCTCATCGCGCTCTACGAGGGGCGCGCGCGGGTCATGCACGAGCCGGGCGCGCCGCTCCTCGCCCGGGCCGCGAACCTCGCGCAGACGAAGCTCCGCAACGTCGCCCGCGCCGAGGAGCTGTACGCCCAGCTCCTCCGGGCGGATCCGGCTCACCCCGAGGCGCTACGCTCGATGGTGGATATCCTGGAGGAGCGCGAGGACTGGAGCGCGCTCGCGACGGCCGTCGAGCGGGAGGCCTCGGCGGCGAAGGATCCGCGGGAGGCGGCGCGCGCGACCTTCCGGCTCGGGAAGATCCACGAGGAGAGGCTCGGCCGCCGCGACCGCGCCGCGCTCCTGTACGCCCGCGCCTGCCGGCTCGATCCGGGGCTCGACGAGGCCCGGGCGCGCGGGCTCGCCTGCTTCTCCGCGCTGCGCCGCTACGGGCAGGCGAAGCGCATGCTCGACGCGGTGCGCGACGGCGGCGGCGATCGCAAGGCGCTCGCGGCGGAGTACGCCCGGCTCGGGACGACCCTGGTGGAGGAGCCGCTCGAGCACGATCTCGCGATGGACGCGCTCATCGAGGCGACGGCGCTCGATCGCGCCGCGCCGGGGGCCGCCCAGGCGCGCGAGCGGCTCAAGGCGTTCCCGCGCACCTGGCGCGAGGAGGCGCGCGCGCTCGAGGACGCCGCCGCGCGCACGGACGACCGGCGGGAGGCGGCGCGCCTCCAGCTCCGGCTCGCGCAGCTCCACGTCGCGTACGATCCCGAGGGGTTCGCCCGCGGGCTCGAGCGGATCGAGCGCTCCTGGGCGCTCGCGCCGGGGGACCCGTTCGCGCTCGCGCTGCTGGGCCGGGTCTACGGAGAGCGCGGCGACCACCGCGGCCACGCGGATGCGCTCGCGCGGCTCGCCGCCGGCACGCGGGATCGGGCCGCGCTCGTCCTCCTCCACCTCGAGATGGCGGGGGTCGACCTCATCCGCTTCGGGGACGCCGAGAGCGCGCTCGCGGCCCTCGAGAAGGCGCTCGAGCTCGATCCGGCCTGCGAGAGCGCCGCGCTCCAGGCGTTCGAGCACCTCGTGGACGCCGGCCGGTTCGCGGAGGCGCTCGGCGTCCTCGAGCGCCACCTCGCGGCGGCGCCGGAGAAGCGGGCGCACGCGCCGCTCCGCGTCCGGGCCGCGATGCTCGCGAAGGAGCGGCTCGGCGACCCCGCGCGCGCGCGCCGGCACCTCGAGGCCGCGCTCCGCGCCGACCCGGGGGAGGGCGCCGCGGCCGCCGCGCTCGCGCCGCTGCTCGCGGACGCCGGCGAGTGGGTCCCGCTCGCGGGGGTGCTCGAGCTGTCCGCCGCGCTCGCGCGGGACGCGGAGGAGCGCGTCCGGCTGCTCGAGCGGCTCGCCGAGGTCCAGCAGGAACGGCTGGGCAAGCCGCGCGAGGCCCTCCGGACGCTCTCGAGGGCGCTCGCGATCGATCCCACGCGCGCCGCGACGCGCAAGGCGATGGAGGGCGCCGCCGCCCGCGCCGACGCGTTCCTCGAGCTCGCCCGCGCGTACCGGTCCGCGGCGGACGCCGTCGCGGACGACCTCAAGAACCGCAAGACCCTGCTGCGGCGCGTCGCCGAGATCTTCGACCGGGACCTCGAGAAGCCGGACGAGGCGGTGCAGGCGTGGAGGGACCTCGTCGCGGTGGACCCGGAGGATCGGGGCGCCGCGGCCGCGCTCGAGGCCTGCATGGGCCGCGCGGGCCAGCAGGAGGAGCTCGCGAAGGAGCTCGAGGCGCGGCGCGCCCGCGCCACCGGCGAGGAGCGGCGGGCCCTCGCCGTGAAGCTCGCCCGGCTCTGGCACGACGCCGCCCGGTTCGGCAGCGCGGCCGAGATCTGGCGGGAGGCGCTGAAGGACGCGCCGGACGACGAGGAGGCGCTCTGGGGCCTGCACGCGGCGCTCGAGAAGCTCGAGGGCTCGCGCGCCGCGGAGGAGCGGGTCCAGGTGCTCGCCGCCCTCACGGCGCGCGCGAAGAGCGCGCCGGAGCGCGCCGCGCTCCACCTCGCGCGCGCCGAGGTGCTCGTCGACGCCCTCGGGCGCCTCGGCGACGCCGCGGCGGTCGTGCTCTCGGTCCTGCAGGCGGGCGGGCTCGTCCCCTCGCAGCGGGCCGACGCGACGCACCTCCTCGAGCGGCTCCTCGAGCGCGGCGTGGAGCCCCTGCGGATCGCGCAGGCGCTCGCCCCGATCTACGCCGGCGCCGCGGACCCGGCGCGCCACGCGGCGATGCTCGAGCTCATCGCGCGGAGCCTGCCGGCGAGCGCCGACCCCCGCGAGCGCGCGCGCTACCTGCTCGACGCGTCGGCGCTGCGGGCCGAGAAGCTGGCCGACGCGCGCGGCGCGCTCTCCGCCGCCGCCGCCGCGCTCCGCGCCTGCCCGGAGCACGCCGACGCGCGCAAGCGGTGCGAGGCGCTCGCGCGCGAGGTCGGCGCTCACCGCGAGCTGTTCGCGCTGCTCGTGGACGCGGCGAAGCGGCTGGAGGGGCGACCCGAGGAGGAGGCCGCGCTCCGGCTCCGCGCCGCCGCCGTCGCGGAGGAGGACCTGGGCGCGTTCGACGAGGCGGCGGCGCAGCTCCGGCGCACGCTCGCGCTCCGCCCCGGCGACGCCGCGGCGCTCGCCGCCCTCACGCGCGCCACGCTCGCGGCCGAGCAGTGGGGCGAGGCGGCCGCGCTGCTCGCGAGCCGCGCCGCGGCCGCGCAGGGTCCGGAGCAGGTCGCGCTCCTCGCGCAGCGCGCCGAGGTGCTCTCCGAGCGGCTGCGCGACCCCGCCGCGGCGGCCGCCGCGCTGCGCGAGGCCGTCGCCGCGGCGGCCCCGGAGCAGCGCGGACGGCTGCTCGGGCGGCTCGCGGACGCGCTCGGCGCGGCCGGCGACGCGGCCGGGCGCGCGCGCCGCGCTCGGGGAGCTCGCGCAGGCGTCGCGGGACCCCGCCGAGGCCTCCCGCGCGGCGCTCGAGTCCGCGCGGATCGCCGCGGGCCTCGGCGACGCGCGCGGCGCGGCGGAGCGGGTCGCGGCCGCGCTCCTCGCGAACCCGCAGGACGCCGCCGCGCTCGCGGCGGTCGAGGAGCAGCTCGAGGGCGCCGACCCCCAGGCGGTGCTCGTCGCGGCGCGCGCGCTGGCGTCGCATCCGGATCCGCGGAAGCGCATGCGCGCGCTCGAGGCCGAGGCCCGCGCCCACGCCGACCCGGGCGCCCGCGCCGCCGCGTACCTCGGCGCGGCGCGGATCGCCGAGCACGAGCTGCACCAGCTCTCCCTCGCGTTCGCCGCGAGCGCGGAGGCGGTGCGGGCTCACCCGGGCGACGCCGAGGCCCGCCGCGAGCTGCGCCGCCTCGCCGCCGAGAGCCAGGAGCTCGAGGCGTGCGCGCGGCTCCACGACGAGCTGTGCGACGCCGCCGCGCCCGAGCTGCGGAGCGCGCTCCTCCGCGAGCGGGCCGACTTCGCCGACCGGCGGCTCGACCGCGACCGCGCCGCCGAGGCGTGGACCCGCGCGCTCGCGGCGGCCCCGGGCGACCGCGAGGCCCTCGCCGCGCTCCGGCGCCTCCACCGCGCCCGCGAGCGCTGGGGCGAGCTCGCCGACGTCTGCGCGGAGCTCGCCCGTCGCGCTCCCGACGCGGCGCAGCGGCAGGACGCCCTCCGGGAGGAGGCCGCGGTCGCCGAGGACCGGCTCGCCGACCCGGCGCGGGCGGCCGCGGCGTGGGCGGAGGTCGCCCGGCTCTCGGACGACCCGGACGCGCGGGCCGCCCTCGAGCGGCTCTACGTGCAGCTCGATCGTCCGCAGGAGCTCGCCGGGGTGCTCGAGGCCCGGCTCGCCCGCGCGTTCGAGCCGGAGGTCGCCGCGACGCTCGCGGAGCTCCGGCGCGAGCGGCTCGGCGACGCCGCCGGCGCGCTCGCGCTGCACTGCGACCTCCTGCGCCGCGACCCGCGGCGCGTCGCCTCGCGCGAGGCGCTCGTCGCGCTCGCGGCCGTCCCCGGCGCGGTCGGGCGCGAGGCGCTCGAGGCCGCCGACGCGGCCCTGCGCGCCGCGGGCGAGCACGCCCGCCGGGTCGCGGTGCGCGAGGCGCGCCTCTCCGCGATCGAGGAGCCGGGAGAGCGCGCGCGGCTCCTC
The DNA here is from genome assembly GCA_963828235.1 of uncultured delta proteobacterium. Classification (GTDB taxonomy): domain Bacteria; phylum Myxococcota; class Myxococcia; order Myxococcales; family Anaeromyxobacteraceae; genus Anaeromyxobacter. The sequence goes on from CAWHDY010000011.1 coordinate 261,396, forward strand.
TCCGAGCTGCGGACGCTGCTCGAGCGCGACCTCGCCGCTCCCGACCTCGCCTTCATCGCCGCGTGCCGCGCGTTCGGGGAGGGCGGCCCGGCGCGCGCCGCGGCCGAGGAGGACCTCGCCCGGCTCGCGCGCGAGACCGGAAACGAGGAGGAGCTCGCGGCGGTGCTCGACGAGGCGGCCGCGAGCGCGGCGCCGGACGAGGCGCTGGCGCTGCTCCGCCGGGCCGCGCGCGCCCGCGCGGCGAAGGGCGGCCCCGCGGCCATCGAGGCGTGGAAGCGGGTGCTCGCGGCCGCGCCCGACGACGCGGAGGCGCTCGAGGCGCTCGAGCGGCTCTACGCCGCCGCGCGCTCCGCCGCCGAGATCCTGGACGTCGCGCGGCGGCGCGCGGCGCTCGCCTCCGGCGCGGAGCGGCTCCGGCTCCTGCTCGACGCGGCGAAGCTCATCGAGGAGGTGGGGAACCCGGCCGCCGCGCTCGAGGCGCTCCGCGCGGCCCGGGCCGCCGACCCGGGCGCGCTCGAGCCGCTGCTCGGGCTCGAGCGGCTGCTGTCGCGCGCGGAGCCCGGCTCCGAGCTCGACGAGGTCCTCGCGGCGCTCGCCGCCGCGGCGGTCGGCGATCCGCCGCGCCGCCTCGCGCTCCTGCTGCGCCGCGGCGCGCTGCTCGAGGCGAGCCCCGAGCCGCGCCGCGCGATCGAGGTCTACGCGCAGGTGCTCGCCGAGAGCTCCCGCGAGCCCGGCGCCGTCGCGGCGCTCGAGCGGATGCTGCAGCGGCCCGAGATCGCCGGAGACGCGGCCCGCCTGCTCGAGGACGTCCACCGGGCCACCGGCGACGCGCGGAAGCTCGCGGCGCTGCTCGAGGTGCGCCTCGAGACCGCCGACCGCGCCGAGCGGCCCGGCCTCCTCGCGGAGATCTCCGCCCTCCACGAGCGGCTCGGCGATCGGGCCCAGGCGTTCCGGTCGAAGCTCCGGGAGCTCGAGGACGCGGTCAAGCGCGGCGAGGACGCCCCCGGTCCCCGCGCGGACCTCGAGCGGCTGGCCGCGGCGACGGGTGCGTGGCCGGAGCTCGCGCGCGCGCTCGAGGACGCGCTCCGCGCGAATTTGCCGCGCGAGGCGGCACTCGACGTGCGGCGGCGGCTCGCCGTACTCTCGGCGGAGCGGCTCGGGCGTCTCGATCTCGCTGCGAAGTGGTTCGAGGAGGTCGCCGCGGAGGCGCCCTCCGCGGAGGCGCTCGGTGCGCTCGCCCGCGTGTACCGGAAGACCGGCGCGCCGCGCGAGCTCGCGCGGACGCTGGAGCGGCTCGCCGACATCGCGCCGACAGTGGCGGCGCGCAAGGAACTCCTGCTCGAGGTGGCGAAGATCATGGCCGAACAGCTCGCCGATCGCGAAGGCGCCATCGCCGCGTACCGGAAGATCCTCGCGGTGGACACCGAGGACCCGAACGCGCTCCGTCTGCTCGGGAAGCTGCTCGGCGCCGCCGAGCGCTGGGACGAGCTCGCGGAGGTCCTCGGCCGCGAGGTCGGGGTCGCCGACCGCCAGCCCAACTTCGTGGCCGAGGCGGCCGAGCTGCGGTTCCGGCTCGGCCGGATCCGGCACCAGCGCCTCGCCGACGCGGAGGGCGCGCTCTCCTGCTACCGCGAGGTCCTCTCGAAGGTGCCTCGCCACCCGGCGGCGCTCGCCGCGCTCGAGGAGCTCGCGCGCGGCACGGGCGCGACCGCGATCCAGGCCGCGCTCGTGCTCGAGCCGATCTACTCCGCCGAGGGCGAGCACCAGAAGGTCATCGACGCGCTCGAGGCCCGGGCCGCGAACGAGACGGATCCCTCCGCGCGCGCGGCCCTCCTCCGCCGCGTCGCCGAGACGTACGGCGGTCCGCTGCGGAACCCGGAGCTGGCGTTCCTCGCGGCGGGGCGCGCGCTCGCCGCGGATCCGGACGCGAAGGACTCGCTCTCCCTCGTGGGGGCGTACGCCGCCGCGGCGGGGCTCGCGGACGAGCACGCCGCGGTCCTCGCGGAGAACGCGGATCGCGCGCGCGAGCCCGCCGCCAGGGCCGAGTACCAGCGCCGGATCGCGCGCCTCGCCAAGGCGGAGCCGGCGCGCGCCGCGGAGGCGTGGCAGCGCGTGCTGGACCTCGTCCCCCAGGACCGCGAGGCGATGCTCGGCCTCGTCGAGGCGCTCCGCGGAGGCGCGGACCCGGACGCGCTCGCGCAGGCGATCCGGCGGGCGGTGGTGAGCGAGGAGGACGTCGAGGTGCGGGCGCGGCTGCTCGCGGATCTCGCCGCCGTGCAGGACGAGCGGCTCGGCGACACGCCGGGCGCGATCGTCACCTCGAAGCGGCTCATCGAGGTCGCGCCGAAGGACCGCGAGGCGCACGCGCGGCTCGACCGGCTCTGCGCGAAGGCGGAGCGCTGGGTGGATCTCGGCGAGGTCCTCGCCCGCGAGGTCGCCCTCGCCGCCGAGGCCGGCGACGCGGCCGCGCTGGTCGGGCTGCAGTACCGGCTGGCCGAGCTGAAGGAGACCCGACTCCTCGACCGCGAGGGCTCGCTCGCGCTGTACGAGCAGGTGCTCCGGGCTCGCCCGGACCACGCGGAGGCGATCGCGCGCCTCGAGGCGCTGCTCCAGAAGGACCCGACGAACGCGCGCGCGGCGCTCGCCCTCGAGGCCGCGTACGCCGCCCAGGGCGACGCCCTCCGCCAGGCCGCGGTGCTCGAGGTCCGCGCGGGCGAGCGCCCCGACTCCGTCGAGCGCAAGGCGCTCTTCATCGAGCTCGCCGACCTGCGCGAGAAGAAGCTCGGCGAGCCCGACCTCGCGTTCCTCGCCCTCTGCAAGGCGTTCCGCGTGGACCCCGCCGACCGCGCCCTCCGGCAGCGGATGGAGGCGCTCGCGGAGCAGAGCGGGCACGACGAGGAGCTCGCGGCGATCTACGAGGACGAGCTCGAGCGGCTCCCGCCGACCGACGTCGCGGAGGTGGCCCTCCGGCTGGGCGCGCTCTACGAGGAGAAGCTCGCCGATCTCTCTCGCGCCGCCACGTTCCTGCGCCGCGCCGTCGCGCTCGACCCCGGGGCGGCCTCGGCCGCGCTCCCGTCGCTCGAGCGGATCTACGCGCGCCTCGAGAGCTGGCCGGAGCTCGCGGACGTGCTGTCGCAGCGCGCGGGGCAGGCCGCCGGCGCCGAGCGGGTCCAGCTGCTCTTCCGGCTGGGCCAGCTCTGCGAGGAGCGGCTCGCGGCGCCCGACCGCGCGGCGGAGGCGTACGAGGCCGCGGTGCAGGCCGACGCGCGCCACCTCCCGTCGCTGCGCGCCCTCGAGGCGCTCTACGCAGGCCGCCGGCCGCCGGGAGGACCTCTCCCGGAACCTCGCCGCGCAGCGGGCGGCCACGAACGACGCGGCCGAGAAGGAGCGCGTGCTCGCCCGGATGGCGGCGCTCGCCGCCGAGCTCGGCCGCCTCGACGAGTCCGTGACGCTCTGGAAGGACCTCCTCGTGGCGCGCCCCCGTCACGAGGAGGCGCTCCCCGCGCTCGAGGACCTGTACGAGCGGCTCGAGCGCTGGGGGGACCTGGCGCAGCACCTCCGCGTGCGGATCCAGGCGTCGGTGGACCGGCGCGAGATCGCCCGCCTGAACGACAAGCTCGGGCTCGTGCTCGGCACGCGGCTCGGCGACCTCTCCCAGGCGATCCAGTCCTACAAGGCGGTGCTCGAGAGCGATCCCAGGAACCGCCGCGCGCTCGAGGCGCTGCGCGACATCTACGCGGCGCAGGGAGATCCCGACGCGCTCGTCGGCGTCTACCGCCGGCTCGTGCCCCTGCAGGAGGACGCCGCCGGCGTGAAGCGGGCGCGCCTCGATCTCGCGGACGTGCTCCTCCGGGCCGGGAACAAGCGCGAGGCGATCGAGCAGGCGAAGCTCGCGTTCGACATCGAGCCGCACCTCGCGGACGAGCTCGTCCGCATCGAGGAGATCTTCCGCCAGGCCGGCGCGGCGCAGGACGGCGTGCGCGCGGCGGAGGCGCGGGCGGCGCTCCTCGCCGCCCAGGGAGGGCCGGCGGAGGCCGTGCCGGCGTGGCTCGCGGTCGCGGAGCTCTGGAAGGGCCAGAAGCGGAACGACGCCGCCGCCGCGGCGCTCGAGAAGGTGCTCGAGCTCGATCCGGCGAACCGGAGCGCGTTCGAGGACCTCAGGAAGCTCCACTCGGAGGCGGGGAACTGGCGGGCGTTCGCGCGGGTGTGCGACGTCTTCTCCCCCCAGCTCGCGGATCCGGCGGAGAAGCTCGCGCTGCTGAAGGAGGTCGCCGGCGTCCACGAGAAGAAGCTCGGCCAGAAGGAGATGGCGTTCCTCTCCTGGTGCCGCGCGCTCGCGGAGGCGGCCGGCGACGCCGAGGCGCTCGCCGCGGCCGAGCGGCTCGCGGTGGAGACGGAGGCGCTCGACGAGCTCGGCGCCGTCCTCGAGCAGGTCTCCGAGGACGCCCGCGGCACGGTGAAGGCGCGGCTCCTCCTGCGGCTCGGCAAGGTCCGCGACGAGAAGCTCGACGACGTGGACGGCGCGGAGGCGGCGTACCGCCGCGCGCTCGAGGCCGACCCGGCGAGCCCGGAGGCGCTCGAGGCGCTCACGCACCTGTTCAAGCGCCGCGGCCGCATCCGCGACCTCGTCATCACGCTCGAGCAGAAGCTCGAGGCCGCCGCGGGGCTCGACGAGAAGAAGGCGATGCTCCTCGAGGTGGCGAAGCTCTACGACGCCGAGATGGGCGACGTGGAGGAGGCGATCACCGCGCTCCGGCGCGTCCTCGAGCTCGACGGATCGGATCCCGCCGCCCTCGCGCAGCTCTCCGCGCTGTACCGGCGGGAGCAGCGCTGGCAGGACCTCGCCCAGGTCCTGTCCCGCGCCCGCGACCTCGCCGCGAGCGACGAGGCCCGCATCGCCCTGCAGCTCCAGATCGCGGCGCTGCACGAGAACGAGATCGGCGACGACGAGGCCGCCGTCGAGGCCTACCGCACGGTGGTCGGGCTCGACGACCGGTCGCGCGAGGCGCTCGCCGGGCTCGAGCGGCTGTACACGAAGCTCGATCGGTTCGCGGAGCTGAACCGCGTGTACGAGCGGCAGATCGCCCTCGCCGAGGACCCGCGCGAGCGGGCCCGGATCCTCGCGAAGAGCGCGGGCATCCACGACGAGAAGCTCCACGACCCGCGGAGCGCGATCCAGAAGAACGAGGCGATCCTCGCCATCGACGGCGGGAACCTCCCCGCGGTCAAGGCGCTCGAGCGGCTCTACCGCGACGCGAAGGCGTGGGACAAGCTCATCCCGGTCATGCAGCACCACCTCACGCTCGTGCAGGACCGCCGCGAGCAGGTGGCGCTCGAGGTGGCCATCGGAGAGGTGTGGTGGAAGGAGCTGTCGCGCGTCGACCGCGCCGAGTCCATCTTCACGCACGCGCTCCAGCTCGACCCGGAGTCGCGCGAGGCGGTGTCCGCCCTCGCCCGGCTCTACGAGCGGAGCGGCAACTGGAACCTGGCGCTGGACATGCTCCGGCGCGAGGCGCGGATCGCGGGCGGCGGCAAGGAGGCCGTCGAGGTCCACGTCCGGATCGGCGCGATCTTCGAGGGGATGCTCCTCGACACCGGGAGCGCGAAGGACGCGTACGGCCACGCGCTCCAGCTCGACCCCGGCTGCCTCCCCGCCGTCCGCGCGCTGAAGGAGATCGCGGAGCGCGAGCACGACCGCGACCGCTTCCTCGAGATGCTCATCGACGAGGCGCGGTACGTCCCGGAGGTGGAGGAGAAGACGCGCCTGTACACCGCCGTCGGCCGCGTCTACCAGGAGGAGCGCGACGACCGCGACCAGGCCGCGCGCTACTACGAGGAGGCGCTCAAGCGCACCCCGGGCCACCCCGACGCCGCGAAGCCGCTGTCCGATCTGTACGTCGGGCAGAGCCGCTGGGCCGACGCGGAGCGGGTCCTCGACGCGGTGGTCGAGGTGCTCACGCAGGACGGCGACGCGAAGGAGCTCTGCCGCCAGAGCTACCGGCTCGGGTACGTGGCCGAGAAGCTCGGGAACCGCGAGAAGGCGCTCGCGTGCTACCGGCGCGCGTACGACCTCGACGCGACCTACCTCCCCGCGCTCGAGGGGCTCGGGCACCTCCTCGTCCAGGAGAAGCACTGGGAGGAGGCGCTCCGGATCTTCACGACCGTGATCGTCCACCACCGCGACGGCCTGACCGACCTCGAGGTGGTCGAGACGCACTGGCAGATCGGCGAGATCGCCGAGAAGCTCGGGCAGATCGAGCGCGGCGCGAACGCCTTCAAGAAGGCGCTCGAGATCGACGCCAACCACGAGCCGTCGCGCCGGAGCCTCGTCCGCATCCTCGACACGCTCGGTGACTTCGAGGGCGCGGTGGAGCAGCGGCAGCGGCTCCTGCCGCTGCTCGAAGGGCAGGCGAAGTTCGACACGTTCGTCGCCATCGGCGAGGCGTGCCGCGACCGGCTGAAGGACCCGTACCAGGCGATCGACGCGTTCCTCGGCGCGTCGAAGATCGACCCGACCGCGCTCCCGGTCACCGAGGCGCTGCTCGGGCTCTACCGCGAGACGCGCCAGGCGCAGAAGGCGGCCGACGTGCTCGCGAACATCGTGAGCCGGCCGGAGGTGCAGGCGGACCCCGGCCGCGCCGCCAAGCTGCACCTCTCGCTCGCCGGGATCCTCCGCGACGAGGTGAAGGACGACGACGCGGCGCTCGCGGAGCTCGAGAAGGCGCTCGAGCTGAACCCGCGCCTCGTGCAGGCCTTCGCGACGATCGAGGAGCTCCTGACGAAGGCGAAGCGCTGGGGTGACCTCGAGCAGGCCTACGTCCGGATGGTCCAGCGGCTGCCGAAGGGGCCCGAGGCCGCGCAGGCGCGCATCGCGCTCTGGAAGACCCTCGGCGAGCTGTACCGCAACGTCCTCCGCAACGACGACGCGGCGCGCACGGCCTACCAGGTCGTGGCGAAGGCGGACCCCGAGGACGCGGTCTCGCTCGAGACCTACGCGGACCTCGCGGCCAGGAAGCCCGGCGAGGAGGCGGAGGCCGTCGCCGCGTACCGGCAGCTCCTCAGGAGCGGCGCGAAGGCGCAGAAGGCCGCCTCCGCGCTGGTCACGCTGCACGCCTCCCGCAAGGAGTACGATCTCGCCTACTCCGCCGCGCAGGTGCTCGCGCACCTCCTCGACGCCGCGAGCGCCGACGAGGTGCAGGTCGTCTCCCGCCTCCGCAAGTTCGCGCGCGACCAGGCGAGCCGCACGCTCGACGACGAGGGGTGGGCGCTCGTCCTGCACGAGCGGGCCAAGGGGCCGCTCGCCGAGATCATGGCCCTCCTCGCCGTCCACGCGAGGACGATGTTCGTGCAGCGCGAGAAGGACCTCGGCATCGTCCCGAAGAAGGACGAGCTGGACGTGCAGGGCTCGATGCTCTTCTTCGCGAACATGTTCAAGTACGTCGAGCGGACCCTCGGGTTCCGTGGCCTGCGCCTCTTCCGGAAGGAGGAGGTCCCGGCGCGGCTCCAGCTCGTGCCCACCGACCCGCCCGGCCTGCTCGCGGACGAGACCATGTTCAAGGAGCGGCCGAAGAAGGAGCTCTGGTTCGCGATCGCGAAGGCGATGGCGTTCGCGCGCCCCGAGCTGTTCCTCGCCCGCCTCATGCCCCACGACCAGCTCGACCTGGTGTTCCAGGCCGCCTGCTCCGTCGGCACCTCGAAGTTCGTGGTGACGGCCGACCCGCACCTCGTCGAGAAGCTGAAGCGCGAGCTGGACCGGACGCTCCCCGAGAACGTCCGCAAGAACACGCTGAAGCTCCTCGCCCGGCGGTACTGCGAGGTGCAGCACCCGGGGGACGTGCGCGCCTACCTCGACGGCGCGGAGCTCACCTCGAACCGCGCGGGAGCGCTCCTCGCGGGCGACCTCGAGGTGGTGCGCAAGGGCGTGGTGGTCGAGCGGCCGCAGGTCTCGAAGCTTCGAGACGAGATGCGGCTGCGCGATCTCGCGGTGTTCTGCGTCTCGGAGGAGTACGGTCGGCTTCGGGAGAAGCTCGGACTTTCGTGCGTGGTCCCAGGTTGATCTAGGATGGACGACCGATGAAATTCACCTGCGACAGCTGCAGCGCCCAGTACATGATCTCGGACGAGAAGGTCGGTCCGAACGGCGTCAAGGTCCGCTGCAAGAAGTGCGGGAACGTGATCGTCGTCCGGCGCGCGGCGGAGGTACCCGCCGTCGCGCCCGCCGCGGCCGCTCCGGCGCCCGCGGCCGGCGACGGTGGCGCCCCCGCGCCCGCGCCCGGGCTCGACGCCGAGCTCGGCCAGGCCTTCGACAGCGCGTTCGGCGACAAGCCGGCCGCCACGGCGGCGGCCCCCGATCCCGGCGCGACCCAGGCGATGGGCGTCGAGGACCGGGCCAAGGTCGCCGCCGCCCCCGAGCCCGCCCCGACGGAGTGGTACGTCGCGATCGGCCAGGCGCAGGTGGGGCCGTTGCCGCTCGCCGAGGTGAAGCGGAAGTGGGAGGCGGGCGACATCGGCCCCGACTCGCTCGTGTGGCGCCCCGGGATGGGCGACTGGCAGCCGCTCTCCGGCGTCGCCGAGCTCTCGGGGTACCTCGCGCCGATCGCGCGGACGCCCGCTCCCCGTCCCCACGGCGAGCCGCAGCCGTTCCGGACCGAGCCGCTCACCGTCAAGGAGAAGGAGAAGCCCACGCAGACCCCCGCGCCCGGCGCGGACGTGACCTGGAAGCCCGCCGGCGCGTCGGCGCTCGCTGCGCTCGCGAACGAGGAGATCGCGACCCGCGCGCCCGAGCAGAAGCCGGCCGCCGCGCACGGCGCGGCCGCGGACGGCGCGAAGTCGCTCGTGGAGGGGCTCCCGGACGGGGGCGGCGTCGACCCGACGGGCGCGATCCCCCTCAGCATCAAGGGGCTCGACACCACCGGCGAGAAGAAGCTCGAGCGGCGCTCCACCGTCGCGAGCCGCGCGGAGGAGACCCGGCACAAGCGCAGCCTCACGCGCGTCGTGATGACCACCGTCGCGGTCGTCGTCCTCGCGGGCGGCGGCGCCGCCGCGTACTTCTTCTCGCAGAAGGCGCCCGCGCCTCCCCCCGTCGCGGTCGCGCCGGCCCCCGCCCCGGCCCCGCCGCCCGTGGCGGCCGCCCCGCCCGCCACCCCCGCGCCGGCGGAGTGCTCCCGCCGCGCCGGCGCAGGTCGCAGGGGGCGCGCCTCCCGCCGCCGCTCCGGTGGCGCCGCCGCCGACCCCCGAGACCCCGCCCGCCGCGCCGCCTCCCGCGGTCGTCGCCGCGCCGCCCCCCGCCGCGCCCGCGCCGCCCGAGCCGCCGAGGAAGGTGGCGAAGGCCGAGCCGCCCGCCCGTGCCGGAAAGCGCGGAACCCGCGTCGCCAAGGCGGAGTCGGCTCGTCCGGCGCCCTCGGCGCCCGCCGCGGCGCCGGCGCCCACCGCCCCCGCGAAGAAGAAGAAGGACTCGCTGCTCGACTTCGAGTCGGGGGACTCCGCGCTCGACGACGCCCTCGGCGGCGGCGGCGGCTCGTCGAGCCGGTCCGTGTACGTCCCGCCCGCTCCGGCGGGCGCGGGCGCGCTCCCCGGACAAGCTCTCCGCCGCGCAGATCAACGAGTCGGTCGCGAGCCGGATCGAGGCGCTCCGCAAGTGCGTGTCCGACCAGAAGGCGCGGGACCCGAGCGCGAGCGGCGTCCTCAGGATCAAGTGGATCATCTCGGGGGAGGGCGGCGTGCGGGACGTGAAGGCGCTCCCGGGCGAGTACGCCTCGGGCCCGTTCTCCTCGTGCATCACCGGGGTCGTGAAGGGCATCAAGTTCCCGAGGTCCGCGACGGCGGGGCAGGAAGTCACGTTCCCGTTCTCCTTCTAGCGAGCGCGGGACCTCCGTGAGCCTGGACGCGAAGCTCCACGGCGGTTCGCCCGTCCTCCGCCCGCTCGAGCGGATGAGCGCGCCGGAGCTCGAGGTCCTGCGCCTCCTGCTCCGCGGCGGGTCGGTGATCGACTGGCGCCGGCTGGAGTTCACCGACCCCGGCGAGGTCACCCGCTTCCTGCGGCTGAACCTGTTCGACCTCGACGACCCGAAGGACGAGCGGCGGCTCCGCAACGTCCTCGCGCAGGCGGTCGAGTACCTCCGCACCGAGTTCGGGTACCGGGTCGCGCTCCCGGTCGCCGAGCCCCACGACGTGCGCGACCTCTTCCTGATGGCGTCGGGCGTGCGCGAGCCACGCTACCGCCGCATCGCCTGCGTGGTCCTCAAGGTGATGCACGTCATCCAGCACCTCGAGGCGCGCGAGCTGCTCTTCCGCACGGCCATCCGGGAGGCCGACCTCGCCGAGCGCGCCCACCGCCGGATCATGGCGGAGGCGGAGCGCATGAAGGCCGCGGGGATCGTGGTCGAGTTCCGCGGCAACGTGAAGAGCCGGTCGTCGCTCGTGACGAAGCTCCTCGCCAAGAAGGAGTCGGTCGCGGCGCAGGTGTTCGACCGCGTCCGCTACCGGATCGTGACGGAGCGGCCGGACCAGATCGCTCCGGTGGTCTGGCACCTCACGCAGCACCTCTTCCCGTTCAACTACGCGGTGCCCGGGCAGACGCAGAACACGCTCGTCCGGTTCGCGGATCTGCTCGCGACCCACCCGGCCGGCGGAGAGCTCGCCGAGGGTCTCCAGCTGCCGGCCGATCTCGAGCGGAAGGACCCGGCCGCCCTCCGCAACGAGTTCAGCGGCAAGCACTTCAAGATGCTGAACTTCGTGGTGGATCTCCCGGTCCGCGTGGACGAGCTCCTGCCGAAGCGCGATCCCGGGGCGGAGGAGCTCGGCCGCATCGTCTTCTCGCTCGTCGAGTTCCAGGTCCTCGACGCGGAGACCGCCCGCCGGAACGAGCAGGGCGACGGCTCGCACACCCGGTACAAGAAGCGGCAGCTGACGCGGGTCCTGCGGCGCCTCTCGCGCGGCCTGGTCGTCCCGAAGCGGCGCGGGAAGAAGCGCCCGTAGACCGGCAACCCCGGTGGCGAGGGAGCACCTCGCTGGCCTATCCCGCCGCCGCCGCGAAGGACACGGAGTCCCGCCCGTCCGTCCAGCGCTCGTAGTGCAGCAGCCGAGCGCCGGTCCCGCTCGCGCGGACCGCCGCGTAGATGGGGGCGAGGCCGCAGAGCCGCCGCCGGGCGTCGTCGCGCCGGGCGTCGCGGTGGAGCCCGTCCGCGTCGCCCGCGGCGAGGAACGCGAGCGTCTCGTGGTCGCGCGCCTCGAGCCGCGCCGCCTCGGTCGCCGACGGCGGGCGGGGGTCCCCGTACATGGGCCCGACGTGGGCGAGGTCCGCCGACGCGATGAAGCAGACGTCGCGCCCCTCGACCGCGCGCCCGAGCGCGGCGAGGAAGCGCGCGGTGGGCGGCGCCGGATCGGCGAGGTGCGCGATCGTGGAGCAGAGGACCGGGAGCACGGTGAACGGGCGCCGGACGAGGTGCCGCAGCACCACGAGCTGCAGCTCGATCGAGTGCTCGCCGTCGTGCGCCGCCTCGTCGGAGAGCACCTCCGCCGCTCCGACCTCCCGCGCGATCGCGTCCACCGCGGCGCGGTCGGTCGGGACGATCCCGAGCGGCGTCTCGTGATCGCGCCGCGTGAGCGCGAACAGGTGCGGCGGGGTCGCGTGCGCCGTGGCGAGCACGACGAAGAGGTCGGCGTCGGTCGCGAGCGCGCCGTAGGCGGCCGCCCACCCGCGGGCGCCGCGCGGGTAGTCGATGTGGGGGGCGACGAGGAGGCGCGTCCGGGCAGGGCGGGGCGCCGCGACCGGCGGGGCGACCCGGAGCCACCCGTCCAGCGCGCGCACGAGCCCGGCGGGCTCCGCGGGGTAGACGCTCCCCGCGCACGAGGGAGGCCGGGGGAGGCTCACGGCTACTTGCGGCCGCGCTTGCGGTTCTTCTTGCGCGACTGCCGCTCCTGCTTGCGCTTCTTCTTGCGGGCGTCGCGGTCCTTCGCGGACTCGACGCCGATCGGCTCGGGGGCGTAGCCCATGAGCCGCGCGCGCGCCATCGCGCCGGACGCCATGGGCGGCGTGTAGCCCTTCGGGAGGCCCATCGCCCGCGCCGCGTCGGGCGGAACGAGCCCGCCCTGCATCGCGCTCTCGACCGCGGCGGCGTCCTCTCCGAGGACGTCGTCCATGCCCTGGCCCTTGAGCTTGCGGAGCTGCATGAGCTGCTTCACGCCCGGCAGGCGCGAGAGCAGGCCCGGCGCCGAGCCGAGCTGCTTCATCACGCCGCGCATCGCGTTGTACTGCTTGAGGAGATCCCGGACCTCCTTCTCCGTCCGTCCGGACCCCTTCGCGATCCGCTTCAGCCGCCCGTCGGTGATGACGTCGGGGCGCTGCCGCTCCGCCGAGGTCATCGAGTGGACCATCGCGACGATCTTCGTGAGCGCCTGGTCGTCGAACTGGAAGCCCTCCGGCAGGTCGCCGAAGAGCGGGAACTTCTCCATCAGCTCGCCGAGCGGGCCCATCTTCCGCACGAGCTGGATCTGGTTCACGAAGTCGTCGAGGGTGAACTCGCCGGAGAGGATCTTCTTCGCGTCCGCCTCGGCGGTCTCCTCGTCGACGTGCTGCTCGAAGTCCTTCACGAGCCCGACGACGTCGCCGAAGCCGAGGATGCGGGACGCGAGCCCCTCCGGCCGGAACTCCTCGAGCTTGTCGAGCGACTCGCCCATGCCGAGGAACTTGATCGGCTTCCCCGTGACCTCCTTGATGGAGAGCGCCGCGCCGCCGCGGGCGTCGCCGTCGAGCTTCGTCAGGATGAAGCCGTCGAGCGCGAGCCGCCGATCGAACTCGGCCGCGGTCTTCACCGCGTCCTGGCCGATCATCGCGTCGGCGACGAGCAGGATGTTCTCCGGCGCCACCGCCTGCTTGATCTGCTCGAGCTCGGCCATCAGCTCGTCGTCGATGGCGAGGCGTCCCGCGGTGTCGTAGACGATCGCGGTCGCGTGCTCGCGCTGCGCCGCCTCGAGCGCCAGCCGGCACATCTCCGGCGGCGCCACCCCCGCGGCGTGGAAGACCGGCACCCCCAGGCGCTCGCCGAGGACCTTCAGCTGGTCGACGGCGGCGGGGCGGTACACGTCGGCCGCGACGAGGAGCGGCTTCTTCCCCTCCTTCAGCAGGCGACTCGCGAGCTTCCCCGCGGTCGTCGTCTTCCCGGAGCCCTGCAGGCCGACCATCATGATCCCGGTCGGGCGGCCGCGCGGCGCGTCGCGGAGCGACGTGTCGACCGGGCCCATGAGCGCCTCGAGCTCGTCGTGGCAGATCTTGACGAAGTGGTCCTGGGGCGTCACCCGCACGACGCCGCGCCCGGTCTTCACCTTCGTGTCGACGACCTCGCCGATCGCCTTCTCGCGGACGCGCGCGACGAACCGCTTCACCACCTCGAACGAGACGTCCGCCTCGAGCAGCGAGACCCGGATGTCGCGCAGCGCGTCGTCGACCACCTCCGCGGTGATCTCCGTACGCCCCTTCAGCTTGTTGCGGGCGGCCTTGAAGCCCTTCGAAACGGTCTCGAGCATGCGTGTGCGGGCCTCTCGCCCGGTCGACGGAGCGTCGCGGACCCGCGGCGCTCCGGGCCGCGCTTATAACACGCCCATGCTAAGGTTTCCGTCCATGGACGACGGGCCGCGGTTCTTCACCGTGGAGGAGGCGAACGCGCTCGTCTCCACGCTGGAGATCGAGTTCGGCCGCATCGCCCAGGTCCGGTCCCAGCTCGGTCCCCTCATCCAGGCGCTCGGCGGCCCCGACGAGGCCGTCGCGATCCTCCAGGAGGAGTCGCCGCTCCCGGAAGGCCGGGAGGCGGAGGCCGACGTGCTCCGCCGGCTGGCGGCGGAGATCACGGGCGCGGTCGAGCGGGTGAACGCCCTCGGTTGCCTCGTGAAGGACGTCGAGAAGGGCCTGGTCGACTTCTACGCCCTCGTGGACGGCGAGCCGGCGTTCCTGTGCTGGCAGTTCGGCGAGCCCGCCATCTCGCACTGGCACCCGCTCGACGAGGGGTACGCCGCCCGTAAGCCGATCGAGGGAGCGGCCGTCCCGCCGCCGCCCTTCCTGAACTGAGGGAGCCGTCCCCGCGCGGTGCTACCGTCGTATCGGTGATGACGGGTCGGACCGGGTGAAGGGTGGCGCCACGTGAAGCTCGACTACGACTTCCTCGTGATCGGCTCCGGGTTCGGCGGGGCCGTGTCGGCGCTCCGGCTCTCCGAGAAGGGCTGGCGCGTCGCGGTCCTCGAGATGGGCAAGCGCTGGCGGCCGGAGGACTTCGCCGAGTCCAACTGGAACCTGCGCAAGTTCCTGTGGATGCCTCGGCTCGGGTTCCACGGGATCCAGCAGCTCACGGTCCTTCCGCACGTGGTGGTGCTCCACGGCGCGGGCGTCGGGGGCGGGAGCCTGGTGTACGCGAACACGCTCGTCGTCCCGCCCGAGCCCGTGCTTCGCGATCCGCTCTGGCCGTCGGGCACCGACTGGGCCGCGGCGCTCGCGCCCCACTACGCGACCGCGCGCCGGATGCTGGGCGCGACGCCGGCGCCGCAGGTGTTCGCGGCGGACGAGCTCCTGAAGGAGGTCGTCGAGGCGGAGACCGGGCGCGGCGCCACGTTCCGCAAGCACGAGGTCGGGGTCTTCTTCGGCGAGCCCGGCGAGCGCGTCCCGGATCCCTACTTCGGCGGACGCGGCCCCGAGCGGACCGGCTGCACGCTCTGCGGCAGCTGCATGACCGGGTGCCGCCCGGGGGCGAAGAACACCCTCGACCGGAACTACCTCCACCTCGCCGAGGGGCTCGGCTGCGAGATCCACGCGGAGACCCTCGTGACGGACGTCCGGCCCGCGGCCGGGGGGCGGCTACGAGGTGGACGCGGAGCGCTCGACGGCGCGGTTCGCGAGGGACCGGCGGACCTATCGCGCGCGCCACGTCGTCTTCGCGGCGGGCGCGCTCGGCACGGTGAGGCTCCTGCTCGCGTGTCGCGAGCGCGGGAGCCTCCCGCGGCTGTCGCATCAGCTCGGCAACTTCGTCCGGACCAACTCCGAGGCGCTCCTCGGCGCGCTCGCGCCGGACGAGTCGATCGACTTCAGCCACGGGATCGCGATCACCTCGGGCGTGGACGCGGACGAGCACACGCACGTCGAGATCGTCCGGTACGGCAAGGGGCAGAACGCGATGGGCACGCTCGTGACCCACCTCACGCCGGACCGGCCGCCGTGGCCGCGGTGGCTGCGCTGGCTGGGCGGCCTCCTGCGCCACCCGCGCCGGTACGCGCGCGCCCACCGGCTCCGGAACTGGGCCGCGCGGACGGCGATCCTGCTCGTCATGCAGCCGCTGGACTCGTACCTGCGCCTCCGGCTCGGGCGCCGGCTCGGCCGTCCCGTCCTGAGCAGCCACCTCGAGGCGGGACCGCGGCCGCCGACGTCGATCCCGATCGGCGACCGGATCGCCGAGCGGCTCGCGAAGCGGATCGGCGGGACGCCGGGCGGGAGCATCCTGGAGGTGCTCGGGAACCGCTCCTCGACCGCCCACATCCTCGGGGGCGCGGTGATCGCGTCCGAGCCGTCGCAGGGCGTCTGCGACGCGGCGGGCAGGGTCTTCGGCCACGAAGGCCTCTACGTCGCGGACGGGAGCGCCGTCCCGGTGAACCTGGGCGTGAACCCGTCGCTCACGATCACCGCCCTCGCCGAGCACGTCATGGCGGGCGTGCCGGAGAAGCGAAGCGGGTAGGGTCGGTGACCATCAGCTGATCCCCTTCAGGCTCTTCAGCGTCTGGTCGAAGACTCCGTCCCAGTCCTCCGGCGGGGGGGACTCCTGATACGCGCGGCAGCGCGCCGCCATCGCCCTGGAAGGGCCATCCTCCGGGGACGCGGCGATCGCCTCGTCGAGCAGCGCGAGCGCCTCCCCCCAGCGCTGGGCGCGGTACGCCTCCAGGGCAGCCCCGTACAGGCGGACCGCGTCCTCGGTGTGCGGCGGCAGGCACGCCGCCGCCGGCGCGAGCAGCTCGTACACTCGCACCGGCACCTTCTTTCCCTTCGCTCGGACGAGGTCCACCTCGCGAAGCTGGAACGAGGTCTCGACGAGGCGGGCGGTGTTCTCGCCCAGGAGGATCTCCGTGCCGTACACGCGGTTCAGCCCCTCGAGCCGCGACCCGAGGTTCACCTGGTCGCCGAGGACACCGTAAGCGAAGCGGTACCGCGAGCCGAGGTTCCCGACGAGCATCGGTCCCGAGTTGATCCCGGTCCGTGCCACGAGGCGCGGCCGCCCCTGCTCGGCCCACTCCACGTTCAGGGCGTCGCGTTGCTGCCGCATCGCGAGCGCGGCGGCGCAGGCCCGCACGGCGTGGTCCGCCTGCTCGAACGGCGCGCCGAAGAACGCCATGAGCTCGTCCCCGACGTACTCCTTGAGCGTCCCGCGGAAGGCGAACACCTGCTCGGTCACCCTGCCGTAGTACTCGCTCAGGATCTGGATCATCTCGCGGGGCGTGAAGCGCTCCGAGTACGAGGTGAATCCCTCGAGATCGCTGAACAGCACGGTGAGGACCTTCTCCTCGCCGCCGAGCGTCAGCTGCTGCGGGTTCTTCAGCATCTCCTCGACGACGCCGGGCGCGACGTACTGGCGGAAGGTCGACTTGATCCGCCTGCGCTCGCGCTCCTCGTTCAGGAACCGGAAGGTCGTGAGCCCGGTGTAGTTCACGGAGAGCGCGAGCGCTGGGTGGACGACGTCGAGCCACACGCCGAAGCGAGCGAACAGCCAGGCGGCGAACGCGAGGAAGAGGCCGAACACCGTGGTCTGGAGGATCAGCCCCTTCACGGCTCCGAGCCGGTGCAGCAGCGCGGCGGCCAGGATCGTGAGCCCGATGACGTCGAGGACGTCGAAGGCCCTCCACCAGAGCGGCCGGTCGAGGAACCGGCCGGTGAGGATGTTGTCGATCACGGTCGCGTGGATCTCCGTCCCCGGGTGGACCGCGGCGACCGGCGTGCTGCGGAGGTCGTAGGTGCCGACCGCGGTAGCGCCGACGAGGACGATCCGATCCTTGAACGTCCCGGGCGCGAAGTTGCCGTGCAGGATGTCGGTGATCGAGACGTGCTCGAACGTCCTGGGGGGGCCGAGGTAGTTGATGAGGAGCTGCCCGGTCTCGTGCGTCGGGATGACGACGTCGCCGAGCTCCACCGCCTCCACGCCGTACGGCCCGACGCGGAGCACGAGGGCAGGCTGCCCCAGGAACTCCCACGCGCAGAGGAGCCCGAGCGGCGGGAACACCTCGTCGCCGGCCTGCACCGCGAGCGGCGCCCACCGGACGACGCCGTCCTGGTCCGGCAGGACGCTGAAGAACCCGGACGAGGATGCGACGCGTGTGAGGGCGTCGATGTTCGGTTGCGGGGCGTAGGCGCGGACGTACGGCGCCACCGGCGCGAGCTCGAGCTCGCGCGAGACGATGATCGCGTACTTCGAGCCGGAGATCTGGCCGACGCGCGCCGCGATCTCGTCGGGGGCGAGCTCGTACCCGAGGTCCGACTGCCGGAGATGGAAGAAGTAGCCGAGGACGACGGCCGCCGAGGAGCGCTGGACCGAGCGCGCCAGGGCTCGGTCGCCGTCCGCCTCGCGCGCGGTCCGCTGGACGAGGCTCGCCAGGCGAGCGCCGTCCGCGCGCGCCCCCACCCGCCGCGCGAGCTCGACGACGAGGGCGGGGTCGGAGCCCTGGTCCGGCTCGGGGAACGCGATGTCGAAGCCGACGACCTTCGCGCCGTCGCGCGAGAGCGCATCCACGAGCGCCGCGAGCTTCGACCGCGGCCAGGGCCAGCGCCCCTCCGCCTGAAGGCTCTTCTCGTCGATCGCCGCGATCAGGACGGTGCCCGACGGAGCCATGCGGCGCCGGAGCTGCACCCGGAGGTCGTACGTCTTGAGCTCGATGAGCTCCAGGATCGGGATCCGCACCGCGAACAGCGAGAGCACGAGGAGGATCGTGCCGAGCGTGAGGGCCGCGGAGCGCGCGAGCCGCGACGATCGCTGGCGATACGCCCCGCGCAGGCGCCTCGCCAGCGGTCCCAGGGCGCCCCTCGCGAGCGACGTGACGCGCCGGACACCGACGTGACCGAGCGCTCGCAGCTCCATCCGCGGCTACGGCACCGTCAGGTGATACGTGACGTCGAGCGACATCGGCTGCGGGATCACCATCGACCCGGTGAAGTGGATCGTGTGCTGACCCGAGGACAGCGGCCGCAGCATGACCCAGTACCCGTCCGAGAAGCAGCCTGGGTAGTCGCCGGGAGGCGCGTCCAGGATGTTGCCCGCCGCGAGCGTGAGCGTGAACGCGGCGGAGCGAGCGCGGTACGACAACGGGTCCTTCGCCGCGACGCCGTCGACCTGCACGCTGGCGTTCACGTTCCTGAACATGCCGTCGAACGCCGCCAGGATCTTGTCCGCCGTGTCGTAGTACGGGTTGTCGGCCTCGATGCACTGGAACGAGTTCAGGACGGGGACGAAGACGTCCTTGCCCGCAGGGACCGTGCAGTCGCGCACCACGGTGCCGCCGAAGTTGCCGGCGAGGAACCAGACCTCCCCCGCCTGCCCCTCGGCGCAGGATGCGCCCGTCTCGTCGAAGAGCGGGTTGGTCGCGGCCGGGACGTTCAGCGCCCACTGCCACCACCTCGCGCCCCAGTCTCCGGAGGACACGCCGTGCGGGGCCTGCGAGGGCGGAAAGGCGAACGCGTCCGTCTTGTCCACCTTGGGATCGGAGCCGGAGCACGCGAGGAGGGCCGCCGCGAGCCCCGCGCCGAGGATGCGCCGGAGCCGAGGCGCCCGGCGCGGGGGTGACCGATGAACGCACATGGGTGATGCCTCCCGGTGGATCGAAGGGCTCGGGCCGCCGCCTTCGGCCGCTCTCGCGAGCGAACGGGACGGCGGCGCGGTGATCACTTGGCTTCCGAGGGACACGAGTCGACGCACACGCCGGCCTCGCACTCGCGGACGCAGCTGCACGCGTAGGGCCGCTTCTCGACCCCGGTCCGCCTGTCGTAGCCGAGCGTGTAGCACTCGGGCAGGGTCCCGAGGGTGCACCGGAACGTCTTGCTGACGGTGATCGGATTCCCGTCCCGGTCGAGCACGACGGCGCCGGTCATGGGGTCGATCTTCTCGCCCGAGAGCGTCTCCTGGAAGTCGCACGGGATGAAGTCGACCACCTCGTAGTTCGTGTTCGGGCACACGCCCGCGGCGAGCAGGGCGTCGAGCACCGGCTGCGGCGCCTGGGCGGAGATGAGCGCGCTCACCTTGCCGTTCCTGTCGGCCGGGATCGTGTCCACCCCGCTCCAGGACGCGTCGACCGACGCCGGCTGCAGGCCGGGCGGGAGGTTCGTCCCCTTGTTCATGCAGAGCGCGAGCCCCTGCATCGGCTGACCCGCGGACGGGTCGACCTGGCATCCGAGGCGAGCCCAGATCCCGTCCGTCTTCGTCACGTTCCCCAGGCCGGCCAGGTTGAAGCCGCACGTCACGCAGTTCGTGTACGCGCAGCACGGGCGGTCCAGGCTCCCGGCGACGCAGTACGGCGGGCTGTAGCAGGTCAGCTTGGGCGCCGTGAGCCCGCCGAGCGCGCTCGCGAGCGACGGCAGGGACAGTGCGACGGCGACGGACAGCCACGGCAGGATTCGTCGATTCATTGTGCGCTCCTCTGGTCCTGAAAGACTTCGCGAAATCACCTCACGGCTCCTGGGCTCCACGCTTCCCGTCTCGACGCTCACGGGAACGCGAGCGTGAATCTCCCGAACACGGTTCGGACCGGCTGCATGCTCACGTTCCGGACGTCGGTCTCGAAGAAGCTGAAGCTCCGGTCGAGCAGGTTCGTGACGCCGACGCTCGCGAACCCGTAGCGCCGCGGGAGCCGGTAGCTCAGGGCGGCGTCCACCAGCCAGAACTGGTCGGTGCCGTGACGGATCGGGACGGTCAGCGGGACGAGGGTGTACGATCCGAACTCGCCGCTCTGTCGCACGTACGTCGGCGTGATCGACGCGGTGACGCCGGCAGGGTGGAACACCGCGATCCCCACGGGGACCCGGTGCGTGGTGACGCGCGTCGCGCCGTTCGCGATCTCCGCATCCCGCCTCGCGCGCTCGTGGAGATACTCGGCCCGGAGCCCGACCCAGCGATGTGGAGTCCAGAACGCGTACGCTCGCGCGCCCTGCTCCCTCCAGCTCCGCGCGATGCCGCGGGGAGCGACCGCCGGGTCCCCGCTGAGCTCCAGCACCGGCACGTCGACATCGCGTCTGGAGACCTCCACGCCCGCGTACGCGTTCATCGCGACCTTCTGGTCGATCGCCGCTCCGTACCGCCAGGCGCTGGCGAGGGCGTAGTCGTCGAAGAACTGGTTGAACCCGGCGACCTGCGTGGGCTCGATCGTCTGATTCGTCGTCAGGGTCCGCTTCACCGTCCGCGCCGCCGCCACGCGGATCGTCGTGGCCCGGAGCGGGCTCCAGGAGACGCCGAGCTTGGGGTTCAGCTGGCGGATGGAGCGGCTGCTCGCCACGCCCGTGCCGTCGCCGGTCGTCGGCAGGTCGCCGCGCACCAGATCGACGCTCGCGCCCGCGCTGAGCGTCAGGGCGTGGGCGAGGCGCACGTCCGCGTAGGCGTACGCGTTCGCGTGAGACATGTCCGTGCTGGTCGTGATCGGGGGCCTGGGGCCGAGCGTGATGTGCCGCTCCCCGGTCTCGCGGAAGTACCCCGCCCCGGACCTCAGGTTGAGGAGGCGCGTCCGGAGCAGGTGCTGGACCTCGGCGCCGACGGCCTCCTGCTCGGGCGTCCGGTCGTCGAGGAACGTGAGCCCGAAGTCGGGAGGCCGGTCGTCGCGGAGATGGACGCTCGCGCGCTGGTACATGGCCGACGCGATCACGACCGAGCCGGGCGAGACGGCGTGCCGTGCGCCGACCCGGAAGGTGTCCCGGTCGTCGTCGTTCCGGAGCCTCGGGAACGTGTTGCCCTCGAAGAAGCGCAGCTCGACGTCACCGTAGGCAAGCTCCCTCCGGCGGTACTCCGCCTGGACGCTCGTGTCGGCCGTGGGCTGGTACTGCGCGAACACGTTCACGATGTCGTCGCGCTGATCGGCGTTCGGCCGGAACCCGTCGGTCCGGAAGCGCGAGATCCCGGCGCTGACCGAGGCGCCGCCGCGGACGGCGGCGACGACGGTCTCGCCGGCGAAGAGCCCGCGCGACCCTCCGACCGCGCCTGGCTGGACCACGACCCGGTCGCGATCGAACACGGGGTTGAACTCGTTGAACGAGAGCGCGGCGGGGCCGCTCGAGCCGACGAGGAGCCGGTTGCTCTCGGAGAGGCTCGGCTGGATGGGAGCGACGTTCAGCGGCTGAAGCAGCTGCGCCTGGAGCAGCTCGCTGACGCGGGCGATCTCGTGGCGGGGCAGCACGGAGTAGGAATCCGCGAGGAAGCGGTGCGCCGAGAAGTTCGTCGGATCCGCGTTCACCGACTTCCAGCCCTCGACGAGCGCGAGCTGCTGGAACCCGAGATCGGAGTAGATGCGGCCCAGGCTCGCGCTTCGCGCCGCGAGGTCCGCGTCGAGGAGCAGGCGCGAGCGGTAGACCGCGCGCCCGTCGTTCAGCTCGATCGCGCGCTCGAGGTCCCTGAGCGCCTCGACCGGCCGGTTCGTCGTCTGCTTCCCGATCGCGGCGTAGAACCAGGGGGTCGGATCGCGCGGGTCCACCTCGCTCGCGCTCGCGTACTCGCGCTCGTCGAGCGGGGACCGCTTCTCCTCGTGGTACGCCTTGCCGAGGTAGCTGCGGACGATGGGGTTTCCCGGGTCGAGGCTCGCGGCGGTCTCGAGGTCGCGCGAGCCGCCCGCGAGGTCGCCCGAGCGGATCTTCGCGAGGCCGAGGCCGAGGCGTGACAGCGGGTCCGCGGAGTCGAGCTCGATCGCCTTCTCGAACGTGGCGAGCGCCGCGGGGACGTCGATCTGCATGAGGTGCGCGTACCCGAGCACGGTCTGGGTGCGGGCAAGCTCGGGGGCGAGCGCGACGGCCCGCTGCGCAGCGGCGCGCGCCTCGGCGAGGTCGCCGTGCGAGGAGTGCAGCTCGGCGAGCCTCGCCCAGGCGAGCGCATTCCTCGGGTCGAGCTGGGTGGCGGTCACCACGGAGTCCCGAGCGCCCGAGACGTCGAACGCCGCCTGGCGGGCATAGGAGAGGGCGACGCGCGCGGTCGCCGAGGTCGGGGCGGCCTCGACGGCTCGCGACGCGATCTCCAGCGCCCGCTCGGGGTCGTTCTGGACGACCGCGGCGACGGTCTGGAGCGCGAGCGCGTCGGGGTCGTTCGCCGACAGCGCGAGCGCGCGCTCGACGTCCGCTCGCGCGTCGTCCGCGCGACCGACGGCGAGGAGGAGGTGGGCGCGGTACGTGAAGAACCGCTGGTCCCTCACGGCGGCGGGGACCACGTCCGCGATGTCCTCGAAGCTCCGGGCGAGGTCGCCGCGCCCGTACGCGTCGAGCGAGCGCCGGACCTTGCCCTCCCAACCCGGGCCGTCCGGGAACTCGTCCTGTCGGAAGTGCAGGACCGGCGGGTAGTAGAGCGTCCACTGGACCGCGTCGCGCGGCCGCGCGACGACGCGGAGCACCGGTGCCTTGCCTCGCTCCGCCACCGCGGACTGACCGCCGACGACGGTGACGCTGCCCGCGGCGTTCGACGCGACGACGACCCCCTCGAAGGTCGTCACGAGCGCGCGCTCCGCCTCCACCTCGACGAGGAACTCGGTGCCGCGCACGCCCGCGACGGTGAACGGCGTATTCACCGCGAGGCTGTCCGGCCCCCGGCTGAAGATGTGGACCGCGCCGCGGAGCAGGTCCACGACGCCGGTGCTCTTCCCTCTCACGGGCTGGATCGTGATCGCGCTGTTCTCGTTCAGCCGCAGGACCGAGCGGTCGAGCAGGACCAGGTCCGCGCGGCTGCGCTTCAGCACGCGGATGTGGTCGCCCTCCGAGTAGAGCTCGTTGAGCTTGACGGGCGCCCAGGCCGTCTCCCCGTCGCGCTGCGCCTCGACGGTCCCTTGAACGGACGCGATCCGCGCGAGGGGCGGCTTGGCCTCGGCGTCGCGCGCGAACAGGAGCGCGGCGACGGCTGCGATGGCGAGGCGTACGGCCCGTCTCTCTTCGATCACGGATCCCCCCCCCGGGAGACATTGCGCGCGTAGGAACAGCATGTTCCGGGGGCGTGCACAACCGCGCAGGCGCGCCGCGGTTCACTGCGAGTGTGCGACAATCCGGCGCGCTCGCCGCGCAGGCGTCCACGGAGCACATGACGCGATCCAATTCAGCGCGGGGGTTCAACGGTGGGTCAAGGCAAGGGAATGTCGGTTTCGACCCCCCGGCCCGTGGCCCCTCAACGAGGGGCCGGTGTAGGCGCACGCCGCACGCGAAAGAGGGAACCCGCTTTCCGGAATTCCCGCGCACGGCATGCGCGTCGAATCTGCGCTGCGTCAAGCGGGCTAGCGCTTGTCCCGCGAGGGAAGCTCCGGTGCGGCGGGGGAGCCGAGCGCGCCGCGAAGCTTCACGACCTCGTTCGTGAGCTCGCGGACCCGCCTCGACATCGTCTCGATCACCCGGAACGCGAGCGAAGGGTCCTCGTTGATCCTTCGGAGGAAGTTCTTCTTGTCGAGGGTGAGCACCCGCACCGACCCGCGGGCCCGCACCGTCGCGGAGCGCGGCTCGCGGTAGAACACCGCCATCTCGCCGACGAGCTCGTTCTTCCCGACGAGCCGGATGACGGTCTCCCTGCCGTCCACCTGGCGCACCACCTCGAGGTGACCCTCCTGCACGACGTAGAGGCAGTCGCCGACATCGCCCTCCCGGATGACGATCTCGCCGTCCCGGTACGTCCGCCCCAGCGCTCCCATGTCGTTCAATCTCATGGCACCCCCGCGGTTCGCGCGACCCCGCTGCCCCGCCACGCCGAGGAGACCACCGCCCACGCGAACCGCGCGAGGAAGGCGGGCCGCAGCATCCGCACGAAGATGTCCAGGTATGGCGCGCTGCCGGAGAACATGTCCCAGAGCACCCCGCTCATCCGCCGCACCTCGCGGTCGCGCGTCTGCTCGGCCGCGACCATGAGGACCATCCCCTTGCGCAGCGGCCTGAACTTCCGCGCGATGCGCGTCACGAGGAAGGCGAGCTTGCCGACGAGGTTGTCCCGGGTGATCGCGTCGCACGCCGGGACGAACCGGCGCCGCAGCGCCTCCTCGGAGATGCCGTCGAAGAGCACCGCGCGCGCCGCCGCCTTCGCCGTGCGATACGCCGCGCCGATCCCGTCCTTGTAGAGCCGCGTGACGCCGCAGTCGCCGATGAAGAGGACCCGATCGGCGCACGGCTTCGGGGACCCCTTCACCGCGATGTGCGGCATGCACTGGCACGCGCGCGCGGAGGCCTGCCACTCCGGCGGCATGCACGCCCTCACCTGCGGCGTCGCGAGGAACCCGTCCACGAGCGCGTTGTCGATCTCCTCGCCCAGCACCGCGATCGTCACGTAGTCGCCCTTCGGGATGGCGGCGGCGAACTCGAGCCGCGGCAGATCGAGGAGGAACACGTGCATCGACGACCCGAGCGTCCGGTTGATGACCTCCTCGCCGAGCCAGTACTCGCGGATCATCGTCTTCGTCACCTGGGGCCTCTCGTACCCGATGCCGAGGTCCTCGAAGAGCGTGAGGGCGGTCGAGTTCACGCCCGCGGCGACGACGACGAGGTCGTACACGTTCGCCAGCCCACCCTTCGCCTCGAGCGAGACCTTGCCATCCGCCGTGCGCGAGACCTTCTCGACCTTGACGTTCAGGAGCCGGGCGCCGCGCGAGAGGGCTCGCGCCTGCAGGTGGTGGTCGAAGCTCTCGAACCGGCGCGGCTTGCCGTCGCGCGGGCCGGCCCCCCGGTGTACCGCGCCGATCCGCATCTCGTTCGTCGGCGTCGCGATCCGGACGCTCCCCACGTCCGTGTGCAGCACGTAGGAGTCGATCCCGCGCTGGACCGTTCCCTGCGGCAGGTCCATTCCCTCCACCGCGAGGTTCTGCACGAGCGTCTCGGAGACGATGCCGCCGCACATGTTGCAGCCCTGCGCGCCGGGCGTCGTGAAGGTTCGCGGCTCGTAGACGTCCACCTCGAGCTTCGTGTCGATCCGCTCGGCCATCTCGAGCAGGAAGAACGAGAAGAGCGACCCGGCGGGTCCGCTGCCGATCACGGCGATGCGGGACCCGTCATCGAGGTGAAGCCCGCTCGCCTGTGAGTTCATGCGCCCCCCGGCACCTGACCGGGCGGCATCTTGGCAGGGCCGTGGCACGAGCGCCCACACTCCCTTGGGGGCGACCAGGGAGCGCACGACGACGGCACGCCCCGACGATCACGGATCGTGAATGCTGACGCTCGTCAAGTTTCCCAGGGCCGACGGCCGGTTGAGCGCCGACCGGAGCCGTGGCGACTTGCCACGGAACCCGCGAAGGGAATCCCCGCGGCAGGGGCGCCACGTACATTCCCGCGTGTTGCCTGGCCGGCCCCTACACAGCCACGCCGATCGGCCACTCGCTCGCTTCGCGGCCGTCGCGGCCGCGATGGCCCTCGCCGCGTGCGGCGCGCGGGAGATCGCCTCGGAGGGCGCGGGGGTCTCGCCGTGTGCTCGATGCCACGGCTCGGACGCCAGCGGAGTGCCGCCGCTCGACACGCACGGCAGCAGCGACACCACGCACCCCGGCGTCGGCGCGCACACGGCGCACATGCGCGCTCGCATCGAGTGCAACACGTGTCACGCCGTGCCCCCGCCCGGCGACCTGAGCCACGTCGACGGCAAGGCGCGGCTGGTCTGGGGTCCACGCGCGACGGGGAACGGGACGGCGTCCCCCTCCTACGACGCGGGCGGCACGCACGCGTGCACCTCCGTGTACTGCCACGGGAGCTTTCCGGGCGGCAACCTCTCGAACGCGCCCCTCTGGACCGGGACCGGTCAGCACCAGGCGGACTGCGGCACCTGTCACCTCGACGCCTCGAGCGCCGGGGAGGGCTCGGGCCACCCCTCGGTGGCCGCGGGATCGACGAACGCCATCTGCGCGGTGTGCCACCCGGACACCGTGGACGCCTCGGGCGCCATCCGCGCGGACGGCACGCATCTCGACGGTCTCAGGCAGGTGGACGGCGCCGCGCGACATCCGGCCGGATGGACGACGCCGTCGAGCGACGCGTTCCACGGGATCGCGGCGGCGCTCGCGCCGCTGACCTGCAACCGCTGCCACGCCATCCGGCGGCCCGCGGCGGTGACCGACGTGACCTGCGCCGACTGCCACCTCGGCGGCCAGGCGTGGACGACCACCTGCAACGGCTGCCACGGGGAGGCGGGCGATCCGCGGGGAGCCCCGCCGGCCGACGTCCGCGGGAGGACCGCGATCTCCGCGGTCGGGGTCGGGGCACACCGGCGGCACGTGGACTCGACGGCGCTGTCCGCGCCGCTCGGCTGCGTCTTCTGCCATCGAGGGTACGCGGACGTCTACGACCCGGGCCACCTGGACGGCACGCCCGCGGTCACGAGCTACCAGGGCACCGACGCCGCGTGGATCGCGGCCGGCCGCGACCCGGGCTGGAACCCGACGGCCGCGACGTGCGCCACCTCGTATTGCCACAGCGCCTACGCCCCCGCGAACGCGCCCGTGTGGACGGCGCCGCGGGCGAACGCCTGCGGCACCTGCCACGGGCTGCCGCCCGCCGGGGCGCACCCCGCGGTCGGGAGCGACCTCGCGACGTGCAGCGTCTGCCACCCGGACACGATGACCGCGGACGGGCGGGTGATCCCGCCGCCGGCCGGGCGCCACCTCGACGGCCACGTGACGGTCAGCGGCGGGCACGTGAGCTCCTGGATGGACCCGAGCAGCCCCGAGTTCCACGCCTTCGCGGCGGACCGCGGGCTCTCCCCGTGCCAGACCTGTCACGGCGCGGCGCTCGACGGCGGGTTCACCGGCGTCGCGTGCGCGGGGTGCCACGAGGAGCAGCTCCCGCCCGGCGTCGCGACCTGGAGCCGGAACTGCGTGATGTGCCACGGCGGCGGGAACGACTCGTCGGGCGCGCCGCCGCGGACGATCTGGGGCTACCAGGCGGACGCCGTGCGGGTCGGCGCGCACGCGGCTCACCTCGGCGGCGGCACGCTGGGGCGGGCGGTGCCCTGCGCGACCTGCCACGTGCTGCCGGCGAGCGCGTTCGCCGCGGGGCACGTCGATCTCGTGACGGGGTCGGCGTCCCCGACGGCCTCGGTCACGTTCTCGGGGCTCGCCGTCGTCGGCGGCGCGGCGAGCTGGGATCGCGCGAGCCGGGGCTGCACCGTGTACTGCCACGGCGCGGGGTACGCGGGGACCCCGGCGCAGGGGAGCGACTTCACGCCCGACTGGACCGGCGGCGCGGCAGAGGTCAGGTGCGGCGCCTGTCACGCGGTGCCGCCGGGAGGCGCGCACCCGCCGAGCCCGCGGTGCGGGAGCTGCCACGCCGGATACGGCGCGACGAGCGTGAACCTCGACACGCACGTGGACGGCGTCGTCGAGCCACCGACGCTCGGCTGCGCGTCCTGTCACGGCGACGCGAGCCGGCCCGCGACGGCGCGCAACCCGCAGCTCGCGGCCGCTCCGCCGTACGGGACGCACGGGGAGCTCGCGCCGACGGAGCGGGCGGTGGGGGCCCATCTGCTCCACCTCACCGCGGGGGCGCTGTCGAACGGGATCGCCTGCGAGGAGTGCCACGCCACCGTCACCAGCTTCGGCGTCGCGAACGGACACCGGAACGGGACGGTGGAGCTCGCGTGGGGGCCGATCGCGTCCGCCGGGATCGATCCGGGCGTGATCGGCTGGCAGGGCGGCCGGTGCTCGGCCACCTACTGCCACGGGAACTTCCGGCTCGGGAACCCGGCGAATGCGCCGAGCTGGACGGCGCCGGTCGCGGTCGCCTGCGGCACCTGCCACGGGATCCCGCCGGGCGGCACGCACCCCGCGAGCACCGCGTGCGGGAGCTGCCACACCGGCTACAGCTCCACCGTCGTGAACCGCGACACGCACGTGAACGGCGTGCTCGACGTGACGGGCGGCGGGCACGCGGCTTCCTGGATGGACGCGAGCAGCCCCGACTTCCACGCGTTCTCGGCGGACCGCGGCCTGGCGGCGTGCCAGGGTTGTCACGGCGCGGCGCTCGACGGCGGGTTCACCGGCGTCGGATGCGCGCGGTGCCACGACGCGGCGCTCCCCGCGGGAGTCACGACCTGGAGCCAGAACTGCGTCATGTGCCACGGCGGCGGGAGCGACGGGACGGGCGCTCCGCCGCGCACGATCTGGGGTTACCAGTCGGACGTCGTTCGCGTCGGGGCGCACGCGGCGCACCTCGCGGGCGGGGCGCTGGCCGGGCCGATCGCGTGCTCCACCTGTCACGTCAGGCCGTCCAGCGCGTTCAGCGACGGCCACATCGATCTCGTCGCGGGCGCGGCGGCGCCGACCGCCTCGGTCACGTTCTCGGGGGTCGCGGCCGTCGGTGGCGCGGGCACCTGGGATCGGGCGAGCCGGGGCTGCACGGTGTACTGCCACGGAGCGGGGTTCGCGGGCACCCCGGCGCAGGGCAGCAACTCCGTCCCGGACTGGACGGGAGGCGCCGGCGAGGCGACCTGCGGCTCCTGCCACGCGCTGCCGCCCGGGGGCACGCACCCGGCGAACCCGCTGTGCGGGAGCTGCCACGCCGGGTACGGCGCCACGACCGTGAACCTCGGGACGCACCTGAACGGCGTCGTCGACGCGCCGGTGCTCGGTTGCGCGTCGTGCCACGGCGACGCGAGCCGGCCGGCGACGGCGCTGAACCCGCAGCTCCCGGCCGCTCCGCCCTCCGGGACGCACGGGGAGACCGCGCCGACGGAGCGCGCGGTGGGCGCCCACCAGCTCCACCTCACGGCGGGGGCGCTGTCGAACGGGATCGCGTGCGGGGAATGCCACGCGCCGGTCACGAGCGGCGGCGTGGGAGGCGGGCACCGCAACGGAACCGTGGAGCTGGCCTGGGGACCGATCGCGTCGGCCGGGATCGACGCCGCGGTCATCACCTGGCAGGACGGCCGGTGCTCGGGGACGTACTGCCACGGGAACTTCCGGCTCGGGAACCCGCTCAACGCGCCGACCTGGACCGCGCCGTCGGCCGGGGCCTGCGGGTCCTGCCACGGGCTTCCGCCCGGAGGGTCGCACCCCGCGAGCTCGGCGTGCGGGAGCTGCCACCCGGGCTACGACGCGACGAGCGTGAACCGCGACACGCACGTGAACGGCGTGCTCGACGTGACGGGCGGCGGCGGGCACGCGGCCTCGTGGATGGACGCGAGCAGCCCCGAGTTCCACGCCTTCTCCGCGGATCGCGGCCTCTCCGCGTGCCAGGGCTGTCACGGCGCGACGCTCGAGGGCGGCTTCACCGGCGTCGCGTGCGCGAGCTGCCACGACCGGCAGCTCCCCGCGGGCGTCACGAGCTGGATCCGGAACTGCGTGATGTGCCACGGCGGCGGGAACGACGGGACGGGCGCTCCTCCGCGGACGATCTGGGGTCAGCAGGCGGACCCGGTCCGCGTCGGGGCGCACGCGGCCCACCTGGCCGGCGGGCCGCTGGCGCGCCCGATCGCGTGCGCGACCTGTCACGTCCCGCCCGCCGACGCGTTCGCCGCCGGGCACATCGATCTCGTCGCCGGGTCGGCGGTGCCCACCGCCTCGGTGGTGTTCTCGGGCGTCGCAGCCGTCGGCGGCGCGGGGAGCTGGGATCGAGCGGCCCGCGGCTGCACGGTGTACTGCCACGGCGCGGCGTTCGCCGGGACGCCGGCGCAGGGGAGCCACTCGACTCCCGACTGGACGGGCGGCGCCGGCGAGGCGACCTGCGGCTCCTGCCACGCGCTGCCGCCCGGAGGCTCGCACCCGGCGAACCCGCAGTGCGGGAGCTGCCACGTCGGGTACGGGGCGGCGAGCGTGAACCTCGACACGCACCTGAACGGCGTCGTGGAGGCCCCGGCGCTCGGGTGCACGTCCTGCCACGGTGACGCGAGCCGGCCGGCGACCGCGCTGAACCCGCAGCTGCCCGCGGCCCCGCCGTACGGCACGCACGGGGAGACCGCGCCGTCGGACCGCGCGGTGGGCGCGCACCAGCTCCACCTCACGGCCGGTCCGCTGTCGAACGGCGTCTCCTGCCAGGAGTGCCACGCGCCCGTCACGAGCGTCGGGGTCGCGAACGGCCACCGGAACGGAGCCGTGGACCTGGTGTGGGGGCCGATCGCGTCCGCGGGGATCGACGCCGGCACCATCGCGTGGCAGGGCGGAACGTGCTCGGCGACTTACTGCCACGGGAACTTCCGGCTCGGCTATCCCCTCAACGCGCCGAGCTGGACCGCCCCCGTCGCGGACTCGTGCGGCACGTGCCACGGGCTCCCGCCCGGAGGCGGGCACCCGGCGAGCGTCGAGTGCGGGAGCTGTCACCTCGGCTACGGGCCCGCGTTCGTCAACCGCGACACGCACGTGAACGGGCTGCTCGACGTCCAGATGACGTGCACGTCGTGCCACGGAGACGCCACGCGCCAGCCGGTCGCCCCGGCGTGCGGGTCGGACGCGATCTGCACGGACCCGAACGTCCAGGTCGCCCCGCCGATCACCGCGAGCGGTCGGCCCGCCGGCGCCCACGTCGCTCACGTGAACCCGTCCACCGTCCGCGCGGCGCCGGTGCGCTGCGCGGAGTGCCACCGGGACGCGGTCCCGCCGGCCTCGGCGTCGCACCTGAGCGGCCTCGCCGACGTGCGCTTCGGGGGCAGGGCGACCTCGGGCGGCGCCGCGCCGTCGTACGTCCCCGGGGCGGGCTGCGCGGCGACGTACTGCCACGGCAATTACAGCGGGACCTTCGAGTACTCGGTGTGGGACTGGGGCGCCGACGAGGCGGTGATCGTCACGGTCTCCTACGCCGGAGCGATGGCGACGCCCTCGTGGACGGATGGGCCGATGACGTGCGGCTCGTGCCACGGCGCTCCGCCCGGCAACGGGGACTGGCACGGTCATCACGGAAGCTTGCCGCAGCACCGCGAGTGCCAGCTCTGCCACCCCGACGCGACGAGCGTGAACGGGGTCCCGACCGCGATCACGAACCCCGCCCTGCACGTGAACGGGACCGTGGACGTGACCCCGCGCTGGGGCTCCGCGTGCTTCGGCTGCCACTGAGCGAGCCTGGACCGTCCTCGTAGGTCGGCGTCGCGAGGCAGGCGACGCGCCGGATCATCGGCTCACGGTGCGGTGCGCCTGAGTCTCGGGAGAGTAGGGCCGCCCGGGATCGAACCGGGATGCCGCTCGCGCGGCGGGGGATTTTAAGTCCCCTGCGTCTGCCGGTTCCGCCACGGCCCCGCGCGCATCGTCGCCCACCGGGCGTCGCGAAGGAAAGCCGCACTCTCGGTCATGACGAGGAACGCCTGCGGCGCCGCCTCTACCCGTCCGGGACCCCCCCTTGGCGAGCGAGGATGCTAATCTGGCGGCCAAACCCGCTTTCGGGAGCCAAATATGAATCGACTGCTCGCACTCGCTGCAGCACTCGTCGTGTCCGCGTGCGCTTCGGACCAGGCCGCGACGAAGTCCGCGGCCGCGCCGCTGCCGTGGTGCAACCCCTGCACGTACCCGTGCGCGTCGCCGTGCGCTCCGCCGGTCGCGAAGGTCGCGGCCGCGCCCGCGAAGCCGCCCTACGTCCCGCCGCCCGTCCCGGCCCTGTCCGCGTCGTTCGATCCCGCGCCCGGAGAGTTCACGGCGCCGCAGAGCGTGACGCTGTCGTCGCCCACGCCCGGCTCGGTCATCCACTACACCACCGACGGCAGCACGCCGACGGCCGCGTCGCCCACGTATTCCGGCCCGATCCGGGTCGAGAAGTCGACGACCATCCGCGCGCTGGTCGTCGCGCCGCCGGCGCCGGAGAGCTCGGTCTCGCAGGGCGAGTATGCGATCGCCGCGCCCAAGCCGGCCGAGCCGCCGCCCGCCGCTCCCCCGCCGGCCGCGCCGGCCCCCAGGGTGAAGGTCACCGAGAAGAAGCTCGAGCTGAACGAGAAGGTCTACTTCGACACCTCGAAGGCCTCGATCAAGAAGAGCTCCTACGGTCTCCTCGACGAGGTCGCCCAGGTGCTCGTCGCGAATCCGCAGGTGAAGAAGGTCCGGATCGAGGGGCACACCGACAACACGGGCGCCGCCGCCACCAACACGAAGCTCTCGCAGGGGCGCGCGGAGGCCGTCCGCGACTACCTCGTGAAGAAGGGCGTCGCAGCCGACCGGCTCGAGGCGAAGGGGTTCGGGCCCACGCAGCCGATCGGGGACAACAAGACGGCCGCGGGTCGCGAGGCCAACCGCCGCGTCGAGTTCGAGATCGAGTGATCGCAGCCAGCCCGGCGCCCGGCGATCCGTCGCCGGGCGTCGGGAGGGTGGTCAGCACCGCGGGACCGCGCTAGACGTGAGCGATGGATCCGCACGACGAGGCCCTCTCCGAGGCGTTCGACCGTCAGGCCCCGCTGTTCGAGCGCTCGCCCGTGCCGAACGACGCCGCGGCGCTCGCGCGCCTCGTCTCGTTCGCCGCCTTGCCCGCCGGCGCGGCGATCCTCGACTCGGGCTGCGGTCCCGGGATCGTCGCGGAGGCGTTCCTGCAGGCCGGCTGCCGGGTGACCGGGGTGGACCTCTCGGCGGAGATGATCGCCCGGGCGCGCGCGCGCTGCGCCCGGTTCGGCGACCGCGCGACGTTCGAGCAGCGGCGGCTCGACACGCTGCCCCCGGCGCCCAGCTTCGACGCGGCGGTGTCGCGGCTCGTCCTCCACCACGTCGAGGATCCGCGGGCGTTCGTCGCCGCCCAGGTCGCGCGCGTCCGGCCGGGCGGGGTGGTGATCGCGAGCGATCACGTCGCCGATCCCGATCCGGCGCGGGCCAGGTGGCACGCGGAGGTGGAGGTCCTCCGGGACACGACGCACGTCCGGAACCTCACGCCCGGCGAGCTCGCGGACGCGTTCGCGCGCGCGGGCCTCGCCGAGCTCCGGCTCGTCGAGGAGGCCCTCGACCTCGACTTCGACGAGTGGTTCGACCGCGGAACGCCGGCGGCGCAGAAGGCCGAGGTCCGGCGCATCCTCCTCGCCGGCCGCGCGCGGGGGTTCGAGCCCTTCGAGCGGCCCGACGGCGGGATCACGATCCGCGCGGTCCGGGCGCTGGTCCGGGGCGTGCGCCCGGGGTAGCCCTCCGCGCGAGGAGCGCGCGCAGGGCCGGGTTCCGGCGCAGCAGCGCGAGGGTGAGGTCCGCGTGCCCCGGGACGTACCCGTTCCCGACGAGGAGCGTCGCGTCCTTGGCGACGCCCTCCGCGCCGAGCGCGGCGGCGGTGAACGAGGTCGCCATCGAGAAGAACAGGACCGTGCCCCCGTCGCGCACCGAGAGCACGCTCCCGAGCTCCGTCCCGGGGACGCTCGCGCAGTTCACGACGAGGTCGAAGGTCCCGCCGGCGCCTTCCACCGCGCGGAGCATCGCGATCGCGTCGGTCGCGTCCACCTGGAGCGCGAGGTCGCAGAGCCCGGCGTCGCGCACGGCCTCGAGCGCGCCGGCGGACGGATCCGCGGCGACGAGGGTGCCCTCCGGCCCGAGCACCTCGCGCGCGCGGGCGAGCACGAGGGCCCCGGACTTCCCGGCGCCGATCACGAGCACGCGCTGGCCCGGCGCGAGGAGCCTCGCCGCGAGCGCGGGCGCCCCGCACACGTCGAGCGCGGCGAGCGCGACCTCCTCCGGGAGATCGTCCGGGAGGCGCGCCCACGTCCCCGACGCGAACAGGATCGCCTCGCCGTCGCAGTCCACCCGGTCGAGCGCGGGGCGGACCGCGCGGATCCGGTCGAGCCGCAGCGGGGTGAGGGTGAGCGAGACGAGCGTCAGGATCCGGTCGCCCGGGCGGAGCGACGACGCCGCCGGGTGGCGCGGCCCGACCGCCGCGACGCGGCCGAGCAGCATGCCTCCCGACCCCGTGACCGGGTTGTGGAGCTTTCCCCTGGCGCGGACGATCCGGAGGATCTCGTCGGCGATCCGGGCGGGGTCGCCGCTCGCGGCGTGCTCGAGCTGCCGGAACGACGCGGCGTCCACCGCGAGCGCCTCGACCGCGATCGACAGCTCGTCCTCGCCGAGCGGGAGGGAAGGGTCGAGGACGTCCGCCCGCTGGGGGAGCGCGCCCGCTGGGGAGACGACTCGGCGGAGTCCGTACGGGTCCATGCGACCGGGGACGTTATATGCATCCGCGCCGTCGCCCACGAGCGCGAGGAGCGGCCGCACCTCTTCTGGGAGCGGCGCCGGCAGAAGTCGGCGAACGGCGGCCCATCCCGGGCTACATTGGCCGGGCATGCGCTACCGGCTCTCGATGCCCGAGCCCCACTCGCACCTGTTCCACGTCGAGCTCGTGGCGGACCGCCCCGGCGACGCGCTCGAGCTCGTGTTCCCGGTCTGGACGCCGGGGAGCTACCTCGTCCGGGAGTTCGCCCGCCACGTCGAGGGCGCCGCCGCGGAGGACGGCGAGGGCCGCGCGCTCCCGCTCGAGCGGCTCGACAAGCACCGCCTCCTCGTCCGCGCCGGGGGCGCCGCGCGGGTCGTGGTCCGCTACCGGGTCTACGCGAACGAGCTGACGGTCCGGACCGCTCACCTCGACGGGACGCACGGCTTCCTGAACCCGGCCGCGGTGGTGCCGTACGCGCGCGGGCGCGAGGGCGAGGAGCACGTCCTCGAGATCGCGCCGCCGCCCGGCTGGCACGTCTCGACCGCGCTCGACGGCGGTCCGACCGAGTTCACCGCGCGCGACTACGACGAGCTCGCCGACTCGCCCGTCGAGATCGGGACGCACCGCGTCCTCCGGTTCACCGCGCTGGGGAAGCCGCACGAGCTCGCGGTGTGGGGGCGCGGCAACCTCGACGAGCGCGCGTTCCCCGAGGACGCTCGCCGCGTGGTGGAGGCCCTCGGAGCGCTGATGGGCGGCCTCCCGTACGCGCGCTACCTGTTCGTGGTCCACCTCGCGGACAGGCGGCGCGGCGGCCTCGAGCACGCGGCCTCGACGACGCTGCAGCTCGCGCGCATGGGCTTCTTCCCGCGAAAGGCCTACGAGGAGTCGCTCGGCCTCCTCGCCCACGAGTTCTTCCACGTCTGGAACGTGAAGCGGCTCCGGCCCGCCGCGTTCATCCCCTTCGACTACGCGCGCGAGCAGTACACGCGCCTGCTCTGGTGGTTCGAGGGGGCGACGAGCTACTACGAGCAGGTCGCGCTCGCGCGGGCGGGGCTGCTCGAGCCGAAGCGCTGGCTCGAGGCCCTCGGGCGCGCGCTGACGAGCCTCGAGCGGACGCCCGGCGCGCGGAAGACGAGCGTCGAGGAGTCGAGCTTCCTCGCGTGGGTGAAGCTCTACCGGCCCGACGAGAACACCCCGAACAGCACGGTCTCCTACTACCTGAAGGGCGAGCTCGTGGCGCTCGCGCTCGATCTCGCGCTGCGCCGCGCGGGCCGGTCGCTCGACGAGCTGCTCCGGATGCTCTACGACCGCCACGCGCGCGACGGCGTCCCCGAGGACGGCGTCGAGCAGGTCGCGGCGACGCTCCTCGGCGCCGACGGTGCGCGTCGCTTCTTCGATCGGTTCGTGCGGGGGACCGAGCCGCTGGAGCTCGACCTCGACGTCGTCGGCCTCCGGCTCCGGCGCCGCGTCGCCCACGGCTTCGACGACAAGGGCGGGACCGCGGCGAAGGGCGACGACGGCCACCCGCCGGCCGCCTGGCTCGGCGTGGAGCTGGCGCCCGGGCCGAAGCTGGCGGTCGCCTCGGTGACGGAGGGGAGCCCCGCCCATCGCGCCGGGCTGTACGCGGAGGACGAGATCGTGGCCGAGGACGGCTTCCGCGTGGACCGGGCGGCGCTCTGGGACCGCCTGTGCGAGCGCGGGCCGGGCGGCGAGCTCAGGCTGACGGTGTTCCGGCGCGACGAGCTCGTCGAGGTGGCCGTCACGCTCGGCGAGCCGCGCGAGGACGTCGTCTGGCTCGAGCCCCTCCCGGAGGCGACCCCCGCGCAGCGCGCCGCGTTCGAGGCGTGGTCCGCCGGGCGCTGGCCCGTCCCCGGCTGAGCCCTTATATGGAGCCACTCATGGCCTTCGATCCGAAGCTCCACGCCGCCCGCCGCGCCCGCGTCTTCGAGGAGATGGAGCGGAGGGGCGGGGGCGTCATGATCCTCCCCGCCGCGGACGAGAAGCCGCGCAACGCCGACTCGGAGTACCTGTTCAGGCAGGACTCGGACTACGCGTGGACGATCGGGCTCGACGAGCCGATGGGCGGGGCGCTGCTCCTCGCGCGCGGCGGCGAGCGGAAGCTCGTGCTCTTCGTGCGGCCGCGCGATCGCGAGAAGGAGATCTGGAACGGGCGGCGCACCGGCGTCGAGGGCGCGAAGACGGTCTACGGCGCGGACGAGGCGTATCCGGTCGCGGAGCTCGACGCGAGGCTCGCGGACCACCTCGAGGGCGCCGCGACGGTCTGGTGGCGGATCGGCCAGGACCCCGCGTGGGACGCGCGGATGGCCCGCGTCCTCGGGGAGCTCCGCGCGCTCGCGCGGACGGGCAAGAGCGCGCCTCGCGCGATCGTGGACCCGGGTCGGATCGTGCACGAGCTCCGCCTCCTGAAGTCGCCGGACGAGGTGGCGAAGCTGCGCCGCGCCGCGGAGATCACCGCCGAGGCGCACATGGCCGCGATGCGCGACGGGTCGCGCGGCCGCCGCGAGCACCAGGTGCAGGCGGAGATCGAGTACGCCTTCCGGCGGCGCGGCGGGATGGGGCCGGGCTACGGGACCATCGTCGCGGCCGGCGCGAACTCGACGATCCTCCACTACCGCGCGGGCGACGCCGTGCTCGAGGACGGGCAGGTGGTGCTCGTGGACGCGGGCGGCGAGTACGACTGGTACACCGCGGACGTCACGCGGACGTTCCCGGTCGCGGGGGCGTTCACGAAGGCGCAGCGCGACCTCTACGACCTCTGCCTCGCCGTGCAGAAGGAGGGGATCGAGGCGGTGAGCCCCGGCACGACGATCGACGTGCTCCACGATCTGACGGTGCGCCGGCTCACCGAGGGCTTCGTGGGGCTCGGGCTCCTGCAAGGACCGGTCGACGCGCGCATCGAGGACAAGACGTACCGGAAGTACTACATGCACCGGACCAGCCACTGGCTCGGCATGGACGTGCACGACGTGGGCGACTACTACGTCGACGGGAAGCCGCGGCCGCTCGTGCCGGGGATGGTCCTCACGGTGGAGCCGGGGATCTACGTCGCGGAGGACGACGAGACCGCGCCGAAGGAGATGCGCGGCGTCGGGATCCGGATCGAGGACGACGTCCTCGTGACGCCCGGCGGACGGGAGAACCTCACGGCCGCGGTGCCGAAGGACGTCTCGGACCTCGAGGCGGTCTGCGCGCGGTAGCCGTCTCTGCGCGCTACGGCTTCGCCAGCGCGGCGAGCGGCGCGTACTCGCCGACGGCTCCGTGGCCCCCCGCGAACCGCTCGGGCGAGATCCCGGCCTTCCGCACCGCCGTCACGATCGCCGCCTGCCCGGGCGTGAGCACCTCGCCGAGCTTCTCGCGACCGGGGCTCCACAGGTCGGCGACGAACGCGATCCGCGCCTGCGGGACGTAGGGCATGAGCATCGCGGCCACGTGCGGGTTGTCGATGCGGTACGCCTCGAGCGTGCGCGTCCCGGTCCCGCGACCGAGCGTCGAGTTCGCCGCGGGAACCGCGGACGCTCCGTCGGGGCCCAAGGGAAACCGCCGCGCCGGGCAGCGAGCGCGCGAGCGGAGGCCGCTCGCGCGGCTTGACACGACCGGGCGGGACTTGTAGATACGCGGCCTTACGCTGGTCTGGCGGTCCTCCCGGGACCGTGTTTTCGAGGGCCGTCGTCGTCGCAACGGGGAGTGGCTCAGCCTGGTAGAGCACTTGGTTCGGGACCAAGGGGTCGCAGGTTCAAATCCTGTCTCCCCGACTCAGAAGGCCGCGGCTTCGCACGGGAAACCGGCGAGTCGCGGCCTTCTCCTTTTGCGGCGCGGAGCGAGGGTAGATGCGCCGGGTAGACGCGGATCTCCCTCGCCCCCGCGAAGCGGGGGAGAGGGTCGGGGAGAGGGGGCGGGCGCGATCCCCTGCGCTGCTCGACGCGATCACCCGTGGGCTTGCGCCGGACGATGAAGGGCGTGAGCCTCCTCCGCCGTGCCGTAGATGCCGCCCAGGACCGCGCCGTAGACCAGGTGGGCCATGAGGCTCCCAAATGCCGAGCCGAACGATCCGCCGAACGGGCCTGCGCCCATCATGGGCATGACCACGAGCTGGGCGACGATCCACGGAGCGAGCCCGTACAGCGCGCCGCGGGCGAAGCCGGGGCCGGGCAGCCGGGTCGCGAACACGGCGGCGTAGATCACCGCGAGCACCGAGCCGATAACGAAGTGCGCCATCCAGCCGAGGAACAGGGTTCCGCCCATCACGGACCCGAGCATCGCGCCGATGTTCATCGGCGGGAGCCCCATCGCGGGGGCCATGAGCATGAGCACGGTCATCAGTGCGGTGGCGGCGAGGCCGCCGACGATCGCGCGCGTCCAGTTCAGTCGAGCCATGTGAATCTCCTCCGAGGCAGCGTGCGGGTGAATCCCGCCACCAGCGCCTCTGACGATCCGTCCGCGGGCGGGGCTCGAGATTACATGCGGAGCATCCGCGAACGTGCGGCGTGCTCCCGGTCGTCGGCGCTGTAATCTTCGCCCGGCTCGTCGGACCATCGCGTATGAGCGACGAGTACGAGGGCCACCCCAGCGTGCGCCGCCTCGTTCACGACGGGTACCAGGTCATCACCTTCTGAGCCTATTCCCGTGGCGGCGCCTCGCGAAACCGGACAACATCGAGCGTCCTTGATGCCGAGCGCGACGACGACCGGCGGTGCCCGCCTGGAAGGGCACGCGGGGCTCGACGACTCCGAGCTCGTCCGGCGCGTTCAGGCCGGCGACCGGGGCGCGTTCGCGGCGCTCGTGCGGCGCCACGGGGGCGCGCTGCTCCGCTTCGCGCACGTGTTCGTTCGCGACCAGCCGGTGGCCGAGGAGGTCGTCCAGGACACCTGGATGGCAGTCCTCGAGGGGCTCGACGCGTTCGAGGGCCGCGCCTCGTTCAAGACGTGGCTCTACCGGATCCTCGCGAACCGGGCGCGGACCCGGGCCGTCCGCGAGGCGCGGAGCGTTCCGTTCTCGGCGCTGGCGGGGGCGGAGGGCGACGAGGACGCCGTGGACCCCGAACGGTTCGACGCCGGCGGAATGTGGCGTGACCCGCCGATGGGCTGGACCGACGAGACCCCGGAGCGGCTCGCGCTCGAGGCCGAGACCCGCGCGGTCCTGGAAGCAGCCGTCCAGGCGCTGCCGGCGGCGCAGCGCGCCGTGCTCGTCCTGCGAGACGAGGATGGCCTCGAGACCGAGGAGATCTGTAATCTTCTGGACCTCACGGTGACGAACCAGAGGGTGCTCCTCCATCGCGCGCGGACGCGCGTCCGGCAGGCACTCGAGGCGCACATGCGAGGCGGACGCTGATGCTGACGTGCAAGGAGATCACGGAGCTGGTCACCGACTATGCGGAGGGGAACCTCTCCTTCATGGATCGGATCCGGTTCCGGATGCACATCGGCATGTGCCGCAACTGCCGGCGCTACCTCCGCCAGGTGAAGGCGACCGCGGCGGCGCTCGGCATGCTGCCTCCGCCGGAGCTGCCGCCGGACCTGGAGCAGGAGCTCCTGCAGCGGTTCGAGTCGTGGAAGCGAACGCGAGGCTCCTGATGGCCATCACCGTGCAGGTCCAGATGAGCCCCGGCTGCGGCCACGGTGAGCAGACCGTCGCGCTCGTTCGGGACGTCCTTGCTCAGCTCGCGCCGGACGCGCGGATCGAGATCGTGGACGTGCGGACGGCGGAGGACGCGGAGCGCCTCGGCTTCCGGGGCTCGCCCACGGTGCTGGTGGAAGGGGCGGACATCGAGCCGCGTCCCCCCGCGGGCGTCGGCCTCGGCTGACGCCTCTACGGTCTCGCGGGCGTGCCCCCGCGATCTCTCGTCGAAGCCGCCGTCCGCCTCGCGGCGCCCCGCGTCCGGTGAGCGCGAGCGGCGTCGCCGAAGCCCGAGCCGCAGGAGCGAAATAGCGCGGATTAGGGCGCGAACCCCGGATCTGGTACGAGAGCACCCTCATGTCGAACCACCTTGCCGCTCGGCCGCGAGCCGTCCTCGTCGGCGTCCAGCTGCCCGAGGCGTCGGACCTCGAGCACGCCACGCACCTCGCGGAGCTCCGCAGGCTCGTGCACACGCTCGGCTACGAGACGGTCGCCACGGTCAGCCAGCGGCGCGCCGGGACCGGCGCCGGCACCGTGCTCGGCACGGGGAAGCTCAAGGAGCTGGCCAACCTCACCGGCGGTCCGGGCGTCATCGCCTCGGGGGCCGCCGTCCGCACCTCCAAGGCGAGGGAGCGCTGGGAGGCGGAGGCCGCCGAGGACGACGACTCCCCCGACGAGGAGGTCGATGGCGCCGGGCCTCAGGTCGTGGCCGGGGAGAAGCCCACCGTGGTCGTGGTCGACCACGAGCTGTCGCCGAGCCAGCTGCGAAACCTCGAGAAGGCGACCGGCGCGCTGGTGCTCGATCGTACCGGCGTCATCGTCGACATCTTCCACCGCCACGCCCGCAGCCGCGAGGCGCGCATGCAGGTCGAGATCGCCCGGCTGAAGTACCTGGCGCCCCGGCTGCGCGAGTCGGGGGGCCGGTCAGAGCGCCAGCAGGGGCAGGGCGCGGGCGACTCCGCGGTCGAGCTCGATCGCCGCAAGATCCGCGACCGGCTCGCGGAGCTGAACGAGGGGCTCGCGCGGTCCAGCGGGATCAGGACCACCGCCGCTTCGCCCGGAGGGACCAGCTGCGCGTGGCCCTGGTCGGCTACACCAACGCGGGCAAGTCGTCGCTGATGCGGGCGCTCACCGGCAGCGAGGTGCTGGTCGCGGACCGGCTGTTCGCGACGCTCGACACGACGGTGCGGGCGCTCCAGCCGGAGTCCCGTCCCCGCGTCCTGGTGTCGGACACGGTGGGCTTCCTCCGGCAGCTGCCGCACGACCTGGTCGCGTCCTTCCGGTCGACGCTCGACGAGGCGCTGGAGGCCTCGCTGCTGCTGTACGTCGTGGACGCGTCCGACCCGACCTGCGAGGCCCAGCTCGAGGTCACGAAGGCCGTCCTGCGCGACATCGGCGCGGCGGAGGTCCCGAGCCTCCTGCTGCTCAACAAGGTCGACCGGCTCGACGAGGCCGCGCGCCGCGGGTTGAAGGAGAGGTTCCCCGGGGCGATCCTGCTCTCGGCGCACGCGCCCGAGGACGTCGCCGCGCTCCGGCAGGCCGTGCTCGACTTCTTCGAGGCGCAGATGGTCGAGGCCGAGCTGCTCATCCCCTACGCGAGCCAGGGGCGCATCGGCGAGGTGTACGAGACCGCGCGCGTCCTCTCCGAGACGTTCGACGAGGCCGGCCGCTGCGTGCGCGTGCGCTCGATGCCCGGCGCCATCGCCAAGCTGCAGCGCAGGTTCCAGGCGTGAGCCGCCCGGATCACCGGGCAGTGCCCGCGAACATGCGCTCCACGTAGTCGCGCAGCGCGGCCCCGAAGTCGGGCTCGAGCGGCGTCCGGTAGACCATCGTCGTCGCGATTTCCGCGGCGAGGATCGCCGAGCGGTACTTCGAGGGGAGCCGCGTCACCCGCTCGCGGAACGCCGGTGTCTCGCGGACGAGCCGCGGCAGGTGCGCGAGGAGCGCCGCGTCCCAGGGCGGCTGGAGGTGGGTCTCGGGGTGGGCCTGGAACCACGCGAACAGCCGCGCCTTGTCCTCGTTGATCTCCACCGGAGAGCGCCTCGGAGATCTCGGTGAACGGCTTCTTGCCGCCCGCCTCCCGGTGGCGCCGGAAGATGAGCCGGGCCTCGTCCACCGCGCGCCGTTCGAGGATCTCGAGGACGTCCTTCACGTACTCGGTCTTGTGGGCGAGGAACTCGCGCTCGTCGAGGAGGAGGTTCCCGATGATCTCGTAGGAGGAGGAGATGACGCCGCACTTGTTCGCCGAGGCGTCGCGGAGCACGACGGCGCCCGCCTCCTGCAGGCGAAGGCGCGCCTCAGGGGTGATGAAGGAGTTCGCGCCCTCCACGATCACCGGGGCGCTGGGCGTGCCGTCCTCGAGCAGGAATCGCCGCCAGGTGCTCCCGTCGATGGTCTCGGGCCGGCCGCCGGCCGGGATGAAGAGGTCGGCGGGGACGCGGTAGAGCGCCTGGTCGAACTCCTCGTGGAACTCGTCGAGCGTGATCCAGTCCTCGCGCAGGCCCCCCGCCGTCATCTCCACCCTGCGGTGGAGCTCGCGGAGACCCTCGGTGCGCCGCTGGGTCCGGTAGAGCAGCACGCCGCCGGGCGAGAGCCGCGCCGGGTCGAAGCTGTCGGCGTCCTTGCGCAGCACGATCCGCGCGAGCTCCGCGCGATCCAGGCCGGCCGGATCGATGAGGGCTGCCGTTCCGTCGACGATGAGCCGGATGGCCGCGCCCGGGCTCCGCTCGAGGAGCAGCCGGATGGCGTTGCCGGCCACGTCGCCGTTCGGGCCGCCGGTGAGCTTCACGGAGAAGGGATCCTTGCGGAGGTCGACGCCGCGCTCGGCCATCGCGATGGTCGCGAAGGCGATGACGCCGGTCGAGGTGACGCCGAACTCCTTGTGGTTGATGCCCACCTTCTTGGACGACATGATGCCGCCGCCGAGGAGGTAGCCCCGCCGCACGGAGAGGGCGGCGATCTCCTCGATCATCGCGTCGTGCATGTTCTCGTCGGGGCCGAGCTCGATGGGCTCGTCCTCGCGGTAGTAGTCGACGACCCGGGGATCCCGCGCCACGCCGCGCTCGGTCACGAAGAGATTCGAGGAAGGCGTTCGCGATGGCGCGCTGCGTCCGGTAGAGGAGCAGCGTCTGCGCGGAGGGCGTCCGGCTCTGCGGCGGCACGTTCACCACCACCACCAGCTTCGAGCCGCCCTCGTAGATGTCCTTGTTCTTCAGGTGCTGGGTGTGGGCGAGGACGTAGTTCTCGCGGAACACCCGGTTCGCGGCGGTGACGTAGTCGTCGCGGCCGTGGGCGAGGATGGTGCGCCAGCCACCGCGGGCGATGTCCGCGAAGCCGATGTGGAACCCGATCCCGTGACGCACCAGGAAGAAGGTGATGCGGAACGGTCGCTGCTTCGGCAGGTCGGACGTGAACTCCGGGCCGATCTCGTCGAGGTAGGCCGGGTCGAGCCGGAACGCGAGCGCCTGCTTCTCGTCCACGTAGAAGTTGGTCTTGAGGGTGCGCTTCACGAACACGAGCGCGGTGCGGAACAGCGAGCGCCGGAAGTCGTCGAGGGCGCGGTGTCCCGTGTTGTGGGACTCGACCTCGCGCTCGACCTCGGCGAGCTCGCGCGCGAAGGCCGCCTCGCGATCCGGCGCGTCCGGGTCGAAGCGGGTCTCGAAGAGCCGCACGAGCCGGAGCGACATCTCCGGGTGGTAGTGGAAGGCCCGGACCACGTCCTCGAAGGTGTACCGCTCGGTCTGCGCGTGGGCGCAGTTCGCGTGGCTGAAGCCGATGAACGCGTTCACGAGCCCGGCCTCGTCGGCGCTCATCACCCGCGGGAGGACGAAGTCGCGGTACATCGGCGAGGACACGTCGAGGAGCTGCGCCGCGAACACCTGCCGGCGCAGCCGCCGGAAGAGCTCCGAGCCGCGGGTGAGGGGGGTGCCCTTGCGGTGGGCGAGCCGGAAGAGCGCGAGGAAGTAGCGCTGTCCCTCGCCCTCGGCGGAGAGGGCGAGGCAGCGCCGCATCCCCACGTCGAGCGCGTTGAAGACCTCGGTCACCTGCATGAGGAACCCGCGCGGCGGCGGGCCGGCCACGGCGAAGCGCAGGGTGGCCGGGGCGCCGTTCTCGCCCTCGAGGAGGTCGAGGTGGAAGCCGCCGCGCTTGCGGCACTCGACGAGCAGCCACGCGAGCTCGGCGACGCGTTCCGGCTTCGCGAGCCGGACGGCGCTCGCGTTGGTCGACCAGAGCCGCCCGAGGGCGTCGTCGAGCGCCGCCCGGCCGAGGTCGGCGTGGTTGC
>CAWHDY010000012.1:0-36804 GCA_963828235.1 uncultured delta proteobacterium
GTGAGTCCTCCGGATCGCCGGCGGTCCCCGCGAACATGCGCTCCACGTAGTCGCGCAGCGCGGCGCCGAAGTCGGGCTCGAGCGGCTCCCGGTAGACCATCGACGAGCCGATCTCCGCCGCGAGGATCGCCGAGCGGTACTTCGAGGGGAGCCGCGCACGCGCTCGCGGAACGCCGGTGTCTCTCGCAC
This sequence comes from uncultured delta proteobacterium, assembly GCA_963828235.1. Classification (GTDB taxonomy): domain Bacteria; phylum Myxococcota; class Myxococcia; order Myxococcales; family Anaeromyxobacteraceae; genus Anaeromyxobacter. The sequence continues at coordinate 190 of CAWHDY010000012.1, forward strand.
GAGCCGCGGCAGGTGCGCGAGGAGCGCCGCGTCCCAGGGCGGCTGGAGGTGGGTCTCGGGGTGCGCCTGGAAGAAGGCGAACAGCCGCGCGTAGTTCTCGTTGATCTCCCCGCTGAGCGCGTCGGAGATCTCGGTGAACGGCTTCTTGCCGCCCGTCTCCCGGTGACGCCGGAAGATGAGCCGCGCCTCGTCGCTCGCGCGCCGCTCGAGGATCTCGAGGACGTCCTTCACGTACCCGGTCTTGTGGGCGAGGAACTCGCGCTCGTCGAGGAGCAGGTTCGCGATGATCTCGTAGGAGGAGGAGATGACGCCGCACTTGTTCGCCGAGGCGTCGCGGAGCACGACGGCGCCCGCCTCCTGCAGGCGAAGGCGCGCCTCCGGGGTGATGAAGGAGTTCGCGCCCTCGACGATCACCGGGGCGCTCGGCTTGCCGTCCGCGAGCAGGAAGCGCGGCCAGGTGCTCCCGTCGATGGTCTCGGGCCGGCCGCCGGCCGGGATGAAGAGGTCGGCGGGGACGCGGTAGAGCGCCTGGTCGAACTCCTCGTGGAACTCGTCGAGCGTGATCCAGTCCTCTCGGAGGCCCCCCGCCGTCATCTCCAGCCTGCGGTGGAGCTCGCGGAGGCCCTCGGTGCGCCGCTGCGTCCGGTAGAGCAGCACGCCGCCGGGCGAGAGCCGCGTCGGGTCGAAGCCGTCGGCGTCCCTGCGCAGCACGATCCGCGCGAGCTCGGCGCGATCGAGGCCGGCCGGGTCGATGAGGGCCGCCGTCCCGTCGACGATGAGCCGGATGGCCGCGCCCGGGCTCCGCTCGAGGAGCAGCCGGATGGCGTTGCCGGCCACGTCGCCGTTCGGGCCGCCGGTGAACTTCACGGAGAAGGGATCCTTGCGGAGGTCGACGCCGCGCTCCGCCATCGCGATGGTCGCGAAGGCGATGACGCCGGTCGAGGTGACGCCGAACTCCTTGTGGTTGATGCCCACCTTCTTGGACGACATGATGCCGCCGCCGAGGAGGTAGCCGCGCCGCACGGAGAGGGCGGCGATCTCCTCGATCATCGCGTCGTGCATGTTCTCGTCGGGGCCGAGCTCGATGGGCTCGTCCTCGCGGTAGTAGTCGACGACCCGGGGATCCCGCGCCACGCCGCGCTCGGTCACGAAGAGGTCGAGGAAGGCGTTCGCGATGGCGCGCTGCGTCCGGTAGAGGAGCAGCGTCTGCGCGGAGGGCGTCCGGCTCTGCGGCGGCACGTTCACCACCACCACCAGCTTCGAGCCGCCCTCGTAGATGTCCTTGTTCTTGAGGTGCTGCGTGTGCGCGAGGACGTAGTTCTCGCGGAACACCCGGTTCGCGGCGGTGACGTAGTCGTCGCGGCCGTGGGCGAGGATCGTGCGCCAGCCGCCGCGGGCGATGTCCGCGAAGCCGATGTGGAAGCCGATCCCGTGGCGCACCAGGAAGAAGGTGACGCGGAACGGCCGCTGCTTCGGCAGGTCGGACGTGAACTCCGGGCCGAGCTCGTCGAGGTAGGCCGGGTCGAGCCGGAACGCGAGCGCCTGCTTCTCGTCCACGTAGAAGTTGGTCTTGAGGGTGCGCTTCACGAACACGAGCGCGGTGCGGAAGAGCGAGCGCCGGAAGTCGTCGAGGGCGCGGTGTCCCGTGTTGTGGGACTCGACCTCGCGCTCGACCTCGGCGAGCTCGCGCGCGAAGGCCGCCTCGCGATCCGGCGCGTCCGGGTCGAAGCGGGTCTCGAAGAGCCGCACGAGCCGGAGCGACATCTCCGGGTGGTAGTGGAAGGCCCGGACCACGTCCTCGAAGGTGTACCGCTCGGTCTGGGCGTGGGCGCAGTTCGCGTGGCTGAAGCCGATGAACGCGTTCACCAGCCCGGCCTCGTCGGCGCTCATCACCCGGGGGAGGACGAAGTCGCGGTACATCGGCGACGACACGTCGAGGAGCTGCGTCGCGAACACCTGCCGGCGCAGCCGCCGGAAGAGCTCCGAGCCGCGGGTGAGGGGGGCGCCCTTGCGGTGGGCGAGCCGGAAGAGCGCGAGGAAGTAGCGCTGGCCCTCGCCCTCGGCGGAGAGGGCGAGGCAGCGCCGCATCCCCACGTCGAGCGCGTTGAAGACCTCGGTCACCTGCATGAGGAAGCCGCGCGGCGGTGGGCCGGCCACGGCGAAGCGCAGGGTGGCCGGGGCGCCGTCCTCGCCCTCGAGGAGGTCGAGGTGGAAGCCGCCGCGCTTGCGGCACTCGACGAGCAGCCACGCGAGCTCGGCGACGCGCTCCGGCTTCGCGAGCCGGACGGCGCTCGCGTTGGTCGACCAGAGCCGCCCGAGCGCGTCGTCGAGCGCCGCCCGGCCGAGGTCGGGGTGGTTGCGCCGCGCCGCCGCGCGGATCACCTCCCGCACCGGCGCCGGGATCTTCCCCGTGGCGGACGCCGCGCCCTCGCGCGGCCGGGCGAACTGGTACCGGTGGACCTCGAGCGCGAGCCCTGGGCCCGGCAGCGGCGCGTCGGAGTGGAAGATCTCGGTCGCGACGATGTCCCGGCCCTCGAGCCCCTGGAGCGTCTCGAAGACGGACCCGGCCCGGTCGAGCCGGGCGAGGATGAGGTCGTGCTCGCGGTCCGCGAGCACCACCTCGCGGTCGGTCCCGAGGCGCGGCAGGGCGGCGGCGAGGCCCGCCAGCACCGGCGCGTCGTCGCGGAGCGTCGATCCGAAGGCGTCCCGGACATGGGCTCGCAGCCAGGTCCAGCCGGATCGCGCCGAGCGGCCCAGGCCGGCGATGGCGGTCCGGACCTCGGAATGGACGTCGCGCGCGGGGGGGGCAGTGGGATGGGCGCGTCTCGCGCCGGTGCGGCGGGCCGGGCGCTTCGCGGAGGATCCTGGGCGGGCCATCACCGCATTCCAGCACGGTTCGCGGCGCAATGTGCCCGGATCACGAGCTGCCCCAACGAGGCCGGCTCGCACGCGAACCCGAGCTGCGAGGCGCAGCTCGACGTCACGAAGACCGTCCTGCGCGACATCGGCGCGGCGGAGGTCCCGAGCCTCCTGCTGCTCAACAAGGTCGACCGGCTCGACGAGGCCGCGCGCCGCGCGTTGACGGAGAGGTTCCCCGGGGCGATCCTGCTCTCCGCGCACGCGCCCGAGGATGTCGCCGCGCTCCGGCAGACCGTGCTCGACTTCTTCGAGGCGCAGATGGTCGAGGCCGAGCTGCTCATCCCCTACGCGAGCCAGGGGCGCATCGGCGAGGTGTACGAGACCGCGCGCGTCCTCTCCGAGACGTTCGACCAGGCCGGCCGCTCCGTGCGCGTGCGCTCGACGCCCGGCGCCATCGCCAAGCTGCAGCGCAGGTTCCAGGCGTGAGTCCACCGGATCACCGGGCGGTCCCCGCGAACATGCGCTCCACGTAGTCGCGCAGCGCGGCCCCGAAGTCGGGCTCGAGCGGCTCCCGGTAGACCATCGTCGTCGCGATCTCCGCGGCGAGGATCGCCGAGCGGTACTTCGAGGGGAGCCGCGTCACGCGCTCGCGGAACGCCGGTGTCTCGCGGACGAGCCGCGGCAGGTGCGCGAGGAGCGCCGCGTCCCAGGGCGGCTGGAGGTGGGTCTCGGGGTGGGCCTGGAACCAGGCGAACAGCCGCGCCTTGTCCTCGTTGATCTCACCGGAGAGCGCCTCGGAGATCTCGGTGAACGGCTTCTTGCCGCCCGCCTCCCGGTGGCGCCGGAAGATGAGCCGGGCCTCGTCCACCGCGCGCCGCTCGAGGATCTCGAGGACGTCCTTCACGTACTCGGTCTTGTGGGCGAGGAACTCGCGCTCGTCGAGGAGGAGGTTCCCGATGATCTCGTAGGAGGAGGAGATGACGCCGCACTTGTTCGCCGAGGCGTCGCGGAGCACGACGGCGCCCGCCTCCTGCAGGCGAAGGCGCGCCTCCGGGGTGATGAAGGAGTTCGCGCCCTCCACGATCACCGGGGCGCTGGGCGTGCCGTTCTCGAGCAGGAATCGCCGCCAGGTGCTCCCGTCGATGGTCTCGGGCCGGCCGCCGGCCGGGATGAAGAGGTCGGCGGGGACGCGGTAGAGCGCCTGGTCGAACTCCTCGTGGAACTCGTCGAGCGTGATCCAGTCCTCGCGCAGGCCCCCCGCCGTCATCTCCAGCCTGCGGTGGAGCTCGCGGAGACCCTCGGTGCGCCGCTGCGTCCGGTAGAGCAGCACGCCGCCGGGCGAGAGCCGCGTCGGGTCGAAGCTGTCGGCGTCCTTGCGCAGCACGATCCGCGCGAGCTCCGCGCGATCCAGGCCGGCCGGATCGATGAGGGCCGCCGTCCCGTCGACGATGAGCCGGATGGCCGCGCCCGGGCTCCGCTCGAGGAGCAGCCGGATGGCGTTGCCGGCCACGTCGCCGTTCGGGCCGCCGGTGAGCTTCACGGAGAAGGGATCCTTGCGGAGGTCGACGCCGCGCTCGGCCATCGCGATGGTCGCGAAGGCGATGACGCCGGTCGAGGTGACGCCGAACTCCTTGTGGTTGATGCCCACCTTCTTGGACGACATGATGCCGCCGCCGAGGAGGTAGCCCCGCCGCACGGAGAGGGCGGCGATCTCCTCGATCATCGCGTCGTGCATGTTCTCGTCGGGGCCGAGCTCGATGGGCTCGTCCTCGCGGTAGTAGTCGACGACCCGGGGATCCCGCGCCACGCCGCGCTCGGTCACGAAGAGATCGAGGAAGGCGTTCGCGATGGCGCGCTGCGTCCGGTAGAGGAGCAGCGTCTGCGCGGAGGGCGTCCGGCTCTGCGGCGGCACGTTCACCACCACCACCAGCTTCGAGCCGCCCTCGTAGATGTCCTTGTTCTTGAGGTGCTGGGTGTGGGCGAGGACGTAGTTCTCGCGGAACACCCGGTTCGCGGCGGTGACGTAGTCGTCGCGGCCGTGGGCGAGGATGGTGCGCCAGCCACCGCGGGCGATGTCCGCGAAGCCGATGTGGAACCCGATGCCGTGGCGCACCAGGAAGAAGGTGACGCGGAACGGTCGCTGCTTCGGCAGGTCGGACGTGAACTCCGGGCCGATCTCGTCGAGGTAGGCCGGGTCGAGCCGGAACGCGAGCGCCTGCTTCTCGTCCACGTAGAAGTTGGTCTTGAGGGTGCGCTTCACGAACACGAGCGCGGTGCGGAACAGCGAGCGCCGGAAGTCGTCGAGGGCGCGGTGTCCCGTGTTGTGGGACTCGACCTCGCGCTCGACCTCGGCGAGCTCGCGCGCGAAGGCCGCCTCGCGATCCGGCGCGTCCGGGTCGAAGCGGGTCTCGAAGAGCCGCACGAGCCGGAGCGACATCTCCGGGTGGTAGTGGAAGGCCCGGACCACGTCCTCGAAGGTGTACCGCTCGGTCTGCGCGTGGGCGCAGTTCGCGTGGCTGAAGCCGATGAACGCGTTCACGAGCCCGGCCTCGTCGGCGCTCATCACCCGCGGGAGGACGAAGTCGCGGTACATCGGCGAGGACACGTCGAGGAGCTGCGTCGCGAACACCTGCCGGCGCAGCCGCCGGAAGAGCTCCGAGCCGCGGGTGAGGGGGGTGCCCTTGCGGTGGGCGAGCCGGAAGAGCGCGAGGAAGTAGCGCTGTCCCTCGCCCTCGGCGGAGAGGGCGAGGCAGCGCCGCATCCCCACGTCGAGCGCGTTGAAGACCTCGGTCACCTGCATGAGGAAGCCGCGCGGCGGCGGGCCGGCCACGGCGAAGCGCAGGGTGGCCGGGGCGCCGTCCTCGCCCTCGAGGAGGTCGAGGTGGAAGCCGCCGCGCTTGCGGCACTCGACGAGCAGCCACGCGAGCTCGGCGACGCGTTCCGGCTTCGCGAGCCGGACGGCGCTCGCGTTGGTCGACCAGAGCCGCCCGAGGGCGTCGTCGAGCGCCGCCCGGCCGAGGTCGGCGTGGTTGCGCCGCGCCGCCGCGCGGATGACCTCCCGCACCGGCGCCGGGATCTTCCCCGTGGCGGACGCCGCGCCCTCCCGCGGCCGGGCGAACTGGTACCGGTGGACCTCGAGCGCGAGCCCTGGGCCCGGCAGCGGCGCGTCGGAGTGGAAGATCTCCGTCGCGACGATGTCCCGGCCCTCGAGCCCCTGGAGCGTCTCGAACACGGACCCCGCCCGGTCGAGCCGGGCGAGGATGAGGTCGTGCTCGCGGTCCGCGAGCACCACCTCGCGGTCGGTCCCGAGGCGCGGCAGGGCGGCGGCGAGACCCGCCAGCACCGGCGCGTCGTCGCGGAGCGTCGATCCGAAGGCGTCCCGGACGTGGGCTCGGAGCCAGGTCCAGCCGGATCGCGCCGAGCGGCCCAGCCCGGCGATGGCGGTCCGGACCTCGGAATGGACGTCGCGCGCGGGGGGGGCAGTGGGATGGGCGCGTCTCGCGCCGGTGCGGCGGGCCGGGCGCTTCGCGGAGGATCCTGGGCGAGCCATCCCCGTATTCCAGCACGGTTCGCGGCGCAATGTGCCCGGATCACGATCTGCCCCACGCACGAGGCCGGCTCGCACGCGTGGACCTACGAGCCGGGCTCGACAGCTCCCACGCGGGCCACTCACCTCGCGAGCGGCGTGGGCAACAATAGGTAAAGGTGAAAGACTCTGTTCCCTGCAGGCAACGGTCGGATCTGTCCCTGGAGGCCGCGGTGGACCTGAACCACGTCGTCGTCTTCGAGGCGGTGGCACGAACGGGCAGCTTCTCTGCCGCGGCGAAGGCGCTCGGGATGCCCAAGTCGTCCGCGAGCCGGGCCATCGCGCGCCTCGAGAACGACCTCCGAGTGCAGCTCCTGTTCCGGACCACGCGCAAGGTCTCGCTGTCGGAGGCGGGGACCGCGCTCTACGATCGGGTCACGCCACTCCTCCGGTCCATGAAGGGCGCGCTGACCGGGCTTCCGGAGCGCGGCGAGGTGCCGTCGGGGACGCTGAAGGTCACCGCCCCGGTCGACCTGGGGGTGCTCTTCCTCGCCGAGGTCCTCTCCCGCTACACGGCCCGTTACCCCGGCGTGTCGGTGGACCTGCATCTCACCGGGCGGGTGGTGGACCTCGTCGGCGAAGGGTTCGACGTCGCGCTGCGCGTCGCGTCGAAGCTCGAGGACTCGTCGCTGATCGTCCGGCGTGCCGCCCCGGTGCTGTTCCAGCTGTTCGCCTCGCCGATCTACCTGGCGCGGCGGGGGACGCCGCGGAGCGCGGACGAGCTGGACGAGCACGACTGGGTCGTGTTCCGCGGCGGCCCCCAGAAGCTGCGGGTCGCCCCCGTGCGGGCGGCCACGGAGCGCGCTCCGCGGATCGTCTGCGACGATTTCCTGTTCGTGCGGGACGCCGTGAGGGCGGGCGTCGGGATCGGGCTCCTGCCGACCTTCGTGGCGGAGGCGGACCTGATCGCCGGCTCGCTCGTCCGGATCGTCCCCAAGTTCGAGCGGCCCGCGGGGAGCCTGTACATCGTCACGCCGTCGGCGAAGCACGTGCCGGGCAAGGTGGTCGCGTTCCGCGAGCTCGTGCTGGAGATGCTCAGGACCAGAGCCGGGACGGCCCCGAGCGTGTGAAGCGGGCGCGTCCCCCGGGGACGGGATCTCCGGGGAGGGCGCGGGCGCAAGGAGGGCGGGCCGGCCCCTGGGAAGGCCGGCCCGCCCTGGTCGCCCCTGCAGCAGTGGCTAGTTCGACGCGGACTTCGGCTGGTCCTTCACGATCTCGAGGTCGAGGGCGATGGTCACCTCGTCGCCCACCGCCGGGCCGGCCTCGACGAGCTTGTTCCAGGTGAGGCCGTAGTCCTTGCGGCTGATCCGGGTCGTCGCGGCGAAGGCGCGGCGGGTCTCGCCGTACATCCCCTTCACCTCCGGGGAGGTGGAGACGTCGAGGACCACCGGCTTCGTCACTCCGCGGAGGGTGAGGTCTCCCGTGACCTTCAGCCGGTCCTTGCCCGCCTTCGCGACCTTGGTCGACTTGAAGGTGATGCTCGGGTACTTCGCGACGTCGAAGAAGTCCGGGCCCTTGAGGTGCGCGTCACGGTCCGCGACCTTGGTGTTGACGCTGTTCACGTCGATGGTGGCGTCGACCGTGGACCTCGTCACGTCAGACTCGTCGAGGACCAGCTTGCCCTGGTAGGCGCCGAACTCTCCACGGACGTTCGAGATGACGAGGTGCTTCACGGCGAAGCCGACCTGGGAGTGCGACGCGTCCACGCTCCAGCTGCTGCCGGCGGCGAGGGCGAGGGTCGGGACGAGGGAGAGGAGGGCGGCGAGCTTCTTCATGGGGGTTCTTCCTTTCGGGTACGGGGTGGGGAGGACCTGACTACGCGGCGACTGCGGCGACCTTCTTCACGGCCTCGAGCTCGATCGTGATCTCGACCTTCTCGCCGACGAGCACGCCGCCCGCCTCGAGCGCGGCGTTCCAGACGAGGCCGAAGTCTCGGCGGTCGAGGGAGGCCTTGGCGGCGAAGCCCGCGCGCTCGTTGCCCCACGGATCCTTGCCCGTGCCGGCGAACTCGGCGTCGAGGACCACCTCGCGCTTCACGCCGTGCAGCTCGAGCTCGCCCGTCACGCGGTAGCCCGCGCCGGCCTTCTCGATCTTCCGCGAGCGGAAGGTGAGCTGCGGGTACTTCGTCACGTCGAGGAAGTCCGCGGAGCGCAGGTGCGTGTCGCGGTCGGCGACCTGCGTGTCGATGGAGGCGGCGTCGATGGTCACCTCGACCGAGGAGCGGGTGAGGTCCTGCGGGTCGAGCTGGATGGCGCCCGCCCACTTGGCGAAGCGGCCGTGCACCTTCGAGATGACCATGTGGCGGACGTGGAAGTGGACTGCGGAGTGGCTGACGTCGATGTCCCAGTGGTTCGTCATGTTCGGTTCCCTTCCTAGTCGAGAGAGCGTGGCGCTCGTTACGGGGGGAATCTGACGTTGTTCCGAAGCAAGCGCAATGCGCGAAAGCTGGCTTCTCTGTTCCACGGCAGGAACAACAGCGCCCCGGCGGCCCGGTGACCCTCGCGGGATCCGCGGCGCGCCGTCGGGCTCGACCATGCTGTCGGCATGAGGATCGAAGATCGCGCGCTCGGCCTGTCGCCCGAGGAGGGTGGCCGCGTCGTGGCGCTCGGGCTCCTCGCCGAGGCGAACGTCGCCGCGGAGGCGCTGAGGCACGGCGCCGGGCACGAGCCGCTGCACGACTTCCGGGTCGCGCTTCGCCGGCTCCGGAGCGCCCTCCGCACGTACCGCCCGTGGCTGCGGGACTCGGTCCGACCGCGGCACGAGAAGCGGTTGAAGAGGATCGCGAGGTCCACGAACGAGGCGCGCGACGCGGAGGTCGAGCTCGCCTGGCTGGCGGCGGTGGGCGACGCGCTCGCGTCGGCGCGGCAGCGCCCGGCCCTCGAGCTCCTCGTCGCGCGCTGCGAGGCGCGAGCCCACGCCGGCCCGGACCCGGAGAGGGTGGCGGAGCGGTTCCTCCGCGCCGCCCGCAAGCTGGAGGGGCGGCTGCGCACGCGCGGGCGGAAGGTCGAGCCCGTCGGCGCCGCGGGGGTGCGGTTCGGGGGCGTGCTCGCGTCGCTCATCGGTGACCAGGCCGACGCGCTGTCCGCGCGGATGAGCGCCATCCGGGGGGCCGCGGACCAGGAGGGCGTGCACCGGGCCCGGATCGAGGGGAAGCGGCTGCGCTACCTCCTGGAGCCGCTGCGCGGCAACCGCCACGCGGACGCGAGCGAGGTGATCGGCCGGCTGAAGCGTCTCCAGGACGTGCTCGGAGAGCTGCACGACGCGCACGTGCTCGCGAGCGAGCTTCGTGACGCGCTGGTCGGCGCTGCCGCGGAGCGGGCCAGCCTCCTCCACGCCGCCGTGTACGCGCACGGCGCGAGCGACGCCGCCGTTCGCGAGGTGCTGCGGAGGAGTCCGCGGCCCGGCCTGCTCGCGCTCACGCGGCTCGTGCGCGAGCGCCGCGACGCCCTGCATGCGGAGCTCGATCGCGACTGGCGCGCGGGGGGGACGGACGCGCTCGCGGGGAGGGCGCGGGCGATCGCGGCTGCGCTCGAGGCCCACGCCGGTGGCGAGCCGGAGCTGCTCCTGCGCAGGCGGCCCCCCCGCCCGAGAGCGCTCTCCGGGCACCCTCACGGACGATAGCCGCCTCGCCGGGCCGGAAGCGGCCGGCGAAGGCCCCCGACGGCGACCCGGTGGGCGCCCTCGACCGGTCGGACTCGGCATGCCCAGCCGGGGTCGCGGTCGCCTGCCGCCCCCTTGCGGCCAATCGCCGCTCGGCACCGATTCGTCACATGTCTCCCGGTGCAACCGGCCGCCGTCCACGCTACCTTCGAGCGCTGACGGCCCGCGCGGCGTGAGCCAACACGGAGGTCTCGGTGGAGCAGGCCGCAGCGGCAGGTCCGGACCAGGCGCCTTCGGTGCCCGGCCCCGACGGCGCGCCGGGGAGGGCGATCGCGGGGGTCGCCGCGGACGCGGCGGCCGCCCTCGCGCGCGAGCTCGCGGCGCAGTCCCCGCGGCTCGACCCGAGCCTCCTCGTGAATCGCGAGCTGTCGCTGCTGGCGTTCCAGTGGCGTGTCTTCGAGGAGGTCCGCGACCCCACGAACCCGCTGCTCGAGCGCGTCCGCTTCCTGTCGATCGTCGCGTCGAACCTCGACGAGTTCTTCATGATCCGGGTCGCCGGGATCGAGCAGCAGGTCGCCGCAGGCTTCGCCGAGCCTTCTGCGGACGGGCTCACGCCCGCGCAGCAGCTCGCCGAGGTGCGCCGGGAGGCGCTCCGGCTGACGCGGTCGCTCGGCGCCTGCTGGCAGGGGGAGCTGCTGCCGCTGCTCGACGCGGCCGGCATCCACGTCCTCGACCACCCGCAGCTCGATCCGAAGCAGGCCGCCCATGCGCGGAGCTACTTCGACGAGATGGTCATGCCGGTCCTCACGCCGCTGGCGTTCGACCCGGGACGTCCGTTCCCGCACATCTCGAACCTGAGCCTGAACCTCGCGGTCCTCGTCGAGGACGAGGGGGTCGAGCGGTTCGCGCGGGTCAAGGTGCCGGACACGCTCCCGCGCCTGGTCCCGATCGGGAGGGCCACCGGCGGTCTCGCCTCCCCGAGAGGCCCGCACCGGCATCACGCGTTCGTCTGGCTCGAGCAGCTGGTGGCAGCGAACGTCGACCGGCTCTTCCCCGGCGTGCGGGTGAAGGCGGTGTACCCGTTCCACGTCACCCGCGACGCGGAGATGGAGCTGCAGGAGATGGAGGCCGCGGACCTGCTCGAGTCCGTCGAGCACGGCGTCCGCGACCGTCGCTTCGGCTCGGTCGTCCGTCTCGTCGTGACGCCGAGCATGCCGGACCACGTCCGTCGCCTCCTCGTCCAGAACCTCGAGATCGGGACGCGGGACGTGCACGCGGTCGAGGGGCCGCTCGCGCTCTCGGGGGTCGCCGCGCTCGCGGCGGTCGAGCGGAGCGATCTCAGGTTCCCGGCGTTCGTCCCGGCCATCCCCGCCCGCCTGGCGCGAGGGGAGGAGGATCTCTTCGCCACCATCCGCCGGCAGGACGTGCTGATCCACCACCCGTTCGACTCGTTCCTCCCCGTCGTCGAGTTCCTGCGGGCGGCCGCACGCGACCCGGACGTCCTCGCCATCAAGATGACGCTCTACCGCGTGGGACGGAACTCGCCCGTCGTCGAGGCGCTGCTCGAGGCGAACCAGAACCGGAAGCAGGTCGCGGTCCTCGTCGAGCTGAAGGCCCGCTTCGACGAGGAGAGCAACATCGGGTGGGCGAGAGCGCTCGAGGCCGACGGCGTCCACGTGATCTACGGCCTGCTCGGCCTCAAGACGCACTCCAAGGTCGCGCTCGTGGTCCGGCGCGAGGGCGACCGCCTCGTGCGGTACGTCCACCTCGCCACCGGGAACTACAACGCGACCACCGCGGCCGCGTACACGGACCTCGGGCTGTTCACGGTCGACGCGGAGATCGGAGAGGACGCGACCCAGCTCTTCAATTACCTCACCGGGTACGCTCACCCGCGGGAGTTCCGGCGCCTCCTCGTCGCCCCGGTGAACCTCCGGGAGCGGCTCGTGGAGCTCGTCGAGCGCGAGATCGCGCACGCCCGCGCCGGACGCGGGGGCCGCCTCGTGTTCAAGATGAACGCGCTCTCGGACGAAGGGATGACCGAGGTGCTGGTGCGAGCGTCGCAGGCCGGAGTCCAGATCGACCTGCTCGTCCGCGGGATCTGCACCCTGCGCCCGGGCATCGCGGGCGCCACCGAGAACGTGCGGGTCACCAGCATCGTCGGCCGGTTCCTCGAGCACAGCCGCATCTTCTGGTTCGGGAACGCGGGCGCGGAGGAGGTGTACCTCGGCAGCGCCGACCTCATGCGGCGCAACCTCTCGCGCCGGGTCGAGGTGCTCTTCCCGGTCGGAGATCCCGCGCTCGTGCGCCACCTCCGCGAGCGCGTGCTCGGCGCGTACCTCGCCGACAACGTGCGCGCGCGCCGGATGCGCAGCGACGGCACCTACGAGCGGATCCGGCCCGTGGACGAGGAGCCCGCCGTGGATGCCCAGGCGCGGCTGCTCGCGGAGGCCGCGAGGACGGTGGTCGGCGGGGACGCGCTCGAGGGGGGCTGACGTGCGAGGCCCGCACGGCACGATCGTCGCCGCGATCGACGTGGGCACGAACGCCGTGCGCCTCGAGATCGCGCGCGCGCTGCCGGACGGCTCGCTCGAGACGCTTCACCAGGAGCGCGACCCCATCCGCCCGGGCGAGGGCGTCTTCGTCCACGGGCGCATGTCGGCCGAGGTCGAGGAGCGCCTCGTCGCGACGCTCCGGCGGTACGCGGCGCTCTGCCGCCGCTACCACGCGCGCGTCCGCGCCGTCGCGACGAGCGCGGTCCGCCAGGCGAAGAACGGGCCCGACGTGGTGAAGCGCGTGCGCGCGGCGACCGGCCTCCTGCTCGAGGTCGTCTCCGGGCGCGAGGAGGCGCGGCTCATCTGCGCGGGCGTCCTCCGCGGCCGCGCGCCCGACGCGCCCGCGCTCGTGCTCGACATCGGCGGCGGCTCGACGGAGGTGGCGTCGGCGCGCGGCGAGGCGCCCACCGAGCTGTGGTCGGTGCCGCTCGGCGCGGTCCGGCTCACCGAGACCTTCGGCACGCGCGGCCGCCTCTCGACGGGGCGCCTCGCCGCGCTTCGCGCCTACGCGGCGGAGGCGTTCCAGGAGGCGATCCCCGGCCCTCCGCGGACCGTGCGCAGGGCGCTCGGCAGCTCCGGCACCATCGACGCGGTGGTCCGGTTCGCGGCCGACCACGAGCGCAGCGCGACGCGCGCGGAGGTGACCCGTGCCGTGGACGCCCTCGCCGAGATGTCGCTCGCGGAGCGCGCGCGAGAGCTCGACCCGCGCCGCGCCGAGATCATCGTCGCGGGCGCCGCCGTCCTCGAGGCGGCGATGCGCCACCTCCGCCTCGGCGCGGTCGCGGCGGTGGACACCGGGCTCCGGAACGGCATCCTCGTGGAGCTGGCGCGGACCAACGGCGGCGCGGTCGACGCCTCGCGCGGCGACGCCCTCGTCGCCTTCGGTCGCCGGTTCGGGTTCGACGAGGGGCACGCGACCCAGGTCGCGCGCCTCGCGCTCGAGATCCACGATCGCCTCGCGCCGGTTCACCGGCTCGAGCCGCTCCATCGCCGCATCCTCGAGGCGGCCGCGCTCCTTCACGACGTGGGGCACGCCGTCTCGGTGCAGGGCCACCACAAGCACACCTATTACCTCGTCGCGAACGCCGATCTCCCCGGGTTCTCCGACCACGAGCGGCAGCTCGTCGCCGTCGTCGCGCGCTACCACCGCCGGAGCGCGCCGTCGCGCGGCCGCGGCGACCTGAAGGACCTCACCGCGGCCGAGCTCCGCGCGGTCCGCAAGCTCACGGCGATCCTGCGGGTCGCGGACGCCCTCGATCGCAGCCACCACCAGCCCGTGCGCCGCCTCGGCACGTCGGTGCGCGGACGGACCGTCCGGCTCGCGATCTCGGCGCGGGGCCCCATCGACCTCGAGCTCTGGGACGCGGAGCGGGAGGCGGCGCTCTTCCGGCGCGTGTTCGGGCGCCGGCTCGTGCTCGCGCGTGCGTAGCGTCGAGCAGCGGGCGTGGCCGGACGCGGCGTGCTAGCCTCGGCCGCGCTCGCCGAGGTCACGCATGGCCCATCCGTCGCTCTCCCGCCTGCTCGCGAAGAACGCGTTCCCCGCGGTTCCCTCGAAGAAGGCGTACGAGGAGCGGCTGGAGGAGCTGCAGCGGCGCATGCTCCTCGTGCAGCAGGGCATCTTCCACACCGGGCAGCGCGCGGTCCTCGCCATCGAGGGGTTCGACGCGGCCGGCAAGGGCGGCGCGATCCGCCGGCTCACCCAGGCGGTCGACCCGCGGGGCGTCAAGGTCGTGCCCATCGGGCCGCCCACGCCGGACGAGCAAGGTCGCCACTGGCTGTACCGCTTCTGGCGCGAGCTTCCGCCCCCCGGGACCCTCACCATCTTCGACCGCACGTGGTACGGCCGCGTCCTGGTCGAGCGGGTGGACGGGCTCGCGAAGAAGCGGGCCTGGAAGCGCGCCTACCGCGAGATCAACGAGTTCGAGCGGACGCTCGCGGACGACGGCGTCGACGTCGTCAAGATCTTCCTCGGCATCAGCAAGGACGAGCAGCTGCGTCGCTTCGAGGAGCGTCTGCGCGACCCGTACAAGCAGTGGAAGATCTCCGACGCCGACGTGCGGGCGCGCGAGAGCTGGGACGACTACGTGGAGGCGGTGGACGACGCCTTCGCGCGCACCGACACCGCGGCCGCCCGGTGGCACCTCGTCGCCGGCGACCGGAAGTGGCACGCGCGCCTGGAGGTGCTGCGCATCGTCACGGCGAGGCTGGCGCGGCACGCCGAGTGGATGGAGGCGCGAGCGCGCAGCGCGAAGCGGGCGCGCGAGCTCACTCGCGCGCTGAGGCGGCTCTCCGGGTAGCGGGAGAGGCGGTCGAGGTCAGCGACCCAGCCGCCGCAGCTGCGCCGGCGTCAGGAGCCACAGGAGCCTCGAGCGTCCCGGCTCGGGGCTGGTGCCCAGGGCGAGCAGGGACGCGCCGCCCTTTCTTCAGCTCGACGAAGCCCGAGCTTCGCCCCACCAGCAGGTACTCGATCAGCTGCGAGAGGTGAGGCGCGTGGCCCACGACCGCCACCACTCCGCGCCGGCGGTGGCGTCTCAGCCACGGGACGAGCGACGCAGGATCCGCGTCCGGCGCGAGCTCGGGAAGGCGCGCGGACGCCTCGACGCCGAACGCTTCCCCGAGGAGCTCGCCCGTCTCGATCGCGCGGGTCAGCGAGCTGGTCGCGAGCACCTCGACGGATTCGACGATCTGCCGCAGCCCGCGGGCGGCGCGCCGGAACTTGCGGCGGCCCTCCGGCGTGAGCGGGCGCTCCGCGTCGTTCCGCCCGGTCCGGGCGAACGCGTCGCGATCCTCCGCGATGGCGTGCCGTACGACGAGCAGGTCCACGGGCGGGCCCTCCCGCGGCACTCAGCTCATCGCGCCGGCGGCGGCTGAAGCTCCGACTCGCTCTCCAGCGCCTTCACGATCTGCTCCTGGCGCTTCTGCGCTGCCGGCGCCGCGGTCCTGGCGCACACCGGCGTGACCGCCTCCGCGAGCCGCACGAACCCGACCACCTCACGCTCGAGGCGCGCGGTGAGGGCGGCGTCGCGCAACCGGCCCGCGTCGTCGAACGCCTCGTTCGCGTGGGGGAGCGCGAACATGTCCGGGAACACGAGCGCTCCGCAGCCCTCGAGCGGGATGCGCGTCTGCCAGAGGCCGCGGATGCCGCCCATCGGTGACGGCGAGGCCGACATGAGGAGGATGCTCTTCCCGCGCCAGGGCATCGGGCGCGCCCGCGAGACCCAGTCGATCGCGTTCTTGAGCGCTCCGGCGATCGAGTAGTTGTACTCGGGCGCGGCGATGAGGACGGCGTCGGCCTGGTCGAGGCGGCGCTTCAGCTCGACGCCGCCGGGCGGCAGCCCCGTGCTCGCGTCGACGTCCCCGTCGTAGATCGGCAGCTCGAACTCGCGGAACTCCGCGAGGTCGACCTCCGCGCCGGCGGCGCGCGCGAAGTCCGCGGCGAGCGCGATGAGCTTGCGGTTGAGCGAGGAACGGCGCAGCGACGCGGCGAACGCCAGGATCTTCATGTCCCCTCCTTCGCGGGCCGCCCGTCGAATCACGCTTGTGCGGACGGCTCGTCGGCACGCTGCTCGAGCTCCGCGTCCTCCCCGACGCCGCTTCGTTCCTTGGCAGGGGCGTCCCACGTGATCTCCACCTCGACGCCGTCCGACTTGGCCTCGAGCTCGAGACGGACCCGCTCGGGGACTCGCATCGTCTCGCCCTCGATCGTCACGGCCCCCTGCCTCAGCTGTCCGAGGAGCGTCTCGATGCGCTGCACCGCCTCTGCCCGGCTGAGCTTCTTCGTCTTCTCGCGTGCGCGGCTGCCCATGTGCTCTCCCCCTCTTCTCGAGCGAGATCGTAACGCCAGGGAAGGCCCGTGATGCGCCGCGGGGTCGCATCTCCGGACGGATACACGGCCAGCGCGGCGTGCGCTCGCCGGTCAGGGAACGCGGAGCCGTGAGGCGGCCGGTCCATCCGCGCGTAGTGGTCCTAGCCCGTCGCCGTCAGGAGATCACGGAACTGCCGGACGACCGACTCCGGAGCGGCCGGGCCGCCGTTGTCGATCTCGAGGTCCCAGGGCAATCGCACCGCGATGGCCTGCTCGTTGATCTCCTGCACCCGGTGGTCGGAGACGAGGAGGTGCCGGCGCTCGTCTCGTGTGCGAACGCGCTCCAGGCAACGGTCGAGCGGCGCGCGGACGGCGACGAGAGTGACCCGGAATTGAGCGCGCAATGCGTTCAAGAACGCAGGGAACGCCCTCGAGACGCCGGTGGATTCGAGGACGACGGCGGGACCGCGGCGCAGGATCGCCTCGACCGCGGCGAGCACCCGGGCATATCCCTCCTCGTCGAGCGACGTCCCGCTGGACCGGGAGCCCCGCATCGTCTCGATGAAGACCTGTTCGACGTGGAGGAACGGGATGCCGAGGTCTCGGGCCACGAGGGTCCCGAGGAAGGTCTTGCCGCTGCCCTTGGGGCCGACGAGCAGGATCACGCGGGGCTCTGCCGGCAGCTGCCTGCTCATCGCGAAGCGGTCTCCTCGCCTCTCGTCGCGTACGCCTTGTAGGTCAGGAAGCAGCCGACGACGAGCAGGATCCCCAGCCCCACGTACGTGAGGGATGTTCGAGGGACCTGTCTGGCTTCAGGCGCGAACATCCTGAAGAGTCCCCCCAGCACGGCGAACCAGCCCGATAGCGTGACGATGACGGGCCATCCCAGCACCCACCGGTCGTGCGCCCTGAGGATGGCGACGCCGACCACGAAGAGGATGGTGCCGTTGAGGTAAGTGACCGGCGGGAGGTTGGTCGCCCAGATGTGGTAGTTGAGCGCTTCGGACGAGGTCAGGGCGACGATGGCCGGCCCGACCAGTGCGGCGACGTTTCGCGGGGATGCCATGCTATCCCTCCCCCTTCGACGGTGCCTTCGCCCACCGCTCCGGCGAGAGGATCACCTCCCTGAACGCGCGGTCGTGCTCCTCCGCGAAGGAGGCGTCGAAGTCGAGGCCGCCGCTGCGGACCATCCGCGCCTTCGTGAAGCGGAGCGCGTCATGGGGCGCCTCCGCGACCAGGAGGGCCAGCGCGCGCGCCGTCGGCAGGAGCTCCGCGGGACGTACCACCTGCCGGACGAGGCCGAGGCGGAGCGCGTCGTCGGCCACCAGTCGCCGGCGCGTGAAGCAGAGGTCGCGCGCGACCCCGTCGCCGACGATCCAGCGGAGCGGGGTGAACAGGGGCGGCGCGCCGAACTTCAGCTCGGGGTGGGAGAACCAGGCGACGTCGGAGCAGAGGCGCAGGTCGCACAGCGTGGCGAGGTCGAAGCCGCCGCCTGTCGCGAGTCCGTTGACCGCGGCGATCGTCGGCTTCGGGAAGAACCAGACGTCCCGGTGGTAAGCCGTGGAGGAGCGGAGGAGCTCCTCGTGGAGTGACGGCTGACGGAACTCGTCGAGGTCGAAGCCCGCGCTGAAGGCGCGTCCCTCGCCGGTGAAGATGGTTGCCCGGACGGCAGGGTCGGCGGACCACGCGGCGAGGCACGCCGACACCTCGCGCCGCATCTCGATGTCGAGGGCGTTGAGCTTGCCCGGGCGGTTCAGCGTCACGACACCGATGCCGGTCGAGTCCACCTCTGCGACGATCTTGTGGAAGGACATGCGTGGCCTCCGAGGGCCGCGCGGCGAGGGCGGCTCGACCGGACGCTACCCCGGTGAGCCAGGGGACTGCCCCGGCAACGGTGCAAGCGGCCATGGCGCGATCGCAAGGTGACCGAGCGCGTCCGGGCGCCCGCAATCTTGCATGGAAGGGTTGCGGCGGATGGCGATGCGGCTGGACGGGTGATCGACGATGCTCGGCGCGAGGCGCTCGACCAACGACGAAGCGTCCCCGTGACCGGAGGGTCCTCTCGTGCCGATCGACTCGTACCGCTTCCTCGACTTCGCCACGCGGCAGATCATGAAGGCGTGGGTGGACCGCGAGTCACGCGCCACGCGCCCGCCGCCGTGGGCGCCGATGGCGAAGCCCCTCGCCGAGTGCAAGGTCGCGCTGGTCACGACCGCCGGGGTCTCCCTTCGCGACGACCGCGCGTTCGACCAGGAGCGCGAGCGGCGTGACCCCTGGTGGGGAGACCCGAGCTTCCGGCTGCTCCCGCACGCCGTGACGGAGAGCCAGGTCGCTCTCCGCCACATGCACGTCGCCACGCGGTTCGGGGAGGAGGATCTCGACGTCGTGCTGCCGGCGCGGCGGCTGGCCGAGCTGGCCGCACAGGGCGTCGTCGCCGGGCCTGCGGACTTCCACTACTCGATCATGGGGTACCAGCTCCGGCCACGCGTCCTCGAAGAGGAGACCGCTCCCGCCATCGCGCGCGACATGACGGCCCGGGGCGTGGACGCCGCAGCGCTGGTCCCTGCCTGACCGTTCTGCTGCCGGTCCGTGGGACTGGTCCAGCGGGTGCTCGAGGCCGAAGGAATCCCGACGGTCTCGCTGTCGATGATCCCGGACTTCACGCGGGCGGTGGGAGTCCCCCGGCTCGCGGGGATCGCGTACCCGATGTCGCGGCCGATGGGTCGCCCGGGAGACGCCACGGGGCAGCGAGCGGTGCTTCGGGCGCTGCTCGAGGTCCTCGAGACGGCGACGGCGCCCGGAACCTACGTCGAGCTCCCTTTCACGTGGCCGGAGTCTCCGGCGCAGGCGCGGAAGGGCGCGGACGTCCACCCCCCGATCACGGCGCTCCTCGCCCGCAAGCCCTGGCTGCTCCCTCGGCTCTACACGGGCGACATCCCCGACGAGACCTGACGCCGGGGACCGGGGGCTCAGCGGGCTGCCCCCACCGCGCGCCCGCGCGCGCGAATGGCTCGGGCCGCCGCGACGACGGGAGCGGCGAGCTCCTGAAACAGCGCGTCTGCGTCCGCCGGCGTCGGCGTGCTCTTCGACTCCAGGCTCCAGATGAGGAGGTCGAACAACGCGCCCGACAGGAACGCGACGGCCCCGTCGCGGGTCGGGCCTGCGGGGACGAGAGGGGCGAGGTCCTCGCGCACCAGGTCGATCACCAGGTCGCGGAACCGACGCTGGACCACGTGCCCGCCGAACTCGCCGATGAGGGCGCGGAACACCCGCTCGTGCGCGCGCGCGTGCTCGAACAGGGGGCGAGAGAAGGCGAGGGGACGCCGCGCGCCGCTCGCGGCCGCGAGCTCCGCGCGCACGCCTCGGCCCAGGTCCTCGAAGCCGGCGCCCACCACGTCCTCCTTGTCGGCGAAGTGGGTGTAGAAGGTCGATCGTCCCACGTCTGCGCGCTCGCAGAGGTCCTGGATCGAGAAGCGGTCCCAGCCGCGCTCGAGGATGAGCGCGACGAGCGCCTCCCGCAGGGTGCGCCGGGTGCGCTGGACCCGTCGATCGTCATGGCGGCCCGCCTTCGCGCCCACGTCGGACTCCTTCCTGGACAGTCCACCCCGCCGTGTCCGGTTCTGGTCGAAACGGGCCGCGCTGTGGATTGCACGCCGCGGCCCTCTGCGTATCCTGGTCATGATGTCCAATATCGCACGAATCGTCCAGCCGCTCGGGTCGACCCCGGACCCGACCGAGAGCCCGCGCAGGGGCTCGAGCGGTCCGATGCTCACCGGGCTCGCGCTCCGCATGCTGCTCGACGCGCCGGCGAAGAGCCTCGGAACGCTCATCGGCGTGGTGGTGTCGGTCTTCCTGATGGCGCAGCAGCTCTCGCTCCTGACCGGCATCCTGGGGCGAGTCACCTCGTTCGTGAGCAGCACGGGCGTGGACGTCTGGATCGCCTCCCCTGCCACGGAGAGCACCGACGCGACCGACAGCATCCCGGCGAGCAAGGTCGGCGCGGCGGCCGGCACGCCCGGCGTCGCGTGGGCCGCGCCGATCGTCCAGGGTGTCGGGCGCGTGACGCGCCCCGACGGCGTGCGGGAGTTCGTGAAGGTCCTGGGAGTGGAGGCGCCCCGGTACGCGGGCCTACCCCGAGCGCTGGCCCCGGGTACCACCGCCGCTTCCCTGCGCGCGCCCGGGCGAGTCCTCCTCAACTGGAACGACCGCCCGTCATTCGCCGCCGCCGAGCCGGGAGATCGGGTCGAGATCGAGGGCCAGGCCGCCACCGTGGCCGGGTTCTTCCGCGGCATGGACCCGCACAGTCCGTACTACTACGTCTTCGCGAACCTCGACGACGCCCGGGCGCTCACCGCCTTCCCCCAGGACCGCGTCACGTTCGTCGCCGTCGGCGCGGCGCCCGGGCAGACCCTCGAGGCGCTGCGCGAGCGCCTCCAGGCCCGGATCCCGAACGTGCTCGTGAAGACCCGCTCCGAGCTCGCCGCGATGGAGGAGCGGTATTTCCTGGTCCGCACGCCAGTCGGCGTCGTCTTCGGGATGGGCACCGTCGTCGCCGCGCTCGTCGGGGCCGCGATCGTGGCGGTGACGCTCTACTCGACGGCCGTCGACCGCGCTCGGGACTACGGAACGCTGAAGGCCATCGGCGCGCGCAGCCGCGATCTCCTGTGGCTGCTCCTCGTCCAGGCCTGGATGTTCGCGGCCGTCGGCTTCGTGGTCGGGATCGTCGCGTTCCTGGCCGTGCGCCACCTCGTCCCCGCGCTCCCCCTCGTCGCGCCGCCCAGGCTGATCCTCGGGGTCGCGGCGGCCGCCCTCGCGTCCTGCACGCTGGCCTCCCTCGCCGCGATCCGGCGCGTGCTGGCGCTCGACCCGGCGCTCGTCTTCAGGAGCTAGCCCGATGAACGCCGCGAATACTTCCGGGTGGGCGCTCGAGGGCCGCGGAGTCGGCAAGGTCTTCGGCCTCGGCGAGCTCGCCACCCGCGCGCTGCACCCGACCGACGTTCGCGTCCGTCGCGGCGAGGTCCTCGTCGTCATGGGGCCGTCGGGGAGCGGAAAGACCACACTCCTCAGCATCCTGGGGCTCGTCCTGACACCCTCCGAGGGCGAGGTGCTCATCGGTGGCCACGCAGTCTCCGCGGCCAGCGCGGACGAGCTGGCTGCCCTGCGCCGCGATCACCTCGGGTTCGTGTTCCAGCAGTTCAACCTCCTCCCCAGCCTCAGCGCGCTCGAGAACGCCGCCGTCCCGCTGCTCCTCGCCGGCGTGCGCGCCTCGGAGCGGACGGCGCGGGCGATGCGCGCGCTCGAGCTGGTGGGGATCGCGGACAAGCGCTCCGCCACGCCACGCCTGCTCTCGGGCGGACAGCAGCAGCGCGTGGCGATCGCCCGCGCCCTGGTCAACGACGCCCCGATCCTCCTGTGCGACGAGCCCACGGCCTCGCTGGATGGCGTCACGGGCGTCGGGATCCTCGCGGTGCTGCGGGCGCTGGCCCAGGGCGGCCGGGCGGTGGTGATCGTGACCCATGACGATCGAGTGCTCTCCATCGCCGACCGGCTCGTCCACGTCGTCGACGGGAGGGTGGTGCCGGACGATGGACGAGGGCGCGCGGTTGCGTCCAGGCGGGCCGGCGCGGCCGCCGGATCGACCGAGGAAGACCTTCGGAGGAAGCCATGAAGACGGGATGCACGCTCGACGCGACGCTGGCGCTCGTGGCCCTTGCAGCGACGGTTTCGGGCTGCGGACTTCACGACAAGCCGGCGGTCGAGCGGCGCGTCGGCCCGGTCGCGGCGTCCACCGAGCGCGGGGCTGCGGCGCGTCCCCCGAGCGCGCCCGCGTCCGGCGATCCCGAGCGGCCCGCGACGGTGGTGGCGCCCGGGATCGTGGAGCCCGCGGGGGGCGAGATCGCGCTGGCGGCACAGGAGTCCGGGTGGATCGCCCGCATCACCGTGGCGGAGGGAGCCCACGTCGAGGTGGGCGAGGTCCTGGCGATGCTCGACGACGCGCCTCAGCGGAACGCCGTCGCGCTCGCGGAGGCCGACCTCGCGGCGGTCGTGGCCGAGCTCGCCCGGATCGAGGCCGGCGCAACCGTCGAGGAGCTCCGGCAGGCGCGGGCCGAGGTCGAGGGTGCCGCCGCGCGAGCTCGGCTCGCCCGGTCCGCCTCGGTGCGGGCCCGACTGCTCCACGAGCGGGACGCCATTCCCGACAGCGAGGCGGAGCGGGCCCTCGTGGAGGAGAGGGTTCAGGCCGCCCTGGTGGAGCGGTCCGAGGCGCGCCTTCTCGAGCTCGAGCGTGGGGCGCGCGTCGAGGACCGGAACGCCGCTCGCGCCCGGGTGGCGGCGGCGCGCGCGCGGCTCGGGGTGGCGCAGGCAGGCCTGTCGCGGCGCCGCGTGGTCGCGCCGAGCGCCGGCGAGGTCCTGCTCAGCCGGTTCCACGCTGGCGAGTACTACGAGGTCGGCGCAGGCCCCCTCCTTCTCCTCGGAGAGACGGAACGGTTGAGGGTGCGCCTCGAGGTGGACGAGATCGACGCGCTTGCCGTCTCGCGCGGCGCCCGCTGCACGCTCGTCTCCGACGGCGGCGCGCCGCTCGCCGAGGGCATGGTGGACCGCGTCGCGCCGAGGATGGGTCGCAGGCGCTTGTCGCTCGAGTCGCCCACGGCGCGCGCGGACGTCCGCGTACGGGAGGTGTTCGTCGACGTCGTGGGCCCGAGCGCACTCGTGCCGGGCCAGCGCGTGTGGGGACACGCCTCGCGGGCCCCGGCGTCGCAGGCGGCCGTCCTCCCGGTCGGGCCCGCTCGGCTCGGTGCGGACCTCCTCGACGGGTCGCGTCCCTCGAAGCCGGACTGACGCAGGGCTCGCCCCGCGCTTGACCGGCGAACGGCATCATCCGCATGCTGGAAGAGCAGCACATGAACATCTGCGAGACGCCATGACCAAGGTGACCGGCAGGTGCCACTGCGGGAACCTCACCTACACGCTGGAATGGCCGGATGCCGAGGAGATGCGGTTTGTCAGGTGCGGGTGCTCCTTCTGCGCGAAGCACGGGAGCATCTACACCTCGCACCCGCGCGCCGCGCTGGCGGGGCAGGTGAGGGACGGCTCCGCCTTGAGCCGCTACACGTTCGCGTCTCGAACGGCCGAGGTCTTCGTCTGCGCCCGGTGCGGCGTCGCGCCATGGATCGCGAGCGTCATCGCCGGGAGGACGTATGCGGTCGTGAACGCGAACACCTTCGACGTCCCGCCGCGCGCGGACGCCGTCCCGCTCCGACCGCACGACTCGGAGCCTGTGGAGGACCGCATCGCCCTCCGCGCACGCCGGTGGATCCCGACCGTCGAGATCTCGTTCGAGGGAGGCTAGTCCTCGGTGGTGCGACGCCTGACGCGTATCGGCGGCGCGCCACACGGGCCCCGTGCGATGATGGGCGCGATGCGCGGCCTGGACTGGAACGCCCTGCAGTTCGTCCTCGCGCTCGCGCGGACCGGATCGCTCGAGCGCGCGGCGGAGACGCTCGGGGTCGACCCGTCCACGGTGAGCCGCCGAGTACGGGCCCTCGAGAGCGCGCTCGGCGTGAGGGTGTTCGAGCGGTCCATGTCTGGCCATCGGCTCACGGCCGTCGGGAGCCGTCTGGTCGAGACGGCCGAGCAGGTCGCGTCCGACATCGCAGCGATGGAGAGCGAAGCGGCGAGGGCCGATGAACGACTCGCCGGGACCGTCCGGATCGCGACGAGCGATACCATCAGCCGGCTACACGTCGCGCCGCTGGCGGCGCAGTTCGGGCGGCTTCATCCGCAGCTCGCCTTCGAGATCGTCGCGGACCAGCGCGCCGCGAACCTCGTCCGACGCGAGACGGACCTGGCCATTCGTCTGGTGCGGACGGCGCAGGCTCAGCTGGTGTCTCGGCGGCTTGCCACGATCGGCCATGGCCTCTACGCATCGCGCGAGTACCTCGACGCGCACCCGTTCGGCGGGGACGCGCCGTTCCAGGGGCACCCGCTCGTGGGTTATCACGAGAGCCTCGCTCGAATGCCCGAAGCGCGGTGGCTCGACGCCCGCGCGTCGGGTTCGCGGTTCGCGGTGCGCGCGAACCGTGTCGACGCCCTGCTCGTCGCCGCGGCGAGCGGCATCGGACTCGCCGTGCTCCCCTGCTACATGGCGGACCCGGAGCCGCGCCTCGTTCGGCTCCTCGGACCTGAACAGGTGGTGAGCCGGGACATCTGGCTCGTCATGCACCGCGACTCGCGACGGATCGCGCGCTTCAGGGCGTTCGCGGACTTCCTCGCGGCGGAGTTCCGCAAGGTGGACGCCGCACTGAGGGGCAGCGTTCCGCCGCGCTAGCGACCGTTCGCGCCGCGCCCGGGCGCTACCCGCGACCGTGGCCGCCGTGGCCACCGGCCGAACGACCGCCGCCGGAGGACCGACCACCACTGGAGGACCGACCACCACCGGAGCCGTGGCGGGGGGTGAATCCGCCCCCGCCGCCGGGGGCGGCGTGGCCGACGCTCCCGGACCCGCGTCCCGTCCACCCGGCATTCGGAGCAGCGAACCCACCGCCATGTCCGCGGCCGACGAGTGGGGCGCGTCCGCCGTACGTCGCCGCCGGCGCGGATCCTCGGTACGTCCCGGAGCCGCTCCGGAGGTAGGGCGTGGTCCTGGAGGGCGCCCAGCCGGCGCCGCCGCGATAGGTGCGGGAAGGGACGTAGCCACGACCGCCGTACCCACCGTACCCGCCGTACCCGGCGCGAGCCGGCGCGTAGTGCCAGCGCTGCGGGTAGCGCCACCAACCGTGACCGTACCAGGCGAAGCGCGCCGGCCCGTACACGCCGAACGTCGGCCACGGGCCGATGCCCCAGACCCACGGTGCGGCGAGCCACGACCAGCAGCCGTAGGCCGGGTAGTACACGTACGCGTAGGGCTCGCCGTAGCCGTTCGCGGGCACGCGCGTGTACGCGTCCGAGTACGGCATCCAGATCCAGCCGTACTGCTGCGTGTAGACCCACTGTCCCGCCGTTGGCGCCGCCGCCTGCGCCGGCGCCTGCTCCGGCGCGGGAGGAGCTTCGTACGGGGGTGCAGGCGGAGCCTCGGACGGCTGGATCGGCTCGGTCCACCCGTCCGTGTCCTCCTGCGCGCGCGACAGTGCGGGAACGAGGACCAGCGCGGCAGACACCGCAAACGTCCCGAGGAGCTTCGTCATGGCGTTCACCCGGAGCGGGTAGAGCATCGGGCGTGCCACGCCGGAACGCCCGTCCAGACGCGCACTTCGCTTCCGGACTGTGCGCGAGTGCCACGGGCCCGCGTGGCGTCCGCGCACACTCGGCCGCTCGCACCGCCCTCGTGTACACGCTCGCCCACAGCCCCGACGTGGGCCCCGCCGGACTACCTCGCGACCGTCGTGACCGTCTCCCAGGTGCGGGTCGTGACCTCCCTTCCCGAACGTCTTCTCGATCAGGACGATGAACGCCGGGCCGCGGGGCTCGGGACGCACGCGCTGACCACCTCCGCACGCTCGGGACGGGGCTGAGCGACGAGCATCCTGCGGAGCGGCAGCGCTCGCGATGGTCGACCGTCGGGGAGCTCACGCCGCGGACGAACGCCGCTCGTCGAGCGCTCGTCCGCGGATGCGTCGCGCCACGCGCCGTTCGCCGGACGAGCTGGAGGCGGTTCCCGCGCGTCGTCACCTCCACGCCTCGGCGGCGATCCCGGAGCTGCCCTCGTCGACGCTCGTGCATCCTCGCGAGCGGCTGCCCGACAACCTGGGTTCGCGATGGGGCCGAGGCGCCTGATCCGGGACGGACCACGTGGGTGAGGCGCCGTGCGTGCTCGCGCTCGCTCGCTCGCAGGCAGGCAAAGCGGGCCCAGCCCCCCGCCGAGGCAATTGACGCGTGCAAAAGAAGGGTCCGCAATGCAAGTCGACGAGGCGGTCGTCCGCGCCCCGTCGAACAAGGGAGGGAAGGATGATTGCCCTCGCGCTCAATGTGGCGCTGGCGTTCTGGCTCGTCGTCTCCGCCTTCGTGCTGCCACACTCGACGGCGACCCTCTGGAACGAGCTGATCGTCGCGGCCCTCGTGATCGCCGATCGCGTTCGTCGCATTCGCGGCCCCCGGGTGGTGGGGCCTCCACTATCTGAACACCGCCGTGGCGTTCTGGCTGCTCGCAGCCGTGTTCGTCATCCCGAACGTCGCGGGCCAGACGGTGCTCAACGAGGTGTTCCTGGCCCTCGCGCTCGCGCTCGTCTCGCTCGTCCCTCCGCACCGGAGGCGCGGCGAAGGGTCGAGGGAGCCGGCGCACGCCACGGGATAGGCTCGGGGGAGCAGCCTGCGCGGCGAGCCCGGCGATCGGGCGAGGCGGCTCAGCCCACGACCTTCCGGACCACCTCGCGCAGGCCGTGCGAGTCGAAGGGCTTCTCGCAACGGGGCAGCGGGACCCGGTCGAGGAACTCGCGCGCTCGAGGGGTGAACGCGCCGCCGGTGAGGACCACGACGCGGCCCGCCTGCTCGGGCGCGAGCCGCGAGAGCGCTTCGTGCAGGTCCATCCCGGTCATCCCCGGCATCATCAGATCGCACAGGATCGCGTCGAAGCGCTCGCCCCGGGCGATCGTGGCCATCGCCTCCTCCGCCGATCCGTGCACCACGACCTCGTGGTGGGACGCGAGCACCCGCCGGATCGCGGCGGCGACCGCCGGCTCGTCGTCCACCACGAGCACGCGGCCCCGCCGGCCGGGGGCCGTGGGAGTCGCAGGGGGGACGCCTGCCGCGGCCGTGGCCGGCGCAGCGGGGAGGGCGATGCGCACCGTCGTCCCGGCACCCGGGCGGCTCTGCACGCCGATCTCGCCGCCGAGCGCGAGGACGATCCCGCGGCAGATGGAGAGCCCCAGCCCGGTCCCGACCCCGTGCGGCTTCGTCGTGAAGAAGGGATCGAAGATCCGGTCGGCGATCTCGGGCGGGATCCCCACGCCCGTGTCGCGCACCTCGACGACCGCGCGCCCGCGGGCGTCCGTGGAGGTGACGATCCGGATCTCGTGGTCGTCGGTCCGGCCCTCCGGGATCGCCTGCGCCGCGTTGATGAGCAGGTTCAGCACCACCTGCCCGAGCCGCGCCTCGTCGGCCACCACGGCCGGCGCCGGCCCGTAGTCGCGGACGACCCGGGCCCGGTAGCGGAGCTCGTTCGCCGCGATGTGGATCGCCGACTCGAGCACCGGCTCGAGCTCCACCCTCGACCGCTGGTCCTCCCGGGTGCCCGAGAAGGTCCGGAGCTCGCGCACCACCCGCCGGACGCGTTCGGCGCCCTCTCGTGCCTCCCCGAGCGCCCGGAGCGCCTCGCGGCGCAGGGCGGGAGGCCCGCTCAGCTCCGCCGCGTGCTCGTGGAGGAAGTCGAGCGCGGCGCTGAGGTAGGCGAGGGGGTTGTTGATCTCGTGCGCGACGCCGGCGGCGAGCATCCCGACCGACGCGAGCCGGTCGGACTGCATGAGCTGCGCCTGGACCTGCTTCACGTCGGTGACGTCGAGGATCGTCCCCGCGAGCCGGACCGGCCGGCGCACCCCGTCCACCACTGCGAAGCGCGCCTTTCCGTGCGCCGAGACCCAGCGGATGGTCCCGTCCGGCCGCACGGCCCGGTACTGCTGCTGGTAGTTCCCGTCGCCGCTCGGATCCAACCACGGCGCCACCGCCGCGCGGACGGCCTCGCGGTCATCCGGGTGGACGAGGGCGAGGAACGACTCGAAGTTGGGGAGGGACGCTTCTCCGACGCCGAAGATCTCGCGGCACCGGGGCGACCACTCCATGCGTCCATACGGGAGCGAGTGGAACGTCCCGATGCCGGCCGCCTCGATCGCGAGCGCGAGGCGCTCCTCGCTCTCGCGCAGCGCCTCCTCCCGCTCCCGGCGCTCCGTCGCGTCGCGGACCACGCTGACGAGGACGCGCTCGCCGTCGAGCAGCGCGCCCCGCGAGTTGACCTCGACGGGGATGCTCGTCCCGTCCTTCCGCCGATGCTCGGCGTCGAACCGCACGCCGCCGGCCTCCGCCGCGGACATCAGGGCGGCGGTCGCCGCGGCAGGGCCCGGTACGCGGAGGTCGTGGATGGTCATCGCGCGCAGCTCGTCGCGCGACCACCCGTAGGTCGCCGCGGCGGCCGCGTTCGCGTCGAGGATCCGGCCGTCCTTCTGGCGTACGAAGAGGATGATGTCGCGCGCGCGCTCGGCGAGGATCTCGTAGCGCCGCACCGCGCTGTGGAGCGCCTCCTGGGCGCGGCGCTCCCGTCCGATCGCCCAGCGGAGCCCGGCGTGGAGCAACAGGGCGGTCACCGCGACGAACCCGAAGCCCTTGACGGTGGACCACCAGGTCACGTCCTGGATGGACGGCGCGACCGACGCGACGAATGCGTCGGAGAATGCGATCCAGAGCGCCGATACGACGGCGTAGATGGCGGCGACCGAGATCGCCAGCCGCGATTCGTGCGGCGCGCCGTCGGCGCTCGGTTCCTCCGGCCGCGTCGCGGGCAGCCCCATGTGTTGGCTCGGTCACTCCTCGCCCCGGGCATCGAGGCGACCGCTGCCAGCCTACCAACCTCGAGCCCGGGGAGGCCAGGCGGGAGGTGGGGAAAGCACGCCGCGCCGCCTGCCTCAAGCGAAGCGTCGAGGGAGCCGGCGCACGCCACCGGGATAGGCTCGCCGGCCGCGCTGCGCGGCGTCCGCCGGCATCAGCCCAGGCGGCTCAGCCCACGACCTTCCGGACCACCTCGCGCAGGCCGTGCGAGTCGAAGGGCTTCTCGCAACGGGGCAGCGGGACGCGGTCGAGGAACTCGCGCGCTCGAGGGGTGAACGCGCCGCCGGTGAGGACCACGACGCGGCCCGCCTGCTCGGGCGCGAGCCGCGTGAGCGCCTCGTGCAGGTCCATCCCGGTCATCCCGGGCATCATCAGGTCGCACAGGATCGCGTCGAAGCGCTCGCCGCGCGCGATCGTGTCCATCGCCTCCTCCGCCGATCCGTGCACCACGACCTCGTGGTGGGACGCGAGCACCCGCCGGATCGCGGCGGCGACCGCCGGCTCGTCGTCCACCACGAGCACGCGGCCCCGCCGGCCGGGGGCCGTGGGAGGCGCAGGGGGGACGCCCGCCGCGGCCCTGGCCGGCGCAGGGGGGAGGGTGACGCGCACCGTCGTGCCGGCCCCTGGGCGGCTCTGCACGCCGATCTCGCCGCCGAGCGCGAGGACGATCCCGCGGCAGATGGAGAGCCCCAGCCCGGTCCCGACCCCGTGCGGCTTCGTCGTGAAGAAGGGATCGAAGATCCGGTCGGCGATCTCGGGCGGGATCCCCGCGCCCGTGTCGCGCACCTCGACGACCGCGCGCCCGCGGGCGTCCGTGGAGGTGACGACCCGGATCTCGTGGTCGTCGGTCCGGCCCTCCGGGATCGCCTGCGCCGCGTTGATGAGCAGGTTCAGCACCACCTGCCCGAGCCGCGCCTCGTCCGCCACCACGGCCGGCGCCGGCCCGTAGTCGCGGACGACCCGGGCCCGGTAGCGGAGCTCGTTCGCCGCGATGTGGATCGCCGACTCGAGCACCGGCTCGAGCTCCACCCTCGAGCGCTGGTCCTCCCGGGTGCCGGAGAAGGTCCGGAGCTCGCGCACCACCCGCCGGACGCGATCGGCGCCCTCTCGCGCCTCACCGAGCGCCCGGAGCGCCTCGCGGCGCAGGGCGGGGGGCCCGCTCAGCTCCGCCGCGTGCTCGTGGAGGAAGTCGAGCGCGGCGCTGAGGTAGGCGAGGGGGTTGTTGATCTCGTGCGCGACCCCGGCGGCGAGCATCCCGACCGACGCGAGCCGGTCGGACTGCATGAGCTGCGCCTGGACCTGCTTCACGTCCGTGACGTCGAGGATCGTCCCCGCGAGCCGGACCGGCCGACGCACCCCGTCCACCTCGGCGAAGCGCGCCTTCCCGTGCGCCGAGACCCAGCGGATGGTCCCGTCGGACCGCACGACCCGGTACTGCTGCTGGTAGTTCCCGTCGCCGTTCGGATCCAGCCACGGCACCACCGCTCCGCGGACGGCCTCGCGGTCGTCCGGGTGGACGAGGGCGAGGAACGCCTCGAAGTCCGGGAGGGACGCGTCTCCGACGCCGAAGATCTCGCGGCACCGGGGCGACCACTCCATGCGTCCGTACGGTAGCGCGTGGAACGTCCCGATGCCGGCCGCCTCGATCGCGAGCGCGAGGCGCTCCTCGCTCTCGCGCAGCGCCTCCTCCCGCTCCCGCCGCTCCGTGGCGTCGCGGACCACGCTGACGATGACGCGCTCGCCGTCGAGCAGCGTGCCCTGCGAGTTGACCTCGACGGGGATGCTCGTCCCGTCCTTCCGCCGGTGCTCGGCGTTGAACCGGATTCCGCCGGCGTCCGTCGCGGACATCAGGGCGGCGGTCTCTGCGGCGGGGCCCGGTACGCGGAGGTCGTAGATGGTCATCGCGCGCAGCTCGTCGCGCGACCACCCGTAGGTCGCCGCGGCCGCCGCGTTCGCGTCGAGGATCCGGCCGTCCGCCCGGCGTACGAACAGGATGATGTCGCGCGCGTGCTCGGCGAGGAGCTCGTAGCGCCGCACCGCGCTGCGGAGCGCCTCCTCGGCGCGGCGCTCCCGTCCGATCGCCCAGCGGAGCCCTGCGTGGAGCAGCAGGGCGGTCACCGCGACGAACCCGAAGCCCTTGAGGGTGGACCACCAGGTCACGTCCTGGACGGACGGCGCGACCGACGCGACGAACGCGTCGGAGAAGGCGATCCAGAGCGCCGACACGACGGCGTAGACGGCGGCGACCCAGACCGCCAGCCGCGATGCGCCCGGCGGGCCGGCGGAGCTCGGTCCTTCCGGCCGCGTCGCGGGCAACCCCATGTCCTCGCTCGGTCACTCCTCGCCCCGGGCATCGAGGCGACCGCTGCCAGCCTACCAACCTCGAGCCCGGGGATGCCAGGCGGGAGGTGGGGAAAGCACCTCCGGCACGGGCGGAGGAGGTGCCCCGGCCAGCGTCGTCGCCCGGGGCGCCGCCCGCCTCACCGGCGGTACGCCGCGATCCGCCGCTCGACCGCCTCGACGAGGTACGGCCTGAGCTCGCGCGCGGTGATGATGCGATCGAGCGACCCGACCTCGAGGGCGCGCTCCACCGTGTGGACGGCGTCGAACTCCTCGGCGACCTCGCCCACCTTCTCCGAGCGGACCGCCGTCAGGATCCGGTCGAGCCGCGTGCGCGCGGCGCCGCCCGCGGCGGCCGCCTTCTCGGCCTCGACGACGCGCGGGTCCTTGCGCAGCCTCGTCTCGACCTCCCGCGCGAACACCACCGCCGCGGCCGGGGCGCCGCCGATGACGGAGGCGCGGGCGCCCTCGACCGCGACCACCTCGATGTCGTCGCGCAGCGTCTTCGAGAACACGACGAACGCGCCGCCGTGGTAGCGCGAGACCACGCAGAACACGATGGGCCCGTCGAAGTTCACCACCGCCCGCCCGATCTCCGCGCCGTACTCGAGCTGGAGGCGGCGCATCGACTCCGGCGAGCCGTCGAACCCGGAGAGGTTCGCGAGCACGACCGCGGGCCGGTTGCCGCTCGCCGAGTTGAGGGCGCGCGCGATCTTCTTCGAGGACTGCGGGAAGAGCGTGCCCGCCGACCAGAGCTCGGGCCCGTCCGCCGGCACGAACTCGAGGCGAGGGAGGGGCCGCGACTCGATCCCGATGAGGCACACCGGGCGGCCGCCCAGGTGCGCGTCCCAGACGACCGCGGTGTCGCCCCCCCGCAGGTCGCGCCAGCGCTCGAGCGGCTCGTGGTCCTGGTCCACGCACGCGGACATCACGCGGCGGATGTCGAAGGGCTTCTTGCGATCGGGGTTCTTCTCGCGGCTGAACACGTCCCCGACCGTCGCGAAGCCCGCGCCGCCCGCCGGACCGTGCGGATGGTCCTGCACGTCGCGATCCGCGGGGTCGCGCGTGCGCGCCAGGCGCGGGAACCGCTCGCCCGGCGCGACGTAGGTGTGCTCGTAGTGGCGCATGAGGAGCTGGATCGCCTCGCCCACGCTGGCGGCGCGGTACTGCGCCTGCCCGTTCGGGCCCATGATCCGGTCGTACCCGCCGATGCCCTGGTTGTCCTCGGCGGAGACGCTGCCCGAGTACTCGAGCGCCTCCTTCCCGGTGAGCACCATCGCGGACCCGGGCGTCATCACGAGGATGCCGCGGGTGTGCATGAGCATCGTCGCCTCGGCGTTCCAGTAGGGCTGCGCGCCGACGTTGATGCCCGTGACGACGACGTTGATCTCGCCTCCGCGCTGGGTGAAGTCGACGATCCGGCGGAGCACGATGGAGATCCAGTCCATGTTCTCCGTGCCGCTCTCCATCGAGATCTTCGCGCCGGCGGAGACGGCGAACCACTCGAGCGGGACCCGCAGCCGGTCCGCGAGCGCGATGGCGGCGGCGATGCGCCGGCACTCCGGCTCGGCGAGCGAGCCCATCGCGCGGCTCGGATCCCCGAGCAGCACGACCCGCCTCATCCCCTCCGGGTGGCGGGCCGTGAAGCTCGTGACGACGCCGGCCACCATGTTCGCCTCGTTCTTCCCGGGCGGGCGGTCCACCGGGACGAGGACCTCGCCCGCCGGGTCGAGGAGGTCGTGCTCCTGGAACGTGCCGCGCGGCACCCCCGGCTGCGGCTCCTCCGGCGCGAGCTGGCGCACGATCTCGAACGGGTGGACGAGGCCGCGTCGCCGCAGCTGCACGACCCGCTGCTGGTACTCGGCCATCGGCTCGAGGGGTCTGTCCGTGTGCGTGTCCCAGCGGATCGAGACGCCGCCGCGGTCCCCGGCGACGACCCGGAGCAACCTCTCCACGGGCTCGCCGGTCGCCTTGTCGGGGATCCGGGCGTCGATCAGCACCATCTCGAGGCCGACCCCCTGGGTCGCGGGCGCGAGGCGCTCGGCGAGGCCCCGGATCTCCTCGCGAGAGAGCCGCAGCGGCGGGCGGACGGTGAGGAGGACCCGGTTCCACTCGAGCCGCTGGTGCGGAGCGCGGCCGGCCTGGAACCGGCGCATGCCCGCGAGCGCCTCGTGCAGCACGCGCTCGAGCTGCGGGAGCTGCACGACGCGGCCGGAGGCGTCGCGCACCGGCGTGAGGTCGCGGACCTCGGCGGCCGCGAAGAGCCGCTCGTCCTTGGGGTTCCCCTGCGCGACCGCGCGGTAGAGGTACACGTCCTCCGCCGACGGAAGCCGCTCGAGCTCGAACTTCTCGAGCCGGACGAGCTGCATCCGGCGGAAGAGCATCGGGTGGATCCCCCGGTAGCGCCGGTCCTCCCGCCACCCGCCGTCGCCGCGGAACGTGAAGTGTTGCTGGCTCGTTCCGCGCCCGAGGCCACGCCCCCCGAAGGCGATCACCACCGAGACGCGCAGCGGCGGGCGGGGCCACGGCACCGACTCGAGCGCGGCCCTGAGGGCCTCGGCCTGCGCATCCTTCGCGAGGGGGTCGCCGTCGTGCGAGAGGTAGAGCTCGCCCGCGAGCGCGCGCCCCTCGGCCGCCTCCGCCGCCATCCGCGAGAGCTGCCGCGCCGCGTCCGCGACGTGATCCGCGCGCGCGAAGCAGGCGGCCGCGCGGAACTGCTCGCCCGCCCAGGCGTAGTCGGCGATCGCGCACGGGATGCCCTCCCGCTCGCTCGACACCGCGGGGGAGAGGGGCCGGGCGCGGTAGTACCGCCGCAGCAGGGTCTCGACGAGGCGCGGCCGGAGCGCTCGCGGGGCCTCCGCCATGCGCTGGACGAGCAGGGTCGCGAACGGCGCGGTGATCTCGACCAGCCGGTCGACGAGCGCCTCGCGCTCGTCGCCCTGCGCCTCGCCGAGCCGCGCGAGGTCCGCCTCCGCCTGCGCATAGGCGGCGCGCTGGATCTCCTCGAGCGCAGGCTGGTCGAACCGCCGGTAGCGGAGCTCGCGGGCGAGGTCCCCGAGCGAGGGGAACCGCTCCTGGCCGATCTCCGCGAGCGCGTCGAGCAGGGCGCGCGAGCCGGGGCCGCCCCCCGGCGGTACGCCCTCGGCGGCGAGCCGCCGCTCCAGGATCGCGAGCACGGGCGGGAGCTGCTCGTCGGCGCGCTCGTACGCCTTCTGCATGCGGAGGAGGGCGATCTCGAGCGCGCGTCCCGGCTCGTCGAGCGAGAGCCCGTAGTGCGAGAGCGCGCGGCGGAGCGTCGCGACGAACCCGGGGGAGAGCCCCTCGGCGCCGCGCTCGGGGCCGTGAAGGTAGCGCCACAGCTCCTCGAGCGGCGGGCGTGCCGCGGGATCCCCTTCGACGGGGCGCGCGCGAGAGTAGAGCGACTGGACGTCCGCGAACGCCTGCGCGACCTGCTCCTCCGCGCGGAGCACCTCGGCGTCGTCTCGCGTCACCGCGGCCGCGGTCTGGCGCCAGCGCGACCCGAGCCGCTTGGCCTCGGACCGGGAGAGGTCGAACCCGAGCGCGAGGCGCCGGAGGTCGTCGAGCGCGACGAGGTAGCGGGCCCTCGGCGTCGGCTCGGACGCGGGCTCCGCCGGCGCCTCCGGCGGCGGTGGCGCGTCCGCGTCGGCGGTGGGCTGCTCGCCGGGCGGGTCGATCCGGACGAGCGGCGCGCCCGCGTCGACCTGCGCGTTCGCGACGGTGAGGATCTCGCGCACGACGCCCGCCGCGGGCGCGGTCACCACCATCTCGACCTTCATCGACTCGATGCGCGCGACGGGATCTCCGGCGGAGACCCGCTGCCCCGCGGCGACCGGGATCGCCACGACCACCGCCGGCATCGGCGACCGCACGATCCCCGCCGGGATCCGCTCGATCGTGTGCGGGACGCCGTCCACCTCGACGAGGTGCCGGAGGCCGTCGACCGTCGAGAGGATGCGCCAGCGCCGTCCGAGAGCCGCGAGGCGCCGCTCCGGGCCGCCGAGGCGGTCGACGTGGACGTCCACCGCGGCACCGCCCGCGGGAGTCGCGCGGTAGCGCTCCGGGCCGGTCTGGAGGACCTCCAGCCGGTGGCGGCGCCCGTGCCAGCGGAGCTCGACCTTCCGCCCGGACGACGGGCCGACCCGCGGGCGGCCGCGGCGCGCCTCGGCGATGAAGCGCGCCCGCTCGACCTCGAGCTCTCCCTCGTATGCCTCGATCGCGGCCGCGAGCAGGGCGACGTCGGGATTCGCCCGCACGAGCTCCTCGTCCCTGCGCACGAACCCCTCGAGGAACCCGCGGCCGGCCTGCCCGGTGCGCACCTCCGGGCGCGCGAGCAGCACGCGCAGCCACGCGCGCGAGGTCGCGGAGCCGCGCACGAGCACGTCGCTCTCGGACAGCGCGAGCTCGAGCCGCGCCGCCGCCTCCGCGCGGTCCTCGCCGACCGCGACCACCGTCGCGAGCACCGCGCCGGGCAGCGCCTCGTCTCCCTCCGCGAGCGCCGCGTGCGCGCGGATCCCGGGGCCGGAAGGCAGCCTCATCAGCTCGACCTTGCCGGCGCGGGCGAGGTCGCCCTCGGGGTCGCGCGCCTGGATCCGCGCGGCGAGGGCGTGGCCGCGGCGGAGCACGCGGGCGCGCTCGACCACGCCGCCGCCCGCGAGCCGGAGCGCGAGCCGGACGAGGTCCAGGCCGGAGGCCTCCTCGACCGCGGGCGCGGACCGCGCGAAGGCGTCGACGCCGGAGAGCGCGAGCCGCGGGCGCCCGGGCGTCACGGCGAACCGGACGGCGCCCACCCCGCGCCAGCCGAGCGCGACGAGGACGCGCTCCGCGAGCGCGAACGCCGGTTCCTCGAGGTCCGCGCCGAGGGCCGGCGCGGGCGACTCGGCGAAGATCGCGACGTCGGCGAGGGTGAGCGAGGCGTCGCCGGCGCCGACGACGCGGGTCGCGCCGCTGCGGTCGCAGGCGACCACCACCTCGACGAGACGGGCCGAGGCGTCCCTCGCCTCGTCGCCCTCCGGCGCGACGCCGAGGTCGGCCGCGAGCTCCAGCATGGCGCGCGGCCCGATGAGCCTGCGCAGGGTGGCCGCGCCGGGACCGACGGGCGCGACGCCGACCTTCTCGCACGTGGCGGCGAAGGCGGCCCGCTCCTCAGGCGACGCCGGACCGAGCCAGGCCGTCGTCGCGCGGGCGCGGAGGAGCGCCTCCTCGAGCGAGTCTCCGAGCGCGATCGCCTCGTCCGCCTCGCGGACGAACCGTGCCGAGCGGTGCTCGGGCGCGTGGATCGCGATCGTCGCGTCGACCTTCCCG
Source organism: uncultured delta proteobacterium (assembly GCA_963828235.1). Classification (GTDB taxonomy): domain Bacteria; phylum Myxococcota; class Myxococcia; order Myxococcales; family Anaeromyxobacteraceae; genus Anaeromyxobacter. The sequence continues at coordinate 36,785 of CAWHDY010000012.1, forward strand.
ACCGCCGCGAGCTCGCCGAG
>CAWHDY010000013.1:0-24860 GCA_963828235.1 uncultured delta proteobacterium
GCGCCGGCGGCGTTTCGGGGTGAACGCCCTCGCGCGCCATGACATCGGGCAACGCGACGCCCGCGGCCAGCACCCTCACCCGCACTTCACCCGCCTTCGGCTCTGGGAGCTCCTCGTCGGCGACTCGAAGCACCTCCGGTCCGCCGTAGCGGGTGGCAATGACGCGCGTGTTTCTCATGGGACTCCTCCTTGCTTGCCGGGCCCTGGAGGTGGCGCCGGCGGTCGGTGCGTAGGATGTGAACGACGGTGACATGCGACGAGGCGTACCTTGCCAAGTCATGTGTACGTTGTCAACATGGGCCGATGACGACCTCTGTCGTCCCCCGAGAGGGGTGAGAGCGGGGGGAGGGGAGCGCTCAGGCGAGGGCGAGCAGGAGAGGTACGTCAGGGCCAATCCGGCCGCCGGCTCCTGCTATCGCGCGGGTTCGAAGAGCTCGATGGGATTCCCGTCCAGGTCCTCGATCTGGACCTGTCGACCGCCAGGGCCCGTCTCCATCTCGTTGCGGAAGCGAACCCCGGCCTTCTTCAGCTCAGCGATGAAGCCCGGGAGATCCGCGACCTTCAGCACCACCCGGTTCCAGCCGCCCGGCTCCTGCTGCTGCCCATCCGGCATCGGTCGCGAGCCTGATGCGCCGGGACCGCTGAGCAGGAGGTGCGCCTCACCGAGAGAGACGTTGGCAAACGCGGGGAGCTGCTCGTGCTCCAGCTTGAATCCGAGATGCTGCGAATAGAACGCCACGGCGCGAGCGACGTCCTTCACCTGATAGCGAACGCCGTGAACGTTCTTCACGAATGACCTCGTGGCGACCTGGGACATGCGCGTCTCCCCTCCTGGTCGGTTTCTCTGCTTCCGGTGCTCGGCTCCCGCAATACCGAGCACTCCGATCAGGCACGCGCCTGCCGTACGACCAACGCACCGACCGTCACCCGAGGCGACGGCGATGGCCCGACCGCGATGCGCAGCCCGTTCACGCCCCTCGAGGAGGCGGCGCAGGAGTGACCTCGGAGGCATCGTGCTCGAATGCAGCCTCTCGCTCCATTCTTCCGCGAGGTCGGCGCCGGCCAGGGCGTCGTATGCCTTCACGCAAACGCCAGCAGCTCAGCCCAATGGCGGGCGCTGACGGAGATCCTCGGGCGAAGTCACCATGTGCTCGCCGCCGATTCGTACGGGTCGGGCAAGAGCCCCGCGTGGCCGGCGGAGCGTCCGCTCTCCCTGAGCGACGAGGTCGAGCTGCTCGAGCCGGTGTTTGCGCGGGCGGGTGAGCCCTTCTCGCTGGTCGCGCATTCCTATGGCGCCGCGGTGGCGCTCATTGCGGCGGTGAAGCAGCCCGAAAGGATTCGCGCACTCGCATTGTACGAGCCGGTGCTGTTCTCCCTGCTCGACGCCGAGTCGCGGCCGCCGAACGACGCGGACGGTATCCGCGCTGCCGTCGCCGACGGGATCGTTGCGCTCGAGAGCCACGATCCGGCGAGCGCAGCCCGGCGCTTCATCGACTACTGGATGGGTCCTGGCTCGTGGGATCGAATGCCGCAACCGCGGAAGGACCCGGTCGTCGCCTCGATCACCAACATCGGCGAATGGGGAAACGCGTTGTTCGCGGAGTCCACTCCCCTCGAGGCGTTTTCGCACCTCGACGTCCCCGTCTTGTTCATGATGGGAACGGCCTCTCCGCCATCGTCGCTGGGCGTGGCGAGGCTGCTGACACGCGCACTGCCACGTGCGGAGGTCGTGCGGTTCGAGGGACTCGGCCACATGGGCCCGGTCACTCATCCCGACGTCGTCAATGAAGCCATTCGCGCCTTCCTCGGAGGGGGCGCGTGACGCCGACGGGCTCAAGGCATGGCACGAGCGCCGCCTGCGCTGGCAAGGAGCGCCGCGAACGCTTCGCGCCCCGGCTGTCCACCGCGCCCGACCACGCGCCCCGTACGGTCGACCAGCCACCACCCCGCCCCCTGGCCCGCTCCGGCCGCAAAGGTGCCCGTCGTGCGCCCGTCGGCGTCGGCGGCGACCGTGAGCGCGAAGGGCACGTCGCGGAGCGCGGCCCCGAGCTCCGCGACCCCGAGCCCAACGCCGATCGCGACCACGCGCGTGCCTCCCCGCGAAAGGTCCGTGACCTTCTCCGCCTCCGCCGCGAGCGCGGCGAGGCCGTTCCGGTCGGGCTTGCGGGCGTCGAAGAGGACGAGGAGCACGGCGCGGCCACGCTCGCGCGCGAGATCGAACCGGAACCCGTCGAGCGTCGGGAGGTCGAGACGCGGGGCCTCCACCGCCGGCACCTCGCCGCGCGGAGCCGGGTCGCCTTCGGGCGACTCCCGGCCGCCGAGGACGACGGCTACGACGAAGAACAAGGTGACGACGGCGACGGGGACGCCGCCGGAGCGGATCTTGCGCGCGAGGCGCGCCGCGAGGTCCCAGCGACCTCGCCTGCCCCCGCGCAGCAGCACGGGGGGATGCGGGTGCCGCGCGGAGCCCCTCGCGCCTCCCTCGCGCTCGGACCGCTCAGGAATGCCCTCCCGTGACGGCGCGCCCTCTGGAGGCGCGGCCGGCGCCGCGTCGGGCGGCTCTCTCACCACCCGCGGCTTCCTCCCCCCCGCGTCTTCGCGAAGCGCTTCCGCTCGGCGCTGCGCTCGGCCTCCTCCCGCGCGAACTCTGCACTCTGCTCGATCCCTTCCGCCCCCGCCGCGGCGTCCTCCGACCAGATCTTCGCGGTGATGGAGTCGCGGAGCGTGGCCTCGTCGGCGAGGCGATCGAACCGCGTCTCGTCCCAGAGCAGGAGCTGCGGGAGGGGTTCGTCCGATGAGGGACCGAGCGATCGCACGTCGAGCGCGAGGCCGAGCTCCGCGGCCATCCGCGTGACGAACTCCCGCGCCCTATCGCAGGCAGGATCGCCGTCGCGCACCTTCAGGATGACGTTCCGCGCCACCGAGGCCTCCGCTCGTCCCCATCTCCTATCCTCAAACGCGTCAGGCGACCACCTCGCCGGCGACCGCGCGGCGCGCGCACCGATCGGGTCAAGCTCACACGCACGGGCCCACTCCCCGAACGGGCGCGCTCCGGCTGCAGTCGGCCTGCTAGGGAACGGGCGCGGTCCGGACCGACCGCCTGGAGGGAGCGCCATGAGGAGCTCGAGTCTCGTCCGTGTTGCCGTCGTCTCCGCGCTGGCCCTGCGCGCCGGACCATCGCTCGGCAGCGATCGGCCCACCACGATCCCCGTCGAGTCGTTTGCGACGCTTCCAGCCGACGTCCGGTTTCCCGAGGGGATCGCCGCCGACCCGGCGACCGGCGACGTCTTCGTCGGCACCTTCGACTTCGGGCCCGAGACAAACAAGCTCGTTCGCATCGGGCGGAACGGTCGGATCGAGGCGATCCGGGACTTCGGCGGGACCCCTCTGCTCGGCCTCGGGTTCGCGCGCGGCCACGTGTACGTCCTCAACTTCGGAACCTCCAGCCTGGAGCGGCTACCGGCCGACTTCGACTCGACCACGCCCGTAGAGACGGTGGCCGGATTCCCGTCGATCGGGTCCCCGGGGTCGCGCGCCGAGTCCAACCCCGACGGCAGCCAGGACACCGTGACCTTCGGCTCGAACGGCTTCCCGGCGCCGAACGCGATGGTGTTCGACCGCGCGGGCAACCTGTACGTCTCCGACTCCTTCCAGGGCGCGATCTACCGGATCGCGAGCGCCGCCACCTGCGCGACGCCGTGCGCCGTGGACGTCGTCTCGCATGACCCGCTGCTCGCGACGGCCGGAACGCCGCCCTTCGGCGCGAACGGCCTCGCGCTGAGCCCCGACGAGCAAGTCCTCTACATCGCCAACACCGGGGACCACCGCGTGCTCGCGATGACCATCGCCACCACGCCGCCCGCGATCTCGCCATTCTCGATCAGCCTGCCGGGCGCGGACGGGCTGCTGTTCGAGAACGGCCGGCTCTGGGTGGCCGCCAATCAGGCGGACGAGATCGTGGCGCTGGACGGGCGCGGCCGCCCGGTCGCCCGCGCGGGCTCGTTCGAGGGGATCCGCAGCGACGGCGCCCCGCGGGGCCTGCTGTTCCCCGCGAGCCTGGTGGCGGCGGACGGCTGGATGTACGTCACCAACCTCGCCCTGCCGCTGACGCCCACGGTGGGCGACGAACCTGAGGAGGACGTGACGCGCTGGACCGTCTCGCGCTTCCGCACGCGGTGATCGTCGGGGTCGCTCGTCCTTCGCAGGAGCGGGCGGGACGCGAGCGTTACCCCGCTCCTGCGGCAGCCTTCTCCCGGACCTTGCGGACGAACCGCTCACGGTCGATCACGAACCGTTCGTGCGTGCCGGCGCCGATCTCGTCCACGCCGTCGTGCGCGCGAACCACGAACGTGAGCCTCCGCCCCTCCACCTTCTGCACCGTGACCTCCACCGTTACGGTGAAGCCCGGGGGCGTCGCCGCGCCGTGCGTCACCCAGATCCCCGTGCCGACCGACTGCTCGCCCGCGTCGAGGTGCGGCTGAATCGCCTCGATGCACGCCCACTCGAGGAGTCCGACCAGGTACGCGGTTGCGAAGACCTGGGGCATCTCCCGGAACCTGGGCGACTCCGGGTACACGTGGGGGACCGTCTTGTCCTCCGGCACCGTGTACCGGAAGGTGAGCGCGACGCCGGGCACGAGAGAGCTCTTCATCCTGGGTCTCCTTCCTGATCGCGGGGGGCGAGCCGTCCTGCGCGCACCGTCAGGTCCCACTTCACCGGCCGGCGGTCCTCGGGAGGGCCCCACGCGGCGCGCAGGTCCGCGATCACGAGCGAAAGCGGGTCGTCCCCGGTGTTGCGCCGGTACGCGCTCACGGCAGACCACGTGCCGAGATATCCGACGAACCTGTCGAGGGTCCACGACTCCTCGATGGAGAGCTGGGGCGCATCGAGCTCCGGCCAGGGGAAGGGCAGCGTGCGGTAGGCGGCGTCGACGTGGGCGCGCTCCGGCGGCCAGTGGGCGTCCAGGATGCCGCGGTACAGGCGATCCACCAGCTCGTCGACCGCCGTCCCGACACGACACAGGCCGTAGGTGAAAGCGGCGAAGACGGCGCCGGGGCGTGCGATGCGCGCCAGCTCGGGATGGAGGCGGGCAGGGTCGAACCAGTGCAGTGCCTGGGCGGCAACGACGAGGTCGGCGGTCTCGTCCGCGAGGCCCGTAGCCTCGGCGGGCGCGACGAGATATGACACGCGCACGTGCGGCTCGGCGTGCGCGATCTGCTCGCGGCTGGGATCGACGGCGATCACCCCGGCGAAGTGCGAAGCGAGCGCCACGGACGCCTGGCCCGTTCCGCAACCGAGGTCGACCGCCCGCTCGCGACCCGGCGATACGGAGGCGAGCCACGCGAACAGCGCCGGCGGGTAACCGGGGCGGAACGCGTGGTACCCGGATGCCGTCGTCGAGAAGTGGTCCTTGAACGCGTTCGTCATTCGCCGTCGCTCCGACCGAGAACCTAGGCGACAGGGACGCCATCGCGCCAATATATCGTTCGTATCGTCGCCATCACGAACCGCGATGGAGGCCGCGATGGACCTGCGACAGCTGACTTACTTCGTGGAGATCGTCCAGCGCGGGGGGTTCACCCGGGCCGCCGAGGCGATCCACGTCGCCCAGCCGGCGCTCAGCGCTGCCATCCGCAAGCTCGAGCTCGAGCTCGGCGTCACGCTCCTCGAGCGCGGCGCCCGGCGCGTGGCGCTCACCTCTGACGGACGCGCGTTTCTCCCTCGTGCCGAGGAGATCCTGGGCGGCGTGCGCAGGCTCGAGCTCGAGATGCGGGAACGGCAGGGGCTCGTCCGCGGTGAGCTCGCAGTCGCGGTGCCCGCGATGCTCGCGACGTACGCGTTCCCTGCCATCGTGGAGTCGTTCCGCGCTCGTCACCCCGGGATCCGACTCTCGGTGGACACTGGCGGCGCGCGCTCGATCGAGGCCCGCCTCGCCGCGGGGGAGCTCGACCTCGGGATCGTCGCGCGCGGCGGGCTACGGAGCGATCTCGTGTACCGGAAGCTCCTGCGGGACGAGGTCGTGGCCTGCGTCGGGCGCGGGCATCCGCTCGCCGCGCGCCGGAGCGTCACGGTCGAGCAGATCGCGCGGGAGCCGCTGCTTCTCTTCCGACCCGGCTTCTTCCAGCGCGACCTGCTGCTGGCCGAGATCGAGAAACGCGGGCTGACGCCGAGGATCGCTTTCGAGTCTGACCTCGTCGCGCTCCTCGTCGCGGCGGCCGCTGGCGGCGGCGGCGTGACGACGCTCCTGCGGCTGGCAGCGGAGGCCGAGCCCCGCCTCGTGCCGCTCGCCCTCCGTCCCGCCGCGTTCGTCGAGGCGGGGTTCGCGTGGAGAGCGGGCGCATACCTCTCGAAGGCGGCGCGGGCGTTCGTGGACTTCGTCCTGCGGCTAGATCCGGTTCCGCGGACAGTCCAGCGAAGTCCCCAACTCATCGCTGCGGCGGGCCCGCAATCAGCTGGTCGATCCAGAACGTCGCGCCATGCGGGTCGGAGATCGCGGCTCTCCTGAATCCGGGCGTGTCGTGCGCCGGGACGACGATCTTGCCGCCGAGCCGCGCCGCCCGGTCCGCCACCGCATCCACGGAGGCGACCCAGAAGTCGACGCTCCAGTACGGTGGGGCACCGCGATCGGCGCCGGCCGCGGGCACCATCACCCCGACGACATCGCGTGGCACGGGCTGCTCCGGCTCGCCGCCGACGTAGCCCGGAAGTCGCCAGAGCGTCATGTCGATCCCGCCTGCGCCGAACACCTCGGGACGCCAGCCGAACACCGCGCCATAGAACGCCTTGGCGCCCTCGGGATCCGAGGTGTGAAGCGAGCTCATCGACCACGCGCGCGGCTCGTTCACGAGTTGCGCGCCCTCGCGATCCCTGGGCTCCCAGACGCAGAAGGGCGCGCCCGCGGGGTCGGCGAGCACGGCCGCGCGACCGGCAGGGGGGACATCGAATGGCGACTCGAGGACGCTACCGCCGGCCCGCCTCGCCGCCGAGACCGCTTCGTCGGCGCTGTCCACGCGGACGTAGGTATTCCACGTCGCGCCCGGAGGCCCGTTCGAGGGGCGCGAGCCGATCCCCGCCACGTCGCGGCCTTTCACCCGGGCGACGAAGTACTGGCCCGGCGGGTCGCCCGGCGTCGAACCCGGGCCTGCGAAATCCCATTCGAACAGGGCGCCATAGAAACCCAAGGCAGCTCGCGGGTCCGGCTGAATGGTGTCGACCCAGCAGGGGACGCCGGGCGCATATTTCCTACGCTCGCTCACGTGAGCCTCCCGCCGCGCCGCGCGGCCTCACGCGAACTAATCGCGGCAAGGATCGAGGGCAACAGCACCGAGGGTCAGGGCGCAACCTCGGCGTGCGCGCGGAGAAGGCTTTGGCGAGGGGGCGAGAGAGGTTGCGGTCGTCGGCCGATCAGGAGGGTTCGGGTCGAGGAACGGAGCTGCGCGGGCTCGCGGCGCACGACGTCGCGGGCGGCCTTAGGGTAGGGGCGGAGGAGGATCACCCAATGCTCGAGAGTTGCCCCATGTATGCCTACCTGCCCGCCAGGGACGTGTCCCGCGCGCGGTCGTTCTACGAGCAGAAGATCGGCCTGCGGCCGAAGGAGGAGAACGCGGGCGGCGTGGTTTACGAGTTCGCCGAACACACCGGCGCGTTCCTGTACCCGACCTCGAACGCCGGGACCAACCAGGCGAGTCAGGCGTTCTGGCTCGTCATCGACATCGAGCGCGAGGTCGCCGAGCTGAAGGCGCGCGGCGTGAAGTTCGAGCGCTACGACCTGCCCGGCATGACGTTCCGCGACGGCATCCACGAGGGCGTGGGCGGCAAGGCCGCGTGGTTCAAGGACACCGAGGGGAACATCCTGGCGCTGATCCAGGATGGGAAGTGAGGCCGCGGACGGGCGAGGCCGGAATCACCCCTCCGCGCGACCACGTCGTTCGGCGTACGGAGGACCTTCGCAATGGCTGACAAGAAGCCTTCGAAGACGGGCGCGCAGCAGCCCGCCAAGAGAACCACCGCCAAGGCGTCCAAGGGATTCACGGACGAGGAACGAGTCGCGATGCGGGAGCGCGCCCAGGAGCTGAAGGCGGCCGCGCGCCGCGGCTCGCGGGGCGATGGGGACGGGGAAGCCGACGTGCTCGCGAAGATCGCCGAGATGCCAGAACGGGATCGCGACATGGCAGGGCGGCTCCATGCCCTCATCAAGACCAGCGCGCCAGGCATCTCGCCAAGAACCTGGTACGGAATGCCCGCGTACGCCAAGGACGGCAACATCGTCTGCTTCTTCCAGAGCGCGCAGAAGTTCAAGTCGAGGTACGCGACGTTCGGCTTCAGCGACAAGGCGAACCTCGACGAAGGCGCCATGTGGCCGACCTCCTTCGCGCTGAAGGAGCTGACCGCCGCCGCGGAGGCAAGGATCGCCGCGCTCGTGAAGAGAGCGGTGAGCTGAGGACCGAGGGGGGTCCTCAAAGTCTACGAAGACGCTCAGCGACGACGCGATCCCAGGGCGTGCCGTCGGTTCGGGCGCGAAGCTTGTTCAGGATCTCCTTCTCGGAAGGCGACCTGATGGGCGTGAGGCCGAAGGAACCGCCTCCCTTCGGCTCGAAACGGTACGCGCCCATGAAGACCGCCCCCGGTCGAGTGACCCGGGTCGTCGTGGGGTTGGTCTCGGCGGTCCTGCCGAGGTCGTAGTGGTAGTCGCCCCTGAGGGCGACGACTGCCAAGGCTGCGGGCATCCAGCACGTTCCCATCGGGACGTTCTCGACGTAGAAGAGCGAGCCGTCGATCCTCATGGCCCGCCACCAGCCCTCCTTGCCGTTCTTGTCTCTGCAGAGAATGGTGGCCTGCTGCCAGCTCGAAGGGGACTTGCCCAGGTCCACGTAGGCGTAGACGAGCGCCGTGTTCGGCTCGACGGGCGAGCTCACCGTCTTGGCGGGGGCACAGCCGGTCAACGAGACGATCAGGACGAGAGTCCGCACCACGCGCGGGACGGATGGCATGTCGCTCATCGTACGACTGCCGACGCGAAAAGCGAGGTTCGACCCCGGCGCGCTGCGCGCTCGGCGCCAGGCCGTAGAGGTCGCGAGCGAGATCAGGGTTCGGTCAGGACGTGAGCGGGGCGCCTTCGTAAGTTCTCGCCCGTGACGCCGACGTGCGCACGAGGAGGACGGACATGCACCTGCAACTGATGGCTACGATGAGCGCGAGCGAGATCCTCGAACACCCCATCCGCGCCCGGATCAACGCGTGGTTCTTCCGCGCGATGGACGGCTATTCCCACCGGAAGTACCGGAACGTCAAGCGCGAGCTCTTCGGAGGACTGCCGCGCCGTATCCTCGAGATCGGGGCCGGGACCGGCGCCAACTTTCGCTACCTCGAGCCGGGAACGCACGTCATCGCGGTCGAGCCCAACGTCCACATGCACGCGAGCCTGCGGGCGGCGGCCGCTCGGCACCGCGTCACCGTGGACGTCCGCACCACGGTCGCGGAGCGCCTGCCGGTGCCGGACGGAAGCGTCGAGGCGGTGATCTCGAGCCTCGTGCTCTGCACCGTGGCCGATCCGGCGCGCGCGCTCGCGGAGGTCCGGCGCGTGCTCCGACCCGATGGCCGCTTCTGGTGCGTCGAGCACGTCGCGGCGGAGGCGGGGAGCTGGATCGCGCGCGTGCAGCGGCTCGTGAAGCGACCGTGGCGGTGGTTCTTCGAGGGCTGCGACACGGACCGCGACGTCGCCGGGCTCCTGCGGGAAGCCGGGTTCGCCGCCGTCGACATCACGCCGTTCACGCTGCGCACGGCCTTCCTGCCAATCCGGTCGCAGATCGCGGCGGTCGCGGTCAGGTGACCGCCGCGCCGAGCCGGGTGGCCGCCCGCTCGAGGAGCGCCACGAGCTCACGCTCGAGGGTCGGGCGACCGCCGAACAGGAACGCGTGGTCCTCGCCGGGGATCTCGACGAGGCGCGCGCCCGGGATGGCCGCGGCGAGCGCGCGCCCGTTCCCGACGCGCACGACGCGGTCGCCGGTCGCGTGCAGCACGACGGAGGGCGTCCGCACGCGCGGCAGCAGCGGCCGGACGTCGATCCCGAGGTTCATCAACAGGAGCTCGAGCGCCGCGCCGGGGCTCGCGCCCTCCTGCTCGGCTCGGGCGGCCCAGGCGCGGAGCGGCGGGGTGAGGTGGCGGGCGGGGACGAGCGCGCGCAGCGTCGCGCCGGAGCCCCAGCCGCGCGCGATGTACTCGCGCAGCGTCGCGACCTCGGACTCACTCCAGCCGGCAGGGTGGTCCGGGGCCGCCGACATGCGGGCAAAGGCGCCGACGAGGGCGAGGCCGCGCACGCGGAGCGGGCGCGTCACGGCAAAGGTGAGCGCCAGCGGACCTCCCTCGGAGAAGCCGACCAGCACTGCCCCGGGGGACCGCACCGCGTCGAGGACGGCCTCGAGGTCCTCCACCCGCTGCGGCAGCTGCGGCAGCGCCTTCACGCGATCGCTCGCGCCCGTCCCGCGCTTGTCGAACAGGAGCACCCGCGCGCGCGCGGAGAGCGCGCGGACGATCTCGGAGACCCCCCGCAGCTCGAGCGCCGCGCGCATGCCGAGCGACCACCCGAGCACCAGGACGACGTCGAGCGGACCCCGCCCGACGGTGCGGTACGCGACGTGGACGTCGCCGGAGCGGACGTACCTCGGGGGCGCGTCCGCCACCGCGTCCGCCGGGTCCGGCTCGAACTCCGCGAGCTCTCCCACGAACCGATAGCCCTGCCGCGCGTGGGTGCGCAGCAGCCCGCGATCCGCCGGACGGAGCGCGCGGCGCGCGAGGCTCACCGCGCGCTGCAGCGACGCGTCCGTGACGATCGCGTCCGGCCAGAGCTCCCGCAGGATCTCCTCCTTGGGGACGACGCGATGCCGGTTCCGGACGAGATAGGCGAGCACCGCGAAGACCTGCGGCTGGAGCGGCCGCGGCTCCCCGGCGACTCGCAGCTCGCGGCGCGCCGGGTCGAGCTCGTACGCTCCGAAACGCCAGCTCATGCCGCCCTTGTAGCTCCCGCGTCGCGCGCTCGCCGCCGCCGGGACGTCGACCCCCGAGCAAGCCGGCCGTATGGTCGAGCGCTCGGCTTACGGTCGTCCACGCGCAATGACGCGGCTACGGTGCATCACGGTCGCCCGGGAACTACTCTGGGTCGGGGGGCCAAGAGGCCATCTCTTTTGTGGCCAGGCTGTCGATCCGGGCAGGGTTGGATCGTCGTCCCGGTGGAGGACGAGAGGATGCCCAAGATCATCGTGAATGCATTTCTGACCCTGGACGGCGTCATGCAGGCCCCCGGCGGCCCCGACGAGGACCGCGACAGTGGCTTCGCGCACGGAGGCTGGCAGGCCCCCTATGCCGACGACGTCATGGGACGGCTGGTCACCGAGGGGATCACGGACGCCGACGGTTTCCTGCTCGGGCGCAAGACCTACGACATCTTCGCCAATTACTGGCCCAAGGTCACCGACCCCAAGAACCCCATCGCGACCGCGCTCAACTCGCGGCCAAAGTACGTGGTGTCGCGCAGCCTCGATCGCGTCACCTGGAACAATTCCAGCCTGATCAAGGGCGACGTGGTCGCCGAGCTCCGGGAGCTCCGGCAGCAGCCCGGCCGGTCGGTGCACACCTGGGGAAGCACCGACCTGCTCCAGACGCTGCTGACAAACGACCTCATCGACGAGTACCGGCTGTTCATCTTCCCGGTGGTGCTCGGCACCGGCAAGCGGCTCTTCGGCAGCGGCACGGTGCCGGTGGCGCTCAAACAGGTCGAATCGGTCACGAGCGGCAAGGGCGCGACGTACCACCGGTTCGAGCGCGGCGGGAAACCGGAGTACGGGCAGATGGGCGCGTAGATCGCGACGGTGGCCGCCTTGCAGCGCAGGGCTCTCGAGTACGCTCTGAGTACCGGAAGCGGGTCAGAAGATAGGGCCTGGGACGGCGGCCGGGCGCTCCCGCGGCGCGTCATGCCCGGCGGCGATACGGGCGAGAGTGCGGATCGCGGCCCACGCACCGTCGGGTGCGAAGGTCGAGGGCGAGGCGCCGCGATGGTGGCGGGCGATGCGGCAGCGCAGGGCGGCCGGCCGGATGCGGAAGCGCAGCGGCGGTTCGAGCACGAGCGCCTCACCATCGACGCCTGCGGGCACGGTGGCATGCGCGTCGATCTCGAACGACGTCGTGGTCCACGCCCGCACCGGCGCCTCGCCACCCGGCGAGCCCAGCACGGTGACACCGAGGACGCCAGCGTCGAGGTGCGGTCGCATGCCGGATCCCACTGGGCGTTCGAGCCGGTAGCGGTTGTTCGATACGAGGATCGCGGCGCCGCCCTCGTGCTCGTTCCCGTCGGGGCCGCGCCACCGCAGATCCGGCTTCCGTCCAGGGCCCAGGACTTCCGGCACCGTTTCGAGCAGCGTGCGGAGCTTCGCGTCGCGGTAGCCAGCCTGCTGGACCGCTTCCCCATACAGTCCGAGCGAGACGTTGTTGACGAAGACGCGGCCGTTCACCTCGCCGACGTCCACCAGCCGCTCGCTGCCTTCGACGAATGCGTCGAGCGCCCCGACGACGTCGTCGGGATCGACGCCAAGGTCGAGCGCGAAGTGGTTGCGAGTGCCCGCCGGGACACACGCGTACGGAAGGCCTCGCTCGGCTGCGATGCCGGCCACGACCGCCTGCGACCCGTCCCCCCCGGCCATCCCCAGCGCATCGGCGCCCTCGTCCAGCGCGCGGCGGACGAGCTGCTCGAGGTTGGTGCCGGGCGTCAGCTCGATCGGCTCGATGCCCCGGGCCCGGGCCTCGTCGGGCACGTGGAAGCGCGCAACCTTCCCGCCACCGGAGCGCGGGTTGTAGAACAGAAACGGGTGCGCCGGGCGCGGCGCGGGCGGCAGCGCGACGGGGACGTGGAAGGCGTAGCTCGCGGCGGCGAGCCCCAGCGACAGCGCCGCCACCAGAGCGAGCACGAGCGCAGGCTCGCCGGAGATGAGCAGCGCCACCATGGCCACCGCCAGCAGCGCGCCGACCCCGATTCCCAGGACCCGGGCCGCGCCACGGCGCACGAGCCCCTGCCACGCGGCGGCGAGCGAAAGGGCGAGCAGCGCGAGGCTCAGGAGTCCGCGCCGGAGGTCGACGACCGCGAGCACGATCAGGAGCACGAGCGCGGCGAGTCCGAGCGCGAGCGCGCCGAACGCCGCCAGTCGCCTGCGGATCATGGCGCATCATGGGTTCGGCAATTCGGTTGCGACAAGCGTCTCCATGAGGAGGGACCTCGAGCGCCGGGTTTGTGCAGCGTCCGCTCGCTGCCTCGTGGTGCGATCGGTCGCTCGTGCGACAGCTACCGCGAGGACTCGGCCCGGCACCGCGCTCAGAAGAAGCGCCGCCGGTACGCGGCCGGCGACTCCCCGGTCCAGCGCTTGAACGCGCGGTAGAACGCGGCCGGATCCGCGAAATGCAAGCGGTACGCGATCTCGGTCACGCTGACGCTCGCGTCGGCGAGGTAGTGGAGCGCGAGGTTGCGGCGCACGTCGTCGACGAGCGCGGAGTGGGTGACGCCCTCGTCCGCGAGGCGCCGCTGCAGCGTTCGCTCAGGGATGCGCACCGCGGCGGCGGTCGTCGCGAGGGACGGAAGCTCCGTCGCGATCCGGCGCGCGATCGCGCTCGAGACGCGCGCGAGGAGCGCTCCCCGCTGAGGCAGCGACTCGAGCCGCGCCTCAACGTGGCGGCTCAGCACCTCGAGGAGCGGCGCGTCGGCTCGCGCGTTGGGGAGCAGCAGCACCGAGCGTGGGATGAGCAGCTCCGTCTCCGCCGCGCCGAAGACGACGGGGCACCCGAAGACGCGGGACGGCTCGCCGTCGTCGCGCGTCCGCTCGTGCTGGAACGTCACGCGGTCGGGCGTCCACTCCGTCGCGCTCGCCTGCCGGCTGCGGACGAGCAGCAGGGTCATCGAGAACTCGTCGTACTGGGGCCCGACCGTCGGCACGCGCCGGACGAGGCGCGCGCGGCCCGGCTCGAGGTCGAGCTTCAGCGTCGAGTGGTCGTGGATGAGCGGGATGTACCGCGTGATCTGCGAGAGCCCGGCGCCGACCGTCTCCGCGGCCGACAGGATGAGCTCGAACACATCGTAGGTGCCCCGCGGGAGCGCCTCCGCCGCGTGCACGCCGAACGACGGGTCGTGAGCCGCCTCCGCCGCCGCCTCCCACAGCCTCAGCACGCTCGCGACGGGGAGCCTGTTCTCGACGGACGCCAGAGCCTCGCTCGAGATCTCGGCGCTGCGCAGGACCGGGCCCGGGTCCACGCCGCGCTCCTTCAGGGCCGCGACCACCGGTCGCGCCGCAAGCACCGTCGCGGAGAGATCCGAGCTCATCCGGCGCCCAGGGTCGATCGTTCCGTCGTCGAGGACAATGCGCGTGATTCGCACCCGACTCTAGTGTCGGAAGCAGGCGAGTTCAGCGCCGCCTGCGGGTTGGCCGAGGAGGAGGCCCATGGAAAGGATCCTGGTCGCTGTCTTTCCCGGCGACGCGCGGGCGTACGCGGGGTTGAGGGCGCTCGAGGACATGGATCGGCAGGGGACGATCACGGTGTACGCGGCGGCGGTGATCGCGACCGACGAGGAGGGGGTCACCGTGAAGGAGCCGGCCGATCCAGGCCCGCTCGGCACGTCGGTGGCGCTCCTCACCGGCAGCCTCCTCGGCCCACTCGCCGGGTCGGTCGGGATCGCCGTCGCGGCCGGCGCGGGGACGCTCGGCCGCGTCCTGTACGATCTCGCGCGGATCGGGGTCGACGAGGACTTCCTGACGGAGGTCGGGGACGCGCTCCGGCCGGGTACGGCCGCCGTCGTCGCCGAGGTCTGGGAGGATCGAATCGCGCCCGTCGTCGCGCGGATCGCCGCGCTGGGCGGCACCGTGCTCGGCCGCGTGCGCAAGGAGATCGTCGATGGCCACATCGAGCGGGACGTCGCGGCCCTGCGCGCCGAGCTCGCCAGCCTGAGGGCGGAGCTCGCCTCCGCGCCGGAGGAGCACCGGGACCACCTCGAGGAGCGGATCGACGCGGCGCGGACGAAGCTTCGGGCGGCGCAGCAGCGCGCCAAGGGGGCGCTCGACACCCTCACGAACGAGTCAGAGGCGAAGATCGCGTATCTCGAGGGCAGGGCGGCGATGGCGCGGGGCGAGGCGAAAGAGCGGCTCGAGGCGCGCATCGCCGAGATGCGATCCCGCTTCAGGCGCCGCGGCGAGAAGGTATGCGAGGCGTGGGCGGTGGCCAGTCAGGCATTGGCCGTACCCTAGCGGACGTTCCCTAGGCTGGGGGCGGGGAGGGCCGAGCGTGACATGATGCGCGTCGGCTCGAGTTACCCCGGAGCGACCCCATTGCGCGCCGCCGGACGACAGAGCACGTCGGCTTCGGACGCCGCCGCGGCGGCGGACGCCACGGTCACGGTCCTCGCCGCGAGGCCTGCCGTGGCGGCGCTGGAGGCGCGCGGGCTCGATCCCGCAGCCAGCCTGCGCGCTGCGCAGCTCTCCCGGGAGGCCCTGGCATCGGTCGAGAGCCGGCTTCCGTTCCTCGGCGTCCGCGCTCTGTGGGAAGCGGCGGCGGATGCCGCGGGCGACCCGTCCTTCGGCGTCCACGTCGCGGAGGCGCTCCCGAGCGGCGCGCTCGACGTCCTCGACTACGTCGTCTCCGCGGAGGCGACCGCGGGCGCGGCGCTCTCGCGGCTGATGCGTTACGTCCGGCTCGTGCACGACGCCGCGGACCTGCGGCTGGTGATCGAGCCGCCCCTTGCACGGATCGTCGGGGGCGTGCCCGCGATGCCGGCGCCTCAGCTCGACGAGTTCGCCCTCACGTTGCTGCTCGTGCGCAGCCGCCAGGCAACCGGCGTCCGATGGACCCCCGAGCGCATGGCGTTCCAGCACGAGCGGGCGCGCGACGACGGCGAGCTGTCGCGCGTGTTCGGGTGCCCCCTCGCCTTCGGCGCGCGTGAGGTCGAGCTGCGGTTCGCGGCGTCCGTGCTGGAGCTTCCGCATCTCCACGCCGACTCGACCCTGCTCGACGTCGTCTCCCGCTTCGCGGACGCCGCGCTGGAGTCGGTGCCCGCCCGCGGCGATCTCGTCGCACGCGCGGCGTGCGCGATCGCACGGCGGATGTCGAGCGAGCTGCCGACGCTCTCCGCGACTGCTGCCGCGATGACGCTCCCGGAGCGGACGTTGCAGCGGCGCCTCGCCGCGGCGGGCGTGTCCCACTCCGCGCTCGTCGACGGCGTGCGCCATGAGCTCGCGTTGAAGCACGTGGCGAACGCCCGGCTCAGCATCGCCGAGATCGCCTTCCTGCTGCACTTCGCCGACTCGACCGCGTTCGACCGCGCGTTCAAGCGATGGACCGGAGAGCCTCCGGCGCGTTACCGAAGCCGGTTCTTCTGAGCGCGAGCGGGTCGCGTGACGCAGGGGAGCGCTCGCCGCGCCGTCCGAGCTGGATGGCGCCCCCGGTCGATCCTTCCGTCGTCCAGGACAAAGCAGGTCGAGCGCGTGGGCCGTAGCCTTCGCTCGAAGTTGCGGTCCAACCTGAAAGGGAGACGTCATGAGCAAGTTCGCGGTGGTGGTGTTCGAGGACGAGAAGAAGGCGTACGAAGGTCTCCATGCGCTGCAGGAGCTGCACGCCGAGGGCGACCTGACGGTGTGGGGTACGGACGTCCTCCGGCGCGAGGCCGAGGGCAGGATCTCGATCGTGAAGCGCGACGATCAGGGTCCGCTCGGGACCGGGCTCGGCACGCTGGCCGGCGGCCTCATCGGCCTGTTCGGCGGGCCGGTCGGCGCGCTGGTCGGCATGGCGGTCGGCGCGACCGCGGGAAGCGTGGGCGACCTCGTCCACCTGGGCGTGAGCGAGGAGTTCCTCGCCGCCGTCGAGCGGGACCTCGCGCCCGGCAAGTTCGCGGTGATCGCCGAGATCGACGAGGAGTGGATCGTCCCGCTCGACAGCCGGATGGAGGAGCTCGGGGCGAAGGTCGTCCGGGAGGATCGGCTCGCCTTCGCGGAGGACGCGCTCGAGAAGCGCGTGAACACCCGGAAGGCGCGGCTCGTGCAGCTCAAGGCCGAGCACGCGCAGCGGAAGGCGGAGCGCGCCAGGGAGCGCGCGGGCTCGAAGGCGGAGACGATGCTGCAGAAGCTGGTGACCGAGGAGATCGAGGACGAACGGCGGAAGCTCGAGAGCATCGCCGCGAAGTCCGAGAAGCGGCTCGACAACGCCAAGCAGGAGCTGGCCGCGAAGCTCGAGGCGCTGCGCGCGCAGGCGTCCGGCGCGAACCCGGAGGTCCGCACCCGCATCGAGCAGCGGATCGTCGACGTCCGCAACGAGTTCACCGAGCGCGAGCAGAAGCTGAATCGCGCGAGGGAGCTCACGCGGCAGGCCCTCCAGCCCTAGGCACCCGAGGAGACGCCATGACTTCCGAGTACGTGGAGCTCGACCGGTTCCCGGTCAGCATGCGGTGGTGGGCGCTCGTGATCCGCGGGCTTGCCGCGATCGCGTTCGGGATCCTCACGTTCGCCAAGCCGTCGATCAGCCTGCTCGCCCTGGTCACCCTGTGGGGCGCGTACGCCATCGTCGACGGGGTGTTCAGCGTGGTGCTCTCGATCCGGGGCGCCCGCGTCGTGCCGGGCTGGGGATGGTTCCTCGCCGAAGGCCTCGTGAGCATCGCTGCGGGCGTGGTCACCTTCCTCTGGCCCGGCATCACGGCGCTCGCGCTGCTCGTCATGATCGCCGTCTGGGCCGTCCTGACGGGCATCGCCGAGATCGCCACGGCGATCCGGCTCCGCCGCCACCTGCGCGGCGAGTGGTTGCTCGCCGCGAGCGGAGTCCTGTCGATCGTCTTCGGCGTGCTCCTGGTGGTAAACCCGGGGCAGGGTGCGCTCACCGTCACGTGGCTCATCGGCGCGTACGCGGTCCTGTTCGGCGCGCTGCTCGTCGCGCTCGGCGTCCGGCTGCACCGCTGGACCGGGATCGCGGACCACGCGTCGTCGCCGGAGCGGGCTCCGACCCACGCGTGAGGAGCGCATGTTCCCGGGCGAGCCACCGACACGGTGCCGCCCGGGAACTCGTTCCCGCTGGTACGGGCCCGCGTGACCCCCGTCACACTCCAACGCTCGCTCGAACCTGCCCGCTTGCTCTTGCGGTCGAAGCGCGTACCCTCAGATCAAGACCGGCCACGCGCACGAAGCGTAACGACATCGGGAGCCGTGCCGTCGCCTCCAAGGCTTCAGGCGCATCTTCTCGGAAAGGGAAGCTCATGACCACGCGCAACGCCTTCGCCGCCTGCGGCCTGCTCGTCGTGCTCGCGCTGCTGCCGGCATGCGGCGGCGGCGGCGGCAGCGGCAGCGGCGCTTCGGCGGTGATCACCGTTCAACCGGCCGACCGGAGCGTGGTGGCGGGCACCACGGCGACCTTCGACGTGGTGGCGAGTCATGCCACGAGCTACCAGTGGCAGAGCAGCACCAATGGCGGCAGCAGCTTCGCGGACATGGGCGGCGCCACGAGCGCGAGCTACACCACGCCGGTGACCGCGCTCGCCGACAGCGGCACGCGCTACCGCGTGGTGGTGAGCGGCGCCGACAACCACATCACCAGCTCGTCGGCGACGTTGACGGTGACGCCAGCCCCTGTCGCGCCCGCCATCACCCAGCAGCCCGCCGATCAGACGATCACGGCCGGGCAGGACGCCAGCTTCTCGGTCACCGCGACCGGCACGACCCTCAGCTATGAATGGCAGCAGAGCAGCGACGGCGGCATCCTCTTCACCAGCCTCGGCAGCCCTGATCATCCGACCTTGACCCTGGCGGCGGTGCCGCTGGCGTACGATGCGTACCGATATCGCGTGGTGGTGAGCAACGGCGCCGGTAACGTTACGAGCGACGCCGCGCTGCTGACCGTCAACGCCGCGCTTCCCGCCTTCACGACCCAGCCGGCGGATGCCACCATCGAGGTCGGGGGCGACGCGACCTTCACCGTCGCCGTCACCGGCGCACCGGCGCCGACGCTGCAGTGGCAGTCCAGCGCGGACAACGGCGGCACCTGGGCCGACGTCAACGGCGCCACCGGGACGGTGTTCAGCGTGCTCCACGCAGCGCTCGGCGACGATGGCCGCAAGGTCCGCGCGGTCGCCACCAACAGCGCGGGCGCGGTCAACAGCAGCGCGGCGACGCTGACCGTGACGCCTTCCGCGTCCGTGTCGATCACCACCACCTCGCCGCTTCCGACGGGCACCGTCAATCTGCCCTACAGCGTCACGCTGGCCGCCTCGGGTGGTACGCCGCCCTATACCTGGAGTGTCGCCAACGGCTACACGTTGCCCGCGTTCCTGAGCTTGAACGCATCCACCGGAGAGATCAGCGGCACTGCGCCCGGTGTCGAGGCCGCGTACGCCTGGGCCATCCAGGTCTCAGACAGCGCGAACCCGCCGCACACCGCTCAACGGAGCTTCGACCTCGTCATCCTGGCAACCTGTGACACCGGCCTGGGTTTCGCGACGGTGGATGGCGCACCTCCCACCGTCGAGGGCAGATTCTGCCCCGGGACCGTGTATCCGCAGCTCGAGGCCAACGCGGACGGGCTGGTGTGGGTCGCGTGGACGGAAACGTACCCCTATGGTGGCGGCTCGTATTACGAGAGCGTCATGGCGCAGTTCTACCCGGTGAGTGGCGTGGTCTCGTCGGTCGTGTTCACTCTGCACGACGCGACACGCTCCTGGAGTTACATGTGCGCGCTCATCGGCACGACCGACTATCCCGCGTGCACCGGCGTGACCATGGACCCCGCCATCGGAGAGCTCTTCTTCGCGAACACGACCGTGGGCAGCGGGACGTCGCCGCCGTTCACGCTCAACGGCCTGCTGTTCTACGTGCCCTGACGAACGCCGCATGACCGCAGAGGCCGGCACGCGGCACGCCTTGCGGCCCCGCTCCAGCTCCCTCGCGTAGACGGAAGATCGAGCGGGCGAGCGATGGCACGGATTCGGTCACCGTGCTGCCATACGAGCGATCGGCGCGCTGCAACCCGGTGCTACAATCCCGCAGGAAGTCCCGCAGAGTGCGCGCCGTTGTGGAGTGGAGCGCCGTGAACCGATACGACCCCGGGACAGACGCGACGACGACGCAGCCGCCCGGCAGTGGCAGCACCTTCGCCGTGCAACCCTCTGCGGCCGCCGCGCCCTCTTCTTCTCACATCATCGCGCGCCTGATTCTGGGCGTCGTCATCGTCATCCTTCTGGTTGCTGCCCTGGCGGCCGCGGCACTGTACCGCAGCCGCGACCTGTACCGCGATCGTGCGCTGACTGCTACCCAGAACCTGGCGCAGTTGATCGAGCGTGATTTCACCGCAGCGCTGGATAAGGTCGACCTCGCGGTCCTTTCGGTCAAGGACGAAGCTGAATCGCAACTCGCCGGCGGAAAGATCGACGCAAAGCGCCTGAACGCGCATATCGCCGCGCAATACGCCCACCAATCCGGCCTCGGCAGCCTTGGAATCGCAGGCCCCGATGGAACGGTAGAGTATGGTGTCGCGGCCACCGGCGCTCCACTCGTCAATATCGCGGACCGCGAATATTTTGCACGCGCGCGAGAGGACAAGGCCGGGCTGGTGATCTCCAAGCCGGTGGTGGGCCGAAACAGCGGCAAATGGATCATCGTGGCGGCGCGGCGCATCAACCACCCCGACGGCAGCTTCGCCGGCGTCGCGTACGCGTCCATCTTCACCGAGCAATTCGAAAAGGCCCTTGCTGCCCTGGATCTTGGGTCCTACGGGGCCGCGACCTTGCGCAACCGGGACCTGCAATTGATCGCGCGCTATTCGAAGCAAGCGACCTCTCCGAGCCCGGTGGGCAACAACACGGTGTCGCGGGAGCTTGCGAACGCGGTGCGGACGAATCCAGACTTCGGCACGTACTTGGCGGCAACGAGCCTCGACAAGATCGAGCGCGCCAACACCTACCGCAGGATGGCCAAGTATCCCTTCTACGTCCTGGTCGGGCTGGCCACGGACGACTATCTTTCCATCTGGCAGGCAGAGGCGGTGAAGACCTCGGCGCTGGTGACCACGTTCGCCTTGGTCACGGCGCTACTGACCGGGATGATCGCGAGCGCATGGCGGCGCCGCGAGGCGGATGCGCAGCGGATATTGGAATTGTCTCGTGCGGCGCTGCGGCGAAGCGAGCACCGGTTGCAGCACGCACTGGAAAGCGCAGACATGGGCGTATGGAGCCTCGATCCGGAAACCGGCGACTTTGAAGCCGACGCACAAGCGCGTCTGCTGCACGGGTTGCCTCCCCTTGGACCGCTCGCCCGTGACAGCGCATTCTCGTCGATACTCGCTGAAGACCGGCACAGGGCTTCCGCTGCCCGCGACGAGGCCATGCGCAGCGGAAACCCCTACGACATCGAGATACGGGTCTTGCGTCCGGACGGCACTCTTCGGTGGATCTGTTCGAGCGGAAGGCGGGAGCCAGGGTCGGACGCTCGAGCCGGCAGACTGGTCGGATTGGTGCAGGACATCACCGAGCGCAAGCAAGCAGAGGAGGCGCTGCAGCGACGGGGCGCGGAGCTTGAGTCCGCCAGGACCAGCGCAGAAAGCGCCAAAGCCGAGGCGGAGAAGGCCAATCAAGCCAAGGATCAGTTCCTGGCGGTCCTTTCGCACGAGCTGCGAACCCCACTTACCCCCGTGTTGGCAGCGGTGCAGCTGCTGCAACGCCGCCCGGGTGTGAGCGAGAGCGCTCGCGAGCCTCTGGAGATCATCCGGCGCAACGTCCAGCTCCAGGCTCGCCTCATCGACGACCTGCTCGACCTCACGCGCATCGCGCGGGGCAAGCTGGAGCTCAGACGCAAGCCGATCGATATAGGCACTGTGATCGAGCGCGCGGTGGAAACGGCCAAGCCCGATATCGATGCACGGCGGCTCCATTTCGGCGTCGATATGAAAGATGCACCGTACTGGGTGGTTGGCGACCCCTCGCGCCTTCAGCAAGTCGTCTGGAACCTCCTCACCAATGCGGTCAAGTTCACGCCGGAAGGCGGATGCGTGGGGCTGCGCTGCGAGCGCACGGCCGGGCAAGTGGTCATCGAAGTGAGCGACTCGGGGATCGGCGTCGAACCGAACGCCGCCGAGCGAATCTTCGATGCGTTCGAACAGGGCGGTCAAGCCATCACCCGCCAATTCGGTGGTCTGGGGTTGGGGCTCGCCATCGCAAGGCAGCTGGTGCAGATGCACGAGGGAACGATTTCGGTGCATAGCGAGGGCACGAACCGCGGCGCGACGTTCCGCGTTTCGCTCCCGCTGAGCAGCGCACCGCTCGAGAGGAGGGAGCAAGAGCATACGGCGACTGCAGATGGGCGCTCAAGACGCATCCTGCTGGTTGAGGACAACGGCGACACCGCATTGACGATGAAGATGCTGCTGGAGGCCTTTGGCTACCAGGTGGAGGCCGCCGGAGACGTGAAGCAGGCGCTGCAAGCGATCGACTCGGGGCCGTTCGTTCTGCTCATCAGCGATCTGGGCCTACCCGATGGCAGCGGCATCGAGCTCATGCAGGAGCTCAGGCGCCGCGGCCATGCGCTCAAAGGGATTGCGGTGAGCGGCTATGGGCAGGAAGAAGACACGCGACGTAGCAAAGAGGCCGGGTTCAGCGCCCATCTCATCAAACCGGTGGATGTCGATGCGCTCATGGAGAGCGTCGCTGCAGTCATCCGCACAGGGTCGTAGCGTGTGGAACCCAGCCGCGAGGCTGGGATGAAAGTGGAGGCGCCACGCGGACGACGACGTCGCGCGTGCGGTGCCCGGGCGCGACTTCCTGGAGCGCTGCCCCATCGCGGCCCGGATGGCCGCGGTGCTCAAGGCGGTCGCCGAGGCGCCGCCGAATGCGTTCGCTGCTGGCGGCGGCTACTGGGAGGCAATGCACGGCACGATGGCCGGGTACTACGAGGTCCGCGTCGATGGACGCACCTCACGCCGGGCGCGAAGGACGCGGCCATCCGCCTCCTCGACCGCCGCCCGGACAATGACGAGAGCGTGGGAGACGTGGGGGAGACAGGAAACCCCGTAAAGAAAAGCTCCCGGTACTCGGGAGCTTGAAGTGGAGGCGCCGGGAATCGAACCCGCTGGACGCAGATAACCTAAGTGGCTGACGGCGCACACGAATTCGTCTATAAGCCCTGCGTACCAGCGGTCCCGTGACGATCCGCGAGTCAACGCGAGTCCACGGCTCTCCACGGTTCTCGACCAGCGGCGGGGAGACGTGGGGGAGACGGCGAGCCCCAATTCCCGGCGCTCAGGCCAGCGGGAACCTCTTAGTTCAGCGGCACCATGCGCGCGCGCGCCGAGAGCGGCACGTCTGCGAGCGACAGGACGCCGATTGCCGGACCTTCGCCATTGACCACCGACACGGGCGTGCTTGCAGGCATTTTGGCGGGCGGGGCAGGTGGAGATGCGGGCGATGCGGGCGAGAGCGACACGTCCATGAACTCTTGATCAAGCGACCACATCGCGCCCGTCGCGGGATCAACAATCAACCAGCCGATGAGTCCACCGAAGACGATGTTCCCCGCGATGTACCAACCATTAGCGGAGGTGTCGAGAAAGGCTTCGCTCTGTTCGTATCCAGGCATCTGGAACACTACCCGATACTTCGCGCCGCGGAAGTATCCGCGCGACTTCGCCAGAGTCGCCATGTACGGCGTCTTCCCCGATGCAACGAGGGCCCCCTCGGGCATTAGGATGACCTGCACGTCGGCACCGGCAGGCTTGGACTGGAGGTATACCTGCTGGGGCCCGCTCCCCTTGATGATGCTCGCGCAGCCAGACAGCGGTCCGACCGCAAGCGCGGCGACAACGACGAATGCCTTCCTCATGGTAGGTCTCCTCGGCAGTTCCCCAAACGGGTCCGTGGGGAATAAATCAGGCCGCGCCCCGTGCGACAAGTTTGAGGAATCGAACCCAGCTTGCAGCAGAACGCAAACGGGCGACGGCGCACGCGAATTCGAGCCCGTGGGGTCACGAAAGAAGAGAAGCTCCAGGCTATTTTCGGACGTTCGCGGACGCGAGTGGACCCGAGGCGCCCGTGGTTCTGGAGATGCTGGAGACGCAGCCGACCAAGAACGCATACGGCGTTCCCGGCGAGCGGGCGGGTCGCCAGCGCATTCATCGCAGCCGTAGCTTGGTGCGAAGCAGCTGCGCTACCTCATCTAGCGCGGCGGGTTGGTTCTCAACGAGCCACTTCGTCAAGGCAGCCCCGTCTCGAACGGTTGCGTATTCGACTTTGCTTTCCGTGATTCATGCGAAGAGGTCGCTGAGCACGGTCCGCAACGCCTCGATGCCAAGTTCGACCCCGAGGCGTCCGATGTCCGAGAGGAGGTCCGGCGCGACCGACAAGCCCATCGCCGCCTCCCCGTGGATGGTGACGTAGTACGCGAGTGTGCCGCCGGACCTGCGCCAGGACCGCAACAGCGCGGCGTGCTTCCGCAGCTTCCGGGTGGCGGCGCGAAGGCGGGACTCCAGGGCGCGGCCAGTTCCCTTGCCGAGGTCGAGCGAGCAGTACGACTGCTTGTACGTCCCTGGGAGCGGCGCGCCAGCGCCGGTCGTCCGTGCTTCGCCCGCGACGAACGCTCGCGATGGCCGAATCCCAAGAGCCTTGCTCACCGCATCCGTGCTGCGTCGCGGATGCCGGACCTGGAGCCTGATGCTGAATCCGAAGGTTCCCCCCACGTGTCGGCAACGGCTGCGACGTCGTCCATGACGGCATCCTGCCCGACTTCGGTTCGGCGCGGGGACGGGAGACCAAGCCCCGGAGACCACGGGAGACCAAGCCCGGAAAAGAAAAAGCTCCCGGTAGTCGGGAGCTTCAA
>CAWHDY010000014.1:0-218801 GCA_963828235.1 uncultured delta proteobacterium
AGCCTCACTTGACCGGACCCGAACGGGGACGTCACGATGAAGGCCATGGGGGGGGTCCGTCTCGTGCCGGCAGGCGCCGCGGCGCTCGCGCTGGCGGTCACGCTCGCGGCGGGGCTCGCGCTCGCGAGTCTCGGGCGGGCGCGGCTCGATCGCGAGGAGCGCACGCAGGCCGAGGCGGCCGCCACCGGCGCCGCCCGATCCCTCGAGCAGGAGGTCGGGCGTTCCCTGTCCGCGACCTACGCCCTCGCCGCGGTGCTGCGCCAGCACGGTCGCATCGACGACTTCGACCGCCTCGCCGCGGAGCTGCTTCCGTTCTACGGCGGCCTCGCCGCGCTGCAGCTCGCGCCCGGGGGAGTCATCCGCCAGATCTACCCGCTCGCCGGCAACGAGGCGGCCCTGGGCCACGACCTCCTCCGCGCCCAGGAGCGGCGCTTCCAGGCCCGGGAGGCCATCCGCACCCGGCAGCTCACGGTCGCGGGCCCCTTCGAGCTGAAGCAGGGTGGAGTGGGGCTCGTCGGGCGGCTCCCGGTGTTCTTCCACGACGCCGCCGCCGCACCCGCGGAGGAGCGCTTCTGGGGCTTCGTGGTCGCCCTGGTGCGGCTCCCGGGGCTCGTCGAGGCGAGCCGGCTGGCCCAGCTCGCTGCCGGCCACGCCTGGGAGCTCTCGCGCGTGGATCCGGAGAGCGGGAGCCGCCTGCGCTTCGCGGGCGCGGGGCAGGTGGCCGCGGTCCCCGTGGCGGTGACGGTGGCCGTCCCGAACGGCGAGTGGCGGCTCGAGGTGTCGCCCCGGGCCGGCTGGGGGGCGGCGAGCGCAGTCGCGCTTCCCGGAGGTCATCGCCGTCGTCGTCGCCCTGCTCGTCGCGGCGCTCACCTTCACCGTGGTCCGGCAGCCGGACCTCCTGCGCCAGCAGATCGAGGAGCGGACCGCGGAGCTCGAGCGGGCCAACGCCCTGCTGGCGGAGTCCCAGAAGCTCGAGAGCATCGGCCGGCTCGCAGGCGGCATCGCCCACGACTTCAACAACCTCCTCACGGTGATCCTGAGCTGCGCCCACACGCTCGGCGAGGACCTGCGGGAGGGGAAGCCGAGGCCGGAGGACGTCGACGAGATCCGGGCGGCCGGGGAGCGGGCGCGCGACCTGACGGCCCAGCTCCTCGCCTTCGCGCGCAAGCAGGTCATCACCCCGGAACCGCTCGACCTGAACGAGGTGCTGCGCGGGATGGAGCGGCTCCTGCGCCGGGTGCTCGACGAGGACGTGCGGCTCGAGACCTCCCTGCCGGAGGGGCTCTGGCCGGTGCGCGCCGACCGCGGGCAGCTCGGGCAGGTGGTCCTGAACCTCGCCGTGAACGCCCGCGACGCGATGCCCTCCGGCGGGCGGCTCGCCATCGAGACGGCCAACGTCTCGCTCGGCGCGGACGCCCGGGGGATGGAGCTCGCGCCCGGCCCCTACGTGCGACTCACCCTCCGGGACACCGGGCACGGCATGTCGCCCGAGGTGCGCGCGCACCTGTTCGAGCCCTTCTTCACCACCAAGCCGAAGGGGCGCGGGACAGGGCTCGGGCTGCCGACGGTCTACGGGATCGTGAAGCAGAGCGGCGGCCACGTGCAGGTCGAGAGCAGGGAGGGCGCGGGGACCGCGGTCCACGTCTACCTGCCGCGCTGCGACGAGCCCGCGACGCCGGCCCGCCCGGCGGCGGAGGTGCCGCGCCGCGGCGGGTCGGAGACGGTGCTCGTCGTCGAGGACGATCGCCACGTCCGCGAGGTCACGGTGCGCACCCTCCGCGAGGCCGGCTACCGCGTGATGGTCGCGCAGGGCGCCGCCGCCGCGCTGGAGGCGTCGGCGCAGGAGCCCGGTCCGATCGACCTGCTCGTCACCGACGTGATCATGCCGGGGCTGGACGGCCGCGCCCTCGCCGGGAAGCTCAGCGGCCACCGCCCGTCCCTGCGGATCCTGTACGTGTCCGGATACGCGGAGCGCGTCGTCGCGGAGCACGGCGTGCTCGCTCCGGGGCTCGAGTTCCTGTCGAAACCGTTCACGCCCGCCGCGCTCCTCGACCGGGTGCGCGCCGTGCTGGACCTGCGCTGACGCCTGTCCTGGAGGTCACGAATGCGCGAGAGCTCCGATCTCGCCTTCTTCGCCGCCGTCGTGAAGGAGGGCAGCCTCTCCGCCGCGGCGCGCACGCTCGACGTCTCGCCGCCGGCCGTCAGCAAGCGCCTCGCGCAGCTCGAGCGCCGCCTCGGCGTGCGCTTGCTGCACCGGACCACGCGGCGGCTCAGCCTCACCGCGGAGGGCGAGATCTACGTCGAGGCCGGCCGCCACATCCTGGCCGAGATCGAGGAGGTGGAGCGGCGGATCACCTCCGCCCGCGCCGCGCCCAAGGGCCGGCTGCGCGTCAACGCGACGCTGGGCTTCGGGCGGACCTACGTGGCGCCGGTCGTGTCCGCGTTCCGGCGGCGGTACCCGGAGGTGGAGGTGCTCCTGCAGCTCACGGATCGCCCCGTGAACCTCGCCGACGAGGCGTTCGACGTGGGCATCCGGTTCGGCGACCTGCCGGACGCCCGGATCGTCGCGCGGAAGATCGCGTCGAACCGGCGGCTCCTCGGCGCCTCACCCCGCTACCTCGAGCAGCGCGGCCGCCCGACGACGCCCAACGACCTCACCCGGCACGACTGCATCGTGCTGCGCCAGAACGACAGCGTCTACGGTCTCTGGCGGCTCGTGCGCGGCAGGAAGAGCGAGTCCGTGAAGGTGCGCGGGCCGCTCAGCAGCAACGACGGCTCGGTCGTCCTGGGCTGGGCGCTCGACGGTCACGGGATCGTGATGCGGGCCGAGTGGGAGATCGCGGACCACCTGAGGTCCGGGCGGCTCGAGCAGGTGCTCCCCGAGTACGCGCTGCCGCCGGCGGACATCCACGCGGTCTACCCGGAGCGGCACCACCTGTCCGCGAGGGTGCGGGTCTTCGTCGACTTCCTGGTGGAGCGCTTCAGCGCGTACGCGGTGCGCGGCCCCGGCATGCCGTCGCGGTGGTGAGGGCGCGCCGGGGCGAAGCGAGCTACGCGGCGAGCTCCCTCATCAGCGCGCACAGGTTCGCCTTCGCCTCGAACCCGACCCCCGGGACCTCCGGCAGCCGCACCCGCCCCGCCTTCACGGCGATCCCGTCGGCGAAGCCGCCGAACGGCTGGAAGACGTCCGGGTAGGACTCGTTGCCTCCGAGGTGCAGCCCGGCCGCGATGTTGAGGGACAGCTGGTGACCCCCGTGCGGCACGAGCCGGCGCGTGGACCACCCGTGCTGCTCGACCACCTCGAGCGTCCGCAGGTACTCGACGAGCCCGTACGAGAGCGCGCAGTCGAACTGGAGCCAGTCCCGGTCCGGCCGCATGCCGCCGTACCGCAGGAGGTTCCGCGCGTCCTGGTGCGAGAACAGGTTCTCCCCGGTGGCCATCGGCCGCGGGTACGCCTTCGAGAGCTCCGCCTGGAGCTGGAAGTCGAGCGGGTCTCCGGCCTCCTCGTACCAGAACAGGCCGTAGGGCTCGAGGGCGTCGGCGTACGCCCGGGCGGTCGCCAGATCGAACCGGCCGTTCGCGTCCACCGCGAGGCAGCTCCCGTCGCCCACGACCTCCAGCACCGCCTCGATCCTCCGCAGGTCCTCGTCCAGCGGCGCGCCGCCGATCTTCATCTTGACGACCCGGTAGCCGCGCTCGCGGTAGCCGCGCATCTCCTGCTGGAGGGCCGAGAGGTCCTTGCCCGGGTAGTAGTAGCCGCCCGCCGCGTACACCCACACCGAGTCGTCGGCGACGCCGCCGCGGTAGCGATCCGCCAGCAGCCGGTAGAGCGGCTGGCCCGCGATCTTCGCGACCGCGTCCCAGACGGCCATGTCGATCGTGCCGACCGCGACGGAGCGCTCGCCGTGACCCCCCGGCTTCTCGTTCCGCATGAGGGCGGCCCAGATGCGGAACGGGTCCAGGTTGTCGCGGGCCTCGTCGACGAGGGTCCGCGGGTCGGCCTCGAGGAGGCGAGGGAAGAAGCGCTCCCGCAGGAGGGCGCCCTGGCCGTACCGACCGTTCGAGTTGAACCCGTACCCGACCACCCGGCGACCGTCGCGGACGACGTCGGTCACGAGCGCGACGACCGAGCAGGTCATCCTCGAGAAGTCGATGTAGGCGTTGGCGATCGGCGACGCGATCGAGACGGTCTTCTCGTGCAGCTCGACGATCCGCATGCAGGGCCCCCCGCGTGTCGCGCCTCATCATGCGCGAGGCGCCGCTCGTGCGCCACGGACGATGGCGGGTCGCGCGCGCGACGGCTGCGCGGGAACGCGGCGCTCCTCCGCGCGTCGGGTATGCTGCCGCGATGCGAGTGACGTCGTGACCACCGGTAACGCCGCCCCGCGGAACCCCGCGCGCTGGGTGGTGTTCGGGGCGTGCGCGCCCCTCTTCGTCTGCTCGCAGTTCTACCGGGTCCTCAACGCCGTCATCGCGCCGCAGCTCCAGGTCGAGCTCGGCCTCGGGTCGAAGGCGCTCGGCGCGCTCTCCGCGTCCTTCTTCTACGCCTTCGCCCTCATGCAGCTCCCCCTCGCCCTGCTGCTCGACCGGCTGGGTGCGCGCGCGGTGATGACCGCGCTCTCCCTCGTCGCCGCCGCGGGCGCCGTCGTGTTCGCCACCGCCGAGAGCCGCGTCGCGGCGATGGCCGGCGAGGCCCTGCTCGGGGTGGGGATGGCGGCGAACCTGATGGGCTCGATGAAGCTCATCGGCCACTGGTTCCGCCGGCGGGAGTTCGCCACCGTCGCGGGCGCGTTCGCCGCGCTCGGGACGCTCGGCAACATCCTCGCCACCTCGCCGCTCGCGCTGCTCGTCTCCTCGCTCGGCTGGCGCCGCGCCATCCTCGTGGTCGCCGCGGCGACCGTCGCCCTGGCCCTCGCGTTCCTGGCGCTGGTGCGCGAGCGCCCTCCCGGCGCGGAGGTCACCGATCCCGGGGAGGGCGGCGGCCCGGAGCCGATCGGAGCGATGCTCCGGCGGCTCGTCTCGAGCCGCGACTACTGGCTCATCTCCTTCGGCGCGTTCTGCCGCTACGGCGCCTTCGTCTCGATCCAGGCGCTCTGGGCGGGGCCGTACCTCGTCGAGGTGGCCGGCTTCACGCCGCTGGCCGCGGCGAACCTCATCCTGCTCCTGAACGTGGCCTTCGTCCTCGGGGCTCCGGTCGGCGGCTGGCTCTCCGACCGGATCCTCTCGTCTCGCAAGGTGCCGGTGCTGCTCTCGCTCGCCGGGACCGCGGGAGGCGTGCTGGCCCTGGGTCTCCTCGGCGGCGGTGCCGGCCCGAGCGTCGCGAGCCTCGCGGTGGTGCTGGGCGCGCTCGGGGTGCTCTCGTCCTTCGGGCAGGTGGCCTGGCCCCACATCCGCGACCTGATGCCGGCGCGGATGGCGGGGATGGCGATGTCCGGCGTGAACTTCTTCAACATCCTGGGGGCGGCGGCGTTCCTCCACGGCACGGGCTGGGTGCTCGAGCGCGCCGCGGGCCCCGCGGGCGCACGCGGCCCGGAGTCCTACCGCACCGCGTTCCTCTCCGTCGCGGCGGTCGTGGCCGTCGCCCTGGCCCTGTACGCGCTCACGCGCGACGCGAGGGTCGGTGCGCCCGCGGCGGGGACCGACCGACCCGCGGCCGGTGGCCGGGGCCGAGGGTAAGGACGCCCCTCGGGACGCGGTATTCGTTCCTCCCAGGAACAGGTAGGTTGTCCCGGCCGTGCGTTGCCCGCCGCGCCGGGGGCGCGCCATGATGGCGGATCATCGCAGCGGCCGAGGCGGCCAGGAGGAACACGATGAAGACTCACCGGATCGCCGTCATCCCCGGCGACGGGATCGGCAAGGAGGTCGTGCCGGAGGGGATCCGCGTCCTCGACGCCGTCGCCGCCCGGCACGGGCTCCGCTTCGAGTGGAACACGTTCGACTGGAGCTGCGAGACGTACACCCGGACCGGCCGGATGATGCCGGAGGACGGGCTCGACCGCCTCCGGCCGCACGACGCGATCTTCCTCGGCGCGGTCGGCTACCCCGGCGTTCCGGACCACGTCTCGCTCTGGGGGCTCCTCATCCCGATCCGCCGCGTGTTCGAGCAGTACGTGAACCTGCGCCCGGTGCGGCTCATGCCGGGGATCGCCTCGCCGCTCGCGAACCGCAAGCCGGGCGACATCGAGTTCTGGGTGGTCCGCGAGAACAACGAGGGCGAGTACTCGTCCATCGGCGGACGGATCTTCGAGGGGACCGAGCACGAGACGGTGATCCAGCAGAACGTCTTCACGCGGCGCGGGGTCGACCGGATCCTGCGCCACGCCTTCGAGCTCGCCCGCTCGCGCCCCAAGAAGCACCTCACCTCCGCGACGAAGTCGAACGGGATCGTCCACACCATGCCGTTCTGGGACGAGCGCGTGGAGGCGATGGCGAAGGAATACCCGGACGTGCGCGTCGACAAGTTCCACGTGGACATCCTCACGGCGCACTTCGTCCAGCACCCGGACTGGTTCGACGTCGTGGTCGGCTCGAACCTGTTCGGCGACATCCTCTCCGACCTCGGGCCGGCGGTCTGCGGGACGATCGGGATCGCCCCGTCCGCGAACATCAACCCCGAGCGGCAGCACCCGTCGATGTTCGAGCCCGTCCACGGCTCCGCGCCGGACATCGCGGGCAAGGGGATCGCGAACCCCATCGGCCAGATCTGGTCGGGGGCGATGATGCTCGAGCACCTCGGGTACGCGGAGGCGGGCGCCGACGTCCTCGCCGCCATCGAGGCGGTGGTGCGGGACGGCCCGCGCACGCGGGACCTCGGCGGCACCGCGACCACCGCGGAGGTCGGAAAGGCGATCGCGGGCGCGCTCCCGCGCCGCGCGTGACGTTCCGCGGTAGGCTCACGGCTTCAGACGTCGAACGCAGGACCCACTCCCGCAGGAGGAAGAGGACATGAAGCGTCACGGTCTCGTCCGGTTCGCCCTGGGTCTCGCCGTCCTGTTCGCGGTCGCCCGCGCGGCGGCCGCCGGCTACCCCGAGAAGCCGGTGCAGTACCTGATCCCGTTCAACGCCGGCGGCGAGTCGGACGTCGCGGCCCGCCTGCAGGCGCCCCTGTTCAAGGCGAAGTTCGGCCAGGACATGATCGTCATCAACAAGCCCGGCGCCGGCGGCGCCCTGGCCTGGTCCCAGCTGAACACCTTCGCGGGCGACGGCTACACGATCATGGGGACCAACGTCCCGCACATCATCCTGCAGCCGCTCGAGCCGAACACCCCGTACAAGACGGAGGACATCACGCCCGTCTACTTCTTCCACTTCACGCCCGACGCGATCGTGGTCCCGGCGACCAGCCCGTACAAGACGTACGCGGACCTGCTCAAGGCGGCGAAGGAGAACCCCGGCAAGCTGACGTTCGCCGGCTCCGCGCACTTCTCCGCGAACCACATGGCGCACGAGCGGTTCAAGCGCGTCGCCGGCGTGAACACGACGTACGTGCCGTTCAAGGGCACCGGTGACCTCGTCGCCTCGCTGCTCGGCGGCCACGTCTCCGCCGCGATGACCTACCTCCCGCTCGCGATCCAGCAGAAGGAGAAGGTGCGGCTCCTCGCGGTGGCGTCCGAGAAGCGCGTCCCGATGTACCCGAACGTCCCCACCTTCAAGGAGGTCGGGCTGAACTGGAGCGGCGGCGCCTACCGGGGCATCGCGGTCCCGAAGTCGACGCCGCCGGCGCTCCGGAAGCAGATCTCCGACATGTTCCTCGTCATCAACAAGGACCCCGACTACGTGAAGCGGATGACCGAGGGCGGCTTCGAGCAGGTGGACATCCCGCTCGATCGGATCCCGGCGTTCATGGCCGCGCAGGCCAAGGACACCATGGAGGACGCGAAGGCGGCGGGGCTCGCCAAGTGACCTCCGGCGGGCACGCCCCGCCAGCCGAGCGCGCCGGCGCGAAGCGCGCCGGCGTCATCCGCGACACGAAGGACTTCTGGTCCGGCGTGATGTGCATGGGGTTCGCGCTCGCCGCGATCGTGCTGGGGCGCAAGTACCCCGTGGGCACCCCGGCCTCGATGGGGCCGGGGATGTTCCCGATGATCCTGGGCGGCTGCCTCGGCGCGCTCGGGCTCCTCTGCTCGCTCCGGGCGATGCGGCCCGGCAAGGCGGTGGACCGCATCGCGAAGATCCAGCCGCGCCCGGTGCTGCTCGTGCTGGGCTCCGTGGTCGCGTACGGCGTGGCCCTGCCGAAGCTCGGGGTCGTGGTCGCGAGCATGCTGGTCGTCGTCATCAGCCGCCTCGCCGCGCCCGGGTTCAGGTGGGTCGAGGTGACGGTCTTCGGCGCGATCCTGACGTTCGCCTGCGTGCTGGTCTTCGTCGTCGGGCTGAAGATGCCGGTCCCGATCTGGCCGCTGCTCCTGGGGTGGTGACCGTGGACCTCGTCGCCAACCTGACGCTCGGCTTCCAGACCGCGCTCACCCTCGCGAACCTCGGGTGGTGCTTCGTCGGCGTGCTCCTCGGGACGCTCATCGGCGTGCTGCCCGGGCTGGGGCCCGTGCCGACGATCGCCATGCTGCTGCCGATCACGTACACGCTCCCGCCGGTGTCGGCGCTGATCATGCTGTCGGGCATCTTCTACGGCGCGCAGTACGGCGGCTCCACCACGTCGATCCTCGTGAACCTGCCCGGAGAGGCCTCGTCCGTCGTGACGTGCCTCGACGGGCACCAGATGGCGAAGCAGGGCCGCGCCGGGGTCGCGCTCTCGATCGCCGCGCTGGGCTCCTTCTTCGCCGGCACCGTCTCCACCGTCGTCCTCGCCGCGTCCGGCCCCTGGCTCGGCGAGCTGGCCATCACCTTCGGCCCCTCCGAGTACTTCTCGCTCATGGTCCTGGGGCTCGCCGGCGCGACGGTGCTCTCGCACGGCTCCCTCCTCAAGTCGGTCGCGATGGTGTTCCTCGGGCTCCTGCTCGGGCTCGTCGGCACCGACATCAACTCCGGGGCGATGCGCTACACCTTCGGCGTCCCGGAGCTCGGCGACGGCATCGGGTTCGTGATCATCGCGATGGGCATCTTCGGCTTCGCCGAGATCATCACCAACCTGACGGGCGGCGCCACCGAGCGGGACGTGGTGGCGAAGAAGATCACCGGGCTCTGGCCCAGCCGGAAGGACCTGCGCGAGGCGGCGCCGGCGGTGCTGCGCGGGACCGTGCTCGGCTCGCTCCTCGGCGTGCTGCCCGGCGGCGGCGCGATGCTCTCCTCCTTCGCGTCCTACGCCCTCGAGAAGAAGATCTCGAAGCACCCGGAGCGGTTCGGGAAGGGCGCGATCGAGGGGGTCGCGGGGCCCGAGTCGGCCAACAACGCGGGCGCGCAGACCTCGTTCATCCCGATGCTGACGCTGGGCATCCCCGGAAACGCCACCATGGCGCTCATGGCGGGCGCGCTCATGATCCACAACATCCAGCCCGGCCCGCAGGTCATGTCCGGCAACCCCGAGCTGTTCTGGGGGCTCGTCGCCAGCATGTGGATCGGCAACCTCCTGCTGGTCGTCCTGAACCTGCCGCTCATCGGGATGTGGGTGAAGCTGCTGTCGGTGCCGTACCGGTTCCTGTACCCGGCGATCCTCGTCTTCTGCGCGATCGGCATCTACAGCATCAGCAACAACACCTTCGACATCCACCAGGCCGCCGTCTTCGGCCTGTTCGGCTACGTGCTCCACCTGCTGGAGTGCCCGCCGGCGCCCCTGCTCCTCGGCACGATCCTGGGGCCGATGATGGAGGAGAACCTCCGCCGCGCGCTGCTGATCTCGGGCGGCGACCCGCTCGTCTTCGTCAAGCGCCCGATCTCCGCGGGACTTCTCCTCGCGGCGATCGCGCTCGTCGTGGTCCTCGCGCTGCCTGCGCTGAGGAGCAAGCGCGAGGAGGCGTTCCAGGAGGAGGCGTGACGCCGTCATGGACGTCGGAGATGCGGAGCCGCCGGACGGGCCAGAGGACGAGGTCCGGGGACAGGCCCGCGCTCGCAGCAACCTCCGCACCAACGCCGATGGCCCCTAGTGCGCCGCGTGCATCGGCGGCTCGCCGAGACCGCCGGCAACGGGGAGGTGGCGGATGTACTGCACGATCTGCCACACCTCCACGTCGTTCAGCAGGCCGCGCGCCGCCGGCATCCCGGACGGCCACAGACCGTCGGTGATGATCGTGTGGAGCTGCCCGTCCGTGTACTGCTGCACGTCCGGGGCGGTGAGCGGCGGGACCGGGGGGGACATCGCCGCCGCGAACGGCACGCCCGTGTTCTGGCCGTCGAGGCCGTGGCAGGCGGCGCAGTAGTAGGAGAACGCCCGCTGCCCGCGGCGCACGTCGTCGTCCGTCGCGGCGATCGGACTCCGATCGGACCTGCCGCCGACCGTCACGCGCCGCTTCACCACCGCGGCGACGGCTCGCTCGAGGCGCCCAGGGGGCGTCGCCTTGCATCCCGAGAGGGCGATGACCAGCCCCAGCGCGAGGCCGACGTGGGTCCGAACAGTCATGGCTTCACCTCCAGCTGCGGGTCGCTTCACCGCACCAGACGCCCGCCGCCCCGTGATCGTTCCGCCGGCCGCGCCGAGCCGCGGGCGCGGCCGCTTCGGATCCGTGCGGCGAGGGCTGCGCGGAACGATCCGGCAGGCGCCTGCGTCGTCAGGCGAGAACGCGCGGGCCAATCCCGGCGCGCGCGAACGATGGGAGACGAACGATGGCAGTGAATCCTGGATGCGGCAGGTGGTCGCAAATCGGCCTCGTGGCGCTCGCGCTCCTCGGCACGGCGCGGGCCGCCCGTGCCGAGGACCCGAGGGTGATCGAGTTGACGGCGAAGCGCTTCGAGTTCGCCCCGAGCGAGGTGCACCTCAAGAAGGGGGAGTCGGTGACGCTCCGCATCACCAGCGCGGACGTGACGCACGGGCTTTACGCGAAGGCGCTCGGGATCGACGCGCAGATCGAGCCAGGGAAGACCACCGAGGTGACGTTCACCCCGCAGATGGTCGGTCGTTTCACCGCCATCTGCGATCACTTCTGCGGCGCGGGCCACGGCAACATGCACATGCAGTTCGTCGTCGAGTGACGAGCGGCCGGGGTGCCGACGGCCGTTCGCGCCGTCGGCACCCGAGGCCGGGTCCGCCGGTCACGGGCCGCGCGTCTCGGCGGTCGACGCAGCGAACCGCGCGGCGACCTCGCCCAGCTCCAGCGGGCTCACGTCCGACACGAGCGCGTACGCGAGCCCACCGTTGCGCCAGAGCACCACGTTGAAGCCCCGCGCCGACCGCTCGCTTCCGCGCACCGGCCCGACCTGCCGTTCGCCGGCCGCCGGCCAATCGAGCCCGTCGGGGCGAAATACGAGCAGCGTCACGACGTGGAGGCGCAGCCCGTAGACCAGCACCGCCGCCTTTCGGTCGAAGACGTAGCCGACCGAGCCGCCTCGCAGCCGTAGCGCGTCGCCTTCCGGTGCGGGGACGACGGGCGCGAAGTCGAGCTTGCCCTCGAACCAGGGCTTCACCTGGTGGCTTCCGCCGCTCTCGATGTCGATCGGGTTCTGCCTCGCGAGCACGCGCAGGTGATCGTTCACGACCTCCGAGGTCAGGCTGGCGAGCTCGCCGTCCCGGTGCGAGCCCCGCTGCAGGAGGAGGCCGCCGATGCCGAGCGCGAGCCCCGCCGCCATTGCCGGGGCGAGGATGCGTGTCCATCGCGTCCGCGCGGCCCGCGCCGGTTCCGGTCGCCCCACGAGCAGCCCGAGCCGCCGCTTCAACGTGGCCGGCGCAGCGAAGCGCGGGAGGCGCTGCTCGAGGAGCTCATCGAGGGCCTGCTCCGTCCGCTCGGCGTTGCTGCACGGCTCGCAGCTCTCGAGGTGCTCGCCGACCTGGCCGCGAAGGGCGGGATCGAGGCGGCGCCTCACGAAGTCGTACAGGTGGGTTCGGACCTCTTCGCAGTTCATGACTCGTCCCGTTCTGCGTAATCGGCGAGCTTGGAGCGGAGCGCCGCGCGCGCGCGGTTCAGGCGGGACTTGACAGTCCCGACGGCACAGCCGACCACCATGGCCGTCTCGCTCTCGGTCAGTCCCTCCACGTCGAGCAGGATGACCGTGCGTGCGTCCTCCGACAGCGTTCGGAGCGCCGCCTCGATCTCGCCGGAGAGCACGCGTCGAAGTTGCTCCGGCGCGAGCGTCCCGGCCGACGCAACCTGGGCGGCCGCCTCCTCGGGCGATTGCTCGGTCGTGTCGTAGGGTTCCGGTGGAGGGTGGCGCAGCCCGTGGCGGTATCGGCTGATGAACGCGTTGCGGAGGATGCGGAACAGCCAGGCCTTCAGGTTCGTCCCGGACGCAAACTCGTGCCAGCCCCGGAGCGCGCGAAGGTAGGTCTCCTGGACGAGGTCCTCGGCCTCGCTCGGATCGCGCGTCAGGTACCGCGCGAGCGTGTACAGCGCGTCGGCGTGGGCGAGCGTGTCGTCGATGCTCCCGGGCACGTCCCCGCGACTCCGTGTCTTCAACACCATCAGTGCCATGTGTAGCGACCGGACCTCGTTCATGTTCCTCGAACGGCAGGAACTCCCCACGAGGGCATCCGCGCCCCCGTGTCACCGAACCAAACGCCGTCGAAGGCGAAACCGTTCCACGCGATCACGGCGGAACGGTTGCGCCCGGGCTGGCGTTCGCCGCGGGGAACCCGAACCAAGAGGACCCCGTCATGAGAGGACTGATCACCAGCAGAGACCTCCTGAAGCACGCGTTCACCATCGTCCGGCTCTGGGGGCTGCCGACGTACCTGCGGTGCGTTCGCGCCGCCGTGTCCGGGCGCCCCACCACCTTCCTCGCGGTCGTCGCCGCCGGAGCCGTCGGCCATGCGTGATCCCGTTGACCGCAGGAGGTTCCTCAAGATCGTGGGCGCCTCGCTGGGGTTCGGCGCCCTGTACCGGGTCGCACCGGCTCTCGCCTCGAGCGGTCCGGCGCGGGAGTTCGCGCGGCAGCTCGGCCGGAAGAACGGGGAGGCGGTGACCCCGTTCTCGTTCGTGCAGCTGAGCGACACGCACGTCGGCTTCAGTGGCCCGCCCAACCCG
This sequence comes from uncultured delta proteobacterium, assembly GCA_963828235.1. Lineage (GTDB taxonomy): Bacteria > Myxococcota > Myxococcia > Myxococcales > Anaeromyxobacteraceae > Anaeromyxobacter. The sequence goes on from CAWHDY010000014.1 coordinate 13,062, forward strand.
ACGGGCACGCGCGCCTTCGAGCGCGCGGTCGAGATCGTGAACCGGCTCCCGCAAGCGCCGGATCTCATCCTGTTCACGGGCGATCTCACGCACGACAGCGAGGACCCGCGAGAGCACGCCCGGCGGATGCGCCGGTTCCAGGAGATCGCGCGCCGGCTCCGGGTGCGCGTCCGGAAGGCTGTCCCGGGGGAGCACGACGCGGGCCTCGACGGCGGCGTGCTCTACCGGCAGCACTTCGGGGACTCGTCGTACTCGTTCGACCACCGCGGCGTGCACTTCGTCGGGCTGGACAACGTCTCTCGCGCCAAGCCGGAGGTGGGGCCCGAGCGCATCGCCTGGCTGGAGAAGGACCTCGCGCGGTACTCGGCCACGACGCCGATCGTGGTCTTCACCCACCGGCCGCTCTTCGATCTCAAGCCGGAGTGGGAGTGGTTCACGCGAGACGGCGACGAGGTGATGAAGGTGCTGTCGCGGCACGAGAACGTGACGGTCCTCTACGGTCACATCCATCGCGAGCATATCCGCGACGAGCCGCGCTGCCGGCACCGCGCCGCGCGCTCGCTCATCTTCGCCTTCCCCGATCCGGACCGGACGGACGAGAAGAAGCCGCTCCCGTTCGACGCGGAGCACCCGTTCGGCGGCCTGGGCGCGCGCGTCCTCCACGCCGCCCCCGGGACCCCGCCGTCGTCCGCGCCGTCCCTCGGCGTCGAGGACGTCGAGCTGACGATGCGCGAGCACTCCGGGACGGAGGGGTTCCAGCAGCTGCTGCGGCCCACGTCGGTCGAGGACTAGCGGGCCTCGATGGAACGATCGCGCGCGCCCCGCGTTGCGTCAGGTGGAACGGCCGCGCGCTCCTGCGCGGCCTGAACGAAAGGGAGAGCACGATGCGACGGTGGGTGATGGCAGGCAGCGCGGCGGTGCTGATGGCGGCCGGGGCGGCGCGAGCGGTCGAGCGGGTGGACGGGGCGGGCACGGGCCCGGTGGATTTCAAGATCGCCGAGGACGTGACGAACGGCGACGGGCGATACTCGGGCCTCGACTACGAGACGAGCGAAGCGTTCCGCCGCGCCTGGCTCGTCCTCCACTACCGGTCCCAGGCGCAGTGCCAGGACTCGGACGGTCAGTGCGAGGTGGACACTCCCGTCCAGGTGAGCGTGCCGGGGCTGTCCTACGATCCCACCGCGAAGCAGGTGGTGTACGAGATGCCGGGAGCCGGTCCGGTGGTCTGCGCGAACGTCCGGAAGGGCCGGTTCCCGGCGTTCCACTCCTCGCTGGCCGCGACCGGCAAGTGCACCGCCCGGCTCGTCAAGGTCGACCGCCTGGTCGACGACGGCTTCGGAGGACGGAAGGACCGGCGCGAGGAGGTCCACTTCGCCGTGGCGAGCCCGTGACGGGATTCTGGGCCGGCACGAGCCGGCCGCTCCTCCGGACCGGCGCCCCGATCACCTCCGCGGTGGTCGGGGCGCGCCGTTCGCCTCCGCTCGGTCCGTCTCGCCGGCGTCGTCACGAGCGTGGCTCTCCCTCCAGGACGTAGAGGAACTCGCTCGCTGCCGCGATGTGCGCCGGCCATCCGTACGGCGAACTGGGGCGGGTAGTTCGAGGCCTTGGCGCGCGGTGGGACCGCGGTGGCATCGAGTGCGTGGGCCGTCGTCGGATCGGACATGTCAGAGCCCCCATGGAACGGTTCACCGTCGCCGGCGTTGTCTCGTGTGAACGGCCGCGCGGCGACGTCGGGCGGCCTCCACGAAGGAGGACACGATGCGGAACTGGAAGATGATGATGGCGGGTGGCGCTGCGATGCTGATCTCAGTCGGGTCGGCGCGTGCCAACGAGCAGGTGGACGGGGCGACGGCGTCTGCACAGCAGGCGACGTGCTGGGAGGCGAAGGGCGGTGAGCCGTCCGTTCCCGCCGGGGCGAAGGCGGACCTCGTGAACGGCGACGCGTCGGGCTTCATCACGCGCGACGAGCTCGAGAAGGACACCCGGGCGCTCATCGAGCAGCTCGACCGCGAGCGGAGCGCGCGGGTCTCAGCGCCGAGGTTCACGGACGCCGGGTAGGGAGCGGTCCGCCCCGTGGTCCGGCCGAAGGGCCGGGCCACGGGGTCGGGCGAACCCGTTCATGGAGACCGGAACGATGACATTCATTGCGCGTATCGAGAAATGGCTGCTCAACCCGCCCACCACCGGGCATCCCGCGATCCTCCTCGTGCGACTCATGACCGGGGGCGTGTTCCTGTCGGAAGGGATCTTGAAGTTCGTCTACGCGAACCAGGGGGTCGGACGCTTCACGAAGCTCGGGTTCCCCCTGCCGCTCTTCACGGCGTCGTTCGTGGGGGGATTCGAGATCGTCGGCGGAGTCCTCATCCTCGCGGGGCTGCTCACCCGCGTCGTGGCGATCCCGTTCGTCATCGAGATGATCGTCGCCACCCTCTCGACGAAGATCGCGCTCTACCTCGGGACGTCACCGCTGCCCCTTCCGGCCGCACCGCCGCTGGTGGGCTTCTGGGCGGTCATGCACGAGACGCGCTCGGAGTACGCCCAGCTGCTGACGGCGCTCTACCTCGTGATCGTCGGACCCGGCCTGTGGTCCCTCGACGCTCGCCTGCGGCGCGCACGGGACCGGATCGCGCGAGGGCGCGCGCCCCCCGACGCCAGAGCCGCCTGAGGCTGGCGCGCGCGGGCAGCTGACGTCGGGGACGGAGAGCGTCATGGCGAACCGGATGGGCCCGAACCAGGCGCGCGCTCAGGACGCCTTGCGCACGATGATCCCGAAGCAGGTGCAGGCGTACCCGGCGAGCGCGAGCTTCAGGAGCCAGTCGAGCCCCGCCTCGCCCGCGACGGGTCCCCGACCGAGGGAAGTCGACTGCTTCAGCTCTCTCGGTCGGGTCCCTGTTTCAGTTCGCGTTGAATTCGAACGCGCCGATCGAGCAGCTCGTCGCCCCCGCGCCGGGCCTCGCGAAACCGCGCTGGTCGACGCCGATCACCGGCGCGGCGGCGCAGATGGCCTGGTCGCCAGCGTTCGTCGCCGGGCTGCCCGGCTGCAGCGCGATGGTCCGCGTCGGACCGCCGTTGCTGGCGAGACCCGCCGGGTCGAGCATGGCGCTGGTCGCGGCGCCGACGCCGCACGAGCCGTCGGAGTCGAGATCGTGTCCGCCGTTGGTGAACGAGCCCGCGCAGTTTGCGCCGGTCGGGCCGTTCGCCACGATGGTGTTCGTCAGGGTGGCCCCGCCGAACAGCGCGCCACCTTGGCCGCCGGTGCCGAAGAAGGAACTGGAGGCGCTGGCGCTGTTGCCGGAGAAGGTGCTGCCGGATATCACCACCCTGCCGCCCGCGTTGAAGATGGCGCCGCCGTTCCCCGCCGTGCCGTAGTACGAGTTGGACGCGCTCGCGCTGTTGCCGGAGAAGGTGGAGTTGGTCACGAGCAGCGTGCCGCCGGTATGGATGGCGCCGCCGTTCGCGGACGCACCGTAGAAGTCGTTGTTGCTCGTGACGGTGTTCCCGGCGAACGTCGAGCTCGCCACGATGAGCGTCCCGCCGTTGAGCACCGCGCCGCCGTTCGCGGGGCTCCCGTAATAGTCGTTGCTGCTGCTCGTCGAGTTGCCGGTGAGCGTGCACCCCGTGATCGACAGCGTGCCGTTGCTGGAGATGGCCCCTCCGTTTCCGCTGGTGAATCCAGCCGCGATGGTCAGCTTCGCGAGCGCCATCGTCACCCCGCCGTTGACGGCGAAGAGCGAGCTCGCGCCGCCTCCGCTCAGGGTGACCAGGCCTCCTCCGTCGAGGCTCGTGTTCACGGTCATGTTCTTGCTGCTCGAGAACGTGATCGTCACGGGGCTCGCGCCGCAGCTGAACGTGATGTTGCGACCGACGACGAGGGCCGCGTTCAGGGCCGCCTCGGTGCAGCTCGCGGGCGTGCCCGACCCCACGATCGTCGGCGCGGTGACGTCGAACGGAGCGCTCGTCGCGGCGGCCAGGCCGTCCGGAGTGTCCGTCGCGACGAGCGTGTATCCTGCGCCGATCGCCGCGACGCCGAGACCGGTGAACGTCGCGACGCCGCCCCGCGAGGCCGCCGTGGTGGTCCCGGTGAGGACGCCGGCCGACGGGTTGGTCCCGATCGCGACGGTCACGACGTACCCCGTCGTCGGTGTCAGGTTTCCGCTCGCGTCCTGAACCGCGACCTGGAACGTCGGTCCAATCCCCGCGCCGGCGTTCGACGGCTGGATCGTGAAGGCGAGCTTCGACGGCGGCCCCGGGACGACGGTGAACGCGCTGCTCGCCGCAGAAGGCAGCCCGTCCGCCGCGTCGGACGCGATGAGCGTGTAACCCACTCCGGCCTTGTCCACGCTGAGGCCAGAGAACGTGGCGACGCCCGAGACCGCCGTGGCGACGGCGGTCCCGCTCAGCGATCCTGCGCCTGGGTTGGAGCCGATCGAGACCGTCACGTTCGACTGGAACGCCGGATCGGTGTTTCCGGCGGCGTCCTCGAGCGCGACGACCGGCTGTGTCGCGAACGCAACCCCCGCGGTCGACGAGGCGGAGGGCTGGGCCGTGAAGACGAGCAGGGACGCCCTGAACGTCACCGCCGCCGTCGCTCCGAGGACGAGCACGTCGCTCTGGTCGGTGGCCGATAGGACCGACGAGCCGAACACGGACGACCTCACGGTGAACGTCACCGCGCCCGAGGCGCTGGACGCCCCCGACGCCGCGGAGATCGTGTCGGTCGCGCCGCGGCTCGACGCGAGCGTCACCGTCTTCCCGGGGACCGGGTTGTCGTTCGCGTCCCGGAGCGTCACGGTGATCGTCGCCGTCGCCGAACCGTCCGCGTTCACCGTGCCGGCGGAGGTGGTGACCGTCGACCGCGCGTTCGCGACGGAGCCTGCCGTGAACACCACGGCCGCGGCCTGCGTGACGACGACCGAGTCCGTCGCGTCGGTGGCGGTGAACCCCCCCGAGCCGGAGGTCGTGGACGTGACGGTGAAGGTCACGACGCCCGACGAATCCGAGGAGCCCGAGGCCGCGGAGACCGTGTCGGTCGCGCCGCGGCTCGACGCGAGCGTCACCGTCTTCCCGGGCACCGGGTTGTCGTTCGAGTCCCGGAGGGTCACGGTGATGGTCGCGGTCGTGGCGCCATCGGCGACGACGCTGGCGGGCGACGACGCCGTCGTGGACCGGTCCGCGGACACCGGGCCCGCGGTGAACCCGACGGACGCGGTCTGCAGGAGCGTGCCGCCGTCGGCGCTGGCGGTGTAGGTCGACGAGCCGGCGCTCGTGGAGCTCACGTCGAAGGTGACGACGCCCGACGCGTCGGAGGGGCCCGACGCCGCCGAGATCGCGTCGGTCGCGCCGCGGCTCGAGGAGAGCGTCACCGTCCTGCCGGGCACGGCGTTCGCGTGCGCATCGCGGAGCGTCACCGTGACGGTGGAGGTCGCGGAGCCGTTTGCGACCACGGAGGCCAGAGAGGCGGCGACCGTGGACTGCGCCGCGCCGACGGCGCCGGGGGTGAACGCGACCGAGGCGGTCTGCGTGACGGCGACGACATCGGTGACGTCGGCGGCGGAGTACGTGGACGTGCCGGACGTCGTGGACGTCACGGAGAACGTGACGACGCCCGACGCGTTGGAGGGGCCCGACGCCGCCGAGATCGTGTCGGTCGCGCCGCGGCTCGAGGAGAGGGTGACGGTCTTGCCCGCAACGGGGGTCGAGCTCGCGTCCCTGAGCGTCACGGTCACGATGGACACCGTCGAGCCGTCCGCGACGACGGCGGCGGGGGAGGACGCGATGAGGGAGGTGGATCCGCTCGCCAGCCGCGGAGGCGGAGGCGCCTCGGATCCCGATCCTGAACACGCGGACGAGAGCACGAGCGCAGCGGCGCACACGACCAGAGTACTCCGTCTATTCGGCACGGCGGTTCCAGACCCAGGAGGGAAGAGGGGTGGAGGACGGACGCTGCGATCCGGGTGCGGAGCGTTCGTCTCGACGAATCGTGAACGAGCGCACGAATGAAGTAAAGCTCACGTCATCCCACCCGTGGCCCTGCGCGGCGCGGCCGTCCCCCGGTCCCGCGAGTTCGGGTCGCCGTCCAGGGCGCTACCGCGGCAGCGAAACGTTCACGCCGAGGGTCACGTAGAGCGGCAACGTCTGCTGCTCGAGCGCCGTGGTGCGCGGGTGCCCCGCGCGCACGACCACGTCGAACGACGAGAAGGACAAGCCGGCGTGCAACCCCGCGTACGTCGTGCCGCCCGGGGTGCGGTACCAGCCGTCCTTCGCGCCGGAGTAGACCCGGGTCCGGTACGCATCGCTGAAGGTGACGTGCGTCGCCGCGAGCCAGTCGAGCCCCGCCTCGCCCGCGACGAACCAGCGTCGCGCGTAGTAGCCGCCCGTGAGGCGCACATCGGCGCCGAGCGCGTCCAGCTCGCTCGCGGCGTTCTCGGTGCCGCGCAGCGTGGGAGAGAGCCACCCGGCGAACTTCCAGTGCTCCCAGCCGAGCGGCACGCCGACGGTGGCCCGGAGACGGTAGTCGCGGACGTCCGGCCTGGCCCACGGCATGGTGACGTCTCCGCCGGCGAAGAGCTGCCGATCGTGCCAGGCGAGCACGCGGCGGTAGCCCACCTGTCCCACGAAGGCGTGGTCGAGGCCCGTGCGCACCTCCACGATGCTGGGCCGAGCCGTGCTCGTCGTCGCGAGGTTGAGCTCCTGCGCCGCCCCCGTCGTCGAGGCGGCGAGCGCGAGGACGGCAAACGCCGCCCGAGCGGCCCGCGTCACAGCGCACCTCCGAGGCCGAGCATCGGCGTGACGCCGATCTCCCCGAGGTACGCGCGGATGTGAGCGAGGAACTCGGCCTGCTTCTCCCAGATGGCCTCGTGCCCGGCCCCGAGGACGGTGATCACCTCGCTCGACGCGTAGTGCGAGGCGAGCTCCTGCTGGTGCGCGAGCGGCATGTTCTCGTTGAGCTCGCCGCGCAGGAACAGCACCTTGCGCGGGTACGCGCCGAGACGCGTGGTCCAGTCGAAGCCCTGGTCTTGCACGAGCTCCAGGAGCTTCGCGTTGACGACCGCGCCTTGCCTCCAGAAGGGCGCGGGGTCGTTCGGGTCGTCGTGCTGCTCGGGAAAGCCCGCGAGCACCGCGATCGCCTGCCTGAAGTCGGCGCGCGCGTGACCGCTCGGCGACATGAGCTGATCCGACCACGCGAGGTCGTTCAGCTCCTCGCTGGTGTAGCCCCAGGGCGGAAACAGCCGGGCGAGGTAATCCTTCAGGCCGGCGCTGGTGAAGGCGCCCGGCTCGCTGAGGACCGCGCCCGCGACGCGGCCGCCGTAGTCGCCGTGCTCGTTGATGAACCAGGTCGCGTACATCGCGCCCCAGGAGTGGCCGACGAAGACGACCGGCTGGGTGCTCGAGCTGCTGAAGTGCTCGATCACCTGCCGGAGGTCGTCGAGGTAGAGGTCGAGCGAGTAGCTCGACGCGGAGTGGCGCTTCGACAACCCCGAGCCGCGGTGGTCCCAGAAGACGACGTAGTACCCGTCGGCGGCGAGCGCGCGGTACGGCAGGAGCGAGCGGTAGTCGCCGCCGGGACCGCCGTGCAGCACCATGATCATCGGCGCGCTCGGGTTCCCGAACGCCTCTGCGTGCAGCAAGCGTCCCGTTGACCGCGATGCGCGGCAGCGATCGGATCTTCCTCGACGGTCCTGGGGACGAGGTTCCCCGGGGCCTCGGGGTCCATGCACGCGGTCGCGCAGAGCGCGAGCGCCAGCCCGAGCACGGGCGCCAGCGCGGATCGGTTCGTGGGCTTCATCGACATGCCTCCTTGGGAACCCCGCGATGATGGCGAAGGGGGTCCGAAGGCGTCTTGGCGAGGGACGCCAAAGACTTGGCCGGCGGCGCCAGGGCGACGGCTCGCGCGTCCTGATCGAGCCCCGTGGGGGATGCGGCGCCGACCGTCGACCGGGCCGCCGGGCTACGCGCGCGGGCTCGTCGGGTTCGCGCGCATCGCCTGGGCGCGCGCCTGATTCGGCGTGCAGCCGGTCCAGCGCTTGAAGGCGCGGTTGAAGGTGCTCTGATCCGCGAACCCGAGCAGGTAGCCGATCTCCGCGAGGGCCATGTCGGGTTGCTCGAGGTAGAGGCGCGCCGTCGCCTCGCGGACCTCGTCGGCCAGGGCGTTGAAGGTGTAGCCGAGGTCGCGGAGATGCCGCTGCAGGCTGCGCTCGCTCATGCCGAGCTCGCGCGCCACGCTCTCGAGCGACGGGTCGCCACCGCGGAGCCGCCCCGCGATCGCGCGGCGGGTGCGCTCGATCAGATCGGGGCCGCGCGGGAGCTTCGACAGCAGGAGATCGGCGTGCTCGATCAGCACGCGGAGCACGCCGGAATGCGCGCCGCGCGTGGGAGTCTCCCAGGCGGCGCGATCGAGCAGCAGGCGGTTGTGCTCCGCCTCGAACCGCACCGGGCAGCCGAAGATCCGCTCGTGCTCGCTGATGTCGGGCGGGAGCCGGTGCGTGAAGGTGACGCGCCGCAACGGGAACGCCACACCCGTCGCCGCGCGGACGTGGAGCACGAACACCGAGAGGCAGTACTCCGCGTACGCGCGCGAGACACCGGTCGGGCCGCTCTCGCCCGCGACGTCGAAGGTCACCGGATCGCCGGACTCGTCGATCCGCAGGGTCACGGCGGTGTTGATCAGCTTGAAGTAGCGCGCCGCGTACCGAAAGGCCTCGCCCACGGTGCGCGCGCTCGAAGCCCATGTAGTCGATGACCTTGTACGCCCCGAGCGGACAGGCCTCCGCGGCGTGCAGCGACAGCACCGGATCGCCCGAGAGCTCGTAGGCCTTGGCCCAGAGCGCGCTGGCCTCGCGGCCCTGCAGACGCGCATCGGGATTCTCGAGCGTCTGCCGCTCGATTCCAGCGGTCCGCAACATGACGTCCGTGTCGATGCCGAGGCGCTCGCACGCCTCGACCAGCGCCCGGCTGGAGACCGTCAGCACCGTGCCGTCGCGGGGCCACATCCGCGCTCAGGTTACGCCAACTCGAGGTGGATTGGCGTGCCTGGCACAGAGCCTGGCGTCCCCGGCAAAGCACTCGCCGGCCGCCGCGCGCAGGATGCCTCCGACACGCCACCCGAACACGAAGGAAACGCCACATGGCACGTGCCCCCATCGTCTCGACCTGTCTCGTGCTGCTCCTCCCGGTGACGGCGTTCGCCGCCTACGACCCCAACCTGCACGTCGACCCCTCGCTCGAGGACTGCTCGGTGGCCTTCGCGCCCGAGCTCACGCAAGGCGCGTTCAGGCGGTTCGCGCGCGAGTTCGGCTCGGTGTCCGCCTTCAAGCAGGCGTCCCCGCCGACGACGCTCGGGCGGCGGGGGTTCGCCGTGGGAGTCGAGGGGATGTCCTTCTCGGTCGAGGAGAAGTCCGCCGCGTGGAACGACACCTTCGCCCACCCCGACTCCTCCCACGAGCTCGGCTCGGACCTGACCTTCCCCAAGCTGAGGCTGCGCGTGGGCGTGACGGACAGGCTCGACGTCGGCGCCTTCTACGCGGCGAACCCGGAGGCGAACTACGGCTGGGTCGGGGTCGAGGCGAAGTACGGGATCCTCCAGCAGCGCGAGGACATGCCGATCTCCGTCGCGGTGCGGGGCGCGTACACGAAGACGCTGTACGTCGCCGACATGGACATGCACGCGCTCGGCGCCGACGTCACGGCCGGGCATACCTTCTGGAAGATCCTCACCCCGTATCTCGGGGTCGGCGCCGACGCCGTGCTCGCGCGCGAGACCAGCCACGCGGTGGCGCTGAAGACCGAAGCACCGGTCGTCCCGCACCTGACGGGGGGCCTCGAGGTCCGCTACTGGCACGTCGCCGTCGGCGCCGAAGCCCAGGTGGGCGCGCTCACGAGCTTCCAGGCGCAAGTGTCGGTCGTGTTCTGAGCTGACGAGGGTGCGCCCGTGACGCTCACATCGGTCCTCATGCTGATCCACGTCGTGGGATTGGCCCTCGCGGTGGGGGGGGAGCAGCGCTGCGGACGCTGGTTCAAGCGCTCGTGCAGGTCGCGGTGACCGAAGGTCGAGCGCCTCGGAGGCTGCGGCGAAAGGTCGCGCACCCACGCGGAGTCCGACCCGACGGGTACACGCGCACCGATGACCCGTCGGTGTTATCCCGAACGCGATGGATCCAGTCCGCGTCGCGTCGGATCTATTCGCCTCGGAGTCGCGCACCTTCCCGGTCCGCCTCTGGGACGGGACGCTGCTCCCGCCCGCCCGCGACGCAGGCGTCCTCGGGACCGTGGTGCTCCGCAGCCCGCAGGCGCTCGACGCGTTCCTGCCGCCGGCGGTCGAGCGCCGCCTCGCCGAGGAGATCATCGAGGGCACGATCGACCTCGAGGGGAACGCCATCGACCTCGTCGAGGCGGCGGCCCACTGGAGCGGACCTCGGGCGACCGCCGCGCTCGTCGGCCCGGCGCTCTCGGCCTGGGCGCGGACCGCGCTCCGCCGCCGGCGGAGCCACGCGCTGGAGGCGCGCGTCCGGGGGCGTTCGCACACTCCCGGACGCGACCGCGCGGCGGTCCAGCACCACTACGACGTGTCCGACGACTTCTACCGCCTGTTCCTCGACGAGGGGATGGTCTACTCCTGCGGCTGGTTCCGGCGCGGCGGCGAGTCGCTCGAGGAGGCGCAGCGCGCGAAGCTCGAGCTCGTCTGCCGCAAGCTCCGGCTCGCGCGCGGCGACCGGTTCCTCGACGTCGGGTGCGGATGGGGCGCCCTCGTCGAGCACGCCGCGACGCGGTACGGCGCGCGGGCGGTGGGGATCACCGTCAGCGACAACCAGCTCGCCTCGGTGCGGCAGCGCCTCGCGAAGCTCCGCGGCCGTGCCGAGGTCGACGTGCGCGGGGAAGACTACCGCACGCTCCGGGCCGACAGCCCCTTCGACAAGGTGGCGAGCGTCGGCATGATGGAGCACGTCGGGCGCGTTCGGCTCGATCGCTACTTCGCGGCCATCCACCGGCTGCTGCGCCCGGGCGGGCTCTTCCTGAACCACGCCATCGCGTGCGTGGACGGGGGGCCCTCGACGCTCCGGTGGGCGACGCAGCGGGGCGGCGGCTTCATCTGGCGGTACGTCTTCCCCGACGGGGAGCTGCTCCCCATCGGCGAGGTGACGGCCGCCGCCGAGCGGGCCGGGTTCGAGGTCCGCGACCTCGAGTGCCTGCGCGAGCACTACGCCGAGACGCTCGCGGCCTGGCTCGCGCGCCTCGAGGCGCGCATGGCGGAGGCGGTGGCGATCGCGGGCGAGCGGCGAGCGCGGCTCTTCCGCCTGTACCTCGCGGCCTCCGCGGTGGGGTTCCGGCTCGGACGGACGAGCGTCTACCAGCTCCTGCTCGCGCGGCGGACCGAGAGCGGGCGCGCCGAGGGGCTCCCGCGGTGCCGCGCGGACTGGTACGCGGAGGGCGCAGGGTCCGACCCGGAGCGTTCGGGCGGCGCGCCGCGGGGCGTGGCGACCTAGGCGGAGCGGGGCAGCTCGAGCCAGAACAGCGTCCCCCGGCCCTCATGCGCGGCGAAGCCGACGCTGCCGCCGTGGGCCCCCACGAACCGCTTCACCGTCGCGAGGCCGAGACCGCTCCCCTCGACCGCGGCGTCCGGGCCGCGGACGAACGGCTGGAACAGCTTCCCGCGGAGCGCGTCCGGGATTCCCGGTCCGGAGTCCTCGACCTCGATCCGGACCCAGCCGTCGTCCGCGACCGGCGGAGCGCGGACCCGGACGACCCTGACCGGGCTCTCGCCCATGTGCAGGATGGCGTTGCGGACGAGGTTCATGACGATGCTGGTGAGGACGCCCCTGCTGCACGCGATCCGCTCGTGGGCCACCGACTCGACGCGCACGTCGACCCGGTGCTCCGCCGCGATCTCGCCGAGATCGCCGACGACCTCCTCGACGACGTCCCGGAGGTCCGTGACGGCGCTGCGCGCATCCAGGACCCCGGCGCGCGCGAACTCGAGGAGGTCGTCCACGAGCCGCTGCACCCGCCGGACGCCGTGCTCGCCGCGCTCGAGCGCGGCGCGTCCCGGCTCGGACGCGAGCTTCCGCGCCACGTGGAGCGCCACGGCGGTCGAGGTGAGCGGCCCCTTGACGTCGTGGGCGACCCGCGCCGCGAACTGGTCGAGGTCCTCCGCCCGCTCGCGCTGCGATCGCTCGTAGCGATGGACGAGCCGCACCGCGAGCGTCGCGGCGAGGGCGGTGAGCGCGATCATGACGAGGTCGAGCGCGACCGTGGCCCTCGTCGAGAGCTGCGCCAGGTGCTCGATCCGCGCGGCCACCACGAGCCCCGGCGTCGTCGGCCTCGATGAGGCGGGCGATCCCGGCGTCGAGCCGGTCGAACGCCGGGGGGAGCTGCTCCTGGAGGCGCTCGGTCGCCTCCCGCGTCCGGCCAGCGCCCGCCGCCTCGAGCGTCAACGCGACGAGCTCGCCGGCTCGGTGCAGGTCCGACTCGAGCGCGGGCCACCGATCCGGCTCACCCGGGAACGCGGGGAGCAGGCGGTACCGCTGCCAGCTCGCCTGCAGCTCCTCGTCGAGCTGGCGCAGGCGGGCGGGGGGCGCGCCGCAGCCTGCCGTGCCGCACGACGCGACGTGAGCGGCGACCGCGACCTGGAGCTGGCGCAGCGCGCTCCGCATCGAGGACAGGTAGGAGATGCTCGGGGACGAGTTCTCGGTGATCTCGGCGGCCGCCCGGTGGATCCGGCCGATGAAGGTGTTGGTCAGCCCGAGCCCGAGCGTGAACGTGATCGCGACCGCCGCGAAGGACGCGATCAGCCCGCGCCGGACGCGGGCGGGCCGCTCCCGAGCCTTCCGCTGCCGGACGGAGGAATGCTCGCTCTCCGCCGCCCGCTCCTGCGTCCGAGCCACGCCCGTCTTGTCACGCCCTGCGGGCGCTCCGGCCACCAGCGCGATCTTCCAGCCAGGGTGTTCCGCACGCCGGTTCCACTAACGGTGCGAGCCAGGCCTGCAGCCGGGGCGCCTGCGGCGCGTGTCTGGCGCGCCCCGGATGCCCGCGCGGCTGCCTCGGGCCCGTCACCACCTGGGCTCCGCTCCGCCGTCGCCGGCGGGTCACGGGGTGCGCCGGATCAAGTCGCCGCCCGTCCGGAGACCGCGGCGGCGGTGACGAGGCGCCGTCGCGTCCCGTGGACGCGTGACTGCACGTGTACGACACGCGGCGTGGATGGCGTCGCCGGCTCCCACAGGTCGGCGCGCCACCCACTCGACGTCCGATCGCCTCTTCGAGCGTTGCGGGTTTCCACAGGTTTTCATGCGGTCGCGCTCTCCGGTACCGTGGCGAGCATGACCTCTCCGACCGCCGCCGTCCGCCCGCCCGCCCGGAACCAAGGTCCCGGCCCGCGCAGCACCTCCGCCGACGCTCACCGCATCCGCTTCGGCATGCTCGCCAAGACCACCGTGACGATGCTCGCGGTCGGCCTCCTGCCGCTCGGGCTGTTCGGCGGGATCACGCTCTACCAGCAGGCCGAGCGCGTCCGGGCCGACGCGGAGCGCTCCCTGCAGGTGAGCGCCGAGCGGATCTCCTCGCAGGTGGACGAGTGGTTCGACAAGAACGTGCGCGTGCTGCGCGCCGCCGCGAGCCTCCCCGCGCTCGCCTCGATGAACCCCGAGGAGCAGACCCGGGCGCTGACCGCGATCCAGAAGGCGTACCCGTGGATGTACCTCGTCTTCACCGTGGCGCCGGACGGCAGGAACGTCGCGCGCAGCGACGGGAAGCCGCTCGTCAGCTACGCGGACCGGCAGTACTTCAGGGACGTCGTGACGGGAGGGAAGGAGCTGGCCTGGGAGACGCTCATCGGGAAGACCTCGAAGAAGCCGGCGCTCATCCTCTCCGTGCCGATCCTCGCGAACGGCGTGGTGGTGGGGGTCCTCGCCTCGGCGATGACCGTCGAGGACGTCTCGGCCATCCTCGCGCACTGGCGCACCGGGAAGACCGGGTTCGCGTTCCTCGTGGACGAGCAGGCGAAGGTCGTCGCGCACCCGCGCGAGGAGTACGTCCTCGCCCAGCGGCAGCTGCACGAGCACCCGCTCGTCGCAGCGTTCCGCCGGGACGGGCAGCCCCACGCGATGGCGTTCTCCGAGTCCAGCACGAGCGAGGCGCTCGGGTACGTCCACGGCAACCGCTTCCGCTGGGCCGTCGCGATCCAGCAGGAGAAGGAGGAGCTGTTCGCGCCGCTGCGGCAGACGCTGACCCTCGGGCTCGCGCTCCTCGTGGGCGCGGCGGTCCTCGTCATGTTCACGGCGCGGATGGCCTCGGGCGTGCTCATCCGGCCGATCGTCGAGATGAGCCAGGCCGCCGATCGGATGAGCACGGGAGACCTCGACAACCCCATCCCCGTGTCGCGGGCGGACGAGCTCGGCCGCCTCGCGCGGTCGCTGGAGCGCCTGCGGATCAGCATGCGCGCAGCCATGGCGCGGCTGCGGTGATCGGCCCGCGTCGCCGGGCGACGCGGGGACGCGTCCACCCGGCGGCGCGGGATCGCAGTCAGTGCGCGGTCGGCTGGTCCGGCTGGCCGCGCTTCACCTCCTGGAGCGTCTCGCCGGTCTCCTCCTCGCTGGCCGACTCGGCGATGTCCTGGAGGCTCACCACCCCGACGAGCTTGCCGCCCTCGTCGCAGACCATGACGCGCGACTTCCGGTGATCGCGCATCAGCCGGGCGATCTCCTCGGAGTCGTCGCTCGTCCGGCACGAGATCACGTCCTTCGTCATGAACGCCGAGATCTTCTCGTCGGGCGACCGGCCGTCGGCGAGGACCCGGATCGTCAGGTCGCGGTCGGTGATCGCGCCGACCGGCTCCCCGGCGTCGTCGCAGATCGGCACGAAGCCGATGCTCTCGTCCCGCATGAGCTTGGCACACCGGATCACCGTATCGGACGGACGACAGCACTTCGCGTCGCTCATCAGCTCTTCCACGCGCATGGCAACTCTCCTGCGGCGTCGCCGCTTCGGATACCCAGCCAAGCCTGGGGATGCGACGGCGATGGAGCAACGCGGGGGTGCGGCGCGAGGGCTCGGCCCCCTGGCGCTCGTGGGGACGCCGAAGGGGGCCGCCGTCGCGGACCGGGGGTCCGTGCGTTAGGCTAGCCGCATGGACTCGATCCGGCTCGGGCGCACGGGCTTGCAGGTCTCCCGCCTCTGTCTCGGCACGATGACGTTCGGGTTGCAGTGCGACGAGCCGTCGTCTCGCGCGATCCTCGACGCGGCGGTGGAGGGCGGGATCACCTTCATCGACACCGCCGATGCCTACCCGCTCGGCGGGACGCACGAGACGGCGGGACGCACCGAGGAGATCATCGGCCGCTGGATGAAGGGGCGCCGCCACGAGCTCATCCTCGCCACGAAGTGCCACAACCCGATGTCCGCACGTCCCTGGGACAAGGGCAACTCCCGCAAGCACGTCCTCGACGCGATCGACGCATCGCTGCGCCGCCTCGGCACGGACCACGTGGACCTCTACCAGCTCCACATGTTCGACCCCGAGACGCCCCTCGACGAGAGCCTGCGCGCCCTCGAGGACGTGGTGCGCGCGGGGAAGGCGCGCTACGTCGGGTGCTCGAACTTCCAGGCGTGGCAGGTGGCGCGCGCCCTCGGGCGCAGCGAGGTGCTCGGCGTGGCCCGCTTCGACTCGGTCCAGCCCCGGTACAACCTCCTCTTCCGCGAGTTCGAGCGCGAGCTCTTCCCGCTGTGCGCGCTCGAAGGGATCGGCGTCATCCCCTACAACCCGCTCGCCGGCGGCGTCCTCACCGGCAAGCACCGGGGCGGGCCGCCGCCCACCGGCGGGCGCTTCACGCTCGGCACCGCCGGTCGGATGTACCAGGATCGCTACTGGCACGAGCGCGAGTTCGCGGCGGTGGAGGCGATCCGCCCGCTCGCCGCCGAGGCCGGGCTCGAGCTCGTGACGCTCGCCATCGCGTGGGTGCTCGCGAATCCGGTGGTGACGGCGCCGATCGTGGGCGCGAGCCGGGCAGACCAGCTCGCGCCGGCGCTCGCCGCGGCGGGCGTGAAGCTCGCGCCCGAGCTCAAGGCACGCCTCGACGCGCTCACCGCCGAGTACCGCCGCGGCGACGCGGTGCGCTAGCGGGCGCGTGCCCGCGCAGGCTGCAGGGGTCATGGGTGCGCCCTACCGCTCTGAAGGGCTCGAGCCACCCGAGCCCCTCGAGCGTGCCGCGCGCTGGCCGGTACTCGCAGCCCACCCAGCCGGCGTACCCGAGCTCGTCGAGCAGCGCGAACACGTGAGGGTAGGAGAGCTCGCCGTGGTCGGGCTCGTGCCGATCCGGCACGCTCGCCACCTGGACGTGTCCGACGTGGCGGATCCACCTGCGGAGCTTCGTCGTCACGTCGCCCTCGGAGATCTGCGCGTGGTAGAGGTCCATCTGCACGAGGAGGTTCTCCGCCCCGACCTCCTCGCGCACCGCGTGGGCCTCCGCCTGCCGCTCGAGGAAGTACCCCGGCATGTCCCGGCCGTTGATCGGCTCGATCACGAGCGTCCGGCCCTCGCGCGCGAGCGCCGCCGCCGCCCAGCGCAGGTTCTCCAGGTAGACGGCGCGCGCCGCGCGGTGGTCGGCGTCGGGTGGGACGAGCCCCGCCATCGCGTGGAGGACCGGCGTCCCGAGCGCCGCGGCGTAGCGGAGCCCCGTCGCGACGCCTTCGCGAAACTCGCGCTCCCGCCCGGGGAGCGCCGCGATCCCGCGCTCGCCGCGCGCCCAGTCCCCCGGTGGCAGGTTGAACAGCGCGCTCCGGACGCCCGCCGCGCGCAGGCGCCCCGCGACCTCGTCGGGCGGGTGGTCGTACGGGAACAGGAACTCGACCGCCTCGAAGCCGGCCCGGGCGGCGGCCTCGATCCGGTCCAGGAACGGCACCTCGTTGAACATCATCGTCAGGTTCGCGGCGAAGCGGGGCATGGGCGCACCGGGGGTCAGGGGTCCAGCTTGAACGTCACCTTCAGCTCCTCGAGCTGCTCCTGCGTGAGGACGCGGACGGGCTGGCCCCGCAGGAGGAGGAACAGCTTCGCCGTCTCCTCGAGCTCCTCCGCCGCGTTCACCGCGTCGTCGAGCGAGGCGCCCGAGACGACCGGGCCGTGGTTCGCGAGGAGCACGGCCGCGTGGCGATCCGCGAGCCCGCGGATCACGTCGCCGAGCCTCGGGTCGCCCGGGCGATGGTACGCGACGAGCGGGAGCCGGCCGATCTTCATGACGAAGTAGGGGGTGAGCGGCGGGAGCGCGTCCGAGGGATCGAGCCCCGCGAGGCAGGAGACCGCAGCGGCGTGCGTGGAGTGGAGGTGGACGACCGCCCCCGCGCGCGGACGGGCGAGGTAGAGGGCGCGGTGGAGGAACGCCTCCTTGGACGGCGGATCGCCGGAGACCGGGCGGCCGTCCGGGTCGAGCTTCGACAGCCGCGCGGGATCGAGCCGGCCCAGGGACGAGTTGGTCGGCGTGACCAGGAACCCGTCGTCGAGCCGGGCGCTGAGGTTGCCGCTCGAGCCCGCGGTGAGGCCCCGCTCGAAGAGGGAGCGCCCGAGCTCGCACATCCGGTCGCGCGTCGCGGTCTCGGTCATGGCAGGACCTTCCAGGCGTCGAGGAAGAAGGTGGGCGAGCCGAAGTTGCCGGACTTGAGCGCGAGCGCGAGGGGCCGCTCCCCCACGCTGGCGGTCCACGGCACGCCGGGCGCGATCTGCGGTCCGATGCGCAGCATCCGGACGCCGAGCGCGTTCACCACCGCGCCCGAGGTCTCCCCGCCGGCGACGACGAGGCGCCCGACGCCGCGCTCCACGAGGCCCCTCGCGATCGCGGCGAGGGCGCTCTCGACGAGGGCGCCGGCGCGCTCCCGCCCGAGGCGCTCCTGGGCGGCGCGCACCGCGTCCGCCTCGGCGGTCGCGTAGACGAGCACGGGGCCGCGCGCGAGGAGCGGCGCCGCCCAGGCGAGCGCCGCGGCGGCGACGTCCTCGCCGGCCGCGAGCCGGAGCGGGTCGACCCGGAACCCGGGGACCCCGCCGCCGAGCGCCGCCGCCACCTGCCCGAGCGTCGCGGTCGAGCAGCTCCCCGACACGATCGCGCTCGGCCCGGAGGTGGGCGGGAGCGTCGCCGCGCCGTCCGCGGCCCCGAGGAGGCCGCGGGCGCGGTACGCGGCGGGGAGCCCCATCGCGACGCCCGAGCCGCCGGTGACGAGGGGCAGGTCGGCGGCCGCCTCCCCGATCGCGCGCAGGTCGGCGTCGGAGATCGCGTCGACCACCGCGAGGGAGACGCCGCCGGCGCGCAGGGCCTCGAACGTCGCGCGGATCCGCTCCGGCCCCTCGGCCACGTCGCGGTGCCGGACGAGCCCCACCTTCCCGCGGGACTGCCGCTGCAGCACGCGCACGAGGTTCGGATCCGTCATCGGGGTGAGGGGGTGATCGCGCATCCCGCTCTCCGACAGGAGGACGTCGCCGACGAACAGGTGCCCCGCGAACACGGCCCGCCCGTTCTCGGGGAACGCCGGGCACGCGATCGAGAAGGGCGCTCCCAGGGCCGCGAGGAGGGCCTCCGCGACGGGGCCGATGTTCCCGCGGTCGGTCGAGTCGAAGGTGGAGCAGTACTTGAAGAACCAGCGCCGGCACCCCGCGGCACGGAGCCAGGCGAGCGCGGCGAGCGACTGCGAGACCGCGTCCTGCGCCGGGATGGTGCGCGACTTGAGCGCGACGACCACCGCGTCCACGTCCGCGTCGAGCGGCCCCGCGGGCACGCCCACCGTCTGGACCGTCCGCATCCCCGCGCGCACGAGGATGCCGGCGAGGTCCGTCGCGCCGGTGAAGTCGTCCGCGACGCAGCCGAGCACGGGGGCCACGTCACTCCTCCCCGCGGCGCGGCCCCGGCAGCGCGACGCCGGGGAAGATCTTCACCACGGCGGAGTCGTCCTCCGCGGCGTGCCCGGCCGCGGCCGCGAGCAGGAACATCTGGTGCGCGGCGGAGGTGAGGGGGAGCGGCATCCCGAGCTTGCGGCCGGAGTCGAGCACGATCCCGAGGTCCTTCACGAAGATGCTCACCGCCGAGAGCGGGGTGTAGTCGCCGGCGAGGATGTGCGGCACCCGGTTCTGGAACATCCAAGACGATCCGGCGCTCCCGCAGATGACGTCGTAGACGACCGCGGGGTCGGCGCCCTCCTTGATGCAGAGCGCCATCGCCTCGGCGGCGGCGGCGATGTGCACGCCGGCGAGGAGCTGGTTCACGACCTTCACCTTGGACCCCTGGCCGGAGCGGTCGCCGAGCCGGTGGACCTTCGCGGCCATCGCGTCGAGGACCGGGCGCGCGGCGTCGAACGCCGCGGGGGCTCCGGACGCCATGACCGTGAGCTGCCCGGCGGCGGCCTTGGCGGCGCCGCCCGAGACGGGCGCGTCGAGGTGGAGGAGCCCCGCGGCGGCGAGCCGGTCGCCGAGCGCCGCCGCGTACTCCGGCGCGACCGTCGCGCTCGTGAGCACCACCGCGCCCTTCCGGAGCGCCGGCGCGGCGCCGTCCGGCCCGAACAGCGCGGCCTCGGTCTGCTCCGCGTTCACCACGAGCACGACGAGCGCGTCCACCCGGCCGCCGGCCGCCGCGGGCGTCGCCGCGGGGACTCCTCCCGCCGCGCCGAGCGCGGCGAGCGCCTCGGGCCGGACGTCGAAGCCGTGGACCTCGAGGCCGGCGCGCAGGAGCGCGCGCGCCACCCCGAGCCCCATCGACCCGAGCCCGACGACGCCGACCTTCACCGGATGCCCTGCCACCATGACGACCTCCCCCCGCGTGAAGCCTCCATCCCTATCGCACCCGGTGCCCTTTCGAGGGCCGGTGCGACACCGAGACGGTCATCGGAGGGCCCCCCCGGCGGGGCCGCTGCCAAAGACCGTTCGTTCATTGCATACACGTCGTGCACGATCGAGGCGGGCGTGGCACGAGCCCCTTCGGGTGCGTGCGAGGGGCGGCCCCACCGGACGGCCACGGACGGCGAGAGCGAAGGCGCGCATGGCGGCGGTCGAGATCCGCGGCGTGAAGAAGCGGTTCGGCGGAACCGAGGTCATCCACGGCGTGGACGTCGCCATCGAGGACGGCGAGTTCGTCGTGCTCGTCGGGCCGTCGGGCTGCGGGAAGTCCACGCTGCTCCGGATGATCGCCGGGCTCGAGGAGATCTCCGACGGCGAGATCGCGATCGGGGGGCGCGTCGTGAACGACGTCGCGCCGAAGGAGCGGGACATCGCGATGGTGTTCCAGAACTACGCGCTCTACCCGCACATGACCGTCTTCGACAACATGGCGTTCAGCCTGCGGCTCGCGAAGGCCGCCCCCGAGCAGATGCGAGCGCGGGTCGCGCGGGCGGCGCACATCCTGGGGCTCGAGGACCTGCTCGAGCGCTACCCGCGGCAGCTGTCGGGCGGCCAGCGGCAGCGGGTCGCGATGGGCCGCGCCATCGTCCGGGACCCGCAGGTGTTCCTGTTCGACGAGCCGCTCTCGAACCTGGACGCGAAGCTGCGCGTCGCCATGCGCGCGGAGATCCGCGAGCTGCACCAGCGCCTCGAGACGACCTCGGTCTACGTGACGCACGATCAGATCGAGGCGATGACGATGGCCGACCGGATCGTCGTGATGCACGACGGCCGCGTCGAGCAGATCGGGGGGCCGCTCGAGCTGTACGACGCTCCCCGCAACCTCTTCGTGGCGGGGTTCATCGGCTCCCCGGCGATGAACTTCCTGCCGGGCGTCCACCGGCGCGGGGCCGGCGCGCCCGTCGTCGAGCTCGAGGCGGGGGGCGTCATGCCGGCGCCGCCGTCCGGCGCGGCGGACGGCGCCCGGGTCGTGTTCGGGGCGCGCCCCGAGCACCTCTCGCTCGCGCCGGACGGGGCCGGCCTCGCGGGGGAGGTCGTGGTGGTCGAGCCGACGGGCGCGGACACGCAGGTGCTCGTCCGCGCCGCCGGCGCGGTGATCGTGGCGGTGTTCCGGGAGCGGCACGCGCTCGCCCCGGGGCAGCGGCTGCACCTCCGCGCGGACACGCCCAAGACGCACCTGTTCGACGCCGAGACGGGAACGAGGCTGTAGCGCGCGACGGCAGGAGCGCCGCGCGAGAACCCACCGAGGAGGACGGAGATGCCGAAGATCACCCGACGTGAATTCGTGAAGGCCACCACGGTCGCCGCCGCCGGCGTCGCCATCGGGAGCGCGCTCCCGCGGCGCGCGGACGCCGCGGACCTCTCGTACAAGCCGGAGAAGGGGGCGAAGCTCCGGCTGCTCCGCTGGAAGCGCTTCGTGCAGGGAGACGAGGAGCAGTGGATGGCGAACACCCGGAAGTTCACCGAGAAGACCGGCGTCGAGGTCCGGGTGGACAACGAGGGCTGGGAGGACGTGCGCCCGAAGGCGGCCGTCGCCGCGAACGTCGGGAGCGGCCCCGACCTCATCCTCGGGTGGTTCGACGATCCCCATCAGTACCCGGACAAGCTCGTCGACCTGTCGGAGCTCGCGGGGTACATCGGGAAGAAGTACGGCGGCTGGTACGACGTGTGCCAGCGCTTCGGCACCCGCGACGGCAAGTGGATCGCCCTCCCGCTCGGCGTGATCGGCAACCTGATGGTCCACCGGATCAGCCACGTGAAGGCGGCCGGGTTCGACGGGATCCCGAAGGACCTGCCCGGGTTCCTCAAGCTGTGCCAGGGCCTCAAGGCGAAGGGGACGCCCGCCGGGTTCGCGCTCGGCCACGCGGTCGGCGACGGCAACGACTTGGTCCACTGGCTCGTCTGGGCGCACGGCGGGAAGCTCGTGGACGAGAAGGGGAACGTCGCCATCAACTCGCCGGAGACCGTCGCCGCGCTCGAGTACGCGCAGCAGCTCTACCAGACGCTCATCCCCGGGACGCTCTCCTGGCAGGATCCCCACAACAACAAGGCCTTCCTCGACGGGCAGTGCAGCCTCACGAACAACGGCATCTCCATCTACTACGCCGCGAAGACCTCGCAGGACCCGAAGCTGAAGGAGATGGCGGCGGACATCGGCCACGGCGCGTGGCCGATCGGGAAGCTGGGCCACCCGACCAACTTCATGCAGGTCACGCAGGCGATGCTCTTCAAGTACTCCAAGTTCCCGAACGCCGCGAAGGAGTACCTGCGCTTCATGTGGGAGATGGACCAGCTCGACCCGTGGATGAAGGCGTCCATCGGGTACGTGACCGGGCCGTACAAGGCGCAGGAGCAGAGCGCGGTGTGGACGGCCGATCCGAAGCACACGCCGTTCCGCGACGTCGCGCAGGGCCTGCTCGACAACGGGTACGCCTACAAGCTCGGGGCGGCGTCGGCCGCGGCGATGGCCGACGCGATCCTCATCGACATGGTCGCGGAGGCGGCCTCCGGGGCCCAGACGCCGAAGGCGGCGGCCGAGCGGGCCGAGAAGCGGGCGCAGCGCTACTACAAGATCTGATCGGGTGCGATCGCCGGCGCGCGGCGGGCCGTCCCCGCGCGCCGGCCGGAGCGAACGTGACCTCGGGCCTCGCCCTCCTCTCGCGCGTGCAGAACAGCCGGAACGTGCTGGGCGCGATCTTCATGCTGCCCGCGGCGGCGCTGCTCCTCGTGTTCCTCACCTATCCGCTCGGGCTCGGGGCATGGCTCGGGTTCACCGACACCACGATCGGGCGTCCCGGTCGGTTCGTGGGCGTCGCGAACTTCGTCTCGCTCTTCCACGACTCCGTGTTCTGGCTGTCGGTCTTCAACACCTTCGTCTACACGGCGGTGGCGAGCGCGCTGAAGTTCGCGCTCGGGCTCTGGCTCGCGCTGCTGCTCAACCGGAACCTCCCGCTGAAGTCGCTGCTCCGGGCGATCATGCTCCTGCCCTTCATCGTCCCGACCGTGCTCTCGGCGATCGCGTTCTGGTGGATCTACGACAGCCAGTTCTCGATCATCTCCTGGTCCCTGGTGCGGCTCGGGCTCATCGACCACTTCATCGACTTCCTCGGCGACCCGGTGAACGCGCGGCTCTCGCTCATCGCCGCGAACGTCTGGCGGGGGATCCCGTTCGTCGCGATCTCGCTGCTCGCCGGGCTCCAGACCATCTCCCCGACGCTCTACGAGGCGGCGACGCTCGACGGCGCGTCGCCGTGGCAGCGGTTCCGGCACGTCACCTTCCCGCTCCTCACGCCGATCATCGCGGTCGTGATGACCTTCTCGGTGCTCCTCACGTTCACGGACTTCCAGCTCGTGTACGTCATCACCCGCGGCGGCCCGATGAACGCGACGCACCTCATGGCGACGCTCGCGTTCCAGCGGGCGATCCCGGGCGGGCAGCTCGCGGAGGGCGCCGCCATCGCGGGCGCGATGGTCCCGTTCCTGGTCGCCGCGATCCTCTTCTCGTACTTCGGGCTCCAGCGCCGCCGGTGGCAGCAGGGGGCGGCGGATGCGTGAGCGCGGCTCCATGGAGTACCTCGAGTCGCTGCCGCGGCGGGTCGTGACGATCTACGTCCCGCTCCTCGTGTTCATCGTCGTCCTGCTGTTCCCCTTCTACTGGATGACGATCACGACGTTGAAGCCGAACGTCGAGCTCTACGACTTCCGCACCTACAGCCCGTTCTGGGTGGTCCACCCGACCCTGGACCACGTGAAGAAGCTGCTCTTCGAGACGAGCTACCCGGGCTGGCTGTGGAACACGGTCCTCGTGTCGGTCACCTCGACGTTCATCTCGCTCGCCGCGAGCGTGCTCGCCGCCTACGCGATCGAGCGGCTGCGCTTCCGGGGCTCGCGCTACGTGGGGATGGGGATCTTCCTCGCCTACCTCGTGCCGCCGTCGATCCTGTTCATCCCGCTCGCGACGATGGTCTTCTCGCTCGGCCTCTTCGACACGCGGCTCGCGCTCATCCTCACCTATCCGACCTTCCTCGTGCCCTTCTGCACCTGGCTGCTCATGGGCTACTTCCGGACGATCCCGTACGAGCTCGAGGAGTGCGCGCTCATCGACGGCGCGACCCGGTTCCAGGTGCTCTGGAAGATCGTCCTGCCCCTGGCGGTGCCGGGCCTCATCTCCGCCGGGATCTTCGCGTTCACGCTCTCCTGGAACGAGTTCATCTACGCGCTCACCTTCGTGTCGTCCTCCGAGGTGAAGACCGTGCCGGTGGGCGTCATCACCGAGCTCGTCGAGGGCGACGTCTACCACTGGGGCTCGCTGATGGCGGGCGCGCTGCTCGGATCGCTCCCGGTCGCGATCCTGTACTCGTTCTTCGTGGAGCACTACGTGTCGGGGCTCACCGGCGCGGTGAAGGAGTGAGCGGCGCGGCGGGCGGCGCGGCCAGGGAGGGCACATGAGGGTCGTGATCACGGGCGGCGCGGGGTTCCTGGGGGTGCGGCTCGCCCGCGCGCTCCTCGCCCGGGGCCGCCTCACCGGGCCCGACGGCGCCGCCCGGCCGATCGAGCGGCTCGTGCTGCTCGACCTGGTCCGCGCGGAGGGGCTCGACGACCCGCGCGTCGAGGTCGTCGCGGGCGACCTCGCCGACGACGCGCTGCTCCGTCGCGTCCTCGGGCCGGACGCCGCGTCCGTCTTCCACCTCGCCGCGGTGGTGAGCGCGCAGGCCGAGGCGGACTTCGATCTCGGGATGCGGGTGAACCTCGACGGGACGCGCCGCCTCCTCGAGGCGTGCCGCGCGCTCGCGCGCCCGCCGCGGCTCGTCTCGACGAGCTCGGTCGCGGTCTACGGCGGGGCGCTCCCCGATCCGGTGACCGACGACACGGCGCTCCGGCCGATGTCGTCGTACGGCGCGCAGAAGGCGATCGCCGAGCTGCTGGTGGCGGACTACACCCGGCGCGGGTTCGTGGACGGGCGCGTCCTGCGCCTCCCGACCGTCACGGTCCGCCCGGGCAAGCCGAACCGCGCCGCGTCCGCGTTCGCGAGCGGGATCGTCCGGGAGCCGCTGGCGGGGGTCGAGGCGGTCTGCCCGGTCTCGCCGGAGACCCGGGTGTGGGTCCTCTCGCCTCGCCGGGCGGTGGAGGGGCTGGTCCTCGGCCACGAGCTGCCGGCCGCGGCGCTCGGCGACGTCCGCTCGGTGAACCTCCCGGGCCTGTCCGTCACCGCCGCGGAGATGGTCCGGGCGCTCGCGGAGGTCGCCGGCCCGGACGTCGCCGCGCGGATCCGCTGGGAGCCGGACCCGCTCGTGCAGCGGATCGTCGGGAGCTGGCCGGCGCGGTGGGACGTCTCCCGCGCGGAGCGGCTCGGGTTCGCCGGCGACCCCGACTTCGCGAGCGTCGTCCGCGCGTACGTCTCGGACGAGCTGTCGCGCCCCTGAAGGACCCGCGGCGACCCGCGCCGCCCGCCATTACCTCAACGCCGGGAGGAACACGTCATGCCGAATCCGTTCGTTCACGTCGAGCTCGCCACCACCGACGTCGCGAAGGCGAAGGCCTTCTACTCCAAGCTCTTCGACTGGAAGCTGGAGGACGTTCCCATGATGGGCCCGGGAGACGCCTACACGCTCATCCAGGTCGGGGAGGGGACCGGCGGCGGCATGATGAAGCAGCCCGTTCCCGGCGCGCCCTCGAGCTGGCTGGCGTACGTCCTCGTGGACGACATCGGCGCCGCCACGCAGAAGGCGAAGTCGCTCGGCGCGAAGGTCGTGAAGGACGCCACCGAGGTGCCCGGCATGGGCTGGTTCAGCGTGATCGTCGATCCGACCGGGGCCGCGCTCGCGCTCTGGAAGGCGAACCCGCGGTAGCTCGCCCGCGGGGGTCGACGCACCTACGGTGCGCGACCGGGCGGGATGCGGGAAGCCGCCGCCCGGTCCACGAGCCAGACGAGCGCGCCGCGCTCCGGCCGGACGCGCCCGGCGGGCGCCGGCGCGGCTCCCGCCACCGGCGCGAACACCTGCGCCACGGCGTCCGCCTTCTCGGCGCCCGACGCGAGGAAGAGCACCTCGCGGCCGCGCTCGAGCACCGGCAGCGTCAGCGTGATGCGGTTCGCACCGTAGCACCTCGACGAAGGGCGCCACCACCCAGCGGCGCCGCTCGTCGAGCGCGGCGCTGCCGGGGAAGAGCGACGCCGTGTGGCCGTCCGGCCCGACCCCGAGCAGCACGAGGTCGAGCTGCGGCGGCGGATCGCCGGCCGGCACGCCGAAGAACCGCCGGAGCTCCGCCTCGTAGGCGTCGGCGGCGGCCGTCGCCTCCGGCTCCTCGCCGTGGATGCGGTGCACGCTCGCCACGGCGACCCGGTCGAGGAGCGCCTCGCGCGCCATGCGGTAGTTGCTGTCGGGGTGATCGGGCGGCACGTGCCGCTCGTCGCCGAAGAACACGTGGACGCGGTCCCAGCGCAGGCGCTCGCGGAACGGGGCGCCCGGGTCCGCCAGGAACTCGTAGGTGCGCCGCGGCGTCGCGCCGCCGGCCAGCGCGATCGTGAACCTCCCGCGCACGCGCATCGCGCGCGCCGCGGCGTCCGCGATCTCCTCCGCCGCGGCGTGCGCGACCGCCCCGGCGTCGGCGACGCAGCCGGAGGACGGCGCTCATTCCGGGTTCACCCAGCGGCGCCCGTCGCGGGCGAGCAGCTCGCCCGCCGCCGCGGGGCCCCACGTGCCCGCCTCGTAGTTCGGGAAGTCGCGCGCCGGCAGGCTGGCCCAGACGTCCAGGATC
Organism: uncultured delta proteobacterium; assembly: GCA_963828235.1. Classification (GTDB taxonomy): domain Bacteria; phylum Myxococcota; class Myxococcia; order Myxococcales; family Anaeromyxobacteraceae; genus Anaeromyxobacter. The sequence goes on from CAWHDY010000014.1 coordinate 39,673, forward strand.
GGCGTCACGATCCGCCAGCTCGCCTCGACGAGGTCCGCGCGGTGGAAGAGGGACGCGTCCCCGATCATCGCGTCGTGCAGGAGCCGCTCGTACCCCGTGGCGGGAGGGACGGCGCCGAACCGGGAGTAGCTGAAGTCGAGCTTCACCTGCTCGAGGACGATCGCGGGTCCCGGCCGCTTCGCCTTCATCGAGATGCAGATCGCCTCCTCGGGCTGGATCAGGATGTCGAGCCGGTTCGGCTCGATCTGCTCGACGCCGGCCTCCTGGAAGAGGAGCAGCGGCGGCCGGCGGAACTGGATCGAGATCTGCGTGTCGCGCCGCGCGAGCCGCTTGCCGGAGCGGACGTAGAAGGGGACGCCCGCCCATCGCCAGTTCTCCACCTGGAGCTTCACCGCCGCGAACGTCTCCGTCTGCGAGGTGGCGGAGACCTTGGGCTCCGCGCGGTAGGCGGGCACCCTGCGGTCCTCCACGAGCCCGGCCCCGTACTGGCCGCGCACGGTGTCGCGGAGGACCTGCTCGGGGGTCATGCAGCGGATCGCGTCGAGCACCTTCACCTTCTCGTTCCGCACCGCCTCCGGCGCGAGCGTCGAGGACGGCTCCATCGCGACCAGCGCGAGGAGCTGGAAGATGTGGTTCTGGACGATGTCCCGGACGACGCCGGCGCGCTCGTAGTAGTCGCCGCGCCCCTCGACGCCGAGCTCCTCGGCCACGGTGATCTGGACGTGGTCCACGTAGCGCCGGTTCCAGATGGGCTCGAAGATCCCGTTCGCGAACCGGAACACCATCAGGTTCTGGACCGTCTCCTTCCCGAGGTAGTGATCGATCCGGTAGATCTGCTCCTCCCGGAGCACGCCCGTGAGCTCGTGGTTGAGCGCCCTCGCCGAGTCGAGGTCGCGGCCGAACGGCTTCTCGATCACGACGCGCCGCCAGCCGGCGTCCTCGCGGGCGAGGCCCGCCGCGCCGAGCCCGCGCACGATGGTCCCGAACTCGTCGGGCGGCGTCGCCAGGTAGAAGAGCGCGTTCCCCCCCGTGCCGTGCTCCCGCGCGGCGTGCGCGAGGGCCGTCGAGAGGGCCTCGTACGTCCCGGGCTCCTCGAAGTCTCCCTTCACGAAGTGGATGCGCCGCACGAACTCGGCCCAGAGCGCGTCGTCCACCGGGCGGGGCGCGAACTCGCGCACGGCCGCGGTCGCGTGCTCGCGGAAGCTCTCGTCGTCGAGGGCGCGCCGGGCGACGCCGACGAAGGCGAAGTCCCCGGGCAGGAGCCCGGCCGCGCGCAGGTTGTAGAGCGAGGGGAGGAGCTTGCGCTTCGTCAGGTCGCCCATCGCGCCGAACACGACGAAGGCGCACGGGTCTCCCGGGCGAAGCCTCGCCGGCTCGGCGGTCATCGGCCCTCTCCCGTGCGCTTCGCCTCCGCGTGGCCGCCGAACTGCCGCCGCATGGCGGAGAGGAGCTTCTCGCCGAAGGTGCTCGCCTGGCGGGAGCGGAAGCGCGCGTAGAGCGCCGCCGTCAGGACCGGCGCCGGCACCGCCTCCGCGACGGCCGCGTTCACCGTCCAGCGTCCCTCCCCGGAGTCGTCCACCGCCCCCGTGAAGCCCTCGAGGCGGGGATCGGCGGTGAGCGCCGCCGCGGACAGATCGAGGAGCCAGGACCCGACGACGCTGCCGCGCCGCCACAGCTCCGCGATCTCGGCGAGGTCGAGGTCGTAGCGGAGCTCCTCCCGGATCGCTTCCCCGGCCGCCCCGCGCAGCACGTCGAAGCCCTCCGCGTAGGCCTGCATGAGCCCGTACTCGATGCCGTTGTGGATCATCTTCACGAAGTGCCCGGCGCCGTGCGGCCCGCAGTGGAGGTAGCCCTCCTCCGCGCTCCCGGCGCGGGCGCGCCCGGGCGTCGGCGGCGCGGCGGCGCGCCCCGGCGCGAGCGTCCGGAAGATCGGCTCGAGCCGGTCGAAGGACTCGCGATCGCCGCCCACCATGAGGCAGTAGCCGCGCTCGAGCCCGAAGACCCCGCCGCTCGTCCCGGCGTCGAGGTGGCGGATCCCCTTCTCGGCGAGGAGCCGGGCGCGCCGGACGTCGTCCTCGAAGAAGGAGTTCCCGCCGTCGACGACCACGTCCCCCGGGGCGAGCCGCTCGCGCAGCGCGAGCGTCGTCTCCTCCGTCGCCGCGCCGGCCGGCACCATCACCCACACGGCGCGCGGCGGCGCGAGCCGCGCGACGAGGTCGTCGAGCGACGCGGCGGCGACGCCGCCCGCGCCCTCGAGGGCGCGGGGCCCCGCGGCCCCGCGGTCGAAGCCGACGACGCCATGCCCGCCGCGCACGAGCCGCAGGGCCATGTTGCCGCCCATGCGGCCGAGGCCCACCATCCCGAGCTGCATCGGTGACGCTCCTCTCGGCGGCCGTGGCCGTCGCCCCGGCCCGCGCGGTCGCGGACCGACCAGGCGGTCATACCAGACGGTCCGGTCGCGGCGTTCCTAATCGGGACCGCGGGAGCCGGCCACTCCGGGGAGGCGCGGCGAAACGCCCGTCCCGGGACGATGGCGTCCCGCGCGGCGTCCGGCGCGTGCCCAAGCTGAGGAGGTCGAGCCATGGACACCTCGCACGACCGATGGGCACCGCTGGCGGCGCAGCTGCGCGCGGACAGCATCCGCGCGACCACCGCGGCCGGATCGGGACACCCGACCTCCAGCCTCTCGGCGGCCGACCTCGATGGCGGTCCTCCTCGAGGGCCACCTGCGCGTCGACTGGCGGCGGCCGCGGAGCCCGGACGACGACCGGCTCGTCTTCTCGAAGGGGCACGCGGCGCCGCTCCTCTACGCGATGCTCAAGGCGGCCGGGGCGATCTCCGACGACGAGCTGCTGTCGCTGCGCAAGCTCGGGAGCCCGCTCGAGGGCCACCCGACGCCCCGCCTGCCGTTCGTGGAGATCGCGACCGGCTCGCTCGGGCAAGGGCTCCCCGCCGCGGTGGGGATCGCGCTCGGCGCGCGCCTCCTCGGGCGCGCGCTGCGCTGCTGGGTCCTCCTCGGCGACAGCGAGATGGCCGAGGGCAGCGTGTACGAGGCGTTCGAGCTGGCCGGCTACCACCGGCTCGCCTCGATCGTGGCGATCCTCGACATGAACCGGCTCGGACAGCGCGGCCCGACGATGCTCCAGTGGGACGGCGGCGCCTACGCCGAGCGCGCGCGGGCGTTCGGCTGGAGGGCGCTCGTCATCGACGGGCACGACCGCGGCGAGATCGACCGGGCCTACCTCGAGGCGGAGGGCTCCGATCGGCCGACGTGCATCGTCGCCCGCACGAGGAAGGGGAAGGGCGTCTCCTTCGCCGAGGACCGGGAGGGCTGGCACGGGAAGGCGCTCTCGCGGGACGAGGCCGCGCGGGCGCTCGCCGAGCTCGGCGACCCTCGCTGCGATCTCGTCGCGCGGACGCCGGGCCCGCGCCCGCCGGGTCCGGCGCGCGCGCTGCGGCGCGGCACGTTCGAGGCGCCGCGCTACGAGGTCGGCTCGAAGGTCGCGACGCGCGAGGCCTTCGGGGACGCGCTCCGCGCGCTCGGCGACGCGCGAGAGGACGTGGTGGCGCTCGACGGCGAGGTGAGCAACTCGACCTTCTCGGAGCGGTTCGGCAAGGCGCACCCGGAGCGCTTCTTCGAGCTGTACATCGCCGAGCAGCAGCTCGTCTCCGCGGCGCTCGGGATGCAGGTCCTGGGGCTCGTCCCGTTCGCCGCCACCTTCGCGGCCTTCCTGACGCGCGCCCACGATCAGCTCCGGATGGCGGCGGTCTCTCGCGCGCGGCTCGCGCTCGTGGGCTCGCACGCGGGCGTCTCCATCGGGGAGGACGGGCCCTCGCAGATGGCGCTCGAGGACCTCGCCATGATGCGCGCGCTCGCCGGGAGCACCGTGCTCTACCCCTCCTGCGCCACCGCGGCGGCGGAGCTCACCCGCCAGCTGGCCGACCGCGACGGCGTCTCGTATCTACGAACGACGCGAGAGAAGACGCCCGTCCTCTACGGCGCGGACGAGCGCTTCCCCATCGGCGGCAGCAAGGTCCTGCGGCGCTCGGACGCCGACGCCGCGGCCATCCTCGCCGCCGGGATCACGCTGCACGAGGCGCTCCGGGCGCACGACCTGCTCCGGGCGAGCGGGATCGCGGTCCGGGTCGTGGATCTCTACTCGGTGAAGCCGGTCGACGCGGCGACCGTCGAGGCGTGCGCGCGCGAGTGCGGCGGGCGGCTGGTCGTCGTGGAGGATCACCGCCCGGAGGGCGGGCTCGCCGACGCGGTCACCGAGGTGTTCGCAGGCCGTCCCGCGCCGGCGGTGACGCGGCTCGCGGTGCGCGAGCTGCCCGGCTCCGGGACGCCGCGCGAGCTCCTCGACGCCGCCGGCATCGGCGCGGGCGCGATCGTCGACGCCGTGAGAGGGGCGCCGCGGTGACCGGCACCATCCCCCTGGGCAAGGCGGGGGGAGCGCCGCAGCGCTATGCATCCAGGACGGAACGGACGGCCCGTCGGCGCCAGGGCCCTCCGCCCGCAGGAGGATGCGGTCATGTGGAACCCGGCCAGTCCGACGAGGAGCGCGCTGGCGTTCTTGATGGCCGCGGCGGTCGCCTTCCTCGGGAGCGCAATGATGCTGAAGGCCGGACGCGCCTTCCCGGACCTGGCAGGCGGGGCGCCAGGCGCCGGGCAGCCTGGCATCCTCCTCCTCGCGGTCGTGATCCTGCTCGCGGCGGTCGGTGTGCTCCTGCTGGCGATGGCCGGGAGGGAGCTCCTGAGCCTGCGTCACCGCCCTCACGCGCGGTGAGGACGCCTCGCGAAGGCAAAGGTCAGCGCAGGTGCGCGTGCGCCGGGCGGGGGTCGTCCCCGCTGCCGGACGCGCCGTCCGCCGCGGGCGCCTGCCGCGGCAGGAGCGGGAGGACGACGACGAGCTCGGTGCCGCCGGCCGGGTCGTCGCTGCGCGCGGCGATGGTGCCGCCGTGGAGCTCGACCAGCGCCTTCGCGAGCGCGAGCCCGAGCCCGAGCCCGCCTCGGTTCCGATCGGGCGTGTCGGCGCCCTGGGCGAACGGCTCGAAGAGCCGGCTGCGGACGTCCGGCGCGATCCCGATCCCGTCGTCGCGGACGCGCACCACGGCAGTCCCCGGCGTCCCGAGCGCGACCGAGACCTCCGTCCGGCCGTCTCGGTGCCCGAACTTGGCAGCGTTGGAGAGCAGGTTGCCGACGACCTGCGAGAGCCGGGTGGCGTCGCCGTCCATCCACAGGGGCCGGTCGGCAACCTGGAGGTCGAGGACGATGCCGTTGCGGGCGAACAGCGGCCGGTGATCCTCGACGGTGCGCTGGACGACCTCGGCGAGGTCGATGCGTGCGCGGCGGACCTGCACCTTGCCGTTCGCGAGGCGGGTCGCGTCGAGCAGGTCGTCGACGAGCCTCGCGAGGTGCTCGAACTGCCGGGAGAGGATGCGTTGCGCGCTCTGCGCGTGCTCGCCGCCGGGTATGGCGCGGGCGAGCACGTGGAGCGCGTTGCCGATCGGCCCGAGCGGGTTCCGGAGCTCGTGCGACAGCATGCTCAGGAAGTGCGTCCGCCTGGTCATCGCGTCGCGAAGCTCCGCGGTCACCCGGCGCTCCTCCCCGTGCAGCCGGAGAGACGCCAGGTAGGCGCCGAGCAACGCGGCGACCACCGAGAGCAGCTGGAGCTCCTGCACGCCGTACGCGTCGCGGTCGCGCTCGACGACGAGGACGCCGGCGATCTCGTCCAGCGCGACGAGCGGCACCGCGAGGTGCGACGCCGCCCCCGCGGCGATGGGCCCGAGCGCGCCGGGCCCCCGGTCGAGGAGCGAGGCGAGCAGCGTCTCCGCCCGGGCCTCCAGGCTCAGGCGCTCGGGTTCGGGCAGCCGCGGCTCGGACAGGAGCCGTGGCGCGGCCTCGGCACCGAAGTTCACGAGGGCGCAGCGGTCGAACGGCACGAGCCGGCGGAGCGTGACCAGCGCGCGCCGGACGCGCGCCTCCGCGTCCTGACCGGAGTCGAGAGACGTGCGCCAGGTCGGCGAGGAGGGAGGTCGTGCGGGGCCCGGTCATGGCGTGGGCCGCCCGGCCGCGACGGGCACGCCGGTGAGCACGCCGCGCAGGTCCGTGAACGGCGCGCGCGCCGAGACCTCGACGCCGCGCGGTCCGATCGTCATCCCGCGCAGCTCGGTGTCCACGTCCACGCCGCGGGCCTTGATGACGGAGATGACGCGGTCGAGCCGGCCGCCGAGCTCCACGTAGCGGAGCTGGACGACGTTGTCGCTGGCGAACGACACGCCGTGGCCGGACAGCTGCCCGGTGCCGAGCAGCTCGGTGATCTCCAGGGTCATCACCACCGTCACGCCGGCCGCGCGCAGGTGCTTCGCGAGCGCGTACACGAGCTCCCGGAATCGGCGCTCGGAGACGGCCCCGAGCGCGAGGCTGGTGAGGCTGTCGATGACGACGCGCTTCGCTCCGACCCGTTCGACCTCCCGGCGGACCTCGTGGAGGAAGCGATCGGTGGAGAGCTCGATCGGCGCGGTGTAGCGGAGGTGCACGAGCCCCTGCTGCTCGAGCGCCGCGAAGCCGAACGGGAACTTGCTCGCGATGTCCCGCAGCTGGTCGGGGGTCTCCTCGAGCGTGAACAGCACGCCGGGCTCTCCGTGGCGCGCGCCCTCCACGAGGAAGTGGAGCCCGAGCAGCGTCTTGCCGGTGCCCGTGCCGCCCATGACGGTGGTGCTGCTCGCCGGCGGAAGGCCGCCGCGGAGGAGGCCGTCGAGCTGCGCGACCCCGGTGGAGAGCGAGACCCGCGGCGCCCCGGGCGCCGGCTCCGCGTCGGGCGTCGCCGGGACGGCGACGCGCGGGAAGAAGGCGATGCCGTCCTCGCCGATCTCGAAGAGGTGGATGCCGGGGACGTACCTGGAGCCGCGGAGCTTCTGGATCTCGAGCTCGCGGACGCGGGTCAGCTCGTGCGGCGCCGTCCCGAGCCGGACGATGCCGTCCGCGATGGCGAACTCCGGCAGGCGTCCGGCGTCGGCGGGCGCGTACTCGCCGAGGAGGAGCGTGGTCGCGCCCCAGCTCGCCATCTGGACCGCGAGGTCGTAGGTGAGCGTGCGCGTCTTGAGCGGCTGCTCCGAGAGATCGTGCAGCGCCTTGAAGCTGTCGATCACGACGAGGGCGGGCTCGCTCTCCTCGACGCGCTCGGCGACCGTCGCGAGCGCGGTCGCCGGGTCGTGGGCCCGGAGCGTGGAGCCGAGGTCCACGATGGAGACTCCGTCGTCGAGGAGCCGAGGATCGAAGAACCGGAACCCCTGCATGTGCCGCACGAGCTTCAGCGACGGCTCGGAGAGCGTGGTGAAGTACAGCGACCGCTTCCCCCGGCGCGCCGCGTGGAACAGCATCTGGAGCGCGAGGACGGTCTTCCCGGAGCCGGGCTCCCCCGACACGACGGTGATCGAGCTCGCCGGGATGCCGCCGCCCAGGACCTCGTCGAGCCCGGCCACGCCGGTGCTCACGCGGTCGAGCCGGAGCGCCTCGCGTTCACCGCTCATCGCTCGCCTCGTCGCCTGCGAGCCCCGCCTCGACCAGCTCCGGCACCTGCGCGAGCCGGCGTGCGATCACGAGCCCGGTGAGCTCGCGGAAGATGGGGTGCAGCTCGTCGCGCACCAGCCGTCGCAGGTGCTCGACGGCGTCGCGGCGCGCGGGGTCGTGCCACGCGGAGGGGAGCCCCCACGCGTACTCGAGGCCCTCGCGTCGCAGGACGACCGCCGCCAGCGCCGGCTGTCTCGCCGACGCCCGCTTCAGCGCCCGCCGCAGGACGGCGGCGGTGGCCGCCGTGCCGACGAGGTCCGACAGCTCGTCCCAGAGCCGCTGGAACAGCTCGGCGGCCGCGGCGCTCGGCCGCGAAGATGAGTCTCGGATGGGGGTCGAGAGGTCCGGCATGCGCTCCCGGTGAAGCCTGCGTACGTGCGCCAACCTATCACCCCCATTTGCGGGCGCGAGGGCAGCCCCAAGAGAGGCGCATTTCCTCACGGAGACGGGGACGCGGCCGAGGCGGCGAGCGCCAGGCCCGCACTGCTCGTCGCCGGCGCGAGCGGGAACACGCAGGGCCGGGCTGCGTCGTCGAGCTCCGCGAGCGACGCGTCGATGCGCGGGAGCACGACCTCCTCCGTGTAGCGGATGAGGCTCTCGCCCACGATCGCGAACGTGACCGCGCGGGGGAGGAGGTCCGTGCCGCGACGCAGGCCACGCGCGACGAGCCGCCAGAAGAGCCGGCGGCGGCGGCCGCGGACGCCGAGCCGCCACACCGCACGCCAGAGCGCGCGCAGCTCTCCGCTGCCGACGCTCTGGCCGAGGGCCCCGCGCTGCAGCCGCACCGTGTCGAGGTGGTGCGCGCAGCGGCGGTAGTACGCCTCGGGAGAGTAGAGCGCCGCGAGCAGGCGGCGGTAGCCCGCGAGCAGCGTGCGCTCCTCCAGCACGGGCACGAAGTTCGGCCGCTCGAACGTGTCGCCGGAGGGCACGCCGCGCAGGCGCCCCTCACGGGCGAGCCGGTGCCAGAGCTGCGTGCCGGGCAGCGCCGTCAAGAGGTTGACCATCGCCCGCGCGATGGGGAGGGAGGAGATGAACGCGAGCTGCCGCTCGAAGATGTCGGGGCCGTCGCTGTCGAAGCCGACGATGAACCCGGCGTACACCTCGAGCCCGGCCCGGGTCAGCTCCTCGATCGCTCGCTGCTGCGGCATGCGGAGGTTCTGGGTCTTCTTCGACAGGGTGAGCGCCTCGATCGACGGCGTCTCGATCCCGACGAAGACCTGACCGAACCCGGCCTGGACCATCTCCGCGACGAGCTCGGGGTGGCTCGCGAGGTCGATGCTGGCCTCGGTGCAGAACACGAAGGGATGGCCGTTCCGCTCCTGCCAGGCGCGCAGGGCCGGCAGCAGCTGCGCGACCGCGCGGCGGTTCGCGACGAAGTTGTCGTCGACGAAGAACAGCGTCCCGCGGGCTCCCAGCGCGCGGAGCGCGTCGAGCTCCGCCACGACCTGCTCCGGCGACTTCACTCGCGGCACCCGGCCGAAGATCTCGATGATGTCGCAGAACTCGCACTGGAAGGGGCAACCGCGCGAGAACTGGAGCGCCTGGCTCGCGTACCTCGAGGTGTCGAGGAGGTCGAACCGCGGCACCCGGGCGAGCCGCAGGTCGGGCCGCTCGTCGCCTTCGGGCGAGAGCAGGCGCGGCGACCTCGGAGTGGGTCCCTCGAGCACCCGCACGAGGAGGTCGAGCCGGCCCTCGGCCTCGCCGCGGAACACGTGGTCCGCCTCGGCGAAGAGCTCGGGCGCGGTGGTCGGGGCCGGCCCGCCCACGACGGTGCGCCGGCCCACGGCTCGGGCGCGCCGGACCACGCCGCGCATCGACTCGAGCTGGATGAGCATCCCCGAGACGAGGACGACGTCGGCCCACGCGAGGTCGGCGTCGTCGAGCTGCGCGACGTGGAGATCGCGCAGGCGCAGCTCCCAGCGGGACGGCAGGTGCGCGGCGAGGGTCGCGATCCCGAGCGGCGGGTACGTCGCGGCCTTTCCGACGAACGGGAGGGTGTGCTCGAAGCTCCAGTAGGTCGTCGGAGATCGAGCCTGGACGAGGAGGGCGCGCATGGTCTCGGAGGTACTCTCTCCGTGTCACGCGTTCGTCACTGGGGGACGAACCCGGGTCCGGGCCGTCGCGGCCACCCCTGGCCTGAGCGGCTCCGAGCGCCGGCCCTCCAGGGAGCGTGATTGCAGAATCGGGACGGGGCCGGCCACGAGCGACCGTGCGTGCGCCGCGCGGAACGACCGCATGCGCCCTTCAGGAATTCCGGGGGGGGGGAGGGTGGGCTCGACCGAACGACGCTCGCCTCTGTTACAGATGGGGCCGAGATACACCCCATGGCCGGCACGAAATCCACGCCACCGCAGGTGAGCGACGCGCAGGAAGCCGAGTGGCGCGCAGACGAGGGGGAGCGTCTCCTCGTGGTGGGCATCGGCGCGTCGGCGGGCGGTCTCCAGGCGCTCGAGCGCTTCCTCGAGCAGGTCCCGCCGGACAGCGGCCTCGCCTACGTCGTCGTGCAGCACCTCTCCCCGGAGCACGAGAGCAGCCTCGCCGAGATCCTGGCGCACACCGCGAAGATCCCTGTCGTGACGGTGACGGAGGGGATGCGCCTGGAGCGCCGACCACATGTACGTCATCCCGCCCGGCTCGGGGCTGGCCGTCGAGGACGGCGTCCTGCGGCTCGTCGCCTCCGACGCGAAGGGCGTTCGCCTGCTGGTGAATGCATTCCTGACCTCCCTCGCGGAGGACCAGCGCGAGAACGCCGTCGGCGTCGTGCTCTCCGGGACGGGCTCCGACGGCGCCCTCGGGATCGCGGCCGTGAAGCGGCACGGTGGCCGGACGTTCGCGCAGCGCCCCGACGACGCCCAGTACGAGAGCATGCCCGCCGCCGCGATCGCGACGGGGGCGGTGGACGAGGTCCTCCCCGCCGGCGAGATCCCGGCGATGCTCGTCCAGCTCGCCGCCGAGCGGCGGAGCCATCCGCGCGAGAGCGCGAGGGGCGAGGCGGAAGGTCTCCGGCGGGCGCTCGACGTGGTCGGGCGGACCACGGGGCACGACTTCACCCGCTACAAGCGGAGCACGATCCTCCGCCGGTTCCACCGGCGGATGGCGGCCACCGGGACCGGCACCGTCCGCGAGTTCGCCTCCCTGCTCGAGCGCGACCCCGAGGAGACCCGGCGCCTCGCCGACGACCTGACCATCAACGTGACGAGCTTCTTCCGCGACGACGAGCCGTTCCGGGTGGTCGAGGAGCGCGTGATCCCGGACGTGCTGCTGCGCCGGGCAGCGGAAGGTGTCCGGATCTGGGTGCCGGCCTGCTCCTCCGGAGAGGAGGCCTACACGCTCGCGATGCTGGTCCTCGAGGGCGGGGACGAGCTGCCGCGGCCGCCGCACGTCCAGGTCTTCGCGACGGACATCGACGCGTCCGCCCTCGCGGAGGCGCGGCGGGGGCGGTACGCGGGCGTCATCGACCGGCAGGTGAGCCCCGAGCGGCTGGCCAGGTACTTCACGAAGCGCGGGGATTCGTACTCGGTCACGAAGCCGCTCCGGGACGTGTGCATCTTCACGGAGCACGACCTCGTCAGGGACCCGCCGTTCTCGCGCATGGACATCGTGTCCTGCCGCAACCTGCTCATCTACCTCGAGTCCGCCCTCCAGAAACGCGTCATCGAGCTCCTCCACTACGCGCTCCGGTCGGGCGGGTACCTGCTGCTCGGCAAGGCGGAGACGATCGACGGGCCCGAGCTGGAGCTGTTCGAGGTCGTGGACAAGGGAGAGCGCGTTTACCGGCGCCGCGAGGTGGACCGGCGTCCCATGTTCATGCCACCCGCGCGCCGGACGCTGCCCCTGGAGGTTGCGCCGCCGACCCGACGAGCGGATCCCGAGGTGAGGAGCGCCGCCGATCGCTCGCGCAGCATCGTGCTCGAGGAGTACGCGCCGCCCTCGGTGGTGGTCGATGCCCGCGGGGAGATCCGCTACTACTGGGGGGCGAAGCTCGGCTTCTACCTGCCGACGCGCGCCGGCGCGCCCGCGACCAACCTGATGCACCTCTCCCGCCGCGAGCTCCGGGTCGAGCTGTCCGCCGCGCTCCACAACGCGGCGCGCCAGCGGAAGCCGATCACCTACAAGGACGTGGTCGTGGAGGCCGAGGGGATCCAGCGGCGGCTCAACATCGTCGTCCGGCCGCTCCCGCCCACGGAGCAGGATCCCGAGGATCTCTTCCTCGTCGTCTTCGAGGAGACGGTCGCGAGTCCCGTGGCGCACGGTACGCCGCTCGACGCGCCGACGCTCGAGCGTCACCGGCAGCTGCAGCGCGATCTCGAGAGCACCCAGGAGCGGCTCCAGGTCACGATCGAGGAGCTCGAGAACGCGAACGAGGCGCTGCGCGGGTCCAACGAGCAGCTCCAGGCGCTCAACGAGGAGATGCACTCGGCGAACGAGGAGCTGCAGACCTCGCAGGAGGAGCTCCAGTCGGTGAACGAGGAGCTCAACACCCTCAACGCCGAGCTGAGCAAGAAGGTGGACGAGCTCGAGCTGCTCTACGGCGACCTCCAGAACCTGTTCCAGAGCACGCAGATCGCGACCGTCTTCCTCGACCGCGAGTCCCGGATCGCGCGCTTCACGCCGGCGGCGACCTCGGTCTTCCGGCTCGCCGACGGCGACGTGGGACGCCCGCTCTCCGACTTCGCCGCCCGGTTCGACGCCCAGGACGTTCCGCAGGAGGTGACGCGGGTGCTCCAGACCCTCGCGCCGGTCGAGCGCACCATCGGTCTCGCGGACGGGAAGCGCTCGTTCCTCATGCGCATGAACCCGTACCGCACTCCCTCGAACGTCATCGCGGGCGTGGTGGTCTCCTTCATCGACGTCACCCAGCTGAAGGAGACGGAGGCGGCCCTGCGCCGGGCCGTCGGGGATCGGGAGCGCGCGCAGCAGGCGCTGCGGGACGCAGACCGGCGGAAGGACGAGTTCCTCGCGGTCCTGTCGCACGAGCTCCGCAACCCGCTCGCGCCCATCCGGAGCGGCCTCCACGTCCTCGAGCACGCGGACGCGGACGCGCACGGTGCCTTGCAGGCCCGCCAGATCATCTCCCGCCAGGTGGGGCACCTCGCGCGGCTCGTCGACGACCTCCTCGACGTGACGCGGATCGCGAACGGGAAGCTCCAGATCGAGCGGCACGCCATGGATCTCGGCGGCGTCGCCCGGCGCACGGCCGAGGATCACCGGGCCCTCTTCGACGCGCGAGGGGTGGCGCTCGAGCTCGCGCTGCCGGGCGAGCCGCTGTGGGTCGACGGCGACGCGACGCGCCTCGCGCAGGTGATCGGGAACCTGCTGCAGAATGCCGCCAAGTTCACCTCGCGCGGCGACTCGGTCCGGCTGTCGCTCCAGGCGGTCAGCGGGTTCGCGGTGCTGGGGGTGCGCGACACCGGGATCGGCATCGACCCCGGGATGATCCCGCGGCTCTTCCAGCCGTTCTCGCAGGCCGACGCGGCGCTCAACCGCCGCCTCGGCGGGCTCGGACTCGGCCTCGCGCTGGTGAAGGGGCTCGTCGAGGGACACGGCGGCACGATCGAGGCGTCGAGCGGCGGCAAGGGCGCGGGCGCCGAGTTCGTGGTGCACCTGCCGCTCGCGGCGCCGCCGGCCCGCGTCGAGGTCGCCCCCGTCGCGGCGCCTTCGCCGCGCCGCATCCTCGTGATCGAGGACAACCTCGACGCCGCCGAGAGCCTGCGCCTCGCGCTCGCGCTGGAGGGGCACGAGGTCGCCGTCGCGCACGACGGTCCCCACGGAATCGAGCGAGCCCGCGAGTTCGTCCCCGAGGTCGTGCTCTGCGACATCGGGCTGCCCGACATGGACGGCTACGCGGTCGCGAAGGCGCTCCGTCGAGACCCGGAGCGCCGGAACACGCTGCTCGTCGCGCTCACCGGCTACGCGCTCCCCGAGGACCAGCAGCGCGCCGCCGACGCCGGATTCGACGCGCACCTGACGAAGCCCGCGACGGTCGAGGGGGTCGAGGCGGTCATGAGCCGGGCGCCGCGCCGGCCGCAGGCGAACGAGCTCGCGTCGAGCTGACGCCTGCCCGGGCGCGCGGAGTGACGGCGCTCGCGACGTGGACGGGCCGGCAACCGCTCCGGCACGGGCCAGCGGAGGCGAGGGTCGGCTGCTCAGGCGCGGACCCCGGCGAGACGCTAACGTCAAGGCAGGGGTCTCCATGCTGCACGGATTCCTGGTCCGGAACTTCGATGAGCTCGTGGCGCGCGCGAAGGCGAACGCGTCGTCCCGGCGTACGAGGGCGGCGACGCCCGCCCTCGAGTCCGGGACGCCGCCGCTCCTGGCGCAGCTCTGGGGGGAGGCCTTCCGGCCGGAGCGGAGCGCAGTGGGCCTCGCCGACGGACGCGCCCATTCGTCCGCGGCCAGCCACACGCGCACTCTGCTCGAGCAGGGATGGTCCGTCTCCCAGGTCGTCCGCGAGTACGCTGCCGTTCGCGACGCGATCACCGAGCTCGCCGGCTCGAAGGGAACGCCGTTCGGCGTCGAGGAGCTCGGCGGGCTGAGCCGCTGCCTCGACGGGGCGATCGCGGACGCGGTCGAGGAGTACGCACGGCTGAAGGACGAGGCGACCTCTCACCGCGAGATCGAGCGGCTCGGACAGCTGGGTCACGATCTGCGAACGCAGCTCCAGACCGCGCTGCTGTCGTTCCGGGCCGTCAAGACGGGAAAGGCGGACGTCGGCGGGAGCGCGGGAGACGTCCTCGGCCGCAGCCTCGCCCGGCTGAGCGAGCTCGTGGAAACGAGGTTGTCCGCGGCCCGCCTCGCCGCGACGTCTCGCGTGTCGCTGGCGGCGTTCGTGCACGAGATCGGCGTCGCGGCCCACCGGCGACGCAGCACACCGGGACATCCGGTTCACGATCCAGCCGGGTGATCCCGCGCTGGCGGTCGACGTGGACCCGCAGCTCCTCGCGTCCGCGCTCATGAGCCTGCTGCAGAACGCGTTCAAGTACACACGCGCGCAGGGATCCGTCACCCTCCGGACCCGCAGCGAGAACGGCCACGCCTTCCTCGAGGTCGAGGACGAGTGTGGAGGGATGGCGACGAGCGTCGCCGGCCCGCCGCGCCGGCAGGGCGACCGGCGCGGGAGCGATCGATCCCTGCCCGGGCACGGGCTCGCGGACAGCCGGAGGGACGCCCAGGCGAACGGCGGCGAGGTCCACGCCCACAACCTGCCCGGCAAGGGCTGCATCTTCGGGATCCAGCTTCCGTTGGCGGCGCCCATCGACGGTCGGGGCTGAGGGTCCCCGGGCGCGGACGCGGCGCAGCCTCGAGGACCGGGCGAGTCCGAACGGGCTCGGCTACTCCGGCCGGGAACGCCCGCCCGGCCGCCGTCGCGGCGGCAGGAGGCGAAGCCCGAGCTGGACCTTCGCGGCCGCCGCCTTGCGCTTCCGCCGCTCGGCGGCCAGCGCCGCGCGCACGATCGCGCCCGCCCTGGTGCCCGGGTCCTCCCCGAGCTGGGCGCGCTCGGCGGCGGTGAGGGAGATCGAGAGCTGCACGGTCTGGCCGGCGGTGCGGAGGTCGTGGAGCGGCGCCAGCGGGCGTGCGCGGAACGCCTGCTTGCGGTGACCGTCGCAGAGGCCGCGGGCGACCGCCGGCCGCGCGCAGCTCCACGCCTCGCCGTCGTGCGTGCCGCTCGCCGTGCAGGTCGACGGGGTCGCGCGAGCCATGCGGGCGAGCATGGCACGCCGCGCGGGTCGTGTCAGCGCCGCTGGGCGTTGCCCTTACGGCGCCTTCCCCGCGGGCGGCCGCTCTGGTACGTGGAGACGACCCCCAGCAACAGGAGCGCGTCATGAACGTCGGATTCATCGGCCTCGGCATCATGGGCCAGCCCATGGCCGGGCACCTCGCGAAGGGCGGCCACGCGGTCCACGCCTACGATCACAAGCCCGTTCCCAAGGGCCTCGTGGACGCCGGGGCGATCGCCTGCGCCTCGTCGAAGGAGGTCGCGCAGCGGTCGGACGTCGTCATCACGATGGTCCAGGACACGCCGCACGTCGCCGCGGCGCTCTTCGGCCCGGACGGCGTCGCGGAGGGGCTCTCCCCCGGCAAGATCGTCGTGGACATGAGCTCCATCTCGCCGATGGACACGAAGGTGTTCGCCCAGCGGATCGGCGAGAAGGGCTGCCAGTACCTCGACGCCCCGGTGTCGGGCGGGGAGGTCGGCGCGAAGAACGCCACCCTCACGATCATGGTCGGCGGGCCGCAGGCCGCGTTCGAGAAGGTGAAGCCGCTGTTCGAGCTGATGGGGAAGAACATCACGCTCGTCGGGGGGAACGGAGACGGCCAGACCTGCAAGGTCGCGAACCAGATCATCGTCGCGCTCAACATCGAGGCGGTGGGCGAGGCGCTCCTCTTCGCGTCGAAGATGGGCGCGGATCCGGTCCGCGTCCGGCAGGCGCTCATGGGCGGGTTCGCGTCGTCGCGCGTGCTCGAGGTCCACGGCGAGCGGATGATCAAGCGGACGTTCGACCCCGGGTTCCGGATCGAGCTCCACCAGAAGGACCTGAACCTCGCCCTCTCGAACGCGCGGCAGGTGGGGGTCGCGCTCCCGAACACCGCGACGGCGCAGGAGCTCTTCAACTCCTGCGCGGCGCGGGGCGGCAAGGGCTGGGATCACTCGGCGCTCGTCCGCGCGCTGGAGCTCCTCGCGAACCACGAGATCGGCCAGAAGCCGGGCCCCTGATCGCAGCCGAGGCCGCTCGCGGGCTCCTCCCTCGGGGTCGCGAGCACTAACGTTCACCCATGGCGTCCGCGCACCGGCCGTCCGTCCTTCTCGCCGCGGTCCTCGCGGCGGCCTTCGCCTGCGCCTCCCCGCTCAAGGAGAAGGTGGAGACGTCGGCGGCCAAGGCGCTCATCTCCCCCGAGCAGGCGAAGCAGATCGGGCAGCAGGTCCAGGCCGAGCTCCAGAAGCAGGGCGTGCAGTTCGTGAGCGACCCGACCGTGGACGGGTGGGTCGGGAAGGTCGCGGAGCCGCTGTTCGCGGTGGCGCGGAAGGCGCGCCCCGACCTGAGCGAGTGGCGCGTCCACGTCATCAACGACCCGAAGACCGTGAACGCCTTCGCGACGACCGGCGGCGACCTCTACGTCTACTCCGGGCTGATCCTCCTCGCCGACGACGGCGCGGAGCTCGCGGGGGTCGTCGCGCACGAGATCGGCCACGTCGCGCTGTACCACGTGCAGCGGCAGCTGGTGGACGCGCTCGGGCTCGAGGCGCTGACCGCGCTCGCCGTCGGAAAGAACCCGGGCGCCGCGACCCAGCTCGCGGCCGGGATCGGCGGAAAGGCGGCGATGCTGGCGAACACCCGCGCCGACGAGAAGCAGGCCGACGACTGGGGCGCCGTCCACGTGAACGAGGCCGGGTACGACCCGCGCGGCCTCGTCCGGTTCTTCCGGAAGCTCCAGGGGCAGGAGGGTCACGCGCCCCAGGCGCTCGGCTGGCTCTCCGACCACCCCGCCACGCCGGCGCGGGTGCAGGACGTCGAGACCCTCATCCGCGAGAAGAACCTCCACGCGACCGGTCAGGGACCGCCGGGGCTCGACGGCGTGAAGGCTGCGCTCGGCCGACTCCCCGCGCCTCCGCCGCCGAAGAGCGCGCCGGGCGGCGGCGGCTAGGCTCCCTGCACGGGCGCGGGCGCGCTCACGGGCTCCTCGGGCGCACGCACCCGCGCGGGCTGCGGCCCTCCCACCACCTGCCTCGAGCGGGCGATATCCGCGTACCAGCGCTCCTCGGCCTCCGCCGCGAAGCGTCGGTCGTCGGCGACGAGGCAGCCCTCCTCGAGCAGCTCCATCGAGAGGAAGTCCATGTTGATCGAGCCGACCACGACGAGCCGATCGTCCACGAGCATCGTCTTCGCGTGCATCATCGAGGGCTGGTACTCGTAGACCCGCAGCCCGGCGCGGCCGAGCCGGCGGTAGAGCCGGCGCTGGATGAAGGTCACCGCCTCGTGATCCTGGTACGGCCCCGGCAAGAGCAGCCGCACGTCCACGCCGCGCCGCGGGGTGAGGAGCAGCGCGCCGAGGATCTCGGGCGGCGGGACGAAGTAGGCGTTCGCGATCCAGGCGCGCCGCGTCGCCGCCATGAGCGCGATGTGGGTCACCCACCGTGCGTGCGAGAGCCCCACCACGTCCATGCTCGTGACGTAGGCGGCCCGGGCCTCGCCGGCGGGGCGGGAGCGCTCGAGCTCGGCGCGCGGCAGGAGCGCGCCGCCGGTCTCGAGCCAGTGCGCGGCGAACGCGGCCTGCATCTGGCGGACGACCGGGCCCTCCGCCTCGACGTTCGCGTCTCGCCACCCGTCCGGCGAGAGGCCGTCGCCGCTCCACTCCGGCGCGATGCCGAAGCCGCCCGTGAACCCCACGCGACCGTCCACCACGACGAGCTTGCGGTGGTTCCGGCCGGTGAGGGTGAACGGGTGCTTCCGGAGGTCCCGGAAGTAGCGCACCTCGCAGCCCGCCTCGCGGAGCGGGCCGCAGAGCTCCTCCTGGAACCCGGTGCTGCCCATCGGGTCGACGAGGATGCGGACCGCGAGCCCCTCGCGCGCCCGCCGGCAGACGACCTCGGCGAGCCGCGAGCCCGCCTTGCCCGGCTTCCAGATGTACACGTCGACGTGCAGGCTGTGGCGGGCGGCGCCGATCGCCTCCTCCATCGCGTCGAACACCTCGCCGTTGTCCCGCCACGAGAGGCGGTTCCCTTCGACGAGGGACACGCCGGTCGCCTGCATCAAGGCGAGCCCGACCTGGTCCACGCCTCCGGTGAGGCCCATCCGGAGCGAGCCGAGCGCGCCGGCGCGCGCGCGGCGCTCCCACCAGCGGCGCGCGAGCACCCCGAACGCGGTGCCGACCGCGAGCCCCGCTGCGAGTGGACGCCACACTCCCGGAAGGCTGCTCACTGTCGGGCGGAGGGGCGCTCCGGAGGGCGCGCCACTCCCTCGCCTGCTCGGGCGAGCGAGGGCCTGCCCCCGAGCCCGGTGCGCGCCGCGCCGGGCCGTTATGTCCTCCCCACCGACGATCCGAGGGGGAGCCGATGCGAGAACTCGTGATGGGCGGCGCGGCCGCGGCGCTGCTCGGCGCGATTGCGGTCGCGACCGCGCAGGGCTCGCGCGCGAGGAGCTGGGACTTCCAGTCGGACGAGCCCGGGGCGCCGCCGGCCGGCTTCTCCTTCGGGCGGACGGGCCCGGGGCGGGAAGGGAGGTGGGTGGTGGTGCAGGACCGGACCGCGCCCACGGGCGACCACGTCCTCGCGCAGCTCGACGCCGACGAGACCGGCGCCCGGTTCCCGGTCGCCGTCGCGGATGCGCTCACCGTGCAGGACCTGAGGCTCGAGGTGCGCTGCAAGCCCGTGAGCGGGCGGGTCGATCGAGCGTGCGGGCTCGTGTTCCGCTTCCGCGACACCGACAACTACTACGTCGCTCGCGCGAACGCGCTCGAGGACAACGTGAACCTGTACCGCGTGGTGAGAGGCCGCCGGGCGCAGATCGACGGCTGGAGCGGCAAGGTCGCGCCGAACGTGTGGCACGCGCTCGCGGTCGAGGCGCGCGGGAGTCGGCTCCGGGTGTTCTGGGAGGGGAAGCCGATCATCGACGCGCGCGACGACACGTTCCCGGACGCGGGGAAGGTCGGGGTGTGGACGAAGGCCGACTCCGTCACCTCCTTCGACGCGCTGACGCTGACCCCGCTCGACTGAGCCTCGAGCCACGCCGCGCCGCGGCGGGAAGCGACGCCGAGCTTGTGAACGGTGCACACATTGCCAAGCGGAGTGAGCGATGTCAACATGGCGGGATGAAGGAACCCGCTGTGACCCCCGCGAGGGGCCGGTACCACCACGGCGACCTCCGCAACGCGCTCCTCGAGGCGTCGTTCGGGCTCGTGGCGGAGCGCGGCGTCGAGGGGTTCAGCCTGCGCGAGGCCGCCCGGGCGGTCGGCGTGTCGCCGGCCGCCGCCTACCGGCACTTCGAGGACAAGGACGCGCTCCTCGCCGCCCTCGCGCACGACGCGTTCGGCCGCCTCGCGCAGGGGATGGAGCGGGCGATCTCGCGGGTGCAGGGGACCCCGGGGTCACCGCACCACGCGGCGGCGGTGTTCTGCGCGGTCGGGCTCGCCTACGTCGAGTTCTCGGTCCAGCACCCCGCGCACTTCCGGGTGATGTTCGGCCCGTGGTGCGCGAGGGAGGAGGAGGCCGTGCCGGGAGGCGGACCGTCCTGGATCCGCTGGGCCGCCGGACCGCGGGACGCGTACACGATCCTGGTCGACTCCCTCGACGCGCTCGTCGCGTCGGGGGCCGTGAAGGCCGCGTCGCGCGCGGGGGCCGAGATCGGGGCGTGGTCCATGGTGCACGGGCTCGCGTCGCTCCTCGTGGAGGGCGTGGTGAAGCTCACCAAGGCCGAGCGCTCCCAGGCGATGCGCCAGATGGCGCGGACGCTGCTCGCGGGGCTCGGCTGCGATCCGGAGCTGCTCGGCGCGCCCGAGGCGCCGCTCGAGACGGACCCCTGCGCGCGCAGCCCGGGCGCGCGCAAGCGCTGAGCGGCGTTACCATCCCGGCATGGACCTCGGAATTCGTGGCAGGACGGCGCTCGTCTGCGCGGCGTCGAAGGGACTCGGGAAGGGGTGCGCGGCCGCCCTCGCGCGCGAGGGGGTGAACCTCGTCGTCGTGGCGCGCGGCGCGGACGCGCTCGAGGCCACGGCCGCGGAGCTGCGCGCGCGGCACGGCGTGACGGTGATCGCCGTCGCGGCGGACGTCACCACCGACGAGGGCCGCGGCGCGGCGCTCGCCGCCTGCCCCGACCCGGACATCCTCGTGAACAACGCGGCCGGCCCGCCCCCCGGAGACTTCCGGACGTGGGACCGGGACGCGTGGGTGCGCGCGCTCGAGGCGAACATGATCTCCCCGATCCTCCTCGTGCGCGCGGTGGTGGACGGGATGATCGCGCGCAGGTTCGGCCGGATCGTGAACATCACGTCGAGCGCGGTGAAGAGCCCCATCCCCGAGCTCGGGCTCTCGAACGGCGCGCGCGCAGGGCTCACCGGCTTCGTCGCCGGGCTGGCGCGCAAGACGGTCCGGCACGGCGTCACGATCAACAACCTGCTCCCGGGACCGTTCGACACCGATCGGCTCCGGTCGAACCTCGAGTTCAACGCCCGCTCCGCCGGGAGGACGTACGAGGAGGTGCGCCGCGCGCGGATGGACGCGAACCCCGCCGGGCGGTTCGGGACGATCGAGGAGTTCGGCGACGCCTGCGCCTACCTGTGCAGCGCGCAGGCCGGCTTCATCACGGGCCAGAACCTGCTGCTCGACGGCGGCGCCTTCCCCGGCACGCTGTAGGGGCGCGGGCTCACGGCGCCCGCACGAGTCCCGTCCCGATCGGGAACCCGGGTTCCAGGCCACCTCCCACGGATGCCCGTCGGGATCGCGAAGTACGCCGGAGCGGCCGCCGAGGGAGAGACGCGGTTCCATGCGGTCGACATAGCGGCGCCGCGCCGGACCGGCCACGGGGGCGCTATCATCGCGCCGCGGTGGCGTTCCCGACCTTCGGCCCGGTTCACCTGGCGATCCTCGCCGCGGTCCCGCTCGCCGCGGCCGGGCTCGCGACGATCGCCCGTCGACGCCCCGCGGCGGCGGCCACGCTGAGGCTCGCGCTCGCGGTGGGGATCGCGGCCGTCGAGCTCACCTGGTACGCGTACGCGGTCGCCGACGGCCAGGTGCGGCCGCCGCACGGGCTGCCGCTCGACCTCTGCGACGTCGTGCTGTGGGTCACGGTCGTCGCGCTCGTCACGCGACGGCAGTGGGCGCTCGAGATCGCCTACTTCCTCGGCCTCGCCGGCTCCGGGATGGCGCTCCTCACCCCCGACGTCGGCGCCCCGTTCCCGTCGTACCCGGCGCTGAAGTTCTTCGTCGCGCACGGCGGCGTCGTCGCCGCGGTCCTGTACCTGGTCTGGAGCGGCCTGCTCCGGCCGCGCGCCGGCGCGTGGTGGCGCGTCTTCCTGTGGCTGAACGCCTACGCCGCGCTCGTCGCCGTGTTCGACGCGCTCCTCGGCACGAACTACCTGTACCTGCGGGAGAAGCCGCAGGCGGGTTCGCTGCTGGATCTCCTCGGGCCGTGGCCCTGGTACGTCCTCGCGGCCGAGCCCGTGGCGCTCGCGCTGCTGCTGCTCCTTCAGCTGCCGTTCCGCGGAGCCGGGGGCCCGGCAGGCCGGCGCGCCAGACGGCCGATCGCAGCTCGTGAAGCCTCGCCGGTTCCCGTTCGCCCGACGTGGGAGCCCGCTCCTGAACACGATCATCGTCGCGGTGAACGCGCCGCTCCCGAGGAGGGCGAGGCTCTGACCTTCCCGGTCCGGCGAGCGCCGGAACGCGACGCTCCGCCCGCGGGTCGAGCGAGCCGCAGCTCTCCCGGCGCGCCACGGCGCGCGCGCACCTCGGCGTCCTCTGCTGCGCGCGCCACGACCAGGGTCGGGCGATCGGCCGGGAGCGCGAGCTCGCGCCCACGGCCCTCCGGGGCGGGAGCGCGTGGCGGAAGAGCCGGCGCATCGCGCTCGCGAACTGCCCCGCGAGCGAGCCGGTGGTGTACGGGACGCCGTGCCGCTCGCAGATGTCGCGGACGCGGGGCGCCATCTCCGGGTAGCGCCACGCCGGGAGGTTCGGGAACAGGTGGTGCTCGATCTGGAAGCCGAGGTGTCCGCTGAGGAGGTGACCGAGCCGCCCGATCTCGAAGTTCCCGCTGCCCGTCACCTGGCGGACGTACCACCCGGCCCGGTCCTCGGTCGCGAGGTCCTCCTCGCGGTAGGTCGCGGTCTGCTCGGAGAGGTGACCGCAGTAGATGACGGCGTACGCCCAGCCGTTGCGGAGGACGTTCGCCGCGAGGTTCCCCACGAGGACCTTCAGGGCGAGCGGGCCCGCGAGCGCGGGGAAGAAGGCGTACTCGACGAACGCCTTCCGCGTGGCCTTCCGGGCGAACGCCCACAGGTCCCGGGCCACCTCGCGCCCCGGGCGGCGCCTCGCGGCCGCGTCACCGGCCGGCTTCGGGCCGAGCCAGTCGAAGATCCCGAGGTCGTAGGCGCCGATCGAGTGCTCGAAGGCCAATCCCGTCAGCGGGCTCACGAGCGGCTGCAGCAGGTGGAAGGGACGCCACGGCACGTCGTCGGAGAAGCGGAACGCGTTGTACCCGAAGTCCCGGTCCCGGCCGATGACGTTCGTGAAGACGTGGTGCGTCGCGTTGTGCGCCCGCTTCCACGTCTTCGACGTGCCGACCATGTCCCACTCGTACGTCGCCGAGCTGAGCTCGGGATCGTGCATGAAGTCGTACTGCCCGTGGAGCACGTTGTGCCCGATCTCCATGTTCTCGAGCACCTTGTAGGTGCCGAGCGCCAGCACGCCCGCCGTCCAGCTGACGGGCTCGAGGCTGAACTGGATGAGGACGCGGCCGGCCACGTGCGAGATCCGCGCGACCTTCCGCACGGCGCGGATGTGCTCCGCGTCATCGGCGCCCACCTTCGCCGCGTACTCCTGCCGGAGCGCGTCGAGCTCGCTCCGGAAGGACCGGGCCTGCTCCTCTGACAGCTTCACTCTCTCCCCCGTTTCCGCGGCGATGCCGCGTTCGCCGGAGGATATGTGGGCGGCGTGTCATCGGTGGGTCACGGCGCGCGCACCGGCCTCGTGCGCGTCGCCCGCGCGCTCGGACGCGCGGGCGGCGGTCTGACGGGCGAGAGCGCCGGTACCGGAGTATGATTGGGGTTCGAGGACTCGATGGCCGACCCCTACTCAGAGATGAAGGTCCGATCCCACGTGGTGGGAATCGAGCGGCTCGAGAAGCTTCGCTGGCGCGTGACGGTGGACGGGCGCCCGTTCTTCACCTTCTGCTCCGAGGCGCGCGCCCGCGACGCCGGACGGCTGGAGGCCCGCCGGCTGGACTTCGCCGCGTTCGAGGCGCTCCACCCCCGCGGTCCCACCCGGCCCTGAAGCCTCGGCGTCGCGGCGCCTCGCGCGCGAACCGACCCGCTGCCGAGGAGACGGTCGTCAGGGAGCGCGCACGGCGCGCCCGAGGACCTCGGCCTTCTCCACGGCGGCGCGGAGGACCGGCGACGGCTCGCGGGTGCGATCCCCGTCGCGCACGAGCCGATGTGCGTGGCTCAGCGCCTGCGCGAACTCGAGGTTGCCGAGGATGCGACCGGCTTCGGCCGTGAGCAGGTCGTTCAGCTTCCGGATCCGCGCCTTCAGCTCACCGAAGTTCTGGTTCATTCTTTCTCCATAGCGGCGGTGGACCGCGCGCGCTCGGAATCGGGGGCGGGCGGCGAGTTTCCCCGGGGCCCTTCACCGCGCACGGGTTCGGGCGTACAAGAGACGATGTCCGACGCGCGAAAGCAGTCGCTTTACTTTCCGGAGGAGATGCTGCGGGAGATGCAGGAGGAGGCGATCCGTCAGGATCGCTCGCTCTCGTGGATCGTGCAGCGTGCGTGGCGGGTCGCCCGCGAGCGCATGACGACGCTGCCGGCGAGCGGCGTCGCGCTGCCGCTGGCGCCGCGCGTGCCGGAGCACCGGTAGCCCCTGCATGGCAGCCCGGGGCTGGACGCGCGTGAGGCGGGCCGCGCGCGCCGGGGTCATCGTCGCATTCGTCCGGTTGCTGATGTGGATGCCGCTCGGGCTGGGGCTCGCGCTCGGGGGCGCGCTCGGTCGGCTCGGGTGGAGCCTCTCTCCTCGCATGCGCCGCGACATGCGCGCGAGCCTCGCGGTCGCGTTCCCGGCGATGGACGAGGCGGAGCGCGACGAGATCGCGTGCGCCAGCCTCGTTCACCTCGGGCTGGCTCGGCGGGGAGCTGATCACGATGCGCGGGTGGGCGTCGCGGATGGACGACTACGTCGAGGCGCCTTCGGAGGCGCTCGCGACGCTCGAGCGGGCGCTGGCGCGCCGCAAGGGGATCATCCTCGTGCTCGGGCACATCGGGAACTGGGAGCTCACGTCGCGGCTCTCCCGGTACGTCCAGCCGAACGCGGTCATCGCGAAGCGGAGCTGGCACCAGCGGCTCGACGGGCTGGCGGAGCGCGCGCGCGCCGAGAGGCAGGTCCAGACCTTCTGGCGCGACGACGCCGCGACCGGGCGCGCGATGCTGAAGCTCTTCAAGCAGGGCGGCACGCTCGGGATCCTCATCGACCAGGACATCCCCGCGGTGCAGAGCGTGTTCGTCCCGTTCTTCGGGCGGCTGGCGGCGACGCCTCGGGCAGCGGCCGACTTCGCGCTGCGCTTCGGAGCGTCGGTGCTGGTGGTGACGTGCCACCGGCGTGGGACGCGTCCGGGCGACGGTCATCGCCTCGAGGTCGTCGAGGTGCCGTACGATGGCGCGCCGGTCGATCGGGAGGCCGAGGTCGTCCGCCTCACCGGCGCGTGCGTGGCGCTGCAGGAAGCGGCCATCCGCCGACATCCCGCCGAGTGGGTCTGGATGCACCAACGCTGGAAGACCCCCCCGCCAGTCCCGACCGAGAGAAGTTGAGAGAGGCGTCGTTGAACGCACCCCGTCCGCCGCGTTGACCCCACCGAGAGAAGTTTCCGTGGACCCGTAGTCCGCCGCGCGGACGTTCGCGATTGGGCAACCCCGCCGGATTCCTCACTCGCGAGCCGGCACGCAGGTTGCCGTTCTCCGGCTCATGACGGCACCGCGCCAGATCCTGCCGGGCACGATCTACCTCGTGACGCGCCGTTGCTCGGAGCGCCGCCTCTTCCTCCGGCCGTCGAAGGCGGCGAACGACATCTTCCGTTACGTCCTCGCGGTCGCCGCCGAGCGATACGGCATCCTGGTCCACGCGTTCTGCGTGCTCTCGAACCACTTCCACCTGGTCGTGAGCGACCCGCAGGCCAGGCTCCCCGACTTCCACCGCTATCTCGACGGGCTCGTCGCGCGCGCCATGAACTGCTCGCTCGGGCGCTGGGAGTCCTTCTGGGACCCCGACAGCTACAGCGCCGTGCGCCTCGAGACCGCCGACGACGTCCTCGACAAGATGGTCTACGTCCTCGCGAACCCCGTCGCGGCCGGCCTCGTTCGGCGCGGGCGCGACTGGCCGGGGCTCTGGTCCGACCCGAGCTGGATCGGCGGCGCTCCGATCGAGGCCGAGCGCCCGAAGGACTTCTTCCGCGCCGAAGGGCCGCTGCCCGCCTCCGCACGACTCGAGCTCCATCCGCCTCCCGGCTTCGAAGCGGACGAGGGCTTCATCGAGGCGCTCCGCGCAGGGCTTCGGGCCGCAGAGGATCGCGCCGCGGCAGACCTCCGGCGCGAGGGTCATGGCGCGCTCGGAGCGTCACCGCGTGCTCGCGCAGAAGCCCCACGCGTGCCCGGCGTCGGGCGCGCCCCGCCGGACACTGAACCCGCGCGTCGCGTGCAGGAACAAGTGGGGGCGGATCGAGGCGCTGCTTCGCCTCACGGAGTTCGCGCGCGCGTATCGCGAGGCGCTCGCGTGCTGGCGGGAGGGGATGCGCGACGCCTGCTTCCCGCCAGGGACGTGGGCGATGCGAGTCCACCACGGCGCGCGCTGCGCGGCGGCGGGTTAGGTTCCCGGCGGCTCGTTCGGATGGACCCGTCAAAGCGACGGGCGAACGGGCGAGTGCGTCTCCGGGGCCACGAGCTGCATGATCCGGATGCTCGCCTGCGGTCCGACGACGTCGTGGCCGTTCGACCCGACCACTCCTGAAGGGCTCCGCTGTCCTCGGAACACCGCACACGGCGCCCTCGCGGGCCATCGGAATGGCGCTCTAGCGAACTTCTCTCGGTCGGGCCCAGCCGTTCACCGAACTTCTCTCGGTCGGGTGGAGGAGGATCATTTGACGAGGGCGGAGATGGTCTTGAACTCCGGGGTGGCGGCGCGGTGGAGGAGATCGAAGATCACCGTCTCCGCGTTCGTGATCACCGCGCCGGCCTGGCGGCAGAGGTCGATGCCGCTCGTTCGGTGCACCTCGAGGCGGCTCGACACCGCGTCCGAGCAGAGGTGCACCTCGTACCCCATCGCGACGAGGTCGCGCACCGTCTGGAAGACGCAGACGTGCGTCTCCATCCCGCACACCACGATCTGCCGGCGGCCCGTCCGCTCGAGCGCGGCGGCGAACGCGGGGTCCGCCCCGCACGAGAAGTGGATCTTCTCGAGCGGCGGCGACGGGAGCACCTCCCGCACCTCCGGGATGAGCGGCCCGAGGCCCTTCGGATACTGCTCCGTCGCGAGCACCGGCATCCCGAGCTCGCGCGCGGCACCGACGAGGGCGCGCGTGTACTTCACGACGCGCGCGAGCGTCTCCGGCGGCATCGACGGCGTGAGCCGCGACTGGATGTCCACGACGAGGACCGCGGCCTTCGCCCGGTCGAGCCTGAGCCCAGCAGCCGGCATGCTCCCTCCCTCTGGGACCGCCACCGCGGCGGCCGACCCCACCTAGATAGCGTACCCGGCCGCGCCGCTCGACGCAGCCGCCTCCGGGTCGATCGCGACGTCGACGCAGTAGACGGTCCCCGAGGCGAACGCGCGCTCGAGCGCCGGCACGAGCTGCGCCGGGTCGTCCACGTGCTCGCCCTTCCCGCCGAGGGCCTCGACCACCCGGTCGTACCGGGTCGGCGCGAGCCGCGTCGCCACCGCGTGATCCTCGCCGTACATCGCGCGCTGCGGGATCAGGATCTGCCCCCACGCCGCGTCGTTCCCGACCACCACGACCATCGGCAGCCGGAACCGGACGGCGGTCTCGAAGTCCATGCCGTTGAGGCCGAAGGCGCCGTCGCCCTGGATCACGCACACCGGCCGGTCGGGGGCGAGCAGCTTCGCCGCGATCGCGAACGGCGCCCCGACGCCGAGCGTCCCGAGCGGGCCCGGATCGAGCCAGCGCCCCGGCCCGGGCACGCGCACGACCTTCGCCGCCACCGCGACGACGTTCCCGCCGTCCGCGACGTAGGTGACGTCCCCGGCGCGCGACGCGACGGTGTCGATCGCCCGCGCCAGCCGGAAGTGGTGGATCGGCCGCTGGTCGCTGGCCTCGAACTCCCGCTGCCGCTCGCGGCGGACCGCCTCCTTCTCGCGCAAGGACAGCGGCCACTCCTTCGGCGTCGTCCCGCGCAGCCCGGAGGCGAGCGCGTCGAGCACCGACCGCGCGTCCCCCAGGATGCCCACGTCGATGGGCCGGTTCCGGCCAATCTCCGTCGGATCGATGTCCACCTGCACGACCTTCGCGCCGGCGGCGAAGGTCGGCTCCGTGCCGTAGCCGAGCCGGAAGTCGAGCGGCGTCCCGACGACGAGCACCACGTCCGCGGCGCCGAGCGCGTCCTTCCGCGCGAGGTCGAAGAAGGCCGGGTGCTCCCGCGGGAGGCACCCGCGCCCCATCCCGTTCAGGAACACCGGGATGCCCGAGCGCGAGGCGAAGCGCTCGAGCGCGCCGACCGCGTCGTCGCGCCAGATGGACGAGCCCGCCATCACCACCGGCCGCTCCGCGCGCGACAGGAGCGCGAGCGCCTCGTCGAGCTTCGCCGGATCGCCGGGAGAGCGGGCGTCGGTGCGGTAGAGCACCTGGGCGCTCGCGAGCGCCTCGTCGGCGCCGTTCGAGAGGACGTCCCAGGGCAGCTCGAGGAACACCGGCCCGGGCCGGCCCGCGCGCGCGACGCGGAACGCCTTCGCGAGGAAGCTCGGGATGAGGTCGGCGGAGGGGACCCGATCCGCCCACTTCGTGATCCCCTGGAACAGCGGCACCTGCGCCATCTCCTGGAGCGAGCCGCGGCCCTGGTTGAACGTCGGCGCCGCGCCCCCGAGGAGCACGAGCGGGCTCTGCGCCGCCCACGCGTTCGCGACCCCGGTCACCGCGTCCGTCACGCCCGGCCCGGCCGTGACGATCGCCACGCCCACCCCGCGCGTCAGCCGGGCCCAGGCGTCCGCCGCGTGCGCCGCCGCCTGCTCGTGGCGCGTGTCGACGAGGCGGACGCCCTCGTCCACGCAGCCGGCGTAGATCGGCGCGACGTGCAGTCCGGAGAGGGTGAAGACCGTCGAGACGCCTTCGTTGCGCAGCAGGCGCGCGACCAGCCGTCCGCCAGGGAGCTGTTCCATCGTCGAACCATAGAACGACGACGCCCCGCGCGCCTCTGGGGCACACGGGGCGTCACGGACCTCGGCGACCGCGAGCTACTTGCGGAAGCGCGAGAGGCTCGCCGGGAGCTCGGCCAGCGCGGGGAACTGCTTGTCCGCGTGGATGGTCGCGAGCTTCGCGTAGTTCTGCTCCTCGGTCTCGGTGCGGGCCGGATCCGGGACGCAGCAGTCCACCGGGCACACCGCGGCGCAGGCCTCCTCCGCGTGGAAGCCGACGCACTCGGTGCAGAGGTCAGCGTTGATGATGTAGATGTCGTCGCCCTGGCTGATCGCGCCGTTCGGGCACTCGGGCTCGCACGCGCCGCAGTTGATGCATTCCTCGGTGATGACGGTGGCCATGCCGCTCTCCTATCGATTTGCGGAACCGGCTCCAGCATACGACGACGGACGCCCCGGCCGTGGAGCCACGGGCGGGGCGTTCGTGTGAATCTGACGTCCGACGCGCGCGACCGCTACGCGGCGACGCAGCAGTCGACCGGGCACACGGCGGCGCACGCGGGAGCGTCGTGCGCGCCCTTGCACTCCGTGCACTTCGCGTTGTCGATCAGGTAGATGTCGTCGCCCTGCGTGATCGCGGTGTTGGGGCACTCCGGCTCACAGGCGCCGCAGTTGATGCATTCCTCGGTGATCTTCAGGGCCATCGATGTCTTCCTCTCTTCGCGCCGCGAGGGCGTTGACGTAAACGGAGCCGCCGTATCCCACGACGCACCGTCCGAAGTCAACCCCACGCCACCGATTTTCCTCACTAAATTCGGACTCTTCCGGTCGAGGAAAGGCGCTCCTCCTGAATTCACGGGGCGTTTTTTCACGGACCGATCCGGTCGGGGAAACCGGTCAGGATGAGACGTGCCGCCGGTCCTCCTCGACCTCGGAGGCGATCTTCCCCATGACCGAGAGCGCAGCGCCGGCGAGACCCGCCCCCGCGGTGAGCAGGAGGCCGAGCAGGCGATCCCGGCGCGCGGACGCGAGCTTCATCGCGAGCGTCCGCCGCCGCTCGAACAGGAGCCGCTGCCGCTCCGCGTGATCTCCGTGGAGCGTCGCGACGAAGGAGGCGCCGGCGGCCTCGCTCTCGGCGCGCACCTCGGCGAGCTCGCGCGTCTCCCCGTTCACGCGAAAGGTGGCGTGAACCGTGAGGGCGAGCCCCGCGGCGGCGACGGGGGCGCAGAGGGCCAGGATCTTCGAACGCGTCATGTCGGCTTGACGCCCATCGGGTGCCGAAGGATACCGCAGGGCATGGCGAAGCCCTACGACCCGAAGGACTTCTACTACCGGAAGGCGAAGAAGGAAGGGCTGCGCGCCCGCTCGGCGTTCAAGATCGACGAGATCCTGAAGCGCCACCGGCTGCTCGGGAAGGGTGACGCGGTCCTGGATCTCGGGGCCGCCCCCGGCGGGTTCCTCCAGATCTTCGCGGACGCGGTGGGCGAGACCGGGGTCGCCGTGGGCGTGGACCTCGAGCCCATCCGGAACCTCGGGAAGCCGTGGGTGCGCACCGCGGTCGTCGACCTGCTCGCGCCGGACGCGATCGATCGCATCCGCGCGCTCCACCCCGGGCGCTTCCGCCTGGTCGCGAGCGACATGGCCCCGAAGACCATCGGGATCAAGATCACCGACGAGCAGCGGTCGCTGGAGCTCGTCCGGATGGCGCTGCACATCGCGGGCGACACGCTCGAGCGCGGTGGCGGCTTCGTCGCGAAGGTGTTCATGGGAGGCGAGTTCCCGGCGCTGAAGAAGGAGCTCGCCGGCTCGTTCCAGGGCGTCCACGTCGTGCGGCCGATGGCGACGCGGGACTCGTCGTACGAGGTGTACGTCGTCGGGACGGGGTTCCGGCAGACGTCGGACGGACCGGTGAAGGCCCGCCGCTGATGCGCTAAGGTACGCCCCCCATGATGACGCTTCTCGAAGAGCTCACCCCGCGCGGCCTCATCCACGACCAGACCCCCGGCCTGAAGGACCGGCTCGCCCAGGGCCCGCTCACCGGGTACGTCGGGTTCGACCCGACCGCGGACTCGCTCCACGTCGGCCACCTCCTCGCGGTGATGTCGCTCGCGTGGCTGCAGCGCTGCGGGGGGACGCCCATCATCGTCGTCGGCGGCGGGACCGGGATGGTGGGGGATCCGTCCGGGAAGCGCACCGAGCGGCCGGTGCTCTCGATCGAGGAGATCGACCGCAACGTCGCCGCGCTGCGCGCGCAGCTCGAGCGGTTCGTGTCGTTCGAGGGGACGAACGCCGCGCGGGTGAGGAACAACGCGGACTGGCTCAGGCCCCTCGGGCTCATGGAGTTCCTGCGGGACATCGGCAAGCACTTCACCGTCAACTACATGCTCGCGAAGGACTCGGTGAAGGGGCGCATGGAGGCCGGCATCTCCTACACCGAGTTCACGTACATGCTCGTGCAGGCGCTCGACTTCTGGCACCTGTGGAAGACCGAGCGCTGCGAGCTGCAGATGGGCGGCTCCGACCAGTGGGGCAACATCACCGCCGGCACCGAGCTCATCTCGCGCAAGGAGGGGGCGAGCGTGCACGGCCTCACCTTCCCGCTCCTCACCACCGCGTCGGGCGTGAAGTTCGGCAAGACGGAGGGGGGCGCGGTGTGGCTCGATCCCGCCAAGACCTCCCCGTACAAGTTCTTCCAGTTCTGGCTCAACGCCGACGACCGGGACGTCGAGCGGCTCCTCAAGTTCTTCACCTTCTTCACCGTCGAGGAGATCGCCGCGCTGATGGCGGAGCAGGCGCGCGAGCCGGGCAAGCGCCCCGCGCAGCGCAGGCTCGCGACCGAGATGACCGGGCGCGTCCACGGCGCCGACGTCGCGCGGAGCGTCGTCGAGGCGAGCCGCCTGCTCTTCGGCGGCATGGACCTGCGCGGCGCCGGCCCGGACGTGCTGCGCGTGCTCTCGCAGGAGCTGCCCGTCGCGCGGGTCCCGCGGACGGAGGTCGAGGGGCTCTCGGTGCTCGACGCGCTCGTGCGGGCCGGGCTCGCCACCTCGAAGGGCGACGCCCGCCGCGGCATCCAGGGGAAGGGCTTCCTCCTGAACGGCGAGCCGATCTCCGCGCCGGAGCGGACGCTCGGCGGGGCCGACGTCCTGCACGGCGCCTACGTCATGCTGCAGAAGGGGAAGCGGAACCACGCGCTGCTGGTCCTGGAGGGCTGATCCGCGCCGTCGCGCGCAGCACGAGCGCGCCCAGGATCCCCGCACGCGAGCGAGCCTGCCAGGATCCCGACCTTGGCCTCGTCGAGGAGGCGGGGCTCGTTCGCGTAGGCGAGTCCCGCGATGAACAGCGCGACCGTGAAGCCGATCCCGCCGACCGCGGCGACCCCGAGCAGCTTCGCGGGGGACGCGCCCCCGGGGATGCCCGCGAGCCCCAGCCGGACCGCCACCATCGTGAACGCGAAGATGCCGGCGAGCTTCCCGGCGACGAGCGCGACCCCCGTCCCGAGCGCGACCGGTCCCGTGAGCTGCGACGCCTCGAGCGACGAGAGGGCGACCCCGGAGTTGGCGAGCGCGAACAGCGGCATGATCCCGAACGCGATCCAGGGGTGGAGGGCGTGGACGAACCGCGTCAGCGGCGCCTCCAGCTCCTCGAGCCGGTCCTCGATCCCGTGCACCGCACCCACGTCGCGCTCCTCGTCCGAAGCGGCTCCCGCGAGCTCGTTCACGTGGAGCGACAGCTCCCGGATGACCTCCCGGAGCGGCCGCCGCGCGCGCGCCGGGACGGCGAGCCCGAGGATCACGCCCGCGATCGTCGCGTGGACGCCGGCGTGGTGCAGCGCGTACCAGAGGAGCGCGCCGCCCGCGATCCAGGCGACGCCTCTCGTCACGTGCGCGCGGCCGAGCCCGAGGAGCCCCGCCGTGACGAGGGCCGACGCGAGCAGCCAGCCGGGCTCGACGCCGCTCCCGTAGACGAGCGCGATCACGAGGATGCCGCCGATGTCGTCGAAGATGGCGAGCGCGGTCACGAACACCACGAGCGCGCGCGGGACCCGGGACCCGAGCAGCGTCAGGACCCCGATGCAGAACGCGATGTCCGTCGCCATCGGGATGCCCCAGCCGGCGGCGCCGGGTCCGCCGGCGTTGAAGGCGAGGAAGATCCCCGCGGGGACGACCATCCCGCCGACGGCGGCGATCGCGGGCAGGAGCGCCTGGCGCGCGGTGCGCAGCTCGCCGTGGACGAGCTCGCGCTTGATCTCCATCCCGACGAGGGCGAAGAAGAGCGCCATGAGCCCGTCGTTCACGAGCGAGTGCAGCGTGAACCGGACCTCGGCCCCGCCGAGCGAGAGCCCGATGCGGGTGGCGAACACCGCCTGGTAGCTGCCGGGGGACAGGTTCGCCCAGGCGAGGGCCGCGATCGCGCAGGCGAGGAGCAGGAGGCCGCTCGCGGCCTCGAGCCGGAAGAACGCCTGGAGCGGCGCCACCACCGCCTCGAACAGCCGCGCCGGCGCGGCCGGGGCCGGAGGGCTGTCGCGACCGGTCGTCATGGCGCGGGGGGAGCGGCTAGGTCTCCTCGAGCTTCTCCTGCACCCGCGAGATTGAGCGCGCCCGTCCCGTCGCGTCGTCGACGTCCACGAGGGCGCCCTGCAGCCAGACGTCCCGCTTCGCGGGCTCGAACGACACCGGGCGCGCCGAGAGGAAGCGCTCGATCACGAGCTCCTTCTTCACGCCGATGATGGAGTCCCACGGCCCGCACATCCCCACGTCGGTGATGAACGCGGTGCCGTTCGTGAGCAGGCGCGCGTCCGCGGTCTGCACGTGGGTGTGGGTGCCGAGCACCGCGGAGACCTTGCCGTCGAGGAACCAGCCCATCGCGTTCTTCTCGCTCGTCGCCTCGCAGTGCATGTCGACGAGGATGACCTTCACGCCCTCCGCCTTGAGCGCCTCCACCTCGGCGAGCGCGGTGCGGAACGGGTCCTCCAGCGAGCGCATGAACACGCGGCCCTCCAGGTTCACGACCCCGAGCCGGCGCCCGTCCGGGGTCGAGACGATCGCGCGGCCGCGCCCCGGGGTGCCCGGGGGGTAGTTCGCGGGGCGGATCAGGCGCGCGCCCGGCCTGTCGAGGTACGGGACGATCTCGCGCTTCGCCCAGATGTGGTTCCCGCTCGTGAGCAGGTTCACCTCCGCCGCCAGCAGCTCGTCGGCGGCGTCGGGAGTGACGCCGATCCCGGACGCCGAGTTCTCGGCGTTCGCCACGACGAGGTCGACGCGATCGCGGACGACGAGCTTGGGGACGAGCCGCTGCACGGCCTGGCGGCCGGGCTTTCCGAACACGTCTCCGAGGAACAGGACCTTCAAGGCGAGCTCGATCCGGGGCCCCGTGACGGGGGCTCCCGCGTGAAGAGGAGGACGCGCGCGTCGGTGACGAGCGCGTCGAGGGTCGCGTCGTGCGGCTCGCGCGGCAGCTCCGGGACGAGCTGCACGTCGAACCCGACGCCGATGCGGGTGGCGCGGGGCATCTCCCGCAACGTCGCGTCGTAGTACCCGCCGCCACGGCCGAGGCGGAGGCCGTCGAGGGAGAACGCGACCCCGGGGAGGATCACGCAGTCGATCTCGCCGGGCGGGAGCTCCTGCGCGGCGGGGGGCGGCTCGAACGCGCCGAGGGGGCCGCGCACCAGCTCCCGCGGCTCCGCGCGGGCGAACACGAGCCGCCGCTGGCCGGGGACCGAGCGCGGGAACGCGACCCGCGCCCCGCGGGCGAGGGCGCGCCGCGCGATCTCGGAGGAGTCCACCTCGGTCCCGAGCGGCGCGTACACGGCGACGACGATCGCCTCCCGGAACGCGGGCACCTCGTCCAGGCGGTCCGCGACGGCGCGCGACTTCGCCGAACGCTCGTCGGGCGTCATCCGCGCGCGCGCCGCGATCAGCTCGGATCGCAGGGCGCGCTTCGCCTCGCTCAAAGAAAAAGCCCCCCGCGTGAGCCGTGTGGCCCGGTTGATTGGACCTGTATTTCTACAGGTGGGGCACCCGGTACACCAGCGTCCGTAGGCTTCTCCCTCGATGCATGGGAGCTTGCACATGGACGTGGGCGGGCGCTCCTCTTGGGCGAAAAGTCGGCCCAAACGACGCGAAGCCCAAACACGAACCCGGCAGGGGGCAGGCAGCGGTGCGGTCAAAGAGCGCAAGGCCGCGAAATCACGCGGTCTTTTACTGGTTTGATCCTAGGACTCCAGACCGGGCGTGTCAAGCGAACCCGGCGGCCTGTGAGGGTTACAATCGCCGGCATGCGCGTCCTCCCGGTGCTCGCTCTCGTCTTCCTCGCAGGGGGAGCGATCGCCCGCGCGGAGGCCCCGCTCGTGGAAGGCGAGTACGAGTCGCCGCTCGGGCGCGTCCTCGTCACCGGGCGCGGCGCGGCGTTCCGCGGCGTCATCGTGGCGGCCTCGGACCTCTGCACGTTCCGCGAGGGCGACGAGGTGATCCGCGCGACGCTGCTCGACGACTCGCTCGCCGGGCAGGTCCGGGTCTGCCTCGCCGGCAAGGGCTGTCGCGCGAGGGAGGAGTGGTCGAGCGCCGTCCTCCTCGCGTCGGGCGCGCGGCTCTCCGGCGCGGTGCACGTCGCGACGAAGGGGTGCAAGGCGCCGCTCGGCAAGAACGGCGGCGTCGCGTTCGTGAGGGTGGCGAGGCCGGGAGAGGGGAGCGCCGCGGCGGCGCCGCCCGCGGCGCAGGCTCCCGCCGCGGCCCCGCCGCCGGGTCGCCCGAAGGCGACGGCCTCCGCGGCTCGCGCGCAGGCGCGCGAGCTGCTCCGCGACGGCGCGGCGTGGATGAACGAGGGGAACTTCGAGGCGGCGCGGCGGCGCTTCCTCGAGGCGATCGACGTCGACGGCGCGATCCCGGAGGCCTACAACGGCGTCGGCGTCACCTACCGGATGCGGAACGACCTCCCGCGCGCGCTCGAGTGGTACAAGAAGGCGCTCGGCGTCGATCCGGACTTCGGGGACGCGTACTACAACATGGCGTGCGTCTACGCGCTCGACGGGCAGAAGGAGCTGGCGCTCCGCTACCTGCAGATCGCCGCGCTGAACGGGTACGCGACCGCCGAGGGGATCGACGGCGACCCCGACCTCGAGTCGGTCCGCCAGCAGCCCGGGTACCGCGCGCTCGTCCGGACCAGGATGTGACGCCTCCGGGAGGAAGCACGCCGTGACGGGCACGCTCGAGGGCTACCGGATCGAGGCGCTGATCGGGAAGGGTGGCATGGCCGAGGTGTACCGGGCCGTCGCCCTGAGCGGCCCGCGCGCCGGTCAGAGCGTGGCGGTGAAGCGGCTCCTGCCCGAGCTCGCCCGCGACGCCGGGTTCCTGCGCCTGTTCGAGCAGGAGGCCGAGATCACGCGGCGCCTGCGTCACCCCGGGATCGTCGAGGTCGTCGAGACGGGGTTCGCCGGCAGCACGCCGTTCATCGTGATGGACTACGTGGACGGGAAGAACCTGCGCCAGATCCTGGCCCAGTGCGCCGCGCGCGCGATCCTCCTGCCGGCGGACTTCGGCGGCTACGTCGCGCACGCGGTCGCGGAGGCGCTCGCCCACGCGCACTCGGGCGTCGACGAGGGAGGACGGCCCCTCGGCATCGTCCACTGCGACGTCTCCCCCTCGAACGTCTTCATCTCGAGGCTCGGCGAGATCAAGCTGGGCGACTTCGGGGTCGCGCTCACGCCGGGCGCGGTCTCCGGTCCCGCGGCCGGGGTCGTCGGGAAGATCCACTACCTCGCGCCCGAGCAGCTCCGGGGCGAGCCGCCCACGCCCCGGACCGACCTCTTCGCGCTCGGCGCCGTGTTCTTCGAGCTGCTCACCAACGCGCCCGCGTTCCCCGGGAAGGACGTGAACGAGGTCGCGCAGCGGATCCTGCGCGGGAAGCTGCGCGCGCCCTCGGAGCTCCGCGCCGAGCTCCCGTTCGAGATCGACGCGACGGTGCTCCGCTGCCTGGCGCCCGATCCCGCCGACCGCTACCCGTCCGCCGCCGCGTTCGCCGCCGAGGTGGCGACGCGGTACGACCCCGCGATCGGCACGCCCCTCGCGATCGCCGCGGTCGTGCGCGGCCTGTTCGGCGCGCGCTGAGCGACCGCGCTCGCGCGCGGGGAGGACCGCGAGCGAGGCAGGTCAGCCGTGGACGGCGTCGCGGACCCGCGCGACCAGCGGCGGGACCAGGGCGAGCGCGGCGTCGACCTCCGCGGCGGTCGAGGTCCACCCGAGCGAGAACCGGATCGTCGAGCGCGCGTCGGCGCCGGAGAGCCCCATCGCGAGGAGGACGCCGGAGGGCCGGGTGGAGCCGGAGTGGCAGGCCGAGCCCGCGCTGGCGCACAGCCCCTCGAGATCCAGGAGACGAGGAGCGTCTCGGCGTCGCAGCCCTCGAACACGATCGACGAGGTCCCCGGGAGCCGCGGCGCCCCCGCGCCGTTCACGCGCGCGCGCGGCACCGCGGCGAGGAGCCCGGCCTCGAGCCGGTCGCGGAGGGCGCCGATCCGGGTCGCCTCCTCCTCGCGCCCCGCGATGGCGGCGCGGACGGCGGCGCCGAGCCCCGCGACGCCGGGGAGGTTCTCGGTCCCGGCGCGGCGGCCGCGCTCCTGCTCGCCCCCGAACAGGGGCGCGAGGCGCAGGCCCGGCGCGATCCGGAGGATCCCGGCGCCGCGCGGGCCCCCGAGCTTCTGCCCGGTCGCGAGGACGAGGTCCGCGCCGAGGGTCCGGACGTCCACCTCGATCTTCCCGACCGCCTGGACCGCGTCGCACAGGAGCGGGACGCCCGCCTCGCGCGCGGCGGCGGCGAGCTCCGGGACGGGCAGGAGCACGCCGGTCTCGTTGTTCGCGCGCATCGCGCACGCGAGCGCGACGTCGGGGCCGAGCGCCGCCCGGAACGCCGCCGCGTCGAGCTCGCCGCGCCCGTCCACCGGCACGACCGTGACGGGCGTCCCCGCCGCCTCGAGCTGGCGCGCGACGCCGAGCACGCACGGGTGCTCGACCGCGGTGACGACGAGGCGCCGCCGGCCGGCGGGCGCCGCGCCGAGCACGCCGCGGATCGCGAGCGAGGCGCCCTCGGTCGCCCCGGAGGTGAACACGAGCTCCGGCGGGCGCGCGCCGAGCGCCTCCGCGACCCGGTCGCGCGCGAGGTCGAGCAGGTCGCGCGCGTCACGCCCCGCGCGGTGGACGGAGGACGGGTTCCCGAAGCGGTCGAGCGCGTCGAGCACCGCCGCCCGCGCCTCGGGGCGGACCGGCGTGATCGCGTTGTGGTCGAGGTAGATCACCGCCTCGCCGCGCGCCCGTCAGACGAGCCTGCGAGGGCGCCGCGCCTTCACGCCGAACGCGTCGAGGAAGTCGCGCACCACGTCGTCGCGCAGGCGCTTCCGCGCCGCGCCGGAGAGCCCCTTCACCGGGAGGCGCGCGCCCGCCATGGTGCCGTGGCCGCCGGCGGACCCGCCCTTCGCCTCGATGACCTCGCGGATGAGCCGCCCCGCGTTCATGCGGCGGTCGCTCGTCCGCACCGAGTAGAAGACGGCGTCGTCGTACTCGGCGTACGCGAGGGACCAGCGCATCCCCTCGAGGTACATGAACCGCTCCGCCACCTCCGCGACCATGTCCGGCGCGTAGATCTCGCCGAGGTCGCAGACGACGACGTCCTCGAACACCTGCGCCCGCTCGATCGCCGTGTGGTACAGGACGAAGTAGTCGTCGGGGAGCTTCGGGTGCTCGATCTCGCCGAGGGCGTCCTTGTCCGTCATCGGGAAGAGCCAGAGGTAGGCCTCGACGTCCTGCTTCGTCGTCTGGCGCCCGAGGTCGCGGGTGTCCGCCTTGATCCCGTAGAACAGCGCGGTCGCGACGTCGGTCGGGACCTTGAGCCCGGCCGCCCTGAAGTACTCGGCGACGAGCGTCGAGGTCGCGCCGATCGGCCCGCCCACGTCGGCGATGGGCGCGAGGTGGGAGTCCGGCCGCTCCGGGTGGTGGTCGATGACCACGTCCGGGAAGTGGCGCGCGGGGAGCGAGTGGTTCCCCTGCTCGGGCTGGGTGTCGACCATGCAGATGAGGTCGTAGTCGTCGAACTCGACCCGCGACACCGGCACGACCGGCAGCTTCAGCACCTTCACGAGCGCGCGGTTCTCGGACCGCCCCACGATGCCGCCGTAGGCGACGATGGCCTCGACCCCGGCGAGCTTGCCGAGCAGGTACGCGAGCGCCACCCCGGCCGCGATGGAGTCGGGGTCCGGGTTGTCGTGGGTGAGGATGAGCGCCTTCTCGTGGGAGCGCGCGTAGTGGACGAGCCGGTCGAGCTTGGCGCGGACGCCCTCGCTCGAGCGCGGGTAGAGCGCCATGCGCGCGGCGCGCACGAGCCGGCGCGAGCGTGACTTCGGGGGCTCCTCGGGCTGGCGGACGGGGGTGGACTTCATCGGCGGACGAGGCCGCGGAGGACCTCGATGTTCTCCTTCCAGCGCGATTCGGTCTCGACGAAGCCCGGCTTCTCCGCGAAGCGGGCGTCGTTGACGAGGCGGCGGAACGGCTCGAGCCCGAGCGTCCCTTCCCCGATGTGCTCGTGGCGGTCGACCCGGCAGCCCCTCGGCTTCTTCGAGTCGTTGAGGTGGAACGCGCGGACGTTCGAGAGGCCGACCGTCCGGTCGAGCTCCTCCACGGTCCGGGCGTAGCCCGCCTCGGTCTCGAGGTCGTACCCGGCCGAGTGGACGTGGCAGGTGTCGACGCAGAACCCGACGCGCCGCCGGGGGGCACCGGCGACGGCCTCCCGGATCGCCTGGAGCTGCTCGAACCGCCACCCGAGGCTGGCGCCCTGGCCGGCGGTCGTCTCGACGAGGAGCCGCGACTTCCCGGGTACCTGCGCGAGCGCGCGCGTCACTGCCTCCCCCACGAGCCGGATCCCCTCCTCCTCGTCCTCGTGGCTTCCCGGATGGAAGATGAGGGCGGCGATCCCGAGCCGCTCGCAGCGGTCGAGCTCGTCCGCGAGCGCTCGCCAGCTCTTCTTCCGGATGTCCCGGTCGGCCGACGCGCAGTTGATGAGGTAGGACGAGTGGGCGGCCACGGGCTTGCCGGTGCGCCGGGCCTCGCTCCGGAACGTGGCGATCTCGAGCTCCTCGAGCGGCTTCGCCTCCCAGCTGCGGGAGTTCCGCGTGAAGATCTGCAGGCAGTCCGCGCCGTCGGCCTCCGCGCGGGCGAATGCCCTGGAGACCCCACCGGCGATGCCTTCGTGCGCTCCGAGCAGCATGGGGGGCAGACCTATACAATAGCGGCCGTCCCGGTAGCCATGCTTGCGCGCTGGCGTCGCGGCCCCCGTGGATTGCCAAAAGCTTACAGGCGCTTGCCCGACCCCAGGACGGGGCGGGTCACATGCGGGGCGTCCGATCCGGCACCTCGGCGTGACGGATGGGGCGCCACCCCAGCCCCGCTCGGGGATGGTCAGCGCGCGGCCTTCCGCGACCTCGAAGCGGTCTCGCGGAAGAACTTCTCACCCTGGTTCAACGCGTTCTCGAGCGCCTCGACCGAGAGGTCGCGGAGCGTCGCCTCGGGGAGCCGCAGCGACTCGTAGTACCGCTGCCGGTCGGTCGCGTGGATGATGCACGGCAGCCGGTACCCCTCCTGGAGCAGGACGAGGTTCCCGAGGAGCCGGGCGACGCGCCCCGAGTTGTCGGTGAACGGGAAGACCTGCATGAAGCCGTGGTGGAGCTTCGCCGCCCGCTGGATCGGGTGGGCGTTCCGGAAGTCCGCGGAGTCGCAGGTGTCGAGCACCTTCTGCAGGAGCACCGGGATCCGCGCGGGCTGCGCGATCTCGTGGAAGTACGCCCGGTGGAGCGGCATGTCCTTGCGGAACTCGGCCAGGCTGCGCCCCTCGGAGCCGGCGCCGAGCGTCTCGTAGAGCTTCTTCACGAGCGTGAGGTTCACGCGCAGCTTCTTGACCTTCGCCTCTTCCCGGACGAGGTCGATCGCGATCTTGTGGTTGCGGATCTCGCGCAGGGCGCCGACGAAGTTCACGTCGGCGAGCGGGGCGTTCGCGAGCGCGGTCGCGAGCTCCTGCCCGGTGTAGACGACGCCCTCGAGCGCGTTCTCGTGGTAGAGCCACGACAGCTCGTACCGCGACAGGAATTCCTCGCCGAGCTCCGGATCGGCACGCATCCGGTCCGCGAGATCTTCCATGCGGTCGTCGATGTCGACGAAACGGGTCCTCATCTTGCCAACTCCTCGTCCGCGGCCCTGTAGCCAACGCGGTCCGGACCCGGCCTGGAGTCCAACTTCGCGCTTTTTCTTGGGAATTTCAGAATTGCGCGACGAAGCGGGGGGAATCTAGCCGAACGGGACGCGATAGGTCAATGAATTTGCCGCTTCGCATCACAACGGGCGGACGGCGCGGTTTCTTCCGTGACGGGTCGCGCCAGCGCGGCGAGCGGAGGGCGGACCGGCGGGGACAGGGTCAGGCGAGCGCCGGGAACGGCCGGCACATCCGCGCGACGAACGGCATCTCCGGG
This sequence comes from uncultured delta proteobacterium, assembly GCA_963828235.1. Classification (GTDB taxonomy): domain Bacteria; phylum Myxococcota; class Myxococcia; order Myxococcales; family Anaeromyxobacteraceae; genus Anaeromyxobacter. The sequence continues at coordinate 80,797 of CAWHDY010000014.1, forward strand.
TGGAGCTCCGCCTTGCCCGCCTGGATGGCCCGCTGCAGCGCGGCGTCGTCGGGCACGACCTCGAGCGGCGAGAGCACCCGCTGGAAGGACTTGTTCAGGTGGATGAACGGCCGGTTCCGGGCGACGTTCTGGGCGGCGAGCTGCTCGAGCCCGAACCAGAGGGGCTGGGTCAGCTTGGGGCCGAACCCCTCGAGCGCGAGGACGAACGCGTTTCGCGTCCCGAGCGCGCCTCGCTGCACCGCGCCCCACGCGGCCCGCGCCGGGAGGTTGTCGACGAGCCCCCCGTCGACCAGGCGGAAGACGTCGTGGCGCTCGAGCAGCTCCCGCAGCAGGCGGTGCATCCGCTCGTCGTCCCGCACCACGTCGTAGTGGATGACCCCCGGGAGCGCGGACGAGAAGCCCACCGCGTCGATGGCGTCGAACGCGCGCGTCTCGTCGTCGGCGCCGAGGTAGATCCGCGCGAACCGATCTCGCTGGACGATGAGCTCCCCGATCGCCTGGAACACGTCGGAGACGATGCGCGACAGGACGTTCGCGCGCGGCTCGGCGCCGCCGAGGTCGAGGAGGTGCTCGTAGTAGCTCGGATCGCGCGGCAGGGCGCCGTTGCGGATCCCGGTGACCGCCACGACGAGCGGGATCGCGAGCTGGCCGAGCGTGAGCGGGTGCCCGTCGGGGCCCTTCAGGAACTCGCCGATCCCGGCGCGGAGGTAGAGCCGCATGGCGGCGGGGAGCCCGTAGCGGGACTCGCCGTGCAGGAACCGGAACAGGGTGCGGAAGGAGAGGCCGCGCATCGCGTCCGCGACGTCGTCGGCGTGCCAGCGCAGGCGCCGCGCCCGGAACAGGAGCAGCACCGCCCCCATGCTCGTGCCGGCGAGCAGGCGCGGCACGAGCGCGTACTGCTCGAGGAGGGCGAACGCGCCGAGGTAGGACCACCCGACGCCGCCGCCGCCGCCGCAGACGAGCACGAGCGCCTTCTCGCAGACCTCGCGGTCGAGCGCGCTCGCGGGGAGCTTCCCCGCGAGCTGGGCGAGGACGCGGGCGCGCCACGCGCGCGCGTGCGTCACCACCTGGGGCACGAGCCGCGCTGCGTCCGCGGGGGCGAAGCCGCGAGGCGCCGCGAGCGTCGCGGCGGGCACGAGCAGCTCGTCCCGGTACGGCGCGAGGAAGTCGCCGAGGTCCACGTCGGTGCCGTCCGGCGCCCGGACCCGCGTGGTGCGGGCGAGGTTCAGCGCGTACCGGAGCGCCGCCTCGTCGGCGTCGGACAGGAACGCCGGCGACGAGACGATCGCCCGGACGAGCGCCGTCTCGGCGTCCTCGAAGGGCCGGGTCTGCGCGCGCAGCGCGTCGAGCGCGTCCTCGCCGTTCACGGGGGGATTGTAGCCCCGGGGCGGCGCGCGGCCCTGCCCCGCGCCGGGGAGCCGCGGCGGCCCGTCACGAGACCACGGCGTCGAACGCCCGCCGGACCGCCGCCGTCACCCGCGCGTACTCGCCGAGGAAGCGCGCGCCCGGATCGGGCCCTGCGTAGCCGAGCCGGCGCGCGAGCTGCCGCAGCGCCGGCCCCTCCTCCGGGAGGTGGTCGATCGCGAAGTCGTGCACGATCCGGAGCCGGAGCTCGACCCGGCGGAGGAAGTCGTACCCCTCGGCGAGCGCCTCGAAGTCCTGCTCGCGCAGGAGCCCGGCGTGGCGGAGCCTGCGGAGCGCGACCGGCGTCGAGCCGGTCCGGACGGAGGGGTGATCGTGGCCGTGCGCCAGCTGGAGGAACTGCGCCGCGAACTCCACGTCGACGAGCCCGCCGTGGCCGGTCTTCGGGTTCTTCCCGCGCGCCGCCTCCCTCCCGACCTCCGTCTCCATCCGCTCGCGCATGCGCCGGATCTCCGCCGCGAGCGCCGCGGGGTCCTCGCGGTGTCCGTAGACGACCGGCAGGAGGACGCGCTCCTGGATCTCCGCGAAGATGGAGGGATCCCCCGCGACGGGCCGGGCGCGCAGGAGGGCCTGGCGTTCCCAGAGCTGGCTCCTCACGGCGCCCTCGCGCGCGGGCGCGCCCGGCGCCTCGCCGGTGTGGTAGCGGGTGAAGGCCTCGGCGCCGATCACGAGCGCGCCCTGGTTCCCGGAGGGCCGCAGCCGCGTGTCGATCTGGTACAGCCGGCCCTCGCGGAGCGGCATCTGGAGGAACGACATCAGGCGCTGCGCGAGCCGCGGGTACCGCTCGTGGCCGGGGGTCGCGCCGGAGCCCGGGTAGAGGAAGATGAGGTCGAGGTCGGAGTGGTAGCCGAGCTCGCGCCCGCCGAGCTTCCCCATCCCGATGACGCACAGCCGCCCGGGCGGCGCGAGGTTCCTCGCGACCGCGTCCGCCTCGGCGAGCGCGAGGCAGCGCTCGAGCGACGCCTCCGCGAGGTCGGTGAGCTGGCCCGCGACGCTCGCGAGGTCGATCGTCCCGGCGATGTCGTGGATCGCGATCCGCAGGACCTCCTCGTTCTTGTACCGCCGCAGCTCTCCGAGCTGCCGCTCGAGGAGGTCGTCCGGCGCGAGCGCCGGGTCGAGGTGCGCGAGCCGCTCCCCGAGCTCGCGGCGGAAGGCGTCCCGGTCCTTCTCGAGCAGGACCTGGTCCTCCCGCAGCAGCATGTCGATGAGCTCGGGGTGGCGGAGGAAGCGCTTCGAGAGGAAGTCGGACGTGCCGAACAGCGACAGGAGCAGCCGCGCCACCCGCCGGTGCTCCGCCAGCATCCGGAAGTACGGCTCCGGGTTCGACAGCGCCGCGGCGAAGTCGGCGAGGTGCGAGAGCGCCTGGTCGGGATCGGGCGTGCCGAGCGCGTCGGAGAGGAGCGCGACCGCCGCGGCGGGATCGCCGAGCGGCGAGAAGGGCGTGCGCCGGCGGGCCATCGCGTCGATCGCGGCGAGCACCCGGTCCGGGTCGACGAGCCCGCGCCGGGCCGCGAGCTCCACGCGGCGCTCGCGCTGGACCTCGGGATCGGCGAGGAGCGAGAGCTCGGGGTCGAGCGGGACCGCGCCGGTGCCGGCCCCGAGGAGCCCCTCGAACAGCCGCGCCACCCGCTCCCGGTGGGCGGAGAGCGCCGCCTCGAACGCCTCCTCGGTCGCGTACCCCATCGCGCGGGCCAGCCAGCGGCGCTCGCCCGCCGGCGGGAGCCGGTGGGTCTGCGCGCCGTCGAGCATCTGGACGCGGTGCTCGGCGCGCCGGAGGAAGAGGTAGGCGTCGGCGAGCCCGTCGCGGTCCTTCGCGGGCACGATCCCCGCGAAGAGGAGCCGGTCGAGGGCGGGGAGCACGGCGCGCTCGCGCAGCGCGCGCCCCTCCTCGCGCCCGCCGTGGAGGAGCTGCAGGGCCGAGACGAAGAACTCCGACTCGCGGATCCCGCCCTTCCCGAGCTTCAGATCGTCCTTCCCCTCGCCCCCGGCGCGCGCGTCGATGCGCGCCTTCATCGCCTGGATCTCCTGGACGACGGTCAGATCGAGGCTGCGCCGCCAGATGAAGGGCTCGAGCTGCCGGAGCAGCTCGTCGCCGACCTGCAGGTCTCCCGCGCCGGGGCGTGCCTTCACGAGCGCGTTGCGCTCCCAGCTGCGCCCGAACGTCTCGTAGTAGAGCTCGGCGGCGCGGACGCTGTTCACGATCGGCCCGTTCTGCCCGTCGGGCCGGAGGTTCAGGTCCACCCGGAAGACGAACCCGTCCTCGGTCGGCTTCGCGATCGCCTCGGTCACGAGCTCCGCGAGCTTCGCGTAGTAGGCGAAGTGGGTGATCGCGCGGGGCCCCGCGGTGTCGCCGTCGCGCTCGTAGACGTAGACGAGGTCCACGTCCGACGAGAAGTTGAGCTCGCGGGCCCCGAGCTTCCCCATCGCCAGGGCGCAGAAGCCCGCGCCCGGCTCGCGGCCGCCGAGGTCCGCCGGCGCGCCGTGCCGCGCCCTCAGGCGCCGGTCGTGGAAGCGGATCGCGGCGTCGAGGCACGCCGTCGCGAGCGCGGAGAGCTCCCCCGTCACCTCCTTCACGCGGGCGCGCCGCAGGTCCCTGAGCCCGATCCGGACCACCTCGCGGGCGCGCACCCGCCGCAGGAGCCGGTGGAAGCCCGCGACGTCGTCCGGCTCGAGCCGGCGAGCCGCGCGCTCGAGCAGGCGGCGCAGCGCCTCCTCGTCGCGGGGGCGCTCGAGGTGCGCCGACCGGGCCGCGCGCCGGAGCAGCCCGGGGTCGCGGGCGAGGAGGGCGGGGATCATCCGCGACGAGCCGGAGAGCAGCGCGAGCGCCTCGAGCAGGTCCCCCTCCGCCGGCGGCGCGCCGGCGCCGTCCACGTACCGCTCGATCCCGGCGAGGGCGAGGTCCGGGTCCGGGGCGAGGCGGGCGGCCGCCACGACCGCCCCCACGCGGTCCGGGAAGCGCTTCGCGAGCCGCGCGAGCCGCTCGTCCGAGGCGGCGGTGGGGTCGGCGGGCTCGAGGCCCTGGATGAGGTGCGACGCGCGCATCGGGATCCGCCGGGCGCCGCCGCTCGCGGGCGCCGCCGGCTCGCTCACTCCTCGGCGTCGTCCGCCGGCTCGGGGACGCCGCGGCCGGCGCGGGAGAGCCCGTGCTGCTTGATCTTCTTGTGGAGGTTCGTCCGCTCGACCCCGAGCGCCTGCGCGGCCTGGGTGATGTTCCAGTCGTGCTCCTCGAGCTTCTTCACGATGTAGTCGCGCTCGACGAGGTCGCGCAGGTCCTTGAGCGGCACCTCGCCGTAGCGGGAGAGGTCCGCCGACCCGGGCGGCGGCGGCGGGATCGCCCGCGGCCCCACGCCCTCCGGGACGTCCGCGGGCCCGATGCGCTCGCCGCTCATGATCACCATGCGCTCGCAGACGTTCCTGAGCTCCCGGACGTTCCCCGGCCAGCGGTGGGCCCGCAGGCGCTCGTAGACGGCGGGGTCGACCGGCTTCGGGCGGAGGCCGTTGTCGCGCACCGCGAGCTGGAAGAAGCGCTCCGCGAGGAGCGGCACGTCCTCGAGGCGGTCGCGCAGCGCCGGCGCCCGGAGCGGGACGACCGCGAGCCGGAAGTAGAGGTCCTCGCGGAACGTGCCCTCCCGGACCTCGTGCTCGAGGTCCTTGTTCGTCGCCGCGACGACGCGCACGTCCACCCGGATCGCCTTCTCGCTCCCGACCCGGGTGATCTCGCCGGTCTGGAGGGCGCGGAGCACCTTCGCCTGGGCGGAGAGGCTCATGTCGCCGATCTCGTCGAGGAAGAGGGTGCCCTCGCTCGCGACCTCGAACTGGCCGCGGCGGCGCGCGGCCGCGCCCGAGAAGCTCCCCTTCTCGTGGCCGAACAGCTCGGACTCGATGAGCTCGGAGGGGATCGCCGCGCAGTTCACCTTCACGAACGGCGCCGCCGCCCGCTTCGACTGGCGGTGGATCTCCGCCGCGATGAGCTCCTTCCCGGTCCCCGACTCGCCGAGGAGGAGGACCCGCCCGGTCGTCGGCGCGACCTTCGCGATCTCCTCGCGGAGCTTCCGCATCGCGGCGCTGTCGCCGAGCATCTCGTCCGAGAACTGCCGCTCCTTCGCGGAGAGGACCTGCACCGTCCGCTCGAGCGACCGCCTGGACAGCGCGTTGCGGACCGAGACGATCACGCGGGCGAGCTCGAACGGCTTCTCGAGGAAGTCGCTCGCGCCGCGCCTCATCGCGTCCACCGCCTCGGCGAGGTCGGCGTGGCCGCTGATCACGATGACCGGCAGGTCGCGCCACAGCTCGCGCGCCTTGTCGAGCAGGGAGAGCCCGTCCATCCCCGGCAGCCGGATGTCCAGGATCGCGAGGTCGATCGGCTCCGCCGCCAGCACCTCGAGCGCCTTCTCGGCGCTCTCCGCGTCGAGGACGCCGTAGCCCTCGCCCTCCAGGGCGGTGCGGAGCGTGCGCCGGATGTTCGCCTCGTCGTCCACGACGAGGATCGAGAGCTTCGTCCCGTCCATGGCGGGAGCATAGCCGGCGCACCTCCGCCGGGGCTACCGCTCCGCGCGCCGGGAGAGGAGGACGAGGGAGCGCGCCTCCACCGCCACCGAGCCGCGCGCCGCGACGAGGTCCCGCTTCTCGTCGCTCGCGCCGGCGGTGTCGACCAGGATCTCCCACTCGCTGCCCCAGGTGACGTCCGGGAGCACGTACGTCACGCGCTCGTGCCAGGCGTTCATGAGGACGAGGAGCGTGTCCCCGACGATCCGCTCGCCGCGCTCGTCCGGGGTGCCGATCGTGTCGCCCCCCAGCAGGAAGCCGACGGAGCGGGCGAACGGCTTCTGCCAGTCCTCCTCGGTCATCTCGGCCCCGTCGGGCCGGAACCAGGCGAGGTCCTTCAGGGACGAGTCCCACGGCCCCGCCCCCCGGAAGAACCGGCGCCGCTGCAGCACCGGCTGCGAGAGGCGCAGGCGGACGAGCCGGCGCGAGAACCCGAGGAGCGCCCGCCGGCGGTCGTCGAGGTCCCAGTCGAGCCAGGAGAGCTCGTTGTCCTGGCAGTAGGCGTTGTTGTTCCCGCGCTGCGTCTTCCCCATCTCGTCCCCGGCCGTGATCATCGGGACGCCCTGGGACAGGAGGAGCGTGGCGAGCAGGTTGCGCACCTGGCGATCCCGGAGCGCCAGCACGGCGGGGTCCTCCGTCTCGCCCTCGGCGCCGCAGTTCCAGGAGTGGTTGTCGTCGGCGCCGTCGCGGTTCTCCTCTCCGTTCGCCTCGTTGTGCTTGCGGTCGTACGACACGAGGTCCCGCAGCGTGAACCCGTCGTGCGCGGTCACGAAGTTCACCGACGCGTAGATCTTGCGGCCCGCCGCCTCGTACAGGTCGGCCGAGCCGGTCAGCCGGTAGCCCATCTCGCCGGCGAGGTGCTCGTCGCCCTTCCAGAACCGCCGCACGACGTCCCGGTACTTGCCGTTCCACTCCGACCAGCGGACCGGGAACGCGCCGACCTGGTAGCCGTCGGGGCCGAGGTCCCACGGCTCCGCGATGAGCTTCACGCGCTCGAGCAGCGGGTCCTGGTGGGCGGCGGTGAGGAACCGGGAGCGCTCGTCGAAGTGCATCGGATCGCGGGCGAGCGTGACCCCGAGGTCGAACCGGAAGCCGTCGACGTGCATCTCCTCGACCCAGTAGCGGAGCGAGTCCATGACGAGCTTCAGCGCCTGGGGATCGGTCGTGTCGAGGGAGTTCCCGCAGCCGGTCGTGTCCCAGTAGTACCGGGGCGAGTCGTCGACGAGGCGGTAGTAGCTCGGGTTGTCGAGCCCCTTCAGCGAGAGGGTCGGGCCGAGGTGGTTTCCCTCCGCGGTGTGGTTGTAGACGACGTCGAGGATCACCTCGATGCCCGCGGCGTGCAGCGCCTTCACCATCTGCCGGAACTCCGCGACCTGCTCGCCGCGGCTCGCGCGGGCGTAGCGCTGCTCCGGCGCGAAGAAGCCGAGGGTGGAGTAGCCCCAGTAGTTCGTGAGGCCGCGCGCGCGCAGGAAGGGGTCGTCGACGAACTCGTGGACCGGCAGGAGCTCGACCGCGGTGACGCCGAGCCGGACGAGGTGGTCGATCGCGGGCGGAGAGGCGAGCCCGAGGTAGGTGCCGCGCAGCTCGGGAGGGACCTCGGGGTGACGGGCCGTGAAGCCCTTCACGTGGACCTCGTAGATCACCGAGCGGTGCCAGGGGACGTCCGGCCGCCGGTCGTCGCCCCAGTCGAACGCGCCGTTCACGACGACGCCCTTCGGCATCGCGGCGGCGCTGTCGCGATCGTCGAGCACGAGGTCCTGATCCGGCGCGTCGAGCGGGTACGCGAACACGGGCCCGCCGAAGTCGACGCTCCCCGAGATCGCGCGGGCGTACGGGTCGACGAGCAGCTTCGCCGGGTTGAAGCGGAGCCCCGCCTCGGGCTCGTAGCGGCCGTGCGCGCGGAGGCCGTAGAGCGTCCCCGGCCGGAGCCCGGGCAGGTACGCGTGGAACACGTGGCCGGTCTTCTCGCGGAGCCGCGCGCGCCGGACCTCCCGGGACGGGTCGGCCGGATCGAACAGGCAGAGCTCCACGCGCTCGGCGTGGCGCGCGTACACGGCGAAGTTCGTCCCCTCGCCGTCGAACGTCGCGCCGAGCGGATAGGGCCTGCCGGGCCAGATGAGCTCGCCGTCCATGGGGTCCCCTCGCGGCGGAGGGCCACCCAAACATGCGTCCGCCGCCCTGGGCCGGCAGCGCGGGCCCCGACCGGTCGGACGTGAATCCTTCGCCTGGCGGGCGCGGTCGGGGCGGGCGGTCGCGGCTGCGGCGTCAACGCGCGACGCCGACGAGGAACACGCGCCGGAACGAGACGTCGAGCCGGCCGTCCTCGCCGGCGCGGCGCTCGAGGTGCGCGCGCACCACCGCGCGGACCGCGTCCGCGTAGCCCGGCGGGAGCGGACGGGGGTACGACCCCGCGCCGAGGTAGCCGGCCTCGGCGCCCGAGCCGAAGATCCTCATCGCGCCGTCGGGCGTCTCCCGCGACGAGAGGGTGTCGAGGCGGGCGAGCCGCACGTCGAACCCCGCCCGCGCGAGCAGCTCCGCGTACGACTCCGCCGTCTCGAGCAAGAACCACGGGTTCCGCCACGTCGCGAACACGTCGCGGGTCGCCGGGTGGACGGCGACGTCCTCCATCGCGTCGACGAACTCGGGACCGTAGCGCGCCGTCGCGGGCGCCTGGATCACGGTCCGGCCTCCGGGGCGCAGGGCGCGGCGGAACCGGGCGAGCGCGACCGAGGGATCGCGGAACCACTGGAGCGCGGAGTTGGACAGGAGGAGATCGAACTCGGCGACGAACGGGAGCTCCTCCGCGGCGAGCCCGGCGAGCTCGACGCCGGGGGGGACCGTGCGCCGCGCCTCGTCGATCATCCGCGGCGACGGATCGACCCCCGCGACGCGCCCCCGGGTCACGCCGCGCAGCCGCGTCACGAGCGCGCCCGTCCCGCACCCGACGTCGAGCACGTCCTCCGCCGGGCCGGCCCGCGGCGAGGCCGAGGAGGAGCTCCGCCGCGCTCCGCTGCGCGGTCGAGTCGTGGTCGTACCGGGCGGCGATGTCCTCGAAGCTCACGCGGCGGCATCCTACCCCGCAGCGCTCGCCGGGGGCCGCGGGGGCGCCGCGAGCGTTCGAGCGCCGCGCGCTCGCCGGGCTCGAGCGAGCGCCCTCCGCCTCCGCTCGCCCGGACCCGTCGAGGCGCCCGCCGCGGCCCTCCCGGGCCGTCGCAGCACCGCGGCGGTTGCCGCGAGCGAGCCCAGGACGAATCGTGAAGGCATGCGCGGTCTCCCCGTGCCTCGTCCGGCCCACCTGCGGCCGGAATGAATGGCGCGATCCGGCGGGGGCGCGCGCGCCGGTCGCGGCCCCGGGCGGGGATCCGAGCGCCTGGCTCTTCGTCTGCTCCGCGTGCGCCAGGGCGGGCGCTCCCGTAGGTGTTACCGGTGCGGCGGCGGCGAACTTACAGGCGCACCGCTCCGACTCGCCGCTCCCGGCCGTTTCGGCCCCTCGGACGTGGGAAACCGCGGCGGCACGCCCATTGCTGAGCGGGGGAGGGCGGACCCGATGGACTCACCCCGACCCGGAGGAACGATGAATCGCACGACCGGCGCCAGCAGCACCCTCGATCAGTACCTCAGGGAGATCAATCGCGTCGCGCTCCTCACCGTGGAAGAGGAGCGACGGCTCGCCCGCGAGTTCAGGGATCAGGGAGACAAGCGTGCCGGGCACCGGCTCGTCGAGGCGAACCTGCGGTTCGTGGTGAAGGTCGCGTTCGAGTACCGCTCCTACGGGCTCCGGATGGCCGACCTCATCCAGGAGGGGAACATCGGCCTCATGAAGGCCGTCCAGAAGTTCGACCCCGACAAGGAGATCCGGCTCATCTCGTACGCCGTCTGGTGGATCCGGGCGTACATCCAGAACCACATCCTGAAGTCCTGGTCGCTCGTGAAGATCGGGACCACGCAGGCGCAGCGGAAGCTCTTCTTCTCGCTCGCGCGGACGCGCCACGAGATCGAGCGCCTCTCGCCCGGGGCCGGCCTCGACAAGGAAGGCATCGACGTGAACCTCGTCGCGAAGAAGCTCCGCGTGAGGCCCTCCGACGTCGTCGAGATGCAGCAGCGGATGGAGGGGCGCGATCTGTCGCTCGACGCCCCGGTCGCCGACGGCACGTCCACGCACCTCGAGTTCACGGCCTCCGACGGCGAGCCGCAGGACGAGGAGCTCGCGCACGCGGAGGAGGGCGCCCTCGTGTCGCGCCGCGTCTCCGAGGCGATGGGCCGGCTCGACCCGCGCGAGCGCCACATCGTCGAGGCGCGGATCATGGGGGACGGCAAGGAGACGCTGCGAGACCTCGGCCAGCACTTCGGGTTCTCGCGGGAGCGCGCGCGCCAGCTGGAGATCCGCGCGCTCGAGAAGCTGCGCCGCGACCTGCAGCCGCTCGCGGACGAGGTGGGCTGGCCGGTGTCGTCGCCGGCGGACACCGACCTTTAGAGCGGGGGGCTCTCGCTCACGTCTTCCGGCTGATCGCGAAGGGCGCGAACGCCTGCTGGACGGGCATCAGCTCCACGACGTTCACGTTGACGTGGGGCGGGAGCGACACGACCCACAGGACCGCCTCGGCGACGTCCGCGCCGCCGAGCGGCTTCACGCCCTCGTAGACCTTCGCCGCCTTCGCCGCGTCGCCGGAGAACCGCACGAGCGAGAACTCGGTCTCCGCCATCCCGGGCTCGATCGAGCTCGCGCGCACGCCGGTGCCGAGCAGGTCCGAGCGGAGGTTGAGCGTGAACTGGTGCACGAACGCCTTCGTCGCGCCGTACACGTTCCCGCCCGGGTACGGGTAGGTGCCGGCGACGGACCCGATGTTCACGACGTGTCCCCGGCCCCGCTCGACCATGCCCGGGAGCACCGCGCGCGTGACCGTGACGAGGCCCCGGCAGTTCGTCGCGATCATCGTCTCCCACTCGTCGAGCGACGCCCGCTGCGCCGGCTCGAGCCCGAGCGCGAGCCCCGCGTTGTTCACGAGGACGTCGATCGCCGCGAGCGGCGCGGGGAGCGAGCGGATCGCGCCCTCGACCGCGGCCCGGTCGGAGACGTCGAGCACGAGCGGGTGGAGCCGCTCGGGGCCGAGCCGGGCCTGGAGCGCCGCGAGCCGGTCCTTGCGCCGGCCGGCCGCGACGACCGTGGCGCCGGCGCCGACGAACGCCTCGGCGCACGCGGCGCCGAACCCCGCCGTCGCGCCGGTGACGAGCGCGACCTTCCCGCCGAGTGGGTGGCTCATGCGGAGATGCTACCTCACGCCTCGCGCAGCGGCAGCACGATGGAGAAGGACGCGCCGCCCCCGGGCCGCTCGCCCGCCTGGATCTCCCCGCCGTGCTGCAGCACGATCTTCTTCACGATCGCGAGGCCGAGGCCGGTGCCCGTCCCCTTGGTCGTGAAGTAGGGGTCGAAGATGCGATCCCGCACCTCGCGCTCGACGCCGGGGCCCTCGTCCGAGACCGTGAGCACCGCGCGGTCGCGGGTCCGGGCGACCCCGAGGTGGATGCGCGCGCGGCCGTGGGGCGCCGCCTCGATCGCGTTCGCGCAGAGGTTCGTGAGGACGCGGCGCATCAGCGCGCGGTCGAGCCCGACCGGGCACGAGGCGGCGGCGCGGACGACGTCCACCTCGGCCCGCTCGGCGACCTGCGGGCTCGTCCGCACGAACTCCTCCACGAACTCGCCGAGCTCCGCCGGCTCCGGGCGCACCTCCGGCAGCTTCGCGAACGCGGAGAACTCCTCGACGAGCCGCTGCAGCGTCGCGATCTCGTCGCGGACGATCTCGCCCGCTTCCTTCACCGCCTTCCCGAGCGCCGGGTCCGCCGCCCGCGCGGCCGACCGCGACCACTGGAGCTCCAGCTGCTGGAAGGCGAGCTTCATCGGCGTGAGCGGGTTCTTGATCTCGTGGGCGAGGCGGCGCGCGACCTCCTGCCAGCCCGAGATCTTCTCGAGGTAGACGATCCGGTCGCGGCTCTCCCGCACCTCGCGCACCATCGCGTTGAAGGCGCGGGCGAGCGCCCCCACCTCGTCGGAGGCGCGGCCCGGATCCACCTGCACGGCGAGATCGCCGGCGGCGAGGCGGCGCGTCGCGAGGACGAGGTCCGACACGCGGCGGGTCGTGCGCCGCGCGATGAGGATCCCGATCGCCGCCGCCGCGATCGCGGCGAGCACGAGGAGCGCGCCGAACGAGCGGAGCAGGGTGCTCCTGATCTCGCCCCCGAGCTTCTCGAAGTCGCGCGACCGCTCGCCGACGGCGCGCGCCTCGTCCAGCTCGGCGAAGAACCGGGCCTCGATCGCGAAGGTGCAGTCGAGCGCGCCGCCGCCGGGCAAGGCGACCCGCGCGGGCGCGTCGCGCCACTCTCCCTCCGGAGCGGGCGAGGCGTTCTCCGCCTCCGCGACCACCTCGCCGTCCGCCGCGACCCACGCGGCGCGGCGCAGGCGCGGCGTCGTCTCGACCGCCGAGGCGAGGTAGCGCGCGCCGCTCCGGCGGTCCCGGGGGAGCCCGCGGGCGAGCTCGCGGGCCTGCTCCGCGTAGAGCTGCTTCCGCGAGCGGAAGATCTCGAGGTACAGCGCCGGGATCGACTCGAGCCGATCGACCACGCGGGGATCGAGGCCGAACGCGAGCGCGTGCTCCGTGAGCCTCCCCGCCTGGTAGACCGCGAAGCCGAGGGGCGCGGTCGCGGCGACGACGAGCGCGAGCGCGATGGTGAGCTCGAACCGGGAGATCCGGAGGCGCGCGAGGGCGCGGCGGAGCGGGCCCGCGGACTCCCCGGCCGTCACCGGGCCACCACCTCGCCGCGGCCGAGCGCCCGCGAGCGGAAGAGGTGGACGTCCGACCCGGGATCCGGCTCGCGCAGCAGGAAGCTCGCCATCGCGCCGAGCACGGACCGGGAGCCGCCGGCCGCCCGGGAGCCCGCGGCGGGGTTCGCGATGAACTCGCGGGTGCGGTGGAGCTGCTCCTTCGAGACCGGGTTCACCTCGACGCGGGCCTCGACGAGGAACGGGCCCTGCGGGAGCAGGGCGACCGGGCCGAGATCGAGATCCCGCTCCTCCGAGAGGAACGCGCGGAGGGTGCGGAAGTCGCGGAGCACGAGGCGGACGCCCTGCGGCGTCCGCGGGTCCTTCACCGTGACGAGGTACGCCTCCTCCCAGACGTCGAACAGGATGTCGACGACGCGGCCGTACACCAGCGCGGGCGGGCCGCCGCCCGCCGGCAGCACGGAGACGTAGACCGCGACGACGTTCGTGAGGCCGTTCCCGAGCTCCCGCTCGGCGGCGGACGTGAACGCCGACGAGACGTCCACGGTCGCGAGCAGCCGGTCGCCGCTCGCCGCGAGCGCGACCGGCAGCGGCGAGGCGACCCGCGCGGAGGCGGGGGCGGCGAGCGCGAGCGCGAGCGCCGCGAGCGGGATCGTCCGGGCCCGGGTCACAGGACGTTGTCCAGGAGGTAGCCGGCCGAGAGGTTGAAGACCCCGACCGGCGTGTCGAACCGGAGCGCGACGTCCGCCGAGAGCGGCGAGCGGGACACCCGGGTGCGGGCGCCTCCGAGCGTGGCGGTGGACTGGACGGCGCGCGCGCCGATCGCGAGGTAGCCGCGCTTGAAGAAGCCGCGCCCGGCCCACAGGGGGAGGCCGTACTCGATCCCGCCCATCGCGAGGAAGGCGTCGTAGCGCGAGTCGGTGGAGAAGTTCAGCTCGAGGGCCCGGCCCACCGCGGGTCCGAGCGCGAAGTACGAGAAGTCGGCCGCGTAGAACCGGTCGAAGAACGGCGCGCTGCCCTGCGCGGCGCCGACGGCCGCCTGCACCCGGAACCGCTGCAGGAACGAGAACGCGGTCTCGAGCTGGAGCAGGTAGCGGCTGTACTCGTAGTCCCCGCCGAGCAGCCGCGACCCGAACGTCACCTGGAACAGCGAGCGCATCCCCTCCCGGGGGAAGAAGAAGTCGTCGCGCGTGTCGAGCTCGTACGTCCCGGTGAGCGCCGAGACGTGCGAGGGGCCGATGACGATCGGGGGCTCCATCCCCGGGATCGTCGAGGTGCGCCCGATCTCCTGCGCGCGCACGTCCTCGAACCGGTAGCTCGCGAGGATCCGCTCGAACGGCCCCGGCCGCATCCCGACGGTCCCCTCGCCCATGACGCGCCGGTAGCGCACGCGCGGCGCCGCGCCGAAGTCGTCCTCGAACGGCTTGCACTCGGGGTCGTCGCAGGCGAACTCCTCGCCGTGGACGAGGAGGAACGTGGCGCCGAGCGCGAGCCCGCGCCGCACGCCGGGGACCTCGACGCTGGGCGCGAAGAACGAGCCGCGGAGGGCGAACCGGTCGGGGTCCTGCGGGCGGCCCGTCGGCGAGCCCCCGTAGGCGAACGCGCCCGAGAGGCCGAACCCGCGCCCGAGGAAGTTCTGCTGGGAGAGCCCGAGCCCGCCGTAGATCGGCTCGGGCCGCGTCGAGCCCAGGATGAGGTCCGTGACGATGAGCGTGTTCCGCTCGCTCACGTCGAAGACGAGCACCACGAGGCCGCGCTCGGAGCCGCGCTCGACGTGCGTCTCGACCCCGGAGAACCAGCCGAGCTGGAGCAGCCGCAGCCGCGAGAGCAGGACCTGGTCGGGGTCGAGGAGCTCGCCCTCCCGGACGAGGAGGTGGCGGCGCACCTCCGCCTCCCGCGCACGCTGCAGCCCCACGATCCTGATCCGCTCGATCTGGTAGCGGCGCGCCTGGGGGGAGGGGTCGGTGGGGAGCGGCGGCGCGCCGGGCGTCGCGAGCGGAAGCGCCGGCTCCGCGCCGGCCTGCGGTCCCGGCCTGGCCGCTCCGGCGTCGTCGCGGGGAGGCGCCGGCGGCGCCGCGAGGGCCAGCGCGACGAGGGCGGGGAGGAGCGCGTTCATCGGCGGGCGATTCTACAGCCCGATCGACGCCATCGACCCCCTAAATCCCTTGACGGTGTGACGGCATCCTTGTTCTTACGTTCCGAGCCATGCCCGATTTCAAGAAGATGACGGTCGAGAGCCTCCGGGACCTCGCGCGGAAGATGCTCGGCCCCGGTCACTCGAAGAAGACCAAGACCGAGCTCATCGCCGCGCTGGAGGGCGCTCGCCCGAAGGCCGGCCGTGAGGAGACCCCGCGGGGGCGGACGCCCACCCGGGTGGAGGCCGCGGCGAAGGCCACGAAGGCGGTCGCCAGGAAGGCCGGGCAGGCTGCGCGCGACGGCGTGAAGGCCGCTTCCCGCGCCGGGAAGGCGGCGGCGGGCGCGGGCAAGGCGGCGGCCGTCGCCGGCAAGGCGCGGTGGGCGCCGGCAGGCGATGGTGGGCGCGGGGAAGGCCGCCGCGAGCGCGGCGGCCGAGGGGGCGAAGGAGGGCGCCAAGGGCGCGCGGGCGCGCAAGCCGGGCAAGGTCGCCTCCGCGGTCGCGACGATCGCGGGTGCGGCCGCGGGCGCGGCCGCCGGCATCGCGGCCGCGCGCAAGGCGGCGCGGGAGCGGCGCGGGCGCGCGGACCGGCCGGATCCCGAGGGCTACTTCGTCGCGCGGGTGCGCGGCGAGGACGCCGTCCGCGACGCGCCCCACCCCATGGCCGAGACGTCCGGTGACAGCTGGGAGGAGGCGGAGGACGCCGTCGGCCCGGCGGTCTACGACGAGGAGCTCGGAGACCTGCCCCTGGGCTACGGCGACGACGCCTTCGTCGCGCTGCCCCGCGACCCCCGGACGCTCTTCCTCTACTGGGACTGGTCGCACGAGACGCTCGCGCGCGGGTTCGAGGGGCTCGACCACCCGCGGACGCAGCTCTGGGTGATGGCGCGCGTCGACGGCGGGTGGGAGCGCGTGCGGATCGCCGAGTTCGCGCTCGAGTCCCGCGGCTTCTACGTGCACGAGCTCGAGCCGGGGCGCGTGTACCGGGCCGAGATCCACGTGGTGGACCGCGCCGGCAGGGACAAGCTCCTCGCCGTCCCGTCGAACGAGTGCGCGCTGCCGCCGCTCGGCCCCTCGACGATCGTGGACGATCGCTTCATCCGGATCCCCTGGGACCTGCCGCTCGGGCGGCTCCTCGGGCCCGGCCACGCCGGCTCGAGGTTCTCCGAGGACGCGCGGGAGATGCTCGCGCGGCTCTCCGACTGGTCGCGCTTCTCCGGCCCGACCTGGGGCGGGAGCGCCGGCGGGATGGGCGGACGCCCGTTCTCGCCCACCAGCTCGCCGTCGTCGCCGTTCGGCGGGGAGGAGAAGTAGATGAGCCACGACGTGCTCGGCTACGTCTCCCTCCACCTGCACGCGCACCTGCCGTTCGTGCGGCACCCGGAGTACGAGGACTTCCTCGAGGAGGACTGGCTCTACGAGGCGATCAGCGAGACCTACCTCCCGCTCCTCAAGATCTTCGACCGGCTGACGGACGAGGGGATCCCGTTCCGGATCTCCATGACGATGACGCCGCCGCTCGTCGCGATGCTGCGGGACGAGCTCCTCATGGCGCGCTACGCCCGCCGCCTCGACAACCTCTGCGAGCTGGCCGACAAGGAGGTCCACCGGACCCGGACCGACGCGACGTTCCACGGCCTCGCGCTGCACTACCAGCACGAGTTCCGGGACCTCCGCCAGCTCTTCAACGACCGCTACCACCGCGACCTGGTGGGCGCGTTCCGCCGGCTGGAGGAGGCGGGGCGGCTCGAGATCGTGACGTGCGGCGCGACCCACGGCTTCCTGCCGCTGATGCAGCAGTACCCGGAGGCGGTCCGCGCCCAGATCGCGGTGGCGGCGACGAGCCACCGGCGGCACTTCGGGAAGGACCCCGTCGGCATCTGGCTCCCGGAGTGCGGCTACTACCCGGGCCTCGAGTCGTTCCTGGCGGAGCAGAACATCCGCTACTTCTTCGTCGACACGCACGGGATCACGGACGCGACGCCGCGCCCGCGCTACGGCGTGTACGCGCCCATCTACACGCGGGGCGGGCCGGCCGCGTTCGGCCGCGACCCCGAGTCGTCGATGCAGGTGTGGAGCGCCGAGTCCGGCTACCCCGGCGATCCCGACTACCGCGAGTTCTACCGCGACGTCGGCTGGGACCTCGACTACGACTACGTGAAGCCGTACATCCAGCCGACCGGGCAGCGGAAGAACGTCGGCATCAAGTACTTCAAGATCACCGGCAAGACCGCCCACAAGGAGCCCTACGACCCCGGGCGCGCCCGCGAGCGCGCGGCGAGCCACGCCGCGAACTTCATGTTCAACCGCGAGCGGCAGATCGAGCACCTCGCCTCGCGGATGGGCGGCGTCCGGCCCATCGTGGTCTCGCCGTACGACGCCGAGCTGTACGGTCACTGGTGGTACGAGGGGCCGATGTTCATCGACTTCCTCGTCCGGAAGGTCGCCTTCGACCAGCGCGTCTTCCGGCTCGCGACCCCGGGCGACTACCTGAAGGAGAACCCGGAGCAGCAGCTCGCGACGCCGCCGCTCTGCTCGTGGGGCGCGGGCGGCTACGCGGGCGTCTGGCTCGACGGCTCGAACGACTGGATCTACCGCCACCTGCACAAGGCGGCGGAGCGGATGATCGCCCTCGCGCGCGACTACCGCGAGCCGACGCCGCTCGAGCGGCGCGCGCTCGACCAGGCCGCGCGGGAGCTGCTGCTCGCGCAGTCCTCGGACTGGGCGTTCATCATGAAGACCGGGACGATGGTGGACTACGCGATCCGCCGCACGAAGGAGCACGTGCTGCGGTTCACGCGGCTGCACGACCAGATCCGGGCCGGGCGCATCGACGAGGGCTGGCTCGCGCACGCCGAGCAGAAGGACAACCTGTTCGCCGAGATCGACCACCGGGTGTACGCCCCCCGGCTAGCCGGCGGGCGCCCACCCGCCCGGCCGGGCTCCGATCGCGCCGCTCCCCGCGGATCGACCCCCGCGGGCAGGTCCGCCCGGGTCGCCCGACCGAGGGTCGCTCGGGGGCGGCGCCGGCGCAGCCGCGCGTTGACGGGCCGCCCGGGCCCGATTAGCCTCGCGCCGCGGATTTCCCCCGAGAGCCCCGACGGATGCGAGACGAGAAGACCCCCGCCGCCCCCCCGGCCGGCGACGACCTGGGCGCGACCGAGCGCGAGATCATCGCGCAGCGCGCCAAGAAGGCCGAGGCGCTGCGCGCGCTCGGCGTGGACCCGTTCGGCAACGGGGTCGCGCCGCGCCACCTCGCCGCCGACCTCGTCGCGCGGTACGGCGACGCGCCCGCCGAGGAGATCCAGAAGGACCCCGGGGACTGGTCGCTCGCGGGGCGCGTCCTCGCGGTCCGCTCGTTCGGGAAGGCGGCGTTCCTCCGGGTCCGCGATCGCTCGGGCGAGCTCCAGGTGTGGGTCAAGAAGGACAAGGTCGGGGAGCGGGGGTTCGAGGTCTTCAAGCTCCTCGACATCGGCGACATCGTCGCGGCGGAGGGGCCCGCGACCCGCACGAAGACGGGCGAGCTCACGCTCGAGGCGGCGCGCTTCACGATCCTGACGAAGTCGATGCGTCCCCTGCCGGAGAAGTGGCACGGCCTCACCGACGTCGAGCAGCGCTACCGGCAGCGCTACGTCGACCTCGCGGTGACGCCCGGGCGTCCGCGAGGTCTTCCAGAAGCGCACCCGGATCGTGACCACGATCCGCCGCTTCCTCGACGCGCGCGGGTTCCTCGAGGTCGAGACGCCGACGCTGCACAAGCCGGAGGAGGCGGGCGGCGCCGCGGCGCGGCCGTTCGAGACCTACCACAACGCCCTCGAGATGCCGCTCAAGCTCCGGATCGCGACGGAGCTGCACCTGAAGCGCCTCGTCGTGGGCGGCTTCGACCGCGTCTACGAGATCGGCCGCATCTTCCGGAACGAGGGGATCTCGCGCCGCCACAACCCCGAGTTCACCTCGATCGAGTTCTACCAGGCGTACGCGACGCACGAAGACCTGATGCGCCTCACCGAGGAGCTGTTCCACGCGCTCGCGGTCGAGGTCACCGGCGCGCCGGTCGTCCCGTTCCAGGGGCAGCTCATCGACCTCACCCCGCCGTTCCCGCGCGTGTCGCTCGTGGCGGAGGGCGCGAAGGCGCTCGGGCTCTCGGTGGAGGACGCGCTCGCGGGGAAGGGGCTCCAGGAGGCGCTCGCGCGCGCCGCCGCGCGCGAGAACGAGTCCGAGGACGCCTGGAAGCTCGAGCAGGCCGCGAAGAAGACGCCGGGCGAGGCGCTCGCCGCCGCGTTCGAGGTCTTCGGCGAGCACCAGCTCCCGAAGGACCGGCCCGCGTTCGTGGTGGACTGGCCGTTCGAGACGTCGCCGCTCTCGCGGCGGCGCGACGCCGACCCCCGGCTCGTCGATCGCTTCGAGCTGTTCGTCGCCGGGATGGAGGTCGCGAACGCGTTCTCGGAGCTGAACGACCCGGTCGACCAGCGCGCCCGCTTCGAGGCCCAGATGAAGGCGAAGGCGGCCGGGGACGAGGAGGCGATGCCGTTCGACGAGGACTTCGTCCGCGCCCTCGAGCACGGGATGCCGCCGACCGCGGGCGAGGGCATCGGCATCGACCGGGTCACCATGCTCCTCACCGACTCGGCCTCGATCCGCGACGTGATCCTCTTCCCGCTCCTGAAGACGAGGGGCTGACCGCGCCCATGAGCGAACGGCCTCCTCCTCCGCGGGCCGTCGACCCCGTCCCCGTCCCGACCGGCGCCGCGGCGGACGCCGAGCGGGCGCCGGCGCCCGCCGACGCCGGGCACCCCGCGCCGGCCGTCTTCTCCCCGGCGGCGTTCGTGCTCGTCATGGCGGGCGTGATCGGCGCCGCGCTCGCCGCGCCGCTCGCCGCGTCGTTCTTCGGCGACCGGCTCTCGCTCCCCGGGCCGCTCGCGACGGGGCTCGCCGCCGTGACCGCCGCCGCGGTCGCCATGGTCCTCGGGGGCGCCGCCGCGCTCGTCTCCCGCCGGCTCGCGTTCTACGAGGTCGCCGCCGCGACCCTCCTGTGGACCGCGCTCGTCGCGGTCGTCGCGACGATCCCCCGGCTGCGCGGCGCGGGGCTGCTCCAGCCGCTCGAGTCGCAGGGGACGCTCGTCGTCGTGCTCGGGCTGCTCGGCGCGGGCCTCCTCGCCGCGACGGCGGTCTTCGCGGGCGCGACGCTCGCGTACCTCGTCACCGGGACCGGCCGGGTGGACGCGTCGGTGTCCTACGAGCTCTTCGTCGCGCGCAGCCACCTGCGGCTCTCCGCGCGCACGGTCCTGGCGCTCTTCGCGA
Source organism: uncultured delta proteobacterium (assembly GCA_963828235.1). Classification (GTDB taxonomy): domain Bacteria; phylum Myxococcota; class Myxococcia; order Myxococcales; family Anaeromyxobacteraceae; genus Anaeromyxobacter. The sequence goes on from CAWHDY010000014.1 coordinate 100,974, forward strand.
TGGTGGTCACCGGGCTCGTCCCGGGCCTGCTCGTCGCGCTCGGGTGGTCGCTCGTGCGGGACGCGAAGGAGCGGCGCGCCTACCGGCGCGGCGAGCTCTTCCGGCGAGGCCGGATGCCGGCGACCCTGCTCATGACGCTCATCTCGATCGGCGGCGTCGCGATCGGGGTGTGGGCGCTCACGGTCGTGCTGTCGGTGATGAGCGGCTTCGAGGCGGACCTCAAGCACAAGATCCTCGGCCACAACGCGCACGGGATGGTCCTCACCTACGGCCAGGACGCGTTCCAGGAGTGGCGCGGGACGCGCGAGAAGGTCCTGGGCGTCCGCGGCGTCGCCGGGGCGACCCCCTTCCTCTACAACGAGGTGATGCTGTCGGCGGGGCAGAACCTCACCGGCGCCATCCTGAAGGGCATCGACCTCGACACCGTGGGGACCGTCACCGAGCTCCCCAGGAACGTCGAGGAGGGGAAGCTCGGGTGGCTGCGCGCCCCCGCGGACATCCCGCGGCCGACGCGCGACCCGGACGCCCTCCGGACGCCCGCGCCGGCCCCGGCGCCGGACCGGGTGCTCCCGGGCCTCGTGGTCGGCCGGGAGCTCGCGCGCTCGCTCCGGATCTTCGTGGGGGACCAGGTGAACGTGGTCTCCCCGTTCGGCGACCTCGGGCCCGCCGGCCCGCAGCCGAAGAGCCGCCCGTTCCGCGTCGCGGCGATCTTCTACAGCGGGATGTACGAGTACGACTCGAAGTTCGCCTACATGGATCTCGGGGAGGCGCAGCGCTTCTTCGGCACCGGGGACACGATCACCGGGCTCGAGCTGCGCGTCGCCGACGTCGACGCGGCGCGCGCGGTGATGAGCCGGGTGGTGTTCGCGCTCGGCGGGTGGCCCTACCGGGCGAAGGACTGGGGCGAGCTCAACCGCAGCCTCTTCTCCGCGCTGCAGATGGAGAAGGTGGTGATGGCGGTCATCCTCGGGTTCATCGTGCTCGTCGCGAGCTTCATCATCGTGGCGACGCTCATCATGCTCGTGCTGGAGAAGACGCGGGAGATCGCGGTCCTCAAGTCGATGGGCGCCGGGGTGCCGTCGGTGATGAAGATCTTCGTCGCCGAGGGGGTGATCATCGGGGCGGTGGGGACCGCGTTCGGCCTCATCCTCGGCTTCGGGACGTGCCTCCTCATCGACCGGGTCGGCATCCCGCTCGATCCCGAGGTCTACTACATCTCCAACCTCCCGGTGCTCATCGAGCCCGCGCAGTTCGCGCTCGCGGCGCTCGGGGCGCTCCTCCTCTCCTACCTCGCCACCATCTACCCGGCGACGAAGGCGGCGCGGCTGCGCCCCGTCGACGGCCTGAGGGCGGAGTGATGACCGCGTTCGTCCGGATCGAGGGGCTCGCGAAGACCTACCTCATGGCGGAGCGGCGCCTCGAGGTGCTGCGCGGGATCGACCTCGAGATCGCCGAGGGCGAGCTCGTCGCGCTGACCGGGCCGTCCGGCGCGGGGAAGAGCACGTTCCTCCACCTCCTCGGCACGCTCGACGTCCCGACCCGCGGCCGGATCCGGTTCGACGGCGAGGACGTCTTCGAGCGCGGCGAGGAGGGGCTCGCGTCCTTCCGGAACGAGACCGTCGGGTTCGTCTTCCAGAGCCACCACCTGCTCCCGGAGTTCACCGCCCTCGAGAACGCGATGATGCCCGGCCTCATCCGGCGGATCCCGCGGGGCGAGGCGCGCCGCCACGCGGCCGCGATGCTGGAGCGGGTCGGCCTCGGCGATCGGCTGGAGCACCGGCCCGGCGAGCTCTCCGGCGGCGAGCAGCAGCGGGTGGCGCTCGCGCGCGCCCTCGCGCTCTCGCCGAGGCTCCTCCTCGCCGACGAGCCCACCGGCAACCTCGACCCGCAGACCGCGGACGGGATCCACGCCCTGCTCGTCGAGCTCAACCGCTCCCTCGGCATCACCGCCGTCGTGGTGACGCACAACGAGCGGCTCGCCCAGGCGCTCCCGCGTCGCCTGAGGCTCGCCGAGGGGCGGCTCGCGTAGTCACGACGCGCGCCGCAAGCGATTGAGCTTTTGCGCCCCTCGGTCTAGATTCGCCGGCTCCGTGACGCGCCTCCCGCACAGCGCCCTGGGTCTCCTCGTGGCGCTCATCCTCGCGCTCGCTCCCGCTCCTGCCTTCGCCGAGCCGGTCGTCCGCGACGTGCGGATCGAGGGCAACCGGCGCGTCGAGCAGGAGGCGATCCGGAACGCGATCACCACGAAGAAGGGGGCCGCGTACGACCCGAAGAAGGTCCAGGCGGACGTCCGCGCGCTCATGAAGCTCGGCCTCTTCTCCGACGTGGCGGTCGAGCGCGAGGGGAGCGCCGACGCGCCCGTGCTCGTCTACCGCGTCGTCGAGCGTCCCGCGCTGCGCGAGTGGCGCGTGGAGGGGAACGAGGAGTTCTCGAAGAAGGACCTGGAGGAGACCGTCACGCTGAAGCCCGGGCAGCTCGTCGACCCGGCCGCCGTCCAGAAGGACGTGAAGAAGATCCAGGAGAAGTACGTCGAGAAGGGGTACTTCCTCGCGGAGGTCGGCTCCCGGCTCGAGGAGCGGCCCGACAACCAGCATCGACGTCGTGTTCGTCGTGAAGGAGCAGGCGAAGGTCCAGGTGAAGGAGGTCCGCTTCATCGGCAACGCGAACCTCTCGACCGACGAGCTCCACAAGGTCATGCAGACGCGCGAGGGCGGCCTGCTCTCGTTCCTCTCGGACGCCGGGACGTACCGCGACGAGGCGCTGCAGCGCGACCTCCAGGCGCTCCAGGCGCTCTACCTGGATCGCGGGTACGTCACGATCAAGGTGGGGACGCCGTCGGTCGCGCTCTCCCCCGACCGCCGCTGGATCTACGTCACGATCCCGGTCGAGGAGGGCGAGCAGTACACCATCGGCAAGATCGCGTTCGACGGCCAGCTCCTCGACCAGCAGGCGCGGCTCCGCGGCCTCCTCAGGACGAAGAGCGGCCGCATCTTCTCGCGCTCCGACGTCGCGGCGGACCTCTTCGCGATCGGCGACGTCTACAAGGACCTCGGGCACGCCTACGCGAACGTCACGCCGCTCACCAACACCGACCCCGAGAAGCGGATCGTCGACCTGACGTTCGAGGTCCAGCCCGGGAAGGTCGTCAGCTTCGAGCGCATCGAGATCGTCGGCAACGAGAAGACGCGCGACAAGGTGATCCGGCGCGAGCTCCGCGTGTACGAGGGGGAGCGGTTCAGCGGCACCGGGATGCGCAGCTCGCGCCAGCGCGTCAACGCGCTCGGGTTCTTCGAGTCGGCCGAGATCACGACGAAGCCCGGCAGCGCCGACGACAAGATCGTCGCGACGGTCGAGGTGAAGGAGCGCCCGACCGGGACGTTCCAGGTGGGCGCCGGGTTCTCGTCGTACGAGAACTTCATCCTGACCGGCCAGGTCTCGCAGCAGAACTTCTTCGGCTGGGGCCAGACCCTCTCGCTGCAGGTCCAGTGGTCGAAGATCCGCCAGCTCGGGCAGATCCAGTTCGTCGAGCCGTACTTCCTCGACACCCGGTGGACGTTCGCGTTCGACGTCTACATGACCGAGGGCATCTACACGACCTTCACGCGGCGCTCGGTCGGAGGCTCGCTGACGTGGGGGTACGAGCTGTCGGGCCTCGAGCGCTGGTGGTCGTTCGCGAAGAAGCTCGAGGACATGCGGATCTTCGCGACGTACACGAACGAGCGGGTGGACGTCACCGCCGCCGCAGGCCAGTCACGACCGCCCGAAGCCAGTTCAAGTCCGGGCACGACGAGCTCGGTCCGCCTCTCCTTCCAGTGGGACAAGCGGGACAACCGCCTCTTCCCGACGAACGGGTTCTTCCTCGCCCTCTCCGCCGAGGCCGCGCCCCCCGCGCTCGCGCCGAACGCCCTGTTCGGGAACCAGGTGAACCTGTTCACCCGGTACTCGTTCGACGCCCGGGCCTACCGGCCGGTCTGGAAGGGGCTCGTGGCGAGGGCGAAGCTGACGCTCGGCCTCATCCGCGACTGGGACGCGGCGCACCCGGTCCCCATCTCGGAGCTCTTCTACGTGGGCGGGATCAACTCCGTCCGCGGGTACCGCTACCTCTCGATCTCGCCGCGGCGGGCGGTGGGCGACGTCGTTGTCGCCGGACGCCGGGACGCAGCTGCTGACGGTCGGCGGCGACAAGCAGGCGATCCTGAACTTCGAGCTCGAGTTCCCGATCTTCGGCGAGGCCGGCATCAAGGGAGTCGTCTTCTCCGACTTCGGGAACTCGTTCGCGAAGGGGACGTACTCCGACCCGGCGGTCCCGCTCTCCCTCTACAAGTCGGTCGGGTTCGGGCTCCGCTGGTTCAGCCCGATCGGCCCGCTCCGCTTCGAGTGGGGCTTCCCGCTCAACCGGCGGAAGGACCCGGTCACCGGGTCGTACATCGACCAGCCGCTCGACTTCCAGTTCACGATCGGGAACTTCTTCTAGCCGCGGCGCAGGCCGCCCTCCGGAAGGAATCGACCATGTCGCACTCGCTCACGAAGGCCGTCGTCCTCGCCCTCGCCCTCGCGCCCGCGCTGGCCCACGCCGAGCAGAAGCTCGGGTACGTGGACCTCCAGCGCGCCCTCAACGAGGTGGACGAGGGGAAGGCGGCGAAGGCCCTGCTCAAGCGGGACTTCGACGAGAAGCAGAAGCAGCTCGACGTGAAGAAGACCGAGTTCGACAAGCTCCAGTCCGACGCCGAGAAGCAGTCCGTCGTCATGTCCGACTCCGCCAAGAAGGAGAAGGCGAACGAGCTCGAGCGGCGCGCGCGCGAGCTGCAGGGCCTCTTCATGCAGCTGCAGAAGGACCTGTCCGACCGGGAGCGGGAGGCGACGAAGGGCATCTTCGAGCGGATGGCGAACATCGTCCGCGAGATCGCCGAGGCGGACGGGTTCTCGATGGTGCTCGAGAAGGGCGCGGGGGTCGTCTACGCGCCTCCGTCCCTCGATCTCACGAACGAGCTCATCCGCAAGTACAACGCCCGGCACCCCGCCGCGGGCGGCGGGAAGAAGGACGGCGCGGCGAAGAAGCAGGGCGAGGGCAAGGCCGCGGCGCCCGCCGCCGCCAAGAAGTGAGGGCGCCGTGACCTCGTTCACGCTCGCGGAGCTCGCCGCGAAGGTCGGCGGCCAGGTCGAGGGGGACGGCGCCCTGCGCGTCGAGGGCGTCGCGCCGCTCGAGGACGCCGGCCCGTCCGACATCTCGTTCTTCTCGAACCGGAAGTACCGGAAGGCGTTCGAGGCCTCCCGGGCGGGGGCGGTCATCGTGGAGGGGGACGAGGACGTCCCCGCCGGCCGCGCCGTGCTCCGGGCGACCCCCGCCTACCTCGCCTTCGCGAAGATCTCGACGGCGTTCCACCCGCCCCGCGAGTCGATGCCGGAGGTCGCGCCGGAGGCGGTGGTGCACCCGTCCGCCCGCGTGCACCCGAGCGCGCAGGTGATGCCGCTCGCCACGATCGGGCCGCGCGCCGAGGTCGGGGCGCGGACGATCGTCTTCCCGGGCGTCCAGCTCGGGGAGGACGTCCGGATCGGCGCCGACTGCCTGCTCTACCCGAACGTCGTGGTCCGCGAGCGGTGCGTCCTCGGCGACCGGGTGATCCTCCAGCCCGGGTGCGTCATCGGCTCGGACGGCTTCGGCTTCGCCCTCGACATGCAGGGCGAGGGGCGCGGCCCGCGCCACTACAAGGTCCCGCAGGCGGGGATCGTGGTGGTCGAGGACGACGTCGAGATCGGCGCGAACAGCTGCGTCGACCGCGCGACCCTCGGCGTCACCCGCGTCGGGCGCGGGGCGAAGATCGACAACCTCGTGCAGCTCGCCCACAACGTCGAGATCGGTCCGCTCTCGATCATCGCGGCCCAGGTCGGCATCTCCGGCTCGACCAAGCTCGGGATGGGCGTCGTCGCCTGGGGGCAGGCCGGCCTCGTGGGCCACATCACGATCGGCGATCGCGCCACGATCGCGGCGCAGGCCGGGGTCGGCGGCGACGTCGAGCCCGGCGGCCGCGTGGCGGGCTCGCCGGCCACGCCGGACCTCCAGTGGGCCAGGAACTCCTCCGTCTTCAATCGCCTCACCGAGATGCGCCGGGAGCTCCGGGCACTCGTCGCCGACGTCGCGCGCCTCAAGGCCGACCAGGAGAAGAAATGACGATCGCCGAACGCCCGGCCGAGCCGCCGAGACCGATCCTCGACATCGAGGGGATCCAGAAGCTCCTCCCGCACCGCTCGCCGTTCCTGCTCGTCGATCGCGTCGTCGCGTTCGATCGCCACAAGAAGATCGTGTGCTGGAAGAGCGTCACGATGAACGAGCCGTTCTTCCCCGGCCACTTCCCGGGGAAGCCGGTCATGCCGGGCGTGCTCATCCTCGAGGCGCTCGCGCAGGCGGCGGCGCTCCTCGCGATGATGTCGCTCGGCCCGGACGAGGCCGGGAAGCTCACGTTCCTGATGGGGATCGACGCGGCCCGCTTCCGCCGGCCCGTCGTGCCGGGCGACCGGCTCGAGCTCCACCTCGAGGTGACGAAGCAGAAGGGCGCCGTGTGGAAGGAGAAGGGCACCGCCATCGTCGACGGCCAGGTGGCCGCCGAGGCCGAGTTCATGGCGATGCTCGTCGCCCCGAAGGACGCCTGAGGGACCGCACCATGGCCATCCACCCCACCGCCGTCGTCGAGCCGGGCGCGCAGGTCGACCCGAGCTGCGAGATTGGCCCCTACGCCGTCGTCGGGCCCCAGGTGAAGCTCGGGGCCCGGACCGTCCTCGCCGCCCACGCCGTCGTGACCGGGCACACCACGCTCGGCGAGGGCAACCGGGTCTTCCCCCACGCGGTCCTCGGGGAGATCCCGCAGGACCTGAAGTACCGCGGCGAGCCGACCGCGCTCGTCGTCGGGAGCCGGAACACCTTCCGCGAGTGCGTGACCGTCAACCTGGGCACCGTCCAGGGAGGCGGGGTCACGACCATCGGGGACGGCTGCCTGTTCATGGCCAACAGCCACGTCGGCCACGACTGCCGCGTCGGCGACGGCGCGATCATCGCGAACTCGGTCGCGCTCGCCGGCCACGTCGTCCTCGAGGACCACGTGCACATGTCCGGCCTCGCGGCGGCGCACCAGTTCTGCCGGATCGGCCGGCTCTCCTTCGTCTCCGGGCTCACCGGCGTGGCGATGGACGTGCCGCCCTACTGCACCGCGGCGGGCGCCCGGGCGGAGCTCGTCGGGCTCAACACCGTCGGGCTCCAGCGCGGGGGGATGACCGAGGACCAGATCGCGCGCGTGAAGCAGGCGTACAAGATCGTGTTCCGCTCGAACCTGGGGCTCGCCGAGGCGCTCGCCCAGCTCGAGGCGGAGCTCGGGGCCCACCCGGAGATCGCCCACTTCGTGGCGTTCCTCAGGGCCTCGCAGCGCGGGATCACGAGGTAGCTCGCGCGTGGCGACGATCGGCCTCATCGCGGGGGGTGGCCGGTTCCCGCTCCTGTTCGCCGACAGCGCGCGCCGCGCCGGTCACCGCGTGATCGCGGTCGCCCACCGGAACGAGACCGACCCCGCGCTCGCGGAGCGGGTCGACGCGATCACCTGGATCAAGCTGGGCCAGATCGGCCACCTGCTGGCGGCGCTCAAGGCGGGGGGCGCGGCGCAGACGGTGATGCTCGGCGCGATCACCAAGCGCCGCTTCTTCGCCGACGCGATGCTCGACGCGACCGGGCTCCGCGTGCTCGCGCGCGTCGCGATCCGCTCCGACGACAACCTCCTGCGCGCCATGGCCCGCTTCCTCGAGGAGGAGGGCGTGCCGATCACCGACCCGACCCCGTTCCTCGCCGACCGGCTCGCGCCGGAGGGGGTCCTCGGCCGCCACGAGCCGACCGAGGAGGAGCTCGCCGACGCGCGCTACGGGCTCGAGCTCGCGCGCGGCATCGGGCGGCTCGACCTCGGCCAGACGGTCGTCGTGAAGGACCGGGTCGCGCTCGCGGTCGAGGCGCTCGAGGGGACGGACGCGTGCATCCGCCGCGGCGGCGAGCTCGCGAAGAGCGGCGGGTTCGTGGTCGCGAAGGCGGTGAAGCCGGACCAGGATCGCCGCTTCGACCTCCCCGCGGTCGGACCGGACACCCTCGACACGCTGCGGGAGGCCGGCGGCCGCGTGCTCGCGGTCGAGGCGGGGGCGACGCTCATCATGGACCTCGACCGCATGATCGAGAAGGCGGACCAGGCGAAGATCGTGCTGCTGGGGGTCCGGTCGTGAGCGCGTGGGCGCGGGACGGCTCCGGCGGGGCGGTGCTCGAGCTGCTGGTGCAGCCCCGCGCCTCCCGGACGCGGATCGCCGGAGAGCACGACGGCCGGCTCAAGATCCAGCTCGCCGCGCCGCCGGTCGAGGGCGCGGCGAACGACGCGCTCCTCGCGTTCCTCGCCGACGCGCTCGACGTGAAGCGGGCGGACGTGGCGCTCCTCGCGGGCGAGACGGGCCGGCGGAAGCGGGTCCGGATCGCGGGGGTCGCCGCGACGGCCGCCGCGGCGGCGCTGCTCGCGCGCGGTGCCTGATGGCCCGGGCGCTGCTCATCCTCGCCGCCGTGCTGCTCGGGATCCCCGGGCTGTTCGTGACCGTGAAGGGGCTCGCCGCGATCCGGCGGCGCAGCGCGATCGTCCAGGGGCGCACCGTGACCGGCGCGGCGGCGCTCGGCGCGGGCCTCGTCCTCGTCGCCTGGGGGCTCGGGATGATCGGGTTCGCGGCGCTCGTCCTCGCCGCGCAGCTCCGGCGCTGACGGCGCCGTCACCCCGCCGGCGGTCGCCGCGCGTCCCTGCGACGGCGCGGTCACCGGCAGTCGACCGGGAGACACGGCCCGTCGCGCCCCGCCTCGCAGCAGTGCAGCGGCTCGCCCTGGAAGTCCACGAACCGGACGCGCCAGCCGGCGCGGTCCGCCTCCAGGATCGCGAACCCCCACGCGCTCGTCACGAACCGGGGCTGCGCCCACGCCGGCACCTTCCAGCGGAACGGCATCCAGCCGCCCATCGCGGTGCTCCCGGAGATGAAGACGTCGAGCGGGCCGAGGGCGAGGTGCTCGAGGGTGTGGACGTGCCCGGCGAAGAACGCGGCGGCGCGTCCGTCCGCGGCCGCGACGAGCCGCGCCATGCGCGCCGCGTACCCGGGCGCGCGGCCGCGGCCGTACCCGTGGACGGCGGCCGGCGGATGGTGGCCGGCGAGGAAGCAGATCCGCTCGCCGCCGCAGCCCGAGACGGCGGCGCGCACGAACGCGACCTCGCCGTCGAGGGTGAAGCCGCCGTAGTCCGCGACGACGACGTTCGTGTCCACCACCACGAGCCGGAGCGGGCCGCGGTCGACGACGTAGTGGCGCGCCGGCATGAGCCAGCCCGGCGAGCGGTGCGCGACCTCGAGGCAGGCGCGCCGGCGCGACGCCTCGTCGTCGGGGAGCCCGGGCGTGGCGCAGCGCCCGCCGCCCCAGCCGACGTCGTGGTTCCCGAGGGCGAGGTAGATCGGCAGCGGCCCGCCGTCCCTCGCGAGGAGCCCGGCGAGCGGGGCCTCGTTCACCCGGAAGAGCGGTTCCGGGGGCGGCGCGTAGCCCGGGACCACCGTCGCGCCGTCGTCCGAGAAGCGGCAGCCCTCCGCGCCCGGGCGAGCCGGGTCCGGACCGCAGAAGTAGACGTTGTCCCCGAGCTGGAGGGCGAGGTCGAACGGCCGCGTTCGGCTCTCGCGGCGGACGGCGCGGGCGACGAGCCGCTGCGGCGGCGAGCGGTAGCCGAAGTCGCCCAGGACGAGGACGCGCACCTCGGGCGCCCGCGCGGGCGGCGCCGGGCCGACGGGGCCAATCCGGTGGACGTCGTGGACGCAGCCCGCGGCGAGCGCCAGCGCCGGACCGGCGCGCGCAGGGCGGCGAGAGCCGGGGGGAGGCGCACCGGACTGTGTTGGGGCCGGGGGGCGAGGTTGTCGAGCCCCCGTTCACGCGCCCGCCGGGCGGGTACACAGTTCCGCGGTGCGCGCCCCTGGACTAAGATGCGACCCCCCATGACCCACCGATTCATCGCCGCGTGCCGCCGGCAGCCCGTCGACCGCCTCCCCGTCTGGATGATGCGCCAGGCGGGGCGGTACCAGCCGTCCTACCGCGCCGTCCGCCAGAAGGTCGGGTTCCTCGAGCTGTGCCGCTCGCCGGAGCTCATCGCCCAGGTGACGGTCGCCCCGATCGACGAGTTCGACTTCGACGCCGCCATCCTGTTCTCGGACATCCTCGTGCACCTCCCGGCGATGGGGCTCGACCTCACCTTCGAGAAGGGCGAGAAGGGCAAGGGCGACGGCGGCCCGAAGATCTCGAACCCGGTCCGGACGCGCGCGGACGTCGACGCGCTCCGCGTGCCCGAGCCGAGGAAGGACCTCCCGTACGTGCTCGACGGGATCCGGAGCATCCGGACCGCGCTCCAGGGGAGGGTCCCCCTCATCGGCTTCGTCGGCGGGCCGTTCACCGTCGCGAGCTACGCCGTCGAGGGCGGGAGCCAGGGCTTCACCCGCCTGAAGACCATGCTCTACGCGGAGCCGAAGACCGCCCACGCGCTCTTCGAGAAGCTCACCCGCGCCGCGATCGTCCAGATCGAGGAGCAGATCGCGGCCGGGGCCGAGGTCGCGCAGATCTTCGAGAGCTGGCTCGGCGAGCTGGACCGCTTCGACCTCGAGGAGTTCAGCTTCCCGTACCTCGCGCGGATCGCGGAGGCGGTGCGCAGGGCGGGGGTGCCGGTGATCTTCTTCGGGACCGGCATGGGCGGTCACCTCGAGAAGATCGCGGGGCTCGGCTTCGACGTCGTCTCGATCGACTGGCGCATGCCGATCGAGGACGCGCGGGCGCGGCTCCCCGGCGTCGCCGTCCAGGGCAACCTCGACTCCACGGTGCTGCTCGGGCCGAAGGAGGTCGCGGTCGAGCGCGCGCGCCGGATCATGCAGGCGGCGGGCCCGAAGCCCGGTTACATCTTCAACCTCGGCCACGGGCTGCAGCCCCCGACGCCGGTCGAGAACGTGAAGGCGGTGGTGGACGCCGTCCACGCGTTCACCTGGAAGTGAGGAGCGCGGTGATCCAGATCCCGTCCTGGGAGCTCATCAAGAAGTACGACCGGCCCGGGCCCCGCTACACGAGCTACCCGACCGCTCCCGAGTTCAAGGAGACGTTCGGACCCGCGGAGTACGAGGCGCACCTGGCCCGTGCCGACCGCCAGGCGGCGCCCCTCTCGATCTACGTCCACCTCCCGTTCTGCCGGGAGATGTGCCGGTTCTGCGGCTGCAACGTGGTCGCGACCCACGATCGGTCGCGCGCCGACGCCTACCTCGACCAGCTCGAGAAGGAGGTCGCGCTCGTCGCGGCGCGCCTGCCGAGCCGGCGCGAGGCCTCCCAGCTCCACTGGGGCGGCGGAACGCCCACCTTCCTCGACGAGAAGCAGCTCACCCGCTGCCACGAGATCCTCGCGCGCCACTTCTCGTTCACGAAGGACGTGGAGAAGTCGGTCGAGATCGACCCCGCGATCACGCGGAAGTCGCAGATCGAGACGCTCGCGAGGCTCGGGTTCAACCGCATCTCCATGGGCGTGCAGGACTTCGACGACAAGGTCCAGCAGGTGGTCGGCCGCATCCAGGGCGAGAAGGAGACCACCGAGCTCGTCGAGGCCGCCCGCGCCAACGGCTTCCAGGGCGTGAACCTCGACCTCATCTACGGCCTGCCCTACCAGACGCCCGACACCTGGAAGTCGACGCTCGAGCGGATCATCGCGATCCACCCGGACCGGCTCGCCGTCTTCGGCTTCGCCTACGTCCCGTGGTCGAAGCCGCACCAGCGGCTCCTCCCGCAGGAGGCGCTCCCCAAGACGGAGCAGCGGGTCGAGCTCTTCCTGGGCGCCGTCGAGGCGTTCGCGAAGGCGGGCTACCGGCTCATCGGCCTCGACCACTTCGCGCTCGAGACCGACGAGCTCGCGAAGGCGCAGGACGGCGGGTACCTGTACCGGAACTTCCAGGGCTACACGATCCGCCCGGCGCCGGACACGGTCGCGTTCGGGATGTCCTCGATCTCGGACATCGGCGGGGCCTACGCCCAGAACTCGCACAAGCTGAAGGAGTGGGGCGACAAGGTGGACGCGGGGATCATCCCGGTCGAGCGCGGCGCGGCGATGTCGGAGGACGACGTCATGCGCCGGTTCGTGATCAACCGGGTGATGTGCCTGCTCCGGCTCGACCTCGCGGAGGTGGAGCAGCGCTTCGGCGCCGCCGCGCGCGCCGCGATCGCGGAGAACCTCCAGGGCGGCGTCGAGGAGCTGAAGGCGGACGGCCTCGTCACGTTCGACGGGACGCTCCTGCGGGTCACGCCCCTCGGCCAGCTCCTGGTCCGGAACGTGGCGATGCTGTTCGACGCGTACCTCAAGCGCGACGGGGGCAAGAAGCAGTTCTCCCGCACGGTCTAGCGCTCCCGCGCGACGCCCGGAGTGAGCCGATGGGACACACGGCCGTCTTCCTGATGAACCTCGGCGGGCCGCGGTCGCTCGCCGAGGTCGAGCCGTACCTCTACGAGCTGTTCTCCGACCCGCTCGTCGTCGCCGCGCCGTTCGGCCCCCTCCGGCCGCTCTTCGCGAAGATCGTGTCGAAGACGCGCGCGCCGTCCTCGGCCGAGAAGTACGCCCTCATCGGCGGCAAGTCCCCCATCGTCGAGGGCACGGAGGCGCAGGCCCGCGCCCTCGCGGCCGCCCTCGGGGCCGGGTGGTCGTGCCACCTCGCGATGCGCTGCGGGCACCCCAACACCGAGGAGGGCGTGCGCGAGGCGCTCGCGGCCGGCGCGGATCGCGCGGTCGCCTTCCCGCTCTACCCGCAGTACGCGAACGCCACGACGCGGTCGTCGCTGCTCGAGCTCCGCCGCGTGTGGCCGAAGGACCGTCCGCTGGCCGAGATCTGCACCTGGCACGACCACCAGGGCTACCTCGACGCGTCCGCGGCGGCGCTCGCCGAGACGCTCGCGCGGGTCCCCGCCGCCGATCGGTCCCGCGTCCTCGTCGTGTTCAGCGCGCACGGCCTGCCGATGAGCCAGGTGCGGAAGGGCGACCCGTACCCCGGCTACATCGAGCACTCCGCGCGCGAGACCGCGCGGCGCGCCGGCGCGCCCGCGTTCCAGGTGACGTACCAGAGCCGCGTCGGTCCGGCGAAGTGGCTCGGGCCCGACACGGTCGAGTTCCTCCGGGCGAACGCGCGGGACCGGGTGATCGTCGCCGTCCCGATCGCCTTCGTCTCCGAGCACCTCGAGACGCTCTACGACCTCGACATCCTCGCGAAGGCCGCCGCGGAGAAGGGCGGGGCGCGCGGGTTCCTGCGCGTCCCGGCGCTCGCCACCCGCCCGGACTTCGTCGCCGCGATGGCCGACGTCGTCCGCACCGGGGCCGCCGCGCAGCCCGCCGCCGCCTGATCGTCGCCGGCCGGCGGGGCGGCTACTTCCCCGCGCACGCGCAGGTGCCGCGCGACATCCCGGTCTCCACGAGGCAGGACCAGGCGCTCGCGGCTCCGCCGAGGGCGTTCGCGCAGTCCGTGGCGGTCGCGCAGCCGCCCGCCGGCACCATCCCGAGGTAGCTCGCGGCGTAGGTCTGCCCGGGGTCCGCCTCGCACTGCCCGCTCGCGTGGTCGATCGCGATGCACTGCGAGGTGCCGGTCCCGAGGCACGCGCCGTTCGGGTTCGCGCAGTCCACGAAGCACCAGTCGATCCCGGGGCGGCAGGTCTTCACGACGACGCCGGAGCCGTCCTGGATGTCCACGTTCGTCATCGCCCTCGCCGCGGGCTGCGTCGGGAGCTGCAGCATGTTGGGAGGCTTCGCGAGGTCCGCGATCGCGGCGAGCACCGGGCCGAAGGAGCTGGGCGGGTAGGCGTCGCAGACCGTCCCCTCGACGACGGAGACCCCCGCGCCGCGGAGCTGGTCCGCGAGCGCCAGGAACCGCTCCCCGGCCGCGAACGCCCCGCCGCAGACGCCCGCCGGGGGTGCGCAGGTGGAGGGAGGGGTCACCGGGCAGCTCGCGGGGCCCGCGCACACGTCGGCGGGCGCGTACGAGCCGTCGGTGCAGCGCGCGGCCGACACGATGAACGCGGCGGCGAGATCCGCGACGCGGCCGCGCGAGCGCAGGCCGGAGAAGAACTCGGCGTACCGCGACAGCGGGTACTCGCGCTGGCTGCCGGCGGGGAGGTGCTTGTCCATGACGCAGCTGTCCGCGCCGGGGGTGTAGGCGGAGATGACGAGCGGCGCCTCCGGCGGGCTCGAGCAGTCGTCCTCGTCCCCGACCCACACCACGACGAGCTTCGCGTCCCGGCGCGGGAACGCCGCGGCCGAGACCCCCGGCTGCGCCCCGGCCTCCGCGAGCGTCAGCGCGGCGAGCCCGGCCTCGAGGTGCTGCTCCTCTCCCGCGCCGCAGCTCCCGACGCGGATGTTCTGCTGGAACTGGCCGACGAGCTGGGTGAGGCGCGGGTCGGGCGTGCCGGTCGTCCACGACGCCCAGTCGAGCGCCTTCGGGAACGCGAGCACGTTCGGGTTCTCCCGCCGCGGCGACGAAGCGGCCGCCGGGGAACGGAGCGCCGGCCGTCGCGACGCCGGGGGTGCACTGCCCGGTTCGCAACGGATTCGGGTACGTGGTGGAGACGACGGGGCACCGGTCCCCGGGCGAGCAGCCCGGGGACGGGGTGCACGCCGACGGTGTGCAGCAGCGGGACTGGATTCCCGCCACCCACGCGAACGACGCGTCCAGCACCTGGTCCGTCACGCACACCTTGCCGCCGCCGCACCCGTCGCTCGTGCCTCGCGTGCACGACGGCACGTCGGTGCACGCGGACGTCGCGCAGCAGCTGTTCCCGCCGACGCAGGCGGTCGCCGCGGGTGTCGCCTCGAAGATGGAGGAGGTCGTGACCGCGATCTGGAAGTCGAGCGGCTGCAGGCTCCGGGCCGCGCGGCCGACGTTGATGTCCACCATCCGCCGGATGAAGTCCTGGAAGCTCGCGGCCAGCCCCGCCTGCTTCGAGTCCATCGAGCCCGAGTCGTCGACCACGAACAGGATGTCGGCGCTGGAGGTCTTCGGGAGCGCGACGCGGACGGATCCCGGCTGGAGGACGCAGCTCCCGACCGGGGTGAACTGGTACTCGTTGCACGCGATCAGGGGCAGGAGCAGGACGGCGAGCGCGGAGAGACGTCGGGACATGCATGGGGGTAGGGACCGCCGCCGCGCCGGGCAACACCCGGCGCGTGCAGGCGTCACGCCCGGGCGCCGGCCAGATGGTGCGGCACCCGCTTCGGCTCCTCGGGGAGGGGCGCCGCGGCCCGGGGAGGACGTCGCGCGGACGAAAGACACGGGCGCGGCGCGGGGCGCGGGTGCTACAGTCACGGCTCCCGCGCACGCATGAAGGACCTGCTCCATCCGCGCCATCGCGGCGCGATCGCCCGCTTCCTCGGGACGCCCCTCAGCCCGCGTCGCGTGCTCCTCGCGTTCGACTACGACGGGGTGCTCGCGCCGCTCGTCAAGAGGCCGTCCGGCGCGAACATGCGCCCGCAGACGCGGGCGCTCCTCCGCCGCGTGGTGCGGCTGTATCCGGTCGCGATCGTCTCCGGGCGAGCGTGGCGCGACTGCGCCCGGTTCGTCGGACGGCTCGACGCGACGCTGGTCGGGAACCACGGGTTCGAGCTCGGCCGCCCGGTCCCGGTGCCGGCCGCGGTCCTGCGGAAGGTCCGCGGGTGGCGCCGCCGCCTCGAGCGCGACCTGCGCGACGTGGAGGGGATCCACTTCGAGGACAAGCGCTCCACCCTCGCCGTCCACTATGGGCTGGCGCGTGATCGGACCGGCGCCGAGCGGGCGGTGTACGAGGCCGCGAACCAGCTCGAGGGGACGAGGCTCATCGCGGGGAAGCGGGTGCTGAACGTGCTCCCGCACGACTTCCCGTCGAAGGGAGACGCGGTCCGCGCGCTCGTCGCGCGCCTCGGGTGCGACGGCGCGGTGGTGCTCGGCGACGACGTCACCGACGAGGACGCCTTCGCCGTCGGCGCGCCCCTCGTCTTCGGAGTGCACGTCGGCAAGGGACCGTCGCTCGCGCCCTGGCGGCTCGGCGCGCAGGCCGACGTGGACGAGCTGCTCCGGATCTTCATCGCCGCCCGCACGGTCGCTCCCGCCCTGGCGAGGGCGCGGACCGGCGTGCGGGGAGGCGAGCGCTCCCCGGCCCGGAAGGCGGCGAGGTGACGGCGCGCCGCCCGCCGGCCGCCGGCGGCACCGGCGACCTCTTCGAGCGCGCGGCGCCGCGGCCGTGGTCGGTCGGGGAGCTCACGCGCGCCCTCCGGAACGCGGTGGAGCCGAAGTTCCGGGACGTCTGGGTGGCGGGAGAGGTCGCGAACCTGCGCCGCCAGGCGAGCGGTCACCTGTACTTCTCGCTCAAGGACGACGAGGCGGTGATCGGCGCGGTCCTGTGGGCCTCGCAGGCGCGCAAGCTCCCGTTCCGGCTCGACGAGGGGCAGGAGGTCCTGGCGCGCGGGTTCGTCGAGATCTACCCGCCCCACGGCAAGTACCAGCTCGTCGTCCAGGACGTCGAGCCGCGCGGCGCCGGGGCGATGGCGCTCCTGCTCCAGCAGGTGAAGGAGCGGCTCCAGGCGGACGGGCTCCTCGACCCGGCCCGCAAGCGCCGGCTCCCCTTCATCCCGAGGCGCATCGGCGTCGCGACGAGCCCGTCGGGCGCGGCGCTGCGCGACTTCCTCCGCGTGCTCCACGGGCGGTTCCCGTCCATCCCCGTGCTCGTCGCGCCGTGCCGGGTGCAGGGCGAGGGCGCCGCCGCGACGGTCATCTCGGCGCTGCGCGCGCTGTGCAGGGCGAAGGTCGACGTCGTGGTGGTCACGCGCGGCGGCGGCTCGCAGGAGGACCTCGGCGCGTTCAACGACGAGCGGCTCGCCCGCGCGATCGCCGCCTGTCCGGTCCCCGTCGTCTCCGCGGTCGGGCACGAGGTCGACTTCACCGTCGCCGACCTCGTCGCGGACGTGCGCGCCGCGACCCCGACGCACGCGGCCCAGCTCGTCGCCCCCGTCCGCGACGAGCTCCTGGCCGCGCTCCGCGCGCTCGCCGGCCGCGGGGAGCGGGCGGTCCTCGCGGCCCTCGAGGGCCGCCGCCGGGAGGTCCGCGCGCTCCGGGCCGAGCTCCTCGACCCGAAGCACCTCCTCTCCCGCGAGCGCCACCGGCTCGACGACCTCCTGCACCGCGGCGGCGGCGCGGCCCGCGGGCCGCAGCGCCGGGCCCGCCAGCGGCTCGAGGCGGCGCGCGCGCGCCTCGGCCGGCAGGATCCGCGCCGGAGGGTCCGCGAGGTGCTGCTCCGGATGGAGGGGGCGACCCGCCGGCTCGGGGCGTGGCAGGCCTCGTACTTCCGCCGGGAGGGGCTCCGGGTCGAGCGGCTCGGGGCCCGCCTCGAGCCCGCGAACGTCGCGAAGCTCCTGTCCCGCGGCTTCGCGCTCGTGCTGCGCCACGGGCGGCTGGTGGTGTCGTCCGGCGAGGCGGCCCCGGACGACGCGGTGCGCATCGCGCTCGCCCAGGGGTGGCTGGACGCGAGGGTCACCGGCCGGGATCGGGGCGAGGATCCGCTGCCCGGACGGTCGGAGACCGGGGGGTCGAATGACCCGGCCTCCGGCGGGTCGGGCGTTGACCCCCTTCCGCGCAGCGGTTAATGCGGTTAAGGAGAGTGGTGGAGTCTGGATTGAGCGCGAACGAGCGAGCGGCCCAGGGCGCGGGCGAGGAGTCCTACGACGCGATCGTCGCGCGCCTCGAGCGCGTGGTGGGCGAGCTCGAGTCCGGTCAGCTCTCGCTCGAGCAGTCCATCGAGAAGTTCGCGGAGGGCGTCCGGCTCGCGAAGGACGCGTCGCGCAAGCTCGACGAGGCCGAGCGGCGCGTGGAGCAGCTCGTCCGGACCGCCGACGGCGGCGAAGAGGCGGTCCCGTTCGCGCCGGAGGGCGCAGGGAAGGGCACCTGATCCATGGCGTCCGACCCTCCCACGAAGAAGCCCAAGGTCATCATCGTCGACGACGACCGCGACACGCGCGAGATGCTCACGCTCGCGCTCGAGCTCGAGGGGTTCGACGTGGGCCAGGCGGCGAACGGGCTCCGGCTGATCTCGGCGATGCACGTGGATCGTCCGGACGTGATCCTCCTCGACGTGATGATGAGCTGGATCGACGGGTTCGAGCTCTGCCGCGCCATCAAGAAGAACCCCACCTTCGGCGACATCCCGGTCATCTTCATCTCGGCCCGCAAGAGCCTCGAGGACGAGCGGGCCGGCCTCGAGGCCGGCGCGGTGGACTACTTCCCGAAGCCGCTCGACATGGACCGGCTCGTGGCGCGCATCCGCCAGATCCTGGACGAGCGCGCGGGCGCCGTCCCGGCCCCCGCTTAGGGGCTGCGCGGCCCCTGGCCCGGTGGGCCCCCTGCCCGGGCATGTGCTAGAAGGTGGCCGCTTGGGCTCGGGCTCTCCGGTCGAGGATGACCTCCGCCGCGTCGCGGCACGCGTCGAGCCGCGGCTCGCCGCCCTCGCCGACGCCCGCGCGGGGAAGGGTCCGGCCCGGCTCGTCGAGGCGCTCCGGTACGCGCTCCTCGGCGGCGGCAAGCGGCTCCGCCCCGCCCTCGTCCTCGCCTCGTGCGAGGCGTACGGGGGCGACGCGTCGGACGGCTCGCTCGCGATGCGGTTCGCGGTGGCGCTCGAGGCGATCCACACCTACTCCCTCGTCCATGACGACCTCCCCGCCATGGACGACGACGATCTCCGCCGCGGTCGGCCCACCGTCCACAAGGCCTTCGACGAGGCGACCGCGGTGCTCGTCGGCGACGGCCTGCAGGCGCTCGCCTTCGAGCACCTGCTCGCCGGAGGAGACCCCGCCGCCGCGCGCCTCGCCCACCTGCTCGCCGCGAACGCGTACCTCATGGTCGAGGGGCAGGCGCGCGACATGATCGCCGAGGGCTCCCGGCTCACCGAGCCGGAGGTGATGCTGCTCATGTCCACCAAGACGGGCGCGCTGCTCGCCGCTTCGGTCGCGGGGGGCGCGCTCGCGGCGGGCGGGTCCGCCGAGGCGGTCTACCCGGTCGGCCTGAAGCTCGGGCTCGCCTTCCAGATCGCCGACGACGTGCTCGACCTGACCGCCGACACCGCCACCCTCGGGAAGCGCGCCGGAAAGGACGCCGCCGCGGGGAAGGCGACCCTCCCCGCCCTCCTGGGCGTGGCGGAGGCGCGGGCCCGCGCGGCGGCGCTCCTCGACGAGGTGCTCCTCGCCCTCGCTCCGCTCGGCGCCCGGGCGGACCCGCTCCGCGCGCTCGCGCGCTTCGTCGTCGCCCGCACCAGGTAGGAACCGGAGGAACGTGATGGCGCGGCTGCTCGACCGCATCGACTCGCCCGAAGATCTCAAGGTGCTCGCCCTCGACGAGCTGCCCCGCCTGTGCGAGGAGCTCCGCGAGGAGATCGTCCTCACCTGCTCGAGGAACGGCGGCCACCTCGGGTCGTCGCTCGGGGCGGTCGAGATCAACGTCGCGCTCCACTACGTGTTCGACTCGCCGCGCGACCGGATCGTGTGGGACGTCGGGCACCAGGCCTACGCGCACAAGCTCCTCACCGGCCGCCGCGACCGGTTCCGCACGATCCGGCTGCCGGGCGGGCTCGCCGGGTTCCCGGAGCGGCACGAGTCCGAGCACGACGCGTTCGGGGTCGGGCACGCCTCGACCGCGGTCAGCGCGGCGCTCGGGATGATCGAGGGGATGCGGATCACCCACGACCCCGGGAAGGTGGTCGCGGTCCTCGGCGACGGCGCGCTCACCGGCGGCGTCGCGTTCGAGGGGCTGAACCAGGTCGGCTACCTCGGCCGCCAGATGCTCGTCGTCCTGAACGACAACTCGATGTCGATCTCGCCCAACGTGGGCGCGCTGTCGGAGTGGTTCTCGAAGAAGTTCGCGTCGCGCACCTACAACCGCTGGCGCCACTCGGTGAAGGACTTCCTCTCGAAGCTCCCGAAGGGGTCCGAGGCGATCGAGGTGATCCGGCACGGCATCAACGCCACGAAGGCGCTCGTGACCCCCGGCATCCTCTTCGAGGGGCTCGGGTTCCACTACGTCGGGCCGGTGGACGGGCACGACGTGCGCGGGCTCGTCGAGGCGCTCCACAAGCTCGCCACCTTCGACGCGCCCGTCCTGCTCCACGCCATCACGCAGAAGGGCAAGGGCTACGAGCCGGCGGAGCAGGACTCGGCGACGCGCGGGCACGGCCTCTCGTTCTTCGACGTCGCGACCGGCAAGCCCACGAAGAAGGCCGCGCGCGGCTACACCGATCTCTTCGCCGACGCGCTCTGCGAGGAGCTGGAGCAGGACGAGCGCGTCGTCGCCATCACCGCCGCGATGCTCGAGGGGACCGGCCTCGTGAAGGCGAAGCAGCGGTTCCCCGGCCGGACCTACGACGTCGGGATCGCGGAGCAGCACGCCGTCACGTTCGCGGCGGGGCTCGCCTGCGCGGGGATCCGGCCGGTGGTCGCGATCTACTCGACCTTCCTGCAGCGCGCGTACGACCAGATCATCCACGACGTGGCGCTCCAGAAGCTGCCCGTCACGTTCGCGATCGACCGCGGCGGGATCGTGGGCGCGGACGGGAAGACGCACCAGGGCGCCTTCGACCTCGCGTACCTCCGGTGCGTGCCGAACCTCGTCGTGATGGCGCCGTCGGACGAGAACGAGCTCCGGAACATGCTCCACACCGCGCTCGCCTCGGGCGGGCCGGCGGCGTTCCGCTTCCCGCGCGGCGCCGGCGCCGGCGTCGCGCTCGACCCCGAGCCGAAGCTGCTCGAGCCGGGGAAGGGCCGGATCGTCCGGCCCGTGAGCGGCAAGCCGGACGTGTGCGTCGCCGCGGTCGGGTCGACGGTGTGGCCGGCGGTCGCCGCGGCGGAGGGGCTCGCCGCGAGCGGGCTCGCCGTGTCGGTCGTCGACGCCCGGTTCGTGAAGCCGCTCGACGAGGCGCTCATCGTCGCGGAGGCGCTCCGGGCGGGCCGCCTGCTCACGGTGGAGGAGGGCTGCCTCCCGGGCGGGTTCGGCTCCGCCGTGCTCGAGGCGGTCGAGCGCCGCGGCCTCGTCGCGGACGGGCTCCTCGTGCGGCGGCTCGGGCTGCCGGACCAGTTCGTCACGCACGGCGACCAGGCGAAGCAGCGCGCCGAGTTCGGCATCGACGCCGACGGGATCGCGCGCGCCTGCCGCGAGCTCGGGAAGGTGCGCGCGACGCTCGGGGCGGCGTGAGCGGGAGCGCCCCGCCGCGAGGGCGGAAGGTCCGCGTCGACCTGTTGCTCGTGGAGCGCGGGCTCGCGGAGTCCCGGACCAGGGCGCAGGCGCTCGTCATGGCGGGCGCGGTGGTCGTGGGCGAGGCCCGGGTGGACAAGCCCGGCGCGCTCGTGGACCCGGGCGCGCCGATCCGGCTGAAGGAGGACGCCGCGCCCTCGCGCTACGTCTCGCGCGGCGCGCTGAAGCTCGAGAAGGCCCTCGACACCTTCCCGGTCGATCCCCGCGGGCGGACCTGCGCCGATCTGGGAGCGTCGACCGGCGGCTTCACCGACCTGCTCCTCCAGCGCGGCGCCGCGAAGGTCTACGCGGTCGACGTCGGCTACGGGCAGCTCCACGCCAGGCTGCGCGGCGACCCGCGCGTCGTCGTCCGCGAGCGCGAGAACGCGCGCGCGCTCACCGCCGACGCGCTGGGCGAGCGGGTGGACCTCGTCACCGCGGATTTGTCCTTCATCTCCCTCCGGCTGGTCCTCCCGGCGGTGAAGGCAATCCTGAGGCCGGGGGGCGACGCGCTGCTCCTCGTGAAGCCGCAGTTCGAGGTGGGGCGGGGGGAGGTCGGGAAGGGCGGCGTCGTCCGGGACGACGCGAAGCGCCGGGCCGCGCTCGACGCGGTCGAGGCAGCCGCCCGCGCGCTCGGGTTCGAGGTGACGGGGGAGGCCGAGTCGCCCATCGAGGGGCCCGCCGGGAACCGCGAGTGGCTGCTCGCGCTGCGGGCGCCGGGAGCGTAGCGGGCGCGGTCTCGTCCCGGCGCGCGCGTACGAGTGCGCCTCGGCGCCCGCGAAGCGGGGAGAGGGTCGAGGGACGAGGGGGCTGCGGGGCGCAGCCGCGGATGCAGGGAACCGCCGAGGCGAGTCGGCGAGCGGTCGGCGCGGCCGCCGTGATTGTTCAGCCGCGGTGAGCGCGGTGAACGCTTGCGAGGTTCACGCTGAGATGAATCTGCGCGAAAGCGCACCTCGCGGAAACGCTGCTCTGAACGCGCAGGATCCTGCCTCTGCTGCGTGCGCGGTGCGCGAGGGGCAGGTTGAGGCCTCGCTCGCGTTCTCGCTTCCAGACGCGAATCCGTGCGTCCGGGGAGACCTCGAAAACGCATGAGATGGTCACAGCATGACCTCCGCACACGATCTCTCCGCGCAGCTCGCCGACCTCCTCCGCCGCGAGCGCGCCGCACTCGCCGAATTTCTCGTCGCCCTCGCGGACTTCGACCGGCAGCGGCGCTGGACTCGAGCTCGGCCACGCCTCGCTCTTCTACTTCCTCCACCGGGAGCTCGGGCTCTCGAAGGGCGCCGCGTTCTACCGGAAGACCGCGGCGCGCATCGTTCAGCAGCATCCGTCGGTCATCGAGCCGCTTCGAGACGGGAGTCTCTGCCTGACGAGCATCGTCGAGCTGTCGAAGGTGATCACGCCCGAGAACCTGGGCGAGTCCTGCTGCCGCGTTCTTCCACCTCTCGAGAACGGGAGGCCAAGGACATCACGCGCGAGAACTTCGGCCGGACGAGGCCCTTCCGCGTCGCGCAGTCGTGACGGCGGCTCCGGGCCGTCTCGTGCTCGCGCCTCCGGCATGCGAGGACACTCCGATCGCGAGGCGGCGACGGCCTTGCGTCCGAAGCGATGGCCGCCGCTCCTGACATCGGTCAATCGGTTCATCCGGCCGAACCACCTGCATGCCAACCTCGTCGCGCAGCCCGAGGCCCGCTTGCCGCGCTCCGGCTCCACGCGGCGCGATGAACGAGGACCCGAAGACGGCTGAGCTGAGCCGCCTCCACGTCACGGTGTCGCGCCGCTTCCTCCAGAAGCTCGAGGCGGCGCGCGCGCGCCCTGTCCCACTCGCATCCCGGCGCGGGGGCGGAGGAGATCCTCGAGGCCGGGCTCGACCTCCTCCTCGAGCGCCACGCGAAGCGGAAGGGCCTCGTCGAGAAGCCGCGGCGCGCGCCGCCGCGGCGGCGCCGATCTCTCCCAAACCCTCTCCCCGCTTCGCGGAGCGAGGGAGTGCACGCCGATGGAGCACGTACCCGCGCACGTGAAGCGGGCCGTCTGGAAGCGCGATGGCGGTCGGTGCCAGTGGCCCCTGCACGGAGGCGGCGTCTGCGGCTCGACCCACCAGGTCGAGCTCGACCACGTCGTGCCGCGGGGCCGGGGAGGCCCGCCGACGGTCGCGAACACGAGGTGCCTCTGCAGAGCGCACAACCAGCTCGCTGCGCGTCAGGTCTACGGCGACGCGTGGATGGACCGGTTCACGCGACGAGGAAGCGCGCCGTCGACGCTCGACGCGCCGGCGGCCGTGCCGCGTTGAGGGCGGGTCACCCGCATGCTCGCCCGGGCAGGCCCGTGGACTCGTCGGAACCGTTCCCTCACGCCCTCGAAAGCGACGCCGGAACGATCGCTGCCGACACCGCCCGCTCCTTCGCCCGCTGGGCAACCGCGTGCCTCTCGCGGGTGAGGTAGGGTGTCACCGCGAGCGCCCGGCGAGGGCGTGCGCCGCCGCCGTTCCTTGACGGTGCAGGTTCCTTCTGTTACCTACACGCCGACATTTTCGCGCCCGGGTACGCCGGGTTACGAAAGTGGGCCGCGGTCGCGCCCACTTTTTCGTTTTTCTGGGGTCGACATCTCCATGACCGGGATCGGACAGGAATCCGTGGTCGAGCGCGCGCGTCGCGTGCTCGAGCCCATCCTCGTCCGCGACGGCTACGAGCTCGTCGAGGTCGAGTGGGTCCGGGGCGCCGGCCGCTTCACGCTCCGCGTCTTCATCGACAAGCCGAGCGGCGTCGACGTCGACGACTGCCAGGTCGTCTCCCGCATCATCGAGCCGGTCCTCGACGTCGAGGACTTCATCGAGCCCGCCTACGACCTCGAGGTCTCCTCTCCCGGTCTCGACCGGCCGCTCCGCAAGCCCGAGCACTTCGCGCGCTACGCGGGGCAGCGCGTCCACGTGAAGACCTACGGTCCGGTCCCCGGCACCGCCGCGGGCTCGCCGCCGCGGAAGAACTGGACCGGCGCGCTGCGCGGGTTCGAGGACGGCGCGGTGCTCGTCGACGTCGACGGCGTCCTCCACCGCATTCCGCACGATCAGATCGCCAAGGCCAACCTCGAGTACGACGTCGAGGCGGACCTGCGCAGGAAGGACTGAGCATGCAGCAGAACGTCAACTTGAACCTCATCCTCGACCAGGTCGCCAAGGACAAGGGGATCGACCGGCAGAAGCTCGTCGAGATCCTCGAGGAGTCCATCGCGAGCGCCGCGAAGCGCCACTTCGGCATGGAGCGGAACCTCAAGGCCCGCTACGACGAGGACAAGGGGCAGATCGACCTCTTCCAGGTCCTGACCATCGTCGCGGACGCGACCGAGGAGGTGCCGATCCCGGACCCCGTCAACATGGTCCCGGTCTCGATCGCGCACGCGAAGGGCATCGAGGTCGAGCCGGGCGACGAGCTCGACTTCCCGATCTACTACCGCCCCGAGGACGAGGCGGAGGCGAAGGCGCAGGACGAGCAGTGGGGCGACCTGCTCAAGCTGAAGACCTTCCGCCGCTCCTTCGGTCGCATCGCCGCGCAGACCGCGAAGCAGGTGATGATCCAGGGCACCCGGAACGCGGAGCGCGAGAACGTCTTCAACGAGTACAAGGACCGCAAGGGCGAGGTCATCACCGGGATCGTCCGCCGGTTCGAGCGCGGGAACGTCATCGTGGACCTCGGGCGCGCCGAGGCGGTGCTCCCGGTGCGCGAGCAGGTGCCGCGCGAGAGCTACCGCGCGGGCGACCGGATCCAGGCGTACGTGATGGACGTGCTCCGGGAGTCGAAGGGTCCGCAGATCATCCTCTCCCGCGCGTGCGTCGACCTCCTGAAGAAGCTGTTCGAGATGGAGGTCCCCGAGATCGCGGAGGGCGTCGTGGTGATCGAGGCGGCGGCCCGCGAGCCGGGTGGCCGCGCGAAGATCGCGGTCAGCTCGCGCGACTCGGACGTCGATCCGGTCGGCGCCTGCGTCGGCATGAAGGGGAGCCGCGTCCAGGCCGTCGTGCAGGAGCTGCGCGGCGAGAAGATCGACATCGTGCCCTGGGACGAGGACCCCGCCCGCTTCGTCTGCAACGCGCTCGCGCCCGCCGAGGTCTCGCGCGTGCTGCTCGACGACCAGAACCGCGCGATGGAGATCATCGTCCCCGACGACCAGCTCTCCCTCGCGATCGGCCGCCGCGGGCAGAACGTGCGGCTCGCCTCCCAGGTCACCGGGTGGAAGCTCGACATCAACTCCGAGTCGCGCGTGAAGGAGATGCGCGAGTTCGCGACCGAGAGCTTCAACGCGATCCAGGTCCCGGAGGCGACGCAGGAGATGCTGTACTCGCACGGGTTCCGCAAGGCGCAGGACCTCGCGAACGCCGCCGCGGAGATGCTGACGCAGTTCCCCGGGTTCACGATGGACATGATCCCGGACCTGCAGAAGCGCGCGCGGGAGCAGTCGATCACCGACGCGGAGAAGGAGATGCGCCTCGAGCAGGAGCGCGAGGCGGCCCGCATCGCGGA
Source organism: uncultured delta proteobacterium (assembly GCA_963828235.1). Classification (GTDB taxonomy): domain Bacteria; phylum Myxococcota; class Myxococcia; order Myxococcales; family Anaeromyxobacteraceae; genus Anaeromyxobacter. The sequence continues at coordinate 126,815 of CAWHDY010000014.1, forward strand.
GGCGCGACGCCACCCCGACGGGCTCTCGCAGGAGGAGCGGCTCGCCCGCGTCCGCGGGGTGGGCGAGAAGACCATCGACCAGCTGAAGACGGCCGGGTACCCGACCGTCGAGGCGATCCACGGCGAGGCGGACATGAACCGGCTCGCCGACTCGTCCGGGCTCGGCATCAAGAAGGCGCGCCAGATCAAGCACGCCGTCGGCGTCTACCTCGAGGAGGAGGCGAAGCTGCGGGCCGAGCTGGACGCGGAGAAGCGGAAGGGGCAGGGGGCCGCCTAGGTGGCTGCTCCCATCCGCACCTGCGTCGGGTGCCGCGCGACCGCGGCCCAGGGCGAGCTGGTGCGGCTGAGGATCGACGGAGAGCGCGTGGTGATCGATCGCAGGCGACAGGGCGGACGAGGAGCGTGGCTGCACGCCTCGAGCGCATGCCTCGAGCAGGCGGCCCGCCGGCGGGCGTTCGCCCGCGCGTTCCGGGGGATCGCCGCGGTGACGGACGTCGCGGAGTTGCGCGCCGGGTTGACGGGAAGCGCCCGTAAGGATTAGGAGACGGCTCAATGTCCAAGAAGCGGGTCCACGAGCTCGGGAAGCAGCTGAAGGAGCACGGCATCGAGCTCTCCAACCAGGAGCTCGTCGAGAAGCTCCACGCGCTCGGCTACGACGTGAAGAGCCACTCGTCGTCCCTCGAGGACGACCAGGCGCAGTCGGCGTACGAGAAGATCATCGGCGAGAAGAAGCCGAAGCCGGCGCCCGTGCGCCCGGCCGGTCCGGGCTTCGTCGTGCGCAAGCGCGCGCACACCGAGCCCGTGCCCGCCGCGGCTGCGCCTCCTCCCCCGGAGCCCGAGCCGTACGAGCCCGAGGTCGAGGCCGCGCAGGACGCGGGCGAGCTCGCCGCCGAGCCGGCACCCGCCGAGGGCGCGCCCGCCGAGGTCGCCGCCGAGGCGCAGCCCGTCGAGCCCGCGCCCGCGCCGGCTCCGGGCGCTCCGCCGCCGCCGGCGGCCCACCCCGCGCCCGCCGCGCACCCCGCCCCGCCGGCGCAGCACCCCGCGCCGATGGCGGCCGCGCCCGCCGGCGCCCCGCCGGCCTTGCCGCACAAGCCGCCGGTCCCGCACGTGGACCCGCGGACGCTCCGCCCCACCTCGACGCAGGCGGTCGTCATCTCCCGCCCGACCGTCCCGGTCCGCCGCGTCACCCCCCCGACGTCGTCCCGCTCCGCCTACCCGGCGGCGCCGGGCCCGCGCGCGCTCGGCGAGGTCCGCGAGCTGAAGGTGGTCCCCGGCTCCCTCGGCCGCGAGCGCGAGTTCATCGACGTCTCTCGCGACAAGAACAAGCGCGGCGGCCGCGGCGCGGGCGCGGGTCGCCCGGTCTCCGAGGAGGCGGCGAAGAACCTCTCGGGCAAGGAGCTGCTCCAGGCTGCGATGACGGATCGCGCCTACATCCCGATCCGCGGCAAGAAGAAGAAGCCCACGAAGAAGGGGTCCAAGACGCAGATCACCGAACGCGCGGAGCACAAGAAGGTCATCCGGATCGAGGAGTCGATCTCGGTGTCGGAGCTCTCGCAGGCGATGGGCGTGAAGGCGGCCGACCTCATCCGCAAGCTGATGCAGGCCGGGAAGATGGCGACCATCAACCAGCAGATCGACGGGGACACCGCGGCCTTCCTCGCGAGCGAGTTCGGCTTCACGCTCGAGAAGAAGGGCTTCGAGGTCGAGGAGTACATCCCCGAGGTCCAGGTGGACGAGTCGAAGCTCGTCATCCGTCCGCCGGTCGTGACGGTGATGGGCCACGTCGATCACGGGAAGACGTCGCTCCTCGACGCCATCCGCGCCGCGGACGTCGCCGGGGGCGAGGCCGGCGGCATCACCCAGCACATCGGCGCCTACTCGGTGAACACCGCCCAGGGGCCGGTCACGTTCCTCGACACGCCGGGCCACGAGGCCTTCACCGCGATGCGCCAGCGCGGCGCCCAGGTGACGGACCTCGTCGTCCTCGTCGTCGCGGCGGACGACGGCGTCATGCCGCAGACGATCGAGTCGATCAAGGCGGCGAAGGCCGCCGGGGTCACGATCCTCGTCGCCATCAACAAGATCGACAAGCCGAACGCCGCGCCCGAGCGCGTGATGCAGCAGCTCACCGAGTACGAGCTCGTCGGCGAGCAGTGGGGCGGCACGACCATCATGGTTCCCGTGTCCGCGCGCACGAAGCAGGGGATCCCCGAGCTGCTCGAGTACATCGCCCTGCAGTCGGAGGTCCTCGAGCTCAAGGCCAACCCGGAGACGCTCGCCGCTGGCCGCGTCATCGAGGCGAAGCTCGAGAAGGGCCGCGGTCCGGTCGCGACCGTGCTCGTCGAGGAGGGGACCCTCCGCGTCGGCGATGCGCTCGTCACCGGCATCCACTTCGGCCGGGTCCGCGCCATGATGAACGAGCGCGGCGAGCAGGTGGACGACGTCGGCCCGGGCTACCCGGTCGAGGTCCTCGGCCTGTCCGGCGTCCCGGTCGCGGGCGACGAGTTCAACGTCGTCGAGGACGAGAAGGCCGCGAAGGAGGTCGCCTCCCACCGCGCCGAGAAGGCCCGCCAGAAGGAGCTCGGCAGCACCAAGCGGGCGACGCTCGAGGACCTGTTCGCCAAGGCGAAGAGCGGCGGGGGCAAGACGCTGAACGTCGTCGTCAAGGCGGACGTGCAGGGCTCCTCGGAGGCGGTCACGCAGGCGCTCCAGAAGGCCGCGACGAAGAAGGTCGCGGTGAAGATCCTGGACTCCGGCGTCGGCGCGGTGACGGAGTCGGACGTCCTCACGGCCGCGGCCGGCAAGGCGATCATCGTCGGCTTCAACACGAAGCCGGAGACGAAGGTCGATCAGATCGCGAGCCAGCAGGGCGTGAAGATCCTGCTCTTCGACATCATCTACGAGGCCGTCGACAAGATCCGCGAGGAGATGGCGAGCCTGCTCGATCCGATCATCAAGGAGAAGCCGCTCGGGAAGGCCGAGGTCCGGGCCCTCTTCAACATCCCGAAGATCGGCGCCATCGCCGGCTCGGCGGTGACCGAGGGCACCGTGAAGCGCGCGGCGAACGTCCGCGTGCTCCGCGACCGGAAGGTGGTCCACACCGGCAAGATCGGCTCGCTCCGGCGGCTCAAGGACGACGTCCGCGAGGTGCAGAGCGGGTTCGAGTGCGGCATCGGGATCGACGGCTACGGCGACGTGAAGCCGGGCGACGTGCTGGAGGTGTTCGAGCTCGAGGAGATCCGGCCGGCGCTTGGACTAACCCCGGAGCCGGCGCACGATCCCGGGCGATCTCGGGCGGGACCCCCCGGGGCCCGCAGCGAGGACCAGACAGCGGAGGCGCGGGATGTTCGTCGGAGTGCTCAGGCTGACCCTGCACCTCCCCGAGCCGGGGTCGCTCAAGTCGAAGCGGCACCTCGTGCGCTCGGCGATCGACCGGGTGAAGGCGCGGTTCAACGTGTCGATCGCGGAGGTCGCCGAGAACGACCTCTGGCAGAAGAGCGTCATCGGCGTCGCCGCGGTCGGGAACGACCACGCGTTCGTGAACGAGTCGCTCGACAAGGTGGCGGACTTCGTCGCGTCGATGCACGGGGGGCAGATCCAGATGACCGGGCGCGACATCGAGATCGTCCCCTACGGCGACGAGCTCGGCGAGGGCCCGCTGCGCACGCTCGCGGAGGCCGAGGCGGCGCGGGACGCCGCGGACGAGCTCGACGGGGAGTAGCCATGACGACCCACAGCAGGCCCGCGCGCGTCGCGGAGGAGTTCAGGCACGAGCTCGGCGCGGTCCTCGCGCGCGGCATCAAGGACCCCCGCGTCACGGGGTTCGTGACCATCACCGGCGCCAAGATGGCCCCGGACCTGAAGGAGATCACGGTCTACGTCTCCATCCACTCGGAGGAGAAGGAGCGCGAGCGCACGCTCGAGGGGCTCCGCGCGGCCGCGACCTGGCTGCAGCGCGAGGTCTCCCGGAACCTGAAGCTCCGCCACACCCCGCACCTCCGGTTCGTCTACGACGAGTCGGTCGAGCGCGGCGACCGCATCGAGCGGCTGCTGAAGGAGGCCCGGACCCAGGGCGAGCCCGTCGCCCCGCCGCCGCCCGCCGCGTCCCCTCCCGAGGACGACTAGGCGCTCGCGCGCCGGAGCTCCCGTGCTCGGCGGCGTCCTCGTCATCGACAAGCCCGCGGGCCCGACCAGCTTCGACGTGGTGAGGCGGGTCCGCCGCGCGCTCGGCGCGGCGAAGGCGGGCCACGCCGGGACCCTCGATCCGGCCGCGACCGGGGTCCTCGCCGTCTGCGTCGACGACGCGGTCAAGCTCCAGCAGTGGCTCGCGGACGGCGACAAGGCCTACGACGCGACCGTCGCCTTCGGCGCCGCGACCTCGACGGAGGACGCGGAGGGCAGCGTCGTCGCCCGCGGCGACGCGTCCGCGCTCACCCTCGAGGCGATCCGCGCCGCCCTCCCGCGCTTCACCGGCGACATCGCGCAGGTGCCGCCGATGTTCTCGGCGGTCCGGGTCGGCGGGCGCCGCCTCCACGAGGCGGCGCGCGCGGGAGAGCAGGTCGAGCGCGCGCCCCGGCAGGTCACGGTGCACGCCCTCTCCGTCGCGGGGCTCGAGCCCCGGGGGGCCGACGGGCTCGTCCGCGCGCACCTGTCGGTGCGCTGCGGGAAGGGGACGTACGTCCGGACGCTCGCGGCGGACCTCGGGTCCGCCCTCGGCGTCCCGGCCCACCTCGCCGCCCTGCGGCGGACGGAGGCGAGCGGGTTCGCGCTCGCCACGGCGATCCCGCTCGAGGAGGCGGAGGCGCTCGGGCGCACGGACCGCGAGGCGCTGCGCGCCCGGCTCGTGTCTCCCGCCGACGCGCTCGGGTTCCTCCCCGCGATCGCGGTCGACCCGGGGGAGGCCCGGGCGCTCGCCCAGGGGAAGGTGCTCGACCGGGTCGCCCCCGCCGGCGAGCTCGTCCGCGCGGTCGGCCCGGGAGGCGCGCTCGTCGCGCTCTGCGCGCCGGCGGCGACGGGCGGGGTGAAGCCCGTGCGCGTGTTCGTCACGCCGTCGGAGCTGTGAGCGGCGCGCCGCGCCCGCCGGCCGCGGGCTACCTGCAGGCCCCGCGGGCCGCGCCGAGGCACCAGGCGGCCTGGAACGCGGGCCCGCGAGGCGGCTCCAATCGGCTGTCCATGCCGAGCCGGCCGGTCGCGCCCCACCGGCCGGGCCACGCGATGAAGGGGACGCGCGGAGCGTTGCGCTCCCCGACGTTGACGACCGAGCCCGCCTCGGGTCCCCAGGTCCGCCACACGCGACAGCCGCCCGCGCGCGCGGCGGAGGTCCAGGTCGTGTCGCAGGTGCGCTCCCAGGCGGGCACCTCCAGGGGCGACGCGTAGCTGGCGTGGGTCCCGCGCGCCGAGAGGACGACCGGGTGCTCGCCGTCGTGAGTCAGCTCCGACCACCCGAACCACACGCCCGGGTGCGAGTCGTGGTGGCGCGCGTACCAGGCGCCCTCCGGCTCGAGGGTGGGCCCGAGCCTCACGGTGACGTGCTCCCAGTCGCCCTCGTGGTCGAAGACGCCGTAGGCGTCGTTGAACGCGTAGAAGAACCAGTACTGGAGGAGGACGCCTCCTCCCTCCGCCCGGAACGCGTGCCCGTAGGTCGTCCAGTCGGCGGGATCGGGGCTCCCGGCCCGGGAGGCGGGGCGCGGGTGGAGGCGCGCGGCCGGGTCCTCGACCGGCCGCGGGCGCGCGAGGAGCCCCAGCACGGAGGCGGCGAGGATCCGGGGGCGTGGGCCGGCCGCGGGCTCGAGGTCGGACCGCGCGAGCAGCCAGTCGCGTGCTGCCGGGGAGCGCGGCCTCGGTCGGGTGCAGGATGACCGCGGGGGCGAACCGCGACAGGAGGGCGTCCTCCAGGTCGTCGTCGAGCCCGTCCCGGTCCAGGTCCGCCGCCCGCCCGGCGAGGCAGGTGGCGAGGCCCGCGAGGGCGAGGAGGGCGCGGGCCTTGCCAGCGAGGTTGGGCATCGTAGGAGGGCCGCTCCTCTTCCGCCCGGGAGCCGGGCACATAGGCGGGCGGGAGGGGAGCGGCGGGGAGCATCCGATCCGGGGGGGCGATCCCGCAAGAGACGGGGAAGCGGGCGCACGGTGCAGGTCTCCCCGCGATCGACGGTGGCGGCGCCGCGCTCCACCGGCCGGGCGGCGGCCGGCATGACCCGCGCCGCGCCGCGCCGGCGGCGCGGCTGGCAGGGTCCTTGACCAACCGGGTGGGATCGCTTAAGACCCCGCTTTCACTTCGTTCACTGCGGCTCGAGGCGCGCGCCTTCGCCCCCGCGGCGGTGACGAAAACCCAAGGAGAGGCATCTATGGCGCTGGTCCCGGAGCGGAAGCAGGAGCTGGTCTCGAAGTTCAAGCGGCACGAGAAGGACACCGGCTCGCCGGAGGTCCAGGTGGCGCTCCTCAGCGACCGCATCACCTACCTCACCGAGCACTTCAAGACGCACAAGAAGGACCACCACAGCCGCCGCGGCCTCCTGAAGCTCGTCGGCCAGCGCCGGCGCCTCCTCGACTACCTGAAGGCGGCGGACCAGGGCCGGTACAAGGACCTGATCGATCAGCTGGGCATCCGGAAGTAGCGGATGGCAGGAAGCGCCTCGGCCGAATGGCCGGGGCGCTCGCGCTTCCGGGCTCCGGCGCGCGAATGACATGGACGTTGGACGTGCCCGCCAGCCGGGCCGCGCGAAGGGACCCGAGGGTCGCTTCCGATTCCGACTCCGCCGCCCCTCCGCCGGAGGGGCCGCGCAGTGAGGATTGGAGGCGCCTTTCCGGCCCCCCGGGCGAACGGCTCGCGGGCCCACAGCGGCGATCCGCGCACGGCGCGGCAGCCGCGGAGAGGTGCACATGACCCCCATCCAGAAGACCGCCCGCGTGGGCGGGAAGGACATCCTGCTCGAGACCGGCAAGGTCGCGAAGCAGGCGCACGGCGCGGTGTGGATCCGCCTCGGCGACTCGATCGTGCTCGTGACGGCCGTCTCGGCCGCCGAGAAGAAGGAGGGCATCGACTTCTTCCCGCTCACGGTCGACTACCAGGAGAAGCTCTTCGCCGCGGGCAAGATCCCGGGCAGCTTCTTCCGCCGCGAGGGGCGCCTCACCGAGAAGGAGACGCTCACCTCGCGCATGATCGACCGCGCCTGCCGTCCGAACTTCCCCGACGGCTACGCGAACGAGACGCAGATCATCGCGACGGTGCTCTCCTTCGACCAGGAGAACGACGCCGACATCCTCGGCCTCACCGGCGCGTCCGCGGCGCTGCAGATCTCCGACATCCCGTTCGGCAGCCCGTTCGCCGGTGTCCGCGTCGGCCGCCTGAACGGCGAGTTCGTCGCGAACCCCACCGTCGCCCAGCGCGCCGAGTGCGACCTCGACGTCATCATCGCCGCCTCGCGCGACGCCATCCTCATGGTCGAGGGCGGCGCGAAGGAGGTGTCCGAGCAGGTGATGGTCGACGCGCTCCTCTTCGGCCAGGCCGCCGTGAAGGAGCTCCTCGACGCCCAGGACGCGCTCCGCGCCGCCGCCGGCAACAAGGCGAAGCGGTCGTTCGATCCGCCGAAGAACGACGGCGACCTCAGGGCCAAGGTGAAGGCCCTCACCTGGGAGAAGGTGAAGGAGGCCTACGGCCGCCACGAGAAGCACGACCGCTACGGCCGGCTCTCCGAGATCAAGAAGGAGCTCCTCGCCGCCCTCAAGGAGGAGGCCGCCGGCGACGCCGCGAAGCTCGCGACGATCGCGCTGCGCGAGAAGGAGATCAAGGGCTACTACGAGGACGTGAAGTACGAGTACATGCGCAAGATGATCACCGACGAGGGTCGGCGGATCGGCGGCCGCGGGACGGCCGAGATCCGGAAGATCACCTGCGAGGTGGGGCTCCTCCCCCGCGTCCACGGCTCGGCGCTCTTCACGCGCGGCGAGACGCAGGCGATCGTCGCCGCGACCCTCGGCACCTCCGAGGACGAGCAGCGCGTCGAGATGCTGACGGGCATGCACTTCAAGAAGTTCATGCTGCACTACAACTTCCCGCCGTTCTCGGTCGGCGAGGCGAAGTTCCTCCGCGGCCCGGGCCGGCGCGAGATCGGCCACGGCGCCCTCGCCGAGCGCGCGCTCCGCCAGGTGCTGCCCGCCGAGGACAAGTTCCCGTACACGATCCGGATCGTCTCCGACATCACCGAGTCGAACGGCTCGTCGTCGATGGCCTCGGTCTGCGGCGGCACGCTGTCGCTCCTCGACGCGGGCGTTCCGATCAAGGCGCCGGTCGCCGGCATCGCGATGGGGCTCATCAAGGAGGGCGAGAAGGTCGCGATCCTCTCCGACATCCTCGGCGACGAGGACCACCTCGGCGACATGGACTTCAAGGTCTGCGGCACCGCCGCGGGCATCACGTCCATCCAGATGGACATCAAGATCAGCGGCGTGGACCGCGGGATCCTCGAGAAGGCGCTCGCCCAGGCCGCCGACGGCCGCAAGCACATCCTCGGCGAGATGGCGAAGTCGCTCGCCGCGCCGCGCAAGGACATCAGCACCTACGCGCCGCGCATCACGACCATCAAGATCCGGCCGGAGCGCATCAAGGACATCATCGGCCCCGGCGGCAAGACCATCAAGGACATCACGGCGCGGACCGGCACCTCGATCAACATCGAGGACGACGGCAGCGTCTCGATCGCGTCGCCGAGCCAGGAGAAGGTCGAGGCGGCCATCAAGATGATCCGCGGCCTCACGCAGGAGGCCGAGGTCGGCAGGACCTACCTCGGGCACGGTCCGGAAGATCGCCGAGTTCGGCGCCTTCGTGGAGATCTTCCCGGGCACCGACGGGCTCATCCACATCTCCGAGCTCTCGGACAAGCGCGTGAAGAGCGTGTCCGACGTCCTCTCGGAGGGCGAGGAGGTGCTCGTGAAGGTCATCTCCGTCGATCGCGCCGGGAAGATCCGGCTCTCCCGCAAGGAGGCGCTCGCCGAGGCCGCCGCGAAGAAGCCCGAGGGCGCGGCGCCGGAGCCGGCGAAGTCGTAGCCCATGGCGGCCGTCGTCAGGCTGCGGAGGGTCGGGGGGCGCGGTCCGCCCCTCGACCTGCCCCGCTACGAGACGGAGGGCGCCGCGGGCCTGGACCTGCGCGCCGACGAGCCGTTCACGCTCGCCCCCGGCGAGCGGCGGCTCGTGCCGACCGGCCTCGCGCTCGAGATCCCGCCCGGCCACGAGGGGCAGGTCCGCCCTCGCTCCGGGCTCGCCGCGCGGCACGGCATCGCGCTCGTGAACGCGCCCGGGACGATCGACGCCGACTACCGCGGCGAGGTCCAGGTCATCCTCGTGAACCTCGGGCAGGCGCCCGTGCCGTTCGCGAGGGGCGACCGGATCGCCCAGCTCGTGATCGCGCCCGTCACGCGGGCCACCCTCGAGCTCGTCGACGACCTCTCCGCGAGTGGACGCGGAGCAGGGGGCTTCGGCTCGACCGGCCGGTGAGCGCCGGCCACGACCACCACGACGACCACGAAGACGACGACCACGACCCGAACCCCGGAGGTGAGCCCGTGATCCCTCGCTACACCCGGCCCGAGATGGCGCGCATCTGGACCCCGGAGCGCCGGCTCCGCATCTGGCTCGACGTCGAGCTCTCCGCCTGCGAGGCGATGGTCCGGCTCGGCGAGGTGCCGCCCGCGGACTACGAGACGCTCCGCCGGGTGTTCGACGGGTACCAGTTCAGCGCGGGCGACGTCGCGCGGATCGACGAGATCGAGCGCACCGTCAAGCACGACGTCATCGCGTTCCTCACCTTCGTCGAGGAGAAGGGCGGGCCGGCGGCGCGCCACCTGCACAAGGGGATGACCTCCTCCGACGTGCTCGACACGACCCTCGCGGTGCAGCTCCACGAGGCGACCGCGCTCCTCCTCGCCGGCGTCGATCGCGTGATGGCCGCCGTGAAGAGGCGCGCCCTCGAGCACCGGCGCACCCCGATGATGGGGCGGAGCCACGGCATCCACGCCGAGCCCGTCACGTTCGGCCTGAAGCTGGCGGGGTGGCACGACGCCTGGGCCCGGCGCCGCGACGCGATCGCGCGCGCCGGCCGGACGGTGGCCGTCGGCAAGATCTCGGGGGCGGTCGGCACGTTCGCGAACGTGGACCCGCGCGTCGAGGCGTTCGTGATGGAGCGGCTCGGGCTCGAGGGCGGCGAGGCGGCGGCGACGCAGGTCGTGAACCGCGATCGCCACGCGGAGTTCTTCGCCGCGCTCGCGCTGGCCGGGGCGACGCTCGAGCAGCAGGCGACCGAGGTGCGGCACCTCCAGCGCACGGAGGTCCGGGAGGCCGAGGAGCCGTTCACGGCCGGGCAGAAGGGGTCCTCCGCGATGCCGCACAAGCGGAACCCGATCCTGTCCGAGAACCTGACCGGCCTCGCCCGCCTGCTCCGCGCCTACGCGCTCGCGGCGCTCGAGGACGTGGCGCTCTGGCACGAGCGCGACATCAGCCACTCCTCGGTCGAGCGCGTGATCGGGCCGGACGCGACCCTCGCCCTCGACTTCGCGCTGCACCGGTTCGCGGGGATGATCGAGAACCTCCGCGTCTACCCGGAGCGCATGCGGGAGAACCTGGAGCTCACCGGCGGGCTGTTCGAGGCGCAGCGGGTCCTGCTGGCGCTCGTCGAGAAGGGCGTGGGGCGGCAGGACGGCTACGTGCTCGTCCAGCGGAACGCCATGAAGGTCTGGGAGGACAAGGTGGACTTCCGGACGGCGCTGAAGCGGGATCCGGACGTGGGGAAGGTCCTCTCCGAGGCCGAGATCGACGCGTGCTTCGCGGTCGAGTACCACCTGAAGCACGTCGACACGATCTTCACCCGCGTCTTCGGCGAGGGATGAGGCCCGATCGGGCCGGTTGACGCGGCTGCCGATAGGACGAGAATCCTGCGGTGCAGTTCCAGGCGACGCTGCCGCGGGAGCCGACGGGGATCGGCGAGGCGCCGCCGGACGGCGCGCTCGTGGACGACATCCTCGGGATCGTGCGCGCGCGGTGCGGCACCCCGTTCGAGGGCTACCGCCGCGCGACGATGGAGCGGCGCATCCGGAACAGGATGATCTCGGCGGGCACTCCGACCCTGGCGGCGTACCGCGAGCTGCTGGCGGCGGATCCTCGCGAGGCGTCGCGGCTCCTCGAGCGGCTGACGCTCAAGGTGAGCCGGTTCTTCCGCAACGCTCCGTCGGTCGCGGCGCTGGCGCGCGCGATCGCCGCGCGCGCCGCGGTCCACGACCGTCCGCTCACGGCGTGGAGCGCGGGGTGCGCCCGCGGCGAGGAGGCGTACACGCTCGCGATCGTGCTCGCGGAGCTGGGCTGCGAGTCGGCCAGGGCCGTGCTGGGGACGGACGTCGATCCGTCCGCCCTCGCCGACGCCGAGCGCGGCCGCTACGGGCCCGACGCCCTCGAGGAGGTCCCGGACGACGTCGTCCACCGGTACTTCCGCCTGCCCGGCGCCGACGGCCTCCGCTCCCTCCGGGAGCACGCCCGCGCCGGGGTCTCCTTCCGTCACCACGACCTCGTCGCGGCGGACCGGCCGCCGCTCGGGCGCACCTTCGACGTGGTCGCCTGCAGGAACGTGCTCATCTACCTCGCGCCCCCCGCCCGGATCGGCGTCCAGCGGCTGCTCCGCGACGCGCTCGCGCCCGGGGGGCTCCTGTGGCTCGGGGAGGTGGAGTGGCCGGAGGCCGAGATCGCGCGCGATCTCGAGGTCGTGGACCGGCGGGCGCGCCTGTTCAGGCGGCGCGAGGCGCGCGGATGAGGCGCCTCGACCTGTCCGTGGGCGGCTGGCTCGCGGTCGGCCTGGGTGCGGCCGCGGCGCTCATCGCCGGCGTCGCAGCAGCGGCGCTCCTCGGCCTGTCCGGGATCGACCGGGAGCTGGCGCGGCAACAGGACATCATCGCCCCACGCGCCGACGCCGCCGGCGACCTCCAGGTCGCCGTCCTGCGCCTCGGGATCGCGGCGCGAGCGCAGGCGCTCTCGCCCTCTCCCGCCCGGGCCGCGGCGCTCGAGCGTGCGGACCGGGCGCTCGACGAGGCGTTCGGAGCGCTCGACGGGCTCCCGAAGGACCCGGAAGGCGCGGCGGTGTTCGAGCGGGTTCCCGCCCTGGTGGCCGCGTACCGCGGGCGCGCGCACGAGCTCTCTCGCGCGCGCGGAGGAGCGCTGGCGCAGGCGGAGTTCCGGATCGCGGAGGCCCGGGAGGCGGTCTTTCCGGTCCTGGACGCCTTCGTCGACCTGCAGGAGCGGAAGCTCCGCGACTCCGGTGCCGCGGTCGTCCGCCTGCGGCAGCGTGCGAACCGCGTCATGATCTCGGGGCTCGCGGCCGCCGGGGCGCTCCTGCTCGCCGTCGCGCTGCTGCTCAGGCGCGGGGTGCGCAGGCCCGTCCTCGACCTCGTCGGACTGACGCGCCGGCTCGGCGCCGGCGACTACTCCGCGGCGTCGCAGGTCCCGGCGCCCGTCCCGGGACAGCGCCCCCGGAACGAGCTCCGGGAGCTGACCGTCGCCTTCGGCGCCATGGCGCGCGCGCTCCAGGAGCGAGAGCAGCGGATCGCCGCGCAGGCCGAGGAGCTGCAGGCGCAGAACGAGGAGCTCCAGTCGCAGAACGAGGAGCTCCAGGCTCAGGCCGAGGAGATCCAGAGCCAGCAGGAGGAGCTGCAGGCCCAGAACGACGGAGCTCCACGTCCAGGCGGACGAGCTGAGGTCGAGCGAGGAGGCGCTCCGGGACGCCGACCGGCGCAAGGACGAGTTCCTCGCGGTCCTCTCGCACGAGCTGAGGAACCCGCTCGCGCCGATCGTGAACGGGCTCACGCTCCTGCGGCATGCCGGGCCCGGCAGCCCGCAGGCGGCGCGCGCGATCGAGATCGTGACGCGTCAGGTGCGGCAGCTCGTGCGCCTGGTGGACGACCTCCTCGACGTGACCCGGATCTCGCGCGGCAAGGTCGAGCTCCGCCGGGTGGACGCGGACCTCGCCGCGATCGTCCGCCACGTCGCGGAGGACCACCGCGCGCTCCTCGAGAAGGTCGGCGTGCACCTCGAGCTGAGCGTTCCTCCCGGACCGATCCGGGCGCACGCCGACGCGGAGCGGCTCTCGCAGGTCGTCGCGAACCTCGTCCAGAACGCGGCCAAGTTCACGCCGCGCGGCGGGACCGTCCTCCTCGAGTGCTCCGCCGCGGGGAGCCGCGCGACCCTCCGCGTGAAGGACGACGGCGAGGGCATCGCGCCGGACCTGCTCGGGCGGCTCTTCGCCCCGTTCGTGCAGGCGGACGCGTCGCTCGCGCGCCCGCGGGGCGGGCTCGGCCTCGGGCTCGCCCTCGTGAAGGGCCTCGTCGAGCTGCACGGCGGGTCGGTGTCCGCGTCGAGCGACGGTCCGGGCCGCGGCGCCGACTTCACGATCGTGCTGCCGCTCGACGGCGCCGACCGCCGGGGCGGGGCTGCGGCGCGGGACGGGGGGGCGCCTGGGGACGGAGCGGCGTCGCGGGAGCCCACGCGCACGCCCCGGCCCCACGGACTGCCCGAGGAGACGCCACCGACGAGCTGAGGGCGGCCGCGCAGGCGCGCCGACGCGTGCTACAAGGTGCGTCCCGGAGGACGTCGCCATGCTCCAGATCGATCGGGGGCCGGGGAGGCTCTCGCTCGTGTCGCGCCTCGCGCGCCCCCGGGCGCTCGCGATCCTCGCGCTCGCGCTCGGGCTCGCGGCCGCGGCGGGGCGATCGCTGCCCTGGGTCGCAGGCCCCCTCGCCGCGCTCGCGCTGCTCGTCGTGCTCCTCGGTGGGCGGGCGGTGCGGGCCCGGTTCGAGCGCGGCCGGGTGTGGGTGGGGCCGCCGGTCCCGTTCCGGCGCGCCGACGATCGGTTCCTCGCGGAGTTCGCGGAGGTCCGGATCGAGACGGTCGCCGAGGCCCGCCGCCGGAAGGCCGAGCGGCTCGCGCGCGAGTACCTCGAGCGGAGCGGAGGGGAGCTGCCGTCGTGGATGCGGGCCCCCGACGCGCCGGGGAGGAACGACCACCTGCGCCGCCTCGTGCTCGTGCCGCGCGGCGGCGAGCCGCTCGCGGTGACGGCGTGGCTGGCGGACGACGACCTCGAGCCCGTCCGCCTCGAGGTGGAGGCGCTGCTCCGGACGTGACGGCAGCCCAGGTCGCAGACGGGAAGGCGCGTCAGGCCACCACGCCGGCGCGAGCCCGCGGGCGGGCCAGGAACTCCTCGATGCGGGCGAGCGAGGCGTGGGGACACCGCTGCAGGATCATGTGCGGCGCGTCCACCTGCGCCACCTCGGCGTCGGGGCGCACCGCGAGCACGTCCTCGTACGCGTCCCTCCGGATGAGCCGGTCGCGCGTCGGGGCGAGGAAGAGGATCGGCGCGTCCACCTCGGCGAGCAGCGCGCGGGCGTCCACCCGCAGCGCCTCCGCGGAGCGGTGCGCGAGCACCTCCGACGAGACCGCCGCGACCGCGCGCTGGACCTCCGTCACGATCGCCTCCGGCGCGTCGGGCCCCGCCATGAAGTGCCGCACCACCGGCGCGGGCATCGGGAACCCGAACAGGCGCGCGCCGACGAGGCTGCGCACCGGGTGGAGGAGCGCGTCGAGCGGCCGGTGGAGGAACGTCGCGGCGAGGACCAGCGCGACGAGCCCGCGCGGCCGCTCCGCCGCGAGCCGGACCGCGAGCGGACCGGAGAAGGACTCGGCGAGGAGCACGAACCGCCCCCGCGGCAGCCGCGGGCGGACGAGCGCGGCCAGCTCGTCGTACCCGAGCGGCAGGTCCGGCGGGAACGAGACGGGGTCCGCGTCGAACGCGCGCGGCCCCGCCGCGAGGAGCGGGCCGAAGAGCCGGCCGCTCCCGTCGAGCCCGGGGAGGAGGATCGCCTTCGGGCGGCGTGCCACGCGCCGATCGCCTACGCGTAGCCCTTCGACGCCAGGTTCCGCTTGATCCGCGCCTCGACGGAGCCGACCTCGGACGTGAAGGTCTGCCCGGTGAGCCGCTCGAACACGTCGATGTACTTCCGCGCCAGCATCACCCGGACCTCGTCGGTGAGCGGCGGCGGCTTGCCGTGTCCGGAGAACCCGTGCTCCTTGATGAGCCACTGCCGGATGTTCTCCTTGTCCAGCATCTCCTGATCGTCGCCCTTCGCGAAGCGCTCCTCGTAGCCCTGCGCGACCCAGTAGCGCGAGCTGTCCGGCGTGTGGATCTCGTCGATCACGACGAGCTTCCCGTCGGCGATCCCCATCTCGTACTTCGTGTCGACGAGGATGAGGCCCCGGCTCCTCGCCCACTCCTGGCCGCGCTGGAACAGCCGCCGCGCGACGCCGGTCGCCTCCCGCCAGACGTCCGGCGCGACGAGCTTCTTCGCGAGGATCTCCTCCTCGCCGATGGGCTCGTCGTGCTTGCCGTACTCGGCCTTCGTGGAAGGCGTGATCATCGCCTGGTCGAAGCGCTGGTCCTTCCGGAGCCCCTTCGGCCAGGAGATGCCGTACGCCCCGGCCTTGCCGGCCTCGTAGTCGCGCCAGAGCGAGCCGGTGATGTAGCCGCGGATCACGATCTCGATCGGCAGCGTCTTCGCCTTCTTCACGACCATCACCGACGGGATCGGGGACGTCGACGAGGTGCGTCGGCGCGATGTCCTTCACCTTCTCGAACCAGAACGCGGTGAGGCGGGAGAGCACCTCGCCCTTGAACGGGATGGTCCCGAGGACGTGGTCGAACGCCGACACGCGATCGGTCGTGATCATGACGATCCGATCGGCGCGCGAGTAGTTGTCGCGGACCTTCCCGCGGTACAGCTCGCCGAGGGCGGGGAGATCCAGCTGCCTGAGGGTGTGCGGGAGCTGCGCGTGCAGCTTCTCGTCAGGGATCATGGGCGGCGATGTTATACGGTTCGGCGCGCGTTGGGGCACCTCCCGATCGCCGCGCCCCGAGACCCCGCCATGGACCCCGCGAACGTCCTCTTCGTCCTCGACCGGCCCCAGAGCGCGGACAACCTGGGCGCGGTGGCGAGGGTCCTGAAGAACTTCGGCCTGGCGCGGCTCGCGGTCGTGGCTCCCCCATCCTGGGCGGGCCCTCCCCGTGGCGGCGGGCCGGGGACCGCCCGGGAGGACGTCCTGCGGCGGGCGCGGCGGCTCGCGAGGAAGGCCGGCGACGTCCTCGACGGCGCGACGGTCCACCGGGACCTGCGGGAGGCCCTGCGAGCCTCCACGTGGACGTGCGGCACGAGCTCGCGCGCCGTGGAGGGGCGGCCGCGCCTCGATCCGGCCGAGCTCGGGCGCGAGGTCGCCCGGCGCAGCGTGGCAGGGCCGGTCGCCGTCGTCTTCGGGCAGGAGCGGCGAGGCCTCTCGGACGCCGAGCTGCAGCTCTGCCACGCGGTCTGCGCCATCCCGACGGCGCCCGCGTACGACTCCATGAACCTCGCGCAGGCCGCGGCGGTGATCTCGTGGGAGGTCGCGCGCGCGGCGGGCGCCCGGCTGGAGGCCCCGGCTCCGACCGATCCACCGGCGAGGCACGAGACGCTGGAGGCGCTCTGGGACCGCGTCCGGGCGCTCCTCGGGCGGGCGGGGTACCTGAACCCGCAGAATCCGGAGCACATCCTGGCCGAGCTCCGCCGGCTGCTCGGGCGCGCGGAGCCCACCCAGCGCGAGGCCGAGCTGTGCGTCGCGGCGGTGCGCGCGCTCGAGCGGCTGCTGAAGGAAGTCTAGCGGGGGCGCTCGCCTCGGCGCGCGCCACGCGCGTCGCTACGCCGCGGGAGCGGCGGGCGCGGCCGGCGCGGCGGCGGCGGCCTCCTGGTTCTTCTTGCGGGACTTCTTCCAGGCGTCGTAGTGCTCCTGGCAGAGCCCGTGCCCGACGACCTTCTTCTTGCACTCGGGCTTCGCGCAGGTGTCGTAGCGGGCGGGGCGCTTCTCCAGCTCGCCGCGGCGCCACTTCTTGTAGTGGAAGAAGCAGAGCCCCTTCGCACGGTACGCGCGCTTGCAGCCCGCGACCGTGCAGCCCTTCTTCCCCGCGCCCTTCGCGACCGGCGCCTTCTTCTTGGTCTTCGTCGTCTTCTTCGTCTCGGCCATGGAGCGCGCTAGATAGCAGGGCGCTTTTCGGCGGTCAATCGCCGACGGCGTCCCCCAGCGCGGCCCGGGCGTGCGCGCGAGCCTGCTCCGCCGAGGGAATCTCGGCGAGCGAGACCCGGAGCGCCTGCTCGGGCCCCTTGCCGCGCCGCAGCCGCACCTCGACGGACCGGCCGACGCCGGCGGTCGAGACGTACCACCGGAGCCTCGCCGGGGTGCGGATGTCGTGCCCCTCGAACCCGGTGATGACGTCGCCGACCTTCACGCCTGCGCCCGCGGCCGGGCCGCCGGCCGCGACCTCGGTCACGACCACGCCCGCCGCCGGATCCGCGGGCGCCGCGTCGCGGACGGCCACCCCCAGCCAGCTCCGGACGACCTTTCCGCGCTCGCGGAGCTGGGAGATGACCTCCTTGACCATGTTGATGGGGATCGCGAAGCCGATCCCCTGACCGGTCGCGTTCACGGCCGTGGCGACGCCGATGACCTCGCCCCGGAGGTTCAGGACGGGGCCTCCGGAGTTGCCGGGGTTGATCGAGGCGTCGGTCTGGATGAAGTCGTAGGTCCCGGGCGGCCGACGGGCGAGATGTCGGCGCGCCCGGTGTGGCTCACGATCCCGAGCGTCACGGAGTGGTCGAGGCCGAACGGGCTCCCGATGACGAGGACCCACTCCGCCACGGAGATCCGGTCGGAGTCGCCGAACGGAACGGTCGAGAGGGGCGAGCCCGGCTCGACCTTGAGCAGGGCCACGTCGGACTCGGTGTCGGACCCGACCACCTTCGCCTGGAGCCGCCGGCCCTTCCCGAGGTCCACCTCGATGGACGCGGACCCTTCCACGACGTGCGCGTTCGTCACCACCCAGCCGTCGCGGTGGATCACGAAACCGGAGCCGATGCCCCGGCGAGGGCCGTCGTTGAGCTTGTCGAACAGATCGCGGAGGCCGTCGTCCTTCGCGGCCGGGGGGGCGACCGAGGTCGTGATCACCCCGACCACCGCGGGCAGGGCCGCCTCGGCGAGGTGCGAGAGATTGGGGAGCGCCGAGACGACCGCGGGCGGGGAGGGCGACCTCGCTTCGGAGTAGAGCTTCTGCCTCGAGACGTCGGGACCGGCGAGGGACAGCGTCGCCACGATGAGGGCACCCCACCCCGCCATGTCTACCTCCCCCCCGCCGCGCGAGGGTTCCCGGACAAGGTGGGGGCTGCGACGAAGGAGGCGCAAGAAGGCGCGAGCAGGCGAACGTGGGGACCGCTCCTCAAGAGCGATCGTCGGTCCGTCGCCGCCGCGGCCCTCGGGGCCCGGGCGCGGACGCGCTACGGCCGGTCGTCGAGCCGATCGGCGAGCAGCCGCTCGACCGCCTTCCGATCGGCGTCGGTGTGCCCCTCGCTGGGGCGCTGGGCCGGCGCGGGCTTCTGCCTCGCCTGGGGCTTCGGGGCCGGCTTCGAGGAGAGCGCTCCCGCGGCCTCGGCCCACCCCCGCTCGACGAACGCCGCGGGGCCGGGCGCCGCGTGCCAGCGCGCCGCCAGCGTGCGGCCGCGCACCGGGACGAACGTCCAGACGGCCCAGAGCGCCGCGGCCGCGAGGGCGAGCTTGAGCGCGAGGCGGATCATCGTCCTCGGGTAGCACGGCGCCCGGGCGCGGGCGAGTTTTCGGCGCGGCTCAGCGGACCCACGGGACGAGGTCCGCCGCGCTCTGCGCGAACCGGGTCGCCCCGGCCCTCACGAGCTCCGCGCGGGTGGACAGCCCCCAGGTCACCGCGACCATCGCGACCTCGGCCGCGCGGGCGGTCTCGACGTCGTGCCGGCTGTCGCCGATGAACACGGTGTCGCCGGCGGTCGCCCCGACGCGGACCATGATCTCGAGCAGCCCGGTGGGGTCGGGCTTGCGGGGGGCGTCGTCCCCGCCGACCACGACCGCGAACCGCGACAGCAGCCCGAGCCCGTCGAGGATCTTCCTCGCCATCGCGCCGGGCTTGTTGGTGTGGACCGCGAGGACGCGCCCGGCGCCCCCGAGCAGCGCGTCGATCCCCGGGTACGGCACCGTCCGGTCGAGGCAGTGCGCGGCGTAGTGCACGCGCCACGCGTCGAGCGCCGGCTCGAGCAGCTCGTCTCGCGGGGCGACCGCCTTCGCGAGCAGCACGCGCGCGCCCTCGCCGACGAACCCGAGGACCTCCTCGCGGGTGCGCGGGGGGAGCCGGACCGCCGAGAGCGCGTGGTTCACCGACGCGTGCAGGTCGTCGACCGAGTCGACGAGCGTCCCGTCGAGGTCGAACACCGCGAGCCGGGCCACACTCAGCGCTCCTGCAGGATGGTGAACTCGACGCGCCGGTTCCGCGACCGCCCGACCGCGGTCTCGTTCGTGGCGACCGGCCGCTCGAACCCGTAGCCCACCGGGTCCAGGCGGGAGCGGGGGACGCCGGTCCTCTCGACGAGGTAGCGCACGACCGACCTCGCCCGCCGGTCGGAGAGGTCCTTGTTGTAGGGCGCGGAGCCGACGTTGTCGGTGTGCCCCTCGACCCGGATCCTCTTCAGCTCGGTGTGCTGCCGCAGCAGCTCCCCGACCTGGTCGAGGAGCCTGAACGACTCCGGCTTGATCGTGTCCTTCGCGGTGTCGAAGTGGATCGCGTCCTTGAGCGAGAGCCGCTCGCTGTCGGTCTCGATCGAGACGAGGGGCTCGCCCTCCGCGACGGGGCAGCCGTCGTTCTGGGCCGGCCCCGGCTGGTCGGGGCACTTGTCGTCCTTGTCCGGGATCTCGTCGCCGTCCCGATCCGGGCAGCCGTCGAGCGCGGCGGGGCCGGGCACGCGAGGACACTGGTCCTTCCGGTTCGGGACCCCGTCGTGGTCGAGGTCGCCGTCCGGCCCGAGGTCGTCCGCCGGCGCAGGGGCCGGGCGCGGCGTCGGGCTGCGCGTCTCCGGCGACGGGCTCCAGCGGACCCCGGCGAAGACCCGCCAGGCCTCGCGCCCGAACCCGGCGCTGGCCGAGGCCGGCGCCGCCGCCCGCCTCGACCGAGAGGTTGCGCCAGGCGAACCAGCGCAGCCCGCCGCGGGCAGAGAGCGGCGCGCGGTACCGCTCGCCGCTGAGATCGTAGCCGCGCGGCCAGCCTCCGACGACCTCGGCGATCGCCCGCCAGCGCTCGAGCACGCCGAGCCGCGGCAGCTCGAGCGAGGCCCCCGCGCCCCAGGTGAACCCGTCGTGCACCACGAGCTGCGCGTACTGGCCCCTCCCGCGGACGACGTAGCCGAGCTGGGCGTCGATCCGCGCGGGCCCGAACGTGCGCGTCGCGATCGCCGACGGGACCACCGCGAGGCCGTCGGAGTAGAACGCGTCGCCGTTGCCGGTGGGGAGCCGCAGCTCGGCCATGGCCGCGAGGGCCACGGGGAAGCGGTCCCGGCCGACGACGGGCAGCTTGGCCCCGAGCCGGAGATCGCCGAGCGCGGTCTTCGCGACGGGCGCGACGAGGGGGCCGGTGACGCCCTGCCGCTGGAGCAGCGAGAAGTCCGCGTCCTGCCAGAGCGCGACGGGGAGCTCCGCGCCGAGCTCCAGCCGTCCCAGCGACCACGCGCCGAGGAGGTGCAGCGACAGCCGGTGCTCGATGAGGCGGTCGCGCTCGCCGCCGAGCTCGAGCGAGAGGAGCCCGGCCGAGAGGTCGAGGATCGCGCCGAGGCGGTACGTGTGCGCCGGCGCGGCCGTGGCGGTCTCGACCGCGAAGCCGCCGTCGAGCGACAGGGCGAGGCGCGCGGGGTCCGGGTCGAAGCCGCGCTTCGTCGGGTCCTCGGCACGGGCCGGGAGCGCCGCGAGCGCGGCGGCGGCCAGGAGGCCTGCCAGCAGGCGCTTCTTCATGGCGCGAGCTTAGGCGAACCGGGTGGATCCGCAAGCGCTTGTCCGCTCGTCCGCCCGCCCACCTCCGCGCCGGCGAGCCTACGTCGCTCCCGCGAAAGCGGGAGGGGGTCGGCGGAGGGGGCGGCCCTCACCGCTCCGGACGCGGCCCGGCGCGCCGGCGCAGCGTCCGCAGCAGCGCGTCGTGGACGCCCGGATCCGTCTGCGTGCCCTTCAGCCCGTCCAGGATCGCGATGGCCTGGTCCGGAGGGATCGCGTCCTGGTACGGACGCCGCGAGGTGCACGCGTCCCACGTGTCGGCGATGTTGACGATCCGCGCGACGAGCGGGATCGCGTCCCCGGCGAGCCGGTCGGGGTAGCCCGTCCCGTCCCAGCGCTCGTGGTGGCTGCGGATGCCTTCGGCGGCCCCGGCGAGGAACTCGACGCCGGACACGATCTCCGCCCCGATGCGCGGGTGGTCGCGGACGAGCGCCATCTCCTCCGGGCCGAGGGCGCCCACCTTCGCGAGGATCGCGTCCGGGATCCCGATCTTGCCGATGTCGTGGAGGATGCCCCCGAACTGGAGCGCCTGGAGCGCGTCGGGCGCGAGCCCGAGCTCGCGCCCGATCTCGACCGAGAGCGCGGCGACGCGCTCGGCGTGCCCCCGGGTGTACGGGTCCTTCGCGTCCACCGCCGCGGCGAGGCTGCGGATGGTGTCGAGGTACCCGCGCTCGAGCGCCTCGATGAGCCGGCGGTTCTCCGCGTCGTACCCGGCGAGCTCCCGGGACATGTGGTTGAACGTGTAGGCGAGGTCGCCGAGCTCGTTCCGGGCGCCGGTGAGCGGGACCTCGCGCCCGAACCGCCCGCGCGCGATCTCGAGCGCGCCCCCCACCACCGCGCGGAGCGGCCGGGTGACGCTCCGGGCGACGAGCGCGGAGAGGACGCCCGCGAGCGCCAGCGCGGCGGCGAGCCCCGCCAGCGTCGCGGCGTCCACGCCGCCGTGGGCCCGCGCCACGACCGCCGCCACCAGGGCGGCGGGAGCCACGCTCGCGAGGAGCACGAGGCCGAGGAGGGAGCGGAAGAACCTCACGGCTTCACGGACCCCGGGGCGGCGCTGGCGAGCGCCCGCGCGAGGCTCCGGCGCGTCACCGGCTTCTCGAGCAGGACCTCCACCGCGTCCGCGCCGTCGAGCTCCCGGAAGCTCCGGGCGCTGATCGCGGTCAGGACGATGGCGGGGACGCGCGACGCCCTTCGCGCGCAGCGCGTGGAGCGCGTCGAGCCCGGACAGCTTCGGCATGAGGAGATCGAGGATGAGGAGGTCGGGCGCCTCCCGGAGGCACAGCGCCACCGCCTCGACGCCGTTCGTCGCCTCGACGACGGCGTGCCCGAGCTCCCGGAGCAGGTCGGTGACCATCGTCCGGACGAGCCGGTCGTCGTCTGCGATGAGGACCTTCAAGCCGACCCCGGGGAGCCGACGCGAGGATAGCACGGCGACCGCGTCACGGGCCGAGCCCGACCCACTCCGACCCGTCGTCGAAGACCTCCCGCTTCCAGATCGGGACGTCCCGCTTCAGCGCCTCGATGCACGCCTCGCACGCGCGGAACGCGGCCGTCCGGTGGGGGGCGGCGCAGGCGATGACGACCGCCGCGTCGCCCGGCTGGAGGACGCCGACCCGGTGCACCATCGCGACCTCCGCGCCGTGCGTGCGCCGGACCTCCGCGCCGATCTCGGCGAGCTTCCGCTCCGCCATCGGGACGTAGGCCTCGTACTCGAGGCGCAGGACGCGCCGGCCGCGCGTCTCGTCGCGCACCGTCCCGGTGAACGTGACGACGCCGCCGCGCCCGGGTCCGCCGACCGCCTCGACGACCTCGGCGAGCGCGAGCGGCCGCGCCACCACGCGGAACAGCGGCGCGCCCCCGGCGACGGGCGGCACGATCGCGACCTCCGCGCCGTCGCGGAGGGGGGCGTCGTCCGGCGCGAAGTCCTGGTCGACGGCGATGCGCGAGCGCGCCAGGACGCGGGCGAGCGGCGGGTGCGCGGCCTCGAGCGCGCGCCGCAGCGCGCCCACCGTCGCGGGGACCGGGTCGAGCGTCTCCGCGGCGGTGCCCGCCGCGTCCCGCGCCCCGGCGAAGAAGAGGATCCGGATGGGCATCGGGGAGGACCTCAGCGCAGGAGCCGCGCCACGTCCCCGAAGCTCACCGCGAGGATGAGCAGCAGGAGGACGATGAACCCGCCGGTGTGGATGAGCCCCTCCATCCGCTCGTTCACGCGCCGGCGCGTGACGAGCTCGTACCCGAGGAAGAGGAGGCGGCTGCCGTCGAGCGCGGGGAACGGGAGGAGGTTCAGCACGGCGAGCCCGACCGAGATCGTCCAGACGAGCTTCAGGAACCGCTCGGTCCCTGCGCGGGCGCCGCGGACGAGCTCCTGCGCGATCCCGATCGGCCCGGAGAGCTCGGCCCGCTGCTTGCGCGCGAAGATCGACGCGAACCCGCGGAGCTGCGCGGAGAGGTTCGCGTTCGTGAGCCGGATCGCCGCCGGGATCGCCGAGAGCCCGCCCGTCCTGAACTTCAGCTCGGCCGGCCCGAAGCCGACCTTCCCCGCGGCCGTCGGCGTGACGCGCACCTCCTGGCGGGTCGCGGCGGCGTCCTCGCCGCGCAGCACCTCGAAGACGACGGGGTCGCCCGCGTGCCGCTGGATCTGCTGGACGAGCTCCTCCCAGGTGCGGACCGGCGTGCCGCCGACCGCCTCGATCCGGTCGCCCGTCCGGAGCCCCGCGGCCTCGGCGGGCATGCCCGACATGAGCGCGCCGACCCGCGAGGCGGGATCCGCGATCCCGAGGCCGACCGTCGCCAGGAGCGCCCACGCGACGACGACCGCGGCGACGTAGTTCATCACGGGGCCGGCGAGCACGAACACGAACCGGCGCCACGCGGACTTGTTCGCGTAGGCGCCCTCGTCCGCGGGGTCGACGCCGGCGCCGGCGCTCGCGCCCGCGACCGAGACGTACCCGCCGATCGGGATCGCCGAGAGCGCGAACAGCGTGTCGCCGCGCCGGAACGACAGGATCACCGGCCCGAAGCCGAAGCTGAACCGCTCGACCCGCATCCCGGCCGCGCGCGCGGCGAAGTAGTGGCCCGCCTCGTGGATGACGATGAGCAGCGACACCGCGAGGATCGCGGCGACGATCGACAGGATCCCGGTCACGCGTCCGGCCCCTCTCCGAACTCCTCCGCCTCGAACGCCTCGACCTCGCAGTCGGGCTCGCGCCAGGCCGTGGGCGGGAGCCCGGCCTTGAGGCAGGTGTGCCGCAGGAAGCCTTCGGCGTCCCAGCCGTGCTCGACCGCGACCTTCGGCAGGAGCGCGCCCCGGTGCCAGCCCTTCTTCACGACGAGCCCGTGCCGCCCCACCTCGACCTGCCGGGGATCGGCGAGCCGGCGCGGCGGCTCGAGCGCCGAGACCGACACCTGGAGCTCCGCCACGTCGGCCGCGGCGACCGGCCGGAAGCGCGGATCCTCGGAGGCCGCGGCGACCGCCATGCGCGCGACCGTCGCGGCGAGCGAGCCCTGCGGGCGGAAGGTGCCGATGCAGCCGCGCAGCTCGCCCGCGACGTGGAGGGTCACGAACGCGCCGCGCGACTCGGCGAGCGCGCCCGTGTCGGGAAGGGGCGGGGGCGGCACCGCCCCGAGGTGGGCGAGGACCGCGCCGCGCGCGACGCCCAGGAGCGCGGCCCGCTCGGCCGGAGA
This sequence comes from uncultured delta proteobacterium, assembly GCA_963828235.1. GTDB lineage: Bacteria > Myxococcota > Myxococcia > Myxococcales > Anaeromyxobacteraceae > Anaeromyxobacter. Next base: position 151,434 of record CAWHDY010000014.1, read on the forward strand.
GAGGGGCGTCACGGCTTGCGGCGCGTCCCGGTGAGGAGGAGGCGGCGCGCGTCGCGCAGCACGTCCGCGTGGTCGAACGCGACCGGGGTCGGGAGGTCGGTCCAGGCGAACGCGCGCGCCTCCGCGGCGTCGTCGCCGCCGGCGGGATCCCCGGCGGCCCGCCCGAGGAAGACCGTCGAGACGGTGTGGCGGCGCGGGTCGCGGCGCGGATCCGAGTACACGTACAGGAGGTCCACGAGCGTGACGTCGAGCCCGGTCTCCTCCTTCGCCTCGCGGACCGCCGCCGCCTCGAGCGTCTCCCCCACGTCCACGAAGCCGCCGGGGAGGGCCCAGCCGGGCGGCGGGTGCCTGCGCCGGACGAGGACGACGCGGTCGCCGGGGAGCGCGATCACGACGTCCACCGTGGGAGAAGGGCCGGCGGGCAGGGACATGGGCGAGAGGTAGCGGATGTGCCGGCGCGGGTCAACGAGCGGCGCGCCCGCTACCTCGGGGCGACGAGGAGCGACGAGCCGGTCTCGGGCGCCGCGGGGGGCTCCGGGGGGGCGGTGACGGCCGGGAAGGTCTTCTCGACGAGCACGCGCGCGAACGGGACGCTCCGCGGCGCGGCGCCCGCGGCGAGCGCACGCGCGGCCGCCGCGGCGGCGCGCGCTCGCCGCTCGTCCCCTCGCTCCGCCAGGTGCCCGGAGATCGAGAGGAGCCGGCGGGTCAGCGCGGCGCGCCGCGGCTCGTCGAGGTACCGGTCCACCGCGTCCTCGACCGTCCGCACGAGCTGCTCCGCCCGCTGCCGCTCGTCCACGTAGAGCGGGGACACCGCGACCTCGTCCAGCTTGCCGGCGACCTCGCGGAGGAACGCCTCGTCGGCGAGCCAGGTCGAGAAGAGGGGGAGCTCGTGGAGCGCCCCGGACTCGGCGAGCGCCTCGCGCTCCTCGGCCTCGGGGAGCGGGCCGGGCGCGGCGGGCTCCGGCGGCGGCGCGGCCGGACCGAGCTGCGCGAGCCACAGGTCGGTCCCCTCCGGCACGCGGCGCCCGGAGCGCTCGTTCAGGGCGCGCGCGGCCGCGACGAGGGACACGGCGGCCGCGCGGTCCACCTCGCCGACGCCCATCGCGACGCCCTTCTCGAGGAGCCCCTTCACGACGCCGCGCCACTCCTTGCGGCCGATGACGCCCACCTGCAGCTCGAGCACGCCCTGCTCGTCGGAGAGCACCGCCTGGGCGATCTCGACCCCCTTCCCGGGGACGGAGCGTGCCACCCAGACCGCTCGCTCTCCCTGACCGTCGATCGCGGTCGCGTAGGCGGGCAGCGGAGCCTCGGGCGCGGGCGCAGCCGCCGGGCCCGGAGGTCGGGGCACCTCGGGGACGGCGACGCCGCGGGACCTGAGCAGGTGGAGCCCGCGCTTCGCCTCCTTGGCGGCCTCCTTCCCCGGGTGGGTCGCGAGGGCCGCCAGCAGGTCCGCGCGGCCGGCCCCGAGCGCCGCGCGCGCGACGGCGACCGCGAGCGCTCCCGGCAGCGTGGACACGTCCTCCGGGGTCGCCTTCGCGATCCCTCCGACGAGGCGGGCCGCCCGGGCGGCGTCCTCGCGGCTGACACCCGCCGAGGCCGCGACGTCGCGGCTCTCGACGTTCGGGTCGCGGAGCATCTCCAGCAGGCGGTCGGTGTCGAGGTGGGCCATGTCGGTCGGGAATGTAGTGGAGCGACCGGCCCATCGCTTGACACCGCTCAAGGACCTTCCCTAGGCTGCTCGCCGGAACCTCACCCCTCGGGCCGCACGACGGCCGAACAGGAGAGCCTCGTGATCCGCATGCTCCTCGCCGCCGCCGCCGCGTTCGCCCTCGTCTCCGCCGTCCCGGCCTTCGCCTGCCCGGACTGCCACGACTGCCCGATGCACAAGGACAAGGTCGCGGCCGCGGACAAGGCGGAGAAGAAGGGCGCCGAGAAGAAGGACGCCGAGAAGGACAAGAAGGTCGCGGGGTGCAGCTGCCAGGGCGGCGACGCCAAGGCGGGCTGCAAGTGCGGCGCGGGCTGCCACTGCGCGCACTGCGCCGGCGCCGACAAGAAGGCCGAGAAGAAGTCCTAGAGCGCGCCACCGTTACCGTTGCCGGGGGACGCCGGCCCGTCTAGGCTGCGCGCTCCGATGCCGCTGCTCGACGAGATCCTCGAGGCGAACCGCCAGGCCGCGCGCCCGGAAGGCGCCGCAGGCTCGTTCATCGCGAACCGGCACCTCTGCATCGTCACCTGCGTCGATCCCCGGCTCACGCGCTTCTTCCCCGACGTGCTCGGGGTGGAGCGCGGGCACGCCGTCGCGATCCGGGTCCCCGGCGCGTACGTGGGCCCGGGGTCCGAGGCGCTGCGCGCCCTCGCCGCCGCGATCTACGTGAACGACTGCCAGGAGGTCATCGTCGTCGCGCACAGCGACTGCGGCGTCGCCCGCGTCACCGAGGGCGAGCTCCGGCGCGTGATGCGCGCGCGCGGCGTCTCCGACGGCGCGATCCCCCAGGACGTGGCCGGGTTCTTCGGCCTCGTGTCGGACGTCGAGGAGGCGGCGCGGCAGACCGTGGAGGCGATCCGCGCCGCGCCGTTCCTGCCGAGGAACCTGCCGGTCCACGCGGTGCTCATGGACATCGGGACCGGCGCGCTGAAGCTCCTCGACCGCGGCTACGAGGCCGTCTTCCGCTGACTCGCGGCGAAGCGCACCCCGAGCCCGGCGCGGCGCTCTACTTCCGGAACCGGTCGAGGAGGCCCTCCGCGGCCTTCTTCCCTTCCTTCTCGGCCTTCCCGCGGAGGTCCTCGACGGCCCGCTTCGCCTGACCCTTCACGAGCGACGCGACCGCCTGATCGGCGCGGACGGACACGGAGGGCGAGGCGAGCGTGCCGCCGAGCCCGATCGGCACCTCGAGCTTCTCCGGGAGCGGGATCCCCGAGACGATCTCCGCGAGCGTCTTCTTCGGGACGACGGCCTTCCCCTCGAGCGCGAGCCGCCCGTCGAGGCCGACGCGGCCCCCCACCGCGACGTCGCCGGCCGACGAGCCGAACGCGAGCGGTGCCTGCGCGGTGAGGAACCCGTCCTTCACCGTGAACTTGCCCGCGAGGTCCCTGAAGGTCGTCTTCCCGCCGGCGGCCGCGCCGACCTTCTTCGCGGCGCCGCCGCGGCCGATGGCGTCGAGGCCCTTCGAGATCCCGCCGAGGACCGATCCGCCGAGGTCGGTGGTGGTGAGCGTCCCGTCCTTCACCGCGAGCGCGGCGAGGCCGGTGAGCCCGTCCCGGAGCTTCTCCCACTCCGTCCCCTGCCCGTCGACGTCGAGCGTCCCGTCCAGCTTCCCGAGCAGCGGGGCGTGCCCGGCGAACGCGGAGAGCGTCTTCTCGAGGTCCAGGCCGGAGAGCTTCGCCGCGAGCTTCCAGGTCGGCACCTTCTCGGCGAGCGAGACCTTCGTCCCCGCCGCGGAGACGCGCCCGCCGAAGACCGCGGCCGTCAGCTCGTCGAGCACCAGCGCCCCCTTCGAGAGGGTGGCGCGGGCCTTCACGTCCGTCGCCTCGAGCCGGCCGCCCTTCAGCTTCTCGATCGCGATCGTCCCGTGGACGGCGGCCGCCTGGATCTCCCGGCGCGTCGCCTCCGGGATGAGCTCGCCTGCTTGCGCCGGGGCCTTCGCCTGCGCCTGCCCGGCGGGGGCCTCGGGCAGGATGCCCATCACCGCGTCGAGGTCGAGGAGCGGCCCGGTCAGCACGAACCACGCGCGCATCGGCGCGGTCTCGACCGAGAGGTTCCCGCCGAGGTCGATGCCGGGGCCGCGGAGCGCGAGGTCGGTCAGGTCGAGGCGGGCCGCCGCGGGCTTCGCCGGCGACCAGGTCGCGGTCGCGCGGAACCGGCCCGACGAGGCCTGACCGCGCAGCTTCACGTCCTTGAGGGCGCCCGTGCCGTCCACCCGGTAGGCGCGCTCCGGCGTGGTCGAGAGCTTCGCGTCGAGGGAGGCGGTCCCGCCCCGCACGATCGCTCCCACGTCGCCGGGGAGGAGCGCGTGGATCCGGTCGAGCGCGAGCGCGCCGAGCTGGAGCGTCCCCTGGAGCTCCGGCCAGTCCTCCGGGCGCTGCGGGACCCCCGCCGGGAGCCGCGCCACCGACAGCTGCGCGTGCAGGTTCTGGGTCGAGTCCGCCAGCGCGGCCGCGACGCGCGCGTCGAGCGGCAGCCCGGGGCCGACGCCGCGCGCCTCGAGGTCGAGCTGCGTGAGGGCGAGCCCCACGTCCTGGCCGCCGAGGCTCCGGTCCACGACGCGGATCGACGCGCCCGAGATCTTCACGAGCGACACGGCCAGCCGGGCGCTCTCGCCCGGCGGCGCGGGCTCCGGCGGGAGCCTGCGCCGGAGCGCCGCCCGGCGAGGCGCCGAGCCCCTCGAAGTTCCAGGTCCCGTCCTTCGCCTTCACGAGGTTCACCGAGGGCTTCACGAGCGTGAACGCGGTGACCTCGATGTCCTTGCCGAGCGACCGGAGCAGGGGCCAGAGCGCGACCTCGACGTCCAGCGACTCGGTCTCCACCAGCGCCGGCTCGCCGGGGCGGCCCGCGACCGCGAGGCCGGCGAGCGTCACCCGCGGGTCGGGGAACAGCTTCAGCTTCGCGTCCTTCAGCGTCACCTCGCGGCCGAGCGCCTTCGAGGCGCGCGGGAGCACCAGGTCGACGGCCCGCTTCGTCGCGACCCCCGAGCTCAGGACGACGAGGAGGACGGCGACGAGCAGGACGAGGACGGCGACGACCGCGCCGAGGGCGAGGAGGATCTTCCGCCCGATCGATCGGGGGGTGGACATGGCGCCCATATACCGCCGAGGATTGCGGCCGTCCCGCGCTCCGGCGGGCCCCCCGATGCTCGCCCAGGTCCCCTCCGTCTTCCTCGACGTCGTCGCGCCGGTCTTCGCGATCGTGGCGCTCGGCTGGCTGCTCGGGCCCCGTCTCGGGCTCGACGCGAAGACCCTTTCGAGGGCCGCCTACTACGTGTTCGTCCCGGCGTTCACCTTCGACGTCATCAGCCGCTCGGACGTGCCGCTCGCCAGCGCGGGGCGGATGGCGGCCTTCGCGGTCCTGACGCACGTGGGGTTCGGCCTCATCGCGTACCTGCTCGCGCGCCTGCTGCGGCGCTCGCCCGAGATCACGGCGGCGTACGTCATGCTCTCGGTGTTCGGGAACGTGGGGAACTTCGGCCTCGCGCTCATCACGTTCCGGCTCGGGCCGGCGGCGCTCGTCCCCGCGACCATCTACTTCATCGTCATCCTCCTCACCTCGTTCGTGGTGTGCGTCGGGGTCGCCGCCTGGACGCGGGGAGGAGGCCTCGCCGCGGTCGCGTCCGTCTTCAAGACGCCCGCGCTCCTCGTCGCCGTCCCGGCCGCGCTCGTCTCGGCGGGCCACGTGCACGTGCCCCTGATGGTCGCCCGCACCGTCGGGCTCCTCGGCGGCGCGATGATCCCGATCATGCTGTTCGTCCTCGGCGTCCAGCTCGCGCAGACGAGGGCGCTCCGGCCGAACGTGGACATCGGGGTCGTCTCGGCGCTCCGCCTCGTCGGCGCCCCGGCGGTCGCGGCGGCGCTCGCGGCGCCGTTCGGGCTCTCCGGGCTCGAGCGCGCGTCGGGGATCCTGCAGGCGGGCATGCCCGCCGCGATCCTCGTCGCGATCATCGCGGTGGAGTACGACATCGCCCCGGGGTTCGTCACCGCCGCGGTGCTGTTCTCGACCCTCGTGAGCCTGCCGACCCTGACCGTGCTGCTCGCGCTCGTGTGAGCGCCCGCGCGGCGGCTCAGGCGCCGATGGTGCTCCGCTCCTCGCGGCGCTTCGCCCGCGCCGCGGTCCGGCTCCGCTGCGCGGCGAGGAGGGGTGAGAGGTACTGGCCGGTGTAGCTCTGCTTCGTGGCCGCCACCTCCTCCGGCGTCCCCTCGGCGATGATCCGGCCGCCCTCCTCGCCGCCCTCCGGGCCGAGGTCGATGACCCAGTCCGCGCACTTGATCACGTCGAGGTTGTGCTCGATGACCACGACCGTGTTCCCCGCGTCCACGAGCCGGTCGAGCACGGTGAGGAGCTTCTTCACGTCCTCGAAGTGCAGGCCGGTCGTGGGCTCGTCGAGGATGTAGAGCGTCTTCCCGGTGCCGACGCGCGCGAGCTCGCGCGAGAGCTTGATGCGCTGGGCCTCGCCGCCGGACAGGGTCGGGGACGGCTGCCCGAGCTTGATGTAGCCGAGCCCGACGTCCTCGAGGGTCCTGAGGATGCGCGCGATCTCGCGGTGGTTCTGGAAGAGCGCCGCCGCCTCGGTGACCGACAGGTCCAGCACCTCGGCGACGTTCTTCCCCTTGAACTGGACGCGCAGCGTCGCCTCGTTGAAGCGCTTCCCGCCGCAGACCTCGCACGGCACGAGCACGTCCGCGAGGAAGTGCATCTCCACGAGCTTCATGCCGTCGCCCTGGCACGCCTCGCAGCGGCCTCCCTTCACGTTGAAGCTGAAGCGGCCGGGCAGGTACCCGAACGCGCGCGCCTCCGGCGTCTGCGCGAAGACCTCGCGGACCGCGTCGAAGAGCTTCGTGTACGTCGCGGGGTTCGACCGGGGCGTGCGGCCGATCGGCTGCTGGTTGATGTCGATGACCTTGTCGACGAGCTCGTGCCCGGAGAGCGACGCGTGCTTGCCCGGGACCTCGCGCGTCCCGTAGAGGGCGCGCATCAGCGCCGGCCGCAGGATCGCGTTCACGAGGGTGGACTTGCCCGCGCCGGAGACGCCGGTGACCGCCACCATCCGCCCGAGCGGCAGGGAGACCGTGAAGTCCTTGAGGTTGTTCGCCTGGGCCCCGACGATGGTGATCGCGCCGTGGTCGGCCGCGCGCCGGCGCGCCGGCAGCTCGATCTCGCGCCGGCCGGAGAGGTACGCCCCGGTCAGCGAGGCGGGGTCCCGCTTCACGTCCTCCGGCGCCCCCTGCGCGACGACCTCGCCGCCGTGGGCGCCGGCGCCGGGCCCGAAGTCCACGATCCAGTCGGCCTCCGCCATCGTCTCCTCGTCGTGCTCGACCACGATGACCGAGTTGCCGACGTCGCGGAGGCGCTTCAGCGTCGCGAGGAGCTTGCCGTTGTCCCGCTGGTGCAGGCCGATCGAGGGCTCGTCGAGGATGTAGATGACCCCGGTGAGCTCCGAGCCCATCTGCGAGGCGAGCCGGATGCGCTGGCTCTCGCCGCCGGAGAGCGACGGGCCGGGCCGGTCGAGCGTGAGGTACCCGAGGCCGACGTCGAGCAGGAACTTGAGCCGGTTGCGGATCTCCTTCAGGAGCTCGTCCGCGATCTTCGACTCGTTCCCGCGCAGGCCCAGCGACGCGAGCCAGGCGTGCGCCTCCTGGATCGTGAGCCGGGAGAGATCGACGATCCCCCGGTCGTGGATGCGGACCGAGCGGCTCTCCGGCCTGAGCCGCTCGCCGCCGCAGGTCTGGCACGCCTTGTCCGAGAAGTAGCGCATGTAGTAGCGCCGCATCGCCTCCGAGCCGGTGGTCTTGAACCGCCGGTAGAGCTGGTTCACCACCCCCTCGAACTCGATCCGGAAGGACCGGCCGTTCCCGGCCGCCTCGGTGCCGTACATGACGACGTCGCGGTCGCGCTTCGCGAGCTTCGCCCACGGCGTGTCGAGGTCGAGCTTGAGCCCGCGGGCGAGGTGCTCGACGAACTCGAAGGTCCAGCCCTCGCCGCGCTCCATCCCGCTCGCCCAGGGCTCGACCGCGCCGTCCCGGATCGTGAGGGAGGGGTCGGGCACGATGAGGTCGGGGTCCATCTCCGCCCGCGTCCCGAGGCCCTGGCAGTCGGGGCAGGAGCCGATCGGGGAGTTGAAGGAGAACGCCTGCGGCGCGAGCTCCCCGAAGCTGAGGCCGCACGCGTGGCAGGCGTTCAGCTCCGAGTAGAACCGGTCGTGCTTCTTGTACTCCTCGGGATCGATGCCCGGCCCGACCTTCTGCTCGCGCTCGACGTCGGCGACGACCAGCGTCCCCTTGCCCTCGCGCAGCGCGGTCTCGATGGAGTCGGTCAGCCGCGAGCGGATCCCGTCCTTCACGACGAGGCGGTCCACCACGAGCTCGATGTCGTGCTTCAGCTTCTTGTCGAGCGCGAGCCGCTCGGTCAGCTGGTGGATCATCCCGTCCACGCGGACCCGGGCGAAGCCGCGCTTCTGGACGTCGCCGAGGAGGTCGCGGTACTCGCCCTTCCGGTTCTGCACGAGCGGGGCGAGGACCAGGATGCGCGCGCCCTCCGGCAGCTCGAGGATCGACTCCACGATCTGCTGGGCCGTCTGCTTGCCGACCGGGCGGCCGCACGAGGGGCAGTGCTGCACGCCGATGGAGGCGTACAGGACGCGCAGGTAGTCGTGCACCTCCGTGATCGTCCCGACCGTGGAGCGCGGGTTGTTCGAGGCGGCCTTCTGCTCGATCGAGATCGTCGGCGAGAGGCCGCGGATGGTGTCGTACTTCGGCTTCTCCATCTGGCCGAGGAACTGCCGCGCGTAGGACGAGAGCGACTCGACGTAGCGGCGCTGGCCCTCCGCGTAGAGGGTGTCGAAGGCGAGCGAGGACTTCCCCGAGCCCGAGACCCCCGTGAAGACGACCAGCTTCTTCTTCGGGATCTCGAGGTGGACGGACTTGAGGTTGTGCTCGCGCGCCCCCTTGACGGTGATGAACTCGGGCTCGCTCATGAGCCGCTGTTCTTAACCGACGCCGCCCCCGTTGGCTACCCGCGTGCCCGCATGATACGACCCCGGAACTCATGGAGAATCCGGCAGAGCGCTCGCCGACGCCCCTCCGCGGCGGCGAGGCGCCCCCCCTTCGCGAGGCGGGACCGGCCGTCGCCGCCGCGGGCGCGACGGCGGCCACGGCGTCCGACGCGCTCCGGGCCCGCGCCCGCGGGCTCCTGTTCGGGTCGAGCGTCTGCTTCGGGCTCTCCGCGGTCCTCGTCCGGCTCGCGACGCGCGCCGGGATGAACGGCGGGCAGGTGACGCTCGTCCGGTTCTCGGTCGGGCTCGCCGCGATCCTCGGCGTCTTCGCCGCGCGTCCCGGGACGTTCCGGCCGGTCAAGCGGTGGCTGCTCGTGTCGCGGGGCGCGTTCGGCGCGGTCGCCGCGCTCCTCTACTTCCTGGCGATCGAGCGGATCCCCGCCGGGGAAGCGACGCTCCTCAACAACACCTTCCCGATCTGGGCGGTCCTGCTCTCGCTCTTCCTCCTCGACGAGCGCCCGACGATCCACCTCGTCGTCGCCCTCGCGGTGGCGAGCGCCGGGGTGTTCCTCGTGCTCGGCGGCGGCGAGGTGCGGTTCGGCCTCGGGACGGGAGAGGTGCTCGCGATCGTCTCCGCGATCACCGGCGGCGCCGCGGTCACCTCGATGCGCGCGCTCCGCGCGACCGACAACGCCCCCACCATCTTCTTCGCGTTCACGATCGGCGGCGTGCTCGTCGCGGCGCCCTACGCCGCCGGGACGTGGCCGGCCGCCCCCCTCCCGTACCTGGCCGCGCTCGGCGTGGGGGTGGCCGCGTTCTTCGCCCAGCTGCTCATGACCGAGGCCTACGGCGCGCTCTCCGTCCCCGAGGCCGCGCTCTGGCAGCAGCTCACGCCCATCGCGAGCTACCTCTGGGCGCTCACCCTCGGCGAGGGGATCGGGTGGTCCACGGCGGGCGGCGTCCTGCTCGGGGTCGCCGGAGTCGTCTACGGCAGCGTCCTCGGCCATCGCCCCCGGCACTCCCGCTCGCGCGAGGCCGAGATGGCGAAGGGCATCCCCTTCGAGGAGCCGTGACGGGGGCGCCGTCGAAGACGCGAGCGCGGCTCCTCCTGCTCGGGTCCGCGGGGTCCTTCGGGCTCATGGCGGTGCTCGCGCGGCTGCTCTCCCGGGGCGAGGGGGCCTTCTCCGCCGGCCAGCTCACGGTCATCCGGTTCGTGGTCGGAGCCGCGGTCTCGCTCGTCGCGTTCCGGCTGAGGCCGGGGCTCTACGCGCCGAGGAACCGGCGGCTCCTGTGGACCCGCGGCGCCTCGGGCGGGATCGTGGTCGTGCTCTACTTCCTCGCCCTGCAGCGGATCCCCGCGGGCGAGGCGGGCATGCTCTACAACCTGTTCCCCGTCCTCGCCACCGGGATGAGCGCGCTCGCCTTCCGCGAGCGCCCCACGGTGCACCTCCTCCTCGCCCTCCTGGTCGCGACCGCGGGCGTGGTCCTCGTGCTCGGCGGCGGGACGCTCCACCTCGGGGTCGGCGCCGGCGAGGCGCTCGCCGTCGCCGCCGCGGTGTTCGCCGCCTTCTCCGCCGTGACGATCCGCGCGATGCGCGCGACCGACAACGCCGCGACGATCTTCTTCTACTTCTGCCTGGGCGGGCTCCCGGTCGCGCTGCCGTTCGCGCTCGGCGCCTGGCCGACGGCGCCCTGGCCCTGGGCGCTCGCCGTCCTGATGGCGCTCGCCGCGTTCTCGGCGCAGCTGCTCATGGCGGAGGCCTACGGCGCGCTGGCGATCTCCGAGGCGGCCGTCTGGCTGCAGCTCACGCCGCTCGCGCAGTACGGGCTCGCGGCGGTCCTCCTCTCCGAGGGGATCACCGTCGCGGGCGTCCTGGGGATCGTCGTCGGGATCGCCGGGGTCGCGTACGGGACGCTGCTGGGCCAGCGCAGGCCGCCCGCGCCCGCCATGCCGGCGCCCGGCGTGGCGGCCGGCCCGTAGCGTCGCGTCCGCCGTTGACGGCCCGGCTGCCGCGGTGGGAACAGTAATTGCACTCGACGTGTATGGTCACGAGCGTCGAGCCCACTGGGAGGAGGCGGCATGTCCCGGACCGTGCGAGCGCGCGCCGTCTCGCTGCTGATGGCGAGCCTCGCCGGCCTCGCGCTCCTCCACGGGAGCGCTCGTGCCGCGCCGTGCCAGGTCCTCGTGGTGATGAGCTACGAGCACGACTTCCCCTGGGTCCAGGAGATCGAGGCCGGCATCGACGCGGTGCTCTCGGGCCGCTGCGCGGTGCGGTATTTCTACCTGAACACGAAGAGCAGCTTCGCCGGCGGCACGCAGCGGGCGGCCGAGGCCTTCGCGCTGTACCGGGAGCTCGCGCCGGACGGGGTCATCGCGGCCGACGACGACGCCCAGGCGATGTTCGTCGGGCCCTACCTCCAGGGCAAGGTCACGACCCCCGTCATGTTCTGCGGGGTGAACGGTGACCCGCGGGAGTACGGCTACCCTGCCTCGAACGTCTCCGGGATCCTGGAGCGGCTCCACATCCAGGAGTCGATCGCGCTCGCGCGCCAGCTCGTCCCCTCGATCCGGACCCTCGCGTTCATGATGAAGGAGAGCCCGGTCGCGAGCCTCGTGTTCGAGCAGATCCGCAGCGAGGCGAGCGGCTACCCCGTGAAGATCGTGGGGGTGAGGTTCCCCAGGACCGTCGCGGAGGCGGTCTCCATGGCGCGCGAGCTCAGGGGCACGGCGGACGCGCTCTTCCTCGAGGCGCTCGAGGGCATCCCGGCGGACGACGGACGGCCGCTCAAGGACCGGGAGGTCATGCCGCTCGTGGTCGAGGCCTTCGGGAAGTCCACCATCGGGTCGAACGCCTACGCGGTCCGCTACGGGGTGCTCTCCGCCGTCGTGAAGCGGGGCCAGGAGCAGGGAGAGACGGCGGCGCGGATGCTGCTCGACGCGATGCTCGGCACGCCGGTCCGGGAGCTCCCGATCACCCGGAACCGCACCGGGAAGCGGATGATCAACGTGAGCGCCCTGAAGGCCCTCGGGCTCCACCCGAAGCCGGTCGACCTCCGGGGCGCGGAGCTGGTGCGGACGGTCGACCCATGAGCCGGTCGGGCGGCGAGCCCGGTCCGCGCGGGCGACCCACGCGGTCGTTCTCCCTCGGGCTCACGGCCAAGCTCCTCGTCGCGAACCTCCTCGTGTTCCTGGTGTTCGGGGCGGTGGTCGCGATCGCGTCGCGCTCGTTCCGGCGCATCGAGGACGTCCTGGCGACCACGGTCGTGCGGGACGTCAACGAGAACATCGCGAACGCCGCGCTGCTGAAGGACCTCTCGGCGGTGTTCGCGGAGGCGAACCTCCTCGCGAGCACGTTCTTCCGCGACGACGAGGGGCTCGCGATCCGCGGGCGCCGGCTCGCCGAGTCCACGGACGCGCTGCAGCGCAGGAGCACGAACGTCGCGCTCACGCCGCCGCTCGGCGAGTTCTCGCGCGAGCTCCACCTCCTGTTCGACGGGTGCGGGGAGGTCAACCGCCTGCTGCGGGACGCCGAGCGCGAGGAGCGGGCGCTCACGGTGACGCTCGCCGCGCTCGAGAAGCTCGTCTCGGACACGGCGGTGGGTCAGATCCTCGCGGGCGAGGACTCCGTCGTCATGGAGCAGCTGAACGCGCTCGTCTCCGGGTACCGGGAGACGTTCCTGCAGGTGAACGTCCTGTTCCTGCGGTCCACCTTCGAGAGCGCGAGGAGCAGGGGGCCGCGCTCCACGGCCGAGCTGACCTCCCTCATCGACGACCTGCGGCTGCGGTTCAGGACGCTCACCGCGTCGGAGCCCCGGATCGCGGCCCACGGGCCGCGGCTGGTGGCGACGCTGAACGCGTACCGCGCCGCGGTCCTCGGGGCCTTCGGGGCGATGCGCGCCGTGGACGAGCGGCTCGAGCGGGTGGAGCGGGCGAAGTCCGCCGTGGTCTCGGTGATGGAGCAGATCGACGAGCACATCTCCTCGTCCACCATGAGCGCGAGGCGCAACATCGCGGGGGTCATGAGCGACGCCGGGACGTACATGATGGCGGGGTCCGCGAGCATCCTCGTCCTCCTCGTCGTCCTGACGATGCTCTTCATCAACGCGAACCTCCGCCGCCCGATGGCCGCCCTGAGCTCCGGGATCGAGGCGATCCGCGGCGGCGACCTGGACGCCCGCATCGAGCTGCGCCGGCGCGACGAGTGGGGGGTCGTCGAGGGCGCGTTCAACCGGCTCGCCGCGGACCTCAAGGCCTCGCACACCGAGATCCACGACAAGAACCGCGCGCTCGAGGCGACCCAGCGGGAGCTGCGCGCCAAGGTCGAGGAGGTCGTCTCGGAGGGCGAGGCGAGGAAGCGGCTCGAGGAGCAGCTCCGGCACGCGCACAAGATGGAGGCGATCGGCACGCTGGCGGGCGGCATCGCGCACGACTTCAACAACATCCTGAGCGTGGTCATCGGCTGCGCCTCGATCCTCGAGATGGAGATGCGCGAGGACGACCCGCTGCGATCCTGCGTGGACGACATCCAGTCCTCGTCGGCGCGGGCGGCGGTGCTGACCCGGGATCTGCTCGCGTTCAGCAGGAAGCAGGTGATCCGGCTCGAGCCCGTCGAGGTGAACGCGGTCGTGAAGCGCGTCGACAAGCTCCTGCTCAGGGTCCTCGGGGAGCACATCGAGCTCGACACGGGCGTCGCGGACGAGGAGCTGTTCGTGATGGCGGACGGCGGCCAGCTCGAGCAGGTCCTCCTGAACCTCGCCACGAACGCCCGCGACGCCATGCCGGACGGCGGCCGGCTGACGATCCGGACGGAGCGGGTGGAGCTCGGCGCCGCGCCCGCCCGCGCGCCGCAGGAGCTCGACCCCGGCGCCTACGCCGCCATCTCCGTGACGGACACGGGCGTCGGCATGGACGACGCGACGCGCGCCCGCGTCTTCGAGCCCTTCTTCACGACGAAGGGGGTCGGGAAGGGGACGGGGCTCGGGCTCTCGATGGCGTACGGGATCGTGAAGCAGCACCGCGGCGAGATCGACGTCCAGAGCGCTCCGGGGAAGGGGACGAGGTTCACGATCCTGCTCAGGATCACGTCCGCCGCGGCCGACCGCGGCGCGGAGCAGGCCCCCCGCGCGACGCCCGAGGGCGGCACGGAGACGATCCTGATCGCGGAGGACGACCCGGGCGTCCGGAAGCTGATGGCGAGGGTCCTCCGGCAGTTCGGGTACGGGGTGATCGAGGCGGTGGACGGCGACGACGCCGTCCGGAAGTTCCTCGAGAACCAGGACCGCGTGGAGCTCGTCATCGTGGACGTGGTGATGCCGAGGAAGGACGGGCGGCAGGCGACCGAGGAGATGCGGCGGGTCCGGCCGGGGGTGCGCGTCCTCTTCTCGAGCGGCTACACCGCCGACATCCTGAGCCAGAAGGACCTCCTGGCGGACGGGACCCACTTCCTCCCGAAGCCCGTCGCGCCCGAGGTCCTCCTCTCCAGGGTCCGGCAGCTGCTCGCCTGAGCGCCGGGCCGCGGACGAGCCCGCGCAGGCCCGCGCGCCCCCACGGGGTCGCTCGCCGCCTCGCGCCGGGGGAGTAGAGTCCACGGCGGACCCCCGTCACGGAGAGTGACCATGAAGAAGCTCCTCGCCGCCGCGCTCGCGCTCGCCGTCGCGACCCCCGCCCTCGCAAGGAAGATCGCCGGCGTCGAGTTCGCCGACTCGATCGACGTCGCCGGGCAGAAGCTCGCGCTGAACGGCGCCGGCCTCCGGAAGAAGTTCATCATCAAGGTCTACGCGGGGGGCCTGTACCTCGCGGCCCCCTCGAGAGACGCCGCCGCCATCGTGGCCGCGGACGCGCCGAAGCGCGTCCGGATGGTGTTCCTCCGGTCCGTCTCGAAGGCGCAGATCATGGACGCCTACCGGGAGGGGTTCGAGAAGAACTCCGCCGGCCCCGGGCTGAAGGACCTCCTCGCGAAGCTCGAGCAGCTCGGGCCCGCGGTCCCCGCCGAGCTGAAGGAGGGCGCGGAGATGTCCGTGACGTACGTGCCCGGGGAGGGCACCACCGTCGTCGCGACCGGCGGCGGGACGGTCACCGTCCCCGGGAAGGAGCTCGGGGACGCCCTCTTCCGGAACTGGCTCGGCGGCGCCCCCGCGGACGGGGACCTCAAGGCGGCCATGCTCGGGAAGTGACGATGGCGCTCGAGCCGTTCACCGACGACCACCAGGTCTTCCGCCGGACCGTCCGGGACTTCTGCGAGAAGGAGCTCGCGCCGCACGCGCGCGAGTGGGACGAGCGCGAGGAGTTCCCGCGCGAGCTCTTCCGCCGCTTCGCGGAGCTCGGCCTGTTCGGGATCCGGCAGGACCCCGCCTGGGGCGGCTCGGGCCTCGACTGGTGGTACGTCGTCGCCTACGCGGAGGAGCTGGTCCGCTGCCGCAACGCCGGCCTCGCCATGGCGATGCTCGTGCACGGGGAGATGGCGACCCCGGTGATCGGCGAGCTCGGCACCGACGAGCAGAAGCGCGAGTTCCTCGCGCCCGCGATCCGCGGCGAGGCCATCGCCGCGCTCGCGATCTCCGAGCCGGACGCGGGCTCCGACGTCGCCGCGATCCGGACCACCGCGCGGCGCGAGGGCGACGAGCTCGTCGTCTCCGGCTCGAAGATGTGGATCACCAACGGGGCGCGCGCGGACTTCCTCACCATGGCGGTCCGGACCGGCGGCGCCGGGTACGAGGGGATCTCGCTCCTCCTCTTCCCGACCGACGTCGCGGGCTTCCAGGTCTCGCGGAAGCTCCAGAAGGTGGGGAACCCGTCGTCGGACACCGCGGTGCTGTTCTTCGACGAGTGCCGCGTCCCGGCCCGCTGGCTCCTCGGCGAGGAAGGGCAGGGGTTCACCCACGTGATGGTGAACTTCCAGGGGGAGCGGCTCGTCGCGGCGGTGCAGGCGGTCGCCGCGATGCAGCTGCTCGTGGACGACGCCCTGCGCTACGCGTCGGAGCGGCGGGCGTTCGGCCGGCCGCTCTCGGGGTTCCAGGTCTGGCGGCACCGCATGGCCGAGCACCTCGCCGCGATCGAGGCGGCCCGCTGGCTCACCTACCGCGCGTGCGATCTCTACGACCGGCGCCTGGTGGCGCTCCGCGAGATCTCGATGGCGAAGCTCTTCGCCTGCGACCTCGCGCAGGAGGTGGCCTACGACTGCATGCAGCTCCACGGCGGGATGGGGTACGTGCTCGAGACCGACGTCGCGCGCGCCTGGCGCGACCTGCGCGCGATGACCATCGCGGGCGGCACCTCCGAGATCATGAAGGAGATCATCTCGAAGCAGGCGGGGATGTGAGGTGGCCGTGACCGCTCCGACCGACGCGCTCGTCGTCCTCGTCACCACCCCCACCCCCGAGCGCGCCGCGGAGATCGCGCGCGCGCTCGTGGACGAGCGGCTCGCGGCGTGCGGGAACGTCGTGCCGGGCCTCCGCTCGATCTACCGGTGGGAGGGGACGATCGAGGACGAGCCGGAGGCGCTGCTCGTGCTGAAGACGACCCGGGCGCGCTTCGACGCGCTCCGCGAGCGCGTGCTCGCGCTCCACCCCTACGCCGTCCCCGAGGTCCTCGGCCTCGCCGTGGAGGCGGGCAGCGCGCCGTACCTCGCCTGGATCGCGGCGGAGACAGCGTGACGCCGGTCCTCCGCGCCGCCTCGAGCCTGTTCGATCGCATCCGGCGGCTGTGGGAGAGCGCGCGCATGCGCCGCCTCGTCGCGGCGCTGCTCGTCGTCGCCTTCCTGGGCGCGCTCGCGCTCGTCGAGACGGCGCAGCGGGGCTGGCTGCCGGCGCCGCTCCGGCTCAAGGTGCCGCACGGTCACTTCTTCGCGGTGGAGCTCGCGCTGTGGCTCCTCCTCTCGTGGGAGGTGGTCGGGCTCGTGCTCGGGGTGGCCCAGTCCGTCGCGAACGCGGCGGGGAAGCAGTTCGAGATCTTCTCGCTCATCCTGCTCCGCCACTCGTTCGAGGAGTTCGCGCACTTCGGCGAGCCGCTCGTGTGGGCCGAGGTGGCGCCGGCGGTGTGGCGCATGCTCGCGAACGGCTTCGGGGCGCTCCTCATCTTCGTCGTGCTCGGGTTCTACTACGGGGCGCAGCGGCACCTCCCCTTCACCGGGGACGCGCGCGATCGCGAGAGCTTCATCGCGTCGAAGAAGGTGGTCTCGCTCGTGCTGCTCGGGATCTTCACCGCCCTCGCCGCGCGCGCGGTGCTCCGGGGCGGGCACGGCTTCTTCGAGGCGTTCTACGTCGTGCTCGTGTTCGCCGACATCCTCGTGGTGCTGCTGTCGCTCCGGTACAGCTCCGCGTACGACGTGGTGTTCCGGAACTCGGGGCTGGCGGTGGCGACGGTGCTGCTCCGCCTCGCGCTCTCGGCGCCCCCGTACTACTCCGCGGCGCTCGGGCTCTCCGCGGCGCTGTTCGCCCTCGGGCTCGCGGTGGCGTGCAACCGCTTCGCGCCGGCGCTCCGGCGCGCCACCAGCCCCGGCGTCGACGCGCCGCCGGCCGCGTAGGCGCCGCGGGCGCCGCCGACCGCGGTCACCGGTACTGCGCCGCCTCCTCCGCCACCGCGTCCTTCTCGAGCGCGGCGTCGTCGTGGACGACGAGCACCGGGCAGGGGCACGACCGCGCGATGCGCTCGGCGACCGAGCCGAGCACGGCGCGGGAGAGGCCGGTCCGCCCGTGCGTCCCGACGACGACGAGGTCGCACTGCTCCTCGCGGGCGTGGCGCACGAGCTGCCCGGCGGGATCCCCGGTGAGCACGACCGTGCGCACCGGGCGCGCGAGCCGGGCCTCCGCGTCGATCTTCCACTGCGCGAGCAGCTCCTGGTGCTCCCCCGCCTCGACCGCCGCGACGACGCGCGACGAGACGAGCACGTCGCTCTCCGCGGCGACGGGGGGGACGGCGACGTGGACCAGCGTCAGCTCTCCTTCGAAGCGCCTCGCGAGATCGGCGGCCCGGAACAGCGCCATCCTGGACGGCTCCCCGAAGTCCACCGCGCAGCAGATCTTCTTCCATTCGGTCATGGCCGCCTCCACGCTCGATCGTACGTCCGGTCCGTCCCGGGCCCGATCGGACATCGCGGGTCGCTCCGAACGTCGCGCTCGGGCCGGGGGGCCGGCGGCGCGTGCGCCGGCGCGCACGCTCGCGGCGGCGCGCCTGCACGTCACTTCTTGCGGAAGAGCGCCTCGAGGGCGTCGCGCGGGTCCTCCTCGCGGACGGGGCCCTCGCCGAAGAGCGCGTGCAGGCGGTCGCGCGCGGCCTTCGAGCTGCCGCGCCGCCGCGCGGCCCCGTCGCCGAGCTGGAACAGGTCGCAGGCGTTCGACTGGTCCTTGTCGACGATCTGCTCGGCGTGCGGCTCGCGGCACTGGTGCGCGGACGACTCGTCGTAGTGCCTGCAGTTGAGGCAGGTGTGCAGGTCGGCGTCACACTGGGGGCAGGTGGTGCGCCGGCCCACCGGCCCGTCGATCCGCAGCGTGGTCCCGCACCCGTGACAGGTCGTCGCCATGCGGGGGTATCATAGCGGGATTGGGGGGAGCGGCCACGCGTGACGCCCATCCGGTTCGGCCGATTCCTGCTCGTCGAGCGTGTCGCGGTCGGCGGCATGGCCGAGGTGTTCGCGGCGGTCGACCGCGGCGACCCGTCCGGACGGCTCTACGCCGTCAAGCGGATCCTCCCCACGCTGGCGGAGGACCGCGAGCTCGTCCGGCTGTTCCTCGACGAGGCGCGGGTCGCCGTGCAGCTCGATCACCCGGGGATCGTGCCGGTCCACGAGCTCGGGAAGCTGGCCGGCGGGTACTACCTCGCGATGGACTACGTGCCCGGTCGCGACCTGCGCGCGATCGCGGCCCGGTTCCGCGCGAGGGCCGAGCCGATGCCGCTCGAGGTGGTCGCCCACCTCGTGGCGGAGGCGGCCGACGCGCTCGACCACGCGCACCGGGGGCGGCGCGCGGACGGCGGGGAGCTGCGGGTCGTCCACCGCGACGTCTCGCCGGCGAACGTGCTCGTCGGGTTCGACGGGACGGTCCGGGTCATCGACTTCGGCATCGCGCAGGCGTCGCACCGGCGCGCGGCGGCGGCGGGCTCGGTCCTGCGCGGCAAGTTCGGCTACATGAGCCCGGAGATGGTCCGCGGGACGCCGGTCGACCGGCGCTCCGACGTGTTCGCGCTCGGGATCGTGCTGCACGAGCTGCTCGCCGGCGAGCGGCTCTTCACCGCGCCGACGGCGCTGGCGGTGATGGAGAAGGTCCGCGCCGCGCAGGTCGCGCCGCCGTCCGCCGCGAACCCGGGGGTCCCGGCCGAGCTCGACCGGATCGTCCTGCGCGCGCTCGCCCGCGAGCCGGAGGAGCGGTTCGGCTGGGCGAGCGAGCTGCGCGACGCGCTCCGGCCCTGGGATCGGACCCTCTCCGCCGGCCGCCCCGGCGCGCTCGCCGCGCTGATGGCGCGGTGGTTCCCGGACGAGCTGCGGGAGGAGGAGACCCGGCGAGCGCGGGCGCTCGCGTCGCTGCGGGAGGCGGTGACGTAGCCTCGCTACGACGCGGAGCGCGGCGTCGATCGCGCCGCGCAGCTCGTCCTGCGCGGGCGGGTTCTCGGCGAGATCCGCGGAGAGCACCGCGACCGTCTCCACGTCGAGCCGGATGCGCTCCCACTCCTCGGCCGGCACGCCGAGGAACGCGGCGACGATCGCGGGGTCGAACTGCGTCCCGCCGCAGCGGGTGATCTCCTGGCGCGCCTCCTCGAACGGCCGCGCCCTGCGGTACGGGCGGTCGCTCGTGATCGCGTCGAGCGTGTCCACGACGTGGAACACGCGCGCGCCGACGACGATCTCCTGGCCCTTGAGGCCCCTCGGGTACCCGCTCCCGTCCCACTTCTCCTGGTGCTGCAGGACGATCGAGGACGCCGGGCGCAGGTAGTCGACGCGCTGGAGGAGCGCCCACCCGAGGTCGGGGTGGCGCTTCATCTCGGTCCACTCCTCGGAGGTGAGCGGCCCCGGCTTCAGGAGCACGCGATCGCGCACGCCGATCTTGCCGATGTCGTGGAGGAGCGCGCCGTGCTCGATCACGGTGAGCTCGGGCTCCCTGATCCCGAGCTGCGCCGCGAGCCGCCGGGCGTACAGCGACACGCGGCGCGAGTGCCACTGCGTCTCGGCGTCGCGGTAGTCGAGCGCGGCGATGAGCCCCTCGAGGAGCGCCTGGGTGCGGACCCGGACCATCTCCTCGAGCCGCTGGTTCATCTCGCGGAGCTGGCCGTTCTGCCGCTGGACCTCGTTCGTCAGCCGCTCGTTCTCGCGGCGGAGGCGCGCGGCCTCCGCGGCCTGGTTCACGGTGGCGAGCAGCTCCTGCTGGTGCCACGGCTTCGAGATGATCCGGAACACCTCGCCCGAGTTGACGGCCTGCAGGGCGACCCGGAAGTCCTCGGCGGCGGTGCAGAGGATGCGCACCGCGGCCGGGAAGCGGACGCGCGCCTGGTTCAGGAACGTGACGCCGTCCATCCCCGGCATCATGTAGTCGGAGATGACGACGACCGGCGCCTCGCGCTCGATGGCCTCGAGCGCGGCCTCCGGCGCCTGGTAGCAGCGCGCCTGGTACCCGGCGGACTCGAGCACGCGGGAGAGCGCCTTCAGGATGAGCTCGTCGTCGTCGACGATGAGCACCCGGTCCACGGGGCTGGCGGGAGGCCGCGTCTCGTCGGCGAGCCGGAGATCCATCGAGGACGATGATATCCGCTCGCCGGGGGGGACGCACGGGGCCGGCCACGATGCGGCCGGGGTCCCACGACACCCGCCCTGGATGTCCGCTAGAAGCTGCCCAGGAACTCCTCGTTCGTGTCGAACTCGGAGAGCTTCTTCAGGAGCCGCTCCATCGCCTCGACCGGCTTCAGCGACGCGAGCGCGCCACGCAGGCGGCGGACCTTCTCGATCTCCTTCGGAGAGAAGAGCTTCTCCTCCTTCCGGGTCCCCGTCGCGCCGATGTCGATCGCCGGGAAGATGCGGCGCTCCGCGAGCTGGCGCGAGAGCACGATCTCCATGTTCCCGGTGCCCTTGAACTCCTCGAAGATCACCTCGTCCATCCGCGAGCCGGTGTCGATGAGCGCGGTCGCGATGATGGTGAGCGAGCCGCCCTCCTCCGCCTTGCGGGCGGAGCCGAACAGGCGCTTCGGCCGCTCGAGGGCGCGGGAGTCGACGCCGCCGGTCAGCGTCCGGCCGGAGGACTCGACCTCCTTGTTGTACGCGCGAGAGAGCCGGGTGATCGAGTCGAGCAGGATGACGACGTCCTTGCCGGCCTCGACGAGGCGCTTCGAGCGCTCGAGCACCATCTCGGCGACCTGGATGTGCTCCTCGGTGGGCCGGTCGTTCGACGAGCCGACCACCTCGCCCTTGATGTTGCGCTTCATGTCGGTGACCTCCTCGGGGCGCTCGTCCACGAGGAGGACCGTGAGGTGCACGTCGGGGCGGTTCGAGGTGATCGCCTGCGCGATCCGCTGCAGCATGATGGTCTTGCCGGCCTTGGGCGGCGAGGTGATGAGCCCGCGCGCGCCGAGGCCGATGGGCGAGATGAGGTCGAGCACGCGCCCGATCAGCTCGTCGGAGCGCGTCTCGATGACGAGCTTCTCGGTCGGGTCGGTCGCGGTGAGGTTCTGGAAGTGGGTGCGCCGCGCGACGGCGATCGGATCCGCGCCCTCGAGGGTGTCGACCTTCGCGAGCACCCGCTTCAGGTTCCGGACCGTCGCCTGCCCCTTCACGGCCAGGCCGGGCTGCAGGTGCATCCGGTCGATGAGCCAGCGCGGGACCTCGACGTCGAACGGCTGGGGGAGGTAGCTGCGCTTCGGATCGCGCAGGTAGCCGTTCCCCTTGCCCTCGAACTGGAGGACCCCCTCGACCTCCTCGGTCACGTCCGGCTGGGCCTGCGGGCCCGGCTGCTGCGGCGCGCCGCCGCCCTGGGCGCCGTTCGGGACGGGCGCGCCCTGGGGCTGCCCGCCCGGGCCGACGAGCTGAGGTCCGCCGCCGCCCTGGGGCTGTCCGGGCTGGCCCGGCTGGCCGCGACCGCCCCGCCGTCCTCTGCGGCGGCGGCGCCGCCGGCCCTGGCCGGGCAGGCCGGGCTGGCCTGGCTGGCCGCCGGGCTGACCGGCGTCGCCGTCGGCGGGGGTCGCCTGGGCCTGCGGGGTCTGCGCCGCGCTCACGACGGGAGTCGGGGACTGCTCGTTCTCGCTCATGCTGTGTCTGCTCCGGCCACGGAGACGGGAGGTCTCCCGCGGCTCGCCCTACATCGCGTCTGGACGGCGTTTGCTCGCGGCCTGCGTGGAGTCGGTGGCCCGCGAACCGCCTCCCCCGATTCCGTCGCTGGCGCGCCGCGCAGTCGCGACGTCGAAGCTCAGCCAGCAGCCGCTCGACCGGGGGTTTCGTCGCCTCGCCGCGCCAAAACTACGTCGCACGCGGTTCGGAGACAACCACTGCATAGCAGAAAAGGATCCCGTGTGCGAGCCATCTCGTCACCGGCCCGGGACGACCCAGTCCAGCGGGAGGGCCAGGACCGGCCCCATCTCGGAGAGGACCGCGAGGGCGCGCACCTCGGGGAGCGACGCGAGCGCCCGCTCGATCGGCCCCTCCGTGGCGCGGACGAGCGCCCCCGAGAGGAGCCCGCCGCCGCCGCCGCCCTCCGAGCGGCGGACCTCGACGTCGCCCCGGCCCAGCCGGGCGCGGGCGGCCGCGAGCGCGACCGCGTCGTCGAGCGACCCCAGCCGATCGACGAGGCCGCGCTCGAGGGCCTGCCGGCCCGTCCACACCCGCCCGCCGGCGGCGGCCTCCACGCGCTCGCGCGGGAGCTTGCGCCCCTCGGCCACGCGGCCGACGAAGAGCTGGTAGAACGCCTCGACCTGCCGCTCGATCGCGAGGCGCTCCTTCTCGGTCCAGCGCTTGCCGAGCGCCGAGAGCTCGGAGAGCTCGCCGCGCGCCCACCCGACGCGCGCGATCCCGAGCTTCGCGAGCAGCCCGGAGAGCTCGGGCTTCAGGACGAAGACCCCGATCGATCCGGTGAGGGTGGACGGCTCCGCGACGATGACGTCGGCGCCCGCGGCGGCGAGGTATCCGCCGCTCGCCGCGACGTCGCCCATCGACGCGACCACGGGCTTGCGCTCGCGCGCCTTCACGACCGCGCGCCAGACGAGATCGGACGCGAGCCCGTCCCCGCCCGGGGACTCGATGCGCAGCACGATCGCCTTCACGCCGTCGTCCGCCGCCGCCCGCCTGAGCTGCGCCACGATCGTCTCGGCCCCGGCGAGCTCGGACACGCCCCTGCGGCTCCGCCCGGCGGTGATCGCGCCCTCGATCCGGATCACCTCGATGACGGGGGGCGACCCCCACCGGCGGGCGGCGCGGACCGGCTCGGGCCGGTACGGCCCGACGAGGCGGACGGGCCGCCCCGCCGCGCGCCGGAGCCAGCCCTCGAGCTCGTCGGGCCAGAGCACCGCGTCCACGAGCCCCGCCTCCAGCGCCTCCGCGGACCCGAACAGCCCCTGGTCCACGAGGGCCCGCACCCGCTCCGGCGGCAGCCGCCGGGCGGCGGCGACGTCGGCGACGAGCCGCCCGAAGGTGTCGTCGAGGAGGGCGTCGGTCGACTCCCGCGCCGCCTTCGACGGGCCCTCGCGCACGAGCGGCTCGGGCGCGCTCTTGTACGCGCCCGCGGCGACGACCTCGAAGGCGATCCCGGCGCGGGCGAGCGCGTCGCGCAGGTACAGGCTCGAGGTCGCGAGCCCGTTCACCTCGAGCGCCGAGCCGGGCGGCATCGCGATCCCGGTCGCCGCGGTGGCGAGCCAGTACTCGCGCGTCCCGCCCCCGGTGACGTAGGCGAGCACGGGCTTCCGCGCGCCGATCCGCACGAGCGCGGCGCGCAGCTCCTCGATCCGGCCGCCCCCGAGCGACAGATCCCCGATGCGGACCGCGACCGCCCTGACCTCGCCGTCGCTCGCGAGGGCCTCGAGCCGCGAGAGGAGGAGGCCGTACGGATCCCGCTCGCCGAGATCGAGGAAGGGGATCCGGTCCGGGTCGAGCTCGCGGGCGACGTCCACGGTCGGCGCCCGCGGCCCCGACACGGGCGCCGGGTAGCGCTCCGAGGAGACGCGCACGCCGACGAGCCCCCCGGTCCGCGCCGGCGTCGTCGCGGCGCCCGCCGAGATCCCCAGGTGCGGCCCGTTCCAGGAGAGCATCGCGACGAGCGACGGATCCCGCGAGAGCCCCGGCACCGCGCGGAGCGGGACGAGCACCTGGGTCCCGACCGCGAGGCCGACCGACAGCTCCGCCTGGAACCCGAAGGCGAGGTGGGTCGCGTGGAAGTCGTCGCGCGCGCGGTCGTCCGCGAGGAGATCCGCGGAGAGCGTGAGCGC
Source organism: uncultured delta proteobacterium (assembly GCA_963828235.1). Taxonomy (GTDB): domain Bacteria; phylum Myxococcota; class Myxococcia; order Myxococcales; family Anaeromyxobacteraceae; genus Anaeromyxobacter. The sequence goes on from CAWHDY010000014.1 coordinate 175,521, forward strand.
GTCGCCGAGGAAGCGCGTCGCCGCCCCGAGCTCGTACCGCCGCGGCAGCCGCGTGTCGCCCAGCCAGGCGTCGCGCCCGAGCATCGCCGCGCCGAGCGAGAGGTGGCGCCACGGCCGCACCGTGAGCCCGGCGTCCCAGCTCGCGAGCCCGGCGACGCGCGCGTCGCCGGACCAGAAGCGGTTCCAGCCGACGCCGAGCGACCACGCGTGCCGGTCGCCGATCGCGAGCGCGAGCGTGTTCTTGCGGAAGCGCTGCCAGCGCGACCTCGCCCGGGCGGACCCACTCGACCGAGTACCCGATCCCGATCGGCCCCGCCGCGGTGGCGGCGTACAGGCCGTCCGCGCGCGAGCCCCTCGCCACGTCGCCCTCGCGGAACCACTGGAGCGCCGGCGCGCCGACGAACCCGGCCGCGGCGGGGGTCGCGCCGATCGCGGCGGGCTCCTCCGCCACCGCGACGCCGGGGACCGGCAGGGCCAGTCCGGCGGGGAGGCCCGCCTGGCGATCGAGCGCGTTCAGCACCTGGGCGGCGGCGGGGCCGGCGGCGAGGAGCAGCGCGGCCGCGGCGGCGGAGTTCACGAACCGTGTCATGGCGCCGCGATCCTACGCCGAGGCGCGGCGGAGCGCGGGTTCCGGACGGGTCGGACGGGGTCTCCATCCGAGGCGCCCTGCCGCTCGTCCCCGGCGTCCTCGCCGTGCGCCGGTGCGCGCGCCCGGGCTACTCGTTCCCGGCGTCCTCGACGATGCGCAGGTGCTCCTCGCCGAGCGGCACGAGGTTCCCGGCGCGGTACTGCCTGAAGACGTCGAGGATCTGCTCCTTGTGCGGCCGGACCTTGCCGAGCGGGCAGAGCTCCCACTCCTTCACCGGCTCGTCGCAGTAGCCCATCCGCTTGTCGCCGCACTTCGGCTGGAGGTACCCGCCGATCTCCGGCACCGCCTTCATGACCTCGCGGCGCATGAGGGCCACCATGTGCCGGATCTCCCACTGCGCGCGCCAGCACAGGCGCAGGTCCGCGATGTGGAGGAGCTCGGTGAAGTTCACCATCACCTGGAAGTTCGTGGGCGTCGCGTTCGGGAGGACGAAGCGCGCGTCCTCGGCCGGGATGCCCTTCGCGAGCGCGTCCTCGTAGACGCGGGTGATCTCGCGCATGAGCCGGTCGTACTCGTCGGCCATCCCGGGGACCTTCTCCCAGGTCTTCGGCATCACGTACTCGAGCCGCTCCTCCTTGTACCGGACGTAGCGCTGCGACTGCTGCTCGAAGCTGATGCCGATCCGGTGGCGGACGAACTGGTGGCTGAGGGCGCGGGAGACCCCGGAGATCCCGAACCAGAACACGACCTGCTCGAGCGGCGACGCGTGCCCGGTCTTGAGCCGCTCCTGGACGAACTCGCGGATCTTCTCCGCCGGGATCCGGCCGTCGCGGACCTCGCCCCAGACCTCGCCGGGCGTCTTCGGGGTGTAGCAGGTCCGGTACGCCCCGTAGAGCTTCTGCAGGGGATCGCGGGCGTAGTCGATGAGCGTGACCTCGAGCGGCATCGTCGGGCTCCGGTGGGGGTGCGAATCATAGTCGGGCGGCCCGACGCGCGCGAGGAGGCGGCGCCTGCCCGCCGCCCGCGTGTTAGATCGGGCCCATGGCGACCCCCAAGCCGGCCTCCCTCTCCCGCATCGACCACACGCACCTCGTCATGCCGGGAGAGGCGAACAACCTCGGCACCGCGTTCGGCGGGATGATCATGCAGTGGACCGACGTCGCGGGGGCGATGGCTGCCATGCGCCACGCGCGCGGTCCGGTCGTGACCGTGTCGATCGACCAGCTCACGTTCCTGGCGCCCATCCGGATCGGCCACATGGCGCTGCTCACCGCCCAGGTGAACGCGGTGTTCTCGACGTCGATGGAGGTCGGCGTCGAGGTCTCGTCGGAGAACCCCATGACCGGCGAGCGACGGAAGTGCTGCGACGCCTTCCTGACGTTCGTCGCCCTCGGGCCGGACAAGCGGCCCATCGCGGTGCCGCCGCTGCTCGTCGAGTCCGAGGAGGAGCGGCGCCGCGAGCGGGATGCCCGCGTCAGGCGCGAGGCGCGTCTCCAGCTCAGGGCGGCGCTGCGCCCGGCCTGAGCGCCGTACCCGCGCAGCGCGGCCGCGACGATGCCCGGGAGCTCCGACCACGCGCGGCGCGCCTCCAGGCGGATCAGCCGCGGGACGAGCTCGTGCGGCGTGCGGTGGGTCGGGAAGTACAGCGACTTCATCGGGTGCGTCACCGGGTGCCTGATGACCGTCTTCTCCACGCCCTCGAGCATGAGCGTGTTGTGCACGAACCCGCGGCCGCTCCGGACGTCCGAGAGCGGCTGGCCCGGGAAGCCGCCCCAGGGCGTCGTGCCGAAGCCGAACCCGTAGCCGGTCCAGGTGTTCACGGCGACGGTCCCGTAGCGCAGCCGCCGCAGCGCGCGCTCGAACGCGAGGGCGATCGTCGGATCGGCGAGCGTCGCGGGGTGGACCAGCACGTTCGCGGAGAGCGTCCCCGGGAGCCGCTCGTTCGCGAACGTGACGGCCCGCTCGAGGTACTCGATCGGATCCTCGGAGCCGACGGAGGTCTCCGCGAGCACCGCGCAGAACGCCTCCGTCCGGAACAGCTCGTCGTCCTGCTGGGGATCGACCCCGGTGACGAGGGCCCAGGGGAGCGCGTCGGGCGGCGCGGCCGCGGAGCGCCGCACGTCCGGGCGCCCGTCGAGCAGCCGGTGGTAGCGCTTCTCCGCGCCGGGGTACCAGGGCACGCGCGCGGGGGTGGCGGCCATCCCGCGCTCGACCAGCGACAGGAACTCGTCCCGGCGCCGCCAGCCCCGCGGCAGGACGAGCGCCTGGATCGCGATGCAGTTGAACGACGCGTTCACCGTCGCCATGCCGGCGACGCTCTCCGCCTGGAACGCGGAGGCTCCGGTCGTCCCACGGCCCCGGGACGACGAGCACCGGCGAGACGTCGCCGAGCTCGCTCGTGATCTCCTTCGCCAGCAGCGGCTCGTTGCGCGCGATGCGCGCCGCGCGCTCCGGGCCCGGCGGGCCCCAGACGATGGCGTCGTGCGTCGCGCCGGAGCCGGTGATGTGGAGCTCGTCGACGCCGGGGTGCCTCGCGAGGTGGGCGCCGACGTCGGCCCCGCCGTACACGATCGCGAGCGCGCCGCACGCGATGGCGTCCGCGAACGCGTCCTCGAGGAAGGGCCCGAGGTAGGCGTTCACCGGGTTCATCTTCAGGATGCACGCCTTGCCCTCGTTGAAGAGCTTGGCGGCGACGTCCGCGGGCGGGATCGCGTTGAAGTTCCCCGCGCCCAGCACGAGGCAGACCCGCCCGGCGTGATCCGGCGCCTTGTAGAAGCGCGCCCGCTGCTCCTCCACCTCGCGCGCCCCGAACCCCTCGAGGAAGTGGACCTCCGCGTGCGCGCGGAAGAACAGCGCGGCGTCCACGGGCGTCGTCGGGAAGACCGCGCGCCGTCACGCGGCCGTCCACCGTCTCGCCGAGGCGGCCGATCGAGGTCGTGCCGCGGCGCGAGATCTGCGAGAGCGACTCGGCGAGCTGCCGCAGGATCCGGGTGGCCACGTAGATCGCGAGCCACTCGTCGCCCGGCGGCGGGCGAGTCGAACGGATAGCGCTTCGCCGCGCACGCGGCGCGCGCCATCCCGCGAGCGTTCCGCTCGATCCCGAGCAGCATCGAGCGCGCGAGCGCGATGCGCTCGCGGATCGGCGCGCGCGCCCACGCGGCGGCGCCGTCGCGCACCCGCGCGACCGCCTCGTCGAGGCGGCCGGGCTCGGTGTCGGGCGGGGCGAGGATCTCGGTGGCGGGCGTCACGTGTCTACTCTAGCCGCCCTTCGGGCGACCGGCCCTCGCCCGGTCAGGTCGTCCCTGGCTCTGCGCGGCGCAGGGTCGCCAGCGTGACCTCGGGAGGCGAGTTGACCCGCAGGCCGATCCCGGACATCCCGATCCCGCGGTTCACGTACAGCTGCACCGCCCCGAGCGAGAAGCGGCCGCGCGCGTAGGGCTCGCGCATGCTGGCGAGGAAGAGCGGCGTGAGGATGGGGACGTTGATCTGCCCGCCGTGCGTGTGTCCGGAGAGGCAGACGAGCGGCCGGTCGAGCCCGCGGAGGCGATCGGCGGTCCGTGGCCCGTGGGCGAGGACGAGCGGCGGCCGGCCCGCCGGCAGGCCGCGGACCGCCGCGGCGACGTCCTCCCGGCCGGTGAGGTGGTCGCCGACGCCGACGATCGTGAACGGCGCGCCACGGAGCCGCAGCCGCGTCCACGCGTTCTCGAGCACCGCGTACCCGTGCCCGCGCAGCGCCGCGGCGGTGCCCGCCGGATCCAGCCACACGTCGTGATTTCCGAGCACCGCGACGGTCGGCGCGGCGAGGCCGCCGAGCAGCGCGCGCACGCCCTCCACCTCGCCTCGGCTGCGCGACAGGTAGTCGCCCGTGAGGACGACGAGGTCGGGCGCGAAGGCGTTCGCCTCCTCGATCGCGCCGCGGATCACGGCGGGGGAGGTCCGCGGCCCGACGTGCACGTCGGAGAGCTGCGCGATGCGGAGGCCGTCGTGGGCGGGGTCCAGCCCGGGCACGAGGAACGTCACGTGCTCCTCGCGCGCCTGGTCCTCCTGGGCCGCGGCGAGCGCCGGGAGCGATCCCGTGGCGACCGCCGCGCCCGCGATCGCGGCGCCCTGCAGGAACCGCCTCCTCCCGAAGCTCATCACGTGTCTTCCCTCTCCCTCGCCCACGACCCGATGACGAACGGTGGAACCCCGGGCGCGCGGATGCGATTCCACGGGAGGGGGCGCGGGCGTTGCGCAGATGACTTGGGAGCCTTCCGCCCAGGAGGGAAGAGCCCGGCGGAGCGGCGGGAAGGGGATCGGAGGCGGTGGGCGCGAGCGCCCGCGCGGCGGCTACCTGCCGAGCAGCGCGGCCGGCGGAACGCCGAGCGCCTTCGCCATCTTCTCGATCGTCTCGAGCGGGGGAGACCGCTGCCCGCGCTCGAGCATCGACACGTACGAGACCGAGATCCCGATCCGATCGGCGAGCGCCTTCTGGGAGAGCTTCTTCTTAGACCGCAGGCGCCGGACGTTTCCTGCGAACCTGGAAAGGAGATCCATGGGGAACGCTCTAGCAAACGGGGGTGTGAGCGACAGCGTCCTTTTCGGGGTGCACCCTCGGCGTATGCACGCAGGGTTAGGGTGCCCGCCGGGCGCCCGGACCTTATGTTCGGGCTTCGGAGGCGACCATGGCGGCGACGAAGAAGCCCGTGTGGAGGCTGGAGGTCGGCGACGAAGCGCCGGACTTCGAGCTCCCTGCGACGGGGGACACGGCTGGAAAGGGTGGACCGCGGAGGCGCGTCCGCCTGTCGGAGTTCAGGGGCAAGAAGAACGTCGTCCTGGCGTTCTTCCCGGCGGCGTTCACGCCCGTCTGAACCGTGCAGATGCCCTCGTACGAGGAGGATCTCTCCGAGTTCGAGCGGCGTGACGCCCAGGTCCTGGGCATCAGCACGGATCAGGTCCCGACGAACGAGGCGTGGGCGAAGTCGATGGGAGGGCTCTCCTACCCGCTGCTCTCGGATCACTGGCCGCACGGCTGGGTGTGCTCGCAGTACAGCATCCTCCGCGGCGACACCGGCCAGGCGGAGCGCGCCATCTTCGTGGTCGACAAGCAGGGGAAGGTCGCCTACATCGACATCCACGACACCGCCGAGCAGCCGCCGACCGACAAGATCATGGCGGCGCTGGACAAGCTGAAGCGGTAGGCGCGATGGCGCAGCCCGTCGAGACGAAGCCCCTGGAGCTGTCCCGGTACTGCGTGCCGTTCACGCCGTTCCAGGGGCGGCTCGAGGATGCGACGATCTGCCTGGTCTCGACGGCGGCCGTCCGCACGAAGGATGACGCACCGTTCCAGACGGAAGGTGACACGACCTGGCGCGTCATCCCGGGGGAGATCGAGGCGAAGGACCTCCGCTACGACGACAGCCACTACGACCACGCCTGCGTCGATCGCGACATGAACTGCGTGTTCCCGATCGACCGCGTGCGCGCGCTCGCGGCGGAGGGCCGGGTGGGAGGCCTGACGGCGCGGCACTTCTCCCTCGGCTACAGCCAGGCGCTCCGCGAGCTCCGCGAGCGGACGATCCCGGCGCTCGTGCGCGAGGTGGACCGGGAGCGGCCCGGCGCGGTCCTGCTCACCGGCGGTTGACGCCTCTGCCACCGCACGGTGGTCACCGTGCAGCGCGCCATCGAGATGATCGGGATCCCGACGGTCGTGGTGACCGTCGAGCCGGAGGAGACCCGGCAGGCGCGGCCGCCGCGCGCGCTCTCGCCGCGCGGCTTCGTCGCGGGCCACTCCCTCGGGCGGGCGGGCGACGCCGCCCTGCAGCAGTGGATCCTGATGGACGCGCTCGGGCTCCTCACCGGCGCACCGCGCCCGGGCGAGATCGTGGAGAAGGACTACACGAGCGGCTGAGGGAGGCGGGGGCCTCGCGCCGCGTCCGCGGAGCGGGCCCCACGACGCCCGCGCGCCTCAGGGGCCCTGGTAGACGGTGAGTCCGCCGGGGCCGTTCGCGCTCGCCGCCTGCGCGACGTAGACGATGCGCGGCGACGCCCAGCGGTCGATCTGGATCGACCGCGTCGGCGCCAGCGCCGCGAACGAGGGCGGGGACTCCGACGCGATGCTCCACCAGCTGCTCCCGTTCCACCGCCCGAAGCCGCCCCAGCCGAACCCGACCCACACCGACCCGTTCGACGGATCGCAGGCGACCGCGCTCGCGTTGTTCCCGAGGCCGGCGGGCAGGGCGACGTACGAGAGGCTCCCGTTCGGCGCGCGCCGCGCGAGGCCGTGGAGCGAGGACGCGATCCAGAGCGTCCCGTCGTCGCAGAAGGAGAGCCCCGAGACGGCGTCCATCCAGCGCGGGTCCACCGCGTCGAAGTCCATCGGGTTCGCCGGCCTCGGGTCCGGCCAGACGTCGAGGTACGAGCCGAGCTCGTCGGGGACCCACGGCGGCCACATCGGCGCGTCCCAGGCGTTCGCCCAGGACCCGCCGCCGCGCTTCGAGGCGAGCCGCGTCTCGTTCGCCGCCCACGGATCCCCGGTGGTCGGGTCGAGCGCGAGCGCCCTCGTGGTGCCCGCGGTGTAGGCGAGCTGCTTCGTCCCGCCGATCGTGGCCCACACCGTCATCGCGGGGTGATCGTGCTCCCAGACGAAGCGCCGGTCCTCGGTCCCGGGGTACTGCGGCGTCTGATCGACCCAGCCCCGCCGGTCGGGGCTCGCGACGAGCAGGTTGAACGAGCCGTGGGTCCCGGCCATCCAGACGTCGCCGTACTGGAGCGTCCCGGCCGCGTGGTTGACGGCGATCCGGAGCACCTGGCGGACCTTGCGCCGGCCCTTCTCCCAGGTCGCGTCGCCGATCGAGCACGGGCCCGGCGAGTGGTCCATGCAGAACTGGTGCGGCAGCCCGGAGACCTGGACGTGGCGCTTCCGCGTCAGGCGGTCTCCGTCGAACGCGAAGACGTCCGCGCCGCCCGAGTCGAGCCACCAGTCCGGGTCGGAGTCGCCGTCGGTGCCGAGCCCCTGGAGGCCGAAGACCGCCACGCCGGGCGCGCCGCCGCCGACGGACACCACCGGGCACGGCGTCGTCCGCGCCGCGTCGCAGTTCCTCGTCACCCCGACGCTCGACGCGCCGAAGCGCCGGAAGCCGGAGTCGGCGCGCCGCTTCGCGAGGAGCGCGTCTCCGGCCGCGACGTAGACGTTCCCCGCCTCGTCCGCCGACACGTCCCAGACGTCCGGGGCCATCCCCTCCGTGGCCCCGTAGTACGTGAAGCCGCCCTTCGACAGCGTCGGCTCCGCGCGCGACGGCCCCTGCGCGGAGGGCGCCGGCGCCGACCCGCCGCTGCTGCCACACGCCATCACCGCCGCACACGCCGCCGCGACACCCCAACGGAGCACGGACATCCGATCACCCTCCCGGCGCACGCGGTGCGCCGCCCCGCCGGAAAGCTGGACCGGCGGCGGTCCCCCGCCAAGCCGCGCGTGGGGCGGGGGCCGGTCGGACCGCCAGGGGGCATCGGGGTCGGTCGGTCGGTCCCGGTCGCCGCGCGGCGAGCGCGGGCCCATCGTTCGATCGTGGTGGAGATCCTGGAGAGGGGAGCCGTCTCGTTCGTCGCGGTCCCGCGCGCGGGGGGCGCGGCGCGGGGGCCCGGGGACGTGGCGCGGCTCTTCGTGGTGCTCGCGCCGGAGGGCAAGCGGCCGCTGCGCCGGATCTCGGTGCGGCGCCGGAGGCTGCCCGACGACGGGGCCCTCGGGCAGCGGTTCCTCGCCCACGTGGATCGCATCGCGCCGGCGCCGGCGCGGCTCACCGAGGACGTCCGCGGCGCGCGGGGGGGCGGCCCGGACGCCCGCGTCCTCGCGATGGGCCACTACGCGCTCGCGCGCCACCGCGACCACGTGCACCTCGCCTACGCGCTCGCGCGGGCGTTCCGGCGCGGCGAGGTCGCGACCGCGCTCGGGGTCACGCCCGGCGCGAGCTTCGTCGTGGGCGTGTTCCGGCGCAGCCTCCCCCCGGCGCGCCGCCCGCACGCGCACACCCCGCTCGCGCCGGCGACCCCGGAGCGGCTCGACGTGATCGGCGCGGAGGTCGCCCTCGTCGCCGGCGAGCGCGCGGGCGGCGCCCGGCCCGGCGTCGCGGGGGCGCGCGACCGCGTCGGCGACGCGCTCGTCGGCGCGCTGCTGCGCCGCGGACCCCGCCCGCGCATCGCGGGGTTCCAGAAGGCGACGGCGCGGGGCGCGCACCGGCGCACCCGGGCGCACGCCGGGGCGAAGGCGCGCTGAGCTCCCGGGAGGCGCTCACTCCGCGAGCAGGTCGGCGATCGCCTGGAGGCGCGGGACGTACTTGCACGCGATGCGGACGGTCGAGAGCACCGGCACCGCGACGAAGAGCCCGATCGGCCCCCACAGCCAGAAGAAGAACAGCGACCCGACGAACACGACGAGCGCGCTCAGCCGCAGCTGCCGCCCGAGGAAGATGGGGTCGACGACGTTCCCCTGCACCGAGACGAGCACGACGTAGACGCCGCCGGCGAGGAGCGCGTGCTGCAGGGTGCCGTACTGCAGCACCGCCATGAGCACCGGGAGGGCGAGGCCGATCGCCGGGCCCACGTACGGGATGAAGTGGAGGAGCGCCGTCGTGAGCGCCCACACGGGCGCGTGCTCGAGCCACGGCGCGTAGCAGATCCACACCACGAGGCCGAGCACGGCGTTCAGCAGGATGCGGTTCCACATGTACTGCGACACGTCGCGGTGCAGCTCCTCGAGCGCCGCGACCGCGCGCGCGCGGCTGTCCGGGTTCCGCCCCGCGTGCGCGAGGAACTTGCGACGGAAGCGCGGGCCCTCGGCGAGCGCGAAGTAGAGGACGAACACCGCCACCGTGGCGCCGCCCGCGAGCGCGACCGCCCCCTGCGCGGTGACGACCGCGAGCGCGGTCCAGGGGACGCTCTCCTCGACCCGCATGGTGCCCGGCTGGCGCGGCGGCGCGAGCTGCTGCGTCTGCGCGCGCAGGTGGAGCACCCGCCGCGTGACGCCGGCCCACGCCTCGCGCAGGCGATCCTCGTAGGCGGGCAGCTCGCCCGCGAGGTCCTGGATGCGCCCGTACAGCACGACGACCACGAGCACGACCACCCCGGCCGCGAGCACCGTCCCCGCGACCGCCGCGAGCGCGTGCGGCACCCGCCGCCGCTCGAGCCACGAGACGAAGGGGTGGACGGTGAACGCCAGCACCAGCGCGACGACGCACGGGACGAGCAGCTCGCGGATCACGTAGCAGAACCCGATCGCCGCCCCGGTCGCCAGGAGGGCGAGGGACCGCTCGGTGACCGTCGAGTTCCGGATGATGCGCGTCGCGGGCACGTCGCTACGGTGCCCACCGCCCGCCGTGCAGGCGACCCGCGCGCGTCCCCCGCGATCCCCGGCGCGGCGGCCTGGCGATTGACGGCGGGGGAGGGAACGGCGAAAACGGCGGCATGCCGAGCACCGCCTTCACGTTCGCGGATCGCGCCGCCCACCGCGCCTGGCTGGCGTCCCAGGCCGGGCTGCCCGCGGGGTTCCGCGTCGGCACCGCGTCGCTCGAGTTCGTCCCGGTGGAGGTGCCGAAGCCCGCCCGGATGGACCTCACCCTCATCGCGCTCGACCGCCCGACCCCGGCGTTCGCGGCCAAGTTCACCCGGAACGCCTTCCCGGGCGCGCCGGTGATCGTCGGGCGCCGGCGGCTCGACGGGCCCGCCCTCGGCGCGGTGATCGTGAACAACAAGGTCTCGAACGTCTGCGCGCCGGGCGGGGTGGAGGCGGCGGAGCGGATCTGCGCCGAGGCGGCGCGCGCGCTCGGGCTCGCGCCCGAGGAGGTGCTCCCCTCGTCCACCGGCGTCATCGGGTGGCGGCTCCCGGCGGACGCGATGGTCGAGGCGCTTCCGCGCGCCGCGGCCGCGCTCCAGGCGCGGTCGATCCTGCCGGCGGCGGAGGCGATCATGACGACCGACCTCTACCCGAAGATCCGCAGGGCGGACGTCGGGGAGGGGTCGATCGTCGGCATCGCGAAGGGCGCGGGGATGATCGAGCCGAACCTCGCGACCATGCTCGTGTACCTGCTCACCGATCTCGACGTGCCGCGCGAGCTCCTGCGCGCCGCGCTCGACGAGGCGGTCGAGAGCTCGTTCAACGCGATCACCGTCGACTCCGACACCTCCACGTCCGACACGGTCGTCCTCCTCTCGACCCGCCGCCGCGCGACCCCCGCGCCGGGCGAGTTCGTGGACGGGCTCGCGAAGGTCTGCGCCGCGCTCGCCGAGGACGTCGTCCGGAACGGCGAGGGCGTCCACCACGTCGTGCGGGTGACCGTGATGCGCGGGCGGACGTACGACGAGGCGCGCGGGATCGCGAAGGCGGTCGCGAACTCGCCCCTGCTCAAGGCGGCGGTGAACGGGAACGATCCGAACGTCGGCCGGCTCCTCTGCGCGGTGGGCAAGCACGCCGGGGCGCTCGGGCTCCCGCTCGATCCGTCCAAGGTCCGCATGAAGGTGGGCGGCGAGGTGGTGCTCGAGGCCGGCGCGATGCGGCTCGATCCCGAGAAGGAGCGCCGCCTGGTGGCGCACCTCAGGGCCGCGGAGCTCTACGCGAGCGCGCCGCCGCGCGACGGCCTCACCTTCCGCGCTCCGCTCGACTTCCCGCCGCACGGCCGGCGCGTCGAGGTCGAGATCGACCTCGCGATGGGTCCCTCGTCGTGCGCGGTCGTCGGCGCCGATCTCTCGCACGAGTACGTGACCGAGAACGCCGACTACCGCAGCTGAGCCCCGTCGGCGGCCCCGGTCACGACCTGGCCTGGGCCTGGACCTGGACGCCCCTCATGGGTGCGGCGGAAGTGGGGCGTTCTGCCCCACGCGAAGCGAGAGGCGTCCCGGATCTCCCCACTCGCCGATTCCCGGTTTCGGCCATGTGCCCGGAATCATTGGCCGCGGAGGCAGGGAAGGGGGCGGCACGCGCCATGCTCCTTCCACCGCCCAAACGGCCCGACCGATGGGCCCCTGCCAGACGGAGTCACAAACCATGAAGCTCGTCTCCACGCTCGTCGCCGCCGCGTTCCTGTTCGCCGCCTCCTCGTCGTTCGCCGCCGAGGGCGCCGCCGCCGCTCCTGCTCCTGCCGCTCCCGCCGCCCCTGCCGCTGCCCCGGCCGCCGCCGCTCCTGCCGCGAAGGCCGAGCCCAAGAAGGCCGAGGCGAAGAAGGACGCGAAGAAGAAGGCCGCGAAGAAGGGCGAGAAGAAGGTCGAGGAGAAGAAGTAGCCAGACTCGCGGGAATCCTGCGATGGTCGGGCCGGTTGCGCGAGCAGCCGGCCCGCTTCATTTGGAGTGACGTGTCGCTTCGCCTGCAGCTCACCCTGCTCTTCGGGGCCATCCTCGTCGTCACGATGACCGTGGCGGCGACGCTCGGGGCGGCGACCGCTCAGCGCGCCGTCGAGCAGGTCGTGCAGGAGCGCACGGTGGAGGTGGCCCGCTCCGTGGTCGCCGACCTGGACCTCGCCCACGGCGCGCTCCGGACGCTCGAGCACGAGGCCATCGCCGACCGGCTCGCCGAGGCGATGCCGCTCCACCGCGGGCTCAAGAGCGCCGAGCTCGTCCTCCACCGCAACGGGAAGCTCGAGGTGTCGAGCATCGAGTTCGGCGCCGGCGGCCTCCAGATCACGCTCGACACGCGGGCGGGCCCGCTCCCCGAGAAGCAGGAGGTCCGGATCGAGGAGGACGAGGACGGCCGCGTCGCCACCGCCGAGGCGGTCGTGCGCGACCTCTCGAAGAAGGCCATCGGCATCCTCCACGTCGAGGCCGACGTCTCGTACGCGAAGGAGATCGCGGAGCGCGAGCGGAGCGTGTTCCTGTGGGTCACCGCGGCGAGCGCCGTCGCGCTCGCGCTGCTCTTCGCGTTCGCGCTCGGGCCGATGCTCGCGCGCCCGCTCTCGCAGCTCGCGGACGTCATGGGGCGCGTCGAGTCGGGCGGCCCCGACGCGCCGCCGGTCCCCGGCGCGGAGCGGGTCGACGAGATCGGCATCGTCGCGCGCGGCCTCGACGCGATGCTCGCGCGCATCCGGAACTTCAACGCCGAGCTCCAGTCGCGCATCGACGAGGCCACGGCCGATCTCGCGGCGAAGAACCGCGCGCTCGCCGAGCTGAACGACCTGCTCGTCGCCGCGCGCCGCGACCTCACCGCGAAGGAGCGGCTCGCCGCGCTCGGGCAGCTCTCCGGCACGATCGCGCACGAGCTCGGCAACCCCCTCAACGCGATGAGCGGGAGGGTCCAGCTCCTCGCGCGCGATCCCGCCTGCCCGGCCGAGATCCGCCGCGAGCTCGGGGCGGTCGACGGCGAGGTGAAGCGGATGACCGCGATCATCCGCCGCTTCCTCGACTCGGCCCGCGCGCTCACGCCCGCGCCCGAGCCGACCGACGTGGGCCTGCTCGTGGAGGAGGCGCTGTCGCTGTCCCTCTCGGCGGAGGCGCGGGAGCGGATCGCCGTCGCGCGCGTGGTCCCGGAGGACCTCGGCGAGGTGGTCACCGACCCCGGGCTCGTGCGGCACGTGCTCACGAACCTCATCTCGAACGCGGTGGACGCGATGCCGAGCGGCGGGACGCTCACCGTCCGCGCCGAGCGTCACGGCGCGCAGCTCGCGCTCTGCGTCGCGGACACGGGGGTCGGGATCGGCGCGGAGGAGCGGCGGCACATCTTCGAGCCGTTCTACTCGACGAAGCCCCCGGGCCGCGGCACCGGGCTCGGGCTCGCCATCTGCCGGGAGATCGCGGCCGCGCTCAACGGTCGCATCGAGGTCGAGAGCCAGCCGGCGCGCGGCTCGACCTTCACGCTGCTCGTCCCCTCGCCGGCGTGGCGGGCGGCGGGGTAGGCCATGGCGATGATCTGGGTGATCGACGACGACGCGTCGAGCCGCGAGCTCCTCGCGCGCGTCCTGGGCGAGCGAGGCTGGAGCGTCGAGCAGCTCGACGACGGACGCGAGGCGCTCGAGCGGCTCGCCGCGGGCAAGCGGCCGGACCTGGTCGTGTCGGACATCCGCATGGCGGAGGTCGACGGCCTCGCCGTGACGGAGGCGTTCCGGCGCGACGCCCCGGACACGCCGGTCATCCTCGTGACGGCGTTCGGGAACGTGGACGGCGCGGTCGAGGCGATCCGGCGCGGCGCGTTCGACTACGTCTCGAAGCCGTACGACATCGACGCGGTCCAGCACACCGCCGCGCGGGCGCTCGAGCAGCGCCGGCTCGCCGAGGAGAACCGGACCCTCCGGCGCCAGCTGCGGGACAAGTACCGGCTGGAGAACGCGGTCGGCCGGAGCGAGGCGATGCTCCAGGTCTTCAAGACCGCCGCGCGCGTCGCGGCGAGCGACGCGACCGTCCTCATCCTCGGGGAGTCGGGCACCGGGAAGGAGCTCGTCGCGCGCGCCCTCCACCAGTCCTCGCCGCGGGCCGCCGGCCCGTTCGTGCCCGTCGACTGCGGCGCCATCGCGGAGGGCGTCCTCGAGTCCGAGCTGTTCGGCCACGCGCGCGGCGCCTTCACCGGCGCGCAGAGCGCGCGGCGCGGCCTGTTCGAGGAGGCGACGAACGGGACCCTCTTCCTCGACGAGATCGGCGACGTCGGGCCCGGGCTCCAGGCGCGCCTGCTGCGGGCGCTGCAGGAGGGCACCGTCCGGCGGGTCGGCACGAACGAGTCGGTCCCGGTGAACGCCCGGGTCGTCGCCGCGACGAACCGCGACCTCGAGGCGGCCGTGAAGGCGGGCAAGTTCCGCGAGGACCTCTACTACCGGCTCAACGTCGTGACGATCCGGATCCCGCCGCTGCGCGACCGGCGAGAGGACATCCCGCTCCTCGCCGAGCACTTCGCCGCGAAGCACGGCCGCGGGGAGGGCGCGACCGTCTCGCCCGAGGCGCGCGAGCTGCTCCTCGCGTACGACTGGCCGGGGAACGTCCGCGAGCTCGAGAACGTCGTCGCGCGCGCGCTCGCGCTGAACCCCTCGGGAGTGGTGGTCCCCTCCGACCTGCCCGACCGCGTGCGCGGCGGCGCCCCGGAGCCCGCGCCGGGGCTCGCGCTGCCCGCCGGGTTCCGCCCGACGCTGGACGAGCTCGGGCGCAGGTACGCCGCCCTCGTGCTCGCCGAGTGCGCGGGGAACAAGACGCGCGCGGCCGAGCTCCTCGGGATCGACCGCAAGACGCTCTACCGGATCCTCGGCGAGGGCGAGTAGCACGCGGTCAGCGCGGGGCGGCCTCGAGCACCAGGCGGGCGAGCTCCCGGTAGTCGCCGTCGAAGTGGTGCCCCCCGCGAAGCACCAGCTGCTTCACCCACGGCAGGTCGAGGAGGGCGGGGCACAGGCTGCCCTTCTCGTCCGAGCCGCGCACGCAGAGCATCCGCGTCCGGCCGGAGGTCGAGCGGACCGCGTCCTCGGTGTCGGCTGCCGCCTTGCGGCGCACGGACGAGAACAGGTCGATCGCGTGCACCTCGAACTCGGCGAACGTGCCGGGCCCGAGCAGCGCGACGAGCCGGAGCCGCTCGCGCTCCGCCGCCGGCATCCTCGCCGCGACGAAGGGCACGATGTCCGCGCCCCGCGAGTAGCCGACGAGCACGACCTCCGTCCGCCCCCAGGCGGCGCCGTAGTGCCGGACGATCCGGGCGACCGCCGCGGCGGTCTCGTCGGGCGTCCGCCGCTTCCAGAAGTACTTGAGCGAGTCGAGGCCGACGGTCGCCACGCCCGCGTCGCCGAACGCCGCCGCGAGCGCCTTGTCGATGCCGACCCAGCCGCCGTCGCCGGTGAGGAGGACGACGAGGCGCGGATCGCCGCCCGCCGCCGGCACCTCCACGAGCGGGAGGTCCGCGACGCCGGTCGCCTGCGGAGCGCGGGCGGGCGCCGGCGCCGGCGCGGGCGGCGTCGCGCGCGCGAGGGCGGCCTCGACGGCGTCCGGGAGCGCCCGCTCGTCCGGGCGCGCGGGGACCGCGGCGAAGCCCGCGCCGAGCTGCGCCGCGAGCCGCTCCGCCGCCGCGGCCGGGCAGGCCCCGGCGCCCCGCGAGAGGAGCTCGAGCGGCCCGGGCGCGCGCACGACGGCGGGCAGCTGGCCCTGCCCGACCGGGCGCGGCTTCGGGCCGGAGCCGGCGCAGAGGCGTCCGGGGTGCGGCCGGTCGGGGCAGAGGTCCACCGCGACCGCGCCCGCGAAGGTGCCGGGCGGAGCCTGCGCGAGCGCCGCCCACGCGATCGTCGCGCCCTCGGCGATCCCGACGACGAACGGCCGCTGGTACGCGTCGAGCCCGCGCTCCTTCTCGAGCCGCTGCGCCAGCACCTCCAGGTCGCCCGCCGGGTAGGCGCACCTCGGCCCGGAGTGGGCCGCGGTCCACGCGGCGCTGGAGATCGACGCGACGAGGGCGCCGCCCGCCGCGAGCGCCTCCGCGAGGGGCCCGTCGCGCGCCGGGCCCGCCGAGGAGGAGAGGAGCAGGACGACCCGCTGCGGCGCTCCCGGCGGCGCGTGGACGGTGACCCTCCCGAAGCCCGGGGCGTCGAGCGCGTCCGCGGGCCGCCGCGCGGCGGTCGCCGCGTTCGCCGGATCGGCCGCCGCGAGCACGGCGGCGGCGACGAGCGCGAGGAGGCTCACCTGGAGACCACTCCCTTCAGCCCGCGAGAGACGAGCGCGGCGACGTTCGCGAGCACGAACGGCAGGCGCAGGCCGCCGGGGGCCGCGAGGTAGCGGGGGCGCCACTCGGGGAGGAACTTCTCCTTGTACTGGCGCAGCCCCTGGAAGTTGTAGAAGTACTCGCCGTGGAGGAAGAGGCGGGCGCCGACCTTGGTCCAGAGCGGCGCCAGCGTCCGGTCCTCGAGCCCCGAGAGCGGCGCCATGCCGAGGCTGAAGCTGCGGAACCCCTGGTCCCTCCCCCAGAGCATGATCGAGACGAACAGGTAGTCCATCGTCGCGTTCGGCGCGCCGGGCGCGTGGCGCATCAGGTCGAAGGAGAGCTCCGCGCGGCTCTCCGGGGCCCACAGGTTCGCGAACGCCACGATCCGGCCGCCGAGCCGCGCGACGGCGAGCGGCCCCTCGCACAGGTAGCGATCGTCGAAGGCGCCGACCGAGAACCCCTTCTCCCTCACCTTCTTGTCGGCGAGCCAGGCGTCGGAGATGGCGCGCAGCTCGGGCAGCAGCGGCGCGACCGCCATCGCCGGCACGACCTCGAACGAGAGGCCGTCGCGCTCGGCGCGGCGGTACGGCGTGCGCAGCGGGCGCCGCGGGCCGCCCTCGAGCGAGAAGCCCGCGAGATCGACGATCGCCTCCTCCCCGAGCCGGAAGAGCGCGAGCCCCATGTCGAGGTAGCGGGGCAGCGCGGTCGGGCCGATCTGGTAGAAGCACGCCCACCCCCCGTGGTGATCGGCGAGCTCGCGGAGCGTCCAGGCGAGCTCGGTCGCGGCGCGCTCGGGGCCGACCGGGTCGCCCATCGCGACCCAGCTCCGCCGCTCGACCGCGTACGACAGGAAGGCGTCGCCGCGCGCGGAGAACAGGAGCGCCTTGTCGCCGGCGAGCGCGAGGTGCGGCAGCGACTCCGGCGCGCGCTCGACCATCGGCCGGGCGCGCGCGAGCTCGTCGGCGGTCGGCGGGTGGGGCTCCGCGCGGCGCGGCCGGAGCAGCACGGCGAACCCGTACAGCGCGAGCGCCGAGACGCCGAGCACCGACGCGCGCAGCGCCCGCGGCGCGTCCGCGCGGAACGCGAACCGGAACCAGGAGCGGCTGGACCAGTCGGGCTGCTCGTACGCGAACAGGCCGATCCACAGGGAGGCGGCGACGATCGTGATCACCGCCAGCAGCCAGGAGGCGTTGAGCGGCTCGTCGAGCAGCGAGCTGCGGCGGTAGAACTGCCGGCGGAAGGGCAGGTGCGCGCAGAGGATGACCCCGAGGATGATCGCCTCCTCGTAGTCGAGCCCCTTCACGAGGGACGCGACGACGCCCGCCCCGAGCAGCGTGACCGTGAGCACCCACGCGCCGTCGAGCCGACGCGAGAGCCCGCGCGCGAGCACGAGCAGGGCGGTCCCGACCACGCTGCCGATGAGGTGCGACACCTCCAGCACGGGCAGCGGCACGACGCGCCGCAGGAGGGAGAGGCGCTCGACCTCGGCGGGGAGGACGCCCGACACGAGGAGCACGGTCCCCGAGACCATCGCGCCGAGCGCGGCGAGCCACGGCACGACGGGCGCGAACGACGCGTGCGCGCCGCGCAGGACGCGGCCGACCTGCGCGCGGCGGACGACGAGCTCGTTCGCGACGAGCATCGCGAACGCCGCGAGGAACGGGGCGAGGTAGTAGATGAGCCGGTACGCGACGACGCAGGAGAGCGCCTCGGCGGGGGTGACGGACGGCGTCAGCGCGGCGACCACGATCGAGTCGAAGACGCCCACGCCGCCCGGGATCTGCGAGGCGAGCCCGCCGACCTGGGCCGCGATGAACAGCGCGAGGAGCTGGGGGAACGACATCGCCGCGCCCTGCGGCAGCAGGAGCCAGAGCACGAGCGCGGCGAGCGCCCAGTCCGCCGCCGAGACGGCGACCTGGGCGAGCGCGAGCGGGAGCGACGGCGGCTTGACCGTGAAGCCGCGGATCGAGAGCTCCCGGCCGCGGTGGGCGAGCGCGAGGTACCCGGCGACGATCGCGAGCGCGAGGACGCCGACCACCCGCGCGGCCGCAGGCGGCAGCGGCCCGGCGCCCGAGAGCAGCGCGACGCCGAGCAGCGGCAGGAGCCCCGCCCACAGCTGCACGGCCGTGAACGCCACCACGCGGGCGATGTCGCCCGGCGGCAGGCCCCACTGCGAGTACAGCCGGACGCGGACCGAGCCCGAGGAGAGCAGCGCGAGCCCGACGTTGTTGCCGAACGCGTACGCCACGAACGACGTGAACACGACGCGGCCGAGCGGCAGCCTCTGCTGCACGTACCGCAGCGCGAGCAGGTCGTAGCCGGAGAGGAGGAGGTAGTCGAGCGCCGTCACCAGCGCGGCGGCGAGCACCCAGCGGCGCGGGATCGCGGCGAGCCCGGCCTCGACCTCGTGCAGGTGGAACCCGGACAGCTCGCGGGTGAGCACCCATGCCGCGACGAGCAGCACGACGACCGGCAGCAGGAGCCGCGCGGCCCGCTTGATCGCCTCCAGCATCTCCGCGATGAGACCGCGAAACGCCCATCCCGTCCACGACGACGGCGGGTTCGGCGCGGACGCCGGCCCGGCCGTGCGGCGGCGCGACGCGGGGGCCCGCGCGCGTGGGACGAGGCTGCGCGGCGGACGCGGAGGTGCGCGGCGCGGCCGCGCGGCGGACGCGACGACCCGGGATCCGCCGTGTTCGGCGGCGCCGCGCGGCGGCACCGCGGGTGCAGGGTGAGGGCCCATGCGGCCACGCGCTCTCCGCGACCGGAGCGACTCATGAAGGTGAACGAGCGGTCGGCCCGGGCCCGGCGTCCCGAGCCGGACGCGGACCGGTTCTCCGACGCGCTGCGGTGCGCCCACCGGCGCTCCGCCGCCGCGCGCGCCCACGGCCCGGCCGGCGCCGGCGTCCGCGCGCCGCCCCCGGCGCGCGAGGAGACGCCGCGGCCCGGAGCTCCGGTCGAGCCGGCGCGCCGCGATCCCGTCGCGGACGCCGCACCGGTGGCGGAGCTGGCGGCGCTCGCGCGGGCGCTGCCCGTCGCCGTCCACGCGTCGCGGCTCGACGCCGGCGCGTCGCTCGCGGTGTCGCTCGGCGCGTCGCTCGACGTCGAGCTCAGGAGCGGCGGGGCCGGCGTCGAGCTCGTGCTCCGGCCGGAGCCGCGCCTCCTGCGCGCGGCGGAGGCGGAGCTCCCGCGGGTCCTCGCCGCCCTGCGGGTCCGCGGCGTCGAGATCGGGCGCGCCGAGGTGCGGCCGCGCCCGGGCGGCGGCCGGCGCGCGCGTTGACGGGCGGGGGGGGCTCCGGTAGAAACGCTCCCGGATCGGCACCGTCGCCAAGTGGTAAGGCAAAGGTCTGCAAAACCTTTATTCCCCGGTTCGAATCCGGGCGGTGCCTCCAACCCCCTCACGCTCCGGAGCTCGAGCAGGCAGCCCGCCTGCTCGCTTCGTTCGAGCGGGCGAGTGCGACAGGATGCCGCGGGCGGCGAGCCCGGCGCTTGTTCGCCTTCGTCACGCGGTGTGAGGATCTCGTCTCCACCACCGCAGGGAGGGTCATGGGCCGGCTCGCGCTGCTCGTCGTGCTGCTTCTCGCATCCGTCGCGTGTGGCGGCGGGAAGGCCGAAGCGCCACCCCCCGGCTGCCCCGGCAGCCAGCAGCGCTGCGGCTCGGACTGCTTCGACCTCCAGACGTCAGCGGCCCACTGCGGCGCGTGCGGCACCGCCTGCGGCGTGACCCAGGTCTGCGCGGCCGCGACGTGCGGCTGTCCCGGGGGCACCACCGCGTGCGGCGACGTGTGCGCCGATCTCCAGTCGAGCGACGCCCACTGCGGCGCCTGCGGCGCGCCGTGCCCCCTCGGCGCGGCGTGCAGCGGCGGCTCCTGCCTCGCGGTGTGCACCGCGCCGGAGGTCGCCTGCGGCCTCACCTGCAGGAACCTCGCGAGCGCCGCGGACGCCTGCGGGCGCTGCGGTCGGGCCTGCGCGGCGGGCGCGAGCTGCGTCGGCGGCGCGTGCACCGCGAGCGCGTGCACCGGGCTCCTCGACCTCCCGGGAGCGCCGCTCCACGCGCACAGGTACACGGTCCTCGCCGCGGCGGATCTCGACGGCGATCTCCGGCCCGACCTCGTGGGCGCGTGGAACGGCACGATCACGGTCGAGCGATCGCTCGGGGGCGGCCGGTTCGCGGTCGCCCAGACGCTGCTGCTCCCGGTCGGCGCGCAGGCGGGTGCGCTCGTGCTCGCCCACCTCGACGTCGACCCGTACCTCGATCTCGCCGTCGCGGACCGCACCGGCTGGGTCCACGTCGCGAAGGGGACGGTCGGCGGCACCTTCGGTGCGTTCACGTCCGTCGCAGCGGGCGTCGGCGCGGACGGGATCGCGGCAGCCGACGTCGACCGCGACGGCGACCTCGACCTCGTGGTCTCGGCCGAGGGGTCGTTCACCCAGGGGACCGCGGCGGTCCTGTGGAACGACGGCGCGGGCGCGTTCCCGGGCCAGCTCCCCCTCGCGCCCACGGGGCGGCCGTCCGACGTGGCGCTGGTCTCCGTGAACGGAGACGTGTACCCGGACGTGCTCGTCGCCGAGTACGCCACCGGCAAGGTCAGCGTGTTCCTCTCGCTCGGGGGCGTCGCCTTCGACGCGGAGCAGGTGGTGACGGTCGGCGGCGGAACCCAGACGCTCGCGCTCGCCGACCTCGACGGCGACGGCCACCTCGACCTCGTCACCTCCGCGCCCGGTGACTCGCGCGTCGCGCTCGGCAACGGCGACGGGACGTTCCGCGAGGCCACGGCGTACGCGGCGGGCTCGAATGGGCTCGCGCTCGCCGACGTCGACGGCGACGGCCACCTCGACGTCGCGCTCGCGAGCGGCGAGGTGCTCCTCGGCGCGGGCGACGGGACGTTCACGGTGTCGAGCATCGGCGTCCCCACGTCCTCGTCCTCCGGGATCGTCGCGGCGGATCTCGACGGCGACGGCGCGGTGGACCTCGCGTTCGGCGACGGCCTCGTGGCGCTCCACGCCGCGGCGGGCGGCTGGCTCGTGCCCACGTCGGTCCTGGACGGCGAGCTCGTCGCCGTCGGAGACCTGAACGGTGATCTCGATCCGGACGTCCTCGCCGTCGAGAGCTCTCAGTTCGTCGCGCTGCTGGGGCGAGGGGACGGGACCTTCAGGTCCGGTAACCCGGTCGATCCGATGATGTGGGCGACGCTCCGGCCCGCCGAGCTCGCGGATCTCGACGGCGACGGCCGGCTCGATCTCGTCGCGTACGACGGTGCCCGGATCGCCACCTGGTTCGGCGACGGGACGGGCGCCCTCGTCCCGGGCCCGACGTTCGTCACCTCCGCAGTCGCACAGCTCTTCGCGACCGACCTCGACGGCGATGGTCGCGCCGACCTCGTCGTCCGTGAGGCGCCGGTCCTCGGCGACGAGGGTGGGATCGTCCGCGTGCGGCTGGCCGGCCCGGCCAGGACGTTCGGCGCGCCCTTCGACGTCACGGCGGGAGGGACGGCGCTCGCGGTCGCGGACCTCGACGGGAACGGCGCGCCCGACCTCCTCGTCGGACACCGGTCCGGCCTGTCGGTCAGGATCTTCTTCGGGGCGGGCGACGGCAGCTTCGGGTCCCCGACCGAGAAGGTGCTCGGAAACGTCGTGACCGGCATCGCGGCGGGCGATCTCGACGGCGACGGAACGCTCGACCTCGTCGTCACCGCGGGTCAGTCCTTCGATCGCCCCGCGTCGTTCGCGGCGACGATGGCGGGGCTCGGCGGCGGGACGCTCGGGGTCCCGGTGCGCGTGACGTCCCTCGACGGCGCCGGTCCCGGATCGCCGGTCCTCGCCGATCTCGACGGCGACGGGGCCGCCGAGCTCCTCGTCACCCCCGAGGCGACGGCCCAGCTCACGCTGCTGCGCAACCTGGGCAACGGGACTTCGGGCCTCCGCAGCAGGAGCCGATCTTCTCCCCGCGCACGGTGGCCGTCGGCGATCTCGACCGCGACGGCCGCCCCGACGTGGTCGTGGACGGCCCGGGCGTCCGGGGCGTGCGCCTGCTCCGGACCGGCTGCCGCCCGTGACCGGCGCCGATCCGGTGGACCGCGTTCCGCCCGCACGTTAGGGGAGGGGCTTGGCGAGCACGATCTGCCAGTACTGCGGGGTCGACCTCGACGAGACGCCTCCCCGCGAGGAGGTCGGCTACCTGTACGGCCTCGAGTGCAGCCGGTGCGAGCCGGGCCGGCGTCGCTCGCTCGTCCTCGCGCGCAAGGAGCGGGTCCGCGAGCTCACCTGCCCGACGTGCGGCGTGCGCGTCGCGCCCGCGGAGGAGCACCCGGACGTCCTCGTCGTGAAGGAGATGACGTACGAGGTCTGCGCGGCGTGCGGCGAGCGAAACGGGGTGGTCTCGGTGCGCCGGCTCCGCGACGTCGGGGGCGGGACGATCTAGCGGGTCAGCGGCCGCGACCGGCCGGAGCGCGGAGCCACCCGTGCGCGACGTACCAGGCGGCGGCCCGCGCGATCGAGGCGGCGAGCGACGTCCGGGCCTCGAAGCCCAGGCGCGCGCGCGCCTTCCCGGGATCGCAGACCCACCCCGGCGCGAGGATCTGCGCCGCCAGCTTGCGGTTGAGCGGGAGCCGGCGCCCGGTCGCGTCGGTGACCACGTCCGCGGCGGCCGCGAGGGCGCGCAGCACGGCCGCGGGGACGGGGACGCGCACCGGCCGGACCCCCAGCGCGCGCGCCGCCTCCCGCATGAGCCCCGCCGCGGTCGTCGTCTCCGGCGAGGCGAGGAAGAAGGCCTCGCCCGCCGCCTCGGGCCGCTCGGCGAGGAGGAGGAAGCCGCGCGCGCAGTCGTCGACGTCGATCCACGAGAGCGGCCGGTCGCCGAAGTCGAGCGCGAGCCCGGCCCGCGCGATGCGGAAGAACAGGAGGTTCTCGCGGTCGCCGGGGCCCATGATCCGCGGCGGCCGCGCCACCGCGACGGGGACGCGATCCGCGAAGGAGAACGCGATCGCCTCCGCCTCGGCCTTGGAGACGCCGTACGGCTCGACGGGCGCGAGCGGCTCGTCCTCGCGCCGCGGCGTGCGCGACGGGCCGGCGGCGGCCATCGAGCCCGCGAGGACGAACCGCGCGAGGTGGGGGACGTCCCGGGCGCACGCCTCGAGGAGCGCGCGCGTGGAGCCGGCGTTCACGCGGCGGAACTCCTCCGGATCCGTCGCGCGCCGGACGCCCGCGAGGTGGAAGACGACGTCGCGCCCGCGGACCGCCTCCCGGAGCACGACCGGGTCCGTGGCGTCGCCGGTGACGAGCTCCACGCCCGGGAGACGGAGGTCGGGCGAGGGACGCCGGACCAGCGCCCGGACCGCGTCGCCGCGCGCCGAGAGCGCGCGCACGAGCGCGGTCCCCAGGAAGCCTCCCGCGCCGGTGACGAGCGCCCGCATCGCGCGGACCCCACCACGCGCGCGCCGGTGCGTCAACGTCGCGCGCGCGGTCCCGCGTGCCAGGCCGGCCGCCGGGGGAGGGCCCGGAGCGGGGGCGCCCGTCCGTGGCCGCGTGCAAGGGGCGAGTGCATGTTTCCCTAGGACCCGCAGTCCGGAGGGGAGCATGCGACGTACCATCCTGGGAGCGGCCGTCGCGCTCCTCACCACCGTCGGCGCCGCGCACGCGGCGGACCCGGCCCGCTGGCCCAGCGAGCTCACGCGCCGGCCGCTCACGCTCGGCGCGGGCATGATCGAGGTCTGGGCGCCGGTCCAGCTGAACGCGTCGAAGGGCGCGGACTGGAAGCCCGTCACCTCGAACCCGAGCCTCGCCGTCGGGATCACCGACCGGTGGGAGATCGGGATCCGGCACCTCGTCGGCCTCTGCTTCGGCGGCGCGGCGAACGGGTGCCCGAAGCTCTACGACGACGTGGGCGCCTTCACGCGCGTCTCGATCGGGCGCGTCGCGACGTTCGACGTCGCGATCCAGGGAGGCGTCGACCTGACCCGGGTGCGCGAGCCGCGGAGCTGGGCGGCGAACGCCGGGCTCATCCTGCGCGCCGGCGGCGGCGTGCTCGCGGTCACCGCCGCGCCCACCGTCGGCTTCGGGCTGAACGACCGCGCGGTGATCTCGTCGCGGACGTCGGCGATCCAGTGGAACCTCGGCACCTACGACGTCACGACGGCCGAGACGGTCTCCGGGAACAAGGAGCACCTGAGCGTCCCGGTGACGCTGCAGCTCCAGCTCGGCCCGACGCTCGCGCTCGTCGCGGGCGCGTCGCTCGAGGGACCGCTCGATCCCGCGGTGGGATCCTTCTCGGACTTCTACCGGATCCCGGTCGGCGCCGCGGTGGTGGTCACGCCCGTTCGTCGCCTGGACGTCGGCGCGAGCATCACGTTCCCGCGGTTCGGCGGGAAGGACGACACCCGCGACCCGCGGTTCGTGGCCGCGTTCGTCGCGTTCCGGATCTAGCCCGTCCGCGGCCGCCTGCCGCGCCGGCGTCGCGCGCGCCGGCGCGGCGTGGATTTGCCCGCCCGCGCCGCATCGACCATGATCCGGGGACCTCGCCCGGAGAGTGGACATGCGGCTCGACCCCGAGATCCTCGACGGACCACCCGAGCTCGGGGCCCGCATCCTCGCGCTGGCGTGGCTCGCCGACGCCGACGACGCCCTCGCGCGGCTCTCCGATCCGAAGGACCGCGAAGGCGGGCGCGCGCTCCCCGAGGCGCTCGCGCGGCTCTCCACGTCGCTCCGCGCGCTCGCGCCCGCGCTCGGCGGGGCGGTGCCCGCCGCCCTCGCCGGGGAGCTCGAGGCCCTCGGGCGTGCGGCGGCCCCGCTGCGGGAGCCCGCCACGTTCGCGGCCTGGCTCGGCGGGGCGCGCGGCGACCTCGCGGCCCCGTACCGCGGCGCGGCCGACTGGCTCGCGGACCGGATCGAGCGGCGCTGCCGCCGCGCGCGGGAGGAGCTCGCCGCTGACGCGGCTCCGCGCCTCCGCCGCGCGCTGTCGCGGCTCCACCGCGCCCTCGTCGGCGGCCGCGCCTCCGGAGCGCGCGCCGGCGTGCCCGCGACCTTCGCGGCGTTCCTCGCGGGCGCCCTCCGCGCGCGGACGAGGGCGGTGCGCGAGGCGATCGCCGCGGTGGCCGGCGTCTCCGACGCGGCCGGCCTCGAGGCGGCCTGCGCGGAGGCGCGGCGGCTCCACGAGCTCGTCGCCCCGCTGGAGGCGGCCGAGGTCGGGGCCGCCCTGGCGGTCGAGGCGCTCGCGCCGCTCCGCGCGGCGCTCGAGGCGGGGATCGCCGCGCGCGCCGCCGCGCTCGCCATCGAGGGCGGGCTCCTCGAGGCGCGCGCCGAGGAGGTCCGCCGGGGGGAGGCCATCCCGGGCCTTCGCCCCGGGCTCCTCGCGCTGCTGCGGCTCGCGGAGCAGCGGGACGAGGTCGCGCAGCGCGAGCTCGCCGGGCACCTGGCGGCGCGCGCGACGCCCGTCACGGACCGCGCGTACGCCGTCGTGGCGTCGCTCGAGGCGCCGGCCGAGGCCGAGGGTGCGGCGGCGCCCGAGCGGCGCTTCCTCGTCACGGCGCTCCCTCCGGAGGCGGTCCGCGGCGCCTCCGAGACGCTCGAGGAGGGATGGCTGCCCGGAGATCGCCGCGAGAGCGTCGGGCTGGCGCGGTCTCCGGAGGGAGAGCGCTGCTTCCGGGCGGTGGCGGCGGCTCGCGGCCGGCCTCCCCGGATCGAGACCATCCCCCGGGCCGAGTACGACGCGTTCTGGCCGCTGACCGAGGGCCGCCGCATCTCGAAGCGCCGGCACCCCGTCGCCTCCGCTCCGGGCTGGCGCCTCGACGAGTACCTCGACCGCCCGCTCGTGCTCGCGGTGTGCGCGAGCGGCGACGCCGAGCCCGCCCCGGCCTGGCTCGAGCCGGTCCTGGTCCGCGACGTGTCCGGCGAGCGGGGCTACCTCGACGAGACGCTCGCGCGGCGCACGGCGCGCAGGAGCGCCTGACCGGCGTCCCCCTCTCCCCACCCTCTCCCCGCCGGTCTCGCTTGACCGGAATGCGTCAAGGCTCGCGATCCGGACGGGCGGCGCGTCGCGACGCGGCGCGCTATGCTCGCGTCCCGAGGACGGGAGGAACACATGGACGTCACCGCCGCGCTGAGGAAGGTGGACATCTTCAAGGACGTTCCGGACGCGGGGCTCCGCGCGATCGCGGAGGTCGCGGAGTCGGTGACGCTCGGCGCCGGCGACGTGGTGGTGGTCGAGGGCGGCCCGCCGGACGCGCTCTACGTGATCTGCAGCGGAAGCTGCCGCGTGTTCAAGGAGAAGGGCGGCGACGCCATGCAGGTCGTCGAGATCGGGCCAGGCAACCAGTTCGGCGCCTCGTCGCTGCTCGATCGCGCGCCGCGCAGCGCCACCGTGATCGCCGCGGAGCCGACGGAGCTCCTCGCGTTCCGCTCGGAGCGGCTCACCGAGGTCCTGCAGCGCGACGCCGCGACCGCCGCGGTCTTCTACCACGGGCTCGCGTCGTCCCTGTTCCGCAGGCTCCGCCGCACGACCGACGACCTCGGGATCGCGCGCCTCCACGACGCCGACCGGCACCTCTAGCGCGGTCCGAGGGGCCGCTCGCGGCCCGGGGGCGCGCCGCGCTAGACTCCGCGCCGTGCAGGTGCTCCGCTCCGTCTGCCCGTTCGACTGCCCCGACGCGTGCGGGCTGCTGGTCGAGACCGAGGGCGGCCTCGTGCGGCGCGTCCGCGGCGACCCCGAGCACCCGTACTCGCGCGGGACGCTCTGCCCGAAGATGACGGGGTACGATCGGTCGGTCCACTCGCCCGATCGCCTGACCCATCCCCTCGTCCGCACCGGGAGGAAGGGCGAAGGGGCGTTCCGGCGCGCCTCGTGGGAGGAGGCGATCGCGCTCGTCGCCTCGCGGCTCGGCGAGGTCGCCCGCCGGGACGGCGCCGAGGCGATCCTGCCGTACTCGTACGCAGGCTCGATGGGGCTCGTGCAGCGGAACGCGGGGATGCCGTTCTTCCACCGCCTGGGCGCTTCGCGCCTGGAGCGGTCGATCTGCACGCCGGCGCTCGGCGCGGGCTGGCGCGCGGTGATGGGGGACACCCCCGGGCCGACCCCGGACACGGTCGAGCGGTCGGACCTCGTCGTGCTGTGGGGCATCCACGCGGTCGCGACGAGCCTGCACTTCGCCGCGCGGGTGAAGGCCGCGCGCCGGCGCGGCGCCCGCGTCCTCCTCGTCGAGACGTGGCGGAACGAGACCGCGCGGCTCGCGGACCGGACCTACGTCGTCCGCCCTGGATCGGACGGCGCGCTCGCGCTCGGGCTCGTGCACGTGCTCGCCCGCGACGGGCTCGCCGACGAGGCGTTCCTCGCGCGCGAGGCGCTCGGGTGGCCCGAGCTCCGCGCCCGGGCGCTCGCGGAGAACGGGCCGGAGGCGACCGCCGCGGCGACGGGCCTGGCGGCCGCCGACGTCGAGGGGCTCGCGCGCGCGCTCGCCGCCGCGCGCGCGCCCTTCATCCGGCTCGGCGGCGGCCCGTCCCGGCACGCGAACGGCGCGATGACGGTCCGCAGCGTCGTGGCGCTCGCCGCGGTGCTCGGCGCCTTCGGGCGCGAGGGCGGCGGCTGCCTCGCCTCCACCTCCTCGGCCCAGGCGTTCGACCTCTCGCCGCTCACCCGCGAGGACCTGCAGCCGCGGAGCACGCGGATCGTCAACATGAACCGGCTCGGGACCGCGCTGGCCGACCTCCGCGAGCCGGTGCGCGCGATGTTCGTGTGGTGCTCGAACCCGGCCGCGGTCGCGCCCGATCAGAACGCCGTCCTCCGCGGCCTCGCGCGCGAGGACCTGTTCCTCGCCGTCCACGAGCGCTTCCTGACCGACACGGCGCGCTTCGCCGACGTGGTGCTCCCGGCGACGAGCTCGCTCGAGCACGCGGACCTGTACCGGTCCTACGGGCAGTACTGCGTCCAGCGGGCGCGCCCGGTCGTCCCGCCGGTCGGGGAGTCGCGCGCGAACTGGGACGTGTTCCGCGCGCTCGCGGAGGCGATGGGCTTCCGCGACGCGATCTTCCGGATGACGACCGACGAGGTCATCGACCTCCTCCTCGCCCAGCCCTCGCCGTGGCGGGACGCCGGGTTCGCGGCGCGCCTCGCGGACGGACGCGCGGTCGAGCTCGCCCCGCCCGCGGGTCCGCGCTGGGGCACGCCGTCGGGCCGGATCGAGCTCCTGAACCCGGCCCTGCCCGAGCCGCTGCCCCGTCACCTCCCGGCGTACGGCGACGCCGGCGGGCCGCCGCTCCGGCTCGTCACGGGGCCCGCGATCCACACGCTCAACTCGACGTTCATGGAGCGCCCGGAGCTGCGCGAGCGCAACGGGGGGATGACCCTGCGCCTCGCGCCTGCGGAGGCGGCCGCGCGGGGCCTCGCGGACGGTCAGCGGGTGGTCGCGTGGAACGACGTCGGCGAGGCCGCGTTCGTGCTGCGGGTGGACGGGCGCGTCCCGGAGGCCGTCGCGGTGGCGGAGGGCGTCTGGTGGACCGCGCACTCGCCCGGCGGCCGCAACGTGAACGCGCTCACCTCCCAGCGGCTCGCGGACGAGGGCTCCGGATCCACGTTCTACGACAACCGGATCGACGTCCGATCCGCCTGAGGCGCCCCCTCTCCGCCGCTGCGCGGCGATCCCGAAAGCCCCTGTGCGATTGGGCACTTGAACCCTGAAAGGGGTCGGGCAAGCCGCCTGTGTTCCCGCGGCCGTCCCCGTGTTAGCTTGCGCGCGATCAACCCACCAGGGGACCTTCGAATGAACGACTACCGGTACGACAACCAGACCGTGCAGGGGTACATCCTGTCGGCGATCTTCTGGGGCGTCGTGGGGATCGTCATCGGGCTGCTCATCTCGGTCCAGCTCTGGGCGCCTGCCGCGAACTTCCCGCCCTACCTGACGTACGGGCGGCTCCGGGCGGTGCACACGAACGGGCTCGCGTTCGGCCTCGGCGTCGGGGCGATCTTCGGGCTGAGCTACTGGATCGTGATGCGGCTCTGCAAGCGGCCGCTGCTCTTCCCCCGGCTCGCGCGCGTCCAGCTCTGGCTCTTCAACGTCGGGATCGCCGCCGCCGCCGTGTCGCTCGCGATGGGCCACACCCAGTCGCTCGAGTACGCCGAGCTCGAGTGGCCGCTCGACCTCGCCATCGTCGTGCTCTGGGTGATGTTCGCGGTGAACGTCTTCGGGACGATCCTGAAGCGCAACGAGGAGCAGATGTACGTGTCGCTCTGGTACATCGTCGCGACCGTCATCGCCGTCGCGGTGCTCTACATCGTGAACAACCTCGCGGTGCCGGCCGGCTGGATGAAGAGCTACCACGTGTTCGCGGGGGTGAACTCGGCGAACGTGCAGTGGTGGTACGGCCACAACGCGGTCGGCTTCGTGTTCACGACGCCGATCCTGGCGATGTTCTACTACTTCCTCCCGAAGTCGACCGGGCTCCCCATCTTCAGCCACCGCCTCTCCATCGTGGCGTTCTGGTCCCTGATCTTCGCGTACATGTGGACGGGCGCGCACCACCTCGTCTACACGCCGCTCCCGGACTGGATCCAGACGCTCGCGATCGTGTTCACGGTGTTCCTGATCGCGCCGTCGTGGGGCTCGGTCGTGAACGGCTTCTACACGGTCGGCCAGGACTGGACGAAGCTGCGGTCGAACTACCTCACCAAGTTCTTCGTCCTCGGCATCACCTTCTACGGCCTGCAGACGGTGCAGGGCCCGACGCAGGCGCTCCG
Source organism: uncultured delta proteobacterium (assembly GCA_963828235.1). Lineage (GTDB taxonomy): Bacteria > Myxococcota > Myxococcia > Myxococcales > Anaeromyxobacteraceae > Anaeromyxobacter. Next base: position 205,447 of record CAWHDY010000014.1, read on the forward strand.
GGTCGTCTCCCAGCTCATCCACTTCACCGACTGGATCCCCGGCCACGTGCACATGGGCACGATGGGCTGGGTCACGATGACGGTCTGCGCGTCGATCTATTACGTCATCCCCCGGATCTACGGGACGGAGATCTACTCGGAGCGGCTCGCGAACGTGCACTTCTGGCTCGTGCTCGTCGGCCAGCTCCTCTTCTCGATCACGATGTGGATCACCGGCATCCGGCAGGGCTGGATGTGGAAGGCGACCGACGCCGACGGGAAGCTCGTCTACCGGAACTTCATCGACACGCTCTCCGGGAACTACCCGTACTGGCATACGCGCACGCTCGCCGGGATCATCTTCGCGATCGGCATGCTGTGCTTCGTCTACAACGTGCTGATGACGATCAGGAAGGGCCGCGCCCTGGAGCGGAGCGAGGCGCCCGCGGCCTCCGCCGCGGTCACGGCGGCCTAGGGGGATCGACCATGTCCGGCAAGATCTACTCGAGGCCCGTCACCTTCGCGGTCGTCGCGGCCGCCGCCGTGCTCGTCGGCACCATCGTCATGATGGCGTACCCGCTCCTCCGCCCCGAGATGCACGTGAAGGTCGCGGGGCTGAAGCCGCTCCCCGCCCTCGAGCTCGCGGGCCGCGACGTCTACCAGCGGGAGGGCTGCGTCAACTGCCACACCCAGACCGTCCGCCCGCTGAAGAGCGAGGTGGTTCGCTACCTCGGGAGCCGCGCGCAGGAGCCGACGGCGCGGTACTCGCTCGCCGGCGAGTTCGCCTACGACCACCCGTTCCTGTGGGGCTCGAAGCGCACCGGCCCGGACCTCGCGTTCGAGGGGTGGATCAAGCCGTCCGCCGCCTGGCAGAAGGAGCACCTCGAGAACCCGCAGAAGCTCGTCGCGCGCTCGAACATGCCCGCGTACGCATTCCTGAACGCGGAGCGCGTGGACGGCGCGGCCGTGCAGGCGTCGATGCGCGCGCTGCGCCGGGTCGGCGTGCCCTACGCCGACGCGGACCTCGCGGGGGCGAAGGCGGCGGTCGAGGGCAAGACCAGCATGGACGCGCTCGTCGCGTACGTCCTGTCCCTCGGCAAGGCGGTCGACCGCGGCGCGCCCGGCGGGGTCGAGGTCGACCTCGCGGCGGCCAACCCCCTCGGCCAGTCGGTCGCGGCCGTCACCCGCGGACGCCAGCTGTTCGAGGCGAACGGCTGCACGGCGTGCCACGGCGACGAGGCGCACGGCCAGGAGGGCGTCGCGCCGAACCTGCTCGACGAGGAGTTCCTCGGCGCGAAGGGCGACCTGCCGGACGGCGCCTACTTCGCGATGATCAAGGGCGGCAGCGCCGTGAAGCAGGCGCTCGGTAGGCCCGGGGTCCCCGACGGCGGCATGCAGCCGTTCGGCGCGGACCTCAAGGACGAGGACATCTGGGCGATCGTGTCGTGGCTCCGGAACCAGAAGGCGCACGAGGCGTCCGAGGGGCACCACGACGAAGCGGCCGAGCACAAGTAAGGGGGAGCCATGGCCTTCAAGCCCGACATCGACGACCTCTCCGCGTTCGAGGCGAAGGACACGTCGCACACGATCCCCGTCGGCTGGAGCGTGCTGTTCTGGGGGCTCATCGCGTGGGGCGCCTACTACCTGTGGGCGTACACGCCGGCGCTCGGCGGGTGGCAACAGGCGCAGGACGCGGAGGGCGGCGGCGCCTCCGCCGGGACGAACACGCTCATGACGATCCTGTTCACCGCGATCCCGACCGCCGCCGCGATCGGCCTCGCGATGGCGCAGCGGAAGAAGCAGGCGCGCCGGGGCGCCTGAGCATGGGCACCGAGCTCGCCTACCTCGTCTTTGGCGGGACGCTCTGCGCCGCGCTCCTCGGCATCGGCGTCTTCTACTTCCGCCGCCACCGCAAGGAGCGGGTGGAGGGGCCGAAGTACCGGATGATGGAGGACGAAGACGATCGCCCGTAGGTTCAGGAGGTGGCGACGCCTCGCCGCGGCGGCCCAGGCGATCGTGGCGATCGGGCTTCCCTTCCTCTCGATCGGTGGGGAGAGCGCGCTCCGGCTCGACGTCCCCGCCGGACGCCTCCACGCGTTCGGTGCGTCGTTCGCGATCGACGAGGCGTTCGTGGTGCTCGCCGGCACGCTCCTCGTCACGTCGGGGTTCCTCCTCGTGACGCTCCTCCTCGGGCGAGTCTGGTGCGGCTGGGCCTGCCCGCAGACGGTCCTCGGCGACCTCACGAGCTGGGTCGTCCCCGAGACCCGGGCGCGGCCGCGGCGCTGGCGCCGTCCCCTCGGCTTCGTGGCCGTCGCGATCGTCTCCGCGGTCGTCGCGGCGGACCTCGTCTGGTTCTTCGTGCCACCCGCGGAGTTCTTCCGGCGGCTCGCCGCCGGCGCCCTCGGCCCCATCGTCGCGGGCACCTGGCTCGGCCTGTTCGCGGTGCTGTTCCTGGATCTCGCCTTCCTCCGCGCGACGTTCTGCGCGACCGCGTGCCCCTACGCGAAGCTGCAGGGGGTCCTGTTCGACCGCTCGACGCTCGTCGTCGCGTACGACGCGCGGCGCGCCCCGGACTGCGTGGACTGCGGCGCCTGCGTCCGGGTCTGCCCCACGGGGATCGACATCCGCCACGGCCTGCAGGCGGAGTGCATCGCCTGCGCCGAGTGCATCGACGCGTGCGCGCCGATCATGGCGAAGCTCCGCCGGCCGCCCGACCTCATCGGCTACTTCCACGGCGAGCCGGGGCGACCCGCCCGCCCGCTGCGCCCGGGCGTGCTCGCGCTCGGCGCCGCGACCGTCGCCTCGGGGGCGCTCCTCGTGGGCGTCGTGGTGACGCGCGCGCTGCTCGACCTCTCGGCGGTGCCGGATCTCGGGTTCGCGCCCCGGCGCACGCCCGATGGCCACGCCGTGAACGCCTACTCGGTGGCGCTCGAGAACCACGGCCGCGCCCCGGTCACGGTGGCGCTCGCGCTCCGCGCGCCGGGCGGCGAGGTCGCCGTCCGTCCCGAGGCCGTCGCGCTCGGGGCGGGGGAGCGGCGGCAGGTCCGGGTCGTCGCCTCCGCGGCAGGCCTCCCGCCCGGGCGCGCGTCGGCGGAGCTCTCGGCGGTGGCGCGGCGGGGCGCGGAGGTCGTCGCCCGCCGGAGCCAGCCCCTCTCGCTCGTGGTCCCACCCGACGGCCGCGGCGGCGCGGAGCCGCCCCCGTCGCGCCCCGGGGCGTCGCCGTGAGCGCGTGGATGAAGCTCGCCGTCGGCCTGGCCGTCGCGACGGTGATCGGGGTCATCGGGGCGACGATCCTCGTCGGCGCGAACGTCCGGGAGGAGACCGTCGTCGCACGCCCGTACGAGGACGGGCTGCGCCACGACGCGGAGCGGACCGCGCGTGCGGCGCTCGGGCTCGCGGTGGCGCTCGACGACGACGCGCCGACCGCGGGGGCGACGCCGCTCGTGTTTCGGCTGTCGGACCGGGAGGGGAGGCCGCTCGGCGGGGCGCGCGTCGCCGTCGAGCTCTCGCGCGCCGAGACGAGCCGCGGCGAGGTGCGCGGCGACGCCCGCGAGCTCGTGGCCGGGCGCTACGCCGTCGACCTCGCGTTCCCCGCGCCGGGACCGTGGGACGTCCGGCTCGACGTCGAGCGCGGGCCGGACCGGGTCCGGCTCGAGCGCCGCGTCGTGGCGGTCGCGGCCTGCGATCTCGCCGCGGGCGCGTGCGCCCGCCGCCTCTCCGGCGACGTCGAGGTGAAGGTCGCGCTCGGACCGCGCCCGCTCCGGACGATGCGCGAGCTCGTCGTGTCGGTGGCGGTCGGCCGCGGCGGCGCGCCGGACGCGGAGGCCTCCTCGATCTCGGTCGCGTTCTCGATGCCCGGCATGGAGATGGGCGAGAACCGCGTGCGGCTCGAGCGGCGCGGCCCGGGGCTGTTCGAGGGGAGGGCGGTGCTCGTGCGCTGCCCGAGCGGGCGCCGGGACTGGACCGCCGAGGTGTCGATCGCCCACCCGCGCGCGCCCGCCGGGCCCCTGCGCTTCCCGCTGACGGTCGAGGAGTGACCCCTGTCCTCCGCGATCGCCATGGCCTTCGTGACCGGCCTCCTCGGCTCCTTCGGGCACTGCGCGGCGATGTGCGGGCCGCTCGTCGGCTCGCTCGCGCTCGCCGCCGCGCCGCTCGGCGCGCGGCGCACGCTCGCCGGACAGCTCGCCTACCACGCCGGCCGGGTCACGACCTACGCGGCGGTCGGGGCGATCATGGGGCTCACCGGGTCGTTCGTGAACGTCGCCGGCCGGCTCGCGGGCGTGCAGCAGGTGGTCGCGCTCGCGGCCGGCGTCCTCATGGTCCTCCTCGGCGCGGGCGCCGCGGGCCTCTCCACCGCCCTCAGGCGGCTCGAGGCGCGCGCGTCGGGCAGGGTGGTCGGCGCCGTGCGCGGGCTGCTCGAGGGCGGGGGACCGGGGCGGCTCTACCCGACCGGCCTCGTGCTGGGCCTGCTGCCGTGCGGGCTCTCCTGGACCGTGTTCCTCGGCGCGGCGGGCACCGGCAGCCTCCCCGAGGGGCTCCTGCTCGCGCTCGCCTTCGGCCTCGGCACGACCCCCGCGCTCCTCCTCGTCGGCGCCGCCGGGAGCGCCGTCGGGCTGCGCGCGCGCGGCGGTCCTCGTCCGGGCGGGCGGCGTCCTCGTGGCGCTCCTCGGCGTGCTCTTCCTCCTGCGCGGCGCCGGGGTGCTCCGGTGACCGCTCCCGCGCGCGCGCCGGGCTCGCTGCGCTGCGACCACTGCCTCACGGACTTCCCGTCGCGCGAGGCGGTCCGCGAGACGATCGACGGCGCCGCGCGCGTCTTCTGCTGCGGGGGCTGCCTCGGCGTCTTCCGGCTGGTGTCCGAGGAGGGGCTCTCGGCGTACTACGCGACCCGGACCTGGGATTCCCCGGGCGCGCCGGTGGGAGCGGGCGCGACGCTCGATCTGCCGGCGTTCCGCGACTCGGTCCGCCACGAGGAGGGCGCCGACGTCCTCGAGCTCCACGTGGACGGGATCCGCTGCGCCTCGTGCGTGTGGCTGAACGAGCGGGTGCTGCTCCGGACGCCGGGCGTCCTCGCGGCGCGCGTGAACTACGCGACCCACCGCGCCCGCGTCCGCTGGGATCCGGCCCGGGTGGATCTCGCGACGATCCTCTCGCGCGTCCGGGGGGCCGGGTACGCGCCGAAGCCCTGGTCCGACACCGAGCGCGCCGCGTCGCGCCGCGCGGAGACGCGAGACCTCCTGGTCCGGCTCGGGACCGCCGGGTTCCTCGTCTCCCAGCTCATGATCTACCAGGCGGCCCTCTACGCCGGCTACTTCCAGGGGATCGACGCGGGCACGCGCAGGCTCATGGAGTGGATCTCGCTGGGCCTGACGCTGCCCGTGTATTTCTACTCGGGCGCGCCGTTCCTGCGCGCGACCTGGGCGGGCTTCCGGCGCGGGGCGCCCGGGATGGACGCGCTCGTCGCGATCGGCGCCGGCGCCGCGCTCCTCTACTCGGTCTGGCAGATGCTGCGCGGTGGAGAGGTCTACTTCGACACCGCCGCGGCGATCCCGACGCTCGTCCTCGTCGGGCGATACGTCGAGGCCGCGGCGAAGGGCCGGGCCTCCGACGCGATCGCGCGGCTGGCGGCGCTCGCGCCGCGGGAGGCCCGCAGGCTCGAGCGCGGCCCCGACGGTCGCGAGGAGCGGCGGGCCGTGCCCGTGGGCGACGTCAGAGCGGGCGACCGGATCGAGATCGTCCCCGGGGAGCGGATCCCCCTCGACGGGACCGTCGAGGCCGGCGCGTCCGAGGTGGACGAGGCGCTCGTCACCGGCGAGGCGCGGCCGGTCGGGAAGCGCCCCGGCGCGGCGGTGATCGGCGGGACCGTGAACCTCCACGGCGCGCTCGTCGTCCGCGTGACGCGGGTCGGGAAGGAGACCGTCCTCGCGGGGATCGTCCGCGCCGTGGAGGAGGCCCAGGCGGCGAGGCCCCGGCTCCAGGCGGTCGCGGATCGGGTCGTCGGGGTCTTCGTGCCCGCGATGCTCCTGCTCGCCGCCGCGACGTTCGCCTGGTGGCGCCTGCGGGGCGCGCCGCTCGACCAGGCGGTGATGACGGGGATCTCGGTCGTCGTGATCGCCTGCCCGTGCGCCCTCGGGCTCGCCACGCCGCTCGCGGTCCTCGTCTCGACGAGCGTCGCCACCGGCCGCGGCCTCCTCGTGAAGGGCGGCGACGTCCTCGAGCGTGCGGCGCGCGTCACCGACGTGCTGCTCGACAAGACCGGCACCGCGACTCGCGGCCGGCCGGTGCTGCGGGAGGTGGTCGCGCTCGACGGCGGGCTCGACGCGGACGGCGCGCTCCGGCTCGCCGCGGCGGTGGAGGCCCGCAGCGAGCACCACGTCGGGCGCGCGATCGTGGACGCGGCGCGCGCGCTCCCCGCGGGCGGGGAGGTCGAGGTCGAGGGCTTCGAGGCCGTGCCGGGCCGGGGGGTCATCGCGGCGGTGCGGGAGAACCTCGGTCCAGGTCCCCGAGACGAGGGCTGCGGCCAGGTCCAGGTCCTCGTCGGCAACCGCGCGCTCCTCGCGGAGCACGGGGTCGCGCTCCCGCCCGAGGCCGAGCGCCGGGCCGCCGAGCGGGAGGCGCGCGGCGAGACCATCGCCTTCCTCGCGCGCGGCGGCGTGCCCTGCGCCCTGCTCGCGGTCGCCGACGTCCTGCGCGACGAGGCCCCGGAGGCGGTCCGCGCGCTCCTCGACGCGGGGCTCGCCGTCGTGATCGTGAGCGGCGACGGCCCCGGCGCGACCGGCGCCGTCGCGCGCGCGCTCGGCGTCGAGGCGATCTCCGAGGCGACGCCGCAGGAGAAGCGCGCCGTCGTCGCGCGCCGTCAGGCGGCGGGCCGGCGGGTGCTGTTCGTCGGCGACGGCGTGAACGACGCGCCCGCCCTGACGCAGGCGGTGGTCGGCGCCGCGATGGGGAAGGGGACCGACGTGACGATCGAGAGCGCGCACGCCGTCCTCGTCCGGGACGATCTGCGGCTGGTGGGCGACCTCGTCCGGCTGTCGCGCCGCACCCTCGCCGTCATCCGCCAGAACGTGTTCTGGGCGTTCTTCTACAACGCGGTGGCGATCCCGCTCGCGATGGCGGGCCTCCTCCACCCGATCGTGGCGGCGGGCGCGATGGCCGCGTCCTCGCTCTTCGTGGTCGGGAACTCGCTCAGGCTGCGAGGGGCGCTCGGAGCCTGAGCGCGGTCACGCGGTCACGCGAAGCGCCGGACGAGGGCCTCGAGGTACCGGGAGCGGACCTGCTCGGTGGCGAGGAGGCGCTTCACCGGCGGGAGCTTCAGGATCGCCCCGAGGAGCGCCGCGAGCGCTCGGTGGCTGAACAGCACGCGGTTGTCGAAGACCAGGTCCTGCAGGGTCCCGCGCTCGATCGCCATGAGCACCGCGCGGTGGGCCCCGTCGAGCGGCGTCAGCCGGCGGAAGCCCCGCCGCTCGAGCGAGAGCGCGCCGTCGCGGCAGCCCCGCAGGCACACGCCGCACCCGAGGCACCGGTCCTCGTCCACCCGCGCGACCGTCCGCTTCGGGCGTCGCGGGTCGTTCGCGGAGACCGCGGTCATCGCCTCGACCGGGCAGAGCCGGACGCAGCGCTCGCAGCCGGTGCAGGCGGCCCCGTCGACCGCCGGCAGGAACGCGGTCGTGTGGACCGGGTGCATCGTGGCGAAGCGCCGTGCCGCGATCATCGCCTCGCAGCAGCACCCGCAGCAGTTGCAGATGAAGTTCACCCGCTCGCGCACGTTCTCGCCGAACTGGACGAGGTTCCGGTCGCGGGCCGCCGCGAGGAGCTCGAGCCCCTCCGCGACGTCGATCGCCCGGGCGTGCCCGTGCCGGACGAGCGAGGCCGCCGTCGTGTTGAACGTCAGGCAGACGTCCTGCGGCGCGTCGCACGCGCGACCGACGTGCTCCATCTTGTGCCGGCAGTAGCAGAGGCTCACGCCGCGGTGCGTGGCCGTCCGGACCACCTCGCTCGCCCGCTCGAAGTCGAGGACGTGGAGCGCGTCCTCTTCCCTGATCGCCGGCTCGTGGACGAACGCGCGGCCGAGCTGCGTCTCGCCGTTCGCGAAGAGGGCGCGGACGAACTCCTCCTCGACGTTCAGGTACTGGTGGAACAGCTCCGCCAGGAGCCGCTGGTCCACGTCGTCCCGGACCCGCATCATCGAGAACTCGAAGAAGCCCGCCATCGGCGGGGGCAGCACGTAGAGGAGCTCGCCCCGCTGCTCGACGTCCACGAGGAGCGCGCGCGCCGCGAGCGCCTCGAGCGTCCGCCGCGCCTCGGCCTCGCTCACCTTCCACGCCCCGGCGGCACGAGCGGCGGTGAAGGGCTTGATCGGCAGGAGCGACACGAGCTCCGCCTCCCGCTCCGAGAACAGGACGCGCAGGATGCGGAACAGGCTCTCCGCCGGCGGCGCCCCCTGCGGGAAGCGGTTGAGCCGCTCGGTCAGCCGCGCGTACGCGCCGCGCGCCACGTGATGCGCCATCGCTCCTCGCTCCGGCCGCCCGGCCGCCTCCGTCATCGTACCGCCGGCGGCCCTGCGGGAGGGGGATCCCGTCGCGGCGCGGTTTGCGCCCCGCCGCCGCCGGGCCTAAGGTCGCGTCGGCTCTCCCTTGTCTCTCGGGCTCCTCATCGGGATCTCCCTCGCGCTCGGCGTCGCAGCGTGGTTGTTCTTCCTGTGGACGGTGAAGAGCGGCCAGTACGACGACCCGGAGGGGCCGAAGTACCGCATGCTCGAGGACGACGACGACGCCGACGGCCCGCGCCCCGGCGGACCCCCGTCCGGCACCGGCGGAGGGCCAACTCCCTAGTTCCCCCGAGGGAGTCACGAAACAGCCCGCAGGCCCCCCGATATCGCCCTACCGGGTGCGCGAGTGTGGCCGGTCGGCGCAGCCCGCCAGGGCGACGCCAACATGGACCGGTGAGGTCCCGTAAAAGCGCGTTCGCACGAGGGAATCCGGCGACCTGCCGGCTGACACCCACCCCCGCGGCGTGATATACGGGCTCGCTTTTTCGACTTCCCCATCCGCAGCAGGAACGAAGGAGGAGCCCGTGATCGAGGCTTACATGAAGTCCGTCGAGGAGCGGAAGGCGCTCGGCGTTCCCCCGAAGGCGCTCGACCCCGAGCAGACGCGGGAGCTCGTGAAGCTCCTCCAGAAGCCGCCGAAGGGGAAGGAGCAGTTCCTCCTCGACCTCATCTCGAACCGGGTCTCCCCGGGCGTGGATCCCGCCGCCGAGGTGAAGGCCGGCTTCCTCGCCGAGATCGTGAAGGGGACGAAGAAGTCGCCCCTCATCGACAAGACGAAGGCGATCGAGCTGCTCGGCACGATGGGCGGCGGCTACAACGTCCCGCCGCTCGTCGCCGCGCTGAAGGTGAAGGCGCTCGCGGCGGGCGCGGCGAAGGCGCTCTCCGGCATCACCTACGTGTACGACGCGTTCGACGACGTCGCCGCGCTCGCGAAGGCGAAGAACGCGGCCGCGAAGACGGTCCTCGACTCCTGGGCCGCTGCGGAGTGGTTCCTCTCGAAGCCGGGGATCCCCGCGACCGTGAAGGTGAAGGTCTTCAAGGTGGACGGCGAGATCAACACCGACGACTTCTCGCCGGCGGGGGACGCCTCCACCCGGCCCGACATCCCGCTCCACGCGCAGGCGATGGGCAAGACCCGCTTCCCGGGCGGCCTGAAGACGATCGCCGAGTTCCGCGCGCAGGGCTTCCAGGTCGCGTTCGTGGGTGACGTGGTCGGCACCGGCTCGTCCCGCAAGTCGGCCTGCAACAGCGTGCAGTGGGTCATCGGCGACGACATCCCGTTCGTCCCGAACAAGAAGCGCGGCGGCGTCATCATCGGCGGCGTCATCGCCCCGATCTTCTTCGCGACCGCGCAGGACTCGGGCGCGCTCCCGATCAAGGCGGACGTCTCGAAGCTGAAGACCGGCGACGTCGTCGTGGTCGACACGACGAAGGGCGAGCTCCGGAGCGAGGGCGGCGAGGTGCTGGCGACCTTCAAGCTCGCGCCGAGCACCCTCGCGGACGAGTTCCGCGCCGGTGGCCGCATCCCGCTCACCATCGGCCGCGCGCTCACCGATCGCGCGCAGAAGCTCACGAAGAAGGGTCCGAAGGACCTGTTCGCGAAGGTCGTCAACCCCGAGCCGAAGAAGGGTCAGGGCTACACCCTCGCCCAGAAGATGGTCGGGAAGGCCTGCGGCCTCCCGGGCGTCCTCCCCGGCGGCTACTACGAGCCGCGGATGACCACCGTCGGGTCCCAGGACACGACGGGGCCGATGACCGCGGACGAGCTGAAGGAGCTCGCCTGCCTCAGGTTCCAGGCGCCGATGTTCATGCAGTCGTTCTGCCACACGGCGGCGTATCCGAAGCCTGCCGACGTGAAGATGCACAACTCGCTGCCCGCGTTCGTCCAGCAGCGCGGCGGGGTCCCGCTCCGGCCGGGGGACGGCGTCATCCACTCCTGGCTGAACCGCCTCCTGCTCCCGGACACCGTCGGGACCGGCGGCGACTCGCACACGCGCTTCCCGATCGGCATCTCCTTCCCGGCGGGCTCCGGCCTCGTCGCGTTCGCGGGCGCGCTCGGCTTCATGCCCCTCGACATGCCGGAGTCGGTCCTCGTCCGGTTCAAGGGGAAGCTGCAGCCTGGCATCACGCTGCGTGACGTCGTGAACGCGATCCCGCTCTGGGCGATCCGCCAGGGCCACCTCACCGTGCCGAAGAAGAACAAGAAGAACGTCTTCAACGGCCGGATCCTGGAGATGGAGGGGCTGCCCGATCTCACCGTCGAGCAGGCGTTCGAGCTGACCGACGCCGCCGCCGAGCGCTCCGCCGCCGCGGCCGCGATCAAGCTCTCCGAGAAGACGGTCGCGACGTACCTCCGCTCGAACGTCGCGCTCATGAGGAAGATGATCGCCTCCGGCTACGGCGACAAGAAGACGCTCGAGGGCCGCATCGCCGCGGTCGAGAAGTGGCTGAAGAAGCCGCAGCTCCTCTCCGCCGACGCGAACGCGGACTACGCGGCGGTGATCGAGATCGACCTCGCGGAGATCGCCGAGCCGATCCTCGCCTGCCCGAACGATCCGGACGACGTGAAGGTCCTGACCGAGGTGGCGAACACCAAGATCGACGACGTCTTCCTCGGGTCGTGCATGACGAACATCGGGCACTTCCGGGCGGCCGGCGAGATCTGGAAGGGCCAGAAGTTCAACCCGGCGGTCCGGACGTGGATCTGCCCGCCGACGCGGATGGACCAGCAGCAGCTCAAGGACGAGGCGTACTACGCGACCTACAGCGCGATCGGCGCCCGGATCGAGATCGCCGGGTGCTCGCTCTGCATGGGCAACCAGGCGCGCGTGCCGGACAAGGCCATCGTCTTCTCCACGTCGACGCGCAACTTCGACGACCGCATCGGCGACGGCGCGCGGGTGTTCCTCGGCTCGGCCGAGCTCGGCGCGGTGGCGGCGACGCTGGGGCGCCTCCCGACGAAGGAGGAGTACTTCAAGGTGATCGCCGACAAGGTCACGCCCAAGGCCGACAAGGTCTACCGCTACCTGCAGTTCGACGAGCTCGCCGGGTACGCGCCCGAGGGCAAGAAGCTGCGCGTCGTCGCGTAGCGCCGGAGTCGAGGGCGAAGGAACGGGCCGCGCTCCTCCGGGGGCGCGGCCCTCGCCGTTGCGGGGGACGGGCGCGCGAGGTGGCGTGCGCCGGCCCGCCGGTGCACTCTTCGGGGATGCCGGAGATCGCCGCGATCGAGGTCGTCGAGGACTACACCGCGCGTGCACGCTGCGACGAGGGGTTCCTCAGGCTGAAGCGCCTGCGGGCGCGCAACCGCCGGACGGACGGGACCGAGAGCCGGGAGTACCCGATCGACGTCATCGATCGGCCGACGCTCGACGCGGTGGCGGTGTGCTTGTGGGCGCGGACCGCGCGCGGCGTCGAGGTCCTCACCCGGCGCGGGCTCCGGCCCGCCGCCTACTTCAGGCGCGGGCGCGTCCCCGTGCTCCCCGAGCCCGAGTACCTGCTCGTCGAGGAGCTCGTCGCCGGCGTGCTCGAGCCGGGCGAGGTCGGCCTCGAGGCCCTGCGCCGGCGCGGGGCGGACGAGGTGCGCGAGGAGGCCGGGCTCGAGGTCGCGCCCGCGTCCCTCGCGCTGCTCGGCGGCCCGTTCTTCCCGCTGCCCGGGATCGTGTCGGAGAAGATCGACCTGCTCGCCGGGGAGGTCGTGCGCCCTCCGGGGGAGGACGAGTACCCCGCGCCCGAGGAGGGCGACGGCTCGCCGCTCGAGGAGGGTGCGGTGCTCGTCTGGCGCGAGCTCGCCGCCGCCGTCGCGGCCTGCGAGGCGGGCGAGATTGAGGACGCGAAGACGGAGCTGGCGCTCCGCCGGCTCGCCGGGCGCCTCCGGGCGGACTGAGGCGCACCGGCCGGGTTCGCCGCGGTGCGCCGTGCGGTTCCGTTGAAACGGCGGGCCCGCTGCTTACTTCACAGGCATGACCCCGGAGACCTCGGTGCGTCCGCAGGCCGGACGGGCGGTCGAGCGCCGCCCCGAGCCCCGCGCGGAGCTGCTCGCCATCTACCGCGACATGCTGCTCATCAGGCGCTTCGAGGAGACCGCGGGGCGCGTCTACACCGAGGGCAAGATTGGCGGGTTCTGCCACCTCTACATCGGGCAGGAGGCCGTCGCGATCGGAGTACGCCGCGCGCTCGACACCGAGCGGGACTACCTCGTGAACGCGTACCGGGATCACGGCCACGCCCTCGCCTGGGGCACGCCGCCGGGCGTCGTCATGGCGGAGCTCTACGGGAAGGCGACCGGCGCGGTGAAGGGGAAGGGGGGCTCGATGCACCTCTTCGACGCCGCCCGGCACAACTACGGCGGGCACGGGATCGTCGGCGCGCAGATCCCGCTCGCGGTGGGCGTCGGGTTCTCGCAGCGCTACCAGAAGAAGGACGGCGTGGTCGTGGTGCTCTTCGGCGACGCCGCCGTGAACAACGGGGCGTTCCACGAGGCGCTCAACATGGCCGCGGTCTGGAAGCTGCCCGTCGTCTTCGTCTGCGAGAACAACCGCTACGGGATGGGGACGCCCATCGAGCGCAGCTCCGCGGTCGCCGACGTCTGGCGCAGGGCCTCCGCGTACGATTTCCGCGGCGAGGCGGTCGACGGCATGGACGTCCTCGCCGTGCGCGACGCGGTCGCGCGCGCCGCGGCCGAGTGCCGTCCGGAGGGCGGCAAGCCCGTGCTCCTCGAGGCGCGCACCTACCGCTACCGCGGCCACTCCATGGCCGACCCCGCGACGTACCGGACCCGGGACGAGGTCGAGCGGGAGAGCGGCACGATCCGCTCGAGGTGCTGGTCGCGCGG
>CAWHDY010000015.1:0-43296 GCA_963828235.1 uncultured delta proteobacterium
TTCAACCGAGCTCGAACAACTTGGCCCGTCAGACCGCAAGGTCTGGCGGGCCATCTGCTCTGGGGCGCCGGCGTGCGTGACGGTCGTCACGTGCGGCGAAGCCGCCCGACCATGGCCCGCACGCTCCTCGCTCGGGGTTCGACTCGGTCGTCGAGCGGCGCGAGGGTGGCTCGCCCGCGTGGTCGATGCTCCCGGGCTTAGGACCGTCAGGCTCCGCGCCGCCGCGCGTAGTGGAGGCCCACGACGCCGCTCGGGTACGGGGTTGCCGCCGTCAACGTGAACGTCGCATGGACGCCGCCCGGGAGCACGCGCTTGCCGCTCCCCAGGGTGAGCGGATACAGCGTCAGGTGCAGCTCGTCCACGAGGTCGTGCGCGAGCAAGGCGTGGAGGAGCTGGCTGCTCCCGTCCGTGAGGATGTCCCCGCCCGGCTGCGCCTTCAGGGCGCGCACCGACTCGAGGACGTCCTCGCGGATGATCGTGGTGTTGCGCCAGATCGGCTGCTCCAGCGTCTTCGAGACGACGTACTTCCTGGGGGGGTTCATGAGGTCCCCGAATGGATGGCCCGGCGGCATCGGCTCGAACGCCTCGGCGTGCGTGACGTAGGTGCGCCGGCCGAGCAGGAAGGCGTCGACGTTCTTCATCAGGGCGACGAAGGCCTTTCCTATGTCGTCGTGCCAGTAGGGGATCGTCCACCCGCCGTGCTCGAACCCTCCATCGCGGTCCTCGTCCTCGCCCCCCGGCGCCTGCATCACGCCGTCGAGGGACATGAACTCGTGAACGACGATCTTGCGCATGAGACCTCCGGTGTTCGTCGCTCTTGCTTACGCGGCGCGCGGCCCGGTGGCCACGAAAGCGCCCCACCGGCAGCGGCCCGGAGTGGGGCGCGGTCAAGTCGCTGCGCGGGGCGGGCGGGGCGAGGGGCGCGCGCCGTTGCCCCGGCGTTACTGATAGCGGTTGGCCCAGATGCTCAGGGTCGCGCCGTCGCTCTGGTACCAGACCGCCAGCGCCCGCCCTTGCGCGTCGATGGCGACCTGCGGCTCCAGGGCGCCGCCCGCGTCGTCGGTCTCGATGAGCGACGACGGGCCCCAGCCGGTGTGCGCGTCGAAGCGGCTCGCCCAGATGTTGGTGCGCGCGCCGTCATCGCTCGCTCCCACCGCCAGCGCGTTGCCGCCGGCGTCGAACGCGAGATGGGGACTCGCGGCGTTCGGTGTGAGGAGCGCCGGCGCGCCCCAGCTGCCACCCGTGTAGCGAGCGGCCCAGGCGTCGTAGGCCGAGCCGTTCTGCTGGACCCAGATCGCCAGGGCGTTGCCCTGGGAGTCGGTGGCGATCTGGGGGAGGAAGGCATTGATGGTGTCCGTGATCGGCGCGACCGTGCCCCAGCCGGCGGCGGTGGCGCGGTTGACCACGATGTTGGTGTGGGTGCCGTCGAACTGAGCCCAGATCGCGATCATGTCGCCATTCCGGTCCGCGACGATCTGCGGGTCATAGGGGTCGACTGCAGCGGTCTCGACGAGCGTCGCCGTGCCCCAGCCGGCGCCGACGGTGTAGCGGTTGGAGACGACGTTGCCGCGGGTTCCGTCCGACTGCAGCCACACCGCGACGGCGTCGCCGTTCGTGGCGAAGGAAATCTGGGGGTCAGCGGCATCACCGGTGTCGTCGTGCTCGACGAGCATCGCGCTGCCCCACCCGGTGACGGCGTCGTAGCGGTTCGCCACGATGTTGTTGCGGGTGCCGTCGTCCTGGCTCCACACCGCCAGCGCGTTGCCGTTCGCGTCGATGGCGAGCTGCGGGTTGTTCGCGTTGCCCGCGTCGTCGGTCTCGATCCGCCCCGCGGTGCCCCAGCCGACGCCGGCGGTGTAGCGGTTGGCCCAGATGTCGATCGTCACCTCCCGCTTGCGCCAGACCGCCAGCGCGTTGCCGCCGGCGTCCATGACGATCCGCGCCCCCTCGGAGTTGTCGATACCCGTGCTCTCGATCTGCACCGCCGTGCCCCAGCCCGCGCCGGCGGTGTAGCGATTCGCCCAGACATTGTTGCCGTGCACGCCGTCGAACTGCGACCACACCGCCAGCGCATTGCCTTGCGGGTCGAAGGCGATCTGCGGCTGAAACGCACCGCCCACGCCGGCTTCGACGAGAACCGCGGTGCCCCACTTCTTCGGCGCGCTTCCTCCTCCCCCACCCCCGCCACCGCCGCAGGCGGCGAGGGCGACGACGGCGAGCCACAGTGGAGTCGTGTGCCACCGGCAGATGCGCATGATCATCCCTTCCTACTGGATTCTCGTCGCGCCCGAAGCGCGGTCAGGGCACGTAGAACAACAGGCCATTGAGCGTGAGCGTCCACGCGGGCGTCATGCCCACGTTGGTGTTCAGGAAGAACAGCTCTCCGGTGCTCGGGTCCAGGCTCACGCCGCTGCAGGCGCGGCGATACGCGTCGCCCGTGAGCGCGCAGTCGTAATCCACGAGGTGCGTCGGATCGCTGAGGTGGTACGTCAGGAAGTTGATCGCGCCGCTCACCGGATAGAACTCCACCAGGAGCGATTCGAAGATACGCGCCGGCGCCGTAGTCGTGGGTCTCCCTCCACACGACGTACACCAGCCCCAGGCCGTTGGGCACCAGCTGCGCAGTCACGGTTGCGGGGCAAAACTTGCCTCCGACGCTGGGAGGCGCGTTGTCCACCGTCAGGAAACCCATCCCGTGGTCACATGGGCGAACGACGGACAGCTCGAAGCTCCGTTCGTCGGTGTTCGGCGGGTTCGCGCTGTCGGCGACGTGGATGGTCAGGCCGTACACGGCCTCCACGTCGGGCAGCGTTCCGCTGATCCCGCCGGTGGACGCATCCAGGGTCAGGAACGCAGGCAGCGGCGAGCCGACGGGAACGCTCCAGGTGTACGGCGGCGTCCCGCCGGACGCGGTGAGCCCGGCGCTGTAGGAGGCGTTCACGGTGCCCGCCGGCAGCGGCGAGGGGGTGGTGATCGACACCAGCCCCGCGGGCGTCACGGTCAGCGTCGCCGCGTTGCTGGTGACCGCGCCGGCCCTGTTGGTGGCGACGGCGCGAAACCGGCGACCGTCGTTGGCGAGGGCGGCGCCGAGCACGTCGAGCGCCGTCCCGG
Source organism: uncultured delta proteobacterium (assembly GCA_963828235.1). Lineage (GTDB taxonomy): Bacteria > Myxococcota > Myxococcia > Myxococcales > Anaeromyxobacteraceae > Anaeromyxobacter. The sequence continues at coordinate 3,112 of CAWHDY010000015.1, forward strand.
TCGCGCCGCCGACATCGCTCCAGGTGGCGCCGCTGTCCGTGCTGAGCTGCCACTGCAGGGTCGGCGTGGGCGTGCCGCTCACGGCCACCGTGAACTGCGCGTTCCCCCCGGCGATGATGGCGACGTCCGCGGGCTGGGTGGTGAAGCTCGGCGCGGACGGCAGGTTGACGGTCAGGGTCGCGACGGCGCTCGTCGCCGAGCCGACGCTGTTCGTCGCGATCGCTCGATAGCGATGGCCCTGGTCACCGGCGCTCGTGGCGGGGGTCGTGTAGCTGCTGGCGGTCGCGCCGCCGATGTCGCTCCAGCTGGCGCCGCCGTCGGTGCTCAGCTGCCACTGGAGCGTCGGCGTCGGCGTGCCGGTGACGACCACGGTGAAGGTGGCGGGATCCGGCGCAAGCACGGTACCGCCCTCGCCGGGGCCGGCGGTGAAGGCGGGGAGCGCCGCTGCCGCATTCACGCTGAGCAGCGCGGCGCCGCTCGTGACGCTGCCGGCGGAGTTGCTCACCACCACGCGGTAGCGCGCGCCGTCGTCGGCGAGGGCGGTCACCGGGGTGGTGTGGCTCGCGCCCGTGGCGCCGGCCACGTCGGCGAAGGTGGTGCCGCCGTCGTTGCTGCGCTGCCACTGATGACCGGTGGCGTGCGTCGCCACCACCTCGAAGGTCGCCGTGGTGCCGACCACCACGCTCCGATCCGCGGGCTGCACGGTGATCGCGACCGCGGGGGTCGAGCTGCCGCCACCACCACCGCCGCCACCGCACGCCGTCACCAGCGCGAGCACGGCGAGCAGACCAGACCAGGCGGCGAGATTCTTGCGCGTCTTCATGAGTGTCCCTTCGGACCCTTCCGAGAGCGTCTTTACTGGACGCTCCCGGTGGTGGTGATGGCGACGGGAGCACTTCCCGCCGCGGCGGTGCCCGTCGGGGTGAGCCCGCCGGTGACGGCGTCGAGGGTGTAGACGGAGAGGTCGTTGGCGCCGGAGTTCGCGACGTACGCGAACCTGCCCGAGGGGTCGATCGCGACCGAGCGCGGCTGGGCGCCCGCCGCGGCCGTGCTGGTCGGCGTCAGCACGCCGGTCCGTGCGTCGAGGCGGAGCACGGAGACGCTGGCGGAGTCCTCGTTCGCCACATACGCAAACCGCCCCGACGGCTCCACGGTGATCGCGCGCGGGTTCGCGCCGGTGAGGGCGGCCGACGCGTTGATCAGCGCGCCGGCCGCGAGCTGCGCGCCGTCTCTCAGCTGGATCTCGTAGGACTGGACGCCGTTCGCGTGGGTGACGTAGACGAACCGGCCCGAGGGATCGACGGTGATGGCCGTGGGGTTGGGGCCGGTCGTCATGGCGGTGCCGCCGAGGGCGCCGTTCAGATCGATCGTGCTCAGCGCGCCGGTGTCGGCGGCGATGGCGTAGCCGGTGAGGCTGCCGGAGCCAGGATTGCTCAGGTACGCGTTCGCCACGTAGACGAACCGGCCCGAGGGATCGACGGCCAGCGCGGAGGGCGTGTCGTCGGCGGCCATGGAGCCCAGCGCGGTCAGCGCGCCGGTGGTCGCGTCGACGGCGTGCACCGAGACGTTGTTGGCGCCCTGATTCGCGACGTAGGCGAAGCGGCCGGAGGGCTCGACCGCGATCGCGGAGGGATTGCTCGCCACCGCGGCCGCGGCGCCGACGCGGGTGAGCGCGCCGCTCGCGCGGATGGTGTACGTGGAGACGTTCTGCGTCGGGGTCTCGAGCAGGATCTCGTGGGTGGTGTAGGCGAACCGGCCCCGGGGATCCACGGCGACCGCTGTGGCGAGGGCGAGGGTCGGCGTGTCGGCGAGCGCGGTGAGCGCGCCGGTCGCGGCGTCGATGGTGTAGGCCGAGGCCACCGAGCCGGGGCCGTAATTGGCGGCGTAGGCGAACCTGGGCGTGTAGCTCACGGCGGAGGTGCCCCGCGTCATGGCGAGGCCCATGGCCCCTCTGCGCGCGGCGACGGGGGCCAGCGCACTCAGCGCGCCCGTGGTGGCGTCGATGCGGAAGCTCGAGACCGTGTCGGCGCGACGGTTCGTCGCGTACGCGAACCGGCCGGAGGGATCGACGACGACCGCGTAGGTGTACGGTCCCGCCGCAAACGGACTGCCGGGAACGGCGGTCAGAGCGCCGGTGGTCACATCGATGGAGAAGGCAGCGACGTTCCCGGCGTTCTCGTTCGCCACGTAGAGGAACCTGCCGGAGGGGGCGACGGTGATGATGCGCAGGCCATCCGTCGCCGTGGCGTTGCCGACGGGGGTCAGGGCGCCGGTGCTGGCGTCAATGGCGAACGCGGAGATCGTTCCGCCGCCACCATTGGCGACGTACGCGAAGCGGCTGGTCGGATCCACCGTCACGAAATAGGAGCCGTTGCCAGCGGCGAAGGGGCTGCCCGCGACCTGCACCAGCGCACCGGTCGTGGCGTTCACCCGGTAGGCGGAGATCCCGATGTCGCCGCTGGCGACGTAGGCGAACTTGCTGTTCGGGGCGAGGGCGACGCCGTAGGGATAGTTGCCCGCGATGAACGGTCCGCCCGCGACCGGCGTGAGCGCGCCCGTGGCCGCGTCGATGGTGTAGGCCGAGACACTACCGGTGCCCGCGTTCATGTTCACGCCGGTCACGTAGACGAACTTGCCCGCCGCGTCGACGACGATGGATTCAGGGCCGGCGCCTGCGGCGAACGGGCTGCCCGTGACGGGCGTGAGCGCGCCGGTCGCGGCGTCGATGGAGTAGGCAGAGACGTCGTTCGATGCGTTGTTCGCCACGTACACGAACTTGCCCGCGGCATCGGCCGCCACCGCATGCGGAGCGGCGCCGGTCCGCGCGTAGCCGTGGTGCCGAAGCTGACCCGTGGCCGCATCGACCGTGTAGATGGAGACGGTGTGGTCGCCCTCGTTTGCCACGTAGGCGAAGCGCGGCACGTCGGCCGAGGGCGCGCGGCCCGGACCGCCTGCGCCGCCTCGACCACAGGCAGCGACGCACGCGAGCGCCGAGAGGAGCGCGCCGGTGCGCAAAGGGTGTCGCGGGGCAGTGGCAGCACGAGTCATGCGATATCGCCTTCCGGGGAGAGAGCGGTCGCGTGGGAGCGTAGCCGCACGGGGGTTACGGATGAGTTACGTGGCGCCGCGCTCTTCGACGCCCTCGCGCGTCGCCGGGCGCGGTCAGCAGGGCCCAGAGCTCCTCCCGATCGTGAAACGACCGGCGCTCGCCGGTCGCCGGGTCCTCGATGACGCCCACCAGACCCGGCGGCATCGCGGCGTCGGCCGCACCGCGCCCCTGGCCTCCCGGAGCCGGGCGACGGAAGATGCGCAAGACGTAGGTGTCTCGGTTGTCCATGCGCGATCTCCCGTCCTCGTTCCGGCCTGCGCCGGGATGAGCGGCGTTCGACGGTCGGTGCAGTACGCCGGTCACGGCTCGCGGCCATGCTGCGCCCCACCGGGTTACGGATGGGTTACGTCGCGGAGGAGGAGTGCCGGGACGGAGGACCGGAGGCAGGTCACGCGCCGCTGCGACGCAGGGCGGCGGCAAGCAACTCCGTCTCCGACGAGGGGTTCACCTGGAGCTCGGCCTGCAGCAGTCGTCTACAACGTCGGTAGACGCCAAGCCCGTCGGCCGGGCGGCGGAGGGTCTGATGGATGCGCATCAGCCCCTGATAGAAAGGTTCCGCGAGCGGCTCGATCTCGAGGCCGTGCTCGTACCAGGCGAGCGCCTGCTCGTGCGAGCCCTCCTCCTGGAGCCGTCCGGCGATCGTGGCGATGGCGCGCATCCACTTTCCGCGCAGGCGCTCGCGCGCCAGCAGGGCAAAACCGGAGTCGTCGTCGCCCAGGAACGGACCGCGGTAGAGCGCCAGCATCCGCGCGCCGATCACCTCGTGTTCCTTCGCCGTGAGTGACTTGGTCGTCGCGAGCCGCTCGGCAGCGCGCTCGAACCCCCAGACATCCACCCAGACCACCGCCTCGTCGAATGAGAGTCTCGAGTCGCAGACCACGATCGCCTCATGGCCGACGAGCCCGCGCAGGCGATGCAGCGTGGTCTTGAGGCTGGCGCGCGCGTCGTCGGCCTCGGCGCCGGGCCACAGCGCATCGGACAGCTTCTGCTCGCTGACGCCGCGTCCGCCGTAGGCGACCAGCGCCCTCAGCAGGTCGAGCGCGCGCTTCTGCGTGCGGCCCTCGAGGGTCACCGGCTGGCCGTCGCGCGACAGCTCGAAACGGCCGAGAGTGCGAATGCGCAGGTGCCACGGCCACTGCTCACCGAGACCTCCGCCGACCGGCGGTCGCAGACCGCGCAGGCCGATCAAGCGGCGCACGTGGTCCGGCTCGATGTCGCGCTCCAGGGCAAAGGCACAGAGCTGCGCCACCTGGTTCGGTCGAAAATTCGGAAAGGTCGTGAACCCCTGCCTGCGACTCAGCTCCAGGCAACGGGCCAGCACCACCGCGCACTCCTCGTTCCGTCCGGCGCGCAACAACACCCAGGCGCGGATCAGGTCGACCGTGCACGCCAGAAACCGGCTGCCCATGCGTTGTGCAAAGTCGGCGGCGGCATCGAGCTGGTGAAGCGCCAGGGCGAGCTCCCCGAACTCCACCAGCACCTCGGCGAGATAGACGCGGCACAAGGCGGCCGGGAAGCGCGACCCGAGCGACTCGTTGATGGCGAGCGCCTTCTCCATGAGCGCGCGCGCCTCGTCGAACTCGCCCCGCTCGAAGGCGAGCCAGCTCGCGTGATGACAGTGGTGCGCCACGTCGAGGCGACGCTCGGGGCGCGCCGCCTCGCCGATCCGCGCGATCGAGGCGGCCGCCCCATCCAAGTCGCCGCTCAGCTGACTGATGAGCACCGCCTGCGCGTCGAACAGCGAGTTGAGGAACAGGATCCCCTGGCGCGCGCTGAACTCCCTGGCGCGTTCGGTCCAGGAGCGCGCGGCGTCGAGATCGCCGAGCATCCAGCCGCCCTGCGACAACGCCAGGTGGCCGAAGATCCGCGCCAGCGGCTCGACCTCCGGCGCGCTCACGGAGCGGGCCAGGTCCGGCGCCAGCTGGCGCACCCGGTTCAGATCCCCGATCCAGCCGTAATGGAGCAGCAGCGCCGTCGCGACCGGCACATAGGAGACGTGGCCGTGCAAGGCGTCGAGCGACGCCTGCGCGCGCGCCACCCAGTAGGACAGCTCGGGGTCGTCAGGCCGCACCGCGCTCAACGTGTGGAGCGCGGTGTAGATCACGCGCGGTGCGACTTGCGGACACTCGTCCAGGGGGTGGGCGAGACGCAGCGCCTTGATCTCCTCGATCCAGCGATCGAGCGGGGTGTAGTCGTTCCACTCGTAGTGGTAGGTGTCGACGATGCCCGCCCACGCGAGGTACAGGCCGAGCGGAAGGTCGGCCTGCTTGAACCCCGCATAGGCGCGTTCGAGGTTCGCGCGCGCCGCGCGCAGGTCGAACGGCATGCGGCAGATTCCGAGCCAGAAGGAGAGCCACGGCCGCGCTTCGATGGTCGACGGCGCGAGGCTGCGCAGCCAGCCTTCCAGGATGGCCAGACGTCCCTGGGCCGCGTGCGTCGGCGCGTGCTCCTCGATCAAGGCGATCAGCGACGCTTCATCGCCGCCTTCGCGCAGCAGCTCGGCGGCCTCGTCGACTTGCCCGGAGGCGGCGAGCAATGCGGCGGCCTGCTGGATCAGGGCGTGGCGTTCGGCGCCGGTGAAGTGCGCACGGCCGTGCTCCAGCAGGAACTCGCGGAACAGGGGGTGATACTGATACACCGGCTCGCGGCCGCCGAGCACGGTGACGAAGAAGCCCTTGCGGGCAAGTTCCGCAAGCACACGACCGGCCTGCTCTTCGCCGGTCAGGCGGCGCGCCATCTCGGTGCTCACCTGAGTCAGGAGCGCCGTGACCAGCGCCACCCTCTGCTGCACCTTCGGTGCGCGCTGCAGCACCTCGGCGGCGAAGTAGTTGAACAGGGTGTGGGTCAGGGGCTGATCGAAGTGGTGAGGCGACAGGGGTGCCTGCGCCGCCTCTTCCAGCAACAGGATCGCGCCCGCCGTCCAGCCGCGCGTGCGCTCATGCAGATCCGCGATCGCCTCGGGCGTCAGGCGCGTGACCCGGTAGCGGCGCGCCAGCGCGCGCGTCTCCGACACGGTGAGCGCGAGCTGACTGGCGTCGAAGGTCGCCAGCCGCCGCGCGGCCCGCCAGCCGGCGAAGGCCGGCGGCGGGTCATCGCGGCTGAGCACGAGCACACGGGCCGACTCCGGCAACGCGTCGAGCCCGTCCGCCAGCAGCGCGTGCAGCGGAGCGCCATCGGTCAGCTCGTGATAGTTGTCGAAGACCAGCAGGCAGGGCGCGGGCAACAGCGCCCCGAACTGCTCGAAGAAGTTGCGCGTGTAGGTGGCGATCCCGAATGCGTATTCCGGGGTGAGCAGCGGCAGGAGCCGGCGCGCCCGCGGGGAGACCTGGGCGGCCGCTTCGCGCAGGTAATAGAAGAAGGTGGCCGGATCGGCGTCGCGCGCGCTGAACTGGAACCAGAGCCGCTTGAGCGTGCGCGCGTCGGCATACCCGGCCGCCAGGGTCGTCTTCCCCGCGCCGGCCGGCGCGGTGACCCACACGAGGCGCCCGCCCCGCAGGTCCGCATCCAGCCTGCCGAAGAGCCGGGGCCGCGGAATGACCGCAGTCAGCCGGGGCGCATGGACCTTGGCCAATACCAGCGGCCGCGTCGCCGCCTTCTTCCTGGCCTTTGGCGCCTCGCCCATGGCCGCATGGTGGACCGACGGGCCGAGGACGTCCATACGACAAGGGCGACGCCCGGGAGCGAGGCGGCGAGAAGAAGGAAAATGTCCGAAGAGAACGCATCGTGGTGTCGCAGTGCACAGCGAACGACACCAGTCGGAGATTCGCGCCCTCGCGCTGCGCGGCCGACGATACGAAGCTGAAGAACTGCGGATTCACCCCAAGGCAACCACGCGACGCGTGTACTGCTTCCTGACCGTTCCATGAGCTCGGGGGAGACGTCGGCGGCGCGCAGCCACGTCGCGCAGGTGCGGCGCAGGTCGTTCGGCGAGCAGCGGCGGATCTTCACCGCATCGCAGGCGGCGTGCAGGTCGCGCCGGACGTTGCTCCAGGGCCTGAACAGGAGCCCGTCCGCGCCGTCCGCGTGCGTGAGCGCGTACTCGCGGCGCGGCGTACCACCTCTCGCCTGAGGTTCACGCGACCAGGGCCTGGCTAGAGGGTCGTCTTCCTGCGCTGCGCACGTTCTTCAGCACCCACGAGGCGCTGAAGAACTCCGACTACCGCGAGCTGTTCGGCGTCGCGCGCCCCGTTGCGACCCGCGAGCTTGGGCGGCTTGTCGCGCAGGACTACCTCATCGCGGAGGGTGAACGCCGCGGCGCCCGGTACAGGCCCGGCCACGTCTCGCCAGGGGCGGTCCGAAATGATCGTTATGAACGCGATATGAAGATCATTCCGTTCCTCCCCCGGCGACCTCGTCCAGACTCATGAGGCTCGGCCCCACGAGCAGACGTCCTTCGTCCGGCCATCGCATACGAAGTAAGCTGACGGGGATGGGCCGCACCCGCAGGCTTCGCCCGCCCCTTGCACCCGGGACAAGGCAGGGCGCTGGCCGACCGGCTGAATCACGCAGGAGCGCCGGCGGGGTGTAGCGAAACTGCAGCGGTCGTCGCCCCGGAGGCGCCCTGTGATGCCGCGCAAACGAACTGGCTCCCTTGCCCGTCCACCGAACGAACGCCCGCGGCCGGTGTTTCTCCCTCTCGATGGCTGACTCGCCGCGCATGTTGGGTTGCTGGGCCCGGCGGATTGCAAAGTCGCGGGGCATCGCTGTTTCGGGCGGCGCGTCCGCGAGTACTCCCTCGCTCGCGGCGACGCCCGGGAGCGAGGCGGCGAGAAGAAGGAATATGTCCGAAGAGAACGCATCGTGGTGTCGCAGTGCACAGCGAACGACACCAGTCGGAGATTCGCGCCCTCGCCGTGTAGCGCATTTGCAGCAGGGAAAGAACGAGCATCGGTCCCGCCGCCCGAGAGGGTCTCATCCCTGAGCGGCAGGCCGTTTTGGTTCGTTGATCCGGCCCGGGTGCACCGACATGCTCGCTTCTCCAAAGCGTCGCCTCGCCCTCCGGGAGGTTCCACATGGCCCGTCTCCCCGCGCCCGCCGCCCGCATCCGTCGTGCGCTTCTCGCTGCTGCCGCGCTCACCGCGGCCGCGCCCTCGCCGGTCCGCGCTGCGCAGGGGACCCGCTGCGAGGAGCTGCTCGCGCGGCTCGGCGATCGGATCGCCGACGCTACGTGCGTCGTGAGCACGGACCTCACCACCGCCAACCCGGGGACGACGCCCGCGAACAACTCCATCCCCGGCCTGCCGGCGGGCGCGTTCACCCCCCTGACCGATCGCACGGTCATCTCCCCGGACCCGCCGTTCCGGACCCCCATCACGAAGGTCGTACCGGGGGTCCAGCTCCAGGCTCGCCTCGCGAACGATCCCCAGGCGGAGGCGCGCTTCCTCCTCCGCGTGCCGGACGACTGGAACGGCGCACTCGTCGTCGCCGGCGCCTCCGGGACGCGCAGCGAGTTCAACGGCGACTTCGCGTGGAGCGACTACGTCGTGCAGAAGGGGTACGCATACGCGTCGCAGAACAAGCGGGTCCTGAACCTCTCCATCACCTCGCTATCGTCGCCGACGCCGCCCACCCCGCTCTCCTGCCGGCTCAACCCCGCCTCTGGCGTGTGGGTGGAGTTCTTTGACAACGGTCCGGAGAAGCCGTTCACCGACTGGGGGCCGGCGATCGTCGAAGCGGGCGCGATCGCGCGGAACGCGCTCGTCGGCCTGCGGCAAGGGCCGCCCCGCCACACCTATGCGGTCGGGACCTCGAACGGCGGCTACCAGGTGCGCCGCGCCATCGAGCTCGCGCCGTATCTATTCGACGGGGGCGTGGACTGGGAGGGCACGTTCGTCACCGCGGCGCCCGCGAACCTCCTGACCGATCTGCCCCCCGCGATCGCGAACTACCTGCCGTACGTGGCCTCCGGCTTCAACCCCGGCTCGGCCGCAGCGATCGCCATCCGCGCCGCCGGGTACCCGCCGGACATCGTGAGCGGGACGACGTCGTTCTGGGGGCTCCACTGGGCGCAGTTCTGGGAGGTGACGCAGTGCCAGTGGCAGAAGCGGCTCGATCCCTCCTACGACACCTACGGCTCCGGCACCGGGAGCTACGACTACGTCGCGCGGCTCGCCGTCTCCGACGTCGGCGCCGAGCTCGAGGCCTTCGCCAACACCGGACGGCTGCTTCGCCCGCTCATCACGGTCGCGGGCACGATGGACGCGCTCCTCCCGGTGGTGCACCACGCCCGAGCCTACGCGCGCCTGGTCGCCGGAGCCCGCGCTCCGGACGAAGGTGACCGCCAGCTCGAGCGGGCCGCGCCGTACCGGCTCTACGAGGTTCAGAACGGAAACCACATCGAGACCTACAAGAACACGTTCCCACAGCTCGAGCTCATCCAGCCCCACGCGCAGCGGGCTTTCGACCTCCTCGTGGACCGGGTCGAGCACGGTGCTCCGCTCCCGCCGAGCCAGTGCATCCCGCGCGGTGGGGCGATCTCTTCCACGCCCGCCCAGCCCGGCCAGTGCGAGGCGCTGTTCGTGCCCTGAGGGGAGGCTTCGCTGTTCCTCAAGACGCCGCGGTGTCGCACAGTGTCGGGTAGTCTCGGCGGCCAGGCTGGGCGATCCTGGCGCCCTTGAGGCTCCAGGTCCTCGCCGTCGTCCTTCTCGCCGCGTGCGCGCAGCCGCCGGATCGCCCGGGGACCGCCCGCTCCGCGGACGGAGCGCCCGTGGCGATCGCGCCGGCGGCTTCGGGCGACGCGGCGGTGCCGGGAGGCGCGGCGGCGGAGGCTCGGGAGGAGGTCCTCTTCTCGCTCGACACGTCGCCGCCGGCGACCGCCGCCGCGCCCGCGGACCCGGTGGCGGCCCGGTTCGTGCGGGACGGCGCGTTGACCCGGCAGGCGCGGCTCGTCGCGGACGGCGCTCGCAGGGGCGGCGGACGCGGGGCTCGATCCGGCGGAGTACGGGGGCGGCGCCTGGGCGGATCGGTTCCGGGCGCTCGAGGGCGGTCGCGCGACGCCCGAGGAAGCGGATCGGCTCGAGACCGACCTGCGCGCCGCCGCGCTCCGGTTCGCGCGCGCCCTCCGGCTACGGCCGCGTGAGACCGAAGGCGCTCGGGTACGCCCTTCCCGTCGCGCCGTTCGATGCCAACAGGTTCGTGGACGCGCTCGCGACCGCCGCCGATCCCGCCGCGCTCCTCGAAAGCCTCGCCCCGCGCCTCCCGGCGTACGACCGGCTCGTGCACGCGCTGCCGCGGCTGCGCGCGCTCGCCGAGCGCCGGCGCGGGGAGCCACCGCTGCCGGTCCCCGCGCGGCCCCTGCGCGCCGGGCCAGCGGTACGCGGCCGCGCCGCGCCTCGCAGCGCGCCTCGCCGCGCTCGGCGATCTCGACGAGGGGCAGCGTGCGGCGGCCTCGTCGAAGGTCCTCTCGCCCGTCCTCGCCGACGCGCTGCGCAGGTTCCAGGCGAGGCACGCCCTTCCCGAAGACGGCGTGGTGAACCGGCGGACGGTGGAGGCGCTGAACGTCCCCCTCGCTCGGCGCGTCGCGCAGGTGGAGCTCGCGCTCGAGCGCTGGCGCTGGATGCCGCGCGATCTCGGGCCGCGCTGGATCGTGGTGAACGTACCGGCGCAGCGGCTCGAGGCGGCCGAGGCGGTGCCGCCCGGCGAGACCCTCGCCATGCACGTCATCGTCGGCGCGACGGCGGAGGATTGGCGCACGCCCGTCCTCGTCGCGCGCGTCGAGGCGATCATGTTCAGCCCGTACTGGGACGTGCCGGAGAAGGTCGCCGCGGGAGAGCTGGCGCGGCTGCTCGCCCGCCGACTGGACCTCGCCGAGGGAGACGGCTTCTTCGTCGAGGTCAACGGCGCGCGGCTCCCCGTCGGCCGCCGCACGCTCGCGCTCGTCCGCAAGGGCGAGGCGCGCCTGCGGCAGCGCCCCGGCCCGCGCAACTCCCTCGGTCCGTTGAAGGTCGTGATGCCCAACCCGAGCGACGTGTACCTGCACGGCACCGCGAGGCCGAGGCTCTTCAACCGCAACGATCGGGCGCTGTCGCACGGCTGCGTCCGCCTGGCGGAGCCCGCCGCGCTCGCGGCCTTCCTGCTCGCGGGGCAGCCCGGCTTCGACCGCGCGCGCATCGAGGCCGCGATGACGCGCGCGGAGCCGCTGCTCGTCTCGCTCGCGACGCCGGCGACGGTGCTGCTCGCGTACGCGACCGCCACGGCGGACGAGGACGGAACGCTCCGGTTCTGGCCGGACCTGTACGGCGCGGACGCGCAGCTCGAGCGGGCGCTCTCCGGCGAGCCCTCGCGGCCGAGGCCCCCTCCGGGCGCGCAGCGGCCCCGCGTGCGGGAGATCGCGCGCCGCCTCGCGCGCGACGCCGTCACGTCGCACGGGCGGCGACGCGGGGCCGGCGCGTGAGGGCGCGAACGTCGCGGAGGCGCAGCCCCGGAGCGCGACGACCAAGCTGGATCCCGCTGCGTTCGACGGCGGAGGCGGCGGCTGACAGCGCTGCCCGCGCCAGCCGTTCCGCAGGCCTGCGGCACGGTATAGGCTGAGCGTCCATGACCGCTCGTCTGCGTGTCCTCGTCGCTGCTGCGGTGCTGCTCTCCGCAGCCGCGTGCCGCACGACAGGGACGCCCTACACGGCGCCGGCGCCCGACGGCGCGCCATTCCTCGGCAGCGACGCGGCGGCGAAGCTCCTCGTGCTCGTCGTCGTCGAGGCGGACCCGCAAGTCAACCCGACCTGGATCGAGAAGGCCGAGAAGGCGGCCGACGCGGTGGCCGCGGCGCTGGCGCAGGCCGGCTTCCGCACGAAGCGAGTGCAGAGCATGCGCTCGAACGTGCGGGTCACCGTGACCCCTCCGCTCCGCGGCCCCGACTTCACGGTCGCCGTGGATGCGAACGGGAAGCAGCTCGATCGATGGGAGGTGAACGGCGCCGCGTGGGGGGCGGAGGAGCTCGCCGAGCTCGGCAGGGCGGTGCGCCAGCGGCTCGAGCGGTCCGACGCGATCGCGGCGCTCGCGGGGGTGGCCGGGCCCGGGCGATCGCCGAACGAGGCCCAGCCTGCAGCACCGGCGGCGGATCGCGGGCCGGGCCGGGCGGAGCCGGCGGCTCCACCTCCCGGCAAGCGGCGGCTCGCGGTCCTCGACTTCCGAGGTGCGGTGCCACCACAGGTGCTTGCAGTCCTCGCCGACCAGGCGCGCGCCGCGGCCGCCGAGGCCGGGCGAACGTCGGGGATGACCGTCATGACCCGCGAGAGCGTGAACGCGTCCGACCTCGAGACCGCCCGCGCCGCCGGCGCAGACCTCGTCGTCACCGGCGAGGTCTCCGCGATCGGGGACGCGCGCTTCCTCGTCCTGCGGCTCGTCGACACCGCCGCCGGCACGCTCGTCGCGTCGCGGCACGCGCAGGCGACGGGCGACCTCGCGCTCGTCGAGGCGGCGAGGCCCGCGGTGGCGGCGCTGTTCCAGTGAAGCCGCGAGCCGGGCGAAGGGCTGGGGAGAGGGGGAACGAGCTCCACATGAAGACCGCAGGGATCATCGGCGGGATCGCTCCCGAGTCGACGGTCGATTACTACCGATCGATCATCACCGGATACCGCGAGCGCACCGGCGGACGGGAGCTATCCGCCCCTCCTCATCGACAGCATCGACCTGCAGCGCATGTTGCATCTCGTCGCGACGGATCTCCGCGCGCTCGCGGAGTACCTCGCCGTCGAGATCGAGCGGCTCGCGCGTGCGGGCGCGGACTTCGCCGCGCTGGCCTCGAACACGCCGCACGTCGTCTTCGAGGAGCTGCGTCGCCGCTCGCCGATCCCCCTCGTCAGCATCGTGGACGCCGCGTGCGAGGCAGCGAAGGCTCTCGGGTTCCGGCGCCTTGCCCTCTTCGGTACTCGCTTCACGATGGAGGGGCGCTTCTATCCGGACGTCTTCTCGCGCGCCGGGATCGCGCTCGTGCCGCCATCACCGGACGAGCTCGCGTACATCCACGAGCGGTACATGGACGAGCTCGTCAAGGGCGTGTTCCTGCCCGAGACGAGGGCGGAGCTGGTCCGGATCGTGGGCCGGATGAGACAGCGGGAGAGCGTCGATGCCGTGGTCCTCGCCGGGACGGAGCTGCCGCTCCTGCTTCGCGGCGCCGACGCGGCGATTCCGTTCCTCGACACGACGCAGCTCCATGTCCGCGCGATCGTCGACCGGATCCTGGAGCAGGAGTCGCCGTCGCCCCGCGCGTAGCCGCCCGCGACTCGCGCGCAGCGATCCTGGCTCAGGGGTCGCCCTGCCCGCGCTTGCGCCGCTCCTCGTCGCGCAGCTCCCGGCGCAGGATCTTCCCCGCCTTCGACTTCGGCAGCATGTCCCTGAACTCGACGTACTGGGGCACCTCGTAGGGCGCGAGCCGCTCCCTGCAGAAGCGCACGAGCTCCTGGGCGTGCACCCCCTTCACGTCGTTCCTCACCACCACGTACGACTTGATGCGCTCGCCCACCGCGTCGTCGGGGACGCCGATGGTGCAGGCGGCGATCACCGCCGGGTGCTCGTGCAGCGCGTTGTCCACCTTGGACGCCGCCACCCGGTACCCCTTGTGCTTGATGACGTCGACCGAGCGATCGTGGAAGAAGAGCCAGCCGTCCGCGTCCCGGCGCAGCACGTCGCCGGTGCGGTACCAGAGCTGGTCACCCACGGTGACGAAGCAGCGCGCCGTCTCCTCGGGCTTGTTCCAGTAGGCCCGCACCATGTGGCGGGACGACACGAGCAGCTCCCCCGCCTCCCCCTCGGGCACCGGCTCGAGCGTGGCGGGGTCGACGAGCAGGAGCGACTGGTGGGCGCAGGCGCGGCCCACCGTTCCGGCGGGCCCCTCGGCGCCGGCGTCGCACAGCGCCACGCCGCCGGCGGTCTCCGTCGCGCCGTAGCCCTGGAACAGCGGATGGCCGGTGCGCTCCCGCCAGCGCCGCGCCGTCTCCTGCGCGAGCGCGTCGCCGCCGCTGAAGGAGAAGCGCAGGCTGGTGAGGTCGTAGTGCTCGACGCGCTCGTGCTCGAGCATCATGCGGTAGAAGGTCGGCGTCCCGAGGATGGTCGTCGCCCGGTAGCGCGCGACGTGGTCGAACACCGCGTCGAGGTTCATGCGGGGGAGCAGGACGAGGGTCTCCCCGGCCACCACCCCCGCGAGCCCCACCACCTGCCCGAGGATGTGGTGGAGCGGCGCGCCCTGCAGCACCACCTCCTCCCCCCGAGGCACGGCCGGGAGGCTCTTGCGCCGCTGCTCGGCGAAGGCGTCGAGCAGGAGGGCGTGGGACATGGGCACGCCCTTGGGGAACCCGGTGGTGCCGCCGGTGTAGAGCATCTGCGCCACCGCCTCGCCGCCCCGGGGCGGGGCCGGCGCGGGGGCGCCCTCCGCGAGGAGGTCCGCGAACCGGAGGACGTCCTCGCCGGCGCGGACCTTTCCCTTCGGGAGCCGGTCGAGCACGTGGCCGGCGATCCTCTTCCAGGTGGGGAGGAGGTCCGCGAGCCGGGTCACGACCACGCGCCGCAGCGGCGTCTGCGCGCGCACGCGGTCCAGGTGTCCGAAGTTGGTGTCGGCGCAGATCGCGGTCTCGGCGCCCGAGTCCTGCGCGAGGTAGCGGAGGTCCTCGGCGCCGTAGAACGGCGTCACCGGCACCGCCACCGCGCCGAGCTTCTGGAGGGCGAGCCAGGAGACGACCCACTGCGGCGTGTGGGGCAGGTAGATGATCACGCGACTCCCGGGCGCGACGCCGCGGGCGTGGAGCGCGCCGGCGAGCGCGTCCGAGAGGGCGTCGACGCGGCGGAGCGAGTAGCGCTCGCCGAGGAAGACGATCGAGGTCTTGTCCGGCGCGCGCGCCGCGGTGGCGCGGAACTCGTCGGCGATGGAGGCGGGCTGCGGCGTGGTCATGCGAGCTCCTCACACGCCGAAGTACGCCGACCGCACCTCGGGGTCGTTCATCAGCTCCGCGCCGGTGCCGCTGATCACGAGCGAGCCGTTCTCGATGACGTAGCCGCGGTCGATGATCGGCATGACCGGGCGGGCGTACTGCTCGGCCACGAGCACGGTGACGCCGCGCTTCGCGATCGCGCGGGCGGCGCGGACCAGCTCGCCCTGGAGGAGGGGCGAGAGGCCGAGGAGCGGCTCGTCGAGGAGGAGCAGGCTGGGGCGCGCCGCGAGCGCCATCCCGATGGCGAGCATCTCCTTCTCGCCCCCGGAGAGCATGCCGGCCTTGCGGCGGCGGATGGCGGCGAGCGGGGGGAAGAGCTCGAAGGCGCTCGTCACGCCCTGGCGCGCCTCCTTCGCGGAGCGGAGATGGCCCCCGAGCCGCAGGCACTCCTCCACGGTGTTGTCCTTGAACACCGGGTGGCGCTCGCGGCAGAGGACGATCCCGCGCTCCACCCGCTGTCGCGGGGAGAGCGCGTCGATGGGCTCGCCGCGGTAGAGGACGCTCCCGCCGAGCGTGATGCGCATCCCGCCCCGGCGCGCCTCGCGCTGGCGCAGGTGCAGGGTGAGGCCGGCGATGGTGTTGAGGAGCGTCGTCTTGCCCGCGCTGTTCGAGCCGAAGACGCCCACCACCTCGCCCTCCCCGACCTCGAGGGAGAGGTCGTTCACGGCGAGCGCGTTCTCGTAGAACACGAGCAGGTCGCGGACCTCGAGCATCTACGTCACCACCTCCGCGCCCAGGTACGCCTCCACCACGTCCGGGCGCGCCATGACCTCGGCCGGGGGCCCCTCGGCGATCTTCTCGCCGAACTGGAGCATCAGCACCGAGTCCACCACCCGGAACAGCTCGCGCAGCCGGTGCTCCACCATCAGCAGGGTCTTCCCTGCCGCCTTGATCCGCTCGAGGAGCGGCAGCACCCCGGCGATCTCCGACATGCTCATCCCGCTGAACAGCTCGTCGAGGATGACGAGGTCCGGGTCGAGCGCCAGCACGCGCGCGAGCTCGAGGCGCTTCAGGTACCCGTGGGGCAGCTCTCCGGCCCGCTTGGTGGGGATGGCCGAGTCGCGCTCGAACCCGACGTCCTCGAGGAGGTGGATGGCCGCCTCGTCGCGGTCGCCGTACTCCTGGCCGAGGTGGCTGCGGGCGCGCGCGGAGGAGAGGGGGATGACGACGTTCTTGAAGACGGGGAGCCCGTAGAACGGGCGCGCCATCTGGAAGCTTCGGGCCATCCCCAGGTTCACGCGGCGGTGCGGGGGCACCGCGGTGACGTCCTCGCCCTTGAAGAACACGCGGCCGGAGGTGGGGCGGACGAAGCCGGTGAGGAGGTTGATGAGCGTGCTCTTCCCGGAGCCGTTCGGGCCGATGACGCCGACGGCCTGCCCGGGCCGGAGCTCGAAGGAGACCCCGCACACCGCGAGCGTCCGCCCGAACGCCTTGGTGATCCGCTCCACGCGCAGGATGGGCTCAGCGCTCACGGCTCGCCTCCTCGATGGGCACGAGCCGCTCGAACTGGCTCCACTTGCGCGCGACGAAGCGGAAGAGCCCCTCGGGCAAGCCGATGGTGAAGACGAGCAGCATCGCGGAGTAGACCACCACCCGCAGCGAGCCGAACTCGCGGAGCGCCTCCGAGAGCGGCACGAGGACGAAGCTCCCCACCATCGCCCCGATGAAGCTCCCCGGCCCGCCGATGACGGCGCCGGTGAGGGGCAGCGTGGAGTAGTCGAGGGCGAACGCCGGCATGCCCACGAACTGGTAGCGGTGGGTGACGAACGCCCCGGCGAACGCGGCGGGCAGCGCGGCGATGAACACCACCTGGGCCCTGCGGCGCTGGAGGTCGAACCCGGCGGCGATGACCGCCCGGTCGTTGTCGCGGATGGCCTGGAAGAGGAGGCCGTAGTCGCTCGTGCCGAGCCGGCGGAACGCGACGACGGTGACGAGGGCCGCCACCGTCACCAGGGCGAGCTCGACGGTGCGGTTCGGGAACGGGGTGAGGCCGGAGAGCCCCTCGGTGCCGCCGAGGAGGCCGGTGGTCTCCACGACGCGCATGAGGAGGAGCGGCAGCGCGAAGGTGATCATCCCGAAGTAGATGCCGCGGAGCCGGAGCAGCGGGTAGAGCACCGCGGTGGAGAGCAGCGCGCCCGCGAGCGTGGCGAGGGGAATGCTCAGCACCAGCGGGAGCCCGAGCCGCGCGTCGAGGAAGCCCGCCGCGTAGCCCCCCAGCCCGAAGAAGAAGGCCTGCCCGAGGGAGACGAGCCCCGCCGAGGCGAGGAGATCCCAGGACAGCGCGAGGAGGGAGATGACGAGCGTGTTCAGCACCACCGTCTGGAGGTAGCCGGAGACCCCGCTCGCCACGAGCGGGAAGGCGAGCAGCGCCGCGACCGGCAGCAGCCGGGGGAGGACGAGCCAGGCGAGGTCGCGCCTCGAGGCGAGCGCGAAGACGTCCCGCGCCCGGACCGCGATGCCGCGGTCCAGGCGTTCCCGGCGGAGGCCCGGCGGCGTCCTAGACACGCTCCTCCAGCTCCTTCGACGCGCCGAGCAGGCCGGAGGGCCTGAAGGCGAGCACGACCACGAGGGCGCCGAGGTAGACCACCTCGCCCCAGCGCGGGCCGACGTAGTTGCCGGTGAACGTCACGGCGAACCCCAGGACGAGGCTGCCGACGATCATCCCGGCGGTGCTCTCCAGCCCGCCGAGCACCGTGACGGCGAGGGCCACGAGCAGCGCGTCGTACCCGGAGTTGATGGAGATGATCCCGAGCGGGAGGAGCACCACCGCCGCCACTGCCGCGAGCGCGGCGCCGAGCGCGAGCGAGAGCATGGCCGCCCAGTCCGACTCGATCCCCACCGAGAGCGCGGTGTACTCGTCCTGCGACATGCCGCGCAGCGCCAGGCCGATCTTGGTCCAGTGGGTGAAGGCCCACAGCGCGACGGTCAGGACCACCGCGATGCCCACGATGAGGAGCCGCTGCCAGTCCACGGTGACGCCGAGGAGCTCGACCGAGCCCTCCACGAGCTCCGGCAGCGCGTAGTCGTAGGTGGTGAACCCCTTCCAGCGGAAGAACTCGATGATGGCGACGCCCACCGCGAAGGTGCTGATCACCTCGGCGAGGACGATCCCCCGCACCGGCATCACCACCACGCGGTAGAGCAGCGCGCCGAGCAGGCCCACCAGCACGACGGTGAGCGGCGCCGCCACCAGGAAGGGGAGCCCGGCGCGCATCAGCATCCAGGCGGTGAAGCCGGAGAGGAGGTACAGCCCTCCGTGCGCGAAGTTCGCGACGCCGGACAGGCCGAAGGTGAGGCTGAAGCCGAGCGCGGTGAGGAGCAGCGTGGCCGCGCTTATGACCCCGAACACCACCGTGCTCGCGAGGAGGCCATCCATGGAGCGGCGGCGGGCGCGCGCCCTCGGCCTACTTGGCCGGAAGCTCGATGTGCGAGTCGGCCACGCTCTCGGGAAAGACCACCACCCGCTTGCCGCCCCGCCACTGGAAGGCGAGGCTCGTCGCCGTCTGGGTCGGGTCCTCACCGTAGGGCACCTGGTGGCTCTTGTTGAAGGTGATCTTCCCGATGACCCCGTCCGTATCGGTCTTCTCGAGCTGCGCCACCAGGGCGTCGGCGTCGGTGGAGCCGGCCCGGGTGATGGCCGCCGCGAGCACGTAGACGGCGTCGTAGGAGGGGCCGGGCCCGTGGCCGGCCATCTTGTTGCGGAGCTCCTCGCCGTAGAGCTTCGCGTAGGCGGTGGCGAAGGCCTGGGAGCGCGGGGTCTTGAGCGGGATGGATCCGGGCTCGAAGTTGAAGTTCACGAGGCCGTCGATGTCGCCCTTGAACGTGGTCCACGCGGTGGCCGGAGAGGCCGGGCTGATGAAGCCGGCGACGAGGGCCTGGAGCTTCATGGAGCGGGCCTGCTTCACGAGCACGCCCGCCTCCGGCATGTCGAAGATGGCCATGACCACCTGGGCGCCGCCGGCCTTCGCCTTGGTGATGCTCGAGGAGAAGTCGCGCGAGCCGGTGGGGTACGCGTCGGTGCCGACCACCGTCCAGCCGGCGCCGGTCGTCACCTTGGTCACCCCGGCCACCGTGCCCTTCGCCCAGGCCACGTCCTGGTGGACGAAGTAGACCTTGTCGAAGCCGTGCTTCCGCTTCACGAAGTCCATCGACTTGCCGAGGTGCCGACGAGGTAAGGCGCCGAGAGCCCCAGGCGGAAGTTGTACTTGTACTTGTCGTAGTCGCCCGCGACCTTCTGGTCGAACACGGGCGACATGCCGATGGTGCAGAGGTAGGGGATCTTCACCTTGGCGATCATGTCCATCGCCGAGACGAGCACCTCGGAGCGGAAGGCGCCGACCACGATGGCGGCTGGCTTCTTCTCGCTGATGAGCTTCTCCATGGCGGCGAGGGCGTCGTTCACCGGCACGCCGGCCTCCGCCTCGCGCGTGTCGATGGAGACGATCTCGAGCTTGCGCTTCTCCTTGCCGACCTGGACGCCGCCCGCGTCGTTGATCTCCTTCACGGCGAGCTGGGCGGCGCGGAGCGAGTCCTGACCCTCGAGGGCGCCGAGGGCGGTGGGGACGCCGAGGACGATGGGCTCCGCGGCGAAGGGGACGGCGGGGACGAGGAGGGAGCTGAGGGTGAGGGCCAACGTTGCGACGCGCACGAAGGGGACCTCCTGGTTCGCGGCGCGACGGGCCGCTCGGGGGGAAGCCGACATTCCGGTATGCCATTACCGCTTTTTCCGGGGCCAACGGTCAAGCCCCGTCCCGAGCGCGGCGCCGGGCCGTCAGCCGCGGAGCAGCTCCCGGGCGATGACGACCCGCTGCACCTGGCTCGTCCCCTCGTAGATCTGGATGAGCTTCGCGTCGCGCATGAGCTTCTCGACCGGGTAGTCCCGCGTGTACCCGTAGCCGCCGAAGATCTGCACCGCGTCGGTGGTGACCTTCATGGCCATGTCCGCGGCGAACCGCTTCGCGTGCGAGGACACGAGCGTGTTCCGCTGGCCCTCGTCGAGCAGCCACGCTGCCTTCCAGGTGAGGAGCCGCGCCGCCTCGACGTCGCTCGCCATGTCCGCGAGCATGAACTGGATGGCCTGCAGCTCGGCGATGGGGCGTCCGAACTGGTGCCGCTCGCGCGCGTAGGCCAGGGCGTGCTCCAGGGCCGCGCGCGCGATGCCCACCGCGAAGATGGCGGTGATGGGGCGGGAGTTGTCGAGCGTCGCCATGGCGATGGCGAAGCCCTCCCCCTCCGCCCCCACCCGGTTGCGGGCCGGGACCCGAACGCCGTCGAGGTGCAGCATGACGGTCTCCGAGGCCCGCGCGCCCATCTTCTCCTCCCGCTTCGCCACGGTGAGCCCGGGCGGGCGGCCCTCCACGACGAAGCAGGAGACGCCGCGCCGCCCGAGCTTCGGATCGAGCGTGGCGAACACCGTGAGCTGGTCGGCGACCCCGCCGTTGGTGATGAAGCACTTCGTGCCCTCGAGGACGTACTCGTCGCCCTCGCGGCGCGCCCGGGTGGCGATCCCGCCCGCGTCCGAGCCGGCCCCCGGCTCGGTGAGGCAGAAGGCGGCGAAGCGCAGCCGCTCGGTGAAAGGCTGCACGAGCCGCTCCCGCTGCTCCGGCGTCCCCGAGAGCACGATGGGCAGGAGGGCGAGGTCGTTCGCCACGAAGGTCGTCGCCACCGCCACGCAGCCCGCGGCGATCTCCTCGGCGACGAGCACCTGCTCGACGTGCGAGAGGCCCGGCCCGCCCAGCTCCGCGGGGATGGTCAGGTTCATGAGGCCGAGCTCGAACGCCCGCTCGCAGAGCTCCCGCGGGAAGCGCTCTTCCCGGTCGAGCTTCGCCGCGACCGGCGCGATCTCCGTGCGCGCGAAGCGCCTCGCCGTGTCCTGCAGCGCCGTCTGCTCGTCGGTGAGCGAGAAGCCGATCATGGGGATCTCCTCTGTCCCCGACGCGTACCGTGGCGCGTCTCGAGCGTCAACCCGGGCTCGATCGAAGGATCGCATGGTCCCGCGCCGCCCCAGGCACACACGCACACCGGATCTCGGACATCGCGCCCCGAGAAGTCCGCGCGGCCCTTCCTGGTGGCGCGATGCAGGCCCGCGGCAGAATCGACGACCGTTCCACTCTTCGTTAGACTCGCCCGGACCCGATGGCCACGATCCTCATCGTCGACGACGAGCCGGTGATCCTCGACGTGATGCGGAGGTTCCTCGAGGCCGCCGATCGCACGCTCGTCCTCGCCGGCTCGGCGAAGGAGGCGATCGCGCGCGGCACGGGCCCCGTCGAGATCGACGTGGCGCTCGTCGACAAGAACCTGGGTGATGGCTCCGGGCTCGACGTGGCGAGGGCGCTGCGGCGCGCGACGCCGGACGTGGAGGTGATCCTCATCACCGGCTACGCCTCGTTCGACTCCGCGGTCGAGGCGATCCAGATCGGCGCGTACGACTACCTCACGAAGCCGATCGCGGACTACGACGCCCTGAACCTCAGGGTCGAGAACGCCATCGAGAAGGTGAGGCTGAAGCGCCGGCAGCGCGAGCTCCTCGCGCAGATCGTCGAGAGCGAGGCGCTGCACCGCGGCGTCTTCGAGACGGCGAGCGACCCCATGCTCCTCGTCGGCGCCACGATGGACGCGATCGAGGACGCGAACCCCGCGGCGGAGCGGCTCTACGGCCGCACCCGCGACGCGCTCCGGCGGCTCCGGTGGCGCGACCTCCTCGACGTGGAGGAGGACCCCACGCCGCCGAAGCCGGGGACGCGCTCGCTCCCGTCGTTCCATCGCCGCGCCGACGGGACGCGCGTCCCGGTGGAGCTCTCGGCCGCCGAGCTCCGCCTGCAGGATCGCGCGCGGCTCGTCGTGTCCGTCCGCGACGTCTCGGAGCGCGCGGCCGCAGAGCTGGCGCGGCGCGACCTCGAGCAGAGCCTCCGCCAGGCCCAGAAGATGGAGGCGGTCGGCCGGCTCGCCGGGGGAATCGCGCACGACTTCTCGAACCTCCTCGCGGTGATCCTCGGCTACTCGGAGCTGCTCCGGCAGGATCTGCCGGCGGCCGACACGCGCGCCCGCGAGTCGGCGGACGGCATCATCGAGGCGGCCACCCGGGCGGCGGGAGTCACCCGGCAGCTCCTCACCCTCTCCCGCAAGAAGCTGCTCCGCCCCGAGCTGCTCTCGCTCAACCAGGTCGTCCGGGACCTCGGAAAGCTCCTCTCCCGGTCGGTCGGCGACCGGATCACGCTCACCACGACGCTGCAGGACGATCTCTGGTCGGTGGTCGCCGACGCGGACCACCTCGCGCAGGTGCTCCTCAACCTGGCGGTGAACGCCCGCGACGCCATGGCGGAGGGCGGCCCGCTCTCCATCTCCACCTCGAACGTCGAGCTCGGGGCACCTCTGCCGGAGCTCGGGCTCGCCGCCGGGCGGTTCGTCGCGCTCGCGGTGAAGGACGCCGGATGCGGGATGACCGAGGAGGTGCGCGCGCGCGTCTTCGAGCCCTTCTTCACCACGAAGGGGAGCGGCACCGGCCTCGGCCTCGCCACGGTCTACGGCATCGTGCGCCAGGGCGGCGGGGCGATCCGGGTCGAGTCGCGGCCGGGAGCGGGAGCGACGTTCACCGTGCTCCTCCCTGCCGCCGACGAGGCGAGCCTCCGCGCGCCGCCGTCGGTGGCGCCTTCGGTCCCGAGGGGCGTCGGCGAGACGGTCGTCCTCGCCGAGGATGACGACGCGCTGAGGATCGTGCTGAGCAGGGTGCTGGCGGGCTCGGGGTATCGGGTCATCGCCGGTCGCAACGGCACCGAGGCGCTCGAGGCGGTCCGCGCCCGGGGCGGACGCGTCGATCTCCTCCTGAGCGACGTCGTCATGCCGTCCATGAACGGGGCGGAGCTCGCGGAGACGCTCGCGGTCGAGCATCCGGGCGTGAAGGTGCTGTTCATGACCGGTCACACCGACGACGCGACACTCCTTGGCACGCTCGGCGCGAGCGGTCCGGAGATCATCCAGAAGCCGTTCACGAACGAGGCGCTGCTCGGCCACCTGCGGCGCGTGCTCGGCCCCCCGCGCGCGACCGCGTGAAGCGGGGCCGCACCGGGCGCACCCCGACCTACGTCGCGCGACGTCTCGCACACCGGCACCCACCCGAGCTGCACGGGGGGTTCATGCCCCTGCGCGAAGATCGTACAGTCGGCACCGGCGTTGCTGCACTCGCAGTGGACGCGTCGCGCGCCGTGTCGGGCGAGGCGCAGGGCTGAGGGGCCCGATGAGCTTCCGGACGCGGATCCTGCTGGCGTTGCTCGCCGTCGGCGTCGCGCCGGTGGCGCTGCTCGGGCTCATGTCCTACGAGGTCAACCGGCAGGAGCTCATCGGGACCGTCAGCGCGGGGCAGGCCCAGGCGGCCGCCGAGCTCGCTCGCCAGTTCGAGGCGTTCGTCCTGAACGGCGTCGAGCACCTCGAGACGTCCGCGCGCTACCTCCCCCTCGCGGGCCTCTCCCGAGATGACACAGCCGACGCGCTCGGGATCCCGTTTCGTCAGCTCCCCTGGCTGAACGTCCTCGTGCTCCTCTCCGAGCGGGGCGAGGCGCTCGCTCCGCCGGTGTTCGAGGCGAGCCCGCACCCCGATGCCGCACCCCGAGAGCCGATCGGGCCCGCCGAGCTGGACGCGTTCGCCCGGAGCGTACCGCTCGCGACGGTGCTCGCGTCCGACGTGGCGATCGGGCCGCCGTACGTCAGCGAGCGCACGGGCGTCGCGCGCGTCGCGGTCGGCGTCCGCATTCCCGGCCGCCCGGCGCGGGTGCTCGCCGCCGAGCTCTCCCTCGCGATGGTCGGGGCGAGGCTACGGGAGATCGCCGGCGCGGACGGGAGCGCGCTGCTCGTCGACGCCCACGGGAACGTGATCGCCCGCGGTGGCGACGGGCGGGCGCTCTCGGCCCAGGAGCGGCAGCTCGTGGAGCGCGGAACCTCATCGCTCTCGCCGGAGATCCGCACGGTCGAGCGCGCCGATGGACGCGCGTGGCTCGCAGCGTTCGCGCCGGTGGGGACGCTCGGGTGGGGCGTCGTCCTGGCGCGGCCGGAGGCGGTCGCGCTCCGGGCCGCGAGCCGCGCCCGGGCCTACACGCTGTTCTGGGCGGCGGCGGCGCTCGCCATCGCCGTCGCGTTCGGGATCGCGCTCGCCCGCGGCGTGTCGATTCCGGTCGCCCGGCTCTCGGCTGCGGCGCGCGCGGTCGACCGCGGGCCGGTACGACGCGGAGGTCGCCGTCGAGCGGCGCGACGAGCTCGGCGAGCTCGCGTTCGCGTTCAACCAGATGGCCCACGAGGTGAGCCGCCGGGACGCCGAGATTCGCGTGTGGGCGGACGAGCTGAGCCGGCGGGTCGACCAGAAGACGGCGGAGCTGCGCCAGGCGCAGGACCAGGTCGCCCGCTCGCGGAGGCTCGCCGCGCTCGGCTCGCTGGGCGCCGGCGTCGCCCACGAGATCAACAACCCCATGACCGCGATCGTCGGGCTGGTGTCCGTCGCCCGGAAGAACGTCGGCCCGGACTCCCGCGACGGCCAGCTGCTCGGCACCGCCCTCGACCAGGCGAAGCGCGTGACGCGGATCGTGGACGACCTGCGACAGCTGGCCGAGCACCAGCGCCTCGACGCGGGGGTCCAGTTCTCCCTCGCGACCGCAGTCCGCGCGGTGGTCGAGGCGCACGCGCAGGACGCGGACCGGGCCGGCATCTCGCTGCAGGCGGAGCTCGAGGACGGGATCGCGCCGGTGCAGGGCGACCCGGCGCAGGTGCAACAGCTGGTGGGGCACCTCATCAGCAACGCGATCGCGGCGACTCCCGAGGGGGGGGCGATCCGGGTGACCGTCGGCGCGGTCGAGGACGGCGTGCTGAGGCTCTCGGTGTGCGACACGGGGCGAGGGATCCCGGAGGCCATGCGAGAGCGCATCTTCGACCCGTTCTTCACGCGCAAGGAGCGGGGCGGAGGCGTCGGCCTCGGCCTCACCCTGGCCAACTGCATCGTCGAGGCGCACCACGGGAAGCTGCAGCGTCGACAGCAAGGAGGGGAGCGGCAGCACGTTCACCGTCCTCCTGCCGGCGGTCGCCGCGCAGGTACACCTCTCGTGAGTAGCCTCATGGACGACCGCGACGCGCGACCGGAGCGGCAAGCGGGACTCGAGGTCCGAGCGGGAAGCCGTCACGGCGGGGCTCGCGCACGAGCTGAATCAGCCGCTCACCGGGGTCGACGCAGGCCTTCGCCTCGTGGAACGCGAGCTCGGGGCCTCCGTCACGGAGCTCGACGGCTGGAAGATCGCGACGAGCCAGCTCTCTCGCGCGCGGGAGGTGCTCCAGACCTACGAGCGGCTGATGTCCGCCGACCGCACGCGGGATGGCTCGTTCGTCGTCGAGCCGATCGTGCGGCGCGCCGTGGGGGGGCTGCGGCACCGGATCGATCCCGCGCGCGTGCGGATCGAGGTGGCCGTCGAGCCCGACGTGCCGCAGGCCCACGGCAGCCCGCAGGCGCTCCTCCACGCCCTCACCAACCTCGTCGCGAACGCGATCGACGCGGTGGTGGACGCGGGCGGCCCGGGCCGCATCGAGGTGCGCGCGGTGCGCTCCGCGGACGTCGTCCCGCGCGCGCAGCTCCGCGTCGCCGACGAGGGCTCGGGGATCGCTCCCGAGCGACGCAGCAACCTGTTCCGCGCGGGGTTCACCACGAAACCGCAGGGGCGCGGGAGCGGCCTCGGCCTCGCGCTCAGCCGCCGCATGCTTCGGCAGGCGGGAGGGGAGCTCCGGCTGGCGTCGCCCGGCGATCCAGCGCGCCGCCCGTGGTCGAAGACCGAGTTCGTCGTGGATCTCGCCGCGTCGCCGGACGCGCCCGCGGCCCAGGAGCGGCCTCGCCCGGACCGCGCCACGCTGCGCCAGGCCGCGCTCGCTGCCGCGGTCGTGGCGTCGCTCGTCATCGCGGTCGTCCTGGGCTGGACCGGGTTCCGGCGCTGGATCGAGGCCGGGGAAGCCCCGCAGCCGGCGGCGGTGGCCCCCGCGCCGGCTGCCGTCGAGGTGCTCGCTGCGGAGGGTCAGGTCGAGCGGAAGCGCGGTCAGGAGTGGGAGCGGGTCACGAGCGGCCAGCAGCTCCTCGCGGACGACAGCATCCGCGCCGCCGCGGGCGCCGGCGCGACCCTCGCCATCGGCGCGACGACCCGGATCGTCGTGTCCGACGCGACGGAGCTCACCGTCCGCGAGATCACCGCGACCGTCCAGCGCCTGCAGCTCACGCGCGGGCGCCTCTCCGTCGACCACCAGGCCGACGGCGCGCGCGTGCTCGTCGTCGAGAGCGAGGGCGGGGACGCCGTCGCTCGCGCCGGAACCGCGCGGTTCAGCGTCCTCGCGAGCGGCGCGGCGCTCGCGGTGGCCACGCAGGCGGGAGTCGTCCGGCTCCGCTCCGCGGGAGAGGCCGTCGACGTCGCGGCGGGTCAGCAGTCGGTCTCGTTCCAGGGCCACGGTCCGGCGATCCCGACCCAGGTCCCGGTCGCGCTCCTCCTCAGGATCGCCAGGACCGCGCGGGATGCGGGCGGGTCGTGCCTCGTCGAGGGCGTCGTCGAGCCCGGGGCCGAGGTTCGCGTCGAGGGGAAGCTCGTCGAACCGGGACCGCGGGGCAGGTTCACCGTGCGCGTGCCGCGCACCGAGGCGAGGGACCGAGCGAGGGTCGTCACGCGCGACGTGGTCGGCCGCGTCGTCGAGCGGCGCGTGCCATGCGAACGGGAGCACAACGTCTCGGACTTCGCCGTCCGCTGGGGGCAGGATGCGCCCGTCGCGAAGCCCGAGTAGCTGGGTCCTCGCCGGCGCCCTCGCCCTCGCGGCGCTGTGGCCGAGGTCGGCGGCGTGCGACGCGCCCCTCGGGATCCGCGCCGATCCCCCGTCGCTCGTCGCCGGCACGGCGCAGACCGCCGCGCTGCTGATCGACGCGGGCTCGGAGACCCCGCCGACGCTGACGACGAGCGCCGGGAGGATCGAGAACGTCCGGTCGCTGGGAGGCGGCCGGTTCTCCGCCGACTACGCGCCGCCCTCCGCGGCCCACCCGCAGGTCGCGATCGTCGCGGCGACCTCGGGCGACCGCTGGGGCTGGACCAGCATCCCGCTGTCCGGCCGCGGGGTGGCCACCGCCCGCTCCGCGCCGGGTGCTGCGATCCGGGTGACGATCGGGGAGACGTCGTTCGGTCCGGTCCGGGCGGACGACGCGGGGAACGCGAGGGTCCCGGTCATCGTCCCGGCCGGCGTCGCGTACGCCTACCACGGCGGGGAACGGTTGGAGCTCAACGTCCCGCCGACGCTGCACGTGCACGTGGCGCTCGGCCGCGGAGAGGCCCCGGCGGACGTCGAGCAGGCGGTCCCGTTCCGCGTCTTCGCGGTGACCGCGGCGGGGGCGCCGCGGGCCGGTGCGCCGATCCGGGCCGAGGTGGACCGCGGCGACGTCGCGGCGGTCGTGGAGATCGCGCCGGGTGAGTACGCGGGCACGTGGCGACTCCCGCCAGGCGCC
Source organism: uncultured delta proteobacterium (assembly GCA_963828235.1). Taxonomy (GTDB): domain Bacteria; phylum Myxococcota; class Myxococcia; order Myxococcales; family Anaeromyxobacteraceae; genus Anaeromyxobacter. Next base: position 30,641 of record CAWHDY010000015.1, read on the forward strand.
GCGGAGAAGGCGACCGTTCGTGTCCACCTGGCCGACGAGCCCGGCTTCACCGCGGCGGCGGCGCTCGACCGGGTCGCGGGCTCCGCTGCGCGGGTCTCGCTCGAGGCCGAGCGGCGCCGGGTCGTGGCGGGCGACCGCGAGCCGCTCGTCGTCCGGGTGCGCGTGACGGACGCCGCCGGGAACGCGGTCGACGCCGCGCCGTCGCTCCGCGCGACGGGCGGTGAGCTGTCGGCGCCGCGGGCAACGAGCGCGGAACGTGGGAGGCGTCGCTGAGCGTGCGTCAGGCGACGAGGGCCGGCACGGCCCTCGTGACGGCGCGGGCGTCGGGTCTCGAGCGGCAGCTCGCCATCGAGGTGACGCCGCCGCCCGGGAGCGGGGGTCCGCGGGAGCGGCGCTGGTCCCTCGCGCCGAAGGCGGGCGTCGCGGGGGCGCGAGGGGGCGTGTGGTCTCCGATGCTCGCCCTGGAGGGCGGCTATCGCGCCGCGGTCCTCGACGGTCGCCTCGCGCTGCTGATCGAGGCGGGTGCGTTCGTCCGGAATCGGACGGACGACGTCCAGGTCGGCGCGCAAGCCGTCGGGGTCCGCGGACGGGTCCGGTACGTCCCGCTGATCGCCTCGGCGCGGATCGAGCAGCCGACCGGAGCGCGACAGCTCGCATGGGCGGCAGCCGGCGCCGGAGTCGCGCTCGTCGAGTCGAACGTCTCCGTCGGGAGCGTCGAGGCGCGGTCGGAGTCGGCCGTCGTCCCGGGACTCCGGGCCGCGATCGGGTGGGGGCTCCGCGCCGGCCGCGCGACTCCGTTCGCGGAGGCGGGCCTCGCCTGGCAGGGAGACCCGCGGCTCGATGCCCTCCGAGGTTCCCTGACCGTCCTCACCGTCTCGCTCGGGTGCCGCTATGCCGCGTACTGAGACGGCTGCGCTCCTGGTCGCGTCCCTGCTCGCGGCGTGCGCGAGCCGCGAGCTGCCACCGCCGCATCCGACCGCGGTCGCCCCCGCGCACGGCTTCGCGACGATCGAGACGAGCATCGAGATCGCGGGAGAGGACTTCCACGTCCGCGCCGTGCAGCGCGCCGACGGCGGCGGGAGCACGGTCGACGCGGGGTTCCGGGCATGGCTCGGCCCCGCGGAGCTCCTCGACGTCGCCTGGTCGAGCCCTCGACGGCTCGGTGCGCGCGTGCCCGCGGGGCTCGCGGCGGGCTGGTACGACCTCGCCGTCGAGGGTCCGAGCGGGACGGGGATCCTCCCGCACGCCTACCTCGCCGTGGACGGGGCGCCTCCCTCGCTCGCCGTGTCGCTGGTGGCCCCGCCGGAGGTCACGATCGGTGAACAGCTCCAGCTCACCGTCCGGGCCGAGAACACCGGCACCTGGATCGTCGAGGGGGTCGTTCCCGCCGTGTCCGCGAGCGGCGCCGGCGCCGCGGACCCGGTCGCGGCGAGCGTCGCGGCGCAGGACCTCCTCCCGGGCGCGCTGCAGGACTTCGTCCTGCTCTACGCGGCGAGCCGGGCCGGCGCGCTCACCCTCGCCGTCTCGATCACCGGCACCGACCCGCGCACCGGTGACCCGGTCCTCGCGACGACCTCCACGAGCGTGATCGTCCGGCCTCCGCCGTCCGTCGGGGTCATCGCGGACGATCCCCTCCAGGACGGGAGCCCCTTCGCGTTCGTGGCGGGCTACGGAGGGGGCGTGATCGTGGGCCCGAATCGCACGGGCACCGGGCTCGTCGGCATGGATCCGGACGGCACGGCGACCCGGGCGTTGGCGCTCTCCATCGCGCGAGACACGACGGCGAACCAGAGCAGCAACTCGGCGTGGGACGCGCCGCTCCCGGGCACCTACCCGTCCATCGGCTTCACCGGCTGCACCCCCAACAGCGCGGTGAACCGGTGCGGCCCTGACGACGAGAACGGGCGCGGGTTCATGACCTCGGTGACGTTCGCGGGCGACGAGTGGCTCGTCCTCGGCGGCGCGAGGAGCGGCGGCGATCTCGACTACGTGTACATGAGCCAGGGCACGACGTCGCCGCTCGCGTTCTCGTTCGTCGACCTGTCGGCGTCGCTCGGCGCGAACACCCGCGGGTTCTCCGCGGTCGCGGCGGCCGGCGGCCGCCTGTACCTCGGCTTCCCGGACAACGGGGGGAACCGACCGTACGGCCTCGCGCTCCTGACGCCACCTGCGCCGCCCGGGCTCAATGCCGTCGCCGGGACCGAGCTCGTCGACCTGAACCTCCACGACGTGTACAACACGCTCTACGGCAGCCTCGCGAGCATCTCGATGGTGGACGCCATCGCGGAGCTCGGCGGGCGGGTGTACTTCTTCAACGACAGCGGCTGCGTCGTGTCGAGCAACCTCGCGCCCGCGACGCGCGCGGACTTCAGCGCGTGCTCGCCCGCGGATGGCGCGGCGTACGCACGAGCGGACTCCGTGGTGCCGCCGCGGCAGTACGACCTCACCCCGGCCGACCACGCCTGGCCCGCGGCCGTCGCCTGGAAGGGCCGGCTCTTCGCGATCCGGAACACGACCACCGGACCGCAGCTCTGGCGGTGCGATCCGGGGGCGGGGACGGATCCCCTCGGCTGCGACCGCGCCGACTGGACGCTCGTCGCCGCGGACGCGGGTACGGGCTACCGCACGCGCTTCGGGAAGCCCGGCGCGAGCGCGGCGACGCTCCTCCTCGGCACGGCGACGCACCTCTGGGTCGGGCTCGACGACGACAGCGGCGGAGTCCACCTCTTCCGCACCTCCGTGGACGCCCCGCTGCGCGCCTCCGACTTCGTCGGCCAGGGCGGATGCGTCGCGGGGACGGCGGGGTGCGAGGGCTTCGGCGGGGACGGCTTCGGCGCGCCGGCGGCCAACACCCGGATCCTCGACGCGAAGGTGATCGCGTGGAGCGGGGGCACGGATCTCGTGCTCGCCGTGGGCGACGGCACGAACCCGGTGAAGCTCGTCCGGGTCGCGCCCTAGCTGCCGACCGGTCGGCATCCGTTCACGAGCTGGTAACGCACCGAGCCGCCTCCGGTGTGAATGCAGACGTGGCGTCCCCATGTGCCCCGGTCGTCGAGCTCTTCCTCGCCAGCGCACCGGCGAGGCCGGACCCATGCGCTGCCTGCGGTCTCACCGCCGGTGCGCGGGAGGCGGGCACCGCCGCTCGCGCCGGCACCGTTCGTTGCAGTACAAGGGAGGTCGGCGTGCCGGTCTCCCCAGGAGCGAGCCGTGGCCATCGACGTCGACGCGGCCTACCGCCAGTACGGTCCGATGGTGCTTCGACGCTGCCGCCGGCTCGTGCGCGACGAGTCGAAGGCGGTGGACGCCATGCACGACGTCTTCGTGAACCTGCTCCGGGCGAAGGACCGGCTCGACGGCGAGGCGCCCGCGTCGCTCCTCATGCGGATGGCGACGAACGTGTGCCTGAACCAGCTCCGGGGAGAGCGCCGCCGGCCGGAGGACGCGGACGACGACGCGCTGCTCGCCATCGCCACCGCGGAGGAGCCCGGGGCGCGCTCGGTCGCGCGCCTCGCGCTCGGGACGCTCCTCGGCCGCGAGCTCGAGTCGACCCGCGTCATGGCGGTCCTGCACCTCGTCGACGGCCTCACGCTCGACGAGGTCGGGCGCGAGGTGGGCCTCTCGGCGGCGGGGGTCCGGAAGCGGCTGCGCGGGCTCAAGGCGCGCGTCGCGGTCCTGGCCGCGCACGATCTGGAGGGTGTGTCATGACGACCCGCACGCCGGACTGGCTCGTCGAGCGGCTGCACCAGGGCGATCTCCCGCCGGCGGAGGCCGAGGCCGTGCGGGCGCGGCTCGCGGAAGAGGGCGGCCTCGCGCGGCTCGACGCGCTCGCGCGCGACGACGCCCGCTTCGCCGAGACGCACCCCGCCGGGCCGGCGCTCGCGGAGATCCGCCGGCGCGCCGCCGAGCGTGTCGCGCCGAGGGCGAGCCCGCGAAGGTTCTTCCTGGTCGCCGTGCCGCTCGCGGCCGCGGCCGCGGCGGCGGCGATCGTCGCGCTCCAGCTCCCCAGGCCGGCGCTCCGGGGCGGTGACGAGGACATTCGCTTGAAGGGGAGCTCGCCCCACCTCGCCATCCACCGGCAGGGCACCGGCGCGGAACCCGAGGCGCTCGCCCGCGGCGCGCGCGTGCGTCCGGGAGACGTGCTGCAGCTCTCGGTCGTCTCCGCGGGTCGCTCTCACGGAGTGGTCGTGTCCGTGGACGGGCGCGGGGTCGTGACCCGGCACGCCCCGCGCGACGGCGCGCTCGCGACGAAGCTCCCCGCCCAGGGCGCGGTTCCGCTCGACCACTCGTACCGGCTCGACGACGCGCCCGCGTTCGAGCGGTTCTTCCTCGTGACCGGCGGGTCGGCGTTCGCGGTCGAGCCGGTGCTCGAGTCGATGCGGCGCCTCGCCGACGAGGGGCGCGCCCGCACCGGGGCGCCCGCGCTGCCCGCCGGGCTCGACTGGAGCGACTTCGTCCTGGAGAAGGCCCCGTGACCCCCGCGCTCGTCCTCTGCGCCCTGCTCGCTGCGGCACCCGCGCCCGAGGCGCCGGCGCCGACCACGCTCCCCATCCGCCGCTTCGCGCTCGTCGCGGGCGTGAACGACGGCGGGCCGACTCGGGTGCGCCTGCGCTACGCGCGCTCGGACGCCGAGCACGTCGCGCACGTGCTGCAGCGGCTCGGGGGCGTCGCCGCCGCCGACGAGGTCCTGCTGCTCGACCCCGACGACGTCGGGCTGCGCGCGGCGTTCCGCGCCGTCGAGGCGCGCATCCGCGCGGTGCGCTCGACCCACCGGGCGGAGCTGGTCCTCTACTACTCGGGCCACTCCGACGAGCAGGGCCTCCTCCTTCGGGGAACGCACGTTCCGTACCTCGAGGTCCGCCGCTGGCTCGAATCCGTCGGCGCGCAGGTGCGCATCGCCATCGTCGATTCCTGCTCCTCCGGGGCGCTCACGCGGGACAAGGGCGGCCAGCGGGCGCCACCGTTCCTCATCGACACCTCGAGCGCGGTGAAGGGGCACGCGATCCTCACCTCGAGCGCGGCGGACGAGGCCTCCCAGGAGTCGGATCGCATCGCGGCGTCGTTCTTCACGTACTTCCTCATCACCGGGCTGCGCGGCGCCGCGGACACGAACCTGGACGGGAAGGTCACCGTCAACGAGGCGTACCAGTTCGCGTTCGCCGAGACGCTCGCGCGAACCGAGCGGACGAGGAGCGGCGCCCAGCACCCGGGCTACGACATCCAGCTCGTCGGGAGCGGAGACGTCGTCGTCACCGATCTGCGCGGCACGGACGCGACGCTCGTGTTCCCCGAGGCGGTGTCGGGGCGGTTCTTCGTCCGCGATCGCGAGGGGCGGCTCGTCGCCGAGCTGCGCAAGCTCGCGGGGCGCCCGGTCGAGCTCGGCGTGGACGCCGGCGCCTACCGGATCGTGCGGGACGACGGCGAGCGCCTCGGTGAAGCGCAGCTCACCATCGCGAGCGGCGCGCGGGGGATCGTGCCCATCGACCGGTTCGGGACCATCTCGCGTGAGGCGACCGCGCTCCGAGGCGAGGAGCTCGCGTCCGTCCCCGTGGACGTCTCCGTGTTCCCGCCGCTCTCGCTCAACGGTCAGCGGAGCACCGTGAACGCCTTTCAGCTCGGGCTCTTCGGCGCGCGCACCACACGCCTGCGCGGGTTCGGCGTCGCCCCGGTGCTCTGGGCGGAGGAGGACGTGACCGGCGCGCAGCTCGGCGGCCTCGGCGCCTCCGCTCACGGGCAGGTGGACGGAGCGCAGATCTCGGGCATCGCCGGCATGGCGGGATCGCTCGCCGGGGTCCAGCTCGCCGGGATTGGCGCGCTCGCGCGTGGAGAGGTCGTGGGAGGGCAGGTCTCCGGCATCGGCGGCATCGCGGGCTCCCTCCGCGGCGTGCAGCTCTCCGGGGTGATGAACCTGGTCCGCGGCGACGTGGTCGGCCTGCAGCTCGGCGGCATCGCGAGCTGGACGGACGGGAAGGTCCTGGGGTTCCAGCTCTCGCCGGTGGTGAACGTCGTCGGCGCACTGGAAGGCGCGCAGCTCGGGACCGTGAACGTCGCTTCCGAGGTCCGGGGGCTGCAGCTCGGCCTGGTGAACGTCTCGAACGGGGCCGCCGTGCGCGGGTGGCAGCTCGGGCTCGTCAACGTCTCGCGCCAGGTGGACGGCATCCCGCTCGGGCTCGTCAACGTCGTGCGGGACGGGTGGCGCAGGATCCTCGTCCTCTCGGACGAGGACGGGACGCCGTCCCTCGCCTACGCGGGCGGGAACGCGGTCTTCCACACGACGCTCGAGGCCTCCCTGCGGCGCACCGCCGGGGGCGCCCGCGGCTGGGCGGCGTTCGGGCCTGGCGTCCACCTCGGCCACGGACGTCTCCGCTTCGACCTCGACCTCATGGCGCGCCACGCGATGGAGGAGTCCGGGCCGTACGTCATCACGCTGCGCGGCCTCGCGGTCCTGCCGCTGACTGCGCGCCTCGCGCTCGTCGCGGGGCCCACCGCCCACGTGCAGCTCGGGCGAGACGCGGCGTCCGCGCCGCTCGCCGGCGGGGCGTTCGGCGAGCTGACGCAGCCCGGGGATCGCGCGCGGGCGTGGGTGGGGCTCCAGGCCGGCGTCCGCCTCTGAGGCGCCGCCCGGACCGCGGCCTGCGAATCTCGCAGATCGCGGTGACGCGGCCGGCGCCGGCCGGTGTTCCTCTCTCCAGACGATCGCCGCAGGCGCGGCGCACCGGAGAGAGGAAACATGACGAGGACCCTGTTCGACGTCTTCACGCGGGCCGGCGCGGAGTGGGTGATGTACGCCCTCCTGGCGCTCTCGGTGGCCTCGGTGGCGGTCATCCTGGAGCGGGCGCTGTTCTTCCGGCGCCATGGGCGGAGCCACGCCGGCGTGCTCGGGGAGCTCCTCGCCGCGGGGCGTCTCGAGGACGCGCGCGCCCTGGTCGAGGGCGAGGAAGGCCTCGAGGCGGAGGTGGTGCGCGCGGCGATCCACGCCGCGCCCTACGGCTCGGCGAGCGTCGCCGAGCTGGTCGCCTCCACCATCCGGCGGGAGCGCCCCGCCTACGAGCGCGGGCTCGGGTTCCTGGGCACGCTCGGCTCGAACGCGCCGTTCCTCGGGCTCTTCGGCACCGTGGTCGGGATCATCAAGGCGTTCGCCGATCTCGGCATCGGGACCGCGAAGGGGGCCGGCGCGGCCCCGGTGATGGCCGGGCTCTCCGAGGCGCTCGTCGCGACGGCGGTCGGCATCTTCGTCGCGATCCCGGCGGTGGTCGCCTTCAACGCCTTCAACCGCAAGCTGAAGGCGACGGTCACCCGCGCCGAGTCGCTCGCGCACGCGCTGGCGTCGCACCTCCAGAAGGCCGCGGTCTAGGAGGGAGGACGCCATGGCCGCCTCCACCCAGGACCACGACGACGAGATCACCACCATCAACGTCACGCCGCTCGTGGACGTCACGCTCGTGCTGCTCATCATCTTCATGGTCACCGCCACCTACGTCGTGAAGCAGGCGATCGAGGTGGATCTCCCGCGGGCCGCCAGCGGCGGCGAGATCGTCGGGCCCACCCTCGCCTTCGCCCTCGACCGCGAGGGGAAGCTGTTCCTCGACGGCGCCCCCGCGTCGCCGGACGCCGCGCGCGCCGCGGTGCGCGCCGCGGTCGCGAGCAGCGCGGAGGCGCGGGCGATCATCAGCGCCGATCGGGCGGTCTCCCACGGCCGCGTCGTCGAGCTCATCGATCTCGTGAAGCGCGAGGGGCTCACCCGCTTCGCGCTCGACGTGGAGCGCGAGGAGGGCGTCGGCGGGTGACCCGCGCGACTCGAGGACACCGTGCACACCGGCTCCCCCCACAGCGGGCGCTCCCTGGCGCTCCCGATGGTCGCGCTCTCGGTCGCGCTCCACGGCGCCGCCTGGGCCGCGGTCGCCCGCGTCCGGCCCGCGCCCGCGCGCGAGCGCATCGAGCTCGAGGTGGTCCGCCACGAGCGCCCGGCGCGTCCGCCGGAGCCGCCTCCTCCGCGCGCCCGCGTCGCCCTGGCGCGGCCCGAGGCGGTCCCGGCCCGGCCAGCGCCGGCCCCGACCCCGGAGGCGCCGCCTCCGGCCCTCGCGTCGGCGCCGCAGACGGTGCCCCCGCCCGGCGCGCCGCGGGCGCTCCCCAGGGTGGGCCTCTCCCTCGGCTCCACCGTCTCGACGGGCGGGTTCGCGGTGGGCGTCGGGAACACGGTCCACGGTCGCGCGTCCGAGACCGCCGCCGATCCCGCCGGCGTCCGGAGGTACTCCGGCGGCGTGGTCGCAGCCGCGCGCCTCTCGGCGCAGCCGAAGGCTCTGGACCTCCCCGAGATCCCGTATCCGCCGGAGGCGCGACGCGCCGGCGTCGAGGGGCAGGTCGTGCTCGTGCTGCGCCTCGACGCGCACGGGTCGGTGCGCACGGTGCGCGTCGTGGACGCCCCGTCCCCGGACCTCGCCCGCGCCGCCGAGGAGGGCGCGCGCCGGTTCCGCTTCACGCCGGCGCTCCTCGAGGGCGAGCCCGTCGAGACCGAGATCCGCTTCACCTACACGTTTCTCCTGGAGTGAAAGCCACGATGCGATCGCAGAGCGTCCTCGTCCCGATCCTCCTCGCGCTCGCGGTGACCGCGGGCGCCGCGGAGCCCGCCACCGGCGTCGTCACCCGCTTCCCCGCGGTGGTCACCCCCGCCACGCCCGAGTATCCGCCCGAGGCGAAGGCCCAGGGGATCTCCGCCGCCGTGACGCTCGAGCTCGATCTCTCCGCGGAGGGCGAGGTCCTGGCCGCGCGAGTGGTGACGACCCGCCGGCCACGGGTTCGACGAGGCGGCCCTCGCCGCCGCGCGGGCGCTCCGCTTCTCGCCCGCGGAGCTCGACGGGAGGCCCGCCGCGGTGACGATCGAGTACCGCTTCCGGTTCGACGCGCCACCCCCGGCACCCCCGCCGGCGGAGGCCGCCACCGCGATCCTGCGCGGCGTCGCCCTGGAGCGCGGTACCCGCGCGCCGCTCGCCGGGGTGGCGCTCGCGGCGGGGGACGCGTCGGCGTTCACGGATTGCGAGGGGCGCTTCGAGCTGGCCGGCCTCGCCCCCGGCGCGGTGAAGGTCGTCGCCACCGACTCCGGCCACCACCGCTTCGAGACCGAGGAGCAGCTCGAGGCGGGCCAGGTGGTGGAGGTCACGTACTACCTGCGGCGCGCGGCGAAGGACGCCTACGAGACGGTGGTGCTGGGCGAGCGGGAGAAGAAGGAGGTGACCTCCGTCACCATCAGCTCCGGCGAGGTCTCGAGGATCGCGGGCGTCTCGGGCGACACCGTCAAGATCGTGCAGAACCTCCCGGGCGTCGCGCGCGCGCCCGGCGGCTTCGGGATGCTCGTCGTGCGCGGCGGCAACCCCAGCGACACCCGGGTCTACGTGGACGGGGTGGAGGTGCCGCTCGTGTTCCACTTCGGGGGGCTCACCTCGATCGTCCCGAGCGACCTCGTGGACGCGGTGGACTTCGAGGCCGGCAACTTCGGGGTCCGCCACGGACGCGCCACCGGCGGGCGGGTGGATCTAAAGACCCGCGATCCCGGGGACCGGCTGCACCTCGTCGGCGACGCGAACCTCTTCCACGCCATGGCGATGGCCGAGGGCCCGGTGAGTCGGGACGTCACCGTCGCGCTCGCCGCGCGGCGTTCCTACGCCGACGCCGTCATCACGCAGGCAGCGAAGAGCGTCGACGGTCTGGGCGTCTCGGTCGCGCCGCGCTACTACGACTACCAGGGGAAGCTCACCTGGCGCGCCGGGAAGGACGACACCGTCCGCCTGTCGGTGTTCGGCTCCGACGACCGGATGTTCTTCACGGGCGTCGACGCCGGCCGCCTCGAGACCATGGATCTCGGGCTTCGCACCGCCTTCGTCCAGGCGACCGGGTCGTGGGAGCACCGCTTCGGCGCGGGCGCGCGGACGCGGCTCGCCGTCGCGCAGGGCCATCTCGAGGTCTCGGACCAGTTCGGCGGCATCGGCTCCGAGCGCGACCGGCTCCAGATCACGAGCGTGCGGGCCGAGGGCTCGAAGGACCTCGGCGAACGGCTGACCCTCGCGGCCGGCGTGGACACCCGGTTCGTCCCGGCGGGAACGCTGCGCGTCGAGTTCCCCGAGATCCCGCCGCCGAACCAGCTGCCCGACCCCGACCCCCGGAAGATCCGCGCCACCTATCACCTGCGAGCGATGGAGGGAGGGCTGTGGACGGAGGCGACCTGGAAGCCCGCCGACGGCCTCTCCATCGTCCCCGGGATCCGGATCGAGCGGGAGGACCTCCTCGAGACGATGTACTGGGTCGATCCTCGCCTTTCGGCCAGGTACACGGTCCGTGACGGCACCACCGTGAAGGGCGGCGCTGGCGTGTACCACCAGCCGCCGCAGCTCGTGTACCTGACGAAGGAGTGGGGAAACCCGCAGCTCGGCGAGGAGGGGGCCTGGCACTTCATGTCGGGCGTCGAGCAGCGGATCGCCGGCCCCGTGAGCGTCGACCTCCAGCTCTACTACAAGCGGATGTTCGACCTGGTCCTCCCGACGGACGGCCCCGAACGCTTCACCAACGCAGGAACGGGCCGGTCCTACGGCGCCGAGGTGCTCCTCCGCTGGAACCCGGGCGGCCGCTTCTTCGGGTGGCTCTCGTACACGCTCTCCCGCAGCGAGCGCGACCAGAAGGTCGTGGGCGGCACCATCACGCCGAGCGGCGACGCCTACGATCAGCCGCACAACCTCGTGGCGCTCGGCACCGTCCAGCTCCCGGAGGTGTGGGACGGCCTCTCTGCCGGGTTCAGGGCGCGCTACGCGACCGGCAACCCGTTTCAGCGGACGGTCGGGGCGGTGTTCGACGCCGACGCGGACCGGTACGAGCCGGTGAAGGATCCGTCCTCCACCTCCCGCATGCCGGACTTCTTCCAGCTCGACCTGCGCGTGGACAAGCGCTGGACCTATCGGACCTGGATGCTGACGGCGTACCTGGAGGTTCAGAACGCGACCAACCGGAAGTCCGCCGAGGACGTCGCCTACAACTACGACTTCACGCAGCGCGGGTGGATGACCGGGCTGCCACTGTTCCCCTCCTTCGGCCTCCGCGCCGAGTACTAGCGGAGCTCGATCATGACCAGACCCCTCGTCCTCGCCGCCGTCCTCGCCCTCACCGCCTGCTCCCCCGAGTTCGACCCCGCCTCGAAGCTCGAGAAGCTGCGCGTCCTCGCCGTCCAGGCCGAGCCGCCGGAGCTCGATCCGGACGGGATCCGGACCGCGAGCCTCAGCTCCCTCGTGCTCCGGGCGGACTTCGTCCTGGCGCCGTCGCGCACGACCACCGTCGTGCACCTCGCCTGCGTCCCGGTTCCGGGGGACTCCGCCTCGACTCCCTGCGTGATGCTCGCGACCCTGCGTGACCCCGCCGCCGCCATCGCCGCGGGTGCTCGGCAGGCCTGCGCGCCCGGCGGACCCGGCAGCGCGCCCTGGCCCGCGATCGACCTCGCCGGGCTCGAGAGCTGCGTGGGCGTGGCCTGCGGCCCCGCGACGGTCGGAGGGACGCCGTTCCAGCCGGCGCAGCTCGCCGTCCCATCGGGCCTCGCGTTCCCGCCGAGCGGCCCCGAGCGGATCATCGGCGTCGAGGCGGTGGTCCTGGCGTTCGCGCTGGACGCGACCCCCGACGAGCTCGTCGCGGGCGCCGGCACGGCGTGCCCGGGGGGCGACGTCGCGGCGAACCTCGCCCGGCTCTGGCCCGAGCGCGAGCACGTGCTCTCGACGAAGCGGGTACGGATCCGCGGGCCGGCCGCGCCCGACGCCCCGAACCGGAACCCGCAGCTGGACGGCATCGCGGCGCGGGCGGTCGCCCTCGATCCGGCGGGTGCGACGACCGTCGCGCCCGGCGACGTGTCGCTCACGCCGGTGCTTCCGGCGGGGCCGGCGGGCGAGCCGGAGGTGTTCACGAAGCTCGACGCCGCCGGCGCTCCCATCGAGACCAGCCCGGAGGAGTGGGTCTACTCCTGGTTCTCCACGGCCGGGGAGGTCGAGGACCTGCACACCCGGATCGCCGCCGCGTCCGACGAGTGGACGGTCGGCGCGGTCGGGCCGGCGAGGGTGGCGGTGGTCGTTCGCGACCTGCGCGGCGGTACCGCGTGGGCGGTGCGCGACGTGGTGCTCGCGCGCTAGCGGCCGTGAGCGATATGGGTGAGGCATGCCGTCACCGAGCGGACTGCAGCTGCAGATCACGCGCGGGCTCGAGGCCGCGCCGACCACCGTCTGGCGGCTCCTGACCCTAGCGGACGAGCTGGCGAGATGGTGGGGTCCGGCTGGATTCACGTCGCCCGGCATCGACCTCGACCTCCGGGTCGGTGGGCGCTACCGGATTGAGATGAAGCCTCCGCAGGGAGGCGCCTTCTTCCTCCAGGGGGAGTTCCGCGAGGTCGCTCCTCCTTCCCGGCTTGCCTACACGTTTCGGTGGGAAGAGCCCGATCCGGACGACCGGGAGACGGTGGTGACGCTGTCGCTCACCGACCTCGGTGGGAAGACCGAGCTGGCGCTCGACCAAGGCCCGTTTGCGACCGAAGCCCGTCTCGCGCTTCACAGGGGCGGCTGGTCCGACAGCCTCGACAAGCTGACTCGGCTCCTCGGTCCGGCGGGCGCGGGCACGAAGCCGTAGGGGTGAGACGCGTC
>CAWHDY010000016.1:0-466855 GCA_963828235.1 uncultured delta proteobacterium
GTTCCAGACCGTCGCCCCGCTCACCATCGGAGAGCTTTGGGCGTGGCCGAGCATGCTGAAGCTCGCGCTCGTCGAGAACCTCCGGCGGCTCGCCGACGAGACGCTCGCCGCGCGCGCGACCCGGCGCGCCGCCGACGCGCACGTGGCGCGGATCGACGCGGAGGGGAAGGGCCCGCCGCCGCCCCTCCCCGCGCGCTCCACCCGGCGTTCGTCGTGCAGCTCCTCCAGCGCGCGCGCGAGTACGGCCCGCGCCTCGCGGCGGTCCGCAGCGCCCTCGACGCACGCCTCGCCGTCGATCGGCAGACGGCCGAGGAGGCAATCCGCGGCGAGCACCAGCGCGAGGCCGCCGCCCAGGTGTCGGTGGCGAACGTCGTCACGAGCCTGCGGCTCTGCTCGACCCTCGACTGGACCCACTTCGTCGAGGCGGTGAGCCTCGTCGAGCGGGTCCTGCAGCGCGATCCTGCCGGGGTCCACGGCCGGATGGAGTTCCTCTCCGGGACCGCTACCGTCAGGCCGTCGAGGATCTCGCCAATCCCACCGGAGAGGCCCAGGTCCGGGTCGCGCTGCGCGCCGTGGAGAGCGCGCGCCTGGTGGCCGAGAGCGACGGGTCGGGCGCGCGCGCCGCGCACGTCGGCTACCACCTCATCGGCAAGGGACGCCGCGAGCTCGAGGCCGACGTGGCCTGGCGCCCGGGGCCCCGCGCGGGCCTGCGCCGGTTCGCGTTCGCGCACGCCACGGGCGCGTACCTCGGCGCGATCACCCTCGCGACCGCAGCGCTCGTCGTGGCCGGCGCCGCGTACGCGCGGCACGCGGGCGGCTCGACGTGGGCCCAGCTCGGGGTGGCGCTGCTGCTCCTCCTCCCCGCGAGCGAGGTGGCAATCGGGCTCGTCCAGCGGGTGGTGGCGCGCCTCGCTCCTCCGAGACGGCTGCCCCGCCTCGACCTCTCCGGCGGCGTCCCCGAGGACGCGCGGACCCTCGTGGTCGTGCCGACGCTGCTCACGAGCGTGGACGGCGTCGGGCGGCTCCTCGAGCACCTCGAGGTGCTCGCCCTCGGGAACCTCGACCCCCACGTCCACTTCGCGATCCTGGGCGACTTCTCCGACGCCGCCGCGCGAGACCTGCCGGAGGACGCGCCGATCCTCGCCGCCGCCCGGAGCGGGATCGAGGCGCTGAACGAGCGGCTCGGCGAGGGGCGCGGCGATCGGTTCTTCCTCTTCCACCGCGCGCGCCTGTGGAACCCGGCGGAGGACGCGTGGATGGGCTGGGAGCGGAAGCGCGGGAAGCTCGAGGAGCTGAACCGGCTCCTCCGCGGCGCGACCGACACGAGCTACGACGTGCAGGTCGGCCAGCTGAGCGTGCTCCCGCACGTGCGCTACGTCATCACGCTCGACTCCGACACGCGCCTGCCGCGCGACGGCGCGAAGAAGCTCGTCGGCATCATCGCCCACCCCCTGAACCGGCCCCGCCTGGACCCGCGGTCCGGCCTCGTGACCGAGGGCTACGGGATCCTGCAGCCGCGCGTCAGCGTCACGACCGCGAGCGCCGCCGGCTCCCGCTTCGCGCGCATCTTCGCCGGTCACACCGGCGTGGACCCGTACACCACCGCCGTCTCGGACACCTACCAGGACCTCTTCGGCGAGGGCATCTTCACGGGCAAGGGACTCTACGACGTGGACGCGTTCACGGCGGCGCTGGACGGCCGTGTCCCGGACAACACGCTGCTCTCGCACGACCTGTTCGAGGGGCTCCACGCCCGCACGGGGCTCGTGACGGACGTCGAGGTCGTGGACGACTACCCGTCGAGCGTCCTCGCCCACGCGCGGCGGCAGCACCGCTGGACCCGCGGCGACTGGCAGATCCTCGGGTGGCTCCTCCCCTTCGTCCGGACCCGCGCGGGCCTCGCGCGCAACCGCCTGCCCCTCATCGCGCGCTGGAAGATCTTCGACAACCTGCGGCGCGCGCAGCTCGCGCCGGCGACCGTTCTCCTGCTCCTCCTGGCCTGGACGGTGCTGCCCGGGAGCCCCGCCGTCTGGACCGCCCTCGTCGTGGCGTCCCTGGCGTTCCCGCTCGCTCCGCTCGTGCTCGAGGCGCTCGCAGGCCCGCGGCCGCACCAGCCGATCCGGGCGTTCGCGCAAGGGTTCGCGGAGGACGTCGCGGCGACCGCGGCGCGCATCCTGCTACAGCTCGCGTTCCTCGCGAACCAGGCCTACGCGATGGTGCACGCGATCCTGGTCACGCTCGTCCGCGTCGCCATCACGCGGCGACGGCTCCTCGAGTGGGAGACCGCGGCCGCGAGCGCTGCGCGCGGCGCCGGCGTCGAGAACGCGACCGGCCCCCGGTCGTTCATCATGGCGATGTCGGCGAGCCCGGCGATCGCGCTCGCGGGCGTCGTCCTCGTGTCGGCGTGGCGGCCGGGCGCGCTCGCCGCGGCGGGGCCCTTGCTCGCGCTCTGGGCGGTCGCGCCGCTCGTCGCCCACCGGCTCTCCCAGCCGATGCGGGACCGCGACCTCGCGCTCGGTGTGGCCGACCGGGCCTTCCTCCTCGAGGTGGCCCGCACCACGTGGAAGTACTTCGAGGCGTTCATGGGGCCGGAGGACCACTTCCTGCCTCCGGACAACTTCCAGGAGGAGCCCTCGCGGATCGCGCACCGCACCTCGCCGACCAACGTCGGCATGGGGCTCCTCTCGACGCTGGCGGCCCACGATCTCGGGATCATCGCGACCGCCGAGCTCGTCGAGCGGGTGGACTCCACCCTCACCACGATCGAGGGGCTGGAGCGGCTCGAGGGACACCTCTTCAACTGGTACGACACCGTGAGCCTCGCGCCGCTTCCGCCCCGCTACGTCTCGACGGTGGACAGCGGGAACCTCGCCGGCGCGCTCATCGCGCTCTCGGAGGGGCTCCGCCGCCTCGCCCGGGAGCCCCCGCCCGAGGCGGGGCCGGCGGGCCCGGAGGACCTGTCCGCGCGGCTCGAGAGCCTGTCGCGGCGCGCCACCGCGTTCGCGGACGGGATGAGCTTCGGCTTCCTCTACGACTCGACGCGGGACCTCCTCTCGATCGGCTACCGGGCCGCGGACGCGGAGGGGCCCGGGCGGCTCGACCCTGCCCACTACGACCTCCTCGCCTCCGAGGCGCGCCTCGCGAGCTTCATCGCGATCGCGAAGGGCGACCTGCCCGAGAAGCACTGGTTCCACCTCGGACGCGCGGTCACGAGCGTGCACGGGAACCCCGCGCTCCTGTCGTGGAGCGCGACGATGTTCGAGTACCTCATGCCGCTGCTGGTGATGCGCAGCTACCCCGACACGCTGCTCGACGAGGCGTGCCGGATGGCGGTGCGCCGGCAGCGGGACTACGCGGCGCAGCGCGGGGTGCCGTGGGGGATCTCCGAGTCCGCCTACGACCTCGTCGATCACCACGGCACCTACCAGTACAAGGCGTTCGGCGTCCCGGGGCTCGGGATGAAGCGGGGCCTCGCGGACGAGCTCGTCGTCGCGCCGTACGCCACCGCGCTCGCGACGCTCGTCCACCCCACGGCGGCCGCCGCGAACCTCCGCCGCCTCTCGGCCGCGGGCCTCCTCGGCGCGTACGGCTACTACGACGCCATCGACTACACGCCGCGGCACCCCGAGGAGACCGAGGGCGAGGCGCGGGCCCCGGCGCGCAAGCGGGGCACGCGGGGCACGATCGTGCGGACGTACCTCGCCCACCACCAGGGGATGACGCTCACGGCGATCGCGGACGCGCTCGCCGGCAACCTCATGGTGGAGCGGTTCCACGCGGATCCCCGCGTGCAGGCGACCGAGCTGCTCCTCCAGGAGCGCGTCCCGCGCCACGCGGCGCTCATCCTGCCGCGCCCGGACGAGGGCGCGCGCATCGCGGCGCCGGTGCCGCCCGCGGCGGCCCGCCGCTTCCGGTCGCCGCACACGCCCTTCCCTCACGCCCAGTTCCTCTCGAACGGCAACTACACCGCGGTGGTCACGAACGCGGGCGGCGGCGCGAGCTTCTGCCGGGGGCGCGCCGTGACGCGGCGGCGCCAGGACGCCACGCGCGACCCCGGAGGCCAGTACCTCTACCTCCGCGACGTCCGCAGCGGGCGCGTGTGGTCGGCGACGCATCAGCCGACCGCGCGGGACGCGAAGGACGACGTCACCATGTTCACGATGGAGAAGGCGACGTTCCAGCGAACCGACGGCGACATCGGGACGCGCCTCGACGTCGCGGTCTCGCCCGAGGACGACGTCGAGGTGCGCCGGCTCGAGGTGGTGAACCACGGCGACCGTGCCCGGGAGCTCGAGATCACGAGCTACGCCGAGATCGTCCTCGCGCCGAACGCGGACGACCTCGCGCACCCCGCCTTCGGCAAGCTCTTCGTCGAGTCCGAGTACATCGCGGAGAGCGGCGCGCTGCTCTGCCGGCGGCGGCCGCGCTCCCCGGACGACGCCGAGGTGTTCGCGGTGCACGTCATCGCGCAGGAGGGCCGGACGCAGGGGCCGGTGGAGTGGGAGACCGACCGCGGCCGCTTCCTCGGGCG
Source organism: uncultured delta proteobacterium (assembly GCA_963828235.1). Classification (GTDB taxonomy): domain Bacteria; phylum Myxococcota; class Myxococcia; order Myxococcales; family Anaeromyxobacteraceae; genus Anaeromyxobacter. The sequence continues at coordinate 4,532 of CAWHDY010000016.1, forward strand.
CGGTCGCGGCCCGGAGGATCCGCAGGCGCTCGACGGCCGCCCCCTGTCCGGCACCACGGGCGCCCTGCTCGACCCGATCGTGAGCCTGAGGCAGCGCGTGCGCCTCGCCCCCGGCGGCGTCGTGAGGCTCTCCTTCGCGACGGGGATGGCCTCGAGCCGGGAGACGGCGCTCGCGCTCGCGCAGCGCTACCACGACTCGACCGCCACGGCGCGCACCTTCGCGCTCGCGTTCGCCCACGCGCGCAGCAGGCTGCACCACCTCGGCATCACGAGCGAGGAGGCCCTCCTGTTCGAGCGCCTCGCCTCGCGCGTCCTCTACGACGACGGGTCGCTGCGCCCGGGACCGGAGGTCCTCGCCCGCAGCACGCTCGGCCAGGAGGGGCTCTGGGGACACGGCGTCTCCGGCGACCTCCCCGTCCTGCTCGTGCGCGTCGTCTCGGACTCCGATCTCGCGCTCGTCCGGCAGGTCCTCCAGGCGCAGGAGTACTGGCGCCTCAAGGGGCTGAGCGCCGACGTCGTGATCCTGAACGAGCACCAGGTCAGCTACCTCGACGAGGTGCACGCGCAGCTCGCCGCCCTCCTCGACGAGGGACCCTGGCAAACGTGGAAGCACCGGCGCGGCGGCGTGTACCTCCTGCGTGGGGACCGGATGACCGAGGCCGAGCGCCTCCTCCTCTCCGGCGTCGCGCGCGCGGTCCTGAGCGGCGGCCGCGGGTCCCTCGCGCACCAGCTCGATCGGACCGGGCCCCACGCTCCCGAGCCGGCGCCCCTCGCGATCTTGCCGGCCGCGAAGCGCGCCATCGCGCCCGCGCCGATCGCGGAACCGGAGGTGCCGCCGCTCGTCCTCTCGAACGGGATCGGCGGCTTCGCGGACGGAGGGAAGGCCTACGTCATCGTGCTCGACGGCGCCGAGGAGACGCCGCTCCCCTGGGTGAACGTCATCGCGAGCCCGGCCTTCGGGACGGTGGTCACCGCGTCGGGGGCGTCCTTCACCTGGTCCGAGAACAGCCGCGAGAATCGCCTCACGCCGTTCGCGAACGACCCGGTCACCGACCCGACCTCCGAGGCCGTGCTCGTGCGCGACGACGACACCGGCGAGGCGTGGTCGCCCACCCCGGGGCCGCTGCCCCGGGACGCCTCGAGCGGCCGGTTCGTGATCCGGCACGAGGCGGGGGTCACCCGCTTCGCGCGCGCGACGCATGGGATCCGGCACGGCCTCGACGTCTTCGTGGACGCCTCCGACCCGGTGAAGCTCTCGGTGCTGACGCTGGCGAACGAGAGCGGCGTCCGGCGTCGCCTCTCCGTCTACTCGTACACGGAGTGGGTGCTGGGGCCGCCACAGGCGGGCCAGAACCAGCACGTCGTGACCGAGCAGGACGCGGCGACCGGGGCGATCCTCGCGACGAACGCGTGGAACCACGAGTTCGCGGGCCGGGTGGCCTTCGCCCACGCGAGCGGCGGGGTGCGCTCGGCGACCGGCGACCGCACCGCCTTCCTCGGCCGGAACGGCTCGCTCGCGCGGCCGGCGGCGCTCGGCCTCGACGCCCTCGCTCCCCGCTTCGGCGCGGGGCTCGACCCCTGCGCCGCCCTCCAGGTCGCGGTCGTCCTCGAGCCGGGCGAGACGAGGCGGCTCGTGTTCCTCGTGGGCGAGGGGCGCGACGTGAGCCACGTCCGCGAGCTCGTCGCGCGGCACGGCGGCGCGGAGGCGGCGGACGTCGCGCTCGAGGCCGTGCGGCGCGGCTGGGAGGACACCCTCGACGCGGTGCAGGTCCGGACGCCGGACGACTCCTTCGACCTCCTCGTGAACCGCTGGCTCCTCTACCAGGACCTGAGCTGCCGCATGTGGGCCCGCACCGGCTACCACCAGCCCGGCGGCGCGTTCGGCTTCCGCGACCAGCTGCAGGACGCGATGGCGCTCGCGATGGCGCGGCCGGCGCTCGTCCGTGAGCACCTGCTGCGCGCGGCGGCTCACCAGTTCAAGGAGGGCGACGTCCAGCACTGGTGGCACCCGCCGAGCGGCCGCGGGACGCGCACCCGCTGCTCGGACGACCTCGTGTGGCTGCCCTACGCGGTGGCGCACTACGTGCGGACCACCGGAGACACGGGCGTGCTCGACGAGCGCGTCCCGTTCCTCGACGGGCCGGCGCTCGGGCCAGGCGTCGACGACGTCTACGCCCAGCCGGGCGTCTCGACCGAGGAGGGCGCGCTCTTCGACCACTGCGTGCGCGCGCTGGATCGCGGGCTCACCTCGGGCGTCCACGGCCTGCCGCTCATGGGGAGCGGCGACTGGAACGACGGGATGAACCGCGTCGGCCGGGAGGGCCGCGGCGAGAGCGTCTGGCTCGGCTTCTTCCTGCACGCCGTCCTGACCGACTTCGCGCCGCTGTGCGCCGCGCGCGGAGAGGCCGCCCTCGCCGCCCGCTACCGGGGAGAGGCCGCCCGCCTCGCGTCCGCGCTGGAGCGGACGTGGGACGGCGAGTGGTACCGCCGCGGGTACTACGACGACGGCGCGCCGCTCGGCTCGTCGCAGAGCGACGAGTGCACGATCGACTCGATCGCCCAGTCCTGGGCGGTGCTCTCCGGCGCGGCCCCGGCGCGCCTGGCGGACCGCGCGATGGACTCGGTCCGGACGCACCTCGTGCGACGAGGGGCCCAGGTGGTCGTGCTCCTCACGCCGCCGTTCGATCGCTCGGCCCAGTCCCCCGGGTACATCAAGGGCTATCCGCCCGGCGTCCGGGAGAACGGCGGCCAGTACACGCACGCCGCCGCCTGGATCGTGATGGCGCTCGCGAAGCTCGGGAGCGGCGACGAGGCGACGGAGCTGTTCCACATGCTGAACCCGCTGAACCACACGCGGACGGAGCCCGACGTCGCGCGCTACCGGGGCGAGCCGTACGTGCTCGCCGGGGACCTCTGCTCGCGTCCCGAGCACGCGGGGCGCGTGGGGTGGACCTGGTACACGGGCGCCGCCGGCTGGATGTACCGGGCGGCGCTCGAGAGCATCCTCGGCCTCCGCCGCCGCGGCGAGACGTTCGCGGTGGACCCGTGCATCCCCTCCTCCTGGCCCGAGTACGGGGTCTCCTGGCGCTTCGGCCGGACGCGGTACGACATCACGGTCACGAACCCCGAGCGCCGCTGCCGCGGCGTCGCCTCGGCCCAGCTCGACGGGGTCGCCGCCAATCCGCTGGCGATCGCGCTCGTGGACGACGGCGGGACCCACGAGGTGCGGGTGGTGCTGGGCGTCCCTCGCACCGCGGCGGGAACGCTCGCGAGCACGGGCTGAAGCGACCGTGGCCGTCGCCTCGTGGCGCGCGCGTGCAGGCGCGGGCCACGAGACGCGCTCCCCGGAGCTCGGCCGCGCCGGAGCGCGGGCGACACGAGCTCCGAGGACGGCCCGCGCCGCCGGGTCAGGCCGACTGCTTGACCTGGATCCCCAGCATCGCCTCGACGCGGGCCTTCAGCGCGGTGCGCTTGATGTCCTCACCGCTGAGCCGCTCACCCTCCTCCTTGCCGCCGCGGAGGAACACCAGCGTGGGGCTCGCCGTGACGCCGAGCTTCGCCGCGAGCGCCTCGTTGGCCGACCGCAGCACCTTGAGGAAGCGGACCTTGCCCGCGAACTTCTCGGCCACCGCCGCGAAGCGCGGGCCGAGCTCCTCGCACGGCTTCGACTCCTTCGCGTAGAAGTCGAGCACCACCGGAAGCGCCGCCCCGACCACCTCGGCCTCGAAGTCCTTCTCGGCGAGCTCCTTCACGTGGAGCGCCTCCGTCTCCTTGACGTTCGGGTTCTCGGTCACGGGGAGCTTCACGTTGAATCGGTTCGCCATCTCGGAGTGTCCTTTCGACGCGAAGGGGTGATCCGGGCACAGGGGCGCCCACGCTCGTCGCGCGTTGCCTGAAACGTGATCCGTGAAACCAGGGGCGCCGTGCCGCGGCGCGCGCCGGCCCGTGCAGGCGCGCTCAGCGCGCGACCGCCACCGCACGCAGGTACGGCAGGCGACCCGCCCACTCGAGCTCGAAGAAGCCGTTGTCGGCGCCCCAGAGCGCCCACGGCATCTTCTCGCCGTCGTGCACCCAGACGACCTTGCGATCGAACGTGCGCAGGCGGGTCCGCTGCTTCGTGCACCACGACCGGCGCCCGAGCTTGCGCCACCCGGGGATCGCGATCGTCAGCACGGCTCCGACGAGCGCGGTCAGGGTCATGCCCACTTCATATCACCACTCACCGGGGAGCGCCGCGCGTCGCCCCATGATGCCCGCCGCTCCCTGGCGTTTTCGGGGCGTAAACGGCGGCGCCGCTACGCGTGCGCCTTCTCGCCGGGCTTCCCCGGGCTCAGCTCGATCCTCTTCGCCTTCACCTCGGGCTTCTTCGCGATGCTGAGGGTGAGGACGCCGTCCTTCAGCTCGGCCTGGACGTGGTCCGGGTCGACGCCGTCCGGCAGCGTGAACGAGCGGGAGAACGCGCCGTAGCTGCGCTCGTAGGTGAAGAACCGCTCCTCCTCCTCCTTCCGCTCCTCCTCCCGGTTGCCCGAGACCGTGAGCCGGTTCCCGGTCAGCGAGATGTCGAGGTCCTTCTCCTTGATGCCCGGCAGGTCCGCCTTGAAGACGTAGCCGTCCTTGGTCTCCTTCACCTCGAACGACGGGACGAACGCCAGGCCGCGCGCCGTGCCGCCGGCGAGCTCACGGAAGGGATCCCAGCCCATCAGGTCGCGCATCAGCTCGAACGGGTCGAGGAGGCGCGACGGCTCCATCGCCCGGCCCTCGTTCCTGCGAATCAGGTTCGCCATATCTCCTCCGATGTCGGGCCTCGGTGCTGCCCTCGGCCCACACCCTGAAGAGAATCACTCGGCGTGCGCTGTCAAACGCTCGCGCGCCTCCGGAAGTAGGTGCGCGCCAGCGCGCTCCCCTCCACGATGCTGTAGGCGGCGAAGCCCTTCCCGCGAGCGAGGTCCACGAGCGGGGCGGGGACGAACGGCGTGACGAGCGCGTACACCTCGCCCTCGGCCAGGCCCGCCAGGTCTGCCATGACGCGGGCCATCGGGTGCTCACCCGCCTCGATGGCCGCCCGAGCGTCGTGGGTGCGCGTGACCGCTCGCTCCACCGCCCACTCCGGCCGCTCCTCGGGCGGGCCGCCGCCCTCGTCCGTGAACGGCGCGGCCGCGAGCCCGGCGCCCGCGCGGAGCCGCTCGATGAGCACGCCGAGCGCGACGCCGCTCACCGACGACACCTGGCGGAGGGTCGCCACCTTCGCGACGGTCCGCCGGAGCACCGGGTTCCGGAGCGCGCGGAAGTGCGGCGAGAGCTCCACGAGCACGTCCTCGAGCCCCGGCCAGCGCTCGAGCAGCTCGCCGAGCTTCGAGTCGGGGGTGATGGTGGCTGCGCACTCAGGCATCGGCGTGACCCTCCGTCCAGGACAGGAGCCGCTGCTCGCCCGTGAGCGCGCGCTTCTCCGTGAGATCCTGCGTGACCTCGAGGCAGCCGAGGTAGGCGCCCGCGGCGTCGCGCATCGCGACGTACTCGATGTGCACGAACCGGCCGCTTGTCCCCGGACCTCCGCGCTTCTCGATCCAGAAGGCCGCGCGGTCGTGCTTGCCGGAGCGGAAGCCCTCCAGGATCTGGTCCACCGTGTCGACGCTCGACGGCGGGTGGCAGTACTGGACCTTCCGGCCGAGGATCGCGCGGCTGCGCGCGAAGACGCGCTCGCCGCCGTGCGTGAAGTAGCGGACGCGGTCGTCCGCGTCCACGAACGTCGCGTCCACCGGGAGCGCGTTCAGGAACGCCTCGAGCTCCTTCGCGGCGAAGCTGCCGGTCGGCAGGCGGATGCGCGACGCGTCCGCCGCCGGCGCGTCGTCCACGGGCGCCGAGGCGGGCCGCCACTCTCCCTCCGGCTCGACGAGGCAGAAGCCCACGTCCGCGCTCTGCCGCGCGATCTCCCACCACTCGAGCTCCCCGAGCGTGTCGAGCGACATCGGGAGCAGGATGTTCTCCTCGCGCTCGGTCATGTCGCGGATGGCCTGGGCGGCCGGCTTCACCGCGAGCGCCACCGCGGACAGCGCCTCGGCCACGTTCGCAGGTCCGGCGACGAGCGCGTCGATCGCGCCCTTCAGCAGCGCCCGCGTCTCGTCGTGCTTCGCCCACATCACCTTGGGCGGACCGGTGATCCCGTGCTTCTCGAGGTACGGGAAGAGGAGGTGCTCCTTGCGCAGGTAGTGCTTGTCCACGTCGGTGAGCGCGTTCAGCCGGGCGCGCAGCCCGAGCACCGCGCCCGCGACGGGGGCGTCCTCGGCGAGGTCCTGCAGCACCGCGACGGCGTCGGCGAGCCCCTCGAGCTCGGCCCGGAGCGCGGCGTTCTCGCGCTGGAACGTGTGGACCGGGTGTCCCGGCGGAGCGACCACCGCGCCGCTCAGGTCGATCGCGCCCTCGAGCGCGGCGCCGTGGAGGTGGCAGAGCTTCGTCACCTCCTCCGGCGGCAGGCCGTCCTCGATGAGCTCCTGCTCGACCTCGACCACCATCCCGTAGGGCACCTGGCCGAGCATCCGGACCAGCTGCCGCTGCACCTGCGCCGGCGCCTCGCCGACGTGGAGCTGCAGGATGAGGTGCTTCAGGAGGTCCTTGCGGGCCGGCGCTCCGTTGTCGATGAGCTCGCTCATGCGGCCCTCCACTGCGAAGGGCCTGCCAACGCGAATGATCCTGCGGCGCAGGGACTTACGGATCAGCCATGCCGCGTGCACCGACCTGTCGGTGTTCCGTCCAACGAGTCGTAGGTGCGGCACGCCGGCTGGGTGGACGTCGAATCAGCGGCAGGCCTCGGTGCACCCTCCGCAGCCGTCCTTCAGCGGGTCGTCATCCACCGCCGGGCCGGCGGCCGGTGGCACGTCGGGCAGCCTCGCGGCCGCGGCGCGAGCCGCCGCGGCGAGGTACGGCGGAGCGCCCTCGGGCAGCTTGTCCGGCATGCGCTTGCCGGCTTTCGCCGCGTGCTCGGAGAGGAACCGCGCGCGCGCGTCCCTCGTCACGCCCGCGGCGTCGGGCTGCCCGGCGGCGACCGCGTACGCTTCCTTCAGGTACAGGTAGCTGACGAAGTCGCTCTCGACCGCGAGGTGGTCGTGGGCCTCGTCCGGACGCGGGGTGAACCCGAAGGCCGAGTACCACGCGGCGAGGTCCGCGAGGACGCGGCCCGGATCGACGAACCCGAGGTGGGCCGCCTCGCGCGGCGAGGCCGGGCCTCCCGCGCCGAGGAGCGCGTGGTACGCCCCCTCGCCCGCGCTCCCGGCTTCGGCCGCCGCCTGCCGCAGCACCGGGTCGTCCACCTCGCGCGCGAGCGCGGCGACCTCCTCTCGCCACCCCGGGCACGGCCGCGAGAGCAGCACGGAGAGCAGCCTCCACTCCGCCGCTCGCGCGAGGAGGTCGCGGAGCTCGCCGGCCGCCGCCGTCATGGCGTTCCCTCCACGGCGAGCGGCACCCATCCACTCCGCATCTTCCGCGGGCCCGCCTCGCCCTTCGCTCCCTGCCACACCGCGAACGCGACGGCGGAGCGGGTCCCGGGCTTCACCCCTGCGGGCAACGGGCGGACGATCACGACGGACCAGCCGGTCGCCGTCGCCTTGCCACGGCCCGTGGACGCGGTGCGGTCGGCGTTCCGGAGCGTGCCGGGGCCGCTCGCGAGGAGATCCTGCACGGGCTGATCGCGCGGGCCGGCCATGGTGTTTCCGACGGCGCGCGCCGGCGCGTATCGCTTCGCCATCGCCTTCTGCTCCGGCGAGCCCGGGGTGAGGGATTGAGACTCGAACGGATAGTGATCGATCTTCGCGTTCGGGTGGAGCGCCACGAGCGTGTCCGGCCGCCCGTCCACGACGGCCTGCCACGCCGCCCGCCAGTAGGTGATCTCCACCGGACGGCCCGCCTCGCCCATCATCGGGTTCGGCACCTCCGAGCCGGCCACGGCGGGGAGCTGCACCGCGCATGCGTCGCCGAAGGAGCCGGGCAGCGCGACGTCGCTGCGCACCGGCGCGGCCCAGGTGAGCCGGAACGCGACGCGGGTCCCGTCCGTCATCGCCTGGACCTCGACCGCCGGGGTCGTGGGCGCGAGCTGCCTCGGCTCGACGACGTCCTGAGGCAGGAGCTGCGCCGCGTGCACCGGCGCCGCGGCCCACGCCGCGTCGTCGGGCGCGGTCGGGAGCTTCGCCGCCGTCACGGCGCGCACCTCGCCGGGCGACGTCGCCCGCGCAGGGCCGCGGCCGCACGCGAGGACCGCGCCCGCCGCGACCAGGAGAAACCCCCACCGTCGAGCTGCGTTCATGACGCCCTCCCTAGGTGACGTTCGCCGGGGCGACGCCGCGCCGCGCGTCGAAGGCGGTGAGCACCTGCACCGGCTCGCGGATCGGGACCTGGACGATCTCCGAGCCCTTGTCGTCGTAGCCGTACATCGTCTCGCCGCGCCGCTTGAAGCGGTGGATGATCTGCTCGGTCGAGCCGAAGAGCGAGATGAGCCCTGCGAGCTCCGGATCGTTCGCCGCGTTCCGGTACGTCTTCAGGGCCTCGTGCACGCCAGGCCCGAACATCTGCTCGAGGAACGGCTCGGGCGCGTGGAGCGGCGGGATGTAGTAGACGTTCGGCTCGAGCCCGAACTGCGGGAAGAGCGGCAGCGCGATCTTCCGCACGTGCACGAGGTAGTCGATCGGGTTCTCGGGATCGCGCCTTCGCCGGGCGTGCGACGAACCAGCCGCGCAGCCGGATCTTGCCGATGCAGTTGACGAAGCACTGCGGCTGCGAGGCCCTGCTCGATCTTCGGGTAGCAGGCGATGCACTTCTCCGACGTCCCCGTCATCGGGTTGAAGAAGACCTTCTTGTAGGGGCAGGCCTTCACGCACTCCTGGTAGCCGCGGCAGCGCCCCTGGTCCACGAGGACGATGCCGTCCTCGGGCCGCTTGTAGATGGAGCCGCGCGGGCAGGCGGCGAGACACGCCGGGATACGTGCAGTGGTTGCAGATGCGGGCCAGGTAGAAGAACCAGGTGAGGTGCGGCACCTGCAGGCCGCGCCGTTCTCGATCCTGGCCCGCGCAGTCGTCCTCGCCGACGTTCGGGTAGCGCGTAGTCGAGCTCCGCCGGGCGCCAGCCCAGCACGCGCTCGCCGGCCTCGGCCGCCTCGAAGATCGTGCGGCCCGCGTACCGGCCCCCGTCCCACGCCTGCGGCCCGAGCTTCTCCAGCAGCTTCACGTCCCAGGCCAGCGGGTAGTAGCCGTAGGGCTTCGACTCGACGTTGTTCCAGAGCATGTACTCCTGGCCCTTGCCGCGACGTCCAGGTCGTCTTGCAGGCCAGGGTGCAGGTCTGGCAGGCGATGCACTTGTTGATGTCGAACACCGCGGCGAACTGCCGCTTCGGCCGGCTCTCGGGGTACCAGTAGGACATCTCCCGGCCGAGCTGCCAGTTGTTCACGCGCGCCATCGCTACGCTCCCGTCTTCTTCGAGGTGAGAAAGCCGCCGGCGAGATAGGTCTTGAGGCCCGCCCGCTCGTAGCGCGGCCGCAGGCCCACGGCCGCCGGCCGCCACAGGCCCTTGCCGTCGAGCCCGCCCGGCTCCGCCTTCGTGATCTTCACGATCGATTCGCGCGGCGCGCCGGTCGGGCAGTGGACGTCGGGCAGGAAGCCCTTGCCGATGCCCTGCCCGAACAGCTCCTTGCGGACGAGGGAGTCGGTCATCCAGGTGGGCTTGAGCCAGCCGCGGGTGGCCGACTGGTGCGAGCCGGAGCGGAACATCGCCTGGTACCCGGTGCGCGGGTTCTTGCGCCAGCCCGTCCGGCCGCGTCTGCGCTCCCTCGTACGAGCCCGGCGTCGCGCCGTACATGTTGAACCACATGCGCGTGACGCCGCGCGGCGTGCCCGGGTAGTAGCGCGCGCGGCAGAGCAGGCGCGCGAACTCGTAGTCCTTGCTTGTTCTTCTGCCAGCCGCGGAACGGGCGGTCCTCCGGATCGGCGTCGATCCAGACGTAGTCGCCGTCCTCGACGCCCGAGCTCCCGCGCGTCCGTCGGGGTTGATGTCGACGTAGCCCTCGGTGACGAACGGCATGCGCTTGTCGTGGCGGTAGATGTCGCCGAACGGGCCGAAGAGCATCGCGATCATGTCGGTGTCGATCGGCATGGTGTGGGCGCCGTGGCGGTACTTCGGGCGTGTGGAAGATGAAGCGGTAGCCGTCCTTCGCCAGCGGGTGTGCGGTGAGCTTGACCTCCGCCCACGTCTTCACGACGTTCCGGCCCCGGCGCACCTCGCAGGAGAGGTCGTCCAGGGCGACGCCGTAGTCCTCCGGCCCCGTCGGCCGGATGCGCCTCGTGCTTCGGCGCGACGATGACGTTCGGCTCGTAGAACGTCGAGTCGACCGGCTCGCGGTGCACGGGCAGGTTCTCGCCCGCCTCGATGAACTCGTCCTCCTCGCGGTAGAACTCCAGCCGCCCGCTCTTCGTGTACCAGGGCCGCGAGTCCGTCGACCTGCTCGCAGCCCGACCGCCTTCGGGTACGTGCGGTTCGTTCATCAGCGCCGGGACGCCCTCGCTTCGCCTTCTCCTCCAGATCGCGCGAAGCTGGTAGCCCTTGGTGTTGCGTCGAGTGGTCGAGGATCGCGCTGCAGGTAGACGTCCGTGCGGCCCTCGTCGACGAACTTCCAGCAGTCGCGAACCGCTGGTCGCCGGTCAGTTCGCCGCCATCTTCGTCGCGACCAGCGCCAGGCACCTCGATGTCGCCCAGCGTGTCGAAGATCGCGCCGCAGCGGCGTCGCGCGGGAACACCGTGCAGGAACGGATTGGTGACCGACGCGCGTCATGTCCGGGTGCTTCAGCTCGGCCCAGGAGTCGACGCGCGAAGACGACGTCGGCCCACTCGCACGACGTGGACCACCACCACTCGTTGCACCGCGATCATCTCGATCCGCGGCAGCACGTTGACCACGGTGTTGTAGTGCCACTTCACGTTGCCCAGGATCGAGTTGGCGTTGGCGAACCACATCGACTTGGTGGGCGCGGGCATGTGCGTCTTGCCCGTCAGCAGCTTCTTGCCCACGCGCAGCGGGTGGTCCTCGTGGTTGTAGTAGTGGGCCGACTCGGCCCTCCAGTACTGCTTCGGGCCGCGCCGGCTTCGCCGGATCGAGCTCGATGTCGAACGGGTTCTCGTTGATGTACTGCGGGGACGCCGTTGAAGAGCGCGTCGCGGTAGTTGCCGGCGTAGCGAGCCGACGTTGCCGCCGATGCGTGCCGACGTTGCCGGTGAGCGCCGCCAGCAGGAAGATCGTCGCGGTCCTTGTTGTCGTTGTTGAAGAACTGGTTCGGCCCCATGCCGATGCGCGAAGAGCGTCGTGCCCGGGCTCCTTCGCGAGGTGCCGGGCGAGCGACTCGACCGCCGCGGCCGGCGCCCAGGTCATCTCCTCGGTCGTCTTCGGGTCGAAGTGGGCCAGCGTACTCCTTCACGAGGTCGAACACCGGCCGGCAGCGCGACCTTCTTGCCGTCCGCCAGCGTCACCTCGACCGCGCCCTCGAGCAGCGGCTCCTCGACCCGGGAGCTGCTGCCCGACCTCGTCGCGGCGTGAGCGGCCTGCGGCGCGCTCGCCTTCCGGTCCCACCAGACGTAGTCGCCCCACTCGTCGCGGAGCTTCTCGGGGATGATCATGTCGCGCTGGAACCCGTGCCGGGCGGCGCCTCGCCCGGCTTCTGCACCATGGTCTGGTTCCCGAGCTTCGCCGGGAGGCCGCCGAAGACCTCCTCGGCCTCGCAGCATGCTTCAGCGTGTCCATGCGCACGAGCAGCGGCAGGTCGGTCCAGCTGGCGGACGTAGTCGGCGTCGTAGAGCTTCTCCTGCAGGATGACGTTGGCGAGCCCGAGCGCGAGGGCCGGCGTGGTGCCCGGCCGCACGACGATCACGTCGTCCGCCTTCGTCGCCGTCGCCGAGTACTCGCAGGCGATCACCACCACGCGCGTCCCTTGAGCCGCGCCTCGGTGAGCCAGTGCGCGTCGGGCATCTTCGTGGTGATCCAGTTCATGCCCCAGACCACCACCGTCTTGCGTGCTCGACCGCGTTCAGGTCGAACTCCACCGTCTGCTGCCCGGTGACCATCGGGTGGCCGGGCGGCAGGTCGGTGTGCCAGCGAGTAGTTGTCGAACCCGCGGGCCGCCGAGCGCCTGGTCCGGCCCGACCTCGCGGATCGTGCGCGTCGAGCAGCGCCATCGAGTTCGCCAGCCGGTACATGCCGAAGACGCGGGTCATGCCGAGCAGCGGCATGCCGCCGCGGAACTTCAGCACCTGCGTGCCGGCGCCCTTGCGTCGCCTCGACCATCTCGGGCTCGTAGTGCTGCTTCAGCAGCCGCTCCTTGCCCTTCTCGCCCGTGTAGGTCTCGCGATGTTCTTCGAGCGCGGCGGCGACGATCGCGGCGGCCTCGTCGTGCGGCACCCGCACCCACTCGTCGCGCGCTCGCTTGAAGTACTCGGGCGGCGGCCGCCCGTCGGCGCCGCGCGGGAACCCGGCCTCGACCCACGCCTTGAAGCCCGGCGCGCACCATGCGCTGGCGGACGCGGCGGTCGCCGTAGAAGCGCCGGGTGAGCGCGAGCCCCTTCTGGCAGACGCGCGGATCCCAGCGCGTGGACGCCTTCGTTGCCGTCCAGGTCGGTCGCCTCGCCGTACTGCATCGTCGGGCCGATGCGGCGTGACCACGCCCGAGCGCACGTACGCGTTCAGGAGGCAGTTGTGCGTGTCGTTCGGCGCGCACAGGAAGGTGAAGCGTCGAGTCGTACTTCCACAGGTCGCGGTAGGCGTCCTCCCAGCCGCGATCCGGGTAGCGCGCGAGCGGATTCTCGACCGCCTCGAGCCCCAACGCGTCCGTCGCCGACGCGGCGAGCGCGCCGAACCCGGCGGCGCGGACGAGCTGCAGGAACTCACGTCGCGTGAACTCCGTCATGGCTTCCGCTCCTTGTCCCAGGTCCGGATGAAGGTGACGATCGCCTCGATCTCGCCCGCGTCGAGCGCGCGGCGCGTGGGCGTCGGCTGGTCGAACCCGAGCATCGCCGTGCCGCGGCGGCCGCGCCGGATGGTCTCCGCGAGGTAGGCGTCGGTCGCGGCCCGGAGCAGCACCGGGTTCGCGAGCATCGGCCCCTCCGCCGCCCTGCCCGTTCGCGCCGTGGCACCCGGCGCAGGCGGCGGCGAACAGCTTCGCGCCGCGCGCGGCGTCCCCGTTCGCCCACCGCGCCGGGCGTGGGTCGGGCCGGTACGCGACTCCGGCTCGCTCCCGGAGATACCGGACGACGGCGGCGATCTCCGCGGGGCGAAGGCCGCCCTCCTGCTCGCCCCACGCCGGCATCCGGCGCCCGGGACGACCGCTGCGGACGGTCGCGAGGATCAGGTCGTCGGAGGCGAGCTCGAGGAAGTCCGGGTTGCCGATCGCCGGAAACGGGGCGAGCCCCGGGTAGCGCATCCCCTCGCCGCCCGGGCCGTGGCACGCGGCGCAGAAGGTGCCGTAGAGCGTCGCGCCGTCGGTCGCGAACTCGCGCTCGCCGAGCTTCTCGGCGCGGACGCGGTCCTTCGGGCGGAACTCGTCGCCGAGGGACGTCCGCCGGAGCGCGAAGAGGTAGAAGGTGAGGCCGTCGATCTGCTCCTCGGTGAGGCGCAGCTCCGGCATCAGCGATCCCGGCGTCACGCGGGCCGGCGCCCGGAAGTGCTCCTCCAGCCAGTTCTCGAGGGTGCGCTCGCCGCGGACGCCGCCCCAGGCGCGCTGCCCGGGATCCCGCTGTCCGACCCGGGTCAGATCCGGCCCGTCGTCGCCGCCCACCCCGCCGACCTTGTGGCAGCCGCGGCAGCCGAGCGAGTGGAACAGCGCCTTCGCCTCGACGAGCCCGGGGGCGCCGACCCGCGACGACAGGAACACGTCCACGGCCTGCCGGTCGCGGTCGCCGAGCGGCGCGAACGCGGCGCGCCACGGTCCGGTCCTGGCGCGGCCGTGCTCGGTGACGTGGTGCGCGTACCAGTCGGCCCGGAACCCGCGCGCGCCGACGCGCGAGAGATCGGGACCTTCGATGCCGCCCTCGCCCCCCGGACGCAGCGTCCCTCCGCGCCCGTCCACGCGGTGGCACGCGAGGCAGTCGCTCCGCTCGAACGTGTCGCGCCCGCGCGCGAGGAGCGCGGCGTTCGGCACGGCGAGGTGGGTGTGGCAGGTCCCGCAGCCGCGTACAGGTAGCGACGCGGCAGCATCGGCTCCGGCCAGTGCTCCACGTCGCCGTGAGCCTCCGCGTTGTCGTCGCGCGGCCCTGGCCCGCCGTGGCAGATCGTGCAGCCGAAGGTCGCTGCGTCGTGCACGACCGGCGGGTGAGGGCGGAGCAGCCGGTCGCCGGGGACGCCCTTCTCGCCGGGCGTCATGCCGACGTGGCAGGTCACGCAGCGATCGGCGATCCCGAGCTGGGGGATCACGACCTGGCGCAGCTCGACCGCGAACGCGGCCGCGTCCTCCGGGGCGAGCCGCGATCTCGCCACGCCCTGCACGCGCCGCCACTCCGCGAGCACGTTCTCGGACACCGCGGCCCAGCCGAGGATCGCGAGCATGCCGACGCTCGACCACAGCAGGAGGTGCTTGTGGAAGCGCATGGCTAGTGCCCCGGCCAGTCGCTGGGCGACCAGTAGAACGCCCAGTTCGGGCCGCGGAAGTGGACCCCGACGATCGTGAGGACGACGAAGCCACACGACGAAGCAGGTGAAGAGCCCGAGCGCGCCGGCGCGCGTCGAGCCGTACCGCCGGACGAGCCAGACGGACCACGCGCCGTACGCGGCGGTCAGCACCGTCCCCGGGTTGACCGCCGTGATGACGAGCTGCGGCGCGGCGGGCCACCACTCGCGGAGCCAGCCGAAGCGGATGGCGAACGCCTCGATCCCGACCACGGCGGCGAACCCGAACGCGGCCGAGATCGCGACGAGCCGTCCTCCGCCCGGGCCGCCGAACCAGAGGCCCGTGCCCTCCGTCTCACGATCGAGGAAGGGGATGAGCCCGAGCCCGACGAGGACGATCGCCGGGATGCCCGATGCCTCCCATGAACGCCGAGAACGAGACCAGCTCCTGCAGCCCGAGGAAGTACCAGGGCGCCTTCGCCGGGTTCTCGGGGACGGCCGGGTTCGCGAGCTCCTTGAGCGGTGCGTCGGCGAGCACGGCCAGCAGCACGCAGACGAAGCACGCGAGCATGAACACCGCGGCCTCGGCGTAGATCAGGTGCGGCATCGACGGCAGGGTGTTCTCCGGCCCGCGCCCCACCGCCGGCGTCCGCCCCCTCACGATCGCGGCGAGGTGATAGGTCTTCTGCGGCGCCTCCGTGAAGACCGGGTGAGTCGCGCCCGGGAGCGGGCCGAGCCGCGCCTCGGCGTCGGCGGGCCGGACGAGCCCGCCGTCCTTGCGGACGCGCCAGAAGTGGACGGCGAGCAGCGTCACGAGCGCGAGCGGCAGCACCATCACGTGCAGCAGGTAGAAGCGGATGAGCGCCTCCTGCCCCACCTCGTCCGACCCGAGCAGCAGCTGCCTCTGCAGCCCGCCGGCGTCGAACCAGCGCGTGATCCCGAGCGCGTCGGTCACCTCGCGCGGCGACTGGGCGATGTTCGCGCCGATGGTGATCGCCCAGTACGCGAGCTGGTCCCAGGGCAGCAGGTACCCGGTGAACGACAGGCCGAGCGTGAGGACGAGGAGGCCCATCCCCACCACCCAGTTGAACTCGCGCGGCGCCCGGTACGCCGCCGGTGTAGAACGCGCGCGCCATGTGCAGCAGCACGCCGACGCACCATGACGTTCGCGGCCCAGCGGTGGATGTTGCGGATGAACCGCCCGGTGGGGACGACGAAGTGGATGTCCTTGATCGAGTCGTACGCGAGCGTCGTGCTACGGCTTGTAGTAGAACATCAGCAGGATGCCGGTGGCCGTGGCCACGAGGAACGTCGTCAGCGTGAGGATGCCGAGCCCGAACGTGAAGGTCGGCCGGAGCGACCAGCGGTGAACGCGCGCCGGGTGGAGGTGGAGGAAGACGTTCCCGAAGACGAAGCTCGAGCGGGTGCGATCGCTGTCCGGCTTCCCCGCGCGGAACATCGTCTCGCGGAGCCGGCGCGGCGTCGCGCGCAGGTTGTCGACGAACCGGCCGAGCGCCGGAGCCTCCGCGGGCGGCGCGCCGCCCGGATCGCCCGAGCCGTGGGACGGGTGCGCGCTCATGCCTTCACCTTCGTGCCGGAGGGCACCGCCGTCCCTTCGTCGACCACGTAGCTCCCACCGCCGAGCGACGTGACCGCCAGCCACTTGAGCGGCTTCGGCGCGGGGCCCTTGAGCACGGTGCCGTCGGAGGCGAACCGCGACCCGTGGCAGGGGCAGTCGAACCCCGACGGGCTCGGCTGGACGATGCAGCCGAGGTGCGTGCAGACGCGCGACATCGCGTACACGCCCTCGACGTCGCGGACGAGCACCACCGGACGCCCGGGGGCGACGAAGGGATCCCCGGGCCCGAGCGACTCCGGCAGCGTCACGCGGAACTTCTTCGAGGGCGACGGGAGCACGCCCGGCTTCACGAGCTTGAGGAGGCCGAGCGTGCTGAGGAGCAGCGCGGCCGCGGCGGACCAGGCGGCCGCGAGCCCGAGGAAGTCCCGGCGCGGCATCGGCTCGGAATCGAGGCGCGAGCGCGACACGGCTTCCGTGGCAGAGATCCTGTTCATGCCGGGCTCCAGGTTGCGGTGAACTTCACGCGCTCCATCGCGATCGCGTCCACCGGGCAGCGCATCGCGCACAGGGCGCAACGGATGCAGCGGTCCTCGTCCTTCAGGATGGCGGAGTGCGCGTCGCGCTCGAGGCCGGCCGCGGCGATCGCGGCGTCGAGCTCCGGCGACGGCGCGAGGTCGGCGAGGGCGACGAGCTTCAGGCACGTCGTGGGGCACACGTCGGCGCAGCCGCCGCACAGCACGCAGCGCGTCGCGTCGAAGACCGGGGTCACCCCGCAGTCGAGGCAGCGCGAGGCCTCTCGCCGCGCCTCCGGCTCCGACAGGCCGCGCTCGACCGTGCGGCCCGGCTCGTGGAGCCGCTCCTCCGGCGGGAGGACCGGGAGCTCCACGCGCCGCAGCTTCTCGTAGCCCCGCTCGCGGTGGTAGCGCTCGAGCGGCAGGTACGAGGTGAGGACGGAAGGGGCGAGCCGCTTCCCGGTGAGGTGGGCGTAGACCGAGCGGGCCGCCTTCTTGCCCGACGCGACCGCGTCGATGACGAGCCGCGTCCCGTGCGCCAGGTCGCCCGCGACGAAGATCCCGGCGGCGGTGGAGGCGAGCGTGTCGGGATCGACCTTCGGCCAGCCGGGGCGGAACTGGACGACGTCGGCGCCGCCGGCCTCGAGGAAGGAGAGGTCGGTCGTCTGCCCCGCCGCGACGAGCACCGTGTCGCACTCGAACCGGCGCACGTCGGTCTCGTCGAACACCGGGGCGAAGCGGCGCTGCGGGTCGTAGACCGAGAGGCAGCGCTTCACGCGCAGGGCCGTGACCGCGCCGCCTGCGTCCCGCTCGATCTCGACCGGCCCGAACCCGCCGAGCCGCTCGACGCCCTCCTCGTCGCCCTCGCGGATCTCGACCGTGTCCGCAGGCATCTCCTCGAGCGTCTCGAGCGAGACGAGCCGCACCCGGCGCTCGCCGGGCATGCGCGCCACGGTCCGCGCCGTGTCGTACGCCATCTGCCGCACCACCGTGCGCGCGACGTCGTACGCGACGTTGCCTCCGCCGATGACCACCACGTCGCGCCCGATCGGCAGGACCTCGCCGAGCGAGACCGCGCGGAGGAAGTCGACGCCTCCGTACACGCCCGGCCCGCGCTCGCCCGGGAGCCCGAGGACGCGCGGCCGCTTCGCGCCCACCGCCACGATGACCGCCTTGAAGTCCCTGCGCAGGTCCGCGAACGAGACGTCCCGGCCCACCGCCGTGCCGCAGCGGATCTCGACGCCGAGCGCCTCGATCACGGCGATCTCGCGCCGGATGAGCTCACGCGGCAGCCGGTACTCGGGGATGCCGAGCGCGAGCATGCCGGCGGGCACCGGCTCGCTCTCGAACACGACCGGCCGGAACCCGAGCAGCGCGAGGTCGTGCGCGGCGGCGAGCCCCGCGCAGCCCGCTCCGATCACCGCGACCCCCTCGCCGCGCCCGGGCTCGAACCCCGGCGCGGTCGTCGCGCGGAGCAGCGCCGCCAGCTCCTCGGCGTCCGCGGCGACCTCGGGCACGTAAGCTCGGACCGCGGCGAAGGCCTCATCGGGCGCCCGCGCCTCGACGCCGTGGCGCTCGCAGGCGAAGCGCTTCAGCGCGCGGATCGCGATCGGGCCGTCCTGCCCGACGAGGAAGCCGTCGGCGTCGGTGCGCGGGATCTTGCCGCGCCGGCACGCGGCCTCGCAGGGGGCGGCGCAGATGCGGCCGCAGATCGAGGCGAACGGGTTCGGTCCGCGGGCGATCAGGTACGCCCGCTCGAAGTCCCCGTCCGCGATGGCGCGGACGTACCCGCGGGCGTCCGTGTGGACCGGACAGGCGACCTGGCAGGAGATGAGGCCCCGGTGATGCTGCTCACCGGGGACCTCGACTCGGAGGGGAGCCGCCACCTGCTGCATGGCCACACCTCTGCGCCGCGGCGCGCCGTGCGCCGCGCGCGGCCTGCCGTCACCCGCCGCCCTGGATGTCCGCCACCGTCGTCCGCTCGAAGAAGTTGGAGTACGTGGTCTTCACGCCGGACCAGGACCCGTGCGCCGAGCAGGCGTTCGAGTCGCGACACGGGCGGGACGGGTGCAGGAGGCACCCGGGCTTCGCGCGCTTGCCCTCGAAGGGCAGCACCACGTCGATGAGCCTGATGTCCTCAGGGGATCGGGAGAGCCGGTAGCCGCCGCCCGCGCCGCGCGTCGCCTTGACGACGCCAGCGCGCGCGAGCCGGCCCATCACCTTCGCGAGGTAGTCCGGGGGAACCCGCACGCGCCTCGCGAGCACGCGCCG
This sequence comes from uncultured delta proteobacterium, assembly GCA_963828235.1. Taxonomy (GTDB): domain Bacteria; phylum Myxococcota; class Myxococcia; order Myxococcales; family Anaeromyxobacteraceae; genus Anaeromyxobacter. Next base: position 23,518 of record CAWHDY010000016.1, read on the forward strand.
CAGCATCGCGCCGTCGCCCTCGTTCGCCGCGAGCCAGACGACGGCCCGGAGCGCGTGCGTGGCGGACGCGGAGAGGAGCATGCCCGGAATGCTAGACGATTGTGGACCTTGATGTCCACAATCGCCGGCCCGCCGACGCCGGCCGGTCGCCGCCCCGCGTGGCCGCCTTCAGCGGCCCGCGCGATCGACGGCCCCGGGTGCACGGACCGGCGCCTGGCCGCTACTCGAGCGGGTGGGCGGCGGCCTCGGCCGCGCCCAGCCGGCGCGCCGTGCTCCGATCGTGGTCGGCTCGGAGGAGCTCGACGCAGGACGGGCACGTGACGCCGCGTGAATGCTTGGTGGACCGGTCGAACCCGGGGAGGCCGCACAGGATGCGGTGCTTCTCCGGATCGAAGTAGTGGACGAGCGGAACTGCGTTGAGGCCTTCCATGGTGACTCCCTGGGCGGGCCGCTTGTGAGGGAGCTCCATGCTCGATCGGCTGCGGTCCTCGCTATTTGCAGCACGAGTGATAGCCAGCGCGTCGAGGCTGCGCATGAGCGGCCGAGGCCTCGCTCGCCGCTCATCGCGCAGGCTCCCCGGAAAAGCGAGAGCCCGGCCTTTGCGGGCCGGGCTCTCACTGCCTGGAAGGCGTCGCGATCAGGAAGCGATCAGGCGACCGGGCGGACGTTCGCCGCCTGCAGCCCCTTCGGGCCCTTCGTCACGTCGAACTCCACCTTCTGACCTTCCGCGAGGGTGCGGAACCCGTCCGCCTGGATCGCAGAGTGGTGGCAGAACACGTCCTCGCCGCCGTCCGTCTGCGTGATGAAGCCAAAGCCCTTCGCGTCGTTGAACCACTTCACGGTACCGTTTGCCATGTGCTGTTCGACTCTTTTCTCTCTGTGAACGCGCGGCAGCGTGCCGAGCGGGACTGCTTCCGTCCCGAGTGGGAGGGAACGGAGCGTTTACGCGAGTTCCGCGCGGAAGTCGAGGCACCGCCCCACCTGACCGTGTGCCGGAACGGGTCGAGCGCTCGTTCCGGGTCGCCGTGGCCCCGGCGGCGACGAGCGCCGGGGTGCGCGCAGGTGGTATACGACTGCACGGCCGGCGAACCCTGTCGGCCCTCCACGCCGCCGTGAGCGACACGGCGGGCACACCGGCGACACCCTTCGTGCCACGAACCGCCTGCGCGCGCCCACGCGCGCGGACGCCACCCGTGCGCGACCGCGTGCCCGCAGAAAGAAGGCGCGACCATGAGCGATCTCGAGAACGGAATGCTGGTGCAGCACGCCTCGCTGGGGCTCGGCAAGGTCGTCGCCGTCGAGCCGAAGGCGGTCCACGTGTTCTTCGCGACGAGCACGAGCCGGTTCGCGACGAAGCTGCGGCTGCCCGTCGCCGGGCCGCTGCTCACGCCGGCGACCACCGCGAACGCCTGGCTCTCCGGCCTGTCCGGGTTCACCCTCGACACGAAGAGCGGCCGCTTCGGCCGCGCGGGCACCTGGCTCTCGCACACGGACGCGGTCGCACGGTTCGTCGAGGTCTTCCCGCAGGGGTTCCTCGATCCGAAGTACGTCGGCGACGGCAAGACGGCCCGTGAGCGCGCGTCCCGCTGGCGCCGCGCACACGAGCTCTTCGTCGAGACGCTCGGGGCGGGCCAGGGCGAGCGCCTCCTCGCCGACGGCGACGTCGCCGGCCTCATCGAGCGCGCGCTGCGCGTCGAGCGGCTGGTCCGCGCGCTCCACAAGGACGCGGCGAAGGCGGCGTTCGAGGAGAGCCTGAAGGACCTCGTCCCGGCGCGCGCGTTCTTCGCGGCGCTGTTCGAGCTGCTCGCGGCCCCCGCGCCGGAGCAGGCGCGGTTCGAGGCCCTCGCGGCGGCGGGCGCGGCGCTCGCCCCCGGCGCCGGCGAGGCCGCCTGGCAGATCGTGACGGTCCTCCCGTTCATCGCGCGACCCGACCTGCACATGCTGCTGCGCCCGCGGTTCGCGTGCGAGGTCTCGCAGCGCCTCGGGCTCGAGCTCGCCTACGCCCCCGAGCCGAACTGGACCACCTACGCCGCGCTCCTCGCGTCGGCCGACCTGCTCCTCGAGAAGCTCCGCCCGCTCGGCGCCCGCGACCACGTCGACGTCGACGCGTTCATGCACGTGAGCACGGCGAAGCACGTCGCGCCGAAGCCGGAGCTCCACCTCGTAGCCTGACCCCCGCCCGCGTCCACACCGCGAGCCAAGAGGGAGCACCTCCATGAGCGTCCCCGGGTTCCTCGCGGGCCTGAAGAGTCGGCTGAAGGATCTCGCCCTCGAGTCGGCGCCGTGGGCGCGCGGCGCGTGGTGCCGCAAGCAGCGTCGCCACCTGCGTGGCTCTCACAGCTCGGTCGTGTGGGTCAGAGGGGACGCCGTCTCCTGGGCGGAGTGGGGCGCGCGGCGCGGCTACTTCGACGTGCAGTACATGGACGGGCTCGCCTACCTGAGCGCTACCCCAGTGAAGCTGGCAGCTTGAGCAGGCGCTCGGCCCCCCTGCCGGGCGCACCCGAACGGATACTTCGACCCACCTGCGGCGCGACGCCGCCGGCAGAGTAGACTCCCCACATGCGCCAGCCACCCCCCACGATCGCCGACGCCCTCGTCACCCGGCCGACGACCTTCCAGGTCGGAGCGCACGCCGTGGTCGTGGCGAAGCTGCCGACGGGCACGCGGTGGAGCGTCTCCGTGGACAGCCGGCTCCTCGACCAGAGCTTCGAGTCGCAGGTGGACGCGTGGGAAGCCGGCGTGCGCGACGCGGATCGCGTCGATCGGGCCGCCGGCGCCGCGCCGGGCGGGCGCTGATCCGGCTCCCTCTCGCGCGGCGGTGGAGCGCCCGCGCGCGGGCCGGCATACTGTCGGCGCATGCCACGCTTCCCCGGCGCCGTCTCCTCCCGGCTCCCCCAGGTCGGCACGACGATCTTCACGGTCATGTCGCGCCTCGCGGCCGAGACCGGCGCGATCAACCTGTCGCAGGGGTACCCCGAGTACTCCGCCCCGCCGCTGCTCTACGACCTCGTCGCGAGGCACATGCGGGCGGGCGAGAACCAGTACGCGCCGATGGCGGGGGCCGTCTCCCTGCGCGAGGCGATCGCGCGCAAGGTCGAGGGGCTGTACGGGACCCGGTACGATCCCGAGCACGAGATCACCGTCACGGCGGGTGGGACCCAGGCGATCTTCACCGCGGTGGCCGCGCTCGTCCGCCCGGGCGACGAGGTCATCCTGTTCGAGCCCGCGTACGATTCCTACGCGCCCTCCGTCGCGCTGAGCGGCGGGACGGCGGTGCGGGCCCGGCTGCGGTTCCCGGACTACCGCCCGGACTGGGCGGAGGTGCGGCGCCTGCTCTCGCCGCGCACCCGCCTCGTCGTCGTGAACACGCCGCACAACCCGAGCGGCACGACCTGGACGGCGGCGGATCTCGACGCGCTCGCGGCGCTCGTCCGGGGGACCGACGTCGTGGTCCTCGCCGACGAGGTCTACGAGCACATGGTGTTCGACGGGCTCCGGCACGAGAGCTGCGCGCGGCACCCCGAGCTCGCGGCGCGCTCGTTCGTCGTCTCCTCGTTCGGGAAGACCTACCACGTGACCGGCTGGAAGGTCGGGTACGTCCTCGCGGCGCGCGAGCTCATGGCGGAGTTCCGCAAGGCGCACCAGTTCATCGTCTTCACGGTGAACACGCCGGTGCAGCTCGCGCTCGCGGAGTACCTCGAGGACGCGAGCCTCTACCTCGAGCTCGGCGCCTTCTACCAGCGCAAGCGCGACCTCTTCCGCGAAGGGCTCCGGGCGACGCCGCTCCGCCTCCTCCCCTGCACCGGGACCTACTTCCAGCTCGCGTCCTACGCCGGGCTCACCGACGAGCCCGACGCCGCGCTCGCCGAGCGGCTCACCCGCGAGCACGGCGTCGCGTCGATCCCGGTGTCCGCCTTCTACGAGGACCCGCCGCACGACCCGGTGCTCCGCTTCTGCTTCGCGAAGAACGACGACACGCTGCTCCGCGCCTGCGAGCGGCTGGCGCGCATCTCCTGGAGGTGATCCGTGCCCCGCGTCCCCTACCTGCCGGCGGACGTCGCCGAGCCCGCCGACCTCGTCGCCGCCGTCCGCGCGCGCCGCGGCGGCACGCTGCTCCACCTCGACCGGATGCTGCTCCACAGCCCGCCGCTCGCGCGCGGCTGGAACTCCTTCCTCGGCGCGCTGCGCACGGAGCTCGCGCTCGAGCCGAAGCTCCGGGAGCTCGCGACCTGCGCGGTCGCGCTGCTGAACGGCGCCGGCTACGAGCTCCACCACCACGAGGCGCCGTTCCTCGCGTCGGGCGGGACCCCGGCGCAGCTCGCCGCCCTGCGGCGCGGCGGCGGGACGGACGACGGCAGCGGGCCGTTCGACGAGCGCGAGCGGGCCGTGCTCCGGCTCACGCTGGAGATGACCCGCGAGGTCACGGTCCGGGACGCGACGTTCGAGGCGGCGCGGGCGCACCTCGGCGAGCGCCGCACGGTCGAGCTCGTCGGGGCGATCGCGACCTACAACATGGTGTCGCGGTTCCTCGTGGCGCTCGGGATCGAGGTCGAGGCTCCGCCCGGGGCGCGGGGGAGGAACGGGTAGCCGGCGTCAGTGCCCTGCGCCGGGCTGCTGCTGCTGCTTCTTCTGCATGTTGCGCGCGAACTCCTCGCCGGCGCGCTTCATCTCCTGCTCGGTCAGGTCCTTCTGGTGGGTCGCGAACGACCAGGTGTAGCCGAACGGATCCGCGACGCCCGCGCAGCGGTCGCCCCAGAACATGTCCTCGGGCTGCATGGTCGGCTTCGCGCCCGCCTTCACGGCGCGGTCGAACGCCGCGTCGCAGTCGTTCACGTAGAGCCACATCGTCACCGGGACGGGGTTCTCCGCGGTCGGCGCGGGGCGGCCCATGCCGGGCATCTCGTCGTTCACGAACACGATCGAGTCGCCGATGTTCAGCTCGGCGTGCCAGACGGACTTGCCGTCCGGCGCGTCCATCCGCGACTTCAGCTTCGCGCCGAGCGCGCGCTCGTAGAACGCGATGGCCTTCGCGCACTCGCGCAGCGTGAGGTTCGGCGTGAGCGTGTGCATTCCCTGCGGGATCGGATTCACCGTGGCCATGGCAACTCCTTGCGAGAGAGGTACTCGGGCTCGGAGTAGCCGGCGGCGCGCACCCGATCGAGCCTCGATCGGGGTCCAAGCGACCGTTTCGGCCGCGCGGCGCGGGGGACGCCCGCTACTTCGGCTCGGCCTCGAGCTCCACCAGCTCGACGCCCTCGCTCACCTGGTCGCCCGCCTCGAACAGGAACGCCTTCACGACCCCCGCGCGCGGCGCCTTGATCGTGTGCTCCATCTTCATCGCCTCGAGCACGAGCAGCGGCGCGCCCTTCTCCACCCGCTTGCCCGGCTCGGCGAGGAGCGCGATGACCTTGCCGGGCATCGGCGCGGTGAGGCGGCCGGCCGTCTCGTCCCCCTGCCCGGCTCCCTGCGCCGCGTCCACCCGAACGAACGGGTACGCGCGGCCCTCGAAGAAGACGTGGCGCCGCTCGCCCGCGACGACGATCGCCGCGTGCACCCTGCGCTCGCCGATCCGCGCCCGGAACGCGCCGTGCTCCTCCCACTCGCCGCTCGCGAGGATCCGCGCCGGCCCGCCGACGCCGAGCAGGTACCCGCCGCCGCTCGCGTACTCGACCGTGACGTCCTGCTGGACGTCGCCGAGGCGCAGGGTGATCGCCCGGCTCGCGGTCGAGTTGAGGCGCCAGCCGTCGCGGGCGTCCCACGGCGACGAGGCGACGCGCTCCGGCTCGCCCGGCCTCGCCCCGCCCCCGCGCTCGCGCGCCAGCTCCGCGAGCCCGGCGAGGAGCCACGCCTCCTCCGGCACCTCGCGACGGGCCGGGAACAGGAACTCGGCCTCCCGGTCGATGAGGCCCGTGTCGAGGTCCGCGCTCGAGAACGCGGGCGAGGCGACGAGCCGCGCGAGGAACTCGACGTTGTTCGCGACGCCGACGATCCGGAGCTGCGCGAGCGCGGCCTGCATCCGCGCGAGCGCGCGCTCGCGGGTCTGGTCCCACACGACGAGCTTCGCGATCATCGGGTCGTAGAACGGCGTGATCTCGTCGCCCTCGTCCACGCCCGCGTCGATCCGCACGTGGTACGACGGCTCCGGCGCGGCGAGGTGCAGGAGCTTCCCGGTCGAGGGCAGGAACCCCTTGTCCGGGTCCTCCGCGTAGATGCGCGCCTCGAGCGCGTGGCCGTCGATCTGGAGCTGCTCCTGCCGGAGCGGCAGCGGCTCCCCCGCCGCGACCCGGAGCTGCCACTCGACCAGATCGAGGCCGGTGATCATCTCGGTCACCGGGTGCTCGACCTGCAGCCGCGTGTTCATCTCCATGAAGTAGAACGCGCCGGACGGGTCCACGATGAACTCGACGGTCCCGGCGCCCACGTACCCGACCGCCCTCGCCGCCTCGACCGCCGCCGCGCCCATCGCCGCGCGCCGCTCCGGCGTCATCCCCGGGGCGGGCGCCTCCTCGAGCACCTTCTGGTGGCGCCGCTGCACGGAGCAGTCGCGCTCGAACAGGTGGACGCAGCCGCCGTGGGTGTCGCCGAACACCTGGATCTCGACGTGCCTCGGGCGGAGCACGTACCGCTCGACCAGCACGCGCTCGTCGCCGAACGCCTGGGCGGCCTCGCGCCGGCACGACGCGAGCGCCGCGTCGAACTCCTCCGGCGCGTCCACCCGGCGCATGCCCTTGCCGCCGCCGCCCGCGCTCGCCTTGATGAGCACCGGGTACCCGATCCGCTTCGCCTCCCTGGCGAGGAAGGCCGGATCCTGGTTCTCGCCGTGGTAGCCGGGCGTGAGCGGGACCTCGGCCTTCTGCATGAGCGACTTCGCCGCGGACTTCGAGCCCATCGCGCGGATCGCGGCCGCGGGCGGCCCGATGAAGACGATCCCCGCCTGCTCGCACGCGGCGGCGAACTCGGCGTTCTCGGAGAGGAAGCCGTAGCCGGGGTGGATCGCCTGCGCGCCCGTCGCCCGGGCCGCCTCGAGGATCCGGCCCGCCACGAGGTAGCTCTCGCGCGCGGCGGCGGGGCCGATCGCCACCGCCTCGTCGGCGAGCCGGACGTGGCGCGCGTTCGCGTCGGCCTCGGAGTGCACCGCGACGGTGCGGATCCCGAGCCGCCGCGCGGTCCGGATGACGCGGCAGGCGATCTCGCCCCGGTTCGCGATGAGGATCTTGGTGAACATGGCTCTCACATCCGGAACACGCCGAAGCGCGTCTCGGGGATCGGGGCGTTCAGGCTGGCGGAGAGCGACAGGCCGAGCACGCGCCGCGTCTGCGCGGGGTCGACGATCCCGTCGTCCCACAGCCGCGCGGTCGCGTAGTAGGGGTGGCCCTGCGTCTCGTACTGCGCGCGGATCGGAGCCTTGAAGGCCTCCTCGTCCTCGCGGCTCCAGGTCCCGCCGCCCGCCTCGATGCCGTCGCGGCGCACGGTGGCGAGGACGCTCGCGGCCTGCTCGCCGCCCATGACGGAGATGCGGCTGTTCGGCCAGGTCCAGAGGAACCGGGGCGAGTAGGCGCGGCCGCACATCGCGTAGTTGCCGGCGCCGAAGGAGCCGCCGATGACGAGCGTGAACTTCGGCACGGCCGCCGTCGCGACCGCCGTCACCATCTTCGCGCCGTCCTTGGCGATGCCGGCGTTCTCGTACTTCCGGCCGACCATGAACCCGGTGATGTTCTGGAGGAAGACGAGCGGGATGCCGCGCTGGGCGCACAGCTCGATGAAGTGCGCGCCCTTCTGCGCCGACTCGGAGAAGAGGATCCCGTTGTTCGCCACGACGCCGATCGTGACGCCGTAGAGCCGCGCGAAGCCGGTGACGAGCGTCGCGCCGTAGCGCGCCTTGAACTCGTCGAACCGGGAGCCGTCCACGACGCGCGCGATGATCTCGCGGACGTCGTACGGCTTGCGGTTGTCGGTCGGGAGGATCCCGTACAGCTCCTCGGGGTCGTAGGCCGGCTCCTCCGTCTCGACGACCGGCGGTCCGGCGGGCTTCTCCCGGTTCAGGTGGGAGACGATCCGCCTCGCGATGCCGAGCGCGTGCGCGTCGTTCTCGGCGAGGTGGTCGGCGACGCCGGAGAGGCGGGTGTGCACGTCGCCGCCGCCGAGGTCCTCCGCGCTCACCACCTCGCCCGTCGCCGCCTTCACGAGCGGCGGGCCGCCGAGGAAGATCGTCCCCTGGTTCCGGACGATGACGGCCTCGTCGCTCATCGCCGGCACGTAGGCGCCGCCGGCGGTGCAGGAGCCCATCACCACCGCGATCTGCGGGATGCCGAGCCCGGAGAGGGTCGCCTGGTTGTAGAAGATCCGGCCGAAGTGGTCGCGGTCGGGGAAGACGTCGTCCTGCCGTGGCAGGAACGCGCCCCCGGAGTCCACGAGGTAGATGCAGGGGAGCCGGTTCTGCTCCGCGATCTCCTGCGCGCGCAGGTGCTTCTTCACCGTGAGCGGGTAGTACGTCCCGCCCTTCACCGTCGCGTCGTTCGCGACGATCATGCACTCGACGCCGCTCACGCGGCCGATGCCGGTGATGACGCCGGCCGCCGGCGCCTGGTCCTCGTACATGCCGAGCGCGGCGAGCTGGCCGAGCTCGAGGAACGGGGTGCCCGGATCGAGCAGCCGGTCGACGCGGTCGCGGGGGAGGAGCTTGCCGCGCGCGGTGTGCTTGTCGCGCGCCGCCTGCCCGCCGCCCTCGGCGACCCGCCGCGCCTTCGCGCGGAGGTCCTCGACGAGGGCGCGCATCGCCGCCGCGTTCGCCTTGAACTCCGGCGCGCGGGGCTGGATCTGGGAGTCGAGGACGTTCATCAGGCGGTCTCGGCGAACAGCTCGCGTCCGATCAGCATCCGGCGGATCTCGGAGGTGCCCGCGCCGATCTCGTACAGCTTCGCGTCCCGCCACAGCCGGCCGGTCGGATATTCGTTGATGTAGCCGTTGCCGCCAAGCGCCTGGATCGCCTCGTTCGCCATCCAGGTCGCCCGCTCCGCCGCGTAGAGGATGGCGCCGGCCGCCTCCTTGCGCAGCGTGCGCGCGTGATCCGCGCGATCGCACGCCTTGCCGACCGCGTACACGTAGGCCCGGCAGGCCTGCCAGGTCGTGTACATGTCGGCGAGCTTCCCCTGCATGAGCTCGAACTCGCCGATGGGCGTGCCGAACTGCTTGCGCTCGTGGACGTACGGCAGCACCACGTCCATGCAGGCCGCCATGATGCCGAGCGGGCCGCCGGCGAGGATCGCCCGCTCGTAGTCGAGGCCGGACATCAGGACCTTCGTGCCGTTGCCGACGCCGCCGAGCACGTTGTCGGCGGAGACCTCGCAGTCCTCCAGGAACACCGGCACGGTGTTGGACCCGCGCATCCCGAGCTTGTCGAGGTGGCTCCCGCAGGAGAGGCCGGGCGTGCCCTTCTCGACGAGGAAGGCGGTGAGGCCCTTCGGCCCCGCGGCGGGGTCGGTGTAGGCGTAGACGATCATCACGTCGGCCTCGCCGCCGTTCGTGATCCACATCTTCGCGCCGTTCAGGACGAAGCGGTCGCCCTTGCGCGCCGCGCGCGTCTTCAGGCCGAGGACGTCGGAGCCGGCGTTCGGCTCGGACATCGCGAGCGCGCCCACGAACTCGCCGGAGACGAGCTTCGGGAGGAAGCGGCGGCGCTGCGCGTCGGTGCCGTTCCGGTGGAGCTGGTTCACGCACAGGTTCGAGTGCGCGCCGTAGGAGAGGCCGACCGACGCGGAGGCGCGGGAGATCTCCTCCATCGCCACCATGTGGCAGAGGTACCCGAGGTTCGTCCCGCCGTACTCCTCGCCGACGGTGAGCCCGAGCACTCCGAGGTCGCCGAGCTTCCGCCAGAGATCGGCGGGGAACTCGTTCTTCCTGTCGATGTCCGCCGCGCGCGGCGCGATCTCCTTCTTCGCGAAGTCGCGGACGGTGTCGCGGAGCATCTCGACGGTGTCACCGAGGTCGAAGGGGAGTCCGATGGCCATGGTGGAACGGTACTTGCGGCCGGTACGCAGAAACCGCCAGAATGGGTGCAGATCGTGCCACGCCGCGAACCCCATCCGGCGCTCGCCTCCTCCCCCCGCGCTCGGCCGGGGGAAAGAGCGGCGACGCCGATCGCGTTCGTACACGCGCTGTTGCTCGCCTACGCGAAGTACGGGGCGAGCCCGGCGGAGGTCCTCCGCGAGGGGCAGATCACGCCAGAAATGCTCCGTGACCCCGAGACCCGGATCACCGCGCACCAGATGGAGGTCGTCTCCGAGGGCGCCATGCGCCAGCTCGACGACGAGGCGCTCGGCTGGTTCTCCCGCAAGCTGCCGTGGGGAACGCTCGGGATGCTGTGCCGCGCGTCGCTCGCCTCGCCGAACCTCGGCGTCGCGCTGAAGCGCTGGTTCCGCCACCACCGGCTCGTGGCGGACGATCTCACGATCGAGCTGTCCACCGCGGGAGGGCGCGCCACGGTGTCGCTCCGCGAGCACCGCGACCTCGGCCCGATGCGCGAGTTCTGCCTGGTGTCCTACCTCCGCTACGTCCACGGCTACGCGTGCTGGGCGGTGGACTCGCGCATCTCGCTCCTCGCGGTCGGCTTCCCCTTCCCGCGCCCGCCGCACGGCGCCGTCTACCCGCTCCTCTTCCCGGGTCCGGTCTCCTTCGAGGCGGCGGAGGCGCACTTCACCTTCGACGAGAAGTACCTCGCGCTCCCGCAGCGCCGCGACGACCGGGCGCTGCGGCTCATGCTGCAGCACGCGCTGCCGCTCACCGTGCTGCAGTACCGGCGCGACCGCCTCCTCGTGCAGCGCGTGCGGCAGCTCTTCGCGGAGCACCCCGGCGAGGCGCACGACGCCGAGCTCGTCGCGCGGCAGCTCCACCTCTCCACCCGCACCCTCCACCGCCACCTGCGGCAGGAGGGGGCGTCGCTGCAGCGGCTGAAGGACGAGGTCCGGCGCGAGCAGGCGATCGACCTGCTCTGCCGGACCGAGAAGCCGATCAAGCAGGTCGCGCTCGCGGTCGGGTTCGCGGACGAGAAGAGCTTCGCCCGGGCGTTCAAGGAGTGGACGGGCGAGACGCCGCGCGACTACCGGCGCACCGCGCCGCCGTCGTGAGGCGGCTCCCCGCTTCGCGGGGAGAGGGAGGTTCACCGCGCGGCGAGGATCGCTCGCGCGACGTCGACCGGCGCGCGCAGGAGGTCCTCCCCGAGCGAGACCCGCAGCGCGCGCGCCTCGCTCGCGAGCCGGCCGAGCAGCGCGAGGTGCTCGGGGGGGTGCGCCGCGCCGTCCACGACGAGGAGCGCGCTCGCCTCGATGAGCCGGCCGAGCGCGTCCGCCGGACCGAGCCGCTCGACCGCCGTCACGGGGCGGCCGGTGAGCTCCGGGAACAGGAGCACGCCCGGGCGGAGGCGGTCGCGCCGCGGCGGACCCCACGCGGCGCCGGGGTCGAGGTCCCTGCGGCCCTCCGCGTCGGGAGGACCGGCGCACGCCGCGAGCCGCGGGAACGCCCGGAGCGTCGCGGGACGCAGGTGGAACGGGCGAGGGAGGCCCTGCACCCGGAGGCCGGCCGGGAGGTCGGCGACGAAGGCGGCGTCGTCGCAGAGCGCGCCGAGCCCGGCCTCGAGGAGCGCGACGGCGAGCGTCGTCTTCCCGACCTCCGCCTGGCCCACCACGAGGAGCGCGTCGTCGCCGTCGGCGAGGGCCGCGGCGTGCAGGTGATACACGCCGTGGTGGCGGAGCGCGAACGCGAGCGCGATCGGGAGGTGGAGCGACCCGACGAGCGCGGCCCCCGCCCCGCCGAGCGCGTCCGGCGCGAGCTCCGCGTCGATGCGTCCGCCGCCGGCGCGGACCGTGAGCCGCGCGGCGCCGTCGCCGACCACGAGGGCGTCGCCGTCCCGCACCGCGCGCACCGGCGGGTGGACGAAGACGACCGGGCCGGCCGGCAGCGGGAGCGGCCCCGTGGCTGGCTCCGCCCCGATCACGACGCGCGGCGTGCGAGGCCGGCCTTCGGGCGGCGCGGGGAGCGGCGCGAGCGCGGCGGCGATCAGGGCGGCTGCGCCACCCTCGACGGCGATCTCGACGCCGAGCAGCTCGAACCGCATCGAAGGCGGACCTCGCGAGCCCGCCCGCCCGCGGGCCAGAAACCAGCGCACCTCGGCTCCGTCGGGCTAGCCGTTCCCGACGAGCGGCGGGCCTCCGGTCGGTCCGCCGCCCGTGAAGAGCGTCGCGCGGGTGACGGACTTCTTCTTGACCACGCGCGGGCGCTCGTACGCAGGACGGGCGTCTACGTCACGACCCTCGAGGTCGGGATCAGGCGCGGAGGGACTCTTCCGGTCGATCATGTCTCGGTTCCCTCACGTCCTATCGGCAGAGCGCAGACAACGCTGAGGTGACCGGTACGGTGTCGAATCAAGGGCACGTCCCCCCAAATTGGGTACGAATCAGGCAGCATACCCCCTGCCCGGTCGCACCGGAAGTCTCGCGGCCATGGTTCCGAGGTCGGACATTCGCGCGATGGGGACCGCAAGCGCGCGCGAACACCTGCATTCCAGCCGCTGCAGGTCGCGGCGCTCCCCGGGGCGCGTCGGAACGACCACGCTTCACTGCAGGGCCGCGGACGCGACGCGGGGCAGGCCCCAACAGGGCTCGCCTGAACTCTCGCCGGACCGATAGGTACGGAAATCCACCAGGGGGAGATGCCGCCCATGATCCGCCCGGACATCCTGCAGAAGTTCCCCGGTCTCTTCGGCAAGCAGCTCGTCAACCGCCGCGAGGTCGACGTCGACGAGACGATCACGACGCTCACGCGCGAGCTGCGGCCGGAGATCGCCGCGGCGCTCACGGCGCGGCGCGAGCTGCTCGCGTCGCCCGAGCCGGTGCCGAAGAAGTACGCGTGGCCGGCCTGGGACGAGCGGTTCGACGACCCGGTGACCGGCAGGCCGTGGACCTTCCGGGAGATCGTGCAGGGGCTCGTCGACAACTTCCTCGGGAAGGAGTCGCCGCTGCGCTGGCGGCTCAACGACGAGGTGGCGATCCCCGAGCACGTCCACCCGTCGCGGAACCCCGGGCTCGAGCTGACCGGCCCGTGGTCCCCGCTCGACATGGCGTTCAACGCGCTCAACAGCCCGGCGCCGATGAACATGCCGGACTTCGAGGACGCCGCGCCGCCGCACTTCCAGCCCGACGGCGCCCCCTCGAACGAGCCGGTGGGCGTCTTCGCGGCGATGCAGAACGCGAAGGAGATCCACGAGGGGCGCTGGATCGGAACGCCGTACGAGGTCGTGAAGAAGGGGAAGAAGCGCGAGTACCGGATCACGACGCCGCAGGCGCTCTGGCCGACGCGGCTCGCGCGCCCGCCGAGCCTGCACATCCTCTACGACCACGTCACGGTGGACGGCCGCCCCGCGCCCGGGCTCGTCGTGATGACGACGCTCTGGGCGGTGAACAACCGCGACGCGCTCGTCCGCTCCGGGAGCGGCGTCTACTTCTACATCCCGAAGCTGCAGACGCCGCGCGAGGCGCTCGTCGTCGAGAAGCTGCTCTCGCGGCTCGAGGGCCTGATCGGCGTCCCGGCCGGCACCTTCAAGATCAAGATGCTCTACGAGGAGGGCAACGCGGGCCGGCAGCTCCCCGCGATCGTCTGGACCCTCCGCCGCCGGCTCCTCGGCACGAACGTCGGCCGCTGGGACTACCTCGGCAGCCTCATCGAGATGTGGAAGGACGATCCCGCCGCGATCTTCCCGGACCCGCAGTCGGTCGGGATGGCGACGCCCAGCATGATCGCCTACCAGCGCTACAACGCGCTGCTCATGCTCATGGCCGGCCTGAAGGACGGCGAGCACTCCAACGCGGCGCCGATCGGCGGGATGGCCGCCGTCATGATCTACCAGCGCGGCGATCCCTACGGCCGGCACCGCTACAACCCGCTCGCCCTCCGGGCGATCGTGATGGACAAGCTGCGCGAGCGGCTCCTCGGCCTCGTGTTCGTGCCGGACGCGCCGCTCCCGCCGGGCGCGCAGCCGACGCTCGAGGACGTCCTCGCGACGCGGGTGAAGGGCCGGCTCTACGACACCTACCGGCAGAGCTGGGTCGCGAGCCCCGAGCCGGAGTACGTCGCCGCCGGGAACGGGCCGCTCCGCGCGCCGGTGACCGGCCTGCAGGGGATCCTCGACGCCCCCCGCGAGCTGGTGGAGGTCGCCGGGCAAGCAGGTCCCGACGGTCGCGAGCGGCCCGACCGACGCCGAGCGCGAGCTGCTCCGCTCCCGCGGGCTCCTCGACGCGAGCGGGAAGATCACCCCGACCGTCGTCACCCGCGAGTCGCTCGACGCGCCGGAGAAGCTCCTCACGCCGCAGCTGTGGGAGGCGATCTACCGGCCGCCGAAGGGCGACGTCACGATCGAGCACGTCCAGCACTCGTTCTACATGGCGGCCAACTACGGCTTCCAGATCCTGAACGGGAACTTCGCGGCGGCGATCGACGACTACGAGCTGAAGCTCCGGTTCATGAACGACCTCGCCACCTACCGCATCTACGTGTCGTGGCTCTGGTCGCTCGCCCGGCACGAGGCGCCGATCACGAAGGACGGCCACCTCCAGCGGCAGGTGCTCACCGAGGACGGCGTCGTCATCGGCGCGAACGCCGAGCCGGTCAAGGCGGGGACCCGCTTCACCCGCGCCCTCTTCGACAAGGTGTGGGCCTACCACGACGAGTGGACCAAGGCGTTCTTCGCCGAGCAGGACCGGCGCGGCGAGCCCGCCCGCTTCGACCGCTCGAAGGCGGACGTGATCATGGAGATGCTGCGGCGGCAGCTGCTCTCGAGGCGCTGGGTGCAGCACAGCGCCCGCGTCCTCTTCGTCGTCGCCCAGGCCGGCCCGAAGGACCGCGCCGGGATCCTCGACGCGATCTTCGACCTGTCGCGCGACGACGTCGTGAAGCGCGTGAAGGCCGGGACCCTGAGCGAGGCCGCGCTCGCCGCGCACGACTACGTGCTCGACGTGACGTGAGCGGCGCCGCTCGGCCCCTCTCCCCACGCCGCTGGCGAGGGGAGAGGGCGATCTTCACGAGCGGGCGATCGGCTTGTAGCGGATCCGGCGGGGCTTCGCGCCCTCCTCGCCGAGCCGCCGCCGCTTGTCCGCCTCGTACTCCTGGTAGTTCCCGGTGAAGAACGACCACTGCGACTCGCCCTCGCACGCGAGGATGTGCGTCGCGATCCGGTCGAGGAACCAGCGGTCGTGGGAGATGACGAGGACGCTCCCGGCGTACTCGAGGAGCGCGTCCTCGAGCGCGCGGAGCGTCTCGACGTCGAGGTCGTTCGACGGCTCGTCGAGCAGCAGCACGTTCGCGCCGGTCATGAGCGTCTTCGCGAGGTGGAGGCGCCCCCGCTCGCCGCCCGAGAGCGCGCCCACGATCTTCTGCTGGTCCGCGCCCTTGAAGTTGAACCGGCCGATGTAGGCGCGGCTCGGCATCTCGTACCGGCCGACGGTGATCTGGTCGCGCCCGCCGGAGAGCTCGTCGAAGACGGTCTTGCCGGAGGAGAGGTCCTCGCGGCTCTGGTCCACGAACGCGAGCTTCACCGACTGCCCGAGCTTCACCTCGCCCGCGTCCGGCTTCTCGACCCCGGTGATCATCTTGAACAGGGTGGACTTGCCCGCGCCGTTCGGCCCGATGATCCCGACGATCGCGCCGGGCGGGACGATGAACGACAGGTCGTCCATGAGCAGGCGGTCGCCGAAGCCCTTCGAGACGCCCTTGAACTCGATGACCTGGTTCCCGAGCCGCTCCGCCACCGGGATGAAGATCTCCTGGGTCTCGTTGCGCTTCTGGTACTCGACCGAGGACAGCTCCTCGAACCGGGAGAGGCGCGCCTTGCTCTTCGCCTGCCGCGCCTTCGGGTTCTGGCGCACCCACTCGAGCTCCTGCTTCATCGCCTTGATGCGCGCGCTCTCCTGCTTCGCCTCGACCTCGAGCCGCTGCTCCTTCTGATCGAGCCAGGACGAGTAGTTGCCCTTCCACGGGATGCCGCGGCCGCGGTCGAGCTCGAGGATCCACTCCGCCGCGTTGTCGAGGAAGTAGCGGTCGTGCGTGACGGCGACGACCGTGCCCGGGAAGCGGGTGAGGAACTGCTCGAGCCACTCGACCGACTCCGCGTCGAGGTGGTTCGTGGGCTCGTCGAGGAGCAGCATGTCCGGCTTCGAGAGGAGCAGCTTGCAGAGCGCCACGCGGCGCTTCTCGCCGCCGGAGAGGACCTTCACCCGCGCGTCCCAGGGCGGGAGCCGGAGCGCGTCCGCCGCGATCTCGAGGGCGTTGCCGGTGTCGGCGCCCGCGTTCGCGATGATCGCCTCGAGCCGCGCCTGCTCCTCCGCGAGCTTCTCCATGTCGGCGTCGGGCTCGCTGTACGCGGCGTACACCGCCTCGAGCTTCTGCTGCGCGGCCGCGACCTCGCCCTGCGCCGCCTCGACCTCCTCGCGGACGGTCTTGTCGCCGTCGAGGCGCGGCTCCTGCGGGAGGTAGCCGATGCGGATCCCCGACTGGCGCTGGACCTCGCCGTCGAACTCCTCGTCCACCCCCGCCATGATCCGGAGCACCGTGGACTTGCCGGAGCCGTTCAGGCCGAGGAGCCCGATCTTCGCGCCGTGGAAGAAGGAGAGGGAGATGTCCTTGATGATCTGCCGCTTGGGCGGGACGATCTTGCTCACGCGGAGCATGGACATGACGTAGGTGGCCATGGGGGACGAGAGCCTAATCGAAGCTCGGCGCGCTCGCCCCGCGAAAGGAGAGGGCGCGGGCGGCGGGCGGCCTGCGCAGCGCCAGCCTCCGGCTACTCGAGGTCGCGCGCGAGCCGGATCCCGGTCATCTGCCAGCGCGCCGCGGGCTGGAAGAAGTTCCGGTACGTCGCCCGGAGGTGGGTCCGCGGCGACAGGCAGGACCCGCCGCGCAGCACGAGCTGGTTCGCCATGAACTTCCCGTTGTACTCGCCGAGCGCGCCGCGCACGGGGCGGAACCCCGGGTAGCCGACGTACGGGCTCGCGGTCCACACCCACGCGCCGCCGAAGAGCGCGTCGCCCCCGACCGGGACGAGCGGACCGTCCTCCACGAACTGGCCGCGGACCGGCGCGCCGCGCGCGGCGACCTCCCACTCCGCCTCGGTCGGGAGCCGCGCGCCAGCCCAGCGCGCGTACGCGTCCGCCTCGTAGAAGCTCACGTGCGCGACCGGGGCGGCCGGGTCCACCGGCAGCTCGCCGTGGAGCGTGAACCGGGTCCACCGGCCGTCCCGCCGCTCCCAGTAGAGCGGCGCGCGCCAGCCCTCCGCCTGCACGCGGTCGAACCCGTCCGAGAGCCAGAGCTCCGGGCGCGCGTAGCCGCCGTCCTCGACGAAGGCGACGAACTCCGCCGCGGTGACGAGCCGCGAGGCGAGCTGGAACGGCCGCAGCAGCACGTCGTGCGCCGGCCCCTCGTTGTCGAACGCGAAGCCGCCGCCCTCGTGACCGATCCGCTGGCGCCCGCCGGGGAACGACCCGAACGTGGCGGCGGCCCGGGTCGCGGGCGGCGGGGGCCCCGGGCGGTAGACGGGCCCGAGGGGGTTGCGGGAGAAGGCGTGCAGGAGGTCCGTCAGGATGAGCTCCTGGTGCTGCTGCTCGTGGTGGATCCCGAGCTCCGCGATCGCGAGGACCTCCGGCCGCGCTCCCGCGGCGGGATCGCGGAGGAGCGCCTGGACCTGCTCGTCGATCGCGGCCCGGTACGCGCGGACCTCCGCGACGGTGGGGCGGGTCACGAGCCCGCGCTCCGGCCGCGCGTGCCGCGGGCCGACGGCCACGTAGTACGAGTTGAAGAGCGAGCGGTACGCGGGGTGCTGCGGCCGGTAGCCCGGCCGGTAGGCCTCGAGCAGGAACGTCTCGAAGAACCAGGTGGTGTGCGCGAGGTGCCACTTGGCCGGGCTCGCGTCCGGCATGGACTGGACGACGAAGTCCTCGATCTCGAGCGGCTCGCAGAGCGACTCGGTCGCGCGGCGCACCGCCGCGAGGCGCTCCGCGAGCGCTCCCCCCGCCTCCCGTCACGCGCCCGCCTCCCCGACGCGCCACAGCGCGTCCGCGAACCAGCGGCGCTCGTCCTGGAAGAGCGCGACCGGCTCGAACCCTGCGCCCCGCCGGAAGCCCTCGATCCGGGCGAGGTCGTACTTGCAGGAGATCTCGGTGTGGATCCGCTCGCCCTCGGCGAGCTCGAAGGCGTGCCCGCCGATCCGGACGACCTGCGCCCGCCGGCTCTCGAGCCAGCTCTCCATCGCGGGGCGCTCCGGGTCCCAGGTCGCGCGGTGCTCCCAGGACGCGAGGTCGAAGTCCGCGCCGAGCTCCCGGTTCGCGCGCGCGAGCAGGTTCAGGTTGAAGGCGCGGGTCACGCCGCTCGGGTCGTCGTACGCCGCGACGAGCGCGGGGACCGGCTTCAGGAGGTCGAACCCGACGAGGGCGTGATCGCCGGGGCGCATCGCGGCGCGCACCTCGCCGAGGAGCCGGAGCGCGGCCGCGTGCTCGAGGTTGCCGACGCTCGACCCGAGGAAGAGGACGAGCTTCGTCCCGGAGGACGAGCGGGAGAGGCGCCGCAGCCCGGCCGCGTAGTCCGCGAGCACGGGGCGCACCGCGACCCCGGGCACCTCGGCGCGGACCCGGCGCGAGGCCTCGTCGAGCGCGGCGCGCGAGACGTCGAGCGGCGCGTAGGCGACCGAGGGGCAGCGCGCGCGGACCGCCTCGAGGAGGACGCGCGTCTTGTGGCCGTCGCCCGCGCCGAGATCGACGACGGTGCACGGGCCGCTCGCGAGCGCCTCCGCGATCGCCGCGCGGTGACGCGTCAGGATCCCGAGCTCGGTCCGGGTCAGGTAGTAGCCGGGCAGCCGGCTGATCCACTGGAAGAGCCGGCTCCCCCGCGCGTCGTACAGCCAGCGCGACGGCAGCGCACGCGCAGGGGCACGGAGCCCGGCGAGCACCTCGCGCAGGAAGTCCGCATCGGGCGGCGAGCCGCGGGGGCGGCTCGCGGGCATTCGCCGGTTCACGCGCCGGGCTCTCAGGAGTCCTGGTGAAGGCAGAGGATGTTCCCCTCCGGATCGCGGAACCAGGCGGCGCGCTCCGACCCGAGCACGCACACGCCCTCCTCCGTCTTCAGCCCCGGCAGGTCGTACTCCTCGAAGCGAACCCCGCGGGCGCGGAGCGTCCGCATCTCGGCGGCGAGGTCGCGCACCTCGAAGGAGAGCGCGGTGTGGTCGGCGCGGGTCGGCGTGCTGCGCGGGTAGAGGGCGAACGAGGTGCCGCCTGCGTCGAAGCGCGCCTCGCCGTTCTCCCGCACCCGCGGCGCGGGGAGGTCCAGGGTCTCCTGGTAGAACTTCCTCGCCCGACTCATGTCGACGACCGGCAGCATCGCCGTGGCCTTCGCCCCTGTGAGCATGACGTCCTCCTCGCGTGCGCTCCTGCGCACCCCGCGTCTCTACTGATGCGGAGCCTCACAAGCTCCGGCCAACCGCGTCCCGCTTGGAGGCGGGCGGACGCTGGCGCCCCCGGAGGGGGACCCGGGGGCGCCACGCGTCGCGCGGCCCGTCAGTTCGGCCGCGTCCGGATGACGGTCTCGAGGTACTCGCCTTCGGCGACGAGCCCGGCCCCGCCGCCCCGGTCGAAGCGCCCGAGGAGCGAGACGAGCGCGGCCTCGAGCGCAGCCTGGCGATCGGCGGGGAGCGCGGCGAACGCCTTCTGGACCGGGCCCGTAGTACGTCCGGAACACCTCGATCCAGTGCGCCGCGGACGCGTACCGGAACGCGAACTGGCGCCGCGTGGTGCGCAGGTCCGCGATCGAGCCGTCGAACAGCTGCTCGAGGCGCTGCTCCGTGCCCCACGACGCCGGGGAGCGGGCCACGGCCGGCGGGGGCACGAACGTCCCGATGACCTTGAAGAGCTGGCCGATGAAGCCGTCGGGCGTCCAGCAGGCGAGCCCGATGCGGCCGCCGGGGCGGCACACGCGCGCGAGCTCCCTGGCCGCCCGCTCCTGGTCCGGCGTGAACATCACGCCGAAGGTCGAGAGCACCACGTCGAAGCTCCCGTCGGGCAGCGGGAGCCGCTCCGCGTCGCCCTCGAGGAGCTCGAGCTCGAGCCCGTCGGCGACCGCACGCGCGCCCGCTCGCTCGAGGAGCGCCGGGACGTAGTCGAGCGCGGTGACCCGCGCATGGCGGCGGGCCGCCGCGAGGGCGGCGTTGCCGTTGCCGGCCGCGACGTCGAGGACGCGCTCGCCGGCGCGGAGGTCCACCGCCTCGCAGAGCGCCTCCCCGACGATCTGCAGCGTGCTCCCGATGACGGCGTAGTCGCCGGCGCTCCAGGCCGCGTGCTGGCGCTGCTTCAGCTTCTCGAGCTCGGCGCTCCGGTCGGGGCTTTCCTGGGGGGCGGCGGTGGGGCTGGGGGCTGCGGGCTGATCGAGATCCATGTGAGTCCTCCTGTCGGTTCCGGTGACGCCGGTACGCCCGGGAGCTAGGGAATGGACGCGCGGGTCCGCCATCACCGTCCTGCCGGATTCCTTGCTCCGGCGTCCGTTCGGTCCGGCACCCGCGCGGGCGTTTCCGGCGCGGCGACCGCGCCGCAGGTCGAGGGTCAATGGGCGCTGATCCGCTCTCCGACGTGCTGACCAGCGTCCGGCTCTCGGGCGCGGTGTTCTTCCGCATCGAGGGGTCCTCGCCATGGGCGGCGGAGGCGCCGCCCGCGCGCGAGGTCGCGGCGACGCTCATGCCGGGCGCGCAGCACGTCATCGCGTTCCACGTGATCACGCGGGGGACGTGCTTCGGCGGCGTCGTGGGAGAGCCCGCGCTGCGGCTCGAGGCGGGTGACGTCGTGGTGTTCCCGCAGGGCGACGCCCACGTGCTCTCGAGCACCCCCGGGATGCGCGCGCCGCCCGAGCTCGCGCTGTACGCGCGCGCGGTCGAGGCGCAGCTGCCGCTCCACGTCCCGGTCGGCGGCGGCGGCGCCGACCGCGCCGACGTCGTCTGCGGGTTCCTCGGGTGCGACGCCCGCCCGTTCAACCCGCTCCTCGCGTCGCTGCCCCGCGTCCTCCACGCGCGGGCGGGCGGCTCGGACGACGTGGGGCTCCGCGCCTTCATCGAGGCGGTGGTCTCCGAGTCGCGCGCGCGCCGCCCCGGAGGCGCGAGCATCCTCGCGCGCCTCTCCGAGCTCATGTTCGTCGAGGTGGTGCGCCGTCACCTCGAGGCGCTGCCCGCCACGAGCGTCGGCTGGCTCGCCGGCGTCCGGGACGAGCACGTCGGCCGGGCGCTCGCGCTCCTCCACGGCTCGCCGCGCCACGCGTGGGCGCTCGAGGAGCTCGCGCGCCGCGTCGCCATCTCCCGGTCCGTGCTCGCCGACCGCTTCGTCCAGCTCGTCGGGCACCCGCCGATGCAGTACCTCGCGCGCTGGCGCATGCAGCTCGCGGCGGGGCTCCTCGCCGCCGGCACGGGCACGATCGCGCAGGTCGCGGACGAGGTGGGCTACGGATCGGAGGCGGCGTTCAGCCGCGCGTTCAGGAAGGCCGCCGGGCTCCCGCCCGCCGCGTGGAGGCGGCAGTCCCGGGCGATCGCCCGCGGCGGACGGGCTCCATCGCAGGCGCGGGCGGAGTCGCTCGTCTCCGAGGTGGCGGTCAGCGACGCGGCGACGTCACGAGCGGCTCCGCGTGCCGCCGGACCACCTGGATGAACGCGCGCGCGGTCGGGGGCAGGTGCCGCCCGGCCTTCCAGCCGAGGGCGAGATCCCAGCGCAGCTCGGGCTCGACGAGCGGGAGGACCTTGACGCGCGAGGGATCGAGCCGGCTGCAGATTCGCGCGCGGCAGCAGGGCGGCGCCCATGTCGTGCCGAGCGCGAACGTCGGCCTCGTGCGCTCGCAATACGAACGGGCGATCGCGGCGCGTCAGCCGATCGTCTACGAGGAGAAGGCCGAGCTCCCGGCGGGCACGCGGTTCGCCGAGATCACCCTGATCCCGATCTTCGAGGGCGGCGGTCCGGTGACGCACCTCCTCGGGGACATCAGGGACGTCACCGCGCGCACGGCCGTCGAGCTGGAACGCGCGCGCCTCCTGAGCAACGCGGTGTTCCTGTCGGACGCGACCCGCCTGCTCGCCTCGCTCGACATCGAGCATGCGCTGGGCGACGTCGCGCGCCTGGCGGTGCCCTACCTGGGAGACGGCTGCGCGGTGGACTTCTTCGGCGACGGCGGCCCGCGCCGGGTGGTGGCCATCTCGCGCGACCCCCGCAAGCCGATGTTCGTGGAGGTCCACCCGACCGTGCTCGGGGGCAATGCGCTGGTCTATCGCCTCGGGTCCACCCATTGCCTCGGGGTGCCGCTGCTCATCAAGGGTCACCTGGCGGGCGCGATCACCATCCGCGCCGGTCGGGACCGCAAGTTCAGCTCGATCGACCTGGGGGTCGTGGAGGAGCTGGGGCGTCGCGCCGCGATGGCGATCGACAACGCCCGGCTGTATCGCCACGCCGAGGACGCGCTCCGCGCGCGCGACGAGTTCCTCTCGATCGCGGCGCACGAGATCCGCGGGCCCGTCACCTCCATCCACCTCGCGGTCCAGGCCGTCCTGCAGAAGAGGCTGGCGCCTGACGCCCTGTCCCGCGCGTTCGAGGTGATCGAGCGGGAGGATCGGCAGCTCTCCCGGTTCGTCGACGAGCTCCTCGACCTGGGGAGCCTGCGCACCGGCCGGCTCCAGTTCCAGCTCGAGGACGTCGACCTGACGGACGTCGTCCAGCACGTCGTGAAGCGCCTCGGCGGCGAGCTCGCCGCCAGCGGCTCCTCGCTCACGATCACCGCCAGGCCGGGCGTGATCGGCGAATGGGACAGGTTTCGCATGGAGCAGATGGTCACGAACCTGCTCTCCAACGCGATCAAGTTCGGCCTCGGCAAGCCACTGGAGATCGCCGTCGCGAGCGCCGCTGGGCGAGCGCTCCTCACGATCCGGGACCACGGCATCGGCATCGACGCGCCCGCCCGGGCCCGCATCTTCGAGCCGTTCGAGCGCAACGTCTCGGCCCGCAACTACGGCGGGCTGGGTCTCGGGCTTCACATCGTCGAGACCATCGTCGGCGCGATGGGGGGCTCGGTGAGCGTCGAGAGCGAGCTCGGGGCCGGCTCGACCTTCACGGTCGAGTTGCCACTGCGCCTGAGCGGGTCAGCCGATGCTCATCCTCATCATTGACGATGACCACGACATCCGCGACGTCGTGAGCATGGTGCTCGCGGCCGAGGGGTACGACGTGGAGACCGCGACCGACGGCGTCGCGGGGCTCGACCGGTTGCGCGTGGGCGCCCGTCCGTCGCTGATCCTCCTGGACATGATGATGCCTCGGCTCGACGGCGAAGGGTTTCTCAGGGCGATGCGAAGCGACCCGAACACGGCGGACATACCCGTCGTCATCCTCACCGGGCATCCCGCTGCCCGGAAGAAGGCGGCCGAGCTCGGCGCGGCGGGCTGTCTGGCGAAACCGGTCGAGCTGCTCGACCTGCTGGGCGCCATCCAGCACGCCGACCACCACCCCGCGCGGCCGTGAGGCGCGGAAGGCGCTCCGCCTGCGCCGAGCACCCATCGCTCGGTAGCACCCACCCTTCGGGGCGCGGGCAACGACCGCTCGGTGCACGGGCGCCGCGCTCCGGGCCAACCCCGCGCAACTTCACGATCCGAGCGGGTGGCACGCCCCTCGCTCTGGGGAGGGCAGTCGACTCCGGAGGAGACAGACCATGCCCGAACACATGCCGCCGCTCCCTCACCCACCTCGAAGGACCCGCCGATGACGACCGGCCAGGCCAAGGCCGTCTTCTGGGTCGGGACGCTCTCCTCGCTCGCGGTGTTCCTCGCGATGACGGTGCACACGCACCGGTCGTTCGCGGCGCTGACGCACGCCGACGCGCTCGACGCGCACGTCGTCGACGGCAAGCGCGCCTTCGAGCGGCACAACTGCAACGACTGCCACACCATCCTCGGCTTCGGGGCCTACTACGCCCCGGACCTGACGCGCGCCCACGCCCGCCTCGGCGAGGACGGCGTCCGCCGGCGGCTCGAGGCGCCCGAGGTCGTGTTCAAGGACTCCTTCCGGAAGATGCCGCAGCAGCACCTCTCGACGAAGGAGATCGACGACCTGGTCGCGTTCCTGGGCTGGGTCTCGAACATCGAGAACCACGACTGGCCGCCCCAGGACTCGCCGAATCGCTGGAAGCGCTCCACGGAGCGGCTCCTCGCGAGCGCGTCGATGACGCCGGCCGCGGCGCTCATGCAGCAGGAGAACTGCCTCCAGTGCCACTCGCTGGGCGGCACGGGCGGTGGGATCGGCCCCCGGCTCGAGTGGATCGGCGGCCGCCGCGACGCCGACTGGGTGGCGCGCTACCTCGCGGACCCGGAGGCGGTCGCCCCCGGTGCGCGCATGCCTGCGTACAAGAACCTCTCCGAAGCGCAACGCCTCATGATCGGCCACTTCGTCGTCAGCCTGGCCGCGGACCGGAGGGCGCCATGAAGCCCGTCATCTACCAGAGCCAGCGGATCGCCTACTGGTACTTCGCGCTCGCGCTCGTGCTCTTCGCCCTGCAGATCGTGGTGGGGCTGTGGGTCTCGCTCCAGTACGTCGTCACCGTCCCGCAGGCGGTGGTGGACGTGTTCCCGTTCTCGACCGCCCGCGCCATGCACACGAACCTGCTCGTGCTCTGGCTCCTGCTCGGCTTCATGGGCGCGACCTTCTACCTCGTCCCCGAGGAGGCGCAGACGGAGCTCGCGTGGCCGCGGCTCGCCGTCCTGCAGCTCGTCGTGCTCGCGGTGACGGGCGTGACCGCGCTCGTCGGCTTCTTCTTCGGCTGGACGCAGGGGAAGCCGCTCCTCGAGATCCCGACGACGCTCGACTTCGTGGTGGTCGCCGCCGCGCTGCTCTTCCTCGCGAACGTCGCGGTGACGCTCTACCGCGCGAACCGCTGGAACGCGGTGCAGGGCACGCTCCTCGGCGGGCTCGTCTTCCTCGCCGCGATGTACCTGTTCGGCATGCCGTTCTACAAGAACCTCGCCGTCGACTATTACTACTGGTGGTGGGTGATCCACCTGTGGGTCGAGGGCGCGTGGGAGCTCATCACCGCCGCGGTCGCCGCGTTCATGCTGCTGAAGCTCACCGGGGTGGACCGGCGCGTCGTCGAGAAGTGGCTGTACGTCGAGCTCGGCCTCTTCCTCTTCACCGGCATCGCCGGGCACGGGCCACCACTACTACTGGCTCGGGGCCCCGAAGGCGTGGCTCTGGATCGGCGGCGCCTTCTCCGCGCTCGAGCCGTTCCCGATCCTGCTCATGGTCTGGGACACCTGGCGGGCGGCGAAGGATCACGACGGCCCGCTCGTCCCGCGGCTGACGTGGGTCTACGTCGGCGGGATGGCGATCCTGCACTTCGTGGGCGCGGGGCTGTTCGGCTTCGCCCACACGCTGCCGCAGGTGAACTACTACACGCACGGCAGCCAGGTGACGACCTCGCACGGGCACCTGGCCTTCTACGGCGCCTACGCGCTGCTGAACCTGTCGTTCTTCTACTTCGCGATCCCGCGCATCAAGGGGCTCGCGGGCGGCCGCTACGACGAGCGCGCCGGTCACTGGGGCTTCTGGCTGACGAGCCTCGGCGTCGTCGGGATGAGCCTCGCCTTCGCGGTCGCGGGCGTGCTCCAGACGTACCTCGAGCGCGTGCGGGGCGAGCCCTTCATGATCGCGCAGGAGCCGATGCGCTTCTGGATGCTCGTCGTCTTCCTGCACGGGCTCATCGTCCTCGCGGGCGTCGTGACGACGGTGACGCACCTCCTCACGCTCAGGCCCGAGCGCGCCGGGCGGTCGTCCCGCTCGACGTGGCGGCGGAGGCGCGCGCGGTCGGCTCGACGTAGGCCGCCGAACGTGGCCGTCAGGGGTCCGACGCGCTCGACCAGGCGGGCGCGTCGGACAGCATCTCCTCCAGCCAGGGGACGAGCCCCGGGGCCGGGCTCCCGAGCCGCCCGGGATCGTCGAGCGTGGGGTGGCCGTCGCCGCTCGTGAAGAAGTACCTCCCGTTCGGGGTCGCGGGGTCCATCACCGTCGCCCCGAGGCGGCGCAGCTCCGCCTCGAAGCGGTCCGCGGGCATCGCGCCGATGACGGGGCTCGGCGTCAGCGCGACCGTGCCGAAGAACGCCCGGATGACCGCGTCGTGCAGGTGCGACACGAGGGCCATCCGATCCGACGGGTAGCGCCGCAGGAGCTCGCGCAGGAGCTGGGAGAAGTCGTCCCGGCACGACGGGCAGAGCGGGTCCAGCGTCGCGCCGAGGTTCCAGGCCGAGTACCAGCCGCTCCGGGTGGAGGCCGGGATCGCGTCCTCCCGCGAGCGGCGGGGCCGAGTCGTCCACGAGGTACGCTCGCGCCTCGGGCCACTTCTCGCGGAAGAGCGGGTACGTCGCGAGCGTGCCGAAGCCGCCGCCCGACGAGCCCGCCACGACGAGGCGCCGCGGGTGCGGGAAGGTCGGCGCGAGCCGGCGCAGGAACGCGACGACGTTCGCGCGGCCGACGTGGCTCCAGGTGATCGTGTCCCCGCCGGGGACCGGAGAGCGGTAGGTCGTCACGCGGTCGCCGGCGTGCACGTCTCCGGTGCAGTACGGGACGAACACGACCGTCGCGTCGCGGAGGCCCTGGGGGAGGTTCGCCCGGCGGAGCCAGGAGCTCGGGTACCGGGCGTACACGTCGCGCGCGAACTCGCCCGCGCCGAACGGGCCGGTGGAGGCGGTCTTGTCGAGCAGCGGGGCCGCGCCGCCGCAGGTGAACCACTCCCAGCAGGCGCCGCCGCCCTGCAGGAACACGATGACGTCCTGGCTCGCCTCGGAGCCCCAGCTGATCGCGAGCCCGGTCGTGCTCGTCCCGAAGCGGTACCTGCCGGTGGTCCGGTCCGCGACCGCGTCGGTGCAGGTCGAGTCCGGGAAGGCGACCCACCGCCACCCCTCCGCGCCGGGGATGGCGTCGCCCTCGGTGCGCGCGATCGCCGGCGCCTGCCGGGGCGCCGCGGCCGGGGCACCGTCGCCGCACCCCGCGAGGAGCGACGCGAGGAGGAGGGCCGGGGCGAGGAGCCTGCGGGGCGACATGCCTGCAAGCTAGTGCTCCGCCCAGGTCGGAGCCGCCCGCCGCGCTCAGCGAGACGCGAACGGATGGAAGGGCGAGCCGCCCGGGTCGTAGAACTTCTCGAAGAACTCGACGTAGTGGAGCCGGAGCGCGGCGATCGTCGGGCTGATGAGGCCGAGCGTGAAGTTCACCGCATGGAGCAGGACCGCGAGCGCGAGGCCCGCGACCGGCGGGTCGAGCGAGGTCGCGACCCCGTTCGCCACCTCCGCGAGCATGACCGACGCGAGCCCGAGCGCCATGAGGCGCGAGTAGGAGAGGACGTTCCCGAGCCCGAGCACGAGGTCGAGCGCGGCCATGGGACCCTCCGCGACCACCGCGACGACGAGGAAGGCGCCCGCCACCGCGAGCAGGGGGACGAGCGCCGAGCGAGGCAGGACGCCCGCGACGCTGCCGGCGAGCGCGGCCACCGCGGCGAGCAGCAGCAGCTTCGCCCCGCGGCCGATCGCCTCGCGAGGCTCGCGGTTCCGGGCCGCCTGGACGACGCCGAGCACCATCCCGATCGCCACGTGGACGCCGCCGATCGCGAGCGCGAGCCCCAGGAGCGCCATGAAGGCGCGCCGGCGATCGAGCAGGAGCGGGTGGATCCCGACGTGCGCGCCGAGCTCGCCCAGGGCCTCGCCGAAGAGCACGCCGAACAGCGCCGCGGAGAGCGAGCACCAGAACGCGACGGTGGCGAGATCGCGGCCCTCCTCCCCGCCCCACCGCGCGCGCCGCGCGACGAGCGTCACCGCCATCCCCAGGACGCCGAACACGAGGTCTCCGAGGACGAGCCCGAAGAAGAGCGGGAAGAAGAACGCCATCCAGGGCGTCGGGTCCGTCGAGCCGTAGCGCGGCAGCGGGACGAGCGCGAGGAGCCGCTCGAACGGTCTGAGCGCGAGGCGGTTCCTGAGGACGACCGGCACGTCGCGCCACTCGCTCCGGGTCGGCGGGCGCGCGAACACCGTGACGCGGCCGCCGAGCTCCGTGGCCGCGGCGGCGCGCAGCGCCGGGACCGCGTCCTCCGCCATGTACCCGGACACGACGAACGCGAACCGCGTCTCGCCGCACCCCGCCGCGGCGCGGCGGCGCCCGAGCGCGTCGGCCGCCCGCATGCGGGCGGTCGCGAGCGCGGTCCCGGCGCGGGCGGAGAACGCCTCGAACGCGGCCTCCGCGTCGGCCAGCTCGCCCGGCAGCGCGCGGTGGCGCGCGGCGAGCAGGAGGAGCACGTCCACGAGCGGCTTGCCCCCGTAGGCGGACGGGAGCCGCACCTCGTCCACTCCGCGCTCGGAGAAGAGGGCCGTCACCGCGCGCCCCGCGGCGCGGGGGACGACCAGGAGGACGCCGGTCCGCTCGGCGTCGAGCGGCCGCGACTTCACCTCGTAGATCCCGTTCGTGAGGCGCTTCACCTCCGCCTCGAGGAGCGCGAGCGCGGCGGGCTCCGTCCTGAGGACGAGGCCGTGCACCTCGGGCTCCTGCGACGCCGCGACCGCGTGGCCGAGCGGCGCGAGCGAGACGATGAGCTGCTCGAACAGGAGCGTCGCGGCGCGCTCGGCCGCGAGCGTGGCGCGCCGCGCCTCGAGCGCGTTCGCCTCCGCCTCGAGCGCGGCGACCCGCTCGAGGAAGGCGTCGGTGCCCGGGGCGGGGAGCGGCTCGGGCTCGCCGCGCCCGGCCGGCGGGAGCCGGGCGAGCAGCGCGTCGATCCTCCGCAGCGCCTCGCCGAGGCGCGCCTCCTCGTCGGCCGGGCCGCCGAGCTCGGGCGGGTGGAGGGGCGCGGCGCCGGGGACGCCCGGGGCGCGCAGCTCCAGCACCCCGCGCGCCTGGACGAACGCGAGGGCGGCCGGGAAGAGCTCCCGGGGACCGAGCAGCTCCACGCGTGCCATCGGGACGATCACGCGTCTCCCCCTTCCCCCTCTCCCCAGCCCTCCCCCCGGCTGGCGCCGGGGGCGAGGAGAGCTACGCGCTGCCCCGGCTGGCGCCGGGGGCGAGGGAGGACCGGCCCGGCTCGCTCGTCCAGGACCACCACCGGGAACAGCTTCGAGACCACGATGAAGACCGCGACGCCGATCGCCGCCATCCCGACCGTCACCGCGATCTCCCCGAGCGACGGGAAGTAGACCCAGCCGGGCGCCGGCCGGTAGACGCTCAGGTACGTGTCGATGCGGTAGGCGGTCCCCGCCGCGATCGCGAGCAGCGCCGCGCCGAAGGTCCGCCCGCGGTTCCGCTGCACCGCCGGCGAGAGGAACAGCAGCGCCGGCGCGAGGAACAGCAGGAGCTCCGCCACGAACAGGATCCCGTAGAAGTCGAGCCGCACGAGGTGGAGCTTCCCGCTCCACGCGACGTCCCCGACCCGCAGCGCGAGGTAGAACAGGATGAGCCCCGCGTTGATGCGGGAGAGCGACGCGAAGATGCGCGCGTCCGCCTTCGCGTTCCAGGCGAGCTTCAGCAGGGTGACGAGCACCACCACGGCGCCGTAGCCCATCGAGAGGCACGAGACCAGGAACAGGATCGGGAGCAGCGCGGTGTGCCAGAGCGGGTGCACCTTCGGCTCGGCGATGAGCATGAGCCCGCCGAGCGACGACTGGTGCATCGTGGGCAGCAGGATCGCCGCCGCGATGAAGTACGGCATCACCCTCTGGAGCCGCGGGCCCCACGTGACGCCGATCCTGCGACCAGCGCGGCGAGGCGCTCCGGGCGGCGCCGTCGAGGACGGTCGGGAGCACCTCGATCCAGAGGACGAAGATGTACGCCATGACGCAGGCGGCGACCTCGAGGAGCGCCGACGCGAGGTTCCACCACGGCGCCACCGGCAGCATGAGCGCGTTCCAGTAGCGCCCGAGCGCGACCATGATCGACGTGCCGCCGAGCGTGTAGCAGATCGCGCCGACGAGGACCGCGGGCCGGACGAGCCCGTGGTACTCGCCGCGGTTGAGGAGGTACGTGAGCAGCCCGACGCCGAACGCGCCCGAGCCGATGCCCGTGAACGTCACCACGTTCACCGGCTCCCAGATGCCCCACGCGAACCCGTCGCTCATGTTGGACACCGCGCCGACGCCCGCGATGAAGCGGTACGCCATCACCGCGGCCGAGAGCGCGAACAGGGCCACCAGCACGAGCAGGGGCCGCCCGACGATCCGCCCCCCGATCGGCATGGCCTTCGACTGGGCGCTCATGGCTGCCCTCCCTTCTCCTTCTCCTGCGCCCGCGCCGCCCGCTCCGCCGCCCGCTGCTCGCGGCGCACGTTCCGCCGGATGACGAACGACATCGCGCCGTAGAGCAGGAACGGCGTGACGCCGTGGAGGTACGGCGCGTGGGAGACGCTCTCCGAGAACTGCGCCGCCGACCGCGGCCCGAGCTTCGGGAGCCCGAGCTGCTCGAAGGTGACGCCGGCGCCGGCGAGGTACAGCACCTGCGTCCCGCCGTCTTCCTTCTCTCCGTAGACGGCGCCGTTGTAGCGGGCGGGCTCGGCCGCGAGCCGCCGCTTCGCCTCCGCGAGCAGGTCGCGGCGATACCCGTAGATCACCGCCTCGCGCGGGCACACCTCCGCGCAGGCGGGGTTCGCGACGGCGAGCGGACCCTGCTTGCGCGGGATCCGCGCGGTGGCGGCACAGCTCGCACTTCACGACGAGCGGGAACGCCTCGAACCACTCGAACTTGGGGACGTTGAACGCGCAGGCGATCTGGCAGTACCGGCACCCGGTGCAGACGACCGGATCCCAGACGACGATCCCGCTGCCCGCGTGCTCCGCGGCGATCCGGCGCTTGCCGTCGCCTTCCTTGTGGAGCGCGCCGAGCATGCAGGCGGAGGCGCACGCCGGGTCCACGCAGTGCATGCACTGCTGCTTCACGAACGCCGGCTCGCCGCGAGCGTCCACGGCGGCCTTGATGATGCTCTTCGTGGACGAGTTCAGGTCCGCGGGGCGTCGTACACCCCGCCGTTCGCCCTCACCGGCTGCGCCGGGAGCTTGTTCGCGTCGTGGCACGCGGCCTGGCAGGCCCGGCACCCGATGCAGCGGGTGGAGTCGAACAGCATCCCCACCGCCCCGGGCAGCGGCTCCACGCGCGCCCGCGCCTCCGCGCGGCCCGTGAGCGCGGCCGTCGCACCGACCGCGACCGCTCCCTTCAACAGCCCACGACGTGAGATGCGCATCGGCCCCTCCTTCATCCGGAGCGCGCGACGCCCTCCCGACCTCCCCGCGCTTCGCTGCGAGCTCGCCGCCCCATCTCGTCCCTCCGGATGACTCGACGCTAGCGCCTTTGGCCCAGATTGCAATCGGGCGACATTGCACCGCGCACCTGGATTGGGCGCCGTCGCGCACCCTTTGCGCGGCGCGGGCGCCGCCCCCGTCCGGCCGCGCGCGCCCGCGCGCCCCCTGCCAGGCTGCGCCGGAGGCGGGAGCCGGGGAGCGGCGGGGCGACTCGCGATTTGACGCCGGGGGAGCACCCGCGCTCCCCGCGCCAATGTCCTCCCGCACGGTGAGGGCGAAATTTGCGCGGCGGGCCGGCCGGAAAGACGGGGCGTCCCGGATCAGGAGAGCGCGATCCCCGCCGCGAGCAGGACGGAGTGGATCACCGCGAGCCGGGCCATCGCGGGGGTGAGCGGGTGGAGCCGGGCGCGCTCGCGCCGCGTCCGGACCGCGCGGACGGTCGCCCACGCGAGCGGCGCCGACAGGAGCGGGAGGAGCACCCACGCGTCGAACCCGAGCGCGAGCCAGAACCCGACCGGCGCGAGGTACGCGAAGGCGACGAGGGCGGTGATCTCCGCGCGCGTGAACCCCTCGCCGAAGCGGATCGAGCCGGTGCGCCACCCCTTCGCGGCGTCGAACTCGCGGTCGCGGATGTCGTCGATGAGCATGACGCTCGTCACGATCGCGCCGGCGGGGAGGCCGACCAGGAAGACCGGGAGCGGGAGCCCGCGGAGGACCTCCCACGGCGCGGGCGCGCCGCGGAGCGCGGCGAGCTGGATGTAGTAGGTGCCGACGACCGCGACCACGCCGAACATCAGGAGGAAGATGGGGTCGGCGAGGCCGCGGCGGACGTACGCCCAGGGGCCGCCGTTGTAGGAGAGGCTCGCGAGGACGCCGACCGCGCCGAGGACGAGCACCGGCGCGCCGCCGATCCGGTAGAGGTACGGCGCGGTGAGGAGCGCGAGCGCGAGGCACCCGCCGATCGCGAGGCGCAGGGTCGAGAGCCGGAGCGTGCCGTTCGCGACCGCGTTCGTCAGCTCCGGGTGCTCGACGACGTCGGGGTGCTTCCGGAGCAGCTCGTGGTTGTCGGTGAAGACCCCGGCGACGTGGATGACCCAGCTCCCCAGGAACCCGACGATGGCGGGCCAGGGCGAGAGGACGCCGTCGCGGACCGCGAGGCCGAGCCCGACGAGCACCGGCGCGATCGCCGTCGGGATCGAGTGGGTGGGATAGACCAGCAGGTCGATCCAGATGGCGCGGGGCGGCGTCTCCTGCGCGGCGCCCGCCCTCCCGGCGGAGACGTCCCGCGCCGCGCCCGCCTTCTCCGGCTCCGTGCCCATGCGACCTCGCCCCGAGCTCGACCCCGGGTCCACCCGATCGTCCTGCTTCTCTCCCGCGCGCTCCGCAGTCCGATGGGGCGCGGCAACGGATCCCACCCGGCCGTGCCCGCCCACGACGGACGATCGTCGCGGCAGCCGGAGGGCGCGTGTCCACGATCGCGATCGACGAGCGGTTCACGGTGGGGGCGCCCGTGGCGGTGGTCTGGGACTTCCTCGTCGACCCGCGCCGCGTGGTCGGGTGCGTCCCCGGAGGCGAGCTCGGGCCGGTGCTCGACGACCGGACCTTCGACGGGACCGTGCGGGTCACCGTCGGACCGCTCACGCTCGCGTACGCGGGGCGCGTCACGCTCGCGGAGGTCGACGCCGCCGCGAGGCGCGTGACGATCGTCGGCCGCGCGCGCGAGCGGGCCGGGACCGACTCCGCGCGCCTCACGCTCGAGAGCTGGCTCGCGACGGCGCCCGGCGGCGGCACGGAGGTGACGGCGCGCGCGCGCGTGGACGTCGCCGGCCGGATCGTCGAGCTCGGGCGCGGCGTGCTCGAGCCGCTCGCGCACCTCGTGTTCCAGGAGTTCGCCGCCGCCGTCTGCGCCTCGGTCGAGGCGGAGGAGGCGCGCCGCCGCGCCGGGGGCGCGCCCGGAGAGCCCGCGCGCGCGGCGCCGCTCCGGGCGTTGCCGCTCGTGCTGCGCGCGCTCCGCGCCTGGCTCGGCGCGT
This sequence comes from uncultured delta proteobacterium, assembly GCA_963828235.1. Lineage (GTDB taxonomy): Bacteria > Myxococcota > Myxococcia > Myxococcales > Anaeromyxobacteraceae > Anaeromyxobacter. The sequence goes on from CAWHDY010000016.1 coordinate 56,899, forward strand.
GGCTCGCCGCGCGGGGAGCGGGCCGCACCGCGCGGCCGCGACCCGGCGCCGCGCCCGAGCGGGATGCTCGTCCCGGACCCAGCGCGAGGTAGCGTCCGCCTCCGGGGGAGAACCGATGGTGTCACGACTCGTCTCGGGGATCCGGCGTCGCTCCGTCGTCGCCGCTGGTGGCGCTCGCAGCCCTGCTCGCACCGCGGGAGGCGGCCGCGCGGGAGGTTCCGACCGGCGTCGACGAGCTCGAGCTCCGGCTCGACGGCACGCTCCGCTACAACCTCGGCGTCCGCACCGATCCGGTGGACCGCCGGCTCGCGACGAACCCCGCCTTCACCGCCGGCGAGAGCAGCGTCAGGCAGGGCGGGCTCAGCACGCACCGGCTCGACGTGCTCGGCGAGCTCGACCTCGCCTACGCCGGGCGCTACGGGGCGCGCGTGAGCGGCGCGAGCTGGTACGACGACGCCTACCGGGACGGCGAGGTGACGCGCGGCGGCGGCATCACGAGCCCGGGGACCTACGTCGGGAACGACTTCTCGCCGTACACGCTCCACCGGTACCGCGGGCCGTGGGGCGAGGTGCTCGACGCGTTCGCGTTCGCGCGGGTCGATCTCGGGCGCGTGCCCGTCACCGTGAAGGCGGGCCGGCACACCGTCTCCTGGGGCGAGTCGCTCATGCTCGGCGGAGCCACGCACGGCGTCTCGTACTCGCAGATGCCGATCGACCTCGCGAAGGGGTTCGCGACGCCCGGCACCGAGGCGAAGGAGCTGTTCCGGCCGCTCGCGAGCCTCTCCGCGCAGGCGCAGCTCACGCGGACGCTCTCCGTCGCCGCGCAGGTCTTCCTCGAGTGGCAGTCGTTCCTCTACCCGGAGGGCGGCACCTTCCTCGCGGCGTCGGACTCCGCGTTCAACGGCCCGGCCGGCGCCTACCGGCCGCCGCCGCCGCCCGGGGGCTCCTTCGTGAAGAACGGCGGCGTGAGCTGGCCGAGCGACTACGGCGAGTGGGGCGTGGCGCTGCGCTGGCGGCCGGACCTGCTCGACGGGACCCTCGGCCTCTACTACCGCCGCTACACCGACAAGTTCGCGGCGGTGCTCATCACCGCGAACCCCGGCGGGCAGGGCCCGCTGAGCCCGGCGATCCCCTCGCCGCTGCAGTACCGTCAGTACTACGGCGAGGGCGTGGACCTCTTCGGCGTGAGCTTCGCGCGGCAGGTCCTCGGCGCGAGCCTGGGGGCGGAGGCGTCCTTCCGCCACGACACGCCGCTCCTCGCGCAGTCTCCCGCCTTCGCGGTCGCGCCGGCGCCCCCGCTCCAGGCCGTGCTCTTCCCGAACGGGCCGCCGCGGCTCGTCGGCAACAGCTACCAGGCGCGCGGCGACACGCTGCATGCGCTGGTGAACGCGGTCGGCGTCGTCTCGGGGGTCCCGGCGTTCTCCTCCGCGGCGTGGGCGGTGGAGGTGACCTACAGCCGCTGGCTCGAGCTGCGCGACAACCCCGACATGTTCTACGCCGTCGGCCACGGCGTGTGCCGCTCCGACCCGGCGCTCTCGGCGCAGGGGCTCGCGCGCGACACGGGGGACGGGTGCGCCACCCGCGATCACGTCGCGGTCGGCGCGGGGTTCACGCCGACCTGGTTCCAGGCCTTCTCCGGCGTGGACCTGCTCGCGCCCCTCTCCGTGTCCTGGACCATCCACGGCAACTCGCCGGTCGTCTTCGGCGGGAACGAGGGCAGCGGCACGTACGGCCTCGGGGTCGCCGCCGACGTCCGGAGCCGGTACCGCTTCGACCTCCGCTACGTCGACTTCTTCGGGCGGCTCCGGACGAACGCGAACGGGACGCTCTCGTCGAACGGGCTCCCCGCGCTGCTGCAGAGCCGCGGGAGCGTGACGCTGACCGGCAAGGCGACCTTCTAGCAGGGAGCTCCACGATGACCTCGCGCACGCTGCTCGTTCTCGCCCTCGCGCCGGCCCTCGCCCTGCTCGCGATCCCGGGCGGCGCCCGCGCCGGCGTCACGGCCGAGGAGGCGAGCCGCCTCGGCACGACGCTCACCGAGGTCGGCGCGGAGCGGGCCGGGAACGCGGACGGCTCCATCCCCGCGTACGACGGGCGGGCTCACGACGCCTCCCGCCCGGTACGTGCCGGGCAGCGGCTCGCGCCCGGACCCGTTCGCCGGCGAGAAGCCGGTCCTGTCGATCACGCCACGGAACGCGGGGGAGCACGCGGCGCGGCTGAGCGACGGCGCGCGCGCCCTCCTCTCCCGCTACCCGGACTTCCGCATCGACGTCTACCCGACCCACCGGACGGTCGCGTTCCCGCGCTTCGTCCTCGAGAACACCGTCCGCTCCGCCACCCAGGCGCGCGCGACGAACGGCGGCCTCTCCTTCGCGGGCGTCCGCGCCGCGTATCCGTTCCCCATCCCGAAGACCGGGAACGAGGCGATGTGGAACCACCTCGTGCGCTTCACCGCGGTCTGCGACCGGCGTCGGATCTTCGCGTATCACGTCCCGCCGTCCGGCAAGCCCACGCTCTCGAGCTCCGCCCACGTGCTCGAGTCGTACCCGTACTGGGATTCCGCGGCGGAGGATCCGGCCACGTACTTCCGGTTCCGGATCGCCTACGACGGGCCGCCCCGCCGCGCGGGCGAGGGGATGATGCTCATCGACCCCGTGGACTACGTCTCGCGCGGACGGCGCGCGTGGCAGTACCTCCCCGGCCAGCGGCGGGTCCGGCTCGCGCCCGACCTCGCCTACGACATGCCGAACTCCGCGACCGCGGGCGCGCAGACCTTCGACGACGCGCTCCTCTTCAACGGCGCGATGGACCGGTACGACTTCACGATCGTGGGGAAGCGCGAGCTGTACGTCCCCTACAACGTGTACCGCGCGGTGTACGAGGCGAGCGCGGAGCGGCTGCTGCGGCCGCGGTTCCTCGAGCCGGACCTCGTCCGCTGGGAGCTGCACCGCGTGTGGGTCGTCGAGGCGAAGCTCAAGCCCGGCAAGCGGCACGTCTACACGCGGCGGGTCTTCTACCTCGACGAGGACAGCTGGGCGGCGCTCCTCTCCGACGAGTACGACGCCCGCGGGCAGCTCTGGCGCGTCGGCGTCGCGTTCATGGCGCCGAGCTACGACCTGCCCGCGCCCTGGCCGGATCCGTTCCTGCACTACGACCTCGCCTCGGGCGCCTACGCGCTGAACGGCTGGCCGGGCGCGTCGGGCTGGCTGCGCCACGTCCCGTGCCCGAGCGAGAACGAGTGGTCGCCCGACGCCCTCGCGGGGGCCGGCGTGAGGTGACGGGCGTCAGCCGGGGGAGAGGGTCGGGGAGAGGGGACACCGATGCGGAGCTCCAGCGCGACGACGGCGGCGGCCTGGCTCGCGGCGCTCGCGCTCGGGGGAGCCGCGCGGGCGGCCGCACCGCCCGGGCTCGCCGACCGGCTCGACTCCCCCGCGCAGGCGACGCCGCTCGCCGCGACCTCGCCGCTCACCGCGGTCGCCTCGTCCGGCGCCCGCCTCGTCGCGGTCGGTCCGCGCGGTCACGTGCTCCGCTCGGACGACCTGGGCGGGACCTGGACGCAGGCGAGCGTCCCCGTGAGCGCCGACCTCACCGCGGTGCACCTCGCCTCGCCGGAGCGCGGCTGGGCGGTCGGGCACGACGGCGTCGTCCTCGCGACCGAGGACGGCGGGCACACCTGGCGGAGGCAGCTCGACGGGCGATCCCTCGCGGCGCTGCTGCGGGCCCGCTACCCCGGATGCGACGGGAGCGGCGCGGCGCCCCCGGCGGTGCGGACCGCCTGCGAGCAGGGCGCCGCCACCTCGCTCCTCGACGTGTGGTTCGAGGACGAGCGGCGCGGGTTCGCCGTCGGCGCCTTCAACCTCGTCCTCCGGACCGAGGACGGCGGCCTGAGCTGGACGCCGTGGCTCGACCGGACCGACAACCCGCGCGCCCTGCACCTGTACGCGATCCGCGCGATCGGGCCGGAGGTGCTCGTCGCGGGCGAGCAGGGGCTGCTCCTTCGCCTCGACCGCGCGCGCGGGCGGTTCACGAGGATCCCCGCGCGCCAGCAGGGCAGCCTCTTCGGCCTCGCCGCGAGCGGCCGGGGCGCGGTCGCGTTCGGCCTGGGCGGCCGCGCCCTCCGCAGCGACGACGCGGGCCGGACCTGGGCGGCCGCCGAGACCGGCGTCGAGGGCGCGCTCACCGGCGGGACCGCGCTCGCCGACGGCCGCCTCGTCCTCGTGACGCACGGCGGAGCGATGCTCGTGAGCGGCGACGGCGGCCGCACCTTCCGGCGCGCCGGCCCCGCGCGCGCGGCGCCCGCGGCGGCCGTGGCGGCGGCGGGGCCGGACACCGTGGTCGTCGCCGGCGCCGCGGGCGTGCGCCGGGTCGCGGTCCCCTAGGACGGCCCGTGGATCCCCTCCGCGCCAGAGTGGAGCCCACGCCCGCGGCCCCCGGCCGGCTCGAGGATGGCGTGTTCCGCCATCGCCGGGCGATCGCGCTCGGCGCGGCGATCGTCACGATCGCGCTCGGGTGGATCGCCGCGACGCGGACGGTGGTGAACGCCGGGTTCGACGAGATGCGGCCCTCCGGCCACCCGTGGGTCCAGGCCTACGCGGCGCACCGCGATCGCGTGCGCGGCCTCGGCGACGCCGTCCTCGTCGCGGTCGAGAGCCGGCGAGGCGACGTGTACGACCCCGCCTACCTCTCGGCGCTCCGGGAGATCACCGACGACCTGTTCCTCGCCCCGGGCGTCGATCGCCCCTGGGTGAAGTCGCTCTGGACGCCGTCGGTCCGCTGGATCGAGGTGACGGAGGAGGGCTTCCGGGGCGGTCCGGTGATGCCCGACGACTGGGACGGCTCGCCGGCGAGCGTCGCGAGCCTGCGCCGGAACGTCGCCCGCGCCGGCCTCGCCGGCGGCCTCGTCGCGGACGACGCGCGCTCGACCCTGGTCTTCGTGCCGCTCCTCGACCACGACCCCGCGACCGGGGGCCCGCCCGATCCGCGCGCGCTCGCGGCGCGGGTGGAGGCGCTCCGGACGCGTCACGAGGCCGGCGGGGCGGTCGCGGTCCACGCGATCGGCTTCGCCGTGCTGGTCGGCGCGCTCGTCGACGGCATCCGCCAGGTGGTCGCCTGGTTCGCGCTCGCCGCGGCGATCGTCACCCTCGTGCTCCACCTCCACGTGCGCTGCCTGCGCAGCACGGCGCTCGTGGTCGGGTGCGCCGCGGTCGGCCTCGTCTGGCAGATGGGGATCGCGGCGGCGCTCGGGCTCGCCCTGGACCCGTTCTCGGTCCTCGTCCCGTTCCTCCTCTTCGCGATGGGCGTCTCGCACGGCGCCCAGCGGATCAACGGGATGCTGCAGGACGTCGCGCGCGGGGCGGACCGGCTCTCCGCGGCGCGCCTGGCGTTCCGCCGGCTGCGCGCCGCGGGGCTCACCGCCCTCCTCACCGACGCGGTGGGCTTCACGGTGCTCGCGGTGGTGGACGTCCCCGCGATCCGGAGGCTCGCCCTGGTCGCCACGATCGGCGTCCTCGCGCTCGTCTTCACGAGCCTCGTCCTGCTCCCGGTCCTCCTGTCGTTCACCGGCGTGAGCCCCGCGGCGGCGGCGCGGTCGATCCGCGCGGACCTGCCCGGCGCGCGCCCGGCGGCGCCGTGGCGGCTGCTCGAGTCGCTCACCGAGCCCCGCCCCGCGGCGGTGGCGCTGCTCGTCGCCGCCGCGCTCTCGGCGGGCGCGCTCCTCGCCGCGCGGGACCTCCGGCTCGGGAGCGCCGGGCCGGGCGCGTCGGAGCTCGCCCCGGGCTCCCGCTACAACCGGGACGCCGCCTTCGTGGCGCGGCACTTCGGCGTCACGAGCCACCCGTTCGCGGTGATGGTGGCGACCGAGGACGAGGGCTGCGCCGCGTTCGACACCCTGGTCGAGGTGGACCGGCTCGGCTGGGCGCTGCGGCAGGTGCCGGGAGTCCGCTCGACGACGTCGCTCGCGGACGCGGTGCGCCGGATCACCGCCGACTCCTTCGAGGGGAACCCGCGCTGGCTGACGATCGCGCGCGACCAGAAGGTCCTCGACGCGGCCGCGCAGCAGGCCGTGACGCGGAACCCGGACCTGTTCGACCCCGCCTGCTCGGTCGTGCCGGTGGTCGCGCAGCTCGAGGACCACGACGCCGCGACGCTCGCCCGGGTCGGCGCGGCCGCGGAGGCCTTCGCGCGGGCTCACGACGTGCCCGGACGGCGGTTCGTGCTCGCGGCGGGCGCCGGGGCGTTCGAGGCCGCGACGAACGAGGTCGTGCGACGGGCGACGCCCGCCATGACGGCGTGCGTGTACCTCGCGGTGATCCTGCTCTGCCTCGCGGCGCTCCGCAGCTGGCGCGCCGTCGCGGTCGCCGTCCTCCCGCTCGCGGTGACCTCCCTCTGCTGCGAGGCGCTGATGGTCCGGCTCGGGATCGGCGTCCGGCTCTCGACGCTCCCGGTGATCGCGCTCGGCGTCGGGATCCCCGACTACGCGCTGTACCTGCTCTCGGTCCAGCTCGCGCACCGCCGGGCGGGCGCGTCGCTCGCGGAGGCGAACCGCCGCGCGCTCCGCTTCACCGGGCGGGTCGTCGCGGTCGTGAGCCTCACCCTGGCCGCGGGCGTCGTCACCTGGACCGCGTCGCCGATCGCGCTGCAGGCGGACATGGGCCTCCTGCTCACCTTCATGTTCCTCGGGAACGCGGCGAGCGCGCTCGTGCTCGTCCCCGCGCTCTCGAGGCTCCTCCTCTCGCCGGAAGGGGGCCGCGCCTGGACGCAGCTCGCGTCGTGAACGTCGGGGACGTCGTGGACCGCCGCCGGCTCGGGTCGTTCCGGATCGGCGCGTTCTCGGTGCTCGCCGCCTGCCTCGTCATGGACGGCTTCGACGTCCAGGCGATGGGCTACGCCGCTCCCGCGCTCGCGCGCGCGTGGGGGCTCCCGAGCGCCGCGCTCGGCCCGGTGTTCGGCGCGGGGCTCGCGGGGCTGTTCGCGGGCTCGCTCGCGTTCGGGATGCTCGCGGACCGGATCGGCCGGCGCCCGGTCCTGCTCGCGGCGACCGCGGCGTTCGGCGTCTTCACGCTGCTCACCGCCCACGCGCGCTCGATGCCCGAGCTGCTGGCGATCCGCTTCCTCGCCGGGCTCGGCCTCGGCGCGATCATGCCGAACGCCACCGCGCTCGTCGGCGAGTACAGCCCGCGGCGCAGCCGCATCGCGACGATGATGATCGTGACGAACGGCTTCATGGTCGGCGCGGTGCTGGGCGGGTTCCTCTCCGCCTGGCTCATCCCCGCGTACGGCTGGCGCGCGCCGTTCCACGTGGGCGGGATCGTGCCGCTCCTGCTCCTCGCGCCGATGGCGCGCTGGGTGCCCGAGTCCCTGCAGTTCCTGGTCGTGCGCGGCGCGCCGCCCGCGCGGATCGCCCGCTGGCTCCGGCGGATCGACCCCGCCTCCGCCCGGGACGGGGTCTCCTACGTGGCCGCGGAGGAGCCGCGGCGCGGAGGGTTCCCGCTCGTCCACCTGCTTCCGGGACCGGCGGGCGATGGCGACGGCGCTCCTGTGGACCGTCGCCTTCATGAACGTGCTCGACGCCTACTTCGTCGCGAGCTGGCTCCCGACCGTGCTGCGCGACGCGGGTCACCCGACCACCACCGCCGTCCTCGTCGGCACCGCCGTCCAGGTGGGCGGCGCGATCGGCACGTTCGTGCTCGGCGGAGTGGTGCAGCGGCTCGGGTTCGTGCGCGTGCTCTCCGTCTGCTTCGCCGTGGCCGCGGCGAGCCTCTGCGCCGTCGCGGAGCCCGCCCTGCCGCTCGCCGCCGCCGCGCCCGTCGCGTTCGTCGTGGGCTGGTGCATCTTCGGAGGGCAGCCCGGGCTGAACGCGCTCGCGGCGACCTACTACCCGACGGATCTGCGCTCGACCGGCATCGGGGCGATGCTCGGGGTCGGCCGGTTCGGCGCGATCCTCGGGCCGCTCGTCGCCGGAGGCCTCCTCGCCCGCGGGTGGACGGGGGCGGAGCTGTTCCGGGCGGCCGCCGTCCCCGCGGTGATCTCCACGGTCGCGATGCTCGCGCTCGGCGGGGCGCTCTCCCGCTCCGCGGGGGAGGTGCGCCCTGCGCCACCGGCGCGGTGACCCGCACGCCCTCGCGCCGGCGGACGTGCGCCTCTCCGGCCGATGCCGGCGCGGGCCCTCCGACCCAGGTTGACGCGGGGGAGGCACCATGGCGAGCGGCGGCGACGGCAGCAGCGCGATCCCGGCGGTGGAGCTGATCTCGGCGCTCGCGAGGCTGGACCTCGAGGCGGCGCTCGCCTACGAGGCCGCGGCGGGCATCGCGCCGGGGGACGGAGACCTCGTCACGAGCCTGCTCGCGTTCGCCCGCGATCACCGGGCGCACCTCGAGGCGCTGAACGAGACGCTCGAGGCCGAGGGCGAGTCGCCGCTCGGCCCGGACGCGGCGCCCTCGGGGCCGGTGCTCGCCGGCCTCGTCGGGTTGACCGCACCCCTCGGCGCCGACGTCGTCGTCGTCACGCTGCTCGGGAACGAGCAGCTCACGAACCTCGCCTACGACGCCGCGCTCTCGTACGACTGGGACGAGGACACCGGGGCGATGCTGCGCCGCTTCCAGCAGGACGAGGAGCGGCACGTCGCCTGGCTCGCGGAGAAGCACGAGCGCCTCGGCGGCGCGACCCACGAGCCGCCCGGACCGCCGCCGTCCGCGTGAGGCGGAGGCCCCGGTGGCCCCCTCTCCCTACCCTCTCCCCCAGCCCGCTGGGGGCGAGGGGAGAATCGGGGGAGAGGGCTGGGGAGAGGGGAGAACCGCCGTCACGGCGCCGGCGCGGCCATCTGCGCCGCCCGCGCGTCGCCGGTCCGCGGCGCGGCCGGGACCGCCCGCACCGTCGTGGACGGCTTCTCGGCGGAGAGCATCCTCGTCTGCCCCTCGAACATGACGCCCTTCTCGAGGGAGAACGACGGCGTCTCGACGTCGCCTCGCACCCGGGCGGGCGCGTGGAGCTCGACCGCGGTCGTCGCGCGGATGTTCCCGTTCACCTCGCCGTGGACGATCACGGTCCCGCAGGTGATGTCCGCGTCGATGCGGGCGCGGTCGCCGACCACCAGGACGTCGTTCGTCACGATCGTCCCCTTGAACTTCGCGTCGATCCGGACCGTCCCGGCGAACGTGAGCTTTCCCTCGAACTCCGCGCCCGCTCCCAGGAGGAGGTCGCCGGCGCCGCCGGCGGTCGGGTCGGTTCATCGCGCCTCGTCATGGACATGGGGCTCCCTTGCAGCCGGTCGATCTCGTCGGTCTTGTTCCAGAAGGCCATCCTCGCCTCTCGCTCGGGCTCCGTCGCCCGCAGGCGCGACGTTGGTCACCGCGAGCCGCAGGAGCACCCACAGCGATGGGGAGGCGGAGCGCGGCCGCGGACGTGCGCGCACGCCCACAGCCCCGGCGTGGGCGCGCCGGCCGGGTGTCGTCGGGATGGGGGTGCGGCGGAGGGGGCGGGGATCAGACCGCGATCTTGCGGGCGAGCCCCTCGGCGCGCTCGAGCAGCGCGATCAGCTCCGGCGTCGGCGCGCGGGAGCGATCGCCCTTGCGCTCCAGGCGGTGCACGCGGCTCACCGCCTGGGCGAAGTCGAGATCCGCGGCGCCCCGGTGAACGAGGAGCTCGTCGAGCCTGCGGACCCGCGTCTTCAGCTCCTTGAACACGTCGTTCATCGGATCCTCCTGGGCTGGGCTGCTGCGACCGGCCGCCGGGTCGCGGCGTCGGCGACGAACGCCTCGACGTCGACGAAGTCCTTCGCGCCGTGCTCCTTGAGCTTCTCGAGGAGCTGCGTCGAGAACGTCCGGAGCGCCGTGTAGGTGGGCCAGTTCGGCGAGGAGTCGTAGCGCAGGTCGCACCCGAGCCGCTCGGCGGCGGCGCACGCGAGCTTCGGCCACAGGAAGACGTGGCGCGTCGGGTCCGCGATGAACGGGAACACCGTCGCGACCGGCCACGCGAGCGCGCCCTCGAGCTCGAGCCCCTCCGCCGCGGCGAAGAGCTTCTCGAAGCGGGCCCGGCCCGGGGACGGCACGGACAGGAGCTCGAACAGCGCGGCGAAGAACGGCGCAGTCGCCTCGGGATCGACGAGCGCCTCCTCGAGCACGCCCGGCTCGAACGTGCCGGGGACCTGGACGACGTGCTTGGCGACCTTCAGCGTCCGCTTCACCAGCTCGCGGATCTTGCCCTCTCCGCACAGCCGCTCGCCCTCCCCCGGCGGGAACACCTGCAGCCACTCGGCGCGCGCGGCGCGCCAGCGCGAGGCGCGCTCGCGCTTCCCGGTGCCGGTGCCGACGTAGGCGGCGTCCGCGAAGCCCTTCGGGAACATCTTCAGGAATCCGGCGATCGCCTGGTCGTGCGTGACGAAGGACGCGGCGAGGGCGTACCGGCCCGAGGTCGAGTCGAGGGCAAAGGCGGAGAGACCCTGAAGCCAGGCGTCCGGCGGGACGGCCGCGGTGGACAGGTGACGGCGAGCGTCCGGGAGTCGGAGCTTGGCTGCGAACCGCTTCTCGCCGGCCGGGAAGAAGACGTGTGCGGCGGTCGGCTCGAGCGCCACCACCTTCCCGACGCCCAGAGACGCGTGCCGCACCAGCATTCCGATTGAGAGATCGCTCATGTCGCCCTTTTTGGTTGCGGCTGGCGACCGGACCGAGCCCACGAAGATCGGCGCGAGACGCCCCCCTTTGTACGCCTCGGCGCCCTCCGGGGGAACCCCCGAGCCGTTTTACCCGCGCCGACGCTGGACTTTACCCAACGTAGATCGTATATCCCTTATTCCCGACTCACTTCAGGGTCGGGCAGGGCGGCACATCTCGCCGCTCCATACTGAGTGAAAAGAGCAAGAGAGTAATGGCTACCGGTACCGTGAAGTGGTTCAACGACGCGAAGGGCTTCGGTTTCATCACGCAGGACGGCGGCGGCGACGACGTCTTCTGCCACCACACCGCCATCCAGGCGCAGGGTTTCCGGACCCTCGCTGAGGGCCAGAAGGTCGAGTTCGATGTGACGAAGGGCCCGAAGGGCCTTCAGGCGGCGAACGTCCGCCCCATCTAGTCGAACCGCTTCACCCCAAAGAAGTACCAAGAGCCCGGCCCCGCCGGGCTCTTTCATTTCTCGAGTGCGACATCGGCGCCACGCCCCGTTTGGCTAGCCAACCGAGGATGCCCTCGCGTACCCGGATGAATAGCGTGGGGTTCGCAGCGCACACTCCGGAAAGGGCCCCATGCCTCACATCGACATCGACTTGCTGGCGCCGTTCGGCGCGAAGTTCATGGAAGGAACGAACCTCACCCCCGCGGAGCGGTCCGAGGTGCTTCGGATGGCTCAGGGGTTCGCGTGCAAGGACTCCGCGGCGGCGGCCAACGTCTCGCCCGAGACCATCCGCGCCCGCCGCAAGCGGATCTACCGGAAGATCGACATGTCCGGCGCGAACGAGCTGATCGCGGCGCTCCTCGCGCTGTCGCTCAAGATGCTCGCGAGAGGCGAGAAGCTCGAGCCGCGCCCGGTGGCCCCCGCCGCCGCTGCGCCGTCGGCCGAGACCGCCTCGCTCAGCGTCGCGCGGTAGCTTCGCCCGTCCGCCCGCCGGCCCGCGGCTGGAGCCCCGACCGTCTCGCGACGGTCGGGGCCCGGCGCGCGGACCGGCCGCGCGCGTCGACGCGGCGCCTGGCCCTCCTCACGAGCTCGACCCGCGCTCCGCGAGCCTCTCCTCGCGCTGCTCGGCTCACGCGCCGCGAAGGCGCGCCCCTGAGCGTCCGAGCGCTCCCAGGGCTACCGCTCGATGGGGCCCCGGCGGCGCCGCGTGAACAGCCAGATCGCGACGGCGATCGCGAGGAGCAAGACGATCCAGGCGAGGCCGCTGCCGCCGCCTCCGCCCGTTCCGCTCGGCGCTCCGCTGGACGGTGCGCTGCCCGGCGCTCCGCCGCCCGTACCGCCGGCTCCGCTGCCCGTGCCGCCGCCGCCACCGCCCGTCCCCTGTGCGAACGCGAGCGCCGGGGTCGCGATCACCGCGAGCGCGAACGTCGTCGCCACGATCCAACGCCATGCCGCCGCGAGCTGCGCCTTCTCGGTCCCGTATCCCATGCGTCCTCCCGCCGCCGCGACTCCGGCGCAACCGGCGCGCCGGCCGCGGTCCTCGGGAACGTTGGATCCTCCGCCTGCGAAACGCCCGGAACGGACCGCGCCCCGGTATAAGGGTTCCCTCTGCAGCCAGCCGGCGGACCCGTGCATCGCCTCGCCCTCGCAGCCCTCGCCCTCGCCGCCTCGGCCGTCCTCCAGGACGCGAGCGCGGACGACCGTCGGACGCTGAACGTCGCGGCCGCGGCGAGCCTCCGCCCCGTGATGGCGGAGCTCGGCCGGGCCTTCGAGGACGCGACGCCGTCCGCCCGGGTGCGCGTGACCTTCGGCGCCTCCGGCATCCTCGTCGCGCAGATCAGGAACGGCGCGCCGTTCGACGTCTTCCTGTCGGCCGACCGCGACTTCCCCCGGCGCCTGGCCGAGGAGCGCCTCGGGGGACCGAGGTCGTGTACGCGATCGGGCGGCTCGTCGTCTGGGCGCCGGCCGGATCGCCGCACGGCGCGGCGCTGGAGCGGAGCGGGCTCGCGGGGCTCGCCTCCCCCGCGATCCGCAGGATCGCGATCGCGAACCCCGCGGTCGCGCCGTTCGGGCGCGCCGCGATCGCCGCGCTCCGGGCGGCGGGCATCCTCGACGCGGTCCGGGGGCGGCTCGTGCTCGGCGAGAGCGTCTCGCAGGCGGCGCAGTTCGCGGAGAGCGGCTCGGCCGACGCCGCGATCCTGCCCGCCTCGGTCGCGGCGGAGCCCGCGCTCGCGACGGGACGGGCGTTCCCGATCCCTCCCGCGCTCCACGCGGGGCTCGAGCAGTCCGCGGTCGTCCTCGCCCGCGCGAAGGAGCCGGAGCTCGCCCGCGCGTTCCTCGCGCTCGTCGTGGGGCCGCGCGGCCGCGACATCCTCGTTCGCCACCGGCACGAGGTGCCGTAGCCGTGGACCTCGCCGCCCTGCGGCTGAGCCTCGTGCTCGCGGCGGTCACCACCGCCACCCTCCTCGCGATCGGGCTCCCCATCGCGCACTGGCTCGCGACGACGCGGTGGCGGTTCCGGTTCCTCGTCGAGGCGCTCGTCGCGCTCCCGCTCGTCCTGCCTCCGACGGTCCTCGGCTTCTATCTGTTGTGGGGGCTCGGGCCGCGCGGCCCCCTCGGGCATGCCTTCGAGGCGCTGGCGGGGCACGTGTTCCCGTTCTCCTTCGCGGGGCTCGTCGTCGGGTCGGTGCTCTACAGCCTCCCGTTCGCCGTGCAGCCGTTCGCCGCCGCGATCTCCGCGGTGGATCCTCGGCTCGTCGAGGCCTCGCACGCGCTCGGCGTGTCGCGCCTCGGCACGTTCTTCCGGATCACGCTCCCCCTGGCGTGGAGCGGCGTGCTCGCCGGAGCGGTGCTCTCGTTCGCGCACACGATCGGCGAGTTCGGGGTCGTCCTGATGATCGGCGGGAACGTGCCCGGCGAGACGCGCACGCTCTCCATCGCGGTGTTCGATCACGTGGAGGCGCTCGAGTACGGCGCCGCGCACCGCACCTCCGCGCTCCTGCTCGCGCTCTCCTTCGCCGTCCTCGCCGTGGTCTACGCGGTGCAGCGGCGCCCGTTCTTCCGATGGACCGCGCGCTGATCCTCGACTTCGAGCGGCGCTTCCGCGGCGGGCCGGTGGTCCGGGCGCGGGCCACGCTCGCCTTCGAGGCGGCGCCGGTCACCGTGCTCTTCGGCGCGTCGGGGGTGGGCAAGACCACCGTGCTCCGCGCGATCGCGGGCCTGGACCGGCCGGACAGTGGACGGATCGTCTTCGAGGGCGAGCCGTGGGTGGACGTCGCGCGCGGGATCGCGCTCCCGCCGCAGCGGCGGCGCGTCGGCCTCCTCTTCCAGGAGCACGCGCTGTTCCCCCACCTCGGGGTCGCCGCGAACGTCGGCTACGGGCTCGGCGCCCTCGCCCCCGCCGCGCGGGAGGCGCGGGTCCGCGAGATGGCGGCGCTCGTCGGGCTCGCGCCGGAGCTGCTCCGCCGGCGCCCCGCGGAGCTCTCCGGCGGCGAGCGGCAGCGGGTCGCGCTCGCGCGCGCGCTGGCGCCCTCCCCGCGGCTCCTCCTCCTCGACGAGCCGCTCTCCGCGCTCGACGCGCCGTCGCGCGAGGAGCTGCGGCTCGAGCTGCGCCGGTCGATCGAGGCGTCCGGCGTCCCCGCGCTCGTCGTCACGCACGACCGGCTCGAGGCGCTCGCGCTCGGCGATCGGATCGCGGTCATGGTCGACGGCGAGGTCCGGCAGCTCGGCCCGGTGGCCGAGGTGTTCGCCGCGCCGCTCGACGCCGCGGTGGCGCGCGTCGTCGGGACCGAGAACGTCCTCCCGGTCCGGCTCCAGGAGCGGCGGGACGGGCTCGCGGTCGTCCGCGCGGGAGCGCTCGAGCTCGTCGCGGTCGATCCGGGCGGGCTCGAGCGCGAGGCCTTCGCCTGCATCCGCGCCGAGGAGATCGTGCTCGAGGAGGCTCCGGGCGCGCCGAGCTCCGCGCGGAACCTCCTCGCGGGCGCCGTGGTGTCCCGGCGCGACGAGGGGCCGCTCGTGCGCGTCACGACCGACTGCGGGGTCCCGCTCGTGGCCCTCGTGACCCGCGCGAGCGCGGAGCGCCTCCGGCTCGCGCCCGGGCGGGCGGTCGCGCTGCTCGTGAAGGCGCCGGCGATCCGGCTCGTCCCGCGCGGCGGCCGGTGAGCCGCCGCCGCGCGGGAGCCGGCCCCGGCTACGTCTCGGCGGGGCGCGGCGTGCCGGGCCCGCCGATCCGGACGTGCCGGGCCCCGGACCGACGAACACGTCCGCGTGCTCCTCGTGGATGCGGACGTGCCGCGTCTCGTGCAGGAAGAGCGCGCCGATGCCGAACGTGATCAGCGCGACGATGATCGGGTACCAGAGGCCGGCGTAGATGTTGCCCTGCTTCGCGACGATCGCCGTCGCGAGCAGCGGGAGCATGCCGCCGAACCAGCCGTTCCCGATGTGGTAGGGGAGCGACATGGACGTGTAGCGGATGCGCGCGGGGAACAGCTCGACGAGGAACGCCGCGATCGGCCCGTAGACCATCGTGACGTAGATGACGAGCAGGACGAGGATCAGCTCGGCCATCACCCAGTTCACCTGCGTGGGGTCGGCCTTGGTCGGGTAGCCGGTCGAGGCGAGCACCGACTTGAACTGCTTCTCGTCCCAGCCGCGGATCTCGGTGTCGCCGATCCGCGTCATGACCGGCGGCTGGCCCGGGACCGACGGCAGCGAGGCGAAGGACAGGCCGGACTTCCCGAGGAAGTCCTTCACCTTGTCGCACTCGGTCTGCCGCGACCACGGACCGATGAAGATGTGGAAGTTGCAGTCGGTCGCTGCGACGGTGATCGGCGTCTTCTGCTGGTAGGTCTCGAGCGCGGGGTTGATGTAGTGCGTGAGCCCGCGGAACAGCGGGAAGTACGTGAGCGCGGCGATGAGGCAGCCGGCCAGGATGATCCACTTGCGGCCGATCTTGTCGGAGAGCCAGCCGAACAGCAGGAAGAACGGCGTCCCGAGGACGAGGGAGAGCCCGATGAGCCCGTACGTCGCGAGGAAGTCGAGCTTCAGGTAGATGAGGATGAAGAACAGCGCGTAGAACTGCCCCGTGTACCAGACGACGCCCTGACCGGCGGTGGCGCCGAACAGGGCGAGCGCGACGTACTTGTTGT
The DNA here is from genome assembly GCA_963828235.1 of uncultured delta proteobacterium. Classification (GTDB taxonomy): domain Bacteria; phylum Myxococcota; class Myxococcia; order Myxococcales; family Anaeromyxobacteraceae; genus Anaeromyxobacter. The sequence goes on from CAWHDY010000016.1 coordinate 72,648, forward strand.
TCGGGTAGCGGAGGAAGCTCTCGGTGAGCGGCTGCTTCGACCGCTTGCCCTGCACCTTCATGCGCTGGAAGATCGGCGACTCCTGCAGCTTCAGCCGGATGTAGATGGAGATGAGGAGCAGCGGGATCGAGACCCAGAACGCGATGCGCCAGCCCCAGGTGCCGAACGTCGCGGCGCTCATGGAGATGCGCGTGATCGCGATGATGACGAGGGCGAAGAGCATGCCGACCGTGGCCGTCGTCTGGATCCAGCTCGTCGCGTAGCCGCGCCGCGGATCGGGCGCGTGCTCGGCGACGTAGGTGGCGGCGCCGCCGTACTCGCCGCCGAGCGCGAGGCCCTGCGCGAGCCGCAGCGCGACGAGGATGAGCGGCGCGGCGAACCCGATCGACGCGTACGTCGGCAGGAAGCCGACGAGCACGGTCGAGACCCCCATCACGACGATGGTGACGAGGAAGGTGTACTTGCGACCGACGAGGTCGCCGACGCGCCCGAAGATGATGGCTCCGAACGGCCGGACGAGGAAGCCCGCGGCGTAGGCGCCGAAGGCGCCGAGGAGGGCTGCCGTCTGGTTGCCCGGCGGGAAGAAGAGCCCCGCGAAGAACGGCGCCAGGATCGCGTACAGGTAGAAGTCGTACCACTCGAAGACGGTTCCCACCGACGACGCGATGATCACCCTGCGCTCGGCGGAGAGCGGGACGCCGCTCCCGTTGAAAGTCGCAACGTCGCTGCCCTGTCTCATTGTCGGTCGCTCCCCGCCCGTGCACACGGGCGCGCTTAACCGATGGTGCGGCAGGGACGACGAACAGGGTAGTGCCCCGAGCAGAGAGGCGCGCGGGCGGCGAGCGCCGGTCCGGACGCGCTCTCGCCTACTCCGCGGCGGCCTGCTCGAGCTTCCGGCGCAGCCGGAGGCGGCGCGCCTTCACGGTCCGCGCGGAGACCCCGCGCGCGGCGGCGGAGAGCTCGCACCCGACCCCGAGCGCGATGCAGAGCGCCTCGGCGACCTCGCCCGGCGTCAGCGCGGCGCCGGCGAGCCGCTCCTGGACCAGCGCGGCGAGGCGATCGAGGTCGGCGGGCTCGACGCCCGCGCCCTCGAGCCCGAGCGCGCCGCGGTCGAACGGACCGGGCGCGGCGCCCCTCACGTCTCCTCCACCCGGGCGGCCTTCGCGATCGTCGCGCGGACGCCGCGCCCGGCGCCCCGCTCCACGGCGCGCGGCTTGCGCCGCCGGGAGGCGAGGAGCTCCTTCATCGTCTTGCCGAGCAGGTGCGGTCCCTCGCACACGGCCACCCCCGCCGCGCGGAGCGCGTCGATCTTCGCGTCCGCGGTGCCCTTCCCGCCCGAGATGACGGCGCCGGCGTGCCCCATCCGCTTCCCGGGGGGGGCGGTCCGGCCGGCGATGAAGCCGACCACGGGCTTCGTGACGTGCTTCGCGATGAACGCCGCGGCGGCCTCCTCCTCGGACCCGCCGATCTCGCCGATCATGATCACGGCGTCGGTGTCGGGGTCGGCCTCGAAGCGCCTCAGGCAGTCGACGAAGTCGGTCCCGTGGACCGGGTCGCCGCCGATGCCGACCGCGGTGGACTGGCCGAGGTCGAGCCGGGTGAGCTGGTCCACCGCCTCGTAGGTGAGCGTGCCCGAGCGGGAGACGATCCCGACGCGCCCGGCCCGGTGGATGTGGCCGGGCATGATCCCGATCTTGCACTGGCCGGGGGTGATGATCCCCGGGCAGTTCGGCCCGAGCAGGCGGGTCTTCGGGCGTGCGTCGAGCGCGCGACGCACCCGCACCATGTCGAGGACCGGGATGCCCTCGGTGATGCAGATGACGAGCGCGATCCCGGCGTCCGCCGCCTCGAGGATCGCGTCCGCGGCGCCCGCGGGGGGGACGAACACGACGGAGGCGTCCGCCCCCGTCTCGCGCACCGCCTGGTCCACCGTGTGGAACACCGGGACGCGCCCGGCGAACCGCGTTCCGCCGCGGCCCGGCGTCACGCCGGCGACGACCTGGGTGCCGTAGTCGAGCATCTGCTCCGCGTGGAAGGACCCGGCGGCGCCGGTGACGCCCTGGACGACGACGCGCGTGCTGCGATCGACGAGGATGCTCATGGTCGGTTCTCCTCAGGCCGCGCGCGCGGCGCGGACCACCTTCTCCGCGGCGTCGCCGAGGTCGTCGGCGGGGATGATCGGGACGTCGCTCTCCGCCAGGATCTGCTTGCCGAGCTCGACGTTCGTGCCCTGGAGCCGGACCACCAGCGGCCGGTCGAGCCCGACCTGCGTCGCGGCCGCGAGGATGCCCTTCGCGATCACGTCGCACTTCATGATCCCGCCGAAGATGTTCACGAGGACGGCCTTCACGCTCGCGTCGGCGAGGAGCAGCTTGAACGCCTGCGTGACCTTCTCCTCGTCGGCGCTGCCACCGACGTCGAGGAAGTTCGCGGGGCTTCCGCCGGCGAGCCGGATGATGTCCATCGTCGCCATCGCGAGGCCGGCGCCGTTCACCATGCAGCCGATGTCGCCGTCGAGCGCGATGTACTGGAGGTCGTGCTCCTTCGCGCGGGACTCGCGCGGGTCCTCCTCGTCCGGATCCCGCAGCGCCGCGACGTCCGGCCGGCGGTGGAGCGCGTTGTCGTCGAAGACCATCTTGGCGTCGAGCGCGAGGACCGCCCCCTCCACCGTGACGGCGAGCGGGTTCACCTCCACGAGCGCCGCGTCGGTCGCGAGGTAGGCGGCGTGCAGGGAGGTGGCGAAGCGCGCGAAGGAGCCGACCGAGTCCCCGCTCAGCCCGAGCGAGAAGGCGAGGCGACGCGCCTGGTGCGGCATGAGCCCGGTGACCGGGTCGACCGCGACCTTGAGGATGCGCTCCGGCGTCCGCTCCGCGACCTCCTCGATCTCCATGCCCGCCGTCGGCCGACGCGATCATCGTGACCCGACCCGTCTCGCGGTCGAGCGTGATCGCGAGGTAGAGCTCCTGCGCGATCCGGCAGCCCTCCTCGACGTAGACCTTGCGGACCAGCTGTCCCTCGGGCCCGGTCTGCTTCGTCCGCAGCGTCATCCCGATCATCGCCGCGGCGTGCTGGTTCGCCTCCTCGGGAGAGCGGGCGAGCTTGACGCCGCCGCCCTTGCCGCGGCCGCCCGCGTGGATCTGGGCCTTCACCACCGCGATCGGCGCGCCGAGGTCCCGGAACGCGCCCTCCGCCTCCGCGGGCGTGAGCGCGAGGTGGCCGCGGGGGACCGCGACGCCGAACCCGCGCAGGAGCTGCTTCGCCTGGTACTCGTGGATCTTCACGCGTCCTCCGCCTCTCGCAGCCGCTGGTCCACCGCATCGAGGCGGCGGGCGATCCGCTCGAGCTGCCCCTTCACCGCGAGCAGCGTGGAGAGCGCCGCCGCGGCGGCCTCCCCGCGCGCGCTCGCCCGCTCCTCGAGCTGCGCGAGCGCCGCGACCTGGCCGGCGAGCCAGCTGCGCGCGACGAACGCGCCGCGGTGGCCGTGCGACAGGAGCCCGTCGACTACGCTGCGCGCCGCCTCGGGGGGCGCACGACGGCAGCCGCGCTCGACGGCCGTCGGTGCCTCGCCCGAGGCGGCGCGCAGAAGACCGAACAGCGTCTCGGCGCGCGCCCCCGCGTCCCCGCTCTCCTCCTGCGACAGGATCCGGGCCAGCGCGAGGCCGGTGACGTCGCGATCCGTTCGCGAGTCGAGCACCCGCACGTCGGAGCCGGAGCGGACCAGCTCGGCGATCTCCGCGTGATTCACGTAACGTGACTGGTAGGGATCGTAGATCTTCCGGTTCGCGTAACGGCGGAGCACCCGGGTGAGCGGCTCGCGCGCGGCTGTGTTCGTCTGCATACGGCCCGGCCCTAGAGCAAGGGCCGGGCCATGTGGGAACTGCTGGGGAAATTTCGGGTCAACCCTCCCGCTCTTCCATTTCCGGAACGGGTCTGTTTCGATGCTGGTACATGACCGGTCGACGCGATCGCAAGCCCATCGTGTGGGCGTTCTCCCTCTCCCGCCTCAACGGCCTCCTCGAGTCCGTGGTCCCCGAGTTCGCGGCCGTCGCCGAGATCCGGGTGTTCGACAAGGGGTTCGAGGACGCCGTCGAGACCGCGCGCGAGCTCATGCGCGCCGGGGAGGAGGTGGACGTCTTCGTCTCCGCAGGTGCGAACGGCGCCTACCTCCGCAAGCACGCCTCCGTCCCGGTGGTCCACATCACCCCCACCGGCTTCGACGTGCTCCGCGCGCTCGCGATGGCCCGGCGCCTCTCGGAGCAGGTGGGGATCGTCACCTTCGGCCACTCGCCCCCCGAGCTCGAGCAGTTCAAGGAGCTCTACGGCCTCCACATCGAGCAGCGCGCGTACGAGACGCTCGCCGACGCGGAGGGCGCGGTCGCCGACCTCGCGGCGCGCGGGATCCAGGTGGTCGTCGGGCCCTCCGCCATCACCGACATCGCCGAGCGGATGAACCTGCGCGGGGTGTTCCTCCACTCGCAGAGCGCGGTGCGCGAGGCGATCGGCCGCGCGATCGAGATCGCGCGCGTCGCCCGCGCGGAGGAGGCCCGGCGCGCGCGCGTGGACGCCATCCTCTCCCACCTCGGCGAGGGCGTCGCCGCGGTGGACCTGGAGGAGCGGATCGAGTCGCTCAACCCCGCCATGGCGCGGCTCCTCGGGATCCCGCCGGAGCGCGCGGTCGGGAGGCGGCTCTCGGAGATCGCCCCGGAGCTCACCCTCGCGCGGGTGCTCGAGACCGGGCAGCAGGAGCTCGAGCAGATCGCGCGGGTCGGCCAGCGCACGCTCGTCACCAACCGGATCCCGCTGCGCGCGCAGGGGGTCCCGACCGGCGCGGTCCTCACCTGCACCGACGCGAGCGCGATCGAGCGCGTGGACCGGAGCCTCCGCTCGCAGCACCGGCCCCGCCGCTTCGTCGCGATCCACGCGCTCGCCGACGTCCTCGGCGAGTCGCCGGCGATCCGCCGCGCCCGCATCCTCGGCTCGCGCTTCGCCCGCACCGACGCGACCGTGCTCGTCACGGGCGCGAGCGGCACCGGGAAGGAGCTCTTCGCGCAGGGCATCCACCTCGCGAGCGTCCGGCGCGACCGGCCCTTCGTCGCGGTGAACTGCGCCGCGCTGCCCGAGTCGCTGCTCGAGTCCGAGCTGTTCGGCTACGAGGAGGGCGCGTTCACCGGCTCGCGCCGCGGCGGCAAGCCCGGGCTGTTCGAGGCGGCGCACACCGGGACGATCTTCCTGGACGAGATCGGCGACATGCCCGCGCCGCTCCAGACCCGGCTCCTCCGCGTGCTGCAGCAGCGCGAGGTGCTGCGGCTGGGCGGGAGCGACCCGACCCCGGTGGACGTGCGCGTCGTCGCCGCGACGAACCGGGAGCTCGAGGCGCGCGTCGCGCAGGGCTCGTTCCGCGAGGACCTGTACTACCGGCTCGCCATCCTGCGGCTGCACCTCCCGCCGCTCGCGGAGCGGCGCGAGGACATCCCGCTGCTGGCCGAGCACCTCCTCCGCGCGGCCCTCGCCCGGCACGGCTCCGCGGACGCGCTCGAGCGCGCGCTCGCGGCGATCCTGCCGCGGCTCGCCGGGCACGCGTGGCCGGGCAACGTCCGCGAGCTCGAGAACGTCCTCGAGCGCGTGGCGGTCCTGTTCGCGGCCGCCGACGAGCACGGGCCCCTGGAGGACGAGCTCCGCACGGTGATCCCGGAGCTGCACGCGCGGCGGACGCGCAAGGCCCCCGACGTCGAGGGCCTGCGCGGGATGCGCCGCGCCGACGAGCGCGCGCACGTGCTCCGCGTGCTCGCCGAGTGCGAGGGGAACCAGGTGGAGGCGGCCCGCCGGCTCGGGATCGGCCGGACCACGCTGTGGAGGAAGCTGCGCGGCGAGGCGTGAGCTCCCTGGAGCCGGCGGAGGCTTCCGTTGCGCGAGTTGGCCGGCGCGGCGGGGTGCGGCGGGCCGCTTGGGGCTGGAGTTCACGTTCGGGCGGCGTGGCAACGCGGCGGCGCGTCGGCGAATGGCGCGGATGCGTCCTCGCGTGCGGTCCCGCGGCTCGCGCTTCAATCCATGTGGAAGTTTGAATCGGCGCATGTGGTCATCGCGGCCGAGATGGACGGAGGAGATCCGCCCGCGAATCGGATGAGCCGCGGCAGTCTCAGTCGAGCAGGCCAAGGAGCTTGATGATGACGAGCCCGCCGACGACCATTCGCCGAGCGTAGCCGCCGTCGGACACGGCGCCGGATGCGCCACCACTCCGCTGGGCACAACCGGAGCCGCCCTGTAAGCCGGGGTCGCCCAGCGTGGGAGCTACATCCCGGGTCTCGGCCCGCCACTGCGCCGGCGTCTGGACGAAGTTCACCGCGCTCTGCTGTTCGCGATCCCGATGTCCCACCCGCGGACGACGGTGACGGCGAGCGATGGCGCGGTCGCCGCGTCCGGGCGGTGCTGGAGCCATCGCCGCAACGACCTCCCTAGCCGCCTGCCACGGCGCTCGACCGGGCGGGCGAAGAACTGGGGGACGCGGAAGTGCCGATCGCCACCGACAGGAGGAGAACGCAGCACGCGCGGAAGCGGCAGGAGAAGGCGGCGGCCGAGAAGCGCCGGCGGCAGCAATGGACGGACGTGAGGCGAAGCGCCCCGCCCTCGAAGCCGCGTTCAAGACCGCGTGTCGGCGCATCAGGATCGCGGGAGGCTCGACTGCACTACCGCGACAATGCCTGCGTTCAAAGCGGCGTGCGCCGACGCTGAGAATGGGGTTCAGTCCGTTCGCGTGTCGCTTCCCCGAGAACGAGGCGTGCTTGCGGTGAACGGCTCAGTCCCGCGGGTCACGACGCGGGCCGAGCACCCGGCCAAAGCAGGCGATCCCGCGAGGCTCGCAGGTAACACCGTCCCAGGAGTCCGTCGCGGCGAACGCGCGGGGCTGGGGGCCGACGCGCGCCGCGCCTACTCCGCGCTGCACCTCACCCGCGCATCGTCGCGCGCGTCTTCCAGCGTGTCGTACGGCCCGATCGCGTCGTTGCTGATCCACGACGGGTCGGGGTTCGCGGCCTCGAAGTACCAGCCCGGCTCGGTGTGCTCCGCGTCATCGCGGCGCGCGTCCGCTGGATCCACGAAGAAGAGCTTCCACTTCCTCCTGCCGATCCGCTCGAAGACGACGAGCTGCGCGGGGCAGAGGTCGCCCGTGGGCCCGTCAGTGGACGGGGCGGGTTCGCTGCACGTCCAGAGCGCGAGGCGCATGCCGTTGCGCTCGACCGTGCGAGCGATGCAGCGCCTGGCGCGTCCGCCGGTTCAGGACGCAGGTGCCGATGATCGCACCGCCAACTCCGAACACGAGGACGCCGGCTCCGGCGTGGCGAGGACCACGGGGCCCAGGAGCCGAACCGGATCCCGTTGAAACCATCGACGGAAGCGAGAGAAGGCCGCCGGACGAGCAGACGCGGCCAACCGGGAACTGCCAGTCGCGTAACCGAGCCGAGGCCGTGCTCGACGCGTCCACCGGCGATCCCGGCTGCCCATCACGCCGAGGGAAGTGGCACGATGACGGCGAGACCGATCGAGTCGGGACGGCTCGTGCCCGCCGGTCGCACCGCTCCCGCGGCAACAGCCCCAGGGGAATCCCAGGTCGGCCGAGCACCGCCACGTCGATGAACAGCGCGTCGATGCGACGCCAGAAGCCGGCGAACCGGGACGGTACCGGCTGCGTCTCGACGACGGGCTCTGCGGACGACAGCCATCCCAACCCCCGATAACCGGCGCGCAGCCGATGAGACGAAGACGCCGCGAGTGTGGCGTCTCCCAGTGCGACCGCCGCGGTCGTGCGACCCCGTCGGGAACGACTCTTGCGCCCGGCAGGGAACCGGCCCGTCCCCGGGATGCGAGCGCTCGTTTCGCCCCGACGACGAGGTCGAGGGTCCACCGTCGACCGGCCCTTGGGGTGAACGCTCCCCGCAGCGACCGATCGCGCTACGGTCGGGAGAAGAGCTCTGGACCCGTCTTGACCACGGCTTCCACAAACGGCGCATCACGCGGACGCTGACGACTCCTCGCGTTCGCCCGCAGGTCGTCGACCTCCGCCGAGGCCTCCCTCGCTCTGCACCGAGGGTCGGAACGTCAGCGCGAGAGCGCTCCAGCGCGGCCGGTCACGCGGAGTGGAGCACATGTGATGGACGGTAGTCGGCGTCCGTTGACCAACCCATCTGCAGAATCAACGAACGTTCGCGCGCTGAACGGTCGCTGGGACTCCGCCGACTGCGGGTAGCGAGGTCGAATGCACGTTCGCGTCGCGTCTTTGCGCTGCTCGACTTCCACGCGAGAACATCGCGAGGCAAGGCCTCCGATCCGAGCGCCGTGTGGTCCATGTGCGACGCGCATCATCGCGCAGGTCGAGTCCTCGCGCACGGTGCACCTCTGCCGCGTTGGCGTGGCCCTGCATCAAAGGGATGCCCGTTCTGCGCCCCAATCCCGCGTGATCCCACGACCCGGCCACCTTGCATCAATGCGACGCTTGCTTTCGCTCGAACGGCTGTGACTATCCGTGTCAGACCATCATGCGAAGATCGATTGGTGCGTTCCTCACCTCCACCCGCTCAGCAGGCACTCCCGCTCCCCTTCCGCGGCGGGAGACGGCGCGGCGCAGGCCGTCCGCCTTCCGGAGAGAAGGCCGGGCTCCCGCACGTGGCGCGCGAGGCCGTACGCGCGGGCGAGCCGGTGCACGTCACCCTGCGGGTGGCCGACCACGTGTGGAACCTCCGGAGCGAGCGGTCCTTCCGGGTGATCCACGCGGCAATCACGGGGATTCGCAGCGTCGCCGGCTTCCGGGTCATCCACTTCAGCGTCCAGGGCAACCACCTCCACCTCATCGTCGAGGCGGACGGCGCCGGTTCGCTCGCGAGCGGCATGCGGGGGCTCTCCATCCGCCTCGCGCGCGGGCTCAACCGGATGATGGGTCGGAAGGGGCCGGTGCTCGAGGACCGCTACCACGCGCACGTCCTCCGGACGCCCGCCGAGGTCCGCAACGCCCTCCGCTACGTCCTCGGCAACTTCGAGAGCCACGCGGAGCGCCGGGGCGAGCCTCGCTCTTCCAAGGGCTGGGTGGACCCGTTCTCGTCCGCGGCCGCGAGAGCACCCCGCGAGGCGCAGCGGAGCTTGTTCCTGGAGCCAGCGACGTCCGGCGCGGAGGGTTGGCTGCTCCGCCACGCTGCACGCCCCGGCTCGGATCGCTCGCCGCGGCCGGTACCCGCGTCCGGTCGTTGACCACATGCGCCGATTCAAACGTCGCCCGACCGGCGCCGCGACTCACGGCGGATGTCGCGCTTTCGGGTTCAGTCTTAGTTCGCGGCCGCGGTCGAGCGCGGCGGCGGCAGCGCGTCCGCCGGGAGCTGGCCCGCGTACTGCCGGCCGCCGACCATGAACGTGGGCGTGGCGCGCAGGCCGACGCGGATGCCCGCCTCGACGTCCGCGCGGATGCGCGCGTCGGTCTCCGGCGACGCGAGGCAGGCGCGGAGCTTCGCGAGATCGAGGCCGACCGCCCTCGCGAGCTCCTCGACCGGCCGGTTCGCGACCTGGTTCTTGAAGAGCGCGTCCTCCATGGGCTCGAGCTTGCCCTGGGCCTCGGCGCAGACGCCCACCCGGGCGAGCCCGCACGCCTCGGGGTGCATCCGGCGCTTCACGGCCGGGTTGCACTCGGAGTCGAGCGGGAAGTGCCGCCGGACGAGCTGCACGTCCGGGCGGCCCGCGAGGAGCGCCTTGACCTCCTCGTGCGCGCGGGCACACGCCGGGCACTCGTAGTCGCTGAACTCGACGACCACGAGCGGCCCGGGCGAGACGCCGCCCGTCGCCCCCGACCCTGCACCGGAGGCGTCCGGCGAGGCGGGCGTCGTGCCGGCGACGCCGGCGCTCCCGCCCCTGGCGGGCCGCTCCCAGTAGCGCGGGTAGGCGGACGCGACGATCGCGACGAGCGCGAGGCCCGCGACGACCACGCCGGCCGTCTGCCCGGCCCGCGCGCGCAGCAGCGCGAGGTCGCCGCGGATCGCGGCGCCGACGCCCTCCGGCGGCACGCTCGCCACGCGGCGGTGAGGAGCGCGAACGAGACGAACCAGGACGCGGTGCAGACGAGGCAGAGCGCGCCGACGGCGAGCTCGGAGATGAACGCGAGCACGATGCCGGCCGCGGCGGCGGCGCCCGCGACGAGGACGAGGAGGCCCGCCGGCCAGCCCTCGCGGGCACGCCGGGGCCGGAGCCCTGCGAGCGCGAGCACGAGCGCGAGGCCGTACCCGAAGGCCCCCCACATCGCGACCGGCATCCCGAGCAGGACCGAGTAGCGGCTCGTCGCCACCCGGTCGCAGTTCACGTACTCGCTGATCGAGCAGAAGCTCACGCCGCCCGCGTGGGCCTGCGCGTGCTCGCGCACGAGCACCCCGGCGAGGAGGAGGCCGAGCGCGGCGAGCGCGGCGGCGGCGACGAGGGCGGGCCGGCGCGACATCAGTCGATCGGGCAGGGCTTCACCGGCTCGCACGGCTTGGCGGCGGCCGGCGCGGGAACCTTCTCGGGAGCCTCGGCCGTCTTGGCCCCGGCGTCCACCTTCTTCCTCGGGGGCGCGGCGGGACGGCGCTTCGCCTTCGCGCCGGAGGGCTCGGCCTTCGCGGACGGCGCGGGCCTCTCCGGGGCCTCCGGCGTCGTCGCGGACGCCGGGGCGCCCTCGGCGCGCGCGGCGCCGGGGGACACGAGGAGCAAGGCGGTGAGGAGCAGCGTCCGCATGTCTCTGGCCTCCGGAGGCGGCGAGTCTAACCGGAGGCCCGCGATTGCGCACGCGTCTCCTCGCGCGGGACCGGAGGGTGCGCCCGATCGAGGAGGCGTGTGCGGGCGCGCGATCTCGCATAGAGAGAGGGCCGGAGGACGGAGCCACGATGAAGCTCGCGACGTGGAACGTGAACGGCATCCGCGCGCGCGAGGGCCAGGTCCTCGAGCTCGTCGCGCGCGAGCGGCCCGACGTCCTCTGCCTGCAGGAGATCAAGGCGCCCGTTGCCCGGGTCCCCCCGATGCTGTGCGAGCTCGAGGGGTACTGGTGCCTGTGGCACGGCGAGACCGCCTACTCCGGCGTCGGGCTCCACGTCCGCCGCGAGCTCGCCCCGGCGCGGCCCTCGTTCCTGCACCCGCCGTTCGACATGGAGACGCGGATCGCGACCGTGGACGTCGCGGACGCGACGATCGCGTCGGTCTACGTCCCGAACGGCGGCAAGGACTACGCCGCGAAGCTCCGGTTCCTCGAGGCGCTGGACCGCTGGGTGGCGGAGGCCGCCGCGGCGGGGCGGACGCTCCTCGTCGCGGGCGACCTCAACATCGCGCGGACCGACATGGACGTCCACGCGAAGGAGCGCAAGGCCGGGGCGATCGGTCAGCGCCCCGACGAGCGCGCCCTCCTCGAGGCGACGCTCGGGCACGGCCTCGTGGACGTGGGGCGCGCCGCCGATCCGCACAACGAGGGGCTCTTCACGTACTGGGCGCCGTGGCGGAACCTGCGCCAGCGGAACATCGGCTGGCGGATCGACTACGTCCTCGCCTCGGCGCCGCTCGCCGCGCGGGCACGCCGCTGCGCGGTGCTCGCGGACTTCGGGACGAGCGACCACGCGCCGGTCGTCGCCGAGTTCGAGTGAGGGACGGCGGGAGTCTACTCCTGGCGGGGCCCCTCTAACGGGCGCGGCACGGTGCCGCACGTCCAGTTGACCTGGGCCTCTTTCGATCGGCGCTCGCCGTCTGCTAGGTTTCACGGTCCTCCAGGCATCCCGAGGGGTTGCCTGGGCCACACTCGATGCGCGCTCGCGCGCGCATTCACCGCCGGAGCCTCATGCCCACCGCCGCCACCCAGTCGATGCAGGAGCTTCTGCGGACCCTCCCCGGTGACGACGTGCGCCAGATCATGTGGCGGTTCACCGACCGGTACGACCTCCAGATGCTCGTCCAGTCCACCCGCGGGGTGGCGCGCGGCCCGGTCGCGCGGCTCGCCGCCGGCGGTGGCTGGAACGACCACGACTGGAGCCCCGCGAAGAACGAGCTGCTCGGGCACTACGACGCGGCCGGGATCACCGCCGCGTTCATGGAGCCCGAGGAGGGCGGGTTCATCTCCGGCCCGAAGAACCTCGCGCTCTCGCTGACCGCGTTCGAGCTCGCCTGGGTGGACGGCGGGGCCGCGACGGGCGCGCTCGCCGGCTTCCTCGGCCTCTCCCCCATCCACGAGAAGGGGACGCCGGAGCAGGCGCGCAAGTACATGAGCCTCGCCGCGCCGCCGAAGCCGGGCGAGGACCGCAAGCCCTGGCGCGCCGCGTTCGCGCTCACCGAGCCCATCCCGTACGTCGGGGTCGACACCGGCATGCTCTCCGGCCGCGTGCGGATCGCGGAGTGGAAGGAGGGCGAGGAGCCCCAGCTGCAGGTCGAGAAGCGCGGCCGCTTCATCACGAACATGGGCTTCGCGAACTTCGTGACCGCGGCGGTGGACTCCGGCGATCCCCGCATCAAGGGGAGCTGCATGGTGATCCTGGAGGAGGGCGACCCGGGCACCTTCGACCGCGGCACGCCGACGAAGAAGCTCGTCCACCAGCTCTCCTCGACGAACGACCCCATCTTCAACCTGCGGATCCCCGCGTCGCGGATCGTCGGCGGCTACACGGTGAAGGACGGGGTCGTCGTCCCGAACTTCGATCACTCGACGATCATCGAGGCGGTGTTCAAGCGGACCCGCGTGACCGTCGGGGTCATGACCGCCGCGAAGCTGCTGAGCGCGATCGAGCCCGTCATCCGCTACCAGCGCACCCGCTTCCGGGGCGCGGAGCAGGCGACGCCCGGCTCGGTGCGGTACGAGCTCGGGATCCAGCAGCGGCAGGACGCGCTGCACCGGCTCGTCGAGATCTGGGCGACCGGAGAGGCGGCGGCGTCCCTCGGCTTCGGCGCGGCGCGCCTGTTCGACGAGCTCGATCCCATCGAGCGCCGGAAGGACGCCCTCCTGAAGGAGCAGGGCGTCTCGGGCATGAAGGCGGAGCTGAGGTGGATGAAGGCCGTGGAGAAGCGGGCGCTCGAGCTGCTCGACCTCGAGGCGCATCCGCGCGGCGAGCGGGAGAACGCGCGCATCGCCGAGCTCCGGGCCGACGAGATGGTCCGGTTCGCGCTGCTGGACGCGCAGGCGAGCGTGCTGTGCCCCGCGGCGAAGCTCTGGAACACCGGCCACGGCGCGACGATGATGCGCGAGGCCGTCTCGCTCATGGGAGGGTACGGCATCACCGAGGACTGCCCCGGGTTCCTCGGCAAGAAGTGGATGGACGCGCAGCTCGAGGCCACCTACGAGGGCCCGGAGGCCGTGCAGCGCCGCCACCTCTCGGTCACCATGACCTCCCCGCTGTTCCTCGCGATCATGAAGTCCTGGGCGCGCGAGCTCCGCCGCGTGGCCGCGATCCACCCGGGGACCGGCGCGTGCGCGCTCGCCTCCGCGTACGAGCTGTGGCTCTGGACGTTCCGCCACCTCGAGGACGCGACCGACGCCGACGGCGCGAAGCTCTACCAGTCGCCCCGCCAGGGCGTGACCTTCAAGCTCGTGGACGCGCTGGCCTGGCTCATGGGCCCGCGCCTGCAGATCCTGGACACCGTCCGGCTCGCCGAGGAGGGCGGGCCGACCCTCGGCGACGCGCTCCCGGGCACGGCGCGGTTCTTCGCGGACCTCTGCCACGTGCAGGCCGCGCGCGCCTCGGGCGAGGTCGCGCGCATCTGCGCCGAGCTCGTCCACGGCTACAACCGTCACCCGAGCTGGGACGAGGAGGGGCTCCGCGCCTGCTGGAGCGCCACCGAGACGGACGCGCTCGAGGGCATCATGTCCGGGCTCGCCGGCTGCGCGAAGGACACGCTCGACGACGGCGGCCACCCGGACAAGGAGGGTCCCTGCGCGTCCTGCCGCGGCGCCACCGACTTCCGGACGCTCCGCGTGAAGCTCGACGGGTGCCTCACCGGCTCGATGCTCGCGAAGGATCGCGCGGCCGAGGCGGTGTCGCGCGTGATGATCCCCGAGGCGCTCGACTACCCGCAGTAGGTCCGGGACGGAGCCATGACCGAACGCCAGTCGATGGCGGTGGACATCGCCTGCGTGGGCTTCGGCCCCGCGATGGCGGGCTTCCTCGCGACGCTGTCCCGCCGGCTCGCCGCGACGGACCGGCCGGCGCTCGAGAGCGCGGCCTCTCCCGGGCTGCCGCTGCAGGTCGTCTGCTACGAGCGCGCCGACGACCCCGGCTTCGGGGTGTCCGGCGTCGTGACGCGGGCGCGGGGGATCCGCGCCGCGTTCCCCGACCTCGACGCCTCGCAGATCCCGATGGCGGCGCCGGTCCGCAGCGAGAAGGTCCTCTACCTGCTCGACCCCGTGGGCGCGTCGCGCCGCTCGAAGGCGCTCCGCGCCGCGGACGCGGCGATCCGGGCCGCGCGCTTCGCCCTCCGCCACGAGGAGCACGCGGTCGAGCTCCCCTACACCCCCGCGTTCCTGCACAAGCAGGACGGGTTCGTCTTCTCGATGGGCCAGCTCATGCAGTGGATGAGCGGCCAGGTGCTCTCGACCGGGACCGTCCAGATCTGGCCGGGGACGCCGGTCGCGTCCGCGCTCGTCGAGGGCCGGGCGGTGAAGGGCGTCCGGCTCGTGGACCAGGGCGTGGACCGCCACGGGAACCCGGAGGCCGCGTTCATGCCGGGCATGGACGTGACCGCCGCGCTGACCGTCGTCGGAGACGGACCGGTGGGCGCCGTGGGCCGTCAGCTCGACCGCGAGCTCGGGCTGCCCGCCGGCAGCCACGGCCGCCGCGACTGGGCGGTCGGGATGAAGTTCGTCGTGGACCTGCCGGAGGGGACGCCGCTCGAGGCGGGCACGGTGCTCCACACCCTCGGCTTCCCGGAGCCGGAGATCTTCGGGTTCCTCTACGTCCACCCCGACCGCGTCGCCTCGGTCGGCGTGTTCGTGCCGTCCTGGTTCGAGTCGCCGGTCCGCACCACCTACCGGTACCTGCAGCACTACGTGCAGCACCCCTACCTCTGGCGCTGGCTGCGCGACGCGAAGCTCCGCTCCTGGGGCGCGAAGTCGATCCTCGAGTCCGGGCGCCGGGGCGAGCCGGTCCTGGCGGGCGACGGGTTCGCCCGCATCGGCGAGGGGTCCGGCTCCACGAACGTCCTCACGTCCTCGGGGGTCGACGAGGCGTTCACGACCGGCGTCCAGCTCGCCGAGGGCGTCATCTCGCTCCTCGAGGCGGGCAAGCCGCTCACGAAGGAGCACCTCGAGTCCGCGTACGTCGCGCGGCGGCGGGCGAGCTTCGTCGAGGCGGAGGGGCGGGTCGCGGAGAAGGCGCGGGACGGCTTCCAGCGCGGGGTCGTCACCGGCCTCCTCGGGATGGCGCTCGCCGGCGCGACGAAGGGCCGGCTCTCCCTCGGGGACGAGCCCGCGCACCCGGCGGAGAAGGTCGCGACCCTCGAGGCGTTCTACGCGGGGAAGATCCCGCCCGAGGAGATCGCGGCGATCCGCCGGGACTGCGAGGCGAAGGGGGTCCCGCTCCACGACGCGCTCATGGACCGCGCCGGCTGGCCGGCGGTCCCGCTCGACGGGAAGCTCCTCGTCTCGCAGCAGGACGCGCTCCTCGTCGGCGGGAAGGTGCAGGCGCCGCCGGGGTACGCGGACCACGTCACCTTCCTCCGGCCGGAGCTGTGCCGGAGCTGCGGGAAGAAGGTCTGCTTCGAGATCTGCTCGGCGGAGGCGATCCGCCCGGGCGACGGGGGCGTCCCGACCTTCGACCGCGAGAAGTGCGTCCACTGCGGCGCGTGCCTGTGGAGCTGCACCCAGCGGGTGGACGGCACGGACGAGGTGAACCTGACGTTCCGCGCGGGCACGGGCGGGCTCCACTCCGCCGAGAACTGATGCCGCCGGGACCCTTCGACTTCACGCCCGCTGCGCGGGCGCTACGCTCAGGGTGAGCGGAGGTGACACGTGAGTGGCTTCCAGATCGTCGTGCTCGGCAGCATCGTCCCCGACCCGCTCCAGACGCTCGAGCCCGTCTCGACGCCGCAGGGGCCGGGGCTGAAGAACGAGCAGATGCTCCCGGCCGTGCTCGACCCGTGGGCGGGGCACGCGCTCTACGAGGCGGCGAACCTCGCGGCCCGCACGCCCGGCTCGAAGGTGACCCTCGTCTCCCTCGGCCCGAAGGCGAAGCTGCAGCAGGTCATGATGGCGGTCGCGCAGAAGGTGCCGTTCGAGCTCGTCGCGCTCGACGGCCCCGCGGGCGGGTTCACCGACGCCCACGAGGTCGCGGCGAAGCTCGCCGCCGCGGTGCAGGCGCTCCCCGGCCTCGACCGCGCGCGGCTGCTCCTCTTCGGCGGCTGGGAGTCGGCCTCGCGCGGCGCGGGCGTGACGCTGCAGCTCGTCGGCGAGGCCCTCGGGATCGCGGAGCAGTTCCAGGGCGTCGACCGCATCGCGCCGCAGCCCGACGGGTCCTTCGAGGTGCTCGAGCGCGTCGAGGGGGGCAAGCACCAGGTCTCCACCTGCGCGGGCGCCCCCGCCGTCCTCGGGTGGGCGACCGGCAGCCTCCCCGAGCCGAAGAACAACCCGCAGATCGGGATGGCGAACATGCGGCTCGTGATGCCGGCGCTGCAGAAGGCGGCGCCCGCGCCGGTCGGCACCGGCGGCGTCGAGTTCGCCTCCGTCCAGCTCCCGAAGGTGCAGCGCGAGACGCGCATCGTGAAGGACGCCTCGCCCGACGACATCGCGCGAGAGATCGTCGAGTGGATCTCGAAGGACTAGGGAGAAGACCGCCATGGACACGATCCTGCTCGTCAGCCACGTCGACCCCGACGGCTCCCTGCCGCGCGCCGCGCTCGAGGCGCTCTCCGCCGCGAAGGCGCTCGGCGCCCCGGTGACCGCCGGCCTCTTCGGCCCGTCGGTGGCCAAGGCCGCCGCCGCCCTCGCCGGAACGGGCGTCACGAAGGTGCTCGCGGCGGAGGACCCGGCGCTCCGCGACGCGCGGTACGCGACCGACGCGGCCGCGGCGGCCGCGCTCGCGAAGGCCTCCGGGGCCTCCCTCGTCGTCGCCCCCGCGACCTCCCGGATGGCCCGCGTGATGGCCGGCGTCTCCCAGCGGCTCGGCGGCCGGATCGACACGCACGTCACGCAGCTCCTCGACGAGGGCGGACCCACCGCGGTCCGCTGGTACTACCGGCAGCGCATCGAGGCGAAGCTCCGGCGCAAGGAGCGGCCGTGGGTCCTGCTCGTCGATCCGGGCGCGACCCCGGCGGCGGTCGCCGAGGGCGGCCCGTCACCCGTGGTGGAGCAGGTCGCGGTGCAGCTCCCCGCCGCGCGCACGCAGGTGACCGGGCTGCGCGCGCCCTCGTCGGGCGAGCAGACGATCCGACCGGACGCGAAGCTCCTGTTCGTCGCGGGCGCCGGGTGGACGAAGAAGCAGCCCGACGGGCAGCCGCATCCGGAGAAGGCGGAGGCGCTCATCCTCTCGTTCGTCCGCGCCGCCGGCGCGTCGCTCGGCTCGTCGAAGTCGCTCGTGGATCAGGCCGGCGAGGGCCAGAAGGTGTTCGAGTTCATGACCCACCTGAACCAGGTGGGCCAGACCGGGGCGACGCCGCGTCATCCGAAGGGCCTCTCCACCTGCTGCCACGGAGAGGAGCCGCACGTCGTCGGGTGGCGCTTCATCCGCGAGCGGCGGGCGGTGAACCTCGACGCGGGCTGCGGGTGGGCGCGCGGCAAGGCCGACGTGCTGTACGTCGCGGACGCCTTCGCGGTCATGGAGAAGGTGAACGCGCTCCTCGCGGCGAAGTAGCGGGACGCGGCGTTCCGCCGCGGACGTACGTCGGTGTCGCACCCCGAAAGCTTGACGGTGTCGATGCCCCCTGCGACCGTTCTCCGGATGTCTCCGCCTCCGCCTCGCCCTCCTCGCGCTCGCGCTCGCCGCCGCGCTCGGCCCCGATCGGGCCGCCGCCGCGATCCCGGTCGCGATCTACCCGATCAGGGTGCCGGGGCTCAGCGCGGCGAAGCGGGCGGACCTCCACGGCGTCCTGCAGGCCGGGCTCCTCACGGCGGCGCGGCGCGGCATCCTCGCGCCGCGCGCGCCCCTCGTCGTGCCCGCCGCCTGCGGCGAAAGCCCCACCCCGACCTGCCTCGCGGGGGTGGCGGGGAACGGGCTCACGCTCGCGGGACGCGGCGAGCTCAGATCGGGCGTCGTCCTCGTGACGGCGGCGTTCTGGGATCGCAAGGGCGCACGCACGCGCGAGGTCCGGTTCGCGGTGGACCTCATCATCGAGAACGTGCGGCCGGTCGGCGACGCGCTCATGGAGCTCGAGCTCGAGATCGAGCCGGACGGAACGGTGACGCGAGACATGAAGCCGCAGGCGGTGGGCAGCGCGAAGACCCCGGGCATCGTCTCCTCGCCCCCGCGCTCGACGATGTCGAGCCCTCCCTCACGCTCGCCTGCTCCCGTGCCGCCGCGAGAGCCGACCCGCGAGCCGCCCGCGACCGCGAAGGTGCCGGCCGTCGCGAGCGCACCGGCCGCAACGGCCGCTCCCACCCGCCTCGACGTCACCTCCCCCGCGCCGCCGCCTTCGATGTGGAAGCGGAAGGCCGGCCCGTGGCTCACGGGGGTCGGCGTCGCGCTCCTCGCGGGCGGAGCGGCGGTCGGCTACCTGAACCATTCGCTCTCCGACGACCTCGCCGCGAAGCGTGCGGCGGGGACGCTCTCGGCGTCGGATCGATCGTCGTTCGACCGGGTGGATCGATACAACGCGCTCTCCATCGGGCTCTTCTCGGCGGGCGGCGCCGCCGTCGCAGCGGGGACGTGGCTCTGGATCGCGGCGCCGTCCGCGCCAGGCCGGCCCGTCTCGGCGGGCGCGGGAGGCCGGTTCTGAGCGCGCCAGCGAACCGGAGGCCCGCGGTCGCGGCCGCGCTCGCCGCGCTCGCGCTCGGCGCGCTCGGCGGGTGCGTCTACTCGCCGGCGGGGCGCTGCGACAGGGACTCCGACTGCGCGGCGGTGGAGCGCTGCGACGCGGGCGTCTGCGTGCGCGCGGTGTCCCCCGTCGCCGGGGGCGTCGATCCGACCTCGTTCACCACCGTCGCCTGGAGCCGCCTGTACGGGGCCGCCGGCGCGACGTTCGTCCCGTCCGCGATCGGCGCCGATCCCGGCACGGGCGACGTCGTCGTCGCCGGCGCGGTGAACGCGTCGTACGATCCGTGGACGATCCCCACCGGCACGTTCGTGGCGAAGCTCGCGGCCGCCACCGGCGCACGCGTCTGGGCGACCCCGTTCCCGACCTTCCGCGACGGCCGGTTCCGGACGGCGGTGCTCGCGGGCGGCGACGTCTTCTTCGCGGGCACCGCGTTCGATCCCACCTCGATCGGGACGTACGCGTTCACGCCGCCCGCACGCGGCGCGCTCGTCGTCGGCCGCCTCGACGCCGCCGGGGCGCCGCGCTGGGTCCGCGCGATCGCGAACACCCACCTCACCGCGGCGCTCGCTCCCGTGGCGGCCGCGGCGCGCGGCGCCGACCTCGTGGTCGCGGGGACAGGGGCCGGCAACTTCCTCTGCATCACTGGCAACACCGGCGGCGAGACCTTCGCGGCCGCGCTCGACGGCGCGACCGGGGGCTGTCTCTGGTCCCACGGCTACGGCACGAAGACGATCTCCGACGCCGAGCCGCGCGACACGGGCGAGGTCGCGATCGCGGGCGTCTGCACGCCCGCCGGCGCGTCGTTCGACCCGGGCGGCGGGACGACCTGCACGAAGGGGCTCTTCCTCACGGTCGTCTCGGCCGACGGCGCGAGCGTCGCGTGGGCGAAGACCACCTCCGGCGCGGGGGTGGTCACGGCCGTGAAGGACCTCGCGATCGCCCCGGACGGCAGCGCGACGGTCGTGGGGGACGCGAAGGGGCTCGTCGACTTCGGCTCCGGCGCGGTGGACTTCGGCACGACGGAGCGCTCGTTCGCCGCGACGTGGGGGCCCGGCGGCGCGCCCGCCGGCGTGGCACGTCCGGTCGAGGCGCCGTACGGGTCGGATCCCGACGCGGCCGCGCTCTCGCGGTGCGTCTACGATCGGCTGGGGAAGCTGTGGGTCGCGGGGCGGTACACCGGTCAGCCCACGCTCGGCGGGATCCGCTTCAGCGCGTGCCGCGACCCGGGCTGCCTGTTCGCGACCTTCCTGGCGCGCCTCGAGCCCGACCGGACCGTCAGCTCGTTCCTGCCGGTGCGCGGCGCCGCGGCTCCGGACGGCGGCGCGTACGCGGACGACCTCGTCCTGTTCGCGACGACCGGCACCGTCGCGCACGCGCTCCGGTTCACGGGTCAGGCGAGCGTCGGCGGGACCTCGTGGACGAGCGTCGCGGGCGACCTGGGCGTCGTCCGGATCGTTCCGTAGCCCACCGCGTGTGATCCCCTCTCCCCGACCCTCTCCCCGCTTCGCGGGGCGAGCGCGAGCGCGCACGAGGCACGCGCGCTCACCCGGCGCGCGACGGGCCGGTGCCCGCGAGCGCGAGCGGACGGCCGGACAGGATCGCGTCCACCTGCTCGAGCCAGCCCTTGCCGCCGCCGGTCACGTCCTCGACCCGGGTCTCGTAGCGGACGTCCGGCTCGACCGGATGGTTCTCGATCCCGAACGACTCGAAGAAGACCGGCGCGGGCACCTCGGCGCCGCCCCGCGCCGGCGCGGGCGCCGCCGCGTCCTTCGCGGTCACGACGAGCCCGGCGGCCGTGCGCCGGACGCCGAACGCCGCGTTCGGGATCGCGACGGAGAGGAGGCGCCCGGAGTCGGTCCAGCGGGCCGGGACTCGCGCGGTCTCCTGCTGGCTGCCGCCCGCGCCCTCGGTCGGGCCGCCCACCAGCACCGCGCGGCCGGAGGCGCGGAGCAGCGCGGCGAGGCGGTCGCACGCGCTCATGCACGCGGGCGAGGTGAGGGCGACGACCCGGCCGGCGAACCCGCCGGGGCCGCTCGGCGAGAGCGGCGCGGAGACGAAGCCGGGCGTCAGCACGAGGCCGTCGCGGCGCGCGGCGCCGATGGCGTCGAGGATGTGCCGCGGCGCGAGGACGTCCGCGCCGGCGGCGCCCGCGGACGCGGACCGCTCGCGGTAGACCGCCTCGTTCCGCTCGGTCGCGCGGAGGAGGAGCGCGGTCGGCCGGTCGAGCGCGGCGGCGGGCGCGAGCGCCTCGGCGAGCGCCGTGGTGTGGTCGAGGTAGCCGCCCTCGTTGCGCCGGAGGTCGAGGACCACGTCCTGCCGCCGCTCCCCGCACCCGCGGACGAAGTCCTCGACGACCGTGGTGAAGGCCGCTCGCCGCCCGCCGGCCTCGAGCCCCTCGCTGTGGAACGAGAGGATCTGCAGGTAGCAGAACGGGTGCGTGACGCCGCGCTCGACCGCCCCGAGGCGGACCGCGACGCGGCCGCTGTCGTCGGCGTACTCGCGGAGCCCGGCCGCGGCGGCGGGCGGGACGATCGACGCCCACGCCGGCGCGCCGTCGGCGACCGCGCCGGGCCGCGGGCGCGCCGCCTCGTCGAACCACGGCAGGCGGTCCGTCGTCGGCAGGCCGACGCGCCTCGCCCACCCGGCCGCGACGGGGTGCCGGTCCGCGCCGGGCGAGACCCACCACGGGAGCTCCACCGAGCGCCGCTCGCCGCTCGCGAGGGCGAGCGTCAGCGTCGCGGTCCGTCGCTCGGGGTGCGCGAAGTCGCGGCGCGTGAGCGCGTCGATCCCGTGCAGCAGCCGGGCGGCCGCCGAGCTGCCCGGCGTCTCGCGGGCGAGGGCGGCCGCCGCCTCCGCCGCGGGCCGGCCGTCCACCTCGACGACCTCCGCGCCGAGCGGGAGCGCGTCCGCCTTCGCCTCGCCGAGGAGGGCGCGGAGCCCGGGCTCGCGCGAGCCGACCACGATCCGCCCGCCCGCGCGGCGGAGCCCGACGCCCAGGGCGACCTGGGGCAGGCGCGCCGGCGCGGTCACGAGCAGGTGACCGTCCTCGAACGCGCCGAGGCAGGTCCGGACCCGGTCGAAGAAGCGCAGCGGCTCGGCCTCCCGGTCGAGCGCCCGCTCGGTCGCGGCGCACGCGTCGAGCCGCGCGACGGGGTCGAACGCCGCCCCGAGCAGCGCGGCCTTCTGGTCGAGGAAGACGTACCGCGCGCGCATCGCCTCGCGCAGCTCGCACGCGGTGCGGACGCGATCCCGCGCCGCGCACAGCGGGACGCCCGAGCACGACGGCTCCTCCGGCAGCGCCTCGATCCCCGCGCACGGGTCCACCCGCGCCGGCGGCGCCGTCAGGACGGGCGGGCCCGGCACGGCGGGCGGGGCGCCCGGCGGGTCGAGGGTCGAGAGGAGGGCCGCGAAGACGAGGGCGAGGTTCATGCGGGATCGGGCGCGCGAGCGGGCCCTGCGCCGGAGCGCCGGACTGCGTGCGCGTCCTCACCAACCGCCGCGGTGACTCGACGATTCCTGCGGGGTCGCACCGACGGGTGCGTGCAGGTGCGACTCGTGCGCCGCGCACCCACACGGCGACCCGGGCCCTGGCCACCGCCGTCACCCGACGAACGGCCGGAGCGCGTCCGGGAACGCCGCGACCAGCTCCGGCGGCGCCTCCACCTTCCGCCCCTCGACCATCGACTCGAGCATCTTCGCGTTCGCGACGGCCTGTCCGCGGAAGTGGTTGTTCGTGATCACGTACACGTCGGGCGCGCCGCGCGAGCCGGCGAGCTCCTTGACGCGCTCCGCCCACGGCTCGAGCTCGCCCCGCGTGTACAGGTAGTCGTACCGCGCGTCGCGCCCGGCTCCCTTGCGGAACCAGTCGCGGTAGTTCCGCCCGTGCACGCGCACGTAGGCCACGGTCGAGGTGACGCGGGCCGCGGGGCGGAGCGACGAGCGGAAGAGCGGCTGGTCCACGTTCACGATCCCGGCGCCCGCCCGCGCGAGCTCGTCGAGCACCTCCGGCGCGTCCCACGACGCGTGGCGCACCTCGACGACGAGCGGCAGGCCCTCGAGCGCGCGCAGGACGCCGCGCAGCCACTCCTCGCTCGCGGGCTCCCGCCGGAAGGACCACGGGAACTGCAGCAGCGCCGCGCCGAGCCGCCCCGCCGCGTGGAGCGCGTCGAGCGCGGCGCGGGCGGCCTCGACGTCCTGCGCGCCGTACGCCTCGCCCCGCTCGTGCGTGAACCGGCGCCAGACCTTCGCGCCGAACCGGAAGTCCGGCGCGTCCCGGACCCGCTCGCACCAGCGCGCCGCCACGTCCGCGCCGAACGGCCGGTAGAACGTGGAGTTCACCTCGACGGTCGAGAACCAGCGGGCGAGGTGGCGGAGCCTGTCGAACGCGCGCGGCGCGCCGGGCGGGTAGACGATCCCGGCCCAGTCCGGATACTCCCACCCCGCGGGTCCGAAGCGGATCACGCGATCCCCTCGCGCCTGCCGTAACCGCCGTCCCCGCGGCGGGCAACGCGGGCCCGGCCGGGCGGCCCGGGCGGGTCGCCGCGCGATGGCGCACGGGGTAAGATTCGCTCAGGGGAGCGCCATGGCCGATCGCCCCAGGAAGCCGGAGGAGCAGACGGACGTCACGTGGACCGCGATCCCGCGGTTCCCGTCGGCGTCGGAGAAGCGCGCCTACCTCCTCGTCCTCGCCGGCCCGCAGTTCGGCGCGACGTTCCCGCTGCCCCCGGGGCGCGAGCTGCTCGTCGGGCGGCGGGACGACGCCGACGTGACGATCGCCGACGACGGGGTCTCCCGGCGCCACGCCACGATCCGCATCGAGGGCGAGGGCGCGCTCCTCGTCGATCTCGGCAGCGCGAACGGCACCTACGTGGACGGCCGGCGCGTCCACGAGGAGCACGTCCACGCCGGCTCCCGGATCCAGATCGGCGGGCACACGATCCTGAAGTTCGTCTGGGCGGACGAGCTCGACGCGATGTACCAGCTGCGGCTCGCGGAGGGGGCGCTGCAGGACCCGCTCACCGGGCTCTACAACCGCCGCCACCTCGACGAGCGGCTCGCGTCCGAGCTCGCCGCGGCCGACCGCCACGGGCGAGCGCTCTCGCTCCTCATGATCGACATCGATCACTTCAAGGCGGTGAACGACGCGCACGGCCACCTCGCCGGCGACGAGGCGCTCAAGATGGTCGCGTTCGTCCTCCGCGGCGCGGTGCGCAAGGAGGACGTCCTCGCGCGCTACGGCGGCGAGGAGTTCGTCGTGATCGCGCGAGAGACCGCGCTCGAGGGCGCCCGCGCGCTCGCGGAGCGGATCCGCCGGGCCGTCGAGCGGAGCCACTGCACGTGGCAGGGCGACCGGCTCGGCGTCACGGTCTCCGTCGGGGTCACCGCGTCGGCGAAGATCACCGGGTACGTGCCCGGCCGCACCGACCGGGCGCTGGTCGAGACCGCGGACCGCGCCCTCTACGCCGCCAAGGCGCAGGGCAGGAACTGCGTCGTCACGTCGGTGCTCGAGCGAGTCCCCGATCCGGACGAATCCCCGTGACGCCCCGGATGCGTACGTGCGGCATGACGCCACGCGTCATTCATCGCCGAGATGAGCGATGCTCCCCCTCGCTTAGGGGGTATGACGCGATGAGGGCCGACAGGATGCAGGCCGCTGCCGCCGGTGGCACGGGTAACGGGGGCGGGGTGATTCACGTCCCGGCGGGCGCGGGCGAGCCGGCGGGAAACCCGGCGGAGCTCGCGAACCTGACGCAGTCGGAGCGGGCGGAGCGGGCGCTCGAGCGAGACCGCGGCGCGCGGGAGATCCCGGTGGACCGCGCGTTCCTCGAGGCGGCGCTCGATCTCCGCCGCACCCTGCGCACGCTCGCCGCCGCGATCGTCCCGCGCTTCGCCGACTGGTGCTTCGTCGACCTCATCGACGCGGAGGGGTTCCCCCGGCGCGTCGAGGTCGCGCACGCGGACCCCGCGAAGGCGCCGCTCGCCCACGAGATGCGGTCGATCGGCTTCGGGCCGGGCTGGGCGACGCCGGGCGCGCAGGCGATCCGCGATCGCGCGCCGCGCCTCTACCGCGAGCTCTCGAACGAGATCATGACCTGGGCGACGCACGACGACCGTCACCTCGCCGTGCTCCGCGCCATCAAGCCGAACTCGCTCATCGCCGTGCCGCTCGTCGCGCGCGACCGCGCGATCGGCGCGCTCACCATCATCCGCTCCACGATGGTCCCCGCCCTCGACGAGCAGGCGCTCCTGTTCGCCGAGGAGCTCGCGGTGCCCGCGGCGCTCGCGCTCGACAACGCGCGCTGGTACCAGGCGGAGCACGCCGCCCGGAGCGAGGCGGAGGAGCTCCGGGATCGCGAGCGGGCGGAGCTGATCGAGGCCCAGCGGTCGCAGCTGCACCTGCGGCGCCTCGAGTCCGTCGCGGCGAGCCTCTCCTCGATCCTCTCGCCCGCGGCGATCGCGCGGGTGACCGTCGAGAACGGGATGTCGGCGCTCGAGCCGTCCACGGCCACCGTCGTGTGGGCGACCCCGTCGGGCGACCGCCTCGAGGTCCTGCACGCGCAGGGCTGGCCGGACGACGTCGCCCGCGACATGCGCGAGCTGCGGATGGACGCGCCGGCGCTCGTCGCGGAGGCGTTCCGCATCCAGACCGCGATCTGGGTCGCGACGCCCGAGGCGCTGCGGCAGGCGTATCCGAGCGCGGTGGATCTGCCGCCCGGGTCCGGCGACGGCGCGTGGGCGGTCGTGCCGCTCAGGGTGGACGGCCGGACGATCGGCGCCGTCGCGCTCGGGTTCCCGCGGCCGCGTGACCTCGACGCGGAGGAGCGGCGATTCGTCCTCACGATGGCGCAGCTCCTCGCGCAGGCGCTCGCCCGCGCCCGGCTCAGGGATCTGCCGCTGTAGTCGGTCGCTCGGGACGGGGACGCCGGCGCCTGCGGGCCGGGGTCACCGAGCGGGTCCCGAGCTGCGGGGCCGGCGGGCTCCGAGCGGGCGGTCTCCGAGCGGGCCGGGCGGGCCCCCATCCTCCCGGCTCCGCCGCAAGTCGCGACCGGGCGCCGTATGTCGGAAGGGCGCAGAATCGCAGCCGCCGCGGCACCCCCGGCGGCGCGCCAGTCGCGCGCGACAGCGTCGCCGTTGATCGTGGGCGTAGCGGACGGAGAGCGTTTCCGACGCGCGCGCCTGTCACGCCGGGTGCAGCGCGGCTCCGTACTGTCGACCGAGTCCGTCCGCAGCGACGCGGCTCCGCACGGGCGGATGGGGGCCGGCGCCCGGCCCTGCGGACGCATCCGTGTAACGGACCGCCGCCCTGCGGACGCATCCGCGTGAGCGGACCGCGCCCTGCGGACGCATCCGTGCGAGCGCGGGTTGCGCGTCGCTACTTGAGCGTCGCGCCCGCGACCTGGAGGACGCGCAGCGCGGCGAGCTGGGCGCCGAGCCTCTCGGAGGTCTGGGCGATCTCGGCGTTCCGGAGCTGCGCGATGGCGTCGGCCTGCTCGACGGCGGTCGCCGCCCCGGCCCGGAAGGAGACGTCGACCAGCCGCTGGTTCTCCGCGGCGAGCTCGCGCTGCTCCTTCGCCTTCTCGGCGTTGGCGCGGGCGCTCTCGAGATCGAGGAGCGCGCGCTGGACGTCCGACCGCGTCCTCGACTCGGCGCTCGCGACGTTGGCCTCGGCCTCGTCCACCCGCGCGCTCGCCTCGCGCACCTCCGCCTCGCGGAGGCCGCCGTCGAGGATCCGCCAGGAGAGCCCGAGACCCGCGGCCCACTGGTGCTCCTGACCGGTGAAGCCGGCGGCGTTCTGGATCTGCCAGCGCCCGAAGGCGGCCAGGTTCGGGAAGTACTTGCCGATCTGGGCGCGGTGGGCGGAGCGCGCGGAGTCGAGGGAGCGGCGCGCGGCGCGGACGTCGGTCCGGTCCCGGAGGGCGTCGGCCTCGAGCTGCGCGGGCGCCGCCGTCAGCGCCGGCTCCGGCGGGTCCGCGACCTCGAAGTCCACGGGACGGTCGAGCAGGGTCGCGAGGCCGATCCGCGCCGACTCGTAGGAGTTCCGCGCGCGGAGCAGGTCCTGCTCGGCCCGCGCGCGGTCGATCTCGGCGCGGAGCAGGCCGACCTTCGCGATCGTCCCGGCCTGGTAGCGGACCCGCGCGTCGCTTCTCCTGGCGCTGCGCGATCTCGAGGAGCCGCTCCGAGGCCTGGACCGACTGCCGGAGCGACGCGACGCCGTAGAACGCCTGGGCCGTTCCGAACAGGATGTCGCGGCGCGCGCCCTGCACCGTCAGCTCGGCGACGTCCGCGCCGCTGGAGGCCGCCCGGATCCCGAACCACAGCGCGGGAGAGAACAGGACCTGGTTCACCTCGACCTGCCCGGCGAGCTGGTCCTTCGGGACGATCACGATCTCGGGACTCCCTGCGCCGAGCACGCCGGGGGGGATCACCGCCTCGTACTGGTTGCGGGTGTACGTGCCGCTCGCGGTGACGGACGGCAGGTATCCTGCCCACGCCTTCGCGGTCGCCTGCTGCGCCTGCCTGAGCCTCGCCGCGGCGGCCTTCAGATCGAGGTTTCGCTCCGAGGCGAGCTGGAGCGCCTGGTCGAGCGTGATCGTCTGCGTGGCGACGGCGGCTTGCGGCGCGGCCGGCTGCTGCGCGGCGGCTGCGGGCGCCTGCGCGGAGGCGGGCGGCGGGGTGGCTGCAGGCGGCTGCGTGCCTGCGGGCGCCTGCGTGACGACGAGCGCGAGCGCGAGCGGGGCGAGCGGGATCATGGCCGTGCGAAGTATCGCCCGGAGCGTGGCCCGTCAAGCGGCTCGACGGCCGGGCGTACCCGTCTCAGCGCACCCCGCCCAGGTCGTCGAGCTCGGCCTCGATGTCGCGCTTCTCGTCCGCGTCCGGCTTCAGCGCCAGGAAGCGCTTGAACTCGCCGGACGCGCGCGCCCTGTCGCCCCGCTCCTTGTAGAGGTACCCGAGATAGTAGTGGGGCATCGCGTTCGCCGGGTCCTCCTTGGCCGCGCGCTCGTACAGCGGCAGCGCCGCCTTCGGGCCCGACGCCTCGTGCACCGAGCGCGCGAGCTTGTAGAGGACCTGCACCGCGGCCGGGTCGTGCTTCAGCACCTCGCGGTAGATCCGGACGGCGTCCTCGTGGCGCCCGAGCTTCGCCTTCGCGTCCGCGAACGCGATGCGGTGGCGGGAGGCCCTCGGCTCCACCGCGATCGCCTTCTCGAACGCGGCCGCCGCGTCCTCGAACCGGCCGTTCGTCGCGAAGAGCGCCCCGAGGCGCTCGAGCGGCTCGGCGGACTTCGGGTCGACGGCCGCGGCGGCCCGGTACTCCTCGACCGCCTCGGTGGGCGAGCCCGAGCGCTCGAGCGCCAACCCGAGCTGGATGTGGTGCACGCTCGACGGCTCGAGCGCGACCGCCCGGCGGAACGCGTTGATCGCGGAGGGGGTCTCGCCCTTCTTGAGGAGCGCGCGTCCGAGCCACAGCCTCGCCTCCGCGAGGTTCGCGTCCTCGTTCGTCGCGGCGGTGAGGCGCTGCAGCGCGCCGTCCACGTCCTCCCCGCGCTCGAGCTTCACCGCGCCGAGCCGCGCGAGCGCGACGGCGTGCTTCGGCTGGAGGTCCACCACGGCCTGGAACGACCGCTCCGCCTCCGGCAGATCCCGGGCCTGCCACAGGAGCGTGCCGCGCTGGAAGTGGCCCTCCACGTTCCGCGGGTCCACCGCGAGCGCGCGATCGAGGCGAGCGCGCGCGCCCGCCGCGTCGCCCCGCGCGAGCGCGAGCTTCGCCATCCCGACCTCGGCGAGCGCGTACTCGGGGTCGAGCGCGAGCGCGGCGCCGAAGGCCTTCTCCGCCGCGGCCGGGTCGCCCTCGAGCGCCGCGAGCTCCCCGAGCACCGCGTGCGCGGCCGGCTCCCGCGGCCCCTTCTCCACCGCGGCCGCGAGCTCGACCCGCGCCTGGGCGAGATCGCCGCGCGCGAGCGCGATGCGCCCGAGCGCCAGCCGGGGCTCGAACGCGGCCGGGTCGCGCGCCGCCGCGTCGCGGAACAGGGCGGCCGCCTCCGGCCCCTTGCCGGACGCCGCCAGCGCGGCGGCCTTCGCGAGGAGGAGCGCGGGATCACCCGGGGTCTTGGCGAGCGCCTGGTCCGCCAGGCTCGAGGCGTCGAGCGCGCGCCCCGCCGCGGCGAGCGCCCGGATCCGGAGCGCCGCGAGCGCGGGCACCGCCGGCGCCTGCGCCGCGAGCGGCTCGAGCGCCGCCACCGCGCCCTGCGCGTTCCCGCGGCGGAGCCGGTGACGCGCGAGGGCGAGGCGCGCCTCCACGAGGCGCGGGTCGGCCTGGACCGCCGCCTCGAGGACCTTGTCCGCCTCCGCCGCGCGCTCGGCGGCGCGCGCGAGCAGCGTCCCCCGGAGCGCGAGCGCCCGCGCCCGCTCGGCCGGCGCGAGCCGCTGGTCGGCGCCGTCGGCGAGGACCGGCGCGAGCTGCGCCTCCGCCTGGGCGACGTCGCCGGCCGCCTCCGCGAGCGCGGCGAGCTCGATCCGCGCCTGGAGGTGGCCGGGGACCTTCTGCAGGACCTTCTCGAACGCCGCCTTCGCCCCGGCGGCGTCGCGGCCCGCCACGAGCGCGAGCCCCATCCCGTACGCGCCCCGCGCGGTGCCCGGGCTCATCGCCTCGAGCCGGCCGAACAGCGCGGTCGCCCGCGGGGCGTCGCCGCGCGCGTGCGCGGCGCGGGCGAGGAGCGCCACGACGTCCGGGTCGGGCGCGGCCTTCGACGCGGCCTGCTCGAGCGCGTTCTCGTGGGGCACGGTGCCGAGGCCCGGGGCGGCCGCGAGCGCCACCGCCAGGCGGGCCTCGAGCGCCGGGAGCGTCCCCTTCTCGTCCGCGTCGAGGTGGTCCGCCGCGCGGCGCGCCTGCTCGAGGGCCGCGGCGGGCGCGCCGTGCCGGAGCTCCAGGATCGCGACGACGTTCGCGTGCCGCGCGGCCGCGCCGGGGGAGTCCGCGTCCGCAGCCGCCGCGCGGGTGGCCGCGTCGAGGGCGGCGCGGTCCCCCTGGTACTCGGCGCGCTGGAGCGCGACGCGCGCCTCCGCGAGCAGGGCCGTGACCTTCGCGGCGTCGCCGCTGCGGAAGGCGCGCACGAAGAAGAACCCGAGCCTCGTGAACCCGGCGCCCACCCCGAGGACGACGACGAGCAGGAGCGCCGCCGCCGGGATCAGGAACTTCTTCAGGGGACCGCGGACCCCCGCGCTCACCCCTTCGACGACCTTCGCGACCGCCATGCGATCGCCGAAGACCGCTCCGGGATGAGCGGCTGCGGCGGGGCGCGCGCCGGGCGAGGCCTCCGCCGGCTCCACCGCGACGCTCCGGAGCGCCTCGCCGAACACGGGCACCGCGCCGATCGGGGACCACGACTTCCCCCCGTCCGCCGAGGCGTCCTCGTTCCCCATGAGCTCGCCCTTCGAGAGCATCCCGACGATCTGCGCCTCGTCGAACGGCCCGAAGATCTTCCCGGAGCGGCGGCGCACCTGGTAGGACGCGCCCTCGCCGGGGACGGAGGGCTTCGCGGCCCCGGCGCCCGGCGCGCCGTCGCCGAAGAGCATCTCGAGGTCCTCGTCGCCGCCACCGGCCGGCGGCGCACCGGGGGCGCGGGGCGGGGGTGGGGAGGCGGCCGGAGGCGGCCGCTCCGCCGGTTCGTCCGGCGCGGACGCCGCCGCGAAGTCCACCTCGCCGAAGGTGAACGACTCGGCCTGCGGCTCGGCGGCGCGCGCGACGGGCGCCGCGGGAAGCGGGAGCGGATCGGGAGTCGCGAGGTCGGGGAGCGACCCGGCGCCGCCGGCAGGCGGCGCGGGCTCCTCCAGCTCCGGGTGGCGCCGCGGCGCCGGCTCGAACGGGAGCGGGTCGGCTGCCTCTGCGGGCGAGGGGAGATGCCCTTCGGCGAAGGGATCGGCGCGCTCCGGCGCGGGGGCCGGGTCCGGCGCCGGAAGCGCGATCGCGGGCGCCTGCGGGGCGGGGGCCGGCTCGGGCTCGTACGGTGCGGAGGGCGCGGGGAGCGGAACCGCGCCGGCTGCGAACGCCTCGGCGGGGCGCGACGGGGCGGACGCGGGGGCCGGGGGCCGGAGCGGAACCGGCCCCGGCTCGACGGGATCGCTCGGCTCCTTCCGGACCGGGAAGGCGTTCCTGCACTTCGGGCAGCGGACGTTCAGCCCGGTCGCCGGCACCCGGCGATCGTCGATGCTGTACGCCGCGTGGCAGTGCGGGCAAGCGACCTTCATCTCGGATTCCTTTCCCAGTGCTTCCCGGCCCGCTTCGCCGACGGCGCGGGGTCCTCCGGCTCGAACCGCCGCCCGAGCGCCAGGTAGTCCTCGAACTCCGCGGTGGACCGCGGGTCCGCGACCTCGCCGTCCGCCGAGAGGCGCGCGTGCAGGAGCTCCGTGGCGATGCCGTCGGCGCCCTCGACCTCGATCTCGGGGGCCTCGGACAGCTCGCCCGCGGCGAGCGCGTGGAAGCGCGCCCGGAGGTCCAGGTAGCGGAGGAAGGACTCGACCACCTCCGCGGGCGCGAGCTGCGCCTGGCCTCCGACCTCGCGGACGAGCCGGGCGCGGCGCAGGCGCTCCCAGAGCGCGGCGGCTCCGGGCGCGTCGCCGGCCCGGGTCGCGAGCCCCTCCGGTCCCATCTCGCTCGGGATGGCGCGGAAGCCGTCCTCCTCCGGGGCGCCGGAGAGGGCCTTCAGGACCTCGACCGCCCGGCCCATCGCGTCGGCCGAGACGAAGTTGCGGACCTGGCGGTTGGCGTCCCGGAGCCGCGCCGACAGGCGCCGCAGGAGCCGGAGCGCGATCTCGCCGTTGCGCCGGACGAGGTCCGCGAAGGCGGCCTCGTCGATCTCGAGGATGCGCGCAGGGGACTCGACGACCGCCGTCGCGGAGCGCGGCTGGTCCTCGAGCAGCGCCATCTCGCCGAACGCCTCGCCGGGCCCGAGCCGCGCCAGCGTGATCTCGCGGGACCCCACCCGCTTCACGATCCGGACCGCGCCGGACTGGATGACGTACATCCGGCTGCCCGGGTCGCCTTCCTCGAACAGCACCGCGCCCGCCGGGAAGTCACGCCCGTAGATTTCGGCGGCGGAGAGCTCCGGGTTCATGGCGGGGTCCGTCGGCTGGGGCGGGCGCGAGAAAAGCCTCGTGGTGACGCGACGGTACCACCCGTCCGCCGGCCCGTTCAAGGCGCGGCCTCGGGCGCCCGCGCCGTGCTAAACGAGGGGGATGGCGGGGTTCGGGGAAGCGCTGCAGGAGCGGCTCAAGGCCTGGACCTTCGAGCTCGGCGGGCCCGGGACGCGCGCCCGCCTCGAGAAGCTCACGCCGCCGAGGAACGAGTACGGCGTCGACCCGTACGGCCTCGACGTCGAGTTCGTCGTGGGGGCGATCGCGCCGCTGCTCTGGATGTACAAGCGCTGGTTCCGCGTCCAGCTCCACGGCACCGACAACGTGCCGAGCGAGGGACGCGTCCTCGTCGTCTCGAACCACTCCGGCCAGCTGCCGTTCGACGCGGCGATGATCGAGGTCGGGCTCCTCGTCGACAAGGATCCGCCCCGGGTCGCGCGCGCGCTCATCGAGCGCTGGGTCCCCACCCTCCCGTTCGTCTCGACGTTCATGGCGCGGTGCGGGCAGATCGTCGGGACGCCGGAGAACTGCCGGCGGCTCCTCGCCGCGGACGAGGCGCTGCTCGTGTTCCCGGAGGGGGTGCGCGGCCTCAACAAGCCATTCCGCGAGCGCTACCAGCTCCAGAAGTTCGGGCTCGGGTTCATGCGGCTCGCGCTCGAGTCCGGCGCGCCGATCGTGCCGTGCGCGGTCGTCGGCGCCGAGGAGCAGGCGCCGGCGCTCGCGGACCTGAAGCCGCTCGCGCGGCTCCTCGGGTTCCCCGCGTTCCCGATCACGCCGACGATCCTGCCGCTGCCCCTCCCCGCCCGCTACAGCGTGCGGTTCGGGGAGCCGCTCCGGTTCACGGGGTCGCCCGACGACGACGACGCCGAGCTGGAGCGGAAGGTGGCGGACGTCGAGGGGGCGGTCCGGGCCCTCCTGGACCGCGGCCTCGCGGAGCGGCGGAGCATCTACCTGTGAGCGGGCGTCCTCCCGAGCCGGCGGCCGCGCCGGGCGCCCCCGGCACCGTGCTCGTGACGGGCATCTCGGGGAACCTCGGGCGCGCGCTCGCGAAGGTCCTGCACACCGAGGCGCACGTCGTCGGGGTGGACCGGCGGCCGTTCACCGGCCGGCCGAAGGACATCGCGCACTACCAGGTGGACATTCGCAAGGCGAAGGTGGAGGAGGCGTTCCGCCACCACCGGATCGACGCGCTCATCCACCTCGGGATCATGCACGACCCGCGCGACGCCCGGAGCGAGGCGCACTCCTTCAACGTGGTCGGCACGCACAAGATCCTGGACCTCTGCGTCCGGCACGGCGTCCGGAAGGTGGTCGTCCTCTCGTCCGCGAACGTCTACGGCCCGCGCCCCGACAACTCGAACTTCCTCCCGGAGGAGGCGCCGCTCATGGCGGCCGAGCGGTTCAGCGAGATCCGCGACCTCATCGAGCTCGACATGTACGCGCAGTCGTTCATGTGGAAGCACCCCGAGCTCGAGACGGTGATCCTCCGGCCGGTGAACATCATCGGCCCGACGGTGCGGAACGCGCCGTCGAACTACCTGCGGCTCGCCCGCCCGATCACGGTGCTCGGCTTCGACCCGATGGTGCAGCTCATCCACGAGGAGGACGTCTGCCGCGCGCTCGCGCTCGCGCTGCGCCCGGGGCTCCGCGGCGTCTTCAACGTGACCGGGCCGGGCGAGGTGCCGCTCTCCTCCGTGCTGCGCGAGCTCGGCCGCCGGCCGATCGCGGTCCCGCACCCGCTCGTCCGCCCGCTCATCCGGCGCGCGTTCGCGGCCCACCTCACCGGGTTTCCGCCCGAGGAGGTCGATCACATCCAGTACCTCTGCGTCGTGGACGGCTCGCGGTTCGCGCGGGAGGCCGGCTGGTCGCCGTCCCGCTCGCTCCGGGAGACCATCCGCAGCGTGACCTGAGCCGCCGAGGTAGAGAGAGGGGCATGACGGACCGGCTCTGCCGCGGCATCTTCCCCTCCCGCGGCCTCCGCGCCGTGTTCGTGCGCGTGGGAGACACCGCCCGGATGGCGCGCATGCTCCACGGCCTGTACCCGACGAGCGCGCGCCTGTTCGCCGAGGGGCTCGCCGCGGGCGCGCTCCTCGGCGCGCTCCAGAAGGATCGCGGGCGCGTGAACCTGCAGCTCGAGTGCGACGGGCCGGTCGCGGGGCTCTTCGTCGACGCGGACGCGAGCGGGAACGTCCGCGGGTACGTCCGCCGCACGAACGTGAACTTCCCCGGCGATCCGGCCCGGGGCGCGCACGCGGCGCTCGGCGGGTCGGGGTACCTCTCGGTGCTCCGCGACCTCGGCGGCGGCCAGCACTACCGGAGCGCGGTGCAGCTCGAGGCGCTCGACCTCGCCGCGGATCTGGGCCGCTGGTTCGCGTCGAGCGAGCAGGTCGCGACCGCCCTCGGGATCGCGGTGGAGCCGGCGGGCGAGGAGCCGCTCGGCGACGTCGCCGGCCTCCTGTTCCAGCGCCTCCCCGACGGAGAGGACGCGGCGGTGGAGTCGGCGCGGCGCCGGATCTCCGAGGGCGAGCTCCGGCGCGCCGTGGCCGCCGGGCACTCCGCGCAGGAGGTCATCCGCGCGGTCGCGGGGGACGGGTTCGACCTGCTCGCCGACGACGAGGTCGCGTACCGCTGCGGCTGCAGCCCGGAGCGCGCCCTGGTCGCCGTCTCGGCGCTCGGGCCGGACGGCGTCGCCGACGTGATCGCGAAGGAGCACGAGGCCGTGATCACGTGCGAGTTCTGCCGGACCCGGTACGTCGTGACCGAGCCGGAGCTCCGGGACCTGCGCCGCCGCCTCATCGCGCAGGCGCCCACCGGCGGCGCGTCGTGACCGCCCGCCGGCGGCGCCGCCGGATGCGCGCAGGTCACGCCGACCCCCTGCCCGCGTGGTAGATTCCACCCTACCCGACCGTACCCCGGCCGGCCCGGAGGCTCGCCATCGGCACCGCCAAGAAGAGGAAGACCCGCGCCCCCGCGAGGCGACCCGCCGCGCGCGCGCCGAAGCGTGCCCGGCCACGGGCTGCCTCGATGGCCGACTACCCGATGGGCGAGGGCGTCGCCGACGGGTTCGCGCTCGACCGGCTGGCGGCGCCGGCCCGGCTGAAGCGCGCCCCGAAGAGGGCGGTCCGCGAGCTCGGCTGGGCCGCGTTCGGCGAGGTCGCCCGCGCGCTGGCGGCGCAGATCGGCAAGCGGTACCGGCCGGCCGTCGTCATCGGCATCGTGAAGGGCGGCGTGTTCGTGGGGGGCGCGCTCGCGGCCGCGCTCGGCGCCGACTTCTACCCGGTCCGGATCGAGAAGCGGCGGCGGGACCGCGGCGGCCTCGAGGCCGTCCAGGAGCTGCCGAACCTCACCGGCAAGCGGGTGCTCGTCGTCGACGACGTCGCGTCCACGGGCGCGACGCTCGCGAGGGCGCGGGCGCTCGCGCGGAAGGCGGGCGCGCGCGAGGTGCGGAGCGCCGTCCTCGTGGCCCGCCCGCGCGGCGCGCGGCCGGACTTCAGCGCGTTCGCGACCGACGAGCTGATCCTCTTCGGCTGGGACTACCAGCTCGACGAGGCCGACTCCGGCCACGACGACCCCGGGGAGGTCGGCGTCTAGAGCGCGGTGCTCTCTGGCGCCGCGCGGCCGGGCATGAAGCGGGTCGTCCTCGGGACCGCGGGGCACATCGACCACGGGAAGACCTCGCTCGTCCGGGCGCTGACCGGGATCGACACCGATCGGCTGCGCGAGGAGAAGCGCCGCGGCATCACCATCGAGCTCGGGTTCGCGCACCTCGCCCTCCCCGACGGGACCGTGGCGGGCGTCGTGGACGTCCCCGGCCACGAGCGCTTCGTGCGGGCGATGGCGGCCGGCGCCGGAGGCATCGACCTCGTCGTCCTCGTCGTGGCCGCGGACGAGGGGGTGATGCCGCAGACCCGGGAGCACCTCGACATCTGCAGGCTCCTCGGCGTCTCGCGCGGCGTCGTCGCGATCACCAAGGCGGACCTCCTGCCCGGCCTCGGCGCCGACTGGCTCGGGCTCCTCGAGCAGGACGTCCGGAGCGCGACGAAGGGGACGTTCCTCGAGGGGAGCCCGGTGATCCCGGTCTCGGCCACGACGCGCGAGGGGCTCGACCGGCTCGTCTCGGAGCTCGCCCGGATCGCCGCGGAGGTCCCCGAGCGGCCCGCCGACGGGCCGACGTTCCTCCCGATCGATCGCGCCTTCTCGATGAAGGGCTTCGGCACCGTCGTCACGGGGACGCTCCTGTCCGGCCAGCTCGGCGAGGGGGACGAGACGGCGCTCCTCCCGGCGACCCCCGGGGTCGAGCTGCTCCGCGTCCGCTCGGTGCAGGTCCACGGGAAGCCGACGCCCCGGGCGCTCGCGGGGCAGCGGACCGCCGTCAACCTCGCGGGCGTCGAGCCGTCGGCGATCCGTCGCGGCCAGGCGCTCGTGTCGGCGGGGGTGGTCCCTCCGTCGTCGATGCTGGACGTGGAGCTCTCGCTGCTCGCGGTCGCGGCGCGGCCGCTGCGGCACCGCGCGCGGCTCCTCCTCCACGTCGGCACCGCCCAGGTCTCGGCCACCGTCGCCCTGCTCGACCGGGGAGAGCTCGCGCCCGGCGCCACGGCCTTCGCGCAGCTCCGGCTCGCGGAGCCGGTCGCGGCGCTGCCCGGGCACCGCTTCATCCTGCGCGGGTTCGCCGCGCTCGAGGGCCGGGGGCGGACCGTCGCCGGCGGCCGGGTGCTCGCGGTCGCCGCGCCGAAGCGACGGCGCGGCCGGCCGGAGGCGCTCCGGCAGCTCCAGGCCCTCGCCGGGGCGGAGCCGGACGCGCGGCTCGAGGCGGTGCTCGAGACCGCGGGACCGGCCGGGCTCGCCCTCCCCGCCGTCGTCGGACGCACCGCGCTCGCGCCGCGCGCCGCGCAGGCGGCGCTCGAGCGGCTCGGCGCCCGGGGCGGCGCCCTCCTGTTCGACCGCGAGCGGCGGGCGTGGGTGGCGGGCTCGGTCGCGCGCGCGCTCGCCGACCGCCTCGTCGCGGCGGTCGAGGCCTTCCACCGCGCGCACCCGCTCGCGGCCGGCGTCGGACGCGAGGAGCTGCGCGGCCGGCTTCCCCCCGTGGCCGACCCGCGCCTCTTCCAGCGCCTCGCCGCGCAGCTCGCGGACCGCGGCGTCCTCGTCGTCGAGGGCGAGCACGTGCGCCTGAAGGGGCACGCGGCGGCCCAGGGCGGCGGGGGAGGCGCGCTGAAGGACAAGGTCGCGGCCGCGCTCGCCGCCGGCGGGGTCGCTCCCCCGCGGATCGCCGAGCTCCCCGCGATCGTGAAGTCGAGCGAGGCCGACGTCCACGCGGTCCTGAAGCTGCTCGCGGCGGAGGGGCGCGCGGTCCGGGTGTCGGCGGAGCTCTGGTACGACGCGGCGCAGCTCGGCGCCATCCGCGACCGGCTGGTCGCCTTCCTCCGGGAGCGCAAGGGGATCACCACGCAGGAGTTCAAGGACCTCGTCGGCGCGACGCGCAAGCACGTGATCCCGCTCGCGGAGCACTTCGACCAGGAGCGGGTCACGCTGCGCGTCGGCGAGAAGCGGGTCCTGCGCGGGGAGGCGTCCCGGTGAGCCCTCGCCGCGGACCCGACGCGGCGGGCACGATCATCGTCCACGCCGGCGTGATCGTGTACGCGAGCGAGGGGGTGGCGGCGCTCGCGGGCCGCTCGGTCTCGGACATCGTGGGGAGGTCCTACCTCGAGCTCGTCGTCCCGGAGGAGCGCGAGGCGATCCGCGCACGGCACGAGGCCCGGCTGCGCGGCGAGGCGGTGGAGGCCCGGAAGGAGCTCACGATCGAGCTGCCGGACGGCACGGTTCGCCGCGTCGAGGCGCACGCGTCGCGCGACGGACGGGACGTCCTCGTCCACCTGCGCGATCTCTCGGGTCGCGAGGCCCGCCGCCTCCGCCTCGACGCGGTCGCGGCCCTGGGCGCCGCCCTCCAGCGCGAGCTGACGGAGGAGGCGATCCACGCGCGGGTCCGGGAGGGGCTCGCCGCGCTCGGCCTCGCGAGCGCGCTGCTCCGCATGGAGACCGGGAGGCGTCCGGATCGTGTGGGCGTCCGCGCCGCCCGCGCTGGGCGAGAGCTTCTCGGCGATCACCGGCAGCCCGCTCGACGGGTACCTCGGCTGCCCGAACTCGTTCTCCACGACGGTCGCGCGCGACGGCTACGCCTACAGCGACGACTGGGGACGGGACGCGTCCGGGATCGTGCCCGAGGCGCTCGCGGAGGCCCTGCGCCAGGCGGTGGAGACGTCGGGGGGGACGCAGGCGATCGGCGTCAGGCTCGACGAGCGCGACGGCGGCTCGCGCGCCCTCGTCGTCGCGGGCGACTGGCTCGGCAGCGACGACGCCCCGGCGGTCCGGCTCTTCGGCTCGCAGGTCTCCGCCGCGTTCGACGCCGCCCGCACCATCGCCGACCTGTCGCGCCGGAACGAGGAGCTCGCGGCGCTCGCGCGCGTGGCGGAGCTGGCGAGCGAGGCGACCGATCTCTCCACCCTGTTCGCGCGGGCGTCGGACGTGGTCCGGCCGGTGGCCGGGTACGGCGGCTGCGCGATCTTCGTCGCCGACGAGGCCTCGGGCTCGCTCGTCCGGGTGTACGCGGAGGGCGGCACGCCGGAGCTCGACTCCGTGAGCACGCGCATCCCGCTCTCGAGCCCGCTCGGCGACGTGCTGCGCGACCGGACGGCGCGGGTGGTCGAGGTGCCGTTCGCCGGCGGCGACCCCGGGTTCATGGCCGCGATGGACTTCCGATCCCTCGCGTGGGTCCCGCTCGTGGCCCGCTCGCGATCGATCGGGCTCCTCACGGCGGGGTTCCACGGCGGCGCCGAGGTCGCGCGGGGCAGCCTGGACCTCCTCTCCGCGGTCGCGGCCCACTTCGGGAGCGCGATCGAGTCGCACGGGCTGCTGTCGGATCTCCGCCGGCGGGTCGGCGAGCTGACGCTCGTCGTGGACGTCGCGCGCGCCGCGGCGCAGCTCGACCCGGTGCTCCTGCTCGAGGCGGCGCTCCGCCGCGTCTGCGAGACGCCGGGGGCGGAGTTCGCGGCCGCGTA
The DNA here is from genome assembly GCA_963828235.1 of uncultured delta proteobacterium. Taxonomy (GTDB): domain Bacteria; phylum Myxococcota; class Myxococcia; order Myxococcales; family Anaeromyxobacteraceae; genus Anaeromyxobacter. Next base: position 111,761 of record CAWHDY010000016.1, read on the forward strand.
CCTCGTCGAGGGGAACCGCCTCGTCCTGCTCTCGAGCGTCGGCCTGGAGCACGGGCGGGCGCTGGCGGTGGCGCAGCTCCAGGCGGGCGAGGGCGCGCCCGGGCTCGCGATCGCGCGGCGCGCGGTGGTGCGGGCGCGCGCGGGCGAGGTCTTCGGGGTGGACCGCCGGGACGGCGCGGGGCCCCCGGTGGGCGAGGCCATCGCGGTGCCCCTCCTCGCCAAGGCGAACGCGGTCGGGGCGCTCGTCCTCGGCCGCGCGGAGGGAGCGCCGTTCACCGAAGGCGACGCCGCGCTCCTCTCGTCGATCGGGGTCCAGCTCGGGCTCGCGGTGGACGCCGCGCGGCTGTTCGCGGACGTCCGCCGGCGGCTCTCCGACCTCGAGGCGGTGCACGCGCTCACCCTGCGCGTCTTCGCGAACGCACCCGGCGACTCCGGCGCGCTCCTCCACGACGCCTGCCGCGAGCTCGTGCGCGCGCTCTCGGCCCGGAGCGCCGCGGTGTTCCTGGCGCCGGGCGCGGGCGGCGCGCGCTCAGGCTCGCGGCGTCGGTGGGCGCCCCGCCGGCGGCCGAGGCGCCCGAGGGGCTCGCGTTCGACCTCACCGCGGACGAGCTCTCGGCGGAGGTGATGCGGACCGGGATCCCGGTGCAGACGGAGGACGTGACGCGCGATCCCCGGTCGCTGCTGCACGGGCGCGCCGACCTCCCGCCGTTCTCGGTGCTCGCGCTCCCGCTCGCGTCGCGCCGAGAGGTCCGCGGTCTCGTCTTCGTCGCCGACGCCCCCGGCCGCCGCTTCACCTCGTCGGACCTCGCGGTCGCGAGCGCGCTCGCGAGCGCGCTCGGGGTCGGGGTGGAGAACGCGGAGCTGTACGCGGAGGCGACGCGGCGGGTCGAGGAGCTCTCCGTCCTGAACGAGGCGGGCCGGACGATCGCGGCCTCGCTCGACCTCGGGGAGGTCCTGCACGAGGCCGCGGCCGCGGCGCGGCGGCTCGTCGGCTCGCGCCGCGCCTACGTCGTCCTCCAGGACGCCGCGACCGGCGAGCTGAGCTTCGGGGCCGGCGCGGGCACCGAGGACGCGCCCCTCCCCGGCCTCGAGGGCCCGGTGCCCCCCGGCACGGTGATCGAGCGGGTCCTCCGGCTGCGCCGGCCGGACTCCGAGGAGGACGTCGCCGGGTCGGCGGCCGCCGGGATCTACCGGCTGCGGCTGGGAGCGCGCGCGCTGGCCGCCGCCCCGATCCTGGTCCGCGGAGAGCCGGTCGGCGTCCTCGTGGCGGACGAGCCGGCGCCGCGCCGCTTCTCGGAGCCGGACCTCCAGCGGCTCACCACGATCGCGGATCGCCTGGCCGCCGCGATGGAGAACGCCCGGCTCTACGCGGAGACGCGGCGCCGCGCCGAGCAGCTCGGGCTCCTGCACGAGGTCGGCCGCTCGCTCGTGACGACGCTCGACATCGAGCAGATCCTGTCCGACGGCATCCGGAACCTGGCGCGCATCGTGGACGCGCCCGCGGCGTACCTCGCCCTCGTCGCCGGGGACGGAGAGGCGCTGGAGGTCCGGGCCGCGTCCGGGGAGGCGCGGGACCGCCTCGGCGCCCGCGTCGCGCTCGAGCCGCCGGCGGCGCTCCTCGCGCCGCTCGTGTTCCGGCTGCGCGAGCCGGTCCTCGTCGCGGACGCGCTCGCGGACCCGCGCGTCGCGGACGAGCCCCCGGCCCGCACGCCCGTGCGCGCGTACCTCGGGCTCCCCCTCGTCGTCCGCGAGCGGGTCATCGGCACCGCGATCATCGTCGAGACCGGCGGCCGGCGGCTGTTCACGCCCGCGGAGGTCGAGCGGGCGGCCGCGATCGCGAACCAGCTCGCCGTCGCCGCCGACAACGCCCGGCTGTACGAGGACCTCCGCAGGAGCTACGGGCAGCTCGCCCGCGCGCAGCAGCAGCTCGTCCAGGGGGAGCGCCTCGCCGCGCTGGGCGAGCTCTCGGCGGTCGTCGCGCACGAGGTCCGCAACCCCCTCGCGGTCATCTTCAACTCGGTCGGCTCCTTGCGGCGGCTCGTCCGCCCGGCCGGGGACGCGAAGACGCTCTTCGACATCCTCGAGGAGGAGGCGGAGCGGCTCAACCGCATCGTGGGCGACCTGCTCGACTTCGCCCGACCCTCCACCCCGGAGCTGCGGCCGGACGCGCTCGCCCGGGTCGTGGAGGACGCCGTGGGCGCGGCCGTCCTCCAGCAGGCGGGGCTCATCGAGATCGTGCGCGAGCTCGACCCGGCGCTGCCGCCCGTCGCGATCGACGCGCGCCTCGTCCGGCAGGCGCTGCTGAACGTCGCCGTGAACGCGGTCCAGGCGATGCCCCGCGGCGGGCGCATCACGATCCGGACGCGGCGCGACGCGGGCTCGGCGATCGTCGAGATCGAGGACACCGGCGCGGGCATCCCCGAGGAGGTCCGCGAGCGCATGTTCGAGCCGTTCTTCACGACGAAGGCGAGCGGCACCGGCCTCGGGCTCGCCGTGGTGCGCCGCATCGTCGAGGGGCACGGGGGCGCGGTGCACGTGCGGACCGTGCCGGGGAGCGGGTCCGTCTTCGCGCTGGAGTTCCCGCTCGGGGGGCCGCCCGTTGAAAACGGGCCGGCGATGCGCTGAGATGCCGCGGTGACCACCGCGCCAGACCCCGCGCCGGACGATCCGCCCCAGCGCGCCGGCGCAGCCGGCGGCAAGGTGCTCGTCGTCGACGACCAGAAGAACATGCGCGCGACCACGGCGATGGTGCTGCGCGCGGCGGGGCACGTCGCCGAGGAGGCGGAGGACGGCGCGACCGCGCTCCGGCGCGTGCAGGCGGAGGCGTTCGACGTCGTCCTCACCGATCTCCGCATGCCGGACGTGGACGGGATGGAGGTGCTGCGCGAGGCGCAGCGCCTCGCGCCCCAGACGCAGGTCATCGTCATGACCGCGTACGGCACGATCGAGTCCGCGGTCGAGGCGATCCGGCGCGGGGCGTACGACTTCCTCGCCAAGCCGTTCAAGCAGGACGAGCTCCTGCTGCGCGTCTCGAAGGCGCTCGAGAAGCGCCGGCTCATGGGCGAGGTGAGCCTGCTCGCGGGCGAGCTGCGGCGCCGGGACGGGCTCGAGCAGATCGTCGGGCACTCGCCGTCGATGCAGGACCTGCTCGACCGGATCGTCCGGGTCGCCCCGACCGACGCGACCGTCCTCATCTCGGGCGAGTCGGGCACCGGGAAGGAGCTCGTCGCGCGCGCGCTCCACGTCGCGAGCCGGCGGGGCGAGCACCCCTTCATCCCGGTGAACTGCGCGGCGATCACCGAGACGCTCCTCGAGTCGGAGCTGTTCGGCCACGCGAAGGGGTCCTTCACGGGCGCGACCCGCGCGCGCCGCGGCCTGTTCGAGGAGGCGAGCGGCGGCACGCTGTTCATCGACGAGGTCGGGGAGACGAGCCCGGGCTTCCAGGCGAAGCTCCTCCGGGCCCTGCAGGAGGGCGAGATCCGGCGGGTGGGCGAGTCCACCTCGGTCCAGGTGGACGTGCGCGTCATCGCCGCGACGAACCAGGACCTGCGCCGCGCGGTCGCCGAGCGGCGCTTCCGGGAGGACCTGTACTACCGGCTCGCGGTGGTGCCGATCCGGATCCCGCCGCTCCGGGAGCGCAAGGACGACGTTCCGCTCCTCGCCGCGCACTTCCTCGAGCGGTTCGTCAAGCGCACCGGCGCGCCGAAGAAGCTCGCGGCGGACGCGATCGCGCTGCTCGTCGAGCACGCCTGGCCGGGCAACGTCCGCGAGCTCGAGAACGTGATCGAGCACGCCGCGGCGCTCTCGCCCTCGCCGGAGATCCGGGCCGCCGACGTCCAGATCGAGGCGCAGGCGGGAGCGGCGGCCGGGGGGCGGACCCTCGCGGCGGTGGTCGAGGAGGCCGAGCGGAACGCCATCGACGCGGCGGTCGCCCGCGCGGGCGGCGACCTGCAGCGCGTCGCGCGCGAGCTCGGGGTGTCGGCGACCACCCTCTGGCGGAAGATGAAGCGGCTCGGCGTCGACGGGCGGGGTCCGGGCGGCGGCCCATTGCAGGGCTGAAATCGCATTTCAGATCTGCAAGCCAGCGCCCGGACGGATCCGCCCGGGCGCCGTCCGCCCCCGCTCCTAACCCCGCGTGATGACGGGGACGGCGATCGCGGGAACGCCCCCGATGCGGTGGCACCCCGTTTGCTCCATTCCTCACCAGAAGTGCAAAGCCGCGTGTTGAGGTCGGTTCCCCCCCCGCCACTTCAGCTGCGCTTTGCACTTCGTTTCTTTTGGTGACGGCATGGTCGCGTTCCTGATCGTCGACGAGGACCGGAGCTTCCGCGACGCGCTCGCGATCGGCCTGCGGCTCGACGGTCACCTCGCGCTCGCCACGGGCGACGTGGACGTCGCGTGCGAGCGGCTGCGCGTGGTCCGGTTCGACTGCTGCCTCGTGGACGCGCACCTGCCCGGCGCGGACACGCTGCTCGAGATCGCGGCCGGCGCGGGACTCCGCGCGATCGCCACGAGCACGCACCCCGACCTGCTCGCCGCCGCGGCCACACGTCACCCGAACGCCGAGGCGCTGCCGAAGCCCTTCCGCGCCAGCGATCTCGTGGCGCGCGTCGAGACCGCGACGGCCGCGTAGGCGGAGGTTCGACTAGAAGCGGATGGCGCTCGCCATCTGGGCCAGCCGCACCACCGGATCGGCGACGATCCCGAGCACGACCACCACCGCGACCGCCGCGCCGAGCGCGACCGTCATGCCGGCGGTCGAGAGCGTCTCCGTCTCGCCCTCCGCCGGGCGCATGTACATGTAGACGACCACGCGCAGGTAGTAGTACGCGCCGAGCACGCTCGTGAGGACGCCGACGACCGCGAGCCCGTAGAGCTGCGCCCCGACGGCGGCCTGGAACAGGTAGAGCTTCCCGATGAACCCCGCGGTGGGCGGGACGCCCGCGAGGGACAGGAGGAACACGGCCATCGCGAACGCGAGCGCCGGGCGGCGGCGCGCGAGGCCGGCGAACCGGTCGAGGTCCCACGCGTCGGCGGGCTCGTCGTCTCCGCGCGTGCGACGCTCGACCGAGCCGACGACGGCGAAGGCCCCGATGGCGGTGGCGCTGTAGGCCGCGAGGTAGAAGAGGATCCCGGCGAGCGCCTTCTCGCGCGCGCCCGCGACCGCGGTCGACACGACGCCGACGAGCAGGTAGCCGGCGTGGGCGATCGACGAGTACGCGAGCATCCGCTTCACGCTCCGCTGCGGGAGCGCGAGCAGGTTGCCGAAGATCATCGTCAGGATCGCGAGCCCGGAGATGATCCCGCCGAGCGCGGCGGTCTGGGCGGCGCCGCCGCCGGTCGCGCCGAGGAAGATCCGGGCGAGCACGGCGAAGGCGGCGGTCTTCACGCCCGCCGCCATGAACGCGGTCACCGGCGTCGGCGCGCCCTCGTACACGTCCGGCGTCCAGGCGTGGAACGGGACCGCCGCCACCTTGAAGGCGACGCCGCCGGCGACCAGGCCGAGCCCGGCGAGGTACAGCGGGGAGCCACCGCCGCGCGGCAGCTCGGAGAAGAGCGTGGAGCCGGTCGCGCCGTACAGGAGCGCCGCGCCGTAGAGGAAGAGCGAGGACGAGATCGCGCCGAGGACGAGGTACTTGAACGCGGCCTCCGCGGGGCGCCGGCCGCGGCGGAGGTAGGCCGCGAGCGCGTACGTCGCGAGGCTCATCGTCTCGATGGCGACGAAGGCCACGAGGAAGTCGCTCGCCATGCCGAGGAGCGACATGCCGGCCGCGCCGAACATCGCGAGCGCGTAGAACTCCCCCCGCTCCGCGTCGCGCACCTCGAGCCAGCCCGCGCCGACGAGCGCGGAGAGGGCGAGGCCGGCGCAGACGATGACGGTCACGAACGCGGAGAAGTTGTCGGCCATCCCCTGCCGGCCGAAGACGGGGCCGGCGGCGGGCGCCCACGCGGCGTACAGCCCCGCCGCGGCGGCGAACCCCACGGTGAGGAGCGCCTGGTACGTCCGGCGGCCGGAGACGAGGTAGACCTCGGAGAGGAGCAACGCGATGGCGCCCACCGTGAGGATCGCCACCGGCACGAGCGCCACGAAGTCGCGGGTCGGGAAGCCGGGCATGTCAGTGGACCTCGGGGTGCGCGGGCGGGGTCGGGAACGCCGGCATGGCCGGCATCGGCGCGGGCCGCGCCGAGCGCGAGGCGAACGCCGTCGTCTGCGTGCCCACCTGCGGGCCGCGTCCGAGCCGCACCTCGGCGGCCTGGAAGCGCTGGACGAGCCGGTCCACCGCGGGCTTCGCCGGCGCGAGGAACGGCTGCGGCATGAGCCCCATCACCAGGATGAGCGCGATCATCGGGGCGAGCACGAACGCCTCGCGCAGCGACAGATCGGGCAGGTGCGCGTTGTGCGCGTTCGTGAGCTTGCCGAAGAAGACCCGCTCGACGAGGAGCAGCATGTAGACGGCGCCCAGGATCACGCCGAGCGCGGCGAGCGTCGCGAAGGTCGCCGAGTACGCGAGGCGCGAGAGCCAGGTGCCGGACAGGATCAGGAACTCGCCCACGAACCCGTTCGTGCCGGGGAGCCCGACCGACGAGAGCGTGACGATGACGAACACCGTCGCGATGAGCGGCACCTGCTTGGCGAGGCCGCCGTACTCGGAGATGAGCCGCGTGTGGCGGCGCTCGTACAGCATGCCGACGAGGAGGAAGAGCGCCCCCGTCGAGACGCCGTGGTTCAGCATCTGGTAGACGCCGCCGGTCAGCCCCTCGGCCGAGAGCGCCATCAGCCCGAGCATCACGAACCCGAGGTGGGACACGGAGGAGTAGGCGACGAGCCGCTTCATGTCGGTCTGCACGAGCGACATGAGCGCGCCGTACAGGATGCCGATGAGGGCGAGGGCGGCGATCGCCGTGCGGAACTGGAGCGCCGCCTCGGGGAAGAGGGGCATCGCGTACCGGAAGAACCCGAAGGTCCCCATCTTCAGGAGGACGCCGGCCAGGATCACCGACCCGGCCGTCGGCGCCTCGGTGTGCGCGTCGGGCAGCCAGGTGTGCAGCGGGAACATCGGCACCTTCACCGCGAAGGCGAGCGCGAAGGCGAGGAAGAGCCAGCGCGCCGCGTCGGGGGTGACCTGGAGGGCGCGGCGCGCCTCCACGTAGTCGAAGGTCCCGCCGTCGTGGAAGTAGACGTACAGGATCGCGAGCAGCATGAGGACGCTCGCGGCGAAGGTGTAGATGAAGAACTTCACCGTCGCGTAGAGCCGGTTCTGCGAGCCCCACACGCCGATGAGCAGGTACATCGGGACGAGGATCAGCTCCCAGAAGACGTAGAAGAGGACGAGGTCGAGCGCCGCGAAGGTCCCGATCATCGCCGTCTCGAGGACGAGCAGCGCGATCATGAACTCCTTCACGCGGTCCTCGACGGCCTTCCACGTCGAGAGGATCACGATCGGGGTGAGCGCGGTCGTGAGCATCACGAGCAGGAGCGCCACCCCGTCGAGGCCGACGTGGTAGCCGATCCCGATCGAGGCGATCCAGGGGATGAACTGCTCGAACTGGAACTCGGCGGCGCCGGGCGAGGCGTCGAACCCGATCCAGAGCCCGAGCGACACGAAGAACGTGAGGAGCGAGACGGCGAAGGCGAGCGCCTTGTGCTGGCGCGGCTCGCTGCCCGGGATGAGCACGAGCGCGAGCGCGCCCAGCAGCGGCAGGAACGTGGTGACGGTGAGCAGGTTCACGGCTAGCGCCCTCCCGCGCCGAGGACGGTCCAGAGGATGACCGCCGCCGCCATCGCCATGATGGCGGCGTACCGCTGGACGTCGCCGTTCTGGGCGAGCCGGAAGACTCCGCCGGTGAACGCGACCACCCGCGCGACGCCGTTCACGAGCAGGCCGTCGATCGCGAAGACGTCCACGATCCGCCAGAGCAGGTACGCCCCGACCCGGACCGGCTCGAGGACGATCGCCTCGTAGAGCTCGTCCACCCGGAACTTGTCGACCGCGAACTGGTAGACGCGCGGGAAGGCGCCGGCGAGGGACGCGGGCGCCTCCTTCGCGGGGCCGACGTACATGAGCCACGCGACGAACGTCCCGCCCGCCGCGATGCCCCAGGCGACGAAGTACGGCCAGGACGGGTGGGCCCCGGCGTGGAAGTGGCCGGTCGCGAGGAGCCGCTGCGAGCCCTGCTCGAACACCGGCGCGAGGTAGTGCTCGAAGATCATGCCCATCGGGCCGTGGAGCGGGAGCGCGAGCACGAGCGCGACGACGGCGGCCGCCGCGAGGACGAGCAGCGGGACCGTCATGACCGGCGACGACTCGTGCGCGTGCTCGGCCGCGTGGGTGCGCGGCGCGCCCACGAAGGTGAGGAAGAACAGGCGCGACATGTAGAACGCGGTCCCGAGCGCCGCCGCGATCCCGAGGTAGTAGGCGAGCTGGCCGACCGAGTGCCACGCGGCGTTGTGGCTGAAGAAGGCGTTCCCGAGGATCGCGTCCTTCGACCAGAACCCGGAGAGGGGCACGAAGCCGGTGATGGCGAGGGTCGAGATCCCGAACGTGAGCGCGGTCAGCGGCATCTTCCGCGCGAGCCCGCCCATGTTGCGGATGTCGGTGTCGTCGCCCATCCCGTGCATCACGGAGCCGGCGCCGAGGAAGAGGCAGCCCTTGAAGAAGGCGTGGGTCACGAGGTGGAGGATGCCCGCCCACCAGGCGCCGCAGCCGACGCCGATGAACATGAAGCCGAGCTGGCTGACGGTCGAGTAGGCGAGCACCTTCTTGATGTCGGTCTGGACGAAGGCGATGAGCGCGGCGAAGAGCGCGGTCGCCGCCCCGACGATCGTGACGGTCGCCATCGCGGCCGGCGCGAGGCTGAAGAGGTAGGAGTTGCGCGCGACGAGGTAGACGCCCGCGGTGACCATCGTCGCCGCGTGGATGAGGGCGGAGACCGGCGTCGGGCCGGCCATCGCGTCCGGGAGCCAGACGTACAGCGGGAGCTGGGCGGACTTCCCGCAGGCGCCCACGAACAGCCCGAGGAGCGCGAAGGTGATGGCCCACTGGAAGGTCCGGCCCGCGAACAGGCCGCCCTGGATCACCGCGCCGGGCTCGATCGCGCGCGCGGCCGCGGTCAGCTCCGAGTAGCTCGCGGTCCCGAAGATGGAGAGGAGCGCGAAGAGGCCGATCAGGAACCCGAAGTCGCCGATCCGGTTCGTGACGAACGCCTTGCGGCCGGCGAACGCCTTCTGGGGGTCGGTGTACCAGAAGCCGATGAGCAGGTAGCTGCAGAGGCCCACGCCCTCCCACCCGACGAAGGTGAGGACGAGCGAGTCGCCGAGGACGAGGGTGAGCATCGCCGCGACGAAGAGGTTCAGGTACGTGAAGAACCGGGCGAAGCCCGCGTCGTCCTCGTGCGACATGTACGAGGTCGAGTAGACGTGGATGAGCGTGCCGACGCCGGTGACCACCATGATCATCGTCGCGGAGAGCCGGTCCACGACGAGGCCCCAGGTGATCGAGATGAGGGCGCGGCCGTCCCCGCCGGCGACCCGGAACCACGGATCACCGCGGAAGTGCAGGGTCTCCCCGTGCAGCGCCGACGCGAACGCGATGGAGGAGACGACCAGGGCACCGACCATCGCGCCGATGGCGACCAGCGCGACGTTCCCTCTCCCGATGCGACGCCCGACGAGGCCGTTGACGACCGCGCCGGCGAGCGGGAAGAGGATGATGGCCCACAAATAGGACTCTGCCGCTGCGGGAGAGACTACGATCGAGGGCATAGGAGTGGGGCGAAGGATTACCCTCTTGCCCGCGCTTAGACAAGCCTCTTCTCCCTCGAAAACCGCCCGGAGTTTGCGGACATGACCGCTCCAAATTCCGCTGACCCGACGCCGATGTCCGAGCTCCGGAAGCTCCCCAGGACCGACCGGCTCGTCGAGGCGGCGGACCGCGCCGGCCTGCTCGCGCGGCTCGGCCGCGGACCGGTCCTGGAGGCGGTCCGGGACGAGCTCGACCGGATCAGGAAGCAGGTGCTCGGGGGCGCCAACTGCCCGCCGCCCGGGGAGATCGAGGCGGCGCTCCTCGCCAGGCTCGCGGAGGCCGCCAGGGGGTCCCTGCGGCCGGTCGTGAACGCGACGGGGGTCGTCGTCCACACGAACCTGGGCCGGGCGCCGCTCTCGGAGGAAGCCCTCGCCGCCATGCGCGCTGCCGCGCAGGGGTACACGAACCTCGAATACGACCTCGCGGCGGGCGAGCGGGGCGACCGGTACGGCCACGCCGAGGGTGCCCTCGCGAGGCTGACCGGCGCGGAGGGCGCGGTGGCGGTGAACAACAACGCGGCCGCGGTGATGCTCGCGCTGGCCGCGCTCGTCGAGACGCGGCCCTCCGCCTCGGCGCAGGGGGGACCGCCCGGCGGCCGGGAGGCGGCGGACGCCGGGGGCGACCGCCCGGAGGTGATCGTCTCCCGCGGCCAGCTCGTCGAGATCGGCGGGGGGTTCCGGATCCCGGACGTGCTCCGCCGCTCCGGCGCGGCGCTCGTGGAGGTCGGGACGACGAACCGCACCTACCTGAAGGACTTCGAGGAGGCGATCGGGCCGCGCACGCGGCTCCTGCTGTCCGTCCACCGGTCGAACTTCAAGGTCGCCGGGTTCATCCACGACGCGACGCTCGAGGAGCTCGTCGGCCTCGGCCGGGCGCGGGACCTGTGGATCGTGGACGACCTCGGATCCGGGTCGCTCCTCGACACCGCGCCGTTCGGCCTCGGGGACGAGCCGACCGTCCAGGCGCGCGTCGCGGCGGGGGCCGATCTGGTCTGCTTCTCGGGCGACAAGCTCCTCGGCGGGCCGCAGGCCGGGATCCTCGCCGGGCGGCGCGAGGCGATCCGAGCGGGTGAAGCGCCATCCGCTCATGCGGGCGCTGCGGCTCGACAAGGTCACGCTCGCGGCGCTCTCCGCGACGCTCGCGCACTACGAGCGCGGCGACGCGACGGCGCGCATCCCCGTGTGGCGGGCGATCGCGCTCGAGCCGGCGGCGCTGCGCGAGCGCGCGGCCCGGTGGCAGGCCGGCCTGGGCGAGGCGGGGCGCGCCTGCGAGGTCCGCGAGTCGCGGTCCGCGGTCGGCGGCGGGTCGCTGCCGGAGGTGACGCTCCCGACGTTCGTCCTCGCGCTGCCCGCCGGCGACGCCGACGCGCTCGCGGCCCGGCTGCGGCGCGCGGACCCGCCGGTCGTCGCGCGGATCGAGGACGGCCGGGTCCTGCTCGATCCGCGGACGGTGATGCCCGACGAGGACGAGGCGGTGATGCGCGCGATCCGCGCCGCGCTGTCTCCTACGGATTGAACCGGTAGCCGATCCCCCGGACCGTCTCGAGGTGGCGCGGGTGCTCGGCGTCGTCGCCGATGTGGGCGCGCAGCCGCCCGACGAAGTTGTCCACCGTCCGCGCCGTGCCGAAGTAGCGCGAGCCCCAGACCGCCTCCATCAGCTGCTCGCGCGAGAAGACGCGCTCCGGGTGGGTCACGAAGTACGCGAGGAGATCGAACTCGCGGCTCGTCAGCTCGAGCACCCTCCCCTGCGCGCGCGCCTTGCGCGAGTCGAGGTCGACGTCCACGTCGCCCGCCCGCCGGATCGAGCGGTTGGGTCCGGTCTCGCCGCGCACCCGGCGCCGCCGGAGGAGCGCGTCGATGCGCGCGAGCAGCTCCTTCAGCCCGAACGGCTTCACGATGTAGTCGTCCGCGCCGAGCTGGAGCCCGGCGACCTTGTCCGTCTCCTGCCCCTTCGCGGACAGGATGAGGACCGGCAGGTCCGGGTCGTCGGTGCGGATCTCGCGGACGACCTCGAGCCCGCCGAGCCGGGGCAGCATGACGTCCACCACCACGAGGTCCGGACGCTCGCTCTTCGCCATCGAGAGGCCGGTCTCGCCGTCCGACGCCGAGCGGACCAGGTAGCCCTCCATCCCGAGGTTGAGCTGCAGCCCGCGGAGGATGGAGGGGTCGTCCTCGATGATCAGGATCTTCTCGGCCATCACGGGCTCCCCGCGACCTGGAGCTCGATCGTGAACTTCGCGCCTCTCCCGAGGTCGCTGTCCACGCTCACCTTTCCGCCGTGCGCGCCGACGATGTGCTTCACCATCGCGAGCCCGAGCCCGGTCCCCTCGATCGTGCGGGCGAGCGGGTCCTGCGCGCGGTAGAACTTGTCGAAGATCCGCTTCTGCTCGCGGCGCGCGATCCCGGGGCCGTTGTCGGCGACGCTGATGAGGACGTTCGAGCCCTCCCGCCGCGCGCTGACCGCGATCTTCTTCTCGGGCCCGGTGTACTTGTGGGCGTTGTTGAGGAGGTTCAGGAGCGCCTCGGTGAGCGCCTGCGGGTCCGCCCAGACCTCGGGGAGCCCCGGCTCGACGGTGCGGGTCACCTCGGTCGCGCCGGAGAGCTGCTGCGGCTCGAACGCCTGCAGGGCCGCGTCGACGATCGGCTCCACGCGGTGGTGGCGGAGCTGGTAGCTGCGCTTGCCCGACTCCATCCGCGCCCAGTCGAGGAGGCGGTTGATGAGGCTGGAGAGCCGCGCCGTCTCGTCGGCGATGATCTCGAGCGCCTCCGACTGGCGGGCGGGGTCCTGGATGCGCCCGAGCTGCAGGGTCTCGACGAACATCCGGATCGAGGTGAGCGGCGTCCGCAGGTCGTGCGAGACCTTGTTCACGAAGTCGGTCTGGAGCCGCGCGACCTCCGCCTCGCGGTACAGCACCGCGAGCGTCGCGCCCATGCCGACGACGGTGGTCGTGACGAGCGCGAGGATGAGGCCGCCGAACACGTAGTCCCGCGCGACGGAACCGTACACGAGCATCAGGATCCCGACGCCGAGCATGAGCCCCGCGGGGACGAAGACGAACGTGACGACGAGCGGAATGACGCGGCGGAGCTTCACGAGACCCTCGCGCGAGATCCTAGCCGAGGTTCACTGCGCCGCGCTGCCGGAACCCTGCGCGCGACCGCGGACGGGGCCGGGACCGCGTCGGTCCCGGCCCGCCGAGGAGCTGCCGCGGGGCGCCCGCCTAGGACGGGTGACAGGCGAGGCAGATCGAGTTCTTCGTGCGATCCTCGCCCCGGTGCTTCCTGACGAAGCGGGCCGGGTGCGGACCGTTCGGATTGCCGACGCTCGCGATGCCCCCGACGCGGTGACAGCCGACGCAGGTCGCCGACGCGCCCTGATCGTGGCAGCCGGCGCACGAGGAGATGTCTCGCCGCGCCGCGTCGCCGTGGAAGTGGCCGCTCGCGCGGTTGTTCGCCCAGCCCGCCGGGTGGGGATCGCGGAACGAGGGCGCGAACTTCGAGAGGCCCTGCAGCTCGTGGCAGGACTGGCAGAACGGCGAGCCGTGGCACCTGCGGCAGCTCGCCGGGTTCGCGCCCGCGTCGATCATGTGGCGGGAGACGTAGTCCCCGCGGTGGATGTAGCTCCGCTCCACCCGCTCCGGGAAGATCATCGAGGGCCGCCCCGCGGTCGTGGCGGGCGCGTGGCACTCGGCGCAGTAGGTCTGGTCGTGGCACTGCACGCAGCTCTCCGCGCTCGGCCGCGCGAGCGCGCCGTGGTTCCGGAGCCACTCACCCTCGTGCTTGAACGCGGTCTCCGGCTTGTAGCCGCGGAGGTCCACGTGGCACGGCATGCAGCGGGCCTGCTGGAACTCGAGCTGGTGGTGGTGGCAGGAGGTGCACACCTCCATCGCCGGCCGCTTCGCGGACGCGTCGCCCGGCTCGGTGAGCTTGCGGTGGCACCGCCTGCAGTCGCCCTGGACCTTCGGGAGGTGATCGGCGTGCGAGAACGCGAAGCGCGGGGCCGCGGTCCGGGCCGGGAGCTTCGGCTTCGGATCGGTGTCGTGGCAGTCGGCGCACGCCTTCTGCTTCGACGGGTTCGGCGGGATCGCGATGTGGCGGACGCCCGCCTCGAGCTTCGTCGCCTTGGCGATGTCCGCGTGGCAGTTCAGGCAGGCGACGTCGGCGTCGACGTGCGTCGAGTGGGGGAAGGAGTACGCGGGCTGGGCCTCGGGCGCGCGCTCCGGGGCGAGCTTGCGCGAGCACCCCGCCGCGGCGAGCAGGACCCCGAGGACGATCGGGAGCTTCGGGTTCATCACCGCACCTCCGTCACGGTCCGGTAGGTCTGGTTGTAGGCGAGCTTCGCCATCACGTCGAAGCTCTGCTCGAGGAACGGCGTCATCCCGGCCCGGCCGGAGATGACGGCGCTGAAGCCCTTCGCGAGCTCGATGCCGCCGGACACGGTCCCGGTGAGGGCGGTTTGCTCGCCGTTCACCCTCTCGCGGAAGCGGTGGCCCATGAGGTCCACCGCGGCGAAGAGCCGGCCGAGCCGCTCGCGCCCGAAGAGCCGCAGCGCGACGTACCCGTTCTCGAGCGCGTCGAGGTACAGCGCCTCCGCGCCGAGGAGGGTGTGGCCGCGCTCCCACTCCGCCGAGACCTGGGCGTCGTGGCCGAGGTTGTTCGAGGCGGACGCCGTCCGGCCCGGCTCCACCTGCAGGTGGTAGGTGGCGCCGAGGTTGATGCTCTTGCCGAGGGCGTAGGTCGCGCCCGCGCCGAACTCGTTGCGCTCCTCCGCCGAGAACACCGACAGGATGGAGTTGCGCGCGAGGAACAGATCCGGCGCGAGGAAGCGCCAGTCCACGTCGACGTGGAGCAGGCGGCTGAAGTCGTACCCGAGCCGGAGGGAGCCCTCGGAGAAGCGCTCGTCGTACACGCTGTAGGCGCCGAGCCCCACCACCGTGACCTTCGCGACGGGCCGCAGCCGGAAGTCCGCCCCGACCTCCTGGCGCACGGGATCGCCGTTGTCCTCGACCACGTTCGCCGAGGCGCCGACGTCGAGCCCGCGCCCGGCGATGCCGGGGATCGCGTACGACCACCCGAGGCGGCCGCCGTAGGCGAGATCGCCGCCGACCGCGTTCCAGCTGCGGATCCCGTCGCGCGTCGAGAAGCGCTGCGACACGGGGACGCCGGCGTAGCCGGACAGCCGGAAGCCGCCCGGCAAGAGCGCGATCGCCTCGCCGCCGTCGATCTGCATCATGCGCGAGACGCCGGTCATGACGTGCTCGCGGCCGAGCCGGAGGGTCAGGTGCCGATCGATGAGCCGCCCCGACACGTTCCCGGTGACGACGTCGCCGTTCAGCCTCGAGGCGGTGCCGACGTCCCAGCGCCGATCGCCGAGCTCGTACGAGCCCCAGGTCGAGACGGAGATCTGCAGGTCGTCCGCGAGCGGGTTCTCGAGCTGTCGCGCGGAGACGGTGAGGATCTCGAACGCGGGGGCGACGGTCACGAGGTCGGGCCGCTGGCCGGGGAGCCCGCCGCGCGTCTGCTGCGCGGTGTTGAGGAGCGTCGTCGACGAGGCCTCGACCGTGGCGGCCTGCGCCGCTCCCGCGGCGAGGAACGCCAGCGCCGCGATCACGATTCGTCTCGAGAGGTGCATCTGGTTGTCCCCTTCCCCCGCAGCGATCCGCTTCAAAGCGACCGAACGTACGATATCCGAAAAAAAAAGGGCGGACCTCGAAGGATCCGCCCCCTGATGCGGGTGTGCGGGTGAGCAGCCCCCGCGAGGTACGCCATCGTGGGAGCCCTTCCTGACGAGTCGGTCCGGAGCCGCGCTTCGCGCCGCGTCGCCGCGGGTCCCGCCGAGGGGAGTCGAGTTACGGAAAGAGCCGGAGGTGCAGGGCGACGTAGCCGTGGCAGCCGTTGCACACGATCGTCGTGACCTGGGCGGGCGCGTCGAGCGTGTGGCAGCGGAAGCAGGCCGGGCTGGCCGGATCCCTGTGGAAGTTCGGGCTCGAGGGATCGAGCCAGCCGAACGGGTGGACCGCTTCGGGATCGACGTCGACGCTTCCGTTGACGTGCTTCCCGCCGGCGACGTCGACGGTGCCGTCGGCCTTCACGGTCGCCGCGTGGCAGACCTTGCAGGTCGCGTTGGTCGAGCCGGCCGCGAGCGGCGCGTGGGCGCTGCGGGGGAGCGCGCTCGGGGTGGCGAGCGGGTTGCCGTGGCACGTGCCGCAGGCCGCCTGGGACGAGCCCGCCGTCCAGACCGGCGCGTTCCACGCGTTCCCCGCAGGGAAGTTGCCGTGGCAGTAGGTGGTGGCGCAGCCGGTCGTCCGCGCGTCGTAACGCGGCGCGAGCGTCCCGTTCGCGGTCGCCAGGGTGCCGAAGGTGATCTGCGTCGTCCCGTCGGCGTGGCCGGGCGAGGTCACCTCCGTAGGCTTCACGTGGCACGCGTCGCAGTCGAACGCGCCCGCGAGCGCGCCGGCCTGGACGTGCGCCGTGTGGGCGCCGACCGAGGCGAGTGACGGATCGGAGCGACTGGAGACGTCGCGCGGCGGCGCGCCGGTCTGGTTGTCCTCGCCGCCGTGGCAGGTGGTGCAGGCCGTGGCGACCTGCCCACCCATGTCGCTCACCTGGCGGGCGTTGCCGCAGGCGAGACCACCGAGACCGAGGACGACCAGCGAGGCCGGAATGAGCGCGCGAGGATGCATGGCGAGTCCGAAGACCATCCCTTTTTCTGGTGAGATGAGGCGAGCAGAACCTGCTCGCCTCACCCTCTACTCGAGCTGTCGACTGCCGGAACGGTGAGGTGGGCCGGAGCCCACCTCACCGATGCCGACTAGAGGCCGCTCTTCCAGGTGTTGAACAGCGTCTGGTGGTCGGCGCCCGCCGTCGCGTGGCAGATCGTGCACTGCTCGACCTGAGCGCCGGCGACCTGCGGGGCAGCCGGGGCGGCGCCGAGCACGCCCTCGATGTACGCGGCCGTGGTCGTCACCGACAGGGTCGGGTCGACGTTCGAGCTGAACGTGTTCGTGTGCGCCACGAACGCCGCGAGCTTGGGGCCGTCGGCCTCGTTGATCGCGAACGCACGGTGGCAGCCGCCGCAGGCGCGGGCGCCCGGACCGGTGATTTCCCCGGCGAAGGCGCCGAGGCCGGTGCGGCCCGCGACGGTCGCCGAGGCCGAGAGGAGGCCGGGCAGCGACCTGGTCTGGTCAGGCGGGTTGTAGGTGCCAGCGTTGTGGCAGGACTCGCAGTTCAGCGGCCCGGCGAAGTTCGGGAAGTTCCCCTCGACGTGCTCCCCGTAGCGGAGCGCCGCGACCGGATCGTTCAGGTTGACGTTCTTCGCGTCGAGCATCTGCATCGCGTGGATCGAGTGGACGTAGGAGTCGATCGACCGCGACTGCATCTCGAGGTGCGACCCGCCGCTGTTGACGGTGTGGCAGAGACGGCAGCCGACCGTGCCCGCGCTGCCGTTGAGCGGGCTATGGAACGTCGTGCCGAGCGCGTCGTGGCAGGCGTTGCACTTCGCCGGGTCGACGATGTTCTTGCCGTAAACGCTCGCGGCCGCGATGCGCGCGTCAGTGGCGGTCTTGCTGACGTCGATCGTCTGCGTCACGCCGGTGACGACGGCGGCCTTGTTGGAGGTGGTCGAAACGGCCAGCGTCGGGTCGATCCCGATGGACGGCAGGACGCCGACCTCCATCCGCTTGATCTGCTTGGCGGTGATCTGGCTGCTCCACGTGGACAGGTTGATCGTCGCGACCCAGGTGTTCGGGGTCGCGCCGGGGGCGACACTCAGGTTGCCCGTGCAGGCCGTGCCGGTGGGGTTGAAGGCGCACTCGAGCTTGGGGCTGCTGTGACCGCTGACGACGAAGTCCTTCGTGTCGTAGCCATAGAGGCTGGCGACCACCGTCGGGACGACGACGGCGTTGTCCGGGACGCCGACCACGCTGAAGTTCACGGTGCCGACGAACGACACGTAGTCGAAGGACGCGCCGTCGACCTGCGCCTTGCGGGCCACCGAGTACTTCGCGCCGGGCTCCAGCCCGGTGCCGGCGGCGTAGATCTGCTGGTTGTAGCCGGCGTGGAGCTGGGCGAACGTCGGCGCGAAGCTGCCGGCCTGGTGGCAGCCGTTGCAGGCCGTGGCGCTGGTGTTCGTGTACAGGTCGCCGACGCCCGCGTGGGTGGCCGTGAGGCCCTTGTCTGCCCAGATCTTGGCGATCGCAGGCGCGCGGCCCGCCTCGGTGCCGCCCACGCCCGTGACCGGGTGGCAGCTCTTGCAGGTCGTCGGCTTGAAGTTCGCGTCGGTCAGGATCAGGGCGAGCTTGCCCGCGTGGCAGGTCACGCAGTTCGCCATCGACTGCGGGTAGTTGAACTCGAACGCGTGCGAGTTGTGCACGTCGTTCATGATGTTCGCGGTGTAGGCGTACTTCGCCTTCAGCGTGGTGTTGGAGAGGGTGGGGTCCGCGGCGAGCGCCGCCGGATCATCGGCGGTGACGTACCACGCCTGGTCCGAGCCGACCCGCTGGTCGGTGTGGCAGACCTTGCAGGACGCGAAGTCGGGCAGTTCGGGCACCCCGGCGACCCGCGCCTGGCGGTAACCGTGCTTCGAGTACGGCGCGCCGTGGCACTTCTCGCAGCCGGCCACGTTGGCGGTGGAGGTGTAGGGGACCGTGCCGTACACCTTGGACGCGCTCGCGACGCTGCTGGGCAGGTAGTAATGGCCAGTCGCCGGCGCCGGCGCGGCGGCCAGGCCGGTCACGTACGCGAAGACGTACGCGCTCGTCGACGTCTCGGGGGCGAAGCTCGGGCTCGCCTTCGTGGCGGTGTACTGCGCGCCGTTGCCGTCGGCGGTGAAGCCCTTGAAGTGGATCGAGCCGAAGCTGAAGTTCCTCGTCGTGTCGAAGGTGTTCGTCGCGGTGTTGTACTGCTGGGCGTAGAAGGTCTTCTGCCCGATGACCGCGTTGGTCAGCCCGTCGTTGCAGACGCCGCCCGGGCAGACCGACGGCCGCCGGCGAGATCGTGAAGGTCAGCGTCGACGTGGTCGTGCCGCCGCTGGTGGTGGTCGCGACGCCGTCGATCTTGAGGGACAGCTTGCCAGGGACGCCGTTGACGCCGTTCGTCCCGTCGCTGCCGTCGGTGCCGTTGCGTGCCGGGGACGCCGTCGGTGCCGCTGGACCCCGCGCAGGCCGACAGCGCGAGCGCGCCGGCGAAGAGCAGCGCGCCGCCGTAGTTCTTCATCCGTCTCATGTGGTGAAATCCTCCGATTGCACGTTGGCTTCGGACCCTGCCAAGCTCGACCCTGCAACAAAACGGATGGCGGGAGTTCGGCTAGGCTACCTAAACGGGCCTAGTGAACGCGACGAGGCATGGGCGTGTCAATGTCGCGCAGCCCCGAACGCGTGCGGTAAGCCAGCATCAGCCAAAGGAGAGGGCGCGCAAATCCTTCGAGATCCCGCTGCGCGGCCCGTCGAACCATGGCGGCGGCAACGTACGGAGACTCCGTAGTTTTTTCGGCTCGCCGGCGTGAATGCGTTTGGGGACATTCACGATACGTGATTCATCGCAAAACGTGCGCTGACGCCCGCGCATGACCTATCATTGAATAAAGAGCAACAGTCTCCACGCATTAGGCGCGAACGACCTGTGCCGCCCGGGGAGCGTGTGCCGGTGCCAAACTTGATTTAGAGCAAGTTGACCGACGGGAGCGTTGCGGTTGCCGAACTTGATTTAGGACAAGTTGCCGAGCCGGGATCGCTACGAGTGAAACGGCCGGTCCGCCCGCCCGTGCTCGACGAGCAGCGGCGCCGGCTCGAACCGCTCGCCGTGCCGTGCCCGGAGCGCCTCGACGCGCTCGAGGAGCGCCTTCGGGCCGACCGAGTCCGCCCAGCGGAACGGCCCGCCGAGGAACGGCGGGAACCCGAGCCCGAACACCGCGCCGACGTCCCCGTCGCGCGGGCTGCGGACGATGCCCTCGCCGAGGCAGCGGATCGCCTCGTTCACCATCTGGAGGACGACCCGGTCCTGGAGCTCGCGCGTCTCGAACGGCTTGCGCGACTCTCCCGCCGGGCAGGAGGTCGTAGACGGTCGGGTCGACGCCCTTCTCCTTCCCGCCGTAGGTGTAGAAGCCCTTGCCGTTCTTGCGGCCGAGGCGCCCGGCCGCGACGACCTCGTGCAGCGCCTCGGGCGGCGCCATCCGCGCGCCGAACGCGCCGTGCAGGATCTTCCCGACCTTCTCGCCGACGTCGATGCCGACCTCGTCGAGGAGCGTGATCGGCCCGACCGGGAACCCGAACGCGACGATCGCGCGGTCGAGCGCGTCGACGGCGGCGCCCTCCACGAGGAGCTGCGCGGCCTCGTTCATGTACGGCGCGAGGATCCGGCTCGTGTAGAACCCCGGCCCGTCGCGGACGACGATCACCGTCTTGCCCTGGCGCTTCCCGAGCGCGACCGCGGTCGCGGTCGCCTCCTTCGAGGTCTTGCCCGTCACGACGACCTCGAGGAGCGGCATCTTCTGGACCGGCGAGAAGTAGTGCATCCCGAGCACCGCCTCCGGCCGCTTCGACGCCTCCGCGATCTTCCCGATCGGGATCGAGGACGTGTTGGACGCGAAGATCCCGTGCCCGTTCACGGCCTCGAAGGCCCGCACCATCTCCTGCTTCAGCGCGAGGTCCTCGAAGACGGCCTCCACGACCACGTCCACGTCGGCGAAGCCCGACCAGTCCGTCGTCGCGGTGAAGAGGCGCATCTTCTCGCCGCGCTCGAGCCGGTCGATGGAGCGCCGCTTCACCCGCTCGTCGAGGATCCCGCGGACCGCCCCGTACGCGCGCGCGGCCGCGGCGTCGTCCTTGTCCCGCAGGCGCACCGGGATCCCGGCGTTCACGGTGACGTAGGAGATGCCGCTGCCCATGAGCCCGCCGCCGAGGACGCCCACCTTCGCGACCGGTCGCGGCGCGACCGAGGGATCACCCGTGCCGTTGTCCTTCTTGAGCGCGGTCGTGGCGAAGAAGATCTCCATGAGCCGGCGCGCGACCGGAGACACCGCGAGCTCGCCGAAGAGCCGCGCCTCGCGCTCGAGCCCGCGCGCCACCCCGTGCTTCATCCCGTACTCGACCGCGTCGAGGGCGCGGAGCGGGGCCGGGTAGTGCCCCTTCGTCTTCGCGAGCGTCAGCTTCCGCGCCTGGCGGAAGACGACCTCCCGGCCGAGGAAGTTCTCCTCGAGCGCGAAGGCGGTCACGCGCTCCACCGTCCCCTCCGGGCGCCGCGGCGCCCCGCGCAGCTTCCCGCCCGCCAGCTCGAGGGCCCGCGCCCGGGCGATCGGCAGGAGCATGGCGGCCGGCACGACCTCGTCCACGAGGCCGATCTTGGCGGCCTTCCGCGCCTTGAGGCTCTTGCCCGCGAGGATCACGTCGAGCGCGGCGCGGATCCCCACGAGCCGCGGGAGGCGCTGCGTGCCGCCGCCGCCGGGGAGGAGCCCGAGCTGCACCTCCGGCAGGCCGATCTGGGTCCGCGGGTCGGCGGTCGCGACCCGGTACCGGCACGCGAGCGCCCACTCGCACCCGCCGCCGAGGGCGGCCCCGTGGATCGCGGCGACGATCGGCTTCGGGAACCGCTCGACCCGGTCGAACACGGCCTGCCCGTCGCGGGCGAGCTTCTCCGCCGCGGCCGCGTCGCGCACCGCCTGCATGAGCTCGATCTTCGCGCCCGCGACGAAGCCGTCCGGCTTCCCGCTCCCGAGGACGAGCGCCTTCACGGCGGGGTCCTTCTCGAGCCGGTCGAGGAGCGTGACGAACTCGAGCATCAGCTCGGGGTGGATGGTGTTCACCCGCTCCCCGGGATCGTCGATGAGCAGGGTCGCCACCCCGCCGGCGGTCTCCACCCGGAAGAAGCGCGGCGCGGCCGCGATCGCGTCTGCGGTCCTCATGGTCGTCCCCTCGCTCATGGCGCCCCCGGTGCCCTCCATCACTCGCGCTCCAGGACGAGCGCCGCGCCGAGCGCGCCGGCCGCGCAGACGGTCAGGAGCGCGTGCTGCCCCTTGCGGCGCCCGAGCTCGCGGAGCGTCTGCAGGATCATCCGCGCGCCGGTCGCGGCGAACGGGTGCCCGAGGGCGATCGAGCCGCCGTTCACGTTCAGCTTCGCGGGATCCACCTCGCCGAGCGGCTCGGAGCGCCCGAGCTCCTTCTCGGCGAAGGTCCTCGACGCGAACGCCTGGAGGTTGGAGAGCACCTGCGCCGCGAACGCCTCGTGCATGTCCACGAGGTCCATGTCGGAGAGCCTGAGCCCCGCCCGGTCGAGCGCGATCGGGGCGGCGTAGGCCGGCCCCTGCAGCAGCTGATCGCGCGGGTCGAGCGCGGCGTACGCGTACGCCTTCACGTACCCGAGCGGCGTGAGCCCGAGCGCCTTCGCCTTCTCCTCGCTCATCACGACGAGCGCGGCGGCGCCGTCGGTCAGGGGAGAGGCGTTCCCGGCGGTGACCGTGCCGTAGCGGCGATCGAACACCGGGCGGAGCCGCGCGAGCGCGTCCACCGTCGTGTCCTTGCGCACGATGTTGTCGCGCGCGGAGACCCGGTCGTACCGGGGCGGGACGGGGACGTGCATGACCTCGGCGTCGAACTTGCCCGCGTCCCACGCCGCGGCGGCGCGCGCGTGGCTCTGCCAGGCGAGCTCGTCCTGGGCGGCGCGGGAGATCCCGTTCTTCTGCGCCATCTGCTCGGCGCTCTCGCCCATGGTGAGCCCGGTCGTCGGCTCCTTCAGCGCGGGAGGCACGGGGGTGAAGTCCCTCGGGCGGAGCCGCGACAGGAGCCTCACCCGATCGCCGAGGCTCTTCGCGCGCGAGACCTCCACGAGCGTCTGGGCGAGCTGGCGGGACGCGAAGATCGGCGCGTCCGAGACGGACTCGGCGCCGCCGGAGATCGCGCAGTCGGAGTGGCCGAGCCGGATCTGGTCGGCGGCGTCGGTCGTGGTCTGGATGGAGGTCGCGCAGGCGCGCGCGACGGTGTGCGCCTGCACGCTCCGGGGGAGCTGGCTGCGCAGCACCATCTCCCGCCCGACGAGCGTGACGGTGGAGGACGGGATGACCTGCCCGAAGACGACCGAGTCGAACTCCTTCGGAGGGATCCCGCTGCGGACGAGGAGCTCGTTCACGACGAGCGCGCCGAGCTCCACCGCCGACAGGTCGTTGAAGTCGGTCCCCGCCTTGACGAAGGGGGTGCGGACGCCCGCGACCACCGCCGCGCGGCGACCCGCCGGAACTGAACCATTCATGCCCATGGGTCGCTCCCTGATTCGGGAATCGGTCGCTGCCCGAGGGACCCATCTATTGGTCATGGCGCAAGGCGTCAAGCCTCGCGTGGCCGACCCCCGGCGGGCGGGCGCGTCGCGCGAGGCCCTTGCGCCGCCCCCCCTACCCGGACGAGCATCGAGGCATGAAGCGCTCCCGCGAGCTCAAGCCGCTCTCGAGCGAACACCACCAGGCGCTCCTCGTGGCGTTCCAGCTGAAGATGGGGCTCGCCGGGCACGCCGAGTCCGCCGGCGCGCCCAAGGACCTGCCCGGGCTGCTCGCGCTCGCACGCCGGTTCGAGGAGAACGTCCTCCGGACGCACGCGCGCGCCGAGGAGGACCTGCTCGGCCGGCTCATCCAGCCCGACGACATGGTCCGGCTGCAGGCCGAGCACGCGGAGCTGACGCGGCTCCTCGAGCTCTCGCGCAGCGCCCGGCCCGCGGATTCTGAGGTCGCACCTCGGCGCGTTCGCGGAGCTGCTCGAGCGCCACGTCCGCTGGGAGGAGCGCGAGCTCTTCCCCTACGCGGAGGGCCACGTCGACGAGGCGACGCTCGCGACGATCGGCGGCGAGCTCGAGAGGCGGCTCGTCCTCGGCCGGTCCGAGTCGAAGGCCGCGCGCTCGCGCTGATCACTCCGGCTCGGGCGCGCCGCCGCTCCGCGCGACGTCCTCCCCGCGGACCTTCGAGGGGTCCATGCCGCGGGCCCGCTTCGTCATCTGCTCGAAGAGCGCGTCGAACGGCGGCGCCGCGCCCTTCATGAAGCGCAGCGGGTTCACCCGCGCGACGACGAACGCCTTGAGGTACGGCGAGTCGAACCCACGCTCCTTGAGGCGCGCGGCCGCCTCGGTCACCGCGTCGTCGAAGGCGAGCACCACGCCCGCCCTCCGCTCCCGCTCGACGAGCGCCTTCGAGAGCCGCTCGTCGAGGAGCGCGTCCACCTTGCGCAGGATCGGCGCGTACGCGCCGCCCGACAGGCGCGCCCGCTGCTCGTAGGCGAAGCCGAGCGTCACGAGCGCCGCCTCCTCGAACTCGAGCGCCATCTCCGGCTCCTTCGGGTCGAGCGAGCCGGCGAGGTCGCGGTACATGCGCACCACCTCGAGCGCCTTCTCCCGGAGGTTGTGGGCCTTCTCGATGTTGAGCGCGAGGATCTGGTAGGCGACCGCGCGCTCCGGGACGAGCAGCGCGAGGACGCTCTTCGCGCCGAGCTCCTTCAGCGCGGTCAGCCGGTGCCCGCCGTTCGGGGTGAGGTACCCCTCGCCCTCCCGGATCGCGACGATGGGGTCGAGGTACCGCTTGGTCTTGTCCATCGCGACCGTGAGCTTGCGGACGTGCGCGTCCGAGACGTCCCGCTGGAAGGGCGTCCGGTCCACCTTCTCGACCGGCAGCGCGACGAAGAGCAGCGGGTGCCCGCCGAGCGGCTCGCGGTAGGCCGCGAGCACGGCGCCGCCGTCCGCCTCCACCTGCCGCGCGAGCGCGTCGAGCTCGGCGCTGCGCTCGACGATCGCGAGCTGCCCCGGGGCGAGCTGGGTGGGCTCGAGCTTCACGCCCTTGCGGGCGCGCGGACGGCCGCTCTTGGTGACGGGTCGCTTCTTCTGGGCCATGCGACATGGTAGCGCCCGCGCGGACGCCCCGGGTCGCCCCGTGCAGGGCGGGCCGGCCGTACTAAGATCGCGCGGTGATCGACGTCCGCGGCCTCACGAAGCACTACCTCGTCCACCGGCGACCGCCGGGGCTCGCCGCGGCGCTGCGGTCGGTGTTCCGCCGGCGGTACGACACCGTGCGGGCGGTGGACGGGATCCAGTTCTCGGTGGGTGAAGGAGAGCGCGTCGGCTTCCTCGGCCCGAACGGCGCCGGGAAGACGACCACGCTCAAGATGCTGTCGGGGCTCCTCCACCCGACCGGCGGCGAGGTCACCGTCGCGGGCCACGTCCCGCGCCGGCGCGAGGCGGAGTTCCTCAAGAAGATCACGCTCGTCATGGGGCAGAAGCAGCAGCTCCTCTGGGATCTGCCGCCCGCCGAGACCTTCGCGATGAACCGGGCGATCTACGAGATCCCCCGGCGCGAGTTCGCGGAGACGCTCGAGGAGCTCGTGCGGCTGCTCGAGCTCGGGGACCTCGTGAACAAGCCGACGCGGCAGCTCTCCCTCGGCGAGCGGATGAAGTGCGAGCTCGCCGCGGCGCTGCTGCACCGGCCGCGCGTCCTGTTCCTCGACGAGCCCACCATCGGCCTCGACGTCTCGATGCAGGCGACCGTGCGGGGGTTCGTCCGGTCCTACAACGAGCGCTTCGGCGCGACGGTGGTCCTCACGAGCCACTACATGGAGGACGTCGTCCAGCTCTGCCCGCGCGTCATCGTCATCGACCGCGGCCAGCTCATCTACGACGGGGACCTCCGCGCGCTCTCGCACAAGGTCCGCCCGGACAAGCGGATCGTGGTGCGGTTCGCGAACGGCGCCGCCCCCTCCGCGCAGGAGCTCGCGAGGTTCGGCCAGGTCGTCGCGGCCGAGCCCGGGCAGGCGACGATCCAGGTCTCGGCGGAGGAGGTCTCGGGAGCGGTCGCGCGGATCCTCGGCGCGCTCCCGGTCGCGGACCTCACGGTGGAGGATCCACCGCTCGAGGAGGTCATGTCCGAGCTGTTCCGGTCGTCGCGGCGGGCCGCGGCGACCTGAGGCGGACCGGAGCGCCCCCGTCCACCGTCAAGGGCTCGAGCCGCCGGGCGGCACCGGCCGGCCCGCCGCCGCGACGACCCGCACGGTGGACGCCTCGCCGAGCGCGACCCCGTCGCCGCGCGGCTCGGCCCCGGTGATCTCGACGACGTCGCCGCGCAGGAGCGAGGCGAACCGGCGGTTCCCGTCGCCGACGTGCTTCTCCTGCAGCGAGAGCCCGACGCGCCCCTCCGGGCCGCAGCCCATGTAGCGGAGGCGCCCCTTCGACGCGAGCGGCTCGGACACGATGCGGAACACGCGCCCGGGCGGCGGCTCCGGCCACGCCTCGCCCTTCGGCGCGAGGACGAGGTAGCTCATCTTCACCGCCTCCTTGCGGAGGCCCGCGGCCTTCCCGAGCTGGGCGACGAGCGGCGGCGGCTCGATGGCGCGCTCGGCGTGGCACCAGTCCGTCTCGCGGGCGAGCGCCGGGCACGCGCCGCGGAACAGGCACGGCGCCCGGACCGCGAAGCCCCGCGCGACGAGGAGGTCGCGCACGCGGAGGAGCGCGCGCGAGGTGTCGCGCAGCGCGGGCTCGACGACGAGGAGGGAGCCCCCGGGCGCGAGGAGCGACGCGGCCTCCTCGAGGAGGCCGGCCCGCCGCGCGTCCGCGTCCGGGCCGGGGAACAGCTCGTTCAGGACGTGGCCGACGGTGACGAGGTCGAAGCGACGCCCCTGCGCGAGCTCCGAGAGCGGATGCGCGCGGGACGGGTTCCACTCGCGCGTCGCGAGCGGCTCGCCCGCGTCGGCGGCGAGCGCGCGGGCGGTGGCGAGCGCGCGCGCGGAGCGATCCGCGGCCACCACCTCCGACGCGCCGGCGTCGAGGGCGGCGAACGCCATCGGGCCCGGTCCGCTCCCGAGGTCGAGCACGGCGCGCGGGCGCCGCGGGAGCTCGGAGATCGTGGCCCGCGCCTGGAGGTACGACACCGGCCAGTAGAACAGGAGGTAGGCGCCGAGGAGCCGCTCCTCGTCGAGGTAGCGCGCGCCGGCGAGCTCGCGCTCGCGGGTGAGGCCGCGCGACAGCCGCTCCACGGCGGCGCCGACCTCGCGCAGCTCGTCGGGCGCGAGGAGGTCCGGCGGCGGCGGGGACGCCCGGGGCGCGCCGCGATCCTGGAAGCGGCCGTGCGCCCCGCCGTGCCTGCGCGCGCGGGGAGGAGGAGCCGGCGGGCGCCGGCCGCGGGCGGTCGCGCGCCACGCCGCGAGCAGGCGCGGGATCCAGCGGGTCAGGTCCTGGGCGGCGTCGGCCACGGGCCGCGGTTGTAACCCGTTAGGGCGCGACGAGCTACGCGATGGCGCCCGCGAGCGCCGAGCGCGCGACCGGCGTCCGGCCGGTGACGAGCGCCCGGGCGGCGTCCACCTTGCCGAACGTCCCCCAGAGCAGGACGCCCCGGACCCGGCCGGCGGGGTCGAGGTAGTACACGACGCCCTCCCGGAACGGCGTCTGCCACGTCGCGACCGTCTCCAGCCGGGCGTCGAGGATGCCGACCGCCTCGTACCCGAGGTCGAAGACGTCCGAGTAGAAGAACGGCAGGTGCTCGTACGGTTCCCGGGCGCCCGCCATGTTGCGCGCGGCCGCGCGGCCCATCGTCAGCGCCGCGTCCTCGTGCTCGACGCGGAGGGTCTCGCCGAGCGGCGCGCAGGGGAACCGCGCCACGTCTCCCGCCGCGAAGATCCCGGGCGCGCTCGTCTCCAGGAACGCGTCGACGTCGATCCCGTCCGAGCAGCGGAGCCCCGCCGCCTCCGCGAGCGCCGTCTCCGGCCGGATGCCGAGGCCCGCGACCACGACGTCGGCGACGAGCTCCTCGCCGGCGCCGGTGCGCACGACCGTCGCGTCGCCGCGCGGCTCCACCGCCGAGACGGTCTCGCCGGTCAGCACGCGCACGCCCTTCTCCCGGAAGTACCGGGTCAGGAACGCGGCGAGCTCGGGCGGATAGGTGCGCGCGCCGATCGCCGGGTCCGGGAAGACCATCGTGACCTCGCGCCCCGCCGCCGCGAGCGCCGCGGCGATCTCGGAGCCGACGAACCCGCCGCCGATGACGACGGCGCGCCGGCCCGGCGCCGCGCGCAGCCGCCGGTAGTCGGAGAGCGTCCGGAGGTACACGACGCGGTCGCTCGCCCCGCCGGACGGCAGGCGGCGCGGCGTGCCACCCGTCGCGAGCAGGAGCTTCCGGTACCGGTGCACCTCCCCCTCGTCGTCCCGGAGCTCGCGCGCCGCCGGGTCGAGCGAGACGGCCCGCCTCCCCGTGCGCAGCTCCACGTGGGGAACCGACGGCAGCCAGACGCTCTCCTCCGGCTTCCCGAGCCAGAGCCCCTTCGAGAGCGGCGGGCGGGCGTAGGGCCGGTCGGGCTCCGCGCCGAGGATGGCGATCGAGCCCTCCGGGTCCGCCTCGCGCAGCGCGGCCGCCGCCGCGTGCCCCGTCATCCCGCCGCCGACGATCAGGTACTGGGTCTCGCGCATCTCGCCTCCGCAGAGATGGATGCGCACCCGGCGGTCCGGTTTCAGCCCGCGCGGGGCCCCGCGCCCGGCACTACGCCGCCGTCACCGTCACGGCGCCGGGCGTCACCGTCTCCGCCCGGAACGTCCCGTAGAGGATGGGGACGGCCACCTTCACGAGGGCGGTGAACAGGAGGAACCCGATCCCGAAGATGCCCATGGCGATGGCCAGCTCGGTCGAGCTCGGGCGGTACGCGTAGACGACGCCGAGCGTGTCCGGGGTGAGCCCGCCGATGACGAGGAGGAAGCCCTTCTCGATATACACGCCGATCCAGATCAGCACGCACCCGGCGTTCAGGGTCGCGAAGCGGCGGCGCGTCCGCGGCACGAGCAGGACGAGGAACGCGACCAGGCTGCAGGCGAGCCCGGTCCAGGCGAACGGCACGAGCGCACGATGCGGGCCGAGGCCGGTCCAGACGTGCTGCGTGAAGCGCAGGTGCGCGGTGGCGGAGTAGTACTGCTCGAAGAGCTCGGCGCCGAGCAGGAACAGGTTCACGAACATCGCGTAGGCCATCAGCTCCGCGATCTTCCAGAGCGCCTCGTCCTTGATCGGGAAGGCGATGGTGCGGCGGAGGATCTGGAACAGCACGATCATGACCGCCGGCCCCGACGCGAACGCCGAGGCGAGGAAGCGCGGGGCGAGGATGGAGGCGTTCCAGTACGGCCGCGCCACCATGCCGCTGAAGAGGAAGGCGGTGACGGTGTGGATCCCGATGGCGAGGGGGATCGAGAGGAGCACGAGCGGCACGAAGAACCGCTTGTCGGGCTCGCGGCCGTGGAATGCCCGCTGGAGGACGTGCAGCACCACGACGACGTTCAGCGCGAGGTAGAGGTTCAGGACGAGCGCGTCCCAGGTGAGCAGCGAGCGCGGCCAGTTGGGCGTGCCGAGGAGCGGGGCCAGGTGGAGGAACCGATCCGGGCGGCCCATGTCGGCGAAGATGAAGAGGAGGCACATCACGATGGCGGAGATGGCGAGGAGCTCCCCGAGCACCACCACCTCCTTGATGGGCTTCCAGTGGTAGACGTAGGCGGGGATGACGAGCATCACCGCGGCCGCGGCGACGCCGACGAGGAAGGTGAAGTTGCCGATGTAGAACCCCCAGGACACCTCGTCGCGCATGGACGTGGCGATGAGGCCGGTGCGCGCCTGGTGCGCGTAGCCCCAGACCCCCACCGCCACGGCGCCGAGGAGGAAGGCCATCCACGCGCGATAGGCGCGGCCCCCGGTCGTCACGAGGCGAAGGCACTCGACGGCGAAGCGACGCACCTCCACGGCTCGGCCCCCTCTCCGCTGGCGTGATCGACCTTGTGCGCAGCGTGGGCACCCGCCTTGCCCTCCGTCAAGCTCGCCCCGATCGAGCTCCGCCGCTCGCGACGGTCAGTGGCGCGGCCAGTTCTTCAGGAACGCCTTCCCCTCCTCGAGCACGAACTCCTCGAACGCCTGCGCCGCGGGGGAGAGGCGCTTCGCCGCGAGGCGGACCAGGTTCCACGCGCGCGTCACCGGCAGCCCGGGGGCGTGCACGACGGCGAGCTCGCCCACCGAGAGCTCGAGCCCGATGGTGTGGCGCGAGATGAAGGAGAGCCCCATCCCGGCCATCACCGCCTGCTTGATGGTCTCGTTGCTGTCGAGGGTCATGCCCACGCGGACCTCGATCCCGTGCCCGGCGAAGAACCGCTCCATCGCCGCCCGCGTCCCGGAGCCGGGCTCGCGCACGACGAAGGTCTCCGCCTCGAAGGCGGAGAGCGGGACGGAGCGGCGGCCTGCGAGCGGGTGGTCCGGAGCGGCCACCACCACGAAGGGGTGCTCCGCGAACTGCGACGCCACCGTCTCGAGGGAGTCGGGCGGCTTGCCCATGATGGCGAGGTCCACCTCGTTCGCGGCGAGGGCGCCGATCACGACCTCGCGGTTGTTGACGACGAGGCGCACCACCACCTCGGGGTGACGCTTCGCGAACAGCGCGATGAGCTTCGGCGCGAAGTACTTCGCCGTGCTCGTCACCGCGACCCGGATCCGGCCGCCCTGGAGGCCACGGAGCGACGCGAGCGCCTCGTCGGCCTGCTCGATGACGCGGAGCACCTCGCGGGCGTGGCGGGCGAGCTCCTCGCCCGCCTGGGTCAGGTGGAGGCGGCGCCCGATCCGGTCGAAGAGCGGCAGCCCTGCGAGCTCCTCGAGCTGCTTCATCTGCATCGACACGGCGGGCTGCGTGAGGTGCAGCGCCTCGGAGGTCCGCGAGAAGGAGAGCGTGCGCGACGCGCTGTCGAAGAGCTGCAGCTGGCGGAGCGTGACGTCCTTCAGGCGGTTCATAAGCACAACTTATCGTATCGGTCAAAACATGTGAATTGCCTGATGACCTGGCCGACCGCATGTTCGGAGCCTCCACGCAGCGCACAGGAGCGCATCGGCGCTCGAGCGAGGTCCGAACGTGAAGATCCAGGCGACGCACTCCGGTGGTGGCCCCCGCGCGGGGGTGATCCCGTACCGCAAGATGGGCTACTGGGACCCGAGCTACGTGCCCGCGGACACGGACGTCATCGCGCTCTTCCGCGTGACGCCGCAGGACGGGGTCAATCCCGAGGAGGCCGCAGCGGCCGTCGCGGGCGAGTCCTCCACCGCCACCTGGACGGTGGTGTGGACCGACCGGCTCACCGACTGCGACACCTACCGGGGCAAGGCGTACCGGGTCGAGCCGGTCCCCGGCACCGGCCCCGGCACGAGCACCCCGCAGCAGTACCTCGCCCACGTCGCCTACGACCTCTCCCTCTTCGAGGAGGGGTCGATCACCAACATGGCGGCCTCGATCATCGGGAACGTCTTCGGCTTCAAGCCGCTCCAGGCGCTCCGCCTCGAGGACCTCCGCATCCCGGTCGCGTACCTCAAGACCTTCCAGGGGCCGCCCACCGGCATCGTGGTGGAGCGGGAGCGGCTCGACAAGTTCGGGCGGCCGCTCCTCGGCGCGACCGTGAAGCCGAAGCTCGGCCTCTCCGGCAAGAACTACGGCCGGGTGGTGTACGAGGCGCTGAAGGGCGGCCTCGACTTCACGAAGGACGACGAGAACATCAACTCGCAGCCGTTCATGCACTGGCGCGACCGCTTCCTCTTCGTCATGGAGGCGGTGAACAAGGCGTCCGCGGCGAGCGGCGAGGTGAAGGGGCACTACCTCAACGTCACCGCCGCCACCATGGAGGACATGTACGAGCGCGCCGAGCTCGCGAAGGAGCTCGGCTCCGCGATCGTGATGGTGGACCTCGTCGTCGGCTACGCCGCCATCCAGTCGATGGCGCGCTGGGCCCGCAAGAACGACGTCATCCTCCACATGCACCGCGCCGGGCACTCGACCTACACGCGCCAGAAGAACCACGGCGTCGCCTTCCGCGTCATCGCGAAGTGGCTGCGCATGGCGGGGGTGGACCACCTGCACGCCGGCACCGTGGTCGGCAAGCTCGAGGGCGACCCGGCCGTCGTCCGCGGCGTGTACGACGTGCTGCGCGAGGCCTTCACCGCGCGCGACCTCCGGCACGGCCTCTTCTTCGACCAGGACTGGGCGGGGCTGCGCAAGGTGATGCCGGTCGCCTCGGGCGGCATCCACGCGGGCCAGATGCACCAGCTCCTCGACACCTTCGGCGAGGACGTGGTGCTCCAGTTCGGCGGGGGGACCTTCGGGCACCCGATGGGCATCCAGGCGGGCGCCACGGCGAACCGCGTCGCCCTCGAGGCGATGGTGCTCGCGCGAAACGAGGGGCGCGAGCTCCTCGCCGAGGGCCCGGAGATCCTCGCCGCGGCGGCCCGCAGCTGCACGCCGCTCGCGGCCGCGCTCGAGATCTGGAAGGACGTCACGTTCGACTACGCGTCCACCGACACCGTGGACGCGATCGCCACCCCCACCGCCGCCTGAGGAGAGGAGCCGTCATGCGCATCACGCAAGGCACGTTCTCGTTCCTGCCCGAGCTCACCGACGAGCAGATCGCCGCCCAGGTGGAGCACGCGCTCTCGCGCGGCTGGGCCCTCTCGGTGGAGCACACCGCCGACCCGCACCCCCGCGACGTCTACTGGGAGATGTGGGGGCCGCCGATGTTCGACCTGCGGGACCCGGCCGGCGTCCTGCACGAGGTCCGCGCCTGCCGCGCCGCGTTCCCGGGCGACCACGTCAAGGTGAACGCCTTCGACTCCACCGGCGGCTGGGAGACGGTGCGCCTGTCCTTCATCGTCGCCCGCCCCGCCGAGGAGCCCGGGTTCGAGCTCTCGCGCCAGGACGGGCCGGGCCGCTCGATCCGCTACGAGCTCCTGCGCCGCGCCGGAGGGGAGCAGCCATGGCCGCGGAGCGCGTGAGCCTCGAGGCGCTGTACGCGCAGTCCAGCGTGGGCGAGGTGCTGGAGCGGCTCGACCGGGACCTCGTCGGGCTGGCGCCGGTGAAGACCCGCATCCGCGAGATCGCCGCGCTGCTGCTCGTCGAGCGCGCGCGCCGGCAGCTCGGCATCCAGGCGGGCACGCCCGGCCTGCACATGTCGTTCACCGGGAACCCCGGCACCGGCAAGACCACCGTGGCGTTCAGGATCGCCGAGATCCTCCACCGGCTCGGCTACGTCCGGAAGGGGCACGTCGTGGCGGTCACGCGCGACGACCTCGTCGGCCAGTACGTGGGGCACACCGCGCCGAAGACGAAGGAGGCCATCAAGCGCGCCACGGGCGGGGTCCTCTTCATCGACGAGGCGTACCACCTCTACCGGCCCGAGAACGACCGCGACTACGGGCAGGAGTCGATCGAGATCCTGCTCCAGGCGATGGAGGCGCAGCGCGACGACGTGGTCGTGATCCTGGCCGGCTACGGCGATCGCATGGAGCGCTTCTTCCAGTGCAACCCCGGGATGTCGTCGCGGGTCTCGCACCACGTCGAGTTCCCCGACTACACGCACCCGGAGCTGCTCGCCATCGCCGACCGGATGCTCGAGACCCTGCACTACCGGCTCGACGCGCCCGCGCGCACGGCGCTCGACGAGTACGTGACCCGCCGCATGACCCAGCCCCGCTTCGCGAACGCGCGCTCGGTGCGGAACGCGCTCGACCGCGCCCGGCTGCGCCAGGCGAGCCGCCTCTTCGAGGCGCGCGGGGAGCCGCTCTCCCGGGAGCGGCTCGTCACGCTCGAGGCGGAGGACTTCCGCAGGAGCCGCGTCTTCGCGCGCGAGGAGGCCCGCCCATGATCCCCACGCTCGAAGCCTTCCTCGAGCAGGAAGCCCGCCGCACCCCCGACGTCGAGCGCGCCCTCGTCTCGCTCCTCGTCGACGTCGCCCCCGCCTTCGAGGCCATCGCCGCGGCGGTCGCCGACGCAGGGCTCCGCGGGCGGCTGGGCGACGCCGGGACCTCCAACTCCCAGGGCGAGCGGCACAAGAAGCTCGACCTCGTCGCGAACGAGCTCCTGGCGAGCGCGTGCGAGCGGAGCGGTCACGCCGCCGCGATCGTCTCCGAGGAGGAGCCCGAGCCGCGCTCGTTCGCCGGCGAGGACCGCGGGGCGCGCCACCTCGTGGCCTTCGACCCGCTCGACGGCTCCTCCAACCTCGACGTGAACGTCACGGTGGGATCGATCTTCTCGGTCGTGCGCCGCCGCGATCCGGCCGCCCGACCGGCGCGCGAGGACTTCCTCCGCCCGGGGCGCGAGCAGATCTGCGCGGGGTACGCCCTCTACGGCCCGGCCACCCTGCTCGTCCTCTCCGTCGGGCACGGCGTGCAGGGCTTCACCCTCGACCAGCGCCGGGGCGGCTTCGTCCTCACGCACCCCGACCTCCGCATCCCCGAGGTCGCCCGGGAGTTCGCGGTGAACGCGTCGAACGCGCGGTTCTGGGAGCCGCCGGTCCGGCGCTACGTCGACGAGTGCATCGCCGGGTCCGCCGGCCCCCGCGGGGAGGACTTCAACATGCGCTGGGTCGCCTCGCTCGTCGCGGAGGTCCACCGCATCCTCGTGCGCGGGGGCGTGTTCCTGTACCCGCGGGACGGGAGACGGACCGCGCAGGCCGGGCGGCTGCGCCTCCTGTACGAGGCGAGCCCGATGGCGTTCCTCGTCGAGCAGGCGGGCGGGGTCGCCTCGACCGGGCGCCAGCGCATCCTCGACGTCCTGCCCTCGCAGCTCCACCAGCGCGTGCCGGTGGTGCTCGGCTCACGGGCGGAGGTCGAGCGGCTCGTGCGCTACCACGGCGAGCACGACGCCAACGGCGAGCCGTTCCGGGACCCGCTCTTCAACCCGCGGTCGCTGTTCGCGATGCGGGGCACGCCGCAGCCGCTGCCGTCCGAGGAGGAGCCATGTCGGTGAGACATCCGGTGATCGCGGTGACGGGCTCGTCCGGCGCGGGCACGACGTCGGTGATGCGCACCTTCGACCAGATCTTC
Source organism: uncultured delta proteobacterium (assembly GCA_963828235.1). Taxonomy (GTDB): domain Bacteria; phylum Myxococcota; class Myxococcia; order Myxococcales; family Anaeromyxobacteraceae; genus Anaeromyxobacter. Next base: position 146,386 of record CAWHDY010000016.1, read on the forward strand.
CGGCGCGAGTCGATCCGCGCCGTGATGGCCGAGGGTGACGCGTTCCACCGCTTCGACCGCCCGCAGATGCGGGCCGCCATGATCGAGGCGGCGCGCCTCGGGAACCCCCACTTCAGCCACTTCGGGCCCGAGGCGAACCTGTTCGAGGAGCTCGAGGCCCTCTTCCGCGTCTACGGCGAGACGGGTGGCGGGCGCCTGCGGAAGTACCTCCACGACGAGGCGGAGGCGGCGCCGCACCAGCAGGCGCCGGGGACCTTCACGCCGTGGTCGGACGTGCCGCGGGACACCGACCTCCTCTTCTACGAGGGGCTGCACGGCGGCGTCGTCACCGAGCGCGTGGACGTCGCGCGCCACGCGGACCTCCTCGTCGGCGTCGTCCCGATCGTGAACCTCGAGTGGATCCAGAAGATCCACCGTGACAAGGCCGCGCGCGGCTACTCCACCGAGGCGGTGGTCGACACGATCCTGCGCCGCATGCCGGACTACGTGAACTACATCTGCCCGCAGTTCTCGCGGACGCACCTCAACTTCCAGCGCGTCCCCACGGTGGACACCTCGAACCCCTTCGTCGCGCGCGACATCCCCACCGCCGACGAGAGCTTCGTCGTGATCCGCTTCCGCGACCCGCGGGGCATCGACTTCCCCTACCTGCTCACCATGCTGCACGACGCGTTCATGTCGCGCGCGAACAGCATCGTCGTGCCGGGCGGGAAGATGGCGGTCGCGATGCAGATCATCCTCACCCCGATGATCCTCCAGCTCATGGACCGCAAGCGGCGGGCGGCGTAGCGGCCCGCGCCGCGCGAACGACACGGAGGTCACATGGCGCTCGTCTCTGCGAGGCAGCTTCTCGATCACGCGGCGGAGCACGGCTACGCCGTCCCCGCCTTCAACGTGAACAACATGGAGCAGATCCACGCGATCCTGCAGGCGGCGGAGGAGACCGACAGCCCGGTCATCCTCCAGGCGTCGGCCGGAGCGAGGCGGTACGCGGGGGAGCCGTTCCTCCGCCACCTGCTCCACGCCGCGGTGGAGGCGTACCCGGCCACCCCGATCGTGGCGCACCTCGACCACGGCGCCTCGCCGGCCGCGTGCGTCGCGGCGATCCGCTCCGGCTTCACGTCGGTGATGATGGACGGCTCGCTCCTCCGCGACGGGAAGACGCCCGCCCCGTGGGCCTACAACGTGGAGGTCACCCAGCGCGTCGTCGAGATGGCCCACGCGGTGGGGGTGTCGGTGGAGGGTGAGCTCGGCTGCATCGGCTCGCTCGAGACCGGGACCGCCGCGGAGGAGGACGGCATCGGCGCGCGGGGCACGCTCACGCGGGAGATGCTCCTCACCGACCCGGACCAGGCCGCGGACTTCGTCGCGCGCACCGGCGTGGACGCCCTCGCCATCGCCATCGGCACGTCGCACGGCGCCTACAAGTTCTCGCGTCGGCCGACCGGCGACGTCCTCGACGTCGCGCGCATCGCCCGCATCCACGCCCGGACGCCCGAGACCCACCTCGTGATGCACGGCTCGAGCTCGGTGCCGCAGGAGTGGCTCGCGGTGGTGCGCGAGCACGGCGGCGAGATCGAGGAGACGTACGGGGTGCCCCTCGAGGAGATCCGGGAGGGGATCAGGAACGGCGTCCGAAAGGTCAACATCGACACGGACCTCCGGCTCGCGATGACCGGCGCGCTGCGCCGCTCCCTCGCCCGCGAGCGCGGGGAGCTCGACGTCCGGAAGTTCCTCCTCGAGGCGACCGCCGCGGCCCGCGGGATCTGCGCCGAGCGGTTCGTCCTGTTCGGCGCCGCGGGGCAGGCGAGCCACCTGCGCCCGGTGCCGCTCGAGCAGATGGCCCGGAGGTACGCGGCCTGAGCGTGGCGGCTACGGCAGGTCGAACACGAGCGCCTCGGCGGCGGCGCCCCGCCCCACGAGCTCCATCGTGGGCTCCCCCTCGATCGCCGCGCCGTCGCCGGCGGTGAGGATCTGCCCGTTCACCGAGAGCTCGCCGCGCGCGACCTGGACCCAACCACGCCGGCCGTTCGCGAGCGGGTGGACGAGCCGCTCCGAGCCGTCGAGGAGCGTCGCGAACACCTTCGCGTCCTGGTGGATCGTCGTCGAGCCGTCCGCGCCGTCCGGCGAGGCGATCAGGGCGAGCCTCCCGCGGCGCGCGCTCTCGGGGACCGCCCGCTGCTCGTACGACGGCTCGTGCCCACGCCGGTCCGGCAGGATCCAGATCTGGAGGAAGTGGACCGGCTTCTCCCGCGAGCCGTTGAACTCGCTGTGGGTGACCCCCGTGCCCGCGGTCATCCGCTGCACCTCGCCCGGGCGGAGCACCCCGCCGCCGCCCGTCGAGTCGCGGTGGGCGAGCTCGCCCGCGAGCACCCAGGACAGGATCTCCATGTCCTCGTGGCCGTGCGTCCCGAAGCCGTCGCCGGGCGTCACGCGGTCCTCGTTGATGACCCGGAGCACGCTGAACCCCATGTGCCGGGGGTCGCGGTACCCCGCGAAGCTGAACGTGTGGCGCGTGTCGAGCCAGCCGTGGTCGAAGTGGCCGCGCTCCTCGGACTTGCGAACGGTGATCATCGGGTCCCTCCGGATGGCGGAAACGTAACCAGCCGGGACGCCCGGTCGAGGCCACACCTGTGGCCCGCGCGTCCGGACGCCGCTCCCGCCGCTCAGGGGAGCGGCACCTCGATGACCATCCCGTCGGACGCGACGTCGAGCGCGCCGGCGTACTCCGCGCGCGCCTGCTCGGCCAGGATGGCGAACTCGCGATCGTAGCGGGTCGAGAGGTGGGTGAGGACGAGCCGCTGCGTGCCGGCCTCCCGCGCGACGCGCGCCGCCTCCCGCGCGGTCGAGTGCATCGTCTCCTCCGCGCGCGCCTGCTCCGCGTCGCCGAAGGTCGCGTCGTGCACGAGCAGGTCCGCCCCGCGCGCCGCCTCGATCGTGCCCCGGCACGGGCGGGTGTCGCCGGTCACGACGACGCGCCGGCCCCGCCGCGGCGCCTCGACCACGTCCTCCGGCCGGACGGCGCGCCCGTCGGGGAGCGTCACCTCGCGCCCGTGCTGCAGCGCCCCGAACAGCGGACCCTTGGGGACGCCGAGCGCCTGCGCCCGCTCCGGGTGGAACCGGCCCGGCCGCTCGTCCTCGACGAGCGCCCACCCGACCGACGGCGTCCGGTGGTCGGTCTCGAAGGCCACCATGCGGCAGCCGTCGCGCCGGATCTCCTCCGCGGGGGCGACCTCGTGGATCCGCACCTCGAAGGCGAGCCGCTCGGTCCCGGTGAACAGCATCACGTCGAGGAGCCGCCGCGCCGGGCGGGGGCCGTAGACGTCGAGCGGGGTCTCGCGCCCGAGCATCGAGAGCGTCCGCAGGAACCCGATCGCCCCGAGGTAGTGGTCGGCGTGGAAGTGGGTGAAGAAGATCGCGTCCACGTCGAACCCGGTGCCGTAGCGGATCATCTGCCGCTGCGTCCCCTCCCCGCAGTCCACGAGGAAGAGCTCGCGCTCTCGCCGGACCGCGAGCCCGCTCAGGTTCCGCTGGATCGTCGGCTGGGCCGCGGAGGTGCCGAGGAAGGTGAGGCGCAGCATCGGCCGGGAATGTAGCGGGAACCGGCGGCGCGCGGGGACGCGAACGGACCGCTACCCGGGCGGCCCCGGCCCGAGCGAGGTGAGCCGCCGCAGGACGGGCGCGCGCCAGGCGACGAGCGCGACGGTGACGAGGGTCATCGTCCCGCCGAACACGACCGACGGCACGGTCCCGAGCAGGCTCGCCGCGAGGCCGCTCTCGAACGCGCCGAGCTCGTTCGACGACCCGATGAAGAAGCTGTTCACGGCGGCGACCCGGCCCATCTTCTCCTGCGGCGTCTCGAGCTGGACGAGGGTCGAGCGGAGCACGACCGACACCGAGTCGAGGGCGCCGCCGACCGCGAGGATCGCGAGCGAGAGCGGGTACGAGCGCGACACCGCGAAGGCGATCCAGGACACCCCGAACAGCGCGACGCACCAGAGGAGCGCCGCGCCGGCGCGCCGGAACGGCCCCGAGCGCGCGATCGCGAAGGACATCAGCACCGACCCGACGGCGGGCGCCGCCCGCAGGAAGCCGAACCCGACCTCCCCGACGCCGAGCACGTCGCGCGCGAACACCGGGAGGAGGGCGGTGGCGCCGCCGAAGAGGACCGCGAACAGATCGAGGCTGAGCGCCCCGAGGAGCAGCGGGTGGCGGAACACGAACGACACCCCGTCGCCGAGCTCCGCGACGAGGCGGCTCGGCCCCGCGGGCGGGCGCGGCCTCGGCGCGAGCCCGGCGAGCCCCGCGAGCCCCACCGCGGAGAGCGCGAGCACCACCCCGTACGCGAGCGCGGGCCCTCCCACCGCGAGGAGGACGCCGCCCGCCGCGGGGCCGACCACCATCGTCGAGTGGAAGATCGAGGAGCGCCAGGTGGCGGCGTTCAGGTAGTGCTCGCGCGGGACGATCTCCGCGCCGAGCGCCGACATCGCCGGCCGGAAGAAGGCGCGCCCGACCCCGGCGAGCGCCTGCGCCGCGTAGAACGGCAGGGGCGTGCGCGGCATCGCGAGCGAGAGGACGAGGAGCGACACGCCGCTCGCGGCGACCGCGACGAGCCCGGCGGCGGTGAGCCGTGCGCCGATCGACGCGGTCCGCGGCCCAGCCGCCCACGAGGGTCAGCGCGAGGAACGGCAGCGCCTCGGCGAGCCCGACGAGGCCGAGCGAGAGCGGGTCGTGCGTGATCGCGTAGACCTGCCAGCCGAGCACCGCGCTCTGGATCTGGGTCGCGATCTGGACCGCCCCCACCGCGACGAGGTACGCGCGGTACTCGGGGAGCCGGAGGGCGGCGTACGCGTCGTGGCGCATCGCTAGAGCCAGGAGGACGCCGACGTGTAGCGCCCGATCGAGCGGAGCCAGACGAGGCGGGCGAACCCGGCGAACGCGATCGCGCCGGCGAGCGCGCCGAGCGCGTCCAGGGGGCCGAAGTCCTTCCCGAGGAGCGCGCGCGCCGGGAAGGTCGTCATGATCGCGAGCGGGACCACGAACGTGAACACCGCGCGCAGCGCGCCGCGGAACACGTCGGCGGGCCAGCGCGCCGCGTCGAAGATCGAGACGAACAGGTACGACAGGTTGTCGACCTTCACGACGAAGAACGCCGCGGACACGACCAGGATCCAGAGGGAGTACAGGATGAGGGCGGCGCACCCGAGGAGGAGCGCCGCGGCGAGGACGTGCGCGGGCGCCGGCCAGCGCCCGAGCCGGTGGAAGGCGATCGCGAAGATGACGACGCCGCCGACGGCGTCCACGACGCGCCAGGGCTGGAACTTCTGGGTCGAGACGAGGAACTGCGCGTCGGCGGGCTTCAGGAGGACGAAGTCGAGCGTCCCCTTGCGGATGTGCTCGACGACGGCCGCGAGCGAGGGGTTCACGGCCCCCTCGAGCACGCCCTTCATCACCATGAACCAGCCGATGACGACGAGCGCCTCCTCGAAGCTCCACCCCGCGATGCCCTGGCGCTTGCCGAACACGACGAGGAGCGGCACGAGCCCCCACGCCGTCCAGAAGAGCGCGAGGCCGCCCTGCACGAGGAAGTCGAGCCGGTACTGCATCGCGACCGTGGCGGACGCGCGCAGCTGGATCCCGAGGAGGCGCAGGTAGCGGAGCATCCGGCCGTCACCCACCGTACGCGGCGAAGCGGCGGAGCCCCGCGCGCCAGACGAGCCGCGCCGCCGCCCCGAGCGCCGCGACGAAGAGCCACTGGATGGCGAGCTCCCGCAGGGCGCCGGCGCGCGGGGTCATCCCGATCACCATCTCGACCGGGAACGCCAGCATGTAGCGGAACGGCAGGAACCGGGCGGTGACCTCCAGCCAGCGGGGGAACAGCTCGAGCGGGATGAGGTAGCCGGAGAAGACGCCGAACAGCCCGAGCCACACCTCGAAGAGCGACCCCGACGACTCGACCCAGAAGGCGAGCGCGCCGATGACGGACATGGCGAGGAAGGTGATGAGCCAGGCGCCGACGATCGCGAGCGGGAAGACGGCGAGGAGGAGCGGATCGCGGGTGAGCCGCTCTCCGCCGGTCGCGAGCACCGCGCCGATCGCGATCGGGATCACGGCCGCGAGCCGCAGCGGCATCGCGCCGACGTTCTCCGCCGCGTACGCGACGAGCGGGTGGATCGGCCTGAGCAGCCGGTACGCGAGCGTCCCCTGGCGGATCTCGAAGTTCACCTCCCAGATGACCCAGGCGCCGGTCACGAGCCGCACGACGAGCGCGGCGAGGTAGTACGCGGTGAAGTCGGCCTGGCCGAACCGGCCCACCGGCGCCTCGCGCGCCACCGCGCTCATGAGCGCGAGCATCACGAGCGGCATCGTGGTGGACAGGAGCCACACGAGCATCTCGGCGCGGTAGGCGACCGCCTCGGCGAGGCCGACTCGGACGAGGGTGGGGACTGCGCGGAGGGCTCGGCGCACCGGGTGGAGCCTAACCCGGACGCGGGAATACCGCCGCCCCGTCGCGACCGCGGCGCCGGCCGAGCGCCCGTGCTATGCGAACGACATGGCGCGACCGCTCGAGCTGAACGCCGTCCTGACGCAGCGGGAGGAGTACGCGCCGGGCCTGGTGGTGCTCCGGATCGCCCCCGAGGGGTGGCCGCTCCCGCAGTTCACCCCGGGTCAGTTCGCGGTCGTCGGGCTCCCCGCCTCGGCGCCGCGCCTCCCCGGCTCGGACCCGGAGGACCCCGGCGCGGAGCCCGGGCGCTTCATCCGCCGCGCGTACTCGATCGCGTCGTCCTCGAAGCAGCGCGAGTACGTCGAGCTGTTCGTCGCGCTGGTCTCCTCGGGCGAGCTCACGCCGAGGCTCCTCGCCCTCCGGCCCGGGGACCGGCTCTGGCTCGGGCCGAAGTTCACCGGGATGTTCACGCTGCGCGACGTCCCGCCCGACCAGAACCTCGTCATGGTGGCGACCGGCACCGGGCTCGCCCCGTACATGAGCATGCTCAGGACGGAGCTGCTCGCGCACTCCGGGCGGCGGGTCGCGCTCCTCCTCGGGGCCCGCCACTCGTGGGATCTCGGCTACTCGCGCGAGCTGTTCACGATGCAGCGCGAGGCCCCCGAGCTGACGGTGCTCCGCATCGTGAGCCGGCCGAAGGAGGAGCAGCAGCCGTGGACCGGCGAGATCGGGCCACGTGCAGCACCTCTGGTCGGGCGGCGCCCTCGCGCGCGCGTGGGGCTTCCGGCCGACCGCGGCGGACACGCACGTGCTGCTCTGCGGGAACCCCGCGATGATCGACGACATGACGCGCCTGCTCGAGGGCGAGGGGTTCCGCGTCCACGAGAAGGGCACGCCGGGGCAGATCCACGTCGAGCGGTACTGGTGACCGCGCGCCCGGGCGCGCGCGCCCGGCCGCGCACGCGCGGTGTGCGACATCGACCCTTCGACCTTCTCGGTCACTGCGACATCGACCCGCAGGATCCCGCGCCGCTCCTCGGGCAGGATGCGCGTGGCCATGCGCCTCATCTGCTCGTACTGCCGCCGCGTCATCCGCGCCGATCCCCACGCTCGCGTCACCGACGTGAGCCACGGGATGTGCGAGCCGTGCGGGAGGTACTTCGGGCGGCTCTGGGCCGGGATGGGGTTCGACGAGTACCTCGACGAGCTCGGGTCCCCCGTCCTCCTGACCGACAAGGACGGGCGCGTCATCACGATGAACGGCAAGCTCGCGGAGCTCATCGGCGTCGACCGGAAGGCGTGCGTCGGGCTCACCGGCGGCGAGGCGTTCGCGTGCGTCCACTCGCGGCTCCCCGAGGGCTGCGGACACACCGTCCACTGCCGCGACTGCACCGTTCGCCGCGACGGTCGACGCGGTCGCGCGAACGGGGAAGGCGCAGGAGCGCGTGCCCGCGTACCTCGACACGAAGGCCGGCCGCGTCGACCTGCGCATCAGCGCCAGGCCCGCGAAGCAGGGCGATCGTGCAGCTGACGATCGACGAGATGGGCGCGCCGCGCGCCGTCGTCGCCGACGCCTGAGCCGTCCGTCGCGCCGGGCGCGCGACCGAGCGCCCGCGGCGCACCCCCTCGGCAGGGCGTAGGAGCCCGGCGCCGCGGCTGCTAACGATCCTCCGGAGCTCCACGCGAGGAGGTCGCATGGCCACGAAGGCGGAGATGTTCCGGTACTTCACGGAACGGTCCGGTCCGAAGAAGCCGAAGAGCCCGCCGCGCCCCAGGCGCAACGTGCCGGTGGACACCTCGCTCCCCGGCGTGAGCGCGAGCGACCGCAAGCCGGCGCCGCGGAAGGAGTCCGTGCGGGCGGGCAAGAAGGCGACGTACGCGCTCGAGGACTCCGCCGGGAAGCCGTCGCGACGCTCGACGCGCAAGGCGTCGAACCGGCAGAAGACGGACGCCCAGATGCGGTCGAAGCGGCGGACGGGCGAGGTCAGCCCGGAGTCGCGCGCGATCCGGCGGGGCGGCTGAGCGCGGCCGGCGCCTCGCGCCGGCGCGTCACTCCGCGTTCAGCCACTGCTCGTACGCGGCGAACGCGTGCGGCCTGCCGAGGAAGTCCTTCACGAGCTCGGCGGCGGGCTTCGAGCCGCCCGGCTCGAGGATCGCCTTGCGGTACCGCCGCGCCGGCTCCTCGCTCATGAGCCCGGCCGCGCGGAACGGGCCGAAGAGGTCCTTCGCGATCACGAGGGACCACATGTACGTGTAGTAGATGGCCGAGTAGCCGTCGAGGTGTCCGAACGACTCCTGGAAGTACGTCCCGTCCACGTGGCGGAACGGCGTGTAGCGCTCCTGCAGCTCGGCGATGACCGCGGTCGTGTCGAGCCCGACGGGATCGCGGCGGTGCAGCTCGAGGCTCGCCGCCGCGTAGAACATCTGCTGCCGCACCATGAGGCCCTTGCCGTACTCGTCGGCGGCCTTCATGCGCCGGACCAGCTCGGCCGGGACCGGCTCGCCCGTCTCGGCGTGCCGGGCGAACGTCGCGAGCACGCCGGGGTCCCAGACCCACTCCTCGAGCATCTGCGAGGGCGCCTCGACGAAGTCCCACTCGGTCGCGACGCCGGACTGGCCCGCCCAGCGCGTGTGCCCGCCGAGGACGTGGTGCAGGAGGTGCCCGAACTCGTGGAAGAAGGTCTTGACGTCGCCGTGCTCCATCAGCGCGGGCGCGCCCGGCGCCGGCCGCGGGAAGTTGCACACGAGGACGCCCTCCGGGAGCCGCACGCCGCGCTGCCCGGAGGAGAGCGTGAACTGCGCGTAGTGCTTGTACTTGCCCTCGCGCGGGTGCATGTCGAGGAAGATCCGGCCGAGCGGCTCGGCGCCCTCGACGACGTCGTAGGCCTCGACGTCCGGGTGCCACACGGGCGCGGCCACGCGCCGGTACGAGATGCCGAACAGCCGCCCGGTCACGTCGAGCAGGCCCTCCTTCACGCGGCCGTACTCGAAGAAGGGGCGGACCGACTGCGAGTCGAACCCGTACTGCTCCGCCTTGATGCGCTCCTGGAGGTAGCCGGAGTCCCAGGGCTCGACGCGACTCGGCGCCGGGCACCTCCTGCCGCTTGCGGGCGAGGAGCTGGGCGTGATCGCGCCGCATGCGCGCCTCCGCCGCCTGCGAGATCTTCTCGACGAACTCGGCGGCCGCCTCGGCGGTGCCGATCATCTTGTCCTCCGTGACGTACGCGGCCCAGGAGGCGTAGCCGAGGGCGCGGGCGAGCTCGGCGCGCCGGGAGAGCATGCGCGAGAGGACGTCCAGGTTCCGCGGGTGGCCGCGGAGCCGGTACAGCCGCCAGAGCGCCTCGCGCGCCCGCTCGCTCCGCGCGTACGTCATGAACGGGACGTAGTCGGTGTTGTCGGTCGTGACGGTCACCTTCCCGTCCGCGCCGGCGGGGTGGACCCGCCGCCAGTCGTCGGGGAGGCCGTCGAGCTCCGCGGGGTCGAGCGAGAGCCGCCGCACGTCGTCCTTGATGTTGCGCCCGAACTCCTGGCCGATGCGGACGAGCTCCTCCCGCAGCGCCCGCACCCGCGCGCGGGTCGGCTCGTCGCGGTCCACGCCGGCGCGGCGAAAGTCGCGCAGGCTCTTCTCGACGAGGTGCCGCGTCGCCGCGTCCGCGCCGGAGACGTCCACGCCCGCGAGCGCGTCGTAGAGCCCCCGGTCGAGCGAGAGCTCGGTGGACAGCGCGTCCACCTCCTGCTCGGCCGCCTCGGCGGCGTCGCGGACCCGCGGGTCGGGGTGGACGTTTCGCGCGAGGCTCGCGCGGGACGCCGCCTCGGAGAGCGACGCGAACGCCGCGTCGAACGCGCGCAGCGTCGTCTCGGGATCCCCCGCGCCGCCCGCCTTCGCGCGCGCCGCCTCCGCCCCGGCGTGCTCCATGTCGCGCCGGCAGCCTGCGGTGAACTCCTCGGGGGTTCCGGTCAGCTCTCGCGACGCTTCGGGGCGCATGGGTCCCGGAGTATTAAGCCGCGCGGCGCCCTAGGTCATCTCGGGCTTGGTCTCGCGCATCATGATCGCGGTGACCGCGTCCTTCGGGGGGACGCCCTCGTACAGCACCCGGTAGACGGCCTCGGTGATCGGCATCTCCACCCCGAGCCGCCGCGCGAGCTCGCGCGCGCTCTTCGCGTTCCGCACGCCCTCGGCCACCTGCCCGAGCTCCTTCTGGATCTGCTCCGCCGTCTTGCCGGCCGCGAGTCCGCGGCCGACGGTGCGGTTTCGGGAGAGGTCCGACGAGCAGGTGAGCACGAGGTCGCCGAGCCCGGAGAGCCCGGAGAGCGTGAGCGGGTTCGCGCCCTTGCGGACGGCGAGGCGCGAGATCTCCGCGAGCCCGCGCGTGATCAGCGCGGCGAGCGAGTTCGCGCCGAAGCCGAACCCGTCGGAGATGCCGGCCGCGATCGCGACCACGTTCTTCACGCAGCCGCCGATCTCGGCGCCGACGACGTCACCCGAGGTGTACGGCCGGAAGGTCTTCGTGTGGAAGGCGTCCTGCACCTGCTTCGCGATCCGCTCCCACCTCGCGGCGACGGTGACGGCGGTCGGCAGCCCCTTCGCGACCTCCTTCGCGAAGGAGGGCCCGGACAGCACCGCGACGTAGGGGTGCAGCGGCACCGGCAGGACGTCCTCCAGCACCTCGCTCATCGTCATCAGCGTCTCGAGCTCGATGCCCTTCGCGACGCAGACGATCGGCGTCCCGGCGTGCACGTGCCGCTTCGCCTCGATCGCCACCTGGCGCACCGCGTGCGACGGCACGGCGACGACGACGAGCTCGGCGCCCTCGAGCGCCTTGGCGATGTCGGCGGCGGCGTGCATCGACGCGGGGAGCGCCGCGCCCGGGAGGTAGCGCTCGTTGCGGTGGTTCTTCGAGATGTCGTCGAGGAGCGAGGTGTCCTTGTCCCACGCGGTGACGGTGTAGCCCTTGCCGGCGAGGAGCGAGGCGAGCGCCGTTCCCCACGAGCCGGCGCCGAGCGTGGTGCAACGCATGGACGTCCTCCCTTCGAGAGGGGCCAATCCTACCCCACGGCGGCGGCGACGAGCCGCTCGAACGGGCCGGGCCGCGCCGCGGCGAGCGTGAGGACGCCCCGGCGGAGCGCCGGCCGGCGGGACAGCGCGAGCAGGAGCCGCGTCCAGGCGGCGTACGGCCGGAAGCGACGGCGCCACGCCGTCTCGTACGGGTGCAGCGCCTCGAGGGTGGCGCCTCGGGCGAGCGCGCCCGGGAGGAGCGCGGCCAGGTCCGCCGCGCACCCGAAGGCGAGCGAGAGCCCCTCGCCGGTGATCGCGTCCACGTACCCCGCCGCGTCGCCGAGGAGCACGAGCCGCTCGGCGACGCGCGCGCGGGCCGCCTGGTCGAACGGCCCGGCGCCGCGCGGCGCGGAGACCTCCTCCGCGGCGCCGATCCGGGCCGCGAGCGCGGGGAACGAGGCGAGGAGCCGGCGCGGCTCTCCGGCGGCGCCCGGCTCGTACAGGAACGCGACCCCGACCCGCGCGGGCCCGGAGGGCCAGACGTACGCCTCGGCGTGGTGCCCGAAGTGGACCTCCACCGCGTCCGCCCACGGCGCGACCGCGAAGTGGCGGCGGAGCCCGTACCGCGCCGGCGACCGCGGCGGGAGCGCGAGCCCCTCGCGCCGCCGGGTCGGCGAGTTGAGCCCGTCCGCGGCGACGAGCACCCGCGCGCGCGCCTCGCCGAACGGCCCCTCCGCGACGATCGCGTCCCGCTCGCGCCGGTGGCGCACGACCGAGGCCCCCTGCCTGACCTCCACCCCCGCCTCGCGCGCCGTCGCGAGGAGGGCCGCCGAGAGCGCGGTGCGCCGGATCGCGACGCCGCCCGGCGGCGGGAGCGCGAGCCGCACCCCGCCGCCCGACGCGTCGATCCAGTGGATGGCCTTCAACGTCGAGCGCTCCGGCGCGGCGATGCGCGAGAGCACGCCGAGCGGCTCGAGCGCGCGGACGCCGGCGGGGAGGATCCCCTCCCCGCACGCCTTGTCGAGCGGTCCGTCGCGCCGCTCGAGGACGAGGACGTCGAGGCCGCGCAACGCGGCGAACGCGGCGAAGGCGAGCCCCGCCGGGCCGCCGCCCACGACCAGGCGTCGCGGACGCGCGTCACGGCCCCCTCCGCCGCCGCGCGCGGCGGTACGCGAGCTGCGAGCGCGCGGCGAGGAGGGCGAGCCGGAGCGCGGTCACCGGCGCCGGCGGCGAGAGCCGCCCCGCGAGGTGGCGCCGCAGCGCCTCCTGCCTCCGCAGCTTCCCGGAGGAGGTCCGCGGGAGCGTGCCCGGCTCGAGCAGCACCACCTCGTGCGGGGCGATGCCGGTGCGCTCGAGGAGCGCCCGGCGCGCCGCCGCCTCGACGACGGGAGCGGGATCGCCGCCGTCGCGCCGGCGCTCCGCCAGGACGAGCAGCGCCTCGCCCCCGCCGCCCGGAGGCACGAAGCCGACGGCGACGGCGCAGCCGGGACGGAGCCCGGGGACCCCCGCGAGCGCCGCCTCGAACTCGTCCGGCGCGTGGTTCGCGCCGCGCACGATCACCACGTCCTTCGCGCGGCCGTGGACGAACAGCTCGCCGCCCACGGAGAACCCCAGGTCTCCCGTGTCGAGCCAGCCGTCCCGGAGCGCCGCCGCGGTCGCGGCGGGGTCGCCGAGGTAGCCCGCCATGAGCGACGGGCCCCGCACGAAGATCCGCCCGAGCCGCCCCTCCCCGGCCGGCGCGCCGTCCCGGTCCCGGAGCGCCACCTCGACTCCCGGAACCGGCGCCCCGACCGACATGACCTCCCGGTCGCCCGGCGCGACCCGGCCCTCGGCCGCGAGGAGGACCGGATCGATCCGCCGCCCCTCGGGGCGCCGGCCCGGGGGCGCGAACGCCACGGCGAGCGCGGCCTCGGCGAGCCCGTAGACGGGCACGATCGCGCCGGGGTCGAAGCCGGTCGCGGCGAGGCGCGCGGCGAACCGGCGCATGGCCTCCGGGGACACCGGCTCGGCGCCGTCGAGCGCGAGCCGCCAGCAGGAGAGGTCCTGGCCGGCGAGGTCCTCGTCGCGGACCCGGTCCGCGACGTACGCGTACGCGAAGCTCGGCGCGGCCGAGATCGTGCCGCGGTGCCGGGCGATCGCGCGGGGCCACAGCGCGGGGCGCGCGAGGAAGTGCTCCGGCGGCAGCAGCACGAGCGGGCCCGGGTAGCTCATCGCGCCGAGCAGGGCTCCGATGAGCCCCATGTCGTGGTAGAGCGGCAGCCACGAGACGAGCACGTCCTCCGGGCCGGGCGCGGTGGCGGCGACGAGCAGGTCCGCCTGCGCCGCGAGCGCCTCGTGCGTGAGCGCGACCGGCCTCGGGTCCACGGTGGACCCGGACGAGAACTGCACGAGCCCGAGCGCGCCGGGCGCGACCTCGCGCGCGAGGCGCGCCGGTCCCGCCGCGAGCTCGGCGGCGTCGCGGCACCCGAGGGGCGGGCGCGCGCGCTCGATGGCCGCGCCGAGGAGCCGGCGCGTGCCGCCCCCGGAGAGGACGACCCTCGCGCCGGCGACGGCGATCATCCGGCCGGTCGCGGCCGCGTACTCGTCCATGCGCCCGAGGCGCACCGGCGGGTAGAGCGGCACCGGCACCGCCCCCGCGAGCCACGCGCCGAAGAAGGCGTCGAGGAACGCCGGCTCGGTGCGGAGCACGATCGCGACGCGGTCGCCGGGCTCGACGCCCATCGCGGCGAGCGCCGCCGCGGCGCGCTCCGCCCTGGCCCGGACCTCCGCCCACGGGACCGTCACCTCGCGCTCGTGCAGGTCGACGAAGGTGACGCCGGAGGGGTGGCCGGCCGCGACGGCGAGCGCGTCCGCGAGCGTGCGGTGGCGCGGCGGCGGCGCGGGCGGGCCTCGCAGGATCACGGCTTGCCCCCGGATCTCCGATGCCCCGCGGAGCGGGGCTGGGGAGGGGGTTCGCCCCGCGCGGATGGGGGCCGGGGCGCCGCCCCGGCGGGGAGCCGGTCGGCGGGCGCCCGCGCGGCGACGATCCGCGCGAGGTCCGCGAGCGTCCGCGCTCCGGCCGCGTCGTCGTCGGTGAGGATCACGTGGAACCGGTCCTCGACCGCGACGACGAGCCCGAGCAGGGCGAGCGAGTCGAGGGCCTCGCCGAGCGGCTCGTCGGGCCCGGGCGGCTCGCGCTCGAGCTTCAGCTCCTCCCGGGCGATGCGCACGATCTCCCCGGCGACGGCGGCCTCGGCGGCGGTCATGGTCACCAGCGCAGGAGCAGGAGCTCGGCCGAGAAGCCCGGGCCCATGGCGGCGAGGAGCCCCGACGTCGCCCGGCCGCGCGTCCTTCGCCTCGAGGAAGTCGCCGAGCACGAACAGCACCGACGCGGAGGACAGGTTGCCGACCTCGCGGAGCGATCGCCACGACCGCTCGACCGCGGCGGGCGGCAGCCCGAGGCCGCGCCGGAACGCCTCGATGACCTTCGGTCCTCCCGTGTGCGCGACCCAGTGGCGGACGTCCCCGCGCGAGAGCCCGTGCTCGCCGAGGAACGCGTCCACGTCCGGGCCGATCCGCGCCTCGATCACCTCCGGCACCTTCGCGGAGAGGACGACCTTGAAGCCGGTGTCCACGACGTCCCAGCCCATCACCCACTCGGTGTCGGGGTAGAGCACGGACCGGGTCGCGACGATGCGCGGGCCGATCGCGCCGTTCGCGCGCGCCCCGCCCGCGAGGACGACCGCGGCGGCGCCGTCGCCGAACAGGCCGGTCGCGACGAGGTTCGTGACGGAGGCGTCGTCGCGCTGGAGCGTGAGCGAGCACAGCTCGACCGAGAGGAGGACCGCCACGTCGCCCGGGAAGGCGCGGAGCGCGTCGGCCGCGCGAGCGAGCCCCGCCGCGCCGGCGAGGCAGCCGAGGCCGAAGATGGGGGTTCGCTTCACCGACGGCTTCAGCCGGAGCCGGTTCGCGAGCTTCGCGTCGAGCGACGGCGTGGAGATGCCGGTCACCGTGACGAAGTAGAGGTGGTCCACGTCGCCGGGCGCGAGGCCCGCGCCGGCGAGCGCGGCGCGGATCGCCGCCTCCCCGAGGTCGGTGCCGACGCGGATGAACACGTCGTTCGTCTTCCCGAAGGAGTCGAGCCCGGGGTACTCGGCGAGCGGCAGGGCGAGGTGGCGGCCGCCGACCTGCGCCGCGCGGTGGAGGTCCGCGAGCCGCTCCGCGTTGTGGTGCTTCGTCGCCCAGTAGGCCGAGAGCGCTCGGATGAGCGTCTCCTGGTCCACGTAGTTGGGCGGCAGCGCGCGGCCGACGGAGAGGATCGCGGGTGCGGCGGGCGCGGTCATCGGGTCCCAGAGGGATGCCGCCGCGCGCCGGAGGTTTCAAGGGCCGGGACGGGGCGCCCGTCCCTCGGGCACCACGGGGAGCGTGAACGCGAACGTGCTCCCCTCTCCCGGCCGGCTCTCCGCCGAGACGCGCCCACCGTGCGCCTCCACGAGCTTGCGGACGATGTAGAGGCCCAGCCCGAGCCCTTCACCCTCGGGCCGCTGGCCGCGGTAGTAGCGCTCGAAGACCCGCGGCAGGTCGGCCTGGGCGATCCCCGGGCCGCGGTCCGCGACCGAGACCCGGACCATCGCGCCGTCGTGCTCCGCGGCGACCCGGACCGCGCCCTGCGAGTACTTGAGGGCGTTGCCCGACGAGGTTCGCGAGGATCCGGTCGAGCTGGTCGGGATCGGCGAGCACGGGCGGGAGCTCGGCGGGCACGTCGTTCACGATGCGTGCGGCGTCGAGCACGCCGTCGGAGGTCTCGAGCAGCTGCGAGACGAAGCGCCGGAGCGGCACCGGCGACGCGGAGAGCTCGAGAGGGCACTCGCCGCGCGCCGAGTCGGCGAGGTCGCGCAGCATCCGGTCGATGCGGCGAGCCGCCGTGACGATCTTGCGCGCCCGCTCGTCGTCGGCGCCGCCGCCGAGGAGGCGCTGCGCCTGGAGCAGCACGACCTGCAGCGGATTGCGCACGTCGTGCGAGACGGCGCGGAGCAGGTCCTCCCGCTGCTCCGTCGTCGTGCGGAGCCGGCCAATCGTGACGACGAGCTCGCCCTCGACGTGCGCGCGCAGGGCGTCGAGCTCGCGGTACGGCCGGACGAGCGCCGACCCGAACAGCGCGTCGAACACGAACCAGAAGGAGGCGACGAGGTAGACGTGCCCGGCCATGTTGAACGGGTCGTACGCGTCCGTGTAGAGCACGAGGCAGAGCTCGGCGTACACGCCGAGGACGAGCGCCACGGCGATCCTCCCGGCCGCGCGCTCGCGCGTCTCGCGCCAGGCGCGGGCGTGCAGGAGCGCGCCGACGCCGGACGCGACCGCGATGAGCGCCTCGAGCGCGATCTTGAGGCGGGTGAGCCCGCGCCCCTCGACGAAGAAGAGGGCGCGGTGAGACGGGAGAGACGCCTCCACCGCGATGATCCCGATCGCCAGCGCGAGGCTCGCCGCGAGCAGCCGCCGGCGCGCGAGCAGCGGGCTCTCGCTCGTCCGGTCGATGCGCAGCGCGGCGAGGAGCGCGCCGACCGTGACGAGCCGGGCGGCGAGCCAGTAGGCGATGCCACGCTCCGTCGAGGCGGGCCCGAGGAAGCCCGGCATCCCGGGGAACGACAGGACGTGGGCGAGCTCGAGCGTGGCCGCGGCGAGGAAGACCGGTCCGATGAACCGGGCGCGCGCCTCGCGGAACGCCCCCGCCCCCGCGGCGAACCACTGCACGGCGAAGGTCGCGACGCCCGCCGAGACGACGAGCATCTCGAGCGCGGTGTGGAGCGGGAGGTACAGCCGCACCGGGAGCGCGACCCCCCACGGCTGGGCGCGCCAGGAGCAGCAGGACGGGGGCGCCGGCGAGCGCGAGCAGCGCGATCGCGCGCGCCCCTTCCCGGCTCTTCCTGTCCGAGCGGTCGGTCATCGGTCGCCCCAGGCGGGGGTTGCAGTATGCACTCTGCGGCGCACCTCCGCACCCCGAACCGGCCTCGCTTGCCAAGCCCCCCGGCGGTCTTACGTTCGGCGCATGCGACCGGAAAAGCTCACGGTGAAGGCACAGGAGGCGCTCTCGGGCGCGCAGGCGGAGGCGCGCCGCCGAGACCACCAGGCCGTCGAGGTCGAGCACCTCGCGCTCGCGCTCCTCGCCCAGGACGAGGGGATCGCCCGTCCGATCCTCGACAAGATCGGCGCCGACCCGTCGCTCGTGGCCTCGCGCATCGAGGACGAGCTGCGCGCCGTGCCGAAGGTGGCCGGCGCGGAGCCGTACCTCGCGAACCGGCTCGCCAAGCTCGTCGACCGCGCCGAGGACGAGGCGAAGAAGCTGAAGGACGAGTACGTCTCGACCGAGCACCTCCTCCTCGCGGCGGCGCAGGAGAAGACCGGCGCCGGCGAGGCGCTCCGCGCGGCGGGCGCGACGCCGGACCGGATCCGCGGCGCGCTGAAGGACGTGCGCGGCGGCGCCCGCGTGACGTCCCCGGAGGCCGAGAGCCAGTACCGCGCGCTCGAGAAGTACGCGAAGGACCTGACCGAGCTCGCGCGGCAGGGGAAGCTCGACCCCGTGGTCGGCCGCGACGACGAGATCAGGCGGGTCGTGCAGATCCTCTCGCGCCGGACGAAGAACAACCCGGTGCTGGTCGGCGACCCCGGGGTGGGCAAGACCGCCATCGTCGAGGGGCTCGCGCGGCGGATCGTGGACGGGGACGTTCCGGAGGGGCTGAAGGGGAAGCGGCTCCTCGCCCTCGATCTCGCCTCGATGGTCGCCGGGGCGAAGTACCGCGGCGAGTTCGAGGAGCGGCTCAAGGCCGTGCTGAAGGAGGTCGTCGCCTCGGAGGGCAACGTCGTCCTCTTCATCGACGAGATGCACACGATCGTCGGCGCGGGGGCGGCGGAGGGCGCGATGGACGCGGGCAACATGCTGAAGCCCGCGCTCGCGCGCGGCGAGCTGCACGCCATCGGCGCGACCACCGTGAACGAGTACCGCAAGCACGTCGAGAAGGACCCCGCGCTCGAGCGGCGCTTCCAGCCGGTGTTCGTGGGCGAGCCGTCCGTCGCGGACACGATCTCGATCCTGCGCGGCCTCAAGGACCGGTACGAGCTGCACCACAAGGTCCGGATCCAGGACGCGGCGCTCGTGGACGCGGCGCGCCTGTCGCACCGCTACATCGCCGACCGCTTCCTGCCGGACAAGGCGATCGACCTCGTGGACGAGGCCGCCAGCCGGCTCCGCATCGAGATCGACTCGATGCCGACCGAGGTGGACGAGGTCCGCCGCCGGATCGCCCAGCTCGAGATCGAGCGCCAGGGGCTCGTGAAGGAGCAGGACGAGGCCTCGCGCGCGCGGCTCGCGCAGAACGAGAAGGAGCTCGCGCAGCGCAAGGAGGAGTTCGCCGGGCTCGAGGCCCGCTGGAAGGCGGAGAAGCAGGCGATCCAGGAGGTCTCCGCGGCGAAGCAGGAGATCGACGCGCTCCGCAACGAGCAGGCCCGCGCCGAGCGCGAGGCGAACTTCCAGCAGGCGGCCGAGATCAAGTTCGGGCGGCTGCCCGAGCTCGAGAAGAAGGTCCAGGCCGCGCAGGCGAAGCTCGCCCAGTTCCAGGCGGGCGGCGCGATGCTGCGCGAGGAGGTGACGCCGGAGGAGATCGCGGAGGTCGTCTCCAAGTGGACCGGCATCCCCGTGTCCAAGCTGCTCGAGGGCGAGGTCGAGAAGCTCCTCGAGATGGAGGACCGCCTCAAGGTCCGCGTGGTCGGGCAGGAGGAGGCCGTCCAGGCGGTCTCGGCGGCGGTCCGGCGGGCCCGCTCCGGCCTGCAGGACCCGAACCGCCCCATCGGCTCGTTCATCTTCCTCGGGCCGACCGGCGTCGGGAAGACCGAGACCGCCCGCGCGCTCGCCGAGTTCATGTTCGACGACGAGCAGGCGATGGTCCGGCTCGACATGTCCGAGTACATGGAGAAGCACTCCGTCTCGCGCCTCATCGGCGCGCCCCCCGGGTACGTCGGCTACGACGAGGGCGGGCAGCTCACCGAGGCGGTCCGGCGCCGGCCGTACGCGGTGATCCTGTTCGACGAGATCGAGAAGGCGCACCACGACGTGTTCAACGTGCTCCTCCAGATCCTCGACGACGGCCGGCTCACCGACGGGCAGGGGCGCACGGTCGACTTCCGGAACGCGGTCGTGATCATGACGTCCAACATCGGCTCGCAGGAGATCCAGCGGCTCGCGGGCCGGCCCGGGACGGACGTGCAGGCGATCCGCGAGGCGGCGCTCGAGAACCTGCGCGCGGAGTTCAGGCCCGAGTTCCTGAACCGGGTGGACGAGATCGTCGTGTTCCGGCCGCTCACGCGCGAGCACGTCGGCCGCATCGTGGAGATCCAGCTCGGCCGGCTCCGCAAGCTCCTGGAGGAGCGGCGCATCACGCTCGAGCTGACCGAGGCGGCGCGCGAGGCCATCGCCGACGCGGGGTACGACCCGGTGTACGGCGCGCGCCCGCTGAAGCGCGCGCTGCAGCGGACCATCCAGGACCCGCTCGCGACGAAGCTCCTGCGCGGCGAGTTCAAGGCCGGCGACCACGTGGTGGTGGACGAGGGGCCGGACGGGAACCTCCGGTTCACGAAGGGTGAGCGCGCGCCCGAGGGCGTGGTCGTGCACTGAGCGCGCGGGGCGAGGCGGTGCTGACCCCGGGCACGCGGCGCGCCACCGCCCGGGGCGTTGCCCAGAACGAACGGTCGTTCTATTTTAGGCGCGCTTGGCCACCAAGGGCGAACAGACCCGCGACACCATCCTGGAGGGCGCGCTCAAGCTCGCGAGCCGGGTCGGGCTCGAGGGTCTCACCATCGGCACGCTCTCCGAGGAGCTCTCGCTCTCGAAGAGCGGCCTCTTCGCGCACTTCGGCTCGAAGGAGGCGCTCCTGCTCCGGCACGCTCGAGTACGCCGCGGCGCGGTTCGGCGAGGTGATCGTGAGGCCCGCGCTCGCGGCGCCGCGCGGTGAGGCGCGGCTCCGCGCGCTGTTCGAGGGGACCCTGCGCTGGCCGGAGCTCGTCCCGCAGCCGGGCGGCTGCATCTTCGTGGCGGCCGCGGTCGAGTTCGACGATCGGCCCGGTCCGGTCCGCGAGCGGCTGCGCGCCTACTGGAAGGAGCGGGTCGCGTTCTTCGCCGGCGCCGTCCGCAGGACGATCGAAGCCGGGGACTTCCGGCGCGACGTCGATCCCGACCAGTTCGCGTTCGAGACCGACGGGATCATCATCGGCTATCACTTTGCGTCACGGCTGCTCGACGATCCGCGGGCCGCCGAGCGCGCCCACCGCGCGTTCGAAGCGCTCGTCGCCGCGGCGCGAACGCCGCGTCGCTGAACCCCGCAGAGCCAGGAGAGGAGAAGGACATGGACCAGGCGATCGCTCAGAAAAGCACGAACGTTCGGTCTGCAAGCGGACCGCGCCCGCCTCCGCTGCGGCTCGCCTTCGCGGCGCTCGGTGCCGTCGCGCCCTCGATCGCCGCCCGCGCCGGCGAGCGACTCTTCCTGTCCCCGGCCGCCACGCCGCGCGCTCCCGCCGCGGCCGCGGCGACCCGCTCGCGCGGGCGACGCCGTTCCTCGTGCCGGGCGGCCGCGAGACGCTCCGCGCGTGGCGCTTCGGCGAGGGTCCGGCCGTGCTCCTCGTCCACGGCTGGGGCGGCCGCGCGAGCCCAGCTCGCCCCGTTCGTCGAGCCGCTCGTCGCCGCCGGCTGCTCGGCGGTCGCGTTCGACGCCCCCGCCCACGGCGCGTCGACCGGCCGGCTCACCTCCGGGGATCGGCTTCGCCGAGGCGGTCGCTGCGGTGGCGGCGCGGGTCGGCGCACGCGCCGCCATCGCCCACTCCATCGGCGCGTCGGCCTCGGCTGGGCGCTCGCGGGCGGGCTCGCGCTCGACGCGGCGGTGCTCGTCGCGCCGCCGCGCGGCCCGGCCGAGTTCTTCGACCGGTTCTGCGCGCCCTCGGCTCCGCCCCGGGCGTCCGGGACGCGACCCGCGCGCGGCTGCAGCGGCGGTTCGGCATCGCCCTCGAGGACGTCGACCTCACGCGGCGCGTCCGGCGGCGACGCCGCTGCTCGTCGTTCCACGACCGGGACGATCGCGAGGTGCCCTGGAGCGACGGGCCGCGACATCGCCCGATCCTGGCCCGGAGCGGCGCTCGTCACGACGAGCGGCCTCGGGCACCGGCGGATCCTGCGCGACCCGTCGGTGACGACCGGCGCGATCTCCTTCGTGCTCGAGCGGCTCGCCCGCTGCGACTGCGGCAGGCCGGTGACGGGCGGCCCGGCGCGGCGACCTGCTCGCAGTGCGCGCTCGAGCGGGAGCTCTATCCGCCCGTCCTCGCGCTGGGTCCGCGCGGAGCGCGCGAGCCCGGCGGGCAGGCCGGGGTCGAGCGGCTGCGCGCTTGACACGACGTCACCAGCACCGCCATGTACGGACGTTCGGCGCGTGCGCCGACGGGATCCCGACATGGCGCGCATCCTCGCGACGATCGCGGTGCTCCTCTCCCTCCTGCCGGCGCTCGGCTGCTCGGGCGGCGACGGCGTGCGATCGCCCGGGGTCGTCCGCCTCGCGATGTCGGAGGAGCCGCCCCAGCTCGACTCGACGCGCGCGACCGATCAGGTGAGCAACCGGATCCTCGGCCACGTCATGGAGGGGCTCACCCGCTACGGGAAGGGCGGCGAGATCGTGCCCGCCGTCGCGGAGCGGTGGGAGCTCGGCGAGACCCGGGCGGTGTTCCACCTGCGGGCCGACGCGCGCTGGGCCGACGGGAGCCCGGTGACCGCGCACGACTTCGTCTTCGCGTGGCGGACCGCCGTCGACCCGAAGACCGCCTCCGAGTACGCGTTCATCCTGTACCCGGTGAAGCACGCGGAGGCGATCAGCCAGGGCAAGCTGCCGGTCGCCGCGCTCGGGGTCCGCGCGAAGGACGCGAGGACGCTCGAGGTCGAGCTCGAGCGTCCCACCGGGATCTTCCTCGGCCTCACCGCGTTCACGACGTACCTGCCGGTGAAGCAGGCGTTCTACGAGGCCAGGCCGGGGCGGTACGCCGCCGACGCGAAGGACCTGCTCGCGAACGGCCCCTTCGTCCTCGCGCAGTGGGTCCACGGCGCGAGCCTCGTCCTCGAGAAGAACCCGCGCTACTGGGACGCCGCCCACGTCTCGATCGCGCGCATCGAGATCCCCTACTTCACGCAGGATCCGGGGACCGCCTACAACCTCTTCAAGGACGGGAAGATCGACCTCACCGGCCTCGACCGCGACCTGCTCGGCCGCGCGCAGGCGGACCGCTTCCGGATGAAGAGCTTCGCCGCGGGCTCGGTGTTCTACGCGGAGTTCAACCACCGCGAGGGGCGGCCGACGGCGAACCGCCACCTCCGGAAGGCCATCCAGCTGGTCTTCGACACGAAGGAGTACGTCTCGAAGGTGATCGGCGTCCCGGGGAACCGCCCCGGCGTCCGGCTCATCCCGCGCTGGGTCCCGGCGGTGGACGGGCCGTTCTGGAAGGAATACCCCGTCGAGCCGGTCCGCCCCGACCTCGACGCCGCGCGCCGCGAGCTCGAGCTCGCGAAGCAGGAGCTCGGGGGCGCGATCCCGCCGCTGGTGTGGCTGACCGGCGACGACCCGGGCACCGCGCGCGAGGCGGAGTACTTCCAGTACCTCCTCTCCTCCCGGCTCGGCGTCACCCTCCGGATCGACAAGCAGACGTTCAAGCAGCGCCTCGCGAAGATGACCACCGGCGAGTTCGACCTGGTCTCCGCCGGGTGGGGGCCGGACTACGCGGACGCCATGACGTTCGCGGACCTCTTCACGAGCTGGAACGAGAACAACCGCGGCCGCTGGCGCAACGAGCGGTACGACGCCCTCATCCGCGAGGCGCAGGCGACGGCCGACCCGCGCGCGCGGATGGACGCGATGGCGGCGGCGGAGCGGATCCTGCTCGACGACGTCGCCATCCTGCCGAAGAGCGAGGCGGGGAGCGTGTACGTCCACTCGTCGAAGCTCACCGGCGTCGTCCGGCGGGCGGTGGGGACGGACCCGGACTACACCCACGCGCGGATGGAGCCGTAGGAGGGACGCCCGTGCTCGCCTACACGCTGAAGCGCCTCCTCGCCGGCCTCGTCACCGTCTTCTTCATCGCCACGGCGACGTTCGCCGCGATGCACGCGGTCCCCGGCGATCCGCTCACCTCCGGGAAGGCGCGGAGCGCGGAGGTGCGCGCGAACCTGAAGGCCCGGTACGGCCTCGACAAGCCGGTGCTCGTCCAGTACGGCGTGTTCCTCGGGAACATGGCGAGGGGCGACTTCGGGATCTCCTTCACCCAGCAGAACCGGTCGGTGAACGACATCATCCGCGAGCACTTCCCGGTCTCGGCGACGCTCGGGGTCCTCTCGCTCCTCTTCGCGACGGTCGGCGGCATCGTGCTCGGGTCGGTGACGGCGCGGTTCCGGGGGAGGTGGGCCGATCGGAGCACCCTCTTCTTCGTGGTGCTCGGGATCTCGGTCCCGGGGTTCGTGTTCGCGGCCCTCGCCCAGTACGCGGTCCTCGCCCTGAACCAGCGCGCCGGCACGACCCTCCTCCCCATCGCCGGGTGGGGCACCTTCCGGCACATGCTCCTCCCGGCCCTCACCCTCGGGCTCGGCACGCTCGCCTTCCTCACCCGCCTCATGCGCAGCTCGCTGCTCGAGATCGTGAACCAGGACTACATCCGGACCGCGAAGGCGAAGGGGCTGCCGGCCTGGCGGATCTTCCTCTCGCACCAGCTCCGGAACGGGATCCTGCCGGTCGTGACGCTCCTCGGCCCGGCGCTCGCCGCCATCACCACGGGCGGCTTCGTCGTGGAGAGCGTCTTCGCGATCCCCGGGCTCGGGCGCTACTTCGTCCAGGCCGTGCAGCAGCTCGACTACACGGTGATCATGGGCCTCACCGTGTTCTACGGCTCGTTCCTGGTCCTGATGGTGATCCTCGTCGACATCGTCTACGGCTTCGTCGACCCGCGGATCCGCGTGGCGAAGGAGGCGGCGTGAGCGGGCCGGTCGCGTCCGGCGAGGCCGCCGCGGCGGGCGCCGGGGCCGCGCGGCGCGCGCTCGGGCCGGAGGACTTCGCCCCCGCCACCCGCGCGCACGCGGCCCGCGGGCCCGCGCGCCCGTCGCTCTCCTACTGGAAGGACGCCTGGCTCCGCCTGCGCAGGAACCGCCAGGCGATCGCCTCGCTCGCCATCGTCTGCGCGCTCCTCCTCTTCACCCTCCTGGGCCCGGCGCTGTGGCGGGTGGACGCCGGGAAGCCCGAGCTCTCCCGCATCTCCGAGCCGCCGCGCTGGGACGATCGCGCGGAGGTGCTCGCCGAGCCTGCCCCGTTCGAGGAGACGGTGCTCGCCGCGGTCCCCGCCGCGCCCGCGGCGGACGGCGCGACGCTGCCCGCGCCCGCGACGCTCGAGGTCGTGGGCCGGCCCACGGTCGAGGCGGTCCGCCTGCGCTGGTCGCACGTCCCGGGGGCCGGCGGGTACCTCGTCTACCGCTCGACGTCGAGGCCCGGCGGCGACTACCTCGGCCTCCCGATGGGCGAGGTCTCCGCCGGGAACGTGGTCTCCTTCGAGGACGCGTTCAACCTCGAGCCGCGGACCTACTGGTACTCGGTCGTGGCGACGAACGGCGCGGAGTCGCGGCAGGCCGCGACCCTGGAGGTCGCGCTCACGCCGGGCATCTCCCTCGTGGACGCGAAGGTGATCGACCCCTCGGCGCGGCCGGGCCAGGTGATCTCCCGCCCCCGGCGGCCGTTCGGGACCGACTTCCTCGGCCGCGACCTCCTCGCGCGCCTGATGGCGGGCGCGCGCGTCTCGCTCTTCATCGGGTTCACCGCGCCCTTCCTCGCGATCCTCATCGGCATCCTGGTGGGCGGCGCGTCCGGCTACTTCGGCGGCCGGGTGGACGCCTGGCTCATGCGGATCACCGACTTCGTCCTCGCCCTGCCCTTCCTGCTCTTCATGATCCTCTTCAAGGTGGCGTTCGGCTCGGGCGCCGGGGAGAGCGGCATCGGCCCGATGCTCGTCGCCATGATCACCCTCTCCTGGACCGGCGCGGCGCGGCTCACGCGCGGCCAGGTCCTGCAGCTGCGCGAGCGCGAGTTCGTGCAGGCCTCCCGGCTCCTCGGCGCGCGCCCGGCCTACCTCATCGTCCGCCACCTGCTCCCGAACACGCTCGGCGTGATCCTCGTGTCGCTCACCTTCGCGATCCCGAGCGCGATCTTCACCGAGGCGTTCCTCTCGTTCATCGGGATGGGGGTCGCCGCCCCGACCGCGTCCTGGGGCTCGATGTGCAACGACGGGATCAAGACGTTCCTCGTCCACCCGCACGAGTTCCTGTTCCCGGCGGCGGCGATCAGCGTGACGGTCCTCGCGTTCAACCTCCTCGGCGACGGCCTGCGCGACGCGCTCGATCCGCGGATGAGGTCGGTCGAGTGAGCCTCCTCGAGATCCAGGACCTGCACGTCGAGTTCGCGACGTACGGCGGCGTGGTGAAGGCGGTGCGCGGGGTCACGCTCGCGCTCGAGCGGGGGCGGACCCTCGCCATCGTGGGCGAGTCCGGGTGCGGCAAGTCGGTCACGGTCCAGGCGGCGATGGGGCTCATCCCGACGCCGCCCGGACGCATCACGGCGGGCTCGGTCCGCTTCGAGGGGAAGGAGCTCGTCGGGCTCGGCGAGGACGAGACGAACCGGATCCGGGGGAAGGAGATCGGGATGATCTTCCAGGACCCGATGACCTCCCTGAACCCGACCATGAAGGTGGGCCAGCAGATCACCGAGGCGCTGCGGTACCACGAGGGCCTCGCCGGCTCGGGCGCGCGCGCGAAGGCGATCGAGGCGCTCGAGCGCGTGCAGATCCCGGAGGCGCGCGCGCGCGTCGACCACTACCCGTTCCAGTTCTCGGGCGGGATGCGCCAGCGCGTGATGATCGCGATCGCCATCGCGTGCAATCCGAAGATCCTCATCGCGGACGAGCCGACGACCGCGCTCGACGTGACGGTGCAGGCGCAGATCCTCGACCTGCTGCGCGACCTGCAGCGCGAGAACGGGATGGCGATCGTCCTCATCACGCACGACCTCGGGGTCGTCGCGCAGATGGCGGACGAGGTGGCGGTCATGTACGCGGGCCAGATCGTCGAGCAGGGCAGCGTCGACGACGTCTTCTACCGCCCCGCCCACCCGTACACGCTCGGCCTGAAGCAGGCGATGCCGTCCGACGCGGAGGGCGCGCGCGCCCGGCTCGAGCCGATCGAGGGGAGCCCGCCCGACCTGTTCGGCCCTCCGCCGGGGTGCTCGTACTTCGAGCGCTGCCCGTGGGCGATGACGGTGTGCGGCCCCGACCTGCCGCCGCTCTGGCCGGTGCAGCCGGGGCACGCCGCCCGGTGCTGGCTGCACCACGAGGCGGCCGCGGCCCGCCGCCCGGAGCGGCTCTTCCGCGGCGCGCTCATGCCGGGGGGGACCGCCGCGTGACCGCGCCCCTCCTCGACGTGCGAGGGCTCTCGAAGCACTTCGACCTCGGCCACGGGCGCCTGCTCCAGGCGGTGGATCGGGTCACGCTCCGGATCGGCGAGCGCGAGGTGCTCGGGCTCGTCGGCGAGTCCGGGTGCGGGAAGTCCACCCTGGGGCGGACCATCGTCGGGCTGTACGACAAGACCGCGGGCGAGGTCGCGTACCGGGGCGAGGTCCTGCCGACGCGCTACCGCGCCGGCGACTTCCGGCGCTGGGCCCGCAAGGTCCAGATGATCTTCCAGGACCCCTCCTCGTCGCTGAACGAGCGCATGACGCTGCGCGAGATCGTCGCCGAGGGCCCGCTCATCCACCGCATGTGGCGGCGCGCCGAGGTCCCGGCGCGCGTCGGCGGCTGGCTCGAGCGCGTCGGCCTCTCGCCGGACCAGATGTCGCGCTACCCGCACGAGTTCTCGGGCGGCCAGCGCCAGCGGATCGGGATCGCCCGCGCGCTCGCGCTCGAGCCCGAGCTGGTCGTGTGCGACGAGCCGATCTCGGCGCTCGACGTGTCGGTGCAGGCGCAGGTGGTGAACCTGCTCGCCGACCTCAAGGCGACGATGGGGCTCACGCTCCTCTTCATCGCGCACGACCTCTCCATCGTCCGCTACGTCTCGGACCGGACCGCGGTCATGTACCTCGGCCAGCTCGTCGAGCTCGGCCGCGCCGACGACGTCTTCTTCCGGCCGCTCCACCCGTACACCCGCTCGCTCATCGCGGCGAACCCGGAGGCGGACCCCGAGCGCGAGCGCGCCCGCGCCCACTCCGCGCCGCGCGGCGAGATCCCCTCCCCGGTGAACCTGAAGCCCGGCTGCCGGTTCGCGGGGCGCTGCCCGTTCGCGGCCCCGGTGTGCCGGGACCGCGACCCCGACTGGCGCGAGGTCGAGCCCGGCCGGTTCGTCGCGTGCCACCTGTTCGATCCCGCGCGCCGGACATCCTAGCGGGGGGACACTCGCCTCCGGCTCGCGCCCCCCCGAGCCCCCCGCTCGCTCCGGGGCAGCCTCATCCGGCTGACCCCTGCGCTCGCCGCGCAACGGTGGCGCGGACACTCGCCTCCGGCTCGCGCCCCCCCGTGTAGAAATCACGCCGGCGCGGAGGGCCCGAGCGGCTCCGCCGGCGGATCGCCAATCGGCGCCCAGCCGGACTCGGTGCGCAGGAACCGCGCGGTCCGGGCCGTCTCGAAGACCCCTCCGGCGAGGACCCGCAGCTCCACGTCGATGCGGGTCCCGCGCACGCGGACGAGGTTGTACGAGTTCGCCTCGCCCCGGAGCCGCCGCGACACCGCGCTCCCGGCGTGCAGCGCGAGCACGGTGCGCGTGAGGGTGTGGCCCGCGAGGTCGCCCGCGTGCTCGCGGTGCAGGTGGCCGGTGAGCACGAGGTCGAGGCCGCAGCCGCCGAAGGCGGCGAGCGCGGCCGCGGCGCGCCCGACGAGCCGCTCGCGCGGGGACCGCGCCGGGGGCGAGAAGGGGTGGTGGGCGACGAGCACGTGGAGGCGCCCGGACCCGTCGCCGCAGAACCGCGCCCGCAGGCGCTCCATCTGCTCCCAGGAGATCCGCCCCGCCTTCCAGGTCAGCGACCGCGCGGTCGAGATGCCGAGCGCGAGCACCTCGTCGTCGTCCCAGGTCGGCTCGAGGTCGCCGCTCACGTAGGCGCGGTAGCGACCGAGCGGGGCGGCGAACCGGCGCACCACGTCGAACAGCGGCACGTCGTGGTTCCCCGGCACGACGAGCTTCGGCAGGGGGAG
This sequence comes from uncultured delta proteobacterium, assembly GCA_963828235.1. Classification (GTDB taxonomy): domain Bacteria; phylum Myxococcota; class Myxococcia; order Myxococcales; family Anaeromyxobacteraceae; genus Anaeromyxobacter. The sequence continues at coordinate 175,092 of CAWHDY010000016.1, forward strand.
ACGGGCGAGGAACTCCCGCGCCTTCGCGAACTCCACGGCGCGCGCGCGCTGCGTGAGGTCGCCGCTCACCGCGACGAGCGACGGCGCGAGCTCGTCGAGGTCCCGGAGGAGCGCCTCGACCGCGCGCGGGTCCTCGCGGCCGAAGTGGAGATCCGACAGGTGGGCGATGGTCCTCACGGTCGGGCCGCCGGGGCCAGGACGGCGAGCGCCCCGGGGTGGATGACGTATCGCAGCGGCGGACGCAGCCGGAGCACCTCGCCGTCCGCCGCGACGGCGAGCGCGTGGCGCCGCGACTCCACCGACGCGGCGCGCGTCGACAGCTCGGCGACGTCCTCGTCGCGACCGCGGCCCGCGAGCCAGCGCACCGCGGTGCGGACGAAGGCCCACCTCCCCGCCGAGCGCGCCACGTAGACGCGGAGCTCGCCCCGGTCGAGCGCGGGGCGGCGCGGATCCGCGAGCGCGCCCTGCTCGTAGCGGTTGTTCCCGACGAACAGGAACGGCGTCACGACCGGCGCGTCGACCCCCTCGGTGCGCAGGCGAAGGCGGATGCGCGGGAGCCGCCACAGGACCGAGAGCGTGCTCCAGGCGAGGGCGAGCCACTTCCCGATCCACGCGCGCAGGCGGCTGCGCCTGCGCACGACGTGCGGGTAGAACCCCACGGACGAGTTGTTCACGAAGCGGTGCCCGTTCACCTCCGCGACGTCCACGCGCCGCACGAACCCCGCCGCGACGACCGACGCGGCCGCGTCGAGGTCCGTGGGGATGCCGAGATCCCGGGCGAAGTGGTTGAGCGTCCCGAGCGGCAGGATCCCCATCGGCGTCCCGCTGCCGGAGACGGCGCCCGCGACCGCGCTCACGGTGCCGTCGCCGCCCGCCGCGACGAGCGCGTCGGCGCCCTCGCGGAGCGCGGCGGCCGCCGTGGCGCGGCACTCCCGGCCGGGCACCTGGCGCACCTCCGCCTCGACGCCGACCGCGGCGAGCGCCCGCCGCACCTCTTCGGGCGTCCGGACCGAGCCTGCCCCCTCGTTCTGGATGACCACCACGCGCATGCCGTCGCTCGCCTGCCCCGTTTCCAGGGTGCGCATCGGCGCCCCGCAGGACCAGGCGGTGCAGCACGCTGCGCTCGGTCGAGCGCTCGCGCGGCCGGGGCGCTACCGTGAGGGCGTGACGTCCGGATGGGATCGCGGGGCCTGGGCCGCCGGCGCGGCGCTGCTCGCGTTCGCGGCGCTCGCCGCGGCGGTGGCGCTCCGCGCTCACGGGATCGTTCGACGCGTCGCTCGCCGACGCGGTCCGCTGGACCGCGTCGCCGTCCGCGGACGCCGTCGCGCGGGGGCTCACGCTCCTCGCCTCGGGCCCGGTGACGCTCGCCGCCGTGGCGCTGGTGGCGCTCACCGCGGCGCTCGCCGGCGCGCGCCGCACCGCCGCCCTCGCGCTCGCGGCGTGGGTCGCGAGCGGGCTCGGGTCGCAGCTCCTGAAGGCGCTGTCCGGACGCGTCCGGCCGTCGTTCCCCTACACGATCGCGGCGCTCCCCTCGGCCGCGTTCCCGAGCGGGCACGCGATGAACGCGGTGATCGTGTGGGGCTTCCTCGCGATCGTGGCGGGGCGCCGGTGGCCGCGCGCACGGAACGCGCTCGTCGGCGCAGCCGGTGCGCTCGCGATCGGCGCCGGCGTGTCGCGCGTCTACCTCGGGGTGCACTTCCCGACGGACGTGCTCGGCGGGTGGTCGGCGGGCATCGCGATCCTCGCGGCCCTGGCCGCAGCGCTGCCTCCCGTGCGCCGGGACGCTCCCCACCTCCCCTGAATCACTCCGCTTTCCCCTGACCGAGAGTAGTTGCGGCGTGGGGCGGTCCGGTCGGGCTTTCCCTGACCGAGAGAAGTGGACGCCGGAGCGCGTCACGCCGGCTCACCCGTGGCGGTGAGGGGGACTAGCGCAGGGTCGACGCGATGCGTTATGATTCCAAAATCAATCGCACCCCCGGTTCAGGAGGCTCCCACATGACGGCCCCCGCTTCGCCCCGGTCCACCCCTCGCATCGACGAGGTCGCGGTGCTCGGCTCCGGCGTCATGGGCGCGACCATCGCCGCCCACCTCGCGAACGCGGGGCTCCGCGTCCTGCTCCTCGACGTCGTCCCGAAGGCGCCGACGCCGGAGGAGACGGCGGCGGGGCTCGGGCTCAAGGACCGCGCCGTCCGCGACCGGATCGCCGCCGCCGCGCTCGCCGGGCTCGAGAAGATGAAGCCCGCCCCCGCCTACCTCGCGTCCGACCTCGCCCGGATCCAGGTCGGCAACCTCGAGGACGACCTCGCGCGCCTCGAGACGTGCGACTGGGTCATCGAGGTCGTCGTCGAGAACATGGCGGTGAAGAAGCAGCTCCTCGGGGAGAAGGTCGCCCCGCGCCTGCGGCCGGACGCGATCCTCTCGACGAACACCTCCGGCCTCTCGGTGAACGAGATCTCCGGCGCCCTCCCGGCGTCGCTCCGGCCCCGCTTCCTCGTCACCCACTTCTTCAACCCGCCCCGCTACATGCGGCTCGTCGAGATCGTGTCCTCGCGCGACACCGATCCCGCGATCGCCGCCGGCATGGCCGAGTTCATCCGCCGCCGGCTCGGCAAGGGGATCGTGACGGGCAAGGACACGCCGAACTTCGTCGCGAACCGGATCGGCGTCTTCTCGATGTGCAACGCGATCCACCACATGGTCGCGCTCGGGCTGTCGGTCGAGGACGTGGACGCGGTCGGCGGGCCGGCGACGGCGCGGCCCAGGAGCGCCTGCTTCCGCACCGCGGATCTCGTCGGCATCGACACGCTGCTCCACGTCGCGAACAACTCCCACGAGCTCCTGCCGAAGGACGAGCAGCGCGAGGCCTTCAAGCTGCCGGCCTTCATGGGCCAGATGGTCGCGCGCGGGCTCCTCGGCAACAAGACGAAGCAGGGCTTCTTCAAGAAGACGAAGGGCGAGAAGCCGGAGACCCTGTACTTCGACCACGTCGCGGGCGAGTACGTCCCCGCGAAGAAGCCGCGCTTCCCGTCGGTCGAGGCGACGAAGGGGATCGACGACCCCGCGCAGCGGCTCCGCACCGTGCTCGGCGGCAAGGACCCCGCGGCCCAGCTCGCCTGGCGCAACCTGCGCGACACCCTCGTCTACGCGTTCCGGCGCATCCCGGAGATCGCCGACGACGTGGTGAACGTGGACCGCGCGATGCGCTGGGGCTTCAACTGGGAGCTCGGGCCGTTCGAGATGCTCGACGCGATCGGCGTGGCCGAGTTCGTGGCCCGCGCGAGCGCGGACGGGATCGAGGTCCCCGAGGCGCTCCGCCGCGTCCAGCGCTTCTACGCGTTCGAGGGCGGGCGCCAGCGCTACCTCGACCTCGCGAGCGGCGCGTTCCGCGACGTCCCGGTCCCGCCGGACGTCGTCGACCTCACCATCCTCGAGAAGGCCGGCGCGGTCGTCGAGTCGAACGCGGCCGCGTCCGTGCTCGACCTCGGCGACGGGGTCTTCTGCCTCGAGCTCCACTCGAAGATGAACGCGATCGGCGGCGACACGCTCGCGATGCTCCACAAGGCGGTCCGCCGCGCCGAGGAGCAGGGCCAGGGCCTCGTCGTCGCGGGCGCGGGACCGAACTTCTCGGTCGGCGCGAACCTGGCGCTGCTGCTCGTCGGCCTCGCCGAGGGGGCGTACGACGAGGTGGGACTGACCGTCAAGTCCTTCCAGAAGGCGATGATGGCGCTGAAGTACGCGCGGGTCCCGGTCGTGGCGGCGCCGCACGGGATGGCGCTCGGCGGCGGCTGCGAGACCTGCCTCCACTCCGACGCGATGAACCCGCTCGCCGAGACGTACATGGGGCTCGTCGAGATCGGGGTCGGGCTCCTCCCGGCCGGCGGCGGCACGAAGGAGCTCGCGCTCCGCTCCATCCGGCTCGCGGAGCGCTGGGAGACCGACGTCTCGCCGTTCGTCTTCAAGTCCTTCACCGCGATCGCCATGGCGAAGGTGTCCACCTCGGCCGCGGAGCTCGGGCCGCTCGGGTTCCTGCGCGACGGCGACGCGATCACGCTCGGCGAGGACCAGCTCGTCCACGACGCGAAGCAGAAGGTGCTCGCGCTCGCGACGAACTACCGGCCCGGCCGGCCCGCGACCGACCTGCGCGCTCCCGGCCGGAGCGTGGCGGCGAGCCTCGCGACCCAGCTCTGGAACATGCGGATGGGCGGCTTCATCACGGAGTACGAGGAGAAGCTCGGGAAGACCATCGCCGGCGTCCTCACCGGCGGCGACGTCGCGGCGGGCACGCTCGTGACGGAGCAGTGGTTCCTCGACCTCGAGCGCGAGGCGTTCCTGAAGCTCTGCGGCGAGCGGAAGACCGTCGAGCGCATCCAGCACATGCTCAAGAAGGGGAAGCCGCTCCGCAACTGAGCAGCCCGACCGGCCCGCGCTCCCGCGCGGCCGACCAACCGGAGGTCCCGATGGGCGCAGCGTACATCCTCGCCGCGGTCCGTACCGCGGGTGGCAAGGCGAAGAAGGGCAAGCTGAAGGACGTCCGGCCGGACGATCTGGCCGCGATCGCGATCCGCGCGCTGCTGGCGCGGACCGGGGTCGAGCCCGGGCTCGTCGAGGACGTCCTCCTCGGCTGCGCGTTCCCGGAGGGCGAGGCGGGCATGAACGTGGCCCGCGTCGCCGCGCTCCGGGCGGGGCTGCCGGTCGGCGTGCCGGGGCAGACCGTGAACCGGTTCTGCGCCTCCGGCCTGCAGACCATCGCGACGGCCGCGGAGCGGATCCTGGCGGGCGGCGCCGACTGCCTCGTCGCCGGCGGCACCGAGTCGATGAGCCTCATCCCGATGGGCGGGCAGAAGTTCAGCGCGAACCCCGGCCTCGCCGGCGCCTGGCCCGAGTCGTACGCGTCGATGGGCGTCACGGCCGAGCTCGTGGCGGCGAAGTACGGCGTCGCGCGCGCCGACCAGGACGCGTTCGCGGCGGAGAGCCACCGGCGCGCGGCCGCCGCCCAGGACGCGGGCCGGTTCGACGCCGAGCTCGTCCCGGTCGAGGTCGAGACGACCGCGATCGTCGGCGGCAAGCTCCGGCGCGCGAAGGAGGTCCTCGCCGTGGACGAGGGCGTCCGGCGCGACACCACGGCCGAGGGGCTCGCGAAGCTCAAGCCCGCCTTCAAGGTCGACGGGACCGTCACCGCGGGGAACTCGTCGCAGATGACCGACGGCGCGGCGGCGGCGCTCGTCGTCTCCGAGGCGTTCCTCGCCCGGACGAAGCTCTCGCCCATCGGGCGGTTCGTGTCGTACGCCGTGAAGGGCGTCGCGCCCGAGCTCATGGGCATCGGCCCGGTGGAGGCGATCCCCGCCGCGCTCGCCCGGGCCGGCGTCCGCGCGGAGGACATCGCGACGTTCGAGCTGAACGAGGCGTTCGCGGCGCAGTCGCTCGCGGTGGTGCGCGCGCTCGGGCTCGACCCGGCCCGCGTGAACCCGAACGGCGGCGCGATCGCGCTCGGCCATCCCCTGGGCTGCACCGGGGCGAAGCTCACCGCGACGCTCCTCGGCGAGCTGCGGCGGAGCGGCGGGCGGTACGGCGTGGTCTCGATGTGCGTGGGCGGCGGGATGGGCGCGGCGGCGGTGTTCGAGCGGAGCTGATCCCGGCGCGCGGTGCGCGCCCGACGTTCGGGACCTCGGTCCCCTGGAGGAAGACATGGCGGCGAGACTGTTCAAGGGTGCGGAGTTCCTGCTCACGAATCCGACGAAGGACGACGTGTTCGCCCCGGAGGACTTCTCCGAGGATCAGCGGCAGATCGCGAACACCACCGAGTCGTTCGTGAAGGACGAGGTGCTGCCGGTCTACGAGCGGCTCGAGCACCAGGAGCCGGGGCTCGCGGCCTCGCTCATGCGGAAGGCCGGCGACGCCGGGCTCCTCATGATCGACACGCCGCAGGAGTACGGCGGCCTCGAGCTCGACAAGGTGACGAGCGTGCTCACCGCCGACCGGATGGGCCAGGGCGGCGCCTTCTCCGTCTCGTTCTCGGCGCACACCGGCATCGGCACGCTGCCGCTCGTCTACTACGGGACGGAGGCCCAGAAGAAGAAGTACCTCCCGAAGCTGTCCTCGGGAGAGTGGAGCGCCGCCTACTGCCTCACCGAGCCGGGCGCCGGCAGCGACGCGCTCGGCGGGACGACGACGGCCGTGCTCTCGCCCGACGGGAAGCACTACCTCCTCGACGGGACGAAGCAGTTCATCACGAACGGCGGGTTCGCCCAGCTCTTCACGGTCTTCGCGAAGATCGACCGCAAGCACTTCACCGCGTTCCTGGTGGAGCGCTCCTACGAGGGCGTCACCATCGGGCCGGAGGAGAAGAAGCTCGGCATCAAGGGCTCCTCGACGACCTCGGTCATCCTCGAGGGCGCGAAGGTGCCGGTCGAGAACGTGCTCGGCGAGATCGGCAAGGGCCACAAGATCGCCTTCAACGTCCTGAACGTGGGGCGGTTCAAGCTCGGCGCCGCGGTGAACGGCGCGGCGCGCGCCGCGTTCGCGGTGGGCGCCTCCTACGCGAACCTGCGCAAGCAGTTCGGGGTGCCGATCTCGAGCTTCGGCGCCATCCGCGAGAAGCTCGCGGACCGCGCCGCCGACTTCTTCGCGTCCGAGTCGCTCGTGTTCCGGCTCGCCGGGATGATCGACGACCGGCTCGCGACGATCTCGAAGGACACGCCGAAGTACTACGAGGCGTACCAGGCGGCGATCGAGGAGTACTCGATCGAGTGCGCCATCGCGAAGGTGTTCTGCAGCGAGGTCCTCGCGGACGTGGTGGACGACGTCGTCCAGATCCACGGCGGCTACGGGTTCACGCAGGAGTACCCGGCGGAGCGCTACTACCGCGACGAGCGGATCAACCGGATCTTCGAGGGGACGAACGAGATCAACCGGCTGCTCATCCCCGGCACGATCCTGCGGCGCGCGCTCAAGGGCGAGCTGCCGATCCAGAAGGAGGCGATGCGGGCGGTCGACGCGATGATGACGCCTTCGACGGAGGAGCTCGACGCCGCCGATCCCTACGCGGCGGAGAAGGCCACCCTCGCCAACATGAAGAAGGTCTTCCTGGTCGTCGCGGGCGCGGCGGTGCAGAAGCTCGGCGAGAAGCTGAAGGACGAGCAGGAGGTGCTGCTCGCGCTCGCGGACGTCGCGATCCAGATCTTCGCGGTGGAGAGCGCGATGCTCCGGGCGGAGCGCACCGGCAAGGCCCGGACCACCGCCCAGGACGCCCTCGCGCGCGCGGCGGTGAAGGTCCACACCTTCTCCGCGTCGGAGAAGATCGCCACCGCGGCGCGCCGCGCCGTCTTCTACGTCTCGGAAGGCGACGAGGCCACGATGCTCCTCGGCGGGATCCGCCGCTTCACGAAGTACGACGCGACCGGCCTGCTCGCGGCGAAGCGGCTCCTCGCCGACGCGGTCGTCGCGAACGAGCGGATGCCGCTGTAGCGCGGGGTCAGGTCGCGTCGCCCGGGGGCCCGTCCAGGGGCGGGCCTCCGGGCGCGCGGCGCAGCATCGCGACCGCCCCGGCGGTCGCGCCGAGGGTCGCGACGACCGCCGCGACCACGAGGCCGACCTCGGCCGCCGTGCGCGCCTGCCCGGGCGGCCACGTGAGCACCGCGCCGAGGCAGGCGTACCCCACCTGCGACGGGATCGTGCCGACGAGGCTCCCGAGCGCGAAGTGCGAGAGCCGCGTCGGCGTCGCGCCGAACGCGAAGTTCAGGATGGAGAACGGGAGCACCGGCGCGAGCCGCAGGACGAGGACGAGGCGCAGGCCGCCCCGCCCGATCGCCCGGACCGTCCGCGCGACGCGCCCCTCGCCGCGCGCGAACGCCTCCGGGTCGCGCGCGACGAGCCGCCCCACCACGAACGCGCAGCACCCGCCGAGCGTGACGGCCGGCACCCCGAGCGCCGCGCCCGCGAGCGCGCCGTAGGTCGCGCCCGCCGCCACGGTGATGGGCGAGAGCGGCAGCGCGAGCAGGCCCGCGACCACGTACGCGGCGAGGTGGACGAGGACCCCGCTCGGCCCGAGGCTCCGCGCGGCGTCGAGGAACACCGGCAGGCGCTCGTGCAGCGCGAGGGCGCGGGCGAGGACCAGGAAGGTCGCGAGCAGGCCCGCGCCGACGAGGACGCGCACCCGGGCCGCGCGCGCGCGCCCGAGGAGCTCCTCGGCGGGGTAGGACCGTTCCGCCACGCCGGGAGCCTGCCACAGCGGCGCCGCGGCCGGGCCGCGAGGCCGCATCCGGGACTACTTGGCCTGGATGTAGCCCTCGGCCGTCAGCAGCTCGGCGCTGAGGACGGCGCCGCCCGCCGCGCCGCGCACGGTGTTGTGCGAGAGCGAGACGAAGCGGTAGTCGAAGAGCGCGTCCGGGCGGAGCCGCCCGATGGTGACGCCCATGCCGTTGCCGATGTCACGGTCGAGCTTCGTCTGGGGCCGGGAGTCGTCCTCGAAGTAGGTGAGGAACGGCTTCGGCGCCGAGGGGAGCCCCATCTTCTGCGGCTTCGGCACCCAGCTCCGCCACAGCTCGATCACCTCGGCCCTGTCGGGCTTGCGGTCGAACGAGACGAACGCGGCCGCCATGTGGCCGTCGGAGGCCGGGACGCGGATGCACTGCGCGGTGATGATCGGGTCCTTCGCCTTCTCGATCTTGCCGCCGGCGACCGAGCCCCAGATCTTCATCGGCTCCTGCTCGGACTTCTCCTCCTCGCCCTTGATGAAGGGGATGAGGTTGTCCACCATCTCCGGCCACATCTCGAACGTCTTCCCGGCGCCCGAGATCGCCTGGTACGTGCACACCGCGACGCGCTTCGGGCCGAACTTCATGAGCGGGTGGATCGCCGGGACGTAGCTCTGGATGGAGCAGTTCGGCTTCACCGCGATGAACCCACGCTTCGTCCCGAGCCGCTTGCGCTGCGCCTCGACGACGCTGGAGTGCTCGGGGTTCACCTCGGGGATCATCATCGGCACGTCGGGGGTGCCGCGGTGCGCGGAGTTGTTCGAGACGACCGGCGTCTCCGCCCTCGCGTAGTCCTCCTCGAGCTTCGCCGTCTCCTCCTTCGACATGTCGACCGCGCAGAAGACGAAGTCGACCTGCTCCGCGATGGCCTTCACGTCGGAGGCGTTCTTCACGACCATCCCGGCGACTCCGGCCGGGATCTGCGACTTGAGCGCCCAGCGCCCCTTCACCGCGTCGGAGTACTTCTGGCCGGCCGAGTTGGCGCTCGCCGCGAGCAGCGTCACGTCGTACCAGGGGTGGTTCTCGAGAAGGGCGAGGAAGCGCTGACCGACCATGCCGGTCGCGCCGAGGACGCCGACCTTCAGCTTCTTCTGGGACATCTGCTCCTCCGACGACGGGGTATCCGGGCTCCGAAAACGGCCGGAAAGGTTAACACGGCGGCGGCCGGTCCGCAGGGGCCCTAGTAAAAGACCTCTTCCAGGAAGAGGCCCTGCGGCGGCGCGGTCGGCCCCGCCTGCCGCCGATCGAGGGAGGCGAGCAGCGCGGGGAGCGAGCCGGGCGCCCGCCTGCCCTTCCCCACCTCGACGAGCGTGCCGACGACGTTCCGGACCATGTGCTTCACGAAGGCGGTCGCCTCGAACACGAGCTCGATCCGGCCGCCCTGGTCGCCCAGCACGTCGAGCCTCCGGACCTCCCGGACGGCGTGCTCGGACGCGCAGTCGGCCGCCTGGAACGAGGCGAAGTCGTGCCGTCCGAGGAGGTGCGCCGCGGCCTCGCGCATCGCGGCCACGTCGAGCGGCCCGAAGACCTGCCACGCCTGCAGCCGGCCGAGCGGGGCGCGGGTGTCGCCGTTCTCGATCACGTAGCGGTAGCGCTTGCCGCGCGCGGACCGGCGCGCGTCGAAGCCGTCCGGCTCGAGGGACGCGGCGCGAACGGCGATGTCCTCGGGGAGGAGCGCGTTCATCCCCTTCACGTACGCCTGGAGCGGGAGCGGCCGCTCCTCCGCGAAGGAGGCGACCTGCCCGCGCGCGTGGACCCCCGCGTCGGTCCGGCCCGCCGCCGTCACCCGGCGAGGCGCCTTGTGGAGCGTCGCGAGCGCCCGCTCGACCTCCGCCTGGACCGAGGGACCGTTCGGCTGCACCTGCCAGCCGACGTAGCGGGTCCCGTCGTACTCGATGACGAGCTTCACGACCGGCACGGGCGGACCCTAGCACGGCCCCGTGGCCGCGCCGGCGCGACGCGCGGAGCGGCGCGCTCCTCAGCGCCGGTGCGGCGCCGTGGCGGCCGGCGGCGCCGGGGCTTCCGCGAGGATCGACTCCAGCGCGTCGAACGAGGGCGGCTTCGCGAGGTGCCGCTGGAAGCCCGCGCGGTGCGCCTGCGCGACGTCCTCCGGGAGCGAGTAGCCGGTCAGCGCGACGAGGTATGCCCCCCTGAGCGCGTCGTCCGCCCGGAACGCGCGAGCGACCTCGTACCCGTCCATGCTCGGCAGCCCGATGTCGCAGAAGACGACCTCGGGCAGGGCCGCGCGCGCCTTCGCGAGCCCCGCGGCGCCGTCGTAGGCCACCTCCACCTCGTGGCCGTCGAGCTCCAGCGCGTCCTTGAGGCTGCCGGCCGCGTCCACGTTGTCCTCGATGATGAGCACGCGGCGCGGATTCGCCGGCCGTGACGCCGGCCCGGCGCGCTGCTCGACCTCGGTCGCTTCCTTCCAGCTCACGTTGCCCCCGATTCCGCGCCCTCAATACCCGACCCGCGGCGATCGAACCAGCACCCAGAGGCCTGCTCCGCCGTGACATTCGGGGGGTCCGGCGCGCGGCGGCCCGCTCGATACCCAGCTGTCCGGAGCGCCGTGCGCCGGAGCTGGGCGGGGCACGGCCGGGCACCCGCCACCGGTCGACCCGGCGATGGCGCGCCGTTCGTTGACCCCGCGGCGCCAGGCGCGCTATACGCCTTCAGCTTTCGTTGAACGGAGCGTCTCCCGCCGGAGGCGGAGCGCATGTCGAAGGACCGGGCCATCCTCTCTCAGCTCGACGCCACCGCCGAGCGGGGGGTGCGGCCGGAGCGCGCCAGGGCGGCGCTCGCCGACATCCCGGCGCTCCCCGAGACCCTGTTCGCGCTCGAGGAGCAGCTCACCCTCGCGACCCACGACGCCGAGGAGAAGCTCAGGGGCGCCGCCCGCCACCTCGTGTCCGCCGGCGGGAAGCGCATCCGCCCGATGGTGACGCTCCTCGCCTGCGGGGCCTGCGGCGGCGAGATGCGCACGGCGGTGCCGTACGCGGTCGCGGCCGAGCTCACCCATTCGGCCACCCTCCTCCACGACGACGTGATCGACGACGGCCCGATCCGCCGCGGCCAGCCCGCCTCGCGCGTCATCTGGGGGAACGCGGTCTCGGTGCTGTCCGGGGACTGGCTCCTCACCCGCGCGCTCGAGATCGTCTCCGCCGAGGCGGCCCACCGCGCCGCGCTCCCGCCGCTCCTCTCGACGATGCGGCGGCTGGTCGAGGGCGAGGTGCTGCAGCTCTCCCTGCGCGGGACCTTCGCGGCGAGCGAGAAGGACTACCTCGACGTGGTGATCGGCAAGACCGCGTCCCTCTTCGGGTGGGCGGCCGCCGCCGGCGCCTGGGCGGCCGGGGTCACCGGCCGCGTCCCCGCGGCGCTCGTCGAGTTCGGCGAGGGGATCGGCATCGCCTTCCAGCTCGTGGACGACGCGCTCGACTACGCCGCCGACCCGGGCCTGCTCGGGAAGAAGCTCGGGACCGACCTCCTGGAGGGGAAGGCGACCCTCCCGCTCATCCGCGCGTGCGAGGCCGAGCCGGGGCTGCGCGGTCGCCTGCGGGCGCTCGCGGACGGCAGCGCCGACGGCGACGCGGTCGCGGCCGAGGTGATCGACGTCGTGAAGCGGGTCGGCGGCGTCGACGCGGCGCGCGCGATGGCCCGCGAGCACACGCGCACGGCGATGGCGGCGCTCGCGGAGATCCCGGACGGCGCGCACCGGCGCGCGCTGCACGAGGCGGCGGTCTCGCTGACGGAGAGGGCGTTCTAGACGGGGGGCCACTCGGGCAGAGCCTCATCCGGCTCCGCCTGCGCTCGCCTCTCACGCGTTCCGCCAGGCGCGCTCGGCCTGCAGCACGAGCATCCCGAGGGGCAGGTCGTACGGCCACGAGTCGACGACGAGCTTCCCGAGCCCCTCGGCGCGGTCGCGCCTGGGAGGGAGCGCGTTGGAGTCGATCCCGGCGAGGTAGCCGCGGAGCCCCTCGCGAACCGTGCCGAGCTGCTTCGGGCAGAGGGCGTGGCTCGGCGAGGCGAGCTCGGCCTCGACGGCGGCCAGCGCGGACGCCACCAGGGCGCGGGCTCGGTTCCGGCGGTCCTCCATGCGTCCGGTTCTACCGCGGGGACCCATTTTTCAACGAACGTTGAAAGAAGGCGTCCGGCTGGGGTAGAGATTCCGCGCCATGGCCTACCGCTCGCTGCGCGAGTTCCTCGATCGGCTGGACGGCGCGGGCGAGCTCGTCCGCGTGAAGGACCGGGTCGACCCCGTCCTCGAGATGGCGGCGATCGCCGATCGCGCCGCGAAGCAGGGGGGCCCCGCGTTCCTGTTCGAGAACCCCGCGACCGGCGGCTTCCCCGTCGCGATGAACCTCTTCGGCACGCGCCGGCGCACGAGCTGGGCGCTGTCGTCGGACGACTTCGAGGACCACGCGCGCGAGCTGCGCGCCCTGCTCCGGATGGCGCCGCCCCAGTCGTTCTGGGAGAAGCTGAAGATGCTCCCGAAGCTCGGGAAGCTCGCCGCGATGGCGCCGAAGCAGGTGTCGTCGGGTGCGTCGCAGGAGGTCGTGGACCGCGAGCCCGACCTGTCGAGGCTCCCGGTGCTCACCACCTGGCCCCACGACGGCGGCCCGTTCGTCACCCTGCCCCAGGTGATCACGCGCGACCCCGAGACCGGGATCCGGAACGTGGGGATGTACCGCCTCCAGGTCCTCGGCCCCCGGCGGCTCGCGATGCACTGGCAGCTCCACAAGACCGCCACCGCCCACTTCCGCGAGTACCGGCGGCGCGGCGAGCGCATGCCGGTCGCGATCGCGCTCGGCGGCGACCCCGCCCTCACCTACTGCGCCTCCGCGCCGCTCCCGCCGAACGTCGACGAGTACCTGTTCGCCGGCTTCCTGCGCGGCGAGGCGGTCCGGATGGTGAAGGGCGTCGCCACCGGCCTCGACGTGCCCGCGGACGCGGACCTCGTCATCGAGGGGTTCGTGGACACCGCCGCGCCGCTCGTCCGCGAGGGGCCGTTCGGCGACCACACCGGGTTCTACTCGCTCGCGGACGACTACCCGGCGCTCGACGTCGTGGCGGTGACCCACCGGAAGGACGCCGTCTACCCCGCGACCGTGGTCGGCCCGCCGCCGGTCGAGGACCAGTGGCTCGGGAAGGCGACCGAGCGGATCTTCCTGCCGATGCTCCAGATGATCTTCCCCGAGATCGTCGACATGGCGATGCCGGTCGAGGGCGTGTTCCACAACCTCTGCCTCCTCTCGATCAAGAAGGAGCACCCCGGCCAGGCGAAGAAGGTCATCCACGGGCTGTGGGGCTCGGGCCAGATGGCGCAGACGAAGACGCTCGTCGTGTTCGACGACGACGTGGACGTGCAGGACGTCCCGCAGGCCGCCTGGCGCGCGTTCGCGAACGTGGACGTGAAGCGCGATCTCGTCATCGCCGACGGGCCGGTGGACGTGCTCGATCACGCCGCGAGCCACTTCGCGTTCGGCGGGAAGATCGGCGTCGACGCGACGCGGAAGTGGCAGGAGGAGGGCGGGCGCGAGTGGCCGGAGGTCTGCGTCCACCCGCCGGAGGTGGTCGCCCGGATGGACGCGCTCTACGAGCGCCTGGTGCCGGGCGCGCCGAAGCCGCGCCGCCCGCGCATCGCGCCGCCCCCGGCGGCGTCGTGGACCCCGCCGCGCGGAGGGATCCTCCAGTGACGATGGCGCCGCTCCCGGGCGAGGCGAGCCGCGGCTCCGCGGTCCGCGCGATGTTCGACCGGATCGCCCCCCGGTACGACCTCCTGAACCGCGTCATGACCCTGAAGGTGGATCAGGCGTGGCGCCGGCGCCTGCTCGCCGACCTCGCGCCGAGGGACGGCGAGGTCCTGCTCGACCTGTGCGCGGGGACGATGGACGTCGCCGACCTCGCGCGCCGGCGGGCGCCGGGGCTGCGCGTCGTCGCCGCGGACTTCTCCCTGCAGATGCTGCGGCGGGGCGTCGAGAAGACCGGCCTCCCCGCGTCCCAGGCGGACGCGATGGCGCTGCCCTTCCTCCCCGCGCGCTTCGACCTCGCGACGGTGACCTTCGGGATGCGGAACCTCGACTCCTACACGGCGGGGCTCGCCGAGCTCGCGCGCGTGCTCCGCCCCGGCGGCCGGCTCGGGATCCTCGAGTTCTTCCGCCCGGAGTCCACCGGGTCGCGGCTCGTCCACGGCGCGTACAACCGGCTCGCGCTCCCGGTGCTCGGACGGATCCTCTCGCCGGATCCGGAGGCCTACCGCTACCTCGTCGAGTCGATGGAGCGGTTCGCGTCGCGCCCCGAGTTCGAGGAGGCCGCGCGGCGCGCCGGCTTCGGCGAGGTCCGCGGCGAGACCCTCTTCCCCGGGGTGTGCGGGCTCGTGACGGGGGTCCGGCGGTGAAGCTCGTCGTCGCGGTCTCCGGCGCGTCCGGCGCCCCGTACGCGAAGCGGCTCCTCGACTTCCTCGCGACGCACGGGGCGGCGCACGGCGTCAGCGCGGACCTCGTGTTCACGCAGACCGGCAAGCAGGTCTGGAAGCAGGAGATCGGGTCGGAGCCGGACTACCCGTTCCGCACCTGGAAGAACCAGGACTTCACCGCGCCGTTCGCGTCGGGCTCGTCGCTGTACGACGGCATGGTGGTGATCCCCTGCTCGGCCGGGGCGCTCGCGCGGATCGCCTACGGCATCTCGATGGACCTGGTCGGCCGCGCGGCCGACGTGATGCTGAAGGAGCGCCGGCGGCTCGTGCTCGTGCTGCGCGAGACGCCCATCTCGCTCGTGCACGCCCGGGCGATGACGCAGGTGATCGAGGCGGGCGCCTTCGTGATGCCCGCGTCGCCGTCCTTCTACTCGGGGCCGCGGACCATCGACCAGCTCGTCGACACCGTCGTCGCGCGCGTGCTCGACCGGATCGGGCTGCCGAACGACCTCATGAAGCGGTGGGAGGGGTTGTCTGAGCGGGGGGATGCAGCCCCCCGCCCCCCGCTCGCTCCGGGGCAGGCTCATCCGCCTGCCCCTGCGCTCGCCGATCCCGACGAGGACCCCTGACATGCTCTCCGCACTCGCACACCGCGCCCTCGAGCGGGACGGCCTCGGGCCGATCCGGGACTCGGTCCTGTCGGGCCGCAGGATCTCGGACGACGACGCGCTCCGGCTCCTCGAGACGGTGGACCTCGCCGCGGTCGGCGCCCTCGCGAACCACGTGCGCGAGCAGCGGCACGGCGACCTCGCCTTCTACAACCGCAACGTCCACCTGAACCCGACGAACGTCTGCGTCGCGAGCTGCAAGTTCTGCTCGTTCGCCCGCAAGGAGGGGGAGACCGCGTCGCCGGGCTACACGATGACGGTCGAGGAGGCGGTGGAGAAGGTCCTGTCGCGCCGCCCGCTCGGCATCACCGAGGTCCACATGGTGGCCGGGCTCCACCCGACGCTGCCGTGGGAGTACTACACCGAGCTCCTCCGCCGCATCCGCGCCGCCTGGCCGGAGCTCACCATCAAGGCGTTCACCGCGATCGAGATCCACTTCTGGGCGGAGAAGTACGGGAAGAGCTACGCGCAGGTCCTCGGGGAGCTGCGCGAGGCGGGGCTCGACACGATGCCGGGCGGCGGCGCCGAGATCTTCGCGCCGCGCGTCCGGCGGAAGATCTGCGACGACAAGGCGACGGCGGACCAGTGGATCGAGATCCACCGGACCGCGCACCGGCTCGGGATCAAGACGAACTCGACGATGCTCTACGGGCACATCGAGCGGCTCGACGAGCGCGTCGACCACCTGCGCCGCCTGCGCGAGCTGCAGGACGAGACGGGCGGGTTCCAGGTGTTCATCCCGCTCGCGTTCCACCCCGAGCACAACATGATCGGGAAGGCGTACCCCAAGCCCACCGGCTACGACGCGCTCCGCACGCTCGCCGTCTCGCGCCTCTACCTCGACAACTTCGACCACGTGAAGGCGTACTGGGTCTCGCTCGGGGAGCGGCTCGCGCAGACCGCGCTGGCGTTCGGGGTGGACGACCTCGACGGCACGGTGCTCGAGGAGCGCATCTACCACATGGCCGGGTCGACGGTGCCGCAGGCGCTCAGCGAGCGGACCCTGCACGACCTCATCCGCGCCGCCGGGCGCGTCCCCGCCGAGCGCGACTCGCACTACCGCGTCCTCAAGGTCCACGAACCCCTCTCCCGCCCCTCGGCCGGCGAAGGTCTCCATGGCTAAGCTCCGCGCCGCCGCCGTCTCGTTCCTGAACGCCCGCCCGCTCACCGTCGGCCTCGAGCGGTCCGAGCGGATCGAGCTCGTGCTGGCCGAGCCCTCCCGCTGCGCCGCGATGCTCGAGGCGGGCGAGGTGGACCTGGCGCTCGTGTCCGTCGGGCGGCCTCCCCGGGGGCGACTACGAGATCGTGCCCGGCCTCGCCATCGGCGCGGACGGACCGGTCCAGACGGTGGTCCTCGCCGGCGAGCAGTCCCCCGCGATCTGGGACGAGGTCTTCCTCGACACCGCCTCGCGCACGTCCCACACGCTCACGAAGCTGGTCCTCGACGACATCGGCGTGCACCCGAAGTTCACGCCGCTGCCGGCGGCGGAGGGCCTCGCCCGCGCGAAGGGGACGAAGGGCGCGCTCGTCATCGGCGACCGCGGCTTCGACGTCCGGGCCAACCAGGTGCTCGACCTCGGGCGCGAGTGGACCCGGATGAGCGGGCTCCCGATGATCTTCGCGCTGTGGGCGGCGCGGCCCGGGCGCGTCAGCCCGGAGGACGTGCAGGAGCTCTCGCGCGCGGCCCAGCACGGGCTCGGGATCCGGACGGAGCTCGCGCAGCGGTTCGCGGCCGAGCGGGGCGGCGACCCGGAGCGCTACCGGCGCTACCTCACCCAGCGGATCCGCTACGGCCTCGGGCCCTACGAGCTGCAGGGGCTCGAGGCGTTCCTCGAGCGGGCCGCGGCGAAGGGCTTCCTGCCGCCGATGAAGCTCCGGTTCGTGGACGACGTCGTCCGGTCGCGGAGGGCGCGGCGCGCGGTCTCGGTCGACCAGGCGCTCCAGAAGGCGGCGGAGGGCGGGCGGCTCGACCCGGACGAGGCCACGCAGCTCGACGAGAAGGCGCCGCTCCTCGACCTCGGCCTCGCGGCCGACGCGCGCCGGCGCGCGCTCCACGGCGACGGCGTCGTCACGTACATCGTGTCGCGCAACGTGAACTACACGAACGTCTGCACGACCGCGTGCCACTTCTGCGCGTTCTACCGGCCGCGCGGCCACCCGGACGCGTACGTCCTCACGCGCGACGAGCTCGCGGCGAAGCTCGACGAGACGGTCCGCCTCGGCGGGATCGAGATCCTGATGCAGGGCGGGCTCCACCCCGACCTCGGCATCGAGTGGTACGAGGACCTCTTCCGCTGGATGAAGCGCGGCTGGCCCGCGATCAACCTGCACGCGCTCTCGCCCGAGGAGATCTGGCACATCGCGCGGACGAGCGAGCTGTCGCTCGAGGACACGATCGGGCGGCTCGTCGCCGCCGGGCTCGACTCGATCCCGGGCGGCGGCGCCGAGGTCCTCGACGACGAGATCCGCCGGCGGATCGCGCCGCTCAAGTGCTCGACCGACGAGTGGCTCACGGTGATGCGCGCCGCGCACCTGAAGGGGCTGCGCAGCACCGCGACCCTCATGTTCGGCGTCGGCGAGGAGAGCACGCACCGGGTCGCCCACCTCTCGCGCCTCCGCGACCTGCAGGACGAGACCGGCGGGTTCACCGCGTTCATCTGCTGGCCCTTCCAGTCGGCGAACACCCGGCTCGTCGCGGGAGACGGCAGCGCGCACGCCTACCTGCGCACGAACGCCCTCGCGCGCCTGTTCCTCGACAACGTCCCGAACCTGCAGGCGTCGTGGGTGACGATGGGCGGCGGCGTCGCGCAGGCGGCGCTGCACATGGGCTGCAACGACTTCGGGCAGGTCATGATCGAGGAGAACGTGGTCTCCGCGGCGGGGACCTCCTTCTCGATGGACGCCGAGGAGGTCGAGCGGCACATCCGCGACGCCGGGTTCCGGCCGGCGCGGCGGAACATGAAGTACGAGCGCGTCGGCGCGAGCGCGGCGGCGCCCGCGACGGCGAGGGTGATCCCGGCGTGATCCGGGTCGTCTCCGCGCCGTGGGTGCTGACCGGGCGAGGAGCTCGGGGCTCTCCCCTCTCCCCGACCCTCTCCCCGCTTCGCGGGGCGAGGGAGGAGCCACGCCGGGCGGGGGGAGAGGGCCAGGGAGAGGGGGGTGCGTGATCCGCGACGGCGCGATCGCCCTCGACGGCGACCGGATCGTCGCGGTCGGCCCGCGCGCGGAGGTCGAGGCGCGCCACGGCACGGCAGAGCGGCGCGACGGCGTGCTCCTCCCCGCGCTCGTCAACGCGCACCTGCACCTCGAGCTGTCGCACCTCGCGGGCGCGGTGGAAGGTGGCGAGGGGCTCCCCGCCTGGATCGAGCTGTTCGTCTCGGCGCGCGTGCGGGCCCGCCACGTCGATCCCGGCCCCGCGATGACGATGGGCGCCGAGGACCTCGTGCGGGCGGGCGTCGCGGCGGTGGGCGACGTCTCGAACTCGCTCGGCTCGCTCGCGGCGCTCGGCGCCGCCGGCCTCGCGGGCACCGTCTTCCACGAGGTGTTCGGCGCGGCGCCCGACCGGCTCGCGGCCGCGCTGGCGGACGCGCGGGAGCTCCGGCGCAGCGCGCCCGAGCCCGGCCCCGGGCTCCGCGTGGTGACGAGCCCCCACGCCGTCTACTCCACGCACCACC
Source organism: uncultured delta proteobacterium (assembly GCA_963828235.1). Classification (GTDB taxonomy): domain Bacteria; phylum Myxococcota; class Myxococcia; order Myxococcales; family Anaeromyxobacteraceae; genus Anaeromyxobacter. The sequence continues at coordinate 194,095 of CAWHDY010000016.1, forward strand.
CCGGGCTCGTCCAGCTGCTCCGGGGTGGCCCGGGGTCGATCCACCTCGCCGAGGACCCGGCGGAGCGCGCGTTCGTCTCCGGCGCCGGCGGCGGCTTCGCCGGGCTCATCGCGCGGATGGGCGCCCGCCCCGAGGACGTCGTCCCGCGGGCGCGCTCCGCGGTCGCGCTCGTCGCGCCGTACCTCGCGCCGCACCACCTCGCGGTCCACTGCGTCGATCTCGACGACGAGGACCTCGCCGCCCTCCGGCGCTCCGGCGCGACCGTCGTCCTGTGTCCCCGGTCGAACCGGTTCATCGGCGGCCGCCTGCCGCGCCTCGACGCGCTCCTCGCCGCCGGCATCCCCCTCGCGCTCGGGACCGACTCGCTCGCCTCCTGCCCGTCCCTCGCGCCGCTCGCCGAGGTCGCCGTGCTCCGGCGCGCGTTCCCGGCGGTGCCCGCGAGCCGCATCGTCCCCCTCCTGTGGAACGGGCCGGCGGTGGGCGCGCCTCACGTCGGAGCGCTCGCGCCCGGTCGCGCGCCCGGAGTCCTCCTCGCGGAGGCGGCCGGAGCACGGGTGGACGATCCGTACGAGCTCCTCGTGTCGTTCGGCGCCGAGGAGCGGCCGCTGCGGTGGCTCGCGCGCGCGCGCCCCGACGCGAGCGCGACCGTCGCGCCGGAGCACGTGTCATGAACCTTCGACCCTCTTCCCCCGAGGCCCCTCCGCTCAGGGCGAACGGGCTCGCCGCCCTCGCGCGGATGGTGAAGCTCTCGCACTCGCTCTTCGCGCTGCCGTTCGTGGCGAGCGCGGTCGTCCTCGTCGCGCCGCGCGCCGCGCTCCTGCCCGGGCGCCTCGCCCTGGTGGCCGTGGCGGTGGTCGCCGCCCGCACCGCGGCGATGGCGATGAACCGGGTCGCCGATCGCTGGTACGACGCGAGGAACCCGCGCACGATGCGCCGCGAGCTCGTGACGGGCGAGGTGTCGCCGCGCGCCGCCTGGGCGCTGCTCGCGGGGAGCGCCGGGGTGTTCGTCGTGTCGGCCGCGCTCATCTCCGAGCTGTGCGGCTGGCTCGCGCTCCCGGTGCTCGGGATCCTCCTCGGCTACTCGTACGCCAAGCGCTTCACCTGGACGTGCCACCTGTGGCTCGGGGTCGCGCAGGCGCTCGCGCCCATCGGCGTCGCGATCGCGCTCACCGGCGACGCCCCCGCCGCGTCGATCGTCCTCGGGCTCGGGGTCGGCGCGTGGATCGCGGGCTTCGACGTCTTCTACTCGCTCCAGGACATGGAGTACGACCGCGGCGCCGGCCTCCGGTCGATCCCCGCGCGCTTCGGCGTGCGCGGCTCGCTCCGGTGGGCCCGCGGCCTCCACGTCGTCGCGGTCGCCGGGGTCGCGGCCTCCGGCGCGCTCGCGCACCGGGGCGCGGGCTGGTTCGCCGGGACGGTCATCCTCGCGGCGGTCGTCGCGGCGGAGCACGTCCACGTCGCGCCGAGGGGCGAGCTCCGCCCCGAGCGCATCAACGTCGCGTTCTTCAACTACAACGCCTTCGCCTCGGTCGCGTTCGCCGCGTGCGCGCTCGCCGACCTGGCGCTCTCCTGAGGAAGCCGCGATGCCCGCCGCCGCCCAGCGCCCCGCCGCCCCGCCCTCGCGAGCGCTCCAGCGCGCGGATCTCGCCGTCGCCGACGCGGTCGGCGCGCTCATGGAGCTGTGGGGCTTCCGCCGCCAGCTCGGACGCGTCTGGGCGGTGCTGTTCCTGTCCGAGCGGCCGCTCGCCGCGCCCGAGCTGTGCGCGCGCCTCGAGATCTCGACGGGCCTCCTCTCGATGAGCCTCGCCGAGCTGCGCCGCTGGGGCGTCGTCCGCCCCGTGCAGGTGCCCGGCGACCGCAAGGAGCACTTCGAGCCGGAGACGAACGTGTGGCGGCTCGTGGCGAGGGTCCTCCGCGAGCGGGAGAAGCGCGCGGTCGAGGGGGCGCTCGCGGCGTTCGAGCGCGCGCTGCACGACGTGCGCATGGCCCTGGTGGACGGCGATCCCGCGGTCACCGCGGCGGCGCGGTTCAAGGCGAGGCGCCTCGAGGTGCTCGTGGACCTCTCGCGCGCCGCGCTGAACGTGCTGCGGGTGCTCGTCGAGAGCGCCCGCGTGGACGCGGGGCCGATCAAGGCGCTCTCCGAGCTCGTGGCGCGGGGACGGCGCGCGCTCGGAGACGCGTAGCAGGCGGCGAGGCGGCCGGACCCCTGGAGCGGTCAGCGCGCGGCGAGCGCGGCGAAGTAGTCGGCGAGGGCCGCGAGCGCCTCCGTCTTCGCGGCGTGGTAGGCGCGCGCGACCCGCGCCTTCTCCGCGTCGCCCGCGCCCTGCAGCGCGTTCACGGCCTCGAGCACCTGCGCCTGCGCGGCGGCGTACCGGGCGGCGTGCGGCTGGAGCGCGGACGAGAGCCGACCGGCGGCGGCCTTCGCGCGCTCCACCGCCATCTGGCCCGTCATGCGGGCGGCGGCGGCGTCGAACTCGTGGCCCGACTCCCGGGGCGCGACGCGGGTGCGCGACATGAAGGCGCTCTCCGCGCGCTCCATGTCCCGGCGGGCCTCGGCGAAGTCGCGCTCGGCGCCCTGCGGCTCCGGCGCGTCGAACCGCCACGTCGCGCGCGACGCCCGGTAGGACGACAGGGCGGCGCCGAGCTGCTCCCGCGCGAGCGCGAGCTCCGCGGCCGAGGCCGCCTGCGCCGCGGAGGCCGAGGCGGCGAGCCGGTCCGCGTAGTCCTTCGCGGCCGTCGCGAGCCGGAGCGCCGAGGCGCGGTCCGCCGCGTTCGCGACGGCCTGGACGGCCTGCTCGGTCTCCGCGCGCGCGCTGTCGAGCGCGGGGAGGAGCTCCTTCGCCCTCGCGCGATCCTTCGCGGCCGCCGCGGTGACCGCGGCCTCGAGGTCGGCGGCGGCGAGCGAGAGCCGCGCGACCTTCGCGTCGACCGCCGTCGCGAGCGCGAGGTCCTTCAGCGTGAACGCGGACGGCTTCGCGGCCGCGGGCGCGGGCTGCTTCGCGGGCTGCGGCTTCTCCGTGCACGCGGAGGCGAGCGCGGCTGCGGCGAGGAGCGCGGAGGCGCGGGGGAGGTGGCGCATGGCCGGAAATGAACATGGGGCCCGGGCGCCCGCAAGCGCGCCGCCGCGCACGGACGCGGCTCAGCCGCGCAGCGCCGCGGCCGCGTCGCGCGCGGCCGCCGCGATCGCGGCCTCGTCCCCGCCGAGGAGCCGCCCCTCGCGCAGCCGCACCTCGCCGTCCACGACGACCCAGGCCGCGGGCGCGCCGGCCCACAGGATCGCGAGGTCGCCGTCGGGCACCGCCGGGACCTCGACCGGCGGCCGCCAGTCGAGGACGACGACGTCGGCGAGCGCGCCCGCCTCGAGCGAGCCGACCGGCGCGTCGAACAGGGTCGAGGCGAGCCGGGCCGCCGCCGGCCACGCCACCCGGCCCACGAGGCCCGCCGCCGCGCCGGCGCTCCGCTCGGCGTGCCGGTGCATCATCGCCGCCGCGATCGCCTCGCCGGCGACGTCGGAGAAGAGGCCGTCGGTCCCGAGCAGCACCGGCACGTCGAGCGCGGCGAAGGGGAGGAGCGGCGGCACCGGCGCGCCGAAGAACATCGCCGCGCGCGGGGTGACGGCGAGCGAGGCCTTCGCCTCGGCGAGGGCGATCGCCTCCGCGTGCACCGCGGTCCCGGCGTGCGCGACGAGCGCGCGCGGCGACAGGAGCCCGCGCGCCGCGAGCACGTCCACGGGCCGCTTCGCCCAGCGCTCGAACGCGTGGGCGAGGTCGCTCTCGTCCTCGCCCACGCAGGCGACGAGCGCGTGCCGGCCGGCCGGCCCGACCGCCGCGTCGAGGAGCTCGTCCGAGGCGTCCGCGAGCCCGGAGATCCCGATCGCGCCGCGCAGCGTCGGATCCGCGGCGTGCCGATCCGCGAACGCCGCCGAGGCCGCGACCTCGTCCGCGCCGCCACGCCGGCCGCCGCGCTCCCCGCGCGCCCCCCACGCGACGACCGCCCGGAGGCCGACCGAGCGGAGCGCGCGGGCCTCCGCGTCCAGGATCGCGGCCGACGCGCCCGCGACCCCGCGGACGAGGTCGAAGGCGCAGGTGACCCCCGCGCGCAGGGAGGCGAGCGCCGCGGCTCGCACGAGCGGCTCGACCCGCTCCGGCGTGAGGCGGCTCTCGAGCGGGTGCCGCACGCCGACCCTCAGGTCGGAGACGGTCGGGGGTGGGCGCCCGGGCAGGCCCGCGAGCCGGAGCTGCGCTCCGACGGCGAGGTGCGAGTGCGCGTCGATGCCGCCCGGAACGACGAGCCGGCCGTCCGCGTCCACGTCCCAGTCGCCCGGCCGCGGCTCGACCTCGGCGCCGGGGGCGGCGACGAGCGCGATCCGCCGGCCCTCCACGACGACGGTCGCGCCGGCGCCCACGCGCGGCACGACCCCGTTCCGGATGACGAGCCGCCCCTCCACCGGCGCATCATCTCAGGAGCCCGGGGCACCAGCTTGACCCGACTCAACTCCGGGAACCGGAAATGCTCGTGTGAGCCAGCCGTGAGTCCCGGTGCGGCAAGGTGGGGACGTCTCGTGCTCGGTCCGTCAGGCGGGGGTGGGTGCGAGGCGCGGGTGCCGGTCTGTTGGGGGGAAGGGCCGGCGCCCGCGCCTCCGCGTTCATCCGACGCGGCGCGCCACCGGTCTCGGATGGCCTGTCCAATCCGGTCTGGTACCGTGTGGCATGCGGTCACGCCCGAACGGACGCGCCCGGACCCACAAGCCAGCGAAGGTGACCCCGCCGATCCCGGAGGGCACCATCCCGAGGCGGCGCCTCTTCGCCGAGCTCGATCGGCTCAGGCGCCGGGCGCGCGCGATGTGGGTCTCCGGCCAGCCGGGGTCGGGCAAGACGACGCTCGTCGCGACCTGGCTCGCCGCCCGCCGGGCGAAGCGGGTCTGGCTGCGGGTGGACTCCGCCGACGCCGAGCTCGCCACGTTCTTCCACTACCTCGCGGTCGCCGTGCGCGCGGCCAGCGGCGAGCGCGTGTCGCTCCCGGCGCTCACGCCGGAGTACCTGCCGAACCTGGACGCGTTCGCCCGCGCGTTCTTCCGGCGCCTGAGCGAGCGGCTGCGCCCGGGGACGGTGATCGTCCTCGACGACTGCCACGCGGTCCCACCCGACGGCGCGTTCTTCGAGGCGCTGCGCGCCGGGCTCGAGGAGCTCGCGCCGGGCATCTCGCTCGTCCTCGTCGCCCGCGGCGATCCGCCGGCGGCGCTGGCCCGCGCGCGGGCGCACCGGGAGCTCGCGGTGCTGCCGGCCCGCGAGCTCGAGCTCACTCCGGCCGAGGCGATGGCCCTCGCGCGCGCCCGCGGATCGTCGGCACGGCGGCCGCACGTCGAGGCGCTGCGGCGTTCGGTGAACGGATGGGCGGCGGGCCTGTCCCTCGCGCTCGCGCAGACCGACGCGATCGGCGCGTCCGCGCTCGCGTCCACCTTCGAGTACTTCGCGTCGGAGGTCTTCGAGCGCGTCGATCCGGGCGTCCGCCGCGTGCTCCTCGAGATCGCGCTGCTCGAGATGCCGACGGCCGAGCTCGTGCTGCGCGCGACGGGCAACGCCGACGCGCCGCGCGTGCTCGCCACGCTCGCGCGGCGCGGGCTGTTCACGGTGCGGCACGAGCGCGAGCACCCCGCGTTCGAGCTCCACGGCCTGTTCCGCGAGTTCCTCCTCGCGCGCGGGGCCCAGGAGCTCCCGGCCGGGCGCGCGGACGCGGTCCGCCGGGCGGCGGCGGACGCGCTCGCCGGCGGCAGCCCCGCCGACGCCGAGGCGGCGATCGCCCTCTTCGGCCAGGCGGAGGACTGGAGCGCGATGGCTCGCCTCGTCGGGCGCGAGGCCGGCGCGCTGCTGCGCCAGGGGCGCGCAGAGACGGTGGCGCGCTGGATCGAGGCGCTCCCGGCCGCGGTGCGTGCGGCCGAGCCGTGGCTGCTGCACTGGGAAGGCATCGCCGTCCTCCCCCGGGAGCCCGCCCGCGCGCGCGACCGCCTGCGCGAGGCGCTCGCGGCGTTCGAGGAGAGGGGCGACGCGACCGGAGCGTGGCTGTCGTGGGCCGCGGTCGTCGAGAGCGTGGTGTTCGAGTGGAAGGACCTGCGCGTGCTCGGGCCGGCGCTCGCCGACCATGACCGCCTCTCCACGAGGTTCCCCTTCCCGTCGCCCGAGGTCGAGGCGCGCATCACGGCAGCGGCGTTCACGGCCGCTTCGCTCCACCTCCCCTACCACCCGTCGTACGGGGCGTGGGCGCGCGCGGTGCGCGGCCTCGCGCTCGGCGCGCAGGACCCCGCGATCCGCCTCTCCGCCGGGGCGCTGCTCGTCTCGCACGAGGCGCTCGTCCTCGGCGAGATCGAGCGGAACCGGCCGGTCGTCGAGGCGCTCGAGCGCCTCGCGCGCGACCCCAACGCGCCCGGACCGGCGGTGATCCTGTGGCTGTCGGCGGTGGGGACCTTCCACTTCACGGCCGGCGATCTCGAGGGGTGCGCCGCGAGCGCGGCGAAGGCGCTCGAGGCGTCGCGGCGGCACGGGCTCCACGCCTGGGATTTCGTCTCCCGCATGCTGGAGGCCACGGTCGCGATCTCGCGGGAGGACCGCGACGTGAGCGATCGGCTCGCCGCGGCGGAGCGCGCCGTCCGTCCGGACTCCCAGATCGACCTCGCGAACCTGCGCGTCTCCCAGGGCTTCGCGGCGCTGCGTGCGGGGCGCCCCGCCACGGCGGTGGCGCTCGCGGACGAGGCGATCGCACGCGCGCAAGGGTGCGGCTACCCCATGCCCGAGGTGCTCGCGATGCTGCTGCTCGCGCGCGCCAGGGCACGGACGGGCGACCGGGACGGCGCCGCAGGCATCGTCGCCGTGCTCCAGCAGATCGCCGAGGCGGTCGGCAGCGTGAGGGCCCGGTCCTTCGCGGCCTTCATCGACGCGGACCTCCAGGTGGACGGGGCCGGACGGGCCGCGGCCCTCGCGACCGCGTTCCGGCTCGTCCGCGAGAGCGGCGCGCCGCCGCTCCTGCTCTTCTCGCGCACCGAGCTTTCCGGGCTCGCGGCCGCCGCGCTCGCGCACGGCGTCCCGCCCGAGGACGTCCACGCGTTCATCCGCGCGCGCCGGCTCGGTCCGCCGCAGGTGCTCGAGGTTCCGGAGCGCTGGCCGTGGCCGTTCAGGATCCGGGTGCTCGGCGGGTTCGAGGTCGAGCGCGACGGCGCGCCGTGGACCGCCGGTCGGCGTGCGCCGCGCAAGCGCGTCGAGCTGCTCCAGGCGCTCGCCGTGCTCGGGGGACGGGACGTGCCGGAGCACGCGCTCGCGGAGGCGCTCTGGCCGGACTCCGACGGCGACGCCGCGCAGCACGCGCTCGAGACGACGCTGTACCGGCTGCGCCGGACGATCGGGGCGGAGCTCGTCATCCAGCGGCAGCGGAGGATCTCGCTCGCGCCCGACCGGTGCGGCGTGGACGCGCTGCACCTCGAGGCGCGCCTGCGCACGTCGCTCGCCGCGCTCGCGGCTCCGGGCGGCCCCTCCCCGGAGCGCGTGAGCGCCGACGCGGCGGCGGTCGTGTCGCTGTACCGCGGGCCGCTCCTCCCCGAGCTGGCCGACGTCCCCTGGGTGGTCCAGGCCCGGCTCGCGGCTCCGGCGGAGGCTGGAGCGCTGGCTCGAGGCGATCACGGCGGCCCCGCGCGACCCCGGCCACGCGGCGGAGGTCCGGCAGGCGCTCGGCGCGGCGGACCCGGAGCTGCGCACCCCGGCGATCCGCCAGGGCGGGTGACGGGACGGCCCGCCGCTTGCCGGACCCCCGGGGAACCGCTAGACACTCCCCCCGATGCTCTCCCCTGAGGTCCTCAAGAAGCTCGACGCCATCGAGGGGCGGTTCGAGGAGCTGACGCACCAGCTCTCGGACCCGGCCGTCGCGTCCTCGGGCGACCGGTACAAGAAGGTCTCGAAGGAGCGCGCCTCCATCGAGGCGACCGTGAACGCGCTCCGCGCCTGGCGGAGGCTCACGAGCGAGATCGCCGACAACGAGGCGCTCCTCGCCGAGAAGGATCCCGAGCTCCGGGAGCTGGCGAAGGAGGAGCTCGCGCGGCTGCGGCCCCAGGTCGAGCCCGCCGAGGAGCAGCTCAAGATCTTCCTCGTCCCGAAGGACCCCAACGACGAGAAGGACGTGATCCTCGAGGTCCGCGCCGGCGCCGGCGGCGACGAGGCGGGCCTCTTCGCGGCGGAGCTGCTCCGGGCGTACCTGCGCTACGCGGAGCGGCGTGGCTGGAAGGCCGAGATCGCCGACACCTCCGGCGGGAGCCTCGGCGGGATCAAGGACGCGACCGTCAACATCTCCGGGGACGCGGTCTACTCGTGGCTCAAGTACGAGTCGGGGGTCCACCGCGTCCAGCGCGTCCCGGCGACCGAGGCGCAGGGACGCATCCACACCTCCACGGTCACGGTCGCGGTGATGCCCGAGGCGGAGGACATCGACATCCAGGTGAGCCCGGCCGAGGTGGAGATGGACGTGTTCCGCTCGACCGGCGCCGGCGGGCAGAGCGTCAACACGACCGACTCCGCCGTCCGGCTCACCCACAAGCCGACCGGCATCGTGGTGAAGTGCCAGCAGGAGAAGAGCCAGCTCAAGAACCGCAACATGGCGTGGCGCATGCTCCGGACGAAGCTGTACGAGATGGAGCAGGAGAAGCAGCGGAGCGCGCGGGACGCCGCGCGCAAGAGCCAGGTCGGGACCGGCGATCGGTCGGAGAAGATCCGGACCTACAACTTCCCCCAGGACCGGCTCACCGACCACCGCATCAACTACACGCGCCACAACCTCCCCGCGGTGATGGACGGCGACGTGCAGGACGTGGTGGAGGCCTGCCGCACGTTCTTCGCGGCGCAGGCGCTGCGCGAGGCCTCGAAGCCGGAGATCGCGGGCGGCGAGAAGCGCGCGTGATCGCCGGCCGCCCGGCGCGCCCGCGCGCCACGGCCACGGCGCCCGCGCGCGAGCCTCGACGGGACTCGGTCATGACGGATCCGTGGACGCCGCTCCGGCTCCTCGCCTGGACGCAGGAGTTCTTCGCCGGCAAGGGCGTCGACGCGCCTCGCCTCACGGCGGAGCTGCTCCTCGCCTCGGCGCTCTCCTGCGACCGGGTCCGGCTCTACCTCGACTTCGACCGGCCGCTCGGCGAGCCCGAGCTCGCCCGGTACCGCGAGCTCGTCCGCCGTCGCGCCGCCGGGGAGCCGACCGCGTACCTCGTGGGGCGGCGGGAGTTCTTCGGGCGCCCGTTCGCGGTGGACGCGCGCGTGCTCGTGCCGAGGCCGGAGACGGAGCTGCTCGTCGAGGCCGCGCTCGCGGCGCTCCCCGAGGGTGGGCACGCGCTCGACCTGTGCACCGGGTCGGGGTGCGTGGCGGTGTCGCTCGCGCTCGGGAGGAAGGGTGCGCGCGTCGTCGCGACGGACGTCTCCGAGGACGCCCTCGCGGTCGCGCGCGAGAACGCCGCGGCGCTCGGGGCGGTGGTCGAGCTCGCCACGGGGGACCTGTGGGCGGCGGTCCACGGTCGGGAGCGCTTCGACGTGATCGCCTCGAATCCGCCGTACATCCCGACGAAGGAGCTCGCCGGGCTCTCGCGCGAGGTCCGGCGCGAGCCGTGCATCGCCCTCGACGGCGGGGACGACGGGCTCGCGATCCTCCGCCGCGTGATCGAGGGAGCGGGCTCGTGGCTCCGGCCGGGTGGGACGCTGTGCGTCGAGATGCACGAGTCGCACGTCGAGGCGGTGCCGGCGCTCTGCCGGGCGGCGGGGTTCGCCCGCGCGGAGGCGCGGCGGGACCTCGCCGGGTTGCCCCGCCTCACGGTCGCGGTGATGGCGGCCCAGGACGACCCGACGTAGAATCCGCCCGCCCCATGGACAAGATCGTCGTCGAAGGAGGCGTGCCGCTCCGCGGGAGCGTGAACGTCTCGGGCGCGAAGAACGCCGCCCTCCCCGTCATCGCCGCCGCCCTCCTGGCGGAGGGCGACCACGTCGTGCGCAACGTGCCGGACCTCGCGGACGTGAGGACCCTCGGCAGGCTCCTCGGCCACATGGGGTGCGTGATCGACCGGAGCGCCACCGCGCGCGCGATGTCGATCCGCGTGCCCGCCGCGGTGACGCCGGAGGCGACCTACGAGCTCGTGAAGACGATGCGCGCGTCCGTGCTCGTGCTCGGACCGCTCGTCGCCCGCTGGGGCAAGGCCCGCGTCTCGCTCCCCGGCGGCTGCGCCATCGGCGCGAGGCCGATCGACCAGCACCTGAAGGGGCTCGCGGCGCTCGGCGCCGAGATCCGGCTCGAGCACGGGTACGTCGAGGCGGTCGCGCCGCGCGGTCACCTGCACGGCGCCGTCTTCACCTTCGACGGGCAGACCGTCACCGGCACCGAGAACGTGATGATGGCGGCCGCGCTCGCGGAGGGGCGCACCGTCCTGCGGAACTGCGCGCGCGAGCCGGAGGTGGTGGACCTCGCGGCCGCGCTCGTCCGCATGGGCGCGCGCATCGAGGGCGCGGGCACGGACGAGCTCCGGATCGAGGGCGTCGCCTCGCTCCGCCCCCTCGACCACACGGTGATCCCGGACCGGATCGAGGCGGGCACCTTCCTCGTCGCCGGCGCGCTCCCCGGCGGCGACGTGACGGTCGCGGGGTGCGCGGCGGCGCACCTCGAGGCGGTCATCGAGAAGCTCCGCATCGTCGGCGCGGAGGTGGTCGAGACGGGCGGCGGGGTCCGCGTCGTCGGCGACGGGCGGCCCCGGCCGGTGGACGTGAGGACCGCGCCGCACCCGGGCTTCCCGACGGACATGCAGGCCCAGCTCATGGTGCTGCTCTGCCTCGCCGAGGGGTCGTCGAAGATCACCGAGACCGTCTTCGAGAACCGGTTCATGCACGTGCAGGAGCTCCAGCGGCTCGGGGCGGACATCGCGGTGGACGGGAAGACCGCCATCGTGAAGGGCGTCCCGTCGCTGTCGGGCGCGCCGGTGATGGCCTCCGACCTGCGGGCCTCGGCGGCGCTCGTGCTCGCCGGGCTCGCGGCGCAGGGCACGACCGAGATCCACCGCGTCTACCACCTCGACCGGGGCTACGAGCACATCGAGCAGAAGCTCGCGCCGCTCGGCGCGCGCATCCGGCGGGAGAGGGCCTGACCCTTCGAATGACCAACGAGATCATCACCGTGGCGGTGCCGAAGGGGCGGCTCCTCGAGGAGTCGTCCGCGCTCTTCGAGCGGGCCGTCCGCGTGTCCCCCCGGAAGCTCCTCGAGGGGACGCGCAAGCTCGCCGCCGACGCGCCGGAGGTCGGGCTGCGGTTCATCTCCATCCGCGCCGGCGACGTCGCGAGCTACGTCGAGCACGGCGCGGCCGCGGTCGGCATCGTGGGGCTCGACGTGCTGCGCGAGGACCCGGTGGACCTGTACGAGCCGCTCGACCTGGGAATCGGCCGCTGCCGCGTCATCGTCGCGCGGCCCCGCGCCGCGAAGCCTCTCCCGCGCGGCGTCGCGCCGCGCGTCGCGACGAAGTACGTGTCGCTCGCCGCCCGGCACTTCGCCCGCAAGGGAGTCCCGGCGGAGATCATCCCCTTGCACGGCTCCATCGAGGTCGCCCCCTCGCTCGGCCTCGCCGACCTGATCGTCGACATCACGGAGACCGGCGCGACCCTCGAGGCGAACGGGCTCGTGATCGAGGAGCAGGTCCTCGACGTGTCGGCCCGACTCGTCGTGAACCGGGTGGCCCTGAAGCTCCACGCGGAGCGGCTGCGCCGGCTCATCACGGCCCTGCGGGAGGCCGTCGCCGGGGCCGCTCGTGATCGTGCCCGTTGAAAGCCATGGCCGCTTCTGCCTAGTATTCGCTGCTCTCAACAGAAGCGACCGCCTGCTTTGAACCCCCTCACTTGAACGAGTGGTCCCACGGTCCCGAGGAGGACCGAATCGTCATGGATTGCCCGCGGTGCAGCGTCGAGATTTCCGAGATCGCGCGCGAGAACGGCGCATTGCAGCGCTGCGCCGAATGTGGCGGCCTCTGGATCGGGGACGTGGCGGACCTGAACAGGATCCTGCTCCACGCGAACCTGCCCGCGCTCTCCTCGATCAGCGGGTACGTGAACGCGGAGGAGATCACGGGCCTCTGCCCCGCCTGCAGCGTGGACCTCGTCGTGGTCGAGAACGCGGAGAAGCGTCCGACCGAGAGCTACGACACCTGCGAGGCGTGCGGCGGGATCTGGATCGACGGGAACCTCGACGACCCGCCGCGCGAGATCGACTCGAAGACCGCGGAGGGCGAGATCGTCACGTTCTTCCGCAGGTTCTCGAAGAAGAAGTAGGCGCGCTCCGCGCCGCTACCACATCCGGTCGTCGCGCCACGGGTGCGCGGTGTTCGAGTACCCGCGGATCTCCCAGTAGCCGCGGCGATCGTGCGTCAGGAACTCGATCCGCTTCACCCACTTCGCGCCCTTCCACGCCCAGAGCTGCGGGACGACCACCCGGACCGGGCCGCCGTGCTGCGTCGTGAGCGGCTTCCCGTCCACCGTGTGGACGAGGAGCACGTCCGGCTTCAGCGCCTCCCACAGCGGCAGGTTCGTCGAGTAGCCGTCCGACGCGTGCGTCATGACGTGGGTCGCGTCGGGGCTCGGGCGCGCGAGCGCCGCGATGGTCTCGAAGCGCACGCCGCGGAAGGCGACGTCCAGGATCGACCAGCCGGTGACGCAGTGGAAGTCGGCCTCCTCGTCGGCCTGGGGCAGCGCGAGGAGGTCCTCCCACCGGAGCGTGATCGGGTTCTCGACCGCGCCGTCCACCTGGAGGAGCCACTTCCCGGTCGGGACCTCCGGCGTCTCGCCGAGGTCGAGCACCGGCCACTCGGTCTTCCCGAAGACGTTCTGGCCGGGCGGCTCCTTCGGCATGCCGTGGCGGTTCCGCTCGCCCTCCCCTTGCGGCTTCGGGTCGGAGAGCGACGGGGTCGCCCGCATCCGGTCGGCGAACCGGGCCCGCAGCTCGGCGACGCCCTCCGCGATCCGGCGCTCGAGGTCGGTCACGGGCTGGTTCTATCAGGCGGCTGGGCGGCCCGCAGCCGGGTCGGGCGCCGGCGCACCCCCCGGATCGCCTTGACTCCCTCGCGCCTTCGCGGCAGAAACAGGGCCGAAGACGCGGGAATAGCTCAGTTGGTAGAGCATCAGCTTCCCAAGCTGAGGGTCGCCGGTTCGAACCCGGTTTCCCGCTCCAGTCTCGAAGGCCGGAACTCGGTGGTTCGCCCTGGGTTCCGGCCTTCTCCTTTCGATCTCCGGAATCGGGTAGCAACCGGGTAGCAAACTTCCGCGCGTCGGGACCTCCCGGAGGCTCCGGGACGGTCGCCAGGACCGCGTCGCCGAACGAGAGCCGGTCCATCTCCGCGCGCAGGTACTCCGGCGCGAGGTGCCCGTAGACCTCGGTCGTGAGCTTCGGGTCGCTGTGGCGCAGGATGCGCTGCACCGCTGCGAGGTCCGCGCCCGACATGATGAGCAGGCTCGCCGTCGTGTGGCGAAGGTCGTGGAACCGGATGGGCCGCACGACCGGCTTCACCCAGAGCTTCCGGCCGTCTTTCGGGCAGCGCCGCTGGTCCTGGTCGGGCGCGCTCTCGGCGTGGCAACAGTCCTTCGACCGGCAGACGTGCCGATAGCCCTCGACGACGCCGGCGCGGCCCAGCGCGCGGCGGAGCGTGTGCTCGAGGTTCACGTCCCGGCGCATCATCGAACCGTCCGGCTTCGGGAAGACGAGCGCCGAGGGTGACCGCGCGATCGCGACCTCGAGAAACGGGACGAGCTCCGTCGCGATGGGGATGCCCTCGGCGTGTCCGCCCTTCGTCGTGGCGCGCTCGTGCGAGCTGCGGACGACGAGGATCTGGCGGTCGACGTCCACGTCCCCCTTCCGGAGGGCGAGGAGCTCACCCTTGCGAAGGCCCGTGTAGATCGCGGCCGCGAACAGGGGCCGCCAGCGCGGATCGAGGGCCCGGAGGAGGAGGGGGATCTCGTGAACGCGGAGGAAGTCGGGCTTTCGCTTCGGAACCCGCCGCTTTCGGACGTCGAGCACGGGGTTCAGCCCCGGGTACCGGCCCGCACGCCGCGCGGCGTTGAAGGCGCGTCCGAGATAGCCGCGGAGATGGTTCACCATCTGCGGCGAGACCTGGCTCAGCTTCTGCTGCAGGAACAGCTCCACGCGCCCGGGCGTCACGGCCGTGAGCGGCAGGGAGGCCAGGTCCGACCCGAGGAAGTGGACGCGGATCGCGCTCTCGTTCGTCTTGTGCGACGCGAGCGGCCGCGAGTAGGTGTCGAGCCACCAACGGAGAAGCTCGGCGAGCGTCCCGCCGCCGTCCTCAGGCATCCCCGGCTCGATGCCCAACCGGATCCGCTCGTCGCGCCGCTCGAGCTGCGCCTGGAGCTGCCGCGCCTCGGTCTTGGTCCGCGCGCCGCAGGCCTTGCCGCGCCAGCGTCCCGCGTCGTCCTTCCACCGCAGGTACCACGTTCCGCGCTTCCGGTACGGTGACGCCATGATGCACCCACCTCGCTGCCGGCCGCCTCAGCTTCCGGTTGCCGCCTTGGGTCCTGCGGTCGACCCGAGCGCGAACTCCCGGATGCGCTCCGGCACGAACCGCACGAGCCCGCCGACCTTGAGATACGGAAGCAGCCCCGCCTCCGCCTTCTGGTAAACCCACGAGCGGCTGACCTTGAGGTACCGCGCGACGTCCCGCGCGTCCCACAGCGTCTCGATCCCGCCCGGCCAGTCGTTCATGACCTCACCTCTTCGCGCGCTTCCCGTCGAACCCGGGGCCCTTCTCGCGCACGGCGATGCTGCGCTCGTAGAGCAGGTGCAGGAGGTAGTCGACGCGGTCCACCCCGAGCGCCTCGCGGTCCTCGTCGAGCAGTCGTGCGGCCGGTGCCGGCAGTCCGAAGTGGTTGCGCAGGCCCTCGAGGACGCGCGTCACGAAGGCGGTCAGGTCCACGCCGCGGTCGGTCGCCTCGCGCTTCAGGAAAGAGACCAGATCCCGAGACATGCGAAACGTCTGCATGAGCTTCTCGGTCGTCGGGATCGTGGGTTCGGTTTCGCGCTTGTCGTATTTCATACGTATAGCTATTAACTATACGACGCTCGTATGAAACACAAGCATCCCTTCCGGGCGTCTGCTCCGTCTTCGGACACGCGACCGTAGCGCGCCTGTGCTGGGTGTTCCCGGGCAGGGCCGTCCGAGATCGACTCGCCCTGCCTCGACTGCGGAGAGCCGCTGAAGGTCGTGGTCCGCGACGGAGTGATCGAGAGCCACGAGCCCGAGGGAATCGTCAGCACGTCGATCTCCCGATCAGCCAGTGGTCCGGCAACTGGCCGTTCACGTGAAGCCGCATCCACCTCTTCCGGTCGGAGGAGCACGCGCGGCGCTGGTCGGGGTTCAGGGCGGGCACCGAGGAGGCAATCCTCCCGCTCTCCTCGGTCATGTCCGAATCGCCAGCACACCCCGGCACACGGCGAAGCTCCGCTGGCGATGAACTTGGGCCAGTCGCAGCCGTAGCTCGGATCGCCGCAGTCGCGGTGCACGTTCTCGGTCGGCGCCCCTGCCCGCACGACGCAGCGCGCCCCCGCCGCTGGGCGCACCGTCCAGCGGCCCTGCGCCCAGATGAGCGGCGGCACGATGAGCGTCGCGTAGAACGCGATCGCCAGGACCGTTGCACGCGACCACCATCGACGCGTGTACCGCCAGAGCAGGAGAGCGGTCCCGACGGCGCCCAGCGCGACGACCGTGAGGTAGATCGCCGCACCGAGGCTGGAGGTACAGGACGTGTCGTCGCAGAGCCACGCCTGCGCGGCCGAGCCGGTGCAATACCCACCGAGAGCAGCGGCGAGAAGCGTGTCGAGCCGCTTCAGCGCAGCGACGGCGGCGTGGAGCGGCGTGGGCGCGGGTAGCACTCTCCGTCCAGCCTAGCAGCGGCGCCGACCCCCGGGGGGATGATCGCGCAGGGCCCACCTCGACAGGATGTTCGCGAGCCTGTCGCCGAGCGAGGGGCGATGGCGCGCGATAGTTCAACGAGGCCCGTGAAGCCGGCCAAGCTACGATGACGCGATGCCCGCACCCGAGTGGAAGATGTTGGGAAGATCGTCCTGGGGGATCATCTGACGGTTGGCTTCGGCCGTCGCCGTGAACGTCTACAGCTGCTCGCGGCAGCAAGGCCCCGGACCGGCTCAGGAGAGACGGTGAGAAGACGCAGCGCAATGCAGACGAGGCGATCGACGCGTTCGTTGCGCGGGTGAACGGCTCGCCGCGCGAGCTGCTGCTGTACAACGAGGTGCCCGAGGCGCTTCGGGATGGCCCCGCGCAACGAGACGGATGGGACGTGCCGTGGGCGATCCGCCCCGCACCTCCTCCGTGCCTCTGATCGACGCTTCGAGGCCAAGCTCCCGGGGCGTCTCCCGCGCTCTACCGATCGCTCGTCATGCGGTACCTGTTCCCGCGTTCGACGTGGGGCCGGTGCAGCTCTTCGCCTGTACTGGTGGTGCCGTCGAGGACGCGTGGGAGCTTGCCCGCGCCGTGTTCCACGACCGGCACCTCTGCACTCCGCTCCTCGCCGCCGGCTTCGTGCAGTTTGGGCGGCGTGCGGCGGAAGCTACGACCCGATCTGCTTCGACTTCAACCGGAGGAGAAACGACAGCGAGTGCCCCGTCGTCCAGCTCGACCATGAGGCTGCTCTGTCGGCGACCGGGCGCAGGTCGTGGCCGAGGTCGCGGACTCGTTCCTGGGGCTGGTCGGTTCGTAGCTGGCGGTGGGCACAACGGCCGGGGAGGCATCGGTGCAGGACTTCAAGCAGGCGGACGTGATCGACCTCGGGTGCGTCCGCCGCCTCGACACGCTTCTGGAGGCCCTGGACGCCGGCATGCCACCCGACGCGGTGCTCTACGTCGAAGGCGTGGCGTTCGCCGATGACGTGCGCGCGATGCGGCGCTGCCGTCGGTCCCGAAGGAGCAGCGCCGCAACGATCTGCGCGGGACCTTGCTGCCCATGCCCGACACCTTCCATATCCCCGTGCGGAGTGGCGTCCTCGGCATCATGCGAGAGCTGGAGCAGCGGCACGCGTCGGCCGAGGTCTGCACCCACTCGCCGTGTACCGCGGCGACAGATCCTCGCCTGGCGCACGACGCGGGCGACGCGCCGCTATTCGTCGGACGAACGCTCGCGCCCGACGCGGTCGAGAGAATGCGGCGCGTCGTCGAACGCGACGCCGCTGCGCCGCGCGGTCCCAGGTTTATCGACCGCGTACGGCGCTTCCTTCGCCGGGGTGTAGCGGCAATCCCCCCGCGGAGGATCGCGAAGGGGCCCACCTCGAAGGATGCCAGCAGCTCGTCGCCGGGCTCGGTGTAGGATCGCGCGGTGAGTCCGGGTCGTCGTCTGCTCAAGACGCGGCGCTCGCTCTTGGCGTGGCGCTCGTTCTCGGCGTGGGCCTTTGCGCCTACCGGGCATTCTGGCCGACATCGACCGCGAGCTGGCCCGCCAAGACGTTCGCGCCCGACGCGTGGCGAGCGGCGGCACCGGGACAGCGACACGTGTTCTGGAAGGACCTCGATGGTCGCCGCGTGCTCGTCGGACTGACACGCGCAGAGGTTGAGCGGCTCCTCGGCGCCCCCGAGTACGACAGGGGCAGCTACGTGCTGTACGTGGTGAAGGAGCCCGATCCACGCGAGCTGTCGTTCAACTTCTGGTACGCGCTGCAGGTCGAGTTCGACGCGACCGGGAAGGTCACGCGCGCCCTCGCCCGCCATGACTAGCAATCACAATGGGAATTCACGCGTGAACGCGAAACGGCTGCGATGGCCTGGTCGCCGTGGACAGCCGAAGCCCTCGATACCGGCGGGTGCGACGGAGAGGGTGACACAGGTTCACGAAAGTGGAGGGAAGGCGACCTCGGAGTTCTGGTTCCGGGGCCGGCTCACCGGCCGCGCATTCTGGGATTCCGATGGCTCTCTCTGCATGGCGGTCGGTCTCAGAGACGGCGTGCCCGTGGGCAACCAGCTCGAGTTTCAGGATGGTGCGCTCGTCTACGCAGAGCCGTTCGTGAAGGGCTTGCTTCACGGCACCGCGAAGCAGTTCGACGCGCAGGGTCGGCTGCTCTTGGTCAGCCCCTTCACGCAGGGGACCGGCACCGACTTCTGGTGCGATGAACGCGGTCGCCTCTCGGAGGAGCATCCGCTTGTTGCGGGGAAGCCATCCGGGACCGAGCGGTGGTGGAATCCGGACCAGAAGACGGTCTACAGCGAGACCGAGTGGCTGAACGGCGAGTGGCATGGCGCGACCCGTCATTGGACGGGCGGTCGCCTCGATCGTGGCTTCCCGAAGTTCTACGTCCGAGGCAAACAGGTAGCGAAGGGTGCGTACGTGAGGCTCGCCGCGCGAGATCCGAGCTTGCCGCCGTACCGGCAGGAGGCGGACACGCCCGTGCGAACCCTGCCCAAGAGGTTCCTTGAGCTGAAACAGAGCGCGCGCCGCCGGCGGTGAGGACACTCCCGAGGGCAGACACGCCGATCGAGTTCTTGCTCGCGTGACTGAAGCGCCCGAAGAACTGGAGTAGGCAGGCGGGCGACCGTCGCCCGGGACCGTGCGCACGGTTTTGCGATCGCCCCGCGATCGCGCGAACACAAAATCCAGCGGCGTGTCGGACGCTTACACGGTTTTGCCGCAGCGTTTTGCCGCAGCCGCCCGGATCGCCTGTTCAGGCCGCAAAACTCACTTCTTCAGCGTCCAGCGGCTTCCTCTCTTCTGGCCAAGGAGCTCGACCTTCCCGTCCTTCTTGAGCTCGCCCAGCAGCCGGTGAATGGCGTCCCGAGTGTGCTGCGGCAGGGCCTGCTCGAACTCCTGAATCGTCGCGGTCGTGAACTTCTCGAGGTGCTGCAACAACAGCGCCTTCGCGTGCGCCTTGTCCAAGCCGCGTCGGCGCGTGTACTCCCCGCGCTTTCCGACGAATTCGTAGAACCGGCTCGACAGCATGAGCTTCGAACGTCCGCGCTTCTCCAGGACGCGTTTCTCCAGGAGCAGGGGGACGCGCGACGCGAGCGCCTTGGGGATCTCCTCACTCCGGTGCACGAGGTCGAGGACGACGAGGTCCGTCGTCGAGAACGACGCGAGCGTCTCCTGCCCGATCCGTTCCAGGAACCGCAGGAACGCCTCGTCCTGGATTTCGCCGCGCAACGTGAGCGACACTTGGTACTCGTCCGTGCCTGCGAAATCTGGCCGCGGCTTCCCTTCCCGGATCGACTCCTCAAACATCCGATCTGCGCCCTGGCCGGAGCGCTCGACGAACCCGCATTTCGCGAGCGCCTCGGCGAGCCGCCGATTCCGCGGCGCCTGCTTCCACAGGATGTTCTCGGCGCTCACTCCCGGCGGGAACCCGCCGGGACTCACGATCTCGATCCGGCGCGGGAACTGGCGAACGAAGATCGACCCCGGGTTCCGGTAGTCCCGGTGGCTGACCGCGTTGAGCACTGCCTCGCGAGTGGCCGGCTCGTTCACCGTGGGGATGTCGCGGATGATCAGTCCGTTCCTGAACTGCTGGACCTCATTGCGCGCGAGGATGAACCGCAGGAGCTCCTCGAAGTAGAGGAGGAAGCCTTCCCGGAACTCCGACCGCTGCTGTGGTGCGATGCTCGTGTCCGCCGAGCGGTACTCGATGATCGTCTCCGACTGAGCCAGGTGCTTCCCGAGTCCTACCCGCATCCCGAGCAGCACGAGGGCGGCCACCGTGATGCGCCCATCGACGACGAGCTCCGCATCCGTGAGCAGCTGCTGAACCGATACCTTTTCGAGCTGAGCGTTCCCGGACTTGCGCCGCCAGAGCCCGCGGAACTTCTCGATCGCGCCGGCGTCGAGGTCGGCGACCTCGGCTCCCGCCACGACCTCCGCGGAGTAGTCCGGGAGTGTCTCGTCGAAGATCCGCCTGAGGCGGTCTGGGGTCATGGCGACGAGGGACTCGCCCGCGCGCATCAGGTAGGCGCCGTCGTACTGGAGCGGGACTCCGAGGGGGCGGCCCGGGATCCTGAAGGCGACGACCCTGCCATCCGGGTGCTCGATCGCGTCCGCATCCACACGCAGGTGCAGCCGGTCCACGAGCTGCCCCTTCGTGCGCTCGAGATCCTCGAACGCACGGGTACCAACGACCTTCCGCGGCCGCTTGTCGGTGACCCCCAAGACGAGAACACCGCCGCCTTCGTTCGCCAGGGCGATGCAGTACCGGACGAGCTTGTCGAAATCGAAGTTGCTCTTGGCTTCCTTGAACTCGAGACGCTCGGCCTCGACCGAATCCATCCAGACCCGCAGGTCCTCGAGGCCGCGCTTCTTCATGCTTCGAGGATCCCCCACGTCGCGACGACGTTCAACGTTTGCTGCGCGAGGAGTACTGGACGACGACTCGCGAACAGCTGGAGAACCGCGAGCGGCGTCGCGCGTAGTGCGTAACCGCAACCCGCGATCACCTCCGTCGGAGGGCATCGAGGGCCCGCTCCGGCACGCGGATCACGTTCAGCGCGCGAACGTGCGTGAGCTTGCCCGACGCGCACAGCTTGTAGACGGTCGCGGTGGAGACCCGGAGTGCCAGCGCCGCTTCCCGGACGGTTAGCACCCGCTCGGTTTGGTCCCGTTCATCAGCAGCCGGTAGCAAGGGGGTAGCAAAATCTCCGAGAAGAAGGTGTTCCGGCTGGGACCGCTGGACGCCGCCCGACCTCTCGTGGCGAGTACTTCCAACAGGTTGCGACGCCCTGCGAACGCCTGGGCGGTCCGTGACGTCCTTTCCCAAGCTGAGGGTCGCCGGTTCGAACCCGGTTTCCCGCTCCAGTCTCGAAGGCCGGAATCCGGTGGCTTGGTCGCTCGCGGTCCGGCGTCCACACGGAGCGACGGTCACGGTCAGCTTCGCGCTCGACGGGAGGCCGAGCAAGGTGATCCACGAGCCCGGTCACGGGCACCGTGACGCGGCGCCAGCGCGGCGGCTGCCAATCTCGTTCGAGGTGAATGCCTCGACGACGGACGCCGCCCGCGCGGCGCTGCGTGGCACGGTCGAGACGGGCACTCAGGCGGGCCTCACGCGCGACCCGGAGGTGGACGTGACGTGGCTGACGGCGAGCGGACCGGTGGTCACGGGCGGCGCGGACAACCTCGCGCTCGCCGATCCCGAAGGCCGCGCTCGAGACGCTTCCGAACGGCGTCCTTCGCACGGATCGGCCTGTTGTCGAGGCCGCGCGTCCCGAACGTCGCGGCGCTCGTGGTCCCGGTGACCCTCACCGGGTATCCGCGAGAGTCGTCCGGACGTGGGCCGGCCAGTGCGGGTTGAGGTCCTGCGGCTCCAGCCAGGCCACGGCCTCGGCCAGCTCCGCCGGCGTGGGCGCCAGCGCCAGGCAGTCCGGCAAGTCGAGGCCGCGGTCGCACAGGGCGAAGAGCTTCGACTTGAGGAGGTCGGCGCGGTGCAGCGAGCGGAGCACCAGCACCCGGCCGCGGAAGACCTCCTGCAGCCGCAGCTCCCAGCCGGCGGGGAGCAGCGGCGCGAGCGCGCTCGGCCCGCTGTTGAGCCAGTGGAGGATGTCGCAGTCGCGCGTCTGCCGCGTGATGACCGCAAGCAGGAGCGCGGCGCCGCCCACGACCACCGCCTCCAGCGAGAGGCTCCGGTCTGCCAGGTACCGGTCGAAGGCGGCGAGCGTGGTGCGCGGGTCCATGCTGGTATCAGTATAACCGATACTCCGGTCGTTCACGTATGGGCCAGGGACGCCGCCCCTGGAGTGTGCCCACCGCCCCTGCGGATCCGGTGACGGCCACATCGGCTTCTCGAGGCCCGACCTCGTCGCGCCGGTGGCGTTCGACGGTCACGCGGAGCCGCTACGGACGCGGTTTCGGCTTGGCGAACGCCGCCGCGCCCTACGTGGACACGACCCGCGGTCTCATCCACGACGCACGTGAACGATCGCGAGCTCCGGATGCGTACCGGGGCTCGCACCGCCGGCGATCACGCTGTACCCCTCCGGAAAGTGCAGCGCTGTATCTGAACTCCTCGCGCCCTCCGCGCGATGCTGGCGGCCATGCGCACCGCAACGACCGCCACGCAGCTCGATCGGACGCACCACTTCATCCTCGAGACGTTCGTGCAGCGGGGGTACGCGCCCCACTACACGGAAGTCGCGGCGCAGTTCGGGCTGCCGCCGGACGAAGGGAAGAAGCTTCTCCGCGACCTGACCGCCACCGGGCTGCCGGTGTGGCTGTACCCCGGCACCGACCTCATCGCGTCGTACGCCCCGTTCAACAACCAGCCGACCCAGTACCGGGTCAGCGTCGACGGCAAGGCCGGCTGGTTCGGGCAGTGCGGGTTCGAATCCCTGGCGCTGTGCTGGGTCTTCCCGGGCAGGGCCGTCCAGATCGACTCGCCCTGCCTCGACTGCGGAGAGCCGCTGAAGATCGTGGTCCGCGACGGAGTGATCGAGAGCCGTGAGCCCGAGGGAATCGTCAGCTACGTCGACCTTCCGATCAGCCAGTGGTCCAGCAACTGGCCGTTCACGTGAAGCCGCATCCACCTCTTCCGGTCGGAGGAGCACGCGCGGCGCTGGTCGGGGTTCAGGGCGGGCACCGAGGAGGCGATCCTCCCGCTCTCCTCGGTCATGTCCATCGTGAGCACACCTCGGCACACGGCGAAGCTGAACGGCCACTACATCTCGTCGTCTCCGGAGTACGCGTCGGAGTTCTTCGACCGCGTCAGGGAGGTCACCCGGGGCGCGCCCTTCTGGGACCCGCGGCGCAAGTGAACGCTCGAAGGGCGCGCAGGTCGGCGCCCGAGCACGGCGCGCCGGAATCGCGTTCCAAGCGAATTCATCCGACCGCTACTTCACGATCAGATCGTTCTTCACCTCGCGCACACCCGAGACCTGGCCCGCCACCTTCCCGGCCCTGTCGACCATGTCCTTCGAATCGACGAAGCCGCTCAGCTGAACCACTCCCTTGTACGTCTTGACGCTGATCTGCAGCGACTTCAACGCGGGATCCCCGGCGATGGCGGCCTTGACCTTGGCGGTGATCGCGGAGTCATCGACGTACTCGCCGGCGCTCTCGTGGGTGCGGGTGGAGGAGCAGCCCAGGAATGGCGCTCCCGCGAACAAGACGCCCGCGACGGCGACCGCGTTCAGGATGTGTCTCGACATGCGTGCTCTCCCCTCTCCAATGCCCCCGGGAAACGTAGCGAACCTTCGGTGAAGGAGCCTGGGCCCAGGCGTGGTGTTTCGCCCGTCGGCGCCGTGCGGGTCTTGCCTCGGAGCTGACGCGGGTGGGGTCACCGGGATGACGCTTCGCCCTTCGGCGACCCGGGGATCGCATACCGCAGGAACAGGTGATCCCCGCTTCGGCGTAATGACAGCAGCCGGCCGCTCAGTGTCCCGGGGCGGAAGACGCGCCCCTCGACGAGCCCCAGCGTCGCGGGCTCGCCTCCCCTTCCGACGAGGATTGGCGCGCTCGTCAGGAAGAGCTCGTCCACGCCCCCCTCGGCCAGGAAGCGGCTCGTCGAGGTCGGGCCGCTCTCCAGGAGGACGAGGCTCCCGGGCCCGAGATTCGCCGCGTCGAGGACTGCGGCGAGGGGAATCCAGCCGGCTGCCGACTCGGGGACCGAGATGCCAACCTTGGATCCCCGGGCACGGAGGCGGCCAGCTCCGGCGGCGGTCGTGACGACGATGCAGGGCGCGACGCCGGAGAACACGGCTCGGGACGGATCGACGTCTCCGCTGCCCGTGACGACCACCTGGAGCGGAGGAGAGGTCTTCCCCAGCGCGGCGCGAAGCTGCGCGTACGATCCGGCCAGCTCGGGACAGATGCGCTCGGCGGTCCACACGTGATCGCCCTCGGCGCGGAGGTTTCCGGCGCCGATGACGACGCCGTCGGCCACGGCGCGCAGGAGCCCCATCACGGCCCGGTCGTGGGCGTTGCCTCCGCTGATGACGGCGCCGTTACCCCACGGCGGGTCGACGGCGACGATCCCGTCGACGCTCGCGACGAAGTTCGCGAACACGTGGGGGCGGTCCGGCCGCGAGACCATGCGGAGGGTGCCGTAGAGCGCGAGCAGCTCGGGCGGCAGCGGCAGCGGCTCGCCGGGGGTCTCGTCGAAGAGCCGCACCAGCGGTTCGAGCATGTTCAGCGCTCGAGCGCGACCGTCGTCAGGAACGCGGCGGTCGTGAGGTAGCCGAGGAAGACGTGGGCCGTGCGGAGGTTCCTCGGGAACATGTCGGTGGGAGCGGTCCGGTCCTTCCCGATCACCTGCGGGAACGCGGACACGATCCCGAGGATCGGTTGCACCACCATCCCGCCCAGGTGGACGTAGCTCAGCGCGCGGTGCCACGGGCGCGCCGCCCTCGAGACCTTGCCGGCCGACTCCGGGGCGCCGAACGCCAGGACGGCGTTCGCGGTGTAGAGCGTCACCGACAGGACGGCGCTCGATCCGTGCAGCGTCGAGAGACCGCGGTCGCATCCGTAGTCGCCCAGGACCGGACGCCCCGTGATGCAGCGACCGTCCCCGAACCTCGTAGGCTGGTTCATCGCCGCCATCGTCCCGAGCGTGCTCGTCGCGACGAGCGAGGCCGCGGTGCTCCACCGGAGCGTGCGCCCCCACCACCGCAGACGCGCCGCACGGTCCTCGGTCCCGGGCGAGGCGGCGCCGCCGACCGCCGGTGTGCCGTCCTCGATGCGGAGGAGGCCGACGTCGAGAGCGGGCGTTGACGACGCGAGAGTGTCCGCGGAGTCGAGCCTGAGCTCGAGCTCGGGCGCGCTCGGCGTCACCGTGGCGCTCCGCCGGAGCGGACGCCAGCACGACGTACAGCAGGGTTGGAACTGCGAGCACGCTCGGCATCGTCCGGCCTCCTTCGCGGTCGACGCCGTGTTGTGAATCGCTCGCTCGGATTGCCAGCTTCGAAAGGGGCTGCGGCGAGGCGCGCAGTGACGCCGCGATCGAGCTCACCTCGGCAGCGGCGCGAACGGCGGCCGCCGATCGCCCTTCACGTACGCCGCGATGCGGGGCCGCTTCCCGATCCGGTCTGCGAACGCGACCAGAGCCGGGTAACGCTCGAGCGCAGCCCCGAATCCGTTGTCCCGGATGAGCTCGAGCAGGTACCAGAGCGCGAGATCGGCGACGGTCACGGAAGCACCCACGGCGTGGCCAGCGCCTCCGCCATTCCTCGCAAGCAGGCGGTCGAGGTATCCGAGCCAGCGCGGCAGCGTGGAGGCGAGGAGCTCGGCGCGCAGCGCCGGACGCCGGTCGGCGTCGATCGTGGCCAGCTTGCGCAGCTCGAGCCGCACGTCGTCGTAGGCGCCGAGCAGCTCGTCGCACTTCGCCTCCTCGACGGCGTTCCGCCCGCGAAGGCCGTGAGTGCGCGCGATGTGATTCGCGATGGCGCCGCTCTGGGCGAGGCGAAGACCGTCCGGCTCCTCCCAGACCGGCAGCGCCTCGAACGGCAGCGCGCCGGTCGCCTTGAGCGCCGCGAAATCGGTGGGGCGCCCGTCGACCGGCGGCGTGCCCCTGCCGACGACGTGATCCTGGTACTCGACGCCGGCCTCGGCGAGCACGAGGCGGATGAGCTCCGCCCGACCGCGGCCGGCGAAGTAGATCAAGGTTGGCTTGGACATCCGATGCTTATAGCGAGAACCGCACGTCTCGAATGGGTCCGCCGCCCCTCATCGGCGACCGAGCGTGTGGCCGTTCTCCACCGTAGAAGAGCGCGTAACCGGATCGCGACCTCCAGCGTCAGATCATTCGCGCTCGTCCGGGTTCGGGAGGGCGACAGGGGAGGAAGCATGCGCGTGACGACATCTGCGGTTCTCTCGGCGCTGGCCGGCGCCGCCATCGTGGCTTGCGGAAGCTCGAGTTCGGCACCGGCGGCCTCGCAGCAGGCCCCGGGGTTCTCCATCACCATCTCCGGGCTGAGCTTCTCGCCGCTCGATCTCCACGTGCCTCCCGGCGCGACGGTCACGGTCGTGAACCGTGACGGGATGATTCACTCGGTGACGAGCGAGGCGAGCCCGAACTCCTTCGTGCACGCCGCGGCCAGCGGCGTCTCGTTCGACACGGGGCAGTTCACGGGGTCGAGGACGTTCACCATCCCGGCAAACGCGCCGAACGGCGCGGTCGTGCCGTACTTCTGCACCTCGCACCTGGGCACGATGGTCACGCCGAACGGGACGATCACGATCGACTCGAGCGCGCAGGCGGCGTCACAGCCGGCGGGTGGTGGCGGCGGCATGGGCTACTGAGCCCCGCGGCCACGGCCTGAAGGGCCGCAAACGTTCGCTTGCGAGAACCCTCCGCGAGGACCGGGGCCGGGCGCCCTCCGGCGCGGTCGCGGCTTTCGCGCCTGCTCTGTCCGCTGAATTCCGGCGCTCGGGGTGACGAACGTGCGTTCCGCCGCCGAGACTCCGCTCGCCCGTGTGCATCTCCGCTCCCCCAACTTTCCGCGCGATGCGGCGGCGCTTCGCGCTAGACGCCGCCGGAGGAGGAAGGCCATGGCGCGATTCATGGACGTGCACAGCGGGATGAAGGGCGTGACGCGGGAGCAGCTCGCGGAGGCGCACCGGAAGGATCAGGAGATCGAGGGCAAGAGCAACGTGCGGTTCCTCAAGGCGTGGGCGGATCCGACGAGCGGAAAGGCGTTCTGCCTCTCCGAGGGCCCGAACAAGGAGGCCGTCCTCAAGGTGCACCAGCAGGCAGGGCATCCGACGGCGGAGATCTACGAGGTGCCGGTCGAGGTGGAGTGAGCGAGGTCGCCGCGCCGGGCGCGTCCGCCCGGCGCGGGCAGGAGACGAGCCATGGGCGCAGACCACGCGGCGGAGCGCGTTCACACGGTCGTGATCGGAGGAGGTCAGGCGGGCCTCTCCGTCGGATACCACCTCTCCCGCCGCCGCATCCCGTTCGTGATCCTCGAGGGGCACGCGCGGATCGGCGACTCGTGGCGCCGGCGCTGGGACTCGCTGCGCCTGTTCACGCCCGCGCGCTTCGACGGGCTCGACGGGATGCCCTTCCCCGCTTCCCCCAACTACTTCCCGACGAAGGACGAGATGGCCGCGTACCTCGAGGCGTACGCCGCTCGCTTCCGGCTGCCCGTCCGGACGGGCGTCCGCGTGGACCGGCTCTCGAGGCGCGGGGAGCGGTTCGTGGTCGAGATGGGCGACGAGCGGCTCGAGGCCGAGAACGTCGTGGTGGCGATGGCGACGTTCCAGCGCGGCCGCGTCCCCGCGTGCGCGCAGGGGCTCGACCCCGGCATCGTCCAGCTGCACTCGCGCGAGTACCGCAGCCCGTCGCAGCTCCGGGAGGGAGGCGTCCTCATCGCCGGCGCGGGGAACTCCGGGGCCGAGATCGCGCTCGAGGTCGCGCGCGCGGGCCACCAGACCTGGATGTCGGGGAGGGACGTCGGCGAGCTCCCGTTCCGCATCGGGGGGCTCGTGGCACGGCTCTTCCTCGCCCGCCTCGTGCTCCGGTTCGTGTTCCACCGCGTGCTGACGAGCTCGACTCCGATCGGGCGGAGGGTCCGTCCGAAGCTCGTGGCGCGCGGCGGGCCGCTCATCCGGGTGAGGGCGAGCGAGCTCGCCGCCGCCGGGGTCCAGCGCGTCCCGCGGGTCGTCGGGGTTCGAGAGGGGCTCCCCGTGGTGGAAGGCGAGCGGGTCCTCCGCGCGAGCAACGTCATCTGGTGCACCGGGTTCGAGCCCGGCTTCTCGTGGATCGATCTGCCGGTGTTCGGTCGCGACGGCGAGCCGGTGCAGGAGCGCGGCGCCGTCGCCAGGGAGCCGGGGCTCTTCTTCGTCGGCCTCCACTTCCTGTACGCGTTCTCGTCGACGATGATCCACGGGGTCGGAAGGGACGCCGAGCACGTCGCCGAGCGCATCGCCGCCCGGGCGCGCGTGGGCGCCGTGCCGGAGGAGCGGCTCGCCTCGTCACCGCGAGTCGACGGAGGCGGAAGCGGCGGCGATGCCGGAGCGGATGCCGCCCCCGCGCCAGCCGGACGCGCACCCGCCGGCATGACGGCGAGGAGAGCCCCCCTCTCCCTGACCCTCTCCCCCGCTGCGCGGGGAAGCGGATCACGCCGCGCACTCGCCGTCCTGCGTCTCCGGCCGGAACGGCTCGGTCGCGCCGGGCTCGACGAAGTCCTCCGGGCGCGCGTCGTCGGGGCGAAGCTCCTCGAGCGGCGCGACGACGTGCCGGGCGTCCTCGAACGCGCGGCCGAAGAACTCGTGCGCGGGCTCGCCTTCCGCGCGGCCGGCGAGGTACAGCTCGACGAGCCGCCGCACCGCCTCCGGCGCGCGGCGCGCCGGGACCTTCCCGACGAGCTTCCCGAAGGCCGCGCCGGCGTCCCCGACCCCGCCCCCGACGAGGACGAACACCTGCGGGATCGCGCGCGCTCCGAGCTTGCGGGCGCTGCCCTGCAGCCCGATCGCGGCGACGTGGTGCTGGCTGCAGCCGTTCGGGCAGCCGGAGAGGTGGACCGGCACGGCCGCCGCGAGCGCGTCCGCTCCCGCGGCGCGGACCTCGCCCTCGACGAGCCGCGCGATCCCCCGCGTGCGGGTCACGGCGAGGCGGCACGCGTCCGCCCCCGGGCAGGCGACCACGTCCGCCGCGGAGCCCGCCCCGTCGCGGGCGAGGCCGCCGGCCGCGAGGCGGGCGTGCAGCGCCGCGACGTCGCCGGTCCGGACCCAGCGGAAGACCACCTTCCCGGTCCCGGTGAACCGGACGCCGCCGTCCCCGTAGGCGAGCGCGAGGCTCGCGACGATCTCGAGCTGCGCCGCCGAGACGTCGCCCTGCGGGAGCGCGACGGACACGACCGAGTACCCGGGCTGCCGCTGCGGCCTCACGTTCGAGCGCACGAAGCGAGCGAGGGCGTCGCGGCCCGGCGCGAGCTCGACGGCGACGCGGGGCGGCTCGCCGGGGCCGCGGAGCGCGGCCGAGGACACGCGCGCCGCGATCTCCTCGCTCGTCGGCGCGGGAGGGCGCGCGGGGCCCGGCGCGGACTCCTCGGGAGGCGAGCACGGGTCGAACGGGAGGACGGGCGCGCCGCCCGCCCGGACGCGCCCGAGCTCCTCCTCGACGAGCGCGCGAAACGCGTCGAACCCGAGGTCGCGCACCAGGAACTTGAGCCGGTTCCGCTGCTTGTTCGCCCGGTCGCCGCGCGCGTGGAAGAGCCGCACGAGCGCCTCGGCCAGCGCCAGGACCTCCGTCGCGGGCAGGAACTCGAAGAGCCGGTTCCCCGAGGTGCAGAGCGAGGAGGTGCCGCCCGCGACGGTGACCGAGAACCCCCGCAGCGCGGCGCCGTCCTCCGCGCGCACGCGGGCCCGGAAGCCGAGGTCGTGGATGGGCGTCGCGACGTGATCCGACGCGCACCCCTCGAACGCGATCTTGAGCTTCCGCGGCAGCGAGGACGCGAGCGGGTGCCTGAGGAAGTGGCGGGTCGTCGCGTCCGCGTACGGCGTCACGTCGAACACCTCGTCCGCCCCGACCCCGGCGAAGGCGCACGCGACGACGTTCCGCACCGCGTTGCCACCCGCTCCGTGCGTGGTGATCCCGGCCTCGGCGAGGCGCCGCAGCGCCGGCTCGAGGTCGGCCGGACGGACGAAGTGCACCTGGAAGTTCTGGCGGGTCGTGACGTGGCCGTAGCCGCGCGAGTACCGCTCGGCGACCTCGGCGAGGGCGCGGAGCTGGCTCGAGCCCACCGATCCCTGCGGGAGCCTGATGCGCAGCATGTGGACGCCGTCCTGGCGCTGCGAGTACGCGCCCCGGACGACGCGGTATGCGCGCCACCGGTCCGCGTCGATCTCGCGACGCTCGAAGCGGCCGAGCATCTCGACGAACGCGTCGATCTCCGCGAGGTCCGCGTAGCTCGGTCGCGGTGGGACCAGGTCGGTCATCGGGGCTCCTCAGGGCATCCGCTTCGACGGACGCAGATTCGGGTTGCGCGCTGCGGGTAAGCGGTGACATCCTAGATGACGGATGAATTTCCCGTCAAGCGGAGGACGGCGATGAGCGAGACGACATCGAATGCGACGCGGGCGGCCGGCGCGAACACGCTCTCCGTCCATGGCGGCGACAACCGCGCCCGGGCTCACCAGGCGATCCCGATGCCCATCATCCAGACGGCGACGTACGCCTTCGCGGACACCGCCGACCTCGTGAACTTCATGGAGCAGCGCAGCCTCGGCGCGCACCTGGAGGGCCGCGAGGACTACGGGCGCTACGGGAACCCGACCGTCCAGTCCGTCGAGCGCAAGGTCGCGGCGCTCGAGCGCGCCGACGACGCGGTGCTGTTCTCGTCCGGCATGGCCGCGATGACGACGCTGCTGCTCGCGAGCCTGCCGACCGGCGCGCACCTCGTCATGACGGACGACTGTTACCGCCGGACGCGCCAGTTCTGCCTCGTCTTCCTGAAGCGGCTCGGGATCGAGACCACCGTCGTGCCGATGGGCGACTACGCGGCGCTCGAGGCCGCGATCCAGCCGAAGAGGACGCGCTTCCTCGTGTCGGAGAGCCCGACGAACCCGTACCTGCGCTGCGTGGACCTCGCCCGCCTGGCGGAGATCGCCAGGCGACATCGCGTCGGGACGATCATCGACAGCACCTTCGGGACGCCCCTCAACCAGCGTCCCCTCGAGCACGGCATCGACTACGTCGTGCACAGCGCGACGAAGTACCTCGGGGGGCACCACGACCTCCTCGCCGGCGTCGTCGTCGGCAGCAAGGGGCGCGTCGCGGCGCTCCGCGACGCGCGGGGCGTGCTCGGCGGCATCGTGGATCCCCAGAACGCGTACCTGCTCGAGCGCGGGCTCAAGACCCTCGGGCTCCGCGTCCGCCAGCAGAACGAGACGGCGCTCGCGGTCGCGCGCTACCTCGAGCGGCACCCGCGGATCGAGCGCGTCTGGTATCCGGGCCTCCCCTCCCACCCGGACCACGAGATCGCGCGGCGGCAGATGACCGGGTTCGGCGGCGTCGTCAGCTTCGAGGTGCGCGGCGCGCTCGACGACGCGAGCCGCTTCGTCGACCGGATGGAGATCCCGTACATCGCGCCCAGCCTCGGAGGGGTGGACAGCCTCATCGAGCAGCCCGCGCTCATGTCGTACTTCGAGAAGACGACCGCGGAGCGGCTCGAGCTCGGCATCAAGGACAACCTGGTCCGCTTCGCGATCGGGATCGAGGACGCGGCCGACCTCGTCGCCGACCTCGAGCAGGCGCTCGCGGTCTGACGATGACCCCCACGCTGGACGAAAGGACACCGACGATGCCAGGGATCCACGAGGACAACAGCCGCAGCATCGGACGCACGCCGCTCGTCCGCCTGAACCGCCTCGCGAGCGGCGCCGGCGCGACGGTCGTCGCGAAGATCGAGGGGCGGAACCCGGCCTACTCGGTGAAGTGCCGCATCGGCGCCTCGATGATCGCCGCCGCCGAGCGCGACGGCTCCCTCGTCCCCGGATCCCGCGCACGCACGATCGTGGAGCCGACGAGCGGGAACACCGGGATCGCGCTCGCCTTCGTCGCCGCGGCGCGCGGGTACCCCATCGTCCTCACGATGCCGGAGACCATGTCGCTCGAGCGACGGCGGATGCTGCGCGCGTTCGGCGCCGAGCTCGTGCTGACGGAGGGCGCGAAGGGGATGCCCGGGGCGATCGCCAAGGCGGAGGAGATCGCCGCGAGCGACCCGGGCAAGTACTTCATGCCGCAGCAGTTCAAGAACCCTGCGAACCCGGCCGTCCACTTCGAGACGACGGGCCCCGAGATCTGGGACGACACGAACGGGAAGGTCGACATCTTCGTCTCGGGCGTCGGCACCGGCGGAACGATCACGGGCGTGTCCCGCTTCCTCAAGCACGAGAAGAAGAAGGCGATCCTCTCCGTCGCGGTCGAGCCCGTCCACTCGCCCGTGCTGACCGCCCTGAGGAAGGGCGAGACGCCGAAGCCGGGGCCGCACAAGATCCAGGGCATCGGCGCCGGGTTCAAGCCCGAGGTGCTCGATCTCTCGGTCGTCGACGAGGTCGTCACCGTCTCGAACGACGAGGCGATCGAGACCGCCCGGCGGCTCCACCGGGAGGAGGGGATCACCGCCGGCATCTCCTCGGGCGCGGCCGCCTTCGCCGCGGTGAAGCTCGCGCAGCGGCCGGAGTCGCGCGGCAAGCTCGTCGTGGTCGTGCTCCCGGACGCCGGCGAGCGGTACCTGTCGAGCGTGCTCTTCGACGGGATCGAGGCCTGAGGCGCGGACCCCGCGCGGCGTTGCGCGCGCGGGCGGCGGCGGTTACGGACGGTCGATGACGCGCTGGTGGCCGGTGGCGGGCGGCTTCGCGGTGGCCGTCGGGGTGCTGGCCGTCGCCGCCGTCCTCCTGTTGCGAGGCGGGATCTCGGCCCGCGCGGAGCCCTCCCCGCTCGAGGCGTCGCTCGCGCGCGCGCTCCGGAGCTGGGCCATCCCCGCCGACGCGCGGCGTGCGAAGAACCCAATCCCGCCGAGCGCTCCCGTCCTCGCGGCGGGCCTCGCGCACTTCGCGGACCACTGCGCGAGCTGTCACGCGAACGACGGGAGCGGCCAGACGCCGATCGGGCGCAGCCTGTACCCGCGGGCGCCGGACCTGCGGCGCCCGGCGACCCAGGGGCTCACGGACGGGGAGATCTTCTTCATCATCGAGAACGGGGTGCGGTTCACCGGGATGCCGGCCTGGGCCGGACCGGGCAGCGCCGAGGCGAGCTGGCACCTCGTCCACTTCATCCGGCACCTCCCCAGGCTCACGGACGAGGAGAAGGCGCGGATGGAGGCGCTCAACCCGAAGTCTCCGGACGAATGGCGCGCGCTCGAGGACGAGGACTCGTTCCTCCGCGGCGAGGACCGGCCGGCGCGCGAAGGCGCGCACGGCTCGCACGGACACTGAGGAGGCACCACGCATGGCTCGAACGCTGAAGGTCCTGGCCGTCGTCGCGGCGCTGTCCGCCACTGCGGCTCTGGCTCACGAGAAGGGCGGCGACCGCGCGATGGGAGTGGTCGAGAGCGTCACGGCCGACCGCATCGTGATCACGGCCACCGATGGCCACGCGGTCGCGTTCAAGGTGTCACCCGAGACGCGGTTCTTCGTCGGACAGAAGGCGGTCGGGGCGCAGGACGTCCGCGCCGGCCAGCGCGCCGTCGTTCACGGGAAGCGCACCGGCGACACCGTGACCGCCGTCCGGGTGAAGCTCGCGCCCGCCCGGAATTGATTTCGCTGCGCGAGGTTTCGATCTCTCGTGAGTCGCCGGTCGAAGGCGCGCGACCGCTCGCCTGACTGCGGCGGCGCGGCCCGGACGAGGCGGGTGAACCGATGCCCGCTGCGCCGGCTCGAACGGCGTGAGGGACCAACCCGGCGGAGATCGACATGCGTTTCGTCACGACAGGGGTGCTGGCAGCGATGGTGGTGGTGGCGGCCGGGTGCGGGAGCGACACCCAGCACGTGAGCCAGGCGGACGTGCAGGGCTACGCGACGCTCTCGCAGCAGATCTCGTCCACCGCGTCGAGCTACGGAACCGCGGCGGGCGCGACGGTGGACCCGTCGAGCTGCCTCTCCACCCACGGCTCCTACGATGCGCAGGTCCGGCCGATGGTGGACCGCATGCGCTCGATGAGCGGCGCCATGGATCAGCAGATGGACATGATGGGTCGCGCCGCGGACGGGGACATGTCCTGCGGTGTGGACGCGATGGGCGCCGAGCTCGATCACCACGACGCGGTCGCGTGCACCTCGACCGCGATGTCCGCGAACCACGCCGAGGCGACGCGGCACGCCGCCGCCATGACCGGCTGGGCGGACCACCAGCACGCGCGCGCCGACGAGATGGGCGGGATGATGGGGATGGGGAGCGGCATGATGGGCGGCGGCGGCACGACGACGGTGGCGTGCCACCGGAACGGCGACGGCACGTTCACGCTCGGGCCCTGACCCGCGCCGTGCTCACGCCCCCACGGCTTCGCGGAGCGGGAGCGCGACGAGGAACTCCGGCTCGGTCGTCGCGCGCACGTCCTCGACCGTGTGACCCGGCGCCACCTCGACGAGCACGAGCCCGCGGGTGGTCACGTCGAAGGTCGCGCGGTCCGTGATGATGCGGTCCACGACCCCGCGCCCGGTGAGCGGGAGCGTGCAGCGGTTCAGGATCTTGGGCTGCCCGTGCTTGTTCACGTGCTCCATGATCACGACGACGCGCTTCGCGCCGTGGACGAGGTCCATCGCCCCGCCCATCCCCTTCACCATCTTGCCGGGGATGACCCAGTTCGCGAGGTCGCCGGTCGCCGAGACCTCCATCCCGCCGAGGATCGCGAGATCGACGTGCCGGCCGCGGATCATCGCGAAGGACTCCGCGGAGTCGAACACCGCGGCGCCCGGGATCATCGTGATGGTCTCCTTCCCGGCGTTGATGAGGTCCGGGTCCACCTCCGCCTCGGTCGGGTAGGGCCCGATCCCCAGCAGCCCGTTCTCGGACTGGAGGACGACCCGCCGCCCGGGCGGGATGTGGTTCGCGACGACCGTCGGCATCCCGATCCCGAGGTTGACGTAGTCGCCGTCGCGGATCTCCTCGGCGGCGCGCGCGGCGAGCTGATCTCTCGTGAGCGGCACGGTCAGGCCCTCCCCTCGCGGACGGTCCGCCGCTCGATCCGCTTCTCGCAGGTCGGGCAGAGGACGATCCGCTGGACGTAGACGCCGGGCGTGTGGATCTGGTCGGGGTCGAGCGTGCCCGGCTCGACCAGCTCCTCGACCTCGGCGATGGTGATCTTCCCGGCCGCGGCCATCACCGGGTTGAAGTTGCGGGCGGTCCGCCGGTAGACGAGGTTCCCGAGCGAGTCGCCGCGCCACGCCTTCACGATGGAGAAGTCGGCCCGCAGCCCCCGCTCGAGCAGGTACTCGCGCCCGTCGAACGTCCGGACCTCCCGCCCGTCGGCGAGCGGCGTCCCCACGCCAGCGGGCGTGTAGAACGCGGGGATCCCCGCGCCGCCGGCGCGGATGCGCTCGGCGAGCGTGCCCTGCGGGACGAGCTCCACCTCGAGCGCGCCGGAGAGGTACTGCTGCTCGAAGCGCCGGTTCTCGCCGACGTACGAGGCGATCATCTTCCGGATCTGGCCGGTCGCGAGCAGGAGCCCGAGCCCGAAGTCGTCCACCCCGCAGTTGTTCGAGATGACCGTCAGGTCCCGGACGCCCCGGTCACGCAGGCCGCGGATGAGGTTCTCGGGAACTCCGACGAGGCCGAAGCCTCCCGCCATGATCGTGGCGCCGTTCTCGATCCCGTCGAGGGCGTCACCCAGCGTGCTGCACACCTTCATCGCGATCGCCTCCGGTCCGGGTCTCGCATCGGGAGCACAGCAACCGCCGCGCCATCGGTCACGGACCGGCGGAGCGGGACCCGCGGCGCCCGTGCGCCGCTTGTGGAATGTCCGGCGCGAGCGCAGTCGGGCTCGCCCGCGTCCACGCGGCGACGGTCCGAACCTCTGGACTCCGCGGCGAGGGCGAATCGCCGATCACGCAAGCCCACCGCGGTCGCGGCGTGGGCGGTCCAGGGTCCGGGACCGGATTCCAGGATCCTGGACGGCCCGCCGCCGCGCCGCGTCGACGCCGGATTTGCGCGCAAAACCGCCCTGTGGCTCCGGAGCCCCGCCCGCCCCCGCTCGTCGGACCCGCGCGCTTCCGAGCTTCCGGATTCCACCCGCGTGGAACCGGGCGCGGTCATCGCGCGCGCCGTCCGATCGCGAAACGTCCGCGCTTGCTCACGATCGCCGGTTCGGCGCTCGGCGCGGTCCCGTGGCTTGGATGTTGCTCCACTCCGGGCGAATGTCCGACGACGTCATCCTCGAGACCCGCTCGCTCAAGAAGGCGTTCGCGGGGTTCTTCGCCGTCTGCGGCGTCGACCTCCGCGTCGCGCGCGGGAAGATCCACGCGCTCATCGGTCCGAACGGCGCGGGCAAGACGACCGTGTTCAACCTGCTGACCGGCTTCCTCCGCGCCACGGAGGGATCCATCCTGCTCCGGGGCGAGGACATCACCTCGGTGCCCGCGGCGCAGGTCGCGCGGCGCGGGATGGTCCGCTCGTTCCAGGTCTCCGCGACCTTTCCGAACCTGACCGCGCTCGAGAACGTCCGGGTGGCGCTCCAGCGGAAGCTCGGGACGTCCTTCCACTTCTGGCGCTCGCAGCGATCGCTCGAGTGCCTCGACGCCCGCGCCGTCGAGCTCCTCGCCGAGGTCGGCCTCGAGGCGCACCGGCACACGCTCACGGTCGAGCTGCCCTACGGCCGCAAGCGCGCGCTCGAGCTCGCGACGACGCTCGCGCTCGACCCGGAGGTGATGCTCCTCGACGAGCCGACGCAGGGGATGGGCCACGAGGACGTGGGCCGGGTGGTCGCCCTCATCCAGCGCGTCGCCGCGGGGCGGACGGTGCTGATGGTCGAGCACAACCTCTCCGTCGTGCAGGACCTCGCGGACCGGGTGACGGTCCTCGCCCGCGGCCAGGTCCTCGCCGAGGGGACGTACGCCGAGGTCTCGCGAGACCCCGCGGTCCTCGAGGCCTACATCGGAGCGCCCGCGTGACGAGCCCCGCGATCCAGGCCGCCCCCGCGGAGCTGCTCCGCGTCTCGGGCCTCCACGCCTTCTACGGCGAGTCGCACATCCTGCACGGCGTGGACTTCACGGTCGGCACCGGCGAGCTCGTGACGCTCCTCGGCCGGAACGGCTCCGGCCGGACGACGACGCTCAAGGCGATCGTCGGCCTCGTCGGGAAGCGCACCGGCTCGGTGGTGGTGAACGGCCGCGAGACGATCGGGATGCCGCCGCACCGGATCGTCCACCTCGGGATCGGCTACTGCCCCGAGGAGCGCGGCATCTTCGCGAGCCTCTCCGCGGAGGAGAACCTGACCATCCTCCCCACCGTGGGGACGGGCGGGATGTCGCTCGACGAGATCTACGCGATGTTCCCGAACCTGAAGGAGCGGCGGCGCTCCCCGGGCTCGCGCCTCTCGGGCGGCGAGCAGCAGATGCTCGCGCTCGCCCGGATCCTCCGGACCGGGGCGCGCCTCCTGCTGCTCGACGAGATCACGGAGGGCCTCGCCCCCGTCATCGTGCAGGCGCTCGGGCGCGCGGTCCGGACGCTCAAGGAGCGCGGCTACACCATCATCCTCGTGGAACAGAACTTCCGGTTCGTCGCCCCGCTGGCGGACCGTCACTTCCTCGTCGAGCACGGCCGGATCGTGGACGCGCTCTCCCGCGAGGAGCTCGAAGCACGGAAGGAATCGCTGCACCGCTTCCTGGGCGTCTGACCCGGGAGAAAGGTATCGAGACGATGCGAAACGTCCTGATGTCCCTGTCCCTCGCCCTCGCCCTCGCCGGCCCGAGGGCCCTCGCCGCCGAGCAGGTCTCGGACGGCGTCGTGAAGATCGGCGTCCTCACCGACATGACCGGCTTCTACTCCGACCTCGCCGGGCCGGGGTCCGTCCTCGCGGTGAAGATGGCGGTCGCGGACTTCGGCGGGAAGGTGCTCGGCAAGCCCGTCGAGGTCGTCTCCGCGGACCACCAGAACAAGGGCGACATCGCCTCGAACACCGCGCGCAAGTGGTTCGACGAGGACAAGGTCGACGCGGTCGTGGACCTCGTCAACAGCGGCACCGCGCTCGCGGTCATGCCGGTGGCGAACGAGAAGAAGCGGGTCACGCTCCTCTCCGGCCCGGCCACCACCGCGATCACCGGCGAGAAGTGCACGCCGTACAACGTGCACTACACGTACAACAACTGGTCCCTCGCGAACGGCACCGGCCGCGAGGTCGTGAAGAACGGCGGCGACAGCTGGTTCTTCATCACCGCCGACTACGTCTTCGGCAAGTCGCTCGAGTCCGACACCTCCAAGGTCGTCACCGAGTCCGGCGGCAAGGTGCTCGGGGCGTCGCGTCACCCGCAGAGCAGCTCGGACTTCTCGAGCTACCTGCTCCAGGCGCAGTCGTCGGGCGCGAAGGTGATCGGCATGGCGAACGCCGGGGCCGACACGATCAACACCATCAAGCAGGCGAAGGAGTTCGGCGTCACGCCGAAGCAGACGCTGGCCGGCCTCCTCGTCTTCATCTCCGACGTCCACAGCCTCGGGCTCGACAGCGCGAAGAACATGTACCTGACGACGGCGTTCTACTGGGACAAGGACGACGCCTCCCGCGCCTGGTCGAAGAAGTTCCAGAACCACCCGGAGAACAAGAAGAAGGCGATGCCGACCATGGTCCAGGCCGGGCTCTACTCGGCGACGACCCAGTACCTGAAGGCGATCAAGGCGGCCGGGACGGACGAGGCCGGCGCGGTCGTCGGCAAGATGAAGGCGACGCCGGTGGACGACTTCTTCGGCAAGGGGACCATCGGCCCCGACGGCCTCTTCCGCCACGAGATGATGCTCGTGCAGGTGAAGAAGCCGGAGGAGTCGAAGTACGCCTGGGACTACTACAAGATCGTGAAGCGGATCCCGGCCGCGGAGGCGTTCCCGACGGTCGAGCAGCAGGCGTGCCCCCTCGTCAAGAAGTAGGCCCCTTCGGCGCCCGCTCCCGCACGCGCGGGAGCGGGCGCGGTGCTCGCCGATCATGATCCAGGCCCTCTCCGGACAGCTCCTCATCGGGCTCATCAACGGCTCGTTCTACGCGCTCCTCTCGCTCGGGCTCGCGATCATCTTCGGGCTGCTGAACGTCGTGAACTTCGCCCACGGGGCGCAGTACATGATGGGCGCGTTCGCCGCCTGGATGATCACGAGCTACCTCGGGATCGGCTACTGGTGGGCGCTGCTCCTCGCGCCGGCCGCCGTCGCGATCGTCGGCGTCCTGGTGGAGCGGCTGCTGCTCCGCCGGCTCTACGGCCTCGACAACCTGTACGGCCTGCTCCTGACCTTCGGCCTGACCCTCATCGCCGAGGGGATCTTCCACCACCTCTACGGGAACTCCGGCTACTCCTACCCGGTCCCGGAGGCGCTGCAGGGCGGCGTGAGCCTCGGCTTCATGTTCCTGCCCATCTACCGGGCGTGGGTCGTGGTCGTCTCGATCTTCGTCTGCACCGCCTCGTGGTTCGTCATCGAGCGGACGAAGCTCGGGGCCTACCTGAGGGCCGGCACGGAGAACCCGAAGCTCCTGCAGGCCTTCGGCGTGAACGTGCCGCTCATGTTCACGATCACCTACGGGTTCGGGGTCGCCCTCGCCGCGTTCGCGGGCGTGATGGCCGCGCCGATCTACCAGGTGACCCCGCTCATGGGCTCGAACGTCGTGATCGTCGTCTTCGCGGTGGTCGTCATCGGGGGGATGGGGTCCATCGCCGGCGCGATCGTCACCGGCCTCGGGCTCGGCCTCGTCGAGGGCATGACCAAGTTCCTCTACCCGCAGGCCTCCGCCGTCGTGATCTTCCTCGTGATGGCGATCGTCCTCCTCGTCCGTCCCGCCGGCCTCTTCGGGAGGGTCGCGTGACCGCGGCCGCGCAGGGCGAGACCGCCGCCGTCCCGGTCGCGCTCGAGGCGGAGGAGCCCGCCCGGCCGCGCTCGTCCCGGGCGGCCTGGGGGTGGGCGGCGCTCGTCGCGGTGGGGCTCGTCGCGCCGTACCTCGTCTACCCCGTCTTCGCGATGAACGTGCTCTGCCTCGCGCTGTTCGCGAGCGCGTTCAACCTGCTCCTCGGCTACGTGGGCCTGCTGTCGTTCGGCCACGCGGCGTTCCTGGGCTCCGCGGCGTACGTCACCGGGCTCGCGCTCCGCTCCTGGGGGCTCCCGACCGAGCTCGGCATCCTCGCGGGGACCGCGGCCGCCACGCTGCTCGGCTTCGTCATCGGGAGCCTCGCGATCCGGCGCTCCGGCATCTACTTCGCGATGATCACGCTCGGGTTCGCCCAGCTCATCTACTTCCTCGTCGTCCAGATGGCCTGGACCGGCGGGGAGGACGGGCTGCAGGGGATCCCCCGCGGGAAGGCGCTCGGCCTCGTCCCGCTCGATCACCCGCTCACGATGTACTACTTCGTCTTCCTCGCGTTCCTCGGCGGGTTCTGGATCATCCAGCGCGCGATCCACTCGCCGTTCGGGAACGTCCTGCGCGCGATCCGGGACAACGAGCCGCGCGCCGTGTCGCTCGGCTACGCCGTCGAGCGCTACAAGCTCCTCGCCTTCGTCCTCTCGGCGGGCCTGGCGGGCTTCGCCGGATCGCTGAAGGCGGTGGTGCTCCAGTTCGCGTCGCTGTCCGACGTGCACTGGCACCGCTCGGGGGAGGTGGTCCTCATGACGCTCCTCGGCGGCATGGGGACGGTCGTCGGGCCCACCGTCGGGGCGCTCGTCACGGTGACGCTCGAGAACTACCTCGCGGACCTCGGCTCCTGGGTCACCGTGATCACCGGCGCCGTGTTCGTCGTGTGCGTGCTCGCCTTCCGCCGCGGGATCGTGGGCGAGCTGCGCGCGCTCGTCGCGCGCGCCGGCGCCGGGGGGAGGAAGTGATGGCTGGCGCGCTGGAGGGTCGGGTCGCGTTCGTGACGGGCGCGGCGGGCGGGATCGGGCTGTGCATCGCGCAGGAGCTCTCGCGCGAGGGAGCCCGCGTGGCGATCGCCGACCTCAGCGGGCCGGCGGCGCGCGCCGCCGCCGCGAAGCTCGGCGACGGCGCGGTCGGCATCGGCTGCGACGTCGGGGTCGAGGAGCAGCTCACGGGCGCGATCGACGAGGCGGTCGCGACCTTCGGCCGGCTCGACGTGCTCGTGAACAACGCCGGGCTCCAGCACATCGCGCCGCTCGAGGACTTCCCCACGCCGCGGTTCGAGCAGCTCCTGCGGGTCATGCTCGTCGCGCCGTTCGTCGCGACGAAGCACGTGTTCCCGCTCATGAAGCGCCGGCGCTCGGGGCGGATCGTGAACGTCGCCTCGATCAACGGGCTCGTCGGCTTCGCGGGGAAGGCCGGCTACAACAGCGCGAAGCACGGGGTCATCGGCCTCACCAAGGTCGCGGCGCTCGAGGGCGCACCGCACGGGATCACCGTGAACGCCCTCTGCCCCGGGTACGTGGACACGCCGCTCGTGCGGAACCAGCTCGGCGACCTCGCCCGGACCCGCGGCGTGCCGCTCGAGAGCGTGCTCGAGGACGTCATCTACCCGCTCGTGCCCATGAGGCGGCTGCTCACGGTCGAGGAGGTCGCGGGCTACGCCGTGTTCCTCGCGAGCGACCGCGCCGCGGGGATCACCGGCCAGGCCGTGGTGATCGACGGGGGCTACACGGCTCAGTAGCGGGGCACGTACTCCCTCGCCCCGCGAAGCGGGGAGAGGGGCTACTCCGTGATCCGGTACTGCTGCAGCTTCGCGTAGATCGAGGACTTGCTGATCCCGAGCCGGGACGCGGCGACCGTCTTGTCGCCGTCGGCGTCGCGGATCGCCTTGCGGATCATCTGCTCCTCGGTCTGGTGGAGCACGTCCTTCAGCGACTGCGGCTCCTGGCGCGGGGCGAGGGCGTCCGTGATCGAGCGGGGCAGGTCCGCGTGGGAGACGAGGCTCCCGGCCTTGAGGTACAGCGCCTGCTCGAGCACGTTGCGGAGCTCCCGCACGTTCCCCGGCCACCCGTACGCGTCGAGCGCCGCCATGGCCGCGGGGTCCACCCCCTCGACCGGGATGCCGGTCTCCTTCTCGAGCTGCCGGAGCAGCTTCTCCGCGAGCAGCGGGATGTCCGACCGCCGGTCGCGCAGCGGCGGGACGGCGAGCCGCACCACGTTCAGGCGGTAGAAGAGGTCGCGCCGGAACGAGCCCTGCTCGATGAGCTCCTCGAGCTCGCGGTTCGTGGCGGCGACGATGCGGACGTCCACGTGCTCCGGCTGCTCCGCCCCGACCGGCTCGATCTCCCGCTCCTGCAGGACGCGCAGGAGCTTCACCTGCATGGTCAGGGGGATCTCGCTCACCTCGTCGAGGAACAGCGTCCCCCCGTGCGCGAGCGCGAACTTCCCCTTCTTCCCGGTCTTCTGCGCGCCGGTGAAGGCGCCGGCCTTGTACCCGAACAGCTCCGACTCGAAGAGCGTCTCCGGGATCGCGGCGCAGTTCACCTTCACGAACGGCCCGAGCGCGCGGGCGCTCTCGACGTGGATCGCGTGGGCGAAGAGCTCCTTGCCGGTGCCGCTCTCGCCGGTCACGAGCACGGTCGTGTCGCTCTTCGCGACGCGCCGCCCGAGGTCCTTCGCCCGCTCGAGCTCGGCGCTCTCGCCGACGATGTTCTCGAACGAGTAGCGCGCGCCGACCCGCTTGTTCAGCTCGGTCTTGTAGAACTCGAGCTCCTTCTTGAGGTTCGCGAAGCGGGTCGTCATCGCGAAGAGGTCGCCGACGTCCCTGAACATGATCTTGCCGACGACCGCGACGAGCTTGCCGTCCTCGAAGATCGGGATCCGGCTGCAGATCATCTCGTGCCCGCGGACCTTCTGGAGCTGCGCGATCTCGGCGACGCCGGTCTTCGCGACCACGTGCATCCGGGTGTTCTCGATGACCTCGGTCACGTGCCGCCCGACGAGGTCCTCCACCTTGCAGCCGAGGAACCTGGCGTAGGCCTCGTTGGTCTTCACCACGATCCCCTTGGGATCGCAGATGACGAGCCCCTCGTACGCGTGCCCGATCGCGACGTCGAGCATCGCGTTCTCCTGGGCGACCACGCGCGCGTGCTCTCGCAGGCGGCGCAGCGCCCGGTGCGCGAATCCGTCGAGACGTATCCTCATTCTTGGCTGCTCCGGTGCGGGCGCCCGTCGGGACGTTGGGAGGGCGCGCCGCGTGCGCGTGGCGA
This sequence comes from uncultured delta proteobacterium, assembly GCA_963828235.1. Classification (GTDB taxonomy): domain Bacteria; phylum Myxococcota; class Myxococcia; order Myxococcales; family Anaeromyxobacteraceae; genus Anaeromyxobacter. Next base: position 236,862 of record CAWHDY010000016.1, read on the forward strand.
GCGCCGCGGCCCATTCTCGCAACCGGAGGCGGGGGGCGCAACCGGCGGGTCCCCCGCGCCGCCCGGGGAACCCGCCTCGCGCGCCGTCACTGCGCGCGCGCGATCGCGCGGGCGAGGTCCTTCTTCGTCATCCTCGACGCGCCCCGGATCCCGAGCCGCCGCGCGCGCTCGTACAGCTCCTCGCGCGTGTGCCCGTAGAGATCGACGCCGCCGAACGTCTCGCCCTTCCCCTCGCGCTTCTCGCGGGTGGACCTCGTCGAGCGCGGGTCCGACGGGCCCGTGTGCCCCTTCGGCTCCCAGTGGTCCTGCACCTTCTCGAAGCCGCGCTTCAGCGAGGCCATCGCGGTGCGGTGAGCGCGCTCGCCCTCCCCGTACTGCTCGACCGCGCGGTCGTGCGTCTTCGCCCACGTGCGCTGCGCCTTCGGCGGGGAGCGCTTCAGCGTCCCCGGCATCACCTCGCGTCCTGGCATGTCGTTCCTCCCGTGTGCGATCACACGGTGATCACCGTGTGCCGCGCGGTCGACGCCGCGCCGCTCGCCGGCCAGGGCTCCTCTCGGCGGAGAGGTCCGCTAGGCCGCACGATCCCTGGAGGAGCGCCCGCCGTTCGAGCCCACGGCCGATGGAAGGAAGGCCCACGTCGCTTCGCACCGCAAGGCGCTCTGGATCTTCCAGCTCACCGCCGCCGGGCGCTGGCCGGCGAGGGACACGAGCGCGTCCCGTGCCGCTCGTCGTACTGCTGGTGCTCCTCCTCCGCGAGCCAGAACGGTCCGGCGAGGGCGATCGTCGTGGTGATGGGATCCGCGAGCAGCGCCTGCTCCTTCTCGCGCGAGGCGAGGGCCGCCGCTCGCTGGTCCTCGCCGAGCACGAAGATCGCGGACCGGTACTGGCGCCCGTGGTCGGGCCCCTGGCGGTCTCCGCTCGTGGGGTCGTGGGTCCGCCAGAACAGCTCGAGCAGCTGCGCGTACGTCACCTGCGCCGGGTCGAACTCGACGAGGACCGCCTCGACGTGACCACCCTTCCCGGCGCTCACGTCGGCGTAGGTCGGACCCGGCGTGTCGCCCCCCGTGTAGCCCGCCGCCGTCGCGATGACGCCCGGCACGCGGCGCAGGCGCTCCTCGACGCCCCAGAAGCAGCCCGCCGCGAAGATCGCGAGCTGGCTCCCGCCCGAGGCCGCGAGCGGCGTGCCTCGCCCGACGTTGCCGGGGCGCTTCCCGACGGACGGGTTGCCGATCGGCGGCTCGAGCGCGGCGGGGGGCACCGGCAGGCGGGCGATGACCGCGCCGGTGGCGAGGAGCGCGATGATGATCGCGCCCGGCCACAGGAGCTTGCGGAGCAGGGAGCTCACGGCGGCATCATACCGCGGGTGCACCCCTACTCCGCATCCGGCTCCCGTACGCGCGCGGATCGAGGCCGTGCCGGTACGCGACGCTGATCCGCGGTCCCGCCGCGGCGACCTTCGGGACCGCGTGCTGCCAGGTGCGGTTCGTCGTGCCGCCCGTCACGAGGAGATCCCCCCGCCCGAGCCGGAACGGGATCGAGCTGCCGCCGCCGCGCGGCCGGAGGAGGAACCTGCGCGGCTCGCCGAGCGAGACGAGCGCGATCACGGGGTCCACGATCTGCTTCTCGATCCGGTCGGAGTGCCAGGCGACGCTGTCCCGCCCGTCCCGGTAGAGGTTGAACCCCGCGGAGTCGAACAGCACGCCGTAGCGGTCGGAGAGCGCGAGCCGGAGGTCCTCCAGGATCGCCGGCTCGAGCGGCACGCCGGAGGCGAGGCTCCACGGCGAGGTGAGGCGCGGCTCGAGGACCCGGCGGTCGTACATCCGCCGGGTGCGCTCTCCCCAGCGCCGCGAGGTGAGCACGGCCTCGAAGAGCGCGTCCGAGCCGACGACGAACCCCGGCGCGTGATCGACCCAGCTCGTCTCGTCGAGCGCAGATCCGCGCGACCGAGGCGAACGTCGGGTCGAACCAGGCCGGCGGGCGGTCGAACAGGGAGGGCTGGAACGGGACGGGCGACGTCACACCCGGTCGATAACGGGCACGCCGGGCGGGCGCGACCGGCGGCCGGGCGGGGCGGCGGCTGCCCGCGCTGCACGGCCGGCAGCCGGCGCGGTGCGGGCCGCTACCAGGTGGCGCCGCTCGCGACGAGCGAGCACGCCATGGTGCCGTCCACCGGCGGCGAGAAGTAGTACCCCTGCGCGCCCGAGCAGCCGAGCTCCCGCAGGAAGTAGAACTGCTCCGCGGTCTCGACGCCCTCCGCGACGACCGGGGTCCCCATCTCCCGCGCGAGCGAGACGATGCTCCGCACGAGGTCCGGCGCCTGCCCGCGCGGCGACCCGCCGGTGAAGAGCGACCGGTCGATCTTGAGGGTGTCGAGCGTGAACCGGTGCAGCGAGCTGATCGACGAGTAGCCCGTCCCGAAGTCGTCCATGCAGAGCTGGACGCCCTTGCCGCGCAGCTCGGCGACGCGCGCCGAGGTGGTCTCGGTCTGCTGGAGCGTGCTCTCGGTCAGGTCGAGCGCGAGGTCCTTCGGCTCGAGGTGGTGCTCGTGCATCACCTCGTCGAGCTGGTCGAGGAGCTCCGAGTTCAGGAGCTGCTTCGAGGACATGTTCACGTGGAGCGTGAGCGCGCCGCCGTCCGCGACCGCGCTCCGGCACGCCTGGAACTCGCGGCCCGCCTGGTGGAGGAGCCAGCTCCCGATCGGCACGATGAGCCCGGTCTCCTCGGCGAACGGGACGAAGTGCTCCGGCGTGACGAGGCCGCGCTTCGGGTGCGCCCAGCGGATGAGCGCCTCGAGCCCCTGGATCCGGCCGGTCGCGACCTCCACGACGGGCAGGTAGTGGACCCGGAACTCCTTGCGGAGGAGGGCGCGCCGGAGGTCGGCCTCGAGGTCGAGCAGCTGAGGCGCGCGCTCGCGCATGCTCGGGTCGAACACGACCGTGCGCGCCCGCCCGAGCGCCTTCGCGCGGTACATGGCGGTGTCCGCGTCGAGGAGGAGGTCCTCCGGCCGGGAGTAGCCCGGGGTCGAGAGGGCCACGCCCACGCTCACGGTCGAGAACACCTCGTGCCCGGAGACCTGGAACGGCTGCGCCGTCACCTGGTGGAGCCGGTCCGCCACGATCTGGACGTCGGGCGGCCCCTTCACGTCGTCGAGCAGGATCGTGAACTCGTCGCCGCCGTGGCGCGCGAGCGTGTCCCCCTCGCGCAGGCAGCTCTCGAGCCGCCGCGCCATCTGCGCGAGCAGGTCGTCTCCGGCGGCGTGCCCGAGCCCGTCGTTCACCGCCTTGAAGCGGTCGAGGTCGAGGAAGACCGTCGCGAACCGGTAGTCCTCGCGCCGGCGGCTCCGCGCGAAGGAGCGCTTCACGAGGTCGAGGAAGAGGGCGCGGTTCGGCAGCCGGGTCAGCGGGTCGTGCAGGGCGTCGTGGAGGGCGCGCTCGGAGACGGCGCGGCGCCGGGTCACGTCCATGAACGAGCCGGAGAACCGGATCGGCTTCCCCGCCGCGTCCCGGACGGCGCGGCCGCGCGCCAGCACCCACCGCCAGGACTCCTTGGGGTGACGCAGCCGGTGCTCGCTCTCGAAGCGGTCCGTGCGCCCGTCGAGGTGCGCCTGGATCGCGATCTCCACCTGGTCCTTCTCCGACGGGTGGATGCGATCGATCCAGTCGGCGGGCGCGCCGGTCACGGCGGCCTCGCCGACCTGGGCCGCCCACGCGTCGGAGAGCCAGAACCGGCCGGCGCGGAGGTCCCAGTCGAACACGCAGTCGCCGGTCCCCTGGCACGCGACCGCGTAGCGGTCCGGCGTCGCGAACGGCTCGCGGATGAGCACGGCCGCGCCCGCCACGCGCCCGGCCCCCTCGTGGAGCGGGATGATCGTCCACTCGTCGAGCCGGGCCTCCCCGGAGCGCGACGCGGAGACCCGCAGCGACTGATCGAGCTCACCGCGCTCGACGAGCGCGCGGAGCTCGCGGGTCGCCGCGGCGCGGTCCCCCTCGGCGAACATGAGCTGCGGGCAGCTCGCGCCCGATCGCCTCGGCGGCCGGGTGGCCGAAGAGCCTCGCCGCCGCGGCGTTCCAGGCGAGCACCTCGAGGCGGGGATCGCAGATGAGGCCGGCGAACGGCGCCTCCTGGAAGAGCCGCCGGGACAGCCGGGAGATCTGCGAGCGGTGCGGCGCGGCCGCGATCGGCGGCGCGGCCGGGCGGCGGCTCAGGTCGGCGACGAGCTCGAGCGCGCGCTGGAGCGAGGCGCGATCCTGGTCCGCTCGCACGTACTCGGCGTCCACGTCCCGCAGGAGCGCGCGCAGCTCGCGCTCGGGCTCGCGGCCCGCGGGCAGGTGGAGCTCGAGCAGCCGGCGCAAGCGCCTGTGCATGGTCAGGTGAGTCGTGCCTGGGCGCGGCTGGGCCCCGGTCTCGCGATGAGGAATCCCTGGACGAAGTCGGCGCCGCGGGCGCGCGCCCACTGGAGCTCCTGCTGGGTCTCCACCCCCTCGACGATGGTCCTGATGCCGAGCCCGTGGCCGATCTCGAGGAGCTTGCTCGCGATGAGGTCCTTCACCCGGTCGACGTTCACCTCGCGGATGAGATCGCGATCGAGCTTGATGAAGTCGGGCTGCAGCCGGTGGACGAGGTTGAGGGTGGACCAGCCCGCGCCGAGGTCGTCGAGCGCGACGCGGAAGCCGTCGCGGCGGTACGCGTCGAGCACGGACTTGAGGTGCGAGGCGTTCTCGATCCGATCCGCCTCGATCACCTCGAACACGAACCGCTCGGGCGCGAGCCCCGCGGCGTCGATCGCCGCCACCGTGGTCCTGAGCGCGCTCTCCGCGTCGTCCATCATCGCCGGCGAGAAGTTGATGAAGACGGTGACGCTCGAGTCGAGGTGGGCGGCCTCGCGGATGGCGCAGCGGCAGGCGGCGAGGTCGAGCTCCTGGAACAAGCCGGCCTCGCGCGCGTTCTGCAGGATGGCGAGCGGCTCGAGCGGCTTTCCGTTCCGACCCTTGCCGCGCAGCAGCGCCTCGTGCGCGAACACGCGCGAGGTGTCCCCGACGTGGACGATCGGGTGGAAGTGGCTCGTGATGCCGCCCTCCTCGAACTGCTCGAGCAGCCAGCCGGTCTGGGCGGCCACGTTGAGCTGGTGGAGGGAGACGATGCGGCCGAAGTCGTCGAGCGAGGGGTCCTCGTCCCCGGGGACGAACAGCGCGCGCGCCCTCCGGGTCTCGGCCTCCGTCAGCGCTCCGCAGAGATCGAGGACGCACGGATCCAGCTCGCCCGAGCCGAGCCCCACCCGCGCGCACGCGGCCGTGAGCGCCGCGCGGTGACCGCCGGCGCGGAGGGCGTCGCGCGCCCGCGCGAGGACGGCGGCGTCGGGGAACCAGATGTAGAGAGTGCCGTCGGCCATGCCCTGCCCCCCGAGCCCGCCCCAACGCTCGCGCCGATCACGGACCTCGAGGTGATCGGTGTGCGCTGTCACGCGCAGGTAGCGTACACCGGCGATCCCGGGCAGCAAGTAATCGGCCGATAGCGGACGGTTCCGTGCGGCGGGCCTTCAGGGCGGCTGGGAACGTCTCGACGTCGCTCAGCGGGCGATCGACCGGCTGTTCGACCACGCGCCGGGACCGAGGAACGTTCGTCGGCGCGACGCGGTAGCAGCTAGGTCGTCCGCCGCTTCGCCGAGCAGGCGGAGCAGCGTCCTCACGTCGCCGACGTTGAACGTGACGAGCCCCGCGGTGAACGTCGGGTTGGTCGCCCGCTGGATCCTGAACCCGGCTTGGCCCGCAGGGGCATAGGTCCAGGTCAGGACGACGGGGGCGAGCTCGACCGACTCGACCTTCCACCGAGCGTACGGGAACGGCCCTTCCTCGAGGTGCCAGATCGCCGAGAGGCGGAACGGGACGAGGACCCCGTCCACGGATCGGAAGTCGGAGTACTCGCCGGTATACGGGGTGAGGACTCCCCTCCCGCCCACGTCCCGGAACCGCTCCGCGGTGAACCGCGTCGGCAGTCCGTCGGCGCCGAAGTGGAACGTCGCCGTGACCTCTCGACCGCCGACCCGGAGCGTCGCCCGGGCGCTCGCGTCGTCACCTCCGCCCAGGCCGAGACGCGCGGAGCGCGGAGACCGGCGCGGCGCGCGGCGCCCGACACCTCGAGGTACCTGCGCACGGGTGCGGGCAGCCGCTCGAGCGGCACGGGCTCCGCCGGCGGCGCGCCCGGCTCGGCGAACAGCGCGCGCGCCTCCCGCTCGACGCGGCGCTCGAACCGCCGAGCCTGCACGTTCACGAGGACCCCGAGCGCGCCGATCGCGAAAATGCCCGCCCACAAGGCGATCCAGAGCATCCGGCTTCTCCTCCTCGTCATCGGCGGCACCCCGGCCGTGCGCCCGGTCGCACCCTCGCGGCGCGGCAGGCCGGATCCCTCCGGCGAGCGTTCCGCAATCCCCCCGTCCTGGGATGCTCCCGCGCTCCGCCGCGATCGTCCCTGATCTCGCGGGAATGGTCGCTTTCGCCCCATCCGCGACATCGAGCGCAGTCGATCCCGGCGGCGGGGCGATTACAATGGTCTCGTAGTGGAGAGCTGAACCAACAAAGGAGGTCGTGATCACAGAGCCGTCGCATTCCCAGACATGCTCGAAGTCACGCCTGGCCTAGGCCGGGATTGCGCTCGCCCCAGAGCGAGCGCCAGTTCAGATGTGAAGAGGCCCGCCCTGCGGGCCTCTTCTACTTTCCGGTGTCGAGCGCGTGCTCGTGCCGCAGCATGAGCGCGGCCCAGAGCGGCCCTCCGAGCAGGGCGCCGAGCACCGCCAGCGGCGCGAGCGCGGTGTAGACGAGCGTGAAGGTCAGGGTGAACGCGACGGAAGACAGCAGGCCCTTCGCCTTCTTCCGGACGCGGGACGCCCTCGTCGGCAGCACCGTGACGGTTCCCATGCCTGGTCCCTCGCGCAGGCGGCACCTGCCGCCCCCCGCCGTCCGGATAGCGCGACCGCCGGGCGGACGACATGCGGTCGAGTGCCGCGCCGCACGAGGGTCTCAGCGGACCTTCACCGCGAACGACAGCCCCTCCGCGGTGGGGAGCATCGTCGCGCGGAACCTGCCGCCCTGCGCGAGGCGCTCGCTGAAGGTGCGGAGCGCCGCCATCGCCTCGGGCGACTCGCCCACCGGCTGCTCCTCGTGGACGTGGCCGAACCCGAACGTGTTGTCCGCGAGGAGCACGCCGCCGATCCGGAGGTGGTCCTCGGCCCACGCGAGGTAGCCCGGGTATCCGGTCTTGTCCGCGTCGACGAACACGAGGTCGAAGGGCGCCTCCGCCTCGACGTCCCGGAGGCGCTCCGCCGCGGGACCGACGTGGATGCGGACGCGGTCCGCGACGCCGGCCCGCTCGAACGCTCCCCTCGCGACCTCGGCGCGGCGCGGGTCGAGCTCGAACGTGTGGAGGAACCCGGCGTCGCCCATTCCGCGGAGCAGGCACACGCCGCTGTAGCCGCCGAGCGTGCCGATCTCGACCGCTCGCCGGACGCCGGCCGCGCGCGCGAGCACCTCGAGGTGGAGCCCGTCGAACTTCCCGACCTGGATCGGCGGGAGGCCCGCGGCGGCGCTGCGGTCGCGCAGGCTCCCGGAGCAGGTCGTCCTCCGGGCGGTACACGGCCTCCGCCCACGCGGCGAGCGCCGCGTCCCCCTGCCCGAACGCCTTCACCGGTGGAGATCCCATGCGCGCCTCCCGACGAGGAGAGCGTCCGCGAACGCACGGCCTTCCGCCACGCCCCGGTGGGGCGGCCGGCGTCAGGGCGCGGCGGCGTCCGGCGACCGGGCCTCCGCCTGCCGGTCCGCACGCTCGCCGGCGCCGGCGAGGCGGCGCAGGATCGTGTCGGAGAACGCCGGGAGGTCGGCCGGCTTGCGCGACGTGACGAGGTTCCCGTCCTCGACGACCTCGCGGTCGACCCAGCGCGCGCCCGCGTTCAGGAGGTCGGTCCGGATGGAGGGCCACGAGGTCACGGTCCGGCCCTCCGTCACGTCCGCCTCGATCAGCAGCGAGGGGGCGTGGCACACCGCGGCGACGAGCTTCCCCTGATCGAAGAACGCGCGCGTGAACGCGACCATCGGCCGGCTGGTGCGGAGCTTGTCCGGCGAGTAGCCGCCCGGGATGACGAGCGCGTCGAACTCGTCCGCCCGGACGTCCTCGGCGGCCCGCTCGATCGTGAGCTTCTCGTGGCCCTTCTTTCCGGTGATCTGCTTCCCGGCCTCGAGGCCCACGAGCACGACCTCGTGCCCGGACTCCCGGAGCCGGTCGTACGGCTGCCGGAGCTCCACGTCCTCGAACATGTCGTCGGCGATGATCGCGATCCGTGCCATGCGGAGACGATGGCGCCGGGCGCACGCCGGGAGCACCCCCCGAAGCGACGCCCGTGAGGGGCCGCTCGCGACCCTCGGGTCGCTCCGCCGCGCCTGGCAACGTCCATGCGGCGCGGCGTATGCTTCCACCATGGACGCCGTCGAGGCACGAGTGGTCGCGCTCGTCGACGCCGCGCAGGCGGACGCCGCGGCGACCGCCGCGATCGAGGGCCACGGGCCAGGGGTCTTCGGCTACCTGAGGGCGGTCCTCGACGAGGACGACGCGCACGACGCCTACTCGCAGTGGGCGGAGGACCTCTGGAAGGGACTCCCCGGCTTCCGTCGCGAGTCCTCGCTCCGGGCCTGGTCGTACCGGCTCGCCTGGCACGCCGCGTGCCGGCTCCTGCGCGATCCGTATCGCGCGCGAGGGCGGCGGCTCCCCTCGAGCGCGGCGTCGCGGCTCGCGATCTCCGTCGCCGCCTCGACGATCGCGACCGGCAGCCGGCGCGCGGGGCTCGATCGCCTGCGCGCGCAGCTCCCGCCGGAGGATCGCACGCTGCTGACCATGCGCCTCGACCGCGAGCTCGAGTGGGACGAGGTCGCCGCGGTGCTCTCGACGGAGGGGACGCCGGTGACGTCGGCCGCGCTGCGCAAGCGGTTCGAGCGGCTCAAGGAGCGGCTGAGGGGGCTCGCCCGCGAGGAGGGCCTCCTCGACGCCGACGGCTGAGGCCGACGTGACGGACGGAGGCGAGCGGTCCCGGGAGGACGGCCCGGCCACGGGCCTCTCGGCGCTCCTGGTGGAGCTCGCCGCGTCGCCGCCCGTCTCGCCGCCCCCCGCCTGGGAGCGCGCCTACGGGCCGGGCGAGCGGATCGGCAAGTTCGAGCTGGTGCGAGAGCTCGGTCGAGGCGGGTTCGGCATCGTCTTCGAGGCGCGCGACCTGGAGCTGGGCCGGCCCGTCGCCTTCAAGGCGGTCAAGCCGTCCGCGCGGAGCGGCGATCCCGAGACGCTCCGGCGCGAGGCGCTCGCGGTCGCGTCGCTGCAGCACCCCGGGATCGTCACGCTGTTCGACGCCGGGCGCTCCGCCGCGGGGGACCACCTCGTGTTCGAGCTCCTCCGCGGCGAGACGCTGGCGGATCGCGTCGCGCGCGGGCCCCTCGCGACGCGCGAGGCCGTCCGCGTCGCGCTCTCGGTCGCGCGGGCCCTCGTGCACGCGCACGCGGCCGGGGTGCTCCACCGCGACCTCAAGCCCTCGAACGTGTTCCTCACCGCGGACGGCGGCGTGAAGGTGCTGGACTTCGGCCTCGCGCACGTCTTCGGCGTGGGCGCGCCGGCGCAGAGCGGGACGCCCGGCTACATGGCGCCGGAGCAGCTCCGCGGCGAGCGCGAGGACGCGCGCACCGACGTGTTCGCGGTGGGGGTCCTGCTCGACGAGATGCTCGGGCGCGACCGGCCGCGGACCACCGCCGCCCGCGCGGCGCTCGCGGAGCTCGCGGCGCGCTGCCAGGCTCCCGATCCGTCGGCCCGGCCGCCGGACGCCCCGGCCGTCGCGCGCGAGCTCGGCGAGCTCCGCGCGGCGCTCGACGTGCCGTCCCGGCGCGCGGCGCGGTCGCCGCCGCGCTCGGCGCAGGCGATCGAGGCGCTCCGCGAGCTCTTCCTCGGCGAGCAGTGCCAGCGCCGCCCGGTGTTCGGCCTCGACTGCGCGGAGCACTACCGCCGCGCCGTCGCGCTCGACCCGACGCTCGCGGTCGCCCACTACCAGCTCGCGGTCTGGTCCCGGCGGTTCGGCGGGAGCCGCGCCGCCCAGCGCCGCGCGATCGCCCAGGCGCTCCGGCACCACCGGAGCGCGCCGGAGCCCGAGCAGGTCCTCATCCGCGCGTTCGCGGCCCACGTCGCCGGACGGGACGACGACGCGGTCGCCCTCTTCCGGGAGGCGACGGAGCGCTGGCCCGAGGATCCGCGCGCCCACTACGAGATCGCGGATCTCCTCCGGCACCACGACGAGCTCGCGCTCGCGGTCCCGCACCTCGAGCGGGCCTTCGCGCTGAACCCGGACCTCGGGTGGGCGCCCGGCCAGCTCGCGGAGGCGCTCGGCGCCCTCGGGCGCGAGCGCGAGCTGCGCGCGTTCGTGGACCGCTGGTCGCGCGCGCCGACGCCGGTGAGCCTGCACGCCCTCTCGATCGGGCTGGGGTGGCTCGGCGAGCTCGACGGCGCCGCGGCGGCCGCCCGTCGAGCGGTCGCGCTGGGAGCGGGGGTCGTCGCCCAGCAGGACCTCGTCGGCGCGGTCGGGTTCGCCGGGAGGTACGAGGAGGCGGCGGAGCTCGCGCGCGGGTTCCTCGAGCCGGGCAGCCCGATCCGCCGGATGGGCTTCTACACGATGTGCGCGGTCGAGGCGTACCGCGGGCGGCGCACCGCCGCGCGCGCCTGCCTCGACGCGCTCGCGCAGGAGATCCCGGACGTGCGGAGCGACGCGCTCTTCCTCGCCGCGCGCGCCGACTTCCACCTCGGCGACGGCGATCCGGCGCCGGTGCTCCGCGAGCTGGCGCTCCTCGACGAGCTCGACCCGCGGGCCGCGGCGGAGCACGCGGCGAGCCTCGCCTGGCTCGGCGCCGACGCGCGCGCGGCCGAGCTCGCCCGGCGGCTCCGTCCCGGGTCGGTGCTCGCGCGCACCTACGAGGCCGTCGCGGCGGTGCGGTCGGGCGCGGTGGACCGCGGGCTCGCGGCGCTCGGCGCCGTCGCCGCCGAGGCCCCGATGTGCGCGTGGCGAGCCCCGCCGCTCTGGTTCCTGGCCGACCTCGCGCTCGCCGACGGCCGCCACGCCGCCGCGCTCGCGGCGCTCGAGCACCTCGAGCGGCTCTACCTGCCGAGGGTGATGTGGCGCACCTGGGCGCACCCGCGCGCCCTGCTCATGATCGCGCGCTGCCGGGAGCGGCTCGGGGACCGCGACGGCGCCCGCGCCGCGCTGGACAGGCTGCTCGACGAGTGGCGGCCGGCGGAGCCGGGCGCGCCGCTGCTGGGAGCCGCCCGGGAGCTCGCCGCCCGGCTCGAGGCCTGATAGCGCGACCGCTTGGTCCGCACCGCCCCGCCCCGTGGTCTCCTGTCGAGGTCCATGGCCCGACGCCCCGCCTCGCTCCTGCGCGCCCTCGGCGATCCCGCCGTCGACCTCGCGAGCTACGTCACGGACGTCGCGGCGATCTCCGGCGAGACGATGCTCGCGCTCACGCGCTCGGCCGGCCGGATCCGGCCGGTGGTGCGCGACGTCCTCTGGCGGCAGGTCTACTTCACCGCGGTGCGCGCGGCGCCGTTCACGCTGCTGCTCGCCTTGCTCGTCGCGCTCGCCGTCGCGGCGCAGTCGCCCTTCTCCGCCGCGGCGGGCGGCGACGTCGTGGGGAAGGTGCTCGTCGCCACGCTCGTCCGCGAGCTCGCGCCGCTCCTGACCGCCTGGATCGTGATCGCCCGCTCCGCCACCGCGATCGCCGCCGAGCTCGCGACCATGCGCATCGAGGGCGAGGTCGACGCGCTCGTGGGCATGGGGATCGATCCGTTCGAGTACCTGGTGGTGCCGCGGATCCTCGGGGCCGCGGTCGCCGTGGTGAGCCTGACCGTGCTCTTCCTCGCCTTCTCGATCGGGGCGAGCGCGCTCCTCTCGCCGCTGCTCGGCGGCCCCGCGCCGCACGTGCTGCTCGGCCACGTGATCGGCGCGCTCCGCCCCGCGGACGCCGTCGCGCTCGCCGCGAAGACGGTGCTCCCCGGGACCGCCATCGCGGCGGTCGCCTGCCACGAGGGGCTCCGCGCGTCGCGGAGCACCACCCAGATCCCGCCGGCGGTCACCGCCGCGGGGGTGCGGTCGTTCGCGCTCGTCTTCGTCTGGAACACCGTCGTGACGGCGCTCCTCTACCTCGCATGACCGCCGCCGAGCCGCTCGCCGAGGCCGAGGGCCTCACCGTCACGGCCCGCGCCGGCGCGCTCCGCGTCGAGCGGCTCGGGTTCCGCGTCCGGCCCGGCGAGAGCCTCGTCCTCGTCGGACCCATCGAGGCGGGCTCGGCCGTGCTCCGGGCGCTGCTCGGGATTGACCGGCCGGACTCCGGGACGGCCCGGGTCCTCGGCGCGTTCCCCGGCACCCTCCCGCGCGCCGAGGCCGCCGCGCTCCTCTCGCGCGTGGGCTGGCACCCGCGCAGCGGCGCGCTCCTCGCGAACCTGACCCTGCGCGAGAACCTCCTCCTGCCCCTCCAGTTCCACCGTCGCCCGCCCCCGGACGAGGCGGCGCGCGCGACCGCGGCCGCCCTCGCCCGGTTCGGCCTCGAGGAGTGCGCGGAGGTCCGGCCCGAGGACGTGACCCTGCCGGTCCGGCGCCGCGTGGCGCTCGCGCGCGCGACCCTCCTCGATCCGGAGCTCCTCGTCCTCGACGACCCCCTCGACGACCTCGAGGCGGACGCCGCGCGCGACGTCCTCTCCGGGCTCGCGGCCTGGCTGCGCGAGCGGCCGCGCGGTCTCCTCGTCACCTCCCACAACGCCGGGATCGCGGCCGCGCTGCGCGCCCCGGCCATGCCGCTCCCGGTGATCCGCGCATGAGCCGACCCGCCCCGCTGCGCCACGTCCGCACCGTCGTCGGCGTGTTCAACCTCTTCGTGGTCGCGGTGCTCCTCGTGGGCATCGTCTTCGTCGGGCGGGGGCGTCGCTGGTTCGAGAAGCAGGCCGTCCTCCAGGTCACCTTCCCCGCGAGGCACGCCGCGGCGCTGCGCGTCGGCGTCCCGGTCCGGCTCGCGGGCGACCTCGTCGGCAACGTCGCCGGCGCGACGCGCGAGGGGGAGCTCATCCGGGCGCGGCTCGAGATCGGCCAGGCCGCGCGCGAGACCCTCCGCGCGGACGCGCAGGCGCAGCTCCGCGTCCCCATCGCCGGGCTCGTCGGCGACCTCGCGATCTCGCTCGACCCGGGGAGCGCGGCGGCGCCGTGGCCCGACGGGAAGCTCATGCAGGGCGAGGCGGAGGGGGATCCCGCGGTGAAGGCGCGCGAGACGGTGGACCGCATCCGCGAGCAGGTCCCCGAGATCCTCGACCGGACGCAGGCGATCCTGGCGAAGACCGACTCGATCCTCGGCCAGGTGGAGCGATCGCGCGCGGCGGAGGACGTCGACAAGCTGGTCCGGTCGCTCGACCGGCTGGCGCAGGCGGTCGAGCGCGAGCGCGCCATCGCGAACGCCTCGGGCGCGCTGGCGCGGCTCGAGGAGCTCCTGCGCGGCCTCGGCGAGGGGAAGGGGAGCGCCGGCAGGTTCTTCACCGACCCGGCGCTGTACGACCGGACGGCGGCGGTCCTCGACGACGTGCACCGGAGCTGGAAGGACATCGACGCGCTCGTCTCGACGACGACGAAGGTCGCGGACGTCGCCCAGCAGCTCGCGCAGGAGGCGCGGGGCCGCACGAAGCAGTTCGACACGCTCGTCGGGGAGGTCCAGCTCCTCGTCATGCAGTCGAACCACGCGCTCGACCTCGTCTCGAACCACTGGCTGCTCCGCGGGTCCCTCCCCGAGCCCGGGCGGCCGGTGCCCCCGGCCGTCCTCGATCTCCCGCCCGAGCCGCAGCGCGCGGAGGCCAGGCCGTGAGGCGCGCCCCGGTCGCTCCCGCCGTCCTCGTCCTCGCCGTCGCCCTCTTCTCGGGCTGCGCCCGCGAGCAGCGCCCGGGCGCGGAGCAGCTCGCCGTCCGCCAGCGGCGCGCCGCCGAGACCGCGCGCCGCTACGACGACCCGAAGACCGCCGCCTCGCTCTACGGCCGCGCGTCGCGCAACGCCGCCGCGGTGGACCGGCCGCGCCTCGCCGCGGACGCCGCCTGCCGGGAGGGCATCGCGCTCCTCGCCGCCGGGGACGCGCGCGGCGCCGAGCCGGCGTTCGCGCAGGCGGCCGCGCTCGCGCGCGACGCCGGGGACCCCGGGCTCGCCGCGCGCGCGCTGCTCGGCCTCGCCCGGGCGCGCCGCATCTCGGGCGAGGGCGACGTCGCCGGCCCGCTCCGCGACGCGCGCGCGCTCGCGCAGGAGGCGAAGGACCCGACCGCGGAGGCCCTCGCCGAGCTGGGCCTCGGGGCGCTCGCCGCGGGCCCGGAGGCGCGCGAGCGCTACGCCACGGCCGAGCGGCTCGCCGGCGACGCGGGGGAGGTGGCGGGCCCGCTCCGGCTCAACCGGGCGCGGCTCGACGAGCGCGAGGGACGGGCGGCGGAGGCGCGCGCGGGGTACCGCGCCGCGCTCGGGCCGCTCTCCACCTCCGACGACCGCATCGGCCTGCTCGCGGCGCTGCGCGCGGCCGCCCGGCTCGCGGACGGCGACGCCGCGTCGCGCGCGGAGGCGGCCGACCTGCACCGCCGCGCCGCGCTCGTCGCGGACGGGCTCGGGCGCGAGGAGATCGCGGCCGCGGAGCGGCGCGCGGCGGAGCTCGCCGCCGCGCGGTAGCGGCGACGGCCACGCCGCGAGACCGTGCGCGGCCGCGTCACAGCACGAGCGCGAGCACGACCACGCCGACGAGGACGAACGCGAGCGAGACCTTCACCGCGGTCCCGAGCACGAACCCCACGAACGCCCCCGTGCCGGCCCTGAGCGCCCGCTCGAAGTCCGGGTCGCGCGCGTACTCGAACGCGAGCGCTCCGACCGCCGGGCCGAGGACGATCCCGGGCACGCCCAGGAAGAGCCCCACGAGGAGCCCGACGCCCGACCCGATCACCGCCCAGCGCGAGGCGCCGAACGCCTTCGCGCCGAGGACGCCCGCGGCGAGGTCGACCGCCCAGATCGCGGCGCCGATGATCGCGCACGCCCCCACCGTCCACCCCGACACGCGGGTGAACCCGTCTGCCCAGCCGACCAGGACCGCCCCGGCGACGAGGAGCACCGACCCGGGGAGGACCGGAAGGACGACTCCGGCCAGCCCCAGGGCGAGCGCCGCCGCCCCGAGCACGTAGAGCGCGATCTCCACGAGCGGATCTTGGCCGCTGGGCAGGCGCCCGTCCACCCACCGCGTCGCGATCACCGCGTCGCGGCCGTGAGCGGCGGCCCGGCCGGCGTCACGCGACCCTGCGCGCCCAGACCGCTCCGGCGAGGAGCGCCGCCGGGATGGCGATCGACGCGACCCGCCGCCCGCTCCAGGGTCGCCGCCAGCCCCCCGTCCGGCCGTGCGGCGGCTGCGGCCCGAACACGTTCCCGACCGTCTCGGGCGCGGGGTGGCGCTGGCGCAGGTGGCTCCGGCGCGCCCTGCGCGCGAGGAGCGCCTCGGCGAGCGCCGGCGCGACCGCCCAGAGCGCCGTCATCACGTGCGCGCTCCCACCGACGAGGACCTCCCGCCGGGGCCGGTACACGAGGGACACGATCGCGTCCGCGACGCGCTCGGGGGGATAGACGGGCGGCGTGGCCTTCACCTCCAGGCCCGTGAAGTTCGCGGCGTGCTGGAAGAGCGGGGTGTCGGTCGTCGCGGGCAGCACCACGCAGACGTGGACCCGCGGCTTGCGCTCGAGCCGCAGCTCCTCCCGGATCGCCGCGGAGAAGCCGACGATGGCGTGCTTCGACGCGGAGTAGGCGGACGAGTAGGGAACCGCGACCCGACCCTCCACGGCGGCGACGTTCACGATCGTCCCCACCCCGCGCCCCTCGAACCGGCGGAGCGCGGCGCGCGTCCCGTGCACGGTCCCCATGAGGTCGATCTCGAGGACGCGACGGAAGACCTCCGGCGGCGTGTCCTCGAACCGGCCCAGCGCGAGCACGGCGGCCGCGTTCACCCACGCGTGGATCGGCCCGAGCGCCGCCTCCGCGCCGGCGGCGACCCGCTCGACCGCGTCCTCGTCGGCGACGTCGCACTCGAACGCGGCGGCGCGGCCTCCGGCGCGCTCGATCCCGGCGCGCACCTCCCCGAGCGCCTCCTTCCCCCGGGCCACGAGCGCGACGGCGGCCCCTTCCCGCGCGAACCGGAGGGCGGTCGCCCGCCCGATCCCGCTGGAGGCGCCCGTCACCACCACCACCTTCCCTGCCAGTCGACCGGTCATGAGGACAAGCTGCGCCGGGTGGCCCTGGCGCGCAGCGACGACGCGCGCTGGCCGGCGAACGCTGCCGCGCCGACGCTCGCGCCGGCGGAGGTCCCCGGCGGCGGACTCCGGCGGGCCGATGCACCCGCCGAGCGCGGTCACTCCGCCGGCTTGAAGTCGTCGGAGCGGAGCCCGTGCTTGCGCAGGAGCCGGTGCAGGCTCTCGCGCTCGACGCCGGCCCGCTCCGCGGCGCGGGTGACGTTCCCGCCGAACTCCGTCATGAGGGCGACGAGGTACTCGCGAGACACGCGGTCGCGCGCGCCCGCCACCGCGTCCTTGTACGGGACGGCCGCGAGCGCCGCGGCCGACCCGGGCGGCGCGGGGGCCGCGGACGCGGCGAGGTCGGGCGGCAGGTCCTGCGGCTCCACGAGCTCGCCGCCCGCGACCGCCACCGCGCGCTCGATCACGTTCTCGAGCTCCCTGACGTTCCCCGGCCACGGGTGGGCCGCGAGGCGCTGGAGCGTCTCCGGCGCGAACCCCCGCAGGTCTCGCCGGAGCGCCCGGGCGTGCTTCTCCAGGAAGTGGGCGGCGAGGAGGGGCACGTCCTCCGGCCGCTCGCGCAGCGGCGGGAGCGTCACCGCGAACACGTTCAGGCGGTAGAAGAGATCCTCGCGGAGCCGCCCCGCGCGGACCTCCTCGCGCAGGTCGCGGTGCGTCGCGGCGATCACCCGGACGTCCACCGGGACGGCCTGGGTGTCACCGACGCGCCGGATCTCCTTCTCCTGCAGGACGCGGTTCAGCTTCACCTGCGCGGCGAGCGGGAGCTCGCCGACCTCGTCGAGGAAGATGGTGCCGCCCTGCGCCTCCTGGAACAGGCCGGGCTTCGCCGCGGCCGCGCCCGTGAACGCCCCGCGCGCGTGACCGAACAGCTCGCTCTCGACGAGCTCGGCCGGGAGCGCGCCGCAGTTCACCGGCACGATGCGCTTCTCGCGGCGGGCCGAGTGGTAGTGGATCGCCCGCGCGGCGAGCTCCTTCCCCGTGCCGGTCTCGCCGGTGAGGAGCACCGTCGCCTCGACGGCGGCGGCCTTCTCGAGCAGGCGGTAGACCTCGCGCATCGGCGCGCTCCGGCCGACGAGCGCGTGGAACGAGTCCTCGTCCCCGGCCGGCGCGGCGAGGCGCGCGGCGTCCACGAGCCGCTTGTGCTCCCCCGCGCGCTTCACGACGGCGAGCGCCGCGTCGGGGTCGAACGGCTTCTCGAGGTAGTCGAAGGCGCCGAGCTTCATGGCGCGCACCGCGTCCTGCACGGTCGCGTACCCGGTCATGAGCACGACCGCGGTGGCCGGGTCGCGCCCCTTCACCGCCGCGAGCAGCTCGAAGCCGTCCGCGCCGGGCATCCGGATGTCCGTCACGACCACGTCGAACGGCCTCGTCGCGACGAGCGCGAGCGCGCGCGCCCCGTCCTCGGCCTCCTCGACGAGGAACTCGCCCTCGAGGATGCGCGCGACGAGCCGGCGCATGTTCTCCTTGTCGTCGACGACGAGGACCCGGAGCTTCGCCATCGTCAGGCCTCCCCCGCCCGCCGCAGCGGGAGCCGGACGGCGAACCGCGCCCCGCCCTCCCCTGCCACGTCCGCGGCGAGCTCGCCGCCGTGCGCGCGCGCGATGGCCCGCGACACGGCGAGCCCGAGGCCGGTGCCGTGCGGCTTCGTCGTGAAGAACGGCTCGAACAGGCGCGCCCGGCGCTCGGGCGGGATCCCCGGGCCCGAGTCCTTCACCAGGACCTCCGCGCTCCCGTCGCGCTCGGCGAGCCGCACCTCGACGCGGCCGCCCGACCCCGCCGCCTCCGCCGCGTTCCGCACGAGGTTCACGAGCACCTGCCGGAGCTTCTCCGGGTGCCCCGGCGCGCTCGCGCTCCCGTCGACGGTCACCGAGACGCCGTCGAGGAGGCGCGCGTCGCCGAGGCGCGACACCACGTCGTCGGACAGCGCGCGCAGGTCCACCTGCTCCGCGCCCGCCGGCAGCGGGCGCGAGAGGTCGAGGAGGCCGTCGACGATCTCCTTCGCGCGGAGCGTCTCCTCCTCGATCACGGCGAGGTCCGCCGCCGTCGTGCCGTCGCAGCGCTTCCGGAGCAGCTTCGCGTAGCCGAGGATCACGCCGAGCGGGTTGTTGATCTCGTGCGCGACGCCGGCGGCGAGCCGGCCGATCCCGGCCAGCTTCTCGGACTCGACGAGCCGCTGCTGGTGCTCCTTCACCGCGGCGGTCATGTCGTTCCAGCGGAGCGCGAGGGACTCGAGCTCCGGCGCGCCCCGCACCTCGATCCGGGTCTCGAGATCGCCCGCCGCGATCCGCGCCGCGCCGGCCTCGAGGCGCGCGACGGGCGCCGCGATGGAGCGCGAGATGAGGACGCTGACCGCGATCGCGACGACGGGCGCCGCGACCAGCAGGGCGACGAGGAAGCTGCGCGTCCGCCGCTCGACCTGCTCGAGGTCCGAGCGGACCGCCCGGATCGACGCCTCGAAGCGCTCGACGAGCGCCTGGGTGAGGCCCTGGATGCGGGTCACGACGAGCTGGGCGCGCCCGTGCTCCTCCTGGACGTGCTCGCGGTCACCGCGCAGGACGGCGGGCACGATCCGCTCGCGGAAGATGACGTCGAGCCGCTGGCTCTCCTGGTCGATCGAGTCCACGAGCGCCCGCTCGTCCGGCCGCTCGGCCGCCTGCCGGAGCGCGCGGGTGAGCCGCGCGACCGTGCCGCGCGCCTCGCCGTAGAACCCGAGGTGCGACGCGTCCCCGATGATGATCGTGTGGGCCTGGTGGGCGTACTGGTCGCGCACGGCGCTCGCGAGCTCGAGGGAGAGCCGCACTCCCTCCTCGCGCCGCCTCGTCTCCGCGAGCCCGTCGTGGACGCGCGCGGAGCCCGCGAGCGCGACCGCGGACGCCGTCGCGATGAGCGCCACGAGCGCGCCGAAGCCGAGCGCGAGCCGCCGTGAGGTCCCGAACCGTCTGGTCACCTTTGCCGCATCCTTCCTCGGCCCACAGTGTATCCGGGGCGACGTGTCACCGCCTCCATCGCCGCCCGGGAGTATGCTTCGGCCGGATGCAGACCGCGTCGGAGCGCCGTGCCGGAGGGTCGGCCGCGGGGGGGCTCTCCCGCGCGGCCCCGCTGGTGGTGTTCCTCCTCCTCGCCACCGGGATCGTCGTCGCCGGGGCCCTCTCGTACGCGACGAGCGCCGCGGACCTGCGTCGCCAGCGCGAGCGCGAGCTCGCCGCCATCGCGGCCCTCAAGGTGGACGAGCTCGAGCGCTGGCGCGACGAGCGGCTCGTGGACGCCGACACGATCGCGGCGGAGCCGGCGCTCCTCGCCGCGATCGCCCGCGGGGACGGGGACGCGAGCGCCGCCGGGCGGGAGCTCGAGGCCTGGTTCGAGGTGCTGCGCGGGCTGGGGGAGTACTCGGCCATCGCGGTGGTGAGCGCGGACGGCCGCACGCGCTTCTCCGCGGGCGACGTCGCGCTCGACACGGCGGCGCCCACCGTCCGCGCCCTGGTCCAGCGGGCGATCGACGAGCGGCGGGCCGTGCTCTCGGAGCTCCACCGCCACGCGCCGGAGGATCCGGTCCACCTCACCGTCGCGTCGCCGATCCAGCCGGCCGGGGGCGTCGCGCGCGACGCGATCCTCCTCCGCATCGACCCGAGCCGCTGGCTGTTCCGGATGGTCCAGTCCTGGCCCTCGCCGAGCGCGTCGGCGGAGACGCTCCTCGTCCGACCGGAGGGCGACCACGCCCTCGTGGTGAACGAGCTCCGCCACGGCGACCCGGAGCGGCTCGCGGCGCCGCTCGGCCGGCTCGACGCCCCGATGGTCCGCGCCGCGCTGGGCGAGCGCGGCGTCTTCGAGGGGCTCGATCACCGCGGCGTCCGGGTCCTCGCCGCGGTCGACGCGGTCCCGCAGACCGCCTGGCGCCTCGTCGCGAAGATCGACATGGAGGAGGCGCTCGCCCCGCTCGCGAGCCTGCGCCGCTGGGTGCTCACGGGCGTGCTCGCGCTCGTCGCCGCCGCGGCCTCCGGCGCGGTGGCGTGGTGGCGAGCCCAGCGCACCGCGTTCGAGCGCGGCCGGCTGCACGACGAGGCCGAGCGGCTCTCCCTCGCGGCGCGCCTCGAGCACCTCACCAAGGCGGCGCGCGACATGGTCTTCCTCGCGGACGACCGGCACCGGCTCCTCGAGGCGAACGACCGCGCGCTCGCGCTCCTCGGCTACTCCCGCGACGAGCTCGTCGGCTCCCCGGTGCGCCTCCTGCGCGACCCGGCGACCGCCGCCGACTTCGAGGCGCGGACCGCGGAGCAGGTGGAGGACGGCTCGGCGGTGTTCGAGACCCGGTACCGGCGCAAGGACGGGAGCACCTTCCCCGTCGAGGTGAGCGCCCACACCGAGACGCTGGACGGGCGCCGCTACTTCCACGCGGTGGTGCGCGACATCACCGAGCGCAAGCTCGCGGAGGAGGCGCTCCGCGCGAGCGAGGCCAAGTTCCGCGCCGCGTTCGAGTTCGCCTCGCTCGGGATCCTCCTCGTCGACGCGGACGGGAGGCTCGTCGAGACGAACCGGGCGATCCGGAGGATGCTCGGCCTCCGCGAGGAGGAGCTGCGCGCGCTCACCTTCGAGGAGCTCCACGCGCTGCCGCACCGCGCCTCGGCCGCGACGATCCTCCGGCAGATGCGCGAGGGCGCCGTCAGCGCGGTCGAGCTCCCGCGGGCGCTGCTGCGCAAGGACGGTGCGCTCGCCGAGGTGGTCCTGCGCGCGAGCGCGCTCCGCGACGACAGCGGCGCGTTCCGGTTCGCCCTCGCGGTCGTGGAGGACGTCACCGAGAAGAAGCGGCTCGAGATGCAGCTGATGCTCGCCGACCGGATGGCGTCGGTCGGCACGCTCGCCGCCGGCGTCGCCCACGAGATCAACAACCCGCTCGCCTTCATCCTCGCGAACCTCGAGTACTCCCTCGCGGAGCTGCGGCGCGCGGGGGTCGACCCGGAGGTCCTGCGCGCGCTCGAGGAGGCGCGCGACGGCGGGCTGCGCGTGCGCGAGATCGTCCGCGACCTGAAGGCGTTCTCGCGCGCCGAGGACCACGGGCGCGACGCGGTGGACCTCCGGCGCGTCCTGCAGTCGGCGCTCGGGCTCGCCCAGAACGAGATCCGGCACCGCGCGCGCCTCGAGCTCGACGTGGGCGACATCCCTCCCGTCGTGGGCAGCGAGCACCGGCTCGGGCAGGTCCTCCTGAACCTGCTCATCAACGCGGCGCAGGCGATCCCGGAGGGGCGCGCGGAGGAGAACGTCGTGCGCGCCACGACCTCCACGGCGCCGGACGGGCGCGCGCGCATCCAGATCTCCGACACGGGCAGCGGCATCCCGCCCGAGGTCCTGCCGCGGATCTTCGACCCGTTCTTCACGACGAAGCCCGTCGGCGTGGGGACCGGGCTCGGGCTCTCGATCTGCCACGGGATCGTGAGCGGGCTCGGCGGGGAGATCCAGGTGGAGTCCACCCCGGGCCAGGGCACGTCCTTCTGCGTCCTGCTCCCGCCCGCGGCCAGGCTCGCCCGCGGACGAGCGCCCCGACGCGGCCGCGCCAGCCCGCCGCGCCGCGCCGCGGCCGCATCCTGGTCGTCGACGACGAGGCCCTGATCGGCCGGGCGGTCAACCGGATCCTCGCGCCCCAGCACGAGGTCGTCACGCGCACGAGCGCGCGCGCCGCGCTGAACGACGTCTCGAGCGGCGGGGCGCCGTTCGACCTCCTGCTGTGCGACCTGATGATGCCGGACATGACCGGGATGGAGCTGCACGCGCGGCTGCGCGACATCGCCCCGGCGCTCGCGGATCGCACCGTGTTCCTGACCGGGGGGGCCTTCACCCCGAGCGCGCGCGACTTCCTCGCCCGCGTCCCGAACGCGCGGATCGAGAAGCCGTTCGAGCCGGACCAGCTCCGCGCGCTCGTGGCCCGGGTGCTCGCGGAGCAGCCGGCCCGGGCGCGCGCGTGACGGAGGCCGGCCCCGCGCGGTCGGAGGCGCGCCTCCGCGCCGTGCCGTGGGAGCGGCTCCGCGGGATCGCCGCCGCGCTCGACGGGCCGCTCGGCGCCGCGCTCGGGGGCGCCCCCGCGGACGCGGTCCTCGCGCGATTCCTCCGCGCCTCGCCCGGGCTCGACCGGAGCGCGCGCGCCGCCGCGGCGGAGGCGGTGCTCGGGGTCGCGCTCTGGCGCCGGCGGCTGCGCGCCCAGCTCGGATCCGGCGACGCGCCGCCCCGCCTCCTGCTGGGCGCGCTCCTCCGCGATCTCGGGGGGCGGGAGGACGCGGAGGAGCTCGCGAGCCTGCCCGCCGGCGCGCTCCCCGCCCCCGCGCCGCCGCCGCGCGCGCTCGCGGACCGCTTCTCCTTCCCGGACTGGCTCGCGGACGAGCTGCGGGCGGCGGCGGGTGACGAGGCGGAGGCGCTCGCGGACGCGCTCGACCTCCCGGGCCCGATCTTCCTCCGCGCGAACCTGCTCCGGACCTCCCCCGGCGCGCTCGCGACCGCGCTCGGGCGCGAGGGCGTCCACACCCGGCCGGGAGCGCTCGCCCGCGCCTGCCTCGCGGTCACCTCCCCGCGCCCGAACGTCCTCGGCCTGGAGGCGCACCGCGGCGGCCTGTTCGAGGTGCAGGACGAGGCGAGCCAGCTCGTGGGCGAGGCCGTCGGCGCGCGCCCGGGGGAGACGATCCTCGACGCGTGCGCCGGCGCGGGCGGGAAGACCCTCCTCCTCGCGGCGGCGGTCGGCGCCGCGGGGCGCGTCCACGCCGCGGATCCGGACGGAGCGCGCCTGGAGCGGCTGCGCGTGCGGGCCGAGCGCGCGGGCGCGGGAGGGATCGTGGCCGTCGCCGGTCGGGTCGCGCCGGACGACCTCGCCGTGGACCGCGTCCTCGTGGACGCGCCCTGCTCGGAGCTCGGGACGCTGCGCCGCGGTCCCGATCTCCGCTGGCGTCTCGATCCGGCCGCGCGCGCGGCGTTCCCGCGGATCCAGCTGGAGATCCTCCGGTCGGCCCTGCGCCACGTCCGCCCGGGCGGGGTGCTCCTGTACGCGACCTGCACGTTCCGGCGCGAGGAGGACGAGGAGGTGGCGCTCGCGCTCGAGGCCGCCCACCCCGAGCTCGAGCGCGTGCCGCCGCTCGCGCCGGCCGCGGTGCTCACGCGCGACGGCTTCCTCCGCACCTGGCCCCATCGCCACGGGACCGACGCGTTCTTCGCGGCCGCCTGGCGCGTCCCCCTCTAGAGATCCGTCCGCATCACGGCGCCCTTCGCCGAGTTCGTGACGAGGTGCGCGTAGCGCCGGAGCCAGGAGGAGCGGACCTCCTTCTTCTTCGGCCGGAAGCCCTCGCGCCGCCGCGCGAGCTCGGCGTCGGGGACGTCCACGCTGATCGACCGGGCGTCGACGTCGATCGTGATCGGGTCGCCGTCCCGCACGAGCCCGATGACGCCGCCCTCGGCCGCCTCGGGGGAGACGTGGCCGACGCAGGCGCCGCGGGTCGCGCCCGAGAACCGGCCGTCGGTCACGAGCCCGACGCTCTCGCCGAGGTCCATGCCCATGATGAGCGAGGTCGGGCTGAGCATCTCCTGCATCCCCGGGCCGCCCTTCGGCCCCTCGTACCGGATCACGACGAAGTGCCCGGCCTTCACCTTCCCGGCCATGATCCCGGCGATGCAGTCGTCCTGCGAGTCGAAGCAGATCGCCTTCCCGGTGAACTTCCGCATCGAGGGCTGGATCCCGGCGGTCTTCACGACCGCGCCCTCCTGCGCGAGGTTCCCGAAGAGCACCGCGAGCCCGCCCACCGGCGAGTAGGCGTTCTCGAGCGTGTGGATGATCTCCGCGTCCTGGATGGCGGCGCCCCGGACCCGCTCGCCGACGGTCTCGCCCGTGACCGTGAGCGCGCCCTCGCGGACGACGCCCCCGCGCCGGGCCGCCTCCTTCAGCACCGCCGGCACGCCGCCCGCCCGGTGGATGTCCTCCATGTGCACGGTGGAGAGCGACGGGGCGATCTTCGCGATGTGCGCCACCTTGCTCGCGATCTGCTCGATCGCGCGCAGGTCGAAGTCGACGCCCGCCTCCCGGGCGATGGCGAGCATGTGCAGCACGGTGTTGGTCGAGCCGCCCATCGCCATGTCGACGACCATCGCGTTGTGGATCGAGTCGGCGTTCACGATGCGCCGCATGCGGAACCGCTCGTCGCCGGCGATCTCGACCGCCCGGCGCGCCGCGCGCCGCACGAGCGCCTCGCGCTCCGGCGTGAGGGCCAGGATGGTCCCGTTGCCCGGGAGCGCGATGCCCATGGCCTCGCAGAGCACGTTCATCGAGTTGGCGGTGAACATCCCGGAGCAGGAGCCGCCGGAGGGGCACGCCTTGCACTCGATCTCGTAGAGCTGCGCGTCGGTCATCTGCCCGCGCGCCCGCTTCCCGACCGCCTCGAAGGCGGTGGTGAGGTCGATCGACGTCCCGTCGGAGAGCTGCCCCGCCTTCATCGGTCCGCCCGACACGAAGACGGTCGGCACGTCCACGCGGAGCGCCCCCATCACCATCCCCGGGACGATCTTGTCGCAGTTCGGGATGCAGACGAGCGCGTCCAGCATGTGCGCGTTCATCATCGTCTCGATCGAGTCGGCGATGAGCTCGCGCGAGGGCAGGCTGTAGAGCATGCCCGAGTGGCCCATCGCGATCCCGTCGTCCACCCCGATCGTGTTGAACTCGAACGGGACCCCGCCGGCCTTGCGGATCTCGTCCTTCGCGACCCGCCCGTACTCCTGGAGGAAGAAGTGGCCGGGGATGATGTCGACGTGGCTGTTCGCGACGCCGATGAACGGCTTCTCGAAGTCCTCGTCCTTGAGCCCCGCCGCCCGGAGCAGGCTGCGGTGGGGGGCGCGCTCGAAACCCTTCTTGATCTGGTCGCTTCGCACGGGATTCTTCTCTCGGGAACCGCGAGGGAAGTCAACGGGACTTGCCCGGATCGGGGCGCTCCCGCGCCCACCGCCCGCCCGCCGCTCGCACGCCCGCCGGAAAGTCGTTATTCCATGGCGATGGTCCCGGCGACGTTCGAGGAGGCCGTCGACCGGATCCGCGCCGCGCTCGCTGCGCGCCCGCCCGTGTCGCTCGAGGTCCCGGGGTTTCGCCCCGCGGCCGTGCTCGTGGCGCTCCTCGACCGCCCGGCCGGCCCCACGGTCCTCTTCACGCGCCGCACCGAGCGCGTGCCGTCCCACAAGGGGGAGATCTCCTTTCCGGGCGGCGCGAGGGAGCCCGGCGAGGACGCCGTCCGCGCGGCGCTGCGGGAGGCGGAGGAGGAGGTCGGGCTCCCGCCAGCGGCCGTGGAGCCGCTCGGCGCGCTCGACGACGTCCCGAGCGTCGCGCGGTTCGTGGTCACGCCGGTCGTCGCCGCGGTGCGGGCGCCTCCCGGCGTCTTCCGCCCCGCGGAGTTCGAGGTGCACGAGCCGTTCGAGCTCCCCCTCGCTGCCCTCGGCGAGCCGACGCAGCGGCGCAACTCGCTGTTCGATCCCGCGCTGCTTCCGCCCGAGCTGTCCGTCGCGGCCGCGCAGGCGCGCGCCGCCAGCCGGATCCCGTTCGAGGACGTCGACCCCGGGACGGGTCACTGGCGCATCTGGTCGTTCCACGCCGATCCGGACCGCGTGGTCTGGGGGCTCACCGCGCGGGTCCTGGTGGACCTTCTCGACCGGGCGTTCACGGCCTAGATCTGTGGATGCGCCTGCTGCTGGTGGCCGGAACGGTCTTCTTCGTCGCGTGCGGGCCCGGTCGGGACAGGGGGGCGCATCCGCTCACGCCCGCGGGGAAGACCGCCGGGGAGGCGTGCAGCGCCGGCGCGGACTGCCGGCCCGACCTCGTCTGCGTCTCCGGCGCGTGCGCGTCGAGCCCTCCGCCCTCGCCGTCGACCTCCTCGCTCCCGCCCCCGCAGCTCCGCGCCGACCCGGGCGTGGTGAACGCCATCGAGCCGGGCCCGGGGTTCTGCGTGTCCACGATCCGCGCGCCGGCGCTCCCCGCCGGAGATGGTGCAGGATCTCGGCGAGCTGCAGGTGGGCTCGACCGCGAGCTTCGAGGTCCCGGCGGGCACCTCGACCTTCACGATCTTCGCGCAGGAGGCGCCGCCGGGGGCGGTGGACACGATCTCCCTGTTCGATCCGTCCTCGGGGACGACGTTCGTCATCCCGAACTCGGTCGTGCCCGACGGACGTGAAGACGCCGGCCGGCGCGCTGTTCTTCGACGACCTCGCGCCGTGGCCGATCGACCCGGCCGGATTCGTCGACGCGACCGGCGCGAACGCGTACTACGCCGGCGCGACGCCGGTGTCGGGCGCGTTCACGGTCCCCGACACGAGCGCCGGCGTCGATCGGGTGCGGAGCTCGGGCCAGCTCGCGGCGGGGACGTGGACCTTCGTCGCGAACGACTGGGCGCGGGAGTGCACCGTCATCGCGGGCTGCAGCGGCGGCGACACCGCGGGCCGCTACCACATGCACGCGGTGACGAAGCCCGGTCCGGTCGCCTCCACGGGCGCGCTCGACGTCGAGGTCTACCTCCTCACGGACGCGTCGAGCCCCATCGCGACCGCGGCCGCCGCCGCGGCCGACCCGCAGATCGCGCGGTGGGTGACGAGCCTCGCGTACTACCTCTCGCGCGCCGGGATCGGGCTCGGGGACGTGACGTTCCACGACCTCCCGGCCTGGGTGCGGGACCGGTACGGCCCGAACGGCTCGGTGGACATCCGCGCCGAGGGCCCGTGCGATCCGCTCCAGCAGCTCTTCGCGACCGCGATCGTCCCGAGGCGCGCGGTCCACCTCTTCCTCGTGGAGGAGCTCGTCTCGGATTCGCAGGGCGGGGCGATCGCCGTGGGCGTGGACGGGTCGATCCCGGGGCCGTCGGGCTTCCCCGGGACCGTCTTCGGCGGGGCGGCCGTCGGGCTCTTCGACGAGCTCGGCGTGGGGTCGTGCAGCGAGACGGGGCCGCCGAGCCTCTCCGCCTGCGGCACGGACCGGATCGCGTACGTCGCCGCCCACGAGGTGGGCCACTGGCTCGGCCTGTACCACACGACCGAGGCGACGGGAGACTTCTTCGACCCGCTCTCGGACACGCCGCGGTGCCCGCGCTCGACCTGCGCACCCGGCGCGCAGGTGGTGTCCGGGGCCGCGTGCACGGCGAGCGCGTCCTGCGGCGGCGGCTCGAACCTCATGTTCTGGCTCCTCGACGTCGCGCGCTCGACGGGCGAGCTCTCCCGCGACCAGGCCCAGCTCGTGCGTCTCAACCCCGCGGTCCGGTAGGGCAGGCCATGACGCTCGCATCCGTCGTCCTCGCGCTGTCGCTCTCCGTCCCCCGGCCGACCTCCCCCGCGGCCCCGCCGCCCGCCGGAGCGGAGCGCGCGGCCTCGCCCGCGGACGTACGGGACCAGGTCCGCGCCTACCTCGGCGCGATCCACGGCCCGGTCGCGCCGGAGGCGTTCCGGGCGCTCGGCCCGGGCGCGGAGGACGCGCTCGCGGAGTTCGCGCGCACCGACGAGTCTCCCATCCGACGAGTCCGGGCCCTCGAGGCGCTCGCGGGGCTCGGCGGCGCCCGCGCGACGACCGTCCACCGCGAGGTCGCGACGAGCTCGAGCGCGCCGCGCTCCGTTCGCCGCGCCGCGGTCCGCGGCCTCGGACGGCTCGCCGGGCCGACCGGCGCGACGCGGGTCCTCACGCCGTTCCTGGAGCAGGACCGCGATCCCGCGGTGCGCGCGGCCGCGGCCGAGGCGCTCGCGGCGCAGTCCCCCGCCGACGGCTGCGCGCGCGTCCGGGCGCGCGCGCGCGCGGAGCCCGATGCGTCGCGGTTCCGGCGCGCGCTCACGACCTGCGAGCGGGCCGGCGCGACGGGCGCGCCGCGCCGCTGAAGGACCCCGCGAACCCCTCTCCCCTGACCCTCTCCCCGCTTCGCGGGGCGAGGGAGTTCCGCGCCAGCTCGCTCACGCCGCCGGGGCGAGGGAGTTCCGCGCCGGGCTCGCTCACGCCGCCGGGACGTGGTCGGGCGATCCGGCGCCCCGCGCGCGGAGCGCCCGGCGCAAGGCGTCCATGATCTGGTGCTCCTCGACCGGCTTCGCGACGAACGCGTCGCAGCCGGCCGAGAGCAGGTCGCTCGCGGCGCCGACGCGCCCGGAGATGCCCACGATCGGCGCGGCCGCGAGGCGGCGGTCGCGCGAGCGCCGGAGCAGCCGCACCAGCTCCGAGCCGGTCATCGCCGGCATGACCTCGTCCACGAGCCAGAGGTCCGGCGGAGCCTCGCGCGCGAACGCGAGGGCGTCCTCGCCCGACTCCACCGCGATCGCCTCGAACCCCCCGGCCTCGACGATGAGCGCGAGGAGCCGCCTGATCAGGTGGTTGTCGTCGACGATCAGGACGCGCACGGGTGTCCTTGCGGATGGCATCCACCCGGGAGGGTGCCACCCGCTCCTACACGAAGGAAGTCCCACGCCCGCCGGAGCCCCGTTCGAGCCCCGCCTCGCGAGCGAGCGTCTACCGGGCGAGGTCACGTGCGTTGCCCCTCGCGCGGGGGGGAGCTACCATCCGCGGTCTCGCGCGGCCCGACGTCCGGGCGGCGCCGGAGGAGCGCAATGGTCGGCGAGCACATCCGGGCACTCAAGGGCGGGAGGTGGATGCACGCCATCGACTGCGGCGACGAGACCGTCCTGCACCTCGTGGAGGACGCGGTGCCGCGCCGCGTCCGGCGCGCCTACCGTCCGGAGTTCGTCGGCGGCGCGACCGCGGTCGAGCTCGTCACCCATCGTGAACGGACCTTCCCCGCGGCGGAGATCGTGCGGCGCGCGTACAGCCGCGCCTCGGACCCGACGCTCGCCGCGATGTTCGCCGACTCGGAGGCCTTCGCCGAGTGGTGCACGACCGGCCGGCTGTCCGGAGCGCGCAACTCGGCGGTCGAGGTCCCCGGCGTCCCGCCTGCGCCGGGTGCCGCGCCAGCGCAGGGGCGCCGCGCCGGCGAAGAAGCGGACCCCCTCCGAGAAGCCGAAGACCAGGGCGAAGGCCCGGCCGGCTGCCCGCGTCGTCCTGCCGCGGCGGGCGAAGGCGAAGACGTCCGAGCGCGGGGCGAAGCCGGCCCCGGCGAGCGCCCGGCGTGGACGCCCGAAGGCGAAGGCCTCCCCCGCGCGCGCGAAGGCGAAGCCCTCCGCCGCGCGCGCGAAGCCGACGCGCAAGGGCCGCCGCTGAGCGAGCTGGACCTGCGGCGGATGCCTAGCGGTGCGAGGGCGACGAAGCGTCCTGCGGCGTGACCTGCGCCCACAGCGAGCGCGCGTCGCGGAACTGCTCCATCACCGCGACCCCGAGCGCGCAGCCGAGGAACACCGCGAGCGCCAGCATCCAGGGCTTGAACCCGAGCAGCCCCTTCGCGGCGAGCAGGGACTCCCGGTCTTCGGACGGGTTCCGCCACGCCATGCGGATCGAATAGCCCGCGCCCGGTCGATCATGCAACCCCTTCGGTGTGGGCGCCCGCCCGGGCCCTCGCTCACGGGGGTGCGGTTCCAGTCCTTGCCGCGGTGCGTTATGATTCAGGAGTCAACTTCCCCGGGGAGGACCACCATGCCGGACAAGAAGACCGCGAGCTTCATGCGCTCGCTCTGCCTCGGTGAGATCGAGGAGGAGATCATCCTCCCGTACCCCGCGCCCACGGTTCAGGAGAAGGAGACGCTCGCCGCGATCGCGGCGACCCTGAAGGCGATGCTCGGGTCCCGCGAGAAGGACTTCGCCGCCTGGGACGTCGCCGGCGGGATGCCGCCCGCGTACGTGCAGGAGCTGAAGGAGGCGGGTCTCTTCGGGCTCGTCGTCCCGGAGGCGCACGGGGGCATGGGGCTCGGCACCGCGGCGTACTCGAGGGTCGTCCAGGAGATCGCGCGCTACGACGGCTCCACGGCCGTGACCGTGGGGGCGCACAGCTCGATCGGGATGCGCGGCCTCCTGCTCTTCGGGACGGAGGCGCAGCGCGCCCGCTACCTGCCCAGGCTCTCGTCGGGCGAGCTCGTCGCGGCGTTCTGCCTCACCGAGCCCGGGGCCGGCTCGGACGCGGCGGGCATCCGGACGACGGCGGTGCGCGACGGCGACGACTGGGTCCTGAACGGCGAGAAGATCTGGATCACGAACGGCGGGTTCGCCGACTTCTTCACGGTCTTCGCGAAGACCTCGCTCGAGGGGCGCGGCCACATCACGGCGTTCCTCGTGACCCGCGACATGAAGGGCGTCTCGAGCGGCCCCCACGAGGAGAAGATGGGGCTCCGCGCGTCGTCCACGACCTCCGTCGCCTTCGACGACGTGCGCGTCCCGGCGGAGAACGTGCTCGGCGAGGTGGGGAAGGGCTTCAAGGTCGCGATGCGGATCCTGAACGCCGGCCGGACCGGGCTCGGCGGCGGCTCCGTCGGAGGGATGAAGACGCTCGTCCAGCACGCGACGCGCCACGCGCGCGAGCGCTCCCAGTTCGGCCGGCCGATCGCCACGTTCGAGACGATCCGCCAGAAGATCGGCCAGATGGTGATCGACTGCTACGTCGCCGAGAGCGTCGTGAACCTCGTGGCGGGGCTCGTCGACAAGGGGTACGAGGACCTCGCGGTCGAGGCGGCGATCTCGAAGGTGCTCGCGTCCGAGTCGCTCTGGCGCACCGCGGACGAGGCGCTCCAGATCGCGGGCGGCGCGGGCTACATGCGCGAGCTCCCGTACGAGCGCGCGGTGCGCGACAGCCGCATCAACCGCATCTTCGAGGGCACGAACGAGATCCTGCGGCTGTTCATCGCGCTCGCCGCGGTGAACGACGTGGCGGACGAGCTGAAGGACCTCTCGCACTCGATGAAGGACGTGCTCGCCGATCCGATCAAGGGCTTCGGGCTCCTGTCCGACTACGCGAAGCGCCGGGCGTCGCTCGCGGCCGGGCTGCCGCGCGAGAAGGGCAAGTTCACCCTCCTCGCCGGGCCGCTCGCGGAGGAGGCGAAGCAGTTCGAGCACGAGGCGCGGGAGCTCGCCCTCGCCACCGACAGGCTGCTCCGCAGGCACGGGAAGAAGATCGTCGACGAGCAGCTCGCCTGCCGGGCCCTCGCCGACGCGATGATCGACCTGTTCGCGCTCGCGGCGGTCCTCGCCCGCGTCTCGACGCGGATCGAGGACGACGGCGAGGCGGCCGCCGCGCAGGACCGCGAGATCCTCCACGCGTTCGCGACGCAGGCGCGCCGCCGCGTCCGCCGGTCGCTCGCCACCCTCGAGGCGCCGGACGACGCGGGCACGCTCGGCCTCGGCGATCGCGCCCTCGAGGCCGGGCGCTACGCCTGGGACGACGCGTAGCGCTCCGTCGACCCCCCGCGCTCCCACGCTCTCCCGGCCGGCGCGCGCTCTCGAGCGCGGACCGGCCGTTCACGCGGCGTGGAGGAAGCTCGCGACGATCCGCTTCCAGCCCTCCTCGCCGAGGAGCGCGGGCGCGGGCGCGACGAGATCGCCGCCGTCGGCCGCCGCGAGGCCGAGCTCGTCCTCCACGAACCGGGAGAGGCGGCGACGCTCGGACGAGAGCCACTCCTCGGCGGAGGCGCCGCTCGGGAAGCGGCGCCAGCCGTCGTCGCGCGGGGCGAGCAGGAAGAGCCAGCCGCGGCCGTAGGGGTCCTCCTTCACGAGCGCCGGGTTGCGCCGGGCGCTGCGGTTGACCCCGAGGATCGTCCCGTCGACCGGGGCCCCGATGCGGATCGTGCGCTTGCCGGCGCGGATCACGGCGACGGGGTCGCCGCGGTGCACTTCCATCCCGGGCGCGGGGAGGTCGACCGACGTCGCCGACGGGAGGATCCGCTCCGCGACGTCGTCGAGCCCGACCGCGAGCGCGCCGCCCTGGCCGCGCGGCGCCATCCAGGTGTGGCCCGGCCCGACGTGCAGCTCCGCGGACGCGGCGGCGACGGGCGCGCCTGCGCCCGACGACCGCACGCCACGCGAGCGCGAGGAGGAGCGCGGGCGCGGCGAGCGCGAGCCCGGCCAGGAGGGAGATCCCGAGCCGGCCGAAGAGGCCGACGACGAGAGAGCCGGCCGCCTGCAGCACCTCGAGCACGCTCGTCATGGTCCCGCTCCTCTCCTGGTGAGGGTGTCCCGACCCGGAGCATCGCAAGCGACGGGCCAGCGAGAGGGCCGCTGGATCGGCCGTGTTTCGAGGGCGCGGCGGAAGGCCGCGTGGAGAACCTCGCCACATCGGGCGCGGCGCTCCGGCCATTCCTCCGCGATCACGCGGAGCTGCGCGCGCGCGTCGAGAACCTCAGCAGGTGGTGAATACCTCTACTCGAGCGCGAGCTGCTTCCACGACCCGTCCGGCTGCAGGATCGTGCCCCAGACCTGGCGCGAGCCCTGGTGGTCGTCGGGGCCGAAGGAGATCTTCGCGCCGAGCCCGAGGTCGAGGTCCTTCAGCCCCTCGAGCGCGTCCACGAGCTTCTCCGTGTCGAGGTCCCGCCCCGCGCGCCGCAGCGCCTCGGCCAGGATCTGCCCGTCCACCCAGCCCTCGAGGGCGATGAAGCCCGGGCGCTCGCCGAGGCGGTGCCGGGCCATCGCCTCCCTGAACCGCGTCGCGGCGGGGACGCGCGAGGTCGGCAGCGGGACGATCTGCGTCACGACGACGCCCTCCGCGTAGCGGGGCCCGAGCCCGCCCAGCTCCTCGGCGAGGGCGTTCGCGTCCACCGCGGACACGTTCACGGTCACGTGACGGAGCCCGGCGTCCCGCAGCTTGCGGAGGAAGGCCGCCGCCGCCTGGTAGGTGGCGACCATCAGCACCGCGTCGACCTCGCGCGCGCGCTGCTTGAGCGTCGCGATGGCGTCGGTCACCTCGGCGGTGTTGCGCCGGTAGCCGACCCGCAGGATGCGAGCGGGATCCGCGCCGCGCTTCCGGAGCTCCTCCGCCGCGCCGCGCCACCCGGCCTCTCCGAACTCGTCCTGCTGCGCGAACACCGCGATGCGCGCGGGCGCGACGCGCCGCGTCCCGACGAGGTACCGGACCGCGGCGGCGGTCTCGTCGGCGTAGCTCGGCCGGAAGTTGAACACGTACCGATCCGGCGGCCGCTTGCGGAGCAGGTCGCCGCCGGAGAGCGCGCCGAAGAAGACCACCTTCCGCTCGGTGCAGTACGGGATCGCGATCGCGGCCGTCGGGGTGCCGACGTTCCCGACGACGGCGAACACGCGGTCCTTCTCGACGAGCTGCTTCATGGCGGGCCCGGTGCGCGTGGGCTCGTACCCGTCGTCCACCGCGACGAGCCGGAGCGTGCGCCCGTGGATCCCGCCCGCGGCGTTCACCTCCGCGAACGCCGTCTCGATCCCGGCCCTGATGTCGCGGCCGAGCTCGCGGTTCGCGCCGGTGAAGGGGGACGCCATCCCGAAGACGATCTCGGTGTCGGCCACCCCGCGCGGCCCCGGTGGCGGCGTGAGCGCCTCCTGGACGATGCGGTCCACCTTCCTCGCCGCGGGCGAGAGCGTGAGGGCGACGACCCCCGCCAGGACGAGCAGCGCGGCGCCGCCGACGACGAGGTAGATCCGCCCGGTCGCCGGCCGGCCCGTGCGGCCCGCCTCGCGCGCGGAGCGATCCGGCCCGGGGTCTCGCTTCGGTGTGGGATCGCGGCTCGGCGCCAAGGTCTGCCCTCGGAGGCTTGGGTCTCACCGATACCTGATGCGCGCAGGGTTTGCAGGCAATTCTTGCGCGAGGCGACGACCGGCGGCGTTCAGGTCCGCTGAAACCGCGCGATCGCGCCTCGCGCCGCAACCTCCTGAGGGAGGAGCGCCGCGTAGATCGTCTCGTGGAGCGGCACCGGGACCCCGGCCTGCCGCGCGAGCCGGATGACGGACCCGGTCTGGTCCGCGAGCTCCGACGGCCGACCTGCACCGAGGTCGCGCTGCATGGACGCGGTCCCCTCGAAGGCCAGGCCGTCGATGAACGAGAGCGTTCGCGCGACCGCGTCCTCCGGGAGCGCGACCCCGAGCGCACGGGCCACGCGGACGAGCTCCTCCTGGACTCCGACGAGGAGCGCGCGGGTCTCCGGGACCGAGCGGACGACGCCGATCGGCGCGCGCGCGGCGGCCGCCACCGCGCCCCACGGCTCGATGAGGAGGAACTTCTCCCAGCTCGCGCGCTCGACGTCCTGGACGACCTCCGCCTCCGCGCCCGCCGCACGGAGCGCGGCGGCGAGGGTATCGAGGCGCGGGGTCGGCGCGCCCGCCCGCGCGCCCCGCTCGCCCACCTTCACGCGCGGCGGCCCGCCGACGTGCTTCACCGTCCCGTGCCCCTCGATCCAGGCGAGGACCGAGACGAGCCCCCCGGCCACGCGATCCTCGCCGAGCGCGGCCGCGAGCCGGCCCGCGGCGTCGACCCCGTTCTGCAGCGGCACCGCGACGCCGCCGCCCGCGACGAGCGGCGCGAGCGTGGGCGCGAGCTCCGCCACCTGCCACGCCTTGACCGCCACGAGCACCGCGTCCGCGGGACCGAGCGCCGCCGGCTCCGCGGCGACCGCCGCCACCGGGGCGCTGAAGCGGCCGAGCGGCGAGTCCACCCGCAGCCCGTGCGCGCGGATCGCGTCCGCGTGCGCACCGCGCGCGAGGACCGTGACCTCCGTCCCGGCGCGCGAGAGCAGCCCTCCGAGCAGCCCGCCCACTCCCCCGGCTCCGACGATCGCGATCCGCATGGCGCCTCCGCCTAGAACTTGCCGTCGCAGGGCGTCCCGAGCCGGCCCCCGTAGGCGCCGAGCTCGCCGTACACGAACGAGGCGGAGTCCCGCACGTCGATCCGCGTGAGCGGCGTCCTCCCCGCGGCCGCGATCCACTCGATCGCTCCGCCGCGCTCGACGAGGCGGCCGGCCCCGGAGAGCAGCGCGAGCCCGCCCCCGTCCGAGACCGCCTCGGTGAGGCTCACCGGCGCGAGGGCCCCCTTGCGCCCGAACCGCAGGCGGTAGTCGGGGCGCTCGGCCGGCCGGCCGCTGTCCGGGTCGCGCGCGCCGTCGACGTAGAAGTACGAGCCCTGGTCGTCTCGCGCGAGCAGGTGCGGGACGCGGCGGAACGGCGGAGCGTAGAACTTCGCCTCCGAGAGGAGCCGCCGCGTGCCGCCCGGCCCGACGACGCGGAGCGGGATCGTGACCTTGCCGCAGGTGAGCGTCGCCCGGCCGCCGCGCATCACGAGCATCGCCTCGGAGCCGGACCGCGCCCTCGGGTCCCAGAACACGCGGTCGAACGCGAGCCGCCCTTCCTGCCCGCCGCCGACGATCCGCTGCCGGTAGAGCTTCTCCGGGTCCCCTGCGTAGAACGGAGCGTCGATCCCCTGGAACGGGACGAGCGCGATCACGATCCGGTCGTCGTCGGTGAGGACCGTGAGGCGCTCGAGGAGGTCCCGCGAGAGCACCTCCGGGTCCTCCGTCCAGCCCGCCGCGGCCTTCTTCGAGAGCGGCGCCCCCACCGGCGGCGCCGGCGCGGGGCCCGCTCCGGGGCCTGACGCCTGGAGGTCCGAGGCGGGGGGTGCGGGCGCAGGCGCGGGAAGGACGACGGGCGGAGCCGGGACGGGCGGCGCGGGCACCGGCGCTGGCGCGGGCGGCTTCGCGGCCTGCACGGGGGGGAAGAGCTCGGACACCATCGCGGGGAGCACGTCGAGCACGTCGTCGATGGTCCCGCCGCGGAGGCGGCGGTCCGCCTGCGCCGAGACGCGGACCTTCTTCACCTCGACGACGCGCAGGTGCAGGAGGAAGCTCTCGCCGAGCTTCGCCATGTCGCCCGCGACGAGCCGGTCCGCCCCGAGCGCGCCGCCGAGCTCGGCCATGCAGGCGTCGGTCTCGCACCCGAGCATCGCCTTCTGCTTCTCGAGCGACAGGATGGAGGCGATCTCCCGCTGGGTGATCACCTCCGCGCCGCTCTGGCGCCGGACCTCCGCCACGACCGCCTCGCTGATCGCGGCCGCGGTGGACTGCGGGACCCCCTCGCCGCCGAGCACCTGCAGGACGGCCAGCTTCGGAGGGGCTGCGGCGAGAGCGACTGCGAGCAGGCAGGCGACCATCCACTGGTTCTACCCCACCGGCGGCGGGCCGGGCGAGCTTGCGCGCGTCAGGTCCGTTGCGAACCTTCGGTGCGGAGGTCTCATGCACCGCCTCGCGCACGCCGTCCTCGCCGTCCTGTTCGTGACTCCGTACCCCACCGTCGCGGAGCCGCCGACCGCGGAGGGACGGATCGAGTCGGACGGGGGCCGGATCGAGATCCTCGGCCGGCCCGTGCGGGTGGGCGAGCGGATCGAGCTGCCCGAGGGCTTCCTGCGGGTCGAGGAGGCGGGGACGGAGGACGGGCAGGTCGGCTCGTTCGGCGTCGTCTCGGCGCAGTCCTTCGGCGCGACGGCCCCGGTGGCGCCCGCCGCGGCGAGCGCGGGGGGACCGGGCGACGCCGCGCCGGGCGGGGCGGAGGAGTGCCTGGAGGAGCGCGCCGCGTACCTCGCGGAGCTGTGGCGCGCGTCGGGCATCGAGGTGAAGGACCCGGTCGCGCTGCTCGAGGGGCTGCGGGGAGGCGCGGTGGGGCCGTCCGCGGGCTTCTACTGGTTCGCGCTGGCGACCGATCCGTTCAGGCCGCTCGCCTGGTCCTCCGAGCTCCGCTCGCGCGCCGACGCCCTCGCGCGCTGCGTGCGCGGCGGGTGACGGGAGTCACCTCCAGCTGACCTCGTACTCGGAGTCGAGCAGGCCGGTGGCGCGCCCCTCGACGTGCGGGTGCTTCGCGGACGACGCCTCGAGCCCCGCCACGATCACGGCCCGGTGGAACGCGGGCGGCATGAAGTCCCGCTTGAACACCATCCGCGCCGACCGCTCGCCGCGCCACTCGACCGTCCGCTCGCCGTAGCTCACCGCCGAGCGGTAGCCCGCGGGGCCCGCGGCGAGGAACCGGCGCGGATCGCGCCCGGCGAGCGCGAAGATGGTCCGGCCGAGCGCCGACGCGAGGAACCCCGTCACCGTGCGGCGGCCGAGCTCCGCCCAGACGGCCTCGACGCTCCCGAGCTTCGGCGCGAGGCGATCGGCGGCGTTCCACGCGGCCTCGAGGTAATCCGCGACGGGGTAGGAGAAGAAGTCGACGCGCGAGCCCTTCCCCTGCGGGTCGCACGCCCGCGCCGCCTCGGGGCCGAGGTGCTCGCGCACGACGTCGAAGAGCCGGTTGAAGTTGAGCCCGCGCGACGTGTCCGAGCTCTTGCACTCGGCGAGGCGTCGCGACAGGTCCTTGCGGTCGGTGGGCATGGCTGCCGCCGGGTCGAGGGAGCGGGTCCTCCCGCGGATGCAACCACGGCGGCGGCGTGCGCGGTAGGCCCGGCTCGGAGCTTGCCCCCGGGCGCCGGGCGAGCGCCGCGCGCGGTCACCGGGGGGGCCTCGGTCGCAGGGCATCGCGCCGCTGTCTAGCTTGCCGGTGTCATGGGAGAGCTCGTGCGCCAGGTGCTGCTCGTCGAGGACGACCCCGGGATGCGGGACGCCATCCGGCTGCTCCTCGAGCGAGCGGGCTTCCACGTCGTCGTCGCCCGGGACGGCGCGGAGGCGTGGGAGCTGCTCGGGCGAGGGCCGCGCCCGGCCGCCATCCTCGCGGACCTCTACACGCCCCGGATGACGGGGCACGACCTCGTGGCGCGGGTGCGGCGCACGCCGCGGCTCGCGCAGATCCCGATCATCGCGATGAGCGGCGAGCGCGCGGACCGGGCGCGGCCCGCCGCGGAGGCGTTCCTGGAGAAGCCCTTCTCGCGCGAGCAGCTCGAGTGGGCCCTCGAGCGCGTCGGCGCGTAGCGGCGCCTTGCGGGGCCGAGGGCGAATGGAGCGCGAGCCCGGCTCACGGCTGCGGCTCGACCTCGACGCGCGCGGCCGCCGCCTCGCCCCGCGACCTCGCGAGCTCCCTCCAGCGCAGCACCGCGGGGAGCGCGAGCAGCGCCGCGGCGAGGCAGGCGAGCTCGCCGAGGTCCGCGAGGACGCCGAACGAGACGAGCGCCTGGTTGCGCGCGACGAGCAGGGACGAGTAGCCGATGATCGTCGTGAGCGAGCAGAGCGCGACCGCGCCCCCGGTCGTGCGGACGACGTCGGTGATGCCCGCGCTGCGCTCGAGCCGCCGCCGCTGGAAGATGTTCGTCGCGTAGTCCACGCCGATCCCGAACGTGATCGGCAGCGCGATGAAGCTCAGCATGTTGAGCCGCAGCCCCAGCGCCGCCGCGAGCCCGAGGAACCAGACGACCCCGACCGCGAGCGCCGCGAGCACCCACGCCGCGTCCTGGAACGACCGGGCGGACCGCTTCCCGAGCCCGAACGCGACGAGGACGAGGGCGACGACCCCGGCGAGCGAGAGCAGCGTCGCCTTCGGGCCGTCGCGCGCGATGAGCGTGAGGACGTCCGCGAGGAGCAGGATCCAGCTCGCGGTGGGGGTCCCCGGGGGGAGCGGGATCGACCGGAGCTCCTGCTGGAACCGGAGCATGTCGCGCCCGTCCCACATGTTCATCCGGCCGGCGGGGTGGACGAGGACGGGCGTCCCGACCCGCCCGTCCGTCTCGGTGATCTGCCGCCGCAGCCGCTCCGGGAGGTCGGCCGCGCCGAACGGCCGGAGCTCCGCGGGCCGGAGGACCTTGTCGAGCGCCATCCGCTTGTCCGGCGGCAGGAACGCGAGGTTCTCCGGGGTCGCGAGCGCGACGATCTCGCGGATCAGCGGGAGCTTCGCCTCCTGCCCCTCGGGGACGATCGTGGCGATGGAGAGCACGGGGCCGACGAGGCTGGCGGGGTGCGCGACCCGGTGCGCCTCGATCGTCCGCGCGATGGTCCGCGCCTCCGCCTCGTCGTGGGCGAGGATCACGGTGGGGGTCAGGTGGTCCCCGAAGAGCTCGTCCACCCGGCCGTCCCACCAGGCGGGGCCGCCCTCGCGGAGCGCCGTCTCGTCGCGCAGCCGCGAGAAGTCGTACTCGAACCAGCGGCCGGGGTCGCGCGAGGCGTGCACGAGGAGCGCGACCGACACGGCGGTCGCCGCGACCGCGGCGAGCGTGGTCACCCGCGGCGCGCGCCCGATCGCGAAGGAGATCGCCCACGTGAACAGGGGGCGCGCGGCGCGCTGCCCCGCGCGCGGGATCGGCGCGCGGCGCTCCCACGCGAGCACGAGCGGCGGCGTGACCGCGTACGAGGTGATCCAGGACAGCGTCATCCCGATCGCGCCGATCAGCCCGAACTGGCTGAACCCGCGGAAGTCCGTGGACATGAGCGACGCGTAGGCCGCGCCGGCGGCGAGCGCCGCGGTCAAGGTGGCGAGCCAGGTCTCCCGGACGGCGATCTCCATCGAGCGCTGCGCCGCGCTCCCGCGCCGCCGCTCCTCGAGGTACCGCGCGAAGAAGATGAGCCCGACGTTGATCCCGTTCCCGACCACGATCGAGCCGAGGAACGCGGTGTTCGTGTTGAGGTGCCCGACGAGGACGTTCGCGAGCCCGAACGTCACGAGCGTCCCGACCACGAGCGGGATCCCGACCGCGACGATCGCCTTCCAGGTCCGGTTGTAGAGCGCGACCGCCGCCGCGACGGAGAGCACCACGAGGAGCGTCGCCCAGACGAGGTCCTCCGCCAGCGCGTCGTGCTCCAGGATGTTCGAGGTCACGTGCCCGGCGTAGGACACCTGGAGCCCCGGCGCGTACTTCGCCGGATCGAGCCGCGCGACCGCGCGCTTCACCGCCGCGTCGAGCCGGACCTCCTTCGCGTAGTCGTCGGGGGTCCCGTCCATCCGGACGATCATCGCGAGCATCGTGATGCGCTCGCTCGCCGTGCGGCCGGGGACCTCGCCGACGTAGTAGCCGTCCGGGAAGCGCCCGAGGACGCCGCCGCGGGACCGCGCCAGCTCCTCGAGCACCGCGAGCACGTCCGGCGCGGCGCCGTCGGGCACCCGGCCGGCCGCGCGGCCGCGCTCCCAGGCGACGCGGTCGCGCAGCACGTCGCGCAGGTGCCGCAGCTCGGGCGCGTCCGGGAAGAGGAGGAGCCGCGGCAGGAAGAAGTCGCGCAGGTCGTCCTGCCGGTACTCCACCCAGCGGACGAGCCCCTTCTCCTGCTGGAGCTCCTCGGCGAGGTCGTCCGCGAACACCTCGAGCGTCACCCGGTCCGCGCCGTGGAGCACCACGGTCTGCTGCGCGAACCCGCCGACCCGCCGCGTCACCTCCTCGAGGTCGCGCGCGCTCCGCGCCGACTCGGGGAGCATCTGCCCGACGTCGGTCCGCAGGTCCGAGAAGAGCTGGACCGTCCCGACCAGGCCCCACGCGGCGGCCAGGGCGCCGAGCAGCAGCACCGCCACGCGATGGCGATCGAGGTAGCGGACGAAGGCCTGCGCGAAGTCCATCGGAAGGGCCGGTTCTAACCCCATTCCGGGGTCCGATTCCATCGGGCCCGGCGAGCGCCCCGCGGCTCGCCTCCCGCCTCGCCGGGGCGGCGAGGGACGCCGAGACGGCGGGTCCGGTCAGGGCGCGGCGATCACCGCGAGGCGGTGCGGCCGGAGGTCCCCTCGACCTGGCGCTGCGCCTCGATCCGGCGGAGCCGCTGGTGGATCACGACCATCCGGCCGAGCGCGGTCGCGGTCGCGCCGACCGCGACGAGCGCACACGCGCCCTCGACGGAGAGGGCGCGGACCTCGGCCGGCAGGAACGGCGCG
This sequence comes from uncultured delta proteobacterium, assembly GCA_963828235.1. GTDB lineage: Bacteria > Myxococcota > Myxococcia > Myxococcales > Anaeromyxobacteraceae > Anaeromyxobacter. Next base: position 277,840 of record CAWHDY010000016.1, read on the forward strand.
AGCAGCATCGCGAACATCAGGAGGACGACGCGGTGAGGCCGCTCCATCCCGAAGTTCGGGCACTCGACCCCGAGCCCCTCGCCGCGGGCGCGCGCGTAGCTCACCATCAGCGACGAGGCGAGCGCCGCGACGGCCCAGAACGCGCCCGCGCGATCGGGGAGCGACGCGGCGAGCCCCGCGAACAGCGCGATCTCGGAGAGCCGGTCGAGGTTCGAGTCGAGGAACGCGCCGGCCTTCCCCTGCGTCTTCGTGGTCCGCGCGATCTCGCCGTCGAGCAGGTCGCACCACGAGCCGAACACGAGGAGGAACCCGGCCCAGGCCCACTCTCCCACCGCCGCGAACGCCCCTGCGGCGAGCGCGATCGCGGCGCCGATCGCGGTGATGGCGTTCGCGGAGAGGTGGAGCGCGTTCGCGACCCGGAGCACGGGCCGGGAGACCCAGTAGGCCCAGCGGCCGAGGAATCCGATCGGCCCGGAGTAGACCTTCATCCGCTCCGGCGGGACCGGCCGCACGAGCCCGTACAGCCCCCACGTCGTGACCGCGGTGGCGAGCAGGAGGAACGCGGCGATCCGGGAGGACTCGCTCATACCGTCTGGATTCTAGTACCGACCGTCGTCTCCTAGCCGACGGCGCTCTGGGTGCCCGCCGCCGCCCGGTCGGCGTACCGGCGGAGTTGCGCCTGCAGCGCCGCTTCCTGGGCGAACAGGTCGTGCACGGCCTGACGCCCCGGGAGGGTCACCGGGCTCTTGAAGAAGAAGGACAGCCACTCCTGCGGCCCCTTCTCGCCGGCGCGCTTCGCGAGGTCTCCGAGGAGCGCGAGGTCGAGGACGAGGGGCGCCGCGAGGATCGAGTCGCGGCACTGGAAGTTGACCTTGATCTGCATCGGGTAGCCGAGCCACCCGTAGATGTCGATCGCGTCCCAGCCTTCCTTGTTGTCGCCGCGCGGCGGGTAGTAGTGGATCGTGACCTTGTGGTCCACCTGGCCGTAGAGCTCCGGGTGGTCGCGCGGCGAGAGGATCTGCTCGAGCACCGACTTCTTCGAGACCTCCTTCGTCTTGAAGGAGGCGGCGTCGTCGAGCACCTCGCCGTCGCGGTTGCCGAGGATGTTCGTCGAGAACCAGCCGTCGAGCCCGAGCAGCCGCGCGCGCAGCATGGGCGCGAGGGTGGTCTTCACGAGCGTCTGGCCGGTCTTGAAGTCCTTCCCGCCGGTGGGGACGCCGAGCTTCTCGGCGAGCTCGCGCAGCGCCGGGATGTCCTGCGAGAGGTTCGGGGCGCCGTTCAGGAAGGGGATGCCGGCCTGGAGCGCGGCCCAGGCGTAGACCATGGACGGCGCGATCGTCGGATCGCTCCGATCGAGCGCGTCCTCGAACGCCTTCGGCGTCAGGTGCGCCGCGCCGACCTCGGTGTAGACCTCGGTGGAGGCGGTCCAGACCATCACGCCGCGGGTGCAGCCGTTCCGGGCCATGAAGGTCCGGATGTCCGACACGAGCGCCTCCGCCTTCGCGCGCAGCGTGCCCGTCTTCACGTTGGGGCCGTCGAGCCGGCGGACCCACTGCCGATCGAACACGGCCGACATCGGACGGATGGCCTCGAGGTCCTCGCGCAGCGGATCGAGGTGCTCGCGGCGCAGGACGTTCGCGCGCACCGCGGCGCGGTAGGCGTCGTCCGGGATCGGGTCCCACCCTCCGAACACGAGATCGTCGAGGTGCGCGAGCGGGAGCACGTCCCTGAGCAGCGGCCCCTGCACCATCGCGCCGTCCTGCAGGTGGCCGAGCTGGGTGAGCGAACCCACCGGAACCGCGAGCTTCCGGCGCACCGACGCGACGCCGGCGATCGCCGTGGTCGCGACCGCGCCCATGCCGGGCAGCAGCACCGCGAGCTTCTCCCCCGCGCGCGGGGACTTCAGACCAGGACCCGTTCTCATCTCCACCCCTTGGGTGAGTCCGCCGGCAGGATCTATGCGCTTCACAAGCGGAGCGTCAACCGTCTGCCCGACCGGCCGCCGGCTTGTTCCTACCCCATGCCGCGCCGCGGCGAAAGCGTGACGGAGGGCCGCACCGGGGCGTGACAGATCGTTAGACCCCGGACGCGACGAGAAGGTGCCCGCTCGCTTGCACGGAGCGATCTCGGGCGCCTACGCTCGGGACGTGCTCGCCGCGCTGGCCGCTGCCCTCGCGCTCGCCGCGACCCCGGTCGACCTCGAGGTCGCCCGCGCGCTCGCTCGGGCGCCCGCCGGCGGCCCCCGCGCGGCGGCGGCCACCCGGCCCCTCGTCGGCGCCCGGTACGAGCCCTCCCCGCTCGGCGAGGGCGCCGGGCGCGACGCCGATCCCCGCTTTCGCCTCGACGCGTTCGACTGCATGACGCTCGTCGAGACCGCGACCGCGCTCGGGAGCGCGGCGTCGCTCGGCGAGGCGCGCGCGGCGCTCGACGACGTCCGCTACTCGGGGCTCGCGGAGTACGCGGGGCGCAACCACGAGGTGCTGTCGCAGTGGATCCCGGCGAACGTCGCGAAGGGCTGGATCGCCGACGCGACGCCGGCGCTGCTCGGCGGCGCGCCGACCGTCGCCGCGAAGGAGTACACGCGCGCCTCCTGGGGCGCGGTCCGCGCCGCCGGGCGCGCGATCCCGGGCGTCCCGCGCGCGCGGCTGCCGCTCGGCCGGTTCGAGGTCGGGATCGTCCCGCTCGCCGGCGTCGCCTCGGTCGCGGCGCGGATCCCGGAGGGAACGATCGTGTTCGTCGTCCGCGCCGACGCGCCCGACCGGGCGACGCGCGTCACGCACGCGGGGCTCGTGGTGGGCGGCCCGGCCGGCGCCAGGCTCGTCCGGCACTCGACCTCGTCGAGGGGCGTCGCGCGGGTGATCGAGGAGCCGCTCGATCGCTTCCTTCGCCGCGAGGGGCTCGCGTACCCGCGCTGGCCGCTCGAGGGGCTCTCGTTCTTCACCATCCGTGACGCCACGGCCCGGGTGCGCGCGCTCGCGAGGCGCGGCGGCGCCGGCGGCGGGCGAGGCCCCGCCCGCCTCCCTGCCGGCGGGCATGTAGGTGGTTGCCCACCGGCCGGCCTGTGGCGATCGTTCGGTGTCGAGGGGTTGGGGGGGAACGGTGAGGGCGGCGGACCGCGTCGCGGTGGTGCGCGGTGCGGTTCGTCGCCCTCGCCGTCCTGTTTCGGCCTCCGCTCCCGGTCCCCTTCCCACCGTCCGCCCCGTGATAGGCTCCGTCGCCGCCTCGGGCGCGGCGGGCGATCGCGCCCGCCCGGCCCCCGCCGACCGCTCGGTCGGGTCGCGAACGGCGGAACGGAGCGCGCGACGCGTGGATCGGGCGAAGCTGGTCAAGGAGCTGAAGGGCTGGACCTTCACCATCCTCGCGGTCCTCGCGTTCCGGACGCTCCTGTACGAGGCGGTCTTCATCCCCTCGGGGTCCATGATCCCGACGCTGCTCATCGGCGACTACGTCATCGTCGAGAAGTGGGCGTACGGCGCGCGGCTGCCGTTCACGTCCACCGCGCAGGCGACCTGGTCGACCCCCAAGCGCGGCGACATCGTGGTCCTGCTCGCGCCTCCCGGGAACCCGCGCGACGACGACCTCATCAAGCGGGTCGTCGGCGTGGGCGGGGACACGGTCGAGATCCGCGACGGGCACCTCGTCGTGAACGGCACGCCGGCCCCGCGCGAGCGCATCGCGGGTCCGTGCACCTACCAGAACAAGCCCGAGAACGGCGAGTGGCACGAGGAGCCCTGCGTGGACTTCGTCGAGCAGCTCGACGGCCATCGCTACCACGCGTACTGCACGCCGTGGCTCCCCTGCGGCGACGTCGAGGCCCAGAAGGTGCCGCCCGGCACCGTCTGGCTCGCCGGGCGACCACCGCGATCACTCCGCCGACAGCCGCGTGTTCGGCCCGGTGCCGGTCGGGCGCATCAAGGGGCGGGCCTGGATGGCCCTCGCCTCATGGGGCCCCCGCGGCGTGCGCTGGGACCGGCTCTTCCACTTCGTGAATCACTAGAGCGTGATGACCTGGTCGATCTTCGCGCCGGCGAGCGCCTTGTAGAGATCGGGGAAGCAGCCGATCGGGATCCCGTCGATCAGCTGGTCGGCGATCGCGCGCTGGTAGCAGCACTGGTCGCAGCCCATGAGCAGCATCCCGGTCCGGCGGGCCACCTTCGCGAGCCGCTCGCCGGTCGGGTTCCCGCGCACGAGCAGGTAGTTGTTGTCCACGAAGAAGAACATGCCGGCCACGGTCGCGCCGTGCCGCCCCTCCTCGAGCTGCGGGACGATCATCTTCTCGAGGATGAAGGACGAGTTCGGGGTCGCGAAGACGTAGGCGACGTTCATGGCTCCTCCGGGGTGAACGCGGCGCGGATCGCCGCGGCGACGAGCGCGGCGCGCTCGAGGTGAGCCGGGTGCACGCCCGCGACGCGGGCGCGGAGCGCGGGCGCGTCGAGCCGGGCGGCGGGCACGCCCGCCTCGAGCGCCTCGCACGCGACCTCGGCGTACGCGATGAGCGAGGCGCAGGCGGACGCGCGGAACCGCGCGCGCCCGTCGGCGAAGACGCCGAGCCGGACCACCCGCCCCTCCGCGGACGCCTCGCCGACGCGGGCGGCGCCGTCGAGCGGTCCCGCGTGGAGGGGCGCCTCGACGCAGTCGGCGACGCGACGCGCGCGCCCCGTCGCCTCCGCTCGATCCCCCTCGCCCGGCACGGGGCCAACATAGCGGCCCGAGGGGAGCACGCCACCCGGAAAATCGTGCCGCGCCCTCAGGCGAGGGCGGCGACCGCGCGGCGGACCGCGTCGGCGGCGGGGGCGACCGCCGCCTCGACCGAGGGGGTGAGGCCCTCCCCGATCGTCTCCATGTCGAGGACCTCCACCGCGACGACGTGGATCCGGGACGGGACGGGCGCGCCGGCCGCCTTCGCGCGCGCGAGCGCCGAGGGCAGCCCGATCGAGTGCGGCGACGGTCCCTCCGGCGCGCGCAGGTCCTCGAGCGGGAAGGAGAGGACCGTCCCGGGCGCGTGACGGCCGGTGCGCACCGCGTCGACGACCACGGCGCGGTCGACCCCCTCCATCTCGTCGAGGAGGTACAGGCCCGACACCGCGGTGCGGCGGATGAGCGCGTCCGGCGGCGGCGCCGCGTCGAGGAGGTCGGCCACCCGGAGCGCGACCGCGTCGTCGCGCCGGAGCGCGTTCCCGAGGCAGAGGACGAGGATCACGCGTCCTCGGGGACGTGGCGGCGGATCACCTCGCGCACCGCCCCGTCGGCCCCCCGCAGCGTCACGACGAGCGGCAGCTCGCCGGGGAGCGCGTGCGACGCGCACGCGTTGCACGGGTCGTACGCGCGGAACGCCATCTCGAGCAGGTTCAGGAGCCCGTCGTCGACCTGGCCGTTGCGGATGAGCCCGCGCGCGGCCTTCCGGACGGAGATCTGGACCGAGGCGGCGTTGTGCTGCGAGGCGACGACGAGGTTCACGGCCGTCAGGATCCCGGCCGCGTCGGTCGCGTAGTGGTGGATGAGCGTGCCGCGGGGCGCCTCGACGGCGCCGACCCCTTCGCGCGGGCCCGGGAGCGGCGCGGGGACGTTCCGCACCTCCCGCGAGGCGAGCTCGGGGTCCTGGGCGAGCTGCTCGACCGCCTCGGCCGCCTGCAGCGCCTCGACGAGCCGGGCCCAGTGGAACGCCAGGGTCTGGTGCGCGGGCCAGCCGAGCTGCTCGAAGAGCCGCTGCCGCTCGCGCTCGGCGCGGGGCGTCGCCATCGCGCGCGCCACGTTCAGCCTGCCGAGGGGGCCGACGCGGTAGAGCCCGCTCTCCCCGCCCTCGACGAACCCCTTCCAGCCGCGGGCGCGCAGGAACGTGAGCTTCGCGTACGTCCACGGCTCCACCCGCTCGGCGAGGTGGTCCAGCCACGCGGCGGGCTCGAAGAGCGCCAGCTCCTCGCCCGCCGGGTCCACGATCCGGAGCCGCCCGTCGAGGAAGGTGAGGCGGCCCGCCTCGTCCACCATGCCCATCGAGTGGCAGCGGACGCGGAACACCTCGCTGTCGATCACCTTCGCGTACTCGCGATCCTCGAGCACGGCGCTCCGGAACGACCGGAGCGTGTCCTCCGCGAACTTCACGAGCCGCGGCGCCGCCTCGCGCACGCGCCGGATCGTCTCGGGATCGAGCGGGCGCGAGATCCCGCCCGGCAGCGCGAACACCGGGTGGATGGTCCGCCCGGCCATCGCCGCCATGAGGTCCCGGGCCTCCTTGCGGACGGAGAGGATGCGCCCGCCGAGCTCCGCGCCGACCTTCGCGATGACCCCGAGCACGTTGCGCATGGGCGCCGGGGCGCGCGGGCCCGCGTAGAAGTCCGGGCCGCCGAGGTACCAGTAGTGGAGGAGGTGGTCCTCGAACAGGAACAGGTTGTAGTAGAGCGCCTGGATCCGGCGCGCGGCGACGGGCGGCGCCGCGCGGTAGAGCGCGTCGAGCGCGCGCACCGACGCGAGGTGGTGCGCCGCCGGGCAGACCCCGCACACGTGGGCCGTGAGCTGCGGCATCTCCTCCGCGGCGCGTCCCACGCAGAACCGCTCGAACCCGCGCAGCTCCGGGATCTGCAGGAACGCGGTCTGGGCGTTCCCCTGCTCGTCGAGGATGACCTCGATCTTGCCGTGCCCCTCGAGCCGGGTGATCGGGTCGATCGTGATCCGGCGCGTCACTCGAGCCTCCGCGGGCGGCGCGGGAGGAGGCCCGCCGCGAACGAGTACCGCCAGAAGGTCCCCGCCGGGTCGACGAGCTCGTTCGCGAGCGCCTCGCGCTCGGCCTCGTCCCCCGAGAGGAGCGACGCGAAGGCCGAGAGCATCGACGCGCCCGCGTCCCGGACGCCGTCGAGCGGCCCGAAGCAGCCGCGGCACGGCATCCCCGCCTCGACGCAGCCGGGCTGGCAGCCCTGGCGCGTGCCCGGCCCGAGGCACACGAGCCCCTGGGCCAGGAAGCAGCGCTCGGGGTCGAGCGCGGTCGTCGCGAGCCTGCGCAGCGTCGAGATCTCGATCCGCTCCGGCTTCGAGTCGCGGCGGGGGCACGCGTCGCAGAGCGAGACGTTCGGCGCGAGCACCGCGCCGCGCGGCGGCAGGTCCCCGGAGAGGAGCCGCTCCGCGGCGGCGGCGATGAGGGCGGGCGTCGGCGGGCAGCCCGGGAGGACGTAGTCGACGTCCACCACCTCGCCGAGCGGCAGCGTGCGGGAGAGGAGCACCGGGAGGGAGAGGTCGTGCCCGCCCGCCTGCACGCGCTGGCCGGGGAGGACCGCGCCCGGGGTTCGAGATCGAGGGCTGCAGCCGGTAGGCCGCGTCGAGGAGCTGCTGCGGCTCGGACATGTTGCCGAGCCCGACCACGCCGCCCATGTGGGCGCAGGCGCCGAAGGCGACGACGATCTTCGCCTTCCTCCGGAGCAGCTGCGCCCACTCGTCCTGCTCGGTGAGCCGGACGGCGCCGTTCAGGAAGGCGACGTCGATCGCGCCGTCGGGCAGCGCCTCGACGTCGTGGCGCTTGAAGTCGAGGGCGACCGGCCAGAGCACCACGTCCACCTTCGCGAGGAGCGCGCCGAGCCCCTCCCCGAGGTCGACCACCGCCTCCTCGCACCCTCCGCAGGAGGCGTTCCAGTAGAACGCGATCCGCGGCCGGGCCGACGCCGGCGCCGGGCGCGGTCTCCTCGATCCCGTCGAGCCGGTGCGGCGCGAGCCGGATCGCGTCCTCCACCTGCTCGAGGGCGCGCGCCCGGTAGTCGAGCGGCCCGAGCGCGCGGAGGTCGTCGGTCATCTCCGTGACGATCTGCGCGAACCGCGCCGCCTCGCTGCCGCTCGCCCACGCGATCCGGAAGCGGGAGGGCTCGATCCCCGCCTGCGCGAGCGCGCGGGAGAGGACCGCGTGCCGGGCCGCGGCCCGGAGGTTCCCGTCCACGTAGTGGCAGTCCCCCGGGTGGCAGCCGGCCACGAGCACGCCGTCGGCGCCCTCGCGGAAGGCCTGCAGCACGAACGCGGGCTCGACGCGGCCGGTGCACATGACGCGCACCGTGAGGAGGCTCTGCGGATACTGGAGCTTCGCCTGCCCGGCGCGGTCCGCCGCCTGGTACGCGCACCAGTTGCAGAGGAAGGCGACGATGCGGGGCTCGCGCGCCACGGCTACCGTTCCCCTGCCGCGAGCAACGCCGACGATCTCCGCCTCGAGCTGCCCGCGCGTGAAGTGAGCGCGCGCTCGCGGCGCCGGTCGGGCACGCCGCCGCGCAGGTGCCGCAGCCGCGGCAGTGCACGGCCTCGACGAAGGCCCGGCGCGAACGGGCAAGCGCGGGGGCAGCCGGGATGAGGCTGCAGGACCATGGCCCCGAACGGGCAGGCGGACACGCAGATCCCGCAGCCGCCGCAGACGGTCTCGTCCACGATCGCCGCGAGCGGCTCGATGAGCCGCCGCTCGCCCGGGACGAGCGACGCGTGCACGAGCCCGCCGGCCGCGGCGCCGTCGCGGATGGACTGCGCGATGGTGCGCGGCCCCGCCGCCGCGCCCGCGACGAAGACGCCCGCGATCCGGGTGGCGGTCGGCTCGAACGGGCTCGCGGCCCGGTCGAGGAGGAACCCGCGCTCGTCCGTCGCGAGCCGGAGGAGGCGGGCGAGCGACGCCGTCCCCTCCGCGGGGCGGGCCGCCGGAGTGCACCACGACGAGGTCGGCGAGGAGGACGGCGACCTCCGGCCCGGCGGCGAGGCGCACCTCGAACCCGTAGCCGGCGGCGGTGATCCCGCCGGGCACGAGGCGCCCGGGGACGAGCTCGACCCCCTGCGACGCGAGCTCCGCCGCGCGGCGCCTGAGCTGCGGCACGCGGTCGAGGTCCCCCGCGACCGCCACCCGGGCGGCGGGCAGCCTGGCCCGGACGAGGTGCGCGAGCTTCAGGATCTCGAGCGAGGCGAGGTCCCCGTCCTCGTCGGCGTCGGGCACGAGCAGGACCGCGCGAGGCTCCCGCCCGCCCGCGGTCCGGACCGCTCCGCGCGTGGGGCCGTTCGGGTGGAGCATCCGCTCGAGCCGGTACGACGAGACGACGCCGTCCGGACCCTCCGGCTCACCCGGCGCGAGCCCGGTCGCGAGGACGATCGCGCCGACGGTCACGGTGCGGCGCGCGGGCTCCTGGTCGAGCCGGATCGCGCCGAACGCGCACGCGGCGAGGCACGCCTCGCAGGGCTCGCCGCGGGAGCGGAGGCACGCGGCGCGGTCGAGCACCGAGACGTGCGGCAGGCAGCCGACGTACGGGAGCCCGATGGCGCGCGCCGGGACGAGGCCCGCCGCGTACGGATCGACGCGCTCGGCCGGGCACGCCTTCGCGCACTCGCCGCACCCGAGGCAGACCGCGGGGTCCACGCCGCGGGCCCCGAGCTCGAGCTCGACCTCGAACCGACCCGCCGCGCCGCGGACGGCGCGCACCTCGGCGCCGGTGAGGACCTCGATCCGCTCGTCGTGGAGCACGCGATCGAGCACCGGCTCCATGAAGCAGCTCGCGCACTCGAGCTCCGGGAAGACCTCGTCGAGCTGGTTCGCGAGGCCGCCGACGACGAACGCGCGCTCGGCGAGCACGACCTTGCGCCCCTTGCCCGCGAGCGTCCGCGCGGCCGAGAGCCCCGCCGCGCCGCCCCCGACCACGAGGACGTCGGCCGAGACCTCGACCTCCTCGACGGGCAGCGGGCGGTGGAGCGCGAGCCGCGCGAGCGCCGCCCCGACGAGCCGCCGCGCCTTCTCGGTCGCGATCGCGGGGTCGCCGCCGAGCCAGTCCACCTGCTCGCGCACGTTCACCATCTGGAGGTGCCACGGCGAGCGGCCCGCCCCCGCGAGGACGCCACGGAAGGTCGCCTCGTGCTCCCGGGGCGAGCAGGCGGCGACCACGACGCGCTCCAGGTCGCCCGCGCGGATCCGCTCGGCGAGCCAGGCCTTTCCCTCGGGCGAGCACAGCACCGGGTGCGTCCCGACGTCGGCCGCGGCCGGCCAGCAGGCGGCGTGCTCGAGCTCGCCGATGCGGACGACCTCGCCGAGGTTCGGGCCGCAGCGGCAGAAGAAGACTCCCGTCCGCCCGGCCGGAGATCCGGCCGGGGCTCCCCGGGCCCCCCGCGGCTCGCTCTGCGTCACGCCGTTTCGCCGGCCTCAGTACTGGATCTGGATCGACGTCTTCACGCCATCACCGCGGATCGAGAGCAGCGTCTTCTTGCGGCGATCGCAGAAGGTGCGGATGTCCTTCTCGAACGTCGGACAGTCCCCCACGATCTCCACGACGGTGCCGGCCGGGGTCTCGGCGGTCTCGACCGCGAGCTTCAGGACGGGCTGCGGGCAGCGCATCCCGGTGCAGTCGATCCGCATGACCTTCGGTTCCACCGCTCCGCCCTCAGTCCGCCGCTCGAGTGGCGCGAACCGCTCGAGGCGGAGCCGCGCACGGCGCGCTTCAGAGAGTAGCCGCACCTCGCGAGGGACGTCAAACCACGGGCGCGGCGGCGGCGCGGGGCCGGTGTGGGCGTCCGCCGCGGCGGCGGAGCGTCAGTACTTCGCGTCCTCCGCCTCGATCAGGCGGTAGATCTCCTCCGCGGACGGCGCGCGGAGGATGGCGTCCCGGAACCCCGGGTTCTTGAAGATCCGGCTGATGCGCGCGAGCGCCTTCAGGTGCGCGCCGGCGGAGTTCTCCGGCGCGAACAGCGCGAAGAAGAGGTGCGTGGGGCGGCCGTCGATCGCGCGGAAGTCGATCCCCGGCACGGAGCGGCCGAAGCTGGCCATCAGGCCGGGGAGCCCCGGGACCTTCCCGTGCGGGATCGCGACGCCTTCCCCGATCCCGGTGGAGCCGAGCTTCTCGCGGTCGAGCAGGGTGTCCACCAGCCTCTGGGGATCCACCCGGTGGATCGCGGCGAGCGGACGGCAGAGCTCGGCGAGCACCGCCTGCCCCGTCGGACCGGAGAGGTTCGCGATCACCGCGTCGAACCGGAGGAACTCGACGATCTTCATGGCGGACCGGCGTCAGCTAACACAGGTGGCAATGCCACGGCAAGAAGGCAAGCCGGTGCGCGGCCGATCGGCACGGGTGATCGGCCGCGCACCCGCCGGCCTCGGGACCGGCGGGAGCGCCGCTCCGGTGGCGGCGGCTTCAGGTCGGCCGCGCCTCGATGAGCCCGAACCCGCCGTCCTCGCGGCGGAACACCACGTTGATCGCCCGGTCCGTGGCGTTCTGGAACACGTAGAAGCTCGCGTCGAGGAGCTCGAGCTGGAGGATGGCCTCGTCGGTGCTCATCGGCTTCGCCTGGAACTTCGTGCTCTTCACCACCCGGTGGCTCGGCCGCTCCGGGTGGGCGAGGAAGTCGAGCACGTCGTGGCGCACCTCCACCGGCTTCAGGTCGCTCGCGTGCCCGTTCGTCTTGTGGTGGTCGTAGAGCTTCTCCTTGTGCTTCTTGAGCTGCTTCTCGATGCGATCGGTCGCCGCGTCGATCGACGCGTACATGTCCTGGGAGCGGCCGGTGCCGCGAAGGAGGAACCGTCCGGCCTTGACGGTGATCTCGGCATGGTGGTCGAGGTTCTCGACGTGAAGCACCGCGTGCGCCTCGCTGGGTCTGTCGATGTAGCGTCCGACGTGCGCGACACGATCACGCACATGGGACTTGAGGGCGTCTGTGGGCTCGAGATGGCGGAAGGTGATGTTCACCTGCATTGCCGCGCCTCCTTGGGACGACCTGGAAATGCTTCGGCCGCGGCGGGCGGGCTGGGTACCCGCCGCGAACCGCGGCCGACGCCGATGTTGCCCGAACTGGCAACATGCACGGGATCATCATAACAGCGGTCCCGCCGCGAACACCGGCGCGCTCGGCGAACGGACGCGCTCTTCCGGGGCGTCCCCGATCACGGGACGGGCGTGCGACCGACCGCCTCGGCGGCGCGGCGGCTAGAAGTACTTCTTCCGCTTCGAGGACGGCAGGATCCCCAGCACCTCGCGGTACTTCGCGACCGTCCGGCGGGCGATCTCGATCCCCTGGCCCTTCAGGATCTCGACGATCTTCTGGTCGGAGTGGGGGTGCTTCGCGTCCTCGGCCGCGACGATCTGCTTGATGTGGTTCTTCACCGCCTCGCTCGCGATCTCGTCCCCCCCGGTCCGGTTGATGGCCGAGTTGAAGAAGAACTTGAGCTCGTAGATGCCCTGCGGCGTGTGGACGTACTTGTTCGTCGTCACGCGCGACACGGTGGACTCGTGCATCCCGATGTCCTCGGCGACGTCCCGCAGGATCAGCGGCTTCAGGTAGGCGATGCCCTTGTCGAGGAAGTCGCGCTGGAACTTCACGATCGACTCGGTGACCTTGTAGATCGTCCGCTGCCGCTGGTGGATGGAGCGGATGAGCCACACCGCGCTCCGCAGCTTCTCCTGGATGTACTCCTTCGCGTCGCCCGCCTTCCCGTTCTTCAGGGCCGCCCGGTACATGCCGGAGATGCGGAGCTTCGAGAGGCCGTCGTCGTTCAGGACGGTGACGTACTTGTCGCCCATCTTGTGGACGTACACGTCGGGGGTGATGTACTGCGCCTCCTCGCCCGAGAACGCGCGGCCCGGCTTGGGCTCGAGGCGGCTGATCACCTTCACCGCCTTCACGACCTCCTCGAGCGGGATCTTCAGGTCCTTCGCGATCGCCGCGTAGTTCTTCGACTCGAGGTGCTTCAGGTGCCGCTCGATGATCGCCACGATCTCGGGCGTGTCGGCGTTCAGGTGGCGCACCTGGATGAGCAGGCACTCGCGCAGGTCGCGCGCGGCGACGCCGATGGGGTCGAGCTCCTGGACCCGCTTCAGCACGCGCTCGGCGACCTCGACCCCCACGCACGCCTCGAAGGCGATCCGGAGCATCGGATCGCGCGGCGCCTCGTCCGCGGCCTCGCCCTCGACCGACGGCATCCTGAAGTACCCGTCGTCGTCGAGGTTCCCGACGATGAGCATCGCGGCCCGCTCCTCGTCCTCGGTGAGGTCCATGAGCCGGAGCTGCCAGGCGAGGTGGTCGACGAGGCCGGTCTTGCGCGTGAGGGTCGCCTCGAACCCGGGCATCTCCTCGTCGGTGAGGTTCCGGTTCGACGGCGCGGTGTGCCCCTGCAGCTGGTAGTGGTCGAGGTACTGGTCCCAGTCGATCTCGTTCGCGCCCTCCTCGCCCTTGACCTCCTGCTCCTTCTCCGCCTCCTTGTGCTCCGGCTTCGAGTCGTGATCGGCGACCTCCGCCGGGCTGTCCCCGCTCTGGACGGGCTCCTCCTCGGGCTCGTCCGCGCCCTCGAGGAGCGGGTTCTCCGTCACCTCGGTGCGGATGAGGTCCACGAGCTCCATGCGCGAGAGCTGGAGGAGCTTGATGGCCTGCTGCAGCTGGGGCGTCATCACCAGCTGCTGCGTCATCTTCATGTGCTGCTTCAGCTCGAGGGCCATCGGTCAGTCCACCACCTGTTCGTCCAGACGGAACTTCTCCCCGAGGTAGACCGCGCGCGCCTTGGGGGAGGCGGCGATCTCGACCGGCGTGCCGGCCTCGAGGATCGTCCCCGCGGAGAGGATGTAGGCGCGGCCGCAGATCCCGAGCGCCTCGCGCACGGCGTGGTCGGTGATGAGGACGCCGATGCCGCGGTCGCGCAGCCCGCCGATGAGCCGCTGCAGCTCGCCGACGGCGATGGGGTCGACGCCCGCGAACGGCTCGTCGAAGAGGATGTACCGCGGCGACGAGAGGAGGCTCCGCGCGACCTCGGCGCGCCGCCGCTCGCCGCCCGAGAGCTGCTCGCCGAGCGACTCCGCCACCTTCTCGAGCCGGAACTCGGCGATGAGCGCGCTCGCGCGGGCGTCGCGCTCGGCGCGGGGGACCCCGAGCGCCTCGAGGACCCCGGTGAAGTTCTGCCGGACCGTGAGCCGCCGGAAGATCGACGCCTCCTGCGGGAGGTAGCCGACCCCGAGGCGCGCGCGGCGGTGCATGGGGAGGCGGGTCAGCTCCACGTCGCCGAGCAGCACGCGCCCCGCCTCCGGGACGACGAGGCCGACCACCATGTTGAAGGAGGTGGTCTTCCCGGCGCCGTTCGGGCCGAGGAGCCCCACCACCTCGCCCGGCGCGACGTGGAAGCTCACCGAGTCCACCACGCGGCGGCCGCGGTAGGTCTTCACGAGCCCCTCGGCGCGGAGCAGGGCGGCGGTCACGGGCGCTTCTCCTGCCGGCGCCGCTCCTCGAGGAGGCGGCGCCGCTGCTCGATCTCCTCGCCGGGCAGCGTCACGATCGCGCCCTCGAGCTTCGCCTCGTCGGAGCGCAGGTCGTAGACGAGCCGGGTCCCGCGGGCCTCGGAGCCGGCGTCCCTGAGGACGGGGTTCCCCTCGCAGACGACCTGCTCGGCGGCGTTGTCGAAGGTGGCGTGCTCGCAGGTGACGACGCGGACCCCTCGGGCGAAGCGGACGTCGCCCGTGCACGAGGCGGAGACGATCTGCCCGGCGTCGTCGGTGTGGGCCACGATCCGGCGGCAGGTCAGCGTCGCGTCGTCGCGCGTGAGCGTGACCGGCCGCTTCCCGCTGAAGGTCACCTCGCGCTTCTGGAACGCGTACTGGACCTCCTCCGCGTCGACGCGGACCGGCGCGCGGCTCTTCGCCGCCTCCGCCTTCGGGGCGGCGAGCGCGGCCAGCGCCGCGAGCAGCAGCGCGCCCGTCACCGGGCAGCACCTCGGAGGCCGGCGACCAGCCGCGCCCCGCCCCGGACCACGATCGTGCCCTCGGCCGGGTCGAGGGTGAACCCCACGCCGGTGAGGCGGTAGCCGCGCCCGGACACGACGACCGGGTCGTCCCCGCGGACGAGGCCCTCGCCGTCGTCGGGCTCGTACCGCGCCCGCTCCGTCCGCGCCGCGTCGTCCCCCCGCGCGACCACGACGCCCCCGGCGGCGTCGAAGGTCCGGGAGAGCAGCGACCCCTCGCCGGTCGGCGCCGTGATGAGGACCGGCGTGCCGTCGCGGGGAAGCGTCGCCTCGACCCGGTTCGCCCGGAGCTGCGACGAGTCGCGCCGGAGGGAGGCCGTGTCGGCCGTGCCGAACGCGCGGAGGGCGTCGGCCCGGTAGACGCGGAACCGGACGGCCTCGAGCTTCAGCTCGGGCGGGACCGCCTGTGCCTCGGAAGGCGCCCCGCCCCCGCAGGCGGCGGCGGTGGTCAGGAGGGCGGCGGCAGCGAGCAGGTGAGCGAAGGTCCTCATGCAAAGGCGCTGAAACATAGCACTCTTGCCGCCCGCGATCGACGGGCACAGACCTTGCTTTGAGGCTTGACTTTCTAGCGGCCGGAAAGCTCAACGCTTTTCGGCACCGGCTTTGCTTGGGGCGGAGGCGAGGCCTCGGGCGTCGGCGCCGGGGTCCTCTTCCAGCGCTCGTGCATCCAGACCCACTCGGTGGGATTCCGGCGGATCGCCTCCTCGAGGACGGCCGTGCAGGCGGCCGTGAGGCGGATCGCCTCCTGCTCACGGTCCGGGGCGTCGGCGTCGTACGGCACCTCGACGGCGGTCACCTCGTGCCCGTCCCCGGGGCGCGGGCCCCGGCGGCGGCAGGTCCCGAC
The DNA here is from genome assembly GCA_963828235.1 of uncultured delta proteobacterium. Classification (GTDB taxonomy): domain Bacteria; phylum Myxococcota; class Myxococcia; order Myxococcales; family Anaeromyxobacteraceae; genus Anaeromyxobacter. The sequence continues at coordinate 293,385 of CAWHDY010000016.1, forward strand.
GATCACGGGCGCGCGGAAGCGCAGGGCCAGGTCCGCCGCCGCCCTGGGGGTGTACGCGAGCCGCCCGAAGAACGGGACGAACACGCCCTGCACGTTCGTGTCCTGGTCGATCAGGATCCCCAGGATCTTGTTCTGCTTGAAGCAGCGGAGCATGGCGCGCGCGGTCGCCGGGTCCTCGCGCCAGAGCGTCTCGACCCCGCCCTCCGCGCGGGCGCGCTCGATGACGACGTTCAGGCTCGGGTGGATGGTCGCCTTGGCGATGGTCGCGGCCGGCCAGGGGCCGAGGCGCGGGACCCGCTGCGCCATGAGCTCCCAGTTGCCGACGTGGCCGGCCACGTAGACGAGGCCGCGGCCGCCGGCGAGCGCCCGCCGGAACACCTCGACCGTCTCGGGCGAGAGGTGGACGTAGTCGTCGAGCCGGGAGCGCCAGCGCGGGACCGTGATGACCTCCGCGGTGAGCCACGCGAGGTGGACGAGCGAGGCCCGCGCGATGGCCTCGCGCTCGGCGGGCGGCTTCTCCGGGAAGGCGACCGCGAGGTGCGCGAGCATCTGGCGGCGGGTGGCGGGGGCGAGCCGCCAGGCGGCGCTGCCGACCGCGGTCGCGAGCGCGAGCGCCACCCGGAGCGGGCAGCAGGCGGATGACCTTCACCGTCGCGACGATCAGCGCCGACCGGACGTGCCGCTTGATGCGCTTGTGCAGCGGAACTGCCATTCGCGCGGGGAAGTTACCACCCCCGGGCGAGGCCCGGCAGCCCCGGCCCCAGCTCCGATCGCCGGAGCGCGCCCGCGGCGCGACGCCGCATCACTTCGGGGCGAGGCCCCTGGCGCGCAGCAGGAGGTCGCAGAGCTCCCGGACCGCGCCTCGCCCGCCCGGCGCCCGGGCGACGAAGTGGACGACCTCGCGGACCTCGGGGAGCGCGTCGGCGGGGCAGGCGGCGAGCCCGACGCGGCGCAGCAGCGGCACGTCGTTGACGTCGTCGCCCATGTAGGCGACCTCCTCGTCGGGGACGCCGAGGTGCGCGAGCCGCGCGTACCCCGCGAGCTTGTCGCGCTCGCCGAACACGAGGTGCTTCACCCGCAGCTCGCGCAGCCGCACCTCGGAGGCCTTGCCCGGCCGCCCCGAGACGACGCCGAAGTCCACGTGGTCGCGGAGGAGCACGATGCCGTGCCCGTCCTTCACGTCGAAGGCCTTGAGCGCCTCGCCGTCCGCGCCGTAGTAGAGCCGGCCGTCGGTCAGGACGCCGTCCACGTCGAGGAGGACGAGGCGGATCCGCGCGGCGCGGGCGACGAGCGCCTGGGCGGAGATGCGCGCGCGCGAGGCCGCGGCGACCCCGCCGCGAGCCGCCCGCGGCGCGGCCCGCCGGCTCACGGCTGTCCCAGCCCGCGGCGGACCGCGAGGACCTGGGCGAGGATCCGGTCCGCCATGTCGAAGTCGAGCGAGTTCGGACCGTCGGACTTCGCGGTGGCGGGGTCCTCGTGGATCTCCATGAACAGGGCGTCGATCCCGACCGCCGCGGCCGCCCGCGCGAGCGGCGCCACGAACTGGCGCTCGCCGCCGGTCACGTCGCCGGCGCCGCCGGGGAGCTGGACGGAGTGGGTCGCGTCGAGGCACACCGGCACGCCGAGCTCGCGCATGATGACGAGCCCGCGCATGTCGACCACCAGGTTGCCGTAGCCGAACGCGGCGCCGCGCTCGATGAGCATCACGTTCTCGTTCCCGGCCTCGCGGCACTTCGCGACGGCGTGGCGCATCTCGCGCGGCGCGAGGAACTGGCCCTTCTTCACCGAGACGCTCTTGCCGTGGCGCGCGCAGGCGATGACGAGGTCCGTCTGCCGGCACAGGAACGCCGGCACCTGAAGGAGGTCCACGACCCGCCCCGCCGGCTCCGCCTGCCAGGGCTCGTGCACGTCGGTCGTGCAGGGGAGCCCGGTCTCGCGCTTCACCGCCTCGAACGCGGCGAGCCCCTGCTCGAGCCCCGGGCCGCGGAAGCTCTTGCCGGAGGAGCGGTTCGCCTTGTCGAACGACGCCTTGAAGACGACGGGGAGCCCGTGCTTCGCGGCGAGCGCCTTCACCTTGCGCGCGTGGGCGAGGGCGTGCGCCTCGGACTCCATGACGCACGGTCCGGCGACGAGGAGGAGCTTCCTCCCGTCGCCCACCTCGTGCCCGGCGATCCGGGCGAGAACCGTTCCCAACGTGTGCCTTCCTTCCGGCGACGCCCTACACGTTCTTCCCGACCGGCAGCTTCGTGACCGCCGCGCCGGAGCGGCGCGCCTGGTCGCGGTGCTCCCGCGCCGCCGCCACGAACCCGGCGAAGAGCGGGTGGGCCGCGAACGGCTTCGACTTGAACTCGGGGTGGAACTGGCAGCCCACGAAGTGCGGGTGGTTGTTCAGCTCGATCATCTCGACGAGGTTCAGGTCGGGGTTCACCCCCGAGAACACCATCCCCGCCCCCTCGTACTGCGCGCGGTAGTCGTTGTTGAACTCGAAGCGGTGGCGGTGGCGCTCGTTCACGAGGTCCGTCCCGTAGAGCTCGCGGGCCTTCGTCCCCTCCTTGAGCGCGCACGGGTAGCTGCCGAGCCGCATCGTGCCGCCCTTCTCGGCGAGCCCCTTCTGCCCCTCCATCAGGGTGACCACCGGGTGCGGCGTCTTCTCGTCGAACTCGAGCGAGTTCGCGCGGTCGAGCCCGAGCACCGACCGACCGAACTCGATCACGGCCATCTGGAGCCCGAGGCAGATCCCGAAGAACGGGACCTTCTTCTCGCGGGCCCAGCGGACGGCGAGGATCTTCCCCTCCGTGCCGCGCACGCCGAACCCGCCCGGCACCAGGATCCCGTCCACCTGGTCGAGCTCGGAGAGGTCCCCCTCCTCGAGCTTCGTCGATTCGATGAAGACCAGGCGGACGCGCACGTCGGTCGCGATCGCGCCGTGGGTGAGCGCCTCGTTCAGGCTCTTGTAGCTCTCGTGCAGCTCGACGTACTTGCCGACGATCCCGATGCGGACCTCGCCGAGCTTCGGGGCCTTCACCTTCTCGACGACCGCCTCCCAGCGCTCGAGGCGCGGCGCGCGGCTCCAGATGTTGAGCAGCTCGGCGAGCTTGTCGTCGAGCCCCTCGGCCGTGGAACGCGAGCGGCAGCTCGTAGATGGAGGGGACGTCCTTGGCGGTGAACACCGCCGCGCGGGTCGACGTTGCAGAAGAGCGCGATCTTGTCCTTCATCTCCCGCGAGATCTCGCGGTCGGCGCGGCAGAGGAGGATGTCCGGCTGGATGCCGATCTCGCGCAGCTCCTTCACGGAGTGCTGGGTCGGCTTGGTCTTGAGCTCGCCCGCCGCCGCGATGTACGGGACGAGCGTCAGGTGGACGTAGAGCGCGTTCTCCTCGCCCACGTCGTACTTCATCTGCCGGATCGCCTCGAGGAAGGGGAGCGACTCGATGTCGCCGACGGTGCCGCCGACCTCGACGATGAGGATGTCGGCGCCGCCGGCGGCCTCGCGGATCACCGCCTTGATCTCGTCGGTGATGTGCGGGATGACCTGCACGGTCTTGCCGAGGTACTCGCCGCGCCGCTCGCGCTGGATGACGGTCTGGTAGATGCGCCCGGTCGTGAAGTTGTTCTTCCGGGTCATCTTGGCGCTGGTGAAGCGCTCGTAGTGCCCGAGGTCGAGGTCGGTCTCGGCGCCGTCGTCGGTGACGTACACCTCGCCGTGCTGGAACGGGCTCATCGTGCCCGGGTCCACGTTGATGTACGGGTCGAGCTTGAGGTGCGAGACCTCGAGGCCGCGGTTCTCGAGCAGCGCGCCGATGGACGCCGCCGCGAGCCCCTTGCCGAGCGAGCTCACCACGCCCCCGGTGACGAACATGTACTTCGTCTTCTTTCCGCGCTTCACCATAGGACCGTCCCCCTTCGCCTAGCTGCGCTGTGCCGCGAGGATCGCCCGAGCGCGCTCGAGGTCCTCCGGCGTGTCGATGCCGAACCCCGCGTAGCGCGTGTCGGCGACCCGGATCCGGTGCCCGTGCTCGAGCGCGCGGAGCTGCTCGAGCGACTCCTCGACCTCGAGCCGCCCCGGCGGCAGCGAGGCGAACTCCTGGAGGAACGCGCCGGTGAACGCGTAGATGCCCACGTGGGCGCGCGCGAGCGGGCTGTCGCCGCCGGCGCGCCGGTGCGGGATGGCCGCGCGCGAGAAGTAGAGCGCGTCGCCGCGGAGGTCCGTCACGACCTTCACGACCTGGGGCCGGGCGAGCTCGCCGTCGGCGAGCGGCCGGGCGAGGGTGCCCATGACGACGCCGGGCTCCATCGCGGCGAGGAGCGCCTCGATGGCCTCCGGCTCGATGAGCGGCTCGTCGCCCTGGAGGTTCACGACGAGGTCCGGCGCGGGGCGCAGGCGGCGCGCGGCCTCCGCGACGCGGTCGGTCCCGGTCGGCGCTGCGCCCGTCACGATCGCCTCCGCCCCAGCCTGCGCCGCCGCCCGCGCGATGCGATCGTCGTCCGTCGCGACCGCGACGACGTCCACTCCGCGCGCGCGGAGCGCGCGTTCCACGACATGCGCGATGATGGGTCTACCCGCGAGATCGGCGAGGGGCTTACCGGGAAACCGCTGAGCGCCGTAGCGGGCCGGAATGATGACGGAAACTCGTCTCAAACCGGGACGCCAAACTACGCGGTGTGATCGATCGCGTCAACCGCCGAATCCGGAGCGGCCGGGAACGCTCGCGAATTTTCCTCCGCCCGCGCGGCCGCGCGGCGCGGGCGCTCGCCTCGCTCGCCCGGCGAGCGGCCGGCCGCCGGGGCGCGGCGGGAGCGCGACGGCTCCCGGTGCTATGTTCGGCCGGTGACGCACGTGGTCCGGGTGCGGTTCACCGTCGAGCCGAACTACGCCGGCTGGCGGCTCGACCGCTACCTCCAGGAGAAGATCCAGCGCCTCTCGCGCGAGCGGATCCAGTTCCTCATCGAGCACCGGCTCGAGTGCGAGGACGGGCGCCGCCGGCTGAAGCCCTCGGCCCGCGTGGTCGCGGGGCTCACCTTCACGCTCCTGCGGAACGCCGAGCCCGAGCCGGAGGCGCCGCTCGACTTCGGGATCGTGCACGACGACGGCGCGCTCCTGGTGGTGGACAAGCCCGCGGGGCTCCCGGTCCACCCGACCGCGCGCTACTCCGCGAACACCTTCACGTCGGCGGCCCGGCTGCGCTTCCCGGACCGGAAGATCGACCCCGCGCACCGGCTCGACCGCGAGACGTCGGGCCTCCTCGCCTGCGGCTCGGCCCCGGAGTGGACGAAGAAGCTGAAGCGCGCGTTCGCCGACGGCGCGGTGACGAAGACCTACCTCGCCCTCGCCACGGGGCGGCCGTCGGAGCGGCGGTTCACGGTGGACGCGCCCCTCGCGCTCACCCTCGCCTCGACCGTGCGCGTCCGCATGCACGTCTGGCCGGCGGGGGCGCCGTCGATCACCGACTTCGAGGTGCTCGAGCAGCGGGCCGCCGCGGACGGCGCGCCGGTGGCGCTGCTCGCGTGCCGGCCGCGCACCGGCCGGCAGCACCAGATCCGGGCCCACCTCCACCACGCCGGGCTGCCGCTCGTGGGCGACAAGATCTACGGCGCGGACGAAGGGATCTTCGACCGCTTCACGCGGCACGAGATGACCGACGGCGATCGGGCGCTGCTCAGGATCCCGCGGCAGGCGCTCCACGCGTGGCGGCTCGAGCTCCCCCACCCCCGCACCGGCGAGCGGCTCGCGCTCGAGGCGCCCCTCCCGCCCGACCTCGCCGCGTTCTGGGAGGGCTGCGCGCCGCTCGCCTGACCCCCCGAGGCGTCCCGAGGCGCCGGGCCGCGGGCTGCCGTCAGGTGCCGCGGACCAGCCGGAGCCGGTCGGGGGCGATCTCGAAGCGAGCGCGCGCGCCGAACGGGAACTCGATCCGGTCGTCCTCGATGCCGTCGGCGAAGAGGACCCCGCCGTCGTTCATCTCGGAGACGATCTCGAGCGGGTCGACGGCGGAGAGCCGGGCGCCATCGAGGCTCGTGCCGGTGGAGACGCTCGGGAACGGCTCTCGCACGAAGAAGGCCAGGGCCGCGTCGGCGGGCCCGGGGAGGTCGAGCGGCCGCCGGCGCTCACCGTTCACCGAGCGGGCCCACCCGGTCGCGCCGGTGCCGGTGGTCACGAGGACCCCCGACGACGACTGGTGCTCCTCGTGTCCGGCGTGCCGGAGCAGGTACCGCGCGGACTGGTGCGACCGGTGCCCCGCGAAGATCTCGTTCAGCGCGAGCAGGCGCTGCCCGTCGTCCAGCGACGCGGCGGCAAGGACCCGCTCCTCGACCTCCGCGCGCCCGGCCGCCATCGCGGCGAGCATCTGCCGCGCGCGCTCCGGGCGGTGGGGCACGAGGACGCCGTCGTAGCTCGCCGGGTCCGGGTTGACGCCGAGCACGAGCTGCCCGCGCAGGTACTTCGCCGCGTTCGCGACGAGCCCGTCCTGCCCGACCGCCACCACCAGGTCCTCCGGCTCGAAGACGAACCGGGCGAGGTCGCCTCGGTCGAGCCGGACGCGGCGCCACGAGATCGGGATCGCGCGCGAGACCTCGACCAGCGCCGCGTCACGCAGCCCGTGGCGCCGCTCGAGCTCGGCGAGGTCCTGGCCGCGTCCCTCGAGGAAGAACCGCGCCTGCGCGCGGGTGCCGTGACGGGCGACGAGCGCGTCGAGCTCGCTCGCCCGCGTCACGACCACCGCGCGCGGCGCCGGCGCGGCCATGTCAGTCCCCTCCGACGCGCTTCGCGCTCGCGTCGAGGAACCGCTCGAGCGCGGGGCCGAGCGACGCGTCGCCGAGGTTCACCCGTTCGATCCGCTCGAGCTTGCCCGCCACCGCCTGCGCGGCGAGCCCGAGGAGGACCGCGGGCGGGACGTCGCGCACCGCGTCCATCCGCCCGCGCTCGGAGGTGACCCTCACCTTCTCGGCGAGCTCGAGCGCCGCCGCGTCGGCCTCGCCCTGCACGCGGGTCCGGAACGCCTCCGCCTCGCCGGCCGCGCGGACCTGGTGCGCCGCGGACTCCGCCTCGACCCGCCCGCGCGCCGCCTTCGCGTCCGAGGCGATCCGCTCCGCCTCCGCCTCCTCCCCGGCCTGGCTGCGGGCGTTCTTCCCCTGCTGGACGATCAGCTCCTCCTGCCGGCGCGCGAGCTCGATCCGGTTCTTCAGCTCGTTCTCCTGGATGGCCCGCTCCTTCTCGACCGCGAGGGCGCGCCGCGAGAAGGCCGCCTCGTCCGCGACCTGCTGGATGCTCTCCCGGGTGGGCGCCTCGAGCGCCTTCGCGAGGTCCGGGGTCGGCCGCACCGACGAGACGCGCACCGAGACGACCTCGAGCCCCATGCCCGGGAGGGTCGCGTCGGCCGCGAGGCCAGCCACGATGGCGGCCCGGATCGCGGCGGGGCCGTCGGCGAGCACCCCGCGGAGCGGCGTCCGCGCGATCCAGCCGGACGCGTGCTGCTCCGCGAGCTGCGCGAACAGGAGCGCCAGCTTCTCGAGCGGCTCGCGGCGGTAGCTGCCGCTCGCGAGGTCCACCGTGAAGTCGACGCGCGACGCGAGGGTCCTCGGATCGGCGACCCGGTAGGTGAGGACGCCCTGGGCGGTCACGTCCTGGAAGTCCAGGGAGCGCCCGTGGAACACGAGCGGCATCTCCCGGTCGTCCGCCGGGATCTCCGCGATGGAGGCGGCGTGCGGCAGGAAGAAGAACGACAGGCCGCGCCCCTCGCGCCGGAGCAGGGAACGCCGCCACTGGAGCACGTAGGCGCTCGCGTCGGACCTGAGGTGCCGCGCGAAGCCGAACCGGGTGATCTCCGCCATGACCTCCTCCTCTCCGCGGCCGCGGGGGCCGCCGCCTCAGACCGCCGACCTGCGCGCGAACCGGTAGAGCTCGGCCGGCCGGTGGTCCACGTCCTTCTGGCTCCGGCCGGTCGCCTCGAGCTGTCCCGAGGCGAGCATCCGGCGCCGGAAGGAGTCCTTGTTGACGGGGCGCCCGAGCACGGTCTCGTGCACCCGCTGCAGGTCGAGCAGGGTGAAGGCCGGCGGCAGCAGCTGGAACCCGATCGGCGAGTAGTCGAGCTTCCCGCGCAGCCGCTTCACCGCCATCCCGAGGATGTCGGCGTGGTCGAAGGCGAGCGGGAGCGGCGCGCCGTCCTCCGCGACGAGCTCGACCGACCCGCCCGTCTCGCCCTCCCACGGCACCGTGATCCGCGCCCGCGCGACGTCCGCCGCGGCGGCGGCCTCGAGCCGGTCCGCGTCCACCAGCGCGTAGTACGCGACGGTCACCACCCGGGTCCGCGGATCGCGCCCGGGCTCGCCGAACGTGTAGAGCTGCTCGAGGAACACGCCGGAGAGGCCGGTCTTCGCCTCGAGGACCCGGGCGGCGGCGGCCTCGAGCCCCTCGTCGATCCCGACGAAGCCGCCGGGGAGCGCCCACCTTCCGAGGGCGGGGTGCGCGGCCCGGCGGACGACCACCGTCCGGAGCGCGCCGGCGCCGACCGAGACCAGGGCGACGTCCACCGCCAGCGACGGCCGCGGGAACCGCGACGCGTCGTATCGCGAGAGGAACCGCGCCTCCGCGCCTTCGCCGCCGCTCCTGGGGGTCCGCCGGGTCGCCATCGCAGCCTCCGTGATCCACCCTTCGCTGCATCATGCATATATGCTTCATGCCGATAAGTCAAGCGGGCGGGGCGCGAGCCGGGTGGAGGCATCGGGCGGGGCGACGCGCTACGCCCGGCGGGCGCGCCGCAGGGCGACCGCCTCGGCCTTGGCGATCCGGGTCCGCTGCTTCACCGCGAGCACGTAGAAGCGCTCGCGCAGCGCCGCCGCCTCCGCGTCGGGGAGGTCGCCGTGCCGGCCGCGCTCGACCTCGCGGCGCTCGACCGCCTTCGCGAGCGTGATCGCCGCGGCGACCGACACGTTGAACGACTGGACGAAGCCGCGCATCGGGATCGCGAAGGTCGCGTCGGCGAGGGCCACCGCGTCCGCGGAGACCCCGCGGCTCTCGCTGCCGAACACGAGCGCCACCTTCCCGGCGAAGGACAGGTCCCCGAGCGCGCGCGTCCCGGGGTCGAGGTGCGTCACGTAGATCGCGAACCCGTCGGCCTTCAGCTTGGCGAGGCACTCGGCCGTCGAGCGCCAGCGGTGGACGTCGAGCCACTTGTCCGCGTTCTGCGAGATCTTCTTGTTGCGGTCGAACCGCTTCATCGGCCCCTCGACCGCGTGCAGCTCCTGGATCCCGAACGCGTCGCAGGTGCGGAGCACCGCGTTCACGTTCTGCGGGTCGCAGAACGCCTCCATCACCACGGTGAGCGTCCGGGTCCGGTTCGCGACGACCTCGTCGATGCGCGCCTTGCGCTCGGGGACGAGGTACACCGCCGACTCGAGGGGTCCCTTCATGGCCGGGCAGGAAAACACGTCCGCGGCCGCGAGTCATCGGCGGACGGGCGAGCCTCTCCCGGCGGGGCTGGATCCTCCCTCGCCCCCGGCGGCGCCGGCGGGCGAGGGGTCGGGGAGAGGGGCGCGCGTCAGGCGTGCGCCCGCGCTTCGGCCTCCGCGTGGGGCCGCCGGGCGGTCGCCGGCTCGTGGGCCGGGGCGAGCTGCGCGAGGGCGAACGCCGACACCGCGAGCGCCACGTCGCGCGCCGCCACGTCGAGGAAGTGGCCGGTCGTCAGGAGGTTCACGGCGATGGCGAGGAGCCACCCGGCGGCCACCCAGGCGAAGACGCGCGCGTGCCCGGTGAGCACGCCGATCCCGACGACGATCTCGATGATCCCGACCGCCATCATGAAGATGTGGGGGCTCACGGGCAGCATCCGCACCGCGAGCGGGGAGAGGTACGCCTCCCAGTCGGCCAGGAGGTTCGTGAACTTGTCGAGGCCCGCCACGATCGGGATGACCCCGAAGGTGAGGCGCAGCGCCCAGTAGGCCGTCTCGTTCCGGTGGTCCTGCATGGTCTTCTCCTTTACAGGTGAGCTCGAGGTGAGCTTCGCGTCGCCCATGAGATGCGCGGGCGGACCTGGAGGTGACACCGGGCTCGCCCGCCGTAACCTCGGACGCCCGCCGAGCATCCATCCCGGAAACAGGAGGAGGCCGCCGTGGTCGATGCGAACGAGCTCGTGAAGGAACCGTCGCCCGGGAGGGCCCCGGCGCTCGAGGACGCGGAGGTCGTCCGGCGGGTGCTCGCGGGCGAGGTGGAGCTGTTCGAGGTGCTCGTGCGGCGGCACGACCGCCGGGTGTACCGGACCGCGCGGGGGATCCTGCGGGACGAGGACGAGGCGGAGGACGCCATGCAGGCGGCCTGGGTGAGCGCCTACCAGCACCTGCGCGAGTACGCGGGCGCGTCCGCCTTCTCCACCTGGATCGTCCGGATCGCCGCGAACGAGGCGCTCGGGAGGCTCCGGAAGCGGACGCGGCTCGTCGCGCTGGACGAAACCGAGGACGAAGGAGGAGGCATCATGGACCCGCGGGCGGAGAACCCCGAAGAGCGCGCGGCCGCGCACGAGGCGATCCGCCTGGTGGAGCGCGCGGTGGACGGGCTCGCCCCCGGATACCGCACCGTCTTCATGCTCCGGGACGTCGAGCAGCTCTCGACCGCCGAGACCGCGGAGGCGCTCGGGCTCCGCGAGGACGCGGTGAAGGTCAGGCTCCACCGCGCGCGCGGGATGCTCCGGCGCGCGCTCGGCGAGACGGTCGCGCAGGCGGCCCCCGAGGCGTTCCAGTTCCTCGCCCCGCGCTGCGACCGGATGGTGAGCCGCGTGATGACGGCGATCGCCGCCCTCCCGCCCGGCGGCGCCTGACGCTCCGGCCTACTCCGTCGCCTTCGCGGTCCGGGGCTTGCCGAGGCGGCGCCCGTGCCCCGCCGCGCGGGGCCGCGCCTCCGCGAAGAGGGTCTGCCCGACCGCGTCGAGGAGCTCGGTCATCCCCTCGCCGGTGACCGCCGAGACGAGGTGGACCTTCACCGGCTTCTTGCGGCGCCCGAGCAGCTTCGCGAGCTTCTCGCCGCCGGCGCGCGCCTCGGGCAGGTCCACCTTCGTGACGGCGACGATCTGGGGCTTCTTCGCGAGCTCGGGCGAGTGGAGCGCCAGCTCGCGGTCGATCGCGTCGAGATCGGCCTTCGGCGAGCGCCCCGGCTCCGGGTTCCAGCCCTCGACGAGGTGCACGAGCACGCGGCACCGCTCGATGTGGCGGAGGAACTGGTGGCCGAGGCCGGCCCCCTCGTGCGCGCCCTCGATGAGCCCGGGGATGTCGGCGACGACGAAGCTGCGCTCGCGCCAGGCGACCACGCCGAGGTTCGGGACGAGCGTCGTGAAGGGGTAGTCCGCGATCTTCGGGCGCGCCCGGGAGATCCGGCTGATGAGGGTCGACTTGCCCGCGTTCGGGTAGCCGACGATGCCGAGGTCCGCGAGGAGCTTGAGCTCGAGCACGAGCTCGCGCTCCTCCCCGGGGGTGCCGTCCTGCGCGTACCGCGGCGCCTGGTTCGTGGACGTGGCGTAGTTCATGTTGCCGAGCCCGCCGCGGCCGCCCTTCGCCACGACGAAGCGCGTCCCCGCCTCGCCGAGGTCGGCGAGCACCTCGCCGGTCGCCGCGTCCTTCACCACCGTGCCGGGGGGGACGCGCAGGACGAGCTCGGCGCCGTTCACGCCGTTCATGTCCGAGCCCATCCCGTGCCCGCCGCTCTTCGCCTTGTGCTCGCGGACGTAGCGGTAGTCGAGGAGGGTGGAGAGCTGCGGATCGACCACGAGGACGATGTCGCCGCCGTTCCCGCCGTCGCCGCCGGCCGGGCCGCCGCGCGGGATGTACTTCTCCCGCCGCCACGCCACGGCGCCGTCGCCGCCGTCGCCGGCCTTCACGTGAATCCGGACCTCGTCGACGAACTTCATGAACGAGAAACGCCGCGGACCGGCAGGCCCGCGGCGCCCTGGTGCGCATGTCCGCGGGCGCTAGGCCTCGGGGACGATGGAGACGACGCGGCGATCGCCGCGAGTCCGGGTGTACTTCACCGTTCCGTCAGCCTTCGCGAACAGGGTGAAGTCCTTGCCCATCCCGACGTTCGCGCCGGGGTGGACGAGCGTCCCGCACTGGCGAACGAGGATCCGGCCGGCCTGGACCTTCTCCGACCCGTAGACCTTCACGCCGCGGTGCTGCCCAGGGGAGTCGCGCCCGTTGCGCGAGGAGCCCTGTCCTTTTTTGTGAGCCATGGTGTCGCTCCGTGCTTCGGTCCTACGCGCGGACCTCGGTGATCACGACCTCGGTGAACGGCTGCCGGTGGCCGCGCTTCTTCGTCCAGCCTTCCTTCTTCTTCCGGAAGTGGATGACCTTCTTGTGCTTGGCCTGGCCGACGATCTCGCCCTCGACGGCCGCTCCGCCCACGAGCGGGCTGCCGACCTTCGCCTCGCCCTCGCCGCCGACGAGGAGCACCTCGAAGGTGAGCTTGCCGCCGACGTCGCCGGCGAGCTTCTCGATCTTGAGCCGGTCGCCCTTCGCGACGCGGTACTGCTTGCCGCCGGTCCGAATCACCGCGTACATCGCCTTCTCCTCGAATTTCTGGGAGGTCCTCGCCGTGGCGGCGCCACGCAGGCGCGCCTGTCGGCCCTCCGGAAGGGCGGTCATATACGATCGGCGGGCGGGGCCTGTCAAGGAATCCCGGGAGTTACCGGCGGCGGTGGGCGGAGGTGGGTCCCCGTGCGGGCGGTGTGTCCCTTGATCGAGGGGCGCCTTCCGTCGATCCTCGCGGTCATGCGAACGATCGTCCTGGCCCTCGTGGCCCTGATCGGCCTGCCTGCCGTCGTGCAAGCGCAGGCCACCATAGGCTTCCACGTCGAGCTCCCCGTCGTCCTCCCGAGGCTCGTCGTCGTCTCTCCCGGCGTGCAGGTCGTGCCGGAGCAGCGGGAAGAGGTCTTCTTCCACGACGGCTACTACTGGGCCCGTCGCGACGCGTACTGGTACCGCACGCGCGACCACCGCGGCGGCTGGGTGCTCGTCCCGGCGAACCACGTCCCCCGGCGCCTCGTCGCGCTCCCGCCCGGCCGGTACCGGAACTGGAAGGCCGAGAAGGAGGAGCGCAAGGCCGAGCGGAAGGCGGAGCGGCGTGCCGAGAAGCGCGGCGACTACGACGACGATCACGGCCACGGCAAGCACAAGGGCCACGGGAAGCACTGAGGCCCCCGTCCCTCGCGCGAAGGGCCGTCCCGTGAACCGGGGCGGCCCTTTGCTTATGGGATCCGCGTGGCCCGCCGCTCCCGCGCCGCGCCGGAGAACGCACCCGGCGATCTGTTCGTCGACGACGCGTGCATCGCCTGCGACACGTGCCGGGCGCTCGACCCGGCGACCTTCGGCGGCGGCGAGGACGACCGCGCGTTCGTCGTCCGTCAGCCGGCCGCCGGCGAGGAGCGGCGGCGCGCGCTCCTCGCGCTCGTCGCGTGCCCGGTCGCGGCGATCGGCTCGACCTCGAAGGACGGCGTCGCCGCGGCGGCCCGGGGGTTCCCCGCCCCGTTCGCCCCCGGGGTGCTCCGCTGCGGCTACGCCGCGGAGTCGTCGTTCGGCGCGGCGGCGTGGCTCGTGCTCAGGCCGGACGGGAACGTGCTCGTGGACTCGCCCCGGTTCGCGGCGCCGCTGCTCGAGTCGATCCGCGCGCTCGGCGGCGCGAGGCTCATGTTCCTCACGCATCGCGACGACGTCGCGGACCACGCCCGCTGGCGCGACGCGCTCGGCTGCGAGCGGGTGCTGCACGCGCGCGACGTCGGGGCCGGGACCCGCGACGTGGAGCGCCGGCTCGAGGGCGACGACCCCGTCCCGCTCGGCCGCGGGCTCGTCGCCGTCCCGGTGCCCGGACACACGGCCGGCTCCTCCGCGCTGCTGGTGGACGAGACGTACCTGTTCACCGGCGACCACCTCTGGGGCGACGCCGAGGGCCGGCTCGGCGCGTCGCGCGCGGTCTGCTGGTGGGACTGGGACGCGCAGCTCGCGTCGCTCGAGCGGCTCGCGGCGCTCCGGTTCGAGTGGGTGCTCCCGGGTCACGGCCGTCCGTGGCACGGCGCGTCCGCGGGCGCGGCGGCCGCCGAGGTCCTCTCGCTCGCGGGGACGATGCGGCGCGCGCGGTGACAGGCGCCCCTCTCCCCAAACCCTCGCCCCCGCTCCGCGGGGGCGAGGTGGAGCGCTCCGGCGGAGCGTCAGCCGGCCTCGGGCTCGGTCTCGTGGAAGCGGCGGTGGTCGATGGCTCGCTCCCCCCTGGGCGACACGACGAGCACGTCGGCGAAGCGCCTGCCGAAGAGGACGTGCTCCGCGTCGTAGGAGTGGCGGGCGTGCACGGTGCTCGCGAGGTTCTCGTCGAAGCCCGTGAACGAGACGACCACGACCGCGTCGGCCGCGGTCAGCGCGGCCGGATCGGCGCCGCGGAGCGGGCTCGCCGTGTCGATGGGATGGATCGCGGTCCAGGTGAGGGCGAACAGCGCCGACTGCGCCCTGAGCAGACGCAGGTCGTGAATCCGCCGGACCTCGTCCCCCTCCGCGGTGCGCTCGGTCCGCAGGAGCATCACCGAGACGTGCGCCTCGACGATCTGCGACGAGCGCGTGTTCGCCATCCGGAACATCAGCGACGGGACGCCCTCCCAGCGGCGGACCACAGCGACCTCGCTGAAGCGGACGCGTGCAGTCGGGCGCGCGAACTTGGAGAAGACGAGGCCGGTCATGAGCGCGAGCCCCATTCCCCCCACGATCATCTCGGTGGTCGCGAGGACGTTCGCGCCGGTGGTCCGCGGCCAGAAGTTTCCGTACCCCACCGTCGCCATGGTCTGCACGCTGAAGAAGAAGGCGTCGGCGAAGCTCCCCGGGCGCGCGTGCTCGATGACGTCGCCGAGGGCGAGGTAGGCGGCGGCGAAGAGCGCGTTCACCGCCACGTACCCCGCCGCGATGAGGAGCAGGAGCTGCCACCACCGGGAGGTGAGGAGGAAGTGGTAGAGGTCCGAGAGCGGCCGTGGCCGGAGCCCGATCGCGACGACGCTCCCGCGGCCGAACGCGCTCGGGAGGCGCCGCGGTGTGCCCGGCGCGCTCACAGCCCGAAGTGCGCGGGGCTGAGCCCCTTCCAGGCGCAGTAGTCGCGCAGCTGCTGCTTCACGAGCCCCCACGTGAGCGCGACGACCACGAGGTCGTCCGTGAACCCGAGCGGTCCGAGGAGGTCGGGGACGAGGTCGAACGGCGAGAGGACGTAGACGACCGCCGCGGCGAGCGCCGCGACCGCCTTCCACGGCAGCTTGCGGTAGCTCCCGTTCGCGTAGTCGCGCAGCACCATCCAGAGGAGGCGGAGCTTCGCGCGCAGCGCGCCGGGGGTCCGGCGCGCCCACCACGGCGGGCGGTCGAGGAACCGCCGGGCCGACTCGGCGTGCGCCGGGACGGAGGCGGGCGTGATGTCGGCGGCCTCGCGGGCGAGGTCCCGCGCGGCGGCGTCGCGGCACGAGACGCATTCGGCGTTCGAGCCGAGCGGTCGTCCGCAGGCGGCGCAGGGGCGTGGAGCCATGGGTCGATGGTAACCGGGACGGCGCGCCGCCGCGCGGGGGACCTCGCCCGGGACGTCGCGGGGACCCTCCGGGCTCCCCGCTGGGGACGGGCGGCCCGGACGCTCACCGCCCCTGGCGCGCCCTGCGCCCCGGAGTCACGCCGGCGTCGCGCTCCTCGACCGGCACGGTCCGGTGGAACTTCCGGTAGTCGATGATCCGCCGCCCGTCCTCGCGGAGCTTCACGATCTCGCGGAAGCGGGCGTTCCAGCGGATGCGGCTCGCCGGGTAGACGTGGCCCGCGTGCACCGTCTTCACGAGCCCCTCGTCGAAGCCCGAGATGTTCACGATGATCTCCGCCTCGCTCCCCTCGAGCGAGCCCGCGGTCTCGCCGGCGAGCGGGCTGTCCGGGCCGACGACGTGGACCGCCGTCCACGCGTGCGAGAAGAGCGCGGAGCCGCCGCGGACGAGGGCGAGGTCGTGCGCGCGCCGGACGACCTCGCCGTCGTGCTGCTCGTTCCGCACGAGCATCACCGAGACCTTCGCGTCCACGATGTGCGTCGCGCGCTCGTTCGCCATCCGGAACATGAGCGCCTCGCCGCCCGCGTGCGGCGCGACCACCGCCACGTCGGAGAAGAGGACGCGCGCGCGCACGAGCGAGAACTTGGCGAGCACGATCCCGGAGGCGATGACGAGCTCGGCCCAGCGGACGAACCCGTCCACCGCGCCGAGGGCGGTCGCCGCGAGCGCGCGCGCGGAGAGCGGCGGCCCCGCCGGCGCCGGCGCCTCGAGCGCCGCGGCGAGCGCCGGGAGGAGCGGGCCGCCCGCGGGCAGCCGCGCGGCGAGGAGGAGCCGCGCGACCCCGAACAGCGCCCCCGTCCCGAAGTAGACGAGCGCGTACACGACGAGGAGCCGGGTCCAGGGACCGGTGACGAGCCAGTGGTAGAGGTCGCGGGCCGGGCGCCGGCGCAGCCCGACGACCTCGACCGCGCTCCCGGCGTTCCCGAAGACGCGGGTCGAGCCCATTCCCATGCCGCGATGATACTTCAGGCGCGCGAGCCCACCCCCCGGTGACCCTCACCCACCGTGTGCGCGGACTCCCGACGTGCGCTCAGCCCGCGAGCGCCCGCAGCCCTTCGCCGTACGGCCGGCGCACGACGCCGCGCTCGGTCACGATCGCGCTCACGAGCTCCCCCGGCGTGACGTCGAAGGCCGGGTAGCGCGCCGGCACGCCGAGCGGAGCGATCCGGTGGCCAGCCATCGTGAGGACCTCGTCGGAGGGCCGCTCCTCGATCGGGATCCCGGCGCCGTCCGGGGTCGCGAGGTCGACCGTGCTCCACGGCGCGGCGACGTAGAACGGCAGGTGGTGGTGCGCCGCGAGCACCGCCAGCCCGTAGGTGCCGATCTTGTTGGCGACGTCCCCGTTCGCGGCGATCCGGTCCGCGCCGACGATCACGCAGCCGATCTCGCCGCGCGCCATGAGCCAGCCCGCCATCCCGTCGGTGAGGACGGTGACCGGGATCCCGTCGCGGTGCAGCTCCCACGCCGTGAGCCGCGCGCCCTGCAGGAAGGGCCGGGTCTCGTCGGCGAACACGGAGACGCGGTTGCCGCCCTCGAACGCGGCCCGGACGACTCCGAGCGCGGTCCCGTACCCGGCGGTCGCGAGCGCGCCCGCGTTGCAGTGCGTGAGGACGCGCGCGCCGGGCGGCAGGAGGGGCGCGCCGAGCGCGCCGATGCGGCGGCAGGCCGCCTCGTCCTCGTCGCGGATCGCGTGGGCCTCGGCGAGGAGCACGTCCGCGCCGAGCCCGAACCGGTGGGCCATGCGGCGGACGGCCCAGGCCAGGTTCACCGCGGTCGGCCGCGCGTGCGCGAGCCGGTCCGCCGCCGCGCGGAGCTCGGTCACGTCCGCGCCGCGCCGCGCGTCGGCGGCGAGCGCGTAGGCGGCCGCCACGCCGATCGCGGGCGCGCCCCGCACGGTGAGGTCCTTGATCGCGAGCGCGACCTCCGCCGAGGTGGTCAGCTCGAGCCAGACCTCCTCGGCCGGGAGGCGCCGCTGATCGAGCAGGCGGACCGCGTCCTTCGACACGTCGTAGAGCACCGGCCGGAGCGGCTCGCGGTCTTTCAGGACGCCCTCCCGAGCCCCGCGAACAGCCGCAGGGCGAAGTAGATCGCCGCCACCGCCGCGATCGCGCCGGCGGGGTATCGCCCGTCGCGCGCGAGCAGCGCCGCGACGACCACGGCCCCGACGAGCGCGACGAGGAGGAAGACGCGGCTCGGTCCGCCCGACGCGCCCGCGCCGGCCGGTCCCGCTCCCCATCCGGCCCATCGCGCCATCCGCGGCCCCTCAGTCCCCGAGCTTCTGCCTGAGCAGCGCGTTCACCACGCCGGGGTTGCCCTTGCCCTTCATCGCCTTCATCACCTGCCCGACGAAGAAGCCCATGAGCTTCTTGTTCCCGGCGCGGTACCGCTCGACCTCGGCGGCGCTCGCGGCGAGCACCTGGTCCACCGCCGCCTCGATCGCGCCCGCGTCGGAGACCTGCGCGAGCCCCTTCGCGCGCACCACCTCGTCGGGCTCGGCGCCGGTCGCGAACACCTCCTCGAGGACCTGCTTCGCGCCGGGCCCGCCGATCGCCTGGCTCTCGAGGAGCCTCAGGATCGCCGCGAGCCGCGCGGGCGTGAGCTTCCAGGCGGCGGGGGCCTCGCCGCGCTCGTTCGCGAGCCGCGCGACCTCGCCGTTCATCCAGTTCGCGACCTTCTTCGCCGTCTCCGGGCCGCGGCCGAGCGCGTCGAGGGTCGCGTCGAAGAACTCGGCCACCGCCCGCTCCGAGACGAGGAGCCCCGCGTCGTAGGCGGAGAGGCCGAGGTCGCGCTGGTAGCGCGCGGCGCGGGCGCGGGGCAGCTCGGGCAGCTCCCGGCGGACCCGCTCGACCAGCGCCGGCGTCACGACCACCGGGGGCAGGTCCGGCTCCGGGAAGTAGCGGTAGTCGTGCGCCTCCTCCTTGGAGCGCATCGGCCGCGTCTCGCCGCGGTCGGGGTCGAAGAGCCGGGTCTCCTGCACCACGCGCCCGCCGTCCTCGACGAGCTCGACCTGGCGGCGGACCTCGTAGTCGATCGCGGCGCGCAGGAAGCGGAACGAGTTCATGTTCTTGATCTCGCAGCGCGTGCCGTACTTCTCGGCGCCCTTCGGCATGACCGACACGTTCGCGTCGCAGCGGAACGAGCCCTCCTGCAGGTTCCCGTCGTTCACGCCGAGGTACATGAGGATCGCGCGCAGCGCCTTGAGGTACTCGATCGCCTCGTCCACCGAGCGGAGGTCGGGCTCGGAGACGATCTCGAGGAGCGGCACGCCGGCCCGGTTCAGGTCGACGCCCGACGACCCGTCGCCGGAGACGTCGTGGAGGTTCTTGCCGGCGTCCTCCTCCATGTGGATCCGGGTGAGCCGGATGCGCCGCTCCTCGCCGCCCACCGTGATCTCGACGACGCCGCCCTCGCAGATCGGCAGCTCGTACTGGGACGTCTGGTAGCCCTTCGGCAGGTCCGGGTAGAAGTAGTTCTTTCGCGCGAAGATGCTGCGCTCCCGCGGGCGGGAGCCGAGCGCGACCCCGGTCTGGACCGCCATCTCGACGACCCTCGCGTTGAGCGAGGGCAGGACCCCGGGGAACCCGAGGCACACCGGGCACACGTGGGTGTTCGGCTCGCCCCCGAACTCGGTCGAGCAGCCGCAGAAGATCTTCGAGCGCGTGAGCAGCTGGGCGTGGACCTCGAGCCCGATGACCGCCTGGAAGTCGGAGACCGGCATCTAGGGGCCCCCCTCCGCCAGCGCCGGGGGCGGGAGCACGCCGACCTCCCGCTCGAGCGCGCGCGCGGCGCGGAGCAGCGTCGCCTCGTCGAACGACCGGCCGACGAGCTGCAGCCCGACCGGCATCCCGCTCTCCGCGTGCCGCCCGCAGGGGACGGAGAGCCCCGGGAGCGCGGCGAGGTTGCAGGTGATGGTGAAGACGTCCGCGAGGTACATCTGGAGCGGATCCTGGGTGCGCGCGCCGAGCGGGAACGCGACGGTCGGCGCGACCGGCCCGGCGACGACGTCGCAGCTGCGGAACGCCTCGTCGAAGTCGCGCCGCACGAGGGTCCGGACCTTCTGCGCGCGCAGGTAGTAGGCGTCGTAGTACCCGGCCGAGAGCGCGTACGTCCCGAGCATGATGCGCCGCTTCGGCTCCGCGCCGAACCCGCGCTCGCGCGTCTCCGCGTACATGTCGCGGAGCCCCTTCGCGTCGACGCGCAGCCCGAACCGCACGCCGTCGTAGCGGGCGAGGTTCGACGACGCCTCCGCGGGGGCGATCACGTAGTACGCGGCGATGCCGTACTTCGTGTGGGGGAGCGAGATCTCGACGAGCTTCGCGCCGAGCCGCTCGTAGGCGGAGAGCGCCGCGCGCACCGAGCGCTCGACCCCGGGGTCGACGCCGCCCTGGAACCACTCGCGCGGAACGCCGATCCGCAGCCCGCGCGCGCCGTCCTCGAGCGCCCCGAGGTAGTCGTCCACCGGGCGGGCGGACGAGGTCATGTCGCGCGGGTCGTGGCCCGCGATCTTCCCGAGCAGCAGCGCCGCGTCCTCGACCGTCCGCGCGAGCGGTCCGACCTGGTCGAGCGACGAGGCGAACGCGACGACGCCGTACCGGGAGACCCGGCCGTAGGTCGGCTTCACCCCGACGACGCCGCAGAAGGACGCGGGCAGCCGGATCGACCCGCCCGTGTCGGTGCCGAGCGAGCCGTGGACCTGCCGCGCCGCGACCGCCGCCGCGCTCCCGCCCGAGCTGCCGCCCGGGGTGCGGGTGAGGTCGTACGGGTTCGCGCAGGGGCGGTACGCGCTGTTCTCGTTCGACGAGCCCATCGCGAACTCGTCCATGTTGAGCTTGCCGACCACGACCGCGCCGGCCTGCTCGAGCCGCTCGACCACGGTGGCGTCGAAGGGGGGACGCCAGCCGTCGAGGATGCGGGACCCGGCGGTCGTCGGGACGCCCTTCGTCGCGAAGAGGTCCTTCACCGCGACCGGGACCCCGTCGAGCTCGGAGCGCCGCTCGCCCCTCGCGGCGCGCTGGTCCGCCTGCGCCGCGGCCGCCCGCGCCCGGTCGGCGGTGACCGCGAGGAACGCGCCGACCCGCCCGTCCGTCGCGGCGATCCGCGCGAGCGCGGCCTCGACGAGGTCGCGCGACGAGAGCGCCCGCGCGGCGATCCCGGCGCCCGCCTCCCGGAGCGAGAGCGCCGTCAGCTCGGTCGTGGCGGCGCTCACTCGATGATCCTCGGCACCTTGAAGCAGGTCCCCTCGCGCGCCGGCGCGCCGGCGAGCGCCTCCTCGGGCGAGAGGCCGGGGCGGACCGCGTCCTCGCGGAGCGCGGGGACCTCGCCGGCCGCGAGGGCGTGCGTCATCGGCTCGACCCCGGAGACGTCCAGCTCCTCGAGCTGGCGCACGTGGTCGAGGATGGCCGAGAGCTGCACCGCGAACGTCCGCTCCTCGTCCGCCGAGAGCCGGAGCCGCGCGAGATCGGCGATCCGCCGGACCTCATCGAGAGACAGCGCCACGTTCGTTCTCTCCTGCCGCGCGGGGCGGGGGCCCCGCGGGCGGCGCGCCGCTAGACGGGGTTCTTCGTCTCCGGCTTGAACCAGTTGAGGATCGCGCTCATGACGCCCCTCGACTCGGGCTTCTCGAGGTGCTCGAGCTCTCCCTTGTCGAGGAAGACGCCGTTGCACGCGAAGCACACGTCGACGTCCACCTTGCCGTACTTGACCTCCTGCATCTGCATGCCGCACTTCGGGCAGTGCATCCAGTGGAGGTCCTTCAGCGCCTTGAGCTCCGCCGACGCCTTCTCCTTCTTCGCCTGGAGCGAGAGCCGCCGCTTCTTCTCGGCGTCCTCGCGGACGAAGTACTCGTCCTCGCTGCTCGACGGCTTGCCTGGGGTTCCCCTGTCGGACATGTGCTGTTTCCTCTCGTCTCCGGAGCCCGGCGACGCGTCCGGGTGATCCGGTTCTAGCCGGGCCGCCTCCGCGAAGCTCGCCCGGCGGCTCGTGGTCCAGATAGCACGAAGCCGTCCGGGCGGGGCGCCCATCCCCGCCGAAAAACGCTGAAAAATTGACCCTCCGGTACCCCCCGATATCCTCGGACGGGCGAGCCCCCGTTGGCGCGGGCGGCGGCATGGTCTCGAAGATCGGCGGGCGGCGCGCATGGGGAAGGTCAAGGGAAACCGGCGTCTGGAAGGGCGGCGCGACGACGCCTCCCGGGGCGGCAAGCGGCCGCCGCAGAGCGGCATGAGACGGGACGTCGGGGCGGTGGTGCTCCTCGCCGTCGCGGCGGTCGCCGCGCTCGCGCTCGCGACCTTCTCGTCCCTCGACGGGGCGCTGATCGCCCGCGGCATGCCCGCGGCGAACCTCTGCGGCCCGGTCGGCCACCGCGCGGCGACCGCGCTCTACGGGCTCCTCGGCTACTCGGCCCTCGTCCTGCCGGTCGCGATGACCGCGGCGGCGGTGCGGCTGTTCCAGGGCGCCCCGCTGCGGATCACGATCGTGGGCGCGGCCGCCTACACCGTGCTGACGCTCACCGTCGCCTCGCTCGCGCACCTCGCCCTGGGCGACGCGGGCGCGACGCCCTTCCCCGCCGGCGGCGCGGTCGGGGCCGCGCTGTGCGGCGTCTCCGTCCGCTTCCTGTCGACCTGGGGCAGCGCCATCGTCCTCTTCGCGCTCGGGCTCGTGGCGCTCATCGTGGCCGCCGACGTGAAGCCGCAGGCGATCGCGGCCGGGCTCGCCCGGTGCGCGAAGGCGCTGGTCGGCTTCGCCTCGGCGCGCGTCACCGACGCCGTCCAGGAGCACCGCGCCGCGGTGGCCGACCTGCGCGCCGAGGAGGCCGCCGTCCGGGTCCGCCGCGCCGAGGAGGACGCCCGCGCGCTCGCCGACACCGCGGAGATCGAGGTCGCCGGGGAGGAGGACCGGGCCGAGGCCCGCGCCGTCGCGAGCGCGCTCGCGCTCGAGCACGTGCGCCGCACGGGCTCCTTCGACGACCCGGCGTGGGTCGAGGGGCTCGGCGCCGCGCCGGTGGCCGACGAGGAGTCGTTCGCGGAGCCCGAGGAGGCGGTCGAGGAGGAGCCCCCGGCGCGCCGCAAGCGCAGGGAGAAGGAGCCGGAGGGCAAGCCCGAGTCCGCCGCGGCCGCCGCGCCGGAGGCCGCCGCCCCGGCGCCGGTCGTCCCCCCGGTCCGCCCCGAGATCATCGTCTCGCAGGCGATGCTGGAGCGCGCCGGCAAGAAGAGGAAGGAGAAGAAGGAGGCGCCCGCGTTCGCCTTCACGAAGGCGGGCGACGTGTTCCGGCTCCCGTCGACCGACCTGCTGGACGTCCACGAGGAGAAGGCGAAGGACGTCGACGCGCAGGGCCTCACGCGCGTCGCCGACGTGATCGTCGCGACGCTGAACCAGCACGGGATCGAGGGGTCGATCAAGCACATCCGCCCCGGCCCGGTGGTGACGCTCTACGAGTTCTCCCCCGTCGCGGGCGTCAAGCTCGCCCGGATCGAGAACCTCGACAAGGAGCTCACGATGGCGCTCAGCGCCATCCGCATCCGCATCATCGCGCCCATCCCGGGCAAGGGCGTGGTCGGCATCGAGGTGCCGAACAAGGACCGGGCGAACGTCTACCTGCGCGACATCCTCGAGTCGGAGGCGTTCGCGCGGGCGGGCGGGCTCCTCCCGCTCGGGCTCGGCAAGAACATCGAGGGCATCCCGTACTGCGTCGACCTCCAGCGCATGCCCCACCTCCTCATGGCGGGCACCACCGGGTCCGGCAAGTCGGTCGGCCTCAACACCATGATCCTCAGCATGCTCTACCGGCAGACGCCGGCCGAGGTGCGGCTGATCATGGTCGACCCGAAGATGACGGAGCTGAAGGCGTACGAGGACATCCCGCACCTGCTCCTCCCGGTGGTGACCGACCCGCAGAAGGCCGCGCGCGCGCTCCAGTGGGCGGTGGACGAGATGGAGCGCCGGACGCAGATCCTCGCGGACACGGGCTCGAAGGACCTCCGCTCCTACAACGGCAAGGTCGAGAAGCTGCGCGCGGAGGGGAAGACCTTCGAGGACAAGGACGTCCTCGTCCCGGCGCGGAAGCTCGTCGTGGTGGACGTCGCCGCCGGCGAGACCGAGGAGCAGGCCGCGGCCGCGGCGAAGGGGGCCGAGTTCGAGGACCCGACCGCGCCGCCGCCGGCGGACCCGGTCGCGGCCCGCGACGAGCGGAAGCTCCCGCAGAAGCTCCCCTACATCGTCGTCGTGATCGACGAGCTCGCGGACCTCATGATGACGGCGCCCCGCGAGGTGGAGATCTCGCTCGCCCGGCTCGCCCAGAAGGCGCGCGCGACCGGCATCCACCTCATGGTCGCGACGCAGCGCCCCTCGACCGACGTCGTCACGGGGATGATCAAGAACAACTTCCCGGCCCGGATCACCTTCCGGCTCGCCTCCCGCCACGACTCGCAGACCATCATCAACGGCCCGGGGGCGGAGTCGCTGCTCGGCGACGGCGACATGCTCGTGATGACGGCGACCCAGCCGGTGACGCGCGTGCAGGGCGCGTTCGTCTCGGAGGAGGAGCTCCACCGCGTCGTCGAGTACCTGAAGGAGCAGGGGAAGCCGGTCTACGACGACTCGATCCTCAGGGCCCGCGAGGGCTCGGGAGACCGCGGCGGCCAGGACGACGAGGACGATCCCGCCTACGACCAGGCGCTCGAGCTCGTCGCGCGGATGGAGGAGGTCTCGGTCTCGAAGCTCCAGCGCGAGATGCGGCTCGGCTACAACAAGGCCGCGAAGATCATCGAGCGGATGGAGCGCGAGGGCGTCGTCGGCCCGGCCAACGGCGTGAAGCCTCGCCAGGTGCTCATCCGGCCCATCGGCGAGACCAGCGCCGTCCCGAACGTGTAGGCACGTCCCCCGCCGCCGGGCGCGGGTCGCGCTACACGCGCATCCGGCGCTGCTCCTCGCCCGAGAGGATCCGCCGGATGTTCTCGCGGTGCCGGACGAAGATGAGCGCCCCCACGACGATGCCGGACCAGGTGAGCGGGCTCGCGAGGCCGCGCGTCAGGATCATCCCGACCACGACCACGACCGTGCCGAGGAGCGACCCGAGCGACGACATGCGGGTGACGAGGTAGGTGGCCCCCCAGGTCGCGACGCCCGCGAGCGCGAGCCACGGGGCGAGGACGAGGTAGACGCCGAAGGCGGAGGCGACCCCCTTCCCGCCCTGGAAGCGGAGCCAGATCGTCCAGACGTGGCCGACGAACGCGGCGATGGCGACGCCCATCACCCACAGGTCGGCGTTCGGCGCGCCCGCGAGCAGCCGCCGCGCGACGACGAGCGGGATGATCGCCTTCAGCATGTCGAGGATGATGGTCGCGACGCCGAGCTTCTTGTTCACGCGGGCGACGTTCGTCCCGCCGATGTTGCCCGAGCCGACGGTGCGCACGTCCACGCCGAGGAACACGCGCGTGAGCACGAGCCCGAACGGGATCGAGCCAGCGAGATAGCCCGCCAGGACGAGCAGGATTCCCATCGAGGTGGTGCTCAAGAGCCAGCCTCCCGGACGACGAGCCACGCCCAGTTCACGAGGAGCAACACGATCCCGGCGGCGGTCGCCGCGCGGACCGCCCGCGCGCCCGGGACCGGGAGCGGCGCGCCCGTCGCGAAGCGCGCCAGATCGGCGACGGCGTAGGCCCAGGCGGCGGCGGCGAGGAGCGCGCCGAGGGGGCTCGCCGCGATCGCGAGCGCGACGTCGCCGTGCGCGAGGTGGACGAACGCGTGGGTCATGCCGCAGGTCGCGCACGGGATCCCGGCGATCCCGCGCAGCGGACAGGTGAAGGGGAGCGCGAGCACCGGGAGGAACCGCGCCACGAGGAACGAGAGGAGCCCGATCGCGGCGAACACCTCCGCGTGCCCGAACCGCTCCCGTCTTGCGCCAGGAGACGGTCACAGGTTCGTCGTCGGGACGCTCTTCGCGGCGTCCTGGGCGCCCTTCAGGAACCCCGGCACGGTGAGGCCGATCGCGCCGCAGCAGCAGATGCAGGCGAGCACGAACGGCGCCATCACGGCGGCCGCCGCCTTCCCCGACCCGCAGCGCTGGATCGCGCCGAGGCCGAGGACGAGCGAGACGAGCCCCCACACGAGCGCGAGGAGGCTCCCGCACCCCGGCACGGCGAGCAGCAGCAGGAGCCCCGACACGTAGGCGACGGCGGTGAGCGTCGCGTCGAACCCGCGGTGGGCGCCGCGGAGGAGCATGAGGAGCAGGTGCACGATCGCGGCCGCGACGTAGATGAGGACGAAGGTGACGATCGGGGCGAGGACCGCCTGCGCGAACACCGCGCCGCCGGTGAGCGCCTGCGAGTAGAGCCGGAAGAACCGCGCCTGGTCCTCCGGCATGTTCTGCACCATCTGCTGCAGCGCCAGGATCGCCTGCTGCCCCGAGAAGTAGGCGTAGATCGACGCGGCGACGTTCCCGACCGTCGAGGCGAGGACGCCGAAGAGGATCGCGATCCAGGGCTGGTCCGCCCGGACCCGCCCGAAGAAGTGCTGCGGCTGGGTCGCGACGAGCTTCCAGGTCTCGAAGAAGGACGCGAAGAACCCGAGCCGGCGGCGGTCGGCGAAGGGCGACGGCAGCTCCGGTCCGGGCGGCGGAGGCGGGGGGGGCGGCGCCGCGCCCCAGCCGCCTCCCGGGGGCGAGGGCGGCGGAGGCGGCCACCCCGGCGGCGGCGCGCCGGCGGCCGGCGGCGGCGGCCACCCGGCCGGACGCTGCTCGCCGCGCGGCGGGCCGGAGGGCGGTCCCTGGGGCGGCGGAGGGGGTGCGGCCTGGGGCGGCTCGGGCGGGGGCGCCGGCGCCTCCGGCTCCTCGGGCGTGCCGGGAGGAGCCGGAAGGATCAGCTCGGCGCCGCAGCTGCGGGCAGGTCTGCCGCCCGTACCGATCGGTCGTGAAGGTGCCCTGGCACCGCGCACAGCGAGCGAGCATGGCGCGGAGCTTACCTCGGACCGGCCGAGTTGCGCGGCGCTACTCGCGGATGGCGCGGACCTCGTCCACGTTCACCGCGCCGCGGCTGCGGTAGATCGCGATGACGACGGCGAGGCCGACCGCCGCCTCGGCCGCGGCGACCGCGATGACGAAGAACGCGATGGCGTGGCCGTTGACGGTGCCCGCCTGGCGGGCGAAGGCGAGGAACGTGAGGTTCGCCGCGTTCAGCATGAGCTCGACGCACATCATGACGATGAGGGCGTTCCGCTTCATGAGGACGCCGGCGAGGCCGATCGTGAAGATGACCGCGGCGAGGTAGAGGTACGGGGCGACCGGCATGGTCAGATCCTCTCCTTCGCGACGACGACGGCGCCGACGATCGCGACGAGGAGCAGGAGGCTCGTCGCCTCGAACGGCAGGAGGTACTCGGTGAAGAGCACCTGGCCGACCGCCTTCACCGTCCCGAAGCTCGGGTCCAGCGCGCGCATCCCCGGCGCGGCGATGCGGGCGATGGCGGACACGATGACCGACGCGAGCGCGACCGCGCCGAGGACGCCGAGGTACTGCATCGCGCTCTTCCGCGACGGGAACAGGTCCTCGTCCCCGATCGAGATGAGCATGATGACGAAGAGGAACAGCACCATCACCGCGCCCGCGTACACCAGGATCTGCATGAACGCGATGAGGTGCGCGGTGAGGAGGACGTAGATCCCCGCCATGAAGAAGAAGGCGGCGACGAGGTTCATCGCCGCGTACATGGGGCTGCGCGCCAGCACCACCCCGAGCGCCGTGGCGACGAGCGGGATCGCGAACACCCAGAACAGAATGGTCTCGGCAGTCATCGGGGCCCCCTAGTACCGCACCGCGCCGACCACCGCCGGCCGGGAGGCCTGCTCGAGGCCCCAGCCGTGGTCGCCGTACGGGCAGCGCCGCTCCTCGACGTGGCGGATGAACTCGTCGCGGAACTTCTTCACGAAGGACTGCACCGGCATCGACGCGGCGTCGCCGAGCGCGCAGATCGTGTTGCCGCCGATGTTGCCGGCGATCTGCTCGAGCTTGTCGACGTCGGCGACGCTGCCGTGCCCGTGCTCGATCTTCTCGACGATCCCCTCCATCCAGGCGGTGCCCTCGCGGCAGGGGGTGCACTGCCCGCAGCTCTCCTCCGCGTAGAACTTGGAGATGCGCGCGAGCGCCCGGACCATGCAGGTCGAGTCGTCGAACACGATGACGCCGCCCGAGCCGGACATCGAGCCCGCCGCCTTCACCGCGTCGTACTCGAGGGAGATGTCGATCTCGTCGCCGCGGAGCACCGGGCAGGAGGAGCCGCCGGGGATGACGGCCTTGATCTTCCGGCCGCCGACGACCCCGCCGCAGTCCTCCATGATGAGCTTCTTCAGGTTGTAGTGGACCGGCTTCTCGTAGACGCCCGGCCGGTTCACGTGGCCGGACACGCCGAAGAGCCGCGTCCCGCCGGACTTCCCGACGCCGAGCGCGGCGAACGCGTCGCCGCCGTTCTCGACGATCCAGGGGACGTTCGCGATCGTCTCGACGTTGTTGATGATGGTGGGCTTGCCCCAGAGGCCGACGACCGCCGGGAAGGGCGGCTTCAGCCGCGGGTAGCCCTTCTTGCCCTCGAGCGACTCGAGCAGCGCCGACTCCTCGCCGCAGATGTACGCGCCCGCGCCGCGGTGCACGTGGATGTCGAGGGCGAAGTCCTTCTTGCCGAGCAGCCGCGGCGCCGAGGATGCCGGCGGCGCGCGCCTCCTCGATCGCCTTCTCGAGGATGCGGGCCTGCTTCGGGAACTCGCCGCGGATGTAGACGTAGGCGAGGTGCATGTCGAGCGCCCAGCACGTGATCGCGATCCCCTCGATCAGCATGTGCGGGTCGTGCTCGATGATGTAGCGGTCCTTGAACGTGCCCGGCTCGGACTCGTCCGCGTTCACGGCGAGGTAGCGCGGCCGCACGTCCTTGGGCAGGAACGTCCACTTGAGGCCGGTCGCGAACCCGGCGCCGCCGCGGCCGCGCAGGTTCGACTTCTTCACCTCGTCGACGATCTTCGCGGGCTCGAGCGCGAGCGCCTTGTCGAGCGCGGAGTAGCCGCCGTCCGCCCGGTAGCCCGCGAGGGCGGCCGAGTCGGGCTTGCCCCAGCGCTTCGTGAGGATGAGCGTCTCGCTCACTTGAGCCCCTCCAGGATCTGATCGACCCTCTTCGTGTCGAGCCGCTCGTGCATCTCGGTCTCGTCGATGAGCATCGCCGGCGCCGTGCCGCACGAGCCGAGGCACTCGACCTCGCGCAGCGTGAAGCGGCCGTCCGGCGTGGTGCCGCCGTTCTCGACCCCGAGCTTCCGCTTCAGGTGCTCGAACAGCCGGTCCCCGCCGGTGAGGCAGCACGAGACGTTCGTGCACATCTCGACGAGGTGCCGGCCGAGCGGGTGCGTGTGGAACATCACGTAGAAGGTCGCGACCTCCTCCGCGCGCGTCGGCGAGGTGCCGAGCCGGTCGGCGGCGAGCTGCTGCACCGCCGGCGAGCAGTAGCCGAAGATCTCCTGCCCGAGCCGCAGGGCGGGGAGCATCGCGGCGACCTTCCGGTCGGGCGGATACCGCTGAACGATCGCGGACAGCTCGCGATCGAACCGCTCGACCTTGTCGCGGGGCAGTTCTGCGACTGCACCAACAGGCGCTGGATTCGTCATAAAGGTCCGAGAAATGGGGCGAAAGCCCGGGCAGGCTAGTGAGGGGGTGTGCGATTGTCAAGGACGGGAGAAGCCCACTTTGTCCCGTTTCCGCGCGGTATACTCGCCCCCGCTCGATGGCGCACGAAGGCGAAAAGCGGCGCGATGTCCGGGTGCCGCTGGTACTCCGGGTCGACTATCCGGGCGCGACGCCGGGCGTGCGGGACGTCACCGAGAACCTCTCCGCGGGCGGGCTGTTCATCCGGACGACCCGCGAGCTCGAGCCCGGGACCCGGGTCCCGCTCCAGATCGGCTTCCCCGGCCTCCTCGCGCCGCTCGAGGTCGAGGTCGAGGTGGTGCGGCGGCGGCCGGCGGGCGAGGAGCCGGGCGGCGTGGCGGTCCGGATCCCGATCGACCGGATCGACGACCGGCACAAGCTCGCGCGGCTCGTCGAGACGGCGCGCGCCGGCGCGGTCCCCGGGACGCGCACCTACCGCGTGCTCGTGGTGGAGGACAACCCGCACGTCGTCGAGATGTACGAGTACGCGCTGCGCAAGCTCGCCGGCGGAGCCGGGGCCGTCTCGGTCGCGGTGGAGTACGCGCCGAACGGGCACCACGCGCTGGCGCGCCTCGCGCAGCCGCCCGAGATCGACCTCGTGATGGCGGACCTCTACATGCCGGTGATGGACGGGTTCACGCTCATCGAGCGGATGCGGGCCGACCGCGCGCTGCGGATGGTCCCGGTCCTCGTCATCAGCGCGGGGGCGGCGGACGCGCGGGCGCGCGCGCTCGAGCTCGGCGTCGACGTGTATCTCCAGAAGCCGGTGAAGTTCGCGGACCTCATCGCGACCGTCGGGACGCTGCTCCGGATCGCGCGCTGAAAAGACGACGCCCGCCGGGATCGCCGGCGGGCGCGCACCACGCGAGGTCGCGTGCGGCTACTTCTTGCCCTTCTTGTTGAACGTGTCCTTCATCCACTTGGAGGGCGTGATCTTCACGACCGTCTTCGCCGGGATCTTGATCTGCTCGCCCGTCGCCGGGTTGCGGCCGATGCGGGCCTTGCGATCGACGAGCTTCACCGCGCCGAGACCGCCCAGGGGGATCTTCCCCTCGCCCTTCAGCCGCTTCATCACGACGTCCTCGACTGCCGCGAAGACGGCCCGGACCTGGGCCTTCGACACCTGCGAGCCGTCCGCCACCGCCTGGAAGAACTGAGCCTGCGTCATGTGGGGAATCCTCCTGTCGACCGCCGCCCGGCGGGCGAATTAGTCGAGGGTGATATCGCCTTCGGATCCTCGCGTCAACTTCGCAGATGCACGATCCCCCTGATAATCGGGCCTCCGGTGACGATCGCACTCTCGGTCAGCCCCCCGTTCAGCGGAGCGCGGCCAGGATCTCGAAGACGATGAGCGCGATGATCGCGACCTCGAGGAGCTCGGCGCGGCTCGTGTCGGCCGCGTCGCCGGTGAGGTCGTTCACGTCCGCCACGAGCTTCTGCTTGCGCAGGACGGAGTCCTGCCAGGCGGGGAGCCGGAAGCGCCGGACGGCCGCGAGGTAGAGCCGCGCCAGGTAGAAGTCCCCCACGATTTTCACCGCGTTTTCGAGCCTTTCGATCATCTCGGAGAGCTCGAGGAGGAGCGCGGCCGTGTCCCGCTGCAGCTTGCGGTACCGGCGGGTGAAGATGTCGACGACCGGGCTGCCGCCCGCCTCGATCTCGTCGTAGATGCGGTGCAGCTCCCGGTCGAGGAGCGCGTCGTAGTACCGCAGCTCGAGCAGGTGGGCGGTCGCGAACTCGAGCAGGTCCGGGATGTCCTCCACCCCCGAAGGCTCGACCACCAGGGCGCTGTTCCAGTGGAGCACCGCGAGGTCGTCCTCGAGGTAGCTGAAGTGGTGAGACAGGATCTCCTGCCGCTCCGCGGGCGAGAGCGGGACGTCGCTCGTCTCCCCGAGCAGCAGCTCGGGGACCGGCCCCCGGGCGAGGAGGTCGAGCGCTCGGACGGGCGCGCCCTCGAAGCGGCGGACGAAGAAGACCTGGTAGCTCTCCATGCCGTCCCAGGTGTGGGGCCGCTCGAGCGCCGGTCCGAGGGCGCGGGCGAGCTCCTCCGCCTCGCGGCGCGCGGCCCGGTCGAGGGCCGGCGTCGGCTCGACGAAGAGCTCCTCCGCGAGCGGGACGAGCTCGGCGAGCGACGCGCCGGGCGCGATCGGCAGCTTGTAGAGGACGGAGATGACGCCGTAGTCGTAGACGTGCGCGCTCGCCTGGGCGGCGCGCGGTCCGGAGGCGAGCGCGACCTCGCGCGCGCCGAGGCCGAGGTGGAGCGGCGGGCGGGGGAACTCGAGGGCTGAGCCGGACTGCGCGCCCTCGAGCCGGAGGCGGGAGGTGGCCGCGCCGGCGGCGCGCTCGGCCGCGGCGAGGTCCACGGCGTCCGCCACGTCGAAGAGGCGGTACACGTGGACCGTGCCGTCCGCGATCCGCACGCCGCCGTCCGTCGCGCTCACGCCCCGAGCTTAGCCGAGGGCGCCCACGGGGTTCCCGAAACCCGACGGACACGCCCCCACGGAGCGTCACGCCCGGTGGACGGCGGAGCGGACGCGCGCGCTCAGGTGCCGACGACGCGCAGCGGCGCGCTCACGGCGCGGTGCGGGAACTCGATGAGGTACTCGCCGGTGAAGCAGGCGTCGCAGAACCCCGAGCGCTCGCCCCCGACCGCGGCGTAGAGGCCGTCGCGAGAGAGGTACCCGAGCGAGTCGGCGGTGACGTAGCTCGCGATCTCCTCGATCGAGTGGCTCGCCGCGATGAGCTCCTGCCGCGTCGGCGTGTCGATGCCGTAGTAGCAGGGCCAGGCCGTCGGCGGGGAGCTGATGCGGAGGTGGACCTCGCTCGCGCCCGCGTCGCGGATCATCTTCACGATCTTGCGGCTGGTGGTGCCGCGGACGATCGAGTCGTCGATGACGACGACGCGCTTCCCGCCGAGGACGCCGCGGAGCGCGTTCAGCTTGAGCTTCACCCCGAAGTGCCGGATGGACTGCTGCGGCTCGATGAAGGTGCGGCCGACGTAGTGCGAGCGGACGAGGCCCATCGCGAACGGGATCCCGCTCTCCTCCGCGTAGCCGATCGCGGCGGGCACGCCGGAGTCCGGCACCGGCATGACGAGGTCCGCCTTCACCGGGTGCTCGATCGCGAGCCGCCGGCCCATCGCGTGGCGCGTCTCGTACACCGACTTCCCGAACAGGACCGAGTCCGGGCGGGCGAAGTAGATGTGCTCGAACACGCAGCGCCCGAGCCGCTGCGGCGGGCGCATGGCGGGGAAGAGCCGCTCGCTCCGCATCCCGGTGTGGTCGATGACCACGACCTCGCCCGGCTCGACCTCGCGGACGTACTCGGCCTCGATGAGATCGAGGGCGGTCGTCTCGGACGCGAGCACCCAGCTGCCCTTCAGCTTCCCGAGCACGAGCGGCCTGAAGCCCATGGGGTCGCGCGCGCCGACGAGCGCCTTCGGCGTGAGGAACAGGATCGAGTAGGCGCCGGAGACCTTGCCGAGCGCCTCGCGGATGGCGCCGAGGAGCTGCTCCGCCGAGCCGGGCGCGCCGGGCGCGCGCGCCCGCGCGATCAGGTGGACGATGACCTCGGTGTCGGTGGACGCCTGGAAGATCGAGCCGAGGTTCTCGAGCTCGAACCGGAGCTGCTCGGCGTTGACGAGGTTGCCGTTGTGCGCGACCGCGACCGGGCCGCCGGCGTACTGGACCGCGATCGGCTGGGCGTTCTTGAGGTGGGACGCGCCCGCGGTCGAGTAGCGCACGTGGCCGATCGCGGCGTAGCCCTTCAGCGTGGCGAGGACGCTCGCGCCGAAGATGTCGGCGACGAGCCCCATCTCGCGGTGGACGTGGAGCGTCTCCCCGTCGGTGGAGACGATGCCGGCCGACTCCTGGCCGCGGTGCTGGAGCGCATGGAGGCCGAGGTAGGCGTAGTTCGCCGCTTCCTCGGAGTGGCCCTGGGCCCAGATCCCGAAGACCCCGCACTCCTCCCGCTGCTTGTCGAAGACGGCGTCGTAACCCATGAGCGCGGCGGAGTATAACGGTCCACGATTGAAATTTCTCCCCACCCGCACCACCCTCCGCGCCGCCGTCCTGGCCCTCGCGATCCCCGCCCTCCTCGTGGCGGGCGCCTCGCTGCCCTGGACGCCTGACCGGACCCCCACGCCGCCCCGCGTCGTGACGAGCGCGCGAGGCTCGGGAGCCCTCCGGGCGGGTGCCGCGGAGGCTCGGTTCTCCCTGCCGCCGGACGCCGCCGATCGGCGGGTTCGCGCGGCTGTCGTATGCGAGCGAGGGGACGCCGGGCCCGGTCGGCGCCCGGGCGATCGTGCTCGAGGAGCCGGGATGCCGGGTGGCGCTGGTGGGCGCCGAGATCCTCCTCGTCCCCGAGTCGCTCGAGGCCGAGGTGGCCTCCCGCGTCGCGGACCTCCGGCTGAACGGGCTCGTGCTCGCGGCGACGCACACCCATGCGGGTCCGGGCGGGTACTGGGAGAACGTCCTCGGCCAGCGGATCGCCACCGGGTCCTTCGACCCCAGGATCCGCGAGGCGATCGTCTCGGCCGTCGTGGACGCGATCCGGCGCGCCGCCGCGAGCCTGGCCCCCGCGCGCCTCTCGACCGTGCGGTCGCTCGCCGACGACCTCGCGCGCAGCCGCTCGGGCGGCCTCGAGGACGCGCCGCTGACCG
Source organism: uncultured delta proteobacterium (assembly GCA_963828235.1). Taxonomy (GTDB): domain Bacteria; phylum Myxococcota; class Myxococcia; order Myxococcales; family Anaeromyxobacteraceae; genus Anaeromyxobacter. Next base: position 327,288 of record CAWHDY010000016.1, read on the forward strand.
TGGTGCGGGTCGAGCGGACGGACGGCGCGCCGATCGCCGAGCTGACCGTCTTCGCGGCGCACGCGACGCTGCTCGGGAAGCGCAACCGCGTCATCTCGGGCGACTGGCCCGGCCGCTACCTCCAGGGCGGCGCCCACGGGCTCCGGCTCTTCTTCCAGGGCTCGCTCGGCGATCAGAGCACCGAGGGACCCGCGGCCGGCTCGCCGCGCGGCTTCGCGAACGCGCTCTCGTCGCGGGTGGACGCGCTCTCCTACGACACGCCGGAGCGGTCGCCCCGCCTCGCGTTCGCCGCCGCGGAGGCCGGGCTCCCCGACCTCGAGATCGGCGGCGCCCCCGCGCTCCTGCGGCGCGCGGCCCGGAACCTCGCGGCGCGGACCTTCCCCGCCACGGCGCGGGTCGAGGCGATCCGGCTCGGCTCCGTGCTCCTCGTCGCGGTCCCCGCGGAGCCCGTGTCCGCGGTCGGGAAGACCTGGCGCGCCGCGCTCCCCCCGGGCGCCGCGATCGTCTCGCTCGCGAACGGGTACCTCGGGTACATCGAGCAGCCGCAGCGGATGGAGTCCAACGGCGGCGAGACCGTCCGGACGTACTTCGGACCGGCGCTCGAGGCGACGCTCGGCGCGGCGGCCCGCGCGGCGGCGGAGGCGACGGAGCAGCCGGGAGCGCGGGCGCGGTGAGCGCGCCTACTTCCGCCCCCGCGGCGGAAGCTCGGCGAACCCCTCCCCGCGCGGCGCCGACCCGAAGGCGCGCCGGAGCGCGTCGGGCGGCGGCGCGAGCCGGCGGACCCGCATGTCCATCCAGCCGCCCTCGAGGACGAGGCGCGCCGCCGGCTTGCCGTTCGCCTTCGTGTAGTCGTGCTGCAGCCGGAAGCGGGACCCGTCGGCGGAGACGCCGAGCTGCTTGAAGTCGACCTCGACCGTCTCCCCGAGCTTCAGCTCGCGCAGGTAGTCGAACTCCTCGCGGAGCAGCACGGGGCTGAAGCCGGAGGCGACGAACTGATCGAACCCGAAGCCGTGCTCGGAGAGGAACGCGATGCGGACGTCGGTCGCATACTCCGAGTAGGCGGTGTTGCGCATGTGGCCGTTCACGTCGCAGTCGGCCCAGCGCACGGTGAAGGTCTTCGCGTAGCGGTCCATCGACGCCTCCCGCCGAAGACGTACCGCACCGCGGCGCGGCGCGCGCGCCCGAACTGGGGATCCGGCCGGCGCCTCAGAAGCGCACGGCGAGCGCGGGGTCGCCGGCGGGAGCCCGCGACCTCCAGCCGAGCACGCCGGCGGTCGCGGCGAAGACGAGCGCGGCGCCGCCCGAGACGTAGGCGTTCCGGGACGCGGCGCGGGAGTGGTCGCGCAGGCTGTTGTACCGGCCGGCGTCCGAGCCGGCGGCGAGGACGCCCCCGGGCCCGACCATCGCGGCCGCGTCCGCCGACGACTGGCGCGCCGAGAGGCCCTGCTGGATCGCGAGCCCGGTGAAGACGCCGACGAGGAGGGCCGACCCGTACGCGGCGGGGCGCATCCAGCCGACGCGCGCGGCAGGGCCGCCCGGGCGAGGCGAGGCGGGGTCCGCGGCGCGTGACCGCGGGTGGCGTGAAGCTGCGCGCGGCCGCGAGCGCGGGTGGGGGCGGGAGCGGCACGGAGATCGGGGCTCTCGACGCGGCCGCGGGTGCCTTCGCGGAGCTCTCGACCGCCGTCGCCGCTCCCGCGGTCGCGCCGGCGGGCTGGGCGGCGGCGGGCTTGGCGGGCGCCGGGGCGGGGGCGCTCGGTGCGGCGCGCGCGGGAGGCGGTGGCTCGACGGGAGCCGGGATCGGCACCGCGCGCGCGAGCTCGGTGCGGTCCTTCACGTCTCGTGACGACTGTCCGGTGAGGAGGAAGGACGCGAGCGCGCCGAGGTTCGCGGCGGGGACGGTCCCCGCGACCGTCCGGACCGAGCCCTCGCGGAGCAGGGAGCCGTTGCGGACGTCGTAGATCGACCCGAGCAGGAACAGCGCGTCGCCCTCGGCGACCCGGCTGACCGCCACGACGCGGTCCACGCCGAGCCACGCGCCCGCGCGGACGATGCCGACGCTGCGGCGCGGCCCGGGGAGCGCGAGGCCCGGGCCGCCGCTCACGCGGAGCGCCTCGGCGAGCGCGAAGTCGAGGACCACCGCGCGGTCCTCCCCTCGAGATCGACCCGGAAGCTCGGGACGTGCAGCGAGCCGGAGGCGCCGCCGATCCGGTAGCTGCCCGCCGGGAGCCACAGGGAGAGCGGGGCCGCGCCCATCTGCCGGCCGTTCACGTACACGACGCCGCCGAACCCCTCGGCGGTGACCTGGAGCCTGCGCGCGGGGAGCGCCCGGACCTTCGCCTTCACCGCGTCGAACCGGCGCCGGTACGTCGGCGAGTACTGCTCGGCGTCGGGCTGCACGGCCGGGTCGGTGCGCGCGACGGCGAACATCGCGTCGTCCGCCTCGCGCTCGCGGCCGATGGTGAGCGCGGCGTGCGCGAGCCGGAGCTGGGCGCGGACCCACTGGGCGTAGGACTCGTCGGTCTCGGGGAGGCTCTCGAGGTCCTCGACGATCGCCTTCAGCGTCCGGATGGCGCTCTCGAACTCGCCGTTCTGGTAGACGGCGAGCGCGCCGCCGTAGGCGCGGTCGAGCTCGGTGACGGTCGCGTTCGACCGCTGCCCGAGCAGCCGCGCGCGCATCGTCGGCACGTCCTGGACCCCGCCGATCCGGTCGCGGCACGCCGCGCGGAGCTGGTGCGCGAGCTCGGCGAGGTCGGCGTCGGGGCCGCCCGGCGGCTCGCCGGCCGCGAGGACCGCGAGCGTCTCGAACGCGGTGGCGGGCGCCGCGGCGAGCACGGCCAGGAGGAGGGCGAGGCGACGGATCACGGCTGCGCCCCGGCACGGTTCGTGTTCCGCGGGTCGTGGAACGCCTTGGGCCAGGGGGCGGCTGCGTCGAGCGCGCCGTCGACGATGACGGCGTAGCAGCACGCCGTCGGAGCCGGCGAAGTACGCGGTGCTCAGGACGTCGGAGACCTGGCCTGGCGGCGTGTAGATGTTGCCGGGCTGAAGCGATGCGGTGCCTGCGCTGAGCTGGCCTGACCACGCTATCGAGCCGTCCGGCCTGAGCGAGTGAATCGCCCCCTTCGCGGTCGAGACGACGAACGGGGTCGACGAGGTGAGGACGAGCGGGGTGCGCGTCGCTCCGCCGAGGTCCGGCTTCTGCCATCCGGGGAACGCGGCACCGGTGCTCGTCCATCGCGAGACGGTCTTCGTTTGCTCGGGGACGAGGATGCTTCCGTCTCGAGAGAACGATGGCGAGTCCGCCGGATGCGAATCGTCTGTCGTGGCGACGTGCTGCAGGATCGCCGCATCGGACGAGATCGTCTTCACGAGCCTCGCCGTTCCATGTGATCGCGACTGCAGATGATCGCCGTCGAGATGCGATGCGCGACGTGGTGCCGAGACGTTCACGCCGAGCGCCGACAGTTCCACCCCACGGCGGTGCGGCACACCATCAATCTAGGTCGAATCTGCCGCACGGACGCTCCGTCGCAACGCGCAGATCGCGCCGTCCTGATCCGACGACTGGACCGAGTGAGAACGCCGTGGCCGAGAGCGCTGTTCGTTTGCAGTCGACGGTGCATCGCGACAGCGACGTACCCGACTCCGACGCAGCGAACACCCACTCCTTTGACGCAGTCGCGAGCGAACCGCGCACCGCACCGCCTCGTGATCTGCGCGCTGCATTCACTCCGACGTCCGACGTAGCGCACTCCGTCCAGGGTCACCTCGTACACGTTGCCGTCCTCGCTCCCAATCCAGATCGCACGTCGCCGAGCGCGAGGGCTGCCGTGACGTGACCCGCCCTGCGTGTTGACCGTCCCACCGCTTCGTTCCAGTCCGCATTCCCGCCAGCACTGAAGAGACGCCTTCGACGGCCGCAGACGACTGCGTCCCGTCGGCCATCACGGCGGGGAACGCGAGCGGAGACGCCCGCGTCGTAGCGCTCCACCTGAGCCTCGTCACCGTCGTCGCGGGGCTCGCGTCCATCGTCGCCACGTTCCGAGCCCCGTCTCGCGCGGTGACGCTCGCGACGACTCCGTGCGAGAAGTGCTCGAACGGAACGCGGCGCAGCTCCACGTCCGCCTGCCACACGCCCCCTGCCCTCGTCATCGCGAACGCCGGCCCGCCCACGTCGAGCGTCACCTCGGCGCCGAGCACCTCCGCGTCGTCCGAGACCGTCGCCTGGACGTGCAGCACCGAGTCGCGCAGGCACGGCGCGGGGCAGCTCACCGTCACCGCCGGAGACGCTCGGGGGCACCGCGTCGGGCCAGCAGACGCTCCCGTCCGGCGTCCGCGCGCAGTACTGGCCGGCGGGGCAGTCGGTGCTCACCGAGCACTCGGCGCGATCGCGCACCGCGCCGCACGCGGCGAGCAGGAGGACCGAGGAGGATCGGGAAGGCGCGCATCGGTCCTCCTCTAGAACGCGTACCGCCAGGTGAGCCCGCCCGCGATCGCGGCCAGGCCCGCGCCGAGCAGGACGCCGCTCGCCGTGCGCCGCTGCCTCCACTGATCCCGCGAGCGCGTGTACGCGGCCGGGTCGCTCGCGCCGTCCGCGGCGTCGGCGGCGGACCGCGCGGCGAGCGCGAACCCGACCCCCGCCGCGACCGACGCGACGCCGGCGCCGACCGTCGTCCACGCGCCGAGGTGGGGGTGACGCGGCCCGGGAGGCGGGGGCAGCGCGCGCAGCAGCTCCGAGAGCGCCCCCCGCAGCGGGATCGCCGCGTCGCCGCCGGGCGCGACCTCGAGCGCGCGGCGCGCCCGCTCACCCTCGGTCGCCGCGTCCGCGAGCACGAGGACGTACCGGCTCGCGTCGGCGCGCCCCTCCGCCGTGGCCGAGACCGCGTGCGCGAGCCCGACGCGCCGCGCGGCCCGCGCGCTCTCCGCCGCGTCCTCGCAGGCCACCCCGTAGTCGAGGAACCGGCCCGACGCCTTGGCCGCGTCCACGAGCGCCTCGCCGCGCGCGAGCCGGGCCTCGCCGGTGACCTTCGGCCTGCAGAGGAGGACGCGCTCCGGCCCGGCGGCTGACGCGACCGCGAGGGCCAGGGTGAACGCTGCGGAGACGCCCATGTCGATGTCGCCCCTTCTCCGGTGAGCAGGTACGTTCAGCACACCCTCGGCTGTGAGTGCAAGGGTCGCGCTCACGCCGGCGCCGCCGGAACTGCCCGCCAGCACCGCGATCCGGATCGCGGGGCGGTCCGCACCGCGGCCCTTCGTCCGCGCCGGGGACCGCCGCGGCGGCGAGCGCGCCCGGAACCCCGCGGGATCCGGGCGCCCGGCTCCGGAACGGAGGTCGCAGTGCGGTGGGGCGCGGCGGGTACGCCGCCCAACCCCGGAGCCCCTCCCATGCCGAGCTCGCGCCGCATCGTCGCCGTCCTCCTCGCCGCCTTCGCCGCGGCGTGCTCCACCTCGACCGCCGCGCCCACCGGCTGCCGGACCGACGCGCAGTGCCCGGCGGCGGCCCGGTGCCACTCCGGCGTCTGCACCGCCGACGGGACGCCGGTCGCGGTGCTCCGCCCGCTCGGCCTGGTCACCGCGTTCGCGCTCGTGCAGCTCGACGGGAGCCAGAGCCACGACCCGGACGGCGACGACGCGCTCGCCGCGCACCTCTGGACCGTGCGCGCCGTGGACGCCCGCTGCGCGCCCCCGGAGATCGCCGGTCGCGAGCCGCTCGCGCTCGTGCGCTTCGGCTGCCCGGGCCGGTACGAGATCTCGCTCGCCGTGCGCGACCAGCTCGGCGTCGAGAGCACGCCCGCCGTCGCGGAGGTGAACGTGCTGCCGGCGTCCGGGCAGGCCTCCGTCGCGGCCGGCCCCGACGTCGCGACGGAGCACGTCTGCGGCGGCAGGCCGCTCCTCTGCCGGACCGCCGACCACGTCGACCTCGCCGCGGCGGCGGACCCCGGGCTGGCGCTGCGGTGGAGCGTCGAGGCGCCGCTCGACCGCCCACTGGACGGGACCCGGCGCGTCCGCTTCTCGGACCCCGGCGCGCCGGAGACGCGCGCCTTCATCGAGACCGACGGCGTCTCGATCTCCGGCGACTGGATCTTCCGCGTCGAGGCGCGCGACGCGTACGGCGTCGTCGGGGCCGCGTACACGCGCGTGAGCGTCCGGAACCGGGCACCCGTGGTGAGCATCGTCGCGGCGGGCCCGTTCCCGCACGTGTTCGACGCCGCGCGGTCGGTGTTCGCGTCGTCGGGCTCCTTCGCCTGGTCGGCGGTGGACCCCGACGGCGACCCGCTCTCCGTCTCCGCGACGTGGCGCCACCTCGGCGACGGCGGCGCCACCTTCGACGGGGAGGTCGAGCCCGGCACCGTGAGCTTCCTCGTCGAGGTGCCCTACGAGGAGCCGGGGGACGCGCTGCGCCTGCGCGGCGGAGCGGACCTGCTGCGGCGGATCGAGGTGGACGCTCGGGACGTGAACCGCGGCGAGGGGCGCGCGGCGACGGACGTCGCGATCGGGAACCGCCCACCCGTCCCCGCGGGCGGCGCCGTGGACCTGCGGGTCCCGCACGTCTTCGACCGCGACCGCTCCCGCTACGTCGCGACCCTGCGCGGCGGAGCGTGGATCGACCCGGACGGTGACCCCATGTCCGGCGGGGCGGGGACGGCCCCGTGCGAGACGATCACCGTCGCGGGCGGAGAGGCGCGGGTGGAGTGCGCGGTGCCGTTCGACGGCATCCCGGTCGCTCGACCAGCTCGTCGGGTTCCGGACCTTCTCGATCGCGGTCCGGGATCCGTGGGACCTCGCCTCCGGTGTCCCGGTCCACACGGTCGAGATCCTGAACTCGCGGCCGACCCTGAGCCGCACCGCGTCGCCCGCGACCGTCTGCAGCGCGGTCACCCTCCCGATGCCGGACTACTTCGTGAAGATCTACTGCCTCGACGTGCAGGCGGTGACGTTCGACGTCGCGCCGGCGGCGCTCGACCCCGACGGCGATCCGCTCTTCCTCACGCCGACCGCTGCGCAGGGCGGGACGGTCGCCCCCGATCGCGCCACGTGCACGACGGCCGAGTGCGTGCCGTTCCGGTTCTTCCAGCCCGCGCTGCGCCGCTGCCTGGACCTGTTCGTGCCGCCGGTGAGCTTCCTGCGCGCGAGCGACGGCGTGGACGAGGTCGAGATCGGCGTCTCCCCCGACCAGACGCGCTGCTGACGCGCGCCGTCCCCGCGACGGCCGCGCCCGGGTGACGGGCCGCTACGGGGCGTTCGACAGCGAGAAGTGCGCCGTGTCGCGCCGGAGCACGCTCGGGATCCCGTCGCGCCACGCCGTGGCGAGCTCCTCGACCGGGACGGAGAGCGCCCCCTGGATCTCGAGGCGATCTCCGCCGACCACGCCCAGGCGGATCACGGAGGCCCCGCACTCCTGCGCGAGCTCGAGGAACCGGCGCGCGTTCGCGTTCGGGAGGGACACGACGATCCGGCTCGCGTCCTCGCCGAACAGCACGAAGTCCTTGCGGGTCGGGAAGGGGATCCGCACGGCGGCGCCGAGGTGCTTCGCCGGCGCGCCCGCGGGCGCGTCCTGCATCATGCAGCACTCGGCGAGCGCCACCGCGAGGCCGCCGTCGGAGCAGTCGTGCGCGGAGGAGAGCAGGCCCTCCCGGATCGCGCGGCGGACGGTCTCCTGGACCGCCTTCTCCTTCGCGAGGTCGAGCGCCGGCGGGCGGCCGGCCTCCTTCCCGAACTCCGCGGCGAGGTACTCGGAGCCGCCGACCTCGCCCTGGAGCGTGCCGACGACCGCCACGACGTCGCCCGCGTTCCGGAACGCGCTCTGGCACGAGCGCTCCACCGGCTCGACGAGGCCGACCATCCCGACGCTCGGCGTCGGGAAGATCCCCTGCCCCTCCGTCTCGTTGTAGAGCGACACGTTGCCGGACACGACCGGGGTGCCGAAGGCGCGGCAGGCGTCGCCGATGCCGCGCACGCACTCCGCGAACTGCCACATGATCTCCGGCTTCTCCGGGTTGCCGAAGTTCAGGCAGTCGGTGATCGCGATGGGCTCGCCGCCCACGCAGGCGATGTTCCGCGCGCACTCCGCGACGGCGTGCATCGCCCCGAGGTAGCGGATCGAGGAAGCACCAGCGCGAGTTCACGCCGACCGAGAGCGCGATCCCCTTGCGCGCGTGGCGCTCGTCCCCCACGGCGATCCGCACCACCGCCGCGTCGCCGCCGGGGCGGACCGCCCCGACGAGCCGCACCATGTGGTCGTACTGCCGGTAGACCCACTCCTTCGACGCGATGGTCGGGCGGGCGAGCAGCCTGAGGAGCGTGGCGCCGAGGTCCGCCGGCTCCGGGAGCGTCGCGGGGTCGAACCGGTGGAGCTCGGGGAGCGCGGGGTGCGGCGTCATCGGCCGCTCGTACTTCGGCGCGCCCTCGGTGAGCGGATCGACCGGCAGATCCGCGACCACCTGCCCGTGCCAGTGGGCGCGCCACCGCCCGCTGCTCGTCACCTTCCCGATCACGGCGACGTCGAGGTCCCACTTGCGGCAGATGCGACGGACGATCTCCTCCTTGCCCTCGGCCGCGACGAGGAGCATGCGCTCCTGGGACTCGGAGAGGAGGATCTCGTACGGCGTCATCTGCTCCTCGCGCACCGGCACCTGGTCGAGGAAGAGGTCGAGGCCGTTGCCGCCCCGCCCCGCCATCTCGACCGACGAGGAGGTGAGGCCGGCGGCGCCCATGTCCTGGATGCCCACGACCGCGTCCGTCTGGAAGAGCTCGAGGCACGCCTCGAGGAGCAGCTTCTCCATGAACGGGTCGCCGACCTGCACGGTCGGGCGCTTCTCCTCGGTGGACGCGTCGAACTCGGCCGAGGCCATCGTCGCGCCGTGGATGCCGTCGCGCCCGGTCTTGGCGCCGATGTACATGACCGGGTTCCCGACCCCGGCGGCGGTGCCGCGGAAGATCTTGTCGCCCGGGAGGACGCCGAGCGTGAACGCGTTCACGAGGCAGTTGCCGTTGTAGGACGGGTGGAACATCACCTCGCCGCCGACGGTCGGCACCCCCATGCAGTTGCCGTAGCCGCCGATGCCGGCGACGACGCCCTCGAGCAGGTACGCGGTCTTCGGGTGGGCGGGGTCGCCGAAGCGGAGCGAGTTCATGGACGCGATCGGCCGCGCACCCATGGTGAACACGTCCCGGAGGATGCCGCCGACCCCGGTCGCCGCGCCCTGGTACGGCTCGATGTAGCTCGGGTGGTTGTGGCTCTCCATCTTGAACGCGGCGGCGAGGCCGTCGCCGAGGTCCACGACCCCCGCGTTCTCGCCGGGGCCCTGCAGGACGCGGGGCCCGGTCGTCGGGAACGTCTTCAGGTGCACCCGCGACGACTTGTAGGAGCAGTGCTCGCTCCACATCACCGAGAAGACGCCGAGCTCCGTGAGGGTGGGCTCGCGGCCGAGGTGCCGCTCGATGCGCTCGTACTCGTCCGGCTTGAGCCCGTGCTTCGCCACGAGCTCGGGCGTGATCTTCTCGGTCATGAGGCGGCGGATGATAGCCGCGGCGGGGCCGGATTTCGACCCCGCAGAGGAGGCGCACGGGAAGGCGGACGCTCCCTGGCCGCCGACGCCCAGGGAATCAGTTGCAGACGGTGCGCGCGTTACCGGTCGTCGTGACGAAGCAGGGGCCCGCGCCGAGGAGGTTGTTCACGGTGCTGTCCCCGGACGCGCTCCCGACCACCGGCCCGTCGGAGTGGAGCAGCGCCGTCGAGGTCCCGTAGACCTCCACGAACGCCGCCACGGACGCGGTGGAGGTCACGTACTCGGTCGCGTCGAGCAACGCCGCGTCGCGGAGCTCCACGGCGATGCGCTCGCCCACGTGCCCCGGCGCGCGCGCGATCGTCACCCGGGCCCCGCCGACCGCCTTCACGGTCAACACGGCCGCCGCCGCGTTCCTGACCTCCACGGGCTTCACGTCCTCGACGAGGAGCTGCGTGAAGGAAGGGACGGTGATGATCACGGCGGGCGGGATGACGGGGACCACGTCGCGGGTGGTCTTGACGCGCAGGACGTCGGCGGGGGTCGTCGTGCCGAGCGCCTCCGGCTCCACCGAGGTGCTGATGTGCGGGACCACGGTCGAGTCGCCGATCACCCTGACGCTCCGCTCGCCCCCGACCGTGACGTAGGCCGCGATGCCGTCCTCGACGTGCAGCCCCACGAACGGGCCCGTCGTCCGGGACTCCTCGTAGTAGACGCCGCTCCCCTTGATCGTGGGCTCGCACGCGGCGAGCAGGGCGACGACCGCCGCCACGAGCCCGCGGACGAGCCGCTGCCGAGGCGACGGTGTCGCGAGACGGCCACGGCTGCTCGAATTCCCGAGGTGGGCGGGAGTGGAGCGCGCTCGCCGTCGCGCGCGCCGGGGGCCGGCTGCTCCGCCGCGAGAGGACGCGAGTTTTCGAGGAGCAGCGCATCCACCCTCGATCCGGGGCGGCCGCCTGGTCGCGTGTGCGCCGCCTCCGGAGGAGCATACCTGCAACGCGCTCGCCAGGGAGAGCGCCCCCGGCCGGTCTGCGCGAGGCGCGCTCGCGGGCGCACGGCGCGCGCCACGCGCCCGTGACGGCGGTCACACCGCCGCCGCGCCGGTCACTCGGGCGGGAGCGCCTCTGCCCGGAGGTCGGCGGCGCGTCCGGCGACGAGCGTCTCCCCGACCGCCGGCACGCGGACCCGTTCGGGGTCGAGACCGAGCCGCGCGCGCTCCGCCTCGAGGCGGAGCGGCGGCTCGTCGAGCGGCTCGTCCGTGAGCTTGAACGTGCCCCAGTGCATCGCGACGAAGGTCCGCGCGCCGAGCTCCCCGAACGCGCGGAGCGCCTGCTCCGGGTTCATGTGCTGGGTCTCCATGAACCAGGCCGGATCGTAGGCGCCGATCGGGAGGAGCGCGGCGTCGATCCCCGGGAACCGCTCGCCGATCTCCGCGAAGCCGGGGAAGTACGCGGTGTCGCCCGAGTGGTAGACGGTCGCGCGCGTGCCCTCCACCACGAACCCGCCCCAGAGCGTCTCGTTCGTGTCGAGGAGCCCCCGCCTGCTCCAGTGCTGCGCCGGGACGAAGGTGATCCGCACCCCGTGCACCTTCGTCGAGGACCACCACCCGAGCTCCGTCGCGAAGATCTCGCGGTCGCGGAAGAACCGCTCGAGCCCGAGGCCCGCGACGACGGGCGCCCCCACCCGCTCGATCGTCGGCAGGTCGAGGTGGTCGTAGTGCGAGTGCGTGACGAGGACCGCGTCGATGGAGGGGAGCGCCTCGAGCGGCACGCCCGGCGGCACGTTCCTCGTGAGCCCGCCGAAGATCGAGGGCAGCAGCGCGGGATCCACGAGGAGGGACACCCCGTCGAGCTGGACGAGGAAGCTCGCGTGCCCGAGCCAGGTGATGCGCGCGGGCTCCCCGGGCGCGGGCGGCGTCCGGAGGAGCGCGAGGTCGGGGGCGACGGCCGGGACCGGCGCGCGGTCCGGCGAGACGCGCCGCTTGCCGGTGACGCGGTCCCACACCGCCCAGCGCAGCACGGTCGCGAGCCCCTTCGGCTGGCGGCCGTCGAGGTTCGCGAACCGCCCCTCGCCGTCCCTCGGCTGGACGAACGCGGCGAGGAGCATCGCGCTCGCGGCGAGCGGGACGGCGAGGAGGGCGCGGGCGAGGAGCGACACGCCTCGCTCGTAATGCGCCCGCGAGGCGGACGCTACAGCGCGAGGAGGAGCTTCGAGAGGTCGTACCTGACGTCGCCGCGCTCCTGCACCGGGACGGGGGCCGCCGGGAGCCGGAGCCGCTCGATCATCCGGTTGTACGCGAGGTCCATCAGGGTGCGGAGGTTCACCGCGTCGAGCAGGTTGTACTCCGCGAAGAGCCGCAGCGCGGCGGCGTCGCCCGCCTGGTGCGCGCGCCAGAGGCGGACGGCGTCGCGGCCCGACAGCCCGGTGACGTGCGGCGGGCGACCGACGCCGGTCACCGTCTCGAGGAGCTTCAGCCCGCCCTCGTGACCGAGCCGCCCCCAGAGGTGGCGCAGGTCCACGTGCGCGCGCGGCGGTCGCCAGCCCGGGAACGCGCGCCGCAGCACCGGCACGTCGAAGCTGAGGCCGTTGAACGTCACGAGGAGCTTCCAGCCGTGCGTCTCCTCCGGGAAGCGCTCGAGGTCGCGGCCGGCGAGCAGGAGGCGCGGCCCGCGCGCGTCGAGGAACCCGACCGCGGTGAGCGCGTCGCCGTCGGTCTCCACGTCGAGGAACGCGGCCCCGCGCGAGAAGGCGCCGTAGAGCCGCCAGCGCTCGTTCCGCGGGAGCATCGTCGCGAGCGCGTCCACGTCGCCGGCGTCGAGCGCCGCCCGCGCCCGGGCGATCGCGTCGCGCAGGCGCCCGTCGAGCCGGGGGGAGACCCCGACCGCGGGCGGCGCGGGGAAGTCGTCCCAGCGGCGCACCCCGGCGTCCCAGAGCCGCGACTCGAGGAACGACCCGATCCCGGACGCGATGCGGAACGACGAGCGGATCACGAGGTGAGAGCTTACGGCGGCCGCCGGCGCCGCCGCAAAGGGGCCGCCTCACCCTCCCGGATGGCGCTCCCACGCGCTCCGCCACGCGCCGGTCGCCTGCGCGTGGCGCAGGAACGCCTCGTAGAAGGGGTGAGACGCCACGGTGGCGCCGTCGCCGACCACGACGAGCTTCGAGCGGGCGCGCGTCAGCGCCACGTTCATCCGGCGGACGTCGGCGAGGAAGCCCACCTCGCCTGCGTCGTTGGACCGGACGAGCGAGACGACCACCGCCTCCTTCTCGCGCCCCTGGAACCCGTCCACCGTGTCGACCTCGAGGCCGCGCTCGACCTCCGCCGCGAGCAGCTGCCGCAGCCGCTGCACCTGCGCGTCGTACGGGCGAGATCACCGCGATCGCCTCGGGCGCGAGGCCGAGCGCGAGGAGCCGCCCCACCTCCGCCGCGACGAGCTCCGCCTCGCCGGGGTTGTGCTTGGAGTCGGAGCCGGGCGGGGTCTCCTCCTCGAGGCCGCGCCCGGAGGTGTCCACCACCTCGAGCGGCGCGTCGTCCACCGCGCGGTCGGCGACCGACGGGTGGGCGCGCAGGGCGCCGCCGTAGAGCGCCGCGGAGGGGAACGCCATGATCCGCGCGTTCATCCGGTGCTGCTCGGCGAGCGTCACGCGCGCGGCCGGGCCGAGGAGCGGGACGAGCCGCTCGAAGAGCGACACGCCGAGGCCCCCTTCCTGCGCCGCGGAGGACAGGACGGTGGGCGGGAGCTGCAGGTGGTCCCCGGCGAGGACGGCGCGGTCCGCGCGGAGGAGCGCGAGGTAGAGCGCGGGCTCGACCGCCTGGGTCGCCTCGTCCACGACGGCGAGGGCGAACCGGCGCCCCGCGAGCGGCGGGGCATCGAGGGACGTGAGCGTCGCGAGCACGACGTCCGCGCGATCGAGCACCTCGGCCTCCGCGCGCGCCTCGAGCGCGCGGGCCTCGGCGAGGAGCGCGCGCGCGTCCCGCCACTGCGAGCGCGAGGTGGAGAACCGGCCCGGACCGCGCTTCTGCCGCCGCTTCGACGCGGCGCGCCGGAGCGCGATCGCCTCCTCCACGAGCCCGCGCGCGATCCGCGCCGACTCGTGCTCCCGGGTGCGCGCCTCGAGCGTGTGCTCGAGGACCGACGGGAGGACGCGCGCGGGGTGGCCGAGCCGGACGCAGCGGAGCCCGGCGGCGGCGAGCCGCTCGACGAGGTTGTCGACGGCCAGGTTCGAGGGCGCCGCCGCGAGGACGCGCTCGCCGCGCGCCGCCGCGCGGCGGATCACCTCCACGAGCACGGTCGTCTTCCCGGTGCCCGGGGGCCCGTGCACGAGCGCCACGTCCTCGACGCGGTCGGCGAGGTCGAGCGCCAGCGCCTGCTCCGCGTTGAGGCCGTGCGGGAGCGCGGGGCCGCGGGGGCCGTCGAGGAAGCGCGCCGCGCCCGAGGAGAGCACCGCGTGCCAGCGCCGCCCGGCCTTCTCGTCGCGCACCCGGGCGACGCCGGACGCGAGCCGCTCCCAGGTGACCGGCGAGGGCTCGAGCTCGAGCACGACCCGGCCGTCGGTCGCCCAGTCGGGCGGCGGCTCGTCGAACGCGACCGAGACGGAGGTGCGCGTGCGCCGCGCGACGACACCGGACGGTGCATCCGGCCGCGCCTCCCGCCGGAGCGTCACGGTGACGATGCTCCCGACGCCGATCCGGCCCGCCCCGAGCGGCTGCCCCGGCCGCCCGTAGGTCACCAGCGCGCGGCCCGCCAGCGCGGCCTCGTCCGTCGCCTCGACGTCCGCGAGCGCGAGCCCGCGCGCCTCCCGCTCGCCGAGCGACAGGCGCCCGCGCGCCTCCTCGAGGCGCAGGCGCTCCTCCTGGCGCTCGGCGTCGAGCAGCTCGGAGAGGCGGGCGAGGTGGGGCGCAAGGTCCAGGCGTTCCCGGTATATTCGGATGAGCGATGACGGGCGAGTGGGTCCTCTGGTTCGACGCGCGGTGCTCCGCGAGCAAGCGGGCGCTCGAGCTGCTGCGTGAGCGGGGGATCGAGCCCGCCGTCCGGCGCTTCCTCGAGGAGCCGCCGACGCCCGAGGAGCTCGCCGCGCTCGCCGCGAGGCTCGGCGTCCCTCCGCACGGGCTCGCGCGCCGCGACGCCGACGAGTACCAGGCGCTCCGGCTGTCGGACCGCACGGCCGACGACGAGCTCCTCCGCGCCATCGCGCAGCACCCGCGGATCCTCGAGCGCCCGATCCTCGTCGCCGGCGCCAGGGCGATCGTGGCGCGCCCGCCGGAGCGGGTGCTCGAGCTCGTCTAGAGGCGCGTCCCGCCGCTGCGAGGGGGTAGAAGACCACCCCGGGTGGCGGGCTCACCGCGGTCCGCTCCCCCGTCCTCGCCGCGATTCCGCCGCGATGGCGCGGGGATGCCGTCCGCGCGCGGGGAGCCCGGGATGAGACGATTCGTGCATGACCCATTGGCGTGACCGACCAGCCGGACCCCAAGCCGCGCCCGACGCGGGTGACCGGCCACTGCCTCGACGAGTGCCTGCTGTCGCTGCTCGGGTTCTCCGACGAGGACCGCGTCGAGCTCGTGCTCACCGGCGCGAGGCCGAGCGCGCGCGCGGAGGTCGAGCTGGCGATCTCGCGCCGCGCCCTCGCGGATCGCCTCTCCGCGGTGACCGCGCTCGCCGCGGGGGTCGCGCACGAGCTCAACAACCCGCTCGCGTACGTGATGGCGAACCTCGCGTTCCTCGCGGATCGGACCGGGCGGATCGCCGAGCTCCTCTCGGGCGCGCCGCAGACCGCGCAGGACGCGGGGCTCGTGGCGGAGCTCAACGACGCCATGCGCGAGGCCCGCACCGGCGCGGAGCGCATGCGGCTCGTGGTGCGGGACCTCAAGACGTTCGCGCGGGTCGAGGAGGAGCAGCACCGGCCGATCGACGTGCGGCCCCTGCTCGACTCCTGCATGAACGTCGCCTGGACGGAGATCCGCCGCCGGGCCCACCTCTCCCGCGACCTCGAGCCCGTCGCCCCGGTGCTGGGCGACGAGGCGAGGCTCTCGCAGGTGTTCCTGAACCTCATCCTCAACGCCGCGCAGTCCATCCCCGCGGGTCATGCGGACGACCACGAGGTCCGGATCGCCACCCGGACCCTGACGGACGGCCGGGTCGCGATCGAGGTGCACGACACCGGGACCGGGATCGCGCCGGAGCACCTCCCGCGGATCTTCGACCCGTTCTTCACGACCAAGGGGCCGGGCTCGGGCACCGGGCTCGGCCTGTCGATCTGCCACGCCGTCGTCGAGTCGATGGGGGGCGAGATCCAGGTCGAGAGCACGCTCGGGAAGGGGTCCACGTTCCGCGTGGTCCTCGCCGCGGCCGAGCGGCAGGTCGCGAAGGAGGCGGGGTTCCCGACGCCCCCGCCGGCGCCCGCGCGCGCGCGCATCCTGGTCGTGGACGACGAGCCGCTCGTCGGGACCGTCCTCCGCCGCACGCTCACCGAGCACGAGGTCACGGTGGTGGAGTCGGGCCCCGCGGCGCTCGACCGGATCTCGGCGGGCGAGAAGTACGACGTCGTGCTGTCGGACCTGCTCATGCCGGGGATGAGCGGCATGGAGCTCTACCGCACGCTCGTGGAGCGCGACCCCGCCCTCGCGCGGCGGTTCGTGTTCCTCACGGGCGGCGCGTTCACGCCGGCCGCGCGCGAGTTCCTCGAGACCGAGCAGGTCGCGTTCATCGAGAAGCCGTTCGATCTGCCGGCGCTCCGCGCCGCCGTGCGCCGCATCGCGGTGCGGCCTCCCGCCGAGTGACCTAGAAGGCGATCGCGATCCCGAGCGGCACCGCGACCCGCGCCGGCTGCCCGGCGGCGCCGCCCGCGCGCTCGCGGCCGTGCAGGAGCCGCGGCACGGCGATCCCGATCGCGCTCCCGGCGACGGCGCCGACCAGGACGTCCGTGAGGTAGTGCGCGTCGCCGGCGATCCGGAGGTACCCGACGCCCGTCGCGACCCCGAGCCCCGCTCCCCACACGAGCGGCGCCGAGCGGTACCCGCGCAGCGTCGAGACCGTCCCGGCCGCGGTGGCGAGCGAGAACCCGAGCGTGGTGTGGCCGGAGAAGAAGGACAGGTTGTCGTCGGGCGTCGGCGCGCGCGCCGGGTCCGTCGCGTACCGGACGAGCGGCCGCTGGCGGCCGACGGCGTACTTCACGAGCTGGTTCAGGTCCGCGGCGAGCGCGGTCGCCTGCGCCACCAGCAGGAGGTCCACGAACCCCGCGTCGTGCCCGCCGGCGACCAGCTGGTGCGCCGCGACGCCCGCCGGGAGGAGGCCGAACGCGAGCACGTCCGAGGCTCGCCGCGCGCGGCGGGGGCTCCCCCACACGAGCGCCGTCCGGACCTCGGCGTCGAGGCGGTTCGGCTCGCAGACCCGGCACCGCGCGGGCGCGAGGGTCGGCTTCGCCACCTCCGACCCGAGCCAGGCGGCCACCGCCGCGGCGGTGACGGCGCCGTCGACGTGCAGGTCGTGGCGGAGCGGGATCGGCGGCTCGCCGGCCGCGGCGAGCGGGACGGCGGCGAGCAGGGCGGCGAGGGCGCGGCGCATCGAGGAGGCGGCCCGCGGCCGCGGCGCGGCGACGGTATCATCGGGGAGAGGCCCCGTTGACCGCGAACCGCGCAGACGACCCGCCGGAGGGCGACGCCCCGGATCCCCCTCCGGTCGCGCTCCCGCTCGACGGCACCCTCGACCTGCACACCTTCGCGGCGTCGGAGGTCGGGAGCCTCGTCCCGGAGTGGCTCGAGGCCTCCCACGCGGCCGGGCTCCGCGAGCTGCGGATCGTGCACGGGAAGGGCACGGGCGCCCTGCGCAGGACGGTCGAGGCGCTCCTCGCGCGCCACCCGCTGGTGGCGAGCCATCGCACCGCGCCCGAGGATGCGGGCGGTTGGGGCGCGACGCTCGTGACGCTCAGGTGAGGTTTCCCTGCCGGGTCGCGATCACGCCGTCGCCCGGGCGGGCCCGAGCAGCCGGCGGAGCTTCCCGAGCAGCGCCTCGCTCGAGAACGGCTTCTGGATGAGCTCCGCCTCGCCCTCCTCGAACCCGCCGAGGAGCGCGGAGTCGTCGCTGTGCCCCGTCATGAAGAGGACCTTCATGGCGGGCTGCTCCGGGGCGAGCCGCGCCGCGAGCTCGGCGCCGTTCATGCGCGGCATCACGACGTCGGTGAGGAGCAGGTCCACGCGGCCGCCGCTCGCGTGCGCCATCTCGAGCGCCTCGGCGCCGTTCCTTCCGGCGATGACCCGGTAGCCCGACCCCGCCAGCACGCGCCCGAGCAGCACCCGCAGCGCGTCCTCGTCCTCCGCGAGCACCACCGTCTCCCCGAGCCCGCGGGGGGCCGCGGCCGAGACCGGCACCGCGATCCGCTGGGTCGACTCGTCGGCGGCCGGGAGCAGCACCGTGAACGTCGCGCCCTCGCCCGGACGCGACTCGACGCGGATCCCGCCGCCCGCCTGGCGGACGATCCCGTACACGGTCGCGAGCCCGAGCCCGGTGCCGTGCTCCTTCGTCGTGAAGAACGGCTCGAACAGGCGCGCGCGGACGTCCTCGGTCATGCCGACGCCGGCGTCCCTCACCGCGAGCGTCACGAAGCGCCCGGCGGGGAGGCCGACGTCGACGGCCGGGGCGCGGAGGTCCACGTTCGAGGTCGAGAGCGCGAGCAGGCCGCCGTCCGGCATCGCGTCCCGGGCGTTGACCGCGAGGTTCAGGAGCACCTGGGCGAGCTGGTCGGAGTCCGCGACCACCGCCCAGAGCCCGTCCTGCAGCGTGGTGGTGAGCTCGATGCGCTCGCCGATCGCGCGGGAGAGGAGCCGCCCGAGGTCCTGGACGACCTTGTTCAGCGAGAGCACCTCCGGGCGGAGGAGCTTCTTGCGCGACAGCGTGAGCAGCTGGCGCGTGACGCCCACCGCGCGGTGCGCCGCCTCGACGATCCCGTCCACCGACTCGCGCAGCCGCGCGTCGCCGGCCGGGACGTCGCGCACGAGCATGTCCGACCAGCCGAGGATCACCGCGAGCAGGTTGGAGAAGTCGTGGGCGATCCCGCCGGCGAGCCGCCCGACGGCCTCCATCTTCTGGGCCTGCCGCAGGCTCTGCTCGAGCTCGCGCCGCGCCGTCTCCGCCGCCTCCCGGTCGGACACGTCGCGCACCGAGAGCACGAGCAGCCTGCGCTCGCGCACGGCGAGCTCGCCGGCGGAGACCTCCACCGGGAACGGGGCGCCGTCCGCGCGGCGGTGCCGGCCCGGGAGCGACCGCGCGCCGGCGGCGGGGACGGGGGCGCCCGCCTCGGGATCGAGGAGGGTCGCGAGGGGGAGCTGCCGGAGCGCCTCGCGCGCGCGCCCGTACAGCCGCTCCGCCGCGGGGTTCGCGTCCTCGATCCGCCCCGTCCCGGCGTCCACGAGGAGCACGGCGTCGCTCGACGTCTCGAAGACCCCCCGGTGGAGCGCCTCGCTCTCGACGAGCTGCGCGACGAGCTCGCGCTGCCGCCGCTTCATCCGGACCTTCTCCGCCGCGTTCTCGACCTTGAGGTTCAGCGCGTCGTAGTCGGAGATCGGCTTCGTCACGTAGTCGAACGCGCCCATCTGCACCGCCTGGATGGCGGTGTCGACCGACGCGTAGCCGGTCACGAGGATCACCTCGACGTCCGGCTTCAGCCGCCGGAGCGCGCGCGCGACGTCGAGGCCGGAGCCGTCGCCGAGGTTCTTGTCGAGGAGCGCCACGTCGATGTCGCCCGGCTCGTGCGCGCGGACGAGCGCCTCGCGCGCGGAGCCCGCGAGCAGGAGCGTGCGCCCGTCGGCCTCGAGGAAGCGCCGCAGCACGTCGAGGATCACGGGCTCGTCATCGACGATCAGGATCGTGGGCATCGTGAGCCTCCACTCCGAAGCGGACCCCCACCGAGACGCCGGCGGCCAGGAACGACCCGGGCGCGCCCTCGCGGGCGGCCAGGACGGACCCCTCGAGGAAGGGCTCGGCGCGGTCGCCGGCGAGCCCGAGCGAGAGCGCGAGCCGCGCGGCCAGGCCGCCGCCGCGGCTCCCGACCGTCGCGCCGGCCGTCGCGGACGCGGCCCAGACCGCGCGGCCCGCGGGCGCGCGCCGCGCGGAGACGCCCGCGAGCAACGTCGCGAGGGCGGCGCCGTCGCGGCCCGCGAGCGCGCCGACCTCGAGCCGCGCCGCCGGCTCGAGCCCGCCCCGGAGCGCGAAGGCCGCGTCGATCGTGCGCTCGGCCGCGACCGCCCCCGCGGGCCCCGCGAAGCGTCCGGCGAGGTCGAGCGCGGGCCCGAGGCGGGCCTCCAGGCGCAGCGCCGGCGGCGCCGGGGTGACGAGCGGCGAGAGCGTGGCGCGCGCCGCGCCCGAGCGCGCCGAGACCGCGTCGAGCACGGGGCGATCCACGGCCGGCGGCAGGTACCGCACCTCGAACGCCCCGCCGGCGCCCGGCGCGACGCCGAGCACGCGCCCCCGCGCCGACGTGACGGTCGGTGCGCTCGCCACCGCGTTTCCGAACCGGTCCGCGACGGAGAGGCGCAGCACGGTCTCGCGCACGCCGTCTCCGCGGACGGCCGCCTGCCGCGCGAACCGGGCCGAGGCCGCCTCGCCCGCGCGGAGGGGCAGCGCGGCGGCCCCGGAGAGCCGGAGCGCGGACGCGGTCGCGGTGACGACCGCCTCGGCTCCCTGCAGCCTCGGGCCGGCGGCGATGCGCGCGACGAGCTCCCCGGGGCGGCGCTCGGTCACGTCCGTGAGCACGCCCCCGCGCGCGTCCAGCGCGAGGACGGCGGGGACCTGGTTACCGCCCCCGTCGAGCGCGCGGGCCGTGACCGTCGCGGGCTCGGCGCCGGCGACGAGCTCGGCGCGGTCGAACGACACCGCGACGAGGGCGGGCGGGCCGGGGACCCCCACGGCGCGGAGCACGGCGCGGGAGGCCGGCGCGGACGGGAGCCTCACGGTGAGGCGCTCCTCGCCCGCCGGGCCGGGCGGGAGCGTCCAGGTCGCGTGGTACGCGCCGGGCTCGCGCTCGAGGACGGCCACGGTCCCGCGCGAGGGCTCGAACGCGGGCGCGTCCCCCCGCCGCGCGGCGCCGTGCGGCGCGACGACGAAGGCGAACACGCGCACCTGCTCCTCGCGGTCGGCGTGGAGGTCGGTCCGGTCGGCGATCGCGTGCACGAGCGAGGTCTCGGGGACGTCGAGGTCGATCGGGCGGAACCCCTGGTGCCCTTCCCGGATCCCGGGCGGCACCACGACCGGGATCGCCGCGAACCCGTCGGGGCCGGCCGTCTGCGGGCCGAAGGTGTGGTCTCCGACGCGGAGCGAGACCTCCGTGCCCGGCGCGCCCCGGACGCGGGCGGTCCCGCTCCCCGACATGGGGATCGCGAGCCAGCCGTCCTCCGGGCCGCGCGCGCCACGGCCGAACGCGGAGACGATCGCGACCTGCGGGACCTGCTCGGCGGGCGGCCGGAAGCGCGCCGTGAACCCGCCACCGGGCAGCCGGCGCAGCCCCTCGATCCGGCCCGCGCTCGCGGTCATCGAGAGCTCCGTCACGTCGGGAGGCGCCGCGACCCGCAGCTCGGCCCCCGCCTCCCGGCCCAGGACGAGCCGGGGAGGATCCGCGGTGATCCGCAGCGGGCCCGCCGCGCCCGGCGTCCGGACGGCGTCGTCCGGCGCGGGCTCCTGCGCGCGCGCTCCCCGCACCGCGAGGAGCGCGGCGAGCGCGAGGGTGGCCGCGACGCGCGCGGGGCTAGGGGCGCCGGTCGACATTCCACTCGATCTCGACCGACTCGCGCTCGGCGCCGCCGCACCCGGGCTCCCCGGCCGCCGTCGGGGGACACGCCGGCGCTCGCTCGAGCGCGCGCGCCCCGGCGGCGCGCGCGAGGATGCCCGCGGGCACGCTCGGGTGGACGGCGCGGCCCGCCACGGTGGACGCGGCGACGGGCCGGGAGGTCCCGGCGGGCGCGGGGTCCGCCGGGACGGCCGCGGCGGGCGCCGGCGCCGCGCGCTCCCGCGCCCCGAGGGCGGCCGTGCCGAGCAGCGCGACCACCGCGGCGGCCGCGAGGGCGGCGAGCGCGCGGACCGAGGTCACGGCGTCCCCCCGGCCGGAGGCGGCGCCACGGCGATGCAGAACTCCGTGACGGCCCAGGGGAGCCGGACCGGGTCGCGCTCGCCCACGAGGAACACGTCCCCGCCCTCCCGCGCCATGAGCTGCCGGGCGAGGTGCAGCCCGAGGCCGTTGCCGCGCCCCGGGGGCTTCGTCGTGAACCGCGGCTCGAAGAGGCGCGCGCGGTGCTGCGGCAGGATCCCGCTCCCCTCGTCGGAGATCCGCACCTCGACCCCCCGACCGCTCGCGGGCAGCACCCGCACGAAGACGCGCGGCGCTCCGGCCACTCCCTCGATCGCGTCGAGCGCGTTCGAGAGCACGTTCGTCGCGGCGTGGACGAGCGCGCCGGGCGCGCCGAACCCGAGCCGGTTCCCCTCGTCCCTCGAGACCCGGAAGCGGGGCGCGAGCGGGCGCAGCCGGTGGGCGAGGAGCGCGACCGCGCGGGAGACGACGGCGCCCACCGGGTACCTCGCCGGCGCCTGGTCCACGGGGCGGAGCAGGCCCTCGTACTCGACGAGGATCTCGCCGATCCGCTCGAGCTGCGCGCGGAGGATCACCCAGTCCTCCTCGCGCGAGAGCGTCGGGCCGAGGGCGCGCTCGAGCAGCCGGGCCGACGCGTCCGCCCCCATGAGCGGCTGCCTCAGCTCGTGCAGGAGGCTCGGCGCGACGAGGTCCGCGTCGAGGACCTCGATCGGCGTGAGCGTGGCTTGCGACGTGTCGTGCATGACGGCCTCTTCAGGCGAGGTGCGCGGCGGCGGCGGCGGGCAGCAGGACCGTGAAGGCCGCCCCCATCCCCTCCTCGCTCTCGACGACGATCCTTCCGTGGTGCGCCTCGACGATGCTGTGGGACACGGACAGCCCGAGCCCCACCTGCCCCGTCTGCTCCTTGGTCGTGAAGAACGGGTCGAAGATCCGCTCCCGGATGGGCGCGGGGATCCCCCGCCCGGTGTCGGCGATCCGGAGGCGCAGCGCGTCTCCGTCCACGGTCCCGAGCTGGACGTCGAGCCGTCCCCCGCCCCCCATCGCGTTGATCGCGTTCTCGAGCAGGTGCACGACCACCTGCTGGATCTGGATCGGATCGCCCTGCGCCTCGGGGAGCGGCTCCTGAACCTGGCGCGTCAGGGTGATCCCGTTGGCCCGGAGCCGGTCCTCGTACAGCGAGAGGGCGGCGTCCACCGTGCGCGCGAGCGCGAACCGCTGGCCGGGGACGTGCTGCTCCTGATCGGCGAACGAGCGCAGGTCCTCGACCACGCGCGAGACCCGCGCCGCCTGCTCCTGCGCGTTCGCGAGCATCTCCGCCTGCGGGGTCCCGGGCGCCGCCTGCTTCTTCAGGATCGCGAGGTACCCGGTGACCGCCGTCATCGGGTTGTTGAGCTCGTGGGCGAGCCCCGCGCCGAGCGACCCGAGCGCGGCGAGCCGCCGGGTCCTCAGGATCTGGTCCTGCGCGGCCTTCAGCTCGGCCGTCCGCTCCTCGACGCGGTGCTGGAGGTCGCGGTTGAACGCGTGGATCTCCTCGTCGCGGCGGCGGAGCTCGTGGGTCATCCGCGAGAACGCGCGGCCCAGGTCGGCGATCTCGTCGTTCCCGCCGGTGTCGACGGTCGCGCCCCACTCCCCCGACGCGATCGCGCCCGCGGCGCGGGAGAGGCGCTCCACCGGGAGCGTCACGCGGCGGGCGAGCAGGGTCCCGAGCGCGGCGGCGAGGCAGAGCCCGGCCGCCGCCCACGCGAAGGTGTAGAAGCGGAGCCGCTCGGCGGCGCGGAACGCCACCGCCGCGGGCTGGGCGACGACCGCGCCCCACCCGTACCGCCGCACCGGGGCGAACGCGGCGAGCCAGCGCTCCCCGTCGAGCCGCGGCACGATCCGCGCGACGGCGCTCGCGGAGGCGCTCCCCTCCCGCACGAGCCTCGACTCGTCCGGGCTGACCGCGGCGTCGGCCCCGCCGCCGTGCGCGAGCGGCGACCCGCGCGCGTCCACGACGTAGGCGACGCCGTGCGTGGACAGCTCGCGGAGCCGCGCCTCGACGTCGCGCAGCACCACCTCCGCGACGATCGACCGGTCGGGCGCGAGCCGGTGGGTGATCGCGATGCGGAGCGGGCCGCGCGCCGCGCGGTAGGGCTCGCTGATCGCGGTCGCGCCCACCTCCGGAGGCGGGCCCGGGAACCGGGCGGAGAAGAGCGCGAGGTCCGCGTCCTGGACCGCCTCGCGCCCGACGAGCGCGGGATCGCGATCGGGGCGGCGCTCGAACGCGGGACCGGCGATCGGGACCTTGCGATCGTCGACCACCGCGAGGATCGAGACGAACGGCAGCTGCCGGTACGGGATCGCGAGCATCTTCGCGATCTCCCAGCGCGCGAACCCGGACGAGTCCTCGAGCGGAAGCGCCGCGGCCGAGAGGCGGAGGTTCTCGATCGACGCGGTGACGGTCCGCTCGGTGAAGAGGGCGAGGTCCTCCGCCGCCTGCGTCTGCATCCGCCCGACGGTCTGCCTGAGCTCGTCCCGGCTCACCACGTAGGACACGAGGCCGAGCAGCGCCACCGGCAGGACGCCGACGGCGAGCAGCACGAGCCCGATCTTCGCTCCGTACTTCATCCGAGCTGCCTCCCTCCCCCGCTCGCGCCGGCCGCGGCGGGACCTGCGCGGGGCGCTCCGGAGCGCCACGCGGGTCGGCAGGTGAGGGGTGGGGCCGGGCGGCCGAGCGGACAAGCCTCGCCAGAGCCGCCGCGCACCCGCGGGGTGTTCGGGTGCGCGAAATGACCACGAATCCTGCGCGGGTACTCCCCATCGTGCCGATCCCTGGGGGTTGCGGCGGGCCGTCGCACCTAACGCTTGGAGTACCCGGGCGGACCAAGTATGTTCCGCGCCCAACGGGAGGCACGCGATGCTTCAGAAGCTGATGCCGAAGTCGGACGACTTCTTCTCCGACTTCGAGGCGCAGGCTGGGACGGTCGTGGAGGGCGCGAAGCTCCTGAAGGCGCTCCTCGACGACTTCACCGACGTCGCGCGGAAGTGCCAGGCGATCAAGGACGTCGAGCACCGCGGCGACGACATCACGCACAAGGCGTTCTCGCGGTTGCACACGCAGTTCATCACCCCGTTCGACCGCTCGGAGATCCACCGGCTGCTGTCGCGGATCGACGACGTGCTCGACCTCGCCGACGCGGCCGCGGAGCGGCTCGGCCTCTACGACGTGGACACCATCCTCCCCGAGGCGCGCGAGCTCTGCGCCGTCTTCGTGGTGCAGGTCGAGAAGATGGAGGTCGGCGGTGAAGGGGCTCCGGGACATGAAGAAGAACCCCGGCCGTCATCCTCGACGCGTGCAAGGAGATGAACGTCCTCGAGAACCAGGCGGACTCGCTCACCCGCCGCACCATGGCGAAGCTGTTCAAGCGCGGGAACGACCCGCTCACGGTGATGAAGTGGAAGGAGATCATCGATCTCATCGAGGACGCGACGGACCGCGCCGAGGACGTCGCGAACGTCATCGAGGGCGTCGTCCTCGAGCACGCCTAGCCCATGCTCATCGCCACGGTCGTCTTCCTCATCCTCGTCGCGCTCGCCTTCGACTTCATCAACGGGTTCCACGACGCCGCGAACTCGATCGCGACGGTCGTCTCGACCCGGGTGCTGTCGCCGCTGTGGGCGGTCGCCTGGGCCGCGTTCTTCAACTTCATCTCGGCGGCGCCGGTGCTGTGGGGAGCGGAGCTGAAGGTCGCCGCGACGATGGGCAAGGGGATCGTGGACTTCGCGCACCTCAAGGCGGAGGGGAACACCGTCGTCCTGCTCGTCGTCTTCGCCGCGCTCATCGGCGCGATCGTCTGGAACCTCCTCACCTGGATCTGGGGGTTGCCGTCCTCCTCGTCCCACGCGCTCGCCGGCGGGATGATCGGCGCGACGCTCCCGTCCCTCGGCTTCGACGGCCTCCTCCCCTCCGGCATCCTCAAGATCGTGGCGTTCATCGTGCTGTCGCCGCTCATCGGGATGACGCTCGGGTCCGGGATGATGATCCTCGTGTCGTGGATGGCGCGGAAGAGCACGCCCGCCCGCGTGGACCGCTGGTTCCGCAAGCTGCAGCTCGTGTCCGCCGCGATCTTCAGCTTCAGCCACGGCACGAACGACGCGCAGAAGGTGATGGGCATCATCACGCTCATCCTCTACGGGACCGTGTGGGCGGACCGGGCCGCCGCGGCGCACATGGCGGAGAAGTTCCCGGTCCCGTTCTGGGTGGTCCTCCTGTGCCACGCCGCGATCGGCCTCGGCACGCTGTTCGGCGGCTGGCGGATCGTGAAGACGATGGGCCACTCGCTGACGAAGCTCCAGCCGATCGGCGGCTTCTCCGCCGAGACCGGCGGCGGCGTCACGATCCTCGCCCTCGCGCACTACGGCATCCCCGTCTCCACCACCCACACCATCACCGGCGCGATCGTCGGCGTCGGAGCGACCCGGGGGACGCGGGCGGTCCGCTGGGGGGTGGCGGGGCGCATCATCTGGGCGTGGATCCTCACGATTCCGGCGTCGGCGATCGTGGCGGCGATCGTGTTCGTGGTGGCGCGCGCCCTCGTCGGCGCCCTCCGCTAGCGCGCGACCGCAACCGCCCGCCGCGCCCGGGGTTCAGGAGAGAGGATGGCCCCCGATCCCGACGCCGCCCTGATGCTGGCCTTCCAGCGGGGCGACGGGGCGGCGTTCCGGGTGCTCTTCGAGAGGCACGCGCGCGCGATGGTCACCTTCTGCCACCACTTCGTCCGGGACGCCGCCCGCGCCGAGGAGCTCGCGCAGGACGTGTTCGTGAAGCTCCACCGGACGGCGGACCGCTACCGGCCGAGCGCCCGCTTCAAGACCTTCCTCTACCGGATCGCCTCGAACCACTGCCTGAACGAGCTGCGGCGGGGCGAGTACGCCGCCCGCGCGGCGGCGGCGCAGGCGGAGCCCGCCGATCCGGACACGCTGCCCTCGCAGGCCGCGAGCCCCGAGGACTCGGCCCGCGGCGCCGCGCTCGAGCGCGCGGTCGGCGCGCTCCTCGCGTCGCTCCCCGAGAAGCAGCGGGCGGCGCTCGTCCTGTGCCGGCTCGAGGGGCTCTCGTACGAGGAGATCGCCGACGTGCTCGAGACCTCGGTGTCGGCGGTGAAGTCGCTCGTCCACCGCGCGACCGTCGCCGCGACGGACGCGCTCGCGCCCTTCGGCGAAGGCCGGAAGGAGGCCCTGCCATGACCTGCCGGAGCCGCGAGGAGCTCGTCGCGCTGCTCGACGGCGCCCTCGCCCCGCCCGCGCTCGCCGCCGCCCGGGAGCACGTGGCGGAGTGCGGCGCCTGCCGCGCCGAGCTCGCCCGGCTCGAGGCCGGGATCTCCGCGCTCCGCGCGGGGTCGCCGGCGCTCGAGCCGTCGCCGCTCTTCGAGACGCGGCTCGCCGCGCGCCTCGCCGCCGAGCCCCCGAGACCGCGCGGGCTCCTGCGCCTCCTCGGGATCCTGCCGCTCCGGCCCTGGCCGCTCGCCGCCGGGGCCGCGGCGGTCGCGCTCGCCGCCGGCCTCGCGGCGTGGCTCGCGCTCGCCCCGCGCGCTCGCGAGGTCGGCGAGGTCGCGATGGCGGAGCAGCTCGAGCTGCTCGAGGAGCTCGAGGTGGTGGCGAGCGTGGGCGAGGTCGAGAGCGTGGAGGACGCGGCGGTGATCGCGATGCTCGACCAGCTGTCCCCGCGGGAGGGCCGGCCGTGACCGCGACGCGCCTCCTCGCCGTGCTCGTCGCGTGCCTCCTCGCCGCGCCCGCCGCGCGGGCGGAGGGGCCGGCGCCCGCGGACGCGCGCGAGCGGTTCGAGCGGCTCTCGCCGGAGGAGCGGGAGGCGGTCCGCGAGCGCTGGCGACAGTTCCGCTCGCTCCCGCCCGAGCGTCAGGCGGAGCTCCGGGAGAAGCTCGAGCGGTTCCGCGCCCTGCCGCCCGAGCGGCGCGCCCAGGTGCTCCACAACTGGGACGCGTTCCAGCGGCTGCCCGTGCGCGAGCGGCGCGAGCTCCTCGAGCGCTTCCAGCGGTTCCGCGAGATGTCGCCGGAGCGGCGCGCGCAGATGCGCGCCGCGCTCCGCCAGATCGTGGAGGCGTCGCCGCGCGAGCGGGCGCGCTACCTCGAGAACCTCCGGCGCTGGCGGGAGATGTCGCCGGCCGAGCGCGAGGGAGCCCGGGAGGAGTGGCGGCAGCGCCGCCGCCGGTAGAATCGGAACGCGTGCGCGTCGCGCCGGCCCTCCTCGCTGCGCTCCTCGCCGTCGCCGCGTCCGCGGCGCGCGGGGAGGGCGCCGTCCAGACGCAGGCGACCCTGCACCTCCGCACCACCACCACCCGCGACATGCCGGGGACGCTCGTCCTGTTCGACCGGCAGCTCCGGACCTTCGACATCGACGGCTACCTCCTGCCGGACGGGGGGGAGCGCCACGGGTCCGTCTTCGCGTCGCTGCGCGCCGAGGGGAAGCTCCTCGGCGGCGACGTGCGCTGGGTGCTCGCCGCCGACACGGGCGAGGTCCGCCGGCGCGCGTTCCCGCGGATCGCCACGGTGTGCCTGCGCCCGACCGGCTCCACGACCGGGCTCGCCGTGCTCGGGAGCGGCCAGTGCGCCGGGGCGACCGGGATCGTCGACCTCGAGGAGACCCGGCTCGAGGATCCGGTCCTGACCTCGAACGGCCGGACGGTCCACGACGAGCTCCGGAAGACCCTGCTCCTGCGCGAGGCCTACGCCGCCTGGTCCTTCGGCAAGGCCGGCTTCGCGACGCTCCGCGCCGGGCGCAAGCGGACCGCCATCGGGGACGGCTTCGTCCACGACGACTACGCCACCGGCGTCGAGCTCGGGCTCGACCTCGGCGCGATCGGGCCGCGGTGGGACGTCTCGCTCGGGCTGTTCCAGCCGACGCGCGACTTCCCCTCGACCGTCAGCGGCATCTCGCCGGTCGCCGTCGCGCGCGCCGACTTCCTGCCGTCCCTGTTCGAGCACGCCGGCGTGTTCGTCGCGGCCCTGCGCGACCGGACCGGGAGCGTCGGCGAGCTCGTCCGCGGCAGCGCGGTCGAGGCGCGCGTCGGCGCGCTCGCGCGCGCGCTCGGGACGCCGCTCGAGCCGGTCGCGGCGGAGCTGCTCGCGCGGACGCTCGCCGCGCCGCTCGAGAGCGACGCCGCGCTCGGGTGGGCGGGGACGAGCGGGAGCCTCGCGCCGTTCCGGGGGCAGCGGCTCGGGTGGACCCTCGCCGTCCAGGGCGGCACGCTCCGGCGCCTCTCCACGACGACGCCCGCCGGCACGGAGATCGTCGTGCAGGACGTGCCGCTCCGGGGACGGCTCCTGTCGGTGCGGTCGGAGCAGGACGTCGGGCAGCGGCTGACCGCCGGCGCCTTCTTCCTGTACCTGTCGGGCAGCGAGCCGCTCGCGCGCGGCCGGTCGTACGACGCGTTCCTCGGGATCTCGCCGTTCGTCACGGCGACGAACCTGTTCTTCGGCGGCGGCCTCTCCGACACGTTCGCGGCCCGGCAGGCGACCGCACCCGGCGTGAACGGGCGCGGGGTCGTCGCGCCGGGGGTGTCGCTCACGTTCGATCCGGGCGCGAAGGTCTCGGTGCAGGGGCGCGCCGCGTGGCTGCGCTCCGACGTGGCCGGACCGTACGGCGGGAAGCGCTACGGCACCGAGGCGGACCTCGACGTCACCTGGGCGCCGCGCGCCTGGCTGCTCTTCGGACTCGAGCTCGACGCGCTCTGGCCGGGCGACTTCTACGCGGGGCGCGCGACCGTGTACAAGACGGTCTTCGCCGTGGATCTGGTGACGCCGTGATCGCCGCCCTCGCCGCCGCCGCCGTCGTCGCCGTCCTCCGGGCCGCGGGCGCCGAGCCCGCGCCGGCCCCCGGCGTGGACCCGGCGGGCGCCGCGTCCACGGCGCGGCGGCGCGCGGGGGACGACGACCCGGCGCTCGTGAGGGACCTCGAGCTCCTCGAGCGCCTGGAGCTGCTCGAGCACCTCGAGCTGTTCGACTCCGGGGAGCGCTGATCAGGCGGGACGCGAGGCGAGCATGCCGCAGGCGGCGTGCTCGTCCTGCCCGCCCGAGTAGCGCAGCACGACCGGCTGGCCCGGGAGCTCGCGCGCGAGCGCGTCGCGGAAGCGGTTCCACTCGGCCTCGCCGGGCGGACGGAACCGGCCGGTCGCGTCGTTGACCGCGATCGGGTTCAGCCGGACCGGGACGCCGCGCAGGAGCGCGCCGAGCGCGACCGCGTCCTCCTCCCCGACGTTCACGCCGGAGATCATCACGTACTCGAGCGTGACCCGGCCGCGCTGCGCGGCGTGCTCCCGGACCGCGTCCACGAGCTCCGGGAGCGGGAACCCGCGCTCGACCGGCATGAGCGCGAGCCGCTTCTCCGGGATCGCGGCGTTGAGCGACACGCACAGCCGGAACTTGTGGCCCTCGGCGGTGTAGCGCCGGATGGCGGGGACGATCCCCGCGGTGGAGATGGAGATGCGGCGCGCGTCGATGCGGGCCCCGGAGGGATCGCAGAGCGCGTAGGCGGCGTCGAGCACCGCGTCGTAGTTCTGGAACGGCTCGCCCTGCCCCATGAAGACGACGCCGGTCACCGGCCGCGCGCTGTCGGCGCGGACGCGCTGGAGCTGCCGGACCATCTCCCACGACGCGAGCGAGCGGACGAGCCCGAGGGCCCCGGTCGCGCAGAACGCGCAGCCGAGGGCGCAGCCCGCCTGCGACGAGAGGCAGACCACGTGGTGCGTGTCGTAGAGCGGGATCCGCACGGTCTCGACGCGGGCGCCGTCCGGCAGCTCGAACAGGTAGCGGCGGAACCCGTCGCGCGCGTCCACCCGCGCCACCTCGGCGAGCTCGCCGGGCTCGGCGAGCGCCTCGACGCGGTCGAGCACCTCGCGGCGGACGTTGCGCGCCTCGCGCAGCGGGCGGTCGCGCCCGATGACGGCGCCGACGATGCGGCGCGCGTCCTCGAGGGCGATGTCCGCGCGCCGGGCGAGCGTGCGGCTGTCCTGGCCGGCGAGGTGGAGCACCGGCGGAATCTAGCGGGTCGGCCGGCGCCGCGCGAGCCGCGCTACTTCTTGTACGCGCCCGCGACGAGGAGGACGCCGTCGGCGAGCTCGAAGTAGGCCACCTTCTGCTCGACCTTGTCGGTGGCCGGGTTGTGGAACTTGTACTCCTGCCAGCCCTTGCCGCTCTTCTTCACGATCTCGATCCGCTCCTTCACGAAGAGCTTCCCGTCCGGATCCTTGTCCGCGAGGTTGTTCTTCCCCACCCGCTCGGGCTTCGTCGGGTGCGCGAGGCAGGTGCCGTCGAGGTCGTACGCGAAGACGTACAGGTCGCGGTAGGCGAACGCCCCCTTGCGGTCGTTGAAGGCGGCGAGCGCCTTCGCGCGCCCCACCTTGTTCAGGTACGTGGCGGCGCGGCGGACGAGCTGCTCGGCGTCCTTCGTGGTCGCGTACTCGTCGGCCGCGAGGGCCGCGGGGGAGAGCGAGACCAGCATGGCGAGGGCGAGGATCCGGGTCATGGTCAGCTCCTTGGGGTCCTTCGTGCGGCGGGTGGGTGGAGATTCGTCGGGGGCGTGGGGGGTGGAGGCGGAGAGCTGGCGGACCAGCGCGGAGGGCGACGCGGCGAAGGCGCCGTCCGCGGCGGGGTTCGACGCGCGCGGCGCCGGGCGCGGTCCGGAAGAACGCGACCAGGCGGTCGAGGCCCGCGGCGTGGCTCGCGACCTCCTCCGCGGTCGAGGAGAGCTCGTCCGCCGCCGACGCGTTCCGGTGCGCGACCTGCTCGACCATCGACATGGCGTGGGAGACGCGATCGACCCCCTCGCCCTGGGCGCCGGCCGAGCCGGCGACCTGGTCGACCAGCCCGGCGGTGCGCTGCATCGCCGCGACGAGCTCGTCCACGAGCTGGCCGGAGCGCTCCGCCACGCCGACCGAGCGCGTCGCCACGTCGCCGATCTCCTTCGCGGCGGCCCCGCTCCGCTCCGCGAGCTTGCGGACCTCGGCCGCGACCACCGCGAACCCGCGACCCTGCTCGCCGGCGCGGGCGGCCTCGATCGCGGCGTTCAGCGCGAGGAGGTTCGTCTGGTAGGCGATCTCCTCGATGATCCCGACCCGGTCGGCGATCGCGCGCATCGCCTCCACCGTCTCGGCGAAGGCGCGGCCGCCCTGCTCCGCGGTCGCGGCGCCGCTCGACGCCGCCGCGCGCGTCTCCCGCGCGCCCTCGGCGGTCGCGAGGAGGACGGTGCGCATCTCGCCGAGCGCGAGCTTCGTCTCGGCGACGCTCCCGGCCTGCTCGCTCGTCCCGCCGGAGACCTGCTGCGCCGTCGCGGAGACCTGCCCGGCGGCGGTGGCGAGCGCGGCGGCGCCCCCCCGCACCTCGCCGATGACCGCGCCGAGCCGCTCGGCCATCGTCTTCATCGCGAGCTGGAGCGCGCCGATCTCGTCCTGGCTCGTCACCTCGACCGCCTCGGAGAGGTCCCCGTCGGCCACGCGGGACGCCGCGTCCACCACCCCGGCGAGCGCCCGCCGCACCCCGCGGATGACGAGCGCGCCCGCGAGGACGAGCGCGACCGCCGCGGAGAGGAACGCGGCCGAGATCCAGGCGCGCGCCGACCACGCGGTCCGGGTCGCGCGCTCGTGGAGGACCTGCGCAGCGGCCCGGGTCTCCGCCGCGTTCGCGTCGAGGGCCTCGAGGAGCGCCTGCGCGTCCCGGCGGAGCCGCTCGAACGCGGCGGTGACGTCGTGCTGTGCCCCGGCCTCCTCGGCGAACCGGCCGGCCTCGGCCGCCGCCCGGCGCAGGCGCGCCGCCTCCGCGAGGCCGTCGGCGTCCGCGCGCCAGGCCGCGAGCGGCGCCCCGATGAGCGCCGCGCCCTTTCCCTCGGTCCGCGGTGAGCGCCGTCCCGGCGGCGGCGGCCTCGCGCACCTGCTCCGCGACCGTCGCCAGCGCGGCCACGTGCAGCTCCGGGTCGAGCGAGCCGTTCTCGACGGCGGAGGCGGCGCCGTTGGCGCGCCCGACGGAGGTGGCGAGGTGCAGGAGCGCGACGAGGCGCGGGACCTTCGCGTCGCCGTAGTCGGCGGCGACCGCGGCCATCGAGGAGGTGGCGAGGAGCCCGATGGCCCCGACGAAGCCGACGAACGCGAGTCCGAGCAGCAGCAGCGCGAACAGCTTCGTCCGCAGCGGCAGTTTCATCGAATTTCCCCCCGGGCACTTCGCCCGCGCCGTATGGCGCACGCAAACCCAGTACCCACGAGAACGACCGTTTACCGTCGCGGGACCCGGACACAATACCGCGTTGCGACTTGGTCTTTCCCTTTTGACCTGCGCGCCGGAGGCGGCCGATTGCCGAGGGTCGTCAAAGCCCCCTGGGGCGCTCCGCACCCGGCGGAGCGCCGCCGCGAACTACTCTCGGTCAGGCGCGAATTACTCTGGGTCGGGTCGGGCAGCGGCGCCAGGGGAGGGGGCGGCTCACCCACGGGCTCCCGGCGAGCGCGTAGCGCCACGGCTTCTCCGCCCAGGGGCCCGCGTAGTCGACGTTCACCCGGCGCGCGGAGACGATCCGCTCGGGCGGGGGCGGCGCGTCCTCCACGAACAGATCGTCCCCGAGGAGGTCGCGGCCGTCGTCGTGCTCGCGGCGGATGGCGAGGGCGCGGCAGAGGTTCCCCGGACCGCGCGTCGAGTGGAGGCAGCCCTCGACCGGCTCGCCCGCGCGGAGCAGCACCGCCGAAGGGAAGCCGGCCGCGCCGGTGACCACGTTCATGCAGTGGCTCCGGCCGTAGACGAGGTAGACGTACGCGACGCCGGGCCGTCCGAACATCACGGCGGCGCGGGGGGTCGGGCCGAAGCGGGCGTGCGACGCGCGGTCCGCCGGCCCGTGGTACGCCTCGGTCTCGACGATCCGCGCCGCGCGGCGCGATCCCCCGTCGAGGTGGACGAGGACCTTGCCGAGGAGCTCCCTCGCGACCGCGCGGGTGTCCCGCTCGTAGAAGGACCGGGGCAGCTTCATCTCGCACCCGCCGGAGCGCGGCGCCCGTCAGGCGGTCTTCGCCGCCTCGCGCCAGATCCCCGCCTCGACGAAGACCCCGAGGAGCGGCGCGTCCACCTGCCCGCGCTTCGCCTCGTCCCGCAGGATGTCGATCGCCTTCTCCGCCGGCATCGCCTTCTTGTACGGCCGGTCGCTCGCGGTGAGCGCGTCGTAGATGTCGGAGATGGTCATCATCCGCGTCTCGACCGCGATCTCGTTCCCGGGCACGCCGCGCGGGTAGCCGCGGCCGTCGAGCTTCTCGTGGTGCCCGTAGGCGATCTCGGGGATCCGCCGCAGCGTGCGGGTCCACGGGATCTCCGAGAGGAAGCGGAAGGTGTGCGAGACGTGGCTCTCGATCTCCTTGCGCTCGGCCTCCGAGAGCGAGCCCTTCGGGATGGAGAGGCAGGAGAGCTCGACCGGGGTGAGCAGCGGCCGGGCCTCGCCGCGGAGGTCGACGAACGTCCGCGCCGCCGCGTCGCGGAGCCGCGCGGACGACTCGGCGGGGAGCACCGTCGGCCGGTTCGACGCGAGGACGACGTCCCAGAGCGCGTCGACCTCCCGGGCCTGCTCGACGAGGTCGCCCTCGGGGCGGCCCTCGAGGCGCGCCCTCAGCCGCGCGTTCTCGAGCGAGGCGCGCGCGAGGTCGAAGCGGGCGCGGACGAGCTCGAGCTCGTGCGCGAAGAGCTTGTCCGCCTTCACGAGGACGTGCTCGCGCACGCCGACCTTGCCGAAGTCGTGCAGGAGCGCGGCGTAGCGGAGCTGCTGGAGGGCGGCGGGATCGAAGCTGACGCCCCGGAAGTCGGGGGGCGGCGCCTTCTCGACCGCGCGGGCGAGGCCGCAGGTGAGGAGCGCCACCCGGCCGGAGTGGCCGGCGGTGGTCGGGTCCCGCTGCTCGATCGCGACCACCGACGCCTGCACGAACCCCTCGAAGAGCCGCTCGATCTCCGCGTTCAGGAGCGCGTTCTCGATCGCGGACGCCGCCGGCCCCGCGAGCGCTCCGAGCAGCTCCTCGTCCTCGGCGGTGAAGGCGCCGTCCCGCCGGTTCAGCGCCTGGAGCACGCCGACGACCTCGCCCTTCGTGTTCCGCATCGGCACGGCGAGGATGTTCCGCGTGACGTAGCCGCTGCCGCGGTCCACGCTCTGGTTGAAGCGCGGATCCGCGTACGCGTCGTCGATCCGGATCGGCTCCCCGGTCGCGGCGACCGCGCCCGCGATCCCCGCGCCGAGCGGGATCCGGATCTCCTTCGAGCCGTGCGCGACCTTGCTCCAGAGCTCGCCCTTCTCGCGATCGGCGATGAAGATCGTGCAGCGATCGGCCTCGGCCACCTTCGCCGCCTGGTCGACGACGAGCCCGAGCAGCCGCTCGAGCTGACGCTCCGCGGTCAGCGCCTTCGCGACGTCGAGGATCGACTGGAGCTTCTCGAGCCGGCGCTGCAGGGAGGCGTCCGTCATGTCGACGGACGGTAGCAAGGCGACGCGGCGCACCGCAAACACCGGCGCCCCCCGGAAGCCGGTGGACGGCATGCGCCGCAGGGCGTTAGGAACGGGGAACATGCGCCGCGCCAAGATCATCGCCACCGTCGGCCCCGCGACCTCGGACCCGGGGACCCTCGAGAAGCTCCTCGAGCACGGCGTCGACGTCGCGCGCCTCAACTTCTCCCACGGGCGGCACGAGGATCACGCGCAGGTCCTCGACCGGATCCGCGGGGCGTCCCGGCACCTCGGCAAGGCGGTCGCGGTCCTCCAGGATCTCCAGGGACCCAAGATCCGGACCGGCCCCCTGAAGGCGGGCCGCGCCGGGGTGACGCTCGTCTCGGGGGCGGAGCTCGTGATCACGACGGAGGGCGAGCTCGCGGGCGACGAGCGGCTCGTCTCGACGACCTACCCTCACCTGGCCGAGGACGTCCGCCCGGGAGACCGGCTGCTCGTCGACGACGGGCTCATCGAGCTGCGGATCCTCTCCACCGACGGCGTGCGCGCGCGCGCCGAGGTCGTCGAGGGCGGCACGCTCGGCGAGCACAAGGGGATCAACCTCCCGGGGGTCGCGCTCCGCGCGGAGGCGCTCTCCGACAAGGACCGCGCCGACCTCGCCTTCGGCATCTCGCACGGCGTCGACTACGTGGGCCTGTCGTTCGTCCGGTCGGCCGAGGACGTCGCGCTCTGCCGCGCGGAGATGGAGCGGGCCGGACGCGTCGTCCCGGTCATCGCGAAGATCGAGAAGCCGGAGGCGCTCGAGCGGCTCGACGCGATCATCGCGGCGGCGGACGGCGTGATGGTCGCGCGCGGCGATCTCGGGGTCGAGATCCTGCCGGAGCGCGTCCCCTCGCTGCAGAAGGAGATCTGCCGCAAGGCGAACGCCGCCGGCAAGCCGGTCATCATCGCGACGCAGATGCTGAACTCGATGATCGAGCACCCGCGCCCGACCCGCGCGGAGGCGTCGGACGTCGCGAACGCGGTGTGGGACGGCGCCGACGCCGTGATGCTCTCCGGCGAGACCGCGAGCGGCCGCCACCCGCTCGCGGCCGTGCAGATGATGGACCGCATCGTCCGCGAGGCGGAGGCCGGCGGCCGGCGGCCGCACGAGATCCGCATCGGCGCGCTGGCGCCGGGGGCCCACGCCGCCCCGATCGGCGAGGTCATCGCCGCCGCGGCCTGCGACGCGGCGCTCGTGTCCGGCGCCGTCGCGATCTGCTGCTTCACGCTGCGCGGCGAGACCGCGCGCCAGCTCGCGCGGCACCGCCCGCCGATGCCCATCGTCGCCTTCTCGCCCGACCAGTCGATCCGGCGGAAGCTCGCGCTCAACTGGGGAATCGTCGCGAAGGTGATGGAGCCCGTGAAGAACGCGGACCTGATGGTCGAGCTCGTCACCGAGCGGCTCGTCGCCGACGGCGTCGCGAAGATCGGGGACCGGGTGGTGCTCGTCCACGGCTCGCCCCTCGGCGTCCCCGGCCAGACGAACTCGATCAGGCTGCACGAGATCTCCGCCCCGGCCGAGCGCGACCCCGGACAGCGGTACCGCGTCCCGATCTGACGGCGCTGCCCGGCTGGTCCGGCGGCGCGCGCGCCCTGCCTCCGTCAACGCGCCGGCGCGACCGCGCCGTCGGAGGTCTTGCGCGGCTCCGTCGGCTCGGGGGCCGTGGGGGGGACGGGGGGCGTCGCCTTGCGGCGCACGCCCTCGGGGTCCGTCGCCTTGCGCACGGCGGGCGAACCGGGGGTCGGGGCGCGCTCCGGCCTGCGCGGCTCGTGCGCCTCGGGCGCGGCCGCCTCGGACGCGGTGCGCGCGGCGCGCAGGGCGGCGAGCTGGGACGCCTTCTCGCGCAGCTCGAGCTCGAGGGCGGTGCGCCGCTCCTCGGCCTCGCGGCGGGCCGTCTCCGTCTCCGCGACGGCGGTCGCGAGCCGGGCGCGGACCTCGGCGAGCTCGCCGCCGACCCGGCCCGCGTCGCGGAGCGCCGCCGCCTCGCGCCCCGCCGCCTGCGCGAGCGAGTCCCGGGCCGCGGCGAGCGCCGTCTCGAGCCCGGCGGCGCGCTCGAGCGCGCGGCGCTCGTCCGCCTGGCGCTGGTGCGCGTCCGCGGCGGCGGCCGCCGCCTCCGAGCGGGCGGCGCCGAGCGCCTGGTCCATCTTGGGCAGGAGCTGCAGGCGCGCCTCGACCCGGGCGAGCTCGCGCTGCTTCGCGTCCGCCGCGCCCTCGAGCCGCGCCGTCTCGCGCTCGAGCTCGCGGCGCGCGGTCTCGAGCTCGTCGATCTGGCCGCGGAGCCGCTCGCCGCGTCGGGCGAGCTCGCGGACCTGCCCGGTGAACACGTGGTACCCGGCGATCCCGAGCGGGAGGAGCAGCGCGAGGACCGCCGCCACCGCGGCGAGCTCGCGGACGTGCCGGCGCGCGAACAGGAGGAGCCGGCGCGTGACGCTCCGCCGGTCGTGCCACGTCGGCTCGTGCTCGCGGAAGCGCCGGAGCTCGTCGGCGAACGCCCCCGCCGACGGCGGCCGATCCGCGGGATCGGGCGCGAGGGCGCGCATCACGATCTCGCGGAGCCGCTGCGGGACCGCCGCCGGCAGCGCCGCGGCGGGCGCGTCCTCGCCGCGCTCCCGCCCGGGGTGCGGCGGCGCGCCGGCGAGCAGGAAGTAGAGGGTGCCGCCGAGGCCGTACACGTCGGACGCCTCGGAGGGCGCGCGCCGGTCCCGCCACTGCTCGGGCGCCATGTACTCGATGGTCCCGATCGGCGTCGAGCCGGGGGCGGCGCTCGCGGCGAGCGAGGTCGCGATCCCGAAGTCGGCGAGCATCACGCGGCGCGTCTCGGGGGTGACGAGCACGTTCTCGGGCTTCAGGTCGCCGTGCACGACGCCGGTGCGGTGGGCGGCGTGCACGGCGCTCGCGAGGTCCTCGACGAGCCGCGCCGCCTCGGGCGGGGAGAGGCCAGGGCCCTCGTCGTGCAGGGAGCGACCGATGCGGATGGAGCCCGGGCTCGCCTCGTCGGGATCGGCGCAGACCGCCATCTCGACGTAGAACGGCCCGCCCTCGATCCGCCCCGCGTCGAAGACGGAGACGACGTGCGCGCTCGGGATCCGCCGGGCGCGGCCCGCCTCCCGGCGCACCTGCTCGACGAACGCGCTCATGCCCGGTCCCGGGCGCAGGAGCTTCACCGCGACGTAGCCGTCGAGGGGTCGCCGGCGGGCGAGGTAGACCTTGCCGTGCGCGCCGGCCCCGAGCTCGCGCTCGAGCGTGAAGGGGCCGAGCTCGATCGGGAACGGCCCGGCCGGGAGCGCCGCGGACGGGCGATCCCAGTGCTCGAGGAGCCCGAACGCGAGGCGCTCGAGCTGGGCGTCGCCGCCGCACAGCTCCCGCACGATCCGCGCCCGCTCGGGCGGCTCGTGGCGGAGCGCCACCTCGACGACGAGGTCCGCGCCGATCGCGGTCACGGCTGGGCCGCCCTCCCGGGCCGCGCCTCGCGCGCCGCCATCCAGGCCGCGAAGAGCCGGAGGTCCTGCTCGACCCGCGCCGGCGCGACGTCGAGCGCCGCGGCGATCGCCGCGCGCGGCTCTCCGTGCAGGAAGTGCCGGCGCGCCGCCTCGGCGATCGCCGCGCCGCGCGCGAGCCGCGGGTCCGCGGCCGCTGCCGCGATCGCGTGCTCGACCGGGGCGAGCTCCGGCGCGAGGGAGAGGCGCGCCCACGCGATGAAGTAGGCGAGGCGCTGCTGGACCATCGCCTTCGACTCGCCGAGGAGCTCCGCGGTCTCGGCGTGCGTGAACCCGGCGAGCAGGTGGTACTCCGCCGCGCGCGCGATCTGCCGGCGCCGTGACACGTGCCGGTCGGCGCGCAGGCGCTCGAGCAGCTCGACGGCCGCCGACGCGTCCTCGCCCGACGCCACCACCGGCTCGCCGGCGAGGAGCGTCAGGGTCGGCAGGAGGGCGGCCGCGTCCCGCCGGGTGCGGCGGCGGGTCGCCCTCGCGTGCGAGGCCCAGACGCGCCGCAGCAGGAACAGGCAGTACGCGGTGAAGTGGCGCTGGTCCCGGAAGGTCGTCCGGCGGCGCAGGATGCGCTCGAGCGCGGTGTGGAGCCCCGCGGTCCCGGCGAGCGTCGGCGGCGCGCCGCGGCTCATGGCGCGCGCGCGCGCGCGGAGCTCGTCGTAGACGTCGGGGGTGAGCCATTCGAGGCCCTTGCCGTCGTCCGGCCGTTCGCCAGGTCGCATCGCTCCCGAGTCTACTCCCGGGACCGGGTCTCGGCGCAGCGCCCGGGGGTCCGTGCCCGACGGAGGCGCCTGGAATCGCGGGGCCTTTCGGAGATCCGGCGCTCCTCGTGGTGGCCAGAACCGGCGCCGGCGGCGTTTCCCGTTCAGAAGGTGCCCGTCTGGCAGCGGGTCTGCCGGGCCGAGAGGCCCGGCTCCTTTTCGAACCCCAGGAGGTCCACCATGTCTCGCCTGCTCCTCGCCGCCGTCGCCGCGC
The DNA here is from genome assembly GCA_963828235.1 of uncultured delta proteobacterium. Lineage (GTDB taxonomy): Bacteria > Myxococcota > Myxococcia > Myxococcales > Anaeromyxobacteraceae > Anaeromyxobacter. Next base: position 366,816 of record CAWHDY010000016.1, read on the forward strand.
TCCTCGTCTCGGCCTGCGCCGCGAACCCGAAGTCGCCGAAGGGCGGCGACAGCGTCGTCGACGGCGCCGCCGCGAAGGCCGCTCCGGCCCCGATCGCCGCCGCGCCCGAGGCGCCCCCGAAGGGCACCTGCTCCTCCGACGCGCAGTGCGGCGACGGCGAGCGCTGCGACCAGGGGCGCTGCGCCCCGGCGACGGACTCGTGCTCGCTCGTGCGCGTCTCGTTCGCGTTCGACTCCGCCCAGCTCGACGACGCGGCGACGAAGTCGCTCCGCGCGGACGCGGAGTGCCTGTCGCGCCGCCGCCCCGCCGCGCTCCTCGTCGAGGGTCACTGCGACGAGCGCGGGACGGCCGCGTACAACATCGCGCTCGGCGCGAAGCGGGCCGAGACGGTCCGGAAGTACCTCGCGGACCTCGGCGTGAAGACGAAGTTCGACACCGTCTCGTTCGGCAAGGAGCTCCCGGCCGTCGCGGGCGCGGGCGAGGCCGCGTGGTCGCAGAACCGGCGCGCCGAGCTGCGGCTCCCCGGCGAGAAGCGCTCCGACGGGCAGCTCGTCGCCGGGCGCTGAGCGCGCCGAACGCCCGCGCGGCGGCGCGGATGCCGCGTTAGGCTGCTCCCGTGAGCCACGCCTACCCCGGCATCCCGCCCGCGCCGCCGCCGCCCGCGCCCATCGTCGCGACGGCCATCGTGCTGTTCCGCGACGGTCCCGACGGACGCGAGGTGCTGCTCGTCCGGCGAGGAGCGGAGCTGCGGTTCGCGGGCGGGTTCCACGCCTTCCCGGGCGGCCGGCTCGACCCCGAGGACCGCGCGGTGGAGGTCCCGGGCGCCACCGGCGAGCAGGCTGCGCTCGTCTCCTGCGCGGCGCGCGAGCTGTTCGAGGAGACCGGGGTGCTCCTCGCCCGGGGGGCGGAGCGCGTCGGCGCGGCGGATCGCGCGACCGATCGCAAGGCGCTCCTCGACGGCGCGCTCGGATGGGGAGAGCTCCTCCGCGCCCGCGGCCTCTCGCTCGATCCGTCGCCGTTCGCGCCGGCCGGGCGCTGGGTGACCCCGGAGCACCTCCCCCTCCGGTACGACGCGCGGCTCTTCCTCGTGAAGCTGCCCCCGGGCGAGCTCGCGGACATCTGGCCCGGGGAGCTGTCCGGCGGCGGCTTCGTCCCGGTGCGGCGAGCGCTGGCGCGGTGGGAGAAGGGCGAGCTCCTCTTCTTCCCGCCGAACCTGCACGCGGTGCGCGTGCTCGCGGCGGACGGCGCGCCCTCGCTCGAGGTGCTCCGCTCGCCGCCGGAGCGCGCGCTCCGGATCGAGTTCCAGGGCGGCTTCCTCATGTGCGCGCTGCGCACGCCGACGCTCCCGCCCGCCACGCACACGAACACCTGGATCGTCCCCTCGGACGGCGGCGTGGCGGTCGTCGATCCGGGGTCGCCCGAGCCGTCCGAGCAGGCGCGCCTCCTCGCGCTGCTCGAGGCGCTCGCGGCGGAGGGTCGCCCGGTCCGGGAGGTCTGGCTGACGCACGTCCACCCGGATCACGTCGGCGCGGCGGCGGCGGTCGCGGACCGGTTCCGGGTCCCGGTGCGCGGGCACGCCCTCGCGCGCGGCCGGGTCCCGGGCGCCGAGGTCGTCCCGCTCCGCCAGGGCGATCTCGCCGGCGGCCGCTTCCGCGTGCTCGAGACGCCGGGCCACGCGCGCGAGCACCTCGCCTTCCTCGACGAGGAGTCCGGCGCCCTCGTGTGCGGCGATCTCGTGTCGACGCTCTCGACCATCGTCGTGGACCCCCCGGAGGGGGACATGGCCGAGTACGAATGGCAGCTCGCGCGCATGCGCGCGCTCGCGCCGCGCACGCTCTACCCGGCGCACGGCCCGCCCGCGCCGGACGCGACGGCGCGGCTCGCGGCGTACCTCGCGCACCGGCGCGACCGCGAGGCGCTCGTCGTCGCCGCGCTCGCGGAGGGCGGGACGCTCGAGGAGATCACGGCGCGGGCGTACGCCGAGGTGCCCGCGGCGGTCCGCCCGGTGGCGGCGCGGAGCTGCCTCGCGGTCCTCGAGAAGCTCGTCGCGCTCGGCCGGGCGCGCGCGCGCGACGGGGGCTTCGAGGCGTCCTGAGGGGCGTGTCCGCGGAGCCACGGTTTTTCGAGCGCGCACCCACCGGAATTCCACGGCGCGTCTGCGGGCGATTCGCTCAAACACGCGGATTCGCGGAAACCATCCCGGGCACATCGGTTGCAGCCCGTGAAGGGATGCTCCCGCGCCCGCTCCGACCCCGCAGCATCGCGCTCGTCATCGGCGCCGCCTTCCTCGTCGGCGCCGGCTCCGCGGAGGTGGCGGTCCGCGCGCGGGATGCGGTCGAGCGCGTCCGGCAGGAGCGGGAGCTCGGCGCGGCCGGCCAGCTCGTGCAGCTCCAGCTCACCTCGCTCGAAGGCGAGGTGCTCGCGCGCCCGCGCCTCATCGCCCCTGCGGGCAAGACGGCCGAGCTGGTGCTCCACGATCCGGGGCGGCCGGGTGAGATTCGCCTCGCGTTCCGCGTCGAGGCCGTCCGCGAGCCCTCGGGCGAGATCTCGCTCCAGTACGCGCTGTGGGTCCCGGAGCGCGCGATCACCGCGACCGGGAAGATCTCGCTGACCCCCGGCGTCGAGCACGAGCTCGCGCTCGGCGACGGCGTCCTCGTGGCGTCCTTCCTCGCGGTGCCGGTCCCGTCGGCCGCGTTCGACGCGTACCTCGAGACCGAGGCGGCGCGGCGGGCACCGGGCAAGACGACCTAGGGAAGCTCGGGTGGGGCCGGGCCGGACCCCCGCGTCGGGTCACGGGGGCGCTCTAGCGATCCCGCTCGGCCGCCCTCGCCTGGGCGTCGAGCCGCGCCGCCTCCGTCTCCGCGAGCGTGCGTCGCTCGGCGAGCGCCGCCCGCTCCGCGAGGAGCACCCGGATCCGATGGTCGCCGGAGCCGGCCGGGGCGCTCGTGCCGAGCACCGCACGCTCGAGCCCCGCGCCGGGGTCGCCGCGGCTCCGCCGCGCGTCCTGGATCCGCACGTCGAGCGTCCCGATCTCGGCCGCCAGCCGGTCGGCCTCGTCGCGCGCGGCGTCGGCGCGCTCGCGGAGCTCGTCGGGGCCGGGGGAGTCGGAGGTCGCCGGGCGCAGCTCGTCGTCCGGCTGCTGGTCCGCCGCGGCGCGCTCGAGCTGAGCCGCGAGCTCCTGGGCGCGGCGCAGGAGCCGCTCCAGCTCGCGCCCCGCCTCCCGCCGGGCCTTCAGCGCCTCGATCTTCTCGGCGCAGAGGTCGAGCTCGGCGCGAACCCCGGCGGTAACGGGGGGATTGGCCGGCTCGGCCAGGGCGAGGAGGAGGAGCAGCGTCGTTCCAGCGAGCATCGCGCCAGTCCGGAAGCAACGCTCGTGCCCCGCCCGATCGAACGGCAGGAGGTGCACTTACGCGAGCGCACCCACGAAACCGACCGCAATTCGCGGCAGTCCCCCTCGAAAATCCGATGGCGCCGACCGGCCGCCCGCCCGCACCCACCGACTCGCCCCGCCGTCGCCCCTGCCCGGACTCGCCTACCCGACCCAGAGTAATTCGATTCGCCGCCGTCGAAGGCCGGGCGGGCAGGCGGAGACCGGCGCCCGAGGGGATCGGCGCACTCGATTGGGGCAGCGTTCCGCCGAATTACTCTGGGTCGGGGAAAAGGGTAGAGGAATCAAGGCTCCTCGGGCTTCTCCCCGGCCTTCACGATGCCGTACTTCTCGAGCTTGTAGTACAGCGCGGACGGCTTGATCCCGAGCAGCCGCGCGGTCTCGGCCTTCACGCCGTTCGCCTTGGCGTACGCCGCGAGGATGAGCTGACGCTCGAGGTCCTCGAGGACGTCGGTCAGGCTGCGATCGCCGGTCGGGATCGGGACCGGAAGCGCCGCCTGCCGGGGCGCCCGGCGGAGCGTCTCGGGCAGCTCGGCGGGCGTGACGAGCTCGCCCTCGCCGAACACCAGCGCCTGCTCCACGACGTTCTCGAGCTCGCGCACGTTCCCGGGCCAGGGGTGGCGGCGCAGCAGCTCGAGCGCCTCCGGAGAGAAGTCCCTCACGGCGCGCCTGAGCCGCGGCGCGGACCGGGCGAGGAAGTGCCGCGCGAGCTCCTCCACGTCGCCGGGACGCTCGCGCAGCGCGGGGAGCCGGACGGACACGACGTCGAGCCGGTAATAGAGGTCCTCGCGGAAGCGTCCCTGCCTCGCCATCGCGACGAGGTCGCGGTTCGTCGCCGAGACGAGCCGCACGTCGACCTCCACGGTCTCCTCGCCTCCGACGCGCTCGAACCGCCGCTCCTGCAGCACGCGCAGGAGCTTCACCTGGACGGACGGCGGCAGCTCGCCGACCTCGTCGAGGAAGAGCGTCCCCTCGTGCGCGAGCTCGAACCGGCCGAGCTTGCGCCGGACCGCGCCGGTGAACGAGCCCTTCTCGTGCCCGAACAGCTCCGACTCGAGGAGGCCCTCCGGGATCGCGGCGCAGGACACGGACACGAACGGCTTGCCGCGGCGCGACGACCCCTCGTGGAGCGCGCGCGCGACGAGCTCCTTGCCCGTCCCCGACTCCCCGAGCACGAGCACGGTCGCGTCGGTGGGCGCGACCTTCCGGATCTGCTCGAGCACCCGGCGCATCGGCTCCGAGCTCCCGAGGAGCCCGTGCGGATCCCGCCGCTGCCCGAGGTCCTGCTCGAGCGCCTCGACGTGGGCGCGCGCGGTCCGGGCGCGCCGCCGCTCGCGCGCGATCTCGATCGCCTTCTCCACCCGCGCGCGGAGCACCTCGGGCGAGAACGGCTTCTCGATGAAGTCGATCGCCCCCTCGCGCATCGCGTCGACCGCGGACGCGATCGTCCCGTGCGCGGACACGACGACCACCGTCGCCTCCGGATCCGCGTCGCGCAGCCGCCGGACGACCTCGATCCCGTCGACCGGGACCATCCGCAGGTCGGTGACCACCACCTCGGCCGGCCGCTTGCGGTAGGCGGCGAGCGCCTCGGCGCCTCCCCGCACTCCCTGCACCTCGTGACCGAGCCGGGTGAGGGTCAGGACCATGCCGTCCCGCAGGGCGTCGTGGTCGTCGGCGACGAGGATGCGAGCCATGAATCCCGAGTCTAACCGGATCCCGACGCTCCATCCGGGGCGCAGGCGGGTCCTGTTTCCCGAATGTTTCCCTGCGGCATTTCGCATTTGTTCGGCGCGCGGGGATGGTTACCCAAGAGCAGTGACCCCACGACCGCCGATGAACCCGAACGTGAAGCAGACCGGCTTCAACCTCGCCTACGTGCTCATCGCCGCGCTCGGCGTGCTCGCGCTGCAGGACTGGTGGAGCCGCTCGCAGGCCGTCGCGACGATCCCGTACAGCCACTTCCAGAAGCTCGTCCGCGAGGACAAGGTCGCGAAGGTCGTCGTCTCCGCGGACCAGATCCAGGGCGAGTACAAGGAGGAGCTCGACGGGAAGCGCCGGTTCGTCACCTCGCGCGTCGAGCAGGACCTCGCGAAGGAGCTCGACGAGCACGGCGTCGAGTACGCGGGGCGGTTCGAGAACACGATCGTCCCGCTCATCCTCTCGTGGCTGATGCCGATCGCCCTCTTCTTCGGGGTGTGGGTGTTCCTCGGGCGGCGGATGTCGAAGCAGCTCGGCGGGCCCGGCGGCGGCCTCATGTCGATCGGCAAGTCGAAGGCCAAGGTCTACGTCGAGACCGACACCAAGGTGACGTTCGCCGACGTCGCAGGCGTCGACGAGTCGAAGGAGGAGCTGAAGGAGATCGTCGCGTTCCTGAAGGATCCGAAGGGCTACGGCCGGCTCGGCGCGCGGATGCCGAAGGGCGTGCTCCTCGTCGGCCCTCCCGGCACCGGCAAGACGCTGCTCGCGAAGGCGGTCGCGGGCGAGGCCGGCGTGCCGTTCTTCTCGATCTCCGGCTCGGAGTTCGTGGAGATGTTCGTGGGAGTCGGCGCGGCGCGCGTGCGCGATCTGTTCGAGCAGGCGCGCGCGAAGGCGCCGGCGATCATCTTCATCGACGAGCTCGACGCGCTCGGACGCGCCCGCGCGTCGATGCCGGGGATGGGAGGAGGCCACGACGAGAAGGAGCAGACGCTGAACCAGCTCCTCGTGGAGCTCGACGGGTTCGACGCGTCGGCGGGCATCGTGCTCATCGCCGCGACGAACCGCCCGGAGATCCTGGATCCCGCGCTGCTCCGGGCCGGACGCTTCGACCGGCAGGTGCTCGTCGATCGCCCGGACCGCACCGGGCGGACCGCGATCCTCGCGGTCCACGTCCGCAAGGTGAAGCTCGCGCCGGGCGTGAAGCTCGAGCAGGTGTCGGCGCTCACGCCCGGCTTCACCGGCGCGGACCTCGCGAACCTCGTGAACGAGGCGGCGCTCGTCGCGACCCGCCGCGGGGCGGAGGAGGTCTCGATGGAGGACTTCAACGTCGCCATCGAGCGGATCGTCGCCGGCCTCGAGAAGAAGAACCGGCTCCTGAACCCGCGCGAGCGGCAGATCGTCGCCCACCACGAGATGGGGCACGCGATCGTCGCGTCCGCGCTCCCGGGCGCCGACCCCGTCCACAAGATCTCGATCATCCCGCGCGGCATCGGCGCGCTCGGGTACACGATCCAGCGCCCGACGGAGGACCGCTACCTCATGACGCGCGAGGAGCTCGAGCAGAAGATGCTCGTGCTCCTCGGCGGGCGCGCGGCCGAGCACGTCGCCTTCGGCCACCTCTCGACCGGCGCCGCGAACGACCTCTCCAAGGCGACCGAGATCGCCCGGAGCATGGTGACCCGCTACGGGATGGGGGACGGGCTCGGGCCGGTCACGTACGAGACCGAGCCGGAGAGCTTCCTCGGGCAGGTCACCGGGCCCAGGCGGCTATACGCCGAGGAGACCGCCCGCGAGATCGACGTGGCGGTGCGCGAGATCGTGCAGGGCGCGTTCGACCGGGCGCGCGCCATCCTCGTGCAGAACCGGGCGGTCCTCGACGACAGCGCGAGGGACCTGCTCGCGCGCGAGACGCTCGCCGACGGCGAGCTCGCCGCGCACCTCGGCCGCGTCCGGGCCGAGGGGGGCGCCGGGCCCGTGGCCGCCGCGACGCCCGCGCACGGCTGACCCTCCCGGGCCCGGGGCGCGGCTCGCCATCGGTCCGTCCGGGACCGCATCGCCGCTCGACTCCGCGCAGGCGCGATGCTTGACTCTCCGGGCGTGCTGCACGACTTCTCGAGCCTCGTCCTCGCCGGGCTCACGCTCGCGCTCTCCATCGGCGCGAGCGGCCACGCGGTGCTCCACAAGCGCGACGTCCGCGCGGCGCTCGGCTGGGTCGCGCTCATCTGGCTCGCCCCGGTCGTCGGCGCGGTCGCGTACCTCGTCCTGGGCGTGAACCGGATCCGGCGCCGCGCGCAGGCGCTGCGCCTCCCGGATTTTCGCGCGCGCGTTCCGGGCGAGCTGCGCCCGCCCCCGCCCGCGCTGCCGGCCGGGGCCGAGCACCTCACGTCGCTCGTCGCGCTCGCCGACGGCGTCGTGCGCCGGCCGCTCGTCGCCGGCAACTCGGTGACGCTCCTCCCGGGCGGCGAGGTCGCGTACCCGGCGATGTGCGCCGCCGTGGACGCCGCCGAGCACAGCGTCACGTTCTGCACCTTCATCTTCGACCCTGGCCGCGCGGCGGACGCGTTCGTGGGGGCGCTCACGCGGGCCCACGAGCGCGGGGTGAAGGTCCGCGTGCTCATCGACGCGGTCGGGGTCCGCTACGGGTGGCCGCCCACGCACCGGCGGCTCCGGCGCGCCGGCGTCACGACCGAGCTGTTCCTGCCTCGCTTCTCCCCCGGCTGGCTCCCGTTCCTGAACCTCCGCAACCACCGCAAGGTGCTCGTCGTGGACGGCCGGGTCGGCTTCACCGGCGGGATGAACGTGCGCGACGACTTCCTCCCCGTGGGCGAACGCCCGCCGTACATGGATCTCCAGGCCAGGGTCGAGGGCCCGGTCGTCGGTCACCTGCAGGCCGCGTTCGCCGAGGACTGGCTGTTCGCCGCGGGCGAGCCGCTCGAGGGGAACGCCTTCTTCCCGCCGCTGCGGAGCGCGGGCCCGGTGCTCGCGCGCGGCGTGACCGACGGTCCCGACGAGGACTTCGAGGCGGTGAGGTGGCTCCTGCTCGGCGCGCTCGCCACGGCGCGGGAGCGGGTCCGGATCGTCACGCCGTACTTCCTGCCGGACGCGGGGCTCGTGACGGCGATCGACGTCGCGGTGATGCGTGGCGTCGAGGTCGACGTGATCCTGCCCGAGCGCGGGAACCTGCCGCTCGTGCAGTGGGCGCAGAACGCGCAGCTCTGGCAGGTGCTCGAGCGTGGCTGCCGCGTCTGGCTCACCCCGCCGCCGTTCGACCACACGAAGCTCGTGGCCGTGGACGGGGTATGGACGCTCCTCGGGTCGGCGAACTGGGACCCGCGCTCGCTGCGGCTCAACTTCGAGCTGCAGCTCGAGGCCTACGATCCCGACCTCGCGGCGCGGGTCGAGGCGCTCGCGACCGCGCGGATCGCGCGTGCGCGGCCGCTCTCGCTCGCGGACGTGGACAAGCGCTCGCTCGCGGTGAAGCTCCGCGACGGCGTGGCGCGGCTCCTGTCGCCGTACCTGTGAGCGCGGAGGCGGCGGAAGGCCGCAGCCGCGCGGTCGAGACCGAGGCGCGGCGCAGAGCCGCATCCCCCCCGAGACGGGCCGGACTATACCCTCTCCCGCGGAGGCTTCATGCAAAGGTCGCGCGAGTTCCTCGAAGGGCTGCGGAAGGAGCTGCCGGTCTGGCAGGCAGAGGGGATCGTCACGGAGGGGGCCGCGCGTGCGCTCACCGTCCGTTACGACCTCGAGCCCGGCGCCGCGCTCGACGCGCCCGCGGCCCCGCCCGACCGCACCGGCTCGTTCGCCGCCGCAGCGGCGATCGCCGTGGTCCTGGCGCTCGCGGTCGCGCTCCTCGCCTCCGGCATCGGAGACGGGGTGCTCCTCCCGATCGCGGCGCTCGCGGCGGCGTTCGCGGCGACGCCGCTCGTCGTCCACGGCCCGGCCCTCACGTCCGCCGCGGGCGCGGTCCGCGTCGAGGGGCGGATCCTGTTCTACGCCGCCGCGTACGTCCTCTCCTTCGTGCCGGTCGCGGACGCGGCCCGGTTCAAGTCCGGCCTCGCGAGCGAGGGGCTCCTCGCGGCGCTGCCGCCGCTCCTGCTCGCCGGGGCGGCGGTGGTCACGGGGCTGCGGCGGACGGACGTCGACACCCACACGCGGGGTGAGGCGATGCTGCTCGTCGCGACGGTGGTCGCGTTCGCGGCCGGGCTCTCGCTCGACACCGGGAACGGCACCGCGCTCGTCGCGACGATGTCGCTCGCGTTCCTCGCGGTCGGCCGGATCGTGCGCGGGCTGTCGTCGCTCTGCCGCAGCGCGTTCGTCGAGGGCATCGGGGTCGCGGCGGTCCTCGTCGCCAGCCGCGCGTTCGACGTGTTCCCGTCGCTGTGGCTCTCGATCGGCCTCGCGACCCTGGTCCTCGCCGCCGCGGCCGTCGCGGTGCTCGGGTTCGAGCGCCGCCGCGCCCGCGCCCCCGAGGCCGCGAGCGCGCCCACGGTCTAGCGACCTCAACCCGACCCAGAGTAGTTCGGGACGGACCGTGCGGCCGTTCCGCGTACCACGCCCAGAGCCCTGAACCGCCGAAAGCCCGCGGAAACGTCGCGGTTCCGCGCGGCACGGATCGTGCCCCTCCCGCGCGCATGACAGCGCCTCGCCAGGTCTTGCCCGGGACCACGTACCTCGATCACGCGGCGCTGCGCGCAAAGGCAGCTCCTCCTGCGCCCCTCCGCCGTCACGAACGGCATCTTCCTGTACGTCCTCGCGGTAGCCGCGCGTCGCTACGGCGTCCTGATCCACGCGTTCTGCGTGATGTCGAACCACTTTCACCTGGTCGTCACCGACCCCGACGCACGCCTGCCGGCATTCGAGCAGTACCTCGCACTCCCTCGTTGCACGCGCAGTGAACGCTTCCTTGGGCCGGTGGGAGGCGTTCTGGGCTCCTTCGAGCTACAGCGCGGTCGCGCTCGTCACCGCCTCGGACGTCCTGAGCAAGACGGCCTACGTCCTCGCGAACCCGGTCGCCGCGAGGCTCGTTCGGCAGGCGCGCGACTGGCCGGGCCTGTGGACGGCCCCGCAGACGATCGGTGCGACGACGACCCTGCGCGCGTCGCGCCCCGCGACCTTCTTTCGACGCGACGGCTACATGCCCGAGTCGGCACAGCTCGAGCTCACCGTCCCACCAGGGTTCGCGTCGCGCGAGGAATTCCAGGCGCAGCTCGCCGCCGCCCTCGTCGAGCTCGAGGAGAGGGTCCGATGCGATGGCGGCTCCGGCAGCCCGGCGTTTCTCGGTCGCGCGGCGATCCTCGCGCAGAGGCCGTGGACTCACCCGACGGGCTGGGAGCGGCGGCGCGAGCTGAACCCGCGCGTCGCCTCGCGCGACAAGTGGAAGCGCATCGAGACGCTCCTCCGGTTGAAGGAGTTCCTCCGGGCGTACCGTGAGGCTTGGAGGGCGATGCGGGCGGGCGCCCGCGACGTCCTGTTTCCGGCCGGGACGTACCTCTTGCGCGTGGCGCACGGAGTCCGGTGCGCGGCGTTCGCGTTGGCGCAGCCGCCGCCCGCGTGATTCGCCGCCTCACGTAGAGACGCGTGGCGTCCGAGATGGCGCTCGAGCTGGCCGGCGTGTCGGGACGGCGAGCCACGGCCGCCGTCGTGCTCGTCTTCCTCGCGGACGCCCGAGCGCCACGGCGTGCAGCTCGCGATCTCTCGTTTCTCGTCGCGCGCGCGATGCTGAGGCCTTTGACGGCCCCACGAACGTGCCCATCCCGGCGATCACCCGGAGTCGGCGACGGGGATCGGGCTCACCTCGCCGCGATTACTCTGGGTTCGGTCAGGGTCAGGGTCAGGGTCGGGTCCGGGTCGGAGCGGACCCGCAAACGTGAGGCGAGCGGATCGTGCTACAGCGGAGTGAAGCAAGCGGCGGGGTTCTCGGTCGACTCCGTCCTCTGCTCTTCGCTCCGGCGCCGCGGTCGAATCAGGAGGATGAATGGTCATCGAATCACGCTCCGCAGGCCGAGCCTTCGCGATCGCGCTGTGCGTTGAGGGTGTTCGGGAGGCGGCGGGGGCAAAGGCGCGCCGCCGGGCAGCCCGCACACGCTGTCGGGGACGGTCACGTTCGCGAGGGTTCCGCCCTCGGCGAGCGGGCTCGACTACGCGTCCACCCTCGTGAAGCCTATCCGTGGCGCGACAGTCGAGGCGCTGAGCGGCGCCTCCGTCGTCGCGACGACGACTTCGTCCGAGACCGGCGGCTACACACTGTCCTGGACCGGATCGAACCTCGTCCGCGTCCGCGTGAAGGCGCTGACGATGGCGCCGGTGATCCGCGTGGAGGACAACACGGCGGGCGATGCGCTCTACGCGATGACCTCGACGGAGGTGAACGCCGACACCACCCCCACCGTCAACCTCCACGCACCGTCCGGCTGGGGCGGGACGAGCTACACCGGCCCGCGCGTCGCGGCGCCCTTCGCGATCCTCGACACCGCTTACGCCTCGGCGCGGACCTTCCTCGCCGAGCGCGCCGTCGCGTTCCCCGACCTCAAGATCAACTGGAGCGTCCAGAACCGCCCCGAGGGCGGCGACAAGACCATCGGGCAGATCGGGACGTCCCACTGGGACGGCACGGAGCTCTACATCCTCGGCCTCGAGAACGCCGACACCGACGAGTTCGACTCGCACGTCGTCGCGCACGAGTGGGGTCACTACTTCGAGTCGAAGCTCAGCCGCTCAGACAGCCCCGGGGACAGCCATGGCCTCGGCGACATCAAGGACCCGAGGCTGTCGTGGGGCGAGGGGTGGGCGACCGCGCTCGGGGGCATCGTCCTGTACCCAGACGACGTCTACTCGGACACGATGGGCGCTCAGCAGGGAACGGCCGGCATCTTCTACTCCCTCGAAGACAACGCCGCGGAGGATCCGAACCCAGGCTGGTTCTCGGAGATGTCGGTCGCCCATCTCTTCTACGATCTCATGGGACCCGGCCTCCGGCGCGGAGGCGTTCGACGGAGTGGCCATCAGCGTCGGCGCCCTGTACGACGCAATGACCGGGTTCCAGAAGAACACCGACGCCTTCACGACCGTATTCTCGTTCGTCACGGGCCTCCTCGAGGCCGACCCGACGCTCGCCACCCCAATGAACGCCCTGCTCGCCCATCGCGGGGTGTCCTCGCCGATCACGAACGAGTACCACCTCGAGCCGGAGACGAACGGCGGCGGGATCGCGGGATCACTTCCCGTGTACAACGTGCTCATCCCGAACGACCCCGCCATCACCGTGACCTTCACGCCGGATTCCGCGATCTCAAACAGCCTCGCCCAAAATCGGTTCGCCGGGTTCGACGGCGACGGCTCGGTGGTCACGCTCTCGGCGCGCAACGCTTCGGACATCCCGGTCCTCGTGCGGCTGTACGAGCGGGGGGTGCTGAAGGGGCAGGGGGAGAGCGACGTCGGCGTCGCCGCGCAGATCGCCGGGTTCCCCACGACCAACGGCACCGTCTACACGATCGTCATCACCGGCGGCGACGCCGTCGGTCCGGCGACGTACACCGCCTCCGTGAATCTCACGAGCCCCTGACCGTCAGAACGGACGAGGAGAACGACATGAAGACGGCATTTGCCATCCTCGCTGCCGCATCGATGCTCGCGCTTCCGTCGTGGGGTTGCGCCGCGAGCGCGCCCAGGAAGGTCACCTCCGTTCGCCACGGCAAGCCGGCTGCGCCCGTCGACATCTCGGCGACGCTCAGCGCGGATCGCGCGCAGATCGAGGTGAAGTTCCTCGCGGTCGCGACCTCGGTGGACGTCCGCGTGAACGGAGCGAACGGGCTCGTGGTGACAAGCACGGGCGCCCCGATCACCGGATCGTTCGCGAAGGGCGACTCCGCCAGCGCGCTGGTGACCTTCACGCCCCCGCCAGGCCGGGCCGACCTCGTCGTGACGGTCGTGGGTGTGTTCAACGGGAGCCGCAGCGCGAAGACCGCGAGCTTCACCGTCGGAAGCCCCTCCCCCGGCGCCGAGAAGCCATCCACGGGCGTCCAGGTCGAGCCGAACGGCGACAGGGTGAAGGAGCTCCCGGGCGAACGGCGCTAGGCGCCCGGTCGGCCCCCTCCGGGCGGCCGGGCCCGCCGTGCGCGTCCGCGAGCAACTGCGCAGTACCGGTCGCACCGCGCTGACCCGGCGCCGCCGGTTCCGCGAGCACGCGAGCGTGCGGCCGCACAGGGGCTAACACCGCTTGCACATCCTGCTGCGCCGCGAGGGGATCGCTGTGTACCAATAAGCGCATCTAACGCCTCTATCGCGCTGAAGGGCTTGCCGTTCGGCGCAAGCACTGAAAGCGGCTCGCTCAGCGCCGCGGATGGTTCTGCCGCCTCCGGAAGCGCCGAACGAGCGGTGGTCGATGGACTTCGTCTCTGACGCGTTGATGAACGGCACACGGCTGCCCGACGACTTCACGAGCGAGTGCCTCGCCATCGAGGTCGACACGTCGATCCCGGGCCTTCGCGCCGCGCGCGCCCTCGAGCGGATCGCCGCCGAGCGCCAATGCCGAAGTACCCTCTCTGCGACGACGGCCGAGTTCACCGGCTCCGCCTTCGACTCCTGGGCGACCGCCGCGGCGTCCGCGTCCACTTCATCCGGCCTGGAAGGTCGGTCGAGAACGCCTACGCTCTTCCACGGCGAAGCTGCGAGCCGAGTGCCTCAACGTGAAACTGGCTCGTCACGATGGCGGATGCGAGGTCGAGGCTCGAAGCGTGGAGGCTCGACTACAACAAGGTCCGCCCGCACTCCGGGCTGGACAACTCACGCCATCAGAGTTTGCTCTGCGTCTATACTCGGCTGCAGGGGATCCGGCCTAGAGTTGGGGCCCAGGTCACGCGTAGTCCCGGGCACCGCCCCCGTCGATGGCGCCGCCGGTACCGGTCTGAGGGACCCATCGATGCCGATGGTCGCGGTCGCGTGGTCGTCACAACGCCAGACATCGAACGTGTACGTGAGCTAGCCCCCGGAGACCGGCTCGCCTCCGTGCACCCCCTCCCCCCTGCGCGTCATGGTCTCCTCCGGCGGTCCCCGCATCCCTTGGTGTCTGCTCAATGGCGCCGTCATTGGCCTCGTCCCGGCGGTTTCGGACCCTGGCCCCAGGGCCCGGCCTCGGCCGGCCACGGCACCTCGTTGGCGAAGTCGCTCGCCGCGGGCGTAGAGAATCCTCCCCGCTTGAAGCGCAGCGCGTACCGGGCGCCCCAGTGGGCGTGATCGATGGCCGCGGGAGCCATGTCTGGCACGAAGCCGAGGTGCTCCATGGCCACCGCCAGCGCCGACGGCGCGATGTTCCAGCCGAAGCCGAGCGTGCTCGCGAGCTTCCCCGCTATCGGCATCCTCATCTGCCGGCTCGGAGTCATCGACGCTCCAGCGATATCGTCGCCCTGTGTCTCGATGCAAACGAACTCCCGCGCGACGCGGGCGGCGCACTGCAGCAGATCGAGCGGGTCGAACAGCCCGTGCAGGAGCCCGATCATCACGACGACGTCGTATTGGCAGCCGCTCTTGCTCGCGAACGCTCTCGCATCCTCGCAGACGATCTTCGCGCTGCTTTCGCGGGACAGCAGCTCCGCTGCGGTATCTGCGTACTCCTTCTGGAGCTCTACTCCCACGTAGCTGCTTGCACCAGCATCGAGCACCCAGCGCCCCGTCGCCGCCAAGGCACAGCCGAGATCGAGGACGCTGCGTTGGGCGACGACGGGGCCGGGGAGGAGCAGGCCATGGCGCCGGTTCAGCAACTCCGCGGTCAAGCGAAGAGCCGGTCTTTGACGTCGGTTGTCGCGCTGCAGGAAGGGAGACTGCTCATCGAACATTTTCGACTCCTCAATCAGCCAGATTGCGGCCTCGCGATATCACGCGCAAGGCGTTGACCGAACTACCCGTTTGACGAGAGTCGATCGCTGCGAGCGGCAACCGGCATCTGCGGCCCCGCAGGCGTGCACGCGTCGCGCTTGTTGCGCTCGACCGGAAGTTATCCGCCGAACGCAGGAACGGTTTAGGGCCCCGGATTCATTGACTCAACGAGAACCCAAGATTGAGGCTTTGACGCGGCACGACAACTCTGGATTGAGATGCGCGGCTTGCCGCGCGCGGAATTGGCTTGCCTGTATTTCGCTGTGCGTGCTACTCACCCAGAGTCGCACTATTGGGCAGCACGCAACCAAGGAACGGCCGATGATCACGTTTAAACGGTGGGCCGCCCATCGTATTGGGCACGTGTGTCTGTCTTCGGGGCCGACTGTCGGCGCGCGCGAAGCGCGACCTATGAGCCAGCGCCGCCGCGACCTGCGATCGCAACGCCGCCCTCCATCTTGGTCGGCGGACCGCGGCTGACGGCCCACGAGGGCGTCCCTCGGATTCCGACCACCTCGCCGCCGGTCCCCTGGCGGTCACGCCGCGAGCCAGCAGTTCGGCTCCGGGAAGGGAGCAGATCGTTCCATGCACGCCGATCTGGCTTTGCAGATGATGAGCGAGCTCGTATGGACCGCGCTGGTGGTCTGCGCGCCCGTGCTCGCGCTCACGATGCTCGTGGGGCTCATCATCAGCGTCTTGCAGGTCATCACGCAGGTCCAGGAGATGTCGCTGACCTTCGTGCCCAAGCTCCTGACGGCGGGCATCGCCATGGTCGTGTTCGGCTCGTGGATGCTCCGCCAGATCGCGCAGTTCTCGACCCGCCTCTGGTCGAGCATACCGTCGCTGCCGTGATCGGGAGCGAACGTGCACGCGGGGATCCCGATCGACGCTGAGTGGATCACCAGGGTACTCCTGCTATCGCTGCGGATCACGGCGGTATTCCTCTTCACGCCGATGCTGGCGCCGGCGAGCGTGCCGATCACCGCGCGCGTCCTGTTCGTCGTCGCCCTGGCCGCGGCGCTGTCGCTCGCCCTGCCCCGCGCGGTTCTCGCGCCGGGGCTCTCCGCCGAGGCCTTTGGAGACGCCGCCTCCGTCTTTCGGGCGGGCTTCACCGAGCTCGCCCTCGGCGCGACGCTCGCGCTCGGTGTGCTGCTTGGGTTCGCTGCGTTCGCCCTCGCCGGGCAGCTGCTCGCGGTGCAGATCGGCTTCGGCTTGGCGCAGGTGATCGACCCGACCTCCAACGCGACCGTCCCGGTCCTGACATCCGCGTTCAACCTGCTCGCGGTGCTCGTCTTCTTCCTGATCGACGGCCACCACGCGCTGCTCCGCGGGCTCGCGGGCAGCCTCGAGCGCTTCCCCCTCGGCCAGCCCTGGCCGCTCGAGGCGGCGTTCGTTCCCATCGCCGGCCAGGTCGTCGCCCTCTTCAGTCTCGGCTTCGCCCTCGCCGCCCCGGTCGCCTTCGCGCTCCTGCTCGTCGAGATGGCCCTGGGCGTCGTCGCGCGCAACCTGCCGCAGGTGAACATGCTCACGATGGGCATCCCGTTGAAGGTCGTCGTCGGGCTCCTCGCGCTCGGGCTGTGGTTCGGCGGGATGCGGGGGCCGATGACCCGCGTCTACTCCGGAATCTTCGAGAGCTGGGATGCCGTCTTCCGCAGCGCCTCCGCACCGGACGAGGGGGCGCGCTGATGGCCGAGCAGGAGCTCGATCGCAACCAGGCGGCGACGCCCTTCAAGCTCCAGAAGGCGCGCGAGAAGGGCCAGGTCGCCCGGAGCGCCGAGGTGGTGTCCGCCGTCGTCTTCACATCGGCGATGGTATTCCTGAGCTGGCATGGTTGGCAGACCTGGCGCGACCAGTTCCGCCTCAACCGCGCCGTCCTGATCGAGGCCGGGCGCGTCGCCTCGAACCCCGCGGCACTCTGGCCGCTCGTGGACCACGCCCTGCGCGGCACGATGGCGCTCGCCCTCCCCTTCTTCGCGACCATCGTTCTCGCGGCCGTAGTCTCGAACGCGCTGCAGAGCGGCCCGGTCTTCTCAATCGATCCTATCAAGCCGGACTGGACGCGGCTCGACCCCGTGACGGGCCTGAAGCGGGTCTTCTCACTCCGCACGCTGTTCTACGGCCTGAGGGCGATCCTCAAGCTCGGGCTCCTCGGCGCGACCGTCTACGTCGCGCTCCGGAGCTTCGTGCCGCACCTCGCGGCGCTCGCCGCGCTCCCCGCACTAGCGCTCGTACACACGCTGCTCGACGACCTCGCCTCCCTCGGCTTCAAGATCGCCCTCATGCTTGGCGGGATCGCGCTCCTCGATCTCGTCTTCACGCGCCGGCAGTTTGCGAAGCAGCTGCGCATGAGCCGGCGCGAGCTGAAGGACGAGATCAAGCACCGCGAGGGCGACCCGCGGATCCGCGCACGCCTCCGCGAGCTACGGCGGGAGCTGTTGAAGCGCTCGCGCTCGCTCCTTAAGACGCGCGATGCGGACGTGCTGATCACGAACCCCACCCACTTCGCGGTGGCGCTCCGGTACGTGCACAGCGAGATGCAGTCACCGCAGCTCGTCGCGAAAGGCGCCGGCCTGCTCGCCGCGGCGATGCGCAGGATCGCGGAGCGGCACGGCATCCCCGTCGTCCGCAACCCGACGCTCGCGCGGGCACTGTTCCACGAGCTCCCCGTGGACCGCAGCGTGCCGCCCGAGTTCTACGCGCCGGTGGCGCGGATCATCGTGTGGGTGTTCGCCATGAGGAACGCGCGGAGCGGCCTGGCGGCGGCGCGCCCCCTGCGGGCGCAGGGCTTCGGAGGATAGAGCTCGTGGGCACGCTCAAGCGCTTCTTCGGGAAGCACAGCGACATCGCGATGGTCGCGCTCGTCTTGGGCGTCCTCGTGGTGCTCTTCGCGCCCATCCCGGCGGGCCTGCTCGACTTCCTCATCCTGACCAACGTCAGCTTCGCGCTGCTGATCCTGCTGCTGACGTTCTACATGGCGAGGCCGGTCGAGTTCTCGACGTTCCCCTCGCTGCTCCTCATCGCCACGCTGTTCCGGCTCTCGCTCAATGTCGCCGCGACGCGGCTCATCCTCTCGGATGGGAACGCGGGCAAGGTGATCGCCGCTATCGGCGCCTTCGTCGTCGGCGGCAACTACGTCATCGGCCTCATCGTCTTCCTCATCCTCATCGTCGTGCAGTACGTGGTCGTGACGAACGGCGCGCAACGCGTGTCCGAGGTCGCGGCCCGGTTCACCCTCGACAGCATGCCCGGCCAGCAGATGAGCATCGACGCGGACCTCAACATGGGGTTCATCGATCAGGCCGAGGCCCAGCGCCGCCGCAAGAACATCGAGCGCGAGGCGGCGTTCTACGGCGCGATGGACGGCGCGAGCAAGTTCGTCAAGGGCGACGCCATCGCGGGGATCATCATCCTGCTCATCAACATCGTGGGCGGCCTGGTTATCGGCGTGATGCAGAACGGCCTCCCCTGGAGCGAGGCCCTGCGGACGTACACGCTGCTCACGATCGGCGACGGGATCGTCACACAGGTACCGGCGCTGGTGATCTCCGTGGGCACCGGGATCATCGTCACGCGCTCCGCCTCCGACGCGAACCTCAGCACCGAGGTGCTTAGCCAGATCACCTCGTTCCCGAAGACGCTGGTGCTCGTCGCGGTGGCGCTCGGCGGGCTGCTCTTCGTCGCCGGGACCCCCGCCCTCCCCACCGCGACCCTCTCCGCGGCGGCGCTGGTGATCGCGGCGATCTCCTACCGAGTCCGGAAGGCGACGGCGAAGGCCACGCCGTCCGACCGGCCGCCGCCAGGCGGGGACGCCGCCGCGCCGTGCTCGGGCGACGATGGCGCCTACGCGCTGCTCGCGCTCGAGCCGGTCGAGGTCCACCTCGGCAGCAAGTGGTTGCCGCTCGCCACACAGCCGGAGAGCCCTTTCACCGAGCGGATCGCCGCATTCCGCAAGCAGTACGCTCAGGAGTCCGGCATGGTGCTGCCGCGGGTGCGGTTCCGGGACTCCGCGAAGCTCCAGCCAGACCGGTACGAGATCTGGATCGACGGCGCCCCCTGCGCGAAGGGGGAGGCACGGGTGGATCGCCTGCTCGCGATCCACCCAACGGGCGACACGCGCTCCATCCCCGGCGAGGTGACCCGGGACCCCACGTACGGCCTGCCCGCGCTCTGGATCGAAGAGCGCCAGCACGACGCTGCGGTTGCAGCGAAATTCACGCTCGTCGACGCGCCGACCGTCTTCCTGACGCACCTGACCGAGGTCCTCCGCCGCGAGTCGGCCACCCTCCTCACGCGCGCCGAGACGGACAAGCTCCTCGCGCGCGTGCGCCAGGTACAGCCGAGCCTCGTCGAGGAGCTCATCCCGACGGTTCTCTCCGTCACCGACGTACAGCGGGTCCTGCAGAGCCTTCTCCGCGAGAAGGTCTCGATCCGGAACCTCGAGGCGATCCTGGAGACGCTCGCGGACGCCGGCCGCCAGAACAAGGACCCGGGGCATCTAACCGAGATCGTGCGCCAGCGGCTCGGGCACGCGATCTGCCACGGGCTCGTCGGCGACTCGAACGCGCTGCAGGTTATGACTCTCGACCCCTCCATCGAGGCCGAGTTCCTGCAGAACGTGCTTGCCGCCCGCCATGCGGACGGCGCGGGGCAGACGTTCGCCGTGGAGCCGGCACTCGCCGAACAGGTCATCGCGCGGGTCGTGCAGCAGTCCGAGCGGATGATGAAGAACAACCTGCTGCCGGTGCTCCTGTGCTCTCCGGAGTTGCGCCGGCACGTCCGCGCGATGTCGGAGCGGGTGATGCCGCACCTCCGCGTGCTGTCGATGACCGAGATCCCACGCAGCATCGAGCTCAAGTCCTGGGGGGTCGTGACGCTGTGACCCCCGCCGCCTTCCACCGTCCACATCGGGCTCGTTCGAGCCTTGCCCGTCGGGGAGAAGTCGCCATGCAAGAGGTCTTCGCGATCACCCTAGCCAGCATGCAACAGGACATGAGCCGCATGGATCGCGTGGCCATGAACCTCGCCAACGTGGCCACGCCCGGCTACCGGCGCGAGGTGCTGGCGGCCCGCCCGTTCGCGAACGTCCTCCACGCCGCGGGCGCCGTGCCGCCGGGAAACGCGGCGACGCGCGTCACTGACGGGAGGCTCGGCGGCGCGCTCGCGGCGACGCAGGTGCTGACCGACACCCGCCTCGGCTCGGTCCGTGTTACCGGGCAGCCGCTCGACGTGGCGCTCACCGGCGAGGGTTTCTTCGAGGTGACGACGCCCAATGGCCCGGCCTACACGCGCCAGGGGAACTTCAGCGTGGACGCCCGCGGCCGGCTGGTCACCGCCCAGGGTCTCCCGGTCGCGGGCTGGAGCGGCGACATCTATCTGACCACGCGGACCCCCGCGATCGACGAGGCCGGCAAGATGACCGAGCCCAATGCCACGTCGGGACCGTCGGCGACGGCCCCCGGCACGCCGGTGGCCCAGCTCAAGGTGGTGCGGTTCGAGAAGCCGGAGGCGCTCGAGCGGCTGGGCGACGGCCTCGTCGCCCCCGGCCCGGGCATGACCATGCTCGCCAATGGTGAGGCCGGCATCCGCCAGGGCGCCGTTGAGAACGCGAACGTCAGCTCGGCGCAGGAGATGGTCCAGCTCGTCCAGACGATGCGGCACTTCGAGTCGATGCTGCGGATCGCGCAGGGCTACGACGAGATGCTCGGGACCGCGATCCGCAAGCTTGGCGATCTCACCTGATTCCCAGACACCCCGACGCGCAATCGCCACATCGGCCACCCGTATTCACCCAGGAGCCCTGACCATGTTTGACGCTCTGTACATCGGCGCCACCGGAATGCAGGCGCAGCAGCTCAACGTCGACACGATCGCCAACAACCTTGCCAACGTGAACACGAGCGGGTTCAAGAAGGCCCGGGTTAGCTTCACCGACCTCGTGATGCGCGGCGCCGCGCCCACGCAGCCCGCCACCTCGCCCGACGGCGGCCTCGACGTCGGCGTGCTCGCCGCCGTTCCCCGCGTCGGCTCCGGCGTCGGCACGGCAGACGTGAGCAAGGTCTTCGACACGGGTGATCTCAGACCGACCGGCTCGATGTTCGACGTCGCCATCCAGGGCGACGGGTTCCTGGAGGTCGTGATGCCCGACGGATCGGGGGCGTTCACGCGGGGCGGCACGCTCAAGGTGACCCCGGACGGTCTGCTCGTCACGCACTCGGGACGGCCGCTCAAGGCTGGGATCACGATCCCCGTCGACGCGACGAGCATCGCCATAGGCGCCGACGGGCACGTCCGGATTTCCGTCCCCACCCAGGCAGCCCCGATCGACGCCGGTCAGCTCGACCTCGTGCGGTTCATGAACCCGGGCGCGCTGATCGCCCAGGGCAGCGACCTCTACGCCGCCTCGGACTCATCCGGCGAGCCCATGCCCGGCAAGCCCGGCGAAGATGGCATCGGGACGATCGCGCAGGGCTTCCTGGAGGGCTCGAACGTCAAGCTCGTCGACGAGATCGTGAGCCTGATGGTGGCGCAGCGCGCGTACGAGGCGAGCGTCAAGGTCGTCCAGACTTCCGACGAGATGCTGGGGATGGTGAACAACCTCCACCGCTGATCCGCGTCGATGCGCTCGAGCACGAACAGAGCTCCCTGCGAGCACCGACCCCGCCCGCGCCGCGCGGCCGGCCTGCGGGCCCTCCTGGCCGCCATCTGCCTCGCGCCGGCGCTCGTCGCGAGCACCGCGCGCGCCGCTCCGCGGGTGCGGATCGAGCTGCGCCCAGCGGTCGCGGTCGACCACGCTCGCGTCACGCTGGGCGACGTGGCGTTCCTCGACGCGCCAGACGCGGGCGACCTGCGACGCCTTTCGGACCTGCCGCTCGGAAAGGCCCCGGCCCCCGGCACACCCGTCCGGCTCGAGCGAGACCGGCTGCTGCCGTGGATCCGCGCGCACACCGGCTTCGAGGAGGCCGATATCGCGTGGACCGGGCCCGGCGCTAGCGAGGTCCGCCGCGCCGTGTGCGCGGTCGCGGGAGGGGAGATCGCGGACCGCGCCGTCGAGAGCGTCCGCGCGCGGCTCTCCCGCCCCGGGGCGCGCGTCGAGGTCCGCGTCCGGCGCCCGCCGAAGGACGTCACCGTGCCCGCCGGCCGGATCGCCCTGGACGTTCGCGCCCTCCCGGAGAAGCAGATCGTCCCGAAGCAGGTCTCTGCGTGGGTCGACATCCTCTCCGACGAGGCGCCCGTCAGGACAGTCCCGGTCCAGCTCGAAGTGCGCGTGTTCGCGCCGGCATACGTGGCCGCGGCGGACGAGCCGGCCGGCCGCGTGCTCGAATCGGCGGCGTTCGAGGTGCGGGAGATCGAGTGGACGGGCCGCATCTCGGCGCCCATTGCGCCCGGCGCCGCCGGCCTCGTGCGTCTGCGGCGTCCTCTCTATGCCGGGCAGATCGTCGCCCGCGATCACGTCGAGCCCGCGCCGCTCGTCACCCGGGGCGGCTGGGCCACACTCCTCGCCGCCCGGGGCCTCGTGACGCTCGAGAGTCGCGTTGAGGTCCTGCAGGACGGACGGTCGGGACAGACGGTGCAGGTCAGGTTTCCGGACGCCAGCGCCGCGATCTTCGCCCGCGTGACCGGCCCCGGGATCGTGGAGGTGGGACCATGAGACGCCTCGTTCGTGCGCTGCCGGTCGTGCTCGCGGTTTCCGCGGGCGCCGCCCGCAGCGAGAGCCTGTACGACCCGGCGAGGCCGACCCCCCTCACCTCGGACCTGAAGGCGTTCCGGGCAGGCCAGCTCATCACAGTGCAGATCTACGAGAACTCCTCAGCCTCGACGAGCGCCGGCACGACCACGCAGCGCAAGCACGGCCTGAGCGCCGCCCTCACGCTCAACAACACCCAGAAGGCTGTCGCGGCGGGGATCTCGGGGGACTTCCAGGGCGGCGGCTCGACGCACCGGGCGGACAAGGTGCTCGCGACGATAACGGTGACGGTTCGGGACGTGCTCCCCGGCGGCGATTTCGTGCTCGCAGGGGAGCAGGTCCTCACGGTCAACAACGAGCAGCACAGGGTCTCGCTCGAGGGCCGGGTCCGGCCGCAGGACGTCTCGAGCGACAACGTGGTGCAGTCCACCCGGCTCGCGGACGCCCGCATCACCTACGTCGGAGACGGTGACGTGTCCTCGCGTGCCGAGCGTCCCTGGTGGCGCGCGATCCTCGACTGGGTGGGGCTCTGATGCGCGATTGACAGGCCGAGAATGGACGGATGGCGGGGCAAGCTTGTCTCGCGCTCGCTGCGCTGCTCCTGATCACGGGCGCCGCCGCGGCGGAGTCGGTCCGCGTGAAGGATCTCGGGAAGCTACGCGGCTGGCGAGAGAACGCGCTCGTCGGGTACGGCATCGTGACCGGGCTCGCCGGCACCGGCGACTCGCCGACGAACCGCACCACCCGCCAGGCGCTCGCAAACGTGTTCGCGCGCTTCAATCTCACCGTGCCGGCGGACCAGGTCCAGAGCCGCAACGTGGCGGTCGTCATGACCTCGGCGGTGCTGCCCCCCTTCGCGCGAGAGGGCGACTCGCTCGACGTCACGGTGGCGTCGGCGGGAGACGCGCGCAGCCTGGTGGGTGGCAACCTCCTCCTCACGCCGCTCAGTGCGCCGAACGGCCGCGTGTACGCGCTCGCCCACGGCCCGCTCTCGGTGGGGGGCTACCGCTACGACCAGAACGGAAACCTCGTCCAGAAGAACCACCCGACCGTCGGCGCCGTCCCCAACGGCGCGACCGTGGAGGTCGGCGTCAGCGCCGTTGTGGCCCCGAACGAGAAGCTCACGTTCGTGCTGGCCGACCCGGACTACACCACCGCGAACACGATCGCGACCGCCATCAACGCGCAGCTCGGGGCGGAGCTGGCGCAGGCGAATGACGCGTCCGGCATCGAGATCCGCGTGCCCGACGCCGAGCGGGGGCGGCTCGTGGCCTTCGTCGCGCGCCTCGAGAACGTCACGGTGGAGCCGGATTGGCGGGCGCGGGTCGTGGTCGACGAGCGCTCCGGCACCATCGTCGTCGGGGGGGACGTCCACATCTCCCGGGTGGCCGTGTCGCACGGCAACCTGAAGGTCACGATCACCGAGGTGAACTCGGTCTCGCAGCCGACGGGCGTCGCGTTCAGCGGGCCGGGAGTGCGGACGGCCGTCGTGGCCAACACGCGCGTCGAGGTCGACGAGCCGGGCGGCGGAGGCTTCGTCGCGCCCGACTCCAATACGGTGGCCGACCTGGTCCAGGCGCTCACGAAGCTGAAGATCAGCACACGCGACGTGATCTCCATCCTGCGGGCCATCAAGGCGGCGGGCGCCTTACGGGCCGAGCTCGTCGTCCAGTAGCGCGCACGGAGGATTCGCCATGAGCAGCGGAATCGAAGCAGTGACCACGAAGGCGCTCGCGCTCGCGCTCGACGCCGCCGCACTCCGGCAGCAGGCGATCGCGGCGAATATCGCCAACGTCAGCACGGCGGACTGGGTCCCGCTCACCGTCAGCTTCGAGGGCCAGCTCGAGGACGCGCGCCGCGATCTCGAGAGCCAGGGCCGCCTCGATCCCGTCTCGCTCGCCGGGGTCCAGCCGAAGATCGAGTCGGCCACGCTGGACTCGATGGGGGTGCCGGCGAAGGTCCAGCTCGACCTCGAGGTGGCCCACCTCGCACAGAATTCGCTCCAGTACCAGGCGATCGTGAAGGGACTCTCGAAGCACTACGCCGTGCTCTCAGCCGCCGTCAGCGAGGGCAAGAAGTAAGTGACGGGGGAGATGCCCATGGACTACCTGCAGGCTTTCTCGATCAGCTCCGCCGGCATGACCGTCGAGCGGATGCGCGTCGACGTCGCGGCGCTCAACCTGGCTAACGCCCACACGATCCAGACGCCGGACGGCATGCTGTACCAGCCCGCTCAGGTCGTCGCGCGGTCGGCGCCCACCGGGCTCTCGTTCGCCGATCAGTTCGCGCTCGGGCTGGAGGGGGCTCCCGACACCCTCCTGCCCGACGCGTCCGTCGAGCCGAGCCTCGCGACACCGCGCAGCACCTACGAGCCGGGGCACCCGTTCGCGAACGAGCGCGGCTTCGTCACCTATCCCGGCGTCGACTCCGCCAACGAGATGGTCACGCTGACGAGCGCGCTGCGCGCGTACGAGGCGAACGTGGCCGCGCTCAACATGGCCCGGACCCTGGCGCTGAAGGCGCTCGAAATTGGGGGTGCCCCGTGAACCCGGACGCCCTCCAGGCGGCGGCCCAGCTGCAGGCTGCGGGACCCGCTGCTTCGCGCGCGCGGCTCCCGCCGTCGCTCGCGCCGAGCCTTCCGCCGCGGCTGGGGTCGGCTTCGGCGAGCTCGTCAGCCGAGGCCGCGCGGACGTGAACCAGCAGCTCCTCACCTCGCAGGTGGACCTCCAGCAGCTCGCCACCGGGAACGTCCAGAACCTCCACCAGATGATGATCCGACTCGAGGGAGAGCCGGCTCTCGTTCCAGCTCTTCCTGCAAGTCCGCAATCGGCTGCTCGAGGCCTACCAGGACCTCATGAAGATGCAGGTGTGACCGAACCTTCTCTTCAGGGCGCGAGCGCGTGCATCGAATCCGATAGGCGGAGGGCGACGTGATCAAGACGTTCTGGCAAGGGTTGAGCCGAGGGGCGCGCGTGGGCTCGTCGCCGGCGGAGGGTCCGTCGTGGCGGCGACCGCCGTACTCGCGTTCGTCCTCTTGCGCCCCGACTACCAGGTGCTGTTCGCCGACCTCACGGTCCAGGACGCGGCGGCGATGACGGCGGAGCTGGACCGGCTGAAGGTACCGTACGCGATCAGCGACGGATCGGCGGGCGAGGGCACGACCATCCTCGTAGATCGGAACGACGTCTATCGGACGCGCATGAAGGTCATGGGCAAGGATCTGCCCCTGCACGGCGCAGTCGGATTCGAGCTCTTCAACGGCAGCGACTTCGGGATGACCGAGTTCGCCCAGAAGATCAACTACCAGCGCGCGCTGCAGGGGGAGCTCACCCGCACCATCCTGTCGCTGTCGGAGGTCCGCGACGCGCGGGTGCTGCTTGCGCTGCCCGAGCAGGGGCTCTTCAAGCAGCCGACCAGCAAGGCAAAGGCGTCCGTCACCTTGAGCCTCAAGCGCGGCCAGGCCCTCCGGCCGGAGCAGGTGGTCGGCATCCAGCGACTCGTTTCTGCGGCCGTACCCGGCGTCTCCGCGCAGGACGTCACGCTCGTCGATCACACCGGGGTCGCGCTCACCCGCGCCGCCGCTGACGGCGACTCCGGCGAGGCGAGCTCCGGCCGGCTCGAGCTGAAGAAGGAGACCGAGGCCTACCTCTCGCGGAAGGCCACCCAGGTCCTCGAGCGGGCGTTGGGCGCGGGGCAGGCCCTCGCGACCGTCGACGTGATGCTCGACATGGTGCGCGTGCAGAGCACGACGGAGAACGTGACGGCGGCGCCCACGCGACCGGGGCACGTGACGACCGGGGTCGTGGTGCGCGAGCGGGAGTCGCTGCGCGAGTCGGCCGCGCCGCTCGCCACCCGGACCGCGGCGACCGGGACGGGATCGGTGCAGGGCGGGAGCTCGCAGCGCGAGGTGGAGTACGCGGTCGGCCGGCGCGTCGAGCAGGTGATGAGCCAGCCGGGCTCGATCCAACGGATCCAGGTCGTCGCGGTGGTGAAGAAGGCGCTCGATCCCGCCCGCGAGCAGCAGCTCCCGAAGCTCGTCGCCGCGACGGTCGGAGCTTCCCTGGAGCGCGGCGACACGGTGGTCGTCCAGAGCATGGACGAGTTCGCCGGGCCCACGAGCGCGCGCGCCGCGATCGGCGGCCTCTGGAAAAGGACCCGGTCCGAGAGCCGCCGGCGCCGCCGCGCGACGCCGCGTCGCGGCGCCACGGGGTGTCGGGGTCAACGGAGCTCCGCGTCGGCCTCCTCCTTGCGCTCGTCGTCGCACTCGCTTGCCTGCGTTCCTCTTGGCTGTCGCTGGCGGAGGGCAGCCCCCGGGGGGCGTGTGGCCCCTCGGCGGCCCCTATCCGAGAACCAGCGCCGGGCCGCGCTGACCCGGGTCCAGGCGTGGCTCCGCAGCGAGGACCGGCCCCAGCCCCACGGGGAGCGCCCTTGACGACGCCCGCCCCGTCCCCGGCCCAGGCGCGAAGGCCGCGCTCTCTCCTGCATACGCTCCCCGGCGGCGCCCGTGATGGATGCTGGCCCGGCTCACTCCGCCGGAGCCGAGCACGCTCGCGCGCTCCTGTCCGAGCTCGAGACGCCGGGTTCCCCGCCGTCGCGCGCTGCTCGAGGACGTCCGCGAGAGCGAGGCGTCGCGTCCGGTTCGCTTGAGTCCGCCGATCCCGGCGAGCTGGCGGCGATCCTGGCGACGAGCCGGCCGGCGTCGTCGCGAGGCTGTTCGCCCTCGCCGAGTGGCCCTGGCGAGAGGCGGTGCTGGAGGCGCTCGGAAGCGCGAAGCGGCGTGAGATCGAAGGTCTGCTCGCACGCGCGCGGGCGAGCGTGCCGACGCGTCGACCGTTGCCCCTGCCGCGTCGCTCCTGCGAGAGCAGCTCGTCGCGGTCGTGTCGGCGCGCCTGCATCAGGCGCCAGGCACGTCCGGTCCGCTCACGCGAGGCGCTTCCGCTGGTTCCGCGTCGCCGCGGGCCGCCCAGCGGCGACGACCCGGTGTCCAGGTCCTCACCCGGAGGGCGCGATGAAGCGGATCACCGCCATCTCCCCGGATCAGCCCGCCGCGGGCGGCGCCGGCGCGGTCCTTCGCGGGATCGCGCCTCCATCGAAGCCGCGGCTGCTGCCGCACGCCCTCGGACAGTCGACCCGGCCGACGTCAGCGACGACGGACCGTCCGTGCCGAGCGCGCCGTTTCGGCGCGAGCCAGACCTGGCCGCAGCCACGCGCGACGCCGCCGTCGAGGAGGCGCTCACGCGCGGAACGAGGCCGGGACGCGCGGGGCCTGGAGAAGGGCCGGCGACAGGTATTCGAGGAGGGGCGCGAAGCCGGCCGTCGCGCGGTCGAGCGCAACGCCGAGTCGGTCGCCCGGGCGATCGCGGAGCGGCCTCGCGACCCTCGACACGCTGCTCGCGTCGTTGCCCGCCGAGCTCTCGCGTCGCCTCGAGGGCGCCGAAGGACGACATGGTCGCGCTCTGCCACGCCGCGGTTTGCCGAATTCGGGCGAGCGGCTCGCCACCCGCGAGGCCGTCGTGGAGACTGTCCGCGAGGCGCTCCGCGCCGCGGGGTGCGGCCCGCACCTGCACGCCGCCGCCCCGGCGCCACTGGCGATCACCTGCACCCGCGCGATCTCGAGCTGCTCCGGTCCGACGAGCGGATCGCCGTGTGGCTCGGCCCGGCGCACGAGGGGCCTGCGCTGGGTAGCCGACGAGGCGATGCAGCACTCGGTGGCTGCATCGTCTCGACCGGAAGGGTTCGCTCGACGCGCGCCTCGAGACCCAGCTCGCCGCGCTGCGGGATGTCCTCACGCAGCGGCGCACCCCGAGCGAACGCCAGGGGTCGGAGGCCTGATCGATGGTCGCCTCGCCCACCCTCCTCGCCCGGTGCGCGAAGTCGAGCTCACGCGGCGGCTCGGGGTCGTGCGCGGGCCGCACGGGCTCGCCGTAGAGGCCGTCGGGCCACGCGGACACGTCGGCGAGCTGTGCGCGATCGTGCGGCCCGGCCACGACCTGGACGGCGTCGCTGAGGCACTCCGCTCGGGCAGCTCGGACGGTGGGCGCTCCGGCTCGACCCCGGTGCTAGCCGAGATCGTCGCCATCCGCCCTGGCCAGGTCACACTCGTGCCGTACGGCAGGGCGCAGGGCTCACCGTCGGCAGCACGGTCCTCGCGCTCGGAACCGGTCGACCGTCGCCGTGGGCGACGCGCTCCTGGGGCGCGTGGTCGACGGGTCGGGCGGCCCCTCGACGACCGCGCTCCGCCGCAGCTCTCCGTGCACCGCCCGCTCGAGGCGCGGCCGAGGAATCCGATGCGGCGGCCGCGGATCGAGCGGGTGCTGGAGACCGGGATCGCAGCATTGACACACTCCTCACGCTCGGCCAGGGCCAGCGCGTCGGCATCTTCTCCGGCACCGGTGTCGGGAAGAGCACGCTCCTCGGGATGATCGCCCGTCACGTCCGGGGCTGACGTGAACGTCATCGCGCTGATCGGCGAGCGCGGCCGCGAGGTCCGCGAGTTCATCGAGAAGCAGCTCCGGGCCGACGGGCTCGGGAGGTCGGTCGTGGTGGTGGCGACGGCGGATCAACCGGCGCTCTGCGCATCCGGGGCGCCCAGCCGCGCTCGCGATCGCCGAGTACTTCCGGGAGCAGGGCAGGCAGGTTCTTCTTACGATGGACTCCATCACGCGCCTCGCCATGGCGCGCCGCGAGGTGGGCCTCACGGCGGGCGAGCCGCCCACGCGCGTGGGTACACGCCGTCGGTCTTCGCCGAGCTCCCGGCGCTCTGCGAGCGGTGCGGCAGGGGACCGAGCGGCGGCTCCATCACGGCGCTGCTCACCGTGCTCGTCGAGGGCGACGACCTGAACGAGCCGATTCCCGACGCGCTCCGCGCCATCCTCGACGGCCACATCGTCCTGTCGCGCCAGCTCGCGAACCAGAGGGCAGTATCCCGCGATCGATCTCCCTGAGAGCCGACCGCTCCTGCCGATTTCGCCACACCCCGGAGCGCGGCTGGTGAAGGACGCAATGCCGCCGTACTACGCGCTGCTGGAGGCTGAACGCGCCAAATCCTGCGAGCTCGGCGCGAGTACAACAAAGGATCGAGGACCCAGCTCTCTGGACGCGGCGCTCGCGTGCCAGACGGCGCTGGCTGGCTCCGTCGAGGCCGAGGTCGCGCCGCCAGGGCCACCGCCTGGGCCGAAGCTCGCGGAGGCGCTGGAGCCCCGCGCCGGGCCCCGTCCAGCAGATCTCCTACCCGTCCGCGCGAAGCCTGCAACCGAATCGCCTCCACACGCACCGCCGCCGCGACGCCCGCGGGCGCGGACCGCGCGCCGCGCCCGCTAGTCCCCGGGAGAGCGAAGCGATCAGCGCCAATCTCCGCGCTTCCGGTATCCGCTCGAGTCGCTCCTCAGGCGGCACCACTGGCGGCTCGATGCAGCACACTCGCCCGGCTGGGTCACGTGCTGGCCAAATCGAGGAGGCCGACGAAGCGGCCAGCGCCGCCTCCACTGTCAGCGCGCGGGCGGAGCGCGGCGGCGGCCTGGCGCGGCAGCTGGTTTCCCTGCGCCCAGCCTCGCGCCATCGCCTGGCTCGCCCGGTTCCGAGCACGATGATTTTCGCCGCCGACAGCGCCTATCGAACTCGGCGCGGAGCGCACGCGCGCCGCTGCCGAGTGCCTGACCAAGCACCGGAAGCTCGAGCTCCTGGAGCGCCACCGCGAGGAGTGTTTGGACGAATTCCGCGGCGAGGAGGAGCGACGCGTCGCCACGGAGGGCGACCGCGAGTGGCTTTCCCGGCGCTCGTGGAAGACCGCGAGCGGAGGGCCGAGAGCGTGAGCGCCCCCATCACATCGCCGCCACCGCCCCCCGCGCACTCCTCGGTCTCCCGCGAGGGCGAACGCGAGCCGCGCGGAGCGGGCGCCGATGCCCACGCGCGGCAGCTCGCGTGGCAGCGCGCGATGGAGGAGGCGGGATGGGCGCCCTGGCTCGGCCGCGCCGACCACGGCCGCGCCGGCGCCGGTCGCGGGCGGCCAGCCGCTCTCGGTGGGCGCGAGCACCCCCTCTCGACTGCAGCGCCCGAACCGCCGCGGCGCGGTCAGGCGTCCGCGTCCCCTGGCCGCGCTCTCATCCCGTCGACCGACTCGCGCGGCGAGCCTGCTCCCGGGCTCGATCGGGACGTCGCGGGCGTTGCCACGCGGGCGCCGGTCGCGGACACCCTCGCGCGCGGCGCCGCGACTCCCATTTCCGGTGAGCCCATGGCTCCCGCCGTGCCCGGCCCTGCGAGTGACCGGGCGTGCCCGACCGCGCAGCTCGCGGTGCCCATCACGCCGGGCGCATGCACCCAGGACGGCGACGCTCGTGAGGGGCTCGCCCTCGAGCTCGCCCCCGAGGACCACCCGACGGCTCCGGTCTTTTCCGCCCTGCGTGACGCGCCGCCGCTGCGGGTTCACGCAGAGTCCTCCCCAGAGGGTCTTCGGGTTTGGCTCGGAGCCGACCAGGGCGAGGCGCTGGCGCTCGCGCGATCCAGCGTCGCGCTCGTGCAGCAGCTCGATCGCTGGGCGGCGGAAGTCGGGTCGCGCCTGCTCGCGGTCGTGTGCAACGGACGCTCGATCTTCCAGGCGGCCGATGCTCCCGTAGCCGGGCGCCCTGCCGGCCTCCCCTTCGCTGACGAGAACGCCGGTCCATTCGCCTCAGAGGACCGGACCCCCTCAGCCGTTCGTGACGACCACCCGGAGGAGATGCCATGACGATCAGCGCGGCCAGCGGCGCCACGAGCGCCGCCGCTTCGACGAACAGCCTCAGCATGCAGGACTTCCTGAAGGTGCTGTTCACGCAACTCACCTACCAGAATCCCTTGAAGCCGCTCGACAACGAGCAGTTCATGGCGCAGATCGCGCAGTTCGCGACATTGCAGCAGACGCAGCAGACGAACCAGGGCATCGCGCAGCTCGTAACGAACCAGGCCGCGCTCCAGTCGGTCGGGCTCATCGGGCGGACGGTCGATCTCGCGACGAGCTCGGGTCCCGTGACCGCCGCGGTCACCGCGCTGTCGCTCGCCGGGTCTTCGCCCCAGCTCACCGTCGCGACAAGCGACGGCACCGTCCTTTCCAACATCGACCTGAGCCAGATCACGGCCGTGCGCTAGCCGGCCTCGCCGAGGACCCACATGATCGACTCCATCTACATCGCCATGAGCGGGCTCGACGGATACGAGAACGGGCTGCGCATCATCGCCAACAACACCGCGAACCTGAACACGCCCGGGTTCAAGTCCTCGAGCCTAACGTTCGCGGATCTCTTCTACTCCCCGGGCGAGGCGGGGAACGCCGGCGCGAACCTGACCCAGTACGGTTACGGGCTCACGACGCTCGGCACAACCTTCAACTTCCAGCAGGGCCAGCTCGAGAGTACTGGGAACGACCTCGACCTGGCGGTGGACGGCCTTGGGTTCTTCGTCCTGAGGGACACGGACGGCAAGACCCACTACACCCGCGACGGTCAGTTTCAGTTCAACGCAGACGGGATCCTCGTCTCGACCGCGACCGGCGAGCAGGTCATGGCGTACGACGCCGGCGGCAACCTCGGGCCCGTGACCATCACCGGCCTCCAGGCGAACGCCGCGCAGGCGACCGCGAACGCAACCTTCACCGGCAACCTCTCCTCGACGGCGACCACCAACACCGTCGCGAACGTGAGCGTACTCGACGGCCTCGGCACGTCGCACGCCCTCTCGGTCAAGTTCGATGTGGTCAGCGGCACCCCCGGCGCGTGGGACGTCACCGTCCTCGATGGCACCACGACCGTCGGTACGGGGCAGATCGCGTTCCAGAACGGCCTTCCGGATCCCACGAGGTCGAAGGTGTCCTTCACCTACGCTGCGTCGGGAGCGACCTCGTCGCAGGTGACGCTGGACTTCTCGGCCAACGTCACGTCCTACGACTCCGGAAGCCGGTCCACGCTGGCGATGGCCTCCCAGGACGGCCACCCCGCGGGCGAGCTCATCCGCACGACTTTCGACAGCAAGGGCGTCCTGACGCTCAACTACTCCAACAACCAGAAGGTCATGGGAGCGCGGCTCGCGCTTGCGCGCTTCTCGTCCTCCGACGCCGTCGCGGCCGTCAGCGCGAACGAGTTCGAGGCGACGATCCCAGGCGCGTGGCAGACGCGGGAGGCGGGCGCGGATGGCTACGGCAACGTCCGCTCCGGGATGGTCGAGTCCTCGAACGTCGACCTGTCGCAGGAGTTCAGCGACCTCGTCGTCATGCAGCGCGGCTATCAGGCCTCCTCGCAGATCATCTCGACGGCCAACGAGATGCTCGCGCAGCTCTTCTCGATCAAGGGCTCGGCTTCGTGACCGACGTCGAGAACCTGAGCGGCGGCGCCCTGCTCGCGGCGAGCGACGCAGGGCCCCGGATGCGGCCCTTACGCGCCTGGGGCGCCGACGACCGCGCACGGGTCGAGCACGCCATCGGCAGCGCCCATCGCG
The DNA here is from genome assembly GCA_963828235.1 of uncultured delta proteobacterium. Lineage (GTDB taxonomy): Bacteria > Myxococcota > Myxococcia > Myxococcales > Anaeromyxobacteraceae > Anaeromyxobacter. The sequence continues at coordinate 399,920 of CAWHDY010000016.1, forward strand.
CGTGGCGGGACGCATGGGGCTCTCCGGCGACGCCTCGCACGACGCGGCGGGCGCGGATCGCTGCGAGCCGGCGAGCGACGCCGTCCAGCGGCTCGAGCTCGCGGAGGCGCGCTGGCAGGCCGTGCCCGAGGCGGCCGGTGGAATCTGGGCAGCCCCCTGGCGCGCCGCGCTCCCCGAGCGCGCTCCGCGCGCTGGTACGCCGGGCTGCGTCGAGCTGCTCACCCGCTCCCTGTTCGGCGCGAGCCCCTTCCAGGATTGCATGCTCCATGGGGAGCGGCGCGCCTCGGGAGACGACTCGACATCCATCGCGCTCGAGGTCTCCCGCGCGGCCTGGGCAGACTGGGGCCGGCGCCTCCTTGTGGCGCTCGGCGCCGAGCCGAGCGCGAACTACGGCGACGACCCCGGCCGCGCGCGCGAGCTCCTGCGACCGTGGTCGGGCGCACTCGTCCTGACGGTTTCCTGGTGCGAGCAGGTGATCCCCGTGCTCCTCTCCCCCGAGCGCGTGGCGCGGTTCCTGGGCCGCCCGCTCTCGGCGGCTGCCACGCCGCGCGAGGAATCGCACGGATTGACGTCGATTCTGGCATGCGCTCGGCCCACGCCCGGTGCAGGTCCGGGTGCACACCGATCCCGTCGAGCTCGACCTCGGCTCCCTCGCCTCGCTGCGGGTCGGCGACGTCGTGCGCACCTCGCACCCGCTCGAGGTGGCGCTGAAGATCCGCGTCGAGGGGGCAGCCGGCCACGCCGGAGTGCTTCCCTGCGCCGGGTTCCTCGGCAAGGTCGCGAGGGCCCGCGCCGTCGAGCTCCTGCCCATCTCCACTCCACGCGAAGCGCGAGGTTCCCGATGACCATCCCCGTCGAACCCCTCAGACCGAACGCGATGCCGTCCCACGAGTCCGTCCTGCCCGTCCCATCCGCCGCGCACGTGATCGCGATGAGCGAGCTCGAGTCGCCGCGCGCGGGCGAGCCGGAGACGTCGAGTTGTACTCAACGACCCGCGACCCCGCTCGTGAGCATGGTCGGCGGACCCCAAAACCCCCTCGGCCACCTCAAGGCGAGGCTCACCGTCAGCGTGGGCTCCGCGGAGCTGACGGTGGCGGAGCTCCTCGGCGCGACCGAGCAGCACGTGCTGCGGCTGGATCGCTCGATTGACCAGCCCGTCGACGTTCACCTCGAGGGGCACCTCATCGCGCGCGGCGTCCTCGTGGCGGTCGACGACCGGTTCGGCGTGCGCATCACCGAGATCGCGGCGTCGCTCGAGGGCCCGCTCGCTTCAACCAGGAAGGTCTGAGCCGCCCGCATGGCGAACCACCTGCCGCCAGGCGCGCGCCTCCGCTGGCCTCCAGCGCTCCTCGACCGCCGCTCCGTCGGCGTGCTCGCGCTCGTCGTCGCCGGCTGGCTCGTCTTCCGCGCGTTCGACGCGCGGGGGCCGGCTTCGGTCGCCGGCGGCGCGTCGTCCTCGCCGGCGAAGGCGGCGCTGCTCGCGGGCCCCGGATCGCGCGACGCGGCGCCCGACCAGACGACTCGCGAGGGTGGCCTCGCATCGGGGGCGGATACCGGCACGTTCAGGCTTCCCGCCGGCCTCCCGCTCCGGCGATCAACAGCACCCGACGTGCCTCGGGGCACCTTGCTCGGCTTCGCCCTGCTCTGCGCCTCCGCGCTCGCCGTCGCGGGCGTGGTTCTCCTCCGCCGACGCCTGCACGCGTCGCTAGCGTTACCCGATAGCGCGCGGGCCGATGGATGGCTTCGCTGGCTCCCCGGAGCGCTCCCGTCTCAGCTCCGCGTCCTGCAGACGATCCGGCTCACGGGGCGCGCGAGCGTTCACGTGCTCCGCTGGGACGAGAAGGAGTGGCTCGTCGGCTGCGCCGAGCACGGCATGACCATCCTCGGCCAGCGCCCCGCCGCGACGGCCGAGCCGTGCCCGGAGCCTCAGTCCGAAGGCACCGGGGCGGTCCAGCGGTCAGCGATCCCCGCCTGCACGGCGGCAGCGTCCGAGGGAAGGCGATGAGCTCGGACCGTCGGTCCCTCGCCTGCGCCGCGCTCGCGGCGCTGCTCCTCGCCGGCGCGCCCGGATCGTGGGCCCGCGCAGCCGACGACGGCGGACAGCCGACCCAGACCGACATAACGGCAAGCGCGTCGGCCCGGAGTGACGTCGCGGGGGCGGGCAGATCCATGGATGCGGCGAGGGTCCACTCACCGGATGAACCCCGTGCCGCCGCTCCGGCCGTACCCGCCATCGCCGCCTCGCCTGCGGCGCTCTCGCAGGCACCGTCGAGAGGATCCATCGCGCGATCGCGCTCCTCCGGGGCGAGCGTCGGCGCGTCTTGGCCGTGGCCGGGCGGCGGCTCGAACGTGGAGACCGCCCAGGCGCTCCGGATCGTGCTCGGCCTCACTGCGATCGCGCTCCTGCCGGCGCTCGTCGTCTGCCTCACCTCGTTCCTCCGAATCATCATCGTGCTGTCGATGCTCCGGCATGCCATCGGGATGAACGAGACGCCGCCGAACATGGTGCTGACGGGGCTCGCGCTCTTCCTCACGCTCTTCACGATGTCGCCGGTGCTGCAGCGGATGAACCAGGACGCGCTCCAGCCCTTCATGCAGAGCAAGCTCTCGATGGAGGCGGGGTACGAGCGTGGGATGGCGCCCCTTCGGGAGTTCATGGTCCGCCAGACGCGCGAGCAGGACCTCGCGCTGGTGGTCGAGCTCTCGAAGGCGACCCCGCCGCGGACGATCGAGGACGTGAGCAACGTCCAGCTCATCCCCGCCTTCATGCTCTCGGAGCTGCGCGCGGCGTTCCAGGTCGGCTTCGTGGTGTTCCTGCCGTTCCTGCTCATCGATCTCGTGGTCTCGAGCATCCTCATGGCGCTCGGCATGATGATGATGCCGCCCACCACGATCAGCCTTCCGCTCAAGATCCTGATGTTCGTCCTCATCGACGGCTGGAGCCTTCTGCTGAAGGCGCTGGTCGGATCCTTCCGCTGAAGGCGAGAGCCCAGAGATGGCAAGGCGCGAATCGGACACATTTGAGCCCTACCGGCCGCCGGGCCCGCCTGGCGGCGTCGCCTCGTCGGATGACGACGCGGAGCATCTCTCGCCGCCGCGCGCTTCGGATCCCGAGGGGGCGCTCTGGCGGCGCTGGTGCTACGAGGCGGACGCCGCGGCGCGGGCGCTGCTCGTGGAGCGCCACATGCCGTACGCGCGGGCGCTCGCGGCCCGGCTTTACTCCCGGCGCCCCCATGACGACATCGAGTTCGACGACTACCTTCAGTACGCCATGGTGGGGCTGGTGGAGTCCGTCGACCGCTACTCGCCCGAGCGCGGGGCCAAGTTCACGACCTTCGCGATGACCCGGATCAATGGCGCCATCCTGAACGGCCTCGGACGCCTCACAGAACGCCAGCAGCAGATCGCCTTCCGGCGCCGCCTCGCCGCGGAGCGGATCGCGTCGCTGGTCCCGGACGCGCTCTCGACCGACCCCACCGAGCAGCTCCTGGCCGACCTCGCGGAGATCGGCGTCGGCGTCGCGCTCGGCGTCATCCTCGAGGGGACCGGGATGGTCCTCGGGCAGCCGGACGAGCTGCCGGGGGACGCCTACGCTCACGCGCGAGCCGAGCTGCGCCAGCTGCACGAGCGGCTCTGGGGGCTGATGGATCGCCTGACCGAGCGGGAGCGCGAGATCATCGAGCTGCATTACCGGCGCGGGAAGCGCTTCGACGAGATCGCGGAGAAGCTCGGCCTGACGAAAGGCCGGATCTCCCAGCTCCACAAGCAGGCGGTGCTGCGCCTCCGCGCTCTGATGAATGACCAGGAGACCTGCGATGTCGCATACTGAAGAGCCGCGCCGGCGTCCAGCCGAAGGGGTCGCGATGAACAACGCCAACTCCAGCAGCCCCGCCGTCGCCCGGCTCCGGGAGTACCTGCTGCGCGACCCGGAGAACTGGAACCTCCGCGCGGATCTCTTCGACGCGGCGCTCGCCGCAGGGGAGCTCGAGACGGCCCGCGCCGAGGTCGAGCGTGCGCTCGCCGCACGCCCCGCGGACGCCGCCTGGAGGAATCGTCAGTCGATGCTGCTCCTGGCGACGCGGCGGTACCCGCAGGCGCAGGCCGCGCTCGAGGCGCTGATCGCGGAGGGCCATGGAAACCCGGTCGTCCGCTACAACCTCGCCTATGCGCTCTTCGCGCAGGGGCAGATCGAGCCGGCGAGCGCCCTCCTCGAGCCGCTCCTCGCGCAGACCGACGAGAGCGCCGGGCTCGCCTGGACGCTCTGGCTGCGCTGCCAGCACCGCCTCGACCGGCTGAAGGAGGCGGTGGACGCCTTCGCGGCGGCGCAGGCGACGCAGCGACCCATGCCGCCCGACGCCTTCGGGGCGGCGAGCCTCATGGCGCTCGACGAGGCGCGGCTCGACGAGGCCCGGGCGTGGTCCGAGCACGCGCTGCGCGGGCGGAGCGAGCAGCTCGAGGCGCTGGCGACGCGCGGGACCCTCGCGCTCGCGGAGCAGGACGCGCCGTCCTCGCTGCGCTGGTTCGACGCGGCGCTGCGGGTGAACCCCAACGACGGTCGCACCTGGTCCGGCGTCGCGTTCGCCCGGATGCTCCAGATGGACTTCGCGGGCGCGCAGGACGCGTTCCGGAAGGCCGTCGCCAACCTGCCCGGGCACGTCGGGACCTGGGTCGGCTTCGGCTGGTGCCAGTTCCTCGCGAACCGGATCGACGACGCGCGCGCTTCGTTCGAGGAGGCGCTGCGGCTCGATCGGAACTTCGCGGAGAGCCACGGCGGCATGGCGGTGGTGCTCGCGAAGATGGGCGAGACCCAGCCCGCGCGTACCGAGATCGAGATCGCGCTCCGCCTCGATCCCAAGAGCCTGTCTGCGCGCTACGCCGAGGCCATGCTCAACGGGCAGACCAGCGATCCCAAGGCCTTCCTGCGCATGGCCCGGGGCCTGCTCTCCAGGGTGCCGGCATCGCCGACGGCGGCCGGTCCGACCCTCGCGGACGTCCTTCTGAAGGACGCCAAGTAGCCGCCGGGACGGCCCTTCGGCTTTCAGCTAAACTCGTCGCCGAAATTCCGGATAATCTAGGCAGGGTTGGGCGATGGCGCGGAGCGCGCGATGAGGTTGCCTCGCGCTGCGCCCCGCCCGAGCTCGCTGGCGCGTGGGCCGAGCGCCCTCCGACCCTGCGAGCGCGCGCCGTCGACCCGGTCAGGAGGACCAACGCATGAGCCGCAACGAAGGAGACTACCTGCCCGCATTGCTCTCCCGGCTCCCGGAGTGCGACCGGGACTCCGCTCGAAGCCTGCTCGAGGAAGCGGCGCGGGATCATCCCGGCGACGCGAGGCCGCTCACGCTCCTCGCGGCGCAGTACGTCCACGCCCAGGAGCTCGATCGCGCGGAGGCCTGCTACATCGAGGCGCTCCGGCGCGCGCCCGACTTCGCTATCGCGCGGTTCCAGCTCGGCCTGCTGCAGCTCACGAGCGCGCGGCCGGCCGCGGCGCAGGCGAGCTGGGCCCCTCTCGACGCGCTTCCGGCGACCGACCCGCTGCGGTTGTTCAAGACCGGGCTCGAGCTCATGGCGCGGGATCGGTTCGAGGAGGCGACCAGGTTCCTGATGCAGGGGATCGCCCAGAACCAGAGCAACCCGGCGCTGAACCGCGACATGCAGATGGTCCTGGAGCAGATCGCCAAGACGCAGGCCGCGGCAGGCAAGCCCGGCCCCGGCGAAGCCGCGCCGAGCCAGCCCCCGGGTCACTTCCTCGTCTCGACGTACCAGAAGGCGAACTGAGCCAGGTCTCGCTGCGCATGACCCGGATCGACCCGTCCGCCCAGCTGCTGGCGCAGATTCGCGCGCAGGCGCTGACCGTGAAGAAGCAGGTCAGCGAGCGCGGGCCCGCGGAACGATCCGAGCAGCAGCGAACGGTAGCTGCGGAGACCAAGCAGGACTTGCTCGCGCAGGTCGCGCTTGCGGTGAAGGACATCAGCCCCGACGATCCGGAGCGCCGACGGAAGGCGTTCCGGTTCTACCTGCAGGCGGTCCTGGCCCGGGAGTGCCACGTCTCGGCCAGGGATGATCCTGCGTTCAAGGAGCTCGTCGATCGCGTTCAGGACGCGATGGAAGCGGACCCACGGCTGCGCGCGGCGATCGCTTCGGCCGGGGACGTGCTGCTGCGCGGTCAGGTGCGTTGAGCGATGATCAACGAGCAGCGGAGGACCTAACAAGTGGGCGCTTGGTTCGGCCGCGCCGACAGGGAGACGGATGCGGCCGCAGCGGGGGGCTGCCAGGCAGAGCCGCGTAGCGACTTCGGAATGGCCAGATCGCCAACCTCCCCACAGCGGTCGCGGGCGAAGCTGCTCCGGCCGATGCAGCGCAAGGTCCGCGACCCGGCGTCACTTTGGCGCCTAATTTGGTGCCGTAGACGCTCGGCCGCCATACAACATCCGAGCGAGCCCATCTCGCCACGTGATGGACTCTACGTCAACATCGTTACCCCATATTCTTGTGGTCGCCGCTCATGTCGTTTGGCAAAGGCGGCGAGCCTGCTCGAATTAGGAAACTCCTCCAGTGTCTTGTTCCCCCACTCATCGTTCTTCTGTCGGTCATCTTGTCGTCGAGATAATTGACGAACTGAATAAAGTCCTTTCGCGATGTCACCCGGCCCGCGTACTCCGTACAGCTCCATCACCTTGGACCATTGCAGCTTCCTTTGGATTTTTGTCGAACGACGATGGAGGTTTCTCGTCATTCTTCGTGCGAGAACTTGAACAACTCTTCGCTTCGGGGAATCGTGTCGAGTCTCTGATACGTTGAATCGGAACGTCGGCCTTCCTGGAAAGCGTTCTAGCCAGACGCCGGTTTGGTGGCGAGCGTAAACACCATATCATTCTCGTTGGGACGATCCGAATCGGTTTCACGCTGCTCGGGTCGATGTCTCCCGAACGCAACCCCGCCACGAAGTCATCGACTGAGCCCTTCACGGAGCCTGAAAATTCGCCCCCCTGTTGTCTTGGGCTGAATCGAATGACCTTTTTTGGATCAATCCTTCCAGTGGGTGGCTTTAAGTCTGCGAGTTCCGACGCGGTCAGGAATCGGGGTAAGACTCAACCGCCGCCGAGGCCGGTGTCAACATTGCTCCCGCCGCCACGTTGAGGCGTTAGCTCCGACGCCGCCGAGCGTTTCTGAGCGACGCGGCCGTATGGCGACCATTCCCACCGTGTTGACGCGCGAAGTCCTGCAGGAACGTGGTCGTCGGCTCCCGATCGCTTCATTCGACGTCCCTTCATCCCGCATCGATCGTTCGCCACGCCAAAGGTCGCCAGCGGAACGCCAATCAGGGCGCCGACTGCCGGTTTCTTCGACAAGAGCACCCCCGCGCCGACTTTTTTTTTCAAACCCGCCGTTGGCCAATTGGCCGTCTTGCATTTTTGCTTTTCCTTCGACGAATTTCACGGTCGGGGTCTTGCCGCGTGGCCAGATTCAGGGATTCCCTGTTCGCTGCCTCCGAGCCGTCATGGCAGCTACCGCAGAAGGGCAGTCGAAGTGGCTTCCGTACGCATCTGCGTGTAACCGCCTCTGCGGACGCCTGTCCGGAGTTTTCCTGCGAACCGCCCACCAACTGTGCGACGGGCAGCATCTGGAGGGAACCTGCTCTTGCCATGCGCCGGGAGGCGTGGCGAGGTCGAGCATCTGGGTTGAGCTTGCTCCCTCGTTCTGTTGCAGCGATGAGCGAGCGTCTGTCCTGATTCAGCGCACGTTCTGACCAAGCTCTCACTTCTTTTCCGGGTCGGAGAAAGTCCGGTTGTAGGCGTCGTCCGGGATCTTAGAGCTCCATCCGGGCCTGATGGGAGGCTCGTCTCTCAGGCCCATCTCGCATCCATCACGGCGCCGATGACTCTGGGGTCGCTCGTGCCAAGAATGCTTCGAGAGATCTGTCACCTGGCGACGAACGACGTACTTCCCGTGCTGGTAGAGGCCTGCCCCCCCGGCTCCTGCGGTTCCTCAGCGGATTCAGCCGCCTCCGCTGGCGCCTGCGCGTTCGCGGACTCTCCCAGGTTTCCGTCCACTGCGACCGGGTTTGCGTTGGGCTGCGTGCTTGCACTCGCAGCAGCCGCGTCACGGTCAATCTGCTCGAGCTCCCCGGCGGAGTTCTGTTGCTGCTGCTCCGGCGCGCTCATGGCAGTCGTGATCGAGCTCGCGAGAGCGTTCCCGAACGCGTCGGTCGCGACCCGGAGCATGTCGACGCGGCCGCCCCTCATGATCGCGACGGTGGCTCCGGACACGATGCCGGCCATGGTCCCCGCGACGACGCCGTTGCCGAACTTCCCCAGGTCGAGGTTCGGGTCCTTCATCGCGCCGCCGAAGGCCTGCCCGAACGCCGCCCCGACGAAGGAACCGACGCCGGCCGAGGCCACACTGTTCCAGTTGAAGGACTTCTGGAGTCCCACCGCGATGGCGACGCCCTGGGTCGCAGCGTTCGACACCGCGGCGCGCGCACCCGCGACGGCGATGCTCGCCAGGGGGCTCTCCGCGAGCGCCTTCGCTCCGAGCCCAACTCCCTCCGCGGCAGCGCCCACGCCCGCTCCGACGGAGGAGCTGATCGCACCCATCGCGACCTGACCCCAGCTGAACCCCTGCTGCATGCCGGCCGCGATGGAGAGGCCCTGGCTCGCCATCGACCCGAGCGCCCCACCCACTGCGGCGCCCGCGATGCCAGCGAGGCCTGCCGACCCGGCCAGCGCGGACGCACCGAGGGTCATCGTCCCGCCGAGGCTCCCCAGCGCGGCCATGTTCGCGCCCATGAGAGCCGTGGCCGCACCCGCCGTGTACACCGTGACCGCGACCGCGACGGCGATGATGACGACGGTGAGGACGATCTGCAGGAACCCGCACCCGCCGTTGCTCCTGGGCGGTGGGACGGGCAGGTTCGACGGCGTCGTGTCGCCGACGACGTTCGACGGATCGTACGGCCTGAACGTGTCGGCGCTGTTGTGCGTTCCGAACGCGCGCCCGGGCACCGAGAGCGTCTGCCCGACCTTGAGATCCTGATTCCCGCCGAGGCCGTTCGCGCTCGCGATGAGATACCAGAGGCTCGCGTCGCCGTAGATCGCGGAGGCGATGCCCTGCAGCGTGTCGCCGCTCCGGATGGTGTAGTTGATCGCCCCACCGGAGAAGGAGTTGGTGATCGCCTGGTAGTTCAGGTCGAAGTTGCCCTGCGTCGTGTAGTTCGGCTCTCCGCCGCTGGTGGTCGGAGTCTTCGGGTCCGCGCCGACCCCGTACTGACCGATCACGTTCCCGTTGACGACGAGCTCGCGGAACCGGTTCGCCTGCTCCTCCTTGTAGAGGATGTGCCCGCTCGCGTCGTTCACGAACGTGCTGTTCTTGCTCGCCCTGGTGTTGTCGACGAAGGCGACCAGGTTTCCGTTCGCGTCGTACTGCTGGACCGAGCTGCCGACCGCACCGGTGTTGTCGCTACGATAGCCGGAGATGGTTCCTTGCTTGTACCCGTCGAACTTCGCGTACGCGATGTTGTAGGTCGTCGACAACCCGGGCGCGTCCACATGGTAGCTGAGGACGTTTCCGGCGCCGTCGTAGCTGGTGTACGGGTTCGAGTGCTGGATGGTCTGCGTCTGGTAATACGGCGCGTAGGTGATCGGATGTCCCGCTTCATCGTACCCACCGAACGAGTCCTGCACGAGGATCGGGTTTCCGCCCTCGTCGTAGCCCGCGACATACCCGACGAACACCTGCTGCGTGGTCGTCCAGTACTCGTTCGCCTGATAGATGCTGTTGTACTTCCAGCTCCCGTCGGGGTTGACGATGTGCTGCTCGATCAGCCGCCCTTGGGCATCGTACGTGACGACACCGCCGACCGAGCCGTTCGCCTGGCTGTTGCCGCCGGTGAGCGCGTTCACCTCCGCGGTATTGCCACCGCTCGTCCACGGCGTCGCGACGCCGACCGCGGTGGGCAGCGCCTCCGGTCCCGTGGCGACGGCGCGCGAGGCGCCGTCGTACGCCCGCGTGTCGAGCGCGATGGTCCGATTGACGCCCGCGTCGCGTCGTAGAGCTCGCTGGAGACCTGGGTCAGCCGGTCGAGCGCGTCGTACGCGTAGGACTCGGTCGTCGCGCCCGCGACGTTGGAGTACTGCACCGGCGGCGGGGCATTGAAGTGCGACGAAGACGGTCCCGTAGGTGGGATTCCCCCACTCGTCGGTTTCGTCACGACCGACGCGGTTGACCTTCCGTCGTCCCGGCATAGGAAGGCGGCGCGCCGTAGGGGACGAGTTTCCCGTACTCGTCCGTGCCGCCCACGCTCCCGTCGTGGGCGGCTGGTACTTGGTGACCTGATTACCCAGGACTTGTCGCTCGTGCAGTTCCGTTCTTGTCGTAGGTGACGATATGCGCCTGGGTGGGCGTGATGTTCGACAGGTCCCGGCGTTGCCGTTGTACGCGCCGTTCCACCAGGGTCTGCCGGTTCATCGCGTCGTACGCGATCGATAGTCCTGGTCAATGCGCCGTCGGGTCGCACGAGGCCGTGACCGATTGCTGGTACGCCATGATCGGCGTGTACGCGTCGAGTTCGTCAATCGAGACCGGGGGTTCCTGTACGCCGACCGCCTGGACCCAGCCGTAGTCGGGAACACGTCGCTGCGCCTCGTACCGGTAGGCGGTGGACCGACGAGCTGGTTTCCGACCTTGTCGTAGTCCGAAGTGGACGCTGACGCCGTTCATCGCGCTGACCTGCGCGAGCCGGTCAGCGTGTCGTAGCGGAGGGTCTGATTCTGGCAGGGTCGTCGCTGGATGGTCTGGTCGAGGACGTGCTGCCCCGCTGCGTTGTAGGCGTAGTAGATCGTCTGCCCGACGGCGTTGTCCTGGATCTGCACCATCTGGCCGGCAGCGTCGAACGCGAGGGCGTGGTTCTGGCGCCGGCTGTTACCCTGCGCGGTCAGCTGCCGCGCGTTGTCGTAGTGGAACCAGTACGACGCGCCCCCGATGTCGGTCCTCCCGTGAGCCGCCGAAGTGGTCGTACGTCCAGGTCGCGAGGCGCTGTTCGTTGAGGTCCCGACCTTGCGACTGTCCGTCGAACGTGCGCGGTTCACCTGCCCGAGCGGCAGGCCGCGGCGATGACGTTGCCGCGCAGGTCGTAGTCGTACGGGTCGCTGCCGTTGCCGTTGGTCTGCGGCTCGCGCCCGGCCTGGTCGTAGGTCCTCGTCGTGGTGAGGTTCTGCTGGCGGAGGTAGGCGACGTTGTCGCCCCTCGCGCCGTAGCGCGCGACCAGGTCGCTCCTCGTCGTCGCGTTGCGGCCGAGCTGGTCGTAGCCGTAGCTCGTTGCGTGGTTCAGGGCATCGGTCACCGCGACCGGCCGCCGAAAGCGTCGTAGGCGTGAATGATCACGCCGTTATCGGCACGCACCTTGGTACGGACCTGTCCGGCGGCGTCCAGGTTGGCCGTTGACCTTGCCGTCGCGTCGCGGACGGCGACCTCGCGGCCCAGCGCATCGTAGGTCTACCGCGTGACCGGGCTGCGCCGCTGATCGTGCCGTTGCCGTCGGGCTGCGTCTGCTGGATGGCCTGGTCGTTCGCGTTGTACGGGGAACATCGTCACCGACGCGGCGTTCCGGAGATCGCTGCGCGAGATGGCGTCGCCCCATCGATCGACGTCTGGTTGACGACGGCGGTACGGCGTCGCGCCGCTCGCGTCCTGGCGCGACGGGAGCGTCTGCTGGATGCGACCCGTCGTCGAGGTTGAGCTTGCTGTCCGTGCGGCGCACGCCGCCGTCGCCCATCTGATCGACCGCCTGGCGCTCGCCGCGGCGACCAGGTCGGTGCCGACGCCCGCGGTGCCCGCGCCGCCGGCGCTCGTGATGAGCGACGTCTGGGTCCGAGTAGGTCGTAGAGCAGAACCTTGTCGTTCCCATCGCCCGAGTTGGTGCGCCAGAGTCGGCCTGCGCTGTCGTAGTTGAAGTACTCCTGGTACCGGGGCGTGGCGCCGGTCGCGAAGTCGCCGCGCTGCACGATTCGTCCTACGCGTTGGAGACGACTGCGTTCGTGACGGTCGCCGCCTGCTGCTGCGCGATCACGCTGATGGACCCGCCGCTCGACGACGCTGTTCGCGCCGGTGATCATGCGGTCTGCCGGCCCAGCGCGTCGTACCGGTACGCGGTGAAGAGCGTGTGCGTGACCCCGTCGTTCCCGGTCACGCCCTGCCAAAGCTTCGCGAGGTGTCCCATCGCGTCGTAGGACAGGAAGTGGCTGAACCCGCCGGCGTCGGTCAACTCGATGGCGTTCCCGTGGGCGTCGTACTGCGTGAGCGTGGTCCTATTGGCCGCGTTCGAAGCCCCTGCCGTGAATCCCGACGCGTTCGCCACGGCGGCGCCGTTCGCGAGCTCGGTCTTGACGAGCACGTTTCCGAACGCGTCGCGCGCGAACAGGGTGAGCGGGGTGAGGCTCGTCCCGGTCGCGGTGGAGGTCCGGGCGGCGGCGGCCACCGCGGTGGTCCGGCCGAGCGCGTCGTAGTAGCTGTAGGTGTTCGCGCCCAGCGGGTCCGTCGTGCGCGTGAGGTTCCCGACGGCGTCATAGCCGTAGCTCGTCGTCAGGTTGCCGCGCTGGCTCGCCCCGTTCGACGCCGTGCTGTACTCGACGTTGACGCGGGTGTCGCTCGTCTTGCGGTTGCTGCGATCGTAGATCGACGCGATCGTGCGGTCGTCCGCGCTCGCCGCGGGGCGGGCGAGGCTCGAGACCGTCCACCCCGTCGCGGCGGTCGCCCACTCCGTCCGCTGCGTCACGTTTCCGGCGGCGTCGTACCACTGCGTCGTCACGTACCCCATCGCGTCGACGGTGTCCGTCTCGAGTCCGCGCCTGTCGTAGTAGTGGGTGGTCGTCGCCCACGTGTTCGTCGGCTGGTCCGCGAGCAGCTGCGTCTGCACGAAGTGGCCGAACGCGTTGTACGGGGCTCTTCGTGACCGGCGCCGCCTGGTAGCTCGCGCCGCTCCCGTTGAAGACCCAGCCCGACGGCTGCGTGACCTGGGTGGCCCGGCCGAGCTGATCGTACTGGGTGGTGATGGCGCGATCCGCGCTGTGATCGAGCGCGGCGACGGCCGTCGCGACCTGGCTCGCGCTCGGGGCGCTGCTTCCCGCCGCTGACAGGGTCGTGGGCACCGCGTAGCGCGTGAGCACCGTCGCGTCGCCGAAGGTGTTCCGCTGGTAGCCGGTGACGTACCCGAGCGCGTCCACCTCGTAGCTGACGCGGCCGAGGCTGTCGTACGCCTTGTAGCTGCGGTTCCCGGCCACATCGACGTTCGCCACGGCGTCGCCGAACGCGTCGTAGGTCACCTGCGTCGTGAGCGTCGGCGTGGTCTCTGTGCGGTCGGCCACGTCCGTGGCGCCGTTGCCGATCAGGGAGTCGGCGGCTGCGTTGTAGACCGCGACCTGCGGATAGGTGGTCGCGATTTGCCGCCCGACCGCGTCGTACTCGTAGCTCGTCGTGCGCTGCTCGGGTCTCCCCACCGCCTCGGTGCGTGACCTCAGGTTGCCGAGAGCGTCGTAGGCGAGGCTGTTCACCACGCGGACGCTCGCCGTCGTCCCCTGGACGAGGTTGCCGCTGGCGTCCAGTCCAACAGTGGTGAGCGACACGGCCGAATTGGTCTCCGTGATGAGCCGGCCCGCGGCGTCGTAGTCGTAGTTCCAGGTGGAGCCGTTCTTGTTGGTGAACGTCAGCTTGTCCCCGGCACCGTCGTACGCGTACGACTCCGTGTGACCCAGCGCGTCGGTGCTGGAGACGAGGTTGCCCGCCGCGTCGTACGAGTACGTGTTCGTCTGGTCGTTTGCGTTCGTGATGGGCGAGACGCTGGTGGCGCCCGGGGTCAGGCCGCTGACCTGGTTCGCGTACAGCGTCGTCGAGGTCACTCGACCCACGCCGTCGAAGCTGGTCTTCGTGACGTACCCGAGCGCGTCGACGGAGTAGGCGATGTGGTTGGCGGCGTCGAAGACCTGGATCCTCGTGCGGTCGCTCGGGGCGTTCGCGACGAGGACGGCCAGGACGTCGGCGACGTGCGCGATGGTCGGCAGCGCGGCCGGGTTGACGAGCGGGCTGACGTACGCCGTGCTGCCGACCACGTTGCCTGCGGCGTCGTAGAACTGCTTCGTGACCGCACCGCTCGCGTCGATCCCATACACCAGGCGGTTGGCCGCATCGTAGACCGCGCGGGTCGTCCGGTCGCTGGCGCTCATCACGAGGATGGCCGCCGCGATCGACTCCACCGTCGCCGCGCTGCTCGACGTAGTGGGCGGCGCGATCCGGTTCACGTACGCGATGCGCTGCACGACGTTGCCGTTCGCGTCGTAGACCTGCTTCTGCACGCCCCCGAGCGCGTCGACCTGGTACACGAGCCGGCTCGCCGCGTCGTAGGCCATGAGCGCCACGCAATCTGCGCCGCTCGCCGTCACGCTGGTTGGGCTGGCGGCCGCGCCAATCCGGCTGGCGTAGGCGACCTGCTTCACCAGGTTGCCGGCCGCGTCGAACACCTGCTGCGTCACCGCGCCGGTACCGTCGACGCTCCAGACGAGCCGGTTCGCGGCGTCGTAGACACGACGGACGTGCCCGTCGTGGGCCGGGTCGGCCACGATGGCGGCCGTCAGCGCCGCCTGCGTCGCCGCGGTGCCGGTCGGCACCCGGTTGGCGTAGGCGATCCGATCGACCACGTTTCCGTCGCCGTCGTAGGCCATCTTCACGACGGCGCCGGTGCCGTCGATGCTGAAGGTGGCGCGGTTGAGCGCGTCGTAGACGGTCCGGGTCCTCAGGTCGTGCGCGGCGTCCGCTGTCACCGTCGGCGCGGTCCCGCGGCTCGTCCAGGAGGAGAGCGTGATGCGGTTCGCGTACGTGATCCGGTCGATCACGTTTCCGTTCGCGTCGTAGGTGAGGCGGGTGACGCTCCCGGTTCCGTTCACGACGTTCGTGACCCGGCTGTCCCGGTCGTAGACCCGGTACTCGACGCCGTCCTGGCTCGACGTGACGACGCGACTCGCGACGTCCGCCACCGACGGCGCGGTGGAGAGCCCGGTCAGGCTGATGCGGGTCGCATAGGCGGTCGTCGCGGTGATGCGACCGTTCGCGTCGTAGGTGTTCTGCTGGACGTCGCCGAGCGCGTCGACGGTGTAGACGAGGCGGCTGTCGGCGTCGTAGGCGTACCGCGTGACGTTCCCGTTTCCGTCGGTGCGCGTGACGGCGTTGCCCGCCTTGTCGTAGGCGTACGACTGCACGAGCCTCAGCCCGGCGGGATCGGCGATGGACTGCGTCAGCCTTCCCAGATCGTCGTAGACGTACTGCGTCGCGGTGCCGCCGGGGCTCGTGGACGGTGAGCTGCTTCCCGCGGGCGTCGTAGGTATACGTCGTCGTCAGGTTCAGGCCCGTGGGGTCCACGGTCTGGCTGGCCACGCGGCCGTCGAGGTCGTATGCCGTCTGCGTGACGACGCCTCGCGCGTCGGTGACGCTCACCTGCTCGCCCTTCGCGTCGTACGCGTAGCTGGTGGCGAGACTCAGGCCGTTCGGATCGACCGTGCGGGTCAGCAGCCGGCTCGCGGCGTCGTACGCGTAGGTGACGACGTTGCCGTTGGCGTCGGTGCTCTGGATGAGCCGGCCGGCGCGGTCGTACTGGCTGCTCGTGACCACCGGAACGACGACAGGGGCGGGGTTTCCGAACTCGTCGTAGCCGTACGTGGGGGTGTCGACCTCCGTCGTGAGGAGGTTCCCGTCCCGGTCGTAGCCGTACGTCGTGACGTTGCCGTTGCCATCCGTGACGGTCAGCGTCTGGCCCTCACGGTTGTGCACCGTCGTGACCGCGACGCCCTCGGCGGTGGTGACCGTCAGGCTGCGCGCCGCGGTGTTGTAGGCGTAGTGCGTGACGTTGCCGAGCGCGTCGGTCTGGGTCAGGACGCGGCTGAACGCGTCGTACGTGCTCGCACGGACGGCGTTTGTCGGGTCGGTGGTCTGCACGACGCGGCCGAGCCGGTCGAAGCTCTGCTGGTACACGTTCCCGTTCGCGTCGACGCTGCGGACGAGGCGCCCGAAGGCGTCATACTGAGCGCTGGTCGTCGCGTTGACGTTGCCCGTGCCCGTGTCGGCGACCGCATCGGTGACGAGGCCGCGGCGGTCGTAGCTCGAGGTGCTGGTGAGCGAGTGGGTCGCGTCGATCGCCTGGGTGGTCGAGACGACGCCGCCGAACGCGTCGTAGGCCGCGGTGCGGGCATTGCCGAGCGCGTCGGTGGTCCGGATGAGCTCCCGCGCGCGTCGTAAGCGAGCTGGGTCGCGCTGTTCGAGCTCGACGCCGTCTTGGCGGTCGCGAGCGCCTGCGCCGCGGTCAGGTTGGAGGGGGCCGAGAGCACACCGCCCTGCAGCGCGGCGACCGTTGCCGTCGAGAGCCGCGTCGCGTACACGGTCGCGCTGGTCTGGTGGCCGAGGGCGTCGTAGGCGTTCTCGGAGACCTCGCCCAGGGCGTTCACCGTGAACCGCAGGCGCCCGACCTCGTCATAGAAGAAGACCGTGCGATTGCCGTTCGCGTCGGTGCTGCTCGTCCGCCGTCCCGCGGCGTCGTAGCCGTACGCGACGCCGTACTGCGCCCAGATGGCGTCGATCTGCGCCTGAGTCTGGCCACCCGTGAGCTGCGCGGCTCCCACCGCGGAGAGCTCGGCCGTCACCCGCCCCTGGACGTCGTAGCGGGTCATCAGCGAGCGCACGTCCGACGTGTTGACCGCGACCGTACTCTGCGTCAGGTGGCCGACGCTGTCGTACGCGTACTGGGTGACCGTCCCCTCCACGTTGGTCTGGGAGGAGAGCCGCCCGAGGGCGTCCCACGTGTTCGTGGCGACATGATCCTCGGCGCTCGACGCGGGCCGCAGGGCCGCTAGGGTCGAGGTGGTCGTCGGAGTTCCGAGCGCCTTGCTGGTGTAGCGGATGGTCTGGGTGACGTTCCCGTTCGCGTCGTAGACGGTCTCGGTGAGGTACCCCTCCCCGTCCACCTGCCCGACCTGCTGGCCGCGCGCGTCGTAGTAGGCGAACGTGGTGAGGTCGCTCGCGGTCGCCGTCACGAGCCCAGCAACGGAGCCCGCGCTCGTCGCCGACGCGGCGAGCGACACCACGCTGATCGGACCGGTATAGCCCGTCGCCTTGTTCGCGTACGCGATGGTCTCCACGACCCGGCCGGCCGCGTCGTAGCGGAGCTCGGTGACGTACCCTTCGCCGTCGATCGTCCCGCGCAGCAGGCCGTCGCGGTCGTAGATCCGGGCGGTCGTGCGATCGTTGCTCGACTGCGTGGCGGTGACGGTCGGGGTGCCGCTGAACGCGATGGTGACGCCGATCCCGTTGCCCAGCGCGCTGGTGCTGATGGGCGTCGCGAGCCGAGTGACCGACGTGATCCGCGAGGCGTCGTCGTACTGCGTCTGGGTCAGGTACCCGAGCGCGTCGACCTGCCAGGCCAGCCGGCCCGCGCCATCGTAGAGGTTCCAGGCCTTCGCGTCCTGGGCCGTGGCGGCCGGCCGGATGGACGCGAGCGTCACCGGGGAGGTCCCGCCCGCGGCGGGGTTCGGGTTGTAGCCCGCCGTCGGGTTGCCGCTGGCGTCCACCAGCCTGGTGGTGTCGACCATGGTGGCGTAGCCGATGACCTCCGTCACCTGCCCGGCCGCGTCGTAGACGTACTCCGTGAGGCCGCCCGGCGAGTTGACGCCCGCAACCTTCCGGCCCTCGGCGTCGTACAGGAACCAGCTTCGGGCGCCCGTCGGGTCGACCGTCATCAGCAGGCGGCCGTCCGCGTCGTACGCGTAGCTGGTCGTTCCGAGGTTGGGCTGGCCGGACGACGACTGGACGACCGAGACGAGCCGTCCCGCGTGGTCGAAGACCGACGTCGTCGCGAGCCCGTTCGCGAGCGTCACCGTGGTCTTGCCGTTCGCGTCGTCGTACTGGGTCAGGGTGGTCGCCGAGAGGGTGCCGTCGGCCGACCTCGCGACCGTCGACACGACGCGGCCGAGCCCGTCGTAGATCGACTGCGTGATGCCCCGCCCATCGGGCGTCACCGTCTGAAGCAGCTCGCCGCGCTGGCCGTAAACGTACTGCGCGACGGAGGCGCCCGTCGCGAGCCCATTGCCGTTCGCGTCGACGCCGGAGTAGGTCGTGAGCGTCTGCAGCTGGCCGCGGAAGTCGTACGCGAGGTCGGAGCGCTCGGTCTTCGTCCGATCCTGCACCCCGACCCACGTCTGCAGCTGGGCCTCGGTCGGCACACCAGTCGTCCCGAGGCCGGTCGTGTCGTAGGCGCTAGCCCGGTACTCGATGGTGCTCGTTCGCAGCCCCTGGGCGTTGTACCGGTACTCGGTCACGCGCCCCTCGGCGCTCACCACGAACCGCAGCAGGTTCTTGCCGCCGGCGTCGTAGACGTAGCGCGTCGTCTGGGTCTGAGACGGCGCCGCCGACTGGTACATCGTCTCCGTCAGCATCTGGTTCCGCGCGTCGTAGGTGCGCACCAGGGTGTTGCCGGCGCCGTCCACCTGGCTCGTCAGGTTGCCGTTGGCGTCGTACTGCAAGACGACGCTCCGTCCCAGCCCGTCCGTGATCGAGGTCACGTCGCCGAGCGCGTTGTAGGCGTAGCTCAGCTGGCTCGTCCCCGACGGGTTGGCCGCGGTCACGCCGTTCGTGATCCGCGTCAGCCGTCCCTGGGCGTCGTACTGGTAGGCGGTCGAGACCTGGAGCGGGTCGGTGACGGTCGTCGTGCCGGTCGAGGTGTTGTACGCGAAGGTCGTGACCTTGCCCTCGCCGTCCGTCACGGTCGCGGTCTTGTAGGCCCCGTTGGCGAGGACGTACGTGAACGCCAGGCTCGTCCCGTCGCTCTGCGTGATGCCGGTGACCCGATTGCTCGTGCCGTCGTAGCTGTACGTGGTGACGTAGCTCGCGAGTGTGTCGCTCCCGGCCGGCACGGTGCCGTCGGGGTTCAGGCTCACGCTGACCGTCTGGAGCCGGTTCTGCGCGTCGTAGGTGTACGAGACCTGGTTCAGCACCTGACCCGACTGCAGCACCGTGCTGACCGCGGTAAGGTTGTGGCCACTCGCGCCGCCGTAGGTGTACCTCACCGACTCACCGTCGGCGTTCGTGACCGAGGTGAGGAGGTTCAGCGCGTTGTACGAGTAGCTGAGGGTGTTTCCGCTCGTGTCCTTCGACGACGTGATGAGGCCCGCGCCGCTGCCCTGGTAGATCTCGCTCGCCCCGCTCGCGCCGTCGGTCCAGGTGTACGTGCCGTCGCCGTTCGCCGCGATCGTGTCGAGCGCCGATCCCGCGCCAACCGTCGCGACGTAGACCTGGCGGGTGGCGTTCCAGACATAGTCGGAGGTCGAGCCGTCGCTGTCGTAGCGCCGCAGCGTCCCGGCGACGTTCTGGATGCTCTTGTACGGGCCGCCCTGCCAGCCATCGGCGTTCCCGTCGAAGTCGTAGCCGCCCTGGCTGTTGTAGGTGCGGAGTGCGGCCGTGTCCGGGCCGAGCCCGACGAGCGATGTGTCGAGGTCCCGCAGGACCAGGTCGCCGGTCGCGACGTTGACGTAGGCGCCCTCGCCGTTGCGCCCCTGTGTCGGGACCCCAAGGCGTCCCCGCGCACCCAACACCGAGAGAGAACCGAGGTTGAGGCCCAGGCCGTTCCCGCTGACGATGGCTACCATGGAGTATTCACCCGTAGTTCGCGCGTCGTTCCGGTCGGCCGAGATGCGGGCCGCCCACCTCAGGTGCTGTCGGTGAAGTTATCCAGGCGAGCCGGGAACTGTTTAGCGGGAGCCGCGGTCGGTCCTCGGCGATGCGCGACCGCGCAAACCCATGAGCTCACCGCGGAACGGCGAGCCGCGCCCGTGCGCCGGCCTCAGACCGCGAGCGCCCGGGCCGAGGGATCCGGCCCCCCGAAGTCGCCCGATCGCAGATACGCGATGAACCGCGAGCCCCCACGGCACTTCGCGAGGTGCTCGCAGTCGGCGCAGCCGTCCGGCACGAAGTCGAGCTCGCGCATGTGCCTCATGAACGGATGATTCCAGCAGCCCAGGATGTCGCGGGGGTCACCGATGTCGAGGTGGATGAAGTAGCTCGGCTTCGCGAATCCGGCGGGATCGACGACGAACCTCGTGTGCCCGTCGTCGAAGATCGCGCCGAGGCACACGGCGTCCATCTTCGCCGCATCGTGGGCGCAGAACGGTACGGCATTGGCGATTGAGATCGGCTTTCCGAACTCGGCGCTCATCCTGGTGAGCTTCTCGCACACGCGTTCGAGGTCCCCGTCCGCCGAGACGGCGTTGGCCGCGGCAGCGGGCCCCATCGTCGGGATCGGGCGGTAGACCTCCCAGCCGTCGAGCTCGTACTCCTTCACGAGCCCGAAGATCCTCTCGAGGTTCGTGACGTTGCGCGAGGTCGCGACGGTTCCTGCCCTGACGAGCTCGATCGTGCTTTCCTGCAGGAGCCGCAGCCCGCGACACTTGTCCGCGAACGAACCGGGACGGCCGGTCCACGCGTAGTCGCTCGCCTCGTCGAAGCCGTTCAGGGGGACGAGGACCCGGTCGACGAGCTCCTCGAGCCTGGCCACCGCCTCTGGATCCAGACAGGTGGCGTTCGTGTTCAGCGAGACGGGGAGCTCCCGCGCCCGCGCGTGCGCCATCAGCTCGAAGAGATCTCCCCGCAGCAGCGGCTCGCCGCCGGTGAACCTGATGCGTGGAACGCCGGCGCTGGCCGCGCTGTCGATGATCTCCTTGATGTGCGCCGCAGGCAGCTCCCTCGCCGAGCGACGACCGTCTCGCGCGAAGCTGTTCTTGTTGAAGCACATCGAGCAGGCGAGGTTGCAGCTCGACGTCACCTCGATCACGACCTCGTTCGGCACCGCGGGCCACTGCTTGCGGGGAGCCCCTGCCGCGTTCGGCGTCGTCATGGCTGCTCCACGTCCGGGACGCCGTCCCAGTCGCTTCTCCGGCTCGAGTAGGCCGCCGACTCCCCGGGCTCCGCGACCCGAAGGTAGCGGCACAGCCAGCGATCGGAGGCGATGAACACTGGCTCCATGTCACGAGCGAACCCGAGGAAGCGCATGAGCGCTCCGACCGCGCCGGGGCTCAGCTGCCATCCGAAGCCGATGGTGCCGGCAAGCTCTCCGGCGATCGGCATCCGCATCGCGTCGTCGGCCACGAGCACCGGCGCGTCGAGAGGTGGACCGAAGTCCTCCACGCACACGTAGCGCGTGGACGCCCGCGCCGCGGCGTTCAGGAGCGCGAGCGGATCGTAGAGCCCATGGAGGACGCCGAGCAGCGCGACGACCTCGAACTGGCCGGCGGCGCTGGGCAGGTACTCGACCACGTCGGACCGGACGAGCTCAGCCTGCGGCCAGAAGGCCAGCAGCTGGCGCGCCTTCTCCACGTAACGCTCCTGATGCTCGACTCCCACGTACCGCGCCGCGCCCTGCGCCTGCACCCAGGCGCCGGTCGCGCCGATGCAGCACCCCAGGTCGAGGACGCGAGCGCCGGCGACGACGCGTTCCGGGAACAGCAGGCCGTGTCGCCGGTTGAGGGCGGCCGCCGTCGTCGGCAGGACCGGCCGCCGCCTTCGGTTGTCCGCGAGGACGAACGGCGAGTCCTCCGTGAACACGAGCGGCTGAGGCTGCAGCATCTCCAGCGGCCCGCCCTAGGAGCGTGGTCCGGCGCTCAGTAGCTGCAGCCGAGGCCGCAGACGAGCGCGAGCGGGACGTCCTTGTGGAGCTGCTCGCGCTTGTTCGGCGCCACCGTCCAGGTGAATTCCGGGGTCGACGAGGTCGTGGTCGACCAGGCCTGGATCTCGGCGGGCTTGTTGCCAGCCTTCTTCTGCGTATTCGCGGTCATATCGCCTCCTAGGCGAGAGGGTGAGGAAACCGTGCGCCCCTTTTCACGTCGCTCATCATTCCTAGCGGCAAGCAGCTCCGTCCGAAGGTCAGGGGAATCAGCCGCGGCACCATGACCCGGACTGTCGACAACCGCCTCCCGAGCCCGACGTCCGGGAGCGAGAGATCGATGACGACGAGAGCGCCTGCCCAATCAGCCAGCTCGCTCAGAAAGTTATCCGTCGATTCCGGAAGGCGTTTAGGGGAGCGCAGCGCCTCGCTTCCCCTCCGCGACCGGAGGAGGCAGTCGGCCCGCCGGAAATACTCGGGATTCGTGTACAGGTCGGCGTGATCCCACCCGGTCCTCACCTGCGCTGGGCGCACGCTGCGACGGCCGTACCCGGCGAGGCAGGCCCAGGCCAGGCACTCGGCCTCGCCCATTGCGGACACGACCGCCCGCTCGGGATCGCGCGACGCGGCGGTCCCGACGCACGTGAAGCGCGCGCACTCCGACTGGACGAGGGCGAGCGTCACGAATGCGAACCGCGAGGGCAGCCGCTGCAGCGAGACCCGGCACCCCCGCGCGCGCAGCCGCTCGATCCTCCGGCGCACCGCTCCCGGGAGGGACCGCGTACGCAGCTCGGCACCTCCGCGCTGGCTCGCCCAGCACCGCATGAAGGCGTCGCGCTCGACGAGCTCGAGCGCCGCCCGCTCGACCGCGTCGCTCCACGAGGACGCCGTCGCGCAGCCGGACGTCGTCGCTCCCGTGTAGAGCGGCCGCGCGAAGACGCGCTCGAGGGCGCCCGGCGCGTAGACGCAGTCGGCGAGCACGTCGACCGGTCGACCGGAGCGCGCGTCGACGCCCCGCTTCCACAGGTACTCGCGCCGCGGGTCGAAGGGCGCGAACGGAAATCCGGCCCGCCGGTACTGCTGCGGCGCGTACGCCACGAGCGCCCGCGGGTCGAGGGCGCCCTCCAGGTCGCCGGCGCGGGCGCGCCTCAGGCCCGCCGGCGAGCGGTACGCGAGCCGCTCGATGGCCTCGCTCCGCGCCTTCGCCCGGGCCTTCCGCGGATCGTCGTCCCGCCCCCATCCCTGGTCGACAATCCGGTCCCCGACGTACACGTCGCACCGGCCCAGCCGGAGCGGCAGGTCACGCAGGACGTCGACCCAAGAGAAGCGGAGGAGCGGGCGAAGGTTGGCCGGGGCCTGCGCCATCATGGCTTCTGCGCGAGGAACGTCACGAACCCGATGGAGGCGCGCCAGATGTCGACCTTGAACCCGACCTGCTCCAGCGCGGAGACCACCCAGGAGACCGGCATCGAGAACATCACGCCGACGAGCGAGCGGGCCTTCGCCTCGATCTCCGCCTCGGACACGCCCAGCTCCCGCTTCATCTGATGATAGAGATCGCGCATCAGATCGGATTGGACGCACTTGTCCGTGAGCATCAGGTACCCACCGCGCTCGAGCCCCTCGAAGACGCTGCGAAAGTACTCGACGCGTCGGACGGGTTCTAGGAAGTGGAGGGTCCAGTTCGCCAGCACCAGCCGGTACGGCGCGTACTCCGCCGGGAACTCGCTTGAGAGGAGGAGCCGCCGCGCGTGGCGCGGATCGCAGTGCGCCAGCATGGGGGCGGCGCAGTCGACGCCGGTGAGGTTCGCGAACCCCGCCGCGTGGAGGCGCCGCAGCGTCTCCCCGGTCGCGCAGCCGATCTCCGCGATGGCGGAGTCCGGAGCGCACGTGCGCTCCGCCAGGACGACCGAGTCGTCAATGACGGAGTGGTAGCTCGGAATGTGCTGCTGCGCGTGCGACGCGAACTGTGCGGCGACCCGATGATCGAATGCCCATCGCGCGGTCATGGCGCACCTCCGTGGAGCTTATCCACGCGGCGCGCGAACGGTTTAGGGCGCATGAAACGGCATTGAGAACGCTACCGGCAGTGCGATCGGCTTGGTATAAGGCTCCGGTCGCTCACGTTCGAGATTGCCCCGGGGTGCCGCCGTGCAGCTCTCGAAGAACAATTTCCTCGATCACGTCCGGTGCATTCGTGAGGCCGTGATGAAGTCCGGCGCCGAGCTCATCATCGCCGGGGACTCGCTCCAGGCCCTGGTCCGGAAGGACCGGCGCCACTGGATGCTCCGGCCCCACTTTCTGACGACGCTCGACGGGGTCTCCCGCTACACCGCGCAGCTGCACGAGAAGACCGAGCACTTCGCCGGCTGGTTCCCCTACGCGATCAAGCGCTGGCACCTGGCGAGCGACAAGCTCGCGTTCAAGCGTTACGCCGCGCTGGCCGGGCTTCCGGTCCCCCGGCACTGGCTCGAGCCGAGCGACGGGCTGCGGGACGTCCTCATCAAGCGCTCGGCGTCCTCCTTCGGCGAGAACCTCCGGGGCCCCTTCCGCTCCATCGCGGATCAGCGCTTCGACGTCGCCCAGGGCGACTACCTCGAGTCCTTCATCGAGGGTGATCTGCTCAAGGTCTGGTTCTGGGACGGCCGCCCCGTCTGCGCCGAGCGGGACGCGATGGCGTTCGTGATCGGCAATGGCGTCTCGACGCTGGGCGAGCTGATCGAGCGGCGCGCGAGGTACCGGATTGTTCTGTCTGAGCCCGAGCGGGCGGCCATGCTCGGGAAGTGCGACGTGCTCCTGCGGTATTACGGGTTGACGCTCGAGTCGGTTCTGCCGCCCGGTGCGAAGCAGATCGTGGAGTTCCGGTACGGCACCCACCTCCTGCCTGCGGGCGCGCGCCAGGTCGTGACCTTCGCCGAGCAACCCGAGTCCGGGTGGGTCGCCGTCTTGCACCAGACGGGCACTCACCTGCTCGCCGCGATCCCGGAGGAGATCCGCCCGGGGACGCTGTTCACGGTAGACGCGGTCCTCGATCGCGAGGAGCACCTCTGGCTGCTCGAGGTGAACAGCAACCCAACGGTGCACCCGATCGCCTACGCGCCCATGATGGAGAGCCTCCTGGCCGAGCTTGACTGCGCGGGTCAGCCATAACCCTCGACGCGAGAGAGGGGATTGACGCGCGCGTGAGCGCCTCCTTGATCACGGCGGGATCCCGCGCGACGTCCACCGGCGGGCGCGCGTTCGTCCTACCGCGCTGCGGACCGCGCTTGTCTCGTCTACCGGACGCAGTGAGCGCGCGCCCTCCGGGGCGTCACGTCTCCCCCGCCGTCGGCAGCACGAGCCGCGCGACGGTCCCGCCGCCCTCGCGGTCCTCGAGCGCGAGCGCGCCGCCGTGCGCGTCCGCGACCTTCTTGGCGAGCGCGAGCCCGAGCCCGGTCCCGCGATCCTTCGTCGTGAAGAACGGGCGGAAGAGCCGCTCCCGCGCCTCGGGGGTGAGCCCGTCGCCGCGATCGGCCACCTCGATGACCGCCTCGCCGTTCGCCGCGCGCGCGACGATCTCGACGACGCTCGCCGCCGGCGCGGCCTCGACCGCGTTCCGCACGAGGTTCACCGCGGCGCGCCGGAGCTGCTCGCGGTCCGCGCGCGCCTCCCCCGCGCCCTCCACCGAGAGCGAGACGTTCCGGGCGATGGCGAGCGGCTGCGAGAGGTCGGCGACCTCGCCGAGCAGCCGCGCGAGGTCCACCGCCTCCCTCGCGGGCGGACGCGCCCTCGCGTAGTCGAGGAACTCCTCGACCACCTTCGAGAGGGAGGCGAGCTCCGCGCGGATGCGCGCGACGTGCGTCGCCTCGGGCCGGCTCGCGAGCTCCTCCGCGAGGAGCCCGGCGAACAGGTCGAGCGCGCCGAGCGGGTTTCGCACCTCGTGCGCGATGCCGGCGAGCAGCGTCTCGCGCTCCTCGTCGCGCGCGTGGAGCGCGCGGCGCATCTCCTCGATCGTGTCGCGGAGCTGGCCGATCTCGTCCTTGCGCCGCCGCCGCCACAGCGGCGTCTCGAGGTCGCCGCGCGCGATGCGGCGCGCCGCCTCCGTGATGCGCACGAGCGGGCGCGTGACCGTGAGCGCGGCGAGCGCCGCGACGAGCGCGCCGAGGAGCGCGCCGCCGACCGCGAGCGTGGCGAGCGTCCGGCGGAACGCGCGCAGCGCCTCGAACGACGCCGCGGTGCCGTCCGCGCTCACCACCGCCACGACCCGCCCGGCCGGATCCCGGAGCGGCGCGTACCCGGACTTGTGCAGCCGGCCGTCCGTCCCCTCGAAGAGCACCTGGCTCGGGACCGCCTTCCCGGCGGCGGCCTGCGCGATCTCGAGCCGATCCTGCTCGAGCGCCGCGACCGGCTCGCCGATCCGGGACCGCCCCGTCGAGTCGGCGAGCGCGGTCCGGTCGGGACGGACGACGAGGAGCCGCGTGCCGGTCGCGCGGGCGACCGAGTCGAGGCGGGAGCGGACGTGGCCGTAGGTCCGGCTCGTCTCGTCCCCGGGCGCGAGCCTCGCGACGCGCTCCGCCGGGAGCGCGGCCGCCGCCGCCTTCGCCGCGGCGACGAGCCGGGCGGAGAGCTCGTCCTCGAGCGCGCGTCGCGCGAGGCGATCGGCGAGGAGCGCCATGGCCGCGAGCGAGACGAGCGCCGGCAGCGCGGCGGCGAGGGCGAAGCGGCGGCGCACGGCGGCATGCTACCCCGACGACGGCCGACACTCACCCGGCCACCGGCCAGCCGACCGAGCGGCGCGGCGAGCGGGACGTCGGCTCTCACCGCGGCGGCGCGGGCTCGGAGTGCTCGAGCAGGAAGTCGCGGATCATCGGGAAGACGACCTCCGGCGCGTTCCGCCCGAGGAGGATGTCCGCGTGCCCGTAGTCGCGGCCGCAGCTCCAGTACCGCCGCGGCCCGCCCCACCGCTTGAAGGCGGCCTCGACCACCGCGGGCGGCGCGAGCCCGTCCTTCTCGGCGGCGACGAAGAGCGCGGGCTGCGTGCAGGAGGGGAAGAGGGCGCGGTAGTCGACCGTGCCGTCGCAGGACCGGAAGGTGTCGTCCCGGATGCAGGCGGCGAACTGGTCGAGCACCCCGGGCTGCAGGTCCTCGATCGCGTTCGCGAGCAGGCGCCGGTAGATCGGCCGCTCCACGTTCCGCATGTTGATCGAGATCTCGAACGGCGCCGGGTGCCAGTACCCCGAGAACGGCGCGACCGTCCGCGCGACGAGGCGGAGGTGGCGGGCGACGGGGAGGCGGCGCAGCGCGACGAGCGCGCGGAGCCTCGGCTGGGAGTCGAAGTGCGCGGGCCCTCCGAGGGCGACGAGCGCCCGGATGCGGGCCGGGTACAGCGCGCAGGCCGCCATCCCCAGGATCGCCCCCTGGCTGTGGCCGACGTACAGCACCGACTCCTGCCCGGTCGCCTCCCGGATGGCGTCGAGCGCGGCGGGGAGGTCCTCGGCGAGGTACGTGTCGAGCGTCCACCGCGACGTCGGCCCGCGGCGTGACCCGCCGTGACCGCGCAGGTCGAGCGAGAAGCAGTCGAACCCCGCGGCGGCGAGGTGGGCCGCGATGGAGTAGCGCTCGACCCCGAAGTCGAACGCCTGCCGGTTCATCGCGATCCCGTGCACGAGCAGCACCGGAGGGAGCCGCGGCTCGGCGCGCGGTCGCCGGTGCCCGAGCGCGAGGCTCCAGCCGTCTCGCGTCCCGGCGCGCAGGAGCTCGTCCTCCCGGCTCGGCGCGTCGAGCTTCCAGCGCCAGAAGAGGACGTGCGCCACCGCGAGCAGGGCGACGGCGGCGGCGAGCGCCGCGAGGATTCCCAGCGAGGGCACGGGCCGATTCTACGGCGGCGCGCCTCTCATTCGTGGGGTCGCCCGCCTCGCTCGGGACCGTACCCGCGACGCAGCCGCGCGCATCACTCGGGGCCCCCTGGCGGAGCCGGGGCATCCTCATCCTGACGCCCCTGCGCTTGCCGACTCGCCGGTGGTTGCGGCGCCCCACCGCATCCCCCCCATGGCCTGTCCGTTGCACATTGTCGTCGCGGTAGGACGAAACGGGGACCGCGGCGCCGTGCGCGGGTCCCGGCTCGCCCCGCCATGGGAGCGAACGAGCAGCGAGCGACGATGCACCTGTCCGGGGAGCGGGCATTCCGAGCCCGGGATCCGAGCAGCACTGGTTGACCGCCCCGAGCGACGGGGTTTAGCGTCAGCCTCAACCGTACGTACGAGGTGAGCCGTGAAGAAGGTCGAGGCCATCATCAAGCCGTTCAAGCTGGACGAGGTGAAGCAGGCGCTCTCGGAGGTCGGGGTCGCGGGGCTCACGGCCACGGAGGTGAAGGGCTTCGGCCGCCAGAAGGGACACACCGAGCTCTACCGCGGCGCGGAGTACGTCGTGGACTTCCTCCCGAAGGTGAAGGTCGAGGTCGTCGTCGCGGACAGCATCGTCGGCCGGGTGGTCGAGGCGATCGAGCGGGCCGCGAAGACCGGCCGCATCGGCGACGGGAAGATCTTCGTCGTGCCGATCGAGGAGGTCATCCGGATCCGCACGGGCGAGCGCGGCGAGGACGCGCTCTAGCGCCGGCGGTCCGTTGGCGCGCCCGGGCAAGGCTCCTCCGCTCCCGGCGGCGCTCGCGCGAGCGGCCGTCGACTCCGTCGCCGACGCGATCGTGATCGTCGGCGCGGACGGCGGCGTCCTCCACCTGAACCCGGCGGCGGAGGAGCTGTTCGGCCGCAGCCGCGAGCGCGCGGTGGAGCTGCCGGTCCGGGCGCTCCCGGGCGGGGCCCAGCTCGCGGTCCTCTCCGAGCGCGCGCGCGCCGCGGAGGAGACGCAGTCGATCGACTTCCCGTCGCCCCGCGACGCGGGGGTGGCCATCTCCGTCGAGGCCAACCCGCTCGTCGACGGCGTGAGCTGCATCGGCACGGTGCTGGTGCTCCGCGTGCCCCGCTCCTCGGAGCGGGCCCTCGACTTCGAGGCGCTCGCGGCGGGACTCGCCCACGAGATCAAGAACCCCCTCGCCGGCCTCCAGGGCTCAGCCGAGCTCCTCGCGCGCGAGGCGGAGGGCTCGGCGAAGGAGTACGCGCAGGTGATCGCCCGCGAGGCGAAGCGCGTGGACGGGCTCGTCCGCGAGCTCCTCGACCTCGCCCGCCCCGCCGTGCTCCAGACGATGCCCCTCGAGATCCACGACGTGCTCGGCGACGTGGCGGTCCTCTCGCGCGGGATCCCGGGCGCGGACCGCGTCACCTTCGTGGAGCGCTTCGACCCGTCCTTGCCGCCGGTGCTCGGCGACGCGGAGAAGCTGCAGCAGGTCGTGCTGAACCTCGTCCGGAACGCGCTCGACGCGCTCGCCGGGCGCCCCGATCCGACGGTGACGTTCGAGACGAGCGTCGCCTCGCTGCGGCTGCGCGGCGCGAGCGGTCGCACCCGGCCGCTCGCTCGGGTATCCGTCCAGGACAACGGCCCGGGCATCCCGGAGGCGATGCTCCACCGGCTCTTCACGCCGTTCGCGACCTCGAAGCCCTCCGGCACCGGCCTCGGGCTCGCGATCTCGCGGCGGATCATCGAGGCCCACGGCGGGCGCATCGAGGTGAGGAACCGGGCCGCGGGCGGCGCCGAGGCGAACCTGTACCTGCCGCTCGACGTTCCCTGAGCCCCCCTGGTCCTTCGACGACGCCCGCCCGGCGCGAACGGGGGAGCCCCCTGGCAGGCTGGCCTCGTCCTTGCTTAAAGCTTGGAGATCGAGCACCGATTCCACCCGGAGGAACATTTGCGCAAGGTCCTCATCGTCGACGACGAGCCTTCGGTCCGCTTCGTCCTGGGCCGGACCTGCGAGCGCGCCGGCGTGGCGTTCGAGGAGGCCGGCAGCGCCGAGGAGGCGCGAGAGAAGCTTCGCGCGCTCGGCGGAGGGCGGGACGGCGTCGGCCTCGTCCTGCTCGACATCCGGCTCCCCGGCGACGACGGCTTCAAGCTCCTCGGCGAGATCGGCGGGCGCAGCGACTCCCCCTTCATCGTGGTGATGACCGCCGAGGACACGATGCGCTCGGCGGTCGAGGCGATGAAGCGCGGCGCCGCGGACTACCTCGGAAAACCCTTCGATCTCGCCCGCGTCGAGCGGCTCGTGAAGGACCTCGCGGCGGCGCCCGTCGACCACGCCGAGGAGGCCGGCGCGCCCGCGGGGGGGATCGAGGCCGAGATCGACCCGAACGCGGAGCCGCGCCGGTACCGCGACATCTCGCTCCCGGAGACGCTCATCGGCCGCTCGGCCGCGATGATCGAGGTCTACAAGGAGATCGGCCGCGTCGCCCGGACCGAGATGACGGTCCTCCTCATGGGAGAGTCGGGGACGGGCAAGGAGCTCGTCGCCCGCGCCATCCACGCGAACTCGACCCGCTCGAGGGGCCCGTTCATCACGGTCAACATGGCCGCGATCCCGAAGGATCTCATCGAGAGCGAGCTCTACGGCCACGAGAAGGGCTCCTTCACCGGCGCGGTCGAGCGGCGGCCCGGGAAGTTCGAGCTCGCGAGCGGCGGGACCCTCTTCCTCGACGAGATCGGCGAGATGCCGATCGAGCTCCAGGCGAAGCTCCTGCGCGTGCTGCAGGAGCGCGAGATCGACCGCGTCGGCGGCACGCGCCCGCTCGCCGTCGACGTGCGGATCGTCGCCGCCACGAACGCGGATCTCGGGCGCTCGGTCGAGGAGGGACGCTTCAGGCGGGATCTCTACTACCGGCTCGCGGTGGTGCCGATCCGGCTGCCGTCGCTGCGCGAGCGCGAGGGGGACGTCATCCTGCTCGCCCGCCACTTCCTCGCGAAGTACGGCGAGCAGCTCAAGGGCCGCGCCCTCGCGCTCGCGAAGGACGCCGAGCCGCTGCTCCTCGGGCACCCCTGGCCCGGCAACGTCCGCGAGCTCCAGAACGTCGTCCAGCGCGCGCTGCTGAAGCTCGCCGGCGCGCGGCTGTCCGCGAAGGACCTCGTCGGCCTCCTGCCCGCCGCGGGCGTGCAGGAGCGCGGGATCGGGGGGCTCGTCGAGTCCATCCTCGACTCCGCCGCGCCCGAGGGCGGCCGGTACCAGGGGGCGCTCGCCGCCGTCGAGGCGCCGCTCATCGCGGCCGCGCTCGCGCGGACCAGCGGAAACCAGCTCCGCGCCGCGGAGCTCCTCGGGATGAACCGGAACACCCTTCGCGAACGGATGCGCGCGCTCGGGATGAAGCCGAAGGTCTAGAGCGCATCCCGTGCCGCCCGGACGACCCGGAAGGTGCCTGGCCTCCGGGCACTCGCTGCACGGAGATCGGGCAGCGGATCGACCGCCGACGCGAACTTTCCCCCCGCCCGCCTGCTGATCACGTGGCACAAGCCGTGCTAAACGCCGACGCAACCACCCCGCAGCATCTGGGAGACCGACCTCGATGGCAAAGCTGACCCCGAAGCAGGCCCTCGACCTCGCCAAGGAGAAGAAGGCGACGTACGTGGACCTGAAGTTCATGGATTTCGTCGGCATCTGGCAGCACTTCTCGATCCCCCTCTACGAGCTCACGGAGGACGTGTTCGAGGAGGGCCTCGGGTTCGACGGCTCGTCGATCCGCGGCTGGCAGGCGATCCACGCGTCCGACATGCTCGTCGTCCCGGACTCCGAGACGGCGGTGATCGATCCGTTCATGGCGGAGCCGACGCTCTCGCTCATCTGCAACATCGTCGATCCGATCACGAAGGAGCCGTACTCCCGCGATCCGCGCAACATCGCGATCAAGGCGGAGAAGTACCTCAAGTCCACCGGGATCGGCGACACCGCCTTCTTCGGCCCCGAGGCCGAGTTCTTCATCTTCGACGAGGTCCGCTACGACACCGGCGTGAACCACGGGTTCTACAAGGTCGACTCCGTCGAGGGGCAGTGGAACACCGGCCGTGAAGAGGCCGGCGGGAACCTCGGCTACAAGCCCCGCTACAAGGAGGGCTACTTCCCGGTCGCGCCGACCGACAGCCAGCAGGACATCCGCACCGAGATGTGCCGCGTGATGGAGTCGGTCGGCATCCACGTCGAGCGGCAGCACCACGAGGTCGCGACCGCCGGCCAGGCCGAGATCGACATCAAGTTCGCGCCGCTCGTCGGGATGGCCGACAACCTCCAGTGGTTCAAGTACATCATCAAGAACGTCGCGCGCCGTCACGGCAAGACCGTGACGTTCATGCCGAAGCCGCTCTACGGCGACAACGGCTCGGGCATGCACGTCCACCAGTCGATCTGGAAGAACGGCAAGCCGCTCTTCGCCGGCGACGGGTACGCGGGGCTGTCCGATCTCGCGATGTGGTACATCGGCGGCATCCTCAAGCACGGCCCGGCGCTCGCCGCGCTCTGCTGCCCGACGACGAACTCGTACAAGCGGCTCGTCCCCGGCTTCGAGGCCCCGATCAACCTCGCCTACTCCGCGCGCAACCGCTCGGCGTCGATCCGCATCCCGATGTACTCGCCCTCGCCGAAGGCGAAGCGCATCGAGTTCCGCTCGCCGGATCCGTCGGCGAACGGCTACCTCGCGTTCGCCGCGATGCTCATGGCGGGCCTCGACGGGATCGAGAACAAGCTCAACCCCGGCCAGCCGCTCGACAAGGACATCTACGGCATGTCTCCGGAGGAGCTGAAGGAGATCCCGAAGATGCCGGGCTCGCTCGACGAGGCGCTCGAGTGCCTCCGCCGCGACCACAAGTTCCTGCTGAAGGGCGACGTCTTCACCGACGACGTGATCGAGACCTGGATCCAGTACAAGTACGACAAGGAGGTCAATCCGGTCCGGATGCGCCCCTCGCCGATGGAGTACGCCCTCTACTTCGACATTTAGAGTCGAAGACTTCGACGCCCAGTCGGACGCACCAGAACGCGGCCGCCCTCCGGGGCGGCCGTCTTCTTTTCGGCCTCGCGCCCGCCGGACCGCGGTGCTATGCGGACGCGCCGTGGAACGGCTCACCTCACGCCTGCACCTCGTGCTCCGCGGGCTCCCGCCCGTGTACTGGGCGCTCCTCGCCGGCATGTTCGTGAACCGGCTCGCGTCCTTCGTGGCGACGTTCCTCGGGCTCTACCTCGTGCGCGCGCGGGGGTTCTCCCCGGAGCAGGCGGCGCCCGTCGTCGCGCTGTTCGGCGCCGGGGTGCTCGTCGGCGCGCCGGTCGGGGGCGTGCTCGCGGACGCCGTCGGCCGTCGCGCGACGATGCTCCTCTCGTTCGGGACCGGCGCGATCGCGGTGGGGGCGCTCGGGTTCGTCCGCTCGCCCGCCGCCCTCGCGCCGCTCACGTTCCTCGCCGCGGCGACGAGCGAGCTGTACCGGCCGGCGATGAACGCGGCGATCGCGGACGTCGTCTCTCCCCCCGACCGCGCGCGGGCGTGGGGGCTCTCGTACTGGGCGATGAACGTCGGCTGGGTGTTCGGGCTCGCGCTCGGCGGGTTCCTGGCGGCCCGGAGCTACCCGGCGCTCTTCCTCGCCGACGCCGTCACGACCGTCGCGTTCGCGGTCATCGTCCTGCGGCGCGTCCCCGAGACCCGGCCGCCCGGCACCCGCGCCCACTCGCCGCTCGCGGGGCTCGGGCTCGTGCTGCGGGACCGCACCTTCGTGGTCTTCCTGCTCCTCCACCTCGTCGCGCTGTCCGTCTTCGTGCAGTTCCAGTTCGCCCTGCCGCTCGACATGAAGGCGAAGGGGCTCGGGGAGCCGCTCTTCGCCCTCGTCATGGTCGTGAACGGGCTCGGCGTCGTCTTCCTGCAGCCGGTGCAGGCCGCGCTCGTGGGACGGCGGGACCCGTCGCTCCACCTCGCGGCGTCCGCGCTGCTCTTCGGGGTCGGCTACGGCGCGAACGCGCTCGCCGCCGCGTTCCCGCCGCTCGCCGTCTACGTGGGCGCGGGGGCGCTCTGGACCGTCGGCGAGGTGATCGGCTTCCCGTTCGCCGCCCTGCTCGTCGCGGATCTCGCGCCGCGCGAGCTGCGCGGCCGGTACCAGGGCGCGTTCTCGATGTGCTGGGGGATCGCGTTCACGCTCTCCCCGCTCGTCGGGGGCGGGCTCCTCGCGCGGCGTGGACCGACGGCGCTCTGGCTCGCGTGCCTCGCGGCGGGCGTGGCGGTCGCGCTCGGCCACCTCGCCGCCGCGCCGGGACGCCGCCGGAGGCTCGCCGAGCTCGCACCGCCCGCCGGGCCGCCGACCGGGTGAGGTGGCGGCGGCGGACGGTCACGGAAGGCACCCGCGCGGCGCACGCGCCGCGGGCGCCCTACCGTTGCGGTGGTCAGGACGGGAGGAGCCGCCATGGCGCGCATCGGCATCGCCGGGCTGGACGAGGATCTCGCGAGGCAGCGCGAGGCGGTCCGCGGTCGATCTCCCTCGTACGAGCGAGCGCTCCGGCTCCTGCCGGGTATCCTGGCGGGACCGCCCGGGCGGTACGTCGAGGCGGCGTGGGAGCACCGCCGGTTCTTCGCCTGGTACGACCGGCCGCTCCTCGTCCTCGCGAGCCTCCGGAACGACGCCCTGGCGGAGGGTCCGTCCCACCCCCTGTTCGACGGCTTCGCCGCGCACGACGCGGACCCCGCCGCGGTGACGGAGGCGGCGCTCGCGGCGGCGCTCGACGGCTCGCGCGAGCGGGTGTTCGACGCGCTCGCCCACCGGGCCGTCCAGACGAACGAGACCTCGCGCGCCATCGCCTGGCTCTGGCCGGCGGGGCTCGCCCGCGCCGGGGACGAGGTGCGGCCCCTCGCGATCGCCGACGTCGGGGCGAGCGCCGGGCTGAACCTCGTCGCGGACGCGCTGCCGCCGGTGTGGGTCGCCGCGGACGGGACGCCGCTCGAGCTCGCGCGCGACGTGCGCCCCGTCGCGAGGCTCGGCCTCGACCCCGCCCCGCTCGACGTCTTCCGCGCGGACGACGCGAGGTGGCTCCGCGCCTGCGTGTGGCCGGGCGAGCGCGCGCGGGAGGAGCGGCTCGAGGCGGCGCTCGAGGCGTTCGGCGCGGCCCGCATCCGACCCGACGCGCCGGTCCTCGTGCCCGTCGCCGCGTCGAGCGTGCCCGGCCGGCTCGACCTCCTCTCCGGCGCGGAGATGAACGCGCTCGTCCTCGCCTACCAGACCGTCGTGCGCGACTACCTCGAGCCCGCCGAGCGCAGCGCGTACGAGGCGGGGATGCGCGACTGGCTCGGGTCCCACCCGGCGGGCCGGACGCTCTGGGTGGAGCTCGAGCCCGTCCACCCGACCTCGGAGGGCGGGATCCCGGGGGCGATCGTCGCGCACGTGCGGACGCCCTGGGGCGAGCTGCGGTCGCTCGAGCTCGCCCGCTGCAGCCTGCACCCGCTCCGGCTCGACCTGCGGCACGCGGCGGTCGCGGAGCTGCGGTCGCTCCTCGGCGGCGAGGCGCACGTGGGACTCCGGACGTAGGGGTATCCTGACGGCGTGCGTTCACCGAGCGTTCCCGCCGCCCGCGTCGCCGCCACGCCCGGGCTGCGGACCGCCGCGCTGACGGCGATCGCCCTCGTCTGCTTCGCCGCGAACTCGCTCCTCTGCCGCGCCGCGCTCGGGGGCAGGCTCGCGGACCCGGGCACCTTCACGGCGGTGCGCCTCGCGTCCGGCGCGCTCGCGCTCGCCGCGCTGCTCGCCGGCACCCGCCGCGTCCGTCCGGCGGGCGGGACGTGGGGCTCGGCCCTCGCCCTGTTCGCCTACGCCGCGGCGTTCTCCCTCGCGTACGTGCGGATCCCGGCCGCGGTCGGCGCGCTCGTCCTGTTCGCGCTCGTCCAGGCGACGATGGTCGGGTACGGCGTCGCGACCGGCGCCCGTCCGGGACGGCGCGGCTGGAGCGGGATCCTGCTCGCCACGGCCGGCCTCGCCTGGCTCACGCTCCCGGGCGCGGGCGCGCCCGACCTCGCCGGCGCGGTGCTCATGGCGGCCGCGGGCGTCGCGTGGGGGGTCTACTCCGTGCGCGGCCGGCGCTCGACCGACCCCCTCGCCACGACCGCCGACCACTTCGTCCGCAGCGCGCCGCTCGGGATCCTCTTCCTCGCCGCGCTCGCCGCGTCGGGGAGCGCCCACGCGACGGCGGCCGGGCTCGGGCTCGCGGCGGCGTCCGGCGCGCTCGCCTCCGGCGGCGGGTACGCGGTCTGGTACGCCGCGTTGCCGGCGCTCGGCGCCGCGCGGGCGGGCACCGTGCAGCTCGCCGTCCCGGTGCTCGCCGCGGCGGGCGCCGCCGGGCTCCTCGGCGAGCGGGTCACGCCCCGCCTCCTCGTCGCGGGGATCGCGATCCTCGCGGGGATCGCGCTCGCGGTCGTCCCCGCGCGCGCACCCGCGGCGCGCGCGGCGCGGCCTCACTCCCCGAGGTAGACCTTCCGCACCTCGGGGGAGGCGAGGAGCTCCTTCCCCGTGCCGCGCATCACCACCGCCCCGGTCTCGAGCACGTAGGCGCGGTGCGCGAGCTGGAGCGCCTTGTGGGCGTTCTGCTCGACGAGCAGGAGCGCCACGCCGCCGTCGTTCACCTCGCGGAGCACGGCGAAGATCCGCTCGACCACCTGCGGGGCGAGGCCGAGCGACGGCTCGTCGAGGAGCAGGAGCCTCGGCCTGCTCATGAGCGCGCGCCCGACCGCGAGCATCTGCTGCTCGCCCCCCGAGAGCGTCCCCGCCACCTGCGCCCGCCGCTCCGCCAGGATCGGGAAGAGCGCGAAGGCGCGCTCGGAGTCCTTCGCGATGCCCTCCCGGTCGCGGCGCAGGTACGCGCCGAGCGCCAGGTTCTCGCCGACGGTCAGGTTGAGGAAGATCCCGCGCCCCTCCGGCGCGTGCGCCATCCCGCGCGCGACGAGCGCGTGGGACGGGAGCTTCGTCACGTCCTCGCCGAGGAACCGGATCGTCCCCGCGGACGGGCGCAGCATCCTCGAGATGGCGCGGAGGGTCGTCGTCTTGCCCGCGCCGTTCGCGCCGATGAGCGCGACCACCTCCCCGGCCGGGACCTCGAGGGAGATCCCCCGGAGCGCCTCGATCGCCCCGTAGTGGACGTGGAGGTTCGTGACCTCGAGCACGGGCGCCGCGCTCACGCCGGACCTCCGTCCTTCGGCACCGCGATGCGCTTCTCCTCGAGGTACGCGTCCCCGAGGTACGCCTCGATCACCTTCGGATCGCGGCGGATGGCCTCCGGGCGCCCCTCCGCGATCGTGACGCCGTGGTCGAGGACGAGGAGCCGCTCCGAGACCCCCATCACGAGCCGCATGTCGTGCTCGATCACGAGGATCGCGAGGCCGAACCGGTCCCGGATCGCGCGGATGAGCTGCATGAGCTCGGTCTTCTCGCCCGCGTTCATGCCCGCGCCGGGCTCGTCGAGGCAGAGCACCTTCGGGCCGGTCGCCAGGGCGCGCGCGATCTCGAGCCGCCGCTGCTCGCCGTACGGCAGGTTGCGCGAGATCTCGTGGCGGCGCTCCGAGAGCCCCATGACCTCGAGGTACTCCTCGGCGCGCGCGACGATGCGCGCCTCCTCCGACCGGTGCCGGCCGGTGAGCAGGAGCGCGTCGAAGAACCCCGAGCGCGCCCCGGCGTGGCAGGCGATCCGGACGTTGTCGAGCGCGCTCAGCTCCTTGAACAGCCGGATGTTCTGGAACGTGCGCGCGACCCCGCGCCCGCAGATCTCGTGCGGCCGCCGGCCGTTCACGACCTCGCCCACGACCCGGACCTCGCCCTCGGTCGGGACGTACACGCCGGTGATCGCGTTGAACGCGGTCGTCTTCCCGGCGCCGTTCGGGCCGATGAGGCCGACGAGCTCGCCGGGCCGCATGACGAGGCTGAACGCCGAGAGCGCCTTGAGGCCTCCGAAGCGCATCGTGACGCCCGCGAGCTCGAGCGGTGGGGTCGCGGCGCTCACGACGTCCCTCCCCGCCCGCCCTCGTCCCGGACCGCCGTGGGCGAGGCGCCGCCGGGGGCCGGCGCGAGCGGGCGCGGCCGCGGCAGGCGGCGGAAGAGCGGCAGGTCCCAGAGCTCCCGCGTCCCGAAGATCCCCTGCGGCCGGAGCAGCATCAGGACGACGAGCAGGAGCGCGTACACCACCATCCGGTACTGATCGAACCGCCGGAGCCCCTCGATGGCGAGGCCGAGGACGACGGCGGCGACGACGGACCCGGTGATCGAGCCGAGCCCGCCGAGCACCACCATCACCACCACCTCGATCGAGCGGATGAAGGTGAACATGTTCGGGGTGACGAGCAGGATGGCGTGCACGATGAGCCCGCCGGCGAGGCCGGCGTACGCCGCCGAGATCGTGAAGGCGCGGACCTTGTAGCCGGTGGTGTCGACCCCCATCGCCTCGGCCGCGACCTCGTCCTCGCGGATCGCGAACAGCGCGCGCCCCTGGGTCGAGACGGCGAGCCGCCGCGCCATGACCACCGTCGCGATGATCGACACCCCCACCCAGACGAGGTTCGTCCTCGGCGGGAGCCCGGAGAGCCCGATCGCCATCCCGAGGAAGCCCATGTTCTCGATGATCGAGCGGATGATCTCGCCGAACCCGAGCGTCACGATGGCGAGGTAGTCGCCGCGGAGCCGCAGGGACGGCATGCCGACGAGGAACCCGGCGAGCGCGGCGGTCCCCATCCCCGAGGCGAGCGCCACCGCGAAGGCGAGCTGATCCGAGACCGCCTCGGGGACGAGCCCGATCCGGACGCCGGCGAGCGCGAGGGAGATCTTCGCGGCGGTGTACGCGCCGACGGCCATGAACCCGGCGTGACCGAGGGAGAACTGGCCGGTGAAGCCGTTCACCACGTTGAGCGACACGGCGAGCACGACGTTCACGCCGATCGAGACCGCGATGAGGAAGTAGTCCGAGGGCAGGAACGCCTGCACGAGGGCGAGGATCGGGAGCCCGACCAGGAACGGCAGGAGCGAGCGGAGGAGCGCCCGCATCAGACCTTCTCCACCCGGCCCTTGCCGAAGAGCCCCTCGGGGCGCACCAGCAGGACCAGGATGAGGACGGTGAAGGCGATCGCGTCGCGGTACTGCGACGAGGTGTAGCCCGCGACGTACTCCTCGACGAACCCGAGGACGAGGCCGCCCACCATCGCGCCGGGCACGCTGCCGATCCCGCCGAGGACCGCGGCGACGAACGCCTTGAGGCCGCTCATGAGCCCGAAGAGCGGCTCGATGCGCGGGCGCGAGGACGCGTTGATGATGCCGGCGGCCGCGGCGAGGGCGCTCCCGAGCATGAAGGTCCCGGAGATGATCCGGTTCACCGGGATGCCCATGAGGCCGGCCACCTGCGGGTCGAAGGACACCGCCCGCATCGCGACGCCGAAGCGGGTCCGGTAGACGATCCACTGGAGCCCGAGCATGAGCAGGATGGCGAACAGGAACCCGACCACGTCGATGCGCGGGACGGTCGCGCCGAGGAGCTCGAACGGCTCGCCGAGCTCCACGAGCGCCGGGAAGAAGCGGGGGCTCGGCCCGGGCGGGAACTGGATCGGCGAGCGGACGAGCGGGTTCAGCTGGAACCCGAACTCGAGCAGGAACGAGACGCCGATCGCGGTGATGAGCGCGGTGAGGCGCGCGCGGCTGCGGAGCGGGCGGTAGGCGAACCGCTCGATGACGAACCCGAGCGCGGCGCAGATCGCCATCGCGCCCATGATCACGAGCGCGGCCTTCCCGACGTTCGGGCTGCGCTCCGTCCCGAGCACCGCGCCGAGGTAGTACCCGGCGAAGGCCCCCACCATGTAGACGTCGCCGTGGGCGAAGTTGATGAGCTTCAGCACCCCGTAGACCATCGTGTAGCCCAGGGCGACCAGGGCGTAGATGGTCCCGAGGGAGAGGCCGTTGACGAGGTGCTGAAGGAACTCGGTCACGCGGCCTCGCCGGTGCCGGGCGCCGGCAGGGCTACTTCGTCGCCGGCTTCGAGGCGGGCACCGGCGCGGGGCCCGTCATCGGAGCGGCCGCGGCGGCGGGCGCGTCCGGGGCGACCGTGGCGACCCAGACCGCCTTGCCGCCCTTCACCTCGAGCACCACCGCGGACTTCACCGCGTTGTGGTCCTGGTCGAGCGTGATGACGCCGGTGACGCCGGGGAAGTCCTTCGTCTCCGCGATCGCCTGGGCGAGGGCCTCGCCCGTCCCGTCCTTCGCGCGGTTGATCGCGTCGCCCGCGACCATCGCCGCGTCGTACGCGGTCGCCGCCATCGAGTCCGGCACCGCGCCGAACCGCGCCTTGAAGCGCTTGATGAAGTCCTGGATGCGGGGCGACGGGTCGTCGGGCGAGTAGTGGTTCGAGAAGAACGACCCCTCGATCGCGGCGCCGCCGATCTCGAAGAGCTTCGCGGAGTCCCACCCGTCGCCGCCCATGAGCGGCACCTTCATCCCGAGCTCGCGCGACTGCCGCGCGATGAGGGCGACGTCGGTGTAGTAGCCGGGGACGTAGATCGCCTCGGGGCCCTTCGCCTTGATGGCCGTGAGCTGCGCCTTGAAGTCCTGATCGCCGGCCTTGTAGCTCTGGTCGTTCACGATCGTGCCGCCGAGCTCCTTGTACTTCGAGAGGAAGTAGTCGGCGAGCCCGACCGAGTAGGCGTTCCCGACGTCGCGGAGGATCGCGACCTTCTTGACGCCCTTCTCCTTCGCGAACTTCGCCATCACCGTCCCCTGGAACGGGTCGATGAAGCAGACGCGGAAGACGAACGGCCGGGTCTTGTCGCCGTCCTTCGTGACCTTCGGGTTCGTCGACGACGGCGTGATCATCGGGCACCTTGTTCGCCTCGGCGATCGGCGCCATCGCGAGCGAGCGGCTCGAGGCCACCTCGCCGAGCAGCACCGTCACCTTGTCCTCGCGGACGAGGCGGTTCGCCGCGGTCGCGGCCTCCTCCGGCTTGCCCTGGTCGTCGTAGGTCTTGAGGTCGAGCTGCTTCCCCTTCACGCCGCCCTTCGAGTTCAGCTCCTCGATCGCGAGCTTGAACCCCTTGTCGCTCGAGTCGCCGAACGTCGCCTCCGCGCCGGTCATCGAGCCGACGTGACCGAACCAGATCTTCGCTCCGGGTGCGGCAGCCTGCGGGGCTGCGGGGGCGGCCGCCTCCGGGGACTTCTTCTGCTCGCAGGCGGCGACGGCGAGGAGCAGCGCGGCGGCGGGGACGAGGGCGAAGGCACGGCGGGAGCGCATGGCGGATCCTCCGGGTGTGGAAACGTCCGATCCTGTAGCACGGTGTCCGGCCAGGCTGCCACCGTCCTCGCCCCGTTGATCCGCCGGCCCCCCGGCCGGTATCGTCGGCGCCGTGCCGGCGAAGATCCTGCTCGTGGACGACAACCA
The DNA here is from genome assembly GCA_963828235.1 of uncultured delta proteobacterium. Taxonomy (GTDB): domain Bacteria; phylum Myxococcota; class Myxococcia; order Myxococcales; family Anaeromyxobacteraceae; genus Anaeromyxobacter. The sequence continues at coordinate 440,869 of CAWHDY010000016.1, forward strand.
GGAGCTGCTCACCCTGCTCGCCCGCCTGGTCGAGGCGGAGGGGTGGGCCGCGATCGCCGTGGGCAAGGGGAAGAGCCGCGATCGACCTCATCGCGGTCGAGCGTCCGACCGCCGCCGTCGTCGACGTCCTCCTGCCGGACATGATGGGCTACGACGTCGGCCACGCGCTCCGCAACGCCAAGATCCCGTTCGTGTTCATGACCGGCGTCTTCAAGGGCGGGCGGGCGGCGGCCGAGGCGCGCGCCCAGCACGGCGCCGACGGCTACTTCGAGAAGCCCTTCGAGGCGAAGAAGCTCATCGACGCGCTGCGCGGGCTCATGCCGGGCGTCACGCCCGCGCCGGTGCGCCTCGGCGCCGGCGCCGACCCGGGCGAGGAGCCGATCGAGCTCTCCGACTTCGACGTCGAGGTGGCGGTGGAGGCGGAGGAGCCCCTCGACGCGATGGACCTCACCGGCCGCGTGGTCCTCACCGAGGACGGCAAGGTCTCGGCGGTCCTGAAGGGGGACGCGGTCCACGCCGGCGCGATCGGCGCCTCGGCGCACCCGGCGCCGCCCGCGCGCGCGGCCGCTCCGGCCCGCGGCGCCGCCCCGCGGGGGCGCCCCGGGGCGACCGCGACCGGCTCCGCGCGGACGGGCGCGCTGGACCTCGCCCGCACCGAGGGGAAGCTCGAGAACAACCTGCCCGAGCTCATCACGGCCTTCTACCTGACGCAGCAGACCGGCGAGCTGACGCTGCAGAAGGGCAAGGTCAAGAAGACCATCTACTTCGAGAAGGGCCGGCCCTGCTTCGCCATCTCGAACCTCGTCACCGATCGGTTCGGCCCCTTCCTCGTCCGCGTCGGGAAGATCACCCAGCAGCAGCTCGAGCTCTGCCAGGCGGCGGCCGACCAGACCGGGCGGCGCACGGGCGACGTGCTCGCGGAGATGCGGCTCCTCAAGGAGACGGAGAAGCTCTACTTCGTCGCCCAGCAGGTGAAGGCGATCGTCTACTCCGTCTTCGGGTGGGAGGAAGGCGAGTACCGCCTCCACTTCGACGACCGCGCCGCGAACGAGGCGATCAAGCTCGACCTCCACCCCGCGAACCTCATCACACGCGGGGTGAAGAAGCTCTACAAGCCGGAGCGGCTCTTCCGCCTGCTCTCCCCGGAGGACCGGCTGGCGCCGTCGCAGGACCCCGCCTTCGGCCTCCACGAGGTGGAGCTCGAGCGGTGGGAGGCCGAGATCCTCCCGAAGGTCGACGGCACGCGCACCGTCGCGGAGCTGATCCACCTCGCGCAGCGCCCCGAGCACGCGGTCTACGGCGCGCTCTACGGCCTCTTCGCGCTGAAGCTCCTCGAGCGCAGCTGACGTCGCCTGCATTATTTTGACTGTGCGCCGGCGCGCGGACGGCCCCTCGGGTCGTCCGCGCCGCGGGTGTTCTTACAGCCGCGACGGACGAACGCCTGCCCGCTCGGCCGAGGGGACCCCGCGCGACTCGGGGAACCCTATCTTTGTTACCGGGTGAGGAGCCATGCACGTCCTCGATCTCGTGTTCGGTTTCGCAGCGCGCGGCCCCCGGTTCTTCCAGGACGGGTGGGGCGACAGGGCGCTCTGCGAGTCGATGGACCCGGTGGCGCTCTCCAGACGACGCATCCCGCACATCCACGTCGAGCTCGGTCCGGAGCGGCGCGAGCTCGGCGGGCGGCTCCTCGAGGGCTCGTTCGACAGCCCGGAGTCCCGGCTGCCCGACTGCGCACGCAAGGCCCGCCTCCGGCTCCTCCTCCCGACCGGGCGGGTCCGCGCCGTCGCCGTCCACCTCGCTGCCTCCGGCGACCAGGGGTTCGCCGTCCGTCTCCGGTTCGCGGCGCCGCTGCTCGAGCAGGGAATCGGGGCGCTCGTGCTCGAGAACGCGTTCTACGGCGCGAGGCGGCCCGCGAACCAGCCCCGCCACGCCCTCCGGAGCGTCTCCGACCTCCACCTCATGGGCTCGGCGACCTTCCAGGAGGGCCGCGCCCTGCTGCGGTGGCTCAGGCACGTGCAGCAGGTCCCGCTCGTCGGCGTGACCGGCTACTCGATGGGCGGGCAGCTGTCCGCGATGGTCGGCGCCTCGATGCCGTTCCCGTGCGCGGTCGTGCCGGTCGCGGCGACCTGCTCGCCCGACTCGGTGCTGCGCGACGGCGTCCTCCACCACGTCGCCGAGTGGGCCGCGTTCGCCGACGACGGCGACCTCGAGGCGGCGCGGCTCGCGCTCTGCACGCACCTCTCGCGCTTCTCCGTGACCACGCTCCCGGCCCCGGTGTGCCCGGAGGCGGCGATCGTCGTCGGCACCGCCGGCGACGGCGTCGTCCCCCCCTCCGAGATGAAGCGCATCGCCGAGCACTGGGGCGCGGAGCTGCGCTGGCTCCCGGCCGGCCACGTCTCCGCCGTGCTCCGCCACCAGGGCGCGATGCGCACGGCGCTCGCCGACGCCTTCGAGCGCCTGGCGGCGGCGGTGGGCGCTAGGCGGCGGTCGGGTCTCGCCCGGCGGCGAGCGCAGGGATCCGCGCCGCGAGCGCGAGGTGCGACGACGTCCTCAGCCGTTCGCGCGCGCGCGCCGGGTCGGGCGGCGGCCCGGCGTACCTGAGCAGCCCCGCGATCCGGGCGCGCGCCTCGGCGAGCCGTTCGCGCGGGATGCGCCCGTCCTCGACCGCCGCGCGCACGAGGTCGATCCCCCGGTGCTGGACGTCCGCGTGGTGGCAGACGAGGAGCGCGTCCACCCCGGCGAGGACGGCGCCCGGCGCGGCCTCCTCGAGCGGGAAGTGCTCGGCGACCGCCTTCATCTCGAGGTCGTCGGAGACGGCGCAGCCCTGGAAGCCGGCCTCCTCGCGGAGGAGCCGCATCACCTCGGGCGAGAGGGTCGCGGGCCGGCGCGGGTCGAGCGCCTCGAACACGACGTGCGCGGTCATCACCGCGGCGACCCCGGCGCGGGCGAGCGCGCGGAACGGCGGCAGCTCGACCTGCCGCAGCCGGTCGAGCCCGTGCGGCAGCCTCGGCAGGTGGAGGTGGGAGTCCTGGCTCGTGTCGCCGTGCCCGGGGAAGTGCTTCGCGCAGGCGGCGACGCCCTCGCCCTGGAGCCCCTGCGCGAGCGCCGCGCCGAGCCGCCCGACGGCCTCCGCGTCGCGGGAGAGGGCGCGATCCCCGATCACCGGGTTCGCCGGGTTCGTGTCCACGTCCACCACCGGGGCGTAGTCCTGGTCGATGCCGACCGCCCGGAGCTCGCGGCCGAGGAGCGCGCCGATCTCGCGCGCGAGCGCGGCGTCGCCGAGCTCGCCGAGCGCGCGCATCGGCGGGAGCTCGGTGAAGCCTTGCGGCGCGCGCAGCCGCGCGACCCGCCCGCCCTCCTGGTCGATCGCGACGAGCAGCGGCCGCCCCGCGAGCCGCTTCAGCTCGGCGACGAGCGCGGCGACCTGCTCCGCGTCCTCCACGTTCCGCGCGAACAGGACCACCCCGTGGACGCCGCGGCGGACGAGCTCCTTCACCTCGGGGGAAGGGGTCTTGCCGTGGAACCCCACGCAGAAGAGCCCGGCGACGTCTCGATCGAGGCTGGACGGTGTCACGTGAGCAGGATCCCCTCGAGGAAGAAGGCGGCGACCCCGAGGACGAGGAGGATGGACCAGAGCGGCACCTGGGTGCCAGCGCCGGCGGGCGACTGCGCGTCCCCCTCCACCCGCGCGTGGGACGCGCCGCCGAGCCAGGCGGTGAGCTCGTCGGGGCGGAGCCGGCGGGTGTCCGACTCGCGCGGGTCGAACGCGACGGAGAAGGCGAGCCGCGGCTCGACGCGCTCGGCCCCGCCGGCCACGACCTTGACCTGCCAGAGCCCCGGCTCCCGCGGGACGAACCGCGCGCTGCCGCCCTCGTCGCGCAGCCCGGCGCGCTCGAGCTCCGGGAGGCGCCGCTCGCGTCCCTCCGGCCCGACGAGCGCCGCGAGCCGCTCCCCCGGCTCGAGCCGGATCGGTGCGGGCCTCGCCCACCTTGCCGGGGGCCTCGCGCCGGTCGTCGAGGCCGCCGGCGAGCCAGGCCGCGAAGCGCTGCATCGCCGGGAGGAAGCTCGTCCGGATCGGCCAGTCGGTCCAGTCGCGGTCGGCGGACGAGGTGAACAGGAGCACCCGCCCCTTCCCGCGCCGCGCCTCGAGCAGCGCCGGCGCGCCGTCGTCGAACGACGCGAGGACGCGAGGTCCCTGCCCCTCCCCCCGCGCGCCGGAGCCGGACGGCTTCGCGAGCACCCAGCGCGAGGTCCGCACCCCGAGGAGCCCCTCCTTCGCCTCGCCCTCGAACACGGAGAGCGCCGGGTGGGTGACGTCCACCTCGCCGAAGCGCGCGGGTCTCCCCTCCGGCGCGGTCTTCACGACGTGGAGCGCCGCCGGGAGGAGGCCCGCGAGCTGCTTCGCGTACTCCTCCGGCTCGATCTGATCCCCGAGCGCGACGAAGAGGCCTCCGCCCTGCTCGACGAAGCGGGCCAGGTCCGCGGCCTTCGCGCCCGGCGCGCGGACGTTCAGCAGGAACACGACGTCGAACCGGGAGAGGTCCTGCGCGGCGAGCGCCTCCGCGTCCACGAGCGTCGGCCGGACCGGCGAGGCGGGGGACGCGAGGGCCGAGTCCACGAAGTAGGCCTCGTCGCGGTACCGCACCGGCGAGGGGGCGCCGTCCACCACGAGGACGCGGACCTCGCGCGGCACGACGAGGGCGAGCGACCGCGCGTCGTCGTCCGCGAGCGCGTCGCCCGGGAGCGCGATCTGGAGCGTCGCCGGGCCGCCCTGCGGGAACGCGTAGGAGAAGGTCTTCCGCACGGTCCCGCCGGCGGGGAGGTCGGCGAACGCGCGGATCGCGGTCTTCGCCTCCTTCCCCGTCCCGACGACGAGCGAGAGCGGCACGTCGGCGAGCGGCTTCTCGCCGTAGCTCGCCACCTGCGCGGTGATCCGGTACCCGCGCGGACCCGCGCCCGGCTCGGGCTCGGCGTCGGCCGCGACGACCGCCGCGTTCGGCAGCGGCGCGCCGCGCGCGGCGTCGAGCACCGTCACCTCGGGGCGCACCTTCCCGGCGGGGGTCTCGACGACCGGCGGAGGGACGTCGAGCCGCCACGCGCTCGCGGTGAGGTCCGTCGCGACGACGATCCGCTTCCCGAGCGCCGCGTGCGCGGTCGCGCCGGAGAGGGCGCGCGCGGCGGCCGCCAGGCAGGCGGTGACGTCCGCGTGCCCCGCCTCGGCCTCGGCCCGCTCGAGCACGCGCCTCACCTCGGCGCGGTCGAACGACGGCGGCTCGACCTGCGGCTCCGCGCCGCCGCACACGACGGCGGTCGCCGGCTCCTCGGTCGAGAGCGACGCGAGCGCGCCGAGGGCGTCGGCGCGCGCCCGCTCGAACAGCGCCTTGCCGTCGAGCCGGTAGCGCATCGACCCGGAGGCGTCGAGGACGATCGCGGTCGCGCGCGGCCCCTGCGGGATCGGCGCGGCCGCGGCGGCCGGAGCCTCGAGCCGCGGGCGCGCGATGGCGAGGGCGATCGCGGCGAGCACGAGGGTGCGGGCCGCGAAGAGCAGGAGCTTCTTGAGGCGCAGGCGCCGCTGGGTCTCGCGGCGGGCGCGCAGGATGAAGTCGATGGCGGGGAACGGCGTCGGGCGCGGGCGGCGGCGGAAGAAGAGGTGGATGGCGAGCGGGATCGCCGCGGCGAGGAGCCCCCAGAGGAGCGCGGGATTCGCGAAGCCGAGGCTCATCGGTCCTTCAGGCGGCCGTCCGCTCGCGCCGGGCGAGGAACGGGAGGAGCACCTCGTCCACCGGGCGATCGGTCCGGCAGAGCTGGTAGTCGACGTCCGCCTCCGCGGTCGTCCGGCGCACGTCCGCGAGCCACCGGCCGAACACCTCGAGGTAGCCCTTCCGCACGTCGCGGCCGTTCGCCTCGACCTGGCGCCCGTCCTCCATCGAGAGGAAGAGGGTCGGATCGTCGAACGGGAACTCGAGCTCGGCCGGATCGAGCACGTGGAAGAGGGTCACGTCGTGCCGGCGCAGGCCGAGCTGGGCGATCCTCCGCAGCACCGCCTCGTCCTGGTCCATGAGGTCCGTGAAGACGAGCACGGAGGAGCGCCGCGGCGCCCGCTCGATGATCCAGTCCACCGCCGCGGCGAGGCGGGTCGGGCCCTCCGCCTTCGCCCCCTCGAGCGCCTCGACGAGCGGGCCGAGGTGGCTCGCCGAGGCGCGGGGCGGGATCGCGACCTTCACCTGATCTCCGACGAGGACGAGGCCGGCCGCGTCCTGCTGCCGGAAGAGCAGGTACGCGAGCGAGGCGGCGAGCGCGCTCGCCACCTCGAGCTTCGAGAGCGCCTCGGGCTTGCCGCGGTAGCCCATCGAGCCGGACGCGTCGACGACCAGGTAGGCGCGGAGGTTCGTCTCCTGCTCGAAGCGCTTCACGTAGTACTTGTCGAACTTCCCGTAGGCCTTCCAGTCGATCCGGCGGACGTCGTCTCCGGGCGCGTACTCCTTGTGCTCGGCGAACTCGACCGACTGGCCGTGGTGCGGGGAGCGGTGGAGGCCGGCGAGGACGCCCTCCGCGATCGCGCGGACGCGCAGCCGGAGGTTCCCGAGCCTCGCGAGCACCTCCGGGTCGAGGGGCGACTTTCGGCGGTCCGGCACTCGCGCTAGCCCTTCACCCGCTCGAGCAGGCGGTCCACGATCTTGTCGGAGGTGATGCCCTCCGACTCCGCGCGGAAGTTCGTGAGGACCCGGTGCACGAGGACGTTCTTCGCGAGGGCGCGGACGTCCTCCACGCTCGCGGCCATCCGGCCGTCGAGGATGGCGCGGCTCTTCGCGCCGAGGACGAGGTACTGCGACGCCCGGGGGCCGGCGCCCCACGAGACGTTCTCCCGGACGAAGTCGGGCGCGCTGGGCTCGCCCGGGCGCGTGGCGCGCACCAGGTCCACCGCGTACTTCACGACGTGGTCGGCCGCCGGCACCCGGAGCACGAGGTCCTGGAGGTCGCGGATCTTGTGGGGGGAGAGGACGCGCCGGAGCGCCGGCCGGCTCGCGATGGTCGTCGCGCGGACGATCGCCCGCTCCTCGTCGGCGCTCGGGTACGTGACCGACACGTAGAACATGAACCGGTCGAGCTGCGCCTCCGGCAGCGGGTAGGTCCCCTCCTGCTCGATCGGGTTCTGGGTGGCGAAGACGAGGAAGGGCAGGTCGAGCGGGTAGGTCTCGCCGCCCGCCGTCACCCGGTACTCCTGCATCGCCTGGAGGAGCGCCGCCTGCGTCTTCGGCGGCGTCCGGTTGATCTCGTCGGCGAGGAGCAGGTTCGCGAAGATCGGCCCGCGGACGAACCGGAACGCGCGCCGGCCGGTGGTGTGGTCCTCCTCGAGCACGTCCGTCCCGGTGATGTCGGACGGCATGAGGTCCGGCGTGAACTGGATCCGGTTGAAGGAGAGGTCGAGCACGTCCGCGACCGTCGAGATGAGGAGCGTCTTCGCGAGCCCGGGCACGCCGACGAAGAGGCAGTGGCCGCGCGCGAAGAGCGACACGAGGAGGGTCTCGACGACGTCCTTCTGCCCCACGATCCGCTTCTCGATCTCCGCGACGAGGAGCCGGCGCGCGTCGGCGAGCTCCTTCACCGCGTGGAGGTCGGCGTCCGGCGACGGGGGCGCGGCCGCGATGTCGGTCGTCATGGGTGTCCCTCCGGCTGCAGTATCCGCCCGAACCGCTCCTCCCGCGAGGCGCCGCCGGGGTCGCCGAGCGCGGCGAGCGCGCGGGCGAGGCCGGCGTGGATCTCCGGGTCGAACGGGTCGTGGCGGTTCGCCACGAGGAGGTGATCGCGGACGCCCTTCCAGTCCTCCCGCTTCGCGAGGAGGCGGGCGAGGTGGACGTGCAGGGCGGCGTAGTCCGGGCTCCACCCGATCGCCTCTCCGAGGACCTTCTCGGCGAGCCCGTCCTGCCCCGACTGGAGCGCCGCGAGGGCGTACTGATCCGAGAGGATCGGGACGCGCGCCCCCACCCGGTCGTACGCCTTCCCGAGCTCGATCCGCGCCGCCGCCCAGCGGCCGCGCGCGCGCATCAGGTCGCCCAGGCGCGCGAACCCGCGGGCCTTCTCGTCCTGGATCTCCGCCCACTCCGACCAGGTGCCGCCGTGCTTCGGGTCGTCCCGGAACCGCAGGCGCCTGAGCTCGTGCTCGCCCCCTCGCGGGAGCGGCCGCTCGACCATGTGGCGCCGCCAGGTCTCGAGGAACCGGTCGAACGGGACCCCGAGCGCCGCCGCGACCGCGTCCGGCGCGTCCTTCCCCTCCGCGGTCTGGTCGAGGATCGTCGCGAGCACCTTCGGGCCCGCCTGCTGGACCATCTTCTCGACCGCGAGCACGACCTCGGCGTACGCGAGCGCGGCGCGCTCCTGCGAGGGCAGCTTCGCGAGGGAGGGGTGCATCTCCTCGAACGAGACGAGCGTGCCCTTCTGGACGGCGTCCTTCACGAGCGCGGCCGACACGGGCGAGAGCGGATCCCCGCCCCCGCGCCAGTCGTCCTCGAACCACTTCGCGAGCCCCTCCTGCAGCCAGATCGGCGCCTGGTTCCGGCTCCTCGCCGTGAGGACGAGGTGCGTGTACTCGTGCGCGGCGGTGTCCTGCCAGTCGTAGCCCTTCAGGAGGGCCTTCGGGGAGAGGAGGATGAGCTTGTTGAACTTGCACACCGCGACGGTGCCGGAGGTGCGGATCTCCGCCTCGGTGAGGGTCGTGAGCTTCGAGAGCTCCTTCACGTCGTTCACGATCTCGACCGCGAGCTTCCCCGACGGGACGCTCCCGAGCGCCCGCTCGAGCGCGGCGCGCTGCCGCTCGAGGGTGTCGACGAGGTACGGCACGAGCACCTCGTCCTTGCCGCGCGGGTGCGAGACGACCACGCGCTCGCCCTCGAACCGCACGTGGTCCTTCGTCACCTCGCGCGCGTTGCGGGCGAGCGTGAGGTAGCCCGCGGGGTCGCCGGTGTCGGAGGCCTCGATGAGGGCGACCGCCTCGCCGTAGCGCTGCTCGTGGATGCGCAGCACCCCGGCGGCGAGCATGGCGTTCCGGTCGGCGGGGTGGCTCTCGAGGAGCGGCTCGGCGATGGCGCGCGCGGCGACCACGTCCTCGTCCGCGAGGAGTCGCAGCACGCGGACCGCCTCCCGGGCGACCGGGTCCGGGGCCGGATCCCTCGACTCCGCCGTGCGCCCGCCGCGCTCCGGACGGACGGGGCTCCGCTCGGGCACGCGCGCCCCGGGGACGGTCGCCGCGAGGACCGCGGCCGCGAGGAGGGGCGCGATCACTTCACGAGCTCCTCGTAGTAGCGCTGCACGTCGCCGCGGTAGCGCTCCGGCGTCCCCTGCTTCATCGCCTCGAGGAGATCGCGGCGGAACTCCTCGGGCACCCGGTGGGCCTCGGCGCCCGGGATCTTCACCTTCTCCCGCGAGGCCTCGCTGCCGTCGCCCTCGCGCTCGCCGCCCGACTGCGCGAACGGGTACGGGAAGCCGGGGCCGTCGCCCTGCCCCTGCCCCTTCTTCGCGGCCTCCTCGAGCCCCTTCTGGAAGCGCGAGAGCGCGTCGAGCGCCAGCTCCTGCTCGCCGTGCCCGCGCTGCGGGTTCTTCGCCTGCCCGAGCTGCGAGGCCGCCTGGCCCATGTGGCCGCGCGACTCCCCGAGCTGGCCCTGCGCGGTGGGGGGGAAGATCGGCGCCTGCTGCGCCAGGTCGGAGAGCTTGCGCTGGAGGTCCCCGGCCTTGCGCTCGAGCTCGCGCTGGCGCTGGGCGAGCGCGTCCAGCTTCTTCTGGTCCTTCTCGCCGAGCACCTGGCGCGGGTCGGGGAAGAGCTTCGCGAGCTCGTCGCGGATCTCGCGGGTCTTCGGCACCGCGTCGCGGGCGTGGCGCTGCGCCTCCCGGACGAGCTGCGGCTCGCGCTTCGTGTAGGCCGCGTTCTGCTCCGAGAGCGCCACGTCCTCCTCGAGGAAGCGGGTGAGCCGCTCCACCGAGGGGGCGGCGCGCTGCGACGTCTCGAAGGCGGCCTGCAGCTCCTTCATCCCGAGGGCGCGCTCGAGGTCCGCGAGCGCGTCGCGCGACTGGTCGAACTCGGGCTCGGCGCGGTAGGTCACGCCGGGCTGCGCCGCCTCGACGTCGCGCCGCGCCTCTCCCGCGAGCTTCGCGAGCTCCTTCACCTTCTGCTCGGCGCTCTTCAGCTTCTGCGCGAGCGCGTCCCGGTACTTCTTCTGGACGGCCCCGGTGTCCCGGGCCGCCTCCTCCTGCTCCGCCTTGACCTGCTCGAGCGCCTCCTTGAAGGCGAGCATCTCCTTCATGAGGGCGCGCGCCTTCTCGTCCGGCATCCCGGCCGTGCGCTGCATCCCGGCGACCATCTTGTCGAGCTGCGAGGCCAGCTGGTCGAGCGCGCGCATCGCGCCCTCGACGTCCCCCTTCGCGAGGAGCTTCTCGACGTCGTCGAGCCCGCCGGTGAGGTCCTGCGACCTCGACAGCTCGGCGAGCGCCTCCGCGTTCATGTGCTCGTCGTTGAAGCCGCGCGCCGCCTCGCTCATCCTGGCGAGCAGCTCCTTCACGCGGTCCTTCATCCGGGAGATGCGCGCGAGCAGCTCCTTCTTCGCGGCCTCGTTCGGCGCGGCCTTGTACTTCTCGAGCAGGTCGGCGAGCTCGGTGCGCCGCTTGGCGAGGTCCTTCGCGAGCCGCACGAGGTCCTCCGCCCGCTGCTTGTCGAGGAGCTGCTCGAGGTAGAGGATCCCCTTCTCCAGCTCGCCGTCGAGCTGCGCGTCGAGCGCGGCGACGCTCCGGAGCAGCGTACCGTCCGGGCGGGTGCGGATCCGGAAGGCCTGCGCGATCGGCAGGCGTGCGCCGGTGACGCGCTGCTCCGCGAACCGGAGCTGCCCGGCCACGTTCTCGAGCGCGGTCGCGAGCTGCTTCGGCGCGGCCCGGTCGCGGCGCAGCTCGCGCGCGGTCTCGCGCATCCGCTCGTGCAGCTGCCGGGTGCGCCCGTCGAGCTGGCTCGCGACGGTGAGCCGGTCGGGGGTGGTGAGCGGCCCGGCGGAGAGGGTCTCGAGCCGGTCGCCGAGGAGCGTCACCATCTCCTCGAACAGCTGCTTCGCCTTCTCGAGCACCTGCCGGCGGTGCTCCGCCTCCGAGTAGATCTTCACGCGGCGCGTGTCGGAGACGCCGGTCTTCGGGCCGGAGACCTGGTCCCCGTCCACCGCCTCGAGCCGGAAGGAGAGCACCTCGCCCTCCCCGAGCTTCTCCGGGGCGAGCTCGAGGTCGAAGGTGCCCGCGTCGCGCCGGACGTCCGCGGCGGCGCGGAGGACGCGTCGCCGCTCCTGCCCGGACGGCGGGGTCACGACGAGCGCGACCTCGGAGAGGCCGACGTCGTCCTCCGCCTGCCACTCGATCCGGACCGTCGCGCCGGCGTCCACCTCGAGCTCGCGATCGGGAGCGGTGATCCGCGCCTCGGGGGGCTGGTCGGGCTCGGCGACGATGGGGATGGGCGGCCCCTCCGCCGCGGCGCGGCCCTTCCGATCGAGGAAGCGGAACCGGTAGGACCCGTTGTCCTCGACGACGACCCGGCCGCCGAGGTCGCGGCGGTTCTGGACCGAGAGGGCGAGGCGCTTCACGCCGCCCTTCGACTCCGCTCGGCCTCCGGTCGCCTCCGTGGAGACCTCGAGCTCCGCCGTCTCCACGTTCCGGTCGGCGCGCGTGTGCAGCTCGACCTCCGTCCCCTTCGGAGCGCGGATCTCGCCGCCGGTCCCCGCGAGCGTCCGCGGCTCCCGCCGCATGTACGCCGGGTACCGGAAGGTCAGCTCGATGTCGCCCGTGATCGGATCGATCGAGGGCGCCGCCGCCGGCGCGCTGGCGAAGAGCCGGGCGTAGCCCTTGCCGAGCGCGCCTCCGGCGAGGAGGAGCGCGGCGGCGTTCGCGGCGACGACGAGCGCGAGCGCGAGGACCCCCCACCGCGCGTGCCGGGCCGGGATCACCTCGGCGAGGCGCACCTCGCGCGCCCGCTCGGCGGTCCGGGCGACGTGCGCGTCGAGCAGCGCCAGCGAGAATCGGCCGGACGCCTGGACGTCGCCCCGCTCCCTCGACAGCTCGACCGACGACACGAGGTCGGAGCGGAGGGCGGGCTCGCCTCCGCCGACGGTCCGCGCAGCCGCCTCGTCGGACCACGCCGTCCGGAGGAGCCGCAGGACCGCCCACCCGGCGGCCCCCGCGACCGCCACCACGGCCCCCGCCAGGGACAGCGCTCGAACCCAGCCGCGCACCCCCAGGGCGAGGGCGCCCGCGCCGACGAGCAGGCATAGGACCGCGCCCGCGGCGCCGAACCCCAGCGCGCCGAGCAGGACGACCCAGACCTGGCGCCTGCGCGCCCCACCGAGGACGCGGGCGATCTCACCGTACGCGACGGACATCCGTCGGGATCCGAACCGCTTTCTCCGCCTGGCATTCCGGCGGTCCGTCACAGGATAACGCGGGTGCGGCAGGAGCGCCGACCTGTGCTACCGTCCCTGCGCGGACTCGTGAATTTCGCGTACCGGGCCGCCGTCCCTCCGATGGAAGCCGACGACCTCTCGCTGGTCTCGAAAGCCCAGGCCGGTGACGCCGCTGCGTTCCGGGCGCTGGTCGTCCGCTACCAGAGGAAGGTGTACGCCTTGGCGCTCGGGATCGTGAAAGACGCTGACCTCGCGTGGGACGTCGCGCAGGAGGCGTTCGTCCGGGTCCACGGCCACCTGGCCGAGTTCGAGGGCAAGTCGTCCTTCTCGACCTGGGTGTACCGGATCGCGACCCACCTCTCGATCGACGCCGTGCGTCGCGAGCGGCGGTCCCAGAAGGACGAGATCGACGACGTGAACGAGGCGCACCTCGCGGAGGGCGGCGAGGGGATCCTCTCGACCGCGCTCGGGAACGATCCGCGGGAGAACGTCCTCCGGCGCGAGCTCGCCGGGAAGATCCACGAGGCGCTCGCGGGCCTCCCGGAGAAGCACCGGACGATCCTGGTCCTGCGCGAGGTCGAGGGGCTGTCGTACGAGGAGCTCGCGGAGCGGCTCGGGATCCACAAGGGCACCGTCATGAGCCGGCTCTTCCACGCGCGCAAGAAGATGCAGTCGGCGCTGCGCAGGTACGCGGGGCTCGTGGGGGCGCCGGCGGACGGGTCCCGCCGCACCGCCGACGGAGAGGACGAGCCATGAAGGACTGCGTCCGGTTCGCTCCGATGATCGGCGCCCGCGAGGGCGAGCTCGCCCCCGGCGAGGCGAGCGCCCTCGCCGCGCACCTCTCGACCTGCGCGTCGTGCCGGGCGAGCGCCGCGGACCTCGTCGCGACGGAGGACCTCGTCTCCGAGTCGCTGCTCGCCCGCGCGAACGCGGTCGACTTCTCGACCTTCGCCGACGAGGTGATGGCGCGCGTCGGCAAGGCCGAGCGCCCCGGGCTGCGCGGCTGGTTCGCGCGGCACCGCCTCGCGGCGGCGGCGTCGCTCGTGCCTGTTCTGGCGGCGCTCGCGGTCATCGTGTACGTTCGCATCGGTAGCGGGCCGGAACCGATCGCGATGCTCGAGCTCTCCTCGGAGGGTGAGGCGGCGACGGTCCTCCAGACCGCCGACGGTCCGGTGGTGCTCCTGCTCGAAGAGACCGGATCGTGACCGCAGCAGCCCCGGAGGGGAGATGATCCGGAGGTCCATCGCCGCGCTGCTCGCCGTCGCCGCCCTGGCGGCGGTGCCCGCCTTCGCCGACGCCCAGGTGCCGGTGCGCATCCGCGTGATCAAGGGCTCGCGGCAGGGGCCGCCCTCGCTGGACCGGCGGCTCGAGGATCAGAAGCGGCAGCTCTCCGCGCTCGCCTACGTGAAGTGGGACCAGGTGGAGGAGAAGACCCTCCAGCTCTCCCCCGGGAAGCCGCAGTTCGTCACCATCCCCGGCGGCGACGACGTCGCGGTCACGCTCCAGGATCGTCGCGGCGACACCGTGACGATCGAGGTCGGGCTGGTGGCGCGGAACACGCAGTCGCGGCTCACCGTGCAGAAGGGCCAGCGGATCGTGCACCAGGTCTCCGCCGAGAAGGGCGGGACCGCGTTCTTCCTCACCGTGCTCGCCTGGCCCTGACGCCGTCCGCGGCGGACGTTCGCGAGCGCGGGCCGACCTCGCGCCCGGCCGTCAGCGGCCGCCCCTGACGAGCCGGAGCAGCACCGACGCGATCCGGCGCAGGTGGAAGTACGGCAGGAGCGGCCCGTCCGCCGCCGGCCCGTACTTGCCGACCATGAAGCTCCGCGGCGGCAGCACCGCCCCGCCGCCGAACGCGCGCAGGCCGGCCACGATCTGCCTGCCCTGGCCGCCGACCCTCGCCGCCCAGTCGCGGAGCCGCCCGGTCCGGCCCGGCTCGAGGGCGAGGCTCGCCCCGGACGGCGGGCCGCCGCGGACGCGGGCGTCCTCGCGCGCCTCGGCGAGGTCCCGGACCGACGCCGCGACCGACGTCCGCCCGTCCCGGTCGTACCGCGCGCAGGCGCGCTCGACCGAGGCCCCCCGCGCGAGCAGCTCGGCCACGTCGGCGAGGTGCCGGAGCGCGATGCGCCGCTCGCTCGCGTGGTGCACGAGCGCGTGGACACAGGCGCTGCCGAGCAGATCGTCGAGCGCGGGCGCGAGGACGCGCCGGCCCCGCACGACGAGCGGCGTCGCGCGCGCGAAGAAGCCCTCGGTCACCTCGCGCGAGGGCAAGGACGGCAGCGCGTGGTGGAGCTCGACCATCGCGCCGTCCGCGGCGCGGAACACGTAGAGGTGGTGGACGCCGTCGCGCATCGCCGCGTCCGCGTCGCGAGGGGCGCCGTCGTAGTCCCGGACCTCGTGGACGAGGGCGAGGTCGCGCGAGAGGACCTCCGCGGCGCGCGCGAGCTCGTCCGGCGGGACGAGCAGGTCCACGTCGCTCACGTGCCGCATCGGCCCGTACTCCGGCGCGACGAGCGCGAGCGCGACGCCCTTCATCGCGATCCACGGGAGGCCCGCGGCGTCGAGCGCGGCGCCGACGCGGAGGGCCGCCGCGACGTGCTGCGCGCTGCGCACCGCGGTCTCCTCGGCGGCGCTCCGGAGCCGGTCCCGCACGCCGGGCGGGAGGCGCTCCACGACCCCGGCGCGCGAGGCCTCCGCCCAGAACCGGCCCCCGAGCGCCACCTCGTCGAGGCGGGGCACGATCCAGCCCCAGTCCACGCCCGCGAGCCCCTCACGCACGGGCCAGCACGCGTCGAGGACGCCCGCGGCCGCCGCCACGACGAGGGCCCGCTCGCGCTCGTGGGAACCCGGCATCGGCGCTACCTCGCGACGAGCTGCTTCTCGACGAGCCGGCGGTACGTCCCGGCCTGCTCCATGAGCGCCGCGTGCGGGCCGCTCTCGACCACCCGCCCCTGCTCGAGCACGACCACCCGGTCCGCGCGCGCCACGGTGGAGAGCCGGTGCGCGATGACGATCGCGGTCCGCCCGACCATGAGCTTCTCGAGCGCGTCCTGCACGAGCGCCTCCGACTCGGCGTCGAGCGCGCTCGTCGCCTCGTCGAGGAGGAGGATGCGCGGGTTCTTCAGCACCGCGCGGGCGATCGCGATGCGCTGGCGCTGGCCGCCCGAGAGCTGCTGGCCGCGCTCGCCCACCTTCGTCCGGTAGGCGTCGGGGAAGGCCCGGACGAACGCGTCCGCGTGCGCCGCCCGGCAGGCCGCGACGATCTCGTCGTGCGAGGCGCTCGGGCGTCCGTAGCGGACGTTCTCGCCGATGGACGCGGAGAACAGGATCGGCTCCTGCGGCACGACCCCGATCTGCTCGCGGAGCCAGGCCGGATCGAGCTCGCGGAGGTCGCGCCCGTCGAGGAGGACCCGGCCCGCGGTGGGGTCGTAGAGGCGCCCGACGAGCGCCGCGATGGTGGACTTCCCGGCGCCCGACGCCCCGACGAGCGCGACGACCTCGCCCTGCGCGAGGTCGAGGTCGATCCCGGCGAGGACCTCCGCCTCCGGTCGGGTCGGGTACGAGAAGCGGACCCCCTCGAACGAGAGGTGGCCCTCGCACCAGGGCGGGCGATCGCCGCCCACGAGCGGCATCCCTGGGACCCGGTCCATGAGCGCGAACACCCGATCGGCCGCGCCGAGGCCGCGCATCGCCTCCGCCCAGATCTCGGCGAGCGCGCCGAGGCTCATCGCGATGAGGAGCGTGTAGACGAGGAACGCGGTGAGCGCGCCGGGGGAGAGGGCGCCCCCCGCCACGAGGCTGCCGCCGTACCCGAGCACCGCCGCCATCGCCGCGTAGCCGCCGGCCGAGGCCGAGCCCATGAACGCCGAGCCGGCGATGGCGCGCCGGCGCGCGGCGTCGTAGGCGTCGTCCACCGCCCGCCCGTAGCGGGCGCGCTCCGCCTCCTCGGCGACGAAGGACCGGACGGTGCGGACCGCGGAGAGGGACTCCTCCGCCACGTGGCTCGCGTCGGCGAGCGCGTCCTGGTAGCGGCGGGCGAGCGCGCGGACCTTGCGGCCGTACCACACCGCCCCGATCGCCACGGGGGGGACGACGAGCAGCATCACCACCGTGAGCCGGGGCGAGGTGAAGAAGAGGAGCACGAGGCCGCCGAGGGCGGTGATGACGTGGCGGAACGTCATCGAGACCTGGGCGGAGACGAGGTTCTGGAGCGTCGCGCAGTCGGTGCCGAGCCGCGAGACCAGCTCCCCCGTGCGCGACGAGTCGAAGAAGCCGATCTCCTGCGAGAGGAGGCTCGCGTAGAGCCGCTCCCGCACGCGCCGGACGCCGCGCTCGCCCGCGAGGGAGAAGAGGAGGTGCCGGCCCGCGATGGCGGCGCCCTGGAGGACGGCGAGCCCGGCGAGGAGGAGCGCGATCCTCGTCACCCGCGACGGATCGCGGCCGGCGATCGCGCCGTCCACGATGGCGCGGATGCCCTGCGGGTAGACGAGCGAGAGCCCCGCGCCGGCGACGAGGAGGACCGTCCCCGCGGAGAGCGCGGGCAGCTCCTCGCGCAGAAGGCCGAGGATCCTGGGGACGGCGCCGGTGCGGGACATGGAGTGAACGGTTTACCCGTTTGCAGGGCGGCGCGCAGCAGGCCGTCCTGCTGGGCAGAGCCCCCGGCCCGGCTCGAGGCGAGCCAGGCTGTCGGCGCGGGCCGACTCAGCCGCGCAGGTTCGGCGACCTTCGGGAGGACGAACGGGACCGCGCACGAGCTCGACCCGCTCGAGGGCGGCGGCGAGGTGATCGCAGAGCAGCTCGACGGCGATCTCGGTGT
Source organism: uncultured delta proteobacterium (assembly GCA_963828235.1). Lineage (GTDB taxonomy): Bacteria > Myxococcota > Myxococcia > Myxococcales > Anaeromyxobacteraceae > Anaeromyxobacter. The sequence goes on from CAWHDY010000016.1 coordinate 458,104, forward strand.
CGCGCTCGACGACGGTCCGGCCGTCCGCCCAGCCGAGCTCGAGGTGGGTGTCGCCGGGGCGCTCGGGGAGGACTCCGTAGCGGGCCCGGAACAGCTCGGAACCGCGCCCCTCGAACCCGTGCGTGAGCCGGTGCGGGCCGCCCGCCGAGTCCTCGGGGAGGTGCAGCGCGATCGCGTCGGCGCCGACGGTGTCCGCCGCCAGGCGGAGCGCGGCCCACACGTCGTCCATCGTCGTCGCGCAGCGGAGGGTCTCGCCGACCCGCCGGATCTCGCGCCGCGCGTTCAGGTTCCGCTTCCTGGCGTCGAGGACGCGGTGGACCTGGGCCACGCTGAAGAACCCGAGGTGCCGCAGCGCGAGGTACGCGACCGCGGAGAGGGCGAGGAGGACGTACGTGGCCTGGGAGGCGGTCGAGAAGCTGAGCACGAGCGCCACGCCGCCGAGCAGGATCGACGCGCCGTAGAGCACGAGCACCGTCTGGCGGTGCGAGAGCCCCTTCGCGAGGAGCCGGTGGTGGATGTGGCCGCGGTCCGCGGAGAACATCGGCGCGCCGCGGGCCGCGCGGCGCAGCATCGCGAGGAGGGTGTCCGCGATCGGCACGCCGAGCGCGATGATCGGGACGACGATCGCGACGGCCGTGGAGGACTTCTGCCCGGTCTGGATCGAGGTGGTCGCGAGGACGAACCCGAGGAACATGGACCCGGTGTCGCCCATGAAGATCGACGCCGGGTTGAAGTTGTAGAACAGGAACCCGATCACCGCGCCGGCGAGGGCGGCGGTGAAGAGGATCATGAGCGGCTCGCCGCGGGTCGCGGAGAACGCGAAGGTGGTGGTGATGGCGATGAGCGCCACGCCGCCGGCGAGCCCGTCGAGCCCGTCGATGAGGTTCATCGCGTTCACGACGCCGGCGATCCAGAGCATCGTGAACGGGAGGCCGAGCCAGCCGAGGTGGAGCTCGGGGCCGAACGGGTTCGCGATGTGATCCACGCGGAAGCCCATCCAGTACATGAACGCCGCGACCGCGAACTGGACGAGGAACTTCTTCCCCGCGCCGGAGCCCCGGAGGTCGTCGTAGACGCCGAGCGCCGCGATGGCGAGGCCGCCCGCGAAGAGGGCGATCGCCTTGTCCGGGTCCGCGTAGAAGCGACGGCCCACCTCGCTGTTCGCGAAGAACAGCGCGACGAGCGGCGCGTAGAACGCGAAGACGATCGCGATGCCGCCGAGCCGCGGGATGGGCTGCCCGTGGAGCTTGCGGGACGTGAGCGCGTGGTCGAGCACGCCGTACCGGTGCGCGAGCGCGCGCGCGAGCGGCGTCAGGACGGCGCCCGCCACGATCGCGGCGAGGAAGGCGGTGGCTGCGGCTCGCATACCCGGAGGGGAAGAATGTCCCCTATCGGGGCGGGCTTGCAAGCCACCGGGAGTCCCACGGGCGGGGGAGAGGGCGGTCGGTGGGTACCTGTTCCCCCTCGCCCCCGCGAAGCGAGGGAGAGGGGCTGGGGAGATGGGGGCTTCACGATCCCGCAACAGCTGCCCTGCCGCCGTGCCGCCCGCCACGGCGGTGACGAGCTCCGCGAACTTCCGCGTCGCGACGGAGCGCTGATAGCGCGCCTCGAGCGCCTGCCGCGCGCGTCCGCCCATCGCCTCGCAGGCCGTCGGGATCCGCCGCGAGCGCCACGATCGCGTCGGCGAGCCCTGCCGCGTCGCCGTTCGCGATCCGCCGGCCACAGCCCTCGCGCTCGAGCGTGCGCGCGACCTCCGCCTTCTCGGGGCCGACGTACAGCGTCGGCCGCCCGGCCGCCATCACGCCGTAGAGCTTCGAGGGCTCCGCGAGCCCCTCGACCACGCTCGAGAGCGCGATGAGGTGGACGTCGGCGGCGGAGAGCGACTCTGCGAGGCGCTCGCGCGGCTGGTACGGGGCGAGGCGCACGTTGGGGAGCGTCCGCGCGGCCTCCTCGACGAGGGCGCGCTTGGCCCCGTCGCCGGCGAACACGAACGCGATCTCCTTGCGGCCGCGCAGGAGGCTCGCCGCGGCGAGGAGCGTCTCGACGTCGTGGCCGCGTCCCATGTTCCCCGAGTACATCGCGACGAAGCTCGCGTCGCCGGCGAGCCCGGGGCGGAGCGCGTTCTCGGCGTGGGGCACGGGGCGGACCTGCTCCCCGTCCGCCCAGTTCGGGATCACGTGGACTCGCTCCGGCGCCGCGCCGGCGGCGACGCAGCGCGCGCGCATCTCCTCGCCGAGCGCGACCACCGCGTCCGCGCGGCCGAGCACCGAGCGCGAGACCGCGGCCATCGTCCGCGCGCCGAGCGAGCCCGGGCGGAGCGCGCCGAAGGCGATCGCGATCTCCGGGTAGAGGTCCTGGACCCAGCAGACGAGCCGCGTCCCCCTGAGCGCCTTCGGCAGGAGCGCCGCGGCCGCGATGAGGGGCGGCGTCGTGAGCGCGAGGACGACGTCCTGGCGCGGGAGGGTCGCGAGCTTCGCGGCCGCGGAGACGTAGAAGCTCGCGTAGTCGCCGGCGCGGTGCAGCAGCGTGCGCTTCCCGAGCGAGGTCGCCGCGACGCGCACGATCTCGACGCCCTGGTGGCGATCGCGCGCGGGGAGCGGGTCGCCGCCGAGGTAGGTGCCGCGGCTCGCGAGGGCGGTGACCTCGATGCCGGACGCGGCGAGATCGATCGCGAGGTCCGTCGCGAGCTGGGACGTCGCCGAGAGGTCCGGGTGGAAGAACTGGTTGAGGAGGAGGAGCTTCATTCGCGCGTGAGCACCCAGTTGCCCATCGCGAGCACGTCCATCCGCGTGCGCAGGTAGCAGGCGAGCGCGTCGGCCGGGGACGCGACGACCGGCTCGTGCTCGTTGAAGCTCGTGTTGAGCACCATCCCGACGCCGGTCTGGCGCTCGAACTCGGAGATGAGCCCGTGGTAGCGCGGGTTCGTGCGGGCGCTCACGGTCTGCAGCCGGCCGGTGTCGTCCACGTGGGTGATGGCGGGGACGGCGGCGCGCTGCTCGGCGCGGACCTTGTAGACCATCAGCATGAACGGCGAGGGCTCGGTCCGCTCGAAGTACTTCCCCACCCGCTCCTCGAGGACGCTCGGCGCGAACGGCCGGTAGGTCTCGCGGTGCTTGATGCGGGTGTTGAGGATGTCCTTCATGTCCGCGCGGCGCGGGTCGGCGACGATGGAGCGGTTGCCGAGCGCGCGCGGGCCGTACTCCATCCCGCCCTGGAACCACCCGACCACCTTGCCGGCGGCGATCGCGGACGCGACCCGCGGGAACAGCTCCGCGTCGGCGAGCCGCTCGACGCGCAGGCTCGAGTCCCAGCCGTTGCCGCGCGCCTTCGCGATCGCGGCCTCGACCGCCGCGTCCTCGAACGACGGGCCGGTGTACGCGTGCTCCATGACGAAGCGGCGCGGGCGCCCCATGACGGCGTGCTCGACCCAGAACGCGGCGCCGATGGCGGTGCCGTCGTCGCCGGCGGCCGGCTGGATGAAGACCTCCTTGAACGGGGTGCGCTCGAAGATCTTGCCGTTCGCGGCCGAGTTGAGCGCGCAGCCGCCCGCGAGGGCGAGCCGCGGGAGCTTCGTCCGCTCGTGCAGGTCGTTCAGCACGTGGAAGTAGACGTCCTCGAACACGACCTGGGCGCTCGCCGCGAGGTCCGCCCACTTCCCGAAGAAGTCGGGGTCCTCGGGATCGCGCGCCGGCCCGAGCAGCTGCCCGAGCTTCTCCGACCAGACGCGGCCGAGCACGGGCGCGCCCTCCCAGGACATCTCGATGCCTTCCGAGGAGTGGCGGAAGTAGGAGGTGTCGAGCTCGAACTTCCCGCCGGACGTGGGGCGGATCAGGTTCCGGAGCTGCTCGACGAAGCGGGGCTTCCCGTACGGCGCGAGCCCCATCATCTTCCACTCCTCGCCGTACTTGTGGAACCCGAGGAACTGGGTGACGGCGGTGTAGAAGAGCCCGAGCGAGTGCGGGAACCCGACCTCGTCCATGATGTTCAGCGACCGGTCGCGGCCGACGGCCCGCATCGCGGAGACGAAGTCGCCGAAGCCGTCCATGGAGAGGCACGCGGCCTCCTCGAACGGCGACACGAAGAACGCGCTCGCGATGTGCGAGCGGTGGTGGCCGACCGCGTGGAACCGCGGCTCGAAGCGGCCGTCGACCCCGAGCGCTTCGCGGAGCTCGGCGGCGGCGCCGCGCACCTTCCCGATGTTCGCGAGGCGATCGCGCACCTGCCTCGCGAACCCGGGGCGCCGGAGCGCGAACAGGACCTTCTGACCGAGGCGCGCGCGCGGGTCGCGCGAGATGGCGACGTCCTCGATGTCTGCCGGGCGAACGCCCGCCTGCTCGAGCGCCGCGCGCGCGGAGAGCGCCGGGAAGCCGGCGCAGTGCTTCCTGCGATTGAGGCGCTCCTCCTCGATCGCCGAGACGAGCTTTCCCCCGTCCACGAGCGCGACGGACGCGTCGGCGTGGTATGCGTTGAGGCCGAGAATCGCCATGGAACGCGCTAGATTAGTCGAAGGCGCGACCGGAACGAAACCTGGGCAAGACCGACCGCTTGGACGCGCAGCCGTTCATCAAGTTCTGGGATCAGGTGCTGCCGCCGCCGTGGCCAGCGCTGATCGCGCTCGGGATCGTCCTCGCGCTCGCCGACGCTGCGGTCCGGGTCGCGCGCGCTCTCGGCAAGAGTGATCCGCTGCACGACGTTCGCGGCGTTCTGCGCGGTCACCGGCGTACTCGCCTCCGCCGTCCACGGCGTCCTGTGGGCGCACCTGTGGGTGCCCCAGTCGCTCCGTGCCGTCGGTCTCGCGCTCTCCGCGCCGGATGGATCGCGGCCGCGTCGTCGCTGCGTGCCGCCCGAGAACGCCTCGGGAGCTGGGCGCGGGCGTTCAGCGCCCCGGGCGATCGCTGGACCACGATCGGCGCCGTCCTCGCGGGCTTCATCGCGGTCGCGCTGCTCCTCGCGGCGCTCGGACCCGCGACCGACGCGGACTCGCTCGATTACCACCTCGGCGCCGCGATGGAGTGGCTGCGCGCCGGCGGCACGACCGTGCGCGCCGACTGGCTCCACTTCCGCCTCGCCGGCCTCGGCGAGCCCCTGATCGCGCTCGGGCCTCGCCGCGGGGACCGACTGCCTCGGCGCGATGCTCCAGTGGTCAGGCGCGGTCGGAATCGCGCTCGCGCTCGCCGGGCTCGTTCAGGCGCGCCGAGACCAGGTGACCGCGGCCGCGCTCGTGCTCGGAACGCCCATCCTGCTGTTCCTCGTTCCGAACCAGAAGCCGCAGCTCCTGCCCGCGACGAGCGTCGTCGTGGCCGGGATCATCGCGGCTCGGGCGCTCGACGAGGGGCTCACGATCCCCACCGCGGCGCTCGCTGCGGCTGCGCTGTCGTTCGGGGTCGCGAGCAAGTACTCGCTGGTGCTGACCGGGGCCGTGGCCGCGGCGTTTCTCGGACTCGCCGTCGTCCGCTCGCGTCGTCGCGGGGCGCTCGTGGTCGTCAGCCTGAGCGCGTTCATCGCGATCGCGCTCCCCGTGTACGCGCGCAACTGGGCCTCCTACGGCGACCCGCTGTCTCCCCTGCTCGAGCGGTGGCGACCTACGCCCGACGAGGCCGTCGTGCGGTTCGCCTCCTACCTCCGCGAGGCGGCCGGGGAGCGCACCTTGCCGGGCTTCGCGAGGTTCCTCGCGCGCATCGTGGTGCCGTCGCGGCTGGGGAACGTGTCCACCGTCCTGGGCGTCGGTGCGCTCGCGGCGATTGTCGCCCTGTTTGCGCGGCGCACCGTGGCCGCGAACCGGCTCCTGCTGGGAGCGGCCACCGGGTTCGTTCTCGTCGCGACGGTCGGCCAGCTCGACGCGCGCTTCCTGTTCGAGAGCTATCTCTGGGGCTGCGCGGCGTTCCTCCTCGGCGTGGAAACGCGTGCGGCGGGGCGCCTCCGCGGCGCGATCATCTTGCAGTGCGCGGCGACGGCGGGGCTCGCGGCGTTTGCCGCGGCTTCACTGTTCCCCGGGCGCAGTGTCTTCCGATCGTCGCCAGGCGATCATGAAGACGGCGGCGAACAACTACTCGGAAGCCATGTGGCTCGACCGCCTGCTTCCGGAGCGATCGACCGTCGTCGCGGACCTGCGCTCGGTGGCGCTCATACCGCGGCCGAGGGTGGGGATGAACGCGCTCGAGGCCGGAGACGAGCGGCTCTCCGGCGGGAAGCTGAGCGCGCTGATCCGATCGCGGGCGATCGGCGCGGTCGCGCTCCACCTACCGGTCGAGCGTGCAGTCGAGGAGGTACTCTCCGCCTGTGGGAGTCCGATCGCGCAGCGCTCCTTCACGGCGGCGACCCGGAACCCGTTCAACCGAGGTACCGAATCCGTGATGCAAGCCTGGACCGTGGACCCGGACCGGGCCTCCTGCTCGTCTTACCTACTGCTCGGTGACGCGGGCGCTGCGAAGAGCGTGATCCCGTGAGCGCCCGGATGAGTCCGGCCGGTCCATCCGACGACGCTGTGCTGGAGGCGGTCGCGCCGCGCCGGTCGACGCGCACGGGAATCACGGTCTCCCTCCTGCACGACTACCGCGAGTCGGTCAGCATGCGGCTGTACGCGGAGCAGCTCGGCGACGCGCTCGAGCGCAAGGGCGTTGCCGTCTCGCGCATCCGGCCCGGCGAGGTGCTGTCGCCCGCGCTTCGCCGCGTCCCGCTGCTCGACAAGCTCGACTCGTACCTGGGGCGCTTCGTGCTCTACCCGCGCGTCGCTCGCCGAGCGACGGGCGACGTGTTCCACATCGTGGACCACGGCCAGGCGTTCCTCGTCCCGAACCTCGACCCTGCCCGGACCGTCGTCACGTGCCACGACGTGATCCTCCTGGCCGTCGCTGCCGGGCGGATCCACGCCGACTTCACGCCGCCGCTCGCGCCGCTGATCCTTCGCAGATCCCTTAATCACATGAAACGTGCGCGCCGGATCATCGCTGTTTCCGAGCGAACGCGAACCGACCTGGCCGACCTTGCGGGGATCGATCGCGAGACCGTGCAGGTCATCCACGGGGGGCTCAATTATCCGTTCACCCCGCGCCGGAGCGGCGTGACGAGATTCGGGCGCGCCTGAGGCTTCCGCCGACGCCGCTCGTCTTGCACGTTGGACACACTGGCTTTTACAAGAACATCCCCGGATGCCTTCAGGTCATCTCCCGGCTGCGGCGAGAGGGGCTCGAGGTCACGTTCGTGCGCGTCGGCTCCCCGATGACGACGGTGCAGCGCACGCTTGCGGCGAGGCTCGGGATAGGCGCTGCCGTCCTGGAACTCGGTCCGCTCGGGTCCGACGACCTCGCCGGACGTCTACCGCGCCTGTGACGTGCTCCTCTTCCCGTCACTGTACGAGGGCTTCGGCTGGCCACCCCTCGAGGCGATGGCGTCGGGGCTCCCAGTCGTCGCGTCTACGGGTGGCGCGCTCCCCGAGGCAACGGGTGGCGCTGCCGCGCTTGCTGATCCCCACGACGATCAGGCCCTCGCAGCGCATGTGTCTGACGTCCTTCATCATCATGAGCATGCTGCCACGATGCGTGCCGCTGGGCTTCGGCATGCCGCGCGCTTCACTGGAGCGACACGGCGCGCCGTGTTCTCACCGTGTATCAGGAGATCTCCGCGTGATTCGGGTACTGTACGTGAATCCTTTCGCGCAGTTGATCAGCGGCGCGGACGAGAGCCTGCTTGATCTCATCACGGCGCTCGTTCCGCTGCGGTGTGGAGCCTCACGTCGCACTGCCGGAAGGTAGCCCTCTCGCCCAGCGGTACGCGAGCGCTGGCGCCCGAGTTCACACGGTACGAATTTCCAGCCTAAAGCGATCCTTGCGTCCTTGGTCACTCGCAAGCTACGGGTTCCGCCTCGTTCGTGGAACGTTCGGACTGACACGACTCGCGCGATCCATCGGCGCGCACCTGATTCACACGAACATGGAAGTCGCGCTCGACGGCGCGTTTGCCGCCTCGCTGCTGCGACTTCCGCATGTCCTTCACTATCGGGGAAACACCCGAGATGACCCACGAGCTGTCTTCGACGTTCTCACCAGAGTCTGGACTGGCCTCTCGAACCAGGTCATCTGCATCTCGCAGGGAACGGCGGAGATCTTCGCGCGCCGTGGGCTCGGGAGCCGGGTCGAGGCAATCTACGACGCCGTTCCTGTAGAACTCTTCCGCCGCGCACGGCGTTCGAGCTCGTTGCGAACCGAACTCGGGGCCGGGCTCGCCGGCGACGTTCTGGTTGGAACCGTCGCGCGAATCCATCCGCGCAAGGATCTCCGAACGTTCATCGAAACCTGTGGACGCCTTGCATCTCGCCTTCCGAACGCCCGGTTCACGATCATCGGCGGCGCGCACGACGAGCTTGAACGTTCGTACGAGGCCGAGCTTCACGATCTCGCGGCGAAGGTCGGGATACGTGAGCGCATGGTGTTCGCCGGACCGCGCTTCGACATGCCCGCAGTGATGCGGGCGCTCGACATCTTCGTCCTGTGTTCGCGACACGAGGGATTCGGTCGAGTTGTCGCGGAGGCAATGGCGGCCGAGGTTCCATGCGTCTTGTCCAACGAGGGGGCGCTCGTCGAGTTATCGCTACACGGTCGCGCGGGGCTGCTCTGCGCCCCTGGGGAGCCCGACTCATTTGCGGACGGCATCTCCCGAGTAATGACCGATCGATACGTTGCGTGCATCCCTGGTGCGTGAAGGAAATGCTGCCGCATCTCTACGTTCGAGCCGTCTCGGGTTGCGCAGGCGGTCC
>CAWHDY010000017.1:0-138181 GCA_963828235.1 uncultured delta proteobacterium
CGGCGCCGACTCACGTGATGGGACACCGCGGAACACCTCGGGGTCCACCCCGAAGTACCGGAGCAGCCGCACCTGGTGGAGGCTGAGGCCAAGGACCTTCACCTCCGCGCCGCCGACCGTCGTGAGCGCCTGCGCGAGCACCGCGACCGCGAAGTCGTTGAAGTGGCGCACGCGGGTGAAGTCCACCCGGACGGCGTCGTGGCCGCTCAGCCGTCTCAACGAGTTCTCCAGGAGACGCGCCGCGGGCACGTCGAACGTCCCCTCGAGGCGGATCACCGGCCGCCGATAGTCCCGATGCGCGCTCTCCGGATGCAGGCTGTCCCGCGGACTCTCCGGATGCACGCTGTCCTCTTGCACGCTCATGATCGCTCGCCCTCCCCGGCTCGACGTCCGTCCCGATCCCCCTTCCCATGCTCCTCGCCCCCGCGGCAGCGCTCTCGAATCGCACCCGTGCTCCGACGGAGCGCCGGGGCGCCGAGAGGTCCGGCCGAGGGGATATCGGGGACCTGACCCTTGCGGGTATGCTCCCGGGCCATGACCTCCCCGCTCCCTCCGGTCTGGCGCGACTACCTCACCCGCGTCGCCGTGCTCCTGACGGCGCTCGTCGGCCTCGTCATCGGCCTCGGCGGAGCGGGGGCGGCGCTCGCCGAGCTGCCCGGCGGTGACGCGGTGCTCCATGTCGTCGCCGCAGCCTGGATCACCGGGTCCGTCGGGTCGCTCGTCTGGTTCGGCGCGTTCCGGTGTCCGTCCTGTGGCGGCCACTTCCACTGGACGCTCTGGGTCGTGAACCCGGTCTCGAACGCGTGCCTGCACTGCGGTTTCCGGAAGTGGCGCGACCCCGACGCCGCGCGGGCGCTGTCGAGGCGTTAGCGAGGCGGCGCCCGTCGAGACGTCGGCGATGGCCTGCGCCCGGACCTACCCCTGGCGCGTGCGACCCTTTGACGCAGTTCGCGGGGACGAAGTACCGTCCCGCGCCGTGATCCGACGCAGCCAGCTCGCCGCCCTGTCCGCCTTCTTCGTCTCGGGCGCGGCCGGGCTCGTCTACCAGGTCGTCTGGTCCCGCCTGCTGAACCAGGTCTTCGGGATCTCCGCCCACGCGATCGCCGCCGTGCTCGCGACCTACCTCGGCGGGCTCGCGCTCGGGAGCGCCACCCTCGGGCGGCTGGTGGACCGCCATCCTCGCCCGCTCCGGCTCTACGGCCTCCTCGAGCTCGGCATCGGCGCGACGGCGCTCGCCGGAGCGTGGCTCGTCGGCGGGCTCGAGCCGGCGCACGCCTTCGTGGCGTCGCGGCTGGCGCCGGACTCGGTGGCGCTGATCGCGTTCCGGATGCTGCTGGCGTCCGCGGTCGTCCTGCCCCCGACGTTCCTCATGGGCGCGACGCTGCCGGCGATGAGCCGCGCGGTCGTCCAGCGGCTCGGGCGCGTCGGGCGCGACGTCGCGTCGCTGTACGCGCTCAACACGGCCGGCGCGGTCGTGGGTAGCCTCGCCGCCGGGTTCGTCCTGATCCGCGCGCTCGGCGTCCACCCGACCCTGTGGCTCGCGGTGGCGGCGAACCTCGGGGTCGGAGCCGCCGCCCTCTGGCTCTCGTGGCGCGGCGGCGCGTCCGACGAGCGGGCCGAGGAAGGCCCGCGCCCGCCGGAGGAGACCCCCGCCGCGACGCCCGCGCACGGCGGCGGCTGGCTGCTCGCCGCGATGGCGCTCTCCGGGTTCGCGTCGCTGTCGCTCGAGGTGATCTGGGCTCGGCTGCTCGTCGTCGTGCTCGGGACCTCCACGTACGCGTTCGTCACGATGCTCTCGTCGTTCCTCGTCGGGATCGCGCTCGGGAGCTGGCTCGCACGCTCCGTCGTGGACCGGCTCGGCGACCCGCGCCGCGCCTTCGGGTGGCTGCAGGTCGGGATCGCCGCGACCACGCTCGCGACGATCCCGCTCGTCCGGGTGGTGCTCGCGAGCGGCGCCTCCTGGTTCGCCGCGCTCGAGTCCGGCGGGCTCGGGGCGATCGCCGGTCAGTTCACGCTGAGCTTCCTCGTCATGATCGTCCCGACGACGCTCATCGGGGCGACGTTCCCGCTCGCAGCGCGCATCCGGGTGCGCGGCCTCGGGACCCTGGGGGCCGGCCTCGGGGCCGTGTACGGCGCGAACACGCTCGGCAACATCCTGGGCGCGCTCGCGGGAGGGTTCCTCCTGCTGCCGTGGTTCGGGATGCAGCGCGGGATCGCGATCCTGGTGCTGGCGAACCTCGCGGCCGCGGGCTCCGCGCTCCTGCCGTTCCGCGAGCGGTGGCTCGAGCGACGCACCATGCTGCGCGCGCTCCCCGTGACGGCGGCGCTCTGGACGTGCGCGATCCTGCTCGCGATGTGGCAGCCGGCGCCGTTGCCGGGCACGGGCCCCGGCCGCTGGGACAGCGTGCGCTACTACCGCGAGGGGCCCGTCTCGACCGTGAGCGTCTTCCAGCGCGCGAACGACGGCCGTCAGCTCGTGATGTCCGTGGACGGCATCACGATCGGCCAGAGCGCGGCCGGGGTCGACCGGAAGCAGCAGTTCCTCGCCCACGCGCCGTTCCTGCTCTCGGCGCGGCCGCTCCGCGACGTGCTGTCGATCGGCCTCGGGCACCGGGATCCTCGTCGGAGAGGTCGCGCGGCATCCCGGCGTCGAGCGGATCGACTGCATCGAGCTGTCGCCCTCGGTCATCGAGGGCGCCCGCGCGTTCGCGGACCACAACGACGGCGTCCTCTCCGACCCCCGCGTCCGCGTCGTCAACGACGACGGCGTGAGCTTCCTCCGCCGCAGCGCCGCGACCTGGGACGCGATCATCTCCGACGGGAAGTCGCGCTCCGGCCACGCGGGGAACGCGGTGTTCTACTCCGAGGACTACTACCGGAGCGCTCGCGCGCACCTCGCGCCGGACGGGCTCATGATCCAGTGGGTCCCGCTCGACGTCGGGCCCGACGACCTCCGGATCATCGTCCGGACGTTCTCGAGGGCGTTCCCGCACTCGTACCTCTGGCTCGGACCGCGCTCGTGCTTCCTCGTCGGGACCCCGGCCCCGCTCGAGCTCGACCTCCCGCGCGCGCAGCGGGTGCTCGACGATCCCGCCTCGCGCGACCTGCGCCGCCACGGCTGGCGCGACGCGTCCGAGCTCGCGGCCTCCCTGGTCGCGGACGGGGCCGCGCTCGCGCGCTGGGTCGGCGACGGCCCGGTGAACTCGCTCGAGCGCCCGATCCTGGAGTTCCACCCGCTCGGCGCCACCGCGCCGGACGGCGAGCGCGTCGCCTCGAACTACGGCGCGCTCGCGGCGCTGCGCCGCGACGGGGCCGCCGAGGTGCGCGTCGCGGGCGGCGACGAGCGGGTCGCGGCTGCGTCGCGCGCGGTCGGCTCCCTCCTCGACGGGCTCGCGCTCGCGGCGCGCGGCGACGGCGGCGCGGTGCGGCTCCTGGCGGTGGCGGTCGCGGCGGCGCCTCCGGAGGCCGGCGCGCTGCGCCAGGTCGCGGCCGAGGCCCTGCTCGAGCTGGGGCGAGGCCTCGACCTCCAGGGGCGCCTCCCCGAGGCGGCCGCGCTGTACGCGCAGGCGCTCGGCGCGTGGCCGGAGATGACGGAGGTGCACGTGAACCTCGCGCGGCTCGCCGGCGCGTCCGGCCGCCTGGAGGAGGCGCGGGAGCACCTCGTCCGGGCGCTCGCCGCGAACCCGCTCTCCGGCTCCGCCCAGGCGATGCTCGGCCGCCTGTACGCGCAGTCCGGCGATCCCGCGCGAGCGGTGCCGCACCTCCGCGAGGCGGTGCGGATCGCGCCGAGCACCGCCGAGCTCCACGAGGATCTCGGCCTCTCGCTCGCGCTCACGCGCCACCCGGACGACGCGCTCGGCGAGTTCAGGGAGGCGCTCCGGCTCGCGCCCGACTGGCCCGCGGCGCTCGAGCGCGTCGCGATGATGATGGCGACCCACCCCGATCCGCGGGAGCGGCACCCCGAGGAGGCGATCCGGCTCGCGCGCCGCGCGCTCGACCTCGCCGGCGGAGACGATCCGATGGCGCTCGAGGTGGCCGCGGCCGCGTACGCGGCGGGCGGCCGGTTCGACGACGCCGAGACCACCGAGCGGAAGGTGCTCGAGGTCGCGCTCGCGAGACACGACGACTCGCTCGCGTCCCAGGCGCGGGCGGTGCTCGAGCTGTACCGGCGCGGCCTCGCGCTCCCGTCGGACCTGCCCGGCCGGCCCTGAGCGCGCGGCAGAGCTCAGGAGTTCCGCACGCTTGGTGGCGCTCGAGCCCGCGGTTGGCTATAGTCCTCCTGCGCTCGGCCGTCTCGACGCCGGCGCCTCCAAGATCGTTGGCTGCCTCACCGGGACCTTGCGGCCTCGCCGCCTCGGTCTCCATCAGTCTCCCGGGCTTGCTCTTCGAGCCCACCGGACGCCACGCGTCGGTCCTCCTCCCGGAGCACCTCTGCGAGCGCCGGCTGCCTCCAGGGATGCTCACGTTGAACAGACCGCAACACGACAACCGCGGGCAGGGCCGCCGCGGACAGCGCCGCCAGCGGCGAGGGCCGAACGGCGAGCCGCGCAACCATCAACCCATTCCCCTGACGCACGAGGGCGTCCCCGCCGCGGTGCCTGACGCGCCGCCGACCTCGCAGGTCGTGTTCGTCTCGGACGAGAGCCGGGCGCGCTACCCGTGGCTCCCCGGCCGCGTGATCGCCGGCAGCGTCTGGCGCGCGCCCGGGCACGAGCGCATCCAGGTGGACGAGCACGGAAACGCGACGCCCTGGCGCACCGGGCGCCGGCCGGTCGGGTAGTCGGCCACGACCTCGCCGACGAGGCTCAGGCCGCGGCGCTCACCATGGCGCACGCGAACCCGCCCACCTTGCGGAGGGCCTCCCGGATCCGCTCGGACCAGAACGCCGCGCTCACGCGGATGCAGCTCCCGAACCGATCGCCGGTCGTGAACAGCGATCCCGGGGCGACCGCGATGCCGCTCCGGAGCGCCTGCTCGTACAGCGCGAACGCGTCCACCTCGGGCGGCATCTCGACCCAGACCACGAACCCGCCCTCCGGGCGCGTCACCCGCGTGCCTCGCGGGAACCAGCGCGCGATCGCGGCCCGGACCTCCGCCAGCTGGGCGGCGTAGGTCCTGCGCATCGCGCGGAGGTGCCGGTCGTACCCGCCGCTCGTCAGGAACTCGGCGATGGCGAGCTGGGTCGGAGACGCGGTCGCGAGGTTCCAGAGCGACTTGAGCCGCTGCACCTTCTCGGCGTAGCGACCGGGCGCGATCCAGCCGACCCGGTAGCCGGGCGCGAGCGTCTTCGAGAAGGACGAGCAGTACAGGACGAGGCCCGCCTCGTCGTACGCCTTCGCCGCGCTCGGGCGGCGCGGCCCCGAGCAGAGATTGCCGTACACGTCGTCCTCGATGAGCGGGATGTCGTGCCGGCGCAGCAGCGCGACGAGCTCCGCCTTCCGCTCGTCCGGCATCAGGCTGCCGAGCGGGTTGTTGAAGTTGGAGATGACGAGGCAGGCGTGGACGGGGTTGTGCCGGAGCGCGTACCCGAGCACCTCGAGGCTCATCCCCTCGCGCGGGGTCGAGGGGATCTCGAGCACCTTGAGCCCGAGCCACTGGATGGAGTTGAGGAACGTGTAGTAGACGGGCGAGCCGATCGCGACGGTGTCGCCCGGGCGGCAGGTGGCCTGGAGCGCGAGCGTCACCGCCTCGACGCACCCCGAGGTGACCACGAGGTCCTCCGGCGCGAGGCGGCACCCGGCGGCGAGGGAGCGCTTCGCGATCTGCGTCCGCAGCCGCTTCAGCCCCTTCGCGCCGGAGTAGGACACGCTCTCGAGCGGGAACCGGCGCGCCTCCGAGGCGAGCATGCGGCTCAGCTTGCCGACGGGGAGCAGCTCGGAGTTCGGGATCCCGCGTCCGAGCGGGACGAGGCCGGGATCGGCGAGCGTCCGCATGACCTCGAGCGGACCGCGGCCGAGCGCCACCGGGATCGCGGCCAGCTCCTTCCTCGCCCGGCGCTCCTCGACCCTCTCCTCCGGCTCGGCGAGCGCGCACGTGACGTAGTAGCCGGACTGCGGGCGCGCCTCGATGATGTGGCGGTTCTCGAGCTGCGCGTACGCCTCCATCACCGTGTTGACGCTCACCCGCAGCTGCCGGCTGAGCGCCCGGATCGAGGGGATCCGGTCGCCGGGCCCGTACGTCCCGCGCGCGACGAGGTCGGCAAGCTGCGCGGCGACCCGCTCGTAGAGGAGGGCGCCTCGAGGCCCGCGGCGATCGGTGGAGGCCATGGCCGTCGAGGATACCGCGCGCGCCCGGGCGCCAGTACAGATACAGCTCGGGCCGCTGCGCAGGGGCACAGTCAGGCCCGTCGACGACTGTCACCCTCCTCCAAGTGAACGGCTGTGTCTGTGCCCCTCGCGCCGCGCGGCGCATGCTCCGGTCCACGCTGCGGCCTTCGCCGCGCACGAGAGGAGCCTTCATGTACACGGTCACGGTCGAGAACAGGGGCGAGGCGACGTACCACGCGACGAGCCGCGGCTACGGGTTCGTCCTCGGACCACCCGGCGCCGGCGCGAACCCCGGCGACACCCTGCTCGCCGCGCTGTGCGGCTGCATCGGCCACTACGTCCGGCAGTTCCTGCGAGAGCGCGCGCTCGCGCCGGACGGGTTCGTGATCCAGGCGGAGGCCGACTCCACGCCCGACGAGAGCAGGCTGGCGCGGATCCGCGTGCGGATCGGCGTCGGGGGCCCTCCCCTCGACGAGACCGGGCGCGCGGAGCTGCTCGCAGCCACCGAGCGGTGCAAGATCCACCGAACCCTCCAGGCCGCGTGCGCGGTGACGGTGACGCTCGGTCCGATCGAGCGCCGGTCCGGGGCCACGCCCCGGGCCGGCACGGGCGGGTGCGGCGCCTGACGTACTCGGATATGAGACGGGACGTCCCCGGAGGGAGCCATGGCGCCGACGACGAGCATCGACGAGAGGCGGCGCGCGTTCCGCGCGCTCCACGAGCGCGGGTGCTTCGTCATCCCGAACCCCTGGGACGCGGGCAGCGCGCGCTGGCTCGAGCACGTCGGCGCCCGGGCGCTCGCGACGACGAGCGCAGGGCTCGCGTTCTCGCGCGGGCTCGCGGACTCCGCGGTTCCCCTCGAGGACGTGCTCGAGAACGTCCGCGAGATCGCGCGCGCGACCTCGCTCCCCGTGAACGCGGACTTCCAGGCGGGCTACGCCTCCGAGCCGGACGGCGTCGCGCGGAACGTCCGGCGCTGCGTCGAGGCCGGCGTGGCGGGGCTGTCGATCGAGGACGCGACGGGGAACGCGGCCGAGCCGCTCTTCCCCCTCGAGGTGGCGGTCGCGCGCCTCCGGGCGGCACGGCGCGCGATCGACGAGGCCGGCGCCGACGTCCTCCTCACCGGGCGCAGCGAGGGCTTCATCGTCGGGCGCCCCGACCTCGACGAGACCATCCGGCGCCTGCGCGCGTACGCCGACGCCGGCGCCGGGTGCCTCTACGCCCCCGGGCTGCGGACGCGCGAGCAGATCTCCGCCGTGGTCGCGGCGGTCGCGCCGAAGCCCGTGAACGTCCTCGCCTCGTCCGACGCCGCGCCGAGCCTCGCGGAGCTGGCCGCGCTCGGGGTCCGGCGGGTGAGCGTCGGCTCGACGCTCGCGCGCGTCGCCTGGACCGCGTTCCAGCGCGCCGCGGCCGAGGTGGTCCGCGACGGGCGCTTCGGCGCGTTCGCGGGGCTGACGTCGTACGCCGACCTCGACGCGTTCTTCCGCGGGGAGCCCGGGCGCCAGCCGTGAGGCCCCGGAGCGCTGGCCTCGCGCCGATCGCGCCGATCGCGCGAACGGACCGGCCCCGCGT
The DNA here is from genome assembly GCA_963828235.1 of uncultured delta proteobacterium. Taxonomy (GTDB): domain Bacteria; phylum Myxococcota; class Myxococcia; order Myxococcales; family Anaeromyxobacteraceae; genus Anaeromyxobacter. Next base: position 7,839 of record CAWHDY010000017.1, read on the forward strand.
CACGCGCGCTCGGGCGGCGCGCTGCCGTCGGGATCGCGCCTGCAGTACCTGCGCACGATCGCCAGCATGTGCGCGCGCTCGGTCGGCTTGGGGAGGAACGCGTCGGGCTCGAGCGCCGAGGCCTTCGCGTCGCCCCCGGTGACCGCCGACATCACCACCACCGGGATCGAGGCCAGCCTCGGGTTCGAGCGCTGGGCGGCGCGGAACTGGACTCCGCTCATCACGGGCATCATGAGGTCGAGCAGGATCATCCCGGGGAGCTGCGGGGAGGCGTCGAGGATCGCGAGGGCCTCCGCCCCGTTGGACGCCGGGACCACGCGGAACAGATCCTCCTCCAGGATCTCGGTGATCGCCTCGCGGAGATCCGCGTCGTCCTCGATGACCATCACGGTCACGGCGGCGCGTCTCCCGCGAGCTCCGGACCGCGCGGGAGCAAGACGATGAAGGTCGTCCCCTCTCCGGGCTCGCTCTCGATCTCGATGATCCCCCCGTGCGCGTCGACGACCTGCCGGGTGATGTAGAGGCCGAGCCCGAGCCCCTCCTGGGAGCGCCCCTCCCCCTTCTCGAACCGGTCGAACACTCGCGCTCGCAGGTTCTGCGGGATGCCGGGGCCGTGATCGCGAACCACGAGCCGGACCTGCTGCCCGTCGGGCTCGACCGACAGCTCGATGGGCCCGCCCGGCGCGTAGCGGATCGCGTTCTGCAGGAGGTTGCTCACCACCTCGTCCAGCCGGAGCGGATCCCACGACCCCGTGACGGAGTCCTCCGCGTGCACGGACACCTCGCAGCCCGCGGCCTCCGCGACCCCGTGCAAGCGCTGGGCGACGTCGCGCACGATCGCGGAGAGGTCGCTCGGCTCGCGGTGGAGCGTGAGCCTCCCCGCGGTGATCCGGGAGACCTCGAGCAGGCTGTCGATCAGCCCCGCGAGCCGGCGCGTCTGCCTGAGTGCGCGCTCGAGCTTCTGATCCACGACAGCCGCGGTTCGCTCCGCTCCCGGGGTCACGGCGAGCATCTGGAGCTGGAGGCTCAGGGTCGACAGCGGGGTCCGGAGCTCGTGGGCGGCGATCGCGAGGAAGTCGTCGCGCGCGACGATCGCCTCGCGCGAGGCGAGGTAGAGGCGCGCGTTCTCGACCGCGAGGCCCGCGCGCTGGCCGAGCCCCTCCGCCACGACGACGTCCTCCGGCCCGTAGCGCCTCCCCGGGAGCCCGCGTACGAGCGACATGGCCCCGATGATCCCCTTGCGTCCGCGCAGCGGCACCGAGATGTACGAGCGCGCCCCGAGCTCGCGGAGGAGCTCGGGGTGCTCGGCGCCGAGCGCGCCGGCCACCCACGACACGTCCTTCACGTCCGGGTGGAACACCGTCTTGCCCTCGCGGATCACCCAGGCAACGCCTCGCCCCGGCTCGGCCTCCGGCGGGAACCGCCTTCGCAGGTCGCGGATCGACGCCTCCTTGACGGGGTCGAGGTGGGCGGCCGCCGCTTGCCGGATGATGCCGTCGGCCTCGGTCAGATCGACGACGCACCAGTCGGCGAGGCGCGGGACGACCAGGTGGGCGAGCGCCGCGAGCGTCGCCTGGTAGTCGAGCGACTGCGGGAGCATGGCGGCCCCTGCCTCGTTGAGGAACCGCTGCGCCTCCTCGGTCCGGGCACGCGCGCGCTCCTCCTCGATGCGGCGGCGCTCGGTGACGTCGTGGACGGCGAGTACGATCGAGGGGGCTGCGCCTTCCGCCACCGCGGGGATCACGCGTCCGCTCAGGAGCATGGTCCGGTGTCCCGCTTCCGGGAGCTCGCACTCGAGCTCGAGGTCCTGGAACGCGACGCCCTGCTCGAGCGCGCGGGCGAGGTCCCGGGCGAGCTCGGCGCTCCGCCACGGGCCATGGGGAAGCTCGCCGAGCGGCTTGCCCCTCGTCGCCGCCGTGGACGCCCGGAACACGCGGTAGAAGGCGTCGTTCGCCGAGGTGATGCGGAGCCCGGCGTCCAGGACCACGACGGGAACCGGCACCGTCTCGAGCGTCGCCGCCGCGAAGTCGCGGGCGCGGCCCGACTCGGAGAGCGCCGTCTTCAGCGCGTGGATGTCGACGAGCGAGACGACCGCGCCGTCGATGCGGTTGTCCACGGTCTGGTAGGGGCGGATCTGCAGGCGCTGCCAGCGCCCGGCGCGGTCCCGGACCTCGACCTCCTTCACCGCCGTGCGCTCGATGACCTCCGCGATCCAGGCGTCCAGCTCGGGGGCCTCGACGTTCGGCCTGATCTCCACGATCGCGCGTCCCACGTCGCCCGGGATGAGGTTGAACGCCATCCGAGCCCTGGGGGTGAAGCGCCTCACCTTTCGTTCCCGGCTGACGATCACGATCGGGATGTCGGCGCTGGTCACGAGGTTCTGGAGGTCGTTGCTCAGGTCGTGCACCTCCTGGTAGCGCGCCTGCAGCTCGTCATTGACGGTGGTGAGCTCCTCGTTCATCGACTGCAGCTCCTCCTTCGCCGTCTCGAGCTCCTCGTTGGCGGACTGGAGCTCCTCGTTGGTCGCGTGGAGCTCCTCGTTCGACTCCGCGAGCGCCTGGTTCGTGACGGCGTGCTGCTCGATGACGGAGCTGACGTACGCCCTGCTCGCCGCGAGCTCCTCGCGGAGCTGCCCCGAGAGCGGATCTTCGTCCGCGACCGCGCCGTCCGCCGCGACACGCGCCACCTCGATCGGCGCGCCGCGCTCCCTGAACACCACGACGTAGTGGCGCCCGGCGAGGGACGGCGACTCGAAGGGCGCGACCTCCAGGTCGACCCAAGAGACCCCTCCGTCGTCCCCGATCCGGATCCCCTCCTTGCGGACCGGACCGCCCTCCGCCCACGCGCGCTGCACGAGCTGCGTGACGTCCGCCGCGAGCCCGTCGCGCGCCATCTTCAGCAGGCTGAGGCTCGCGATTCCCGGCGCAGGCTCGAGGAACGGCCCCGTCTTGCCCCGGACCTGCACGATCTCGAGCGAGTCGTTCACGAGGATCGCCGCAGGCACGTACCGGGACAGGAGCAGCTCGTCCAGCGCGCGGTGCACGTCCTGCACGCCAAGGAGCCTCTGGGCGGCCGGCGACAGGCTGCGCTCGGCGGCGCCCGCGAGGCGCGGCGAGCCGGCGCGCGCGCGCCCGACGCCCGGGGCGCGCGAGTAGATCTTGTGGTGCTGGTCGAGGACCGTGAAGAGCTCCCCGAACCCGGACAGCGTCTCCGTCCGGCCCAGGACCAGGAACCCGGGATCGTTCAGGGCGTAGTGGAACAGGGGGACGACGTGCTTCTGCAGCGCGGCCTCGAAGAAGATGAGGACGTTGCGGCAGGAGAGGAGGTCGATCCGCGAGAAGGGAGGATCCACCGTGACGTCATGGCGCACGAAGACGCACGCGTCGCGAACGGAGCGCGCGATCCGGTAGCCCTTCGGCGTTGGCTCGAAGAAGCGCCGCAGGCGGTCCTTCGAGACGTGCTCCTCGATGTCGGGCGGGAACTCCGCGCCCCGCGCCCCGCGGATCGCCCGCTCGCTGATGTCCGTCCCGAACACCTGGAGCCGGACGTCGCTCTGCCGGGCCTCCAGGAACTCGAGCACGGAGATCGCGAGGGTGTATGCCTCCTCCCCCGTGGAGCAGCCCGGGACCCAGATCCTCAGGGGCGCGTCCGCGTCGCGGCCGCTCAGCAGCGCGGGGAAGACCTCCGCGTGCAGCGCAGCGAAGACCTCCGGATCGCGGAAGAAGCTCGTGACGTGGATGAACAGGTCGTCGTGGAGGGCCGTCAGCTCCGCCGGATCCGCCCGCAGGCGGCCGAGGTACTCCTCCTGCGAATGTGCGCGCACGAGCGCGATGCGGCGCGCGACCCGGCGCCGGAGCGTCGTCGGCTTGTAGCGCGAGACGTCCACCCCGGTCCGTACCCTCAGGAGTTGCACCATCTGCCGGAACGCCGCCTCCTCGCCGCCGGCGGCGCTCTCGGCGCCCGCCAGCACTCCGTCCGAGGGCATCGGCGCGCCCCGGGCGATCGCGGCGAGGTCCGCGGCGATCCCCTCCGGCGGCAGGATCAGATCGACGACATCCGCCGAGATCGCGCTCCGGGGCATCCCGTCGTGCACGGCCGTGGACGGCTCCTGCGCGTACGTCCTGCCGCCCGCCGTGCGGATCGCCCTGAGCCCTTCCGTCCCGTCGGAGCCCGTGCCCGACAGGACCACGCCGACGGATTCCGCCTTGCGCTCCGCCGCGAGCGACCGCATCAGCGTGTCGACCGGCATCGGCGGCCTGTCCGAGGTGACCCGCGGGCGCAACCGCAGGCGACCGCCCTCGATCGTCAGCGAGGTGTTCGGCGGGATGACGTGGATCTGCCCGGCCGTGATCGGCATCCCGTCCTGCGCCTCGACGACCGAGAGCGGAGACGCCGCATGCAGGGCGGAAGCGAGCAGGCTCTCATGCGAGGGGGAGAGGTGCTGCACGACGACGGCCGCGAGGTTCGCGCCCGGGGGTAGGGCGCCGAGGAGCCGCTTCAGCGCCTCCAGGCCACCTGCGCTCGCCCCGATGGCGACCACGGGCGTGCGGTCAAGGGCCTGGCGCGCACGCGACGGGTCCCCGCTCGGCGAAGAACCCTCGTCCGGAACAGCCCGCGGGCGAACTTGTCCGCCTTCGCCCATGCATCGACTCCCTCATGGACCCGCCTACCCCGGATCGGCGCTAAGCGCACGGGCGCGCGCTCTATCCGCCTGGGTCCGGGCGATCGCCGCCTCCCCCCCAGCGCACCGCCATCGCGCGCGCCCCTTCTTCTGGGCTCTTGGCTCGGCTCACGTCTGGAGGTTACGCACCCGCCCCCCGCCGGGGCAGGTGGCCAGTGCCGGGGGGCGAGGGAGGAGGAGGGATCCGCTGTGCGACGCCCCGCCACATCGGGAACTCTCCCGAGCCGGACTCCGGACTCATTCCCGCCGGACTGGGGATTCGTCCCAATTTCGGCGCGTTGCGGGATGCGAGACATTCCTGATCGAGAAAGGGGAACGAACATGACGACGACCTACGAGAGCGGATGCGCAGTCCTGAGCGGGTACTACCTCGACGCAGCGAGCTGGCACGTCGCCCCCGTCGCGCACGACGGCGACCGCCTCCCGGCGGGACGCGGGCGCTGGATGCGCGTCCCCACCGCCCTCGCGGTGACGCTCGCCCCCGTCCTCGGCGCCGCGTTCGTCGTCTTCCTCCCGGTCATCGGCATCGTCGTCACGCTCCACGCGATCGCCTCGATGGTGGCCGGCGTCTTCCACCGGTCCGCGACCGACCTCGCCGCGACCGTGACCCCCGGCTGGCACCCCGGCGAGGCGCACTTCACCGGCAGGCCCCACGCGAACGCGCGGGTCGAGCGGTGGCTCCCGACGCGCTCGGGCGACGCGCTCGACGCGCTCGAGGAGGAGATCCGCCGCCGCCGGAACGCCTGAGCACTCGCAGTCGCAGCACGACACGGACACGAACACGGACGGGAACGGAGGAGGGACGTCATGGCCAAGTACACGGGTGGGATGAAGGTCGCCAGCGGCTACTACTGGAACACGCGGAGCTGGGAGGTGGAGGCCGTCTCCGCCGAGGGCGGCCGGCTGAAGGCGCCGGACGGCGCGAGCTACGTGAAGGTCCCCTTCCTCGCGCTCTTCGTCATCGTCCCCCTCCTCGGCGCGCTCTTCCTGATGTTCCTCCCCTTCGTCGGCTTCGCGCTGTTCGCCTACGCGATCGCGAAGAAGGTCACGGGCGGCGTGAAGCAGGGCGCGACCGAGCTCGCCGCGACGATCCAGCCCGGCCACTTCGCGACCGGCGAGGCGCACTTCACCGGGAAGCCGGGCGAGGAGAAGAAGGAGGGCGAGGCCCCCAGGAGCGGTGAGCTCGTGCAGCTCGAGAAGGAGATCGCCGAGCGGAAGGGCGAGCAGAAGTAGCAGGCGCCGGAGCCGGGAACGCGCGGGGCCGGGGAGACCCGGCCCCGTTCGCGTTAGAGGTCACCCGCCCGAGACCGCCACCCGGCCCGTCGTGCGGGGCTGCCCTTCGAGCTGCGGCGGCGCCGGTGCGAGTCGCGCCGCGGGCTCCCCGGGGGCGACGGCCCCGGACCGCGGGGGAGCCCGGCGGCGTGTCGCTCGTCGGTCTTGAAGAACGCGACGAGCTCGCGGAGCGCCTCCGCCCTGCTCGTCATCTCCACCGCGGTGGCCGCGAGCTCCTCGGCGGCGGAGGCGTTCCGCTGGGTCACCCGGTCCACCGTCGACATCGCGCGGTTGATCTGGGCGACGCCCGCGGTCTGCTCGCGCGAGGCCGCGGCCACCTCCTGCACCAGCGCGGCGGTCTTCCGGATGGTGGGCACGAGCCGCGCGATCATCTCGCCGGAGCGCTCCGCCGCCCCGAGGCTCGACCCGGCGAGCCCCCCGATCTCCTTTGCGGCCTTCTGCGCCCCCTCCGCGAGCTTCCGCACCTCGGCGGCGACGACCGCGAACCCCCGGCCGTGGTCGCCGGCGCGCGCCGCCTCGATGGCGGCGTTCAGCGCGAGCAGGTTCGTCTGGTAGGCGATCTCCTCGACCACCGTGATCCGCTCGGTGATCCGGCGCATCGCATCGAGCGTCGCGCGCACCGCCTTCCCGCTCTCGTCCGCGTCGCGCGACCCGTCCGTCGCGATCTGCTCGGTGGCCTGGCTGTTCTCCGCGTTCTGGGTGATGGACGCGCTCATCTCCTCGAGGCTCGCGGTCGTCTCCTGCACCGACGCGGCCTGCTCTCCGGTGCCCTGCGAGACCCCCTGCGACGTCGCGGACACCTGGCTCGCCGCGCCGAGGAGGGCCTCGGCACCCGACTGCACCTCCCCGAGGACGCGAGAGAGATTCCGACCCATCGCCTGCATCGCCTCCTGCAGATCGGCGATCTCGTCGCCGCCCCGCACCGCGACCTCCTGCGTGAGATCGCCCTCGGCGATCCGCCGGGCGACCGTCGAGAGGTCCACGATGGGCGCCACCACCCGGCGGAGCAGCCGGTACGCGAGGAAGGCGCCGAGGAGCAGCGTCGCCGCGAAGCCGCCCGCGAACGCCGCGCCGCGGGCGGCGAGCGTCGTTCGCGTCTCGGCGAGGCTTCGCTTGACGGCCGACACCTGGTCGGCCCGGAGGCGCTCGAGCTTCGCGGACAGCGACACCGCGGCGGCCTTGAACGCCTTCGACCGCTCGCCGGCCTCGAGCCACTCCTGATTGGCGGTGGAGCGCACCATGCCCTCGCCCTTGTCGAGCAGCTCGGCGAAGATCTGCTTCGCCTGCGCCGCCTCCTCGGGGGTCGTCGTCGCGCGCTCGAGCCGGGCCACGGCGCGATCGAAGCCCTCGCGCGACTCGGCGACCGCCGCGAGATCCGAGGTGCCGGCCGCGGCCTGGCCGACGAAGACCTGCGCCGCGCCGCGGGCGAAGAGCTCCATCTCGCCCGCCGCCACGGCGCAGTCCATCGCCGCCGGGACCGTCTCCCCGAGCCGGTTCGCGGTGAGCTGGTTCGAGACGAACCCGTAGACCCCGAGCGCGCCCACGGCGAGCAGGACGCCCGCGAAGGTGAGCCCGACGCGCCTGCCGACCGTGAGCCGCATGGGTCGCTCCCTTACTTCGAGACCTGCATCCCGTCCGACTGCCAGCGGAGGATGCCGCCGTCGAGCCGCTTCACGTCCTTGCGGCCGAGGTGGGCGAGGAGGCGGCCCGCGACCGGCGCCTGGTGGCCCGCGTGGTCGAGGAGCACGATGGTGCGCCCGGGCGCGACCTCCTTCAGCCGTGCCTCGATCTCGTCGACGGGCATGCTCACCGCGCCCGCGATCCGGAAGCTCGCGAACTCCTCCGGGTCACGGATGTCCATCAGGAAGGGTGGGGTCTTCGAGGCGACGGCCTCCTTCAGCGCCGCGGGGGTGAGGGACGCCACCTCGACGGATCGCATCGGCTTTCCGGCGGTCGGGCGGCCCGACTTTCCCCAGCCCGGGAGCCCTTCCTTGTACTCCACGATGTTCGTGTAGCCCGCAACCGCGGCGGCCTTGGCGGCCTTCACCGTCTTCGTGCAGTTCGGGCCGTTGCAGTAGAAGACGACCATCCGGCTCTTCTCCTTGACGACCGCGGGCAGCTTCGCCGTCACGACGCGCGCGGGGACGAGCACCGCGCCCGGGATGTGCGACTCGGAGAACTCGACCTGCGTGCGGGCGTCGACGAGCGTGAAGTCCCAGCTCGCCGCGGGTCCGGACATCTTGGCGGCGAGCGCGTCGGTCCCGATGACCCGGAAGTCCTCCGCGTGGACGGGCAGTGCCATCGTGAAAGCCGCGAGCGCTGCAGCGAAGAGCTGGGTACGCATTCGTGTCTCCCTCTGTTCGACCGCGGATGTCCTTCGCCCGCGGACCGTGGACTGCGTGGCGATATGTCCCTTCCAGATACAGTTGCCGCAGAGGCCAGTCAATGAAGCGGACCGCCTACATTTCACGCGTAGCCAACATTACCGCGAGCGTGTGTGTATCCGTCGAGCGAAGCAGGCACGTCGCGTCCGCGCCATCGACCGGATGCGGGACCCGGTCTCACTCACGGTGACGCTGCCCGGGGGCGATCGTCCACCCCGGGGCAGCGTCGGCTCCCCGCTACCAGGTCGATTCGAGGCCGCAGGAGACGTACTTGCTGTCGAGCCCCGGGGCTTCCTTGATCATCCCGTTCTTGTTGTGGCACGCGACGCACATCGAGACCGGGTTCCCGATCGTCTCGCACGTGCTGACCTTGACGAGCTGGAGCTGACCGTCGAGCACGGGGACGGAGAGCCCGTAGTCGACCCAGCGCCGCTGCTGCATCACGGCGTAGTCGCTGTTCGGGACGAGCGCGAGGTCGTGGGTCTCGGTCTGGTGCCCGTTCTCGAGGGGGAGCTGGCGCCGGCACTGCTCGGTCAGGTTCGCGTCGAACCGGTAGAACGCCGCCTTGCCGCCCTGGACGAGCGTGCTCCGGTCCGGCGTCCACTCCTGCCGGAAGAAGGTCGTCTTCGCCGGACCCTGGACCGCCGGGCCGATCGCGGTGATGACCGGCGCGCCGGCGAGCAGGCTCGCCATGTCCAGGTTCACGAGCATCCCCTGGTTCAGCGCCACGCCCGCCGAGTCGAGCAGGTTCAGCGCGACGGTCATGGTGCTGAAGTCCTTCGTGTTGGTCCCGTGCGCCATCATCCAGTAGGGAGGCATCCCGGCGATCTGGTCCAGGTAGACCCGCTTCTCGAGCACGCAGGTGTCCTTGTCGATGACGTCGACGAAGCCCCGAGTCCCCATCCACACCGGCAGGTACTTGTCCGCGCTCTGGCCCGAGCCGCAGTAGCCCGGCGCCGCCGACCCGGCCGGCAGCGGGATGCTCACCTCGCAGTCGACGCGGCCCGAGGCGAGGTCGACGCGGCCGTAGCGGTAGCCGCCCGCCGAGTCCGCGTTGATCGTCGACCAGAAGAGCTTCCCGGCACGGCCGCGCGTCCGGTCGATCCGGACGTCGTGGAAGCCGTAGTCCTGCGAGGCGCCGAGGCGGATCCGCTCCAGCTTCGAGATCGCCAGCGGGGTCGGGCTGGCCGGGTCGATCGAGAGGCTCACGACCGCCATGTGACCGCCCACGCCCGCCGCGTAGACCTTGCCCGCGTACGTCCCCGCGGGCACGGCGGCGGCGGAGGAGCGGCCGGATTCGACACGCGACTCGCCCTCCGAGCTGCAGGCGCACAGCGCAAAAGCAGTGACGAGAGCTCCGAGGAATGGCTGCCTGTACATGCTCAGTCCTTTGGTGGATGGGATCCGCTCGACCACTCTTGAGTAGCTCGAACTGGTGCGGCAACAAGCACCGCGAGTGGACACAACCGAATCGCCGAGGGCAACAAGATTCTGCACGCATAGTGAAAAGGCCTGCAATTTCACCGTCGCCGACGTGGTCGTTGGTCGCACGCCAAGTGGCCACCTCCGTCAGCCTCGGTCGTCCACCATGAGTGGCCGTGTTGACACTCACCGTCACCCCCGAAGGCGTGGCTCCGAGGTGAGACGATTCGTCACAATTAACGCAGGGTCGAATTCACTCAAAGTATCCATGGCTTGGCATGCGACAATCGGCCGCACCCGTGTGTTCCTAGAAATTCAACGGTCAGTGACGCTCAGATGAGCTCAACCCCCAAGGAGGGACCATGATGATGACGAAGCTCGTTGCCGTGCTCGCAGCCGTTGCCCTCGCAGCTCCCGCCGTGGCGCAGGAGGAAGGGGCCGGCGAGTACGCGTCGCAGATCGCTCCCGGGAACCCGCTCCAGATCCCGCCCGGGATCTACGCGTACTCCGCCGGAAAGCTCGCCGACTTCTTCGCCGCGACCAAGGGCGCCCGGACGATCTTTGCGCAGGATCTCAAGGCGCGGATCGACGCGGGCACGCCGCAGTTCCTCCTCGACACGCGGCCGCCCGCGGACTACGCCAACGGGCACGTCCCCGGCGCCGTGAACATCCCGCTCGACGTGCTCTTCCAGGCCGAGAACCTCATGCGGCTCCCGACCGATGGCACGCCGATCGTCATCATCTGCCACACGGGCCACACCGCGTCCATGGCGCTGGGCGGGCTCGTGGCCCTCGGCTACAACCCGTTCGTGCTGCGCTTCGCGATGATGGGCTGGAATGCGTCGTCGAACCAGAAGATCTACTCGCCGTCGGCTTCGCAGCTCATCTACGGCCTCGGCGGCCCGCTCCAGAAGTAGCCAGCTCTCGCCAGCTTTCGTGAAGACCGGCCGCGGCCATCCGCAAGGGTGGCCGCGGCCGACGTTTCGTGGCTCTCCGCGGCGGCGCGCCCATACCCGTCCGGGTTCGCTTCGACGCGATGCGGCGAGGACGCCCCTCCGATAGAGAAATGCGCGGTTCGGCCGCAGCTGCTCGCCGAAGCGCCACGCGCGCCCCAGCGAGACCCATCCGCCGGAGGGAGAGGACGATGGATTTCGAGAAGGAGGTCGAGGAGGTTCGCGGCTGGTTCGCCAGCCCCCGCTTCAAGGGAATCAAGCGGGTCTACTCCGCGCGCGAGGTCGTCGAGCAGCGCGGCACCATCCGGCCGGAGTACTCGGTCGCGCGCGGCGCGGCCGAGGCGTTCTACTCGCGGCTCCGCCAGCTCTTCGAGCAGAAGCGATCGATCACCACGTTCGGCCCCTACTCGCCCGGTCAGGCGGTGGCGATGAAGCGGATGGGGATCGAGGGCATCTACCTCGGCGGCTGGGCGACCTCCGCGAAGGGCTCCGCGCACGAGGACCCCGGCCCCGATCTCGCGAGCTATCCGCTGAGCCAGGTCCCCGACGAGGCGGCGCCGATCGTCCGGGCGCTGCTCACCGCCGACAAGAACCAGCTCCACGCGCGAGCGCGGATGACCGAGGCCCAGCGCAAGGCGACGCCGGAGGTGGACTACCGGCCCTTCATCATCGCCGACGCGGACACCGGGCACGGCGGCGACGCGCACGTCCGGAACCTGATCCGCCGGTTCGTGGAGATCGGGGTCCCGGGCTACCACATCGAGGACCAGAAGCCAGGCGTGAAGAAGTGCGGGCACCAGGGCGGGAAGGTGCTCGTCTCCGAGGACGAGCAGCTGAAGCGCCTCTCGGCGGCCCGGTTCCAGCTCGACATCATGGGCGTCCCCGGGATCGTGGTCGCCCGCACGGACGCGGAGTCGGCCACGCTCCTCGACGGCCGGGGCGACGACCGCGACCAGCCCTTCATCCTCGGCGCGACGCACCTGTCCCTGCCGACGTTCAAGGCGGCCTTCCTCGCGATCCTCCGGCAGTTCCAGCGCGCCGGGCTCGAGGAGCTGAGCGGCCACGAGCTCTACGGGATGTGCGAGGAGGAGTACGCCGCCGCCGACGCGTGGCTCGAGCGCCGCGGGTTCGACAAGGCGATCGCCGCCGCCGCCGCGGACCGCCAGAAGGGCGCGATCGCGAGCGTGGACGTGGCGCTCGACAAGGTCTTCGACAAGCTCGTCGACGCCTGGCAGCACGAGGCGGGGGTCTGCACGTACGCCGAGGCGGTCGGCAACGTCATCGCCTTCCGCGAGAACGAGGGCGAGCAGCTCTCGATGAAGAAGGACCAGTGGCTCGCGTTCGCGGCGCGCGCGCCGCTCTACCAGGCGCGGGAGAAGGCGCGGGCGCTCGGGGTCCACGTGCCCTGGGACTGCGAGCACGCGAAGACGCCCGACGGCTACTACCAGGTGCGCGGCGGCATCGACTACGCGATCGCCAAGTCGCTCGCCGCGGCGCCGTTCGCGGACCTGCTCTGGATGGAGACGAAGACCGCCGACCTGCACGACGCGAAGAAGTTCGCGGACGCGATCCACGCCGTGTACCCGGACAAGATGCTCGCCTACAACCTCTCGCCGTCGTTCAACTGGGACACCACCGGGATGAACGACGACCAGATGCGGAGGTTCCCGGAGGAGCTCGGGACGCTCGGGTTCGTCTTCAACTTCATCACCTACGGCGGCCACCAGATCGACGGGCTCGCGTCGGAGGAGTTCGCGACCGCGCTCCGCCAGGACGGGATGCTCGCCCTCGCCCGGCTCCAGCGGAAGTTCCGCCTCCTCGAGTCGGGCTACCGGACGCCGCAGACGCTCGTCGGCGGCCCGCGCGCGGACGCCGCGCTCATGTCGATCTCGGGTCGCACGTCCACCACCAAGGCGATGGGCCAGGGCTCGACGCAGCACCAGCACCTCGTCCAGACCGAGGTGCCGCCCAAGCTGCTCGAGGAGTGGCTCGACCTCTGGCGCCAGCAGCACGGCCTCCCCGGCAAGCTGCGCGTCTCCCTGAAGCCGCACACGGCCGGGTCCGACCTGCTCGAGCTCGCGCTGTTCTCGGCGGACGGGGAGAAGAAGCTCAACGTCATCTTCGCGAGCATCCAGGACCGCCGCGGGCGGAGCATCCTCTCGGTCCGCGATCAGAACAACTTCGACCTCGGGCTGCGGAAGAAGCGGCTCATGACGCTCGTGCAGCTGTTCCTGTTCCACCGGTACAAGGTGGACTCCGCGCACTACGTGACCCCGACCGAGGACAACCAGCGGCAGTCGGAGGGCATGAAGGCGGAGGGCCTGTTCGGCTCCGTCGTCCAGGAGGTCGGGGCGATCATCGTCGCGGACGTGAACAAGGCGCGCATCCAGGAGCTCCTCGCCCCCGACCGGAAGGCGCTGCAGGCGCTGATCGCCCGGAAGTAGGCGCCCCGGGGCACCTCGCTTTACAGCAGGCCGCGACCGCGGTCTCCTGTCCGGCATGGATCCGCTCGAAGGACCCGAGGAGCTCGAAGGACCCGACCGACGGTGGGCGCCAGGCATCGGGCTCGTGCTGCTCGGGCTCGTCGTCTCCGCGTTCGCGAACGTCCTCGCGCTCGGCCCGGGAGCAGGTCCGGCGCTGCGCGCCCTCGGCGTCCTCGTCTACATCGGCGGAGTCGTCGTCTCCGGCTCGGGGATCCACCGGCTCCTCTGGGCCGGTCGCTCGACGCGGCCTCGGTGGGTGCGCCTCCTCATCACCGCGCTCCTGACGCCGCCGGTGTTCGCTGCCTCCGGGATTCTCGTGGGGCTGCTGATGACGATCTTCCAGGCCAGATTCAACTCCTGAGGCCGGGCCCGCCGGGGCTCGAGCTCTCTGCCGGGAGGCCGCATGGACGAGGTCACGCTGAAGCGGGTCGAGGATCTGGAGTACTACGCTGGGCCGAAGGCGATCCCCGGAATCCGCTTCCGCACTGCGGCAAAGGCGCTGGGCGTCACCGCGTGGGGCATGAACGTCCTGGACCTCGACGCGGGCTGCACCGGGCACCCCGAGCACGACCACGCGAAGGACGGGCAGGAGGAGGTGTACGCGCTGCTGCGCGGGACGGCGACCCTCGTCTGCGGCGAGGACCGGTTCGCGCTCGAGCCGGGAGTGCTCGTCCGCGTCCCGCCCGGGCGGCGCCGGAAGATCCTCGCCCGGCCCGCAGGGCGCCACCGTCCTCGCGCTCGGCGGCACGCCCGGCAAGGCGTACGAGCCCCGGCGCTGAGGCCGGGAGCGCGCGGTCGGCCCGGAAGGGGAAGCCGAGCAGCGACCGCGTGCCGCAGCGCGCCATCCGCGTGTCGCAGCGCGTCGTCGCAACGTGCCGAGCAGCCAGGCGATTTTCTCCCGCCGGGTACTGTACGCGAGCCCCGGGCAATGGCATGGTTCGCCGCTCCGGAGTGGCCATGCGCGAGACCCCATCGATCGAGCCGCCGTCGCCGCGCCGCCGCGCCGCGCACCCGTCCCACGCGACCGAGGAGGACGTGCGCGCGCTCGTCGAGCGCGCGGCCCGGGTACCCGACGGCCTCGCGCTGCTCCAGAACGCGCCGCTCGAGTGCGTCGCCGTGCTGCTCGGCGTCGCGCCGCGGCTCGTCGAGCGCGTCCGAGCGGCGCTCGAGGATCCCGCGGTGCGCGACGAGGCCGCCCGCCAGTTCACCCGCGTCTCCGGCCGGCGCGCCGCGGCGCGGGACGCCGCCGCCGAGACGCGGCCGCCTCCGCCCCGCGATCCCGAGCAGCTCGTCCTCGCCGCGCGGCAGCGCGCCGACGGGCTCACGCTCCTGTTCTCCGCCGCCCCCGAGGCCGCCGCGATCGCGTTCGGAGTCCACCCCGATCTCGTCCACGGCGCGCGCGCGGCGGCGGCCCGCGGCGTCGCCGGGGACCTCCCGCCCCCGCGCTAGGCCGCCGGCCGCCAGGAGGCCACGTGACGCACGCGAGCCCCCGAGTCTCCCTCCCCGAGTCCGTCGTCGTCTGCGAGTGCTGGGCCCGCGACGGCCTCCAGTCGATGCCGACGCTCGTCCCGACCGAGCGGAAGATCGAGATGATCGACCGCATCACGGGGGCGGGCTTCAAGAAGCTCGAGGTCACGTCGTTCTCGAACCCCAGGCTGCTGCCGCAGTTCGCGGACGCGGTCGAGGTCCTCCGCGGGATCGCGCGGCGCCCGGGCGTGTCGCACGTCGTGCTCATGCCGAACGAGCGGGGGTTCGATCGGCTCGAGACCTGCCAGAAGGAGGGGTACGGGGCGGAGGAGATCATCCTCATGATCTCCTCGAGCGAGAAGCACAACGTGCTCAACTTCAGGATGCCGCACGCCGAGGCGATGGCCGAGCACGCGCGCGTGATGCGCCGCGCGCACGGGCTCGGGATCCGGATCATCGGCTGCGCGGGGACGGTCTACGGCTGCCCGGTGGCCGGGGACGTCCCGTTCCGCGACGTCGTCAAGATCGTCCGCTTCTACCTCGAGGAGGGCGCGCAGACGATCATGCTCGGCGACACGACCGGGATGGCGAACCCGGTGCTCGTCCGCGAGCGGATCGCCGCGCTCCAGGCGGAGTTCCCGCGCGCCGAGCTCATCGCGCACTTCCACGACACCCGCGGCACCGGCGTCGTGAACTCGATCGCGGCGATCGAGCTGGGCGTCCGCTACGTCGACTCCTCGCTCGGCGCGATCGGCGGGCAGCCCGCGACCGGCGCGGCGAAGTACTCCGCGGGGTTCACCGGGAACGCCTGCACCGAGGACCTCGTCGCGCTGCTCGAGGAGATGGGCGTGTCCACCGGCGTGGACGTGGGCGCGATGCTCGAGGCGGGGCGCCGCGCGGAGGAGGTGCTCGGGCAGCGCCTCCGCTCGAACGTGATCCGGTCCGGCCCGGTCATCCACACCGAGTCCTCGCCGGCGAAGGAGCCGGGGGCGGCCGCGCTCCCGACCTGAGCGCAGCGCCCGCCCGCGGCCCCGGCTCCCCGGCTCACCCCTTCACCGCGCCCGCGGTGAGCCCCGCCACGATCCGGCGCTGGAACACGAGCACGAGCGCGATCACCGGGAGGGTCACGAGCACGGCCGCCGCGGCGATCGCGGCCGCGGGCTGCTCGAACTCGGAGGCGCCCGAGAAGTACGCGAGCGCCGCGGGGACCGGCCGCGCCCGATCGGTGGACGTGAGCGAGATCCCGAGGACGAAGTCGTTCCAGCAGGCGAGGAACGTGAGGATGGCCGCGGTGAACACCCCCGGCGCCGCGAGCGGCAGCGTGATCTCACGGAAGGCCCGCGCGGCGGAGACCCCGTCCACCGCCGCCGCCTCCTCGAGCTCCACCGGCAGCTCCCGGAAGTAGGCCGCGAGCACCCAGATCGAGAGCGGGAGCGAGAAGGACAGCTCCGGGAGGATGACCCCGGCCCAGGTGTCGTAGAGGCCCACGCGGCGCCACAGGTCGAACAGCGGGGCGACGATCGAGATCACCGGGAAGGTCGCGATGCCGAGCGCCGTCGCGAGGACGAGGCGGCGCCCGGGGAACTCGAGCCGCGCGACCGCCCACGCGGCGGGCGCCGCGAGCGCGATCGAGAGGACGGTCGCGATCCCCGAGATCCCGACCGAGTTCCAGAGCGCGCGCCGGAAGAGCGGCGACCCGAGCACCGTCCGGAACGCGTCGAGCGTGAGCGCGCGGGGGAAGAAGACGTTCGCGTGCAGGTCCTCCGTCGTGCGGAGGGAGAGCGAGACGATCCAGGCCACCGGCAGCAGGCTGTAGACGACGACGAGCGCTCCCGCCGCCGCCCAGGCGAGCTCGGCGCGGCGCCCCCTCACCGCGCGCTCCCCGCGACGTCGATCCGGAGCGTCCGCGCCAGCCCCACCGCGAGCAGGACGGCGAGCAGGAACAGGAGCACCGAGACCGCCGAGCCGAGCCCGAGCGCGGTCCGCGCGATCACCTGCCGGTAGGCGAGGAAGGAGACGGTCTCGGTCCGGTGCGCGCCGCCCGTCATCACGTAGACCGTGTCGAAGATCCGCCACGCGTCGAGCGTCCGGAACACCACCGCCACGCCGACCGCGCTCCGCATCGCCGGCAGGGTCACCCCGAAGAGCCGCCGCCACGGGCCCGCGCCGTCGACCCGCGCCGCCTCGAGCGCCTCCTCCGGCACCTGCGCGAGCCCGGCGAGCAGGAGGAGCGCCACGAAGGGGGTCGTCTTCCAGACCTCCGCCGCCGCGATCGCCGCGAGCGACGAGCCGGGGTGGCCGAACCAGGCGAACTCGCCGAGCCCGAGCCAGCCGTTCACGAAGCCGGTGTCGAGCGCGAACGCGTACCGCCAGGCGAACGCGGACACGACCGTCACGATCCCGTAGGGCACGAGGATGGCCGCGCGGATCCACCGCCGCCCCGCGACGGCACGGTGCATGACGAGGGCGATCGCGAGCCCGAGGACGAGCTCGAGCGCGACGCAGACGACGGTGAGCCCGACGGTGGTCCCGACGTCCGTCCACCACAGCGGGTCGGAGAGCACGACCCGGTAGTTGCGCAGCCCGACGAACGCCCGGCTCTCCGGGTCGGTGAGCCGGTAGTCGTGCAGCGAGAGCCAGACCGCGTCGAGGACCGGGAAGGCCGCGACGAGGAGCATCACCGCGAGCGCCGGCGCCGCGAGCCACAGGCCGAGCTGGGTCTCGCGCCGGCGCACGCGTCACCTCCTAGAGGAGCACGCGGTCGTGGAGCACGTCCTCCACGAGCCTCGCCGCCGCGGCGGGCGTCTCGTCGGGGCGGACCGCCTCCGGCGGGTGGAACTCGCGGACGACCGCGGCGCTCACGTCGGCGTAGAACGGCGTGAGCGGCCTCGGCGCCGCCTCGGCGATCGACTCGCGCACGAGGTCGGCCATCGGGAAGACGCGCCGGACGGCGGGGTCGTCGTACGCGGCCGCCCGCGCCGCCGGGTTGCGGGTCTCCGCCATGTACTCGGCCTGCCGCCGGAGCGACGCGAGGCAGCGCACCGCCTCGACCGCGAGCTCGGGGTGCCGCCCGAACGCGCCGACGGCGAGATCGATGCCGCCGAGCGGCGGCCGGCTCGGGCGCGCCCGATCGACGCGCGGGTAGCGCGCCCAGGCGACGTCGTCGAGCACGGCGCGGTCGAGGGCGCCCGCGGCGACCGCGTCGGTCGCGGCCCGGTGCACGTACGACCAGTTCACCATGAAGCCGCCGCGCGGGCCCTCGAACGCCGCGCGGGCGGACTCCTCGCTCGACGTCGAGAGCGCCGGATCCGCGGCGGGGGACGTGGCCAGCCGCCGGATGACCGCGGCGGCGCGCGCGCCGGCGGGCGACGCGAGGCCCGGACGCGCGTCGCGCCCCGCCTCGGGATCGATCAGGATCGCCCCGCCCGGCCGAGGCGACGAGGGCCGCGATCCACACGAGGTAGCCCTCGTACCGCCCCGCCTGGACCTCCACCGTCGCCCGGGTGCGCTCGGCGGCGGCGACGAGCTCGTCCCACGTGACCGGAGCCGCGGCGGGATCGATCCCGGCCCGGAGGGCGACGGAGCGCCGGTACCAGAGCAGCTGGGTGTTCGCCACGAACGGCGCCGCGTACAGCCGCCCGCGCCACCGCGCCGTCGCGAGCGGCGCGGGGAGGACCCCGTCGACGAGGGGGCCGGCCTCCGCCTCGGTGAACGGGCCGCAGGAACCCGGCGGCGGCGAGCTCCGGGACGAACGGCAGATCGAGGCTCATGAGGTCCAGCGAGCGATCGCGCGCCGCGAGCCTCCGGACGAGCTGCTCGCGCTGCTGCGTCGCGTCGCGCGGGAGGTCCTGCACGCGGAGCCGCCACCGGCCGCGCGCCTCGGCCTCGCACCGGGCGGCGAGCCGGGCCTGGCCGCCGTTGTCCGGGTTCACGTACCAGGTGAGGGTCGGCGGGCCGGACCCGGCCGGCCTGCACGCCGCGACGGCGAGCAGCACGAGCCCCACGATCCGTCGCCTCACGTGCATGCCTCGCCTCGCCCGCGGCGCGGGCACGGCGAAGCCGCCCGCGCCTCGAGGGCTCGAACGGCTCCTCGTCCTGGTCGACCGGACGACCTTCGGCTACGGCGCCCGAGGGGGCGCCGTCCCCGGGTCGGTCGGCGTCGTCGCGTCGTTCACGCTCTTCTTCGTGTTCCGGGCCGCCTTCCGCCCCTTCTTCTTCGCCTTCGCCTTCTTGGCGGTCGCCGTGTCCTTCGCGTCCTTCATCTCGTCCTTCGCGGTCTCCCCGCCCGGCTTGGCCTTCCGCGCTGCCTTCTTCGACTCCGCCTTCTTCTCCGTCGCCGTGTCCTTCGCGTCGGCCGCGGCGCCGCCCTGCGCCCAGGCGGGCGCGGCGAGCGCCAGCGCCGCGAGGATGGCGACCTTCCTGATGAGCTTCTGCATGTGCGTCCTCCGGGGCGGCCCAGGCCGCCGTGCACGTACCATGCGCACGGCTCCGCGAATCACACGCCGCCTCGGCGGCCGGCGGTCCCTGGGGTGCCGCCGCCGCTCAGGCCTTCCGCCGGGCGCCGCGCGCGCTGCCCGGAGGCGCGCCGGCGGCCAGCCGCCTGCGCGCCAGCTCGATCCAGGCCCGCGTCGCGGGCGGGAGGTGCCGGTCCCGACGCCAGATGAGGGCGACGTCCCACGGGATCGCCGGGGCCGTCATCGAGACGGCCCGGACCTGCGCCGGGTCGAGCTGCCGGCAGATGGTCTGCGGCAGGAGCGCCACGCCGATGTTCGCGGCGACGAGCGCCACGAGGAAGTCCCAGTGCGAGCTCTCCGCCGCGACCTGCGGCTTGAACCCGCTCCGGCGGCAGGCGTCGATGATGTGGCCGTGCAGCGCGAACTCGGGCCGGTAGAGGACGAAGGGGGTCCCCTCCAGCTCCCGGAGCGTCAGCGACTTGCGGCGCGCGAGCGGGTGCGACGGGTGGAGCACCGCCTGCAGCTCGTCGTGCACGAAGGGGATCGTCCCGAACTCCTTCTCGTCGGTCGGGAGCACGACCGCGCCGACGTCGAGCTCGCGGTCGAGGACGAGCGCCTCGATGTGGTGCGAGCCCTCCTCCCGGAGCTCGAGCACGATGCCCGGGTGGGCGGTGTGGAACTCGGCGAGCAGCGGCGGGAAGAACGCCACGCCGACGATCGGCGGCATGCCGATGCGCAGCCGGCCGCGGCGGAGCGCCGACATCTCGACGACCTCCTCCTCGATCACCTGCATCGCGTCGAGGACCCCCTGCGCGCGCTCGAGGACCATCCTCCCCGCCTCCGTGAGCGTCACGCGCCGCCGCTCGCGCAGGAGGAGCGGCGTCCCGAGCTCGTCCTCGAGCGCGCGCACCATCTTGCTGATCGCGGGCTGCGTCACGTGGAGCGCCTCGCTCGCGCGGGTGAAGTTCTGGTGGCGGGCGACCTCGACGAAGTACCGGAGCGCATGGACGTCCATGTAGGCACCATTCCCTTTTGTTATGCCAACGATAGCATGAATGCATTTCCCTCATGGCTGGAAGTTGGCTAGATTGCCCCTCGCTCGGCGGCGATCGGCCGCCGGAGCACAAGGGAGATCGAACCGTGAAGATCGAAGAGCTGCTGGGTGAGGACGAGCCGGCCATCCTCGAGGACGCCGCGCGCACGACCGCGCTCCTCTCGCGGTACCGTCGCGACGGCGAGGAGGCGACGCGCCGCCGGGTGGAGGCCCTCTACCGGCAGGTCGCCCGGGCCGTCCGGGCCCGCGACCTCGACGAGCTGCTCGCGCACGCGGCGCGGATCGCGCGGGAGCGGTTCGAGGCGGGGTTCGAGCTCGCGGAGGTCGAGGCCGCGTTCGCGACGCTCGAGGACGCGATCGAGCGACGGGCCCTCACCCGGATGCCGGCCGCCGGAGCTCGCCTGGGGACTCGGGCTCGTCGCGACGGCCCTCGCTCACGCGAGGACCGAGCTCGGTCGCACGTTCGTGTCCCTCGCGCACGGCGCGCGCCACGGCGCGGTGGACCTGACCTCCGTGTTCCGCCGCTCCGAGACGCGCGGCGGCCGCGCGGTCGAGGAGCTCGTGTACCCGGTCTGACCGGGGCCTTCGCGTCGCTCGCTCCGCGCCCGGCCCGGGCGCGGGGCGCGCGGCGCCCCTCCGCGCGAGGCGAAGTCGCCGGGTCGTGGGACGTCCGGCGCCTCGCCCATGACGCGGCCGTGGCGTGGCGCGGCTAGCCTCCTCGCAGATGCGCGACGACACCCTCCCGCCCGAGGCCCGGACCGCTCCCCGCGACGACTCGAGACCGGCGCCCGTCGCGGCGCCCCGACCCCGGAGGAAGCCCCGCCTGCGCGGCGTCTCCCACCAGATCGCGGCCATCGCGTCGGTCCCCGCGGTGGCGGCGCTCCTGCTCGGCGCGCGGAGCGCGGCCGGCCTGCGCGCCGCGGCCGTCTACGGCGCGACCCTCGTCCTGCTCTTCTCGGTGAGCGCGGTCTACCACCGCATGTACTGGCCGCTCTCGGTCCGCCGGATCATCGGCCGCATCGACCACGCGGCGATCTTCCTGCTCATCGCGGGGACCTACACACCGTTCGGCCTGCTCCTCGGCCCCGGGCTCGGCCACACCCTGCTCGCCCTCGTCTGGGCCGGGGCGGTCCTCGGCATCGTCATCGTCGTGTGGCTGACCGGCACGCCGAAGCCCATCCGGGCGTCCCTGTACGTGCTCCTCGGCTGGGTCGTCCTGCCGCTGGTCCCGGCGATCCGCTCCGGGATGGGGGACGGCGCGCTCGCGCTCCTGTTCGCCGGAGGACTTTTTTACACCGTCGGGGCGGCCATCTACGCGCTCCGCCGCCCCGATCCGATCCCCGAGATCTTCGGGTTCCACGAGGTCTTCCACCTGCTCGTCATCGCTGCGGCCATCTGCCACTACGCGATCGTCTACGCCGCCGTGCGCGCGCTGGCGTGACAACCGGACGCGGCGCAGGGTCACCGCGCGGCAGGATCGTCCTGCTACCATGCTGGCCTGCTCGCCGGCTGGTGGGGGGCGAGACGGTCCATGCCGACGTCGATCGAGCCACTCCTTGCGGAAGAGCGGGCCGTCCGCGTGCGGGCGACCGCCGCGGTCGCGGCGATCGCGCTCGCCGGGTTCTGGGTGGTCGACTCGGCGATCGACCTCGTGCTCGTCGGGGATCGCACCTTCCTCGACGAGCTCGTCCGCCCTGGCGCGCGAGAGGTCTGGATCCGGCTCCTCGTCGCGGCGCTCGCCGTGCTGCTCTGGCGAGCGCGCCTCGCCCGCCGGCGCTTCCACCTGCTGTGGTCCGCGCTCGATGCGGCGCCGGACGGCATCCAGATCACGAACCTCGACGGGACGATCGCGTACTCGAACCGGGCGGTGAAGGACATCTACGGGTTCACGCCGCGGGAGCTGCTGGGCCGGCACGTCAACGAGCTGAACGTCGATCCGACCGTCGCGACCCGCGAGATCCTCCCGGCCATCCAGCAGCACGGCAGCTGGATGGGGGAGCTCGAGGTGAGACACAAGGACGGGCACTCGTTCCCGATCTGGCTCACCACCTCGCTCGTCACGGGTGGGCGTCGCCGGCCGATGGCGGCGATCGGGGTGATCCGCGACATCTCGGACCGAAGGCGCGCCGAGCAGGAGCTGCGGGAGTACGCGCGCCGGCTCGAGGAGGCGCGAGGGCTCAAGGACCTGTTCGCCGACATCCTCCGCCACGATCTCGTCGGCCCGGCGGCGACCGTGCAGCTCTCGATCGAGTCGCTCCTCCGGCGCGAGCTCGAGCCCGCCACGACGCGGCGCTTCCTCGAGACGGCGCGGCGGAGCTGCTCGAAGCTCATCGAGATGATCGAGGGCGCGGCGAAGTACGCGCAGCTCTCGTCCGCGAAGGAGATCGAGTTCCGCTCGCTCGACGCCTCGGCGCTGCTCCGCGAGGTCGTGGCCGAGTTCGAGCTGCGCGGTCGCGAGCGCGACGCCCACGTCCTGCTCGACGCGCCGGGGACGTCCGCCGTGCGCGCGAACCCGATGATCGCCGACGTCTTCGAGAACCTCCTCTCGAACGCGGCGAAGTACGGCCCCCGGGGCGGCACGATCCGGGTGCGCGTGGAGGACGACGGCCCGAGCTGGCGGATCTCCGTCACCGACTCCGGCGAGGGGATCGCGGACGCGGACAAGGAGAAGGTGTTCATGCGGTTCGAGCGCCTCCAGAAGGAAGGCGTGAAGGGGACCGGGCTCGGGCTCGCCATCGCGCGCCGGATCGTCGACCTGCACGGCGGGCGGATCTGGGTCGAGGATGCGCCGGGCGGCGGCGCGCGGTTCTGCGTCACGCTCGCGAAGGCGGAGCCCGCGGCGGCGGCCCGGTAGCCGTCCCCGCCGAGGCGCCCGGCGGCCTACCGAGCCGCCCCCACGATCCGGACGACGACGTCCTTCTCCGGCGGGCAGGTGCCGCGGCCGTCGCAGTTGCTCGTCGTGACCCAGAGCGCGCCGTCGGGGCCCTGCACCACCTCGCGGACGCGGCCGAGCCCGCCCGGCGGATCTCCCTCCAGGTAGACCTCGTGGAGCGCGACCCGCCCGTCCTCTCCGAGCGCGATCCGGTGGAGATGCCGCGACCGCAGGGTCCCCACGACGAAGCTGCCGCGCCACGCCGGGACCGCGTCGCCCCGGTAGACGCTGCCGCCGCCGGGCGGCGTGGCCCTGACGAACGCGAGCGACGGCGAGGTGATCCCCTCGCGCGCGTCGCAGCGCCACGCCTCGGGCCACCCGAGGTCCGCGCCGGCGCGCGCCACCGTGATCTCGTCGCCCCCCTGGCGGCCGAGCTCTCCGCTCGGCCCGTGGTCGGCGAGCACGAGCGTCCGGTCGTCGAGCCAGTCGAACGCCTCCAGGTTCCGCAGGCCGCGCAGGAACACCGGGCTCCCCGGCACCGGGTTGTCCGCCGGCACCTCTCCGTCCGTCCCGATCCGCAGGAGCTTCCCGCTCAGGCTCCGCGGATCGCGCGCCGCCGGCGGAGACCCCGCGTCGCCCGTGCCGACGTAGAGCCGCCCGTCGGGCCCGAACCTGATCCGGCCGCCGTCGTGGTAGCGCTCCGCCGCGACGCCGTCGAGCAGCACCTTCTCCTCGCGCGCGGAGCGCCCGTCCGCGGCGAGCGCGTACCGGACGACCCGGTTGACGGTCCGGCCGCCCTTCTCGACGGTGGCGTACACGTAGAAGCGCCGGTTCCTCGCGAAGGCCGGGTCGGCGGCGATCCCGAGGAGCCCCCCTTCCCCGTGCTCCGCCACCGCGAGGGTCGCCACCGGCTCCGGCGCGAGCTTGCCCGCGCGGAGCAGCCGCACCCGCCCCGGCCGCTCGGTCACCAGCGCGTCGCCGCCCGGGAGGAACGCGATTCCCCACGGCACCTCGAGCCCCGAGGCGATCCGCTCCACGCGGATCGGGACGCGGCCCGGCGGGCCGTACCCCTCCTCGACCAGCGTGCACCCCGGGGCGCGCGGCGGCTC
Source organism: uncultured delta proteobacterium (assembly GCA_963828235.1). Classification (GTDB taxonomy): domain Bacteria; phylum Myxococcota; class Myxococcia; order Myxococcales; family Anaeromyxobacteraceae; genus Anaeromyxobacter. Next base: position 32,011 of record CAWHDY010000017.1, read on the forward strand.
CGCGGCCGCGGCGCGGGAGGCGGCGAGCAGGGCGGCGGCGAGGAGCGGGAGGGTGCGCATCGTGCGGAGATACCGGTCCTCGCCGCGCGCCGCTCACGCCCGCGTGGGGAGGCCGCCCGGCGGGACGTCCGGCGGCGCGGGACGCCGGAGCTCGTGCTCGAGCCTTCGCTGCTCGGACGTCTCGGTGATGAGGCGCGCGCCGCGCTTGAAGGTCGCGTACGACCATCCCCACTCGAGGAGGACGGCGACCCGGTTGCGGAACCCGATGAGATACGCGATGTGGACGCCGAGCCACGCGAGCCACGCCGGGAGGCCGGTCAGCTCGATCCCCTGACCGTGCCGACCGCCGCCGCGCGGCCGATCGTCGCGAGCGTCCCGCGATCGCGGTAGCGGAAGGGGATCGTCCGCATCCCGCGAAGCCGGCGCCACGCGTTCCGCGCCGCGCGGCGGCCCGCCTGGATGGCGGCGGGCGCGACCCCCGGGACGGGCGCGCCGTCCTGGAGGATCCGGGCGAGGTCGCCCGCGACGAAGACCTCGGGGTGCCCCTCGATCGAGAGATCCGCGCGCACCTCGACGCGGCCGCTGCGATCGAGCGGCACGCCCAGGCTCCGGCCGAGCGGCGACGCGGCCACCCCCGCGCCCCACAGGACCGTGCGCGCCGCGAGCCGCTCGCCCCCGAGCTCGACGCCCTCGGCGTCGACGCCGGTCACCTGCGCTCCGGTCCGGACCTCGACCCCGATCGACTCGAGCTGCCGCCGCGCCGCCGCCGACAGCGAGGCGGAGTACGCCGGCAGCACGCGCGGCGCGAGCTCGAGCAGGACGACGCGCGCGCTCCGGGGGGAGATGTGCCGGAAGTCCGCCGCGAGGGTGTGCCGGGCGATCTCCGCGAGCGCGCCGGCGAGCTCGACCCCGGTGGGCCCGGCGCCGACGATCACGAACGTGAGGAGCGCCGCGCGCGCGCCGGCGTCGGGCTCGCGCTCGGCCCGCTCGTAGGCCGTCAGCACGCGCCGGCGGATCTCGAGCGCGTCCTCGAGGGTCTTGAGCCCGGGCGCGACGGGCGCCCACGCGTCGTGCCCGAGGTAGGAGTGGGTCGCCCCGGTCGCGAGCACGAGCGCGTCGTACGCGAGCCGCGTCCCGTCCGCGAGCGCGACAGCGCGCGCGCCGACGTCCACGCGGGCGACCTCGCCGAGGAGCACCTCCGCGTTCGCCTGCGAGCGCAGCACGCTCCGGATCGGCGCCGCGATGTCGCCGGGTGAGAGCGCGGCCGTCGCGACCTGGTACAGCAGCGGCTGGAACAGGTGGTGGTTCCGGCGATCGAGCACCGTCACGCGCACGTCGCGACCGGCGAGCGCGCGCGCCGCCGAGAGCCCCGCGAAGCCCGCCCCCACCACGACGACGCGTGGCGCCTGCGGGCTCGCCGGCGCCCGCCTCGACCTCGCGGCCCGTGCCGCCGCGACGGCTGCGCCGGCCACCCCGACGACGGCCGCCGCCGCCGTCCACCCCGACCACCCTCTCGACCGGTTCGCTCGCATCGCCGGTAAACGTAGGCACCGCGGGACCGGGACTGACCCCCGCGCGGTGGACGACGATCGCGCTACACGCCGGAGGAGGCCGCCGGCTCCGCCCCCGGCGCGGCGGTGGGGACGGTGAACCGGAAGGTCGCGCCCACGCCTGCCCGGCTCCCCACCCAGAGGCGCCCGCCGTGCGCTTCGACGATCGACTTCGCGATCGCGAGACCGAGGCCCGTGCCGCGGTAGCCCGCCCCACCGCGCCAGTAGCGGTCGAACACGCGCGCGCGATGCTCGCGGACGATCCCGGGTCCAGCGTCCCGGACCGAGAACACGACGTGACCGCGCCGCGCCTCGTACGTGACCCGCACGGTCCCGCCCCGCGGGGTCACCTTCACCGCGTTCGACAGGAGGTTCGCGAGCACCTGCTGGAGCCGCTCCGGATCGGCCTCGACGTGCGGCGCGGGACGCGCCCGAACGGACACGCGCACGCCCGCGTCCTCGGCGAGCGGCCTGATCGCCTCCGCGGCGTCGCGCGCGAGGTCCTCGGGCGCGAGGTGCCCGCCGGCCATCGCGAGCCGGCCCGCGTCGATGGACGCGACGTCGAGCAGGTCGCCGACGAGCCGGGCCATGTGGCCGCCCACGCGCGCGATCGTCGCCGCGGCCTGGCGCGCCGGCTCGCCGTCCTCGTCGGGGGACGCGGTCCGGCGGACCAGCTCGGCCGCCGCGGCGATCGTCCCGAGGGGCGTGCGGAGGTCGTGCGAGACGATCGCGAGCGTGTCCTCGCGCGCGCGCACCGCGTCGCGCACCTTGCGGTGCAGGCGAGCGTTGTCGAGCGCGAGGGCGCAGCGGGCGGCGAGGTCCTCGGCGATCGCGAGCTCCTCCGCGAGGAACCGGCGCTCGCCGTGAGCGACGCCGAATTCGAGGACGCCGAGGAGCCGTCCCCGCGCGCGCAGCGGCACCGCCATCGACGAGCGGAGCCCGATGCTGCGCCCGGACGCCGAGCTCCCGGTCCGTTCCGCGACCTCCTCGACCCGGAGCAGCTCGGGCGCGCCGGTCCGCAGGACGCGGGCGACGCCGTGATCCCCCCGGAGCTCGACCTGGCACTGCTCGAGCGCCTCCCTCGAGGCGAGCGCGAGCGCGGGGTCGAGCGCCTCGAACGCGACGCACCTCGGGACGCCGTCCTCGCCGAGGAGCACCACCGTGCAGGAGTCCCCGAGGAACGGGAGCGCCAGCCGCGCGATCCGCGCGATCGTCTCGTCGAAGTCGATCGAGCCCGCGAGCTGCTCCGAGGCGGCGGCGAGGAACTGGTCGCGCTCCGCCGCGCGCCGCTCGACCGTGACGTCCTCGAAGGCGACCACCGCGCCGATCGTCCGCCCGCCGCGGCGGAGGGGGGCCGAGCTGTAGCGGACGGGGAAGCGCGTCCCGTCCTTGCGCGTGAAGACGTCGTCCATCGCCCGGAACGACTCGCCCGTCCGCATCACGGCGAGCACGCGGCACCCGTCGGGGAGGGCGCAGGCATCGGTGAGCCGCGAGCACCGGAGCGCCCGCTGCATCTGCCTCCCCACCAGCTCGCTCGCGCGAAAGCCGAGAATCCGCTCCGCCGCCGCGTTGACGAACGTGATGCACCCCGCGGCGTCGACCGCATAGATCCCCTCGTCGACCGCCTTCGCGACCGCGCGCTGGAACTCGAACCGGACGCGCAGCCGCCGGGCCGCCTCGCGGCGGAGCAGGACGAGCGCGCGGAGGCCGTCGCGGGACCATCGGGACGTTCGCACGACGAGGAGCGAGACGACCGCGAACATCGCGACGCGGCCGAGCCCCACCCCGTCCAGGGGCCGTGCGATGGCGGCCGCCGCGAGGATGAGCCCGGCCGCCCCGAGCCCCGCAGCCGCACCACCCAGGTCTGCGGCGATCGCCACGGCGCCCACGCCGACGATGAGCAGCCCGGCGAGCTGAGGACCGAATGCGCTCGAGACTCCGACGGCGGCGGCGGCGGCGAGACAGGCGATCGCGCAGCGCTCCACCAGCGATCGCGAACCGTCGAGCGAGTGGGAGCTGAAGAAGAGGTTCACCGGAGGTCTTCTCATCCGGCGACCGGGCCGGAAGAGCGCGCATCCTGCCCTGGACGCTGCGTCCGAGTCGAGGGACGGCGAGGCGGGGGCGCTCCCTCCGGGCATGCGGGCGACCGCCAGGACTTCGAGCCCTCTCGTCGCCGATCACGGGCGCTCCGCCGTTGATCGCGCGGGGCCGCCCGGCGACACTCCTCCGTGCCGACCCTGCGCGAGTGGCTCGCCGAGGCGCCGTTCACGCTCGGGCTGTCGTCCGGCTTCTTCGGGTTCTTCGCCCACACCGGCGTCGTGTCCGTGCTCGAGGCGGAGGGGCTCCGGCCGGCGCGCGTCGTCGGCTCCTCCGCCGGCGCGCTCGTCGGCGGGCTCTGGGCCGCGGGGACCCCCGCGGCGCGGCTGCGCGAGGAGCTGCTCGCGCTTCGCCGCGAGCACTTCTGGGATCCCTGGCCAGGGCTCGGGCTCCTGCGCGGCCGCATGTTCCGGGCCCGGCTCGACGGGATGCTCCCGGTCCGCACCTTCGAGCAGTGCGCGACGCCGCTCGCGGTGTCGGCGTTCGACGTCCTCGGGCTCCGGACGGCGGTGCTCGACGCGGGACCGCTCGCGCCCGCGATCCACGCGTCCTGCGCGGCGCCGCTGCTCTTCCAGCCCGTCCGGATCGGCGCGCGCCTGTACTCGGACGGCGGCGTGCTCGACCGGCACGGCCTCGCGGGCGCCGGGTCGGGCGAGCCGGATCCTCTACCACCACCTGACCTCGCGCTCGCCGTGGCGGCGCGCGTCGAGCCCGGCGCTCCGGGTCCCCGCGCGACCCGGGCTGCGGGCGGTCGCGCTCCCGGGCCTCCCGCGGCTCGGCCCGTTCCGGCTCGAGCGCGCGGGCGAGGCGATCGAGCGAGCGGCAGACGGCATGCGCGCGGCGCTCGACGCGCCCGCGTGACAGCCCCCTCTCCCGACCCTCTCCGCGGGGGAGGGAGGGTCGCCTGGGTTCACGACCGCCGCCGGGTCACCAGGTCTCGTCGCCGTGACAGCTGTTCGTGCAGGAGCCCGAGACGAGGCTGGTGATCCGGTTCCCGACCTGCTTCGAGCCGTTCACGTGCGTCGCCTGGTTCACGACGGAGGACGTGTACCCCGGGTGACAGTCGCCGCAGGACCTCGCGGAGTGGTTCGGGTGACGGCCCGTCGACGGCGGCGCGCCGTGACACGACGTGCAGGTCACCTGCACGCTCGAGGTCCAGCTCATCGTCGCGCCCGCGCCGCCGTTCGCGCCTCCGGCGAAGCGGCCGTGGCAGTAGACGGAGCTGCACGACGCGGAGGTGGACGAGGTCCTCGAGTACGCCGCCGGCGCGGAGCCGGTCCGGGCGAGCGCGCCGAACGCCACCTCGGCGATCGCGTCGCCGTCCACGTGGGAGGCGTCCGTGACGACGTTCGAGCCGGTACGGTCCGGGTGGCAGGCGGCGCAGGTCGGCGCGACCATCAGCGTCGTGCCGAGGTGCGAGGCGTGCACGCCGACCGAGACGTTCGTGGTCGCGGCGCGCCCCTGCGTGTCCACCGGCGGGGACGAGCGGCCGCTGTTCCGATCGCCGTGACAGAACGTGCAGCTCGTCTCCCAGGACGGGAAGCCGGCGGGGCCGTGGCACGCCGCGCAGCTCGGGGCCGCGCCCGAGCCCGTGAGCGTCGGGCCGTGACAGCCCTTGCAGGACGCGAAGCCGGTGCGGTTCGCGGCGTACCCGTGCTGATCCTTGTTCTGCCAGCCGTCCGGGTGCGCTCCCATCGCCTCGATGAACCCGTTCACGTGCAGGCCGCTCGCGACGTCGATGGTGCCGTCCGGCTTCACGGTCCCGGGATGGCACGTGGTGCAGGTCGTCGAGCTCGCCGCGTGGGACGCCGGCGGAGGAGCGCCGTGGCACGCGTTGCAGGCGAGCGGCCCGCCGGTCCAGGACGGGCACGGTGTTCAGGCCGCCAGCGCCGAGCGTCGCGCCGTGGCAGTAGACGCCCGAGCACGTCCCGCCGGCGTAGGTCCCGCCCCCGCGGAGCTGCGACGGTGACGATCCCGTCCGAGTGGTCGAGCGTGGTCGGGACGACGTGGCACGAGGCGCAGACGACGCCCTTCGAGAGGTGCGCGAGGTGCGCGCCGGTCGCCGGCGCCGCGTTCGTGAGCGGGCTGCCGCCCCGGCCGCCGTCTCCGTGGCAGGTGACGCACCCGTCACCGGAGGCGGCCTGCTGCATCTCGCGCGCGACCCCGCAGGCGAGCATCGACGCTGCGAGCAACGACACGGCCAGGTTCCTGAGCATGTGCGGTCCCCTCCGCGCGGATTCGGCAGCCCCGAGCAGTCAGCAACCGCTGTGCCTGCCTGCCCGCCGACCGGGCACGAAGCGAACGTTTACCCTGGGACGCAGCGAATCCATGGGGTGCGGGTTCGCGCAGCTTCGCCGGAAGGAGGGATCGAACGGGAGTACCCTCTCGCACCTCGCGCGCGCAATCCGTGCGCGCGGCCGGACGCAGCGTCTCAGTTTTCCGAGCGGATCGCCTCGAGCTCCTGCCAGCGCGCGTAGAGGCGGTCCACCTCGGACGCCGCGGCGTCGAGGTCCGAGCGCAGCCGCGCGACGCCGGCGCCCTCGCGCTGGTAGGTGGCGGGGTCGGACAGCGCCGCCTCGAGCCCGGCCTTCCGCTCCTCCGCGTCGAGGATCGCGCGCTCGATCCCCTCGAGCTCGCGCTGCTCCTTGAACGCGAGCTTCCCGGGCTTCCGCGCCGGCGCCGGCGCCGCGGCCCGGACCGGCTCCGAGGTCCGCGACGCCGGCCCCGCCTCCGCCTCGCGCCGCCCGCCTCGTCCGGGCCTCGAGCTGATCCCTGAGGCGCCGGTAGACGTCGTAGTTCCCTTCCCACCGCGTGACCCGGCCGTCTCCGTCGAACGCGAGGATCGCGGTGGCGACCTTGTCGAGGAAGTACCGATCGTGCGTCACGAGCAGCACGCTCCCGTCGAAGTCGAGGAGCAGCCGCTCGAGCACGTTCAGCGTCACGAGGTCGAGGTCGTTCGTGGGCTCGTCGAGCACGAGGACGTTCGCGCCCTGCAGGAAGAGGCGCGCCAGGAGGAGCCGGTTCCGCTCGCCGCCGGAGAGCGCCTTCACCTGCATCTTCTGGATGCCGGGCGGGAAGAGGAGGTCGTCGAGGTAGTCGCGGAGGGCGACGCGCCGGCCCGAGAGCTCGATGAAGTCCTCGCCGACCTTCCCGGGCGGGCTGCCGCCCGCCGCCTCGTAGACCGTCTGCTCTCCGTCGAGCGTCGTGCGCTGCTGGTCGTAGTAGGCCACCCGCGTCCGCTTGCCGGTGACGACGGCGCCCGCGTCCGGCGGGAGCTCGCCGAGGAGGACCCGGAGGAAGGTGGTCTTGCCCACGCCGTTCGGCCCGACGAGCCCGACGCGCTCACCGGCCTTGAGCCGGAAGTCCACCCCGGCCAGGATGACGCGGTCACCGAAGCGCTTCGCGAGCCCCTCCGCCTCGATCACCGTCGCCGAGAGCCTCGGAGGCGCGGCCACCTTGAAGTCGGCCACCTTCGGGCGCGTGAAGCCCCGCTCCGCCATGAGGCGCCTCGCCCGCTCGATCCGCGCCTTGGACTTGGTGCGCCGGGCCTCCGGCCCGCGCCGGAGCCAGGCCACCTCCTGGGCGATCCAGCGGTCCCGCTTGTGCCCCTCCAGCTCGCGCTGATCCTCGGCCAGCAGCTTCTGCTCCAGGTAGGCCTCGTAGTTCCCGGGGAAGCTCGTCACCCCGGCGCCGGGCGTGATCTCCACGATCCGGTCCACGAGGTCGTCCAGGAAGTAGCGGTCGTGGGTGACGAGCAGCAACGCCCCGGGCAGCTCGTCGAGCTCCTCCTCGAGCCAGTCCACCGTGTCCGCGTCGAGGTGGTTGGTGGGCTCGTCGAGCAGGAGCAGGTCCGGCCGGGTCAGGAGGGCCCGGGCGATCGCGACCCGCTTCCGCGTGCCCCCCGACAGCTCGGCGACGGGCCGCTCCCAGTCCCGCACCCCGAGCCGGTCGAGGAGCCGCCGCGCCTCGTGCGCGGTGTCCCAGCCGCCGAGGTGCTCGATCCGCTCCGACAGCACCCCGAGCTCGGCGAGGAGCCGCTCGTGGGCCGCCTCGTCGCTCGTGGACTCGAGGAGCGCCGTCGCGGCCGCGTGCGCGTCGAGCGCCGCCCGCAGCGGCGCGCGCGCCACCTCGAGCTCCGACGCGACCGTCGCGCCGTCGGGGAAGGTCGGCTCCTGCGGGAGGTAGGTCACCGTGGCGCCGCGGCGGAGCTGGAGCTGCCCCCGGTCCGGCTCGGAGACGCGCGCCAGCATCTTCATGAGGGACGACTTCCCGGAGCCGTTCACGCCCACGAGGCCCACGCGCTCCCCCTCCTCGATCGTGAGGGTGAGCGCGTCGAAGATGGTCCGGCTCCCGAAGGAGAGGCCGAGCCCGGCGGCGTGGAGGAGCGTCATGCCCGCCCTTCATAGCACTGCGGTCGCGCGCGGGCCGGCGCGGCGCGCGCCCGTCTGGTAGAAGACGCCCGTGGACTTCGCGACCGCCGGCGCTCATCGCGCCCTCCTCCCCGCCCTGGAGGGCCGGGGCTACCTCGAGCCGACCCCGGTGCAGGTCGCGGTGCTCGCGACCGGGCTCGCCGGCCGGGACCTCCTCGTCTCCTCCCGGACCGGCTCCGGCAAGACCATCGCGTTCGGGTTCCTCGTCGCCGACGGCGCGCTCGCCGGCGGCGACCGGTTCGGCGAGGCCGGCGCGCCGCTCGCGCTCGTGATCGCGCCCACGCGGGAGCTCGCGGTCCAGGTGCAGCGGGAGCTCGGGTGGCTGTTCGGCGCGGCGGGCGGCCGGGTGGCGGCCTGCGTGGGCGGCATGGACCCGCGCCGCGAGGCGCGCGCGCTCTCGGAGGGCACGCACGTCGTGGTCGGGACGCCGGGGCGGCTCCGCGACCACCTGGAGCGCGGCAAGCTCGATCTCTCGGGGCTCCAGACCGTCGTGCTCGACGAGGCCGACGAGATGCTCGACATGGGGTTCCGGGAGGAGCTCGAGGCGATCCTCGACGCGACCCCGGCCACGGCCACGCGGCGAACGGTCCTGTTCTCGGCGACGCTCCCGAAGCCGATCCTGGAGCTCGCCCGGAAGTACACCCGGGACGCCGCGCGCGTCGCGGCGACGCCGCCCGCCGAGGCCCACGCGGACATCGAGCACCGCGCCCACGTGGTCTCGGCGCGCGAGCGCGAGCACGCGATCGTCAACGTGCTCCGCGCCCTCGACCCGCCGAGCGCGCTCGTGTTCCGCGGGACGCGGGACGCGGTCCAGCACACCGCCACGAGCCTCTCGGAGCGGGGCTTCGAGGTCGTGGCGCTCTCCGGCGAGCTCACCCAGCCCGAGCGGACCCGCGCGCTGAAGGCGCTGCGGGACGGGCGCGCGCGGGTCCTCGTCGCGACGGACGTCGCCGCCCGGGGGCTCGACCTGCCCGGCATCGCGCTCGTGCTCCACGCCGATCTCCCGCGCGACGCGCAGGCGCTCCAGCACCGGAGCGGGCGGACCGGGCGCGCCGGGAGGAAGGGGCTCGCGCTGTTCCTGGCCGCCCCGTCGGAGCGGTTCCGGCTGGAGCGGATGCTGCGCGAGGGCGGGGCCGCCGCCGCGTGGTCGCCCGTCCCCTCCCCCGACGAGATCCGCGCCCGCGACGCGGAGCGCCTCTCCGGCGAGGTCGCCGCGCTCGCGGCGGACGCCGCGGAGGAGGACCGCGAGGCGGCGCGGCGGCTCCTGTCGGCGCACGACCCGCTCGTCCTGGCGACCGCGCTCATCCGCCGGGAGCGGGCCCGTCTGCCGTCGCCGGAGGAGCTGCCGGAGACGGCGCGCGCCGCCCGCGAGGCGCCCGCCGCGGCCGCGGCGCGCGGCCCGCGCCGGGGCCCACCCGCGGACGTCATCTGGTTCCGCGTCCTGCTCGGCCGCGAGCGGAAGGCGGACCCGAAGTGGATCCTGCCCCTCCTGTGCCGGCGCGGCGGGATCACCCGCGACCAGATCGGGAAGATCCAGGTGCTCCCCCGCGAGACGAGGTTCGAGGTCGATCGCAACGCCGCGGCCGCCTTCGAGAGGGCCGCGTCCCGGCCCGATCCGCGGATGCCCGACGCGCGGATCGAGCTGCTGCGGGCGGCGCCGCACGGGCCCGCGCGGCCGGCGCCCGGGCAGGCCCCGCAGCGCGCACGGCGAGCGCCCCCGCGCCGCGGCGGAGCCTGACCCGTCCGGCGCCAGCGCGGGCGCTGTCGTCGCGTCTCCCACAGCCGCCGCCGCCGGATCCTCGCGGCGTCGCGCGTCCCGCGCGCGCCGGATGGTGCGGCGGGAGACCCGCCGGGTAGGATGGCCGCGGTCACCGTGGCATCCCCCCTCTCCGTCTCCGGCTCCGCGCGCGCGCTCACGTTGTCGCTCGCGCTCGCCTGGCTCGCGCACCCCGCGCACGCGGCGGACCTCGTCGCCGCGGCGTCGCCGGACGTCGGCTTGCCGCCCTCGCTCGAAGGGGACCCGCCGCCGGCGCGCCCGGGCGCCGCCGGCGCGGCGGCGTCGCCCGAGGGCGCGGAGCTCGCGACCTTCCTGCTCGAGCTCGGCGCGTACTACACGAGCGCCGGCGTCTACCTGCCGCTCTCGCGCGACCCGGTCCCCCACGTCGGCGAGCACGGCGAGGTCGACATGTACTGGGCGCTGCTCCCCCGGTCGATCCGGCCCCGGTTCGTCGTGCTCGAGGTGAGCGTCAACCCGATGCCGTGCCTCGGGCTGCTCGCCCGCGACCGGGCGCGGAGCTCCTACGATCGCTCCCAGCTCGATCGGAACACGAACCTCGTCCGCGCCGTGACCGCCGGGTTCGACGAGCCGTGGGCCGCGTCGCTGTTCGTGGGGAACGTCGTCGACTTCGACGTGCGCGACAGCCGCGACGTCCACGGGAAGGGGTACTTCGGGACCGTCTTCTCCGCCGGGACCACCCACATCAAGGACAACGTCGCGATCGACGACCCGTGGCTCGAGGGCGAGCTGAAGCTGAAGGGCGACCGGCGCTCGCCCGTGAAGAAGCTCTCCTGGTCGTTCCGGGTCGGGGTGAAGCTCCACTCGAGCGCCGACGTGGTGGACACCGCCTACCTCGGCATCCGCCGGAGCCGCGTCGACTACGAGGGCGGACCGCTGCTCCTCGCGAACTCCGGGATGGAGTACCGGTTCGACGCCGCGCTCGACGGGACGCCGCTGCGCCACTACTTCATCGTCGACAAGAAGTGGCCGCTCAGGAAGGTGGCGCCCTCGATCGCGCTCGGCGTGCTCTGGGACCGCGGCCGCTCGTACCGGGGGGCGCTCGCGGTGGACACCCCGGAGCGCGTGCAGATCCTCATCCGGCCGAACATCGAGTTCTGAAGGACGATTCGGCGACTCGCGACGAGCCTGCGACATCGTGGCGCGGCGGACTCCCTCCTCGGGGGGATGGCAGATCCACCCGGCCGCGGGATGGTGAGCTCACTCCAGCGCCCGTTCATCGTCGAGCCGGTCACGTCTCCGTTCCGGTCACCCAGCACGAAGGAGCGAGTATGCGCTTCATTGCCTGGAACATGGCGATCGCGGGATGGCTGCTCTTCTCGGCGTTCGCCCTCCCCCACTCCCCCGACTCCGCCGCGCTGACCGGGCTCCTCGCGGTGCTCATCGGCACGTTCGCGCTCGCCTCGCCCGGCCTCCGCGGGCTCCGGTTCGTGAACGTGGCCCTCGCGTTCGTGCTCGGCTGGGCGTCGCTGCTCATGCCGGACGTCGGCTGGCTCGCGCGCGGGAACAACATGCTCGTCGCCGCGGTGGTCTTCGCGCTGTCGCTCATCCCCGGCCGCTCGACCGAGGGCGAGCCGTCGGCGTCGCCCGGGCCGTAGAGGGCGCCGACCGTCTGCTACAATCCCGGGCCTCGTCCGGCCCGGGAGCTCTGCGTGCAGATCGTCTGTCTCGACCTCGAAGGCGTGCTCGTTCCCGAGATCTGGATCGCGTTCTCGGAGCGGACGGGGATCCCCGAGCTCCGGCGGACGACCCGCGACGAGCCCGACTACGACGTCCTCATGAGGTCCCGGCTCGACCTGCTCCGCCGCCACCGGCTCGGGCTCCCGGACATCCAGAAGGTGATCCGCGAGATGGGGCCGGAGCCCGGCGCGAAGGAGTTCCTCGACGCCCTCCGGACCCGGTACCAGGTGATCATCCTGTCCGACACGTTCTACGAGTTCGCGATGCCGCTCATGGCGCAGCTCGGGATGCCGACCTTGTTCTGCCACCGCCTCGAGACCGACGCGAGCGGGTTCGTGGTGAACTACCGGCTGCGCATGCCCGATCAGAAGCGGGCCTCCGTCCGCGCGCTCAAGGGGCTCGCGTACCAGGTGATCGCGGCGGGCGACTCGTACAACGACACGGCGATGCTCGGAGAGGCGCACGCCGGGATCCTGTTCCGCCCGCCGCAGAACGTGATCGACGAGTTCCCGCAGTATCCGGTGGTGCGCGACTACCGCGGGCTCGCGGCCGAGATCGACGCCGCCGCCCGGCGCATCTCGACGCCCTAGACGACGCTTCGCGCTTCGCGCTCGCGCAGCTCAGAACGCCGCGCGGGCGATCGCGAGCAGGTCGCGCTCGGTGCACGGCCGCGGGCTCGTCCGGTGCGACGCGTCCTGGATCGCGCTCGCGGCGACGCGAGGGAGGTCCTCCTCGCGCACCCCCGCGTCGCGCAGCCGCCCCGGGATGCCCACCCCCGCCGCGAGCGCCCTGACCTGCGCCGCCGCGCCGTCGGCGAGCGCGGCCTCGCCCGCCCGGGGGTCGGCCCCCATGGCGATCGCGACCTGCGCGAGCCGGGGCCCGGCCGCCGGACGCACGAACGCCACCACCGCGGGGAGCACCACCGCGTTCGCGAGGCCGTGGTGCAGGCCGGCGATCGGCGTGAGCGCGTGCGCGAGCGCGTGCGCCGCGCCGAGCCCCTTCTGGAAGGCCATGGCCCCCTCCATCGCCGCGACCATCATGTCCGTCCGCGCGTGGAGATCTCCCGGGGACGAGACGGCGACGGGCAGCGACCTCGCCGCCCGGCGGATCGCGTCGAGCGCGACCGCGTCGGCGAGCGGGTGGAACCCGGCCGCGACGTAGGCCTCGAGCCCGTGGGTGAAGGCGTCCATCCCGGTCGTCGCGGTGAGCCGCGGAGGCAGGGCGACCGTCAGCTCCGGATCGCAGATCGCCACGCGCGGCATGAGGTACGGGCTGAAGATGACGGTCTTGCGCCCGGTGTCCGGGAGCGTCGCGACCCCGGACCGGCCGACCTCCGACCCGGTCCCGGCGGTCGTGGGGATCGCGACGAGCGGCGGGAGATCGTCCCGGACGAAGCGATCGCCTCCGGCCGCGTCGTCGTACCGCGAGAGCGGCGGCTCGTGGGTCGTGAGGAGCTGGACGAGCTTCGCCGCGTCGATCGAGCTGCCGCCCCCGACCGCCACGAGGCCGTCGCAGCCGCCGCGCCGGTAGGCCGCGAGCCCTTCCGCGGCGTCGCGATCGGTCGGGTTCGGCTGGACGTCCTCGAAGCGCTCGGCGCGGAGCCCCGCGGCCTCCAGGGTCGCGTGGACCCGCGCCGCGAGCCCCGCCTTCACCACCCCCGCGTCCGTCACGACGAGCGGCCTCCGCACGCCGAGCCGCGCGAGGTGCGCCGGGAGCCGCGCGAGCGCGCCCGGGCCGAGCACCACGCGGGTGGGCCAGGAGAGCTCGACCACGGAGAGGACCTCGGGCAGGTCGAAGGGGATCACGCGCTCCTCACACGAGCTCGAGGTACCGCTCCAGCTCCCACGTCGTCACGGCGCGCTCGAACCGGCGCACCTCCCACTCTCGGGTCCGGACGTAGTGGTCCACGAACCCCTCGCCCAGGAGCTCGCGCGCGCGCTCCGACCGCCGCAGGAGGTCGACCGCGTCGCGCAGGTTGCGGGGGAGCGGCGGCGCGTCCGCGGCGTAGCCGTTCCCCTCGCACGCCGCCGGAGGCTCCACCTCGTGCTCGACGCCCCACAGCCCGGCCGCGAGCGACGCCGCGATCGAGACGTACGGGTTCGCGTCGGCGCCCGGCTGCCGGTACTCGAGGCGCGTGGCCTTCGGCGAGCCGCCGATGAGCCTCACCGCGCAGGTCCGGTTCTCGCGGCCCCAGGTCGCCGTCGTGGGGGCCCAGGTGTTCTCGACCGAGCGCTTGTAGCTGTTCACGGTCGGCCAGTGGAGCGCGGTGAGCTCGGGCATCAGCGCGAGCTGGCCGCCCAGGAAGTGCCGCAGCGTCGCGCTCTCGCGTCCGGTCGCGGGATCGAAGAAGCGGTTCGTCTCTCCCCCGAGGTCCCACAGCGACTCGTGCAGGTGCCCCGAGCAGCCGGGCAGCGCCGCGTTCCACTTCGCCATGAAGCAGGCGGTGAGGCCGTGCCGGCTGCAGATCTCCTTCACCGCGGTCTTGAAGAGCGCGGCCTGGTCCGCGGCGCGCTCGAGGTCGTCGTAGCGGAGCGCGGTCTCGTACACGCCCGGGCCCGTCTCGGTGTGCATCCCCTCCACCGGGACCCCGAACGCCTCGAGGCCGTCCACGAGCGCGTGGACGAGGCCGGCGTTCGCGGAGCTCCGGAGCCACGAGTAGCCGAACATGCCGGGCGACAGCGTCGCGAGCCCGTGGAACGCCTTCTCGCGGAGCGACTGGGGCGTCTCGCGGAAGACGAAGTACTCGTACTCCGACCCGACGCGGGGCAGGAACCCCAGCTCGCGCGCGCGGCGGCCGACGCGCTGCAGGAGCTGGCGGGGCGACGGCTCGAACGGGCCGCCGCCGGCGTCCACGAAGTCCAGGATGAACGCGGCGGTGTCCGGCTCCCACGGGATCACCCGCGCCGTCGTCGGGTCCACCCGCGCCTGCGCGTCCGGGTAGCCGGTGTGCCAGCCGGTCACCTTCGCGTTGTCGTAGAGCTCGTCCGCGAGGTCCCACCCGAACACGACGTCGCAGAACCCGAGCCCGCCGCGGACCGCGGACAGGAGCTTCTCCGTCGAGACGTACTTCCCCCGCCACACGCCGTCCACGTCGAACGCGCCGATCTTGGCCTTCGTGATCCGCCGCGCCTCGAGCCACCCGCGCAGCGCCGCCACCCCGTCGTCCGGGGCCGCCGGCCGCCGCGCGCGCACCGTGCGCGCCCGCGCGGCCGCGACGTGCCTCACCTTCGCCTGCGCCGCCTTCGCCATGGCTCACCCCGGGAGCTTCGTCCAGATCGCCTTGAGCTGCAGGAACCCGTCGAGCGCGTGGTGCGAGAGGTCCCGCCCCCACCCCGACTCCTTGAACCCGCCGAACGGCGCCGCGTCGTCGAACTCGTTGAAGCAGTTGATCCAGACCACGCCCGCCTGGAGCCGGCGCGCGAGCGCGTGCGCGCGTCCGACGTCCGCGGTCCAGATCGAGGCGGCCAGCCCGTAGCGCGTGCCGTTCGCGATCGCGACCGCCTCCGCCTCGTCCTCGAAGCGCAGGCAGGAGACCACCGGCCCGAAGATCTCCTCCTGCGCGATGGTCATCCCGGGTCTCACGTCCGCGAAGACCGCCGGCCGGACGAAGTGGCCGCGCGCCTTGGCACCCTCCGTGTCCCGCTCGCCGCCGGCGAGGAGCCGCGCGCCCTGCTCGCGTCCCGACCGCACGTACCCGAGCACGGTCTCGAGCTGCCGCCTGGAGATCTGCGCCCCCATCTCGGTCGCCGGATCGAGCGGATCCCCGACCCGGATGGCCCGCGCGCGCTCCGCGAGCGTCGCGACGAAGGCGTCGTAGCCGCTCGCCTGGACGAGCACGCGCGACCCCGCGTTGCAGGTCTCGCCCTTGTTCCCGAAGATGCCCCACAGGCAGGCGTGGACCGCCTGCTCGGCGTCCGCGTCCGCGAACACGATCTGCGGGCTCTTCCCGCCGAGCTCGAGCGTCAGCTTCTTGAGGTTCGTCTCGCCCGAGGCGGCGACCAGGCGGCGCGCGGTCCGGATGGAGCCGGTGAAGCTCACCTTGTCCACCCCGGGGTGGCGCGCGATCGCCTCCCCGGCGGGGTCCCCGAGGCCGGGGACGACGTTCAGCACGCCCTCCGGCAGCCCCGCCTCGAGGGAGAGCTCCGCGAGCTTCAGCGCCGTGAGCGGCGTCAGCTCGGAGGGCTTCAGGACGACGGTGCAGCCCGCCGCGAGGGCCGGTCCGAGCTTCCAGCACATGAGCGAGGTCGGGTAGTTCCACGGCACGATCGCGCCGACCACCCCGACCGGCTCCTTCACGACGTAGGTGTGGAAGGGGCCGTCGACCGGGATCACCTCGCCGCGGATCCGGACGGGCTCCTCCGAGAAGTGCGCGAGGCAGGCGGCGCCGGGACCGACGTCCCCGCGGATCGCCTCCTTGAAGGTCTTGCCGTTGTTCATCGACTCGACGAGCGCGAACTCCTCCCGGCGCTCCCACAGGAGGTCCGCGAGGCGGCGGATGACCTTCCCGCGCTCGCGCGCGCTCATCGAGCGCCACGGGCCGCCGTCGAACGCCCGGCGCGCGGCCCGGACCGCGTCGTCCACGTCGGCGGCCCCCGCCGCCGGCGCGTCGCAGAGGTGCTCCCCGGTCGCCGGGTTCGAGACGGGGAGGCTCCCGCCCTCCCGCGGCGGGACGAAGCGGCCGCCGATGAAGAGGCCGCGCTGCGGGAGCCGCGGGACGAGCGAGCGGGGATCGGTCATCGCGGCACCTCCCGGGGGCCAACGATGGGTTCTGCGCCGCGCGCGGCCCGCCGCTATGGGCAATTGGGTGCCGGCGGCGCTCCTCGTCGTGAAGTGCGGGACCACGAACCCGACCGTGTCGGTCGGGCACGGCGACTACGACCGGTGGTTCCTGCGGGCCCTCGCGGGCGCGGACGTGGCGCTGCGGGTGATCGAGGTCCACGCCGGCGCGCCGCTCCCGCGCCTCGCGGGCGGCGCCGACGGGATCGTGGCGACCGGCTCGCCGCGATCGGTCACCGAGCGCGCCGGGTGGATGGTGCGGACGGGCGCCTGGCTCCGCGAGGCGGGGGAGCGCGGCGTGCCGGTGCTGGGCGTCTGCTTCGGGCACCAGCTGCTCGCGGAGGCCTACGGCGGCTCGGTCGGGAGGAACCCGCGAGGGCGCGAGATGGGCACCGTGCGGTGCACCCTCACGGTCGAGGGACGCGAGGACCCGCTCTTCGACGGCGTGCCGGAGTCGTTCGCGGTCCAGGCGACGCACGAGGACGAGGTCACGAGGCTCCCGCCCGCGGCGGAGCTCCTCGCGACGAACGCCACGAGCGCGGTGCAGGCGTTCCGGATCGGCGCGCGGGTGCGGGCGGTGCAGTTCCACCCCGAGCTCGACGCCGCCGCGCTCGGCGCGCTGGCCAGGGCGCGGGCCGGGCTGCTCGAGGCCGAGGCGCGCGCCCGGGGCGACGACGGCCCGGCGCGCGTGTCGACCCTGCTCGCCGGGACTCCGCCCCACCCCGTGGGGCCGGCGGATCCTGCGCAACTTCGTCGACCGGGTGGTCAGATGTGTGCCGCCCGCCGTCGCCTCGACGCGCCCCGGCACGATCGGGCGGTGAGGCTTCGGGGACCCGTTCTAACTCGGAGTGCGTTCGTGCGAGGCTCCCGGACTGCGGCAAAACGCCGCGTGTCCCGTCATGAACGTCGAGCAACGATTCTGGTCCAGAGCGGGCGGATGGGAGGGCGCGGCGCCGGGCGGTCCGGGCGCGCACGCCGACGTCGCGCTCGTGTTCGGCGCGACCTCGGCCCTCTCGCGGCGCGAGACTCTTCGCGGAGATCCGCGCGCGCTACCCGAACGCACGGCTCTTCGGCTGCTCCACCGCCGGGGAGATCCGCGGGACGAGCATCTCGGACGAGAGCGTCGTCGTCACCGCGGCCCGCTTCGAGCACTCCACGGCGCGGACCGCCGCGATCCGGCTCCGGGAGGCCACGGACAGCCGCGACGCGGGGGCGCGGCTCGCCGCGGCGCTCCCGAAGGACGGCCTCAGGCACGTCCTCGTCCTCTCCGACGGCCTGAACGTGAACGGGAGCGAGCTCGTGAAGGGGCTCACCGGCGGGCTGCCTCCCGGGGTCACCGTCACGGGCGGCCTCGCCGGCGACGGCGAGCGCTTCAAGGAGACGCTCGTGGTCCACGGCGAGGGGGCGGAGAGGGACCTCGTCGCGGTGCTCGGGATCTCGGGCGACCGGATCGCGGTCGGCCACGGCTCCCTCGGCGGGTGGGATCCGTTCGGCCCGGAGCGCCTCATCACGCGCTCGAGCGGGAACGTCCTCCACGAGCTCGACGGGAAGTCGGCGCTCGAGCTGTACAAGCGCTACCTGGGCGAGCACGCGGCAGGGCTCCCTGCGACGGGCCTCCTGTTCCCGCTCAGCCTGCGCACGGGCGACGCGGCGACCGCGGTCGTCCGCACGATCCTGTCCGTGGACGAGCAGCGCCAGAGCATGACCTTCGCCGGCGACGTCCCGGAGGGCGCCTGGGCGAGGCTCATGAAGGCGAACTCCGACCGGCTGATCGACGGCGCCGTCGGCGCCGCCCGCGCCTGCGTGGCGAGCGGCTCGTCGAGCCCCCAGCTCGGCATCTGCATCAGCTGCGTGGGGCGCCGGCTCGTCCTCAAGCAGCGAACCGAGGAGGAGGTCGAGGGCGTCCGCGACGTGCTCGGCGCGCAGGCGGTCCTGACCGGCTTCTACTCGTACGGCGAGATCTCTCCGCTCAGCCCGAGCTTCGGGTGCGCCCTCCACAACCAGACGATGACCGTCACCTCCCTCGAGGAGCGGTGAATGACCGTCCGCCACTCTCTCCTCGCCCGGCAGCTGAAGCGCCACCTCGATCACCCCTCGGTGCCCCCGGAGCTGGACGGGTTCGTCCGGGCGGTGGACGAGGCCTACCGCGAGTTCGACGCCGATCGCCGCATGCTCGAGCGCTCGCTCGAGCTGAGCTCGCAGGAGCTGATCCAGGCGACGTCGGAGATGCGCACGGTGGTGCAGGCGATCCCCGACCTGATCTTCAGGATCGACGCGGAGGGCACGATCCTCGGGTGCCAGCCCGCCGGCTCCAGCGACGTGGTCCACCCGAACGCCGAGCTCGTCGGGAGGAAGATCCAGGCCGTCCCGGCGAAGGACGTGGCGCTCCGGTTCGAGGACGCCCTCCGCGCGATCCGCCAGACGCACGCGCCGGTCACCACCGAGTACGCCCTCGAGGTGCAGGGCGCGCGCCAGTGGTACGAGGCGCGACTCGTGCCGCTGCACGACGACCGGATCATCGTGCTCGTGCGGAACGTGACGGAGCGGAAGCGGATGGAGGACGAGCGGATCCGGCTCAGCAAGCTCGACTCGTTCGGCGTGCTGGCCGGCGGCGTCGCCCACGACTTCAACAACATCCTCGCGGCGATGGTCGGGAACCTGTCGTTCGCGCTGACGGCGAGGCGTCCCGACCTCCAGCACGAGGTGCTCTCGGACATCCATGCCGCGGCGCTCCGCGCGCAGAAGCTCGTCGCCCAGCTGGCGACGTTCTCGCGCGGAGGCATGCCGGTGCGCCGGGTGGCGGACCTCGCGCCCCTGCTCCGCGGGTCCGCCGAGTTCGCGCTGAGCGGCTCGAACGTCTGCTGCGAGTTCGAGATCGCGGACGACCTCTCCCCCGTCAGCGTGGACGAGGGGCAGATCGGGCAGGTCATCGACAACCTCGTCATCAACGCGAAGCAGGCCATGCCGGGCGGAGGGACGCTGCGGGTCTCGGCCAGGGACGTCACGATCGAGCCCCGCGACACGCTCGCGCGGCTCGCGATCCGCCCCGGCCGCTACGTGCGGATCGTGGTCGAGGACCACGGCGTGGGGATCCCGCCGCGGCTCCTCCCGCGGATCTTCGATCCGTACTTCACGACGAAGGAGCAAGGGCAGCGGCCTCGGGCTCGCCACGGCGTACTCCGTGGTGAAGCGGCACGAGGGCCACATCGGGGTCGAGTCGACGATGGGGGTCGGCACGACGTTCACCATCCTGCTGCCCGCCGCGCGGGAGCGACCCGCGGTCGTGCGCGAGCCGCCCGCCCCGAGGACCGGGCGCGGGCTCGTCCTGGTCATGGACGACGAGGAGCTGATCCGCGACGGGACGCGCCGGATGCTCGGGCACCTCGGCTACTCGGTCGCCGTCGCGCGCAACGGCGAGGAGGCGATCGCGGCGTACCGCCGCGCGTGGGAGCACGGGGAGCCCTTCGACGTCGTGATCATGGACCTCACGGTCCCCGCCGGGATGGGCGGCAAGGACACCCTCGCCGAGCTCCGGAGCTTCGACCCGGGCGTCACCGCGATCGTGTCGAGCGGCTACTCGGACGAGCCGATCGTGGCCGCCTACCGCGACTACGGGTTCGCCGGCGCGCTCCCGAAGCCCTACACGATCCGCGAGCTCGGCGACGTGCTCCACGCGGTCACCTCCGCGCCGTGCGCGCGCGCGGGGTGACGCGGGGTCGAGGCGAGGCTAGGCGGCGGCCTGCTTCTTCCCGAGCTTGATGCGGAGCTCGCGCGCCTCCAGGTTCACCGACACCTCGATGTAGCTGAGCATCGCGAGGACGAACGCGAGCATGAGGAGCAGGCCGGCGATGTTGTACGCGCCGGTGTACGAGCCGGTGCTGTCCGCGATCCGCCCGGCCAGCATCGGGCCGAGGACGCCGCCGACGCCCCACGCGGTGAAGAGCACGCCGTAGTTGAGCCCCATGTTCTTCGTGCCCCACTGGTCGGCGGTCGTCGCGGGGAAGATCGAGAGGCAGGCCCCGTAGCTGAAGCCGACGATCGCGGAGCCGAGCACGAACCCGCCGATCGTGGTGAAGGAGGGGAAGAAGAACATCGCGGACGCCTGCATGATGCAGACGATGCCGAGGGTCACGACCCGGCCGATGTAGTCGGAGATGACGCCGGCGATGATCCGGCCGCTCGCGTTGAAGATCGCGAGCAGGGCGACGAACACGAAGCCGATCTGGATCGCGTTGCCGGACTGCACCGAGACGATCTTCGCCATGTGGCCGATGATCATGAGGCCCGCCGTCGCGGCGCAGGCGTACTGGACGTAGAGCATGTAGAACATGCGCGACCGCAGCATGTCCCGCCAGGTGGCCTCCACCTTCGGCGCGGCGCCCGGGACCGGCGCCTTCGCGGAGACCGCGGCCTTCTCCGGGTTCTTGATGAACTGCGCGAAGGCGGTCGCGACCACGAGGAACGCGATCCCGAGGATCCGGAACGAGGCCGGGATGCCGTAGGCGCCGAGCAGGTGCTTCGAGACCGGCGCGATGTAGACGGGCGCGATGCCGAAGCCCGCCACGACGAGCCCGGTGATGAGCCCCTTCTTCTCGGGCGGGAACCACTTCACGGCCGCCGGGGTGGCGGCGGCGTACCCGAGCCCGAACCCGGTGCCCGCGAGGAGCCCGAACCCGAGCACCGCGGGGAGGACCGACGAGGGGGTCGCGAAGCTCGCGACGATGAGCCCGGCGCCGGTGAGGACGCCGCCGAGCGACGCGACGAGCCGCGGCCCGAGCTTGTCCTGCAGCCGCCCGGCCGGGATCATCATGAGCGCGAAGCAGGCGATCGCGAGCGTGTACGGCAGCGTCGCCTGCGTCTTCGTCCAGCCGAAGCCGCCCCGCGCGATCGGCTCGACGAGCTGCTTCGAGAAGACCGACCACGCGTACAGGATCCCGAGCGCGAGGTTCAGCCCCATGCCCGCGAGCGTGACGATCCATCCCCTGCGATTCATGCCCGTCCCCCCAGCCGCCCGACGTCGAGAATGCTCCGCGCGAGCGGCGCGAATTGCGGCGGGAGACTAGCAGGAAAGTCTGCGCGCGCACCCAAGCTATTGGACGCAGGACCTTTTTCGTAGTCGACCGGAAGAGGCGATGACGCAATGTTTGCGAACCACCTATTGCGCGTCGCCGGATCAGGCCGTCAGGATCGCCGTTTCGGGCAATCACCCCGCGCGCGCGAACCGTGCGCGGGAGGCGAGGACCACCGGCGGGGGTGCGGCGGAAAGGGCCAGGCCGCGCCGGTGGTCCGCAAGAATCGCTCGCGCGGCGCCGCTACTCGGCCTCGAGGCGGAACTCGGCGACGTCGAACCAGAACCCCATGCCCTGCACGGAGTCGAGCTGCGCCTGGACGATGGCGAGGTGCCCGTCCTCGATCTCGAGGAACTTCGCGAACAGCTGCTGGTCGGCCGCCGGGAGCTCGGAGACGAGCTTGTGGTAGAAGGCCGCCGCCTCCTTCTCGTGCTGGAGCGCGACCTTCAGCGCGTCGAGCTCGGTCTTCGTCGCGACGCGCTTCGCCTTGCCGGCGAGCTTCTTCCGCTCCCCCTCGATCCACTTCGAGCCCTTCGGGAGGATCGTCTTCAGCGGCAGGTTCGGCACCTTGCCGGTCTTCTTCCACTCGGCGCGGCAGTGCTCGAGGAAGTCCACGTGCCCCTGCTCCTCCTTCCCGAGCGTCGCGAACACCTTGCGGCCCTGGGGATCGGGGATCTCCTTCGCGCCGCGGACGTAGTGATCGCGGACCTTGTGCTCGAAGTCGATGGCGACGGCGATGGCTTCCTGGAGCTTCATGGAGGTCCCCTCGTTGCTGGTGGAATGGGCGGAGGCTGCGCTCGCCGGAGACTACCGCGGCGCGCTCGGCCCGTTCAACGCTGCGGCGGGGTGCCGCCCTCCCGCGGACCCGCGCGCCCGACCGGGCGCGGACGACCCCGTGCGCCCGGACCTCGCCGGGGTAACATGAAGCCCATGACCCACGGCGCGGAGACCCTCGGAGCGCGCGACGGGACGGGGGCGCGGTGAGCCCCTCCTCGCCCGCGCCGGCCGGCACCGGGCTCCCGTCGCTCGACCGCGTGCTGCAGGGGCTGCGGCTCGGCGACAACGTGGTCTGGCAGGTGGACTCGGTCGAGGACTACGTCCCGTTCGTCGAGCCGTTCGTCTCCGCCGCGCTCGCGGCCGGGCGGAAGCTCGTGTACTTCCGCTTCGCCCGCCACGCGCCGCTCGTC
Organism: uncultured delta proteobacterium; assembly: GCA_963828235.1. Lineage (GTDB taxonomy): Bacteria > Myxococcota > Myxococcia > Myxococcales > Anaeromyxobacteraceae > Anaeromyxobacter. Next base: position 54,595 of record CAWHDY010000017.1, read on the forward strand.
TCCGACGCGCGGGGGGCGGAGGTGCACCGGCTCTCCCCCGCCATCGGCTTCGAGAGCTTCACGGCCGAGATCCACCGCGTCATCGAGGAGGCCGGACCCGGCGCGTACTACGTGTTCGACTGCCTCTCCGACCTCGCGGCGGACTGGTACTCGGACCTGATGCTCGGCAACTTCTTCATGGTCACGTGCCCGTACCTCTACGACCTCGACACGGTGACCTACTTCGCGCTCCGCCGCGACAGCCACTCGCACGAGGCGGTGGACTCGATCCGGAGCACGACGCAGCTCCTCGTCGACGTGTTCCGCCGGAGCGGCACCCTCTACGTCCACCCGCTGAAGGTGTGGGCGCGCCAGACGCCCACGATGTACCTGCCGCACGCGCTCGAGGGGGGCGAGTGGCGGCCGCTCACGGAGAGCGCGGTGCTCGCGGAGGTGCTCGCCGATCTCGCCGACCGCCGCCTCGACGCGGTCGCCCGTCACGACCTCTGGGACCGGAAGTTCCAGCAGGCGAAGGACGTGCTCGACGCGTACCGCGCCGGCGTCGCCCCGGAGGCGGAGGCCCGCGAGATCTTCGAGCAGCTCCTGCGCATGATGATGACGCGCGACGAGCACGTCGCCGAGCTCGCCACGCGCTGGCTCGATCTCCCGGACCTGCTCGCGATCCGCCGCCGGATGATCGGCACCGGCCTCATCGGCGGCAAGGCGATCGGCATGCTCCTCGCCCGCGCGATCCTCGCGCGCCAGAGCCCGCGCATCCGCGAGCGCCTCGAGCCGCACGACTCGTGGTTCGTCGGGTCCGACGTCTTCTACACGTACCTCGTCCGCAACGGCGGGTGGCGCGCGCGGCGCGAGCAGCGGAGCCCGGACTCCTTCCTCGACGGCGCGGCGGAGGCGCGGGAGCGGATCCTCGGCGGCGTCTTCCCCGACTTCATCCTCCGGCAGTTCGCGGCGATGCTCGAGTACTACGGGCAGTCGCCGATCATCGTCCGGTCGTCGTCGCTCCTCGAGGACGGGTTCGGCAACGCGTTCACGGGGAAGTACGACAGCGTCTTCTGCGCGAACCAGGGGGCCCCCGCCGAGCGGCTCGAGGCGTTCCTCGCGGCCGTGCGCGAGGTCTACGCGAGCGCGATGAGCGAGGAGGCGCTGCGCTACCGCGAGCACCGCGGGCTGCTCGACCGCGACGAGCAGATGGCGATCCTGGTGCAGCGCGTCTCGGGCGCCGTGCGCGGGACGCTCTTCTTCCCGCAGGCGGCGGGCGTCGCGCTCTCGTACAACCCGTGGGTCTGGAGCCGCGAGATCGACCCGCACGCCGGGCTCGCGCGGGTCGTGTTCGGGCTCGGCACGCGCGCGGTGGACCGCTCCGACGACGACTACACCCGCCTCGTCGCCCTCAACGCGCCGTCGCGCCGCCCGGAGGCGAGCCTCGAGGACGCGGGCGAGTACGCGCAGCGCCGGGTGGACGTGCTCGACCTCGCCGCGAACCGGTTCGCGTCGCTCTCGCTCGAGGAGGTGACGCGCCGGGCGCCCGGGGTGCCGCTCGAGCTGTTCGCGACGACGCGGCGCGGCGGCGTCCCGGTGCTCACGTTCGAGCGCCTCCTCTCCGCGACCCCCTTCGTCGAGGACCTGCGCGAGATCCTCCGCACGCTCGCGGAGGCGTACCGGTTCCCGGTCGACGTCGAGTTCACGCTCAACGTCCTCGCCGGCGGGAGCCTCCGGCTGAACGTGGTGCAGTGCCGGCCGCTCCAGGTGAAGGAGGGCGGCACCATCGTGGCGCCGCCCGACGACCTCCCGGCGGGCGCGGTCCTCCTCGAGAGCCGCGGGCCCGTCGTCGGCCAGAGCACCCACGCGCCGGTGGACCGGATCGTCCTCGTGGACCCGGACGCCTACGAGCGGCTCGGGACGCAGGACCGGTACGAGGTCGCGCGCGTCGTCGGGCGGGTGACGCGGCTCGAGCCGGCCGGGACCCGCCGCATCCTCCTCCTCGGCCCCGGCCGCTGGGGGACGAGCACGGTGGCGCTCGGCGTGCCGGTCACGTTCGCGGAGATCCAGCGGGTCTCCGCCGTCTGCGAGATCGTGAAGCCGCGGATGAACGTCGTGCCGGACGTCTCGCTCGGCTCGCACTTCTTCAACGACCTGGTCGAGGCGGACATGCTCTACCTCGCCGTGTACCCGGATCGGCCGGGTTACGCACTCGCCGAGGAGGCGCTGAGGGCCGAGCGGAACCGGCTCGCCCAGCTCCTCCCGGACGACGCGCGCCTCGCGGACGTCGTCTCGGTGCTCGACTTCCCCCGGCCCGGGGACGCGCGGTCGCTCTGGCTCAACGCGAGCTGCATCGACCAGCGCGTCCTCTGCTACCTCGCGCCGGCGACGGGGCACGCCCGGCCGGCGCCGGCGGAGTGATCAGCGCGCCCGGAACGTGATCGGTGCCGGTCCGGGCGCCGCCCTCGCCCGGACGCCACGCGCAGTCGGCGAACGCCCGGCGGACCTCCGCGGCCTCGGCCGGCGTCAGCTCGGGAGCGAGCAGCTCGACCCGGGCCTTCCCCTCGCCCTCGAGCGCGACGCGGGCGCTGACCTGCTCGAGGTGGTTCGCGACGAGCGAGTGCTGCCATCCGGCTCGCCCACATGGCCACCGCTCCGCCGATATCGGGCAACGTGCCGGCACTTTTATGGATTTCACTTCGGGTCTGCGGCATCTTTACGCGCGTCGCCTCCGGTGCACAAAATCGAGGCACGGCCGCTGCGTCGAGAGTGCGACGCGACGCCGCGCCGTGAGCTGGCGAATCGAGGAGCATGAGATGACCGCGCTGCCGAAGCCCACCGCCGCTGCCCTCCCGAAGCCGGTCGCACCGGCCGCGAAGCCCGCCGTCGCTGCCCCCGCCGCCCCGAAGCCCACCGCCGCGACCACCCCGAAGCCCACCCCCGCGCCCGCCATGAAGACGGTCACCCCCGCGCCGGCGGTGGCCCGGCCGGCCGCCGCGGCGGCCGACGCGAGCTCGGCGCTCGGTGCGCCGGCCGGAAAGGTGAAGGGCTCGCTCGTCATCGCCCGCATGAAGTACCTGCGCGCGCGCGGCGTCGACGACGCCGAGCGGGTCCTCCGCCGGATGTCGGCGGCGGACCAGCAGGTGCTCCGCGGCATGCTCCTCCCGAGCAGCTGGTACTCCGCGGACCTCGTCGTCCGGCTGGAGATGACGATCGTCGCGCTCCTCGCGCGCGGCGAGCGCAGCGAGCTGTTCCTCGACATGGGCCGGTTCACGGCGGACACGAACCTCGGGCCGAACGGCGTGCAGCGGCCGTACCTGAACGAGGAGGATCCCCATTATCTATTGAAGAACGTCCCGCGGATGTACTCCGCGCAGCACAGCAGCGGCGTGCGGACCTACGAGCAGACGGGGACCAAGGCCGCCGTCATCCGGACGGTCGACGGCGACGAGCCGAACGCCGAGGACTGCTTCACCGCGATCGGCTGGCTGAAGCGGGCGATCGAGCTCTCCGGCGGGCGCATCGTCACCGTCGAGGAGACGCAGTGCCGCGGTCGCCACGGCAGCTGCTGCGAGTACGTCTGCCGCTGGGCGTGAAGCTCGAGCCCCGGCAGATCCCCCTCCCCGACCCTCGCCCCCGGCTGGCGCCGGGGGCGAGGGAGAACGTCAGCGAGGCAGGTCTCCCGCTACGCGCAGAACACCGCCTCCATCTCCCGGCGCGCGCGCACCGCCGCGGCGCCCGGGTCGAGCGCCACGTCCTCCTGCCGGACCGGCGCTCCCGCCCGCACCGGGCGCAGCAGCCGCACGCCGTGGGCGAGGCCGATCGGGAGGGCGCCGATCCGGCGCGACTCCGCCGCGGGCTGCAGCTTCCCGTACACGAGGAAGCCCCCCTCGCCGTCGAGCTGCTCGCCCGCCGCGAGGTCCCGCTTCGCGGTCGCGACCGCGTCCGCCGTCCACGCGCGCGGCGCGCCGGTCGCCTCGCGGCGGAGCCCGACCGACGCGACCGAGATCCCGAGCTCGAGCCCGATGAGGTGCGAAGGCCGGTAGAGGGCGGCGAAGCGGCCGGACTCGTCCGTCTGGATCCCGTACTCGCCGAAGCAGCGCGCGGCGTAGTCGGACGGCGCCTCGAAGACGACGTAGACGCCCCAGCGCAGGTCGCGCGGCACGGGGGTCCCGTCGCGCCGCAGGCTCGAGACGACCTCGACCTGCCCGGCCCGCTCGAGCACGCCGCCGCGGTCGCGGGGCCGGAGCACGCGCGGGAGCTCCTCGGCGCCGCACGGCGGGAACGCGAGGCCGTCCGACGGCGCCGCGAGCCCGGCGGCGTTGGCGACCGCCGCCATCTCGATCGCCGACTTCGTCCCGTCGAGGAACGAGTTGAACATCTGCGGGTTCAGCCCGCCCTTCGCCGCGTCCTCGGGGGTGATGCCGTAGTCCTGCCAGACGGTGGCCGGCGTGGAGGCGTGATACCGCGGCAGGTACTTCGTCCCCTTCCCCGCCGCGACCACCGGGAGCCCGCACGCGCGCGCCCAGTCCACGAGCTCGCAGATGAGCGCCGGCTGGTCGCCGTAGGCGAGCGAGTACACGACGCCCGCCTCCCGGCAGCGCCTCGCGAGCAGGGCGCCGCACAGCGCGTCCGCCTCGACGTTCACCATGACGACGTGCTTCCCCTCGCGCGCGCAGCCGAGCGCGATCGCGACGCCCGCCGTCGGGCTCCCGGTCGCGTCGACCACCACCTCGAGCTCGCCCGCGCGGAGCAGGGCCGCCGCGTCGTCCGTGACGAAGGTGGAGCGCGACCGCGCCGCGTCCGGGACGCTCGCCGCGCCCGCGCGCTCCGGCGCGAAGCCCGCCGTGGCGAGCGCCGCCCGGGCGCGCTCGGGCACGAGGTCCGCCACCGCGACGACGTGCACGCCCGGGGTCCGCCCCGCCTGGGCGAGCCACATCGTGCCGAACTTCCCCGCGCCGACGAGCGCCACGCGCAGCGGCCTGCCCTCGGCCTCCCGCTCCCGAAGCATCGCCCCGAGGTTCATCCGTCGCTCCCGTCCGGCGTAGGATGTCGCGTGGCCCCCGTCGCCGCCGCGCCGTTCCCCGGCATCCTCGCACGAGCCCGCTCCTCGGCGGGCGGGCCCTGCGCGGGGCGTCCGGCGCCCTCGGGCCTCGCCGCTCGCCGGCCCGCCGTTCGAGATCGAGCCGGCCCGCTGCAACCGGTGCGGCGCGTGCCTCCGCCTGGACTGCGGCGCGATCTCCGACGAGGGCGGCGAGGCCCTCGTCGTGGACGCGGGCGCGTGCACCGGCTGCGGAGCCTGCGCGCCGCTCTGCCGAGCGCGCGCGATCGGCGCGTCGGGCGCCCCGCTAGCCGAGGCTCCGGAACCGCGCGAGCGCCGCCCGGACGAAGTGGGAGCGGACCTGCTCGGACGCGAGCAGCGCCTGCGCCTGGGGGAGCTTCAGGATCGCGTCCACCGCGTCGTGGAGGAACCTGGAGCCGAGCCCCTCGCCCTCGTCGAAGAGGAGCTCCGCGAGCCGGTTCCGCTCGAGCGCCTGCCGCACGACGCGCTCGATCGCGTTCGCCGGCACCTCCCGCGGGTGCCCGCCGCGCGTCATCTCGAGGGCGCCCTTGTGGCAGGCGCCCGCGCAGACTCCGCACCCGATGCAGCGCTCCTCGTCGATCCTCGGCGCGAGCGCCGCCTTCCGGCTGCCGGCCGAGAGCACGGGGAACATCGCGATCGCGCCCACCGGGCACGCGCGCGCGCACCGCGAGCAGCCGGCGCAGCGCGCGGCGTCCCGCCGCGGGACGAAGCCGCTCGGGTTCACCGCCGCGAGCCCCCAGTGCGAGACCGCCTGGAGCTGCTCGCAGCAGCAGCCGCAGCAGTTGCAGACGAAGGTCGGGCGGCTCTTCACGTTGTCGGCGATCTGGACGAGGCCGCTCTCGCGCGCGCGGTGCATGATCTCGAGCGCCTCGGTCTTCCCGATCGCGCGGCCGAACCCGCGGCGGAGGACGAACTCGGCGCCGCCGTTGAGCGACAGGCAGCTGTCCATCGGCGCGTCGCAGGCCTGCCCGAGGTGCTCCGCCTTGTGGCGGCAGAAGCAGAGCGAGACGGCCCAGGTCCGCGCGCTCGCGACGACGTCGGTCGCCCGCTCCCACGGCAGGACGTCAGGCACCTCGTCCCCGAGCTCGGGCTCGTGCACGAGCGCGCGCCCCACCACCGTGTCCTTCCCGAAGGCCTCCCGCGCGAACGCCGGATCCCCGTGGGTGTACGCGTGCAGCGCCGCCGCCATCCGCTTCTTCGGGATCCCGTCGCTCGCCCGCATGAGCGAGTACTCGAAGAAGCCGACGACCGGCGGCGCGAGCAGGTAGGAGCGCTTGCCGCTGCGGGGGTTCACGAGGTCGAGCACGACGCCGCGCTCGCACATCGGCTCGAGCTTCGCCTCGAGCTCCGCGGCCGGGAGGCCGAGCCTGACCGCGAGCTTCTCCGCGGAGACCGGGCGGACCGGCAGCCGCGCCGCGAGCGCGGCCTCCTCCGGGGAGAAGAGGATCTCGAGGATCTCGCGCCGCCCCGCCTCGGCGCGCTCGTCGGCGGCCTCCGGGAGCCCCATGGTGCCGCGGTCCAGGCGCGCGACGAGGTCCCGGTACTCCTCCTTCAGTCGTCCGAGGTGGCCCATGCCGTGGACCTACCACACTCGGCGGCCCGCGGGACTCGCCGGTCGGGGTCAGCGCCGGCGCAGGCGGCGCGCGAGCCGGCCGGCCCGCGCGGAGACCCCTCGCGCGACCCCGGACACGAGCGCCCACCCGATCGCCGCGAGGGCGAGCGTTCCCCACGGGAAGCCGCGCGAGGCGGCCCGCCGCCCGCCCGTTCGTCCGCGCGGCGCGCGCTGCTCCCCCGTCCGGACACCCGCGCTCGCGCCTCCTCGAGGGTGCCGAGGTGCCCCTTCTCCCCGAGCTGCTCGCCGACCGTGGCCGTGAGCGGTCCGCTCGTCGTGTTCTCGTTCGCCATGGACGCCTCCCACCGGCACGGTGGGGCGCGAGCCGCCGGGACGCCACCGGCCCCCGACGCCGCGGGCGCCCGGCGGGCTCAGCCGCCGCGGACGGAGCGATCGAGGATCTCGATCGGGTGGGCGGCCTCGACGTCGGCGCCCCGCTCCCCGAGCATCCTGCGGATCTGCAGGGAGCAGCCCGGGTTCGCGCTCGCGACGAGCACGGCGCCCGTGGACGCGACCGCCGCCGCCTTCCGCCGCCCGATCTCGTCGGCGCTCCCGGGCTCGACGAGGTTGTACACGCCGGCCGAGCCGCAGCACTGGTCGCCGTCCGGCACCTCGACGAGCTCGACGCCGGGGATGCCGCGGAGCAGCGCCCGGGGCGGATCCTGCACGCGCTGCGCGTGCCCCAGGTGACACGGAGAGTGATACGCGACCCGGGCGCGGAGCGGGTGGCGCGGCGCGCGGGGCGGCAACGCCGCGAGCAGCTCCGAGACGTCGCGGACCTTCGCGGCGAACGCGGCGGCGCGCGGCCGGAAGGCGGGGTCGTCCTCGAACAGGTGCGCGAGGTCCTTCAGGTGCGAGCCGCAGCCGGCGGCGTTCACCACGACGACGTCGGAGGGCTCCCGCTCGAAGCGCTCGACGAGATCCCGCGCCAGGCGCAGCGCCTCGGCCTTCCGCCCGGCGTGGACCGAGAGCGCGCCGCAGCACCCCTGCCCCTCGGGGACGACCACCTCGACGCCCTCCGCCGCGAGGACCCGCACGGTCGCGCCGTTGACGTTCGGGAAGAAGACCCGCTGGACGCAGCCCCCGAGGAGCGCGGCGCGGAGCCTCCGCTCGCCCACCGGCGCGGTCCTCGCCGGCAGCGCCGCGGTCGCCTCCGCCCACGAGAGCGTGGGCGCGAGCGCGTCCAGCGCGGCGAGCCTGGGCCAGAGCTTCAGCACGCCGGAGCGGCGGACGAGCCAGTGGACGCCCGTCACCTGCCCGAGCCACAGGAGCACCGCGGCGACCCGGAGGAGCGCCGGGCGCGTGAACAGCGCGAACACCGCGGAGCGCCAGAGCCGGTCGGCGGGCGCGCGCGGCTGCTCGCGCTCCACGCGGACGCGAGCCTGGTCGATGATGTGGTCGTACCGGACGCCGGACGGGCAGGAGGTGAGGCACGCCATGCACCCGAGGCAGCGGTCGAAGTGCTCGGCGATCGCCGGGGACATCGTCAGCCGGCCGTCCTCGAGCGCGCGGAACAGGTCGATCCGTCCGCGCGGCGAGTCCATCTCCTCCTGCCAGTTCTGCCAGGTCGGGCAGGTGGGCAGGCAGAAGCCGCAGTGGACGCAGTCGTCCGCCGGGGAGCGGCCCGCCGTCACGGGCCGGATCGCCGGACCGGGCGCGCTCTCCGCCGACGCCATCAGATCCCCCCCACGAACCGCCCGGGCGCGAGGCGCGCGTCCGGGTCGAGCTCGCGCTTCAGCCGCCGCATCACCGCGATCCCGGCGGGCGCGGGGCCCCACACGTCCACCCGCGCGCGGAGCGCGGGGGGCGCGGCGACGACCACGACCGCCCCGTTCCCGAGCGGCGCGAGCGCGGCGCGGGCGGACGCGACGGCCGCGGCGGCCGCCTCCGGATCGCCGAGCCGTCCGGCGAGGAGCGCGATCCCGAGGGCGGGGTGGACGACGACGCCCCCGCCGATCGCGGCGCGGAGCGGCGCGAGCGCGTCGAGGGCGCGGACGAGCGCCGCCGGCGCGAAGGTGGCGCGGACGCGGACGGCGCCCGAGGCGCGGACCGCGTCGAACGACGCCCACAGCGCGGCCTCGTCCTCGCCGCCGAGCCGCGCGCCGCCGCCGGCCCGGGCGAGCGTCCGCTCGACCTGGTCCTTCACCCCGGGACCGAAGCCCTCGAACCGGACCGCGAGCGTGAACTTGCCGCCGTCGGACAGCGCCGCCACCGCCGTCGGCTCGACCGCGAGCTCGCGGAGCACCGGCATCGTCTCCTGCACGTCCACCCCGGCGAGCCCCTCGAACACGGCGGTCGCGGACGCCTCCGGCAGCGGGTGGAGGCGGAACACCACCTCGGCGACGAGGCCGAGCGTCCCGAGCGAGCCGCAGAGCAGGCGCGGGAGATCGAACCCCGCGACGTTCTTCACGACCTTGCCCCCGCCGTGCGCGACCACCCCGTCGGCGCGGACGACGGTGATCCCGATGACGAGGTCGCGGACCGGACCGTAGCGCGTGCGGCGCGGGCCGAACGCGTTCGCGGCGACGACGCCGCCCACGGTGGCGCGCTCGGGCTGCGGGGGATCGAGCGCGAGCCGTTGCCCGTGCGGGGCGAGGGCCTGCTGCAGCGCCGCGACCGTCATCCCTGCCTCGACCGCCACGATCTGGTCGGACGGGGCGTGCTCGCGGATGCGCGCGAGCCGGCGGGTGTGGAGGACCGCGTCGAGCCGCGCCGGAGGCGCGCCGAGCTCGAGATCGGTCCCTCCGCCCACGAACGTGACCGCGAGGCGGTCCGCCGCGAGCGCGCGCATCGCCTCCGCCGCCTCGTCGACCGTCCCCGGCTCGACGATCATCGCCGGGGGCACGCCCAGGACGGCGTCCCCCGCCTCCACCGGGCGCGCCGCCGGGCTCACCACCGCTCCGCGAGGCCCGCGACCTCGGCAGGGTGCGGGCGGTAGGGGCCGGGCTTCTCCCCGCAGAGCCGCGGCGTCGGGAAGACCTTCCCCGGGTTCATGAGGGCGAGGCCGTCGAACGCGCAGCGGACGCGCTGCATGGTCTCGAGGTCCGCGGGGGTGAACTGCTCGGCCATGTACCGGGCCTTCTCGGCGCCGACGCCGTGCTCGCCGGTGATCGAGCCGCCCGAGCGGATGCAGAGCCGGAGGATCTCGCCGCCGAGGCGCTCGGCGCGCTCCTCCTCGCCCGGGTTCCGGGCGTCGTACAGGACGAGCGGGTGGAGGTTTCCGTCGCCGGCGTGGAAGACGTTCGCGACGCGGAGGCCGACCTCCTTCGCCATCCGCTCGATCTCGCGCAGCACCCGCGCGATCTCGGAGCGCGGGATGACGCCGTCCTCCACGAGGTAGCTCGGGCTGATCCGGCCGACCGCGGCGAAGGCGGACTTCCGCCCCTTCCACATGAGCTGCCGCTCCGCCTCGTCGCGCGGCACGCGGATCTCGAGCGCCCCGGCCGCGCGGGCGATCTCGATGGCGCGCGACGACACGTGCTCGACCTCGGCGCGCGAGCCGTCCGCGTCCATGAGGAGCGCGGCGCCGACGTCCGGCCAGTCGAGCCCCGTCGCGGCCTTGGCGGCCTCGATGGCGAGCCGGTCCATCATCTCGATCGCGGCGGGCAGGATCCCCGCGGCGATGATCCCGGAGACGGCGTTCCCGGCCTCGTCGGTGGACGGGAAGGTCGCGAAGAACGTCCGGGTGATCTCGGGACGGCGCAGGAGCTTCAGCGTCACCTCGGTCACGATCCCGACGAGGCCCTCGGACCCGACGAGCGCGGCGAGGAGGTCGTAGCCGGGCGCGTCCGGGGCGGGGCCGCCCAGGTCCACCACGCTCCCGTCGGACAGGACGACCTTCGCCGCGAGGACGTGGTTCGTCGTGAACCCGTACTTCAGGCAGTGGGCGCCGCCCGAGTTCTCCGCCACGTTCCCGCCGACCGAGCAGACGCCCTGCGAGGACGGATCCGGCGCGTAGTACAGGCCCGCGCCCGAGACCGCCCGGGTCACGTCGAGGTTGATGACCCCGGGCTCGACCCGGATCCAGCCGTTCGCGAGGTCCGTCTCCAGGATGCGCCGCATCCGGGAGAGCGAGACCACGACGCAGCCCTCGACCGGCCGCGCGCCGCCCGACAGCCCGGTCCCCGCGCCGCGCGGGACGATCGGGACGTGCGCCTCGCGCGCGAGGTTCACGACGCCCACGACCTCGTCGGTCGAGGCGGGCAGCACCACCATCGCGGGACGGGTCCGACCGTGCGTGAGCCCGTCCGCCTCGTACACGAGCAGCTCGGCGGCGTCGGTGACGACGTTCCCCGCCCCGACCACCTCCGCCATGCGCGCCGCGACGTCGATCACGTGTCGATCACTTGTAGAGCACCGACGGCAGCCAGAGCCCGATCTGCGGGAACATATAGAGCAGGAACACGGCGAACACCTGGATCGCCATGAACGGCATCATGCCCCGCGAAGATCTGGTTCAGGGTGACGTGCTTCGGCGCGACCCCCTTCAGGTAGAAGGCGGCCATGGCGACGGGTGGCGAGAGGAACGCCGTCTGGAGGTTCAGGGCGACGAGCAGGCCGAAGAAGAGCGGGTTGATGTCGAAGTGCCCGAGGAGCGGCAGGAAGATGGGCATGAAGATCACGATGATCTCGGTCCACTCGAGCGGCCAGCCCAGGATGAAGATGATGAACTGGGCGAGCAGCATGAACTGGGTCGGGGACATGTTGAGCGACAGCACCCAGCGCTCGATGATCTCCTGGCCGCCGAGCAGCGCGAACGCGGCGGAGAAGATGGAGGAGCCCGACGAAGAGCCAGCACACCATCGCGGTCGTCTTCGCGCTGAGGAACGCCGACTCCTTCACGATGCCGAAGGTGAGCTTCCGGTAGCCGGCGGCGAGGAGGAGGCCTCCGGCGGCGCCCATCGCGGCCGCCTCGGTGGGCGTCGCCCAGCCGAAGATGATGGTCCCGAGCACCGACACGATGAGCGCGGAGAGCGGGAAGAACGAGCCGAGCAGCATCTTGAAGATCTGGAGCCGCTCGAACGTGAGAGCGAGTAGGTCAGCGCGAGCCCCGACGACGGCGACCCCGAGCATCGACCCAGAACCAGGTCGGCGCGGGGACGCGCCGCTCGGTCGCCTCGGGCGACGGCCGCCGCCTTCGTGGCGGCCTTCGTGTCCGGCTTCGCGGCCGGGGCGGGCGCCGCCGGCGCCGCCTGCCGCCGCCCCGGGCGGCTCCTGCACGCCGTCGGTGGGCGGCTCCTCGACCCCGCCGGCGATCGTCGGACCGGTCCGTGTCGTGGCCCTCCTCGAGGCCCATCTCCTGGACCCCGGCGGCGTCACGATCTCCTCGGTCGTCGCGACGGGGTAGAGGACGGCCATCGGCACGAGCAGCATGGCCGCGGGGAGGAGCGCGAGCACCGAGCTGGGTGACGAGCGTCCGCCTCGGGATGCCCGGCGCGCCCTTCCCGGCGGCGCGCATCAGGGTCGGCAGCGCGAGGAGGCGACGCCCGCCGGTGAGCTGGACGCGCCCACGGAGGCAGGTCCACGCGCGTCTCCTCCGGCGGCGGCTTCGGGGCGAGGCTTCGGGTTGAGATCGACCGGATGATCACGTACGCGACGTAGAGCCCGGCGAGCATGATCCCGGGGAAGAACGCGCCCGCGTAGAGCTGGACGACGGACACCGACGCCGTCGCGCCGTAGAGGATGAGGAGCACCGACGGCGGGATCATGATGCCGAGGCAGCCGCCGGCGGTGATGACGCCGGCCGACATCTTGACGTCGTACTTCGCGCGGAGCATCGCCGGGTAGGCGAGGAGCCCCATGAGCGTCACGACGGCGCCGACGATCCCGGTCGCGGTGGCGAACACCGCGCAGGTGACGAGGGTCGCGACCGCGAGCGAGCCCGGGATGCGGCCGATGGCGAGGTGCAGGGCCTTGAAGAGCTTCTCGATGAGGGCGGCGCGCTCGACCAGGTACCCCATGAAGACGAACAGCGGGCACCGAGATGAGCACGTCGTTCGTCATGACCGAGTAGGCCCGCTGCACCATGAGATCGAGCGTCTGCTGGAGCGCGACCGCGGTCCCCGCCTGCCCAGCCGGTAGGCGATGAAGGCGAAGAGCACCCCCATGCCCATGAGCGTGAACGCGGTGGGGAACCCGAGCATGATCGCCACGACCACCATGGAGAGCATGAACAGGCCGAAGTGGCCCTGCTGCCAGTTCCAGGGCCACGGCATGGCGTAGGCCGTCGCGCCGATGATGAGGGCCATCAGCGTGAAGCCGAAGATGAGCTCCTTGCGAATCTTCACGAGCGGCTCCCGTCGTCGTCGGGCTTCTTCTGCTGCTGCACCACCAGCTCGTCGAGCTTCGCGATGTCCTCGTCCTTCACGTGGACCATGGCCTTCAGCTTGTCGACGTCGACCTCGACGACGTCCTCCGTGCGGGAGGGCCACTCGCCCGTGCGGAGGCAGAGGATGCAGCGGGTGATCTCGGCGAAGCCCTGCACCGCCATGAGCGCGCCCGCCAGCGGGATGAACGTCTTGAAGGTGTAGACCGGCGGGCCGTCGATCATCACCGTCGACTGCTCGCGGATCGCCCACGACTCGCCCGCGTAGATGAAGCCCGCCCACACGATCGCGATGATGCCGGGGATGAAGAAGCAGATGTAGAGGATGAGGTCGATCGTCGCCTGCACGCGCGGCGAGAAGAAGCCGTACAGGACGTCGCCGCGCACGTGGCCGCTCTTCGAGAGCGTGTACGCGCCCGCCATCATGAAGAAGCACCCCGTACAGCTGGATCTGCGCGTCGAAGGTCCACGCGTGCGGCGCGTCGAAGAACCGCCGCGAGAGGATCTCCCACGTCATCATGAAGGTGAGGGCGACGATGAACCAGGAGAACGCCTGGCCCACCTTGGTGCTGACCTTGTCGATGCCGAGCAGGACCTTCTGCATCGGGGAGCGCTCCCGTTGCGGCGGGGAACGAGGGCCGGCCGCCCGGTGAGCCCCGGGCGGCCGGAGGACGCGACTCGCCTACGTCGCCTTCTTCTTCGCGGGGAAGAAGTGGTTCAGGGCGAGGCGGTAGTCGACGTTGGTGTCGGACTGCCAGCGGCCGGCGCGCTGCGCGAACGCCTTCTGGGAGTCGAACGCCTTCTTGAAGAGCGGGTTCTCGCCGGACCGCTTCTTCACGACCTCGTCCCAGATGTCGAGCTGCTTCTTCAGGATGGCGTCCGGCGTCTTGTAGAACTTCACGCCCTGCTTCTCGGCCATCTCCTTGTAGTCGGTGGAGTAGCGGTCGATCGCCTTCCACGACATGTCCGCGCTCGCCGCCTGGACGGCGTAGCCGATGATCGCCTTGAGATCGTCGGGCAGGGTCGCGAACTTCCCCTTGTTGAAGATGATCTCGAACTGCTCCGCCGACTGGTGGAAGGACTGCAGCATGCAGACCTTCGACACGTCCGGGAAGCCGAGCGCGCGGTCCGAGGAGGCGTTGTTGAACTCGGCGGCGTCGAGGAGGCCGCGGTCCATCGCCGGGACGATCTCGGCGCCCGGGAGCGCGTTCACCGCCGCGCCGAGGCCGTTGAAGACGTCGATGGAGAGGCCGACGGTGCGGTACTTGAGGCCCTTGAAGTCCTCCGCCTTCGCGATCGGCTTCTTGAACCAGCCGAGCGGCTGGGTCGGCATCGGGCCGTACAGGTACGAGACGACGTCGATGTTGAGCGTCTTGTAGATCTCGTCGAGGATCTGCTTGCCGCCGCCGTAGTAGTGCCAGGCGAGGACCATGTTCGGATCCATGCCGCACGCGGGACCGGAGCCCCACAGCGCGAGCGCGGAGTTCTTGCCGTACCAGTACGCGACGACGCCGTGGCCGCCGTCGAGCGTCCCCTTCGCGACGGCGTCGAGCAGGTCGAAGGCCTTCACGACGGCGCCGGCCGGGAGCACCTCGATCTTGAGGCGCCCGCCCGTCATCTCGTTCACCTTCTTGGCGAAGTCGAGCGCGTACTCGTGGAAGATGTCCTTCGTCGGCCAGGTGGACTGGAACCGCAGGCTGATCGGCGCCTGCGCGACGTGGATGGTCGGCGCCACGGCCACCGCGGCGCCGGCGGCGCCCACCGCCGCCTTCTTCAGGAACGAACGCCGGGATGCGCGCACCTTGTCGGCAGCCTGGTCCTCGACCGTCTTCTTCTTCATTGGGGGGCTCCTCGGACTGGGGTGAAGTGCAACTTTTTCCGTGCGGCTTTTGCAGATTCAACGACTCCACCGGGTAATGCGAGAGCGCGCGCACGTCCCAGAGGGGGCGGGCGATGAGGCAGGGTGCGAATTCACCCCTGCGATGGGTGGGTCGGAGACTCGCGACTCAGGGATCGGCGAGCGGGTCCTCGCCCGGAGACCACGCAGGCAGGACCTTCTCCTCGAGCTGGAACTGCGGGCCGTCGTGCTCGGTGTAGATGACGTAGATCGCCTTCTTCGGGACCCCGAAGGCGCGGTGCACCTCGTCGATGAACGCGAGCGCGAGCCGCCGCTTCTGCTCGGCGGTCCGGCCGAGCCGGATGTCGGCGTTGACGAAGCAGATCCCCCTGGACGGATCCTCCGCGCGCCCGAAGACCAGGTCGTCCGGTCCGTGGCAGCGGATCGTGACGCCGACGTGATCGGTGCCCGTGTCCATGACGTCGGCGAAGCGAGCGACGACCGCGGCGCCGAAGCGGCGCTTCGCCTCGGCGGCGGGGGCGAGGTTCAGGTCGAAGTGCAGGTGCGGCATGCGAGCCTCCTGCCGCTCCTCCTAACGCACGGCTCCGGAAGCTTCAGGCTTCGGTGGAAACCGGCGCCCTCCCCTGGCATGATGCCGCGCCGGATTTCGGAACGAACGCTCGGAGGCAACCTTGAACAAGTCCATGCTGATCGGCCTCGCGGTGGGGCTCGTCGTCGGCGTCTTCATCGGCTACCAGGCGGGCTCGTCGGTGACGCCGCCGGCCGGCATGGGCGCGATGGGCGGGGGAATGCCGCCGGGCGTCCCGCCCGGGATGCCACCGGGGGGCGGCGCCCCGCAGGCCCCGGGCGACAACTTCCAGGCGCGGATCACCGCGATGCAGTCGGTGGTCGCGCGCGACCCGAAGAACTTCGACGCGTGGGTCCAGCTCGGGAACGACTACTTCGACACGCGTCAGCCGCAGAAGGCGATCGACGCGTACGCGCACGCCCTCGAGCTGAAGCCGAACAACCCGAACGTCCTGACCGACCAGGGCGTCATGTACCGGGACATCGGCCAGTTCGACAAGGCGATCGCGAACTTCCAGAAGGCGAACCAGCTCGACCCGAAGCACGTCCAGAGCCTCTACAACGTGGGCGTGGTCTACCTGAACGACCTGAAGCAGCCGAAGAAGGCGATGGAGGCCTGGAACAAGGTCATCCAGACGGCGCCGCAGAGCGAGCAGGCGTCGCAGGCGCGGGTCGCCATCGAGGAGGCGAAGAAGGTCGGCGGCGGGGGGTAGCGGCGCCGGCAGCGCGCCGCCGCGGGCGGAGACCGGAGGGCCGCGCATGGACCGGACAGACCTCTACGCGCGGGCCGCCGCCGAGCTCCGGCGCGCCGGGGCCCTCGTCGTGACCGCCGGAGCCGGGATGGGCGTCGACTCCGGCCTGCCCGACTTCCGCGGCGACCAGGGCTTCTGGAAGGCCTACCCGCCCTACGAGCGGCTCGGCCTCTCGTTCGTGGACGCGGCCAACCCGGCGCACTTCGACCGGGACCCGCAGCTCGGCTGGGGCTTCTACGGCCACCGGACGAACCTGTACCGCTCGACCGCGCCGCACCGGGGCTTCGCCATCCTGCTCGGCTGGGCCGAGCGGTTCGGGCTCCCGCTGTTCGCGGTCACGTCGAACGTGGACGGGCAGTTCCAGAAGGCGGGGTTCCCCGAGGACCGCGTCCTCGAGGTCCACGGCTCGATCCACCACCTCCAGTGCTCGACCCCCTGCTCGCCCGCGATCTGGACCAACGGCGAGATCCTTCGAGATCGAGCTCGCGACGATGCGCTCTCGCCAGGTCCCGCGC
The DNA here is from genome assembly GCA_963828235.1 of uncultured delta proteobacterium. Lineage (GTDB taxonomy): Bacteria > Myxococcota > Myxococcia > Myxococcales > Anaeromyxobacteraceae > Anaeromyxobacter. Next base: position 71,286 of record CAWHDY010000017.1, read on the forward strand.
TGCCCGAACTGCGGCGCGGTGTCCCGACCGAACATCCTCATGTTCGGCGACTCCTCCTGGCTGGACGACCGGACCGCCGGGCAGCGCGAGCGCTTCGAGGAGTTCCAGCAGGACGTCCGCGGCCGCCGGCTGCTCGTCGTCGAGCTCGGGGCCGGGACCGCGATCCCGACCATCCGGTGGACCTCCGAGCGGCTCGGCCGCGGCGACGCCTGCGTCGTGCGCGTGAACCCGCGGGAGCCGGACATCTCCGCGCCCCACCTCTCCATCCAGGCGGGGGCGCTCGAGGCCCTCGCCGGCATCGACGCGGCGCTCTGAGGACGCCGCCCCCGGCTCGCGCGCGGATCGGGGGCTCGCGTCCGGGGCCTGGCGCGCGGCTTCCGCGCTGCTATGGTCGAGCGCGCATGAAGCTCCGCGCCCTCGCCCCGCTCCTCGCCGTCGCCGCCGCGTGCGCTCCCCGCTACGACCCGCGCCTCGTCGCGGCGCCCATCGCCGGCCGCACCTGGGTGAGCACGGTCGGGGCGCAGCACCCGCTCGCGGGGCGGATCTGGGACCCGCGCGGCGGCCGCTTCCTCGACGAGGGGGCACTCACGGCGGCGGTGACCTCGGCCGACTTCGTCGCCCTCGGAGAGGTGCACGACAACCCCGACCACCACCTCCTCCAGGCGCGCCTCCTCCGCGCCATCCTCGCCGCGGGCCGGCGTCCGGCCCTCGCGTTCGAGATGCTGACCGCGGACCAGCAGCCGGAGGTGGACGCGGCCGTGGCGCGCGCGCCCCGCGACCCCGACGCCCTCGCGAAGGCGGTGGGCTGGCGCGAGAGCCGGTGGCCCGACTTCCGGTACTACCGCCCGATCTTCGAGGCGGGCCTCGAGGCCGGGCTGCCCATCGTCGCGGCGAACCTGACCCGGGCGCAGGTGAGGCAGATCGTGGCGAAGGGGCGCGAGGGGCTCGACGAGGGGCTGCGCGTCCGGCTCGCGCGCGAGGAGCCGATCCCCGAGGCGGCGCTCGCGGCGCTGCGCGCGGAGATGAGCGAGTCGCACTGCGGCGAGCTGCCGGAGCGGATGCTCGACCCGCTCGTCCTCGCGCAGCGTGCCCGGGACGCGCGGATGGCCGAGCGCCTCGTGTCCGCGGGCGCCACGCGAGGCGCGGTGCTCGTCACCGGCGCGGGGCACGCCCGGACCGACCGCGGCGTCCCGGCGCTCGTCGCCAAGGACGAGCCCGGCAAGAAGGTGGTCGCGGTCGCGTTCGTGGAGGTGCAGGCGGGCGACCTCGACCCGGCGTCGTACCTGCGCGAGGCCGGCGGACCCGCCCCCTACGACTTCCTCGTCTTCACGCCCGGCGCGAAGCGAGAGGACATGTGCGCCGAGATGCGCGCGCACGTCGAGAAGAAGCAGAAGGAGTAACCCTCTCCCCCGCATCGCGGGGGCGAGGGAGAATCGACTCAACCCGCGACGAGCGCGGAGAGCTCGCGGTGGAGCAGCTCCTCGTCGCCGAGGTTCAGCTCGACGAGCCGGCGGAGGTGCGCGATCGACTCGAGGTCGATCCCGGTGCAGCGCACGCCGACCTGCGCGCCCGCGCGGTGGACGATGTCGCCCTCCATGCGGATCACCGAGTCTCCCGCGTCGAGCTTGATCGTGAGCGTGCACGGCTGGCCCACGAGCGCGGCGACCCCGGCCGGCGCCGCGAAGAGCGCGCCCTTGAGGGAGACGTCGAGCAGCTCGCAGGTGGCCCGCTCGCCGCCCGCCTCGAGCTCCGTCGGGCGGTGGAAGGTGATCCGTGAGAAGCGGCGGCGCTCGTCGGGTCGGGTCATGGCGTCCTCTGCCGCCATTCTCCGGGGGAGATCAGGCGCGCGCAAGCGCGGCGCGGCCGCGCGGAGCACGCGCGGCGTCGAGGTGTGCGGCGATCACTCCCATCGGCCGCAGCCCGGCCCCGTGCAGCGCCTCGAACACGGCGCGCGTCACGACGGCGGGATCCTGGCAGCGGTCCACGACGACGGCGGCCGGGAACGGCTCGGCGCGGTCGGGCGCGGGCGCCGGGTGCCGTGCGAAGCCGGCGCCGGCGAGCAGCTCGAAGGCCTCGCCGTAGTCATGGGCCCCCCACAGGGCGAAGCGAACGATGGTCCACATCCGGTGCGTGACGGTTCCGTCCGGCCCCGGCCCAGACCAAGTGCCCGGGAGGGGCCGTTCCGGTGCGGCCGTCTCGCGCAGGCCCACCCGGGCGAGGTGACCCGAAGCTCGGGCCGTGCGCATGGGAGGAAGCGGAGCGTGCGCCGATGCGGGAGCGGATGTCGGGCGTGGACGCCGCCTGGCTGCACATGGATCGCCCGGCGAACACGGCGGACGTGGTCGCCATCGTGACGTTCGAGGATCGCGTGCCGGCCGCCGCCCTCCGCCGGCTCGTGGAGGAGAAGCTCCTCGAGCACCCCCGGTTCCGGCAGCGCGTCGTCTCGGAGGGGCGCCTCGGCCTCGCCACCTGGGACGAGGACCGCGACTTCTCGCTCGGGCACCACCTCGTGCGCCGCCGCCTCCCGGGCGGCGGGACGCGCGCGCTCGAGCGCTTCGCGAGCGCCGTCGCGACGGAGCCGCTCGCGCCCGACCGGCCGCTCTGGCGCATGTACCTCGTGGACGGGTTCGGCGCGGGGAGCGCGCTCGTCGCGAAGCTCCACCACTGCATCGCGGACGGCTTCGCGCTCGTGGCCCTGCTGCTGTCGCTCGCCGACGAGGTCGCGGGCGGCCGGCGGGGCGCCTCGCCCGCACCGGCGCCGCCGGACGCGGAGCCGACCGGTCCGCCGCGGGGAGCGCACCGGGTCCCTGCGTATCGCGACCTCCGGCTCGACGCGCCGCTGCCGCGGGCGATCTGGCGAGCGCTGTCGAGCCCGCGGAGCGCGCTCGAGCTCGGCGCGCGCGGCGCCGCCTTCGCCCGCTCCCTCGCGCGGATGACGCTCCTCCCCGCGGACGCGCCGACCCGCCTCTCGCGCCCGCTCTCGGGCCGCCGGAAGACCGCCTTCTCGAGGCCGCTGCCGCTGCCGCGCCTGCGCGAGCAGGCGCGGGCGCTCGGCGTCACGGTGAACGACCTCCTCGTCGCGGCGCTCGCCGGCGCGCTCCGCCACGTGCTCCTGGCCGACGGCCCCCCGCCCGCCGAGCTGCGCGCGCTCGTGCCGGTGAACCTGCGCGAACGGCTCCCGGGGTCCGGCGACACCGCGTTCGGCAACCGCTTCGGGCTCGTGTTCCTGCGGCTGCCGGTCGGGGCCGCGGACCCGGCGCAGCGGCTCGCCCGCGTCCGGGACGCGGTGCTCGACCTGAAGCGCTCGCCCGACGCGGTCGTGACCTACGCCGTGCTCGGCGCGCTCGGCCACCTCCCGTCGGAGGTGGACCGGCTCGTCACCGGGTTCTTCTCCGGGAAAGGCGTCGCTCGTCGTGACGAACGTCCCCGGCCCGCGCGCGCGGCTGCACCTCGCCGGCCACGAGATCGACCGGATCATGTTCAACGTGCCGCACCCGGCGACGCTCGGCCTCGGGGTCTCCATCCTGAGCTACGCGGGCGAGGTGCGGATCGGGGCGCGGGCCGACGTCGCCGTGCTGCCGGACCCCGGCGCGCTGGTCCGCGGGTTCGCGCGCGAGGTCGAGGCGCTCGAGGACGCGCGGCCGGATCCGCGCTGGCCGGTGCATCCCGGGACTCCGCGGCGGCGGGGTCCCGGGATGTGCTCTAAGATCCCGCGGTGCCGTCGCTCGAGGAGACGATCCGCTTCATCCGGGAGCGCACCGCGCCCGCGCCGGTCCCGCTCGTGCCCGAGCTGACGCTCTACCAGGCGACCGAGCTCACGCCGCTGTGGCGCGCGACGGCCGCGGACCTCCACGGGTGGGACGACTCTCCGTTCTGGGCGTTCCCCTGGGCCGGGGGCCAGGCCCTCGCGCGTCACGTGCTCGATCACCCCGAGCTCGTCGCGGGCCGGCGGGTCCTCGACTTCGCGAGCGGGAGCGGCCTCGTCGCGATCGCGGCTGCGCGCGCGGGCGCGGCCGAGGCGGTGGCGGTGGACGTCGATCCGTTCTGCCGCGCGGCCGTGTCGCTGAACGCCGCGCTGAACGGGGTGGCGATCCCGTTCCGGGCCGGGAGCCCGCTCGCGGCGCCCCTGCCGGACGCGGAGGTGGTCCTCGCGGGAGACGTGTTCTACGAGCGGGCGCTCGCGGAAGGCGCGGCGAGCTGGTTCCGCGCGCTCGCCGCGCGCGGGACGCTCGTGCTCGCGGGGGACGCCGGCCGCGCCTACGCGCCCTCGACCGGGTTCGCCGTGCTCGCGGCGCACGAGGTCCCGACGACGGTCGAGATCGAGGACGCCCCCGTGCGCCGCGCCCGCGTGCTCCGCTTCGAGCCCCCGCCCGGAGCGGGCCGGTGAAGCGCGATCGCGGCCCCCTCTCCCTGACCCTCTCCCCCGCTCCGCGGGGGCGAGGGGAGCGTCGTCGGCGCGCGCTTCCCCGCCGGTCGCGCTCGTCTGCGGGCACGTGACGCTCGACGTGATGGACGGCGCGCTCGTGCCGGGCGGCTCGGCCTACTACGCCGCCCGCGCGCTCGCCGGGCTCGGCGCCCACGTCCGCGTCCTCACCGCGGCCGGGCCGGATCTCCCCCCGGATCCGTTCGGCCCCGGGGTCGAGGCGGTGGTCCTCCCCGCCCCGGCGACGACGACCTTCGAGAACGTCTACGGGCCCGGCGGGCGCAGGACGCAGCGGGTGCTCGCCGCCGCGCCGCCGCTCGACCCGCGCCGGCTGCCCGCGGCGTGGCGCGAGGCGGACCTCCTCCTCCTCGCCCCGGTGCTGGGCGAGCTCGACCCGGCCGCGTTCGCCGCCACGGTCCGCGCCCGCGCGGTCGGGCTGTGCGTGCAGGGGCTCGTGCGGACGGTGCGGCCGGACGGATCCGTCGCCCCGAGGCGGCTCGAGCCCGCGACTCCGGGAGACCCCCTCTCCCTGGCCCTCTCTCCCGCTGCGCGGGGGCGAGGGAAGCATCGCCGGCCGCTCCTCGCGGGCGTGGGCGTCGCCGTCCTCGGCGAGGACGAGCTGGCGGGCCAGGCCGATCTCGTCGAGGCGCTCTCGGCCGCGGTGCCGGTGGTCGTGGTCACGCGCGGCGCGCGCGGGTGCGACGTCGTCGCGGGCGGACGGACGCGGCACGTCGGGACCTACCCGACCCGCGAGCTCGAGCCCACCGGGGCGGGCGACGTGTTCGCGGCGGCGCTCCTCCTCGCGCTCGCGCGCGGCGACGTTCCGGCGGAGGCCGCCCGCCTCGGCGCGGCGGCCGCGTCGATCGTCGTGGAGGGGCGCGCCGGCGAGGCGCTCGCGCGGGTGGGCGAGGCGTGGACGCGCGCGGCGCAGGTCCCGATCGAGCCGGCCTGACCGATGGACCCGTCCCCCTCGACGGGAGCGGCTAGAGTGGGCCCGTGGATCCGGTCGTCACGGTGCGGGGCGTCTCGAAGCGCTTCGGCGCGCTCACCGCGCTCGACCGCGTCGATCTCGACGTGCGGCCCGGGGAGATCTTCGCGCTCCTCGGCCCGAACGGCGCCGGGAAGACGACGCTCATCTCGATCGTCGCCGGGCTCCTGCGCGCCACGGCCGGAGAGGTCCGCGTCCTCGGGAAGGACGTGGTGCGCGACTACCGGTTCACGCGCCGGGCCATCGGGCTCGTCCCGCAGGAGCTGAACTTCGACCCGTTCTTCACGGTCGAGGAGATCCTGCGGATCCAGGCCGGCTACTTCGGCGTGCGGCTCGCGGAGGAGAGGCTCGTCGAGATCCTCGAGGCGCTGGACCTCTCCTCGAAGCGCCGGACCAACAGCCGCGAGCTCTCGGGCGGCATGAAGCGGCGCCTGCTCATCGGGAAGGCGCTGGTGCACGAGCCGCGCGTCCTCTTCCTCGACGAGCCGACGGCGGGGGTGGACGTGGAGCTCCGCCGCTCGCTGTGGCGGTACGTCCGCTCGCTCCGCGATCGCGGCACCACCGTCGTCCTCACCACGCACTACCTCGAGGAGGCGGAGGAGCTCGCCGATCGCGTCGGCATCATCGACCGGGGCCGGCTGCTCGTCGTCGAGGACAAGCGGACCCTCCTCTCCCGCCACGGCACGCGGACCCTCCGCCTCGCGCTCGCGGCGCCGCTCTCGTCGGCGCCGGCTGCGCTCGCCGCCCTCGGGGCCCGCCTCGTGGACGGAGGTGGCGCGCTCGAGGTGGAGGTCCCGCCCGGCGCCACGGCGGGGCCGGTGCTCGCGGCGGTCACGGCGGCGGGGCTCGCCGTCGCCGACGTGGAGACGCGGCGCACGACGCTCGAGGACGTGTTCGTGCGGCTCGTGACGCCCGGGGTGCGGGAGGGGGCCCGGTGATCTCCTACGGCTTCTGGACGCTCTTCGCGAAGGAGGTGCGCCGGTTCCTGCGCGTCCCCGGCCAGACGCTGCTCTCCCCCGTCGTCACCACCGTCCTCTACTTCGTGGTGTTCGGGTGGTCGATCGGGGGTCGGCTGCGGGACGTCCACGGCGTGCCGTACGCGCGGTTCATCGTCCCGGGCCTCGTGGCGCTCGGGGTCGTGACGAACGCGTACTCGAACACCGCCTCCTCGCTCTTCGTGATGAAGCTCCAGGGGACGGTGGTGGACCTCCTCGTGTCGCCCCTCACCTACGGCGAGATCCTGTGGGCGTTCGTGCTCGCGGGCGTCGTGCGCGGGCTCGTCGTCGGCGGGGTGATGTGGGGCGTCGCGGGCGCGTTCGAGGGGTTCGGCGTCGCGCATCCGCTCGTGGCCCTGGCCCTCGTGCTGCTCGCCGCGATCCTGTTCGCCGCGCTCGGGCTCGTGACCGCCATCTGGGCGTCCACCTTCGAGCAGGTGAACTTCATCCCCACGTTCTTCATCACGCCGCTCACCTTCCTCGGCGGCGTCTTCTACTCGATCGACATGCTCCCGCCCGCGTTCCGGCGGTTCACGCTCGCGAACCCGATCTTCTACATGGTCGACGGGGTCCGCTTCGGGCTGCTCGGCATCTCCGACGCGTCTCCGTGGACCGGCGCGGCGCTCCTCGGTGGCCTCGCCGCCGCGTCGCTCGCGGTCGCCTACGGGCTGCTCCGCTCGGGGTACGAGCTGCGCGGCTGAGCCGCGTCGCTCGTTCCCGCCTTCACATCGTGTGCGGTCCCGCCTCGAGCAGCGCCCAGAGCGCCGCGACGACGCGGGCCGACCACGGCGCGTCGTCGGCCGCCTCGCGGGCGTCCGGGCGGACGCCGCGGGTCGCCGCGATCACCTGGATCGCGTACTTCACGATCGTGTCCTGGGCGTGCTCGAGGCCGAGGACGCCGTCCCCGAGCTCGCGCTCCTCCTCGCCCGCGATCAGGACCGCGCACGGGCGGAAGTAGCCCTCCTCCGCGTGGGGCCGCACCGCGAGGTACAGCCCGGCGCCCGCCGCGCCGGTCGCCGCGAGGTCCAGGAACGCGCCGCCGTCGCGGGTGCTCCACTCGAGTCGCATGGCGCGAGGCTACCCGACCGCGGGCGCCCTCGCCTACGGCGAGCGGCGCGTCGCCCGGCCGGCGCCGCGCGCGGGCGTCCGTCGCCGATGCCCCTCCCGAGCCGCCGCGCCGGAGCGGGCGGCTGCTAGCGTCGGGACATGTCCGGCCCCCTCCTCGTCTACGGTGCGTACGGCTACACGGGCGAGCTCGTCGCGCGCCGCGCGGTCGAGCGCGGGCTCCGCCCGATCCTCGCGGGGCGCGACTCCGAGCGCGTCGTGCGGCTCGCGCGCGCGCTCGGCTGCGACTGGCGCGCGTTCCCGCTCTCCGATCCGGAGGCGCTCCGGCGCGAGCTCCGCGGCGCGGGCGCGGTCGTGCACTGCGCGGGCCCGTTCGTCCACACCGCCGCGCCGATGGCCGAGGCCTGCATCGACGAGCGGGTCCACTACCTCGACCTGACCGGCGAGATCCCGGTCTTCCAGGCGCTCCTCGCGATGGGCCCCGCCGCGCGGAACGCGGGGGTCATGCTCCTCCCGGGCGCGGGGTTCGACGTCGTCCCGACCGACTGCCTCGCCGCGCACCTCGTCCGCAGGCTGCCGGGCGCGCGCACCCTCACGCTCGCGATCGCCGGGATGGACCGGATCTCGCGCGGGACGGCGCGCACCATGCTCGAGCACGCCGGCGCCGCCCGGCGCGGCGCCGGCGCGCCGGAGACGCGCACGTTCGACCTCGGGCTTCGGCCCGGTGACGGCGGTCTCCGTCCCCTGGGCGGACGTGTACACCGCGCCTCGCTCGACGGGGGTGGCCGACGTCCGGACCTACCTCGTCGCGGGGACGGCGCTCCGGGTCCTGCTCCGCGCGGCGCCCGCCCTCGCGCCGATCCTCGCGTCGGCGCGGGTCCGCGACGCGGTCTCCGCCCTGATGTCGGGCGGAGAGGCGGGACCCTCCGCCGCGCTCCGCGCCTCGCGGCGCTCCGCCGTCTACGGCGAGGCGGTCGACGCGGCGGGAGCCCGCGCCTCCGCGCTCCAGCGACACCCCGATCCGTACGGCCTCACCGCGCTCGCCGCGGTCGAGATCGCGGCGAGGGCGCTCGCCGGCGACGCGCCGCCTGGCTGGCAGACGCCCGCGACCGCGTACGGCCCGGACCTGGTGCTCGCGCTCCCGGGCGTCTCCCGCGAGGACCTTTAGGAGCCTCGCGCGCAGAGTGGCGCCACGCGGCCTGGTCTCGTCTACAATGCGACCCCCGCCCACCGAACCCCGAACTCCAAGCCGGGAGCCTCCATGCAGGACATCGAAAAGCGGAACGTGATCGCGCAGTGGGCCTTCGACACCCGCCCCGTCCTGCTGCGGTTCCACCTCTGGCTCGAGGACGTCGAGTCGCACCGGGCGCAGGCCGAGCCGGTCTCGGCGCACACCTTCACGCCGCGCGGGATCGCCCGGTGCCTCGCCCTGACCTCGGCGGCGACGGCGCTCGGCACGCGTCTCTTCGGCGACTTCGGCGGCGGCGCGGGGAAGGACAAGCAGGCCTACAACCAGGTGAAGAAGGCCGCGGACGCGATGAGCGCGTACGTGATGAGCGAGGGGCTCTGGCACCTCACCCGGACGCTCCCCGAGAACCACGCGATCATGGTGTCGCTCGGCGAGGGGCTCATGCCGAAGGCGGGCGAGACCCCGGAGATGGGCGCGAACCCGCTCCTCGGCTTCGGGCGCGTGTACGCGCGGCCCGAGGTCGCGCGCACGGTCGATCGGCGCGTGCGGCGGCTCCTGAACGAGCCGGGGCACACGTTCGAGCACTTCCACGGCTGGCTCCGGGACCGCGGCATCACGATCTGGGGCGCCGCGGTGGACACGCTCGAGAACACCTCGCGGTTCGCCGAGGGGAAGACCACCGGGCCGATGGTGGTGTTCCACGTGTTCGACAAGCCGCTCACCGTCACGCGGCCGTACGAGTCGTACATGGGCTGCCTCACGGTGCCCCGCGCCGTGGTGGACGCGGCGAACGCGAACGCGCTCCTCGTGGACTACCGGACCGCCCGCAGGAAGGTGATGGAGGCCATCCAGCTCGCGTACCCGGGGATCGAGCCGGGCAACGTCCACGTGTGGACGCTGCGCGGGAAGAGCCGCGTCGGCCGGCTCGGGAAGCTCTGGGAGGAGTGGAAGCAGACGGGCGCGCACCTCGTCGAGGACGGCTGGAAGGCGCCCTCGGGCATCGAGGTCTTCACCGACTCCGGCACCTACGCGCCGACGTTCCTCGTCGGCAGCTGGAAGGACGCCGCGGGGAAGCCCCACGCGTTCCTGTGCGACGGCTACGCAGCCACCGCCGAGGCGATGCAGGCCGCGAGCCTCTCCGAGGTGCTCGCGGTCGACGCGTCGATGGCGATCTTCTCGCCGGGGTTCAAGCTGCCGTGCCGCGAGGAGGCGCTCGCGATGCGCCTCGACCCGGACGCGCCCGACTTCACGCACCGGCTGGCCGCGCTCTTCGGGGTGCAGGAGCTCCCGGCCGGCGTGGCCCAGGAGTACGCGGACGCGATCCACGAGGCCGCGGCGACCCACATGCCGCTCGGTCCTCCCGTGCTCCACGCGGACGACTTCCTGCCCGACAAGGGCTGGGGGGTCCTCGCCTCGATCGGCTACATCTGCGACGATCCGTACACCGGGACCCCGGGCGTCCGGCAGGTGGGCGACGGGATCTACAAGGTCACGACGCGCCTCGCGACCCGGAACGCGTCGTCCCTCATCACGTTCACGTTCCGGCTGATGGAGACGCTCGAGGAGACGCGGCTCGTGTTCAGCCCGCTGATCTCGCGCTTCCTCTCCGGGATCGATCCCTCGACGCGGCCGGTGAAGGTCTCCGACTCCGGCCGCATCCGGAACGAGCTCCAGACCATGATGTCCCAGGCGCTCGAGCACGAGGGCGACAAGATCCGCGTGCACTTCGACCGCGTGGACGAGAAGGTCGTGCCGAAGGAGACGCTCGCGGCCATCCGCCGGGTGCTCGAGTGGTACAAGGCGAACCACCCCGTGTGGTTCTCCTGGCTCGAGCTGGGATGACGCGGACTTCCGCGCGCGCCCCGCCCCTGCGGTCGCGTTCGTGGACCGAAAGCGTCGACTTGCCGCGCGCATAGCGGCGCTCCCCTGATGGGGGTCAAGGCGATGGGGCCGTCCGATTCCGTAGAGTGCCCCCCTTTCCAGGTTTCGCCCCATCACAAGGAGCACGCATGTCTCATCTCAGAGGTCTCGCGCTCGCCGTCCTCGCTGCTCTTCCGCTCTCGGCGCTCGCCGCCGGCGGGCACGACGCGGTCGGGTGCACCGGCTGCCACTCCATCCACACCGCGAAGGGCGCGATCATCTTCGCCGTGGGCCCGAACAAGCAGGTCGTGAACCCGAAGACGAAGCAGCCGTACACGGGCACGACGGCGCTCTGCCTCGGCTGCCACGAGGACTCGTCGAAGGGCGGCCAGGGCTACGCGCCGATCTCGTCGCACATGAGCCACCCGTACGGCCTGACCTCGGTCGACCCGAAGATCGCGAAGGTCCCGGGCGAGCTGCTCCGCGAGGGCGGCCGCTTCGAGTGCCTCGGCTGCCACGACCCGCACCCGTCGAACCCGTACTACAAGTACCTGCGCGTCGACACGGCGAAGGGGTCGAAGATGGACGCGTTCTGCGCGATGTGCCACCCGATCAAGGCGGACTCCGCCGCGCAGGAGAAGGTCGTCGTCTTCACGTCGATGGACGAGACGAGCAACCGCGTCCTCGCCCCGAAGACCGCGGCCGCGAAGGAAGGGAAGGCCCCCGAGGCCGCCCCGAAGGCCGCCGCGCCCGCGAAGAAGAAGTAGCGCCGCTCGCGCCGCCGCCGTCCCGAGGCCCCCCGGTTCGCCGGGGGGCCTCTCTCGTCTCAGCGACTCGCGGTCCGCGTCCTCGGCCGCCAGACCTCGATGAGCCCGCGCGGCTGCGAGAGGAAGATCGGCTCGAACCCCGCCGCGAGCTCGGCCTCGAGCGCGCCGCCGCAGGGCGTGTGCAGCTCCTCGCGCGTCGCGCCCCAGACGAGCACGTAGTCCGTGGGCGCGCGCGCCGCCGCGGCGAGATCCACGCACGGCGGCATCCCCTCCATCCGCCCGAGCGACCCGGCGATCGTCGTGAACGGGTTGCGCTCCGCCGGGAAGCGAACCGGGCACTGGTCCGTGTTCGCCTGGCTGTTCTTCAGGTCGACGCCGCCGCGCTCCGCGACGATCCACCCGGCGGCGTGCAGGAACGGCTTCACCCGGTACCCGAGCCGGTGGCCCGCCTCGTCCCGCGGCCCGTGCGGCGAGAGCGCGAGCGGGAGCATGACCCGCCCGTCCTCGATCACCGCCTTCGCCGAGACGAACTCCGCGACGAGGTCGGAGAGCTCGCGCTGCTTCTGGAACCTGACGCCGAGCGCCGCGACCGCGAGCACGGCGAACGCGGCGGTGATCCGGCGCAGCGACGCGGCCGGCGCCGACCCCGTCCCGATCCACGCGGCGAACGAGACGATCGCGAACCAGGCGAACCGGTCGGACACGTGCGCGCCGGCTGCGACCACGTCGGGGATCGCGAAGTAGAGCAGCACGAACGCCGCCGCCACGAGCAGCCACCCGTCGCTCGCCGGGCGCCGGGGGCCCCGCCCCGCGCGCGCGAGGAGCAGGTGCACGAACGCGACGAACATCGCGAGCATCAGCAGCGCCGAGAGGTAGAGCTCGCGCCGGTCGATCGAGACGAGCGCGTACCCGACGCCGAGCTTCGAGGCGAGCTCGAGGAACGGGATGCGCGTCGCGACGTGCTCGCGGTGCGCGGCGATCCAGACGAGGGCGAGCGCGATCCCGGGCCCGGCCGCGGCGAGCAGCCCCACCGCCCTGCGCGCGTACCCGCGCACGACGCGCGCGCGCCGGACCGGGCTCCGGCGGGCGCGCAGCCACGACTGCCGCGCGCGCCAGGCGAGCACGCCCGCCATCATGATGGCCGCGCCCGCGAGGGCCACCATGTGCGCGAGGTAGAGGAGGACCGAGAGCGCGGCGAGCACGGCGAAGCGCCCCGGCCCGAGCCGGCCGCGCGTGCGCAGGTAGAAGCCGGCGGTCAGGAACGCGAGCGCGAACCCGTAGGTGAAGTTCCAGAACCCCATGTGGAACGGGAAGGCGTGGACGAACGGGAACGCGAGCAGCGCCGCCCACCAGCCGCGCGTCCCGCGGGGCATGGCCACCCGGAACGCGAGCGGGAACAGGAGCGTGTAGCCGGTGAGGATCACCTTCTCCGCGACGAGCGGGGTCACGAGCGGGAGGAGCCCGGCGAACAGCGCCTGGGTCAGCCAGTTCGGCTGCGCCCCCAGGTTGGGCACGTACCAGCGCTGGAGGAGCGGCGAGCCCGCGTGCTGCACCAGCGCCAGGACGTTCTCGACGTGCAGCGGCCCGTCCTGCGTCGGGAGGAAGTGCACGAGCCAGATCGGCGCGACGTGCAGCACCAGCAGGACGGCGAACAGGACGCGCGGCGCGAGGGCGGCGAGCGCGAGGGGCTCGCGCGCCGAGCCGTCGCCCTCCGCCCACGCGAACCGCATCGACCCGCCGAAGCTCCAGACGAACGCCGCGGCGATGCCGGCCGCCTGCGCGGCGTAGCGGAACCCGCCGAGATCCGTCCGGCCCGAGGCGCGCGACAGCGCGACGGCCGCGAGGACGAACGTGCCGAGCTGGACGAGCGCGCCCACCGCGGAGACCGCCTGGTAGCGGAGCAGGCGGCCGAGGGCTCCCGTCTGCGCCGTCTCCCGGCGATCGCGGAACGTGACGGCGTCGTGGAGGAGGAAGTTCCACACGATCGACGCCTCGATCGCGAGGGCCGACGACGGGATCTCGCCGACCCCGAGGACGCCCGCGAGGAGGTGCAGCACGCCCAGGTTGACCGCGACGCCGGAGAGGCCCACCGCCGCGAAGCGCGCCACGCGTCCGCCGAGCCGCGGGGGACCATCCCCCCCGGGCGAGCCCACTGGTACCAGCATCCTGGTGTTTCCCCCCCGGCTTCACGCTGCGGAGCGCGCGCCGGGCGGGGCATCCCGCGAAGGAGGTCCATGCCCGAAGGGGCTCGAGCGCCGCGTGACGGCGCCGGGTCGGGGATGCGTCTACGCGGCTGCGTCGAAGAGCGACTCGACGATCTGCTTGAGATCGTCGACGTCGAACGGCTTGCGCAGGCGGGCGACGACCTCGTCCCCCTCCGCGCACGAGGTGCCCCCGGTCATCGTGATGACCGGGATGTGCTCGAACCGCGGGTCGCCGCGGAGCTCGTTCAGGAAGTCCTGCCCGCCGAGCCGGGGCATCCGCAGGTCGAGCAGGATCACCGCGGGGATGGGCCCGCTGCGCAGGCGCTCGAGCCCGTCGAGCCCGTCCTCCGCGACGACCACCTCCGCGCCCGTGTCGCGCATCGAGTCCGCGAGCGCGCCCCGGAGATCCGCGTCGTCTTCGATGATGAGGATGCGTCGGTCGGGCACGCGGGAACTCTACCCTCGGCGCGCTCCGGATGGGCGTCAGGTGACCACGGGACGCGAGGCGCCGACGTCCGCGCGGTCCGTGGGGATCGAGACGGAGACGCGTCGCGCCCGCGGGGATCTTCAGTTCGGCAGACGTCGCGCGGCCTCGGACGGCAGCCCGGCGAGGTCGAGCCCCTGGGCGGTCACGAGGTACCGGACCTTGCCGCTCCCGCGCGCCGTCTCGAGCGTGGCCTCGAACGCGGGCCCCGAGATCGCGCCGAGCGCCAGCGTCTTGCGGAGGTTCACGACCCGGCCGGACAGCGCGTCGCCCGCGACCTCCTGCACCCCGTTCCCGGTCCGGTACAGCTCGAGCGCGGTCTGGTGCAGCGTCGCGGCCAGCCCCGACTCGAGCGGGACGTTCGAGAACAGGACGGAGATGAGCGTCCAGCCGTGCGGTTGCGTCGCCACGGGGGGATTGTAGCCCACCGCTTCGAGGGATTCCTGCGAGGGGCTCGCGCGCCTGCCATCCGGGGTGCGCGTCGCCCCGCCGGGAGACGGGCATGCGAGCGGGCGGATGCTTACCTGAACGGGAGGAGGGCGCATGGCTGAAGGCCGGCTGCATCGCTCGACGGAGGAGGCCCAGGCGGAGCGGAGGGCGTGGTGGGCGCGGGTCCTCCGGATCGGCGCCGACCGCCCGCTCCGGCGCCGCCCGCAGCCGCGCATCGAGCCGGTCCACCGGTCGTGGCTCGCCTCGTTCTGGCATTCGCGCGTCGCGGTGCAGGCGGGCGTGTCGCTCGACGACTTCCTCCGCTCGCGCCTCGCCCGCCACCTGGCCGGCCTCCACCTCCCCCGCGGGACGCTCCCGCTCACGATCGAGATCGAGGACGGCCGGCTCTCGATCTCCCCTGCACCGGCCGCCGCCGGCGCCGCCGCCGAGCGCCGACGCGGACGCGTGGCTCGCGCCCCTCGTCGCGCTCGAGGGGCCCCCGGTCCGGCGCGAGGTCGCCGAGCTCGAGCTCCGGCTCGGCGCGCTCGACTCGGAGATCGTGGCCGCGAGGCGCCGCGCCGAGGAGCGCGCCCGCCAGCTCGCGAGCGACGTCGCCCTCGGCCTCGTCGCGGGGCCGGCCGACGTGGACGCGACGCGCGGAGCAGCTCGGGCGCCCGCCGATCCGGAGCGGGGCCCCGCGCGCGCTCGCGCTCGGGTTCGCGGCCGCGGTGCTCGGGGCGGAGACCTGGCAGATCGCGCAGCCGCTCCTCCGCGGCGCCGGCCTCGACGTCTCGGCGCTCCGGACCGAGGCGGCCCGCAGCCCCGCCGAGGTCGCGTTCGCCGCGGTGTTCGCGCTCGCGATCGCCGCGAGCCTGGTCTCGCTCGCCCACGCCGGGGTCGCCGCGGCGGCCGCGCTCTTCGCCGATGAGAACGGACGACCGCAGGCGGCCGTCCCTCGCGGCGGCCGCGCTGGGCGCGGGCGGGGCCGCCACGCTCGTCGCGGCCGCGGTGGCCGCCCTCCCCGGCTCGACCTCCGCCGCGTCGATGCCCGGCGCCTCGCTCGTGCTGCTCCTCCTCGCCGTGGCGCTCGCGGCCGTGCTCGCCGTCCGGGCGGCGCGCCCGGACGCGGCGCGGCGCGAGGCCGAGCTCGCGGCCGCGCTCGCCTGGGATCGGGAGCGGGCGCGCGCGCTCGGCGAGCGGGCGCGCCGGATGGTGGAGGTCTCCTCCGCCGACGACGAGGTCCGTGTCCTCGAGCGGCGGCGGGAGGCCGCGCGGCGGCGGCTCCGGGTCGTGAACGCCCGGGCGGCGGCCGCGGCGAGGCTCGAGGCCGAGGCGGCCCAGCGCGAGCAGGCCGACCGCGCCCGCGCGGCGCAGAGCGTCGTCGCGGCCCTCGAGCTCGATCGCTACGAGTTCGTCCGCCAGGCGTCCGCGCGCGGCGCCCTCGAGCTGCTCGCGCCGCGCCGCCGGAAGCCCGCCGACCCGCTCGCCGCCGGGCCGGAGCCCCTGCCGGAACCCCAGCTCCGGCCCGCACCGGGTCGCCTGGCGTCCTGATCGCGCCCGCGGGTCGAGCGCGGCGCGGGGAGCCCCGGCCCCACGGGTCGGGAGCGATGGAGAACGGGCCGGGTCCGTCGTAGAACGGGCCGGTGAACCTCCTCCTCCTCGACCCCGGAGAGCTCCGCGCCGACGGCACGGCTCGCATCCAGGGCCGCCGCGCCGCGCACGTCGCGGAGGTGCTCGGCGCCGCCGGCGGCGACCGGATCAAGGCGGGGGTGATCGGCGGGAGGATGGGCGAGGCCGTGGTCCTGTCCGCCGCCCGAGAGGAGGTGGTCCTCCGCCCGTCGCTCGACCGCGAGCCGCCCGCCCCCTCGCCGGTGTCGCTGCTCGTCGCCCTCCCGCGCCCGAAGATCCTCCGCAAGGTCCTGCAGGCGAGCGCGTCCATGGGGGTGAAGCGGATCGTCCTGCTGGGGAGCTACCGGGTCGAGAAGAGCTACTTCGGCTCTCCGGTCCTCGCGCCGGAGGCGCTCCGGGCCGAGCTCCTGCTCGGGCTCGAGCAAGGGCGCGACACGGTCGTGCCCGAGGTGATCGTCCGCCGGTACTTCAAGCCGTTCGTCGAGGACGAGCTGGACGGGCTCGCGCCCGGGTCGGTGCGTCTCCTCGCCCACCCCGCCGGCGCGGCGCCGCTCGAGACGCTCTCCCCCCGCGCCGCGCACGCGCTGCTCGCGATCGGCCCGGAGGGCGGCTGGACTCCGTACGAGGCGGAGGAGCTGCGGCGGCGCGGGTTCGAGCCGTTCACGCTCGGCGCGCGCGTCCTCCGCGTGGACGCCGCCGTGCCGTACGCCATCGGCCAGGCGGAGCTGTGGCTCCGGGCGCGCCGCCCGGCCGGCGCGGACTGAGCGACCGGGTGCCGGCCGCCGGCGCGGCCGCGCCGGGCCGCCCCGATGGGGCAATGGGCCGCACCGGAGCGCGGCGCCGCCGTCTCGGTCTTCACGGCGCGCGGCCGATCGCTAGAATGCGTCACCGTCGATCCTCGCCCGAATCACCGAGCCCCTCTGGAGCCCCCATGACCGTCCCGAACGTCCCCGAGCTCGTCCCCCCGCTGCGTCTCCTGCTCGGCCCGGGGCCCAGCATGGTCCACCCGCGCGTCCTCCGCGCGATGTCCACCCCGCTGCTCGGCCACCTCGATCCGAAGTTCCTCGAGATCATGAACGACGTGCAGGCGCAGCTCCGCGCCGTGTTCCGGACCGAGAACCGCTTCACCATCGCGGTCTCCGGCACCGGGTCCGCGGGGATGGAGGCCGCCCTCGTGAACCTGATCGAGCCCGGGGACGCGGTGATCGTCGTCGCCGCGGGCGTGTTCGGCACGCGCATGGCGGACATCGTCGGCCGCGCGGGCGGGCGCCTCGTGAAGCTCGAGGTCCCCTGGGGGGAGACGATCGAGCACGCCCGGATCGCGGAGGCGCTGAAGAAGGAGGGCAAGGTGAAGGCGGTCGCGCTCGTCCACGCCGAGACCTCCACGGGCGCTCAGCAGGAGATCGACGGCCTCGGGAAGCTCTGCCACGACCACGGCGCGCTCCTCGTGGTGGACACGGTCACCTCGCTCGGCGGCGTTCCGGTCGAGGTCGACGCGTGGGAGGCGGACGCGGTCTACTCGGGGACGCAGAAGTGCCTCTCCTGCCCGCCCGGGCTCGCCCCGCTCACGCTCTCGGCCCGCGCGCTCGACGCGGTCAAGGCGCGCAAGACGAAGGTGCAGAGCTGGTACCTCGACGCCGGGATGGTCGCGGACTACTGGGCGGAGGGAAAGCGCGTCTACCACCACACCGCGCCCATCTCGATGGTGTACGCCCTGCGCGAGTCGCTGCGCATCGTGCTCGAGGAGGGGCTCGAGGCGCGGTTCGCTCGCCACCGCCGCCACTCGGCCGCGCTCATGGCCGGGCTCGCCGCGCTGGGCTGCGCGCCGCAGGCGCAGGAGGGGCACCGGCTCCCCTCGCTCAACTGCGTCAAGGTCCCGGAGGGCGCCGACGAGGGCGCGGTCCGCAAGTACCTGCTCGCCGAGCACTCGATCGAGATCGGCGGCGGCCTCGGTCCGCTCGCCGGCAAGGTGTGGCGCATCGGCCTCATGGGCGAGTCGGCCCGCCAGGAGAACGTCCTCGCGGTGCTCGCGGCGATCGAGCAGGGGCTCGCGAAGCACGGCAAGGGCGCGAAGCCGGGCGTCGCCTGCGCCGCCGCGCTCGAGGCGTACTCGAGGGCGTAGCTCCTCGAGCAGCGCGGCCTCGCGTCACCGCCTCGGGGGGACCCGAAGGCGCTCGCGGTCGCGTCCGACCGGCCGCCGGGCTCCGGCCCGGGGTGGTCCCTCGAGAGTGCGCGCCCGTCCGGAGGACCGCGCCGGCGCGTCCCGCTTGCTCGGCGCCCCACCGAGCCCCCTCCTCCCGACTCTCCCCCCGCCCTAGGTTCCGCGAGGCGGAGGCTACTGATGAACGGCGGTCCTGTGGAGGGTGGAGGTCAGCGGGGGCTCGCGGTCCGGAAGGTCCTCGCGGCGCTGGCCGAGATTTGGCGCGAGCACCGGACCGAACGTCGGGCGCGGGCGGCGGCCCGGATCGGGGTCACGCCGCGGGTCCCGCGGTCGACGCTCGCGGCCGCGCTGGACGCGCGGCTCGCGGTCCGGGCGGGGGTGCGCGCCGACGACTTCCTGCGCCACCGGCTCGCGCGGTACGCGAACCGGCTGCCCGTCCCGCTCGAGGCGCTGCCCGTCACGATCGACGTCGACGGCGGCGAGGCGGTGATCCGGCCGCGCGCGCGGCCGCGCGTGCACGGCCCGCGGCCCGAGGCGGCGCCCTCGACCGCCCACGCGCTCGTCGCCCGCGACGGGCCGTACGCCGAGCGCGAGCTCCGCGAGGCGGAGGAGGCCCTCGACGCGCTGGACGCCCGGGCCGCCGGGGCCCGCGCGCGGGTGGACGCGGTCGCGCTCGAGCTCGAGGCGGCGCTCGCGGCCGGCGCGGTGGTGGCGCGCCCGGCGGTCGAGGCCACGGCGGAGCAGCTCGGACGTCCGCCGGTCGAGCCCGCGGCGCCGGCCCACGCGCTCCGGGCGTTCGTCGCGGCGCTCCTCGCGGCCGAGGCCTGGCGCTTCTCCGGCCCGGCGCTCGCCGCGTCCGGTGTCGCGCCCGATGGTCTCGAGGCGGCGCTCCGCACGTCGCCGGTGCCCGCCGCGCTCGCGCTCGTGTTCGCGCTCGGCACGTCCGCCGCCGCGTTCACGTTCGCCGGCCTCGCCCTCGCACGCGCCGCCGAGGCGGCGGCGTCGGCCGCCGACGGCGCACGCCGGCGCCTCCTGCTGGTCGCGGCCGCCGGCGCCGCGCTCCTCGTCCCCGGCGTCGCGGCGGCCGCGGCGGCCCCGGACCGCTGGGCCCAGCTCGCGCTGCTGGCCGCGGTGCCGTTCGCCGGCGCGGCGATGTGGCGCGTCGCGAACGCGCTCGACGCGCGCCGCGCCACCGCCGCCGCCGTCGCGCTCGCCTGGGACCGGGAGCGGGCGCGGGAGGCGGTGGAGCGCGGACGGCGCGAGGAGGTGTGCGCCCGCGCCGAGGAGGAGCTGCGCGCGACCGAGGCCGAGCGGGCCCGGGCGCGGACCCGGCTCGCCAAGCTCCACCGCGCCGCGATCGCGGCCGAGCGGCGCGCCGCGCTCGTCGCGCGCGCGGAGGCGGACCGCCTCGACCGGCTCTCGGAGGGGGTCGCCTGCGCCCTCGAGCTCGACCGCTACCTGTACATCCGGTTCGCGGCGGAGCGGGCGCACGTCCGCCTCGAGCGCCCGGCGCGCGCGCGCGTCGTGGAGACGGCGGAGCGGCTCGGGGTCGCGGGGTAGGTGGCCGGGGACCCCGAGGCGCGGCCGCTCCGGATCGCGGTGATCGGGCACGTCGAGCACGTGACGGCGGGGCGCGTCCCCGCCGTCCCGCGCGCCGGCGAGATCGTCCACGTCGCCTCGCCCCGCTGGTTCCCCGGCGGCGGAGGCGGGGTCGCGTTCCTGCAGCTCGCGCGGAGCGACGCCGAGGTCCACCTGTTCACCGCGCTCGGCGACGACGAGGCGGGCCGGGACGTGGCGGCGGAGCTCGCCCGGGCGGGCGGGCGGCTCCACGCGGTGCGCCGGGCGGCGCCGCACACGCGCTGCGTCGCGATGATCGGGCCGGACGGCGAGCGGACGATCGTGGTGATCGGGGAGCCGCTCCACCCGCGCGCCGACGACCCGCTCCCCTGGGAGCTCCTCGATCGGTGCGACGCCGTCTACTTCACGGCGGAGGACCCCGCGTCGCTCCTGCGGGCGCGCGCCGCGCGGGTGCTCGTCGCGACCGCGCGCCGGCGCGCCGCGCTCGCGGCGGCGGGGGTCCGGGCGGACGCCGTGGTCGGCAGCGCCACCGACCCGCGCGAGGCGTCGGCGCTCGCGGACTACCCGACCGCGCCCGGGGCGCTGGTGCTGACCGAGGGCTCCCGCGGCGGCCGGATCGAGACGGCCGCGGGGACGGAGCGCTTCGCCGCGCCGCCCCCGCCCCCGCCGGGAGCGGGGGGCGCCTACGGCGCGGGGGACAGCTTCGCGGGCGCCCTGACCTACTTCCTCGCGGCGGGCGTGCCGCTCGCCGAGGCCTGCGCGCGCGCGGGACCGCACGGCGCGGCGGTCCTGCGTGGCCTCGACCCGCGCGCGTCGCAGCTTCCGCTCGCGCGACCCCCGCGCGCCGGCGGCGCGTGACGCGCGCTCAGCGCACCGGGCCGCGGCCCGCGCACAGGCGCCGGTAGGCGTCGGCGGCGCTCTTCCCCGCGCTCGACCGCGCGAGCGAATCCGTCGCCCGGGCGTAGAGCTGGCACGCCTCCGCGACGCGCCCGCGCTTCTCCTCGATCCGGCCCATCGAGTAGATCGGGAGCGGATCCGACGGGTCCATGCGCGCCGCGCTCGAGAACTGATCGTAGGCGCCCTGCAGGTCGCCGCGCTTCTCCTGGACCTGCCCCAGGATCTGGAAGGGGCGAGAGAGCCGGGGCTCGATCGCGAGGGCCTGGCGCGCCGCCGCCTCCGCCTGGTCGAGCCGGCCGGTGTCCACCTCGACGAGCGCGAGGATGACGATCGTGCTCGCGTCGTTCGGGACGCGCTGGAGGTACTTCACGAGCCGCGCGCGCGCGTCCTCGTAGCGCCGGAGCCGGACGAGCGCGAGCGCGGTGTTGCGCACCACGAGCTCGAGCGGGACCGTCGGGTCGAACCCGAGCGCGACCGCGCGATCGTAGGCGTTCACCGCCTCCTCGTACCGCCCGGCGAAGTGCAGCGCGGTCCCGTAGTTCACCCAGATCCGCGGCTTGTCCGGGGCCTTCCGGGACGAGTCCTCCCAGAGCGAGAGCGCGGTCTTCCAGACCTCGTTGCGGCGGGCCGTCGCCGCGCCCAGGGTGCCCGCGACGACGAGCGCGAGGCCGATCGAGACGACGCGCCCGGAGGAGGGGCCGAGCCGGCGGGTCGCGGCGACGACCGCGCCGGTCGCCGCCAGGACGATCCCGAGCGTCGCGAGGTAGAGGCGGTGCTCGACGAACGCGTCGCGCAGCGGGACGAGCGCCGTGGGCGCGAGCATCCCGAGGAAGAACAGCCAGCCGAACGCGGCGAGGCGGGCCGCCGCGGGCCCGTCTCCCTCCGCGGTCCCCCACCGCCGGACGAGGAGCAGCGCCCCCGCGACGAGCGCCGCGACGAAGGCGGCAGCCCCGAGCACGGCGGGGTCGAGGAGGCTCCGCGCGAACGGGAAGAGCCAGTCCGCGTTCAGGCCGACCGGGAAGAGCACGAGCCGGACGTAGATGGGGAGCGCCCGCACCTGCGTCGCGACGTAGTGGAGCGGCGTCACGAACCCGAGGTCGAACCCCGCGTGCCCGCTGCCCGCGGCCGCCTGCACGCCCGTGTACGCGGCCAGCACCGAGAGCAGGAACAGGGGAGCGGCGGCGGGGAGGCGGCGCAGGATCCGCCCGGACCACGGGAGCTGGCGCTCCTGCGGCAGGGGCAGCACGGCGGCGGCGAGCAGCCACAGCGCCGGCATCGGGGCGGCCATCGGCTTCGCGGTGAGCCCGAGGAAGTGGAGGACCACGGCGGCGACGAGCAGGCGCGCGCGCTTCCCCGGCGGCGCCTCGTCCCACGCGAGGAGGCAGAGCAGCGCGCCGAGCACGAACGCCGAGGCGAGCGCCTCCGACCGCTGGGAGATGTAGCTCACCGCCTCGGTGCTGAGCGGGTGGAGCGCGAACAGCGCCGCCGCGGCCAGCGCGGGCCACTCCGGGACCGCGCGCGCCACCGCGGCCGCCGCGCGGCGCGCCTTCCCCCTGCCCTTCCCTTGCGCCCTGTCCTTCTCCTGGACCCCGGGCTCCGGGCTCACGCCGCCGGCCGACAGGCCCGCCCGCGCGAAGATCCTCCGCGCGAACCGCCAGGCGAGGACCACCACGGCGAGGTGGATGAGGACGTTCGTGACGTGCCAGACGCGCGGGCGGAAGCCGGCCATCGCGTGGTTCGCCGCGAACAGCGCCGAGGTGAGCGGCCGAGGGATCCCGAGCCAGGGACCCGGCGTCAGGAACGACGACCCCTCGCGGACCCAGGTGGTCTTCGCGATCTCCTGGTCGTCGTACTGGAACTCACCGTCGATGGACGGGAGGTAGGCGGCGAACGTCGCGACGAGCACCGCCGCGAGCGCCGCCTGGAGCGCTCTTCGATTCACGGGCCGGCATCATATAGCGGTTTCCCTCGCGGCCGCCTGCTCCGGCGCGAGGGCGTTCGCCGCGTCGCGCCGCGGCCGCTCGTGCCATCCTGCAGGCGTGCGCCCCCTCGCCGCCGCCGCGCCGGTCCTGTTCCTGTTCTGGGCGCTCGCGGTCCGCCGGTGGCGAGGACACGTGGCCGCCGCGGGCGCGCTCGGGGTCGCGCTCGCCGTCGCGATCCTCGTGTTCGCGATGCCCTCGCGGCTCGCGCTCCTCGCCGTGGCGCACGGCGCGGCGTTCGGGCTCTGGCCGGTCGCGGGGATCATCGCGGGCGCGGTCCTCCTGTACGAGCTGGTCGTCGCGACGGGCGAGCTCGAGGTGATCAAGACCGCGCTCGGGTCCGTCACCGCGGACCGGCGCCTCCAGGCGCTGCTCGTCGCGTCCGGGCTCGGCACGCTGCTCGAGGGCGCGGCCGGGTTCGGGACGCCGATCGCGATCGGCGGCGCGCTGCTCGCCGCGCTCGGGTTCCCCCCGGTCCTCGCGGCCACGGTGGCGCTCGTCGCGAACACCGGCGCCGTCGGCTTCGGAGCGCTCGGGATCGGGATGGAGGTGGCGGGCAGCGTCTCGGGCGTCGACCCGGCGGCGGTGAGCGCGCTGTCGGGACGGACGATCCCGCTCGTGTCGCTCGCGGCGCCGTTCCTGCTCGTCGCGCTCGTCGCGGGACCCCGCCGCGGCCTCGCCGCCTGGCCGGCCGCGCTCGCCTCGGGGGTCGCGTTCGCCGTCACGCAGGCGCTCGTCTCGAACCTCCTCGGCGCGCCGCTCGCCGACGTCGCCTGCGCGCTCGCCAGCATCGCCGCGGTGCTCGCGCTCTCGAAGGTCTGGCGGCCGCGCGCCGTCTTCCGGTTCGACGCCGATCCGCCTCCCCCTGCCGCGGCGAGGCTGCCCCGGGCCCGCGTGCTCCGGGCGTTCACGCCCTTCGCCCTGCTCGCCATCGCGGTCGCGGCGTGGTCGCTCCGCCCCGTGCGCGCGCTCCTCGACGTCGCGACCGTCGTGGTCCCGATCCCCGGCCTGCACGGCGCGACGTTCGGCGGCGGCGCTCCGCTCGAGGCGCTGCTCCGGCTCGACCTGCTGGCCGCGAGCGGCACGGCGGTGCTCGCCGCGCTCGCGCTCTCCGTGCCGGCGCTCGGCGCGACGGCGGCGGACGTCCGCGTCGTGCTCCGGCGCGCGCTCCGTTCGCTCGGCCGCCCCGTCCTGACGGTGTCGCTCGTGCTCGGGTTCGCCTTCCTCGTGAAGGCGTCCGGCATGGCGGCGGCCCTCGGGAGCGTGCTCGCCTCGACCGGCGCCGCGTTCCCGGCGGTGTCGCCGCTGGTCGGGGCGATCGGGGTCGTCCTCACCGGGGCGATCAGCTCCTCGAACGCGCTGTTCGTGCCGCTCCAGCAGGTCACCGCGACCCAGGTCGGGATGAGCCCGCTGCTCGCGATCTCCGCGAACGTGGCGGGCGGCGCGTGCGCGCAGATGGTCGCGCCGCAGGCGCTCGCGGTCGCGACCGCCGGGATCCCCGGCATCGTCGGGCGCGAGGGCGAGGTGCTCGCGAGGACCGCGCGGCGCTCGCTCGCCCTCCTGGCGGGGGTGTGCGGCTTGACCGCGCTGCAGGCGGGACCGCTCTCGTGGGTCGTCACCGGCGTGGACGCGGGGGCCGGCCGCGCCGCCGCGGCGCCCTCGGCGGGCAGCGCGGTGGGCTTCGCTCGCGGGCGCCGCCGCGCTCGCCTGCGCGCTCGCGCTGGTGGCGCGGCGAGCGGGGCGCGCGCCCGGGCCGGACCACCGCGACCCGGGCCCGCTGCCGGACGAGCCCTCGGAGCTGCCCTGAAGCGCCGCCCGCGACCCCCACCCGGCACTCCGGCGACCGAGCGCACCGCCCCACCACGCACGCGCCCGGCCCGACGGCGGCAGGCGACGGTGGGCGCGACGCCCTAGGATGGTAGCGTGCTGGAGCCGTCCAGAGCGGTCGAGGCGCTCGGCGCCGACGTCGTGGTCGGCGTCCCGGCGGAGCGGGACCGCACGGCCGCCGCCGACGCGGCCCTCGCGCTGCAGACCGGGCTCCGGTCCGCGTTCCCGGGCCGGCTCGCGGTCGCGGTCGTCCTCGCCGGCGACGCGGAGGGGACGGTCCCGCCCGGCACGCCGATCCACCTCCCGGAGCCGGGGGCGCCCGCGCCCGCGATCCACACCGGCGGAGGGGCCTCGCCGGAGGGCGCGCTCCACACGCTGCTCGACGTCGCGCTCTCGCTCGGCGCGCCCGCGTGCGCGCTCCTCGAGCCCCTGCCGCGGCCGGCCGATCCCGGCTGGCTCCGGGCCATCCTCGACCCCATCCTCCGCGGCGACACCGACCTCGTCGCCCCGTCCTACTCGCGGCGCCGCTTCGACGGCGTCCTCGTGTCCGGCCTCGTGTACCCGCTCACGCGCGCGCTGTTCGGGCAGCGCCTCCACCAGCCGCTCGGGCGGGAGCTGGCCATGTCGCGGCGGCTCGCCGAGCACCTCTCGCGCGACGACGAGTGGCGCACGGACCCTGCGCACGCGGGCGCGGACCTGTGGGTGATCACGAAGGCGCTCGTCCGCGAGTGCCGCTGCGCGCAGGTGTTCCTCGGCGCGCGCCCGATCCCGCGCCCGCAGCCGCCGGACGTCTCCGACGCGCTGGCGGCCGTGCTCGGGACGGTCTTCCACGAGATGGTGCTGCACGCGGCGCGGTGGCAGCGGGTGCGGGGGTCGTGCGCGGTCGCGACGTACGGCGACGAGCACCTGCCGGAGGACGGCGCCCACCCTCCGGCCACCGGCCCGCTCGTCGCCGCGTTCGCGCTCGGCGCCCAGGACCTCCGGCGCGTGTGGGGTCCCGTGCTGCCGCCGCAGGCGCTCTACGCGCTGCAGCGCATCCCGCGCGAGCCGCCGGAGGCGCTCCGCATCCCCGATCACCTCTGGGCCCGCATCGTCTACGACTTCGCGGTGGGGTGGCGCGTGAAGGCGATGGATCGCCTGCAGCTCCTCCGGTCGATGACGCCGCTCTACCTCGGGTGGGTCGCGTCGTACGTGAACGAGGTCGCGGCGCTCGACGCGGCGGCGGCGGCGGAGCGGATCGAGCGCCTCTGCGAGGTGTTCGAGGCGGAGAAGCCGTACCTCATCTCTCGTTGGCGCTGGCCGGATCGGTTCGCGCCGTAGGAGGCGAAGCCATGTGGGAACGCGTCGGCTCCATCTTCGAGGAGGCCCTCTCCAGGCTCGGCGCGGTGCTCGCGGCGGACCTGCCCGGCATCGTCGCGATGCTCGTGGTGGTCCTCGCGGCGATCCTCGCGGCCTTCATCGTGCGCGGCGCGCTGCGGTTCGCGCTCGCGCGGGTCGGGTTCGACCGGCGCGCCCGCGAGTGGGGCATGACGACCGGGCGGGGGATCGAGCCGCACCACGAGCCCTCCTGGCTCGTCGCGCGGGGCGCGTTCTGGGTGGTGATCGCGACCGGGATCGCGCTCGCGCTCGCGGTCCTCGGCGCCTCCGCCACGAGCCTCGTCGGGCTCTCGCTGCTGAGCTTCCTGCCGCGCCTCGTGGTCGGCGCCATCGTCCTCCTCGCCGGGATCGGCGCCGCCCGCTTCGTCGAGCGAGGGGTCCTCATCGGCGCGGTGAACCAGGGGATCCGCCGCGCGCGCCTCGTGGCGTGGAGCGTCAAGTGGATCGTCCTCGTGCTCGCCGCGGCGATGGCGCTGCAGCACGTCGGGATCGGCGGGACCCTCCCGACGATCGCCTTCACGATCGTGGTGGGGGGGATCGTGCTCGCCGTCGCGCTCGCGGTGGGGCTCGGCGCCCGCGGGGCGGTCGCGCGCGCGCTCGATCGCGAGGCCGAGGCCGACGACGCCGCGGACGCCCCGGACGAGGACCGGATCCAGCACCTGTGACGGAGCCCCACGTGCGAGATCGCAGGAGCGGGATCCTCCTCCACCCGACCTCCCTCCCCGGCCCGCACGGCGTGGGCGACCTCGGCGCCGCGGCGCACCGCTTCGCCCGCTGGCTCTCCGACGCGGGCCAGCGGCTCTGGCAGGTCCTGCCGCTCGGGCCGACCGGGTTCGGGGACTCGCCGTACCAGGCGCTCTCGTCGCGCGCCGGGAACCCGCTCCTCGTCTCGCTCGAGGTGCTCGCGCGCGAGGGGTGGCTCGACGACGCCGATCTCACGGGAGCCCCCTCCGGCTCCCCGGACCGGGCGAACCTGGGGCGCGCGGGCCCGTGGAGACGCGAGCGGCTCGCGCGCGCGGCGCGGCGGTTCGCGGCGAGCGCCGGGCCGCAGCGCTCCGTCGCGCTCGAGGACTTCCGCGCGCGCGAGGCGGAGTGGCTGCCCGAGTGGGCGCTGTTCTCCGTGCTGAAGGACGAGCACGGCGGCGTGCCGTGGACCGAGTGGCCGGAGCACCTCGCCCGGCGCGAGCCGGCCGCGCTGCGCGCCGCGCGCGCCCGCCACGCCGAGGCGATCTTCGCGGAGGAGTTCGCGCAGTGGTGCTTCGCGCGGCAGTGGGAGGAGCTGCGGGACCACTGCCGCGCGCTCGGCGTCGCGCTCCTCGGGGATCTCCCGATCTACGTGGCGCACGACTCGGTCGAGGTCTGGGTCCGCCCCGACCTCTTCCGGCTCGACCCGGCCGGCCGCCCCCTCGCGGTCGCCGGCGTGCCGCCGGACTACTTCAGCGCGACGGGGCAGCGCTGGGGCAACCCCCTCTACGACTGGGATGCGGTGGCGCGCGACGGGTGGCGGTTCTGGATCGAGCGGCTGCGCGGGACGCTCGCGCTCGTCGACCGCGTGCGTCTCGACCACTTCCGCGGGATCGAGGCGTACTGGGAGATCCCGGCGGACGCGCCCACCGCGCAGGAGGGCCGGTGGGTCCCCGGGCCGGGCGCGGCGCTGCTCCGGGCGCTCGAGCACGCCCTCGGTCCGCTCCCGCTGGTCGCCGAGAACCTCGGCGTGATCACGCCCCAGGTGGAGGCGCTCCGGCGCTCGTTCCGCCTGCCCGGGATGGCCATCCTCCAGTTCGCGTTCGGCAAGGACCCGCAGGCGCCCTCCTTCCGGCCGCACGCCTACGAGCGCGACACGGTCGCCTACACCGGCACGCACGACAACGACACGGTGATGGGCTGGTGGGAGGGCGGCGCGGCGGACAGCACCCGGACCGCCGGAGACGTCGCGGAGGAGAAGGCGTTCGCGCGCGCGTACCTCGGGACCGACGGCCACGAGATGAGCTGGACGATGATCCGGGCGGTCCTCGCGTCGGTCGCGGACACCGCGATCGTGCCGCTCCAGGACGTCCTCGGGCTCGGCAGCGAGGCGCGCATGAACCGGCCCTCGACGGTGGGAGGCAACTGGTCCTGGCGCTTCCGGGAGGAGGCGCTCGGGCGCGACCACGCGAGCCGCCTCGCCGACCTCGCCGGGCTCTACTCGCGCGCGCCCTGAGGGCGGCGGGCTCCCCTCTCCCCGACCCTCTCCCCGCTCGCGGAGGGAGGGTCGCCGGGATCAGGCCATGGCGCCCGCCGCGACGGCGACCTCCGGCGCGCGCATCCAGTCGAGCATCCGCGCGAACGTCTCCCGCGCCGCGTCGACCATCTCGTCCTGCTCCCCGGGCGCCTCGCGGACGAAGCCGTCGAGCGCGTCGGCGAACGCCACCCACATCTCGCGGAGCGAGTGGCCGTACGGTGCGAGCCCGCTCGCGCCGGCGCCGGGCGCGACCCCGAGGGTGCGGCCGAGGTGGGCGAGCAGGAACGCCCCTCCGAGCGTCGAGCCCTCGAGCACGTAGAGCGCGCCGAGGGCGCGGGCGGCGGAGTCGACGCGCGGCAGGGCCGTGCACCGCGGGAGCTGCGCCGGGTGCAGCCCGAGGTGGAGGAGGTCGGCGGCGAAGAGGTGGGCGCGGCGGCGCCGCTCGAGATCGAGGCCCACCGCGGCGATCCCCGGGGCCGCCGCGAGGCGCGGCTCGAGCGGCGCGGTGAACCCGTACTGCCGCGCGACGAACCAGACGTACCGCTCGCGGCCGCCCTCCGTGACCGCCGCGACCTCCTCGGTCGCGGTGTGGAGGTCTCTCGTCGCGTCGCGAAGGCGGTCCACGATCTCGGGCATTCCGCTCGCCATGCCGGCAGCGTAGCGAGCGGCCCCGCGATCCGCACTGCGGCGTCGCGTCGCTGCCGGCCACTCCCGCTCCCCGCTCGCCGGGGCACCGCGCTCCCATCCCCCCGGGGCGCCGCTCACGCCGGCTTCCTGAGCTCGAACCAGTAGAAGCCGTACGGCCCGAGGGTGAGGAAGTACGGCAGCTTCCCGATCCGGGGAAACTCGGTGTACCCGAGGATCTCGACCGGGACGGCGCCCGCGAACTGGGCGAGATCGAGCTCGGCGGGCTGAGCGAACCGCGAGACGTTCGCGACGCACAGGAGGACGTCCTCCTCGTGGCGGCGCACGTAGGCGAGCACCTTGCGGTTCGCGACCGGCAGGAACTCCATCGTCCCGCGGCCGAACGCCTTGAACAGCTTCCGCAGCGCGATCGTGTTCCTCATCCAGTGCAGGAGCGAGGACGGGTCGCGCAGCTGCGCCTCGACGTTCACCGCCTGGAACCCGTAGACCGGATCCGAGATGGGCGCGGTGTAGAGCCGCGCCGGGTCGGCCCGCGAGAAGCCGGCGTTCCGATCGGGCGACCACTGCATCGGGGTCCGCACGCCGTTGCGGTCGTGGAGGTAGATGTTGTCCCCCATCCCGATCTCGTCGCCGTAGTAGACGATCGGCGTCCCCGGGAACGAGAAGAGGAGCGAGTTGAGCAGCTCCATCCGGCGGCGCGAGTTGTCCATCAGCGGCCCGAGCCGGCGCCGGATCCCGACGTTGAGCTTCATCCGCGGGTCCTGCGAGTACGCGAGGTACATGTAGTCCCGCTCGTCGACGGTCACCATCTCGAGCGTCAGCTCGTCGTGGTTGCGCAGGAACAGCGCCCACTGGCAGGGCTCGGGGATCGCCGGGGTGCGGCGCATGATCTCGATCACCGGCTCCGCGTCCTCGAGCCTCAGCGCCATGAAGATCCGGGGCATGAGCGGGAAGTGGAACGCCATGTGGCACTCGTCGCCCTCGCCGAAGTAGGGGCGGACGTCGGCGGGCCACTGGTTCGCCTCGGCGAGCAGCATCCGCCCGGGGAACCGCTCGTCCACGAACCGCCGCAGCTGCTTCAGGATCGCGTGCGTGCCGGGGAGGTTCTCGCAGTTCGTCCCGTCCTCCTCGACGAGGTACGGGACCGCGTCGAGCCGGAACGCGTCGACTCCCAGCTCCGCCCAGAAGGCCAGCACGTCGAGCATCTCCCGCAGCACCGCCGGGTTCTCGAAGTTGAGGTCGGGCTGGTGGCTGAAGAAGCGGTGCCAGTAGTACTGCTTCGCCTCCGGGTCCCAGGTCCAGTTGGACTTCTCGGTGTCGGTGAAGATGATGCGCGCGTCCCGGTAGCGATCGTCCCGGTCGCTCCAGACGTAGTACGCCCGCTCGGGCGAGCCGGGCGGGGCGCGCCGCGCCCGCTGGAACCACGGGTGCTGATCCGAGGTGTGATTCACCACGAGCTCGATCAGGATCCGGATGCCGTGCGCGTGCGCGGCGGAGACGAGCTCGCGGAAGTCGTCGAGCGTGCCGTAGTCCGGGTGGACCGCCTTGTAGTCCGCGATGTCGTACCCGTCGTCCCTGAGCGGGGACGGGAACAGCGGCAGGAGCCACAGGCAGGTGACCCCGAGGTCCTGGAGGTAGTCGAGCTTCTGGACGAGCCCCCTCAGGTCGCCGATGCCGTCGTCGTTCGAGTCGAAGAACGAGCGGACGTGCGTCTCGTACAGGACGGCGTCCTTGTACCAGAGCGGATCCCGCCCGCGCCTCGGCTTCCCGGTCGGCATTACCGCGGACGGCCTCCTCGCAAGAAGATGCGCCGCCGGCGCGGGTGTGCAGGGAGACCGGTGGACCGGGGGCACGCCCGGTCCGCCCGCCGGACGAGGGCGTTCCGCGCAGGCGCCCGCGCGTCCAGCTTGCAGCTCCGTGGGGCGGGGCGTGGGGACGGCGGGTCGGAGGCGGTACGTCGCGGCGGTGGCCGCGGTCGCGCTGCTGGCCGCGTGCGAGCCGTGGCGCTGCGACTTCGAGAGCCACGGCGCGTGCATCGAGTTCACCACGGATCCCGCCGACCTCGAGGCGACGAAGGTCCGGGTGGACGCGCTCCTCGAGCGCGAGCTGCCGTACTGGGGGTTCTCCAAGCTGTCCGGCTGGCGGATCCAGTTCCGGGACACGCTCGATCGATCCTGCTACTTCGCCGCCGAGAGCGAGGGGTGCACCGACTACATCGAGAAGACGATCTCGGTGCGCATCCCGCCGTCGTCGGCCGGTTGCTTCGAGGCCTCGGAGCTCCTCCACGAGCTCGGGCATTACGAGCTCGGGGACCCGATGCACTCGAATGCGGCGTGGCGCGGCGTCGAGGCCGCGTTCGCCCCCATGGTGTGGGACTTCGCCGGCGCGCCGCCCGAGTGCGTGCAGCGCTACCGCGGCGTGACGACCGGCAAGTGGGTGGTGGACCTCGACCATTTTTGACTCTCGTGCGGCACCCCGAAAAGCCCCGCCCGACCCTCCCGCCCACGTCGTCGCTCCGTTAATGCCCTCTCACGAGGAGGTTCGCATGGCTTCGATCCGCAAGCACGTCACCCGAGAGGTGCTCTCCCTGGACGCCGGCGCGCCCATCCGAGATGCCGCCCGGCTCATGTCCGAGCGGAAGATCGGCTCGGTGGGGGTCAGGGAGGACGGCAAGCTCGTCGGGCTCGTCACGGAGCGCGATCTCGTGGTCGGGGTCCTCGCGGGCACGGTCCAGGCGACCGGCCCGATCCGGGAGGCGATGCGGAGCGGCATCCCGCGCGTCAAGGCGGACGCGAGCGAGGCCGACTGCGCCGCGCTGATGCGCGACCACACGACCCGGCACCTCCTCGTCGAGGACAAGGGCCAGATCGTGGGCGTCGTGTCGATGCGCGACATCATCCAGCTGATGCTCGACGAGAAGCAGTTCGTCATCGAGCAGCTCCAGACGTACATCGAGGGCCGGTAGCCCCCTCGCGGCTCACGCGGCCGGCGCGGCCGCGGGCGCTCGCCGGCGCCCTCGATCGGCCGAGGGTCACGCCGGGCCCATGAGGGCCGCGCCGGGGACGGCACGCCCGCGTAACCAAGCGGCGTCGGCTGCATCCCATCGCCGGAGGCCATCCATGCGCACCCCGATCCGTCTCGCCCTCGCCGGTCCAGTCGCCCTCACCCTGACCCTCGCCCTCGCCGCTCCTGCGCGGGCGGACCACCACGTCGTGAAGGTCGCGAAGAGCGACCAGGCCGGGAGCCACCTCACCGACGCGAAGGGGATGACCCTGTACGTCTTCAAGAAGGACTCGCCCGGCAAGAGCGCGTGCGCCGGTCCCTGCGTCACGCTCTGGCCGCTCTACTTCCGCGAGAAGGTCGGCGCGAGCGGGAGCCTCAAGGAGAGCGACTTCGGGACCATCCCGCGCGAGGACGGCCAGAAGCAGACGACGTACAAGGGGCTGCCGCTCTACTACTTCGCCGACGACAAGGCACCGGGCGACACGAAGGGCCAGGGCTTCAAGGACGTCTGGACCGTCGCGACGCCGTAGCTCTCTCCGCCGCCTACTGCCCGGGCTGGTTCGGATCGAACGGAGCTTCCGGCCGTGGCGTCCCCGCGGGCAGCTCGGGCTCCGGGCGCGGGATCCCCGGGATCTCCCGGCCGGGCGGGGCACCGGTGCGCCCCGGGAGCTCGGGCGACGGCGGCGGGACGCGCGGGATCTCGGGGGCTCCCTCGCCGGGTCGTCTGGGTCCCGCCATCTCGCCTCCCGTACGGTGCGTCCACAACATCAGTACACCCGAGACGACGCGGAGGCCCGCCAGGCTGGACGCTCGCCGCGCGAGCCGGAGCGGCGGCGGGAGAGGCATGCGGATCGCGGTGCCGAGAGAGACGGCGAAGGGGGAGCGGCGGGTCGCGCTCGTCCCCGACGACGTCGCTCGCCTCGCGAAGCAGGCGCACGCCGTGCGCGTTCAGCGCGGCGCCGGCACGGCGGCGGGGTTCCTCGACGACGCCTACGCCGCGGCGGGCGCGACGCTCGCCGAGGACCACGCGGCCGCCGTGAAGGACGCCGAGGTGATCGCGCGGGTCCTGGCCCCGGACGCCCGCGAGACCGGCGAGCTCCCGCGGGGCGCCCTGGTGATCGGCCTCCTCGCGCCGGCGCACGGCTCGGAGGTGCTCGCGCGCCTCGCCGCGCAGGGCCTGTCGGCGCTCGCGATGGAGCGCGTTCCCCGCATCACCAGGGCGCAGTCGATGGACGCGCTGTCCTCGCAGGCGACGATCTCCGGCTACAAGGCCGTGATCCTCGGCGCCGCGGCGCTCCCGCGGATCCTCCCGATGATGACGACCGCGGCCGGGACGCTCGCGCCCGCGAAGGTCTTCGTCGTCGGCGCCGGCGTCGCGGGCCTCCAGGCGATCGCGACCGCCCGCCGCCTCGGCGCCGTCGTCTCCGCGTTCGACGTGCGCCCCGCCGTGAAGGAGCAGGTCCGGTCCCTCGGCGCGGCGTTCGTCGAGGTGCCGGAGGTCGCGGCCGAGGGACAGGGCGGCTACGCGAAGGAGCTCGAGGCCACCGAGCAGGAGCGGGTCCTCGCCGCGATCGCCGCGCACGTGAAGGACATGGACCTCGTCGTGACGACCGCGCAGGTCCCGGGGCGGCCCGCGCCGCGCCTCCTGACCGCCGCGATGATCCGGACGATGCGGGCGGGATCGGTCGTCGTGGACCTCGCCGCCGAGACCGGCGGCAACTGCGAGCTCACCCGCGCCGGCGAGACCGTGATCGAGGCGGGCGTGTCGATCGTCGGCGCGGTCGACCTGCCGTCCACCGTCCCGTCGCACGCCAGCCAGCTGTACGGGCGCAACGTCACGACCCTCCTCCAGCACCTGTCGCGGGACGGCGCGCTCGCCCTCGACCCGGAGGACGAGATCGCGGGCCCGATGCTGATCGTGTCCGCCGGGACGGTGCGGCTCTGACGCAGGGGACGCGCGGCATGGACCTCAAGCTCATCGAGCTCTACGTGTTCGTCCTCGCCGCGTTCGTCGGGCTGTTCACGATCACCCGTGTCCCGGCGCTCCTCCACACGCCGCTCATGTCGGCGACGAACGCGATCAGCGCCATCTCGCTCGTCGGGTCGCTCGTGGTGGCGGGCGCGGACTACGGGCCGGTCCCCACCGTGCTCGGGCTCGTCGCGGTCGCGAGCGCGACCGTCAACGTCGTGGGCGGGTTCATCATCACCGACCGGATGCTGAAGATGTTCAGGCGAGGCGACCGGCCCGGGAGCGGCGGGCGGTGAGCCCGCGCACCCTCCTCATCGAGGCCGCGTACCTCGCCGCGTCGATCCTCTTCATCCTCGGCCTCCGCAGCCTCACCATCCCGGACCGCGCCCGGCGGGGGATGCAGCTCGCCGCGCTCGGGATGCTCGTCGCGATCGTCGGCACCCTCCTCCACCACGAGATCGTCCGGTACGAGTGGATCCTGGTGGGGCTCGGCGTCGGCGCGGTGATCGGGTACCCGCTCGGCGTGTACGTGCCCATGACCGCGATGCCCCAGCGCATCGCCATCTCCCACATGTTCGGCGCGATCGCGGCGACGCTCGTCGGCGTCGCCGAGTTCTGGCGGCTGGGCCACGGCGCGGACGTGGCGCGCCCCGAGATGGCGGCGCTCGGGTTCGAGGTGCTGTTCGGGGCGCTCACCATCACCGGCAGCTTCATGGCCTTCGGGAAGCTGCAGGAGCTGCTCCCCTCCCACCCCATCACGTTCCGCGGCCAGAACTGGGTCTCCCTCGCGATGTTCGCCGCCGCGGTCGCGCTCTTCGCCTGGCTCGTGTGGCGGCCGGGGAACCCGCCCGCGTTCTACGCGATGATCGCCCTCGCGCTCCTGTTCGGCGTCTCGCTCGTCCTGCCGATCGGCGGCGCCGACATGCCGGTCGTCATCTCGCTGCTCAACTCGTACGCGGGGCTCGCCTCCGCCGCGACCGGGTTCGCGATCGGGAACAACGTCCTCATCATCGCGGGCGCGCTCGACGGCGCCTCCGGGTTCATCCTCTCGATCGTGATGAGCAAGGCGATGAACCGCTCCTTCGCGAACGTGCTGTTCGGCGCGTTCGGCGCGGCGCCGCCCCCGTCCGCCCGGACCGCGCAGGGGCTCACCGTGCACGCCATCACCCCCGAGGACGCGGCGATCCAGCTCGCCTGGGCCCGGCTCGTCATCGTCGTGCCGGGGTACGGGATGGCGGTCGCCCAGGCACAGCACCAGGTCCGCGAGCTCGCGGCGCTCATCGAGAAGAACGGCGGGACCGTCCTCTACGCCATCCACCCGGTCGCCGGGCGGATGCCGGGCCACATGAACGTGCTGCTCGCCGAGGCGGACGTCCCCTACGACCGGCTGAAGGAGATGGACGAGATCAACGACGAGTTCCGGAACGCCGACGTCGCGCTCGTCATCGGCGCGAACGACGTCGTGAACCCCGCCGCGCGCACCGACCGGTCGTCCCCGATCTACGGGATGCCGATCCTGAACGTCGACGAGGCGAAGCAGGTCATCGTCCTGAAGCGCTCGATGAGCCCCCGGCTTCGCCGGGATCGAGAACGACCTCTTCTACCGCGAGAACACCGCGATGCTCTTCGGCGACGCCAAGCAGTCGCTCGCGAAGCTCGTCCAGGAGGTCAAGCAGGCGTAGGCGGCCGACGCGCGTCCGGGTACGCGACGCCTCGGGTAGGTCGGGACCCACGCCGTCGCGCCCCGCCGCCGGGGCCGGACCCGGCGTCCGGGACGCGGCGAACCTCGCGGCCCGCCTGCTGGAACGGCGACTGAACGGCGACTCCTCGCCGCGCCTCGGCCCTGCGGCAGCGCGCCGCGGCTTGGCCCTCGGGGTGCACGCGGTCCAGGCAGGCACCCGGACGCCACCCACCGCGGAGACCCACCCCATGACCCGTTCGCTCGCAGTCGCCTTCGCCCTCGCCCTCGCCGCGGCCGCGCCGCCCGCGAGCGCCCAGTCCGGGAAGAAGGTCCTCTTCATCGACTCCTACCACCAGGGCTACGAATGGAGCGACGGGGTGGAGGACGGCGCGGCCAAGGTGCTCCGCCCGAGCGGCGTGACCCTCGAGTTCGTGCGGATGGACACGAAGCGGCACGGCGACGAGAAGTGGAAGAAGCAGGCCGCGCTCGACGCGAAGGCGGCGATCGAGCGGATGAAGCCGGACGTCGTCATCGTCTCCGACGACAACGCGGTGAAGTACGTGCTCCAGGCCTTCTACCGCGACGCGGCGCTCCCCTTCGTCTTCTGCGGCGTGAACTGGGACGCGAAGCCGTACGGGCTCCCCTACCGGAACACCACCGGGATGGTCGAGGTCGGCCTCACCGCGCAGCTCGTCGACAAGCTGAAGGAGTACGCGAAGGGGAAGCGGGTCGGCTACCTCACGTCCGAGTCCGAGACGGAGCGGGCCGACCAGCGGGCGTACAAGGAGAAGCTCAAGCTCGACTTCACCGCGGAGCGCTTCGTCCGCACGTTCGCCGAGTGGAAGGAGGCCTTCCTGGCGATGCAGGGGCAGGTGGACGTCCTCCTGCTCGGGAACAACGCCGAGCTCGTGGACTGGAACGAGGCGGAGGCGAGGGCCTTCGTCCAGGCGCAGTCCCGCATCGCGTCGGGCGCCATCTACGAGTGGATGATGCCGTACGCGATGCTCGGCCTCACCAAGGTGCCCGCCGAGCAGGGGATCTTCGCGGCGAAGTCGGCGCTCGCGATCATGAAGGGCGCGGCGCCGACCAGCATCCCGATCGCGACCAACAAGGAAGGCCAGATCTTCATGAACGTGAAGCTCGCCGCCAAGGCCGGGATCGTCTTCAAGCCCGAGCTCGTGCGCAACGCCGTCGTCGTGAAGTAGACCGCGAGGCCCTCCATGCTCATCCGGACGAAGCTCTCCGCGCTCCAGAGCGTGATGGGCGCCGCGATGCTGGCGGTCGCCTTCGCGGTCCTCTACGGCTCGCTCTCCGCGCTCGTGAACGACAAGGACGACGCGCTGTACCGCGAGCGGCTCGCGGGCGTGGTGGGCCAGCTCGAGGCCGAGCACGCGAACCTCCAGCGGACCGGGCTCGCCGACGTGGAGACCTACGTCGAGGGCGCGCAGAAGGCGACGCTCGACGCGCTCCGCGCGCGCGCCGAGGCGCGCCGCGACGCCGAGGTGACGCTCTTCCTCGCGAACGAGGCCGGGGCGGTGCTGCTCCACCCGACGCTCGCGGCCGGAGCCGCGCTCCCGCCCGAGCTCGCCGAGCCGCTCGGTCGAAGCGCCGAGGGGACGTTCACCGCCGACGTCGGCGGCACCCGGATCTGGGTGGCCCACCGGACGTTCTCGCCGTGGCGCTGGCGCGTCGCGTTCGCGGTGAAGGAGAGCGTGAAGTACGCCTCGATCCGGGAGCTCGCCGTCCGGCTCCTCGCCGTCGCGGTCCTCGCCGTCCTGGTCATGGTCGCGGTGACGTGGCTCGCGGCGCGGCGCCTGCTCGCGCCGCTCGGCACCATCATCGGCGCGGCCCGGTCGATCGGCGCGGGCGACATGGACGTCGAGCTCGCCGCGGCGACCGACGACGAGACCGGCAAGGCCCTCTCCGCGATCCAGCAGATGGTGGTCCGGCTCCGCGAGGTGATCGGACAGGTCCGTGAGGGCGCCGAGGCGATCGGGGCGGCGTCCGGGCAGGTCGCCGCGACGGCCCAGACCCTGTCGTCCGGCACGAGCGAGCAGGCGGACTCGGTGAACCGGACGAGCGCGCAGCTCCAGCAGATGAGCGCCTCCATCGGACGGAACGCCCGGAGCAGCCGGGAGACGGAGGGCGCCGCGGTCGAGGGCGCCCGCGCCGCCGAGGAGGCGGGCCGGGCGGTGACCGAGACGGTGGGCGCGATGCAGTCGATCGCGACCCGGATCGTCATCGTCGAGGAGATCGCCTACCAGACGAACCTGCTCGCGCTCAACGCGGCCATCGAGGCGGCGCGCGCGGGCGAGCACGGGCGCGGGTTCGCGGTGGTCGCGTCCGAGGTCCGCAAGCTCGCGGAGCGGAGCCAGCAGGCCGCGAAGGAGATCGGGCAGCAGGCCACCGCCAGCGTCGCGGTGGCCGAGCGCTCGGGGCAGCTCCTCGCCGGGCTCGTCCCGACGATCTCGCGGACGGCCACCCTCGTGCAGGAGGTCGCCGCCGCCTCGCGCGAGCAGGCCGCCGGGGTCGCGGAGATCACCGGGGCGGTCGCGTCGGTGGACCAGGTGACGCAGCGCACGGCGTCGGCCTCCGAGGAGCTCTCGTCGACGGCGGAGGAGCTGGCCGCGCAGGCCGGCGCGCTCCTCGACCACGTCGCGTTCTTCAGGCTGCGCGCGGCGCCCGACGTCCCTGCGGCGCGCGCGGAGCAGCCGTCGCCGCGCGCGCTCGCGCGGCGCTGAGCGGCGGCGGCTCGACGGCCGCCCGGTCCGGCGACGGACGGGCCTCTGGTCTCCGCCTCCGGTTCGGAAATGATCAGCATCAACCCGGGTTTAGTTGCGCACCGAGACGCCGGTGGCGGCGGAACCGGCATTTCGGTGCGGGTCGTCTCCGGCTCGTAGGAGTTACGGACAGTTGAGCCGTGGCATGCGTGGTGCTCAATTCCCCCGCTGAATCGCCTGGGGGGAGACGTCATCCATGGGGTCGCCGGTCAACCGCTGCACGCGTGCCGATCCCCCGCTGACGACGCGAGCGAAGCCCGCACTTGATCTGGCTCACGAACCGGACGCACAGAAGGGTCCCGCACGATCGGGGGAGTTCACCGCTCGTGACCACCGCGTTCATATGCGGAGGATCGGCGAGCGCGCGAGCGACACCGCCGGGCGGCCTCCACCCAGGAGCGAACGCATGCGAGCGAACCCGCGAAGCCTCGTCCTCTGTCTCGGCCTCCTCGCGGCGGGCGGCGCCCGAGCGGCCGAGCCCGCGGCGCGCGCGCCGGACCCGCGCCTCGGCGAGGCGCTGTACGTCGGCTCGACGCGGCTCTGGGCCGGCGGGGCGCCGTGCCTCGGCTGCCACGGGATCGCCGGCCACGGCCTCGACCGCGCCGCGAGCTTCGGCCCGGACCTCTCCGCCGCGCACGCGACGTTCGGCCCCGACGGCCTCGAGGGGATGCTCGCGGACATCGTGTTCCCGAGCATGGAGCCGGTCTACCGCGGGCACGCGGTGACCCCGCAGGAGCGCGCCGATCTCATCGCCTTCCTCTCCGAGTCCTCCGGCGCGCCGCCGGCGCGGCTCGGGGCCGGGTTCCAGGCCGGGATCGCGCTCGCGATGGGAGCGTTCCTGGGAGCGGTCGTGCTCCTCGGGAGGCGCGGGAGGGCCCGTCGCACGGGCGCGCACGCAGCCGAGGGGAGGACGCCATGAGCTGGATCCGCGACATCGTGAGCCCCAAGTCGCGCCGGTGGGAGGAGCTGTACCGGCGCAGGCACCAGCACGATCGCGTGGTGCGGAGCACGCACGGCGTGAACTGCACCGGCAGCTGCTCCTGGAACGTCCACGTGAAGCAGGGGATCGTGGCCTGGGAGACGCAGGCCCGCGACTACCCCGCGATCGAGGGGGTCCCGCCGTACGAGCCGCGCGGGTGCGCGCGCGGCGCGTCGTTCTCCTGGTACCTCTACAGCCCGCTGCGGGTGAAGTACCCGTACGTCCGCGGCGCGCTGGCCGACGCCTGGCGCGCCGCGCGCGCGGCCCACGCGGATCCGGTGGACGCGTGGGCGGCGCTCGTGGCCGACCCGGAGGCGCGCTCCCGCTGGCAGCGCGCCCGCGGCAAGGGCGGCCTGCGCCGCACGACCTGGGACGAGGCGCTCGAGATCGTCGCCGCGTCCATCGTGCACACGGTGAAGACGCGCGGGCCCGACCGCGTGGTCGGCTTCTCGCCGATCCCCGCGATGTCGATGCTGTCGTTCGCGGCCGGGTCGCGCTTCCTCCAGCTCCTCGGCGGCGTGAACCTGTCGTTCTACGACTGGTACTGCGACCTGCCGAACGCCTCTCCCCAGACCTGGGGCGAGCAGACGGACGTCGCGGAGAGCGCCGACTGGTACCACTCGAAGTACGTCGTGGCGATGGGGTCGAACCCGGACGTCACCCGGACCCCGAGCGCGCACCTGCTGTCCGAGGCGCGGCACGACGGCGCGAAGCTCGTCGTGCTCTCGCCGGACATGAGCACCACCTCGAAGCACGCGGACTGGTGGATCCCGGTCCACTCCGGCCAGGACGGCGCGTTCTGGATGGCCGCCGTACACGTCATCCTGCGCGACTTCCACGCCGCGGGGCGCGCGCCGGCGTTCCTCGAGTACCTCTCCCGCTACAGCGACGCACCGTTCCTCGTCCGGCTCGAGGAGCGGGACGGCGCCCTCGTCCCGGGGCGGCTCCTCAAGGGGTCCGAGCTCGAGCGCACCGCCGGCGTCGAGAACGCGGCGTTCAAGTACCTCGTGTGGGACGGCCGGAGCGGCGCGCCGCGCATGCCGCTCGGCTCGATGGGCTTCCGCTGGCAGACCAAGAAGGGCGAGTGGAACCTGCAGATGAAGGACGGCCTCGACGGCGAGGCGATCGAGCCGACCCTGTCGCTGCTCGGCGCGCACGACGGCGTGCGCGAGGTCGCCTTCCAGGACTTCGCGGAGGCGAAGACGCTCGGCCGCGGCGTCCCGGTGAAGGTCGTCCAGACCGCGACCGGTCCCGCCACGGTCACGACCATCTACGACCTCCTCCTCGCGCAGTTCGGGGTGGGGCGGGGCCTCCCCGGCGCCTGGCCGGCGGGCGACGACGACGCGGACGCGCCCTACACTCCCGCCTGGCAGGAGCGCTTCACCGGCGTGGACCGCAAGGACGTCCTGCGGTTCGCCCACGAGTGGGCGGACACCGCGGCGCGCACGGGCGGGAAGTGCTCCATCCTCGTCGGCGCGGGCGTGAACCACTGGTACCACGCCGACCTCACCTACCGCGCCGCGATCACGGCGCTGCTCGTCACGGGGTGCGTCGGGAAGAACGGCGGCGGCCTCAACCACTACGTCGGCCAGGAGAAGCTCGCGCCGATCGCGCCGTGGGCGACGCTCGCGGGCGCGCTCGACTGGGGCCGGCCCCCGCGCTTCCAGAACACGCCGTCGTTCCACTACGTCCACACCGATCAGTGGCGGTACGAGCGCACCGCCGACGAGCGCCGGCTCAACCCCACCGCGACCGGCGGCGCCCTGGTGGACGGCCACACCATCGACCACCAGATCCGCGCGGTGCGGAAGGGCTGGCTCCCGTTCTTCCCGCAGTTCGACCGGAACCCGCTCGACGTCGTGCGCGACGCGCGCGCCGGGGGCGCGGGCTCGGACGCGGAGGTGGTGGGCGCGGTCGTGAAGCAGCTGAAGGAGGGCACGCTCAAGCTCGCGGTCGAGGATCCGGACGCGCAGGAGAACTGGCCGCGCGTGTTCCTCATCTGGCGCGGCAACGCCCTCTCCTCCTCGGCCAAGGGCCAGGAGTACTTCCTGCGCCACTACCTCGGGACGGACGACGCGTCGATCGCGAAGGAGACCGCGAAGGAGAGCGTGCGCGAGGTGACCTGGCGGGAGCAGGCCCCCAAGGGAAAGCTCGACCTCGTCGTCGACCTGAACTTCCGGATGGACACGAGCGCGCTCTACTCGGACCTCGTCCTGCCCGCCGCCACCTGGTACGAGAAGGACGACCTCAACACCACCGACCTCCACACGTTCATCCACCCCCTGCAGGCGGCGGTGCCGCCGTGCTGGGAGTCGAAGAGCGACTGGGACGCGTTCGAGGCGCTCGCGCGCAAGGTGACCGAGCTGTCGCGCCGGCACCTGCCGGACCCGGTGAAGGACCTCGTCGCCGTCCCGATCCAGCACGACACGCCGGGCTCGATGGCGGAGCCGGAGCTGCGCGACTGGCGCCGCGGGGAGTGCGAGCCGGTGCCGGGGAAGACCATGTCCGGGCTCGCCGTGGTGGAGCGCGACTACGCCCACCTGCACGAGCGCTTCACCTCGTTCGGGCCCGCCGCCCGCGCGAACGGCATCGGCGTGCACGGGCTCACCTGGCCGATCGACGACGTCTGGGACGAGCTCGCGGCGCGCGGCCCGTCGCGCATCCTGGGGCGGCAAGACCTACCCGTCCGTCGCCACCGCGGTGGAGGCGGCGAACCTCGTGCTCCGGCTCGCGCCGGAGACGAACGGCGAGATGGCCTCGCGCGCGTTCCACGCGGAGGAGAAGAAGGTCGGGCTCCCCCTCGCGGACCTCGCCGAGAAGACCCGCGGCGTCCGCATGGACTTCGACGCGCTCGGCCGGCAGCCGCGGCGGCTCCTCAACTCGCCCTGCTGGACCGGGATCGTGGACGGCGACCGGACCTACACGGCGTACGCGCTCAACGTCGAGCGGCTCGTGCCGTGGCGGACGATCACGGGCCGGCAGCACCTCTACCTCGATCACCCGGGCTACCTCGCCGCGGGCGAGGAGCTGCCGACCTACAAGCCCCGGTGCGACCCCTCCTTCGTGCAGGACCTCGTCGAGACGAAGGGCGACGGGCGCTCCCTCCGGCTCAACTACCTCACCCCGCACGGCAAGTGGAACATCCACTCCACCTACGGCGACAACCTGCGCATGCTGACGCTCTCGCGCGGGCTTCACCCGCTGTGGATGAGCGAGCAGGACGCCGCGACGCTCCGCCTCGCGGACAACGACTGGGTGGAGGTCGTGAACGACCACGGCGTGGTGGTGACGCGCGTGGTGGTGAGCGCGCGCGTCCCCGCGGGGATGGCCATCCAGTACCACGCGCCGGAGCGGACGATCTCCGTGCCGCGCGCGCCCTCCCGCGGCGGCAAGCGCGCGGGCAGCCACAACAGCCTCTCCCGGGTGCGCCTCAAGCCGACGCTGATGCTCGGCGGCTACGGGCAGATCTCGTACGGCTTCAACTACTGGGGCCCGACCGGGAACAACCGCGACACCTACGTCCTCGTGCGGAAGCTCGAGGGCGAGCCGCGCTTCTAGCGGACGGAGGACGCCATGGACGTTCGCGCGCAGATCGCCTCGGTCTTCCACCTCGACAAGTGCCTCGGGTGCCACACCTGCAGCGTGGTGTGCAAGAACGTCTGGACCGACCGTCCGGGCGCCGAGTACATGTGGTGGAACAACGTCGAGACGCGGCCGGGGACCGGGTACCCGGGCAACTGGGAGGACCAGGATCGCTGGAAGGGCGGCTGGGACGTGGACGCCGGCTCGCTCCGGCTCAAGGCCGGCACCCGCGCCGGCGCGCTCGCCGGGATCTTCCACAACCCGTCGATGCCCACGCTCGACGACTACTACGAGCCGTGGACCTACCGGTACCAGGACCTCTTCGAGGCGCGCGAGTCCGACGTCCAGCCCACCGCGCGCCCGGTCTCGCTCGTCACCGGGCGCCCGATGGAGCCGAAGAAGGGGCCGAACTGGGACGACGACCTCTCCGGATCCCCGGACTACGCGGCGAAGGACCCGAACCTCGCGGCGCTCACGCCCGAGGAGCGCGGCCAGCTGTTCGGGGTCGAGCGGCTCGCGTTCTTCCACCTCCCGCGCACGTGCAACCACTGCACGAACGCCGCCTGCGTCGCGGCCTGCCCCTCCGGCGC
Source organism: uncultured delta proteobacterium (assembly GCA_963828235.1). Classification (GTDB taxonomy): domain Bacteria; phylum Myxococcota; class Myxococcia; order Myxococcales; family Anaeromyxobacteraceae; genus Anaeromyxobacter. The sequence continues at coordinate 114,588 of CAWHDY010000017.1, forward strand.
CATCTACAAGCGCGGGGAGGACGGGCTCGTCCTCTCGAACCAGGACAAGTGCCGCGGCTGGCGGCTGTGCGTCTCGAGCTGCCCGTACAAGAAGACCTTCTACAACTGGAAGGAGGGCCGATCGGAGAAGTGCATCGGCTGCTACCCGCGCATCGAGTCGGGGGAGGCGCCGGCCTGCTTCGCGGCGTGCCCCGGGCGCATCCGCTTCCAGGGCGTCCTGCTCTACGACGGGGACCGGATCGCCGAGGCGGCGAGCCGGCCGGAGCGCGAGCTCGTCGCCGCGCAGCGCGAGATCATCCTCGATCCGGCGGATCCCGCGGTCGAGGCGGCCGCGCGGCGCTCCGGCATCGCGCCCGGCGTGCTCGACGCCGCGAGGCGCTCTCCCACGTTCACGTTCGTGAAGCGGTGGGAGATGGCGCTCCCGCTCCACCCCGAGTGGCGCACGCTCCCGAACGTCTTCTACGTGCCGCCGCTCCTCCCGCTCCTGGCGTCGAAGGAGAACGGGACCGCCCGCACCGCCGAGGGGCTCTTCACGAGCGGCGAGCGCGGCCGGCTGCCGCTCGCCTACCTCGGGCGGCTCTTCGGCGGCGGGGACGAGGCGCCGGTGGCGAGCGCGCTCCGCAAGCTCGTCGCCCTCAGGCTGTGGCGGCGCGCGGAGACGGTGGGCGACGTCGCCGCCGAGGAGGTGGAGGCCGCCTTCGCCGCGGCCCGCTTCGATCGGGCGGGCGCCGCGGAGCTTCACCGGCTCACGACCTTCGCCCCGCTCGAGCAGCGGGTGGTGCTCCCGCCGGCGCTGCGCGGGGAGGCCTTCGATCTCGTCACCCTGAACGCGGTCCAGCGGACGGCGCCATGACCGATCCTCGCACCCTGCGCCTGCTCGCCGACCTGCTCGCCTACCCCCGCCCCGGGCTCGCCGCCCGGTGCGCGGAGTGCGCGGCGGCGCTCGCGCCCTCCCTCCCCCCGGCGGCCGAGCGGGTCGCGCGCTTCGGCGCGTGGGCGCGCGCGGAGGGGCCGACCGCGGCGGAGGAGGCCTACACCGCCGCGTTCGACCTCGCCCCGATCGCGAGCCCCTACGTCGGCGATCAGCTCTTCGGCGCGAGCCGGGAGCGGTCGCTCTTCCTCTCGGGCCTGCGCGAGCTCCAGCAGGACGCGGGCCTCGAGCCCGGCACCGAGCTGCCCGACCACCTCTCCGAGGTGCTGCGCCTCGTCGCCGCGCCCATCCCCGGCGACGTCCGCGACGACCTGCTCTCCGAGGGGCTGGCGCCCGCGCTCGCCAAGGTGCTCGCCGCGCTCGAGGAGGCGCGGCACCCGTGGGCGGACGTCGTCGCCGCGGCCGTGGACGTGGTTCGACCGCTCGCCGCCGAGCCCGCGGCGCGGAGGGTGGAGGTGACGCCATGAACGAGCTCTTCCTGTTCGGTGTGTTTCCGTACGCGGCGCTCGCGATCGCCGGCGTGGGGGTCGCGGCGCGCCACCGCGTCTCCGCGAACCTCGGCACCCGCTCCTCGGAGTTCCTCGAGAAGCGCGCGCTCTTCTGGGGATCCGTGCCGTGGCACTACGCGATCCTCTCGATCCTCGGCGCCCACCTGGTCGCCGCGCTGGCGCCGCGGACGTGGGGCGCCCTGCTCTCGGACCCGCGCCGGCTCGTCGTCCTCGAGATCGTCGGGATCGCGCTCGGGATCTGGGCCACCTTCGCGGCCGCGCTCCTCCTCGTCCGCCGGGTGGTCAGCCCGCGGCTGCGGGTCGTGACGAGCCCGGTGGACTGGGTGCTGCTCGCCCTGCTCCTCGCCCAGGTCGCCTCGGGCACCTGGATCGCGCTCACGCTGCGCTGGGGCTCCGTCTGGTACCTGCACACGGCCGCGCCGTGGCTCGCGTCCCTCTTCTCGCTCACGCCGCGGATCGAGACCGCGACGGTCCTCCCGACGCTCGTGAAGCTCCACGTCGTGGGCGCCTTCCTGCTCCTCGCGCTCGTGCCCTTCTCGCGGCTGGTGCACGCGCTCTCGGTCCCGCTCGGCTACCTCTGGCGCCCGTTCCAGGTCGTCGTCTGGAACCGGGCTCGCACCGGCGTGGCGCCCGCCCCGGGCCGGGTCCTGACGGAGTGGACGCCGGAGGATCGCGGGTTCTGGGCCACGTGCGGCAAGGCCGTCGCCACCCGGAACCTGTGGATCTCGATCCCCTCGCTCTTCCTCTCCTTCGCGGTGTGGATGGTCTGGAGCATCGTGGTCGTCCGGCTGCCCGCGATCGGCTTCCCGTTCACGACGGACCAGCTCTTCTGGCTCGCGGCGCTGCCCGGCCTCTCCGGGGCGACCCTCCGGATCTTCTACTCGTTCATCGTGCCCGTCTTCGGCGGGCGGCTCTGGACCGCGCTCAGCACCGCCTCGCTGCTCGTCCCGGCGCTGGGCATCGGCCTCGCGGTGCAGGACCCGACGACGTCGTACGGGACGATGCTCGCGCTCGCGCTGCTGTGCGGCTTCGGCGGCGGGAACTTCGCGTCGAGCATGGCCAACATCAGCTTCTTCTTCCCGAAGGAGCAGAAGGGCACCGCGCTCGGCCTCAACGCGGGGCTCGGCAACCTCGGCGTGTCCGCGATGCAGTTCGTCGTCCCGCTCGTCATCACCGCGGGCGTCTTCGGCGGCCTCGGCGGCGCGCCGCAGACGGTCGCGAAGACCGGCGAGCTCCTCTGGCTGCAGAACGCCGGGTTCGTGTGGGTCCCGTTCGTCGTCGCGTCCACGCTCGCGGCCTGGCTCGGCATGGACGACATCGCGAGCGCGAAGGCCTCCTTCCGCGAGCAGGCGGTGGTCTTCGGCCGCAAGCACAACTGGCTCATGTGCTGGCTCTACGTCGGGACCTTCGGATCGTTCATCGGCTTCTCGGCGGGCCTGCCGCTCCTCGTGAAGACCCAGTTCCCCGGCGTCGATCCCATCCGCTACGCCTTCCTCGGCCCGCTCGTGGGCGCCCTCGTCCGGCCCGTGGGCGGCTGGCTCTCCGACAAGCTCGGCGGGGCGCGGGTCACCTTCTGGAACTTCGTCGCGATGACCGGCGCGGCCGCCGGGGTGCTCGCCTTCCTGCCCGAGCGCGGCCAGGGCGGGAGCTTCGTCGGGTTCCTCGCCATGTTCCTGCTGCTGTTCGCGACCTCCGGGATCGGGAACGGCTCCACCTTCCGGATGATCCCCGTGATCTTCTCGACCTTCCACGAGCGGCGGGCCGCCGGCGGAGACGGGGGGGCGCGCGCGCAGGCGCAGAAGGACGCCGCGAAGGAGGGCGCCGCGGTGCTCGGGTTCAGCTCGGCGATCGCGGCCTACGGCGCGTTCTTCATCCCGCGCGCGTTCGGGATCTCGATGAAGGCCACCGGGAGCCCGGCCGGCGCGATCCTCGGGTTCATCGCCGTGTACCTGAGCTGCATCGCCGTCACCTGGTGGTTCTACTCGCGGAAGAAGGCGGAGATGCCGTGCTGAGCGCGCCCGAGCGGGAGCGGACCGATGGAACGATCGGAGACCTGGAAGCGGAACTCGGTCCTGGTGATGAACACGTTCGCGTTCACCGTGATGTTCGCGGTGTGGGTGGTGTTCGCCATCGTGGGGCTCCAGATCCGGAAGGAGCTCTCGCTCGGCGACACCGAGTTCGCGGTGCTCGTCGCGCTCCCCGTCCTCACCGGCTCGGTGCTGCGGCTCCCGGTCGGCATGGCGACCGACTGGTACGGCGGGCGGCCGCTGTTCACCGCGCTGCTCGCGTTCACCGCGATCCCCCTGCTCCTGCTCACCGCCGCCGACCGCTACTGGCAGTACCTCGTGCTCGGGCTCTTCATCGGCGTGTCCGGGACGTCCTTCGCGATCGGGATCGCCTACACCTCCGCCTGGTTCCCGCAGCGGAAGCAGGGCACCGCGCTCGGGATCTTCGGCGCCGGGAACACCGGCGCGTCCCTCACGAAGCTGCTCGCCCCGGCGCTCATGACGGTCGTGCCGGCGGGAGGGGTCGCCTTCGTGCCGGGCGGCTGGCGCTTCGTGCCGTTCGTCTACGCGATCGCGGTCCTCGTCACGGCGGCGCTGTACTGGACGTTCACGTACACCGATCACGCGCACCGGAAGAAGGCGTCCATCGGCGAGATGCTCGCGCCGCTCCGGCACGTCCGCGTGTGGCGCTTCAGCCTCTACTACTTCCTCGTGTTCGGCGGGTACGTCGCGCTCTCGCTGTGGCTGCCGAAGTACTACATGGACGTGTACGGGTTCGACCTCCGGTCCGCGGCGCTGCTGACCGCGATCTTCGTCTTCCCCTCCGGCATCATCCGCGCGCCGGGAGGCTGGCTCTCCGACCGCTTCGGCGCGCGCACCGTCATGTACGGCGTGCTCACGGTCTGCGTGGTGACCTCGTTCCTGCTCATGTTCCCCGACGTCCAGCTCGCCTTCCGGGTGCCCGCGAAGTACGCGGCCGCCGGGACGACGATGCACGCGTCGCTCCGGGTCGGGCCGACGACGTTCACGGTGCTCGTGTTCGTGCTCGGCCTCGCGATGGGGATCGGGAAGGCCGCCGTCTACAAGCACATCCCGCACTACTTCCCGGACCGGGTCGGCGCGGTCGGCGGCCTGGTGGGCGTCATCGGCGGGCTCGGAGGGTTCGTGATGCCGATCCTCTTCGGCGCGCTCGCCCAGTGGACCCGGCTCCCGACCACGACCTTCATGTTCCTGTTCGCGGTCTCCCTCGCCTCGCTCGTCTGGATGGTGGTCGTCGTCCACCAGATCACGAAGGAGGCGGCGCCGCGCATCGCGGAGGAGCTCGACTCGGGCGAGCGCCTCGCGGTGGCCGGCGCGGAGATGGCGGCGGGCGGCGAGCTCGTGTTCGCCGAGCACCTGCGCCGGTGGCAGGAGCGCCGCCGCGCGGCGGTCGCCGCCGGGAGCGAGTGAGCGGACCCGCCCGCCGGGCCTCGGCGCGAGGCGACCGGCGGGCGGCGCCGCGTCCCCGCGCTACTTCTGCTTCATCTGCTCCCGGCCGCGCTCGCTCGCGTCCTTCTCGTTCTGGCGGCGCTGCTCGGTCATCTCCTTGCGATCCTTCGCCTCCGGCTTGTCGGCCTTGATCTCGACCGCCTCCGCCGTCTCGCCCTGGAGGTTGAAGGAGGCCTTCACGTCCTGCCCCTGCTGGAGCTGCTCGGTGGACGCGCGCTTCCCGTCCACCTCGACCTTCGTGCCCGGCGAGACGTGGAGCGTCACCGGCGGGAGCTCCTTGCGCTGGATCGTGATGCGGTCCCTGGAGGCGTCCTGGACCTTGCCGTCGAGGTCGAAGTTCTTCTTGCCGTCGAAGACCGGGTGCTTCGGCTCGTCGCCCTTCCGGCCGACCGCGGCGTGCTCGTCCGCGCGCGCGTCCGACCGCATCTCCCGGGACGAACGGTCCGTCCCGCCGATGCCGGTCTCCTGGCCCTTCGCCGTGCCGGCCGACTGCGCGCCCGGCTGCTGCTGGGCCTTCCTCTGCTGATCGGTCTTCGTGTCGTCCGCGCGCGCGCCCTGCGCCCACCCGAGCGCCGCGGCGACCACCGCCCCTGCCACGACCTTTCGCATCCGTGTCTCCTCCTCCGGGCTCCGTGCCCGCGGGAGACAAGTTGCCCACCGCGCGCCCCTCGCGCGGGGCGGCTCGGCGGAGCTACGACCGGGCAGCGGAGCGGGCGCGCTACGCCGTCTCGATCGCCGCGGCCTTCTCGAGGCCGAGCTCGTGGATCGACTGCTCGCGCATCTTGTACTTCTGCACCTTGCCGCTGACGGTCATCGGGAACCCGTCCACGAACTTGTAGTAGCGCGGGATCTTGTAGGTCGCGATCTGGCCCTTGCAGGAGGCGCGGATCTCGTCGCCGGTGAGGGTGGCGCCGGGCCGGAGCTTCACCCAGGCCATGAGCTCCTCCCCGTACTTCGCGTCGGGGACCCCGATCACCTGGACGTCCGAGACGCCCGGGATCGTGTAGAGGAACTCCTCGACCTCGCGCGGGAAGACGTTCTCCCCGCCCCGCAGCACCATGTCCTTGATGCGGCCGACGATCTTCACGTAGCCCTGCTCGTCCATCGTCGCGAGGTCGCCGGTGTGCATCCAGCGGCCGTCGTCGATCGCCTCCCGCGTCGCGTGCGGGTCGCCCCAGTAGCCGAGCATCACGGAGTACCCGCGGGTGCAGAGCTCGCCCGGCGTGCCGCGGGGCACGATCCGTCCGGTCGTCGGATCGACCACCTTGACCTCGACGTGCGGGTGGACCTGGCCGACCGTCCCGACCCGCTTCTCGAGCGGGTCGTCGGTGCGGGACTGGGTCGACACCGGCGAGGTCTCGGTCATGCCGTAGCAGATCGTGACCTCGGGCATGTGCATGTCCTTCTGCACCTTCTTCATGACCTCCACCGGGCACGGCGACCCGGCCATGATCCCGGTCCGCAGCGAGGAGAAGTCGAAGGACCTGAACTCCGGGTGCTCCAGCTCCGCGATGAACATCGTCGGCACGCCGTAGAGCGCGGTGCACCGCTCCTTCTGCACCGTCGCCATGGCCTGCAGGGGGTCGAAGCTCTCCCCCGGGAACACCATCGCGGCGCCGTGCGTGGTGATCGCGAGGTTCCCGAGCACCATCCCGAAGCAGTGGTAGAGCGGCACCGGGATGCAGACGCGGTCCCGCTCGGTGTACCGGAGGAACTCCCCGATGAAGTAGCCGTTGTTCAGGATGTTGTGGTGCGAGAGGGTCGCGCCCTTCGGGAACCCGGTGGTGCCGCTCGTGTACTGGATGTTGATCGGGTCGTCGAACTGCAGCGCGCGCTCCACCTCGCGCAGGGCCTCGTCGGAGAGCCGCTGCGCGTCGTGCTTCAGGTCGGCCCAGTCCTCCTCGAGCACGATCGTCTGCCTGAGATCGGGACAGCGCAGGCGGACCTCGTGCACCATGCCGACGTAGTCGGCCTGGCGGAAGCCCTTCGCGAGCACGAGGGTCGAGACCCCGGAGTGCTTGAGCGCGTACTCGAGCTCGTGCACGCGGTACGCGGGGTTGATGTTGACGAGGATCGCGCCCATCCGCGCGGTCGCGTACTGCAGCTCGACCCACTCGGCCCGGTTCGGCGACCAGATCCCGACGCGCTCCCCCTTCTTCACCCCGCGCACCATCAGGCCGCGCGCCACCTTCGAGGTCTCCTCCCAGAACTGGCGGTAGGTGGCGCGGTGCCGCTGGTACGGCACGACGAGCGCCTCGCGGTCGGGGAACCGCTCCACGACCCGGCGGAGGTTCTCGCCGATGGTCTCGCCGAGGAGCGGCTGGGTCGAGGGACCGCTCACGTAGGAAGGAACCGTCACGTGCTCGCCTCCGGATCGAAAGGGCGAGCATCCTACCGCGCCCTCTCCCGCCGGCAAGCGGTCGGGACGACGGAGCCTGCGGCAGCGTGCCGCGGTCCGCGGCGCGTCAGGGGAGGAGGACGAGCGACCCGGTCGTCGCGCGCGCCTCGAGCGCGCGGTGCGCCTCCGCCGCCTCGGCGAGCGGGAACGTGCGGGTGACGTCGACGCGGATCCGCCCGGTCCCGATCGCCTCGAACAGCTCGGCGGCGCCGCGCTCGAGATCCTCGCGCTTCGCGATGTAGTTGAAGACCGTCGGCCGGGTCAGGAACAGCGAGCCCTTCTTCCCGAGCACGGCGACGTCGAACGGCGGCACGAGCCCGGAGGCGTTCCCGAACGTCACCATGAGGCCCATCGGGCGCACGCAGTCGAGGGAACCCTCGAACGTCGCCTTCCCCACGGAGTCGTAGACGACCGCCACGCCGGCGCCGCCCGTGATCTCCCGCACGCGCTCCGGGAACTTCTCGCGGGTGTAGACGATCACGTGGTCCGCGCCGTTGGCGCGCGCGGCCTTCGCCTTCTCGTCCGAGCCGACCGTCGCGATCACGGTCGCGCCGAGCGCCTTCAGCCACTGGACCATGATCGTGCCGACGCCGCCCGCCGCCGCGTGGACGAGGACCACGTCTCCCCGCTGGACGGCGTACGCCCGCCGCACGAGGGCGTGGACGGTGAGGCCCTTCAGCATGCCGCCCGCGGCGATGCGGTCCGGCACGTCGTGCGGCAGCTTCACGAGGCGATCCGCCGCGAGCACCCGCGCCTCCGCGTACGATCCCGGACCGGACACGTACGCGACGCGGTCGCCGGCGCGGACGTGGGTCACCCCGTCGCCGGTCGCCTCGACGACCCCGGCGGCGTCCACCCCGATCCCCGTCGGCAGCGGGAGCGGGTACACGCCGCTGCGGTGGTAGACGTCCACGTAGTTCACGCCGACGGCCGTCTGGCGGACCCGGGCCTCGCCGGCCCCCGGCTCGCCGACCGCCACGTCCTCGAGCCGGAGCACCTCGGGCCCGCCCGTCTCCTGGATCCGGATCGCCTTTGGCATGCCGAACAGCTAGCGCATCCGGAGCGCGAGCGCACCTCCCGGCGACCGGCGCCACGGGCGACCCTGCAGGTGCCCCGCGTTCGAGCCATCGCTGGCCGACCGACCGGCCACTGCACCGCGCCGGACGGGTGTCGACTCTTTGGACGTGCGCGCCCTCGCGCCCTTCGTCGCAGTGCTGTGGCTCTCGGTCGCGTGCGACGGGACGCCGGCGCCTGCCCCCCCGCCGGCGCCCGAGCCGTCGCCGGACGCGGGCCCGACGCCGGATCCCGGCCCCGCGCCCCAGCCCGCGCCCGCCCCGTCCCCGCCGCAGCCCGCGCCCGAGCCGGACCGCCTCGTCACGATCGAGCGGCTGGACGGGAGCGCGGAGTGCGATGCGCTCGTCCCCGCGCGGGTCCCCGACCCCGTGGTCGCGTCGGTGGACCGCTCGCCTCCGAGCATCGGCTGCGGCGCCGCCTTCGCGGAGGGCAAAGGCCACCTCGCCGCGAGGATCGCGGTCGGACGGTTCCTCGCCGAGTGGCAGGCGTTCGGGAGGGACGGCCGCGCCGAGGAGCGCTTCACGCTGTCGGGCGATCCCGTCGCGCTGCCGGAGGGCTGGCAGGGGGAGCGCGCGACCATGGGCATTCCCCGTGACCGTGGACGTCCACACCTTCTTCGCGGACGGCTCGCCGCGCCGCACCGAGCGGCCTCGCCCCTCCGCCTTCGAGCCGCGCTCCTGGACCTTCTCGCCGGATCCGCTCGGGGGCTCGCTGCTCGTCCAGTGGGGGCCGACCACGGCGACCACGACGACCCCGCCGCAGCCGCCCTGCCTCGGCGACGCCCGGCGGTTCGACGCGACGGGCGCGCCGGCAGGCGAGCCGGGGGGCGTCGGCTGCGACGTCATCGGCGCCGGCGTGTCGAACGCGGGCGAGGCCCTCGTCCTCGAGGCCGTCGGCGCCGACCGCACCCTGCTCCGGTGGCTCCGCAGGGACGGGACGGCGGCGCGGCCGCCCGCCGAGGACTCCTACCAGCCGTTCCTGAACGGCGCGCCGCTCGTCGCGCTCCTCGACGGCTCGCTCGTCGCCCGGGAGGGGGTCGCGTTCACGCGCCGTTACCCGCGGCTCGCGACGGCGAGCGAGCCCGCGCCCGCGTGGCTCGCGGCGCGCAAGGAGCAGTCGTTTCGGTTCACCCGCGGGAACAAGGGGTACGCGTTCTTCCTGCCGAGCGGGCAGCAGCCCTCCGACTGCGCGCAGGTGGTCGAGCTCGTCGCCCCGAACGGCCGGCGGTGCGCGAGGCTCACCTTCCGCCAGGAAGCGAAGACCTGCTTCACCGGGTCCATCGACCAGGGCTGGGACGGGACGGTGGTCCAGCAGCTGGGGAGCGGCGCGTGCAGCTGGCGCGCGTGGCCGGCGCTGCTCGGCGAATGACCCGTCCCGGCGCGCCTACCGCAGCGACGCGACGATCTCGTCGAGCACCGCGCGCGGCGGGCGGACGCGCTCCTCGGGCAGGGTCGCGAGCGGCTCGTCCACGACCGACAGCGCCTCGACGAAGCTCGGCGCCTGCGCGTCCACGAAGAGGACCCCGGTGAGCACGTCGCCGCCGCGCGCCGCGTCCATGAGCCGCCCGACCGCCTTCGCGCGGCTCCGACGGGTCGTAGCCCTCCTCGAGCTTCCGCAGGCGCAGGTGCGAGCCGTCGTGGAGCGTCACGTCGGTCGTGGTCCCGGGGTCGTAGTCGACCGCGATGTCCTGGAACGCGGGCACGAACGACAGCTCCTGGAGCGGCGCGTCGTGCTCCTTCATGTAGGCGTAGGACTTCGTCGAGCCCTCGTGGTCGTTGAAGGTGACGCACGGGGAGATCACGTCGAGCATGGCCGTGGCGCGGTGGGCGATGGCCGCCTTGAGGATCGCGGAGAGCTGCTTCTTGTCTCCCGAGAAGGAGCGCGCGACGAAGGTGGCGCCGAGCTGGATGGCGAGCGCGCACGTGTCGATGGGGGGCAGCTCGTTCACGCCGCCCGACTTCAGCGTGGACCCTGCGTCCGCGGTGGCCGAGAACTGGCCCTTGGTGAGGCCGTACACCCCGTTGTTCTCGACGACGTACACGATGCGGAGGTTGCGGCGCATCAGGTGCACGAACTGACCGATCCCGATGGAGGCGGTGTCCCCGTCCCCCGACACGCCGAGCGCGAGCAGCGTCCGGTTCGCGAGGACGGCCCCGGTCGCGATCGAGGGCATGCGGCCGTGGACCGCGTTGAACGAGTGCGACCGGTTCATGAAGTACGCGGGGCTCTTCGACGAGCAGCCGATCCCCGAGAGCTTCGCCACCCGCTCCGGCGCGACGCCGAGGTCGAACATCGCCTCCAGGATCCGCTCGGAGATCGCGTTGTGCCCGCACCCGGCGCACAGGGTGGACTTGCCGCCGCGGTAGTCGACGACCGTCAGGCCGAGCCGGTTCGTCCGCGCGCCGGGTCCGGCGGGAGCGCTGGTCGCCATGGTCACCTACCCTCCAGTCCGAGGATCTCGTTCGTGACGGACCGCGCGTCGAGCGGGAGGCCGTCCAGGTGCGCCACGACCCGGAGCCTCGCGACGAGCTCGGGCGCGACGTCGAGCCGGAGCAGCGCCGCGAGCTGCCCGTCCCGGTTCTGCTCCACCACGTACACCCGCTCGTGCCGCTCGACGAACTCGTGGACCGCGCGCGAGAACGGGTAGGCCCGGACCCGCAGGTAGTCCGTCGCGATCCCCCGCTCGCCCTCGAGCTGCGCCCGCGTCTCGACGATCGCGGGGTGCGACGAGCCGTAGGCGATGATCCCCACCCGCGCGCGGCCGGTGCCGTGGCTCTCCGGCGCGGGCACGAGGGAGCGCGCCGTCTCGAGCTTGCGGGCGAGGCGCTCCATGTTCCGCTCGAACACGGCCGGGCTCTCGGAGTACGCGGCCGACTCGTCGTGGCCGGTCCCGCGCGTGAAGTACGACGCCTTCGGGTGGTCCGTGCCGGGGAGCGTGCGCCACCCGATCCCGTCGCCGTCCACGTCGCGGTAGCGCGCGAACCCGCCGAGGCGGTCGAGGTCCGCCTTCGAGAGCACCTTCCCGCGATCGAGCGGCCGCTCCGGGTAGGGGAACGGGTCGGTCATCCAGACGTTCATCCCGAGATCGAGATCCGTCATGACGAACACGAGGGTCTGGAGCCGCTCCGCCAGGTCGAACGCGTCCACCGCCATCGTGAAGCACTCGTCCACCGAGCCCGGGAAGAGCAGGACGTGCTGCGTGTCGCCGTGGGAGAGGAACGCCGTGGAGAGGACGTCGCCCTGCGCGGTGCGGGTGGGCAGGCCGGTCGAGGGCCCCACCCGCTGCACGTCGAAGACCACGCCCGGCACCTCGGCGTAGTAGGCGAGCCCGGCGATCTCGCTCATGAGCGAGATCCCGGGCCCGGCGGTGGCGGTCATGGCGCGCGCGCCCGCCCAGCCGGCGCCCACCACCATGCCGATCGCGGCGATCTCGTCCTCGGCCTGCACCACCGCGTAGGTCCCCTTCCCGTCCGGGCCGGTGCGGTAGGTCTTGAGATAGCCGATGAGGCTCTCGACGAGCGAGGAGGACGGGGTGATCGGGTACCAGGCCACGACGGTCACGCCCGCGAACAGCGCGCCGAGCGCGCACGCCGCGTTCCCGTCGACCATGATCTTGCCGCGGGTCGCGTCCATCCGGCGGATCGAGTACCGGTCGCGCTTCTCGATGGTGGCCGCGTGGTCGAACCCGGCGCGCGCGGCGGCGAGGTTCAGGTCGCGGGCCTTCGCCTTCTTGCCGAACAGGCGGCCGATCGCGATCTCGATCTCCTGGGGCTCGATCGACAGCAGGCGCGCCAGCACCCCCACGTACGCCATGTTCCGCAGGAGCTTGCGGAGCTTCGCGTCCCCGGTGACCGGCTCGACCAGGCGGTCGAACGGCACCGGGTAGAAGACGAGGTCGTCGCGGAGCGCGCCGAGCCCGAGCGGCGCGTCGAACACGACCGCGGCGCCCGGCGGCAGCGCGAGGACGTCGTCGCGCGCGGTCTCCGGGTTCATCGCCACGAGGACGTCGATCTCCTTCTTGCGCGCGACGTACCCGTCCTTCGACGCCCGGATCGTGTACCAGGTCGGCAGGCCGGCGATGTTCGACGGGAAGAGGTTCTTCCCGGAGACCGGCACTCCCATCTGGAAGATCGCCCGCAGCAGGACCGTGTTCGACGACTGCGATCCCGAGCCGTTCGCGGTCGCGACGTGGATCGAGAGGTCGTTCACGACCGGGCCGCGCTGCGCGGCGAGGGCGCCATCGTGCGTGATCGAGGTCTGGTTTTCCGCCATGTCCGCTCCGGGAGGCCCTGGAGGCGCTCCCGGCTCCGCCGTACACTTAACGGCGTGCGCGGCCGCGCACACCCCGCGTCGCGGCGGCGAGCCACGCGGGCGCTCCCCGCGAGGGACTGGCGCGCGCGGAGCGTGGGATCCCGCCCGGCCGCTCAGGCCGAGGCGGGAGGGCGCGCGCGGCTCTCGATGACCTCGCGGACCCGGACGAGCAGCGTCTCGCCCGTGAACGGCTTCGGCAGGAGCTGCGCGCCGTCGGGGAGCGTGCCGACCGCCTCGAGGTGCTCCCCGGCGTACCCGGACATGTAGAGGACGCCGGCGGAGGGCCAGCGGCCCGCGAGATCGCGCGCGAGGTCGATCCCGTTGCCGTCGGGGAGGATGACGTCCGTGAGCACGAGCGCCGGCGCCCCTCCGTCGATCCTGCGCGCGTCCGCGGCGCTCCCCACCGCGCGGACGGTGTAGCCGTGCTCCACGAGCGCGCGCCGCACGACGCCGCGGAGGTGCGGGTCGTCCTCGACGACGAGGATCGTCTCGCTCCCGCCCGGCCGGGCCGGCGCGACGAGCGCGGCCGCCTGGTCCTGCTCGCCCGGACTCAGCGGGAGGTACAGCCGGAACTCGGAGCCGTTCCCGGGCTCCGAGTGGACCCGGACGGCGCCGCCGCACTCGGAGACGACCGCGAGCACGATGGGCAGGCCGAGGCCGGTGCCGCGCCCGGTGGCCTTCGTCGTGAAGAACGGCTCGAAGATCCGCGCCCGCGTCCGCTGGTCCATGCCGGTGCCGGTGTCGCGCACGGTCAGGAGCGCGAGCGGCCCCGCGGGCACGTCCGGCCCGTCGGGCCGCGCCGGGTCCCCGGGCTCGAGCCGCGTCACCTCGACCTCGAGCCGCCCGCCCTTCGGCATCGCGTCGCGCGCGTTCACGGCGAGGTTCAGGAGCGCGAGCTCGACCTGGCCGGGGTCCGCGAACACGAGCGCGGGGGCGAGGGCGCGCACCGAGAGCGCGACGTCCTCGCCGAGGACGCGCCGCAGCATCCGCTCCATCCCCGCCGCGGTCTCGCCCAGGTCCACGAGCCGCGGCGCGATGTGCTGGCGCCGCGAGAACGCGAGGAGCTGACGGGTCAGCGCCGCGGCCCGCTCGCCGGCGTCGATGATCTCGCGGGCGTCCTCCTGCCCCGCGTGGTCGCGCGGGAGCCGCTCGCGGAGCGCGCTCGCCGCCGACAGGATCACGGTCAGGAGGTTGTTGAAGTCGTGCGCGACCCCGCCCGCGAGCTGGCCCACCGCCTCCATCTTCTGCGCCTGGCGGAGCTGCTCGTCGCGCAGCCGCTTCTCGGCGTCGAGGTCCTCGAGCGCGCCCGCCATCTCGTCGAAGCTCGCCGCGAGCGCACCGACCTCGTCGCCTCTCGACGGGAGCCCCGTCCGCGCCGACCACTCGCCGGCCGCGATCCGCCGGGAGGCGTCCGCGAGCCTGCGGAGCCGCCGCACCAGCGTGAACTCCGCCACGAGCGCCGCGACCCCGAGCGCGAGCAGGGCCGCGAGGATCGACCACGCCAGCGCGCGGGTGGTGATGTGGTTGACCGGATCGATCACCCCGTCGAGCGGGATGCCGGCGAGCACGTGCATGGCGACGGTCCCGTCCGGCGCGGTGACGACCCGCAGATCGTAGAGCCGGCGGACGCCGTCGGTGCCCTCGAGCGCGACGGGGCCGGCCGCGCGGCGCGTCTCCGCCAGGAGCCGTTCGTCGAAGGGGCGCCCCGCCCACCGGCCGCCGTCGGGACGCGCGGTGAGCGTCACCCCGAGCCGGTCCAGCACCGCGACCTGCGTCCCCTCGGGCAGGTCGAGCGCGTCGAGCTCCCGCTGCAGCTGGGCCGGCGCGAGCGAGGCGTACGCCACGGCGAGCACCTCGCCGCGCTCGCCCAGGACCGGGTACCCGAACCCGATGGCGCCCAGGCCGCGGACCCGGGAGACGACGTACTCGCCGACGCCCGAGCCCCCGGGTCCGGAGCGCCTCCCGAAGAACGCCCGGTCGGACACGTCGACGGTGCCGCGCGCGGGGGCGGCGCTGCAGAAGACGACGCCGTCCGGGCGCGTCGCGCCCATGTTGACGAAGATCGGCTCGCGCGCGAGGAGCGGCGCGAGGTTCGCACTGCACGTCCGGCCGTCGAGCGTCGCGACCGAGGGCATCCGCGAGAGCGCCAGGAGGAGGCCGCGGGCGGCGTCCACCGAGCGCTGGTTCCGCTCGGCCACGAGCTGCGCGACGCGGCTCGCCGCGCCGGACGCGTAGCCGATCAGGAGCCCGCGCTGCTCGTGCGCCGACGCGACGAAGATCGCGACGGTGGGGACGACCGCGACGAGCACGAGCCCGAGCAGGCGAACGCGTAGGCTGGCGAGCAGGCGACCTCCGGACTTCCCCCGCGGTCACCCTCGCCCGTTTCGGGTACCTGCGCAATCTCACGCGATCGCGGGACAGCCGTGACGCACTGCGGCATCCCGACTTCGGGGGATGCGCGGCTACGCGAGCACGACGAGCAGGTCGCCCTTCTCGACCTTGTCGCCCTCCTTGTACTTCACCTCGGCGATCTTGCAGTCCGCCTTGGCCTTCACGTTCGTCTCCATCTTCATCGCCTCGGTGACCACGAGCACCGCGCCCGCCTTCACCTCGTCGCCGGCCTTCACGTTCACCTTGAGGACCTTGCCGGGCATCGGCGCCGCGACGTGGCTCGGGTTGCCCTTCTCGGCCTTCACGCGCTGGACCCCGGCGTGCGCCGCCGCCTGGTCGCGGACGGTGATCGTGCGCGCCTCCCCGTTCAGCTCGAAGATGAGGTCGCGGGTCCCGTCCTTCTCGAGCTTGCCGACCGCGACGAGCCGGACGATCAGCATCTTGCCCGGCTCGATCTCGATCATCGTCTCCTGCCCGGGATCGAGCCCGTACAGGAAGACCGGCGTCGGGATGACGGACGTGTCCGAGAACTCGTCCCGGTGCCGCACCAGCTCCGGGAAGACGTTCGGGTAGAGGAGCCACGAGACGAGCGCCTTGTCGTCCACGTAGCCGCCGATCTTCTGCGAGGCCTTCTGCCGCTCCGCCTCGAGATCCGCGGGCTCGAGGAGCTCGCCCGGGCGGCGCGTGATCGGCTCCTGGTCCTTCAGGATCACCTTCCGGAGCCGCTCCGGGAACCCGCCGTGGAGCTGGCCGAGCATGCCCTTCGCGAGCCCGACCACCGACTCGGGGAAGGCGAGGTCCTTGCCCTTCTCCGTGAAGAGGTCCTCGGGCTCGAGGCCGTTCTTCACGAGGAACATCGCCATGTCGCCGACGACCTTCGACGACGGCGTCACCTTCACGATGTCCCCGAAGAGCAGGTTCACCTTCCGGTACATGTCCTTGCACTCCTCCCACTGGTCGAGGAGGCCGAGCCCGGACACCTGGGGCTTGTAGTTCGAGTACTGGCCACCCGGAATCTCGTGCCGGTAGACCTCCGCCGTCCCGCTCTTCAGACCGGACTCGAACGGCGCGTAGTACTCGCGGACCGTCTCCCAGTAGCTGGAGAGGAGCTGGAGCCCCTCCTCCGGGAGCTTCGGATCCCACTCGGTCCCGGCCAGCACGGCCACGAGCGAGTTCAGGTTCGGCTGCCCGGTCAGGCCGGAGAGCGAGGAGAGCGCCGCGTCCACGACGTCCACCCCCGCCTTCGTCGCCTCGAGCACCGTCGCCGCCGAGACGCCGGAGGTGTCGTGCGTGTGGAGGTGGATCGGGATCCCGACCGCCTCCTTGAGGGCGCGGACGAGCTTCGCGGCCGCGAACGGCTTGAGGAGCCCCGCCATGTCCTTGATCGCGAGGAAGTGCGCCCCCATCCGCTCGAGCTCCTTCGCGAGCTTCACGTAGTAGTCGAGCGGGTACTTGTCGCGCCTCGGGTCGGAGACGTCGCCGGTGTAGCAGAGCGCCGCCTCGAGCACCTTCCCCTGGGCGCGGACCGCCTCGCACGCCACCGTCATGCCCTTCGTCCAGTTGAGCGCGTCGAAGACGCGGAACACGTCCACGCCGCTCTTCGCCGCCTCCTCCACGAACCGCTCGACGACGTTGTCGGGGTAGTTCGTGTACCCGACCGCGTTCGAGCCGCGGAGCAGCATCTGGAACAGCACGTTCGGCACGGCCTTGCGCAGCTTGTGGAGCCGCTCCCACGGATCCTCGCGCAGGAACCGCATCGAGACGTCGAAGGTCGCGCCGCCCCAGCACTCCAGGGAGAACAGGCCCGCGGCGAGGTGGCTCGTGGCGGGCGCGATCCGCAGGAGGTCGTGGGTGCGGACGCGCGTCGCGAGGAGCGACTGGTGGGCGTCGCGCCAGGTCGTGTCGGTGAAGAGCAGCCGCTTCTCCGCGAGCACCCACTTCGCGAGCCCCTCGGGGCCGCGCTCCAGCAGCACGTCGCGCGTCCCCTTCGGCGGCGGCTGCGCGAGGTCCAGCTTCGGCACGCGGGGCTCCCGCAGCGCCGCGCTCTTCAGCGGCTTCCCGACGCCGGGGGAGCCGTTCACGACGACGTCCCCGAGGAACTTCAGGAGCTTCGTCCCGCGGTCCTTCTTCACCGTCGCCTGGAGCAGCTCCGGGTGCCCCTCGATGAAGGACGTGTCGCACTTCCCCGCCAGGAACCCGGGGTGCCGCATCACGTTCTCGAGGAAGGCGATGTTCGTCTTCACGCCGCGAACCCGGAACTCCTGGAGCGAGCGGTCCATGACGTGGGCCGCCGCGCCGAAGTCGAGGGCCCAGGTCGTCAGCTTCACGAGGAGCGAGTCGTAGTGCGGGGTGATCACCGCCCCGACGTAGGCGGACCCCGCGTCGAGCCGGACGCCGAACCCCCCCGGCGAGCGGTAGGCCTGCAGCACCCCGAGGTCGGGGGCGAAGCCGTTCTGGGGATCCTCGGTCGTGATCCGGCACTGGATCGCGTAGCCGCGCATCTGGACGTCGGCCTGGCTGGCGATCCCGATCTCGGGGTCGGAGAGCTTCTCTCCCCTGCGCGACGAGGAGCTGCGCGCTGACGAGGTTCCGGCCGGTGATCGCCTCGGTGACGGTGTGCTCCACCTGGATGCGGGGGTTCACCTCGATGAAGTAGTGACGGCCCTCCTGGTCGACGAGGAACTCGACCGTCCCGGCGTTCCGGTACGAGACGCTCCGCGCGATCGCGAGCGCGTCCGCGCAGATGGCCTCGCGCTGCGCGGAGGTGAGCGCCATCGACGGGGCGAACTCGACCACCTTCTGGTGCCGCCGCTGGATCGAGCAGTCGCGCTCGAAGAGGTGGACGAGGTTGCCGTGCTGGTCCCCGAGGACCTGCACCTCGATGTGCTTCGGCCGCTCGATGTAGCGCTCCAGGAACACCGCCGGGTTCCCGAACGCGGCCCGCGCCTCGCTGCGCGCGGAGACGAGGCCCTCGACGAGCTCGCGCTGGCTCCGCGCGACGCGCATGCCGCGCCCGCCGCCCCCGGCGCTCGCCTTCACGATGATCGGGTACCCGTGCTGCCGCGCGAAGACGAGGGCCTCCTCGTCGTGGACGATCGGCTCGGCCGTCCCCGGGACCACCGGCACGCCGGCCGCGGTGGCGGCCTTGCGCCCCGCCACCTTGTCGCCCAGCCGCCGCTGCATCTCGGCGGTCGGGCCCACGAACACGATGCCGGCCCGCTCGCACGCCTCCGCGAAGTCGGCGTTCTCGGAGAGGAACCCGTAGCCCGGGTGGATCGCGTCGACCTCGAGCCGCTTCGCGAGCGAGACGATCTCGTCGATGCCGAGGTACGCGTCGATGGGCGGCTTGCCCTTGCCGACGAGGTACGCCTCGTCCGCCTTGTACCGGTGCAGCGAGAGGCGGTCCTCCTCCGAGTAGATGGCGATCGTCTGGATCCCGAGCTCGGTGCACGCCCGGAAGATGCGGATCGCGATCTCGCCGCGGTTCGCGGCCATGACTCGCTTGAACGGGACGGGCATGCGGGCTCCAGGTACGATCGTGCGACCGGCGCCCGGGGGCGGCGGATCGGAGTGGGTTTCGATCGCTGCTGGCCGCCCTCCGCCCGCGGGCGCGGGCGTCGGATGCGAGGATCGGGTCGGGCTGTTGCTCGGCTCGGTCCAGCGCGAAGCGGAGGCATTGGAGCACGACCCGCCGCCCGAGTCGAGGGGGCCGGGGCGACCCGATCCGCGCGATGCCGGCGCGCGTCAGCGCGCCCGCGCGGTCAGGAACCGGCCCAGCTCCTGGTCCACGCCGCCGATGTGCTGCCGGAGCCAGTCGGACAGCCAGTTGTGGACCGTCAGGGCGACGAGGGCGGTCGGCCCCTTCCGCTCGAGGTCCGCCGCGAGCCGCGCGAACTCCTCCCGGAACGCGCGGTGCAGCTCGACGTGGGCCTCGAGCCCCGGATAGCGCGCCTCGTGCATGATCCGCTCCTCGGCCGCGAAGTGCTGGACCACGTACTCCTGGAGGTACGCGAGGAGCGGGACGACCTCGCCGCGGCCACCGGCGCGGAGCGCGGCGATGAGCCGCTCGGCGCGCTTGAACAGCTCCTGGTGCTGGGCGTCGATCTCCTCGACGCCGACCGCGAGCGCGGGGGTCCACTGCAGCGCGAGCCCCATCGCTAGGCGCCCCGTCCGGTCGTCGTCGTCGGCATGCCTGCCCCCCGCGGCGCCTCGTGCCCGTCGAGGCGCAACGAATCACGCCGGCGCTCGCCCGGCAAGGGCCGCGCTCAGGTCGAGCGCAGATGACGCGCGAGCGACACATCGACGCCCATGATGTGTGACTTCAGCCAGTCCCCGATCCACGTCCGGGTCTTCACCGCGATCGCCGTCGTCGCGCCGTTCCCGTCGTAGAGCGCCCGGAGCTGCGCGTACTCGCGCAGGAACCGGGCGTGCGCGGCGGCGTGCACGTTCGCGCCCGGGTACCGCGTCGCCACCATGGCGCGCTCCTCGAGCCGCGAAGTGGCTCCGGTGTAGCCGCCGAGGAACTCGAAGAGCGGCCCGATCGCGCCGTCGTCGCCGATGCTCCATCGCGGCGACGAGCGCGGCGAACCTGCGGAAGATCTCCTGGTGCTGCCCGTCGATCTCGGCGTGGCCGACCGCCAGGCCGATGTCCCAACGCAGGACCATCCCTGCTCCCGTTCCATCCCCCGGCCGGAGGATGCGCCGAACGCCCAAAGGGCGACAGTCCCCCGACCCAACGACGCCGGGCGTTCCTCCCAACGAGGCGGATCTGCTATGGTTGCCGCCCGTCGCCGCCCTGACCGGTCCACTATGTTCGTGGCGCGGGAACCATCGAGATGAGCGAGCACCCGGCCCCCCGCGAGATCCCCTTCAACTACACGTCGGCGGACGACCGGCAGGCGATCGCGCTGCTCCTCGGCCCGGCGGTGTGGCAGCGCCTCGAGGCACTCCGGACGCGCCGCGTCACGGGCCGGAGCGCGCGCCTCCTCGCGAGGTTCTTCGGGGAGATCCTCATCCACCGGCGGAACCCCTTCCTCTTCCAGGAGCTGGTGGACTCGGCGCCGCGCCGGCGGCGGTTCTTCGAGAACATCGAGAAGGACCTCGGCCTCGTCGAGCGGAACGCGAACGGCGAGGCGCACGTGCTGGAGGTCCTCGCGGACTGCCGGCGCCTGCGCGAGGAGTTCGAGGCCGAGGTGGACGGGGCGCCCGAGCTGCGCCGCAGGATGGTGCGGGAGCTCGGGGCGGTGGTCGGAAAGGACAACGTCCTGTTCGACCCGTTCACGATCGTCTCCCACGCGACCGACGCGACCGACTGGCGCCTCCACCTCCCGGTCGCGGTGGTGATGCCGGACGACGAGGCGCAGGTCGCCCCGACCCTCGCGGCGATCGGCCGCCTGGGGCTCAAGGCGATCCCGCGCGGGGCCGGCACCGGCCTCACCGGCGGCGCGGTGCCCCTGCGCGCCGGCTGCGTGATCGTGAACACCGAGAAGCTGAACCACATCCGCCGGACGACGGAGCGGACGTTCCGGCTCGCCGACGGGCGCGAGGGCCGCGCGCAGGTCGTGGAGCTCGAGGCCGGGGTCGTCACGGAGCGCGCGATGGAGCACGCCGCCGAGCGCGGCCTCGTGTTCGCGACCGATCCGACGAGCGCGTGGGCCTGCACCATCGGGGGGAACATCGCGGAGAACGCGGGCGGCAAGGACTGCGTCCTCTACGGCACCTGCATCGACAACCTGATCTCGTGGCGGATGGCGATGCCGTCCGGGCGCCGGTGGGAGATCCGGCGGGCCGATCACCAGCTCCGGAAGATCCTGCCGGAGGACACCGTCACCTTCGAGGTCGTCGACGAGGACGGCGCCGCCGTGCGCCGCATCGCGCTGCGCGGCGCCGACATCCGCAAGAAGGGGCTCTGGAAGGACATCACGAACAAGGCGCTGGGCGGCGTCCCGGGCCTCCAGAAGGAGGGCACCGACGGCGTCATCACCTCGGCGGAGTTCATCCTCTACCCGGAGCACGAGGCGCGGCGGACCCTGTGCCTCGAGTTCTTCGGGCCGGACTTCGACGAGGCCTCCCGGGTGATCCTGGAGCTCGCCCGGTCGTTCCCCTTCCCGAACGGCGGGAAGGAGGCGCTCTCGGCGCTCGAGCACTTCGACGACGAGTACGTCCGCGCCATCCAGTACAAGGTGAAGGCGGCCCGGGCCGAGACGCCGAAGGCGGTGCTGCTCGTGGACGTCGTCGGGCACGCGCCCGAGGAGGTCGCGCGCGGCGTCGCGAAGATCCGCCGGATCCTGGAGGCCCACCCGAACACGCTCCTCTTCGAGGCGCGCGACGCGGCGGAGGGGAAGCGCTTCTGGGCGGACCGCAAGAAGCTCGGCGCCATCGCGCGGCGGACCAACGCGTTCAAGATGAACGAGGACGTCGTGCTCCCGCTCGAGGCGCTCGCGGAGTTCGCGCGCTACGTCGAGGCGGTGAACGTCGAGGAGGAGCGCTTCGCGCAGGCGCGCTTCGTCGCGCGGGCGCAGGAGGTGCTCCGCGCCGCGACGCCGCCCGCCGGCGACCCGGAGTGGCTCGCGGCCAAGATCCCCGCGGCGCTCGAGCGGTTCGAGCGGGCCCGCGACGCCATCGCCCGCTCGGCCGAGCGCGAGCTGCGCTCGCTCGCGATCCTGCGCGCGCTCCACCGGGAGGTCTCGCAGCTCGTCCGCGGGTACCCCGAGATCACGAAGCAGCTCGAGCAGGCGCACCAGTAGATCCGCGACCGGCTCATCGTCCTCGCGACGCACATGCACGCCGGCGACGGCAACGTGCACGTGAACGTGCCGGTGCTCTCGAACGACCGGCCGATGCTGCAGCGCGCCGAGCAGGTCATCGACCGCGTGATGGAGAAGGTCGTCTCGCTCGGCGGCGTCGTCTCCGGCGAGCACGGGATCGGGGTCACCAAGCTGAAGTACCTGGAGCCCGAGCGGATCGCCGAGCTGTCGGCGCACCGCCGGGAGCTCGACCCGTCCGGCCTGATGAACCCGGGGAAGCTCGAGGACCTCGCCGTCCTCGACCAGATCTTCACGCCCTCCTTCAACCTGCTCGAGCTCGAGGCGCGCATCCTGCAGCACGGCCAGCTCGAGGAGCTGGCGAGGTCGATCGCCCACTGCGTCCGCTGCGGCAAGTGCAAGCCGGACTGCTGCGTCTACCACCCGGCGCGCGGGATGTTCTTCCACCCGCGCAACAAGAACCTCGCGATCGGGTCGCTCATCGAGGCGCTCCTCTACGACGCCCAGCGCGAGCGCTCGACGCGCTTCGAGCTGCTCCGCTGGCTCGAGGACGTGGCCGACCACTGCACCATCTGCCACAAGTGCCTCAAGCCCTGCCCCGTCGACATCGACTCGGGCGAGGTGTCCATCCTCGAGCGCCGCATCCTCCAGTCGTGGGGCTACAAGAACACGACCTTCGCGACGCGGGCGGCGCTCGGGTACCTCGACAGCCGCTCGCCCGCGTACAACAAGGCGTTCCGGTCCACGGTGGTGCGGCTCGGCGGCGCGGTGCAGCGGGTCGCCTGCGGGCTCGTGGCGCCGCTCCAGCCCGCGGACGGGCGGCCCGGCCCGTACGCGCTGCAGATGCTCCGCTCGCCGCTGCCCGTGATCCCGGCGGAGACGCTGCGGGACGTGATCCCCCCGTGCGAGCCCGACCAGGTGCTCGTGTTCGAGCCGCAGGCCGCCGAGGGCGGCGGGAACGGCGCGCACGGGAACGGGAACGGAGACGGCGTCCGGACGGTGTTCTACTTCCCGGGCTGCGGCTCGGAGCGGTACCAGTCGCACATCTCCATGGCGGCCGTGCACGTCCTGCTCGCGCTCGGGACGCGGGTCGTCCTCCCGCCGCCGTACCTGTGCTGCGGGTTCCCCGCCCACGTGAACGCCAAGACCGAGCAGCACTCGCGCCAGGTCCTGCGCGACACCATCCTCTTCAGCCAGATCCGCGAGATGTTCTCGTACCTCGAGTTCGACGGGTGCGTGATCACCTGCGGCACGTGCCGCGAGGGGCTCGACGCGATGGAGGCGGGGAAGGTCTTCGGCGGGCGGCTCGTCGACGTGTCGGCGTACGCGCTCGAGCGCGGCCTCGCGCTCCCGGGGGCGGAGACGGGCCTGCTCTACCACCCGCCCTGCCACGACTCGCTCGACGGGAAGGCCGAGAGCGTCCTCGTGAAGCTCGGCGGCTTCGGGCAGGTGGAGACGGTCCCGCACTGCTGCTCGGAGGCCGGGACGCTCGCGCTGTCACGCCCGGACATCACCGACGCGATGCTGCACCGCAAGCGGGTCGCGCTCGGCGAGCACCTGGGCGACCGCCGCCGGGCGACGGTGCTGACGAACTGCCCCTCCTGCGTGAACGGCCTCCAGCGCAACCGGTCGCTCGGCGTCGAGGCGAAGCACCTCGCCGTGGCGATCGCGGAGAAGCTCTCCGGCGAGCGCTGGCTGGACGCGTTCCGCGCCGAGGCGGCG
>CAWHDY010000018.1:0-55853 GCA_963828235.1 uncultured delta proteobacterium
GAGTTCCGTGAAATGGCCCCCTTGACTATCAGGATTTTGAACTGTTCGCCATCGTTTACGGAAACCCGGATCTGAAAAGTGCTTACGCAGACTACGACATCCGCTATGAGTGGTATCCGCGGCAGGGAGAAATGATCTCAGTGGCCGGCTTCTATAAAAAGTTTACCGACCCCATTGAGACTTTTCTCAGGGAATCGGGAACGACATACGACTACTTTCCTTACAATATTGAGGAAGCGCGTGGTTCAAGGGATAGAGATCGATGTCAGGAAGCGATTTGAGGGCATGGCCAATGCTGCCAGTTTCCTCCGCTTATGAAACACCTGACCGTGGTCTTCAATACCTCCCTGATTAAAAGTGAAATCAATACCTCAAAACAAGAGTTTACCCGTGACACGCTGAGGGTAATGGCCGGTCAGTCGCCTTATATTGTCAACCTGGGCCTGTTCTATAACAATCCGGAATCAGATTGGGACATCAATCTAAGTTATAACGTGGTGGGGAAAAGGATCGCCTATGTGGGAACCACCAACAATCCCCATACCTGGGAGCTTCCCCGGAATGTGCTGGATTTTACCTTCCAGAAAGGGATCGGGGAGCATTTCAGCCTGAAAGCCGTGTGAAGGACATCCTAGACAGCAGATTACAGTTTCCAATACCATGGTATAAATGAAAATATAGAGGCTTTTACCCGGAATTATCGGCCCAACCGGCAGTTTTCTTTTAGCCTGGTGTGGAACCTTTGATAGTCTTAAATCTTAAGTCTTTAGTCTTAAATAATTGTAAATCAGAATAAATGAAAATAGTTAACCATAAGAAAACAGAATTATGAAGAAGATTTTACTTGCAATTATGCTGATGGTTGTTGTGCTTGTACAGGGTCGGGCACAGGAGATCAACAACCCTTGACAAGGTCGTGTATGTGGGGGCCTTTGACGGGGTGAACGACTGGACGGAAGGGTGGACCAACTGGGATCCGGTGAACACGGCGTACGGGACACCGACGGTTACGAAAGGGAACGGACAGTTTACGCATCCGGGGATTGCATGTACTTCCGGTGAAACCTGGAGTGGTTTAATTAAACTGGACGGCTGGGTGTATGTCGATGCGGGTGCCACGCTGACCATAGAGCCAGGGACGGTGATCAGAGCGACCAATAAGAGTATGCTGTCGGTTCAGCGGGGTGGCAAAATCATGGCGGCAGGCACCAAGGCGCAGCCCATTGTCTTTACGTCGGTCCGGGTGCTGGTTTCCGGTCGAACAGCGACTCGGCGAGTTGGTGATCAACGGGAACGGGATCAACAACCTTCCGGGTGGCTCGGGCGTTGCCGAAGGAGGCATTGGTTCCGAATATGGTGGCAATGACAATGCGGACAACTCGGGGGTGCTGACCTTTGTTCGTATTGAGTTCCCGGGGTATGAAGTGGCCACGGGCAGCGAGGTGAACGGACTGACCCTGAATTCGGTTGGGAGCGGTACACGTATTGAGTATGTGCAGGTTTCCTATTGGGGTGACGATGGCTTCGAGTGGTTCGGGGGTGCGGTGAACCTGAAACATATTATCAGCTACCGCACGGAAGACGATGATTTTGATACCGACAACGGGTTTGCCGGGATGGTCCAGTTCGGGCTGATCATGCGTGATCCTTCGATTGTGGATACCGACACGGCGAATGCCTTTGAGTCGGACAACAACAGCAGCGGCACGGAGCTGACTCCGGTGACCAAGGCGATCTTCAGTAACATCAGTGCCTTCGGGGCGTCGAAAGACCAGGCTACGTGGACGGGAGATCCGCAGAATCACAAGGACGGGGCGGCGATGCGCATCCGCAGGGCAAGCCGGTTGTCAATCTACAACTCATTGTTTTTGGGTTGGGGCAAGGGTGTAAGGCTGGAGTCCTCTTTACGCACAATGCGGCTGTGTCGGATGAACTGGCCGTGAAGAACAACATCCTGGGAGGCATCTATGGCAAGAAATACGGGGATGCCTCGGTGATGACGGAAGCGGATGTAGAGAGCTGGTTCCTGACCGCAGCGCGGAAAAACAGGATGCTGGGCAGCGACGCCGAGGCGAAGATCGCCGACCCGTTGGAGCCTGGCGGCTCCCAAATTCCAACCGCTGGCCGGTTCCCCGGTGTTCAACGCCTCTTATTGGGTGATCACCAGCTCAAAGGGAATTGCGATGGATGAAGGATCGTTGGCATTATGGAGCTATCCCAATCCTTTTCGTGGATCTGCCACCGTTGACCGGCGGCGACGGCCAGCGCGCCGGACGCGACCGGAGCCGCCACGGGCGAGCTCCGGCAGGACCGTGGCCGTCCCGGTCACCTGCCCGTCGACGTCCGCGCCCCAGCAGCGGACGGCGCCGGACTGGAGCACCGCGCACGTGTGCGAGCTCCCGCGCCCACGGCGATCGCCGCCGCACCGAGCGGTACCGGGCGCGGCGAGTGGCGCGGCGCGGCGGTCCCGTCGCCGACCTGCCCGCTCTCGTTCGCGCCCCAGCACGAGACCTCGCCGCCCTCCAGGAGGGCGCACGTGTGCCGGTCGCCCGCGGCGATCGCGGTCGCGCCGCAGCAGCCCGCGGCGCACCTGAGGCGACCGTCGGTGCACTCGTACCCGCAGGCCGCGACGGCGCCGTCTCGCAGGCACGCGGCCCGGCCGCCGGACGGCACGGTGACGTTGCAGGCCTCGCACGCCGTTCCGCAGTGGTTCGTGTCTTCGGCCGTGCAGACGCCGCCGCAGACGACCTGCCCGGCAGAGCAGGTGAGCCCGCGCCGCCTTCGGCGGCCGGGACTCCGGACGCGTCGTAGAGCCCGCTGCCGCAGGCGCCGAGCGCGAGCCCGGCGAGGAGCGCTGCGATGGCGGAACCGAGGGCCGGTGGCGCGCGCACGTTCAGAACCCGTAGAGGACGGCGAAGGAGAGGGAGCCGGCCGGGCGCACCACGCGCGCGCCGTTCAGCTCGAAGGCGCGGCCGCCCGCGGTGAGATTGACCGCGCCGCGAAGCCGGCCGAATGGGGACCGAGGTCCGCACGAGGAAGCCGGCGGTCGCGTCGCCGGCATGGTAGGTCCGCCGATCGCGCAGCGTCTGGGTGGCCCAGCCCCAGCCCGCGAAGGCGCCGGCCTCGACGAGCCGCCGCCCGCCCGCGACCGGCAGCACCAGCGCCGCGTCCCCGCCCAGCCGTGAGTACTCGTACTTGAAGGCGCCGTCGGTCACGTCGGCGAGGGCGTACTCGAGCGTGACGAGGAGGCCGGCCGGGCCGACCTCGCGCCGGACCCCGCCGCGCACCGCGGGCGCGACGCCGCCGCCCGGCATCGACACGAGGTGCGCGCCGACGCCCGCGAACGCCTCGAGCTGGCGCGGCCCCCCCTTCGTCCGCGCCACCTCGTAGCGGGTCGGCTGGAGCACGGGGACGAGCCGCTCCTCTCCGCGCGCGACGCCGAGGTCCCCGCGGGCGCGGCCGTTCGCGCCGCGCCGCTCGATCTCGTAGCGCCCGGCGGGCACCGCGAGCCGAAGCTGGGCCGGGCCCGCGCTCACCTCCGCGACGAGGCCGCGCGGCCCGTGCAGCACGTAGAGGGCGCCCGGGTCCTGCGGGATGAGCAGGTGCGCCTCCGCCCGGCGCAGATCGGAGAGGACCACGTCGCCGCGCCCCGCCATCCGGAAGTCGTACGTCGGGTGCTGGGGGCCATGGCTCGTGGCGGCGGTGGCGAGGACGGTGCGCGCGGCGGTGTACCGGAAGGCCTCCGCGAGGGTGACGAGCCCGTCGAGATCGGCGTCCCCCGCGCCGCGCATCGCGACCTCGAGGTGGTGCGTGAAGAAGCTGCCGCCGAGGGCGGCCGACTCCTGGGCCGCCTCGCCCACCGCGGTCGACGCGAGGAAGGCCGTGCCCTGGACGGAGTCGGCGGTGGGGAGCGGGAAGTCCACCGCGGGCGCGACGTGCGCGCCCTTCACCTGCGTGAGCGCGCCGGCCTCGCACGCGTCCACGATCACGACCTTCGCCTCGGCGGCGGAGGAGGCCACGAGCGCCTTCAGCTCGTCGTACGTCAGGGTCTCGGGGCCGAGCTCGAGGCCGCCGGGCCCCGCGTGGCCCGAGTAGTAGACGACGAGGAGGGGCCTCTCGCCGCGCGCCCGGGCGGCGGCGAGCCCGACCTCGACGCGCGCGAACGCGTCGCGGAAGGCCCGCGCGCCCGGCCCGCGCACGGAGGCCACCTGCTCGGGTGGAAACGCGCCGATCTCCTGGAGCGCCGCCCGGAACCGGCCGGCATCCTTCTCGGCGAACCAGAGCCGCGGCCTCCCGGGAGCCCCCTCGTTCGACGCGGCCACCACCGCGAACCGCGGCGCAGGCGCGGCGAGCGTCAGGACGGCGGCGAGGAGCGCGATCACGGGGTCTTCTCGATGAGGAGCGTCGCCTGAGCCGCGGCCGGAGGCAACCCGCCCAGCTGGGACGTGACCCGAACCGCGCCGGCCCCGCCGACCGCGGCGGCGCGGGCGGCCTGCTCCACCTCGGACCACGAGGTTCCGCCGGGCGCACACACCGCGAACAGCCGCTCCGGGCCAGCGGAGCCGTCGAGCTCGACGCCGCCCGGGAGATCGTGCTGTCCGGCCGTGAGCGGGAGGCCGTCCGCGCCGCCGCCGTCGAGTCGCGAGACGGTGCCCGCGGAATCGACCGAGAGCACGAACAACCGGCACGGGGCCGAGGCCCGCACGCGGAGGCGAACCGCGGCGTTCGCGGGCACCTTGCTGCGGTCGGGGACGGCCCGTGGGCCGGCCGCGTCCTGCACGAACGCGGAGAGGCCAATCCCGCCCGAGCCCTTCACCCCGACGTAGTCGTACCGGGGACCCGCGGACCGGACCCCGAGGAACACCGCGAGGGCCCCCGCGAGGATCGGCACGGGAGCGAGGACCGCGATCCACCAGCGCGCGGGGCGCTTCCGCCGGGCGGCCGCCTCGACCCGGTCCACCGTCGCGGGGAACACGAACCGTCGGAAGCGCTCGCCCTCCTCCTCCATCCGGGCGACGCGCGTCCGGCACGACTCGCACGTCGCGAGGTGTGGCGCGAGCGCCGACGTGGACGGTTCGAGGAGGTGGCGCTCGAGGGCGAGATCGGTCGGGCAATGCGCGCTCATGAGTCGCTCCCCAGGATCGCGGCGCGCGCGCGCTCGAGGAATCGCTCGAGCCGGCGCTGCACCGTCTTGCGCGAGACGCCGAGCGCCGACGCGACCTCCTCCTGCTCCATCCCGTCGACGAGGACCCCGACCGCGACCGCCTGCGTCCCCTCGTCGAAGCGGGCGAGCACGGCGCGGGCGAGGATCCGGCCCGGCAGGCCCGACGGCTGCTCCGGGGCTGCGAGCTCGAGGTCGTCCGCCGGAGTGCTCTGCCCGCGGCGGCGGCGCTCCCGGAGGACGTTCAGGCAGTGGCGGGTCGCGACCGTGAAGAGCCAGGGCATCGCGTGCTCCCGATCCTCGAGGCGTTCCATCTCCCTCACCAGCTTCACGAAGACGTCCTGCGTGGCATCGCGCGCGGCCTCCTCGTCACGGAGCAGCCGCAGGCACCGCCGGTACACGGCGGGGCCGTAGAGCGCGTACAGCTCCGCTGCCCGACTTCGGCCTTCCGCCACTCCGTCCTCCGCATCGGTTCACCCCGAGGTCCGATCGCGCGGGACGGACCCTCATGGGTCGACGTACGACCCGACGAGGCCTGTCCCGCAGCGCCGCACAGCGGGGTGGTGAGCGTCGAAAGGACGGTACTCCAACATGACGACGACGAAGAAGGACGCCTTTGCTTCGATGATTCTCGCGCTGGCGCTCACGACGGCTTGCGGCTCGAGTCCCGCGGGAGCGGCGCGCGGGGGCCGGGGCCGGCGACGATCTCCGGGACGGTCCAGGGCTTCGCGGGTGGGCTCGTGGTGAACGGGATCGCGTTCCGCACGTCGGGCGCGACGATCCGGGCGGAGGGCGGCGCGCCCGCCGTGCTCGCCGGCGAGACCGAGATCCGGAACCACCTCGACGACGGGCAGGTGGTGACGGTCCGCGGCACGGTGGACGACGGCGGCGCGTCGGGCGAGGCGGACGAGATCGAGCTCCACGATCTCGTGGAAGGCGAGATCGAGGCGAGGCACGCGGGAGACGTGGTCGTCGCGGGGACCTCGATCTCCATCGACGACTCGACCGTCGTCGCCGACAGCCACGGGGCGCGGCTCGTCCCGGACGACCTCGCGGTCGGCGAGCGCATCGAGGTGTCCGGCCACGCGGATGGGCGCGGCGGCATCCGGGCCACCTCGGTCCGGAAGAGCGCGCTGCCGGCGGGCACCGAGCGCGAGCTGCGCGCCTACGTGCTCGCGGTCGCGGGGACGGTCGTGGATCTCGCGTTCTCGCCGGGCGGTCCGCTCGCCGCGCGGGTGGACGTGGGCGGGATCCTGCCCGCGCCGGTGGTCACCGTGGGCGCCTTCGTCGAGGTGCGCACGCTCGGCCCCGCCGGTGCCGGCGGCGTCCTGACCGCGACGTCCTTCCACGCGGAGGACGAGCTCCCGCCCCGGTCGCACGACCGCGTCGAGATCGAGGGGCTCGTCACCGCGCTCGACGCCACGGGCTTCACGGTGGGCGCCCGGCGCGTCGTCGCGACCCCCGGGACCGCGTTCGTCGGCGGCACGTCCGAGGACCTCGTCGTCGGGGTCGCGCTCGAGGTCGAGGGCGTGCTCCGGGACGACGGCGTGCTCGAGGCGCACGAGGTGAAGTTCCGCCCGAGCGCCCGGGTCGAGGCGAACGTCACCGCGGTCGACGCCGGCGCGGCCACGGTGTCCCTGCTCGGCCTCACCGTCCACGTGACCCCGTCGACCGAGCTCCGGAACCTGGCGTCGCTCGGCGCGATCCCCGTCGGCGCCCACGTGGAGGTCCGTGGCACTCCGACCCAGGACGGGACGGGCCTGAATGCCACTCGCCTCGAGCTCATCAGCGCGAGCCCGAACGATCGCGCGTTCCTGCGCGGAGTCGTGTCGGCGAAGACGCCGACCTCCGCCCTGGTGATCCTGGGCCGCACGATCGACACGAGCGCCGCCGAGTTCAGGGCCATGGGTGGCGGGACGACGAGCGCGACCGCCTTCTTCGGCGCCGTCACGCCGGGCACCTCCGTCGTGAAGGTGCGGTGGCGGCCGTACCCGGCGAGCACGTCGGACCCGGTGGACCAGGCCGAGCTCGAGAACTGATCGCCCGCATCGGTGCGGCCCAGCGGCGCTCGGGGGACCCCCGGGCGCCGCTCGGCGTTCAGCGGAGCACGATCGTGAGCTCGACCGGCGGGACGCGAGCCGTGTAGGCCTCCGCGTTCATCAGGCGGTAGCGAACCGTGTACGTCCCGGGCCCGAGTCCGCCCGGGAGCGGCGCGACGTCGGCGACGGTCTCGCGGCAGCGCAGCCCGAGGTGCCTGCAGTCGCGATGCGACGGGGTGTACTCCATCGCGCGGTTCATGATCTGCTCCCCGTCCCGCGCGACCGTCACCTGCCAGTCCGTGAGGTCGGCGTCGTACTCGTCCTTCGCGCGCAGCACGGTGATGAGGCGGGCCTCGCCGTTGTCGAACTTCGTCCCGACCGCGCCGATCCGCAGGCAGCCCATGATCGTCGCGCGGTGCGGCGGCGTGCCGACGAAGGAGCCCGCCGCGCACGCGCCGTGGGGCTCGCGGAGCGCGTAGACGTGATGCTCGACGGAGGAGGGCGGGACGTTCGCGCAGGCCAGCGACCCCGCGAGGAGGGACAGGAGCGCGCACCAGGGACGTCGCGTTCGCACGGCGAGATGATACCCGTTCGTCGGCCGGGTCGGGGCCACGTCGTGGCGGGTGCGGGTGCGACGGATGCGCGCGCCTCCCGGGGTGCCCCGCGTCGGGGCCGGCACTCCGGCGGGCTCAGGCGTGCTCGCGCAGGAACGCCACGATCGCGCCGAGCGTCCGCGCGTCGACGTCGGCCTGCGCCTCGCCGGCCGCCCGCAGGGCGCGCTTCCCGACCTCGAGCGAATGGTTGCCGCCCTCCACCCGGTGCAGCGCCGTGGGGGCCTGCATCCGGCGCCGGACGTCCTCGAGCGCCTCCAGCGGGCAGAGCGGGTCGCGGGTTCCCTGGACGAAGAGGATGGGCGTGCGCAGGGCGACGAGCACCTCCGAGCGGAGCTCGCCGCGCGCGCCGCGCAGCGGGTACCCGAGGCAGACGAGGGCGTCGACGGGTTCCTCGAGCGCCAGGTGACAGCCGACGCGCGAGCCCATCGACTTGCCGGCGAGGACGACGGGGCCGCGCCGGCCCGCCCGCGCGGCCGAGAGGGCCTCGCGGTGCGTCTCGATCAGCGCCGGCAAGCGGTCCGGGCTGCGCCGGCCCGCACGCATGTACGCGTAGTCGAAGCGGGTCACGTCGGCGAAGGTGCCGAGGCGCTCCGCCCACGCGGACATCCAGGGCGAGGTCGACGGGGCACCCGCGCCGGGCGCGAACAGGACGAGCGGACGGCGCGCGACGTTCACGGGCGCCCTTCCTCGCGGCCCCGCCGGGCGCGCGCGAGCCCCTCCGCTCGCCGCCGGAGCCCGCGGAGCTGGGCGCGGACCATGACGAGCTCCTGCGGCCCGAGCAGCGCGAGCAGCGCGCGGTTCCGGGCGGTGACGGGCAGCGTGGCGCGAACGCGAAACACGAGCCTCGTGGTCTCCGGGTCGATGGGCTCGAGGATCCAGGCGTTCGAGACGAGGACCTCGCCCGCCACGATGCGCAGCACGAGGGCGCGCTCGCGATCGACGGCGTGGACGGGCCAGCTCGTGCGCCCGACCGGGATGACGTCGCCGGGGCGGAGGTCCTGGAACTCCGGGAGGACCTGCTCCGCGCTCGGGCCGTCGAGGATGCCGAGGAGCCGGTCGAGCCAGTCGACGCTGTACAGCCCTCCGCGGCCGCGCCCCATCTGCGCGAGCCAGGGCCAGATCTCGGCCGGTCGTGCACGGATGATGATCGCGCGCGTGGACACGTACCGGGGATCGTCGACGAGGTCGTCACCCGGCATCGACCGGGTGAGCTCGTCCGCGGTCGTCCCGGGGCGCAGGAACCAGCCGGTGACCGCGCGGCGCTCGATCCGTCGTTTCAGGCCGCGGAGCTGCCGGACCTGCATCACGCCATGCCCCACGGCAGCGGCCGGTCGAAGCCGCGGGATTCACCCGTGCGCACCCGCCGCCCAGAGTGAGGGTAGCGTGGCGCCGCCTCGTGGCGCCGAGGAACGCGCCGGCCCGGGAGGGCTCACCCGAGGGGTCTGAGGCGGGGCGGCACGTCGGCTGCCGCCGGTTATGGCGCATAGAAGAAGCATGCTCGGCGCGAAGCCCGAGGAGGACACCATGAAGCGTCTCCGCGCCCTCGCCGCCTGCCTGCTCGCGACGGGCTGCACGTCGACGACGACCGACCGGCTGCACCTCCCGCCGCTGCAGACGGTGCCGCGGGTGGACCTCCAGCGGTACATCGGGACCTGGTACGAGATCGCGAGGTTCCCGAAGCGGTTCCAGCGCGGCTGCACCGCCACGACCGCGACGTACACGCTGCGCGCCGACGGCGGCATCGACGTCGTGAACCGCTGCAGGAAGGACTCGCCCGACGGTCCGGAGAAGGTGGCGACGGGGCGCGCGCGCGTCGTGGACGCGGCGACGAACGCGAAGCTCGAGGTGAGCTTCTTCCGGCCGTTCTGGGGCGACTACTGGATCATCGGGCTCGGAGACGACTACGGCTACGCGGTCGTCGGGCACCCCAGCCGCGATTACCTGTGGATCCTCGCCCGCACGCCGTTCATGAGCCCGGACCTGTACGACTCGATCCTCCGGAAGCTCTCGGACCAGGGATACGACACCTCGCGGCTCGTGCGGACCGTGCATCGCGAGGCGTCGCCGGTGGGCACTCAGGCGCGGTGAGTCAGTGAAGGCGCCCCCAGCCCCGGGACGACGCGGCCGGTCTGGCGCGCGTACGCCGCGTGGTCGGCTCTCGGAAGACCAGGTAGCCGGCGCGCCGGTCGCGGCGAGCCGGTCGGGATCACGACGGGAGAAGCTCGGGATATGATGCCCGCATGAGCGGCAACTGGGTCTGGGCCGTCGTCCTCGTCGCGGCGGCGGGGCATGCGCTCCGCTGGGTTCCGGGGAACGCCTCGATGCGACCCGTGAAGATCCCGGCGACGTTCGCGGTGCTGTACGTGCTCTACGCCGTCGCGCTCGCGATGGGCGGTCTCGTCGGGATCCTCGTCGCGCTCGTGATCGTGGAGGTGGCCCTGCAGCTCGTCCTTCGCAGGCGGCCCGTGCCGGCCGCGACCCCCACGCGCGGCCGGTCGGGTACCCCCCGCCGGCGCTGAGGCTGGTCCCCACTTCTCTCGGTCGGGTAGGGCACGCAGACGGGTGGCAGCGTGCACAGCGCCTGCGCCGTCGCGAGGCTGCACACGTCGGGGCTCGGGCCCGGGCAGAGCGGCGCCGAGAAGTCGCCGGCGAGGGAGCTCCCGTCCTGGAACGTCACGGACACGTGACCGGTCACCGGCCCCGTGACCTGGTCGAGCCGGAGCGTGCCTCCCTGCACCGACGGGCTCGGGGTCCCGCCGCAGGTCGCGTCGGTCCCCAGGGCCTGCGCGAACGCGACGGTGAGGAGGCCCGACGCCTCCGGAACCACGGTGGTCGGGCTCGACGCGATCGTGTACGTCCCCGTCGCGAGCGCGGGCTCGGAGCCGGCCGGGTTCAGCTTCGCGACGAGGAGGGTGACGCTCTGCGCGCTCTGGTGGAACCTGCACTGGCTGCTCGCGAAGTCGCCGCACGCGTCGGCGTAGGACGTCACCTCGAGCGCGAGCGCCTTCACGCCGACGTTGACGGTGGTCGGGCCCAGCATGACCGGGCACGGCGAGGCGCCGCTGCCCGCGGGGATCGCTCGCACCGCCGCGGGCGAGAAGGACCGGCCGCCCACGGTCCCTCCGAGGCCGCTCGCGGCCGCGGGCTTCGAGTCGCTGCCACAGGCCGTCACGAACGCGGCCACGACGAAGAGGACGAGGGTGCGCATGGTCGAGGTCTCCCGCGCGAGACCATACGCACCGCTCGGGGACCCGTAACGAACCCCGGTGCGGTTGGCCACACACGGGGCGCGTCACGGAAGCGCGAGACATTCCGACACGGAAGGTGAAGGCGCCGTCGCGGGGCTCACCCGCGCGGATCCGCCACCGTCGATGGACGTGATGTAGCTCCCGCCGACCGCGTTGCCGTTCGAGATCTGCACCGCGTCGGCGGCGTTGCCGGCGCCGCCGTAGTCGATGGTGCCGGTGACGGGCGTACCGGCGGACCCGTCCGAGGCCACCGGCGCGAGCACGAACGTCAGCACGCCCGACATGTGACCGTCGCCGCCCGAGTCGGCGTCGGTGATCTGCGGTCCGCTCACGCGCACCCCGCCGAGATCCTCGAAGTCGCTGTACCGGATGGTCGTCGTGTTCTGGGCGAAGCCGCTCATGGAGACGCGGAGGCTCCCCGCGAGCGTGCCGATGTAGGTCTCCGCCTGCTGATACTGGGTCATGCCGGGCCCGCCGAACCCGATGATCCGGACCTCCGAGCTCCGGATGCCCAGGTTCGTGATCTGGAACGCGCAGGCGGCGTCCCGCTCCGTCGAGGAGCCGAGGCGGCCGAGCGCCTCGCCGAGGCCGACGTACGTCCCGGCGAGTCCGGCGTCGCCCTCGACGACCAGCCGGCCGGCGTCCCGGGTCACCGAGAGCCGGATGGTGCGCAGCGTGTCCTTGCGCCACGAGCCGCGGCGGCTGAGGATCGACACGGAGGACTCGTCCGGCAGCGTGTACTCGTGCTGGACCTGCAACGTCGTCGCCCCGGCCGACCCGACCTCGGTCCACCTCCCCTGGAGCGTGATCGCGGAGGAGCCGCGCGAGATCGGCATCTGCATCGCGGTGAACGCGAAGGCCACCGACCCGTCGCCCTGCGGCTTGCCGACGACCAGCAGCCGCAGCTCCGACCTCTCCGGACCGGCGGCGGCGATCCAGGTGTCGCCGGCGATGCGCGCCGTGACGTCGAGCTTCTGCGCCACGTCCGCATAGGGTCCGCAGGCGCCGAGCGCGAGCGCGACCGTGACCGCGCGGCCCCAGCCCCGCCGGGCTGCCGGCCTCATCGGCGGGCCCCGAGCCCGAGGGTCACCCCGGTGCGAAACGTGAACCCGTGCGAGAGATCGTCGGCGTGCATCGGATCGCGGAAGTCGTACGCGGCGCTCGCGTAGAGGCCGACCGTGACCGGGCGGGAGAGCCGCTGCGCGCCGGTCCTCCACGACAGCGCTCCACCCGCCCCGAGCCCGAGCGGGAGGGCGGAGAAGTCCCGGTAACCGAGCTTGCCCGGGAGGTAGATCAGCGTCGCGTGCAGGCCGGGGCCGGCCTCCGCCTCGACCTCGCCGCGCACCGACCAGCGCCAGTGCCAGCCGACGAGGAGGTCTCCCCCCGTCCGCCGGCGGTAGTAGCGGGCCGTGGCGTACGCGTCCCCGTCCTGCCGCGCCTGGAGCGGCAGGAGGGCGAACGCGTTCAGGAAGAGCCCGCGCGCGCCGATCGACCCGAGGTAGCCGAGGCTCGCCGAGTGGAACGTGTACTGGCTGCCCTCCTTGCTGAAGAAGGTGGTGGAGTGCGGTCCGAGGGCGAGCGAGTGGCGCGAGCCGCCGCGATCGGGGCCGGGCGCCTCGGCCACGGGGTCCCGAGGTGCGCCGCCGCTCGCCGCGGCGGGCTCGGCGGCGTCGAGGGCACCTGCCACGGCGAGCGCGAGGAGGAGAGGGTGCGTCACCGACGGCCTCCTCGGGCGAGCGCGGCGCGAGCCTCGTCACGCCAGCGCGCGGCCTCCGGAACGCCCGCCGCCACGCCTCGCTCCGCGATCGCGGCGGCCCGCTCGTAGGCCGCGCGACCTTCGGGGGCGTGGTCGGTCGCCTCGAGCGCGTCGCCGAGCGCGAGCTGGTTCTCCGCGGCATCGGGGAAGAGGTCGGCGGCGGCCCGTGCCTGCCGGAGCGCCTGCTCCGGATCGCCGGGCCCGGCCGGCCAGCCCGGCGCGCGCAGCAGCACGAGGGCGAGCACCCGGTGCGGCCCGGCGTGGTCGATCCGCGGATCGGCCGCGATCGCCTCGCGCAGCAGCTTCACCATCGTGTTCAGCGCGTCCTTCGCCGTGGACGTCCGCTCGCGCGCCTGCTGTCCGAGGGCGATCGCGAGGCGATAGCCGCAGGCCGCCTCGGCGGGCGCCCGGCGACGGCACCATTGCCCGAGCTGCACCGCCTCGACCGCGAGGCGTTCACGCGCGGGGGCGTCGCGCTCGCGCTCGATCCGGAACGAGGCCGCGGCCATGGCCCCGAGGAGCCCGTCGACGCGGCCCTCGTCGGCGGACGCCGCCTCGAGGTACAGCTCCTGCGCCGCCCGCGCCTGCCCGGCGTCGGCGCGCCGCGCCCACGCGGCGTCGGCCCTTCGGATCAGCTCGTCGGCGCTCGCGCCACGCGCGCTCGCCGGCGGCGCCGGGAGCGGCGGTGGCTCCCGCAGCGCGGGCGCGCAGGCCAGCGCGAGCGTGAACGCCGCGGCGGCGGGTGTGGCCCTCGTCATCGGCGCGCCTCCGCGAAGGCTCTTCGCGCGCCGGAGAGCGCCTTCGCGTCGACGGGGACGAACCGCGACATCCGGATCGCGGCGAGGGCCTCGGCTCCGGCCGGATCGGCCGGAAGCTCACGGAGCGCGGCGCCGAGCTTCGCCCATCGCGCCGGCGTCAGGCGCCGCTCGACCACCGCGACGACTCCGGCTGGAAGCGGCGGGGACCGCGCGACCACCTCGAGCTCCGGCGCGAACGGGAGCGTGGCGAGCGCGGCCTCCTGGGCGCCGTCGAGCAGCACCGCCACCGGCTCCCCCGCGGCAGCCCGCCTCAGCCCCGACAGCACCGCGGACGATTGGGTGATCCGCACCGTCGCGGGCAGCTTGCCCCACCCCGACAGCGCGGGACCCCTCACGAACGTCGGCGAGAACCCGGCCGACGACAGGATGGTGAAGCCGTCGAGCGCGGCAGGGGTCGCGCCCCGTCCCTTGCGCACCACGAGGCTCCAGCGCTCCGCGGCGGCGCCGCCCTGGAGGACGGGCTGGAGCTCGGCCCGCAGCGCGAGCGCCTTCTCGTGCTCGAGGAAGAACGGAAGCGACACGACCGCGATCGAGGCGTCCGGCGCGCGAAGGCGCGCGATCCCCGCGTCCTCCCTCGCGGCGTAGATCGCGCCGAGCGCGGTGACGGGGAGCCCCGCCCTCGCGGCGACCGCGGCGGCGAAGGCGTCCATCGCGCCCTGCGCCTCCTCCGTCGTGCCCGGCGACCCCGGCGCGCAGACCACGATCGTGGTCGCGGGGCGCGTCGGCGAGGACGGCGGCGGAGGCGAGCAGGACGGAGAGCGCAGCGGCCATGCGCCACTGTCGAGCCGGTCTCACACGCTCTGAGATTAGCAGCGCCGCGCGGATCGGGTGCCGCCCAAGAGGTACCGACGGTCGAGCCCTCCCGGTCGGGTAAGGGTGAGCACATGCGTGTCGCGATCCCGCTGTCCAGGCGTCCGCTGGACGTGGCGCTCGTCGCGTTCTTCGTCGTGAACCTGTGCTTCACCACCTACGTGGTGAGCCTGGAGCAGCTCGTCATCGTCGACCCGTTCCACTTCACGGCCCCCGCCTGGCCACCGGAGCGGCTGCTGACGCTGGTGCACTGGTGGGAGAGGAGCTTCGACCCCCTGCTCCTCGCGCGCCCGGCGTGGTACCGGGCGACCATCTGGCTGGACGTCCTGGTCTTCGGGCCGTTCTACGCGGTCGCGATCTACGCGTTCACCCGCGGGCGGGACTGGATCCGGCTCCCGAGCGTGATCTGGTCCTCGATGCTGTTCACCAACGTCGTCATCATCCTCTTCGACGAGCTGAAGGGGATCCACGCCACGCCGTCGCCGGGCGTCGTGGTCGCGGCGAACGCGCCCTGGCTCGTCGTCCCGCTCGTCGTGATCTGGCGCGTCGCGCGTTCGGAGCATCCCTTCACGCGCGAGGTTCCCGCCGCGGCAGCGCGGGGGTCCGCGTGAGCGCCTTTCGCGAGCGGTACGGCCCCTGGGCGCTCGTGGCCGGCGCGTCGGCCGGGCTCGGCGAGGCCTTCGCGCGGTTGCTCGCGGCGCGCGGCCTCCACGTCCTCCTGCTCGCACGCCGTCGGGAGGAGCTCGCGCGGGTCGCGGCGGACCTCCGGCGCGCGCACGGGGTCGAGGTGCGGACCGAGGCGATCGATCTGGCGCGCGGCGATCTCGTCGCGGCGGTGGAGCGGGCCGCCGAGGGGATCGAGGTCGGGCTCCTCGTCTACAACGCCGCGCACTCGGTGATCGGTCCGTTCGTCGAGCGCCCGCTCGTCGAGCACCTCCGCGTGCTCGACGTGAACTGCCGCGGCCCTCTCGCGCTCGCGCACCTGCTCGGCGGGGCGATGGCGAGGCGCGGGCGGGGCGGCATCGTCCTCATGACGTCGCTCGCCGCCTCCCAGGGGAATCCGCTGCTCGCCTCGTACGCGGCCTCGAAGGCCTTCGAGCTCGTGCTCGCGGAGGGGCTCTGGGCGGAGCTCCGGGGGCGTGGCGTCGACGTGCTCGCGTGTCGCGCGGGCGCGACGCGCACGCCCGGCTACGCGGCGTCCCGCCCGCGCCGGAGCGTGCCGCTGATGGAGCCCGAGGACGTGGCGCGCCTGGCGCTCGACGCGCTCGGGGACGGGCCGAGCGCCGTCACCGGGGCGCTGAACCGCGTCGCGGCCTTCGCGTTCGGGAGGCTCCTCCCGCGCCGGGCGTCGATCAGGATCATGGGGCGCGCGACGCGCCGACTCTACCCATGAAGAGCGCGAGCGTCCTCCGGTCCGCCGCCGACCGGCGTTCCCGTTCCCGCGGCCTCGCCGCGCTCGCGGCCGCCTACGCCGCCGCGCTCGTGGCCGCGCTCGCGGTGGGGTGGGTGCTCCGGGGCCGTCACCCCGTCCTCGTCGCGGCCGCCGCGGACGCCACCGCGACGGTGGTGGTGTTCGCCTTCAGCGTCCGCCACGACAACTCGAGCATCTACGATCCGTACTGGAGCGTCGCGCCCGTGCTCATCGCCCTCTACTGGGGGTCGCTCGGCGCGCTCGGCGGAGGCGCGCTCCTCGGGGGCGGCGACGACGGCGGGAGCGTGCTCCGGCGCGTCTGGCTCCTCGCGATCGTGTGCGTCTGGGGCGTGCGCCTCACCGCGAACCAGCTCGCTCGCTGGCGAGGTCTCGGCGACGAGGACTTCCGGTACGTGGAGCTCCGGGCGAGGAGCGGCCGCTGGTACTGGCCGCTCAGCCTCGTCGGAGTCCACGTCCTGCCGACGACCTGGGTGTTCCTCGGGGTCCTCGCGGGCTTCCCCGCGCTCGCCGGCCCCGCGCGCGCGTGGAACGCGCTCGACGTCGCCGCCGTCGCGGTGGCGGTCGGCGGGGTCCTCCTCGAGGCGGTGGCCGATCGGCAGCTCAGGGAGTTCGTCCGCGGCCGGCGCGATCCCGCCGCGGTGCTCGAGTCGGGCGTCTGGGCCCACAGCCGCCACCCGAACTACCTCGGAGAGATCCTGTTCTGGTGGGGGGTCTTCCTGTCCGGAGTCGCGGCCGCGCCGGGGTGGGCGTGGGCGATCGTGGGCCCGCTCGCGATCACCGTCCTGTTCGTGTTCGTGAGCGTGCCGTGGATGGATCGGCGCATGGCCGCCCGCCATCCGGCGTGGGTCGAGCGGCTCCGCACCGTGCCCGCGCTCCTGCCCTGGCCCGGGCGGCGGCGATGAGCGGGCGGCTCGACGCCGGGTTCGCCTGGATCGTGCGGCGGCGCACGCCGATCCTGGTCGCGTACGCGCTGCTGCTGGCGGCGGCCGTCGTCCTCGCGGTCGGGATCCGTTCGGACGCGGGCATCTCGGGGCTGATCGTCCCGTCGGATCCGGACTTCGTCGCGACGCGCGAGTTCGAGAGGATCTTCCCCGACCGCCCCATCGTGATCCTGCTCCTCGAGGCGGAGGATCCGTGGCGCCCGGAGGTGCTCCGCCAGACGGAGGCGCTCGAGGGGGCGCTCCGCGCGATCCCCGGGGTCGCGCCCTACTCGGCGCTCGACGTGTACCGGCGCACGCACCCCGGCTTCGAGCCGAACCGGGCGGGGGCCGCGGCGTATCGCGCGTTCGCGACCGGGACCTCCTTCTTCGGCCGCCAGGGCCTGGTGGGCGATCGCTTCCAGGGGCTGGTCGTCGGGCTCGACGCGGACGGGCCGGCGCGGCGCGACGCGCTCCTCGCCGCGATCGACGCGGCCATCGCGCGCCAGCCGCGCGACGCCGTGCCCACCGTCCGGCGCATCGGCGCGCCGTACGTGGAGGCCTGGATCGAGCGCGCCTCGCGCGAGGCGTCGGTCCGCTGGTTCCCGGTGTTCGGGCTGTTCGTCGTCGCGCTGGTGCTCTTCCTCTACCGCTCGTGGCGGACGCTGGTGGCCGTCATCGTCGCCCTCGGGACCGCGGTCGCTCTCGGCGTCGCCGTCGGACGGCTGCTCGGGTTCACCTTCACCGTGGTCTCGGCCCTCGTGCCGCTGACCGTGATGGTCACGACGCTCGCGAACCTGGTCTACGTCCAGTCACGGTTCGTCGATCAGCCCGAGGGCGTCGACGTCGAGGCGCACCGCATCTTCGCCCTCCGGAACAAGCTCCTGCCCGTCACCGCGTCCACGCTCGCGGCGGTGCTCGGGTTCGCCGCGCTGACCGTCTCGTCGATCCGCCCATCCGCGAGATGGGCCTCTGGACCGCGGCCGGGCTCGCCCTCTCGTGGGTGACGGTCTTCACGCTGTTCCCCGCGCTGCAGCGGACGCTCCGGACCCCCACCGGTCGCACCGTCGCGGTCCGGACCCGGGTCTACGATCGGGTGGCCGCGGCGCTCCCGTCCGTCACCTGGCGGCTCCGCTGGGCGCTCGTCCCGGGGGCGCTGGCGCTCGCAGGGGCCGGGCTCGTGGCGCTCGTCGGCGTGCCGGGGTGGCTCTCTCCGATGAAGGTGGGCGTGGACTCGCTCGACTACGTCGACGCCTCGCTCCCGATCCACCGCGACATGCTCTACTACCGGGAGCGCGTCGGGGGCCTCAACGTGGCGCGGGTCTGGGTGACCACCTCCCCCGGCGCGATCACCGACCCGGAGGTGCTGCGCGGCATCGACCGCTTCGCCGCCGCGATCGAGCGGGAGCCGGACGTCACCTCGGTCGTCGGCCCCACCACGTTCCTGAGGATGCGCCGCTACCTCGCGACGGGGGACGACACGCTGCCCTCGGACCCTGGCGCGTTCGCCGAGCTGGCGGGCGACGTCGAGCAGCTCCTGCTCTCCGAGCCCGAGCTCCGCGCGTTCGTGGACGCGGGCTCGCTCTCGAACGGCCAGCTCACGGTCGTGTTCCGCGGCACGGAGGAGCGGGACTTCCGGGCGCTCGAGGCTGCGCTGCGGGTCGCCTGGGCGAACACGGCCGGTGGGGTGCCGGCCCTCCGCGGCGCGACGATGCGGGTGGTGGGCGAGTCGATGCTCCAGGCGAAGGTCGGGGCGAGCCTGGTGCCGACGCTCGCGGAGAGCTTCGCCATCACCGCGGTGCTCATCTTCGCGGTGTTCCTGCTCGTGTTCCGGAGCCCCTCGGCGCGGCTGATGGCGATGATCCCCTCGGTGTTCGCGATCCTGGTCACCTTCCTCGGGATGCGACTCACCGGGACGCCGCTCAACGTCGCCACCATCCTCATCGCCACGACGGTGCTCGGCACGACGGAGAACGACCAGATCCACTTCTTCCACCACCTGCAGGAGGGGGAAGGGGCCGGCGGGCTCGACGGCGCGCTCCGCCACGCGCTCCGCGTCTCCGGGCGGGCCATCGTCTTCGCGACGTTCATCAACGCCGCGGGCTTCGTGGGGCTCTCGTTCTCGAGCTTTCCTCCGCTCCGGCAGTTCGGGGTGGTGACCGCGGCGGCGTTCCTGCTCGCGATGATCGCGGACTTCACCGCGCTCCCCGCCGCGCTCTGGATCGCGCGGCGCGAGCGCCCCCCGGGCGCGCCC
Organism: uncultured delta proteobacterium; assembly: GCA_963828235.1. Classification (GTDB taxonomy): domain Bacteria; phylum Myxococcota; class Myxococcia; order Myxococcales; family Anaeromyxobacteraceae; genus Anaeromyxobacter. The sequence goes on from CAWHDY010000018.1 coordinate 19,050, forward strand.
GGTCAGGCGGCCGTGGCGCGCAGCCCCGCGACGCGGAGATAGAGCGCCTCGAGCCGTCGGATCGAGTCCTCGAAGCGGTACCGCCCCGCGAGCGCGAGGGCCTGCGCGCGAGCCTCGCGCAGGCGCTCCGGCGCCTCGATGAGGAGGTCGAGCCGACGGGCCAGATCGTCCGGGTCGCCCGGCTCGAACAGGAAGTCGTCCGCGAGGGCGAACTGCTGCGCGGCGCTCCCCGGCGCCCGGGCGACGAGGGCGGGCGTGCCGCACGCGAGCGCCTCCAGGACCGCCATCCCCTCCAGCTCGAACTCGGAGGCGTGGACGAGGAGGTCGGCGGTCGCGAGGAGCCGCCGGAGCTCGCCGTCGCTCACGAACCCGATCTCGGCGGGGAGCGGGAGCGTCGCGCCGAGGCGCCGGACCTGCGCCTCCTCCGGCCCGCGGCCGGTGACGACGAGCTGGACTCGCCCGGCGTGGCGGGATCGTCGCACGCCCTCGATCGTGACCTCGAGCCGCTTCTCGCGCGCGAGCCGACCCACCGCGAGCACGAGGAGCTTCCCGCGGTGACGCTCCGGCCGGTCGAGCTGCGCGGGCCCCAGGTCCGCCGGGGCGCCGTTCGAGATCACCTCGGCCGGCGCCCTGAGCCCGAGCGCCCGGAGCTGCTCGAGCGCGAACCGGCTGGGACACACCACCGCGTCGGAGCGGTCGTAGAGGCGGCGCAGGAACAGGCGGTAGGTCCACGCGGCGAGGCGCGGCGAGCGCAGGCCGATGTTGCGGAGCAGGTTCTCGGGCTGCACGTGGAACGCGCTCACGAGCGGCGTCCCGAGCTCGTTCGCGAGCGCCGCCGCGCGGAGCCCGAGCCAGAAGGGGAACTGCACGTGCACCACGTCGACGCGCCGGAACAGCGCCTCGAGCACCCTGCGCCTGGGGACCGCGAAGACGAACCCGTTCTCCCGCATCACCCCCCCGAAGAAGGGCGGGTAGAAGGCCGGGAGCCCGAGGAACCCTTCGGCGGAGGCGCCGGCGGCGACCACGGTCACCTCGTGCCGGGCGCGGAGCCCCTCCACGAACCGCCGGGCCGAGCGGACTCCGCCCGCGATGGTGGCGTCGTAGGTGTCCGCGACGAAGGCGATGTGGAGGCGCCGGTCGTGCATCGTCGGCGAGGACGATAGTTCATCGCCGCGCGGGGCTGAGGGCGGAGCCCGTCCGGGGCCGACTGCGCGGCAACTTGCCGTCGGCTGCACGGTGGAACCCGACATACATCTGGACGAAGCCCCTCGCCGCCCCGAAGTTCGCCCGGACGCAGGGCATGAGCCCGCGGGGAGGCTTTCCGGATGCGATGGACCCAGCAGGACTGGGCGGCCGTGGCGGAGGTGAGCCGGGCGGTGGTCGAGCGCGCGATCACCGAGAAGGAAGGGTGCGTCGAGCTCTGGCTGCGTACCGGGGGCGACCCGCGGACCCTCCTCCGCGCGCTGCGTGCGGGCGTGAACCTGCTCGAGGGCCGGCGCGCGAGGCGCTTGCGCTCCGAGCCCGCGCTCGAGCGCGCGGTGCGCCGCATGATCGCGCTACAGCCGGGCGCGCCGGCGCCCGAGTCCTCCACCGGGTGAGCCCGGCGCTGCCGGTCAGCCGGCTCCGCCGGGCTGCCGGTCCTTCCTTGCCGAGCAGGTGATGTAGTGAGCCGTCCGCGGGACCGATCCCTCGGGCCACTCGTCTCCCGGCTTCATGTAGCGCGCCACGAGCTTCGTCCGGTCGCCCCCCGGATGCGCAAGGGCGTACCTCCCGCCCTCCGCGGGCTCCGGATCGAACGCCATGTTGCAGGGGGTCCCGTCCTTGCGCGTGGACTTCGCCCAGACGATGGGGGCGCTGCAGTCGCGGCAGACGGCCTCGAAGGACTTCCGGTCGGGTTTCTCGGACATGCGGAGAGAATAGGAGAACGGGCTGACGCGCCCCCGCACTTCCGGGCGGCCTTCCAGTGGACCTTCGGGGGGCACGAGGAGAGCGCCCCTGGAAAGGCGAAGGACGACGAGCGCTCATCCAAGTAACAAGACTGGCGACCGGGAGAAGGGCTGATCCGGTCGGCGACGACGACGCAGCTCACGGAGGAGCACACATGACGAGGACGAGCATGATCGGAGTGGTGGCGAGCGTCCTGCTGTTCGGCGCGAGCGCTCAGGCGCAGACGGCGAAGCCTCCGGAGCCGGGCGGGGCAGGGGGGCAGCAGGCGCCGGCGGCGCAGCCCTCTCCGCAGGGACAGGGCGACACCCAGGCGCAGCTGGACGCCCTCAAGGCAGTCATCCCGAAGTTCGCGATCCCGATGCGCGAGGTGGGCGACCGATTCCAGAACATGTACTGGGCGGCAAAGGCCGGAAACTGGGGTCTGGCGTTCTACATGTCCAAGTACATGAACGGCGCCATGACTCCGGCCAAGCTGACGAAGCCCGCCGAGTACAAGGACTGGGAGGACTTCTACAAGACGACCTTCGCCCCCGTGAACAAGGCCATCATGGCTCAGGACTTCAAGGCGTTCGACAAGGAGTACCGGCAGGTCGTGAGCAGCTGCAACTCCTGCCACACCGCCATGGGCTACGGGTTCATTCAGGTCAAGCCGATGAAGACGCCGGCGGACCAGGGCATCGACTACGTGGTGAAGTCGAAGGCCACGGACGTTCCCAAGTAGAGGGCCCGTCACCCGCCGGCTGCGCGTGGCGGATCGCCCGCCCGCCACTCCGCGGGGACCTCGACGGCGACGACCTCGGCGCGCGCGCACTCGCGCTCGCCGGATCGGAGCGTGCAGTCGATGACTCGCTTGCGCCCCTTCGACTCGCGCACCTTCGCGCGGAGCTCCACCGGCGCGTCGATCGGCGTCGGGGCGAGGTAGTCGATCTTCATCGAGGCGGTGACCGCCCACAGGAGCGGCTCGGACCCCAGCTCGCGTCCCGCGGCGCGGTACACGTCCGCGATCGCCGTGCAGACCGAGTGGCAGTCGATCACGGCCGCGAGGATGCCTCCGTTCACGACGTGCGTCGGCCCCGCCATGTGGTCCGGTGAGGGCTGGAACCGGCAGACCGTCTCGTCGCCCTCCGGGTAGCTCTTGATCTGCAGGCCGCGCGGGTTCAGGGTCCCGCAGCCCCAGCAGTGGTTGTGCGGGATGCGGTCCTGGATGGCGGTCGTCATCATGTCCCCCGTCGTGCTCCGGCTCACCCGAGGTGCGACTCGATCGGCGTCCCCTGCGCGATCATCCGCGTGACCGGGGTCTTGCCGGCGATCTCGAGAAGCCGCGCGCGCACCTCGTCCGGGAGCGTCGCCCCGAAGCGGATCCGGCGCTCGATCCGCCGGGCCTCCGCCTCCTCCACGAGGCGCAGGTCGATCCGGATCTCGCCCAGGTCGAGGCCCTTGCGCTCCGCGTACATCCGGAGCGTCGTGGCGGTGCAGGCCCCCAGCCCCGCGAGGAGCAGCTCGACCGGCGTCGGGCCGGCGTCCCCGCCGCCCGGGACCCCGAACTCGTCGGAGCGGAGGGAGTGGCCGCGGGCGCGGAGCTCCTGCACGTACCCGGACTTCCCGACGAGGTGAACCGACGCGACATGGGGCGAGACCTGGCTCATGCGATCCTCCCGGCCGCGGGCGCGGCCGTCCGGTGGATAGCGCCCGGTCACGCGGTCCGCACGCGGCGCCGGACGGTCGCCTCGGCCGAGGGGCCCGGCGGCACGCCTCACGGGTGGAGGCCGGCGGTCAGGCGGCGCGGACCGGCTGCGGCGACTCCGGCGCCAGCGTCAGCAGGTGCGCGATGGCCATCACCGCGCCGGTGAGGACCCCGAGCCCGTGGACGAACGCGAGCAACATCCAGAACCGGATCGGCTCCTGCGCCACCATGTACGGCTGCCCCTGCGCGCGCTCGAGGTAGCTCTGGAGTACGCCCGCGACCGCGAAGCACAGGCTCATCCCGAGCAGGGAGACGCTCATGACCCAGAAGCCCCAGTGTCCGAGCGTCGCGCGGTACTCGTCGCTCGGGAACCGCTTCAGCCGGGGGATGGCGAAGTAGAAGAACGTCAGGTTGACGAGGACGTAGGCGCCGTAGAACGCGAGGTGTCCGTGCGAGACGGTCACCTGGCTCCCGTGCGTGTAGTAGTTCACCTGCGGCAGGGTGTGGGCCATCCCGAACGCGCCGGCGCCGACGAAGTGCAGCACCGCCATGCCGAACAGGAACACCCAGGTCAGGCGCGGCCGGAGCGGGCGCCGGCTCTCGTGCATGTGCTTCCAGGTGTCCACGAGCATGAGCAGCACGGGGAGGGGCTCGAGCGACGAGAAGACCGCGCCGACCCACAGCCAGTACTTCGGCGCCGCCACCCAGTAGTAGTGGTGCCCGGTCCCGGCGATGCCGGTGAACAGGAACAACCCGAGCTCCACGTACAGCCACTTCTCGACGACGCGCCGCTCGATGCCCGTGAGCTGGATGACCATGAACGCGACGAGCGCCGCCGTGATGAGCTCCCACGCGCCCTCGACCCACAGGTGGATCACCCACCACCAGTAGTACCAGTCCACCGCGAGGTTCCGGTAGAACGGGATTCCGAACAGGTACATGGCGGCCAGGAAGACGAGGCCGGCCAGCAGGCTCCCCTGCGTCGCGGTGAACCGCCGAGCCCGCATCATCGTGACGGCGACGTTCGCGAGGAACATCAGCACGCCGACGACGACGAGGAGATCGAGCGGCCGCGGGATCTCGAGCAGCGGCCGGCCCTGGGTCCAGCCGAAGAGGAAGCCGACGAGCGCCGTGACGCCGACGGCCACCAGGATGACGAGCTGCACGAGCGCGAGCTTCGGCCACGCCAGCTCCGACTGGGTCTCCTCGGGGACGACGTAGAACGTCGCGCCCATGAACCCGAGCAGCAGCCAGAGCACGAGCAGGTTCGTGTGCATCGCGCGCGCGGTCGCGAACGGGAACACGTTCACGATCGACTGCGGGAGGGTGAAGAAGTAGTTGAACGCGAGCCACAGCCCCACGACGAGCTGGAGCGCGAACAGGAGCAGCGCCACGACGAAGTACGGATAGGCGACCCGCTGGCTGGCGTATTTCACGGCGTCTCCCGTCGGCTGGAGGCGAGCGTCACGATGAACTCGGCGAGGGCGCGGCGCTGCGGCTCGCCCAGCTGGCCGTAGCCGGGCATCGACGTCCCCGGCGCGAACCGCTGCGGGTCCACGAGGTACTCCGCCACGTAGCGCGCGCTGCGGCGCGCCCCGATGTACTCGAGGCGTGGTCCCGTCCGCTCGCCGAGGTCGCCGAGCGCGTGGCAGGCCAGGCAATTCTCCTGCGTCACGAGCGCGGCGCCGGGGCTCAGCGTCGCGCCGGCGAGCAGCCGGCGGGTCGAGGACTTCCACTTGATCTCCGAGTCGTGCGGCGGCCAGTCGCCGTTCTCGATCTCCGACGTCCAGCGGAAGAACGCGACGAGGGCGTCGACCTCCGCGGGCGGGACCCGCTGCTGGGGCATCTTGCGGTACGAGCTCGCGAGCACGACCTCGGGGCGCTCGATCCGGCTGCGGATCGTCTCCTCGCCGACCCGCGTGTACGCGCGCGTCAGGTCGGGCGCGTAGTAGGCGCCGAACCCGAGGATGGTGTGGCAGTCGTTGCAGTTGTGGCGCTCGAACGCGCGCTTCCCCGAGACGACGCGCTCGTCGAGCCGGTCGGCGTGCGTGAGCGCGTCGAACTTCCGGTGCGTGTCGAAGGTGAGGGCGAGGAAGAGCAGCAGCGACGACAGCGTCCCGACCCAGAAGATGATCTTCGCGGCTCGTTCGGTCACGGGGAGCCCTCCTGCGGCTCGCCATGATCCGGCGAGGGAGCCGTCCTCCGTCCCTGACCACACGGGTTCGCGGCAACGCGTCACGCCCGGTCGAGCTCACGCGTCCGAGGGAACACCGCGAGGCCGCGCCGTCGCGACCGTCGCGGGCGGGACTCACTCCTTCGCGAGTGAACGGCCGGACGAGTCGCGGCAATCATCGGCGCCCACCTCGCGGAGGCGGGGCCAGGGAGCCGCTGAGTCAGACGCGATCGACCGCCGGCGAGGGGCGCCGGCGGTCGATCACGGATCCGCTCACATCGGGGGCGGGGGCGGCCCGCCGCCGCCGCAGTACCCGGCGATGCAGGTCATCGACCAGCAGTCACCGGGGACCTGGCACAGCGAACCCTGCAGACCGGGCTGGCACATCCCCCCGCCGCACGTGCCGGAGAGGCACTGGGTATTCGAGGTGCACGCCGAGCGCGCGCCGAGCGCCGTGGCACCGGCGGCGCAGACCCCCTCGACGCAGCTCCCGCTGGCGCAGTCGCCGGCCCCGCCGCAGGACGCTCCGGCCGCGCCTTGCGCGCACACGCCGTCGTCACAGCTGCCGGTGAGGCACTGGGGCCCCTCGGTGCACGCGCTGCCGGTCGAGAGCGGGGCGGCGGGAGCGCACGCGCCGGAGACACAGACCTCGCCCGCGGGGCACGCGACCTCGACGCTGCACGTCGGCCCGGGGGCCGCCTGCTCACAGGCGATGGCCGTGGTCCCCGCCTTCGTCGGCCAGATCACCGGCCGCAGGATCCACGTCCCGTTCGCCTGGTGGTACTCGATCGAGTTCTTCCCGTCGAAGTCGAGGGTCACGGTCAGGCGAGCGCACTCCGGGATCTCCCAGGGTCCGAGGATCTTGATGCCCGACTCGATCCCGCTCGGCACGACCAGCGGTTCGTGCGCCGTCGAGCCGGTCGGCACGACGTAGTTGCCGTCGGCGGCGATGAAGAGGCGGACCTGGGTGATCTTCCCCGCGGGCAGGCTCACGAGCCCGAGGGCGAGAGCGCTCGTCTGAAGGTCGAGGAGGTTCACCGTGGTCGGGCTGATCACCGGTCCCACGGTGACCCAACCGCCGGAGGTGGAGTGCGCGGTGACCTTGGTGACGTTCACCACGATCTGGTCCACGGCAGGGTTCGGCGCGTCGACGAGCTTGATCTCGAGCTGGCTCGGTCCCGTGTACGCGGTACATGCGGAGAGCAGGGCGATGGAGCCCGCCATCGCGAGGACGACCATCGAGGTGGGGCGACGAGGTGCTTTCATGAGTTCCCTCCACGGAAAGTGCGTGACGGGGAGGAAGCTAACGGGCGCTCGCTACGGGCCGCAAGGGGTCCGATGTCGTCGGAGGCGGCGAATGTCGGCGGCTTCTCGACATGCGGCGTGCACGTCCGCGACTGTGCGGCAACCGCGCCGAGCGGGGCGGTCGCGACGAACGCGACGAACGCGACCGAGGACGGGCCCTGGTATAGGTGCGGCGACGGAGGCACCCATGGTCTTCACAGCTGCCGTGCTCGGACTCGCGCTGGCCGCCGCACCGACCGCCGCTCCGGTCGCCGCGCCGACGGCCGTCACCTGCACCCGGTACCGCGTGATGGCCGAGAAGAACGACCTCGCGGCGGAGGACGACGTCGCCGCGTGGGCGACCGCGGCGCTCGAGCGCGGCGCCCTCCTCGACAAGGCCTCGCCCTGCTTCGTTCACGTCCGCATCACCGCCAGCCCGATCCGGGCGGGTGGCAGGGAGGACGGCTGGGTGGCGCACGTCTCGGTCTCCACGCGCAGGTACTTCAAGGACGGGAAGCTCGTCACGAACGAGAAGGGGATCCTCCTCGTCGAGCCCACGCGAGAGGCCCTCGCCGCCAAGGCCCGGACCCACGTCGAGGAGTTCGTCTCCAGGCTGAGATGATCCCGCTGGAGAAGGCGCGCCGGAACCGGATACGCTCTCGATCGCGGGGCGCCGGCGCGAGGCCGAGCGCAGGAGGCACGACATGTCGACGGCGATCGGGCAGAGGATCCGCAGGATGCGCGAGGCGCAGGCGCTCTCGCGCGACGAGGTGAGCGCGCTCATCGGCGTCGCCAGCGACCGCCTCGCGGCCTTCGAGGACGGACACGGCATCCCGTCGGTCGGCGTCGTCATCAAGCTGTCGCGCGTGCTCGGCTCGAGGGTCGACGGGCTCCTCCACGGCGGCGCCTCGATGCGCCACCCCGTGACCGTCTGTCACGCGGGCGACGCGGCGACGGCCGACGAGCAGGAAGACACGGAGCAGGGCTACCGGTACCGCAGCCTCGGGCGCCCGAGCGTGCCGGGGCAGGGGATGGAGCCGCTGCTCATCACCTTCCTCCCGGGGGAGCCCGCCACACGGCCCATCTCGCACGACGGCGAGGAGTTCGTGTACGTGCTCGAGGGACGCGTCGAGCTCGTCCACGACGGAGAGCGCAGCACCCTGGGCCCCGGCGACAGCGTGCACCTCGACCCGACCCGCCCCCATTTGTTCCGGGCGCTCGGCGACACCCCGGCGCGGGCCGTCGGGGTGGTGTGGTCGGCGGGCTGACGTCCGATTCCGTTCTACGGACGCACGGTCCGTGCCGGCCGGCTCCCGACGGGACGCCTGCGGCGAAGCGGACGCTTTCGTTGATTTGCGTCAATTGCGGCGGAATGACGCCCGCTTTTGTTCTTTGACGCCGGGCGCAACCAAGGCAACTTGCAGGGCGACCAAGCGTCGCGACGGGAGCGCACCGGCTCCGCGAGCGACGGTTCGGTTCGCCGCCCGCGTGCGCGCGCATCGGAGGGGGAAATGTCTGCATCGAAGAACGTCGCGAGGGTCGTCGTAGCGCCGTGGTTGTGCGCCCTGCTCGTCGCCGCCTCCGGTTGCGCAGAGAAGGTCGGCGACGGCGGCGGCGCGCGGAAGGCGAAGGCCACCGGCGCGGCGGTCGTCACCGCATGCTCGGGCGCCCAGACCTGCACCGCGACGGACGCCCACGCGAAGCATCAGGCCTCGGGCATCGACTGCACCGCCTGCCACCCGTGCGGCGGGAAGTTCGGCTTCCGAGTCGGGTACGCGCTGCCCGGCGGGACCACGATCCAGGCGACGGACTCGTACACCCCTCGCACCCCCACGTCGCCCCCGAGCTGCACGGTGGCGTGCCACTACCCCATGGGCTCGCCGACCGCCACGGTGGCCTGGAACGCGGCGACCCCGCTCGAGTGCGTGGGCTGCCACAACGCGCAGACGCTCGTCGCGCGCTTCCCGAACCACCCGCTCGTCACCGCGAGCACCACCCGCGCCCAGTGCGAGACCTGCCACGTGGTCGCGGACCAGCACACCTCGGGCACCCTCGTGCTCCAGGGCCACCCCGCCGCGTGGATGAACCAGGGCGATCCGGGGTTCCACGCCCTGGCGGCGAACCGCGGCCTCGCCGCGTGCCAGACGTGCCACCGCCAGGACCTGAGCGGCGGCGCGACGAACCACGCCTGCACCGAGTGCCACAGGGCGGGCGGGATCGCGAACGACTTCGCCACCTGCACCGGCTGTCACGGCGGGAAGGACAACCTGACCGGCGCGCCGCCGAACGCGCTGTGGGGCTTCGGGGGCGATCCGCAGCGGGGAGGCGGGACGGCCGATCCCGTCCGCGTGGGCGCCCACACGGCGCACGTCACGGCGGGTGAGTTCGGCCCGGCGTTCGCCTGCGAGACCTGCCACGTGAAGCCGGCGAGCATGCTCTCGCCGAACCACATCGACACCGTGGCGGCGGGGAGCGATCCGACGGCGACCGTGACGTTCGGCGGCCTCGCCGTGAACGGCGGCGGTCCCCCGAGCTGGACCCGCAGCACCGCGACGTGCGCGAGCACGTACTGCCACGGCGCGACGCTCGGCGTCTCGCCCGGCGCGATCAAGAACCCGACCTGGACGGGCGGGTCCGGACAGGTCTTCTGCGGGAGCTGCCACGGTGTCCCGCCGATCTCGCCGCACGTCTCCGTCGACACGAGCCAGGGCTACGGAGTGTGCAATCCGTGCCACTCGTTCACGGTCGACGGCGCGGGCCACATCATCCCGGCGAGCGAGGGCGGCAAGCACCTGAACGGCCTCCTCGAGGCGTCGGGCCACGACGCCGCGTGGATGGAGCCGACGAGCGCCACGTTCCACGCGTTCGCGGCGAACCGCGGGATCGCGAACTGCACCCCGTGTCACGGGGCCGACCTCTCCGGCGGCTCGGTCCACACCGCCTGCACCGAATGCCACAGGGCCGGCGGACGGGCGAACGACTTCGCGACCTGCACGGCCTGCCACGGCGGACAGCTCGACCAGACGGGCGCGCCGCCGGCTGCGATCTGGGGCTACGCCGGCGATCCGAACCGGGGCGGCGGGACCGCCGACCCGATCCGCGTCGGCGCCCACGCGAAGCACCTCGCGCCGACGCTCTCGGCTGCGTTCGACTGCGGCGTCTGCCACGTGAAGCCCGGCGCGATCCTCTCACCGGGGCACATCGACAACCCGACCCCGGTGGCGAGCCTGACGTTCGGCGGCCGCGCCCTCCCGCCGGTCGTGTCCCCGGCCCTTCCGGCGCCGTCCTGGACCCGCTCCTCGGCGACCTGCGCCAGCACGTACTGCCACGGCAACTACCAGGGGACGTTCTCCTACTCCGTGTGGGACTGGGGCAGCGACTCCGCGGTCATCGTGGAGGCGCCCTACGTCGGCAAGAACTCGACGCCGGTCTGGACCGGCGGCCCGATGACGTGCGCGTCCTGCCACGGGAACCCGCCCGGCGGGACCGGGTACTGGCACAGCGGCCATCACGGCAACCTGCAGGGCTTCAACGACTGCCAGCTCTGCCACCCGGACGCGACCAGCGTGAACGGCGTCGGGACGACGATCACGAATCCGGCGCTCCACATCAACGGCATCGTCGAGGTCACGCCGAAGTGGGGGAGCAAGTGCATGGGCTGTCACTGACGCCCTGAAGCTGCCGATCCCTGCCCAACGCGCGGGACGGGCGGCGCTCGGCCGCCCGCCCGCTCCGGGCGCGCAGCTCGCGCGCGCAGGTGGCCCGTGATGCGGGGCGGGGGCGCGCGGCGGCGGGCCGTCTCTACTTGTCGCGATAGGTGATGCGACCGCGGGTCAGGTCGTACGGCGACAGCTCCACCTTCACCCGGTCACCGGTGATGATCCGGATGTGGAACCGCTTCATCTTCCCCGATGCGTACGCCAGCACCGTGGGGCCCTGATCGATCTTCACGCGGTACATGCCGCCGCTCGACTCTTCCACTCGGCCCTGCACTTCGATCCCGGCTTCCTTCTCGCTCATCTGTCTCCCTGTCGCTCGGACGCTCGAAGAAACGAAAACCCGCCTCGCGGCGGGAGTTCCACCCCGTGGAGCGCCGGGAACCGACCTGGCGCTCGCCGGGCGCTCGAACGGCCCGTGTCCCCACATCATAGTCGATGACGGTGGCCCACGACAGGGCCCTCGACGTCACTCGAGGTCGTCACCCGTCGAGGACGGCGCCTCGATGAAGTCGTAGGGGCCCGTCGCCTGGATGAGGAGGTACCGGAGCGCCCGAGCCGTGGTGTTCACGACACGGTGAACGCGACCCGGCTCGATCGACTGGCGCTCGCCCGGGTGTAGCGCCACCGTCGAGTCCGGACCGCGCAGCTGCACCTCGAGGCCCTCCTCGAGGCAGAAGACGTGGTCCGAGACGACGGAGTGGAAGTGCCAGGGGGTGCCCTGGCGCGCGTCGAGGGTGTTGACGCGCACCTGGACGTCGGCGGTCCTGGCGAGCCACTCGACTGCGCGGAACTCCGGCACGGAGCGAACTTACCGAGCGGCGCTCCGCGACGCCAGACGAACCGCGGAGCGCTCGCCGAGCGAGCTCTCGCGCGGGTATCCCACGGCCCTCGCGGGCCACGGGATGCGGCTGCCGTTCGCGTCCTGCGTTCGCAGCGTACAGCCAGCCGCATTCCAATCTCGGAGGACGCCATGAGGAGCCTGCTGGTCGCGCTGCTGGTCGTTCCCTCGCTGGTGCTGGGGGCAGAGAAGGACGCCGGGATGCCGGCGGACCCGATGGCGAGCTGGGTTCCGCCCAGGGTGAAGAGCGAGGCGAAGGACAAGCAGGAGATCCAGGCGGTGCTGAAGAGCTTGGACGCGGCGGCCAGGACCGGCGACCTCGAGGCGGCGGTCGCGCTCATCGACTTCCCGGTCATGATGATGACCGACGACTCCAAGGGCGAGGCGATGGGCGAGGCCTGGAACCGTGAGAAGTGGGCCGAGGTGATGAAGCCGTTCTACGGCAAGCCCATGAAGGACATGAAGGTCACGCACAAGCCGAACGTCTTCCTGCTCAGCGACTCGCTCGCGACCGTGGACGACGTCTGCACGATGACGCAGGGCGGGAAGTCCATCACGTCGCGCAACTCGATGGTCCTCATCCGCAAGGACGGGAAGTGGCGGGTGAAGTCGATGGCCGAGGGCGGGTGGGGCGACATGATGAACCAGCCGTCCCAGGGCACCGCGTCGGGACCGCAGGGGCCCGCGTCGGAAGGGACGGGGAGCTCGGCCGCCGGTGAGCAGTCGCCGAGGGAAGGAACGGGGAGCGGCGCGCAGACGCCTCCGCTGCAGACGCCTCCTTTGCCCACACCTCCCGCGCAGACGCCTCCGGAGAGGACGACGAAGTAAGCGCAGCTGCGCGCGGAGGTGCTCAGCTCCGGCCCGGACGGCGAGGTCTGCGCGCCCTCGTGCTTCAGAACCAGCAGCGTCGTCGTCATCCCCTTAGATGACATCCGCCCGTCCTCCGACTCAGGGGCGACGACGCAGACCCGCGAGCGAGCCGACGCTCGCCCACCTGGACCTTGGCCGAGCATGCCCGAAGACGAGAGCAAACCTCACGGCCCCGAACGAGGAGAGACGGACGCGAGCCTGCATGTCGAGCGCAGGAAGACGGACCACGAGCTCGGTAAGCAGCATGCCTCGATGGACAAGGACTCGGATGCCGTCGTCCAGCAGGAGCGCGAACACGCGGACGAAGTGCTGGAGAAGGCGCGGGAGCAAACGGACGACGCTCGAGAGCGGGATGTCTCCGAGCGTCAGGTGCTCAGGCAGGAGCGTGCGCAAGAGGACGCCGTCCTCGAGAAGGATCGACTCGCCGCCGACGAAACGTTGACGGACGAGCGTCTGGAGCGGACGCGGGCGCTCGCGAATCTTCTTCGGCTGGAGCGGGAGCAGACCGATGAACGGCTCCTGATCGAGCGCGCTCGCGGCGACGCCGACCTGGCCGTGAGGGACGACTTCATGGGCATGGTGGCCCATGACCTGCGAACGCTGCTCGGCGGCATCGCGCTCAGTGCAGAGGTGCAGGTCAGGAGCGCTACCGCCGACGACGAGGCGGGACGGCGAGTTCTCGATGCGACCGCGAGGATTCAACGCCTGACCGCGCGAATGAACCGACTCATCGGTGACCTGGTCGACGTGGTGAGCATCGAGGCGGGTCGGCTCGCAATCGCGCCGACGAACTATGACGCGAAGACGCTGATCCAGGAGGTCCTGGACACGTTCCAGCCCACGGCGTCGGCCAAGGGCATTGCCCTGGGTGCGACCACGGATGGCTCTCTGCTCGTGATGCTCGACCACGAGCGCATCTTCCAGGTGCTCGCCAACCTCCTCAGCAACGCCATCAAGTTCACGGACCGGGACGGGACGATCTCCGTTCGAGTCGCATCGGTGGGAAGCGAGGTCCGCTTCACCGTGGCGGACACGGGTGCCGGCATCGCCGGCGGCTCCCTGGAGTCCATCTTCGAGCGTTTCACGCAGGTGAGACAGGGCGACCGCCGCGGGCTCGGGCTCGGGCTGTTCATCTCCAGGTGCATCGTGGAGGCGCACGGCGGCCGCATCGGGGTCGAGAGCGAGATCGGGAAGGGCAGCACCTTCTCCTTCACGCTGCCTCGCGCGGCACGTCCTGAGCTGCATTGAGGGCAGCCCGGCGTGCGTGACGGACGCCCGAGGTGAAGCGCTCGCGGGCCGTATCCCCAGCTGCTCGCCCATGAATGAGCATGGGTGCTACCGTCGCCAGGTGCGCTACGAGGGAACGATCTTCCGCCCGCCCAGCGAGGCCGGGTCGCTCATCCTCCAGGCGACCGTCGGCTGCTCCTGGAACCACTGCACCTACTGCGCGATGTACAGGGAGAAGTCGTACCGGGTCCGGCCGCTCGACGAGCTGATCGCGGAGGTCCGGGTCGCGGGGCGCGAGCTCGGAACGGAGGTCACGCGGCTCTTCGTCTCGGACGGCGACGCGCTCGCGATGGAGGTGGGCCACTGGGAGCCGCTCCTCCTCGCGTGCCGTGAGGCCTTTCCGCGGCTGCGGCGCGTCAGCGCCTACGCAACCGCCCTGAACGTCGCCGCGAAGAGCGACGCCGAGCTGCGCAGACTTCGCGAGCTGGGCCTCTCGCTCCTCTATGTCGGGCCGGAGACGGGGGACGAGGTCACCTTCCAGCGAATCGCCAAGGGGACGGGGTTCGCCGAGCACGCGGCCGCGGCGAAGCGAGCGCACGCGGCAGGGATGAAGGTGTCCGCGATCTTCCTCGTCGGGGTCGGGGGGATCGAGCGCTCGCGCGAGCACGCCGAGGGCTCGGCGCGGCTCGTCACCGAGATGGACCCCGAGTTCCTCTCGGTGCTGACGCTGACGGTCGTCCCCGACACGCCCATCGCGACCCTCGCCGCGCGCGGGCAGTTCGAGCTGCCCTCGATAGAGCAGATGCTGCAGGAGCTGCGGACCATCGTCGCCATCTCCAACCCGACGGCCGCCATCTTCCGCACCAACCACGCGTCGAACTACCTTCCGCTCGAGGGACGCCTGCCGCGCGACCGCGACCGGATCGTCGCGACGGTGGACCGCGCCCTCGCCGGCGCGATCCCGCTGCGGCCGGAGTGGGCGAGGGGACTCTGAGCGCGTCTCTCCGCCGGACCCGTGCGACGCGATGAAGGCCAGTTGCAACCACGGTGTCACCCTCCCTCGCGCCGTGAACCGCTTGCTTCGCCTCCGACGCAATGCGGCAACGATCATTCTGACAGCTGCGCTTGTTCGCGCATCCGCGAGGTGACACTGTCGGTTGGTCTGACCATTCGTCGAACGGGGGCGGTCCATGGGGCTCGACGCGCTCGTTCTGGCGCTGGTGTGCGTGGCGGCCGAGGCTGGCGCTGCGTCCGGGCGGCCCGAGATCCCCGCGCCGCCACCGCCGGTGAGCGGCCGGTTCACGACGCCCGAGAAGCCGCCCGCCGGGAAGGCCAAGGTGACGCGCGTCGGCGTCCCCGAGCCGAACGTCATCGGCAAGGTCTCGCCCCGCGAGGTCGCCGTGCTCTCGCAGGCGCTCGTCACCGAGGTGCGGAAGATCGAGGGCATCGGCGCCATCGGTGTCGCCGAGATCCGCCAGATGCTCGCCCAGGAGTACCGGCGCCAGATGCTCGGCTGCCAGGCGGACCAGAGCTGCCTCGCGGAGATCGCGGGCGCGCTCGGCGTCGACGAGCTCGTCTCGAGCGAGCTGGTGGTCGACGGGAACACCTCGACGTTCTCGGTGAGCCGCATCGACATGCGGACGACGAAGGTCATCGCCAACACGCAGAAGCGGCTCGCGCGCCGCAAGGCCGGCGAGGAGGTGCTCGGCGTCGTCGGCGAGGTGGTCGCCGCGGTCTACAAGGACCGCCCGCTCCGCGCTGGCGAGCAACGGGGCGTCGCGCCGGAGGTGGCCCGCTGGCTCAACCCGCCGCCGCTGCCGCGCTGGGTCTTCTTCTCGACCGCGGGCGCCGCCGTCGTCGCCGGTGCGGGTGGAGCCGCGTACGTCCTCTCCGCGAACTCGAGCCGGCACAGCTACAACGCGCTCGCCACCGGCGGCGGGACGGTGAGCGGCGCCGAGCTGCTCCGGCTGAAGGACCACGCCGACCGGCAGGCGACGAGCGGCGCTGTCCTCCTCGGCGCCGCGGGGGTGTTCGCCCTCGCCGCCGGTGTCGAGGTGTTCTTCACCGACTGGCACGACGACAGGGCAGCGGTGAAGGTCGGACCCGCGGGCGCATCCGTCGTCGTGAAGTTCTAGGGAGACTCCATGCGCACCTGCGCCCCCGCCGTCGCCCTGGTCGTCGGCCTCTCGCTCTCCGCCTGCGCGTCCCTCGAGGACGTCGCCCCGGGGACGACCGTCACGTGCAGCTCGGCCGCCGAATGCCCGTCGGGCCTCGTCTGCAACCACGGTCGCTGCGCGAACCCGAACGCTCTCGACACGACGCCGCCGGACCTCGTCTCCTTCGCGGTCTCGCAGCCGCGCGTCCGGGCGGGCCAGTCCTTCACCGTCTCGGTCGAGGTGACCGAGGCGCTGGA
This sequence comes from uncultured delta proteobacterium, assembly GCA_963828235.1. GTDB lineage: Bacteria > Myxococcota > Myxococcia > Myxococcales > Anaeromyxobacteraceae > Anaeromyxobacter. Next base: position 35,205 of record CAWHDY010000018.1, read on the forward strand.
GGCAGCGCCGACCGTGTCGCTCGGACTCCAGTCGGACGTCGGAGGCCCGGTGTACCTCGACTGCAGCGCGACCGCGGCGCGCGCGTTCGCATGCACGCACCTGGCGACCGGCCACGAGAACGGCGACGTCGGCGGCGACATCTTCATCCACGTAGGGATGACGGACCTCGCCGGGAACTACACGCTCCGCAGCAGCGTGGGAACGGTCACGTTCGACTTCACGCCACCCTCGCCCACGCTGGCGAGCGTCGCGTACTTCCCGGCAGCGACGAACCCCCTCCCGTCCGTGCAGCGCGCGATGGCGGGCACGGTCGTGCAAGTCGCGGTCTCGGCCAACGAGTCGTTCTCCACACCGCCCGTCCCGGGTCTCGTGGCCCGGCTTGGCGGAACGGCCTTCCCTTTGACCTTCGTGCCCGGGGGCCTGGACGAGAAGGACGCGCTCTTCGAGACGAACATCACCGAGGCGACGCCGGACGGCGACTACGCGCTCGAGGTCGCCTGGAGCGACGCGGTCGGAAACGTCGGAACCGCTGCGGTCTCGGGCGCGGTCGTGAGGGTGAAGACCTCCAAGCCGTCGCTCTCCGTCGATCAGGACGCCCTCGTCTTCGTCCGTTCCGCGTGGGGTAACGCAGCGCAGGAGGTGCGGGGGGCGTACCCGATCCCGGCGGGGCCTTACTTCGCGCTCGAGCCGAGCGATGCGCTCACGACCACTGCGTTCCTGCCGGCGGGTTCCCTCACGCTCGACGGCACCGCCACGCCGTCCCGCGTCATCGTCCAGCTCGGGCCCGACGCCACCGCGCTCGCGGTGGGCGTGCTGCAGCCGGAGCCGGACGGGCGCTTCCCGCGCCAGAGCCTCTTCACGCCGGACGTGCCGGCGGTCTGGCTCGTGGGCGTGGACGACGCAGGGAACAGGACCGCGTCCGTGAGAGTCCGCGACGTCGAGTGGGTCGCCACCCCGAACGCACCGGCGTTCGGCTCGAGTCCCCATGTGGTCACGTCCACCGGCTACTCCGGCACGAGCCGTACCCAGGCGCGCGTGACCGGCACCGTCGTGGGGGCAGCCGTCTCCGGCGCCGACGGCACCGGCGCGCTCGCGTCGGCTGCGGCGGCCTGGGAGGACGCGGGGACGGGCAGCGAGGCCCCCGGGGCACGAGCCCGGCACGCGATGGCGTACGACGCGGCGCGAGGCCGGGTCGTCCTGTTCGGCGGGGAGAACGGGACCGGGTTTCTCGGCGACACGTGGGAGTGGGAAGGCACGAGCTGGACCCGGGCCGCGAGCACCGGCCCGAGCGCCCGCGCGATGGCCGCGATGACGTACGACAGCGAGCGCGGGCGCGTGTTCCTCTTCGGTGGAGTCGACGGCTTCGGCGTCCTCGAGGACACCTGGGAATGGGACGGGGCTCGCTGGTCACAGGTGGCGCTGGTCGGCCCGGGAGCGCGCTCCGGGCACGTGATGGCGTACGACGTCGCGCGCGCGCGCGTGGTCCTCTTCGGAGGGGTCGCGGCCGCGGACACGTGGGAGTGGGATGGCACGGCCTGGGCACAGGTGGCGACGACGGGCCCGAGCTCCCGGTCCACGGCCGCCATGGCATACGACGGCGTCCGCGGGCGCGTCGTACTCTTCGGCGGATTCGCTCGAGACGAGACCGGGTCGTGGGCGTATGTCCAGGACACCTGGGAGTGGGATGGGATCGGGTGGACGCTCGTGGCGACCGGCGGGCCGAGTCCGCGCGACTTCGCCGCGATGGTGTTCGACTGCGACCGTGAGCGGGTGGTCCTGTTCGGCGGTTCCGCGTCCGGCGGCCCGCTCGAAGACACGTGGGAGTGGAACGGGACGACCTGGTCCCCGGTCCCGCAGACGGGCCCGGGCGGCCGCGCGGGACACGCGATGGCGTACGACGCGGCTCGCAGGCGGACCGTGCTGGTCGGCGGGTATTCGGAAGGGTTCCCCACCGGCGACACCTGGGAGCGGAGCGACGGGTGGAGCCGGCGTTCGCCGGTGGCCCCGCCCGCACGATACGGGCACGCGATGGCGTTCGACGAGTTCCACGGCCGCGTCGTCCTCTTCGGCGGCCGCACGGAGGTCGGGGCCGTCCAGGAGACCTGGGCGTGGGACGGAGCGGGCTGGACGCTCGTCGCGACGAACGGGCCGAGCGCCCGGTACGGCCATGCGATGGCCTACGACTCCGCCCGCCGGCGCGTCGTCCTCTTCGGCGGGTTCGACACGGCGCCGCTGCAGGACACCTGGGAATGGGAGGAAGCCAGCGGGTGGACGCAGGTCGCCACCACCGGGCCCGCGCCCCGCCATCGCCACGCGCTCGCGTACGACTCCGTTCGCGGACGCGTCGTCCTGTTCGGTGGCGCCGGCAGCGACCCCCCTCCGCAGCGGCTCCTGCAGGACACCTGGGAGTGGGACGGCCTGCTGTGGACGCAGCGGGCGACCTCGGGTCCTTCCGGTTCCCTCGACCCACGCGGCGCTCGGTGGTCCCACGCCATGGCCTACGACGCCGCGAACGAGCGGGTGGTGCTGTTCGGAGGCGATGGGGACGACTGGCTCCCGATGCCCTCCGAGGAAACCTGGACCTGGGACGGCGCAGCCTGGTCCGTCGCGGCGACGAGCGGTCCGTCGCGCCGCTACGCCCACGCCATGGCGTACGACAGCGTGCGGGATCGCGTCGTCCTGGTCGGCGGGAGCCGGGGACCGACGAGCGAAGCGACGCTGCGCGATTCCTGGGAGTGGGACGGCCACGATTGGGCGCAGGTGGCGGGGCTCGGGCCCAGCGCTCGCGCCGACCACGCGGCCGCGTTCGACAGCGCGCGGAACCGGACCGTCGTCTTCGGCGGGAGCGTCCCCGCGCGACCCGATGCGTTCCCCGGACAGCCGCCCGTGCTCCTGGGAAACACCTGGACTCTCGACGCGGCGCCGGAGCATCGGCCGGCCCTGCAGTTCGCTGTCGCGACCCCGCCCTTCGGTGTCGATCCGGGACGCGTCAGGCAGGTCCTCGTGCGTTCGTTTGCGGGCGCGACTTCCGCCGCGGGAGGCTCTACCGCGGTCGGCGCGGAGCTCTTCGGATGGGCGACGCGCGGCCCGGCGAACGAGCCCGGCGGGTGGGACCCCCTCGAGATCAACACCATCGGCCTCACGGGGAGCCCGCCGCAGCCGCTAGCCCCTCCCGCCTCGGAGCTTTGCTGGAAGTCGTCGTCGCCCGAGGAGGCCCGCCGTTACCTCGTCGAGCGCGACGGCCTCACGTTCCAGGTCCGGTCGAGAGGAGGCGCCGGGCCCGCTCCGGACGGCGCCGCCGTCGCCGTCGACTACATCGAGGTTCGCGTGCGGTACACCGCTCCATGACGCTACCTCACGCCGTGGATCGCCGCGGAGGGCTCCGTAGGTCGCCAAGCATCCGTGTCGCACGCGAATGAGCCAACCTGACGGTCCGCATTGCGATTCAGGCGCCTCAGCAGCGGGCGCTTGTGTAGTAAACCTTCACGATGGCGTTCACCCCGCTCAACGCCCTGAACTCGTTCATCGCGGTCGCGCGCCACCGCAGCTTCGCGGCTGCGGCCAGGCATCAGGGGGTGTCCACCTCCGCGCTGAGCCAGTCCGTCCGGCAGCTCGAGGCACGCCTGGGCGTCACGCTCCTCGGCCGGACCTCGCGCAGCGTGGCGCTCACGGACGCCGGTCGACGCCTGCTCGAGACCGCAGGCGCGGCCGTGGACCAGGCGCTGGAGTCCCTGAAGACGGTGTCGGCCCGGCCCGGGGAGGTGACCGGCCGGGTCCGGCTGTCGGTGCCCGCCATCGCGGTGGAGCTCGTCCTCGCGCGGGTGCTGCCACGATTCGCCGAGCGCCACCCGAAGGTCGAGGTCGAGATCCAGGTCGAGAACCGCTTCGTGGACATCGTCGACGAGGGGCTGGACGCGGGCATCCGGCTCGCCGAGGCCATCGAGCGCGACATGGTCCAGGTCCGGCTCACCGAGCCCGCGCGCTTCGTCGTCGCGGCGGCGCCGTCGTACCTGGCGCGACGCGGCACCCCGCAGAAGCCGCGGGACCTCCTCCAGCACGACTGCATCGGCATCCGCACGGCCATGGACGGTTCGCGGTACGCGTGGGAGCTCGAGCGCGGAGCCAAGACGTGGCGCGTCCCGGTCCAGGGCCCGGTCACGACGAACGACTCCGAGCTCATGCGGGTTCTCGCGGTGGCGGGGGTGGGGCTCCTCTACGCGTTCGAGCCGGAGATCGCCGGCGAGCTGCGCAGCGGAAGCCTGCGCCTCGTCCTCGAGCAGTACGCGGCGGCCGTGCCGGGGTTCTTCCTGTACTTCCCGAGCCGCGCCCAGGTTTCGCCGGCGTTCCGGGCGTTCGTCGACGTCGCGCGCGAGTCGATGGCGGACGCGGCGTCGAGGCCGCGCTCGCGGCAGATGAGCGGTGCGACGAGGCGCCCGCGCCCCCGCAGGGCGCGTCCCCCTCCCGGGCCACGGGCTAGGCTTCGGCCCCATGGATTGCATCCCCTCCGACCTCGCCGCGCTCACCGTGCTCGACATGGAGGGCAAGGCCGTGCCGCTCGGATCGCTCTGGGCCGACCGGCCGGCCGTGCTCGTCTTCCTCCGCCACTTCGGGTGACTGTTCTGCCGGGAGCAGGCGGTGCAGGTGCACCGCGAGCGGGAGCGGATCCGGAGCGCCGGGGCCGAGCTGGCGTTCGTCGGGAACGGCACGCCGGCGTTCGCGCGGGCCTTCGCCGAGGACTACCGGCTCGAGGTTCCGCTGTACGTGGACCCGTCGCGTCAGACCTACCGTGCGCTCGGGATGGCGAGGCCCCGGATCCTCTCGTTCGCCTCGCCCTGGCTGCTCGCCCCGGTGGCGCGCGCGCTGCGCGGCGGCTTCATGCAGGGGGCGATCCGCGGCGACGCGCGTCAGCTCGGTGGGGTGCTCGTGGTGGGGCGGGACGGGCGGGTCGCGTTCCGGCACCTGTCGCGCGATGCGGGAGATCGTCCGGTGGTCGCGGACGTCGTGGCAGCGGCGGAGCAGGTCGGGAAGGAGGCGTAGTCCGGGACCCATCGAAGGTTCGCTGGGGGCGCGGACGGCTGGCGGAGCTCCTCCGGCCGCTCGAGAACATCCTGAGATCCCATGCGCTCGTTCACGCGGCGGAGGGCGAGCTCTACCGGAACGTTCTCGCGCGCGCGAGCGAGGCGTGCACCATCCCGGCGACGTTCGTCACCGGTCCGGGGCTTGCGGCGCGGGCGGCCAGGGCCGCCGGAATCTCGGAGAGCCGGGTCGCGCCGGCTGGGAGGAGAGCGGGCGCGCGGCCGGCGGCGGAGCCGCGGACATGCCGCTATGTCCCGGCGGTGAGCACCGGCGCGGGCGAAGGTGGCGAGCGAGCGTCGCGAAGCCTCACGCGCTGGGTGTCGCTGCGCGCCTATGGCCTCGTGACGAGCACGCTCTTCGGCGCGACGACGCCGCACCAGAAGATGCGAGCCCGGTTCGAGCGCTTCGCCGCGGTGTCGCGGCGCACCCTCCAGGGGAAGTTCCCGCGGCTCGCCTTCGAGGATCTCCGCGCGGGGGACGTCGCCGTCGAGGCCGTCCGGGCCGTCGAGTCGCCCCGGAGAGCGATCGTCCACCTCCACGGCGGCGGGTACTTCTGGGGGTCACCCGCGTCGTACCGGAACCGGGCGATGCGGCTGAGCTTCCGGCTCGAGGCCGAGGTGTTCGTCCCCGACTACCGGCTGGCGCCGGAGCACCCGTACCCCGCTGCCCTCGACGACGCGCTCGCGGCGTTCCGGTGCGTCCGGGAGGCTCGCCCGCGATCGCCGATCTTCGTCACGGGCGACTCCGCGGGCGGAGGGCTCGCGCTCGCGCTCCTCATGAGGCTTCGCGATCTCGGCGAGCCGACGGCGGCCGGGGCGATCGTCCTGTCGCCCTGGGCCGATCTGACGGCCTCCGGCGAGTCCGTCGAGACGAACCGGGGCAAGGACCTCTGGTTCTCGCGGCGGCACCTCGAGGTCTGGGCGGGGTACTACGTCGGAGGGGCGGACCCGGCGTCACCGTACGTGTCCGCCGTGTTCGGCGATCTCGCCGGGCTGCCGCCGCTGCTCCTGCTCGCCGGGGAGGATGAGCTCCTGCTCGACGACGCCCGCCGCGTCCACGAGTCGGCGATCCGGGCCGGCGGCGACTCGCGGCTGCTCGTGGGCGCCGGGATGCAGCACGACTGGCCCCTGACGCTCCCGTGGCTCGAGGAGAGCAAGCACGCCTGGCGGGAGATGCGGCGGTTCGTCGAGGAACGAACGGCGGCGCGGCAGGAGTGAAGCCGCCGGCGTGTTCCCGGGCGGACACGGATCCGCGGCCGCCGAGCCACGCCCGCCCCGGACCTCGCCGAAAGCTCAGGCCGGGCGGGCGCCTCGACCGTGGGCACGCGCTGGCAGCCTTCGTGCAGTCCTGGGTGAGCCATGCCCTCGCCCAGACCGCTCCCCGCCGGCCTCTTCCTGGTTGCCCTCGCGCTCCTTCCCGGCCCCGGCACGTGCGGGCTCGTCGCCCGCGCCCATCGACAGGACGCTCTCCCCCTACTTCGTCGTCGAGGGCGGCGAGTCGGCTGCCGAGGCGCTCCCGCTCAAGTCGACCTCCGCCTCCGTGGACGTGGCGGGGGTCATCGCCAGCGTCACCGTCGTCCAGACGTACGCCAACATGGGGACGACGCCCTTGAACGCCAGGTACGTCTTCCCGGCCTCCACGCGCGCCGCGGTGCACGGCATGAGGCTGACCGTCGGCGACCGGGCGGTCGAGGCGCGGATCCAGGAGCGAAAGAAGGCGCGCGCCGAGTACGAGCGCGCCAAGGCCGAGGGCAAGAGCGCCTCGCTCCTCGAGCAGCAGCGGCCGAACGTGCTCACGATGGAGGTGTCCAACGTCATGCCCGGCGACGTGGTCAAGGTCGAGTTCCGGTACACGGAGCTCCTCGTCCCGACCGACGGCGTCTACGAGCTCGTCTACCCGACCGTGGTCCTGCCCCGGTACTCGAACCAGGCCGAGGCCGCCGCGCCCGAGATCGACCGATGGGTGAAGAGCCCGTACCAGCGCGAGGGAAGACCGCCGACCTATGCGTTCGGCTTCGGCGCCCGCATCACCACCGGCATCGCCATCCAGGACGTCTCCGTCCCCAGTCACAAGGTCAACGTGACGTGGACGGGAGGCAACCAGGCGCAGATCGCGCTCGACCCGGCCGAGAAGGAGGGCGGGAACCGCGACGTCGTGCTCCGGTACCGGCTGGCCGGCGCGAAGGTCGAGTCCGGCCTCGTCCTCCAGGACGGCCCCGGCGAGAAGTTCTTCCTCCTCACGGTCGAGCCGCCCGCGCGCGTCGCCGCCAGCGACATCCCGCCCAGGGAGTACGTGTTCATCATCGACGTCTCCGGCTCGATGCACGGCTTCCCGCTCGACACCGCCAAGAAGCTCATCGAGGACCTCATCGGCGGACTGCGCCCGATCGACCGGTTCGACGTGATCCTCTTCTCCGGCGCCCACCGGACGATGTCCCCGCGGTCGGTCCCGGCCACGCGCGAGAACATCGTCAGGGCCACCACCCTCGTCGGCGCGCAGCGGGGCGGTGGCGGCACCGAGCTCCTCCCGGCGCTGCAGGAGGCGATGAGCCTGCCGCGGACCGAGGGGACCTCGCGCAGCTTCATCGTCGTCACGGACGGCGGCATCTCCCAGGAGAAGGCGATGTTCCAGTACATCCGCGAGCACCTCGGCGACGCCAACGTCTTCTCCTTCGGCATCGGCTCGGCCGTGAACCGGTACCTGGTCGACGGCGTCGCCAAGGCCGGCATGGGCGAGTCCTTCGTCGTGACCAAGCCCGACGAGGCCGCCGCGGTGGCCGCCGCCTTCCGGAGGTACGTCGAGGCGCCGGTGCTCACCGGCATCCAGGTCTCCTACGACGGCTTCCAGGCGAGCGACGTCGAGCCCCGCGCCATCCCCGACCTGCTGGCGCAGCGGCCCATCGTGCTCCAGGGCAAGTGGACCGGCGCCGCCCATGGGACCATCACCGTCACCGGCCGAACCGGGAGCGGGAAGTTCGCGCAGGTGATCGACGTGGGCACGACCGCCGCGCGCACCCACGACGACGCGCTCAGGTACCTGTGGGCGCGCACGCGCATCGCCGCGCTCTCCGACTTCAGCGCTCGCGAGGAGAGCGAGGACGAGAAGCAGGAGATCACCCGCCTCGGCCTCGACTACAACCTCCTCACCCGGCACACCTCGTTCGTGGCGGTGCTCCAGGAGATCCGGAACGGCGGCGGGCAGGGCAAGGACGTCGACCAGCCGCTTCCGCTCCCGCAGGGCGTGAGCAACCTCGCGGTCGGCGACCAGAACGCGCAGGGTGACGAGCCCGGCCTCCTGCTCCTCGCGACGCTCGCCGCGGCCCTCGCCGCCGTCGTCATCCTCCGGCGCGTCCGAGCCGCGGCCGCCCCCTGAGCGCACCGTGCGCGCCCGTACCGCTTGTCCCCGGATCTCCTTGGCCCCGCGAAGCGGGGCAGGGGAGGGGGCTCGTCCTCGGATCTCCCTTCGCCCCGCGGAGCGGGGCGGGGAGGGGGCCGCCGCCGCCGCCGTGTTCCTCGTCGCGCTCGGCGCGGCCTACGCGCTCAAGCGCTTCTACAGCACCGCCTCCGCCGCCGACCTCCGGTTCGTCCTCGCGCCCACCGCGTGGCTGGTGGAGGTCGCCGGCGGGCATCGCTTCGACTGGACCTCCGGCGGCTATCTCAGCGCCGAGCTCCGGTACGTCGTCGCACCGGCCTGCGCCGGCGTGAACTTCCTCATCGTGTCGTTCGCCGCGCTGGTGCTCGGGTTCGTGCGGCCGGCGCGCCCCGCCCGGCAGAACCTGGGCATCCTCCTCGCGAGCGCGGCGGCCGCGTACGCGACCACGGTCGTCGCCAACGCCCTGCGAATCCTGATCGCCATCCCGCTGTGGACCCACGGCGTCTCGTTCGGCTGGCTCACCGGCGCGCGGCTGCACGAGCTCGTCGGAGTGGTGGTGTTCCTGGGAATGCTCCTCCTCCTCCACCTGGCGGCGCGCCGCCTCGCCGGAATGCCGGTGCACGCCTGGTTGCCGCTGCTCCCTTACGCGGGGGTGATGCTGGTGGTCCCGCTCCTGCGCGGCGCCTACCGGCGACCCGAGTTCTGGGGTCACGCGGGAATCGTGGCGGGCGCGCTCCTCGTGGCGGCGGTCGCGCTCCGGTCGGCCGAGAACGACGCGGCGTCGACGGCGCTCATCCCGGGCGGACACGGATCCGCGGCCGCCGAGCCACGCCCGCCCCGGACCTCGCCGAAAGCTCAGGCCGGGCGGGCGCCTCCACCGTGGGTGCGCGCTGGCAGCCTTCGTGCAGTCCTGGGTGAGCCATGCCCTCGCCCAGACCGCTTCCCGCCGGCCTCTTCCTGGTTGCCCTCGCGCTCCTTCCGGCCCCTGCACGTGCGGGCTCGTCGCCCGCGCCCATCGACAGGACGCTCTCCCCCTACTTCGTCGTCGAGGGCGGCGAGTCGGCTGCCGAGGCGCTTCCGCTCAAGTCGACCTCCGCCTCCGTGGACGTGGCGGGGGTCATCGCCAGCGTCACCGTCGTCCAGACGTACGCCAACATGGGGACGACGCCCCTGAACGCCAGGTACGTCTTCCCGGCCTCCACGCGCGCCGCGGTGCACGGTATGAGGCTGACCGTCGGCGACCGGGCCGTCGAGGCGCGGATCCAGGAGCGAAAGAAGGCGCGCGCCGAGTACGAGCGCGCAAAGGCCGAGGGCAAGAGCGCCTCGCTCCTCGAGCAGCAGCGGCCCAACGTGCTCACGATGGAGGTGTCCAACGTCCTGCCCGGCGACGTGGTCAAGGTCGAGTTCCGGTACACGGAGCTCCTCGTCCCGACCGACGGCGTCTACGAGCTCGTCTACCCGACCGTGGTCCTGCCCCGGTACTCGAACCAGGCCGAGGCCGCCGCGCCCGAGAGCGACCGGTGGGTGAAGAGCCCGTACCAGCGCGAGGGAAGGCCGCCGACCTATGCGTTCGGCTTCGGCGCCCGCATCACCACCGGCATCGCCATCCAGGACGTCTCCGTCCCCAGCCACAAGGTCAACGTGACGTGGACGGGCGGCAACCAGGCGCAGCTCGCGCTCGACCCTTCCGAGAAGGAGGGCGGGAACCGCGATCTCGTGCTCCGGTACCGGCTGGCCGGCGCGAAGGTCGAGTCCGGCCTCGTGCTCCAGGACGGCCCCGGCGAGAAGTTCTTCCTCCTCACGGTCGAGCCGCCCGCGCGCGTCGCCGCCAAGCGACATCCCGCCTCGGGAGTACGTGTTCATCATCGACGTCTCCGGCTCGATGCACGGCTTCCCGCTCGACACCGCCAAGAAGCTCATCGAGGACCTCATCGGCGGACTGCGCCCGACCGACCGGTTCGACGTGATCCTCTTCTCCGGCGCCCACCGGACGATGTCCCCGCGGTCGGTCCCGGCCACGCGCGAGAACATCGTCAGGGCCACCACCCTCGTCGGCGCGCAGCGGGGCGGTGGCGGCACCGAGCTCCTCCCGGCGCTCCAGGAGGCGATGAGCCTGCCGCGGACCGAGGGGACCTCGCGCAGCTTCATCGTCGTCACGGACGGCGGCATCTCCCAGGAGAAGGCGATGTTCCAGTACATCCGCGAGCACCTCGGCGACGCCAACGTCTTCTCCTTCGGCATCGGCTCCGCCGTGAACCGGTACCTGGTCGACGGCGTCGCCAAGGCCGGCATGGGCGAGTCCTTCGTCGTGACGAAGCCCGACGAGGCCGCCGCGGTGGCCGCCGCCTTCCGGAGATACGTCGAGGCGCCGGTGCTCACCGGCATCCAGGTCTCCTACGGCGGCTTCCAGGCGAGCGACGTCGAGCCCCGCGCCATCCCCGACCTGCTGGCGCAGCGGCCCATCGTGCTCCAGGGCAAGTGGACCGGCGCCGCCAGGGGACCATCACCGTCACCGGCCGAACCGGTAGCGGGAGGTTCGAGCAGGTGATCGACGTGGGCACGACCGCGGCGCGCACCCACGACGACGCGCTCAGGTACCTGTGGGCGCGCACGCGCATCGCCGCGCTCTCCGACTTCAGCGCTCGCGAGGAGAGCGAGGACGAGAAGCAGGAGATCACCCGCCTCGGCCTCGACTACAACCTCCTCACCCGTCACACCTCGTTCGTGGCGGTGCTCCACGAGATCCGGAACGCCGGCGGGCAGGGCAAGGACGTCGATCAGCCGCTTCCGCTCCCGCAGGGCGTGAGCAACCTCGCGGTCGGTGACCAGAACGCCCAGGGCGACGAGCCCGGCCTCCTGCTCCTGGCGACGCTCGCCGCGGCCCTCGCCGCCCTCGTCCTCCTCCGGCGCGTCCGGGTCGCGGCCGCCCGCTGAGCTCACCGTGCGCGCCCGGACTGCTGGCCCAGGGGAGGGGACCGCCGCCGCCGTGTTCCTCGTCGCGCTCGGCGCTGCCTTCGCGCTCAAGCGCTTCTACAGCACCGCCTCCGCCGCCGACCTGCGGTTCGTCCTCGCGCCCACCGCGTGGCTGGTGGAGGTCGCCGGCGGGCATCGCTTCGACTGGACCTCCGGCGGCTATCTCAGCGCCGAGCTCCGGTACGTCGTCGCGCCGGCCTGCGCCGGCGTGAACTTCCTCATCGTGTCGTTCGCCGCGCTGGTGCTCGGGTTCGTGCGCTCGGCGCGCCCCGCCCGGCAGAACCTGGGCATCCTCCTCGCGAGCGCGGCGGCCGCCTACGCGACCACGATCGTCGCCAACGCCCTGCGGATCCTGATCGCCATCCCGCTGTGGACCCACGGCGTCTCGTTCGGCTGGCTCTCCGGCGCGCGGCTGCACGAGCTCGTCGGAGTGGTGGTCTTCCTCGGAATGCTCCTCCTGCTCCACCTGGCGGCGCGCCGCCTCGCCGGCGTGCCGGTGCACGTCTGGGTGCCGCTGCTCCCGTACGCGGGGATGATGCTGGCGGTCCCGCTCCTGCGCGGCGCGTACCGGCGACCCGAGTTCTGGGGTCACGCGGGAATCGTGGCGATCGCGCTCCTCGTGGCAGCGGTCGCGCTCCGGCCGAGAACGACGCGGCGTCGACGGCACTCAGCGGCTGCAGTCGAACTCGGCCACCACCTCGACCCGGTCCGGAGGCGCGCCGCGCTTGACGCGCAGGCTCCGCAGCTTCGCGCGCACCTTCGCGGTGTCGAGCTTCGGCCCGAACACGACCTGGTTCGGCGCAGCGGCGTCGCCGGCATACGACCCACCGTCGATCGGGTTGAGGATGATGCCGGCCTTCGAGGCCCGCCCGGCGATCCGCTTCTCGCTGCTGACCTGAAGGCGTCCCACCCCCGGGACGTCCGCCTCGAACACGAGCCCATCCCCCGCCTTCGCGATCCCGGGTGCGTCCATCATGAAGTACGGACCGCAGATCGCCGGATACGTGCCGGTCGCGGACCTGGCACCGGTGAGGGTGAGCTTGACGGTGCCGCTCTTGCGGGCGGCGGGCGCACCGACCGTAGCGCTGGGTCCGAGCAGCAGGAGAACGGCGAGCGCGAGCGCGAGCGACGAGAGGGCTCGAAGCCAGTGGACGGTCATGGGCGTTCTGCTGCGTAGGGGGCGAGGATCGCGGCGGCGTCGTGCTGGGCCATGAGCTCCTCTGTATCGGATCAGCCACGAAAGTGCAGGGATCCCGGGTGGGATCCGGCCGGCGTTCCGAGCCCGACGCCGCCGCGAGGTGGCCGGCTCGATCAGAGCGACTTCAGGTACTGAACCAGGTCGGCCTTCTCCTGCGCGGTGAGACCCAGGGAACGCCGCGAGTCGTACGCGTTCACGACGTCGTCGAGCGTCGCGGCCGAGCCGTCGTGGAAGTACGGCGGGTGCTGCCAGACGCCCTTGAGCGGCGAGGTGCGGTACAGCTTCGTCGCGCTGCGGGACGCGTAGCTGGGAGTCTCCGGCTCGGCCATCGAGTCGCTGACCGGGTGCAGCCGCGTGTTGGCGTCGGTGAGCTCGGGGCCGCTGTGGCAGGTGGCGCAGGCAGCCTTTCCGGCGAAGAGCCCCTGCCCGCGGGCGGCGGCCGCCGCGTCGAAGCTGCCCGCGGGCGGCGTCGGCGCCGCGAGGGTGAGCTGGTACGCCTGCAGCGCCGGCAGCTTGCCGCTGACCTGGTCGTCGGTCCCGTTCGTGACGTTCACGCCCGTTCGCGGTTCGGAGAACGTGCCGTGTCCGCCCATCTGGGTCACGGCGACGTAGCGGTTCCAGTAGGCGATGTCGTCGCCGTCCCCGGTCACGGTGATGCGATGGATCCCGGCCAGACCGTAGGCGGGCGGGATCACGGACGGTGCGTTCTTCCCGTCGAGGTTGAAGCGGGGATCGTACTTCCCCGGACCCCAGGAGCTGAAGACCGCCTTGGTCGCGTCGTCGAGCACCGGCGACAGCGCGACGATGGCGCCGACGTCGAGGTCGCGGTTGGGCCAGCCGTCGAGGCGCTTGCCGACGCCGTGTGCGAAGGAGTCGTCGACGGTCGAATGGCACAGCGCGCAGGTGATCCCGAGGCGCGTCAGCGTGGCCTTGCCGCCGACGCGCTCGACCGTGCCCTTCACGCCGACGACGGCGCCGAGCTCGAGCAGCGCCAGCGTCGTGCGCGGGATCGGTGAGGCTGATGCTGCCGTCCTGTATCCCCGACACCACCGTCGACGGGAGGGCCTCGGCGTCCACCTTGAGCCCGACGGCCAGCGCGGTCGTCGGGTCGACGGTGGCGATCGCCTCGTGCATGCGAAGGGTGTCCGTCCACTTGGTCTCGTCACCGAACGTGTCGAACCTGAAGATCCGCTGCCCCTGCGCGACCGTGTCGTCGCTGCTCGTCGGGGGAGAGGCGGGGGCCGGAGCGTTGTCGCCGCAGGCAGCGACCGCTCCCATGACGAGGCAGAGCAGGCCGGTGCGGAGCCGCCGATGCAGGGATCGGGGGGCGGGGTGTCCCGAGCGTCCGCGCTCGAGAGGCGTCGATGGGTCGGGGATGCGGGTCGAGGTCATGGTGCTCCTTCTTCGACGGCGTCGTTGCCGCCGTGGAGGAGATGCGCCCCGCGCGCGATGGTTACGGCGCGGACGCGGCTGCCATCCCCGACCAGCGCGAAGACCCGCCGGGCACGAGCACGAACTTCCCGGTCACGCCTCCGTTCCCCAGCAGCTCGTGGGCTTGTCTTGCCTCGGTGAGGGGAAAGCGCTGCGCGACGAGCGGCTTGATCTTCTGCTGCTGAAGGAGGTCGAGCAGAGCGGTCAAGTCCTGCCGAAACCACGCCGGCTTCACCCGCTTGAGCGTCTGGATGCTGTAGGGGACCACCCGCTTGCGGCCCGGGAGAAGCCAGCCACCGACGATGTACAGCGCGAAGCTGGCGAATCCGCGAAAGCGTTGACGGCGGCCTGGACGCGTCGAGCTCAACCCCTCCCCACGAATCGAGCTGATGGCGCCGTAGCCCACCACCCGCCCGCCAGGACGGAGTGCCCTGCGGGAATGCCAGAGGTGTGCGCCACCGATGTGGTCGAAGACGACGTCCACGCCGTCGCCCGTGAGGCGGTGAATCTCGTCCACGAAGTCCTGATGCCGGTAGTCGATCGGAACGCCGCCCAGATCGGAGACGACCGGCGCCCCTCTCGATGAACAGGTGCCGTACATCTCCAGCCCGGCGAGGCGCCCGAGCTGCAGGAGCGCCGTGCCGACCCCGCCGGCCGCGCCGTGGATCAGCACGCGCTGGCCCGGCTCGACGCGGGCCGAGCGATGCAGCATCTGATACGCGGTGATGTAGTTCAGCACGAGGCAGACCGCCTCGCCGGCATCCAGCCCAGGTGGCACCGGAACCACTTCCTGCTGGGGCAGGCAGACGAACTCGGCGTAGGCACCTCTGATCGGCATCGCCGCGACGGTCTGGCCCGGCTCGATGCCAGAGACGCCGGTGCCGACCTGATCCACCACGCCGACCAGATCCCACCCCGGCGTGAACGGCACCGGGGGCGTTTCGGGGTGAACGCCCTCGCGCGCCATGACGTCGGGCAACGCGACGCCTGCGGCCAGCACTCTCACCCGCACTTCACCCGCCTTCGGCTCGGGGCACTCCTCGTCGGCGACTCGAAGCACCTCCGGTCCGCCGTAGCGGGTGGCAATGACGCGCGTGTTTCTCACGGGACTCCTCCTTGCTTGCCGGGCCCTGGAGGTGGCGCCGGCGGTCGGTGCGTGTTGGATGTGAACGTCGTTGACATGCGACGGGCGTACCTTGCCAAAAGATGTGTACGTTGTCAACATGGGCCGATGACGACCCCTGCCGTCACCAGAGCGGGTGAGAGAGCGGGGAGACGTGGGGGAGACGGGCGCCGGCTATCGAGCAGGCTCGAAGAGCTCGATGGGATTCCCGTCCAGGTCCTCGATCTGGACCTGTCGACGGTCCTCGGCTCCCGCAATGCCTTGCACTCCGATCAGGCACGCGCCTGCCGTACGACCAACGCACCGACCGTCACCCGGAGCGACGGCGATGGCCCGACCGCGATGCGAGAGCCTGTTCACGCCCCTCGAGGAAGCGGCGCACGAGTGACTCCGGAGGCATCGTGCGGGCGAGTCCGGTCCCGCGACCGCGGGACGCGTGGTGTCGTGGACCGCAAGCTGACGGGAGCTCGAATGCAGCCTCTCGCTCCATTCTTCCGCGAGGTCGGCTCAGGCCAGGGCGTCGTCTGCCTTCACGCAAACGCCAGCAGCTCGACCCAATGGCGCGCGCTGACGGAGATCCTCGGACGAAGTCACCATGTGCTCGCCGCAGATTCGTACGGTTCGGGCAAGAGCCCCCCGTGGCCGGCGGAGCGTCCGCTCTCCCTGAGCGACGAGGTCGAGCTGCTCGAACCGGTGTTTGCGCGGGCCGGGGAGCCCTTCTCGCTGGTCGCGCATTCCTATGGCGCCGCAGTGGCGCTCATTGCGGCGGTGAAGCGGCCCGAGAGGATTCGCGCACTCGCATTGTACGAGCCCGTGCTGTTCGCCCTGCTCGACGCCGAGTCGCGGCCGCCGAACGACGCGGACGGTATCCGCGCCGCCGTCGCCGACGGGATCGTTGCGCTCGAGAACCAGGATCCGGCGAGCGCAGCCCGGCGCTTCATCGACTACTGGATGGGTCCTGGCGCGTGGGATCGAATGCCGCAACCGCGCAAGGACCCCGTCGTCGCCTCCATCACCAACATCGGCGAATGGGGAAACGCGTTGTTCGCGGAGTCCACTCCCCTCGAGGCGTTCTCGCAGCTCGACGTCCCCGTGTTGTTCATGATGGGAACGGACTCGCCGCCATCCTCGCTGGGCGTGGCGAGGCTGCTGACACGCGCACTGCCACGTGCGGAGGTCGTGCGGTTCGAGGGGCTAGGTCACATGGGGCCGGTCACACATCCCGAGATCGTCAACGAAGCCATTCGCGCCTTCCTCGAGGGGGTCGCGTGACGCCCCGTCGGCTCAAGGCCTGGCACCAGCGCCGCCTGCGTTGGCGAGGAGCGCCGCGAACGCATCGGGCCCCGGCTGCCCACCGCGCCCGACCACGCGCCCCGTGCGGTCGACCAGCCACCACCCCGCCCCGTGGCCCGCTCTCGCCGCAAAGGTGTTCGTCGTGCGCCCGTCGGCGTCGGCGGCGACCGTGAGCGCGAAGGGCACGTCGCGGAGCGCGGCCTGGAGCTCCGCGACCCCGAGCCCCACGCCGATCGCGACCACGCGCGTGCCTCCCCGCGAACGTTCCATGACCTTCTCCGCCTCCGCCGCGAGCGCGACGAGGCCGTTCCGGTCGGGCTTGCGGGCGTCGAAGAGGACGAGGAGCACGGCGCGGCCACGCTCGCGCGCGAGATCGAACCGGAACCCGTCGAGCGTCGGGAGGTCGAGACGGGGGGCCTCTGCCGCGAGCACCTCGCCGCGCGGAGCCGGGTCGCCTTCGGGCGACTCCCGGCCGCCGAGGACGACGGCTGCGACGAAGAACAAGGTGACGAGGGCGACGGGGACGCCGCCGGAGCGGATCTTGCGCGCGATGCGCGCCGCGAGGTCCCAGCGACCTCGCCTGCCCCCGCGCAGCAGCACCGGGGGATGCGGGTGTGGCGCGGAGACCCTCGCGCCTCCCTCGCGCTCGGACCGCTCCGGAATGCCCTCCCCGTGACGGCGGCGCGTCCTCTGGAGACGCGGCCGGCGCCGCGTCGGGCGGCTCTCTCACCACCCGCGGCTTCCTCCGCACCCGCGTCTTCGCGAAGCGCTTCCGCTCGGCGCTGCGCTCGGCCTCCTCCCGCGCGAACTGCGCACTCTGCTCGATCCCTTCCGCCCCCGCCGCGGCGTCCTCGGACCAGATCTTCGCGGTGATGGAGTCGCGGAGCGTGGCCTCGTCGGCGACGCGATCGAACCGCGTCTCGTCCCAGAGCAGGATCTGCGGGAGCGGTTCGTCCGATGAGGGACCGAGCGATCGCACGTCGAGCTCGAGGCCGAGCTCCGTGGCCATCCGCGTGACGAACTCCCGCGCCCTATCGCAGGCAGGATCGCCGTCGCGCACCTTCAGGATGACGTTCCGCGCCACCGAGGCCTCCGCTCCCATCTCCTATACTCAAACGCGTCAGGCGACCACCTCGCCAGCGACCGCGCGGCGCGCGCTCCGATCAGATCACGCCCGACGGGGGACTCCACTCGCCCACTCCCCGAACGGGCGCGCTCCGGCTGCAGTCGGCCTGCTAGGGAACCGGCGCGGTCCGGACCGACCGCCTGGAGGAAGCGCCATGAGGAGCTCGATTCTCGCCCGTGTTGCCGTCGTCTCCGCGCTGGCCCTGCGCGCCGGACCATCGCTCGGCAGCGAGCGGCCCACCACGATCCCCGTCGAGACGTTTGCGACGCTTCCAGCCGGACGTCCGGTTCCCCGAGGGGATCGCCGCCGACCCGGCGACCGGCGACGTCTTCGTGGGCACCTTCGACTTCGGGCCCGAGACGAACAAGCTCGTTCGCATCGGGCGGAACGGTCGGATCGAGGCGATCCGGGACTTCGGCGGGACCCCACTGCTCGGCCTCGGGTTCGCGCGCGGCCACGTGTACGTCCTCAATTTCGGAACCTCCAGCCTGGAGCGGCTACCGGCCGACTTCGACTCGACCACGCCGGTGGAGACGGTGGCCGGATTCCCGTCGATCGGGTCCCCGGGATCGCGCGCCGAGTCCAACCCCGACGGCAGCCAGGACACCGTGACCTTCGGTTCGAGCGGCTTCCCGGCGCCGAACGCGATGGTGTTCGACCGCTCGGGCAACCTGTACGTCTCCGACTCCTTCCAGGGCGCGATCTACCGGATCGCGAGCGCCGCCACCTGCGCGACGCCGTGCGCAGTGGACGTCGTCTCGCATGACCCGCTGCTCGCGACGGCCGGAACGCCGCCCTTCGGCGCGAACGGCCTCGCGCTGAGCCCCGACGAGCAAGTCCTCTACATCGCCAACACCGGGGACCATCGCGTGCTCGCCATGACCATCGCCACCACGCCGCCCGCGATCTCGCCGTTCTCGATCAGCCTGCCGGGCGCGGACGGGCTGCTCTTCGATCACGGGCGCCTGTGGGTGGCCGCCAATCAGGCGGATGAGATCGTGGCGCTGGACGGGCGCGGCCGTCCGGTCGCCCGCGCGGGCTCGTTCGAGGGGATCCGCGGAGACGGCGCCCCGCGGGGCCTGCTGTTCCCCGCAAGCCTGGTGGCGGCGGACGGCTGGATGTACGTCACGAACCTCGCCCTGCCCCTCACGCCCATGGTGGGCGACGAGCCGGAGGAGGACGTGACGCGCTGGACCGTCTCGCGCTTCCGCCCGCGGTGATCGTCCGGGTCGCTCGTCCTTCGCTGGAGCGGGCTCCGGGCCACGAGCGAAAGCGGGTCATCCCCGGTCTTGCGCCGGTACGCTCACGGCGGACCACTTCCGTTGAGTCCGGGCATCGAGGGTCGGAGCGCAACCTCGGCGTGCGCGCGGAGAAGGCTTTGGCGAGGGGACGAGAGAGGTTGCGGTCGTCGGCCGATCAGGACGGTTCGGGTCGAGGAACTGTGCGGGCGCGGGGGCCGCGGCGCACGACGTCGCGGGCGGCCTTAGGGTAGGGGCGGAGGATCACCCCATGCTCGAGAGTTGCCCCATATATGCCTACCTGCCCGCCAGGGACGTGTCCCGCGCGCGGTCGTTCTACGAGCAGAAGATCGGCCTGCGGCCGAAGGAGGAGAACGCGGGCGGCGTGGTCTACGAGTTCGCCCAACACACCGGCGCGTTCCTGTACCCGACCTCGAACGCCGGGACCAACCAGGCGAGTCAGGCGTTCTGGCTGGTCCACGACATCGAGCGCGAGGTCGCCGAGCTGAAGGCGCGCGGCGTGAAGTTCGAGCGCTACGACCTGCCCGGCATGATCTTCCGCGACGGCATCCACGAAGGCGTGGGCGGCAAGGCGGCGTGGTTCAAGGACACCGAGGGGAACATCCTGGCGCTGATCCAGGACGGGAAGTGAGGCGCGGGCGGCTCCTCACGGCCGTCGACCCGATCGACCATGCCGTTCGGCGCACGGAGGAGCTTCGCAATGGCTGAACGGAAACATTCGAGGACGGGCACGCAGCAGCCCGCCAAGGGAACCACCGGCAAGGCGTCCAAGGGATTCACGGACGAGGAACGAGTCGCGATGAAGGAGCGCGCCCAAGAGCTGAAGGCGGCCGCGCGCCGCGGCTCGCGGGCCGGCGACGGGGACGGGGAGGCCGACGTGCTCGCGAAGATCGCCGAGATGCCAGAACGGGATCGCGACATGGCAGGGCGGCTCCATGCCCTCATCAAAGCCAGCGCGCCAGGCATCTCGCCGAGAACCTGGTACGGAATGCCCGCCTATGCCATGGACGGCGATGTCGTCTGCTTCTTCCAGAGCGCGCAGAAGTTCAAGACGAGGTACGCGACGTTCGGCTTCAGCGACAAGGCGAACCTCGACGAAGGCGCCATGTGGCCGACCTCCTTCGCGCTGAAGGAGTTGACCGCCGCCGCAGAGGCAAGGATCGGCGCGCTCGTGAAGAGAGCGGTGAGCTGAGGACCGAGTCGTCCTCAAAGTCTTCGAAGACGCTCTGCGACGACGCGATCCCAGGGAGTGCCGTCGGTTCGGGCGCGAAGCTTGTTCAGGACCTCCTTCTCGGAAGGCGACCTGATGGGCGTGAGGCCGAAGGAATCGCCCCCCTTCGGCTCGAAACGGTACGCGCCCATGAAGACCGCTCCCGGGCGAGTGACCCGGGTCGTCGTGGGATTCGTCTCGGCGGTCTTGCCGAGGTCGTAGTGGTAGTCGCCCCTGAGGGCGACGACTGCCAAGGCTGCGGGCATCCAGCACGTTCCCATCGGAACGTTCTCGACGTAGAAGAGCGAGCCGTCGATCCTCATGGCCCGCCACCAGCCCTCCTTGCCGTTCTTGTCCCTGCAGAGAATGGTGGCCTGCTGCCAGCTCGAAGGGGACTTGCCGAGGTCCACGTAGGCATAGACGAGCGCCGTGTTCGGCTCGATGGCCGAGCTCACCGTCTTGGCGGGGGCACAACCGGTGATCGAGACAATCAGGACGAGAGTCCGCACCACGCGCGGGACGAATGGCATGTCGCTCATCGTACGACTGCCGACCGAAAATGCGAGCTCGACATCGGCGCTCTGCCC
>CAWHDY010000019.1:0-12790 GCA_963828235.1 uncultured delta proteobacterium
GTCGCCGGCGGCGCCGCGCGCCGGCCCCGCCGCCCGGACGAGGACGCCGAGCTTCTCCCGGAGCTCGACCACGAGGCGCTCGGCGGTCTTCTTGCCGACGCCCGGGACCTTCGTGAGCCGCGCGAGATCCCCCTGCGCGACGGCCGCCGCGAGCTCCTTCGCCTCGACGCCGGACAGGATGTTCTGGGCGGCCCGCGGCCCGACGCCCTTCACCTCGATGAGGGCGCGGAACACCGCCTCCTCGTCCTCGGTCGCGAAGCCGAACAGCTCGATCGCGTCCTGGCGGACGTTCGTGAACGTCCGCAGCGTCGCCGGCTGGCCCTGCGGCGGGAGGCTCGCGAGCGAGACGGCCGAGAGGTGGACGAGGTAGCCCACGCCGGCCACGTCGAGCACCGCGTGGTCTGCGCCCTTCTCCGCGACCGTCCCCGAGAGGCGCGCGATCACGGGGCGGTCCGGTGATCGCGGCGCGCGGGGCGGAGCCGGGAGAGCGCGGCCGCGGGACGGGCGCCGACGAGGGCGAGGCGCGCCGCGCGGCGCGCGAGGTGGCACACGGCGAGCGCGACGGCGTCCGCCTCGTCGGCGAGCTCCGCCTCGATCCCGAGCAGCGTCCGGGCGGTGCGGATCATCTGGTCCTTCGACGCGCGCCCGCTCCCGGTGAAGGCGAGCTTCACCTCCGACGGCTGGTACTCGAACACCGGCAACCCCGCGCGTGCGGCGGCCGCGAGCGCGACGCCTCGCGCCTGACCGAGGACGAGCGCGGAGCGCGGCGACACGCCCGCGAAGACGTGCTCGATCGACACCTCGGCCGGCCGGGCGCGCCCGATCACCTCGTCGAGCCCCTCGAGGATCGCCGCGAGCCGCTCCGGGAGCGGGTGCTCGCCGGGGACGAGGACGCCGGACTCGATCACCCGGAGCCGACCGCCCTCCCGCGCGACGACGCCGAAGCCGCACCGCTGCGAGCCGGGGTCGATGCCGAGGACGATCACGGGCGCATCGTAGCAGACCCTGAACCCCCGTCCAGATGCTCGCGGCGCGGCGCGGGCGGCCCCGCGCCGAGGTGCCGGGCGGCGGCGAGCGACGCGGCGGCGGCGGCGACCGCCAGGGCGGCGCCCGCGAGGAGCGCGAGCGCCCAGCCCGCCAGGAACCCGCCGTCCGCGGCGGCCGGCGCGGAGCGGAGCGCGACGATCGCGCCCGCGATCCCGATGCCGGTCGCCATGCCGCCGTTCCGGGCGGTCGCGAGGAGGCCACCCCCGGAGCCGAGCCGCTCGCGAGGCAGCGCCGACATGACGGCCGCGTTGTTCGGCGACTGGAAGAGCCCCATCCCGACGCCGGCGAGGGCGAGCCGCGCCGCCACGGACAGGACCGCGTCCGACGGGCCCGCGGACGAGAGGAGGACGAGCGCGACCGCGAGGATCGCCATCCCGGCGATCGGGAGGAAGCGGCCGCCGAACCGGTCCGCCATCCACCCGGAGAGCGGCGACGAGACCGAGAGCGCGACCGGCACCGAGACGAGGACGATCCCGAGCGTGCCGGTGGAGAGGCCCAGGACGCGCGCCAGCAGGAACGGGGTGAGGAGCGTCTGCGTGAACATCGCGGCGTACGAGAGGAAGCCGGCGAGGAGCCCCCACGAGAACACCGCGTCGCGGAAGACGGAGAGGTCGAGCAGCGGGCCGCCCGCGGCGCCGCCGCCGCGCGGGAGGGTCCGGAGCGCCCACAGGGCGCCGGCGAGCCCGACCGGCAGGTTCACGAGGAACACCCAGCGCCAGGAGAGGCTCGACACGATGAGCCCCCCGAGCGGCGGACCGGCGGTGAGGCCGATCGCGACGACGGTCCCGACCGCGCCCAGCGCGCGCCCGCGCTGGCTCGCCGGGAAGGAGGCGGTCACGACGGCCGGGCCGATCGCCATCATCGCGCTCGCGCCGAGCGCCTGGAGGACGCGCGCCGCGACGAGGGCGCCGAGCCCCGGCGCCAGCCCGCAGAGGGCGGACCCGAGGGTGAAGAGGACGAGCCCGCCTGCGTACAGGGCGCGGTGCCCGAGGCGATCCCCGAGCCGGCCGAGGAGGATCAGCGTCGCCGTGATGGCGAGGACGTACCCGTTCACGATCCACTGCAGCCGGGCGACCGGGGCGCCGAGCTCGCGGCCGATCGTCGGCAGCGCGACGTTGACGATGTTCCCGTCGAGCGTCGCCATGAACGTCCCGACGGCGACGACCGAGAAGGCGAGCCACGGCGAACGGGCGGGGCGGGTCATTCCTCAGCTCGAGGCGGGCGGGAAGAGGGTCGGGTGCTCGGCGAGCACCACCTTGCGGAGCCGCGGGAGCGCGACGTGGAAGGCGAGGCTCGCCGCGACCACCACGCCGCCGCCCGTGACGAGCGTCGAGGTCGGGCCGAGGCGGCTCGCCGCGAACCCGGCGACCAGCGCGCCGAACGGCGAGACGCCGACGAAGAGCGTCGAGAAGAGGCCCATCACGCGCCCTCGCATGTGGACCGGCGCGAGCCCCTGGAGCAGGGTCATCGTGCCCGCCATCTGCGTGATGAACCCGAACCCGATCACGGCGAGCGCGAGCGCGGACACGACGACGCTCCGCGAGAACGCGAGCGCGACGACCCCCGCCCCGAGCAGCGTCGCCCCGAGCGCGACCCGGCGCCCGAGCCCCGCGAGCCCCTTGCGGAGGAGGAGGCCGATCGCGCCCGCCAGGGCGCCGCAGCCGGCGCAGGCGAGCAGCGTCCCGTAGAGCTTCGCCCCGCCGCCGAGCACCTCCGAGGAGAGGACCGGGAGGAGCGTCTGGTACGGGATCGCGAAGAAGCTCGACACCGCGAGGAGCGCGAGCAGCGCGCGCACGTGCGCGGTCCGGCCGGCGTACGCGAGCCCCTCGAGCACGTGGGCGCCGCGGCCGCTCCTGGCGGGCGGCTGGACCGGCGGCTTCATCACGAGCAGCGCGTAGTACGTGCCGAGGAAGGAGGCCGCGTTGAGCGCGAACGCCCACCCCTCGCCCACCGAGGCCACGACGAGCCCCGCCAGCGCGGGGCCCACGACGCGGGCGGCGTTCACGATCGACGAGTTGAGCGCGATGGCGTTCGACATGTCCTCGCCCGCGAGGTCCGCGAGGAGCGCCTGCCGCGCGGGGATCTCGAAGGCGTAGGTGAGCCCGAGCATCCCGGCGAGCACGAGCACGTGCCAGGGCCGGACCGTGCCGGTCAGGGTGAGCACGGCCAGGAGCGTCGCCTGCACGATCGCGTTCGCCTGCGTGGCGAGGACGAGGCGGCGGCGGGGCAGACGGTCGGCGAGGGAGCCCGCCCAGATCCCGAAGAGGAAGACCGGCACCTGGCCGAGGAAGTTCACGACGCCGAGCAGCTCGGACGAGCGGGTGAGCCGCCAGACGAGCCAGGCCTGGGCGACGCTCTGCATCCAGGTCCCGGCGAGCGAGATCGCCTGCCCGGCGAAGAAGAGCCGGAGGTCGCGCCGCCCGAGCGAGCGGAGCGCGCGTGGCCAGCGGAGTGGGGTGGCCGCGCCGGGCCCGCCTGCGTCCACGTTCACCGTCCCGTCAGAGCTGGATCTGCGCGCCCATCTCGACGACCCGGTTCGGCGGGAGGCCGAAGAAGCTGCTCGCGGTCTGGGCGTTGCGCGACATCACGATGAAGAGCCGCTTCCGCCAGGTCGCCAGCGGCGCCGGGCCGGTGGGGAGGAGGGTCTCGCGGCCGAGGTAGTACGTCGTCTCCATCTGCTTCAGCTCGAGCGGGACGTGCGGCGCGCGCTGCGCGGGGAGCAGCGCGAGGAGCGCCGGGACCTCGGGCGTCTCCATGAACCCGTAGCGGGCGACGACCTGGAAGAACCCGCTGCCGAGCGCCCAGCTCTCGACGCGATCGCGCGGAGCGACGAACGGGACCTCCTCGGTCAGGATGGACACGAGCACCACCCGCTCGTGGAGGATCTGGTTGTGCTTCAGGTGGTGGAGCATCACCGGCGGCGCCATCCCGATGCTCGACGTCATGAAGACCGCGGTCCCGGGGACCCGGTACGGCTTCTTGCGCGCGATCTCCGAGAGGAACAGCTCCAGCGGCAGGCCCGCCTCCCTCAGCATCGCCGCGAGGGCGAGCCGGCCGCGCTTCCACGTCGAGAGGAGCGTGAACACGATCACCGCCGCGGCCAGCGGGATCCAGCCCCCGTCCGCGACCTTCACCACGTTGGCGGAGAAGAAGGAGAGGTCGACCACGAGCAGCAGGACGGTGAGCGGCCACGCGGCGATCCGCGACCAGCCCCAGTGATCGCGGACCACGCGGTGGAACAGGAGCGTGGTGATCGTCATGTCGCTCGTGACCGCGACCCCGTAAGCGGACGCGAGGTTCGAGGACGAGTGGAACGCGAGCACGAGCGCGATGCACGCCACGCCCATCAGCGCGTTCACCTCCGGCACGTAGATCTGCCCGATCTGGCGGGAGGACGTGTGCCGGATCGTGACGCGCGGACAGTAGCCGAGCTGCACCGCCTGGTTCGTGAGCGAGAACGCGCCCGAGATCATCGCCTGGCTCGCGACGATCGCCGCCGCGGTCGCGATCGCGATGAGGGGGAAGTGCGCCCACTCCGGCGCGAGCAGGTAGAACGGGCTCCGCGCGTGGAGGGGTCACGCAGCACGAGCGCCCCCTGCCCGAAGTAGTTGAGCAGCGATGGCGGGCATCGCGAAGGCGAGCCAGGCGAGGCGGATCGGGCGCTTCCCGAAGTGGCCCATGTCCGCGTAGAGGGCCTCGCCTCCGGTGATGACCAGCACCACCGCGCCGAGGACGAGGAACCCGTGACCGCGGTTCCGGGCGAAGAACGCCGCGGCGTGCGCGGGGTGAACCGCCCCGAGCACGGCGGGCTCCAGGACGATCCCCCGCAACCCGAGCGCGGCGATCGCGACGAACCAGACGACCATCACGGGCCCGAAGATCTTGCCGACGGCGCCGGTCCCCCGCCGCTGGAACGCGAACAGCAGGACGAGGATCGCGACCGCGAGCGGGACGACGAGGTGCGCGAGCGTCGGGGCGGCGACCGCGAGCGCCCTCGACGGCGCCGAGCACGGAGATGGCCGGCGTGATGACCCCGTCGCCGTACAGGAGCGCGGCGCCGAAGAGCCCGAGCAGGAGCAGCGCGGACCGGCCCTTCTTCGAGATGTCCTTCTGGCCGACCAGCGCCATCAGCGCGAGGATCCCGCCCTGCCCGCGGTTGTCGGCGCGCATGACGAACAGCAGGTACTTGAACGTGACCACGAAGGTCATCGCCCAGAAGACGAGGGAGAGGACCCCGAGCACGTTCTCCGGCGTCGGCGCGACGGAGTGGGTCCCGCCGAAGCACTCCTTGAGCGCGTACAGCGGGCTCGTGCCGATGTCGCCGTAGACGACCCCGAGCGCGCCGAGCGACAGCCCGAGCAGCGCCTTGCCGGTCGGGGGGCGATCGCCCCCGGGGGCGTGCGGCGCGGGAGTCGCGACGGGGCCCGCCGTGGCGGCCGCGTTCGGGGGCTCCGGTAGCGCGCCGTCGCCCACGTCAGAGCTCGATCTGCGCGCCCATCTCGACGACGCGGTTGGGCGGAAGCCCGAAGAACGCGCTCGCGGTCTGCGCGTTCCGGGCCATCACGATGAAGAGCCGCTTCCGCCAGGTGGCGAGCTTCGCCGGCCCCGTGGCGAGGAGGGTCTCGCGGCCGAGGAAGTAGGTCGTCTCCATCGGCTTGAGCTCGAGCTTGGGGCCGGGACCACGGAGCGACGGGAGCGACGCGAGCAGCGCGGGGACGTCGGGGGTCTCCATGAACCCGTAACGTGCCACCACCTGGAAGAACCCGCACCCGAGATCGCGGACCTGCACCCGGTGCTCGGGCGCGATGGTCGGCACCTCCTCGGTGAGGAGCGAGGTGAGGATGACCCGCTCGTGCAGCACCTTGATGTGCTTCAGGTGGTGCAGGAGGACCGGCGACACCGTCCCGGGGTTGCCGGTCAGGAAGACGGCGGTCCCGGGGACGCGCAGCGGAGACTTCCGGGCGATCTCGCCGAGGAAGAGGTCGAGCGGGAGCCCCGAGCTCCTGAGCATCTCGGCGAGCGCGTCGCGCCCCCGCTTCCAGGTGGAGAGCAGGACGAAGATCGCCGCCGCCGTCGCGATCGGGAACCAGCCGCCCTCCTCGACCTTGACGACGTTCGCGCCGAGGAAGGCGAGGTCCACCACGAGGAACGCGGCGGTGAGCATCGCGGCCCGCCAGCGCGGCCAGCGCCAGACGTCCCGCGCGACCCGGTAGAACAGGAAGGTCGTGATCGTCATCGTGCCCGTCACCGCGATGCCGTACGCGGAGGCGAGGCGGGACGAGGACTGGAACCCGAGCACGAGCGCGACGGTCCCGACCGCGAGGGCCCAGTTCACCTCCGGGAGGTAGATCTGCCCGATCTCGCGGGACGACGTGTGCCGGATCGTGACGCGCGGCGAGTACCCGAGCTGCACCGCCTGCCGGGTGAGCGAATAGGCGCCGGAGATGAGGGCCTGCGACGCGACGATCGCCGCGGCGGTCGCGATCCCGATCATGGGGTAGAGGGCCCACTCCGGCGCGAGCAGGTAGAAGGGGTTCCGGGCGGCCGACGGATCGTGCAGCAGGAGCGCGCCCTGCCCCAGGTAGTTGAGGAGGAGCGCCGGCATCGCGACGGCGAGCCAGGCCACCCGGATGGGACGCCTGCCGAAGTGGCCCATGTCGGCGTACAGCGCCTCGCCGCCGGTGATGACGAGGACGACGGCGCCGAGCACGAGGAACCCGTGCCCGCCGTTCCGGACGAAGAACGTGGCGGCGTGCACGGGGCTCAGCGCGCCGAGCACGGCGGGATCGAGCAGGATCCCGCGGGCGCCCAGGACGGCGATCGCGACGAACCACACGAGCATCACCGGGCCGAACACCGCGCCGACCGTCGCCGTCCCCCGCTTCTGGAACAGGAACAGCAGCACCAGGATCGCCACCGACGCGGGGACCACCGCGTAGTGGAACGCCGGCGCGGCCACCGTGACGCCCTCGAGCGCGCCGAGCACCGAGATGGCGGGGGTGATGACCCCGTCGCCGTAGAGGAGCGCCGCCCCGAAGAGCCCGACGAGGAGCAGCGCGCCGCGGGATTTCCTGGCGGTGCCGTGTCGGCCGACGAGCGCCATGAGCGCGAGGATCCCCCCCTCGCCGCGGTTGTCCGCGCGCATGACGAACCACAGGTACTTCACCGTGACGACGAAGGTCATCGCCCAGAAGACGAGCGAGAGGATCCCCAGCACGTTCTCGTGGGTCGCCGGGACCGAGTGCGTCCCGGAGAAGCACTCGCGGAGCGCGTACAGCGGGCTCGTCCCGATGTCCCCGTAGACGACGCCGAGCGCCCCGAGCGCGAGCTTCGCGAGCGCGGCTCCGGAGGGGAGCGCGTGGTGGTGCTCACACCGGCACCGGCGTCGGCGCAGGGAGCGGCGTCGCGCTCGGTACGGAAACGGCCTGGGGTGGGGGGGGGTTGTCGGACATCGGGGGGTCGAAAGGGCGCACGAAGTAAGCAGATTGCGGACCGGGCGTCGAGGCCGGACCGGGGACGACACGCATTCGTCCGCCGTGACTCGGCTTTGTAGGGTTCCGGCCTCGTCCGGGCACCCCCGTTTCGGGCGCCTTCGGGGTGTCCGGGCCGAGCACGGGCATCCCGTTCGGGAGGCATCCGGCCGCGGCGAACGGTAACTTCGCCTGCCGTGTCCCGCCCCCCGTCCCCCCTCCGCCGCGAGCTCGCCGAGCTGGTCTCCCTCGCCGGACCGCTCGCCGTGGCGCAGGGCGGCCAGGCGCTCATGGGCGTGGTCGACACCGCCGTGGTCGGCCGGGCGGGGGCGCTGCCGCTCGCGGGCGTCGGCCTCGGGCTCGCGCTGTTCATGGCGCTCTCGGTCTTCGGCATGGGGGTGATGCACGGCCTCGACCCGCTGGTCTCCCAGGCCGTCGGTGCGGGCGACACGGCACGGGCGCGGCGGCTCCTCTGGCAAGGGGTCTGGCTCGCCGCCCTGCTCTCCGCCGCCCTCGCGGTGCCGTTCGTCGTCGCCCCGTCGCTCCTCGTCCCCCTCGGGATCGCGCCGGAGATCGGGCGCGAGGCCGGTCGCTACCTCCTGTGGCGCCTCCCGGGCCTCCCCTGCTTCCTCGCCTGGCTCGCCGCGCGCACGTATCTGCAGTCGCTCGGGATCACCCGGCCGATGGTGCTCTCCACGATCGCCGCGAACGTCGTGAACGTCGCGGCGGACCTCCTCCTCGTCCTCGGCGGCTCCGCCCTGCCCGCGTGGACGGGGCCGCTCCGCGCGGTCCCCGCGATGGGGGCGGCCGGCGCGGCCCTCGCGACGACGCTCTGCAGCGGCCTGCAGCTCGCGATCCTCGCCCGCGCCGTCTCGGCGGTCGCGCTCGACGGCGCCCCGCCTCCCCGCCGGCCGGATCCGGCGGAGCTCGCCCGCGCGGTGCGCGTCGGCCTGCCGGTGGGGCTGCACATGGGCGCGGAGGTCGGGATCTTCGCGCTCGTCGGCTTCCTCGCCGCGCGGCTCGGCGCCCTGCCGCTCGCGGCGCACCAGCTCGCGATCTCGATCGCGAGCCTCACGTTCACGGCCGCGGTCGGGCTCGGGAACGCCGGGTCCGTCCGCGTGGGGCGCGCCGTCGGCGCCCGGGACCGGGTCGGCGCGCGCCGCGCGGGCCTGACCGCCTTCGGGGCCGGGGCGGCGTTCATGGCCGCGAGCGGGGTCCTGCTCCTCGCGTTCCCCGGCGCGGTCGCGCGCCTCATGACCGACGACCCCGCCGTCCTCGCCGCGGCGGTGCCCCTCCTCCGGATCGCCGCCGTGTTCCAGATCTCCGACGGGGTGCAGGCGGTCGGCGCGGGGGTCCTGCGGGGCGCCGGCGAGACCCGCTTCACGTTCGTCGCGAACGTCGCGGGCCACTGGGCGCTCGGGTTCCCCGCGGCGATCGTGCTCGGCTTCACCCTCGGCGGCGGCGTCGCCGGGCTCTGGTGGGGCTTCGTGCTCGGCCTCTCCGCGGTGGCGGCCGCCCTGGTCGTGCGCTTCCTGCGGATCTCGGGAGCGGACATCGTCCCGCTCGCGGAGCGCGGCGCGCCGGCGGATGTGCACTAAGCTCCCGCCGTGCGCCTCGCGGCTCCACAGGCCTGGGAGGATCTCGCCCACACCGCCGACGTCGGGCTCCGCGTGCGCGGCTCGACCGCCGAGGAGGCGCTCTGCCGCCTCGCGCTCGCGTTCGCGACCCTCGTGACCGGCGGCGCACCCGCGTCGAGGCTCGCCGAGGAGCGGCTCGTCGTCCCCGGCGGCCCGGGGCTCGCCGGGACCGCCGTCGCCCTGCTCCGCGAGCTCCTCTTCCGGCTCGCGACCGCGCGGGAGGTGCCGGTCGAGGTGGAGGTGCACTCGGCGAGCGAGCGCGGAGCGGACGTCACCGTGCTGTTCGGCCGGTACGACCCGGACCGGCACGTGGAGGGCGCGGACGTGAAGGCGGTCACGTGGCACGCGGCGCGGCTCGAGCGGGAGGGCGACGGCTGGGTGGCGCAGGCGGTGCTGGACATCTAGGAACGCTGGAGCCGGGCCAGGGACGGGGATCGCATGCGAGACGCGGGAGCTCAGCCGATGAACCTGCGCCGGATCGAGGGGGACCTGTGGGAGATCCCGCGGGAGGGGCGGATGAAGGTGCCCGGCCGCGTCTACAGCGTCGGGCCGCCCGCGCCGGACGACCCGGCGCTCCAGCAGGTCGCGAACGTCGCGCACCTGCCCGGCATCCTCCGCTTCTCGCTCGCGATGCCCGACATCCACTGGGGCTACGGGTTCCCGATCGGCGGCGTCGCGGCGGTGGACGCGGAGCACGGCGCCGTCTCCCCGGGCGGCGTCGGCTACGACATCAACTGCGGCGTCCGCGTCGTGACCACCCGGCTCGACGAGGAGACGGTGCGCGCGAGCCTGCACGCGGTGACCGCGCAGCTGTACCGCGACATCCCGACCGGCGTCGGCGCGTCGGCCGCGATCCCCCGGCTCTCCGACGCGGCGCTCGACGAGGTGCTGTCGCAGGGCGCGGCGTGGGCGGTGCGGCACGGCTACGCCGCCGCGTCGGACGACGCGGAGCGGTGCGAGGAAGGGGGACGCCTCCCCGGCGCGGATCCGTCCGCGGTGAGCGCGCGGGCGCGGCTCCGGGGCGCCGACCAGCTCGGCACGCTCGGGAGCGGGAACCACTTCATCGAGGTCGACCGGGTCGCGGAGATCTACGACGAGGCGGCGGCGGAGACGTTCGGGCTCCTCCCCGGCACCGTCGCGCTCCAGCTCCACTCGGGCTCGCGGGGGCTCGGGTACCAGGTGTGCGACGAGTCGCTGGCGGAGCTGACGCCGCGCCTCGCGTCCTTCGGAGCGGACTACGCGGCGCTCCCCGACCGGCAGCTCGCGTGCGCCCCGATCGACTCGGACGAGGGCCGCCGCTACCTCGGCGCGATGCAGGCGGCGGCGAACTTCGCCTGGGCGAACCGGCAGGTGATGACCGGCCTCGCCGTGCGCGCCCTCCTCCACGCGCTGCGGCTCTCGGAGCGGGACCTCGGCGCGCGGCTCCTCTACGACGTCTGCCACAACGTGGCGAAGCTCGAGGAGCACGACGTCGAGGGCGTCCGCCGGGAGGTCCTCGTCCACCGCAAGGGCGCCACCCGCTGCTTCGGCCCGGGCGATCCCCGGGTGCCGGCCCCGTACCGCGCCGTCGGCCAGCCGGTGCTCATCCCGGGCGACATGGGTCGCTACTCCTACGTCCTCGCCGGAACCGAGCGGGCGATGCGGGACACCTTCGGGAGCTCCTGCCACGGCGCCGGGCGCCTCCTCTCGCGCGGCGAGGCGCTCCGCCGCGGGAAGGGCCGCTCCATCGCGAAGGAGCTCGCCGCCCGCGGGATCGAGGTCATCTCGCGCGGGAAGAAGACGCTCGCGGAGGAGATGAGCGACGCCTACAAGGACGTCGCGCGGGTCGTCGCGGTCATGCACGACGCCGGCATCTCGCGGCTCGTCGCCCGCCTCGAGCCGATGGGCGTCGTGAAGGGGTGACCCCTCCGGGTTCACCGCCGCACCGCGAAGTTGTCGCAGCCGGCCGATGCGCGCCGGCCCGGCAGGGGCCTCCTCTCGATCGCCTGGCCGCGCGCTCTCCAAGGTGCGATACGCTGCCTCGAACGGCTGCCGGGGGCGACTTCACCTGGCGTCACCTTTCCCGAGGAGGCCTCATGTCCTTTCGCCTGAAGTGGATCATCGCCGCTCCGCTCGTCGCCCTGCTCGCCGCGGCCTGCACGGAAGACGTGACGCAGGTGGCGTCCGGCACGTTCGTGCGCGCGACGTTCGACTCGACGAAGCGCGTGCTCCCGACGCCGAACGACCTCGTGCTCCAGGCGGCCCCCTCGCGTCCCGGCGGGCGCGACCCGCACCGCGCTCTTCAGCTTCATCGACGCGGGCGACTTCCCGAGCGGCGCGCCGCAGGCGCTGAACGTGATCAACGTTCCGTTCGAGCTCGTCGTCGACGGCGTGACGACCACCGCGAGGAGCTTCATCGACCCCGCCTCGGTCAACTCGACGACCGTCGCCATCGTCCGCGTCAGCGGATCCGGCGCGCCCGCGCTCGTCGACCCCACCGTCGTGGCGACCGCGATCGGCGCGCTCCAGGTGTTCCCCTCGACCGGCTACGCGCCCGGGGAGCGCTACGTCGCGGCGGTCCGCGGCGGGCCGAGCGGCGTGAAGACGAACGACGGGCAGGACGCTGACTCCGCGAGCTCGCCCATCTACCTCATCTCGAACGGCGTGAACCTCGGCAGCCCCGAGACCCGGCCGTCGACCCTCACCCCGCAGCAGGTGACCGACCTCACGAAGCTCCAGAGCGTCCTCGCGAACCCGCTCGACTGGGTCAAGGTGCCGAGCGCGGCCGCCTGCGCCGCCGCGCTCGGCGCGCCGCAGGCGCGCCTTCGTCGAGGGCTCCTGCTGGCTGCCGTCGATCCCCGGCTCCGGCCTGCCGCCGGCCGACTCGCAGCCGGTCCGGAGCGCGCTCTCCGCCGTCGGCCTGGCCTTTCCGGTGACCGAGGCCATCTCCATCCAGACCTTCGAGATCGCAGTGACCGCCCCGCTCACCCGAGGTGACGCCATGCGCAAGATCTTCCTCGCCGCTCTCGTCCTGTCGCCCCGTCCTCGCCCTCGCGAGCGGGTTCGAGGTCATCAACGTCAACCCGCGCGACCTCGGGCTCTCGCACTCCGCCGTCGCCGTCCAGCAGGACGCCGCGGCGACCTACATGAACCCCGCCGCGCTCTCGAAGCTCGACGGGCTCAACCTGTCGCTCGGCGGCTCCGTCCTGAGCATCAGCACCAAGTGGACCGCCCCGTCGGGCAACCCCGCCCTCACCGGCACCTCCAAGACCAAGTTCGCGCCGACCACGCCGGTCGCCCTGTTCGTCGCGTACGGAACGAAGGTCGCCGACCGCGGCCTCGGCTTCGGCTTCGGCATGGGCACGCCGGGCGGCGGCCAGGTGGAGTGGGACGAGGACTGGCAGGGCCGCGGCCGGATCATCACGGTCCACCGGCGGATGCTGGGCTTCTACGGCAACGCCGGCTACGAGGTCATGCCCTGGCTCCGCGTCGGCGGCGGCGTCATCTACTACCAGGGCATCCAGTACCTGAAGCAGGGCATCCAGACCTCGCCCGAGCTCCGACTCCTTCGCCGAGCTCTCCACGAGCGGCGGCGGGTTCTCGTACCAGGTCTCGACCGAGGTGCGGGTCCTCGAGAACCTCACCCTCGGCGTCGAC
>CAWHDY010000020.1:0-8803 GCA_963828235.1 uncultured delta proteobacterium
ACTCGGCCGCCAGCGCCGCGTTGGCGAGCTCGGTCACGAACATGTGGCCGGGCGCGTGGGTGATGCAGAACGGCAGTCCGCTCGCGAGCGCCGCCGCCTGCGGGGTCACACCGCAGGCCCAGAAGACCGGGAGCTCGCCCGGGCGGATCTCCACCGGGTCGCCCCAGTCCGGACGCGACAGATCGCCGATGCCCAGCGCCTCGGGCGCGCCGACGTGGATCGGCGCCCCATGGACCCGCGCGAACCGCGAGGTGACCTGCACCGCCAGCGAAACCTGGGCGGCGGGGATCGGGCGCATGCTCACCACGAGCGGGCCGCGGAAGCGGCCGGCGGGGGAGGTGGGCACCGACGTCCGGTACATGGGCACGTTGCTGCACGCCTCGACGTGGCGCAGCGGGACGCCCGCGGCGGCGAGCGCCTCCTCGAACGAGAAGCTGCAGCCGATGAGGAAGGCGACCAGGTCGTCGCGCCACAGGGCGGAGACCTCGGTCCGCTCCTCGGCCAGCTTCCCGTCGCGGTAGACCCGGTAGCGCGGCAGGTCGGTGCGCAGGTCGGCCCCCGGTGCGCAGCGGGGCTCCACGCTGCCCGCCTCGACCACCTCGATCACCGGACAGGGCCGCGGGTTCCGCTGGCAGAAGAGCAGGAACTCGAAGGCCGCCTCGCGCGGCACGACCATCAGGTTCGCCTGCACGAAGCCGTCGGCGAGGCCGGCGGTGGGCCGGTCCCACCGCCCTTCGCGGCAGGCCCTCCGCAGCTCGGCCGGCGTCAGGGGCTGGTTCTCGTCCATGTGCGGGTCTCCGGATCCTAGAGTCCGAGGTAGGCCTGGCGCACGAGGTCGCTCCGGAGGAGCTCCTCGGCCGTCCCCTCGGCCACCACGCGGCCGGTCTGGATCACCGTGGCGCGGTGGGCGATGGAGAGGGCCCGCTTCACGTTCTGCTCGACGAGCAGGATCGCGACGCCGGTGCGATTGACCGCGGCGATGGTCTCGAAGATGCGATTCACGAGGATCGGCGCGATGCCCCAGGACGGCTCGTCGAGCAGGAGGATCCGCGGGCGGGACATGAGCCCGCGGGCGATCGCCACCATCTGCTGCTCGCCTCCCGAGAGCGTCCCGGCGAGCTGCTGCCTGCGCTCCGCGAGGACGGGGAACAGCTCCAGCGCGCGCTCGAGGGAGGCGTTCACCTCGCGGCGATCGCGCCGGGTGAAGGCGCCCAGCTCGAGGTTGCGCTGCACCGTGAGACGCGGGAAGAGGCGGCGCCCCTCCGGCACGAGCGAGATCCCGAGGGGCACGCGCTCGTGGGCGGGGAGCCCGTCGATGCGCCGGCCGTCCAGCTCGATGGCGCCGCCGTCGATCCGGTTCAGGCCTGCGAGGGCGCGCAGGACGGTGGACTTCCCCGCGCCGTTCGCCCCCACCACCGCGACGATGCTCCCCTCGTCGAGCGAGAGGCTCACGTCGTGGACCGCCGGCACGCGCCCGTACGACACGTGGAGGCTACTCGCCCGGAGCACGGTACTCCTCCCCCAGGTAGGCGGCGATGACCACCGGGTCGTTCGCGATGGCCCTGGGCGGCCCGTCGGCGATGAGCCGCCCGCGCTCCAGCACCAGCATGCGATCGGCGATGGGCATGATGCCCTCCATCACGTGCTCCACCACCACGCAGGCGACGCCGCGGGCCTGGATGCGACGGACCATGTCGACGGCGTCCTGCACCTCCGACGAGGTGAGCCCGGCCATCACCTCGTCGAGCAGGAGGACCCGGGGCTCGGTGGCCAGCGCCCGCGCCACCTCCAGGCGCTTCTGCTCCGCGACGGTGAGCCGGCCCGCGGGATCGGCGGCGCGCCGCTCCAGCCCCGTGAAGCGCAGCGCGTCGCCGGCGCGCTCGGTGGCCCGCGCCACGTGCCGGTGGCGCAGCAGCGCGCCGACCATCACGTTCTCGAGCACCGTCATGCCCTTGAAGATCCGCACGATCTGGAAGGTCCGGGCGATCCCCTTCGCGGCGATCGCCTCGGGGGGAAGCCCGGCGATCTCCGCGCCCTGGAAGCGGATGGCGCCGGAGGTCGGCGCGAAGAAGCCGGCGAGCGAGTTGAAGACCGTCGTCTTGCCCGCGCCGTTCGGGCCGATGAGACCGGCGATCTCCCCTTCCCGGATCGTGAAGCTCACGTCCTCGTTGGCGGTGAGCCCGCCGAAGCGCTTCGTGAGCTTCTCGACCTCGAGGAGCGGGGCGCTCACCGCGCCTCCTCGCCGGGCGCCGGCCGCGCGGGCCGCGCCGCGGGCAGGTGCGCGGTGATCATGCCCATGACCCCGGCGGGCTGGAACACGGCGATGAGCACGATGAGCAGGCCGTACACGACGAGGTCGGTGCCGCGGCCGGTGCCGCCGAACAGGGTGCGGCTCGCCTCCTCGATGGCGGTGAGCAGCGCGGCCCCGACGACCGGCCCGAACAGCGTGCCCACCCCGCCGAGGATCGCGACCAGCGCCATCTTGATGGACAGCGAGGTGGAGAGGGTCGAGCCCGGGTCGATGAACAGCTCCTTCTGCGCGTAGAGCGTGCCGCCCATGGCGGCGAGGCCGCTCGAGAGCGCGATCGCGTAGAGCTTGTAGCGGGTGAGCGACACCCCCAGGCTGCGCGCCGCGTCGGGGTCGTCCTTGATGGCGCGCAGGTAGTACCCGGCGCGGCTGCGGGCCACGAGCCAGTTCACGAGGAGCGTGACGAGCAGGAGCGCGAGCGCGATGTAGTGGTACGGCAGCTTGGAGCGGTTGAAGACGAAGCCGCGCACGCCGGTCTCGGCGAGCGGGAGGTAGAGCCCCACCGCGCCCCCCAGCGCCTCCCAGCCGTTCACCACCGCCTGGACGATCTCGACCACCGCGATGGTGGCCATCGCGAAGTAGTGGCCCCTGAGCCGGAAGCAGGGCCAGCCGATCACGAGGGAGAGGAGGCTGGCGGTGAGCCCTCCGGCCAGCATCCCGGCCCAGGGCGTGACCCCGAGCCGCATGGAGAGCAGCGTCGAGACGTAGGCGCCGGTGCCGAAGAAGGCAGCGTGACCGAGCGACACCTGCCCCGCGTAGCCGCCGAGGATGTTCCAGGCCACGCCGAGCTGCGCCGTCATCAGCATGAGGATGGCGGTGTTCTGCCAGCTGGGCCGGGTCGCCACGAGCGGGAAGACGGCCGCGACGAGGAGCGCGGCGAGCAGGAGCGCGGTGCCGGCGCGGCGGCTCATGGCGCCACCCGCTTGCGTTGAGCGTCGCGAGGCGCAGGAGCCCGAGCCGAGGTCGGGCGCGCGAGGAGCGAGAAGCGGAGGCGTAGCCGGAGGCTACGTCGAGCATCGCAGCGACGAGCCCGCCCGAGATCGGCCGGGATCGTGCGCCGCAGCAGCTCAATGCAAGGGGGTGTCGCCATCAGGCCTTCCCCAGGAGCCCCTGCGGGCGCAGCCAGACGACGAGCAGGTAGAGCGAGAGCACGAGCACCATCTTGTAGGCCGGATCCCAGAGGAACCCGCCCACCACCTCGACGACGCCCACGAGGATGCCGGCCCAGAAGGCCCCGGCCACGCTCCCGAACCCGCCCAGGGCCACCAGCACGAAGGCGATGAGGATGAAGCTCGCGCCCACCTCGGGGAAGATCGGGTAGCTCGTGGCGAGCAGGGCGCCGGCCACGCCGGCGCAGGCGGCGCCGATGCCCCAGGCCAGCGCGAACATCTTCTGGCCGTCGATCCCCATGAGCGCCGCCGCCTCCTTGTCGGCGGCGGTCGCCTCCAGCGCGGCCCCGAGCCGCGTGGCGTGCAGGAACCACCAGACCGCGCCGGTCGTGAGCACCGCCCCGGCGGCCGCCGTCACCTGGGGGAGCCCGAACTGGAGCCCGGCGAAGGCCACGTTCCCGGCGACGACCGTCTGCTCGACCGAGCGGAAGTCGGGCTTCCACAGGTACTGGGCGAGGCCGCGGAAGAGGATCATCAGCCCGAAGGTGGTGAAGATCTGCGACAGCATCGGCGCGTCGGTGATCCGCCGGATCACGAACCGGTAGAGGAGCGCGCCGAGGGCGAAGAGCCCCAGCGCGGTGAAGGGGAGCGTGAAGAGCGGATCGAGCCG
Source organism: uncultured delta proteobacterium (assembly GCA_963828235.1). Classification (GTDB taxonomy): domain Bacteria; phylum Myxococcota; class Myxococcia; order Myxococcales; family Anaeromyxobacteraceae; genus Anaeromyxobacter. Next base: position 4,088 of record CAWHDY010000020.1, read on the forward strand.
CCACAGCGCGAAGCCCCAGAAGGCCCCGTACATGCCCAGCATCAGGAACTCGCCGTGGGCGAAGTTCACGATGTCCATCACGCCGAAGATCAGCGTGAGCCCCACCGCCACCAGGGCGTAGACGAGCCCGATGAGGACGCCGGAGAGCAGCGTCTGGAGCAGGATCTGCTGGAGCACGCTACCGCTTGTCCCAGGCGCGCAGCGGCCAGACCACGTCCTTCGAGGCGAGCGGGAACGGCCAGACGGTCACGTACTTGCCGTCCTGGACCTGGACGATGATGCCCGCGCCCAGCTTGTTCTGGCCCTGCGCGTCGAACTCGATGCCGCCCCACGGCATGATGAGCTGGTCGCCGGCGATCTTGGTCTCCCGCAGCGCCTTCTGGATCGCCTCGGGGCTCGTCGAGCCCGCGCGGTTGATCGCCTCGGCGAGCGCGAACACGGCGGTGAAGGCGCGCGCGGAATTGCCGTTGAAGTTCACCTGGTGGCGCGCCTGGAGGAGGGCGTTGGCCTTGGCGATGACGGGCTTGTGCGCCGAGAGGTCGAGCGCCCACACCTCGCGCGAGATGGCGTCGTTGCCGTCCTTGCCCACCGTCCTCAGGAACTCCGAGTCGTTGAAGCCCGCGTCGTTCGCGACCAGCGCGGTGGGCAGGAAGCCGAGCTCCTTGTAGGTCTTCACCGAGAGGATGGCGTCGCCGAGGTACGAGGACTGCATCACGACGTCCGGGCGGGACGCCTTGAGCTTCTGCACCTCGCTCGTGAGCTGGGTGCTCTTGGGCGGGTAGATCACCTTCTCGACGATCTCGTACCCGTTCTCCTTCGCGTACTTCTCCTGGAGCTTGGCGGCGCCGGTGCCGAACTCGGTGTTCTCGGCGAAGATGGCGATGCGCTTCACCTTCACGCCCTTCTTCTTCTCGAGGTCCTTCAGGAACTCGAAGGAGTTCTTCACGAACAGCTCGTCGTGCGGCGTGGTGCGGAAGAACCACTTGAAGCCGCGCTGCGTGAGCGCCGGCGACGAGGACTCGCCGTTCAGGAAGGGCACGCCGTACCGCTCCGCCGTCTGGCTCGCGGTGGCGGTGACGCTGCTGAAGTAGCAGCCCGACAGCGCGGCCACCTTCTCCTGGCTGATGAGCCGCTCCGCCTCGGTCGCGCCGACCTGCGGGTTGCCCTGGTGGTCGGCGAAGATGAGCTTCACCTTCGCGCCCTTCAGCTTCGGCAGCCCGCCGGCGCCCGCGAGCGGGAGCCCGAGGCTCTTGTCCGTGCCGTTGATGAGGTCGGCGGCGAGCTGGGCGGCGTTCTTGAGCTCGAGCCCGGTGGACGCGGCGGCGCCGGTCAGCGGGTAGATGACGCCGATGCGCACCTCCTCCTGGCCGGCGGCGGGGACGGCGAGGCCGACGGCGGCGACGACGACGGCGAAGCGGGACAGACCGGTCATGTGGGGTCCTCCAGGGAAGGGCTCGCCGCCGGCCGCCTCGGGCCGCGCGACGGACCCCGACGATACCGAGCGCGATTTGACCCCGTCAACAGGACGACGATATTTTATCGATAACTTGCTGGCACATCGTGTCAGCCGTGGCCGCGGGGCGTCCCGCGGCGAGCGCGGGCGGCGGGCGGCCCGGACGGGCGGGGGTTTGGATGGACCGAGGCCGAGACCGCTCCGCCGGACGCCGCCGGAACGCCAGGGCGCGGCCGCTCTTCGTGACCTCCTCGCACCTGGCCGCCTCCTACCCCGAGCTGTCCGAGTTCGAGTTCGGCCTCATCGTCTCCTGGCACGCCTTCGAGCGCTGGATGCTGCGCTGCATGGCGGCCGCGGGCCGCGGCCGCAGGGAGCTGGCCGCCATCGACGTGCTCGTGCTGCACCACGTGCACCACCGGCGCGCGGCGAAGCGCATCGCGGACATCTGCTTCGTGCTGAACGTCGAGGACACCCACGTCGTCTCCTACTCGCTGAAGAAGCTCTCCGCGGCCGGGCTGCTGCGCGGCGAGAAGCGCGGCAAGGAGGTCTTCTTCTCGACCTCCCGGGCCGGCGCCGAGCTGTGCGCCCGCTACAAGAAGGTCCGGGACGCCTGCCTCGTCTCGAGCTTCGGGCACGCGGCCGACGAGGCCGACCGGCTCGCCGCCATCGCCCAGTTCCTCCGCCGGCAGGCCGGCGTCTACGACCAGGCGTCGCGCGCCGCGACCGTGAGCCTCGGCGAGCCGGGCGTGCCCGGCGCGACCGAGACGTAGCGAGGCCGCGGTGGCGCGACTGCGTCCACAGGGCGAGGGCGGGATCGTCGTCGAGCTGGGCGACGTCGTCGACCCGGCCGTGAACGCCCGCGTCCACGCCCTCGCGCGGGCCGTGGGCGCGCTCCTCTCCGGCGAGGTGCTCGAGGTGGTGCCGAGCTACGCCTCGCTGCTCGTGCTCCACGACCCGCTGCGGGTGCCGCAGGCGCGGCTCGCGAGGCGGCTCGCCGCGCTGGCCTCGAGGATCGGCGAGGTGCCGGCCGAGGCGCCCCGCCGGGTGGTCCGCGTCCCGGTCTGCTACGGCGGCGAGCTCGGGCCCGACCTGGAGGAGGTGGCGCGGCTCGCCGGGCTCACCCCGGAGCAGGTGATCGCGCTGCACGCGGCGCCGGTCTACCGCGTGTACCTGCTCGGCTTCACCCCCGGGTTCCCCTACCTCGGTGGATTGAACCCGCGCCTCGCGTGCCCGCGGCTGCAGACCCCTCGCCTCCGGATCCCGCCGGGGAGCGTCTCCATCGGCGGGGAGCAGACCGGCATCTATCCGGTGGAGAGTCCGGGCGGCTGGCGCATCGTGGGTCGGACGCCGCTGCGGCTCTTCGACCCGGCGCCGGGCGCGCGCCACCCGTTCCTGCTCGCGGCGGGAGACGCGCTGCGCTTCGTGCCGATCGACCGGGCCGCCTTCGACGCGGTCGCCGGCGCGGTGGCGGAAGGACGGCACCGGACGGAGGTGGAGCGTTGATCGCCGTCGTCAAGGCCGGTCAGCTCGCCACCGTGCAGGACGCAGGGAGGCCGGGCCACCGGGCCTTCGGCATGCCCGTGGCCGGCGCCATGGACCGGCTCGCGCTCGGCGCGGCCAACCTGCTCGCCGGCAACGAGCCCGGAGCCGCTGCGGTGGAGCTCACGCTCGTGGGCGGCACCTGGCGCTTCGAGGTGCCGACGCTCGCCGCCCTCGCGGGCGCGGACATGGGAGCCGCGCTCGACGGCGCGCCGCTGGCGCCGTGGTCGTCCTTCCTCGCTCCCGCGGGGGCCACGCTCTCCTTCGGCGGCGCCCGCGCGGGGGTGCGCGCCTACCTCGCGGTCCGCGGCGGCATCGGCGTCCCGCGGGTGCTCGGGAGCCGCTCCACCTACACCCGCGCGCGCATCGGCGGGCTCGACGGGCGGGCGCTCGTCGCGGGGGATCGGCTGCCGATCGGCAGGCCGCGCGGCCCCGCGCCCGCCCCCGTCGCGCTCCCCGCGGACGACCTGCCCCCGTGCGGCGGCTCGGCGCGGCTCCGCGTCATCCTCGGCCCGCAGGAGGAGCGCTTCCGCGAGGAGGGGATCGCCACCTTCTTCGCGACGGCCTGGAAGGTGACGCCGCAGAACGACCGCATGGGCTACCGGCTCGACGGCCCGCCGGTGCAGCTGCGGGACGGCGCCGACGTCCTCACCGACGCCCTGGTGCCGGGCGCGGTACAGGTGGCGGGCGACGGGCTGCCGATCGCGATGATGATGGACTGCCAGACCACCGGCGGTTACGCCAAGATCGCGACCGTCATCGGGGCCGACCTGCGGCTGCTGGCCCAGGCGCGCGCCGGGGACGAGATCCGGTTCGCGCGCTGCGGCCAGGGCCAGGCGGTGGCGGCGCTGCGCGCGGAGCGAGCGCGGCTCGCCCGGATCGCCCGGGTCGTGGAGCGGGCCCGCGGAGGGTGAGCGACGTGGCTGCGGCGACCATCGACCTGAACTGCGACGTGGGGGAAGGGGCCGGCTCCGACGAGGCGCTCATGCCGCTCGTCTCCTCGGCGAACGTGGCCTGCGGCGCCCACGCCGGCGACCCCGCCACCATCCGGGCGACCGTCCGCCTCGCGAAGCGCCACGGCGTCTGCGTCGGCGCCCACCCCTCCTACCCCGACCGCGCCGGCTTCGGCCGGGCTCCGATGGCGCGAACGCCGGAGGAGGTGCGGGACGACGTGACCGCGCAGGTCCAGGTGGTGCGGGCCATCTGCGGCGAGGAGGGAGTCCCCCTCGTGCACGTGAAGCCCCACGGCGCGCTCTACAACGCGGCCGCCCAGGATCCGGCGCTGGCGCGCGCCATCGGCGAGGCGGTCCTCGGGATCGACCCGGGGCTGGTGGTCGTCTGCCTCGCCGGCGCTCCCATGGTCACGGTGCTGCGCGGCCTCGGTCTCACCTGTGCCGAGGAGGCCTTCGCGGACCGGGGCTACACGCCACAGGGCGCGCTGGTCCCGCGCGGCCAGCGCGGCGCGCTGATCGAGGATCCGGAGGCGGTGGCCGCTCGGGTCTCGCTCCTCGCGCGCGAGCGTCGGGTGATCGCGGCCGACGGCAGGTCGGTCGCGGTGAGCGCCGACACCATCTGCCTGCACGGGGACACGCCGGGCGCCGCCTCGCTCGCGGCCGTGGTCCGGGCGCGGCTCGCCCGCGACGGGGTCACCGTCCGGGCGCTCGCCGCGAGCCGTTGAGGATCGCTCGCGCGTGCACCCGGGCCGGTCCCTGGACGACCCTCAG
>CAWHDY010000021.1:0-8383 GCA_963828235.1 uncultured delta proteobacterium
CCCTGCCGCCCGCAGCTCGTCGCGCCGCGAGAGCGCCGCCGCGCCGGCGGCGCGAGGCGCGTCCTCTCGCGACGCCGGCGGGGCCTCCGCCTTCGCGGCCGCACGACCGTCGGGTGCGCGCCGGGCGGGCGCGGCCGGCGCGGCGGACGGCGCCTGGAGCGTGCCGATCCGCGCGGCGGAGGCGTCCGGCGTCGGCCCCGGAGGCGCCGCCGCGATCCGGCTCTCGTCGCGTGCGCCGGCGTCGGTCGCCGCCGCGGGGGGCGGCGCGGGGGGTGGGGGCGTCGCGAAGGCGCGCTCCGCGCGCGGCGCGGCGCGGCGCTCCTCCGGCTCCGGCCTCGACTCCTGGCGGAGCGCGTGCCGCCGCTCGGGGCGCTTCGGCGCGCTCTCCGCCAGGCGCTCCTGGGGCGCGCCGGCTCGCCCGGGAGGCGCGGCGGCGTCGGCGGGAGCCGAGGCGGGAGGCTCCGGAGCGGGTGCCGGTGGGCGCGCGTAGGGAGAGTCGCCGAGGAGCGCGTTCGGATCCTCGCGCCCGGCCGGCGGGGGCGCGACGTTCGCCAGCCGGAGCGAGAACAGGACCACCGCGGCGACCGACGCGGCGAGGACGGAGCCGCCCCACAGCCAGCGGGGGAAGGCCCGCCGCGGCTCGCGCCGGCGCACGGCCTCCCGCGCCGCGGCGACCAGGATTCGCTCCCCGGCCGCGGGCGCGGCCTCCACCGGCAGCGAGGACATGAGCCCGCGCGTCGCCCGGATCCGCCCGAGCTCGACGCGGCACGCCTCGCACGTCTCGGCGTGCTCCTCGAGCGCGCGCGCATCCTGCGGCGGGAGCTCGCCGTAGGCGAGGTCGAGGAGGCGGTCGCGCTGTTCCTCGTGGCTCATCGGGAGGCGCTCCTCTCCGCCGCCGCGCCACGATCCGGCGCGACCCCGAGCGCCTCGAGCGAGACCCGCAGCGCCTCGAGCGCGTAGCGCATCCGGCTCTTCACGGTGTTCTCGGGGACGCCGGTCACCTCCGCGATCTCGTGGAAGCGGAGGCCGGCGTGCTCGCGCAGGAGGAAGACCTCGCGCTGCTCGGGCGGGAGGGCCGCGAGCGCCGCCTCGAGCTTCGGCCGGAGGAGTGCCGCCTCGGCCGCCCGGTCGGGCCCGGGAGCTTCGGAGGGCTGCGCCGCCCGCGTCGCCTCGTCGAGCGGGTCCGCGCGCCGGAACGCCTGCCGGCGCGCGTCGTCGAACGCCTGGTTCCGCGCGACGGCGTAGAGCCAGGTCCTGAAGAGCGCGCGAGGCTCCCACCGCTCCGCCGCGCGCACCGCGCGCAGGAACGTCTCCTGGCAGAGGTCCTCCGCCCGGCTCCGGTCGCCGGTCAGCCGGACGAGGAACGAGTAGACGGGGCTGCGGTGGCGGCGCACGAGGTCCTCGAAGGCCCCGACGTCGCCGGCCTGGAACCTGAGCATGAGCTGCTCGTCGCTGTCCAAGACCGCCGCCCTCCCGGGCCTGTTGTGCCAACGCGCGGCTCCCGAAAACGATCTACGGACCCGGGAGTGTAGCGCGGATGCGGCGCGCACGGCCGAGGCCCCGCGGCAGCCTCGGGCCAGCCGGACGGCGCCGTCAGTGCTCGGCCGGCGTCGGCGGCTCCGCCGGCGCGGCGTCGATCGCGCGCTGGAGGTCGTCGATCGTCGCAGGCTTCCGCACGTGCCGGTGGAACCCGGCCTCCTCCGCCCGCTTCCGATCCTCCGGCAGCCCGTAGCCGCTCAGCGCGACGAGCGCCGTGTCGCGGAAGGTCGGGTTCTGTCGCAGCCTGCGGGCGAACTCGTACCCGTCCATCCCCGGGAGACCGAGATCGCACAGCACGACGTCGGGTCGGAAGCTGCCGAAGAGCTGCAGCCCCTCCTCGCCGGTCGCCGCGAGCGCGACCTCGTGCCCCTCGAGGTGGAGCAGGTCCCGGAGCGTCTCTCCCGCGTCCGCGTTGTCCTCGACGATGAGGACGCGCCGCCGCGAAGGCCGCTCGACCTCCGGAGCCTCCGGAGCGACGCCGGAAGGCGCGAGCGGGAGCCTGACGACGAACTCCGCGCCTTCGCCGAGGCCCGCGCTGTAGGCGTCGACCGTCCCCCCGTGGAGCTCGACGAGCGCCTTCACGAGCGCGAGGCCGAGGCCGAGCCCGCCGCGGCTCCGCGTCCGCGCGAGCGTCTCGTCGGCCTGCTCGAATGGGACGAAGAGGCGCGCGAGCATGTCCGGCGCGATCCCGATGCCGGCGTCGCGCACCCGGACGACGGCGTCGTCGCCCTCCCGCTCGAGGGACACCACCACCCGCCCGCCGGGGTCCGAGAACTTGGTCGCGTTCCCGACCAGGTTCCCGAGCACCTGCGCGAGCCGGGTCGGATCTCCGACGACCCACACCGGCGCGTCCGGGGTGCGGGCGTGGAGCGCGATGCGCTCGCGCTCGAGCAGGGTCGAGTGGTCCTCGATCGTGCGCCGCAGGACCTCCGCGAGATCCACCGCCATCCGCCGGACCTCGACCTTCCCCCGCGCGATGCGGGTCACGTCGAGCAGGTCGTCCACGAGCTGCGTCAGGTGATCGACCTGGCGCGAGATCACCCCGCGCGCTCGGCTCGCCTGCTCGCTCCCTGGGTCCACCCGATCGAGGATCGCGATCGAGGTCCTGATCGGCGCCAGCGGGTTGCGGAGCTCGTGCGAGAGCACCGCCAGGAACTCGTCCTTGCGGCGGTCCGCCTCCCGGAGCGCCTCCTCCGCGCGCTTGCGGTCGGAGATGTCGAGGACGAAGGAGACGCCCTCGCCTCCGTCTTCGCCGAGGAGCGCCTCGCCGAGCAGGACCGGGACGCGCGCCCCGTCCTTCCGGACCAGCTCCGCCTCGACCGCCTCCCCGGCCGCGCGGGGACTCCCGTTCCGGGCCGCCCGCCGCGACGACCAGCCCCGCGGGTCGAGGTCGTTCCACTGGACCGTCCCGGCCTCGAGCGCCGCGCGAGAGAGGCCGGCGATCTCGAGGAACGCGTCGTTCGCGTCCGTGACCACGCCGTCCCGACGCCACTGGAGGATCCCGAGGAGCCGCGTCCCGAACAGGCGACGGTAGCGCGCCTCCGCGAGGCGGACGCGCAGGAGGGCGGCGAGCGTCGCGACGAGCACGCGCGGCTCGACCGGGTGCGTGAGGTAGGCGTCGGCCCCACCCTGCAGCCCGCGGATCTGGTCCTCGCTGCTCAGGTGCGAGGCGGAGAGGTGGACGATGGGGATCGACGCGGTGGTCGGATCGGCCTTGAGGCGCCGGACCAGCTCGAACCCCGACATGTCCGGGAGCCTCACGTCGAGCAGGAGGAGGTCGGGCTGGAGGTCGTGCGCGAGCGCGAGCCCCTTCTCGCCCGTCTCCGCGGTGGCGATCCGGTAGCCCGCGCCGGTGAGGACGCGGTTCACGGCGTAGCGCGTCGCCTCGTTGTCCTCGACGAACAGGATCCTGGCGGGAGCCGTCACGACGCGTCCCTCCGCTCTCCTTCACGGGTCGCGAGGTGGGTGGCCCGTCCGAGCGCGTCCCGGACCTGCTTCAGCGCCGCGCCCCGGGACGGCGTCTCCTTCGAGAGGAACGCGGCCGCGCCCGAGAGGCGCGCACGCGCGGCGCCGTCGAGGGCGGAGGACGTGTAGATGATGACGGGCACCGCGCGCGTCGCGGGGTCGGCCCGAAGGGCCGCGAGCACCTGCTCGCCGTGGAGCCCGGGCATCTCGAGGTCGAGGAAGATCGCCGCGGGCGAGACCGAGCGCGCGAGCGCGATCCCGCTCACGCCGTCGGTGGCCTCCACCACGTCGAAGCGGGTCTCGGTCAGTAGATCGCGGAGGATGTAGCGGGAGGCGTCGTCGTCGTCCACGACGACCACCCGCTCGCGCGGGATCGGCGAGGCGGCCCGCTCGAGCCGCTCGAGGAGCCAGGCGCGGTCGAGCGGCTTCTCGGCGTAGTCGTCGGCTCCGAGCGCCTTGGCCTTGTTCCGGCTGTCCACGATCGTGACGACGTAGATCGGGATCCCCTTCGTCATCGGGTTCGCCTTCATCTCGGTGAGGAGCGTCCACGTGCTCTCGCCGGCGAGCATGATGTCGAGCACCGCCGCGACCGGCCGGACCTCCTCGAGCACGCGCCGCGCCTCGGCGGTGGACGAGGCGGGCACGACCTGGAACGGCGTCCCCTTCAGGTACTTCTCGTAGATGAAGACGGTCTCCGGGTTGTCCTCGACGACGAGGAGGGGATGGCGCGTCGGATCGGGCAGGCGCGACACCACCGGGACGATCGCGATCTCGGTCGGCCCCTCGTACGCCACCGGGACGTCCAGCGTGAAGACGGATCCGACCCCCACCTCGCTCTGGACGGCGATCCGGCCCCCGAGCAGCTGGGCCAGCTTCCGGGACAGCGGCAGGCCGAGCCCGGTGCCCTTCACGCGCTTCTGCACGCTCGACTCGACCTGCGTGTACTCCTGGAAGATGCGCTCCTGGTCCTCCGGCGCGATGCCGATGCCGGTGTCGGCGACGGAGAAGACGACGCGGTCGCCGTGCGCGCGCGCGCTCACGCGAACCTCGCCGCGCTCCGTGAACTTGAGCGCGTTCGAGATGAAGTTGCGGAGGATCTGCGAGACCTTCCCCTCGTCGGTGTCGAGCGTCGGGATGTCGACGGGCCGGTCGAACACGAGGTCCACCGCGCTCCCGGCGAGGAGCGGCCGGAGCATGCCGCGGAGCGCGCCGAACAGCTCCGAGGCCCCGAAGGGCGCCTTGCGGACGATGGTCTTCCCTGCCTCGACGCGGGCGAGGTCGAGCAGGTCGTTCACGAGCTCGAGCATCCCCTCGGCGGCGTTCTTCATGAAGCCGAGCTGGCGCTGCTGCTCCTCGTTGAGCGGCCCGTCGCTCTGCTCGAGCAGGAGCCGGGAGAACGCGATCACGGTGTTGAGCGGCGTCCGGAACTCGTGGCTCATGTTCGAGAGGAACCGGCTCTTCAGCTCCGAGGCGCGGCGCAGGTAGTCGGCCTTCTCGTCGAGCTCGGCGTAGAGCGCGACGACGCCGCGGTTCGTGTCCTCGAGCTCCTGGTTCAGCGCGACGAGGTCGCGCTCACGCGCCCGGAGGTCGTCGAGCGTGCGGAGGAGCTCCTGGTTCTGGGTCGTGAGCTCGTCGAGGGGATCGAGGGTGCGCGCCCGCGCGAGCGCCTCGCCGATCCGAGCGAGGTCCGGCGCAGGGGCGCCCGGCGGAAGCTCCTTGCGGAGCGTCACCGCGGTGCCGCCCGGGCCCGTCTCGATCTCGAAGCCGTCGACGAGCCGCCGGCTGCCCGTGATCCCGAGCCCCATCCCGGTGCGGGAGGCGTAGCGGCCCTCGAGGATGGCGTCGAGGTCGGCGATCCCGCCGCCCTCGTCGCGCACCCGGATCGACAGGGCGGCGGGCGGGCCGACGGCGACGGCGAAGTCCACCCGGCCGCCGCTCGCGTACCGCCAGGCGTTCCGCGCGATCTCGGAGACGGCGGTCGCGACGCCCGTGGCCTCGGCGCGCTGGAACCCCAGCAGCTCCGAGATCCGCCGCGCCCGCTGCCGCGCGAGCACGACGTCCTGCTCCCGGCGGATCTCCACCGAGACGAGGCCAGGCGCGCGCGGGTTCGGCCGGGGCGTCATGCCGCGACCTTCCTCATGACGAGCACCGTCACATCGTCCCGGCCCCGGACGAAGTCGCGGTAGAGGACCCCGGCGACGAGCGCCGGATGGCGGAGGACGAGCCCGGGGTAGGCGGCGAGATCCCAATGTCCCGCGAGCCCATCCGTGTGCATGAAGAGGAGCGCGCCGTCGGGCCACGGGTACTCGAACTCCTGGATCCGCCGCGCCTGGTGACCCGCGGTGCCGGGGAGCGAGACCATCTTCCGGGTGCCCTCCTGGCCGACGAGCGCCCCCGCGACGTTCCCGATCGCGGCGTACTGCAGCCCCCCGTGCGCGCTCGACCGCGCGATCGCGACCGCCGCTCCCCGCGTCGGCCGCAACGCGGCGTGCACCAGCTCGAGCGCGGCGGCGGGCGCGAGTCCGGCGTGGCGCTGGCCCGCGCGCACCGCCGCCTCCGCCGCGTCGGCCGCGTGCGCGCCGTGTCCGAGCCCGTCCGCGACGAGGATCAGCGCGTGCCCCGGCGTGCGCTCCACGACCCACGCGTCCCCGCAGCGCTCCTCGGACGCGACCGGCAGGCACACCGCCCCGACGTGCCGATCGGCGCCGGCGTCTCCGATGCGGGCCACGAGGGCCGTTCCGCGGCCGGCGACCGAGTACATGTCGAACTCCGAGGCGATGCGGGAGATGGCCCCGAGCCCCTGCCCCGCCGTGCCGGCCGTCGAATACCCATCCTCCATCGCGCGGGCAACGTCCTGCACGCCGGGGCCCCGGTCGAGGGCCAGCACCTCGAGCGCCGGTCCCGCGAGCGGTCGGAAGAGCAGCTCACCTCCGCGCCCGTGCTGCACCACGTTCCGGGCCGCCTCCGTCGCGACGATCGCGGCGCGCTCGGCGAGGACCTCCGTGAGCCCGAGCTCGAGCGCGAGCCTCCGGGCGAGCCGCCTGGCGCCGCCCACCTGGCTCTCCTCGGCGATGCGCGCCGAGATCGTCTGGCGGGGCGCGATCATGCCCACCTTATCGCGGTGATCCGCGTCCCCTGCCCCGGCGTGCTGTCGATGAAGAACTCGTTCACGAGTCGCTTCGCTCCCCCGAGGCCGAGCCCCAGTCCCTTACCCGTCGTGTAACCGTCCTTGAGCGCCAGTTCCACGCTCGGGATGCCAGGACCCCGATCCTCGAACAACATCCGCAGTCCCCGTCGCGGCGGCTGCTCCACGACCGCGAGCTCGACCTCCCCGCCCCGCCCGTAGTCGAGGGTGTTCCGGGCGAGCTCGCTCGCGGCGGTGACGATCTTCGTCTGGTCGACGAGCGAGAGCTTCAGCTCGGTCGCGAGCGCCCGGACCCGCTGCCGGACGGCGACGATGTCCCCCGCGCTGCGGATCGGGAGCGTCTCGGACTTGACCAGGTCCATCGGCCTACCGGCGCCTGGCGAGGGCGACGCGGAGGAGCGCCATCCCCCGCTCCACGTCGAGCGCGGTCTTCACCCCGGTGAGCTCGAGCCCGAGCTCGACCAGGGTGATCGCGACGGCGGGCTGCATCCCGACGAGGACGGTCTCGGCGTTGAGGAGGCGCGACATCGTCGCGATGCTCGCGAGCATCCGCCCGATGAACGAGTCCACGATGTCGAGGGAGGAGATGTCCAGGAGGACCCCCTTCGCCCCGGTCTTGCTGATCCGGGTGGTCAGGTCCTCCTGCAGCGTCAGCGCGAGCTGGTCGTGCATGTCCACCTGGATGGTCACGAGGAGGAACTCGCCCATCCTGAGGATCGGGATGCGGTCCATGGGCTACCCGGGGCGCGCGGCGTGCAGGTCGGCGCCGACCTTGTCGAGCGCCGCGCGGAAGGCGTCCGCGAGAGACGCCTTCGTGATGACGTCGCCGAGGTCGATCCCGAGGTGCACGATGGTCTGCGCGATCTGCGGGCGGATGCCGCTGATGATGCACTCCGCGCCCATGAGGCGCGCCGCGGCGACCGTCTTCAGGAGGTGCTGCGCCACGAGGGTGTCCACCGTGGGCACCCCGGTGATGTCCACGATCGCGACCTGCGAGCCCGTGTCCACGATCGCCTGGAGGAGCGTCTGCATCACGACCTGGGTCCGGTTCGAGTCGAGCGTCCCGATCATGGGGAGCGCGAGGATGCCGTCCCAGAGCTTCACCACCGGCGTCGAGAGCTCGAGCATCTCCTCCTGCTGGCGGGTGATGACCTCCTCGCGCGTCTTGATCGAGACCTCGGTGGTGAAGAGCCCGAGCCTATCGAGGAGGACCGTCGCGTTCCACACCTCGTCGGCGAGCGCCTCCGCATCCTTCCCGAGCTCCCGCCGCAGGACGCCGAAGACCGGCCTCTTGAGCGAGAACACGAACGTCGCGGTCTCGATGGGCGTGAAGCCCTGCGCGGCTCGCGCCCGGGAGACCGACGTGAGCTGGCCCTTCACCCGATCCCACTCCTTGCGATCGAACGAGAGCTCCGCGCCACGCATCGCGTCGCGCACGGCCCGCAGGAACTCGGCGCTCTGATCCCTGAGCTCCGACTCCTTGAGCGTGGACGTCCGGGCAAGCTGGGCGCTCTGCTCCGCCACCCACTGGGTGAGGATCTCGCCCTCGTGCTTCTCGATGAGCGAGGGAAGGGCGGAGCGGCTGGGGCCAGGAGGCATGCGTTTCTCCGGTCAGGGGCCATGGATGAAGGGGTCGCGAAGATATCCAGTCAGTGAATTGGGCCGCAGCCCCCTGGGGGGCGAGCCCCAGAGTGGGGCCGGAGGTCGCTCGCCTCGCGACGCCGCCCGGCGTCC
>CAWHDY010000022.1:0-1074516 GCA_963828235.1 uncultured delta proteobacterium
GGGCTGCCCCTTGGCTTGTCTGGCCGGAGTCATCGCGACGACTGCGTGACGCGGTGAGGCTCGCGCCGCAGTGCTGCGAGGTGTAGGTGGGCAGCATCCTGGCGCCCCCGCCCGGGTCGTCATACGCTGGGTGGAATCGCTCCTCTCTCCGCATTCTCCAGGAGACCGCCGGATGCCCCGTTCGATCGCGAAGACTCTCGCCGCCCTGCTGCTCGTCGCCGCCGCCCCCGCCGCCCGGGCGCAGGCCGCGAACTACTCCCCGATCCGGGTGGACCTCACGTTCTTCGGGGCCTACGCGCCCGGTGACGCGACGGCCTGGGGCGGCGGCGTCGCCCTCGAGCCCAAGTACAACTTCACCGACCACATCTCGGCAGGCCTCCGGCTCGAGGGGTCCGCGTTCGTCACGCAGAAGGTGTCCGTGCAGTCCGGTGGCGGCGCGTCGTCGGCCAGCGTCTCGCAGGGCGCGCGCGCGGTCACCGCGTTCCTCCTGAAGGGCGACTACTACCTCACCACCTCGACGGTGCGGCCGTTCGTCGGGCTCGGCCTCGGCCTCTACCGCGTCGGCGCGGGCTCCCAGTCGGTGAGCGGCGGCACGGTGGTGCAGACCGCGGGCGCCTACCGCGGGTTCGGCTTCTGCCCCCAGCTCGGCGTCAACTTCGGCGGGTTCCGGCTCGCCGCGGCCTACCACGTCCTCACCGGCGACGACATGGTGGTCGCCACGCAGGCGGTCGGCACGACGACGCCGGTCCAGACGAAGATCGGGAAGAACTACTTCGCGTTCGAGATCGGCGGGACGTTCGGCGGCGGCCGCAGCGAGGGCAGCGAGCGCGCCGGGGCCAGCCCGCCCCCGGTCGCGAAGTAGCCCCGGCGATCCCCGCGATTCCGAGGCCCCGCTGGCCTTGCCGGGCGGCCCCGGCCAGACCGATTCGTGCCTGCGGCAGTGGGTCCGGGCGTCAGACCGGCGTGGCAGGATCCACCGTGTGGATGCGGGTTTCGAGCCTCCTTGCCCTCCCTCGGAGCCGGTCACTCCCGCCGAGCTCCGCGCCCTCGTCCACGCGGGCGAGAACGAGTCCGACGCGTGCGAGCGGGTCCTCGCGCAGGTCGCGCGCGCCCAGGGCGCCCTCGACCTCACCATCGGCGACGGCCTGGCAGCGCTCACCGTCGGTGACCGGCTCATCAGCCTCGGGTTCTCGGGGCTGCGCGACTACGCGCGCGAGGTCCTCGACGTCGAGGAGCGCACCGCGCAGGCGATGGCGCGGCTCTCGCGGGAGCTCCGGGCGCGCCCCCTGCTAAGGGCCGCGGTGACCGCGGGCGAGGTTCGCCTGCGCCACGCGCAGACCGTCCTCCCCGTCGCCGTCGGCGACGCGGAGGCGCGCTGGGTCGAGCGCGCCCGGCGCGAGACGGTCCGGGCGCTCGAGGCCGCCGTCCGCGAGGCGCGGGACGGCGGCGAGGGAGACTCGGAGTGGACCCGTTTCCGGGTCCGGCTCGGCGACGACGACCGCGCGATCGTGGACGAGGCGCTCGCGCTCGCCGGGAAGCTCCTGCCCGGCTCGCGGCGCGCGGAGCGGCTCGAGGCCATGGTCCAGGAGTACCTCGGGGAGCATCCGGTGGAGGCGGGCGACGACGGCTGCGCGGCGGGCGGCTCCTTCGCGCCGGCGGTGGGGCGGGAGGACGCGCTCGAGGCGCTCCTCGAGCGCGACACCGACCGCTGGTCCTTCCTCGACCCGCCCCGGCGACGTCCCCGTCGACGACGCCGGGTTCGAGGCGCTCGACTCGGCGCGGGAGATCGACGCGCGCCTCCGCCACCTCGCGTCGGTGCGCGCCGGCTGGGACCGGCTCCTCGGCTACTGCGCGTACATGGTCCGGCGGTCCGGGCTCTGGCGGCTCGCCGGCTTCGCGTCGTTCGCGCACTACTGCGAGGAGCGGCTCGGGCTCTCCGCGCGCGCCGTCGAGCAGCGCGCCACGCTGGAGCGGAAGCTCTGGCAGCTCCCCGCGCTCCGCGCTGCCCGCGACGGCGGCCTCTCCTACGAGCGGCTCCGGATCCTGTCGCGCCTCCCCGACCGCGAGATCGCGGCCTGGGTCCCGCGCGCGCGGCGGCTCACCTGCGTCGAGCTCCGGGAGGCCGTGGAGGCCCGCGACGAGGCGCAGCTGCGTGCGGCGCGGGTGCTGCGCTCCACGGTACCCGTCCGGATCGCGCTGCTCCTCCAGGCCGCCTTCCGGGCCGTCCGCGCGGTCGAGGGACGGGCGCTCGACGACGGGCGGTGCCTCGTCCGGGTGGCACGCCACTTCGTGGAGACGTGGAAACCGCTCCTCCGGCGGTCGCGCACCCGCTCGCAGAAGGTGAGGGAGCGCGATCTCGGCCGCTGCCAGGCGCCGGGGTGCAGCCGGAGGGCGGTCCACGCCCACCACGTCGTCCCTCGGTCGCGCGGGGGCGGCGACGAGCCCGAGAACCTCGTCGCCCTCTGCGCCTGTCACCACCTGCGCGGCATTCACGGTGGGTACATGCGGGTCCGCGGCCGAGCGCCGGACGCGCTCGAGTGGGAGCTGGTCGACCGGGCGTACGTGCTCCGCGAGGACGCGCTCGCGGTGCTCGCCGGGACCGACTGACCGCTCACAGCCATTGCCAGAGGATCTGCTTCTCGAGCAGGACCTTGCCGGCGTGCCACAGCCGGCTGGGGCGGCGCACCTTCACCGCAGGGCGGGGCTCGCCGTAGAAGTCTCCGGCGCCATACCCCGCCTTCCCGCCGCCGGTCTCGATGAAGCACGCGCCGTGGCCGTCGAAACGCGCCTCGTGCCCCTTGCCGCCGAGGTCGCGGGCGACGTTGCGCGCGACGACCTCGGCCTGGTTGTGGGCGAAGACGCCGGCGCGAGGAAGGGGCTTGCCCATGGAGAGCGGGATCATGGTCACGTCGCCGAGCGCGTACACGCCCGGGTACCGCGTCGCCATCGTCTGGCGGTCCACGCGCACCCAGCCGCTCTCGTCGACGAGCCCCGACCCCGCGAGGGCGCGGGGCGGGCGGATCGGCGGCACGTACACGAGGAGGTCGAACTCGGCACCGGCGCCGTTCGTGAACTCGATGCGCCGCCCCTGCACGCGGGCGATCTGGTGGTCGGGGTGGTAGGCGATGCCCTTCTGCTCGACCATGCCGCGGACGGCCGCCGAGGCCTCGGGACCGGCCACGCCCATCGGGCCGGGCTCGGCGGAGTAGACCGACAGCTCGACGGCCGCGCGTACCCCGCGCCGCCGGAAGTCGGCCTCGAGGAGCATCGCCGCCTCGTAGGGCGCGGCCGGGCACTTGTAGGCCGGCGCGGCGGTGAGGACGACGACACGACCGGCGCGGAACTGCTCGAGCGCGGCGCGGAGACGGGTAGCCCCGTCGAGCGTGCAGAAGGTGTGGCCGGCATGCGCCAGGCCGGCGATCGCGTCGAGCGCGAACTCGGCGCCGAGCGTCACGATGAGCCGGTCACCGTGAAGCGTCTTGCCGCCCACGACCGCCTCGCGTCGCTCGGGATCGACGCGCTCGACCTCGCCCCGGACGACCTCGATGCCCTTGCGCTGCAGGCGGTCGAGCGGCCGCGACACCTGCGCCGGCGTGCGGTCACCGGTCATGACCCAGAGGAACGACGCGGCGAGCGTGAACGCGGGCTCCCAATCGACGACCACGATGCGGTGGTCCCTCGAGAGCCGGCTGCGAAGCCCGTTGGCCGCAACCACCCCGCCGATCCCGCCGCCAAGGATGAGGATGCTCTCGGCCACCTTCGCACCTCCAGCTCTCGTGGAACGCCTTGAGGTCCCGGCGAAGCTCAATTACTCTAGAAGACTGTTGATTAGTGATGTTCGGACCGTCCGTCGCCTGCAACCCCCTGACCCGAAGGAGCCGATTCCCGTGCCGACCCGGAGCCCCGCTCGCCGCTTCAAGGACGCGATCTACGAGCAGTTCGCCCGGGTCGCGAAGGCGCTCGCGAGCCCCCACCGGATCGAGCTCCTCGACCTGCTCGCCCAGGGACCCCGCACCGTCGAGGCGCTCGGCCGGATGGCGGACATGAGCCTCGCGAACACCTCGGCGCACCTCAAGGTGATGCGCGCAGCCGGGCTCCTCGAGGCCACGAAGGAGGGGCTCTACGTGACCTACCGCCTCGCCGATCCGAGGGTCGCAGGGCTGCTTCTCTCGATCCGGAAGATCGCCGAGGCGCGGCTCGCGGAGGTATCGAGGATCACGCGTGACTTCCTCGCCGAGAACGCGCTCCTCGAGCCCGTGGACGAGGAAGCGCTCCGCAGGAAGGTGCGCAAGGGCGAGGTCACGGTCCTCGACGTCCGCCCGCCCGAGGAGTTCGACGCCGCTCACATCCCGGGCGCGCTGTCGTTCCCGCTGCCGGAGCTGGCGAAGCGCCTCTCCGAGCTTCCGCGGCGTCGGGAGGTGGTCGCCTACTGCCGGGGGCCGTACTGCGTGCTCGCCGTCGAGGCGGTGAAGCTCCTCCGCCGCAAGGGGTTCAAGGCGGTCCGGCTCGAGGAAGGGATCCTCGACTGGGCGGCGCTCGGTCTGCCGATCGTGGCGAAATCGGCGTGACCGTCGGCACGACGCCGCTCGACTATTCCGCCTGGGCGCGGAGCAGGCTCGGCAGGATCACCGAGCGGCTCGAGCGCGCCGCCATCCTCGAGCTCGTCGGATCGGCCGACGGCCGCGACGTGCTCGACGTCGGGACCGGCGACGGGGCGCTCGCGGTCGCTCTCGCGGACGAGGGTGCACGGGTGACCGGCGTGGACGTCTCGATCCGGGCGCTCCGCGCCGCCTCCGGCCGGGCCCGCGAGTCCGACACACGTCTCGGCCTGGTGGGAGCCGATGCGCTGAGCCTTCCGTTCGAGGCCGGGAGCTTCGACCTCGCGATCGCGGTGACGGCGCTCTGCTTCACGCACTCGCCGGAGCAGGCGGTCGCCGAGATCGGGCGCGTGCTGCGGCCCGGCGGCCGTGTCGTCATCGGGGAGCTGGGCCGCTGGAGCGCCTGGGCGGCGTGGCGCCGGGTCCGGGGATGGCTCGGTTCGCCGACCTGGCGCGACATCCGGTTCTGGACTCCCGCGGACCTCCGAAGGCTCGCGAGGAGCGCGGGGCTCACGCCCGGCCAGGTCCGGGGAGCGGTGTTCCATCCACCGCTCGGGCTGGCCGCCGCTGCGCTGGCGTCCCTCGACCCGTTCCTCGGTCGGGGGACCACGATCGGAGCCGCGTTCCTGGCGATGAGCGCGACGAAGCCGGAGCATCGCGGCGAAGACTCTTGACAGGGCGCTCGGATCCCGTGCTACCTGCCTACTCAATAGAGTGGTTGAGTTGTGCGCCAGCACGCTCGACGAGCTCGGCGAGCTCACGGCTCACGGTCGCGGCCGACAAGGTCATCGTCTTCTGAACGGCGCCGCTTCGCTGCGCATGGGATGGCTGGCGACGGTGGCGAGCGGGTGGTAACGAGAGGGGTCGTGAAGAGCACACCCATCGTCGATCACGACACCGCCGAGGCTCCCGTGTTCGAGCCCGGTAACCTCCTCGACGGCGCCCGGCGCCAGAAGGGGCTGCCCGCGTACCGGGTCCCGGCCGGCTGCCTGCTCGACATGGACGGCGAGCTGGTCGAGCGACTCGTCGCCTCCGGACGCGCGGAGCTCGCTCCCGCCTGGCCCTGCTTCCACACGAAGCTGTATCGGTGGCAGGCCGGCGGGGCGGAGGTCGGCGTCGTCGGAGGCACCGTCGGAGCACCGTTCGCGGTGCTCGTCGCCGAGGAGCTGTTCGCCTCCGGCTGCGAGGCGCTCGTGACGATCTCCTCGGCCGGCCTCGTCGCGTCCGAACCCCGCCCGCCGTTCTTCGTGCTCGTCGAGCGCGCGCTCCGCGACGAAGGGACGAGCTATCACTACCTCCCGCCGGCGCGGTTCGCGGACGCGGACCCCGCGCTGACCGACGCGGTGGCGCGGGCGCTCTCCGGCGCGCCGACCCCGCTCGTCCGTGGCGCATCCTGGACGACGGACGCCCCGTTCCGGGAGAGCACCTCGCTCATCGCGTCGCGGCGAGCCGAGGGGATCCTGGCCGTCGAGATGGAGGCCGCGGCGCTCCTCGCGATGGCGCGTGCCCTTCGCAGGCCGGTGACGTGCCTCGCGCACGTCACGAACGCGATGGCCACGCGGCCGGAGGACTTCGAGAAGGGCGGGCACGACGGCCAGGAGGAGGCGCTCGAGCTCTGCGCTCGGGCCGTGGCAGCCGCCGTCGCGCACGTCCGTGGCAGCACCGGAAGGGAAGCGAACCCGCCATGACGGCGAAGCAGATCTACCTGGACTTCAACGCCAGCACGCCGCTCGCTCCCGAGGTCGTGGAGACGATGCGACCGTTCCTGACGGCGCACTTCGGCAACCCTTCGAGCCACCACTGGGCCGGCGCCCCCGCGAAGGCGGCGGTGGAGCGCGCCCGTGGCCAGGTGTCCGCGCTCCTGGGCTGCGACCCGGACGAGGTGATCTTCACGAGCGGCGGGACCGAAGCGAACAACCACGCGCTGAAGGGCGTCTTCTTCGCGAACCGCAGCCGCGGCGACCACGTCGTCACGAGCGCCGTCGAGCATCCCGCCGTCCTCCAGCCGCTCCGGTTCCTCGAGACGCTCGGCGCGAAGGTCACGGTGGTCTCGGTCGACCGGCAGGGCCGCGTGGATCCCGAGGACGTCCGGCGGGCGCTCACGCCGCGGACGATCCTCGTCAGCGTCATGCACGCGAACAACGAGGTCGGTACCGTGCAGCCGATCGCGGAGATCGCGGCCATCGCCAGGTCGGCGGGCGCGCTGGTCCACACCGACGCCGCCCAGAGCGTCGGCAAGATCCCGACCCGCGTGAACGACCTCGGGGTCGACCTCCTCTCGGTCGCAGGTCACAAGCTCTATGCACCGAAGGGCGTCGGCGCGCTGTTCGTCCGCCGCGGCACGCGGATCGAGCCGTTCGTGCACGGCGCCGGCCACGAGCAGGGCCGGCGGGCGGGAACGGAGAACGTGCTGCTCGACGTCGGCCTCGGCGCCGCGTGCGAGGTGGCCGGCCGATGGATCGGGATGCCGGCCGTCCGGGCGCTCCGCGACAGGTTCGAGGGGCGCCTGAAGGAGCAGCTCGGCGACGCCCTCTCCGTGAACGGCGCCGGCGCCGAGCGCCTCCCGAACACCGCGAACGTGAACTTCATCGGCCAGGTCGGCGCGGACGTCCTGGCGCGGCTCCCTGGCCTCGCCGCGTCGACCGGATCGGCCTGTCACGCGGGGTCGGTGGAGCTGTCGCCGGTGCTCGCCGCGATGGGCGTCCCGCCGCGCGAGGGGATGGGCGCCATCCGGTTCAGCCTTGGCCGGACGACGACCTGGGAAGAGCTCGAGCAGGTGCTCTCGGGATTGGGGCCCGATTGGGGGCAGGCGTAACGCCGGTGGCGGACGCCAACACTCTCTCCCGTGGAGTGGACGGCGCGGGGCGCCGGAGGGAGGTCCGGGTTGGAGAGCTCGATGACGACAGCGGCCGGCTCCCCGGACTCTGCCCGCCGCGGCGAGTGGGAGCTGGTCACCGCGCTCCGGAACGGTGAAGAGGGGGCCTTCCTGGCGCTCGTGAACCGCTACCACCGCGCCATGGTCCGGGTGGCCCGCGCCTACGTGCCCTCCGACGCCGCCGCCGAGGATGCGGTGCAGGAGGCGTGGCTCGGCGTGATGAAGGGCATCGGCGGGTTCGAGGGGCGCTCCTCGGTGAAGAGCTGGATCTTCCGCATCGCCGTCTACTGCGCGAAGACGAGGCGGGCGCGCGACGGCTGGCTCGTGCCCATGTCCTCGCTCGAGGACGACGGCGAGGACGGGCCGGTGGTCGATCCGGAACGCTTCCAGCCGGAAGGCGCGCGCTACGCGAACAACTGGTCACAGCCTCCCGAGGCGTGGGCGGACGAGCGGCTGCAGGCCGCGGAGACCGTGGCGCTCGTGAAGGTCGAGATCGAGCGGCTGCCGCCGAGCCAGCGGACGGTCATCACCCTGCGCGACGTGGAGGGGCTCGACTCGGGCGAGGTCTGCGCGATCCTCGGCATCTCCGAAGGGAACCAGCGCGTGCTCCTGCACCGCGCGCGATCGAAGGTCCGGGCCGCGATGGAGCGGTGCATGAAGGAAGGGGGCCGCCGATGAAGACGCCCGCGTCGCCGGACCAGCTGGAGCTGTCCTGCCGCGAGCTCGTCGAGCTCGCCTCCGACTACGTCGAGGATCGCCTGTCGCTCCCCGAGCGCGCGCGCTTCGAGATGCACCTCTGCTACTGCGCGCCCTGCAAGATCTACCTGCGGCAGATCCGGTCCACCATCGAGACCGCCGGCCGTCTCACCGAGGACGACCTGCCGCCCGGCCCGCGCGAGGCGTTGCTCGCGGCGTTCCGGGACTGGAAGAAGGGAAGCTGAGACCGCACGGCGGAGAGGAGGCGGAGACGTGATCGCATACAAGTTCCTGTCCCGCGGCGCCGTCGGCCCGTTCAGCGGCTTCCGGTGGCCCACGCCGGCGGGAGGCGTGCCGGGCGCCTGGGTCGAGGCGGCCGGGGAGATCCCCGCGCGACGGGGTTCACGCCTGCCGCCCGGAAGACCTGCCCTACTGGATCGACGAGGAGCTCTGGGTCGCCGAGCTGGCGGGCGACATGCACGCCACGCCGCACCAGCTCGTCGCGTCGCGCGGCCGCCTGCTGGAGCCGATCGAGGCCTGGCGCGGCCTCGCGCGCGCGTTCGGGGACGACTGTGCGGCGACGCTGCGCGCGCGCGTCGACGACGCGCTCGCCGGAGCCGGCGTGGCGGCCGAGACCGCCGAGCAGCTCCGCGGGTACGCTGCCGACGCCGAGGCGTGCGCCCAGGGCGGGAACGCCGCCGTCGCGGCCTTCGTCGCGGCGCGGGCGTGGGCGCTGCTGGCGGGCGGTCAGGCCGGCTTCGCCGCCGAGCGGCGGCGCCAGGCGGAGTGGCTCGAGCAGCGGCTCGGGGGCGCGACCGGATCGCCGCCGCCCCGCGCCTGAGGCGGGCTCGTCAAAGGTCGCCGGCACCGTTCCGGCCCGAGCGGTACCCGCGGAACGCGGCGATGAGCGCGGCGCGTCTCTCCGGTGACAGCGCGCCCTCGTCGAGCCGGCGGCAGGCGGCGCCGGGGGCTCCGCCCCGCGCGAGGCGCGTCGCGAGCGGCGACGCCCGCCTGCCCGCTTCCGATCACGATGGCGTCGAAGGTCATGATTCACCGTGTGTCCGGCGGAAGGGAAGCCGTTACAGCGCCCGCCGGCGCGGCGTGCGCCCGGGCGAGCGTCATCGTGCCGGGCGTCGCGATGGCGCGCACCGAGCCAGGCCTCGCGGTGGCCGGCCTCCAGGGTCGGACAGGGATCGCCCGCGAAGTAGGCGCGCGACTCCAGGCGGCCGCCGAGCCCGACGGCCGTCGCCGCCTCGCGGCGCGTGAGGAAGAGACCTGCGCCGTCGGTGAACCCGGCCTCCCACTCGTCGAGGTCCGCGTCGAGCCCGCCGGGCAGGTACCCGAGATCGTGGCAGGCGCCGGTGACGATCACCTCTCCCGTCGCGCCGCTCCGGAACGCCGCCTGCTGGAATCGCCGCTCGACCTGGATGCCCATGGCGTCCTCCTCGCTCGACCGGAGGAGTCGCGGCGCGCGCCCACCGTTACGCCGGTCCCGTGTTGCGGCGACGCGTAACGGCGCGCCGCCGCGCGAGACGAGGCGGGGCCGCGGGCCGCTCGAGGCCCGCCACGCGGGAACGTCCCCGCGCGCATGGAAGGAGAGCCTCATGGCCGTCTCGAAGATCGACACCCGCATCGCCCGCCTCGACGAGGCCGGGCTCGGCGTCCTGCGGTACGGCGTCGTGTTCCTGCTCGTCGTCATCGGCGCGACGAAGTTCACGTCCTGGGAGGCGGTGCGCATCGAGCCCCTCGTACGGAACAGCCCCTTCCTGTCGTGGCTCCCGAACGTGCTCGGACTCCAGGGCGCGTCCGACGTGATCGGCGCGATCGAGATCGCGATCGGCCTCGCCATCGCTTCACGGCGTTTCGCGCCCGCGATCTCGGCCGTCGGCTCGCTCGCCGCCGCCGGCACGTTCCTCGTCACGCTCTCCTTCCTCTTCACGACCCCGGGCGCGCTCTCGCCGATGCACCCCGCGTCCGCCTTCCTCATGAAGGACGTCGTCCTGCTCGGCGCGAGCCTCGTCACGGCGGCCGAGGCCGCGCGCGCGGCGTGGGCGCACCGCGCGCCGGTGATCGCGGCCGCGCGGCCGCAGGCGGCCTGACCATCCCCCGAAGCGCGGTTCAACACCACAAGGAGAAACCATGAACTCGAAGATGACATGCGCAGCTCTTCTCGCCGTACTCGCCACCTCGACCGCGCAGGCGGATCTCCCGCGCGCGGCCGGCGGCGCCGTCTTCACGATGAGCGACGACGCCGCGGGCAACGCGGTGCTGGCCTTCGCCCGGTCGTCCGACGGCACGCTCCACGCCGCCGGCGCCTTCCCCACGGGAGGGACGGGATCGGGAGGCGGCGAGCCGGTCCTCGGCTCGCAGGGCGCGCTCGCCCTCAGCTCGGGCGGCCGCTTCCTCCTCGTCGTCAACGCCGGCTCGGACGAGGTCTCCTCGTTCCGGATCGACGGGGCGCAGCCGACGCTCGTCGGCCGGGCGCCCTCCGGAGGCGTGTTCCCCGTCAGCGTGACCGAGCACGAGGGGCTCGTCTACGTGCTGAACGCCGGTGGCGACGGGAACATCTCGGGGCTCGTGCTGGACGAGCACGGCGCCCTCACGCCCCTGCCCGACTCGACGCGCCCGCTCGGCAGCGCGGCGGCCGGCGCCGCCCAGGTCGCCTTCGACCGCTCGGGGGAGGTCCTCGCGGTCACCGAGAAGGCCGTGCAGGAGATCGTGCTCTACGCGGTCGACCGAAACGGGCTCGCCTCGGCCCCGCAACCGGTGCCGGCGTCCGGCGCCGTCCCGTTTGGATTCGCCTTCACCAATCGTGATTTCCTCGTGGTGTCCGAGGCGGGCGGCGGGCCTTCCGGGACGAGCGCGGTGTCCTCGTACGCGGTCGACGGCACCACGCTGGAGGTGGTGAGTCCGTCCGTCCCCGACTTCCAGCGGGCGGCGTGCTGGGTGGTGATCACGAGGAACGGACGCCACGCCTTCGTGGCCAACGCGGGGAGCGGCGACATCTCCGCGTACCGGATCGACCCGCACGGCGCCCTCACGCTGCCGCCGGGAGCCGAGGCCGCGGTCACGCTGCCCGGCGGAAAGCCCCTCGACCTCGCCCTCTCTGGAGGCGACGGCTTCCTGTATGCGCTCGATACGACGAACCACGCGATCGCGGGCTTCGCCGTGGGGGACGACGGGGCGCCTGACGCCGTTCACCTCCACCGCGAACGGACTGCCTGCCTCGGCCGTGGGGCTGGTGGCGAAGTGATCACGCGGCCGGTCGCGAGCATCACCCGGAAACGGGGAGGCTCGCGACCGGCTCGCCGGCGGCGTGCTTCAGGGGCCATGCCGGCCCCGAACACGAAGGAGAACACCCATGTTCGATCTCAAGGGAAGGACCGCGCTCGTCACCGGCTCGACGTCGGGCATCGGCGAGGCAGCTGCACGGGCACTCGCGGGGGCGGGGGCTTTCGTGGTGGTTACCGGGCGCGACGCCACGCGCGGCGCGAAGGTCGTGGCGGCGATCCGTGAGCACGGCGATCGACGCGGAGTTCATCCGCGCCGACCTCGCGTCCCCCGAGAACGCAGCCGCGCTGGCGCGCGACGCCGAGAAGGCGCTCGGCCAGGTGGACGTGCTGGTGAACAACGCGGGCCTCGTCCAGTTCGGGCCGACCGCCGGCACCGACGGGGAGGCGTTCGACGCCTCGTACGGCCTCAACGTGAAGGTGCCGTTCTTCCTCACGGCCGCCCTGGCACCCCGCATGGCGGCTCGCGGCTGGGGGCGGATCGTGAACGTCACGACCATGGTGGCCCACTTCGGGATGGCGGGCGCGGCGCTCTACGGCTCGAGCAAGGCAGCCCTCCAGCTCCTCACCCAGGCCTGGGCGGCGGAGTTCGGAGCGCACGGGGTGACCGTGAACGCGGTGGCTCCTGGGCCCACGCGCACGCCGGGGGCGGCGCGGTTCGGCGACGCGATCGATCAGCTCGCCCGCGCGGCTCCGGCCGGCCGTGCGGCGCTCCCCGCGGAGATCGCGGCGGCGGTGCTGTACCTGGCCTCGCCGGAGGCGGGGTTCGTCAACGGCGCGACGCTGGCCATCGACGGTGGTCGGACCGCGACGTGAGGGGAGCGGTGGCGGCCGAGCCGCCGCGCGAGCGCGAGGTCCCCGACTCTGCCGGGGCGCGCGCGTAACGAACCTCGTCGGGGGGCGTACTGCGCCGCATGAAGGCGATGCTCGTAGCGCTGGCGATGTCGTTCGGGGCGGTGGGCCGGGCCGCAGAGGCCTCGCGCGTGCCCGTGCTCGTGGAGCTCTTCACGTCGGAGGGGTGCTCCTCCTGCCCGCCCGCGGACGCCCTCCTGAGCCGGCTCCTCCGCAACCAGCCGGTCCCCGGCGCCCGGATCATCGCGCTCTCGGAGCACGTGGACTACTGGGACGGCCTCGGCTGGCGCGATCCGTTCTCGTCGGCGGCGTTCACCCGGCGGCAGGAAGCCTACGCGCGCCGGCTCACCGCGGGAGGCATCTACACGCCGCAGCTCGTGGTCGCCGGCGCCGCCCACCTCGTCGGGAGCAGGGAGGGGGAGGCGCGGAAGGCCATCGCGGCCGCCGCGACCGAGAGCCGAGGCGAGGTCTCGGCGCGCGCGGTGCCTGGCGCCCCCGGGGTGCTCGAGGTGGCGGCTCGCTGGCCCGAAGGGATCGAGGCGGAGGTCCTCGTCGCGCTCGTCCAGCGGCACGCGACGAGCGAGGTCGCGCGCGGCGAGAACGCCGGACGCACCCTCGAGCACGTCGCCGTCGCGCGCACGCTCACGGTCGTCGCCTCGGGCGCCGGCTCGTTCTCGGGTCGCGTGACGCTCGCCCCGCGGCCGGGGGCGGAACGCGCGGTCGTCTTCGTGCAGGAGCGGAACGGCGGCCGCGTCCACGGCGCGGCGACGGTCGAGCTGGAACCCTGACACTTCGACGGTGACGCCCGGCCCGGTCGGACGACCCGCGCTCCGGAGGCCTCACTCCGCCGCAGGCTCGAGCCTCCCGCGAAGGGCCGCGACCCCCCCGTCCACGAACGCGCGCACGAGCGGTGCCACGAACCGGCCCGCGGGGGTCACCACCTGGACCGGGACCGGAGGCGGCTCGAAGGGTCCGAGGATCCGGGCCAGCATCCCGGAGCGGACGTGCGCGTCCACCTGGTACGAGAGGAGGCACGTCGGGCCGAGCCCCGCGAGCGCCGCGTCGGCGGCGGCTTCCGACGTGTTCACCGTCAGGAGCGGGGAGATCGGCACGACGAAGGTCCGGCCGTCGCGCGAGAACGTCCAGCGATCGGGCACAGGGGTCACGGCGGTGCAGGCGACGCACGGGTGCCGCCCGAGCGACTGCGGCGTGCGAGGGGTCCCGTGCGACCGGAGATACTCCGGGCTCGCGTACACGCCGCGCCGCACCTCCCCGGACCGGATTGCCCGGAGCGAGGAGTCCGGGAGCCGGCCGAGCCGGACCGCCAGGTCGAACCCCTCCTCGACGATGGAGACCACGCGGTCGAGGAGGACGAGCTGGACGGTGGCCCCCGGGTGGTCGCGCAGGAAGGCCTCGACGAAGGGGAGCACGTGGAGCCGGCCGAACGCCACCGGCGCGGTCACCCGCAGGCGCCCGCGCAGCTCCTGCCGCTCCGTCGCCGCGGCGCCCTCCAGCTCCGCGAAGCCCGCGAGAGCGCGACGGGCCCGCTCGAGCACCTGCGCTCCGGCGTCCGTGAGCGCGACCGAGCGCGTGGTTCGGTTGAGCAGCCGCGCCCCGAGCCGCTCCTCGAGCGCCGCCACGGCGCGCGTGACCGCGGCCGGCGAGCGACCCAGCCGCCGGGCCGCTGCGGCGAAGCTCCGGGCCTCCGCCACCGCGGCGAACGTCGTCCACGCGTCGATCCGGTCCAAGGCGTCATTCCTCCGCGCGCAATGGAGAACTGCCCGCATCCCATTGTTACGCCGACCGCCGGCCGCAACACCTTGGTGCAACCCGCCGCCCCGTCGGGCGGCATCACGAGAAGGAGCCGTCATGTCCCGAATCACCCCCGTCGACCCCGCCGCCGCCGAAGGGAAGCTCCGCGACCTGTTCGCGGGCATCCAGCAGAGTCTCGGCGCCATCCCGAACCTCTACCGCGTCATCGCGAGGTCGCCCGCCGCGCTCGAGGGAGCGCTCGCCCTCGCCGGCTCGCTCGGACGGGGCCGCCTCCGCCCGCGGCTGCGCGAGCAGATCGCGATCGCGGTCGCGCAGGAGAACGCCTGCGACTACTGTCTCTCCGCCCACACCGCGCTGGGGAAGGGCCTCAAGGTGCCGGACGCCGATCTGGCCCTCGCGCGCGAGGGCCGCGCCTCCGATCCGAAGGACGAGGCGGCGCTGCGCTTCGTCCAGCGCGTGGTCGAGCGGCGCGGCCGCGTCGACGACGCCGATCTCGCGGAGGTGCGCCGCGCCGGCTTCGACGACGCGCAGGTCGTCGAGCTCGTCGCCCACGCGGCGCTGAACGTGTTCACGAACTACCTGAACCACGTCGCCGAGACGGAGATCGACTTCCCCGTCGTCCGCGCGACCGTGTCGAAGGCGGCCTGACGTCGAGAGCGCGGATCCGGCGAGCGCGAGCGCGCCGGGTCCGTGCTCCCGGGTGCCGCGCGTAACGGTCCGGTCGCGACGGGAGACGTGGATGCCAGCCCGGCGATCCGGCCGGTCCCACCCACACACTCGAGAGGATCACCCCATGAAGAAGCTCTTTCTGGTCGCGCTGTGCAGCACGTCGCTCCTGTCCATCGCCCGGGCGGAGGACGCAGGCGACACCGGTTCCGGCAGCTCGATGCAGCAGGGGGACGCGATGAAGGCGGGCGACGACGCGGGTCACGCCGGCAGCATGGCGCCGGACTCGACGCAGGGGGCATACGAGACGGCGAAGAAGGCGAAGGCGCAGGCGAAGAAGCAGGGTGCGGACACCCAGATGAAGCACGACGGCATGGACCAGGGGGCGATGCAGCACGACGGCCAGATGGACGGCGCGACGAAGTGAGCGCCGCCGAACGCTCACCGGAGGTCGGAACCATGCAGCCACGAAGCTCGCTCGGCCTGTTCTCTGCGCTGAAGCGTCGGTCGATCCACCCTCCCCAGCCGGATCGTCATGGCACCGATGACGCGCAACCGCGCCGGCGCCGGCGGGGTCCCGACCGCGCTCGCCGCCACGTATTACGGACAGCGCGCGTCGGCGGGGCTGATCATCACCGAGGCCTCGCAGATCTCGCCGCAGGCCGTCGGCTACCTGAACACGCCGGGGATTCATTCCAGCGAGCAGGTCGAGGGCTGGCGCCGTGTCACGAGCGCCGTGCACGCGCGCGCCGGCCGCATCTTCCTGCAGCTGTGGCACGTCGGCCGCATCTCGCATCCGCTGCTGCAGCCGGGCGGTGCACTGCCGGTGGCACCCTCCGCGATCAAGCCCGAGGGATTCGTCCACACCGGAGCCGGCCAGGTTCCCTTCGTCGCCCCGCGTACTCTGGCTGCCGGCGAGATTCCCGGCATCGTGCGCCAGTACGCCGACGCGGCACGGCGCGCCCAGGCCGCGGGGTTCGATGGCGTCGAGGTACACGGCGCCAACGGCTACCTGGCCGACCAGTTCCTGCGCGACGGCACCAACCATCGCCGCGATGCGTATGGCGGGTCGATCGGGAAGCGGGCGCGCTTCCTGCTGGAGGTGACGGAGGCGGTGGCCCAGGTGTGGGGCGCCGACCGCGTGGGCGTGCGCCTGTCGCCGACGAGCTCGTTCAACGACATGTCGGATTCCGACCCGGTGCGCCACTTCGGGCACGCAGCGCGCGCGCTGAGCGGCCTCGGCCTCGCGTACCTGCACGTCGCGAGCGTACCGGGCGCTCTCGAGCCTGCGTCGCTCGACGGGTCGGTCGTGCGCGAGCTGCGCCGCGGCTTTCGAGGCCACCTGATGATCAACGGGAGCTTCGACCGTCAGGCGGGGAACGCGGCCGTGGCCGAGGGCCTGGCCGATCTCGTCTCGTTCGGGCTGCTGTTCGTGGCCAACCCCGATCTCCCCGAGCGCTTCGCCGAGGGGGCGCCCCTGAACGCTCCGGACGCGAGCACGCTCTACGTCGGGGGGGCGCGCGGATACACCGACTATCCGACGCGGCACGAGGTTGCCGCCGCGTCCTGAGCGGGATGGCCGCACCGGCTCGCCAGCGACGGCTGCTCGGGCTGCTCGTCCTGACCTGGGCGATCAGCTGGCCCGTGATCAAGATCGGCGTCACGACCGTGCCGCCGCTCTGGTACGGAGCCCTGCGCTACCTGCTGGCGGCCTCCTGCCTGTTCGCCTTCGCCGCCCTGCGCCGCGAGGTCGCTCTACCGCCGCGTTCGGACTGGCCGCTCGTCGCGGTCTCCGCCGTGCTCCAGATGAGCGCCTTCTCGGCGCTGGTCGGCACGGCCCTGACGGTGCTGCCCCCGGGCCGCGCCTCGGTCCTCGCGTACTCGACGCCGATCTGGGTGATGCCGCTGTCGGCCTGGTGGCTTCACGAGCGGCTCACGCGCTCGGGCGTGCTCGGCGTGGGCCTCGGGCTCCTGGGGGTGGTGGTGATCGCAGCCCCCTCGCTGCACCCCGCCGGAAGCCGACAGCTCCTGGCCTACGGCATGCTGCTGGGCGCGGCCGCCGCCTGGGCGGTCTCGATCGTCTTCGTCCGCCGGCACCGCTTCACGGCGAGCGCACTCGCGCTCGCTCCGTGGCAGGCGCTCGTCGCCGCCGCGCTGCTCCTCCCGCTCGCGACCTTCTTCGAAGGCGCCCCGCCGCCGATCGGAGCGAGCGCGGCGGCGTCGCTCGCATACGTCGGACCGGTCGCGACCGCGTTCGCGTACTGGGCGGTCGTGGAGGCGGGTCGTCACCTCCGTGCGAGCACGATGTCCATGGCGCTGCTCGCGACTCCGAGCCTCGGCATCGTGCTCTCTGCGGTGACGCTCGGCGAGGCCATCGGGCCGTCGCTGATCGCAGGCGTCCTGCTGATCGCCGCAGGCATCCGGCTGGCGACGACCGCCGCAGGACCGGCGCGAGCCGTCGAATCACCGGGAGAGCGATAGGGAGAGGTCCCGCCTCCGGACCTCCTCCGCCAGCGCGGCGAGCAACGCGGCAAGGCCGGGACCGAACCGGCCCCCCTCATGCACGAGGGGAGCGTTCCAGACCAGGATGGCGTCGACCGCGCCGAGCGTCTGCGCGAGCGCCTGCAGGCCCCGGCGCCCACGGTCCGCGACGGCGACGGCCGTCGTGATCGCGACCACCTTCCGGTAGAGCTCGCCGGACCCGATCACCCAGTCGATGGCGTTCTTGAGCGCGCCCGGCAGGCTGTGGCCGTACTCCGGCGACGCGATGAGCACGGCGTCGCTCTCCGCCAGCGCGCGCCTCCAGGCGTGCACCGCGGTCGGCGGGCCTGCGGCCTCCAGGTCGGGGTCGAAGTGGGGGAGTTCCCGCAGACCGTCGAACACCACGACGTCCACGCCCTCCGGAGCAGCAGCCGCGGCGGCGTGAAGGAGCGACCGGTTCGAGGATCTCGTCTGCAGGCTGCCGCACACGGCCGCGATGCGCATGGCTGACTCCCTACCTCGAGGCAGCAGTACGCGGTGGCCCCGCTGCCGTTACAGAGCACCGCCGCGGTCAGCGGCGCGGCGCCGGGGCGGTCGCGGCCGTGACGAGCGCGCGGCCGGCGCGCCCGGCCGCGGCGACGTAGGCGGGGTCGCGGTGGATGAGCAGCAGCGTCATGCACCCTTCGAGGAGGAGCATGAGCTCGCGCGCCAGGTCGCGCGCTGGGCCGACGCCCGATCGGGCGAGCTCCTCCGCGAGGCGCGCCTCCACCGCCGCCTTGTGCCGGTGCGCCGCGGCGCGCGCGGGGTGGCCGGGGAGATCCGCGAGCTCCATCGTGATGCGGGAGAACCCCGAGCCGAGCCAGCCCGGCTTCGCCGACCAGGACGCCAGCTCCGCGAAGAGGAGCTCCACGAACGCGGCGGCGTCGCCGCGGGCGCGCGCGGCCCAGCGATCGACGCGCGAAAGCATGAGCTCGTGCTGCAGGTCGAGCACCGCGGCCACGAGCGCATCCTTGCTCTCGAAGTGATTGTACAGCGTGCGCTTGGTGACGCCGGCGGTCTCCGCGATGGCGTCCACGTTCGCCCGCGCGAACCCCTCGCGGTAGAAGAACTCGTACGCGGCGTTCACGATGCGCCGCCGGGTGTCGTCGCCGTCCCTGGGCATCTGCGAAGCCTCCGTCACGAACGCGATCGGTACCGCCGGGAGCAGGCGCGGGCCAGCGCTGCCGCCCATGTATACCGACAAGTGAAACCACCGGCAGGGCTGCCTGGCTAGGGTTCGTACCCAGCAGTTCCCACCCACCCCGAGGCGCTCCCATGACCAAGCCCGACCTGACCCTCCGAGAGCTCCGCGTCCGCGCGGTGAGGGTCCCGATGACCGAGCCGCACCGCACGGCGAGCGGCACGATCACCGAGTCGCCGCTCGTCCTCGTCGACGTCCTCACCGAGGAAGGCGTCGTCGGCCACAGCTACGTGTTCACCTACTCCGCGCTGGCGCTCGGGCCGACCGCCGCCCTGGTGAAGGGGCTCGAGCCGCTCCTCGCCGGGAAGCCGGTGGCGCCGCTCGACATCGAGCGGCAGCTCCAGGGGCGGTTCCGGCTGCTCGGTCCGCAAGGGCTCACCGGCATCGCCATGGCGGCGATCGACATGGCGCTGTGGGACGCGCTGGCGCGCGCCCGCGGCGTCCCGCTGGTGCGCCTGCTCGGCGGCGCGCCCAAGCCCATCCGCGCCTACGGCGCGACGGGGTACGACGGTCCCGAGGAGTGCGCGCGCGTGGCCGAGGGCTGGGCGAAGCGCGGCGTCCGCGGCGTGAAGGCGAAGATCGGATACCCGACCGTCCGCGAGGACCTGGCGGTCGTCCGCGCCATACGCTCCGCGGTCGGCGAGGACGTGGCGATCATGGTGGACTACAACCAGTCGCTCACGCCGGCCGAGGCGATCGAGCGCGGGCTACGGCTCGAGGACGAGGGCCTCGCCTGGATCGAGGAGCCCACGATCGCCGAGGACTACGCGGGGCACGCGGCGGTGGCGCGGGCGCTGCAGACGCCCATCCAGGCGGGCGAGAACTGGTGGGGCCCGCGCGAGGTGGCGAAGGCCATCGCGGCGGGCGCGAGCGACTACGTCATGCCCGACGTGATGAAGATCGGCGGCGTCACGGGGTGGATGCGCACCGCGGCGCTCGCGGAGGTGCACGGGGTCCGCCTCTCGAACCACCTCTTCATCGAGGTGAGCACGCACCTCCTCTGCGCCACGCCTACCGCCCACTGGCTCGAATACGCCGAATGGTTCAATCCCGTGATCGCGCAGCCGCTCCGACTCATCGAGGGGTGCGCGGTCCTCGACGAGCGCCCCGGCTCCGGGGTCGAGTGGGACGAGGCGGCCGTCGAGAAGTTCATCGTCCGGTGACCTCCTGAGGTCCACGCGTTTCAAAGAGCCCCGCCGGCCCTGTCAGTGCGCGCGGGCGGCCACGCGCGAGCAGGTGGAGGCGGCCGCGGTGACGGCTCATACGGACGCGGATCTCGCGGATCGCGCGCTGGTGGTTCCCGCGGAGATGCGTCACACGCGTATGATGCGGCGATAAGCGGGGGCACCAGATGAACACTTCGGGCCTGAAAGCGATCACGGTGGCCGTGTTCGCCGTAGTGGTCGGCTGCACCGGCGGTGGGGCCAGCGTCGGGGACAACTCGGCCAAAGGCGCTCCCTCAGTCGCGTACGATACGGTAGTGGTCGATCCTGGCCCCCACTGTTCCAGTGGTGGCGTCCGCGTGGACATGGGCATCGACACGAATCGGAACGGTCTGCTCGACCCTGCTGAGGTGACCGCCTCGGAGTACGTGTGCAACGGAGCGGACGGCGGACCCGGGGCCGTTTCTCTCCTGCGAATGACGCCAGAACCTGCTGGGAGCCGCTGCACTGCGGGCGGCGTGCGCGTCGAATCGGGCATTGATTCGGATGTTGACGGGTTCCTCGACCCGTCGGAAGTCACGACTACGCAGTACGTGTGCAATGGCGTGCCTCCGCCGCCAGCTCACGGGCCGACGCCGGTCCAACTAACGTTCGTGAACGACACGACGGCAGTGACGGGGCAGCTCGAATCCGGCGATTACCTCGTGGAGAACGGCGCACGCGCCGATTTCTATTCGTTCGTCACCACGACGGCGGAAACCTTCGTTCAGGCATCCGCGACGAACGCTGAACTCTTCCTGTTCACAGCATCGTGTCAGTCGAGTCCGAACGTGGCGGACTGGGGGCCCTGCTACATCGGTCGCGCAAACAGCCTTGTCTCGCCCCTGCCTGCTGGCGACTACGTGCTGATGGTTGCAGGGACCGCCCTGTCGTGGGCGACGATCAACTATCGCCTCGATGTCACGTTGGGGGCTCCGTCCGCATGCGCCGACGAGACGCCAACGGTGGCCGAAGCCCCGAACTGCCAAGTCGCCGCCGGATCGAGCGTCACCGTTCCGCTCCACGTTTGCCCTCGCTGCGACCAGGCCACTGCCCAGTGCCTCGTGCACATGGAGAACGTCGGTGGCGGTCAGATCGCCCTCGAGCCGATGTCGGAGGTGTGCGACGCGAACCCGAGCTGCCCTATCATCGACCCGGCGTCGTGCCAGTTTGCGGCACTTAGCTGCACCTTTACGGCGCCGTCGACGCCAGGGGCATACACCCTCGTCGTCGCGACGCCGACCGGCTCGATCTCGCGGAACCTGACGGTGGTCGCCTCGGGGCCCTCGAGCTGCGCGTTCCCGTGAGCGCGACGGGAAGCACGCGCCGCTCACGGCTCTGAAGTTCAGGTAGCGAGCACGGGCCCCCCGCCGGCTCGCTGAGCGGGGCGACACGTCCCTGTCGCGCCCGGACTTGCCTCCGTGCGCGGAGAACCGCCCGGAAGCGCGGCACCTCCTTCCATCCGTTCGGGTTCGTTAACCGGTCGTCTTCGCCGCGTGTCTAGCGGCGCGGTAGGCGCCCGATTACTGCTGGTCTGACCGAAACTCTCGGATCGCGCCGCTCGCGTCGAAGAGCTTCCGCACGGCACCGGCGCGCACGTCATCGCGGAGCCGCAGTAGCTCCGGCCGCGCGAGCTTCGCGCCAGAGACCTTCTCGGCGTACCACTCGGTGATCGCGTCGCCCCGAGCGGAGGTACACCGCTCGATGGCGCTGCGCTGCGTGGCGAGGTCCTGCGCCCGGGATGACACGCGGCAGTAGGCGGCGACGGCGGGCATGGCTGGCTCCTCCGCGACCTAGAAGACCGTCACGTCCTTCTTCGTCCAGACGAACCGCTGGCCGCGCTCCCAGGCGGCCAAGGCGGCCGCGGCGCCGGCTGCGAACGACCGACCTTCTCGCGGAACTCCGCCGCGGACGTGCTCTCGATGACCGGCACGACCTCGGCGTCCAGGCCGGCGTCCGTGAGGACCTTCAGGGCGGTGGCGACGTCGGCGTCCGTCGCGCCCGCCGGGACCGGGAACACGGGCTCCGTCTTCGGGCTCCCCTTGATGTCGATCGCCTGCCGCTGGGCCTTCTTGCGTTGCTTGCTCATGGGACTCCCTTCCGTCGCGCGGGACTTGCCGCTCGGTGAACCCACACGCTACGCCTCCGGCGCCGCCGCGAACATGGGCGGCGGGCCGAGGTCTTCCGGGTTGACGGACGGACGGGCGGGCGCGTGAGCTGGCGCCGGGGGGTTACGCTTCCCCGTGTCGGAGCTTCAGCGCGAGCAGACCCCGGAGAGCGTGAACTCGCACCGCTGCGGCGGGGCAACCTCCCACCGCCGCCCGTCGAGTCCAGGGGTGCAGCTCGCGTCCTCGAGGAGGGCGGTTCCAGCGTCGGGTGTGCACACCATCACGACCGCGTGCTTCCCCTCGCGTGCGACGCGGACGACGTACCCATCGAACGGTTTCGCGAGCGACGGATCCTCCTTCGTCGACATCGCGACGATCTCTCGGTCGTTCGCGGAGTCCGGCAGGGACTTGTCGAGAATGGAACCCCTGATCGCCCCGGTCAGATAGGTGAGCTGGGAGCCGAGCTGCTCCATCGACGCTTGCTTCGCGTTCGGAGTGCGGAGGTAGCACGCGGAAGACGACAGCGCCGCGACGAGCGCGACGACGTGGATCGTTCGCTTCATGCCACCACCCCCCCTTCCCAGAAGACCCGCGGTCCGCCATCGATCCGGCCCGTGTCGAGGTCCCACTCGCCAGCGTGGGCGAGGTACTGCGGCTCGGCCGGGCTGTCGAGAACCGCGTTCGCAAGCCATCGCGCCTGCGACGCGACGTTCCCCACGGCCCTCCTGAAGACCTCGTCGTAGCTCATCGGTCCTACTGGAGTCTCGAGCCGGTCGATGAAGTTCTTGCGGTCGACGGCGGCGTCGGACGGGTACACGATGCCGAGGCCAACGGCCACGTGGCGGGCGAAGGGGATGAGCCGGTCACCCTCCTCGGCGAAGCCATCGATGAGGAGCGAAGAGAAGCGGTGCCAGCGGTCGAGGTCAGGTTCGTTGTCGCGGTACTCGTCGGGATAGACCTTCGCGAGCATCCCCCGCCAGACCGCTGCGATGGCCGGGTCGAGCTTACCTTCGCTCCCGCACGCGCCGATTCCGTGCTTGAAGCGTTCTGCGAGCCCCACGTGCAGGTTCATCTGGAACGCGAAGATGTAGACGTCCTGGTTCATCTCGCAGATGCGGTGCGCCTTCTCGTTGCCCTTGTACGGCCCCACCTTCATTTCGACGATGGGGTGGACCGTCATGTCCGCGGTGACGTGGGATGCGTACCCCAGGAGCCACGCGAGCGCCTTTCGCTGGGCTTCGCCCTTCAGCGAACGCAGGCACTCAACGCCGGCGTCGAGCAGCGCGCCGGTCTTCCCCTTGTGCATCCTGTCCGCCCACTCGCGCGCGCCCCCGTCACCGACGACAAGGTAGGGGTAGTCGGGGCTCACCGCGCCCAGCTCGCAGTACTTCAGGTTCTTGGCCACGGCGGAGATCGCCTCGTCCGAAGCTCCCTTCGCCTCCATCGCGTTCGGGACCTCGTTCGCGATGGCGATGTGTGCGTAGGTTCCGGGCACGGTGACAACCTCCCGGGCGTGGCGCTGCGTCGCACGCCCCTCCATCACTATTAGATCGGCCGACTGACAGTCGAAGCCCTTTGGCGACCCCGGCTTCGCTTGGTACGCCGCAGGTTCGGAGCGGTCGAACACCTCGCCCGGCCCGCCCTTCACCGGTTTCAGGAATACGCGGGACCGCGTGAGTTTCGCGAACACTCCACGCTCGTCACAGAGGGTCGCCGTCGCAGAACACGACCTCCGCGCGATTCCCTCGCACCGTAGGGTCGTAGGCCGGCGGCAGCTCGCCACCGAGCCGCTTCGACCCGACCCGAAGCGCCGTGTCCATCGTCACGATGTGCAGCCGGTCACGGGGGACTCGAGAGGATCGAGGCGGGGCCGGACGCCGGCGTCCTCGCGGTGTTCCTCGACCGCCCTCGCCGCACCTAGAGACCGCTCGCTACTTCGGCCGCGGCCCGCGCACCGGCGAGGTCCGCCCGATGAAGACCTCCTTGCCGGTATGGCGGTCGTGGAAGACGTCGAGGCCGTCTTCACGTCGTCCGCGCCGATGGCACGATCGAGAGATAGTCGCCCGATGGAATACGGCCGCGACGAGCGCAGTGACCGCAACCGCGACTTCTACGGGCGACGCAGCCTGTTCAAGTCAATCTCGATCCCGGCCGCGTGCAGTTCGTCGGCGAGCTTGAACCGCCACGCCCCGGCGTCGTCCATCGGCGTGTAGATGACGCCCTGGATGTCAGACGGGATCTCGAGCGGTCCCTTGTGGAGCGCGCAGACGCGGTCGCGCCCGAGCTTCCCGGCGAAGAATCCCAGCTCGAACCAGACGTTCTGCCGCGCGCGCGACTTCAGGTCGGCCTCGTCCTTCGCGCGGCCGACGTCGTCCGGTGTCAGCAGCACGACCGCGAACGGGACGTTCGAGTGCCGCTCGAACTTCTCTATGATCGTCTGGCCTTGGTTCGCCTGCTCGTGAAGGATGATCGGCTCGACTCCGAGCTGCACGAGGACACGCGCGGTCGCCTCTCGGGCCGCCTCGTCGTGGCCGTGGACGACAAATGCAGCCCGCCGCTCCGATTCGGGTCGAGCAGCGGGCGCGGGGCGAGCGGGGGCCACGGCAGGCTGATCAGGCGGCTCGTCGTACAGTTCGAGTTGCTGGCAGATCTCCCGAAGGCGTCCGACCTTGGCGGTGAGGTCCTGGAGAGCATCGTCGCGCCGCTCCTGCTCGTCGATGATGGTTCCTCCGAGGTTGAGTACGCGCCCATACCCGCATTCGCGGTACTCACTGGCGATCGACGGATCTGTGAACATCCGCTCGAGTAGCCTCACGTTGTATCTGTGCCACGGGTCGATCGCGCTCTTCGCTGCGGAGCCGTCCCGCAGAAGCAACGTCTGCAGCTCTCGGGACTCCGCGAATCGCGAATCGAGCTTCGAGGCCGCCTCTGCCCGCGACATGGTGAGAGCTGGAGGACGGGGTGGCTCGCGGGGCGGTCTGCCTTTGCCGGTGGCCATCGACCTTCACCTCCGTGAGGAACGCACCTTATAGCGCACCTTGCCGGCTGAAGAAGAAACCGGCCGTCACCCGAATCCTACGAGGTGACGGCCGGTTAGATGGTCGGGGCGACAGGATTTGAACCTGCGACCACTTGCACCCCAAGCAAGTGCGCTACCAGGCTGCGCTACGCCCCGAAACCCGTGGGGAGGCGATAGCTAACACCGCGGCCCCGGGGGGTCAACGCTCTCCGCTACTTCTTCCCGAGCGACGCCGCCACGTCGGCAGCCTTCGCCATGAGGTCCTTCGCCGCGGCGCCCGCCGCCGCCGCGTCGGTCTTCGCCTGGTCCGACGCCTTCGCCAGCGCGACCTCGAGCTCGGCGACCGTCTCCTTGCCCTTCGCGACCGCGTCCTTCGTGATGCCGGCCGGCAGCTTCTTCGCGCTGGAGAGCGCGGCGACCTGCTTCTTCAGCTCGGCGATCTTCGCGGGCAGCTTCGCCTGCGCGTCCGCCCAGGCCTGCTTCAGCTCCTCGGCCTTCTGGGCGCCGGCCTTCGCGAGCTCGTCCTTCTTCGCCTTCGCGTCGGCGACCGCCTTCGCGGCCATCGCCGGGACGTTCTTCGCCGCGGCGAGCGCCGCCTCGTAGTCCTGCTTCGCCACGAAGCCCTCCGCGTCGTCCAGCGCCCTCTTCGCGGCCTTCGTCTGCTCGGGCGCCAGGCTCGCCACCTCGTCGGTGAGCGTCTGGACGGCGTCCTGGGCAGCCTTCACCGCCGCCTCGGCAGGCCTTCTCGCCGAGTCGCCGCACGCGAGGGTCAGCAGGAAGGGGATCGCTACCAGCGCGGACTTCAGGGTCTTGTTCATGTCGGTGTTCTCCTCGGGCTCCTTGGGGCAACTGCTGGGGAGCGGAATTTTACCTCCGAGGATTCCACCGCGGGAATAGGGAAAATGCGCCTACCCCGCCTCCCGCTCGCGCTCGCTCGCCGTCCTCGCCGCCCTCCCCGGCCGCGCGTCGCGCGTCAGCAGATACCCGAGGAACGAGACCGTCACGCTCGCCGCCGCGAACAGGAACGCGACCCGGTACCCCGCGGCGCTGCGCCCGCCGTCCGGCAACGCGCTCCGGTCGAGGATCCACCCCATCACGTGGAGGAAGGCCGCCGCGCCGAGCATCACGAAGAAGTTCACGCCCGTCATCGCCATCCCGGCCATCCGCGCCGGCATGACGTCCTTCACGTGCGCGTACACCACCTGCCCGAACGACGAGGTCAGCCCGAGCGCGACGAGCACCAGCGCGACGCTCCAGCCGCTCGCGGAGCGCCCGGTGAGCGCGAGCGCCGCCTCCGTGACCGCGGTCCCGCCGAGCCCGATGAGCGCGAGGTTCTTGCGGGACGAGAGCACGCGGTCCGAGAGCCACCCGCCGAGCGGCGCTCCGACGACGAGCGCGACGTTGAGGAGGAAGATGAGGTTCGCCGCGGGGAGCGGCGCGAGGCCGACGACGTCGACGAGCCAGGGCCCGACCCAGAGCGCCTGGATCGCCGCGAACGTCCCGTAGCGACAGAACGCGCCGAGCGAGATCAGCCAGTAGTCCCTCGATCCGAGGAGCGTGCGCGCCGCCTCGCGGATCGAGAGCGGCGCCGCGGCGCTCGCGCGGCGCGCGACGACCCCGGGCGCCTCCCGCACGAGGGACCAGAACAGCGCGACGATCGCGACGGTGCCCGCCGCGATGAGCAGGAACGCCGACCGCCACCCCGTCGCGGCGACGAGCAGCACGAGCGGGCTCGCCGCGAGGATGCTGCCGAGCGTCCCGAACCCGAGCAGCACGCCCGAGACCGTCGCGAACTCCCGCGGCGAGAACCAGTGCCCCGCGAGCTTCAGCGAGCCCATCAGGTTCCCGGCCATGCCGATCCCCAGGAGCACGCGCCCGACCGTGGCGCCCGCGGGCCCCGACGCGGTCGCGAACACGATCGCGCCGGCCGCGCCGACGAGCGACAGGGCGGTCATCGTCCGCCGCGCGCCGACGCGGTCGAGGAAGAGCGCGAGCGGGATCTGCATCGCCGCGAACGCGTAGAAGAACGCGGCGCTCACGCCGCCGAGCGCCTCCGACGAGAGCCCGAGGTCGCGCTCGAGGTCGTGCGCGACCACCGCGTTCGACGCCCGGTAGAACAGCGAGCAGACGAAGAGCAAGGACGAGAGCGCCAGCACGACCCAGCGCCGGCGGTCCGGCGTCGGCTCGAGGCGCTCCACGTCGTCCATCGGGCGATGTTACAGCACGGCGGCCGCCGCCCCGGGCTGGCGGCGCCGGGGGCGCCCTGCCGATTCGCGAGCCGAGGCGCGCGTGACCGGCGCGGTCACAGTGTGGCGGCGGGGGCGACCCTCCGCCTCCCGCGGCGTGGAATTCGCGCTCCGTGCCGGCGGTCATCGATGGGCACGACTCCTGCTAAGAGCACGGACGGGACGCGTCCGACCCTCCGCGGACGCACAAACGAACGAACTGGAGACCACCGAGATGAGCCACCTGTCCTTCCTTCTTCCTGCCGCCGCGGCGCTCGCCCTCTCCGCGACGCCCGCGCTCGCCCAGCACGGCGGAGCGGATCACGGATCGATGCACGGCGCGACGACTCCGGCCGCCGCGCAGGGGATCGCCGAGGGCACCGTCAAGGGCGGGGTCCGGACGGTGGAGATGACGGTGACCGACGACGGCTTCGTGCCCTCGAAGATCAAGGCCA
Source organism: uncultured delta proteobacterium (assembly GCA_963828235.1). Taxonomy (GTDB): domain Bacteria; phylum Myxococcota; class Myxococcia; order Myxococcales; family Anaeromyxobacteraceae; genus Anaeromyxobacter. The sequence continues at coordinate 27,481 of CAWHDY010000022.1, forward strand.
AGAAGGGCGAGAAGCTCCGCCTCGTGGTCACCCGCAAGACGGACCGCACGTGCGCGACGGAGATCGTGGTGAAGGACCACGGCATCAACCAGCCGCTGCCGCTCGACAAGGCCGTCACGGTCGAGTTCACGCCCAAGAAGTCGGGCGAGATCCGGTACGCGTGCGGCATGGACATGATCAGCGGCGTCGTCTTCATCCCGTAGCGCGCTCGCACCGGACCACGCGGCCCGCCGTCCCGGCAGCGCCGGGGCGCCGGGCCGTCGTGCTTCCGGCGAGCGGATTCCGCGCCCGCCTGCCGCGGACGGCGTGGGCGTCCGCGTGGCACGCGCGGTGCTATGCGTCCCCTTGCCCATGCCCTCTCGACACCATCGCCCTCCGAAGGCCGGCTCCAGCCTCGCGCCGGGAGCGGTCGCTGCCCTGCTCGTCCTCGCGTGCCTGCCGGCGGCGGCGCAGGTCGCGGCGACGCCGGGAGCGCTCCCGAGCGATCCCGTCCTGACCGAGCTCATCGAGCAGAGCGTCGCCGCCCGGCCCGAGCTCAGGCAGGCCGAGGCCGCGGCCCGCGCGGAGCGGGAGCGGGTGCCGCAGGCCGGCGCCCTCCCCGACCCGGTCCTCTCCCTCGGGATCCAGAACGACGGGTTCAAGGAGCTCCAGATCGGCAAGATGGAGACGAGCTACTACCAGGTGATGCTGAGCCAGGGGCTGCCCTGGCCGGGCAAGCGCGGGCTCCGCACCGACGTCGCGCGCCTCGGCGCCGAGGAGGCGGGGGCGTCGCTCTCGCGAGCCCGCCTCACGACCGAGGCGGACGTGCGCCGCGCCTACCTGGATCTCCTCCTCTCGCGCGACCGGCTCGAGATCCTGAAGCGGCTCGAGAACATCTGGCAGGGCTCCGCCGGCATCGCGCGCGCGCGGTACGAGTCGGGCGAGGGGCCGCAGTCGGACGTGCTGCGCGCCCAGCTCGAGCTGAACCGGCTCCGCCAGCGGCGCGTCGCGCTCGAGGCCCAGGAGACCGGCGCGGTGCAGACGTTGAACCGCCTGCGCGGCCGGCCGCTCTCGGACGGGATCGCGACGACCGCGTCCGTGCATTCCCTCGCCTGGCCCGAGGCGGTCCGCGCCGGAGGTCGCGCTCGCGGACGCGCTCGCGCGCAGCCCCGAGCTCGCCCAGGCGAGGCTCTCCGCCGCGCGCGCCGACAAGACGGTGGCCCTCGCGCGGCGCGAGCGGTACCCGGACCTCGGCGTCAGCGCGGGGGTGATGCCCCGCGGGCAGCTCGAGCCGATGTGGCTCGCGGGGGTCTCCATCGGCTTGCCGGTGTGGTCCTCGCGCAAGCAGGGCCGCGCGGTCGCGGAGAGCCAGGCGCGCGCCGAGGCGGGGACGCGCGCCCAGGAGGCGGTCGAGCAGATCCTCCGCCTGCGGGTCGCCGAGCGCCGCACCGCGTACGCCGCGCTGCTCGAGACGATCCGCCTGTTCCGGGAGGGCCTCCTCGTGCAGTCGCGCGCCACCGCCGAGAGCACCCTCGCCCAGTACCGCGTCGGCAAGGTGACCTTCGCGTCGGTGCTCGAGGCGAACGCCGGTTACGTGAACGACGAGGAGAGCTTCCTCGGCGCGGTCGCGGACGCGCAGCGGATCGCCATCGCGGCGGCCGAGGTCAGCCTCGAGCCCGGCGGCGGAGTGAGCGCCGGCGCGGCGGGCGGGAGCGCGATGCCCGGCGCGGGGGCGGTCCGGGGCGGCGGCGCGGGCGGGGCGGGCGGCGCCTCGTCGGCGGCGGCGGACGCGTCGTCGGGCGGCGCGATGACCTCGGGGATGTGATCGTGGGAGAGCGAATGAACGGCGACAGCGGCAGCGTGACCCCCTCCTCCCGGCGCAGCTTCGGCGCGCCGGCGCTCGCGCTCGCGATCGCCGCGACCGCGATCGTGGCGGCCGGCGGGACGTGGCTCGTCGCGCGGCGCGGGGACGGCCACGACCACGCGGGCGCGGCTCCCGTCGCGGCGGCCGAGGCGAAGGAGCGGTGGCAGTGCCCGATGCACCCGTCGATCGTCCAGGATCACCCCGGTGACTGCCCGATCTGCGGGATGAAGCTCGTGAAGGTCGCGAGCGCGACCACCCCGGGGGAGCGGAGGCGCGCGCGGCCGGCGGGACCGAGGCGCGCGCGGCGGCGACGGAGCAGAAGCCGCACGCCGACAAGTGGCAGTGCCCGATGCACCCGTCGATCGTCCAGGACCACCCGGGCGACTGCCCGATCTGCGGCATGAAGCTCGTCAAGGTCGAGCTCGGCGACGGGTCGGGCGATCCCGGCGCGCCTCCGCCCGAGGGCCTCTCCGGCGTGACCATCGACCCGGCCCGCCAGCAGCTCATCGGGCTGCGGATCGCGCACGCGGAGCGCGGCGAGGTCGGCGGCTCCTGGCGCACGAGCGGCCGGGTCGCGATCGACGAGACCCGCGTCCACCACGTCAACGTGAAGTTCTCCGGGTTCATGGAGCGCGTCCACGCGGACTTCGTCGGCCGGCCGGTGAAGAAGGGCGAGCCGCTCTTCTCCATCTACAGCCCCGAGCTCCTCTCCGCGCAGCAGGAGCTCCTGCTCGCGCTCGACACCCGGAAGCGCCTGGTCGCGGCGGGCGGCGCGTCGCGCGACGGCGACGCGCTCGTCGCGGCCGCCCGGCGCAAGCTCGAGCTCTGGGACGTCCCGCGGTCCGAGCTCGACCGCCTGGAGCGCACCGGGGAGCCGACCCGGACGATCACGTTCTTCTCGCCCGCGACGGGCGTCGTCACGAAGAAGGACGTCGTCCCGGGCATGCGCGTGAACGCGGGCGACATGCCGTTCGAGATCGTGGACCTGTCGCGCGTCTGGGTGCTCGCCGACGCGTACGAGACCGACCTCAGGCAGGTGAAGGTCGGCATGTCGGCGAAGCTGACGCTGAAGGCGTTCCCCGATCGCACGTTCGCCGGGCGCATCGCCTTCATCGACCCGCTCCTCGACCCGAAGACCCGGACCGCGAAGGTCAGGGTCGAGTTCGCGAACCCGTCCGGCGAGCTCAAGCCGGAGATGTTCGGGGACGTCGTGTTCCAGGGCGGGAGCCGGAAGGGAATCCGGATCCCCGCGGACGCGATCATCCACTCGGGGACGAAGAACGTCGTGTTCGTCGCCCTGCCCGACGGCAAGTTCCAGCCGCGCGAGGTGACGCTCGGGGAGGCGAACTCGGAGTTCGTGGAGGTGGCCTCCGGGCTCGAGGCGGGTGACGGCGTCGTGACCCGGGCGAACTTCCTCGTCGACTCGGAGTCGCGCCTGCGCGCGTCGCTCGCGGCCCTCCCGGCCGTCCGGCTCGGCCAGCTCCCCGGCCCCGGCCCCGGCCCCGGCGACCCCCGCGGCCCCGGCGCCGCCGAAGAGCGAGCCGCCGGCCGCGGACCCCCACGCCGGTCACCGGCGGTAAGGCACCATGATCAAGGCGATCATCCGCTTCTCCGCCGAGCACAAGTACCTCGTCGTCGCCGCGACGCTGGTCGCGCTCGCCGGCGCGTGGTGGTCGATGCGGAACATCCCGCTCGACGCCCTCCCGGACCTCTCCGACACCCAGGTGATCGTCTACTCGAGGTGGGACCGGAGCCCCGACATCATCGAGGACCAGGTCACCTACCCGATCACCACCGCGCTCCTCGGCGCGCCGAAGGTGAAGGCGATCCGCGGGTTCTCGGACTTCGGGTTCAGCTACGTCTACGTGATCTTCGAGGACGGGACCGACCCGTACTGGGCGCGGACGCGGGTGCTCGAGTACCTGTCGAAGATCACCCAGCAGCTCCCGCAGGACGTGAAGGTGGAGCTCGGACCCGACGCGAGCAGCGTCGGGTGGGTCTACCAGTACGCGCTCGTCGACAAGACCGGGCAGCACTCGTCGGACGAGCTGCGCTCCTTCCAGGACTGGAACCTGCGCTACGCGATCCAGAGCGTCCCCGGCGTCGCCGAGGTGGCGACCGTCGGCGGCCAGGTGCGCCAGTACCAGATCACGGTGAACCCGAACGCGCTCGCCGCGTTCAAGATCCCCCTCGACGCGGTGATCAGCGCGGTCCGCAAGGGCAACAACGACGTGGGCGGCCGGCTCGTCGAGATCAGCGGGCGCGAGTACATGGTCCGCGGACGCGGGTACGTGAAGAAGATCGCGGACCTCGAGAACCTGGTGCTGCGGTCGCAGGGCGGCACGCCGGTCCTCGTGAAGGACGTCGCGACGGTGGCGCTCGGGCCGGAGCTGCGCCGCGGGGTGGCGGACCTCGACGGCCAGGGCGACGTGGTCGGCGGCATCGTCGTGATGCGCTCGGGCGAGAACGCGCTCAACGTGATCGAGCGGATCGAGACGAAGCTCGAGGAGCTGAAGCCGTCGCTGCCGAAGGGCGTCGAGGTGGTGACGACCTACGACCGGTCCGAGCTCATCAACCACGCGATCTCGACGGTCAAGGAGAAGCTCGTCGAGGAGATCATCGTCGTCTCGATCATCATCCTGATCTTCCTCTGGCACTTCCCGTCCGCGATCATCCCGATCGTCACGATCCCGGTGTCCGTCGCGCTGGCGTTCATCCCCATGTACCTGATGGGCCTGAACGCGAACCTCATGTCGCTCGCGGGGATCGCCATCTCGATCGGCGTGCTCGTGGACGGCGCGATCGTCGAGGTCGAGAACGCCTACAACAAGATCCACCACTGGGTGAAGGACGGGAAGAAGGGGGACTTCCACCACGTCCGGCTCGAGGCGCTGCTCGAGGTCGGCCCGGGCGTCTTCTTCTCCCTCCTCGTGATCGCCGTCGCGTTCATGCCGGTGTTCACGCTCGTCGATCAGGAGGGGCGGCTCTTCCGGCCGCTCGCGTACTCGAAGAACCTGGCGATGGCGATCGCGGCGCTCCTCGCCATCACCCTCGACCCGGCGATGCGCATGATGTTCGCGCGCATCGACGACTTCACCTTCCGCCCGCGGTTCCTGGCGCGGGTCGCGAACGCCGTGCTCGTCGGGAGGTACCACTCCGAGGAGCAGCACCCGATCTCGAAGCTCCTCCACCGGCTCTACGAGCCGCCCTGCCGCTTCGTGCTCCGGCACCCGAGGGCCACCATCGCCGCCGCGGTCGCGCTCGTGCTGACCACCATCCCGGTCTACCTGTCGCTCGGCTCCGAGTTCATGCCGCCGCTCCGCGAGGGGACGATCCTCTACATGCCGTCCGCCGTGGAGCCGGGGATGTCCGTCGCGGAGGCGCAGAAGGCGCTGCAGATCCAGGACAAGATCCTGAAGACGTTCCCGGAGGTGGAGCGCGTGTTCGGCAAGGCCGGCCGGGCGAACACCTCCACGGATCCCGCCCCGTTCACGATGATGGAGACCACCATCATCCTGAAGCCCGACGCGGAGTGGCGGGAGAAGCCGCGCTGGTACTCGTCGTGGGCCCCGGCCTGGCTGAAGGGCGTGCTGCGCCCGTTCTGGAACGACCGCATCTCGCAGGAGGACCTCGAGAACGAGATGAACGCGGCGCTGCAGCTGCCCGGGATCTCGAACGCGTGGACGATGCCGATCAAGGGGCGCCTCGACATGCTCTCGACCGGCATCCGCACCCCGGTCGGCATCAAGATCAGCGGCGCCGACCTCGGGACCATCGAGCGGGTCGCGAAGGAGACCGAGGCCGTCATCCAGAAGGTCCCCGGCACGCGCAGCGTGTACGCCGAGCGCGTCGCGGGGGGCTACTTCCTCGACTTCGTGCTGAAGCGCGAGCAGCTCGCGCGCTACGGGCTCTCGGTCGACGACGCGAACATGATGGTGATGACCGCGGTCGGGGGCGACAACCAGTCGACCACCGTCGAGGGCCGGGAGCGCTACGGGATCAACGTCCGCTACGCCCGCGACTACCGCGAGGACCTCACCGCCCTCCGGCGCGTGCTCCTGCCCCTCCCCGGCGGGCAGGGCCAGATCCCGATGGAGGAGATCGCGGACGTGGTGCTCGCGCAGGGCCCGTCGATGATCCGCGACGAGAACGGGCTGCTCGCCGGCTACGTGTACGTGGACTTCGACACCTCGAAGGTGGACGTCGGGACGTACGTGACCGAGGCGAAGAAGGCGGTCGCCACCGGGCTCCACCTGCCGACCGGCTACAACATGGTCTGGAGCGGCCAGTACGAGAACATGCTGCGCGTGAAGGAGCGGCTGAAGCTCATCATCCCGCTCACGCTCGTGCTCATCTTCGGGCTGCTCTACATGAACACGAAGTCGTCGTTCAAGGCGGCGCTCGTGATGACGGCGGTGCCGTTCTCGGCGATCGGCGCGGTCTGGCTGCTCTGGGCGCTCGGCTACAACATCTCGATCGCGGTCTGGGTCGGGATGATCGCGCTCATGGGGCTCGACGCCGAGACCGGCGTGTTCATGCTCCTGTTCCTCGACCTCTCGCACGACGAGTACAAGGCGAAGGGGCTGCTCCGCACCCGCCGCGACCTCGTCGAGGCGATCGTCCACGGCGCGGTGAAGCGCGTCCGCCCCAAGGCGATGACCGTGTTCGCCGCGATGATCGGCCTCCTGCCGATCATGTGGTCGATCGGGATCGGGGCGGACCTCATGAAGCGCATCGCGGCCCCGATGATCGGGGGGCTCGTGACGTCCTTCCTCATGGAGCTGCTCGTCTACCCCGCCGTCTACTTCCTGTGGAAGAGGCGGGAGGTCAGCGACGAGGACACGGTGACGACGGCGGCCGCCGCGTAGCGCGCGCCCGCGCCGCGGCTCGCTCCGGCGCGGCGAAGGCGCCGGGCGCGGCTCAGGCCGGCGCCGGCATGTGGTGCAACCCGCCCGCGTTCACGACATCCGCGTACCCGGCGTTGCGGAGGAAGCGCGCGGCGCTGGCGCTCCGGACCCCCGAGGCGCAGTAGACGACCACCGGACGGTCCTTCGGGACGCGGTGGAGCAGGCCCCCGAGCTCGCCGAGCGGCAGGTTGATCGCGCCGGGGTACGCCACGCCGCCGAACTCCGTCGGAGTGCGCACGTCCACGATCGTCGCACCCGCCTGCAGGCGGCGCCGGACCTCTTCCTCAGGAGCGCGGCGTTCCATGAGGAGGCGCCGAAGGACGAGGAGCCCGGCGGCCCCCGCCGCCGCAATCATCCAGGGTTCGAGGGTCATGGTCCCCTTCCGTATCGAGCGAGCGGTGATCGGTCACGTCGATGTGAGACCGGGCCTCGGGAAAGGATTCTCGCCGGCGCCGTAGCCGGAAATGCGCGGGATCACGCTGGGCGCGGTATCCTTCGCGGGCCGTCCCGCTCGTGTCCTGGGCCGGCTGGCCGTGGGCATCGCGCTTCACGAGGACACCCCAGGGGAGCAGTCGTGGACCGGCCGTTGGCGCGCGAGATCGCGTTGCGAGGCGACCCGTGCTGGGTCCCCGCCCCGCCGCCGCGACGGGCGGTCGGGCTCCGGACCGTGCTCGCGGCGGCCTGCGCCGGGGCGCTCGGCGTGAGCGCCGGGGCCGCGCTCGTCGACGGTAGCTTCCCGCACCTCGTCGCGCTCGCGGTCGCGACCCTCCTCGGGGCCGCGGTACCCCTCGCGTTCAAGCTCGGCGGGGTCTCCCGCGCGCAGGAGGAGCTCGAGGCGGAGGTCGTCGCCCGCACGGAGGAGCTCCGCCGCACCAACGCGGCGCTCGCCACGAACGAGGCGAGGTACCGCGCGCTCTTCACGCTCATGCCGAGCGGCGCGATGGTGGTCACCGCGGACGGGTCCTTCGCGGCGTTCAACGATCAGGCCCACACGTACCTGGGCTACTCGCGCGAGGAGTTCGCGCAGCTCACCGTCCGCCACCTCGACGCGGCGGACGCGCCCGGAGAGTTCGCGGAGCGCTTCCGCCGCCTGCTCGCGGGCGAGGTGCTCGAGTTCGAGACCCTGCAGCGGGGCAAGGCCGGCGACCTCCGCGAGGTCATGATCCGCGCGCGCGCCGCGGAGGGGTACGGCGAGCCCGCGATCCTGATGACGTCGCTCGATCTCACCGCGCGCAAGCGCGCCACCCAGGCGCTGCGGACCGCGCACCGCGCGGTGCTCGCGCTCAGCCGGTGCAACGAGTCGCTGGTCCGCGCGACCACCGAGCAGGCGCTCTACGAGAGCCTGTGCCGGATCGTGGTGGAGGACGGCGGCTACCGCATGTGCTGGGTGGGGCTCGCCGCGCTGGACGAGCGGAGCGGGATCCGTCCGGTCGCGATCGCGGGGCACGACGGCGGCTACGTCGCCGGGCTGGACCTCGTCTCGGCCGCCACGGAGCGCGGCCAGTGTCCGAGCGGTGCCGCGATCAGGACCGGCCGTCCGGCGATCGCGCGCGACCTCGCGGACGGCACGGTGGTCGCCCCGTGGCGCGCCGAGGCGCTGCGCCGCGGGTTCCGCTCGGCCGCGGCGCTGCCGCTCGTGTCCGAGGGGCGCAGCCTGGGGGCGGTCTCGATCTACTCGTGCGAGGCCGAGGCCTTCGACGAGGCCGAGCTGCACTTCCTGATGCAGCTCGCCGAGGACGTCTCGTTCGGCGTCGTGTCCCTCCGCGCGAGGGCGGACCGCGAGCGGCTCACCGCGCAGCTCGTCCAGGCGGACCGCCTCGCGGCGATGGGGACGCTCGCCGCCGGGGTCGCCCACGAGATCAACAACCCGCTCGCCTACGTGGTCGCCTCGCACGCGTTCATCGGCGAGGGGCTCGCGCGCCTGGAAGGGCAGGTCGGCGGCCACGCGGTCGCCGGCCTCGCCGACGCGCTCGCGGACGCGCAGGAAGGCGCGGAGCGCGTTCGCCTGATCGTGCGCGACCTCCGGACGTTCTCGCGCGTGGACGACAGCCGGACGGATCGCGTGGACCTGCACCGCGTCCTCGACTCGTCCCTCGGGATCGCGCGCAACGAGCTGAAGCACCGGGCGACCGTCGTCCGGGAGTACGGGCCCGTCCCGCCGGTCCTCGGGAACGACGCCAAGCTCGGGCAGGTGTTCCTGAACCTCCTCATCAACGCGGCGCAGGCGATCGAGGCGGGCCACCTCGACGACAACGAGATCCGGGTCGTGACCTCCACGGACGCCGCGGGCCGCGCCCGCGTCGAGGTCCGGGACACCGGTCCGGGCATCCCGGCGGAGCTGCGCGACCGGATCTTCGACCCCTTCTTCACGACGAAGGGGATCGGGGAGGGCACCGGGCTCGGGCTCTCGATCTGCCGGAACATCGTGAAGTCTCTCGGCGGAGAGATCGCCGTGGAGGGCGCGCCGGAGCGGGGCGCGGTGTTCTGCGTGACGCTCCCGGCGGCCCCGCGCGACGTCCGGCCGACGCCCGCCCCGCCGAGCGCGGTCACGCCGGCGGGTCGCAGGGGCCGCGTCGCCATCGTGGACGACGAGCCCGGCATCCGCCGCGCCGCGGAGCGGCTGCTCGCGGGCGAGCACGACGTGGTGGCCTTCGAGCACGCGCGGGCGCTCGGCGACCGCGTCGGCGCGGGCGAGCGCTTCGACGTGATCCTCTGCGACCTGCTCATGCCCGACATGACCGGGATGGACCTCCACGCGCTGCTCCGGGAGGTCGCGCCGCTCCAGGCGGACGCGATGGTGTTCGTCACCGGCGGCGCGTTCACTCCGGAGGCGCGCGCGTTCCTCGACCGGGTGCCGAACCCGGTGCTCGAGAAGCCGTTCGACCTGCCGGCCGTGCGGAAGGTGATCCGCGCGCTGGTCCGCTAGGGCGAGGACGTTCGTCCCATCCGGGCGTGACGAATGTCACGCTCGCGCGCGAGCGGGAGCCCCCGTCAGATTCGCTTGAACGGCTGGCGCGCGCGCTGCATCTCCAGAGCGCATGGCCACATTGCTCGTCCGCCGCCGTCACGATGGTCTGGTCGAGATTCGTCGCGCCCGCTGGCGTGACCTGGTCCTCACGTCCGACGCCGCCGTCCTCCTCGGCATGCTCGCGGGGTGGCTGCTGTTCGTGGCGACGCTGGTGATGGCTCTCGTTTTCGCGCCGCTGGCGATCGGCGTGGCCGCGCTCCTCGTGCTGCTCTTCGTGGCGGACGGCGGCGCCCGGAGCGCGCCCCGGCTCGTGGAGGCGCCTGTCCCACCCCCTCCCCGCGGAGCCGCCTGACCGACGAAATTCCGTCGCGTCCCGGCTGACCCAGGCCACGCGCGCCCCACCCATCCGGTGACCCGGGGGGCGTGGCCCGCGCTCGTGGGGCGGGACGTTCGTCGGGGTCCCGCGGGACACGCGCCCCCGCCGCGGGGGGCGTTCGCCGCGATGGAGCGGAGCTCCGCCAGCGCGTACACTGCGCCGCTCCCGTGACGGACCCCGGCCTCACCGAGATCGCGCTCCTCGTCGCCGTCGCCCTGGTCGCGGGGACGGTCGACGCGATCGCCGGCGGTGGCGGCCTCATCACCCTCCCCGCCTTCCTCGCGGCCGGGCTCCCGCCCCACCTCGCGCTCGGGACGAACAAGGGGCAGTCCGTCTTCGGGTCGTTCGCCGCGCTGCTCCGGTTCTCGCACGCCGGGCTGGTCGACGCTCGCCGCGCGAAGGTCACCTTCCCGCTCGGCGTCGCGGGCTCGCTCGCCGGCGCGGCCCTCGTGCTCGCGGTCCCGCCGGCGGTGCTCCGCCCGGTGGTCCTCGTCCTGCTCGCGGCCGCCGCGCTCTTCATCGGGCTCCGCCGAGGTCCTCGCGCGCGCCTCGAGGACGCGCCGCCGCGGGCCCACGCCACCGCCATCGCGGGCGCGGCCGCGCTCGTGATCGGCGCCTACGACGGCTTCTTCGGCCCGGGCACCGGGACCTTCCTCATCGTGGCGTTCGTCGTGCTGCTCGGGGACGGGCTCTCGCACGCGTCCGCCTCGGCCAAGGTCGTCAACTTCGGCTCGAACCTCGCCGCGCTCGTGCTCTTCGCGGCCCGCGGGACGGTCCTCTGGCGCCTCGCGCTCCCGATGGCGGCCGCCCAGCTGGCGGGCGGCTGGCTGGGGGCTCACCTCGCCGTGCGGCGCGGTGACGCGCTCGTCCGCCGCGTCGTGGTGGCGGTGGCGCTGGCGCTCGCGGCGAAGGTCGCGTGGGACATGCGGTGAGGACGCGTCCCCCCGGGACACGTCCCTGTTCACCCCACGCGCCCCGCGCTGCTAGACTCGCCGGCGCCGCTTCCCCGTGGAAAGGAGCTTCGCCTCGATGAGCCGGTTCGTGTCTGCCGAGGAAGCCGTCTCGGTCATCAAGTCGGGCTCGCGCGTCTTCATCCACAGCGTCGCCGCGGCGCCGCGCCGCCTCATCGACGCGATGACCGCGCGCGCGCCGGAGCTGCGCGTCGTCGAGATCGTCTCGCTCCACACCGAGGGGCCCGCGCCGTACGCCGCGCCCGAGCTCGCGAAGAGCTTCCGGGTGAACGCGCTGTTCGTCGGCGCCAACGTGCGCCGGGCCGTCGAGGAGGGCCGCGCCGACTACCTGCCGGTGTTCCTCTCGGAGGTCCCGTCGCTGTTCCGGACCGGGATCCTCCCCCTCGACGTCGCCCTCATCCACGTGTCGCCGCCGGACCGCCACGGCTTCTGCTCGCTCGGGGTGTCGGTCGACGTCACCCGCGCCGCGGTCCAGACCGCGCGGACGGTGATCGCGCAGGTGAACCCGCGCATGCCGCGCACCCACGGCGACGGGCTCATCCACGAGGACCAGATCGACGCGATGGTCCAGGTGGACGAGCCCATCCACGAGGTGCCGCCCCACGTCCTCACCGACGACGAGCGGGCCATCGGCCGCCACTGCGCCGAGCTCGTCGACGACGGGGCGACGCTGCAGATCGGCATCGGCGCGATCCCGCAGGCGACGCTCGCCTCGCTCGGCGACCACCACCGCCTCGGCATCCACACCGAGATGATCTCGGACGGCGTCGTCGACCTCGTCGAGCGGGGCGTCGTCACCGGCGAGGCGAAGCGGATCCACATGGGCAAGGTGGTCGCCGGCTTCGCCATCGGGTCGAAGCGGCTGTACGACTTCCTCGACGACAACCCGCTCGTGGCCATGCTCGACATGGCGTACATCAACGAGACCGCGGTCATCCGGCGGAACCCGAAGGTCACCGCGATCAACTCCGCGATCGAGGTCGACGTCACCGGCCAGGTCTGCGCCGACTCGATCGGCGACCGGCAGTACTCCGGCGTCGGCGGGCAGATGGACTTCATCCGCGGCGCGGCGCTGTCGGAGGGCGGCAAGCCGATCATCGCGCTCCCGTCGGTGACGAGCTCCGGCGAGTCGCGCATCGTCTCGACGCTCAAGCCGGCGGCGGGGGTCGTGACGACCCGCGCCCACGTGCACTTCGTCGTGACCGAGCACGGGATCGCCGATCTCTTCGGCAAGAACCTGCGCCAGCGCGCGGCCGCCCTGATCGCGATCGCCCACCCCTCGCACCGCGACAAGCTCGCCGCGGACGCGCGCCGCCGCTTCGGGAGCTGGTAGGCGCCTCGGCGCCCCCCCGGCGAGCGCGCGGGGGCGCGCCTTCTCCGGGATGACCGGCGGTGACCCGCGCGTGGCGCCCCTGCCGGCGCCGGCGGGCCCGCGCGGGAGGTACCCGATCAAGTGCGACACAGCGCCGCCCGCGCAGCGTAGATCGCGCCCGATGAACATGATGCGGCCCGTTCGCGCGCACGCTGGCCGCACGAGCTGGAGCGTCCATGCAGCCCTCTCCGGATCCCGCCTCGCGGTACTGGACCGTCGAACCGCCTCCCCCGAGCCTCGACGTGAGCTTCGTCGTCCCGGTGAAGGACGAGGCGGAGAACGTCGCCGCGCTCGCCGCCGAGATCGCCGCGGCGATGGAGCCCTCGTCCCGTTCCTGGGAGTGCGTCTGGGTCGACGACGGCTCCACCGACGGCACCGGCGAGGTGCTCGCGCGCCTCTGCGCGGGGGATCCCCGGCACCGGGCCCTGCGGCTGCAGCGGAACTTCGGTCAGTCGGCCGCGATGGCGGCGGGCTTCTCGTCGGCGCGCGGCGAGCTCTTCGTGACGCTCGACGGCGACGGCCAGAACGATCCACGCGACGTGCCCGGCATGATCGCGCTGCTCCTGGATCGCGACGCCGACGTGGTCAACGGCTGGCGCCAGGCGCGCGAGGACAGCCTGGTCCGGCGGCTCTCGTCGCGCGTGGCGAACCGCTTCCGCAACTGGCTCACGGGCGAGGACGTGCGCGACGTCGGGTGCTCGCTCCGCGTCTTCCGCCGCGACGCCGTCCGGCACCTGTTCGTCTTCCGCGGCATGCACCGGTTCCTGCCGACGCTGGCGCGGCTCAACGGCGCCGCCCGCATCCTCGAGGTGCCCGTCCACCACCGGCCGCGCCTCCGCGGCAAGACCAAGTACGGGATCAACAACCGGCTCTGGGTCGGCCTCGCCGACACCTTCGCCGTCCACTGGCTGCAGCGGCGCGCGGTGAACGCGGCGGTCGCGCGGCCCGCCCTCGCCCAGCAGCCGGCCCGCGAGGAGCGCGCGTGACCACCGCGATGTGGCTCGGCGTCGGGTTGCTCGGACAGGCCGCCTTCTCGGGGCGGTTCGTCGTGCAGTGGATCGCCAGCGAGCGGGCCGGGCGCAGCGTCGTCCCCGTGCCGTTCTGGATCCTCAGCATCGTGGGCGGAGCCCTCCTCCTCGCCTACGCGCTGTACCGGCGCGACCCGGTCTTCATCCTGGGGCAGAGCGCGAACGTCCTCATCTACGCCCGCAACCTCCACCTGATCCACAAGGAGGCGGCGGGCGCGAAGGAGGCGGCGGGCGCGCGATGACGCCCTGGCCCGACCTCGCGGCGCGGCGCGCTCGAGCGCTCCTGGCGGGCCTCGCCGTCCTGGTCGCGTTCGCGTTCCAGGGCTCGCGCGGCCTCTACGAGACGACGGAGGGCCGGTACGCCGAGAGCGCGCTCGAGATGCTGCAGCGCGGCGACCTCCTCGAGCCGACGCTCGCGGGGCGCCCGCACTGGACGAAGCCCCCGCTGGCCTACTGGCCGATCGCGGCCGGGATCGCGCTGGCGGGGGCGAACGGGTGGGGGGCGCGGGCGTCCAACGCGATCGCCTTCTGCCTCGCGGTGCTCCTCGTCGCGGGGTGCGGCGCGGCGCTGTGGGACCGGGCGACGGGCGTCGTCGCCGGGCTCGTCTACGCGTCGTCGCCGTTCCCCGCCGGCGCGGCGTACGCCGTCTCCGCCGACACCCTGCTCGCGCTGTTCGAGCTCCTCGCCGTGTACTGCTACCTGCGCGCGCGCCGGGACCCGGACGCGCCGCGGGTCCGCTGGTGGGTGCGCGGCATGTGGGTCGCCTGGGGGCTCGCCTTCCTGACGAAGGGGCCCGTGGGGCTGCTGCCGCTCCTCGCCGTCGCGCTCTTCGAGCACCGCGCCGGACGGCGGGTGCGGCTCGGCGATCCCGCCGGGCTCGTCGCGTTCGCGCTGGTCGCGTTCTCCTGGTACGCGTGGGAGGGGCTGCGCCACCCGGGCCTGCTCGCGTACTACGTGCGCGACGAGGTGATCGGGCGGACGCTCTCGAACGAGTTCCACCGGAACCCCGAGTGGTACAAGCCGTTCGCCATCTACCTGCCCGCGCTCGTGCTCGGGCAGGGGGCGTGGCTCTTCTTCGGCGCGCGCGTGGTCCGGCGTGAGCGCCTCCTCGCTCCCCGGGCGCTCTGGGCACGCGTCCGCGGGGGCGGGGCGGCGAGCTTCCTCCTGCTCTGGCTCGCGGTCCCGCTCGCCGTGCTCTGGCTGTCGTCGAGCCGGCTCGTCCTGTACGTCCTCCCCGTCTACGCGCCGATCGCCCTCGCCGTCGCGCGCGCCGTCACCGCCGGGCTCGCGCCGGCCGCGGCGCTGCGCCGTGCCACCGCGGTCGCCGTGCCGTCCGCGCTCGTCCTCGTCCTCCTCAAGGGCGCCGCCGCGTACGCGGCGCCCCCGTCGCCGAAGGACATGGGGCGCCTCTACGCGGCCACGCGGGCAGCGGCCGGACCCGCCGCCGAGGTCCGCGTCTACGGCGAGGACCGGCTCTTCGGGCTGCAGTTCTACCTGCGCGGCCAGCTCCGCCGCGTGTCCCGCGGCGGCGCGGAGCCGTGGGCGGACGAGCGGCTCGACGAGACGCTCGCGAACCTGCGCCGCGCGCCCGGCCGGAGCCACGTGCTCGTGTGCCCGGCGCGAGAGGCCCCGGCGCTCGAGGCGGCGCTCGCGGAGGCGGGCCTCCCGCACCGGCGCGTGACCGCGACCCACCACGAGCTGTTCGTCGTCGACGCGCGGGCGGCGGATTGGAGGGGCGAGAGATGACCCCCGTCATCGTCACCGGCGCCGCCGGCTTCGTCGGAATGCACGTCGCGCGCCGGCTCCTCGAGCGCGGCGACGACGTGCTGGGAGTGGACGCGCTCACGCCGTACTACGACGTCTCGCTGAAGGCGCGCCGCGTCGCGCTCCTCCGCGCGTACCCGCGGTTCACGTTCGAGCTGGTGGACCTGGCCGATCGAGAGGCGGCCCAGGACCTCTTCCGGACGGCGGGCTCGGATCGCGTCGTCCACCTCGCCGCCCAGCCGGGCGTCCGCTACTCGCTCGACGACCCGCACGCCTACGTCGAGTCGAACGTCATGGGGTTCCTGAACGTGCTCGAGGGCTGCCGGCACCACCCCGTGCGCCACCTCGTCTACGCGAGCTCGAGCTCGGTGTACGGCGGGAACACCAAGACGCCGTTCGCCGAGGCCGACCGCGTCGACCGGCCGGTGAGCCTCTACGCCGCCACGAAGCGCGCCGACGAGCTGATGGCCTACGCCTACAGCCACCTCTTCGGGATCCCGGCGACCGGGCTGCGCTTCTTCACGGTGTACGGTCCCTGGGGCCGACCGGACATGGCGCCGATGCTGTTCGCCAGCGCGATCTTCGAAGGCCGGCCGATCCAGGTGTTCAACGGCGGCGACCTCAGGCGCGACTTCACGTACGTCGACGACACCGCGGAGGCGGTCCTCCGGGTGCTCGACCACCCCGCGCCCGGCGAGGGTGGCGTGAACCACCGCGTCTACAACGTGGGGAGCGGCGCGCCGGTCGAGCTGATGCGATTCATCCGCCTGCTCGAGGCGGAGCTCGGCCGCGCGGCCAGGCTGGAGCTGCGCCCGATGCAGCCTGGCGACGTCTCCGGGACGTTCGCGGACGTCACCGAGCTCGAGCGCGACTTCGGGTTCCGGCCGACCACCGACATCGAGGACGGCGTCCGGCGGTTCGTCGCGTGGTACCGCGGGTACCGGCAGGCGGCCGGCGTGGACCGGCTCCCGGCGAGCCCGGGCGCGTGAGCCCTCTCGGCGGCGCGCCGGGCTACTCGAGCCCGCGGTCTCCGCCCGCTGCGTCCTCGGCGGCCTCGCGCTCCGGGGGAGGCTCGTCTCCGGACTCCTCCTCGCGGACGACGCCCTCCTCCTCGTCCGTCCCGAAGTACCCCTCGTAGTACGGCTCCCTCGCGGGCGGCAGGTCGGTCCGCGGGGTCTCGTCCGCCTGGTCGTTCGGCTTCCTGGGCATGGGCGACCCTCCGCTGAAAGGGTGCGCCCCGGACGCCCGATGCGGAAGCACCGCGCGTTGCCGGCGGCCGGCGCGGGACGAATCGTTGCGGCGGAGGAATGATGCCGAGGGCCATCTGGAGTGGCGCGCTGACGTTCGGGCTCGTGAACGTGCCCGTGAAGCTCTTCACCGCCGTGACCCAGAAGGAGGTCCGGTTCCACATGCTGCACGGGAAGGACGGCGGCCGGATCCGGATGAAGCGGTTCTGCAGCGTCGAGGACCGGGAGGTCCCGTACGAGGAGATCGTGAAGGGCTTCGAGATCTCGAAGGATCGCTACGTCACCATGACGGAGGAGGAGCTCGCCTCCTTCGACCCGAAGGCGACCCGCACCATCGAGATCCGGGACTTCGTGGACCTCGCCGAGATCGACCCGATCTACTACGAGACGACCTACTACCTCGCTCCGGACGCGACCGCCGCGAAGGCCTACCGCCTGCTCGTGGACGCGCTCCGCCGGGCGGGCAAGGTCGGCATCGCCAGCTTCGTGCTGCGCACGCGCGAGGCGCTCTGCTGCGTGCGCCCGCTCGGGGACGCGCTCGCGATCTCGACGATGAACCGCGCCGACGAGGTCGTCCCCGTCTCGCTCGCTCGAGCTCCCGCAGGGGAGCGCGCCCTCGGACCGCGAGCTGCAGATGGCCGAGCAGCTCGTCGCGTCGCTCTCGGCGCCGTTCGAGCCCGAGCGCTACCCCGACACCCACCGCGAGCAGGTGCTGGCGCTGGTCGAGAAGAAGGCGGCCGGCGAGGTGATCGAGCGTCCGCCGGAGGAGCAGGCGCCCGCCGACCGTCGTGAGCCTCGCGGACGCCCTCTCCGCGAGCCTCGCCGCGGCGCGCCGCCGCTCGGAGGAGGGGCCCGCCGCCGAGCGGGCACCCGCCCGTGGCGCCCGTCGCCACGCCGCCGCGGCGGCGGCGCACACGACGCGCCGGCCGGGCAGGAAGAAGCGGGCGTGAGCGCGCGAAAGGGGGCCGAGGTCGAGGTCGAGGGGCGCCGGATCCTGCTCCGGAACCTCGACAAGGTCTTCTACCCCGAGACCGGCTTCACCAAGGGCGACGTCGTCGACTACTACGCGCGGATCGCGCCGGTGCTCCTGCCGCACCTCCGCGACCGGCCGCTCACGCTGAAGCGCTACCCGGAGGGCGTCGAGGGGCCCTTCTTCTACGAGAAGCGCTGCCCCCGGTACCGGCCGGCGTGGCTCCGGACCGCGCCCATCTGGAGCGAGGGCAACCAGGAGGACATCCGGTACTGCGTGGTGGACGATCTCGCGTCGCTCGTGTGGGTCGCGTCCATCGCCGACCTCGAGCTCCACACGCCGCTCGCCCTGGCCGACGACTTCGAGCGGCCGACCGCGCTCGCCTTCGACCTCGATCCGGGGCCGCCCGCGGACGTCGTGACCTGCTGCGAGGTCGCGCTCCTCCTGCGCCGCCTCATGGACCGGCTGGGGCTCGCCTCCTTCCCGAAGACCTCGGGCTCGAAGGGCCTCCAGATCTACGTGCCCCTCGATCGGAGCGCGACGTACGACGCGACGAAGGCCTTCGCGCACGCGGTGGCGCGCCTCCTGGAGCGCGCCCACCCGTCCCTCGTGGTCGAGCGGATGCTGAAGAGCCTGCGCGGAGGCAAGGTGCTGGTCGACTGGAGCCAGAACGACCGGAACAAGACCACCGTCTGCGTGTACTCGCTCCGCGCCCGCGGCCGCCCCACCGTCTCGACGCCGGTGCGCTGGTCGGAGGTGGAGCGCGCGGCGCGCACGCGCCGCGGCGAGGGGCTCGTGTTCGAGGCGAAGGACGTCCTCGCGCGGGTCGCGCGCGACGGCGACCTGTTCGAGCCCGTCCTGTCGCTCCGCCAGCGGCTGCCGGACGCGTCGGCGCTGGAGCGAGCGCCCGCCCGCTGACGCGCCGCGAGCGCGGGCCCACCTTGTCGCTGGGGCGGCGCGCTCTCCGCGCCGGAGGGGGAACCATGGACGACACGGGGCGGCTCGTCGAGGCCGGCGCCCATCCGGCGACGGTGCGGCCGGCGGCGCCGGTGCGGCCCGCGGGTGATCCGCTGAGGCAGATGCGCACCCGGGATCTCGTCACCGAGCTCGCGCGCAAGGGGAGCCTGCTGGCGCGCAAGGAGATCGAGCTCGCGAAGGCGGAGCTGAAGTCCGACGTCCGCAGGGAGATCCGGATGGTGAGCGGGCTCGGCGTGGCGGGGCTCTGCGCGCTCATGACCCTGCAGCTCCTCCTCGTCGCGGCCGTGCTGGCGCTCATGGAAGGCGGCGTCCTCCCCGGCTGGGCGGCCGCGCTCGTCGTCGCGGCGGTCGTGCTGGCGATCGGGGCAGGCGTCGGGCTCTGGGGCTGGGCACGGCGGGTCCGGAAGCCGCTCGGCACGACGCGGCGCACCCTGCAGGAGGACGTCCGATGGGCGAAGGAGCAGATGTCGTGAGGAACGGCGCGCCGGAGTCGGAGGACGTCGGCCGCGTGGCCGGAGAGATCACGACGCTCCGCGACGAGCTCGGCGGGCTCGTCGCGGAGCTCGACCGCAGGCGGCACGAGGCGCTCGACCTGCGCCTCCAGGTGAGCCGGCATCCGGTGCTCGTGGGGACGGTCGCGACGGTCGCGGCGGTCCTCGTCGGGGGCGCGATCGCCCTCGCCGTCCGGAACGCGCGCCGGCGGCGGCGCCCCGCGGTGCGCGCCCGCGAGGCGCGCGCGGCGCTCGCGCGCCTGTTCGAGCACCCGCGCCGCGTCGCCGCGGAGCCCTCCATCGGGAACAAGATCGCGACCGCGGTCGGCGTCGCGATCGCGACCACGCTCGCGAAGCGGCTCATCGAGCGGAGCGTCCGCCCGACCCCCTGCGCCGACGACGGCGCCGGCGTGGCGCGCCCGGCCGGCGGCGCAGCCGCACGTCTAGCCGAGCGGGAGCTCGCGGCCGTCCTAGTGCGGAGCGTGCTCGGCGCGATCGCGCACGTCGGGCACGCCCGCCTCGTGCGCGCAGTGCGCGCAGCAGAAGGTCCTCCCCTGGGACTCGGTGCCGTGCCCGATCACGCGGCACCCGCAGTGGGCGCAGCGCGGCGCGAGCGCCTGGATCGCGCACTCGAAGCTGTCGAACACGTGGCGCTTCCCGGCGGCCTCGATCTCGAACGCCTTGTCGTACTCGTTCCCGCAGACCTCGCACGTCCCCGTCATCGCTCCCCCTCCCGCGCGCTCCGAGCGCGCGCCCGCCGCGCGGGCGGCCGCGCAGCGTCCAGCCGGGGCGAGCGCCAGCCCGTGCGGCGCCCGCGCCCCGTCCACAGCCCACGCGACGAACGTGAGCACGAGGCGACCGTCCCGCCGCCGGGGCGGTCCGCCCGTGACATCGCGATCTCGAGTACCCAACCTCTCGTCTCGGAGGGGTGACCGTCACCACGGATTCGAGGGGAGGCGAAATGGCACGGGTGGAGAAGACCATCGAGATCGACCGTCCGCTCCGGATGGTCTACGACCAGTGGACGCAGTTCGAGGAGTTCCCGCGGTTCATGGACGGCGTCGAGGAGGTGGTGCAGCTCGACGACCGGACGATCCACTGGAAGGCGAAGATCGCCGGGAAGCTCGAGGAGTGGGACGCGGAGATCGTCCAGCAGCTCCCGGATCAGGCGATCGCGTGGCGGCACACGCGCGGAGCGGTGAACTCCGGGGTGGTGACCTTCACGCCGATCGACGCCGAGCGCTCCCGCGTCTCCCTCGCGCTCGAGTACGACCCGAAGGGCTTCATCGAGAAGGCGGGCGACATCCTCGGCGTCGTGTCACGCCGCGTCGAGGGCGACCTCGAGCGGTTCAAGAGGTTCATCGAGGAGCGGCCCGTCGAGACGGGCGCCTGGCGCGGCCAGATCAAGCCGACGGGCGAGGTCGATCCGCATCCCGGCGGCAACCGCTGACGCCGGCGACGCGGCGCGACTCCGGCACGAACGACGACCCCCGGGACCGGCCCTGCCGGTCGCGGGGGTCGTTGCGTCGCGAGGAGGCTCTGGCTAGCTCGCGCGGCCCGGCGAGACCGCGAGCGCGGGGACCGCGGCGCGGCGCGGCGCCTCCGACTCGGCGGAGACGCGCACCACGCGGTGCGAGGCGGGGTCCGCGAGCACCTTCTTCACGAGCGCCTGGTTCAGCGCGTGCCCGCTCTTCACGGCGGTGAGCGAGCCGAGCACCGGCAGGAACAGTGCGCACCACGCGGTGCGAGGCGCCGTCGGCGAGCACCTTCTTCACGAGCGCCTGGTTCAGCGCGTGCCCGCTCTTCACGGCGGTGAGCGAGCCGAGCACCGGCAACCCGAACAGCGCGAGGTCGCCGACCGCGTCGAGCACCTTGTGCCGCGCGAACTCGTCCGGGAACCGCAGCCCCTCGGGGTTGAGGATCGAGAACTCGTCGACGACGATCGCGTTCGCGAGGCTGCCGCCCTTCGCGAGCCCGGCGGCCTGCATCCGGTCGATGTCCTTGCGGAAGCAGAAGGTCCGGGCGCGGGAGACCTCGCGCTCGAACGCGCGGTCGGTCATCGTCACCCGGAAGGCCTGGTTCGTGATGAGCGGGTGGTCGAAGTCCGCGGTGAACTCCACCGAGAACGAGTCGGCGGGCTCGAGCCGCGCGAGCTTGTCGCCGTCGCGCACCTCCACCGGGTGCTCGATCACGAGCCAGCGCTTCCCGGTGCGCTGCACCTGGATGCCCGCCTCGTGCACGAGCGCGACGAACGGGGCCGCGGAGCCGTCCAGGATCGGGATCTCGGGGCCGTCCACCTCGACGCGGCAGTTGTCGATCCCCATCCCGTGAAGCGCGGCGAGCACGTGCTCGACGGTGTGCACGCGGGCGCCGGCGCGGGCGATGTTCGTGGAGAGCGTCGTGTCCGACACGAACTCGTTGCGGCCGGGGATCTCGACCCCCAGGTCCATCCGCACGAACGAGATGCCGGAGTCCGCCGCGGCGGGCGCGAGCGTCAGCGTCGCCGGGTTGCCGGAGTGGAGCCCGACCCCCGTGCAGGAGACCCGCTTGGCGACCGTCCGTTGATTCCAGTGTCCCATCGATCCCTGTCCCCAGGCCGCAGCCCGCTCGTCCTGGAGACACCCTTCCGAGCAATCGATGTGCCAATCAACCCGAATTCCAGCGCCTTCCGCGGGTCGGTCGCGCCCTGCCAAGCGCCCGAAGAAACGGGACGATTCTGGACAGTTCGGCTCTCCCCCGCCCGGGCCCTCGTACCTCCGCAGGCCGACACGCACCCTCGAACCATGCCTGGATCGCGACATGCGTGTCACATCGGCACGATCCGTCCCCTGTCCGACGGCGCGCCTTATACCATGTGCGACGACCGACGAAAGCTCGGCGAGTGATCCCTCTCAAGGACGACACCCCCACCGAACGGTTCCCCGTCGTCACGATCGCGCTCGTCGCGACGAACCTCCTCGCGTTCCTCTGGCAGCTGCAGGTCGGCCTCGAGCTGTCGGCGTACCGGGGCGGCGCGATCCCGTTCGAGATCCTCACCCTGCGTGACGTCTACCCGCCCGACCTCGTCCCCCCCCCGCTCACGCTCTTCACGAGCATGTTCCTGCACGGGGGATGGCTTCACCTCGGGTTCAACATGCTGTCGCTGTGGATCTTCGGGAACAACGTCGAGGATGCGCTCGGGCGCGGGCGCTACCTCGCGTTCTACTTCCTGACCGGGCTCGCGGCGGCGCTCACCCAGACCCTCGCCTCGGCCGCCACCGGGGACGTCGAGATCCCCATGGTGGGCGCGTCCGGCGCGATCGCCGGCGTGCTCGCGGGCTACCTCGTCCTGTTCCCGCACGCGCGGGTGCTGACGGCGGTCGTGATCGTGATCTTCGTGCGGCTCATCTACCTGCCGGCGCGGTTCTTCATCATCGGCTGGTTCGTCCTCCAGGTCCTGTCGGTCCTGTTCGGCGGCACGCCCGGCGGCGGCGTCGCGTTCTTCGCGCACATCGGCGGGTTCCTCGCGGGGCTGCTGCTCGTGAAGATCCTCGGCCGGCGCCCGACCTGGCGGGCCCGCCGGTTCACGTTCTGACGGCCCGACGCTCCGCTCGCGCGGCGCGCGCCCTCACACGAGGCTGCCCTGGGAGCCGCGAGGCTTCTCGCGGCCGAGGTGCTGGTAGGCGGCGGGGAGCGCCACGCGCCCCCGCGGCGTGCGCGCCAGGTACCCCTCGCGGACGAGGAACGGCTCGTACACGTCCTCGATCGTGTCGCGCTCCTCGCCGACCGCGGCCGCGACGGCGTCGATGCCCACCGGCCCGCCGCCGAACGTCTCGACGACGACCGTGAGGATGCGCCGGTCCATCGCGTCGAGCCCCCGCGCGTCCACCTCGAGCCGCTCGAGGGTCCGGTCCACGATCGCCTTCGTCAGCCGGCCGTCGCCCTCCACCTGCGCGAAGTCGCGGGCGCGCTGGAGGAGGCGGATCGCGATCCGGGGAGTCCCGCGGGCGCGCCGCGCGAGCTCCTCGGCGCCGGCCGGCTCGACCGGGAGCGCGAGCTTCGCCGCCGCGCGGACGGCGATCTCCCGCAGCTCGGGGGGCTCGTAGTAGCCGAGCCGCTCCTGGATCGGGAACCGGTCCCGGAGCGGGGAGGCGAGCAGCCCGGTGCGGGTGGTCGCGCCGACGAGCGTGAACCGCTCGAGCTTCATCTCCATGGTCTGGGCGCCGATGCCCGCCCCGAGGACGACGTCGAACCGGAAGTCCTCCATCGCGGGGTAGAGCGCCTCCTCGACCGCGGGCGACAGCCGGTGGATCTCGTCGATGAACAGGATGTCGCGCGGCGCGAGCGCCGTGAGCAGGCCCGCGAGGTCGCCCTTCTTCACGAGCGCGGGGCCGCTCGTCACGTGGAGCGTGACGGCGAGCTCGCGCGCGAGGATGTGGGCGAGGGAGGTCTTGCCGAGCCCGGGGGGGCCGGAGAGCAGGACGTGATCGAGCGCGTCGCCGCGCGTGCGCGCCGCCTGCGCGTACACGCGGAAGTTCCGGACGATCTTCTCCTGCCCGACGTACTCCTCGAACGTCGCGGGACGCAGCGACTGCTCGAGCCGCTCCTCGCCCTGCTGGGCGGTCGGCGAGGTATCGCGCAGCGGCTTCACGCTCATCGGGTCTCGAGGATACCAGCGAGGGGTGACGGCGTCCGCCCGGGGCGGGGCGGCCGCCGTCGCGACACGGGCTGCGCTCTATCCACGGAGCAGCTTCAGCGCGTCGCGCAGCAGATCGTCCAGCTTCTTGCCCGCGGCGTCCGCGCGGAGCCGGTCCACCGCGCCGTCCGCCTGCGGAGCCTTGTAGCCGAGGCTCACGAGCGCCTGCCGCAGCTGCTCGAGCGCGTCGCCGCCCGCGGCGCCGCGCGACCGGCCCCGCCGCCCGGACGAGGACGCCGAGCTTCTCCCGGAGCTCGACCACGAGGCGCTCGGCGGTCTTCTTGCCGACGCCCGGGACCTTCGTGAGCCGCGCGAGATCCCCCTGCGCGACGGCCGCCGCGAGCTCCTTCGCCTCGACGCCGGACAGGATGTTCTGGGCGGCCCGCGGCCCGACGCCCTTCACCTCGATGAGGGCGCGGAACACCGCCTCCTCGTCCTCGGTCGCGAAGCCGAACAGCTCGATCGCGTCCTGGCGGACGTTCGTGAACGTCCGCAGCGTCGCCGGCTGGCCCTGCGGCGGGAGGCTCGCGAGCGAGACGGCCGAGAGGTGGACGAGGTAGCCCACGCCGGCCACGTCGAGCACCGCGTGGTCGGCGCCCTTCTCCGCGACCGTCCCCGAGAGGCGCGCGATCACGGGGCGGTCCGGTGATCGCGGCGCGCGGGGCGGAGCCGGGAGAGCGCGGCCGCGGGACGGGCGCCGACGAGGGCGAGGCGCGCCGCGCGGCGCGCGAGGTGGCACACGGCGAGCGCGACGGCGTCGGCCTCGTCGGCGAGCTCCGCCTCGACCCCGAGCAGCGTCCGGGCGGTGCGGATCATCTGGTCCTTCGACGCGCGCCCGCTCCCGGTGAAGGCGAGCTTCACCTCCGACGGCTGGTACTCGAACACCGGCAGCCCCGCGCGGGCGGCGGCCGCGAGCGCGACGCCGCGCGCCTGACCGAGGACGAGCGCGGAGCGCGGCGACACGCCCGCGAAGACGTGCTCGATCGACACCTCGGCCGGCCGGGCGCGCCCGATCACCTCGTCGAGCCCCTCGAGGATCGCCGCGAGCCGCTCCGGGAGCGGGTGCTGGCCGGGGACGAGGACGCCGGACTCGATCACCTGGAGCCGACCGCCCTCCCGCGCGACGACGCCGAAGCCGCACCGCTGCGAGCCGGGGTCGATGCCGAGGACGATCACGCGCGCATCGTAGCAGACCCTGAACCCCCGTCCAGATGCTCGCGGCGCGGCGCGGGCGGCCCCGCGCCGAGGTGCCGGGCGCCGGCGAGCGACGCGGCGGCGGCGGCGACCGCCAGGGCGGCGCCCACGCGGAGCGCGAGCGCCCAGCCCGCGAGGAACCCGCCGTCCGCGGCGGCCGGCGCGGAGCGGAGCGCGACGATCGCGCCCGCGATCCCGATGCCGGTCGCCATGCCGCCGTTCCGCGCCGTCGCGAGCAGGCCGCCCCCCGACCCGAGCCGCTCCCGCGGCAGGGCCGACATCACCGCCGCGTTGTTCGGCGACTGGAACAGCCCCATCCCCGCCCCGGCGAGGGCGAGCCGCGCGGCGACCGACGCGACGGCGTCGGTGGGGCCCGCGGACGAGAGGAGGACGAGCGCGAGCGCGAGGATCGCCATCCCGGCGATCGGGAGGAAGCGGCCGCCGAACCGGTCCGCGATCCACCCGGAGAGCGGCGACGAGACCGAGAGCGCGACCGGCACCGAGACGAGGACGATCCCGAGCGTGCCGGTGGAGAGGCCCAGGACGCGCGCCAGCAGGAACGGCGTGAGGAGCGTCTGCGTGAACATCGCGGCGTACGAGAGGAAGCCGGCGAGGAGCCCCCACGAGAACACCGCGTCGCGGAAGACGGAGAGGTCGAGCAGCGGGCCGCCCGCGGCGCCGCCGCCGCGCGGGAGGGTCCGGAGCGCCCACAGGGCGCCGGCGAGCCCGACCGGCAGGTTCACGAGGAACACCCAGCGCCAGGAGAGGCTCGACACGATGAGCCCCCCGAGCGGCGGACCGGCGGTGAGGCCGATCGCGACGACGGTCCCGACCGCGCCCAGCGCGCGCCCGCGCTGGGTCGCCGGAAAGGAGGCGGTCACGACGGCCGGGCCGATCGCCATCATCGCGCTCGCGCCGAGCGCCTGGACGACGCGCGCCGCGACGAGGGCGCCGAGCCCCGGCGCCAGCCCGCAGAGCGCGGACCCGAGGGTGAACAGGACGAGCCCGCCTGCGTACAGGGCGCGGTGCCCGAGGCGATCCCCGAGCCGGCCGAGGAGGATCAGCGTCGCCGTGATGGCGAGGACGTACCCGTTCACGATCCACTGCAGCCGGGCGACCGGGGCGCCGAGCTCGCGGCCGATCGTCGGCAGCGCGACGTTGACGATGTTCCCGTCGAGCGTCGCCATGAACGTCCCGACGGCGACGACCGAGAAGGCGAGCCACGGCGAACGGGCGGGGCGGGTCATCGCTCAGCTCGAGGTGGGCGGGAAGAGGGTCGGGTGCTCGGCGAGCACCACCTTGCGGAGCCGCGGGAGCGCGACGTGGAAGGCGAGGCTCGCCGCGACCACCACGCCGCCGCCCGTGACGAGCGTGGAGGTCGGGCCGAGGCGGCTCGCCGCGAACCCGGCGACCAGCGCGCCGAACGGCGAGACGCCGACGAAGAGCGTCGAGAAGAGGCCCATCACGCGCCCCCGCATGTGGACCGGCGCGAGCCCCTGGAGCAGGGTCATCGTGCCCGCCATCTGCGTGATGAACCCGAACCCGATCACGGCGAGCGCGAGCGCGGACACGACCACGCTCCGCGAGAACGCGAGCGCGACGACCCCGGCTCCGAGCAGCGTCGCCCCGAGCGCGACCCGGCGCCCGAGCCCCGCGAGCCCCTTGCGGAGGAGGAGGCCGATCGCGCCCGCCAGGGCGCCGCAGCCCGCGCAGGCGAGCAGCGCCCCGTAGAGCGTCGCCCCGCCGCCGAGCACCTCCGAGGAGAGGACCGGGAGGAGCGTCTGGTACGGGATCGCGAAGAAGCTCGACACGGCGAGGAGCGCGAGCAGCGCGCGCACGTGCGCGGTCCGGCCGGCGTACGCGAGCCCCTCGAGCACGTGGGCGCCGCGGCCGCTCCTGGCGGGCGGCTGGACCGGCGGCGTCATCACGAGCAGCGCGTAGTACGTGCCGAGGAAGGAGGCCGCGTTGAGCGCGAACGCCCACCCCTCGCCCACCGAGGCCACGACGACCCCCGCCAGCGCGGGGCCCACGACGCGGGCGGCGTTCACGATCGACGAGTTGAGCGCGATGGCGTTCGACATGTCCTCGCCCGCGAGGTCCGCGAGGAGCGCCTGCCGCGCGGGGATCTCGAAGGCGTAGGTGAGCCCGAGCATCCCGGCGAGCACGATCACGTGCCAGGGCCGGACCGTGCCGGTCAGGGTGAGCACGGCGAGGAGGGTCGCCTGCACGATCGCGTTCGCCTGCGTGGCGAGGACGAGGCGGCGGCGGGGCAGGCGGTCGGCGAGGGAGCCCGCCCAGATCCCGAAGAGGAAGACCGGCACCTGGCCGAGGAAGTTCACGACGCCGAGCAGCTCGGACGAGCGGGTGAGCCGCCAGACGAGCCAGGCCTGCGCGACGGACTGCATCCACGTGCCGGCGAGCGAGATCGCCTGCCCGGCGAAGAAGAGCCGGAGGTCGCGCCGCCCGAGCGAGCGGAGCGCGTGGGGCCAGCGGAGTGGGGTGGCCGCGCCCCGCCCGCGGTCGCCCACGTCAGAGCTCGATCTGCGCGCCCATCTCGACGACGCGGTTGGGCGGAAGCCCGAAGAACGCGCTCGCGGTCTGCGCGTTCCGGGCCATCACGATGAAGAGCCGCTTCCGCCAGGTGGCGAGCTTCGACGGGCCCGTGGCGAGGAGGGTCTCCCGGCCGAGGAAGTACGTCGTCTCCATCGGCTTGAGCTCGAGCTTGGGGCCGGGGCCACGGAGCGACGGGAGCGACGCGAGCAGCGCGGGGACGTCGGGGGTCTCCATGAACCCGTAGCGTGCCACCACCTGGAAGAACCCGCACCCGAGGTCGCGGACCTGCACCCGCTGCTCGGGCGCGATGGTCGGCACCTCCTCGGTGAGGAGCGAGGTGAGGATGACCCGCTCGTGCAGCACCTTGATGTGCTTCAGGTGGTGCAGGAGGACCGGTGACACCGTCCCGGGGTTGCCGGTCAGGAAGACGGCGGTCCCGGGGACGCGCAGCGGGGACTTCCGGGCGATCTCGCCGAGGAAGAGGTCGAGCGGGAGCCCCGAGCTCCTGACCATCTCGGCGAGCGCGTCGCGCCCTCGCTTCCAGGTGGACAGCAGCACGAAGACCGCCGCCGCCGTCGCGATCGGGAACCAGCCGCCCTCCTCGACCTTGACGACGTTCGCGCCGAGGAAGGCGAGGTCCACCGCGAGGAACGCGGCGGTCAGCATCGCGGCCCGCCAGCGCGGCCAGCGCCAGACGTCCCGCGCGACCCGGTAGAACAGGAAGGTCGTGATCGTCATCGTGCCCGTCACCGCGATGCCGTACGCGGAGGCGAGCCGGGACGAGGACTGGAACCCGAGCACGAGCGCGACGGTCCCGACCGCGAGGGCCCAGTTCACCTCGGGGAGGTAGATCTGGCCGATCTCGCGGGACGACGTGTGCCGGATCGTGACGCGCGGACAGTACCCGAGCTGCACCGCCTGCCGCGTGAGCGAGTAGGCGCCGGAGATGAGGGCCTGCGACGCGACGATCGCCGCGGCGGTCGCGATCCCGATCATGGGGTAGAGGGCCCACTCCGGCGCGAGCAGGTAGAACGGGTTCCGGGCGGCCGACGGATCGTGCAGCAGGAGCGCGCCCTGCCCCAGGTAGTTGAGGAGGAGCGCCGGCATCGCGACGGCGAGCCAGGCCACCCGGATGGGACGCCTGCCGAAGTGGCCCATGTCGGCGTACAGCGCCTCGCCGCCGGTGATGACGAGGACGACGGCGCCGAGCACGAGGAAGCCCGTGCCCGCCGTTCCGGACGAAGAACGTCGCGGCGTGCACGGGGCTCAGCGCGCCGAGCACGGCGGGATCGAGCAGGATCCCGCGGGCGCCCAGGACGGCGATCGCGACGAACCAGACGAGCATCACCGGGCCGAACACCGCGCCGACCGTCGCCGTCCCCCGCTTCTGGAACAGGAACAGCAGCACCAGGATCGCCACCGACGCGGGGACCACCGCGTAGTGGAACGCCGGCGCGGCCACCGTGACGCCCTCGAGCGCGCCGAGCACCGAGATGGCGGGGGTGATGACCCCGTCGCCGTAGAGGAGCGCCGCCCCGAACAGGCCGATGAGGAGGAGCGCGCCGCGGGATCTCCGGGTCGTGCCGTATCGGCCGACGAGCGCCATGAGCGCGAGGATTCCTCCCTCGCCGCGGTTGTCCGCGCGCATGACGAACCACAGGTACTTCACCGTGACGACGAAGGTCATCGCCCAGAAGACGAGCGAGAGGATCCCGAGCACGTTGTCCGGCGTCGCCGGGACGGCGTGCGTCCCGGAGAAGCACTCCCGGACCGCGTACAGCGGGCTCGTCCCGATGTCCCCGTAGACGACGCCGAGCGCCCCGAGCGCGAGCTTGGCGAGCGCGGCGCCGGAGGGGACCGCGTGGTGCTCGCCCGGCACCGGCGTCGGCGTCGGCGCGGGCAGCGGCGTCGAGCTCGGGACGGAGACGGCCTGGGGTGTGGGGGGGTTGTCGGACATCGGGGGGTCGAAAGGGCGCACGAAGTAAGCAGATTGCGGACCGGGCGTCGAGGCCGGACGGGGGACGACACGCATTCGTCCGCCGTGACTCGGCTTTGTAGGGTTCCGACCTCGTCCGGGCACCCCGTTTCGGGCGCCCTGGGGCGCCCGACGCGAGCACCGGGCATCCCGTCCGGGAGGCATCCGACCGCGGCGAACGGTAACTTCGCCTGCCGTGTCCCGCCCCCCGTCCCCCCTTCGCCGCGAGCTCACCGAGCTGGTCTCCCTCGCCGTGCCGCTCGCCGTGGCGCAGGGCGGCCAGGCGCTCATGGGCGTGGTCGACACCGCCGTGGTCGGCCGGGCGGGGGCGCTGCCGCTCGCGGGCGTCGGCCTCGGGCTCGCGCTGTTCATGGCGCTCTCGGTCTTCGGCATGGGCGTGATGCACGGCCTCGACCCGCTGGTCTCCCAGGCCGTCGGCGCGGGCGACACGGCGCGGGCGCGGCGGCTCCTCTGGCAAGGGGTCTGGCTCGCCGCACTGCTCTCCGCCGCCCTCGCGGTGCCGTTCGTCGTCGCCCCATCGCTCCTCGTCCCCCTCGGGATCGCGCCGGAGATCGCGCGCGAGGCCGGTCGCTACCTCCTGTGGCGCCTCCCGGGCCTCCCCTTCTTCCTCGCCTGGCTCGCCGCGCGCACGTATCTACAGTCGCTCGGGATCACCCGCCCGATGGTGCTCTCCACGATCGCCGCGAACGTCGTGAACGTCGCGGCGGACCTCCTCCTCGTCCTCGGCGGCTCCGCCCTGCCCGCGTGGACGGGGCCGCTCCGCGCGGTCCCTGCGATGGGGGCGGCCGGCGCGGCCCTCGCGACGACGCTCTGCAGCGGCCTGCAGCTCGCGATCCTCGCCCGCGCCGTCGCGGCGGTCGCGCTCGACGGGGCCGCCCCTCCCCGCCGGCCCGATCCGGCGGAGCTCGCCCGCGCGGTGCGCGTCGGCCTGCCGGTGGGGCTGCACATGGGCGCGGAGGTCGGGATCTTCGCGCTCGTCGGCTTCCTCGCCGCGCGGCTCGGCGCCCTGCCGCTCGCGGCGCACCAGCTCGCGATCTCGATCGCGAGCCTCACGTTCACGGCCGCGGTCGGGCTCGGGAACGCCGGGTCCGTCCGCGTGGGGCGCGCCGTCGGCGCCCGCGACCGGGTCGGCGCGCGGCGCGCGGGCCTGACCGCCTTCGGGGCCGGGGCGGCGTTCATGGCCGCGAGCGGGGTCCTGCTCCTCGCGTTCCCCGGGGCGGTCGCGCGCCTCATGACCGACGACCCCGCCGTCCTCGCCGCGGCGGTGCCCCTCCTCCGGATCGCCGCCGTGTTCCAGATCTCCGACGGGGTGCAGGCGGTCGGCGCGGGGGTCCTGCGGGGCGCCGGCGAGACCCGCTTCACGTTCGTCGCGAACGTCGCGGGCCACTGGGCGCTCGGGTTCCCCGCGGCGATCGTGCTCGGCTTCACCCTCGGCGGCGGCGTCGCCGGGCTCTGGTGGGGCTTCGTGCTCGGCCTCTCCGCGGTGGCGGCCGCCCTGGTCGTGCGCTTCCTGCGGATCTCGGGAGCGGACATCGTCCCGCTCGCGGAGCGCGGCGCGCCGGCGGATGTGCACTAAGCTCCCGCCGTGCGCCTCGCGGCTCCACAGGCCTGGGAGGATCTCGCCCACACCGCCGACGTCGGGCTCCGAGTGCGCGGCTCGACCGCCGAGGAGGCGCTCTGCCGCCTCGCGCTCGCGTTCGCGACCCTCGTGACCGGCGGCGCACCCGCGACGAGGCTCTCCGAGGAGCGCCTCGTCGTCCCCGGCGGCCCGGGGCTCGCCGGGACCGCCGTCGCCCTGCTCCGCGAGCTCCTCTTCCGGCTCGCGACCGCGCGGGAGGTGCCGGTCGAGGTGGAGGTGCACTCGGCGAGCGAGCGCGGGGCGGACGTCACCGTGCTGTTCGGCCGGTACGACCCGGACCGGCACGCGGAGGGCGCGGACGTGAAGGCCGTCACGTGGCACGCGGCGCGGCTCGAGCGGGAGGGCGACGGCTGGGTGGCGCAGGCGGTGCTGGACATCTAGGAACGCTTGAGCCGGGGCGGACCGGTCCAGGTCCAGGTCGAGGACCAGGTCCAGCTCCAGGACGCACGACGGGGTGGATGAGAGCCGCGGAGCTCAGCCGATGAACCTGCGCCGGATCGAGGGAGACCTGTGGGAGATCCCGCGGGAGGGGCGGATGAAGGTGCCCGGCCGCGTCTACAGCGTCGGGCCGCCCGCGCCGGACGACCCGGCGCTCCAGCAGGTCGCGAACGTCGCGCACCTGCCCGGCATCCTGCGCTTCTCGCTCGCGATGCCCGACATCCACTGGGGCTACGGGTTCCCGATCGGCGGCGTCGCCGCGGTGGACGCCGAGCACGGCGCCGTCTCCCCGGGCGGCGTCGGCTACGACATCAACTGCGGCGTCCGCGTCGTGACCACCCGGCTCGACGAGGAGACGGTGCGCGCGAGCCTGCACGCGGTGACCGCGCAGCTGTACCGCGACATCCCGACCGGCGTCGGCGCGTCGGCCGCGATCCCCCGGCTCTCCGACGCGGCGCTCGACGAGGTGCTGTCGCAAGGCGCGGCGTGGGCGGTGCGGCACGGCTACGCCGCCGCGTCGGACGACGCGGAGCGGTGCGAGGAAGGCGGACGCCTCCCCGGCGCGGATCCGTCCGCGGTGAGCGCGCGGGCGCGGCTCCGGGGCGCCGACCAGCTCGGCACGCTCGGGAGCGGGAACCACTTCATCGAGGTCGACCGGGTCGCGGAGATCTACGACGAGGCGGCGGCGGAGGCGTTCGGGCTCCTCCCCGGCACCGTCGCGCTCCAGCTCCACTCGGGCTCGCGGGGGCTCGGGTACCAGGTGTGCGACGAGTCCCTGGCGGAGCTGACGCCGCGCCTCGCGTCCTTCGGAGCGGACTACGCGGCGCTCCCCGACCGGCAGCTCGCGTGCGCCCCGATCGACTCGGACGAGGGCCGCCGCTACCTCGGCGCGATGCAGGCGGCGGCGAACTTCGCCTGGGCGAACCGGCAGGTGATGACCGGCCTCGCCGTGCGCGCCCTCCTCCACGCGCTGCGGGTCTCGGAGCGGGACCTCGGCGCGCGGCTCCTCTACGACGTCTGCCACAACGTGGCGAAGCTCGAGGAGCACGACGTCGAGGGCGTTCGCCGGGAGGTCCTCGTCCACCGCAAGGGCGCCACGCGCTGCTTCGGCCCGGGCGATCCCCGGGTGCCGGCCCCGTACCGCGCCGTCGGCCAGCCGGTGCTCATCCCGGGCGACATGGGTCGCTACTCCTACGTCCTCGCCGGAACCGAGCGGGCGATGCGCGACACCTTCGGGAGCTCCTGCCACGGCGCCGGGCGCCTCCTCTCGCGCGGCGAGGCGCTCCGCCGCGGGAAGGGCCGCTCCATCGCGAAGGAGCTCGCCGCCCGCGGGATCGAGGTCATCTCGCGCGGGAAGAAGACGCTCGCGGAGGAGATGAGCGACGCCTACAAGGACGTCGCGCGGGTCGTCGCGGTCATGCACGACGCCGGCATCTCGCGGCTCGTCGCCCGCCTCGAGCCGATGGGCGTCGTGAAGGGCTAGGGCGTACGCCTCCGGGGCCGGGTCGTGGAATGCGCTCTCGGGCGCCCGTTTCGGGGCAGCGGCGGCGCGCCGCATTTCCCGTCCTGCAAGGGATTCGACGCCGGGCGGCCTCGCCGTTCGGGCGACTCCGCGCGGGCCCCTGCCCGTCCGGGCTCCCCCGGGTCCCGTCCGCATGCGCTACGAAGGCCGGGTCACGTGCACGTACGCGGTCGGTGTGTGTCTCCATCCGTGAAGGGGTCCACTGTGCGTCATTCGATCGTCGCCTCGCTCCTCCTCGCTCCGTCGCTCGCGCTCGCGAGCGGCTACGCGCTCCCCAACAGCCACCCGCGCGATCTCGGCGTCTGCGCGTCCGGCGTCGCCGCCCAGAGCGACGCGGCGGCCGCGTTCGCGCTCCCGGCCGCGCTCGCGCGCATCCAGGGCCCATCGGTCAGGCTCGGCGCCGGCGCCGTCAGCGTCGGCGCCGACTGGACCGATCCGACGCCGGGCGCCACCGTACCGCCGATCGGCGGCCCGGCCGAGCCGAGGACCGCGAGCCTCTCGACCAAGCTCACGTACTTCCCCACGGTCGCGGTGTCGTACGGCGGCAAGATCGCCGCCCTCGGCGACCGCGGCTGGGGCGTCGGCCTCGCGCTCCAGCCCTTCGGCGGCTCCATCGTGAAGTGGCCGAACGACTGGGCCGGCCGCTACCGGATCACCGAGGTGGACCGGGAGGTCTTCAGCGGGACGCTCACCGGAGGCATCGAGGTGATCCCGCAGGTCCGGATCGGCGGCGGGCTCGTCTACTACTACACGATGGAGACGTTCAAGCAGAACCTCTGGCAGGAGCCGTTCGGCGCCACCGGCGTGCTGACCCCCGGCTACCCGGACGCGACCGCGAAGCTCGGCAAGCTCGACGGCGGCGCCCTCACGTACGACGTCTCGTTCGAGGTCGAGCCGCTGAAGGGCGTCCCCTTCACCCTCGCCGTCGACTACAAGCACAAGGCGACAGGACTGTCGATGGACGGGGACGGGCACTTCCCGTTGCCGGCCGCGCTCCAGAGCCCGTTCGACCGCAGCGACCAGGGCGTGAAGCAGACCCTGACGATCCCGAACATCCTCAACGTCGGCCTCGTACCGCGTCGTGAAGCCGGGGCTCGTGACGTCCAGTTCAGCTCGACTCGCTGGTTTCGGTCTACGACTTCGACCACTTCGTCGGCGAACACGGGCCTCGAGATCGTCGTGCCCCGCCACTACGGCAACGGCCACGTCATCCGGGCCGGCGTGGCGTGGACGCCGTCGGATGCTGACGCTCCGCGCCGGCCTCCAGCGCGACGTCTCCGGGCTCAGGAAGGAGACTCTCTCGCCGACGCTGCCCGACTCGAACACGTGGGGCGGCTCGCTCGGCGCCCGGTCACGTTCGCGAAGGCCTTCTCGGTGGACGCGGCGGTCTTCTACGCGAAGATGGACAAGGAGACGGTACCGGCTCCTCGGCGGTCGGGCAGCGAGTCCCCCCGGACGCGTGGTCGCCGACCGGCACCTTCCGCGGGTCGTACGAGCCCAGCGCGTTCGTCTTCTCGCTGTCCGCGCAACTGGCGCCCGGCGCGATGTAGTCCGCAGGCACCGCGCCGGCGCAGGCCCGCAGCATCGGAGGCCGCCCTCGCCAGGGGGCGGCCTCTCCCTTTCCGGGTCTCCGGTGGGCCGCCTCCTCGGCGGGCGGCCTCCTGCCGGGAGGGATCCGCGGGCGGGCGGGGCGTGTCCATGTTCCCCGCATGGACGACGTGCCGCGTTCGCACCTCTCCCTGCTGCAGGGCGGGCGGACCGGTGCGGAGGGCGGGCCGCTGCGGCCGCGCCTCCCGCGCGAGGCGCTGCGGGTGATCCCGGGCGGCGACGCCGGCGACCTCCAGGCGGCGATCGAGGAGACGGTCCAGGCGGCCCGGCAGATGCGCCGCGAGATCGAGGAGCGGATCGCGCGCGCCCTCGAGGACCTCTTCTGAGCCGAGCGCGCCGGCCCCGGGGTGACTGCGGACGGACCGCCCGTTAATGGATGGGGCATGGTCGAGACCCACCCCGGCGCCACGCCCTTCCCCGAGCCGCTCGCCAGGGAGCTCGAGGCCGCGGTCCGCGCGAAGGGGCCGGGCTACGTCCCGCGAACCGAGCACCTCGCGGACGGAGGCCGGCCGCGCTTCACGAACCGGCTCGTGCTCGAGCGGAGCCCGTACCTCCTCCAGCACGCACACAACCCGGTGAGCTGGTGGGCGTGGGGCGACGCGCCGTTCGAGGAGGCGCGCCGGACCGGCCGACCGGTCTTCCTGTCGGTGGGCTACTCGACCTGCCACTGGTGCCACGTCATGGAGCGCGAGTCGTTCGAGGACCTCGAGATCGCGCGGGTGCTGAACGAGCGGTTCGTCCCGATCAAGGTGGATCGGGAGGAGCGTCCGGACGTGGACGGGATCTACATGACCGCGGTCCAGCTCCTCACCGGCGGCGGCGGCTGGCCGATGAGCGTGTGGCTCACGCCGGACCGCGAGCCGTTCTTCGGGGGGACCTACTTCCCGCCGCGCGACGGCGCCCGCGGCGGGCTCCGCGGCTTCCTCGGCATCCTCGGGGAGATCGCCGACCTCTACGCGCGGGACCCGGAGCGCGTGCGCGGCGCGACCGCCTCGCTCGTCCAGGCGGTCCGGACCGCGCTCTCGGCGCACGGGGAGCCCTCCTCCGACCTCCCCGGCCACCAGGTCATCGCGGCCGCGGTCGCGTCCTTCCGCCAGTCGTTCGACGACGTCCACGGGGGCCTGCGGCGGGCGCCCAAGTTCCCGTCGAACCTCCCGGTCAGGCTGCTGCTCCGTCACCACCGCCGGGCGCGCGACCCCGAGTCGCTCCGCATGGCCACCCGGACGCTCGAGAAGATGGCCGCGGGGGGGATCCACGACCAGCTCGGCGGCGGGTTCCACCGCTACTCGACGGACGCGGAGTGGCTCGTCCCGCACTTCGAGAAGATGCTGTACGACAACGCGCTCCTCGCGGTCGCGTACGCGGAGGCGTACCAGGTGACGCAGCGCCGGGACCTCGCGCGCGTCGTCCGGCAGACGCTCGACTACCTGGGGCGCGAGCTGACGTCGCCGGAGGGCGCGCTCTGGTCGGCGACCGACGCGGACTCGGAGGGCGAGGAGGGCCGGTTCTTCGTCTGGGAGGAGCGGGAGCTCCGCGCGCTCCTCGGCGGCGACGCGGAGCGGTTCCTCCGGTTCCACGGGGTGACGCCCGAGGGGAACTTCGAGGGGCGCTCGATCCTGTGGGTGCCGCGGCCGGACGAGGACGAGTGGGAGGCGCTCGCGCCGTCCCGGGCCCGTCTGTACGAGGCGCGCGCGCGCCGCCCGGCGCCCCTGCGCGACGAGAAGGTGCTCGCCGGCTGGAACGGGCTCGCGATCTCCGCGCTCGCGTTCGGCGGGCGCGTCCTCGGCGAGCCGCGCCACGTGGCGGGCGCGGCGCGCGCGGCGGAGTTCGTGCTCGGCCGCATGGTGAAGGACGGCCGGCTCCAGCGCGCCTGGCTCGCCGGCGAGGCCGGGGTCCCGGCGTTCCTGGAGGACCACGCGTTCCTCGCGGCGGGGCTGCTCGACCTCTACGAGGCGACGTTCGACGCCCGCTGGCTCGAGGCGGCGGTGGACCTGTGCGAGCGGCAGGAGCGGCTGTTCGCGGACGACGCGGGCGCCTGGTTCGCGACCGCGGGGGACCACGACCGGCTGCTCGCGCGAGAGAAGCCCACCCACGACGGCGCGGAGCCCTCCGGCGCGTCCGTCGCCGTCCTGAACGCGCTCAGGCTGCACGCGTTCACGACCGACGAGCGGTGGTGGCGCCGGGCGGCCGGCGCCCTGCGGCACTACGCGGGCGCGCTCGAGGCCCAGCCGACCTCGCTCGCCGAGCTGCTCCTGGCGGTCGACTTCGCCACCGACGCGCCGCGCGAGGTCGTGCTCGTGTGGCCGGACGGGAATCCCGCGCCGGAGCCGTTCCTCGAGGTCCTGCGCCGCACGTTCCTCCCGAACCGCGCGCTCTGTGGCGGCGCGGAGGGCGAGCTCGCACGGCTCGGCCGGACGGCGAAGGTCGCGGCGGGGAAGCTCGCCGCCGGCAGGCCGACCGCGTACGTGTGCGAGCGCGGGGCCTGCAGCCTGCCAGCGATCGCTCCGGAGAAGCTCGCGACCCAGCTCGCGCCCGTGCGGCCTTACGAGTAGGACGGGCGCGCACCACGCGCCGCGACGCGGCCCTGCGCCGACAGGCTCCTAGTGGTACTCGACCCAGAGCTGCGGCGGATCGTCGACGGCGCTGTAGTAGTAGTCGCTGCTGTAGAACGACGACGCCCGGAAGATCGTGGCGTACGGGAAGACGTAGCTCACGTCCTGGAGGAGGAAGCCTGAGTTGCTCCACGCGCCGCTCGCCCAGTTCTGGACGATCTGCGTGACGTTGAACCCGATGGGCGAGAAGCTCGTCGGCGCGGCCACCATCCACTCGCCTGCGGCGTAGAGCTGCAGGTCAGTGAGGCCGGTGAGCGTGCTCGCGCTCCAGCTCGTCGCGATGGCGGACACCGAGTAGTTCGTGTCGGGCGAGGGCGCCGGGTAGGACGGCTTCAGCCAGAGCTGCGCCTGCGTCACGGTCTTCCCGG
Organism: uncultured delta proteobacterium; assembly: GCA_963828235.1. Lineage (GTDB taxonomy): Bacteria > Myxococcota > Myxococcia > Myxococcales > Anaeromyxobacteraceae > Anaeromyxobacter. The sequence continues at coordinate 65,002 of CAWHDY010000022.1, forward strand.
CCAGGGCGCTCACGTCGAAGCGGATCGCGCTGCTGTAACAGATGGAGTTCTGGACCACGAGGAACGTGTTCATGAACCAGTTGCAGCCGACGATCAGCTCGCCGGTCGAGAACACCATGTTGTTCTTGCTGACGAGCAGGTCCGACAGCACGCGCCGGTTGTCGGCGACCGGGTAGGCGTGGAGGAGCTGGGAAGTCGACGGCCCGACGGGCGGTCCGGCGACCTGGGCGGTCACCGGAGCCGCGAAGCTGCCTGCGCCTCCGCCGTAGGCATTCTGCGCCACCATGCTGAACGTGTAGGTGACCCCCGGCGCGAGATCGATGAGCGTGAGGCTCGTCCCGTCGCCCAGCATGGTGAGGCCGGTCGACCCGCCGTCCGAGCCGGTGATCGTGATGATCAGGTACTCGATCTGGGTGCCGGTCGGGACCTGCCAGGTGAAGAGCGCAGAGGTGGGGCTCAGCTTCTGCACGGTGATCGCCGAGGTCGTGCCGGGGGCCTTGGACGGGCCGCCGGTGCTGGTGGAGACGGTGTTGGACCAGCTCGTCTCGCCCCCGAGGTTGTAGGCGACGATCCGGTACCGGTACGTCGTGCTCGGGCTCACGGCGTTATCGGCGTAGCTCGAGGCCTGAGCGTCCAGGGTGCGAATCAGCGCCCAGGGCGTGTAGACCGCTGCCTGTCCGTCCCAGTACTCGCGCTGCCGCTCCAGCCGGTATCCCTGCGCGCCCGAGGAGGTCGTCCAGAGGACGCTCGTCACCGCCGCGCTCGCGAGGCCGGTCGTCAGGACCGGCGCGACCGCGGGGGCGGCCGGCGTCGCAGGCGTCGACGCGCTGGCGACGTTCGAGTACTCCGACTGGCCGCCCGGACCGAACGCCTTGACGCGGTAGCTGTAGCTGGTCCCCGGCGCGAGCCCGGCGTCCTCGAAGGAGGCCGCGTCGGCGGGTGCGGTCCCCACCTCCACGAAAGCAGCCGCGGCCGGCGTGCTGCGCTCGATCCTGAAGCCGCTCTCCCCGGCCGACCGGTCGATCCAGGTGATCCCGACCGAGTCGCCGGAGCGAGCTGCCGCCGCCGCTCCGGAAGGCGCCGGATACCCGCCGCCGCCATCCGGGCTGGAGCCACCGCAGTTGATGCTACCGACAGCCACGATCGCGGCGCTCACGACGGCAAGCGGGTGCCTCATTGGAGAGCCTCTCGACCATGAGCGGGGGAGCGATACGGCGGGACCATCACAGGCGGTCGAGCGGACTCTAGGCTTCCGCGCGAGCCGCGGGTGGGAAAATCCCCCTCGGGCCTTCTTGAAGCCTGCGATCCGGCGAGCTGCTCGCGGCGCTGGAGGGAGCTCCCCGGCGCGGCGCGGCGCGCGCCGGGGTCGCGGTCACTTGTCGCCGAGGATCACCGGGAGGCCGCCCTTCCCGGACCCGACGATGACCACCTTCGCGTTCGGGCTCTCGGCGAGCTTCGAGGTCGCCTCGATGCCCTTGAACTGCAGGTACTCCTGCGTGAGCCCCTGCCGCACGATGGTCTGGTACTTCGAGATGCCCTCCGCCTCGATGAGCTTGCGCTGCGCCTCCTGCCGCTCGCGGTCCAGGGTGAACCGCATCTTCTGCGAGCGCTGCTCCTCGGCGAGCTTGTCCGCGATGGCGGTCTTGATCGTCTCGGGGAGGTCCACGTCGCGCACGAGCACGGCCTCCACGACGACGTGCTTGCCCTCCAGCGCGCGCAGCACCTCCTCGTAGATCTGCCGCTCGATCTCCTCGCGCTTCGTCGAGTAGATCTCCTCGGGCTGGTAGCGGCCGAAGACCTTGCGCGCCTCCGAGCGGACCACCGGCCCGATCACCTTCTGGTCGTAGTCCTGGCCGATCTGCGTCTGGAGCTCGTAGAGCTCCTCCACCTTCGGCCGGTACCGCACGCTCGCGTCCACCTTGAGCGTGAGGCCGTTCGAGGTGAGGACGATGAGCTGCTCCTTCATCTCGTGCACGCGGGTGTCGTACGGGATGACGTGGTTCCAGGCCGGGATGAAGTGCATCCCCTCCCCGAGGAGCTCCTTGCTCGTGCCGCCCCCGAGGGTCTTGAAGACGATCCCCCGGTGGCCGGACTCGACGGTCGGACAGCGGCAGCCCGGCAGGAACGGGGCGACCGCGAGGCAGAGGGCGAGGGCACGGCGCATGCGGGAGACCTCCGGAGGTGGGACCGGAGCGTACCGCCCTTTCGCGGGGCGTCGACGGCCGAGAAGGGGCGCGGGCGCGGCGTCGCCTCAGCCGCGGCGGTCCACGATCGAGAACGGCCGCTCGCCCTTGAAGATGCGGAACAGCACGTACAGCGCCGGGAACAGGAACAGCGCCCCGGCCGCGAGCGCCCAGAGGAGCGCGACCTGCGTCGCGCGCGGCGCGCTCGCCGTCGCGAGCGTGACGTCCGGCACGATCAGGAAGGGATACTGCGACGCGCCCCACCCCAGCACGATGAGCGTGACCTGCGCCACCGCCGCCGCGCGTGCGCTGCGCACGCGTCCGCCGAGGAGCAGGCCGAAGGCCGCGAGCGCCGCGGCGCCGGTCGCGAGGTGGAACGGCGCGGACCAGGGCCGCTGCGCGAGGCCCTGGAACACGAGCGGGGCGTCGCGCCACGAGAGCGCGCCGGAGAGCAGCGCGCACAGGAACACCGCGACGCCCGCGGCGAGCGCTCGCCGCCGGAAGTCCTCGCGGAGCGCCCCGGTCGCCTCCACGGCGAGGTAGGTCGCGGCGAGGAAGGCGAACAGCGCCGCGGCGAAGAGCCCCACCGAGAGCGGGAACGGCGCGAGCCACGCGAACGGCGCCGAGCCCCCCGCGGCGGCCTGCAGCCGGCCCGAGGCGAGGGCGCCGACGACCACCCCCAGGACGAAGGGCGCCACGACGGACGAGCCCGAGAACACGAGCCCCCAGCGCGCCTGCACGCGGTCGTCGGGCCGGTCGTAGGTCCGGAACGTGAACGCCGCGCCGCGGAGCACGATCCCGAAGAGCAGGACGACGAGCGGGACGAACAGGGTGATCGAGACGGCGGCGAACGCCGAGGGGAAGCCGGTGAACAGGACCACCACGACCAGGATGAGCCAGACGTGGTTCGCCTCCCAGATCGGCCCGATCGCGTGCTCGATGAGCGCGCGTTGCCCGGCCTTGCGCGGGCCCGAGGCGAGCAGGTCCCAGATGCCGCCGCCGAAGTCGGCGCCCCCGAGGAGCGCGTACAGGACGAGGGCGACGAGGATCGCGCCGCCGAGGAGGTCGGCGGGCGTCACGCGGCCCCCTCCCCGCCGCGGTCCGCGGTGGGCGTCGTCGAGATCTGCCGGTACAGGAGGAGCGCGGTGACGATCCCGAGGAGCACGTAGACCGCGATGAACAGGACGAGGGGCACCCCGAGGCGCGTGACGGGCGTCACCGACGCGGCGGTGGTGAGGACGTCCTTCACCGTGAACGGCTGGCGTCCCCACTCGGTGACGAGCCACCCGCACTCGAGCGCGACGAAGCCGGCGGGGCCGGCGAGCGCGAGCGCCCACAGGAACGCGCGCGGCCACGGGCGCCGGCGGAGCGCGAGCCAGAGCCCCGCGAGGGAGAGCGCGGCGAGGAGGGAGCCCAGCCCGACCATCACCTGGAACGCGAGGTGGACGCGCCGCGTGGGCGGCCAGCGGTCGCGGGGGAAGTCCGACAGCCCGCGCACCTCCGCGTCCGGGTCGTGGAACGCGAGGAGCGAGAGGCCCCGCGGGAGCTCGAGCGCCCAGCGCGTCGTCTGCGCGTCGGGGTCGGGCAGCCCTCCGATCCGCAGCGGCGCCCCGCGCTCGGTCCGGAACTGCCCCTCGAGCGCGGCGAGCTTCAGCGGCTGCGTCTGCGCGACCTGGCGCGCCGAGAAGTCGCCCGAGATCGGCTGGAGGATCGCCGCCGCGCCGGCGACGGCGAGCGCGATCCCGAGCGCGGCGCGATCGAGCGCGGACCCGGGCCGGCGGAGGAGGCGCGCGGCGTGGATGCCGGCGACGGCGAAGCCGGTGGCGGCGTACGACGACAGCACCACGTGCACCACCTCGTGCGCCCAGCCCGGCGGGAACATCGCCACGAGCGGGCGGACGTCCGCCGCCGCTCCCCCGCGGAGCTCGAAGCCGGCGGGGACGTTCATCCAGGCGTTCGCGAGCGTGACGAAGAACGCCGACGCCGCGCCGCTCGCGGCGACGACGATCCCGCTCGCGAGGTGCAGCCGCGGGCCGACGCGCCCCCAGCCGTAGAGGTAGATGCCGAGGAAGATCGCCTCGGCGAAGAAGGCGAACCCCTCGAGCGAGAACGCGAGCCCGATCGCCGGGCCCGCCAGCTCCATGAACCGCGGCCAGAGCAGCCCGAGCTCGAAGGAGATCACGGTCCCCGACACCGCGCCGACCGCGAACAGGATGGCGGCGCCCTTCGCCCACCGGCGCGCGAGGTCGAGGTGGACGGCGGACCCGGTCCGCCGCCAGCGCCACTCGGCGAGCACCATGAGCAGCGGCATCCCCACGCCGACCGCCGCGAACACGATGTGGAACACGAGCGAGAGGCCGAACAGCCACCGGGCCGCCAGGAGATCGGGCACGGCCGACGTTACGCCGGCCCACGTCCGGCGGCTTGGTCCCGGACGGGCGGGATCACCACATTGTCGGCTCGAGAGGAGGAGACGACATGCACGACGAGGATCGGTGACGGAGAGCGTGGAGCGTCGGACGGCGAAGGTGCCTTCGCTCGCCTTCCTGGGGCTCGCGGTGGGTGCGATGGCGGCGTCGGCGGCGCTGGTGCTGACCGGGCGCAAGCAGCTGGGGAACTTCGTGGGACAGTGGGCGCCCTCATCTTGATCATGGGCCTCTACAACAAGCTCGCGAAGGGATCGCGGTGCCGAGGCGCGAGCACTCCGGCGTCGGCGCGGGGGGCGGCATCTGGACGGCGTTTCCTGGCGCCTCGCAGCGGACGCGACGCGCGAGGGCGGCGCACCAGCGTAAATTGACACTCGGGAAATCCGGGCAGTACCCTCCGGGGGTCGCTTCCTCGGAGGTTCGATGCGCCGCCTGGCGTTCCTCACCGCCGCCGTCCTCGCCGTCGCTGCGGCGCCCTCCGTCCGGGCGGAGCCGCTCGACCTCGACCTCGCGCGCCTCGGCCCGCCCACCGCGGCGGGGTGGGAGGAGTTCGTCGGGACGACCGCGGGCACCGCCGCGGCGTACGCGCGCAGCTCGCGCCAGCGCTTCGGGGTCCTGTCGGCGGAGATGGCGCTCGCCCTCTCCTCCGCGGTCCTGCAGCCCGCCTCGACCACCGGGCACTCGGGGTTCGCGGTGGACCTCGAGATCGCCACGATGGCCGTCCACCCGGACCCGATCGGCGTGTCCACCGCCGGCTTCGCGAGCCGCGCCTGGCCGACCGAGTCGGCGCCGCCGACGCAGCTCTACCTGCCCTCCCTGCACGTCCGGAAGGCGCTGCCGTTCAGCTTCGAGCTCGGCGGGCGCCTCATCTACCTGGCGTCGTCCTCCTTCTTCGCGGCGCAGGGCGAGGCGAAGTGGGCGTTCAACGAGGGGCTCGAGTACGTCCCCGACCTCGCGGTCCGCGTCGCGTACACGCGCCTCTTCGGGCAGCGGGACTGGGACCTCTCCGCGACCGACATCGACTTCCTCGTCTCGAGGCGCTGGGGCCTCGGCGGCGTGACGAGCCTGACCCCGTACCTGGTGGCGCGGTACACGCGCGTCTCCGCGTCCTCGGAGCGGATCGAGTTCGCGCCGCTGCCCGCGGCGGGAGATCCCGCGGCCCTCGTGACCTCGCAGGCGGCGTTCCCGCGCTTCACGCTCGGCGTCTACCGCACGACGCTCGGCGTCCGGTTCACCGCGTACACCGTGTCGATGGCCGTCGAGGGGACCTACTTCGGCGGCGCGTCCGCGAGCGGGAGCGACTACGAGGGCGTCAAGATCGCCTCGTCGCTCGGCGGCGCCGCGAAGCTCGGCTGGGAGTTCTAGCGCCCGAGCGCCGCGCGGACGGGCCCCGGCACGTTCGTGATGACCGCGCTCGCGCCGGCGTGCGCGAGCCGCACCGCCTCCGCGGGGTCGTCCACCGTCCACACGCTCACCGCGAGCCCGCGCGCGGCCCAGGCGCGCACGCGCCGGTCCGTCGCGAGCGCGCGGTCCGGGTGGACGGCGGCCGGGCGCAGGCTCCGGATCCCGAGGAAGGTGCGGATCCTCCAGGCGCGGCTGTCGTCGAAGAGGAGCCCGGTCGCGACCTGGGGCGAGGCGAGCCGGAACGCCGCGACGAGGCGCCAGTCGAAGGACGAGACGACGACCCGCGCCCCGGCCCCCGCGCGCCAGATCACCTCGGCCGCCGCCCGCGCGAGCGCGAGATCGCGCGCGCCGCGGCTCTTCAGCTCCACGTTCACGACCGCGCGGGGGAGCGCCTCGAGCACCTCGGCGAGGAGCGGGATGCGCTCGCCCCGGAACCGCGCCCCCTTCCACGCGCCGACGTCCACGGCGCGGAGCGCGTCGAGGGGCGCGTCCGGGATCCGGAGCGGGCTCCCCGCGACGCGCGCGAGGTCCTCGTCGTGGGCGACCACCACCTCGCCCGTCCCGCAGCACCACGCGTCGAGCTCGACGCCGTCGGCGCCCTGGGCCACGGCGAGCCGGAAGGCCGCGAGCGTGTTCTCGGGCGCGTCCGCGCTCGCGCCACGGTGGCCGAGGACGAGCGGCCGGTCCGCCCTGAACGGCGGGACGACCGGGCCGGAGCCGGGCGCCCCCGCTCCGCCGCGCCGCTCCCGCGTGGCGGGATCCGGCCGGGCCCCCGGCCGCGTCGTCCTCGTCATCCCCGCCTCCTGTGGGTATCCTACCGCGCGGATGCCGTCCCTGAACGATCTCGCCGTCGCCGCGTTCATCACGCTGCTCGTCTTCGGCGGGATCTACCTGCCGCGCGTCGGCGACGCCCTGGGGCGCTTCGTCCGGCGCCGCCGCGGGCTGAAGGACGACTTCTCGCCGCAGGACGACCGCTCGGCGAGGGACGGCGACGACGGGTAGCTCGCGGCCAGGCGGCACCTCAGGACGCGCCGCCGCGCTCGGCCGCGATGCGCGCCGCGACGGCCCTCACGAGCGGGTGGAGCACGCCGTCTCCGGCGAGGTCGCGGAGGTCCGCCGCCCCGAGCGTGGTCAGGAGCTTGAGCGCGAGCTCGGTCTCGACGAACGGGTTGCGCGCCAGCGCGAGCGCGACCGCGGCGCGCGTCCGCCAGCGGCGCGCCTCGAAGATGCAGCGGAGCGTCTCGGGCCGGCAGGGCCGGCGCGAGGCGATCCGGACCACGAAGGCCTCGGTGAGCTGCGCGTTGCGCAGGAGCTCGCGGACGACCACCGGGTCCCCCTCCGCGGCCAGCCGCGCGAGGAGGTCGGGGTCGCGCTGCGCGCGCGCCATGGCCTTCTTGTGGCCGAGCGTCAGGTGAGCGAGCCGCGCGTCGCCCTTGTCGCGCGGCTCCCGCCAGGCACGGTGCGGCGGCGGGGCGACGAGGAGCGCCGCGACCTCGCTCGCGCCGCGCGCCGTCGCTCCGGCGTACACGCCGGCGCGCCAGGCGTAGGGGAGCGCGTCGGGATCGAGGAGCGCCTGGCCCACCGCCGCCAGCGCGACCCGGGCGTCCGCGGCGGCGGAGAGGCGGACGAGGGCCGCGAGGAGCGCGACGGCGCGGTCCGGCTCGAGGGCGGCGAGGTGCCGCCCCGCGGTGCCTGCGCGGATCGCGCCCTCCTCGACGGCGGAGAGCCGCCGGGCGAACGCGAGCACCTCCGCCGGGCCGGGGTCGTCCCGGGCCGGAGGGGCGCTCACGGCGACGCGCCTCCCGCCGGCGCGACCTCGACCCGGAGCGTGGCTCCCTCGAGGTCCGCGGGCGCGTCGCCGATCGCGACGAGGAACGGGACCGCGTCGCCGGGCCGGACCTCCGCGGGCGCGCGCGCCCGGGCCGCGGCGAGCGCGGCGGCGAGGGCGGTCGCGTCTCCGGCGCCGTACAGCTCCTCCGCGGTCGGGACGCCACCGGCGATCGCGGCGCCTCGCGCGATCACCTGGCCGTCGCGGAACAGCTCCACCGACACCTTCACCGCGGGCACGGCGGAGCGGGCGCGCGAGACGATCCGCCCGCGGACGAACACGAGCGGCGCGCCGCGCTCGCGCTCGTACACCCCGCTGCGGACGTCGAGGGCGGGGTACGGGCCGGCGGAGGGGTCCCCGCCCCGGAGGCTGGCGAGGATCGCGGAGGGCCTGAGCGAGGCGACGTCGAACGGGCCGTCGCTCCGCCAGATCGCCCAGATCGCGAGCGTCACCACGAGGAGCGCGACGAGGGCGACCGCGTTCACCGCCACGGAGCGGAGGCGGGAGGTGCGGTCGGGGATCCGCGCCGCGGGCTCGGGTGCCGGCGGGGGGTGAGGCGGGATCCGCGCGGCGTGCGGGGCCGCCGCGGGAGCGGCGGGCGGCGGGGGCGCCTCGACGGGCTCGGGCTCCGCCTCGACGGGCGCGGGGAGTGGCGGCGGGGCGCCCGCGAGCTCGCGCTCCGCGCGCGGCGGCTGCGCCACGAGCGCCGCGAAGGGATCGGGCAGCTCGCCGAGCTCGAGCGACGGCTCCGCCGTCTCGAGCGGCGGCTCCGGCGCCGACCTGACCTTCACCGGCGGCGGGGTGAGCCGGTCCTCGAGGGCGAGGCCGCCGTCGTCCGGCGGCGGCGCGATCGGCCTCGCGGCCGGGCATCCGGTTCGGGCGCGGGGAGGCACGGGGCGGCTCGAGCACGTCGGCGCCGAACGGATCCGGCGCGGCCGCGCCGGCTCGCGCGGCGGAGGCGCGTGCGCCGACCCGCCGAAGAGGTCGGCCAGATCGGTGACGGGGAGGGTGGAGCGCGGCGACGCCGCGTCCGCGAAGGGGTCGCCGAACGGGTCGGGAGGGGGCGGAGCCGCCGGCTCGCCGAAGGGGTCGGCGCCGGGCGCCGCGAACGGATCCGCGGCCGTCGTCGCGGCGGCGAGCGAGCCCCGATCCTCCGGAGGCGCCGCGAACGGATCCGGGTCCGCGGCGGGGCGGCGAACGGGTCGGCGGGCGCGGGCGCGAACGGGTCCTGCGACGGCTGCGCGACGACGTTCCGCGCCGGAGGGAGGAGGCTCGCCGTGAAGGTCGGCTCGTCGCTCGCGGGGGGCCGCGCCTCGGCCGCCTCGCGACCGCCTTCTCCGCGACGCGGCGCGCGCGTCTCACCGTCGGTGACCGGCAGCGTCCCGAGATCCGGGTGGACGAGGAACACCGTCTGGCATCGCGAGCAGCGGACCTTCGCGCCGCGCGGGCCGATCTTGTCGTCGGCGACGCGGAACTTCGCCTGGCATTTCGTGCAGATGACGATCATGCGGGCCGGACCGGAATGTGCGAGTCTACTCTGCACCCCGCTTGACACCAAGCGCCATCGACAGAACAATGCCCCAGATTGCGGGCACTTATCGCTCTGGACGGCTCCCGATGAACGAAGAACAGATTCCCGCTGCGACCGACGCCGCACCCGGACGCGAGCCCAAGGTCATCAAGCGGTACACGAACCGGAAGCTCTACGACACGGTCGAGTCCCGGTACGTGACGCTCGACGAGATCGCCGAGATGATCAAGGCGGGCGCGGAGGTCCAGATCGTCGACAACCGGACGAAGGAGGACCTCACGTCCGTCACGCTCGCGCAGATCATCTTCGAGGAGGAGAAGAAGACCGCGAAGGTCGGCCTCGAGACGCTCCGGGGGCTCATCCGCCAGGGCGGCGAGGTCGCGCAGCGGCTCGTCGGCGGCACGGGCGCCGAGCTCCGGGGTCGCGTCGAGGCGGTCCGCGCCGCCGCGTCGCAGCGCGTCCAGAGCTTCATCCAGTCCGGTCAGCAGACGGGCGACCGCGCGAAGGAGCTCGTCCAGGCGTCGCAGGACGCGGTCTCGGCCCTGCAGCGGAAGGTGGACGAGCGCGTCCGCGCCGCGATGGAGGGGATGTCGAACCTCGGCGAGGTGAAGCGCTCGCTCGACGACCTGTCGCGGCGCATCGAGGGGCTCGAGAAGAAGCTCGACGAGCTGTCGCGGAAGTAGGCGCGCGGTCAGGCCGCGCGGACCGCCGCGCCGAGCGCGTCGATCTCGTCGGCGATCGCCGCGAGCGCGCGCGCGCCAGTGGAGCGCGGGGCCCACTCGAACACCGTCCGGCCATGGCTCTGGGCCTCGTCCACCTTCACGGACCAGCCGAGCACCGTCGGCGACACCGCCGCGCCGAGCCGCGCTCGCAGCTTCGCCAGGATCTCGTCGGCGAGCTGCGTGCGCCGGTAGAGCGTCGCGACCACGAGCGCGAGCGAGGGCGCGTCGCCGCGCTCGGCGCGGAGGCGCTCGAGGCTCTCCAGGATCTCCGCGCACCCGTCGAGGGCCAGGTACGTGAGCGCGACCGGGATCACGATCTCCCGCGCCGCGACGAGGATGTTGTCCGTCACGAGCGAGCGCGAGGGGGGCGAGTCCACGAGGACCGCGTCGTAGGCGCCGGCCGGGATCTCGTCGAGCCGGCGCCGGAGCACCTCGTCGCGATCCGGGGCGGCGGCGACCGCCATCGGGAAGCCCGCCAGGTCCTTGTTCGCCGGGAGCAGGTCGAGGCCGGGGATCGCGGTGCGGCGGACCACCGCCGCGAACGGGGCGGCCCCCACGAGCCACTCCTGCACCGTCGGCGCGAGGCGGCGCGGGTCCACGCCGAGCGACTTCGCGGCGTGGCCCTGGGTGTCGAGGTCCGCGATGAGGACGCGGCGGCCGCGCGCGGCGAGCCGGGCGGCCACGTTCACGCACAGCGTCGTCTTGCAGGTGCCGCCCTTCTCGTTGATGAACGCGAGCCGGCGCATCCGCTACTCGCCGCTGCCGTTCTTCCCGCCGCGGTCGCGGTCGACCTTCTCGGCGAGGCCGTCGATCATCGCCTCGAGCTCCTGGAGCTTCCTGCGGAGCGCGTCGACGTCGTCCCGGGAGGGGAGGTTCGCGGCGTGGAGCGCCTGGGAGACGCCGCGCTCGACCGTGGCGCGGGCCTGGATGGCACCCGAGAGCAGGGTCCGGAACCCGCTCGCGACGCCTTCGTTCGCGAGGAGCTTGCCGACCGCCTTCCCCACCCTCTCCTCTCCCGCGAGGAGCGCCTTGCGGACGAGCGGGTTCTTGAGGACGTCGTCGAACGGCATGGTGGACTTGTCTCCCTGCCCTCGTTAGCTTGTCAAGCCTGGTGCCAAGCCCGACCCTTCTCGATCGCCGCCTCGTGATCGTGACCGGGAAGGGCGGCGTGGGGAAGTCGACCGTCTCGGCCGCGCTCGCCCTCGTCGCCGCCCGCGCGGGCAAGCGGGTGCTCGTGTGCGAGGTGAACGCGCAGGAGCGGATCGCGCCGCTGCTCGGCGCGCCCGCGTCCGGCAGCGTGGCCCGGGAGGTGGTGCCCGGGCTGTTCACCGTCAACGTGACCCCGCACCAGGCGATGCGCGAGTACGGCCTCATGGTGCTCAAGTTCCGCACCATCTACGACGCGGTGTTCGAGAACCGGCTCGTCCGCTACTTCCTCCGCGTGGTGCCGTCGCTCGCCGAGCTCGTCATGCTCGGCAAGATCCTGCACGAGGCGAAGGCGGAGGAGCGCGGCCGGCCCCGCTGGGATCTCGTCGTCGTGGACGCCCCCGCGACCGGCCACGCGGTCCAGCTCCTGCGCGTCCCGTCGGCGCTGGTGGACACCGTCCCCGGCGGGCCGCTCCGCCACGACGCGGAGTGGATGCAGGCGCTGCTCGTGGATCCGGCGCGGACGTCCCTCGCCATCGTCACGCTCCCCGAGGAGATGCCGGTGAACGAGGCGATCGAGCTCGACGCGCAGGTCCGGAGCGTGCTCGGCATCCACCGCGGCGCGCTGTTCGTGAACGCGATGCCGCCGACCCGGTTCTCGGTCCAGGAGGCGACCCGGCTCGCGGCGCTCGCGGGCGAGCGGCGGCCGCTCGGCCCGGCGGCGCAGGCGGCGCGGCTGCAGGCGATCCGCGCCGAGCAGGCGGCCCGGTACCTCGAGCGCGCGCGCGCGGCGCTCGACCTGCCGGCGATCGTGATCCCGCTCCTCCCGCTCCCGGCGTGGGGGAGAGAGGCCGTCGAGGGCGTCGCGGACGCGATCGCGGCGGGGGGCGCCGCGTGACGGGGGTGCGCGAGAGCCTCGCGGAGCGCCGCATCGCGGTGTGCGTCGGCCCCGGCGGCGTGGGGAAGACGACCGTCGCGGCCGCCGTCGCCCTCGACCGGGCCCTCGCGGGCGCGCGGGTGCTCGTGTGCACGATCGATCCCGCCCGCCGCCTCGCGAACGCGCTCGGGCTCTCCACCCTCGGCAACGTCGAGTCGCGCGTGCCGGAGCACAAGTTCACGGAGGCGGGGCTCCGGCCGAAGGGCGAGCTGTTCGCGATGATGCTGGACGTGAAGCGCACCTGGGACGACCTCGTCACGCGCCACGCCCCGGACGCCGCCCGCCGCGAGCGGATCCTGCGCAACCGGCTCTACCAGCAGATGTCCTCCGCGCTGGCCGGCTCGCAGGAGTACATGGCGATGGAGAAGCTGTTCGAGCTCGCGACGGACCGGGACTACGACGTCATCGTGCTCGACACGCCTCCGACCGCGCACGCGCTCGACTTCCTCGAGGCGCCCGACCGGATCCTCGACTTCCTCGGGAACGAGACCGCGCGCGCGCTCCTCGCGCCCGCCGCGGCGGCGGGCAAGATCGGGCTCCGGCTCGCGCAGCTCGGCGGCGGGTACATCGCGAAGACGCTCGCGCGGTTCACCGGGCAGGCGGTGCTCGCCGATCTCGGCGACTTCCTCCAGTCGTTCCAGGGGATGTACGACGGGTTCAAGGAGCGGGCGGCGGCCGTCCACGCCCTCTTCTCGCGGCCGGAGGTCGGGTTCGTGCTCGTGACGAGCCCGAGCCCGGTCGCGATCGACGAGGTGCTCGCGTTCCACGAGCGGCTCCACGCCGAGTCGATGCCGATCGCGGGGCTCGTCGCGAACCGCGTCACGCCGGACCTCTGGCCGGACGGGGCCCTCCCGGGGGCGGCCGCGCTCGCGCGGGCGCTCGGCGCCGCCGGGGCGGCCGACCCGGGGCTCGCGGAGCGGCTCGCGCGGACGCTCGCGGAGCACCAGGGGCTCGCGCGCGCGGAGCGGCAGGCGCTCGAGCGGCTGTTCTCCGCCGTGGAGGCGCCGAGCGTCACCGTCCCGCGGCTCGAGACGGACGTCCACGACCTCGCGGGGCTCGCAAGGCTCGGCGAGCGGCTGTAGAACGAGGCGATGCGGCTCCCCCGCCTCGAGATCAGGACGCGCGCGCCGCAGGAGCTCGTCGACGTCACGGCGGAGGTCCGCGGCGCGGTCCGCGGCGCCCGGGTCTCCGAGGGCGTGCTCGTCGTCTTCGTCCCGCACACCACCGCCGGGATCACCATCCAGGAGAACGCGGATCCCGACGTCCGGACCGACCTCCTCCTCGCGCTCGAGAACGCGGTGCCGGCGAGGCCGCCGCGCGGGACCTACCGGCACGCGGAGGGGAACAGCGACGCCCACGTGAAGGCGACGCTCGTCGGCAGCTCCGCGACGGTGATCGTCGCGCGCGGCGACCTCGTCCTCGGCACCTGGCAGGGGCTGTACCTCTGCGAGTTCGACGGACCGCGGACGCGCACGATCGAGCTGAAGCTGATCCTCGATCCGCCGCCGGTGCCTCCGTCGGAGCCCGACTTCGGAGGGTGAGCGTGAGCCTCGGGCGCGGCCTCCTCGTCCTCCTCCTCGCCTCGTCCGCCTGCGCGACCGCGCGGCGTGCGCCGGCGACGCCCGCCGACCCGGCCCACGTCGCGGTCCAGTTCCCGGCGGAGGCGGTCGAGCCGTCGCCGCTCGACCGCGAGCTCGCGGGGAAGAACGACGCGGAGCTCTTCGCGATCGGCAGCGCGGCGTACGGCGCGGCCGACCACCGGCGCGCCGCCGCGGCGTTCACCCGCGTCGCCGACCTCTTCCCCGGGTCGCCGTACGAGCCGGCCGCGCTCCTCGGCGCGGGCCTCGCCTACGAGCGGGTCGAGGAGTGGCGGCTCGCGCTCGAGCGCTTCCGCGCGGCGGAGCGCCGGGGCGGAGGGGCGGAGGCGATCGAGGCGGCCTTCCGGATCGCCGAGTGCCAGTACCACCTCCGCGAGCTCGGGGACGCGCGCGCGACCCTCGACGGGCTCGCGGCACGGGAGGCGCTCCCGCCGGCGGAGCGCGTCCGGGCCCTCGCGCAGCGCGGGATCGTCGAGCTCGAGGACGGGAAGCCGGAGGACGCGGAGCGGAGCCTGCGAGGCGCGCTCTCGACGTTCGCCGCCGCGAGCGAGCACGAGCGCCTCGACCCCGGCTACGCGGCGCAGGCGCAGTACTACCTCGGCGAGGTGTACCGGGAGTGGCTCCGGGCGCTGCCGCTCGACCCGTCGAAGGGCGACGACGCCGCGCTCCAGCGCGACCTCGAGCACAAGGCGGAGATGCTCCTCTCCGCGCAGGGGCACTACCTGCGCGCGATCCGGATGGGGGACGACCGGTGGGCGGTCGCGTCCGGGTTCCGGATCGGCGAGCTGTACGACGCGCTCCGCTCCGAGCTGCTCGACGCGCCGCTCCCGCCCGCGCTCGACGCCGAGCGCGCCGCCGCGTACCGGGGCGAGCTGCGCAGGCGCGTCCGCGTCCTCGCGGCCAAGGCGATCACGGTGTACGAGCAGACGCTCTCGCTCGCCGCGCGGGCGGGGGTCGAGGACCTCCGGTTCCTCTCCGAGGCGCAGGGCGCGCTCGAGCGGCTCAAGGCGGCGATCGCGGAGGAGACGCGGCCGGGGTCGTAGCGCCGGAACACATGATCCACGTCAAGTGACACGTACTTTCGGTTCGTTGTTTCCTGGGGGTGAGACTCTGTATCGTGCGCCTCGATGTTGAGAATGACTTGCATGATTAGATGATTGTCGTCGTTCCCCTCGCACGCGCCGTCCGCCTTCCGGAGCCCCGACATGAACTCGTCGTTCGCCGCCGTCCTCGCCATCGTGGCAGCCGTCGCCGCACCGCCTCCCGCCAGCGCGGAGGAGGGCCCGATCCAGGACAACAGCTTCCTCATCGAGGAGGCCTACAACCAGGAGCCCGGCGTCATCCAGCACATCAACACGTTCGCGCGCACCCGCGACGGCGCGTGGGGCTACTCGTTCACGGAGGAGTGGCCGGTGCTCGGCCAGACCCACCAGGCGAGCGTGACGTTCACCGCCGCCCGCCCCGAGGGCGGCTCCTCCGGCGTGGGCGACCTCGCCCTCAACTACCGGCTGCAGGCGCTCGGGAGCGGCGACACCCGCGTCGCGCTCGCGCCGCGGCTCACCGCGCTCCTCCCGACCGGCGACTCCGGGCGAGGCCTGGGGTACGGCGGGGCGGGGCTCCAGCTGAACCTCCCGCTCAGCGTCGTGCTGCTGGAGCGGCTCGTCACGCACGTCAACGTGGGAGGGACCCTCGTCCCCTCCGCCCGCGACGCCTCGGGCGAGCGCGGGAGGTCGACGACGTTCGCCGCCGGCGAGAGCTTCATCTGGCTCGCCCACCGCAACTTCAACGTGATGGTCGAGGCCCTCTACACGACGACCACCCACGCGCTCCCGCAGGGCTCCGTCCGCACCGAGACGTTCACCATCAACCCCGGCCTGCGCGGCGCCATCAACTTCGCGAGCGGGCTCCAGATCGTGCCGGGGATCGCGATGCCCATCGGCGTCGGACCGAGCAAGGGCGAGCGCGGGGTCTTCTTCTACCTGAGCTTCGAGCACCCGTTCCGCCTCGCCGGCCCGACGGAGGAGCGGACCTGACGCAGGCCCAGGTCCCCTCGCCCCCGGCGGCGGCGGGAGAGAGGGGGCTGCTGCCGCTCGCGCTGACGCGGCCTCGGCGGCTCAGGGCGCCGCGGCGGGCTCGGGGTACATCGCGTCGAGCTCGGCCCGGTAGCGCTTCTCGATCGCCTTCCGCTTGAGCTTCTGGGAGGGCGTGACCTCGCCCTCGGCCTCCAGGAACTCGCGCGGGAGCACCGTGAACCGCTTCACCGTCGCGAACCGCGGCAGGGTCGCGTTCAGCTGGTCGAGGTCCTTCTGGACGAGGGCCTTCACCGCCGGCTCCCGCGACAGCTCGGCGACGGTCCTCCCCGCGAGCCCGCTCTCCGCCGCCCAGCGCTGGATCGCCTCGGGGTCGAGCGTCACGAGGGCGGAGACGTAGTTGCGCCGGTCGCCGTGCACCAGCACCTGCGCGATCCACGGGGAGAGCCCCTTCAGCTTCGACTCGAGCTCGGTGGGCGCGACGTACTTCCCGCCCGACGTCTTGATGAGGTCCTTCTTGCGGTCGGTGATGGTGAGGTAGCCGTCCGGGTCGACGAAGCCGACGTCGCCGGTGTGGAGCCAGCCGTCCGGGTCGAGCGCCTCCCGGGTCTGCTCCGGGAGCCCGCGGTACCCGCGCATGATCCACGGGCCGCGCATCAGGATCTCCTCGTCCGCCGCGATCCGGACCTCGATCCCCGCGAAGGGGGTCCCGACCGTCCCGATGCGGCGCGCCCACGGCAGGTTGCCGTGCGTGGCGGCGGACGACTCGGTGAGGCCGTACCCCTCGAGGATGACGACGCCCATCGCGTCGAAGAACTCCGCGATCTCCTTGGAGAGCGGCGCGGAGCCGGAGATGAAGAAGCGGAGCCGTCCCCCGAAGAGCGCGCGGACCTTCTCGAACACCAGCCGGTCCGCGAGCGCCCGCTGCGCGGCGAGCAGCGGGCCCGGCTGCTTCCCGGCGCGGACGAGCCGCGAGGCCTCGAGGCCGACCCCGATCGCCCAGTGGAAGATCCGCGCCTTCACCGCGCCGCCCTCCCGGGCGTTCTGGAGCACCTTCGCGTGGACCTTCTCGAAGATCCGCGGGACGGCGCAGACGAAGGTGGGCCGCGTCGCCGCGAGGTTCTCGACGATCTTGTCCACGCGCCCGTCCACCGCCGTCGGGAACCCGATGCGGAGCTGGGCCGTCCCGATCATCTTCCCGAACACGTGCGCGAGCGGGAGCCAGAAGAACTGGAAGATGTCGGGGTGGTCGAGGAACCTCGAGTCCTGGATCGCCTTCGACTGCGCGAGCCAGGCCGAGTGGGTCAGCTCGACGCCCTTCGGACGCCCCGTCGTGCCGGAGGTGTAGATGAGCGTCGCGAGCGCGTCCGGCCGGATCCGGGCCGCGCGCTCCTCGAACGCGCCGGGGTTGGCCCGGTCCCAGGCCCGGCCCCGCTCCTCGAGGTCGGCGAGGGTGACCACCCACCCGTCCGGCGACGCGCGCCCGTCGAACGTGACGACGTGCCGGAGGGCCGGCAGCCCGGCCCGGCGCGCCGCGAGCTTCTGCACCTGATCGTCGTTCTCGGCGAACGCGATCGACGCGCCCGAGTCCGAGAGGATGAACGCGCACTCGTCGGCCGTGGAGGACGGGTAGATGGTGCTCGTCGCGCCGCCGGCGAAGAGGATCCCGAAGTCCGCCAGGATCCATTCGATGCGGGTCGACGCGAGGATCGCGCACGGCTGCTCGTCCGCCAGCCCCAGCGCGCGCAGCCCGCCCGCGACCGCCCGGACCCGCTCCTCGGTCTCGAGCCAGGTGAGGGAGCGCCAGCCGCCGCCGGGCGCCGGGAACCGGAACGCCTCGGCGCGGGGCGTCCGGCCGACGCGATCGAGGAAGAGCTCTGGGACGTTGCGGGGTGCGGTCTCGGCCACTGGGGTGCTTCCTCCCGCGACGAGCGTACGGCCGGCCCGTTTCCCGCGCGAGCGCCTTCGTATGTCCCCAAGAGGCCGCGCCCCCCGTCCGTCACTAGGCTACAACCTGTCCGTCATAACGGAGCCACGAAACATTCGCCTGCCTGGTTGACAGTCTATCCTCCGCTAACTAGGATCACTCACCTACTTTAACGGATATCGAAAGGACCCCTTCAATGGCCCTCCCCCCGAACCGGAAGCCGCGCTTCGAGACCCTGCAGGTCCACGCCGGCCAGGAGCCTGCCCCGGGCACGAACTCGCGCGCGGTGCCGATCTACCAGACCACGTCGTACACGTTCGACTCGGCGGAGCACGGGGCGAAGCTGTTCGCGCTCCAGCAGTTCGGGAACATCTACACCCGCCTCATGAACCCGACGACGGACGTCTTCGAGAAGCGGGTCGCCGCGCTCGAGGGCGGGGTCGCGGCGCTCGCGACCGCGTCGGGCCACGCCGCGCAGTTCCTCGCCATCACGAACATCGCCGTCGCCGGCGACAACTTCGTGTCCTCGTCGAAGCTGTACGGCGGCAGCTACAACCAGTTCAAGGTCACCCTCCCGCGCCTCGGGATCGGCGTGAAGCTCATCGACACGCCGGACGACCTCGGGGCCTGGAAGAAGGCGATCGACGGCAAGACCAAGGCGCTCTACGCGGAGACCATCGGCAACCCCGCCTACGACATCCCCGACCTCGAGGCGCTCGCGAAGCTCGCGCACGACCACAAGATCCCGCTCATCATCGACAACACCTTCGCCGCCGCGGGCTACCTCTGCCGCCCGATCGAGTGGGGCGCGGACATCGTCGTCGAGTCGGCCACGAAGTGGATCGGCGGCCACGGCACCTCGATCGGCGGCGTGATCGTGGACTCGGGGAAGTTCGACTGGGCCGCGAGCGGCAAGTTCCCGATCTTCACGGATCCGTCGCCCGGCTACCACGGGCTCGTCTTCAGCGACGTGTTCGGCCCGAAGGGCCCGTTCGGGAACATCCAGTTCATCATCCGCGCCCGCGTCGAGGGGCTCCGCGACCAGGGCGCCGCGCTCTCGCCGTTCAACTCGTTCCTGTTCCTGCAGGGGCTCGAGACGCTCTCGCTCCGCGTCCAGCGCCACTGCGAGAACACGCTCGCGGTCGCGAAGTGGCTCGAGCGACACCCGCAGGTCGCCTGGGTCACCTACCCCGGGCTCGAGACGCACCCGCACCACCAGCGGGCGAAGAAGTACCTCCGGAACGGGTTCGGCGCGGTGCTCTCGTTCGGGATCAAGGGCGGCGTGACGGCGGGCAAGAAGTGGATCGAGTCGGTGAAGCTCGCCTCCCACCTCGCGAACGTCGGCGACGCGAAGACGCTCGTCATCCACCCCGCCTCCACGACGCACAGCCAGCTCTCCGAGACCGAGCAGCAGACCGCCGGCGTCGCGCCCGACCTGATCCGCATCTCCGTCGGGCTCGAGCACATCGACGACATCAAGGAGGACTTCGAGGAGGCGTTCCAGGCCGCGAAGTAGCGGAACGGCGCCCGGGGCGGGCGGCCCGCGGCACGACGCCGCGGCGCCGCCGGCCGTCCTTCTCCGGTCCACCGCGGCGCGGTACGTTCGGGCGCGATGGACGCGCTCCGCCCGGCGGGCTCCGGCCGCAACGCCGCGCTCCTCCTCCCGGCCTTCCTCCTCCTGGCCGCAGCGGCGACGGCGTGGATCCTCGCCCGCCCCCAGGCGGCGGCGGTGCTCGCGGCGCTCCACGTCGCGGCGCTCGCCCTCTTCCACCTCCGCCGCATCCGGCTGCGGGCCGCGCGCCTCGAGCAGGCGCTGCGCGAGGCGAACGAGACCCGCGAGGCGCGCGCCGCCGACCTGCGGCGGCTCCAGGCGATCCTCGACTCGATGGTGGACGGGGTCCTCTTCATCGACGCCGAGGACCGCGTCGCGATGGTGAACGCGGCGGGGCGCAGGCTCCGGAACCTCTCGGGCGACGCCGGGCGAGCGCTCAGGGACTGCCACCCCAAGGCCTCGCAGGGCATGCTCGAGCGCGTCATGGGCTACCTGCGCAACGGCGACGACGCCGGGCCGGCCCACTCCATCATCAAGGAGCGGGAGGGGCGGTTCGAGACGACGTACGCGCCGGTGAAGGGGCCCGGCGACGTCTACCTCGGGACGGTGATGGTCATCCGCGACATCGCCGAGCGGCGCACGCTCGAGCGCCGGCTGCTCGACGCCGAGCGGCTCTCCGGGCTCGGGCAGATGTCCGCCCAGCTCGCCCACGAGCTCCGCAACCCCCTCAACGCGATCGACGGCGCCGCCCAGTACCTGCGGCGGCGGCTCGCCGGCGACGCCGAGGTGGCCGAGTACGCCGGGCTCATCGGCGAGGAGGTCCAGCGGGTGAACCGGTTCGTCGCCGCCCTGCTGCACGTCGCCCGCCCCGCCGAGCCGGTCTTCGCGCCGGTGTCGCTGAACCGGCTCCTGCGCGACGCGGCCCAGAAGGCGGCGCTCGCCCGCGGCGCCGCCGAGGACGCGGTCCGGCTCGAGCTCGCGGCCGACCTCCCCGTGGTGGACCTCGACGCGGCGATGATCGAGGAGGCGATCGCGAACCTCCTCCAGAACGCCTTCGACGCGGGCGGGGCGTCGCCGCCCGAGCTCGCGAGCCGGTACGAGGCCGCCGGCGGCGAGGGGACGATCGTCGTCGAGGTCCGCGACCGCGGCGCGGGGATCCCTCCGGACCAGCTCGAGGAGGTGCTCCGCCCGTTCGTCACGACCAAGCCGACCGGGACCGGGCTCGGGCTCGTCGTGGTCACCCGGGCGGTGGAGCAGCACCGCGCGCGCTTCCAGCTCGCTCCCCGCGAGGGGGGCGGCACCTCGGCGGCGATCCGCTTCCCGGTCCGGCGAACGGCCGCCGCGGCCATCCAGGAGGTCGCGTGAACGGGAGCGGCGCCGGATCGATCCTCCTCGTGGACGACGACGCGTCGACGCGCAAGGTCGCGCGCGCGAACCTCGCGCTCGAGGGGTTCGACGTCGTGGTGGCGTCCTCCGGCGCGGAGGCCCTCGCCCGGCTCGCCGAGGGCGACCCGCTGGCGATGGTCTCGGATCTCAAGATGCCGGACCTGGACGGCATCGCCCTCATGGAGCGGGTGCACGCGATCCGGCCGTCGCTCCCGGTGGTGCTGGTCACGGCGCACGCGACCGTCGCGACCGCGGTGGAGGCGATGCGCCGCGGAGCCCTCCACTACCTGACGAAGCCGATCCGGTTCGACGAGCTCGCGCTCATCCTCCGCCACGCCGTGGCGCACGAGCGCCAGCGGCGCGACGTGGCGCGGCTGACCGGCGAGCTCGAGCGGGCCGCGGGCTTCGAGGAGATGGTCGGATCGTCTCCCCCGATGCTGGAGGTCTTCTCGATGGTGGAGCAGGTCGCGCCCGCGGACGCGACCGTGCTCCTGCGGGGCGAGACCGGCACCGGGAAGGAGCTCGTCGCCCGCGCCATCCACCGGCGCTCGCCGCGCCGCGACCGCCCGTTCGTGGCGGTGAACTGCACGGCGATCCCGAAGGACCTCATGGAGTCGGAGTTCTTCGGGCACGAGCGCGGCGCCTTCACCGGCGCCTCGGCGCGGCGGATCGGGCGCTTCGAGCAGGCGGACGGCTCGACCCTCTTCCTCGACGAGGTGGGCGATCTCGACCTCGCCATCCAGGCGAAGCTGCTCCGCGTCCTCCAGGAGCAGGAGATCACGCGCGTCGGCGGGCAGGAGCCGGTGCGGGTCGACGTCCGCATCGTCGCCGCCACGAACCGGGACCTCGAGGCGCACGTGAAGGACGGGCGCTTCCGGGACGACCTCTACTACCGCCTGAACGTCATCCCGCTCAGGCTCCCTCCGCTCCGCGAGCGCCCCGGCGACCTCCCGGATCTCCTCGAGCACTTCCTCGGGTCGTTCGCGGCACGCTACGGGCGCCCCGCGCCGGTGGCGCCCCCGGCGCTCCTCGCCGCGGCGCGCGCGTACCCGTGGCCGGGGAACGTGCGCGAGCTGCGGAACCTGTGCGAGCGCGCGGTGCTCATGGGGTGGGCCGCGGTGGCGCCCATCCTCGGGGACGGCCCGCGCGCGGGCGGGCCCTCCGCCGGCCAGCTCGTCGACCTCTCGCTCCCGCTCCTGGAGGCGAGGCAGCGGCTCGTCGAGCGGTTCGAGCGCGAGTACCTGACGCGGCTCCTGAAGGAGTGCCGCGGGCGGATCGGCGAGGCGGCGCGCGCCGCCGGCATCGCGGAGCGGAACCTCTACGAGAAGATGAAGACGTACGGGCTGTCCCGAGACGACTACCGCTAGCTCGGAGCGCGGCCGCTTCGCTCGGGGCGTCCCCCGAGAAGGTGCGCTCCGGTGCCGCGGTGCCGTGGCTAAACGGGGGGTGGCGTTCGAGCACGCCCCGGAACGAAGCCAGGGAGCCCGCATGAGCGATCCGAAGCCCCGCCCGCACCGCGTCCGCACCCTCGTCGCCGCGCTCGCCGGCACGGCGCTCGCCGTCGGCGCCGTCACCGCCGCCGCGCAGAGCCAGGGCGCGAAGTCGAAGCCGCCGCGCGCCGCGAAGAAGGCCACGCCCGCCGGCACGCCGACGCTGGAGAAGAAGCAGTTCGTCGAGATCACGGAGGACACCGAGGATCCTGCGATCTGGGGGCAGCAGTATCCGGGCGAGTTCGCGACGTACCGGAAGACGGTCGACCAGATCCGGACGAAGTACGGCGGCTCGGAGGCGCTGCCGCACGCGCCGGAGCAGGCGGATCCGCGCTCCACCCTCTCGCAGTCGAAGATCGAGGAGGACCCGCGGCTGAAGACGATGTGGGCGGGGTACGCGTTCTCGGTGGACTTCCGGGAGGAGCGCGGCCACGCCTACATGCTCGAGGACCAGACCTTCACGAAGCGGCAGGCGGTGGTGAAGCAGCCCGGCGCGTGCATGCAGTGCCACGGGTCGGTGGTCGTCCCGTACCGGAAGCTCGGGGACGGCGATCCGATGGAGGGCTTCCGGAAGATGAACTCGATGCCGTACCCGGAGGCGCGCAAGCTCGTCTCGCACCCGGTGGCCTGCCTCGACTGCCACGACCCCGCGACGATGAGCCTGCGCGTGACCCGCCCCGGCTTCATCGTCGGCCTCCGCGAGCTCAAGGCGTCGCAGGGCGTGAAGGACTACGACGTGAACAAGCAGGCCTCCCAGCGGGAGATGCGGGCGTTCGTCTGCGGGCAGTGCCACGTCGAGTACTACTTCAAGGGCACGGACAAGCAGCTCACCTATCCGTGGTCGAAGGGGCTCAAGGTCGACGACATCCAGGCCTACTACGACGAGGCGGGGTTCAAGGACTGGGTCCACAAGCAGACCGGCGCGCCGGTGCTGAAGGCGCAGCACCCCGAGTTCGAGATGTGGAGCCAGGGCATCCACGCGCGGTCCGGCGTGACCTGCGTCGACTGCCACATGCCGGAGATCAAGTACCAGGGGCAGACCATCACCGACCACCAGGTGAACAGCCCCCTGCTCAAGATCGAGGCCTCCTGCTCGAGGTGCCACAAGACCTACGCGCCCGCGGAGCTGAAGGCGCGCGTCGAGGCCGAGCAGGACCGCTTCTTCAAGCAGCGGAACGTGGCGATGGACGCGCTCATGGCGCTCATCGCCGACCTCGAGAAGGCGAAGGCGGGCGGCAGGAGCGACGCCGACCTCGAGGCGGCGCGCTACCTCCAGCGCCGCGCGCAGTTCTACCTCGACTTCGTCGAGGCGGAGAACTCGACCGGCTTCCACGCGCCGCAGGAGGCGCTCCGGATCCTCGGCGACTCGGTCAACTACTCGCGGCAGGGCCAGCTCGCGCTCCGCGACGCGTCGTTCAAGCCCGACGTGCGGATCTTCTCGATCCCGACCGCGCAGCCCGGGCCGAACCAGGCGACGGGGCCCGGCGCGCCGGCGGCGCCCCCCGCGCCGGGAGCCCAGCCGCCGCCCCCGCCGCCGAGGTAGCTCCCGGGTCCCGGCCACCGCGCCGGCGTGCCCCGCCCCGCCCGCCCGCTCCGCTCACGCCGGGGCGGGCGGCGCCGTCTTCGGACCCCGGCATCCGAACCGGCTGCGCTCCGCATCCGAGCGCGCGTCCTGCCGCAGCTCCCCGCGCGTGACGCTCCCAGTGAACACGCACGCTTCCCCGACGCGGGGGAGCCGGGGTCGCTGGCGCGCGCCTTGCGAAAGGGGGACCCGTCCCGCACGCGAGGTCCCCATGCGCACCGGATCCAGCCTCCGCCTCCCCATCCTCGCCGCCGCCCTCGCGGGGCTCGCCGCGGGAATCGGGGGCTACGCCTTCGCGTACGCGAAGGGCACCTCGTACCTCGGCAACGATCCCGCCACCTGCGCGAACTGCCACGTGATGAGCCGGCACCTCGAGGGCTGGCAGAACGCGTCGCACCACGGCGTGGCGACGTGCAACGACTGCCACACGCCCGGGGGAGCGGGCCGGTACGTCGTCAAGGCGACGAACGGCTACCACCACTCGATGGCGTTCACGGTGGGCGGGTTCCCCGACGTGATCCGCGCGCGCGCCGAGAGCCGCGAGGTCATCGAGGGGCAGTGCCGCGCCTGCCACGCCGACCTCGTCCTGATGATGACCGCGGGCGGCGAGGTCTCCTGCATCCGCTGCCACGAATCCGTCGGCCACCTCCGCTGATCGACCGCACCGCCTCACCCAAGGAGAACGACATGACCGCAGAGAGCCCCGCCCCCCGGAAGCGCACCTGGATCGTCATCGCCGTCGCCGCGGCGTTCGCAGTCGCGGCCCTCGTGGCGGCGGCGCTGCTCGTCTCCGTCGCGGAGCGGAAGCAGCAGGCGAAGAACCCGGTGGTCCGCGTCGTCGAGATCACCGACGACACCGAGGACCCGGCGGTGTGGGGGAAGAACTTCCCGGTCGAGTACGACCTCTACAAGAAGACCACCGACATGGTGCGGACGAAGTACGGCGGCTCCGAGGTGATCCCGCACACGCCCACCGCCCAGGACCCGCGCAAGTTCACCTCGCAGTCCAAGACCGACGCGGATCCCCGCCTGAAGACGATGTGGGCCGGGTACGCGTTCGCGGCGGACTTCCGCGAGGAGCGCGGCCACGCCTTCACGCTCGACGACCAGATGTTCACGCAGCGGCAGATCGTCGCGAAGCAGCCCGGCACGTGCGGGCAGTGCCACGCGTCGGTGTACGTCCCGATGAAGAAGCTCGGGAACGGCGACATCTTCAAGGGGTTCGAGGCGCTCAACAAGATGCCCTACGCGGAGGCGGCGAAGCAGTGGTTCAAGCACCCGGTCGCGTGCATCGA
Organism: uncultured delta proteobacterium; assembly: GCA_963828235.1. Classification (GTDB taxonomy): domain Bacteria; phylum Myxococcota; class Myxococcia; order Myxococcales; family Anaeromyxobacteraceae; genus Anaeromyxobacter. Next base: position 90,039 of record CAWHDY010000022.1, read on the forward strand.
CTGCCACGAGCCCTCCACCATGGCGCTCCGGATCACCCGCCCCGGCTTCATCGAGGGGATCCGCGCGTACAAGGCCTCGCAGGGCGTCCCGAACTACGACCCGAACGCGATGGCCACGCGGCAGGAGATGCGCGCGTACGTCTGCGGCCAGTGCCACGTCGAGTACTACTTCAAGGGCCCGGACAAGCGGCTCACGTTCCCGTGGTCGAAGGGCATGAAGGCCGACGAGATCCTCTCCTACTACGACGAGGTCGGGTTCCGTGACTGGACGCACAAGGTCTCCGGCGCCCCCGCGCTCAAGGCGCAGCACCCCGAGTTCGAGATGTGGAACCAGGGGATCCACGCGCGCTCGGGCGTCGCCTGCGCGGACTGCCACATGCCGTACATGCGCGTCGGGGGGACGAAGGTCTCCGACCACTGGGTCCGCAGCCCCGTCCTGAACCTGAACCGGGCCTGCCAGAGCTGCCACCGGTGGCCCGAGGAGGAGCTGAAGGCGCGCGTCGAGGCGATCCAGGACAAGCACATGAAGCTCCGCGAGCAGGCGTTCGACGCGCTCGTCGCGCTCATCGGCGATCTCGAGGCCGCGAAGGCCGCCGGGAAGACCGACGCCGAGCTCGACGCCGCCCGGTTCATGCAGCGCCGCGCCCAGTTCCTGTTCGACTTCGTGGAGGCGGAGAACTCCACCGGCTTCCACGCGCCGCAGGAGGCCGCGCGCGTGCTGTTCGGGTCCATCGACGCGTCGCGCCAGGGGCAGCTCGTCCTCAGGGACGCGAAGTACAAGCCGACGGTGGCCGTCGTCACGATCCCGCCGCCGCCCGCGGCGCCCGCCGCGGCGCCCCCGGCCGTCCCGGCCGCGCTGAAGAACTAGGGGGACGTCACGCGCCACGACCTGCCGAGGTCGTCCGCCGCCGCCGCGGCGCTCGCCGGGCTCGCCCACCCCGCCGCGGTGCTCGCGTCCGACGGCGCGCGGCGGCTCGAGGCGGCGAGCCGGGAGGATCCGCGGCGCGAGGACGGCGTGACGCTCGTCGCAGGCGTCGTCATCCAGACGGCGGCCGGGGCCGCGCCCCACGTCGCGGCCCGCCTCCTGCGGGAGCCGGGGGTCGCCCTGCAAGGCGGGGACGGCGACCGGCGGCTCGCCGCGGTCCTCAGCGCCGGGAGCGGGGCCGCGCTCGAGGCGCTCGCCCGCCGGCTCGTGCGCGAGGACGCGGACGTCCTCGGCGTGTTCCCCACCTTCGTCGCCGACGACCCGGGGTGAACCGGGCGCGGCGCGTCAGCGCAGCGCGGCGAGGAAGCTCGTGCCGACGTCGGGACGGAGCCCGAAGAACTCCGAGACGGTCGCGCCGAGATCGGCGAACGACGGCCGCGTGCCGAGCCTTCCGCCGCCGCGGCCCGGCGCGTGGACGAGGAGGGGCACGTACTCCCGCGAGTGGTCGGTCGAGGGCGTCGTCGGATCGCAGCCGTGATCGGCCGTGATGGCGCACACCTCCCCGGGCACGAGCTTGCCGAGCGTCCGCGGCAGCGCGCGGTCCAGCTCCTCGAGCGCGCGGGCGTAGCCCGCCGGATCGTTGCGGTGGCCGTACAGCATGTCGAAGTCGACGAGGTTCACGAACACGAGCCCGTGGTCCACGCGGTCGAGGAGCGCCTCCGTCTTCGCGAGGCCGTCGGCGTTCCCCTCCGTGTGGACCTCGTCGGTGATCCCGCGCCGGTCGAAGACGTCCGGGATCTTGCCGACCCCGAACACCGGGATGCCGTGCTCGACGAGCCGCTCGAGGACGGTCTTCCCGGGCGTGGCGATCGAGAAGTCCTTCCGGTGGTAGGTGCGGACGTACTTCCCGGGAGTCCCGACGAACGGCCGCGCGATCACGCGGGCGACCCGGACCGGATCGAGCTGCCGCCGCGCGATGCGGCACCACCGGTAGAGCTCCTCCAGCGGGACCGTCTCCTCGTGCGCGGCGATCTGGAAGACCGAGTCGGCCGAGGTGTAGACGATCGGCTTCCCGGTCCGCTGGTGCTCCTCGCCCAGCTCCTGGACGAGCGCGGTGCCGCTCGCGGCGCGGTTCCCGAGGATGCCGGGGACCCCGGTCTCGGCGACGAAGGGCTCCACGATCTCCGGCGGGAAGCCGTCGGGGAAGAGCGCGAGGCCCTCCTTCAGGACGATCCCCATCATCTCCCAGTGCCCGGTGATGGTGTCCTTCCCGCGGGACCGCTCCGCCATCCGGCCGTGGAACGCGCTCGGGAACGGCTCGGGAGGGACGCCGGCGATGGCGGTCAGGTGGCCGAGCCCCATCCTCCCCATCACCGGAACCGCGAGGCCGCCCACCGCGCGGCTCGTGTTCCCGATGGTGTCGGAGCCGACGTCGCCGTACTCGCGCGCGTCGGGGAGCGCGCCGCACCCCGCGCTGTCGGCCACCAGAATGACGAACCTGCGACGATCCATGGGGTCATCCTAGCGGCGCGCCGGCGAACCGACACGACCGTTCAGCACGTGGGCGAGGGAGGGTGGCGGGGTCTCGACGGCGGCGGCGATCCTCGTCACGGGCGGACGCCGATGACGGCGAGGCTCGCGGAGGCGCCGATCCGGCTCGCCCCGGCGCGGATCATCGCGAGGGCGTCCGCGGTCGTGCGGATGCCCCCGGAGGCCTTCACGCCCACCCCGTCGCCCACGACGGACCTGAGGAGCGCCACGTCCTCGGCCGTCGCGCCCCCGCCGGCGAAGCCGGTGGAGGTCTTCACGAACGCCACGCCGGCGCAGCGCGCGATCGCGGCGGCGGCGACCTTCCGGTCGCGCGCGAGCAGGGAGGTCTCGAGGATCACCTTCACCGGCACCGGGACGGCGCGCACGATCGCCCGGAGGTCCTCGAGGACCGCCTCCCAGCGGTCGGCGGCGAGCGAGGGCAGCGGGGCGACGACGTCGAGCTCGTCCGCGCCGAGGCGGACCGCCTCGACCGCCTCGGCGACGCGCGCGCTCGTCGCCGCTCCGCCGCGCGGGAAGTCCACGACCGCCGCGACCTTCACCGGCGCGCCGCCGAGCGCGCGCCGCGCCTCGGGCACCGCGTGGGCGTACAGGCACACCGCCGCGAAGCCGTGCTCGCGCGCCTCCGCGCAGAGCCGGACCACGTCGGCCTGGGTCGCGCCCGGCGTGAGGAGCGTGTGGTCGACGAACCGCGCGAGGTCGCGGGGGGTGCGGATCGTGCCTTCCGGGATCGGGGAGCGCATCGGGTGAGCGGTCGGGGCGCGGCAGCGGCGGCCGTCGCCTCAGCTCCGGGTCGCGAGCTTCACGACGTCCTCGGGTTCGCCGCAGTCCTCGTCCTCGTCGGCGTCGAGCCAGGGATCCTGGCCGGTCGCCTGCGCGACCGCGCGGTGGAGGTCCCGGTCGAGCAGGTGGGAGGGGACGACCCGGGTGAGCGCGTGCAGGAGGTTTCCCTTCACCGCGCGGTGCTCGGCCCCGAGCTCGGCGATGAGGCCCTTCACCCTCCGGCGCCTGAGGTTCGGCTGCGAGCCGCAGAGATCGCAGGGGACGATCGGGAACCTCATCGCCGCCGCGAACGCCGCGATGTCCTCCTCCGCGGCGTAGCAGAGCGGCCGCACGACCACGTTCCGCCCGTCCCTGGCGAGGAGCTTCGGCGGCATGGACTTGAGCGCGCCGGAGTAGAGCGCGGACAGGAGCAGGGTCTCGATGAGGTCGTCGCGGTGGTGGCCGAGGGCGATCTTGGTGCAGCCCATCTCGATGGCCGCACGGTAGAGGACGCCCCGGCGCAGGCGCGAGCAGACGGAGCAGGCCGTCTTGCCCTCGGGCACGAGCCGCCTGACCACCGAGTAGGTGTCCCGGGAGATCATCCGGTGCGGCACGCCCACCGCCCGGAAGTGGCCCTCCACGACGTGCGCGGGGTAGCCGGGCTGCCCCTGGTCGAGGTTCACCGCGACGAGGTCGAAGTCGATGGGCGCGCGCTCCCGGAGCCTCATGAGCACGTGCAGGAGGGTGTAGCTGTCCTTCCCACCCGAGACGGCGACCATGATCCGGTCGCCGTGCTCGATGAGCCCGAAGTCCTGGATAGCCTGCGACGCAGCGCGGAGGATCCGCTTCTCGAGACGTCCCACCTCGTCCATGCGCCCGGTCACATACCAGAGCGCGGCCGCGGGCGCACGCGACCGGGGCCCGCCTCGGTTTTCGTTTGACGCGCCCGCCCCCGCTGCCATAAATGGCCCCGTCCTCAGCCGGGACGACTCAGAGGGGCGCATGCCTGCCAAGGATCTCGGGACGAAGCACGTCTGCTTCAAGTGCGGCACGCGGTTCTACGACCTCAACAAGGCCGAGCCGCTCTGCCCGAAGTGCGGCGCGGACCAGCGAGACGTGCCGGTCGTGAAGCCCGCAGCCGAGAAGCGCGTGCGCGCGGCCGCCCGCCCGGTCGCCCCGGAGCCGGACCCCGAGGTCCCCGCCGTCGAGGTGGACGAGGACGCCGAGGCGGACGAGGAATCGGACGAGGACAAGGACGACGACGACGACGACGAGAGCTGAGCCGGACCCCACGCCGCTCCCGCCCGTCCGCTAGGGATACTCGAGCTCGAGCGACGCGCTCCCGGACGCCGGGACCGTGAGCGTCGCGGTTCGCTCGCCGAGGCGCTCGTGCCAGGCGATGGCCGGGTAGGTCCCCGGCGGCACCGCCGGGATCGAGAAGCGCCCCGCGGCGTCGCCCGTCACGTCGCCCGCTGCGGCGAGCGCCGGCAGCGTGACCGACAGTGCGATGGCGGCGAAAACGCGCATGCTTCCCCCTGGTTCCGGTCCGGCGCGCGACGCTCCACCATGGCGCGGCGGCCGCGGCGCCGCAATCGCGGCGCGCGTGCGGTCGCCAGGACTCCGCAGGCCCCGAACGGCTCGTTGACCCCCGCGCGAGCCGTCGTTATCGACGAGCGCATGCGCGAGTACCGCTTCGCCGTCGCCACCGCCGTTCTCGCTCTCGCCCTCGCGCTGGTCGGGGGTCTCGTCGAGCCGCAGGGCGCCGCGCTCGCGTGCCCCGACTGGCCGCTGTGCAACGGGCGCGCGTTCCCGCCGATGACGGGCGCGGTCCTGGTGGAGCAAGGGCCACCGGCTCGTCGCCCTCGCCGTCGCGGTGCTCACGGCCATCCTCGCCGCGCTGGTCGTGCGGAACCGGGTCGAGCCCGGGGTGCGCCGGCTCGCGATCGCCGCGGTCGCGCTCGTGGGCGCGCAGGCGGCGCTCGGCGCCATCACGGTCGTGTTCGGGCTGCCGGTCGTCGCGCGGCTCGCGCACCTCGCCACCGCGATGGCCTTCTTCGCGGTCGTCGTCCACCTCGCCGCGCGCCTGCGGCCGACCGGCGCCGCCGCCCGCGCGTCGTCCCCCGCCCGTCCATGAGCGTCGCCGCCGCGCAGGTCCGCGCCGCACCGGCGCCGCTGCAGTACGCGAAGGACCTCCTCCTCCTCTCGAAGCCTCGGCTGTCCGGGCTCGTCGTCCTCACGACCGCCGGGGGGGTCGCGCTCGCGCCCGGCCGGATCGGCGTGGCGCGCGCCACGGTCGCCATCCTCGGGACCGCGGCGGTCGTCGGCGCCGCCAACGCCCTGAACTGCTGGCTCGAGCGGGACGTGGACGCCCGCATGAGGCGCACGCGCGATCGGCCGCTGCCCGCGGGGCGCGTGGAGCCGTTCGTCGCGCTGGCGCTCGGCCTCGCCGTCCCCGCGCTCGCGCTCCCCGTGCTGGCCCTCGTCGCGAACCCGCTCACCGCGCTCCTCGCGTTCGCGGCGCTCGTCGTCTACGTGGCGATCTACACGCCGATGAAGCAGCGCTCCACGCTCGCGCTCTTCGTCGGGGCGGTGCCCGGCGCGATCCCGCCGCTCATGGGGTGGACGGCCGTGACCGGCCGTCTCGACGCGGGGGGCCTCGCGCTGTTCGCGCTCCTCTTCGCCTGGCAGCTGCCGCACTTCCTCGCGATCTCGATCTACCTCGCCGAGGACTACGCGCGCGGAGGCCTCCGGGTGTTCGCGCTCGTGCACGGCGAGCGGGCGACGCGCGGCTGGATCGCCGCCTCGTCCCTCCTCCTCGTCGCCGCGTCGCTGGCGCTCGTCCCGCTCGGCGTCGCCGGGCCGGCGTACGGAGTCGTGGCGGCGGCGGCGGGGTGCGGGCTCGTCGGCTTCGCCGTCTCCGGCCTGCGCGGAGCCGGCGGCGGCTGGGCCCGCAAGCTGTTCCTCTCGACGCTCCTCCACCTCGTGATCCTGTTCGCGGCGCTGCTCGCGCTGCCCAGGTAGGGGGCGCGGTGGCTCTCGCCGTCGCGCCGGGCGCCGCCCCTCGCCTCGCCGTCGAGGGGGTCGCGGTCCGACGTGGCGGGCGCGAGGTGCTGCGCGACGTCGCCCTCGCGGTCTCGCCGGGGGAGATCTTCGGCCTGCTCGGCCCGAACGGCGCCGGGAAGTCCACGCTGTTCGCCATCCTCGCCGGCCTCCTGCGCCCGGACGCGGGGCGGTTCTTCCTCGACGGGCGCGCCATCGCCGCGGGCGCCCGGGAGCTCCGCGCCCGCGCCGGGATCGTCTTCCAGGAGCCGGGCCTCGACGGCAAGCTCTCCGCGGAGGAGAACCTGCGGCTCGCCGCGGCGCTCCAGCGCGTCCCCCGCGCGGAGGCGCGGACCCGCATCGCGTCGCTCCTCGCGAGCGCCGGGCTGGCGGCGCGGGCGAGGGAGCCGGTGGAGCGGCTCTCCGGCGGGATGCGGCGGCGCCTCGAGCTGGCGCGCGCCCTCGTGCACGAGCCCGAGCTCCTCGTCATGGACGAGCCCACGGTCGGGCTCGACGCCGGCGCGTTCCGCGCGTTCTGGGCGAGCATCGAGGCGCTCCGCCGGGCCCGCGGCACCACGGTCGTCCTCACGACGCACCGGCCGGACGAGGCGGAGCGCTGCGATCGGCTCGCCGTCCTCGCCCGCGGGGCGATCGTCGCGTGCGAGACGCCGGAGGCGCTGCGGGCCCGCGTCGCGGGCGATCTGCTCGTCGTCGAGGCGGACGAGCCCGAGGAGGTGGCGCGGACGCTCGCGGAGCGGCTCGGGCTCGACGTCCGGGTCCGCCCCGACGGCGTCACGGTCGAGTGCGCCGCCGGGCACACGCTCGTCCCGCGGATCGTGGAGGTGTTCCCGTCCGGGCGGCTCCGCGCGGTCTCCGTCCGCCGCCCGACGCTGGCGGACGCCTACCTCGCCGTGACCGGCGAGGCGCTCGAGGGGGAGGCGCGCGCGTGACCTCGCCCCACCCCTCGGCGCACGCGAACGGCGGCGCGCCGCCGACGACCGGAGGCGGGACCGCCACCCCCACTCTCCCGGCTGACGCCGGGGGAGCGGGAGCGGTCGCGGGGAGGTCGCCGGCGGGAGGGCGCTCCCGCACCCTCCCCTCGCCTACGACCTCGCGACCGCGCTCGTCCTCGCCCGGCGGGATCTCGTGCGCTTCTTCCGGCAGCCGTCGCGGCTCGTCGGGGCGCTCGGCCAGCCGGTCATCTTCTGGCTCGTGATCGGCGGCGGGTTCGCCGGGACGTTCCGGATGCCGGGGTCGAGCGTCACCTACCTCGCGTACTTCTACCCGGGCGTGGTCCTCATGGTCGTCCTGTTCGCGTCGATCTTCACCACCGCGTCGGTCATCGAGGACCGGCACCGGGGGTTCCTCCAGTCGGTCCAGGCCGCCCCCGGCTCGCGCGCCGCGCTCGTCGTCGGGAAGTCGCTCGGGTCGGCCGCGGTGGCGCTCACGCAGGCCGCGCTCTTCCTCGCGCTCGCGCCGCTCGCCGGCTTCCCCTGGGCGGCGATCGACTGGCCGCTCCTCGTCGCGTCGCTCGCGCTCGCCGCCTTCGCGCTCGCCGCCCTCGGGTTCGCGGTCGCGTGGGGGCTCGACCACGTCCAGGGCTATCATGCGATCCAGATGACGGTCCTCGTCCCGCTGTGGGTCGTCTCCGGCGCCATGTTCCCGGTGCCGGAGGGCCACCCCGCCCTCGCCGCCGCGCTGCGCGCCAATCCGCTCGCGCACGCGGTCTCCGCGGCCCGGCGTGCCCTCGCCGGCGCCGGCGCGCCCGGCGTCCTGCCGGGGTCCGCCGCGAGCGACCTCGCCGCCTGCGTCCTCTTCGCGGCGGCGGCGCTCGCGCTCGCCGTGCTCGTCGCGAGGAGGCCGGCCCGCACGTGACCCTCGCCGAGCTCCTCCCGCCCGTGAACGCGACGCTCAACGGCACGAGCGCCGTCCTCGCCGTGCTCGGGTGGCGCGCGATCAGGGCGGGAGACCGGGCCCGACACCGCGCCCTGATGCTCGCCGCGTTCGCGGCGTCGGTCCTGTTCCTCGCGGCGTACCTGACCCGGGTCGCGCTCACCGGGACGCACGCGTTCCCCGGGACGGGCGCGCTCAGGACGGCGTACCTCGCCATCCTCGCGAGCCACACGGTGCTCGCGGCGCTCGCGGCGCCGATGGTCCTGCGCACGCTCTTCCTGGCGCTGCGGGATCGCTTCCCGGCGCACCGCCGCATCGCGCGCGCGACCTTGCCGATCTGGCTGTACGTCTCCGTGACCGGGGTCGCCGTGTACGTGCTGCTGTACCAGGTGGCCGGCCGCTGAGGACGCGACGCGGTGCGACGCTCCGTCGAGGCGTCCCGAGCCCGCTCCGAGGTACGATGGCGGGATGACGATCCGCCTCCTCGCCCTCGCCCTCCTCGCCCTGGCCGGCTGCGACAAGGCCGTCCGCGTCGAGCTGCAGCCGACCTCGCTCCGCTTCGGCGTCCGCGGTCAGACCGCCAAGGTCCACGCCGCCCCGATCGCGAAGAACGGGAAGTCGGTGCCCGACCAGATCTGCAAGTGGACCTCGTCCGACGAGAAGGTCGCGAGCGTCGCCGGCCCGGCCAACGACGCCGTCGTGACCGCGGTCGGGCCCGGCGACGCCCGGATCACCTGCGCCGTGGGCGGCCTGACCTCCGAGCTGTCCGTCCTCGTGCGCGTCGTCGCGAAGGTCGTCGTCGAGCCCGCGAAGGTGGAGCTGCGGATGCTCGACGAGCCGGCGCCGATCCCCCTCGCGGTGACCGCCTACGACGACGGCGGCGCGCCGGTGCTCGGCCGGACGACCTTCTCGCGCTGCGCGAACGAGGCGGTCTGCCGCGGAGACGGGCGGGCGCAGCTCTGGGCGGTGGGGCCCGGCGACACGACCGCCGTGGTCGAGGTCGAGGGGGCGCGGAGCGCGGACGTCGCGGTGCACGTCGTGGACGCCCGCACCGCCGAGGGGAAGCCGAGGGCCGTGAAGGGCAACCCGATGGACGACATCGAGCGCAGGTACCTCAAGAAGGTCGCGGACGAGAAGAAGGAGGCGGAGAAGGCGAGGATGGGGAAGTAGCCCGCCGGCCGCTCCGGCCCTCCGCAGCCGGGCCTACCGCGCCGCGAGCCTCGCGGCCTCGGCCGCGCGCGGATCGCGCGCGCAGAGCCTGGAGAAGAGCTCGAGGCGGCGCTTGCCGTCCTCGCCGAGCTTCCCCTGGTCGGCCTCGATCTTCGACGCGCCCCACAGCGCGTCGCAGTTCACGGGGTCGGCCTTGAGCGCCTCGACGAAGAGCGCCCTGAGGTCGTCCGCCTTCGCGCCGCGCGCCCGGTTCGCCTCCGCCTTCTCGACGTAGGCCGCCGCGGCGCCGCCGCCGCTCGCCTGGCCGTACTCGCTGATCGCCTGCTCGAGCTCGGTGAGCGCCCCGGGGATGTTGTTCCTCGCGCGGAAGAGCTTCGCGAGCGCGACGCGCGCGTCGGGGAACGGCCGCCCGAGCTGGATCGCCTTCTCGTACTGCCCCTGCGCGAGGTCGGCGTCGCCCGCCGCGCGGTAGGCGTCCCCGAGCATGAGGGCGAGGCGAGGGTTCTCGCCGAGGCGGGCGATCGTCCGCTTCACCGTCTCGATCGCCAGCTTCGCGCCCCCCTCCTTCGCGAGCATCGCCCGGACGAGGTCGGCGTACAGCGAGACCCGCTTCGAGTCGATCGCGACGGCGCGCTGGAACGCCTCCACCGCGCCCGCCGCGTCGCCGCCGCGCAGCTTGCGGAGGCCCACGAGCGCCGGGATGTCGGCGCTCGCCGGATCGAGCTTCGCGGCCTCCTGCTCGGCCGCCGCCGCCTCGGCCTGCTTGCCCTGCGCCGCGAGCACCCCGCCGCGGATCGCGTTCGCGAGCGCGAGCTGCGGCTTCGAGGCGCCGGCCTCCGGCGGCGAGCACCGCCTGCGCCGCCTTGCCGGCGTCGTCGAGCTGCCCGCGCGCGAGCAGGAGGAGGGCCTTGCCGAGGATCGCGCCGACGTGGTCCTTGTTGATGCGCAGCGCGTAGTCGTAGAAGGCCGCGGCCTGCGACTCGTACCCCTCGCCCCGGCGGCGGAACTGCTCCGCGAGCAGCCACGCGATCCGCACGTCGCCCGCGCTCGCCTTCTGCGCCTTCGCGAGCGTGTCGCGGGCGCCGTCGAGGTCTCCCTCCCGCAGGAGGACGGCCCCGAGCGCGCCCAGCAGGAACGGGCTCTGCGCCACGTCGTCGCCGCCGAGCACCGCCTTGATGGTCTCCCTCGCGCCCGGCGGCGTCCCCGCCGTGCAGCTTGAGGTAGGCCTCGGCCGCGACGAGGTGGGAGTGGCGCTGCCCGTGCTTGCGGGCGGCCTCGACGTGCTTCACCGCCTCCGCCTTCACCGCGTCGCCGTCGCCGTGCTCGCCCGCGCGGATCGCGTCGACGTAGGCGAGGTACGCGTGCCCGGCGATCGCGTCGTCGTCGAGCCCGAGGATCTCCTTGCACTTCCCCGCCGCGGCCACGTAGGTCGGGTACGAGTCCTTCTCGACGAGCGGCACCGTCTCCTTGAGGAGCCGGTCGATCCCCTCGATGGTGGCCTTGCGCGACTTGTTGAAGAGGAGCCACCCGCCGAGCGCCGCGACGAGCACGACCGCGAGGCCGACGGTGAAGAGGAGCTTGTGCCCCTTCCCCCGGCGCTTGGCCTTGCCAGCGGGCGTCGAGAGCGTGAACTCGCGCGTCGCGTACTTGTCGGCGAGCTCCTCCGCGTACTTGACGTTCCGCTGGCGCGGCACCGGCGTCGGGACCGGGCCCTCGTCGGTGATCTTGATCTCGCCGGTGCCGACCGTGTCCGGGGGCGCGGCGGCGGACCCCGCGGGCCGTCGCGCGGCGCCGGCTCCGGCGACCGGAGCGGCGCGCGGCGCCACCGGGGGCGCGGCCGCGGCAGGGACCGGGGGCGGCGCGGGCTTCGCGGGCGCGGCGCTCACGGCGTACTTCGCGAGCGCCTCGCGGACCTCGGGGTCGTCGGGGGCCGCGTCGGCCGCGCGGCGCAGCGCGGCCTCGCCCTGCTCCTTCTCGCCGACCCGCATGTGGAGCACGCCCGCGAGCCGGTTCGCGGCGGCGAAGGTCGGGTAGGCGGCGAGGACCGCCTGCAGCTCCTCGAGCGCCTTGCGGTCCTTTCCCTGATCCGCGAAGACCCGGGCGAGGAGGACGCGGGCGGACGGATCGTCCGCGTGCGCCTTGACCCCCTTCTTGCAGACGACCATCGCCTCCATGAACCGCCCCATCGCGAGGTACGCCTCGGTGAGGGGGCGATACGCATCGGACGAGGGGTCGGCCGCGAACGCGTGCTCGAGGGCGGAAAGTTCGGCGGCGGTGAGCGGTTTCGCGCGAGTCGGCATGGGGGCGGATCCGGTCTAGCAAGGGGCCCCTGGCGAGTCAAACGGCTCTTGACACCTCGGGGCTCGAACCGTTAAGGAAGCGTCCCTCGACGTCGCCGTCTGCATCTCGCGGGGCTGTAGCTCAGCTGGGAGAGCGCTAGAATCGCACTCTAGAGGTCTGGGGTTCGATCCCCCACAGCTCCACCAATTCCGAGACGGGCCCGGTTCGCCGGGCCCGTCTCATTTCGGCGCGCGCCTCCCGCCCTCCTCCTGCACGAGGTGCACGGTCCTCGTCGGGAACGCGAGCGTCGCGCCGGCGTCCTCGACGATCGCCATGAAGCGCAGGAACAGCTCCTGCCGGTCGGCGGTGAACGCGCCCCAGTCGGACATCTGGAACCACGCCATCACCTCGACGTTCAGCGACGACTCGCGGAACTCGGTGAACCGGACGCTCACGCCGTCCGGCCAGAGCCGCGGGTGCGCGCGCAGCGCCGCCTCGATCCCCCCGAGGACGGCGCGGAGCTGGGCCGCGGTCGTGCCGTAGGCGAGCCCGAGGTTCACGAGCAGGCGGAACCGGTCGCGCACGGCGAAGGTCTCCGCCTTCATGTCGGCGAGCTTCCCGTTCGGGATCGTGACGAGCGTGCGATCGAGGGTGCGCACCCGCGTGGATCGCATCCCGATGGTCTCGACCGTGCCGACCACGTCCTCGATCCTCACGAAGTCGCCGACCCGGAACGGCTGGTCCACCCCGATCGCGACCGAGCCGAAGAGGTTCTCCACGGTCTTCTGCGCGGCGAGCGCGAGCGCGATGCCGCCGATGCCGAGGCCCGCGATGAGGCTCGCGACCTGGAACCCGAGCTCGTTCATGACCGACACGAGGCCGATCGCGAGGAGCACCGTCTTCGCGAGCTTCCGTCCGAGCGGCAGCAGGCCGGCGAGGCTCGCGTTCCCATGGGTCCACGGCGCCGCCGACGCGGCGTCGAACCCGACGTCGAGCGACCGGAACCCCGCCCAGAAGACGACGAGGTACGTCACCGCGCGCAGCAGGTGCGAGACCACCACCGTCGCGGCGGGATAGAGGTCGAGGGACGGACGGAGCGCGGCGAAGACCGCCACCGCCCAGAGGACCCCGAGCGGACGCGCCACCCGGTGGAGGAGCGCGTCGTCCCAGGTCGTCTGGGTGCGGACGGTGAGGTGCGCGAGGACGCGGCGCGTGGCCCACCCGAGCACGGCGCCGGCGGCGAGCGAGAGGACGAGCGCGATCGGGATCGCGATCCACTGCCACCACAGCAGGCCGCGGGGCCCCTCGGTGAGCAGGGCGGGCGGCAGGTGCCGCTCGAAGAACGGGGGGACGGCGGCCGCGAGGGAGGCTGGAGGCGTCATCGTCCGTCGAACGATAGCGCAGCGCCGCCGGCCGGCGGGTTAGATTGAGCGCGGAGGCAGCCCGTGGCCCACGTCCCGATGGAGTCGTTCGAGGAGGGCACCGAGATCGTCCGCGTCTACCTCGCGGGATCGCTCGCGGAGGCGCAGCGCGTCGAGGACGTGCTCGAGGCGGTCGCGGTCGACTTCGCGGTGGAGGTCGAGGAGCTCGCGGCGCGGGTGGCGTTCCGGTCCGCGCGGCGCGGCGCCGGGTTCTGGGTACGGAACGGCGACCTGGACCGCGCCGCCGGGGCGCTCGAGCAGGCCGGACACCTGGCGGGGCTCGTCGACCGCTCCCGCTGACGCGCGGGGAGCCGGGCCCGGACGCCCTAGCCCTTCGCCTTCGGCGGCGGCTTGCCCATCTCGAAGGCGGCGCCGGGACCGTACTTCGCGACGATCTTCTTCTTGGTGTCGAGGCCGGTGGACTGGATGACGAAGTTCGGCACGCGCCGCGCGCGGACGTCGGCGACCCAGCGCGTGATCGCGCCGCGCGGGCGGCGGCGGCGGCCGGCGGCGCGGCGAGGGGCGACGCCGTTCGAGAGCTCTGCCTGGAGCCGTTCCTGGACCAGCTCGCCGACCTGACGGGCGATGGCGCTGGAGACGCGGGAGACGACCTTCTCGGCGGCGTCGCGCAGGATGGCGTCGATGGAGGTCGTGCGGGCGGGGCGGGCCATGATTGCTCCTTGCGGTATCGGCGAAGCATAGTGAATCGGTCGCGATTGTCCACGCGTTTCTGCGGTCCATTTCAACGATTGTCAATCCGGCGGCGGCCGGAGGGGGTCGCCGGGCCCCGACGGCCTCACCGGCGCCGGGGCGCGGGAGCGCCGCGCGACCCGAGCAGGGCCCGCAGGCGGTCGAGCGCGGCGGCGAGATCGGGCGCGCCGGAGAGGACCGGCAGCGCGGGATCGCGCCGCAGCCGGCGCGCGCGCGCCGGCATCGTCCGCAGCGTGAAGCGCGCCGGGTCGAGGCCCGCGCGCACCTCGCTCCAGCGCAGCGGCGCCGAGACCGGCGCGCCGGGCCGGGGGAGCACCGCGTACGGCGCGACGATCGTCCTCGCCCGCGCCGTTGCGCCCGAAGCCGATGCGGACGCGGCCGCGGCGCTGCCGGCGCGCGCGGTCGTCCCGGCGTCCGGGTGGGCCTGCTCGAGCGACCGCGCGAGGAGCTCGCCCAGCGTCCGCGCCTGGGCGTGCGTGAGCTGCCTGCCGAGCGGGACCAGGAGCTGCAGCGCCCACTCCCCGCTCGTCTTCGGGTACGCGGGCAGCCCGACGGCGCGGCAGAGGTCGTGGAGCGCGCGCGCGAGCCCGACGGCGTCCGCGAACGTGGCGCCCTCCGCCTCGAGGTCGAGGACGCACCAGTCCGGCCTGTCGACGGCGCCCGCCCGGCCCGCGTGGACGTGGACGGGGACGGCGCCGAGGTTCGCGATCCAGGCGAGGCCGTCCGCGTCGTCGACGAGGAGGTGCTCGACGTCGCGCCCGGCCTCGTGCCGGACCGACACCGTGCGCAGCCAGCCGGGGCGCCACGCGGGCGCGTCCTCCTGGAAGACGGCCTTCCCGTGGATCCCGTCCGGGAAGCGCGTGAACGCGAGGGGGCGATCCGCGAGCCACGGGAGGAGGAGCGGCGCGATCGCCCGGTAGTAGGCGACGACCTCACCCTTCGTGATGCCGTCCTCCGGGAACGGCACCTGGTCCGCGCCCGTCACGTCCACGCGCCGCTCGGGCGCCTCCGGCGCGGCCGCGGGCGGCGGCGGCTCCCGTCCGCGGGCGGCGCCCCCGGGACGCCCGGCGCGGATCGTCCGCCACGCCGGCGAGCGGCCGGCGCGGTACGGCGCGTCGGCCCGCTTCGCGACCACGCCGTCCAGGCCGCGCTCCGTCACCTCCCGGAGCAGGTCCTCGCCGCGCTCCTCGACGTGCTCCGAGTACCGGACCGGCCCGAGCCGCGGCACGATCGTGGCGAGGAGCCGCTTGCGCTCGCGGAGCGGCAGCGGCCGGAGGTCGAGCGGCCCGAGGGCGAGGAGATCGAACGCGAACAGCGTGGCGGGCCGCTCCACCGCCGCGCGCGCCACCTCCGCGCGCCCGCGGAGCCGCGCGCGTTCCCGCAGCGAGTCGAGCGACGGGCGGCCGTCGGGCGAGAGCACGACGACGACGCCGTCGAGCGTCGCGTCGGCGGGGAGCAGCTCGATCGCCTTCGTCACCTCGGGGAAGAGCGCGGTCGCGTCGCCGCCGCCGGCGTAGCGGAGCGTGGCGCGCCCGCCCTCGCGGCGGGCGAACGCGCGGTAGCCGTCGTAGCTCGGCTCGAACAGCCACCCGCGGCCGCCGGGCGGCGCCCCGCCCGCCTCCGCGCGCATCGGACCTCCTCCCGGCGAGCGGCGCCGGAGGGCCGGCGCGCCGAGCCGGCGCGCCTCGGCGAGCGCCTCGTCCGCGCGGTGGTCGCCGCGCGCGACGTCGTCGACCAGCCGCCCGGTGAGGACCGACTCCTCCGGGAGCACGCGCCCGGGCCCCGCCAGGGCGTCGCGGTGCTTGAGGAGCAGCCACTGCTGCTTGCCTCCCTCCACGCGCCGCGTCCGCACGAGCGTCCACTCGCCGCGGAGCTTGTAGCCGGCGAGCTCGAACACGAGCTTCCCGCGCTCGAGGCCCGCGCGCGGGTCGGACAGCGGGCGCCAGGTCCCACGGTCCCAGACGATCACGGCGCCCGCGCCGTAGTTCCCGGGCGGGATGACGCCCTCGAAGTCCGCGTACTCGACCGGATGGTCCTCGACCTCGACGGCCATCCGCTTGTCCGCGGGGTCGTACGAGGGGCCCTTCGGGACCGCCCAGCTGCGCAAGGTCCCGTCGAGCTCGAGCCGGAAGTCCCAGTGGAGCCGGCGGGCGGCGTGCTTCTGGACCACGAACGGCCGCGGCGCGAGCGGGCCGGCGTCGGCGGGCCGCGCCGGTCCGAACGGCTCGGGGGTCCGGCCAGGGTCGCGCTTGCCGCGGTACGGGTCCAGACGGTCCGGCACTCCGAGCCTCCGGCGGCGACGGCCGCCCTCGCGCACGATATGTCCGGCGTGACGGACGGGTGCGGTAGGCTCCCGCGCCGTGTGGGGCTACCGGTCGCGTGACGTCTCGAGGATGCTCGACCTGCCCGTCGCCGAGGTCCGGGGGCTCGCCCGCGCGGGGTTCGTGACGCCGCGGCGGGGCTCCCGCAACGAGCTCTGGTTCTCCTTCCAGGACCTCGTGCTGCTGCGCGCCGCGGCGGGGCTCGTCCACGCCCGCATCCCGCGCGCGCGGGTCCGCCGCGCGCTCCGCTCGCTCCGTGCGCAGCTCCCCGAGGGCCGGCCGCTCGCGGCGGTGCGGGTCTCGGCGGACGGCGAGCACGTCGTCGTCCAGGACGGCGGCGCCCGCTGGCACCCCGAGACGGGCCAGACGCTGCTCGACCTCGACGTCGGCGAGCTCGCGCGGAAGGTCGCGCCGGTCGTGCGCGCCGCGGCGCGGCGGCGCGGCCGGGCGCCGCTCGACTGCGACGCGTGGTACCGCTGGGGCTGCGACCTCGACGACGCCGCGCCGCAGGAGGCGGAGGAGGCGTATCGCCGCGCGCTCGCGATCGACCCGGAGCACGGCGGCGCGCACCTGAACCTGGGGCGCCTGCTGCACGAGCGCGGCGACGTGCGCGGCGCCGAGCTGCACTACCGGCGCGCCGCCGCGTCGCCCGCGCGGCGGGCGCTCGCCACGTTCAACCTCGGCGTCGCGCTCGAGGACCAGGGGCTCCTCGAGGAGGCGCTGCTCGCCTACGCGCGGGCGCTCGAGGCCGACCGCCGGCTCGCGGACGCCCACTTCAACGCGTCCCGGATCCTCGATCGGTTCGGGCGCCGCGAGGACGCGCTGCGCCATCTCGCCGAGTACCGGCGGCTGTCCCCGCCAGCGGACCGTTGAGCTCCCCCTCTGCCCCGGGGGCCGGCAAGAGCTTCACCTGCGCACGCCACCCTCGCCGGGCGAGGGCGCTCCGAACGGCTCCTGGAGCGGACGGGGCGGCGGGCGCGGCGGGGGCGGCGCCCCGGCGGGCCGCGCCGGCGGCGGAGGCGGCAGCACGGTGTTCCGCACCGCCTCGGGCTCCTTTCCGGCGCGGAGCACGCTCGTCGCGAGCGCGATCATCGATCCGATGTCGGAGAGGTTCGCGGGCAGGATGACCGTGTTGTTGGTCTTCGCCAGCCGGCCGAACTCGTGGACGTACTGCTCGGCCACGCGCAGCTGCACCGCCTCCGGCCCGCCCGGGTGGCTGATGGCCTCGGCGACCCGGCGCAGGCCCTCCGCGGTCGCGGCGGCGACGCCGAGGATCGCCTCGGCCTGCCCCTCCGCCTCGTTGATCTGCCGCTGGCGCGCCGCCTCCGACTCCTTGATCACCTGCTGCTTCTTGCCCTCGGCGCTGTTGATGGCCGCGTCGCGCTCGCCCTCGGAGGTGAGCACCACCGCGCGCTTCTCGCGCTCCGCCCGCATCTGCTTCTCCATCGCGGCGAGGACGTCCTTCGGCGGGGTGATGTTCTTGATCTCGTACCTGAGGACCTTGATGCCCCACGGCCCGGTCGCCTTGTCGAGCTCGGTGATCACCATGCCGTTGATGTGCGTGCGCTCCTCGAACGTGCGGTCGAGGTCGATCTTGCCGATCTCGGAGCGCAGCGCCGTCTGCGCGAGCTGGCTGATCGCGTAGTAGTAGTCGGCGATGCCGTAGGACGCGCGCTGCGCGTCGAGCACCTTGAGGTAGAGGATCCCGTCCACCGCCACCTGGACGTTGTCCTTGGTGATGCAGATCTGCTCGGGGATGTCGACCGCCTGCTCCTTCAGCGTGTGCCGGTAGCGGATCACGTCGATGAACGGGAACAGGACGTGGAACCCGGGCTCGAGGACCCCGTAGAACTTCCCGAGCCGCTCGACGACGAAGGCGTTCTGCTGCGGCACGACGACCGCCGTCTTGACGACGACGAAGACGGCGAAGACCGCGAGGACGATCGCGATCACGAGCGCGGCGTTGGTGGTCTCCATGGCCTCTCTCCCGGACGGGTGAACTCGCTACTCGCCGCGGAGCCAGAGCGTCAGCCCCTCGACGCGCTCGACGCGGCACCGCTGACCCTTGCGCAGCGTGAGCCCGGCCACCGCGCGCGCGCTCCACGGCACGCCGCGAAGCTCGGCCTGCGCCTCGCCGTCTCCTGCGAGGTCGCCGAGCAGCGTGACCTCGGCGCCGATCAGGGTGTCGATCGCCGGCCCGCCCTTGCCGCCGAGCAGCCTCTCGCGGAGCGTGCGACGGAGCGTCGCGAGCAGCACGAGCGAGACGGCGGTGAAGACGAGCCACTGGACGATCGGCCCCGCGCCCAGCGCCGACAGCGCCGCGACGCAGAGGGCGCCGACCCCGAAGAAGAGGGCGAAGAGCCCTCCCGGCGTCACCATCTCGACGACGAGGAGCCCGATCCCGAGGAGGACCCAGAGCCACCAGGACATCGGGCGATGCTAGCACGCGCCCCCGCGCGGCGGGGGCGCCGCGACCGACCGTGGAGCGCGACCGCTAGAGCTTGACCTCGACCTCGTACCGCCGGTTCTTCGCCTTCTTCGCGGGCGTGTCGTCCGGCTTCACGAGCGGTCGGTCCGAGCCCATGCCGACCGACTCGATGTCGCTCGCCGGGACGCCCTTCGCGACGAGCTGCTTCACCATCACGGCCGCGCGCTCGCCGGAGAGCGCCTTGTTCTTCTCGGCGGAGCCGGTCGAGTCCGTGTGCCCCGTGACCAGGAACTTGAAGTTCTGGACGCCCGCGCCGTTCAGCTTCTTCTTCGCGTCGATGAGCGCCTTCGCGAGGCGCTGGGACTTGGCGTCGCAGCCCTTCTCCAGCTCGGCCGTCCCGGACTTGAACGAGCACTGGTTCTTGCGCCCCTCCTCGAGGAGCCGCTTGTTGACCTCCTTCTGGAGCTTGGTCGTGGTCGCGCCGCCGGCCGCCTTCTTCGCCACGTCCCACGCGTTCTGCGGGTAGGCGGCGGCGGGGACGAGCGCGGCGAGCGTGAGGATGAGCCAGGTGCGGCGCATGTGACCTCCGATGGTGGTAGGCCGCGGATCTTCTTCCTCCGGCGGCGCGGGAGCAAGCTCGACCTCGACCGCGGACGGCCGGGGCCTCCGATCGGGGCGCCGAGGCGTCGGCGCGGTCCCGCGTCGCGCCGTGGATCCGCCGAAGGTCCTCCGCGCCGCCTCAGCGGGCGGGGCGGAGCCAGCTCCCCACGAGGAAGTCCTCCTCGAGCGGGGTCAGGTCGAAGCGCGCCGCCGCCTCGGACACGAGCTTCACGCGGTCGCTCCCGGGATCGTCGCGCACGCGCTCGTCGAGCCACCGCAGCGCGCGCCGCAGCCCTTCGCCGTGCGGGCCGAGATCCCGCGCCCCACCGCCGCCTTCGGCCATGTTCGCTCCTCCTCCGGAACGAGATGCCGGACCGCGCGCCCCCAGTCACGACCTCTTTCGGGTGGCTCCGCTCACGCGAGCAGCCGGCCGATCGCGGCCGGGTCGGCCGGCTTCGCCACGTGCGCGTCGAACCCGGCCTCCGACGCGCGAGCGCGGTCCTCGGGCTGCGCGTACCCGCTCACCGCCACGAGCCGGATGTCGGCGAGCTCGGCGTCGGCCCTCATCCGTCGGGCGACCTCGTACCCGTCCATCCCGGGGAGCCCGATGTCGCACAGCACGACGTCCGGGTGGTGCTCGCGCGCTCGCGCGATCGCGGCCTGCCCGTCGTACACCGCCTCGGCGGAGTGCCCGAGGAAGGCGACCACGTCGCACAGCGACTCCGCGGCGTCGACGTTGTCGTCCACGACGAGCACCCGCCGGGCGGCGTGGGCCTCGCCCTCGGCGCCCTCGGCGCTCGGCGCGGCCGCGGCGCGCGCGCTCGCGAGCGGCAGCCGGACCGTGATCTCCGCCCCCGCGCCCGCGCCGGCGCTCCTCGCCTCGACGGTCCCGCCGTGCAGCTCCGCGAGCCCCTTCACGAGCGGCAGCCCGAGGCCGAGGCCACCCCGGGACCGCGCGAGCGTCCGCTCCTCCTGCACGAACGGCTCGAAGACGCGGCCGAGGAGCCCCGCCTCGATCCCCTCGCCCGTGTCGGCCACGCGCACCACCGCGCGGTCGCGCTCGACGGCGAGCGCGAGGGTCACGCGCCCGCCGCGCGGCGTGAACTTGGCCGAGTTCTGGAGGAGGTTCCCGATCAGCTGCGCCAGCCGGGTGGGGTCTCCGTCGATCGCCACCGGCCCCTCGGGGAAGGAGACGTCGAGCTCGACGCCGGCGCCCCCGAGCAGCAGCCGGTGATCTTCCCCGACGCGCCGGACGAGCTCCCCGAGGTCGAGGCGGCTCCTCCTCAGCTCGATGCGGCCGCGGGCGAGCCGGGACACGTCGAGCAGGTCGTCCACCATCCGGGCCAGGTGCCCGACCTGTCGCGCGATCACCTCGCGCGCGCGGCGCGCGCCGTCGGAGGCGGGGTCCGCCCGCTCGAGCAGGAACACCGCGCTGCGGATCGGCGCGAGCGGGTTTCGCAGCTCGTGCGAGAGCATGGAGAGGTACTCGTCCTTGCGCCGGTCCGCGTCCCGCAGCGCCTCGAACGCCCGGTTCAGCTCGGTGACGTCGCGGATCGTCTCGGTGACCAGCGTCCGCCCCTCCGCGGAGACGATCGGGACGGCGGAGTAGATCGCGACCCACCGGCGCCCGGTCTCCCGGTCGCGGACGTGGAGCTCGAGGTCGTGCACCGCCTCGCCGCGCAGCGCCCGCGCGAGCGGCCGCTCGGCCGTCGGGACCGAGCCTCCCTCCGGACGCTCCGCGGGGTAGCGGGCCACGAACTCCTCGTAGGACATCGAGCACTGCCCGTCCGCGCAGGCGTGCAGCCGCCGCCCGGCGGGGTTCATCGAGACGACGTTCCCCGCGTCGTCGAAGATCACGACCGCCTCGTCCACCGCGTCGATGACGTCACGCAGCTCGGCGTGCCCGAGCGGCTCCGCCTCGCGGCCGCTCGCTTCTCCCGGCGCCTTCCCGCCCGCCCCACGACCCTCCTTCTTCAACCCGGCCCCCCTTCCGTGGGAACTCAGGCCGAAATCTAGGTCTCTCTTTGCGCCGCCGCCGCCCGCGGGACGGAGCCCGGGGGCGGCGGCGACCGCGAGCTCGGCGGCTCGCTCCTCACGCTGGAGGCGAGGGGCTCGTCCCGGGACCGCCGCCTGCCGCGGCGGCCGGGCTGCGCCCTAGCGGCTCTCGGCGAGGCTGGGCACCGGGGAGGCGACCGCTCCGGCGCCGGACGTCTTCGGCACGCCCGTCGTCGTGCCAGGCCCGAAGTCGTAGCCGAGCACGCCCATCTCGCCGAGGTCTGCCCCGCGGACCTCGTCCTCCGCCGAGATCCGGTTCCCGACGACCTTGCCGATCACGTAGAAGGAGAGCGCGGCGACCGGGGCCACCCAGGCGACGTTCGCGAGGATGCCGATCACCTCGGCGACGAGCTGGCCCTTGTCGCCGTAGAAGAGGCCGGTCACGCCGTAGGCGACGCCGTTCAGCCCCTGGCCGTAGGTGCCGTTCGCGAACAGGCCGGTGGCGAGGATGCCCCACGCGCCGTTCACGCCGTGGACCGCGGACGCGCCCACCGGGTCGTCGATCTTGAGCTTCGTGTCGATGAAGATGGCGGCCACGACGACGAGGACGCCCGAGATGGCGCCGATGAGGGCCGCCGCCCAGGACGAGACGAACGCGCACGGGGCGGTGATCGCGACGAGGCCGGCGAGCATGCCGTTCGCGAGCCAGGACGGGTCGGCCTTCCCCCACCTCGCCTTGACGTAGAGGTAGCGAGCAGAACGCGCCGGTCGCGCCGGCCAGCATCGTGTTCACCGCGACCACGGCCAGGCGCCCGTCCATGCCGGCGAGGGTCGAGCCGGCGTTGAACCCGAACCAGCCGAACGCCAGGATGAACGTGCCGATCATGACCTGCGGGATGTTGTGCGGCGGGATCGGGTTCACCCGCCCGTCCGCCGAGTACTTGCCGATGCGGGCGCCGATCATCTTGCCGAGCACGAGCGCCATGACCCCGCCGGTGAGGTGGACGACCGACGACCCGGCGAAGTCCACGTGCCCGTGCCCGAGCCCGAAGTTCGTCCCGAGCGCCGACAGCCACCCGCCGCCCCAGACCCAGTTCGCGTAGACGGGGTAGATGAGCATCGAGACCACGAACGAGAAGATCACGAACGAGCTGAACTTCCAGCGCTCGGCCGCGGCGCCGGTCGGGATCGTCGCGGTCGTGTCCATGAACACCATCTGGAAGAGGAACATGGCCGCGACCGCGGGGGTGTACTGCGCGAGCGGGAGCATGAAGCCGGTCATGCCGAACAGGCCGAAGTCCTTCCCGAAGAGGTGGACGACGAACTCCTTCGAGAGCGTCGTCTCGCCGCCGAAGGTGGCGAGCGCGCCGACGCCGCCCATCTGCAGGCCGAACCCGACGAAGTAGAAGCCGATGATGCCGATCGCGTACACGAGGAAGTTCATGCCCATCGTGTGTGCGACGTTCTTCGCGCGCGTCAGGCCGGTCTCGACGAGCGCGAACCCCGCCTGCATGAACATCACGAGGAAGGCCGCGACCATCGTCCACACGATGTTCAGGGCCGTCTGGGTGTCGGCGAGGTTCTTCGCCAGCTCCGCCACGGTCGGTGTCATGGTGTTTCGTCCCTTTCGTCGTTCGAGCCGCGCACGCGCAGCGCCGCGAGACGCGGCGAGCACCGAGGTTCGCGAGCCGGAATTGCAGCGCGCGTGCCGGCCGGCCCGGACCCTCGCGGGACCCCGGATCGACGGTCGCGAGCGCGTCCTTCGAGCAGCCGCTGCGCCCGCCGCGCGCAGCCGGGCGCGGAACGCGGGGTGCGGCCGCTCGAGCGCTGCCGCCGGGGCGAGCGGGCGCTGCCGTCCGACCGGGCCGCGCGGCGGCGCGAGCGGCGCGCGGGCGCGCTACGCGAGGAGCCGCATCAGCTCCCGGCGGATCGCCGAGCGCGAGGCCTCGTCCGTCGCGGCCGGGAGCGCGCGCTCGAGGACCTCGGCGGCCTTGCGGCGGAACCCGCTCTCCTCGTAGAGCGCCGCGAGCGCGCGGAGCGCCGGCAGGTGCCGCGGGTTCGCCTCCGCCGCGTGCTCGAGGGCGGTCATCGCCGCGTAGGGGTCCCCCGACGCGTGGAGCGCCCGCCCGAGCTGGAACTGCGCGTCCGCCGAGCCGGGGTCCCTCCGGACCGCGCCGGACAGGAGCGCGACGGCCTCCGCGACCTTCCCGGAGGCGAGCAGCTCGCGGCCGAGGTCCACCGTCGCCGAGCGGGGCTGGGCCGCCGGCGGGGGCGTCGCGGAGGGCTCCGCGGCGACCTGCAGCGCCTGCTCGATGCGCTGGAGGAGATTGTCCATCCGGAACGGCTTCTCGACGTAGTCGTGCGCCCCGTACGCCTCGCGCGCGTCCTGGGCGAAGCGCCACCCGCGGTAGATCGCGGTCATCATGATGACCGGCACCTTGCGGGTGCGCGGGTTCGCCTTGATGCGGCGGCACGCGTCGAAGCCGTGGACCTTCGGGAGCATCGCGTCGAGCAGGACGAGATCGGGGACGAGCCGCTCCGCCTGGTCGAGGGCCTCCTGGCCGTCCACCGCGAGCGCGACGGCGTAGCCCCTCGAGGTGAGCATGCGCTCGACGAGCTGGCGGATCTCCGGCTCGTCGTCCACCACGAGCACGAGCGGCGCACCGGCCGCGCGCGGGGCGGGCGGCGCCGGGTCCGACTCGACCTCGATGACGATCTCCGCGTCGGGGATGAGCTCGGCGTCCTCCGCCGCGCCGAGGCCGGGCAGGACGGAGGCGACGTGCGGGTCGGCGGACGGGCTGGCTCGACCGCGCCAGACCGCGGCTCCCCGCGCGCGCTCCTCGTACGCCTCGCCGATGGCGCGCAGGAGCGCGCTCCGGACCGCGACGTACGGCGAGACCTCGCGCCCGGTGACGAACCGCACCTCCGCGATGACCCGCTCGTCGGCCGGGCTCGACATCGCGAGGTGGATGCGCCCGCCGTCCTCGGACAGGGGCAGGATGAGATCCCCCTCGGCCACCGCGCGCGGGACGAGGTCGAGCAGGTCGAGCGCGAAGGCGGACCGCGAGAGATCGACGCCGGGGACGCCGTGCTTCTCGGCGAGCACGGACGCGAGCTCGCCCTCCTCGAGGCCGAGCGCCAGGAGGCGCGAGCAGATCGGCTCGCCGCGGGCGCGGGACTCCCGCTGCGCCGCCTCGACCAGCTCGGTGCTGGCGAGGCCGCGCGCGACGATCAGGTCTCCGGTCCTCGGCGGCACGCTTCCCCCCGCTTCGGTGCGGCTCCGCAGTCTCGCGCGATCCGGGGCGGAGCGCAGTCCCACGTCGCAGCGACCCTCCGTCGAGGGGGGCCCGCTACCCCACGGTGTCCGCGTAGGTCATCACGAGGTACATGACGCTCTCGCCGTCCGCCCGGCTGCGGTAGGCGTGCGGGACGTCCGCCTCGAAGACCATCGCGTCGCCGGGGCCGAGGAGCTCCTTGCGCCCCTCCACCTCGATCTCGACCGCGCCCTTCGCGACCACGATGTTCTCGGTGGTGCCGGGGTTGTGGGCGTCCGCCTTCTCCGCCCCGCCGGGAGCGAGCCGGAGCTCGTAGAACTCCACCCGCCTCGGCTCGTCGAACGGGAAGAGCGCCCGCGAGGTGAACGAGGCGTCGTGGCTCGTCAGGAGCTTCGCCTGCTCGGCCCGCAGGACGTGGATGCTCCCGGAGGTCTTGGCGGAGATGAGCGCGGAGAACGGGACCCCGAGCGCGGAGGAGATCTTCCACAGCACGTTGATCGTCGGGGCGCTCTGGCCGAGCTCGATCTGCCCGAGCATCGCCCGCGAGACGCCGGAGACCTGCGACAGCCGCTCGAGCGAGAGGCCGCGCTGGTTGCGGAGGCGGCGCAGGTTCGAGCCGACCACCGGGGTCAGGTCGCGCGGCGCCGGCGACGTCTCCTGCCGATCGCCGGCCCTGGGGTCGGCCGAGGCGGCGGCCGCTCGCCCGCGGCGCCGGGGGGTCTCGCGAGCGTTCTTCATGGTCGGGATCTTTTCCGCTACAACGGAGGCGTTGTCAACGCATCCTCACCCGCGCGGACCGTGGCGGCTGACCCTCGTCACGAACCCCGACGACTGCAACCTCGCCTGCGAGATGTGCGAGTGCGGCGCGGCCCGGCGCCCCGGACCGCCCCGCCGGATGGACCCGGCGCTCGCCGAGCGCGCCGTCCGCGCCGCAGCGGCGGCCGGCGCGCGCGAGGTGATCCCCTCCACGATGGGGGAGCCGCTCCTGTGGGCGGGGATGGACCGGCTCGTCGCGCTCTGCGCCGAGCTGGGGCTCTCGCTCAACGTCACGACGAACGGCACGTTCCCGGGCCGCGGCGCCGCCGCCTGGGCGGAGCGGCTCGTCCCGATCGCGTCGGACGTGAAGATCTCGTGGAACGGCGCGACCCAGGCGACCGCGGCGGCGGTGATGCCGGGCGTGGACCTCGCGCGCGCCGTCGCGGACCTCCGGGCGTTCGCCGCGGTCCGTGACGCGCGCGCGCTCCCCGGCCGGCGCTGCCGCCTCTCGTTCCAGGTCACCGCGCAGGAGGCGAACGTCGCCGAGCTCGCCGGGATCGTCCGGCTGGCCGCCTCCCTCGGCGTGGAGCGGGTGAAGGTGAACCAGCTCCAGCCCCGGTTCCCGGCGCTCGCGGCCCGGTCGCTCCGCAGGAGCGCCGCCGCGATCCGGCGGTGGAACGCGGCGGTCGAGGAGGCGCACGAGGCCGCGGACGCGGCGCGGCTCCCCTCGGGCGACCGCGTGCTCCTCGAGAACGTCGCGCCGCTCCCCGAGGACCCCGCGGTGCGCGCGCCCGCCGGGCCGTGCCGCTTCGTCGGGAAGGAGGCGTGGGTCCACCCCGACGGCACGTTCGCGCCGTGCCCTCACCCCGCGGCGGTCGAGGGGGCGCTCGGGGTCTTCGGCTCCGTGGCGGACGGCCCGTTCGCCGCGGTCTGGGAGGGCGACGCGTTCCGGCGCTTCGTCGCCGGGTGGGCGGACCACCCGATCTGCGCGGCGTGCCCGTTCCGGCGGCCGGGAGGCGCGTGAGCGGAAGCTCCGCCCGGCCCGCGCGGCGCGTGAACCCCCTCCGGGATCGCGCCCGGCTCGCCTCCTCCGCTACGCTGCTCCGGGTTGACCATCGAGCCGCTCCCCACCGCGATCGCCCTCGCCGCCACCGGCGTGCTGCTCTTCGCGAGCACGCTCGCGTCCCGCACGTCGGGGCGCGCGGGCGTGCCCGCGGCGCTGCTGTTCCTCCTCATCGGGATGGTCGCGGGGAGCGCCGTCGGGATCCGGTTCGACGACCACCTGCTGGCCTTCCGCGCCGGGACGGTCGCGCTCGTCCTCATCCTCTTCGACGGCGGCCTCTCGACCCCCGTCGCGAGCCTCCGCGGCGTGCTCGCGCCGGCGGCGGTCCTCGCGACGGCGGGGGTCGCGGCGACCGCGCTCCTCGTCGCGCTCGGCGCCCGCGCGCTCGGGGTGTCGTGGGCCGAGGCGGCGCTCTTCGGCGCGATCGTCTCGTCCACCGACGCCGCCGCGGTGTTCTCGGTGCTCCGCAGCGCCCGCATCCAGCTCCGGCGCCGGGTCGCGAACGTCCTCGAGCTCGAGTCCGGCGTGAACGACCCGATGGCGGTGATCCTGACGCTCGGCTTCACCGCCGCGCTCCTCGAGCACCACGCCCCCGGGTGGGAGCTCGCCGGGGAGATCGCGGTCCAGCTCGCGGTCGGCCTCGCGGCCGGCTGGGGCGTCGGGCGCGGCGGCCGGTTCGCGCTCGCGCACGCGCGGCTCGCCGCCGGCGGCCTCTACCCCGTGCTCACGCTCTCGCTCGCCTTCGTCGCCTTCGGGGTGGCGACGATCCTGCGCGGCAGCGGCTTCCTCGCGGTCTACGTCGCCGCGGTGGTGCTCGGGAACGGGCCGATGCCCTACCGGACCGGGCTCGTCCGCGTGCACGACGCGATGGCGTGGTTCAGCCAGGTCGCGATGTTCCTCGTGCTCGGGCTCCTCGCCCACCCCGACCGGCTCGGCGCCGTGGCGCTGCCGGGGCTCGCGCTCGCGCTCTTCCTGGTGTTCGTCGCGCGGCCCGTGGCGGTGATCCTGTCGCTCCTGCCGTTCCGGTTCCCGCCGCGGGAGATCGGGTTCATCTCCTGGGTGGGGCTCCGCGGCGCGGTCCCCATCATCCTCGCGACGTACCCGGTGCTCGCCGGGGTCGAGGGCGGGCGCCGGATCTTCGATCTCGTCTTCTTCGTGGTGGTGGTCTCGACGCTCCTGCAGGGCGCGCCGATCCGCTGGCTGGCGCGGAAGCTCGACCTCGTCGCGCCGGGCCCCGCCGCTCCCCGCGCGGTGCTCGAGATCGTCTCTCGCGATCCGCTGGCCGGCGAGGTCCTCTCGTTCTACGTGGAGCCCGCGTCGGCCGTCGCGGGGTCCGCGATCGCGGACCTCCCGTTCCCGGAGGGCGCGACGGTGATGCTGATCGTGCGCGGCAGCGAGCTCGTGCCGCCGCGCGGGCCGACCCCGCTCGAGCCGGGCGACCACGTCTACGTGTTCGCGCGCCCGGGCGAGAAGGCCCTCGTGCAGCTCCTGTTCGGGAGGCAGGAGGACGAGTAGGGACGGGCTTCACGTCCGCGACGCGCGGATCGAGTCCTCGAGCTCGTTCCGCGGCGGGGCGGACCCGCGGTCGCGGGGGAAGTGCTCGGCGAGCCGGGCGCCGCAGATCGCGATCGCGTCCACGAACCCTCGCGCGGGCTCCTGCGCGCGCAGGCCCGCGACGAGCGCGGAGACCGCCTGGTTCCAGTCGTCACCCATGCGCGCGTGGATGCCGTGATCTCCGAGGACGACCGCCTCGCGCTCGAAGAGCGACGCGAACACGAGCACTCCGGTCCCCTCCTCCGTCCGGTGGAGCCCGTGCTCGTGGAAGGCGCGCAGCGCGCGGGCGCGCACCGCCTCGTCCATCGCGCGCCGGCCCGCCAGCAGGCGCTCGAGCGGGTCCCACGTGGCGAGGAGCGCGCCGAGCACGCCCGCCACGAGCTGCACGAGGGGCACCTCCGCGGGCGTGACCGGGACCCCGAGCGCGAGCACCGCGATCGTCGCGAGCGCCGCCGCCGCGAGCGCACCCCGCCAGCGGGCCTCCGGGTACGGATCGCTCTTCTCGACCACGACCGGCACGAGCTGGCCGCGCGAGAGCGCCTCGGCGCGGCGGATCGCCTCCGCCACCCGGGCGCGCGGCTCCTCGCCGAACTGGGCCTCTATCGACACCGACGCCCCCTCACCAGCGGCCCGACGCGCCGCCGCCCGAGAACCCGCCGCCCCCGCCCGACCAGCCGCCGCCGCCGCCCCACCCGCCGCCGCCGCCCCACCCGCCGCCGCCGGTCCACGGGCCGCCGCCCCACCAGAGGTGGCTCCGCCGGCGCGGGCCGAAGCCGCGAAGGACGTTCATCAGGATCCACAGGATCACGAAGATCCCGAGGAGGACGCCGCCGCCGACGGGGAACCCGGTGACGCCGCGCGGGCGCCCGCGCGCGTGGCGCGCCACCTCCTCGGTCGCGACCCCCGCGAGCGTGAGGAGCTGCGCGCCGGCGTCGTAGAGGCCGTCGCCGAACCGACCGGCCTGGAAGGCGGGGCGGATGATCTGGTCCCCGATCCGGCGCGCGAGGACGTCGGGGATCTCGCCCTCCAGCCCGCCGCCGACCTCGATCCGGAAGGCCCGGTCCTTCACCGCGACCGTCACGAGCAGGCCGTTGTCGCGCCCCTTCGTCCCGAGCCGCCACGCCTCCGCGACGCGGATCGAGAACGACTCGATGGGCTCGCCCTCGAGCGACGGGACGATCAGGTACTGGAGCTGGACCCCCGCGCCGCTCTCGCGCGCGCGGGCGCTCCGCGCGAGCTCGGCGAGCCGTCGCTGCGCGGACGCGTCGAGGAGCCCGGCCACGTCGACGACCGGCCCGGTGAGCCGGGGGATCGGGAGCTGGGCGCCCGCGGCGAGCGGGAGCGCCAGCAGCGCGAGGGCGAGGTGGCAGCGGGCGATCATGTCCGTCCCGGGTCGAGTGGTCGCCCGGCCCGCCTACTTGGTGAACTTCACCTCGGGCGCCTTCTCCGCCCCCTGCGCCGTCGCGGTGAACTGGGCCTTCGCCTGCTTCTTGTAGAAGAGCGAGTTCGTCCAGCTCGTCGGGGGAACGGTGACGAGATCGTTGAACTCCCGGATCTGGTCGATGTAGCGCCGCCGGGCGATCGCGATGCGGTTCTCGGTCCCCTCGAGCTGCGCCTGGAGGTCCCGGAAGTTCTCGTTCGCCTTCAGCTGAGGGTAGTTCTCGGCGACGGCGAGGAGTCGGCCGAGCGCGCTCCGGAGCTCTCCCTGGGCCGCCTCGAACTTCTTCATGTTCTCGGGGGTGAGCTGGTCCACCGAGAGCTTCACCTGGGTCGCCTGCGCGCGGGCGGCCACCACCGCCTCGAGCGTCTCCCGCTCGTGCGCCGCGTAGCCCTTCACCGTCTCGACGAGGTTCGGGACGAGGTCGGCGCGGCGCTGGTACTGGTTCTGCACCTCGCCCCAGGCGGCGGCGACCGCGTTCTCCGATCTCGGGATCGACTGGTAGCCGCAGCCGGAGAGCGCGAGCGCGGCGAGGACGGCGAGCAGGACGGTCCGGTTCGTTCTCATGAGCCGGAAAGCTAGCGCCGCGGCGCCCGGCCGGAAAGCAGGATTTCTGGTCGTCGGCGGATCGCGCCGCGCGCGGGTCCCTTCAGGGCCTGCGGTCCACCGCGAGCACGCGGGCCTCGGACGGGCACCACCTCCCGCTCGCGACGTACGCGCCGACGTTCGCCTGGATGGCCGCCGGGCAGGCGTCACAGCCGGTCGCGGCGATCGAGGTCACGAAGGACGGCGTGACGTCGTCCAGGTGCCAGCTCCACTGCGCGTCGCAGTCGGCGCCCGCGACCAGCGCCAGGAGCGGGACCCGCGGCGCGGCGGTCGTGCCGAGGTAGACGGCCGCCTCGTCGATGAACTCCGCGCGGCGGACCCAGACCTTGACCGCGGCGTCGCAGTGGCCGAGCGTCACGAACGCGCCGCCGACCCGGTCCGGGCACGGCGCCTGGAGCGACTGCCTGCAGGTCCCGCCGGTGCAGGCCTCCCCGACCCGGCAGGCGCGCCCGCAGTCGCCGCAGTGCCGCGGGTCCGTCTGGATGTCGACGCACTGACCGCCGCACTCCGCGAGCGGCGTGGGGCACGGCTGCGGCGAGGTGCACGCCGCGAGGGCGAGGGCGACGGAGGCGACGCGGAGGCGCATCGGCCCGAGATTACCGCAAGGGCGCGCCCCGGGTACCGCGCGTCGTCCCGGGACCCGCCCCGGTGCTGGTCCTGGCGCCCCCGGCGCCTTAGGCGTCTCCCATGGACCTGCCGCCCTCCGCGAAGCACCTCCTCGCGCTCCCCCCGTCGCGGTTCACGCGCGAGCGGAACGCGCTCGCGAGCGCGCTCGCGGCCCGGCGCGACGGCGCGGCCGCGGCGGTCCGGAGGCTGCCCAGGCCCATCGGGCTCGCGTGGGTGCTGAACAGGCTCGCCCTCGAGCGGCCGCGCGACGTCGCCGCCCTCGTCGCGGCGGGAGACCGCGTGCGCGCGGGGCAGCGCCGCGCCGTCGCGGGAGCCGGCGCGGGGGAGCTCCGCGCGGCGGAGGACGACCTGCGCGAGCGCGCGCGGGCGCTCCGGATCGCGGCGGAGCCGATCCTCGCCGGCGAGGGACGGCCCGCGCCCGCGGCGACGCTCGGGCGGCTCGAGCTCCTGCTGCGGGTCGCGGCGACGGGGCCTTCCCGCGAGCCGTTCCGCGAGGGCGTGCTCCCGCGGGAGCCGGCGCTCGGCTCGGGGGAGCTGTCCGGGTTCACCGTGCTCGCGGGAGGAGCCAGGGGGCCCCTCTCCCCGACCCCCTCCTCCGCTTCGCGGGGGCGAGGGGACCCGGCCCCGCCGGCGCGGCAAGCGAGGGACGCGACGCGTCGCGAGACGCGAGGCGCGCCGGAAGCGCGAGCGCGCGATCGCGAAGGCCCGGGCGGCGGCGGCGTCCGCCCGGGCGCGCGCCGAGCGGGAGGAGCGCGCGGCGGCGGAGGCCGAGCGGCGCGCGCGGGGAGCGCGCGAGCAGGCCGGCGCCGCGCGGCAGGGACGCCGACCGGCGGGCGGCGGAGCTCGCGGCGCTCGAGCGCGGCGGCTGAGCGCGACGAGCACGCGCCCGACCGCGCGCCCCGCTACACTCGATCCGTGCGACCCCTTCCGACCGGCTGGTCGATCTACTACCGGGTGGTCCGCCGGATCCCGCGGGGCCGCGTCGCGACCTACGGGGAGGTCGCGCTCGCCGCCGGGAAGCCCCGGGCGGCGCGCCAGGTCGGCTTCGCGCTGGCCGCCCTCCGCGGCGCGGCCCACGACGTGCCGTGGCAGCGGGTCCTCGGGGCGAGGCCCCGGGGGATGGCCGCGATCTCCCTCCTCGATCCGATCGGCGCGGCGGTGCAGCGGACGCTGCTCGAGGCCGAGGGGATCGCGTTCGACGACCGCGCGCGGATCGACCTCGCCCGGTACGGCTGGCGCGGGGTCCGCCGGGCTGACCGGCCGTCGAAGAAGCCGCCTCGTGCGCAGGCGAAGCCCCCGCGCCCGCCGCGGCCGAGGGCGGCGGGGGGAGGGGCTCTAGCCGTTCGGCACGGGGATGATGCGCCAGATCTCCTCCGCGTACTCGCGGATGGTCCGGTCCGAGGAGAACTTCCCCGTGCGCGCCACGTTCAGGATCGCCATGCGCGCCCAGCGCTCGGGGTCACGGTACGCGCGGTCGACCTCCTCCTGGCAGGCGACGTAGGCCGCGAAGTCGGCGAGCACGAGGTACGGGTCGCCGCCGTTCAGCAGCGAGTCCACGATCGGCCGGAAGAGGCCGGGCTCGTCCGGCGAGAACACCCCCGCGGACAGGGCGTCGAGCACCGCCTTCAGCCGGCGGTCGTTCCGGTACCACTCCCAGGGCTGGTACCCGCGCTTCTTCAGCGCCTGCACCTGCTCGACGGTGAGGCCGAACAGGAAGAAGTTCTCCGCGCCGACCTCCTCGCGGATCTCGACGTTCGCGCCGTCGAGCGTGCCGATCGTGAGGGCGCCGTTGAGCGCGAACTTCATGTTGCCGGTGCCCGACGCCTCCTTCCCGGCGGTGGAGATCTGCTCCGAGACCTCCGCGGCCGGGAAGATCCGCTCGGCGAGCGACACCCGGTAGTTCTTGAGGAACGCGACGGTGATCCGGCCCTGGAGGTCCACGTCGTGGTTCACCACGTCGGCGACCGAGTTGGCGAGCTTGATGATGGCCTTCGCCGTCGCGTAGCCGGGGGCCGCCTTCCCGCCGAACAGGTACGAGCGCGGGTGCGGGCGGTAGGTCCGGTCCTCCTTCATCCGCAGGTACTCCGACGCGATCCGCAGGATCGCGAGGAGCTGGCGCTTGTACTCGTGGATCCGCTTCACCTGCACGTCGAAGATGGAGTCGAGGTCGAGCGTGATCCCGTTCTCGGCCTTCACGATCTCGGCGAGCCGCGCCTTGTTCTCGCGCTTGATGTCCCGGAACAGGTCGCGGAAGCCCGCGTCGGCGGCGAGCGGCTCGAGCGCGCGCAGGCGCGTCGCGTCGGTGATCCACTCCGGGCCGATGACCTCGGTGATCGCGCTCGCGAGCGCCGGGTTCGCCTGGAGGAGCCAGCGCCGGGGGGTCACGCCGTTCGTCTTGTTGTTGAACTTGTCGGGCCAGAGGACGTCGAAGTCCCTGAACAGCTCGCGCTTCAGGAGCTCGGTGTGGAGGGCCGCCACGCCGTTCACGGAGCGCGAGCCGACGACCGCCAGGTTCGCCATCCGGACCTGCTTCACCGGGCCCTCCTCGATGATGCTCATCCGCCCGATCGCCGCCTCGTCCGGCTGCCGCGACGCGCGGACCTCCTTCAGGAACCGGCGGTTCACCTCGTACACGATCTCGAGGTGGCGCGGCAGCACGCGCCCGAACAGGTCCACCGACCACCGCTCGAGCGCCTCCGGCATGAGCGTGTGGTTCGTGTAGCCGAACGTCGCGCGGCACAGCTCCCACGCGTGGTCCCACTCGAGCCCGTGCTCGTCCACGAAGACGCGCATGAGCTCCGCGATGGCGATCGCCGGGTGGGTGTCGTTCAGCTGGATCGCGACCTTGTCCGGGAAGTCCTCGAAGCCCTCGTGCACCTTGAGGTGGCGGGTGACGAGGTCGTGGATCGAGCACGCGACGAAGAAGTACTGCTGCTTGAGCCGCAGCTCCTTCCCCATCACCGTGACGTCGTTCGGGTAGAGGACCTTCGAGATGTTCTCGGAGTGGTCCTTGTCCTCCACCGCCGCGAGGTAGTCCCCGGCGTTGAAGTCGGCCAGGTCGAGCTCCTGCGACGCGCGCGCGCGCCAGAGCCGGAGCGTGTTCACCGTGCCGTTCCGGAAGCCCGAGATCGGCACGTCGTAGGGCATGCCGAGCACGTGCTGCGCGTCGAGCCACGACACCCGGAGGCGCCCGGTGGAGTCGGCCCCGTGCTCCGTCCGCCCGTAGAACGACACCGGGACGACGTACTCCGGGCGCGGGATCTCCCAGGCGTTGCCGAACCGCAGCCACTCCTCCGGCCGCTCGAACTGGTAGCCGTTCCGGATCTCCTGGTCGAAGATCCCGAACTCGTACCGGATGCCGTAGCCGTAGGCCGGGTACTGGAGCGTCGCGAGGGAGTCGAGGAAGCAGGCCGCGAGCCGGCCGAGGCCGCCGTTCCCGAGCCCCGCGTCCGGCTCCTGCGCGAGCAGGTCGGCGAGGTCGAGCCCGACGTCCTTGAGCGCCGCCCGCATCGGATCGTACAGCCCGAGGTTCAGCAGGTTGTTCTCGAGCGCCCGCCCCATGAGGAACTCGAGGGAGAGGTAGTAGACCCGCTTCGCGTCGTTGCGGTAGTAGGCCTGCTGCGTCTGGATCCAGTGCTGCATCAGCCGGTCGCGGACGGCGTACGCCACGGCGAAGTAGCGGTCGAGCGCGGTCGCGGTGTGCTCGTCCTTCCCCTGCGCGAACTGCAGGTTGTCGAGGAACGCCCGCTTGAGCGCCTCGACGTCGACCGCCGTGCGCGCGTTCGGCAGGTGGCGCGCGCGCTCCAGCGCCCTCGCCTCCTCGCCTCGAGCCGTGCTGCCCTTCCTCGGGGGACCCATCCACTCTCCTCGCGCGCTGCGCGCACCGCGCCGACCTCCCGCGACCGCGCGGGCGCTCCATCATAATCGGCCGACCGGTCCGGGGCGTCCGCGGGACGGGGGGGGACTCCGGCGGGGGATCAGCGGCGGAGCGCGCCCGCGAGCTCCGCGTACAGGTGGATCGCGGACCGGATCGCCTTCTGGAAGTCGGAGAGGCTCAGGCTCTCGTTCTCCGAGTGCGGGTTCGACAGGGGGTCCTCGACCCCGACGAGGAGCGCCGGGATCCCGCCGAGCGCCCTCTCGAACGGCTCGACGAAGCCGATCGACCCGCCGCAGCCGATCGCGAGCGCGGGCCGGCCGAAGCCGCGCTCGAGCGCGCGGAACGCCGCGGCGAACGCCGGGTGCGAGACGTCGGTCATCCACGGCGCGCCGGCGGTCTCCACCTTGCACGCCACCTCGACGCCCCAGGGCGCCGCCGCCTCGAGCGCCGCCACGAGCCGGTCCCTGACGTCGGCCGGGTCCATGTCGCGGACGAGCCGCACGCCGACCCGCGCCCACGCGACGTCGTTGATGATGTTCCGGGCGTCGCGCCGCGAGGAGGCCTGGATCGCGTTCACCGCCAGCGCGGGCTCCCACCAGTTCACCTCCAGCGGATGGCGATCGCCGCCGAGGAGCTGCACCCCGGGGCGGAGCCGGACCTGGCGCCGGAACTCCTCCCGCCCGACCGGGAGCGCGGCGATGGCGCTCCGCTGGGTCTCCGTGAGCGGACGGACCCGGTCGTAGATCCCCGGGATCGCGATCCGGCCGTCCGCGTCCACCAGCGTCGCGAGCATCTTCGCGAGGGCGAGGGCCGGGTCCGGGACCGGCCCGCCCCACATCCCGGAGTGGACGGACTGCTCGAGCGCGCGGACCTCGACCTCCACCGTGACGAGCCCCCGGAGCGCGACGGTCACGCTCGGCACGCCCACGTCCACGTTCCCGGTGTCGGTGAGGACCATCGCGTCCGCGTCGAGCCTCGAGCGATACCGGCCGATGAACGCCGTGAGGTGCTCCGAGCCGATCTCCTCCTCCCCCTCGACGATCATCTTGAGGTTGAGCGGCGTCCGGTGCGCGCCGCGCACCCACGCGTCCACCGCGGCCGCGTGGACGAGGATCCCCGCCTTGTCGTCGGCGGCGCCGCGCCCGAACAGGCGCCCGTCGCGCTCCGTCGGCTCGAACGGCGGCGAGCGCCACTGCTCGACCTCGCCCGCGGGCTGGACGTCGTGGTGCGCGTACAGGAGCAGCGTGGGGAGCGCCGGATCCTCGATCCGCTCGCCGAGCACGTACGGGTGCGCGCCCTCGACCTTCAGGATCTCGACGCTCGTGAAGCCGCGGCGACGCAGCAGCTCGGCGACCGCGTCGGCGCTCCGCCCGACCTCCGCCGGCGGGAATCCCGGGAACGAGACGCTCGGGATCCGGACGAGCCGCTTCAGCTCGTCGAGGTAGATGGCGGCGTTCTTCTCGTAGTGCGCGAGGGCGGATTCGACGGGGCCTGCGGGCATGGAGGCGATATAACCTCGTTCATGCCGACGGGTCGCCGTCCCCTTCGGGAGGGTCAGGGCGGCGCCCTCGCGCGCGCGCTCGGCGTCACGCGGATCGCCCGGCTCGTCGGGCTCGACCGGACGGGCGTCGAGGTGGCGAGCGCGATCCGGCCGCGCGGACACGTCCTGCAGGTCACGAACGGCAAGGGCGAGACGCGCGCGGCGGCGGCCGCCGGCGCGCTGCTCGAGGCGGCGGAGCTCGACGCCGCCGAGCGCGCCGCGGTGGACGCGTGGGGATTGGCCGCGTCGCTCGCGGCGCGGCACGGCGCGGGCGCGGTGCTCGGCCCGCGGACGCTCGACCCGCAGGGCGGCGAGGACGGCCGGGACGAGCTCCGGGTCGCGTGGCGGGCGGGGCGCGATCTCTCGACGGGTGCCCCGGTGCTCGTGCCCGCGGCGGCGATCCACGTGCCGCCGGCCGACGGTCCCTGGCTCGGACCGGCGGTCCTGCGGTGGACCTCGAACGGCATGGGCGCGTCGCGGGATCCCGCGGCGGCCCTGCTGCATGCGCTCCTCGAGGTCGTCGAGCGCGACCGGGTGGCGCGCGCGCTGCCGGACGGGTTCACCGAGCGGGAGCTCCGGCGGAGGCTCGTCGATCCCGGGCGGCTCGCTCGCGCGGCGCCGGCGACGGCCTCGCTGGTCCGGCGGATCGAGGCGGGGGGGCTCCGGGTGTTCCTGCTGGATCTGACCGATCCGACGACGGCCCGTCCGGATCCTGGTCGAGGAGGACCCCCTCCCCTGACCCTCTCCCCCGCTTCGCGGGGGCGAGGCCAGCTGCATCCCTCGGCCTGCCCACCGCCGCCGCCCTCCTCCTCGACGTGGAGGGCGGGCCGGTCCCGGTCGCGGCGGGGTACGCCTGCCGGCTCTCGCGCGACGCCGCGCTCGGCGCGGCGCTCCTCGAGGCGGCCCAGTCGCGGGCGACCGAGATCCACGGCGCGCGCGAGGACGTCCTGGCCGGCGACCGCCACGCCGCGGAAGCGCTCCGCGGCGTCCTCGAGGCGGCGCGCCCGGCGCGCTCGCCCTCGCTGCTGCCGGACCTCCGCGCGCGGACACCGGCCGCGGGCGTGCGCGAGGTCGTGTCGCGCCTCCGGCGCGCCGGGATCCGCGCCGCGGCGGTGAGGCTCGAGGGCGCCGCCGGCGTGTCCGTCGCGAAGGTCGTCGCCCCCGGCCTCCTCCTCTCGGAGCTCCTCTGATGCCGACGCCCCGCCGCGCAGCCGACGTGGTCGCGTTCCTCGGACCGTCCCTCTCCGCGGGCGCCGCGCGCCGGCTCGGCCCCTGCCGGGTCCTGCCGCCCGCGCGCGCGGGCGACGTGCTGGCCGTCCTCCCCGAGCGGCCGCTCGCGATCGCGCTCGTGGACGGGCTCTTCGACACCACGCCCTCGGTCTGGCACCACGAGCTCGTGCTCGCGCTCGACGCCGGCGTGGCCGTCTTCGGGGGCGCGAGCATGGGGGCGCTCCGCGCGGCCGAGCTCGCGGCGCTCGGGGTGGTCGGGGTGGGCCGGATCTTCCGCTGGTACCGGGACGGCGTGGTCGACGACGACGGCGAGGTCGCGCTCCTGCACGCCGACGCGGAGCACGCGTTCCGACCGCTCACGCTGCCGCTCGTGAACGTCCGCGCGGCCGCGGAGGACGCCCGCGCGGAGGGGCTGCTCTCCGCGCGGGAGGCGCGGGCGCTGCTCGCGGCCGGGGCGGCGCTCCGGTACGCGGAGCGCACCTGGCCCCGCGTGCTCGCCGACCGGAGGCTCGGCCCCGCGCTGCGCGCCCGGCTCCGCGCGTTTCTCCCGCGCGCGTCCGATCCCAAGGCGGAGGACGCGCGCGCCTGCGTCGCCGCCGCGCTCGAGTTCGCCCGCGCCCGCCGCGCGGGGGCGCCCCGCCGCCGCGGTCCCCGGGCGTGCCGACGCCCTCGCACGTGCGGCGCGCGCGGCTGCGCCACGCGCGGACGGTCGTCCCGGGCGGCGCCCCGCTGGCGTCGGGCGAGGTCCTCGCCGCGCTCGCGCGCCGGCCCGACGCGGGGCGGCTCGCCGCGGACGGCCTGCGCCGGGCGCTCGTCGCGTCGCTCGCCCGCTCGGCCGGGCTCAGGGCGAGCCGGGCAGACGCGGAGGCGGCGCTCGCGGCCTGGCTCGGGCGGCTGCGGGTCCCCGCGCGGCGGCGCGACGCGTTCCTCGCCGCCTGCGGCCTCGACGAGGGCGCGGCGCGGGCGCTCGCGGAGGACCTGGCGCTCGACGCCGCGGTGCTCGGGGCCGCGGAGCGGTTCGCGCCCGACGGCCCGTCGTTCGAGGAGGGGCTCGCGCTCGCGGCGCGGCTCACCGGCGCGTGGGTCGAGGAGGCGACCCGGCTCGCGGGCGAGCGCGGCGATCGACCCGCGCGAGACCGCCGCGGACGTGAGGACGAGGTGCGGGGACCGCCCGCGGCGGGCTCGCCGTGGGCGCGCAGGGCGCGCTCGTGCGGATCGGCGTCAACCTCCCGGAGCGCCGGCGCCCGCGCCGCGCGCGGGCCGAACCGCGCCGCGAGGGCTACCGCCGCGCCGAGGCCGCCGCGGCCACCGCCGCCGACAGCAGCCACGCCCCCCGCGCGCCCGCGCGCTCGATCACGAGCGCGTACGCGAGCGGCGCGACCGCCGACACGAGGAAGCTCGGCACGAGCAGCCGGCCGACGACGGCGCCGTACGCGCCGGGCTCGAACAGGACGAGCGGCAGCGCCCCGCGCGCGATGGTCGAGAGCCCGTTGCCGGCGCCGTAGAGCAGCGTGAACGCCGCCGCGGGGACGACGAGGGACCCGCCCGCGAGCGCCGCGCCGAACGCCACCGGCAGGAGGGCCGAGGCGAGGACGTTCAGCGCGAGCGGCGGGAGCCGGCTCCCGGAGAGGACCTCGGTGAGCCGGGCCAGCGACTGGCCGACGCCGCGGAGCGTCGAGACCCAGACCGCGATCGGGAAGGCGAGCCCCGACGCCGCGAGCAGCGCGATGAGGTGCGCGGACATCGCGGTGTTCAGGAACGCGAAGAGGGTGGCGATGAGCGCGTAGAGCGCGCCCGCGATCCAGCGCTCGCGCGGCGTCGCGGCGAGCGGCCGGCGCTCGGGCGCCCCGGTCCCCGGGCCCTCCACCCCGCGCCCCCGCGGGAGCCCGAGGTGCAAGGGGAGGGTCGCGAGGGCGAACCCGACGTACACGACGAGCGCACCGCGCCAGCCGATGCGGGCGGCG
Source organism: uncultured delta proteobacterium (assembly GCA_963828235.1). Taxonomy (GTDB): domain Bacteria; phylum Myxococcota; class Myxococcia; order Myxococcales; family Anaeromyxobacteraceae; genus Anaeromyxobacter. The sequence goes on from CAWHDY010000022.1 coordinate 129,062, forward strand.
AGCGCGTGGCCGACGGGCCAGAACACGGTGGACGCGAGGCCGCCGAGGAGCGTGACCTGCGACATGGCACGGTGGGCGCCGGGCCCTCCGAGGCGCGCGATGGTCGCGAACGCCGCGTCGTAGAGGGTGAGCCGCATCGCGAGCCCGAGGCAGATCCAGGCCGCGAGGTAGCCGGGGACGTTGCGCGTGGCGGCGAGCCCGGCGAGCCCGAGCGCGGTGAGGAGCGAGCCCGCCGCCATGACGGGGCGCCCGCCGTGGCGATCGACGAGGGCGCCCACCAGGCGGGACGACAGCGCCATCACGGCGAGCGCGACGGAGAAGCCGCCGTGGACGAGCGCGCGGGAGAAGCCGAGGTCCGCCGCGATCGCGTCGCCCAGGACGGCGACGAGGTAGTAGGAGATTCCCCAGCAGACGAGCTGCGAGATCCCGAGGGCGAGGACGGTCCCCCGCCCGATCACGCGCTCCCCGGCCCCCGGAGCTGGTCGCCGGGGATCCAGCCGGCGGACGCGAACCCGCCGACGAGCTGGGCCTCCTCGACCTCGAGCACGTACAGGGCGAAGTCGAGCTGCAGGAGGCCGCGCGCCTCGGGGTGGCGGGCGAGGTACCGGCTCCGGGCGTCGGGCTCCTCCGCGGCGGTGACCCGCCGGACGCGCCCGGCGACGGACAGGCGGGCCGCCGTCCTGGGATCGTCCGCGGCCGCCGCCGCGTCGTGGACGAAGAGCGAGGCGCGCGGATCGGCGTCGAGGTTCCGGGTGTGCTGCGCGAGCGCGGAGAGGAGCAGGAGCGGCTCCCCGCGGGCCGAGACGCCGAACGGCGCGAGCGAGGTGAACGGCGCGCCGCCGTGCCGCGCCGAGACGGTGGCGAGGACCGCGACGCGCTGCTTCGCGAGGAGCTCGCGCGCGAGCGCGACGCCGCCGCTCGCCTCCATCCCCGCCTGGGCCTGCCGCTCCGCCTCGGTCCGCTGCTCGTCGTCCGCCATGGCTCCCTCCGTGCGCCCGATCATCGCGCCCCGCGGGACGGGATGCCGGCGGCCGTTTGGGTCATAGCGCGACGAGACCGAGCCGGGCCGCCTTCACGATCGCCGCCGCGCGGCTCTCCGCGCCCAGCTTCGCCAGGATCGCGTTCACGTGGAACTTGGCGGTGTGCTCGGAGATCCCGAGCCGCGTCGCGATCGCCTTGTTCGAGATCCCCTCGGCGAGGAGCGAGAGCACGTCCCGCTCGCGCGCCGTCAGCGCTCCTTCCGGAGCCTCCTCCGGCGCCCGGATCCAGCCCCCGGCGAGGGAGCGATCGAGCACGGTGAGCCCGCGCGCGGCCGCGACGAGCGCCGCGGCGATGGCGTCCGGGTCGGCGCCGCGGAACAGCACGGCCCTCGCGCCGGCGCGGAGCGCGTCCGCTCCCGCGGGCTCGGCGCCCGCGAGCGCGACGACCGGGGCGCCGCCGTGCTCGGCGAGCCCGTCGACGGCGCCCTCCGCGCCGAGGTCCCAGAGGACGGCGCCGGGGGACACCTCGAGCGCCACCGCTCGCGCCTCGGCCACGCCCACCTCGGCCGCGACCCGGACGTCGGTCCGGCCCGCGAGGCGAGCCGAGAGGCCGGCCCGAGCGAGCGGATCGTCCGAGACGACGAGGACGCGAAGCGGATCCACGCACCGAGACGTAACGGGGCAGCGGGGCGAGCGCGCGGAGACGTCAGACCGCGACCTCGACCGCGACCTCGACCTCGACCGCGACCTCGACCGCGACCTCGACCGCGACCCGACCTCGACCTCGACCAGCCCCGCCCCGGGACCTGCCCGTTCGGTCAGGTCCGCGCGCAGTCCGTCCCGCCGATGTGCGGCGCGAGCGGAGCCCCTACGCTTCCCTCCGGAGGAATCACCCCATGGAATCCGACGCCCTCGCCGCCCTGTCCCGCCGCACCGCCGCGCTCGTCGCCGAGCGCTCGCCTCACGTCGTCCGCGTGGACGGCCGCCCGCGGGGGCCCGCCAGCGGCGTGGTCTGGTCGCCCGACGGGCTCGTCGTCACGACCCACCACGCGGTCGAGCGCGACGAGGAGCTCGAGGTCGGGCTGCCCTCGGGCGAGTCCGCGCCCGCGGAGCTCGTCGGCCGCGATCCCACGACCGACCTGGCCCTCCTCCGCGTCTCGGCCACCGGGCTCCCGGCCGTGGAGTGGTCGGACGGAGCGCCCGCCGCGGGGGAGCTCGTGCTCGCGATCTCCCGCCCCGGCCGGAGCCCGCGCGCCGCCCTCGGCCTCGTCGCGCGCGCCGCGGGCGAGTACCGCGCCGCGGGCGGCGGCCGGATCGACCGGTGGCTCGAGACGTCGCTCGACCTCGTCCCGGGCCTCTCGGGCGCGCTCGCCGCCGGGGCGTCGGGCACCGCGCTCGGGCTCGTGACCGCGGGCCTCGTGCGCGGCGCGGCGATGATCGTCCCCCCCGCGACGCTGCGGCGCGTCGTCGGCGCGCTCGCGGCGCGCGGCAGCGTCCGGCGCGGGTTCCTCGGGGTCGCGACGTTCCCGGTCCGGCTCGGCGCGCTCGCGGCGCAGGCGGGCCAGCCCGCCGCGCTGCTCGTGTCCGGCGTCGAGCCCGAGAGCCCGGCGGCCCGCGCGGGCGTGCAGCTCGGGGACGCGCTCCTCTCCCTCGGCGGCGAGCGGGTGCTCGAGCCGGGCGACCTCCTGCCGCTCCTCGAGGAGGAGCGGATCGGGCTGCCGCTGCCGGTGCGGCTCGTCCGCGCGGGCGAGGTGCGCGAGCTCACGATCACGCTGGGCGTCCGCGGGGAGCGCCCCGGGAGGCGGCCGTGAGCGCGCTCCAGGCGTTCTCCGCCGACCTCGCCGACCTCGTCGCCGCCGCCGCGCCCTCGGTCGTCGGGATCGAGCACGGGCGCGGCCAGGGCTCGGGGGTCGTGCTCGCGCAGGACGGGTTCGTGCTCACGAACGCCCACGTCGCGGCGGGGGGCGGTCCGCTCCGCGTGCGGCTCTCGGGCTCGCGCGCCGTGGCCGGCGAGCTCGTCGGGACCGACGAGCGCACCGACCTCGCCGTCGTGCGCGCCGCCGCGACGGACCTCCCCGCGCTCCCGCTCGCCGAGCGGCGGCTCCGCGTGGGCGAGGTGGTGGTCGCGATCGGGAACCCGCTCGGGTTCGAGCGATCGGTCTCGCTCGGCGTCGTCTCCGCGCTCCACCGGAACCTGGGCGCACCGCGCGGCGCGGTGCTCGAGGGGCTCGTCCAGACCGACGCGGCGGTGAACCCCGGCAACTCCGGCGGGCCGCTCCTCGACGCGCGCGGGGCCGTCGTCGGCGTCACGACCGCCATGCTCCCCTGGGCCCGGGGGATCGGGTTCGCCGTGCCCGCCACGACCGCGGGGTGGGTCGCCTCCACGCTCATCCACGAGGGCGCCGTCCGGCGGCCGCTGCTCGGGGTCGCGGCGCGAGGCGAGGACCTCGAGCCCGCCGCGTCGCGCGAGCTCGGCCGCTCCCGCGCGGTCCGCGTGCTGGAGGTCGTCCAGGGCTCGCCCGCCGCGGCCGCGGGCGTCCGCCGCGGCGACCTCGTCGTGGGCGCGGCGGGCGGCGCGGTCGAGACCCTCGACGACGTCGTGCGGGCGATGGTGCTCGGGCACCCCGAGGAGATCGCGCTCGACGTGCTGCGCGACGGCGCGCGCCACGTGCTCCGCATCCGTCCCCGGCCGCCCGCGGAGCGCGCCGCCGCGTGACGTGAAGAGGCCGGGCGCCCGCGAGGACGCCCGGCCCGACCTTCACTCCGCGACGCGCGGCGCGCGACCGCTACTTCGACTTGCGCTCACCCGAGTCGCTGGAGGTGCCCGGCACGCCGCCGGACGGGAGCGTCGACTCGGAGCCCTTCGAGCGATCCGCGCCGCCCGGCGTCGGACCGCCCGTGTCGCCGCGCGATCCCGACGAGGGGCTGCTGCCGCTCGGCTGGGCGGACGGGCTCTGCGAGCCCGACATGCCGCTCGAGCCGGAGCCCGTGCCGGAGGTGGAGCTCGCCGCGCCGCCCGCGCGCTGCCCGGAGTCGAGCGACTTCTGGATCTGCTTCGCGTGATCCAGGTGGCCCTGGATCTGCGTCTGGGCCTGCTGGAGCGTCGACGCGAGCTCGGTGTGCTTGCCCTTCTCCGCGTCCTTCGCCGCGTCCTTGACCTCCTTCATGTCCTTCTCGTGGTCCTTCACCATCCGGGACATGAACTCCTTGTCGAAGTCCTTGCCGGTCTTCGACTGGAGCTTCTCCGCGTCCTTGGCCGCGTCCTTCTGCTGCTTCTGGAACTCCTTGCCCTCGAGCGTCACGCCCATGGTCTGCGCGGCCTGCGTGAGCTGCTGGTCCATCTGCTGGTGGTCGGTCTGCATCTGCTGGGCGTACTCCTTCACCTGCGGGCGACTGGGCGTTCTGCGTCCCGAGCTGCGCCATCTGGAGCTCGGCCTGGTTCGCCGCGTGGATCTTCTCGAGCCGCTCCTGCAGCTTCTTGTCGACCTTCTGGCCGGCGGACGAGGCGCCGCTGGCGGTCGACCCGGTGCCCGCGCTCGTGGAGGGCCGCTCATGCCGCTCGACGAGCTCCGGACGAGCCGGTGCTCCCCTTCTCCGACGCGCCGCCGGAGGAGGCGGACGAGCCGGTCCGGCCGGTGTCCCCCTTGCCGACGGAGTCCGGCGAACCGGACCCGGTGCCGCTGCCCGCGGCGCCGCTGGTGCTCGACTGCGCCTGCGCCACGCCGAAGACGGCGAGCGCGCCGGCAAGGCCCGTCGCGAGCCCGAAGCGAATCATGTTCCTCATTGGATGTTCCCCTCCCCTTAGGTCTGTGCCTGGCGACAAGGTGCGGAGGGAGCGGGCGCGTCGCACGGGACGGGCTGGGGATCGCCCGTGGGGCGCCCGGGCTGGCCGGGCCCCGGCCGCCTCTTCCCGCCACGTTCCGGCCGTGGTAACGGCAGAGCGCATGAGCCTCGAAGAAACCCGGGTCACCGGGCCCATGCCGCAGGAGACCGGCCGCGCGAAGACGCCCGCGGCCGCGCTCCTCGTCGTCTACTCGCCGGACGAGGGGCTGAAGGGCAAGCGTTTCCCCGCCGGCGACGAGGACGTGACGCTCGGGCGCGAGGAGGGCAACACGATCGTGATCCCCTCCGACCAGGCGTCGCGCCGGCACGCGCGCGATCTTCGTGTCCGGCGGCGCCCACGTGCTCGTCGACCTCGACTCGACGAACGGGACGTTCCTCAACTCCAAGCTCGTGAAGGAGCAGACGCTCCGGCACGGCGACGTCCTCCGCGTCGCGACCACGGTCCTCAAGTACCTGGTCGAGAGCTGACCGCGCGCCGGCGAGGCCCCCCCTACTGAGCGATATAGCCGCCGTCGATGACGACGGCCGTCCCGGTGATGCCGGCGCCCTTGTCGCTCGCGAGGAAGACCGCGTAGTCCGCGACCTCGCGGCACGAGAGCAGCCGGCGCATCGGCACGAGCGGGTAGATGACCTCCTCGAGCACGCGCTCGAGCGGCACGTTCCGGGTCCGGGCGAGATCGCCCAGCTGGTTCCGCACCAGGGGCGTGTCGACGTACCCCGGGCAGAGCGCGTTCACGGTGATCCCGTGCGCCGCGCCCTCGAGCGCGGCCACCTTGGTGAGCCCGATGAGCCCGTGCTTCGCGCTGTTGTACCCGGCCTTCCCGGCGAACCCGACGAGCCCGTTGATCGAGGCGACGTTGACGATGCGCCCCCACCGCTGCTGCTTCATGAGCGGGAAGACCGCCTTGATCGCGACGAACGGGGCCACCTGCATCACCCGCACGAGCAGCTCGAACCGCTCCGTCGGGAACTCCTCGATCGGCGCGACGTGCTGCAGGCCGGCGTTGTTCACGAGCACGTCGAGGCGCCCGTGCGCCGCGGCGACGCCCTGGATCGTCGCCTGGAGCTGCGCCTCGCTGGTGACGTCGCACGCGACGCCCCGCGCGGACAGCCCCGCCCGCGAGAGCTCGTCCCCGGCCCGGGACGCCGCGGCCCCGTCCTTGTCCGCCAGCGTGACCCTCGCCCCCTCGCGCGCGAGCTGCTCCGCGATCTCCCGCCCGATGCCGCTGGCGGCCCCGGTGACGAGCGCCACCCGATCCTGGAGGACTCCGGCCATGGCTCACCCCGACGACGGAGAGGAGGACGACGGCTTCTTCACCCCCGTGAACGAGCGCGCCACCAGGGCGCGGATCTCGCCCACGATCCCGCGGCGGAACGCGAGGACGCACACGACGAACACCGCGCCGGTGATCACCGTGACCCACGACCCCATGTCCGCGAGGTAGTTCTCGAGCGCCACGACGAGGAGGGCGCCGACCGACGGGCCGACCACCGTCCCCATCCCGCCCAGCAGCGTCATGAGGACCACCTCGCCCGAGCGGTGCCAGTGCACGTCCGACAGCGAGGCGAACTGGAGCACGAGCGCCTTCAGCGAGCCGGCGAGGCCGGCGAGGCCGGCCGAGAGCACGAACGCCACGAGCTTGTAGCGATCGACGTCGTAGCCGAGGGAGAGCGCGCGTGGCTCGTTCTCCCGCACCGCGCGCAGCACGTGGCCGAAGGGCGAGTGGATGGTCCTCCAGATGACCCAGAACCCGGCGAGGAACGCGCCGAAGACGAAGTAGTACATCGTGATCGGCCGATCGAGCGGGACGAGCCCGAGCGCCCTGCCCCGCGGGATCCCCTGCAGCCCGTCCTCGCCGCCGGTCCAGCCCATCTGCACGACCAGGAAGTAGATGAGCTGGGCGAACCCGAGCGTGATCATCGCGAAGTAGATGCCGGAGCGGCGGATGGCCAGGCTGCCGATGACGAGCCCGAGGACCGTCGCCACCGCGGTCCCGGCGGCCACCGCGGCCTCCGGCGGCCACCCCCAGGTCCTCGCGGCGAGCCCGGTGACGTAGGCCGCCGAGCCGAGGAACGCGGCGTGGCCGAAGGAGAGGAGCCCGGTGTAGCCGAGGAGCAGGTTGAACGCGCTCGCGAACAGCGCGAGGCAGAGCACGTTCATCGCGAAGACGGGGTAGACGAGGAAGGGCGCGGCGAGCCCGGCGACGAGCAGCGCGATCCAGCCCCAGGTCTCGAGGGACCGCAGACGGTTCACTTCACCCTCCCGAAGAGACCGGCCGGGCGGACGAGCAGCACGATCGCCATCACCACGAAGATGACGACGGCGGACGCCTCCGGGTACAGGTACCTCGTCAGGCCCTCGACGACCCCGAGGCCCAGGCCCGTCACGATGGCGCCGGCGATGGACCCCATCCCGCCGATGACCACCACCGCGAACACCACGATGACGATGTTCGAGCCCATGAGCGGGGTCACCTGGTAGATGGGCGCGGCCATCACGCCCGCGAACGCGGCGAGGGCGACCCCGAACCCGTAGGTGATCGTGAACATGAGCGGCACGTTCACGCCGAAGGCCTGCAGGAGCTTCGGGTTCTCCGTGCCGGCTCTCAGGTAGGCCCCGAGCTTCGTCTGCTCGATGACGAACCAGCAGACGGTGCAGACGAAGACGGACACGACGACGACCCACGCCCGGTAGATGGGCAGGAACATGAAGCCGAGGCTCACGCCGCCCTGCAGCGCCTCCGGGACCGGGTAGGAGTAGCCGGAGTTCCCGTAGAGGTGGTGGAAGACCCCCTCGGCGATGAGGGTCAGGCCGAAGGTGAGGAGGAGGCCGTACAGGTTGTCGAGGCCGTACAGGCGGCGGAGCATCGTCCGCTCGATGACGACGCCGACGAGCCCGACCGCGGCCGGCGCGAGGAGCAGCGCCCACCAGTACCCGATCCCGAGGTAGTTCGTGATCATCCACGCGGCGAACGCGCCCATCATGTACAGCGCGCCGTGGGTGAAGTTCACGACGTTGAGCAGCCCGAAGATGATCGCGAGCCCGAGCGAGAGGAGCGCGTAGAACGAGCCGTTGATCAGCCCGATGAGGAGCTGCCCCGAGAGCGCCGGGAAGTTGATCGAGGCCATGGTGGGCGGGGACCGGGACCGCGCCCGCCCCCGGGGACCCGGGGGCGGACGCGGACCGCTACTTCTTCACGAGGGGGCAGGCCTGCTGCTCGACGGTCGGGAACGCCTCCGCGGCCGGGATCCGCTTCACGATCTTGTAGTAGTCCCAGGGGTACTTGGACTCGCCGGGGCTCTTCACCTGCACGAGCATCATCTCGTGGCGGAAGAGGCCGTCGGGGCCGATGGTCCCCTTGCCGAAGAAGTCGTCCACCGGCGTCGCCTTCATCTTGCCGACGACCGCGCCGGCCTCGTCCGTCCCGGCCGCCTTGATCGCCTTCAGGTACTGGGTCGTCGCCGAGTAGAGCCCGGCCTGGACCATGGTCGGCATCGCCTTCTTCTTGTTCTCCGGGTGGTTCTGGAACTTCTTCGACCAGGCGCGGGAGGCGTCGTCCTTGTCCCAGTAGAAGGCGGTCGTCAGGTACATGCCCTTCGCGATGTCGAGCCCGAGGCTGTGGATGTCCGAGATGAAGACGAGGAGGCCGGCCAGCGTCTGCTTCGGCGTGACGCCGAACTCCTTCGCCTGCTTGATCGTGTTGATCGTGTCGGCCCCGGCGTTCGCCATGCCGATCACCTTCGCGCCCGACGACTGCGCCTGGAGCAGGTAGCTCGAGAAGTCCGAGCTGCTCTGCGGGTGGCGCGCCGCGCCGAGCACCTTGCCGCCGGACTCGGTGACGACCTTCGCCGTGTCCGACTCGAGCGACTTGCCGAACACGTAGTCGGCGGTGATGAAGAACCAGGTGTCGCCGCCGTTCTTCACGACCTCGCGGCCGGTGCCGTTCGCGAGGGCCCAGTTGTTGTACGTGTAGTGCACGTTGTACGGCGTGCACTTCTCGCCGGTGATCGCGGTGGTGGCCGGACCGGAGAGGAGCGTGACCCGCTTCTTCTCGGCGGCCACCGGCATCACGGCGAGCGCGGTGCCGCTGTTGACGAGGTCCACGACCGCGTCGACCTTGTCCTCGTCGAACCACTTGCGCGCGGTGTTCGAGGCGATGTCGCCCTTGTTCTGGTGGTCCGCGGAGACGACCTCGACGGGCTTGCCGAGCACCTTCCCGCCGAAGTCCGCGACCGCCATCTTCACGGCGAGCACGGACCCCGGCCCGGCGAGGTCGGAGTAGAAGCCGGTCATGTCGGTGAGGACGCCGATCTTCACGACGCCGTCGGAGACCTTGTCCTGCGCGATCGCGCCCGTGGAGAGCAGGACGGCGAGCGCGACGACGAAGAGGCGAGCCAGGCTGAGCATGCGGGTTCCTTTCTGCTGCGGGTTCAGACACCCAGGAAACGCTTCAGGGACTCCATCCGTGCTTCGAGATCCCCGCGTCCGAGCACGTCCACGATGAGGCCGCGCTCGATGAGGAAGTGGCGGTCCGCCAGCGGGGCGACGAACCGGAAGTTCTGCTCGACGAGGATGATGGTGTAGCCGCGCTCCTTGAGCGCCCGGACCGCGCGCCCGAGCGCCTGCACGATGACGGGGGCGAGGCCCTCGGTGATCTCGTCGAGCAGCAGGAGGCGCGCGCCGGTGCGGAGGATGCGCGCGAGGGCCAGCATCTGCTGCTCGCCGCCCGAGAGGCGCGAGCCCGGGGAGCGCCGCCGCTCCTTCAGGTTCGGGAACATCGCGTAGATCTCGTCGAGCGACATCCCGCCCGTCCCCACGGTGGGGAGGATGGTCAGGTTCTCCTCCGCGGAGAGGCTCGCGAAGATGCCGCGCTCCTCCGGGCAGTAGCCGATCCCGAGGTGGACGATCCGGTGCGGCGGCATCCCGATCGTCTCGCGGCCGTTCACGACCACCGACCCGGTCCGCTTCTCGACGAGCCCGACGATCGACTTCAGCGTCGTCGTGCGGCCGGAGCCGTTGCGGCCGAGGAGCGTCACGAGCTCCCCGGCGCCGACCGTGAAGTCCACGCCGTGGAGGATGTGCGACTCGCCGTAGAAGGCGTGCAGCCCGGCCACCCGCAGGAACTCGGCGGGGGCGCTCTGGATCCCGGGCGCCGTCACGCGGGCGCCCCGATGTAGGCCTCGAGGACCGCGGGATCCCGCGACACCTCGTCGTACGTCCCCTCGGCGAGGACCTGGACCCGCGCGCGAGCACCGTCACCCGGTGAGCGAGGTCCTGCACGACGGAGAGGTTGTGCTCGACCATGAGCACCGTGCGGCCCTGCGCGACCCGCTGGATGAGGGCGACGACGCGGCCCACGTCCTCGTGGCCCATCCCCTGCGTCGGCTCGTCGAGGAGCATCACCTCCGGGTCGAGCGCGAGCGTCGTCGCGAGCTCGAGCGCGCGCTTGCGGCCGTAGGGCAGCTCGACCGTCACGGTGTCGCGGTGGTCCTCGAGCCCGACCGCCGCGAGCAGCTCCACCGCGCGGCCGTCGAGCGCGGCGAGGCTGCGCTCCGAGCGCCAGAAGTGGAAGGACGTCCCGAGCTTCCGCTGCAGCGCCACCCGGACGTTCTCGAGCGCGGTGAGCGCCGGGAACACCGCGGACACCTGGAACGAGCGGACCATCCCGCGGCGGGCGATGTCCGCCGGCCGCGCGTGCGTGATGTCCTCGCCCCGGAGCCGGATCTCGCCGCGGGTCACGGGCATGAAGCGGGTCAGCAGGTTGAAGACGGTGGTCTTGCCCGCCCCGTTCGGCCCGATGAGCGCGTGGATCGTCCCGCGCGCGACGCGCAGCGACACCCCGTTCACCGCCACGAACTCGTTGAACTGCTTCACGAGCCCGCGGGTCTCGAGGATACACTCCTCGTTCATCGAGCCTCCGCACCGGAGAGCCCGAAGGATAGCGGCGGCGGAGAGGCGTGGCGTGAGCCCGCGCATGACCCCCCGAACGGGACGCCGCCCCGGGGCCCGGAGGACCCGGCGGCCCGGCCCGCGCGGGCTACATGAACCCGAGCTGCAGCTTCGCGGCCTCGCTCATGCGGGACGGATCCCAGGGCGGGTCGAAGACGAGCTCGACGTCCGCCTCCTTGACGCCCGCGACGCCGAGCACCCGGCGGCGGACGTCGTCCACGATGACGGGTCCGATGCCGCACCCGGGCGCCGTGAGCGTCATGACGACCTTGACGCGGTGCCCGCCCTCGACCGGCTCCACGGCGACGAAGTAGACGAGCCCCAGCTCCACGATGTTCGAGGGGATCTCGGGGTCGTACACCTCGCGCAGCGCCGCCCAGACCTTCTCCTCGTCGAAGGGCCCCTCCGCCACCGCCGCGCGCTCCGCCTCGTACTTGCGCGCCTCCTCGACGAAGTCCGGCCCGAGCGCGTCGGCGTCCTTCGCGTCCACGCGGACGAGGCCGCCCACGGCGGTCATCGCCGTGAACGCACCGCCGAGGTGCTGCTGGATGATGACGGGCGTCCCGGCCGGCAGGGTGGCGTGGAAGCCGCTCGGCACCTGCATGACCTCGACGTCCCTCAGGATGCTCACCGCCGCGCGCGACATCGCTCACTCCGTCGAGACGGGCTCGCCCTGCCCCGAGAGCGCGGCGCGCAGCGCGTGCCAGGCGAGGCTCGCGCACTTCACGCGGGTCGGGTAGTCGTGGACGCCGCCGAAGACGGCGAGCTTCCCGAGCGCCTCCTCGTCTCCCTCGCGCGGGCCCTCGGTGACGAGCCGGTGGAACAGCTCGAAGAGCGCGTCGATCTCCTCGCGCGTCTTCCCCTTGACGACGCCGGTCATGACCGACGCCGACGCCTTCGAGATCGCGCAGCCGGACCCCTCGAAGTGGGCCTCGCGGACGGCGCCGCCGTCCACCTTGGCCCAGACCGTGAAGTGGTCGCCGCACAGGGGGTTCAGCCCCTCGGCGCGATGGGTCGCCCCCTCGAGCGGCCCGAAGTTCCGGGGGCGCTTGCCGTGGTCGAGCACCACCTCCTGGTACAGGTCGGAGAGCTCCGAGGCCATCAGGCGAAGACCTCCCGCGCCGCGTGGAGCGCCCGGACGAGCGCGTCCACGTCCTCGCGCGTGCTGTAGAGCCCGACCGAGGCGCGAACCGTCGCGGCGACGCCGAGCCGGTTCATGAGCGGCTGCGCGCAGTGGTGGCCGGCGCGGACCGCGACGCCGTGGCGGTCGAGGATCGTGCCGACGTCGTGCGGGTGCACGTCCCCGAGCAGGAACGAGATCGCCCCGGAGCGCTCGGCCGGCGCCCCGACGATCCGGAGGTCGGGGACCTCGCGGAGCCGCCCGAGCGCGTACGCGAGCAGCTCCTGCTCGTGCGCGGCGATCGCCGGCATTCCGACGCCCTCGAGGTACGCGACCGCCGCGCCGAGCCCGACCGCCTCGGCGATGGCGGGCGTCCCCGCCTCGAACTTGTGCGGGATCGTGTTGTAGACGGTCTTCTCGAACGCGACCGACAGGATCATGTCGCCGCCGCCCTGCCAGGGCGGCATCTCCTCGAGCAGCTCACGCCGGCCCCAGAGGACGCCGATCCCGGTCGGCCCGTACAGCTTGTGGCCGCTGAACGCGTAGAAGTCCGCGCCGGACGCGGCGACGTCGATCCCGAGGTGCGGGATCCCCTGCGCGCCGTCCACGAGCACCGGGACGCCCTTCGCGTGGGCGCGCCGGACGATCTCGCCGAGCGGCGTCACGGTCCCGAGCGCGTTCGAGACCTGCGTCACCGCGAGGAGCCGCGTGCGCGGCCCGAGCAGCCGGTCGAGCGCGTCGAGCACGAGATCGCCGCGGTCGTCGATGGGCACGACCGCGAGGCGGGCCCCCTTCTCCTCGCAGAGCATCTGCCACGGCACGATGTTCGAGTGGTGCTCGAGGGCGGTGACGAGCACCTCGTCGCCGGCGCCGACGCGCCGCCGCCCGAACGTCTGGGCGACGAGGTTCACCGCCTCGGTGGTGCCGCGGACGAAGATCACCTCCCGCGGGTCCCGCGCGCCGATGAAGCGCGCGACCGCCACGCGGGAGTCCTCGTGGGCCTTCGTGGCCCGCTCGGACAGGAGGTGCACGCCGCGGTGGATGTTCGCGTTCGACTCCTCGTAGTAGCGCGTCATCGCGTCGATGACGACGCGCGGCTTCTGGGTGGTGGCCGCGTTGTCGAGGTACACGAGCGGCTTCCCGTGCACCTTCTGCCGCAGGATGGGGAAGTCGGCGCGCGCGCGCGCCGCGTCGAAGGCCGGCGCCGCGCGCTCCGCGGGCCCGATGCGCCGCTGGGCCACGTTGTCCCGCTCGCCGTTCACGCCGCCTCCAGGAGCCGCGCGCCCGCCGGCAGCCGCGCGGCCACGAAGTTCTTCGCCCGCGCCCGCAGCGCGGGCGCCGCGACGAGCCCCACCATCTCGCTCGCGAACGCCCACACGAGGAGGCTCTTCGCCTCGGCCTCCGGCACGCCGCGCGAGCGCAGGTAGAAGAGCGCGGCCTCGTCGAGCTGCCCGACGGTGCCGCCGTGGCCGCACTTCACGTCGTCCGCGAAGATCTCGAGCTGCGGCTTCGCGTCGGCGATGGCGTCGTCGGACAGGAGCAGGGACGACGAGCTCTGGTGCGCGACCGTCTTCTGCGCGCCCGGGAGCACCCGGATCCTCCCGGAGAACACGCCCCGCGCCGCGCCGTCCAGGATGCCCTTGTAGCTCTCGGTGGTCGTGCAGCGCGGCACCGCGTGCTCGATCCACGAGAAGTGATCGGCGATCTGCGCGCCGTCCGCCATGTAGAGCCCGTTCGCCGCGACCCTCGCCCCCTCGCCGCCGAGCCTCGCCCAGAGCTCGGACCGGGTCAGCCGGGCCCCGAGGGTGAACGCGTGCGCGGCGAGCGTGGACTCCGCGCCCTGCTCCGCGTGGACGGAGCCGACGTGGAACGCCTCCGCCGGCTCCACCTGGATCCGCACGTGCTCGAGCGACGCGCCGTCTCCCAGGACGAGCTCGGTGACCGCGTTCGTGAGCGACGCGCCGCGGCCGACGAAGACCTCCTCGATCGTCCCGCGCGCGCCCTCCTCGGCGATGACGAGGGTGCGGGGGTGGACGGCCACCGGGCCGGCCGCCGCGTCGGTGACGAAGACGAGCGCGAGCGGCAGGTCGATCCCGGTGCCGCGCGGCAGGAGGACGAAGCCCCCGTCCTCGAAGAGGGCGGCGTTCGCGGCGACGAAGGCGTGATCGTCCGGCCTCGCGAGCCTGCCGAGGTGGGGACGGACCTTCTCCGGGAGCTCGCGCAGCGCCTCGGCGAGGCTCGAGAGGATCGCGCCCTGCGGGAGCCCGCCGCGCGTCGAGAGCGCGGGATCGAGCCGGCCGTTGACGAACACGAGCCGGGGCCCCTCGGGCGAGGGCGAGCGCGCGAGGAGCGCCGCCGCGAGCGCGCGGTCGCCCCCGGGCGCGCGCCCGAACGGGACGGCCCCCATCGCCGAGAGGCTCGTGAAGCGCCAGTCCTCGTGGCGCGCGGTCGGGAGGCGGAGCGCCTCGAAGCGCGCGAGCGCGGCGCGGCGCCCGTCGGCGAGCCAGGCGGGCTCCCGGGCGGCGGGGGCGAAGGCGGCGACGAGGCTCGTCTCGGCGGCGTTCACGATCACGCTCCCGCGGCGGCGGCCTCGGCCGACGCGCCGTCGACCCACGCGTACCCGGTCCTCTCGAGCTCGTCCGCGAGCTCGGGCCCGCCGGAGCGGACGATCCGGCCCGCGGCCATCACGTGCACCCAGTCCGGCCGGACGTACTCGAGCAGCCGCTTGTAGTGGGTCACGAGCAGGAGCGCCCGGTCCTCCCGGCGGAGCGCGTTCACGCCGCCCGCGACGATCCGCAGCGCGTCGATGTCGAGCCCCGAGTCGATCTCGTCCAGGATCGCGAGCCGCGGCTCCAGCACGGCCATCTGGAAGATCTCGTTCCGCTTCTTCTCGCCGCCGGAGAACCCCTCGTTGACCGAGCGGCTGCCGAACGCCGGGTCGAGCTCCACGAGCCGCATCTTCTCCTTCGCGAGCGAGAGGAAGTCGATCGCGTCGAGCTCCTCCTCGCCGCGCGCGCGCCGCAGCGCGTTCAGGGCGGTGCGCAGGAAGTAGAGGTTCCCGACGCCCGGGATCTCGACCGGGTACTGGAACCCGAGGAACACCCCGGCGACGGCCCGCGCCTCCGGCGCGAGGGCGAGGAGGTCCTTGCCGTCGTAGGTCACGGCGCCGCCCGTCACGGTGTACGCGCTCCGCCCCGCGAGGACGCCCGCGAGCGTGGACTTCCCGGAGCCGTTCGGCCCCATGATCGCGTGCACCTCGCCGGGCTTCACGACGAGATCCAGGCCCTTCAGGATCTCGCTGTCGCCGACCGACGCACGCAGCCCCTCGACGCGCAGCAGCGGTCTCCGTTCCGTCGCCATCGCTAGCCCACGCTCCCTTCGAGCGACATGCCCAGCAGCTTTTGAGCTTCCACCGCGAACTCCATCGGGAGCTCCTTCAGGACCTGCTTCGCGAAGCCGTTCACGATCATCGACACCGCGTCCTCGTCCGGGATGCCGCGCTGCCGGCAGTAGAAGAGCTGGTCGTCGCTGATCTTCGAGGTGGTCGCCTCGTGCTCGACCTTCGCGGAGGGGTTCCGCACCTCGATGTACGGGAACGTGTGGGCGCCGCAGCGATCTCCGATGAGGAGCGAGTCGCACTGCGAGTAGTTCCGCGCGCCCTGCGCCCCCTTCAGCATCTTCACGAGCCCGCGGTAGGTGTTCTGGCCGCGCCCGGCGCTGATGCCCTTGGAGATGATGGTCGAGCGGGTGTTCCGCCCGACGTGGATCATCTTCGTGCCGGTGTCCGCCTGCTGGAGGTTGTTCGTGAGCGCCACCGAGTAGAACTCGCCGACCGAGTCGTCGCCCTGGAGGATGCAGGACGGGTACTTCCAGGTGATGGCGGAGCCGGTCTCGACCTGCGTCCAGCTGATCTTCGCGCGGTTCATCGCCTTCCCGCGCTTCGTCACGAAGTTGTAGATGCCGCCCTTCCCCTCGGCGTCGCCTGGGTACCAGTTCTGGACGGTCGAGTACTTGATGTGCGCGCCGTCGAGCGCGACGAGCTCGACGACCGCCGCGTGGAGCTGGTTCTCGTCGCGCATCGGCGCGGTGCAGCCCTCGAGGTACGAGACGTAGGCGCCCTCGTCGGCGACGATGAGCGTCCGCTCGAACTGCCCGGTGTCCTTCGCGTTGATCCGGAAGTAGGTCGAGAGCTCCATCGGGCAGCGGACGCCCTTCGGGACGTAGACGAAGGAGCCGTCGGAGAACACCGCGCTGTTCAGCGCCGCGAAGTAGTTGTCGGTCGCCGGCACGACGGACCCGAGCCACCGCTCGACGAGCGCCGGGTGCTCGCGCACCGCCTCCGAGAACGAGCAGAAGACGATCCCGAGATCGGCGAGCTTCTTCTTGTACGTCGTCGCGACCGACACCGAGTCGAAGACCGCGTCCACCGCGACGCCCGCGAGCCGCATCTGCTCCTCGAGCGGGATGCCCAGCTTCTTGAACGCGCTGCGCAGCTCGGGGTCCACCTCGTCCATCGACCCGAGCGCCTTCTTCTGCTTCGGGGCGGAGTAGTAGACGATGTCCTGGTAGTCGATCTTCCGGTAGCGGACGTTCGCCCAGGTCGGCTCCTCCATCTGGAGCCAGCGGCGGTAGGCGTGGAGGCGCCACTCGAGCATGAACGCGGGCTCGCCCTTCTTCTGCGAGATGAGGCGGATGATGTCCTCGGACAGGCCCTTCGGGACCCGGTCCTCCTCGATGTCCGTGACGAAGCCGTAGCGGTACTTCTGCTCCGCCAGCTCCTTGAACTGCTCCGCCGTGCTCATGAGACGTGGCCTCCGATGCGGACCGGCGCCGGCGCGGGTTCGCCGGCGCGGAAGGGCGCGATGGACGAGAGCGGGAGGCCGCGCAGCGCGTGCTCGATCGCGCGGGAGACGGGATCCCAGCTCGCCTTCGCGAGGCAGGTGTCCTCGATCCCGCAGTCGTTCTTCCCCGGCTTCGCGCACTCGGTGAGCGCGATGGGCCCCTCGAGCGCCTCCACGATCTCCGCGATCGAGATCGCCTCGGCCGGGCGCGCGAGCCCGTAGCCGCCGTTCCGGCCGCGGTGCGAGACGACGAGCCCCGCCTTGGACAGCTCCTTCGCGAGCTTCGAGACGGTGGGCACGGGGACCCGGGAGCGGCTCGCGAGCTCCTGCGCGGTGAGCGTCCCGGTCGCGCGCGCCAGGTGCGCGAGGATCAGGATCGCGTAGTCCGTGAGCTTCGACATCCTGATCATCCGCGCCTCCGGGCCGCCGCCCTGCCGGCCTATGACCATCAGAGCCATCGTGGACTGAAAAGGTCCAGATACCTTGTGTTGTAACCCCAACGCGTGCGATTTCATGCCCATCTGCTGGGGAGATCGCCGCAAGTCGGCGCGCGGAGCCGCTTGCCTGATCGCGCCGCAGCAGCGGATCAGGTCGAGCGGTTCCTCATCCGCCCGGTCGGCGCAGCGGAGCGTCGAGCGACCGGCCCGCCACGTCGACGTACAGGTGGTCGGCGACGAGCGTGACCGACGCCTCGATGCGCCGCTCCTCCCGCGCGCCGAGCTCCCGGAGGAAGGCGGGCTCGACCGCCGCGAGATCCGCCGACGCCGCCCGCTGGAACCGCCCCTCGCGCGCCTCCGCGAGGAACGCCTCGAGCCGCCGCGCCGAGTCGAACAGGACCGCGACGTCCGCGCCGGAGTTCCGGTTCACGTCGCGCTCGATCCGCTGCGGCTCGGGCTTGCCGACGCGGACGAGGACCGCCACGCGGCCGTCGGGGTGCACCGCGGAGAGGTCGGGCGCGTCGGGCTCGCAGAGCCCCGGCCCGAACGCGAGCCCCTCCCGCCACTTCCAGGCGAACGCGAGGATCCGCAGCCACAGCCGCTCCATCGTCTCCGACGGGTGGCGCGCGATCTTGACGGACACCTCGCCGTCGATCCCGAGGTCGGCCTGCGAGAACCGGAGCTCGAGGTGGTGGAGCGTCGACGGAAGGGCCATGCCGCTCCTCTAGCCGCGCCGCCGCGAGCGCGCCGGGGTGCGCCGGCGGCGCGGCGCGGGCGCGCGCGAGGCGCTCCCGCGCCCACCGAGCTCGAGCGCCTCGCCGGTGCAGCGGTCGCACGAGGCGCGGCAGGGATCGATCGCCTCGCCGAAGTGCCCCACGAGCGCCGCGTGGCGGCAGCCCTCGTCCTCCACCATCCGGAACACCGCGCGCGCCTGGCGCCGCTGCCAGGCCGCGACCGTCGGATCCGAGTCCTCGACGAGGCGGTCCCACGAGAGCACGTCCACCCACGAGTAGAAGAGGAGGCAGGTGGAGGGCTTCCCGTCGCGGCCGGCGCGCCCGATCTCCTGGTACCAGGCCTCGACCGAGCGCGGCAGGTCGCGGTGGACGACGAAGCGGATGTCGGGCTTGTCGATCCCCATCCCGAACGCGACCGTGGCCACGACGACGTCGATCGCGCCGGCCTGGAAGGCGTCCTGCACGCGGGTGCGCGTCTCGGCGTCGAGGCCGGCGTGGTACGCGGCGGCGCGGACGCCGTGACGGCGCAGGTCGTCCGCGGTGTCCTCGACCGAGCGGCGCGAGAGGGCGTACACGATCCCGCTCTCGCCGCGGCGCGCGCGGACGAAGCGCACGATGGCGTCGCGCGCGCGCGGCCCCTCTCCCTTCTTCACCGCGTGGAGGTGGAGGTTCGGCCGGAAGAACGAGCCCCGGACGAGGAGCGGGTCCCGCATCCCGAGCTGGCCGGCGATGTCGCGGATGACCTCCGGCGTCGCGGTCGCGGTGAGCGCGAGCACCGGCGCCCCGAAGCGCGAGCGCAGCCCGGAGAGGTTCCGGTACGCCGGCCGGAAGTCGTGGCCCCAGTGGCTGATGCAGTGCGCCTCGTCGATGGCGATGAGCGAGAGCGGCACGCCCTCGAGCGCGCCGCCGACGGCGCCCTCGAGCCCCTCCGGCGCCGCGTAGAGGATCTCGATGTCGCCGCGGCGGAGCGCGCGGACCCGCTCGCGCCGCTCGTCCGCGGAGAGGGTCGAGTTCAGGAACGCGGCGCGGAGCCCGACCTTCTCCATCGCGTCCACCTGGTCCTTCATGAGCGCGATGAGCGGCGACACCACGAGCGTCGTCCCGCCGAGGAGGCGCGCCGGGATCTGGTAGGTGAGCGACTTGCCGGCCCCGGTGGGCATCACGCCCAGGCAGTCCCTCCCCGCGAGCACCGCGGAGACGATCTCGCGCTGTCCCGGGCGGAAGCCCGCGTGCCCGAACACGTCGCGGAGCAGGGCGGCGGGGTCGATCCCGGCGGCGGCCGCGCGCGGCGCCGCGAGGGCACGCGCCACGACGCGGAGCGCCTCCACGACCGCGGGGGTGAAGGTGGCCGGCGCCTCGCGCCAGCGAGCGCGCAGCAGGTCGAGGCGCTCGCCCAGCTCGCGGCGTCGCCCGTCGTCCGCGGGCGCCTCGTCCCGGACGGCCGCCTCGAGCGCGGCGACCTCTCGCTCGACGGTCGCGCGGGCGGCGCGCGTGGGGTCCGGGGCCGTCACGGGGCGCCGAGTGTACCCCCGAGACGGCGACGGGCGCGATCCGCGAGGACCGCGCCCGTCTCGAGATCGGAGGCGAGCCGCTACTTCGACAGCTTCGCGTCCTCGACGATGACCGGGTACGAGTAGCCGGCGCCGAAGTCCTTGTCGACGCGGACGACGCCCTTCACGAGCACCTCGTCGCCGACGGCCGTCTTCTCGGAGGTCGTGATGGTGAGGTCGTTGTCCTTGCCGGCCGTGCCGGAGCCGTCGCGGATGTGGAGCCAGTTCCGGCCCATGATCCCCTCGTTGTACTTCACGACCTTGCCGCGGATCGTGACCGGCTTCTCCTTGAGGCTGGCGCGCTGCGCGTAGACCTCGGAGACGGTGCGGGCGTCGCCGCCGGTCGCCTTCGCGACCTTCACGTTGCCGACGTCGGCGGGGCCGGCGGCGGCCGCGGCGTGCTGCGCGGCGATGCCGGCGGGCGACGGGGCTCCCTCCGCTCCGGCGCCCATCGGCTGGGCCGGCGCGGGCGCGGGCATGGCGCCCGGCATCCCGCCGGGGCCCGCGAGCGTGCCGAAGAAGACGAGGGCGAACTTGCGCTTCAGGGTCTTCGACTCGAAGTCGGTCATCGGCATCGCGCCGCCGACCACCACGTCGTCCCCGGCCTTCTTGTCGGTCTTCGGGACGGCGGCCCAGACCTCGCCCTGGTCCGTCTTGAGCTTCAGGTAGCTGTACGGCTCGGCGTCGAGGCGCTCGACGACCTTGCCCTTGACGGACGCCGACGGCGCGACCTGCGGCGTGCCCTGCGCGCCAGCGACCTGGGGCGGGGCGGCTTCCTTCTTCTTGCATCCCGCGACGGCCAGCGTGATCAGCAGGACGACGGACAGACGACGCATGGGGTGAGACCTCCGAGTGTGTTGAGCCCCGGTACTCAAGGGGGCCGTACCTTACCCCAGTCCGGGGCGTTTTCGATAGCCGAACAGGTGGGCCCGCGGGCCTGTTCCCGCGGCGGTTCCGGCGGCCCTGCGGCAATGTGTCAAGCCCCGGGGAGCGGGCGGACCGGCGTCCGCTCGCACCCACGGACCTCCGGTGCGCTCGGTCGCGAGCGGCGCCGGCTCAGCCGATCCGCTCGTGGAAGCGGCGCGTCGCGGCGACGAGGACGCCGCCGCCGAGCAGGGCGAGGGCGAGCAGCTGGGGCCACAGCTCGCCGAAGCCCGCGCCGCGGACGAGCGTCGTGCGCATCACGTCGGCGTAGTAGCGGACCGGGTTCACCCAGGTGATCACCTGGAGCCACGGCGGCATCGCCCGGATCGGCGTCACGACGCCGGAGAGCAGGATCGCCGGCATCACGAACAGGAACCCGCCGAGGAACGACTGCTGCTGGTTCGCGGAGAGCGTCGAGATGAGGAGCCCGACCCCGAGCGTCGTCAGGAGGTAGAGGAGCGTCCCGACGAGGACGACCGGGAGCGTGCCGCCGAGCGGCACGCCGAAGAGCCAGGTCCCGACGGCCATGAGGAGCGCGACGTCCACGAGCCCGATGACCACGAACGGCGCCATCTTCCCGACGAGCAGCAGCACCGGGCGGATCGGGGTCACGAGGACCTGCTCGAGGGTGCCCATCTCCCGCTCCCGCGCGAGGCCCATCGCCGTCACGATGGTCGTCACGATGAGGAGGAGCATGGCGGCGATCCCGGGGACCATGTACGGCGGCGTCTCGAGCCCGGGGTTGAAGGCGATCCGCGGGACGACCACGACCTGCGCGGGCGGCGCGAGGCCGCGCGCCTCGAGCCGCTCGCGCGCGAGCGCCTCCCCGAGCTCGCCGAAGTAGCGCGACGCCGCGCCCGCCGCGACCGTGGCGCGGTTCGGATCGGTGCCGTCGATGACGACCTGCACCTCCGCCGCCCGGCCCGCCGCGAGGTCGGCCCCGAGGCGCGGCGGCAGGATCAGCGCCGCCGCCGCGCGGCCGTCGTCGAGCTCGTGCTCCGCCTCGGCGGCGGTCCGGACCGCCGAGCTGCGCCGCAGCGTGCCGTCCGCGAGGAGGCGGCGCGCGTGGAGGCGGCTCGCCTCGGTCCCGTCGCGATCCACGACGACGGTCGGGACCCGGTCCACGTCGTAGTCGACCGCGAACCCGAACACGACGGTCTGGAGGAGCGGCGCCACGATCAGCATGAACATGATCCGGCGATCGCGGACGGTCTGCCGGACCTCCTTGCGAAACACGGCGGCGAGCTGCACGCGGGCGGAGGGGCCGGCCGTCGTCACGCGAGCCTCCGCTGGAACCGGGCGGTCGCGAGCGCGAGCACGACCGCCGCGAACGCGATCTGGGCGACGAGGTCCGGCCAGAGCACGTCGAGGCCGTTGCCCTTGAGCAGGATCCCGCGCAGGGCGTGGACGAGGTAGCGGGCGGGGACCACCCGGGAGAGGAGCTGGAGCGGCAGCGGCATGTTCTCGAGCGGGAACACCATCCCGGAGAGGAGCATCGACGGGAGCAGCGCCGACAG
Source organism: uncultured delta proteobacterium (assembly GCA_963828235.1). Taxonomy (GTDB): domain Bacteria; phylum Myxococcota; class Myxococcia; order Myxococcales; family Anaeromyxobacteraceae; genus Anaeromyxobacter. The sequence continues at coordinate 150,958 of CAWHDY010000022.1, forward strand.
GGCGCCCGCCTGGGTCGCGACGAGCTGGTTCCTCGCGAGCACGGAGATGAGGAGCCCCTGCCCGAGCATCCCGACGAGGAAGAAGAACCCGATCCCGAACACGAGCGGGATCGAGCCGTGGAGCGGCAGGTCGAACGCGATCGCGCCGAACGCGAGCACGAGCTGCAGCTCGACCATCCCGAGCGCGAGGTACGGGAGGAGCTTCCCGAGGACGATCTCGAGCCGCCCGACCGGCGACGCGAAGAGCTGCTCCATCGAGCCGCGCTCCCACTCGCCGGCGATGGTGAGCGCCGTGAGGAGGACGGCGCTGATGGCGAGGAGGTACACCGCGAGCCCCGGGACCATGAACACCGCGGAGCGGCCCTCCGGGTTGTAGCGGGTCCACACCTTCACCTGGATGGGCGGGGCCTGCGCCGCCAGCGCGGCGCCCGCGAGCCGCCGCGTCTCGGCGCGGACGAGCGCGTCGACCTTGGCGAGCACCTGGTTCGCGACGAGCGCGTCGGCGCCGTCCACGAGGAGCTGCACGGGCGTGCGCTTCCCCCGCGCGACGTCGCGTCCGTAGCCCTCCGGGACGAGCAGCACCGCCACCGCCCGCCCCTCCCGGAACAGGCGCTGCGCGTCCTCGGGGTCGGCCCGGGAGACGGCGACGAGCTCGCCCGGGGCCGTCACCGCGTCCACGAGCGCGCGCGAGGCCTCCGTGCCGTCCCGGTCGGCGACGGCGAGCGGGAGCCGCTCGAGGTCGAAGGAGAGCCCGTACCCGAACAGGAGGAGCATCAGCACCGGCATGCCGAGCGCGAGGTAGAGCGTGCGCGGATCGCGCCGGATGTGGAGCGTCTCCTTCGCCGCCATGGCGCCGATGCGCACGAGCGATCTCGCGAGGCGGCCCGTCACGCGCCGGCTCCCGCGCGCCCGGCGCGCTCGACCACCGCGAGGAAGACGTCCTCGAGCGACGGCTCGGAGGGCTCGACCCGGACGTCGCGCGCGCCCGCCGACCGGAGCACCGCGTCCACCTCGGCCGCCCCGAGCCGGGCCGGGTCCACGCGCAGGTGCAGCGCGGCGCCGAACGGCGCGACCGCCCGGACCCCCTCGCGCGCGCGCAGCGCGGCCGCCGCCTCGGCGAGCCCCTGCCCGCGGGCGACGAGGACGCGATCGGGGACCCAGGTCCGCTTGAGCGCCGCGGGCGTGTCGAGCGCGACGAGCCGCCCGTCGACCATGAGGCCGATGCGCCGGCAGTACTCGGCCTCGTCGAGGTAGTGCGTCGTGACGAACACGGTCGTCCCGCCGGCCGCGAGGTCGCGGATGATCCGCCAGAACGCCCGTCGCGCGACCGGGTCCACGCCCGCGGTCGGCTCGTCGAGGAACACGAGCCCCGGCCGGTGGAGCACCGCGCACGCGAGGGCGAGCCGCTGGCGGATCCCGCCGGGGAGGTCGCCCGTCGTCGCGTCCCCGAGATCGCCGAGCCCGGTGAGCTCCAGCACCTCGTCCGCCCGCCGCCGCAGCGCGCTGCCGGAGAGCCCGTACGCGCCGCCGAAGAAGAGCAGGTTCTCCCCGACCGGCAGGTCGAGGTAGAGCGAGAACCGCTGCGACATGTAGCCGATCGCGCCCTTCACCGAGCGCGGGTCCTGGCCCACGTCGTGCCCCGCGACCACCGCCTCGCCGCTCGTGGGCGCGAGGAGCCCCGTGAGCATCCGGATCGTGGTGGACTTCCCCGCGCCGTTCGCGCCGAGGTAGCCGAAGATCTCGCCGCGCTCGACGTCGAAGGTGACGGCGTCCACCGCGACGAACGCGCCGAACCGGCGGGTGAGCGCGCGGGTCGAGATGGCCGGGGCGGTCACGCCGTCTCCCCCACGCGCGCGAGGAAGACCTCCTCGAAGGTCGCGTGGCCGCGCATGAGCTCGGCGGGCTCGCCCTCGAGCACGAGCCGCCCGTGGTGGACGAGGCCGACCCGGTGGCAGCGCTCCGCCTCGTCCATGTACGGCGTCGTGACGAGGACCGCCATGCCGGCGTGGACGAACTCGTGGAGGAGCGCCCAGAGCTCCCGGCGGGAGACGGGGTCCACCCCGTTCGTCGGCTCGTCGAGGAGGAGCACCTCGGGCTCGTGCAGCAGCGCGCACGCGAGCGCGAGCTTCTTGTACATGCCCCCGGAGAGCGCGTCGGCGCGGCGGTCGACGAACGGCCCGAGCCGGGTGATCCCGAGGAGCCGGTCGGCGCGCTCGCGGAAGACCTGGCGGGGGAGCACGTACAGGCGCGCGAAGAACTGGAGGTTCTCGGCGACGGTGAGGTCGCGGTACAGGCTGTACTGCTGCGGCATGAGCCCGACCCGCTCGCGCACCGCGGCGCTCCCGGCGGGCTGGCCGAGCACGCGCGCCTCGCCGCCGTCGAGCGCCACGAGCCCCACGAGCGCGCGGAGCGCGGTCGTCTTCCCGGCGCCGTCCGCGCCGACGAGCCCGTAGAGCTCGCCCGCCGCGACCTCGAACTCGAGGCCGTCGAGCGCCGTCACCGCGCCGAAGCGGCGGACGAGGGCGCGCGCGGAGAGCGCGGGCTGGGGAGCTCCCGCCAGGGCTACCTCCCGGTGCCGACGAGCGTGACCTGCACCGGCATGCCGGCGCGGAGCTTGCCGCCGCGGTTCGCGACGGTCACCTCGACCGGGTAGACGAGCCGATCCCGGTCGGACCGCGTCTGGATGTTCCGCGGGGTGAACTCCGCCTCGAGCGCCACCGTGCGGACCGTCCCGTCGAACGACTCGCCCGGCCACGCGTCGGCGACGACGCTCGCCGGCGCGCCCGGCTTCACCGCCGAGAGCTCCGCGTTCGGGAGGTAGAAGGTCGCCTTCACCTCGGAGAGGTCGACGAGCCGGACGAGCACCGCGCCGGGAGAGACGAGCTCGCCCGCCTCGTGCGGCAGGACGGCGACCTCCGCGTCGCGCGGCGCACGGACCTCGCACTCGCCCGCGAGGAGCGCCACGCGCGAGACCGACGCCTCCGCCGCCTTGACCTGCGCGACGGCGGCCTCCGCCTGCGCGCTCGCCGCGCGGATCCCCACCTCGGCCGAGCGGACCTGCTCGCCGCTCGCGCTCGCCTGCGCCTTCGCGGCGACGGCCTGGTGCGCGAGGCCGGCCGCGCTCGCGCGCGTCTGGTCGATCGAGGACTCGGGCACGTCGGCGGGGAGCCCGGCGAGCCGGCGCGCCTGGCGCTCGGCGGCGTCGCGCTGGGCCTCGAGCGCCGCAGCCTGCGCGTTCGCCGCCGCCTGCGTCGCCCCCGCCGCGACCCGCGAGCGCTGCGACGCCTGGATCTGCGCGCCCGCGGCGACCGCCTGCGCCCGCGCCGCGGCGAGGCGCGCCTCCGCCTCGGCGAGCTGCGCGACCGGATCGGCGCAGTCGAGCCGGACGAGGAGCTCGCCCTTCGCCACGCGGGCGCCTTCCCGGACCGGGAGCTCGAGGATCCGGGCGCCGACGCGGGACGAGAGCTCGATCCGGGTGCCCTCGATCTCCCCGGAGCCTCCGGACGGGGCGGCGAGCGCCCGGGCCTGCCTCCAGAGCCGGAGCGAGATGAGGCCGGCGAGGACGACGACGAGGACTGCGAGCACGACGAGGACGCGGCGCATCGGGAACGCTCCCTCCCCGCGGCGGGCGGGGCCGCGCTCGTGAGCGCAAGCGCCGTGCCCGCGCCCCGCCCGCTCACCGCCGCGTCGCGCCTGCGTTTTCGGCGTCGCCCGGGGCGCGACCTGTAAGGAGATCCGACGCTCCGTTCGGCCTTCCTCACGGTCGCGCGACGCGCGGGGGACGCGGGGACGCCGGAACCGCCCGAGATCAGGGGGCCGCGCCGCGGGCACCGGCCTTGCTCCTGCACGGGCGTGGGCGGGGTCCGCCCGGGAGGACGGGATGGTCAGCTTCGGCGCGGCGGTGGTGATCCTGGCGGTCGGGTCGAGCGCGGGCGCGAGCCCGACCGCGACCGCGACCTCGACCTCGACCCCGACCTCGACCCCGACCGCGACCGCGACCCCGCCCTCGAGCGCGACCGCGACCCCGACCTCGACCCCGACCGAACCCCCCGGAGCTCACGCTCGAGGACGCGCTGCGCGCGCTCGATCGCCAGAACCTCGCGCTCGCGCAGGCGCGCAGCCGCGCGGAGGAGGCGAGCGCGGCCGTCGGGCAGGTCCGGGCGCAGCTCGTCCCGTCGCTCACCGCCGGCGCGAGCTACACGCGGAACAGCGCCGACGCCCGGCTCACCATCGGACCCCTGCCGCCGCTCTTCCCGAACGGGAAGAACCTCGTCATCCAGCCGCTCGAGCAGCTCAGCGCGCAGGGCGCGATCCGCGTCCCCCTCGTCGTCCCGTCCGCCTGGTTCGACGTCCGCTCCGCGCGGAGCGCCGCGCGGGCAGCCGACGCAGCCGCGGACGGCGTGCGGCTCCAGCTCCGCGCCGGGTTCGCGCAGGCCGCGCACGGCGCGCGCGCGGTCGAGGAGATGGTCATCGCGTCCGAGCGCGCGCTCGAGCTCGCGGCGGAGCACGCGCGGAGCGCCGAGCGCCGCGTGAGCGCCGGGGTCGCGGCGCCGCTCGACGCGCTGCGCGCCCGGACCGAGCAGGTCCGGCGAGAGGGCGATCTCGTCCGGGCGCGCGCGGAGCTCGAGCGCGCGCGCCTCGCGCTCGGGATCCTGCTCGGCCGCGACGGGCCGGTGCGGGTCGCCGTCCCGGACCCCGCCCCCGCGGCGGCGCAGGAGCCGGCCGCGCTCGCCGCCGGCGCGCTCGAGCGCAGGCCGGAGCTGCGGGCGCAGCGCGAGCAGGTCGCCGCCGCCGAGGACCAGGTCCGCGCCGGCTGGGCGCGCCTCGCCCCGCAGCTCTCGGCCACCGGGTCGGCCTTCGCCTCCGACGTGCCGTACCCGACCGGCGAGAAGGACGGATGGCGCGCGACCGTGGACCTCACCTGGCCCATCTTCGACGGCGGGCTCCGCGAGGCGCGCCGCCGGCAGGCTCGCGCCCAGCTCGCCGGAGCGCGCGCGGGCGAGGAGGCGCAGCGGCTCGCGATCCACCAGGAGGTGGCGGACGGCGAGCGCGATCTCGTCGTCGCGCGCGAGCGGCTCCGGCTCGCGGAGACGCAGCGGGGGCTCGCGTCCGACGCGGCGGGGTCGGCCCGGCGCAGCTTCGAGGCCGGGATCGCCTCGAGCCTCGACGTGGTGGACGCGAACGACCGCCTGTACCAGGCCGACGTCGGCCTCGCCGACGCCAGGGCCCGCCTCGCCCAGGCGGCCGTCGGCCTCGACCGCGCGCTCGGGCGCGAGCCCCGCGGGTGAGGAACGGCATGCGCGCGCGGCGGCTCGGGCGTATCCTGACGGGCGACGAGGCGCCCCACGTGCCCCTGCCCCAGGGCCACCGCGAGATCCAGCAGGAGGAGCTGTCCCGGCTCTTCGGCCGCATGGCCGGCGCGCGGCTCGTCGGCCTGCCGCCGTTCCTCGGCCTCGCCCTCTGGCTCACCTGGGTGGAGCCGGCGTCCTGGCGGCGGCGGCTCCTCGGCGCCACCGTCGCGGCGCTCGTGGCGTTCTTCGTGTTCGAGTGGGTGCGCTGGCGCCGGAACGGCTTCACCCCGGGCGCGGTGCCGCGAAACCTCTCCGTCGCGATCGTCGGGCTGACCCTCCTCGCGTTCGGGACCGGCGGGATCGCGAGCCCGTTCATCCTCGTCTCGGTCCTGCTGGGCGTCATCTCGGGCGTCTTCGTGCCCTGGCCCCTCGGCGGCGTGCTCGCGCTCGTGCAGATGGCCGCGGCGTGGACCTTCGCGGCGATCGGCCTCTCCGGCGCGCTCCCCGACTTCAACCTCGTCGCGTTCGGCGGCGGGCCCACGCTGCCCGTCCCGCGCGCGTGGCTCGTCGCGCACGCGACCGTGCTCACCTTCGTGTACGCCTTCGCCATGGGGGCCGGCCGCGCGGTCCGCTGGTCGTTCGACCGGATGGTGCAGCGGACGGCGGCGGCGCAGGAGGAGTCGCTGCGCGCCCACGCGGAGCGCGCGGAGGAGCTGACCGCCCTCTCCGGCGAGATCGCGCACGAGCTCAAGAACCCGCTCGCGAGCGTGAAGGGGCTCGCGGGCCTCCTCGCGCAGCACCTGCCGGACGGGAAGGGCGCGGAGCGGCTCGCGGTGCTCCGGCGCGAGGTGGACCGGATGCAGTCGGTGCTCGAGGAGTTCCTGAACTTCTCGCGGCCGCTCGTCCCGCTCGCGCTCGGGGACTCGGACCTGGGCGCGCTCTGCCGCGAGGTCGCGGCGCTGCACGAGGGGATGGCGCGCGAGCGCGCGGTGGAGATCGCGGTGCACGCCGGGGTCGTCCGGGTCCGCTGCGACCCGCGAAAGGCGAAGCAGGTGCTCATCAACCTCGTGCAGAACGCGCTCGACGCGTCCCCCGCGGGCAGCGCGGTGGAGCTCGAGGCGGAGCGGCTCGCGGGCGGCGGCGCGTGCGTGCGCGTCCTCGACCGGGGGCGGGGCCTCGAGCCGGCCCTCGCCGCCGCGGTCTTCTCGCCGGGGGTGACGTCGAAGGCGGGGGGCTCCGGGCTCGGCCTCACCATCGCGCGCGCGCTCGCGCGGCAGCACGGGGGCGAGGTCGCGCTCGCGTCGCGGCCCGGCGGCGGCACGTCCGCGGTGGTGACGCTGCCGGGGCCGGCGGGCACGGGCGGGGGCCCGGCGTGAGCGCCGCGGCGGTCCGCGTCCTCGTCGTCGACGACGATCCGGGCGTCCGCTACACGCTCCGCGAGATCCTCGAGTCGGAGGGGCTCGCGGTCGACGAGGCGGCGGACGGGGCGGAGGCGCTCGCGCGCTTCGACGCGTGCCCCGCCGCGCTCGTCGTCACGGATCTCCGGATGCCCGGGCTGGACGGGATGGAGGTGCTCCGGCGCCTCCGCGCGCGCACGCCGGCGCCGCGGGTGATCGTGATCACCGCGCACGGCTCCGAGCGGCAGGCGGTCGAGGCGATCCAGGCCGGCGCGCACGACTACTTCAAGAAGCCCTTCGAGACCGAGGAGCTGCTCGCGGTGGTGCGGCGCGCGCTCGAGGCGGTCCGGCTCGCGCACGAGAACGAGCGGCTCGCCGGCGAGCTCGCGCTCGCGCGGACCATGGTCTTCGCGTCCGAGCCGATGCGCCGGCTCGCGGTGCTGGTGGGGCGCGTCGCGCCGCGCGACGTGACGGTCCTCGTCACCGGCGAGAGCGGGACCGGCAAGGAGCGGGTCGCGGAGGCGATCGTGCAGGCGTCGCGCCGGGCCGATCGCGCCTTCGTCCGCTTCAACTGCGCGGCGCTCACGCCGGAGCTCGCGGAGGCGGAGCTGTTCGGGCACGCGCGCGGCGCCTTCACGGGCGCGATCCGCGCGCGCCCGGGGCTGTTCGGCGAGGCGGACGGCGGGACGATCCTGCTCGACGAGGTGGGCGAGCTCGCGCCGGGGGCGCAGGCGAAGCTGCTCCGGGTGCTGCAGGACGGCGAGGTCCGCGCGGTGGGCGACGAGCGCGCCCGGACCGTGGACGTCCGCATCATCGCGGCGACGCACCGCGACCTCTCCGAGGAGGTCCGCGCGGGGCGCTTCCGCGAGGACCTGTTCTACCGCCTCGACGTGGTCCATCTCCGGGTACCTCCGCTGCGGGAGCGGCCGGAGGACGTCCCGGTGCTCGCGCGTCACTTCCTGGCGCGCTTCGCGGAACGGTACGGGGTCGCGTCCGTGCACGGGGAGCACGCGCTCCTGCACCGGCTCGCGGGCCAGTCCTGGCCCGGCAACGTGCGCGAGCTCGAGAACGCGATCGAGCGGCTCGTGGCGCTCTCCCCCGCCGAGGGGCTCGATCTGGCGCTCCTGCCCGGGGGCGCGGCCGCGGAGGAGCACGGCGAGCTCGCGCTGAAGGAGCGGGTGCAGGCGTACGAGCGAGGGCTCGTCATCGAGGCCCTGCGCGAGGCCCGGGGAAACCGGAGCGAGGCGGCGCGACGGCTCGGGGTCTCGCGCGTGACGCTGCACGACAAGCTGCGGAGGTACGGGCTCGGCGGGGACGAGGGGCCCGAGCGGTGAGCCGCGGGCGGTGGGTGGCGCCGCGCACGGGGGCGTGGCGTGGCGCGCCCCCCGCACCATCGTTCACGCGATGTCCGCCCTCGCGCTCGCGCTCCACCTCGCGCTCGCGTCGTCCAGCCTGCCGCCGGCGGGGCTCGCGCCGCGCCTCGACCCGGGCCCGTTCCAGGGTCGCGAGCTCGCCGCGTCCTCGCTCGGGGTGATCCTCGGCGACGCGGCCGTGCTCGGCGCCGGCTACTACACGCTGCGGCTCTTCGCGAACGGGACGATCAGCCCGACCGCGGAGAACTTCCGGACCACGGCGTACGTCTTCGCGGCCGCGGCGCTCGTGGTGCCGCCGCTCACCGCGGTGCTCCTCGCCCGGTGGGCCCGCGCGGAGCCCGCCTCCGGCGCGGCCTGGAAGGCCATGCTCTTCGCGGTCGCGGGGCAGGTCGCGGCGCTCGCGGCCGGGTACTACGCGGCGCCGCGCTTCTGGGTCGTGCTGCCCGCGCAGATGCTCACGATCGGGCTCGGGACCACCGTCGGGCTCCACTGGGGACGCCGGCCCGCCCTGGCGCCCCGCGACCGCGCCGGACCGGCGGAGCGAGCCCGGCGACCCGCGGCCCGAGGGGGCCGCGGCGCGCGCGAACTACTGCCCGGACCCGGCGCTCGCGGTCGCGAGCGCGGCGGCGGGCTAGGCGCGCCTGGCCCGGAGAGGGCTGGGGGATCGAGTACGGGACCCGATCGAGCTTCGCGGCCCACGCGGCGAACACCTCGCGGCCCTCGTCACCGAGGAGCCGCTCCGCCGGGATCGCGCGCTCCTCCGGCGCGAGGCCCGCCTCGGCGTGGAGGCGCGCGTCGTCGAACCCGGCCGCGGCGGCGTCGTGGCGGGTCGCGGCGTAGCGGAGGCGGGCGGCCCGCGACCAGGCGATGGCGCCGGCGCACATCGGGCAGGGCTCGCAGGAGGTGTAGAGCTCGCAGCCGTCGAGCCGGTGCGTCCCCAGCCGCCGGCAGGCCTCCCGGATCGCGACCACCTCGGCGTGCGCGCTCGGATCGTGGTCCGCGACGACCCGGTTCGTGCCCGCCGCGACGACGACGCCGTCGCGCACGACGAGCGCCGCGAAGGGGCCGCCGCCCGCCGCGACGCTCTCGCGCGCGAGCCGGAGCGTCTCGCGCATCAGCTCGGTCGGGGTCACGTCGAGCCCAGCAGCCGCGCGTGCGCGTCGTCCTGCAGCGCGAGCTGGCGGAAGAAGTCGCGCAGCGAGGCGTTCCCGTCCTGCGCGAGGACGTGCGCGTGGGCCTTCGAGAGCCGCACCTCGAGCGCGGCGAGGCGCGCCTTCACGCCCGCGAGGTCCGTCCCCCACGTCCCCGCCTGCACCTCCCGGAGCGCGGCCTCGGCCTCGCCGCAGCAGGCCTCGAGGTCGGCCGCTCCGGAGACCCTGTCGATGAGCCGCGAGTCGCCGCGGTAGCTGCTCGCGAGCAGCCGGATCCGGCTCGCGTGCTGGAGCTCCTCCCGCTCCAGCCGCACGAACAGGTCCCGGGTCGCCGCGTCGGCCGCGAACTGCACGGCGAGCGCCGCGTAGATGGCGGCGGCGAGCGCCTCGATCCGCTCCGCGCGCCTGAAGAAGTCGAACGTGCTCGCCACGGCGGGGGCACCCTAGCGCGGGACGGTTCGCCCCTCAAGCGGCGGCCCGGCGCCCGGGCGCGCGGCGCGCGAGGGGGTCGGACGCGGAGCGCCCATGTGCGTGCGTGTCCGGCGCGTTGCGCCCGATCTCGGTTCGCGTAGAGTGCGAGGGGCCGGATGGACCGGCGTCCCAGAGGAGAATCCAGAATGGTGAAGACCACGCTCCGCGCCGCAGCAGTCCTCGCAGCCCTGGCGCTCTCTGCCCCCACGTTCGCCCAGCAGCCGGTCGCCACCCAGCCGCGCGTCGGGCTCGGCGTGTCGATGAACACGAGCCTGATCGGATCGCTCCTGACCTTCGGCAGCTCCCCGTTCGCCCCCCGACCAGCCTCTACGTCCCCTTCTACGTGGCGCCGAATTTCCGGATCGAGCCCCAGATCGGCTGGCTCAAGGTCAACAGCGACGCGGACGACACGTCCGACTCCTCGTTCGCGCTCGGCATCGGCGCGCTGTACGTGAAGCCGGTCACGCAGGGGACGAACCTCTACGGCGGGGTGCGGCTCGCCTCGACCTGGATGAAGGACGAGGAGCGCCTGAGCCCGACCGTCGAGCGGAAGACGACCCAGCGGAACACCACGCTCGCGGCGGTGCTCGGCGGCGAGTACCTGCCAAGCCCGTGGTTCTCGGTCGGAGTGGAGGCGCAGATCGAGTACACCGCGCTCGGCGACCCGAAGGTCGAGCAGACGGGAGCGCCGACGTTCACGGGCCAGGGCGGCTCGGCGAACGCCACGCAGGGCCTGCTGTTCATGCGCGTCTACTTCTTCTAGCCGTCCGGGCGAGCCGGCCGGGAACCCCGGCCGGCCGCCCTCACGCGCGCGGCGTCCCGGCGCCCGGGAGCCGGACCCGGAACGTCGTCCCGCTCCCGGGCTTGCTCTCGGCGGAGATCGACCCGCCGTGCGCCTCCGCGATCCGCTTCGCGAGCGCGAGCCCGAGCCCGGTCCCGCCCGTCCCCCGCGCCCGGCTCCGGTCCGTCCGGAAGAAGGGCGTGAAGAGGCGAGGCAGGTCCTCCGCGGGGATCCCGATCCCGCGATCCCGCACCTCCAGCGCGACGCCGCCCGCGTCGGGCAGCACGGCGAGCCCGATCGGCGCCGGCGGCTCCGAGTACTTCGCCGCGTTGTCGAGCAGGTTCGCGACGAGGCGCCGGAGCAGCGCCGCGTCCCCCCGCAGGGCCGGCACCTCGCGCACGTCCAGCTCGAGCGTCCGGTCCTCGTGCTCGGCGCGGAACCGCCCCGCGGCGGCCTGCGCCACCGCGCCGAGCTCGACCGGCCCGTCGTCGATCCGCAGCGCCGCCGCCCCGCGGGCGTCGAGCCGGGCCGCCGCGAGGACGTCCTCGACGAGGCCGTCCAGCTCGGACAGGTCCTGCCCGATCTCGCCGAGGTAGCGGCGGGCCCGCTCCGAGTCGCCCTCGGCGGCGAGCTCCAGCGCGACCCGGATCCGCGCGAGCGGCGTCCTGAGCTCGTGCGAGACGTTCGCGAGCAGCTCGCGCTCTCCGCGGACGAGCCGCTCGAGCCGATCCGCCATCTCGTCGAACGCCCGCCCGAGCGCGCCGAGCTCGCCCCGGGCCCGGACGTTCGCGCGGACCGAGAGGTCGCCCTCGCCGAGCGCGCGCGCGGCGACGGTGAGCCGCTCGACCGGCGCGACGATCGAGCGCGCGAGCGGGAACGACGCGAGGGCGAGCGCGACGAGGACCACCCCGATGAAGAGGAGGCCTCTCGTCGGGTCGTGCGGGGCCGAGTGGACGACGAGGGTCCCGCCGTCGCGGAGCGACACGGTCCAGCCGAGCCGGTGCGGCCCGGCGCGCGGGGGCGCCGCGGGGTCCGCCGCGCCCGTGGCGACGAGCCGGCCGTCCGGCGCGAACACCGACGCCTCGACCCCGAACGCGTCGCGGACGCGCCGGAGCTCCTCGGCGAGCCGCGCGGGGTCGCCGCTCAGCTCGCCGATCCTCGCCGCCGCGTACTCCGCGGGGCGGCCGTGCAGGCCGTAGCCGCCGCCCCGCCGCAGCGCGAACCCGACCGCGCCGACCGCGACGCCCACGACGACGAGCAGGACGACGCCGTGCAGGTAGATCCGCCAGAAGAGCGGCCCGTGCCGCCCGCGCGCCCTGGCCGCGGTCACCCGGCGTCACCCGCGAGCAGGTACCCGGCGCCGCGCACCGTCTTGATGAGGCGGGGGCGCTTGGGGTCGTCGCCGAGCTTCTGGCGGAGACGCGAGACGTGGACGTCCACCGAGCGGTCGAAGGACTCCTCCGCGCTCCCCTTCGCGAGCTCCATGAGCTGCTCGCGCGCGAGGACGCGGCCCGCGCGCTGCGCGAGCGCGAGCAGCAGCGCGAACTCGTAGCCGGTGAGCGCGACGTCGCGGCCGTCGAGGGTGACCCGGCGCGCGGCCGGATCGACGACGAGCCCGCCGACCCGCACCGCCTCGCGGGGCGGGCCCGCCCTGCCCCGCGCGCGCCGGACCACCGCGCGGATGCGCGCGAGCAGCTCGCGCGGGGAGAACGGCTTCGCGAGGTAGTCGTCCGCCCCGAGCTCGAGCCCCATGACCCGGTCCGCCTCCTCGCCGCGCGCGGTGAGGACGATCACCGGCACGTCGGAGCGCCCCCGGACCTCGCGGCAGACCTCGAGGCCGTCCTTCCCCGGGAGCATGAGGTCGAGCAGGACCGCGTCGTACCTCCCGGACAGCGCCTCGTCCTGGCCCCTGCGCCCGTCGGAGACGTGCACGACGCCGACGCCGTGCCCCTCGAGGTACTCGCGGGTGAGGGTGGCGAGCCGGAGGTCGTCCTCCACCAGGAGGACGAGCAGTGAGGAGCCGCTGGACACGGAGGTCATCATAGTCGGCCCGCTCCCCGCCCGGCCGCCACCGTCTGTCCTGGCGGCGGCCGGGGTCGGGGTGGGCGCTACCGGTGCCACCGCTCGATCTTGCGGGTCGCCTTCTCGCGCTGCGCGGGCGTGAGGACGTCGTGCACCTCGACGCCCGCGTCCACCGCCTGGTGCGCGACGGCGCGCAGCTGGTCCATGCGCGCGTCCACGAGCGCGTGGAGCTTCGCCTTGTCGGGGGTCTCCGCCTTCCACTCGGCGAGGAGCGCCTGGTGCGTCTCGGCGTGCCCGGCGTGGAGCTCGTTCGCGGCCGCGAGCATCCGGTCCTTCACCGCGTGGATGCGGGTGCGCTGGTCGGGCGTGGCGTCGAGGTCGTCGAGCGCGTCGTCCACCCGGTTCGTCACGAACGCGGCCATCTGCGCGGGGTCGCGCCCGTGCCCGTGCCCGCCGCAGCCGCCGCGGAACCCGGTCAGCGCCACGACGCCGACCCCCACCGCGAGGACCACCGCGATCCCACCGAAGAGCTTCCTCATGTTCTCCTCCTCCGGCCGGGGCCGGGTGCTCCCCCCGCCCGGAGCGGGCGAGGCGACGGTGGGAGCATGCGGGCGGGCGGTGTCGCGCCCTTGTTCGCCGCTTGAAGAAACGTTAACTCCTTCCTCCGCCCCCGATCCCCATGAGCCTCGTCTCCGCGAAAGCGCTCTCGCTCGCCTTCGGCCCGAAGGTCATCCTCGACGGCGCGAGCTTCGCCATCGGTCCGCACGATCGGATCGGCCTCGCCGGCGCGAACGGCACCGGGAAGTCGTCGCTCATGCGCATCCTCGCCGGCACCGCCCAGCCGGACTCGGGCGAGCTCGTGTTCCGGCGCGGCGCCCGCGCGGGCTACCTGCCGCAGGACGTCGCGACGCTGCCCGACCTGCCGCTCGTCGACGCGGTCCTCGCGACCGTGCCCGGTCGCGCCGCGCTCGAGGGGCGCCTCCTCCAGGCGGAGGCGGCGCTCGCGGTCGCCCGCGAGCCGGAGGACCAGCTCGAGCTCTCCCAGGCGCTCGCGGAGCTGCACGAGGAGCTCGACCACTTCGAGGAGCACTACGGCCGCCACCGCGCCGAGCGCATCCTCGGGGGGCTCGGGTTCGCGCAGGCCGAGCTCGAGCGGCCCGCGCGGACCCTGTCCGGCGGCTGGAAGATGCGGGCGGCGCTCGCGGGGCTGCTCCTGCAGGATCCCGAGCTGCTCCTCCTCGACGAGCCGACGAACCACCTCGACGTGCCGACCCAGGAGTGGTTCGACGGGTTCCTGCGGGGCACCGGGAAGGCGCTGCTGCTCGTCTCCCACGACCGCGAGTTCCTGAACCGCCAGATCGACCGGGTGCTCGCGCTCGAGCCCGAGGGGCTCCGCGCGTACACCGGGGACTTCGACGACTACAGGCGCCTGCGGGCGGAGGAGGAGGAGCGGCTCGAGTCCCAGGCGAAGCGCCAGGCCGCGAAGCGCGCCCAGCTCGAGACCTTCATCGAGCGGTTCGGCGCGAAGGCCACCAAGGCGGCGCAGGCGAAGTCGAAGGAGAAGCAGCTGGAGCGGATGGACGACGTGCGGCTGCTCGAGCACCGCGCGACGCTGCGCTTCCGGTTCGCGGAGGCGCCGCGCTCCGGGCGCGAGGTGCTCCGGCTCGAGGGGCTGTCGAAGGCGTTCGGCCCGAAGGTGGTCTACCGCGGCCTCGACGCGACGGTGCAGCGGGGCGAGCGCGTCGCGGTCATCGGCGCGAACGGGGCCGGGAAGTCCACGCTCCTCAAGCTCGTCGCGGGGGAGCTCGGGGCGGACGCCGGCGAGGTGAAGCTCGGGCACTCGGTGGTGGCCGGCTACTACGCCCAGCACCACTTCGACCGGCCCGAGCACGAGGACGGGGGCCCGGTGAGGACCTCCGGCGCGCTCGACCCGGACCGCACCGTCCTCGACACGCTGTGGGACCTCGTCCCGGATCAGGGAGAGGCGTACGTCCGCGGCGTCGCGGGGTCGTTCCTCTTCTCCGGCGACGACGTGGAGAAGCGGGTCGGCGTGCTGTCGGGCGGCGAGCGCGCCCGCGTCGCGCTCGCGAAGCTCCTGCTCGTCCCGGCGAACCTGCTCCTCCTCGACGAGCCCACGAACCACCTCGATCTCGAGTCGTCGGAGGCGCTCATCGAGGCGCTGAAGGGCTACGGCGGCACCCTCCTCTTCGTCTCGCACAACCGCTCGTTCGTGAACCAGCTCGCGACGGTGATCTGGGAGGTGAAGGACGGCGGGGTGCTGCCGTTCCCGGGCAACCTCGACGACTGGTGGTACCACCAGCGGCAGCTCGCGGCGGCGGAGGCGGCCGGCCCGGGCGCGAGCGGCCCGGGCGCGCGCGCGGAGGCGGCGCCCGCGACCGACAAGGACCGCCGCCGCGCCGAGGCCGAGGCGCGAAACGCGCGGTACCGGATCGAGAAGCCGCTGCGCGAGGAGATCGCGAGGCTCGAGGCGCGCATCGAGGCGCTCGAGGCCGAGGAGCGCGAGGCGACCACCGCGCTCGCCGATCCCGCCCTGTACCAGGACTTCGCGCGGGCGAAGCCGCTCATCGAGCGGCAGCGCGCGGCGAAGGACGAGCTCGCCGCGCGCTACGCGGAGTGGGAGGCCGCGCACGAGCGCCTCGCCGCGCTCGCGCCGTGAGCCGGCGCTGCCCGGTCAGCGCCTCACCTCACCGCGGCGAGCGCGCGGTCGTAGTCCGGCTCCTGCGCGATCTCCGGCACGAGCTGGCGGTGGACGACCTGGTCGTGCTCGTCGAGGACGACGACCGCGCGCGCGCAGATCCCGGCGAGCGGCCCGTCCTGGAGGAGGACGCCGTACTCCGTGGCGAAGCTCCTGTCGCGCATGAGCGACAGCGGCACGACGTTCTGCAGCCCCTCCGTGGCGCAGAAGCGCTTGGCGGCGAACGGCAGGTCCGCCGAGATCACGAGCACGACGGTGTTCGGCAGCTTTCCGGCCGCCTGGTTGAACAGCCGTGTCGAGATCGCGCAGGTCGGGGTGTCGAGGCTCGGCACGATGTTCAGGATCTTCCGCTTGCCGGCGAAGTCGGCGAGCGAGACGTCCTTCAGATCTCCCCCGTCAGCCTGAAGTCGGGCGCCTTGGCGCCGACCGCCGGCAGCTCGCCGCTGGTGTGGACCGGGTTCCCCTTGAGCGTCACCTGAGCCATGTGTCTCCCTCCCCCGCCTGGTGCGGAGCGTGAACGTGCAGCCTGGATGTGCGGAGCGGCGTCCACTCTACCGAGCGGCCGGACGGCACGCTCGCGTCGAGCGCACGGGAGACCCGCCAGGGACTCCACCGTCCGTGTGATCGTCAG
The DNA here is from genome assembly GCA_963828235.1 of uncultured delta proteobacterium. Classification (GTDB taxonomy): domain Bacteria; phylum Myxococcota; class Myxococcia; order Myxococcales; family Anaeromyxobacteraceae; genus Anaeromyxobacter. Next base: position 166,791 of record CAWHDY010000022.1, read on the forward strand.
AGGGGAGCGAGCCCGGCCAGCAGGGGCGACGCGGTCCCCGGCGCCGCGATCCAGAGCTGGTGCGCCGCGCGGGTGACCGCGACGTGGAGCCTTCGGCGCGCGTCCGCATCGTCCGGGTAGGCGCGCGCCGACGCGTCCGGCACGATCACGTAGTCGAACTCGAGCCCCTTCACGCTCGCCACGTCGGTGAGGTCGACCCCGGGGCGGAAGGTGAACCGGCCGTCGAGCGTCAGCCGCGCCTCGGGCAGATCCTCGAGCAGCCGGTGGATCGAGCGGGCCACCTCCGGGGCGTGCGCGACGACCGCCACGGACGCGCGCGGCTCCCGCTCGAGCAGGTCGCGGAGCGCGCCGGCGAGGAAGAGGTGCGCGTGCGCCTCGGTCGGAAAGTCGAAGCGCGCGACCGGCACGCCCTCCCTCCCCGCGCGCGGCGGCACGGCAGGCGCGAAGGGCCCGAGGACTGCGTGCGCCAGCTCGGCGATGGGCCGCGGGCAGCGATAGGTCGTCTCGAGCCGCACGGTGGCGGCCCGCTCGACGCCGAGCGCGGCGAGCGCCTCCGGCCACCCCGCGTACGACGAGAAGGTCTGCTGGCTCTCGTCGCCGGCGACCGTCACGCTCCTCCCGCCGAGCTGGCGCCCGAGCACGGCCAGCTCGAAGAGCGAGACGTCCTCCGCCTCGTCCACGACGAGGTGCGCGGTCCGCCGCCCCGCCGCGCCGCCCGCCCGCGTCGCGAGGAACGAGAGGATCGGCAGGTCCTCGACGTCGAGCGTCCCGGAGAGCGCCTGGGGCGTGCCCTCGTCGATCGGCTTCCCGTCGAGCGCGTCCCGGCGGTCGGGGTCGATCCCGGAGAGGTCCTCGGACGGCGGCGCGAGCTGCAGGCGCGTGTGCCGGAGGGTCTCCTCGATCGCGGTGGTCGGGAGGCCGCCGCCCGCCGCGGCCACGACGGCGTCCAGGAACGCGCGGTCCCCGAGCAGGTCCCCGAGCTCGCGCCGGAGCGGGCCGAAGCCGGGCCTCGCGACGGCGAGCCGCGGCCGGCGCCGCAGCGCCTCGTACAGCGCGGGGTGGCGCTTCAGGCGCGACACGAGCGGCGGCGTCTCCTCGGTGAGGCGCGGCGGCGGGACTCCGAAGACGCTCTGGAACGTCCCGCGCGCCCACGCGTCCACGGTCCGGACCTGCGCGCGGTCGAGGCCGAGCGGCTCGAGGAGCCGCGCCGCGAGCCGCGCGAGCCCGGTCTCGGGGACGACCACCTGCAGCCGGGAGGGCGGGAAGCGCCGCGGGTCCTCGAACGCGATGCGCGCGAGGCGGTGGAGCGCGACGGTCGTCTTGCCGCTCCCCGCGCTGCCGAGCACGAGGAGCGGCGTGTCCGGCGGGGCCGCGACGGCGGCGTACTGATCCGGGTCGAGGAGCGCGGTCACCGCCGCGTCCGCCGCGCGGTCGCGGTCGCCCGCGCCGGTCCCGAGCGCGCCCTCCCGCGCCGCGGTCTCCTCCCCGCCCCCGAGCGCGGCGCCGGCCCCGCGCGCCGCCCGCCACGCGCCCCCCGGGCCTCGCGCGAGCGCGAGGCCGTCCGTCGCGATCCTCGCGAGCCCCTCGCGGTCGATCACCACCACCCGCCGGACGGCGACGACGCCTCTGGACACGCGCCCGGGGAAGGGCTCCTCGAACTCCTCGCCCTCCCGGTACCGGTAGAAGAGCGCCGCGACCGGCGCCCACCGCCAGTCCACGACGCGCACGCCCGCCTCGCGGTCCACGAAGGTGTGCCGGCCGAGGAAGTAGTCGCGCTCCTCCCCGTCCTCCCGGATCCTGAGGTGCGCGAAGTACGGCGCGGCGGGATCGGGGAGCTGGTCCGGGCGGGCGCGCTCCATCACGGCGCGGAGGACCCCCATCTCCTGGAAGACGGTGGGGAGGTCCTTCGGGGTCGACTCGAGCGCCTCGTCCCGCAGCTCCTGGAGCCGCCCGACCAGATCGCCTTCGCCGCGGCCACGGACGCGCGCCGCGAGCGACGCCCGCACGCGCGAGAGGAGGGCCTCCTCCTCGGCGACGACGGCGCGCTCCGCGGCGGTCAGCGCGTCGGGGCGATCGGGGCGGGCAGGCTGTCCGGGGCTCCTCATCGAGCCGGATGTTCTACAGCGGGGGTCCGCCGGCTGCACGCCCGGCACCCCCGGAGGCCTCCCGGACAGGCGCGCGCCGGCCAAGGGGGATATCCTCTCCCGGTGGACCGACCCGACGACCCCCGCGTCGCGATGCGCGAGGTGCTCCGGCAGGGCGTGGCGTCGCTCGACGCCGTCGCCGTGGAGGAGCCCCTCGAGATCCGCGTGGACGGCGAGCCCGTCGCGACCACGATGCGGACGCCGGGCGCGGACGCCGACCTCGCGCTCGGGTTCCTGTTCGCGGAGGGGATCCTCCTCGGCCCCGCGGACGTCTCCGCCGTCGCGCACTGCGGCCGGCCAGGGGACGAGGGGTACGGCAACGTCATCGACGTCCGCTCCGCCGCCGGCATGCACCTCGACCCGGAGCGGCTCCTCGACGGACACCGCGTCGCGCCGATCTCGTCCGCGTGCGGAGTCTGCGGCCGCCGCGCGATCGACGGGCTCGCCGCGCGCATCCGGCCGATCCCTCCGGGGCGACGGATCGCGCCGGAGCTGCTGGTGCTCGCGGTCGAGGCGATCTCGCGGTCGCAGCCCGGCTTCGCCCGGACCGGCGGGCTCCACGCGGCCGTGGTGGTCGCCGACGACGGCGCGCTGCTCGCGGCCGCCGAGGACGTCGGCCGCCACAACGCCGTCGACAAGGTCGTCGGGGCGCTCGTGCGGGCCGGGCGGCTCGGCCCCGGCGCGCCGCCCGGCGGCAGGCCGGCCGTCCTCGCGGTGAGCGGCCGGACGGGCTTCGAGATCGTCCAGAAGGCGGCGGCGGCGGGCATCCCCGCGGTCGCCTCCATCTCCGCGCCGACGTCGCTCGCGGTCGATCTCGCCGCCTCCGCCGGCGTCGCGCTCGCGGGCTTCGTCCGCGGTGGCGGGATGAACGTGTACGCCCACGCGGAGCGGCGGTGGCCGCGCCGCGCCGCGGGCGCCGGGGCGCCGAGGAGGCTAAGAAACGGAGGGTCGCGCAGATGCCGTCGCTGCCGGGGGTGGACGCGACCGGGAAGGAGTCGTTCCATGCAGGCCCCGGTCTGTAACGTCCCGAGCTCCGATCCTGGAGCGACGCGCAGGGGCGCGGGATCTCGTACCTCCGGGTCGCGCTCACCGATCGCTGCAACTTCCGCTGCACCTACTGCTCGCCTTCCGAGAACGAGCCGCCCGGAGGGCCTCCTCGGCCGGGCCGAGCTCGCCCGCCTCTTCCGGCTGTTCGCCGGGCTCGGCGTCCGGCGCATCCGCCTCACCGGCGGGGAGCCCACGCTCCGCAGGGACCTCGTCGAGATCGTCGGCGACGCCGCGGCGACCCCCGGGGTCGAGGACGTCGCGCTGACCACGAACGGCCACCGGCTCGACGAGCTGGTCGGGCCGCTGCGCGACGCGGGGCTCGGGTCGCTCAACGTGTCGCTCGACACGCTCGACCCCGCGCGCCTCCCGGGCGTCTCCGGTCGCGGCGCGCGGCTCGAGCGGGTGCTGGCCGGGATCGACGCGGCCGTCGGACGGTTCCGGTCGCTGAAGCTCAACACCGTGGTGATGCGAGGCGTCAACGAGGACGAGCTCCCGGCGCTCGTGCGCCACGCGTGGGACCGCGGAGCGCTCCCGAGGTTCATCGAGCAGATGCCGTTCGCCGGGGGGGAGGTCGTGCCGCTCGCGGAGGTCCGGGCGCGGCTCGTCGAGGCCGGCTTCACGCTCCGCCCCGACGCCTGGCGCGGCTGGGGCCCCGCCCGCCACCTGCGCGCGACCGAGCCCGGCGGACGCGAGGGGCTCGTCGGCCTCATCGGCGCGATGACCGAGAACTTCTGTGACGACTGCAACCGCGCCCGGATCGCCGCGGACGGCGGCTTCCAGGCGTGCCTGGGCGGGGCGGAGCGGCTGTCGCTCCGCGATCTCATGCGCGAAGGCGCGCCGGACGGCGCGCTCGCCGGGGCGGTGCGCGGTGCGCTCCTCCGCAAGGCGCCGCGACACCGGATGGACGACGCGGGGACGGGGCTGGTACTGCTCCCGATGCGAGGCATCGGGGGCTGAGGGCCGGCCGGAGGTGGAGTGACGTCGTCGAATCGGTGGGCGATCGCGGTCGCGGGCACCGTGGCGATGACCTGCCTCGGAACCGTCTACTCCTGGAGCCTCTTCACGCAGCCGCTCATCGCGGCGTTCGGCTGGTCCAACACGACCACGACGTGGGCGTTCGCGCTCGCGATCTTCTTCCTCGGCGTCGGCGCGATCATCGGCGGCCGCTGGCAGGATCGGCGCGGGCCGCGCCGCGTCGCGGTGACGGGGGTCGTCCTGTGGGGTCTCGCGAACGTCCTCGCCGGCCTCGGGGTGGCCCGGCTCGGCGCCCCGTGGATGTACCTCACCTACGGCGTGCTCGGCGGCCTCGGCCTCGGGCTCGGCTACGTCACGCCCGTCGCGGCGGTCGCGAAGTGGTTCCCCGACCGGCGCGGGCTCGGCACCGGCATGGTCGTGATGGGGTTCGGGCTCGGCGCGTTCCTCTACAACAACATCCTGAAGTCCGTCCCGGCGTTCGCCGCCGTCGCCGCGGAGGCGGGCAAGGTCGTGGCGGCGCGCGGCGGCGGGAACCCCGCCGCGGCGCTGTCGGCCGGCGCGCTCGGGACGCTCACCTCGACGTTCGTGTGGTCGGGGATCGTGTTCGCGGTGATCGGCGGGATCTGCGCGTCCTTCCTGCGGAACCCGACGGCGGTCGCCGCCCCGGCCCCGGTGCTGGCCCCGGCCGCCCGGACGGCTCCCGGGTCGTCGGCCGCGCCGGCGGGGGGCACCGCCGCGATCCAGCCCGCGACCGACTTCGCGCCCGCCCAGGCGCTCCGGACGCCGCAGTTCTGGGCGCTGTGGGGCATGCTCTTCCTGAACGTCACCGCGGGCATCCTGTTCATCTCGAACGCGGTGCCGATCATGCGGGAGCTCACGGGGGCGGCGCCCGCGACCGCGCTCGCCGTGTACGGGCTCATCGCCCTGTTCAACGGCCTCGGCCGCTTCTTCTGGGGAGCGGTCTCCGACCGCATCGGCCGCAACATGGCTTATCTGCTGATCTACGGCTCCCAGGTCGTCATCTTCTTCGTCGTGGGCGGCGTCAGCGCGCTCTGGCTCGTCGCCGCGCTCTTCGCGGTGGTCCTCCTCGACTACGGCGGCGGCTTCGGCACGATGCCGTCGTTCACGGCGGACTACTTCGGCACGAAGTACATGGGCGTGAACTACGGGTGGATCCTCACGGCCTGGGGCGTCGGCGGGATCGTCGGGCCGATCTTCGTGGCGGCCGTGAAGGACCGCACGGGCAGCTTCTCCGGCGCGCTCCCGGTCATCGCGATCATCCTGCTCGTGGCGGCGATCCTCCCCGTCGTGACGCGCAAGCCGGGGGAGAAGCGCGAGGGGCCGTTCTACCGCGCGCTGCTCCGGCCTCGCCGCGCCGGGGCCTAGCGACGGCTGAGGGTCACGGGATGCGCTCTGGCGCCGGTCAGGCCTCCGCGCGCTGGGGCGCCGACGCGGCCGCCGCGCGCCGGTTCTTCAGCGCCGAGGCGCCGACCCCCACGGCCAGGATCCCGACGACGACGGCGAGCGAGACGGCCGGGTGGATCTTCACGACGTCGACCGCCGCCATCTTCGTCCCGACGAAGACGAGCACCGCCGCGAGCGACGGCTTCAGGTAGGTGAACCTGTCGATGAACCCCGCGAGGAGGAAGTAGAGCGAGCGGAGCCCGAGGATCGCGAAGATGTTGGACGTGAAGACGATGAACGGATCCAGGGTGACGGCGAAGATCGCCGGGATCGAGTCCACCGCGAACACGACGTCGGTGAACTCGATCGTGACGAGGGCGAAGAAGAGCGGCGTCGCGAGCCGCCGGCCGTTCTCGACGGTGAAGAACCGGTGCCCGTCGAAGCGCGGGGTCCCGGGCACGACCCGCGTCATCAACCGGAACGCGAGGCTCCGCTCCGGGTGCGGGGGGCCCCCGCGGTCGAGCAGCAGCTTCAGCCCGGTGAGCACGAGGAACCCGCCGAACACGTAGATGATCCAGTGGAACCGGTGCAGGAGCGCCGTGCCTCCCGCGATCATCGCGCCGCGCAGGACCAGGGCGGAGAGGATCCCCCAGAACAGCACCCGGTGCTGGTACAGGGGCGGGATCCCGAGCGCGCCGAAGATCACGACGAACACGAACATGTTGTCGACGGAGAGCGACTCCTCGATGACGTACCCGGTGAGGTACTCGAGCCCGGACTCGGAGCCGTGGCGCATCCAGACGTACGCCCCGAACGCGAGCGAGAGCGCGACCCACACGCCGGTCCAGGCGAGGGCCTCCCTCGGCCGGATCACGTGCTGCTTCCGGTGGAAGACGCCGAGGTCGAGGGAGAGCACCACGATGACGATCGCGCCGAAGACGCCCCACTCCCACAGCTCGTGCTCCATGCCGCTCCTCTCGAGGCGCAGGTGCTGCGCGCCGGGAGGGAATATGCGAGACGCGGCGTCCCCAGACTCTTACAAAGTTGAGCGGGTTCAGTGAGGTTTTCTCGCAGCGACGGCCGCGGCGAGCGATCCCCGGACCGGCGGCGAACGTCCGGCGGCGCGGCCGTCCGGCCCCGCGCGGCTCACGCCGCGGCGGCGCTCGAGGAGCTCGAGGAGCGGGCGCCGTTCACCGGCACGACCACCGTGAAGACGCTCCCCTCCCCGAGCACGCTGTCCACCTCGAGGTGCCAGCCGTGCGCCTCGACGAGCTCGCGGGTGATGAAGAGCCCCAGCCCGAGCCCCTCCGCGTGCGAGGCGCTCTTCCCGCGGTAGTACCGCTCGCACAGCCGCGACATCTCGGCCGGCGCGATGCCCGCCCCGCGATCCGCCACCGAGAGGCGCAGGGCCCCCGGGCTCGCGCGAAGCGCGACGCGGACCTCGCTGTCGGCGACCGAGTACTTGAGCGCGTTCGACACGAGGTTCGAGAGGACCTGCTCGACCCGGGCCGGATCCGCGAGCACCGCCGGCACCGCGTCGATCGCCTCCAGCCGGACGCGCTCGATCGGGAGGGTTCCCGCGACGCGGTCCCTCCACTCGCGGAGGAACGTCGCGAGGTCCAGCGGCTCGAGCCGGAGCTCGAGGTGGCCCCCCTCCAGCCGCGCCGCGTCCACGAGATCGCCGATGAGCCGCGTCATCCGGCCGGCGCTCGACAGGATCGCCTCCGTCCGCCGGCGCGTCTCGGGATCGCCGTGCCGTCCGAGCACCTGCGCCTGGCCGACGATCACGTGGAGCGGAGTCCGCAGGTCGTGCGAGACCATCTGCATGAGCGTCTCGCGCTCCTCCTGGAGGTCGCGGACGTGCGTCACGTCCCGCGCGATCCCCTCGACGGCGACCACGCGCCCCTCCGGGTCCCGCACGATCGCGCTCCGCTGCTCGATCCAGATCCGCGCCCCGTCCTTGCGCACGCACCGGACGACGAGCGGCGCGGACGGATCCCCCTCCCCGGAGAGCACGCGCGCGAGGCGCTCGCGGTCGTCGGGGTGGACGTACTCCGTCCAGAGCGCCGGGTTCGCGTAGTGCTCCTCCGGCGTGTACCCGGTGATCCGGGTCGCGGCGGGGCTCACGTACTCGAAGCACGGCGCGGGGATCACCTCGTACCGGTACACCAGGTCCTGGGCGTTCTCGGCGAGCAGCCGGAAGCGCCGCTCGCTGTGGACGACGCGTCGGTTGACCGACTCGAGCTCGGCGCGCCGGGCGGCGAGCCCGGCGGCCATCGACTGCAGCGCGCGCGCGCAACGTCGGACCTCCGTCGGCCCCGTGATCGGCACCACGGGGTCGCCGCCGCGCGCGAGCCGCTGCGCCTCACCCTCGAGCATCTGGAGCGGCCCGGTGATCCGCCGCGCGACGAGGAGCGCGGCGCCGAGCCCCACGAGGGCGACCGCCAGCAGGGCCGCCGCGTTCGCGGTCACGCCGAGCCTCACCGGCGCCATCGCCGCGTCGAACGGACGGCTCGCGATCGCGACCCACCCGATCGAGGGGATCGGGACCACGGCGCCGATCCGGCGCTCGCCCGTCACCGGCCCGTCGAACACGCCGACGGCCTCGTGGCCGGCGAGCGCGCGCTGCACGAACGGGTGCTTCGCCGTGAGGTGGCGGCTCGCCCAGTCGAGCCCGCGCTGTGGCACCTCGACGACCAGGGTCCCGAGCGAATCGCAGACGGACGTCCGCCCCGCCCCGGAACGCTCCGCCAGGACGATGCCGAACGCGTCCGCGTCGACCGCTGCCACGACGATGGCCGTGAGCTCCCCGGACGCGCGCCGGATGCCCCGCGCCACGACGAACAGCGCGCGTCCGTCCACGACCGACCGCACGAGCGGGCTGACGCGCCACTCCGCGCCCGCGGAGATCTCCTGGAAGTAGTCGCGCGCGAACAGCGACTTCCCGACGAGCTTCGGCTCGGACGACGCGACCACGATCCCGCGCGGATCGAGCCAGCTCATGTCGCGCACCGCGGGGGTGTCGTTGGTCACCGTCGAGAGCGCCCGCTGGATCGACGCGGGCGTGGCGCCATGCTCGCCCAGCGACGCGCCCATCGCGTACTCCGCGTGGACGAGATCCCGCACGAAGCCGTCGGACGCCCGCGCGACGGAGCGCGCGAGCTCCGCCGAGGCACGCGCCTCGCCGTCGCGATGCAGCCGGTAGTCGCGGAGGAGCTCGAACGCGCCGAAGAGGACGAGCGGCGCGAGCGCGAGCCCGATGAGCGCGAAGAGCGATCCGCGGATCGTCCGCGGCGGAAACGCCAGCCGACGCATCGATCGCATCGCCCTGAGCCCTAGCACGACCGCGGCAGGGTGGCGCGGCCTCGGCGGGGCCCACGGGCGGCTCGACGCAGGCGCCCGCCGGGCCGTCCGATGCACGGACCAGGTGGACGTACGGACTAGGGCGGAAGGACCGTGTCGCCGTACACGAGGTAGCGGTCCACCGCCTGCGCGGCCTGCCGCCCCTCGCGGATCGCCCACACCACGAGCGACTGGCCGCGCGACATGTCCCCGGCGGCGAACACCCCCGGGACGCTCGTCATCTTGTTGTCGTCGGTCCAGACGTTGCCGCGGTCGTCGAGCTTCACGCCGAGCTGCTGGACGAGCGGCTTCTCCGGCCCGACGAACCCGAGCGCGAGCAGGACGAGGTCGGCCGGGATGGTCCGCTGCGTCCCCGGGATCTCCCGCGGGCCGAACCGCCCGTCGGGCCCCCTCGTCCACTCCACCTGGACCACCTCGAGCGCCTTCACGCGCCCGGCGCCGTCGTCGACGAAGCGCTTCGTCAGGATCCGGAAGTCGCGCGGATCCTGCCCGAAGAGCGCCTTCGCCTCCTCCTGGCCGTAGTCGGTCTTGAGCGTCTTCGGCCACTGCGGCCACGGGTTGTCCGCCGCGCGCTCGTCGGGCGGGCGCGGGAGGATCTCGAGCTGCGTGACGCTCCGCGCGCCGTGCCGGAGCGAGGTGCCGACGCAGTCGGTCCCGGTGTCGCCGCCGCCGATGACGACGACGTGCTTCCCCTTCGCGGAGACGTACTTGCCGTCCGCGTGCCGCGAGTCGAGCAGCGACCGGGTGTTCGCGGTGAGGAACTCCATCGCGAGGTGGATGCCCGCGAGGTTGCGCCCCTCGACGGGCAGCTCGCGGGCCTGGGTCGCGCCGCCGCAGAGCACCACCGAGTCGTACTCCTTCGCGAGCCGCTCGGCCGGGATGTGCCGGCCGATCTCGGTCTCCGTCACGAACCGCACGCCCTCGTCGGCGATCTGCTTCACGCGGCGCTCGACCACCGCCTTGTCGAGCTTCATGTTCGGGATGCCGTACATGAGCAGCCCGCCGATGCGGTCGGCCCGCTCGAACACCGTGACGGCGTGGCCGGCCCGGTTGAGCTGCTGCGCCGCGGCCAGGCCGGCCGGACCCGAGCCGATCACCGCGACCCGCTTCCCGGTGCGGACCGCGGGCGGCTGGGGCTTCACGAGCCCGGCGGCGAACGCGCGGTCGACGATCTCCTGCTCGATGAGCTTGATCGTGACGGGGGGGTCGTTGATGCCGAGCGTGCAGCTCCCCTCGCACGGCGCGGGACAGACCCGCCCGGTGAACTCCGGGAAGTTGTTCGTCTTGGCGAGCCGGATGTACGCCTCCTCCCACTGACCGCGGTAGACGAGGTCGTTCCACTCGGGGATGAGGTTGTTCACGGGACAGCCCATCGCCATGCCGGCGAGGAGCTTCCCCGTGTGGCAGAACGGGATGCCGCAGTCCATGCAGCGCGCGCCCTGCTTGCGGAGCGTCTCCTCGCCGTAGGGCGGGTGGGACTCGTTCCAGTCCTTCACGCGCTCCGCGGGCGGGCGGTCGTGCTTCGGCTCCCGCGTGTACTCCATGAATCCGGTCGGCTTTCCCATGTGCTAGTTCCCGCCCACCCGCGCCTCGTCGTGCGCGTTCTGCTCGAAGGCCGCCATCTCCGCGTCCTCGGCCGAGAGCCCGCTCTCCCGCATCTTGCGCTGCGCGTCCACGACGCGGCGGAAGTCGTGCGGGAGGACGCGGAGGAACCGCGGGAGGTGCTCCGCCCAGCGCTCCAGGATGCGCTTGCCGTGCGCGCTCTGCGTCCACTCCACGTGGCGCTCGATCATGCCGCGGACGACCAGCGCCTCCGCGGGGTCCTCCACGAGCGACAGGACCGTCAGGCCGACCATCTCCTTGTTGCAGCGCGGGATGAACTGGCCGTCCGCGTCGAGGACGTAGGCGACGCCGCCGGACATGCCCGCGGCGAAGTTCCGGCCGGTCGGCCCGAGCACCACCACGCGGCCGCCGGTCATGTACTCGCAGCCGTGGTCGCCCATGCCCTCGACGACGGCGTGCAGGCCGGAGTTCCGGACGCAGAACCGCTCGCCCGCGAGCCCCCGGATGTACGCCTCCCCGCCGGTCGCGCCGTAGAAGGCGACGTTCCCCACGATCATGTTCTCCTCGGGGACGAAGCTGGCCTCGCGCGGCGGGAAGACCACGACCTTGCCGCCGGAGAGCCCCTTGCCGATGTAGTCGTTCGCGTCGCCCTCGAGCAGGAGCGTCAGCCCCTTCGGGATGAACGCGCCGAACGACTGGCCCGCCGACCCCTTGAAGTGGAACCGGATCGTGTCCTCGGGGAGCCCGACCGCGCCGTACCGGCGGGTGATCTCCGAGCCCGTCATCGTCCCCACCACCCGCATGGTGTTGCGGATGGGGAGCGAGGCCTGCACCGGCTTGCACTCCTCGATCGCCGGCTTCGCGAGCTCGAGCAGGGTGGTCGCGTCGAGCGTCCGCTCGATCCCGTGGTCCTGGGGGATCTGGCAGGTCCGGCCGTAGTGCTTCGGCACGGTGGGCTTGAAGAGGATCCGGGTGAAGTCGAGGTTGCGCGCCTTCCAGTGGTCCACGGCGCGGCGCATCTCGATCCGCTCGGAGCGGCCGACCATCTCGTCGACGGTGCGGAAGCCGAGCTCGGCCATGTACTCCCGGACCTCCTGCGCGACGAAGCGCATGAAGTTCACGACGTGGGCGGGGTCGCCCGTGAAGCGCGCCCGCAGCGCCGGGTCCTGGGTCGCGACGCCCACCGGGCAGGTGTTGAGGTGGCAGGCGCGCATCATGATGCAGCCGAGCACGACGAGCGGCGCCGTCGCGAAGCCGAACTCCTCGCCGCCGAGCAGCGCGCCGACGATCACGTCGCGGCCGGTCTTGAGCTGCCCGTCCACCTCCACGGTGATGCGCGAGCGCAGGTCGTTCATGACGAGGACCTGGTGCGTCTCCGCGAGCCCGAGCTCCCACGGGATGCCCGCGTGCTTGATCGACGTGAGCGGGGACGCGCCGGTGCCGCCGTCGTGCCCGGAGATGAGCACCACGTCCGCGTGCGCCTTCGCGACGCCGGCCGCGATCGTCCCGACCCCGACCTCGGCCACGAGCTTCACCGAGATCCGCGCGCGGTGGTTCGCGTTCTTCAGGTCGTGGATGAGCTGCGCGAGATCCTCGATCGAGTAGATGTCGTGGTGCGGGGGCGGGCTGATGAGCCCCACGCCCGGCGTCGCGTGGCGCGTCTTCGCGATCCACGGGTACACCTTGGAGCCGGGGAGCTGGCCGCCCTCCCCCGGCTTCGCGCCCTGCGCCATCTTGATCTGCAGCTCGCGCGCGTTGACGAGGTACTCGCTCGTCACGCCGAAGCGCCCGGACGCGACCTGCTTGATCGCCGAGTTCTTGGAGTCGCCGTTCGGCAGCTTGAGATAGCGGGCCGGGTCCTCGCCGCCCTCGCCGGTGTTCGACTTCCCGCCGATGCGGTTCATCGCGACGGCGAGCGCCTCGTGCGCCTCCTTCGAGATCGAGCCGTAGCTCATCGCGCCCGTCTTGAAGCGGCGCATGATCGACTCGACCGGCTCGACCTCGTCGATCGAGACCGGCTTCATCCCCGGCACGAGGTCCATGAGGCCGCGCAGGGTGCAGAGGTTCTTCGCCTGCCTGTCGACGAGCGCCGTGTACTCCTTGAAGAGCTCGTAGCTCCCGGTCCGGCAGGCGTACTGGAGCTTGTGGACCGTCTCCGGGTTGAAGAGGTGGTACTCGCCGGTCGCGCGGTACTTGTACTGGCCGCCGGCGGGCAGGCTCGTGTGGACGATCGGCCGCCCGGGCGGGAAGCCGCGCTCGTTCCGCAGGCGCGCCTCCTTCGCGACGACGTCGATGCCGACGCCGCCGACGCGCGTCGCGGTCCAGGTGAAGTACTCGTCGATGAAGTCCTGGTTCAGGCCGACGGCCTCGAACACCTGGGCGCCGTGGTAGCTCTGGACCGTGGAGATCCCCATCTTCGAGATGACCTTCACGATCCCCTTGTTCACGGCCTTCACGTACTTCTTCTCGGCGGCCTCCGCCGGGCCGGGGATGAGCCCGAGGTTCACCTGGTCGTGGATCGTCTCGAAGGCGAGGTACGGGTTCACCGCCGACGCGCCGTAGCCGACGAGCAGGGCGAAGTGGTGGACCTCGCGCGGCTCCCCCGACTCGAGGACGAGGCCGATGCGGGTGCGCGTCCCCTCCCGGATGAGGTGGTGGTGCACCGCGGCGACGGCGAGGACCGACGGGATCGGCGCGTCGTCCGCGTCGTGTCCCCGGTCGGACAGGATGATGACGTTGTAGCCCTCGGCGATGCACTCGGACGCCTTGAAGCGCAGGTCCTCGAGCGCCTTGCGGAGCGCCGCGCCGCCGCCCGCCGCCCGGAACAGGATCGGGAGCGTGATCGCCTTGAGGCCGCGGGAGGCCTGGCCGCCGTCGCACGCGCGGATCTTCTCGAGCTCCTCGTTGCGGAGCACGGGCGTCGGGAGCGAGAGCTGGCGACAGGACTCGGGCGCGGGCTCGAGGAGGTTCCCCTCCGGCCCGACCGCCGTCTCCACCGCCATGATGATCTCCTCGCGGATGGCGTCGACGGGCGGGTTCGTGACCTGCGCGAAGAGCTGCTTGAAGTAGGTGAAGAGGGGCTGCGGCTTCTCCGAGAGCACGGCGAGCGGCGTGTCGGTGCCCATCGACCCGAGCGGCTCCGTGCCGTCGGTCGCCATGGGCGTGATGAGCAGCTTCACGTCCTCCTCGGTGTAGCCGAAGACCTCCTGCCTCCGGAGCACGGTCTCGTGATCCGGCTCGTGGACCGTCGCGGGCTTCCCGAGGTGACGCAGCGGCACCGAGTAGCGCTCGAGCCACTCGCGGTACGGGTGCTGCTTCGCGATCCGCTCCTTCAGGTCGTCGTCCGAGACGATGCGGCCCTCCGAGGTGTCCACCAGGAACATGCGGCCGGGCTGGATCCGGCCCTTCTGCTGGACCTGCTCGGGCGGGATGTCGAGGACGCCGACCTCGGACGCCATCACCACGAGCCCGTCCTTCGTCACGTAGTACCGCGACGGGCGCAGGCCGTTCCGGTCGAGGACGGCGCCGACGCGGATGCCGTCGGTGAACGCGATCGACGCGGGCCCGTCCCACGGCTCCATGAGGCAGGAGTGGAACTCGTAGAACGCCTTCTTCGCGGCGCTCATCGACTCGTGCCGGTTCCACGGCTCCGGCACCATCATCATCATCGCGTGCGGCAGCTCGCGCCCGGACAGGGTGAGCAGCTCGAGCACGTTGTCGAACATCCCGGAGTCGGAGCCCTCGGTGTCGACGACGGTGAGGATCTTCTGGAGGTCGTCGCCGAACAGCGAGGACCTCATCATCGACTGCCGCGCGTGCATCCAGTTCACGTTCCCGCGCAGCGTGTTGATCTCGCCGTTGTGGGAGATGTAGCGGTACGGGTGCGCGCGCGACCACGACGGGAACGTGTTCGTCGAGAAGCGCGAGTGGACCATCCCGATCGCGGAGACGACCTGGGGGTTCGCGAGATCGAGGTAGAAGTCGCGCAGCTGCGGCGCGTTCAGCATCCCCTTGTAGACGATGGTCTTGTACGACAGCGAGGGGACGTAGAAGTGCGTGCGCCCCGGGATCGCCGAGCGGGAGACCTTCTTCTCGACGAGCCGGCGGATGACGAAGAGCTTCCGCTCGAAGCTCATCGCGTCCGGGCAGTTCGCGCCACGGCCGACGAAGATCTGCCGGATCACCGGCTGCGAGCTCCGCGCGGTGGGTCCGAGCGTGGCGTTGTCCGTCGGGACGTCGCGCCAGCCGAGCAGCGTCTGCCCCTCCTCCCGGACGACCTCCTCGAAGATCCTCGAGCAGGCGGCGCGCCCGGCCTCGTTCGGCGGGAGGAAGACCATGCCGGCCGCCCAGTGGCCCGGCTTCTGCGGGAGGGTGAAGCCGAGCCTCTCGGCCTCCGCGCGCAGGAACGCGTGGGGCGTCTGCAGCAGGATGCCCGCGCCGTCGCCGGTGTTCTTCTCCGCCCCGACCGCGCCGCGGTGCTCGAGGTTCACGAGCACCGTCAGCGCCTTCGCGACGATGTCGTGCGAGGGCCGGCCCTTCACGTCCGCGACGAAGCCGAAGCCGCACGCGTCGTGCTCGTGCTGGGGATCGTAGAGGCCCTGCTTCTGGGGGTACCCGGTCTCGGTCATCTCGCCTTCGTCCTTCGGAACGGCGGTTCCCTCTCCGGACGGGCGGCCCGCCTGGAGCTCACGCGCTGCTGGATGTAGGCTCGGGAACGCCGCTGCGCCGTCAGACGGTCGACCTCGGTCCGGCTCTCCAGCCACGCGCCCGCGACGTCCGGGCACGCGTGCCGCACTTCCGACTCTGAGACCGGTCAGTTTGGTGGAAGCGTGCTCGTCCGTCAAGCACGCGGAACTGCGCGTCTTTTGTGCACGGTGCCCGATCTGCGTGCAGGCGGCGCGGCGCCGTCCGGCCCGCTGCCGCGGCGGGCCGGACGGCAGCGCGGCGACCGCTCTCCGTCGCCGCGCGGTTGCCGCGCGCGCCCGGCGTCGAAACCGTGAGGGCGATGCCGGATCCCTGGCCGCCGCTCGACCTGCCGATCGCGCCACCCTTCGCGCCGATGGAGGCGAAGCTCGAGGAGCGCCTCCCCGCCGGCGATCGGGACTGGCAGTTCGAGCCGAAGTGGGACGGCTTCCGCTGCCTCGTCTTCAAGGCCGACGGCGCGGTCGCGCTGCAGTCGAAGGCGGGACAGCCCCTCGGGCGCTACTTCCCCGAGCTCGTCGCGGCGGCGGCCGCGCTCGGCGCGCGGCGGCTCGTGCTCGACGGAGAGATCGTCGTGCCGGCGGACGGCGGCACGTCCTTCGAGGCGCTGCTCCAGCGGATCCACCCGGCGGAGTCGCGGATCCGCCGGCTCGCCGCGGAGACGCCGGCACGCCTCCTCGTGTTCGACCTGCTCGTGGACGCCGGCGGCCGATCGCTGCTGCCGGAGCCCCTCGAGGCGAGGCGCGCCGCGCTCGAGCGGCTCGCGCCGCTGCTCGTGGAGCCGTTCGCGCTCTCCCCGGCGACCCGCGACCGCGCGCGGGCGGAGGGCTGGCTCGCCGGCCGGGAGGGCACCGACGGCGTCGTCGCGAAGCGGCTCCACGAGCCGTACCGGTCGGGCGAGCGCACCGCGATGGTGAAGGTGAAGCGGGCGCGCACCGCCGACTGCGTCGTCGCCGGCTTCCGCCGCGGGAAGGACGGGCGCGAGGTGGCGTCGCTCCTCCTCGGGCTCCACGACGGGCGGGGCCTCCTCCACTACGCGGGGCACGCGTCCGGGTTCTCGCGCGAGGAGCGCGCGCGGCTCACCGCGCTCGTCGAGCCGCTCGCGTCGGACCGGTCGTTCACGGGCGACGCGCCCGGCGGTCCGTCGCGCTGGGCGCGCGGGAGGTCGATGGAGTGGACCCCCGTCCGTCCCGTGCTCGTCGTCGAGGTGGAGTGGCGGCACGCGACGGGCGGTCGCTTCCGCCACGGCGTGCGGCTCCTCCGGTTCCGCCCCGACAAGGATCCCGCGCAGTGCACGTTCGCGCAGCTCGGCGGGGCCGCCGGCGCGCCGGGCGCGTCGTCGCACCCGCCCTCACCGTGACCCACGCCGGCTCCGGCTGACCGCCTCGCCCCGCGCGAAGGGGAGCGGGCGCCGTGCGCGTGACGGCCGTCACGCCGCGCAACCCGCGCAGGCGTCGCGGGTTGAGATCGGTCGAGGGGCGACCGACGATCGGCGCCCGAGGAGACGACGACATGACGCCGACCACTCGAAGCGCCGCAGCCGCTCTCGCCCTCGCGCTCGCCGCGTGCGGAGCGAAGGACCAGCGCGACCCGTACCTCGACGCGATCCCCGACGCGGCGGGGCTCACCATCGACGCGCAGGCGAGCGGGGTCGCGGGCGCGCTCGTCGCGATCGACCCCTCCTCGCTCACGACCGCCGGGGACGATCTCGCCGTCGTCCACGACAAGGCCGAGGCGCTGAACGGCGCGGTGCGCCACGTGTTCGCGCGGCTCGAGGAGATCACCGCCACCCGCGGGCACGAGCTGCCGAACGGCGTGAAGGTCTGGGGCCCCGCCGTCCGCTGCGTGGAGCGGGACTCCGGCGGCGCGTGTCTCGCCGGCGGCGAGGCGAGCCTGCGCCTCACCGTGAAGCGGTACACCGACAGGGCCGCGAGCTTCGCGCTCGAGGCGACCGACCCGGCCGCGGTCGGCGCGTTCAAGCCCGTCCTCGCCGGCTACCTGCTCCGCGGGCCGGTGGCTCGCCGCGGCGCGGGCAGGCTGTGGGTGAACCTCGAGAACCTCAAGGTCGCGGCCCCCGGGTTCCGCGGCCAGGGCTACCTCGGCGCGGGGTTCGCGTCCGGACCGGTCGCGAAGGTGGCGACGTACCGGATGGTGACCTTCACGCGCGATCCCGCGCTCCACCCCGCCGTCACCGCCGCGTTCGGCATGTGGAAGAACGAGGCCGGCGTCTCCCGCGCGCGCGTCGCCGGGTTCGGGGATCTCGACAGGTCCGGGCCGGCCCTCGAGCTCGGCCTGTGGCACGGCGTGTGGCACCCCGCCTACGGCGGCCGCGCGTTCACCGTCGTCACGAGCTTCGACGACAACGGGCCGCTCGCGGGCGGCAACCTCGTCGGTGACGTGCCGGCCGGGAAGTACTGGTTCGGCCGCGCCTGCTACGCGCCGGGCCGGACGACTCCCGAGTACAAGGAGTGGTTCCTCTGCGATCGGACCGCCCTCGTGAACGGCGTCCCCACCGCCGTGTCCCCGCGCGCGTGCGTGGTCCAGAACGGCGGCGTCGGCGCGCCCGTGATCGGCAGCGGGACGTGGGCGGACTCGAGCTGCCACTGGACGCTCGGCGGCGCCGAGCCCGAGGGGCTCCTCCCGCCGGGGCTCGGCCCGACGGACCACCCGGACGACGATCGGCCGGAGGACGGTGACGCGAACGTGGGCCTGATGCCGGAGGAGTGTCCGACCACGGTCTCGTCGACGACGCCCGACACCCGTCCGCCCGGGATGGGGATG
The DNA here is from genome assembly GCA_963828235.1 of uncultured delta proteobacterium. GTDB lineage: Bacteria > Myxococcota > Myxococcia > Myxococcales > Anaeromyxobacteraceae > Anaeromyxobacter. The sequence goes on from CAWHDY010000022.1 coordinate 184,769, forward strand.
TAGGCCCGCCTCGCGAGAGTCGGGGACCACCGGCCCGGCGTGCGCCCTTCCGCGGGAAGGGCGCCGCCGGGTCGAACGTTCTCCGGACGGCCGCTCGCCTGCGGTGATGTGGTCACCGCCGGCGACGCGTTCGGACGGGGCTCGACCCGTTGCGCAGCGTTTGCGCTGATCCGGAGGCCCATCGCTTTTCCTGCGGCGTTCGGCGGGAGTGAGTGCGGCGGGTTGTTCCAGATCACGCTGGTTTCGGTGGCCTCGAGGGGGCACGATGCTTGCTCACGCCCCGGGGGCGAAACGGAGGTCACACTCGTGAATTCGACTGCAACGTCCCGCGCGGCGCCCGTCCCCGCGGCCCCGCCACCGCCCGCAGCGGGCTCGGTGGCCGAGCGCGAGGTCCGGCTCACCACGTGGCTCGTCGTGGGCGCGCTGCTCGCGGGGCTCGTCCTCCAGGTCTGGATCCCGCCGGGGGGGCTCACGCTCGTCGCCGCGGCCTTCCTGGCGAGCCTCGTCGTCGTGGGGCTCGGCTACGTCGTCCCCGGCCGGCTGCGGGCGACCATCGCCGGGTTCCGCTTCATCGCGACGCTGCTGTTCGTGCTCGCCGTCATGGCCGTGCTCGGGACGCTCATCCTCCAGATGAAGCCCGCGGCGTTCTACCTGACGCGGTACGGGCTCGTCGGACGCCTCATCGTCGCGCTCCGCTTCGACGACATCTTCCACGGGCTCCCGTTCGCGCTGCTCATGGCGCTCTTCGGCGCCGCGGTCATCGCCTCCGCGCTGCTCCGGCTGCCGGTGAAGCTCCGGAGCGCGGGCTTCTTCCTCGTCCACGTCGGCCTGATGACCTCGCTCGCGGGCGCGGGCGCGTCGGCGACGCTCGCGATCCGCGGCCGCATCGACCTCTTCGCGGGCGGCGAGACCGCCACGCACGTCCGGGTGACCCAGGCGCACGAGCCGACCGGCGAGGTCGCGGCGCTCGGCTTCGACCTGCACCTCGACCGGTTCGAGCTCGTGAACTACGAGCCCGAGTTCCGGGTCGGGTACTACGAGCAGGTCGAGGTGCGCGACGATCGCGGCGCCCGCATGGACTGGAAGCTCAAGGCCAGCTTCGACCCGGACCTCGAGAAGCACCGGCTGCCGAGCGGCGACTCCTTCCGGCTGAAGGGCATCTACCCCGACTTCCGGCCGGTCCCCGATCCCGCGACGCAGCAGGTCTCCTTCGGGACCGCCTCGCAGGAGTGGAAGAACCCCGCCGTCGTGCTCGAGCTGAACGCCGGCGGGCTCCCGAAGGAGCAGCTCATGATGGCGGCGCGGCCGCAGGCGGCGTTCATCTCCCCGACCCGCGCCCTCATCTTCGAGCGGCGCGAGAAGGAGGTGAAGGCGTTCGTCTCGCACGTCACGGCGGCGCAGGGGCAGACGCGCGCGCAGCGGACGGTCTCGGTGAACGAGCCGGTCACCTTCAACGGCTGGACGCTCTACCAGGTGAACTACAACCCGCAGGATCCGACCTACTCCGGGCTCGACGCGGTGTACGACCCGGGCGTGTTCTGGGTGTTCCTCGGGTTCGCGCTCATCTGCGTCGGAGTCTTCTACATGTTCTACGTCGAGAACCGGTTCAAGGGTCGCGGCCAGGCCTCGGCCAGCGCCTAGCGGAGGAGAGCCCACCCCATGCTCCAGTACGTCATCGCCGAGCACCCGTTCTTCGTCGCGACGAGCGGCCTCTACGCGCTCTCCGCCGCCTTCTACGCCGCCGCGTGGCGCTCCACGAAGGAGGTCATCGGCCGGGCCGCGACGGCCCTCATGGCCATCGCCGTCGTGCTCAACGCCGGGCTCATCGTGGAGCGGTGGATCCAGGCGGGGCGCGCGCCGTTCAAGTCGCTCTTCGAGTCCCTCGTCTTCTTCGCGCTCTGCATCGCCATCGTCTACGTCTTCTTCGAGTTCATCTACCGGACGCGCGTCTTCGGCGTCCCCGCGGCGCTCCTCGCCCTCGGCTGCATGGTGTACGCCCTCGCGAAGTGGGACGCCGAGATCGTGAAGCTCCCGCCGGCGCTCCAGTCCCCGTGGTTCGTCCCGCACGTGATGGTCTACTTCGTCGGCTACGCCGCCGTCGCCCTCGCCTTCGCCCTCGCCGTGATCCAGCTCCTCGCCCCGCGGGTGGCGATCGTCCAGAAGCTCCTCTCCATCAAGGCGGGGACGATCTCGACCGGCAAGCCGCTCGACGTGGAGGTGATGTCCTTCGAGCTCGTCCGGTTCGGGTTCGCGCTCCTCACCATCGGGCTCCTCGTCGGGTCGGTCTGGGCGAAGAGCGCCTGGGGCGACTTCTGGGTCTGGGATCCGAAGGAGAACTGGTCGCTCGTGACCTGGCTCATCTACGGCGGCTACCTGCACCTGCGGCGCGTCCGCGGCTGGCGGGGCGACAAGGGCGCCTGGCTCCTCATCGTCGGCTTCGCCGTCGTGATGTTCACGTACCTCGGCATGCACCTCCTCCCGACCGCGGAGGAGAGCGCGCACGTCTACTCGGGGCAGTGAGGAGGCGCGGGCCCGGGCGGGCCGCCGCCCGGGCTACTTCGCGAGCTCGGCCCGTCGCGCCCGCGCCGGCCCGAGCCGCCGCTGCGGTACTCCTTCAGCCGGTACTGGATCTTCCGGATGGAGACGCCGAGCACCTCGGCCGCCCGCGCGGTCGAGCCGCTGCACTGATCGAGCGTGCGGAGGATCGCCTCCCGCTCGATCTCGAACAGCGTCGCCCCCGGGATGAGCGCCGAGGCGGTGCTCTCCTCCGGGCGCGCGCCGCGGAGCACCGGCGCGAGGTCGTCCGAGGTGATCTCGGGCCCGCTCGCCGACGCCACCGCGCGCTCCACCACGTTCGCGAGCTCGCGGACGTTGCCCGGCCAGTCGTAGGCGAAGAGCGCGGACAGCGTCCCCGGGGTCACGCCCGTGATCTCCTTCCGGGCGGCGCGCGCGTGGAGCTCGGCGAAGTGCGACACGAGCGCGGGGATGTCGCCCTTGCGCGAGCGCAGCGGCGGGAGCGCGACCGAGACCACGTTGAGCCGGTAGTAGAGATCGTCGCGGAAGCGCCCGGCGCGGACCTCGTCCGCGAGGTCCCGCTGCGAGCCCGCCACCACCCGGACGTCCACGTGCACCGTCTCGCGCCCGCCGACCCGCTCGAACTCGCCCTGCTGCAGGACGCGGAGGAGCTTCACCTGGACGGCCGGCGGGATGCGCCCGATCTCGTGCAGGTACAGCGTCCCGCCGTGCGCCTGCTCGAACCGGCCCGCCGCGCGCGCGTCGGCCTCGGGGAACACGCCGCGCTCGTGCCCGAACAGCTCGGCCTCGAGGAGCGCCTCGGAGAGCCCCGTGCAGTTCACCCGCACGAACGGCCGATCGCGGCGGGGCGAGGCCTCGTGCAGCGCCTGCGCGACGTGGGCCTTGCCGCTCCCCGCCTCGCCGTGCACCAGGACCGTGGCCTTCGTCGGGGCGACGCGCTTCAGCACCTCGACGACCGCGAGCAGCTCCGGGGCGGCACCGACGATCGCGAGCCGGCGGCGGATGGAGTCGCGCAGGGCGGCCCCGTCCTTGCGGAGGCGCCGCTTCTCGAGCGCCTTCTCGAGCACGAGCAGCACCTGCCCCGGGTCGAGGGGACGGACCAGGTAGCTCTCCGCGCCGGCGCGCAGCGCCCCGAGCGCGGCGTCGAGCCGCTCCGGCACCGTCGCGACGACGACCGCGGCGTCCGACCGCAGGTCCCGCAGGCGCGTCACGATCGCCGCGGGGTTCGCGTCGGCGAGCGCGCCGTCCACGAGCATCGCCGCGGGCTGGAAGCTCGGGACGAGCGCGAACGCACCGTCGGGAGTCGAGGCCTCGACGGCGTCGAACCCGGCCTCGCAGAGGTACGCGCGGAGCGCGGCTCCGTCGAGCGGGTTCGGGTCGAGGATGATGATCCGGTCGCGCTTCATCAGACGCGGCGTGGATAGCAAGCGCCGTACCCGGGTTTGGCGCACCAGAAGGTGCACGAATTGCGCGGCGGCCGAGCGTGCGGCGGCCGCCCCGTGGACGCGTGCCCGCGCAACACGCGGCCCTGCCAGCGGTTTTCGCCCCGTCGTCCCTTCGCGCCGCGCGCGCGCCTCCCGCCGCGCGTGCGCCTCCCGGCGAGGGGACTCGAGCGCGGGAGCCCGGGTTCCGGGCGGTCGCCCGCGACCTGCGGTTGCGCCGCGCGCGGGGCGGACCTACGACCCTCGCATGGACCGGACCTGGCTCGCTGGCCGCGTCGCGCTGGTTCAGGGCGACATCACGCGCCTCGACGTCGACGCGATCGTGAACGCCGCGAACGCCACGCTCCTCGGCGGCGGCGGCGTCGACGGCGCGATCCACCGGGCGGCCGGCCCCGGGCTCCTCGCCGAGTGCCGCACGCTCGGCGGAGCGCGGACGGGCGAGGCGAAGGTGACGGGCGGCCACGGGCTCCTCGCGAGGCACGTGATCCACGCGGTCGGGCCGGTCTGGTCCGGCGGAGGCGCCGGGGAGGACGCCCTGCTCGGGAGCTGCTACGCGGCGTCGCTGCGGCTCGCCGCCGAGCGCGGGCTCCGCTCCGTCGCGTTCCCGGCGATCTCCACCGGCGCGTACGGGTTTCCGCTCGAGCGCGCGACGCGCATCGCCGTCGCGGAGGTCCGGCGCGCGCTCTCCGGGCCGACCAGCGTCGAGCGCGTCGTGTTCTGCTGCTTCTCGCCGCAGGACCTCGCGACCTACGAGCGGCTCCTCTCCGAGGAGCCGTAGGGCGCGGCGGTCACGCCGCGTCGCCGGTCAGCGCCGCTCGCCGAGGTTCCTGGGCGGCGGCGCGTCCGCGCCCCCGGCCGGCAGCGCGCCCTCGGAGCCCGGCGGGTTCGCGAGCGGGAACCGGGTCGCGTTGTCGAGCAGGGTGAGCCCGACCAGGAGCGAGACGAAGACGAGCGACGTCACGAAGACGAGGCGGTTGGGGCCCGTCTGATCCCACAGGTGCATGAAGAACAGCGCGACGAGCGCGCCCTTCGCCGACGCGATGGTGAGCGCGACCACGACGCCCCAGCCGCCCGGGATGTGGAGGCGAGACAGCCCGTAGGTCAGGATCGTCAGGGCGAGGAGCGCGATCCAGACGATCGCGTAGCGGCCCACGTGCGAGTGGCCGTGGGCGCCGGACGGGTCGGCGTGGGTGGCGTGCGGGTCGGCCATGATCCTCGGCTCCTCGATCAGATCAGGTAGATGAGGGGGAAGACGAAGATCCAGATGAGGTCGACGAGGTGCCAGTAGAGCCCGGCGAGCTCGACCGGCATGTGCCACTCCGCGGTGAACGCGCCGCGCCACGCGCGGACCGCGACCACGGACAGCACCGTCATGCCCACGACGACGTGGATCCCGTGCAGCCCGGTGATGAGGAAGTAGAGCGCGAAGAAGATCTGCGCCCCGGGGCCCTGCACGCCCGCGTAGGTGTAGAAGCGGCCGGGGAGCTGGCCCTCCTGGAAGTGGTGCGAGTACTCGATCGCCTTGAACCCGAGGAACACGAGCGCGAGCAGCACCGAGATCGCGAAGAAGCGCGCCGTCCCCTTGCCGTCGCCCCGGGTGGCGCGGTGGAGCCCCATCGCCACCGTGAACGAGCTCGAGACGAGGACGACCGTGTTCACGACGCCGATCCAGGTCTCGATGTGCCGGCTCGCCTCGGCGAAGGAGGTGGAGAACAGGAACCGGTAGACGGCGTACGCCGCGAACAGCGCCGTGAAGAGCAGCACCTCGGTCGCGAGGAACAGCCACATCCCGAGCCGGGCGGCGTGGCCCTGCTTCTCGAGGCTCTCGAAGTGGTGCGCGAGGGGGCTGGCGTGCGCGTCAGCTGGCATGTCTCGGCTCACCGGACGGGTTGGGCAGGGCCTCCGCGGAGTCGTCGTACTCGTGCGGCCCGCGCGTGAAGACCGGCGTCTCCTCGAAGTTCTCGGGGGGCGGGGGCGAGGTGGACGCCCACTCGTAGCCGCGCGAGCGCCACGGGTTGTCGCCGGACGCCGGGCCCCATCGCAGCGCGATCAGGGTGTAGACGAGGATGAGGAGGAGGCCGGCCGCCAGCACGGAGGCGCCGGCGGTGGAGGCGACGTTGAGCGGCCAGAACCGCTCGGGGTACGAGAAGTAGCGCCGCGGCATCCCCTCGTTCCCGAGGAGGAACTGGGGGATGAACGTGAAGTTGAAGCCGAGGATCACGAGCACCGCGCCGACGAGCCCCCAGCCCTCCGGGTACGACTTGCCCGTGATCTTCGGGAACCAGTAGTGGAGCGCGGCGAGGAACGCCATCATCACGCCCCCGACCATGATGAAGTGGAAGTGGGCGACGACGAAGTAGGTGTCCTGCCAGTGGACGTCGAGCGACACCGTCGCGAGCGCGACGCCGGTCATCCCGCCGAACACCAGGAAGAACAGGAACCCGATGAAGTAGGCGAACGGCGTCTTGAACGAGATCGAGCCCTTGTACAGGGTCGCGGTCCAGTTGAAGACCTTGATGGCCGTGAAGATGCCGACGAACATCGAGAGGATGCCGAAGACGCCCGCGTCCCAGGGCGACTGCCCGGACGTGAAGAGGTGGTGGCCCCAGGTGAAGAACCCGACGAACGCGATGCCGAGCGACGAGTACGCGACCGCCTTGTAGCCGAAGATGTTCTTGTGGCTGAAGGTGCAGACGACCTCGGAGATCACCGCCATCGCCGGCAGCACCATGATGTAGACGGCGGGGTGCGAGTAGAACCAGAAGAAGTGCTGGAACAGCACCGGGTCGCCGCCGCGCGCCGGATCGAAGATCCCCCAGCCGAACGTGTGCTCGACGAACACGAGGAGCAGGGTCATCCCGAGCACGGGGGTCGCCAGGATCTGGATGACGCTCGTGGCGTAGATCGACCAGACGAAGAGCGGCACGCGCATCCAGGTGATCCCGGGCGCCCGCATCGTGTGGGTCGTCACGATGAAGTTGAGGCCGGTGAGGATGGACGAGAACCCGAGGACGAAGGCGCCGAGGAGGATGGGCGCGACCTTCGTCACGGTGGTCGTCGAGTACGGCGTGTAGAAGGTCCAGCCGGTGTCGGCGCCGCCGTGGAGCATGCCCCACAGCGCGATCACCGCGCCGAGCACGTACAGGTAGAAGCTGAGCAGGTTCAGCTTCGGGAACGCCACGTCCTTCGCCCCGAGCATGATCGGCAGGAGGAAGTTGCCGAAGCCGCTCGGGATGGCGGGGATCATGAACAGGAAGATCATGACCACGCCGTGGAGGGTGAACATCCGGTTGTACGTCATCGCGTCCATGATCGTCGGCCCGGGCGTGAGCAGCTCGATCCGGATGAGGAGCGCGAAGAGCCCGCCGATGAACAGGGAGACGGTCGTCCCGACGAGGAACATCACCCCGATCCGCTTGTGGTCCTGGGTGAGCAGCCAGGACTTGAGCCCCGTGGCCGGGGCGTTCAGATAGGTCCGCGGCACGAGCGGGGCGTCACTTGCGGGGGATGGATTCATAGGCCGGGGGCTCCGAGGGCCCGGAGCGGACCGCCGGGCTGCTGAGCGACTTCAGGTACTCGACGATCGCGGCGATCTCGGGCGGCGACAGCTTTCCCTGGAAGGTGGGCATGACGTTCTGGTACCCGGCGACGACGTCTGCGCCCGGGTCCATCATGGACTTCGTGAGGTATCCCTCGTCCGCCACGACGGTCTTGCCGGTCGCGAGCTTCTCGGTCCGGCCGTAGAGCTCGCGCCAGGTCGGGCCGATGTGGCGCGTCCCGTCCACCGTGTGGCACTTCAGGCAGCCGTGCTCCGCGGCGATGCGGCGGCCCTCCTCGACGAGGCTCGACGAGGGCCGCACCCCCTCCCCGGCGACCGGGGCGGAGTCCGCGGCGGAGGCGAGCCCTCGCCGCTGCTGCGCGATCCAGTCGTCGAACTCGGCGGCGGGCATGACGATGAGCTCCCCGAGCATCCCGGAGTGGCCCATCCCGCAGTACTCGGCGCAGAAGATCTCGTACCGCCCCGGCTTGTCGGCGTTGAACCAGGTCTGCGTGTAGCGGCCGGGGAGCGCGTCCTGCTTCACCCGGAGCTGCGGGACGAAGAAGGAGTGGATGACGTCGCGCGAGGTGATGAGGAGGCGCACCGGCCGGCCGGCCGGGACGCGCAGCGAGTCGAGGGAGCTCGGGCCCCCGGGGTACGCGAACTTCCACATCCACTTCTTCCCCTGCACGTACACGTCCATCGCGCCCTGGGGCGGGCGACTCAGATCGACGAACTGCGGGAAGCCGATCGCGAACCAGAGCAGGAAGAACGCGAGCGGCACCACGACGAACACGACCTCGTGGACGAGCTTCGGCTCCACCCGCGGCGTGGAGGTGGGCTCGCCGTCCCCGCGACGGCGGTACTTGATGAAGAAGACGAGCGCGGTGAGGAACACCCCCGCCGCCGCGATCATCGTGGTGATGATGACGAAGTAGTGGAGGTGGTCGACGCGGCGCGCGTAGTCGCTCGCCTGTTCGGGCAGGAAGAGGAGTCTGCGCAGCAGCTCGTTCATGTCGTCTGCCCCCTCGCCTTGGCGCGCCGCTCGCGCCAGACCAGCCGGAGGATCAGCCCACCCAGCCCGAGCAGCCCGGCGAGCGCGCCCGCGCGGACGATCCCGAGCGCGTACGGCTCGTACTTCCGGGAGGCCGGGTCGTACCGGTAGCAGGTGAGGAGGAACCGGTCGAAGCTCGTCCCGACCTTGCCGTCGGCGGCCTCGACCACGGCGAGGCGGAAGTCCTTCCCCGGGTACTCGATGCCGTACAGGTAGCGCGAGATCTTCCCGTCGGGCGTGAGGACGAAGATCGCCGCCATGTGCGCCCACTCGCCGGAGACCTGGTCGCGCTTGAAGTAGAACCCCGCGGCGTCGGCGATCCGGCGCGTCGTCTCGGCGGGGCCGACGAGGAACGGCCAGTCCGGCCCCGCGTCGACGCGCCCCATCGACTGGAGGTACCCGCGCCGCCGCTCGGCGCCCTGGATCGGCTTCTCGTCGGGGTCGAACGAGATCGTGACGGCCTGGTAGTCCTTCCCGAGCTCGAGGCCGTTCTCCCGCATCGCCTTCGCCATGCCGGAGAGGATGAGGCCGCAGAGCATCGGGCACTCGTAGTAGACGAGCGCGAGGACGACGGGGCGCCGCCCGTCGAACGCGCTGCGCAGCACGAAGCGCTTGCCGCTCCCGTCCTCCAGGACCGAGTCGAGCGGGAGCTGGTTCCCGAGCTTCTCCTCGACGCGCACGTCCTCGAGCGCGACCGGCGGGACGTCGCTCGCGGGCGCGCCGCCGCCGCGGTCCTTCGACCGCCAGAACTGCGCGCGGGCGGGCGTCGCCGCGGCGAGCGCGACGGCGGCGAGCGCGAGCGCGGCGGTCCGGCGGAGGGTCACGGCTGGGCCTCGCGCGTGGAGGGGGGCGGCGCCGACGCGCGGGGCCGGACGCCCTGCGCGGACAGCTCCATCGCGCGCTCGATGGGGAGGTGGACGACGCCCGCCTTGCGGTCCACCCAGCCGTACGAGCCGAGCCGCTGCTGCCGCGCGGCGCGGTCGCGCTCGCCGCGCGTGGAGAGCTCGAACAGCTGCTGCTCGACGAGGCCGATCTTCGACTGGCCGAAGTCCTGCGGGACCGGGAGCGGCGGCCGGTCGCCCTCGCGCATGCGCAGGTACGAGATCGTGACGAAGGAGGCGAGGAAGAAGACCACGAGCGCGCCCACCCCGACCGCGATGATGGGGAGCGGGGCGATCCGGTCGTCCTCCGAGCGGACCCGCCCGTGGCCGGGGCCGTGCTCCGCGTGGCTCTCGGTGCCGGGGTCGGTCATGGCGGCAGGTACCTCAGCGAGTCGGCGAGATACGGATCGCGGACCGGCACGGCGACGACGCCGCGCATCCGGAACAGCGCGAAGGCGATCGCGATGCCGCCCACGCCCACGAAGGCGGTGAGGTCCCACAGCGCGGGCCGGGGGCCGCCCTCGTGGAGCCGCGGCATGATCACCCAGTAGAGGTCCACCCAGTGCGCGAGCAGCAGCCACGCCGCGAGCCCCGCGAGCCGGCGCGGATCGCGCTTCAGCGGGCGCGAGAGCAGCAGGAAGAACGGGACGAGGAACTGGAACACCACGAGGAACGCGCCCACCCAGAACCAGCCGCCGTTGATGCGGAGGACGTACCAGGGCACCTCCTCCGGGATGTTCGCGATCCAGATGAGCATGAACTGCGAGAAGGCGATGTAGGCCCAGAACGCCACGAAGGCGAGGAGGAACTTCCCGAGCGAGTGGAAGTGCTCGAGGTTCAGGTACGCGCCGAACTGGTTCGGATCGTCGCGGGTCGCCGCCGCCGCGATGATCGTCAGCGCGAAGGCGCCCATGAAGCTGCCCGCGAACCAGTACACGCCGAAGATCGTGGAGAAGAAGCGCGGGTCGAGCGACATCATCCAGTCGAAGGCCGCGAAGGTCATCGTGAGCGCGAGGAACGGCAGCGACCCCGCGCCGAGCCGGCGCTGCCAGCGCGTCAGCGTGAACCCGCCCTCGGTGTCCTGGCGCACCGACCAGGTGCGGAGCACGTGCGCGACCCCGATCCACAGCACGAAGTAGAGGACCGCGCGCTCGACGAAGAAGCGCACGTTCAGGTACGGGAGCTTGTGCTCGACGAGGTGGCGCAGCTCGCCGTCGAGCGCGCCGACGTCCACCCACGGGAACAGGTGCCGCATCCCGACCAGGATCGGGAGGAACAGCACCACGAACACCGGGAGCGCGGCGGGGATCGACTCGAGGAACCGCCGCAGCACCACCGACCACTTCGCGTTCGAGGCGTGGAGCGCGCCGAGCAGGATGAGCACGCCGAGCACGAGCCCGAGCCAGTACACGAAGGCGACGACGTAGGCGAAGAGGACCCGGCGCGGGTCGCCGACGATCCCGCCGAGGAGCGTCAGCGCGAGGCCGCCCGCGCCGATCGCGCCGGCGAGGTTGCGGGCGCGCCCGCCGCCCTCCCATGCGGTGAGCTTCATCGCCCCTCCTGCTCGAGCTTCTGGCGGACGTCCGGGGGGACCTGGTCCACGGTCGCGTACTGGCTGAGCTGGAGCGCCCGCACGTAGGCGACGACCGCCCAGCGGTCCTCCACGCTCAGCTCCACGGCGTACGAGGGCATGAGCCCGAAGCCTTCCTGGATGACCCGGTAGATGTGACCGTCGGGGACGTCCCGGTACGCGTGGAGCGAGGGCGGTCGCCTGAGCGACATGTTGATCGCGACCTGGCTCTCGCCGTCGCCGAGGAGGCCGTGGCACGTCGCGCAGGTGGTCTCGAAGCGAGCGCGCCCGCGGGCGAGCAGCTTCGCGTCCACCGCGACGGGCGAGACCGGGACGCCCAGGCCGTCGGGCCCGAGCCCGGTCACCACCTCGAGCGGCGGCAGCGGGCCGTACGGCACGGTCCCCTCCGGCGGCGCGCGCATCCCGAGGCCGTCCGGGTAGTACGTGCTCGGCTGGTAGGCCTGGACCTTCTGCTGCTGGTTCATCGGGTCGAGCCGGGGGCAGCCCGCGAGCGCGAGCGCGACCGGGAGGAGCGCGAGCCGGGCCCTCATCTAGCGGCCCTCCGGCACGATCGAGACCGTGCGGGCGCCGAGCCGCCGCAGCTCCGCCGCGACCCCGTCCGCCTCGGTCCGGCCGACGGAGGCGGAGAGCCACAGGCCGTCGATGCTCGCGGAGCGGAACTGCTCCACCTCGAACACCGGGTGGTGGACGCGCGGGAAGCGGAAGTAGGCGAACAGGAGGCCGAGGAAGATCGCGAGCGAGGCGAACAGCACGCTGAGCTCGAAGGTGACCGGGATGAACGCGGGAGGGCTGTGCGGCGGCCGGTTCCCGACGTTGAGGGGCCAGGCCACCCCCACCGTCCACCACTGCAGGAGGTAGCCGGAGACCCCGCCGACGACGCCCGCGACGAGGGTCATGAGCGGCACGGTCGAGCGCCGGAGCCCGAGCGCCTCCTCCGCGCCGTGGAGCGGGTACGGCGAGTGGAGGTCGAGCCCCTCGACGCCCTGGGCGCGGAGCGTGCGGGCGGCCTCGAGCAGCGCGGGCTCCTCCGTGAACTCGGCGACGACGCAGCTCCTCATGCGCCCTCCGCGCCGGCGGCCCTCGCGGCGGCCGCGTGGTGGTCCTCGTGGTCGAGCTCCTTGCGGAGCTCCTTCACCTCGGAGATCGGGATCGCCGGGATGAACCGGAGGAACAGCATGAACAGCACGCCGAAGGTGGCCATCGAGCCGAACAGCAGCCCCCAGTCCACCCACGTCGGCGTGTAGTTCGCCCACGACGACGGGACGAAGTCCCGCGTGAGCGACACCGCGATGATGACGAACCGCTCCGCCCACATCCCGATGTTCACGAGGATGGAGACGCAGAACAGCACGAGGATGTTCGTGCGCGCCCGCGGGATCCAGAGGATCTGCGGCGCCACGACGTTGCAGAACATCTGCATCACGAAGACGAGCTGGTAGCGGCCGAGGAGCCGGTTCGTGAACGCGAACCACTCGTTCGAGTTCCCCGAGTACCAGGCGATGAACCACTCCATCACGTAGCCGTACGAGACCATGAGGCCGGTCGCGAGGATGACCTTCGCCATGTTGTCGAGGTGGCGGAGGGTGACGACGTGCTCGAACCGGAACGCCCTGCGCGCCGGGATCATGAGCGTGAGCACCATCGCGAAGCCGCTGAAGATGGCGCCCGCGACGAAGTACGGCGGGAAGATGGTCGTGTGCCAGCCCGGCAGCTGCGAGATGGCGAAGTCGAAGGACACGATGGTGTGGACGGAGACGACGAGCGGCGTCGAGAGCCCGGCGAGGAGCAGGTACCCGATGCGCCAGTGCTGCCAGTGCCGGGCCGAGCCGCGCCAGCCGAACGACATGATCCCGTACACCACGCGGCGGGTCCGGTCCCTCGCCGCGTCGCGGAGCGTCGCGAGGTCCGGGATGAGCCCCGTGTACCAGAACAGGAACGACACCGTGGCGTAGGTCGAGATCGCGAAGACGTCCCAGGGGAGCGCGCTCTTGAAGTTCGGCCAGAGCTGCGTCGTCGCCGGGTACGGGATGAGCCACCAGAAGAGCCACGGCCGCCCGAGGTGGATGATCGGGTACATGCCGGCCATCGCGACGGCGAAGAGCGTCATCGCCTCGGCGAACCGGTTGATCGACGTCCGCCACCGCTGCTGGAAGAGGAGGAGGATCGCGCTGATGAGCGTGCCGGCGTGCCCGATGCCGATCCACCAGACGAAGTTCGTGATGTCGAAGGCCCACGCGACCGGGATGTTGTTCCCCCAGACGCCGATGCCGACGAAGACCGTCTGGTACAGGCAGATGACCCAGAAGCCCATCCCGCCCATCAGCAGGAGGAGCAGCGCGCCCAGCCCTTCCGCGTGGGCTCGAGCACCGGCCGCAGCAGGCTCTCGGTGAGCGCGCGGTCGTCCGGGCGACCGACCAGGACGGGGGCGCTCTCGAGGGGATCGCCGGAGATCGTCTTCGGGGCGGTCGTGCTCATGCGAGCTCGGGGTTCGGGTTCCGAAGCTTCACGAGGTAGGCGGTCCGCGGGCGCGTCCCGAGCTCGTGCAGGAGGTCGTAGCGGCGCGCGTCCGCGTGCTTGCGGGAGACGGCCGAGGTCGCGTCGTTCAGGTTGCCGAAGACGATCGCCTCCGCGGGGCACGCCTGCGCGCACGCGGGGACCACCTCGTCGGGGCCGATCTTCCGCCCGGCGTTCCGCGCCCCGACGCGGGTGCGCTCGATCCGCTGCGTGCAGTACGTGCACTTCTCCATGACGCCGCGGGCGCGCACGGTGACGTCCGGGTTCATCAGCATCTTGAGGGTCGGCGCGACCTCGCCGCGGTAGTCGAACCAGTTGAACCGGCGGACCTTGTACGGGCAGTTGTTCGAGCAGTACCGGGTCCCGACGCACCGGTTGTAGACCATCTCGTTCAGCCCCTCGTCGGAGTGGACGGTGGCGTTGACGGGGCAGACGTACTCGCAGGGGGCCGCCTCGCAGTGCACGCAGGCGAGCGGCTGCGAGACCGAGGAGGGGTCCTCGGCGGTGCCGGTGAAGTAGCGGTCCACGCGGAGCCAGTGCATCTCGCGGCTGCGGAGCACGGCCTCCTTCCCGACGACCGGGATGTTGTTCTCCGCCTGGCAGGCGAGGGTGCACGCGCCGCAGCCGACGCAGCGGTTCAGGTCGATCGCCATGCCCCAGCGGTACTCCTGCTGGGAGTAGTCCACCGGCTTCAGGATCGTCGTCGGGCTCGCCGCGGTGCTCGTCGAGCTCCTTCTTCGCGTGCGGCAGCTCGCCCGCGTCCATCGAGAGCGCGATCGCCCGGCCCTCCGTCGAGAAGTGCCCCTGCGTGATCCCGAGCTCGACCTTGCGGCCGGCGGGCTTCACCTCGAGGCCGCCCGCGAACCACGGGGCGCCGGCGGTGCGCAGCGCGTACGCGTCGAACTGGACGCCGGCCTTGCCGACGGCGCCCGCCGAGGGCTGCCCGTACCCGAGCGGCAGCGTGACGGCGTCGTCCGCGTGGCCCGGCACGACCACCACCGGCGCGTCCACCCGGCGGCCGCCCAGGGCGAGCGTCGCGACGTCGCCGGTCGAGAGGCCGAGGCGCTTCGCCGTGGCGGGCGAGAGCATCGCGGCGGCGTCCCAGGTCAGCTTCGTGACGGGGTGAGGCCACTCGAGGAGCCAGGCGTTCTCGAGCCAGCGGCCGTCGTGCACCTTGTAGTCGGGCGCGAAGCCCGCCTCGAGGCCGGCGGCCGGCGCGGGGAGCGCGCGGATCGCCTGCGCGACCCGGGCGACGTCGACCCTCGGCGCCTCGCCCGCGATCGCGCCCGCGGCGACACCGGCCGCGAGCCACTCGTCCCAGCGGCGATCGAAGGGGTCGAGCTTGAGCGCCTTGTTCGTGTCCGGAGGGCTCGTCGAGCCCGCGGTCCCGACGGCGGACGGGGGCGGCGGGCCGAAGCCGGCGCGCGCGCGCCAGCCGTCGCGGACGATCTTCCAGCCGCCCCGGGCCACGTCGTCCACGAACGCCGCGAGGAGCTCCACCTCGGTGATCGTCTCGTGGAGCGGGGCGACGAGCGGCTGGACGACCGAGACGGTGCCGTCGCGCGCGCGGAGATCGCCCCAGGCCTCGAAGGGATGGCTGGCGGCGAGCCGCATCGTCGCGCCGCGCACCGTCTCGTCGTCCCTGAGCGCGAGGACGATCGAGCGCGGGACCTTGCGGAACGCGCGGCGCAGGTCGACGTCGGCGGGCGCGGTGTACAGCGGGTTCCAGGCGGTCACCACCAGGGTCTCGACCTGGCCGGCCTCCATCTCCTGGGCGAGCCGGGCCAGGCGCCCCGACCCCGGCTCGGAGTCGACGAGCGGGCTCGGGCGGAAGACGACGGTCTTGCCCACGTTCCCGAGCGCGTCGTTGACCGCCGCGGCGAGGGCGTGGACGGCGGGCGGCTGGCGCAGCCCGGCGACGACCACCGACCGTCCGCGCGATCCGGCGAGGTCCTTGGCGACCGCGGCCGCCGCCTTCGCGCGCTCCCCCTCCGCCGGCGCGCCGAGCGGCGCGAGCTGCGGGAGCCCGTGGCGCGCGGCGAGCTCGGCCGCGACCGCCCGCGCGAACCCCGCGACCTCCGCCCCGCGCATCCGGAAGCGGTGGTCGGCCATGCCGCCGGTGATCGTGTACGACGGCTCCGCGACGTACAGCCGGTTCATCCCCCTCCCCAGCCCCGCTTCGCGGGGCGGAGGAGATCCGGGGACGAGCCGCGGCGGCTCGCGCCGCGCCGCGAACTCCGCCGCCTGGCGCAGGGGCTCGCCGTCGTGCGCGAGGAGGTCCGCGTCGAGGGAGAGGATGACGTCCGCGTCGGCGAGGCGGAGCGTCGGCTCGAGCGGCCGCCCGAAGGCGAGCGCCGCGCCGGCCCGCGCCGCGTCGTCGGCGGTCGCGGACCAGGTGTCGAACCGCGCCTTCGGGAACCGCGCCAGGATGCGCCGGCGCAGCTCGCCGAGCGTGGGCGAGGTGGTCGGCTCGACGAGGAAGCGGAGCCGCGCGCCGCCGTCCGCCACGTGCTCCCGCGCGATCGTGGCGAGCTCGGCGAGGAGCCCCGCGGTCCCGAAGGTCCTCCCCTTCCCGGTGAAGCCGGAGAGGCGGGCGGGGTCGTAGAGGTCGAGCGGCACGGCCTGGAGGATCGCGTCCGACCCGCCGCGGCTCGCCGGGTGCTGGCGGTTGCCCTCCACCTTCGTCGGGCGGCCCTCCCAGCTCGTCACCACGACGCCGACGGCGTAGCCGTCGCGGGCGATCGCGGTCGCGTAGGAGGACGGGATCGACGGCGTGACCGACGGCGGCTGCCGGACGTACGGGACGACGCTCTCCCGCGGCGGCTTGCAGGCGCCGAGGCCGGCGAGGGCGGCGGAGGCTCCGAGGACCTGCAGGAAGTTGCGGCGCGAGAGCCCCTCCGGCGCCTCGGCGGCGCCCTCCGGGAACTCGTCCTTCGCGTCCGCGGCGCCGCGCTCGAGCTCCTCGAGCGTGCGCCAGCGCCGCGCCCCGAGGCTGCTCTTCTGTCCGTAGATGGGGAGGCCTAGCGATGGCATGTGTAGCAGCTCGTCCGTGGTTTGACGTCGTACTTCTTGGCCAGCTGCTTCCCGAGCTCGACGGGGTCGCCCTCGGGCTTCCACTGCATGTTCGTGACCTCCTCCGGCGGGCGGAGGCGCGAGTACGGGTTCCGGTGACAGTCGAGGCACCAGCCCATGTTGAGCGGCTGGACCTGCTCGATCGCGGCCATCTGGTCCACGCGGCCGTGGCACTCGACGCAGCCGACGCCCTTGTTCACGTGGATCGAGTGGTTGAAGTAGACGAAGTCCGGCAGCTGGTGGACGCGAACCCACGGGATGGGCTGGCCGGAGAACCAGCTCGAGCGGACGAGGTCGAGCAGGCGCGACTTGTTCCACACCTGCGAGTGGCAGTTGAGGCAGACGCCGGTCGGCGGCAGCCCGGCGCTCGGGGCCCGGTCCACGGTCTGGTGGCAGTACTTGCAGTCGATGAGGTCGTCGACCACGTGGTGGCGGTGATCGAACTGGACCGGCTGCTGCACCTGGTCCTGCTGCCCGGTGCCGTAGGGGATCCGCGGGTACGTCATCAGCGCCGCGACGGTCCCTCCCGCGCCCGCGGCGAGGACGACGAGGACCGTGCGGAAGATCGCGTTCGCCTTCGGGGTGAACAGTGCGCTCATGGCCGTCGTGCGCCCCCGTCGCGCAGGAGCTGGGTCGCCGGAATCCTCAAGTCGCCCTCCTGCGCACGCCGGAGCCGCGCCGCTGGGGGCGTAAATTGTCGGACACGCGCGCCCGGCGGTAGGTCTCGGAAGGGGCGAGGCGCACATATCCCGGCCGCGCGGGGCCGGCGGGCCCGCGGGCCGACGTCCGTTCACCCACAGTTCTGGACGTCCGGAGGTGCGCCCTCTCCGGGGACCCCACCTTGGAACGACGCGCCCGGCCGTGCGCGCGGGATGCGCGCGGAGAGGGGCTCGTGCCTCTAGACTGCGGGGGTGCCGATCTTCCGCCTCGGGCGCGCGGTCGCCTTCCCGAACCCGGCGCTCGCCGAGCCGGACGGGCTCCTCGCCGTCGGCGGGGACCTCTCGCCGGCGCGGCTCGTCGCCGCCTACTCGGAGGGGATCTTCCCCTGGTACGACGACCAGAGCCCGATCCTGTGGTGGTCGCCCGATCCGCGCCTCGTGCTCGATCCGCCCGACCTGCACGTCTCGCGCTCGCTCGCGCGGACGATCCGGCGCGGGACGTACCGGGTGACCGCGGACGCCGCCTTCGAGCAGGTCATCCGGCGCTGCTCGCAGTCGGATCGCCCGGGGCAGCGCGGGACCTGGATCACCGCGGAGATGATCGCCGCGTACGTCGAGCTCCACCGGCTCGGCCTCGCGCACTCCTTCGAGGCGTGGGAGGGGGCGCGGCTCGCGGGCGGGCTCTACGGCGTCTCGCTCGGCGCGGCGTTCTTCGGCGAGTCGATGTTCGCGGACGCGCGCGACGCGTCGAAGGTCGCCTTCGTGCGCGCGGTGGAGTGGCTCGCGACGAAGGGGATCGCGCTCGTGGACTGCCAGGTCCGGACCGAGCACCTCGTGTCGCTCGGCGCGCGCGAGATCTCGCGCCGGGTCTTCCTCGAGCGCGTCGCGGCGGCGCTCGAGGCGCCCACGCTGCGGGGCCGGTGGGACCTCGGGGCGCCCACCGGCCCGTGAGCGGCGCTACTTCACGATCCCGAGCAGCTCGACCTCGAAGACGAGCGTCGAGTTCGGCGGGACGGCGCCGGGGGCGCCGCGCGCGCCGTACGCGATCGCGGGCGGACAGACGAGCCGGGCCTTGCCGCCGACCTTCATGAGCGCGACGCCCTCGGTCCAGCACGGGATCACCCGGTTCAGCGGGAACGTCGCCGGGCCGCCGTGGCGCTCGGACGCGTCGAAGACCTTCCCGTCCACGAACGTGCCCTTGTAGTTCACCTTCACGGTGCTCGAGGTGGAGGGCTTCTCGCCCGTCCCTTCCTGGAGCGAGCGGTAGACCAGCCCGGAGGCGGTCTTCACGGCGCCCTTCTCCTTCGCGGCCTTCTCGGCGAAGTCGGCGCCGGGATCGGCGGCGCGGGCCGTGGAGGACAGCGCGACGAGGGCGAGGGCGAGCAGGGCGTGACGGAGTCTCATGTGCGGGGCCTCGGGAGGTTCTGGACGCTCCGGGACGGAGCGGTCGCCGCGGGAGTATGGCGCAGCTTAGGATGGGGCGCATGGGGAAGAAGCGCCCCTCCGGCGAGGGCCCGAGCGCGCCGGAGCGCCCGTTCCACGATCCGTTCGCGAAGCTCCGGGAGCGGCTGCCGGAGGGCTGGACGGCGCCCGCGCCGCCGCCCGCCGCGGCCGCGACGCCGGCGCCCCTCGCGGCGCCCGCACGCGCGGTCGTCCGGATCGAGCGCAAGGGGCGGGGCGGGAAGGACGCGACGGTGGTCGAGAAGCTCGCGCTCCCGCCGGCGGCGCTCGAGTCCTGGCTCGACGAGGCGAAGCGTGCGCTCGGGTGCGGGGGCGCGGTCGAGGACGGCGCGCTCGTCCTGCAGGGCGACCAGCGCGAGCGCATCGCGCGCTGGCTCGAGCGGCGCGGCGTCCGGAAGGTCACCGTCGGGACCTGACCCCTCCGCCGGCGCGGCAGGCGCGCGACGGCCTGCTCCTCCGAGCCGCGGCCGGGGCGGCGTGACGGGCAGGCGTCCCGCCGGGCGGCCGTCCGCCGCGGTGGGGCCCCTCGGGGGTGGCGGGCGGCGCGCCACCGTCACCGCATCCGCTTACAATGGGCTCGACATGGCGGGGCCCCACCGGCGGGACGGCGACACGACCGTCGCCGTCCCGAAGACGAAGCAGGAGAAGGAGACGCGGCGGCCGCCGCTCTTCAAGGTGCTCCTCCACAACGACGACTTCACGACGCAGGAGTTCGTGGACTGGGTGCTGATGAACGTCTTCAACCACGCTCCGGAGAGCGCCCACCGGATCATGCTGAACGTTCACATGCACGGCGTCGGCGTCGCGGGTATCTATCCCCGCGACATAGCGGAGACGAAGGCGCAGAAGACGATGGAGCTGGCGCGGGAGGCCGAGTACCCGCTCCTCGTCACGCTCGAGCCGGAGTAGCGGAGAGTCGATGGTGACGGTGTCCAAGGAGCTGCAGCAGACCCTTCAGAGCGCGGTGGGCGAGGCCCGCAAGCGGCGGCACGAGTACGTGACGCTGGAGCACCTGCTCCACGCGATGACGAAGGACAAGGTGGCGTCCGAGGTGCTGCTCGCCTGCGGGGCCGATCTCAAGGCGCTCGAGCGCGAGCTCGAGGAGTACCTCGACCGGACGCTGGAGTCGCTGTCGTCCACGCAGGACCCGGAGCAGACCGCGGCGTTCCAGCGCGTGCTCCAGCGGGCCGCGTGGCACGTGCAGGGCTCCGGACGCACCGAGCTGAACGCCGGCGACGTCCTCGTCGCCATCACCCGCGAGCGCGGCTCGCACGCGGTCTACCTCCTCGAGAAGCAGGGCGTCCGCCGCCTCGACATCCTCCAGTACATCTCGCACGGCATCGGCAAGGACGGCGGCGAGGACGGCGAGCCGGGGGAGGAGCCCGGCGAGGACGGCGCTCCGCGGCCGGTGAAGGACCCCTTCAAGACGTTCACCGTGAACCTGGTCGAGCGCGCGGCGCAGGGGCTCATCGACCCGCTCATCGGGCGCGACCTCGAGGTCGAGCGGATGGTGCAGGTGCTCTGCCGGCGCCGGAAGAACAACCCGGTGCTCGTCGGCGACCCCGGCGTCGGGAAGACGGCGATCGTCGAGGGGCTGGCGCTGCGGATCCACCAGAAGAAGGTCCCGACCATCCTCGAGAAGGCGGCGATCTACTCGCTCGACATGGGCGCGCTCCTCGCGGGCACGAAGTTCCGCGGCGAGTTCGAGCAGCGGCTGAAGGGCGTGATCCAGGGGGTGAAGAAGACCCCCCACGCGATCCTGTTCATCGACGAGATCCACACCATCGTCGGCGCGGGCGCCACCACCGGCTCGTCGATGGACGCGTCGAACCTGCTCAAGCCGGGCCTCGCCTCCGGCGAGCTCCGCTGCATCGGCTCCACGACGTTCCAGGACTACAAGGCGACCTTCGAGCGCGACCACGCGCTCGCCCGGCGCTTCCAGAAGATCGAGATCCACGAGCCGACGGTGGAGGACACGGTCAAGATCCTCCGCGGGCTGAAGAAGGTCTACGAGGAGCACCACGGGGTCGTCTACACGCCCGCCTCCCTCCGCGCGGCGGCCGAGCTCTCCGCGAAGCACATCAACGACCGGCAGCTCCCGGACAAGGCGATCGACGTCCTCGACGAGGCCGGCGCCCGCGATCGGATGCGGTCGGAGGAGCACCGCCGCCACCGGATCACGAGCCGCGACGTCGAGCGCGTGGTCGCGAAGATCGCGAAGATCCCCGAGCGCACCGTCTCGGCGGACGACCAGACCGCGCTGCGGAGCCTCCAGCCCGAGCTGCGGAAGGTGATCTTCGGCCAGGACTCCGCGATCGAGGCGATCGCCTCGGCGATCAAGCTCTCCCGGTCCGGGCTCGGGTCGCCCGAGCGGCCCATCGGCAACTTCCTGTTCTCCGGGCCCACCGGCGTCGGGAAGACCGAGCTCGCGAAGCAGCTCGCGCGCATCCTCGGCGTCGAGTTCCTCCGCTTCGACATGACCGAGTACCAGGAGAAGCACACGGTCTCGCGCCTCATCGGCGCGCCGCCGGGGTACGTCGGGTTCGACCAGGGCGGGCTGCTCACCGACGCGATCCGCAAGACGCCCTACGCCGTGCTCCTGCTCGACGAGATCGAGAAGGCCCACCCCGACGTCTACAACCTGCTCCTCCAGGTGATGGACCACGCGACGCTCACCGACAACAACGGTCGGAAGGCCGACTTCCGGCACGTCATCCTCATCATGACGACGAACGCCGGCGCGCAGGAGCTGTCGGCCCGGCGCGTGGGGTTCGGCTCGGACCTCTCGGAGCCGGGGAACGCGAAGAACGCCATCGAGCGCGCCTTCAGCCCCGAGTTCCGCAACCGGCTCGACGCCTGGGTCTCGTTCGAGTCGCTCCCGCCCGAGGTGATCCTGAAGGTGGTCGACAAGCTCGTCCGCGAGCTCGAGATCCAGCTCGCCGAGAAGAAGGTGCGGATCGAGCTGAGCGCCGAGGGCCGCGGCTGGCTCGCGGAGCGCGGGTTCGACCGGAAGATGGGCGCGCGGCCGATGTCGCGGCTCATCCAGAACGAGATCAAGAAGCCGCTCGCGGAGAAGATCCTGTTCGGCGAGCTGCAGGGCGGCGGGACGGTCCGGGTCGAGGTGGAGGACGGCGGCGAGAAGCTCCGGCTCGTCGTCGCGGCCGCGACGCCGCCCGCGCCGGTGCCCGCGTAGCCGAGGCGGCGACCCGCCGCGAAGCCCCCCGGTCCGGCGGCTCCCGCGCGACCTGGCCGAGGGGCTACCGCGCGCCGCCGAACGTGTCGCAGGCGGCGACGGTCCCCGCCTCGAAGCCGGCGCGGAACCAGCGGGTGCGCTGCGCCGCCGAGCCGTGCGTGAACGACTCCGGGCTCACGCGCCCGCCCGTCGCCTGCTGGATCCGGTCGTCGCCCACCGCGGCGGCTGCGGCGAGCCCCTGCTCGAGGTCCCCCGGGTCGAGCAGCCCGCGCTCGCGGGCCGCCTTCGCCCACGCCCCCGCCAGGCAGTCGGCTTGCAGCTCCATCAGGACCGAGAGCGCGTTGCGCCGGCTCGGGTCGCGGCCTTGCGCGGCCCGCACCTTCGCCGCGATGCCGAGCTGGTTCTGGACGTGGTGGCCGACCTCGTGCGCGACGACATACGCCTGCGCGAACGCGCCCGGGGCCCCGAACCGGGCGGCGAGCTCGCGGTAGAAGCCGAGGTCGATGTACACCCGATCGTCCGCCGGGCAGTAGAAGGGGCCCATCTCGGCGGCCGCGTCCCCGCAGCCGGACCGGATCTCGTCCCAGAAGAGGACGAGCTTCGCCGGGCGGTAGCCGTCCACCGCGCGCCCCCACACGCGCTGCGCGTCGTTGAAGGAGGCGACCGCGGTCCGCTCGAGGTCCGCCTCGGCGCCCCGCCGATCGGCGACCTGGCCGGGGGAGGCCTCCGTCGAGCCCTGCAGCGGCGAGGTCCCGAGGAGCGCGAACAGGTCCTGCTTGAAGACGACGCTCAGGACCGCGAGCACGAGCATTCCGCCGATCCCGAGCTTCGCCCCGCCCCGGCCCGTGAACGCGCCGCGCCGGTCCTCGACGTTCGTGCGATCGTCGTCGTCGAGCCTCATCTCGTCTCCGCTCCTACCGCGCGACCGCCGCCCCACGCTACCTCTTCGCGCCGATCCGTCCTGCGCGACTCGCAGCGAGCTCCCGCGTCCGGGTGCTCCTTCCGCCGCGATGAAGTAGAACGCGGCGGTGCCCCTGGAGCCCCTCCCGATCGACCCGCTCCTGCCCGACCTCGTGGCGGCGCTCCGCGCCGGGGCCTGCGCGGTCGTCGAGGCGCCCCCCGGAGCCGGGAAGACGACCCGCGTCCCGCGCGCGCTGCACGAGGCCGGCCTCGCCGGCGGAGGCGAGGTGGTGGTGCTCGAGCCGCGCCGGCTCGCCGCGCGGCTCGCGGCGCGCCGCGTGGCGGAGGAGCTGGGAGAGCGCCCGGGCGAGACGGTCGGCTGGCAGGTGCGGTTCGAGGAGGTCGCGGGGCCCCGGACGCGGATCCGCTACGTGACCGAGGGGCTCCTCACGCGCCGGCTGCTCGCGGCGCCCTCGCTCCCCGGCGTCGGCGCGGTCGTGCTCGACGAGTTCCACGAGCGCCACCTGCAGGGCGATCTCGCGCTCGCGCTGCTGCGGCGCCTCCAGCGCACCTCGCGCCCCGACCTGAAGCTCGTCGCGATGTCGGCGACCCTCGACGCCGCGCCCGTGGCCCGCTACCTCGGCGCCCGGTCGCTCCGGTCCGAGGGGCGGCGCTTCGAGGTCGCCGTCGAGCACCTCTCGCCGGAGGACGCGGCGCGGCAGGACCGGCTCGAGGACCTCGTCGCGCGCGCGGTGCGGCGCCTGCGCCGGGAGGAGGTCCCGGGCGACGTCCTCGTGTTCCTGCCGGGCGCGGCGGAGATCCGCCGGTCGCGGGAGGCGCTCGCGGACTGGGCGGACCGCGCGGGCGTGGACGTGGTGCCGCTGCACGGCGATCTCCCGCCCGACGAGCAGGACCGCGCGGTGTCGCCGGGCGCGCGGCCGAAGGTGATCCTCTCGACGAACGTGGCGGAGACGTCGGTCACGATCGAGGGGGTCGTGGCGGTGGTGGACTCGGGGCTCGCGCGCGTCGCGTCGCACTCGCCCTGGTCGGGCCTGCCGACGCTCGAGCTCCAGAAGATCTCGCGCGCGTCCGCGGCCCAGCGCGCCGGGCGCGCCGGCCGGACGCGCCCGGGCCGGGCGCTCCGCCTCTACACCCGGCACGATCACGACGCGCGCCCGGAGTTCGACGTGCCGGAGGTGATGCGGGAGGACCTCGCCGAGGCGCTCCTCTCGCTCGCGGCGCTGGGGGCGCTCGAAGGGTTCGAGTGGTTCGAGGCGCCCCCCGCCGCGGCGCTCGACGCCGCGCGAGCGCTGCTCCTCCGGCTCGGGGCGATCACCGAGGCGGGCGCGCCGACGGACGTGGGCCGCGGGGTCCTGCGCGTGCCCGGACACCCGCGGGCGGGCCGGCTCGTCGTCGAGGCGGCCCGGCGCGGCGCCGCCGACGAGGGGGCCCTCGTCGCGGCGCTGCTCGGCGAGCGCGACCTGCGTGAGCGGCGCGCGCTCGAGGGCGTCGCGCTGCCCGCGACCGGCCCGTCGGACCTGCTCGAGCTCGCGCAGGTGTTCGAGGAGGCGGCGCGCGCGCGGTTCGCCCCGGAGCGGCTGCGGCGGATGGGCGTCTCGCCCGGCGCCGCGCAGGCGGTCGAGCGGAGCCGGCGGCAGCTGCAGCGGGTGGCGAGGGAGATCGCGCGCTCGACCTCGACCCCGACCGCCGACCCCGACCCCGCGCGAGCAGGCCCTGCTCATCGCAATCCTCGCCGCCTACCCGGACCGCGTCGCGCGCCGGCGTGCGCCCGGCTCGGACGAGGTCGTCCTCGCGGGAGGCGGCAGCGCGCGGCTCGACCCCGCGAGCGTCGTCCGCGAGGCGGCCCTCCTCGTCGCGGTGGACGCGGAGGAGCGGCGCGGCGACCGCCGTTCCCCGCAGGGCCGCGGCGGCGAGGCGCGGGTCCGGATCGCGAGCGCCGTCACCCAGGAGATGCTGCTCGACCTCTTCCCCGAGCGGCTCCGCTACGAGGACGCGCTCTCGTGGAACGCGCAGGCCGAGCGGGTCGAGGCGACGGAGCGGCTCCTCTACGAGAACCTCGTGCTCGAGGAGGTCCGCGCCGCCCGCCCCGATCCGGAGCAGGTCGCGGCCCGGCTCGCCGCGGAGGCGCTCGCCCGCGGCGCCCGGACGTTCGCGGACGCGGGGACGGTGGACCGGATCCTGGCGCGGCTCGCGTTCGCCGCCGCGCACGCGCCGGACGCGGGCCTCGCGCCCCCCTCGGAGGCCGACCTCGCCGCCGCCCTCCGGGACCTGTGCACGGGACGGCGGTCGTTCGCGGAGCTGCGCGAGGCGGATCTCCCGGGCGCGCTCCTCGCCCGGCTCGACGCCCGGGCCCGCGCCGCGCTCGAGCGGCTCGCGCCCGACCGCGTCACGCTCCCGGGCGGCCGGAGCACCCGGATCCACTACGAGGCGGGCAAGCCGCCGTGGGCGGAGAGCCGGCTGCAGGACTTCTTCGGGATGGCGAGCGGACCCGCGATCGCGGGCGGCCGCGTCCCGCTCGTGCTGCACCTGCTCGCCCCGAACCAGCGCGCGGTGCAGGTGACGACCGACCTCGCCGGGTTCTGGGACCGCCACTACCCCGCCCTCCGGCGCGAGCTGTCGCGCCGGTATCCGCGGCACGCCTGGCCGGAGGACCCGCGCACCGCGACGCCGCCGGCGCCCCGGCGGCGCTGAGCGTCGCGGCCGCCTGCTCGGCCGCCCGCCGTTGCGGCGCCGCCCGGCCGCGAAGAGGTTGTCGAGGTGGCCGCCCGCGCGCCCGTCCCGGCGTTCCGCCCTCAGCTCGCCCTGCTCGTCTCGGAGGCGCCGGAGGGCGACGCCTGGCTGCACGAGGTGAAGTACGACGGCTACCGGATCGGCGCCGCCGTGGAGGGCGGTCGCGCGACGCTGTGGAGCCGGAGCGGGAAGAGCTGGACCTCGCAGCTCCCGGAGGTCGCCGCCGCGGTCGAGGCGCTTCCGGTCCGCAGCGCGCTCCTCGACGGCGAGGTCGCCGCCCTCCTGCCCGACGGGCGATCGAGCTTCCAGGCGCTCCAGAACGCCTTCTCGTCCGGTGCGCGGCCGCACCTCGCCTACTTCGTCTTCGACCTGCTCCACCTCGACGGGCAGGACCTCTCGCGCCGGCCGCTCGTCGAGCGCAAGGCGGCGCTCGAGGCGCTCCTCCGCGGCGGCCGCGGGATCGTCCGGTACGCGCCGCACGTCGAGGGAGGAGGCCCGGCGGTGTTCCGCGAGGCGTGCCGGCTCGGGCTCGAGGGGATCGTCTCGAAGCGCGCGGACCAGCCGTACCGCCCCGGGCGGAACGCGGCCTGGGTGAAGACGAAGTGCATCCTCCGCCAGGAGCTCGTGATCGGCGGCTTCACCGAGCCGGAGGGCGCCGCCCGCGACGGCATCGGCGCGCTGCTCGTCGGCGCGCACGAGGGCGGCGTGCTCCGCTTCGCCGGGAAGGTCGGGACCGGCTTCACGAACGCGCAGGCCCGGGCGCTGCGCGCGCGCCTCGAGGGGATGGCCGCGCGCGAGTGTCCGTTCACCCCGCGCCCGGCGGGCCGGCTCGGCAAGGACGCGCGCTGGGTCCGACCGGAGCTGGTGTGCGAGGTCGCGTTCACGGAGTGGACCTCGGACGGGAAGATCAGGCACCCGTCGTTCCAGGGGCTCCGCGAGGACAAGCGGCCGGAGGAGGTGGTCCGGGAGCGGCCGATCGCGACCGCGACCTCGACCGCGACCTCGACCTCGACCTCGACCTCGACCGCGACCGCGACCGCGAAGCGCGGCCGGCGGCGCTCCTTTCGATAGTGCAGATGGCGGCGGCCGCTCGATCCGGGGCGCAGATTCGAGAGGTGGCGCGGATCCGGATCGGCACGAGCGGGTACCAGTACCGGCACTGGCGAGGGGTCCTCTACCCGGAGGGCCTCGCCCAGCGGCGCTGGCTCGACCGGTACGCCGCCGTCTTCGACACCGTCGAGCTGAACGCGACGTTCTACCGGCTGCCCTCTCCCGCGGCGGTCGAGCGCTGGCGCGACGCCGTGCCGCCGGGCTTCACCTTCGCGGTGAAGGGGAGCCGGTACCTGACGCACATGAAGCGCCTCCTCGACGCCGGGGCGGGGCTCCGCCGCTTCTTCCGCCCGGTCGCGCGGCTCGGCGCGAAGCTCGGGCCCGTGCTGTGGCAGCTGCCCCCGCAGCTGAAGCCCGACCTGCCGCGCCTCGACCGCTTCCTCGCGCGCCTCCCCGCCGGGCGGCATGCGGTCGAGTTCCGCGATCCGGACTGGTACTCGGACGAGACGTGCGACGTGCTCGACGCTCACGGCGCCGCCTTCTGCGAGCACGACGCCGTGGAGCGGCGGGTCCCGAGGCCCACCGGCGGCTTCCGCTACGTCCGGTTCCACGGGACCACGGGCCGGTACACCGGGCGGTACGGCGCGGCCGCGCTCCGCCCGTTCGCGGAGAGCTACCTCGCCTCGCGCGCGCGCGGCCGGGACGTGTTCGTCTACTTCAACAACGACCTCGGGGGACACGCGGTGCGCGACGCGCTCGACCTCCTCGCGCAGGTCGGCGAGGAGCGGGCCGGCGCGCCGCCACGTGACCGGCCGGGCGAGGCGCGCTACAGATCGCGGGTGGCCCTCTCCTACGTCACCCGCGCGCCCGCCGCCCCGGCGGCCCGACCGCCGCTCCTCGTCCTCCTCCACGGCGTCGGCGCGGACGAGCACGACCTCCTGCCGCTCGCCGACGGGCTCGACCCGCGGCTCCTGTGCGTCTCGCTGCGCGCGCCGCACGAGGCGCAGGGGATGGGGCACGCCTGGTTCGCGATCGACTGGTCCACCTCCCCGCCGGCCTACGACCTCGCCGAGGCGGAGGAGAGCCGCGCCGCGCTCTGCGCGCTCCTCCCCGACCTCGTCGCCCGCCACGCCACGGACCCGGCGCGCACGTTCCTCCTCGGCTTCAGCCAGGGCGCGGCGATGGCGCTCGCGGTCGCGGTCTCGCGCCCGGACCTCGTCCGCGGCGTCGTCCTCCACTCCGGGCGCCTCCTCCCCGACCTGCGGGGACGCCTCGCGCCGACCGACGCGCTCTCCGGGCTCGACGCGCTCGTGCTGCACGGGGTGCACGACGACGTCCTGCCGGTCGAGCGCGGGCGCGAGATCCGCGACTTCCTCGCGCCGCTGCTCGGTCCCCGCCTCGTCTACCGGGAGCACGACGCCGGCCACTTCGTCACCCGGGAGTCGCTCGCCGACGCCGCGCGCTGGCTCTCGGCGCGGCTCGGCTGACCGCGCTCAGTGGGCCGAGGGCGACGACGCCTTCGCGAGGGCGCGCGCCTCGGCGCGCGCGCGGACCTTCCGGAACTCCGCCTCGAGGCCCGCGAGCTCCTCGTCGGTCGCGTGCTCGAGGTCCGCGAAGCTGTTGCGCGCGTGCTTCTGCGTGCGGATGAGCTCGTCCACCTTGAGGTGGAGCGCGCGCGTCTCGCGGTTCTGCGTGGCCTGGATGAGGAAGACCATGAGGAACGTGACGATGGTCGTCCCGGTGTTGATGACGAGCTGCCAGCTGTCGCTCCAGCCGAAGAGCGGCCCCGTCAGCGCCCACGCGAGGACCGTGGCGAGCGCGAGCACGAACGAGCCCGGGGAGCCGGTCGCCTGCGAGACCCAGAGCGCGAGACGCCCGAAGAGCGCTTGCCGCGTCACCGCGAGAACGTATCCACGCTCGGCCGCGCCGCGCACGGGCGGTCCGGCGCGCTGCGGGCCTCCCGGGGGCGCGAGCAGGCGCCGCGCCGCCCGGCTACTCGTGGTCGTCGTCCCGCCGGAGGCGCCGCCGCTCGCGCGCGATGGCGCGCCAGCGCGCCTTCGAGTCGGGCGTCGCCTGCGGCTGCGCGGTCCGGCGGGCCGCCGTCCCGCGGGCCTCCGCCTCGAGCTTGCGCAGGCTGTGGAGGCGATCCGGGTCGAGGCGGCCCTCCTCGACGGCCGACGCGCACGGCGCACCCGGGCTCGTCGGCGTGACGGCAGTCGCGGAACCGGCACGCGGCGGCGACCGCCGCGACGTCCTCGAAGGCCCCCTCGAGCGCCTGCGGGTCCCACAGCTTCAGCTCGCGGATCCCGGGGCCGTCGATCACCGCGCCGCCTCCCTCGAGGAGGAACAGGCGCCGGCCGGTCGTCATGTGGCGACCGCGGGCGTCCCACGGGCGGACCTCCGCCGTCTCCTGCACCTCCGCGCCGACGAGCGCGTTCACGAGCGTGGACTTCCCGGCCCCCGAGGCGCCGATGAAGACGCCGGTCCGGCCCGCCGCGAGCATCGCGCGGACCGTGCCGACCCCCTCGCCCTTCGCGGCCGACACCGCGAGCACCGGCGCCGCCCCCGCGGCGGCCCGCGCCTCGTCGAGCACGGCCTCACGGTCCTCCGCGAGGTCGAGCAGGTCCACCTTCGCGAGGAGCACGACCGCGTCGGCGCCGCAGCCGCGGACCGCCGCGAGCGTCCGCTCGATCCGGCGCGGCTTCACCCCGGCGTCCACCGCGTGGACGAGGAACACGAGGTCCACGTTCGCGGCGAGGACCTGCTCCCCGCTCGTGCGGCCGGCGACCCCGCGCGACAGGCGCGAGCGGCGCGCGAGCACGCGCGCGACCGCGGGCTCGTCGCCCGGTGGGGCGAGCACGAAGTCGCCGACGACCGGCGCGCCCTCGCCGCGCGCCCGGAGCCGCCCCGGCAGCGTCACGAGCTTCTCTCCGTCCTCGAAGCGCACCAGCAGCCGCCGGCCCCGGTCGGCGACGGCGCGGCCGGGCCGGAGCGCGGCGCGCTCCGCGGTCGAGAGCTGCTCGTCGAAGAATGGACCGTAGCCCAGCGCCTCGAGGACCCCCACCGGCTTCAGACCTCGAGGAGCAGCCGCTCCGGATCCTCGATGGCCTCCTTCACGCGGACGAGGAAGGACACCGCCTCCCGGCCGTCCACGATCCGGTGATCGTAGGAGAGCGCGACGTACATCATGGGCCGCACCACCACCTGGTCGCCGGCGCCCACCACGGCGCGCTTCTCGATCTTGTGGAGCCCGAGGATCCCGGACTGCGGCGGGTTCAGGATCGGCGTGGAGAGGAGGGAGCCGTAGATCCCGCCGTTCGAGATGGTGAACGTGCCGCCCGCGAGGTCGTCCATGGTGATGCGGTTCTCGCGCGCGCGGCGCGCGAGCTCCCCGACCGCCTTCTCGATCTCGGCGAACGAGAGCGCGTCGGCGTCGCGGATCACCGGGACGACGAGCCCCTTCCCGCCCCCGACCGCCACGCCGACGTCGTAGTGGTCCTTGTAGACGACGTCGGTCCCGCGGACCTCGGCGTTCACGGTCGGGAAGGCGCGCAGCGCCTCGACCGACGCCTTCACGAAGAAGGAGGTGAAGCCGAGCTTCACGCCGTGCTTCGCGTGGAACGCCTCGCCGTGCCGCTCGCGGACCGCGAGGACGCGGGACATGTCCACCTCGTTGAAGGTGGTCAGGATCGCGGCGGTGTGCTGGGCCTCGACGAGCCGCCGCGCCACCGTCCGGCGGAGCGCCGTCATCGGGACGACCCGCTCCCGGGGGCCGGGCGCCGGGGGCCGGAGCGGGGGCGCGCGCCTCCGCCGGCTCGGCCCGCGGCGTCTCGAGCGCGCGGAGCACGTCCTCCTTGCGGACCTGGCCACCCGGTCCGGAGCCGTGCACCCCCTCCGCGGAGACCCCGTGCTCCGCCATGAGCCGGCGCGCCGAGGGCGGCGCGCGGGTGGCGGTCCGGGCGGCCGACGGCGGCGGCGCCGCGGCTGCGGGCGCTGCTGCGGGAGCGGGAGCGGGAGCGGCCGCGGGAGCGGGCGGGCGGGGAGCCCCGTTCCCCTTCGCGGCGGGGACCACGCCCCCGGGCACCGGCCCCGAGCCGGCGGGGGACGCCGCCTGCGCCTGCGCCTCGCGCCCTCCTCCAGCTCGCCGACGACCTCTCCGATCGCCACCGTGTCGCCGGTCTGCTTCAGGACGCGCCGCAGGATCCCGGCCGCCGGCGCCGGGAGCGCGACCGTCGCCTTCTCGCTCTCGACCTCCACGATCGGCTCGTCGGTCTGGACCGGATCGCCCTCCTTCTTGAGCCACGTCCCGACCGTCGCCTGCGTCACCGACTCTCCCAGCGACGGCACCTTGAGCGGGATGGCCATGCCGGCGCTCCTAGGGCTGCTGCAGGACGCGCGCGCCGCCGCGCGCGAGCCGCGACACGGGCTCGCCGAGCGCCTCGCGCACGAGCTGCTCCTGCTCGAGCTTGTGGCGCGTCGCGGATCCGGCCGCGGGGCTCGCCGAGGGTGGGCGCGCCACGAGCTGCAGCGGGCCGGGAAGGCGCGGCGAGAGGCGAGCCTCGATCGAGTCCCACGCGCCCATGTTCTCCGGCTCCTCCTGAGCCCAGACCAGCTCGACGCCCGGCCGGAACCTCGACAGGACCGCGAGCAGCTCGTCCACGGCGATCGGGTAGAGCTGCTCGAGGCGGACGAGCGCGACGTGCCTCGCCCCTCGCGCCTGCCGTCCCGCCGCGAGCTCGTAGTAGAGCTTGCCCGAGCAGAGCACGACGCGGGTCGTCTCTTCCGGGTCGGCGGCGTCCGCGATCAGCGGCCGGAAGCGCCCCTGCACGAGCTCGTCGAGCGCCGAGGTCGCCTGCGGGTGCCGCAGCAGGCTCTTCGGGGACATGACGACGAGCGGCTTGCGCCACGGGGACACCACCTGCCGCCGGAGCGCGTGGAAGTAGTTCGCGGGCGTGGTCAGGTTCGCCACGCGCCAGTTGTCGTCCACCGACAGCTCGAGGAACCGCTCGAGCCGGGCGGACGAGTGCTCCGGGCCCTGGCCCTCCATGCCGTGCGGGAGGAGCAGCACGAGCCCGGAGAGCCGGTTCCACTTCGCCTCGCCCGACGAGAGGAACTGGTCGATGACGACCTGGGCCGCGTTCACGAAGTCGCCGAACTGCGCCTCCCAGATTACGAGCGCCTCCGGCAGCTCGAGCGAGTAGCCGTACTCGAACCCGAGCGCGCCCGCCTCGGACAGGAGGCTGTCCCTGATCTCGACCGGTCCCTGGCCGCCGCGCAGGTGCGAGAGCGGCGCGTAGGGGGTGCCGCGCTCCTGGTCGTACATGACCGCGTGGCGGTGGCTGAACGTCCCGCGGCGCACGTCCTGCCCGACGAGGCGGATCCGCGTGCCCTCCCACGCCAGCGCGCCGAGGGCGAGCGCCTCCGCCATGCCCCAGTCGAGCGGGCGCGCGCCGCGGACCATCTCCGCGCGCCCCTCGAGCACCTTCGCGAGCTTCGGGTGGACGCGGAACCCCTGCGGCACGTGGACGAGCGTCTCGCCGACGACGCGGAGCTCCTCGGCCGCGACCGCCGTCGGCGCCTCCGCCCCCTTCCCGAACGCGCCGCCCCGGTAGGCCCGCCAGAACCCGCCCGCGGGCTGCGTGCCGGCGTGCACCGCGTGCGCCGCCGAGTCGCGGAGCGCCTCCTCGAGGCGGGCGCGGTACCGGGCGGTCATCGCGTCGACGTCCGCGGGGGCGACGACCCCCTCGCGCACGAGCTGCTCCGCGTACCCCTGCTTCAGCGTCGGCTTGCGCGCGATGGCGCGGTACATGACCGGCTGCGTGAACGACGGCTCGTCGCCCTCGTTGTGGCCGTGGCGCCGGTACGTCCACAGGTCGATGACCACGTCCTTGTGGAAGCGCTGGCGGAAGTCGACCGCGAGGAGGACCGCCTGCGCGACGGCCTCGAGGTCCTCGCCGTTCACGTGGATGATCGGGATCTGGAGCATCCGCGCGGGCCCGGTGCAGTACGTCGTCGAGCGGGCGTCGTGGGGCGAGGTCGTGAACCCCACCTGGTTGTTCACGATGACGTGGATCGTCCCGCCGACCGCGTACGCCTCGAGCTCGGACATCTGGAGCGACTCGGCGACGATCCCCTGGCCGGCGAAGGCCGCGTCGCCGTGCACGAGCACCGGGACGCTCCGGACGCGGTCGCCGTCGGCGTACCGGTCCTGCTTCGCGCGGACGCGCCCCTGCACGACGGTGTCGATCCACTCGAGGTGGCTCGGGTTGAACGAGAGCGACAGGTGGACGAGCACGCCGTCCGGCGTCTCGCGGTCCGAGGAGTAGCCGAGGTGGTACTTCACGTCGCCGCCGCCGGCGTTCACGATGGCGGCGTCCCGGAACTCGGCGAAGATGTCGCGGAGCGGCTTGCCGACGACGTTCGCGAGGACGTTCAGCCGGCCGCGGTGGGCCATGCCGATGACGACGTTGCGGACGCCGTGCCCGACCGCGCGGTCGAGGAGCAGCTCGAACAGCGGCAGCAGCCCCTCGGCCCCCTCGATGCTGAAGCGCTTCGCCCCGAGGAAGCGCGTCGCCAGGAACTGCTCGAGCGTCTCGGCCTCGACCACCTTCTCGAGGAGCCGCCGCCGCGCGTCCGGCGGGAGCGGGCAGCGGTTCCGCGTCCGCTCCATCCGCTGCTCGAGCCAGTTGCGCAGGTCGGCGTCGTGCATGTGCGCGACCTCGACCCCGATCGTCCGGCAGTACGTCTCCTCGAGCCGCGCGACGAGCTCGCGCAGGGTCTCGCGCTGCCCGTCCGCGGAGGCGCAGCGGCGGTCGAGATCGGCGTCCGCCAGGCCGAACGCGCCGAGCGACAGCCGCTCCGCTCGCTGCGTGAGCCGGAGCGGGTCGAGGTCGGCGCGGAGGTGGCCGTACTCGCGGTAGGCGGTGACGAGCCGCTCGACCTTGGACTGGAACGCGGGATCGGCGCCGGCGCCGGTCGCGGCGCCGGGCGCCGCGACCCCGTCCGGCCGGCGGGGCGGGAACGCCTCGGGCGCCGGGGCGGCCCCCGGCGTGGGCGGGAGGCTCTCGAAGTACCGGCGCCAGGGCTCCCCGACCGACTCCCGATCGGCGAGCCACGCGTAGTAGAGATCCTCGACGAACGCCAGGTTGGGTACGCTGGGCGCCGGGACCTCGGGTCCATGCTGCGATGCCATGCTCTCCGATAGATAACGCGCCAGCGTGGACGCGACCCGCGGAACGGCGCCGCAGGGCGGTGGCGCGGTGAGCGCCGAGGTCCGGTGGCGAGCCGGGAGCGCGGAGCGCAGCGCCTCCTGGCTGTCGCCGTCCTCTCCGGCCCCGAAGCGGGTCGGCGAGGCCGACGACCGGACCACCGCCGCCGCCGCGCTCGCACGGGCGCGCGGCGGCGAAGCGCTCGTCTACAGCGGGGATTTTCGCAACGCGCGCCAGCTGCTCGCGGCGATGTCGCGCAGGCTCGCCGGCCGCCCCCCGTCCGCGCGCGACCCCGCGGGTCTCTACCGGGCGGAGCGGGAGCGACGGCGCCGCGAGCACGACGTGCTCGGGCGGGTG
The DNA here is from genome assembly GCA_963828235.1 of uncultured delta proteobacterium. GTDB lineage: Bacteria > Myxococcota > Myxococcia > Myxococcales > Anaeromyxobacteraceae > Anaeromyxobacter. The sequence goes on from CAWHDY010000022.1 coordinate 218,975, forward strand.
CTCGTCCCGGTCGAGGAGGGGCTCCGGATCCCGCTCCGTCACGCTCCGGACGTCGCCGCCGCGCTCGGGGAGGCGCTCGGCCCCGACGCGGCGCTGCCGGGCGTCCTGCCGCTGCGCGACGTCCTCGGGATGATCGGGGCGCACGAGTGGCGGCGCAAGGGAGTCCTCGTGCCCGCGCTGGAGGCGCGCGTCCACCCTCACTTCGGCGTCTACGCCCCCGTCCGCGGCGAGTACGTCGACCTCGTCGCGGCGGCGGCGCGCGAGTGGCCGGTCGCGGGGAAGCGCGCGCTCGACCTCGGCACCGGCACGGGCGTCCTCGCGTTCGTCCTCGCCCGGGCCGGCGCGCGGGTGGTCGCGACGGACGTCGAGCCGCGGGCGATCGCCTGCGCGCGGGAGAACGCGGAGCGGCTCGCGCTCTCCGCGGCGGTGGAGCTCGGGGTCGCCGACCTCTTCCCCGAGGGCCGGTTCGACCTCGTCGTCTCGAACCCGCCCTGGCTGCCGGACGCGGCGCGCACGCCGCTCGAGCGCGCGGTCTACGACCCCGGCGGCGCGTTCCTCCAGGCCCTCGTCCTCGGGCTGCCGGCGCGGCTCGCGCCCGGCGGGGAGGCCTGGGTCGTGCTCTCGGATCTCGCCGAGCTGCTCGGGCTGCGGCCGCCGGACCACGTCGCGGCGCTCGCCGCGCGGGCGGGCCTCCGGGTCGCGGACGTGCGCGAGGCGCGGCCGTCGCATCCGCGGGCCACGGACGCGGACGACCCGCTGCACGCGTTCCGCGCGCGCGAGGTCACCCGCCTCTTCCGGCTGCTCCCGGGCTGAGGCGGCTGGGCGCGCCTACGCCTCGGGGCGCGGGCGCTCCACCCCGGCGCGCGGGGCGCACCTCCACCGGCGGCGCGCGCTCGCCGCGTCGAGCCTCGAGCCGCGGCGCGGCCTGGGGCTGCACCACGAGCGCGGCGGACCGCCGCGACACGTGCTCCATCCGGCGCAGCACCTCCTCGACCGCGCGCCTCGGCGTCGGCCGCGGCTCGAGCCCGTAGCCGAGCCTGAACATGACCTGCGGCGCGCCCGGGTCGCCGATGGCCTCGGCGAGCCGGCGCCGCAGCGGAGGGGTCTCGATCGGCTGCACGAAGTACGAGGCGAACAGGCCGGCCGCCGTCGCGCGGAGCAGGACGCGCTGCAGCGCCTCGCCCGCCTGGAGCCACTCGAGCTTCCCGTCACGCGGAGTCGAGAGGACGAGCAGCGCCCTGCTCCCGAGCGCGCGGCGGCGGTCGCGGTCGGACTCCGCGCGCGCCGTGTTCTGCAGGCGGAGGAGGAGCGGGTGGACGAGCGACGCGGCGTCGCTCATCCCGAGCGCGTAGCCCGGCAGCCCGTCCCGCCGCGCGCTGCGGTTCGTGCGGGCCCACCCGGCGAGCTCGCCGCGGAACCGTGACGACGACCAGGCCAGGTCGTCGCCCTCGCCGATCAGGTCCGCGACGACGCGGCGCTGGTGCTCCTCGACCGGCCGGAGCGAGGCGCCCTCGCTCCGCGCCTCGCGCAGGAGGGTCGTCACGAGCCCCTCGGGCGGCTCTCGACCGTCGAGCGGCAGCCGGTTCGTCCTCCGGCGCGGGATCGCGCGGAACATCTCCTCGGCCTCGGGCGTGGACGCGCTCCGCTCCTCGAGCCGGACGCGGGCGAGCAGGCCGTCGCGCCGGTGGCCGGAGATGAGCTCGACCGACGACGCGTGCCCGAAGTGCGCGGCCGCGAGCCGCAGGTTCACGAGGGCGGCGCCGCAGCTCATGAGGAGCTGGCGCCCGTCCGGGTCCGCGACCGGCAGCGTGCGGGAGGTGTCCGCGTACACCCGCAGCTCGTCGTCCTCGATCTCGAAGACCCACGGCTGGGTGTTGTGCCGCGACGGCGCGAGCACCGCCCACTGCAGGAAGAACCGCAGCCGCTCCGCCGAGCCGGCGGCCGCCGGCAAGGCTCGCACCGCTCCGCCCTGGCCGCTCACCGCCGTCTCGATCGCCATGTGACGCTCCGCGTTAAGAGTGAATCTCGTCGGGGGACACTCAGCTAAGTCGCCCCCCGCGCGGGCGGGAGTCCCCCACCGTGAAACCCGAGGGGTCGCGGCAAGGCGCCCCGTCCGGTGGTATTCGGTCCTGGGGTGCCGTGTTGCGCACGGCGCGGAGGGACCCGGCCTGAACGAGATCCTCGTCGAGCTCGCGATCATCCTCGTGCTCGTCCTCGCGAACGGAGTCTTCGCGGGCGCCGAGATCGCGATCATCTCGCTCCGGAAGACCCGGCTCGCCCAGCTGGTCGAGGAGGGCCGCGCCGCCGCGCGCGCGGTGAAGGGGCTGCGGGACCACCCCGAGCGGTTCCTCGCCACGGTCCAGGTCGGCATCACCATCGTCGGCGCCACCGCCGCGGCCTTCGGCGGCGCCTCCGTCGCCCGCCAGGTCGCCCCGTACCTCTCCCGCGCTCCGTGGATCGGCGAGCACGCGGAGGCCGTGGCGCTCGGGATCGTGGTCGCGCTCGTCTCCTTCCTGACGCTCGTCCTCGGAGAGCTGGTCCCGAAGTCGATCGCCCTGCGCTCCGCGGAGCGGTACGCGCTCGCCGTCTCGCGCCCGCTCCTCGCCCTGTCGAACGTCGCCCGCCCGGTGGTCTGGCTGCTCACGGCGGCGTCGAACCTCATCCTCCGCCCGTTCGGCGACCGGACGACGTTCAGCGAGGCGCGGCTCTCGGTCGAGGAGATCGAGCAGCTCGTGGAGGAGGCCGGCAAGGCGGGCGCGCTCGACGCCCCCACCGCGGAGATCGCGTCGCGCGCGCTCGCGTTCCGCGACCTGACCGCCGGGGACGTGATGGTCCCGCGCAGCCGGGTCGTGGCGCTGCCGCGCGGCGCCTCGCCCGAGGACCTGAAGCGGCTGCTCCTCGAGGAGGGACGTTCGCGGATGCCCGTCTACGACGGCACGCTCGACGACATCGTCGGCTACGTCGTCGCGAAGGATCTCGCGGCGATGGCGTGGGAGAAGCAGCTCCTCGTGCTCGAGGACCTCGTCCGGCCGGTGCTGTTCGTCCCCGTGACCGCGAAGGCCGTGAAGGTGCTGCGGGAGATGCAGCGCCGCCGCACGCAGATCGCGGTCGTCGTCGACGAGCACGGCGGGGTCGCGGGCCTGCTCACGCTCGAGGACCTCGTGGAGGAGCTCGTGGGGGACATCGTCGGCGAGCAGGAGCAGCCGCAGGCGCTGTTCGAGCCGGAGCCCGGCGGCGCCGCGCTCGTGCGAGGCGACGCCCCGATCCGGGAGGTGAACCGCGCGCTCGAGCTCGACCTCCCGGAGGGCGACGGCTACACGACGGTCGCCGGCCTCTGCATCGCGCTCGCGGGCTCGGTGCCCGAGCGCGGCGCGCGGCTGCGCGCGCCCGACGGCACCGAGATCGAGGTCGTGGACGCGTCGCCGCGCGTCGTCCGCGTCGCGCGGATCTGGCCGGCGCCGTCCGGGACGGAAGCGCGCGCTCCGGAGGCGCCTCCGCCGGGGACTTGAGAGTCGTCCGCCGTCAGATCGTCAGGAGCACCGGCGCGTCGAAGAGCGGCGCGGGCGGGCCCGGAGGGAGCTGGGGGTGGCCCGACGGAAGGCGAGGGTCGCCCGAGGAGATCGGCGGATGGCCCGGCGGCAGCTGGCGCTGCCCGGGGATCGGCGGGTGACCGGGCGGGAGCGCGCGCGCGTCGACGTCGGGCGGCGCCTCGGAGCGGTCCAGCTCGCACCCGATGGTGCGCACGTCCGGCGGCGAGGCGAACGCGGAGGGGGACGCCGCTCCGACGAGCGCGGACAGCGACCACGCAGACGCGGCGACGAAGGAGAGCGTGAGCAGGGCGAGCGACGCGCGCTTCATGGAGCCTCCTCGGCGGAAATGACCGCCGTCAAGACTCGATGTAAGCCCTGGATCGCCGTCGTGCCGCCCCCGAGCGTGCACCCCGCGGGGGGGCAGCGGGTCGGGCGGGGCCTCCCTAGGGCCTGAACCGGCGCTCGATCCGCGCCCGGAGGTGCTCCACCAGCTCCTCCGCCGTGAGCCCCGCGCCCGCCGCGAGGGTGATCCGCAGCCGGTCCCCCGGCGCGAGGCGCGCGGACGGACCGAGCTCCGTCCTGCCCGCCGCGAGGCCGACGGCGGCGGGCGGGAGCTCCACTTCGTACGGCGCGAGGTAGAGCTCGACGAAGCGCCGCCGGAGCTGCGCGGCCGTCAGGCCCGCGCGCTCCGCGGGGAGCATCTGGAAGCCGATCGCCGTACCGGCGAGCTGCGCGGTCGCCTCCGCGACGAGCCCGAGCCGGAGCGCGTGCGGCGCGAGCGCCTCGAGGCCGTCGGCCTCCCCGTAACGCCAGTAGCTCCGGACGATCGCTCCGCACGCTGGGCAGACGATCCCGTTCAGCTCGTCGAGGCCACGGGTCCGGAGCAGGTGGAGCCCCGGGCCGGCGGCGCCGCACGCGTCGCAGGCGACCTCGGGACCGAGCGCCGCGAGGACCTCGCGCGCGATCCGCCCCACCGCGGCGCGCTCGAGGGCGATGCGGACGCCGGCGGCGAGCTCCGCCTCCACGAGCTGGACGCCGGCCGAGACGTCGTCGCCCTGCGTGCGGGCGCCGAGGGCGAGCCAGCGCGGGAGCCGCGCGAGCGACCGCGCGAGATCGGGAACGCCCGGCCACGCCCGGCGGAGCCGGTCCCAGCGGACCGACCACCCCTCCGCGGAGGCGAGCGCGTCCGGCGGCCTCCCGCCCGCGTCCTCCGCGAAGAACGCGAGGAGCGTGAGCGCGACCTCCGCCGGCGCCGCCGCGGCGCGCGCCTCGAGGGTGCGGGCGAGCTCGCGCGCCTCCGCGGTCGCCCGGCTCCGCTCGAGCCGGACCGCGCCGAGGCGGACGAGCTCCGTCTCCTGGAGCGGATCGAACGCCCGGCGAGCTCCCGTCGGGCCGCGCTTCTCGAGCTGCTTCATGGCCTTGCTCCTCGCGCGCGCGAGCTCGCGCGCGGCGTTCGAAAGACGCGAGAGCCGCGCGAGCGCGTCCGCGTACGCCGCGTCCGCCTCCTCCGCGAGCTCCGCGCGGCTCGCCGCGACGAAGTCCTCGCCCGCGGCCTCGCGGCGGCGCGCCTCGTCGAGGAGCCGGTGGGTGTCGCTCCGCAGCAGCCGGTCGCGCTCGCGCGCGAGCGAGGCGGCGATCCGCGCGAGCGTCGCCGTGCGGCGCTCGAGGTGCGCGCGGCGCTCCTCGGGCGAGAGCTCGCCCGGCGGCTCGCCCGCCCCGATCTTCTCCGCCATCACCTCGAGCGCGGTGAGATCGCCCTTCTCGTAGGCCCCGTTCGCGCGCGCCATCAGCTCGCCGAGGCGGGCCCGATCGCCCTCGTCGCGGGCGAGATCCGGGTGGAGGACCCGCGCGAGCCGGCGGTAGAGCCGCTTCAGCGCGAGCTCGTCCGGGAGCACGTCCTCCGGAGGCTCCTCGGGCGCGGTCGAGGCGCCGTCCTCCCCGCCCGGGCCCGGCGACGGACCGGGCCTGCGGGATCGCCGCCGCCTGCGCCCGCGGCGCGCGGGACCGGGCCCCCCGTCCGCGAGCGCCGCCGCGAGCTCCAGGAGGGCGCCCTCGAGCGCCTGCAGCCGCGAGACCAGCCGCTCCGCGGCGCCGAGCTCGGCGAAGGCGTCGCCGACCGCGCGCTCCCAGCGGCGCGAGAACTCGGCGAGCGCGTCGGAGAGGGCCTCGAGCTCCGCGTCGAGCCGGGTCACCTCGGCGACCGTCTGCCGGAGGCGCGCCTCGGCATCGGCCGCCGGATCGGGCCCGAAGGCGCCTACGGGCACGATCGCGCGCACCCGCCACTTCTATCACCCGGGCCCGGGGGGCGCGAAGTCGGGCGGGCGGGCGCGCGCGAGGGCGAGCCCACCCCACACGACGAGCGCGACGGCGGTGTACTGCGCGAAGGTGAGCCCGAGGTGGCGGGCGTCCGCGTAGGCGACGTCGCGCGCGCGGAGGAAGTCGAGGAGGAAGCGGCTCACCCCGTACGCGACGGCGAGCACGGCGAGGAGCTGGCCGCGCAGCGCGCCGCGGCGGTGGAGGGCCCAGAGCACCGCGCCGACGGAGAGGAGGACGATCGCCTCGTAGAACCCCAGATCGTGCCGCGGGCCGTCCGCGAACCGGACCGCGAGCGGGAAGTCGGTCAGGACGCCCGGGTGGTCGTGCACGGTGAAGCAGCCGATCCGCGCGACGCCCCACCCCGGCGCGATCCCGAGCGCGAACGCGTCGCCGTACTCGCGCAGCGAGATCCGCTTCACGCGGAACCACACGATCGCGGCGAGCACCCCGCCGAGGAGCCCGCCCATCGAGGAGAGCCCCTCCCAGACCTGCAGGATCCGCCACGGCTCCTGGAGCTCCTCCGGGTGGTAGAAGAGCAGGTGCACGAGGTGTCCGCCGGCGACGCCCGCGAGCACCCCGACGACCGCGAAGTCGACGACGACCTGCGGGTCCTTCCCGAGCTGGCGCGCCGCCCGCTGGCTCAGGATGGTGGCCCACAGGATCCCGAGCGCGGAGAGCACTCCGAACGACTGGACCTTCAGGGGGCCGAGCGAGACGCTCGGCAGCTCGAACCACGGGATCACGGCGAGCGGCACGAGCGCTCTTTACCTGCACGGTCGCGCCGGCTCAAGCCCGCGTACGCAGCCGGCCCGGGGCGGCGCCGCGCCGCACCCTTCGCCCCCGCGCCCCCCGTCGGCCCGCCGCTCCTCCTCGGGTGGACGGCGTATCCTCCGGGGAGGTGCCCCTTGCCCGCGGACCGCGCCGCCCTCGCCGCGCTCGCCGAGTCGCTGTTCCCCGGCGCGACGGTCCTCTCGGTCGAGCCGCTGCGGCCGGACGCGGCCGGGGCGGACGAGGAGAAGGCGCTCGGGTACGGCGAGCCGCTCCGGGTGACCCTCCGCGACGGCGCGGGCGCGACGCGCGCGCTCGTCTTCCGCACGCAGGCGGCGAACGAGTTCGGGCACGACCGGGTCTCCGACCGGATGGACGAGGCGCTCGTCGCGTGGGACCTGTTCAATCGCACGCCGGAGCACGTCCGCGCGCTCGACGTCGGGGCGCTCCGCCCGGACGGCTCGCTCGTGTCGCTGCGGGGCGCCGGCGAGCCGTACCTCGTGACGGACTGGGTGGACGGCTCGCTCTACGCGGAGGACCTCCGTCGCGTGGCGCGGGACGGGGTCGCGACCGCGCTCGACCTCGCGCGCGTCGAGGCCCTCGCCTCGTACCTCGTCCGGCTGCACGCGGACCGGCTCGACGCCCCGCCCGTCTGGCGCCGCGCGCTGCGCGACCTGCTCGGGCACGGCGAGGGGATCTTCGGGATGGTCGACGGCTACCCGCCGGACACGCCGGCCGCCCCACCGGGCCGCCTGCGCGCGCTCGAGGAGCGCTGCCTCGCGTGGCGCTGGCGGCTGCGCGGCCTCGCGCGCCGGCTCGCGCGAACCCACGGCGATTTCCACCCGTTCAACGTCGTGTTCCGGCCCGGCGACGGCGTCGCGTTCACCCTCCTCGACGCCTCCCGCGGAGGCTGCGGCGACCCGGCCGACGACGTGACGGCGCTCTCGGTGAACTTCGTGTTCTTCGCGTCCGAGCACCGCGGAGCGTGGGCGCGCGGGCTCCGCCCGCTCTGGCGCAGGTTCTGGGACACCTACCTCGCCGGCTCGGGCGACCCGGAGGTGCTCGAGACCGCGCCCCCGTTCCTCGCCTGGCGCGCCCTCGTCGTCGCGAGCCCGCGGTTCTACCCGGGCCTCGGCGCGCCGGCGCGAGACCTGCTGCTCGGGTTCGCGGAGCGGACGCTCGACGCCGGCCGGCTCGAGCTCGACCTGCCGGACCGGCTGCTCGGGGACGGACCGTGAGCGCGAGCGGCGCGGTGGCGTGGGTGACCGGGCTCCCCGCGGCGGGGAAGTCCACCCTCGCGCGCCGCCTGCGCGACCGGCTCCGGGAGGAGGGGCGCGCGGCGGTCGTGCTCGACGGGGACGCGGTGCGGGCCGCGCTCGTCCCGCGGCCGGGCTACGACGAGGCGGGCCGGGCCGCGTTCTACGAGACGCTCGGGAACCTCGCGCTCGCGCTCGCGGAGGAGGGCCTGGTGGCGGTCGTCGCCGCGACGGCGCACCGCCGGGTGTTCCGCGACCGCGTCCGCGCGCGGGCGCCGCGGTTCGTGGAGGTGTTCGTCGACGTCCCCCCGGAGGTCTGCGCGGCGCGCGATCCGAAGGGCCTCTGGGCGCGCGCTCGCGCCGGCGGCGCGCCGGACCTGCCGGGGAGCGGGACCCCGTACGAGCCGCCGCTCGCCCCGGAGGTCGTCGCCGCCGGGGGCGAGGACGCCGCCGCGGTGGCGGCCGCGATCGCGGCGCTCACCGGGCCGGGCGCGCCGGACCGCTGAGGCGAGGCCGCGGCCGAAGGGCGCGGGGCGCCGAACGGCCCGGTCGGCCTGCTATTCTCGCTCGCGCATGGCGTCGCTGGATCCCATCTCCTTCGTGCGAGGGACGCCGCCGTTCGACGGCCTGCCCGCCGTCTCCTTCGAGGAGGCGGCCCGGGCGCTCGGAGATCGTCTTCTACCCGGCGGGCACGCGCCTCCTCGTCCGCGGAGGGGAGCCGTCGCAGCACCTCTACGTCATCCGCAAGGGGGCGGTGCGGCTCGAGCGCGAGGCCCAGACGCTCCAGGTGCTCGAGGAGGGGGAGATCTTCGGCTTCACGTCCCTCATCTCGGGCAAGGCGACGATCGACGTGATGGTCGAGGAGGACCTCCTCGCGTACCGGCTCCCGAAGAAGCAGTTCGAGGCGCTCCTCGCGCACGGGCCGTTCGCGGGCCACTTCGCCTCCGGGCTCGCCGAGCGCCTCCGGAACAGCCTCGAGCGCTCGCAGGTCGTGAGCTTCCAGCCCGACCTCGCCCTGCCCGTCTCGAGCCTGGTCCGCGGCCCGGTGATCCGCGTCGGACGCGACGCGAACGTCGGGGAGGCCGCGCGGCTGATGGCCGAGCGCTCCGTCTCGTCGGTGCTCGTCGACTCCGATCCGCCCGGCATCGTCACCGACCGCGACTTCCGCCGGCGCGTGCTCGCGGCCGGGCGGGGCCCGGAGACCCCGGTGCTCGAGGTGTGCAGCGCGCCGCTGAAGACGGTCTCGGCCGAGTGCCCCATCTACGAGGCGTGGCGGATCCTGCTCGACGCCGGGTGCCACCACCTGCCCGTCACGCGGAACGGCGAGATCGTCGGGGTCCTCTCCTCCACCGACCTCCTCAAGTGCACCGCCGCCGGCCCGGTCGCGGTGATGAAGCGCGTGGAGCGGCTCGGAGGCCGCGACGCGCTCCCCGGCTACTCCGAGAAGGTCGCGGAGATGGCGTCGTCCCTGTTCAACGGCGGGCTCGAGCCGACGGTCATCGGCGGCTTCGTCGCGCGCCTCAACGACACGCTCATCACCCGGATCCTGCGCTGGGCCGAGGCGGACCTCGGGCCGCCGCCCACCCCGTACGCGTGGCTGGTGTTCGGCTCCGAGGGCCGCATGGAGCAGATGGTCCTGACCGACCAGGACAACGCCCTCGTGTGGGGAGAGGACGCCCCCGGCGCGCGCGAGTACTTCGGCGCGCTCGCGGAGAAGGCGATCGCCAATCTCGTCGCCGCCGGCTTCCCCCGCTGCCCGGGCGGCTACATGTCGACGAACTGGCTCGGGAGCCTCGACGGCTGGGAGGAGCGCTTCCGGGGGTGGCTCGAGAAGCCGACGCCGCAGGCGCTCCTCGAGGCGTCGATCTTCTTCGACTTCCGCGCGGTGCACGGCCACCTCGACGTGTCGCGCCTGCGCGCGGTGACGGCGCGGGCGGCCGCCGCGCGCACCTTCCTCTCGGCGATGGCGAAGAGCGCGGTCACCTTCCGGCCGCCGGGCGGGCTCGGGCTCAGGCTCCGCAGCGAGTCGTCACGGTTCGACATGAAGCTCAAGGGGATCAGCCCGATCGTGTTCCTCGCGCGCGTGTACGGCCTCGAGGCGGCCTCGCGCACCTCCAACACGCTCGATCGGGTCCGGGCCGCCGTCGCCGCGGGGCTCATCGAGCAGGACACCTGCGAGACGCTCTCCGAGGCCTACCGGTTCCTGCTGCGCGTCCGGCTCCGGGTCCAGATCCAGGCGATCTCGGAGGGGCGCCCCCCGTCGAACCTCGTCTCGCTCTCCGACCTGTCGTCGATGGAGCGGAGCCGCCTGCGCGACGCGTTCCGCGCCATCGAGGTCTGGCAGGAGCGCGCGGCGTACCACTTCAGGACGGATCTGTTCTAGCGGCTCTAGCGGCGCGCGAGCTGCGCGCGGTCGCGGAACAGGAAGCCCTGGACGAGGTCGAACCCCACGTCGCGCGCGAGGACGAACTCGGCGGTCGTCTCGACGCCCTCGAGCACCGTGTGCGCCCCGGTGCCGCGCGCCATCCGCGTGAGCGCCTGGACCAGGGCGCGGCAGCGGGCCTGGCGCAGGCGCGGGATGAGCGACCGATCGAACTTCAGCACCTCGGCCTCCGCGATCGCGTCGAAGGACAGGACCCCGTTCACGGCCCCGATGTCGTCGAGCGCGATCGGCAGCTGACGCCGGCGCAGCGCGCCGATCATCTGCCGGGCCCGCGCGATGTCCGCGATCGCCATCGCCTCGGTGACCTCGACGACGACGCGCCGGCCGCAGGAGGCGAGCAGCGCGAGGAAGGGGTTCCGGTGCCGGTCCCCGGCGCGCGCCCAGCTGTCCGGGTCGAGGTTCACGAACAGCGGACGGCGCGGCGCGTGCTCGAGCTGGTGGAGCTTCAGCGTGAGCTCCGCGCGCAGGAGCAGCGCGGGATCCGCGTGGAGCACCGAGAACACGCGCGACGGCGGGATGCTCCGCCCGTCCCGGCGCTCGAAGCGCGCGAGCGCCTCGTACGCCACCGTCTTCCCGCTGCGGGCCTGGACGATCGCCTGGTACTCGGTCCAGAAGCGTCCCTGGTCGAGCGCGGCGCGCGCGTCGTCGAGATCGAACCCGTGCCCGCCGCGTGCGCCCGCCTGCTTCGCGAACGCCTCGAAGGAGATGGGGATCCGGACCCGCCCCTGGTGGGGATGGGTGCGTTCCGTCCGTACAGGATCGGGCACGAGGGCGAGGCGCCGGGGCATCGGGTACTGCAGCAGTTCAGAGCGAGATCGCACCGTCAGTCCGGTTTCCCAAGGTAATCCGTGCTCTAGATGACAAGATGCCGCACCTGCTCGCTTCCTTGTACCTCGCAGCGCACATCGTGCCACATGCCGCCCCGTGCTAACAAACGGCGGTGCTCTGGCCCTCCCCGCCCTGGGAAACAGTCACGTACTGGGCGCTCGATCTCGAGACTGGCGGGCTGGACCCTCGCTCCGACCCGATCCTCGCGGTCGGGATGGTCCCGGTCCGGGAGGGGGGCATCCGGCTCGGCGAGGCGTGGTCGACGCTCGTGCGGCCGGAGGAGGCGCGCACGATCGACCCGGACTCGATCCGCGCGCACCACCTCGTCCCGGGAGACGTGCGCGAGGCGCCCGCGCTCGGGGACGTGCTCGCGGACGTCGACGTGCGGCTGCGCGAGGGCGCGCTGCTCGTCCACCAGGCGGCGCTCGACGTCCCGTTCCTCCGGCGGGCGTACAAGCGCTGGGGCCTGCGCTGGCCGGGCCCTCCCGTCGTGGACACGGTCGCGCTGCTCCTCAAGGCCGCGAGGCGCGCGCGCTTCGTCGACCCGGACGCGCCGGAGCACGAGCCCGAGCTGAACCTGGGCCTGGCCCGGAGGAAGCTCGGCCTGCCGGACTACGGCGCGCACGACGCGCTGACGGACGCGGTCTCGGCGGCGGAGCTGTTCCTCGTCCTCCGGCGGCAGGTCGGCGCGCGGCGGCTCCGCGACCTGTGCTGAGCCCGCCGGCTCCCCGCTCCTCAGGCGTCGCTCGCCAGGTCCGCGGCGAGCGCGTCGCGCTGCTCGCGGGCGAGCGGCGTCTCGGCCCGGAGCTGCGGGAGATCGCACCCCGCCGCCACGGGCGTGCGCCCCCGCACGTCGAACTTGAGGTACTGGACGGAGGAGAGCCGGTCGGTCCCGACCTGGCGCGGGTCGAAGGTCGCGCGGACCTTCTCGCCGTCCTCGGTCAGGAGGTACAGGTGCTGCGGGAGCTCGAGCCACTCGCGCAGCTTCCGGTCGCGCTCCTCCGGCTCCGGGAGCTCGATGAGGAGCGAGACGCCGAGCTCGCCCCTCCCGCCGAGCAGCTCGTTGTACGTCTCGAGCTCGTGGCGGATCTCCGGCTCGCCGGTCATCCGCTCGGCGCGGACCATCTCCTGGATCTGGTAGCGGGTCGTGGCGGTGTTCTCGAACAGGAGCGTGAGCACGCCGCCGACGTGCACGCGCCTCACCCGCTTCGCCTCGAGGATCGCGGCGCGGAGCTCGGCGCGCGACCGCTCGTAGGCGGAGAGCTCCATCAGCTCCTCCCGGCGCACCGGCCTCATCGCGTGCCTCCCGTCCCGGGCGCGCCGAAGCCCTCTCCCCGGTAGGCGCGGGCGAGGATCGACATCGGGTGGAGCGGGCGCCGGCCCGCGTGCTGGTCGAACTGGATCGCCGCGAGCGGGCAGTCGGTGGCCCAGACCTCCGCGTCGGCCCCCCGCATCCCGGCGAACGCCTTCTGGCCGAGCCGCCGGGACGGCTCGAAGCCCTCGACCGTCATCGCGAACGTGCCGTCGTGCCCGCAGCACTCCATCACGGTCGAGGAGATCGTGACGCCCGGGATCTTGCGGAGGAGGTCGCGCCCCTTGAACCCGACGGCCTGGGCGCGGAGGTGGCAGGGCGCGTGGTACGCGATCTTCCCCCCGGGCGGCGACGACTTGAAGTCCACCGAGAACCGCGGCTCGTTCCGGATCGACCAGACGAACTCCGACACGTCCATCACCGCGGGGGCGAGCCGCTCCGCGCGGGCCCGGTCGGGGCCGTCGAGGAGGTGCGGCCACTCCCGCCGCATCATCATGGAGCAGGTCGGGTTCACGACGAGCACCTTCGCGCCCGCCTCCACGTACGGCAGGAGCAGGTCCAGGTCGCGGCGCGCCTGGCGGCGGAGCCCCTCGAGATCGCCGTGCTCCCAGGCGGGCATCCCGCAGCAGACGAGGCCGCTCACGACGCGCGCGTCGACCCCGTTCTTGCGCAGCACGAACAGGGTGTCCTTCCCGACGTCCGGCTCGTTGTGCTGCACGTAGCAGGTCTGGAACAGCACGACCTCGCCGCCGGGCTCGGGGCGGACGTACCCGCTCTTCGCCGCCCACGCGTCGAACGCCTCGGCCGCGAACGCGGGCAGCTGCTTGTCCCGGTGCACGCCGATGGTCTTCTCCATCAGGACGCGGAGCGGCCGCGAGCGGTTCGCGACGTTCGCCATCCCGAGGGAGGCGCGCGCGAGCTTCCCCGCCGTGTCGGGATCGTTCAGGAACCGCTCGCGCAGCGTCTTCGGCCGGCCGCGCGCGTGCACCGCCCGGTAGCGGTGGACGAGCTTCGGGAAGTCGAGCTGGAACTCGTGCCCGTCACGCGGCGTGTACGGGCACTGCACCTCGCACAGCTTGCACTGGAAGCACCCGCCCATGACGCGCGCCACGTCCGGCGCGCCGAGGCGGTGGACGTCCCCGTCGTACGGACCGTCGAGGAGCTGGAACAGGCTCGGGAAGCTGTCGCAGTACTTGAAGCACATGCGGCAGCCGTGACAGATCTCGAACGCGCGCCTGATCTCGCCCTCCAGCGCGGCGGGATCCCAGAACTTCTCCTCGGCCGGGTCGTAGCTGAGCCCCGGCGTGGGCAGGTAGGAGATGCGTTTCTTGGACGCCTCGTCGGAGGTGCTCATGGGTCGGGAGTCTCCCGCGCGAGCCCGGAGATGGGAACGACCCGGCGGACGCCCTCCTCGGGGGTGCGCCGGGTCGTCTCGAGCTCGGCCGGGCGCGGTCAGCTGATCGACTTCAGCATCTTGTCGAAGCGGCCGGCGTGCGACTTCTCCGCCTTCGCGAGCGTCTCGAACCAGTCGGCGACCTCGGCGAACCCCTCCTCGCGCGCGGTCTTCGCCATGCCCGGGTACATGTCCGTGTACTCGTGCGTCTCGCCCGCGATCGCGGCCTTGAGGTTCAGGCTGCTGTCGCCGATCGGGAGGCCGGTCGCCGGATCGCCCACCGTCTTCAGGAAGTCGAGGTGGCCGTGCGCATGGCCGGTCTCACCCTCCGCGGTCTCGCGGAAGTTCATCGCGACCTCCGGGTACCCTTCCACGTCCGCCACCTTCGCGAAGTACAGGTAGCGGCGGTTCGCCTGCGACTCCCCCGCGAACGCGTCCTTCAGGTTCTTCTCGGTCCTGCTCCCCTTCAGCTGCGCCATGTGGTGCTCTCCTCTCGTCGTAACGCGTCGTCGTCGTGAAGGCCGGTCAGCGCTGGTCGACGTCGGCCAGGCGCTGCTCGATCGGGCGGTGCGTCGTCGCGGTGTCGAATGGATATCCGAGCGGACGTCGGTTGCATCGTCCCCGTTGGGTGGTCACCGTCCGTGTGGAGGGAGCCCGGCCATGACGGACCCCGAGCAGCGGCTGCGCGAGCGGGAGCTCGAGCGCCGCCGAGAGAACGAGCTGAAGGACCTCGACACCGAGGCCGACCACTCGGAGCGGCCGCTGGAGGGCCTGTCCGCCGCGCCCCGCAGCACGTGGACGCGCGAGCAGGACGACCGCCAGGCGGCGGTGCACGAGCACGACGAGGAGCGGTCGGTCGCGTCGTCGCGGGCGCAGGTTCCGCCCGCGCCCCCGCATCACGAGGAGTGACCGGGCTCCAGGGTGCGCCGGCGCCGGGCGCCCGCGATCCCCACCGCGAGCCAGAGCGCCGCGACCGCGGTCCCGACCTGGCTCACCGCGGACGCCGCGACGACCGCGAGCCCGGCGACGCCCGCGGCGCCGAGGAGCACGTCCGCCGCGAGGGACCTCTTCCCCGGCGCGGGGAGCACGCTCGCGGCGAGCGCCGGCGCGAGCGCGGCCGCGCCGAGCCCCACGGCGCGGCCCGGCCCGAGCGCTCCGACCCACTCCGCCAGCTCGTCGAGCCGCGGCGCGCAGATCGCGACGAACGCGAGGACGCTGCCGGCGGCGAGCGCGAGGACCGCACCCGCCGCGGAGTCCTTCGCGATCCGCGCCCGCTCGTCCCGCCCGGGCGAGGCGAGGTCGACCGCCGCCTCGAGCCCGGAGTTCATCGACTCTCCCCCCACCACCACGGCGGTGCACAGGGCGAGGAGGGCCCGCTCGAGCGCCGCGAGCGGCGCCAGCGCGACGAAGGCGCCGACGAGCACGCCCAGCCCGAGGTGGAGCCGGAGGTTGCGCTCCCGGACCGCTCCCTCGACGAGGCCGTCCCGGGCGAACGCGAGGCTCGCGCCGAGTGGACGCGGGGGCCCCACGTCAGATGTTCTGCGACAGGATCAGGTGGACGTACTGGGCGCGCTCGAAGGAGCCGGGGTCCTGGACCGCGCGCTGCGAGACCACGCCGCGCGCCGCGTCCACCGCGCCGAACCCGCGCTTGTCGAGCCAGTCCTCGATCCCGGTGAGGATCTTGCCCATGTGCGGGATGCCGCTCTTCACCAGCGTCGAGGCGAGCTGCACGACCTGCGCCCCCGCGACGATCTGCTTCAGCGCGCCCTGCGCGTCGTACACCCCGGTGGACGCCGCGAGGTGCGCCCGCACGCGCCCGTGCAGGAGGGCGATCCAGCGGAGCGGCACGAGCGCCTCCGACGGCGAGGAGAGCGTCATCGACGGCGACGCGGTCAGCTTCTCGAGGGAGATGTCCGGCTGGAGGAAGCGGTTGAAGAGGACGAGCCCGTTCGCGCCGGCGGCGTCGAGCCGCGCCACGAAGTGGCCGAGCGAGGTGAAGAAGGGCGAGAGCTTCACCGCGATCGGGATCCGGACCGCGGCGCGGACGCCCTGCACGATCTCGACGTAGCGGGCCTCCACCTCGGCGGACGAGACCTTCGGGTCCACCTCGACGGCGTACAGGTTCACCTCGAGCGCGTCGGCGCCGGCCTGCTCGATCTCCCGCGCGTACTCGGTCCAGCTCCCCGGCGCGCAGCAGTTCACGCTCGCGATCACCGGGATCCCGAGGGCCTTCTTGGCCCGCTCGACCAGCGAGAGGTACTCGTGCGGCCCCACCCGCTGCGGCGGGAAGTAGGTGCGGGCCTCCGGGCTCGACTCGGCGCCGCGGGAGAGCTCCTCCTCGAGGACCGTGTTCGCCGCCTCGATCTGCTCCTCGAACAGCGAGCGGAGCACCACCGCCCCCGCGCCGTGGCCCTCGGCCATCTCGAGGTTGTCCACCCGGTTCGACAGGGCGGAGCTGGCGAGCACGAGCGGGGTCGGGAGCTTCAAGCCCATGTAGTCGGTGGCGAGATCGGCCATGCCGGCGATTATAGGAGCCGCATGCCGCGCGCACACGTCCTCGAGCGCACCCAGCTCGTGCCGCGTCCGCGCGCGGAGGTGTGGACGTTCTTCGCCGATCCCCGAAACCTCGAGGCCATCACGCCGGAGTTCCTGAGCTTCCGCATCGTGACGCCCGCGCCGATCCCGATGGTCCCGGGCACGCTCGTCGACTACCGCCTGTCGTTGTTCGGGATGCCGTTCTCCTGGCGGACCCGGATCGACGAGGTGGTGCCGGGGGAGCGCTTCGTCGACGTGCAGCTGCGGGGCCCGTACCGGCGCTGGCACCACCTGCACCGCTTCGAGGACGCGCCGGGAGGGACGGTCGTGACCGATCGGGTCGAGTACGAGCTTCCGTTCGGGCTCGCCGGCCGGGCCGCCCGCGCGATCTTCGTCGCCCGGATCCTCGACCGGATCTTCGATCACCGCCGGCAGCGCGTGGACGCGCTGCTCGGGGCCGTGGTCACCGCGCGCCCGGCCTCACGGTGAGGACGGGGCAGTGCGCGCGCCGGACGACGCGCTCCGCGATCGACCCCATCAGCGCGTGCTCGATCCCGGTCCGTCCGTGCGTCCCGAGCACGAGCAGGTCCACGCCCCGCGCCTTCGCGACCGACAGGATCTCGGCGGCGGGCTCGCCCACGGCCCGGTCGGCGGTCACGCGGGGCGCACCGACGAGCCGCTCCGCGTCGACGCGCCACTCCTCGAGGTGACGCTGCGCCTGGTCCGCGAGCTCCTGCATCATCCTCGGGCTCGCGACCACCGAGCCGTCCGGGAAGGTGTAGCCGGGGATGGGGTACGCGTGCAGGAGCACGAGCTCCGCGTCGAAGCGGCGCGCGAGGTCCGCGGCGACCTCCATCGCGGCGCGCGAGGCGTCGGAGAAGTCGATCGGGCAACAGATCCGCTTCCAGTCCGCGGTCGGCATGTCGAGGCCCTCCGGTCCGGATCCTACCCCGCCCGCCCGGTCGCCGCCTCGATCCCGGCGCCCGCGGGCGGCGTGCCGCACCCGGGCGCCGCGATCACGCTCCGGGGAGGACGCTCGACCGGCCGCCCGCCGCCCGCTGCGTCCCTGCGGGGGCACGTCGCCGGCGGGGTCCCGAAGGACTCCCGCCGCGCCGTCGCGATGGGCATACAACGTTCGCGTGGAGCCCGCGGCCCGGGCCCCGACGCACCCGAGGAGGCCCCCATGATCCCGGAGCGCATCGAGCAGTACCTGCTGGACCACCACCTCCCGTACACCCACTCGACGCACGTCCGCGCCGTCGCGGCACAGCGGTTCGCCGCGGTGGAGCACGTCCCGGGGGATCGGATCGCGAAGCCCGTCGTCGTGTCGGTGGACGGCGAGCTCGCCCTCGCGGTCGTGTCGGCGACGCAGAAGGTCGACACGGAGGAGCTGCGGCGGACGCTGGGCGCACGGCGCGTCGAGATCGTCCCCGAGACCGCGTTCGAGGGGCGGTTCGCGCCGTGCGAGGTCGGCGCCGAGCCGCCGCTCCGCGTGTTCGGGCTCCCGATCTACGTCGACTCCGCGCTCGCGCGCGCCGGCCGGATCGTGATGCGCGGAGGCACGCACGAGGACGCGATCGAGCTCGAGACGTCGGCCTGGCTGCGGAGCGAGGACGCGACGCCCGTGAGCGGGCTCGGGCGCTGGGCGTCCTGACGGGCCGGTCCGCGACCCCGCGCCGGCGCCGGGAGCGGCCGGCGCGGCTCAGAGGCGCTGCTTCTCGTACGTGCCCATGAGCCGGGCCTCGCCGAGCACGTGCCCGGCCATGGCGGCCTCGAGCCTCGCCTTCGTCGGCACCCCGAGATCGCCGAGGACCGCGTCGAGCGCGTAGAGCTTGAAGAAGTAGCGGTGCCGCCCGATCGGCGGGCACGGGCCGCCCCACCCCGTCCGCTTCCAGTCGTTCACCCCCTGGTGCGTGCCGGGAGGCAGGGCGGTGCGCGCCACCGCCTCGGGCAGGCCGCGCTCGGCGGGCGGGATGTCGTAGAGCACCCAGTGGACCCAGGTCATCTTCGGCGCCGCGGGGTCCGGCGCGTCCGGATCGTCCATCACGAGCGCGAGGCTGCGGGCGCCCGCCGGAACCCCTGACCACTCGAGCGGCGGGGAGACGTCGGCCCCCTCGCAGGTGTGGCGGATCGGGATCGAGGCGCCCTCGACGAACGCAGCCGAGCGGAGCACGAGCGAGCCGGAGACCGACCTGGACATGGACATGGACACCCCCCGCGCTCCTCGATACTAGGTTCCTGCCCGACATGCGATCTCCCCGGCAGAGCCCCTCCCCGGGTCCACCACCCGAGCCGTCGCTCATGCCGCGCGAGCACGGCGCCTGGGGCCAGCTCGCCATGCCGCTCGCGACGGGCCTCGCCCTCGGCCGACCCGGCGCGACCGCGCTGCTCCTCGTGGCCGGGGTCGTGCTCGCCTTCGTCGCCCACGAGCCGCTCCTCGTCGTGCTGGGGCAGCGGGGCCGGCGCGTGAAGGAGGCGCTCGGCGCTCGCGCGAGCCGCCGGCTCGCCGTGGTCGGCACCGGGGCGGTGGTCGCGGGCGTCGCGGCGCTCGTCCTCGCCTCTCCGGCCGTCCGGCTCGCCGCGCTCCTGCCGGCGGCGCTCGCGGCGCCGGTGCTCCCGCTCGTCGCGGCGCGGCTCGAGAAGACCACCGCGGGCGAGCTGCTCGTCGCCGCGGCGCTCTCCGCCTGTGCCGCGCCCGTCGGGCTCGCGGCCGGCGCCCCCGCGCCGTGGGCGTGGGGCGCGGTCGTCACCTGGTTCCTGTCCTTCGCCGCCGCGACGCTCCCGGTCCGCGCGACGCTCCTGTGGGCGCGCACCAAGGGCGCGCGGGAGACGCGGCCGCTCGCCGCGGCGGGGGCCGCCGCCATCGGGATCGCCGCGCTCGCCGTGGCGGCCGGCGGGCTCCTGCCCTGGCCCGCCGCCGTCGGCGTCCTGCCCACCGCGATCGCGGCGACCGCGGTCGCGATCGCGAAGGTGCGGCCGCAGCAGTTCACGCGGGTGGGCTGGTCGCTCGTCGCGGCGTCCACCGTCACCCTCGTCGTCCTGGTCGTCGGCTTCAGGCTGGCCTGACGACCGCCCCGCGAGTAGCAGGGGCGGCGGGCGGTTGGTACATTCTCGCCGTGCGCGTCCTCCTCTCGAACGACGACGGGGTCCACGCGCCGGGGCTGAAGGCGCTCGCGGGCGCCTTCGACGGCGACGAGGTGTGGGTGGTTGCGCCCGACCGGGAGCAGTCCGCCTCCTCGCACGCGATCTCGCTCCACCGGCCGCTCCGGATGCACGAGCTGTCGCCGCGCTGGTACTCCGTGGACGGGACGCCGACCGACGCGGTGTACATGGGGCTGAACCTGGTGCTGCGCGCCGCGCACCCCGACGTCGTCATCGCGGGCGTGAACCACGGCCCGAACCTCGGCAACGACGTCCTCTACTCCGGCACCGTCGCGGCCGCGATGGAGGCGGCCCTGCTCGGCGTCAACGCGATCGCGGTCTCGCTCGCCGCGCCGCCGCCCCACGACTTCGCGGAGGCCGCGCGGTTCGCGGCGGCCCTGGCGCGCAGGATCGTGGCGACGCCGCCGCCGGCGCCGCTCCTCCTCAACGTCAACGTGCCGCCGGGGCCGATCCGCGGTTACCGCTTCGCCCGGCTCGGCCGGCGGACGTACGGCAACGAGGTGGTCGAGAAGACGGACCCGCGCGGCCGCAAGTACTACTGGATCGGCGGCGAGGGCGGGCCGACGAACGAGAACATCCCGGGCTCCGACTGCAACGCGGCGATGCTCGACGGCCTCGTCGCGGTGACGCCGCTGCACCTCGACTCGACCCACGACGCCGTCCTGAGCGAGCTGCGGAGCTGGACCTTGCCCGGGTTCTCGAAGGAGCCCGCCCTGTGAGGAGCGCGGTCGCGGCGCTCGCGCTCGCGCTCGCGGCCTGCCCCGCCCCTCGCCAGGTCGTGCGGCCACCCGCCCCGCCTCCGGCGGTCCCCGCCCGCCCGACGTCCGCCGGCGCGGCCGCCGCCGCTTCCGCTCTCGCCCGCGGAGCACCACGACGAGCCCGCGCTCGAGGGCGTCGTCCACGTGGTGAAGCGCGGCGAGACGGTCTACCGGATCGCCCGCGCCTACGGGATCGACCCGGCCGACCTGATGGAGACGAACGGGGTCTCGGATCCCCGCGCGATCGCGATCGGGACGGAGCTGTTCGTGCCGGGCGCGACCCAGGTCGCCGACGTGCCGCCCGCGCCGGTGCCCGGCGATCCGGCGCCCGCCGGCGCGATCGCGCCCGCGCCCGCGCCGGCTGCGCCCGCGGCGGGCCGGACGCCGGCCGCCGGCCCGAGCTCGCACACGCCCGCGACGCGGGCGCCCGCGTCCGCCCCCGCGAGCGCCGCCGCGCCGGCCGCGCTGAGCGGGCGCGGCGCGGCTCAGCTCGCCTGGCCGCTCAAGGGAGTGCTCTACGGCCGCTACGGCGTCCGGGCCGGCCGGCGCCACGACGGGATCGACATCGCGGCGCCGGAGGGGACGACCGTCGGCGCGGCGGGCGCGGGCACCGTGATCTTCGCGGGCGAGCAGGCCGGGTACGGCTCGATCGTGATCGTGAAGCACGAGAGCGGCCTCGTCACGCTCTACGCGCACAACTCCCGGCTGCTCGTCGAGGAGGGCGCCCGGGTGCGCCGCGGCGAGGCCATCGCGAAGGTCGGCCAGACGGGCCGCACGACCGGGCCGCACCTTCACTTCGAGGTCCGCGACGGGACGCGGCCGCGGAACCCGCTGCTGTACCTCCCCTAGTCGCATGGCCGCGGCGCGCCGGGCGCGCGCCATGCTAGATTTCGCCGCCATGGATGACATCCGCGCCCGGATCCGCGACGTCCCGGACTTTCCGAAGAAGGGGATCGTCTTCAAGGACATCACCCCCGTCCTCGCCGACGCGAAGCTGTTCCGCGCCGTCATCGACGCCTTCGTGGCGCGCTGGAAGGGCGAGCGGATCGACAAGGTGGTCGGCATCGAGTCGCGCGGCTTCATCTTCGCCGCGCCCCTCGCCTACGCGCTCGGCGCCGGGTTCACGATGGTCCGCAAGCCCGGGAAGCTCCCCTGGGACGTGATCCGCGAGGCGTACGCGCTCGAGTACGGCGAGGCGACGCTCGAGCTGCACGTGGACGCCGTCGGCCCGGGGGAGCGCGTCCTCGTCGTCGACGACGTGCTCGCGACCGGCGGGACGGCCGAGGCGGTGGGGCGGCTCGTCTCCCGCCAGGGGGCGCAGCTCGTCGCCTACTCGTTCCTCGTCGAGCTCGGGTTCCTGCACGGCGCGCGGCGGCTCGGACCGAAGAACGTCCACGCGCTGCTCTCGTACTGAGGGCGCGCGCGGCCGCTCTGCCCTCGGGCTCCGCTCGCGTTACGTCTCCGGGGTGGCCGGCGAGCGCAGCGACAGCCTGAAGTTCCTCGGGACGGCGGGGGCGCGGTTCGTCGTCTCGACCCAGCTCCGCCACTCCGGGGGCCTGCTCTGGACGCTGCGCGGGCTCCGGATCTGGGTGGACCCGGGCCCGGGTGCGCTCGTGCGCGCCCTCTCCTCGCGACCGAAGCTCGACCCGGCGGCGACCGACGTCCTCGTCCTGACGCACCGGCACCTCGACCACTCGGGCGACGCGACCGCGGTGGTGGAGGCGATGAGCCGCGGGGGGTTCGCGCCGCGGGGGACGCTGCTCGCGCCGCGCGACGCGCTCGAGGTCGACCCGGTCGTCCAGCGCTACGCGCACGGGTTCGTCGCGCGCCGCGCGGTCCTCGCCGAGGGGACGCGGCACGAGCTCGGGGGCGGCGTCGTGCTCGAGACGCCGCTCGCGCACGATCACGGGGTGGAGACGTACGGCTACAGGCTCTCCGCGCCCGGGTTCACCGCCGCGCACGTGGTCGACACCTTCTGGCTCGACCGCCTCGCGGCGGCCTACTCCGGCGTGGACCTCCTCGTCGTCAACACGACGGTGCCGGCCGGGCGCGACCGGCGCCTCCTCCACCTGGGGGCGGACGACGCGGAGCTGCTCGTGCGCGAGATCCGCCCGAGGCTCGCGGTGCTCACGCACCTCGGGATGAAGATGCTCCGCGCCGGGCCGGAGCGGGTCGCCCTCGGGATCAGCGAGCGGACCGGCGTCCCGACGGTCGCCGCGCGCGACGGCTGGCTCCTCTCGCTCGACCCGCTCCCGGATCGGCCGCGCCCCGGTCCGCCCGCCCTCCGCGGCGCGGGCGCGTGAGCGGGCGAGGCGTTCGCGGTAGAACCGCCGCGTGACCGGGCTCGCCCTCGCCGCCGCGGCGCTCACGCTCGCCGC
Source organism: uncultured delta proteobacterium (assembly GCA_963828235.1). Classification (GTDB taxonomy): domain Bacteria; phylum Myxococcota; class Myxococcia; order Myxococcales; family Anaeromyxobacteraceae; genus Anaeromyxobacter. The sequence goes on from CAWHDY010000022.1 coordinate 241,654, forward strand.
CTGGATCCGCCTCGCCTGGCTGGGGCACCAGGACCGGCGCGCGCTCGTCAGGCTGCCGCCGCCCGGCGGCGAGCCGGCCGGCTCGGTCACCGCGATCGTCCCGTGCCGGAACGAGGCGGCGACGGTCGAGCGCGCGATGCGGTCACTCCTCGCGCAGGACCTCGCCGACCTCCGGGTGGTCGCCGTGGACGATCGCTCGGACGACGGCACGCGCGCCATCCTGGACCGGCTCGCCGCGCAGGACCCTCGCCTCGAGGTCGTCCACGTCGCGGCGCTCCCGGACGGCTGGCTCGGGAAGAACCACGCGTGCGACGCCGGCGCGCGCCGCGCGCGCGGCTCCTGGCTGCTCTTCACCGACGCGGACGTGGTGTTCTCACCCGACGCGCTCCGACGCGCGCTCGCCGGCGCGCGCGCGCACGGCCTCGGCCACCTCGCGGTCGTCCCCCGCTTCGTCGCGCCGGGCCTGCTCGAGCGCGCGTTCGTGACGGCGTTCGCGGCGCTCCTCGCCCCCCTCGTCGGCGTGCGCGACCTCCGGCGTCCCGGGACGCGGGCCTACTTCGGCGTGGGCGCCTTCAACCTCGTGCGCCGCGCCGACTACGAGCGCGTGGGGGGGCACCGGCGGCTGCCGCTCGAGGTGGTGGACGACGTCAAGCTCGGCCTGCTCCTCCGGCGGAGCGGCGTCCCCCAGGGCGTGGCGGACTCGGACGGCATCGTGTCGGTGCGGTGGCAGCATGGCTTCCTGCCGTCGGTGCTCGGGCTCGTGAAGAACGCCTTCGCGGCGCTCGAGTACCGCCCGGCCCGGGCGGTCGCCGCCGCGGCGATGGGCGCGGTCGCCGGCCTGGCTCCGGTCGCGCTGCTCCTCGCCGGGCCCGGGCCGCTCGTCCGCGCCCTCGCGGCCGCCGCGCTCGCCGTCGCCGCGCTCCACCACGCAGAGGCGGCGCGCCGCCTCACCGGCTCGAGCGGCGCGGAGGGCCTGCTGATGCCCGGGTGCGCGGTCCTGCTCTCCGCGGTCGTGCTCGGGAGCGCGCTCACCGCCTGGGCCCGCGGGGGCGTGGTCTGGCGCGGCACCCACTACCCCCTCGAGCGCGTCCGGGCCGGGTGCCTGCGCGACGAGGACCTCCCCGCGTCGGGCGCGGTCGGGTGGGACGATCCGGGCGCGCCCTCCAGGTCTTGACGGCGACGCGGCCGGTTCGGTGATAGCTTTTCGCGCGATGCTGGGTCCCGCCGAGTACGAGCCAGTCCCGGTGCGCGACGCCTGGGACGAGACCGCGGCGTTCCGCGGCATCCGGGTCGCGCTGCCGCCTTCGCTCGCCCGCGCCCACGAGCGCCCCGGGCAGGTCGTGGAGGCGCGGACCCCGGCCGGCGCGGCGTTCTTCGCGCTCGCGAGCGCGCCGGATCCGGGTGCGACGGCCGAGCTGCTCGTGAAGCGCGGCGGCAAGGTCGCCGACGCGCTCGTCGCGGCCGCGACCCCGGGCGCCCAGGTGGACCTCACGCGCCCGTTCGGCTCCGGCTTCCCGGTCGAGGAGGCGGAGGGGCGGGACGTCCTCCTGTTCGCGGCGGGCTCGGCGATCGGTCCCATCCGCGCGCTCCTGCAGCACCTGATGGTCCACCGGAACCGCCACGGGCGCTTGACGCTGTTCTACGGCCAGCGGCACGGGGCCGAGTTCGCCTACCGCGCGGAGCACCTCGACTGGGAGCGCCGCGGGATCCGGGTGATCCTCTGCCAGTCCGCGGAGGACGACGCCTGGCAGGGCGTGCGCGGCCGCGTGCAGGAGGTGGCGCGCTCGCTCGCGTTCGGCGGGTCGCCTCCGGGCGAGGCGGTGGCGTTCGTCTCGGGCATGACGGCGATGGTCGAGGACGTGCGGCGCACGCTCGCCGCCGCGGGCGTCCCGCCCGCGCGCGTGCACGCGAACTTCTGAGGAGGGTCTCGTGAACGACCTGCACGCGCGCCGGCTGCTCGTCGCCCTCCTGATCGCGGCCCTCGCGCTCATGGCCATGATCGTCCGGCCGTTCTGGGAGGCGCTGTTCCTCGCGGCCGTGCTCGCGGCCGCGCTCCGGCCGGTGATGGAGTGGCTCGCGCGCCACCTCGGCGGGCGGCGGAGCCTCGCCGCCGCGATCGTCACGCTCGCCCTGCTGATCGTCGTGGTCCTGCCGCTCGCCGGGCTCGCCGCGATCCTCGTCGGCCAGATCTCCGACGGCATCCAGTGGCTGCGCGGGACGATCGAGAGCGAGGGCGTCTGGGGGCTCGTCGAGCGGCTGCCGCCGCCGGTCCAGCGCGCGACGCGGGAGCTGCTCGAGCTCATGCCGCAGCCGCAGCGGCAGCTCCAGAACCTCGCGGGCCAGCAGGGCGGGCAGGCGGCGGCGGCGGTCGGGGGCGTCATCGCCGCGACCGGGACGTCGTCTTCCAGACGGTGATGATGCTCATCGCCTTCTTCTTCTTCCTGACGGACGGCGCGCGGCTCGTGGACTGGGTGGACGCGCGCGTCCCGCTCCGCTCGGGCCAGTTCCGCGTGCTGGCGGAGGACTTCCGCCAGACGAGCGTCTCGGTGCTGCTCGCGACGCTGGGGACGGCGGCGATCCAGACGGCCGTGGCGCTCGTCGGGTACCTCATCGCCCGCGCGCCGAACCCGCTCTTCCTCGTCCTCGTCACGTTCGTGCTGGCGCTCGTCCCGGCGGTGGGGGGCACGGGCGTCGTGATCGTCGTGGGCCTGCTCCTCCTCGCGACGGGCCACACGCTCGCGGGCGCCTTCCTCGCGATCTGGGGAGCGGCGGTCGTCTCGATCTCGGACAACGTCGCCCGGCCGTACCTGCTCAAGGGCGGGATGGAGCTCCACGGCGGGCTCGTCTTCTTCGCGCTGCTCGGCGGCCTCGCGGTGTTCGGCGGGATCGGCCTCGTCGTCGGGCCGCTCATCCTCACCTTCCTCGTCGCGGTGGTGAAGCTGTACCGGCGCGAGTTCGGCGGACCGGCCGGTCCGCAGGGCGCGAGCGGCCCGACCTAGCAGGCGACGCGGTGCCGCTCGAACGCGGCGCGCACGTTCCCCGGCAGCGGCTGCTTCTTCCAGCTCGGCACCTCGACGCAGCAGATGACGACCCGGGAGACCGCGGCGGGCGCCGGGTTCCCGGGCCGGTGGACCGAGTAGCGCAGCGTGACCGACGAGGTGCCGATCGCCTCGGTCTCGAGCTCCACCGTGACGAGGTCGCCGTGCGCGAGCGGGCTCTCGAAGTCGGTCTCGATGTGCACGACCGGGAAGCCGACCCGCAGCTCCTCCTCGATCGAGTGGTACGGGATCCCGACCTCGTCCCGGAAGAAGTCCTCGAGCGCGCGGTGGAAGAAGTCGAAGAAGCGGGGGAAGTAGACGATCCCCGCGCGGTCGACGTCGGGGTGGCGGACGGGCTGGCGGATGCGGAAGGCCACGGCTCCTCCTCGCGCGGGGCGCTCAGGCGGTCGGCTTGAAGGCGCGGAACGCCAGCAGCGTCGTGGTGTCCCGGACCCCGGGCACCTTCTGGACGTGGTCCGGGATGAGGTCGCCGAAGTCCTCGTACGTCGGCGCGTAGAGCTTCACGAGCAGATCGTAGACGCCGGTGATCGAGTGGACCTCCGACACGCCCTCGAGCTCCATCAGGGCGTTCGCCACCTGCTCGAGGCGCCCCAGCTCGCACTTCACGAGGACGAACGCAGCCTTCATGTGCCGACCTCCCCTCCGGTTCTTACCACGCCGGCGGCGCGCCGGATCACGGCCACGAGGGCGCGTCGCCGTGCCAGTCCGCCGTGACCTCCAGCCACATGGCGAGGCCCGCCCAGGCGCCGTAGGGGGCGTACCAGCGCGAGACCGTCCGGTCGGACGGCGGCCGGCGGCAACCGCGCAGCCTCGCGAGCTTGGCGCGCGTCCACGAGTCGAGGGCGAGGTGGTCGTGCCGGCCGAGGAGCCGCAGGAGGTGCTCGGCCGCGTACGGGCCGAAGCCGAGGATCCGCCGCAGCCGCCGGAGCAGCTCCGGGGTCGGGAGGGTCGAGCCGCGGAGGGCCTCCAGGTCGAGCGTGCCCGCGGCCACCTCGCGCGCGAGGGCGGCGAGGAACGGAGCGCGGTACCCGGCCCGGACGACCTCGCGGTAGAAGCGCTCCGGCGCGGCCGCCATCCGCGCCGCCCCCGGGAACGCCCGCTGCCCGCCCGGCCCCTCCGCGCCGAGCGCCGCGCAGATCCGCGCGACCATGGCCCGCGTGAGCGCCCACGAGCAGTTCGTGGTGCAGAGCGTCTTCACCGCGTCCTCGAACACGGTCGGCGACCTGAGGAGCCTCCCCGCCCCTCGCGCGAGCGCCCAGCGCAGGTCGGGGAGGTCGGCGCGGCCCGCGGCCCGCTCCCGCTCGAGCGCGGCGGCCCGCTCCCGGAACGGCGCGAGGTCCTCGTCGAGCGCCAGGCAGGTGCCGAGCGCGGCGCGCGCCTCCCGGGCCTCGGCCGCGGCGAGCCGGCCGCGGGCGATCGCCCGGAAGGCGAGCTCGGCGCCGGTCTGGACGACCTCGACGACGGCGACGCGTCCGCTCGCGAGCTCGAGCGGCCGCGAGAGGACGCCGCGCTCCTCGTCCCAGCCCCACGGCGCGAGGTCGTACCAGCCGTGGCTGCGGACGGTGAGCGCGAGGTCGAACGGCTCCGGGGCCCTCATCGTGCTCCCATGGCCGGCCTGCGCGGCGGCGCCGCGGCTCCGGGGGGCGCTTCACCCGCGCGGGGCGTTGCAGGCGTCGCGGGCGCCGGGGAGCATCGGGCCACGGAGGAGGTCCCCATGATCGCAGATCCGGGCGGCGAGGAGCTCGAGGTGCTGGAGGGCGACGAGGGCGAGCCCGAGGTCGGCCGCCACCACGACGTCGGCGGGGAGCTCCTGCGCACGCCGATCTCGGACGTCGGCGCGCGCCGCCCGCCCGCGACGGTGCCGCCCGACGCTCCGGTCGAGAAGGCGCTCGCCGTCATGCGGGCGTCGAAGGTCTCCGCCGTCCTGGTCGTCGAGCGGAAGAAGGCGCGGCGGGTCGTCGGGATCTTCACCGAGCGCGACCTCGTGAACCGCGCGCTCCCGGTGCGCGGGTGGGCGAAGGCGAAGGTGGAGCGCTTCATGACCGCGGCGCCCGAGACGCTGAACGCGAAGGACCCGGTCGCGTACGCGCTCAACAAGATGAGCGTGGGCGCCTTCCGCCACGTGCCGCTCGTCGACGACGCCGGGCGCGCGGCGGGGATGATCACCGCCGGCGACCTCATCGAGTACCTGGTGGAGCTCTGCCCGGAGGAGGTCCTGAACCTCCCGCCCGAGCCTGCCCTCGCGGTGCACCCCAGGGCCGAGGGCGAGTGAGGAGGCTCCGGCGCGTCCCCTGACCCAGGACGCCCGCCGCGGCGCCGGGCCACGGAGGCGGGCTAGTCCTTGATGCCGAGCTGGCCGGAGTAGAACTTCAGGAACTCGTAGATCTGCGACGCCTGCTCCTCGTTGATGCCCGCGTTCGGCCGGCGGATCATCCGCTTCATGTAGCGCTTCCAGTCGGTCGGGCCGAACCGGGCGTTCACGGAGCGCGCGAGCGGGTGGCACTTCGCGCACTTCGACGCGTAGACGTCGTACTCCTTCTGGTGCGCGGCGGGGTACCGGGAGACGTCGATGCGGTCCGGACCCGAGTCACGCGGATCGGGCTTCTCCCCGGGCTCCGTGGAGACCAGCAGGGCCACGAGCGCGCTCCCAGCGATGGCGACGATGTTCATCAGAATGCTCCCCCGATGCCGGCATGGTAGGTGTGGAACTTCCCGAAGTCCGTCGTGTCCCAGTACTCCCAGGACGCCTTCACGAACATGTTCTGCGCCGGCGTCAGCACGACGCCGCCCGTGTACCGGGTGAAGCGGCTCGACGAGCTCATCTCGACCGGCGCGCCGGGGAGCGGGGTGCCCGTCCGCTTCATCTCCTCGTATCGATACACGACGTTCAGGTACTTGCCCAGCGGGTGCTCCAGCTCGGCGTAGAACCCGTCCTTGACGAAGAACGGATCGACGAGCGTGTACGGGTAGGTCGCGGTGAGGTCGAGGTCCGTCTTGCGGTACGCGTACTCTCCTCGGAGCACCAGCTTCCAGAACCGGAAGGTCGCGTCGGCGGCCCACGCCTCGTAGCCGAGCCTGGCGTCGCGGTCGTACTTTCCTCCCATGTACGACGCGCCGAGGCTCGCGTCCCCGAGGAAGGCTCCCGGGTCCGACGCGTAGCTGAGCGTCAGGCGTCCGCCGTACGCCGGCTCCGCGTTGTTGTCGTTGTAGGGGACCGAGCGGAGCGCCATCCAGTCGATGTCGTTCGAGCCGCGCAGGCCGCCGACCGCGTACACGCCGTACCAGGTCTGGACCCGCGAGCCGAGCCACTTGACGCCGTAGAGCAGCGCGCCCGTGTCGACGTAGGGCATCGGGACGACCCCGAGGTTCATCGCGGTGCGCTGGCCCCACGCCATCCGGCCCATGTCGTAGATGAGCGGCTGCGAGCCGGTCCGGTACGAGGACGGGTCGACCCGGCTCGAGAAGTCGCCGAACGGGACCACGATGCGGCCCGCCTGCATGTTGAACCAGGCCTTGGGCTGGAAGTCGAGGGCGACGTGCTCGAGGTCGACGCCGTGGCAGCCGATGCAGGCCTTCGCGGAGAAGGACAGGTTGTCGTTGATGTCCGCGCCGACCTTGATGCTCGTCATCGGCGCGAGCGACTGCGGCGACTTCTTCGCGGCGGGGTCGCTCCCGCGGACGAAGCCCCACTGGTCGAGGTAGACCGACCCCGAGAAGATGGTCCCCGACACGGCGCCCGCCGGCCCCGGGGAGAGGAGCGCGCAGGCGAGGAGGAGCCCGGCGCCCGCCGCGAGCGCCCGGCAGAGGTGGCGGTCAGTCATTCGGGGCTCCGTTGGTGATCCACGCCTCGATCGCGGCGATCTCCGAGGGGGACAGCGCGCCGTCGGTCGGCATGATCGTCGCGACCGATCCGCCGGCCGACGCGGCGTCGCCGCGCAGCTTGAAGACGAGGTAGCTGCGCTCGGGCGCGCCGGGCTGGACGAACGCCAGGCTGGACTGCCCGGACGGCACGCCGACGAGGGCGGCGTACGCGCCGGCGGCGTCGAGCTGCGGCGGGGTCGCGCCCGCGGCGTGGCACGCGGTGGAGGCGCAGCGCGGCACCAGCACCTGCGCGGCGATCGCCGAGAACGACGACCCGACCGTCCCGCTCGGCGGCGCGAGGCCGTGCACCACCTCGACCGAGAGCGAGCCCTTCGAGTGGCACTGCGTGCACGTCTCGACGCCGCCGACGGTCTTCGACCGGGCGTGCTCGATCGTCCCGCCGTTCGCGTGACAGCCGAGGCAGGCCGCCTGGATGGGCGGCGTCGCGGCCTCGCCGGCGACGTGCGCGGCCGAGCCCGCGTGGCGGACGGTGCCGGTCTCGTTCGCGACGGTCGCCGGCGCGCCGGCCGGCACGGCGTCCACGAGGTACGTCTTCCCGGAGTGGCAGGCGGTGCAGTTGCGCAGGTCGTTCGGGAAGAGCCCCTCGTCGAAGAACAGCGCCCGGCCCCCGTTCCCGTAGATGACGTGGGGGGCGATGCCCTCGAGCGTCGCCGCGCCCGTCCGGCCGCCCGTGTGGATCCGGTGCACCATCACCTTGAAGTGGATCGATCGCTCCTCGATCCCGTCCCAGGTCCCGGCGAGGCTCACGCTCCCCGAGACCTTCGGGCGCTGCGCCCAGTCCGTCCCGGACGGCGTGTGGCAGAACAGGCACCACTCGACCTGGTGCCGCTGGCCGCCGTGGAGCTGGAAGCGGCCGTGGCAGCGCAGGCAGTTCTGCTCGGCGATGATCTTCCGGCGCGGCGCCGGCCCGTCGGGCGGCCAGATCCCGGTCGTGGTGTCCACGTAGACGACCGGGTTGTCCGGGCTCTCCGTGACCGTCTCGCCGGTGTAGGGCCAGAGGAAGAGGTCCTTCGCCTTGTCGTAGTGTCCGTACTTGAGCCGGCGGCGGCCCTCCATCCCGAGGGCCCAGGTGCCGCTCGCGCTCGCGGGCACGACCGAGGAGAAGGTGTAGACGTACTCGTCCGCGGTCGACGTCGTCGTGAGGAGGAGCGGGTCCGGGTTCCCCGCCGACGTCCCCGAGCTGATGAGCGCGACGGGCGCGTGGGCGTAGTCGGGCGAGGTCGGGCCGACGAGGCGCAGGGAGAGCCCCGCGAACGACCGCGGAACGAAGCTCGAGGTCGCCGAGTCCGGCTCCCACAGCGGCACGGGCGCGGTGACGGCCGGCACCACCGGCCCGTTCCGGTCGAGGAGCCGGAACGTGACGACCGGCCGGCTCCCGGGGCGGAGCCCCGCGACGCGCACGATCTCGATCTCCGGGCGGCCGCTCCGGGGGTTCAGGCCGGCGTCCACGGAGCCGGGCGGGACGTGCGCGAGCTCGACCGGCGCGTAGAGCTTGATCCCCGGAGTGGGAACGGAGGGCGCCTTGATGTGGCAATCGGCGCACGAGGCATCGTCCGCCTGCGGTCCGCCGGGGTGGGCGAGGTGAGCCTGGTCGGTGATCGCCGCCGTCCCGAACCACACGTCGGGGTGGCAGCCGGCGCAGGTCCGGCGCGAGATCGCGGTCTTCGCCTCGCCCGCCTGGGCCGCGCCGGCGTGGCACGCCGCGCAGTCGCGCAGATCGCGCGGGAACACGATCCCGAGGGCGGCGGTGGTCGGGCCGAGGCCGCCCTCGGCGCGCTGCACCACGCGCCCCGGGACCAGCTCCGACCCCAAGTGCCCGACGATCGAGAACTTCCGGCCCACGATCGGCGTGACCGAGTTCTCGGGCGAGAACGGGAGCGGCAGGTCGTTCCCCGCCGCGAGCGCGGGCGCGGGGACCGCCTGCGAGCTCGACCGGTAGAGCGTCGGCAGGTTCTTCCCGCGGTGGATCCGGTGCACGAGCCGGCCGAGCTCGAGCGGGTTCGGATCGGTCTGCGCGGTCGTGCTCATCGAGGCCGGGTCGATCGTGTCCGGATCCGCGTTCTGCCAGGTGTGGCAGGTGAGGCAGAGCCGGACGCCGGTGCGGGTGCCGTGGAGGACGAGGTTCCCGTGGCACCCGTTGCAGGTCGCGTCGCTCACGAGTTCCCGCGCGTCGACGGGGCCTCCGGACGGACGGAAGTCGAAGGTCGAGGAGGTGCGGAGCGAAGGCGCCGGCGCGCCCCGCAGCCAGACGCCGACGCGGACCGTCTCGTCCGGATCGAGCGGCGAGATCGGGCCAGTGAAGACGTAGCGGAAGCGCCCTCCGCCGAGGTCGAGGAGCGTCGCGGGGGTCTCGGACCCCGGCTGGCGCGCGGCGGAGAGCACGGCGCCGGGCGGGGTCCCCGGACCGGAAGGCGGGAGCTGGGCGGCGGTCTGCGTGCCGGTGAGGAGCTGGCTGCGCCACGCGCTCAGTCCGTCGACCGGGTGGGCGCTCAGGGTCGCGAGCGTGAACCGGGGATCGAGCGCCTTCACCTCGTCGAGCCGGAGCGGCAGGCCGTCGAGGGTCACGGAGAAGGTCGCGACCGGGTGGTCGTGGAGGTCGAGCCACGCGTCCTCGAGCGCGATCCGGGGTCCCTCGCTGGCGGCAACGGCCGTCGCGCGATCGCCCACGTCCGGCTGCTGGCACCCGATCAGGGAGACGCAGAGCGCCGCCGCGGTGAGCGCGGCTGCTCGGGCTGACCGGGTCCGGGGACGCATCTTCACGGGTCGTCAACTCCCTGCGGCGTGGGACGCCACGCCCCACATGTTACGTGGTCGAGGTTCGTGGGCGCCAATTCGCGGATGTGCGCAAAATGCCACACCCGCGCGCAAGGTGGCCGCGCCCGTCCGAGCGCGCCCCGAGCGCCGGCACGGCCCGCGCGGTATACCCTCGCGCTTTCGATGATCCGCCGCGCCGCACCCCTCCTCGCGATCCTCGTCCTCGCCGGCGCGGCCGCTCCGCCCGGGCCCGACGACGACCCCGCCCCGGAGGCTCCCCTCGGTCCCGTCGCGGACGTCGTGACGCCGCCGGCCGCGGTGGTGCGAGCGCCGGGGGCGTTCTCCTGGTTCGCGCTCCCGGTCCTGTTCTGGCTGCCCGAGACCCGGGTCGGGTTCGGCGCCGCGGGCGGGCTGCACTTCCACCTCGACGGCGCGCCCCGCACCTCGAGCGTGTTCCTCGTCGGCGCGTACACGGCGAACGACCAGGGCTCGGCTGACGTGGCCGCCGACGTGTACCTCCGCGACGGCACGCTCCTCGCGGGCCGCGTCCGCCTCGTCCACTTCCCGGACGCGTTCTACGGGCTCGGCCCCCGCTCGGCGACCGCCGCGCGCGAGCCGTACACGCGACGGTTCGCGGAGGCGGTCGTCGCGGCGGAGCTGCCGATCGTCCCGCGCCGGCTCCGGGCCGGGATCCGGCTCGACGTCCGCGGCGAGGAGATCCTCGACGTCCAGCCGGGGGGGCTCCTCGCGTCGGGCGCCGTCGAGGGGGCGGACGGGTTCACCGCGGTGGGGGTCGGAGGGACCGTCACCTGGGACACCCGCGACCGGCCCCTCTACCCGGGCCGCGGCTCGTTCCTGCAGGCCTGGTTCCTCGAGTACCCGGAGGCGCTCGGACGTCACCGCGAGTTCGCGCGCGGGAACCTCGAGGGCCGGCTGTTCCTGCCGCTCGGGGCGGAGCGCGTGCTCGGGCTCGCCGCCTTCGTCGAGCAGGCGTTCGGGGACGCGCCGTTCACGCTCCTGCCGAAGCTCGGGTCGACGCGCTTCCTCCGCGGCTGGCGCGAGGGGCGCTTCCGCGATCACCTCGGGTGGGCGGCGCAGGCGGAGCTGCGCGTCCCGCTCTGGCGCCGGGTGAGCGGCGTCGTCTTCGGCGCGGCGGGCGAGGTGGCGCGGGACCTCGGCGCGCTCCGGGCCGACGCGATCAGGGTCGCGGGAGGCGCGGGGCTCCGCTACCGGCTCACGCCGGAGGGGGCGAACATCCGGCTCGACGTCGCGCAGAGCGCCGCCGGGCCGGAGGTCTACGTGCTCGTCCTCGACGCGTTCTGAGCGCTGCCGCCGCCGGGGTCGCCGTCCGGCGCGCCCGGCCCGCCGCTAGCGCGACGGCGCCGGGTCACGGGATGCGCTCTAGGCCATCGCCTCGGTGGCGCCGTGGCACTTCTTGTACTTCTTGCCGGAGCCGCACGGACACGGATCGTTGCGTCCCACCTTCGGCTGCGTCCGGACCACCGTCTCCTGCTTCGGGCGCGGCTTCTCCTCGCCGTCCTCGCCGGACTCGGCGTGGGTCTCGGTGATCCGCTGCAGCGCCCGGCGCTGGGCCGCGAGCCGCTTCTGCTCGATCTCCTCCGCCGACTCCTGGCGGACGAGCTGCAGGCGGAGGATGTTGCCGACGACCGCGCTCTTCACGCGCCAGGTCATCTGGACGAACATCTCGTAGCCTTCCTTCTTGTACTCCTGCTTCGGGTCCTTCTGGCCGTAGCCGCGGAGCCCGATCCCCTGGCGCAGGTGGTCCATCGAGAGCAGGTGGTCCTTCCACTGCTGGTCGATGGCCTGCAGGTACAGCCACTGCTCGTACCGGCGCAGCACGGAGACGCCGTCCTCGTCCGCCCCGAGCTCCTCCTCCTTCGCGCGGTAGAGCTTCTCCACCACGTTGTAGACCTGCTCCTGGATCGCGGCGCGCGCCTCGGCCGCCTTGCCGGCCGGCTGCGCGAACTTCATGTCGATCCCGAACTGCTCCTTCACCATCGCGGAGAGGCCGTCGAGGTTCCAGTCGGCGAGCCGGTTCGGGCAGTTCGCGCCGACCATGTCGACGACGAGGTCCTCGACGAGGTCGAGCACGTGCTCGCGCTGGTCGGTCCAGGAGAAGGTCCGCTCGGTCCGGCTCTTCACCTTGGTCTTCGGATCCTCGTCGTACTCGACGACCGGGATCCCCGCGCCGAAGCCGAGCACCATCCGCCGCAGCCGGTAGATCGACCGGCGCTGCTGGTTCATGACGTCGTCGTACTCGAGGAGGTTCTTGCGGATGTCGAAGTTGTGCCCCTCGACCTTCTTCTGCGCGCCCTCGATCGCCTTCGTCAGCCAGCGGTGCTCGATCTCCTCCCCTTCCTTCATCCCCATCATCTTCATGAGCCCCTGGATCCGCTCGGACCCGAAGATGCGCATGAGGTCGTCCTCGAGGGACAGGAAGAAGATCGAGGAGCCGGGATCGCCCTGGCGGCCCGCGCGGCCGCGCAGCTGGTTGTCGATGCGCCGCGACTCGTGCCGCTCGGTGCCGACGATGTGGAGGCCGCCCGCGGCGACCACCTCCTCGTGCTCGGCGGAGGTCTGCGCCTTCAGCTCCTCGATCCGCTGCGCGAGCCGCCGCGCCCAGTCGGCCTTGCGATCGAGGAACGCCTGCTCCTCCTCGCCCTCCATCGGCGCGTCGGGCTCGGCCCCGACCTCGTGCTTCGCCATCATCTCGGCGTTGCCGCCGAGGATGATGTCGGTGCCGCGGCCCGCCATGTTGGTGGAGATGGTGACCGCGCCCTTGCGGCCCGCCTGCGCGACGATCTCCGCCTCGCGCTGGTGGTGCTTCGCGTTCAGCACGTTGTGCGGGACGCCCCGCCGCTTGAGCAGCGACGAGACCACCTCGCTCTTCGCGACGGAGACGGTGCCGACGAGGACGGGCTGGCCGTTCGCGTGGCGCTTCTCGATCTCCCCGCAGATCGCGTTGAACTTCTCGCCCTCCGTCCGGTAGACGACGTCCTCGGAGTCGCTGCGGATGTTCTTCTTGTTCGTCGGGACGACGACGACGTCCCGGTTGTAGGTCTTCGCGAACTCCTCCGCCTCGGTGTCCGCCGTGCCGGTCATGCCGGCCAGCTTCGAGTACATGCGGAAGTAGTTCTGGAAGGAGATCGTGGCGAGCGTCTGGTTCTCCGCCTCGATCTTCACGCCCTCCTTCGCCTCGACCGCCTGGTGGAGGCCGTCCGACCAGCGCCGGCCCGGCATGAGGCGGCCGGTGAACTCGTCGACGATGAGCACCTCGCCTTCCTTCACCACGTAGTCCACCTCGTTCCGGTAGAGGTGGTGCGCGCGGAGCGCCTGCTCGACGTGGTGGAGGGTCTCGATCTCCTCGGGCGCGTAGAGGTTCCCGACGGAGAGCCGCTTCTCCATCTTCTCGACGCCGGAGTCGGTCATCACGATCGTCTTCGACTTCTCGTCCACCGAGAAGTCGACGTCGCGGATCATCGAGGGGATGACCTGGTTGACCTTGTAGTAGAGCTCGGAGGACTCGTCGGAGGGGCCGGAGATGATGAGCGGCGTGCGGGCCTCGTCGATGAGGATCGAGTCCACCTCGTCGACGATCGCGAAGTTGAGCTCCCGCTGCACGTAGTCCTGCAGCCGGAACTTCATGTTGTCGCGCAGGTAGTCGAAGCCGAACTCGTTGTTCTGCCCGTAGGTGATGTCGGACCCGTACGCGACCTGCCGCTCGCGGTCCGTGAGCCCGTGGACGATGACGCCGGTGCTGAGCCCGCAGTACCGGTAGAGCCGGCCCATCCACTCGGCGTCGCGCCGGGCGAGGTAGTCGTTCACCGTCACGACGTGGACGCCCCGGCCGGCGAGCGCGTTCAGCACGCAGGGGAGCGTGGCGACGAGGGTCTTGCCCTCGCCGGTCTTCATCTCGGCGATCTTCCCGGAGTGCAGCACCGCGCCGCCGACGAGCTGCATGTCGAAGTGGCGCATGCCGAGCGACCGGACGCCCGCCTCCCGGACGAGCGCGAACGCCTCCGGCAGGAGCTCGTCGAGCGCGCGGCCCTTGTGCTGGACCTGCTCCTTCCACTCCGCGACGAGGCGCGGGAAGTCCGCCGCGCCCAGGGCCTTCATCCTCGGCTCGAGCTCGTTGACGCGTACGACCATCGGCCGGAGCTTCTTCAGCTCTCGGTCGTTCTTGGTGCCGAGGAACTTCTTCAGGACGTAGTCGACCATGTCTTTTCCAGGGGCCCGGCTTGCGGCAGAGCGCCCCCTCTTACCCCCTCAGGTAACACCGCGCCAGGCGAAATCAAATCGGAGCACCTTCGCACGTTTGGACCCTCTTTTGACACCCGCCGGCGGCCGTCCACAATCTGACGCGTGGCGCACGCCCGCACGGCCGCCCTCGCCCTCGTCGCAGCGCTGCTCGCCGGTTGCGCGGGCGGGAGGGCCGCGTCGCGCGAGCTGCCCGACCTCTCGTTCTACGATCTGCAGGCGCGCCTCGCCGCGCGCGCGGCGTCCCTCGTCGGCCACGACCGGGACTTCCGCGTCGCGGGCGAGCGGTTCGCGGCCGACTGCACGGGGTTCGTCGAGGCGGTGTACGAGGCGGAGGGGATCCCGCTGCGCGCGATGATGCGGCGCGCGGCGCCGGACGAGCGGACCGGCGTCGCCGCCGCCTACCGCGCGATGGAGGCCTACGGGCGCGTGCTCGACGGCGCCGAGTGGCCGGCCCCGGGCGACCTCGTGTTCTTCCACGACACCTACGATCGCAACCGGAACGGGCGCGCCGACGACCGGTTCACGCACATCGGGGTCGTGGAGTACGTGGTGGACGGGACGGTCGTGTTCCTGCACCGCGGCGGCCGGGCGGTCGCGCGCGCCTCGATGGACCCGCGCCGCCCCCGCGAGGGCAGCGCGAACGGCGAGGTGGTCAACTCGCCGCTCCGCGCCCGGAACCCGCGGCTCGAGGGGGCCCCCACGCTCGCGGGCGCGCTCTTCGCGGGGTACGGGCGGATCGACCCGCGCAGCGTCCCCGCCCGGATCGACGTCGCCTCGCGCTGACGCGATCGGCGGCCCCCTCTCCCCGACCCTCTTCCCCCGCGAGGGCGGGGGCGAGGGAGAGGTCGAGAGGGAGGGAGGACGCGTCAGCCGCGCGTCAGGGGGGCCGCGGCGGCCTCGGGCGGCGAGATGGTCCCGTCGTCGGCGACGCGCACGGCGGTGGCGCCGAAGTCCTCGGCGGAGAGGCGACGCACGAGCGGGACGACCGCGCCGGACGGATCGAGCCGCGGGCCACCCGGCCGCTCCTGCCGCGCCGGGTGGATCCGGCCCCCGAGGAACCGGCCGTCGGGCGCGAGCCTGAGCTCGAGCACGAGGGTGAGGCCGTTCGGGCCGGAGAGGTTCATGCCGCCGTACGTGGCGAAGTTCCCGAGCGAGTACGCGACGAGCCGCCCCTCGACGACCTCCATCCCGCGCACCACGTGCGGCCCGTGGCCGACGACCAGGTCCGCGCCGGCGCGCACGACCGCCCGGGCGAACGCGCGCAGATCGCCGCGGTCCTCCCCGAGGAACTGCTCCGTCCCCGCGGGCACGTGCTGGCGGTCGGCGCCCTCGGCGCCGCCGTGCATCGACACGACCACGAGCTCCGCGCGCTGCTTCGCGTCGGCCACGATCCGCGCCGCCTCCGCGAGGTCGCGCAGGTCGTTCATCCCGGGCGACGTCGCGAACGCGACGACCGCGACGCGCGCGCCCCGGACGTCCAGGAGCGCCACCTCGCCGGGCGCCCCGGAGTACCGGATCCCGAGGGCGTCGAGCGTCGCGCGGGTGGACGCGCGCCCGGCCTCGCCGAAGTCGCTCGCGTGGTTGTTCGCGAGCGAGACCACGTCCACGCCGGCCGCGAGGAGGAGCTTCCCGTAGCGCGTCGGGACGCGGAACGCGTAGCAGCGTCCCGGGCGCGAGCGCGCGCACTTCTCGGAGCGCCCACCGTCGACGAGCGGGCCCTCGAGGTTGGCGAAGGCCACGTCGGCCGCCGCGAGGAGGGGCGCGACCTCGGCGAGGAGGTCCCGTCCGTCGTCCGGCGGCAGGAGCCCGCCCGTCTCGTCCGGGAACGAGGACCCGAGCATGACGTCGCCCACGGCCGCCACGGTGAGGGGCACGCGGACGCGCTCCGGAGAGGGCGGCGCGCCCGGCGCGGCGGAGTCCGGGCCGCCGGGAGGCGCGGGAGGCGCGGGGCGGGGCGCCGGGGGCGGGCGGCAGCGGCGCGGTGTCCGGAGCGGCAGCGGGCGGCCCGTCGGCAGGCTTCGGGCGGTGGGCGCAGGCGGCGGCGAGCGCGAGCAGGAGGACGGCGGCGGTACGCTTCATCGAGAGCTCCGAGAACCCGGGGGGCGCGCAGCGCCGGCGCAGGCGCGCGGGTCCGAGGCTCCGGCCCCGCTACTCCAGGATGAACTTGCGCGGGTTCTCGGGGATTCCGTTGACGCGCACCTCGTAGTGGAGGTGCGGCCCGGTGGAGCGACCGCTGTTGCCGACGGAGGCCACCTTGTCTCCCCGCTTCACGCGGTCGCCGAGGCGGACGTGGATCTCGGAGAGGTGGCCGTACCGGGTCTTCACGCCGTAGCCGTGATCGACGACGAGGACCTTGCCGTACCCGCCCTCGCTCCCGAGGAACACGACGGTCCCGTCCGACGGCGTGTAGATCGTCTGCCCGTGCGGGGTGGCGATGTCCATGCCCTGGTGCATCTTCCGCTCGGCCGTGTACGGGTCGATGCGGGTGCCGAAGTCCGAGGTCACCCAGCCGCGCGTCGGCCAGATGGACGGCGTGGAGGCGAGCAGCGAGCGCTGGTCGTCGAAGTACTCCTGCAGCTCGCGGAGGCTCTGCTCCTGCCGCGCGGCCTCGGTCTCGAGGGACGAGAGCTTCCCGGGGAGCGCGGAGAGGTTCGCCTCCGCGGCCGGGGCCGGCCCCGGGATCGCGGCGTCGGACTCGGCGTCGCCCACCGGACCGATCGCGAGGTTCCGCTCCGGGTCCTGCAGCTGCGTCACCGCGGTCCGGAGCTTCGCGTCGAACCGCTCCACCCGGTCGAGGGTCGCCGAGATGTGGGCGACCTTCTCCTGGACGAGGAGGATCTGCGACCTGAGCTGGGCGTTCTCCTCCTTCAGCACCCCGTTCTCCGACGAGGCGCCGAGGAGGGCGAAGTAGTGCCCCACGGTGAGGAGCCCGACGAGGGCAATCCCGGCCCCGGCGTACGCGGCGTTCTTGAGCCACTTGCGCGGGACGCGGAACTTCCGCACCGCCTGCGAGTGATCGCTGACGACGATGACCGTGAAAACCTGGGTTTTCGGCGGAACGGCCATCCCGTTCGGGCTCCGAGCTTCGTTCATGCCGGCGTGAAGGTAGGCGCGCCGGGGGGCGGACTGGAACGCCAGTCCCGGAGGTAAGGGG
The DNA here is from genome assembly GCA_963828235.1 of uncultured delta proteobacterium. Taxonomy (GTDB): domain Bacteria; phylum Myxococcota; class Myxococcia; order Myxococcales; family Anaeromyxobacteraceae; genus Anaeromyxobacter. The sequence continues at coordinate 258,784 of CAWHDY010000022.1, forward strand.
CTCGCGCTGCTCAGACGGGTAGCAGAGCGGCCGTTTGCCTGTCAAGAAAGGCGTTTACCGGCGCGACCCCCTCGGGGCCGGCGACTCCGCGCCTCGCGGTGAGGGCGCGGCACGGGTTCAGGCGGCCGCGGCCGCCTTGATGACGATCACCGTGATGTTGTCGTCGCCGCCCCGATCGTTCGCCAGCGCGACGAGCCGGCCCGGGGCGAGGTCGAGGGGGCTCTCGTCGACGATCGAGAAGATCTCCGGGTCGTCGACGAGGTTCGAGAGGCCGTCGCAGCAGACGACGAGCGCGTCGCCCGCGTCGATCTCGAGCCCGATGAGGTCCACGACGACCTGCTGCTCGAACCCGACCGACCGGGTGATGATGTTCTTGAACCGGCTGTGCTTCGCCTCGTCCACGCTGATGGCCCCGGCCTTGAGCTGCTCGTTGACGAGGGAGTGGTCCTCCGAGACCTGGTAGATCCGCCCCTCCCGCAGCAGGTAGCAGCGGCTGTCGCCCACGTGGGCGACGAAGGCAGCGCGGCCGTCGAGCAGCACCGCGGTCACCGTGGTGCCCATCCCCGCGAGCTCCGGCTCTCCCTGCGCGGTCCGGTAGATGACGGCGCACGCCTCCTCCACCGCCTGCCGGAGGAGGTCCGGGACCCGCGTGTCGTCTGCGCCGCCACCGCCGAACCGATCCGCCTCGTGCTCCCGCGCGTGCCTGACCGCGTTCCGGATGGTCTCGACCGCGAGGCGCGAGGCCGTGCCGCCCCCGGCGTGCCCACCCATGCCGTCCGCGACGATGAACAGGCCGAGGGCCTCGTCCACGAGGAACGCGTCCTCGTTGTGGTCGCGGCGCTGGCCGACGTCGGTGATGCCGCGCGCGTCGATGCTGAGCGTGGGGGCCCCCAAGCGACGGCAGCGTACCCCCCGTGTTCCGGAGGGTCAACGCGGCGACCGTGTTCACCCTGCCGCGTGCGCGAGGCTCCTCGACGTGCGCGCCGCCGACCTCGCGGCCGCGTTCCGGCGCCCCTGCTCGGGCGAGGGCGTCCGCGCGGCCCGGATGAGGGCGCCCGCGTGCTCGAGCGCCGCCTCGGTGATCGTCGCGCCGGCCATCATCCGGGCGACCTCCCGGCGGCGGTCCTCCTCGTCCTCGAGCAGCACGACGCCGGCGTGCGTCCGCCCACCGGCGATGCGCTTCTCCACCCGGTGGTGACGTTCGGCGAACGCGGCGACCTGCGGGAGGTGCGTCACGCAGATGACCTGCCGCCCCCGCGCGACCTCGGCGAGGACCCGGCCCATCGCCTCCGCGACGGCGCCGCCGATCCCGGCGTCCACCTCGTCGAAGACGTAGGTGGCCACGGGGTCCTTGCGCGCGAGCGTCCGCTTCACCGCGAGCAGGATGCGGGAGAGCTCGCCCCCGGACGCGATCTTCGCGAGCGGCCGGGGCGACTCGCCGGGGTTCGGCGCGATCAGGATCTCCGCCCGCTCCGCGCCGTCGGGCCCGAGCACGACCCCGTCGACCGGCACCCCGCTCTCCGGCGGCAGCAGCGCGACCTCGAGCCGGCAACGGCCCATCGCGAGCCCGTCGAGCTCGCCGCGGACGACCCCGGCGAACCCGCGCGCCCCCTTCTCGCGCGCGCGGGTCAGCTCGCGCGCGAGCTTCGCCGCGTCCTTGCCGCGCGCCGCGAGCTCCCCGGCGAGCTGCCCGAGGCGCTCCCCGCCGCCCCGCAGGCGCGACAGCTCCTCCCGCATCTCCGCCCGGCGCGCGATCGCGCCGTCGAGGGAGCCGTGCTTCCGGGCGAGCGCGCGCAGGAGCTCGAGCCGGTCCTCGACCTGGGCGAGCCGCTCGGGATCGCCGCCCACCGCGTCGCCGTAGCGGCCGAGCTCACGGCCCGCCTCCTCGAGCTCGATCGCCGCGGAGCGGAGGAGCGCGAGCGTGGGCTCGAGCCGGCGGTCGAGCAGCGCCGCCTCGGCGAGCGCGCGCGCGGCCTGCCCGACCCGCTCCGACGCGCTCCCCTCCTCGCCGTACGCGAGGGCCTCCGCCGCGCGCGCCGCCTCGCGGAGCTTCTCCGCCGAGGCGAGGACGCGCCGCTCGTCCTCGAGCGCCTCGAGCTCTCCGGGGCGGGCGTCGGCGCGGTCGAGCTCGGCGAGCTGGAAGGACAGGTAGTCCGCCCGCCGCCCCCGCTCGCCCTCGTCGGCGGCGAGCGCGTCCTGCTCCCGGACGAGCGCGGCGAGCGCGGCGTGCGCGCCGCGGTACCTCGCGAGCAGGCCCGGCTCCGGCTCGCCGTCGGTCGTACGCGCGTCGGCTCCCGGCGCGAGCCCGGCGAACGCGTCGAGGAGATCGAGGTGGGTCCCGGTGTCGAGGAGCGACACGTGCTCGTGCTGGCCGGAGATGTCCACCACCCCGCGCAAGGCCTCCTCGAGCATGGAGACGGTGCAGAGCGAGCCGTTCACGAAGGCGCGCCCCCGCCCGCCGCGCGCCGCGACCCGGCGGACGAGCAGCTCGGCCGTCTCGCCGCCGTCCGGGCGCGGGACCCCGGCCGCCTCGAGCCGCCCGAACACGCGGTGCGCGGCCGGCAGCTCGAACAGGGCCTCGACGACGGCCTCGTCGGCGCCGTCGCGGAGCACCTCCCCGCTCATGCGTCCGCCGAGCACGAGGTGGAGCGCGTTCACCAGGATCGACTTGCCCGCGCCGGTCTCGCCCGTGAGGACGTTCAGCCCCGGACCGAACCGGACCTCCATCGCGTCGACGATCGCGAACCCCGAGATGCGCAGCGTCGTGAGCATGGGCCGATGATCCACGACCCCCTGACACTGCGCAAGCTTTCAGTGGTATGTTCGTACAGGTCGGCCGGGGCCCTGCCCTAGCGTTCGCCCCAGCGCAGCTTCGCGCGGAGGATGCCGAAGAAGTCGAGGTTCGGGTTCCGGACGAGGAGGACGCGGTTGTACGACTGCTTCACCTGGACGCGGTCGCCGCGCTCGAGCGGCAGGCCCTTCTGTCCGTCGAGGGTCAGGTACACCTCGGTGTCGTTCATCAGGATGATCTCGATGTTCTCGTCGTCGGGAACGACGAGGGGGCGCTGCGTGAGCGTGTGCGGGCAGATCGGCGCGATGATCACGCCGCGCATCGTCGGGTACATGATCGGCCCGTTCGCCGCGAGCGAGTACGCCGTCGAGCCGGTGGGGGTCGCGATGATCACCCCGTCCGCCTTGTACGTCGTGACGTGCTCGCCGGAGCAGCGCGCGTCGAGCTCCGCCATGCGCGAGAGGGCGGACTTCGAGATGACGACGTCGTTCAGCACCTCCTCGTCGAGCGCGCGCTCGGGCCCGCCGCCCTTGTGGAGGTGGACGCGGAGCTTCATCCGCTCCGAGACCTGGGCCTTCCCCTCGAGCACCTGCTCGAGCGCCACGTACAGCCCGCTCTGCGGGACCTCGGTCATGAAGCCGAGGCTGCCCATGTTCACGCCGAGGATGGGCACCGGGCGGCCGTTCAGCAGGGACTGGGCGTGGATGAGCGTGCCGTCGCCGCCGAGGACCACCACCAGGTCGGCGGACCGCCCCGTCTCCGCCTCGTCCGTGATCACCTCCACGCCCTTCGTCGCGAGGAACCGCGCGACGAAGAGGGCCGTCTCGGACGCCTCCGCCGAGGTGACCTTGTGGACGATCCCCACGCGCCTCGGGACGGGACACGGATGGCCGGACATGTCGGGCATTATATAAGCCTCTCCGCGATGGACCTCTTCGACCGCGCCGCCGAGCAGGACACCACGGGCAAGCCGCTCGCCGAGCGGATGCGTCCCCGGCGCCTGGAGGACTTCGCGGGGCAGGAGCACGTGCTCGGGCCGGGGACGGCGCTCCGGCGGGCCATCGAGGCCGATCAGGTCCCCTCCCTGGTCCTGTGGGGTCCCCCCGGCACGGGGAAGACGACGCTGGCGCGGATCGTCGCGAAGCGGACCGGCGCGGAGTTCGTGGCGTTCAGCGCCGTGCTCGGGGGCGTGAAGGAGATCCGCGAGATCGTCACCGCGGCGCGCGAGCGCCGGCGCATGCACCGGAAGCGCACCATCCTGTTCGTGGACGAGATCCACCGGTTCACGAAGGCGCAGCAGGACGCGTTCCTGCCGCACGTCGAGGACGGGACCGTGACGCTCGTCGGGGCGACGACCGAGAACCCCTCGTTCGAGGTGAACGCGGCGCTCCTGTCCCGCTGCCGCGTCGTGACGCTGCGCGCCCTCACCGAGGAGGAGGTCGCGGCGCTGCTCGACCGCGCGATCGCCGCGGAGGAGGGGCTCGCGGGCACGGTGTCGATCGCGGCCGACGCCCGCGAGGCGCTCGCGCGCTACGCGTTCGGCGACGCCCGGCGGGCGCTGAACGCGCTCGAGGCCGCCGCCGCGGCGGTGCGGCTCGGCGGGCGGACCGAGATCTCGCGGGCCGACGCGGAGGAGGCGCTCCAGCAGCGGACCGTGCTGTACGACAAGGGCGGCGAGCAGCACTACGACGTCGTGTCCGCGTTCATCAAGTCGATGCGCGGCTCCGATCCCGACGCGGCCGTCTACTACATGGTCCGGATGCTCGAGGGCGGCGAGGACCCGCGCTTCGTCCTCCGCCGGATGGTGATCTTCGCGTCCGAGGACGTCGGGAACGCCGATCCGCAGGCGCTCCAGGTCGCCGTCGCCGCGCTGCACGCGGTGGAGCTCGTCGGGCTCCCCGAGGGCGTGCTGCCGATGAGCCAGGCCGCCATCTACCTCGCGCTCGCGCCCAAGTCGAACACCGCGATCGCCGCCTACGGGAACGCGCGGCGGCTCGTGCAGGAGCGCGGCGCGCTCCCGGTCCCGCTGAAGCTGCGCAACGCGCCCACCGCGCTCATGAAGGGGATGGGATACGGGGGCGGGTACCGCTACCCGCACAACTTCGAGGGGCACTACGTGGTCGAGGAGTACCTCCCGGACGCGCTGCGCGGCGAGGAGATCGTGAAGCTCTCCGAGAGCGGGGTCGAGAAGGTGCTCGGGCAGCGCTGGCGGGACCTCAAGGCGAAGCTGGCAAAGTAGCCCGCGCCAGTTCCACCTCACCGCCCGACCGAGAGAAGTTGTGGCGGACGTCGCGTCCGCCGCGCGGACGTTCGCGATTGGGCAACCCCGCCGGATTCCTCACTCGCGAGCCGGCACGCAGGTTGCCGTTCTCCGGCTCATGACGGCACCGCGCCAGATCCTCCCAGGCACGATCTACCTCGTGACGCGCCGTTGCTCGGAGCGCCGCCTCTTCCTCCGTCCCTCGAAGGCGGCGAACGACATCTTCCGTTACGTCCTCGCGGTCGCCGCCGAGCGATACGGCATCCTGGTCCACGCGTTCTGCGTGCTCTCGAACCACTTCCACCTGGTCGTGAGCGACCCGCAGGCCAGGCTCCCCGACTTCCACCGCTACCTCGACGGGCTCGTCGCGCGCGCCATGAACTGCTCGCTCGGGCGCTGGGAGTCCTTCTGGGACCCCGACAGCTACAGCGCCGTGCGCCTCGAGACCGCCGACGACGTCCTCGACAAGATGGTCTACGTCCTCGCGAACCCCGTCGCGGCCGGCCTCGTTCGGCGCGGGCGCGACTGGCCGGGGCTCTGGTCCGACCCGAGCTGGATCGGCGGCGCTCCGATCGAGGCCGAGCGCCCGAAGGACTTCTTCCGCGCCGAAGGGCCGCTGCCCGCCTCCGCACGACTCGAGCTCCATCCGCCTCCCGGCTTCGAAGCGGACGAGGGCTTCATCGAGGCGCTCCGCGCAGGGCTTCGGGCCGCAGAGGATCGCGCCGCGGCAGACCTCCGGCGCGAGGGTCATGGCGCGCTCGGAGCGTCACCGCGTGCTCGCGCAGAAGCCCCACGCGTGCCCGGCGTCGGGCGCGCCCCGCCGGACACTGAACCCGCGCGTCGCGTGCAGGAACAAGTGGGGGCGGATCGAGGCGCTGCTTCGCCTCACGGAGTTCGCGCGCGCGTATCGCGAGGCGCTCGCGTGCTGGCGGGAGGGGATGCGCGACACCTGCTTCCCGCCAGGGACGTGGGCGATGCGAGTCCACCACGGCGCGCGCTGCGCGGCAGCCGGTTAGCTGCGGAACGCTACGAGTCGCCGGCGAGAGGAGCGCGCGCCCGCCGCGCTGGACGGACGTACGCCCGGGCTCGTCGAATTGGGGGCTGGGCCGTCTCGTATCGCGGCCTGACTGACTACTTCCCGTCCGAAGCGGTCGAGCGCGTCGCTCCGACGTGCCCGCGAACGTGCGTTGCGGCCGTGACGTCGGAAGTCTGAAGGGCCCTCGCGCGAACTTCTCTCGGTCGGGTCGAGGAACTTCTCTCGGACGGGCCGAGCGGTCACGGCGGGGCCCCGTCGCCGTCTGCTAGGTTCCCCGCGTGCTCCTGTACCTCCACGGCTTCGCCTCCGGTCCGTCGTCGCACAAGGCGAAAGTACTCTCGGAGCGGTTTCGCGCGCTCGGGATCCCGATGGAGATCCCGGATCTGACGCCGGGGCAGGAAGGGTTCGAGCGGTCCTCGCCGTCCTCGATGCTCGCGATCGCGGAGGGCGCCCTCGCGCGCGGCGCCCCGCCCCACGCGATCATCGGCAGCTCGCTCGGCGGCTACCTCGGCGCGCTCGCCGCGTCGCGCGACCCGTCGATCGAGCGGCTCGTCCTCATGGCGCCGGCGTTCAGGCTGTTCGAGCGGTGGGAGCGGCGGCTCACCCCCGAGGAGCTCTCGACGTGGCGCCGCGAGGGCCTCGAGGTGCAGCACTTCGCGTCGAATCGCCGCCGCCGGGTCGGGTGGCAGTTCTTCGAGGACGCCCGGCGCCTGCCCCCCTTCCCCGAGGTGCGCGTCCCCGCGCTGTGCTTCGCCGGCGTCCGCGACGAGACCGTGCCCCTCGCCGACGTGGAGGCGTTCGTCGGCCGGACGCCCAGCGCCCGGCTCGTGGCGGTGGACGACGGACACGACCTCGCAGCCTCGCTCGACGTGATCTTCGCGGAGTCGCGCGCCTTCCTCGCGCCGTTCACGGGGTCCGGCTCGGCGGGGTGACGCGCGCGCCGGGAGCGCCTCCCGGCGGCGGCCCCGCGCGCGTGGGGCCGCCGGGCTACACTCCGCCCGTGCTCGTCGAGGTCGCCGTCGCCGCCGCGGTCCGCGGCACGTTCACCTATCGCGTCCCCGCCGCGCTCGCCGGCGAGGTGGTGCTCGGCCACCGCGTCGCGGTGCCGTTCGGCAGGAGCCGCCGCGCGACGGGGTACGTCGTCGGGTTCCCGACCGCGCCGCCCGACGGGCTCGAGCTGCGCGAGGTCGTGGCCGTGCTCGACGCCTTTCCGCCGTTCACCGCGCCCCTCGTCGAGCTCATCCGCTGGGCGGAGGAGTACTACCTCGTCCCGCCCGGCGAGCTGCTCCGCGCCGCGCTCCCGCCCGGCCTGAACACCCGCGGCGGCACCCAGGGCCCCGCGCGGCGCGGCGTCGAGTACGCCTCCGCGGCCGACGGCGCGGCGGACGCGGCCGACGCGCTCGCGCGCGCGCCCGCCCAGCGCGCGGTCCTCGACTACCTCCTCGCCCGCGGCCGGATCCCCGTCGAGGAGCTGCGCCGGGCCTTCCCGCACGGGCGCGCCGCGCTCGCCGGGCTCGGCCGCCGCGGGCTCGTCCGGCTCGAGCGCGAGACGCCGGTGGCGCGCGCGGGCGTGCTCGACGCGGCCTCCGGCGCCCCGGCCCTGAACGCCGCGCAGGCCGCCGCCCTCGCGGAGATCGAGTCGGCGTTCGGCGCGTTCGCGACCTTCCTGCTCCACGGCATCACCGGCTCGGGCAAGACGGAGGTCTACCTGCGCGCGATCGCCGCGCGCGCGCGCCGCCGGGAGGGGCGCGCTCGTCCTCGTCCCCGAGATCGCGCTGACGCCGCAGCTCTCCGGGCGGTTCCGCGCCCGCTTCGGGGACGACGTCGCGCTCGTGCACTCGGGGCTCTCCGGCCCCGAGCGCCACGCGGAGTGGCTCCGCCTCCGCCGCGGGGAGGCGCGGATCTGCGTGGGCGTGCGGAGCGCCATCTTCGCGCCCGTGCAGGACCTCGCGGTCATCGTGGTCGACGAGGAGCACGAGGGATCGTTCAAGCAGGAGGACGGCCCCGCCTACCACGCGCGCGACCTCGCGGTCGTCCGCGGCAAGCTCGAGGGCGCCGTCGTGATCCTCGGGTCCGCCACCCCGTCGCTCGAGACGCTCGAGAACGCGCGGCGCGGCCGGTACCGGCGGCTCGCGCTGCCGGGGCGGATCGACGACCGGCCGCTCCCCGAGGTGGAGCTCGTCGATCTGCGCAAGCTGCGGCGCCCGGGCCAGGGCCTCGCGCCCGGGCTCCTCTCCCCGCGGCTCGTGGACGCGCTCGCCGCGACGGTCGCGGCGGAGCAGCAGGCGATCCTGTTCCTGAACCGCCGCGGGTACGAGACGCTCGTCGTGTGCGAGGGGTGCGGCGACGAGGCGCGCTGTCCGGACTGCTCCATCGCGCTCACCCACCACGCGCGGCGAGCCCTGCTCCTGTGCCACGCCTGCGGGCGCGGCGAGCGCATGGACGCGAGGTGCCCCGCGTGCGGCGGGGTCCGCTTCGGCGTCGGGGTCGGCACGGAGCAGGTCGAGGACGCGGTGCGCGCGCGGCTCCCCGGCGCGCGCGTCGCGCGGCTGGACCGGGACACGGTCGGGAGCGCCGACGACACGGCCGCCCTGCTCGCCCGCTTCGCGCGCCGGGACCTCGACGTCCTCGTCGGCACGCAGATGGTCACGAAGGGCCACGACTTCCCCGGGGTGACGCTCGTGGGCGTCGTGCTCGCCGACACCGCGCTCGCGCTCCCCGACTTCCGCGCCAGCGAGCGGACGTTCCAGCTCGTGACGCAGGTCGCGGGGCGCGCCGGGAGGGGCGGCGAGCCCGGACGCGTGCTCGTCCAGACGTTCAACCCCGCGGCGCGGGCGATCGCCCACGCGGCCGTCCACGACTACGCGGCGTTCGCCGAGGAGGAGCTCGAGGACCGCCGCCGCCGCGGGTGGCCGCCGTTCACGCGGCTCCTGGCGGTGCGGGTGGAGGGGACGGAGGCCGGCGCCCCCAGGCTCGCCGAGGCGCTCGCGCGCGCGGCGCGTCCGGCGCTGGGCGGCGAGGTGGCCCTCCTCGGCCCCGCGCCCGCCGCCATCGAGCGGATCCGCGGCCGGACGCGCTGGCACCTGCTGTTCCGGGCCCCCGCGCCCCAGCCGCTCTTCCGGATCCACGCCACGCTCGCCCCGCTCGCCCGCGCCCAGTCCGCGGGCGCCCACGTCCGGTTCGACATGGATCCGTACGGGATGCTGTGACGGGGCTGTCGTGAAACGTGGGCCGGAGCGTCCGCCGGCGGCATCGCCCGAGCGATAGCGCCTCGGAGCGGGCGGGCGCGCGCTTGGTGCCACGCCGACGGCCGATGCATAATCGACGCCCGTGCCGCACGTCCTCCTGGTCGACGACGACATCGCCGAGATCTCGGCCGTGAAGCGCGTCCTCGCGCGGGCCGGGCACCAGGCTTTGCTCGCGACGAACGCGGCGGACGCGCTCGCCGCCGTCGCGCGGGCTTCGCCCGCGATCCTGATCGTCGCCTCCTCCTGCGAGGGCGGGGAGGCGCTGCGGCGCCTCGCGAAGGACCGCGTGGCCCGCGCCCTGCCCCTCGTCGTCCTCGGGGAGACCTCGTCCGCACCCGCGGGCTCGACGCAGGTCGCGCGCCCCGTCGATCCCGCGCAGCTGGCCGACCACGTCGCCGCCGCGCTCCGCTCTTCTGCCCCGGACCCGGAGGCGCCGCGCGCAGCGGCGGCCGAGCCGCCCTCCGTCCCCGCCCAGCCCACGTCGCGCCGGGCCGCCGCCGCCGATGCGCTCCGGGCCCGCGCCGAGGAGCTGCGCCGCGGCGCGGTCGCGTCGGGGCTCGCGCCCGCCCCGGCCCCCGGAGCCGCGCCCGGCGCGGAGGCCGCGCCCGCGCCCGCAGCCGCCGCGACGAACGGCGCCGCGCCGCCGGCGCGCACCGCGCCTGCCGACCCGCCCGGCGCCTCCGAGCCGCCCTGCGCCTCCGGCCCGCCCGGCGCCGCCGACCCGCGCCCAGCGGACGACCGACGCCGAGGCCGCGCTCGCGGAGCTGGAGGCGCGCAGCAACGACCCGGTGCCTGCTCCCGCCCCGATGGAGGACGATCCGGGGCTCGAGGCGATCCTGCGCCGCGCCGAGCAGGCCGAGCAGGCCCACGCCGAGCGCAAGGACGGCCCGCGACCGCCGGACGGCGACGCCATCGCGGCGCGGCAGCGCGCCGAGGCGGAGCGCGTCGCGGCCGCGGCGCAAGGGCGCGCGGCGGCGGCGGACGCGGAGCGGAGCGCACGGAGCGGCTTCGAGCGGGAGCTCGAGCGGCTCCGGCGTGAGCTCGAGGCGGAGCGGCGGAGCTCCAGCGAGCGGATCGAGGCGGCGGCCGGCGCGCGCCGCCGCGACGACGACGCGCGGCAGCGCGCGGACGCGGAGGAGGACCAGCTCCGGGCCGCGATCCAGAGCGCCCGCTCCGAGATGGACGCGCTCCGCAAGAAGGGCGACGAGGACGCCCGCCGGCGCGCCGAGGCCGAGGCGGAGCTGGCCCGGTTCGCGCGCGAGGCGGAGCGGACGCGGATGGACGCCGCCGCGCAGCCGCGCCCGCTCGACCTCCCGGCCTACCGGCCGCCCTCGGCCGATCCGGCGCCGGACCCGGCACAGGAGTCGGCCCGCCGTCGCGTCGCCGCGCTCCGCGACCGCGCGCCGGGCGCGCCCGCCGCGGCGGCGCCGCCCGCGGAGGCGGCGGAGCCCCCTCGCGCCCCCGTCCGTCCGCCGCCGGCCGAGCTTCGCTCCGGGACGCTCGCCGACGTGCCCGCCCCGCGCCTCCTCGCCCTCGCCGCGCGGGCGGAGGTGAGCGGCCGGATCGATCTCGAGGGCGACGCCTCCCGCTCGCTGTACCTGCGCGACGGCCGGATCGTGGGCGCGACCAGCTCCGCCCCCGCCGAGCGCGTCGACGAGGTCGCGCTGCGCCTCGGCCTCGTCACCCGCGAGCAGCACCGGCTCGTCGCCTCGGCGGCCTCTCCGCTCGCGACGCGCCGCTGCGCCGTCGTCCTCCTCGAGCGCGGGTTCCTGAAGCCCACGGAGCTCGGACCGCTCGTCCGGCGCCGCACCGAGGAGGTCGTGTTCGGCGTCTTCGGCGACCCCGGCGCGCGCTTCAGCTGGTGCGCGGCCGAGGTGCCGCCGGACGAGTCCACCTCGCTCGAGCGGACCACCCTCCAGCTCGCCGTCGAGGGCGTCCGCCGCCGCTGGCTCGGCCCGGAGGTGGACGCGGTCCTCGGCGGGGACGCGACCCTCCTCTCGCCGCTCGCGACCGGCCCCGCCCCCGCCGAGCTCGGCCTCTCCGCGGACGAGCGGACCGTCCTCGCCCTCGCGGACGGGCTGCGGACCCTCGACGAGATCGTCTCGACGAGCCCGCTCGACCCGCTGTCGACCCGCCAGCTGCTCGCCGCGCTGGTCCTCGTGGGAACCCTCGCGGTCCGCACCTTCCAGGGGGGCAAGCCGGCCGCGGCCGCGTCCGCGGCGATCGACCTCGCCCGCGTGCACGACAAGCTCGAGCAGGTCCGGCGGGCCGACTACTTCAGCGTGCTCGGGGTCGGCCGGCTCTGCACGCCGCACGAGGTCCGGGACGCGTTCGCGCGGCTCCGGGCCGAGTTCGACCCGCGCCGCTTCCAGGGCGTGCGGGAGGACGGGCTCGAGGCGCGCCTCGAGGAGATCCAGCGCGTCGTCGCGGACGCCCGCGACGTGCTCCAGGACGACCGGCTCCGGGCGGAGTACCTGCTGGGCCTGGGCGAGTAGCGCGCGCGTGCGCGCGGGGCCCGGCGGTGTTAAATCACCCGCCGGAGCGAGAGAGAACCACGAGATGGTACGCGAAATCGTCATCTGGCCCGACCCCGTCCTGAAGCAGGTCGCCGCCCCGCTCGACCGGGTGGACGACACGATCCGCCGCCTCCTGGACGACATGGCCGACACCATGTACGCCGCGGACGGCGTGGGCCTCGCCGCGCCGCAGGTCGGCGTCGGCCGGCGCCTCGTCGTCATCGACACCTCGCCGCGCCAGCCGGGCCAGAAGCTCATCCACCTGGTGAACCCCGAGATCGTCGAGGCCTCGGGGAAGATCGTCTACACCGAGGGGTGCCTCTCGGTCCCCGGCGAGGCCGAGGACGTCGAGCGGGCCGCGAAGGTCCGGGTGCGCGCGCTCGACTACCACGGGAAGCCCTTCGAGCTCGAGGCCGAGGGCGACCTCCTCGCCATCGCGCTGCAGCACGAGATCGATCACCTGCAGGGCACCGTGTTCGTTGACCACCTCTCGAGCCTCAAGCGCGAGCTCATCAAGAAGCGGATGAAGAAGCTGAAGGCCGAGCGCGCCGCCGAGGTGGCGGACGGCGTGAAGCACGCGCCCCGGCACGAGTCCGCGCTGTAGCCGCGCGGGCCCGCCCTACGACCTGGCGGCGACCGCGCCGCGCGCGAACGAGAGCGTCTCGCGCGCCGCCTCGTCGAGCGGCGTCGCGAGGTCGCCGAAGCGCGCGCGGAACCGGGCGTCGTCCACCAGGAACGGCTCGTCCCACTGGTACCGCATCTCGTTCAGCTCGCGCACGATCGGCACGGCCAGGCCGAGGGCGGTGAGCGCGACGCCGGGCACGCGCCGGATCGGGATGGGGCGGCCGAGCGCCGCGGCGTGCCTGGCGACCAGCTCCCGCGTCGTGACCGCGGGCGCGCACGGCAGCATCCAGAGCCCGTCCGCGCCGGCGTCGAGCCCGAGCGCGACCAGCCCGGCGGCGACGTCGCGCGTGAAGTGGTAGGTGTGGCGCGTGTCGGGGTTCGCGAAGACGAGCCCGGGCCTCCCGGCGAGGACGGCGGGCCAGAACCGCTCGCCCAGGAACGATCCGGCCCAGGCGCCCGGCCCGAAGAAGTCCGAGGCCCGCCCGATCGCCGCGCGGACCTCGCCGCGCCGCGCGGCGGCGAGGAGCTCGTCGTGGAGGCGCGCCCGGAGCTCGCCCTTCCGCGAGCACGGCGCCTGCGGCGTCTCCTCGTCCATCGGCCGGCCGCCGGTGCGCCCGTAGGCGTACAGGTTGTCGAGGACGACGAGCCGGGCGCCGGCGCCTCCCGCCGCCGCCACGAGGTTCGCCTGGATGCGCGGCAGCGTCTCCGCCCAGACCTTCGCGAAGTACGCGGTGTTCACGCAGTGGTAGACCGCCTCGGCGCCGCGCGCGGCCTCGGCGCAGAACGCCGCGTCCATCGCGTCGCCGCGGACGAGCTCGACGCCCGGCACCGGGACGGGCGCCGCGGAGCGACGGACCACCCGGACGCGCTTCCCGGCGAGCAGGAGCCGCTCGGCGACGAGCGGCCCGATCTGCCCGGCCCCGAACACGACGTGAAGGCCGTCGTTGGTCATCCGGCGAGCGCCGAGCTACAGGCGCTCGTCGATCGCGCGGTTCGACATCGCATCCGCGGGGCCGTTCTCCTCCCGCGGGATGTGCTTCACCTGGATGAAGCTGAAGCCCTGCAGCAGCTGGCGCGCCTCGTCGTGGAGCGGCCGGAGGTGGTCGGCCTTCACCTGGTACTCGCCCGCGAGCTGCTTCACGAGCAGCTCCGAGTCCGAGTAGACCTCGAGCTCCTTGATCCCCATCGCCTTGGCGCGCTTGAGGCCGAGGATGAGCCCCATGTACTCGGCGACGTTGTTCGTCGAGTCGCCGAGGAACTTGCCGATCTTCGCGACGATGTGCCCCTCGGGGCTCAGGATCACCGCGCCCGCGCCGGCCGGCCCGGGGTTGCCGCGCGCGGCGCCGTCCGTGTACAGGCGCGTGCGCTTCGCCTTCTCCGCCTCCTCGGCGGCCTGCGCCGCCTGGCGCTCGCGCTCCTCGGCGGCGGCGCGCTCGCGACGGCGCTGGTCGCGCTCCGTCTTCGAGAGGTCCATCGCCTCGTCGATCTCCTCGGCGGCCCGCTGCGCGGCCTTCTCGACGTCGCTCTGCTTGCGGACCTTGATGCCCTTCGAGCCCGCGCCGGGCGCCGGCTCGCGCGCCTTCTCCGCCTCCTCGACCCGGTCCGCCGCGGCGGAGATGAGCTTGCCGAGCGTGTCCCGGTCGTAGCCGGAGTACCGCGCGAGGCTCCGGGGGAGCTCCTCGTTCGCCGCGATGAAGCGCAGGAGCTCTGCGAGGACCGGCTTCGCGGCGGGCTTCGTCGGCACGGGGGCTACGCGGGCGACGGCGCGGACGGGTTCACCGCCTCGGCCGAGTAGATGATGCGGTGGCAGCTCGGGCAGGTCTCGATCGAGTTCGCCTTCTGGAGCGTGATGGCGAGCTGGGGCGGGATGTTGCGGTGGCACCCCTTGCACGTCATCCCGACCACCGGCGCGATCGCGACGCCCGCGCGGCGGCGCTTGATGTTCTCGTACTTCCCGAGGAGCCCCGGGTCGACCAGCTTCACGGCCTCGGCGCGCCGCGCCTCGAGCGCGTGGAGCTTCTCCTCGGCGGCGGCCTTGGTCTTCCCGATCTCCTCGACCGAGGCCTGCGCCGCGGCCTCGCGGTCGGAGAGCTCCTCCTCCTTCGCCTCGAGGGTCGTCTGCAGCGCCCCCGCCTGCGCGGTGAGCTCCTTCAGCTGCTCCGACTGGCCGTCGTTCGTCTTCTTCGCGATCTCGATCTCGCGGGAGAGCGCGGCGTACTCCCGCGGGGTCCGGATCTCGCCGAGCCGGCCCTCCCACTTCTTGACCTTGTCGCGCTCCATGCCGAGCAGGGTCTCGAGCTGGCGCCGCTCGCGCTCGTTGGCGTCGAGCCGGGCCTGCTCCTGCTCCCACGCCTTGCGGGCGGCCACGACGCCGGCCTCCACCTCGGCCTGGCGAGCCGGGTGAGCGGCGATCGCGGCCTGGATCTCGTTCATCTCGAGATCGATCTGCTGCAGCTCCTCCAACGCCTTCAGCTTTTCACGCAGCGACGACAAGGATCTCGCTCCTCGAACCAGTGGGCCCACCAGGATTCGAACCTGGATCTGATCGGTTATGAGCCGACAGCTCTGGCCGTTGAGCTATGGGCCCGGCGTCCGTTCCCGGTGCGCCACCGTCTATCACATTCGCCTAGCTCTCGACGAAGCTCTTCAGCCGCTTGGACCGGGAGGGGTGCCGCAGCTTCCGGAGCGCCTTCGCCTCGATCTGGCGGATGCGCTCGCGCGTCACCTCGAAGTCCTGGCCGACCTCCTCCAGGGTGTGGTCGCTCTTCTCGCCGATCCCGAACCGCATGCGGAGGACCTTCTCCTCGCGCGGGGTGAGGGTGGCGAGCACCTTCCTCGTCTGCTCGGCGAGGTTCATGTTGATGACCGCGTCGGACGGGGAGACGAGGGACTTGTCCTCGATGAAGTCGCCGAGGTGGCTGTCCTCCTCCTCGCCGATCGGGGTCTCGAGGCTGATGGGCTCCTTCGCGATCTTCAGGACCTTGCGGACCTTGTCGAGCGGCAGCTCCATCTTCTCCGCGATCTCCTCCGGCGTCGGCTCGCGCCCGAGCTCCTGCACGAGGTAGCGGCTCGTCCGGATGAGCTTGTTGATCGTCTCGATCATGTGGACGGGGATGCGGATCGTCCTCGCCTGGTCGGCGATCGCGCGGGTGATCGCCTGCCGGATCCACCACGTCGCGTAGGTCGAGAACTTGTAGCCGCGCTTGTACTCGAACTTGTCCACCGCCTTCATGAGGCCGATGTTGCCCTCCTGGATGAGGTCCAGGAACTGCAGGCCGCGGTTCGTGTACTTCTTCGCGATCGAGACGACGAGCCGGAGGTTCGCCTCCACGAGCTCGGTCTTCGCCCGCTCCGCGCGGTGCTCGCCCTCGCTGATGGTCCGGTAGGTGCGGCGCAGGTCCTCGCTCGACACCTCCCGGCGCGGCGCGGCGGCGTCCTCCTCGCCCGGGTTCGCCTCCTCCTCGACGCGGCGGATCTTGCGCCCCGCCGTCCGGAGCGCGCGGTCGATGTCCTCGAGCTCCTCGGCGGAGACCCGGACCTTCTTCGAGAGCTTTCGCCGCTCGGCGTCGTCCTCGCGCGTGTCGCGCAGCATCCGGGCGAGCTCGCGCCACGCCACCCCGACCCGCCGCTCCGCCTCGAGCCGATCGCGGTCGGCCTCCTCGAGCCGCTTGATGAACCCCTTCAGCTTCACGACGATCCGGTCGATCTGCTTCTTGTTCAGCTGGATCGCCTCGAGGTTCTCCATCATGTCGGCCTCGATGGCCTTGATCTCGTTCCGCAGCTCGCGGCGCTTCACCTCCGAGAGCTTCTTCGTCGCGAGCGTCTCGCGGAGCTTCGCGACCTCGCGCTCGAGCTTGCGGATCCGGTCGATGTGCTTGAGCACGTGCTCGACCTTCTTCTCCTCCTCCTTCGGGATCCGCGGCTTCTCCGGCTCGCCCGTGGCCTCGACGGCGACCTCGGCCCCCTCGACGGGCGCCTCGACCTCGGCGGTCTCCTCCTCCGCCTCCTCCTCGCGCTCCGCCTGCTGCTCGTCGCCCGCGTCCTTCACGATCTCGCGGACGCGGATCTTGCCCTTCTTGAGGCGCTCCCCGAGCTCCAGGATCTCGCGGATCGCGATCGACGAGGAGAGGACCGCGGCGAGGACCTCCTTCTCGCCCTCCTCGATCCGCTTCGCGATCTCGACCTCGCCCTCGCGCGTCAGGAGGGAGACCGACCCCATCTTGCGCAGATACATGCGGACGGGATCGTTCGACTTGCCGTACCCGGCGTCCTCCTCCTCCTCCTTCTCGTCCTCGGTCTGCTCGGTCTTCGCCTCCGGCTCCGGCGGCTTGTCCGGCAGCTTCATCTTCTTCTCGGCGCCGTCCACGACCTCGATGTCGTGCTCGCCGAACATCGACATCACGTCGTCGATCTGGTCCGAGCTCGTGTCCGACGGGAGCGCGTCGTTCACCTCGTCGTAGGTGAGGAAGCCCTTCTCGCGGCCCCTCTCCATGAGCGCCTTCACCTCGGTGCGCTCGGTGATGTCGCTCATGTCGTCCTGCGGGAGCTCGTCGTCGTCGTCGTCGTCGTCGTCGTCCTCGTCGGCGGCGGCGGTGCGTTCCGGCTCGAGCTGCTCCTCGTCGTAGGGGCGCGCGGGCTTGCGGAGCTTCGGGCCCTTCTCGGCCTTGCCCGGCTTCTCGGCCTTCTCCGCCTTGGCGGGCTTCTCCGCCCTGGCGGCCTTCTCGCCCTTCGCGAGCTTCGCGGGGGCCTCCGGCGCGGCCGGCTTGTCGGCCCTGGCGCGCAGCGCCTTCTCCGCCTTCTCGTCCCGGCGCGGGCGGTGGGGCGCCTTCGCGGCGCGCGCGGCCTCCGCCTTGACGCGCTTCGCGGACTTGACGACCCGCTCCCGATCCTTGCCCTTGACCGGCTTCTTCGCCTTCACGGCGGGCTTCCTGGGCGGCTTCTTCGCGGCGTGGCCCTTCGTCGTCATGTCGCTCTCGTCCTCCGACGGCTCGGCTGCTCGGTGTGCTGTGTCTAACGGCTCCCCGGCCAGCGAGCCCGCTCAAACTCAACCAACAATCCTTCGGCGCTGCGCTTTCATCCGGCCCGCTCGACGGCGCGCAGCCTCTTCTCGAGATCCCGCTTCATGGAATCCAGCCGCTGGAACTCGACCGCGAGCTCGCCCTCCGCCGTGCCGGCCTTCACGATCCGGCGTCCGACGTCCTCCAGCTCCAGCGAGACCCGCGCCACCTTCGCCTTGAGCAGGCTCTTGCGGAGCTCGCGCTCGGCGTGCTCCCGCGCCTGCCCGTGGGCGCGACGGACGGTCGTCTCGTCCGCCACGGCGGCGAGCTGCGTGAGCGCCTGTTCGGCGGTCATGCCTACCCCGATGAGGTCGCGCGCGAGATCCGCGACGGGCCCCGGCGGGAGGAGGCCCGGCAGGTTCTCCTCCTCCGCGACCGGGCCGAGGTCCGGGAAGGCGGCGAGGAGGCCGAGCGCGTCCGCGGCGGGGCCGGGGAGGAGGAGCCGGCTCCGCTGCGCCGTCCGCGCCGGCGCGGGGCGCTGCTCGGGCCGGCGCGCGGGCTGGGCGGGAGGCGGCGACGCCCGGGGCTTCTCGCGCGAGAGCTCGTCGCGCAGGGCGGCGAGATCCAGGTCGAGCTTCTTGGCGATCGCATCCTCGAAGACGGAACGCGCGAGCCCCTCCGGCATCATCCCGACGTACGGCTTCAGCTCGCGGACGGCGCCCAGCTTCGCCTCGAGGGGCGCCTCGCGCGGGTTCCCGGCGCACGTGCGCTCGACCGTCCGGTCGACGAGGAAGCTGGAGAGCGGCGTCGCCGAGGCGAGGAGCGCCTCGACGCCCGCGCGCCCGTGGGCGCGGGCGTAGTCGTCGGGGTCGATCTTGCCGCCGGCGGAGGGCAGCACCGCCACCTTCCCGGCCAGGCCGGCCGGGAAGAGCGCCGCCGCGGCCTTGGCGGGCGCGGCGAGGCCCGCGGCGTCCCCGTCGAAGAGGATCGTCACCTCGCGGCAGTCGCAGCGCTGCAGGAGCTCCACGTGCTCGGGCGTGAGCGCGGTCCCGCACACGGCGACCGCGCCGGTGACGCCGGCCTGGTGCAGCCCGATCACGTCGAAGTACCCCTCGACGAGCACCGCCTGGCGCGTCCTGCGGATCGTCTCGCGTGCGAGGTCGAGCCCGTAGAGCACCTTCGACTTCTTGTAGAGGGGGGTCTCGGGGGTGTTGATGTACTTCGCACCCTTCTCGTCCTTCTCGGCCCCGGGGAGCGCGCGCCCGCCGAAGCCGATGACCTGCCCGTCCATGGCGGCGATGGGGAACATCAGTCGATTCCGGAAGCGGTCGTAACCGCCGCCCTTCTCCTTCTCGATGACCAGGCCGGCGCGCACCAGCGCGGCGACCCCGATGCCCTTGTCCGCGAGCCGGCGCGGCAAGTCGTTCCACTCGTCCGCCGCGACCCCGAGCCGGAAGCGCTGCACCGACTCCGCCGTGACCCCGCGCCCCTCCACGTACCGCAGCGCCGGAGCCCCGTGGCGGCTCGCGAGCCGCGCCGCCCAGTACCGGGCCGCCGCGTCCGAGGCCGCGAGGAGCTCGTTGCGCTCCTTGCGTCGCCGCTTCTGGTCGGCGGACTCCTCCTCCGCCTCCGGGATCTCGATCCCGACCTCTCGCGCGAGATCCCTCACCACCTCCGGGAACTCCTTCCCCTCGAGCTTCTGCAGGAACCCGAAGACGTCGCCGTACGCTCCGCAGCCGTAGCACTTGAAGTGCTTGTCCTCCGGGTAGACGTGGAAGCTGGGCGTCCGCTCCCCGTGGAAGACGCAGCACCCCTTCCACGTCCTGCCCGATCTCTTGAGCTCCATGTGGCGGCCGATCACCGCCACGACGTCAACGCGGTCCCTGACTTCGTCGATCACCGCGTCCGGAATCAGGCCACCACCTCCGCACCCCGAGCCCCGAAGCGCGCTCGGGTGCGCGCCGCCCCGGCCTCGCGGCGGGGGCTCACTTCGCGGTGAGCCGCGCCTTCACGAGATCCGACACGGCCTTCCCGTCCGCCCGCCCCTGGACCTCGGGCATGAGCGCCTTCATCACCGCGCCCATGTCCTTCATCCCCTGCGCCCCGACCTGCTTCACCGCGGCGTCCACCTTCGCGACGAGCTCCTCCGCCGTGAGCTGCTGCGGGAGGAAGCCCTGGAGGATCGCGATCTCCGCGTCCTCCTTGTCGGCCAGGTCCGGCCGGTTCCCCGCCCGGAACTGCTCGACGGAGTCGCGCCGGCGCTTCACCTCGGAGGAGATGACCCCCAGGATGCCCGCGTCGTCGAGCGGCTTCATGAGCTCGATCTCGCGGTACTTGATGGCGCTCTTGAGCATGCGGATGGTGTCCAGCCGGAGCTGGGCCTTCTCCCGCATCGCGACCTTCATCTCCTGGTCGAGCTGTTCCTTGAGGGCCATGGGGTCCGGGACCGCGGCTAGAAGCTCTTGCGCATCTTCTTGAGCGCGCGCTTCTTGGCGGCGAGCGCCTTCTTCTTCTTCTTCACGGAAGGCTTCTCGTAGTGCTCGCGCTTGCGGATCTCCGAGAGGATCCCCGCCTTCTCGCACTGCTTCTTGAAGCGCTTCATCGCGTTCTCGAAGGACTCGCCGTCCTTCACACGCACTCCGGTCATTCGTTCCTCTGAGCTTTCTCGCTGCGCGTATAGGGTTGCAGGGCTCGAAACGCAAACGAGCCGGGCACCTTCGGGACGCCCGGCTCTCGTCGCGGATGAAGGGGGCCTCTTAGCCCGAAATTCCCTCCGCAGTCAAGGGGTTCCACGCCGCGTCCCTCAGCCCGAGGTCGGCCGGTGCCGGCGCTCCAGCACTCCGTAGACCTCGGTCGGCGTGACGTCGGCGGACGCGAGCAGGACGAACAGGTGGTAGAGCAGGTCCGCGGCCTCGTGCGCGAGGTGATCCTTCGTGTCGTGGCCCGCCGCGAGCGCCTGGTGGGCCTCGTTCACCTCGTAGGCCTCCTCGATGATCTTCCTGCGAATCCGCGGAGGCGTCTCGAGGAGCTGACGGGTGTAGCTCTTGGACGCGCCGTCGTCGGCCTTCCGCGACTCGATCGTCGCCCAGAGCTGGGCGAGGAAGCGCTCGTCTGCCATGGCGGACCTCCTGTCTCTTGCTGGAGCAGCTGCCGCTACCTGTATGGCCCAGGAGCGCGCGCTCGTCCATCACGGCCTGACGTCGATGCCCCGCCCGCGCAGGTACGCCTTCGCCTCCCCGACCGTGTGCTTCCCGTCGTGGAAGATCGACGCCGCCAGCGCCGCGTCGGCGATCGCGAGCCCCTCGGCGAGGTGCTCGAGCGTCCCGACGCCGCCCGAGGCGATGACCGGCACCCGGACCGCGTCGCAGACGCGCTCGAGCAGCTCGAGGTCGTACCCCGCCTGGGTGCCGTCGCGGTCCATGCTCGTGAGGAGCAGCTCGCCGGCGCCGCGCCGCGCGACCTCCTTCGCCCAGCCGATCCCCTCGACACCGGTGGGCTTCGAGCCGCCCGCGACGTAGACCTCCCACTCCTGCGGGTGGGTCCCCGGCCGCCGCTTCACGTCGATCGCGACGACGAGCGCCTGCGCCCCCGCGATCCGCGAGAGGCGGTCCACGAGCCCCGGGTCGACCACCGCCGCGCTGTTCACGGAGACCTTGTCGGCGCCGGCGTGCAGCAGCGACACGAAGTCCTCCTCGGACCGGACCCCGCCGCCGACGGTGAGCGGGGCGAACACGCGCGCCGCCGTCCGCTCGACCAGGCCGACGAGCGTCCCGCGGTTCTCCTGCGTCGCGGCGATGTCGAGGTACGTCACCTCGTCCGCGCCCTGCGCGTCGTAGCGGGCCGCCGCCTCGACCGGGTCGCCCGCGTCGCGCAGGTTCACGAACTTCACGCCCTTCACGACGCGGCCGTTCTTCACGTCGAGGCAGGGGATGATCCGCTTCGCGGGCATGTCGTCCTCCCTACTCGCCCGAGGCGCGGATCGCCTCTGCGAGCTGGATCCGCCCCTCGTACAGCGCCTTCCCGACGATGACCCCGGCGAGGCCGGCCGCCTTGCACGCCCGCACGTCGGCGAGGCTCGCGACGCCGCCCGAGGCGACCACCGCGATCCCCGCCTGCGCCTGGAGCGCCGCCGCGCCCTCCGCGTCGACGCCCGTGAACATGCCGTCGCGCGCGACGTCGGTGTACTCGACGAGCGAGACGCCCGCCGCCTTCACCCGCCGCGCGACCTCCACCGCGGAGAGGCCGGTCCCCTCCACCCACCCGGCGATCTTCACCTCGCCGTTCCGCGCGTCGATCCCGGTCCGGACGCGCCCGGGGAACCTGCGGCACGCCTCCTCGACGAGCCCGAGCCGCTCGACCGCCGCCGTCCCGAGCACGACGTGGCGCACGCCGAGCGCGAGGACCTTCTCGATGTCCACGATCGATCGCAGGCCCCCGCCGAGCTCGACCTCGATCCCCGGGACCGCGCAGATCGCGGCCACCGCGTCGAGGTTCACCGGCCAGCCCGCCCGCGCGCCGTCGAGGTCGACGACGTGCAGGAGCGTCGCGCCGGCGCGCGCGAACTCGGACGCCATGTCGGCGGGCCGGTTCGCGTAGACGGTCTTCGTGGCGAAGTCGCCCTTCTCGAGACGGACGACCTCGCCGTCCATGAGGTCGATGGCCGGGATGACGAGCATGGGCCTCTAGACGCGGACGAACCGCTCGAGGAGGGCGAGCCCGACCTTCTGGCTCTTCTCGGGGTGGAACTGGACCGCGAACAGGTTGTCCTGCGCGAGCGCGGCGCAGTAGGGCCGGCCGTGCGTGGTCGTGAGGGCGACGCCGGGCGCGTCCGCCGGGGCCGCGTAGGAGTGGGCGAAGTACACGTAGGCGCCGTCCATGGGCGCGAAGAGCGGCGACGGGGTCGCCGTGACGCGCAGCGGCGACCACCCGATGTGCGGGAGCTTCTGCATCGGCGGGCAGCCGCGCGATCGTCCCCTTCAGGATCCCGAGCCCCCTGGAGCCGCCGCCCTCCTCGCCGTCCTCGAACAGGATCTGCAGCCCGACGCAGATCCCGAGCACCGGGGTGCCCCGGCGGATCGTCTCGACGAGCGCGTCGGCGACGCCGCTCCGCCGCATCGCCTCGGCGCAGGCCGGCATCGAGCCCTGGCCCGGGACGACGACCCGGTCGGCCCGCCGCACGGCGTCCGCGTCGTGCGTGACGACGACCGCCGCGCCGACCTCGCGGAGCGCGTTCTCGACCGAGCGGAGGTTCCCCGCGCCGTAGTCGACGAGGGCGATGGTACCGGGCTCCCTCACAGCATCCCCTTCGTGCTCGGGACGCCCGCGCCGGCCTCGCGCGCCGTGGCGGCGCGGAGCGCCCGCGCGGTCGCCTTGAAGATCGCCTCGACCACGTGGTGCAGGTTGCGGCCGTAGCGGACGTTCACGTGCAGGCAGATGCGCGCGTGGTTCACGAACGCCTGGAGGAAGTCCTGCGTGAGGTCCACGTCGAACGTCCCGATGAACTTCTTCCCGGAGGGGAGCTTCGCGTTGAAGGTGAGGTGCGGCCGGCCGGACAGATCGACCACCGCCTCGACGAGCGCCTCGTCGAGCGGCACGACCGCCTGGCCGTACCGGGCGAGCCCGGTCTTGTCCGCCACCGCCTGCCGCAGCGCCTCGCCGAGCCCGATGCCCACGTCCTCGACCGTGTGGTGCGCGTCCACCGCGAGGTCGCCCTTCGCCTGGACGGTGAGCGCGAGGCCGCCGTGCCGCGAGATCTGCTCGAGCATGTGGTCGAAGAACGGGATCCCCGTCGCGATCCGCGCCTCGCCCGGCTCGAGCCGGAGGTCCACCTCGACCTGCGTCTCCTTCGTCCTGCGCGCGACCTGCCCGCGCCTCGCGCCCCGCGCCTTGATCGCCGCCTTCATGAGCGTGCCCTCCTGCCCCGGGCGCGCTCTCCGCGGGGCTCCGCGAGCCGGACCTCGACCGCGCGCCAGTGCCCCTCGAGGCCCTCCGCGCGCGCGAGGACCTCGACGGCCGGCGCGACCGCCGCGAGCGCCGCGGGGGTGAGCTCGAGCACGCTCATGCGCCGCCGGAACGTGGCGACGGAGAGCGGCGAGGCGAACCGGGCGGTGCCCGCGGTCGGGAGGACGTGCGAGGGACCCGCGAGGTAGTCGCCGACCGCCTCGGGGGTGAACGTGCCGACGAACACGGCGCCCGCGCGGGAGATGCGGCGCACGAGGGACGCGGCGTTCCGCGCGTGGAGCGCGAGGTGCTCCGGCGCGAACTCGTCCGCGAGCCGCACCGCCTCGGCGAGGTCCCTCGCGACCACCGCGGCGCCGCGGTCGCGGATGGAGGCCCCCGCGATCTCGCGCCGCGGGAGCGCGGCGAGCTGGCGCTCCACCTCGGCGAGCGTCGCGTCCACGAGCGCCGCCGACGGCGTCACGAGCACGGACACCGCGCGCACGTCGTGCTCCGCCTGGGCGAGGAGGTCGGCCGCGACCTCCGCCGGCCTCGCCCGCGCGTCGGCGAGCACGAGGATCTCGCTCGGGCCCGCGATCATGTCGATGTCGACCCGCCCGAACACGAGCCGCTTCGCCGCCGCGACGTAGGCGTTCCCGGGGCCGCAGATCTTGTCGACGGCCGGGATGGTCGCGGTGCCGTAGGCGAGCGCCGCGATCGCCTGCGCCCCGCCCACGCGGAAGAGGCGCGAGACGCCGGAGACGTGGCAGGCCGCGAGCGTCCAGGCGTCCATCTCGCCCGTGCCGCGCACGCCCGGCGAGCAGACGACGATCTCGGCGACCCCGGCCACGCGCGCGGGGATCGCCGTCATGAGCACGGACGACGGGTAGCGCGCCGTGCCGCCGGGCACGTACAGGCCGGCCCGCGCGAGCGGCCGGACGACCTGCGCGAGCGTCGCGCCGATCGCGTCCCGCCGGGAGGGGACCTCCGCGTCGCGCTCGCGCCGGTGGAAGGCCGAGATGCGCCGCGCCGCGAGGGCGAGGGCCCGCCGGCCCTCGGGCGGCAGCGAGTCGTAGGCCGCCCGCATCGCGTCCGGGCCGAGGACCACGTCCGCCGCGGTCGCCGGGTCCCACCCGTCGAGCCGGCGCGTGTACTCGAGGAGCGCGGCGTCGCCGCGGGCGCGGACGTCCGAGACGATGCGCTGCGCGGCCTCCCTGACGGGGGCCTCGTCCTCGTCCGAGCCGCGGGCGCAGACCCGCTCCCAGGCGGCGCGGAAGGAGGGATCGCGGGTGTCGAGCTTCTGCACGAGGAGTCCTCTGTGAGGCCGCATCTATAGTCCAGGCGCCCCCCTCCTGGCGAGCTTCGGGCGAGCCGCGCTCGGACCGCCCTGCTACATTCGCGGACCATGAACCCGCGCACCGACCTGTGGCTCCGGAACCTGCTCGACGAGTGGGACGGCGCGGCGCTGTACGAGGGGCTCGCGCGCCACGAGAAGGACCCGGAGAAGGCGCGGTCCTTCCGCGAGATCGCGCTGGCCGAGCGGCGCCACGCCGACATCTGGCGCAAGAAGCTCGAGCGGGAGGGCGTCGCGATCCCGGCCGACCGCCCCTCCTCCCGCGTCCGGGCGCTCATCTGGCTCGCGCGCCGGCTCGGGACCGCCGCGGTCGTCCCGATGGTCCTCGAGGCGGAGGCCACCGACGCGGACAAGTACGACGCGCAGGGCGGGGACGCGATCGCCATCGCCGACGAGGAGCGCGAGCACCGCCGGACGCTCGTCGGCATGAGCCGCGGGCAGCCGACGGACGCGCGCGAGCTCATCGCCGTGCGCGAGCGGTGGCATCGCTCGTCCTCCGCCGCCGGGTCGATCCGCGCCGCGATCTTCGGGATGAACGACGGGCTCGTGTCGAACCTCTCCCTCATCCTCGGCGTCGCCGGCGCGGGGGTGGAGCCCCGGACGGTGATCGTGACGGGGTTCGCGGGGCTCCTCGCCGGCGCGTTCTCGATGGCCGCCGGCGAGTACACCTCCGTCGCGAGCCAGCGCGACCTGCTCACCCGCCAGGTCGAGATGGAGCGGCGCGAGCTCCAGGAGGCGCCCGAGGAGGAGGCGGCGGAGCTCGCCCTCATCTACAAGCAGAAGGGGCTCTCGACCGAGCAGGCGAGCCGGACCGCGGCCGAGATCCTCAAGAACCCGGAGACCGCCATCGACACGCTGGTGCGCGAGGAGCTCGGCCTCGATCCGACGGACCTCGGATCGCCGCGGGGCGCGGCCCTCTCGTCCTTCGCGATGTTCGCCGTGGGCGCGGTGGTGCCGCTCGTCCCGTTCCTGCTCACGAGCGGCACGGTCGCGGTCCTGACCAGCTCCGCGCTCGCGTTCCTCGTGCTCGCCGGCGTCGGCGGGCTCGTCGGCTTCCTCTCGGGGACGAACGTCTGGCTGTCGGCCGCGCGGATGGCGGGGCTCGCCGCGCTCGCCGCGGGCGTGACCTACGGCGTGGGGCGGCTCTTCGGGGCGGCCGTCTGAGCGTCACTCCCCCAGGTCGCCCTCGTCCGCGCCCGCGACGGCGGGACGCTCCTCCGTGTCCGGCGCCCCGGGCCGGCGGATCAGCGGGCGCTCCTTGCTCGCCACCTTGCGGCGCGCGGCGTAGTAGCGCGTGACGGTCGGCAGGCTGAAGCGGTTCATCGTGACGGAGTGGGTCGCGATCGCGTTCAGCCGGTCGATGTCGATGAACCACTCCGGGAGGAACACCGGCGGGGCGCACAGCCCCTCCTCGACGAGGTCGCGCACGAGCTCGGCGTCGTCCACGCTCATCTTTCCGGCGAGGAACGCGCGGACGAGGTCCACGTCGCGCTGCTCGAGCGCGGCGCGCAGGAAGTTGAAGGTCCGGCAGTAGCCGCGCTGGTACGCGGCGTCCTTCGTGAACGGCGCGCCGCCCTCGAGCACCCCGCCCCGGAAGACCCGCTCGCTCATGAGCGCCGCCTTCTCCGGGGGGAAGCGGGCGAGGAGGTAGCGGTAGACCTCGAGGAAGTCCGCGCCGCGCGCCGCCATGTCGATCGCGATCGTCCGCTCGCCGAGCTCGATGTAGCGCTCGTCGGTGATGTGCCCGGTCAGGAACTCGGCGACGATCCCGCCGCCCTCCTGCGACTCCGTGTAGCGGGGGAGCCCGACGCCGAGGATCGTGAGCACCGGCTGGCGGTGACCGTTGAGCGAGGTGAGGACGTGCCAGAGCCCCTCGTGGTGGGCGAGGGCGCGGACCTGGCGCTCGCTGAACCGGGCGCCGCGCCGGAGCGTGATGCGGGTCGCCCCCGCCGCGGCGTTCGCGGTGAGCCGCGAGCGGACGCCCACCTTCACGTGGCCGCCGAGGAGCGGGCCGCAGATCTCCGCGATCTTCACCGCCGCCTGCGGCGCGTCGTAGACGAGCTCCTCGTCGCGCGAGCGGGGGCGCGAGGCCCAGGCGCGCGCGATCGCGAGGTTGTCCACGTTGTGATCAGGGAAGCGGTCGCGCGGGTCGCCGTAGATGCGCCGGGAGAGCTCGTAGAAGCGGCGCGTCCCCCGCGCGGCGAGCATCTCCGCGAGCACCATGAACTC
Source organism: uncultured delta proteobacterium (assembly GCA_963828235.1). Classification (GTDB taxonomy): domain Bacteria; phylum Myxococcota; class Myxococcia; order Myxococcales; family Anaeromyxobacteraceae; genus Anaeromyxobacter. The sequence goes on from CAWHDY010000022.1 coordinate 285,776, forward strand.
GTCCAGCCGGCGCCGCAGCAGCTCCTCGATCGGGTTCCGGCCGCGGATCTGCCTGCGGAGCTGGCGCAGCTCCTTCTGCTTGGCCCTGGGCGAGAAGCCGAGGGCCGGGTACTCCGGGCGGGGCAGCTCCCGCGCGCCGGCCTTGAAGAACCGCTCGTGGACGTGCGGGTCCCAGTTGATGGACCGCAGCACACGGATCGGCTTCTGCGCCTGCACGATCTGATCGCAGAGCTTGCGGAGGTACTCCTTCGGCACGCGCCGACGGTAGCAACGGTCGGCGCGGCGCGCCAGCGAGCCCGGCCGAGGCACCGGGTCGAGCGGCGGGTGCCCCGCCACCCCGCACTCCTGGTTGTTTTAACGCGTCGTGGAACCCCCTATGCTTTCCGTGGGGGGATACTCCACTTGACCAGCGACAATCGGTTTGCGGTCCTCGCCGTGCTCGCGTCGGCGCTCTTCGCCTGCAAGGGCTCCGTCGACGCCACCCCGCCGGTCGCGAACGCCGGCGTCGACCAGACCGCCTGGAAGGGCGCGCTCGTCACGCTGAACGGCAAGGCGAGCAGCAATCCGGGAGGTGGCGCGCTCACGTTCGCGTGGAGACAGGCCGCCGGTCCGGCGGTGCCGCTCTCGGACGACCGCGCTGCGCGGCCGAGCTTCCTCGCGCCGCGCGTGACGACGACCCTGCGGTTCGTGCTCGAGGTGAGCGACGGGAAGACGAGCGCGACCGACGAGGTGATCGTGGCGATCGGGAACCGCGCTCCGCGAGCGGTCGCGGGCGCCGACCAGGTCGGCGCGACCGGTCACGTGCTCACGCTCGACGCGGGCGCCAGCACCGATCCGGACGGCGATCCCCTCACGGCCAGCTGGTTCGAGCGGAGCGGCCCGCCGGTCACGCTCGTCGCGCACCCCGACGGGAGCGCGAGCTTCGTCGCACCGGCGACGCCCGCGGTGCTCGAGTTCGCGCTGGTGGTGAGCGACGGCGAGGCGACCTCGCCCGAGGACGTGGTGCGGGTGCAGGTGCTCGACGAGTCCGCCAACTGGCCACCCGTCGCGAACGCGGGCCCGGACCGCGAGGTGGCACGGCGCAGCGTGGTCGTGCTCGCGGGCTACGCCGTGGACCGCGAGCTGGATCCGCTCACCTGGACGTGGCTTCAGACCGCGGGCCCGTCGGTGGCGTTGCTCGGCGCGGACGGACCCTCGCCTTCGTTCGTGGCGCCGGCCGCCGAGACCGACCTGGAATTCCAGCTCGTGGTGGCGGATGCGCTCGCCACCGGGTCGGACCGCGTCGCCGTGCGGGTCCGCAACCAGGCGCCGGTGATCACCTCCCTGACGCTGTCGCCCAGCTTGCCGGTGACGGCGGATCCGCTCGTCGCGCACGCGGTCGTGAGCGACCCCGACCTCGATCCGTTGACCTCGACTTGGGAGTGGCGCCGCAACGGCACGGTGCTCGCCGGGGAGACCGGCGCGACGCTCGCGGCGAGCCTCACCGCGCGCGGCGATGTGTTCCTCGTGAAGCTGACCGCGAGCGACGGCAGCCGCGAGGCGGTCGCGCAGGCGAGCGTCACCATCCAGGACTCGCCCGCGATCGTGACCGTCTCCGCACCCGCCACCGCGCCGTGGGGTGAGCCGCTCACCTTCTCCGCGACCGTGAGCGATCCCGACGGCGACGCGGTGGACGACCTCGTCCTCCTCTACGGCCCGGCCGGAATGACCCTGTCGCCCGCCGGGAATGGAGCGTGGACGCCCACGTTGCCGATGTTCGACCGGGCTCTCGACGTCCGGTTCGCGGTGGGGATGACGGGCTCGCCCGGGCTCAAGGTGGAGAGGACGATCCGCGTCGAGGATCCCGCGCGCGCCTACCCGCTCCGCCGCACCGGCATCGAGATCCCAGTATCGAACGGGCTCGTCGCGGCGGACCTCGACGGGGACGGCACGGCGGAGCTCCTCGTGGCGGGCCGGACCGGCCTGTACGAGCTCGCGCACGTGGGCGGCGGGTACGCGCAGCGCTGGGTCTACCCGTTCGCGGGAGCGGCGGCGGCGGTCGAGGCCCGCGATGTGGACGGCGACGGCAAGTCCGAGATCTTCTTCTCCGGCTCGTCCTCGTCCACGACGGCGCCCGGCGTGCTCGTGAAGCTCGACGGCGCCACGCGCCGCGAGGCGGCGCGGATCGAGCTCCTGTGCACGGATCTCGAGGCCGCGGACCTCGACCGGGACGGAGCGCTCGAGCTGGTCTGCCTCGCACAGGTCAGCAACGGGTACGGCTCGCTCCAGAAGGCGGTCGTCCTCGACCCAGCGACGCTCACCGTGAGGTGGCAGACCGCGGAGCTCGCGCTCGGCGGGAACCTCGCGGTCGGTAACGTGGACGCGGACGCCGCGCTCGAGATCGTGACGGCCGGTGGGTACGTGTTCGACGGGGCCACCGGCGCGAACGAGTGGGCGTACGCCGGGGGCTTCGGGGCGGCGGTGGACACCGGGGACCTCGACGGCGGCGGCGTGGAGCAGATCGTCGGCATGGACGGGTGGTCGCGGTTCCGCGGGTTCAGCGCGGTCCTGAAGGCGCCGATCTGGGAGAGGACCACTTTCGACAACGACGCGCTGCTCGTCGCCGACGTGGACGGCGATGGCGTGCCCGAGATCGTCGTCGGCGACGGCCAGTGGGGCGACGTGACCGCCTACCGGTACCGGCCGGGGACGAATGACCTCGAGATCGTGTTCCAGCTCGACTCGCAGGATCACGGCGTCTCCGCCCTCGCGGTCGGCGATCTGGACGGCGACGGCAACCTCGAGATCGCGTGGGGTACGGGGGCCTCGAGCTCCGGCGAGGACGTCTTCGTCGTCGCCGGCCGCAACCCGCAGATCGGCGTCGAGTGGAAGAACGTGAACCCGAGCCAGCTCGACGGACCCTTCCTCGGGGCGAAGCCCGCTCGCACCTCCGCCGGCGCGGCGCCGGCCCTCCTCTTCGAGGTCCCGAGGACCGACTCCGGGTACGCCGGCACGCGGCTCGTGCGACTCGACCCGGTGACGGGCGCGGTCACGCTCAGCCCGGAGATCGGCACGAACTGGAGCGGCGCGGGCGCGCTCGACGTGGCCGACTTCGACGGCGACGGGGTGGACGAGGCCTTCCTCGCCACGGCGAGCCTGTACGACGGCTACTTCGTCGCCTGGGACTTCGCGGCCGGCGCCGCCGCGTGGACGTCGCCCGCCAACATCGGGAACGGGCGCGCCATGGTCCACGCGGACCTCAACGGCGACGGCGCCCCCGACCTCGTCGCCATCACCTCGCAGGGTTACGTCCATGCCTACGACGTGAAGCACGCGACCCTCCTCTGGAAGAGCACGTCCATCGGCAGCGGCGTGGACGTCGCGGTCGCCGACCTGGACGGGGACGGCGTACCCGAGATCGTCGCGCTCACCAGTACCCGCCTCGTCCTGTTCCGGAAGGCGCCGAGCGGCCCCACCCCCTGGCTCGAATCGGCTTCCGTGTCGGTGTCCGGCATCGATCTCGCGGTCGCGGACTGCGACGGGGACGGCGCGCCGGAGCTGTACGTCCTGGGCGCCACGTCGGTCTCGCGCTTCGACGGCGCGCTCTCGGCGAAGGGGAGCTTCACCCTCGGAGGTCCCGTGCAGAGCCTGTTCGTGGAGGACCTCGGCTTCGCGCGGAAGAACCTCGTTCTCGGCAAGGGGGACAGCTGGTTCTACAGCGGCACCCCGGCGTCGCTGGAGGCGGTGGACCCCGTCTCCGGGGCGCAGATCTGGGAGTCGCCCCGGCTGTGGGGAACGGTGCCGGTGAACAGCCTCGGCTATGTCGACGTGAATGGGGACGGGTTCCCCGAGCTCGCGTTCGGAACCACGTCAGGCATGTACGTCACCAGAGGTCATTGACGGCGGCGACGGCGACGGTCCGCCCCACGGTCGCCGTGGACGCGGGCCGGCGGCGGGGTGATCGGGGACCACCCCGCCGCGTCGCGGCGTCAGTACGTCCCGTCCGGCGCGATCCGGAGGAGGACGACGTTCGCGCGGAGGATGCCCCCGACCTGCGGGTCGGGCGTCGCCGTGCTGCCGGCGGCCACGCCGTACCCCGCCGCGTCGACGACGATGTCCGAGAGGTCGTCCATCACGGGGTAGTCGTCCCCGAGCTGCTTCACCCAGAGGAGGCCTCCCGCGGCGTCGTAGCGGGCGACGAACGCGTCCCACCTCCCCAGCGGAGACGTGCTCATCACCGGATCCGTCGTGCCGACGACCCAGACCGCGCCCGTCGCGTCGATGGCCACGCCCGATCCTCTGCCCGGCTTCGCCGTCTCGATCGTCCGCTGCCAGCGAACGTTTCCCTCCGGGTCGAGCGCGGCGACGGAGGCGTCGCCGGTGATGGCCAGGTTCCCGAGCGCATCCACCGCGATGCCGTGCAAGAACGCGCCGAGGCCGACCTGCTTCACCCAGCGGATCCCTCCGTCCGGGCCGAGGCGCGCGACGAAGGCCTTGAAGCCGTCGGGCGGCGTGCCTCCGGGGATGAGTCCGTCACCGAGGGTGAACCCCGCGACGAAGACGTCGCCGGACGGCGTCACCGCAAGTGCGTTCACCTCGTCCGGGCGCACGGTCGACAGGAACGTCTCCCACACGAGCGCGCCGCCGGGCGTGTACTTCCGGACGACGGCGTCATGAGACTCGACGCCGCCGGGAGGCTCCCCGCTGGGCCTGCTGACGACGAGGGCCGCGTACACGTTTCCTTCCGCGTCCGGCTTCGCGGCGCGGAACGACGCCGCCCCATGGGTCACCCTCGGAGCGATCTGCTCCCACGCGACGGTGCCGTCCGGCTCGACCACCCGGAGGAACCCCTCGCGGATGTAGCCCCCCACCACGATGCGGCGGCCCCAGCGATCGAGCGCGACGGACCACGCGGTGTTCCGCGGAGAGTCGCCCGGCGACCAGGTGCGCTCCTCGACCACCGCGCCGGCCGCGTCCAGCCGGGCGAGGAGGGCGGAGGAGCGTCCCGGGGTGGCGAGGTAGCTCGCCTCGCCCACGACGTGGGTCTCCCCGTCGCAACCGACGGCGACGCCGTACCCCAGGTCGACCGTCGACGAGCTCCCCTCGGGGCCGAAGTACTCGATGACCCCCGTCCACTCCGGCGCGCTGCAGCGCTGCGGGCGGCAGACGAGCCTGGCGCGGCACTCCGCGATGTTCGTGTCGGTCGTGACGACGAGCCGGTTCTCGGTGACGTCCCGGCAGCTCGGGGAGCAGCCCTCGGCGCCCTCCCCGTTCGCGAAGGCGGGTCGCGGCGCTCCGGCGAGCGCGAGGCACTGCTCGTAGGACTCGATGCGCAGCCCCGCCGCGAACGTCCTGGCCTGCCCGGCGGCGAGCTCGAACGGCGCGACGGGCGCTCCGAAGAGGATCGCGCCCGAGGCGGCGAGGAACGCGTCCTCGAGCTTCCGCACGATCGACGGCTCGCCGGCGAGGTTGTTCACCTTCATCTGCCAGCCGACGGTGACCGGGTAGCTGTCCAGCCTGAGGATGGTCTCCGGAGCCACCGAGAACGTCGGGCTCCCGTCCTCGGCGAGGACGACGTCCCCCCGAGCGTCGGTCCGGAGGACGCCCACCTGCTTCTCGCAGTCCACCTCGTGGGCGAGGGTCGAGTGGGCGAAGACGACGAGCGCCGCGACGACGATCTTGTGGATCATGGCGGCCTCCCTAGAAGACGAACACCTGGTACTGCGGGATGAGGGAGAGCCCGCCCTCGTCCGGCACCACGGAGCGCCCCACGTTCAGCACCACCTCCGCCGTGCAGGAGCTCGAGACGAGGCCTCCCGGCCGGAAGGTGAACGTGATCGGGCCCGAGCAGAGCCCGAGGCCGTGCGAGACCCCGTCCCGGATCGAGGAGCCCCCGGACCAGGAGAGGCTCACCGAGACGGGCGTGTCGCCCTCCGCGACCGCGAAGCGTCCGACGTCCGTCGCGCCGGCGAGGTCGAGGGTGGCACCGAGCGGCGCGCCCATGACCTGAACGGCGGTGCCCTCGCGGCTCACCGCGACCTGGGCGAGGACCAGCCCGAGCGCGGACACCGCTCCGGGGGAAGTCCCGCGGACCCGGAGCGTGATCTCCTCGCACCGGGCAGGCGGCTCGGGGCTTCCGTCCGAGCCCCCGTTCCCGATGGGTCCGCTGCTGGACTGCCGACTCGAGTTGCACGCGACGAGCGAGAGCGCCGTCGCCGCACAGGCGAAGCGCATCGACCTGCCGATCATGTGACTGACCCCCCGCGGCGCGCGCGGCGCCGCCGTGCGGCGCGCCGACGGGCGCGTCGCACGGCGGGGATTCATCCCGTGTGCCGCGTGCCGCGACGAGGCGCGTCGAGCCGTCGGCGGGAGCTTCTCGGCCCCGGGCTGCTGTCCCACTCCCCTCCAGGCGCCCGCCTCGTCACCCGGAGAGGGCCGCGACCCGCACCCCACCGCGGGCCACCCGCCGTCCGGGACGCTCGCGCCTTTCCTCCGAGTGAGAACGTCCCGTGACTGTCGGTGGAAGAGCGCGCGTGTCCCTTCCAAGCGACCAGCGACGGGCCTGCGCCCCGCGGCACATCACCGTTGCGGGTCCGCGCGGCGGACGGAGCGTAGCCACCGCGGCCGGCCCGAGCGCCCGCGTGCGCGAGATCGCGAGCGGGCGAGGCCCCGCTCGCCGGCACGCCGGTTGCTCCTCGGGCGGCGAGGAGGTTTCAACCATGAACAAGATCGAGTCCATCCACGTCGCCCCCACCACCGAGCGGAAGACGGAGCCCGGCCGCTTCGAGAACGCGCTCCGCAGCGCCGCCTCCGGCCTCGCGAGCGGCGTCGCCGCGACCGTCGAGCTCGGGGCTCCCTACGTTCCGGCCGGGACGGTGCTCTCGGCCGCGGTGCGCTCCGCTGCGCGCGGCACCACCACGACGTCGGCCCTGTCGGCGGCGGGCGGCGGAGGCGCGGGAGGCGCGCCGCCGTCGGGCGAGGGCGACCTGCTGGAGGCGACGCGGACGCTCCAGCAGGAGGCGCGCACCTACAACCTCCAGTACCTGCAGCTGCAGGAGAACATGCAGCGGGAGAGCCGCGAGTTCACCGCGCTGTCGAACGTCATGAAGGTGAAGCACGACAGCGCGAAGTCCGCGATCGGCAACATCCACTAGGAGCCGGCGATGACGATCGCCCCCGTCGGCGCCGCGCCGCCCGCAGCAGCCGGGGGCGCGGCGACCCGGTCCAGCTTCGCCGCGGCGCTCGAGGCCCGAGGTGCCCGGGCGCACCTCGCGGCCCCTTCGCCCGCCGCGCTCGCTCCGCCCCGCGGCGCGCTCGCCGCCCTCGCCGGCGTCGAGCGCGCGCAGGTCCGGCTCGACCAGGTCCTCGCCGCCGCCCGCGGCGGGAGGACGTTCACCTCGGCGGAGCTCCTCGGGCTCCAGGCGGAGGCTTACCGCTGCGCGCAGACGGTGGACCTCGGCGCGAAGCTCGTCGAGCAGGGGGCGCAGGCCGTGAAGCAGGCGCTCAACACGCAGCTCTGAGGAGTCTCTCGTGCGCCGGCTCCTGCTCCTGACGGTCGCGTCGTCGCTCGCGGGCTGCGCCGGCGAGGAGCTCCTGCACGCCCTCGACGAGCGCCAGGCGAACGAGGTCCTCGTCGCGCTCGACGAGCGCGGCGTCGCCGCGACGAAGGGGCGCGAGGACGGCGCCGAGGAGCGCTGGAGGGTCGAGGTGGCCCGCGACGACGCGGCGCGCGCGCACCGGATCCTCGCGGAGCGGGAGCTCCCTCGCGCGCGGCCGCCCGGGTTCGCGGAGGTGTTCGCGAAGGGCTCGATGGTGCCCACCCCGACGGAGGAGCACGCGCTGCTGCTGCACGCGCTCGCGGGCGAGCTCGCGCGCAGCGTGGAGGCGGTGCAGGGGGTCGTCGAGGCGCGCGTCCACCTCGGCCTGCGCCAGCCGGATCCGCTGCGGCCCGCCGAGCGCGCGGCGCCGCGCGCGTCGGTGCTCGTGAAGTGCCGCGCCTCCTCGTGCGGAGCGGTGCGGGCGCTCGAGCCCGGGCTCCGCGCGATGGTCGCCGGAGCGGTGGACGGGCTCGAGCCCGGAGCCGTCGCGCTCGTGGTGACGGAGGCGTCCGAGTCGCCCGCGGCTCCTCGGGCGCCGGCGCGCCGCGGAGGCGTGTTCATCGCGCTCGCGGTGCTCGCCGCCCTCGCCGCGGCCGCGTGCGCGCGCGCGGCGCTCAAGGCCCGGTCGCGACGCGAGGACCCCGCGTGACGGAGGCCGACGGCCGGGTCGTTGCGCTCGCCGCGGCCCTGGCGCGCGAGCGCGCGGGAGCGTTGCTCTCCCGGCTCGGCACTCCCGGCGCCGCCGACGCGCGCGCGGAGGGGGCCCGGCTCGCGGCGTCGCCCCGCGCCGGGCGACTCCGCGCGCTCTCGGCCGCGCTCTCGCCTCCGGCCGCGCCCCCGGGCGCCGCGCGGGCGCGCGCGCTGGCGATCGCGTCGCTCGAGCGGCCGCGGATCTCCCGGATCGTGGTCGCGGCCGCCGACCGGAGCGCCGAGCCGGGCGCGGCGGCGGTGCTCGTCCGGCTCTGCCGCGAGCGGACCGGGGACGGCCCCGGCTGACGCGCGCCGCTCCGACCGCCCCGCGGCCGCTCGCTCCGGCCCGCGGCCGGCGCGGCCGGGAGGCGGCGGGCCGTTCGGTCCTGATCTCGCCCGTCTCTCCGCTGGCACGATCCGTGGACTCCGGACCCACGTGCCGCTCCCGTTCGACCTCCCCGCGCTCTCCGGCGGGTTCGCCGCGCTGACGCCCGCCGCCCGCGAGACGGGCGCGCAGGTCGCCGCGGCCGCCGCCGGGGCGCTCTCGGCGCTCCTCGGACGCGAGCTCTCCGTCCGCGCGAGGGCCTGCGCCGGAGCGCCGGCCCCGCGTGCGGTCGCGGCGCGCCTCGCGATCGACCTCACCGCCGTCCCGGCGACCGCGATGCTCGAGGTGGACCCGTCGCTCGTCGTCGCGCTCGTCGACGCGCTCGCGGGCGGCCCCGGGGCGATGTCGGCCGCGACCGCCCTCACGGCGATCGAGGCGTCGGCGCTCGAGCTCTTCGCCCTCGCCGCGCTGGACGGCGCGTGCTCGGTCGGCGCCGTCGAGGACGCGCTCGCTCCTCGCCTCTCGCGCGGAGGCGCGGAGCCGTCGTCGCCGCTCGCGCTCGAGCTCGCCGTCGAGGCCGGCCCGATCGCGGGGCGCGCGCGGCTGCTCGTCCCCGCGGCCGCGCTCCGGGCCCTGGCGGACCTCGACCGCGTCCCGTCCGGGCCGGCGCCCGGACTCCGCGTCACGGGCTCCGTCCGCTCCGGGCGCGCGTCGCTCTCCGAGGAGGAGCTCGACGCGCTCGCGCCGGGCGACGTCGTGCTGCTCGATCCGCCGGGCGAGCGGGCGGACGCGCTCGTCCTCCCGGGAGGCGCCCGGTTCGCGGGGCGGCTCGCGGACGGCGCCCTTCACGTCGACGAGGTGGTCATGGCCGAACGGAACGCGCAGCTCCCGGTGAGGCTCGAGGTCGAGCTCGCGCGGGTCGAGGTCACGCTCGCGGAGCTCGCGCGCCTCGCGCCGGGCGGGGCGCTCCCGCTCGGCATCGATCGCCGGGGGCTCGTCACCCTCCGCGTCGGGGATCGCGTCGATCGCGCGCGGGGAGCTCGTGGACGTCGAGGGGGCGGTCGGCGTCCGCATCCTCTCGCTCGAGGTGGGGCCGTGATCGCGGTCGCGACGCGGGCCGTCGCCGCGCTCCTCGCGCTCGCCGCGCTGGTGTTCCTCGTGCGCCGCCGCTCGCGCGGAGGCCCGGCCCCGGCGCCGGTCGCGGTGCTCGCGCGCGCACCCCTCGGCCCGGGGCTCGGGGTGGCGCTCCTGGAGACCGGCGGCCGGCGCCTCCTCGTCGGGTGGGGCAAGGACGGGGTGCGGCTCGTGCGCGACCTCGGCAGCGCGGGGAACGGGACGTGATCGCCGCGCTCCTCCCGTCCGCGGGCCCCGTCGCGGACCGCCCGGCCGAGCTGATCGCGCTGCTCGGGATCCTGGCGCTCGCTCCGGCGGCGCTCGTGATGCTGACGTCCTTCCTCAAGATCGCGGTGGTCCTGTCCATCGCGCGGTCCGCGCTCGGTGCGCCGCAGGTCCCTCCGAGCACGGCGGTCACGGGGCTCGCGCTGGTCCTCTCGCTCCTCGTGATGGCGCCCGTCGCGGAGCGCGCGGCCGCGCTCGCCGGTGAGCGCCCCGGAGAGCACGGGCTCGCGGGGGCCACCGCGCGCCTCGCCCGCGCGGCCGGTCCGGTCCGGGAGTTCCTCGCCCGGTTCGCGCGCGCCGACGACCGCGCCGCGTTCCTCGACGTCGCGCGCCGGCTCCGCGCGCCGGAGGCCGCGGTGCCCTCGGACGACGACCTCGCCGTCCTCGCCCCCGCGTTCGTCGTCTCGGAGCTCCGGCGCGCGTTCACGATCGGGTTCGTCGTGTTCGTCCCGTTCCTGGTCGTGGACCTCGTGGTCGCGAACGTGCTCCTGGCGCTCGGGCTCACCCAGCTCTCGCCCACGTCGGTCGCGCTCCCGTTCAAGCTGCTGCTCTTCGTGGCGGTGGACGGCTGGAAGCTCCTCGCCCGCGCCCTCGCGCTCTCCTACGCCGCCTAGGCCATGGATCCCCTCCTCCTGCACCTCGCCCGCGAGGCGATCTGGGTCGTCCTGCTCGTGTCCGCGCCGCCGGTGGGGACGGCGCTCGCGGTCGGCCTCCTCACCGGCGTCCTGCAGGCGGTGACGCAGATCCAGGAGCCCGCGATCGGCGTCGTCCCGCGCCTGGCCTCCGTGCTCGCGGCCCTCGCGATCGCCTCGCCCTTCATCGGGGCCCGCGTGCTGCGGCTCGCCGAGGAGTGCCTCTCGCTCGCCGCGAGGATCGGCCCGTGACCGCGGCCGAGCTCGCCGCGGCGCCCGCGACCGCGCTCCTCGCGGCGCTCCGCCTCGTGCCCGTCGCGATGGTCTCCCCGTTCGTCGGCGGACCGATCGTGCCGCCGCTCGTCCGGGTCGCGCTCGCCGCCGGGTTCGGGCTCGCGGGCGCGACGCTCGCCGCCCCTGGTGGCCCGGCCCCCGCGGGCCTCGCGCTCGTCGTCGCGGCCGCCGGGGAGCTCGCCCTCGGCACGGTCCTCGCGCTCCTCGCGTCCGCCCCGGTCGAGGCGGCGCGCGCGGCCGGGCGGCTCGTCGACACGTTCCGTGGCGCCACGCTCGCCGAGCTGCACGTCGCGCCCGGTGCGCCAGCGGGAGAGCGCCGCGGGCGATCTCCTGGCGCACTGGGTGGTCGTGCTCGCGGGCTGGGCCGGCGGAGATCGGCTCGTCGTCACCGGCCTCGTCGGCAGCTTCGGCGCGATCGCGCCGGGGGGCGCCTTCGCGGCGGGCGTGGCGCGCGAGCTCGCGCTCCGGGCGGCAGGTGACGTCCTCGCCGCCGCCGTCGCCGTCGGCGCGCCCGCGGCGGCCGGCGTCCTCGCCGCGGACCTCGTGCTCGCGGTCGTCTCGCGCGTCGCGCCGCAGCTCGGGACGGTCAACGCCGCGCAGCCGGCCCGGGCGGCGCTCGGGCTCGTCGCGCTGGCGGCGTGCGCGTCGGCCGCGGGCGCGCGGCTCGTCGCGCTCACCGCGCTCGGCGGCGCCGCCCCCCTGCTGCTCTCCGCGGGGGCGAGGTGAGCGCCCGGTCCGAGCAGCCCACCCCGCGGAGGCTGCGCGAGGCGCGGGGCCGGGGCGAGGTCGCGCGGAGCGCCGACCTGTGCGCGGCGGCCGCGCTGGCGGCCGGCCTCGCCGCGCTCGCGGTGACGGGTCGCGAGCTGGCGGCCGCCCTCTCCCGCGCCATCGAGGCGGCGGCCACGAGCGCGACCGCGCCCCCCGACGCCGCCGGCACCGTGAGGGACGCGCTCGCGCTCGTGCTGCGCCTGTCGCTCCCTCCCGCGGCGTGCGCCCTCGCGGGCGCGGCGCTCGCGGGCGCGCTCCAGACCGGCTTCGCCGTGTCCGCCGAGGCCGTCCGCCCTCGCCTCGAGCGGATCGATCCGCTCCGCGGGCTGCGGCGCCTCTGCGCTCCGCAGCAGCTCTGGCGCGCCGCGCTCGCGACGGCGAAGGCCGGCGTCCTCCTGGCGCTGCTCTGGTCGTGGGCGAGCGGCGCGACGAGGGCCCTGTCCGCGCTCCCCGCGGCGACCGCGGGGGGCGCGCTCGCCGGAGCGCTCCCGCTCCTGGGGTCGCTCGCGCTGCGGCTCGCCGGCGCCCTCGCGGTCCTCGGCCTCGCCGACCTCGCCCTCGATCGTCGCCGCCTCCGGCGCGCGCTCATGATGACGCGCGACGAGGTCCGGCGGGAGGCGCGCGAGGAGGAGGGCGATCCCGCGCACCGGGCGGAGCGGCGCCGGGTCCACCGCGCCCTGCTCGAGGCGGGCGCCGCGTCCCGCGCCACCGTCGTCGTCGTGAACCCGACCCGCATCGCGGTCGCGCTGCGGCATGATCGCGGCGGCGAGGGGCCGCCCCGGGTGGTGGCGAAGGGGACCGGGCTCGCCGCGGCGCGGGTGCGGTCCGCCGCGCGGCGCGCCGGGGTGCCCATCGTCAGGGACGTTGCGCTCGCCCGCGCGCTGCACCGGCTCGCGGACGTCGGGGACGAGATCCCGGAGGAGCTGTACGAGGCCGCCGCCGCGCTGCTCGCCCATCTCTACGAGCCCGCGGGGGGCCCGTGACCGCCCTCCACGCGCTGCTCGCGCGCCTCCGCGGCGCCGGCGAGGCGGTGTTCGCGCTCGCGGTGCTCGCGATCGTCCTCCTCCTCGTCGCGCCGCTCCCCCCCGGCGTCCTGGACGCGCTCCTCGCGCTCGACATCGCGGGATCCGCCACCGTCCTCGTCGTGACCCTCTTCGCCCGGAGCGCGCTCCGCTTCGCGAGCTTCCCGACCCTCCTCCTGCTCGCGACCCTGTTCCGGGTGGCGCTCAACGTCTCCTCGACGCGGCTCGTGCTGTCGCGCGGCGAGGCGGGCCGGGTCATCGAGGCGTTCGGGCGCGTCGTCGTCCAGGGAAACGCGGTCGTCGGCGTGGTCGTGTTCGCGATCCTCACGCTCGTGCAGCTGCTCGTCGTCGCGAAGGGCGCCGAGCGCGTCGCCGAGGTCGCCGCCCGCTTCACGCTCGACGCGCTCCCCGGGAAGCAGATGGCGATCGACGCGGACGTCCGCGCGGGCGCGATCGACGCGGCGGAGGCGCGCCGCCGCCGGCGCGCGCTCGAGCGCGAGAGCCAGCTGTACGGGGCGATGGACGGAGCGCTGAAGTTCGTGAAGGGAGACGCCGTCGCGGGCGTCGCGGTGGTCGTCGTGAACGTCGCCGGAGGGCTCGTGGCGGGCTCGCTCCGCGGGATGGACCTCGCGACGGCGGCGCGGCGCTACACGCTCCTCGCGATCGGCGACGGGCTCGTCTCGCAGCTCCCGGCGCTCCTGCTCGCGGTCTCGGCGGGGATCGCCGTGACGAGGGTCGCCGCCGAGGACGACGGTCAGTCGCTCGGAGCGGAGATCGGCCGGGAGCTCCTCGCCGAGCCGGCCGCGCTCACCGCCGTCGCCGCGCTCCTCGCCGCGCTCGCGCTCGCCCCGGGCCTCCCGGCCGCCCCCTTCCTCGTCCTCGCGGGCGCCGCCGCCGCCGGGGCCCACCACGCCCGGCGGTCGCGAGCGCGGCGCGGCTGCGGGCGCTGCCCCGAGCGCCAGGCGACGCGCCGCCGGGGCTCGACGAGCGCGCCGAGCCGCCCTCCCCGGTCGTGCTGTGCCTCGGGGACGACCTGCTCGCGCTCGCGCGCGACAGGGAGCCGCGGTTCCTCGGGGAAGGGATCGCGGGCCTCCGGGATCGCCTCTGGACCGAGCTCGGCGTGCGCGCGCCGCCGATCGTGGTGCGCGGCGGGGCCTCGCCGGGCGAGTGGGTGCTGCTCGTCGACGACGTCCCGTCGGCCGCGGGCCGCGCGCCGGCGGACGAGGCGGTGGCGCTCGTCGGCGCGGACGAGCTCGCGCTCGTCGGGATCGAGGGGTCGCCGGAGCGCGACCCGCTGACGGGCGCCGCCACGACCCGGGTCTCCTCCGCCGACGCCGTGCGCGCGGCGGCGCTCGCGGTGGTGCGCGGCCCGCTCGAGCGCGTCCTCGCCGAGTGCTCGGGGGCGCTCGCGCGCGCGGCCCACCTGCTCGTCGGGATCCAGGAGGCGCAGGCGCTCCTCGACGCGCTCGAGGCCACCTCCCCCGCGCTCGTCCGCGAGGCGACCCGCCAGCTCCCGCCCGCGCTCCTCGCCGACGTCCTCCGGCGGCTCGTCGAGGAGGGCGTCTCGGTGCGCCCCCTGCGGACGATCCTCGAGGCGCTCCTCGAGGCCGGCGGCGCGGCGCGGGGTGCCCCCGCGCTCGCCGAGACGGCGCGGCGCGCGCTCCGCAGGCACATCGGGCACCGCTGCGCGGGCGGCGGCCCGCTCACGGTGCTCCTCCTCGACCCCGGCGCGGAGCGCGTCGTGCGGGACGCGCTCGCGGGCGAGTCGCTCGCCCTCGACCCGGAGGTCGCCTCGCGGCTCCTCGACGCGCTCGAGCGCGAGGTCGGCGGCCACGACGCCCCTCCGGTGGTGCTCGCGAGCGGGGACGTTCGGCGCGCGCTCCGGGGGCTCGTCGCCCCGCGGTTCCCGCGGGTCGCGGTGCTCGCCTACGAGGACCTCCCGCCCGAGCTCCCCGTCCGCCCGGTGGGGCGCCTGGCGATCGCCGCGGCCACGTGAGCCCCCGCGCGCTGCCTCTCCACGGAGACACGAGGAGCCCGCCCCCTCTCGGACGCGAGCCCCGGTGTCGACGCGATCTCGGGCTGTTACGCGCCGGCAGCGACCGGCGGCGTGCCCTGCCCCTGACCCTGCGGGCCGTCGTCCTCGTCCGACCGGTTCACGCGGTCCCGGAGCTCCTTCCCGGTCCGGAACAGGATCCCCCGCTTCGGCTTCACCGGGATGACCTCTCCGGTCTTCGGGTTGCGTCCCTGATAGCCGTCGTAGTGCTTGACGTGGAACGCGCCAAGTCCGCGGATCTCGATGTTTTCGCCGCGGCAGAGCGCGTCCTTCATCGAGTCGAAGATCGTCTCGATCGTGGCCTCGGCTTGCTTCTGGGTCACGCCGCGCTTCACGACGAGGATGTTGATGAGGTCCGACTTGAGCATCTTCACTCCGGCGGGCACCGCGGCCCCTCAACCTCGAAAGCCGCTCGGGTTCCAAAAAGCCTAGCCGATGGCTCCGAAATCAGCAAGGGATCCGGGGTGATGCGGGAACGACCCGGGCCGCTGTGGCGAATTCAGGCGGTCTGGACGGGCTCTACCTCGGGCGATTTGCCGTCCCCCGAAGCGCCCGAGCGCTCGCTCGTCACCCCGCCTCGCTCGCGATCGCAGAGCATCCGTAAGGAAACGTTCGAGAGCCGCTCCGCCGCCTCGTCCTCGACCTCTCGAACGATCGCCGGAACGAGCCCGGCGCCGCGGGAGACCGGCGGCTCCTTCCCGGTGATCGCGCGCCGCACGTCGAGGAGCGTGATCTTGTCGAGCGATCTCGCCGGGACGAGGCCTCCGTCCCCGAGCGCCACGACGAGGCCGGCCGCCCGGAGCGCCCGGAGGACGTCGCTCACGTCGTCCGCGGCGGTCCCGAGCTCGCTCGCGACCTCTCCCGCGTCCGGCGCCGCGGCGCCGGTGTCGAAGGCGCGGGCGACGGAGAGCATCGCGCGGCCCGCCACGATCTCGCGGCCCGTCTTCGACTCCGTGTGGATGCCGTGGAGGAACGACGACGCGTACTGGAACACGAACGCGAGCCGCGCGCCGAACAGCATGATCGACCACGACAGGTGCAGCCACAGGAGGAAGATCGGGATCGCCGCGACCGAGCCGTAGATCGCCGAGTACTTCACCGAGCGCGCGACGAACGTGGCGTACGCCCACTTCGCGAGCTCCCAGGCGAGGCCCGCCACGAGGCCGCCCGCCGCGGCGTTCCGGAGCCGGACCTTGGTGTTCGGGACGATCAGGTACGCGAGCGAGAAGAACACGCAGGTCAGGAGCGCCCCGGCGAGGCTGCCGAGCGCCCCCAGGTGCGTGTTCGCGAGCAGGGACCGCGTCGACTGCCCGAGCATCACCGAGCCGGCGAGGAGCAGCGGCCCGAGCGTGATCCCGACCCAGTAGATCGTCGCCTGCTGCGCGATCGAGCGCCGCCGCCGGACCCCCCAGATGTCGTTCAGGGCGCGGTCGACGTTCTGGAACAGGCTCACCGACGACCAGACGAGGAGCGCGCCGCCGACGAGCCCCGCCGAGGTGATGTGCGTGTTGTGGATGAACCGGTCGAGGTACGGCTCGATCGTCGTGCGGGCGCCGACCGCGAGGTTCTCGAAGAGGAACTCGTGCAGGCGGCTCGAGATCCGCTCCATCCCGGTGAACGCCTGCACCACCGAGAAGGCGACCACGAGCCCGGGGACGAGCGCGAACAGCGAGATGTACGTGAGGGCCATCGCCCTCAGCTGGACCGTCTCGCCGCCGAGCATCCGGAGCGCGATCTGGACCGCGTTCGGCGCGGTCCGGATCATCCGGCTCACCCACCGCTCGTCGCCGCGCTCCGGCGCCGCCGCCATCGGCCGCCCTCCTAGTGCTCAGACCCAGGCATGATGCCTACTGCGAGCGCCGATCCCCTCGCTGCGGCGGGCGGCCTCGTCGGTGCGCTGCTCGACGTAGCGCTGCTACGCCTCCGCTGCTCCCTCCTCGGGCTTGCCCTCGGATCTCCTTCGCCCCGCGGAGCGGGGCTTGGGAGGGGGCGCCCGCCTCGCTTCGGTCTCAGCGCTCTCGTCACGTCACCATGCCTGGGTCGGAGCACCTAGCCCTCGTTCTTCGCGGCCGGCGCGGCGGCTGCCGGAGCCGCCGGCTGCGGCTCCTCGATCCGCTTGCCGCGGTCGCCCCCGCGATCCCCGCCTCGATCGCCCCCGCGATCGCGGTCGCGATCGCGCCCGCCGCGGCCCCCGCGCTCGCCGCGCTCGCCCCGGCCTCCACCGCCACCGCCACCGCCGCCGCCCTCGTCGATGCGCTCGTGCCGGCCGTAGATGTCGAACTGCTCCTGGTGGTAGTTCTGCTGCGGCTTCACCTGGATGGTCTTGTTGAACCGGTCCATCAGGTAGCGCAGCTCGTCCCGCTCCGCGCCCTGCAGGATCCGGGCGATCTCGGGGTGGCAGTTCACGACGAGCACCGGCTCGGGGAAGTGGGTCGCCTCGCGGCGGATGTCCCGGAAGATCTCGTACGCGATCGTGATCCGCGACTTCACGTGCCCCTTGCCCTCGCAGTAGGTGCAGGGCTCGTTCATCATGCGCGTGACCGACTCGCGCACGCGCTTGCGCGTCATCTCGACGAGGCCGAGCTCCGAGATCTTGAGGACGTTCGTCTTCGCCTTGTCCCTCCCCAGCGCGTCCTGCAAGGCCTTGAAGACCTTCTCGCGGTTCTGGGGTTTATCCATGTCGATGAAGTCGATGATGATGATGCCGCCGATGTTGCGCAGCCGGAGCTGGTAGACGATCTCCTTCGACGCCTCGACGTTGATGCGGGTGATCGTCTCCTCGAGGTTCTTCTTGCCGACGTAGCGGCCGGAGTTGACGTCGATGGCGGTGAGCGCCTCCGCCTGGTCGATGATGATGTAGCCGCCGCTCTTCAGCCAGACCTTGCGCTGGCTCGCGCGCTTCAGCTCCTGCTCGATCCCGTACGCGTCGAAGATCGGCTCGTCCCCGGCGTACAGCTCGATCTGCTTCTCGAGGTGGGGCGCCTGCTCGTGCACGAAGCGGAGGATCCGCTCGTGCTCGTCGCGGTCGTCGATGACGAGCTTCCCGACCTCGGCGGTGAAGAGGTCGCGGGTCGCCCGCAGGATCAGGTCGAGATCGCCGTGCAGCAGCGCGGGGGCGGAGACCTTGTCCTTCGTGCGGATGATCTCGTTCCACACCTGGATGAGGAAGCGGATGTCGGCCTCGAGCTTCGGGGCCTCGACGCTCTCCGCGACGGTGCGGACGATGAAGCCGGTCCCCTCCGGGCGCATGCGGTCGACGATCTCGCGGAGCCGGCGCCGCTCCCCGTCCTTCTCGATCCGCCGGGAGATGCCGATGTGATCGACCGTCGGCATGAACACCATGTGCCGGCCGGGCAGCGAGATGTGGCTCGTGATGCGGGCACCCTTCGTCCCGATCGGATCCTTCGCGACCTGGACGATGACCTCCTGGCCCTCCTTCAGGAGGTCCTGGATGCTCTTCGGCTCCTTCGAGCGCTTCTCGTCGCGGCCGTTCCGCCCCCCGCGCTCGCCCCGGCCACCCGGTGCGTCGCGACCCTCGCGACCCTCGCGACCTTCGCGGCCTTCACGGCCCTCGCGCCGGCCGCGCTCCTCGCGCTCGCGACGCCGGTCGCGCTCGCGCTCGGGCCTCGCCTCCCGGGCGGCGTCGCGGTCGCGGACCTCGCGGCGGTCCGACGTCGCGCCCGCGGGCGCCGTCCCGGCGCCGGGCACCCCAGCGGCGGACGGCGCGAGCTCCGGCGCGCCGGCGGGCGCGGGCTCCGCGGCCGACTGCGCGGGCTGCTCGGCGTCCGCCATCGGCGGCACCATCAGGCCCGGCACCGCCGGGACCGCCGCCATGCCGATCTCGTTCGTGAGCGGGATCGTGGTCAGCGGCGCGGGGGGCGGCTCGGGCTCGCCCGGTGCGTCCGCGCTCGGCTGCGGTGCGGCGGGGACCACGGACGCGTCCGGCGCGCCCGGGAGCTCCGTCGACGCCGCGAGCGGCGAGGCGACCGGCGCGGTCGGATCGACCGCGGGGACCGGCGTCTGGCTCGCCTCGGCCGGCGCCGTCAGGGCGCGCTCCTCCTCCGCCGCGGCCTCCTGCTCGTCGGGGACGTCCGTCACCTCGGCGCGGTGCTCGCCCTCGGTGAGCTCGAACTCCTCGGAGAAGTCGGGGTCGCCGTACACGTCGCCGACGTACAGGAACGCCGCCTTCTCGAGGCCGATGTCGACGAAGGCCGCCTGCATGCCCGGGAGCACGCGGACCACCCGGCCCTTGTAGATGTTGCCGACGATCCCCTTCTCGCGCTTTCGCTCGAGGTAGTACTCGTGGATCGTGCCGTTCTCGACCAGGGCGACGCGCGTCTCCGCGCCCGCCGCGTTGATCACCAGGATGCTGTTGCCGGCCATGGGATTCCTCTCTCCCCCCGTGGCACGGGGAGAGCGAGGCCCAGGACGGCGGGCCACGATCGCGTCGACCCGGGCGGTGCCGGGCTTCCGGGATCGGCTGTCGAGCGCAAGCTCAAAGCGTCGTTCTCCTCGCGCCCGCGGCCGCGTTCTTCGCGGCACGGCGGGGCGGGTTCGTTTCGTTCTAGGCGTCGAGGTAGCGAGGCGCGCGCGGCTGTCCCGGCGTCCGGGGCCGATCGCTCTTCGCGAAACTCACGCCTTCCTTCAAGACCTTGACTCCCTTGGGCGGGGCCCCGTCTCCGAAGATTGCCGCCAGCACCTCGGCTGGCTTCGCGCTCCCCGAGGGATCCGCCCGCAAGCTGAACGCGACCGAGTCCGGCCCCTCTACGGCCAGGTGGGTCACGATATCTTTCAAGTCTATCTCTCTTCCCCCTCGGTCCGCGATCTTCTGTTGACGCTTTCCGCGGCGGCTCTTGGGGGGCACCGCCCGGGTGACGACCGAGCGCTCGGCCCCCTGGAAGGCGGCGACGCGCTCCGCAAGGACGTCTTCCCCCCAGCCTTCCTGGGGAAACCGGGCACGGTAGTGGACCGCCCGCAGCGCCTCCGAGACGGACGGCTCGCGCGGGTCGATGACCGCGGCCTCGAGCACCCGGAAGTCCTCCGGCAGCTCCCGTCCGAGCCGCCCGGCGACTTCCGCGGCGTCGGCGACCCCGACGAGGTCGAGGTCCATGTGCTCGCACAGGCTCTCGATCCCGACCGGGAGCGCTGGCCCGAACGAGACGCGCGGCTTCGGGTGGTACCCCTGCGAGTACGCGACCGGCAGGCCCGCGCGGCGGACGGCCCGGAGGAGCGCGTGCATCGTCTCGAGGTGGGAGAGCGCGACGAGCCGCCCGAGCTTCGAGTACCGGACGCGGACCCGGGTGCGCTCGACCGGCTCCGGCGGACGCGGCGGCGGGGGCGGCGCGGGCACGTAGTCCGCCACCTCGTAGACCCGGTTCTTCAGCGTCTCGAAGTCGCACACGCCGCAGGCGCCGCACGTGGCGGTCACGCAGTCCGCGAGCGGGACGGGCGAGCGCGCGCGAGAGAGCTCCTTCGCGAGGAACGTCTTCGACACGCCGCAGTCGATCCGGTCCCAGGGCAGGACCTCGTCCGGTTCGCGGCGGCGGTGCGCGAACCACTCGAGCCCCACGCCGTGCTCGCGCTCGCACTCGGCGAACGCCTCGAGCCAGCGCGCCTCCTCGAACCACTCGGTCCACGCGTCGAGCCGCTGACCGCGGCGGAACGCGCCGAGCACCGCCGTCCCGACGCGGCGGTCGCCGAGCGCGAGCGCCCCCTCGATCGACGACTGGCGAGAGTCGTGCGGCTTGTACTGGATCGCGCCGTGCCGTCCGCCGAGGCCCGCGGTGATGATCGCCTGTCGGCGGCGCGTCTCCTCGGGAGCGATCATCGGCTCCCACTGGAACGGCGTGAACGGCTTCGGCACGAACGTCGAGACGGCGAGGTGGAGCGCGGCCGCGCCGCTCTGCGAGGCGCGCTTCGCCGCCCCGAGGCACCTGCGGGCCAGCTCCGCGATCGCGGCGACGTCCTCGTCGCGCTCCTCCGGCAGGCCGATCATGAAGTAGAGCTTGAGGAGCGCCCAGCCGTTCGAGAACACCGACGAGACCGCCCGGAGCAGATCCTCCTCGGTGTTCCCCTTGTTGACGACGGTCCGCATCCGCTCCGTCGCCGCCTCGGGCGCGAGCGTGAAGCCGGTCTTGCGGATGCGCGCGATCCGCTCCGCGAGCGAGCCGGAGAGCGTCTCGGTCCGGAGCGACGGCAGGCTCATCCCGATCCGCTCGCCCTCCCAGCGCGCGAGGAAGTCGTCGAGGAGCGGGTTCAGGCACGCGTAGTCGCCCGACGACAGCGAGAGGAGCCCGACCTCCTCGTACCCGGAGCCGCGCAGCCCCTCCTCCGCGAGGGCGAGCACCTGGCGCGGGTCGCGCTGGCGCGTCGGGCGCGTCACCATCCCGACCTGGCAGAAGCGGCACCCGCGGGTGCAGCCGCGCTGGAGCTCGATCGGCAGGCGATCGTGGATCGTCTGCATGAACGGGACGAGCGGCCGGGTGTACGCGCTCGTCGAGAGCGCGTTCAGGTCCGGCGCCACGCGCCGCTCCACCTTCTCGTACCCCGGCAGGAGCGGCTCGAGCGCGGCGAGCGCGCGGGTGCGCGGGTCGTACCGGGGCGCGAAGAAGGACGGGACGTACACGCCGGGGATCCCGGCGAGGCGCCGGAGCAGCTCGGCCCGGCCGGCGCCGCCGCGCCGGAACCCGCTCTCCCGCACGGCGTCGGCGATCTCGAGCGCGACCTCCTCGCCGTCGCCGATCGCGAACGCGTCGAAGAAGTCCGCGATCGGCTCGGGGTTGTACGCGCAGGGCCCGCCGCCGAGGACGATCGGGTGCTCGTCGCCGCGCTCGCGCGCGAGCAGCGGGATCCCGGCGAGCTCGAGCAGCGCCAGCACGCTCGTGTAGGCGAGCTCGAACTGGAGGGTGATCCCGAGGACGTCGAAGGCGGCGACCGGCGCGCGCGACTCGAGCGTGAACATCGGGACGCGCTCGGCGCGCATCATCGCGTCGAGGTCCGGCCAGGGGAGGAACACGCGCTCGCACGCGATCTCCGGCCGATCGTTGAGGAGGTGGTACAGGAGCCGGAACCCGAGGTTCGACATCCCGACCTCGTACGTGTCCGGGAACGCGAGCGCGAAGCGCAGGCCCGGCCGCGGAGAGGTCCTTGCGGACGCTGCCCAGCTCTCCGCCCACGTACCGCGACGGCTTCTGCGCGCGGAGGACGAGCGCGTCGAGCGCGGAGGAGAGGGCGTCGGGGCTCGTCATCGGTCGCCGGGCCGCGGGTTCGAGCCGCGTGTCGCCCGCCGTGTCGCCGTCCCCGCCGGAGGGCGCGAGGACGGCCGGGCGTGTAGCACGGCGCGTCTCGACCCCGCAAGGCGCGCCCCCCGCCGGGGCACGGCCGCTCCCGCGCTCGGGCCGGCGGCGGCCGGGCGCGGGTCAGTACCGCGTCGCGAACGGCGCGAGGTCGCCGCGGTACGCGGTCCAGGTCACGTCGAGCTTCTCGACCCGCGCCGCGGGGGGACCGCGCCGGCAGAGCTCGACGAGCGCCTCGAGCGCCGGGCGCTCCCCCTCCGCCTCGACCTCGACGCGCCCGTCCGGCAGGTTCCGGACCCACCCGCCGACCCCGAGCCGGCGGCCCTCGTCGGCGGTCGCCGCGCGGAACGCGACGCCCTGGACCCGGCCCCGGACGAAGAGGTGGACGCGCGCGCGGTCGGCCACCGTCACTCCCCGAGCAGCGCCAGGAACTGCGCCTCGTCGAGGACGCGGACCCCGAGCTCCTTCGCCTTCGCGAGCTTGGACCCTGCGTCCTCGCCGGCGACGACGAGGTCCGTCTTCCGCGAGACGCTCCCGGACACCTTCCCGCCGCGCCGCTCGATCTCCGCCTTCGCGTCGTCGCGCGACAGCCCCGCGAGGGCCCCGGTCAGGACCACCGTCTTGCCCGCGAGCGGCCCGCGCGCGTCGACGCGCTCCGGCTCCGGCGACACGCCCGCGGCGAGGAGCCGCTCGACCACGCGCCGGTTCTGCGGCTCCTGCGTCCAGGCGCGGATCTCCCGCGCGGTCTCGGGGCCGACGTCCCGCACGCCGAGGAGGTCGTCCTCGCTCGCGTCGAGGAACCGCTGGACCGCGCCGAAGTGGCGCGCCAGCGTCGCCGCGGTCGCCTCGCCCACCTGCGGGATGCCGAGCGCGAGGAGGAACCGCCGCAGCGTCGTCGCCTTGGAGCGCTCGAGCGCCGCGACGAGGTTCCGGGCGGCCTTCTCCGGCAGCTCCGGCTCCTCCCCGGGCTCCTCGCGCTTGCGCGGGCGGCTGAACGCGCGCTGCCACTCCTCGAACGGCACCGCGTAGAGGTCGGCGAAGTCCTTCACGAGGCCGCGATCGACGAGGTACAGGCAGAGCTTCTCGCCGAGGCCGTCCACGTCGAGCGCGCGCCGGGAGGCGAACTGGCGGAGCTTGCCGACGAGCTGCGCCGGGCAGGCCGCGCCGGTGCAGCGCCACACCTTCTCGCCCTCCTCGCGGACGACCTTCGCCCCGCACACCGGGCAGGTCCCGGGGAAGACGAAGGGGCGCTCGGCGCCGGTGCGCCGCTCCCGGATCGGCTTCACCACCTCGGGGATCACCTCGCCCGCGCGGCGGATGAGCACCCAGTCGCCGACGAGGATGTCCTTGCGCCGCATCTCGTCCTCGTTGTGGAGCGTCGCGCGCGAGACGACCGCGCCGGAGATCCGGACGGGCGTCACCTCGACGACCGGCGTCAGGATCCCGGTGCGCCCGACCGACGCCCAGATCTCCCGGACCTGCGTCTCCTCCTCCTGCGGCGGGTACTTGAACGCGACCGCCCAGCGCGGGAACTTCGAGGCCGCGCCGAGGCGGCGCCGCCAGTCGAGATCGTCCACCTTCACCACGACGCCGTCGGTGTCGTAGGGGAGCGCGAAGCGCCGCTCCGCCATCTCGTCGCGGTACGCCTTCACCGCCGCGATCCCCTCGCAGCGGCGGTTCTCCGCGTTGGTCTCGAAGCCGTACGACGCGAGCGCCTCGAGCTTCTCGCAGTGCGTCCGCCACGGGTCCGCGCGCTGCGGCCCCGCCGGCTCGCCCGCCCGGCCGGGGCCGCCCTCCGGGGGAGGGACGAGCGCCTCGTACGCGATGAACGAGAGCGGGCGCGTCGCGGTGATCCGCCAGTCGAGCTGCCGCAGCGACCCGGCCGCCGCGTTGCGCGGGTTCGCGAACGGCTCCTCGCCCTGGCGCAGCAGGAGCTGGTTCATCGCGGCGAAGTGCTCCTTCTGCAGCAGCACCTCTCCGCGCACGTCGAGCCTCGCCGGCGGCCGCCCGGAGAGCCGCGCGGGGACCCCGCGGTTCGCGGCGAGGCCGCCGATCGTGCGCAGGTTCACGGTCACGTCCTCGCCGTTCACGCCGTCGCCGCGGGTCGAGCCGCGGACGAACGCCCCTCGCTCGTAGACGAGCTCGACCGCGAGCCCGTCGAGCTTCGGCTCGGCGACGTACGCCGGCGTCGCGCCGTCCGGGAGCCCGAGCAGCCGCCGGACGCGCGCGTCGAACTCGTCCAGCTCCGCGTCCGTCTGGACGTTCCCGAGCGAGAGCATCGGCTCGCGGTGGACGACGCGCTCGAACCGCTCGGAGGGCGCGCCCGAGACGCGCCGGGTGGGGGAGTCGTCCGCGGCGAGCTCGGGGTGCGCGAGCTCGAGCGCGGCGAGCTCGCGCATCAGCCGATCGTACTCGGCGTCCGAGCGGATCGGACGGTCGAGCACGTAGTAGGCGTGGTCGGCCGCCCGGATCGCCTCGAGCAGCTCCGCGATCCGCGCCGCGGGATCCGCGCCCTCTCCCTGCGCCGTCATGGGCCCACGATGCCGTCCCGCGCCGCGGGATTCAACGTCTTCCGGGGCGGGCGCGTGCTCCCGCGCCGCGGCGGGACGGCGCCGCCGATCGCGCGCGCCGCGCCGCGAGCCGCCCCCGGTCGGGCCCGCGGCGCGACCGCGGCGCGACCCGCCCGAGGCGGCTCACCGGAGCGCCGCGGCTTCCGTTGACACGCACGGTTCGACCGCATAGCTTCCGTGACCTCCCCCCCGGTCCTTTCAAGAAGACCGCCGCAGCCCGAATGACCGTCCCGCCGCGCCCACCGCGCACGCCGGGCCCCCCTCGCAGAGAGCCGCCATGCCCGCCGCCGCACCGACGTCCGCGCCCGCGTCCAACCTCACCGATCTGAAGCACATGAAGGTGGCGGAGCTCGCGAAGCTCGCCCGCACGCTCGACATCGAGGCGGCGGGGGCGCTGAAGAAGCAGGACCTCATCTTCGCGATCCTCCAGGCGCAGTCGAAGGTCGCCGAGGCGAGGCGCGAGGACATGGAGGTCGCGGGCGAGGGGACGCTCGAGGTGCTCCCGGACGGCTTCGGGTTCCTGCGCAGCCCGGACTTCAGCTACCTGCCCGGGCCCGACGACATCTACGTCTCGCCCTCGCAGATCCGGCGCTTCAACCTCCGGACCGGCGACACCGTCCGCGGCACCGTCCGCCAGCCGAAGGAGGGGGAGCGCTACTTCGCGCTGCTCCGCGTGGACTCGATCAACGGCGAGCCGCCCGAGGAGAGCCAGTCGAAGGTCCTCTTCGACAACCTCACGCCGCTCTACCCGACGAAGCGCCTCGCGCTGGAGCACGACCCGAACGAGATGACGACGCGCGTCGTCGATCTCTTCTCGCCGATCGGCAAGGGCCAGCGCTGCCTCATCGTCTCGCCGCCGCGCGCCGGCAAGACGGTCCTCCTCCAGAACATCGCGCACGCCGTCGCGACGAACCACCCCGAGGTCACGCTCATCGTGCTGCTCATCGACGAGCGGCCCGAGGAGGTGACGGACATGGAGCGCACGGTGAAGGGCGAGGTGGTCGCCTCGACCTTCGACGAGCCCGCCACGCGGCACGTCCAGGTCGCGGAGATGGTGATCGAGAAGGCGCGCCGGCTCGTCGAGCACAAGAAGGACGTCGTCATCCTGCTCGACTCGATCACCCGGCTCGCGCGCGCCTACAACTCCACCGTCCCGCCCTCGGGGAAGATCCTCTCCGGCGGCGTCGACTCGAACGCGCTCCACAAGCCGAAGCGGTTCTTCGGCGCCGCGCGCAACGTCGAGGAGGGCGGCTCGCTCACGATCATCGGCACCGCGCTCGTGGACACCGGCTCGCGCATGGACGAGGTGATCTTCGAGGAGTTCAAGGGGACGGGGAACTCCGAGATCGTCCTCGACCGCAAGCTCATGGAGAAGCGGATCTTCCCGTGCATGGACATCGGCAAGTCCGGCACGCGAAAGGAGGAGCTGCTCCTCCCGGCCGACTGGCTCTCGAAGATCTACATCCTGCGGCAGACGATCCTGAACGGGCTCGACAACGTCGAGGCGATGAAGTTCACGCTCGACAAGTTCCGCCAGGTGAAGAACCACGAGGAGTTCTTCAAGATGATGGTCGGCGGCGGGAAGTAGCCGGCCGCCGGCGGGCGCGGCCCCACCGAGCTTGACCGAAGCCCGCGATCCGACTAGATCCCGCGGTTCACATCGAACGGCCCGGACCACGCGGCGCCCCGCGCGCGTGCAAGCGGCCGAGAGGACGTCATGAAGGAAGCGATCCACCCCGACTACAAGCCCGCGAAGATCATGTGCAACTGCGGGAACGTCATCGAGACCCGCTCGACGCGCAGCGACTTCCACGTCGAGATCTGCTCGAACTGCCACCCGTTCTACACGGGGAAGCAGAAGCTCATGGACACCGCGGGCCGGATCGAGAAGTTCAAGACCCGCTACGCCGCGACGCCCGGCACGGGCGCGAAGCCGGAGGCGACGAAGGCCGCCGCCCCCGCCGCCGCGCCGAAGAAGGCGGAGGCGCCCAAGGAGAACCGCGCCGCGAAGCGCGCGAAGGCCGGCAAGTCGAAGCCGGCGAAGGTCGAGGCCGCGCCGGCCGAGGCCGCCGCGCCGAAGCCCGAGTAGGCGGCTCCAGCACCGGCAGTCGAGGCGGCGCCCGCGAGGGCGCCGCTCGTCGTTTCGGCGCGCGACCGCCCGGCGGACGGCGGCGGGGTTGCGCCCGCGCGCCGCGTTCGCCACAGTGGGGGCGTGAAGCAGGGGCTCGTCGAGTGGGCGCTCGTCACCGCCTTCCTGGTCCTCGCCGCCGGGGGCGCGGCCGCCCTGTTCCCCGACCAGATCCGCGCGGCGTTCGGCGTCGCGCCGTCGCCGGCGGCGCGCGCGTCCGCCCCCACCCGGACGGCGCCGTAGCGGCGCCGGCGCGCCGCGGCGTATCCTCGAGTGAGCGTGCGCCCCCTCGTCCTCATCGTCGACGACGAGACGTCGAACCTCGAGTCGCTCGGGAAGATCTTCGAGCGCGAGGGGTGGCGCGTCGCGCTCGCGGGGAGCGGCGCCGCGGCGCTCGACGCGCTCCGCAAGGAGCGCGCGTCCGTCGTGGTGACGGACCTCATGATGCCCGGCATGAGCGGCGAGGCGCTCCTGCGCGCCGTGAAGACGCTCGCCCCGGAGACGGAGGTCGTCCTCATGACGGCCTACGGCACCGTCGAGACCGCCGTCGCCGCCATGAAGGAGGGCGCCTACGACTTCATCACCAAGCCGGTGAAGCGCCACGCGATCGTGAAGTCGGTGCGGCAGGCGCTCGAGAAGGCGTCGCTCGTCGCGGAGAACCGCGCGCTCAAGGCGCGGCTCGCGGAGCTCGCCCCGGGGGTCGGGGGCCTCGTGGGCGACGCGCCGGCGTTCCGCGCGGTGCTCGAGACGCTGCGGCAGGCCGCGCCGACCTCCGCGACGATCCTGCTCATGGGCGAGAGCGGCACGGGGAAGGAGCTCGCCGCGCGCCTCGTGCACGACCTCTCGCCGCGCGCCGCGGGGCCCTTCGTCCCGATCAACTGCGCGGCGATCCCGGAGGGGCTCCTCGAGTCCGAGCTGTTCGGCTACGAGAAGGGCGCGTTCACCGGCGCGAGCACGCGCAAGGAGGGCCGCTTCGAGCGCGCCCACGGCGGGACGCTGTTCCTCGACGAGGTCGGCGAGATGTCGCCCGCGGTGCAGGTGAAGCTCCTGCGCTTCCTCCAGGACGGGGTCCTCGAGCGCGTCGGCGGGAGCGAGCCGGTGCGGGTCGACGTGCGGATCGTCGCGGCGACGAACAAGGACGTCGCCCGGGAGGTGAAGGCAGGGCGCTTCCGCGAGGACCTGTTCTACCGCCTGGACGTCGTGTCGGTCCGGCTCCCGCCGCTGCGGGAGCGCCGCGACGACGTGCTCGCGCTCGCGAGCTTCTTCCTGCGACGGGTGGCGGACGGGCTCCCGAAGCACGTGACCGGGTTCTCCCCGGCGGCGGCGGCCGCGCTCGAGCGCCACGCCTGGCCGGGGAACGTGCGCGAGCTGCAGCACGCGGTCGAGCGCGCCGTGATCCTGACGCGCGGGGAGATCGTGGAGGCCGGCGACCTCCCGGACACCGTCCGGGCGGCGGAGAGCCCGGCCGAGCCCGGGGCGGCGCCGGGCGGCGCGCTCGTGATCCCGCTCGGCACCCCGATGGACGAGGTCGAGCGGCTCGTCATCCGGCGGACCCTCGAGCAGACGAGGGGCGACAAGAACCTCGCCGCGCAGATCCTCGGGATCGCGGCGCGCACCATCTACCGGAAGCTCGACCGCGACGAGGCCGGGCGGCTCCTCCAGGGGGGCGAGCGGGACGAGTGAGCGTGCGCGCGCCCTGCGCGCGAGCCGCCGCGCGCGGTGCCATTCTGGCATCGCCTCGCCACCCGGGCGGGAGCGCGTTGCCAATATGGCAGCCCGAGCATCCCGGGGGCTGACGCGCGGCGAGAGCGCTCGGGGATTCATCCGTGATCCCGGTGCGTTGACCGTCGTCCCGCGGCGCCGCCCGTGGCACGTCGGTTGCTCGATCCGCCCGGGGCGGAGCCATGCTCGATCTCTTCTTCCGAAAGTACGCCTGGACGGCGAACCTCGTCCTCCTCTTCGCCGCCGCGTGGCTGGCGGCGAAGACGGTGAACACCGTCGTCGGCGCCCTCATCCGGCCGCGACCGGAGGTGAACCTCACCGCCATCTCGGCGCCGCCGCCGCGCGCTCCGCTGCCGGTGTCCCTCGACACCGACGCGCTCTACCGGCTCATCGGGCAGCAGCCGCCGCGCACGGTCGAGGCGGGGGTGTCGGCTGCGCCGGCGACGCCGCGCAACTGCGACGACGGGCAGGCGGCGCCCGCGAAGAGCGCGCTCCGGATGCAGCTCGTCGCCGGCGTGATCGCCGACCGGCCGCGGTTCTCGCTCGCGACGATCAACGACCTCTCCACCCGGGAGACGCACGTGCTCGGCGTCGGCGACGAGCTCGGCAGCATGCGGCTCCTCGCGGTCGAGCGGGTGCGCGACGATCGGGACGCGACGGGGAACGGGTTCCGGGTCGTGGCGATCGTGTGCAACGGCGGGACGAAGGAGTACCTGGACTTCGAGCCCGGCTCGGGGGCCGCGCCGGAGGCGCCGGGGGGAGCGAACCTCGGGTACGCCGCGGTGCCGCAGCCGCGCGGCCCCGTCCCGGGCGCGCCCGGCGGCAAGATGGAGGGGGTCCGGCAGCTCGCGGACAACCGCTACGAGATCGACCGCAGCGTCCTCGACACGACGCTCGGCGACCTGAACAAGATCGCGACGCAGGCCCGGATCGTGCCGTCCTTCAAGAACGGCGTGGCGAACGGGTTCAAGCTGTTCTCGATCCAGCCCGGGTCCCTGTACTCGTCCATCGGCGTCGAGAACGGCGACGTCGTCCAGCGGGTGAACGGGTACGAGATCAACTCGCCCGAGAAGGCGCTCGAGCTGTACCAGAAGCTGAAGGAGTCGGGCCACGTCACCATCGAGCTGGAGCGTGGGGGTCAGGTGATCCGCAAGGAGTACAACATCAGCGGTCCGTGAACGCGGACCCGAAGGCTCGTCGAATGCGCACGCTGCTCGCCACGCTCGTCCTCGTCCCTTCGCTCGCGCTCGCCCAGGCGCCGCCGCAGCAGGACCCTCAGGAGGTGCGCCCGCCGCCGCGGCTGCCGCGGCCGTTCCGGCCCCAGCCCCAGGGCCCGCCGCCCGACGGCGCGAGCGCCCCCGACGCGCAGGCCGCGCCTCCCTCCCCGGGCGGCCCTCCCCCGGGCGCCCCGTCCCCTTCCGGCGCTCCGACGACGGGCGCCGGGCCGCGCCCGCTGCCGCCGCCGGCGGCGCCTCCCCCCGCGCCGCGAACGGCGGCGCCTCCCGACCCGGAGGCGGGCGCGCCGGCGGGCCCGGCGAGGCGCTCCGCCCCGACGCGAAGTGCGTCCCGCTGCAGGGCCGCTTCATGCTGACGTTCAACAAGGCGGACCTCGTCGACGTCCTCGAGCAGGCGAGCCGCTGGACGTGCCGGAACTTCGTCTACACGGACGACATCGCGCGCGGGAAGATCACGCTGCTCTCGAAGACCCCGGTCACCGCCGACGAGGCGTACGCGGCGTTCCTCGTCGCGTTGAACGCGAACAACGTCACGGTCTACGCGACGGGCCGCTACTACAAGCTCATCCGCACCGCGGACGCGAAGAAGAACCCGATCCCGCTCTACACCGACCCCGAGTCGGGGACGCCCGCGAACGAGCAGCCGATCACCAAGGTCATCCGGCTCTCGTACGCGGACGCCGACCAGATGCGCGGCGTGGTGTCGAACTTCGTCTCGCCGCAGGGCGCCGACGTCGTCTCCATCCCGCCGGACATGCTCATCATCACCGACATCGGGCTCAACATCCGCCGCATCGAGCGGATCCTCGAGTCGGTGGACCGCGCGGGCTCGGGCGACCTCGTCCGGATCGTGCAGGTCCGCTACGCGTCGGCGAAGGACATCGCCGACAAGATCAACCAGATCTTCCAGGCGCAGGGCCGCCCCGGGACGAAGCGGACGCTGCTCGCGCCCGGGCAGCCGCGCCCGGCGCAGCCCGGCGGCCCGGGCATCCCGCCGCAGGCGCCCGCCGGCGCGCCCGCGGCCGGCCAGGCGGAGCAGGTGTCGGTCCAGAAGATCATCCCGGACGACCGGACGAACAAGCTCATCATCATCGCGGACGAGAAGA
Organism: uncultured delta proteobacterium; assembly: GCA_963828235.1. Lineage (GTDB taxonomy): Bacteria > Myxococcota > Myxococcia > Myxococcales > Anaeromyxobacteraceae > Anaeromyxobacter. Next base: position 316,591 of record CAWHDY010000022.1, read on the forward strand.
GCTTCCAGCGCATCTCCGATCTCATCAACCAGCTCGACGTGCCGGGCGGCGGCGAGGGCGGCATCCACGTCGTCTTCCTCCGCAACGCGAACGCGGAGGAGATGGCGCAGACCCTCTCGAACCTCGCCCAGGGCAGGGCCCGCTCCACCACGCCCGGCGCCGCCGTCCCGGCCGGCCAGCCCGGCATGCCCGGCGGCCAGGTCCCGCGCCCCGCGCCCGGCGCGGCCGCGACGACCGCCGCGCGGCCCGGACAGCGCCGAGCTCTTCAGCGGCGACGTGAAGATCACCGCCGACAAGACGCAGAACGCGCTCCTCATCCAGGCGAGCGGCGCGGACTTCGCCTCCGTCCAGCGGCTCATCGAGAAGCTCGATCGGGCCCGGCGACAGGTGTTCGTCGAGGCCGTGATCCTCGAGGTGAACCTGAACAACCAGACGCAGTTCGGCGTCGGCGCGCACGCCGCGATCCCCTTCAACTACAGGGGCGACAAGGCGGTGGTCCCGATCGCGTCCGAGCCCGGCCGCGTGTCGTCGCTGGACCTCTCGTCGGTCGTCCAGCTCGGCGGGTTCCTCACCGGGTTCGCGGGTCCCGTCTCGACGGAGCTCTCGAAGCTCGGCCTGAACATCTCCTCGCTCGGCATCTTCGTCCAGGCGCTCCAGTCGTCGTCGGACGTGAACGTGCTCTCGACGCCGCACCTCGTCGCGACCGACAACGAGGAGTCCGAGATCATCGTCGGCCAGAACGTCCCCTTCCAGGCGGGGTACGCGCCGCAGGGGCTCTCGAGCCTGCTCAGCGGCGCGAACGCGAGCAGCGCCAACTCGTCCACGCTGGGCTCGCTCCTCGGGACCGGCGGGCTCTCCAGCCTGTACGCCCCGATCCAGCGCCAGCCGGTCGAGCTCCGGCTCAAGATCAAGCCGCAGATCGCCGAGGGCGGGAACGTCCGCCTCCTCATGGACGTCCAGAACGAGGAGATCGCCAGCACCGACGCGGTGCTCGGCCCGACCACCTCGAAGCGCAGCGTGAAGACGCAGGTGGTCGCTCACGACCAGTCCACGATCGTGATCGGCGGCCTCATCCAGGAGCGATCGCTCCGCAGCGTGAAGCGGGTTCCGGTCCTCGGCAGCCTGCCGATCCTCGGGTGGCTGTTCCGGGACACGGTGACGACGAAGTCGAAGACCAACCTCCTCGTGTTCCTGACGCCGTACATCATCCGGGACGAGTCGGACTACCGGCGGATCTACGAGCGGAAGCGGAAGGAGCAGCAGGACTTCATCGAGCAGTTCTACGGGCGCCAGCCGCGGTACGAGGTCGACGTGGACTTCGCCCGCAAGGCGGGCCCGTTCGCCCGCATGCGCGCGGGGGTCCTCGAGGAGTCGTCCCGGCTCGAGAACGGCGGCGCCGGCCGGCCGGGCGAGCGCGTCACCGAGCCCGGCGTCCCCGCCCCGGGCCATCCCCGCCCCCACCCCCTCCCCCGCCGTCCCCGCGCCGCGGCAGACCGAGCCCGCGCGGCCGGAGGACGGAACCCCCGTCGATCGGCTCGAGCCTCAGCCGGACGTGGCGCCGCCCGGCGGAGTCCCCACCACGCCATCGCCCGGCTCACCGCCCGCGCACCGCGGTCCCCGCCCGCAACGCCGCCCGGCGAGGCGCCGCCCCCCGCGGAGGCCCCGCCCTCCGGAGGCGCCGCTCCCGGGGCGCCCCAGGGATGACCGAGGGTTCCCCGGACGTTTCACCGGATCCGACCATGGCAGAAGACGCTCAGACCGAGATCCTCCCGCTCCCCCCCGAGCCGCACGAGCCCGAGCCGCGCGAGCGGACCGCGCTCGTCGCGAACGCGCCGGCGTTCCTCTGCGGCCGTCCCCTCGGCGAGATCCTGCGCGAGATCGTGAAGCTCTCGCCGGAGCGGCTCGAGGAGGCCCTCACGCTCCAGCGCGGCGAGCAGGCGGGCACGCGGCTCGGCGAGGTGCTCGTCCGGATGAAGGCGGTCTCGGAGGACGACGTGCTCCGGGCGCTCGCGATCCAGCTCGACCTCCCCTTCCTCGATCGCATCGAGCCGGACTCGGTCCCGGGCGACCTCGCGGCGAAGATCCCCATCCACTTCGCGAAGCAGGCGCGCGTGCTCCCGCTCGGGACGGCGGGCGACGCCGTCCGCATCGCGGTGGTGGACCCGCTCGACACCGCGGTCCAGGACTCGGTCTCGATGCTCCTCGGCGCGCCGGTCGCGCCGGAGGTCGCGTCGCCCTCCGTCGTGCTCGACGCCATCAACGCGGTCTACGACCGCGCCGCGGACGAGCACGAGAAGCTGATGGAGGACCTCGAGACCGGGGACCTCGAGACGGTCGCCCACGAGCTCGCGGAGCCGACGGACCTCCTCGACTCCGACGACGAGGCCCCGATCATCCGGCTCGTGAACTCGCTCATGTTCCGGGCGGTGAAGGAGCGCGCGAGCGACATCCACATCAACCCGGAGGAGAAGGACATCTCCGTCCGGTACCGGATCGACGGCGTCCTCCGCGAGGTGATCCGCCCCCCGAAGCGGTTCCAGGCGTCGATCGGGAGCCGCATCAAGATCATGGGCGGGCTCAACATCGCCGAGAAGCGGCTCCCGCAGGACGGCCGCATCCGCATCAAGATCGCCGGGAAGGACGTCGACATCCGCCTCTCCACCGTGCCCACCGCGCACGGCGAGCGGATCGTGATGCGCCTCCTCGACAAGTCGAACGTCATCCTCGACCTCGGCCAGCTCGGGTTCGAGCCGTGGCAGCTCAAGATCATGGACGGGCTCATCACCCGCTCCCACGGGATCGTGCTCGTCACCGGGCCGACCGGCTCGGGGAAGACGACGACCCTCTACGGCGCCCTCGCGCAGATCAACTCGCCCGACCTCAACATCCTCACCATCGAGGACCCGGTCGAGATCCCGCTGCGCGGCATCGGCCAGGTGCAGGTGAACCCGAAGATCGAGCTCACCTTCGCGAACGGGCTCCGCTCGTTCCTCCGCCAGGATCCCGACGTGATCATGGTCGGCGAGATCCGCGACCTCGAGACCGCCGAGATCGCGATCCAGGCGTCCCTCACCGGCCACCTCGTCCTCTCCACCGTCCACACGAACGACGCGGCCGGGGCGATCACGCGGCTCGTCGACATGGGCGTGCAGCCGTTCCTGGTCGCGTCCTCGCTCGTGGGCGTGCTCGCGCAGCGGCTCGTGCGCGTCCTCTGCCCCGCCTGCAAGAAGCCCTACGTCCCCACCGCGGAGGAGCGCGCGCAGGTCGGGCTCACGGACGACATCTGGCAGCAGGCGGGGAACCCGAAGCACCTGTTCCTGCCGGTGGGCTGCTCCGCCTGCCAGGGCACCGGGTACCAGGGCCGGACCGGCATCTACGAGCTCATGCTCATCGACGACGACGTCCGGCAGCTCATCCTCAAGTCCGTCGACTCGTCCACCATCAAGCGCGCCGCGGTCTCGCGGGGGATGCTCACCCTCCTCCAGCACGGCGCGTACAAGGTCGCCCGCGGGACGACGACGGCCGCCGAGATCCTCTCCGTCACCGCGGAGGACCGTCACTAGATGCCGGTCTTCGAGTACAGGGCGCTCAACACCGCCGGCAAGTCGGTGCAGGGGCTGCGCGAGGCGGACTCGGCGAAGACGCTGCGCTCGACGCTCCGGCGCGAGGGCGTGTTCCTCACCGAGGTCGTCGGCCAGAAGCAGGCGGACGCCCAGGCGTCCCGCGACGTGAACGTGCGGCGCTGGGTGCTCGGCCGGATCACGGCCGAGGACCTCGCCATCGCGACCCGGCAGCTCGCGGTCCTCGTGCACGCGGGGATCCCGCTCGTCGAGGCGCTCACCGCGCTCGTCGAGCAGGTGGAGAAGGAGAAGTTCAAGCGCGTCCTCGGCGACGTGAAGCAGCGCGTGAACGAGGGCTCCACGCTGGGCGACGCGCTCGGCGCGCACCCGCGCGTGTTCGGGGACCTGTTCGTCAACATGATCCGCGCGGGCGAGCAGTCGGGCGCGCTCGAGGTCGTGCTCGTCCGGCTCGCCGACTTCACGGAGAGCCAGGCGCGGCTCCGCTCGAAGATCATGGGGACGATGGCCTACCCGGTGCTGATGATGCTCATCGGCTCCCTCGTGCTCGGGGTCCTCTTCACCGTCGTCATCCCCCGCGTCACCAAGATCTTCCAGGACACGAAGGCGACGCTCCCGTGGATGACCCGGTTCCTGATCGGGTTCACCTCGATCGTGACGCAGTGGTGGTGGGTCTTCCTCCTCCTCCTCGTCGCCGGGATCTGGGGGTTCCTGCGCTGGCGCGCGACGCCCGCGGGGCGGGCCCGCTGGGACCGGTTCGTGCTCACCGTCCCCGTGTTCGGGCGGCTCGCGCGGATCATCGCGATCGGGCGGTTCGCGCGCACCCTCTCGACGCTGCTCAAGAGCGGCGTCCCGCTCCTCGTGTCCATGGACATCGTGAAGAACGTCGTGGGGAACGTCCGGCTCGCCGAGGTCATCGAGCAGGCCCGCGACGCGATCCGGGAGGGCGAGTCGATCGCCGCGCCCCTCAAGCGCTCGGGGGAGTTCCCGCCGCTCGTCCACCACATGGTGGCGATCGGCGAGCGGTCGGGCGCGCTCGAGGAGATGCTCGCGAACGTGGCCAGCGCCTACGAGGCGCAGGTGGACACGACCGTGAGCGCCCTCACCTCGCTCCTCGAGCCGATCATGATCGTGGCGATGGGCGCCGTCGTCGCCTTCATCGTCTTCTCCGTCCTCATGCCGATCCTTCAGCTCAACACCCTCGCAGGAGGCTAGCCGTGAAAACCGCCGCTCGCCGCGCCTCAGCGCGCGGCATGACGCTCATCGAGATCCTGGTGGTGCTCGTGATCCTGAGCCTCATCGCGACCGCCGTGGCCGTGAACGTCGTCGGCGCGGCCGGGAAGGCCCGCACCGACCGCGCCAAGACGGACGTGCAGCGCATCGCCTCGGACGGCATCGAGGCGTTCAAGGTGATGCGCGGGCGCTACCCGACGACGGAGGAGGGGCTGAAGCTCCTCATCGACGAGAAGTTCCTGAAGCCGAACTCCGCGGAGGGAAAGCTGAAGGACCCCTGGGACCGCGACTACGTCTACCTCTACCCCGGGCAGGCGCACCCCGACGCGTTCGACGTGAAGTCGTACGGCGCGGACGGCCAGCCGGGCGGGGACGGCGAGAACGCCGACATCGTGAACTACTGAGGGGGGAGCCGGTGCGCGCGCGCCCGCAGCGGGGCTTCACGCTGGTCGAGCTGCTCGTCGTGGTGGGCGTGATCGCCCTCCTCGCCGGCCTCGCCGCGCCCGCGCTCGGCACGCTGACCGGCGCGAACGCGCGCCAGGCCGCGGGAGAGCTCGCGGGGGCGATGCGCGCGCTGTTCGACACCGCCGCCCTCCGCCACGCGACCTGCCGGATGGCGCTCGACGTCGAGCACCGCGCCTGGTGGGCGGAGTGCGCGCCCGGGGCCGTCGGGGTCGCGAAGGATCCGCGCGAGCGCGAGGACGAGGAGGAGCTCGCGCGGCGCTTCCCGGACGAGAAGGACGGCGAGACGCGCCGCCTCCTCGCGAAGACGAAGTTCGGCGCGTTCGAGGACCGGCTCGTCCGCCGCCGCGAGCTGCCCGGCCGGACCGGGTTCGGCGCGGTCCGGGTCGAGGGGCGCGCCGACGCCGCGGAGGAGAAGACGGCGTACGTCTACTTCTTCCCCCGCGGGCAGGCGCAGCGCGCGTTCGTGCCGGTCGTGGACGGGTCGACCGTCTACACCGTGGTGGTCGAGCCGTTCACCGGGCGCGCCCGCGTCGTCGCCGGCGCGGTGGAGGTGCGCGAGTGAGCGCCACGCCTCCGCGCCCCGCCGCCGCCCGGGTCGCCCGCGCCGGGCGGTCCCGGCGAGGCTTCACCCTGCTCGAGGTGATGGTCTCGCTCGCGATCCTCGCCGCCTCGCTCGTCGCGATCTCCGAGGTCGTGAGCGGCGCGCTCCGGAACCACGTGCGCGCCCGGCAGCTCGACGTCGCGACGATCCTCGCGCGCGGGAAGATGGTCGAGGTCCAGGCGCAGTTCGAGCGCAAGGGGTTCCGGGACTTCGAGGAGAGCGACGAGGGGACGTTCGAGGCGGAGGGCCACCCGGAGGTCCGCTGGAAGGTGGAGACCCGGCGCCCCACCGTCGAGCTCGGTCCGGACGCGGTGCTCGCCTCGCTGTCCGGCGGGAAGACGCTCGCCGAGCTCCTGCCCACCGCCGAGCAGGCGCCGATGCTCGCGCCGTTCCAGGCGATGCTCACCGCGAGCATCCAGGGGCTGCTCACCCAGATCGGCGAGCAGCTGAAGAAGGGCGTCCGGGAGGTGCGGCTCACGATCTCCTGGCAGGGCGGCGCCGCCGTCGAGTCGTTCGACGTCACCACCCACCTCGTCGTCCTCTCCCCGGAGGAGCGGTGACCGTGCGCGCGCGCGGCTTCACCCTCGTCGAGGTGCTGATCGCGATGGCGATCACCGCCACCATGGCGATCATGACGATCGGGTCGCTCCGGCAGATCGATCGCGCCTCCCAGGTCGCGCGCGCGCAGGACGAGCGCTACGCGGCGGCGCGGCTCGCGCTCGCGCGGCTGTCGCAGGAGGTCTCCATGGCCTTCCTGTCGGACAACTTCGACACCCGCCGCTACCGCGACGCGCCGACGCTGTTCGTGGGGCGCGAGGACGAGCTGCTCTTCACGACCTTCGCGCACACGCGGCTGTACCGGGACGCGAAGGAGTCCGACCAGTCGGTCGTCGAGTACTCGCTCCAGGCGGACCCCGAGAGCTCCGGGGAGCGGGTCCTCGTGCGCCGGGAGAAGCCGCGGCTCGACGACGAGCCGGACCGCGGCGGGCGGAAGGACCTCGTCGCCGACCACGTCACCTCCCTCCGGCTGCAGTACTGGGATCCGAAGCGGCGCGACTGGGTGCGCGAGTGGACGACCCGCACCGTCGAGCACGCGAAGGAGCTGCCTCCCCGCGTCCGGATCGAGCTCGAGATGACGCTCGCGGACCGCCGGACGGAGAAGTTCGTGACCGAGGCGCGCATCGAGATGCGCACGCCGCTGGGGACGTACTAGCGTGGCGAACCGGGCTCCAGGCGAGCGCGGCGCGGCGCTCCTCACCGTGATGGTGTCCGTCGCGGTCCTCACGGCGGTCGCCGTGGACCTCGCCTACTCGAGCCGCGTGTCGCTCCAGATCGCGGCGAACGCGCGCGACGAGCTGCGGGCGAGCTGGCGCGCGCGCAGCGGCGTCTCCATGTCGCGCCTCGTGCTCTCGTTCCAGCAGCAGCTCGACGACGCCTCGAAGGGCACGACCCTGCCGGTGCCGCGCGTCCAGCTCTGGCGGCTCGTCCCCGTCGGCCCGGAGCTCGTGGACGGGCTCTTCGGGGGCGGGCGGCCCGCGCCCGCGGCGTCCGCCGCGCGTGCGCCCGCCCAGTCCGGGAAGCCAGCCGCATCGGCCGTGGTCGCCGCGGCGGCCGTGACGGGCGGCGCCGCGTCCGAGGCGGCGCGCCCGCCCACGTTCGAGGCGACGATCGAGGACGAGGGGCGCAAGGTGAACGCGCAGCTCGACGTGCTCGTGAAGACGGGCGACCTCAAGGGCCAGCAGCAGGTGCAGGCGCTCTACCAGCTCGTCTGCGACGCGCGCTGGGACCCGCTCTTCGACCGGGAGGACGCTCGCGGGGTCCGGTCCACGCGCGAGGACCTGATCGTGCGGCTCCGGGACTGGGTCGACGAGGGCGAGGTCTCGTCGGCGCTCGGTCGCGGCGGCGGGCAGCGGCGCGACCTGCTCCATGATCCCGGGCCAGCCCCCGTTCCAGGACGCCTTCGGGGACGAGAACCAGCTCTACGATCGCGGCGACGACCGGTACCGGGCCAAGAACGCGCGGATGGACTCCCTCGACGAGCTGTACCTCGTCGCGGGCGTCGGCGACGCGTTCATGGCGGCGTTCGGCGACGCGCTCACCGTGTACCTGCCGCGGGACGCGAAGCAGAACGTGAACGAGCTCGACCGCTCGCGGCTCGTCGTGCTCGCGAGGGCCGTCGCGGACCCGCCCGGACAGCCGATCCTCTTCGACCCGACCTTCGCGGACCGCCTCCAGAAGGCGATCTTCGAGCGGACGCTCGGGGGGATCCTGTCGTTCACGCCCAAGGACTTCGGCGCGATGGTCGAGCTCGCCGGCGTCCGCGTCAACGCGAACCTGCTCAACGCGGCGAACAGCCCGTTCACGGATCGCTCGACCACGTTCCGCATCCGCGCGAGCGGCAGCGCAGGGGACGTCCGGTCTTCCATCGACGCGGTGGTGCGGATGGAGACGGCGCAGGCTGGCCAGGCGGTCGCGGTGCCGGGGCGCATCATCCACTGGCGGGAGGAGTAGCGATGGCGCAGCGAATCCTGGGGCTCGACCTCGGCGCGACCTCGGTCAAGGCGGTGCTTCTCGAGAGCACCTTCCGCGGCTGGACGGTCCTCGACGCCGCGCGCGCGCCGCTCGGCGAGGGCCCTCCCGGGCCCGGGCGTCACGCGGAGGCGGTCCGCGCGCTCGTCGCGGAGCGCGGCTGGGTCCACGACACGGCGGTCGTCGCGTTCCCCGGCGCGGGCGGGTCGACGAGCCTCGTCACCCTGCCCTTCACGGATCCCCGCCGCATCGAGCAGACGGTCGGGTTCGAGGTCGAGGGCCAGATCCCGTTCGACCTCGCCGACGTCTCCTGGGACTGGCAGCCGCTCGGCGTGCGCGACGGCAAGACCGAGCTGCTCGTCGCCGTCGTGCGCAAGGAGGAGCTCGCGCTCCTGCTCGGCGCGCTCGGGGGCGCGGGGATCGACCCTCGCGCCATCGTCCCCGCGGGCGTGGCCTACGCGTCGCTCGCCGCCGCGGGCGCGCTCGCGGGCGCGGCCGCCCCGGCCGGCGGGGCCCCCGCGCCGGCCGGCCCCGCCGGAGTCGCGCCCGCCCCGGCCCCCGCCGAGGCGATCGTGGACGTCGGCGCCGAGCGGACGAGCGTGTCGATCGTGGCGGGCGGGAGCTGCGAGGCGGCGCGCACGTTCGCGTTCGGCACCGCGCACCTCGCGCGAGCGCTCGCGCGCGAGCTCGGGATCTCCGAGGCGGACGGGGCCGCGCTCGTCGCCGCGGAGGCGGGCGGGCCGCCCCTCCCGCCGGCGCTCGCGGCGCACGCGGCCGACCCGCGCGCGGCGGACGCGCTGAGGCGCGGCCTGGTCCCGCTCGTGCGCGAGGTGCGCGCGACCTTGCGGGCGTGGCACGCGCGCGTGGGGGCGCGGCCCGTGAGCCGGCTCCTCCTGGCCGGCGAGGTCGCCCGGCTCTCCGGGCTCCCCGACCTGCTCGCCCCGGAGATCGACGGGACGGTGGCGCCGCTCGAGCTCGGGCCGCCCGCGTCCGACCGCATCCCCGCGGCGGAGGCGCCCGGGCTCGCCCTCGCGCTCGCGCTCGCGCTCCGCGGCCACCTGGCCGCGCGCGCCGGGCGGCTGAACCTCCGCCGGGGGGAGCTCGCCTTCACGCGGGACTTCGAGCACCTCAAGGGCCGCGTCGCGCGGCTCGGGGCTTACGCGGCGCTGGTCGTCGTCGTCGCGATCCTCTCCGCCGGGGTGAAGGTGTTCGCGCTCTCCCGCCAGGAGGCCGCCCTCGACCGAGCGCTCTGCGACGCGGAGACCCGGATCATCGGGCGCTGCTTCACGAACTTCGAGGAGGCCCAGGCGGTGCTGCGCGGCCGCGGGACCCCGGGCGCGTCCCTCCCCCGCGTCTCCGGCGTGGAGCTCTTCGCCGAGCTCGCGGCGAAGGTGCCGGAGGGCGTGCCGGTCCGGCTCGACCGGATCGAGATCACGAAGGACAAGCTCCACGTGCAGGGGACGACCGACGCCGCCGAGAACGTCGACCGGATCGCGGCCGCGCTGAAGGGGTCGCGCTGCTTCGCGGACGCCCGCTCCGGCGGCGCGCGGCGGCGCGCGAGCGACGGCAAGTTCGAGTTCTCGATGGATTCCTCGCTCACCTGCCTCGACACGGGGCGAGAGGGCCCGGGGGAGAGACGGTGATGGAGACCTGGAAGCGGGTCCGGGCCGACGCCGAGGCGTGGCTCGGGAAGCTCTCGCCGCGCGAGCGGCTGATGGTGACGGCGGCCGCGGCGTCGGTGGTGGTGTTCGTCGTCTGGCTCGTCTCGCACGGCATCGGCGCGGGCATCGCCGCGCGCGAGGCCCGGATCGAGCAGAAGACCAAGGTCCTCTCGCAGGTCGGCAAGCTCGCGGAGGTCTACCGGCGGCGCGAGGACGAGCGGAAGACGCTCGAGGCGAAGCTCAAGGGCGCGCCCATCGCGCTCATCAGCCACATCTCCCAGGCCGGCGCGACGCTCGGGATCCAGGTGAACGACCTGCGCCCCGCGGCGGCGCCGGCGGAGGCGGACGGGCTGCGGGAGGAGTCGGTCGAGGTGAACCTCGCCAAGATCGAGCTCACGAAGCTCGCGGCGCTCCTCCAGACCCTCGAGCGCGGCTCGGGGGTGGTGCGGGTGCGCCGCATCCGCGTGACCACGCGCAGCGACGACCCCGCGATGGTCGACGCCACGCTGCTCGTCGCCACGTACCAGCTCAAGTCGTGACGCGGGGGCCGACATGAAGATCGACTGGAACCGCCACCGCGTCCCGCTCGCCGCCCTGAAGATCGACTGGAACCGCCACCGCGTCCGGCTCGCCTACGGCGCCTTCGCCGCCGTGGCCTTCGTGCTGGCGCTCCGCTGGACCTTCCCGTCCGAGGCGGTGAAGGAGCGGCTCATCATGGAGGCGGGGCAGCGGGGCTGGCAGATCGACGCGGAGCAGGTCTCCGCGGGCGGCGTCCTCGGCGTCCGCGCCCGCGGGCTCAAGCTCGAGACCGCCTCCGGGCTCGCGATCCCCGTGGACGACCTGACCGCCTCGCTGCGGCTCCTGCCCCTGCTGATCGGGCGGCGCAGCATCGCGTTCGACGCCCAGCTGTACGACGGCCGCGTGCGCGGCATCGCCGACCTCTCGGGAGACCAGCGGCACGTCACGGTCGAGGCCTCCGGCGTGGACCTCGCCCGGGCGCTGCCGCTGCGAAAGGCGGCGGGGCTCGATCTGCTCGGGATCCTCGCGGGGGAGGCCGACCTCATGGTGCCCGCCGCGCCCGACCAGCGTCCGACGGGTCGCGTGGACGTCTCCGTGAAGGACGCCGGGTTCGCGGGCGGCCAGCTGCCGTTGCCCGGCATGACCTCCGGCCTCACGCTGCCGAAGACGGCGCTCGGGAGCCTCGTCGCGGCCGTGAAGCTCGCCGACGGCAAGGCGACCTTCGAGCGGCTCGAGGCGACGGGCGGCGACGCCGAGCTCCGGGGCGAGGGCGTGTACTTCGTCGTCCAGCCCCGGATGGAGTTCGCCCCGATCTCCGGCAGGGCGAAGGTCAAGGTCGCGGAGGCGTTCTGGGGGCGGAGCGGCGTCCAGGGACTGAAGAGCCTCGCCGAGGCCGCCCTGTCGCAGTCGAAGGGCGCGGACGGAGCGTGGGCCTTCACCGTGACCGGATCCGTCGGTCACCCCCGGCTGCTGCCTGCGGGCGGCCGGTGACGGGTACGGGCGACCGCTAGACCTTGAACCGGTCGACGCGCTCGGCGAGCGCGCGCGCGCCGGCGCCGAGCCGCTCGGCGACGGACGCCAGCCCCTCGACCGCCGTCTCGTGCTCGCCCGCGGTGTGCGACAGGCTCTGCAGGGCCTCGCGCACGCGCCGGGTGGCCGCGTGGTGGTTCTCCACCTCGCGTCCGGTGTCCGCGATCATCCGCTCGAGGCGGGCGAGGCTCTCGCTCTGCCGCTTCCCGAGCCCCGCCTGGTCGCGGAGCGCGCGGGACACCTGGTCGGCCATCGCGTCCACGCCGCGCGACACGGAGTTCACCGCCGCGACGCTCCGCCCCACGAGCTGGACGGCGCCGGTCACCGCCCGCGACCCCGTCGCGACGGACTCCACCAGCCGGGAGACCTCGCCCGACGACTGCGCGTGCGCGTCCACCGCCATGCGGATCGCCATCGCGGTGTCGCGCCCGTGCACGGTCGTGCGCCGGATGCGCCCCAGCGCCTCGAGCGAGTTGCGCGCGAGCTGGACCCCCTCCGCCGCGAGCGCGTCGCCGCGGTCGATGAGCGCGGCCGTCCCCTCCACGTCCTCGCGCACCGAGTGGATGATGCCGCCGATCGACTTCGTCGAGCGCCCGATCTGCGCCGCGAGCTCGCGGATCTGATCCGCGACCACGCCGAAGGGCTTGCCGTGCTCGCCCGCCTGCGCCGCGATGATGGACGCGTTCAGGGACAGGAGGTTCGTCCGCCCCGCCACCTCGGAGATGAAGTCCACGACCTGGTCGATGTCGTCCGAGCGCCGGCCGAGGGCCGAGACCCGCTGGTGCGCGTCCGCCACGGCGGCCCGGAGGCTCTCGATCCCGTGCACGGTCTCCTCGACGACCCCGCCCGCCCGCTCGGCCATCTCCGCGACGAGCTCCGCCGTCGCCTCGCTCTCGGTCGCGGCGCGCTCGAGGGTGGACATGGACGCGCGGACCGCCGCCAGCGTCTGCCCGGCGTGGTCCGCGAGGGCCTCGAGGTGCCCGAGGCGCGCCTCGGCCTCGCCGCCGGCGGTGGAGAGGTGGTCGACGTCGGCGATCGCCGCCTCCATCGCCCGCTCGAGCTCCGCTCCCTCCTTGCTCACCTCCTCGAACGCCGCCGCCATCTCGGTCATCGCGCGGTTGGTCCCCGCGACGTACTCCGAGAGCCCCCCGACCCCGTCCGAGACGAGGAGCATGGAGCTCTCCATCGCCTCGACCGCCGCCTGGACCGTCACGACCCCGGCGTGCTCGCCGACGGCGCCCGCGCGGACCCGCTCGCCGATCGCGGCCGCCTCGCGCGCTCCGGCGGAGACGCCGGCGCTCGCCCCCTGCACGTCCACGACGAGCGCCTTCAGGCCCTGCGCCATCCGGCGGAAGTCCGACGCGAGCTGGCCGATCTCGTCGCGCGAGACCGAGGGCGGGCTCGCGGTCAGATCGCCGGAGGCGATCCGGTCCGCCGCGCGGCCGAGCGTCCGGAACGGCGTGGTGATGGCGCGCGCGGCGACCCAGGCGAGCAGCGCGGTGGCGACGTAGACGACGAGCGCCATCGAGACGAGCGCCTCGAGGAACTGCCGCCGCCGCTCGCGCAGCGGCTCCTCCGGCAGCCACGACGCCACGACCGCCCCGCGCGGCGCGCGGGTCGTCACGAGCCAGCCGTCCTCGAGCCGCTGCGTGCCCGCCGCCGGCGGGCCGCCGGCGGGACGGAGGGGCGCGTCCGCCGGCCCGAACCGCGCCACGACCGCGCCCCCGGCGTCCACGAGCGCCGACGCCGCGCCGGTGACGACCCACACGTGCGAGGCGAGCTCCGCGTCGGACCGCGCGCCCAGCGCGGCGATGGTGGCCTGCTGCGCGCGCGACGCGGCGGCGACGTACTCCTCGTCGAAGTCCACGCGGTACCGCACGTACCCGGTGGCCGCGAAGAGGAGGACGCCGATGGTGTTGAGGCCGAACGCGACGACGAGGATCTTGCCCCGCACGGTGCGGCGCGCGACGAGCTCCGCGCGCGCGCCGAGCCGCTCGACCGCCGCGGCGCTCAGGGCGGCGACGAGGGAGTGGGCGATCATCCCCGAGAGGATCGCGAGCGCGAGCGCGATGGCGGCGGCCGCGACGGCGAGGTCCAGGGCGAGGCCGCCCTGCCGGAGCGCGGCGACGTACGCGGCGCCCGTGCCGAGGGCCGCGAGCGCGACGACCGCGGCCGCCCGCGACGGGAGCCGGTGCGCGGCCGTGGCGGCGGCCTCGGTGGCGCCGTCCACCGCGGCGAAGCCTCGGTCGAGGACCGTCGCGATCGGCCGCGCGAGCGACGCGAGCACGACGGCGACGCCGCCGAGCTCGAGCGCGATCCCGAGGAGGAGCGTCAGGCGGAGCGCCGGGAGCTGCGCGCCCGCGAGCGGGAACGCGGACTGATAGACGTACCAGGCGACGACCCCCCGGCCGACGATCAGGGGAAGGAGCGTTCCCAGGAGCCTGCCGAGGAAGTGCATCGGGCGCGGAGTGTATCGCTTCGAGCGGCCCTGCGGGGTTCCCCCGACGCGTGACATGCGTTGTCACGCAACGCCGCGATTCCCATGGGGAAATCGCTGCCGCAGGGCGTCACGCGGCGTCGCCGAATCCGCGGAAAGTCCTCTTGAATCAAGGGCTTCGCTTGAACGGGCCAGGGGGTCGTGATATCGGGTCGGGTCATGCGCATCCGGCGGATCGACATCGTCGGCTTCAAGTCCTTCATGGACAGGACCGTCGTCGCCTTCGACGACGGCGTGACGGGAGTCGTCGGGCCGAACGGCTGCGGGAAGTCGAACGTGGCGGACGCGATCCGGTGGGTCCTCGGCGAGCAGTCCGCGCGGCAGCTGCGCGGCCGCTCGATGGAGGACGTGATCTTCAACGGCTCCGAGTCGAAGCCGCCGCTGTCGATGGCGGAGGTCGTCCTCACGTTCGAGAACGACCGCCCGGGCGAGCTGCCGGCGCAGTTCCAGGGCTACTCGGAGATCACGGTCGGGCGGCGGCTCTTCCGGACCGGCGAGTCCGAGTACCTCGTGAACGGCGTCCAGGCCCGCCTGCTCGACGTGAACGACATCTTCTTCGGGTCGGGCGTCGGCCGCACCGCCTACTCGATCATCGAGCAGGGGCGCATCGGCCAGATCGTCTCCGCCCGTCCGGAGGACCGCCGCGCGATCGTCGAGGAGGCGGCCGGGATCACGAAGTACAAGAAGCGGCGAGAGGCCGCCGAGCGGAAGATGGAGGCGACGCACCAGAACCTGACGCGCGTCGCGGACATCGTGCTGGAGCTCGGGAAGCAGCTCGAGTCCCTGAACCGCCAGGCCCGCAAGGCCGAGAAGTACAAGGGCCTGAAGGCGCAGATCCGCGAGCTCGAGCTGCGCGCCGCCGCGGCCCGGTACCTCGAGATCACCGCGACCCGCCGCGCGGCCGAGGAGCGGCAGGCGGCGCTGCGGACGGAGGAGCTCGAGCTCGCCGCGCGCGTCGCCGAGCTCGACGCGGCGCTCGAGCTGGACCGCGCCGCGCTCGCGGCGGGCGAGGCGCGCCTGGCCGAGCTCACCGCGCGCGAGCACGAGCTCGCGAGCGCGCTCCGCGTCTCGGAGGTGTCGCAGGAGGCGGCCGCGAACGAGGTCGAGCAGATCGCCGAGCGCACGCGCGCGCAGGCCGTCGAGGTCGAGCGGCTGAAGGACCAGGCGGAGGCGCTCGTCCAGGAGCGGGAGGAGCTCCTGCGCCAGCGCGACGAGCTCCAGTCGCTCGTCGCCGTGGACGAGGGCCGGCTCGCCGACGCCGAGCTCGCGCTGCGCGAGGCGGGGCGCGAGCAGGGCGCGTTCCAGGGCGACGCGGACCGCGCCCGCACGACGGCGGCCACCGCGCAGTCCGAGGCCTCCGCGCACACGAGCCAGCTCGCGCAGATCGAGCGGCAGCGGCAGGACGTCTCCGCGCGGCTCCAGCGGAACCGCGCCGAGGCGGACGACCTCGGCCACCGCGCCTCCCAGCTCGACGGGTCGCGCTCGCGCCGGGTCGAGCAGCTCGGACAGACGCGGCAGCTCAAGCTCCGGCTGGACGAGCAGCGCGGGGCGCAGGAGCAGCTGCTCGAGCGGACCCGCGCCGAGTTCATCCAGAACGAGGCGAAGCTCATCACGCTCCGCGAGGAGCTCGCCGAGAAGCGCTCCCGCCTCTCGTCGCTCCTCGAGATCGTGCGGAACTACGAGGGGTACGGCCGCGGCGTCCGCAGCCTCATGACGCGGGCCGGCCAGGGGGAGACGCGCGAGAGCGGCGTCTTCGGCCTCGTCGCGGACGTGGTCTCGGCGCCGGCCGAGTACGAGACGGCGATCGAGGCGGTGCTCGGGGAGCGGCTCCAGTACGTCATCGTCGAGAGCCACTCGCAGGGCGTGGAGGCGATCGACTTCCTGAAGTCCGCGGCGGAGGGGCGCGCGTCGCTCATCCCGCTCGCGCGCCTGCGCGGGGGGGACGAGGTCACCCCCCCCGGCGCGGCCGGCGGGCACCCGGGGATCGTCGCCCCGTGCCTCGACGTCATCCGCTTCGATCCGTCCTACGACAAGGTCGTGCGGTTCCTCCTCGCGGACGCGCTGATCGTCCGCGACCTCCCCGCCGCGCTCGAGATCTGGCAGGAGCTGGGCGGGCGGCGCACGCTCGTCACGCTCGACGGCGAGGTGCTCGATCCCCACGGCGTCGTGACCGGCGGGCCGCTCGAGGGCGAAGGGCACGGCGCGCTGCAGCGGCGGCGCGAGATGCAGGAGCTCGAGGACGTCGTCCGCGCGTTCGAGGCGGAGTTCGCCCTCGCCACCGAGCGCCACCGGACCCTGCAGGCGCGCCTGCTCCAGCTCGAGGCGGCGCTCAAGGGGCTCGACCGGGACGGCCGCGAGAAGGACCTCGCCCTGCTCGAGCAGGAGAAGGACCTCGCCCGCGTCGGGGAGGAGCTCGAGCACGTCGCCGCGCGCATGGGGCAGCTCGAGCTCGAGCGGGCCCAGCTCGAGGACGGGCTGGCCGCGCTCTCCCGCGAGGAGGAGGAGCACCGGCTCGCCGCGGCGACGGCGGCCGCCGAGCAGGCGCGCGCGGAGGAGCGCGCGCGGGAGGCGGTGGAGCGGCTCGAGGCGACGCGCGTCCGCGAGGACGCGCTCACCGCCGAGCTCACGAACCTGAAGGTGAAGGCGGCCGCGGACGCCGAGCGGCGCGAGTCCTTCGGGGCGTCCCTCCGCCGGATCGACGACGCGCGCCGCGAGGTCGAGGAGCGGCGCGGGCGGCTGTTCGCGGCGCTCTCCGAGGCGAACGCCCGCGCGGCCGAGCTCCGCGGCCGGATCGAGGGCACGCAGGTGGACCTCGGCCGGCTCGCGCAGGACCTCGCGCAGGTCCGCGAGGAGCTCGCGCTCGCCCGGGGCGCCCACGACACCCTCGCCGTCGGGTCCCGCGCGCGGGACGCCGAGGGCCGCGACGTCCGGACGCGCGCGGAGGGGATCCGCGCCGCCGGCGCCGAGGCCGCGCTCACCGCGCGCGAGCAGGCGCTCGCGCTCGGCCACCTCGAGGAGCAGATCCGCGAGCGCTGCCAGGCCGAGCTGAAGTGGGAGGTCGGCCGGTTCCACCTCGAGCGGCCGCCGACGGACGACGAGCGGCAGAAGCTCGAGGATCTGAAGGGTCAGGCCGAGCGGATGGGGGCGATCAACCTCACCGCCATCGAGGAGTACGACGAGCTCGCGAAGCGCCACACCTTCATGAGCGAGCAGAAGGCGGACCTCGAGCGGTCGCTCGCGGACCTCAAGGCCGCGATCGTGAAGATCAACCGGGCCTCGCGCGAGCGCTTCCAGGAGACCTTCGACCGGGTGAACGAGAAGTTCCAGCAGGTGTTCCCGCGGCTCTTCAACGGCGGGCGCGCCGGGCTCGTCCTCACCGCGGCGGAGGGGGACGGCGAGCAGGGCGTGGAGATCTTCGCCCAGCCGCCGGGGAAGAAGCTCCAGAGCGTGAACCTGCTCTCGGGCGGCGAGAAGGCGCTCACCGCCGTGTCGCTCATCTTCGCCATCTTCCTCATCAAGCCGACGCCGTTCTGCCTGCTCGACGAGGTCGACGCGCCGCTCGACGACGCGAACGTCGGCCGCTACAACGAGCTCGTGAAGGAGATGTCCCGCGCCTCGCAGTTCATCCTCATCACGCACAACAAGCGCACGATGGAGATGGTCGACACGCTCTACGGCGTGACGATGGAGGAGCCCGGCGTGTCGAAGCTCGTGTCGGTGCGGCTCTCCGAGCGGACCCGCGAGGCGGCGGCCGCCTAGCCTAGCCCGCGTCGCCGGCGATCAGCTTCCGGCGGCGGCGCAGGGCCGCCCACCCGGCGAGGGCGAGCCCGCCCGCCAGCGCGAGCGCTGCGCCGGGGACGAGCCCGGGGGTGCGGTACCGAAACCGGACCACGTGCACCCCGGCCTCGAGCCAGACGCCGCGGACGAGCGCGTTCGTCCGGACGATCGGCGCGTCCACCCCGTCGACGGACGCCGTCCAGCCCGGGGCCCACGCGTCGTTGAGGACGAGGAGGGCCGGGCCGGCGGCGCGGGTCCGGACGAGGGTCTCGCCGGGGAGCTGCGTCTCGAGCTCGGCGTCGCCCGGCGACGGCACGAACCCCGGCGGGAGCGGTCCCTCGACCAGGGTGCTCCCCCCCTGGCCTCCCGACAGCGCGAAGGCGAGCGCCTCCCGGTCGCTGGCGGTCGAGACCGCCGCCGCGAGGTACGCGCGCGGGCGGTGCGGGACCTCCACGAGCCAGGCGGGGAGCTCGGGATCGGACCCCACCACCCGGAGCGGCGGCGAGACCCCGGCCTTCGCCGCGAGCTCCGGCGATCCGGGGACGACCAGGTGCGAGAAGCCGAAGAGCCCGAGGCGCACGAGGCGCTCGCCGCTCCCGAGCGCCTCGCGATACCCCGCCCAGCGCGCCTCGTGCATCCCGACGTAGTCGTGATCTGCGCCCACCCGGAGCGGCACGTTCCACGACGCGCCGAGGGTCCGCCGGAGCCAGCGCCACGTCGACACCACGCGCCCTTCGGCGGGCCAGCGGTCCTCGCGCGGCGAGAACGGCGAGAGCACGCGCGCTCCCTTCGGCACCGCGGCCGCGAGCGGCGGCGGCCGCGCCGGGTCGCCGCGGCCGAGGACGTAGGCGCCCGCGTTCCCGCCCGCGAGATCGAGGGCGACGATGGCGGCGACCAGCGCGGGGCCGACGGCGTAGATCCGTCCGCGCGCGACCGCGCCGGCGACCAGCGACAGGAGCACCGCGACGAGCCCGGCCCGGGCCGCGCCGGCGGCGACGTTGGCGGCGAGGACGACCGCCGGATCCTCGTTGCCTCCCGGCCGTCCCGGGGGCGAGCGTCGCGACCGCGGCGACGGCGAGCAGGACGATCCCGAGCGTCGCCGCGCACCGGGCGAGGGTGCGCGCGCCGCGCTCGCTCCCGAGCGCCTCCACGCCGATGGCCGCGGCGAGCGCGACGAGGAGCGCGACGCAGGCGGCGAGCTTCTCCCAGTACCGGAAGGCCCCGAGGATCGGCACGTGGACCGCGAGCTGGCCGAAGCCGCCGTACGGGCCGAGGGCCGCCCAGGCGAAGAGCACCGCGGCGGCGAGGAGGACCCGCGCCCGGCGATCGCGGACCGCGCCCGCGGCGGCGAGCGCCACGACCGCCGCGCCGAGATAGACCGAGAGGAACCAGGGCACCGGGGTGACGGCGTTCCCGGCGTACGCGTCGAAGACCTCCGACAAGGGCTGCCGCCGCGCGCCGCGGAGGAGCTCGGGGACGACCAGCTCCGCGAGCCGGTACGGGTGGAGGTTCCACTTGGCGAGGTCGGCGGCGCCGATGCCGGCCGCGCGGACCGAGTGCGGGAGCCAGGCGAGCACCGGGAGGACGAACGGGGCGGCGCCGACGGCGGCCGCGCAGGCACCGGCGAGGCCGCGCGCGAGCGCGACCCGCCGCTCCTCGCGTGGTGCCACCGCGACGACGTACGCGGGGAGCAGCCCGACGGCGATCCCCCAGGCCTGCGGGTCGCCGCCCGCGGCCGTCGCCGCCGAGGCGAGGCCGACGAGCGCGAGCGCACCCGGACCGGCCGCGCGGGCGCAGCGATGCGCGGCCGCGAGGAGCCACGGGAGCGCGGCGTAGGTCGTGAGGTACGTGGACGTTGTCGGACGCGGAGACGAGCGGGCCGGAGAGCGCGAAGGCGAGCGCGGCCACGGCGGCGGCCGCAGCGCGGAGGCCCAGGACGCGCGCCCAGACGAACGCCCCGGCCGCAGCGGCGGCGAACGAGAGGAGGATCCAGGCGCTGAGCGCCGCCCCGGGCGGGAGCGCGAACAGGAGCGCGTTGAACGGGTGGAGCACGGCGTCCTGCGCGGTCGCGACCACGGGCGTCCCGAGCCCCGAGTACGGGTTCCACTGCGGGAGCCGCCCGTGCGCGAGCTCGTCGGCGATCCAGCGCTTCATCGGCCCGTGCATCCGTCCCGAGTCGCGATGGACGAACTCGCCCCTCCCGAGCAGGGCCGGCGAGAAGAAGGCGGCGACCGCGACGAGCACCGCCGCGAGGGCGAGGGCCGCGGACGCGCGGCGCGGCCGCACGGGAGCGGTCGGTGCGCAGGCGGCGGCTGGCGGCGGAGGCTGCGGGGCTTTGGACACGTGCACCGGTGCCGCTTCCCTCGTCGGCGGGAGGCCGCAGCATGGCACGGGCCGGCGCAGGCGCACCCCGCGCCGTGGCGCAGGACCGAGGGCGGCGCTCTTCCGCTCGTTGACACCGGCGAGCGGGGGTCCCTATATCGTCTCGCTTTCCCGGAGCAACCGTGCCCTCCCCTTCGCTCGCCCTCGCCATCCCCCTCGCCCTCGACCTGACGACGAACGACGCCGTCGGCATCGCCGTCGTCGTCGTCCTCGTCCTGCTCCTCGTCGCCGCGGCGGTGCGGATGCTGCGGGCGCGCCGCGGTCCGCCCCCGGCGCCCCCGCCCGGCGAGGCCGCCCGCGGGCTCGAGCGCGGGGCCGCCCGCCGCCCGCGCCCCCGGCGCGGCGGGCCGAGCCGCCCCGCCCGGCGCCCGCCCCGCCCGCGCCCCCGCCCGGCCCGCCCCCCTCGGCGGAGGAGGCCCGCCTCGCCCGCGAGGCGGAGGAGGCCCGGAAGAAGGAGGAGTACCGGCGTCGCAAGGAGGCGGAGCGCGAGGAGAAGGAGCGCCGCGCCCAGGAGCGCGCCGAGCAGGAGCGGCGGGCGCTCGAGGAGGCGGCCCGCGCGGCGCGGGAGGCCGAGGAGGCGCAGCGGCGAGCGGAGGAGGAGCGGCGCCGGAAGGCGGAGGCCGAGGCCGGGCGCACCCTCGCGGCCGGCCTGGAGAAGACCCGCGGCGGGTTCATGGCGCGGCTCAACTCGCTCTTCACCGGCGGAAGGCCGGTGGACGAGTCCGTCCTCGCCGAGCTCGAGGAGGTCCTCTTCACCGCCGACATCGGCGTGCGGACCGCGACCAAGCTCCTCGAGACGGCGCGCGAGCGCGTGAAGCGCAAGGAGCTCTCCGACGCGGACCGGCTCAAGGGGGCGCTGCGGGAGGAGATCGCGCGCATCCTCGCCCTCGACGGCGCGGCCGACGGCGCGGCGCGGCCGCTCGAGATCGGAGCGGCCCGGCCGTGGGTCGTCATGGTCGTCGGCGTGAACGGCTCCGGGAAGACGACGACGATCGGGAAGCTCGCCGCGAAGCTCAAGGCCGGAGGGCACTCGGTCCTCCTCGGCGCGGGGGACACGTTCCGCGCCGCCGCGGGCGAGCAGCTCGAGGTCTGGGCGGAGCGGGTGGGCGCGCCCATCGTGCGGGGGAAGGACGGGTCCGATCCCGCGAGCGTCTGCTTCGAGGCGGTCCAGCGCGGCGCCGAGCAGAAGACGGACGTCGTCGTGTGCGACACCGCCGGACGGCTCCACACCAAGGCGCCGCTCATGGAGGAGCTGAAGAAGGTGAAGCGCGTCATCGGCAAGGCGGCGGAGGGCGCTCCGCACGAGGTGCTGCTCGTGCTCGACGCGACCAACGGGCAGAACGCCATCGCCCAGGCGCGCCAGTTCCACGAGGCGCTCGGCGTCACCGGGATCGTGCTCACGAAGCTCGACGGCACCGCCAAGGGCGGCGTCGTGATCGGGATCTGCGACGAGCTCCGCATCCCGGTGCGGTACGTCGGGGTCGGCGAGAAGGTCGCCGACCTCCGGCCCTTCGCTCCCAAGGAGTTCGTGGAGGCGCTCTTCGCGTGAGCCTGCCCTGGGCCGTCTACCTCTTCGACATCGACGGGACCCTCGTCTCGGCGGGCGGCGCCGGACGGCGCGCCTTCGAGCGCGCCGTGCGCGACCGCTGCGGCCGGCTCGACGGCGAGCTCGCGGGGCTCCGGCTCGACGGGATGACGGACCGGCTCATCGTCCGCGAGACGCTGCGCCTCCTCGGCCGCGGCTTCGACGACGCCCTCTGCGACGCGCTCCTCGTCAGGTACGTGGAGCACCTCGCGGAGGAGCTCCAGGGCCCCGGCTACGCCGTGCTCCCCGGCGTCCCCGAGACGCTCGAGGCGCTCCGCGCGCGCGGCGCCCTCGTCGCGCTCTGCACGGGCAACGTCGTCGACGGCGCGCGGCTCAAGCTCGCGCGCGGGGGGCTCGACGCCTACTTCGACTGGGGCGCCTCGGCGGTCTTCGGGTTCGCGGCGGACGGGGAGGACCGGGAGCACGTGGTCCGCGCCGCCCTCGCGCGCGCCTCCGTCCGGCTCGACCGGCCGGTCGCGCCGGGCGAGGCGCTCGTCATCGGCGACACGCCGCGCGACGTGGCCGCCGCGCACGCGGTCGGGATCCCGGTGCTGGGGGTCGCGACCGGGCGCTACAGCCTCGCCGAGCTCCGGCAGGCGGGCGCCGAGCACGTCGCCCCCTCGCTGACCGACGACGGGGCGCGGCGCGTCCTCTTGGGGTGAGTCGGCGCGTGCCGCCTTGACCCGTCGTGCGCGCGCGGGCTACTGACACGTTCATGCCGCGCGCACACGGGCCCACCCCGGACCGATACGGGACCGAGCTCCCGCCATTCGAAGGGCCGCGCGTCCGCGCGGTGCTCGCCGGCGACGCCCTCGTGGCGCAGATCCAGGCGTGCTTCGAGGGCGCTCCGGACTACTTCGCGCGGACCGAGGGTGGGCCGCCCGGCGCGGACGCGGCGGCCCGGCTCGTCGCCGACGCGCAGGGAGACGACCTCCGGCGCATCTACGCGCTCGTGCCGGTGGTCGGCGGACCGGCGGTCGGAGTCCTGGATCTCTACCTGCACCACCCGGAGCCCGGGGTCGCGCACGTCGCGCTGCTGCTCTTCCGCGAGTCGTGCCAGGGGCTCGGGTACGGCAAGGAGACGACCGCGGCGCTCGAGGATGCGCTCGTCCGCTCGGGGTTCCAGACGCTCCGGCTCTCGGTCGGCGACGAGAACCCGGAGGCGCGGGCCTTCTGGGAGCGGATCGGCTTCGCCGAGATCGGTCGGCTCGACCGCGGCGTGACGGTGTTCGAGAAGCGCCTGGGCTGATCGAGCCCGCCCGCGCGCCGAACTTCCTATTCGGGCGTGGGCTGGGGGAGGAGCGCCCTCGACCAGCGCACGACCGTCCCGCGGAGCCCCTCGTACAGGCTCGACAGCCCGACGTACGCGAACCCGACCTGGAACAGGACCAGGAACGGCAGCGAGTAATAGACCTCGCGCTCCACCAGGTAGAGCACGCCGTAGGTCATGTAGGCGGCGAGCGCGAGCTCGACGATCGGCTGGAACGTGATCGCCGCGCGGTACCGCTTGCGCGCGACCGAGTCGCCGGCCCCCTTCACCCCGTGCTTCGGCGTGCGGGTGAAGCCGGTCTCGTACCCCATGAGCGCCTCGACGACCGCCCGGGCCTGGTTCACGGAGAGCCCGATGCCGAGCGCCATCACCAGCGGCAGGTACTTGATCCGCCCCCACCAGCCACGCCCCTGCTCGCCCTGGCTCCCCGCGTAGAACATCACGACGCTGAAGGTCGCGGCCGCGAAGAACGGGATGTCGAGGAGGAGCACCTCGTACCAGCCGTGGGAGACGCGCACCACCACCGTGATCGGCAGCAGGATGGCGAGCGGGATCATGAGGAGGTACGCGATGTTCGCGGTGAGGTGGAAGAACGCCTCGCGCCGGACGTCCTTCGAGAGCCCGGCCTTGCGGATGAGCGGCCAGAGCTTGAGGGCGGTCTGGATCGACCCCTTCGCCCACCGGTGCTGCTGGCTCTTGAAGGCGTTCATCTCGACCGGGACCTCGGCCGGCGTCACGAGGTCCGTCAGGTACACGAACCTCCAGCCCTTCAGCTGCGCGCGGTACGAGAGGTCGAGGTCCTCGGTCAGCGTGTCGTGCTGCCAGCCGCCGCCCTCCGCGATCGCGGCGCGCCGCCAGATCCCCGCCGTCCCGTTGAAGTTGAAGAACCGGCCGGACCGGTTGCGCGCCGTGTGCTCGATGATGAAGTGGCCGTCGAGCAGGATCGCCTGCGCCTGCGTCAGGACCGAGTAGTCGCGGTTCAGGTGCCCCCAGCGCGCCTGCACCATCCCGACGCCCGGGTCGGTGAAGAAGTGCACGCTGCGGCGGAGGAAGTCCGGCTCCGGGATGAAGTCCGCGTCGAACACCGCGACGAACTCGCCCCTCGCGAGCGAGAGCCCGTTCTCGAGCGCGCCGGCCTTGAAGCCGCTGCGGTTCGTGCGGTGGATGTAGGTGATGTCGAGCCCCTCGGCGCGGTGCCGCTCGACGCACCCGCGGGCGATGCCCTGCGTCTCGTCGGTCGAGTCGTCGAGGACCTGGATCTCGAGCAGGTCGCGCGGGTAGTCGATCTTCGCGACCGCGGCGATGAGCCGCTCCGTCACGTACAGCTCGTTGAAGATCGGCAGCTGGATCGTCACCCGCGGGAGCGTCGCGAACCGCGACGCCGGCGTGGGCAGCCGGTACTTGTGCCGGTGGTACAGGTACGCCATCGCGTACCGGTGCGAGCCGTACACCGACAGGACGAGGAGGAGCAGCGCGTAGGCGGCGACGACCGAAAGCTCGAGTGCGCTCATCTGGGCGGGGTTCCGCGGAAGATTCCCCTTGGGGGCTCGCGAAATTGCGGCGGACTATAGCCGCACGGTCCGGGAAGTCAACGACGTGTGCCGCGCTGCGGCGTGCACGAACGGGGGGCCCTGCTGCGGTCACTCCTTCTTCGACGCGACGCCTCGGGGAGGCTCGATCGCAGCCTTGAAGATGTCCACCGCCTTCAGGTAGTCGAGGGCCGTCCGGACCTGGTGGTCCTCGGCGCCGGGACCTGGCTGGGGCGCGGCGATCACCGCGACGGGCGGAGCGGGTGCGGCGGCGGGCCCGTCGGGCTTCAGGTGGCGCTTCAGGTCGCGCTCACCGGGCTGGGCCTCCTCGGCCCGCGACGGCCCGGCCTCCGTGACCACGACGTCGGGCGCGATCCCCCGCTCCTGGATGGAGCGGTTCTTCGGGGTGTAGTACCGCGCGACGGTCAGCTTCAGCCCGGAGCCGTCCTCGAGCTCGATGATGGTCTGGACCGACCCCTTGCCGAAGGTGGGGGTCCCCATGATGACGGCGCGGCCGTGATCCTGGAGCGCGCCGGCGACGATCTCGCTCGCGCTCGCGGTCCCCTTGTTCACGAGCACGATCATCGGGTACGCGGGCTCCGTGTCCTTCTCGTGCGCGCGCTCGACCTCGAGGTTGCGCCGGCCGCGCCCCGCGGTCGTCACGATGACCCCGCTCGAGAGGAAGACGTCGGACACCCGGACCGCCTGCTCGAGCAGGCCGCCCGGGTTGTTCCGGAGGTCGAGCACGAGGCCGCGGATCTGACCGCCCATCTGGGCGCGCGCGTCGGCGAGCGCCTTCACGAGGTTCCTGTCGGTCCGCTCCTGGAACGTGCGGACGCGCACGTACGCGTACCGGCGGCTCCCGTCGAGCACCCGCACGTCCACGCTCTGCGTCCGGATCCGGTCGCGCACGAGGACGAGCTTCTGCGGCGCGCTGAACCCCTCGCGCATGAGCTCGAGCGTCACCTTCGTCCCCGCCGGCCCCTTCAGCCGGCGCGTGGCGTCGGCGAGCGTCATGTCCCTCGTCGGCGTGCCGTCGATCGAGAGGACCCGGTCGCCGGGGCGGACGCCGGCGCGCTCGCCGGGGGACTCGACCATCGGCGAGATCACGGTGAGCTCCCCGTCCTGCACGGTGAGCTCGAGCCCGAGCCCGTCGAACTCCCCGGTCGTGTCGTCCCGCATCTGCCGGTAGACGTCGGGCCGCATGAACATCGAGTGCGGATCGAGCCGGGCCATCATCCCGTCGATGGCCCCGAAGACGAGCTCCTTCTCGTCGACCTCCTCCACGTAGCTGTTCTCGACGTGCGCCAGCACGTCCGCGAACACGTCGAGGGGCCGGTACGGCTGGGCCTGGGTGCGGCGGGCCGCGGAGGCGACGTGATCCGCGCCGAGGCCGGCGAAGAACGCGGCGGCGAGGGCGACGGCGAGGGCGAGGCGAGCGAGGCGGCGGGGGCGTCGCATTCGCCGCGAATCATACCAGCCCCCGTGCCTAGCGCCCCAGCCAGGGGCGCGGGTCGACGGGCCGGCCCTTCTCGCGGATCTCGAAGTACAGGTACGCGCCCTTGAGGGAGCCCGAGTCGCC
The DNA here is from genome assembly GCA_963828235.1 of uncultured delta proteobacterium. Lineage (GTDB taxonomy): Bacteria > Myxococcota > Myxococcia > Myxococcales > Anaeromyxobacteraceae > Anaeromyxobacter. Next base: position 342,828 of record CAWHDY010000022.1, read on the forward strand.
GACCGTCCCGAGCACGTCGCCGGCGTCGACCTCCTCCCCCATCGCCGTCTGCATCGAGGCGAGGTGCGCGACGAGCGTGTGGTAGCCCTCGCCGTGATCCACGATCACGAGGTTGCCGTACCCCTTGAACCAGCCCGAGTGGACCACGCGCCCCGGCGCCACCGCGCGCACCGGCGCGCCGGCGCGCGCCCCGACGTCGACCCCGTTCTGCACCGTGACGGTGTTGAACTTCGGGTTCACGACCTTGCCGAACCCGACCGCGATCGGCCCCTGCGCCGGGAGCGGGAGCTTCCCCTTGCGGGCGGCGAACCCGCCCAGCCCGGAGAGCGCGGAGCGCGGAGGGGGGAGCGTCGCGACGAAGTCGGCGAGCTTGCTCGCCTGCGCGGTCGCCTCGACGGCGGCGCGCTCGTGGAAGGCCCGCGCGCCGCGGAGCGCCGCGAGCAGCGTCTCCCGCTCCTCGCGCCGCGCCGCCGCCTGCGCGCGCCGGTCGTCCACCTCGACCGCGAGCACCTGGAGGCGGCCCGCCTCCAGCTCGCCCTCGGCGCGCGCCCGCTCGCGGTCCGCGAGCGCCGCCCTCGCCTCGCCGAGCAGCGCGAGGTCGCGGGAGAGGATCCGGTCGACGAGGTAGCGGCGCTTGACGAGGTCCCCGAGCGAGCGCGACGCGAGCAGGATCTGGAGCTCGCCGGCCCGGCCCATCCGCGCGCGCGCGAGGAGCCGCGGCCTCAGCTCCGCGAGGCTCGCGGCCATCCGCGCCTGCGCGGCGGCCTCGCCGCTGCGCGCGTGCTGGAGCCGCGCCTCCGCCTGCGCGCGCGCCGCCTCGACGCGCCTCCACTCCGCGCGGGCCTCGGCGAGCGCGGTCTCGGCGTCGGCGAGCGTGTCGAGGATCGACCGCTCCTGCTGCGCGAGCATGCGCACCGCGGTCTGCTCGGCGCGGCGCCGCGCCTCGAGGACGTCGAGCTGCGCCCGAGGGCTCCCGGCGGCGAGGACGGCGGCGAGGAGGAGCGCGCCCGGCACGGGTCACTCCTGGCCGCGGCGCAGCGTGCGCGCGACGGAGAGCGCGCTGCCGAGGAGCCCGACCGCGCCGCCGCCGAGGACGAGGCCCGCGAGGAGGGGCGGCGGGAGCGTGTCGGCGAGCCGCAGCGTCCCGGCGACCGCGACGGCGCCGCCGAGCCGCGGCACGACGAGCGCGTGGAGCGCGACGAGCGCGCCCACCGCCAGCCCGGCGCCGAGGACCCCCTGCAGGAACCCCTCCAGGAGGAACGGGGCGGAGACGAACGCGTCCGTCGCGCCCACGAGCTTCATGATCTCGATCTCGTCGCGGCGCGCGAACACCGCGAGCCGGAGGGTGTTCGACACGAGCACCGCGGTCGCGAGGGCGAGGGCGGCGAACAGCACCAGCGACGCGAGCCTGGTCCGGGCGACGAGCCGCTCGAGCGTCTCGAGCCAGGCGTTCCCGTAGTCGACGTCCGCCGCGCCCGGCACGCCGCCGCGCAGGCGCGCCGCGAGGTCCCGCGCGCCGGCGAGCGAGATCCCGGGCGCGCGCACCTCGACCGCGTCCGGCAGGGCGCCGGGCCCGACGCCGTCGAGCACGCGCGCCTCCTCCCCGAGGTCCGCCGCGAGGCGCCGCAGCGCGGTCGCGGCGGGGACCGCCTCGACCGTCCGCCCGGGCGCGATCGCCCGCGCCGCCCGCGCGGCCGCCTCGAGGTCCGCGCCGGGCGCGAGGTACACGGAGAGCTGCACCTCCCCCGCCCAGACCTGGAGGAGCCGCTCCGCGCCGCCGAGGGCGGCCGCGAAGAGGCCGGTCGCGAACACCGCGACGAAGATCGTGGCGGTGCCGACGAGCGCCACGTACGGGCCGCGAGCCATGGCGCCGAGCGCGCGGCGCACCACCTGGACGGGGCGGAAGCTCATGGGGACGCCGAGCGCCGGATGGTGGCGCCGTCGGAGAGGACCTGCCCGTGCTCGAGCACGACGACCCGCTTCTTGTAGCGCTCGAGGAGCGTGCGGTCGTGGGTCGCGACGACCACGGTCGTCCCGCGCGCGTTGGCCCCGTAGAGGAGATCCATCACCTCGAGGGTCCGCTCCGGGTCGAGGTTCCCGGTGGGCTCGTCGGCGAGCAGGAGCGCCGGCTCCGCCGCGAGCGCGCGCGCGACGGCGACCCGCTGCTGCTCGCCGCCCGAGAGGGACGGCGGGAACTTGTCGGCGCGGTGCTCGAGCCCGACCGAGCGCAGGAGCACCTTCACCTTCCGGCGCACGTCCTTCTCCGGCATCGCGCGGACCTCGAGCGGGAGCGCCACGTTCTCCGCCACGGTCCGCTGGGTGAGGAGCTTGAAGTCCTGGAACACGACCCCGATGTTGCGGCGCAGGAACGGGATCGCCGCCGGCCGGATCTTCGCGACGTTCTTGCCGAAGACGAGCAGCTGCCCCGCCGTCGCCGGCTCCTCGCAGAAGATGAGCCTGAGCAGCGTCGACTTCCCCGCGCCGGACGCCCCGGTGAGGAACACGAACTCGCCCTTCTCGATCTCGAGCGAGACGTCCTGGAGCGCCGGGCCGTCGCCCGGGTACTCCTTCGTGACGTGGAAGAGCTGGATCACGGCGGCGCCGCTACTTCCGCTCCCCGAGATCCTCCGCGAGGTACGAGAGGATCACCTCGTCGAGGCTCTTCTCGCTGATGAGGTCCTCGCCGAAGATCGTCTCCGCGCCGTCGTTCCGCAGCACCGGCTCGGGCTCGTGCCTCGCGACGACCACCTCCGGCGGCACGCCGGCCGGCCCGGTCGGCATGGCGACCCCGGTCTTCAGCTCGACCTTGCGGCCGTCCGCGTGGATCTGCCCGGGCGCGTAGGCCTGCGCCTGCTGGGAGTACGCGGAGTGGACGTCGTCGTACACGCCGTTGACGAGGTTCCGCAGCATCTCCTTGTGCTGCTCCTCCATCAGCTCGCGGACGACCTGGGTCAGGCTCTCGGCGCCGACGAGGTCGGCGTAGGAGGTCTTCTTCGACGCGAGGATGTTCCCGCCGACGAACAGGTGCGTGATGATGTGGGGATTCTCCAGGCCCGAGTCCTCGGTCTGGATGTGGTACATCTTCCCCTTGTGCTTGATGTTGTGGTTGAAGCCCACAACCATCTTCTTCGCTTCGCCGCCCATTCGCCCCGAATCTACCTCGTTTGCCTGCGCGCTGCGAGCCGGCGAGGCGAGCGCAGGTGCAGCCGGATGAGGCTGCACCGGGGCGAGGCGAGTGTCCCCCCGCTCAGACGTCCACGTGTTCCGCGGCGAGCACCGGCCGGCCGAGGAAGCGCCCCGCCACGGCGAGGAACTTCTCGGGCGTGTCCGTCACGAAGAACCGGTGGTCCCCGGCGCCCTCCGGCGCGCCGAACCGCTCGCGCACCTCCGCCGCCACCGCGGCGGCGCTGTCCACGAGCGCGACGCCCGGCAGCTCCGCGCCGATCGCGGCGGCGAGCAGCGGATAGTGCGTGCAGCCGAGGACGAGGGTGTCCACGCGGGCGTCGCGGAGCGGCGCGAGGTAGCGCCGCGCGACGCCGCGCACGACCTCGTCGCCCGGGTCCGTCCAGCCCTCCTCGGCGAGCGGGACGAAGAGCGCGCACGCGCGCGCGGTGACGGTGGCGTCCGGGCGCTCGCGGCGGATGGCGTCCTGGTACGCGCCGCTCGCGACCGTCCCCTGCGTCCCGACGACGCCGATGCGGCCGCTCCGTGAGGCGCGGGCCGCGACCCGCGCCCCCGGCTCGACCACGCCGAGCACCGGGATCGTCAGCTCCGCGCGGAGCGCCGGGAGGGCGACGGCGGAGGCGGTGTTGCACGCCACCACCAGGACGTCGATCCCGTGCCGCGCGAGGAAGCGGGCGTTCCGGAGGGAGTACTGGGTGACGGTCTCCGCGGACTTCGTGCCGTAGGGCACGCGGGCCGTGTCGCCGAGGTAGAGGGTGTCGGCCCCGGGGAGCGCGTCCAGCACCGCGCGCTGCACGGTGAGGCCCCCGACGCCGGAGTCGAAGATGCCGATGCGAGACACGGCGCGGGAGTGTACTCCGGCGCGGCGCCGGGCGCTCGGGGCGCCCGGTCGCCGGACGCGGGGCTAGGGGCAGCCGCTCACCGCGTCCGCCAGGGTCGCGGGGACGTCGGTCGTGAGCGCGGCTCCGACGGTGAACTGCCGCTGGGTGCAGTCCCTCCCGACCGTGCCATAGGACTGCGGGAAGGTCCCGAGCCGGATCATCTCCTGCGTCTTCTGGAGCGTGTAGCTGCCCGCCGCGAGCCGGAACGTGACGGGGCTCCCGCACACGTTGTTCGACTCCGGCGCGGCGGCGGAGTCGGCCGCGACGACGCCGGCGATGTCGTCCTGGACCTTGACCCAGATGAAGCTCGGGCCCGGGGTGTAGCACTGGTCGTTGGGCACGGAGTACGCGAGATTGACCCGGCCCTCGGCCGGCTGGGAGGCGACGATCCCGTGGTCGCCGCAGGACGTCGCGTCCACGGTGAACTCGTCGCGGTAGAGGATCTCCCCGCCCGCGCTCGAGCCCCTCGACCGTGAGCGCGGTTCGACCCGCGCGCGAGCGCCACGGCGCCCGGAGGTCCGAAGCAGTCGAAGCTGGCCGCGAAGTTGTCGTTCACCCACACGTCGATCCACGTCGACACCGGCCCGCGCAGCTCGAGACCACCGCTCCGTCCGCGGTGAGGAAGGTCCAGTCCACCGTCACGGACCGGGGGCAGTTCCGGTCCTCGGTGTAGCAGCCCGTTCCGAGGACGGCGGCGGCGAGGACCAGGGCGAGCGGCTTCATGGTGTTCTCCTCAGGCGGGCGCGTGGACCCCGAGCCGGGGGCCACCTTGGGATGGAGCAACCGCTATGCCACGCCGGATGGACGGCCCTCCCCCGTATTTATTGCGTCGCACCGTCGGGCACCGGTGAGGGAGTGGCACGGGCGTCGTCCAGGGGTCACACTCCCAGCACGACCGAGGGCCCGCCTGGGTGGGACATGTCGGCATCGCTCGAGGAGCGGAACCGAACGGCGCTCCCGAGCGTTCTTCCAGGGGGCCCCTCCCGTGCTAAGACAGCCCTCTCCCCGGTCCAGACCATGACGATCCTCGCCGTCCTCGCTCCGGCCTTCCCCCTCGCTGCCGCAGGCGGCGACGGGCTCGACTACCTCGCCATCGCGCGGAACTCGGGCCCCATCGGGATCGCCGTCCTCCTGCTCCTCCTCGGCGCCTCCGCCGTCTCCTGGGCCATCATCGTCAAGAAGTGGCTGCAGATCCGGCGCGCGCAGGACCAGTCGGTGAAGTTCCTCGAGACCTTCTGGCAGTCGAAGCGGCTCGACGCCATCTACCAGACCGCCGAGTCGCTCGCGGCGTCGCCGATCAGCCAGGTGTTCCGGGCCGGGTACGTCGAGCTCTCGAAGGTGACGGCCCAGCACAAGGAGGTCGAGGGCGGCGGCATGCACGACGAGCTCGGCGGCATCGAGAACGTCGAGCGCGCGCTGAAGCGCGCCGCCGCGTCCGAGGTCACGCACCTCGAGGCGCTCGTCCCGTTCCTCGGCACGACCGCGAGCGCCGCGCCCTTCGTCGGCCTCTTCGGCACGGTCTGGGGGATCATGCGGGCGTTCCACGACATCTACCGGATGGGGAACGCGAACCTCGCGACGGTCGCGCGGCCGATCTCGGAGGCGCTCATCGCCACGGCGGTGGGCCTGTTCGCCGCGATCCCGGCGGTCGTGGCCTACAACTTCTTCGTCTCGAAGATCCGGATCCTCGACTCCGAGATGACCAACTTCTCGAACGACTTCCTCAACATCGTCCGGCGCCACTTCTTCAGCGGCAGGAGCTAGGCGAATGGCCGCGTCCGGCGGCACGGGCCGCCAGTCCCTCACCGAGATCAACGTCACGCCGCTCGTCGACGTGATGCTCGTGCTGCTCATCATCTTCATGGTGACGGCGCCGCTCATCCAGCAGGGCGTCGAGGTGAAGCTCCCGGAGGCCCGGGCCAAGGCCATCGCCGCGGAGGAGCAGAAGCTCGTGCTCTCCATCCGCCCGGATCGCTCGCTCTACCTCGGCACCGGCCCGGACGCGGCCCGCATCCCGTTCGACCGGCTCGAGGAGAAGCTCCGCGCGAACACCCGCGCGATGAAGGACCGGGAGCTCTACCTCATGGCGGACCGGAGCCTCCCGTACGGCTTCGTGGTCGAGGTGATGGCCACGGTGCAGCGCGCCGGCGTGGTGAACCTCGGGATGATCACGAACCCCGCGCCCGAGCGCCTCCGCGAGGTGAAGGGGGACGCGCGGTGACGGCGCTGCCGGTCCCGAGCGCGTTCGCCCGCCGCGACCGGCTGTGGCCCGCCCTGACCGCCTCGGCGCTCGGGCACGTGGTGCTCATCGCGTGGGCGCTCGCGCGCACGCCGCCGCCCGTCATCGACCTCGAGCAGAAGCCGATCGTCGCGAAGCTGGTCCGGCTCGGCGAGAAGCGGCCGGAGCAGTGGCTCCCGCGAAAGGAGGCGGGGGCGCCGCCGCCCGCGCCCGCGCCCCCCGCGCCGGTGGCCGCGCCTCCCGCCCCGGTCGCGCCCCGCCCGACCGTCGCGACGCCGCGCGCGAGCCCGGCGCCGCCGCGGCCGGCTCCGTCGCCCGCGCCGGCCTCCGCCGCGGCGCCGGCGCGGCCCGGGACGACGCTCTCCTCCATCCTCTCGAAGGTGCAGCGCCAGGAGGACGAGCGGCGCTGGGGCGATCGCGCGGGCGACGCCGCCGGGGACTCGGACGTCGCCGAGGGCGATCAGTACTACGCGGCGGTCCAGCACGCCCTCCGCGCCAACTACACCGCCCCCGTGACGATCCCCGAGCGGGAGCGGCTCTACCTCGAGGCGAACGTGATCCTCTGGGTCGAGCCGGACGGGCGGATCTCCCGCTGGCGCCAGGAGCGCTCCTCGGGGAACGCGGCCTTCGACGCGGCCGTGGAGCGGACCCTCAAGCTGACCCCCCGGGTGCCCGTTCCGCCCGACCGGATGCGGGAGGAGCTCCGCCGCAACGGCATCACGCTCGTGTTCCAGGCCCGCCAGACATGACCAGACGACCCGCCGCCACGCTCCTCCTCTGCGCCGCCGCCCTCCTCGCCGCGACCTCCGCGGCGGCCGCCGATCGCCCCGCGCTCGTGATCGGCTCGCCGAGCTTCCAGCCCCTCCCGATCGCGGTGGCGGAGTTCGCCGGCAGCGGCGGCGACGCGCTCGCGGCGCGCGAGACCGCGGAGGTCGTCCGCAGCGACCTCGCGCTCTCCGGGCTGTTCGAGGTGCTCGATCCGAAGGGCTTCCTCGCGGACCCGGCGGAGGGCTTCGCCGCCTCCTCGATCCGGTTCGCGCGCTGGGCCGACGTCGGCGCGGAGGGGCTCGTCAGGGCCCGCGTGCGCCGCGAGGGCGCCGACGCGGTCGCGGACCTGCACGTGTACGAGGTGCGCGCCGGGCGCGAGACGCTCGGGACGGCGCTCCGCGCGCCGGCGGCGACGCCGCGGGCGCTCGGGCACCGGATCGCGGACGAGATCGTCCGGCTCTACACGCGCGAGCGGGGCGTGTTCTCGACCCAGGTCGCCGCGATCCGGAAGGCGCGGGGGCTCTTCGAGCTCGTGCTGTTCGACGCCGACGGCCAGAACCCGCGGGTCCTCCTCTCCGAGCGCTCGATCCTGCTCACGCCCGCGTGGCGCCCGGACGGGAAGGAGATCCTCCTCACGAGCTACCGCTCCGGCCACCCCGAGCTGTGGAGCCTCCGGCTCGCGGACCGCGCCTTCCGCCGGGTCGGGCAGACCCCGAACGCGATGGGCGGCGTCTACTCGCCCGACGGCCGCCAGATCGCCTTCACCGCGATGGAGGCCGGCAACAGCGACGTGTGGGTGATGGCCGCGGACGGCACCGGCGCGCGGCGGCTCACCCGGGAGCCCGCGCTCGACCTCTCCCCGGCCTGGGCGCCGGACGGGAAGCGGCTCGCGTTCGTGTCGGACCGCGCCGGGACCCCCCAGATCTACGTGATGAACGCGGACGGCTCGGGGGTGCGCCGCCTCACCTTCCAGGGCAACTACAACCAGACCCCGCAGTGGAGCCCGCGCGGGGACCTGCTCGCGTTCACCGCGCGTGACGAGCGCAAGGTCTTCGACGTCTTCGTCATCGCCCCCGACTCCGGCAAGGTCGACCGCCTCACCCAGGACCAGGGTCGCACGAACGAGGAGCCCACCTGGGCGCCGAACGGCCGGCTCCTGGCGTTCCGGAGCGACCGCAAGGGCGGGGCGCAGCTCGTCGTCTCCGATCCGAAGGGCGACCGGCAGACGCCCGTCGCGGGCGGGGTCGGCGAGCTCTCCGCGCCGGCCTGGGGCCCCTTCGCCGACTGAGGGACGGGGCGGCGATGACCGAGCGCTGGGCCACGATCGACGTCGGGACGAACACGGTCCTGCTGCTCGTCGCCGAGCGCCGGGGTGGCGCGCTCGCGCCGGTGCTCGAGCGCGCCGAGATCACGCGGCTCGGGCGCGGCGTGGACGCGACCGGGCGGCTCGACCCCGCGGCGATCCGGGACACCGTGACGGTGCTCGCGGCGTACGCGGCCGCGGCGCGCGACCTCGGCGCGCGCGTGGTCGCCTGCGTCGCGACGAGCGCGGCCCGCGACGCCGCGAACGGCGCGGAGTTCTTCGACGCGGTCCGCGCGGCCGCCGGGCTCGCGCCGGAGGTGATCCCCGGCGACGAGGAGGCCCGCCTGGTCTGGACGAGCGCGTGGCGAGACTTCGGCCGCGCCGGCGAGCCGCTCGCGGTCCTCGACGTCGGCGGCGGCTCGACGGAGCTCTGCTCCGGCGACGGCCCGGCGCCGCGCCGCCGCGCGAGCCTCCAGCTCGGCGCCGTCCGGCTGACCGAGCGCCACCCGCCCGGCGACCCGCCGTCGGCGATCGAGGTCGAGCAGCTCCGCGCCGCCGCGCGCGAGGCGGTCCGGCCGCTCGCCGCGATCGCGGGCGAGGCGCCCGGGGGCCGGCTCGTGGGCGTGGCGGGGACCGTGACGACGCTCGCCGCCGTGTCGCAGGCGCTCCCCGCCTACGACGCCGAGAAGGTCCACGGCTCGCGGCTCTCGCTCGAGCAGGTCGAGCGCCTCGTCGGGACGCTCGCCGCGCTCAAGGTCCGCGAGCGCGCGGCCCTGGCCGGCATGGAGCCCAAGCGCGCGGACGTCATCCTCGGCGGCGCGCTCGTGGTCGCCGAGGCGATGCGCGCCACGCGGTTCGAGGCCCTCACCGTCTCGGACCGCGGCGTCCGCTGGGGGCTCCTCTACGACCGCGTCGGGTAGCAGCCCCCGCTCCGCCCTGGCGCGGCTGTACGCGGGCGTCGCGTTCGGCCGCGCGGCCGCCGTCTACGACCTGCTCACCGACCACGCCGCCTGGCGCGAGGACTGCCGCGCGATGGCGCCGCTCGTGCCGGGGCCGCGCGTGCTCGATCTCGGGATCGGGCCGGGGACGAGCGCGCTCGAGATGTGGCGCGCCGATCCGGCCCGCCGCCACGTCGGCCTGGACCTCTCCGGGCCGATGCTGCGGCGCGCCCGCGGCCGCGCCGCGGCGCTCGGCCTCGCCCTCCCGCTCGTGCGCGCCGACGCCGCGCGCCTCCCGTTCCGGGACGGGGCCCTCGACGGCGCGACGGGCCACAGCTTCCTCTACCTGCTCGAGGACCCGGCGGTCGCGCTCGCGGAGGTCCGCCGCGTGCTCCGCCCCGGCGGCGGGGTCGCGTTCCTCGAGCCGCGCGCCGGGGCGGCGCGCCTGCGGGACGCGGTCCAGGGCGGCGGGCCGCGCCACGCCCTCGCCATGGCGCTCTGGCGCGGGATGTCGGGGCTCCACCGCCGCTTCGACGAGGCGTCCCTCCCGGCGCTCCTCGCCCGCGCGGGGTTCGTGGGCGGGCGCGCCTGGCCCGTCCTGTCCGGCTTCGGGGTGATGGCGACCGCGTCGCGCGGCGAGGACGAGGCCTAGAACAGGCCGATGGTGAAGTGCGGCGCCACGATCCCCTCGTTCATCCGGGGGTCGGGGGTGACGTTGAAGCCGACGTCGAGCGCCGCGGGGCCGATGGGCGTGACGAACCGGAGCCCGAAGCCGACGTTCGCGCGCAGGTCCTGGAGCCGGGCCTGCTTCGGGTCGAGCCAGAGGTTCCCGACGTCCGTGAACAGCGCGCCCTCGAGGTTGCCGCGCAGCCGGAGCCGCAGCTCGGCCTTCCCGAGGACGAAGACCTCTCCGCCCTCCGACACGGGCAGCAGCCCGCCGGCGAGCCGCTTCCCGCGCGTCGCCGCAGCCGGCGGCGCCGGACGCGCACGCGCGGGCCTCCGCCGCGAGCGCGTCGCGGCGGTCCTCCTGGATCATCTCCTCCTCGCCGTAGCCGCGCATCGTGGTCGCGCCGCCGAGGAAGAAGCGCCGCGGGATCACCGTGCGCGACCGGCCGTCGAGGGGCAGCACGCGGCCGCCCCGGAGCGAGAGCGCGACGACCGTCACGCCCACCGGGAGGTACGTGGAGGCGGTGCCCGACACCTTGACCATGTTCGTGTGGGCGTCCGAGCCGGGGAGGAGCCCGAACAGCGCCCGGCTGTCGGGGCCGCCGAGCGAGCGCGCCCACTCGAGCGCGCCGGTCGCGAACCAGCCGTGGTGCGGGTGGGCGGAGTTGTCGCGGTAGTCGAGGGTCAGCGACGGGCGCAGCGCGTGGATCGTCGTGACGCCCGCGTCGAAGCGGAGCCGCTCCACGTCGGCCTGGGTGAGGAACGCGGAGGAGATCGTCTTGTCGATCTTGTCCACCTCGAGCTCGTACTGGAGCGAGAAGGACGCGCGCGAGGTGATCCCGACGTCGATCCCGGTGACCCCGGTCACGCGCCGCAGGTCGTACGCCCTCCGGTGCAGGATCTCCCCGATGAGGTCGCCGCGCGCGCCGGCCGGGAGCGGCAGGAGCGGCACCCCGGGCGCGCGGAGCCCGAGGTCGGCCCGGCCCTCGATCCGCTCCGAGAAGTCCTTGCCCCGGAGGTCGGGCCGGAACTCGTCGAGGGGGTAGTTCACCTTCCCGCGGGCGGTCAGCTCGAGCGCGCGGCCGAGGAGGTTCGGCTGCCCCCACTCGATGAACGCGCGCGGACCGTTCGCGATCGAGAAGCCGACGCCCTGCGAGAGGGTCGCCCAGGGCCGCTCCGCGACCTCCACCGCGAGGTCCTTCGTCTCCTGCGGGACCTCCGGCTCCTGGACGCGCAGCCCGACCGACCGGAACACGCCGAGGCGCAGCAGCGCCGCCTGGCTCTTCGCGGCGCGGTCGGGATCGTAGACGTCGCCCTCCGAGAGCGAGAGCGCGCCCCGGACCACCCCCTCCCGCGTCCGGCGGTTCCCGGTGACGAGGACCCGGCCGACCCTCACCTGGGGTCCTTCGTCGACGACGAACCGGACGACGGCGAGGTGCCGCTCGCGATCGACCTGCTCGCGGGCCTCGACGCGGGCGTAGAGGTGCCCGCGGGAGAGGTACACGCGCAGGATCGCGACCCGGGTCGCCTCGATCTTCTCGAAGGCGAGGGGCGCGCCCGGGGCGAGCCGCGCCTCGCGGGCGAGCTCGGTGAGCCCGACCGCGGAGTTCCCCTCGAACGCGATCGACTCGACGAACGTGCGCGGCCCCTCCCTGAACCGCAGCGTCGTCTCGGCGGTCCGGGTCCTGGCGTCGAGCGAGACCGACGCGCCGAGGTACACCGCCTCGAGGAACCCCTCCGTGCGCCACTCGTCCGCGAGCCGCTCCGCCGCGCGGTCCCAGGCGGCGTCCTCGAGCGCCTCGTGCGGCTGCAGCGCGGGGGGCGGCGTCCGGCCCTCGCGCACGTCGGGGATCGAGAGCAGGAGCGCGCGGCCCTCGTCGGCGTCGAGCGTGGCGGGGTCGCGCACGTCCTCGTCGAGGAGCGCGAACAGCCGCTCGCGCACCCACCGCTCGTCCCGGAAGGCGAGCCCCTCGACGGCCACCCGGGCCACCCGGAACCGGCGACCCTCGTCGACGTGGAAGACGATCACGAGGTCCCGCCCGCGCCGCACCTCCCGCGGGTCGACGCGCACCGCGGCGTGGCCCCGCGCCCGGTAGAAGGCGAGCAGCCGGTCCGCCGCGGCGCCCACCGCGGGGAGGTCCACCGGGAGCCCCTCCTCGAGCCCGAGCTCGCGCTCGAGCACCGCGGACGGCACCTCGGCGTTGCCCCGGAACGCGAACGCGATGCGCGGGCCGGCCTCCACCGGGATCTCCACGGTCGCCCGGCGCCCCTCGATCGACACGACCGGCCTCGAGATCCGCGCGCGGCGGTGCCCCGCGGCGTACAGCTCGGCGCGGAGGCGCCGGACGTCGGCCTCGAGCGCCTCGTCGTCGAGGAGCGCGCCCGCGCGCGTGGTCAGCCCCGCCGCGAGCGCGGCGGCGCGCGGCCCCGGATCGCCGCCGAGCCTGAGCGAGGCGACGCGCACCGGCTCGCCCGGCGACACGACGAGCTCGGCCGTGACCTGGCGATCGCCCGCGCCGCTCGCCTCGACGCGCGCGTCGCGGAAGCCCCGCCGCGCGAGCGCCGCCTTCACCCGCGCCGCGACGCGGTCGAGGTCGGCGTCGTCGAAGGGATCCCCCGGCTGGACGCCCGCCGCGGCCCCGAGCGCCGCCGCGTCCGGCGCGGGCGGGCCGTCGACGACCCGGATCCGGAGCGCCGCCAGCGTCCGGATCGGGAGCGCCTCCACGACGAGGCGCACCCACTCGCCCGCAGCGCCGTCCGGCGGCGGCGCGGGCACCGCGCGCACGACGACGTTCCGGTACCGGCCCACCTGGTACAGCCGCTGCACGGTCAGGCGCAGCGCGTGCGACGAGAGCGGCTCGCCGGCCTCGATCGCGAGGAGCGCCGCCGCCGCCGCGGGGTCCTCGCCCGGCGGGAGGCGGAGCTCGACCGCCGCCACGCGCGGCACGGCCGCGACGGCGTCGTCGCCGCGCGCGCCCGTCGCCGCGAGGAGCGCGGCGGCGATCAGGGCGAGTCGTCGGTCCATTCCCACCGGAGCTTCAGGTCGACGCCGTGGTCGCCCGTGGCGACGTCGAGGTTGTCGGGATCCCACTGGTACTGGACCGACGCGTGCCGCCCGAGCCTGACCTCCGCCTGCGCCCGCTGCCCGCGCGCGCCCGAGAGCGGCGCCTGGTAGCGGAGCCGGAGGCGGTCTCGCAGCAGGAGCGACTCGAACTCGGCGCGGGGCTCGATCTGGTTCGTCGTCTCGGACCACTCGCTCGTGATCCGGACCGTGAGGTCGCGGACCATCTGGTTCCGCGGCAGGAAGCGGCGGACCTGCTCGTCGAGCCCCGAGGCGGAGAAGAGCGCCTGCGCCGCCGCCGCGGTCGCGACGCCCTGGACGCCGGCCCCCGCCGCCGCGTCGCGCCGGGTGAACCCGAGCGAGAGGAGCGTGATGATGTCGGGCTGCGACAGGGCCGGGTTGCTCGTGAGCGTGAGCTGCGGCTCCGAGAGCGGCCCGAACGCGTGCATGAAGATCTCGTAGTCCCGGACCTGCGAGCGCCCGTGGACGTCGAGCGCGATCTCCATCCTGTTCCGCTCGGTGAAGTCGAGGACGGCGTGGGTGAGGCTGAACTCGTTGCCGCGGAAGCGCGCGCGGCTCCCGTCGGCCATCGCGAGGGTCCCGACGACGCCGGGGGCGGCGAGCGTGCCGGTGAGGGTGAGCTCGCCGCGGACCGCGCCGCTGACGAGGTCGTTCTCGACCCGCGCGTCCCCGTCCACCACCACCTGCAGGTCGAGCCGGAGCCACTCGCCCGACTTGTCGTACGGGCGCGGCGCGGGGGGAGGCCGGCGCCGGAGCTCGAGCAGGTTCTTCTCGAGCCCGACGTCCGCCGTGTAGCGCGCGCGGACGACGTGGAGGCGGCCGGTGACCACGGTCGCGTCGGGGGTGCCGGCCGCCTCGATCCGGCCGGAGAGCGTGACGGGCAGGTACGCGGGGACCGCGACCGGCACCTCGTCGAGCAGCGCCTCGACGCGGAGCCGCACCGGGACGAACGAGGCGAGCTCGAGCTCGCCGCGGAGCCTCGCGCGGCCGCCGTTCACCGACGCCGAGAGGTCCTCGAACAGCACCCGGTTCTGCGAGAACGCGAGCGCTCCGCGCACGTCGGAGAACAGGATCGAGGTGGTCTTGAGCTGGAAGCCCGCCTCGGCGAGCCGCCCGGAGCCGACGAGCACGGGCGTCTCGAGGGTCCCCGTGACGTGGGCCTCCACCGCGAGCTGCCCGTGCGGACGCTTCAGGTCCGGGACGAGCCCCGCCAGCAGCCGCAGGTCGGCCGTCCCGGCCGCGGTGAGGTCGAGCTGCCCGGAGGCCGCGCGCGCGCCGGAGACCGTGAGCTCGGTGTTCGGCCCCACCAGCGTGAGCGCCTGGACGTCCACGCGCCCGCGGCTCGCCGTGATCACGACCGGGGCCGCCGCCCGCACCTTGAACTCCGCGTGCCCCGCCTGGACCTCGTCGAGCCGCACGCGCGCGCGCGCCAGGTCGAGCGCGGTGAGCTCTCCCTCCGCGGTCGCCTCCCCCTTCACGCGCGCCTTGAGGCCGGGCGCCCCGGCCGGCAGGTAGCGCGCCACGTCCTCGAGCGTGACGTCCGCCCTGGCACGGAACGGCATCCGCCCGTCGAGCCTCGCCTCCGCCTCGAACCGGAGGCCGTCCGCGCCGCCGGTGACCACGAGGTCCTGGCCCTTCACGGTGCCGGCGGCCTGCAGGGACCCGAGCGCGGTCCCCCGGATCGACACGCCGTCGCCGTTCGCGGCGAAGCGGACGTCCGGGTGCTCGAACGAGCCGCGCAGCGCGATCGTCCCGCTCGCCGACCCGCCCCAGTCGGAGCCGCCGGGGAGGCCCGCGTCGGCCAGCGACACGCCCGCGAACGAGACGTCGAGGTCCCACGGGAAGGGCGACGAGAACCCGTAGCGGCCCGTCATCCGCGCGACCCCCGCGCCGCGCCGGAGCTCGACGCGCTCGTACCGCGCCTCGTCGCCGCGCTGGTAGGTCCCGGTCATCCGCGCGGAGTCGAACGGGCGCCCGTAGAACGTGCCGGTCGCCATCCTCGCGTCGAAGGTGCCGTCGAGCAGCGGGCCCGGGCCGCTGCCGGTCGCGGACACCTCGATCTCCCCGTCGACCGCGTTCCGGAACTGCCGCGTCCGCGGCACCCAGTCCTGCACGGCGTCGAACAGGTCGCGGACCTGGCCCTTCGCGGCGAGCTGCATCCTCCGCACGTGGACCGGCGACGCCTCGAGGTCGACGACCCCTTCGCCGCGCCAGCGCGTCTGGCGGAACACGCCCTCCGCGTCCTTCACCCGGACGAGGAAGTCCGGCCCGTAGTCGAACTCGCAGCTGGCGGTCCCGAGGGCGATGTCCAGGAAGCGGAGCCCCTCGGCGCGCGCGCGTCCGACCGCGTGCGGGTTGCCGTACGGCGCCGCGGCGAGGGTCGAGTCCACCTCCGCGAGCCCGCCGACGGGGACTCCCCCGACCCTCCCGATGGCGTCGAGGTCCACCTGACCGCGCCAGCGGACCTGGAAGCCGCCGGCCGCGGACAGGCGCGCGACCGCGTCCACGGTCGAGGTGCCGCGACCCGCCGTCACGCGGGTGCCGTCGAAGGTGAGGCCCTCCGGACCGACCCGGAGCGGCGCGTCGAGGCGGCCGCGCTTCACCTCGACGACGGGCGCGGTCCCGGGCTTCACCGACCTCGCGGCCTGGGTGTACGTGCGGAAGTCCCGGAAGTCGCCGGTGATCCCCCCGCCGAGCGCGAGCGTCGGCCAGACCGTCCCGGCGATCCGTCCCTTCGCGTCGAGGCGCACCGTCACCCACGAGCCCTCGATCCCGACGCTCTCGAGCGCGTCCGCGAGGTCGAGGCCCGCCGTCTCGACGTCCCACTCGAGCGCGACGGTCCCGCGCGGCCACGCGACCTTGCCGCGGGCGCGCACGACCCCGCCCGGGAACGGCCAGTCGACCCGATCGACGAGCAGCGCGTCGAGGTCCGGCGCGAGCCGGACGTCGGCGCGACCGTCGCCCGGCCGGAACCAGCCGACCCGCGCACCCTGCACGCGGAGCGCGGCGGAGATCGCGGGGCGAGCGGCCGGTCCGGCGATGCGGCCCTCGGCGAACACGGTCCCCTCGGCCGGCGCGTTCGGGTGGACGCGCGTGATCGCGAGCACCTCGCGGAACGGGCCGGACCCGGTGACCTTGAGGTCGAGCACCGGCGCGCAGAGATCGGTGACGCGGCCGTGCGCCGCGATCCGGACCCCGTTCACCACCGCCTCCGCCGCGCCGAGCTCCGCGACGGAGAGGTCCATCGCGACCTCGAAGCCCGCCGTGAGCCGCGGCGCCGTGAACGGGCGATCGTCGAGGCCCTCGAGCCGGACCTCGCCGGCGTCGAGCTGCACGCGCGTCCGGGGGCGCAGCGCGAGCGTGCGCAGCGAGCGGAGCGACGGGCGCGCCGCGGGGCCTGCGACGACGTCGAGCCGGCCCGCGGAGAGCCGGGCTCCCCCCGGGAACGTGACGTCGACGGCGCCGCCGGAGATCCGGAGCTCCTGCACCTCGACGCGCGACGTCAGGTCCGGCCCGCAGACGCCTGGCCCGCCCGGCGCTCGCGCGGGGAGCCGGACCTGCACGCGGGGCCGCACCAGCTCGACCTTCGCGAGCCGCACGCGCCCGCCGAAGGCCTGGACCGCCGCGAGCCGCGCCGAGACGTGGTCGGCGGTGAACACCGGGGCGCCGGCGGGGCCGAGGCGGACGCCCTCCGCCTGGACCTCGAGCGCGAGCGGCTCGACCCGGCACGCCCCGAACGCGAGCGGGAGCCCGGTCGCCGCCTCGGTCCGCGACGCGACGAGGGCGCAGATGCGGTCGCCGGCCCAGCGCGTGCGCAGGACGAGCAGCGTCACCGCGACGAGCGCGAGGACGACGGCGAGAAACGCCAGCGCGACGGTCCGCTTCTTCAAGGGAGCGATTGTCTCGCGGCCGGCGTGGCCCGCCAAGTCCGCGCCGGCGGCGCCGTCACTTCAGCGAGTCGAGGTAGCGATCGATCTCGGCGAGGTCGATCCGCGGGCGCTCGCTCGGCCGGCCGGTCTGGCCGCCGGAGCCGCCCTGGGGGGCCGAGGCCGGGACCGCCGCGACCGGAGGCGGGGGGAGGGGGGCCTCGATCCCGAGGTCGCGGGCGACGCGGTCCAGGAGCCGCTCGTCGATCTCCCTCGCGCGACCGACGAACCCCTCGAAGAGCGCGTTGTCGCAGAGCGTGTTGATGAGGCGGGGCGTGCCGCGGCTGTGCGCGTGCACGCGCGCGAGCGCCGCCTGCGAGAACGGGACGCGCGGCGCGCCCGCCAGCCGGAGCCGGTGCCGGACGTAGGCCTCGGTCGCGTCGGCGGAGAGCGGCTCGAGCCGGTACTTGAGCGCCACGCGCTGCGCGAGGGGCGGGTCGAGCTTCAGGTTCTCCTCGATGTCGGGGAGCCCGAAGAACACGAACGACAGGAGCTTGCGCTCGGGGACCTCGAGGTTCAGGAGCCCGCGGAACTCCTCCATGATGTCGCGGGTGGCGAGCATCTGGGCCTCGTCGATGAGGACGACCGCCTTCTTCCCCTGCTCGTAGATCCTGACGAGCCGCTGGTAGAGCTGCGACAGCAGCGCGAGCTTCTCCTCGGCGGGGTTCTCGACCCCGAGCTGAAGCGCGATCCGCTTGAGGAGCCAGCTCGGCGTGATGCCGGAGTGGATGATGACGAGGAGCGCGGCCTCGTACTCCTCCTCCGGGAGGCTGTCGAGCATCCTGCGCGCGAGCGTCGTCTTCCCCGCGCCGATGTCCCCGACGAGGACCGCGAGCCCCTTCATGCCCGACACCGCGTGGGTCAGGCGCATGAGCGCCTGCGCGTGCTGGGCGGACGAGTAGTAGAACCGCGACACCGGCGCGTTCGAGAAGGGCTCCTGGGCGAGCTCGTAGAATTCGAGGTAGTTCACGGTGCGTCTCGAGGCCTACAGGTACCCGATGTTCTTCTTCGGCGCGCCGCCGGGGGCCGCGGCGGGCCGGACGGCGGGCGGGCGGGGCGGCACGAGGGGCGCCCCGGGCGCGGGGCGGGCCGCGGCGCGCGCCTCCTCGGGAGGCGGACGCCCCGGGCCACCGCCGAGCTCGGCCGCGTGCTTCGCGGCGTCCCGGTACGCGGCGTCGGCCTTCGCGACCCGCTGGAAGTAGTAGAGCGCGGTCTCCTTCTCCCCTGCGCCCTCGTAGGCGGTCGCGAGATCGTAGTGGATCGCCTTGGCGGCGTCCCGGGTGAGGTAGTCGGACGCGAGCGCGCGGCGGTACGCCTTCACCGCCTCCGCGGGCTCCCGCTTCTGGAGCCGGCACATCCCGATCATCGAGAGGCAGTCGACCTCCTTGCGCCGATCGTTCCCGCGCAGCGCGGTCTCGAACTCGTGGACGGCGTCGTCGAGGAGCCCCATCTCCTTGTACGCGATGCCCAGGTCGTAGTGGGTCGCGCTGTCCTCCTTCTGGACGGTCTGCTCGATCCCCTTCTTGAACTGGTTGAAGACGTCCTCGACCGAGTACTGGAACTCGTCCTCGAGCGCCGCGGCGTCGGGCGTGCCGAGCTCGTCGGCGAGCTCGCGCGCGATGTCGAACGCGCCGTCGTCCGCGGCGCCGCCTCCCGCCGACGCGGCGGGCGCGTGCCCCGGCTTCGCGGCCTTCTCCGGGTGCTCCTTGCGGTCGACCTCGGCGAGCTTCGCCTGGACCGCCGGGTGGCCCGGGTAGAACGCGAGCAGGTTCTGGAGGGCCTCGCGCGCCTCGTCGAGGAGCCCCTGCTCGAGGAAGAAGTCCGCCTCCTCGATCTCGTCGGCGAGGTCGATTCTCCTCCTCGTCGTCCTCGGGCGGCGGGGCCGGCGGACGCGCGGCGGGGCGCGGGCCGCGGAGCTCCCTCGCCCCGCGAAGCGGGGAGCGGGGTGGGGAGAGGGGCACTTGTCCGCGGGGGCGCGTCCTCCTCGTCCACGACCTCCTCGCCCTCGTGCTCGGCGGCGGAGAGCGCGAGCGCGTCGTCGTCCCGGTCCGGCCCGTCGTCGAGCTCGTCCGGGGAGAGCACCAGCTCCTGCTCGGCGACGTCGCCGACGAGCAGGACCTCCTCGGAGGACGAGACCGCGGCGTTCAGCTCGCGCAGCTCGGGGTGGGTGGGCGCGAGCTCGCGAAGCCGCGCCAGCGCCTGCCGGGCCCGATCGCCCTGCCCCTGCGCGAGCAGCTTGCGGACCGCGAGGGCGCCCGCGCGGGCCGCCTCCTGCCCGTTGCCCGCCGCGAGGTGGATCTCCCGCGCGCGCTCGTGGGCCTCCGCGAGCTCGGGGTCGACCGCGAGCACCTTGCGGAGGTGGTCGAGCGCCTTCTCGTGGAGACCGTACTTCATGTACACGTCGGTCTCGCTGAGGAGCTTCGGGATCGCGTCCCGCGCCGGCGGCGCCGCCGGCGGGGGCGGCGGCGGCGGAGCGATCGCCGCGGCGCGCGCGCCGGGGGGCGGGCCGGGGCGCGGCGCCGCGGGACGGAGCGCGCCGGGCGGGGGGCCGGCGGGCGGCGACGGCGCGCGCGGGGCCGCGGCCGGGCGCGGCGGCGGCGTCCGCGCCGGAGCGGCGACGGCGGGCGCCGGAACGTCCGCGCCCTCGCCGCACGCCAGCGCCGCGTCCTCGTCGTCGGGCGCGAGCTCCAGCACCTTGCGCCAGATGGCGCGGGCGTCCTGGCTCCGGCCGCCCTCCTCGTGGACGTGGGCGAGCTCCTTGTAGACCGAGACCGTCTTCGAGACCTGGCCGAGATCGCGGAACGCCTGGGCGAGGAGGTGCAGCGTCTCCACGTCCTTGGGGTCGGCCTTGAACGAGAGCTGGAGCTTCGCGAGCGCCCGCTTCGTGTCCCCCTTGGCGAGGTAGATGTTCGCGAGCTCGCGGGTGAGGGCGACGTCCCCGGGCGAGAGCGCGGCGATCCGCTCGGCCACCTTGAGGTACTCGTCCGCGCGGCTGTGCCGCTTGAGGTAGTCCGCGGCGCGCAGGAAGCACTCGAGCGCGGGCTCCGCCTGATCCGAGCGGGCGTACAGCTCGCCGAGCTTGATCGAGGAGGCGATGTTCTCGGGCTCGAGCTCGACCATCCGCTTCAGGACGTCGGTGAGCTTCGCCCCGTCACCGGCCTTCTCGTAGGCGGTCGCCATGAACTGCAGCTGGCCCATGGCGTCGCTCATGAGCCCGAGCTGCTGGTACAGGCCCGCGAGCCGCTCGTTGACCCGGACGTCGTCCGGGTCGATCTTCACGACCTGCTTGTAGACGGCGACGGCCTTGAGGAAGAAGCCCTGCTCGGCGTAGGTCTCGGCGACCTTCTCGAACGCCTGGGCCGCGGACCGGTCGTCGCCCTTCTTCTGGAAGAGCTCGGCGACCTTGAGGAGGCTGCGGACCTCCTTCGGATCCTCGGCGAGGATCCGCTGGTAGGCCGCGATCGCCTTGTCGTACGCCCCCTTCTGAACGAGCTTGGTCGCCTCGGCGATGATCTTGTTCTTGTCGACAGCCATCGGGGCCGGGGGCGACGGGTTCTCCGGGGCGCGGATCCCGGGGAACGGCGGGGGCGCAGGCGATATCGCGCGACGCCCCCGTCAGCCCGGATCCCGTCGAGCGTAGTGGATGCCTCCCGGGCGGTCAAGCCGGGAATCCCGCGAACCTACGGGACTTTTCCGGGAGTGACACCGGCGCGGTCGGGGGCCGCGTGCGGCAGAAGCGCGCGGTCCGGACCCGGACCGGTGGCCCGTCCTTACCCCGCGGCCTTCGCCGGGCTCGCCAGCTCCTCGGGCGCGGGGGGGTTCAGGATCTGGTCCACGATCCGCGTGTCGTACTTGCCGGCGACGAAGCCCGGGAAGGCGAGGACGCGCTTGTGGAACGGGATGTTCGTCTTGATCCCCTCGATCACGTACTCGTTCAGCGCCCGCATCGCCCGCTTGAGCGCGATCTCGCGCGTGGCGCCGGTGATCACGAGCTTCGCGACGAGCGAGTCGTAGTAGGGCTGCACCTTGTACTGCTCGTACGCCATGGTGTCGACGCGCACGCCGTACCCGCCCGGCTGGTGGTAGCCCGTGATCTTCCCGGGCGACGGCGCGAACGTGACCGGGTCCTCGGCGTTGACGCGGCACTCGATCGAGTGCGCGCCCGGGACGACCGACTCCTGCGTCCGCTCGAGCGGCTCGCCGGCGGCGAGCCGGATCTGCTCCCGCAACAGATCGAGGCGGTAGACCTGCTCCGTCACCGGGTGCTCGACCTGGATCCGGGTGTTCATCTCCATGAAGTAGTAGCGGCCGTTCTCGTCCATGAGGAACTCGATCGTGCCGACGTTGTTGTAGCCGATCTTCCGCATGGCCCCGAGGGCGACCTCGCCCATCTCGCGCCGGAGCGCGGGCGAGACCGCCGGGGACGGCGCCTCCTCGATGAGCTTCTGGTGCCGGCGCTGGACCGAGCACTCGCGCTCGCCGAGGTGGATGATGTGGCCGTGCTCGTCCGCGACCATCTGCAGCTCGATGTGGCGCGGCTGCTCGACGTAGCGCTCGAGGTACATCGACCCGTCGCCGAACGCGGCGAGCGCCTCGGAGCTCGCCGTCTCGAACAGGTGACGGACCTCGCTCCGATCGCGGCAGATCTTCATGCCGCGCCCGCCGCCGCCCGCGGCGGCCTTCAGGATGACCGGGAACCCGACCTGGTCGGCGATGCGCTCGGCCTCGTCCGCGTCGGCGAGCTTGTTCCGGGCGCCGGGGAGGAGCGGCAGGCCCGCCTTCTCCATCGCGGCGCGCGCGGCGACCTTGTTCCCCATCAGCCGGATCATCTCCGGCCGCGGGCCGATGAACTTCAGGCCCATCCGCGTCACCAGCTCGGCGAACTCGGCGTTCTCGGACAGGAAGCCGTAGCCGGGGTGGATCGCGTCGGCGCCGGTCACGTCCGCGGCGGAGAGGAGCGCGCGGACGTTCAGGTAGCTCAGCTTGGACGGGGGCGGGCCGATGCAGATCGCCTCGTCGGCGAAGCGGACGTGGAGCGACTCGGCGTCGGCGGTGGAGTGGACGGCCACCGTCGAGAGCCCGAGCTCCTTGCACGCCCGGAGGACGCGGAGGGCGATCTCCCCGCGGTTGGCGATGAGGACCTTCTTGAACATGCGCGCCTAGCCCGGGACGATGCGGAAGAGAGGCTCGCCGAACTCCACGGGCGCGGCGTTCTGGACGAGGATCTCGGCGACGACGCCGTCGGTCTCCGACTCGATCTCGTTCATCAGCTTCATCGCCTCGACGATGCAGAGCGTCTGGCCCTTCTTCACCTTCGCGCCCACGTCCACGAACGGCGGGGACTCCGGCGAGGGCGCGCGGTAGAACGTCCCCACGAACGGCGAGGTGACGACGACGCCCGGCTTGTCGGCGGGCTTCGCGTCCGCCTTCGGGGCCGCGGAGGCGGCCGCCACCGGCGCGAGCGGCAGGATCGGCGCGGCGACCGGCGAGGCGTGCACGAACGGCGCCGAGCCCGCCACGGGCGCGGCGGCGCCGCGCTTGATCACGACCTTGTCCGGCCCCTTCTCCCACTCGATG
This sequence comes from uncultured delta proteobacterium, assembly GCA_963828235.1. GTDB lineage: Bacteria > Myxococcota > Myxococcia > Myxococcales > Anaeromyxobacteraceae > Anaeromyxobacter. The sequence goes on from CAWHDY010000022.1 coordinate 365,391, forward strand.
TGGGTGACGTCGCTCTTCTCGACGAGCTGGACGAGCTTCTTCACGTCGTCCATCGAGAAGCCGGCGGGAACGAGAGGGTCGGCGGTGCGGTCGGCCTGCTTCAGCGGTCGTGTCGCCATTCGTTGGTCTCCTGTCCGAGGATCGGGGCCTACGCGGCCACGCGGGTGAGGTACTCGCCCGTGCGGGTGTCGATGCGGAGGGTGTCCCCCTCGTTGATGAAGAGCGGCACGTTGACGACGTAGCCGGTCTCGAGCGTCGCGGGCTTGGTCGCCCCCGAGACGGTGTCGCCGCGGACCCCGGGATCGCACTTCACGACCTTGAGATCCATCGCGTTCGGGAGCGTCACCCCGATCGCCTTCCCGTTGAAGAACAGGATGTGCGTCGTGGTGTTCTCCTTGATGAAGTGGGCGGCGTCGCCCATCTGCTCCCGGGTGACGAAGGTCTGCTCGTAGGACTTGTTGTCCATGAAGTTGAAGTGGTCGCCCTCGCGGTAGAGGTACTGCATCTCCCGCTCGTCGATGTCGGGCTTGCCCACCACGTCGCCGGACTTGAACGTCTTCTCGATGGACCGCCCGGTGATGAGGTTCTTGATCCGCGTCCGCACGAACGCCGAGCCCTTGCCCGGCTTCACGTGCTGGAATTCGATGATCTCCCAGGGTTCCCGGTCGATCTCGATCTTGAGGCCCCGGCGGAACGCCGAGGTGTCCAGGGTGTCGGCCATCTTGTGATGCTCCTCTAGGCTCGTGGTTCGGGAACCGGCCGTGCGGCGCCGCGCCGTCCGGGCGCCCGCCGGGCCGTCCGGGCGGGGCTAGAGCTCCAGCTCCGCCTTCAGCTTGGGGGCGGTCACGCGCAGCAGGTAGCGGGCCTTGCCGACGTTCGCGCTCGGAGCGAGCGCGACGACCATGAAGTACTCGGGCGTGACGACGCGGACCACCGCTCGCAGCCGCTCCGTCGAGATCGAGACCTCGTCGACCCCGCCCGCCTGGTGCGCCTCGGCCGCCTCGCGCGCGCTGCGCAGGACCCCCGAGTACTCGACGAGGAGCGACTTGAGATCCAGGTCACCGCCGCCCTCGACGTGCGTGTCCACCTCGATGCCGTCCACGCCCATGAACGAGCAGGCGACCGCGCCGTCGACGCCGCGGCAGACCTCCTCGAGATGCTCTCTGAAGCTCATTGGGCTCGGGCCTCCGCGTGGAAAACGCCCGTCATTCCGGGCAGGGCGCGGCGGACGGGCTGGTACTTAGCCCGCCGCCGCTCCGGGCGTCAAGGTTGGAGGCGGGACGCGGCGCGTCAACGCGAGGCCGCCACGCAGGGCGCGGCTACGGGCACGTCGCGGGCCACTGACCGGCGTGCGGGCACGCTCCGGCGCAGGTCGTCACGCCGCCGGTGCATGATCTCGATCGTGACCGGGAACTCGCCGGTCTCGAAGCGCGTCCCATCGTCGAAGTACCCGCGGAGCCTGAGCTTCGCGAGCGCCTCGACGAACTGGGGAAACGCGGGAGGACCGAGTGGGGCGATGCGGCTTGCGCCGACGCTGGCGGGGATGATGTCCACAGAGACGACCTGGGTGGAGTTCGCAGGCACCTGGCCGGCGGCGCCGAAGACGGTCCTGCCGCTGAGCGCCCCGCTGTACTCGATCACCGCCTCGTCGACGTGGGCGTCGTTCGTGTTCGTCCGCTTGAGGTCCTCGTCCGAGTTGTCCGGAGTCTGGTTCTCGAGCTGGAGGATGAGCGTCAGGTAGGTTCGTGACGGCCGGGATCGATCCTCGGCGTACCGAGCGCGACGGCGTCGCACTTGTTGCTGAACGACGCACGTCTTCGTGCCTGCGCAGATGGCCTGGATCTGGACGGAGGCGCGGTTGTCCCGGCACCCGGAGACGAGCGCGAGGACCGGGAGCGCGAGGAAGAGGGCTCTCGTCTTCATGGCGGACTCCTAGTTCGTCCCGGCGGCGACCGTCGTCGCCTGCCTGTTCAGGATGCGCGGGGTGATGAAGATGAGGAGCTCGGTGTGGTCGTCCTGGTCCGTGGTCGAGCGGAAGAGCGCGCCGAGGAGCGGGATCTTCGAGAGGAACGGCACCTCGGCGCGGCGGTTCGCGGTCTGGCGCGTGTAGATGCCGCCGATGACGGTCGTCTCGCCGTCCTTCACGAGGACCTCCGTCTCGGCCTCGCGCTTCGAGATCGAGGGCTGCCCGTTCGCGCCGGTGAGCTGCGGGTTCGGCGCGTTGTTGGTCGCCTTGATCTTGAGGAGGATCGAGCCGTCGGCGGAGACGTGCGGCGTCACCTTCAGCTCGAGCTTCGCCTCGATGAAGGTCGTGTTCACGCCGGACGCGGAGGTCTGCGAGAACGGGATCGAGATGCCCTGCCCGATCGTCGCCTCCTTGTTGTCGATGGTCGCGATCTTCGGGGCGGAGATGGTCTTCACCACGCCCGAGTTCTCGAGGGCCGAGATGCGGAGGTTCAGGTTGAAGGCGCCGCCGGCGGAGCCGAGGATGAGGCCGATCGCGCCGCCGGCGCCGTCGCCGACCGGCGCGGGGAGGCTCACCGCGTAGTTCGGGGTGCCGGCGGTGCCGGTCGTGGCGCCGCCCGCGATGCCACCGGCCGCCGCGGCGTTGTTCGGGAACACGAGGCCGGTCGGGTTGCCGGTCAGCTGCGTGAACGCGGCGTTGCCGCCCCACTGCACGCCGAGCGCCTTGTTGAAGTTCGAGGAGGCCTCGACGATGCGGCTCTCGATCAGGACCTGCGGGATCTCGGTGTCGAGGTTCCGGACGAGCCCCTCGGCCCGCACGAGCGCGTCCTGCACGTCCTTCACGATGAGGACGTTCGTCCGGTCGTCCGTGGAGACCGAGCCGCGCTCGGTGAGGACGTCCTTGATGCGGCCCGGCCATGTCGCCGGCGCGCGCGAAGTTGACCGGGATGAGCCGGACCTTGAGCGGCAGCAGCGGGGTCGCGGGCCTTCTCGGCGTCCGCGCGGGCCTGCTGCTCCTTCGCGATCTGCTCGAACTTCGCGATCCGGATGACGTTCCCGAGCTCCTCCTTGCCGAGCCCCTTCGACTTGAGGACGAGGTCGAGCGCCTGGTCCCAGGGGACGTTGCGCAGCGAGACGGTGACCTTCCCGGTCACGTCGTCGGCGACGACGATGTTCTTCTTCGAGACGTCGGCGATGAGCCGGAGGAGGTTGCGGATCTCGATGTCGTGGAAGTCGAGGGTGATGCGGCGGCCGGTGTAGCCGCGCGCCTGCGGCGCGCCGGAGAGCGCGTACGCGGGCGCCTCCTGCGCGAGCCCGGCGGACTGGGCGTCGGTGATCCGGACGACCGGCGTCGCCGCCGCTTCTCCGTCTTCTCGGCCTTCTCCCCGGGCCCTTCACCGCCTGGAACGTCCAGGACAGGCCGGACTTCGTCTGCTCGATCCGGTAGGTCGCGTCCCCACGCAGCGTCGCGACGACCTTCACCTCGCCGGTCGCCGGCTGGTTGAAGGACGAGACCATCATGACGGGACCCTGGAACGCGGTCGTGTCGAGGGAGCGCTCGAGCTTCTTCGGGCAGCTCGGCGGCGGACAGGGAGAGGACGAAGGTCCGCTCGTCCGGCCGCGTGACGGCGTGGCGCGCCGTCCCCGAGATGTCGATGCGCGAGAAGGCGCCCTGCTGCGCGAACCGGACGTCGGCGATCTTCGCCCGCGCGGCGGGCTGCGCCGCGGGCGCGGGCTCGGCGGCCGGAGCGGCCGCCTTCGCGGCCTTCGCGACGGCGTCCTTCGAGGCGGCGGCGACCTTCGCCGGGGCCGCCGCGACCTTCGCGGGCGCGTCCGCGACCTTCGCGGAGGCGGCGACGATCGCGACGCCGTGCTTCACGCGCTTGACCTCGTAGCCCGGGAGCGTGCCGCTCGTGTCGAGCACCACGCGGACCTTGCCGTCGCCCTTTCCGAAGCGCACCTGCGTGAACCCGGCGTCGCCCTTCACCGGCTTCGCCGGCGCGCGCGACAGGCCGTGCAGGTCGATCGCCAGGCGGGCGGGGTCGCGCAGCTCGATGACCTCGATGCGGCCGACGTCACCGTCGGTCCGGAGGACGATGCGCCCGTTGGCGGCCGTGACCGCCGTGACGGCGCGCGCGTGGGTCGAGACCTTCGCCTCGTCGACGCGGCGGGAGACGAGGTGGTCGTCCTGGGCGCCCGGCGCCTGCGCGGTCGCGGTCGCGGTCGCGGTCGCGGTCGGGGTCGCGGTCGGGGTCGCGGTCGCGGTCGGGGTCGCGGTCGCGGTCGGGGTCGCGGTCGCGGTCGGGGTCGCGGTCGCGGTCGCGACCGCGCCCTCGCCGAGCACCTTCACCACGACGGCGTCGCCGCGCGGCGTGACCTCGTACCGGCGCGCGCCCTCGAGCGCGATGATCACGCGGCCGACCGCGCTCCGCTCGTCCTTGTACTGCGCGGTCGAGACGGCGATGACGCCCGCCTTGCCGATCTCGACGGGCGAGGCGACCTTCGAGATGTCCGCCCCGGCGAGGTCCACCACCAGCCGCGGCGGATCCTGCAGCTTGAAGACGGTGTAGGACGGCGCCCGGGTGCCCTGGATCGACAGCTCGACCGAGCCGTCGCGCTCCGCCACGTCGATGGCGCGGATGACGTTCGGCTCCGCGGCCCGGGGAGGCGCCGACACCGCGAGCGCGCCCGAGAGGACGATTCCTGCGAGCGGCTTGAGGTACGTTCTCATGGGCTACTCCTCGAGATTCAGGGCCGCTTCCTTCGGGAGGCGGAGCACGGTCTGGGTCCGATCGCGGGTGCCGTCGGCGCGCACCGCCCACTCCGAGACGACCAGCTCGCCGGAGCGGACGGAGGCCACGACGCCGCCGTTCTTCCCGATGCAGGCGCCTCGGCGCACCGAGTAGCCGACGCCGTTCGGGGCCTCGAGCATCGCCACGGGATCCTCGAGCCCCGTCACGACCGCCACGACCTTCAGCTGCTCGATCTCGAACCGGCCGAGCGGCGTCGCGCAGCGGGTGGTGAGGCTGCCCTGGCCACGCTCGAGGTCGGCGAGGAAGTTGCGGAACGGGTCACGCTTGCCGGCGGAGGAGTAGGACCACTCCGGCTCCGCGGGCGGCTTCGGCTCGCCCGCGACCGGCGCCGCCGGCTTCGCGGGCGCGGCGAGGACCGGCGCGACGGCCGGAGCGGCCGGGCGCGGCGCCGGCTTCGAGCTGCACGCGACGAGCGCGCCGGCGAGGGCGAGCGGCAGGAGGCGAGCGGCGGTCATTTCGCGCTCCCGGCCGGGCGCGCGGCGGCGCCCTTCGACGCCTGCTTCGCGGCGTCGACGAACATGAAGGCGGTCACCAGGAACTTGCCGTTCAGCATGATCTTGCCGTTGACGTCCTTCGGCGAGTCGAGCGAGACCTCGCTGACGTTCACGATGCGTCGCATGCGGCCGAGCGAGTCGAAGAACGTCGCGATCTCGTGGTAGTTGCCGGTCACCGTCATCGGGATGGGGATCTTCGCGTAGAACCGCTCCGACACCGGCGCCTTCGGCTCGATGCTGCCGATCTTGAGCCCGGCCTTGAGCGCCCGGTCCTGGAACAGCTGCAGGAGATCCTCGATCTTCTTGTCCTCGGGGAGCTCCGCGAGCGCCTCGTTGAGCTGCTGCTCGAGGAGCTCCTTCTCCCGCCTGAACTGGTTCAGGTTGTTCGCGATGGCGGTCTTCTCGATGTACTCCTTGTCGAGCTGCGCCTGCTGCTGGACGGCCTTGCGGATCTTCTCCTCGGTCCCGGAGATCGGGGTCCCGAAGTCCATCCCCACCACGAAGTAGTTGAGGGCGGTGATCGCCACGATCGCGGCGGCGACCACGCCGATCCGCGCGCCCAGCGGGACCTTCCCGATCCGCTCGATGAGCTTGTCCATGGTGCTCACCTCGGCTTCGCGGCCGGGTCGCCGGGCGCGGCCTTCTTGGGCGCGTAGATGATCGCCGCGGTCAGGGTGAAGTCGACGAGCTCGAACTTTCGGGCCGCCGCGGTCGAGGCCGAGGTCTTCGCGAGCTCGATCGCGCCGAAGTGCGGGTTCCCCTTCAGCGCCGTCATGAACGCCGACACGTCGTCGATGGTGGAGGCCTGGCCGGTGATGGTCGCGGCGCCGGCCTTCTCGTCGAGCTTCGAGATCCAGAGCCGCTTCGGCGTGAGCGTCGCGAGGGCGTCCATCACGCGCACGGGGCCGGTGCGGCCCGCCTTCAGCTCGGCCAGGATGTCGAGCTTCTCGCGGAGCGCGGCTTGCTGCTCCTTGATGTTCTTCACCTCGCCGATGATCCGGTCCAGCTGCGCGATCTCCTCGCGCGTCTTCGCGACCTTCGCCTGCCGCGCCTTGAAGTCGGCCGCGCGCGCCTGCGCCCACGCCATGTTGCCGAGGTACCCGGCGACGACGAGCACGGCGAACAGGACGAGCTGCTGCTTGCCCGCAGCCTTCTTCCTCGAGACCCGTACGGGCAGTAGGTTGATGCGAATCATCACTTGTCCCCGGGGCGGCGGAGCGCGAGGCCGACGCCGACGGCGGCTGCGGGCGCGGCGGCGAGGAGGACCGCGGGATCGAACCTCTTGTTGTCGATCTCGATGTTCTTGAAGGGGTTCAGGATCTCCACCGGCACGCCGGCGCGCGCCTCGAGCGTCTTGAAGAGCGCGGGGATGCGGGCGGTGCCCCCGGAGAGGAGCGCCCGCGTGATCTTCCCATCCGGCGCGGTCGACGCGTAGAAGTCGAGGGACCGCTGGATCTCCCCGCCGAGCTGCTCGGCGACGCCCTGGATCACCCGCTCGACCTCCTGCGGGACCACGGCGTCCGAGTCTCCCTGGCCACCGATCTTCAGCGCCTCCGCCTCGTCGTAGGAGATGTTGAGCTGCTTCTGGATCTCCTCCGTGAAGGCGTTGCCGCCCATCGTGATGTCGCGGGTGAACGTCGTCACGCCGCGGGAGATCACGTTCAGGTTCGAGACCGCCGCGCCGACGTTGACGATGACCACCGTGTCGGTCGGGCTCGGCTCGTAGTTCGCCTCGTAGGCGTTCTGGACCGCGAAGGCGTCCACGTCGACCACCGTGGCGGTGAGGCCCGCCTCGGCGCAGACCGACGTGTAGTCGTTGATCATGTCCTTCTTCGCGGCGACGAGCAGGACGTCCATCTGCCCGGCGGCGTCCGCCTCGGGCGTCAGGATCTGCGTGTCGATGTTCACGTCCTTCACGTCGAAGGGGATGTACTGCTCCGCCTCCCACTGGATGGACTCGTCGAGCTCCTCCTGGGTCATCCGGGGGAGCGAGATCTTCTTGATGATGACCGAGTGGCCGCGGACGCCGATCGCGACGTCCTTCGCCTTCACCTTCTGCTGCGCGAAGACCTCCTGGATCGCCTGCACGATCGCGGCGGAGTTCATGAGCGCGCCGTCGACGATCGCCTCGGGCGGCAGCGGCGCGGCGCCGAAGGCGATCAGCTGGTAACCGCCGCGCTTCTCCTTCAGCTGCACGAGCTTCACGCTCGAGGAGCCGATGTCGAGGCCGACGGCGGGCTTGCTCTTCGCCATGGGGGCTCCCTACAGGCTCCGCAGCCGCGCGCGACCGGGGCCGAACACCTTGCGGTGGTCGGAAGGCCTCAGGCCGAGGGCGAGGATGATCTTGCGCTTGGTGTCGACGCGGCAGTCGAGGCCGCTCTCGATGCGTGAGACGGTGAGCGGCGAGATGCCGGCCTTGCGCGCCAGCTCCGCCTTCGTGAGGAGCTGCTCCTCGCGCAGGCGCTGGACGTTGTTCGACGCGAGCGCGCGGCGGGCGAGCGCGGAGGCCGCTTCCTTGGCGCGTGGACGGACGGGCATGCGGGAACACGCTAAGCGATCGCCCCGCCCGGGATCAAGAAAGCGGGCGGCGCGGATATCGGCTGTTGTGGGATAGGGATGGCTAGTTGTAGCGAAGTGATAGCTACGTATGCGTTCGCGAGCGGTCAGCCGATCCCGTACTCCTTGATCTTGTAGAGGAGCGCCCGGTAGGAGAGCTCGAGCAGCTCGGCGGCGCGGGTGCGATTCCCGCCCGTCCGCTCGAGCGCGGCGCGGATCAGCCGCTCCTCGAGCGCGCGGGCTGCGCGCTTCACCGAGAGGCTCGCGTCGCCGCCCTCGGCGGCGGCGGCGGGGGGCGGGGCGGCTGCGGCCCGCACCGTGTCCGGGAGGTCCTGCTCGTGGATCAGCGGCCCGTCCGCGAGCACGACGGCGCGCTCGAGCGCGTGCTCGAGCTCGCGGACGTTCCCGGGCCAGCGGTGGGCGAGGAGCGCCTCGCGCGCGTCCTCGCCGAGCGCGAGCCCCGGCAGGTCGGGCCTGAGGCGCGCGTAGCGCGCGAGGAAGTGCGCGGCGAGCGCGGGGACGTCCTCGGGCCGCTCGCGGAGCGCGGGGAGCCGCAGCCGGACGACGTCGAGCCGGTACAGCAGGTCCTCCCGGAAGCGCCCCGCGGCGACGTCCCGCGTCAGGTCGCGCGACGTGGCGGCCACGACCCGGACGTCCACGCGGCGCGCGCGCACGTCGCCGACCGGGCGCACCTCCTGGTCCTGCAGGAAGCGCAGCAGCTTGACTTGAAGTCCCAGCGGCAGCTCGCCGACCTCGTCGAGGAAGAGCGTCCCGCCGTCCGCCTCGGTCACGAGCCCCTTCTTCGCGCGCACCGCGTCGGTGAACGCGCCGCGGACGTGGCCGAACAGCTCCGACTCGATGAGCTCCGCCGGGATCGCCCCGCAGTTCACCGCGACGAACGGCAGGCTCGCGCGCGGCGAGAGCTCGTGCAGCGCCCGCGCGGCGAGCTCCTTCCCGGTGCCGGACTCGCCCTGCAGGAGGACCGTCGCCTTCTGCGGCGCGAGCTTCCGGAGCTGCCGCAGCAGCTCCTGCATGCCCGCGGACTCGCCCACGAGCGCCTCGGGCCGGTACGCCTGCGAGAGCTCGGTCCGCAGCCGGCGGTTCTCGCGGGCCAGCCGCTCGCGCTCCTCCGCCTTGCGCAGCACGAGCACGACCTCGTCCGGCCGGAACGGCTTCGAGACGTAGTCGTACGCGCCCGCCTTCACGGCCTCGAGCGCCGCCTCGTGCGAGCCGTACGCGCTCATCACGATGACGAGCCGCTCGGGGTCGGTCGCCTGGATGCGCCGGAGCAGCTCGAGCCCGCCCATCCCGGGCATGCGGACGTCCGTGAGGACGAGGTCGTAGTCGCGCGCCGCGAGCTCGCGGAGCGCGTCCTCGCCCGAGGAGACGGCGCGCGCCTCGTACCCGTGATCCGCGAGGATCACCGAGAGGAGGTGGCGCATCGACGCGTCGTCGTCGACGACGAGCACGTTGTGCAGTGACACCGCGGGATTGTAGCACGGCCCGGGCTCACCCGCGGGACGGCTGCCGGGAGCGGCGCGCCGGCGACCGGCGCTCCGCTCCGCACCGCGTCCTCCGAGATGGCGAAGCGGGTCGGCCCTCCGCCGGCGCCCGCCCGCACGCGAGCGGCGGCGGCGGTGCGCAGCGTCGGGCGCAGAGAGCCCGGTGGGGAGCGGGACGACGAGCTCCCAGCGCCCGTCCGGCCCCGACGTCGCCCCAGGCGCTTGTACACGTGCGGCCGCCGCGCTCGCGGAACGGAATTTCGAGGACGACCCGCGCTCCGGGGTCGCCTCGTGCCGACGACGCGCGCGCCGGGGACGCGCGCGTAGGCCCAGAGCGCACGGGAGCGGGAAACGCGAGGCCCGGCACGAGCTGCGCGCTCGCGAAGATCGGGCATGAGGTGCTCGAGGTGGCGGACGCCGGCGCTCGGGGACGCCGGAGCCCGCGATGACGAGCGGCGACATCGGGAGCGCTCCGCATCGACTGCCGGAGCGAGGACCAGCCCGCCGGGCGTCGCTGCGCGAATGCGCCGGGAGCCCCGGCGCCTGACGAACACGTGGCGGCGCCGGTGACGAGGTAGCCGACCCGGCGCCGCGCCATCCAGGCGATCGAACGCGGCCGGGTCCATCGCCGGCGAGCTCGCTGCACGTCCCAGAACGCGGGCGCGTCCAGGTAGGTCCCGAACCCGTTCACGACGACGGGTCGGCCCGAGAGAAGCGCGACGACCGTGTGGCCGAAGCTCCACGGCGCGAGCACGCCGGGGCTCTCCTCCGGCGGGTCTGCCCGGTCGCGCGACCGGAGGTCGAGCGCGGCGGCGGCCTCGGCCGGCAGCGGCGCTCGGGCAGCGCGATCCGGAGCATCGCCCGCAGCCGCGGGTCGGCGACGGCGAGCAGGAGCGCGGCGGCGAGCACCGTCACCGTCGTGAGCGAGCGAAGCCGCTGGCGTCGGCGCGGCGCGGAGCGCGAGCCAGCCGCCCGCCTCGAGGGCGAGCGCCGTGTTCACGGCGAGGAGCGGGCGCGAACACGCGCCCGAACCGGTTCTGGAGCAACGTCAGCGCCGAGCAGCGCGAGCGGAGAGCGCCGCGAACGAGGACGCCGCGCGCGCCGCTGCGGCGGATCGCCCAGGCGCCGCCCGCCACCACGAGCGCGGGCGCTGCGACGCCCCGGCGCGCCGAAGAACGAACGTCGAAGCGGCGCCGCGTATCCGCGTCCCCGCTCCGACCAGCGGCTGGAACTCCTGGATGGTCGCGAGCCACGGGATCCCGGCGCAGGAGCCAGCCCGCCCACTCCGCGCGCGAGCTCGCGCGCCCCGCGCGGGCCACGCGAGCCGCGACCGCGAGCGCGGCGACGAGCGCGCCCCGCGGCGAGCGCCGCGAGCCTCGCCGCCAGGCTCCTGCGCGCGGCAGGCGCCGCGCGACGACGACGACCGCCAGAGGCGACGCCAGCCGCGGCCGCGGCGACGAGCACCGGCTGCAGCAGCGACGGGCAGCTGGAACGAGACGGCCCGCCCGTGCTGCCGCAGCGCCGGGAGGGCGAGCAGCGCCGCCGCGGCGGCGCCGGCGAGGAGCCCTGGCGCGCCCGAGCCGAGCAGCGCCGGCGGCGTCGCGCGCAGCGCCCGCGCGCGCGGCGAGCGCCGCGGCGAGCGCGACGTAGAGCGGACCTCCCGGTGAACATCCAGCAGGCGAACGCCGCCGCGGCCGCGCCCGCGAGCTCGTGCCGCAGCGCTCCTGCGTGCCGCGTCCGACTGCTCCCCCTCGTCCGGCGCTCACGACTCTCCCCCGCCCGCGGCGGGGCGAGCCGACCCGCGGAGCGCCCAGCCCGCGAGCAGGAGCATCGAGAGCGCCTCGGCGACGTGGTGATCGGCGCGGCCGAACCGGGAGGAGGCGACCGCCTGGGGGAGCAGGGCGACGACGAGCCCCGCGGCGACGGCGACGCCGCGTCGCGCGCCTCCGCGACCCCGTCCCGCGGCGGGCGACGAGGCGCGACGAGCTCCATCGTCGCCCAGACGACGAGCAGCCCGAGCAGCACCGGCAGGAGCTGCGCGGCGACCGCCGCGCGCGTCACGCGACCCGAGCCCGCCCGCGGCGCGGGCGAGCGCCGCGCCCGAGCAGATCGAACCCGTCGGCCCAGGGGCACGCCGCGCCGTCGGGCCAGTTCATCGAGGGATCGACGGTGGGCAAGCGACGGGAAGTGCTCGACCGCGTACAGGATCCGGCGCAGGTGGTACGCGGAGTCGCCGTCGACGCGGGATCACCTCGCCGCCCGCGAGCACCCGCGCGAAGTCGGCGAGCCGCGCCCACGCGGCGATCGCGAGGACGCCCGCGAGCGCGGCCGCCGCGACGACCCGCGCCTTCCCGCGCCGCGGGGTCGACGGTCACGCGGGACCCGCGTCCAGCGCCGGAGCTCGAGCGAGAGCTCCGCGCCGCCCTCCGCGCCGTTCGCGGCCGCGATCGCGCCGCCGAACGAGGCCATGATCCCGTGGCAGACGGCGAGACCGAGCCCGGTCCCCTGGCCCGGCTCCTTGGTCGTGAAGAACGGCTCGAACAGCCGCGCCAGGTGCTCGGGCGCGATCCCCGGCCCCGTGTCGGCGATCCGCACCTCCACCCGCGGTCCGCCCTCCGCCGCGGGGCTCGGCCGGCAGGTGACGCGCACCCGGCCGCGGCCGCCCATCGCGTCGGCCGCGTTCAGGAAGAGGTTCAGGAACACCTGCGAGAGCCTGCGCTCGTCCGCGACGACCCGCTCCGGCGTCGGGCCGAGGTCCACCTCCACCTCGACCTCGCGGAAGCGCGCCTGCACGCGGGCGAGCCGCACCGCTCCGTCCACGACCGCGGCGAGCTCGACCGGCCCGAGCACGGGGGGCGCGGGACGGGCGAAGTCGAGCAGGTCGCGCACGATGACGTCGATCCGCCCGGCCTCCGCGCCGATGCGCGCCAGGAGGTCGTCGGCGTCCGCCTCCGCGCCCGCCCGCACGCGGCCGCGCGCGAGCTCGACGTACCCGGTGATCGCGCCGAGCGGGTTCCCGACCTCGTGCGCGATGCCCGCCGCGAGCCGCCCGACCGTGGCGAGCCGCTCGGCGCGGAGGAGCGACTCGCGCGCGCGGACGAGCTCGTCGTTCGCGCGCTCGAGCTCCGCGACCTTGTCGGCGAGCCGCGCCCGCTCGGCGGCGAGGACCGCGCCCGCCCGCTCGAACGCGACCGCGGCGCGCGAGAGCCCGTGGCCCGCGGCCTCCCCGGGCGGCTCGAGCAGCGGGAGCTCCCCCGCGGCGGACGCCCCGAGCGCGTCGGCCGCGTCCAGGATCCGGCTCACCGGCCCGCCGACCCAGCGGAGCAGCAGGGCCCCCCCGACCGCGACGCCCGCGAGGGCGACGCCCGCCGCGAGCAGGACGAGCTGCGCCGGGCGCACGCCGCCGCGCGCGGCGAGCGGCAACCCCGCGACGAGGAGGAGCGCCGCGCCGATCGCGCCGATCGCGGCGACGTCGAGGAGGAGGACGAGCCGGAGTGGACGCGAGCGCACCGGTCGCACCTACCGGAACACGTCGAGGCCGGGGACCCGCGACGCGAGCCAGCCCGACAGGTAGAGCCACTCGAGCCCGCCCGCGACGAGGAACGGCCCGAAGGGCACCGCGTGGCGCGGCGGAACCCAGTCCTCGTCCGCCGCCGGCTCCGGCGCGGTGCCCTCGCCGGTCCCCTCCGCGTCTCCGGCGACCGGGAGCTCGGCGTCGCCCGCGCCCTCCGGGTCCGCGGCGCGCTCGGGCTCGCGTCCGGGCCCCGGCTCCCCGCGCCCGAGCGCGACGAGCGCGAGGCCGTACACGCTCCCCTGGATGGACGCGAGGAGCACGACCGGGAGGAGCGCCCCGACCCCGAGCCACGCGCCGAGGCCGGCGAGGAGCCAGACGTCGCCGAACCCGAGCGCCTCCTTCCTGGTGACGAGCTTCCCGACGAAGCCGACGAGCGCGAAGGCCGCGAACCCCGCGACCGCGCCGATCGCGGACGAGCGGAGCGAGCCGGCGGGCGACACGCCCAGCGCCGCCGCCCCGAGCCCGGTCGCGAGGAGCGGCCAGGTGAGGACGTGCGGCAGGAGCCAGGTCGCGAGGTCGATGAAGGCGAGCGCGATCAGGAGGTCCACGAGCGCCAGCTCGGCGAGCGCGGCCGGCCCGAGCCCGTGCCGCTGCCACGCGAGCCACGCCGCCGCGGCGCCGAGCAGCTCGACCGCGACGTAGCGAGCCGGGATCGGGAGGCCGCACCGGCGGCAGCGCCCGCGCAGCACGAGCCAGGAGACGACCGGGACGTTGTCGTACCACGCGATGGGCGAGCGGCAGCGCGGGCAGCGCGAGCGCGGCCGGACCACGGACTCGCCCGCGGGGACCCGCGCGATGACGACGTTCAGGAAGCTGCCGACGGTCGCGCCGACGAGGAGGACCCACGCGGCGACGACGATGCGGAGCGCTCCGGTCTCCACGGCGTCCGGTCCGCGTCAGCCGGCGCGCTGCACCGTCGGCGGACGCGCCTCCGGCGCGCCCTCGAGGCGGCGCAGGAAGAAGTCCTCGAGGGTCTCGCGGTGCGCGGTGAGCGCGGCGACGCGCCCTCCCGCCGCGAGCACGGCGCGGACGGCGAGGTCCGCGCTCTCCTCGCCCTCGAACGAGAACGTCGCGCGCTGCCCCTCGCGCGCGACCGGCGTCGCGCCCGCGAAGGGCCCCTGCGCTCCGGGGCCGGAGAACGTCGCCTCCACGCTCTTCACCCGCGCGGAGAGCAGGTCGGCGAGCTTGCCGACGTCTCGCAGCGTCCCGCCGATGATGACGCCGACGCGGTCGCACAGCGTCTCGACGTCGGGGAGGATGTGGGTCGAGAAGAAGACCGTCTTCCCCCTGGCGCTTCAGGTCGAGGATGAGGTCGCGCATGTCCTTGCGGCCGACCGGGTCGAGCCCGCTCATCGGCTCGTCGAGGACCACGAACGCGGGGTCGGCGACGAGCGCCTGCGCGATCCCGAGCCGCTGCTGCATGCCCTTCGAGTACTTCCGGACCTGGCGGTCCTCCGCCCCTGCGAGCCCGACGCGCTCGAGCAGCGAGCCGCACCGGTCCTCGCGCTCGGCGCGGGGGACCCCGGCGAGCTCCGCGAAGAGGCGCAGCGCCTCGCGCCCGGAGAGGAACTCGTAGTAGGCGGGGTGCTCCGGGAGGTACCCGATCCGCGCCTTCGCCGCCCGGCTCGGGATCGGCGCGTCGAAGATGAACGCCTTCCCGCGCGTCGGGTGGATGAGCCCCATCAGCATCTTGATGGTCGTCGTCTTGCCGGCGCCGTTCGGTCCGACGAACCCGAAGATCTCGCCCTGCTCCACCGTGAGGCTGAGATCGCGGACGGCGTCGACGCGCCGGCGCCGGAACCCCACCTCGAACGTCTTCGTGAGCCCCTCCGTCCGAAGGATCATCGCGGGCATCATCGGAGAGGCGTGACATCCTGTCAAAGGAGCGCGGCCCCGCCGCACGCGGGGTCCCACTGCCGCAAATCGTCACCCGGTCCCGACCCCCCCTGCCCTTCCTCGTCGCCACCCGGACTCGTCCTGCTCGCGTGATCACGCGGGGTTGTACGCCTCGCGAGTTGGCACCGGTCCTGCTTCTAGGCGCTCGAACTGCCGGACGCTCGCTGCCTCACACGAGATGCCGGTATCACGCGTCGGCGCCGTCGCCGACCTACTCAATCAGGAGAGCATATGAAGAAGGTCGCGAAGGGCTTCACGCTGATCGAGCTCATGATCGTCGTCGCCATCATCGGCATCCTCGCGGCGATCGCCATCCCGAACTTCCTCCGGTACCAGCTCCGCGCGAAGTTCAGCGAGCTGAAGGAGAACGTCGGCTCGGTGTTCAAGTCGGAGGAGGCGCTCCGCCAGAGCGAGCGCGTCGTCGAACAACGCCTCCGGCCTGTACGCGCCGCTCGGGCTGCTGCCCCTCGGCTGCGTCCCCGGGCCGAAGAAGAACCCCTGGACCCTGACCGACCTCCAGACGGCCGGCGGCATCGACTGGGCGATCGAGGGCAACACCTACGGCTGCTACACGATCTCCGTCGGCAACGTCCCGACCCTGACGCCGGCCACGACGAGCGGCGCGTCCCTCGCCGTCCAGGCCCAGTCGAACATCGACGCCGACACGGACCTCGCCTGCGTGAACCTGTTCAAGCCGCAGCTCGACTCGACCGGCGCGATCGTCGCCGGGACGCCCGCGGCCTGCGGCCTGACCGTCGCCGCCCCGCCGTTCGGCCAGGCGAACGTCTCACCCGCGCGACAACGTCTTCTAGGCGAGCGCCGCAGACGTCGGAACACCGAGACGCCCCCGGACACGGGGGCGTCTCTTTTCGTCTCGTCCTCGCGGGACACTCGCGCGACCCGGGGCGCAGATCGTCACCGCGCCCGACCCACCTGCCGTTCTTCGTACATGTCATGGCTCGGTCTGCGCCCGTCGGTTTGACCCCTGTTCGTGGGCCTTCTGGCGCGGCCCTCGCCTGGCACCGATCGTGCTATCCGACATATCGGGGACTTCGGAACGCCAGGAGCGCGCATGAAGCAGATCGCCAAGGGCTTCACGCTGATCGAGCTCATGATCGTCGTCGCGATCATCGGCATCCTCGCCGCGATCGCGATCCCGAACTTCCTCCGGTACCAGCTCCGCGCGAGGTTCGCCGAGCTGGGCGAGAACGTCGGGACGGCGTTCAAGGCGGAGGAGGCGCTCCGCCAGAGCGAGCGGTCCTCAACAACGGCTCGGGCCTGTACGCGCCGCTCGGCCTGCTCCCCGCCGGTTGCGTCCCCAGCGGCCGGAAGCAGCAGTGGACGCTCACGGACATCCACGCGCCGGCACCATCGACTGGGGCATCGAGGGCGGCACCTACGGCTGCTACTCGATCGTCGGTCGGCAACGTCCCGACGCAGACGCCCCGCCACCGTGAGCGGCGCGTCGCTCGCGGTCCAGGCGCAGTCGGACCTCGACGGCGAACGCGGATTTCGCGGCTGCGTGAACCTGTTCAAGCCGCTCCTCGACTCGACGGGCGCGATCGTCGCCGGCACCCCGACCGCCTGCGGCCAGACCGTCTCCGTCCCTCCGTTCGGCCAGGCGAACCTCGCGACGTCCGACAACGTCTTCTAGGCCGGCTCCGCCGCTCGCCACGCCCTCCGCCGCGCCGCACACCGCCCGGCGCGAGCGGCTGAAGGGGCGCGCTCGCGCTCGCCGCGCTCGCCGCCCTCGGCCTGTTCTGCTACTCGAACGCGCTCGGCGGGCGCGTTCGTCTTCGACGACGTCCGGCAGATCCGGGACAACCCGCTCCTCCGCGACCTCGGGAACTTCCTCCCCGGCCGGTACGCGGGGCTGCCCGGACGCTACGTCGGGCTATCTCAGCTTCGCGCTCAACTACCGCGTCGGCGGGCTCGCCACGGCGGGCTACCACCTGGTCAACGTCCTCGTCCACGTGGCGAACGCGCTGCTCGTCTACGCGCTCGTCCGGCTCTCGTTCCGGACCCCGCGCCTCCGCGAGTCGGCGCTCGCGCCGTCGTCGCGCGCGATCGCGTTCGTCGCGGCCGCCGCTGTTCGTCGCGCACCCGGTCCACACGCAGGCGGTCGCCTACGTCGTCCAGCGGCTCACCTCGCTCGCGACGACGTTCTATCTGGCGACGGTCGTCCTGTACGCGGCCTGGCGCCTCCGCGACGGCTCGCCCCGGCCGCTCGGGAATCGGATCGTCGGCGGCGCCGCGGTGGTGGCCACCGCGCTCCTCGCCATGAGGACGAAGGAGATCGCGTTCACCCTCCCGTTCGCGGTCGTCCTCTACGAGCTCTCCTTCTTCGAGGGGACCGCGCGCACCCGGCTGCTGCGTCTCGCGCCGGTCCTCGCGACGCTGCCGGTCATCCCGCTCACGACGCTGGGCGCCCGCGCCGCGGGCGCCTCGAGCGTCCTCGCCGGGCTCGCGGAGAGCACGCGCGTGGACACGCCCATCGCGCGCCTCGACTACCTGACGACGCAGCTCGTGGTGGTCGTGAAGTACCTCGGGCTGCTCGTCTTCCCGTCCGGGCCAGACCGTCGATCACGACGTCCCGATCTTCCGCTCGGTGCTCGGAGCCGCGCGTCGCGGCGTCGCTCGCGCTGCTCGCCGGGCTCGCGCTGCTCGCGGCCCTGCTGTACCGGTGGACCTCGCGGCGGCAGGGCGCCCGCGCGCTCGATCCCGGCCGCCCGGCTCGCCGGCTTCGGGATCGCCTGGTTCTTCCTCACCCTGCTCGTCGAGTCGTCGCGTCATCCCCATCTCGGACCTCATGTACGAGCACCGGGTCTACTTGCCGTCGGTCGGGCTGCTCGTCGCCGCGGCGACGGGCGTCGCCGCGCTCGCCCGGCGTCTCCCGCGCGTCGACGCCGCGCGGACGACGGTCCTCGCGGGTGCGCTCGTCGCGCTCGTGCTGTCGATCGCGACGCTCTCGCGCAACGAGGTCTGGGCGGACGACCTGTCGCTCTGGTCCGACGCGGCGCTCAAGTCGCCGAGGAAGCCGAGGCCCTTCGTGAACCTCGGCACCGCGCTCGCCCTGACCGGGCGTCGCGAGCTCGGCGCGAGCGTGCTGCGGCAAGCGGTCGTGCTCGATCCCACCTCCACCTATGCCCGCGTCGCAGCTCGCTGCCGCGCTGCTCTCCCTCGGCCGCAACGCGGAGGCGGAGCCGGAGCTGCGCGAGGTGCTCCGGACCGCGCCCGGGGATCCCGAGGCCCTCTACAACCTCGGGAACCTGCTCTGGGCTGACGAACCGGAGGGAGGAGGCGCGGAGGCTGTTCGCGCGCTTCCTCGAGGTCGCGCCGCCGGCGTACGCGGCGGCCCGCCGGGTCGCGGCGGCGCGGGCGTCGCCCGGGGGCGGCTGACCCGCGGCACCCCCCTGGGTTAGGATTCGACGACCGTGCGCTCCCGCTTCCGCGCCCTCACCCACGCCGCCCTCGCCGTCGCGCTGTTCGCCGCCGCCGCGGGCGTCGCCCACCGGATCAGCGTCGCGGAGGATCGCCCCTACGACGTCGCGTTCGTCCCGAAGGCCATCCGCGCTGCGCTGGCTCTCGCTGGGGCACCCGACGCTCGCCGCCAACCTGACCTGGCTGCGGGCCGTCCAGTACGTCGGCGAGCGGCGCGCGAACGAGCGCGGCTGGGACAGGCTCCGGCCGCTCCTCGAGGTGGTGTCGGACCTCGATCCCCGGCACGCCTACGCCTACCAGGTCGGCGCGAACATGCTCTCCAGCGCCGGGCGGATCGACGACGCGAACGCGATCCTCGAGAAGGGCATCCGCAACGTGCCGGACCGCTACATCCTCCCGTTCCACCGCGCGGTGAACGCGTTCCTGTACGAGGGGGATCACGCAGCTCGCGGGGCGGTACTTCGAGCGCGCGGCGCGCACGCCGGGCGCCCCGGCGCACCTGCGGGACTACGTGCTCGCGCAGTACGTGAAGGGCGACGCCGCCGACGCGGCGATCTCGTTCCTCCGGCAGCTCGAGTCCGAGGCCCAGGACGACGAGTCGCGCCGCTCGATCCGGAGCCAGATCCTGCGCGCCACGCTCGAGCGGGACGCGACCGCGCTCGAGGCCGCCGCGGAGCGGTACCGCGCGCTCGTCGGCGTCCGGCCGATCGCGCTCGCGCAGCTCGTGGTCGAGGGGCTCCTCCCCGCGATCCCGCCGGATCCGTTCGGCGGCGCGTACTACCTCGACGCGGAGGGCCGGGTCCGGTCGACCGTCAGCCCGAGCAGGTTCGATCGACCGTCCCGGGGCAAGGGGGAGGCGACGGAGGACGCCTGGAAGCGGCTCAAGGCGCTGGAGGACTCGAACCGATGAAGGTCATCGCACTGGCGGGCGTGACGCTCCGCGAGGCACTCCGCCGCAAGGTGCAGGTCAACCTGCTGCTGTTCGCGCTCCTCCTCGTGGTGGCGAGCCTCGTGCTCTCCTCGCTCACCATCGGCGAGATGCACCGGATCGCCTCGGACCTCGGCCTCACCGCCATGGAGGCCATGGGATCGCTCATCGCGGTCTTCCTCGGGGCGAACCTCGTCGCGGGCGACGTGGAGCGGCGCGTCCTCTACCCGGTCGTCGCGAAGCCGGTCTCGCGCGCCCAGTACCTGCTCGGCCGCTACCTCGGCCTCGCCGCGACGCTCCTGCTGAACCTCGCCGTGATGGGCGCGACGCTCGCGGCGATGCTCGCGCTCGACGAGCGGTCGCTCCGGCCGGTCGATCTCGCGCTCCTCTCCGCCTTCGCCATGATGGGGGTGCAGTTCCTGGTCGTGGGGGCGGTGGCGGTGCTCTTCTCCGCGGTGACCACGACGACCCTCGCCGCGATCTTCGCCCTCGCGCTGACGATCGCGGGCCGGCTCTCGAACGACCTGCGCACGCTGTGGACCGGCCCCGGCGCCGGCGTCGGCAAGGCCCTCTGGTACCTCCTCCCGAACCTGTCGGCGCTGTCGCTCAACGAGAGCGTCGTCTATCGCACGCCGCCGCCGGCGTCGGCGTGGCTCGCGGTGGTCTACGCGCTCCTCTACGCCGGGGCGGCGCTCGCGCTCGCCGCGGCCGTGTTCGAGCGCCGCGACCTGCGCTGAAGGTACGCGCGCGCCCACATGAAAAGAGTTGCCAGCGGCTGCACTCTTCTGCGGTCGCCGCGCCCGGATCGCCGGCCAACCCCGCGGAATGCGGCCTCCCGGGCCAGGCCGGCGGCTTGCTAAGGAGATCGGGCATGGTCCGGACGCGCGGGTTCACCCTCCTCGAGCTGATGCTCGTCGTGGCGATCGTGGGGATCCTCGCGGCGATCGCGATCCCGTCGATGCGAGCGGGGCGACGGAACGCCACCGTCGGCGCGGCGGCGCTGGATCTTCAGATGCGCGTCGAGCAGCTCCAGTTCGTGGCGCTCTCCGAGCAGCTCGAGCACGTGCTCGTCATCGCCGACGTCCCGAACAACAACGCGGGCCTGTGCGGGTCCATCCTGTCGTCCGGGTGCGCGCGCGTGTTCGACCTGCGCGCGCCGACCGCGAGCTGGAAGCTCGTCAACTTCGACGTCGACTCGCCGGCGACGGAGGTGGGGAAGGTCGTCGACGAGGACCGGCTCGGGGCCGGCGTGAAGTTCTACCTGCGCGCGACCGCGGCGACGCTGCCCGTCCCGTTCAACGGCATGACCGAGTTCAAGACCTTCGACCCGACCCTGACCGCCGCGTGTCGAGGGGGGCGGCTCTGCGTGGCCTACCGGTTCCGGTCGAGCGGAAAGGTGAGCGTCGAGCCACCGGACCCCGCGTCGCCGCCCGCCGCCACGAAGCACGGACACGCGCTGGTGCTCGGGTCGGACCTCTCCGCCGACTACGGCGGCGCCGACCAGCGGGGGATCCTGGTCGCGGTGCCGTCCGGGATCGTGCGGAGCTTCCAGGTTCCGCGGCTGTAGGAGAGACCCATGACGACACGTCGGCGGAGACACGGACGAGGCGAGCGGGGCACGACGCTGCTCGAGGCGATGATCTCGCTCGCGCATCCTGCTCGTCGGGCTCCTCGGGATGGCCCGCCTCCAGATCTGGGGGATGAGCGCGACGCAGGGCGCGCGCGCGCACACCATCGCGACGCAGCTCGCGTCCGAGCTCGGCGGCGCGCTCGCGCGGCTTCCCGGGAGACGATGCTCGCGTCACCGGGGCGCTCGGGCTCACGTCGAACACGCCGCCGGCGCTGTTCGGCGCGCTCATCCCTCTCGGCGTCCCCTCCGGCGTCCACGAGTGGAGCGACTCCGCCCCGGTGCCCGGCGCGCGCCTCGACTCGACCCTCGAGCGGGACCCGACCGACTCGTCCTCCCCGATCTACCGGCGCCGCTGGACGGTGTGGGACGCCGGCGTCGCCGCCAACGGGACCGCCGCGAAGGTCATCGCGGTCTCGGTCATCTACCGCGAGCGGGCCATCCCGACCCCGCGCGAGGTGGTGCTGTACGTGCACTCGGAGATCCGCGGCAACTTCATGGCCAACATCAACGCGTTCAACTGACGATGCGCACCCACTCCCCCCACCGCGGCGTCACCCTCCTCGAGCTGCTCGATCGCGATGGCGGTCACCGCGATCGTCCTCGCGGGCGCGATCGTCGTCGTCCATTCGCAGCAGAAGGCCTACCACGACGGGACGCGGCTCCGCGGCGCCCAGGGCAGCGCGCGGCGCGCCCTGCTCGCGCTCGAGCAGGCGCTGCCGAGCGCCGGCTTCGGCCTGGACGCCGCGCTCGCGTTCGACCTCTCCGGCTGGTACGCGACCGGGCCTTGCCCTGCCGAGATGGGCGGGTGCCCGCGGGACTCCGTCGCGAACTCGGACGAGCTCGTGTTCTTCGCCCGGGACTCGCGGTACTGGATCCCCGCGAAGAACACCGACGATCCGGTCGGCAACGCCTGGCGGATCACGACGGTGACGAACGGCGCCGTGACGGTGAACGCCCGCGCCGGCGACGTCTTCCGCAAGGGCCAGATCTTCCTCGCCGTGTGCTCGGGGTCGTCGTCTACGCGTACTTCACCTCGGCGCAGACCGTCCAGCCGCTCGCCGCGGCGGGAGTGCAGAGCATCACCTCGAGCCGGTCGTGGCGGCCGAACCCGTTCCGGCGGCAGGACGTCGCGGTCGCGAACGCCTGCTTCACCGCCGCGGTGGGCGCCGACCCGGCGCGGCTCTTCCTCGTGAACCGGTACCGGTTCCACGTCCGGCCCGTCGACGCTCGGCGGCGCGACGCAGTACGACCCGATCCTCGTGCTCGACCAGGGCATCGACACCGATCTCGACGGGGACGTGGACGCCGACGACGAGCAGCTCCTCGCGGAGGGGATCGAGTCGATCCAGGTCTCGTACGGCTTCAACTCGGCCGCGCTCGCGCCGGTCGGGACGACGCGCCGGGAGCGCCATCACGACGCAGCGCGAACACCGCGGCCGCGGCGACGACCACCGCGAACGCGATCACGACGACGCTCTTCCCCGGCACGCCGCCCCCGTCACCCGGGCCCAACGACACCGCGTACACCCCCTCCAGCTTCTACCCGTACACGTTCGGACCGCCGGCCGCGGCCGAGCGGCTCACGAACCACCAGGCGAACATCCAGGTGGTGCGCGTCGCCGTGCTGGCGCGCTCGGTCGGCTCGGACGTCCAGGGGCGGACGCGCGCCGAGCGGGTTCCTCCCGCTCCTGAACCAGAACGTGCTGCCCGTCGTGGATCACCGGCTACGCCAGCAGCGCTGGGAGGGCACGACGGGTACCAGCGCGTCGTGCTCGAGACGACCGGTGAGCCTCCCGAACATGGCGACCCGCGCGATGACGTACTTCTGAGGAGCCCCATGCCCGTCCCCCCCCGCGACCGCTCCGCGCTCGGCAGCACGCTGCTGCTCGTCGTGATCCTGCTCGGCGTCCTCGCCGCGATCGGCGCGGCCGCGGTGAGCCTCTCGTCGCGCGATCGCATCAACGCGGGCGCCAAGTCCCGGCGCGATCTCATGGTCCGCGTGCGCCTCGGCCGCCCAGGTGAAGATCTGGGCGGAGCTCGCCCGCTACGGCCCGCGCTGGCTCGGGAGCGACACGCCCATCAAGGAGCTGACGCTCGCCGACGGGACGCGCCTCGGGCCGCTCCACTACGGCCAGACGCCCTGCCGGGCCGCCGGCGCTCGTCGCCAAGGACGTGGTGATCGGCGCTCGCCGCCGAGTTCGGCGACGAGGCGGTGCTGGACCTGCACGAACCGCAGCACCGCCCTCATCGGCGCGGGGCACGCCTACCGCTGCGTCGCCCGCTGCACCGTCCCCGGCGGCACGCTGTCGCCCGATCGCGAGCTCGAGGTCGAGTTCCAGATCCGCACCCGCCTGTAGGAGCCCGCGATGCGCAAGACTGCCCTCCGGACCCTCGCCTCCCTCGCCGTCCTGGCCGTGCTCTCGGTCCCGCACGCGACGACCCCGCAGACGTGCGCGAACCCCGCGGCGCGCAACCTCCTCGCGGGCGCGCTCGCCGACTCGGTGCTGAACCCGCCGAACCAGGAGGACAACCAGTTCTTCACGAGCCAGGCGGGGTTCCCGAACATCTTCTTCGTCATCGACACCTCCGCGTCGATGGCGCGCCTCCCCGCGAACGGCCCCGCCTTCCTCGCCGGAGCGTCCGATCCCGCGTTCCTGCCGACGACCGCGAAGGTCGGCTGCGGCACGGACCCCGAGCTCGGGGACCTCGCGGCGAACCCGATGCTGGACGTGGTCGCCTCCCGCACCTACCACTCGCCGTGCGGCGGGTCCCCATCGAGAACACGCCGTACGCGGGGCACATCCCGATCGCGGCGCCTCCACGTTCGGCGTGGTGGGCGGGCTCGACTACGCGGTGCCGAGTCGGGGGCGTCTGTCCGCACTACACGCCTTCGAACACCTATGCGTACGGGGACCGGGCTACGATCCCGGACTTCTACGCGGTCGGCGACGAGCCTCTCGTCGGGCGGCGGGAAGCCGAACCTGTTCCCCCGCGACCTGGTGTTCCACGACAGCGTCGGCGACGGCCCCGCCTACTCGCGCACCACGGCGCCGTTCGGCAACGGCTGGGACTTCACGACGGTCTACCCGTACAAGACGGCGGGCAACGCCGCCGCCGACGATCGAGCAGTTCTGCGCGGACCAGGGCGCGACGCTGCAGAACGGCCTGACGCGCGAGCAGATCTGCCTGACCTGCATGGCGAAGAAGGGCTGGTACTACGACGGGACGATCCAGACGCAGACCCAGGACGGCGTCACGAACGCGCCTTACCCGAGCATCTGGTACACGGGGAACTACCTCAGCTTCTACCCGCCGAAGTTCGTCGTGGCCCGCAAGGTCGTGAAGGACGTCATCGCGGCGCAGACGAGGATCCGGATGGCGCTCGCGCAGTTCGGGCCGAGCGGCTACACCTTCGTGCGGGACTTCAACCCGTCCTGCTCGTCCGTGTTCGGCGGCGGGAACTGGGAGCAGAACCGCTCGACGTACGTGAACGACGTGAACGCGCTCGACTGGGGCGGCGGCACGCCGCTCTCGCTCGCCCTGTTCGACGTCGGGCGGTACTACCACACGCCCACGCTCCCCTGGTTCGGCGCCACCTGGGAGAGCACCGCGACGGGCGCGGAGTCCGCCACCTCGGCGAACCAGCTCGCGGTGTGCTGGTCCTGCCAGTCGAGCAGCGTCATCATGCTGACGGACGGCGTCCCCTCGCTGAACGACGGGAACACCCTCCCGCCCGGACCGTCGAGCATCGCCGACTCGGACACCGGGCAAGTACGCGGGCGACGACGACGACCGGCATCCTCGGCGCCTCGACCGCCGACTGCCCCCGCTGCGCGGACTTCACCGGCGACGGACTCGTACAAGAACAACCTGACGAAGGTCGCGTTCTACCTGCACAACTACGACCTGCGCGGCGAGGCGGCCGGGGCGTGCGGCGGCAACGGCGCGACGCTCGACGGGAAGGGCATGCCCGGCAAGCAGGTCCTCGACCTCTACACGGTCGGGTTCGGCGTCCGGCCAACATCCCGGACGCCTCGCGCATCCTCAGCAACGCGGCGAGCGTCGGCGGCGGCCTCTTCGTCGGCGCGGACTCGGCCGACCTGCTGCGCGACGGCATCACCAAGGTGTTCACCGAGATCAACGACCGGGCGACCTCGTTCAGCGTCGCGACCGTCTCCACCCTCCAGACCACGACCGGCCACTCGGTCATCGTCCCGCGCTTCGACCCGTCCCGCGATCCGTCACTGGGCGGGTCACCTCTACCGCTACGAGCTCTACAGCGAGTTCGTGAACGCCTGCACGCCGAACGGCGTCGGCGACCTCGACTGCGACGGGCTCTGCGCGAGCGTCTTCCTCCAGGACAAGGACGGGAGGTTCATCGCGGAGGACGGCAACGGCCACTTCGTGCGGACCGACAACAACCTGCCGTCGTGCAGCGAGACCCCTCGCTGCGTCGCGCTCGGGAAGGCCGTGCGGGACCCTCACCAACGTGCCCGCGAGCCCGTGGTGGGACGCCTACGAGGCGCTGAAGGCGCAGACGTGGCGGAGCCGCTACGTCTGGACGGTGACGGACAACACACGGCGACGGGAAGCTCACCGCGGCGGACGCGCTCCTGCGCCTCGAGCCGACGGACACTCGCGGCCGACAAGCTCGTCCCGTACCTCGGTCTCGGCACGACCGGCGGCGTCTGCGCCGGGATCGCGCAGAAGATCTCGACGGCGAACGACGACGTCACCGCCCGGTCGTCAGGTCGAGCAAGCTCGAGTGCGCGAAGACGATCATCCGGTTCATCCTCGGGGCCGACGTCTTGAACGAGATGGGCCGGAACGCCTCACAGGGCTGGCCGCCGCCGCGGCCGGACCCGACCCGGCCCGCGACGGTCGGGATCGGACGCGACGCCGGCGATCCCGCCGAACCTCCCGGATCAGGATCAGCTCCTCGATCGGAAGTTCAAGCTCGGCGACATCTACCACTCGTCGCCCGTGGTGGTGGACGCCCCGCTGCCGGCGGACGGCATCCTCTGCCCGAACGGGCTCCACAACCAGTGCACCGAGTCCCTCTGGCGGACCCCGGTGAAGCACGTCAACGACGTGAACCAGTACGACCTGTACGCCAAGTCCGCCGCGCTCAAGACGCGCCGCAAGGTGATCCTCGTCGGGTCGAACGACGGCCTGCTGCACGCGTTCAACGGCGGCGGCTGGCATGCCGAACGCCGACGATCCCGTCACGGCGGGGATCGACGAGTCGAAGGCGCCGTTCGAGGGCTACTACGATCGCGGGGAGCAGAACGGCGGCCCGGTCGAGCTCTGGGCGTTCCTGCCGCCGGACCTGCTCGGGAAGGTCCCGAACATGCTCCTGACCGAGCACCAGCTCCTGGTGGACGGGACGGCGATGGTCCGCGACGTCTGGGTGGACGGCGCCGACAACGACGTCGTGACCCCGCCCGCGGCTCTCGACGACAAGAAGGCCGCCTCCGAGTTCCACACCGTCGCGGTCGTCGGCGAGCGGCGCGGCGGCAACCACTACTTCGCGCTCGACGTGACCTCCGCCACCGGCGCCTCGCCGGCGGAGTCGGGAGACCACTTCCCGAAGTTCCTCTGGATCTACCCGCAGCCCACCGACCCCGAGTCGCTGACGTTCGGCGAGACGTACACGGAGTTCCTGCCCGTCCCGCCGCCGATCGGGCCGGTGCGGATCAAGGCGGACGGATAACGCGTTGTACGTACGGGCTCGCGGACGGCGACGAACGCGCCCTCCATGTACGTCCCCGAGACGCCGACGGTGCCGGTGAAGTACCACGAGCTGTGGGTGACGATGCTCCCGGGCGGCCTCGATCCGCAGTTCCTCCGCGGCCGCGGCGTCCACATGGTGGACGTGTGGACCGGCAAGGAGGTCCTCGACTTCTCGTACCCGACCGACCCGGCGACGCGTCTCCTGGATGGACACCCGGATCGGCCTCACGTACCCGGTCGCCGCGACCCCTGCGATGGTCATGTGGGGGAAGCAGGCGCGGCGGCCCAGCCTCGGGTTCGAGAACGAGGGGTACTTCGACACCTCGACGTTCGGCGACCTCGGCGGACAGCTCTGGGTCCGTGCGGTTCAACCGCCCCGGCGTGATGGACACGAGCGGGAAGGTCCAGAACTGGTTCGGCGGCCGGATCTTCACGCACGGCTACTCGTGGTCGCAGAGCCTCTGCACCGAGTACTTCGGTCACCCGTTCTTCTACATCACCGCGAACACTGCGCTCCCCGGGTCGCACGTCTTCCGCGTCTACGCCGGAACGGGCGACCGCTTCAACCTGCTCGACACGAACGGGGGCATCTGCGGACCCGACAACATCCGCGCGTGCGCGCAGAGCGGCTGCACCGTCTCGGTCCCCCTCGCGAACAACGCGATCACCGCGACCGGGGTCGGGTACAACGGGCAGGGGCTCGAGCAGCCGGTCTGCTGGAACTCCGTCACGCGCTCGCAGGACCTCGACCACCGCTCCGCCGGTGTGCGGCGCGACGGCGCTCTCGCGGATCGAGGTCTCGGCGTGTCCCGACGCCACCGGCGCGACCGGGTTCAGCAAGGACGTGGGCGATCCGCTGCAGGATGGACGCGGACGGCGATTACGGGTGCAAGAAGACGATGGCGACCACCAGCACCGGGGCCCCGGCGTACGGCTCGCCGCTCACCCTCGCCAACAACCTCTGGTCGCACCCGATGTCGCGCAACTGGTACTTCTCGCTCAAGGTGTTCGACGACACCGGGCCGCACACGATGTTCGACGACGCGTACAACGCCTACCTGTACGACGCCTATCGCATGACGCTCTACGACGAGGTGTGGTCGCTCTCGCCCGGTCTCGTCGTGGTCCTATAGCTGGAACTGGATGGGCCAGAGCCTCGTCCACATCGACGGGCTCGAACGACAACCCGACGACGCTCGCGGACGCGACGTCCGCCGGGTGGGCCATCTTCTACAACCACGGGCCGACGATCACGACGGACGACCACACCTACAACGTCAACCTGCTCGACGAGCGGACCTCCTCCGTCTCCGGCCTCTACGGCAAGGTGCTCTGGAACACGATGCAGCCCGCGCTCGGCGAGGCGACCACCACGAAGGCCGGCTGCACGCAGTCGAAGTGCCAGGGGGCGTTCCGCCGGCTCTCGTACCACTACGGCGCGGACGCCGTGACGGGCGGGCCGGTGTTCAAGGACGCGAGCGGGAACCCGCGCCGCTCGATCGCGCAGAACACCCTCGTCCCGGCGCAGGGGGACCAGCCCACCGTGTTCGTGAACCAGAAGGGCCAGATCGCGGTCGGCCTCACCGCGGTGAACCCGGAGAAGGGTGCGTCGAACCTCGGGATGGGCGCCGCGATGGACCCGGTGATGGGGCTCGGCGTCGTCGAGGTGAGCCGGGACCTCCACGAGTGCCGCCACTTCAAGGCGGCCGCCGCGGACGGGACGCTCACCGCGCGCGAGCGCACCGCCCTCGAGACCAAGTGCAAGGTCGCCCCGTGACGGGGGGCCGCGTCCGCGCTCCGCGGGCCGGCCTCAGCGCTCGCCGAGGCCGAACTTCGCGAGGCGGTAGCGGAGGGAGCGGAAGGTGAGGCTCAGGAGGCGGGCGGCCTCGGTCTTCACGCCGCCCGCCCGCGCGAGGGCCTGATCGAGCAGGCGCCGCTCGATCGCGTCGAGGTGCGCCTGGAGGTCCATCCCGCCGTCCGGGAGCTCGGCGACCGCGGCCGCGCCCGCCGGCTGCGCGCCGGCGGCGACGCGGAGCGCGGGCGGCAGATCCGCCACCTGGAGCTCGGGTCCGTCGCCGAGCGTCACGGCGCGCTCGACCACGTTCGCGAGCTCGCGCACGTTCCCGGGATAGTCGTACTCGCACAGGCGCCGCTCCGCCTCGGGCGACAGCCGCACCTCGCCGCGCCCCGTCTCGACCCCGAACCGGACGAGGTAGTGCGCGACGAACAGCGGGATGTCCTCGCGGCGCGCGCGCAGCGGGGGGACCCGGATCTGGATCACGTTCAGCCGGTAGAAGAGGTCCTCGCGGAACCGGCCCGCGGCGACCTCCTCGCCGAGGTCGCGGTTCGTCGCGGCCACGATGCGGGCGGCGAAGGCGATGTCGGCGGTGCCGCCGACGCGCCGCACCTTGCGCTCCTGCACCGCGCGCAGGAGCTTCACTTGCAGTTGAGCCGGGAGCTCGGCGACCTCGTCGAGGAAGATCGTCCCCGACCCCGCCACCTCGAAGAGCCCCGCCTTGGCGTCGAACGCGCCGGTGAAGCTCCCCTTCTCGTGCCCGAACAGCTCGCTCTCGATGAGCCCCTCGGGGATCGCGCCGCAGTTGATGGCGACGAACGGCTGGTCGCGGCGGTCGCTGCGATCGTGGACGGCGCGGGCGACGACCTCCTTCCCGACGCCGCTCTCCCCGGTGACGAGGACGGTCGTCCGGGTGGGCGCGACCTTCTCGATGAGCGCGCGGATCTCCTCGGTCGCGGCGCTGTGGCCGATGATCTCGGGGGGCGCCAGCCGGGGCTTCCCGACCTTGTGGCGGAGGACCCGGTTCTCCTGCACGAGCGCGCGGTGCTCGAGCGCCTTCTCGACGACCAGCCGGAGCTCGTCCACCTTGAACGGCTTCAGCACGTAGTCGTACGCGCCGAGCTTCATCGCCTGGATCGCGTTCTCGGTCGTCGCGAAGGCGGTCACCATCACCACCTCGGTCGCGGGGGAGAGCTCCTTGACGCGCCGGAGCACCTCGATCCCCGAGTCGGCCCCGAGCCGGAGGTCCGTGACGACGAGGTCCACGCCCCCGTCCGCCACGCGCGCGAGGGCGCCCTTCAGATCGCCGGCGGTCTGCACCCGGTGGCCCTGCTTTCCGAGCAGGATCTCCAGGAACTCGCGCATCGACGCCTCGTCGTCGACCACCAGGATCGCGGCCATCGGCTTTGTCGCCCTCCCCCTCGATGCTAGCCCGGAACGGGCGCGCGGTCCGAACCGGCTCCCGGGAGCCGGACCCTGAACCGCGCCCCGGCGCCCGGCGCGGAGTCCACCGCGACCGAGCCCCCGTGGGCGTCGACGATCCGCTGCACCACCGCGAGGCCGAGGCCGGTCCCGGCGGGCTTCGTGGTGAAGAACGGCGTGAAGATGCGGGCGACCTCGGCCGGGGCCATGCCGGGGCCGTCGTCCGCGACGGTGAGCGCGACGCCGCCGCCGGGCTCGCGGTCGCAGGAGACCCGCACGACCCCGCCGTGCCCCGCCTCCCGGATCGCCTGGGCCGCGTTCGAGAGCAGGTTCCACACGACCTGCCGGAGCTGATCCGGATCGCAGGCGGCCGGCGTGGCGGCGAGCGCGCGCTCGACCCGGAGCCCGGCCGCGACGGGGTCGGCCGCGAAGACGTCGAGCGTCTCGCCGACGAGCACGGCGAGGTCGGTCGCGATCCGCTGCGGCGGCGCCGGACGGGTGAACTCCAGGAAGCGGGTGAGGAGCTGGTCGAGCCGGCCGGTCTCGCGCAGCACGATCCCCATCACCCGCTGGTCCTCCGCGGAGAGCCCCTCCGCGCCCCGGAGCAGCTCCACGCACCCGGAGATGGACGCGAGCGGGTTCCGGAGCTCGTGCGCGAGCCCCGCCGCGACGGTGCCGAGATCGGCGAGCCGCTTCGAGCGCTGGACCGCCTCCTCCATCGCCCGGAGCTGCGTCAGGTCCTGGAAGATCGCGGCGGTCCCGCGCCGCTCGCCGGCGCGGCCGTGGAGGTCGAACACGCTGTAGCCCAGCAGGCGGCGCTCGCCCCGCGGGGTCGTGAACTCGGCCTCGTCGCGCCCCTCGCCCGAGAACGCCGGGAACCAGCGCGACCCCGGATCCCCGGCGACGCGGTCGGACGAGAGCCCGGTGATCTGCTCGCCCGCGCGGTTGAGGAACGTGATCCTCCCGCGGGGATCGAGGGTCAGGAGCCCGCTCGTGACCGACTGGACGATGGACTCGTGCAGCGCCGTCACCGTCGCGAGATCGCTCTCGCTCTCCGCGAGCCGCTCTCCCGTCCGCCGGAGCTGCTCGGCGAGCCAGCCTGCCAGCGCACCCGTCGCGACGAAGGCGGCGCCGTGGGCGAACAGCGTTCCGCGGACCAGCTCCGGTGACGGGTGCAGCCAGGAGACGACCCCGCCGTACGCCGCGAGCGCGAGGGCGACCGCCCCGACCGCGCCCGCCCGGTGCAGGAGGATCGCGCCGTTGACGATCGCCAGCAGGAACATGAAGACGAAGACGCTCTCGGAGAGCCCGGTCGCGGCCACGATCGCGACCGCGATCCCGACGTCGAGCGCGATCTGCGCCGCCGCGACCCCGCGCTCGAGCGCGCGCGCACGCAGCAGCATCGAGAAGACGAGGGACGCCCCGTACGTGGCGACGACCAGGGCGTAGAGCGGCGCGACCTCGGCCGACGCCTGCGGGCCGAACTGCCAGTTCACGACCGCGGTCCCGCCGAGCAGGACCGTGATGGTCACGATGCGGAAGAGCGTCAGCCAGACGAGCTTCCGGTGCAGCCCGTCGTCGCCGGCGCCCGCCGGCTCCTGGACGAGCGTCGCTCCTGCCGCCGTCACGGGCAACCTACTTGATGTTCCCGGCGATGCTGAAGATCGGGAGGTACATCGCGATCAGGAAGCCGCCGACCACGCCGCCGAGGAACACCATCATGAACGGCTCGATCATGCTGGTGAGGGCGGAGACGGCGACGTCCACCTCGTCGTCGTAGAAGTCGGCGATCTTGGAGAGCATCTGGTCCATCGCGCCGGTCGCCTCGCCGACCCCGATCATCTGGACGACCATCGAGGGGAACACCTTGGTGTCGGCGAGCGGAGAGGCCATGTTCTTCCCCTCCGAGATCTTGGCGCGGGTGAAGAGGATGGCGCGCTCGATGACCTTGTTGCCCGCGGACTTCGCGACGATCTCGAGCGCGTCGAGGATGGGGACGCCGGACGAGAGCATGGTCCCGAGCGTGCGCGTGAAGCGCGCGACCGCGATCTTGCGGACGAGCGGGCCGAAGAGCGGGCTCTTCAGGGTGAAGGCGTCCCACAGGTCGCGGCCGCGCGGGTTCCGGACGAACATCTTGAACGCGACGACGAGCGCGATGGGGACCGAGACGAAGATGTACCAGTTGTCCGTCAGGGCGTGGGAGAGGTTGATGAGGAACTGCGTCGGGGCGGGCATCGCGCCGCCGAAGTCCTTGAACATCTTCTCGAACGTCGGCGTGACGAACGCGAGCAGGACGACCGTGACGCCGACCGCGACGAAGAGCACGATCGCCGGGTAGACCATCGCGCCCTTCACCCGCCGGGCGAGCTTCTCGTTCTTCTCGATGTAGGCGCCGAGGCGCTGGAGGATCGTGTCGAGGATGCCGCCGATCTCGCCGGCGCGCGTCAGCTGGACGAAGAGCTGGTCGAAGACCTTCGGGTGCTCCGCGAGGGCGTCGGCGAAGGTGGAGCCGGCCTCGACGCGCGCCTTCACGGCGAGCAGCACCTTCTTGAAGGCGGGGTTGTCCGACTGCGACCCGAGGATGTCGAGGGCCTGCACGAGCGGCAGGCCCGCGTCGATCATCACCGAGAACTGGCGCGTGAAGACGAGGATGTCCTTCGTCTTGACCCCGCCGCCGAGGAACGAGAGGTTGATCTCCCGCGGCTTCCTCTTGACCTTCGTGGGCTCGATGCCCATCTGCGAGAGGCGCGCGCGCACCGCGTCCGCGTCGGACCCCTCCATCTCGCCGGAGCGCACCTCGCCCTGCTTGGTCTTCCCCGACCACTTGAAGACGGGCGGCTGCCTCGGCGCCGGCGCGGGCGCGGGTTTCTGCTTGATGGCTGCGGCCTGGGCCATGGTCTCCTCGCTCCGTCCCGGGCTGCGATCCTAGCCGAGCGCCGGCCGCGGGTCGAATCCGCGGCACCTACCTTGGCGCCTACCGCTGCGCCGGCACCGGCGCGCGGGCGGTCCCGCTCGACAGGATGTTCTTCAGCTCGTCCGGATCGGACGACCGATTCATCGCCTCCTCGAGGGTGATGAGCCGCTTCGCGTAGGCGACCCCGAGGCTCTGGTTGAAGGTCTGCATCCCGAACTTCGTCTGGCCCACCTGCATCTGCGAGTAGACCTGGTGGATCTTGTCCTCGCGGATGAGGTTCCGGATCGCGGGGTTCGGGACCATCACCTCGATGATGAGGACGCGCCCCTGCCCGGTCGCCTTGGGGAGCAGGTTCTGCGTGAGCACGCCCTCGAGCACGAACGAGAGCTGGGCGCGCACCTGCGGCTGCTGGTAGGGCGGGAAGACGTCGAGGATGCGGTTGATGGTCTGCACCGCCGAGTTCGTGTGCAGCGTCGCGAACGCGAGGTGGCCGGTCTCGGAGATGACGAGCGCCGCCTCGACGGTCTCGAGGTCGCGCATCTCGCCGATGAGGACGACGTCCGGGTCCTGCCGCAGGATGTACTTGAGCGCCTTCTTGAACGACTGGGTGTCCGCGCCGACCTCGCGCTGGTTCACGAGGCAGTTCTTGTGGGCGTGCAGGTACTCGATCGGATCCTCGATCGTGATGATGTGCTCGTGACGGTCGGTGTTGATCTTGTCGATGATCGACGCGAGCGTCGTGGACTTGCCCGAGCCGGTCGGGCCGGTGATGAGGATGAGGCCGCGCGGCTTCTTCGCGAGCTCCGTGACGATGGCGGGGAGCCCGAGCTCGGCGAAGGTGAGGATCTTGAAGGGGATGGTGCGGAACGCGCCCGCGACCGCGCCGCGCTGCATGAAGACGTTGGCGCGGAAGCGCGAGAGCCCCTTCACGCCGAAGGAGAGGTCGAGCTCCGAGTCCTCCTCGAAC
The DNA here is from genome assembly GCA_963828235.1 of uncultured delta proteobacterium. GTDB lineage: Bacteria > Myxococcota > Myxococcia > Myxococcales > Anaeromyxobacteraceae > Anaeromyxobacter. The sequence continues at coordinate 399,021 of CAWHDY010000022.1, forward strand.
TTGTGCTTCTGCGCGTCGGTGAGGATCGAGTAGCACAGCTGCTTCGTGTCCACCGGGGAGAGCGGCGGCGTCTTCAGGGGGACGAGCTTGCCGTCGATCCGGAGCTGGGGCGGGGAGCCGGTGGTGACGTGGAGGTCGGACGCGCCCTTCTCGACCATCGCCTTCAGGAGCTGGTGCAGGTTGGCCATGGATCCCCTAGAACTTGTCCGGCGCCGTGTTCCCGATCGCCTCGGCGAGCGTGGTCATCCCGGCCTTCACCTTCGAGAGGGCGGACATGCGCAGGGTGCGGAACCCGAGCCGGATCGCCTCCTGCTTCAGCTCCGCGGTCGAGCAGCCCTGGATGATGAGCTCCTTCAGCCCGTCCCAGAGCGGCATGACCTCGTAGACCGCGACGCGGCCCTTGTAGCCGCGGTCGTTGCACGCCTTGCAGCCGCCGGGCGCGAACGGCTGGAACGTCCCGATCTCCTCCGCGGCGAAGCCCGCGTCGAGGAGCGCCTGCTCCTCCAGCTCCGCCGGCTTCTTGCACTCCTGGCAGAGCTTGCGGCAGAGCCGCTGGGCGACGATGGCGTTGAGCGAGGCCGTCACGAGGAACGGCTCGATGCCCATGTTGAGGAGGCGGGAGACGGTGCCCGGCGCGTCGTTCGTGTGGAGCGTCGAGAGGACGAGGTGTCCGGTGAGCGCGGCCTTCACCCCGATCTCGGCCGTCTCGAAGTCGCGGATCTCCCCGACCATGATGATGTCGGGGTCCTGCCGCAGGAAGCTGCGCAGCGCGGCCGCGAAGTTGAGCCCGATGTCCTCGTGCATCTGGACCTGGTTGATCCCGAAGAAGTTGAACTCGACGGGGTCCTCGGCGGTCGAGATGTTCCAGGCCACCTCGTTCAGCTTGGAGAGCGCGGAGTAGAGCGTCGTCGTCTTGCCCGAGCCGGTCGGGCCGGTGACGAGCACCATCCCGTACGGACGGTCGATCGCCTCCAGGAACTCCTTCAGCTGCGCCTCCTCGAACCCCAGCTTCGTCATGTCGAGCTGGAGGTTCGACTTGTCGAGGAGCCGCATCACCACCTTCTCGCCGAAGAGCGTGGGGCAGATGGACACGCGGAAGTCCATCTCCTTGCCCTTGCCGAGCTTGAGCTTGATGCGGCCGTCCTGCGGGAGGCGCCGCTCGCTGATGTCGAGCTCCGACATGATCTTCAGGCGCGAGATGATCGCGCTCCTGAGCTTCATCGGCGGCTTCATCACCTCGTACAGCACGCCGTCGATGCGGAAGCGGACGCGGAAGTCCTTCTCGTAGGGCTCGACGTGGATGTCGGAGGCGCCCTTCTTGATCGCGTCGAGCAGGATCAGGTTCACGAGCTTGACGACCGGCGCCTCCTCGGCGCTCCGCTCGAGGTCGACGACGTTCAGGTCGTCGCCGTCGGTCTCGACGACCGCGACCTCGGAGTCGTCGAACCCCTGCATCACCTCGTCGAGGTCGGGGCCCTTGTCCGAGTAGTACTTGTCGATCGCCTCCTTGATGGCCTGCTCGGACGCGACGACGACCTCGACGTTGTAGCCGGTGAGGAACTTGATGTCGTCGATCGCGAAGATGTTCGACGGGTCGCTCATCGCGACGATGAGCGAGGAGCCGGCGCGGTTCACCGGGACGACCTGGTGCTTGTCCGCGGTCGCCTTCGGGATGAGCTTCAGGACGTCCTCGTCGATGTCGAAGTCCTTGAGCGAGATCGCCGGGACCCCGTACTGCTTCGACAGGAAGTTCGTGAGGTCGTGCTCGGCGATCGCGCCGTGCTTCACGAGGAGCGAGCCGATGCGCCCGCCCGTCTTGCGCTGCTCGTCCTGGGCCTTCTGGAGCTGCTGGAGCGAGATGAGGTTCTCGCGGACCAGGAGTTCGCCGAGACGTCCGGACATGCGTGGGTATCCTCTCGACCGGGAGCGAGGCGCCGCGGGAAGCGAGCTTCGACCTTAGCAGGCGGTTCGCGAGAGGGTCAAGGAACGGGGGCCGGAAGTGCGCGTTTAGACTGACGGAAACGGGCGCTCGGCCCCGGCGGGCGACTCCGCGAGGAGCTGCCGCGCCCGCGCGACGTCGTCCGCGATCTGGGCGCGGAGCGCGTCCACGGACCGGAACCGGTGCTCGTCGCGCAGCCGCGCCACGAAGGCGACGCGGATGGACTCACCGTACAGGTCGCGCCCGTCGAAGTCGAAGAGGTGCGCCTCCGGGACCACCGGCGCGTCGGTCTCGACCGTCGGCTTGACGCCCACGTTGCAGACGCCCCCGTGCACGGCCCCCCCGATCGGCCCGTACGGCCCCGGGCGCCCGCCGACGGCGGCGCGCACCACGTACACGCCGTTCGCGGGGAGGAGCGCGCCGGTCGAGACGTTGGCGGTCGCGAAGCCGAAGCCGCGGCCTCGCCCGGCGCCGCGTCGTCACCGTCCCGTCGAGATCGTAGGGCCGGGTCAGGAGGAGCGAGGCCGCCTCGACGTTCCCCTCGAGCAGGAACTCGCGGATCTTCGTCGAGGAGACGACGAGCCCGTCCGCGGTGACCGGGTCGAACACGTGGAGCAGGACCCCCGCCGCGGCGAGGAGCGGGCGCAGCGCGTCCACCCGCGCGCGCTCGTGCCCGGCCGTGAAGTCGTACCCGACCACGACCTCGCTGCACCCCAGCCGGCCCACGAGGTCGCGCACGACGAACTCGCGCGCGGGGGTCTGCGCGTAGGCGAGGTCGAAGGGGTGCACGACCGCCGCGTCCATCCCCTCCCCGGCGAGCAGCTCGAGCTTCCGGGGGAGGGAGGTCACGAGCGGCGGCGCGAGCGCGGGACGGAGCACGCGCACCGGGTGCGGCTCGAAGGTCAGGACGGCGGAGGGAGCGCCGCGCCCCGCGGCGCGCTCGCGCGCGAGCGCGAGCAGGCGCTGGTGCCCGAGGTGGACCCCGTCGAAGTTGCCCACGGCGACCGCGCAGCCGCGCAGCGTCCCGCGCGCCTTCGCCTCGTCGAGCGAGCGGAGGACCTCCATCCCGCCGCGTTTCATAGGACCGGCCGCCCCCCGAGTCAAACGTCAGCCGAGGAACCGGCTCGAGAACGCGCGGGGGAGGAGCGCGCCGAGCGTCGTCTCGACGCGGCGCCCGCGCGCGCCCGCGAGCACGACCGGCAGCTCCGGGCCGCCGAGCTCCGCGAGCGTCTGCAGGCAGGCGCCGCAAGGGGGGGTGGGGTCCGCGGTGCCGCTCGCGACCACGATCGCCTCGAGCCGGCGCGCCCCCGCCGCCACCGCGGCGCCGGCCGCGATCCGCTCCGCGCACAGCGTGAGCCCGTAGCTCGCGTTCTCGACGTTGGCGCCCGCGTGGATCGCGCCGGCCGCGAGCACCGCCGCGCCGACCGTGAACCCGGAGTACGGCGCGTACGCGTGGCGCCGCGCCGCGCGGGCGGCCTCCGCGAGGCGCCGCAGCACCGCGGCCGAGGGCCCGCCGGCCGCGCGCCGCCCACCGGTCCGCGCCCTCCCGGCGACGCCCCGCCGCGCCACCGTCACCCTCGCTCGAGGAACCGCGCGATGGCGAGCTCGGCGCCGAGCGGGATGTCGAGGAACTTCACGTGCGCGCCGAAGCGCTCCCCCTCGCGGGAGATCCGGAGCACCTCGCCGGTGGCGGCGATCTCCTCGCGCTCGCCCGGGACGAGGATCCGGACCTCGACCACGCTCCCGACCGGCGGGTGGAACGCGTCGAAGTAGACGCCGCCGAGGGCGAGGTTCCCCTGGTACCGCTCGAACGATCCGCCCGCGGCGGCGTCGCGGATCAGCAGCTCGATCGGCACGCGCCGGCTGTCGCGCCGATCGTCGTCCCCCGCCGCGGCCCCCGCGGGCACGTCGCGCTTCTGGTCCGCCATCGCTCGCTCCTCCTCGACCGGATCCGCCGCCCGCCCGGGCGGCGCCCGGTCCGGCCGTGCGGTTCCCTGCGAGGCTACAGCGCCGCGCCGCGGGGTTCAACGCGCGGCGCGCGCGAGGAACCCGGTGACGAGGGCCGTGAGCCGCGCCTCGACGCGCGCGGCGGTCTCGGAGACCTCGTCGTGCGACAGGGGCTTGCGGGCGAGGCCGGCCGCGAGGTTCGTCACGACCGAGATCCCGGCGACCGGGATCCCCATGTGGCGGGCCGCGATCACCTCCGGGACGGTGGACATCCCGACCACGTCGGCGCCGAGGGCGCGCAGCATCCGGACCTCCGCCGGGGTCTCGTACGACGGCCCGAGCATGCACGCGTACACGCCGGCGCGGAGCGCGATCCCGAGCTCCGCGGCGACCTCCTCGAGCAGCGCGCCGAGCCGGGCGTCGTACGCCTCGGTCATGTCCGGGAAGCGCTTGCCGAGGCGGTCGTCGTTGTCGCCGACGAGCGGGTTCAGCCCCGAGAGGTTCACGTGATCGGTGATCCGGACGAGGTCGCCGGGGACGAACGTCGGGTTCACCCCGCCGGCGGCGTTGGTGACGAGCAGGAGCTTCACCCCGAGGCCGCACAGGACCCGCGCGCCGAACGCGACGTCCTCGGCGCTCCACCCCTCGTACCCGTGGGCCCGCCCCTGCATCGCGACGACCGGGAGCATCCCCTGGTCGGTCGCGAGCTCTCCGACGACGAGCCGGGCCGGGTGCCCGGGGACCTTCGAGATCGGGAAGCCCGGGATCTCCTCGTACGGGATCACCGCGGGGCGCTCGAGCCGCTCCGCGAGCCCGGCCAGGCCGGAGCCCAGGATGATGCCGGCGGCCGGCGCGAGGTCGGTCCGGCCGCGCACCCAGGCGAGGGCGTAGGCGAGCCGGGTGGAGAGATCCGCGCGCTTCGTCATGGGGTCACCTCGTCTCCAGCCTCGCGCTCGAGCACGAGCGGCGGCGGCGCCGCCGCGGCGCCTCCGATGCGGAACGCGGCCTCGACGCGCGCGGCGACGCGGGCGCGCGGCTCGCTCCGGTCGCCCTCGTGGACGGTGCAGAGCGGCTCGCCGCGCTCGACCCGATCGCCGAGGCGCCGGTGCACGACGAGCCCCACCGCCGGGTCCACCCGATCCTCGACCCGGGCGCGGCCGGCCCCGAGCGCGACGGCCGCGAGCCCGAGCGCCTCCGCGTCGATCTCCCGCACGAACCCCGCCGCCGGCGCGGGCACGTCGTACCTGCGCGGCGCGCGGGGGAGCCTCGCCGGATCGCGGACGACCTCCGGATCCCCGCCCTGCGCGCGGACGATCTCCTCGAGCTTCGCGAGGCCCCGGCCGTCCTCGATCGCGGCGCCGACGGCGCGACGCGCCGCCGCGAGGTCCGGGGCGGCGCCGCCGAGGACGAGCATCTCGGCCGTGAGCTCCACGGTGATCTCGCGGAGATCCGGCGGCCCGCCCCCGCGGAGGAGCTCGATCGTCTCGGCGACCTCGAGCGCGTTCCCGACCGCGCGCCCGAGCGGCTGGGACATGTCGGTGAGGAGCGCGGTCACCCGCTTCCCCATGCCGCGCCCGATGCCGGCGAGGGTGCGCGCGAGCGCGCGCGCGTCGGCGCGGCCCTTCATGAACGCGCCCGAGCCGACCTTCACGTCGAGGACGAGCGCGTCGATGCCCTCCGCGAGCTTCTTCGACATGATCGAGGCGGCGATGAGCGGGATCGACTCCACCGTCGCGGTCACGTCCCGCAGCGCGTAGAGCTTGCGGTCCGCCGGCGCGAGGCGGGCGCTCTGGCCGACGAGGCACGCGCCGACCTCCCGCACGAGCGCCCGGAACCGGTCGACCGGGAGATCGGTCCGGAACCCGGGGATCGCCTCGAGCTTGTCGAGCGTGCCGCCGGTGTGCCCGAGGCCGCGGCCCGAGATCATCGGGACCTTGACCCCGCACGCGGCGGCGAGCGGCGCGAGCGCCAGGGAGACCTTGTCCCCGACCCCGCCGGTCGAGTGCTTGTCGACCTTCGCGCCCGGGACGTCGGAGAGGTCGAGCACGTCCCCCGAGCGGAGCATCGCCTCGGTGAGCGCGCGGACCTCCGCGTCGTCCATCCCGCGGAAGAACACCGCCATGCAGAAGGCGGCCATCTGGTAGTCGGGGATCTCGCCGCGGGTGAAGCCGTCCACGAGCGCGGCCAGGTCCGCGGCCGGGATCGACCGACCGTCACGCTTCGCGTGGATGACCTCGTACGCGCGCATGGGGTGCTCGCCGTCCTCCTCGCTACCAGAGGATCGAGTCCACCATCTCGTCGACCATGTCGCCGAGCTTGTCGATGCCGTGGGACTTCGAGAGGAACCCGTCGGCGCCCGCCTGCTCGGCGATGTCCTGCAGCTCGTCGTCCGCCTTCGAGCTGAACAGGATGATCGGGATCTTCTCCGTGTGGAAGTCCTGCTTCAGCACCCGGACGATGTCCTTCCCGGAGATGTCCGGCATCATGAGGTCGGTGAGGATGATCTCCGGCTGGAACCCGTCGAGCTGCGACTGGAACTCGAGCAGGTTCGACGCGATCGCGACCTTGTAGCCGCGCTCCTCGAGCACGGCCTTCTCCATCTCGAGCGTGATCGTCGAGTCGTCGAGCAGGAGGATGCGCTTCTTCTCGGCCATGGTCGGCTCACAGCGCGGCGAGCGCGTACTCGGCGGCCCGCGCGAAGGCGGCGCCGTCCTCGGGGATGTCGGGATAGTACCCCAGGAACACCTGGCGCTTTCCGGCCGGGCGTCGCCTGTACGCCTCGAGCGCGTTCCGGTAGGCGAGGCGGGCGCGCGCGACGTCCTTCTGCGCCTCCCGGCACCGGCCGAGCCAGTAGTGCGCCAGCGTGAGGTCCGGGTCGAGGAAGAGCGCGCGAGAGAGCTCGAGCGCCGCCGCGTCCGCCTCCGGCGCGGAGAGCAGGTGGATCCCGTAGAACAGGTGGGCCTCCGCGCTGAGGGGCTCGAGCTGCAGCGCCGCCAGGTAGCAGGTGCGCGCGCGGTCGGGCTGCCGCAGGATCCCGTACAGGTTCGCGAGCGTCAGGCGGACCGCCAGGTCCTCCCCCGCCCGCTCGAGCAGCCGCTCGAGCAGCTCCCGCGCGGCGCCGAACCGCCCCTCCGCGAACAGCGCGACCGCGCCGTCGAGGAACTCCTGGGGCGCGAGCGGGGGTGAGGAGGCGCGCGCGGGGCGCGGCTCCGGGCGGGCCGGCGGCGAGGCGGCGCCGCCGTGCCTCGCCGGGGACGCGGGGCGCCGGACGTCCACGTGCGTGACGGGCGGCGGGGAGAGCGGGACGGTGCGCGGGCGGGTCGGCGCCAGGGCCGGCGCGCGGCCGGCCACCTCGGGGCGGCGGTAGAGGAAGGCGCCGGCGACCTCGGTCAGCTCGAACCCCTCGAACAGGCGGAAGAGGGACTCCGAGTACCCGAGGAACAGGTAGGCGCCGGGGGCGAGCGCGTTGTGGAACTGCGTCAGCACCTGCTGGGTCGTGGGGGTGTCGAAGTAGATGATGACGTTGCGGCAGAAGATGACGTCCCAGCCGCCGCCGTCCTCCGGGCGCGGGAACACCGACGAGACGAGGTTGTGCGGCCGGATCGCCGTGATGAAGCGGCGCAGCCCCGCGCGGACGATGAAGCGGTCTCCGTCCCGATCGAAGTGGCGCTCGAGCAGCGGCGCGGGGATGCCCCGCACCCGGCGCGCGTCGTAGGTCCCCTGGGCGGCGAACGAGACCGCCTCCGGGTTCACGTCCGTCGCGAGGAGATCGACGTGCTCGGGCTCGGCGCCCGCGGCCGCGAGCGCCATCGCGAGCGAGTACGGCTCCTCGCCCGTCGCGCAGCCCGCGGACCAGACGCAGATCTTCCGGCCGCCCCCGCGCGCGCGGGCGACGAGCGCGGGGAGCAGGGCGTCGAGCGCGCGGAACTGGCGGTCGTCGCGGAAGAAGCTCGTCTTCCCGACGGTCACGAGGGGGAGGAGGCGCCGGAGCTCCTCGTCGCCCTCCTCCGACCGGAGCAGGCGCAGGTAGGCGCCCGTCTCCGCCACCCTGCCCGCGAGCTCCTCGAACCGCGCCGCGAGCGCGATCTTGAGCGCGGAGTAGCTGTCGCGCCGGATGTGGAGCCCGACCCGCTCCTTGAGGAGCGCGGAGAGCTCGACGAGCAGCTCGGGGGCGACCGCGATCATCTCGTCAGCTCCACCAGCGCGCGCGCCACGTCCTCGAGCGGGAGGACGCGGTCCACCGCGCCGAGCTCGATCGCGGCGCGCGGCATCCCGAACACCGCGCTCGTCGCCTCGTCCTGCGCGATCGTCGGACCCCCCGCGTGCTTGATCGCCTTCAGGCCCTCCGCGCCGTCGCGCCCCATGCCGGTGAGGATGACGCCGCAGGCTCGCGGACCGTAGACGCGGGCGGCCGAGAGGAAGAGGGGGGTGACGGAGGGCTTGAAGGTGTCCACCGCCGCCGCGTCGGAGAGCCGCACGGACCCGTCGGCGACCACGAGGTGCTGCCCGGTCGGGGCGATGACCACCCGCCCCGCCACGAGCGGCTCGCGATCGCGCGCCTCGTGCACGTCCAGGCGCGACTCGCTCGCGAGCCAGCGCGCGAGCCCCTCGGTGAAGCCGTCGGCGATGTGCTGGACGATCGCGATCGGCGCGGGGAACCCGGGCGCGAGCCCCTTGAGCAGGGTCGCGAGCGCGCGCGGGCCCCCCAGGGAGGCGCCGATCACGATCAGCTCCGCGCGCCGGCTCGCGCGCGGCGGCGTGGCGGCGCGCTCGCGGAGCCCGCGGACGTGCCGGATCACCTTCACGCCCGCGAGCAGGCGCAGGCGCGAGCGGAGCAGCCGCCCGTAGTCGTCGAGGTCCACCGTCGCCTGCGGCTTCTCGAGGATGTCGAGCGCGCCGAGCGTGAGGGCGCGGAACCCGACCGCCTCCTCGCGGTTCGCGGTGAGCACGAGGATCGGGATCGGCGTCTCGGCCATGATCCGCGAGATGCCCGAGAAGCCGTCCGCGTCGGGCATGTTGAGGTCCATCGTGACGACGTCCGGCTTCAGGCTGCGCGCCAGCTCGGCCGCCGCGTTGCCGTCCGGGGCGACGGCGACGACGTCGAACCCGGGATCGCACGCGATGACGCGAGCCAGGAGCTCCCTGAACAGCTCCGAGTCGTCCGCGACGAGGACGCGGATCGGCCGGTCGAGCCCGAGCGCTCACGAGCCGACCCCGGTGAGGCGCTCGAGCGTCGAGGCGAAGCTCTCCGCCTCGAGCTCGCCCTTCACCAGGTAGGCGTCGGCTCCCGCGTCGACCCCGCGGCGCCGCTCCTCGGGGGCCGAGAGGGACGAGAGGATGACGATCGGCAGCTTGACGAACCGCGGGGTCGCCTTCACGCGGCGGGTCAGGTCGATGCCGTCGAGCACCGGCATCTGCACGTCGGACACGAGGAGGTTGTACGCGCCCGACTGCAGCTTCTGCCAGCCGTCCTCGCCGTCCACCGCCTCGTCGACCTCGTGGCCGAGGGAGCGGAGCAGCGCCGCCTCCGCCTCGCGCGCGATCGCGCTGTCGTCCACGAGCAGGATCCGCAGCCGCTTGCGATCCCCGCCGCGGCTCGCCGCGGGCGCCGCGAGGCGCCGGGCCGCGAGCACGATGTCCGGGGTGGAGAGCAGGAGCGCGACCCGGCCGTCCTCGAGGGCGGCCGCGCCGGTGACGAACCGCATCCCCTTGAGGAACGCGCCCGGCGCCTTCACCGCGACCTCGCGCTCGCCGAAGAGGCCGTCGACCACCACCGCCGCGCCCTCCGACCCGTGCACCACGTGCGCGACGAGCGGCCGCTTGGTGCGGGGCCCGCCGTTGAGCGAGAGGAGCGGCCCGAGGGCGACGACCGGCATGAGCCGTCCCCGGTAGCGCACCGCCCGGATCCCGGCCACCTCGGTGATGTCCTTCGGGTCGAGGCGCCCCACGCTGTCCACGTCCACCGCCGGGAGCCCGTAGACGTCGTCGTCGATCCGGACGAGGAGCACCTTCATCAGGGAGAGCGACTGCGGCATCCGCAGCAGGAAGCGCGCGCCCTTCCCCGGCTCCGACTCGACCGAGACCGAGCCCCCGATCCCGGTCATCCGCTTGCGGACGACGTCGAGCCCGACGCCGCGCCCGCTGGTCTCCCCCGCGTGCTCGCGGGTCGAGAAGCCGGCCATGAAGACGAGGTCGAGCGCGGCGCGCGCCGAGAGGCTCGCCGCCTGCTGCTCGCCGACGATCCCCTTCTTCAGCGCGGCGGCCCGGACCTTCTGCGGGTTGATGCCGCGCCCGTCGTCCTCGACGGTGATGGCGAGCAGGTCCCCGTCGGTGCGGGCGGACAGGACGATCTTGCCGATGCGCGGCTTGCCGGCGGCGGCCCGCTCCTCCGGGGTCTCGATCCCGTGGTCGACGCAGTTGCGGACGAGGTGGACGAGCGGGTCGTTGAGCGAGAGCAGGATGGCCTTGTCCACGCCGGTCTCGGCGCCGCGGACGACGCACTCGACCTCCTTGCCCTGCTCGCGCGCCATGTCGCGCGCCGCGCGGGGGAAGCCGCCGAGGACCCCGGAGAGCGGGATGAGCCGCGCGTTCCCGATGCGCTCGGCGAGCACGCCGAACTGGGCCTGCGCCGACGACGCGGCCTCGGTCTGCGCGCGGACGAAGCGGAAGGTGTCGGAGCGGAGCAGGTGGACGTCACCCTCGACCTGCTCGGCGAGCTTCGTCGCGCGGCTGTCGCGGAGCTTCTCCGCGAGCGCGATGATCCGGTCGGAGAGACGCGCCCAGCGCCCGAACAGCGCGTTCAGGTCGCGGGAGCGGCGGAGCGAGCGCGCGCCCTCCACGAGCACGTCCCCCGCGAGCGCGCCGATCTCGTCGAGCCGGTCGACGTCGACCCGGATCGAGGCGGTGGGCTTCGCGCCGAGCTCGGCCTTCACGGTCTCGTGCTCGCCCGTCACCGTCGCCTTCTCCGCGGGCGCCGCCGCGGAGGGGACCGCGGCCGGCGGGGCCGGCGCGGCGGGCGGCTTCGCCGCGATCGGGGGCGGCGTCCCCCCGATGAGCTCGCGCAGCGCCGCGGAGAGCTTCGCGGCCGCCTCGCCGCCGTCCGCCGGCGCGCCGAGCAGCGGGACGATCTGGTCGCAGGCCTTGAGGAGCGCGTCGAGCCGGTCCCCCGGCTTTCCGGCCGGGAGGGCCTTCAGGAGGTCCTCGGCCGCGTGCACGATGGACGAGATCCCGACGAAGCCCATCATCCGGGCCTCGCCCTTCAGCGTGTGCAGCTCGCGGGCGAGCTCGTCGGAGACCTCCGGCGTCGCCGCGCCACGCTCGAGCTCGAGCAGCGCGGCCGAGATCTTCTCCACTCGGTCCGCGGTGGTCTCGCGGAACCTCGGGAGGAGCTTCTGGCGGATCTCTTCGGAGACGCCCATGGCCGGTCCGAGCTCGAGGTCGGGCCCGCGTCACTCCACCTTGAACCGCTTCACGAGCGCCGCGAGCCGCTCGGCGAGGCTCGTCAGCTCCGCGGCGGCGCCGGTGGCCTGCTTGGACCCGGCCTGCGCGTGCCGCGTGACCTCCTCGATCTCCGACATCGACTGGACGACCTGCTCGGTCGCGGTCCGCTGCTGCTGGGTGGCGAGGTGGATCACCCGCGACGCGTCGCTGGTCTCCTGGATCCCGGCGAGGATGCCCGAGACGTTCTGCATCGCGTTCGCGCCGAGCTTCTCGCCCTCGGAGGCCTCGCGCTTGTTGCCGTCGGACGCCTCCTTCGCGGCGTGGGTCGCCTCCCGGATCTCGGTGATGAGGTTCTTGATCTCCTTCGTGGACTCCATGACGTTCTCGGCCAGCCGGCGCATCTCGGCGGCGACGATCGAGAACCCGCGCCCCGTCTCGCCCGCCTTCGCGCCCTCGAGGGCGGCGTTCAGCGCGAGGAGGTCGGACCGGTCCGCGATCTCGTCGATCACCTCGACCACCGTGCCGATGCGCTCGACGCGCTTCGACAGCTTCGCGATCGCGTCGTCCACCTCGATCGCGTTGTGCCGCACCTTCTCCATCGACTCCATGAACGCCTTGATCGCGCCCTCGCCCTGGCGGCCGCCGGAGAGGGTCTGCTCCGCGATCGCCGCCACCATCTGCGCGTTCTCGGCGATCTGGTGGGACGCGCCCTTGAGCTCCTCCATCGTGGCGGTCGTCTCGTGGATGGCGGACGCCTGCGCGCTCGTCGAGGACTCGTTCTGCGTCGCCGCCGCGAGCACCTCGGCCGAGCTCGTCGAGAGCTGGAGCGCGGCCTCGCGGATCTCGTTCACGAACTTCTTCAGGGTCTCCATCACCTGCCCGACGCCGCCGATGAGCGGCGCGAGCGCCGAGTCGTCGACGCCGAGGCGGAGCGAGCCGGTGAGGTCGCCCTCGATCACGAGCTTGACCATCGCCTCGATCGCCTCGTCCACCCCCGCGGAGACGAGCTCGATCCGCTGGCGCGCCTCCCGGATCTCGGCCTCGACGTGATCGGCGGTCGCGTTCACCGCCCTCGCGACGTCCTGGAGCGGTCCCCCCTCGAACGCGGCGAGGTCGAGGCGACCGCCGTACTGTCCGACGGAGAACGCCCGGAGCACCTCCACGATCTGGTCGGCGCCGCCCGCGGCCGTCCCGTTCTTCTTCTTCGCGGCCGCCGGCTTCTTCGGGACCTTCTTCGCATCGAGCTGGGCGTTGCGCATCGTCATGGCCTCTCGGGGTGGGTCGGCTCGGGCGGGGAGGCGCCGGAGCGCTCGCGCACGAGGGTGGGCAGGTCGACGAGGAGCATGGGCGACTCGTCGACGATCACGTAGCCGGTCACCGCCCCGGACGTCACGCAGGCGGCGGCGAAGGCGGGCAGCGGGTGCACGTCGACCTCGGGGATGCTGCGGATCCCGATCACCTGGTCGATGACGAGGGTCCGCTCGCTCGCGCCGTCGTCGCCCGCGACCACGATGCCGCGCTCCCGCGCGAACGGGAACCCGAGGGCGGTGTCCACGACGACGTCGGCGGGGGCCACCTCCCGGAGGTTCCCGATCCGCACCGCGTCGTGGACGACCGACGCGAAGACGCGCGGCCCGACCTGGAACATCAGGATCTCGCTGGTCGGGTCGATCACGCGGCGGCGCTCCCCGCGGGGACCGCCCGCGCGCGCGCGGTCTCCACGAGGCGCGGCAGGTCGAGGATCGCGACCGGTCCCTGCGCGTCACGCCCGACCGCGGAGAGGAACACGGCGACCCCGGACGACTCGGACGGCGGAGGCTCGAGATCCTTGCGCCGGATCGAGACGAGCCCCTCGACGCCCTCGCTCACCACCGCGACCTTCCACGGACCGCAGTGGACGATCGCCGCGCGCGTGCTCGCGCGGATGGGGATCGGCGGCTGCCCGACGAGCTGGCCGATGTCGAGCACCGGCAGCACCTCTCCGCGGTGGGTGAACACGCCGGGGAGGAACGAGGGCGCGGCGGGCAGCCGAGTGAGCGGGCCGAGCCGGACGACCTCCACGACGAGCGGCGCCTCGAAGGCGTAGCGCCCGCCGATGAGCCGCAGGCAGAAGAACCACACGTCCGGTGCGCTCGCCCGTGACGCCGTGTCCCCGCGCGACTCTGATCTCGGATCGGACATTGCCCAGGGATTATCCGCGAGGCTCCTACGCGCGAGCAAGCGATGGTATCGTCATGGCGTCGGTGACGCCCGCCGGAGCCGAGCGGTTCGGCCGTGGCGGGACTCGGACGAGGGTAGGTGCTTGAAGGTCCTCATCTGCTGCGACAGCGAGATCGTCCTCCAGCTGACCGGGATGGCCCTCGAGGCGGCGGGCCACCAGGTCGCCATGGATCGCGAGCCCTCGCGCCTCGCGGCCGAGAGCGCCGGCGCGGCCGTCCTGCTCGTGGACGCCGCCCGCGCGAAGCAGGCGCCCGCCCTCCTGCGCGAGCGCGGGTTCCGCGGCAAGGCGCTGCTCGCGGCGGACGGCGCTCCCGACGAGCTCCGGCGGCTCGCGGGCGAGCTCGGGCTCGACGGCGCGGTCGCGCTCTCACCGGCCGACGAGCTGGGCAAGCGCCTCACCGCCGCGCTCGAGGCGCGCCGCCGCGTCCTCATCGTGGACGACTCGGAGATCGTCGCGCGGCTGCTGCGGGAGGAGCTCGAGGCGAAGGGGTTCGAGATCCAGTACGCCCCGGACGCGGAGAAGGCGACCTCGATCATCCTGAAGCGCCAGACCCGCCCCGACCTCATCCTCCTCGACTTCAACATGCCGAAGGTCGACGGCGGCCAGTTCTGCCGGTTCGTGAAGAAGAACGACATGTTCAAGTCGATCAAGGTCATCTTCTGCTCCGGCGAGGACAAGGAGAAGATGAAGAAGCTCGTGGCCGAGTGCGGCGCCGACGGCTTCATCTCCAAGGACGAGTTCCTGGGTAAGTGGATCTCCGACAACGGTTGAAGCGGGGGACACTCGCTCGCGGGCAGCCTCTCGGCCGCCCCCTGCGCTCGCCACGCTCCCCGGCGGTTGGTCAGGGCACCCCCGGGCTGCCGCCGGTGCAGGCGAGGTTCGACGGCGCGTCCCCGGCGCCGGGATCGACGAGCTCCAGCGCCACCGGGCAGGTGAGCCCGCCCCGCTCGCCGATCGTCGCGACCACGAGGCCGGTCGGGTCGGCGAGGAGGATCGCGGGGGGCCGGTCGTTCGCGATCCCGCCGAGCAGCGCGGTCGCGCCGCACGGGAGCACCGCCACGCCGGCGGGGAGCGCGTAGCGGCCGTCCCACGCCCCGCCGGCGACGAGCGCGACGCCGCCCGGCGCGACGCGACCGACCGCGTCCACCGCCGCGATCGTGCACCACGAGAGCGCTCCGGTCGCGCTCCGCTTCCCGAGCCGCCAGCCCGCGAGCTCGAGCGCGCCCGCTCCGAGGTTCGCCACCTCCACGTACTCGCCGCCCGCCTCCGGCGTCTCCGCGTCCGCGCGGACCTCCGTGAGCACCGGGAGGGGCGGCGGACCGTCGGGCGCTCCCGTCTCGAACGCGGCGACGTAGGTCCGCCGCCGGCCCTCGGGATCGACGATGGGGCGGCCGTCCGCCGCGAACACCCGCGACGACAGCACGAGCGCGTGTCCGGTGTACGCGCGCAGCGGCGCCGCGGGGCGGAGGACGACCCGCCGCCCCCCGTCCTCGAGCGCCGCGCTCGTCGCGATCCCGACCTCCCGGGCGCCGGGCTCGCTCTCGACGGCGAGGACCGCGGCCCGGAGCGCGGAGGACTCGACGAGCACGAGCCGGCGGCCGTCGAGGAGCCCGTCCGGATCGACCGGGGCGTCGAACCGCACCTCCGCGAGCGTGCCGACGCGGACGCCCTTCCCGGTCGGGGACGCGCCGGCGATCCGGGGGAGCGGCGCCGGAGCGGGGACGCCGCAGGCGAGCGCGAGGGCGAGGGCGGCGGCGGACCTCATCGCCGCCTCCCCGAGACCAGGCCGCCCGTGAGCGCGTCCAGCTCCGCGCCGAGCCGGTCGACGAGCAGCTCGGCCTCCGCGCGCGCGAGCGCGTCCTGCGGAGGCGCGAGCAGGAGCCCGAGCTGCTCGCGACGGCGCTCGTAGAACACGACCGTCGCGCGCCGCACCGCCTCGGCGCGGCGGCGCGCGCGCTCGGCCTCGGCCCCCGCCGCGACGAGCTCCCCGCGGGCCGCGACGAGCTCCCCGAGCTCCCAGGTGGCTCGCACGACCAGCGCCGACCCGGGCGCGAGGTGCTGGTAGTCCACCTCCCCGGCCCCCTGCAGCCCGACCACGCGATAGCTCCGCTCGTCCGCCGGACCTCCACGGTGAGGCGCGGGAGCAGCGCCGCGACGCGCGCGCGCCGCGAGAAGCCCTCGGACCCGGAGACCTGCCGATCCGCGGCGCGCGCGGCCGCCTCCTGCACCTCGAGGATCCCGGGCTCGCCGGCGGCGACCGCCGCGAGCGCGCGGAGCGCCTCGCGCTCGCCCGCGCGCACCGCGTCGCCGGACGGCTCGGGGCGCGGCGCGTGGGGAGCGGCGAGGGCGAGGGAGCCCACCGAGGCGAGGGCGAGGGCGAGCGCGATCATGGCCGCGCGGGAGAGCATCGGCCGGGCCGGACCTCACCCCTCGGGATCCGCGGTGTTGCAGGTGGGAGGAGGGACGACCCGCGCCCGCGTGTCCGCGGTGCGCACGACCGCGCAGGGGTCGTGGGTCTGGAACGACTGCTGCCGCGGTCCCGCGCACCCCGGGTCAGACGAAACCCGCGCCCGAAGCGTGGGCGTGTTCTTGACGACAGGGCTTTTCCGAGGCCTACCGTGGCTCCTGCCTTGCAGCCGTACGACCGAAGGCGGAGGCCACAACTCTATGGACCGGAAGAAGATCCTGCTCGTGGACGACTCGTCGACGGTGCTCCTGATGGAGCGGATGATCCTGTCCAAGAGCGAATACGACGTGGTGACCGCCCGGGACGGCCAGGAAGGCGTCGAGAAGGCGGTCTCGGAGAAGCCCGACCTGATCCTCATGGACGTCGTCATGCCGCGGATGGACGGCTTCGAGGCCTGCCGCCGGCTGCGCGAGCAGGACGACACGAAGGGGATCCCGGTCATCATGGTGACGACGCGCGGCGAGCTCGCGAGCGTCGAGACCGGGTACTCGAGCGGCTGCAACGACTACGTCACGAAGCCCATCAACGGCCTCGAGCTGCTCGCGAAGGTGCGCAGCTGCCTCGGGCAGTAGCGGAGAGCCCATGTCCGACCTTCGCAAGCCCGCCACGGACGCGACCGCCTCGGGCGAGCGCCACGGCCGCGACCTCCAGAAGGTGAACGACAAGCTCCGCGAGCTCATGTCCTCCCTCAAGGCGGAGCGCGAGCGGCTCTCGGCCGACACGCGCGGTCCCGTGGAGGCGGAGTCCCGGTCCACCCCGGCCCCGGGCGCGGACCCGGTCGACCTCGAGAAGCGGCGGCTCACCGCCGAGCTCGCGCTCGCGCGCGAGGCCGTCGCGCACGCCCACGAGGAGCGCGAGCGGCTCCGCGCGCGCCTCGCCGAGATCGAGGCCGAGAACCAGCGCGTCTGCGACGAGTACGTCGCGATCCAGGAGAAGAGCACCGAGCTCGCGCAGCTCTACGTCGCCCTCGAGCGGATCCACGGCGGGCTCTCCCGGGGCGAGACGCTCTCCGCGCTGCAGGAGATCGTCATCAACGTCGTGGGATCGGAGGAGCTCGCGGTGTTCGAGCGCCGCGGCGACAAGCTCGTCCTCGTCCAGTCGTTCGGCATCGACCCGGAGCCCTGGCGCGAGCTGCCGGCCGACCGCGGCGCGATCGGCCGCGCGGCCGCCGGGGAGCTCTTCCTCTCCGGGCGCGACGCGCGGCGAGCGGTGGGGGAGGAGAACCTCACCGCGTGCATCCCGCTGCGGGTCGGCGATCGCGTCGCCGGGGTGGTCGTCGTGTTCCGCCTCCTCGGGCACAAGCCGGTGCTGGGCGAGACCGACCAGGCGCTCTTCGAGCTCCTCTCCGCGCACGCCGGCGTCGCGCTCGACCTCCGCGCCGCCCGCGAGCTCCGGCCCGCCTGAGCCGTGACGCCTCCCGCCGCCGCCATGCCGACCGAGGGCGTCCGGTCGCCGGACGTGGGCAACCGCGCGCCGTTCTACCTGCACGCCGGCCAGCTCCACGCGTCCTCGACGCCGACGGCCATCACGACGGTGCTCGGGTCGTGCGTCGCGGTGTGCCTGTTCGACCCCATCGCGAAGGTCGGGGGCATGAACCACTTCCTCCTCCCGCACCACGTCGAGCGGGACCGCTCGCCGCGCTTCGGCACGGTCGCCGTCCCGCAGCTCGTCGAGGCGGTGCTGCGCGCGGGGGCTTCGCGCGGGGCGCTCGTCGCGAAGGTGTTCGGGGGGGCGAGCGTCATCGCCGCGATGTCGCGGGGCCGCCGCCTCGGCGAGGAGAACGCCCTGCTCGCGCTGCGGCTCCTCGAGGACGCGCGCATCCCGGTGCTCGATCAGGACGTCGGCGGGGGCCGCGGCCGCAAGCTCGTCTTCTTCGCCGACGACGGGACCGCCTGGGTCCGCCAGCTCTGAGAGGCGCATGGACGAGTTCGAGATCGATCGCGAGGCGCTGCTCCAGACCTTCCTCGTGGAGGCGGAGGAGACCTTCGTCCACATGGAGCAGGCGCTCGTCGCGCTCGAGGCGCGGCCCAACGACGACCAGCTGCTGCACGGGCTCTTCCGCGACGCGCACACGCTGAAGGGCGCGGCCGGCCTCGTCGGGTTCGACCCGGTGCGGGAGCTCGCGCACGACCTCGAGGACGTCCTCGAGCGCCTGCGCAAGCGGACGCTCGCGGTGAGCGACACGGTGGTGACGCTCCTGCTCCGATCGGTGGACGTGCTCCGCAGCGCCATGACGGACGCGGCCGGCGGCGGCACGACCGCCTCCGACGTCGTCGTCGCGTTCCGGCGGCGGCTCGCCGAGGCGGCCGCGAGCGGCCTCGCCGTCGCCCCCGGCGCACCCCCTCCCCCGCCGGCGGCGTTCGCGGCCGTCGACGAGGGGCCGACCCCGCAGCAGCCCGCCGGGAGCGGGCGCTCGCTCCGGGTGGACGTCGGCAAGCTCGACCGGATGATCGACCTCTCCGGCGAGATCGCGATCGCGCGCGGCCGGCTCGCGGAGATGCTCGAGCGGGGGACCGCGTCGCACGCGGAGCTGCTGGAGGCGCACCGGGAGACCGATCGGCTCTACCTGGACCTGCAGGAGCTGATCATGAAGGCCCGCATGGTCCCGATCGGCCCGAGCTTCCACCAGCACGTGCGCACCGTGCGGGACGTGGCGACCTCGCAGGGGAAGCAGGCGCGCCTCGTCGTCGAGGGCGAGGAGGTGGAGGTGGACACCGCCGTGGTCGAGTACGTCCGCGACCCGCTCACGCACATGGTCCGGAACGCGCTCGACCACGGGATCGAGCGCCCGGAGGCGCGCCTCGCCGCGGGCAAGGACCCGATCGGCAAGCTCGTGCTCCGCGCCTTCCACGAGGCGGGGTCGATGGTGATCCAGGTGATCGACGACGGCGCGGGCCTCGACCGGAAGCGGATCGCCGAGAAGGCGGTCGCGATGGGCCTCGCCGCCGAGGCGGGGCGCCTCTCGAACGAGGACCTCGCGCGCATCGTGTTCGAGCCGGGCTTCTCCACCGCCGAGCGGATCACCGAGCTCTCGGGGCGCGGCGTGGGCATGGACGTCGTGCGCCGAAACGTGGAGGCGCTCCGCGGCTCCGTCGCCATCGAGAGCGAGGACGGGCGCGGGACCGCCGTCACGATCCGGGTGCCCCTGACGCTCGCGATCATCCAGGGCTTCAAGGTCGGCATCGGCGACGAGGCCTACATCCTGCCGCTCGACGCGGTGATCGAGTGCCTGGAGCTGCCGGCGTCCGACACCGCCGCGGCGGGCGCGTTCGGGGTCATCTACCTGCGCGGGAAGCCGGTCCCGTTCGTGCGCCTGCGCGAGCACTTCGGGCTCGGCGGCGACCGGCCGGCCCGCGAGAACGTGGTCGTGGTCCAGCACGGCGCGCAGACGGCCGGGCTCGTCGTGGACGCGCTCCACGGCGAGAGCTCGACGGTGGTGAAGCCGCTCGGCGCGATGTTCAAGGGGATCCCGGGCGTCGCGGGCTCGTCGATCCTCGGCAACGGCCGGGTGGCCCTGATCCTGGACGTGGCCGGGCTCCTGCGCGAGGCGCTGCGGCGCGCGACGACCCGGGACCCGGCGGCCGCCGCCTAGCGGCATTCGAGGAAGGGAGACGCCATGGGAGCGAACGACGAGGCGGTCCGCGTGCAGTACCTCTCCTTCTCGCTGCGCGAGACCGAGTACGCGGTCGGGATCCTGAAGGTGAAGGAGATCCTGCAGTACGAGGAGACGACGCGCGTGCCGTCCACGCCGCGCTCCGTCCGCGGCATCATCAACCTGCGCGGCCAGGTGGTGCCGGTGATCGACCTCGCGGCCAAGTTCGGGCTCGGCGAGACGGCGCCCACCAAGCTGACCTGCATCCTCATCGTCGAGGCGCTCGTCGAGGGCGCCCCGACGGTCGTCGGCGTCCTCGCCGACTCGGTCCAGGAGGTGATCGAGCTCGGGAACGAGGACGTCGAGGCGGCGCCCGCCTTCGGGACGCAGGTGAAGGTCGACTTCCTCCTCGGCGTCGGGAAGATCGGCAAGCGCTTCGTGCTCCTGCTCGACCTCGACCGCGTGATCTCGGCCGACGAGCGGGAGCTCGCGCGCGAGGTCGCCGCCGCGGCGGGCGTGGTGACCGACGCGGCGCGGGCCGCGGAGCCCGCCGCCCGATCCTGAGGCACGCGTGGACGAACGCGACGGTGCGGGGCGGCGGCGGCGGGACCAGGGCGCGACCGCGCCCGGGATCCCCGCGGCGCTCGCGGTGTCCGACCGCGACTTCCTGCGCTTCCAGGCGCTGATCCACGAGGAGGCCGGCATCTGGCTCGCCCCGGTCAAGAAGGCGCTCCTCGTCGGGCGGCTCGCGAAGCGGCTGCGGGAGCTCGAGCTCGACTCGTACGGCGACTACTACGACCGGGTGGTGGACGACGAGGCGGAGCAGATCCGGATGATCGACGCGATCTGCACGAACGAGACCCACTTCTTCCGCGAGCCGCGGCACTTCGACTTCCTCGCCGAGCGGGTGTTCCCCGCCTGGCGCGAGGAGGCGGAGGCGGGGCTCCGGCCGCGCCGCGTCCGCGCCTGGAGCGCGGCGTGCTCGACCGGGGAGGAGCCGTACACGCTCGCGATGATGCTGCTCTCCGCGTTCCCGACCGGCTGGGAGCTCGACGTCCTCGCGAGCGACCTCTCGACGAAGGTCCTGGAGCGCGCCGCCGCGGGCGTCTGGCCGATCGAGAAGGCGAGCGAGATCCCCGAGCCCCATCTCAAGACGTTCATGCTGCGGGGGTTCGGGGCGCAGGACGGGCTCATGAAGGCCGGCCCCGAGATCCGCGCGGTCGTCCGCTTCGCGCGCGTGAACCTCGTCGGGGACGACTGGCCGGGCGGTCCCCCCTTCGATCTCGTCTTCTGCCGCAACGTCCTCATCTACTTCGAGCGGCGGGCGAAGATCACGGTGGTCGAGCGGCTCCTCGAGCGGCTCGACCCGCGTGGCTACCTGTTCCTCGGCCACGCCGAGAGCCTGGGAGGGTTCACCACCGCCGCGCGCCCGGCCCTCCCGACCGTCTACCAGCCGGTCGCTCGCGCCGGGAAGGGCTGACGTCCATGCCCGTGCGCGTCCTCGTCGTCGACGACTCCGCGGTGGTGCGGCAGGCCCTCTCGCTGATCCTGGGGCACGCCGGGATGCTCGTGAGCACCGCGAGCGACCCGATCATCGCGATGCAGAAGATGGCCCGCGAGCGGCCCGACGTGGTGGTGCTCGACATCGAGATGCCGCGGATGGACGGGCTCACCTTCCTCCAGAAGCTGATGGCGGAGCGGCCCCTGCCGGTCGTGGTCTGCTCCGGCCTCGCCGGGCCGGGGACCGAGATCGCGCTCCACGCGCTCGAGCAGGGCGCGGTCGACGTCGTCGCCAAGCCGCGCCTCGGCGTGAAGGGCTTCCTCGAGGACTCGGCGCGCCGGATCGTCGACGTGGTCCGCGCGGCGTCGCAGGCGCGGGTGCGCCGTCCGCCCGCGCGCCTGCCGACCGTGGCGAAGCTGCGGGCCGACGCGGTGCTGCCGCGGCAGGAGCGGGTCATCCGGGAGACGACGCACAAGGTGGTCGTGGTCGGAGCCTCGACCGGCGGGACCGAGGCGCTCCGGCAGCTGCTCGAGGCGATGCCGCCCGACGCGCCCGGGATCGCGATCGTGCAGCACATGCCGGAGGTGTTCACGGCGCAGTTCGCGAAGCGGCTCGACCAGGCCTGCCGCATCGAGGTCAAGGAGGCCGCGTCGAACGACCGCCTCGTCTCGGGCCGCGCGCTCGTCGCGCCCGGCAACCGCCACCTCGCGGTCCGCCGCTCCGGCGCGCTCTACTTCGTGGACGTGCTGGACGGCCCGCCGGTGTCGCTCCACCGGCCGAGCGTCAACGTCCTCTTCCGCTCCGCCGCGCAGGCGGCGGGGCCGAACGCGGTCGGGGTCATCCTCACGGGGATGGGGGACGACGGCGCGGACGGTCTCGCCGAGATGCACGCCGCCGGCGCGAAGACGATCGCGCAGGACGAGGCGACCTGCGTGGTGTTCGGGATGCCCAAGGAGGCGATCGGCCGGGGGGGCGTGGACGAGGTCCTGCCGCTCCCGCGGATCGCCCCGCAGATCCTGAGGTGGACCGGCTGATGCGGCGCCCTGGCCCCGGGCTCGCGCCCGCGCGGCCCACCCCCTACGCCGCGCGCGGAGACGGGAGTAGGATGGCCTCCAGGGGAGATCGGAGCGCGAGGTTGGACGTTTCCGCCGATCGTCCGGGCCAGGCCGAGCACGGGGCCAGGCCCTCGCGAGGACGAGGCGCACCGGCTCCAGGCGGTGCTGGACGCGCTCCCCGTGCCCATCTTCTTCAAGGACGCGGCGGGCGCGTACCTCGGGTTCAACGCGGCCTTCGAGCGCTATCTCGGGATCCCGCGCGCGCGGCTCCTCGGCAAGACCGTGTTCGACGTCGCGCCGGCCGACCTCGCCGAGACGTACCGGGCGGCCGACGAGGCGCTGCTCCGGTCCGGGGGCACGCAGATCTACGAGACCCGGGTCCAGTGGCCCGACGGCACGCGGCGGGACGTCATCTTCCACAAGGCCGCGCTCCACGACGCCGCCGGGAAGGTCGCCGGGATCACCGGGGCGATCCTGGACGTGACCGACCAGCGCGCCGCCGAGCGCTCGCGCCAGGTGGCGCTCGACTCGGCGCGGAGCATCGAGGCGAGCTTCCGGCAGCTGGTCGAGAGCGTCCCCGACCTCGTCCTCATCCACGAGAAGGGGCGCATCGTCTACGCGAACCCGGCGATGCGGACGGCGCTGGGCCGGCGCGCGGAGGAGGTCGAGGGCTCGAGCGCCGACGCCTGGCTTCACCCGGACGACTACGCCGCGGTCGCGCCGTACCTCCAGGGCACGGAGCCGCTGCCGCCACGCGAGCTGCGGGTCCGCGCGGGGGACGGGAGCTGGCTGACGGCCGAGTTCCTCGCGATCTCCATCGAGATGTGGGGGAAGCCGGTGCGCGTCGCGATCGGCCGCGATCTCACGGAGCGGACGCAGGCGCGCGCCCGGCTCGCCGGCGCGGAGCGGCTCGCCTCGATCGGCACGCTCGCGGCGGGGGTCGCGCACGAGCTGAACAACCCGCTGACGTTCGTGCTCTCGAACGTGGAGCTGGTGGCGGACAGCCTGCGCAGGCTCCGCGGCGCGCCGGTGGACGCGGACGAGTGGGACGAGGCGCTGCACGCGCTCGACGACGCGCTCGAGGGCGCGGAGCGGATGCGCGTCATCGTGCGCGACCTGCGGACGATGGCGCGCCCGGACGATCCGGGCTCCGGCGCGGTGGACGTGCGGAAGCTGCTCGAGTACGCGGCCCACCTCACCTCGAACGAGGTGAGGACCCGCGCGCGGCTCGTCTGGGACGTCGGCGACGTCCCGCCGGTGCGGGGGAGCGAGGGCCGGCTCGGGCAGGTGTTCGTGAACCTGATCGTGAACGCCGCGCACGCCATCCCCGACGGGAACCCGGCCGCCCACGTCATCCGGCTCGCGGCGGCCCGGCGAGACGACGGGAAGGTGAGCATCACCGTCTCCGACAGCGGCGCGGGCATCGCCCCCGAGAACCTTCCGCGGATCTTCGACCCGTTCTTCACGACGAAGCCCGCGGGCCTCGGCACCGGCCTCGGCCTGTGGGTGTGCCACAACATCGTCACTGCGCTCGGCGGCAGCCTCCAGGTGTCGAGCGAGGTGGGGACCGGGACGACCTTCACCGTGGTGCTCCCGGCGGCGCGGCCCGCCGACGCGCCGCGACGCGAGGAGCGCGGGGGCCGCACGCGGCGCAGGCTGCTCGTCGTCGACGACGAGCCCCTGGTCGCGGCGACGGTCCGGCGCCAGCTCGCCGCGGAGTTCGAGGTCGACGCCGCGTCGGGGGCCGCGGACGCGCTCGCGCGCATCGGGGGGCGCCGCTACGACGCGGTGCTCTGCGACGTCACGATGGAGGGGCCGAACGGGCTCGACTTCGTGGAGGAGCTCCGGCGCCGGGCGCCGGAGCTCGCCGAGCACGTCCTCCTGGTGAGCGGCGGCGCGTCCGCGGCCGTCGCGGATCGCCTGTCCGCGTCCGGCGTGCCCTGGATCGCGAAGCCGTTCGGCGGCCGGCAGCTGCGACAGGCGCTGCGCGAGCTGCTGGCGGGGTAGCTAGTCGATTTCGTCGAGCCAGGTCATCTGGATCGCCTCCAGCACCTTCTCGTTCGACTTCGCGGGATCGTCGTCGAACCCCGGCAGCTCGCGCACCCAGCGGTGCAGGTCCGTGAACCGGACGGACAGGGGGGCGACGCCGGGGTGCGCCTCCGCGAGGGCGATCGCGATCTCGCGCACGTCCGTCCACCTCACGACCGCTCTCCGCTCATGCCTTGATCCTGTTCCCGGGGTTCCGGACGACCACGTCCCCGGCTCCCGACCCGCGCCTGGCAGGCGAGGCGCGAGTGGGCCGAGAGCCCCGCCGCCTCCTGGAGCTTGTCGTCCTCGCGGTCCTCGATCTCCGAGAGCGACCCGAGCCCCGCCTCGATCCAGACGTGGCAGGTCGTGCAGGCGCACACGCCCCCGCAGTTCGAGGGGAGGTCCACCCCGGCGGCGTCGGCCGCCTCGAGGAGCGACGTGCCGCGCGGGACCTCCGCGCTCCTCCCCTCCGGCTCGAACGTCACCTTCGGCATGGCGGCGCCCCCGCGCTCACGGGTCCGGGTTCTCCAGGTCGTCCTCCTTGGACCCCGTGACCCGCGGGTACTCGACGCGGCCGCCGGCGAACTCGTCCACCCGGTGGCCCGCCATCGCCTTCGCCACGTGCTTGTTCATGCGGCGCTCGGCGAACTCCTTCGACGCCGCGTCCACCGACTCGATCCAGGCCTTCACGGCCAGGTAGTCGGTGCCGGCCATCGCGTCGCGCAGCCCGCGCATCCGCTCCTCGACCGCCCGGCGCTCCTCCGCGGACACGAGCTCCCCGTCCAGCCTGAAGGCCGACTCGAGCGAGGCGAGGATCCGGTCGCCCTCGACGCGCCACTCGCGCACGAAGCGCTCCGTCACGTCGTCCTCGGCGTGCTCGATGCTCTCCACGAGCATCCGCTCGATCTCGTCCTCGGCCAGGCCGTAGGTCGGCTTCACCTGGATCTTCTGCTCGAGGCCGGTCGTGAGCTCGCGCGCCGACACCCGCAGGATCCCGTCGGCGTCGACGGCGTAGGTGATCTCGACGCGCGCGATCCCGGCCGGCATCGGCGGGATGCCCTTCAGCGTGAACCGGGCGAGGGAGCGGCAGTCGCGGGCGAGCTCGCGCTCCCCCTGCACGACGTGGATCACGATCCCGGTCTGGCCGTCGGCGTAGGTCGTGAACTGCTGGTTCGCGGAGGCCGGGATGGTCGAGTTCCGCAGGATGATCTTCTCCACCACGCCGCCCATCATCTCGACGCCGAGCGAGAGGGGGATCACGTCGAGGAGCAGCACGTCCTCGCGCCCGCCGCGATCGAGCGCGTCCGCCTGCACCGCGGCGCCGAGCGCGACCACGGTGTCGGGGTCGAGGTCGGTGAGCGGCTCCTGCCCGAAGATCGCGCGCACGTGCCGCCGGACCAGCGGCGTGCGCGTGGCGCCGCCCACGAGGACGACGCCGTCCACGCGCGGCGAGCCCGCGTCGCGCAGGGCGTCCCGGCACGGGCCGGTGGTCCGCTCGACCACCGGCAGGATCAGCGCCTCGAGCTCGGCGCGGGTCAGCCGGGCGCGCAGCCGGTGCCCCTCCGGCAGCTCGACGTCCGCCTCGACCGCGTCCTCGCTCGAGAGCGCCTCCCGGATGCGCTGGGCCGCGGCCACCGCGCCGCGCAGCACCGCCGGCGACGGCTCCCCGGACGCGGGGGTCAGCCCCTCCGCGAGGAGCTTGCGCGAGACGAGGCGGTCGAAGTCGTCTCCGCCCAGGTGGGTGTCGCCGCCGGTCGAGAGCACCTCGAAGACGCCGCCCTGGAGCCGGAGCAGCGACACGTCGAACGTGCCGCCGCCGAGGTCGTACACCGCGAAGGTCCCCTCCATGCGCTTGTCGAGGCCGTACGCGAGCGCCGCCGCGGTCGGCTCGTTGAGGAGCCGCAGCACGTCCAGCCCGGCGAGGCGGCCCGCGTCCTTCGTCGCCTGCCGCTGGGCGTCGTCGAAGTAGGCCGGGACGGTGATCACGCACCCTCCCGGCGCCCCGCCGAGCGCCTCGTGCGCGCGCCGCTTCAGCACCCGCAGGATCTCCGCCGAGACCTCGATCGGCGACACCGCGCGCGCGCCCGCGGCGACCTCGATCTTCACGACCGCGCCGCTCTCGTCGAAGCGGTAGATGCCCCGGTCCTCGGCCTTCACGTCGCTCGGGCCGCGGCCCATGAACCGCTTCACCGAGAGGACCGTGTCGAGCGGCCGCTCCGGCGCGCGCCGCTTGGCGGTCGCGCCGACCTCCACCGCGCCGTCGCGGGCGTAGTGGACCGCGGAGGGGAGGAGCGGCCGCCCCTCGTCCGCGGGGAGGACGCGGGGGCGGTTCCGCTCGTCGACGTGGGCGACGAGCGAGTTCGTGGTGCCGAGGTCGATCCCGATGGCGCGCGGCATCCGGGGCTCCTAGCCGGGCCGGGCGGCGGCGCTCGCGCGCTCCGCGTCGGCGACGATGTTCTCGTAGTAGCGGGCGCGGGACAGGCGCCGCGCGATGTCCACCGGCAGGTCGGAGAACCAGCGCTCGTCGGCGAACCGGCGCCCGACCTCGTCCTGCAGCCGGCGCAGCCGCTCGCGCGCGTCCACCGCGATGCGGCCGAGCCGCTCCGCGTCGCCGTTCGCGATCGCGATGGCGAGGTCCTCGCGCCACTCGAGCTGCTCCTCGAGGAAGTCCGGATCGGCGAAGGTCCGCCCCTCCACGAACACGTCGGTCCCGGCGAGCTTCAGGAGGCAGGCCGCCCGCGTCCGCCAGTCCTTCAGCGCGCGGTAGGCGTCGTTGAGGCGCGTGGCGCGGTCGAGCGAGAACCGGCGCTCGCGGGGCGCGGCGCGCGCGAACCGGTCCGGGTGGAGCTGGCGGGAGAGGTCCCGGAACCGCCGCTCGAGGTCGGGGAGCTGGAGCGCGTACTCGCGGGGGAGCCCGAGCACGGCGAAGTCGTCCTCGCTCCGGCGGAGCGGCTGGATCTTGCGGCACGAGGGGCAGAAGGCGGCCCCCTCCGGCACGTCGGCCGCGCTGCAGCTCCAGCAGGTCACGCGGTCCGGGCTCGTGGCGCCGACGGGCGCCATCAGACGGTGAACGATTCCCCGCAGCCGCAGGCGCTCTTCACGTTCGGGTTCCGGAACACGAACCCGGTCTGCATGAGCGTCTGCTGCCAGTCCACGGTGGTCCCCTGGAGGAACACGGCGCTCTTCGGATCCACGAAGACGCGCGCGCCGTCCCGCTCGACCACGACGTCGAACTTCGCGGGCTCGGTCGCCCAGTCGATGAAGTAGGAGAGCCCGGAGCAGCCGCCGCCCTTCACGCCGAGCCGCAGCCCGCCCTTCGGCGTCTGCTTCTCCGTCGCGAGGGTCCGGATCCGGACCGCGGCCTTTTCGCTGATGTCGATCGCCATCGCCCCGTTCCTCAGATGCCCGACTTGAGGACCCCCTTCGCGACGAGGTCCGCGCGGTCGCCCTGCACCGTGTCGGCCGGCACCGTGGGCTCGACCCCGCGCTTCCTGTGATAGTCGGCCACGGCGGCCTTGATGGCGTCCTCGGCGAGGACCGAGCAGTGGATCTTGACGGGCGGCAGGTTGAGCTCGCTCGCGACGTCCGTGTTCTTGATCGTGAGCGCCTCCTCGACCGTCTTCCCCTTCACCCACTCGGTGACGAGCGACGACGAGGCGATGGCGGAGCCGCAGCCGAACGTCTTGAACTTCGCGTCCTCGATGACGCCCTGCCCGTTCACGCGGATCTGCAGCTTCATCACGTCGCCGCACGCCGGGGCGCCGACGAGCCCGGTCCCGACCTCCGGGTCGTTCTTGTCGAGCGACCCGACGTTCCGGGGGTTCTCGTAGTGGTCGATCAGCTTCTCGGAGTACGCCATCGCCCTGGCCTTTCCTGCTCCCTCGACGCGCTAGTGGGGGTTCGCCCACTCGATGCGCGAGAGATCCACGCCTTCCTTCACCATTTCGTAAAGAGGCGACATGTCGCGGAGCTTCTTCACCTTGTCCACGACGAGCCGCGTCACGAACTCGATCTCCTCCTCGGTCGTGAACCGGCCGAGGCCGAAGCGGATGGACGAGTGCGCGAGATCCTCGCTGACGCCCATGGCCCGGAGCACGTAGGACGGCTCGAGCGACGCCGAGGTGCAGGCCGAGCCCGACGACACCGCCACGTCCTTGATCGCCATCATCAGCGCCTCGCCCTCGACGTAGGCGAAGGAGACGTTGAGGTTCCCGGGGAGCCGGTGCTCGAGGCTGCCGTTCACGGAGAGGAGGTCGAGCCCCGCCGCGAGCCCCTTCCGCAGCTTCTCGCGGAGCGCGAGGATGCGCGCCGCCTCGGCGTCGCGCTCGACGAGCGCGAGCGCGGCGGCCTTGCCGAACCCGACGATCCCCGGGACGTTCAGGGTCCCGGAGCGGAAGCCGCGCTCGTGCCCGCCGCCGTCCATCTGCGCGACGAGGCGGACGCGCGGCTTGCGGCGGACGTACAGCGCCCCGACGCCCTTCGGCCCGTACATCTTGTGGGCGGAGAGCGAGACGAGGTCGGCGTTCGCCGCCTCCACGTCGAAGGGGATCTTCCCGATCGACTGGACCGCGTCGCAGTGGAAGAGGACCCCCGCCGCGCGGGTGATCCGCCCGAGCTCCTCGACCGGGTGGACGACCCCCGACTCGTTGTTCGCGTGCATCACCGAGACGAGGATGGTGTCCTTCCGCAGCGCCGCCCGGAGGCGCTCGGGGTCGAGGCGGCCGTCCCGCTCGACGTCGAGGAAGGTGACCTCGAAGCCCTGCCGCTCGAGCGCGTGCATCGAGTCGAGCACCGCCTTGTGCTCGGTCTTGCAGGTGACGAGGTGGCGGCCCTTCTCCCGGTAGAACTGGGCGGCGCCCTTGATCGCGAGGTTGTTCGACTCCGTGGCGCCGCTCGTCCAGACGATCTCCCGCCCGGTCGCTCCGATCAGGCGCCCGACCTCCGTCCGGGCCGCCTCGACGGCCTCCTCGGCGCGCCACCCCATGGAGTGACTCTTCGAGGCCGCGTTCCCGAACTCCTCGGAGAAATGGGGGAGCATGACCTCGAGGACGCGCGGATCCACCGGGGTCGTCGCGTGGTAATCGAGGTAGATCGGAATCTTCATCGCGCCCGGAACCTCTGACGTTACGTGAGGCGGCTCTCGAAGGCTAAACGTGGACGGCCCGGGTCGAGTATAAGGAAAACGGCTGATCGGTCAAGCGGGTCCCATTTGGCAAGCGTGTGCCGCTACAGCGGATTTTGATCTGGTACGAAGGGCTCCAGAATTGTCGCTCGCCGGCAGATTCCTGATCGCCGCCCTCACCTTCCTGGGGGTCGCCTACATCCCGGGCGTCCTTTCGCTGGGTTCGACGGGCGCGGCGACCGATCTGCAGCTCGGGGCGTTGCTCGCCGAGGGGTCGGTCCTCGCCTTCGCGGTCGCCTTCGCGGGCGGGATCGCGACGAGCCTGACCCCGTGCGTCTACCCCCTCATCCCGATCACCGTCTCGATCTTCGGGGCGCGGAAGGCGGGCTCGCGCGGCGAGGCGATGCTGCTCTCCGGCCTGTACGTCCTCGGCATCGCCGCGATGTACTCGGCGCTCGGCGTCGGCGCGGCGCTGACCGGGAAGGCGTTCGGGACGGTGATGCAGAACCCGTGGGTCATCGGGTTCGTGGCGCTCGTCCTCGCCGCGATGGCGGCCTCCATGTTCGGCGCCTTCGAGCTGCAGCTCCCCTCCGCCTGGCAGGCCCGGCTCAGCGGCGTCGGGGGCGCGGGGCGCGCGGGCGCGTTCGCGATGGGGCTCGTCTCCGGGATCATCGCCGCGCCGTGCACCGGCCCCGTGCTCGCGGCCGCGCTCACGTTCGTCGCGGCGAAGGGCTCGGTCGCGTTCGGCTTCTCGATCATGTTCACGTACGCGCTCGGGCTCGGGCTGCTCTTCTTCCTCATCG
This sequence comes from uncultured delta proteobacterium, assembly GCA_963828235.1. GTDB lineage: Bacteria > Myxococcota > Myxococcia > Myxococcales > Anaeromyxobacteraceae > Anaeromyxobacter. The sequence continues at coordinate 429,136 of CAWHDY010000022.1, forward strand.
GCGCGTTCTCCATCTCGCTCCCGAAGAGCGGGCCGTGGATGGACGTCGTGAAGTCGGTGTTCGGCGTCGCCCTCCTCGCGGCGGCCCTCGTCTTCCTCAAGAACGCCGTCCCCGCCGCGCGGCCGCTCTTCAGCGCCGGCCAGGGTGCCGCCTTCGTGGCGGCGGGCGTCGCCGCCGCCGGCGTGCTCCTGGGGGCCCTCCACGGCGACTTCCACGGGCCGCTCCTCCGCACCGCCGCGAAGGGCGCCGGGGTCGCGCTGCTCGTGACCGCGATCGTCTACGCCTCGGGCGCGGCGGACGCGCGCGAGCGGCGGCGCGGCGCGGAGGGGCTCGCCTGGCGGCACGACGAGGCGGCGGCGCTCGCGGCCGCGCGGGCCGAGGGCCGGCCGGTCATCCTCGACTTCTGGGCGGACTGGTGCGTCGCCTGCAAGGAGCTCGACCGGATCGCCTGGGCCGATCCCCGCGTGCGCGAGGAGGCGACGCGGTTCGTCGCGGTGAAGGTGGACGGGACGGAAGGCACGCCGGCGTTCGAGCGCCTCACCGAGAAGTACGGGATCGTCGGGATGCCGACGGTCGTCTTCATCGACGGGCGAGGGCGCGAGGTGCCGATCCGCGTGACCTCCGCGATCGAGCCGTCCGAGATGCTCCAGGTGCTCCGGGGAGTCGAGGCGGCGTGTGACGGGCCTCGGGCGGCGCGTCCGGACCCGCTCGCGCCGGTCCGGCCCGGGGCGCAGGCCGTCGCGTGCACGACGCGGTGGTGAGCCGCGCCGCCCCCGCGGCCGTCTAGAGGACCTGGTACCCGACCAGCACGAGGAACTGCACCTCGCCGCGGCCCTCGCGCAGCGGGGCCCCTCCCGCGCCCGCGCGGTAGTCCGCCGCGACCCGCGCTCCCACGGTGAGCTCCGGGTAGAGCGGCACCTCGTACGCGACGGCGATCCGCGGCGTGTAGAGGAAGCCGTTGCGGTACTTCGTCGTCACGGTCATCGGCGCCTCCGCGGTCGCGGAGAGCAGGCCGCCCGCCGCCGGCCTCGAGAGGATGAGCGCCGGGGAGAGCTCGAAGCCGTGGTCGGAGTGGTTGTCGTCGTAGACGTAGTCGGAGCCGAGGTTCACGTACCAGGAGACCGCGAGGCGCCCGGCCACGTCGAACGGCCCGGCGGTCCCGAACGGCCGCCGGTAGAAGAGCCCGAGCCGCGACTCCGACTTCGCCCAGTCGTAGTCGAGCGACGCGCCGACGTCGTCGAGCTCGGTGAAGCCGATCGCGTACGACGCGCCGAGCGACGACCAGCCGGCCCACGCGAGCGCGGCGCTCGCGCCGCGCAGCGGCTCCGCCGCGAGGAGCGAGACCTGTCGCGGGCGCGGCGGACCGGCGGGCGGCGCGCCCTGGCGCGCCGGCTCGCCCGCGGGGGTGGGCGCGGCGGTGGCCTCGGCGCCGGCCGGCGGCGCGTCCGCGGACGGCGCCGGCGCGGACGCCTGGGCGAGGACGAGCAGCTGTAGCGCGGCGACGGTCGCGAGCATGGAAGCCTCCGGGGCGCCGATTCTACTGGCCGCGCCCCGAGCGCGTGAGGAAACGTCTGGGGATCCCGCCGTGCCTTGACACCTCCCGGGGCGGGGGCTAATGAGGGGGCCCTTCGCCCAGGTGGCGGAACTGGTAGACGCACCAGATTCAGGGTCTGGCGGCCTCAAAACCGTGGAGGTTCGAATCCTCTCCTGGGCATCGGAGGGCCGGCGGCAGCGACCGCCGGCCCTCCGTCGTTTCCGGCCCGCGGCGCGCAGCGGTCCGCGGCCGGGTCCCTGGCGCCCCGCGCGCGCCTTGACAACCGGGGGGGCATGCATGTTTATCCATATTCATGCATAGCCATCCGGCCGCGATCGTCGGCGCCTCCGGGTACACCGGCCTCGAGCTCACCCGCCTGCTCGCGCGCCACCCTCACCTGGAGCTCGCCGCGCTCTACTCCGACCGCTGGTCGGACGAGGCCGCGGGCGACCGGGTCCCCCTCGACGGCCCCGCCGCGACGCTGCGGTACCGGCCGCTCGCCGAGGCCGGCGCCGCCGACGCGGAGCTCGTGTTCCTCGCGACGCCCGCCGAGGTCTCGGCCGACCTCGCGCCGAAGCTGCTCGCGAAGGGCGCGCGCGTGGTGGACCTCTCCGGCGCGTTCCGGCTCGAGGACGCCGCGGCGTACCCGCCGTGGTACGGCTTCGCGCACCCCGCCCCCGCGCTGCTCGCCGAGGCGCGCTACGGGCTGCCGGAGCTCGCGCGGGAGAAGCTGCGGGGCGCGCGGCTCGTCACGAACCCGGGGTGCTACGCCACCGCGATCGCGCTCGCGCTCGCGCCGCTCGTGAAGGCCGGGCTCGGGCTGCGGGGCGGCATCGCCGTCACCGGGCTCTCCGGCGTCTCCGGCGCCGGCCGGAAGGCGAGCGAGGACTACAGCTTCGCCGAGGTCTCCGACGACCTGCGGGCGTACCGCATCGGCAAGCACCAGCACGTCCCCGAGATCGAGCAGACCGTGGCGCGCTACGCCGGGGCGTGCGGGCCCATCTCCTTCACCCCCGTCCTCGTGCCCATCCGGCGCGGCATCCTCGCCACCGCGACGGTGCGCCTCGAGGGGGCGCCGCCGGCCGGGCTCGCGGACGCGCTGCGCGCCGCGTACGCGCGGGAGCCGTTCGTGCGGGTGCTCGCGCCCGACAAGGTGACGGTGAAGGACGTCGTCCACACGAACCGGTGCCACGTCGGCCTCGCGATCGACGCGCGCGCCGGCGTCGTCGTCGCGGTGTCCGCGATCGACAACCTCGTCAAGGGCGCCGCGGGGCAGGCGGTCCAGGCGACCAACGCCGCGCTCGGCTGGCCCGAGACGACCGGCCTCGACCTGATCGGGGGCTGACCATGAAGATCCCGAAGGGCTTCCGGTTCGGCGGCGTCGCCTGCGGCCTGAAGCCGTCCCGGCGCGACGTCGCCCTGATCGTCTCCGACCACCCGGCCGCGGCCGCGGGCCTGTTCACGATCAACAAGGCGGCGGCGGCGCCGGTGCAGGACGCCCGGCCGCGCGTCCCGGCCGAGGGGATGCGCGCCATCATCGCCAACTCGGGGAACGCGAACGCGCTCACCGGCCCGGCCGGCCTCGACGACGTCTCGGTGATCCGGACCGCGGTCGCCGACGCGCTCGGCGTGCAGAAGCGCGCGGTGCTCACCGCCTCGACCGGCGTGATCGGCGCCCGGCTCCCGGCGATGAAGATCGTGACCGCGCTCCCGGGCCTCGTGGAGCAGCTCGGCGACCACCCGGACCTCGCCGCCGAGGCGATCATGACGACCGACACGCGCCTCAAGATGGCGTCGCGCGAGGTGACGCTCGGAGGGAAGACCGCGATCGTCTCCGCCCTCTGCAAGGGCTCGGGGATGCTCGCCCCCCAGCTCGCGACGACCCTGTGCCTCGTCACCACCGACGCGGCGATCACGCCCAAGGCGCTGCAGGAGGCGCTCGGCCGCGCCGTCCAGAAGACCCTCCACATGGTCTCGGTGGACGGCGAGATGTCCACCAACGACTGCGTGCTCGCGCTCGCGAACGGGCTCGCCGGCAACGCGCGGATCGGGGAGCCCGGTCCCGACCTCGACGTGCTCGAGAACGCGCTCGAGGACCTCTTCCGCGAGCTCGCGCGGGCCATGGCGGCCGACGGCGAGGGCGCGACCAAGATGATGGAGGTCGTCGTCACCGGCGCGCCGTCGGACGCGATCGCCCGGGACTGCGCGCTCTCGATCACGTCGTCGCCGCTCGTGAAGGCGGCGGTGTTCGGGGCCGATCCGAACTGGGGGCGGATCCTCTCGACCGTCGGCGCCCGGGCGGGCGCGCAGGCGTGGCCGCTCGATCCGTTCCAGGCGCGGGTCACGCTCCAGGGCGTCACCGTCTTCGGCGGCGGCGCGCCGATCGAGTTCGACCGCGAAGCGCTCCGGGTGCGGATGCGGGAGAGCCGCGTCGACGTGCTCGTGGAGCTCGGGCAGGGCGACGCGCGGGCGACGTCGTGGGGGTGCGACCTCTCCTACGACTACGTGAAGATCAACGCCGACTACACCTCGCTCATCTACCAGAAGGCGGACGGCGGGGTGGCGAAGGACGACCGGGTGTCGCACTACACGCCCGCGCTCAAGAAGGCCCTCCTCGTCGAGGCCCTGAAGTACATCGCGGCCTTCTCCGGCCAGATCGCGGTCATCAAGTACGGCGGCGCCGCGATGGTGAAGGACGGCCTGAAGGAGGCGTTCGCCGAGGACGTGACGCTCCTGAAGCGGGTCGGGCTGAAGCCGGTGGTGGTCCACGGCGGCGCGCCCGAGATCACCCGGACCCTCGAGAAGCTCGGCGAGCGGAGCGAGTTCATCGACGGGATGCGCATCACCGACGCGCAGAGCCTCCCCATCGTCGAGATGGTCCTCACCGGCAAGGTGAACCAGGAGCTCGTGGCGCTGCTGAACGCCCGGAACGCCGGCGCGGTCGGCCTCTCCGGGAAGGACGGCCGGCTGATCCGGGCCGAGAAGATCCAGCACGAGTCCGGGCGCGACCTCGGGAACGTCGGTCACGTCCTCGAGATCAACGAGAAGTTCCTCCGGATGCTCCTCGACGGCGGCTACGTCCCGGTGATCTCGCCCATCGGGCTCGCCGACGACGGGAGCGGCCTCTCGATCAACGCGGACGAGGTCGCCGCGGCCATCGCGGTGGCGCTCGGCTCGAAGAAGCTCATCTACCTGACCGACGTCCCGGGGATCCTCGAGTCCGCGCCCGACGGCGACCTCGTCCGGCAGCTCACCATCCCGGACCTCACCCGCCGGGTGGAGGCGGGCGGGATCACCGGCGGGATGAAGTGGAAGGCGCAGTCCATCATCGCGGCGCTCGTCGGGGGCGTCGAGCGGGTCCACGTGCTCGACGGGCGGCAGCCGCACACGGTGATCGCCGAGCTGTTCACCGACCGCGGGGTCGGGTCGCTCGTGCAGAAGGGGACCGGCGCGTGACCTCCGCCGAGCGACGCCGCGACGCGGTCGCGCGCATCATCCGCAGCCGCCGGATCGGCACGCAGGACGAGCTCCTCTCGGCGCTCGCGTCCGCGGGGTTCCGCGCGACGCAGGCGACGCTCTCGCGCGACCTCGCCCGCCTCGGCGCGCGGCGCGTGTCCCGCCCGCAGGGCGGGACGGTGTACGAGCTCTCCGACGGCGCGCCCGCGGGAGCGAGCGGCCTCGGGGCGCTGCGCGGGGTCGTCGCCGAGATCACGGCGAACACCTCGCTCGTGGTGATCCGCACGCACCCGGGCAGCGCGCCCGCGATCGCGCGCGCCATCGACCTCGCCGAGATCCCGGAGGTGCTCGGGACGATCGCGGGCGACGACACGATCTTCGTGGCGCCCTCGGGCGGGCTCCGCCCGCGCCGGCTCGCGTCGCGCCTCGCGGAGCTGCTCGGGACGCCCGCCGCGCTCGCGGGCACGAACTAGTCCCTCTCCCCGCGCGTCTATCCCGCGATCCGCGCCCACTCCGCGTTCGAGCGGAGCACGCAGTCCTCGATGGCGAGCCCGGCGAAGTAGTTGCCGGTGACGGCGAGCTTCTCCCGCGCGGCGCAGCGGTCCACGTCCGCGACGATCTCGGCGTGCCCGAGCGCCGGCGAAGGCAGCGTGGTGCGCCGCTCCACCACCTCGCCGAGGTCCTCGCGCGGGACGCGCAGCACCGCCGCCATCCGCGCGAGCTTCTCGTCGCGCGTCACGCCCGGCCGGAAGTGGAACGCGAACCCGCGCCGCTCGGGATCCGGGAACGGATCGCGGGTCACGGCCGAGAAGAACACGTCGTCCACCGGCACGACGAACGCGCACTCCTCGAGCGGCGATCTCCCGCGGGGGAGGACCACCCCCGCGCTCTCGACGCCCACCGTCTTCACGCGCGCGATCGCGAGGGAGAGCTCGTGGAAGTCGTCGCGCAGCATCGCCGCGGCCTGGTCCGGCGGCGCGGCGACGGCGCAGCGCTCCGCCTCGAAGCGCCGCCCGTCCGCCGCGATCGCGGCGTAGCCGGCCCCCGCGCGCGCGACGCGCGTCACCTCGACCCCCCGCTCGACCGTGACGCCGGGCGCGGCCGCGGCGGCGTCGCACACGCTCTGCAGCCCGCGCCGGAGCCCGAAGCTGCGGGGGAACTCCTCGCGCCGCGGGCGCTTCTTGAAGAGCGACCCCGCGCCCTCGACCGGGAACCCGTCCGCCTTCTGCGACGGGACCGCGGCGAAGAACGCGGAGAGGAGGCGGTCGTAGTTCCGGCGCCCGACGAGCCCCGAGTAGTACGAGTACATCGTCTCTCCCGCCTTGTTGCGGAAGAGGCCGCCGGGGAGGTGGACGGCGGCCTCGAGCCACCCGAGCTGGAGGAGGACCTTCGGCGGCGTGAGCCAGCGGACGTCGTCGTCCCGGAGCAGCCCGAACACCTTGCGCGCCGGCCCGCGCTCGACGATCTCCCCGGCGATCCCCGTCCCCACGACGATGTCGAGGAAGGACCCGTAGCTGTTGTACGTCGTGTGGGCGCCCATCTCGAACCAGTAGCCGTCCGGCCGCCGGTGCGAGTGGAGGCACCCCCCGACCCGTCCCTCGCGCTCGAGCACGAGGGCGCGGCGGCCGGACTGGGCCGCCTTCCACGCGACGGCGAGCCCGCTGATGCCGCCGCCGACCACGATCACGTCCGCGTCCGCCATGGGCCGGGGAGCCTTGCAGAGAACCGGGTCGCGCGCCACCCCGATCAGGGGCTCGGGACACGGTGCGGGCGGGTCCGCCGGAACGTCTTTTCCCCCGCACCCATCCGATCTAAGAAGGAGGCATGCGCATGCGGATCGGCTTCCTCGGGCTCGGCACGATGGGCGAGCCCATCGCGAACAACCTTCGCAAGGCCGGCCACGACCTCACGGTCTGGAACCGGACCCCGGCGAAGGCCGGCCACATCGTGTCGAAGGGCGGGAAGCTCGCCCGGACGGCGCGCGAGTGCGCCGCCGGGAAGGACCTCGTCTTCACGTGCCTCACGGACGAGAAGGCGCTCGAGGCCGTCCTGGAGGGACCCGACGGGGCGCTCGCCGGCCTGACGAAGGGCGGCACCCTCGTCGATCTCTCGACCGCCGGGACGCGCGCGGCGCGGAGCGTCGCGAAGCGCGCGGCCGACCGCGGCGTGGACTTCCTCTGCTCGCCGGTCCTCGGCTCGAAGACGGCGGCCGAGCAGGCGCAGCTCGTCCTCGTCGTGGGCGGACCCGCGGCGGCCCGGGAGAAGGCGCGCCCCGCGCTCCGCGCCGTGTCCTCGCGGATCATCGAGCTCGAGGATCCGGTCCACGCCGCGCTCATGAAGCTGTGCGTGAACGCGGTGGGCGGCGCGATGGTGGCCGGCTTCGGCGAGGCCCTCGCGCTCGGGGCGTCGGGCGGCCTCGAGACGGCGAAGCTCGTCGAGGTGCTCCAGGCCTCCCCGTTCCACTCGCCGCTCTTCCTCGTGAAGGGCGAGCTCGTCGAGAAGGACGACTTCGCCCCGCGGTTCGCCATCTCGCTCGCCGAGAAGGACCAGCGGCTCGCGCAGGAGGCGGCGGCCGATCAGGGAGCGAAGGTCCCCATCAACGAGGCGGTGCGGCGGCTGCTCGCGGACGCCGCCGAGAGCGGCCGGGGCGACAAGGACGTCGCCGCCGTCGCGGACCTGTTCCTGGAATGGGCGAAGGCGAAGAAGGCCTAGCGCCCACGCCTAGGTGCAGGCGAGGGCGTCCGAGACGACCCGGACGAGGTCGTCGAGGTGGAACGGCTTCTTCACGAAGCCGGCGGGCTTCCCCACCCGCTCGACGTTCTTGCGAACCACGTCGGGCGGGGTCGCCGAGATGAAGAGCACCTTCGGGCATCGGTCCCCGAGGCCCGCGCGCATCCCCTCCCACAGCTCGGCGCCGTCCATGTTGGGCATCCGGTAGTCGACGAGCGCGAGGTCGGGAGGGTTCCGCAGCGCGAGCGCGAGCGCCTCGACCGAGTCGGAGGTGGACTCCGTCGAGTGACCCATCCGCCGGACGGCCTTCTCGAGCGCCTTCCGGACGATATCGGTGTCGTCGACGATGAGAACGCGGGCCACGGGACCTCCGAGGGTGCGTCCGGTCACCGATGCGCGGGACGTGCCGGCGAAAAGTCGTCTTTTTTCGCGGACTCCCGTGACGCGGGGTACCACCCTGGGTCCGCCGGCACACCCACGGCGACCTGCCCGACCGGGCCTTTCGCCGCGGGGGCGGCTCAGGAGTACCGCTCGAGGGTGCGCCGGACGGCCTCGGCGAAGTGGCGGCGCGCCGCAGGGGGCGCGATCACCTCGGCGTCGCCCCCGAGCGAGAGCGCGAGCCGCGTGGCCCACTCCACGCCCGCCCCCGGCACCTCGACGATCACGCCGCCGCGCTCGACCCGCTTCACGAGCCGCAGCCCCGGCCGCGACACCGCCCAGGCGGCGGCGGTGGCGCCGACGCGGATCTGGATGGGATCGCCCTGCGGGTCGGAGAAGAGGCGCGCCCGCGCGAGCTCCGCCTCGGTGGGCGGGTCGAACCGCTCGTCGGTCACCGTGCACTCCCGCACGCGGTCGAGCCGGAAGGCGAGCGCGCGCGCGCGGCCGGGATCGAGCCCGTACAGGTACCAGTGCCCGAACCGCTGCGCGAGCGTCCACGGGTGGACGACGCGCTCCGTCTCGGCGTCGCGGGAGGCGGAGTGGTGCGCGAGGCGGACGGCGCGGCGCTCGGCGATGGCGCGCTGCAGCCGGCCGAGCACCGAGTCGCGCGCGGGCGGCGCGCCGGCGTAGATCCGCTGGACGAGCTCGTCGAAGCTCGCGCGCCGGTCGCGGGGCACCGAGTCGCGCACCGCCTTCACGGCGCGCTCTCGCCCCTCGCCCCCGAGCGCCCGCGCCGCCGCGGCGAGCGCGGCGCCCTCGCTCTCGGTGAAGCGGGGCGGGCGCGAGAAGCTCTGGTGGAGGGCGACGTAGACGCGGTCGCCCTCGACGTAGAGGTCGAGGAAGTCGTCGGGCGCGAACGGCGGCGACCCGACGCCGAGCAGGAACTCGAGGTCCTCGAGCAGCTCCCGCTCCGTGCAGCCGCAGCGCCGCGCGAGCTCCCGCACCGGGATCCCCGGGTGGCGGACGGCGTACGGGACGAGGAACAGGATCCGGCGGAGCCGGTCGCGGGGATCCGCCTTCGCGGGGGGCGCGGCCCCGGCCCCGGGCGCCTTCTTCCGGCGCCGCCGCTCCGCGCCGCCGCGCGCCGGCCGAGGAGGTGCCGGCGGGCGCGCGGGCTTCGCCGCCGGCCGGCGCGCGGGCTTCGCCGCCGGCGGCCTGCGGACCCGCGCGCGGGGAGTCGGCGTCGGCCGCGCGCGGCTCACGAGAGCCCCTTCGCGAGCGTGCCGAGCGCGGCCCGGGCGCGCTCGCGGAGCTCCTCGGGCGCGAGCACCTCCGCGCCGTCGCCGAGCCCGAGCGCGTGCCGGAGGAGGCCCTCGGCGTTCGTCGCGTCCACCTCGACGATCGCTCCTCCGCCTTCCTCCTCGATGCGGGCGCGCGGACCGAAGGAGGCGCGCACCTCCGCCGACACCGGAGGGTGCAGGCGCACCCGGCAGCGGACCGCGGCGTGGTGGGCGTACTCCCAGGTCTCCCGGGTCGCGTGGTCCGCGAGCGAGAAGTCCTGCCGCGCCTGGAAGTCGGGCGTCCGCGGGGCGGCGGGGTTCACCCCCAGCGACTCGATCCGCGCGACGTGGAACGTGCGGATCGCGGTCCGCATGTGGCACCAGCCCACGAGGTACCAGGCGCCGCCCTGCTGGAACAGGCCGTACGGGTCGACGTCGCGGGTGGTCCGCTCGCCACGCTCCGCGCCGAGGTAGACGAGGTGCACCCGCTTCTTGTGGGCGATCGCGCGGGAGAGCTCCTGCACGCGCGACGCGCCGGCGTCGTGGCCGGCGTCCCCGGACGAGAGCTGGCGCGTCGCGAGCGCGGCCGCCTCGGACGCGCCCGGCGCCCGCGCCGCGAAGGACAGCTTGCCGAGCGCGTGCTCGAGATCGCGCGCATAGGGGAAGGTCCCGCTCGCGAGCGCGGCCGAGCCGGCGAGGTACAGGAGGGCGAGGTCCTCCGGCGGGAGCTTCAGGTCGGGCAGGTAGAACTCGTCCTTGTCGATGAGGTAGCCGGCGGGGAGGTCCTCGTCGCCTGCGACCCAGCGCACCGGGATGCCGAGCTCGAGGAGGTCGGCCTTGTCCCGCTCGAACTTGCGGATCGCGGCCTCGCCGCGGCCGGCGTAGTCGTCCGCGAACTGCTCCTGGATCTCGCGCCAGGAGACGGGCTCCGCGGCCTTGAGCAGGAGCGCCGCGAGGTCGAGCAGCCGCTGGTCCTTCTGCATCGGGGGAACGAACCTCGCAGAGCCGGCCCGTCGCGTCAACGTTCGGGGAGCCGTGCTAGGATGGTGTTCATCCCGGCGGCAGGAGCGTGCGCATGGCAGGGCTCGGGCTCGGTCCCACCGACTTCGCGCTGTTCGAGATCGGCGATCCGGACGAGCGGGCGGACGTCCTCGAGGCGGAGCTCCAGCCCAAGCTGACGACGCTCGGGGATCACTGCCTGCAAGGGCTCGCGCGCGTGGCCGGGAAGGACCTCTTCGTCCACGCCGGCAAGGTGCCCCGCCGCAAGGGACAGGCGCCCGAGGAGATGCTGGTCGCGTTCTCCGACAGCCCGAAGGGCTACCGCGGCGTCCCCTACCTCGCGGTCGTCGTCACCCGGGCCCACCTGCACGCCCGCGTCGGCGTCCGGGGCGAGTCGGCGCGGCGCGCCGCCATGCAGCGCGCGCTCGAGCGCGAGGCGGTGAACCTCGCGAAGAAGGGGAAGCCGTTCCGCAAGCTCCGCCAGTACCGCGACTGGAACTTCGAGGAGCTGCCCGAGCTCGCCGCGGCGCACTCGGCCGCGTTCTGGACCGAGCTGGGCGCGGAGGTCGCGCCGGGCGCGCCGGGGCTCGACGTCGGGATCGCCTGGACGCTCGACGAGGCGCGGTCCCTCTCGGTCGGCGATCTGCTGGGCGTGTTCCGGGACCTGTCGCCGCTCTACAAGGTGCTGGCGAACGCGACGTAGCGCGGCTGCGCCGGTCCGAGGTCCTGGGCCCGCGTTCGGCGCGAGGCTACTTCTCGCCCCCGCCCGCGGGCGCCGGCTCGGGGGCGGCCCGCGCGCGAGCCGCGTCCGCGCCCTGGCGCTCCTCGCGCGCGGCCTGGCGCACCGCCTCGACGAGCTCGTCGTGGTCCTTCCGGAGCCCGTCGTAGCGGCGCTTCAGCTCGGCGTACCGGTCGTGCGCGAGCTCGATCTCGCCCTTCTGCACGACGAACACCCGCTTCTCGGTCTCGAGGCGGCCGCGCGCCCCCTTGAGGTCCTTCTCGACCTCGAGGAGCTTCTTCCTCGCGTCGGCGAGCTTCGCCTCGGCGCGGTCGGCGCGCTCCTTCTCGGCCGCGACCTTCGCCTCCGCGTCCCCGGCGGGCGCGGCCGGCGGGGGCACCGGGGCCACGGGCGCGGGCGCGGCCGCCTGCACCGGCTCCCTCGGCTTCGCCCTCGCGCGGGCGAGCTCCGCCGCGGCCTTCTCCAGCTCCCGCTCCAGCCCGCGCGCGCGGGCCGACTGGTGGTCGGCCTCGGCGCGGGCCTCGGCGAGCCGGGAGGCGAGCTTGTCGAGCTCCTCGCGGAGCGCCTGGGCGCCGCCGCTCCGCTTCGCCGCCTCCTGCTGCTCGAACGCCTTCTTCTTGGACTTCTCGAGGTCGGCGCGGAGCTGCGCCCCGTCCTCCCGCGCCGCCTTCGCCTCGACCCGGAGCTCCTGCGCCGCCTTGCGGGCGGCGTCGAGGTCGGCGCGGAGCTTCTGCTCCTCCGGCAGCCGCTCGGCGAGCGCGGCCCTCGCGGACCGCGCCGACAGGAAGAACCCGATCGCGGCGACGATGCCCACGAGGGCGATGATGGCGAAGGCGTTCATGGAGGGCGCTCCCGGAGAGGCCCCCTTCGTATCCCGGATCGCCGGGCGGGGGAAGCGGCTCGACGAGGCGCCTCCTCGGCCAGGCGAGCGGGCGAGTCCCTTGGGGCGCCGCGGCGGCCGGCGTACTAGGATCGTCCCCCCGTGAGACGCGTCGCGACCAAGATCTTCCTCGCCTTCGCCGTGTCGCTGCTCGCGTTCGCGGCGGTGGCCGGGTTCGGCATCGCGAGGCTCCACGAGATCCGGCGCGAGCTGCGGCTGCTCTCCGGCGGGTACCTCGCCCTCACGCGGATCGCCGCCCAGCTCGAGGTGAAGGACTGGGTCGCGACGCGGGCGCTGGAGGCGAGCGGCCTCGATCGCGCGGCGCGTCAGGTCTACCTCCCGGTCGCGCGCGCCCGGTTCCCCGGGTTCGTGCGGGAGAAGATCGTGGAGGGGCGCCGGGTCGCGCGCGAGTCGCGCGCGATCGCGAGCGACGACGAGGCGCGCTTCCTCGACGAGGTGTCCGCGCGGCTCGACGCGCTCGACGGGCGCTGGGGCGAGTACGACCGCGCCGCCCGCGCGCTCTTCGACGCGCTCGAGGCGGGCGAGGGGCAGGACCCGAGCACGCGGGCGGCGTTCGACGCGCGCGCGCAGTCGGTGCGGCAGCTCGAGAAGGGGATCTCGCTCGACGTGAAGCTCCTCCAGGTCGCGCTCGAGACGCAGATCGCGGACCGCGTGCACGCCTCGGAGCGGGCGGAGGGGAAGACGGTGCTCCTCACCGTCGTCTACTCGCTGCTCGCCCTCGCGATCGGCGTCGGCGCGGCGCTCGTCTCGCAGCGCCTGCTCTCCCCGATCCAGCGGCTCACGGAGGGCGTGAAGGCGGTGGCGGCCGGCGACCTCACCCGGAAGGTCGAGCTGCGCAGCCGCGACGAGCTCGGCCTGCTCGCGCGCGAGTTCAACAACATGGCGGCCTCCCTCGACCGGCAGCGCAGCGAGCTGCGGCGCGCGGAGCGGCTCGCCGCGGTGGGCCGGATCTCGGCCCAGATCACCCACGAGATCAGGAACCCGCTGAACGCGATCGGGCTGAACGCCGAGCTCCTGGCGGAGGAGCTCGCCCAGGTGAAGGACGCCCCCGCCGAGGCCGTCCAGCTCGTCGCCGCCATCTCCCGGGAGGTGGACCGCCTGAACGGGGTGACCGAGGAGTACCTGAGGTTCGCGCGACTCCCCCGGCCCACGCTCGGCCGGCAGGACCTGAACGAGGTGGTGGGCAGCCTGCTCGACTTCCTCGCCCCTGAGCTACAGGCCGCCGGGGTGGAGGTCGTCCGGGCGCTGGGGCCCGATCCGCTCGCGATCCGCGCCGACGAGGGCCAGCTCCGGGCCGTCTTCCTGAACCTCCTGCGCAACAGCCGGGAGGCCATGCCCACGGGCGGGCGCATCACCGTCCGCACGCGGCGCGACGGGGAAGCGGTCGAGGCCGAGGTCGCCGACACCGGCGGGGGGATCCCCCCGGAGGACCTGACGCGCATCTTCGAGCCGTTCTACTCGACGAAGGAGCGCGGGACCGGCCTCGGGCTCGCGTTCACGCTGCAGGTCGTGAAGGAGCACGGGGGGACGATCCGGTGCGAGAGCGCGGCGGGCCGGGGCACGACGTTCACGCTCCGCCTCCCGGCGGATGACGAGCGGGCGGAGGCGGCGGCGGCACCATGAGGCGGACGGGGATCGAGCGGCGGCGGACGAAGCGGCGAACGGCGGCGGCGGCGACGCCGATCGCGGCGCCGCGCGGGGCGTGGGGGGAGGTCGCGCGCGACGTGCTCCCGAACGGGCTGCGGGTCGTGACCGCGCCGGCGCCGGGGCTCCACTCGGCGATGATCGCGCTCTACGTCCGCGCCGGGTCCCGCCACGAGACGGCCTCCGTGAACGGCGTCTCGCACTTCCTCGAGCACCTCTTCTTCCGGGGCTCGGAGGGCTGGCCGGACACGGTCGCGATGAACGCCGCCGTCGAGAGCGCGGGCGGGAGCCTGAACGGCATCACCGCCCGCGACCACGGCTGCTACTTCACCCCCATCCACCCGGGCGAGCTCGGGACGGGGCTCGCCGTCCTCGGCGATCTGGTGCGGCGGCCGCTGCTGCGCGAGATGGCGGTCGAGCGCGAGGTCATCCTGGAGGAGATCCTCGACGAGGTGGACGCCGACGGGCGGGACATCGACCCGGACAACCTCTCCAAGCGGATCGCCTTCGCGGGTCACCCGCTCTCCTTCAAGATCGCCGGCACGCCCGCGAGCGTCCGGCGCCTGCGCGAGGCGGACGTCCGCGCCCACCACGCCCGCTTCTACACCGGCGCGAACCTCGTCCTCGCGGTGGCCGGGCCGGTGCGGCCGGCGCTCGTCCGGGCCCTCGCCGAGGAGCACCTCGGGGCGCTCCCGCGCGGGCGCCGCTCGACCGACCTCGCCCCGCCCGCCTGGCCGCGCGGGCCGAGGCTGGAGCTCGTCGCGCACGAGGACGCGCAGGCGGAGTTCTCGCTCTCGTTCCCGTGCCCGCCCGAGCACCACGCGGACTACCCGGTCCACCTGTGCATCCGGCGGATCCTCGACGACGGCCTCTCCTCGCGCCTCCCCTTCGAGGTCGTCGAGCGGCGCGGCCTCGCCTACTCGCTCCACGCCGGGATCGACAGCTTCTCCGACTCGGGCATGACGGTCGTGGACGGCGCCTGCGCGCCCGCGAAGCTGCCGCGGGTGCTCGAGGAGGTCCTGCGCGTCCTCGGCGGGCTCGCCGCGCGGGCGGTGCCCGAGGACGAGCTCGTCCGCGTGCAGCGGCGCCACCGCATGACGCTCGCCTTCTCCCTCGACAGCGCGGCCGAGCTCGCGGGCTGGTTCGGCTCGGGCGAGGTGCTCTCGTCCCCCGAGGGGTTCGAGGAGCGCTGCCGCCGCGTCGAGCGCGTCTCGCCGAACGACGTGCTGCGGGTCGCGCGCGAGACCTTCCGGCGCCGGAACGCCGTCGCGGTCGTGGTCGGCCCGGCGGGGCGCCGGGAGCGCGCCGCGGTCGAGCGGCTCCTCGCGACGACGACCGCCATCCCGGGTTGACGCAGCGCGTGAGCCCGCCCGGCGGTCTCTCTCGCGGGTGCGGTGCGACGCCCCTTCCCCTCCCCGATCGCGTTTGCGATGCTCGGAGTGCAGTCCACTCCGTCCGGAGGTGCGCATTGCCCGACGCCTGCGTCGATTGCAGCGCCTGCTCGAGGCCGAGCAACGTCGTCGCCTGCTTCTCGGAGACGTTCCCCCTGAAGACGACGAACGGCGGTCAGTTCAACGTCACCCTGCGGCTCTGTCTCCGCTGCGGCCGTCGGTTCGCCGACCGCGGTCAGCTCCGCAGCTACCTCGCCACGAAGCTCCCCGCGTACGCGACGAGCGCGGTGGCGCTCTCCTGAGTCCCCCGGGCCCGGGGGCTACCGCTCGCGCGGAGTCCACCGGTCCCTCCCTCCCAGCCGATGTTCCGCGGCGGCCCTCCGGCCGGCCCGCAGCCCCTCCGTCCGCCCATCGCCGGTCCGCGGGGCCGTGTTGGCCGCCCGCCGGGCGCGGTGCTAACCTTCTGCACTTCATGGCGGACTTCGTGGATCGCGCGGTCCAGCGCCTCCGGGACGACCCCCGGTTCAGCCGGAACCGCTACTTCCTCGCCCTCTCGTCCCCCGAGGGGAGGCGAGCGCTGCGCATCCACCGCCACCTCCGCTCGCTCGAGCGCGACCTCGCCGCGGGGTCCTCCGCGACCGTGTCGAGCGAGTCGGAGCGGATCCGGCTCACGCTCCGCGGCCAGCGCGGCTCCCGCACGGCCTGGCTCACCCGGGCCGAGTTCCGGCTCCTGTGCGGGAACCCCGCGGTCCGCGCTGCGCTCGGCGACGCCGCCGCGCTGGAGTCCTGATGCCGATCGAGTTCGACCCCGTGCTCCTCGTGGGCGTCGACGAGATCGACGACCAGCACCGCGAGCTGTTCCGGCGCATCGGCGCGCTCCTCGACGCCTCCCGGAACCGCCGCAGCCGCGAGGAGGTCGTGCGGCTCCTCGAGTTCCTCGGGAGCTACGTGGTCGACCACTTCGCGAGCGAGGAGCAGCGGATGGAGCTCGCCGCGTACCCGAGGGCGGAGGGCCACCGGGCCGAGCACCGCCAGTTCGTGAAGGAGCTCGAGGTCCTCCGGCACGAGCTGAAGAGCGAGGGGCCCACGAACCTCTTCGTGATCCGGGTGGGGAACCGCGTCACGGAGTGGCTGCGCGAGCACATCTACCGGACGGATCGGTCGCTCGGCGAGTGGCTGCGGGCGCACCGCTAGCGCGGGGCGGGGGGCGATCTTGGCCGTCGACCAGCAGGAAGCGGGCGAGCGGCTCTCGGCCGACGATCTCCGCGAGGCGTGGCTCCTCTTCACGGCCGAGGACCGGCGGCTCGCGATCCACCAGCTCCCCCGCGAGGAGGCGGAGGACTTCTTCCTCGCGCTGCCGGCGCGCGATCAGGAGGAGCTCGTGCTGGCGCTGCCGCGCGAGGAGCGCCGCTCCTGGGTGCGGCTCCTGCCGCCCGACGACGCGGCCGACCTCGTCCAGGCGGCCGACGCCGGCGAGCGCGAGGGGCTGCTGGCGCTGCTCGACGACACCACCCGCCGGGAGGTGACGGCGCTCCTCGCCTACGCGGAGGACGAGGCGGGCGGCCTCATGAACCCGCGCTTCGCGCGGATCAGGCCGGACGCGACGGTGGACGAGGCGATCAGCTACCTGCGCCGGCAGGCGCGCGATCGCAACGCGGAGGCGATCTACTACGCGTACGTGCTCGACGACGCGCAGAAGCTCCTCGGGGTCGCGTCGTTCCGCGACCTGTTCGCCGCGCCGCCGGAGAAGCGGGTCCGCGACGTCATGAAGGACGACGTCGTCTCGGTCAGCGAGGACATGGACCAGGAGGCCGTCTCGCGCGTGTTCGCCGAGAAGGACTTCCAGGCCATCCCCGTCGTCGACCGGAGACGGCCGGATGAAGGGCATCGTGACCGCCGACGACATCGTCGACGTCGTCGAGGAGGAGGCGACCGAGGACATCCAGAAGTTCGGCGGCGTCGAGGTCCTCGGCGCGCCGTACCTCGAGATGGGCTTCGGGGCGATGGTGAAGAAGCGCGGCGGCTGGCTCGCGGCGCTGTTCCTCGGCGAGATGCTCACCGCCACCGCGATGGCCTTCTTCGAGGAGGAGATCGCGCGCGCCGTCGTCCTCGCCGTGTTCCTGCCGCTCATCATCTCGTCGGGCGGCAACTCCGGCTCGCAGGCGTCCACGCTGGTCATCCGCGCGATGGCGCTCGGCGAGGTCCGGCTGCGGGACTGGTGGCGCGTCGCGGGGCGCGAGGTGGGGACGGGGATCGCGCTCGGCGTCATCCTCGCGGCCGTCGGGTTCGTCCGGATCCTCGTCTGGCAGGAGATCGGGCACGTGTACGGCGAGCACTACCTGCGCATCGCGCTCACGGTCTCGCTGAGCCTCGTCGGCGTCGTCACCTTCGGGACGCTCGCCGGGTCCATGCTGCCCTTCCTCCTGCGCCGGCTCGGGCTCGATCCCGCGAGCGCGTCGGCGCCGTTCGTCGCGACGCTCGTCGACGTGACGGGGCTCCTCATCTACTTCGGCGTCGGCAGCGTCGTCCTCGCCGGCGCGCTGCTGTAGCGCGCGCGGCCGGGGGGGATGGGCGGACGCCGCTACGGGGCCCGCGCGCCCGCGCCGGCGAGCAGCGCGCGCAGCCCCTCGCCGGCGTCGCTCCCCTCGAACGCGAACCCGGCGGGCACGTCCCGGAGCACCTGCGGCACCGAGGCCTCGGACGGACCGCACACCACGACCGGCAGCCGCAGGGTCCGGACGAGCTCCGCGAGGAGCGGCTCGACGTCGTCGGCGGGGAGGAGCACGAGCGCGCCCACCGCGCCCGACGCGAACGGCCTCCAGAGCGGCCGCGACGCCGGATCGCCCGGCAGCTCGGTCACGTCCACGCGCACGCCGTCGCCGAGCGCCAGCCGGCCCACGGTGCCGAACCCGGCCGGCGAGGAGCGCTCCGGCTGCCACCCCGGGACCGCGTGGAACCGCGCGAGCGCCGCCTTGCGCGCGAGCGGACCGCCGCCGGCGAGCACGATCTTGCCGACGGTCTGCGTGCCCGAGGACCGGCCGCGGGACATCCGGGCGCGCAGCGCGTGCAGCTCGTGCGCGGCGAGGAGGGGGGCGGCGTCCTCGGCGGGCGGCGCGGTCGCGCCGAGCCGGGCGTAGCCGTGCTCGAGGAGCGCGGCGAGGGCGCGCATCGCCTCGAGGTCGGTCGCGCCGCAGCGGTCGACGACCTCCTGGAACGGCGCCGGGGAGGCGAGGATCGCGACCACCTCCGCGGTGACCGGGTGGAGCCCCTGCGGGATCTCGCTCGGGTGGACCGCGAGCTCGACGACGTCGCCCGGCTGCGGCAGCGCCGGGAGGAGCCTCGCGACCTCGTCGGCCTGCCGGAGCCCCTCGAGGACGAGCTCGTCCACCTTGCGCTCGATCCGCGGCTCGAGGCCGCCCGGACCCGGCATGAACGCGAACTGGCCCTCGCGCAGCGTGAGCAGGCGGTAGAGCGCCTTCTCCGCCTCGACCCGCCGGGTCCGCGCGTCGACGACGCGCCCCTGCTCGAGCGCGATCTCCCCCCGCTCGCCCTCGCGCTCGAGCGCGAGCGTGCCCGTCTTCCGGTTCACGGCGAGGATCTGCAGGAGGTCCACGAGCGGGATCTGGGCGAGGTTCCCCTCGATCTCGCGGCTCTCCCCCGACACGGCCCGCGACGCCTCCACGCGCCTGAAGATCTGCTCGACGCGCGCGAGGACCTCGTCGTGGTTGAACGGCTTCCGCAGGAACGTCCCGAGCCGCGCCCGATCGGCGTCCGGCGCCTCGCCGGTGAGGACCACCGGGATCCGCTCCGTGCGCGGGTTCGTCCGCAGGATCCGGATGAAGGTCCGCGCGTCGAGCATCTGGCAGCGCTCGTCGAACAGGACGACGTCCGGGAAGCGCAGGATCGCGATCTGGAGGGCGCGGGCGCCGTCGCGCGCGGCGTGGACCTGGTAGCCGCGCTGCCGGAGCGCCGGCGCGAGCGCCCGGACCGTGGAGGGGTCGGGGTCGGCGATCAGGATCTTCCGGACGGGGGGCATGGTCGTCAGAGGGGCTGCAGGTCGTAGAGCGTCTGGAGCTTCGAGACGAGCGCGTCCACGAGCGGCACGTCCGAGGTGTGGAAGGTCCGACCCCCGGGCCCGGAGAGGAGGCCGTAGGCGGAGTGCTCGGAGATGAAGAGGAGGAACTCGTGCCGGGCGAAGCGCGGGTCGCCGTCCACGTAGACCTCGGTGACGAGCGGGTGCCCGCTCCGGGACCCCTCCGCGCCCCGCGGTCCGAGCAGGTACACGTGGGCGGTCGTGTCGCCCGCCCGCGCCGCCGCGTCGCCCGGCGGGAGCGCGGCGAGCACCGGCGCCGACGCGAGCCGCTCGCGGGAGCCGACGTACAGGAGCCCCCGCGCGCGCGGATCCCGGCCGATCTCGCGCGCGGCCTCGCGCTGGGCGGCGACGAACAGCTCGGGGTCCTGGGCGACGCGGGTCGAGGGGGAGCTCTCGGGGATGTGCGCGTCGTCGGAGAGGAGCAGGTCGGTGAGCTCCCAGAACGCGTTCGCCGGAACGTCGCCGAGGTGGAGGCGCCGCAGGAGCGAGCCGCGCTGCTCCTGGACCCGGGCGCGGGCCCAGTGGAGCAGCTCGTCGAAGTCCTCCCCGTCCTTCGGGAAGGTGGAGGCCCCCATCGAGAGGAGCACCGGGCAGCGACGCTCGAGCTCCACGATCGAGTCCTCGCGCCGGATCTCCTCGGCCGCGCGCCGCAGGAACATGAGCGCGCCGAAGTAGTCCGTCTCGGGGAGGAGCACGTAGTACTCGCTCTCCGAGACCTTCGCGAGGATGTCGGCGTCGCGCACGACGCGGGAGACGGCCGTGACGAGGTCGCGGGTCGCGCGGCGGTAGAGCTCGCGGCCGCCCTCCTTCCGCATCTGCTCGGCGTTGTCGATCGAGAGGACGACGAGCGAGAACGCGCGGGCGTAGCGGCGCGCCTTGTAGAACTCCTTCCCGGCGTAGTCGATGAAGTAGGCGAGGTTGTACGCGCCGGTGTCGCGGTCGCGCAGCCCGATGCGCTCGACCGCCTGGAACCTCCGGGCGTTCTTCACCGCGATGGCGGTGAAGTCGGCGACGGTGAGCGCCGCCGCGTGCTGCTCGGGGGCGAACCCGCCGCGCGCGCGATCGGAGAGCAGCGCGACGCCGACGGGCTCCTCGTCCACGAGGAGCGGCACGTAGAACGCCTCCGTCGTGTCCTTCGCGCCGCGGGCGACGCTCGGGACCGCCTGCGCGAGCCGCGGCGCCCACTCGGGGTCGCCCGGGTCGATCCGGGCCGGCAGCGCGCTGCGGTCGACGAGGCCGCGGTAGCCGCGGAGCGCGAGCGCGCCCTTCTCGTCCGCGATCCAGAGGGCGGCCCCCTGCGCGTCGCTCACGCGGGCGAGCACGGAGAGCGCGAGGTCCTGCAGCCGCTCCCCGTCGAGCGTCCCCATGATCTGCAGTCCCTGCCGGTAGAGCACCTGGGACCGCGCGAACTCCAGGTTCTCGGAGAGGAGCTGCGAGTGCTCGCGGCGGAGCCGGACGCGGGCGAGCGCCTTCTCGCACACGACGAGCAGCTCCTCGCGGTCCACCGGCTTCGTGAGGAAGTCGGCGCACCCGGCCTTCATCGCCTGGACGGCGAGCCGGACGTCGTCGTGGCCGGTGATCGCGACGGCCTCGAGCTCGGGGTCGCGCTTCTTCGCCTCGCGCACGAGGCCGATCCCGTCGAGCCCCGGCATCACGACGTCCGTGAGCAGGAGGTCGAAGCGCTCCTCCGCCAGGATCCCGAGCGCCTCCGTCCCGGACGGCGCGGAGCGGACCTGGTGGCCCGCCGCCTGGAGCAGCTCGCGGAAGAGCTCCTGGAAGAACCGCTCGTCGTCGACGACGAGGATGCGCCCGGTCGCCATCTAGAGGTCCGCCTCGCCCTCGAACACCCGCTCGGCGGGGCCACGCATCGTCACGCGGGAGAGGTCCGCGGAGACCGTGATCTCGAGCGCGCCGCCCGGCAGGCGGACCGCGACCGGCGCGCCCGGTCGGACGTCGCCCCGGCGGACGGCCGCGACGGTCGCGGCGCAGGCGCCGGTGCCGCAGGCGTCCGTGAGCCCCGCGCCTCGCTCCCAGACGACGAGGTCGATGCCGTCCGGCGCGACGCGCGCGAGCCCGACGTTCACGCCACCCGGCACCGCCCGCTCGATCGGCGGCCCGACGGCCGCCGCGCGCTCGCGCGACGGCGCGGGGTCGAAGATCACCGCGTGCGGGTTGCCCATCGACACGCGCACCGCGTGGAGCGTCTCGCCCGCGACCCGGAAGTCCTGCTCGCCCTCGAGCCGCGCGGGCCCCATCTCCACGGAGACCGCCTCGACCGCGCCGTCCGCGTCGCGGTGCAGGGTGCACTCCTTCGTGCCCGCGCCGGTGTCGATCCGGATCCGCCCCGCGAGACCGCGCCGCTCCGCGAGGTGCCGCGCGAGGCAGCGGACCGCGTTCCCGCACATCTCGGCGACCGAGCCGTCCGGGTTGTAGATGTGCATGGCGGCCGCCGCGTCCGCCGTCCGCGCCGGCAGGATCGTGACCACCCCGTCCGCGCCGATGCCGCGGCGCCGATCGCACACGCGCCGCGCCCGCTCGGCGTCCATGAGCGGCCCGTCGACGAGCACGAAGTCGTTCCCGAGGCCGTGGTACTTCGCGAACCTGAGCGGCACGCGGCGCATCATAGCGCGGCACGGTGCGAGCGCCCGCCCTCGCGTTGCCTGCGCCCGGCCGATCTCCCGCAGCGCGACCAGACTGGCGCCGCGCGGGTCCTCGCCTTAGGAAGCGTGATCCCTACGCATTGGGGAAGGGCCGTGACGAATACGGGGTGGTCTCTCGTCCGTTTGATCCGAGTCAGGTAACATGCGGCGCCTCCAAATCGGGGTGTGGTGAGGGGAAAAAGGTGTTTCGTCTGCAGAAATCGACGTGCTGTGCGGTCGCGATCGCGGCGACCCTGGCGGGCTGCTCGCGCGACGACGTGACCCACTTCCGGGTGCCGAAGACGCAGCAGGCGCCGCGCCCGCGGCGCCGGCGATGCCGGCCGCGATGCCCTCCGCCGTGCCACCCGGAATGGAAGCGCCGCCGCGGCCCGCGGGCGGCGGGCTCCGCTGGACGCTTCCGGCCGGGTGGACGGAGAGCGCCGGCGGGCAGATGCGCTACGCGACGCTCCGCGCGCCCGTCACGGGCAAGCTCGACGCCTCCGTCGTGGTGCTCCCCGGCCCGGCCGGCGGCGAGCTCGCGAACGTGAACCGCTGGCGAGGGCAGATCGGCCTGCCGCCGCTCGACGACGCCGCGCTCGCGAAGGCCCGCAAGATCGTGAAGACGAAGGCCGGACCGCTCAAGGTCTACGACTTCACGAGCGAGGCCGAGCCGCGCAGCCGCGTCGTCGCCGGGCTCACCGAGGCGAAGGGCGACACCTGGTTCGTCAAGATCACCGGCGACGCCGCGGCAGTCGGCGCCGCGCGGGCCGACTTCATGAAGCTGCTCGGGAGCCTCCGGTTCGAATGAACTCCACCGCCTCCAAGCTCTGGGACGGGATCACCTCCCTCAAGCTGACGATCGTCTGCCTCGCGGCGCTGATGATCCTGGTCGTCGCCTGCACCATCGCGCAGGTGCGGCTCGGCACGCTCGGGGCCGTGAACCTCTACATGCGGTCGTGGTTCTACTGGATGCCCCTCGGCCGGATCTCGATCCCGATCTTCCCGGGCGGCGCCACGGTCGGGCTCGTGCTGATGGCGAACCTCATCGCCGCGCAGGGGCGCCGGCTCGAGCTGCTCCGGCGCAAGGCGGGGATCTGGATCGTGCACGCGGGGCTCATCCTCCTGTTCGTCGGCGAGTTCGTCACCGGCGGCTTCCAGGTGGACGCGCGGCTCGTCTTCGAGGAGGGCCAGACGACGAACTTCGTCGAGGTGCCCCGCGAGGTGGAGCTCGCGATCGTGGATCAGACCGACCCCACGTTCGACGACGTGTACGGCCTCTCGGAGCGCGCGCTCGGCCGCGGCGGGACCCACCCCGTCCCCGGCACGCCGCTCTCCCTGCGCGTGCACGCCTACCAGCGGAACGCGCAGCTCGGGCGCGCCGCGCCGGGCACGCCGACCGCCGGGGCCACCCAGGGCAGCGGCGTGGGGCTCGCGTTCGCGCCGCTCCCGCCCGTCACCACGGACGAGCAGAGCGATCTCTCGGTGGCGGTCGTCGAGGTGGCCGCGGGCGGGCACAGCCTCGGCACCTGGCTCGCGAGCAACGCGCTCGAGCAGCCGCAGCCGTTCACGGTCGGGGGCCGGACCTACTCGCTCTCGCTGCGCGACCGGCGGGTGTACCTGCCGTACACGCTCACGCTCGAGGACTTCAAGCACGACGTCTACCCGGGCACCGACATCCCGAAGAACTTCTCGAGCCTGGTGCGCCTCCAGAACCCCGCGCGCGGCGAGGACCGCAACGTCCTCATCTACATGAACCAGCCGCTCCGGTACGACGGCAAGGCCTTCTACCAGGCGAGCTTCGGGAAGGGCGACACGCTCTCGATCCTGCAGGTGGTCGAGAACCCCGGCTGGCTCATCCCGTACATCTCGTGCGTCCTCGTGACGCTCGGCCTGCTCGTCCACTTCGCCATCTCGCTCCGGCGCGGACTCCGCCGGGCGTCAGCCGCGCACGAGCCCGCGTCGCAGGAGGCCGCATGAACCCCCAGGTGAAGAGGCTCGCACCCTGGATCGCCGGCGCGCTCGCGCTCGTCGGCGCGGGGCTCACCCTCCTCCCGCAGCGCCCCGTCCGCGGGTTCGACCTCGACGCCTTCGGGCGCCTGCCCGTCCTCGACGGCGGCCGCGTGAAGCCGATCGACTCGGTCGCGCGGAACTCGCTCATGGTGATCCGCGCCGCGCAGTCCTTCCAGCACGCCGGGCGCACCGTCGGCGCGGAGGAGTGGCTCCTCGACACGATGTTCCGGCCCGAGCTCGCGGACGCGCAGCCGATCTTCCAGATCGACGACCCCGACGTCCTCGGCCTCATCGGGCTGCCGCAGACCTCGCAGCGCCGCTTCGCCTTCACGGCGCTCGCGCCGTACCTCCAGGTCATCGAGCAGCAGGCGACCGCCGCGGAGCGGATCGACGCGAAGCAGCGGACCCGCTTCCAGGGCGCGGTCGTGAACCTCGCCCAGCGCGTCTTCCTCTACTTCCGCCTCAAGAACACCATCCAGATCGAGCGGAGCCCGGGGCTCATCATGGAGCTCGGGACCGCCGACGCGCCCGCCTCCCAGCAGCGCCAGGAGGCGCTCACGCAGCTCGCGCACTTCCGGCCGATCCTCCCGAAGGAGGGCGCGCCGCCGGAGGCGTGGCGGTCCACCGGGGAGGCGCTCCGCGGCGCCGCGGTGGGCGAGCGCGAGCCCCAGCTCGCGGGCTGGGCCCGCGTCGGCCTCGCCTGGTTCGCGCAGGACGCGGCGAGCTTCGACCGCGCCGTGTCCGAGCTCCGGGCGGGCGCGCACGCGGCGGCCCCCCGGCTCGACGCCGTCGGGCAGGTCGAGCGCGAGGTGATCTTCAACCGGGCCGAGCCCTTCTACACGGGCATGGTCATCTACGTGCTCGCGCTGCTCGTGCTGTTCGCGTCGTGGCTGCGCTGGGGCGAGGTGCTCCGTCCGGCCGCGTACGGCCTCCTCGTCGCGGGCGCGACCGTCCACACGCTCGGGCTCGCCTGGCGCGTGATCATCCAGGGCCGGCCGCCGGTCACGAACCTGTACTCGTCCGCCGTCTTCGTCGGCTGGGGCGCCGTCGTGCTCGGGGTCGTGATCGAGCGGATCTACCGGAAGGGGTTCGGCACCGCGGTCGCCGCCGCGTCCGGCTTCGCGTCGCTCATCGTCGCCCACCACCTCTCCACCGACGGCGACACGATGGAGATGATGCGGGCCGTGCTCGACTCGAACTTCTGGCTCGCGACGCACGTCGTGACGATCACCATCGGGTACAGCGGCACCTTCCTCGCCGGCGCGATCGCCATCGGCTGGACGCTCCGCCAGCACCTCGCGCCGCGCCTCGAGCCCGGGACGGGCAAGGCGCTCTCCTCGATGGTCTACGGCGTCGTGTGCTTCGCGCTGTTCTTCAGCTTCCTCGGCACCGTCCTGGGCGGCATCTGGGCGGACCAGTCCTGGGGCCGGTTCTGGGGCTGGGATCCGAAGGAGAACGGGGCGCTGCTCATCGTCCTCTGGAACGCGATCATCCTGCACGCGCGCTGGGGCGGGTTCGTGCGCGAGCGCGGGATCATGACGATGGCGATCTTCGGGAACGTCATCACCTCGCTCTCCTGGTTCGGCGTGAACATGCTGGGCGTCGGCCTGCACTCGTACGGCTTCATGGACTCGGCGTTCTGGGCGCTCTCGGCCTTCTGCGCCAGCCAGCTCGCGCTCATGGGGCTGGCGCTGCTGCCGCGCCACTTCTGGAAGCCGGCGAGCGGCGCCGCGCCGCAGGAGGGCTGAGGCCCCCAGGAACGGTGCGCGCCGGGCGCCGGTCGTCTACCCTCCGGCCATGGACCTCGTCCCCTTCCTCAGATCGCTCGTCGCGATCGACTCGACGTCGTCGCGCTCGAACCTGCCGGTCCTCGACCGGCTGGACGACGCCGCCCGCGCGCTCGGGTTCCACACGCAGCGGGGCACCTGGGTCGACGGGGACGGCGTCACGAAGGGGAACCTCGTGTGCCGCCGCGGCCCCGACGCGCCCGGCGGCCTCGCGCTCGTCGGCCACACCGACTGCGTCCCCTTCGACCCCGACTGGGACGAGGCGCTCTCCGGCGCGGAGCGGGACGGGAAGATCTTCGGGCGCGGCGCGGCCGACACGAAGGGCTTCCTCGCCGCCGCGCTGGTCGCGGCGTCGCGCGCGGACGCCCGGAGGCACCCGCTCGCCCTCCTCTTCACCGCGGACGAGGAGGTCGGCTGCCTCGGGGCGAAGCGGCTCCTCGCCGAGGGGCGCGTTCACCCGCGCCACGCGATCGTCGGCGAGCCGACCTCGCTCACGCCCGTGCGCGCGCACAAGGGGTACTGCGCGGTGGAGGTCGTCATCGAGGGCGTCGAGGGCCACAGCGCCTACCCGGACGTCGGCGCCTCCGCGATCCACGGCCTCGGCCGGCTCTGGACGGACATCGAGGCGATCGGGGCCGAGCTCCGGCGCGAGGCGGATCCCGCCTTCGCGCCGCCGCACACGACCTGGAACGTCGGGGTCGTCAGCGGCGGGAAGGCGCGGAACATCATCGCGGGCGAGTGCCGCTTCACCTACGAGTGGCGGCCCCTCCCGGAGCAGGATCCGCGCCGCGCGCTGCGCCTGCTCGAGCAGGCGTGCGAGCGGCTCGCGGCCTCGAGCGGCGGCAGGCTCTCCGTCGAGATCGCGCCGCTCCGGACCGACGCCGCGGCGGTCACGCCCGCGGAGGCGGACATCGTCCGGTTCCTCGAGGCGGAGAGCGGGAACGCCTCCACCACCGTGCCGTTCGGCACGGAGCTCCCCGAGGTGATCGGGATGGGGGCGGAGGCGTGCGTGTTCGGCCCGGGCGACATCAAGGTCGCGCACCGCACCGGCGAGCACGTGGCGATCGCGGAGCTCGAGCGGGCGGCGGCGATCCTGGCTCGCGCCATCGAGCGGTACTGCGGGTAGAACCCCCTCACGCTCCCTCGCCCCCCCTTCCTACTCCGAGTCGTGCACGTGGTAGTGCGCGTGCACGTGCCCGTCGCCGCCGTGCCGGTGCGCGTGCCGGTGCGCGAGGCCGCTCTCCACGAGGAGGCGCTCGTCGTGCAGCAGGCCGTGGGCGTCGCCGTCGTAGAGGATCCCCTTCCCGCCGCGGGCGAGCAGCACCGCGCGGTCCCCCAGCTCCGGCGCCATCGAGAGGTTGTGGGTCGTCGAGACGACCGTGAGCCCGGGCACGTTCGCGAGGACGTCCACCAGCCGCCCCACCGCGGCCGGGTCGAGGTTCGCGGTCGCCTCGTCGAGGAGGAGCACGCGCGGCTCGATGGCGAGGCAGGCCGCGAGCGCGACCCGCTTCTTCTCCCCGCCGGACAGCTCGAACGGCGCGCGCGCGAGGAGGCCCGCCACGTCGAAGGTCTCCGCCCACCGGGCCGCGCGCGCGTCCGCGTCGGCGACCCCGAGCTGCCGGGGCCCGAACGCGATCTCGTCCGCCACCGTCGGGTTGAAGAGCATGGCGTCCACGTTCTGGAACAGGAGCGCGACCTCGCCGCGGAAGCGGCGGCGAAAGGCGGGCTCGTCGAGGGCCGCCGGGGCGAGCCGCTGCCCCGCGTACCGCACCTCCCCCGCGTCCGGGAAGGCGAGGCCGTCGAGCAGCCGCAGGAGCGTCGTCTTCCCGCAGCCGTTCACGCCGAGCACCACGACGCGCTCGCCGGGGCGGACCTCGAACGAGACGTCGTCGAGCACCGGGCGGCCGCCGGGCGAGATCGACGCGTGGTCGACGGAGAACACGGCGGGCGCCGGCGCGCGCGCGTCCGCGGCGCCCATCAGAACCCCCTCGCCCGGAGCGCGTCCGCGACGTCGCGGGCGTTGCGTCCGGAGAGGACGAGGAGCGTCCCGGTGATCGCCCCCGCCCCTCGCACGACCTCGCGCGTGCGCGGCCGGCGCGGGAGCCGGCTGCGCAGGCCGAGGCGGGACTCCCTGACGAGGAGCCGGAGCGCGTGCACCTGCGCGAGCGTCACGACGAGGAGCCGGGTCGCCCACGGCCACGGCGCGAGCGCGCGGAGGACGTCCGCCCGCGCGAGCACCGCCAGGGCGAGGAAGGCGAGGAGGACGCCCCGGAGGTTCAGCGCGAGGAGCGGCCCGAAGCCCGCCGCCGGCCGCCCGGCGAGGCGGTCGAAGGCGAGCCCGGCCGCGCACGCCCCGAGGGAGAGCGGCAGGACGAGCCGCGCCACGCGCGCGAGGTGGCGGCCCGCGCCGCGCGCGGAACGTCAGGAGCGCGGCCACGAGCGCCGCGGCGAGGACGCGCCAGTCCGTCACGGCGGAGAGCGCGAACGACGCGGCGAGCCAGCCGGCGAGGAGGGCGCGATCGCGGCGGGCGTCAGGCGGGGACATCGAGCTTCGCCCTCCGGAGCAGGGTCAGCGCCGCGAGCGTGTACGCGCCCTCCACGACGCCGGTGACCGCGAGGCTCGGCAGCATCGTGGCGGCGAGCACGACCGCGGGGGCGACCGGGAACACGCGCGGGTCGAGCGCGTGCTGCAGCGCGAGCGCGGCGACGACGGCGCCCGCCGAGACCTGCGTCGCGACCCACGCGGCGAGGAACGCGGCGGGGCCGTCGCGGACGCCGAGCCGCCGCGCGCCCCGGAACGCGAGCCAGGCGGCGCCGGGACCGAGCAGCCCCATCGCGAGCGCGTTCACCGCGAGCGTCGTCACCCCGCCGGCGCCGAAGAACAGCGCCTGGACCGCGAGGACGAGCCCCTCGCACACGAAGGCGGCGAGCGGGTGGAACAGCAGCGCGAGCAGCGCCGCGCCGACGACGTGCGTCGAGGTCCCGCCCGGCACCGGGATCCGCAGCGTCTGCAGCACGAACGCCATCGCGGTGAGCGTCCCCATCACCGGGAGCGCGTCCACCGCGCGCGCGCCGAAGTGCCGGCGCGCGGCGAACGCCCAGAGGGGCGCGGCCGCGGCGTAGGCCGGGATCGTGATCTGCGGCCCGAGGAAGCCGTCCGGGACGTGCATCAGGTCCCCGCGCCGCGCCGCCTGCGCACGGCGCGCAGCGCCGCGAACCCCGCGACGATCGCCGCGGCGCCGGCCGCGACCGCCAGCGGGTGCCGGGCGCCGTCCTCGGGTGGCGGCGCGGTCTCCTGCGCGGCGACGCGCAGGCGGCGCTCGCACGACGGCACGGCCGGCTCCGGCGGCGGCGCGGGCGCGCGCGCGGGGACGTCCACGGTCACGACGCGGCCGTGGCCGGTGCGATCCACGATCTTGACCCGCCAGGCGCCCGGGACGTCGGGGACGAACTCGATCCACCCGTCCGATGGCGTCCGCCCCTCGCGCGCGACGGTGTCCGGCGAGCCGGGGCGCAGGACCTGGTAGACGGCGTCCGCGAGCGGCTTCCCGCCGTGATACCGGACGCGGACGGCCCGGGCGTCCCCGCGCTGCTCCACCTCCGAGGAGACCTCGTGCGCGCGCGGCCCGGCGGGCCACACGAGCCCGGCCGCGAGCACGAGCCCGGCGGCGGATCGGAGAGGGACCGGGCGTCCCCGCGCTGCTCCACCTCCGTGGAGACCCCGTGCGCGCGCGACCCGGCGGGCCACGCGAGCCCGACCGCGAGCACGAGCCCGGCGGCGGATCGGAGGAGGCGGAGGGGCGGCATGTCGAGCGAGCTCGGTAGCACGAATTCGTCAAACCGTGCTACAGCGCGCCGGCCCGCAGCGTCAAGCCGGCACGCTACGGGACGACCAGCGCCACCGCGTCGAGCTCGAGCTTCGCCCGGCCGATCGCGGTCGCGACCACGTCGCGGCGCTGGCGGAGGACGCCGAGCGCGCTCTCGACCCGACTCGCCTTGGCGCCACCCTGGAAGGCCGAGTCGACGAGCCGCTGCTCCTCGCCGTCCGCGTGCGCGAGCAGCAGCGCCTTCCCCTCCTCCACCCGCCGCGCGAGGATCGCGGTCGCCTCCCGCTCGGCGGCGGCCCGCGCGGCCTCGAGCAGCGCGGGCGGCGCTCCGCCGACGCGGGCGCCCTCGGCGTCGCCGAGCTCGTCCTCGAGCCGGGCCGCGGCGCCGCGGACCAGCCGGTGCCCCTCGTCGAGGTCGACGAGCACCGAGATCGGCGCGAGGTCGAGGTACCGCGACGCCTGGCGGGACGCCACGCGCGCGCCCGCTGCGACGTCGGCCGAGCTGGCGAGGGCGGGGAGGAACCGGACGTAGAGCCCGCCCCGGCGGGGCGCCCACTCTCGCTTCAGCGTGGCGGTGCGCCCCGCGTCGCCGTCGCGGACGAGGCCGACGAGCGCCTCGACGAGGCGGTGGCCGGTCGCGAACCACTGCAGCTCGTCGCGCGCGACCGCCGTCTCCCGCCAGAAGCTGCCGAGGATGGTGAGCGGCTCCTCCGGCAGCTCCATCCCGGGGAGCGCCTCGATCTTCATCCCGGCGCCGAGCGTGAACGCCGCCTCGAACGGGTGGACGTTCTGGTCGGTGTCCACGTCCATCCCGACCCGCCGGCCCACCTCGACCGCGACGTCCTCGAGCTCCTCCTCGAGCCACCTCGAGAGCGTGACGAGCGCCTCGGCGATCGCCTCCCCCGCGGCGTCCGGGGCGGCGTCGACGCCGTCGGGCGGCTCCTCGCCGAGCCGCTCGAACGCG
This sequence comes from uncultured delta proteobacterium, assembly GCA_963828235.1. Taxonomy (GTDB): domain Bacteria; phylum Myxococcota; class Myxococcia; order Myxococcales; family Anaeromyxobacteraceae; genus Anaeromyxobacter. The sequence goes on from CAWHDY010000022.1 coordinate 459,508, forward strand.
GCGCGGACGAGGCGCGCGAGCTCCGGCAGCGACGCGGAGCGGATGTCGAGGAGCGGGTCGCCCTCGTGCTGCGCCTTCCGGGCCGCGGCGACGCGCTCGGCGAGGCCCTTCCGGAACGTCTCGCGCGTCCTCGCGGAGCGCTTGCGCCGGAGCGCGGCGAGCTCCTCGGGGAGGGAGGCGAGCACCGCGTCGAGCCCGCCGACCGGCTCGTCGAAGATCCCGATCTCCTGCTCGTAGAGGTCGGCGAGGAACGCCTCGTCGCCCTCCTCGACGACGAGGTGGATCTCGACGGGCCGCGTCTGGCCGAGCCGGTCGAGCCGGCCGATGCGCTGCTCGAGCACGAGCGGGGACTCGGGGAGGTCGGCGCAGACGAGGTGGTGGGCGAACTGGAAGTTCCGCCCCTCGCCGCCCGACTCGCCGGACAGGAGGATCGAGGGGCCCTCCGGATCCCGGAACCGCGCCACCAGGCGATCGCGCGCCTCGATCGAGGGGGAGTCGTCGTAGAGGAGGGCCTCGCGGCGCGCGAGCGCGATCCCGGCCTGCAGCTCGCGGAGCGCCTCGACGTCGTGGCCGAAGACCAGGACCTTCTCTCCGTCGCGCGCGAGCCGCGCGCACAGCTCGACGAGCGCCGCGCGCTTCTCGCCCCGGGCGACGTCGGTCCGGCGGAGGCGGCGGGCGGTGAAGGCGCCGACCTTGACGCGGCGGTTCCGGACGAGCCGGGCGGAGAGGCTGTAGCGATCCGCGAGGTGCGCGAGCAGCGCGAGCCGGTGCGGCAGCGGCGCGGCGCCGGTGAAGAAGTCGTCGCCCGGGGAGAGCTTGCGCAGGAGCTCGAGCGCGTCGGCGACGGGCGCGCCGGCGAGGAGGCCGCGGGCCACGTCCGCGTACGCGTCGTGCTGGTCGAGCCGCGCGAGGAACTCCTCCTCCGAGGTCGACGCGACGGGCTCCACGAGGGCGAGGAGCCGGAAGTACTCCCGGGGATCCAGGCGCACCGGGGTGGCGGTGAGGAGGAGGATCCCGAACGACGCCCGGCAGATCGGGGCGACGGCGGCGTGCAGGTCGTCGTCCGCCAGGTGGTGCGCCTCGTCCACGATCACGAGGTCGAGCGGCACGGCCGCCGCGGCGCCGGCGAGCTCCTCGTCCGCGCGCAGCGCCTCGAACGAGACGATCGCGTGCGGCGATCGCGCGAGCGCCGCCTCCCCGCCGCCGAGCTCGGCGATCCGCTCGGGGGTGAGCAGGGTGAAGAGCGCGTTGAACTTGTGGAACAGCTCGGCGAGCCACTGGAACGCGAGGTGCTCGGGGACGACGACGAGCACGCGCTCCGCGAGCCCGAGCTGGCGGAGGCCGGCGAACACGAGCCCGGCCTCGACCGTCTTCCCGAGGCCCACCTCGTCCGCGAGGACGAAGCGCGGCATGCGATCCGAGAGGATCCGGCCGGCGGCGCCGACCTGGTGCGGGAGGACGTGGACGCGCGACGAGAGGAGCGCGCCGAGCGAGTCCGCGCGGCGGAGCGCCTCGAGGCGCACGACCCGCGTGCGGAGCGCGAACGCCGAGACCGGTCCCGCGTCGCCGGCCGCGATCGCCTCGACCGGACCGCCGACGGCGCGCTCGAGAGGCGTCTCCGGCGGCACCTCGAGGAGCGCGGGATCGCGACCCGAGACGACGGTGACGCCCTCGCGCCCGGCGAACCGGATCGCGACGCGCCGCCCCTCGTCCGCGACCTGCACGACGACGCCGACGCCCCAGCCCTGCTGGGCGCGATGCACGACCTTGATCCCTGGCTTCCACGCCACCATGACGGGCGCAATTAACCATCGCCACCCCACCCGGTCCAGCAGGACCATTCCCGCGGGAGGACGGGCGTTTGGGTGAACGTCCGACGGGCAGCCTCGTCGTTGACACGCGAGGCCCGCCAAGCTAGAAACCCCAGGCTTTCTCGCCTTGGGCGGATAGCTCAGGGGTAGAGCGTCGCCCTTACAAGGCGAGGGTCCCAGGTTCGAAGCCTGGTCCGCCCATATGACTTGGGGTGTTAGTTAAGTCGGTTATAACGCCGGCCTGTCACGCCGGAGGCCAGGGGTTCGAGTCCCCTACACCCCGCCACTCCAGAGCCCCCGGAACCCGCTGCGGTTCCGGGGGCTTCGTCTTTCTTGCGCCCGGGCGGTCAGCTGTCGCTCGCGAGCACGCTCCGGAGCGCGTCGACGTCCGGAGGTTTCGGCAGGTGCGCGTCGAACCCCGCCTCGAAGGCGCGCTGCCGGTCCTCGGTCTGGGCGTACCCCGTGAGCGCCACGAGGCGCGTTCCCTCGAGCGACCCCTCGCGGCGGAGGGTGCGCGCCACCTCGTACCCGTCCATGTCGGGCAGGCCGACGTCGCACAGGATGACGTCGGGCCTCCGCTCGCGCGCGAGCGCGAGCCCGGCGGCGCCCTTCGTGGCGACCCGGACGCGATGCCCGAGCAACGTGAGCACGTCGGCGAGGGTCTCGGCGGCGTCGAGGTTGTCCTCGATGACGAGGACGTCGCGGACGGCTCCCGCGACCGCGCCGGTCGAGCTTCCCTCGGTGACCGCCTCGGGCTCGGCCAGCGGCAGTGACACGACGAACTCGGCGCCGCGCCCGACGCCCTCGCTGCGTGCCTCGACCGTTCCGCCGTGCAGCTCGACGATGGACTTCACGAGGTAGAGGCCCAGGCCGAGACCCCCGCTCGATCGCGCGAGGCCCTGGTCCGCCTGCGCGAACGGCTCGAACATCCGCTCCAGCTGGCCGGGGGCCATGCCGATCCCGCTGTCCCTCACGCCGAGGCGGACCCGCCCGTCGGCCGCGGCCAGGCTCACCGTGACGACGCCCCGCGCCGGCGTGAACTTCAGCGAGTTGAGCAGCAGGTTCGCGACGACCTGCGCGATGCGGGTCGCGTCGCCGTCGACCCACACGGGGCCGAGCGCGTGCTCCACGCGGAGCTCGATGCGGGTCCGCTCGAACAGGGACCGCAGATCGTCCATCGTCTTCCGGACCACCTCCCGGACGTCGATCCGCTTCCGCTGGAGCTGGATCTTCGCCCGTGAGATCCGCATGACGTCGAGGAGGTCGTCGACGAGCCGGGCGAGGTGGTCGGTCTGTCGCCGGATGATCTCCTTCGCCCGCGCGGCCTGCTCGCTGCCGGGCGGCGCGGCGTCGAGGACGTAGATGCCGTTGCGGATGGGCGCGAGCGGGTTTCGCAGCTCGTGCGAGAGCACGGCGAGGAACTCCGTCCTGCGCCGGTCCGCCTCGCGCAGCGCCTCCTCCGCCTCCTTCCGGTGCGTGACGTCGATGAACGCGCCGACCGACCCCTTCACCCGGCCGTCGGCGTCGCGCAGCGGCACCGAGTTCCCGAGCATGTGGCGGACCTCTCCGTCGTCGAAGACCAGGGCGAACTCGGTGTCGCGGATCTCCTCCCCCCGCCGCGCCGCTCGCTGGATGGGGAGCTCGTCCTCCGGGATCTCGCGCCCTTCGCGCTGGACCGTGAAGTGGCGCAGCCGTTCGACGGGGGAGGTCAGCGAGACGTTGTCGCCGCGGCGACGCCGCAGGAGCTCGGCGCCGTAGTCGTTCGCGTCGATCCGGTCGCCGCGCGGGTCCCGCGAGATCCAGACGGCCGCGGGGACGGCGTCGAGCACCGTCTGCAGCTCCGCCGCCCTGGAGCGTGCCCGCTCCTCGCTCTCGCGCAGCGCCACCTCGGCCCGTTTCCGGTCGGTGATGTCCTGCATGGCGCCGAGCAGGTACTGCTCCCCGCCGAGGCTGACGAGCTCGCCGCGCACGAACGTGACGCGGGTGCCGTTCGTCCTCGTGAAGAGCTCCACCTCGGCCTCCGCCGTCCCGCGCGCGACGAGGTCCTCGTGGAACCGGCCCCGGTCCTCGGGTCCGACGAGGCCCAGCTCGCCGGTGGACCTCCCGATCGCCTCCTCGCGCGGGATGCCGGTGAGCGTCACCCACGCGTCGTTCACGTCGGCGAGCGTGCCCTCCGGCAGCTTCGTCCAGGCCTTCGCGAGCGGCGAGCGGCGGAACATCGTCGCGAACCTCCGCTCGCTGTCGCGGAGCGCCTCCTCGTACCGCTTGCGGTCGGTGATGTCCTGCGCCGTGCCGCGGAGCCGCACGACCGTGCCGGTCGAGTCCTTCGTGGCCTCGCCTCTCGCGATGTGCCAGCCGCGCGCGCCGTCGTCGCGCACGTACTCGACCTCGACCGCGTAGGGCTCGCCGGCCTCGACCGCCCGCTTCACCGCCGAGTCGAGCACGCTCCAGCTGGCGGGCTCGAAGTATCGGGCGAGCTCGTCGTAGCTCGGCGGCGGACGGAGCGGGCTCCTCCCGAACATCACGTAGGTCTGCCGCGACCACGTGATGATCCCGGTGGTGACGTCCCACTCCCAGTCGCCGACCTTCGCGAGCCGCTGGGCCTCGACGAGCCGCTTCTCGCTCTCCCGGGCTCGGGCCGCGGTGTCCGCTTCGGGATCCGACGCGCCGCATTCTCCGGCGGAGACCTCACGCGCGGTGATCAGCAGCCCCGTCCCGCCCTCCATGCCGACGGGATCGATGTGCCCCTCCCAGCACGTCTCGCGCCCGCCGATGTGCTGTGCGTGACGGGGGACGTCGACGCGGTGCCCGGCGCGCGCGCGAGCGTACAGCGCGGCTGCCATGTCGCGCGTCTCCGGGAAGAGGTCGAGCACGTTCGCGCCGAGCACCTCCTCCATCAGGAACCCGGTGGACCGGAGCCACTCCCGGTTCGCCCTCAGCACGCTGTCATCCGGCGCGACCAGGCAGCGACCGACGTCCGGCTCCTCGAACAGGATGTCGAGGAGCGAGGTCGCGAACCGGGTGTCGCTTCGGGTCATGCGTCGTGCCTGGCGATCGGGACGTGAGCCTATCCCGCCGCAGGGACGCCCGACCGCCCCACATGGGCATGGAGACCTTGCGGCCATCCGGCCGACCGCGCGATACCTCGGCGTTCGGCGTCCCGGGCGAGGTCTCCCGGTGGACGATCACCGGCTCGGGTCCGTCCCTCGCGGCAGAAAGCGGCTTAGAAGACACATCCCGATGCTTCCCCTCCTCCTCGCCGTCGCCCCCGCCGCCGCGCTCGCCGTCGCGGTGATGGTCGCGCGCCGCCTCGGGCGGACCGAGCGGGTCGTCCTCGCGGTCGCGTGCGCCGCGTTCGCGGTCTCCGCGCTCGTCTCGCCGGTCAGCTACGTCCACGACCACTACACCCACTTCCGGCACGCCCGCGGCGCCTGGGCCGACCCGTTCTTCCTCCTGTCCCCGTGGGACCGCCCCGCGTTCATGCTCCTCTACTCCGGCGCGGCGCGCCTCGGGATCGCCGCGGCGCGCCTCGTGAGCGTCATCCCGGCGGCGATCGCGATCGCGGCGACGATGCTCGCGGCGCGCGCGGCGGGGCTCCGGCGCGCGTGGCTCGCCGGGCTGTTCGTCGCCGTGCAGTACGACTTCTTCGGCCAGGCCTCCTCGACGATGACCGAGCTCCTCCTCGCCGCCGGCCTCGCGGTCGCGTGCTGGGGCTTCCTCGAGGAGCGGCCCTGGCTCGCCGCCGCCGGCCTGGCGTTCGGCGCGATCACGCGGCCGGAGGCGCCGCTCGTGGTCGCGACCTGCACGCTCGTGCTGCTCGCCCGGGACCGCCGCCTCGGCCCGGCGCTCCTCGCGTTCGCGCCGTTCGCGGCGTACGTGGTGCTCGGCAGCGCGCTCCACCACGACCTCCTCTGGTACGTCCACGGCAACCCCTACCGCGACGCGGTCGGGCTGCGGCTCGAGGCGAGCCAGCTCCTCGAGAGCTTCTTCTACCGGGCGATCGCGGAGGGGCAGCCGCTGCCGCTCCTCCTCCTCGAGCTCGGGGGCGCCGCCCTCGTCCTGCGCGAGGGAGGCCGGCGCGCCGCCTTCCTCCTCGGCCCGGTCGCGGTGCTCTGGCTCCTCCTCACCTTCCTGCGCATCGGCCCGTTCGACTGGTGGCGGCAGACCCGCTACCTCGTCTCGATCGCGCCGATCCTCGCGCTCCTCGCGGCGAGCGCGTACGAGCGGCTCGACGGGTCGATCCCGCGCCTCGCCCGTCCCGCGCTCCTCGTCGCCGCGGCCGTGGCGGCGGCCGGCGCCGTCTCGAAGGCGTGGCGGCCCCAGGTCGCGCCCGGCTCGCCCGCGATCTGGCTCATCTTCGCGGCCGCGCTCGCGATCGCCGCCGCGGCGTGGGCGGCGCGCCGCCGCGTGCGCGAGGCCCCGGCGCTCGCCGCGCTGCTCGCGCTGCCGCTGCTGGTCTCGCCTCCCGGGGTGTTCGCCCAGCACCGCCCGACGCCCAGCGAGCGCGCGGCGGAGGTGCTCGTGGGCCCGCTCGCGGCCCGCGGCCTCCCGTCGATCGCCTGCGACCACGGCTCGCTCGAGCCCGTGTGCGCGGAGCTGCTCGGGGATCCCTGTCCGCTCCCGCTGCACGCGAAGGCGGCGCCCGGTCCGGAGGACCTGCTGTTCGTGAAGCAATACGACGGCACGGCGCCGCCGCCCGGACCACCGGAGGGGTGGCGGGAGACGTGGCGCGCGACGGGCCCCCGCATCGAGGGGCCGCTCCACGCCCCCGTGTCGTGGTTCACGACGACGATGATCTGGGAGCGCGAGCGGACCGCGAGGTAGCCGCGGCGTCCCACCACTCGCTCGAAGGCTCGTGCAGCGGCCCGTGACTAGGGTGACGCTCGGTCAAGCGGCTGCCCGAAGACCGGCCTCGCGCCTCCGCTCAGGGCGCGCCGACGCGCCCGCGACGGGGATCACTTCTGGTCGCCACGAGCAGTCGCGGCGACGTTCCTCGCCTGGCGGCTGTCGTCGGGCTTCTGGGCGTTCGCGTCCTTCTTCGACTGGACGGCGTTCGAGCGCTGCGCCTTCTCGACCTGCGCCTTCTCGGCCTTCGTCATCGTCGTCTTCTGCTGGGTCTCGCAGGCGCTCGCCGGGGTGACATGCGCGAGCGCGCCGAGCGCCGCGATCGCGACGAGGCTCGTCAGGATGCGCTTCATTGGACCTCCTTGGCCGCCGGGGTGCGTGTTCGGGCAGCGGCTGCGCAACCGTAGGAATCCCCCCGGGGCCGTGCTCGGCTGCAGGAGGCGCTTGCGGCCGGCAGAGCGAGCGCACGGCCCTCCCGCAGCCGGGCGCCGCGTGGAGACGGATCGAGGCGCGCTCGCCGACCCCGTGCGCAACCTGACGTCGCGGCCTCTCCCCACGCGACCGAGGCGACCCCGTGATCGATTCGCTGCACGCCCCCTGGATCTGGCCCCGGCGCGCGCTGCGGTTCGCCGGGCGCGTCCTCGGCTCCTTCCTGCGGAACCGGGGGCTGCTGCTCGCCGGCGGCGTGGGCTACAACGCCCTGCTCTCGCTCGTGCCGTTCCTCGCGCTCATCGTGGCGGCGCTCTCCACCTTCTTCGACGAGGCGCGGATCCTCGCCGTCCTCCGCTCGGAGCTGACGGAGCTCGTGCCGCAGCACGCCGACACGATCGTCGAGGCGGCGGCCACCTTCCTCCGGGACCAGGCGAGGACGAGCCTGGTGAGCGTCGTCCTGCTCCTGTTCTTCAGCTCGCTCGCCTTCCGGATGCTCGAGGAGGCGGTGGCCGCGATCTTCCACACGACCCTCGAGACCGGCCGCCGGAGCGTCTGGGTCTCCGCCGTGCTGCCCTATGTCGCGATGCTCCTCGTGACCTTCGCCCTGTTCGCGATGACGCTCCTCACCCACGTCCTCGACGCGGTCGGAGAGCGGTCGATCCGGATCTTCGCGGCGGACCGATCGCTCGAGTCCGCCGTCGAGTGGGTCCTGAGGATCTTCAACTTCCTCGGGCTCGTGCTCCTGTTCGCGGCGATCTACCGCGTCCTGCCGGTGGTCCGGATCTCGCTCCGCCGCGCCTTCGCCGGAGGCCTGTCGGCGGCGATCCTCTGGCGACTCGTCGCGAGGTTCCTCGTCTACTTCTTCACGAACCTCTCCATGGTGAACGGGATCTACGGCTCGCTCGCCACGGTGATCGTGGTGCTGCTCTACCTCGAGATCGTGTTCGTCATCCTGCTGCTCGGCGCGCAGCTCATCGCCGAGCTCGAGGCGTCCGCCGCGGCCGGGGTCCCGTGGTGGGAGCGGCCGCCCGGACGCGTCGCCCGCCCGCCTCCGGCGTGACGCCCGCGGACGCGCGCGTCCGGCGCGAGGCCAAGCGTCGGGCTCACGCGGCCCCGTAGGCCCGGCGCACCGCGTCCTCGCCGTGCTCCCGGACGAGCCGGCGCACCGCGAAGTGCGCGCGCGCGGTCACCTGGAAGTGATCGATGAAGAGCGCGTTGATCGCCGCTCCACCGGCCGCGCCGAGCACGGGGACGAGCTGCGCCGCCGCCTTGTCGGCGACCGTCACGCCGAACCGCTGCGCGATCCTCGACACGAGCTGCACGAGCGCGGGCGCGGACCGCTCCGTCGCGGCCCCGGCGGCGCTCCGGCGGGCGACGTACTCCGCGGCCTGCGCCACCGTCCGCCCCAGCGCGGTCCGCATCGCGAAGTACGCGGACTCGGCCGCGTCGTCCGCGGGCGAGCGCGACCCGTACGCGAACACCGCCAGGCACTCGAGCCGCGGCGCGACGAGGGAGAGGTCCTCTCCCTGGGCGCGGGCGTGATCCGCGATCGAGCGCAGCATGAGGGTGGTCGTGAGCGGCAGCTCGAGGGCGAGCCCGGCGAGCCCCGCCGCGCCGCCGATGGCCCCCGTGACCACGACCGCGGTCCGGTGAGCCCAGTCCGCCGTGGCGAGGGGTCCTCCCCCGGACCCGAGCGTCCTCAGCGCGACGTCGAGCGAGGCCTCGAGCGCGGAGCGGGCGCCGTTCGAGAGGACCCGCCGCGCGCCGTCCGGCAGCCGCCTCACGAGCGCGTCGACGGGGGTGCCCAGCCGATCGGCGAGGCGGATGGCGAGGCTCGGGGTCTCGAGCGCCTCCTTGGCGCGCGCGAGCTCCGCGAGGTCGCGGGGAGAGAGGTGGCCCTCGGAGAGCGTGGGCATGGCGCCGAGAACGTCTGCATCGCCTCGCGTCGCGACGACTCCGGGGCGCGCCGGACGCGCTGGCCGCCGAGCTGGCGAGCGCTCCACGACCCGCCCCATCGCGGTTCCGGCATCACGGCGGGACCACACGGGGCCTCCATTCGAGATCGGCATCGAGCTAGGCTGCGCGCCGTGCGCCTCCCGGATCTCCTGGACATGGCCCTGCTCGAGAAGCTCGCAGAGGCGAACTACAGGGCGACCGGCATGCCCATCGGCATCATCGACGCCGCCGACGGCGCCGTGCTGGTCGGGTCCGGGTGGCAGGACGTGTGCGTGATGTTCCACCGCGTCCACCCCGTCTCCGCCGCGCGCTGCCGGGAGAGCGACGACTTCATCAAGCAGCACGCCACCGACGGCGCCCCGTGCGAGTACCGGTGCAGGAACGGGCTCCGCGACATCGGCATGGCGATCCGGGTCGAGGGCGAGCAGGTCGCGACCCTGTTCCTCGGCCAGTTCTTCTACGAGGGCGAGGCGCCCGACCTCGCCTTCTTCACCGAGCAGGCCCGGCAGCTCGGCCTCGACGAGGCCCCGTACCTCGCGGCCGTGCGCAAGGTCCCGGTCTTCAGCCGAGCGTCCGTGGAGAACATCATCGCGTACGACCTGGCGCTCGCGCGATTCGTCTCGGAGCTCGCGGAGGGGGCGCTCAGAAGGAGGCGGGCCGAGGCCGAGGTCGCCGTCCTCGCGCGCTTCCCGCGGGAGAACCCGGATCCCGTGCTCCGGCTCGACGCCGACCTCACCGTCGTCTACGCGAACGACGCCGCGATCGCGGCGCTCCGGGGGCTCGGGGTCATGACCGGCCGGCCGGCACCTCCCCCGCTCGCCGCGCTCGCGCGCCGCGCGCTCGCGGAGCCGAAGCGCGTCGAGGAGGAGGTCCAGGCCGACGACCGGGTCTTCTCGATGGCGGCGCGTGCCGCGGGTGCCGAGGTGAACGTCTACGCGCACGACGTCACCTCGCACGTCCGGGCGGAGGAGGCGCTGCGCGAGCGGGACGACCGCCTGCTCGGCGCGATGCAGCGGCTCGAGTCGCTGCTGGAGAACTCGCCGCTGGCGGTCCTGGAGTGGTCGCCGGACGAGTTCCGGGTCTCGCGGTGGTCGGACGAGGCGGCGCGGGTGTTCGGGTGGAGCGCCGAGGAGGCCGTCGGGAAGGGCATCGGCGAGCTGGGCTTCGTGCACCCGGACGACCGGGCCGCGATCGAGCAGGTCAAGGACGACCTGCGCGGAGGCGGGCGTCAGCGGAACGTCACCAGGAGCCGGAACGTCCGCAAGGACGGGTCGATCATTCACTGTGAGTGGTACAACTCCACCGTCAGGGACTCGAACGGGGAGGTCGCCTCGGTCCTGTCGCTCGTCCTCGACGTGACCGAGCGCGAGCGCGCGGAGCAGGCGCTGCGCGAGGCCAGCCGTCGAAAGGACGAGTTCCTGGGGATGCTCTCGCACGAGCTGCGCAACCCGCTCGCGCCCATCCGCACCTCGCTCTACATCCTCGACCACGCCGATCCGGCCGGGCCGCAGGCCCACCGCGCGAAGGAGATCGCGAACCGCCAGGTCGCGCACCTCACGCGCGTGGTCGACGACCTCCTCGACGTGACGCGGATCGCGAGGGGGAAGATCGAGCTCCGCTCGAGCCGGCTCGACCTCGCCGACGTCGCGAGGCGGACGGGCGAGGACTACCGCGCGGTCATGCAGGAGCGCGGCATCCGCTTCGCGACGCACACGCCGGAGGGCCCGGTCTGGGTCCACGGCGACGAGACGCGGCTCGCGCAGGTGATCGGGAACCTCCTCCAGAATGCCGCGAAGTTCACGCCGGCGGGCGGGCAGGTCTCGCTCTCGGTCGCGATCGCTGGCGACGACGTCGAGGTCGGGGTGCGCGACACCGGCGCCGGGGTCGATCCGGGGCTCGGAGACGAGATCTTCCTGCCCTTCGTCCAGGCGAAGCAGTCGCTCGCCAGGACCGAGGGCGGCCTCGGCCTCGGGCTCGCGCTGGTGAAGGGGCTCATCGAGCTGCACGGCGGCGCCGTGGCGGTGGAGAGCGGGGGTCGTGATCAGGGCGCGCTCTTCACCCTCCGGATCCCGCGGCTGCCCGCCCGCGCTCCGGCGATCGAGCGCCCACCTGCCGACGCGGGCCTCGCTCGCGCGAACGTGCTCGTGGTGGACGACAACCACGACGCGGCGGAGTCGCTCGCGGAGCTCGTGCGGGTCCTCGGCTACACCGCCGACGTCGCGTTCGACGGGCCGAGCGCGATCGCGAACGTGGGCGCCCGCCCCCCGGACCTGGTGCTGTGCGACGTCGGGCTCCCCGGGATGAGCGGTTACGAGGTCGCCCAGGCGCTCCGCTCCGACCGGCGCCTGGCCGGCGTCCGTCTCGTCGCGGTGACCGGGTACGCCCAGCCGGAGGACCGGCAGCGCGCGTTCGACGCCGGGTTCGAGCACCACATCGCGAAGCCCGCCGACCCCCAGCAGCTCGAGCAGCTGCTGGCGCGCTCGCTCGCGGCCGCTCCCTCGAAGGGCGCTCGCGCGGTCGCGCGCCGGCCCTCCTAGGCGGCCCGAGGGTCCCCCGGGGGACGCACCGACCGGCCGGAGCGTTCCGTCCGGACGTTCCCCTGCGCAGCTGTATCTGATGTTCACCGATCGCACGGCCAGGGCGCTCGCCGCGCTCGACGCGTTCGTCCGGACGCCCCTCTCCCACACGCTCCGTCCCGAGGCGCTCGCCGCCGCTCCCGCCGCCGCGCTCGCCCTCTTCCAGGACGTCGCCTCGTCCGTCCCTGCGTACCGCGCCTTCCTCGCCGAGCACGGCGTCGATCCGGCCGGGGTCCGGTCGCTCGACGACTTCGTCCGGCTCCCGCTCCTCACGAAGGAGGGCTATCTCCGCCGTCACCCGCTCCCGGAGCGCTGCCGCGGAGGCGACCTCTCGGCGTGCGACTTCATCGCGGTCTCGTCGGGCTCCACCGGAGAGCCGACGTTCTGGCCCCGGTTCCTCGTGGACGAGCTCGCGGTCGCGAGCCGCTTCGAGCACGTGTTCCACGACTCGTTCGAGGCGGACCGGCGCCGCACCCTCGCCGTGGTCTGCTTCCCGCTCGGCACCTGGGTGGGCGGGATGTTCACGGCGAGCTGCCTGCGTCACCTCGCGGTGAAGGGGTACCGCGTCACCGTGGTCACGCCGGGGAACCAGAAGCCGGAGATCTTCCGCGTGGTGCGCGCGCTCGCGCCCGCGTTCGAGCAGGTGGTCCTGCTCGGCTACCCGCCGTTCCTGAAGGACGTCGTCGACTCCGGGCTCGCGGACGGGATCCGCTGGCGCGAGCACCACCTGAAGCTCGTCCTCGCCGGCGAGGTGTTCAGCGAGGAGTGGCGGGCGCTCATGGCGGAGCGCGCGGGGCTCGCGCGCCCGCTCCACGACACCGCGGCGCTGTACGGCACCGCGGACGCGGGGGTGCTCGGCAACGAGACGCCGCTCTCGCTCTGCGTCCGGCGGTTCCTCGCGTCCCGGCCGGACGCGGCGCGGGCGCTGTTCGGCGAGGCGCGGCTCCCGACGATCGTCCAGTACGACCCGGCGTCCCGCTGGTTCGAGGAGCACGAGCGCACCCTCGTGTTCTCCGCGGACGGGGGCGTCCCCCTCGTGCGCTACCACCTGGACGACGCGGGCGGCGTCGTGCCCTACGACGCGATGATGACGCGGCTGCGCGACCTCGGGCTGGACGCGGAGGCGGAGGTGCGCGGCGAGGGCACGCGCGGCGTGCGCCCCCTCCCGTTCGCGTACGTGTTCGGCCGGGCCCACTTCGCCGTGTCCTACTACGGCGCGAACGTGTTCCCGGAGATGGTGAGCCTCGCCCTCGAGCAGCCGCTGACCCGCGACTGGGTCACCGGGAAGTTCGTCATGGAGGTGAAGGAGGACGCGGCGCGCGATCGCCGCCTGCACGTCGCGGTGGAGCTCGCCCCGGGCGCCGAGGCGAGCGGCGCCCGGGTGAGCCTCGCGGCGGAGGCGATCGTCGAGGTGCTCCGCCGGCTGAACAGCGAGTTCGCGAGCTACGTGCCGCCGGAGCGGCAGCGCCCCGAGGTGACGCTGTGGCCCGCGGGGAACCCGGAGTACTTCCCCGCGGGCGTGAAGCACCGCTACGCCCGCAAGTGACGGCCGGGCGCGGTCACCTGCTCGGCGGCGTCGCGGGCTCGCTCGCCCCGGCGCCGGTCCCGGCCCCGGTCGCGGGGGCACCGCCTCCCGCCTGCGCGGCCGCGCCGGCCGGCGGGATCGGATCGGGCACCCGGTTCTTCACCACCGGGACGGTCCTCAGGTACGCGAACACCGCCTGGAGGTCCGCGTCGGTCATCTTCGCGTAGTTCTGCCACGGCATCGGGGGCATGATCTGCCGCCCGCGGCCCTGGTGGCGGCCGGTGCGCAGCGCCTCCGTGAAGTTCTGTGCCGTCCACTTGCCGAGCCCCGTCTCCGTCGTCGGGGGTCAGGTTCGCGGTGAAGCTCACGCCCCACGGGCCGGCCCAGGCGGTGAACGTCCCGGCGACCGACGCGAGCCAGGGGCCGGTGGGCGGCGGCGCCGTCGGCATCGCGAGCGCCTCGGGGTGGCCGGAGAGCATCCGCGTCATGTCCGGCTCCGGCCCGTTCGGCCCGTTCTTCCAGGGAGTGTGGCAGTCGTTGCACCCCCCCACGGTGACGAGGTACTCGCCCCGCTTCACCTGCGCGCTGCTCGCGCCCTGCTTCGGCGCCGCCAGCGCGGCGGTGCCGACGAGCGCGACGACGGCTGCTGCGACCACGACCCCCAGGAATCCCTTCATGTGTGGACCTCCATCACTTCGCTGCGAGGGGACTGCTTCGGCGCTTCGGTGCGAGCGGCTACTTCGACGGCGGGTCGGGAGAGGGCAGGTCCTGCTCGATCCAGCTCCGCACGAGCGCGACCGCCTCCTCGTCCACGAGCTGCGTGCCGAGCGGCGGCATCTGGAGGATCGGGCTCCTGGACGCCATCCGGGCGAGGACGGCGCTCGAGGCGGGCGCCCCGGGCGCGATCCAGGCGCTGGCGCCGGGCGGCGCGCCCGGGATCCGGAAGCGCGTCGACCGGCCGAACCCGGCTGCCACCGGCTCCTCGCCCTCCGCTCTCGCGTCGAGCGCGTGCCGGAGGCCGACCCCGAGCGAGCTCATCGGCCCGACGGAGTCGTGACAGTTCCCGCAGTTCGCGTGGAGGTAGCCCATCACGGCGCGCCCGCGCGGCGTCGAGGCGGAGATCCGCGGCGGCCGATCGAGGAGCTGCCGGGGAAGGCCCCGCACGAGGCCGCGCTGGACGAGCGCGGGGAGCGTCACGTCGCCGTCCAGGAGGGGCTCGGCGTTCGGCGCGAGCGGATCGCGATCGGGCGAGAGCTGGAGCGCCCCGAAGCCGAGGATCTCGGTCGCGTCCGCTCCGGTGGCAGTTGAGGCAGTCGGCGACCGACGGGATCCGGTGGGTGCGCCCGGGCGCCACCTCGGCCGTGGTCACGACGCCGCGCTCCGGGCGCGAGCACCGCGTCGCTGCTCGTCCTCGGCCCAGAGGTACGACGCGTAGACCCACCCTCCTCGCGTCCGCTCGAGGTAGCGCGTCTCGACGCGCCGCGACCAGGCGAACTCCTTCCAGAGCTTCGTGCCCACCGGGAACCGCCACGCCTCCGGATCGCGCGCGTCGATCGCCGCGCCCTTCGGCAGACGGATCCAGCGGCTCTTGTGGGCGCCGTCGGTCCAGAGCGGATACTGCGGCGCGAAGTGGAGGTTTCGAGGGTCGATCTCGCGCGCGGCGAAGTCCGAGTAGAGGCCGGTGTCCGCGAGGCGGCGCGGCACGGGCCGCGCCGCGGCGCCGGGAGCGGCCTCGGCGAGGGTCGCGATCATCGCGGCGGCGCCGAGCGAGAGGAGCCCGACCGCCGCAGGGAGCGGGGATCGCGCGCTGCGGCTGTCGCCTGACGGGACCGAACCCCGAGCCCCCATGTCCCGCTCCTGTCGTTTGCCGCGGTCACTCTTAGCCGGGTGCGGCGGCGTTTCCACGCCCCGCACCGGGCGCCGGGCGACGGGGCGGGCCCGGACCGCGCGGCTGCGCGGCCGCTCGCCGCCGCGGGCGCGCGCCGCGCAACGAACCGTTTGCACCCCGTCATGGGCTGGCGTGCGGCGGACCGAAGCCCCAGGTCCACCCTTCGCGGGAGCGGACCGAACTTGCCGCTCCTCGTTATTCACCATGAGTGACGCAGACCGACCCGGCGCGGCGCAGTTCAAGGGAGCGCTCGACGCCGCGCCCGACGCCATGGTCATGACCGACCGCCTCGGGCGGATCGTCCTGCTCAACGCCGAGGCGCTGAGGCTCTTCGGGTACGAGGGCGAGGAGCTGACCGGGCGCCCGGTCGAGGTGCTCATCCCCGAGCGCTTCCGGGCGGCGCACCCTCACCACCGGAACCGTTACTTCACGGATCCGCGCACCCGGCCGATGGGCTCGGTGGGGGCGCTCGACCTCTACGGCCTGAGGAAGGACGGAACCGAGTTCCCCGCCGAGATCAGCCTCTCGCCGCTCGAGACGGAGGACGGGATCATGGCCATCACCGCCATTCGCGACGTCACGGCGCGCAAGAAGGTGGAGTCGCAGTTCCGTGGCCTGCTCGAGGCGGCGCCCGACGCGATGGTCATCACGGACCGCCGCGGGAGGATCGTCCTCGTGAACGCCCAGGCCGAGAAGGTGTTCGGCTACGCCCGCGAGGAGCTGCTCGGGCAGCTCGTCGAGGCGCTCATCCCGCAGCGGTTCCGGGGGACGCACCCCGCGCACCGGGGCGCCTACTTCGGCGGCCCGCGCACCCGCCCGATGGGCGCGGGGAGGCTCGAGCTCTACGGGCTGCGGAAGGACGGGACCGAGTTCCCGGCGGAGATCAGCCTGTCACCGCTCGAGACCGCCGACGGCGTGTTCGCCATCACCGCGATCCGCGACGTCGCCGAGCGCAAGAAGGCGGAGGAGGAGCGCGCCCGCCTGCACGCTCAGCTCGAGGCGACGCTGCGGGAGCTCGGCGCCGCGTACGAGCGCACGAAGGAGCTCGAGCGCGTGAAGACGCAGTTCTTCGCCAACGTGAGCCACGAGCTCAGGACGCCGCTCGCCCTGATCCTGGGCCCGGCCGAGCACCTCCTCGCGTCCGAGCTCTCCTCCCCGGCGCGCCGCGACGTCGAGGTGATCGCGCGCAACGCACGGACGCTCGCGAAGCACGTGAGCGACCTCCTCGAGGTCTCGAAGCTCGAGGCGGGGGAGGCGACCCTCGACCTCGCGGACGTGGACGTCGCGCAGCTCGTCCGCCTCGTCGCCTCGCACTTCGAGGCGCTCGCGTCCGAGCGCGGGATCGACTTCTCCGCGCACGCGCCGCCGGCGCTCGTGACGCGCGTCGACGCGGACAAGCTCCAGCGCGTGCTCTTCAACCTCGTCTCGAACGCGTTCAAGTTCACGCCGCCCGCGGGGAGCGTGCGGTGCGCGCTCGTCGCGGGAGCGCTCGACGGGGCGCCGCCCGAGGCGGGCTTCCGGATCGAGGTCGCGGACAGCGGCCCCGGCGTCCCCCCGGCCGAGCGCGAGCGCGTCTTCGCCCGGTTCGCGCGCGGCGAGGGGGACGCGCCGCGGCGCGTCGGCGGCACGGGGCTCGGGCTCGCCATCGTGAAGGACTTCGTCGAGCTGCACGGCGGCCGGGTGGAGCTGGGCGAGGCGCCGGAGGGAGGCGCCCTGTTCACGGTCCGCGTGCCTGCGCGGGTGGCGCTGGACGCGGCCGCGCCGCCGCCGGTCCGTGACGCGGAGGAGTACGGGTCGGGGGTCGTGCAGGAGCTCCGGACCGCTCCCGCCCCCGCCGCGCCCGTGGCGCCGGCGGGGACGAGGCCGCACGTCCTGGTGGTCGAGGACAACCCCGAGATGAGCCGCTTCCTCGCCGAGATCCTGGAGGCCCAGTTCGAGGTGACCGTCGCCGCCGACGGCGAGGCGGGGCTCGCCGCCGCGCTCGCGCGTCCTCCGGACGCCCTGGTGACCGACCTCATGATGCCGAGGATGAGCGGCGACCGGCTGGTGCGGGAGCTCCGGACCCGCCGCGCGCTCGACGCCACCCCGGTGCTCGTGCTGACCGCGCGGGCCGACGACTCGCTCCGGATCCAGCTCCTGCGCGACGGGGCGCAGGACTACCTCATGAAGCCGTTCGTGGTGGAGGAGGTCCGCGCCCGGGTGGCGAACCTCGTCGCGATGAAGCTCGCGCGCGAGGTGCTGCAGGCGGAGGTGCAGACCCAGACCCGCGATCTCGGCGCGCTCGCCCGCGAGGTGACGTCGCGCAAGCGGGAGCTCGAGGCGGCGCTCGAGCTCGCCCGGCGCGCGCGCGCGGACGCGGAGCGGGCGAGCGAGGTGAAGACGAGCTTCCTGCGGCTCGTCTCGCACGAGCTGCGGACGCCGCTCACCTCGGTGCACCTCCAGCTCCAGCGCCTCGCGCGAGACGCCGACTCCCCGATGACCCCGCGGCAGAAGGAGACGGTTCGCCGCGCCACGTTCGCGGTCACGCGGCTCACGGGGCTCGTCGAGGCGCTGCTGTACGAGGCGCAGATCGCGAGCGGCAGGCTCGCGGCGCAGATCGAGGACGTGGACGTCGATGCCCTGGTCCGGGCGGTGCTCGAGGAGGCGCGGCCGCCCGCGGAGGACAAGGGCCTCGAGCTCCGGCTCAGGGAGGAGCAGCACGTGCCCTGGGTCCAGACCGAGCCGCGGTTCCTGCGGCTCATCGTCACGAACCTCGTCGGGAACGCGGTGAAGTACACGCCGGCCGGCCTCGTCGAGGTCGCGATCCTGCCCCGGAGCGACGGGCTGCGGGTCGAGGTGCACGACTCGGGGCCGGGGATCCCGCCGGACGACCAGGCGCGGGTGTTCGAGCCCTTCGAGCGCGGCGAGGGGGTCTCCGAGCAGTTCGTCCCCGGCGTCGGCCTCGGGCTGTCGGTCGTGAGGGATCTCGGCGAACGCGATCGGCGCTCGCGTGGAGCTCCGGTCGGCGCCCGGCTCCGGGAGCATCTTCACCGTCGTGCTGCCGCTCACGGAGCGGCGCCGCGGCGCGGCGGTGACCACGGCCGGGCGCGGGCGGGGACGCGGGGGCGGCGGCGCGCCGGGGATCACGGGGGCGGGCGGGGACGCCTGAGCCCGAGCGCCGTCGTCACGGCGGCTCGCGCCCCTCTCCCCTTCCCTCCCCCCGCTCCGCGGGGCGAGGGAGGCGCGAGCCCCCTCTCCTCCTCTCCCCGCGCGGGGCGAGGAGGCGAGCCGACGACGTCCGGCGCGAGCGCCCTCAGCCCCTCGGCGATCGCGCGCTCCACGTTCGCGAGGAGGTCCTCCCGCGCGCTCGCGAGGAACAGGTGCGGCCCGAGCGCCCAGGTCTCGCGCACGAGGCGCCGCGGCGCGCGCGCCGCGGCCCCCTCCGCCTCGAGCGCGCCGGCGAACATCGGCAGGAGCTTGTCCGAGAGGCGCAGGGCGGTGTCCACCACGAACACCGCCACGTCCGGGCGGACGGCCCGCACCCGGCGGAGGAACGCCCGGAGCTCGGCGGCGGTGATGTGCTTCGGCGGCGACGACTTCGCCTCGAGGTAGACGAGCTTCCCCTCGCAGGCCGCCACGACGTCGAGGTCGCCGCCGACCCCGGCCGCGCCGGTCCGCACCCCGCTCGCGACCTCGAGCGCGAGGCGCTCCCGCAGCGCCCGCGCCAGCCACCACTCGAGGGTCCCTCCGAACGAGCGCGCCTTGCGAAGGAGCCGGTAGCGGCCGCGCGGCAGGCGCGCGGCGATCCCCATCGCGACGCACGCCTCGGCCAGCTCGCGCGCGGGGGCGGCGGGGACGTAGCGGGTCGCGTCCGCCGGGGAGAAGCCGTCCGGGCGGAGGATGGCGCCGCGGAGGAAGAGGCGGAAGGCGTAGTGCTCGAGCCGCTCCGCCATCGCCGCCGCGGTCGCCTCGTCGCCGGGATCGAACGGGAGGTCGGGGCGCGAGAGGCTCGGGGCGAGCCCGCGCCTGCGCAGCATCGCGAGCGGCTCGGACGCGACCGGGACGCGCCGGGCCGCCGGCGCGCGGCGCTCCGCGGCCGCGGACTCGAGCTCCTTCGCACCCGGGCGCCTCGCCACCCGCCGATCATACGGGGAGCCGGCGGCGCTGCCGGGGCGGGCCCACGCCGTTCCAATATTCCTCAGTCTCGCGCCGATGTTTCGTAATTGCGTGGACGGCCGGACCGGATCGAGAGGGGCGCGCGCGGCGGCGGGCGGCTCCGGGGACGCCGCCAGCACCGCGTGCGGAGCGGGGGCGAGGTACTCCTCGATCTCCTGCACCGCCACGGCCCCCTCCCCGACGGCGGAGGCGACGCGCTTGACCGATCCGAAGCGCGCGTCCCCCGCGGCGAACACCCCGGGCATGCTCGTCTCGTAGCGCATCGGACGGCGCGAGAGGGGCCAGCCGCGGAGCGCGGTGGCGTCGAGGTCGTCGCCCGTGACCACGAAGCCCTGCTCGTCCCGCGCGACGATCCCCGAGAGCCAGGCGGTGCGCGGCGCCGAGCCCGCCAGGACGAACAGCCACTCCGCCGGGACGGTCTCGGGCTCGCCGCGGTCCCGGTCGAGGAGCGTGAGCCGCTCGAGCTGGACCGCGCCCTCGCCCCCGACCACCTCGGTGCGCAGCCGCACCTCCACGTTGGGCGTCCGCCGGATCTCCTGGACGAGGTAGTCGGACATCTTCGTCTCGAGGGCCTCGCCGCGGACGAGGAGCGTCACCTTTCGTGCGCTCCGCGCGAGGTGGACCACCGCCTGACCGGCGGAGTTCCCGCTCCCCACCACGAACGCGTCGTGGCCGTGCATCACCCGCGGGTCCGGGGTGACGGTGTAGAACACCCCGGCGCCCTCGAACCGGGCGAGCGCTTCCAGGCGCTTGTAGGCCATCCCGGTGGCGATCAGGACGGCGCGGCAGGTGATCTCGCGCGCGTCCGAGAGCTTCACCACCCGCTCGTCGCCGCGAGCGGACAGGCCCTCGACCTCCCGGGCGAGCGCGTACTTGGCGCCGAAGAGCCACGCCTGTCCGTACGCTCGCTTCGCGAGCTCCGCCCCGCTGATGCCGCGCGGGAACCCGAGGTAGTTGCGGATGAGCGAGCTCGTCCCGGCCTGGCCCCCCACGACCTCTCGCTCCACGACCAGCGTGCGGAGCCCCTCCGAGGCCGCGTACACGGCGGCGGCGAGCCCGGCGGGACCGCCCCCGACGATCGCGAGGTCGCAGCTGTCCTCGTCGGCGTTCGACTCGCCGAGGGCCTCCGACACCTCGGCGGGCGAGGGATCCACGAGGGCGCGGCCGTCGAGCAGGATCAGCACCGGCAGGCGCGCGGGGTCGATCCCCAGTCTCCGCCGCGAGCTTCGCCGCCTCCGGCGTGCCCGCCGCGTAGAAGCCGTGCGGCACGCCGCTCCGCGCGAGCCGGTCGACGAGCGCGTGCGTCCGGGGGGAGGGACGATCCCCGATCACGCGGACGAGCTCCATCTCCGGTCGATTCGTCTGGGTCCACTCCGCCAGGAACTCGCTGATGACGGGATAGAGGTGCACCTCGGCCGGAGCCCAGGGCTTGGTGACGTAGTTCTCGAGCTTCCCGAACGCGCAGCCCTGCAGGATCGTCGCGGACGACTCGGGATCGCCCCAGGCGACGAGGAGCGCGCGCCGGGCGTTCGGGTCGAGCTCCCGCACGCGCGCGAGCAGGTCGACGCCCGGCATCTCCCTCGTCCGCTGGTCCGCGATCACGAGCGCGATCCTTCCCCCGTCGGCGCGGAGCCGGCCCATCTCCGCGAGGGCGGCGCTCGCGGAGAGGTGGGGGACGATCCGGTAGTCCCCGCCGAACCGGCGGATGAGGGCGTCGAGCAGGCTGGCGAGCTCCTGCGGCTCGTCGTCGACGATCACGATGGCTGGTCGCGGGTCCATGGCCCCTCCCCGTGGCGGTGCGCGGTGACGCAAATGATGTGATGGCAGCGCCCGGGAAGCACGTGGCCGAGGCGGCCCGCCCCCCCGGCTGGACCCTCCGCCCGGCAGGTGGTTAAAGGGGGCGCATGACCGACCCAGCCCCGATCCCTCTCCGGAAGCGTCGAGCGATCCGGATCGCAGCGTGGGGAGGCGGGCTCCTCGCCCTCTACTGCGCCCTCGGCTTCCTGGCGGCTCCGCCGATCCTGCGCGGGGTCATCGAGAAGCAGGCATCGGCCGCGCTGCACCGCGAGGTGGCGATCGCGAAGGTGCGCGTGAACCCGCTCGCCCTCTCCGTGACGATCGAGGGTCTCGCGGTGAAGCACCAGGACGGCGCGCCGTTCCTGGAATGGGAGTCGCTGTACGTTCGCCTGGCGCCCCTGCGCCTGCTCGCCGGCGACCTCGGCCTCGGGGAGATCCGGCTCGTGCGTCCCTCCCTGCACGTCGGCCTCGCCGCCGACGGCGCGCTCACGTTCCAGGACCTGCTCGGCGGGGATGCGCCCGCCGGAGCGGCCGCGCCGCCCGCGAAGGCACAAGGACCGACCCGTGTCGATCGGCCGCCTCGCGATCGAGGAGGCGCGGGTGGTGTTTCGTGACGCCTCCGTCCGTCCGACCTTCGAGAGCACGCTCGGGCCGTTGACGGTCCGGCTCGAGGACTTCCGCACCCAGGGCGGCGGTGACAGCCCGTACTCGTTCGCAGGCACCACCGACGCCGGCGAGACCTTCCGCTGGACGGGGACGGTGCGGACGGAGCCGCTCCGGTCGGCGGGGACGCTCGCGTTCGAGCGGATCCGCCTCTCCAGATACGGGCCGTACCTCCGCGACGACGTCCTCCCGGCCGAGCTGCACGACGGCCTGCTCGACCTCGAGACCGGGTACGAGCTCGCGTGGGGCGCGGAGCAGCGCGTGGCCCGGATCTCGCGCGGCAAGGTCTCGGTGGACCGCCTCTCGGTCGGCCCGCGCGGGGTCGCGGACCCGCCCGTCCTGCTGCCGCGCATCGAGGTGACGGGGATCGAGGCGGACGTGCTCGCGCGCGACGCGAAGGTGGCCGAGGTCGCCCTCCGCGGCGGGACCCTGCGGCTCCGGCGGGAGGCGGACGGGACCCTCGAGCTGAACCGGATGGTGCCCCCGCCGGCAAGTCGCCGCCCTGGACCTGGCAGATCGGCGCGGTCGCGATCACCGGAGCGGCCGTGAGGTTCGAGGACCGCACCCCACCGCAGCCGGTGACCCTCCCGCTGACGGACGTGAACGTCCGGCTGGAGCGGCTCCGGAGCGCGCCCGACGCGAGCTCGCCGCTCGCGGCGTCCGCCGTCTGGAGCGGGCGCGGGAAGCTCGGGGTGAAGGGCTCCGTGAAGCCGCTCGGGAACAGCGCGACGCTCGAGCTCGACGCCTCGGACCTCGACCTCGTGCCGCTCGCCCCCTACCTCGCGCCCGCGCTCACCGCGCGCGTCGCCGCGGGCCTCGCCGGCGCGAAGGCGAAGATCGCCGTGGACGCGTCGGGGGACGCGCCGCGCTGGTCGTTCGCGGGGGACGTCCGGCTCGACGGGCTCTCCCTCGCCGAGGAGGGGAACGAGGACCTGCTCCGCTGGCGCGCGCTGGAGGTGTCCGGCATCGACGCGCGCTCGACGCCCCCGCGCGCGACGGTGCGGCTCGTCCGGCTGGTGGAGCCGCGCGTGAAGGCGTACGTGTGGGCGGACGGGGTGACGAGCCTCGAGCGGGCCCGGGCGGTCCCCAAGGGCTCCCCCGCGACCGCGGCCGCGCCCCCGGCGGCCGCGCCGGCGTGGCGCACCGCCATCGGCGCCGTCGAGGTGGTCCGCGGGCGCGCCTCCTTCGTCGATCGCTCGGTCACGCCGTCCGCGGTCGTGAACGTCACCGGGGCGGAGGCGAGGGTCACGAGCCTCTCCTCCGACCCGAAGGTCCGCTCGACCGTGGACGTCCGGCTGGAGGTGGAGGGAGCGCCCATCCGCGTCGCGGGAACGCTCAACCCGCTGCAGAACGGGGCGTACACCGACCTCACCGTCTCGTCCGGCGGCGTGGACCTCTCGCCGATGGATCCGTACGCCGGGAAGTTCCTCGGCTACGGGATCCAGAAGGGCAAGCTCGACCTCGACCTCCGCTACAAGGTCGTGGACCGGAACCTCGCGGGGACGAACGTCGTCAAGGTGAACCAGCTCACCCTCGGCGAGGCGACGAACAGCCCGGACGCGACGAGCGTCCCGGTGCGGTTCGCCCTGGCGCTGCTGCAGGACAAGGACGGCGTCATCCTGCTCGACGTCCCGGTCGAGGGGAAGCTCGACGATCCCGAGTTCCGCCTCGGGAAGGTGATCTGGCGCGCGATCCTGAACGTGCTCGTGAAGGTGGCGACCTCGCCGTTCCGCGCGCTCGCCGCGCTCGCGGGCGGCGGCGACGCGGACCTGTCGGTCGTGGAGTTCGTCCCGGGGACCGCCGACCCGCTGCCGGCCGCGCGGGAGCGGATCGCGATGCTCGCGAAGTCGCTCGCGCAGCGGCCCGCGCTGGTCCTCGACCTGGAGGGCTCGGCGGATCCGGAGCAGGACGGGGCCGCGCTTCGCCGCGCCGCCCTCGAGCGATCGCTGCGGCACGCCAAGGCGGCGACCCTCCGCCCGCCCCCGGCGTCGATCGAGGAGCTCGAGCTCGCGCCGGACGAGCGCGTCCGGCTGGTGCGGGCCGCCTACGAGGCCGGCTTCCCGACGCCGGCGGCGGCTCCGCGGAAGCCGGGAGAGGCCCCGCCGCCCCCGCCGACGCCGGCGCAGATGGAGGAACGGCTCGCGGCGGCGAGCGCGGTGCCGCCCGAGGCCTTCCGGACCCTCGCGACCGAGCGGGCGCAGCGCGCGCGACAGGTGCTCACCGCCGCCGGGCTCGATCAGGCCCGCCTCTTCCTCGCGCAGGGCGGCGGGCGCGCCGAGAAGGAGAAGGGCGCCCGGGTGTACTTCACGGTGAGATGAGGACCGGCCGCGGCGCCGCGGCCGCGGGCGCCGGCGCGGTCACCGGCCCAGGAGCGCGAGGCCGATCGCCGCGCCGCCTGCCGACCGTCCGTCCTTCCATCGAGCGGGAAGCCTAGCGCAACCGCGGGCGCCGGCAGGCGATCCGCCCCTCCCGGACTGGCAAAAAACGCCAGCAGGCGCGGCGGGTTCGGGCATCGCCTCCCCGCCCGCACGGCGCGTAGACTCCCGGTCGTCCTCGATCCCTCGCCGGGGTGTCCATGTCCAGCTCGCCGTCCTTCCTCGAAGCACGCGATTTCCTGCTCGCGAACCGAACGGACTACGACGCCGCGCGCCGCGGCTTCCGGTGGCCGCAGCTCGACCGGTTCAACTGGGCGCTCGACTACTTCGACGTGATGGCGAAGGGGAACGACCGGATCGGGCTCTGGGTCGTGGACGAGGGCGGCGCGGAGGTGAAGCTCTCGTTCGCGGAGCTCGCGCGCCGCTCGAACCAGGTCGCGAACCTGCTCCGCGCGCAGGGCGTCCGCCGGGGCGACGCCGTGCTCATGATGCTCGGCAACGTCCCGCCGCTCTGGGAGGTCATGCTCGCCTGCATGAAGCTCGGCGCGGTGATCATCCCCGCCACGACGCTCCTCACGACCGACGACCTGCGCGACCGGTTCGATCGCGGCGGGGTCCGCCACGTCATCGTGGGCGACGCCGACGCCGGCAAGTTCGACGCGCTGCCGGGTGACTACGGCCGCGTCGTCGTCGGGCGCGACCGGGCGGGGTGGACGAACCTCGAGAAGGCGCGCGCCGCGGCCACGGACTTCGCGCCGGACGCGCCGACGAACGCGAGCGATCCGCTGCTGCTCTACTTCACCTCGGGCACCACGGCGAAGCCGAAGCTCGTGTCGCACACGCACCAGAGCTACCCCGTCGGCCACCTCTCGACCATGTACTGGGTCGGGCTCATGCCGGGGGACGTGCACTTCAACATCAGCTCGCCGGGCTGGGCCAAGCACGCGTGGAGCAACGTCTTCGCGCCCTGGAACGCGGGCGCCACCGTGTTCATCTACACCTACGCGCGGTTCAACCCGAAGGCGGCGCTCGACGTCATCACCCGCTGCGGCGTCACCTCGCTCTGCGCCCCGCCCACGGTGTGGCGGATCCTGATCCAGGAGGACCTCGCCTCGTACCCGGTGAAGCTGCGCGAGCTCGTGGGCGCGGGCGAGCCGCTCAACCCCGAGGTGATCGAGCAGGTGAAGAAGGCGTGGGGCCTCGTCATCCGCGACGGGTACGGGCAGACCGAGACGACCTGCCAGGTCGGGAACTCGCCCGGCCAGAAGGTGAAGCCCGGCTCGATGGGGCGCCCCATGCCCGGGTACGAGGTGGCGCTGCTGGGCGACGACGACCGGCCCGCCAAGGAAGGCGAGATCTGCCTGGCCCTGCGCGAGCGCCCGGTCGGCCTCATGACCGGCTACAAGGACGACCCCTCGAAGACCGCGCACCTGATGCGCGGCGGGCACTACCACTGCGGCGACGTGGCGAGCGTCGACGACGAGGGCTACCTCACGTACGTCGGCCGCATGGACGACGTGTTCAAGTCCTCCGACTACCGCATCAGCCCCTTCGAGCTCGAGAGCGCGCTCATCGAGCACGAGGCGGTGGCCGAGGCGGCGGTGGTGCCGAGCCCGGACCCCCGCCGGCTCACCGTCCCGAAGGCGTTCCTCGTCCTGCGCGACGGCTACACGCCGAGCCGCGAGCTGGCGGCCTCGATCTTCAAGCACGTCCGCGCGACCCTCGCGCCGTACAAGCGCATCCGCCTCATCGAGTTCGCCGAGCTCCCGAAGACGATCTCCGGGAAGATCCGCCGGACCGAGCTCTCCCGCCTCGAGAAGCAGAAGCGGCAGGTCCCCGCCCGCGGGGAGCGCGAGTTCTTCGAGGACGACTTCCCCGAGCTCAAGGGCTAGCGCCCGGTGCCCAGGAGCCCCATGACCCAGCCGAGCACCGAGCCGATCCCCGCCGCCGAGAGCCGACCGAAGAACAAGGTCCGCCTCGTCACGGCCGCCGCGCTGTTCGACGGCCACGACGCCGCGATCAACATCGTGCGGCGGATCCTGATGGAGAAGGGGGCCGAGGTGATCCACCTCGGCCACAACCGCTCCGTCGACGAGATCGTGACCGCGGCCCTCCAGGAGGACGTGCAGGGCGTCGCGGTCAGCTCGTACCAGGGCGGCCACCTCGAGTTCTTCAAGTACATGATCGACTCGCTCCGGCAGCGCGGGGGCGCGGACATCCAGGTGTTCGGCGGCGGGGGCGGCGTCGTGGTCCCCGCCGAGATCGCGGAGCTGCAGGCGTACGGCGTCGCGCGGATCTACAGCCCCGAGGACGGGCAGCGCATGGGCCTGCACGGGATGATCGGCGAGATCGTGCAGCGCTGCGACCTCGACCCCTCGGTGCACGCCCCGAAGGCGATCGAGGAGATCACCGGGCACACCGACGCGGCGTGGCGCGCGCTCGCGCGGCTCGTCACGGCGCTCGAGAACGGGACGGCGGACGCGAAGGTCCTGATGGCGCTCCACGCGCAGTCGCGGAGCAAGCGGGTCCCGGTCCTGGGCGTCACCGGCACCGGCGGCGCGGGCAAGTCGAGCCTCACCGACGAGCTCATCCGCCGGCTCCGGCTCGACCAGGACGACGCGCTCCGGATCGCGGTGATCAGCATCGACCCCTCGCGCCGGCGCAGCGGAGGCGCGCTCCTCGGCGACCGCATCCGCATGAACGCGATCGGGGCGTGGGCGCGCGGCCCGCGGGTCTACTTCCGCAGCCTCGCGACGCGGGACACCGGCCACGAGGTGAGCCGCGCGCTCCCGGACGTGGTCGCCGCGGCGAAGGTCGCCGGGTTCGACCTCATCGTGATCGAGACGCCCGGCATCGGCCAGGGCGACGCCGCGATCGTCCCGCTCGTCGACCTCCCGCTGTACGTGATGACGCCGGAGTTCGGCGCGGCGAGCCAGCTCGAGAAGATCGACATGCTGGACTTCGCCCAGCTCGTCGCCATCAACAAGTTCGATCGCCGCGGGGCGGAGGACGCGCTGCGCGACGTCTCGAAGCAGGTCCAGCGGAACCGCGGCGCGTTCGGCGAGCCGCTCGAGGCCATGCCGGTGTTCGGCACCACCGCGAGCCGCTTCAACGACGACGGCGTCACGGCCCTGTACCAGGCGCTCAAGCTGCGCCTGCGCGAGCTCGGGCTGCGCCTCGAGCCCGGGCGGCTCCCGGAGGTCAGGTCCCGGCAGTCGACGAACCAGACCTCGGTCGTGCCGGGGAGCCGCTCGCGGTACCTCGCGGAGATCGCCGGCGCGGTGCGCGGGTACGAGCGGCGCGCGGCCGAGCAGGCGGCGCTCGCGCGCGAGGCGCAGCAGCTCCGCGCGGCGCAGCGGATGGCGGCCGCGACCGAGCCGGCCGCCGCCGCGGCCCTCGAGCCGCTGGCGCGGACCCGCGAGGAGCGGATGGACCCGGCGGCGCGGCGCCTCCTCGCCTCCTGGCCCGAGCTCCAGAAGACCTACGCGGGCGACGAGCACGTCGTGGCGATCCGCGATCGCGAGCTCCGGACGAAGCTCGTCCACACGACCCTCTCCGGGACCAAGATCCGCAAGGTGGTCCTGCCGCGGTGGGAGGACGACGGCGAGCGGCTCCGGTGGCTCATGCTCGAGAACGTGCCGGGCGCGTTCCCGTTCACCGCCGGCACCTTCCCGTTCAAGCGGGAGGGGGAGGACCCGACCCGGATGTTCGCGGGCGAGGGCGACGCGTTCCGCACGAACCGGCGGTTCAAGCTGGTCTCGGAGGGCATGCCGGCGAAGCGGCTCTCGACCGCCTTCGACTCGGTGACGCTCTACGGCCAGGACCCCGACCCCCGCCCGGACATCTACGGGAAGGTCGGCAACTCCGGGGTCAGCATCGCCACGCTGGACGACCTGAAGGTCCTGTACTCCGGGTTCGACCTGTGCGACCCGGCGACGTCGGTGAGCATGACGATCAACGGCCCGGCGCCCGCGATCCTCGCCATGTTCATGAACGCCGCGATCGACCAGCAGCGCGAGCGGTTCGTCGCCGAGCAGGGGCGCGAGCCCACCGCCGCCGAGCAGGCGGAGCTGCGCGCCTGCGCGCTCACGAGCGTCCGCGGCACGGTGCAGGCGGACATCCTCAAGGAGGACCAGGGCCAGAACACCTGCATCTTCTCGACGGACTTCAGCCTGAAGGTGATGGGGGACATCGCCGAGTACTTCGTGCGCAACAAGGTGCGCAACTTCTACTCGGTGAGCATCAGCGGCTACCACATCGCGGAGGCCGGGGCGAACCCCATCTCCCAGCTCGCGTTCACGCTCGCGAACGGGTTCACCTACGTCGAGGCCTACCTGGCGCGCGGGATGCGCATCGACGACTTCGCGCCGAACCTGAGCTTCTTCTTCTCGAACGGGATGGACCCGGAGTACACGGTCCTCGGGCGGGTCGCCCGCCGCATCTGGGCCGTCGCGATGCGCGACCGGTACGGCGCGAACGACCGCAGCCAGAAGCTGAAGTACCACATCCAGACCTCCGGCCGGTCCCTGCACGCGCAGGAGATCGCGTTCAACGACATCCGCACGACGCTGCAGGCGCTCATCGCCGTCTACGACAACTGCAACTCGCTGCACACGAACGCGTACGACGAGGCGATCACCACCCCGACCGAGGAGAGCGTGCGGCGCGCGATGGCCATCCAGCTGGTCATCAACCGCGAGTGGGGGCTCGCGAAGAACGAGAACCCGAACCAGGGCGCGTTCATCATCGACGAGCTGACGGACCTCGTGGAGGAGGCGGTGCTCGCCGAGTTCGAGCGGCTCGCCGACCGCGGCGGCGTGCTCGGCGCGATGGAGACGGGCTACCAGCGCAGCCGGATCCAGGAAGAGAGCATGCACTACGAGATGCTCAAGCACACCGGCGAGTACCCGATCATCGGCGTGAACACCTTCCGCAGCCCGCACGGCGACCCGGTCCCGGGCCACATCGAGCTCGCGCGGTCCACCGAGGAGGAGAAGCGCTCGCAGCTCGAGCGGCTCCGCGCCTTCCACGCCCGCCACGCGGCCGAGGCGCCGCTGCAGCTGCGGAGGCTCGCGCAGGCCGTCATCGAGAACCGGAACGTGTTCGAGGTCCTGATGGACGCGGTGAGGGTGTGCTCGCTCGGGCAGATCACCGCGGCGCTCTTCGAGGTCGGCGGGCAGTACCGCCGGAACATGTAGGAAAGGATCAGGAGGACGACATGAAGGACTACGCCGCCCCGCTCCGCGACATGCAGTTCGTCCTGCGCGAGATCGCGCCGCTCGACGAGGTCTCCCGCCTGCCCGGCTGCGGCGACGTGAACCTCGAGGTCGCGGACGCCATCCTGAAGGAGGCCGGGAAGTTCGCGGGGAGCGTGCTGTCCCCGCTGAACCCGGTCGGCGACCGCGAGGGCGCCCGCGTCAAGGACGGCGAGGTCTCGACCGCGACCGGCTGGCGCGACGCCTACCGGCAGTTCGTCGACGGGGGCTGGAACGCCCTCTCCTGCGGCCCCGAGTACGGCGGCCAGGGCGTGCCGCGCCTCGTCTCCGCGCTCGTCGAGGAGATGTGGAACGGCGCGAACGTCTCCTTCGCCCTCTGCCCCATGCTCACGCGCGGCGCCATCGAGGCGCTCGAGCTCAAGGGCTCGGCCGAGCTGAAGCAGCGGTACCTGCCGAAGCTCACGAGCGGAGAGTGGACCGGCACCATGGTGCTCACCGAGCCGCAGGCGGGCTCGGACCTGTCCGCGGTGCGCACGCGCGCGGTGCCGCAGAAGGACGGCTCCTACCGGCTCGAGGGCCAGAAGATCTTCATCACCTACGGCGAGCACGATCTCGCGGAGAACATCGTCCACCTCGTGCTGGCCCGCACGCCGGACGCGCCCGAGGGCGTGAAGGGCATCTCGCTCTTCGTCGTCCCGAAGTTCCTCGTCGAGGCCGACGGGAGCCTCGGGGCCCGCAACGACGTCCGCTGCGTCTCGCTCGAGCACAAGCTCGGCATCCACGCGAGCCCGACGGCGATCCTCGCCTTCGGCGACAAGGACGGGGCGGTCGGCTGGCTCGTGGGCGAGGAGAACCGCGGCCTCGAGTACATGTTCATCACCATGAACGCGGCCCGGTACTCGGTCGGGCTC
This sequence comes from uncultured delta proteobacterium, assembly GCA_963828235.1. GTDB lineage: Bacteria > Myxococcota > Myxococcia > Myxococcales > Anaeromyxobacteraceae > Anaeromyxobacter. The sequence goes on from CAWHDY010000022.1 coordinate 489,658, forward strand.
GAGGGCATCGGCCTCTCCGAGCGCGCCTACCAGGCCGCGCTCGACTACGCGCGGGAGCGCCTCCAGGGCACGGAGCTCGGCACGCGCAACAAGGAGAAGGTGCCGATCCTCCGGCACCCCGACGTCCGCCGGATGCTGCTCCTCATGAGGTCGCGCACCGAGGCCATGCGCGCGATCGCGTGCGTGACCGCCGCCGCCACCGACGTCGCCCGCTGCGACCCGGACCCCGCGCGCCGCGCGCGGAGCCAGGCCTTCGTGGAGCTCATGATCCCGATCGTGAAGGCCTGGTCCACCGACAACGCGGTCGACATCGCCTCGCTCGGGATCCAGGTCCACGGCGGGGCGGGGTTCATCGAGGAGACCGGCGCGGCGCAGTTCCTCCGCGACGCGCGGATCACCCCGATCTACGAGGGGACGAACGGCATCCAGGCCGCGGACCTCATCGGCCGGAAGGTCGCGCGGGACGGCGGCCAGACCATCCGCGGCGTGATCGCGCAGATGCGGGAGGTCGAGGCGCAGCTCGAGCAGGCGAAGTCCGAGACGCTCTCCGCGATCGCCGGGCGGCTCCGCGACGGCGTCGCCGCGCTCGAGCAGGCCGTGCAGTTCCTCGTCACCACGTATGCGTCCGACGTCCGCAAGGCGTCGGTCGGCGCGGTGCCGTTCCTCGAGCTCTTCGGCACGGTCGCGGGAGGGTGGCAGTCGGCCCGCGCCGCGCTCGCGGCGCACCGGCGGCTCGCGGCCGGCGACGGCGACCAGCGCTTCTACAAGGGGAAGCTCGCGACCGCCAGGTTCTACGCGGACCACGTCCTCGTGCGCGCGCAGGGGCTCGCGCGCACGGTGGTCTCGGGCGCGGACGCCGCGCTCTCCATCGAGGACGACCAGTTCTAGGTTGGCGGGGGGCGGGGCGCCCGCCGTCACCGTCACCGGGGGGGCGGTGACGGCGGGCCGTCCCCGGTCGGGGGCGGCGAGAGCTCCGCGCGCCGCCGGTACTCCCCGGGCTGCACGCCGCTCCAGCGCTTGAAGGCGCGGTGGAACGCGCTCGTCTCCTGGAACCCGAGCGCGCTCGCGATGTCCGCGATGCTGAGCCGGGTGCCGCAGAGCTGGTGGACGGCCGAGTCGCGCCGCAGCTCGTCCTTGACCCCCTGGTAGCTCGTCCCCTCCGCCTCGAGGCGGCGCCGGAGCGTCGTCGGCGCGACGCGGAACTCCCGCGCGACGTCCTCGAGGCGCGGCCACTCGCCGCTCCCGATGGAGCCGCGCAGGCGGCGGCGCAGCCGCGCGGTCCAGCTGTCCTCGTCCTTGTACTTGAGGAACACCGAGCGCGGCGCGGTGCGCAGGAACTTCCCCAGCGCCGCCTCGTCCTGGATCACCGGGGCGGCCAGCTGCGCGGCGGCGAAGTGGATCGCGGTCCGCCCCGCGTCGAACCGGAGCCGCTGCGAGTACATGACCGCGTACTCCTGGGCGTGGGGCGGCCGCGGGTGCGCGAACTCCGCGAGCGTGAGCGGGATGCGCCTCCCGGCGAGCCAGCACATCACGCCGTGCACCATGATGAGGAACGTCTCGTCCGCGAAGCGCCGCGCCGGCGCCGCCGCGATCCGGTTCTCGACGCGGATCACCGCGTCCTCGCCCTCGACCCGGAGCTCGCCGTGGACGTCGTCGAGCAGCACCGCGAAGCCGCGGAGCAGCCGCCGCAGGGCCCGGTCGAGGTTCCGGGCGTGCAGCACCGCGTGGCAGACGAGCGAGAAGCTGCCGATCTTCATCCGCCGCCGGTCGAGCCCGAAGAACTCGTCGTCGAGCTCGCGCGCGACGGCGAGCCACAGGGCCGAGAAGGACTCGGCCGGCACGCGCGCGTGCGACGCGCCGAGCAGCTCCTCGGGGACGCCGCTCGCGGCGAGCACCCGCCGGCGCTGGTCGTCGGTGAGCGCCGCGACCGCGGCCCCGACGAAGTGCATGGAGACGGTGTGCTTGCCGAGGGATCTCAAGGTCGCGGCGGAATCCTACTGCGGGGGCTCGCGGCCTGGCAAAGCGGGGGGCCTCGCGTCGCCTCCCCCGCCCCGCGTCAGGGCGCGAGGTTCCGCTCGATCAGGAGGACGTCCCCGCCGTCGGGGTCCCTGCGGAACGTGAAGCCCAGGCTCCCGAGGAGCTGGCGGATCGGCCCGTTCTCGGCGAGCACCTCGCCCTCGAGCCGGCGGACGCCCCGCGCCCGCGCGACGTCGATGAGCCGCGTCAGGAGCCGCCGGCCGAGCCCCTTCCCCTGCCACTCGTCGGCCACGACGATCGCCACGTGCGCCGTCTCGGGGTCGGTCTTCGCGTACCGCGCGACCGCGATCTCGGTCTCGCGGCCTTCCCGCTCGACGAGCGCCACGAGCGCGAGCTCGCGGTCGTAGTCGATCTGCGTGAAGCGGACGAGCATCTCCCGGGTGAGCTCCTTCACCCCGGTCATGAAGCGGAAGTGCCGCGCGTGGTCGGAGAGGTTCCGGACGAAGCTCGCCTCCATCTCGGCGTCCTCGGGCCGGATCGGGCGGACGCTCACGGCCACGCCGCCCGGGAGCTCCCACGACTCGACCAGGTCGGCGGGGTACGGGTGGATCGCCATGTGCTCGTAGCGCCCCGCCCCCGGCGGCCGCGCCGCGATCGCCGCCCGCGCGCCGGCCGCGTAGACCTCCGTCCCCGCCACCACCAGCGGCGCGATCTCCAGCTCCCGGAGCTCCGGCAGCTCGCTCACGAGCTCGGAGAGCGACCAGAGCGTCCGCTCGAACGCCTCGAGGGCCTGCGCCGGCATGCCGCCGGCGGCGGTGAACACCGGGGCGATGCGGCTCGTCCGGACGAGGGTCCGGATGATCGCGGTGTCGAGCGGCGGGAGCGCCACCACGGCCTCGCCCACGAGCCCCTGGGCGCCGCCGCGCCCGAAGCGGATCACCGGCCCGAACACCGGATCGCGCGCGACCCCCACGTACAGCTCGGTCCCTCGCACCCGCTGGCCCGAGGCGTCGCGGTCCCGGACGTCGATCGCGGCGAGCAGCCGCTGCAGCTCGGCGGTCGTGAGCTCGGCGCGCCTGCGGGCGAGCGCGGCGCCGACGATCTCCCGGGCCCGCTCGAGGTACGGCATCGCGTCCGGCGAGAGCGGACCCGGGAGCTGCCGCAGCAGCCCCTGGTTGCGCGCGTAGCTCGCGAGGATCCCGAAGGCCTCCACCGCGCTCTCCGGCGCCGCGAGCTCGGGGACGCCCGCCTCGACGAGGCGCGCGCGGGCGCTCCGGACGAGCTCCTCGCCCATCCAGCAGGCCACGAGCGGCTTGCGGTGGCCGCGGCTCGCCGCGATGACCGCCTCCGCGGTCTCGAGCGGCCTCGCGAGCGCCTGGGGCGCGAGCATCGCGAGCACCGCGTCGACGTTCGGGTCCGCCAGGCAGAGCTCGCACCGCCGCCGCGTACCGCTCCGGATCGGCGTCGCCGAGGAGGTCCACCGGGTTCGAGTGGTCGCCGGTCCGCGGGAGCGCCGCGTCGAGCCTCGCGCGGGTCTCGCCCGCGAGCGGCGGGACCGGCACGCCGAGGTCCGCGGCCCGGTCGGCCGCGAGCAGCCCCGGCCCGCGCGCGTTCGTGAGGATCGCGAGCCGGTTTCCGCTCACCGGCCGCGGCGTCGCGAGGAGCGTCGCCGCGGCGAACATCGACTCCACGGTGGGGACGCGCACCGCGCCCGTCCGCGCGAGGGCGGCGTCGAAGGCGTCGTCCGACCCCCGCGGCTCGCGCGGCGCGCCCGCGCGGTGCCGGCCCGCCTTCACGACCACCACGGGCTTGATCCGCGCCGCGAGCCGCAGCCCGGAGAGGAGCGCGCGCGCGGACCCGATCGTCTCGACGTACAGGAGGATGCTCTTCGTGGCGGGATCGAGCGCGAGGAACTCGAGCACCTCCCCGAAGTCCACGTCGATCGCGTCGCCCAGCGACACGACGGTGGAGAACCCGACGCGGTGGGCCCTCGCCCAGTCGAGCGCCGCGGCGCAGATCGCGCCGGACTGCGACACGAGCCCGAGCGAGCCCGGGATCGCGCCCCCGGCCGTGAACGTCGCGTCGAGCGCCGCGACGGGGCGCAGGAGCCCGACGCTGTTCGGGCCGACCAGCCGGAGGCCCCCGCGCGCCGCCGCCTCGAGCAGGCTGCGCGCCGCGCCGTGATCCCCGTCGCCGCGGGCGGCCGCACCCGGCACGCCGACCGGGATCACCGCGCCCCGGACGCCGCGCGCCGCGCACTGGCCGACCACGTCGAGGAGCGCCGCCGTCGGAGTCGCGATCACCGCGAGGTCCACCTCGCCCTCGACCTCGGCGAGCGATCCCCACGAGCGGACGCCACGCACCGGCTCGGCGCCGGCGCCGCCGATCGCGTGGATGGCCCCGGCGAAGCCGCCGGCGACGAGGTTCCGGAGGACGCGGGTCGCGACGGAGTCGGCGCCCACGGCGCCGAACACGGCGACCGCGCGAGGGGCGAGGAGTCGTTCGAACGGATGCGGGCGCACGCTGGGTTCCGCCAGGCTGGTTATAGCAGCGAGATCGTTGGACACCCCCGCCCGATTTGCGGATCATGAGCTTCACTCCGCGCGCAGGTCATCGGCGCGCGCGCGGTCGAGCACGCGGCAACCTGTACCGGGAGGGGCCCGCCGTGAGACCAGTCCTCACCGTCTCCGCGTCGCGCGGAGGTCGTCGCCTGCGCGGAGCCGTCCTGGTCGCGGCGCTCCTCGCGCTCCCGGCTCCCGGCGCGGGCAGCGACGCCCCGCCGCTCTCGCTCACGGTGTCGGGCGCCGTGAGCCTCGGCTCGTACGAGGCCGGTCTCCTCCACTACCTCGTCGAGACCCTGCGCCTGAACCCCGGCCTCCGCGAGCTCCGCGTGGTCACGGGCGCCTCGGCCGGCTCGGCGAACGGGCTCCTCGCGATCCTGCAGCACTGCGGCCCTCCGCCCGGGGCGCCCGCCGAGAGCCTCTTCTGGCGATCGTGGATCGGGGTCGGCCTCCGTCAGTTCCACGTGCCGGAGGAGGCCTCGGCCGTGAGCGCATTCTCCCGCAGGGCGATCGAGGAGCAGGCCGCGCGGATCGAGGAGGCGTGGCGCCGTGGCCTGCGGGAGTCCTGTGACGTCGTGATCGGGATCTCCGCCACGCGCGTCACGCCGCGCCTGGTCCACATGGCGCCGGCGCGGCTCGGGCTGCCGCGGATCGACGAGCAGTTCGCGCTGCGCGTGCAGGGGCGCGGGCCGGGGGTCGTGCCGCGGCTCACGAACTACGTCGATCCGACGTGGGGCGGGGATCAGCTCCTGCTGCCGGAGGACGAGCGAGGAGAGGTCCCGTTCCCGGCGCTCCGGGACCTGCTCCTCGCCTCCGTCGCGTTCCCGGCTGCGTTCGCGCCGCAGCCGCTCGCCCACTGCCTCGCGACCTCGCGTGACGGCACCCGCCCGCGCTGCCGCCCCGCCGACGCGAGCACCGAGCTCTTCCTCGACGGAGGGCTGCTCGACAACATCCCGCTCCGGTCGGCGGTCCGGCTCGCGCGCGCCGGACTGCGCGAGGACGCCGGCGGCGGGAGCCGCTGGGACGACCACCCGCGGTTCGGCAGAGGCGACGCCGCGGCCGCGCTGCTGTTCGCGTACGTCTCGCCGACCGTGATCGGCTACCCGGGCGAGGAGCGGCCCAGGCGTCCGGCGACCCGCCCCGCGATGATCGACCACGTGTCGCGGATCGCCGCGTCGTTCGTGGAGGCCGCCTTCGCGCGGAACCTGCTCACGCTCCTCGAGGACGAGCCCGGCATCGGCGCGCGCGTCGCGGTGCCGGTGCGGAGCCTCCCGGCGGCCGGATCGCCCCTCGCCGCGTTCTTCGGGTTCTTCGAGGAGGAGTTCCGGCGGTTCGACTTCCAGCTCGGGATGTACGAGGCGCGCCGGATGCTCACCGGCGACCCCGGCGCGGGGCGCTGGCCGGTGCGCGCCTTCCCCGAGGACGTGGCCCCGACGGACGCGTGGCGACCGCTCGCGTGCCTCCGCGCGGTCCTCGACCGCGCCGGCGACCCGGCGACGTGCGCCGGCGACGATCTCGCCGACTTCCGCGTCCTCCTCCAGGCGTCGCTCGAGCGGCTCTGGGATCGCTGCGCGAGCGAGAACGCGCGGGACCCGGCGACCGACGAGCGCCTGTGCCGCTCGGCCCACTCCGGCGATCCGCTGCCGGCGGTCCCGGGGGTGCGCCGGCTCCGGGAGCCGTCGGGGCAGCGGCCCGGGGAGAGCCACGTCGCGCACGTGATGCGGCTCCTCGTCGGCCACGGGTTCTGGTTCCGCGACCACGGCCTCACGCGCGGCCAGGCGTCCGAGGCGCCCGCGGCGCTCCGCCGCGAGCTCGTGGCCATCGGGAAGACCGTCTCCGGGCGGCAGCCCGTCGGCGACTCGGTGATCGTGGACACCCTCGTCGCGCTCGGCGCGGACGGGATCGTCTACGTCCCGCCGCGGAACTCCCTGTGGGTGGCGCTCGGGCGCGACGTCGAGGTCGGCTACAGCCACGGCTTCTTCGACGCCTTCAAGGAGGGGCGCTGGTTCCGGCTCCACGGCGCCGCGCAGCTGAACCGGCTCGGGCAGGCCCTCTCCTCGGATCCCGGCCCGCGCTCGTTCACGCTCCTCGGGGGGGCCGAGCTCCTGCCTCCGCGGATCAGCAGCACCCGGTTCCAGCTCGGCGCGCTGCTGCGCGGAGGATGGCAGCTCTCGTCGCGGGACCGCTACGGCGCGGACCGCTGCCCCGACCCGGACACGGACACCCTCGGGGTCTGCTCCCGGCCGCTGCTGCAGGCGGGGGCCGTCGGCGCGCTCTTCGAGCGGATCCGGCTCCAGCTCGTCGGGGCCTGGTACCCGCGCTACCAGTCCATGCGCCGGCCGCTCTGGGCGATCTCGCCGGCGGCGGGGCTCGAGTGGACGTTCTAGACGCGCCGTTCAGCGCCCGGTGAACCGGGGCGCCCGCTTCTCCAGGAACGCCGCGAGCCCCTCCCCGCCGTCGGCGGTCCGGGCGGACTCGACCATCGACTCGCGCTCGAGCTCGAGGTGGGCCTCGAGCGAGCGCGCCGGAGCTCCGTCGACGAGCCGCTTCGCCCGGCCGAGCGCGAGGGTCGGCCCGGCCGCGAGCCGCCGCGCGAGCGCGTCCGCCTCCCCGGCGAGCGCACCGTCCGGGTGGACCGCGTTCACGAGTCCCCACTCCAGGCACTCGCGCGCGGTGAAGGCGCGGTTCTGGAAGAGGAGCTCCTTCGCGCGCCCCGGACCGACCCGGTGGGAGAGGAACCACGACACCCCGAGGTCCGCGGTGAAGGCGATCCCCGCGTAGCCGCCCCGCAGCCTCATGGACTCCGCCGCGAGGACCACGTCCGCGCAGAGCGCGAGGCCGATCCCGCCCCCGGCCACCGGGCCGTTGACCGCGCTCACCACGGGGACGGGCAGCCGCGTGAGCGCGAGGACGACCTGCCCGAGGTCGCGGGCCATGCCGTCGATCCACGCGTCCAGGCTCGGCCCCGCGGTCCTCATCATCGCGATGTCGCCGCCGGCGCAGAACATCTTGCCGGCGCCCGTGATGAGGACCGCCCGCACGCTCGCGTCGCGCTCGATCCGGGCGACCGCGGCGACGAGGGCGTCCTTCAGGGCGACGTCGAGCGCGTTCCCCTGGTCCGGACGGTTCAGGACGATCCGGGCGACCCCGTCGCTCACCTCGCACAGCACCGGCTCGGGCACGTTCGACCTCCGTCCGGACATCCTACGTCGCGTCGAGCTTGAAGTCCCTTGAGCTGCTCGCGGAGCGCCGTCTTCAGGAACTTCCCCGCGCGGTGCGCGGGATCTGCTGCCGGAGCACGCACCTCCTCCCACGCCGGCCGCCCGCCTGCCGACCGTCCGCCCCGGCGAAGCGGGCCGGCGTTGAATGTCCGCGCGCGCTGCGGCGTCCCTGGTGGAAACGAGGAGCGCCCCGCTCCCCCACCGAGGAGATTCCCATGACGACGAAGATCCCGCTGACGCTCACCCTCGCCGCGCTGATCGGCTTCGCGGCCCCCGCGCTCGCCGCGGAGCCCCACGCGGCGAAGCACGACCCGCAGGCCGCGACCACCACGGCGAAGCCGAAGGCGCAGGAGAAGGCCGGCGCGAAGGACGCGAAGGCGACCCCGGTGAAGGGCCGCCACGCGAAGCACGCGAAGGCGAAGACCGCCGCGCCGACGACCGCCGCGAAGCCCGCTCCCCAGCCGGCGGCGAAGTAGCGCGACCCGCGCCGAGCGGCGGCGGTCGCGGGCGCTCACCGGAGCCCGCGGCCGCCGCCCTCGCGCGGCGGGTGCGCCCGCGCGCGCACGCGCTGCCGGGGTGCGGTCCTCCGGGCCCACCACGCGTCCACCGCTTCTCTGGTAGCCTGGCCTACGTCCGGCCGCAGGCGGGCCCGCACGGTGCGAGCCCACCCCGGCGAGCAGCTGGACGCCCCCCCCACGCTGGAGAGAACCCACATGACGAAGCTTCCGTTCACGCTGTCCCTCGCGGCCCTGCTGTTCGCCTCGCCGGCCCTCGCGCAGCTCGACGCCGCGAAGGCGCTCGGCAAGGAGAAGGCGATCGAGGCCGGCGCCGCCGCGCAGGCGAAGAGCGACCAGACCGCCGCCCAGGCGGAGGCGAAGGGCGACGCCGCCGCCGCGAAGGCCGAGACGAAGGGCGACGCCGCCGCGAAGCGGGCGGACCAGGGCGCGACCCAGGTCGAGGCGAAGGCCGCGGGCGTGAGCCCCGCCGCCGGCGACAAGGTCAAGGCCGTGAAGGCGAAGGGCCAGGAGAAGTCGGTCGCCGGCAAGGACAAGGCGAAGGCCGGGAAGACGAAGGGCCAGGCCAAGGCGAAGGCGGCGAAGACGACCGGCGAGGAGAAGGTGAAGGAGAAGGCCGGCGAGCTCGCCCCCAAGTAGCGCGAACCCGCGGTGCGGCGGCCCCGGAGAGGCTCTCCGGGGCCGTTCGCGTTCAGGGGGCCGGCGCGGCGCGCTCCGGCCCGTCAGCGCCTCGCGACGCCCGCCAGGTAGACGCCGCCGAGGATGAGGGCGATCCCCGCGACGTGGAAGACCCGGAGCCGCTCGCCGAGCACGGCGATGGCGAGGACCAATCCGAAGGCCGGCATCAGGTGGAGGAACACGCCGGCGCGGCTCGCGCCGACGTGGGCCACGCCCGCGTTCCACAGCGCGTACGCGCCGACCGACGCGAACAGCGCCACGTAGGCGACGCTCGCGAGCGTCACCGCGTCGGGCCGGATCCGCCCGCCCCGGGCGATCTCGAGCGCGTACCACGGCGCGATCCAGAGGACGCCCACGAGGACGAGCACCGCGAGCAGCGCGAGCGGGTCCACCCCCTCCGGTCGCCTCGCGAGGAGCAGCGTGTAGATCGCCCAGCTCAGCACCGCGGCGAGCACCCACAGATCGCCGGGCGAGATCGCGAGCGACCCGAGCGCGCCGGGCGCCCCGCGCGCGAGGATGACGAGCACGCCCGCGAGCGACGCCGCGATCCCGGCGAGCTGGCGGGGCGAGGGCCGCCCGGCGCCGATCGCCGCGGAGATCGCGACGATGAACGCGGGGCAGGCCGACTGGAGCAGGAGCGCGTTCGTCGCGGTCGTGTCCTGGAGCCCCACGTAGACGAGCATGTTGAAGTTGCCGACCCCGAGGATGCCGAGCGGCACGACGATCGGCCACGCGCGGGCGATGGTCCGCCACTGCGCGGCGAGCGGCCTTCGCGCGACCACGGCGAGGATCGCGAGCGCGACCGTCCAGCGCCAGAAGGCGAGCCCGACCGGCGGGATCCGGCCGTGGACCGCCCGCCCCACGACGAAGTTCCCCGACCAGAACAGGGACGCGAGCGAGAGGAACAGGTAGGGGCGCACGCTCGGCTCAGGTGAGGCCCGCCACGGGCCCTCAGGAGTAGCCGGAGACGGCGAGGAGGAGCGGGGGACGGGTCGTCACGATCGGGGCGGCTCGGCGGCAGGCGGGAGCGCGGCGGCCGGCAGCGTAGCACCGCGCGTGGCGCGGTGGTGGGCGGCGGGCGCGGCGGCGGCTACACTCGCCGCATGAGCTCCTCGCCCCAGCTCCCGAACCCGTACGGCCCGCCCATCACCCTCGCGCAGGCGCGCAAGGTCGCCGACGCCGCGCTCGCGCGCGCGGACGAGCGCGGCTGGAGCGTCGCCGTCGCGGTCGTGGACCCCGCCGGCGACCTCGTCTGCTTCGTCCGGAGCGACGCCGTGCAGCACGGGAGCATCGCGGTGGCGATCGAGAAGGCGCGCTGCGCCGCCCGCTTCAAGCGCCCGACGAAGGCGTGGGAGGAACGCGTCCTGGCGGCGCCCGGAGTCCTGCGGCTCCCGGGCGTGCTGCCGCTCGAGGGCGGCGTGCCGCTCGTCGCCGCCGGCCTCGTCGTCGGCGCGGTCGGCGTCTCGGGCGCGGCGTCCCCGGAGGACGGCGAGTGCGCCGGGGCGGGCCAGGCGGCGCTCGGCTGAGCCGCGGCGCCCCGGAGCCTCACGCCTCCGGCCGGAACACCGGCACCACGTACGGCCCCTCCGGGACGACGGCGACGGCGCGGTCGCCGCTCTCGCGGACCGACGCCAGCACCGCCGCCTCCGGCGAGCCGACGAGCTCGACCCCGGTCAGCGCGGCGTCCGCGGCCGAGAGCCCCGGCGCGAAGAGCTGGATCCGCGCGAGCCGCATCGGCTTCAGCTGCATCTGGGTCTGCCACTCGTCGACGTCGGCGAAGCGCTTGCCCTCGATCCCGGCCAGGAACCCGTCCGGCCCGAGGGCGACGAGCCGGCGCTGCGCGTCGACGTACTCGCGCGAGCCCATCCCCTCCGAGCAGGCGGAGGCGACGACGAGACGCGCGCCGGGCGCGAGGATGTCGAGGGGCCCGACCATCCCCTTCACGGTCTGGTAGTAGGTCCGATCGAGCGGGTGGCCGGCCGCGCTCGTGACGACGGTGCGGAACCGCCGCGACACGGGGACGATCGCGTACCGCTCGACGAACGCCACCGCCTCCAGGTGGCTCGCGACCACTTCCCCGAAGTTCACGAACGAGACGCGCCGCCGCTCGTCGATGACCGTGTTGACGGCGAGGACGCGGCCGAGCTTCGCCGCGATCGCGAGCTGCTCCTCGTGCAGCGGGTTGCCGTCGAGGACGCAGCTCACGGCGCGCGGGTGCGCCATGAAGCGCGCGCTGTGGAACGTGGTGATCGTGTCCCGGTGCGCGACGCCCGGCGCGATCACCTTCCGGCCGCCGGAGTAGCCGGCCATGAAGTGGGGCTCGACGAGCCCGGTCACGATCCTGAGGTCCGCCTCGACGAGGCGCCGGTCGAGCTTCACCGGCGTCCCCGCCGCGGTGGGGCCGAGGTCCACGTGGGCCCCGCCGTCGCGCGCGTCGTGGTTCTCGACGCGGACGGTGCGCAGGACCCACGGGTCCCCGATGAGCTCGTCGAGCTCGGCGCCGACGTTCGGGCGGTGCAGCCCGGTCGCGACCAGGACGCGGATCCGGGCGGCGTCGAGCCCCGCCTCCAGGAGGCCACGGACGAGCGGCCCGAGCAGGAGCGCGTTCGGCACCGGGCGCGTGAGATCGCACACCACGATGCACGCGCTCCGCGCCCCCCGCGCCTCCTCGGCGAGGGGCCGGGCGCGGACGGGGTGCGCGAGCGCCGCTCGCACCGCCGCCGCGGGGTCGGGGAGCACCGGCATGTCCGGCTTGCGCACGACGGTCACGTCGAGGTCGTCCGGCAGCTCCAGCGGGAGGGTGCCCCGCCCGAAGCTCAGCTCGATCCGCATGCGCGGATCCTGGCGCAATCGGGGGCGGGAGGCCAGCGGGGCACCCGTGCGGCAAATCGGGGCCTCCGCGCCCGCGCCGCGTTGTGCTTTCGTGTCAGGTCGGGGGAAGCCATGGAGCTCAAGGACCTGCTCGTCCATCTCGACTCGGGAGCGCGCGCCGCGGAGCGGCTCGGGCTCGCCGTCGCGCTCGCGCGCCGGCACGGGGCGCGCCTGACCGGCCTGTTCGCGGAGAGCGCCGCGCTCGGGTCGAGCCTGCTCGGCCGCCGCGATCCGGAGAACGTCGCCCGCGCCGCCGCGGATGCGCTGGCGCGGTTCGAGGTCGCGTGCGCCGCGGCGGGGGTCGCCTCGCGCTCCTGGCACGTCGAGGGGGCGGAGGACGCCGACCTGGTGGCGTCCGTCGTGGTCTGCTGCCGGCGCGTGGACCTCGCGATCCTCGGCCAGCAGCACGGCGACGGCGCGCCGCTCCCGGAGGGGCTCGTCGAGCGCGTCATCGCGGGGGCGGGACGGCCGGTGCTCGTCGTCCCCTCGATCGGCAGCTACGCCGACGCGGGACGCCGCGTCCTCGTCGCGTGGACCGGGAGCCGGGAGGCCGCCCGCGCGTTGCACGACGCGCTCCCGCTGCTCGAGCGCGCGGACCGGGTCACGGTCCTGTCGCTCCAGCTGCCGAGCGAGAGCACCGGGCGAGGCGGGCTCCCGCCCGTCGACGTCGTGGATCACCTGCGCGCGCACGGCGTCGAGGCGAGCTACGACCGGTGGGTCGTCGGCGATCTCGCGGCCGTCGACGCGGTGCTGAACCGGGCGTCCGACGACGGCGCGGACCTCGCGGTCATCGGCGCGTACGGCCTGCTCGGGGGCCCGATGCGAAAGCCGCCGGAGACGACCCGGGCCATCCTCGCCACGATGACGACGCCGGTGCTCCTCTCCTGCTGACCGCCGCTCCCGCGGCTACGACGCGTCGAGCGCCTCGTCCTGCGCGCCCCCCTGCCGGAGCGCGTCGTCGCCCTCGTGCACGTACGCCGCGAGCAGGCTCGCGGGATCCCGGTGGAGGACGACGCACCCCGCGCGCCGGAGCACCTCGGGCGCGAACCCGCCGCAGAGCACGCCGACGGGGGTGAGGCCGGCCCGGCGTGCCGCGATCGCGTCGTACGGGGTGTCCCCGACCACGACGCAGCGCGCCGGCGGCGGCGACCCGAGCTTGCGCAGGACCGCCTCGAACACGTCCGGGTGCGGCTTCGTCCGGTCCGCGTCCGCGGCGCTCGTCGCCGCGTCGTAGAGCCCCTCGATCCCGGCGACGCGCACGTAGTGCCCGAGCTCGTCCTCCTTCGCCGACGACGCGAGCGCGAGCTGCTTGCCGTCGTCGCGCAGTCGCGCGAAGAGCCGGCGCACCGCCGGGAACGCGACGACCTGGGGGAGGTACAGCTCCCGGAAGAGCCGCGACCGGAACGCCTCGAGCGGTCCCGCGATCTCGTCGAGCCGTTCCTCGGGGACGAGCGCCGGGATGAGCTGGTCGCCCCCCTTCCCGATCTGCGCGCGGACGGCCGCGTACGGCACCTCCACCCCGAAGTGCGCGAGCGCCTCCCTCCATGCCCGAGCGTGCAGGTCCACCGAGTCGACCAGCGTCCCGTCCACGTCGAAGATGATCCAGTCGATCATGCCGTCCCCCGCCCCAAAGGTGCGGAGCGGACCGGCCGGGAGCGAGCGAGGCACGGTGACGCGCCTCCACCGGCCGAGCGAGCCGTCACTCGGCGGCGGATCGCGGCGGGACGGGGGCGCGGACCGGAGCGCCCCCGGCGGCGCTCCGCTTCCGGCCGACGCGCCGCGCGGGGACCCCCGCCCACACCTCGCCGGGGCCGACCCGCGTCCCCTTCGAGAGCACCGCGCCCGCCGCGATGATCGCCCCGTCGCCGATGACGCAGCCCGGGAACACGACCGCCATGAGGCCGACCGTGACGCGGCTGCCGATCCGCACCGGCGCGGTGATGAGGTGCCCGCGCTCGGCCGAGTGGCAGACGAGCGTGACGTCGCCGCCGATCACCGTGTCGTCGCCGATCTCGATGAGGTTCTGGTCGGCGATGACGCCGGTGTTGATCTGCACGCGGCGCCCGATCCGGGCGCCCATCAGCCGGTGGAAGACGGGGAGGAACGGCGTCACCCGGATCCAGTTCACGAACGCGAAGCGGAGCACGAGCGTGAGCGCGTTGTAGCTCGCCCAGCGCCAGGCCCCGACCGACAGGTACGGGAAGCGGCCCACCGGCGTCCCGCGCGCGAGCGTCACCCACCGGGCGACGGGCAGCACCACCAGCAGCGCGAGGCCGAACGCGAAGTAGCCGGCCGCCGCGGCGGCCCCGAGCCCCACCGCCCGGAGCGCGCCGTCCGCCGGCAGGCGGGTCGAGGCCCAGCCGAACAGCAGGACCGCGGGGGCGAGCGCGACGCCGCAGATCGCGATGACCTCCGCGAACAGCGCCAGCGTCAGGACGAGCTGCAGCGGCGTGAAGATCCGCGCCTTCCAGCCTCCATCCGACATGAGGGCCTCCCGCCGGCGAGCCACCGGCCTCCCCCATTGTCGCAGTCCCTGCGACGTGCGGCCACGCCCGCGCGGAGTACGGGCCTGCCCGGAGACCCCGAATCGGCTCGCCCGGGCGGGTTCACCCCGGCTCGAGCCCATCGCGGTCCTCCCCGTGCGCGCGCGGCGGGCGGCTCAGGCGGGGGCGGGGTAGGTCCCGGCGACGCCGGCCGGCTCGCGCAGCGGCGGCGCTCCGGGGAGCAGGCGGGGGCGTGGGTCGAGCGAGACCGCGGCCGCGCGCCCGGCGGGCACCGGCGTCGCGACGACGTCCCCCGCGCGGCGCGGGCGGTAGGTCGGGACGAGCGCCTGCAGCGCCAGGAGGATCGGCTCGGCGTCGCCGACGTCGGCGAGGCGCCGCAGCTCGGCGAGCCGCACCGCGAGATCCGCGGGCGGCGGGGGCGACCGGGCGATGCGGATCCGGTCCCGGACGGCGTGCGTCTGCTCCTCCTCCTCGGTCAGCAGCTCCTCCGCGAGCTTCTCCCCGGGCCGGAGGCCGGTGTAGACGATCCGGATGTCGCCGCCCGCGACGTGCCCGGAGAGCGCGATCATGAGCCGGGCCAGCTCGTCGATCTTGATCGGCTCGCCCATGTCGAGGACGCACAGCTCGCCGTAGTCGCCGAGCCCGGAGACCAGCACCAGCCCGACCGCCTCCGGGATGGTCATGAAGTAGCGGGTGCACGAGGGGTGCGTGACGGTCACCGGACCGCCGCGCGCGATCTGCTCCTTGAAGAGCGGCACGACGCTCCCGGCGGACCCCAGCACGTTCCCGAAGCGCACGGCGCTCATCCGCGTCCGCGAGGTGCGCGCCAGATCGCGGACCACCAGCTCGGCGGCGCGCTTCGACACCCCCATGACCGAGCTCGGGTTCACCGCCTTGTCGGTCGAGATGAGGACGAAGCGGCGCGCGCCGCAGCGATCCGCCATCCGGGCCACGTGGAGGGTCCCGAACACGTTGTTCTTGATCGCCTCGCCGGGCGCGTCCTCCATGAGCGGCACGTGCTTGTGCGCGGCGGCGTGGAAGACGTACTCCGGGCGGTAGCGATCCCCGAGGCGCGTGATGCGCTCCACCTCGCGCACGTCGGCGACCTCGGCGCGGACGTCGACCTCGGGCCGCTCCTCCGCGATGCGGCGGG
Organism: uncultured delta proteobacterium; assembly: GCA_963828235.1. GTDB lineage: Bacteria > Myxococcota > Myxococcia > Myxococcales > Anaeromyxobacteraceae > Anaeromyxobacter. The sequence continues at coordinate 505,138 of CAWHDY010000022.1, forward strand.
CGCGGAGGTACAGCTCGTTCTCGTTCATGTCGACCATGACGAGCTGGCGGACCCCGTAGTGGACGAGCTGGCGGCAGATCTCGCCGCCGATCGACCCGCCCGCGCCGGTCACGAGGACCCGGCGGCCGGCGATGAGCCGCTGCAGCTCGGCGCGGTCGAACTCGACCGGCGGCCGCGGCAGGAGGTCCTCGGGAGCGACGTCGTCGAGCATCGCCGCGGAGACCTCGTCCGCGAGGGACGAGAACGCCGGCAGGATCTTGAACTGGACGCGCAGGCTCGCGCAGAGCGCGATGATCTTGCGGAGGCTCGCCGCGGCGGGCCGCGGGATGGCGAGGAGCACGAGCCCGATGTGGTGGCGCTCGACGAGCGTCGCGAGATCGCCGACGACGCCGAGGATGGGCTTGCCGTCGAGCCGGCGGCCGATCTCCGAGGGATCCGTCCCGACGAAGCCGACGAGGTCGTACCGGAGCTGGGGCGTCCGCAGGATGTCGCGCGCGAGCAGCTCGGCCGCGAAGTTCACGCCGACGACGAGCGTCGGCACGGCGCCGGAGCGACGGCGGCGGCGCTCGGTCCACCAGCGGACCGCGACCCGCGGACCGAAGCGGACCACCGCGAACGCGGAGGACGACATGAAGAACTCGAGCGCGTAGACGGTCAGGGGCAGCCGGGGAGGCGCGAGCCAGGGCCCGATGGAGACGATGAGCGCCGTGCCGGTCAGCGCGGCGGTGGCGACGCGCACCGCGTCCGGGAGGCCCGCGAGGCGAAACGACCAGCAGTGCAGGCTCGCGGCGAGGTTGGCGGCGAGCCGGACCACGACGACGAGGACCACCGCGCGCGGCATCGCGCTCGCCCACGGCTCCGGGATCGCGCCGTCGAAGCGGAGCGCCATCGCGGCGTGGAGCGAGATCGCCGCGAACGTCGCGTCGAGCCCGAGGATGACCCCGTACCGCCCCACCCGCTCCCGAAGAGGATCTGCGAACACCCGCGCCATCGACGCCCCCCGACCCCACCGACCCTTCCCTACCCGGGAACCTTAGGTCGGGCTCCCCGGCCCGGCCGCCGCGGCCACCCAACGTTCCGACCGCCCCTTCACGGTACGTGAGACCCCCGCGACGGTCCGGATCACCTCCACGACCCGATCCTGGTCCTCCTCTCCCAGGCTGCTCGAGGACGGCAGGCAGATCCCGCGCGCGTACAGGTCGGCGCCGACGGCCCCGCCGAAGACCTCGCAGCCCGCGAGGAGCGGCTGCAGGTGCATCGGCTTCCAGACGGGGCGGGCCTCGATGTCCGCCGCGGCGAGCGCCGCGAGCAGGTCGTCCCGCGTGGCGCCGAGCGCGCCGGCGTCCACGAGGAAGCAGGAGAGCCAGCGGGTCGAGACGCCGTAGGGCGCCTCGGGCATGGGCGCGAGCCCCGGCACGTCCGCGAGGCTCGCGCGGTAGCGATCGAAGACGGCGCGCCGCTGGGCGACGCGGGCGTCGAGGACCTCGAGCTGCCCGAGCCCGATCCCGGCGAGGACGTTCGAGAGGCGGTAGTTGTAGCCGAGCTCCTCGTGGTGGTACTCGGCCCGCGGCGCGCGGGCCTGCGTCGCCCAGTGGCGCGCGCGCGCGACGAGCGCGTCGCTCGCGGCGAGCATCCCGCCTCCGCTGCAGGTGATGATCTTGTTGCCGTTGAAGGAGAACGCGGCGACGTCGCCGACGGTCCCCGCCGCGCGACCGCGGTACGTCGCGCCGAGCGCCTCGGCGGCGTCCTCCAGGATCGGGACCCCGTGGCGCCGGCACACGGCCGCGATCGGGTCCAGGTCCGCGCATTGACCGTAGAGGTGCACCACCACCACCGCGCGCGGGAGCCGCCCGCGCCGCGCGCGCGCCTCGAGGGCCTCCGCGAGGAGGCCGGGGCTCATCGTCCAGGTGTCCGCGTCGCTGTCGACGAGCACCGGGGTCGCGCCGAGGTAGCGGATGGGGTTCACGCTCGCGACGAAGGTGAGGTCGGAGACGAGCACCTCGTCGCCGGGGCCGACCCCCAGCGCGCGGAGCCCGAGGTGGATCGCCGCGGTCCCGCTCGCCAGGGCGACGGCCGGGCGGCCGAGCCGTCCCGCGAACGCCTGCTCGAACGCGTCCAGCTGGGGCCCGACGCTCGAGATCCAGTTCGACGCGAAGGCCGCGCCCACGTGGCGCACCTCCTGATCGCCGAGGTGCGGCACCGAGAGATGGATCCGGCGCAAGAGGCCCCCTTTCACGCCCGGTACGCCGGGAAGAACCCGGGACGCGGCGTCCACCCGCCCGGCTCCGGCGCCGCCGCCGCCCGCCGGCGAGCGAGCGCGTGACAGCCCACGGGATCGTGCACGAGCCGCGCGGTGCGGAACGGGACGTCTCCGCCGGGCGCGAGCAGCTGCTTGTGGCGGAGGATGCCGTCGTCCGGCGCGCGCCCTCCGCCGAGCACGTACCGCTCCTTGCCCTCGGAGATCGCCCACTCGGCGGTCGCGTGGCGGACGAGCTCGTTGGGATAGAGGCGGAAGGCGTCGACCCGCGTCCCGCCGAGGAGGGCGTAGACGTTCGTGCGCGAGAGGAGCGCGAGCTCGGAGGACACGACCCGCCCGCCCGCCCGCGCGTGCACGAAGGCGAACTGCCCCTCGAGCCGCTCCACGAGCCGCTCGAAGAACGCGAGCGGCAGGTGGTACCAGGGGTCCGCCCCCCGGCGGACCATCGTGTGGCAGTAGATCTCGTGGAACTCGGCCAGGCGCGCGCCGACCCGGTCGACCTCGACCGTGACGCCCTCGCGACGCGCGACCCGCACGCGCCGGCGCACGTCCCTGTCGTAGCCGTTCCAGACCGCCTCGCAGCCCCGCGTGAGCGGCACCACCACGTTCGGCCCGTGCTCCTCCGCGCGCGCCGGCAGGGTCGCGAGCTGGTCCGGGAACAGCGACAGGCGCACGAACGTCGTGACCACCCGCGCGGCCCGACACCAGTCCTCGTAGGCGCGCCAGAACTCGGGCACCTCGCGCGCCTCGCCGAGCGCGTACGGGCCGCCGTAGCCGTACGGGCTCGTCGCGTCCCACCGGTCCTCGCCCGGCGCGGCCCACGGCTCCGCGGCCAGGGGCCGCAGGATCAGCGGGAACAGCACGCGCGCGCCGGCCCCCTCCGCGACGGCGGCGACGACCCGGTCGCCCGGGCGCGCGAAGAGCGCGGCGTACTCCGGGTGAGCCATGGCCTCGCGCTCGGGCCAGCCCCGCCAGAGCTCGAGCCAGCGCGCGCGCTCGCGCGGGACGTCCGCGTCGAGGACCCGGAAGGCCGCCGGGGCGTGCAGGGGGACGGCGTCCCCGGGCGCCGCGACCCGGCGCGGTGACGGGAGCGTGGACCGCGGCCTGCGCGCCCCCGAGCGACACTGCCAGTGAAGCATCCCGAGCCGCCACTCCGTCACCCCCGACCGCCCGCCCCCGATCGTTCCCGACCGGGCGCCCGCCACCTCGCGGAGACGATACGGGCGCCCGCCCGCCACGGCAGGCGCGCCGAGGGGTTCGCCACGAGAAGGGGGCGGCGCGGCGCACACACGGGGCCACCTCCCGCGGCGGGCTTGGCGGCAGCCCGCCTCGGTCCGAGCGTGCGTCGCGGAGGTGCGTCGATGAGGTCCCGATCCGCCCGAGCCTGCCGCTGGTGGTCGCCGCCGTCGCCGCCGCGGGGTGCGGCCGGAGCGATCCGCCCGCCGACCAGGCGTTCGTCCGCTTCGACGCGTCCCCGGCGGACGCAACGTGCGCTCGATCCGCATTGCCCCGACGGGACGCTCTGGATCGGGTCGTACGCGGGGCCGTGAGGCCCGCGCGGTGTGGAGCGGAGGAGGCGTGAGCCGCCGTCGGGTCGCCATCACCGGAGGGACGGGCTGGATCGGCGGACGGCTCGCGGCGGCGCACCTCGCGCGCGGCGACGCGGTCCGCCTCCTCACCCGCCGGCCGCGCGACGCACGGCCGCGGCTCGAGGGCGACGTCGCGTGGTTCGAGGGGGATCTCGCCGACCCGTCCGCGACGCTCACCGCCTTCGTCGACGGCGCGGACGTGCTCTACCACTGCGCGGGCGAGCTCCGCGATCCCGCCCGCATGCGGGCGCTCCACGTCGACGGGACGCGCCGCCTCGTCGAGGCCGCCGCCGGCCGGGTCGGCCGATGGGTCCAGCTGAGCAGCGTCGGCGTCTACGGCCCCCGGCGCGACGGGACGGTGACCGAGGACACGCCCCCGCGCCCGGAGGGTCCGTACGAGGTGACCAAGGCCGAGGCGGACGCCGTCGTGCTCGCGGCCGCGGCGGCGGGCCGCCTGCGCGCGTCGATCGTCCGGCCGTCGATCGTGTTCGGGCCCGGCATGCCCAACGGCTCGGTCCGCCAGTGGATCCGCATCGTGCGCCGCGGGCTGTTCTTCTTCGTCGGCCCCGCGGGAGCCTCGGCGAACTACGTCCCGGTCGAGAGCACGGTCGAGGCGCTGCTCGCGTGCGGCACGCACGCGGCGGCGGTGGGCTCGACGTTCAACCTCTCGGAGCACGCGACGGTCGAGGAGTTCACCCGCTGGATCGCGGAGGAGTGCCGGGTGCGCGCTCCCCGGATCCGGCTCCCCGAGCGCCCGGTGCGGCTCGCGTCCGGCGTGCTGGGCCGCGTGCCCGGCTTCCCGCTCACGCCCTCCAGGGTGGCGGCCCTGACCACGCGCGCCCGGTACCCGCAGACCCGGATCGAGCGGACGCTGGGCTTCCGACCCACCACGACCCTGGAGAGCGCGGTGAGGGCCACGGTCCGCGAGCAGCGCGAGGGAGATCGATGAAGCGCATCTGCGTCGTCGTCGCGACCGACGGGACCGTGAGGTCCTTCCTCCTCGATCAGCTGAGGGCGCTCAGCGCGTCGTACCAGGTCTCGGTCGTGTCCAACACGACCGACCCCGGCTGGCTTCGCAGCCTCGGCGTCGACGCGGACGTCACGCCGATCCGCATCGAGCGGAAGATCTCGCTCCTCGACGACCTGCGCGCGCTCGTCGCCTTGACGCGGCTGTTCCGGGCGCGCGGCTTCGCCGCCGTCCACTCCGTGACCCCCAAGGCCGGCCTGCTCACGATGCTCGCGGGCGCCCTCGCCGGCGTGCCGGTCCGCATCCACACGTTCACCGGGCAGGTGTGGGCGACGCGCACCGGGGTCGCGCGGCGGCTGCTCCGGGGAGCGGACCGGACCATCGCGGCCGCCGCCACGCACGTCCTCGCCGACAGCCGCTCGCAGCGGGACTTCCTCGTCGCGCAGGGGGTGGTGCGCCCCGGGAAGATCGCCGTCCTCGGGGAGGGCTCGATCAGCGGCGTGGACCTGCTGCGGTTCAGGCCCGCGCCGGAGGTGCGCGGGCAGGTCCGGGAGGAGCTCGGGGTCCCGGCGGACGCGATCGTGTTCCTGTTCATCGGGCGCCTCGTGCGCGACAAGGGGGTGCTCGACCTCGCGCGCGCGTTCGCCTCGTGCGCCGCGAGCTGCCCGCGCGCGTTCCTGGTCGTGGCCGGCCCCGACGAGGAGGGGCTGACGCCCCGGATCGCGTCGACCGCCGCCGCCTTCCGGGACCGCGTGCGGCTGGTCGGCTTCACGAGGGTCCCGGAGCGCCTCCTCGCCGCCGCCGACGTGTTCTGCCTCCCGAGCTACCGCGAGGGGTTCGGGACCGCGGTGATCGAGGCGGCGGCGGCGGCGGTCCCCGCGATCGCCTCGCGCATCTACGGGCTGACGGACGCCGTCGAGGAGGGCGCGACGGGGTTGCTCCACGAGCCCGGGGACGTCGCCGCCGTCGCGGCCCTGATGACGAGGCTCGCCTCGGATGCGCAGCTCCGCGCCGACCTCGGCGAGCGCGCCCGCCGCAGGGCGTCGCGGGAGTTCTCGAGCGCGCGGCTGACCGGGGAGGCGCTGAGGCTCTACGCGGCGCTCGTCGGCACCGCCGACGTCGTCCCCCGTCCGAGCGCGGCGCGGTAGAGCGCCGCGTACTGCTCCGCGATCCGCGGCAGGGTGAAGTGGGCGACGATCCGCGCTCGCGCGGCCAGGCCCAGCCGCCGCCGGCCCTCGGGCTCCAGGCGCACCATCGTCTCCCACGCCTGCGCCAGCGCGCCGGGGTCGCGCGGGGGCACCACCCGTCCCGTGTCGCCCACGAGGTGGGCGCAGTCGCCGAGCGCGGTGACGACGCAGGGGACCCCGCACGACATCGCCTCGCCGATCGCGAGCGGGAAGGCCTCGCCGTACGCGGACGAGAGGGTGCAGACGTCGAGGGCGTTCATGAGCCTCGGGATGTCGCTCCTGCGACCGAGCAGGAGGAAGCGGTCGCGGACCCCGTGCTCGGCGATCGCGCGCACGAGGTCCTGGTTCGCGGGGGTCGCGCCCTCGCCGCACAGCACGAAGCGGGCCTCGGGGCACCGCCCGGCGAGGAGCGCGGCCGCGCGGAGGAAGTTCGGGTGGTCCTTCTGCGGATCCAGCCGGGCCACCATCCCGATCGCGACCGTCCCCTCGGCGAGTCCCAGCTCCTCGCGCACCTCGCGCCGGGCGTCGGGGTCCGGCCGGAGCGTCGTCACGTCGAAGCCGTTGGGGATCAGCGTGAACTTCGTCGGGTCGTAGCCCGCCGAGACGTGCAGGTCTCGCGCGCCCTGGGACACCGTCACGATGCCGTCGGGGATCCACCCGGAGAGCTTCGCGCAGACGGCGACGGTCCAGCGGGTCGTCCGCCGCGAGTGGGTCGCGTCGAGCGTGCTGTTGTGGATGCCCCAGAAGATCCGCGGACCGCCGGCGAGCCTGGCGGCGAGACCGCCGAGCAGATCCGCGTGGTACAGCCACGTCTGGACCACGTCCGGGCGGGACGCCCGGATGAACCGGGCGAGCCGCAGCACCTTCACCGGGTCCGGGATCCGGAAGCGGTTGCGCTTCATCCCGAGCGCGTGGATCGGGACCCCGAGCTCGCGGATCCGGTCGGCGACCACGCCCAGCTCCGTCAGGGACACGACCTCGTGCGACATGTCGCCCGAGCTCGAGGCGGCGATGAGCCGGTGGAGCATGACCTCGGCGCCGCCGAGGGCGAGGGGCCCGGTGATGATGTGCAGTACCCGCATGCGCGCAGTATCACGACCCGTCCCACCCCCGGCCACCTGCGGAACGAGGCCCTCCCCAAACTGCTCCGCGCACGCACGCGGCGCGCCTCGCTCGCGCGGGGGGGTGCGGGACCGCTACCCCGGCGCGACCCCTCGTGGACGGGTTCCGGCCGCCCACGTCAGGTCGCAAGCTGATCCGCGCTTCTGCGAACCAGGCCGCTCAGCGTCGAGCCGGCGCGGACCGAGTTGGCCGAAGTCGCAAGGGGCGAGCGCACCCGTGACGAGCATCCCATCGAAGACGTCGGGCGGGGAGCCGGGGCCGCGCCCCCGGGCGCCCACGCTGGGGACTCGCCACATCGGCGCGGGGGCGATCCGTCGCGGCCTCACGCTGAACGTCGTCGGCGCGGTCGTCCCGGCGATCGTCGCCATCTTCTGCATCCGCGCGATCGTCGCCGGGCTGGGGCACGCCCGCTTCGGTGTCCTCTCGCTCGCCTGGGTCTTCATCAACTCGATCGGGATCCTCGATCTCGGGATCGGGCGCGCGCTGACGCGGTTCCTGGCCGTACGCGAGGAGCCCGATCCGGCCCGCGAGGCGTCCATGGTCTGGACCTCGCTCGCGGCCCTCCTCGCGCTGGGCGCCTTCGCCGGCGCGATCGCCTGGGCGTACGCGGATCCCCTCGCCGCGACCCTCGCGCACGGCGACGTGCCGCTCCGGACGGAGACCGCGTCGGTGCTGCGCATCCTGGCGCTCTCGGTCCCGCTGGTGATGCTCTCGTCCGGGCTGCGGGGGGTCCTCGAGGCCTTCGGACGGTTCGACCTCACCAGCCGGGTCTCGATCCCGATCACGATCCTGAACCTGGTGGCGCCGGTCGTCCTGCTGCACCTCGGCGCCTCGCTGCTGGCCATCGTGGCCGCCCTGGTGGCGTTGCGGCTCGTCGGGACGCTGCTCCTCCTGCAGTCCGTGGTCCACGTCGTCCCCGCGATGCGCGCGCTGCGGCTGCAGGCGGCCGGCATGCGCTCCGTCCTGGCGTTCGGCGGGTGGGTCACCGTCTCGTACCTCCCCGGGCCGCTCTTCGAGCAGGCGGAGCGCTACTTCCTCGGGTCGCTCGCCGCGCTGTCGGCCGTCGCGTTCTACTCCACGCCGGCCGACGTCCTCACCCGCGTCACCGTCATCCCGGGCGCCGTCCTCCAGGTGCTCTTCCCGGTGCTCGCGCAGGCGGTCCAGGTCGACCGCGACCGCGCCGCGCGGCTGATGAACCGCGCGCTGCTGTTCATCGCCGCCGCGGTGCTCCCGGTGCTCGCGGCGCTGGTGGCGATCGCGCCGGAGGCGCTGGAGCTCTGGCTCGGTCCGGAGTTCGCGGCGCACGGCGCCCGGGCGGGGCGCATGGTCGCGCTGGCCACGTTCATGAACTGCCTGTCGTGGCTCGCGTTCTCGCTCGTGCAGAGCGCGGGCCACGCCAGCTGGACGGGCAAGCTGCGCGCGATCGAGATCCCGCTCCACCTCGCGCTCGCGGCGGCCCTCATCCACGCGGCCGGCGTGGACGGAGCGGCGCTCGCGAACCTGCTCAGGGCGACGGTGGACGGGGCGGTGCTGGTCTGGATGGCGACCCGGGTCCTCGGCCGCAGCGGCCGCGTCGGCCGTCGGTACGCCCTGCTGGTCGCGGCCGGGATCGTCACCCTGGTGGGGGCGGCCGCGCCGGTGTCCCTCGCGCTGCGGCTCGCCTGGTCCGCGATCGCGCTCGCGGTCGGGGGCGCCGTGGCGTGGCGCCTGCTCGACGCGGAAGCCCGCGAGGCGCTGTCCTCCCGCGTCGCCGCGGCGTGGGCACGAGTCGGGAACGTGACCTCATGACCAGACCCCGCACGATCCACGCCGTCATGCTGACGCCGAGCGCCTCCGGCGGGCACCCGCGCTACACCTGGGAGCTGATGACGGCGCTGCGGGCCGCGGCCCCCCCGTCGGAGCTCAGCCTGACGCTCCTGACGAGCGTCGATCTCGACCCCGAGTTCCGGACCGCGGCCTACGAGATCGCGGACGTGCTGCCGCCGCTCCAGCACCCGAGCACCTTCCCGAGCAGGCTCCACTGGGCCGTCGGCCGGACGCTCCACTACGCGCGCCGCGAGGAGGCCGTCCTCCGCTGGGTCCGCGCGCGGCCGCGCATCGACGTCCTGCACTACCAGGAGCCGCCGTTCGGCTCCCCGGTGCACCTCCGGCGCGTGCGCGCGGCGGGGGCGACGCCGGTGGCGACGGTCCACAACCTGCGGCCGCACAGCTACCCCGTCCCGGCGGTGCGCCACCTGAGCGACCTCGCCGCCCGGCTCGGGTGGATGCAGTGCGCCACGCTGTTCGTCCACTCCGCGGGGCTGAAGGAGGAGCTCACCCGGGAGCTCGGACCGCGGTCGCCGCCGGTCGTCGCGATCCCGCACGGCGTCTGGACCGGTCACGTCGCGGCCGCGTCCTCGCCGAGCCCCGGCGGGCACCTCCTGCTGTTCGGCGTCATGCGCCGCAACAAGGGCCTCCACCTCATGCTGGACGCCCTCCGTCACCTCCCCGGCAAGCGGCTCGTCCTCGCGGGGGGGTTCCCGGAGCCGGCGTTCGCGCGAGAGATCCGGCACCGCGTCGAGGCCGAGCGCCTCGCCGTCGAGATCCTCGATCGCGTCATCCCCGAGCCGGAGGTCGGGGGGCTCTACTCGGGCGCCGCCCTCGCGCTCCTGCCGTACACGGAGTTCCACGCGCAGAGCGGCGTCCTCCACCTCGCGATCGCGTACGGCGTCCCGGCGGTGGTGACCGACGTCGGCGCGCTGGGCGAGCAGGTGAGGCGGGACGGGATCGGCGTCGTCGCCCCTCCCGCGGATCCGGTGGCGCTCGCGCGGGCGGTCCTCGCCGCGCTCGAGCCGCGCGCCTGGGAGGCCGCGCGCGAGCGCTGCGTCGCCCTGGCGCGGACGCTCTCCTGGTCCGCCGCCGCCCAGCTCACGCTCGACGCCTACGCCCGGATCTGCTCCGGGGTCCCGAAGGGAGAAGCCCATGCATGGTGAAGACCGCCGGCGCGCGCTCGCGACGTTCGTGAGCTTCTCGTCCTTCTTCGTGTTCCCCGCGATCCCGGTGGGGCACACGACCGCGATCACGATCCCCGTCGTCCTCGCCTCGGCGCTCGCGCTCGTCTGGCTCCCGCGGCTGAAGACCTCCGAGTGGTGGCCCTACGCCTGGATCATGGCCCCGGTGATCCTCTCCGGGTGCTACGTCGTGCTCGTCGGATCGGCGCTCGCCCCCCAGATCGTCCCGAAGACGATCGTGGCGATGGCGATGCCGTTCATCGTCGTCATCCCGGCCCGCCGCCTGCTCCGGGGCGGATACGGCGAGCAGTTCGTCGCCGGGGCGGCGTACGCGATCCTCGTCCACGCGGCGATCGGCGCCTACCAGGTGTTCTCGTTCGAGCGCCTGGAGTTCCCGTTCGCCGACCTCATGCTGACGAACCCGAGCATGTCGCTCCTCGCGGAGGACATCCCCACCTACGTCGAGTACGTGAAGCGGCCGTTCGGCCTGTTCGCGGAGCCGTCGGCGATGGCGGCGTGCATCGGGCCCTGGCTGGTGCTCATCACCAACGCCCTGTTCGCGCGCCGGCGCGGGCTCTCCCGCGGCCGCACGGCGCTCCTGGCGCTCGCGCTCGCGAGCGGCCTCGCCCTCGTCGTCGCGTCCAAGTCCGGGCTCTCGGCGCCGATCGTCGCGGCGACCGCGATCGCGGCGCTCGCCGCCGCGTTCTCGTGGCGGCGCAGCGTCGGGGTGCGCGGGGCGGCGCTGGTCATGGGCGCCCTGATCGCGTGCGCGTCGGTCGTCTGGCTGAGCGAGAACGCCGGCTCCCGGTTCGATCTCGCGCAGAACGACTCGTGGCAGGCCCGGCTGGACTCGCTCAAGCTGGCGGTCAAGTCGCTCGGGGCCTCGGTGGACTCGGGAGACCGGTTCCTCCTGGGGGTCGGGCCGGGACAGTCCTACACGGTCGTCAACTCGACCAGCCTCAAGTACGCGACGGGCGCGGGCGTGACCGCCGTCTGGAGCATCGGGCTGAACTACGCGATGGAGACCGGCGTCGTGGGGATCGTCTTCATGCTCGTCCTCGCCGGGGCCGCCGCCTGGTCGATCTGGGCGTCCCGGGAGCGGCTCGCGGGGGCGATGTTCGCGCTGGTCTGGCTGAGCGGCATCTTCTTCGCGACGAGCTACGTCGGGCAGCCCGCGCTGTGGACCGCGATGGCGGCGCTGCTGTCGTGGCGCTCCGTCGCGCAGCGCGCCTAGCTCGAGGCCGAGACGGAGTCGGCCGCCGACCCCGGAGGATCGACGGCCGACGGGTGCCGTGGAGCGTGGCCCGCACGCCGCGAGCCGGGCGCGCCGCTAGTTCGGGATGCCGGACCCTTCGACGTTCGACGCCTGGTAGATGTAGGTCCACCCGCCGTTGCCGAACCCCGAGAAGCCGGAGCCGAACGTCCCGTAGTTGTGGTGGATGTAGAAGTCGCCGCCCGGGCTCGCGGTCGCCGAGGGGCGCCAGCCGAACACGGCCTTCCCGTCCGCGCCGCGGTCGGGGTTCTCCGTCCGGTTGTTCATCACGAACTTGTTGTAGGCGACCTCGACGCTCTGGACCGTGCCGCCGTTCTCGGGCTCGATGTCGACCCCGCTGACGAAGTTCACCGGCTTGTCGATGAGGTTGTTCGTGATGACCCAGCCCCGCGCGTGCCAGATGAACGCGACGCCGCAGCGGTAAGGGTTCCGCATCGTGTTGCCGTCGACGAGCACGTTCTGCGACATGCCCCCGCCGTCGAACTGGCTGATGTCCGTGCTGACGGCGTCGCCGCTCGCGTTCTCGAGCAGGTTGCCCTTGATGGTGAGCCCGTTCACGCTCCCCACGTCGATCAGGTGACCGTGCTCGGTCACGGCGTTGCTGCCGTTGAACGTGCCGACGAGGTGGAGGTTGTAGATCCACCCCGACATGCCGGGCGCGAGCACGAACATCTTCTGGGCCCAGCCCGTGCCCCCGTTGGTCTGCTTGATCGTCGGCATCCCGCCGACGCCGCCGACCGACGTGGAGATCGTGACGGTCCCGGTGAGCTTGTAGAAGGACGCCTTGGCGGGGATGACGAGGACCTTCCGCTGGTCCCGCGCGGTGTTCGCGGCGGCCTGCAGGCACGCCGTGTCGTCCGTCACGCCGTCGCCGGCGCACGCCGCGGTCACGACGTTCGCGGTCCAGCTCGGCATCTCGCCGCCGCCGGTCACGCCCGTGACGTGGGAGGCCCCGTAGCTGGTCCCGGTGCCCTGCGCGTTCGCCGGAGGAGGAGGCGGCGCGGGCGACGTCTTCACGGTGATGATCGCGCTCGTCGCCTTGGCGGCGTCCGCCACGGGCGTCGCGACGACGTGGTACGTGCCGATCGTGTCGGCGGCGGTGTAGAGGCCGGCGGGGGTCACCGTGCCGCCGCCGGACTCCTCGACGTGCCAGACCAGGTCCACGACCGGAGCGCCCGCCATCGCGGCGGTGAACTGGATGCTGTCTCCGGGCGCGAGCTCGAGCGCGGCGGGGACGATCGCGAGGGAGTTGGGATCGACGAAGGCGTCGGAGCTCGCGCCGGAGGCGCAGGCGGTCAGCGCGGTCACGAGGGCTGCGAGCATGGCCGTTGCGTTGCGACGAGTCTTCAATGTCGTGCCTTTCACGGGAGAGCGCTCGTGGAACGGGGGGTTGCTCACCTGGCGCTCCCCTGCCAGGTACCCCACCGCCGTGCCGTACCGACACGGGAGGACACGCTCGTACACCAGGCTAGGTGGCGGCCGCCCTCTGCTCGACCCGAACGGAGAAGGCCCGATGTCGATATTCCCCGCCGGGGATTCTCCCGGACGAAGAGCGATCTGCTTGAAAAGGCGCAGGTTTCCGCACCTGGACCGACCAGGCGGCGGGTGCGGGGGCGAGCGGCAGGCGACGGAGCGGGCGCTCGACGTGTAACCCGTTGATCCTAGGGGGGCCCGCCGGGGAGCAGGACGGTGGTGGGCCCGCCCTCTCGACCGTGGGGAACGGGGCGGTGGGGCTCTCGCCGTGCACGGCGACGACCTGCCGAGCGCTCGGACGCTCGGCGGTACCCGACGCGTGGCCGCGGGACGCGGGAGGCGACCTCGGGGCGGCCTACCTCGGGCGCTCCCGCCGCGGACCCGCGTCGTCCTCGCCCCGGATCGATCGCTCTTGCGTGTGACAGCTTCGAGCGGGGGCCGTGCACGGCGCTGCCCGTGCACAGACTCTACGCGCCGCGGTCGATGCGACGCCGCGTGAAGAGGAGCAAGGATGCCTATCCCCAGCCAGGAAGCCGGCGCGCCCAGCCCGGCGAAGGGCGCCGCGGTCGAACCCCCCACCCCGATCCTCCGGCGCGTGCACCCGCCGCGGCGCACGCGCGCCGCGCCACGTGAGCCGACCCTCGCGGAGCTGGCGTGGACGCTCGCCGAGCATCGCTGGACGATCGCGGTGGTCGCGGTCGTCGCGGTCGTCGCGGGAGCCGCCTACCTCTTCGTCACGCAGCCCGTGTTCGAGTCGAGCGTGCTCGTGCAGGTGGAGGGCAGGGCGAAGCCGGCCGCACCGGACGACGTGGTGCAGCTGTTCGACGTGAACCCCCCCGCGGAGGCGGAGATGCGGATCCTCGCGTCTCGCGCGGTCCTCGAGGCGGTCGTGGACGAGCTCGGCCTCGACCTCGAGGTCCACCCGCGGCGGTTCCCGCTCGTCGGCGGTGCGCTCGCGCGCCGCGCGGCGGGGGCGGCGCCGGCCCCCGCTCCGCTCGGGCTCGCACGGTTCGGGTGGGGCGGTGAGCGTCTGGAGCTGAAGCGGCTCGAGGTCCCGGAGGCGCTCGTCGGGGAGCCCCTCGTCCTCGTGGCGCTCGACGACGACTCCTACCAGCTGAGGGACCCGAACGGCACCGTCCTCGCCGCGGGCGTGGTCGGCGCTCCCGTCACGAGCGGAGACGGCGACCGCAAGGTCACGGTGCTCGTCTCGAGCCTGTCGGCGCGCCCCGAGACGGAGTTCATCGTGAAGAAGCTGCACCGGATCGAGGTGATCGATCGGCTCCAGAAGGACCTGCAGGTCACCGAGCAGGGCAAGCCGGGCGGCCTCATCGAGGTCAAGCTCACCGGGCCGGACCCGCAGCGCCTCGCCGGCATCCTCGAGGCGCTCTCCGGGACGTACGTGCGCCAGAGCGTGGAGCGGACCTCGGCCGAGGCGGCCAGCATGCTGCGGATCCTCGAGGGTCGCCTGACCGGCCTGAAGACGGCCGTCGACGGCGCCGAGCTCGCGCTGACCCGGTTCCACCAGCGGAACGGCGCGGTGAACCTCTCCATCGACGCGCAGCGGTTGCTCGTCCGCGTCGGCGAGATCGATCGCACCATCACCGACGCGGAGCTCGCGGACGCGGAGCAGACGCGCCGGCACACGGGGCGGTACCCCGAGCTCGCGGTGCCCGCGAGCCGGGCGCAGCAGCTCCGAGCCCAGCGCTCCACCGTCGAGGCGCAGATCGCGGCGCTCCCCGGGCTCGAGCTCGAGTACACGCGGCTCGTCCGCCAGGTCGGGGTCGCGACGGAGCGGCACAACCGCGTCCTCGCCCGCGTGGAAGAGGTCCGGGCGGCGAAGTCGGGGTGGCTCGGGAACGCGCGGGTGGTGGAGCACGCCGTCGAGCGGCGCGAGCCGGTGAGCCCGCGGAAGGGGCTCGTGATGGTGCTCTCGACGCTCCTCGGCCTCGCGGGCGGCATCGCCGCGGCCTTCGCGCGCGGCGCCTTCGACGAGGGGGTCCGCGACCCGGACGAGCTCGAGGCGCGCGCGGGGGTGCCCGTGTTCGCCACGATCCCGCGCAGCGCGACCCAGCGCAGCATCGGTCGCCGCGGCCGCCGCGCCCGCCTCGACGCGCTGTCCGTCGTGGATCCGGCCGACGCCGCGGTCGAGGATCTCCGGGCGCTGCGCACGGGCGTGCAGTTCGCGCTCGCGCGGGCGACCACCAACGTCGTGGCGATCGCGAGCCCGGCGCCCTCCGCCGGGAAGTCGTTCGTGGCCGTGAACCTCGCGCACCTGCTCGCCGCCTCCGACGCACGCGTCCTCGTCGTGGACGCGGACCTCCGCCGCGGGCTCCTCCACCGCTACTTCGGGCTCGAGGCGAAGCCCGGGCTCACGGACCACCTGTCCGGCGAGGCCACCCTCGAGGCGGTGATCCACCGCACGGACCACCCGAACGTCGACCTGCTCCCCGCGGGCCGGCGCGTCGGCAACCCCGCCGAGCTGCTCTCGGGTGCGGGGCTGCGCCGGATGCTCGCCGAGGTCGGCGGCCGCTACGGCGTCGTCGTGGTGGACACGCCCCCGATCCTGGCGGTGACGGACTGTGCGCTCGTCGCGCGCCACGCGGGCGTGAACCTGCTCGTCGTGCGCGCCGGGGAGCAGACGTCGCGCGAGATCGGCCTCGCGGTGAAGCGCCTCGTCCAGAACGGGGTCACGCTGCGGGGGGCGATCCTGAACGACGTCCGTCCCACCCTGGGGCGCTACGGGAGGTCCGGGCGGTACCGGCGGTACGACACGCATCCCGCCTGAGCCGGGCGGCGCGCGAGGGAGGCTGAAGACGCGCCGGCGCGGGCCGGGGGCGATGCGCGCACCGGCGCAGCACCCGCTTGCGGCGCTCCCTCCCGGTGGGAGTCCGGTAGAGTCCGGACGGCCTCCACCGGGAGAGCTGCCGTGAACGTGACCCTGGCATCCGCGCGGCTCGTCGTCACGCTCGCGCTCGTCGTGCTGCCCCTCGTCCCGGGCCGGGCCGCGGCGCTCCGGCTGCTCGACGGCGACCTCTCACTCGCGTCCGCGCGCCGCGCGGACCTGCGCGTCGCCCGCGCGGCGGAGCCCGCGACGGACCCGTCGCTCGACTTCGACCTGCTCGGCGACGCGCCGAAGCCGCCGCCGGCCGCCGACGGGTCGCTCCGCACGCGGCGGAAGATGCTGAACCTGCACCAGGGCCTCGGGCTCGGGCTCCTCGGCGTCCAGCTCGCGTCCACCGTGACCGGGCAGCTCAACTACGACGACAGGTTCGGGACCGCGAACACCGCCCGGTACAAGCAGACCCACCAGATCCTGACCTACACCAACCTCGCCGCGTTCGCGGTCGTCGGCGGCATCGCCCTGTTCGCGCCGGGCGACAAGGGCGCGCGCAAGGCGGGGTACGGCCGCACCACGATCCACAAGGTCGGGATGGCCCTCGCCACCGCGGGGATGCTCACCCAGGGCCTGCTCGGGATCCAGACCGCGCGGCGCGAGGGCTACCTCGACAAGCAGGACTACGGGCGCGCCCACCTGGCGGTGGGGTACGCGACGCTCGCGGTGATGGGGATCGCGGTCGGAGCCCTGGTGTTCTGAGGAGGCACGATGATCCCCGCGCTCGCAGCCATCCTCCTCTCGACCGCGCTCTCGGCGGGCGGCGCCTTCGTCGTGGACCCCGCCGGCAGCGTCGTGAGCTTCCACCTGCACCACAAGATGCACGCCGTGGACGGGCGCTCGACCGAGGTCGAGGGCAAGGCGGTTCTCGGGGACGACGGCAAGGTCATGACGATGGTCCGCATCCCGGCCGCGAGCTTCGTCACCGGCGACGCGAACCGCGACTCGCACATGCGGGAGACGCTCGACGTCTCGAAGTTCCCGTTCGTGGTGTTCAAGGGAGTCACGACCCTCACCGTCCCGGTCGCCCACGGGAAGCCGCTCGAAGCGAGGTTCGCGGGCGAGCTCGACTTCCACGGCGTGAAGCGGCCGATCTCGATCCCGGCGCAGGTCTCGATCGCGCCCGACGGGACCGCGGTCGTGAGGGCGAGGTTCCCGGTCAACCTCGAGGCGCACCGGATCGAGCGCCCTGCCCTCCTGTTCATCAAGGTGGACGAGAACGTGGAGCTCGACGTGCAGCTGAAGCTCGGGGGGTCCAGGTGAGCGCGCGGTGCGCGGGCCTCGCCGCGCTGACGCTCGGGCTCGCGCTCGCGGGCTGCATCCCCGAGGAGGGCCCGATGATGAAGCCCGGCGAGGACTGCATGGAGTGCCACGGCGGGCGAGGCGAGGGCGGCGAGGACGACGCGCGCGCCTGGTCGGTCGCGGGGACGATCGCGGGGAGGCAGGGCGCGCGCGTGACGATCTCGGATCGGAACGGCTGGACGTTCACGCTGCGCTCGAACCGCGCGGGGAACTTCTACACCGCGGAGAACGTCGCGTTCCCGCTGCGGAGCGTCACCGTCGACGGAGCGGCCATGTCAGCAGGCGCAGGCCGATTCGACCACGGAAGCTGCAACGCCAGCGCGTGTCACCCCGGCGGCGTGGGCGGCAGCGGCGGCGGAGACTAGGGAGGCCTAGCTGGCCGGCGGCGCGGGCGGTCGCGGCGGGCGGGTCACGGCGGCGAGCTTCCGGTCCGCGTCGTCCATGTGGGCGGCGAGCGCCTGGCGGAGATCGAGGGCCGCCTCGAGCGCCACCTCCGTGTCGCCCTCGTCGAGCGCGCGCTGGATCTGGCGGATGTGCGAGACGAACTCCGCGTGCTCGCCCGCGTGCGCCTCGCGCTCGGCGTACGCGGCCGCCTCCATGAGCAGCTCCTCGCCGGCGAAGTGGGCCGCGCTGTAGGTGAGGAGCTGGGCGGCGACCCGGCGTGCCAGCCACGGGCGCCCCTTCTCGAGCGCGTCGGCGAACCCCGTCACGAGCGCGATCTGCAGGTGGTGCTCGTGGTCCATCGCCTCGTGCGCGAGGTCGAGCCTCTCGTTCCAGGCGTGCGCTTCGATCATGGAGGCCTCCGGGTGGGGCGCGGCGTTTCGCGCACCGGTTGGTTGGCCGGATCCGGCCCCAGGAGCAAGGCCCGGACGGGTATCTCGGGCCCGGACGGCCCCTACATCCGGAGCTTCATGCCCTCGACGACCGCCATCGCGACGCCGAGCGCGCCGACCGCCGCGACGGCGAGCCCGATCGCGAGGGCGCGGCCGCCGCGGACGGTGAGGAACGGGTTGTCGATCTCGCGCCGCCACGCGATCAGCCCACCCTTCACGATCGCGTAGACGCTCATGCCGAGGATCAGCCCGGAGAACCACAGGATCGAGAACTTGTCGTTGCCCACGCCACCTCCGTCGATGCCACGCTTCGGCTACTTCTCCTCGTCGCTCCAGAGCCGCTCGAGCTCCTGGTACGACTTCGGGAACTCCGCCTGGTACTTCAGATACACCGGGATCGGGTACCGGACGCCGCCCGCGTGCGTCCCCTCGAGCCCCTTCACCATCTGCTCGGCCATCGCGAACGGGAACGTGAACGCCATCTCGTCGTCGGCGGTCATCCCGAAGATCCGGTCACCGTAGCAGGGAAGGATGAACTGCGGCGCGTTCGTCCGGCTCGCGCGGATGATGAGCTCGGTGCAGTCGCCGCGGCCGGTCGTCTCCGCCCGCATCGCGCCGCCCTTCTCGAACAGCGACGCGTTGACGAGCCGCATGACCTGCGCCGAGTTCCCGTAGACGATGACGGTCTCCGGCTCGAAGTCGATCCGCGACAGCGGCCCGACGACGATCGCGCCGACCTCGCCCGGCTCGTACTTCGTGAGCGCGTCCTCGAAGCGGGCGCCCGCGTCCGTGCAGGAGGCGTACATGCCGTCCGCGAGCGCGCCGGACGTGTAGTACGCGTTCCGGTCGGCGAACCCGAACGCCGCCTTCGCGATGGGACACGAGAGGTCGTCGCCCGTGAACGCGAGGGTCCAGCCGTAGCGCCGGGCGAAGCCGATCGACTGGCAGATCGCGACCTTCACCCCGAGGTCCTTCGCCGGGCGCTTCGCCTTCTTCGGGAGCGCCGCCCCCGGCGCGAGGGAGCGGACCCCCACCGGAAAGGTCGCGACGCGCAGGTGCTTCTCCAGGTGACCGTTGAGCGTGGCAGCGTCCATTCGAGCCTCCGGGCGGGCAGCGATGATGCCGCGCGCCGCGCCCGGCTGCAACGGAACCCCTCGACGGCCCGGCGGGCGGTTACACTGCCGCTCCCTGGAGGAGGATCCCATGCCGAAGAACGACCCGCTCGCCCTCGTCCGCCGCGTCCTGAGCGGGGACCGCTGGGCCGCCGCCGCGGGAGCGCGGCTCGTCGAGCTGCGCCCGGGCTACGCCCGCACGACGATGCGGCTGCGGGACGTCCACCTGAAC
Source organism: uncultured delta proteobacterium (assembly GCA_963828235.1). Taxonomy (GTDB): domain Bacteria; phylum Myxococcota; class Myxococcia; order Myxococcales; family Anaeromyxobacteraceae; genus Anaeromyxobacter. The sequence goes on from CAWHDY010000022.1 coordinate 524,368, forward strand.
GGCGTCGAGGTCGCCCAGGGCGGCGCGGTGTTCACGCTCGCCGACTACGCGTTCGCGGCGGCGTCGAACTCGCACGGCACCGTCGCGGTCGCGCTCGACACGTCCATCACGTTCGTGCGGGCCGCCACCCGGGGCGTGCTCACGGCGGAGGCGCGCGAGGACGCGGTGTCGCGGCGCACCTCGGTCTGCAACGTGCGCGTGACCGACGGCGCGGGGAAGCTGGTCGCGCTGTTCCGCGGGACCGCGTTCCGCAAGGAGGATCAGCTCTCGGCGGTGCTCGCCGAGCGAGCGAAGGCGCGCGGCGTCACCCGGGGTGGGGCGCGCGCGGCGCGCGGAGGCAAGCGGGGCGGTGCCGGTACCGGCGCCCGAAGGGCACGTAGGTGAGGCACGCCCGGTCCGCGCCGGCGCCGACGCAGACCTCCTCGCACGTCCGGTAGACGCGGTCGTGCGGGTGCGCGGTCGCGATCCCGGTGCGGGTGTCCGCGATGCGGTCGTACGCCCCGCGCCGGCCCAGGTCCGGCTCGTCCGCCGAGTGGAGGCTGGTGGGGACGAGCGGGGGCGCGCCGCCGGCCCACAGCCCGGCGCGCGCGCGCTGCGCCTCGCGCTGCAGCGCGACGAGCTGCGGCGGCGGGAGCCCGTCGATCGCGAAGACCATCGCGAGGCCGCCCGCCACGAGCGCCGCCGCGATCGACGGGCACGAGACGAGGAGCCGTCCGTAGACGTCGGGCCGGCCCTCGGTGTCGCAGCGCGCTCCCGCGGAGGCGCCCGCGGCCGCCGCGGCGCCCTGCTTCGCGACCGCGAGGAGCAGCGTCCCGCCGGCGGTCCCAATCCGGTGGACCGGGCCGTACGCCTCGAGCGCGTTGACGCCCCCGAGCCGCGCGGACCGGCCCGCGAACCGCCCCGACAGGACCCTGAAGGTGTCACCGTCGGTCCAGCGGACGTCGACCCGCTCCCCCGCGAGCGCCAGGGTGGTCGGCGCGGAGCGACCGCGGCGCGCGGCGGCGGGGACAGGGGCGGCGGCGAGGAGAGCAGCGGCGAGGGCGACGAGGCGCACCGCGGGAGAGCGTACCTCACTCACCCGACGCGCGCGGCGCCCCGCCGGCGGGGCTGCAACCGCGGCGAGATGGGCGCACAATACGGGGACGGCCATGCCGAGCCTCGCCGAGATCGCCGCCCAGGTCCCCTTCCACCGCGTGCTCGCCGAGGCGCGCCTCGACATCCTGCTGCACCTCGGCGGCGCCCTCGTCGCGGGCGGCGCGATCGGCATGGAGCGGTCCTTCCACGGCCGGCCGGCGGGGTTCCGCACCCACGCGCTCGTGTGCGTCGCGTCGAGCCTCCTCATGCTCCTCACCGTGTACCAGGGGGAGTGGTTCCCCGGGAACGGCGACACCGTCCGCATCGACCCGACGCGCATGGCGCAGGGGATCATGACCGGCATCGGCTTCCTCGGCGCCGGCGTGATCTTCAAGGAAGGGACGACCGTCCGCGGCCTCACCACCGCCGCGTCGATCTGGATCACGGCGGCCATCGGGGTCCTCGTCGGCAGCGGCCTCTACTACCCGGCGGCGGTCGGGACGGTCCTCACGCTCGGCGTGCTCGCGGCGTTCCGCTGGATCGAGAAGCGGGTCCCGTCCCATCGGTTCGCGCACCACCGGATCCGGTTCGCCCGCGACAGCGTGATGCCCGAGCAGGCGGTCCGGACGCTCCTCGAGACCCACGGCTTCAAGGTCTCGGGGTTCAACTACCGGCTCGCCGACGAGGGGCGGACGTTCGAGTACCGGATGACCATCCACACCATCGACGAGGCGAACTTCACCGAGCTCGCGCGGGCGCTCGCGGCGCTGCCGGCGGTCCGCGAGTTCGACCTGTCTCCGGCCGGGGACTGACGGCGCTGACCGGTTGGCCTGATGCCGGGGCCGCTCCGCTCACCCGCGGGCGCGGGCTCGCGGCAGGCGGACCTCGAAGGTCGTGCCCTCCCCGGGCTCCGAGGTGAAGGCCACGCGGCCGCCGAGGCACTCCTCGACGAAGAGCTTCGTCGCGTAGGTGCCCTGCCCCCGCCCCTCGCCGGGCTTCGTCGTGAAGTACCGCTGGAAGATGCGGGACCGGACGGCGATCGGGATCTCGCCGGCGTTCCAGACGCGCAGCTCGATCTCGCCCTCGCCGGACGCGAGCATCAGCCGGATGAGGCCGCCGGGGCGGCTCGCCTCGAACGCGTTCACGAGCAGGTTGGTGAGGACGTGCTCGAGGAGGAGCAGGTCGGTGACGAGCTGCACCTCGTCGTCGGGCGCCTCGACCTCGAGCCGCTTGCCGGCCGCCGCCGGGTGGTGCGCCGCGAGCGCGGCGAGGGAACGGACGAGCTCTCCCGCGCGGACGGGGACGAAGGCGGTGCGCGGCAGCGCCCCGCCGTCCGCGAGCGAGCGCTGGAGCCGCACCTCGCGGACGAGCCGGTCGGCGAGGTGGCGCAGGTCCTGCTGCAGGCGGGCCTCGGCCGGGAGCGCCTCGGACGCGAGCGCCTCCGCCTCGCAGGCGGCGCCCCGGAGGCCCTCGGCGAGGTTCGCGAGGTCGTGGAGGAACACGTGCTGCAGGGCGCTGCGGCGGCGCTCGGTCGTGACGTCGGTGAGCGCGAACGCGTGAAACCGCTCGCCGTCGACCAGCAGCGAGGTCGCGCGGACGCGCAGCACCCGGTCCTCGTGCCCGCCGGGGCGCTCGATCCGGAGCGCACAGTCCCGCTCGCCGAGGCCGCCGCGCGCGGCGGCGAGGGTCGCGATGGCCGCGCCGCAGCTCGCGCACGCCCGCGAGGTCCCGCACCCGGCCGGGCCCTCCGGGACGTGGACGCAGCCGAGCGCCTCGCCGTTGCGGAGCCCGAGGGCCGCGACGGGGTCGCTGGCTCCGAGCAGCGCGACGTACGCGCCGTTGACGGCCACGATCTGCCGCTCCTCGTCGAGCACCGCGAGCGCCGTCGCCGACCCGACGAGCAGCGCGTCGATGACGGGGCTGCTCGCGACGCGGGCGATCTCCGCCGCGAGCTGTGAGGCCGCCGCGCGGCGAGCCGGCAGGTACGCGGTGCCGCGGTCCCCGTCCGGCTTCGGGTGCTCCATGCGGTCCTCCCCGAAGGCCGAGCGTACCCTGCCGGTGCGCAGGGGTGAACCCCGCCTCCCCGGTGCGATGGCCGGGGCAGCGGCCGGCGCCCCGAGGAGACCGGGACTCGCTCCGCGTTTTCGCGCGATCTCCGGCCTGGCAATGCGGCGGGGACCCCTTTTTTTGCGGAAATCGACCGCGCAAATTTCCTCATCGCGTTGTCGCGTCAAGGTTGTCCGTTGCGGTCCACAATCCCCAGATGACTGACCGCGCACACGGGTCACCCGGGGCTGCACGTGATGACGGTCAAGCATCGAGCCGCTCTTTGGGTGCGCTGCGGCGGCTTGTCCAGGCCGGCGAAGGGCGGCGTTGCGCAAACGGTGCGCAATCGAATTGGGCGACCTCTCGCGCGCTTTTGGGCGCGTTGCAATCTCGGCCCGGCCCACTACTCTCGCGGCCATCCGGAGGACGGCATGGACGACACGGGGCTCGAGGCGATCGCGCGCGCGGGGACGAAGGGGGTCTCCCGTCGCGACTTCATCAAGGTCTGCTCCGCGGCCGCGGCCGCGGTCGGCCTCCCCGCGTGGGCGGGCGAGAAGATGGCGGAGAACGCCGCCAGGGGGAAGAAGCCGTCGGTGGTGTGGCTCCACTTCCAGGAGTGCACGGGCTGCACCGAGTCGCTGCTGCGCACCAGCCACCCGGACGTCGGGGCCCTCATCCTCGACCTCGTCTCGCTCGACTACCACGAGACGCTGTTCGCGGCGGCCGGCGAGCAGATCGAGGCGGCGCTCGAGAGCGCGAAGCGCGCGGGCGGGTACGTGCTCGTGGTCGAGGGCGCGATCCCGAAGAAGCAGGACGGCATCTTCTGCATGGTGGGCGGGAAGAAGGCCATCGACTCGCTCGTCGAGTGCGCCGAGAAGGCCGCCGCGATCGTCTGCATCGGCTCCTGCGCGTCGTGGGGCGGGGTCCCCTCCGCGGCGCCGAACCCGACGGAGGCCGTCGGCGCGCCGCAGATCCTGAAGGAGCGCGGGATCTCGAAGCCGACCGTCACGCTGCCGGGGTGTCCCGCGAACCCGTACAACCTCCTCGGCACCGTGCTCCAGTTCGCGACCTTCGGGACGCTGCCGAAGCTCGACGAGAAGGGCCGCCCCGCCTTCGCCTACGGCCGGGTGATCCACGAGGACTGCCCGCGCCGCCCGCACTTCGACGCCGGGCGGTTCGCGCAGGTCTTCGGGGACGAGGGCCACCGCAACGGCTGGTGCCTCTACAAGCTCGGCTGCAAGGGGCCGCAGACGCACGCCAACTGCTCGCTGCTCCACTTCTGCGAGGTCCCCGGCGCCTGGCCCATCGGGATCGGCCACCCCTGCGTCGGGTGCACGGAGCAGGGCGTCGGCTTCGCCGTCCCCATCCACCAGAACCTCCCCATCGAGAAGCCGACCGCCCCGATGGCGTACCCCGGCACGCACGAGCCGCAGGGCTCGGTGGGCGCGATCGCGGCGGGCGTGGCGGGCCTCGCGATCGGCGCCATCGCCGGGGCGGGCTTCGTCGCGTCGAAGAAGCTCGCCAAGGAAGACGAGCGGTAGCGCGAGGCGCCCATGAAGATCTCGAGACGAGACGTCCTGCGGACCCTGGCGGTGAGCGGCGCCGCCGCGACGGGGGTGGACGTGGCGAGCGCGCGCGAGCCGAACGTCGCGAAGCCCGACGACGTCGGCATGCTGTTCGACTCGACCCTGTGCGTCGGCTGCCGCGCGTGCCAGACGGCCTGCCGCGACGCGAACGACCTCCCGCCGGAGCGCCGCGCCGGCGCCGGCGGCGAGTACGACGCTCCGCTCGACCTCGACGGCACGACGAAGAACGTCATCAAGCTCGCGCAGGGAGACGGCGAGACGGCGTACATGAAGGCGCAGTGCATGCACTGCGCCGATCCCGCGTGCGTGTCGGCGTGCATGGCGGGCGCGCTCCACAAGGTGAAGGGCGGGGTCGTCGCCTACGAGAAGGGGACCTGCGTCGGCTGCCGGTATTGCCAGATCGCCTGCCCGTTCAACGTCCCCAAGTTCCAGTGGTTCACCGCCGTCCCGGTGATCGTGAAGTGCGAGCTGTGCCGCCACCGCGGGGAGAAGGGCGCGGCCTGCGCGGAGGTCTGCCCCCGGGGCGCCGTCGTCTACGGGAAGCGCGCGGACCTCCTCGCGGAGGCGCGGCGCAGGGTCGCCGCCGAGCCCCGGCGGTACGAGCCGAAGGTGTACGGCGAGGCCGACGGCGGCGGCACGAACGTCCTGTACGTCACGTCCCGGAACGTCTCGTTCGCGGCCCTCGGGCTGCCGGCGCTGCCCGAGCACCCGCTCCCGCAGCTGAGCGAGACGGTCCAGCACGGGATCTACAAGCACGGCCTCGCGCCGCTCGCGCTCTGGACGGCGGTCGCGGTGGTCCAGCTGCGGGCGCGCAACAAGACCGACGCGGCGGGCCACCGCCCCGACCGGGAGGGCAAGTGATGTCCGGACACGGAACCGAGAGGCCCGTCGGCGGGAAGATCCTCACCCCGGGATTCCAGCTCCTGCTCGCGCTGGGCGCCCTCTGGGTCGCGATGGTGGTCGTGCGCCTGCTGTTCGGGCTCGGCGCCGTCTCGGCGCAGAACGACGGGTACGCGTGGGGCATCTGGAAGCCGCTCAACGTCGTCACGTTCACCGGCATCGCCGCCGGCGCCTACGCGGTCGGCCTCGTCACCTACCTGTTCAACGACGGCGAGTACCACCCGCTCGTCCGCTCGGCGGTGATGACGGGCGCGGTGGGCTACACGCTCGCGGGCACCTCCGTGCTCATCGACCTCGGCCGGTGGTGGAACCTGTGGGTGGTGTTCTGGCCGGGCGCGTGGAACCTCAACTCGGTCCTCCTCGAGGTCGCCCTCTGCGTGATGGCGTACACGATGGTGCTCTGGGTCGAGGTGGGCCCGGCGGTGCTCGAGAGGCTCTCCGCCGGCCCGGACGGGCGCGTCGCCGGCGTGGCGCGCCGGCTCCTGCCGCCGCTGCGGCGCGCCATGCCGTTCGTCCTCGCGACGGCGATCGTGCTCCCCTCCATGCACCAGTCCTCGCTCGGCGGGCTGTTCATGCTCGCGGAGACGAAGACGCACCCGCTCTGGCACACCTCCTGGCTCTCCGGCCTGTTCCTCGTCTCGTGCGTGACGATGGGGTTCGGGGCGGTCGTCGTCATCGAGAACCTCGCCTCGATGGCGTGGGGCAAGCGGGTCGACCAGCGGCTCCTCGCGCGGCTCAACGTCGTCCCGGCGTGGCTCGCGCTCGGGTGGATCGCCCTGCGGCTCGGCGATCTCGCCTGGCGTGGCCGCCTCGGGCTCGTCCTCGGCGCGGGGATGTACTCGGCCTTCTTCCTGCTCGAGCTCGCGCTCTTCCTCGCCGCCGGGATCCTGCAGCTCTCGCCGCGCTGGCGCGCGAACCGCGGCCACCTCTTCGGCTCCGCGCTCCTGCTCCTCTTCGGCGGCGCGCTCTACCGGTTCGACACCTACCTCCTCGCGTACCAGCCGCAGCCGGGCTGGCGCTACTTCCCGCAGGTCGGGGAGATGGCGTTCAGCGCGGGGCTCGCCGCGCTCGGGATGGCCGTGTTCGTGCTGTTCGTGAAGCTCTTCCCGATCCTGAGCGGCGTCGAGTCCCCGGGCGATCGGCACCCGAGCTCGGTGCCCGCCGCGAACACCCCCGCCGCCGGGCTGCACGTCGCCGGCGAGCGCTGATCTCCAGAGAGGACGCACGACATGAGCAAGCTCATCACGATCGACCCCGTCACCCGGATCGAGGGCCACCTCCGCATCGACGTCGAGGTGGACGGCGGCGCGGTCAAGGACGCCTGGTCGAGCGGCACCATGTGGCGAGGCATCGAGACCATCCTGCAGGGGCGCGACCCGCGGGACGCCTGGGTCTTCACCCAGCGCATCTGCGGCGTCTGCACCACCGTGCACGCGATCGCGTCGGTCCGCTCGGTGGAGAACGCGCTCGGGCTCGAGGTGCCCCTGAACGCCCAGCTCATCCGCAACATCATCATCAGCGCGCACGCGCTGCACGATCACGTCGTGCACTTCTACCACCTGTCCGCGCTCGACTGGGTGGACGTCACGAAGGTGCTCGTGGCCTCGCCGGAGAAGGCGTCCGCGTTCGCCGACTCGCTCGGCCTCACCTGGCCCGGCAACTCGAGGCACGCCCTCGCGGCGGTGAAGGAGAAGGTGAAGGAGTTCGTCGAGAAGGGGCAGCTCGGCATCTTCACGAACGGCTACTGGGGTCACCCGGCGATGAAGCTCTCGCCGGAGGTGAACCTGCTCGCGGTCGCGCACTACCTCCAGGCGCTCGAGGTCCAGCGCAAGGCCAACCAGGTCGTGGCGGTCCTCGGCTCGAAGACGCCGAACATCCAGAACCTCGCGGTGGGCGGCGTCGCGAACGCGATCAACCTGGACAGCCCCGCCGCGCTCAACATGGAGAAGCTGTACCAGGTGAAGACGCTGCTCGACGAGGTGCAGGCCTTCATCACCCAGGTCTACCTCCCCGACGTCGCCGCGATCGCGGCGAGCTACCCGGACTGGCTCCGGTACGGCGCGGGCGTGACGAACTACCTCGCGGTGCCGGACCTGCCGACGGACGCGAAGATGACGCGCTTCGACCTCCCCGGCGGCGTCATCTGGAACGGCGACCTCGGGAAGGTCCGCCCGATCGCGAGCTGGGACGACGCGTACCTCCGCGAGAACGTGACCGAGTCGATCGCCCGCTCCTGGTACGACGGCGACTGGTCGAAGCGCCCATGGGAGGAGGAGACGGTCCCGAAGTTCACGGGCGCGTGGAAGGCGGAGACGCCCGCCCCCGAGCGCTACAGCTGGGTGAAGGCGCCGCGGCTCGAGGGGAAGCCGGTGCAGGTCGGGCCGCTCGCGCAGCTGCTGGTCGGGCTACGCCCAGGGCCACGAGGGCTTCAGGAAGTGGGGCGACTGGATGCTCGGGACCGCCGGGAAGATCGCGGGCGTGAAGCTCGGCCCGGCCGTCCTCCACTCGACCCTCGGGCGCCACGCGGCGCGCGCGATCCGGTGTGCGGTGATGTCGGAGCTCGCCCGGAAGCACTGGACGCTCCTCGTCGAGAACGTCGGCAAGGGCGACACCGCGATCTTCGTGGACCCGATGAAGACGCTGAAGCCGGGGACGTTCCGCGGCGTCGGCTTCCACGAGGCGCCGCGCGGGACGCTCTCGCACTGGAGCGTCATCGAGTCCGACGGCAAGTCGATGAAGCTCGCGAACTACCAGGCCGTCGTGCCGTCCACCTGGAACGCCGGCCCGCGCGACGGGAAGGATCAGAAGGGGCCGTACGAGGCCTCGCTCGTCGGCAACCCGATCGCCGACCCCGCCCTCCCGCTGGAGGCGCTCCGCACGATCCACTCGTTCGATCCGTGCCTCGCCTGCGCGATCCACACGGTCGACGCCGAGGGGCAGGAGATCGCCAGGGTCAAGGTGCTGTAAGCTCCCGGAGTGCGCGTCGCCGTCATCGGGATCGGGAACGTCCTCGCGGGCGACGACGCCGTCGGCCCGTACGTGGTGCGCGTGCTCGAGGCCACGTACGAGCTGCCCGACGGCGTGCAGGTCATCGACGCCGGCACCCCGGGCTACGATCTCACCGCGTTCCTCGTGGACCAGGACGCGGTCGTGCTCGTGGACTCGGTGAAGGCGAAGGGCACGCCCGGCGAGCTGCGGACCTTCGACAAGGCGGCGCTCCTCGAGAAGAAGCCGATCCTCGCGATCAGCCCCCACGAGCCCGGCGTCCGCGAGGCGCTCCTCAACGCCGACTTCATGGGCGTGACCCCGCCCGTGGTCCGGCTCGTCGGGATCATCCCCGCGTCGGTCGAGTCCGGGCTCCGGCTCTCCGCGCCGGTGCGCGCGGCGGTGCCGGCGGCGGTCGCCGCGGTCGCGCGGGAGCTGTCCGCGCTCGGGATCGAGCTGCGCGAGCGGATCCCGCCGCGCGACCCCGAGGTCTGGTGGGAGAAGCGCCCCGGCGCCTGACCGCGCCGCGCGATCTCCGATGGCGGGCGAGGCACCAGGCGGGCGCGGCGAGGGGCGGAGGATCGCCGTCACCGGAACGGTCCAGGGCGTCGGGTTCCGGCCGTTCGTGTACCGCATCGCCCGCGAGACCGGCGTCGCCGGTCGCGTGCGGAACGACGCCGCCGGCGTGACCATCGACGCGTTCGGGACCGCCGCGGCGCTCGACCGCTTCGTGGCGCGCCTGCGCGCCGACCCGCCCCCGGCCGCGGTCGTCGCGGAGCTGACCGAGGCGTCGATCCCGGGCGAGGTCGTCCGCGGATTCGAGATCGTCGAGAGCGGCGGCACGGCGGAGCGGCGCGCCGCGATCCCACCGGACCTCGCGACGTGCGAGGCCTGCCTGGCCGAGGTGCGAGACCCGCGGGACCGCCGCCACCGGTACCCGTTCACGAACTGCACGGCGTGCGGCCCGCGCTTCACCATCGCCCTCGGCGCGCCGTACGACCGGCCCGCGACGACCATGGCGGGCTTCCGCATGTGCGCGGCCTGCGCGGCCGAGTACGGCGACCCCGCGGATCGTCGCTTCCACGCGCAGCCGAACGCGTGCCCGGAGTGCGGCCCGCGCGTCGCGCTGCGCGACCGCGCCGGCGCGGCGATCGCCGGGGTCGCGGACCCGCTCGCCGCGCTCGGGGCCGCGCTCGCCGGCGGCGCCGTCGCCGCGGTGAAGGGGATCGGCGGCTACCACCTCGCCTGCGACGCGACCTCGTCCGCGGCGGTCCGCACCCTGCGCGAGCGGAAGCGGCGCGAGGAGAAGCCCCTCGCGGTGATGGCGCGGGATCTCGAGGAGGCGCGCGCCCTCGCGGAGCTCGCCCCCGCCGAGGAGGCGCTCCTCGTCTCGGTCGAGCGGCCCATCGTGCTGTGCCGCCGCCGCGCCGGCGCCGGGCTCGCGCCGGAGATCGCGCCCGGGAGCCCGCTCGTCGGCCTCGTCCTCCCGTACTCGCCGCTCCACCACCTGCTGCTCGCCGCGGCGGGCCGCCCGCTCGTCATGACGAGCGGGAACCTCTCCGACGAGCCCATCGCCTTCGAGGACGACGAGGCGATCCGGCGGCTCGGCGGGATCGCCGACCTCTTCCTCGTCCACGACCGCCCGATCGCGTCCGCCTGCGACGACTCGGTCGCGCGCGTGGTCGCGGGCCGCCCGCTCGTCCTCCGCCGCGCGCGCGGGTTCGTGCCCCGCCCCGTGCGCCTGGCGCGGCGGTTCCGGCGCCCGGTGCTCGGCGTCGGCGCGCAGCTCAAGAACGCCTGCTGCGTCGTGCGCGGCGACGAGGCCGTGCTCGGGCCGCACGTCGGCGACCTCGACGGGCTCGAGACCTACGGCGCCTTCGAGGCGGCGGTCGCGCGGCTCGAGGCGTTCCTCGCGGTGCGCCCGGAGGCGATCGCCTGCGACCTCCACCCGCTCTACCTCTCGACCCGCTGGGCGCGCGAGCGCGCCGCCGCGCTCGGCGTCCCGCTCGTCGAGGTCCAGCACCACCACGCCCACGCCGCCGCCGCGCTCGCGGAGCACGGGCTCGACGGCCCCGCCCTCGCGCTCGCCTGGGACGGCGTGGGGCTCGGGACCGACGGGGCCGCGTGGGGCGGCGAGCTGCTCCTCGTGGAGCGCGGCCGGTTCGAGCGGCTCGCCACCTTCCGGCCGCTCCGGCTCGCCGGGGGCGACCGCGCCGTGCGCGAGCCGTGGCGCGTCGCCCTCGCGGCGCTCGACGACGCGCTCGGCCCCGCGGCCCCGCTCGACGCGCTTCCGCTCTTCGCCCGGGTGGACGCGAAGGAGCGCGAGGTGGTCCTGCGGATGCTCGCGGCGGGGGTGAACTGCCCGCCGGCGCACGGCTGCGGGCGCGTCTTCGACGCGGCCGGGGCCCTCGCGCTCGCCCGCCCGCGCTCGCGCTTCGAGGGGCAGGTCGCGCTCGCGCTCGACGCGGCGGCCGAGGGCGGCCCCGCGGCGCCCTACCCGTTCGACGTGGACTCCTCGAGCGCGCCGGAGCAGCTCGACCTCCGCGCCACCTGGCGCGCCCTCGTCGCGGACGTCCTCGCCGGCGTCCCCTCCGGCGCCGTGTCCGCCCGCTTCCACGCGACGCTCGCGTCCGCCGGGGCGACGCTCGTCCGCCGCGCCCTGCGCCGGACCGGCCCGCTGCCGGTCGTCCTGACGGGCGGCTGCTTCCAGAACGCCCGGCTCGCCGAGGGGCTCCTCGGCGAGCTTTCGGGCACCGTTGCTGTATACCAACACGGCCAGGTTCCCCCCGGTGACGGGGGGATCGCGCTCGGGCAGGCGGTCGTCGCGGACGCGACGCTCGGCTGACCGGCGGAGGAGACGGACATGTGTCTCGGGGTTCCAGGCAAGGTCCTCGCGATCGACGGGCTCGAGGCGACGGTCGACTTCTTCGGCGTCCGCAAGGCGCTCCGGCTCGACATCGTCGACGAGCCCGTCTCGGTCGGTGACTACGTGCTGAACCACGTCGGGTTCGCCATCCGCCGCATCCCGCCGGAGGAGGTGCAGGAGACGCTCGCGCTCTTCGATCAGATCCTCGAGGTCTCCGGCGCGAAGGAGGACCTCATGGCCGCCGACGTCCGCGCCGAGATCGCCGCGGGGAAGGACCGGAAGTGAGCGGAGACCCGCAGCGGATCGGCCTGAAGCACGGCTCCGGCGGGCGCGCCATGCGCCAGCTCGTCGAGGACACCTTCCTGAAGCTCGCCTCGCCGGTGGACGGGATCGGGCTCGCCGCGCTCGACGACGGCGCGGCGCTCCGCCTCGGCGACCGGTGGCTCGTGGTGACGACCGACTCCCACGTCGTCCAGCCGATCTTCTTCCCCGGCGGCGACATCGGGCGGCTGTCGGTGTCGGGGACGGTGAACGACCTCGCGATGATGGGCGCGACCGAGCCGCTCGCCCTCACCTGCGCGGTGATCCTCGAGGAGGGCTTCCCGCGCGCGGACCTCGACCGGATCGTCCAGTCGATGGCGGACGCCGCGCGCGAGGCGAACGCGCCCATCGTGACCGGCGACACGAAGGTGATGGGCAAGGGCGAGCTGGACGGGATCGTGCTGAACACCGCCGGCGTCGCGCTCACCGACCGCGTCGTGACCGACGCCGGCCTGCGCGCCGGCGACCGGCTCATCATCACCGGCACGGTGGGCGACCACGGGATGGCGATCATGTCCCGCCGGCACGACCTGCGGCTCGAGGGCGACCTCCGCTCCGACGTCGCGCCGGTGAACGGCCTCGTCCGCGCGGCGCTCCTCGCCGGGGGCGAGGACGTCGTCGCGATGAAGGACCCGACCCGCGGCGGCGTCGCCGGCGTGCTCCACGAGATGGCCGCGAAGGGGAAGGTCGGTGTGCTCATCGAGGAGGCGGCGGTCCCGATCCGCGACGAGGTGCGCGCCGCCGCGGAGATGGTGGGCATCGACCCGCTCCTCGTCGCGAACGAAGGGAAGGCGGTCATCGCCGTCCGCGCCCGCTCCGCCGAGAAGGTGCTCGCCGCGCTCCGCGCTCACCCGCTCGGTAAGGACGCCGCGATCTTCGCGACCGCCATCGCCGAGCGCCCCGGCTCCGTCATCCTCGACACCGGGTTCGGCAAGCGGATGCTGGCCGAGCCCGAGGGCGAGCTGCTCCCGAGGATCTGCTGATGTCCGACCAGAGCTCCATCCGGATCGAGCGGCACGGCGCGGTCGCCCACCTCGTCATGGACCGGCCCGACCGCTTCAACTCGATGGACATCCCGATGGCGCAGGACCTCCGCGCCGCCGGGCTGAAGCTCGCGCGCGACCCCGCCGTCCGGGCGGTCGTGTTCCGGGGCACGGGAGGGAAGGCGTTCTGCGCGGGCGCCGACCTCAAGTACATCCGGGCCGGAGGGGTCCGCGGCGAGCTCGACTACCTCGCCCCCGGCGCCCGCCCGGCGACGAGCGGATACGGCGCCGTGTTCAAGCAGATCCTCGAGTACCTCCACTCCACCATCTCCGAGATCCGCCGGTCCCCGAAGCCCTGGGTCGCGGCGGTGGACGGGGTCGCCGCCGCGGGCGGGCTCGGGCTCGCGCTCTGCTGCGACCTCGTCGTGTGCACCGAGCGGTCGACCTTCGAGTGGGCCTACGCGAAGACCGCGCTCTGCGGCGCGGAGAGCTCGACGTTCTTCCTGCCGCGCCTCGTCGGCTTCCGGCGGGCGATGGGGATGGCGCTCCTGAACCCGCGGCTCGACGCGCGCACCGCCCAGTCGTGGGGGCTCGTGAACGAGGTCTGGCCGGTGGATCGCTTCGACGCGGAGGTGGCGGCGCTCGGGGAGCGCCTCGCCGCGCTGCCGACCCGCTCCATCGGGATGACGAAGGCGCTCATGAACCAGTCCGCCGGGGTGGACCGGCTCGACTGGCACCTCGACCAGGAGCTCGAGAGCCTCGCGCGGAGCGCGGACTCGGCCGACTTCGCCGAGGGCATCGAGGCCTTCTTCGGCAAGCGGCCGCCGAGCTTCCAGGGCAAGTAGGAGAGGCGGAGCCAGATGATCGACCCGACGGCGAAGATGCAGTTCCGCGATCCCGCCCGCGCCCGGGCGCTCGCGTCGGCGCTGCAGCGGGCCGTCGACGCGATCGGACGACCGGTCTCGGTGATGCACGTCTGCGGCAGCCACGAGCAGGCCATCGCGAGGTTCGGACTGCGGGCCACGTTCCCGAAGGCGCTCACGGTGATCATGGGACCGGGCTGCCCGGTCTGCGTCACCGACTGCCCCGAGATCGACGAGGCGATCGCCCTCGCGCGGCAGGGGGTCCGCATCGCGACCTACGGCGACATGCTGCGCGTCCCCGGCACCTCGCGCTCGCTCGCGGACGCCGCGGGCGAGGGCGGGAAGATCACGAGCGTCTACTCGGTCACGCAGGCGGTGGAGCTCGCGGAGGCCCACCCGACCGAGGAGGTGGTCTTCTTCGCGAGCGGGTTCGAGACCACCGCCGTCGCGACCGCCGCGGTGCTGATGGGCGGCGTCCCCAGGAACTTCTCTGTCCTCTCCGCGCACAAGTACATCCCGCCCGCGATGGAGATCGTGGCGGAGATGCCCGAGAACAAGGTCGAGGGCTTCCTCGCCGCCGGCCACGCCGCCGCGATCACCGGCTCCGACGTGTTCCTGCCCTTCGTGGAGCGGCACCGGCTCCCGGTCGTCGTCGCCGGGTTCGAGCCGCTCGACGTGCTCGCCGCGCTCGTCCGGCTCGTCGAGCTCGTCCAGGCCGGGACGCCCGAGGTCGCGAACCTGTACCCGCGCTGCGTGACCGCGAAGGGAAACGGCCCGGCGCAGGAGAAGCTGTGGAGCGTGTTCCGGCTGCACGGCGGCCGCTGGCGAGGCATCGCCCACATCCCGAACGGGAACCTGCGCCTCCGGGACGAGTGGGCGCACGTGGACGCCCGGCGCCGGTTCACGATCGACCTCGCGTCGCTGTGGGACCACGCCCCCTCCGCGCACGCGCAGCGGTGCGTGTGCGGCGACATCATGGCGGGCCTCAAGAACCCGACCGACTGCGAGCTCTACGGCAAGGAGTGCGTGCCCGAGTCGCCGGTCGGCGCGTGCATGGTCTCGGCCGAGGGCGCCTGCCGGATCTGGCACACCTACGGCGGCGTGCCCGACCTGCGCGAGGTCGGGTGATGCACGAGTACTCGCTCGTGCAGGCGCTGGTGCAGCGCGTGGAGGAGGAGGCGCGGCGGCGGAGCGCGCTCGCGGTCCACGGGCTGTCCGTGCGCATGGGCGAGCTGTCCGGCGTCGATCCCGAGCTCTTCCGGACCGCCTACGAGACCTTCCGCGCCGGCACGATCTGCGAGCGGGCGCCGCTCACGCTCTCGCGCGTCGCGGCGAGCTGGTCCTGCCCGCGGTGCCGCAAGCCCATCGCCCGCGGCGAGGTGCTGCGCTGCCCGGACTGCCACGAGGCGGCTCGCCTCGACGACGGGGGCGACGCGCTCACCCTCGACGGCATCGACCTGGAGGTGCCCTGATGTGCACGACCTGCGGCTGCGGCGACACGGAGCTCGTGCCGGTGGAGCTCCACGAGAAGATCCTGGCCGGCAACGACCGCACGGCCCGGCACAACCGCGAGCACTTCGTGGAGGCGGGCGTCCTCGCGTTGAACCTCATGGGCTCGCCCGGCGCCGGCAAGACCGCCGTGCTCGAGGCGACCGCGAAGGCCGCGGCGGCGAAGGGGTGGCGCCTCGGCGCGGTCTCGGCCGACCTGGCGACCGACAACGACGCGCGCCGGCTCGAGAAGGCCGGCATCCCGTCGAAGGCGATCACCACGGGTCAGGCCTGCCACCTCGACGCGGAGCTCGTCCACCGGTCCCTCCACGACTTCCCGTGGAAGGAGCTGGACGTCTTCTTCATCGAGAACGTCGGGAACCTCGTCTGCCCCGCGATCTACGACCTCGGGCAGGCGGCGAACGTGGTCGTGCTCTCGGTCACCGAGGGCGAGGACAAGCCGCTCAAGTACCCGGTGATGTTCAAGGCGGCCGACCTCGTCCTGCTCACGAAGTGCGATCTCGTCCCGCACCTCGACGTGGACCTCGCGAAGCTCCACGACGCGCTCGCGCGCGTGATGCCCCGGCCGAAGGTGATCGAGGTGTCGGCCCGCGACGGAAAGGGGCTCGCCGCGTGGGTCGAGTGGGTGGACGGGCTGCGCCGCGCGATGCCCGCGCGCGCCGCGGGCGTCCCGGCGAAGCCGCACACGCACTCGCAGGCCGAGCCGCACGGGCACTCGCACGATCAGGGGCACGAGCACTCGCACGACCACGACCACGGGCACTCGCACGGCCCGGGCGGCGGCCACCGCCACGGGCCGGGCGGGCATCACGATCACTAGCGGCCCGGCGAGTACCGGAGCCGGACGCGCTACACGGACGGCGGTGAGACGGGCGGCGACTCGCCGCGCGAGGGCGCGGCGGCGTCGAGGTCGGGCGGAAACACCAGGTCTCCCCCCTCCACGTAGGCGCACACCTCCGCCCGCTCGATGCGCGGCTCCCCGTACAGTGACTTGGCCGTCTTCCAGACGTCCGAGCGGAGGAACGCCTCGGCGTCGTC
The DNA here is from genome assembly GCA_963828235.1 of uncultured delta proteobacterium. Classification (GTDB taxonomy): domain Bacteria; phylum Myxococcota; class Myxococcia; order Myxococcales; family Anaeromyxobacteraceae; genus Anaeromyxobacter. The sequence continues at coordinate 540,539 of CAWHDY010000022.1, forward strand.
CTGGGTGTCCCAGACGTAGTTGCCGCCGAACTCGCTCCGCTCCGGAGAGAAGATGAAGGCCTTCGCGCGGAGCCCGGGGATGGTCCGGTAGACCTCGAAGGCCCGGCGGACCGCGCGCTGGCGAAGTCGCTCCCAGTCGGTCTCTTCCGGCATGGTGAATCGGATGGTGGTCGCGAACATCGGGGTTCCTCCTCTGCTCGATTCACCTGGGTCTTAGTGCGGCGATGGTACGATCCATGTCCCGAAAGGAGGCCGCCCATGGACCCCCGGACCATCCGGCTGGACGTCGCGGACGGAGTGGCGACGCTGACCTTGCACCGTCCCGACCGTCGGAACGCGATCTCGATCGAGATGCGCGACGAGATCTCGGCGACGCTCGGGGCGTGGCGAGACGATCCCGCGGTCGGCGCGGTGGTGCTGACCGGCGACGGCGCCGCGTTCAGCGCCGGGTTCGACCTCGACGAGTTCCGGCAGCCGGAGCGGTTCGCCGCGCTGTTCGCGTCCTCCTCCCGCTACCACCGCGACGTCTGGTCGTTCCCGAAGCCGGTCGTCGCCGCCGTGAACGGCCCGGCGATGGGGGGCGGCTTCGACCTCGCCTGCCTGTGCGACGTGCGGCTCGCGTCCTCCCGGGCCGCGTTCGGCCACCCGGAGATCAAGTTCGGCGCGCCGCCGCTCTTCACGCCGCTCCGCTGGATCGTCGGCGACGGGATCGCCCGGGACCTGTGCCTCACCGGGCGGCGGATCGACGCCGCGGAGGCGCACCGGGCCGGGCTCGTGAGCGAGGTGGTCGAGCCCGAGGGGCTCCCGGCGCGCGCCCTGGCGGTGGCGCGATCGATCCTCGAGGCCCCCGCGCACGCGCTCCGGTTCACGAAGGCGTACTGCACGAGCCCCGGCGCGACCTTCGAGGAGAGCTTCCGCGTGGAGCACGACCGCGCCTTCGAGGAGCTCATCCTCCGCGACCGGCGGCCGCCGAGCGAGCCCTGAGGCGGCGCGTCGGGCGGAGCGGGGCTCGCGGGACGATCAGCCCCGCTTCTCGGCCACCGCGCGCTCCTGCTCCGCAGGCAGCTCCGCGGCGATGCGCCGGCGGACCTCGTCGCGCAGCGCCGCCGCGCCCTCCACGCCGCGCAGCGCGCCGACCTCGACCGGCTCCAGGATCCGCGCGAACGCGCGGCACGGGCGGACCCACGGCCCGCCCTTCGGCATGCCGTGCGCGGTGCCTTGCACGGCGATGGGGAGGACCGGCACGCCCGCGTCGATCGCGAGCCGGAACGCGCCCGACTTGAAGGGCAGGAGCGTCCCCTTCGCGCTCCGGGTCCCCTCCGGGAAGATCATCACGCTCATCCCGCGCTCGAGGTACGCCTTCGCCTTGGCGAGCGCCTCGCCCCCGCTCTCCGGGTCTCCGCGCCGGATCGGGATGTCCCCCGCCATCCGCAGCATCCAGCCCGCCACCGGCACCTTGAAGAGCGCCTCCTTCGCGACCCACTTCATCTCGCGCGGGAGCCGGCAGAGCATCAGGATGTCCAGGATCGACTGGTGGTTCGCGACCACCACGAACGGTCCCGGCCGGGCCGGCCAGCGCCCCTCGACGCGGAGCCTCCACGGCGGGAACGTCAGCGAGATCCCGAGCCCGATGAAGCGGAGGAACCGGCCCGCCACCACGCGGTTGCGGTCGAACGGGAACGTGAGGACGAGGAGGAGCGCCTGCACCGGGAGCCCGACGCCGATGAGCGCGAGCGCGAGGGGATAGCCGATGATCGCGAGCAGGACGTACACGGCCGGGGATGCTCCTCTCTGCCGGTCACCGCCGCGTCACGGTCGCGATCGCGGGGGCGGAGGCCTGCGGCGGACGCTGCAGGTGATGGGACGAGCGCGCCTGGAAGAGGGCCGCGGCGGACAGCAGCCGCGCCTCCTCGAGCGGCGGCGCGAGGAGCCGGACGGCGGCCGGGCTCCCCTCGACGAGGCCGGCGGGGAGCGTCAGCGCCGGGAGGCCTCCGAGCGCGATCGCGGCGGAGAGCGGATCGCCGCCGTCGCCCTCCCGCGCCGCCGGCGCGAGGAGGAGGTCGTGGCGCTCGAAGAGGCGCGCGAGCGTGCGCTGGGCCTCGCCCCGGAGTCGCGCCGCCCGCACGTAGTCGGCGGCGGTCGCGGGCGACGCGCCGCGCGGCGCCGCCTCGGACCCGGTGATCGCGCCCGCGATCACCTCGGCCTCGGCGCGCTCGAGGAGCGCCGCCGTCTCGCTCCAGGGGAGGGGCGGCAGCGTCGCGGCCGCGACGATCGCCCCGGCGGACCGGAGCGTGTCCTGCGCGGCGTCGAGCGGGGCGCGCGCCGCCCCGGACACGGGGGGCAGCTCGAGCGCGCCGATGCGCAGGCCGGCGGGGATCCGGGGCGCCACGCGCCCGAGCCCGGGGGGCGCGGCGATGGACGACGCATCGCGCGGATCGGCTCCCGCGAGCGCGTCGAGCACGAGCGCCGCGTCCTCGGCGAACCGCGCGACCGGGCCGAGCGCGGCGAGCCCGTACGAGCCGAGCGTGGCGCCGCGCCGCGACAGGACCCCGTACGTCGGCCGGAGCGCGGTGACCCCGCACGACGCGGCGGAGGGGTCCGGGGCCGCACCGTGCGCCGCGAGGGCGAACGGCACGAGCCCCGCCGCGACGGCGACGGCGGCGCCGGGAGACGGCCCCCCGACCGGCCGCGACGGGTCCCAGGGGCTGCGGCACGGGGCGTCGGGGGCGCCGGCGACCGGCCAGGTCCCGCCGAGCGGGCGGACCGTGACCTTCCCGACGAGGACCGCGCCGTGCTCCGCGAGCCGCGCGACGACGGTCGCGTCGCGCTCCGGCGTGCGGGCGGCGAGCGTGGAGACGCCGAGCGCGGTCGGGATGCCGCTCGTGTCCACGAGATCGGCGAGCGCGAACGGGACGCCGTGGAGCGGGCCCCGCCACCGCCCCGCGGCGAGCTCCGCCTCGGCGGCCCGCGCGTCGCTCGCGGCGCGCTCGTGCGCGACGATCGCGAAGCAGCCGAGCGGCCGCGCGAGCGCGTCGATGCGGGCGAGGCAGCCCTCCACGAGCGCGACCGGGGACAGCTCGCGCGCGCGCAGCGATCTCGAGAGCGCCGCGACGCCGGCGTACGCGAGCTCCGGCGCGAGGCTCACGCGCCCTCCCCCGGGCGCGACGTCGCCGCGCGGAACACGAACGCAGGCTCGGCGTCGGGGGCGAGACGGAACCCGCGGACGGCCGCGAGCGCCGGGTCCGCCGGCGGCGGCAAGGCCGCGGCGCCGCCGCTCGCCGCGGCGGGATCGGACCCGCCGCCCCCGTCCGGCGGGGCGCGCTCCGCGAGGCCCGCCGCGCAGCCCGCGAGCGCCGCCGGCGCGAGCGCCAGCGCGCGCAGGATCCCGCGCCGCGGCACCGCGGCGCGTCCGGGAGGGCCCTCTCGCATGCGGTCTCTCTAGCACGCCCGGCGCCCGCGGGCCGCAGGACGCTCGGGCTGGCGCGGAGGGGCGCCCCGCGACAGGATCCCTGCGTGCCGGAGCTGCCGGACATCGAGGTCTACGTGGACGCGATCGCGTCCCGCGTCGCGGGGCAGCCGCTCGAGGCGGTCCGGCTCGGGAGCCCCTTCCTGCTCCGGTCGGCGGATCCCCCGATCCGGGCCGCGGAGGGGCGACGCGTCAGGGCGGTCCGCCGGCTCGGGAAGCGGATCGTGCTCGCGCTCGAGGGCGACCTGTTCCTCGCGCTGCACCTCATGATCGCGGGGCGGCTCCACTGGCGAGAGCGCGGCGCGAAGCTCCCGGGCCGCCGCGGGCTCGCCGCGCTCGACTTCCCCGCGGGCTCGCTGGTCCTCACCGAGGCGGGGACGAAGCGCCGCGCCGCGCTGCACCTGGTGACGGGCGAGGCCGCGCTCGCGGCGCTCGACCGGGGCGGGCTCGAGCCGCTCGGGGCGACCCGCGAGGCGTTCGAGCGCGCGCTCCGCCGCGAGAACCACACGCTCAAGCGCGCGCTCACCGACCCGTCGCTCTTCTCGGGGATCGGCAACGCGTACTCGGACGAGATCCTCCACCGGGCGAGGCTGTCCCCGGTGAAGCTCACCTCCCGGCTCGACGCCGACGAGGTGGCGCGCCTGCACGCGGCGACCCAGGTCGTGCTCGCGGAGTGGATCGCGCGGCTGCGGCGCGAGGCGGGGAGCGGGTTCCCGGAGGGGGTGACCGCGTTCCGCGACGAGATGGCGGTCCACGGACGCCACCGCCTCCCCTGCCCCGTCTGCGGTACGCTCGTGCAGCGGATCGTCCGGGCGGAGAACGAGGTGAACTACTGCCCGCGCTGCCAGACCGGCGGGCAGATCCTGTCGGATCGCTCGCTCGCTCGCCTGCTGAAGCAGGACTGGCCGCGCACGATCGAGGAGCTCGAGCGGAACCCTGCCCTGTCCGCGGCGCGAGCCGAGGGCGTGAAGGAGAGGACATGACCGACGCCGACGTCGTCCATGCGCTGCGGGAGAAGGCGCGCGTGCTGTACGAGGGAAAGCTCACCCCGCACCGGAGCTGCGGGATCGCGCTCGCCGAGACGTTCGACAAGCGACAGCCGCGCGTACCAGGCGCTCCGGCGCGGCGGCATCACGGGCGAGGGCACCTGCGGCGCGATCATGGCGGGGATCCTCCTGCTCGGCGAGCTGCTCGGCGACCCCGATCCGACCGGCCCGGCGACCCCGGCGCTGAAGGACGCGGTCGCGACCTACCGCGCCGAGGTGGCGCGGCGCGTGAACACCGGTGGCGCGAGGACGCAGATCTGCAACGACCTCACCGGCCCCTTCCCGGTCTTCCAGTCGGAGGAGCGGCTCATGTTCTGCACCGACATCGCCGTGACCGTCGCGGGGATCGTCGCGGAGATCGCGCTCGCGCACGGCGTGAAGCTCGAGCCCACGCCGATCCGCTCCCCGGCGGGGCCCGCCAGCGAGTAGGGACCCGCCAGCGAGCCGCCCCGGGGGCGGGGCTACCGGACGAGGCGCGCCCTGCGCACCTCCCGTTCATGGCCGGAGCCTCACAGGGTTGGCACGAGGACGAGCGCGCGCTGTCGGCGCGCACGAAGGACCTTCACCGCGCGATCGTGTCGCTCCAGGAGGAGCTCGAGGCGATCGACTGGTACCAGCAGCGCGCCGACGCGACGGAGGACCCCGAGCTCCGGGAGATCCTCGAGCACAACCGGGACGAGGAGAAGGAGCACGCGATGATGCTCCTCGAGTGGATCCGCCGGAAGGACGTGGTGTTCGGCCGGATGATGAAGCTGCACACCGGCCACGCGGGGCCCATCGTGAGCGAGGCGGAGGAGGCGAAGACCGCCGGCGAGGCCGAGGTCGAGGGCGGCGCCCGGAAGGGTGAGCGATGAGCTGGCAGGACCGCGAGGCGGCGCCGTTCGCGCAGGAGATTCTGGGATCAGCTCGACGCGGTCGCGCGCGCGGCGGCGGACGAGGTGAGGGCCGCTCGGCGGCTCGTCGAGCTGGTCGGCCCGCTCGGGTTCGCGGCGCGGGCCGGCGTCGCGGAGGACGAGGCGGTCGGCGGCGACGAGGCCGGGGACGAGGCGCACGTGCACGTGCCGCGCGTGCGGGCGCTCCCGGTCCTGCACCGCTCCTTCTCGCTCGGCGCGCGGTCCATCGCGGCGCGCGAGACGCTCCGCGAGCCGCTCGTGCTGTCGGAGGCCGCGGAGGCGGGGCGCCAGATCGGGCGGGCCGAGGACCGGCTCCTGTTCTCCGGGAACCAGGCCGCGGGGGTCCGGGGGCTGCTCGCGCAGGAGGGATCGATCGAGCTCTCCGCGGGAGACTGGAGCGACCCGGCGCGCGCCGCGGACGACCTCCTCGGCGCGCTCGCCCGGCTCGACGCCGCCGGCCGGCACGGGCCGTTCGCGGTCGGCGTGTCCCCGGCGCGGTTCTACCAGCTGCTCCGGCCCTACCCGGGGACGGCGCTCACGCCGCACGCGCAGCTCCTCCCGGCGTTCACGGGCGGCATCGTGAAGGCGCCCGCGCTGCAGGACGGCGCGGTGATCGTCGTCCGGAGCGCCTCCGGGCCGCGCGCGGTCGTGGGCCAGGAGCTCGCGGCGGCGTACGACGGGCGGGAGGGGATCTTCCACCGGATCTCCCTCGTCGAGTCGATCACGCTCCTGCCCGGCGTCCCCGGGTCCGTCGCGGTCCTCCGCGGCGGGCACTGAACCCCGCCCGCGCTCAGCCCCCTTCTCCCGACCCTCGCCCCCTCGCAAGCTGCTAGCGCATCCTGTCGCGGAGGCGTTGCGCGAGCGGGCAGGATTCCGCGAACCCGAGCTGGCACGCCCGATCGAGGTCGTCGAGCGCACGCGACGGATCGCCGGAGCGAAAGCGAGCGACCCCGCGGAGGTGGCTTCCCGCGGCCGCCGTCGTAGCCCGGGTCGATCTCGAGCACCCGGGTGTAGATGGCGGCGGCGGGCGCGAAGCAGCCCGCCTTCAGCGCCAGCACGCCGAGGTGATCGAGCGCCAGCGCCGCGACGCGCGGATCGGCGGCGGCGGCCTCGAGCTCGGGCACCGCCTGCTCGACGGCTCCGCCGCGGGAGAGCGAGATGCCTCTCGCGAGGTGCTCGCGCGCTGGATTCGAGAGCGCCCGCTCGCAGCTCTCCACGAACGTCCTCGGCGAGCTCCACTGGCGGATGCGCTCCGGCGCGCGGCCGGGCGCGGCGAACACGAGCAGCGTGGGGTAGCTCGTGACCGAGAGCTGCCTCGCGAGCTCCCGCTCGTCGGCGTCACCCTCCGCGTCGACCTTCGCCTTGACGACGCGATCGCCGAGCTCCCGCATCTCGGCCGAGGGGATCACCTCGCTGGCGAAGCGCCGGCAATGGGGGCACCAGCCGACCTGGAACAGGACGAGCAGCGGGGCTCCGGTCGAAGCCTGCTCCTCCTTCGCCCGGCGGAAGCCGCTCGCGCCCTCGTGCCAGGCCGCGGACACCGATGGGCGCCGAGGCGTCTCCTGGAGGCGAGCCAGCGAGTAGATCGTGCAGGACGCGGGCTCCGGTGCGGGGGCGTCCGTGGCGGAGCCGCCGGTCGGCGCCGCGCCGGGCGACCCGGGGACCGCGGCCGGCTCCGCCGCGACGGCGGGCGGCTCCACGGCCGACGGCGACGCGCCCGATGTCGCCGGCCCCCGCTCCTCCGCAGCTCGCGTGGAACCCTGGACTGCGGCGACGGGCTCCGGCGACTGCGTGGAGGGCTCGCTCGCGGGCCGGCGCGCCGCCACCCCGAACACGGCCACGACGCCCGCCACCGCCGCCGCCGCGACCGTGGCGCCGACCGCACGGCGCGCGGGGCGCGGTCGCTCCGGGGCGCCGGGGAGCGGGCCCGGAACGTGCTCCGGGGGCGGCGGCCTGGCCTTGCCGTACACGATCCCGCAGTGCGGGCACTCCGGGCCCGGCGACGCGCGGGCGGCCACACTTCGGGCAAGCCATCGGTCGAGCATAGACGAGGAGCGAAGATCGCGCGTCAGGGAGGGCGTCACGGACGGCGGGACGTCCGTCGAGGTCGAGGGGGCCCCCGCCGGCCTCGTCGCGCCGGGCGCGGGCGCCGGTTATCCGGGACGGATGGCCTTCTTCCAGGATCCCCCGCGGCTCGCGAACACCTACGAGACGGACGCCCTCCTCCGCGAGCACCTCGCGAGGACCTTCTCGCCCGACGAGCTCGCGGCGATCGAGCCGGAGCTCGTCCACCTCGGCGCCCTCGCGGGGGGGCCGCTCCACGCGCAGCAGCTCGCGGAGCGCGAGGTCGAGCCGCGCCTCGTCGCGTGGGACGCGTGGGGACGGCGGGTGGACCGGATCGAGACGACGCCGCTCTGGCGCGAGGCGGCGGTCCTCGCCGCGCGGCACGGGCTCGTCGCGACCGCGTACGAGCGCCGCCACCGGGAGCGGTCGCGCACGCACCAGCTCGCCCTCGCCTACGTCCTCGACCCGTCCACCGACGTCTACTCCTGCCCGCTCGCGATGACCGACGGGGCCGCGCGGACGCTCCTCGACTCCGGGAACGCCGCCCTGGTCGAGCGCGCCGTGCCGCGCCTCGTCTCCCGCGATCCCGCGCTCGCGTGGACGAGCGGGCAGTGGATGACGGAGCGGACGGGCGGCTCCGACGTCTCCGGGACCGAGACGGTCGCGCGCCGCGACGCGGCGGGCGGCTGGCGGCTCCACGGGACGAAGTGGTTCAGCTCCGCGACGACCGCCGAGATGGCGCTCGCGCTCGCGCGGCCCGAGGGGAGCCCGGCCGGCTCGCGGGGCCTCGCGCTCTTCTACGTGGAGACGCGCGGGGACGACGGCGCGCCGAACGGCGTGCTCGTGAACCGGCTCAAGGACAAGCTCGGCACCCGGAAGCTCCCGACCGCCGAGCTGACGCTCGACGGCGCGCGCGCGACGCCGGTCGCCGGCCTCGAGCACGGCGTCCGCGCGGTCGCGCCGATGCTGGCGGTCACCCGGACGTGGAACGCGATCGCGGCGGTCGCCGGCATGCACCGCGCGCTGTCCCTCGCGCGCGACTACGCCCGGCGCCGGGCCGCGTTCGGGAGCCTGCTCGCGGCGCGACCTCTCCACGTCGAGACGCTCGCCGGCCTCGAGGCGGAGCGCGAGGGGGCCTTCCTCCTCGCCTTCCGGGCGGGCGCGCTCCTCGGCGCGCGCGAGGCGGGGGACGCGGGCGACGCCGTCCGCGCGCTGCTGCGCGTCGTGACGCCGCTCGCCAAGCTCGCGACGGGGAAGCAGGCCGTCGCCCTCGCGTCGGAGGCGCTCGAGTGCTTCGGCGGCGCGGGCTACGTCGAGGACACCGGGCTCCCGCGCCTGCTCCGCGACGCGCAGGTCCTCCCGATCTGGGAGGGGACGACGAACGTGCTGGCGCTCGAGGCGCTCCGGGCGCTCGCCGCCGACGGCGCCGCCGAGGCGCTCCAGGGCCTCGTCGCGGGGCTCGCCGCCGAGGCGACGGATCCCGCGCTCCGGCCGCCGGTCGAGGCGGCGCTCCGCGCGGTCGAGCACGCGCGGTCCTTCCTCGCCTCGTCGCGCGGCGAGCCGCGGGAGGCGGGGGCGCGCGGCGCGGCGATGACGCTCGCGCGGGCGCTGGAGGTCCTCCTGCTCGCCTCGCACGCCCAGTGGTGCCTCGCGGCCGGGCGGGGGCCCCGCGCGGTCGCGGCGGCGCGCACCCTCGCCCGGCGCGGCGTGGACGTGCTCGTCGAGCCCGTCGCGGACGAGGCGGCGCTGCTCGCGGCGGACGACGCCTAGGCTCTCGTCGCGACGCGTCCGCTCGACCGGACGTGCGCGCTCAACGCGGAAGGCAAGTGTTGCGCATGACCCACACGCCGTCTTCCGCGGCGACGACCAGGTCCGGCCGCCCGTCGCGATCGAGGTCGCCCGCGATCATCGCGCCGTTTCCCCAGTGGACCCAGTAGTCCACCGCCGCGCCGAAGGTCCCGTCGCCGTTACCGTGCCGGACGGCGACGACGGGGTGTCCCGTGTCGATGGCGAGATCGAGCGCTCCGTCGCCGTCGAGATCGGCGAGGACGAGGACGACATATGCCTGGTAATCCGCTGGATAGTCGGGGCCCCGCCGGAAGGTGCCGTCGCCGTTTCCGAGGAACACGGTCACCGTACCCGTCGGGCTCGCGACCGCCAGGTCCACCCTGCCGTCCCGGTCCAGGTCGCCGACGGCGATCGACTGCGCATAGTCGCCGGTCCAGACCTCGCTGCCCGCGCGGAACGTTCCGTCGCCGTTTCCGAGGAGCACCGCGACGCTCACATTCGGTCCCCAGTCCCTCGCGAGCGCGACGTCGGGGGCGCCGTCTCCGTTGAAATCTGCGATCGCGAGCGACGGCGACCGCTGGTACTGCTCGGCCGCGGTCACCACCACCGCGGCGTCGAAAGTCCCGTCGCCCCTGCCGCGCAGCACCTCGAGTCCCGCGTTGGTGGCGACTGCGAGATCCGGGTGGCCGTCGCCGTCGAGATCCACGCCACGCAATGGCCCCCCGCCCGAGTCGACCGGATACGACGCCGCCGGCGCGAAGGAGCCGTCGCCGCGCCCGAGCAGGACCCAGACGTGGCCAGGGTAACGTCCCGTCCGTGGTGGCGATGTCTCTCCTCCCGTCGCCGTCGAAATCCGAGATCGCGATCCCGCTCACCCTTGCCCCCCCCGGGGCGTCCGGGAGCGTCGTGTACGTGCCGTCCGCAGCCGCGAGGAGGACGCTCACGCCGCCGCTCCACCCGTTTCCGATCGCCACGTCGGGGATGCCATTTCCGTCGAGATCGCCGATCGCGAGGGCCACCGGATTGTGCTGGTCTGGCCAGGCGTCATCCGCGGGGAAATGCCGGGGGGCCCGGAACGACCCGTCTCCGTCGCCTGGCAGGATCCCGATCGTGTTCTCCATGCCCACCGCAACGTCCGGGATCCCGTCCCGGTCGAAGTCGGCGACGACAGCCGCGTAGGCGCGATCGAGCGTCGCCTGACGTCTGCCCGCCTGGAACGTCCCGTCGCCGTTCCCCTGCAGTACGGTCAGCTCGACCTCGGCCCACCAGGCCGACGGCCGGTAGGAGGACGGCACCACGAGATCGCGCTTGCCGTCGCGGTTCAGGTCGCCGACCGCGACGGCCTGCGGGCCCGGCGCCGTCGCGTACGCGACACGCGGCCGGAGCGTGCCGTCGCCGTTCCCGAGGAGGACGCTCACCGTCGCGGCGGTCTCGTTCGGCACCGCGACGTCGAGCTTTCCGTCGCCGTCGAGGTCCGCGAGGACCGCCCCGCGAGGCGCCGCGCCGGCGGCGTACGTCTGCGCGGGCTTGAACGTGCCGTCGCCGTTCCCGAGCCTCACGGCGACGTACCCACCCACCGGATCCGAGAGGACGACGTCCGCCTTGCCATCGCGGTCGAGGTCTCCGACCGTGACGAACGGGTAGGCCGCGGCCCCCGGGTGGACGACCGGCGCGCCGAAGGTGCCGTCGCCGTTCCCCGCGAGAACCGCGAGGCCGGTGCTCGCCGGGACGAGCAGGTCCGCCTTGCCGTCCCCGTTCACGTCCGCCACGGCGACGGACGCGTAGGCGCCGACGCCCGCGCTCCCGCCCGAGAAGGTGCTCACGACGAAGGTTCCGCCCCCGCCCAGGAACACGGTCACGGTGTTGTCGCCGTTCACGGTCACGACGTCCGGTCTGCCGTCCCGGTTCAGGTCGGCGACGGCGAGCGCCGAGATCCCGTGCCCTCCGGTCGCGTAGGTGACCACCGCGCCGAAGGTCCCGTCGCCCCGTCCGCGCGCCACGTGCAGCAGCAACCCACCGTCCGCGTAGTAGTAGCCGCGCCCGACCAGGTCGAGGATGCCGTCACCGTCGAGGTCCGCCGCTGTGAGGGACGTCCCGTCCATGTCGCTCACGACGATGGCGCCGAGCGAGGTCAGGCCGGTGCAGGCCACCGCGACGCATGCGCCTCCATGACAGGATAGCCCGGGCGCGCAGACGGTCCCTCCCAGGCAACTCGGCCCCGCTCCGCAGAAGGCGAGATCCGTGGCCGGGTCGACGCACTTCCCGCCGCACGCGTACTGCCCCGCCGGGCAGTTCCACCCGCACGCCCCCGCCACGCACACCTGGGTCCCGGGGCAGATCGCGCCGCCGGTACAGTCCGGGGCGGCGCCGCAGAAGGCACGGTCCGTCGAGGGATCGACACATCGGCCCCCGCAGGCGAGCTGCGGGGACTGGCAAGCCGCTGCCGACCCCTGGCAGACCGCCCCGGCGCAGACCTGTCCGCTGCCGCAGACCGCTCCTCCGGTGCACGCTGCGGTGACGCCGCAATGGGCGGGGTCGACGTTCGGATCGATGCAGGCGCCGCGGCAGCTCACGAGGTTCGGCGCGCAGGACGCGGCGCAGCGGCCGGAAGAGCACACCTGGCCGCCGACACAGGCGACCCCGTCGGTGCAGGTCGTCGCACCGCAGTAGCTACGGTCGCTCGCTGGGTCGACGCACTTCCCGCCGCAGGCGAGCTGGCCGCCCGGACAGTTCCACTCGCAGGTCCAGTACGCGCAGACCTGACCCGTCGCGCAGATCGCACCGCCGGTGCAGTCCGGCCCCGCGCCGCAGAAGTTCCGGTCGCCCCACGGGTCGATGCAGCGTCCGGAGCAGGCGTACTGCCCGTCGGGACACGCGCTCGCGCCGCACGCGCCCGCGGTGCAGAACTCTCCAGCGGCGCACGCGACGCCGCCGGCGCACCCCGCGCCGACGCCGCAGTGCGCGGGATCGTTCCGGGGGTCGACGCAGGTGCCGCCGCAGTTCACGAGGCTCGGCGCGCACGAGACGGCGCAGGTGCCGGCGGAGCAGACCTGGCCCGCGCCGCAGGCGACGCCGTCGGCGCACGTCGTCGATCCGCAGTAGCTCCGGTCGCTCGACGGGTCGACGCACTTCCCGCCGCAGGCGAGCTGGCCGGCCGGGCAGCTCCAGCGCGCACGCGCCGCTCGCGCAGACCTGCCCCGCGCCGCAGATGGCGCCGCCGGTGCAGTCCGGCCCGGCCCCGCAGAGGCTCCGGTCCGTCAGCGGGTCGATGCACTTGCCGCCGCAGGCGAGCTGCGTCCCCGGGCAGCCCGTCGTGCGGCAGGTCCCGGCGCTGCAGACCTCACCGGTGGCGCACACGGCGCCGCCGGCGCACGTCGCGGACGCGCCGCAGTGCGCGGGGTCGTTCGCGGGGTCGACGCAGGTGCCGCCGCAGCGCGCCAGGTTCGGGGCGCACGTGACGGCGCACGTGCCTGCCGAGCAGACCTGGCCGTCGCCGCACGCGGCGCCGCTCGCGCACGTCGTCGCGCCGCAGTAGCTCCGGTCGCTCGCCGGGTCCACGCACTTGCCACCGCAGGCGAGCTGCCCCGCGGGACAGCTCCACGCGCAGGCGCCGCCGCTGCAGACCTGGCCGCCGGCGCAGATCGCGCCGCCGCCGCAGTCCGCGGCGCCGCAGAGCAAGCGATCCGTCTGCGGGTCGACACACCGCCCGGCGCAGGCGAGCTGGCCACCCGGGCAGGTCAGGGCGCACGCCGCGTTCGCGCACACCTCACCGGAGCCGCACACGGCGCCGCCCGCGCACGCGCCCGAGACGCCGCAGTGCGCGGGATCCACCCTCGGATCGATGCAGGTCCCGCCGCACTCGACGAGGTTCGGCGCGCAGGAGAGGGCGCACGTCCCCGCCGAGCAGACCTCGCCCGACCCGCACACCACGCCGTCGACGCACGTCGTCGCGCCGCAGCGGGCGCGGTCCGTCGAGGGATCGACGCACTTCCCGGCGCAGGCGAGCTGGCCCGCGGGACAGCTCCACGCGCACGCGCCGGAGGAGCACACCTCGCCGCCGGAGCAGCTCTCCCCGCCGGTGCACGCGGCCGTGACGCCGCAGTGGACCGGATCGACCTTCGGATCGACGCAGACCCCGCCGCAGTCGACGACCCCCGGCGCGCAGGAGAGGACACACGCGCCCGCGGAGCAGACCTCGCCGGTCCCACACGTCGCGCCGTCCGCGCACGTGGTCGCGCCGCAGCGCGCTCGATCCGTCAGCGGCTCGACGCACTTGCCGCCGCAGGCGAGCTGGCCGGCCGGGCACGCCGTCGCGCACGCTCCCGCTACGCAGAGCTCGCCCTGCGCGCACGCCGCGCCGTCTCCGCACGTCGTCGCGCCGCATCGCGTCCGATCCGTCTGCGGATCCACGCACCGGCCGCCGCAGGCGAGCTGCCCCGCCGGACAGCTCGTCCGGCACGTGCCCCCGAGACACGCGCTGCCGGGGCCGCACGACGTCGCGCCCGCGCACCCCGCCAGCGCGCCGCAATACGCGCCGTCCGTCTGGGGATCGACGCACTTCCCGCCGCAGGCGACCTGGCCCGGGGGGCACGACCAGGCGCAGGCGCCGCCCGAGCAGACCTCCCCTCCTGCGCAGATCGTTCCCCCGGTGCAGTCGGCGCCGGCGCCGCAGAAAGACCGGTCCGTCTGCGGGTCGATGCACTTCCCGCCGCAGAGCGCCTGCCCCGCCGGGCAGCCCGCGCTCGCCCCGGCGCACACGCCGGACGTGCAGACCTCCCCCCCGCCGCACGTCGCGCCGCCGGTGCACGCCGTCGTGACGCCGCAGTGCGCGGGGTCGACCTGCGGATCCACGCAGGCTCGAGCCGCACTCCGCCAGGCTCGCCGCGCACGAGAGGGCGCAGGTCCCCGCCGAGCAGATCTCGCCGCGGCCGCAGGGCGTAGGCCCCGCGCAGCCCGCTCCCGCGCCGCAGTACGTCCGGTCCGTCTGAGGGTCGACGCACGTTCCCGCGCACGCGAGCTGTCCCGCCGGGCAGCTCGTCCTGCACGCGCCCGCGACGCACACCTCGCCTGTCGCGCAGGACGCGCCGGCGGCCGGTCCGCTGCACGTTCCGGACGCGCCGCAGTGCGCCCGATCCGTCTGCGGATCGACGCACTGCCCGCCGCACGCGACCTGTCCGCCCGGGCAGCTCGTCGCGCACGCTCCCCCGACGCAGACCTCGCCGGCGCCGCAGACCGCGCCAGCCGTCGCGCCGCTGCACGCGCCCGACGCGCCGCAGTGCCAGCGGTCCGCCCGCGGATCGACGCACTTCCCCGCGCACTCCACCTGGCTCGCCGGGCACGACCACGCGCACAGCCCCGCCGCGCAGACCTTCCCCGCTCCGCACGCGACGCCGGCGCCGGCGCCGGTGCAGTCACCGCCCGCGCCGCAGTGGCTCCCGTCCGTCGACGGATTCGACGCACCTCCCTCCGCACGCGACCTGCCCGGAAGGACAGCTCGTCGCGCACGCGCCGGCCGCGCAGACCTGCCCCGACCCGCACGCCGCGCCCGCATCGACCCCGAGACAGTCGCCTGCCGCGCCGCAGTGAGCGCCGTCCGTGAGCGGAGAGACGCAGACGCCTGCGCACGCGACCTGCCCTGCCGGGCAGCTCGTCGCGCAGGTCCCCGCCGCGCACACCTCGCCGGCCCCGCACGCCACCCCCGCCGACGGCCCCACGCACCCCGCCGCCGCGCCGCAGTGCGCCCGATCCGTCAGCGGGTCGATGCAGGACCCGCCGCACGCGAGCTCGCTCGCGGGGCACCCGCCCGTGCACGACCCGGCCTGACACACCCCGCCGTTGCACTCGCCGTCCCCGCGGCACTGCACGTCGCAGACGCCGAGCGACGTGCACACGAGCCCCGCCGCGCAATCCGCGTTGCGCACGCACACCGGCTGCGGCGGCGCAGGCCGGAGCTGCGCCTCGCAGCCGGCGAGGGCGCCGGCGAGGGCGAGGAGCGCGGCGGCGAGGACGTTCGGGCGCATGGTCCGTCCGTATGGGCGAGGGCGCGCGGCGGGGGTCATGGCAGGCACACGTTTCGGAGGACGCGGACCGCGTAGCTGCCGAGGACGACGTCCGGGCGGCCGTCGCGGTCGAGATCGCCGACCGCGAGGGAGCTCGGCGCGTCATCCCACACCGACGGGACGGCGACTGTCTGCGGCCCCGAGAACCCGCCGGCGCCGTCGCCGCGCCACACGCCGAGCCCTGCGAAGCCTTCACCCGCCCAGAGGACGTCGAGGTTGCCGTCCCCGTCCACGTCGTGGAGGACGACCGACACCGGCGAATCGGCGGCGAGGTCGACGCGCGCCGCGAACGTCCCATCGCCGTTCCCGCGCAGGATCGTGATCGTGCCGTTCCTGTGGTTCGCGACGGCGACGTCCGGGATCCCATCGCCGTCGAGGTCTCCCACCGCGAGCCCGCGCAGGTCGTTTCCGAGGAGGAGCGTGGTGCCGACGCGAAACGTCCCGTCGCCGTTGCCGAGGAGGGCGATGAAGTTCGAGTCCCATCCCCACTGTGTCGCCACCAGGTCGAGGATGCCGTCCCGGTTCAGGTCCGCTGCCGCGACGAAGTAGGGATACTCGGCGTCCGTCGTCGAGAGCAGCTCGAAGGTTCCATCGCCATGACCGCGGTGGAGCTCGATCCAGCCAGGGTGATTCCAGCTCCCCTGCACCGCGACCGCGAGATCGAGGATTCCGTCCCCGTCGAAGTCGCCGGCGACGAGCGTCTGCGGGTCGCCGTCGTGCCAGAGCGTTTGCGAGTCCCAGCCGACCTGATAGTCGGCGGGCGTCCGGAAGGTCCCGTCGCCGTTCCCGCCCAGGAACCGAACCACGTTGTTCCCGTAGCCGGCCTCCGTGAGGACGGCGACGTCGAGCCGCCCGTCGCGATCGAGGTCCTCGACCGCGATCGACCTGGCTGGGGATCCGATCCCGACGTCCAGCTTCGGCCGAAGCGTCCCGTCGCCATTCCCGAGGAGGACGCTCAGCTCGTAGGCCTGCGTCGCGGTGATGACGTCCGGGATCCGGTCGCCGTTCATGTCCGCGATCGCCACCGCCCAGGGGTATGGCGCCGGGAACGACACCGGGTACCGGAACGTCCCGTCGCCTTTGCCCGGCACGATCGCCGTGCCACTGTACAGACCCACCGCCAGGTCGGGCTTTCCATCGCGGTCGAAGTCGGCGACGAGCGTCGTCCCCGTCGACTGGCCCATTTCCAGGTCGACCCGGGGCCGGAAGGTCCCGTCGCCGTTCCCCATGAGCACGGATACCGCGTTGTTCGAGTACGCGACGACCGCCAGATCCGGCACGCCGTCGCGGTCGAGATCGCCGACCGCGATCGTCTTCGGGCTCCCGCCGGTGGAGAACGAGGTCGCCGCGCGCAGCGTGCCGTCCCCGTTTCCGAGGAGGACGCTCACCGATGCGCTCCCGTTGTTCGAGACCGCGACGTCGAGCTTGCCGTCTCCGTTCAGGTCCGCGAGCACCGGCCAGCCCGGCGACGAGCCGAGCGCGTACGACGCAGGCGGCTTGAACGTGCCGTCGCCGTTCCCGAGCCACACGCCCACCGACCCGCCGCTGAAGTTCGTGGAGACGAGGTCGACCTTCCCATCGCCATCGAGATCTCCCGTCGCGACGAACTGAGTGGTGCCCCCGGTCGACAGCGCGACGGCGGGCTGGAACGTCCCGTCGCCGTTCCCGAGCAGGCGGACGAGGCCGTTGTTGTTCCAGTAGTTCGCGACGACGAGGTCCGGCTTGCCGTCGCGGTTCAGGTCCGCGACGGCGACGGTCGCAATGAGCCAGTAAGTGCTGGAGAACGTCCCGGTCGCGAAAGCGCGCTCCGGCTCGAACGTTCCGTCCGGCCTGCCGAGGAACACGCTCACGGTGTTGTCACCGTTCGCCGTGACGAGGTCGGGCCGGCCGTCGCGGTTCAGGTCCGCGACGACGATCGCTCCCACGCCAAAGTGGTCGTTGCTCGTGTACGCGACGGCGGGATCGAACGTGCCATGGTCGCGGCCTCGGGCGACCAGCACGCCGCCCCCCCCGCCCGCGCCGACGAGGTCCAGGATCCCGTCCCCATCGAGGTCTGCCGTCGCGTAGGCCACCATCCGGCCGATGACCGCCCCACCGAAGGAGGTCATGCCCGCACACGCCGGCGCGGCGCATGCGCCGGACTTGCAGGAGAGCCCCACCGCGCACACCGTCCCGCCGGTGCAGTCGGGCCGGGCGCCGCAGTAGGTGGCGTCGGTGAGCGGATCGACGCACTTCCCGCCGCAGGCCTGCTGCCCCACCGGACACGCCCAGGTGCAGACCCCGCCGACGCACACCTGCGTGCCGGCGCAGATCGCCCCGCCCGTGCAGTCCGCGGACGCGCCGCAGAGGTTCCGATCCGTCGAGGTGTCGACGCAGCGGCCGCCGCAGGCGATGTCGCCGCCGCGGCAGGTCGTCGCCGCCGAGCCGCACGCACCCGCGCTGCAGACCTCGCCCGCCCCGCACGTCGCGCCGCCCGTGCAGTCCGCCGCCGCGCCACAGTGCGCAGGATCGTTCCTCGCGTCGACGCAGCTCCCCGCGCAGACCGCGAACCCCGCCGGGCACGAGAGCGCGCAGGTGCCCGCCGCGCACACCGCGCCGGCAGCGCAGAGCACCCCGTCGCTGCACGTGGTCGCGCCGCAGCGGCTCCGGTCCATCGAGGGGTCGACGCACCGCCCGCCGCACGCGAGCTGGCCCGCGGGACACTCCACTCGGCACGTCCCGCCCGTGCAGACCTGCCCCGAGTCGCACGACCTGCCGCCCGTGCAGTCCGACGCGATCCCGCACGCCCAGGAGGTGGTCTGCGGATCGATGCACCAGTTCCAGCACATGACCTGCCCCGCCCCGCAGCCGACGGCCCTCGCGACGCACGTCCCCGCGCTGCAGACCTGACCGCTGCCACAAGCGGCTCCACCCGTGCAGTCCGCCGCGACGCCGCAGTGCGCGGGGTCCACCTGCGGGTCGACGCAGGTCCCGCCGCAGGTCGCGAGCCCCGGCGCGCACGACGTGGCGCAGGTGCTCGCGGAGCAGACCTGGCCCGCGCCGCAGGCGGCGCCGTCCGTGCACGTCGTCGCCCCGCAGTACGTCCGGTCCGATCTCGGATCGACGCACTTCCCGCCGCAGGCGAGCTGGGGCGGGGGGCAGCTCCACGAGCAGGTGCCGGCGACGCAGACCTGGCCCGCGCCGCAGATCGCCCCGCCGGTGCAGTCCGGCCCGGCGCCGCAGAGGTTCCGATCCGTCAGCGCGTCGACGCATCTCCCGCTGCAGGCGAGCTGCGTCGGGGGGCACCCCGTCGCCCGGCAGGTCCCGGCGCTGCAGACCTCGCCGGCGCCGCACACCGCGCCGCCCGCGCAGCTCGCCGAGGCCCCGCAGTGGGCGGGATCGACGGCCGGATCCACGCAGGTCCCGGCGCAGGTCGCGAGGCCCGGCGCGCAGGAGACCGCGCACGTGCCGCCGGAGCAGACCGTCCCGGCGCCGCACGCGACGCCGTTCGCGCAGGTCGTGGCCCCGCAGTAGCTCCGATCGCTCGCCGGGTCCACGCACTTGCCGCCGCAGGCGAGCTGGCCGGCGGGACAGCTCCACGCGCACGCGCCGCCCGTGCAGACCTGGCCGCCCGCGCAGATCGCGCCGCCGCCGCAGCCCGCCCCGGCGCCGCAGAAGGCGCGGTCCGTCAGCGGGTCGACACACCTGCCCCCGCAGGCGAGCTGGCCGCCGGGACAGCCGGCGGAGGTGCACGCCCCCGCGCTGCAGACCGAGCCCGCGCCGCACACGGCGCCGCCCACGCACGCGCCCGACGCGCCGCAGTGGGCAGGGTCCACCTTGGGGTCGACGCAGGTCCCGCCGCACTCGACGAGGTTCGGCGCGCAGGAGAGGGCGCACGACCCCGCCGAGCACACCTCTCCGGCGCCGCACAGCGCGCCGTCCACGCAGGTCGTCGCGCCGCAGCGGGCGCGGTCCGTCGAGGGATCGACGCACTTCCCGCCGCAGGCGAGCTGACCCGCGGGACAGCTCCACGCGCACGCACCCGCCGCGCAGACCTCACCGCCGGAGCAGCTCTCCCCGCCCGTGCACGCGGCGGTGACACCGCAGTGAGCCGGATCGACCTTCGGATCGACGCAGACCCCGCCGCAGTCGACGAGCCCCGCCGCGCAGGAGAGGGCACAGGCCCCGGCGGAGCAGAGCTCGCCGCTCCCGCAGGTCGCGCCGTCGGCGCACGTCGTCGCGCCGCACCGCCCGCGGTCGGTGAGCGGGTCGACGCACTTGCCAGCGCAGGCGAGCTGGCCGGCCGGGCAGCTCGTCCCGCACGCGCCCGCCACGCAGAGCTCGCCCTGCGCGCACGCCGTCCCGTCACCGCATGTGGTGGCGCCGCACCGCGCCCGATCCGTCCGCGGGTCGACGCAGGTGCCGCCGCACGCGAGCTGACCGGCGGGGCACGACGTCGCGCACGCCCCGCCGGCGCACACGCTCCCGGGGCCGCACGCGACGGCGCCCGTACAGCCTGCGAGCGCGCCACAGTAGGTCCGGTCGGTCTGCGGATCGACGCACTTGCCGCCACACGCGACCTGGCCTGCAGGGCAGCTCCACGCGCAGGCTCCGCCGGTGCACACCTCACCGCCGCCGCAGACCGCCCCGGCGCTGCAGTCCGGCGCGGCGCCGCAGAACGAGCGGTCCGTCTGCGGGTCGACGCACTTCCCGCCGCAGAGCGCCTGCTCCGCCGGGCAGCCCGCGCTCGCCCCGACGCACGCACCGGACGTGCAGACCTGGCCCCCTCCGCACGTCGCTCCGCCGGTGCACGCCGCGGTGGCGCCGCAGTGCGCGGGATCCACCTGCGGGTCGACGCAGGTTCCGCCGCACTCGGCGAGGCTCGGGGCGCACGAGACGGCGCAGGTTCCCGCGGAGCAGATCTCGCCCGCGCCACAGGTCGCGCCCGCCGAGGGGCCCGCGCACGCGCCGGAAGCGCCGCAGTGCGCGCGATCGGTCTGTGGATCGACGCAGGCGCTGCCGCAGGCGATCTGGCCGCCGGGGCAGCTCGTCCTGCAGGCCGCCGCGACGCACAGCTCTCCCGAAACGCACGCGGCGCCGGAGCTCGCCCCGGTGCACGCCCCGAACGCGCCGCAATGCGCTCGGTCCGTCTGCGGGTCCACGCACTTCCCGCCGCAGACGAGCTGGCCCCCCGGGCAGCTCGTCGCGCACGCGCCGGCGACGCACACCTCGCCGGCGACGCACGACGCGCCGGCCGAGGGGCCGGTGCATGCGCCCGAGGCGCCACAGTGGGCAGCGTCCGAGAGCGGGTCGACGCAGGCGCCGCCGCACTCGACCTGGCCCGCCGGACACGACCACGCGCACGCGCCGGCCGCGCACACCTGCCCCGCGCCGCAGGCGACGCCGGCGCCCGCGCCGGTGCAGTCGTTCGCCGCGCCGCAGTGGAGTCGATCCGCGAGGGGGTCGACGCAGGAGCCGCCGCAGGCGACCTGCCCCGCCGGACAGCTCGTCGCGCAGGTGCCGGCCGCGCAGACCTGTCCCGCGCCGCAGGTCGCGCCCGCGTTCGCCCCGGCGCAGTCTCCCGACGCGCCGCAGTGGCCGCGGTCGGTCGCCGGGGTCACGCAGACGCCGCCACACGCGAGCTGCCCCGCGGGGCAGCTCGTGGCGCACGTCCCTGCCGCGCACACCTCGCCTGCTCCGCACGCCACCCCCGCCGACGGCCCCACGCACCCCGCCGAGGCGCCGCAGTGCGCCGGGTCCGTCAGCGGATCCACGCACGACGCGCCGCAAGGGAGCTCGCTCGCGGGACACCCGCCCGTGCACGCTCCGGCCTGGCACGTCCCGCCGTTGCAGTCTGCTCCGCTCCTGCACTGGACGTCGCAGACGCCGAGCGAGGTGCACACGAGCCCCGTCGCGCAGTCCGCCTGCCGGACGCAGACGGGCTGCGGGGGCGTCGGCGTGAGCTGGGCCTCGCAGCCGAGCAGCGCGGCGGGCAGGAGGAGCAGCGCGAGCAGGCGCGGGAGCCGGGTCATCTCGCCTCCTCAGCGCTGGAGCGTCACGACGGCGAGCGCCCCGCCGGCGACGGGGGCGACGCCCACGACGACCGGCGGCGGCCCCGGGTCCTTCCGCTGGCGCAGCTCCCGCCACACGAGGTACCCGGCAGAGGTCGCGGCGATCCCCGCGCCACCCCAGCCCACCGCGGACCACGTCGTGCCGAGGCGCGACTCGCGGTCGCGCTCGGACGTGATGCGCGCGAGCTCCTCGGGACGCCCGCCGAGGGCGAGCAGCGCCGACGCATACGACGCGTTGCTCTTGTGCTGCGACGCCTGCCCGAAGGAGACCCCCGCCAGCACGGCGCCGCCCGCGAGCCCGGCGATGCCCGGCCAGAACGGGCGCGACGTCGCGGTCTTCGCCTCGGGCTTCTGCGCCGCGGCGTCCGTCGCGATCGCGGTCCGCCGCCGCGCGGACTCCTTCGCGAGCTCCTGCTTCGCGTACCGCTCGAAGGCGTCGGTGTTCATCTTGTGGCCCATCAGCTCGGACAGCGTTCCCTCCGAGAGCTTCTCGTTGAAGCGCCGCGCGATCTCCGCGGAGAGCTGCGCGAGCACCGCCGGGAAGTCGCGATCCGCCCCCTCGGCCGCCGCCGCGTTCACCACGACCGCGGTGCGCACCTCGACGAACCGCGCCTCGACCCTCACGCGCGGCGCCTGGTGGAGCACGCTCCCGACGACGACGAAGTCCGCGTCGAGCTTCTTCGCCGCCGCCCTGGCGAGGTCCGCCTGGAGCAGCTCACCGAGCTGCACCTGCTTGAGCAGCGCGGAGATCTGCGCCCGCTCCGTGACGGTGAAGCCGAAGCGCGGGAGGTCCGACGAGAGCGCCTCGGCCGCTCCCTGGACCATCCAGAGGTCGTCGGGCCTTCCGGAGACGTTCGCGAACGGGGTGACCGCCACGACCTGCGTCACGTTCTGGAACTGCTGGCGCAGGTCGGCGAAGGCGCGCGCCATCGCGGGGTCCTTGCGCGCCGCCGCGGAGTACAGCTCTCGCGCGCGCCGCGGATCGCGCCCGAGGGCGAGGCGCGCCTGGAGGAGGTCGCGCAGCCCGTCGGTCGTCGGCAGCCTCGCGCCGCGCACGGCCGCCGCGCCCGCGTCCGAGACGAACCCGATCCCGCCCAGCATCTCGAGGAGCGCGTCGCGGGCCGCGGCGAACGGCTCACCCGCGCCGCCCTTCTCCGCGCTCGCGAGGACCCGGCCGTCGCTCGCGTCCGTGAGGCGGAGCGAGACCTTCACGCTCCCGCCGTCACGCCGCCAGCTGCCCACGACCAGGCTTCCGGCGGAGAGCAGCTCGCCGAGCTTCGCCGCGGTGCGGGCGTCGGTCAGGCCCGACTTCGCCATCCACGCCTCGCCCAGGACCTTCGAGACCTGCGAACGCTCGATGAGGAGCAGCTCGGTGTTCTGGACGAGGTCGTTCGCGATCGACTCGGCGAGTCCGGCGCCGAGCCAGGCGGCGTCCGGGTCGCTCGCGTCGAGCGCCTCGAGGGGCACCACCGCGACGGGCTTCGTCCGCAGCAGGGCGAGCCGGTCGGCCCGCTCGACGTCGGCCGGGGCCGTCGAGCCCACCTTCGCCCGGAGGGCCTTCAACTCGCCCTCCGCGTCGAGCTTCGCGAGCCAGGCGACCGAGTCCGCGTCGCGGCCGAGCTGGAACGACGCCTGGGCCATCCGGAAGAAGAAGTGCCTGTAGAGCTGGAGGTAGTAGCGATCGTCGTCGGCGCGCACGAGGCCGAGGTCGCGGGTCGTCCGGATCCCGGCGCGGGCCCCGAGCGCGAGCACCTGCTCGTGTTGCCCCTTCGCCGCCGCCTGCTCGATGTCGAGGAGCGTGACCAGGTTCCGGTACACGCGAAAGGCTTCCTGCGAGTCGGGGGGCGGGATGGGCGTCCCCTTCTCGTACGCCGGGCGGGCCGCCACGATCTTGTCGAGCACGGGCGCGTACAGCCGCGCCCGCGTCACCTCTCGCGCGAACGCCTCGTCGTCGAGCGCCGGGTGGCGCCGTCCCTCGGCCTGGAGCTGGAGGATGAGCTTGAAGTACGAGTGGTCGTACTCGAGCTTCGAGAAGATCGATCGCGCGACGCTGGAGACCTGCGCCGCGCCGGCGTCCCCGGCGCTCGCCTTCCGGTCCGGGCCGGGCGCCGCGTCGGAGCGCGCAGGTGCGGCGCGGCGGGCCGGCGCAGCGGGCCGCGCCGGGCCGGGCTGCGCAGGGACGGAGCGCTGCATGGCCGGACTCGCGCGATCCGGGGGCCTCGCCTTCGCCGGCGGCAGCGACTCCGCTGCCCATGCGCTGCTCGCGGCAAGGAGCACGGCGGCTGCGACGCGCAGGACAAGCATATTCACCCCCCGTGAAACAAGCTGAAAACGCTAGCACACGCGTAGTCAAACGGGTGAATTGTCGCGCCGAGGCGCTCGTGACCCGGCGGCTCGACCCGGGGAGCCCCAGCCCGTGAGGCGACGTGCACTCCGCCTCGGAACGCGTCGCGTGCTGCGCGCCCGGTGCGGCGCGCGCGACGCACCGGGCACGCGCCCGGTTGCACGGACGGCGAACCCAAGTGCGCGGAATCCGGCGGAGCAGGGGGTCGCGATGGCGCGGCGCGTCGTGAAGATTGCGCACCGCTGCCCGGACGATTGCGCGGTGAATTGCAATAGTCGTACCGGAACCATGTGGATGCTTGACACCGGGAGAGTTCTCGGGTTTTTTGCCCCCTTCACTCACGCGAACCCTGAAGCCAGCGGTCGCGAGGAGACACATGGCCACCGACTTCAACCCTCCGAAGAATCCCCCGGGCAGCCCCGTCCCCAAGAAGAAGATCCGCCGGGAGGACGCGCTCGCGTACCACTCGATGGGCCGCAAGGGGAAGATCGAGGTCGTCCCCACCAAGCCGTGCGCGACCGCGCGTGATCTCTCGCTCGCCTACAGCCCGGGCGTCGCCGAGCCGTGCCTCGAGATCGCGAAGGACCCCGATCTCTCGTACCTCTACACCGCGCGCGGCAACCTCGTCGCCGTCGTCTCGAACGGCACCGCGGTGCTCGGCCTCGGCGACATCGGCCCGGCCGCCGGCAAGCCCGTGATGGAGGGCAAGGGCGTCCTCTTCAAGCGCTTCGCGGACATCGACGTCTTCGACATCAACATCGACGCGAAGGAGATCGACGACGTGTGCCGCGTCGTCCGCGCGCTCGAGCCGACCTTCGGCGGGATCAACCTCGAGGACATCAAGGCCCCCGAGTGCTTCATCATCGAGGAGCGGCTGAAGAAGGAGATGCAGATCCCGGTGTTCCACGACGACCAGCACGGGACCGCGATCATCTCCGGCGCCGCGCTGCTCAACGCCCTCGAGCTCGCCGGCAAGGACATCTCGAAGGTCCGCGTCGTCGTCTCCGGCGCGGGCGCCTCCGCGATCGCGTGCACGAAGTTCTACCTGACGCTCGGCGTCCGGCGCGAGAACGTCACGATGGTCGACACGAAGGGCGTCGTCTACAAGGGGCGCACCGAGGGCATGAACCCCTGGAAGCAGGAGTTCGCCTCCGACACCAAGGCCCGCACGCTCGCCGAGGCGGCGAAGGGCGCCGACGTGCTCCTCGGCTGCTCGGTGAAGGGCATGTTCACGCAGGACATGGTCCGCTCGATGGCGAAGAACGCCATCGTGTTCGGGCTCGCGAACCCCGACCCGGAGATCAGCTACCCCGACGCGAAGGAGGCGCGCGAGGACGTCATCATGGCGACGGGCCGGTCCGACTACCCGAACCAGGTGAACAACGTCCTCGGGTTCCCGTACATCTTCCGCGGCGCGCTCGACGTCCGCGCGAAGGCGATCACCGAGGAGATGAAGATGGCGGCGGCGAAGGCCCTCGCCGCGCTCGCGAAGGAGGACGTGCCCGACTCCGTCTCGCGCGCGTACAGCGGCGAGAAGTTCCACTTCGGCCGCGAGTACATCATCCCGAAGCCGCTCGACCCCCGCGTGCTGCTGTGGGTCGCGCCGGCCGTCGCGAAGGCCGCCATCGACGGCGGCGTCGCGCGCATCCAGCTCGACATGAACGAGTACCGCGACCGGCTCCGGAAGATGCAGAGCCGTTCGCACCAGGTGATGGGCGCGATCTTCACGAAGGCGAAGAAGAAGCTCGCGAAGATCGTCTTCCCCGAGGGGCACCACCCGAAGATCCAGCAGGCGGCCGAGATCCTCCGCGAGGAGGCGATCTGCGAGCCGGTCCTGCTCGGGCCGGTCGACCTCATCCGGCAGTCGATCAAGGAGCAGAAGCTCGACGAGCTCGACGGCGTCACGATCATCAACCCGGAGGAGAGCCCGGACTACGCGAAGTACGTCGCGCGGTACTGGGAGCTCCGGCAGCGCCGCGGCGTCACCTACGAGGAAGCGCGGCGCCGCATCCGGCTGCGCAGCTACTTCGCGGCGACGATGCTCGAGCAGGGCGCGGTGGACGGGCTCCTCACGGGGCTCACCACCGGCTACGCGGACGCGGTCCGGCCCTCTCTCGAGGTCATCCACACCCGCACGGGCAAGCGCGCGGCGGGCGTCTACATCGTCGTGACGAAGAACGACTTCAAGTTCTTCGCCGACTGCACCGTGAACATCGAGCCGACCGCGGAGGAGATGGCCGAGATCGCCCTGAACACGGCCGATCTCGCCCGCTACTTCGACGTCGTCCCGCACGTGGCGATGCTCTCGTACTCGAGCTTCGGCAGCGCCGAGGGCGCGTCCCCGAAGAAGGTGCGCGACGCGACCGCCATCGCGCGGCAGCGCCGCCCGGATCTGGAGATCGACGGCGAGATCCAGGTCACCCCCGCGACGAACGCGGAGACGCGCGCTCCCGAGTTCCCGTTCTCCAGCCTCAAGGAGGACGCGAACGTGTTCGTGTTCCCGAACCTCGACGCGGCGAACATCGCGTACCAGATGCTCGAGGCGATGGGCGGCGCGGAGGTGATCGGCCCGGTGCTCCTCGGGATGCACAAGCCGGTGAACGTGCTCCAGATGGGCACGAGCGTGCAGTCCATCGTCAACCTCGCAGCCATCACGGCGCTCCGCGCCCAGGGCGACGAGTTCCTGTTCTAGGCATCGCTTAGCCGTTCCGACCTCGCGGGCGCGCCGTGTAGACTGCGGCGCGCCCGCGCCATCTCCGGCGGGGCGATCTCCGAGCGGAGGCCCTCGTGACCGAGCACCAGACCCGCGTCGTCCGCTACCAGCAGGCGCTCGCCGAGCGAGGCCTCGCGGGCGCGCTCCTCCTCAACGCGGTCGACGTCTTCTACCTCACCGGGACCGGGCAGAACGCCGCGCTCCACGTGCCGGCGACCGGGGAGCCCGTCCTCCTCGTCCGCAAGAGCTTCGCGCGCGCGAAGGCGGAGAGCGGGATCCCCGACGTGCGCCCGTTCCCCTCCTCCAAGGACCTCGCCGCCACCCTCGGCGCGAAGGGGAAGATCGGCGTCGCGTTCGAGGCGGTGCCCCAGGGCACGCTCGACTTCTGGCGGAAGAGCCTGCCCGGCGCGGAGCTCGTCGACGCGGGCGCGATCCTGCGCGACCAGCGCCAGGTGAAGTCGGCCTCCGAGCTCGCGACGATGCGCGAGGGCGCGGCCCGCATGTGCGGCGTGTTCGCCGACATCCCGCGCTTCCTGCGCGCGGGCATGCGCGAGCTCGACCTGTCCGCGGAGGTCGAGTACCGCCTGCGCAAGGCGGGCAACGAGGGCTCTCCGCGGCTGCGGGCCTTCAACGCGCACTTCTTCGTCGGGCTCGCCCTCGCCGGCGAGGGGGCGACCGCGCCGGGCGCGTTCGACGGGCCGGTCGTGGGGGCGGGGCTCTCCGCCGCGTACGCGGGCGGCGCGTCGGAGCGGGTGGTCCGCGAGGGCGATCCGGTGATCGTCGACTTCACCTCGGTCCACGGCGGCTACGTCGTCGACATGACGCGGATCGCGGTGGTCGGGGCGCTCGCGCCCGAGCTCGTCCGCGCGTTCGACGTGGCGCGCGCGATCCAGGACGAGCTCGCGCGGAACCTCCGGCCGGGCGTGCCGTGCGTGGAGCTCTGGGAGCACGCGCGCGCGATGGCGGAGCAGGCGGGGCTCGGCGACCGCTTCATGGGGCCGCCCGGCGATCAGGCGCGCTTCGTCGGGCACGGCGTCGGCCTCGAGCTCGACGAGCTGCCCGTGCTCGCGCCGGGGTTCAAGGCCCCGCTCCGGGAGCACCAGACCATCGCGATCGAGCCGAAGTTCGTGTTCCCCGGGCAGGGCGCGGTCGGGATCGAGAACACCTTCCTCGTGACGGCGGCGGGCGGCGAGAAGCTCACCGCCGCGGTCCCGGACGACCTCCTGCGCGCCGCGTAGCGAGCTCCGTCAGCCGGTGACGAGCGCCGGCAGCTCCGCGAGCGAGCGCACGACCACGTCCGGCTGCTCCGGGATCCGCTCCGGCGGCTGCCCGGACCGGTTGCACCACGCGACGAGCATCCCCGCCGCCTTCGCGCCGCAGGCGTCCCAGCCGTTCGCGGAGACGAACAGGATCTCGTTCGGCCAGAGCCGCAGGTGATCCGCCGCCAGCCGGTACACCGCCGGGCTCGGCTTGTAGACGCCGACCTCCTCGACCGAGAGGACCGCGTCGAGCAGCGGCGCCACCCCGGCCGCCTCGGCGGCGGCGGCGAGCATGCGCGGCGCGCCGTTCGACAGGATCGCGAGCTTGAGCCCCGTCCTCCGGAGCGCCTCGAGCGCGGGCCGCGCGTCGGGGTACGCGCCGAGCCGCTCGTAGAGGGTCATGAGCCGCGCGCGCAGCGCCACGTCCGCGATCCCGAGGCTCTCCATCGCGAAGTCGAGCGCGTCGCCCGTGACGCGCCAGAAGTCCGCGTGGCGCCCCATGAGGCTCCTGAGCCAGGTGTACTGGAGCTGCTTCGCGCGCCACAGCTCGGCGAGCGGCTGCCAGCGATCCCCGAGCGCCTCCCGCGCGCGCTCGGAGGCGCTCGCGACGTCGAACAGGGTGCCGTAGGCGTCGAACACTGCGGCGCGGACCCCGACCAGCGGGGACCCGGAGCCGGGACGGGGCGTGGCTGGCATCGTTCACCTCCGAGCCCGGGATCATGCCGCATCCCCGCCGCCGAGTCCGTGGAAACGGAAGCGACGCGACGCCGCAACGGGGCCCGCGCGATCAGCACGCCGCGGGGCGGGTCCGAACCGCCGTCGCCCGGCTCGACGTCCTTGTTCGCCCCGTCCCGGGGGCGATGGGGCACGCCTCAGGTGGGCACCCCGAGCTTCGGGAGGACGAAGTACTGGAGCGCGATCCAGGCGCCGAGGAACAGGAGTGCCGAGGGGATGTCGTTCATGGTCCGGAGGCCCCGCGGCTACAGCGCCTCGAGCACGCGGGCGAGCCGCGCTCGCACCTCGGCGGCGATCGGCGCGAGCTTCGGGTCCGCCGCCGCGATGGTCTGGAGGGGATCGACCGCGTTCACGGTCGTCCGGCCGGCGTCGTCCTCCCACACCGCGACGCTGCAGGGCAGCATCGCGCCGATCCCGAGCTCCATCGTGAGCGCCTGGTGCGCGTACTTCGGGTTGCACGCACCGAGGATCTGGTAGCGCCGGAAGTCGACCCCGATCTTCTCCTTCAGCGTCTGCTTCACGTCGATGCGCGTGAGCACGCCGAAGCCCTCCGCCTTCAGCGCCTCCGGGACCTGCGCCAGCACCTCGTCGAACCCCTTCGCGATCGTCTTCCTCATCCCGATCTCGGCCATGGGCCACCTCCCGCCCGTGGGAGCCTACGCCGGCGCGAAGGGTCGCGGACGGCCCCGGTGGGGCCGCGCGTCAGAGACTCACGCGGATCGCGATGCCCGCATCGAGCACCATCGGCTCGAGCGCGATGCCCAGGGGACCGGCAACCCTGCCCCGACGTCTGCGGCGGGACCGAGAAGCCGAGGCGGAACTCGCCCTCGCGCGAGCCGAAGTGGCCGGCGACGTAGGTCTCGAGCCGGAGGTAGGTGAGCAGCAGGACGGAGTGGTCGAGGCGTGCGACGAAGCTCTTGTCCGAGAGGTTGCCCAGC
Source organism: uncultured delta proteobacterium (assembly GCA_963828235.1). GTDB lineage: Bacteria > Myxococcota > Myxococcia > Myxococcales > Anaeromyxobacteraceae > Anaeromyxobacter. The sequence goes on from CAWHDY010000022.1 coordinate 569,894, forward strand.
ACCGACAGGGTGAAGGTGGTGTCGTTCCAGCGCCCCGGGGACGGGAGCGACGCGAACGCGCCCGCGTAGTGGCGCCCCAGGTAGAAGGGCGTGAACGGGTTCGGCTGGCCGGCGAGCGGGTTCCGGCCGCCACGTCGATCGGAGCGAGCGCCGCGACGCCGAGGAGGACCGGGTAGATCCGCGGGCTCTCGTAGCCGCTGCGGTCGTAGAAGTACTCGGCGCCGAACGTCACCGCGTCCTCGTCGGAGTACTTCACCGCATACGTCGCTCCGCCGACGATCTGCGGCGGAAGCCCAGCTGATCGTGGCGCTCGAACCGCTGATCGATCGGCGCGCTCGGATCCGCGCCCGGGACGGCGCGCCACCGGGGCGTGTCCACCGCGGTGCGCAGCGCCGCCTCGCCGTAGACGTCGAGGTCCCAGACGCCGGCGGAGACGTCCACGCCGAACCGCGGCCGGTGGCCACTCTGCACGAGCGCGTCCGCGCCCACCTCCACGCTCCCGAGCACGATCTCGGCGCGGCCTCCCGCCCCGACGCGGCCGAGCCGGTTCGTGCCGTCCTGCGTGCCGTCGGCGCGCCGTGGAGGATCGCCGGCGACGTCCTCGAAGACCGTGACGCCGTAGAAGTTCCAGCCCCGCGCCTCCCAGGGGACGTGCACCTTCACCATCGTGGTCCCGGTGCGCTCGTCGAACACCGCGAGCGGGTCGCGCTTCACCGGGTGGAGGTAGTCCGTCGGGTTCCAGAAGCGGCCGACGCCCCACTTCGCGTGCTGCCGCCCGGCGGTGACGAAGGCGCGGCGCTCGACGTCGAAGTTCACCCAGAGCTGATCGAGGACGCCGCGCGGGTTCGCGCCGGTCCGCCCGAAGATCGCCTGCGGCTGGAGGAGCGTGGACGCTTCGGCGAGCGCGCGTCGCGGGCGCGCGGTCGGCCGGCAGGATCGTGGGGTCGTAGAGGAGCCGGCCGAGGACGAACGCCCGGACGCGATCGTTCGGGCGCGCGTCGGCGTACACGTCGAGGAGGTTCGGCGAGGACAGGCGCCAATCTCCCGGCGCCTGGCTCTGGAGCGCCGGTCGTCGCGGCGCGCAGGTAGACCTGCCCGCCGATCTTCAAGGTGTCGTCTCGCTCGCGCGAGATGATCCCCTCCGGCGGCGGCGGGAGCGCGTTCGGCGAGCCCTGCCCACCGAACAGCTCGCCCTCGTCCGGCCGGGCGGGCGACGCCGCCGGCGGCCGCCTGCTCGACGGCTCGTCCGGCGGCGACGCCTTCCCGGGCGGCGCCTTCTCGGGAGCGGACCTTCTCCGCGGGAGCCGGCCCGCCGAAGAGCTCGTCCTCCGAGGGCCGCTGCTGCGCGGCGACCGGGACTGCGGCGGCGAGGCCAGCGAGGAGCGCGGCGGCGATCCGGGAGCGCATGTCGGGCCTCACCGGCTCCGCGACTCGAGCCAGGCCTTCGTGAAGAGGTTCGCCTGCAGCGGGCGGAGGTCGATGTCCTTGATGAGGATGAGCGTCGAGTTGCCCTTCTCGATCTCGTCGAAGATCCGGATCTCCTCGGGGTACCAGACGTCGGCGCGCTTCGAGGGCGAGTGGATCTTCCGCCAGCGCGGCTGGTAGACGGTGCGCATCAGCCGGCCGGACAGCGCGAGCTCCTGCCGCTTGAGGACGTTGAGGGTCGCCTGATCGACCCACAGGCGCATCACCGGGAAGGCCACGTCCACGCCGGGCTTCGCGCTGAGGACGAGCCGGTGGACCGCGAAGACGCCGAGCTTCTCGTCGGCCTCCCACTTCGCGTCGTACTCCTCGACGAGCCGCGACTCGTCGAGGTCCCCGCGGCGGGTGTTGGTGCCGCCGATCCGCTCGCGCTCGGTGCGCCGCTCCCAGCGCCCGGTGGACGGGTCGTAGAGCCAGAGGTTCTTCTCGATCCGGAGGTAGCCCTTCCCCGCCTCCGACTTCGGCTTGGTGAAGAGGAACATCTGCTTGTCGTCCTCGTCGCGGCGGTACACGAGGAGCTCGTAGACGACGTCGGTCTTGTCCTTCTCCCGCTGCTCCATGTAGCAGAGCGCCTTCCAGTCCCCCTGGTTGCGCTGGCGCTCGTCGATCTCGCGCACGACCCTCGCGAGCTCGGCGTCGCCGAGCGCGGACGCGCGGGCGGGGAGCAGGCACACGGCGAAGGCGAGCGCGAGGGCGGCGGCGAGACGCATGAGGTTCACCCGACGTGGTGCATGGCCGTGACCGGCGCGAGGCGCGCGGCGCGGCGCGCGGGGAAGATCGACGCCGCGACCGTGATGGCGGCGAGGAGGAGGACGTCCGAGGCGATCGCGCGGGACGAGAGGAGGAAGTGGAGCCGCTCCTGGGCGAGGAAGACCTGCGCCGACTCGGGGAGCGCGATCCCCGCGGCGTTCAGGCCGCCGGCGATCGCGACCGCCACGAGCGCGCCCGCGGCGCAGCCGAGGACCCCGAGCAGCGCGGTCTCGACGAGGAACAGCCAGAGCACCTTGCGCCGCTGCATGCCGATCGCGCGGAGCGTGCCGATCTCGCGGGTCCGCTCGCGGATGGCGATCGCGAGGGTGTTCAGGATCCCCACGACGACCACCACCATCAGGATCACCACGAGGAGGCCGGTGACGACCCGCAGCGCGGTGATGAACTGGCGGAACTGGCCCATCTCCTCGTCGGCGGTCGAGACGTCGAGCTTCTGGCCGGTCCAGTCCTGCCCCGGCACGGTCTGCATGAGCTTCATCCAGTAGGGCTGGGCCTCGGGGTCCATCACGCGGTAGCCCGCGCCGGCGAGCGCGAGCCGCAGGCGGGAGGCGACGGCGGCGGCGCGGGAGGGGTCGCGCAGGTACAGGTGGATCGCCCCGGTGGTCGAGGCGTTCAGGCCGTAGAGCTGGCGGAGCGTGTCCGCCTGGATGAACGCGGAGAACGCGGAGAGGAGCCCGACGTTCCGGGCGATGGCCGCGACCCGCACGTCGGCGGTGTTGTTGACGCCGCGGTCCGTGGGCGCGGAGAGCGTGAGGACGTCGTTCACCTTGACCCGCAGCCGCGACGCCTGCCCCTCGAAGAGGAGCACCGTGTTCGGCTGCGCGAGGTCCTCGAGCCGCCCGGACTCGATCCGCAGGACGCGGCTGAAGGTCGGCTCGGTCGCCACGTCCACGCCCGCGAGCACGAGGTCCATCGACTTCGCCTCGGAGACCGCCTTCGCCCACCCGCGGCCCCGCACGGTGACGTAGTCGAGCTCCGGGACCTCGCGGCGGACGTGCTCGAGCACCTTCGGGTACCCGGAGACGAGCGGCGCGGTGGAGGAGGTCGTGATCTTGAAGAACCCGCCCACGTTGACGTGGCCGGTCATGAGCGTGGTCGCGGACTCCATCATCGCCGCCTCCATCCCGCTCGTGAGCGCGCCGAGGAGGACGAGGAGCCCGGTGACGGCGGCGAGGGCGCCGCCGAGGAACAGGTTGCGCCGCGTGTGCCGCGTGAGGTTCCGCGCCGCGATCTGCAGGTCGACGAGGAGCGCGCCGAGGGGGCCCATCAGTCCTCCGTGGCCATCGCCTCGACGGGCGTGACGCGCATCGCGAGGAGGGCCGGGTAGAGCGCGGACAGGATCGCCACGACGAGGACGATGACGAGCGAGCCGACGACGCTCGCGGTGCCGAGGTACGGCAGGAGCGCCGGGCCGGAGAACACGAAGTAGAGGAGGTCGGTCACGGCGGGGATGCCGCCCGCCGCGCGGATGCCGGCGACCACGCCGCCGCCGAGGATCGCGCCGCCGACGCCGAAGACGACCGCGACGGCGGCGATCTCGACGAGGAGCATCACCACGACGAACCGCCGCTGCGCGCCGATCGCGCGCATCGTCCCGATCTCCTTCACCCGCTGGAGCGTGGCCATCACCATCGCGTTGTTGATGACCACGAGCGCGATGGCGAAGAAGATCACGACCGCGAAGAAGAGCACGCCGCGCAGCAGGGTCACGAACTGCCCGACGAGCCCGGCCGCCTGCTGCCAGTCCACCACCTTGAGGCGGAGCTTCCCCGCCTCCACGGCGGCCCGCACGTCGCGGAGCGTCCGCGAGAGGTGGCGCGGGTCCTCCAGGATGATCGCGGCGTTCAGCGCCACGCCTCGCTCGAGCTCCGCCTGCGAGTAGACCCGCGCCGAGAGGTCCCGCGCGGCTCGCGCTGCGCTCCGCCGCGCCGACCACGAGCGCGCGCTCGTCGATCGCGCGGGATTGCGCCTCGACCTCGCCGGGCGCCGGCGCTCCGCCGAAGAGCGCCGCCTCGGCGTCCTCCCGCGAGACCTCCCGGGCGCCCATCGTCTTCTTGAGGCGCCGGATCTCCTCCGCCTTCTCCTGCGTCACGTAGCCGTAGAGGTCGCGGAAGCTCATGAGGTCCATCACGGACATCATCCCGGCGATGCCGGACCTCTCGATCCCCTTGAACTGCAGGAACCCGTAGACCTTCACGTTGACCGAGCTGAAGTACCCGCTCTTCGAGGGCGCCTTCACGGTGATCGTGTCGCCGACCCGGATCTTGTAGAGCCGGATCCGCGGGGCGACGACGTCGTAGAAGATCCGGTACTTCGCGTCGAAGTCCGCGTCGCTCGTCGCGAAGAGCCGCCCGAGCAGCGCCTCGAGCCCCTCGCCCGGCGCGCCGCCGACCGGCCCCCGCAGCGCGGCGGCCATCGCGTCCGCCTCGACCGGGTCGAGCTGGAGCACGATCTCGCGCAGCCCGCTCCGGTTGTCCCGCACCCAGCGCTGCAGCTCCTCGTCGTCGGCGATCCGCTTGCCGCGGCGGTCGCGGAGGTCCTTGATCTGGTCGAGCCGCCGCGCGTTCTTGAGCTTCAGCCACTCCTCCGCGAACTGCTTGCCGACGAGGATGCCGCGCCGCCCCGTCGGGATGCGCTCCCCCTCGAGCACCTCCGCGAGGGGGAAGGCCTGGAAGAACGCGTCCACGTCGGTGCCGACGTAGCGGATGAAGGTGAACGCGTTCTCCATCGCGACCGGCGCCACCCGGTTCTCGAGGAACTCGAGCGCGCCGTAGCGGTCCCGGTCGAGGTCCCGCCAGAACGCGTCGCTCGAGGCGCGGCGGAGCGCGTCGAACTCGTCCATCCGGCTCTTGATCTCGCGGCTGTCGACGTCGGCGATCGCGCGCGCCTGCTGGAGGTCCTCGGAGAGGAGGGCGATCATCCGGCGCACGTGCGCCACGTGCGCGTCGTACAGGCGCCGGCGCTCGGGGGTCGCGTCGCCGGCCTCCATGCGGCGGACGTCCTCGCGCAGCTTCTCGAGGGCGGCGTCGAACGTGGTCCCGGTGGCGACCATCGCCTGGTCGATCCCCATCGGGACGACCTGCTTCACGTTCGGGACCTTCGAGAGCGCGGCCTTCACGGTCGCGAAGTCCTCGATGGGCTCGAGCAGCGACTCGCCCCGCAGGCCGCCGTACAGCTCGAGGTCGCCCTCCGAGCGCGCGTCGTAGACCTGGAGGTGCCCGCCGAGGCTCCCCTGGATCGAGGTGCGCATCCCGCGGTCGATCGAGTCGAGGAGCGACGACCCGACCACCACGATGAGCGAGCCCACCAGCACGATGGCGCCGAGGATCGCGGTCCGGACCGGCGCGGCGGTCAGGTTCCGGAGCGCGATCCGCAGGAGGACGCGCGCGGCGTCGCGGCGCGCGCTCATGCGTTCCCTCCCGCCGCGAGGACGGCCTCGCGCGCGGCGATGCGCCCGTCCACGATCCGCACGACGGCGTTGGCGTGCGCCATGACCCGCGGATCGTGCGTCGAGAAGATGAAGGTCGTCCCGTCGCGCCGGTTCATGTCGCGCATCAGGTCGATGATGGTCTCGCCCGTCTGCGAGTCGAGGTTGGCCGTCGGCTCGTCCGCGAGGACGAGCTTCGGGCGCGTGACGAGCGCGCGCGCGACCGCGACCCGCTGCCGCTGCCCGCCGGAGAGCTCGCTCGGGCGGTGGCGCGCGTGGTCGTGCCAGGCCGACGGCGGCGAGCAGGGAGCTCACCCGCTCGCGCCGCTCCGGCTTCGCGAGCGTCCCCTGGAGCAGGAGCGGGAACTCGACGTTCTGGAACACCGAGAGCACCGGGACGAGGTTGAAGCTCTGGAAGATGAACCCGATGGTCCGCAGCCGGAGGTCGGTGAGCGCGCGCTCGGAGAGCGCCCCCGTGTCGCGCCCGTTCACGACGACCGTGCCGGAGGTCGGCGTGTCCACGCAGCCGATGAGGTTCAGGAGCGTCGTCTTCCCGGACCCCGACGGCCCGGCGACGGCGAGGAACTCCCCGTGCTCCACGTCGATCGAGGCGTCCCGGACCGCCGGCACCTCGGTCTTCCCGAGCATGTAGATCTTGGAGACGTTGCGGACCGACACGATGGCGTTCATCGGGATCTCCGGACCGACGTGGCGCCCCGCCGCCGCGACGTGCGCGCGAGGACCGCCTGGGCGCGGTCGATCCAGGCGAGGGCGCTCCGCAGGAAGACGAGCCCGAAGTCGAGGGTGAGGCGCCAGTACGGCTCGTCGGGGTGGTGCTCGACCGAGGCCTCCATCCGGCGGGCGATCTCCTCGAGCGTGGCCCGCTCGGCGCGCAGCGCGGCGGCGACGCCCGCGAGGTTCCGCGCGGTCACCTCCGGCGGCACCGCGCCCGCGAAGAACACCTTCAGGAGGAGCTCGTTCCGCGGCGGCTCGAGCACCGGCGGGAGGGCGAGCCACGCGGCGAGGGCGGCCCGTCCCCGCGCGGTGACGTGGTACGTCGCGGCGCCGCGCCCGGGACCGCCGCGCGTGGCGCGCGCCTCGACGAGCCCCTCCGCGGCGAGCCGGCGGAGCGCCGGGTAGAGCTGGCCGAAGCTCTCCTGCCAGAAGTGGCCGACGCTCCCGGCGATGGCCTGGCGCAGGCCGTACCCCGTCATCGGGGCGGCGGTCAGCATCCCGAGCACGACGTAGCGCGTCCGGTTCTCGCGCGGCCTGCGGGCGGCGGCGGGGGCGGTCCTCATGACGCGCCGACTGGTATAGCTACCGGATATATCTGTCAAGGGGACCGCCGCGCGCGGCGACCGCGCGGGGGCGCGCGATCGTGCCGCGGCCCCGCCAGGCCGGGGGCCGGGCGCGCTAGTCGTCCTGCCGGCCGACCGCCACGGCGAACCCGCCCCGCTCCTCCTGGCGGGCGTTCACCGTGAACGGGTGGCAGCAGACGGGGCAGTCCTCGACGTAGCTCTGCTCCTCGCCGCCGCCGGGGTCGACGAAGATCGTGAACCACTCGCCGCAGTACGGGCACTCGACCTCGATGTCCACGTTACCCGAGGTTATAGTCCGACCGTGGCGAAGAGGCCGAGGCCGTTCAACGACGCCTTCTCCGCGCTGCGCGCGCGGGCCGCGCCGCCGCAGCCGCCCGCGCCGGAGCGCGCGCCCGAGCGGCGTCCGCCGGAGCCCACGCCACCCCCGAGGGAGGCCACCGAGGATGAGCTCTGGGCCGGCGTCACGGCCGGGGTCCGGCCGATCGAGCCGGGTCCCGGCAAGGTGGCGCCGCCGGCGCCGCGCGGCGCGCCGGAGGCCTTCTGGCACCCGGACCTCGACGCGGTCGACCAGCTGCGCGCGCTCGTGCGCGGGGACGCGCCGTTCGACCTCGCCGACGGCGACGAGTTCATCGAGGGCCGGGTGGCCGGGCTCGATCACCAGCTCGTCCGGAAGCTCCGGCGCGGCGACTTCGCGGTGCAGGCGCACGTGGACCTCCACGGGATGACGCGGGACGAGGCGAAGCGTGCGGTCGAGCTGTTCCTGCGCGGCTCGCGCAACGCCGGGAAGCGCTGCGTGCTCGTCGTCCACGGCCGCGGGCTCCACTCGAAGGACCAGCTGCCGGTCCTGAAGGACGCGCTGCAGACCTGGCTCTCGACGGCGCGCTTCGCGCGCCACGTCCTCGCCTTCGCCACCGCTCGCCCCGTCGACGGCGGGGCGGGCGCGATCTACGTGCTGCTGAGGCGCGCCGGGCGCTGAGCGAGCGCCGGGGACGGCCCGCCGCGGCTCGCGGCCTCGGCGGCGTGCTCCTTCTCGTGCTCGTGCTCGAGCCGCATGCGATCGCGGGGACGCATCGGGACGGCCGGCCGGTTCCACGCGTCGATCCGGAAGCGCAGCCGCACGAAGGCGTTACCCCACCCGCCGGCGGTCGCCCCGAAGCCGGAGTCCATGGCTCGCCGGGGTCCAGTCGACGCGGAGCCCGGTGACGACGAAGAACCAGGCGATCGAGGCGAGCGGCTCGATGTGCGCGCGGTCGAGGAGCGCCACGACGAGCTCCGTCTTGTGCGCCTTCCCGCCGCCCGCGCCGAAGCCGGGCACGTCGACGCGCGCCTGACACCAGTCGGCGACGCACGGCGGCGGCGTCCGGTCCTTGGCCGCGGACGGCTCCACCGCGAGCGGCGCCGGGATCCCCCGCCCGTCGAGGTGCAGCTCGATGCCGAGCCGCGGGACCGCCTCGCCCGCGCGAACGCGGGCGCCCGCGTCGGCCGCCGACGCGGCGGAGAGCGAGACCACGGCGACGGCGAGCGCATGGAGCATGCGCGTCAAGCCTACGAACCGCGCAGGGGCGGCGCAACGGCGCGAGCCGGCTTCACCCCTTACGCCCGGAGCGTCGGTTACGCCCGGAGCGACGCGGCGATGCGACGTGCCGCGTCGAGCGGATCGGGAGCGTCCCGGATGGGCCTCCCGACCACGATCACGTCTGCGCCCGAGGCGATCGCCTCGGCCGGGGTCGCGACCCGCGCCTGGTCGCCGCGCTCGGCGCCGGGCGGCCGGACGCCCGGGACCACCAGGAGGGGCGCCGGACCGACCGCCGCCCGGACCGCGCGGACCTCGTGCGGGGAGCAGACGAGCCCGCCGGCCCCGGCACCCACCGCGAGCCGGGCGAGGCGCACGACCGCCGCCTCCGGCGGGCCCTCGAGGCCGATCGCCCGGAGCGCCTCCGCGTCGAGGCTCGTCAGGACCGTCACGGCGAGCACGCGCAGCCTGCCGGCCGCCCCGCGCACCGCGGCGCTCACCATGGCGGCGCCTCCCGACGCGTGCACGGTGAGCAGCGAGGCGCCCGACGCGGCGGCGCTCCGCGCCGCGCCCTCGACGGTGTTCGGGATGTCGTGCAGCTTGAGGTCGAGGAAGACCGGGCGCCCGAGCGCGGCCGCGGCGCGCACCGCGGGCGGCCCCTCCGCCGAGAACAGCTCGAGCCCGACCTTCAGCATGCCGACGGCGGGCGCGATCGTCCGCGCGAACGGCTCGGCCTCGGCCCACGACGGGAAGTCGAGCGCGGCGCAGATGCGCTCCGACGGCTCCAGCGGGGCGCCCATCACGCCTTCCCCACCTGCATCTTGCCGACCTCGCGCAGGAGCCGCTCCGCGTCGAACCGGGGGAGCCGGTTCTTCGCCTCGAAGAGGGCGAACGCGAGGAACTCCTCGAGCGCCTCGAGCGCCCGGGCGCGCGCCGCGGCGCCGCGGTAGGCGCCGCTCGCGTTCACGTTGAGGAGGACCGCCGCCACGTCGATCTCGCCGTCGTCCCCGATCCGGACGTTCTCGAAGATCTGCCTGCGCTTGTCCGGGAGGCGCTCGAACCACGTGTTGAGACGGGCCGCGGCGTCGGCGTCCTCGGTGGCGAGCGCGGCGTGGACCCGCCTGAAGATCCTTCGGTAGGTCTCGAACGGCCCGGAGGAGCGCGGGACGCGCTCGCGCGCCTTCGCGCCCGCGACCGGCGGCGGCGTCAAGGCGGGGACCTCGACCTCGACCGCGATCTCCGGGTCGGCTGCGCCCCCGCCGGGGGACGGCTCCATCGCCCTCCGCAGCTCCGCCTCCTCGAGCCGCTTCATGCCCTCGAGGATGAGGTCGCGCGTGCGCTCCGGCAGCTTCACCTGGTTGTGCTCGTCGTGCTTCCCCTCGATGAACGCGAAGTCGCCCACGGTCTCGACGAAGCAGCCGAGGAAGATCTCCTTCACCTGCCCGGTGATCGCCTCGTAGAGCTGGCCGGAGGTGAGGACCCCCTCCCCCACGAGCACCTGCCCGAGCGGCAGGCCGCTGCCCACGAGGCGCGAGCAGCGCGCGAGCTCGGCGCTCGAGATGAAGCCGCGGGCCACGAGCATGGGACCGAGCCGGTCCTCCGGGTCGGACGAGGAGGCGAAGACCACCTGCCCGTCCCGGAAGAAGAGGCTCTTCCTGCGCAGCCGCTCGGGCTGGTCGCTGCGCGGCGCGTCGGCCTCGGCGAAGGAGAGGAGGAGCACGCCCGTCTTCAGGGAGGAGAAGACGAACTGGACCACCTCGGGGACCGTGAGCGCCTCGAGGGAGCCCGCGAACCAGGCCCGCGGCTGATCGGCGCGGGCCGGGACGAGGAGGGCGCACGCGCCGCGCGCCGCCACGAAGTGCACGTCCCCGCCCCGGGCGAGGCCCAGCGCCTCCGCCTGGCGCGGCGGGACCACGATCGTTCCTTCGGGCCCGACCTCCAGCTTCGCGCGCAACTCGGCACCTCCCGGGCGATGACGCAGCCTAGCAGGCGCGCGCGCCGCCGGGGAGCGCCGGGGCGTGAAGACCGCGGATCACCTCGTCGCCGCCCGCACCGCGTCGGCGGTCTTCGCCGCGACCTCGGCCAGCGGGACGAGCTCGACCTGCTTCGAGCCGCGGAGCTTCCACTCCGCCTTCCCCTCCGCGAGCCCCTTCTTCCCGACCGCGATCCGGACGGGGATCCCGACGAGATCGGCGTCCTTGAACTTCACGCCCGCGCGCTCGTCCCGCTCGTCGTAGAGGACCTCGACCCCCGCCGCCGCGAGGGCCTCCGCGATCCCGTCCGCCGCGGTCCGGAGCTCCGCCTCCGGCCCCAGGGTGAGCACGGTCGCCTGGAACGGCGCGATGGCCATCGGCCACCGGATGCCGTTCTCGTCGTGGTGCAGCTCGATGGCGGCGGCCATGATCCGCTCGACCCCGATGCCGTAGCTCCCCATCACGATCGGGACCTGCTTGCCCTCCGCGTCGAGGACGGTCGCCTTCATCGACTCGGAGTACTTCGTGCCGAGCTTGAAGATGTGCCCCACCTCGAGCGCCTTGAAGACGTCGAGGGTGCCGTCGCAGCGCGGGCAGCCCTCGCCCGCCCTCACCGTCCGCAGCTCGGCGAGGCGCGCGTGCGGGCCGGTGAGCACGTCGCGCCGCACGTCGACGCCGCGCAGGTGGAAGCCGTCCTCGTTCGCGCCCGTGACCATGTCCCTGCGGTCGGCGAGCGAGGGATTGACGAACACCGGGGCCCTCGAGAAGCCGACCGCGCCGAGCGAGCCGGGCCGAGCCCCCATGAGCGGCGGGATCTCCTCCGCCCGCGCCGGACGGACCACCTGCGCGCCGGTCGCGGTCTGGAGCTTCGCCTCGTTCAGGTCCTGGTCGCCGCGCACCACCGCGACGACGGGCTTCTCGTCCGCGACGTAGACGAGCGTCTTGAGCTGCCGCTTCCCGGCGACGCCGTACGGCGGCTGCGCGAGGGCCTCGATGGTCACGACGCCCGGCGTCGCGAACCGCTCCGGCGCGGGGAGCCCCGCGCCGTCGGGCTCGGCGGGGAGGCGGGACGTGGCGGTCTCGGTGTTCGCGGCGTACCGGCACTTCGGGCACGCGGCCACGAGGTCCTCGCCCGCGTCGGTCCGGACCATGAACTCGGACGACTCCGAGCCGCCCATCGCGCCGGAGTGCGCCTGCACCGCGACGAACTCGAGGCCGCAGCGGGTGAAGATCTTCTCGTACGCGACGCGCTGGTCCTCGTAGCTGCGGTCCAGGCCGGCCCGGTCCACGTCGAACGAGTACGCGTCCTTCATCGTGAACTGGCGGACGCGGAGGAGGCCGGACTTCGGCCGCGGCTCGTCGCGGAACTTCGTCTGGATCTGGTACCAGACCTGGGGGAGCTGGCGGTAGCTGCGGAGCTCGTCCCGGGCGATCGCGGTGAAGATCTCCTCGTGCGTCATGCCGAGGCCGTAGTCGCCGCCCTTCCGGTCCTTCAGGCGGAACATGTTCTCGCCCATGACCTCCCAGCGGCCGGACTCCTTCCAGATCTCCGCCGGGTGCAGCGCCGGGAGGAAGAACTCCTGGCCGCCGACGGCGTCCATCTCCTCGCGGACGATCGCCTCGATCTTCGCGAGCGAGCGGCGCGCCAGCGGGAGGTAGTCGTAGATGCCGGCGCCGAGCTGCCGGATGAAGCCCGCGCGCACGAGGAGCTTGTGGCTCGCGACCTGCGCGTCGGCGGGCGCCTCCTTGAGCGTGGGGACGAAGGCCTTCGAGAGTCGAACGGGGCGCATGGGGGCGGGTTATACACCGGCTCGGAACCGCCGCCGAAGGGCTACTTCGGCGCGCGGCGCGCGGCGATCTCGAGGGCCTCGGAGATCACGGCCTCCTCGAGCTCCTCCGCCTTCATCCGCTTCACGATCTTGCCGTCGCGGAAGAGGAGGCCGACCCCGCCGTGGCCGTAGGCGACCCCGACGTCCGCCGCGGCCGCCTCGCCGGGCCCGTTCACCTCGCAGCCCATGACCGCGACGGAGACCTCGCCCTTCACGGTCGAGAGCCGCCGCTCGACGCGCTCGGCGATCGGGATCATCTCGACCGAGCAGCGGCCGCAGGTCGGGCACGAGGTGAGCGTCGCGCCGCCGAACTTGAGGCCGAGCGCGGTGAGGAGCAGCCGCGCCACCCGCACCTCCTCGACCGGGTCGGCGGTGAGCGAGATCCGGATCGTGTCGCCGATCCCGTCCGCGAGGAGGATGCCGAGCCCCGCCGCGCTCTTCACCGTGCCGGCGAGGAGCGTGCCGGCCTCGGTGACGCCGAGGTGGAGCGGGTAGTCGAACCGCGCCGCGAACAGCCGGTTCGCCTGGACGGTCATCGCGACGTCGTGCGCCTTGAGCGAGACCTTGATCTCCCGGTAGCCCTCGTCCTCGAGGAAGCGGATGTGGCGCTCCGCGCTCTCGACCATGCCCTCGGCGGTGGGCCAGCCGTGCCGCTCGACGATGTCCTTCTCGAGCGACCCCGCGTTCACGCCGATCCGGATGGGCACCTCGCGCTCGCGGGCGGCCTTGACCACCTCGCGGACCCGCTCGCGCGAGCCGATGTTCCCCGGGTTGAGCCGGATGCCCTGCACGCCCGCGGCGAGCGCGGAGAGCGCGAGCCGGTAGTCGAAGTGGATGTCCGCCACGAGCGGGACCGGCGAGGCCCGCACGAGCTCCGGGAGCGCCCGCGCGGCGTCCGCGTCGGGGACCGCGAGCCGGACGACGTCGGCGCCGGCCTCCGCGAGCCCGCGCACCTGCGCGAGGGTCGCCGCGACGTCCGCGGTCTGCGTCGTCGTCATCGACTGCACGGCGATCGGAGCGCCCCCGCCGATGGGGACGTTCCCGACCCGGATCCGGCGGGTGGTCCGCCGCGTGCCGAGGGCCGCGCCCTCACCCTTGCCGTAAGCGCCCATTCGCAGGTGCGGCCGGAAACGGAAGCGGCCGCGCCCTCTTTGTAGGACGCGGCCGCCGCCGGTGCAAACCTCGGCCGGGCTACTTGCCCTACGAGCCGGACTTGGCCTTGAGCTCCTGATCCACGATCGCCTTGAACGCCTCGAGCGGCTGCGCGCCGGAGAGCGAGCGGCCGTTGATGAAGAACGCCGGGGTCCCGGTCACGCCGACCTCGTCGCCCGCCTTCTTGTGCTTCTCGACGACCGCCGCCTTCTCGTTCGAGTCGATGCACTTGTCGAACTTGGCGCCGTCGACGCCGACCGCGCGCGCGTACCCCTTGAGGTCGGCGAGCTCGAGCTTCGTGGCGTTCGCGAACAGCTTCTCGTGCATCTCCCAGTACTTCCCCTGGTCGCCCGCGCAGTGCGCGGCCTCGGCGGCCTTCGGGGCGCGCGGGTGCATCGGGAGCGGGAAGTCGCGGTAGACGAGCCGGATCTTGCCCGGGTACGCGGCGAGGAGCTGCTTCACCGTCGGCTCCGCCTTCACGCAGTACGGACACTCGAAGTCGGACCACTCGACGATCGTGATCGGCGCGCTCTCCGGGCCCTTCGACGGCCCCGTCGCGTCCACGGCCACCTTCGGCGGCTCGTACGCCGGGAGCATCACCTCGATGTTCATCTCCTTCTTCAGCCCCTCGTAGTAGTCGGCGAGGGCGCCCTGGCCCTTCTGGTTCTTGAGGAAGCGCACGATGTCGGCCTTCACCTGGTCGAGCGGTGGCAGCTGCTGGCCGCTCGCCTTCGCGCGCTCGTAGAGGGCCTTGATCTCCTCGTCCGACGGCGGGGCGATCTTGTCGGCGATGTCCTTCGTGACGAGCTCCTCGGTCGTGACGTTCTTCTGCTTCGCCTTCGCCTCGAAGGCGCGGCGCCGCAGGAGGTTGTCGAGCGCCTGCTTGCGGAGCTGGTAGCGCTGCTCCTGGTACTGCTGGTCGAGCTGGGCGAGCTCCTTCTTGATGCTCTCGTCGAGCTCGCCGGCGGTGACGGTCTGCGTGCCGATGCGGGCGACCGCCGCGGACGGATCCTGCTTCTGCTGGGCCTGCCCCGCGGGGCGCGGCGCCTGGCAACCGGCCGCGGCGACGAGCGCGACGGCGAACACGACGGGACGGATGGACATGGGGCTCCGGTGGAGGGATGGTGAACCGGGGGAATTTCCGCCAAATCGGCGGGGAGGTCAACGGCTTTGCCCGGCTCTCGCGACGTCTGGAACCCCTACCAGTACGGAAAATTCCGCACCGAGCGCAGCGCTCCCTTCCTCGATCTGCTCGCGCTCGTCCGGCCGCCCGCCGCGCCGCCGCGCGTCGTGGATCTCGGGTGCGGCACGGGCGAGCTGACGCGGCTCGCGCACGAGCGGCTGGCGGCCCGCGAGACCGTCGGCGTCGACTCCTCCGCGGCCATGCTCGAGAAGGCCGCCGCGCACGCCGGGGGCGGGCTCTCGTTCCGCCAGGGGGACCTCGGCGCGTTCGGCGAGGGCGGGTTCGACGTGATCCTCTCGAACGCGGCGATGCACTGGGTGCCCGACCACCCCGCGCTCCTCGCCCGGCTCGCGGCGCTGCTCCCGCCCGGGGGGCAGCTCGCGATCCAGGTCCCGGTGAACGACGCGCACCCGTCGCACGCGATGGCGCGGGAGGTCGCGCGCGAGCCCGAGTTCGCGGCGGCGCTCGGCGGGTTCGTCCGCGAGAGCCCGGTGCTGGAGCCGGAGGCCTACGCGCGCGTCCTGTTCCGGCTCGGGCTCGCGGAGCAGCGGGTCCGGGTCGAGGTCTACGCGCACCGGCTCGCCGCGCGCGAGGACGTGGTCGAGTGGGTGCGCGGCACGTACCTGACGGACTTCCAGAAGCGGCTCGACGCGCCGACCTGGGGGAGGTTCCTCGATCGCTACCGGGCGAAGCTCATGGCCGCGCTGCCGGACGACCGCCCGTTCCTCTACACCTACCGGCGCCTGTTCCTCTGGGCCGCCAGGTAGCGACGCGGCTCCCTACTTGAAGCCGCCGGTCATCGCGAAGAACCCCTTGATCTTCTCGTTCGTCTCGCGGAGCCGCGCCGCCATGGTCCGGACGAGCGTCCAGAGCAGGTCGTAGGCGAGGTCCTTGTCGACGAACATGAGCTGGTCGAGCTCCTCCCGGCGGACGACCGCCAGCGCGCAGGCGGAGTGCGCGATGGCGTCGGCGGACCGGGGCGAGTCGTCGATCATCGCCATCTCGCCGAAGTGGCTGCCCGGCTCGAGGATCCCGAGCGCCTCCTCGCCGACGCCGGGGACGTTCTTCGAGATCCGGACCCGCCCGGCCACGACGATGTACATCTCGTCGCCCGCCTCCCCCTCGCGGAAGATGATGGCGCCGGCGGGGAGATCGCGGTGCGTCGCGATGTCCGCGATGCGGCGGAGCCGGTCGGCCGGGAGCGACTGGAAGAGCGCGCACGCGCGCAGCGCCTGCGGATCCATGCGGGCTCGACCATAGCACGCCGCATCCCGCCGACGGGCGGGCCCCAACCCTTTGGATCGACACCCTGGCTCGAAGCGGATAGAAAACCCGTCCAGCTCGCAGGGAGAACGTCCGTCCATGGCCCAGAACGAGAGGCTCGTCATCATCGGCAGCGGACCCGCGGGGTACACCGCGGCGCTGTATGCCGCCCGCGCCAACCTGAAGCCGGTGCTCGTCGAGGGCCTCCAGCCGGGCGGGCAGCTCACGATCACGACCGAGGTCGAGAACTTCCCCGGGTTCCCCGAGGCGATCCTCGGGCCCGAGCTGATGGAGCGGATGAAGAAGCAGGCGGAGCGGTTCGGGACCCGCTTCGAGCCGGGCGAGGTCACCCGCGTGGACCTCTCGAAGCGGCCGTTCCAGCTGTGGATGGACGATCGGCTCCTCACCGCGAGCGCGCTCATCGTCGCGACCGGCGCCTCGGCGAAGTGGCTCGGCCTCCCCTCCGAGAAGCAGTACCAGGGCCGCGGCGTCTCGGCGTGCGCCACCTGCGACGGCTTCTTCTTCCGGGGGGTGGAGGTCGCGGTGATCGGCGGCGGCGACACCGCGATGGAGGAGGCGACCTTCCTCACGAAGTTCGCGACGAAGGTCCACGTCGTCCACCGCCGCGACGAGCTGCGCGCCTCCAGGATCATGAGCGACCGCGCCCGCGCGAACCCGAAGATCCAGCTGCAGCTCTCGTCCACGGTCGACGAGATCCTCGGCGACGGCAAGGCCGTCACCGGCCTGCGGCTGAAGAGCACGAAGGACGGCTCCACCCGCGAGCTCCCGGTGAAGGGCGTCTTCATGGGCATCGGGCACGAGCCGAACACCGGCATCTTCCGCGGGCAGCTCGCGATGAACGACGTGGGGTACGTGACCGTGAAGGCGCCGACCACCGAGACGAGCGTCCGCGGCGTCTTCGCGGCGGGCGACGTCGCCGACCCGAGCTACCGCCAGGCGGTCACCGCCGCCGGGTCGGGCTGCCAGGCGTCGATCGACGCCGAGCGCTTCCTCGGCGAGCACGCCACCGAGACCTGGGACTGAGGCTCGCATGCGGATGCTGGACGTCGGCGCGAAGCCTCGCACGGAGCGCGTCGCGGTCGCGCGGGGGTTCATCGCGCTCGCCCCGGCGACGTTGCGCCGGCTCCGGCGCGGCGAGGTCGAGAAGGGCGACGTGCTCGCGGCGGCGCGCCTCGCGGGGATCATGGCCGCGAAGCGCACGCCCGACCTCGTCCCGCTGTGCCACCCCATCGCCCTCTCCGGCGTCGACGTCTCCGCCGAGCCCGGCGCGCGGGGCGTCGAGATCACCGCGACGGTGCGGACCGTGGACCGGACCGGGGTCGAGATGGAGGCGCTCGCGGCGGTGTCGGCCGCGTGCCTCACCGTGTACGACATGCTGAAGCGCTACGAGCGCGGGATGCGGATCGAGGCCGTCGAGCTCCTCGAGAAGTCGGGCGGCCGGACCGGCGACTGGAAGCGCCCGGGGCGCACCGCCTCGACGCCTCGACCGCGGGCGCGCGCCGCCCGTCGCGGCCGCTGAGCTCGGCGCCTCAGCGCCGGCGCGGCCGCGGCGCGCGCAGGGCGGCCGCGTCCACCCCGAGGAACGACAGCGCGTTCCCGCCGCAGACCCGCCGGACGACGGCGTCGGAGAGCCCCGCCCTCGAGAGCCGATCCGCGGCGCGCGCCAGCGCCAGCAGGTCGCCGCCGGCGAGCCCGGCGTCGGTGCCGAGCACGAGGCCCTCCGGGCCGAGCGCCGCGACGAGCCGCACCGCGCGGTCGAGCCCGTCTCCGCTGAGCGACAGCCCGGCGTGGTGCCCGCACGCCCGGATTGGCCGGACGGTCTGCGGGTCCGCGCCGGTGACGAGCACGCGCGCCGGGTCGAGCTCGGCCTCGCGCAGCACCGCGAGGACGCGCCGGGTCACCCGCTCGCGGCCCCGCCACGGCGTCGCGACGACGACCGGCAGCCGCAGCTCGCGCGCGAGCTCGAGCTGGCGCGAGAGGACCCGCTCCTCGAGCTCCCCGCCGCCGTCGAGCCCGACCGCCCCGAGCGCCGCGATCTCCGGGCCCCCGAGCGCCGCCGGGAGGTCGGACAGCAGCGCCTCGAGCCCGCGCAGCGGGATCCGGCGCGGGTGGATGCCCACCGCCCCCCACGCGGCGAGGCCGGCCCGCCGGAGCCGCCGGACCGCGAGCGCCACCTCGCGCCAGCCCGCGCGGACGGCCGCGGCCGACGCGGACGAGATCGCGTCGTCGGAGGGCACGAGGCCGCCCGCCACCCCGAAGAACTCGAGGTCCTCGAGGTCCCGGGAGCGGAGCGTGCGGGCGTGGAGCAGCGCGTCGAACACCCGCCGATCCTAGCCGTTCACGCCGGCCCCTGCTCCGGCCGGCGCGGGAGCCGGCGCGGCCCCCCGCCGTGCCGGCTCCCGAGGCCGCCCCCACCCGCCGCGCCGTCAGTACACCGTCCCGCTCGCCGAGCCCTGCTTCGACCCCTTCTTCGCGGTGATGGTGACGGCGCCGGGGGCCGCGCCGGTGACGGCTCCGGTCCGCGCGACGGTCGCCGTTCCGCGGCTCGAGGACGACCACGCGCACTGGCGCGTGACGTCGAGGACCGTCCCGTCCTGGAACGTGCCGGTGGCGGTGAGCTGGATCGCGGCGCGTACCCCGACCGAGAACGGGTTCGGCGTGACCGCGACGCTCGAGAGCTTCGTGTTCGTCACGAGGAGCGAGGTGGACCCCGTGACGCCCGAGAGCGTCGCCGTCAGCTCGACGGGGGTCGCGCTCCAGGCGACTCCCGTCGCGAGCCCCCTCGTGCCCGCGGCGTTCGAGATCGTCGCGACCGCCGGGTTCGACGACGCCCAGGTGACCTCGAGCGTCACGTTCCGGGTGGACGTGTCCGAGTAGGTCGCGGTCGCGGTGTACTGGAGGGTGTAGCCGGCCGGCAGCTCGGCGGCCTCCGGGCTCGACCTCGATGGACACGAGCGTGGCGGAGGTGATGGTCAAGGGCGCGCTCCCCGTGACGCCGCCGCACGACGCGGTGATGGTCACGGTCCCGAGCGCGACGGCGGTGGCCTCCCCCTCCGATCCCGGCGCGTTCGACACCTGCGCGATGGTCGGGTCGGAGGACGTCCAGGTCGAGGCGGCCGTCAGGTCCTGGGTGCTCCCGTCGGTGAACGTCCCGATCGCGGTGAGCGACTCGGCCAGCCCGAGCGGAACGTTCGCGCCGGCCGGGGTCACCGCGATCGACACGAGGGTGGCGCTCGTCACGGTGATCGCGGCCTCGCTCGAGAGCCCGCCGAACGTGGCCGTGACGGTGGCCTCGCCCGGCGAGGCGCCGGTGACGAGGACCTCGGTGGAGCCCGAGACGGTCGCCACCGCGGGGTTCGACGAGCTCCACGTCGCGAACGCCGTGAGGTCCTGCGAGGTGTCGTCCGAGAAGAGCCCGGTCACGGAGAGCCCGGTGGACGTGCCCGCGGCGAGGCTGGCGGACGGCGGGTACACGCTCAGCGAGACGAGGGTCCCGTCCGACACGGTGAGGGTGCGTCGAGGACGAGACGCCGCCGAGCTCGGCGGCGATGGCGGTGGTCCCGGCCGTGACGGGCGCGGCGACGCCCGACCCGGAGATCGTCGCGACCGACGTGAGGCTGGACGTCCAGGTCACCTGGGTCGTGAGGTCCTGCACGGTCCCGTCGTCGAAGATGCCGGTGGCGGTGAAGGCCTGGGTGACGGAGAGCGGGATCGTGGGGGCGCTCGGCTCGATCGAGATCGACGTCAGCGTGGCGCTCGAGACCCTGAGCGGCGCCGAGCCGGTGACGCCCGAGAACGTCGCCGAGATGGTCACCGAGCCCGCGGCGAGCCCGCTCACGACGCCGGGCGAGGTCACCGGCGCCACGGCGGCGTCCGTGGACGCCCAGGAGGCGGAGCCGGTCACGTCCACCTTCGCGCCGTCCGAGTAGACGGCGGTCGCCCGGTACTGCCGCGCCGTGCCGACCGCGAGCGACGCCGTGAGCGGCGTGACCGACACCGACTGGAGCGACGGCGAGGTCGCGCCACCGCTCTCCGGGGTGGTGCTCCCGCCGCCGCAGGCCGCGGCGAGCGAGAGCGAGAGCGCGGCAGCGCGCGCGAGCCGGGTCGGCGACGGGCGGCGGGTGGAGGTCGGGCGAGCCATGTTCGTCTCCCGTGCACCGGGGGCGCTCCCGCAGATGCACGCAGGGTGAAGTCGGAGCGACGCTCCGAGCATCTACTTACCGTCCCGCCGCCGCCCGGATAATCACGTGAACGTGGGAACCTCGGCCCGGGGACTCGCGGCGGGGGTCACCGTGAGTGCACGCCGCTTCGTGCGGCGGCGCGAAGGACGTCCGCCCGTGTCGGACGCGCGCCGCCGACGTGCGCGGACCAGGCGAGGCCGCGCCCTTCCGCGTACTTGATGATGGGTGCCGCACGGCCTAGCCTGCGTCACCATGGCACGCTCCCGAACGCCGCTCGCCGCCGTCGTCCTCGCCGCCGGGAAGGGCACCCGGATGAAGTCGCGCCGGGCCAAGGTCCTGCACGAGATGGGTGGGCGTCCGCTCGCCTGGTACGCGGTGAAGCGCGCGCTCGACGCGGGCGCGAGCCCGGTCGTCGTGGTGGTCGGCCACCAGGCCGAGGCGGTCGAGGCCGCGCTCGTCGCGTCCCTGCCGGGAGCGCCGCTGCGCTTCGCGGTCCAGGAGAAGCAGCTCGGGACCGCGCACGCGGTCCTCGCCGCGCGCCGGGGACTCCGCGGCTTCGACGGCCCGGTCGCGATCCTCTCCGGCGACGTCCCGCTGCTCGAGACGGAGACCCTCCTCCGGGTCGTGCGGGCCCGCGCCCGCGCCCGCGCGCCGCTCGCGTTCGCGACGATGACGCTCGACGCACCGCGGGGGTACGGGCGCGTGGTCCGCGACGCCGGCGGGCGCCCGGCGCGCATCGTCGAGGAGCGGGACGCGACGGAGGCGGAGCGCGCGATCGGCGAGGTGAACGCGGGCCTCTACTGCGCGGACGCGACGTTCCTCTGGAAGGGCCTCGCCCGGATCGACGCGGAGAACGCGCAGGACGAGTTCTACCTGACGGACCTCGTCGCCATGGCCGCGCGCCGCGACGGCGCGGTGGCCGTGGACGTCGCGCCGGAGGAGGCGTCCGGCGTGAACGATCGCGAGGAGCTGGCGCGCGCCGCGAAGGTGCTGCTCCGGCGCCGCGCCCGCGCCCTCATGCGGGCCGGCGTGACGATCGAGGACCCCGACCGGTTCGACTGCGACGAGGGCGTCGAGATCGGCCCCGACACGGTCATCGAGCCCGGGGCGCGGCTCCTCGGCCGCACCCGGGTGGGCGCCGCCTGCCGGATCGGGGCCGGGGTGATCCTGCGCGACGCGGTCCTCGACGCGCAGGTCACGGTCCTCCCCTACACGGTCGTGAACGAGTCCACGATCGGCGCCCGCGCGATCGTCGGTCCCTTCTCGCGGCTGCGGCCCGGGAGCACGATCGAGGAGGAGGCCCACGTCGGGAACTTCGTGGAGACGAAGAAGACGGTGCTCGGCAAGGGCGCGAAGGCGAACCACCTCTCCTACCTGGGCGACTCCGTCGTCGGCGCGGGGGCGAACATCGGCGCCGGGACGATCACCTGCAACTACGACGGCGAGAAGAAGCACCCGACCCGCATCGGCGCCGGCGCGTTCATCGGCTCGGACTCGATCCTGGTCGCGCCGATCGAGATCGGCGACCGCGCCTACATCGCCGCGGGGTCGGTCGTGACCGAGTCCGTCCCGGACGGTGCGCTCGCGCTCGGCCGGGCCCGGCAGGTGACGAAGGAGGGCTGGGTGGACCGGCGGAACGCCGAGAAGCAGGCGAAGCGCACCGGCGCGGGGAGGACGTGCGCCCGGATCGGCGGGCCAGGGGCGCGCGCCGTCCAGGCAGGCGGGCTAGCGGCCGCGGGCGCCCCCCGTGGTAAAAGGCGCGGACCATGTGCGGAATCGTCGGTTACATCGGGCCGCGCCAGTGCGTGGACCTCATCGTCGGCGGGCTCCGGAAGCTCGAGTACCGCGGGTATGACTCGGCCGGCGTCGCGGTCGTGGGCCCGTCCGGCCTGGTCGTGAAGCGCGCGAAGGGGAAGCTCCAGAACCTCGTCGGGCTGCTGAAGGACTCCCCCGTCCCGGGCTGCACCGGCATCGGGCACACCCGCTGGGCGACGCACGGCCGCCCCTCCGACGAGAACGCCCACCCGCACGCCTACGGCGGCGTCGCGGTCGTGCACAACGGGATCATCGAGAACCACCTCGAGCTGAAGGCGGCCCTGACCGGCCGCGGCCACCGGTTCGCGTCCGAGACGGACACCGAGATCTTCGCCCACCTCATCGCGGACGCGCTCGACGCGGGCGCCCGCGACCTGCAGGCGGCCGTGCGCACCGCGCTCGCCCAGGTGAAGGGCACGTACGCGATCGCGGTCGTCTCGGAGAAGCGGCCGGACGAGATCGTCGCGGCGAAGAACGCCTCCCCGCTCGTGGTCGGGTACGGGGTGGGCGAGAGCTTCCTCGCCTCGGACGTGCCGGCGATCCTCGAGCACACGCGCGACGTCAGCTACCTCGAGGAGGGCGAGCTGGCGGTGCTCACCGCGCAGGGGATCACGATCCAGGGGCGGAGCGGCGAGCCCGTGACGCGGCCGCCGCGCCGGATCGAGTGGAGCGCGGTGGCCGCCGAGAAGGACGGCCACAAGCACTTCATGCACAAGGAGATCTGGGAGCAGCCGCGCGCGGTCGCCGACACGATCCGCGGGCGCGGCTCCCTCGAGCAGGGGAACGTCACCCTCGACGGGATCGAGCTCCCGGAGGCGTACGCCCGCTCGCTCGAGCGCGTCGTCATCGTCGCGTGCGGCACCTCCTGGCACGCCGGGCTCTCCGGGCGGCTCATGATCGAGGCGCTCGCGCGCGTCCCGGTGGAGGTCGAGCTCGCGAGCGAGTTCCGGAACCGCGACCCGCTCGTCTCGGAGAAGGTCCTCTGCCTCGCCGTGTCGCAGTCCGGCGAGACCGCCGACACGCTGGCCGCCGTGAAGGTCGCGAAGGAGCGCGGCGCGAAGGCGTTCGCGATCTGCAACGTGGTCGGCTCGGCGATCTCGCGCGAGTGCGACGGCGGCACGCTCCTCACCCGCGCCGGCCCGGAGATCGGCGTCGCCTCCACGAAGGCGTACACCACCCAGCTCGCGGCCCTCTTCCTCCTCGCCGTGCAGCTCGGGCGCGCGCGCGGCACGCTCTCCGCCGAGGCCGCGCGCGAGCACCTCGAGGCGCTCCGGCACGTGCCCTCCTGGATGGAGCAGATGATCCGCCAGGAGGCGGCGGTCATGCCCATGGCGAAGCGCTGCGCGGCGGCGCGGGACGTCCTCTTCCTCGGGCGCGGCGCGCAGTACCCGGTCGCGCTCGAGGGCGCGCTCAAGCTGAAGGAGATCTCGTACATCCACGCGGAGGGGTACGCCGCCGGCGAGATGAAGCACGGCCCCATCGCGCTCATCGACGAGCAGATGCCGGTGATCGTCCTCGCGACGCGCGAGCCCGCGTACGAGAAGACGCTCGGGAACATGGAGGAGGTCCGCGCCCGCGGCGGCCACGTCTA
This sequence comes from uncultured delta proteobacterium, assembly GCA_963828235.1. GTDB lineage: Bacteria > Myxococcota > Myxococcia > Myxococcales > Anaeromyxobacteraceae > Anaeromyxobacter. The sequence goes on from CAWHDY010000022.1 coordinate 593,414, forward strand.
CGCGGTCGTGTCCGAGGGCGACACGCACGCGGCGAGCCTCGCCGAGGTGGCGCTCCCGATCCCGCCGGCGCCGCCGCTGCTCGCGCCGCTCCTCTCGATCATCCCGCTCCAGTTCCTCGCGTACCACGTGGCCGACCTGAAGGGCACCGACGTGGACCAGCCGAGGAACCTCGCCAAGAGCGTCACGGTCGAGTGAGCGGCGCCGCCGCGCGCCCGCCGGGGACCGCGCCGGAGCCCGCCTCGAAGCTCGCGAGCCCGGCCCCGCTGGGGTAGATCGGGGGCGTGCCCGCCCGCCGCCTCTTCGTCGCGCTCGAGCCCCCGGAAGCGGTCCGCCGCAGGCTGGCCGCGCTCGAGGACGAGCTGCGGCGCGGCGCCGGGCGCGCCGGCGAGGACATCCGCTGGGTCCGGCCCGAGAACGTCCACCTCACGCTGCAGTTCCTCGGCGCCGTGCCCGACGAGCGGGTCGCCGGCGTCGAGGAGGCGCTGCGGACCGCCGCCGCCGGCGCCCGGCCGCTGGCGCTCGCGGTGCGCGGCGCGGGCGGGTTCCCGAACGCGCGCCGCCCCCGCGTCCTCTGGGCGGGCCTCGACGGGGACCTCGCCGCGCTCGCGGCGCTCGTCGCGGCCGTCGGCGCGCGCCTCGCGAAGCTCGGCTTCCCGCCGGAGGATCGACCGTTCTCCCCTCACCTGACGCTCGGCCGAGCGCGGGAGAGCCGGGGAGCGCCCGGCCTCGCGGGCGCGCTCGCCGGCGTCGCGCAGACGGAGCCGGCGCCGTGGCGCGCGACCGAGCTCGTGCTGTTCGAGTCGCACCTCTCGCCGCGCGGTCCCCGCTACGAGGCGATCGCGCGCGTCGCGCTCGGCGCCCCGGCCCCCGGCTGAGCCTCCGGCGTCCCCCCTCTCCCTGACCTCTCCCCCGCCTTGCGGGGGCGAGGGGAGCGTCGCGCGCCCGCCCCCCTCTCCGGTCTCCGCATCGCGTGCGCTTGCGCCCGGGGCCGGACCGCGAGAAAGAAGAGCCATGCCGTCTCGGCCCGTCCCCGCCGGCCTCGCCCCGGGCTTCCTCGTCGCGGCCCCCGCGCTCGCGGACCCGAACTTCGCCGGATCGCTCGTCCTCATGGCCGAGCACCACGGCGAGGGCGCCCTCGGCTTCGTCGTGAACCGCCCGGCCCCCCTCACGGTGAAGGACGTGCTCGGCGGCATCGACGACGGGCTGCGGCGCGACGCGGAGGCGTCGGGCCGGGGAGAAGGCGTCGTCCTGGTCGGCGGACCGGTGCAGCCGGAGCGGCTGTGGATCCTGTTCCGCGCCGGCGCGGGCGTCGACCTCGAGGGCGCGGTGGTGGTCGGCGACGAGCTCGCCCTCGGCGGTTCTCGCGAGCTCCTCGAGGCGCTCGTGCGGGGCCCGACGCCGCGCCCGTTCGTGCTGCTGCTCGGGTACGCGGGCTGGGCGCCGATGCAGGCGGAGAGCGAGATCGCGGCCGGCGGCTGGGTGCCGATGCCCCTCTCGAGCGACCTGGTGTTCGACATCCCCCTCGAGAAGCGCTGGGACGAGGCCGTCCGGCGGCTCGGGCTCGATCCCGGCGAGTTCCTCGTCGGCGGCGGCGGCGCGCAGGCCTAGGTCACGGCCCCGGCGGCCGGCCGGTTGCTTGACGTCCGCTCATCCGTTCAGTATCCATGCGTTCAGGCGCGCAGCCGCGCCCGTGTCAGGGGCGGCTGGTACGAACGAGACCGCGCACGACAGACGCCGGGGCACGCCGAGGCGGCCCCCGCAAGGAGAGGAACCACGATGCCCGTCGCACCGGAGAAGGAGAAGGCGATCGACCTGGCCGTCTCGACCATCGAGAAGGCCTTCGGCAAGGGATCGATCATGCGCCTCGGCAACGAGGAGGCGCTCGTCAAGGACGTCGAGGCGGTGTCCACGGGGTCCGTGTCGCTCGACATCGCGCTCGGCGTCGGCGGCCTCCCCCGCGGCCGCGTCATCGAGATCTACGGGCCGGAGTCCTCCGGCAAGACGACCCTCGCGCTGCACGCCATCGCGGAGGCCCAGAAGAAGGGCGGCATCGCGGCGTTCGTGGACGCGGAGCACGCGCTCGACGTGGGCTACGCGCGCAAGCTCGGCGTGAGGACGGACGACCTCCTCATCTCGCAGCCCGACACGGGCGAGCAGGCCCTCGAGATCACCGAGACGCTCGTCCGCTCCGGCGCCATCGACGTGCTCGTCGTGGACTCGGTCGCCGCGCTCGTCCCGAAGGCGGAGCTCGAGGGCGAGATGGGCGACGCGCACATGGGCCTGCAGGCCCGGCTCATGAGCCAGGCGCTGCGCAAGCTCACCGGCACCATCTCGAAGTCCGCGTGCATCGTCATCTTCATCAACCAGATCCGGATGAAGATCGGCGTCATGTTCGGGAACCCGGAGACGACGACGGGCGGCAACGCGCTCAAGTTCTACGCCTCGCAGCGGCTCGACATCCGCCGCATCGGCGCCATCAAGGACGGCGACGCGGTCATCGGCAACCGCACGCGCGTGAAGGTCGTGAAGAACAAGGTCGCGCCTCCGTTCAAGGAGGTCGAGTTCGACATCATGTACGGCCACGGGATCAGCCGGGAGGGCGACGTCCTCGATCTCTCCGCGCAGGAGAACATCGTCGACAAGAGCGGCACCTGGTTCAGCTTCGGCGGCGAGCGGATCGGCCAGGGGCGCGAGCAGGCGAAGGCGTTCCTGCGCGAGCACCCCGAGATCCTCCAGCAGATCGAGGGGCGGCTCTTCGAGAAGTTCGGGATCCGGCGCGCGCCGGTCTCGGTCCCCGCTCCCGAGGAGCCCGAGCCCGAGGAGAAGAAGGCCCGGGTCAAGATCGCGAAGTAACAAGGATTCCACGCGGCCGCGGCGCGGCCTCGTGACACGCGGGCCGGCTCCGAGAGGAGCCGGCCCATTTGTCTTGGACGCCGGCCCCCCCTGAGGATATGGCCGTCTCCTTCGGGCTAGACTCCACTGGGACGCAGCGTGACGACGAGACCCCCCATCGACAGAGGCTGGCTGGACGCGCTCGTCACGGCCGAGCTCGACGGCCACGATCCCGCGGCCGCGCTCGCGCGCCTCCCGCCGGACGTCCGCGTCGCCGGGGAGTCGAGCGACGACCTCGCGCCGGCCGCGCGGCTGCTCGTCACCCGATCGCTCCGGCTCCGCCGGCTCGACACCGCGGCCGCGGGCGCGACGGCGACCTTCCTCGACGAGGTGCGCGGGCACGTCGGCGTCCTCCTCGACCTCACCGTGCTGCGCAGCGTCCCGTTCGACCGCGCGCGACGTCGCGTCGAGATCGCGGCCTTCCTCGCCGCCGCCGTCGGGGAGGTGGGCGCCGCGCTCGAGGCGGTCCCGGTGATGCCGGTCGCGGTGGAGGAGCGCGACGTCACCGACGCGCTCGACGCGGCGGAGCGGGTGCTGGCCCAGCGGTTCCACCCGCCGGGCGATCCGATCCTCGGCCTGCCGCTGCACCCGGGGCTCGTCGCGGTGCTGAGGCGCCGGCTCGTCCGGATCGCGATGGGGTTCCTCCGCGACGGCCGCGTCGATCCCGACGCGCTCGCGCAGCACGCGGAGTTCGCCGACCGCGAGACGGTGCTCCTCGTCGAGGCGGTCGCGGGCCTGGTCGCGGCGGACGAGCAGGCCGACGAGCGCGCCCGCGCCGTCCGGCAGCGCCAGCTCGCGCAGCTCGGCGTCTCGCGCGCCGCGGCGCGCGAGGCCCGCGCGGCCCTCGCCGCGCCGCGCCCGGCCGGCGCGATCGCGGCGGCGGCCCCCGCCCGCCTCCGGCCGTTCCTCGTCGAGCAGGTGCTCCTCGCCCGCCTGCGCGCGGGCCTCGCCGGCGACGGCTCCGCCCGGTACGTCGAGGCGTTCGTGGAGGCGTCGGAGCTCGACACGGCGACGCTCGCCGCGGCGCGCGTCGAGGCGGCCGCGCAGCACGGCGATCACCAGGTCTGGTTCGAGGCGCTCCAGGGCGGCGGCATCGACTGGCAGGCGCTCGCGGGCGAGTGGGGCGCCGCGACCGACGCGGTGGTCGAGCGCGTGTCCACCGCCGTGTCGGAGAACCTCGGCGCGATCGTCGCGGAGATCAGGCAGACGGGCGAGCTCGGGCAGCTGCTCGCGCGCGCCGCGTCGGGCGCGAAGCTGACGGCGGAGGAGCGCAGGAAGGTCCGCTCCCAGCTCATCGACCTCGCGAAGGCGGTCCCGGCGCTCGCGATCTTCGCGGCCCCCGGCGGGATGCTGCTCCTCCCGCTGCTCGCGAAGCTGCTGCCGTTCAACGTCCTGCCGAGCGCGTGGGCGCGGCCGGCGCCCCCGAAGGACGAGCCGAAGCGATAGGGGTCGGGGCCGCCTCATCCGGCGGCCGCCGCTGCGCGCGCTACTTCTCGGACGCGCCCCGCCGCAGCCGCGTCGCGAGCCGCAACGCGTCCTCGTCCACTCCGGCGGTGAGGGTGCGGCCGCGGTCGGCGGCGATCATGGCGTCGATCTTGGCGGCGACGGGGGCGCCCGCGGCGCCGATCTGCTCGCGTCCGGCGATCCAGCCGAGCGCGAGGACCGCGTGGTAGCGGGCCGCGAGCTCCGTCGGGTCGGAGACCGGGCGGACGATCGCGTCGCCGAGCGCGGCGGCGGCCGCGGCCGTGCCGGCGCGCCCGAGCTCGAGCGCGGCGCGATCGCGGACGGCGGCGCTCGCGTCCGCGAGCTTGCCCGCCCAGCACGCCGCGTCGCCGCAGGTCTTCGCGGCGTCGAGCCGCGCGAGCATCCCCGCGTACGCCGCCTCGACGGCGGGCGCGCACTTGCTCGCGCAGTCCTTCGCGCGCGCGGCCTCGACGAAGGGCCGGTCCCCGGCGGCGCCGAGGCGCGAGATCGCCGCGAGCGGCCCCTCCCGCAGGTCCCACCCGCCGGCGCCGGCGGCGAGCTTGAGCGCCGGGAGCGCGGCGGGATCGCCGATGCGCACGAGCGCGTCGCAGAACCGGTCGCGGACGTTCGGGTCGCGCTCCTTCGCGACGAGGTCGCCGAGCGCCCTCACCGCCTCCTTCGCCCGCATGCGGCCGAGCGACTCGGCGGCGAGCACCCGCACGTACAGCTCGACCCCGGGATCGGCGTCCCGGTACGAGAGCTTCCCGAGCAGCGCGGGGACCGCGTCGTTGCCACCGACGTCGCCCAGGAGCTGCGCCGACTTCGCGTAGAGCGCGCCCTGCACGACGCCGCGCTCCTTCGCCCAGCTCGCGAGCGCCGCGTCCTTGCCCTCGAGGATCGCGAGGAGCGACGGCGCCATCGGGCGGCCGATCTGGGACACCGCGAACGCCGCCTCGGGGAAGAACGACACCCCCGGGCGCTCCTCGAACAGCATCTTGAGGACCGCGGGGGCGGCGCGGGGGTCGCCGATGCGCCCGAGCGCCAGGAGCGCCTTCTTCGCGGTGAACGGCTCGACCTTCGGGCCGGTGGCCACGCCGACGAGGGTCTCGATCGCGGCCGGATCGCCGATGCGCCCGAGCGCGTCCACCGCGGCGACCTGCAGGTACCCGTCCGGCGACGTCACCAGCTCCTTCAGCGCCGGGACGGCCTCCTTCGCGCGGAGCATCCCGAGCGCGTCCGCGATGAACCGCTTCGCGTCCAGGGTGTCGCGGTCCTGGCTCTTGTCGTCGAGCGCGGCGATGAGCGGCTTCACCGCCGCGGGATCGCCGATCTCGCCGAGCGCGACGGCGGCCTGGCCGCGGGCGCGCGGCGCCTGCTTCAGGATCTCGACGAGGGCGGGCACGGCCGCCTTCCGGTCGCCGGGCGCCTTGCGGACCTCCGCGAGCGCCTGGAGCTTCTCGTCCATCCTGCTCCGGCCGGCGGCGCGCTTCGCCCAGCCCTCCGGGTCGGTGGGGTTGCCGCAGGCGGCGAGGAGGTAGCAGGTGGCGACGATCGCGACTTTGCGCATGGGTTCTCCTACCTGGATCCGGTCTGCTGCCGCGGTGCGGGCACCGAGACGGGGGTGAGCTCGAGGTCGTCCTGGGCGAGCGCGGCGCGGCGCTCCTGCGCCGCCCGCGCGAGCGCCTCGATGGCCGGCGCGAGGTCCGGGGCGACGGCGACGGCGGCACGCATCCGCCGGAGCGCGTCCTCGAGGAGCGCGGTGTGGCGGGCCTCGCGGACCTTCATCAGGTCCACCGCCTCGATGAAGGTGCGGAAGAAGGTCTTCAGCTCGTCGCTCCGCCGGAGCGTGCGCATCCTGGGGAAGCGGCCCGCGGCGAGGACGCGCAGGTAGTGTCCCATCACGTACACCGGCCCCGCGACCCGATGGGTGATGACGACCCCGAGGAGGCCGAGCGCGGTCGCGAGCAGCGCCGCGATGGCCACGAACGCGGCGAGCAGCAGCCGATCGCTCCGCTCCACGAGCGCGCGCGTCTCCGGGTCGGGCGCGAGGAGCGACGTCGCCTGGACGTGCGCCTGGTGCAACCACAGCCCGAACACCCCCGCGACGAGGAGCCCCGCCGCCGCCATCACGAGCGCGTACTTGAGCTGGAAGCCCCGGTCGACGAGGTAATGGCGGCGCGACACGGGCGACGTCCCCGCTGCGGCGGATGCCTCGCTCATGCGATGCTCCCCTTTCGAGCTTCGGATTCTAGCGCGAGGGCGAGATGACGGAAACGCGTCGTGAGCTGGCGGCGGCCCTGGAGTCGATCTGGCGCGGCGCGCTCAGGCGCACCCAGGCGGCCCCGCTCGTGCGGGCGGCCCTCGGGACGGCGCCGATGCCGCCCGGGCCGGTGCGGGTCCTCGCCATCGGAAAGGCCGCGCTGACGATGGCGGAGGCCGCCCTCGACGTGCTCGGGGTCCGCGCGACGGACCCGCTGTGCGTGGTGCCCGAGGGTGGGCGAACGTCGCTGCCGGGCGCACGGGTCGTCGTGGGCTCACACCCGCGGCCGAGCCGCGGCTCGGCGGCGGCCGGGGACGAGGTCCTCGCCTGGGCCGCCCGGAACCCGGGGGTCCCGGCGCTCGCGCTCGTCTCCGGCGGCGGGAGCGCGCTCGCGGTCGCGCCGGCCGAGGGGATCACGTTCGAGGAGAAGGTCGAGGCGGCCGCGGCGCTCATGCGCGCGGGGGCGACCATCGGCGAGCTGAACGCGCTCCGCAAGCACCTCTCCCGGCTGAAGGGCGGTCAGCTCGCGGCGCGCCTCGCGCCTGCGGAGCTCCGGGTGCTCGTCCTGTCCGACGTCCCCGGTGACGACCTCTCGACGATCGCCTCCGGACCCTTCGCCCCCGATCCGACGACCTTCGCCGACGCGCTCGGGTTCGTCCGCAAGCGCGGCGCGACCCTCCCGGCCGCGGTGGCGGCGCGGCTCGAGGCGGGCGTGCGCGGCGAGCTCCCCGAGACGCCCAAGCCCGGCGATCCCCGCCTCGCCGGGGTCGTGCACCACCTCCTCGCCGGACCGGTCGATCTCGCGCGAGCGGCGGGCGAGGAGGCCCGGGCGCTCGGGTTCGCCGTCGAGGTCGAGCCCGCCCCGCTCCAGGGCGACGTCCGGGCGGTCGCCGTGCGCCTCGCCGCGTGGGTCCGCACCCACGCCGGTGGCGCCCGGCGGCTCCTGGCGATCGGAGGCGAGCCGACCATCGCCATCCCGCCCACGGCGCGCGCGCCGGAGGGCGGCCGCGCTCAGCACCTCGCGCTCCTCGCCGCGCTCTCGATCTCGGGGCTGCCCGCCGCGGTCCTCGCGGCCGGGTCCGACGGCCGCGACGGGCCGACCGAGCAGGCGGGGGCCGTCGTCGACGGCGTGACGGCCGAGGCCGCCGACGCGGCGGGCGTGGACCTCGGGGGCGCGCTCCTCGCGGCCCGCTCCGGCCCTGCCGCCGTCGCGTGCGGCGCGGCGATCCCCCGCGAGGACACCGGGACGCACCTGTGCGACCTCGTGCTCGCCGCGGTCGAATAGGGGGAAGACTCGCGCTATAGAGTCCGGTCATGCGCGTCGTCTTCATGGGAACGCCCGCGTTCGCGGTCCCCTCGCTCGAGGCGCTCGCGCGCGTCGGCCACGAGCTCGTCGCGGTGGTGGCGCAGCCGGATCGCCCGGCCGGACGCGGACACGCGCTGCGGGAGCCGGCGACCAAGGCGTGGGCGCGCGCGCACGGGGTCCCGGTCCTCCAGCCCGAGAAGGTCCGGGACGGGACGCTCGCGGCCGAGCTCTCCGCGCTCCGCCCCGACGTCGTCTGCGTCGCCGCGTACGGCCGGATCCTCGGGCGGGACCTGCTCGAGCTCGCGCCGCACGGCGCCCTGAACGTCCACGGCTCGCTCCTGCCCCGGTACCGGGGCGCCGCCCCGATCCAGTGGGCGGTCGCCGACGGCGAGGCCGAGACCGGCGTCTCGATCATGCAGATGGACGAGGGGCTCGACACGGGGGACGTGCTCCTCCAGCGCGTCCTCCCGATCGGCCCCTCGGACACGGCCGAGTCGCTGTCGCCGCGGCTCGCCGCGCTCGGCGGCGACGCCCTCGCCGAGGCGCTCGCGGGGCTCGCGCGCGGCGGGCTCGTCCCCGTGCGACAGGACGGGACCCGCGCGACGCTCGCGCCGCTGCTCACGAAGGACGACGGTCGCGTGGACTGGTCCGCGCCCGCCGCGCGCGTCGCGTCGCGGCTCCGCGGCTTCCAGCCCTGGCCCGGCGCCTGGACGACCCTCGAGGGCAAGACGGTCAAGCTCCTCGAGGCCGCGCCGGAGGGCGTCGCGGAGGGCCCTCCCGGCGCCGGGCGGCGATCCGCCCGCGGGCTCGTCGTCGCGTGCGGCGGCGGGACCGCGCTCCTCGTCGGGCGGCTGCAGCTCGAGGGCCGCGCGCCGCAGGACGCGCTGGCGTTCCTCAACGGGCTCCGGACCGACGCGTGCCTCCTCGGCTCATGAGCGCGACGCCCGCCCGGAAGATCGCGTTCGAGGTCCTGCTCCGGGTCGAGACGGGCGGCGCGTACGCGTCGCGCGCGCTCGACGCGGCCCTGTCCCAGGCCGGGGCGGTCGACCCGCGCGAGGCGGGGCTCGCGACCGAGCTCGTCTACGGCGCGCTCCGGCGCGCGCTCGCCCTCGACGCGGCGCTCGCGCCGCACTCGCGCCGCCCGCTCGCCGAGCTCGATCCCACCGCGCGCGTGGCCCTGCGGCTCGGCGCCTACCAGCTCCTCCACCTCGGGACCCCCGCCCACGCCGCCGTCGGGGAGACGGTCGCGCTCGCGAAGGCGGTCGACCACGGCCGCGCCGCCGGCTACGTGAACGCGGTCCTCCGCTCGCTCGCGCGGGCGCCGGCGCCCGCTCCTCCGCCGGCGCTCGCGGCCGATCCCGCGGGGCACGTCGCCGCCGCCGAGGCGCTCCCGCGCTGGCTCGCCGAGGAGTGGGTCGCGTGGTTCGGCCCGGACGAGGCGCTGGCGCTCGCGCGGGCGATGAACGGGCCGGCGCCGCTCTGCCTGCGCTCGCCGGACCGCGACGGCCTGCTCGCGCGGCTCCGCGCCGCGGGGCTCGAGGCCTCGCCCGCCCCGCGCTCGCCGGACGGCGTCGTCCTCGCCGGCGGCTCGGTGGCCGCGGTCGCGCGGGCGGCGGCGGGGCTCCCCTTCCAGATCCAGGACGAGGCGGCGCAGCTCGTGACCCTCTACGCCGCCGGTGAGCTGCGCGGCCGCGCGGCGCGGGTGCTGGACGTCTGCGCGGCGCCCGGCGGCAAGGCGTTCCACCTCGCCGAGCTGCTCGGCCCCGGGTCGGAGGTGGTGGCGATCGAGCTCCACCCGCGCAAGGCGGACGAGCTCGCGAAGGAGGCCCGGAGGCGCGGCGCCGCGGTGCGCGTCGTCTGCGCCGACGCGACGCGGCCGATCCCCGGGCTCGAGGAGGGGAGCTTCGACGCGGTGCTCGTCGACGCGCCGTGCGCGGGGCTCGGCACGCTCCGGCGCCACCCCGAGCTGAAGGTGCGCCGCGCGCCGGGCGACCTCGAGCGCATGGCCACGCTGCAGCTCGAGATCCTGCGAGCCATGGCGCCGTACGCGCGGGCGGGGGCGCCGACCACCTACTCCGTCTGCTCCCTGTCCCGCGCCGAGGGCCCCGCGATCGCGGCCGCCGCGATCGCGGCGGGCCTCCGCCGCGCCCCGCCTGCGCCGGGCTTCCCCGCGGACGTCCTCACGCCCGCCGGCGAGCTCCTGACCCTCCCCCACCGCCACGGCACCGACGGGTTCTACGCGGTCCGGCTCGTGAGCGGATAGGCGCTGTCTCCCCCTCGCCCCCGCGAAGCGGGGAGAAGATCGGGGAGAGGGGGCTCAGCCCGGTCTGCGGTTCGCGAGCAGCCGCTCGATGATCGCGGTCCGGAGCCGGAGCAGAAGCGGCTCGTTCCCCTTCACCGCCCGGAACTGGGTGTGGCTCATCACGTACGCCCGGATCGGCGTCGCGGCCACCACCGTGGCCGTCGCGGGCACATGCTGGTCCATGCTGATCTCGCCGAAGAACTCGCCGGCGCCGAGCCGCCGCAGCGGCTTCTCGCCGACGAGGACCTCCACCTCGCCCTCGCGCATGACGAAGAACGTGTGGTTGCTCCGGCCCTCGTGGATGAGCTGCTGGCCGGCGGGGAAGGTCACGTCGTCCAGGTGCTGGGCGAGGAAGTCCCGATCCTTCTCGCTGAGCGAGGAGAACAGGGGGACGCGCTGGAGGTCTTTCGAGCCGAGGGTGGGCATGCGAGGGATTGATCGTCGCTCGACCGAGCTTGTCAACGGTCCTGAACGGCGCGGCGGGGTCCGCGCCGAACCGGTCGCCAGGCGGGCGCGGCGAGTCTAGACTGTGCCCGCATGCCGCTCCCCATCCGCATCGCGCCGTCGATCCTCTCCGCAGACTTCGGCCGGCTCGCCGAGGAGGTCCGCGCCGTCGAGGCGGCGGGCGCGGACCTCATCCACGTCGACGTGATGGACGGCCGGTTCGTCCCGAACATCACCATCGGCCCGCTCGTGGTCGAGGCGGTCCGGAAGGTCACGAAGCTCCCGATCGACGTCCACCTCATGATCGTCGAGCCGGAGCGGTACGTGGAGGCGTTCGCCAAGGCGGGGGCCAACCTCGTCTCCGTGCACGCGGAGGTCTCGCCGCACCTCCACCGGACGCTGCAGGCGATCCGCGCCGCCGGCGCGCGCCCCGCGATCGCCCTGAACCCGTCGACGCCCCTCTCCGCGATCGAGTGGGTCATCGGGGACTGCGAGATGGTGCTCGTGATGACGGTGAACCCCGGGTTCGGCGGACAGCGCTACATCGACGCCTGCACCCGGAAGCTCGTCGACCTCCGGGCCCTCGCGGCGGAGCGGAACCCCGGGCTCGAGATCGAGGTGGACGGCGGCGTCAAGCCGGACACCGCCGCGACCGTCGCGGCCGCCGGCGCGAACGTGCTCGTCGCGGGGACGGCGGTCTTCGGGCAGAAGGACTACGGCGCCGCGATCTCCGCGATCCGCGCGGGGGCCACCGCGGCCCAGCGCTGACGCCGCGCGACCGCCCGCCCGCCGTCACTCCGGCGCGCGCTCGACCCGCACCTGCACGAGCCCGCGCCGGACCATCCCGAGCTTCCGCGCGGCGGCGAGCGAGACGTCCACGATCCGGCCCCGCGCGAACGGCCCTCGATCGGTCACGGTCACGACGACCGACCGGCCGCCCTCGAGCTCGGTGACGCGCAGCCGGGTCCCGAACGGCGCGGTCGGGTGCGCGCAGGTGAGCGCGTGCATGTCGTAGCGCTCCCCGCTCGCCGTCCTGCGGCCGTGGAACCTCGCCCCGTAGAAGCTCGCGAGCCCGAGCTCGCCCCGCCCCGCGGGCGGAGCCTCGCGCCCGCGCTCCGGCGGCGCCTGCCCGGGCGGCGGGGCGTGGGCGCAGGCCGCCGCCAGCGCGACGGCGAGCGCCGCCCCGGCCTGGCGCAGCCTCACCGGCGCCCTCCGGAACGTCCGCAGCACCTCCTCGTGAGCGGCCACCAGGCGGAGCGCGTCCTCGAGCAGCGTGCGGCCGGGCTCGACCTTGAACCAGGTGGACGCGCCCGAGGGGTGCGGGAGCGGGATGACGTCGACCTCCACCCCGTGGAACTCGGTCCGCTCCGCCCGCCCGATCACGCCGGCGAGCGGCTCGGCGCGGCCGAGCACCTCCTGGATCGCGAGCCGTCCCACCGGGAGGACGAGGCGAGGGCGGAGGATCTCGATCTCCCGCGCGATGAACTCCCGCCAGAGCGCGCACTCCGCCGGGGTCGGGACGCGGTCGCCGCCGCCCGTCGTCTTCCCGGGGAAGCAGCGGGCCACCGCGGCGATGTAGATCCGCGCGCGCACCTGCTCCTCGTCCGCCCCGGTCGCCCGCTCGAGCCAGCGGAACAGCGTCTTCCCGGCGGTCCAGGCGAACGGCCTCCCGAGCCGTGCCTCGTGGGGCCCCGGCGCCTGGCCGAGCAGGAAGATGCGGCTCGCCACCGCCGGACCGTGGACCGGCGGGCCGAAGCCCCTCGGCCGGAACGCGGCGATGTCGCGGTGGACCTCGCGGAGCCGCTCCTCCACCTCCGCGCCGCGGGCCGCCGGCGCGCCCCGCGCGCGGGTCACCGCCACGGCTCCTCGGGGATGGAGTGGATCCACCCCTCGGACCGGGGGACGTTCGACGGGACCCCGTGGAAGTCGTCGCCCCACGCGGCCGCGGCGGCGGTCGCGGAGAGGACCGCGTCGAGGTGGTCGCCGTGCCCGTCCTCCACGATCTGCGCCGCCTGCTCCATCTCGAACTCCACGTGCGCGGCGGTCCGCAGGGTCCGGAGGATCCCGGCGCGCGCGGACGCCCGCGCGACGCCGTCGCGGTCGTCGTCGCGGTAGCTGCACACGCCGAGCAGCGCCCGCGCGACGTGCCCCGGCCGCACCTCGACGATGCTCGGCTTGCCGGCGGCGGGGCGGTCCCACGGCGGGAACACGGCCTGCACGTGGGCCATCGCGCACAGGCCGAAGAAGGTCTGGCGGTGGGTCCGCGCGCTCGTGGGGAGGTAGAGCTCGCCGCGGTAGCAGTCCGTCGCCCGCGGCCGCTCGCGCCCGACCTCCGCGCGGAAGCGCCCGGCGGCCTCCGTGAAGTCGCCCCCCTGCCCGACGAACCGATCGTGCAGGTGGCGGCCGAGGACGGTCGGGCCGCGCAGCCCCTGGCGCAGGAGCCCGAGCTGGCGCAGGTGCGTCTCGGCGAGCGAGAGCGCGAAGTCGACCCCGACCACGAGCGCCCCCTCGGCCCAGCGCACCTCGTCCGCGAGCCAGGTCGCGAAGCGCGCCGCGACGTCCCGGCGACCGGGCGCGTCGGTGAACGGGCGCCAGAGCCGGACGAGGCGCGCCCGCTTCGGCCCGCACTCCAGCTTCGCGGCGAGGATCTGGTTTCCGGCGCCCTCGACGCCGCTCCAGCGGAGCCCGATCGAGACGCCCCGTTCGGCCAGCGCGACGTGCGGGGGCGGCGCGCGCCCGTGCACCGCGCTCGACGACGTGCTCGCCTCGCGCTCGGCCATGGTTGCAGGTCTCCGGTGGAGGGATGTCGAGGTGGAGGTGATGAGCTGAGCGACGCTCGCCGCGGGGCAAGTGCGCCGTCACCCCGGGTCGATGCTTACTCGCGCCCGTCGCCGGCCGTCAACGGCGCGAGCGGACCCGCCCCGCCGGATTCGCGCGGCTGGAGCCCCTTTGGGGTCCGACTGCGCAATCGGGGTTCCCTGGCGGGGTCGGCGTGCTCACCGTTCGAGCAGCCGTGGCCTCGCTCCCTCGCATCCTGCTCGTCGACGACGATCCGGCGCTCCGAGACGCGCTCGCCGAGCTGCTGGAGCATCGGGGGTACGAGGTCGCGTGCGCGGGGGACGGCCGCGAGGCGCTCGCCGAGCTGGACGCGCACCCGGCGCCCTGCCTGATCCTGCTCGACCTCTCGATGCCCGTCATGGACGGCCGGACGTTCCTGGAGGTGAAGCGCCGGGACCCGCGCCTCGCGCCGATCCCGACGATCGTGCTCTCGGCGTCGCTCGGCCGCGGCGTCGACGACCTCGCCGCGGCGGCCGCCCTCGCGAAGCCGTTCGACCTCGACCGGCTGATCGCGACCATCCAGCGCGTCTGCCTGGCCTGCTAGCGCGAGCCCTGCGGGGCACCCCGCCGGCTCCGGCGCCCGTCATAATGCGGGAGCATGCCGGCGCTCCTCCACCGCCTCGTGGACTCCGTGGCCATGTGGGCCGAGGACCGGCGCAGCCGGCCTCCGGCCGCGTTCCGGCCGGCGGCGGCCGCGCCGCTCGACTGCCATGGCCCGCTGCCGCCGCTCCCGGCCACGTCCCCGGACACGGGGTGGTGGCGTGCGGCGTCTCCGCGGCCGTGCGCCGGCGACCTCGAGCTGGCGGTCCACGCGCGGCGCGCCGTCGGGGTCCGCCGCGGGACCGCGGTGCTCGTGCCCCCGTGGAAGGTCCCGAGCCTCCGGATCGTCGAGGGGTACGCGCGCCTCGCCGCGCGCGCGGGGTGGGACGTCTGGACGCTCGTCCCGCCGCGGCACCTCGGGCGCGCGGCGCCGGGGACGCGGAGCGGCGAGGGGTTCGTGTCCCCGGACCTCGGCGCGCTGCGCGCGTCGTTCGAGCAGCTCGTCCTCGAGCTCCGCCTCCTCGCGGCCCTCGCGCGCGAGCGCGGCGGCGAGACCGCGCTCGTCGGCCTCTCGCTCGGAGCGCTCGGGGCCGCGCTCGCCGCGACCGCGCCGGAGCGGATCGACCGCGTGGCGCTGCTCGCCCCGCCCGCCGACCTGGCCGCGGTGTTCGCCGGCACGCCGATCGGGCGGCGCTACCTGCGCCTCGCGGCCCGCGCGGGCGCACCGCTCGCCCCGGGCGACGCGCTCGCCGCGATGCTCGCCCCGTTCCGCGCGGAGCTTCGCCGGCCCACCGCGGGCGCGCTCCTCGTCGCGGTCGGCACGGAGGACCGCATCGCGCCCGGCGCCGCCGCGCTCGCGCGCGCGTGGGGCGTCCCCGCGCGCCGCTACCCGCGCGGCCACCTCACGCTCCTCTTCGCGTGCCGCGCGCTCCGGCGGGACCTCGCCGCGTTCCTCGGCGGCGCCGGCGCGGCCCCGGCCCGCTGACGGGCGGCTACTTCCGCTTCCCGCCGGCTCCGGCGCGGCACACGTCCCGCGCGCCCTTCGCCTCGTCGAAGAACGCGGCCGGGATCACGCCGCCGCGCACGACGGCCCAGGACTTCTCCATCGCCGCGCGCCAGGGCGCCGGGTCCCCCTGCACCACCTGCAGCCCCTGCTTCTGCATCGCGCCGACCGCCTCGACGTTGAGCCGCTTCACCTCCTCGTCCACCTTGCGGCCGAGCTCGGCGGCCGCGGCCAGGAGCTTCGGCCGGAGGTCGGCCGGGATCTTCTCCCACGTCTCCTTCCGCACGAGCGTCGCGCCGATGACGTAGCTCCAGGGCACGTCGAGCATGTACCTCGCCTTGTCGAACAGCCGCGTGGTGAGGACGTACAGCGGCACGTTCGGGATGCAGTCGATCATCCCGGTCTGGAGCGACGGCATGATGTCGGTCGCGGAGAGCACGACCGGGTGCAGCCCGGCGGCGCGGTAGGCGTCCACGCTCTTCGGGTCGCCCTCCCACGCCCAGACCTTCGCGTCCTTCGCCTCCGCCGGCGTCCGGTACGCCTTCGAGCAGAAGAGCTGCACCGAGCCGATCCGGCTCCACTGCATCGCGATGAAGCCGCGCGACTCGAGGGCCGCGTCGAGCCGCCCGCGGAGCTTCTCGAACGCGCACTCCATCTGCGCCCGGTCGTCGAACAGGAACGGGACGCTCATCACCTGCGGCTCGGGGATCACGTCGTGCATCCCGACGTTCGTGATCGCCGCGGCCTGGAGCTGGCCGATGCCCATCTTGCGGACCATGTCGCCCTCGCTGCCCTGGGCGCCGCCCGCGTAGATCCGGAGCTTCACCTGCCCGTTCGAGAGCTGCTCCCAGCGCTGCGCGAGCTCCTTCAGGATGTCGTGCCAGGTCGACCCCTGCGGCGCGAGCGTCCCGAGCTTGATCGTGACCTGCGCGGACGCGGTCGCGGGCAGGAGCGCCGCGAGGAGGGCGGCGAGGGCGAGCTTCTTCACTGGACTCTCCTTGGAGCGGATCAGAGGAACAGGTCGTCGACGTGCGCGAGGAGGGCCTTCGCGCGGCGCTGGGCGATCAGGTTCGCGAGCCGGTAGCGCGGCACCTCGCCGGCGTCGGCCCGCACCACCTCCTCGAGGACGCGGACGAACTCGTCGCGGTCCTGCCGCTGCACGAGCACGCCCTCCGCCCATGAGACGCGCGGACCGAGCTTCTTGTTCATCGAGAGCGCGAGGGCCCGGTCGAGGTGGGCCTTCGCGCGGTCGGGGCCCCCGCCCTCGGCGGCGGTCCGGGTGGCGTCGTACACGACGAAGAACTCGTGGATCGCGCCCTCGCTCCAGCCCTCGTCGAGCTGGAGCGCGCGGTCCATCATCGCGATCGGCACGGGCAGCTCGGACACGAGGCCCATGTCGCCCTTGCCGGCGGCGATCGCGAGCGTCCAGGAGGAGGCGGTCCAGTAGAGCAGCGGGACGTCGGCCTTCTCGGCCTGCTCGAGCGCGGCGCGCGCGTCCGCGGGCCCGGCGGCGAGCCGCGCCGCGAGCTTCTCGTGCCGGACGTCGAGGCCGCGCAGCCCGTACCCGCGCGCGCGCAGGTACAGCTTGCGCGCCCGCTCCCGGCCCGCGCGAGCCCGATCGAGCTTGCCGTCGAGGTCCGCCAGGTCGGCGTCCGCCTGGACGAACGCGTACCCGTACTGGGTGAAGCCCGAGGCGAGCGAGGTGAGGAGCCCCACGTGGCGTGGCTTGCCCTCGAGGACCCCCTCCATGGTCTTGAGACCGAAGGGGACCGCGTCGCGGACGAGCTCCGGGTCGTCGTCGCTCGCGTAGTTGTCGCCGGTGCCGGCGGCGGCATCCGCCGCGTACGAGAGCACGACCGTCTTGCAGCCGGTGAGCGCTGGAAGCGCGGCGAGGAGGAGAGAGGAGACGAGGGCGCGCTTCACGCGAAACCGGGTCGGGCGTGGAAGTTCGTGGTACTCATAGACGCCCCTCCGAGAGGGGTCAACCGGCTTTCGCGTGAACCCTTCCGCCCCCGCCAGCACCGCCGAGCCCGAGAAGCTCGGGACGCGTCTCGAGCGCGCGCTCGTCGCGATCCTGCTCCTCGCGATGGTGCTCCTGCCGGCGGCCTCGACCGTGTCGCGGCGGCTCACCGGACGCGAGCTCCCCGGCTCGTCCGTGCTCGCCCAGCACATCACGCTGTGGGTGGGCTTCCTCGGCGCGCTCCTCGCGACCGCGTCCGGCCGCCACCTCGCGCTCTCGACGCTCGAGATCGTGCCGGCGGGGTGGCCGCGCCGCGTCGCCCGCATCTTCGGGCAGGTGGTGTCGGCGTCGACGTGCGCGCTGCTCGCGTGGGCCTCGCTCCAGCTCGTCATGGCCGAGTGGGCGGGCTTCGGCGTCGTCGCGTTCGGGATCCGGGTCGCCTGGAGCCAGCTCGTCATGCCGCTCGGGTTCGCGGTGATGGCGCTGCGGTTCGCGCAGCGCGCCGGCGACGAGCTCGAGGGCGCCGCGCGCTGGGCCGTCCGCGGAGGCGCGCTCGCGATCGCCGCGGCCACGTTCCTCCTCGGCAAGGCGACGCCGGGGTCGACGCTCGGCACGGTCCTCCTCCTCCTCGTCGCGGTCGCGTTCCTGCTCGGGATCCCGGTGTTCGTCGCGATGGCGGGCGTCGCGATGACGCTGTTCTTCCGGGACGCGGGACCGCAGGCGATCGCCGCCGTCCCCACCGCGACGTTCAACCTCGTCTCCTCGCCGACGCTCCCCGCGATCCCGCTCCTCACCGCCGCCGGCTACGTCCTCGCGGAGGGCGGCGCCGCGAAGCGCCTCGTCCGCGCCTACAAGGGGCTCTTCGGCTGGATGCCGGGCGGGGTCGCGGTGATGGCGACGTTCGTGTGCGCCCTGTTCACCACCTTCACCGGCGCGTCGGGCGTGACGATCCTCGCGCTCGGCGGGCTCCTCCTCCCGTCGCTCCTCGAGGACGGGTACCCGGAGGACTTCTCGGTCGGCCTCGTCACGGCGGCCGGGTCGCTCGGGCTGCTGTTCCCGCCATCACTCCCGGTCATCCTCTACGGGGTCGTGGCGCAGGCGCCGATCGACCACCTCTTCATCGGGGGCCTCCTGCCGGGGCTGCTGATGATCGCGCTCGTCGCGGCCTACGGCGTCTGGATGGGAGTCCGGTCGCACGCGCCCCGCACGAAGGTGCGCCCGCGCGAGGCGGCGCGCGCGCTCTGGGACGCGAAGTGGGACCTCGGCCTCCCGACCCTCGTCGTCATCGCGGTGGGGAGCGGGTTCGCGACGGTCACCGAGGCGGCGGCGCTCGCCGCCGCGTACGCGATCGTCGTGGAGCTCGTCATCTTCCGCTCCATCCACCCGTTCCGGGACCTGCCTCGCGTGCTCGTGCACGCGTCCGCGCTGGTCGGGTCGGTGCTGATCCTGCTCGGGTGCGCGCTCGGCGTGACCTCGTGGTTCGTGGACGCGGAGGTTCCCGACCCGGCTCGTCGAGTGGATGACCGCGCACGTGCAGAGCCCGGCGCTGTTCCTGCTCATGCTGAACGTCGTGCTCCTCGTGCTCGGGAGCGTGCTCGAGATCTACTCGGCCATCGTGGTGCTCGCGCCGCTCGTGGCCCCGCTCGGCGACGCGTACGGGATCGAGCGGATCCACCTCGGCGTGGTGTTCCTCGCGAACCTCGAGCTCGGGTTCCTCTTCCCGCCGATGGGGCTGAACCTGTTCCTCTCGGCGTCGCGGTTCGGGAAGCCCCTGCCGTGGGTCTACCGCAAGGCGTTCCCGTTCCTGCTCATCATGTCCGCGGGCGTCCTCGCCATCACCTACCTGCCGGCGATCACGACCGGGGTCGTCTCGCTCCTCGTCCGCAAGTAGCGCGTCAGGGCGCGGCGAGCACGGGGCGGAGCGCGGCGACGAGCGCGCGGCTCGCCTGCGCGTGGTTCGCGCGCCACTCGACGTTCGCGTCCGGGCCGACCCGGTTCGCCACCGCGAGCACGGCGGCGACCGGCACGCCCGCGTCGTGGCACGCGGCGAACACCCCCGCCGCCTCGAGGTGCTCCACCGCCGCGACGGCCGCGAGCCGCCGCGCGCCGTCCACGGAGGTCGTGATCGCGGGCGGCACCGCGACGCCGTGGGCGGGGAGCGCGAGCGGCAGGGACCAGGTCGCGTCCCAGCGCGTCCGCTCGACCTCCGGACGGTACGCCCGGCCCTCGAGCTCGTCCTGCGACGTCG
Organism: uncultured delta proteobacterium; assembly: GCA_963828235.1. GTDB lineage: Bacteria > Myxococcota > Myxococcia > Myxococcales > Anaeromyxobacteraceae > Anaeromyxobacter. The sequence goes on from CAWHDY010000022.1 coordinate 612,672, forward strand.
CGACGACGCTCGACGCGACGAGCAGGTCGCCGAGCACGAGCCGGCCGTCGTAGGCCCCGCACGTGCCGACGAGGAGGACGCGCGCGGGCCGGTGCTCCGCGAGCAGCCGCGCCGTCGCCGCGGCCGCGGCGACGGCGCCCACCCCGACGGTCGCGACGCGCCACCCGGCGGGCGGCGCCTCGTCGAGCCCGGCGAGCTCCGGGGGGAACGCGGCGAGGAGGAGCGACGGAGCGGCCATGCCCGGACTGTAGCACCGGCGCGCGGCTACCCGGCGCGGGCCGGCGGCCCGGCGCGCCAGCCCTCGCGCAGCGCGAAGATCGCGAACGCGACGGCGTACGCCCCCGCGACGTCGATCGCGTAGTGGAGGTGCGAGAGGAACACCGAGGCGACGACGAGGACGTGCCCGGCGAGCGCCGGCGCGCGCAGGCGCGGGAACCGCCACAGGTACAGCACGAGCAGGAACGTGGTCGCGGTGTGGCCGGAGAAGAAGAGGTCCTTCGTGAGGTACGCCGCCATCGCGTCCCTCGCGAACACCTGCCAGGGCGAGAGGAGGGCGAGGAACGCGTCGAGCGCGCTCGCGGCCCGCGATCCCCGGCCCGGCCGTCGCCGGATCCGGCGGGCCGAGGCCGGTCAGGAGCAGCGTCGCGCCGCGCGCGAGCGAGACGAGCCCGGCGGTCACGGTGTACCGGGCGAAGGTCCGCGGCGCGAGCCAGAGCAGCGCGAGCGAGAGCGGCAGGTACGCCGCGAGCCAGAGCAGGTAGTTCGTCCGCGCGACCCACGGCACGTACGGCACGTGGGCGAGGACGAGGTCCGGGAGCGTCGGCGCCGGGCGGAGCTCGTTCCACACCGCCGCCGCGATCATGGCCGCGTAGCAGGCGCCCCGGAACGCGAGCGCGGCGAGCACCGCGCGCCACGCGGCGCGCAGGCCGGCGAGGCCGGTCGGGTCGGCGCGGTGCGGGAGGGAGCCCTCGGCCACGAGCGGCTTATCGCACGGGGGGGCTTATGATGTCGCGATGTCGGTTCCGCTCACCGCGACCCACGACCTCGCTCGCATGCGGCGGCTGCGCTGGACCTCGTTCGCGCTCGTCGCCGGCGCCTACGTGCTCTCCTTCTTCCACCGGATCGCGCCGCGGCGATCGCGGGCGAGCTGCGGTCCGCCTTCTCCGCGACGGGCGCCGAGCTCGGCGCGCTCGCCGCGACCTACTTCTCCGCGTACACCGTGGCGCAGGTCCCGACCGGCGTGCTCGTGGACCGGCTCGGGCCGCGGCGCATCGTGGCGCTCGGCGGCGTCGTCGCGGGCGCCGGCTCCGTCGTGTTCGGGCGGGCCGCCACGCTCGGCGGCGCGAGCGTCGGGCGCGCGCTCGTCGGCCTCGGCGTGTCGGTCACCTTCGTCTCGCTCCTGAAGCTCGTGGGCGCCTGGTTCCGCGAGGAGGAGTTCGCGACCCTCTCCGGCGTGGTGATGTTCCTCGGAAACCTGGGCGCGGTGCTCTCCTCGACGCCCCTCGCGTGGGCGGTGGGCGTCACGTCCTGGCGGAACGTCTTCGTCGCGGTGGGGCTCTCCTCGCTCGCGGGCGCCGCGCTCACCTGGCTCTTCGTCCGCGACACGCCCGGCGACGCGGGGCTCCCGTCGATGCGAGCGCTCGACGGGCGGGCGGAGCACGCACCGCACCCCGGCCGCTGGTGGGAGGGGCTCTGGATCGTCCTCCGCAACCGCGCCACCTGGCCCGGGCTTCTTCGTGAACCTCGGCCTCGGCGGCGCGTTCCTGTCGTTCGCGGGGCTGTGGGCGGTGCCGTGGCTCACGACCGTCCACGGGATGACCCGCACGCGCGCGACCGCCCACACGACCGTGATGCTCGTCTCGTTCGCGCTCTCGTCGCCGCGTTCGGACGGATCTCGGACCGGCTCGGGCGCCGCCGCGCCCCGGCCGTCGCGATCGCCGCCGTCCAGGTGCTGTGCTGGATCCCGGTCGTCCTCGGCGTCCCGCTCGCGGCCTGCCCGGGCTTCGCGCTGTTCGCGCTGATGGGCGCCTCGGCGACCGGCTTCACGCTGTCGTGGGCGAGCGTGAAGGAGGTGAACCCTCCCGCGCTCTCCGGCACCGCGATGGCGGTCGTGAACATCGGGGTGTTCCTCGGGCCGACCCTGTACCAGCCGCTCGTGGGCTGGGTCCTCGATCGGGCGGGGTTCCCGGCGGCCCTCGCCGTCCTCGCGGCCTGCGCGGCGGCGGGCCTGGGCGCCGCCCTGCTCGTGCAGGAGACCTGGTGCCGCAACGTGAGCGCCGGGGCCGCCGCGGCCGGGCTCAGCCGCCCAGGCCGCGCAGCGGCTGACCGAACGTGAACTCGACGAGGTGGCCGTCCGGGTCCCGCAGCATCGTGACGTAGCCGATGTCGCCGCCCGCCCTCGACGGGCGGCTGGGCCAGGATCCGCGCCGCCTCGCCCTCCGCCGCGATCGCCTCGAGCTCCGCGCGGGACGAGCACTGGAAGCCGAGGTGGTCCACGCGGAAGTCGATCGCGGTCTGGTAGAGGACCAGCACGAACTCCGGGCACGCCGGGCCGCGGGGAGCGGGCGCGAGCCAGGCGGTGTGCCCGGACGGCCGGCCGTCGCGGACGACCTCCAGCGCGCAGAAGCGCCGGTAGAACGCGATGGAGCGGTCGAGGTCGGCGACCTTCAGGACCACGTGGGTGAGGCGGACGGGCATGTCGGGAGCATCGCGCGGCTCGCGCCCGCAGGAAAGCTCCCCGCGGGGCGCGCCAGCCCGGGCTAGGCCTCGCCCGCGAGCCCGCGCACGAGCCTCGGCCGGACCCCGGTCGCGGCGAGGAGCGCGTCGAGCTTCTCGCCCGCCTCGCGCGACGCGCCCCGGAGCTTCCGGCCCAGGATCAGCTCGTTCTTCACCGAGTGCTCCCACCCGGTGAGCTCGGTGACGGTCACCTTGTAGCCGCTCGCCTCGAGCGCGAGGGCGCGGACCACGTTCGTGAGGTGCGACCCGAACTCGCGGCGGTGCCACGGGTGCTCGAAGAGCGGCGCCACCGCGGGCGCGACGGTCGCCGCGTCCGCGAGCTGGCGCGCCACCTCGGCCTGGCAGCACGGCACGACCGCGACGTGGTCGGCGTTGTGCCGGATGGCGAGGAGCAGCGCGTCGTCCGTCGCCGTGTCGCACGCGTGCAGCGCGGTCACGAGGTGGAGCCGCTCCGGCACCGCGGCGGAGCCGATCGGCCCGGCGACGAACCGGAGCCGGCCGAAGCCGAGCCGCGCCGCGCGCTCCGCCCCCGCGCGGGCGAGGTCGTCCCGCGCCTCGAGGGCGAGGAGCGTCCCCTTGCCGGCGGGCGCGAGGAACAGCTCGTACAGCACGAAGCCGAGGTAGCTCTTGCCGGCGCCGCAGTCCGCGACCGCCGGCTCCCCGAACCGCGCGAGGACGTCGTCGAGCGCCGGCGCGAGCAGCCCGACGAGGTGGTTCACCTGCTTGAGCTTGCGCAGGCTGTCGGCGTTGAGATCGCCGGCGCGCGTGAGGAGGTGAAGCTCCTTGAGGAGCGCGGGGGAGGTGCCGGGGAGCAGCTCCCTGCGAACCGCGTCGCCCTTCACCTGTCTGCGCACGCCCCCGTTCTAACCCGCCGCCGCGGCGAGGGCACGCTGCGCGGCCCCGAAAAGCGGTGGCGCCGGCCGCGCGGGCGCGGTACCCGGGTCGCGATGGCGAGCGCCGCGAAGCCGTACCTCGACCTCCCCTCTCCCTGGCTGGTCGCCCACCGGGGCGGGAGCCGCGTCGCGCCGGAGAACACGCTCGCGGCCTTCGACCGCGCCGCCGACGCTCGGCGCCGACGCGATCGAGACCGACGTGCGGCTGTCGAAGGACGGCGTGGTGATGGTGTTCCACGACGAGGACACGGCCCGGCTCACCGGGACGCCCGGCACGATCGAGGATCGCACGGTCCAGGAGATCGAGACCCTCGACGCGGCGTTCTCCTTCACCGAGGACGGAGGCTCGACCTACCCGCTCCGCGGCGCCGGCGCGCGCATCCCGACGTTCTCGGAGGCGCTGCGCCGCTATCCGCGCATGCGCTTCAACGTGGACGCGAAGAGCGCCGACCCCGCCCTCGCGGACGCGCTCGCCCGCGTCGTCCTCGACGCGCGCGCGGAGGATCGCGTCTGCGTGGGATCGTTCTTCGACGCGCAGGCGGAGCGGCTCGGGGCGCTCCTCCCGGGCGTGTGCCGCTTCCTCCCGCAGGACGCGGCGACGCGCCACGTGCTCGCGGCGAAGGCGGGCGCCGCGCCGGTCGGGCTGCCGTCGGGGTTCGACCTCGCGGACCTGCCCGCCCGCATGGGCGACCTGACCGTCGTCGATCCGCCGGTCATCGAGCACTTCCACCGCCTCGGGATCCCCGTCCACGTCTGGACGGTGGACGACGAGGAGGAGATGCGCGCGCTCCTCGACCTCGGCGTGGACGGGATCGTGACCGACCGCCCCGACGTGCTCGCGCGCGTGCTCGGCCGCTGACGCGCCGCCGCGCCTCGGCGTGCTAGTGGTGCTGGCTCGCGAGGTCGGGGTGCTTCTCGACGAAGTCGTCGAACGTGCCGGGGAAGTCGAGCACCGGCTCGCTCTTGTGCAGCGCCCAGATCCGCGTCCCGACCTCGCGGATGAGCTCCTGGTCGTGGGTCACCACGATCACCGTGCCCTCGTAGCGCTGCAGGCCCTCCGAGAGCGCCGCGATCGACTGGAGGTCGAGGTGGTTCGTCGGCTCGTCGAGCACGAGGACGTTGTCCTTGAACAGCATCAGCTTCGCGAGCAGGAGCCGGACCGTCTCGCCGCCCGAGAGCGTCGCGGTGGGCTTCATCCGCTCCTCGCCGGAGAACAGCATGCGCCCGAGGAGCCCGGAGATCTCCTCGTTCGTCATCTTGTCCTCCATCTCGCGGAGCCACCCGAAGGCGGTCGTGCCCGGGCGGATGACGCCCGCCTGATCCTGCGGCAGGTACCCGACCTGCGCCTGGTGCCCCCACTTCACGTGCCCGGCGTCCGGCTGCAGCTCGCCCGCGATCATCTTCGCGAGGGTGGACTTGCCGACGCCGTTCTTCCCGATGACCGCGATCTTCTCGCCGCGGGTGACGAGCGCGGAGAACGGCTGGACGACCTCGTTCCCGCCGTAGCGCTTCGAGATCGACTCGACGGTGAGCGTCTGCCTGCCGGACGGCGCCTTCTGCTCGAACTTGATGAACGGGGCGGCGATGTTCGACCGCTTCATGTCCTCGAGCTTCAGCTTCTGCATCGCGCGGATGCGGCTCTGGACCTGGGAGGCGCGGGTCCCCGCGTGGAAGCGGGCGACGAACTCCCGGAGCTGCTCGATCTTCTTCTGCTTCTCGGAGTTCTCGGACTCGACGCGCGAGCGGACCTGCCCCTTGTGCCGGACCATGTCGTCGTAGCCGCCGGGGTAGGTGATGATGGTCTGGTAGTCGATGTCGGCGATGTGGGTGCAGATCGCGTTCAGGAAGTGCCGGTCGTGCGAGATGGTGATGAGCACCCCCTCGTACGCGTGGAGGAACCTCTCGAGCCAGCGGATGGACTCGATGTCGAGGTGGTTCGTGGGCTCGTCGAGGAGGAGGCCCGCGGGCTTGCCGAACAGCGACTGGGCGAGGAGCACGCGCAGCTTGTACCCGCCGGCGAGCGCCCGCATCGGCTGGTCGTGCCAGGGCTGCTCGATGCCGAGGCCCTGGAGGAGCTCGGCGGCGTCCGCCTCGGCCGAGTAGCCGTCCTCCTCGCCGATGCTCGCCTCGAGCTCGGCGAGCCGATGTCCGTCGTCCTCGGAGATGTCGTCCTTCGCGAGGAGCCGCTCCTTCTCCGTCATCGCCCCCCACAGCGCCTCGTTGCCCATGAGCACGACGTCGAGGACGCGGTTGTCCTCGAACTTGAAGTGGTCCTGGCGGAGGATGCCGAGCTTCTTCGGGCGCAGGATCTTGCCGGTGTCGGACTCCTCGTCCCCGGCGATGATCTTCATGAACGTGGTCTTGCCGGCGCCGTTCGGGCCGGTGAGGCCGTAGCGGTTCCCGGGGTGGAACGCGACGTCCACGTCCTCGAAGAGCTTCTTCGGCCCGAAGGCCTTCGTCACGTTCTGTACGGAGATCATCGGCGGCGCCTTTGTAACGGAAGACGCGCATTCGTGCCAGCGCGGGCCGCGCTCGACCGGGCCCGCCGCGCGGGCTACGCTCCCCAGCCGTGAACGCGCCGCCGACGGACGCGCCTCGAGCCCGACTCCTCTCCGGTCCCGCCGGCCGCACGCTCGCGGTCCTCACGGCGGTCAACCTCCTCAACTACCTCGACCGGTTCGTCGTCTCGGCGCTCGTGGAGAGCCTGCGCGCCGATCTCTGGCTCACCGACACGAAGCTCGGCTGGCTCCAGCCGGCGTTCCTCGTCGTCTACATGTTCGCGTCGCCGCTGTTCGGGGTGCTCGGGGACCGGCGGCGGCGGGCCCCGCTCCTCGCCGTCGGGGTCGCGATCTGGTCGGTCGCGACGGTGTTCTCCGGGTTCGCCCGCGGCTACTGGACCCTGTTCGCGGCGCGGGCGGCGGTCGGCATCGGCGAGGCGGCGTACGGCACGATCTCTCCCGGGCTCATCGCCGACCACTACGGGCCCGCGAGCCGCGGCCGCGCCTACGCCGTGTTCTTCGCGGCCATCCCGATCGGCTCCGCGCTCGGGTACGTCGTCGGCGGGCTCGTCGACCGGACCCTGGGCTGGCGCGCCGCCTTCTTCTTCGCGGGCGCGCCCGGGCTCGTGCTCGCGCTCCTCTGCCTGCGGCGTCGTCCGATCCGCCCCGCGGCGGCGCCGAGCGGGCCTGGGCAATCTCGGGAGAGGCGGGGATCGCCGGCGACCTACCGGCGGCTCCTCTCGAACCGGCCGTACGCGCTCACCGTGCTCGGGTACGCGGCGTACACGTTCGCGGTCGGCGGGATGGCGTTCTGGATGCCGGCGTTCCTCGAGCGGACCCGCGGCGTCCCGCGCACGGTCGCGACCGTGCAGTTCGGGGCGATCGTCGTCGCGACCGGGTTCCTCGGGACGTTCGCCGGCGGGTACCTCTCCGACGCGCTCCGGAAGCGGTTCGAGCAGGCGGACCTGTGGGTCTGCGGGATCTCGACCTTGCTCGCCGCCCCGATCACGCTCGCCGTCTTCACCACCGTCGCGGCCGGCGCTCTACCTCGTCGCGATGATCTTCGGGCTCCTGCTCCTCTTCGCCTCCACCGGGCCCGTGAACGCGGCGATCGTCGCGGAGGTCGCCCCGGTGGAGCGCGCGAGCGCGGTCGCGATCTCGATCCTCGCGATCCACCTGCTCGGGGACGTCCTCTCCCCGCCGCTCATCGGGTTCCTCTCCGATCGCTCGTCGCTCGGGCGCGCCGTGCTCGTCGTCCCGGTCGCGGTCCTGATCTCGGGGCTCGTGTGGACGTACGCCGCCTGGCGCGGCGAGCGGCTGGCCCGGCGCGTCAGGAGCGGCGGAGCGCCTCGTCGTAGGCGGCCGACAGCCCCTCGGCGATCGCCTCGTCGGAGAAGCGCGCCGCGTACGCGAGCCCCTCCGCGCGCATCCGGGCCCGCGCCCCCTCGTCCTCGAGGAGGCGCGCGAGCGTCTCGCGGAGCGCGTCCGGATCGTGCGGGTCGACGTAGGCCGAGCCTGGCCCCCCCGCCTCGCCGAAGCAGCCCCCGCGCGTCGTGACGACCGGGGTCCCGGAGAAGAGCGCCTCCACGATGGGGATCCCGAACCCCTCGAACAGCGACGGGTAGAGGGCGAGCGTCGCGAGGCGGTACATCGCGGCGAGATCGGGGGTCGAGACGCCGGAGAGGAGGCGGACCCGGTCCGCGAGCCCGTGCGACCGCGCGAAGGAGACGAGCTCCTCCGCGTACGGGGTCGGGCGTCCGACCGCCACGAGCAGGACGCCCGGCAGCCGCTCGAGCGCCTGGAGGGCGAGGAGCAGGTTCTTGCGCCGCTCGATCGTCCCGACCGCCAGCAGGAAGCGCGGCGGCAGCTCGTACCGCGCCGCGACGTCGCGCAGTCGCTCCTCCGGGATGGGCGCGCGGAACGCCTCGTGGCAGGTCTGGTACACGACCCGGATCCGGGCCCGGTCGACCCCGTAGAGGTCGACGACGTCGCTCGCGGTCTGCTCGGAGACCGCGACGACGAGCCCGGCGCGCCGGACCGCGCTCCGCGCCTTCACCGCGTAGATGCGCCGGTCGATCGGGGAGTACAGCTCCGGGAGCCGCTCGAAGATGAGGTCGTGGATCGTGACGACGCTGGCGACGCCGCTCGCCTCGATGCCGACCGGCAGCTCGTTGGAGAGGCCGTGGAAGAGGGCGATCCCGTCCCTGCGCAGGTCGGCGACGATGCCGCGGGTCCGCCAGAGCGAGGGGAAGGCGCGGGCGAGCGCGCTGCGCGGGCCGCGCACCTCGAGCCGCCCCCCCTCGAGCCCCGGAGGCAGCCCGGTCGGGCGCGGGGTGTAGGCGAAGCACGAGTGCTCCGGCCGGAGCCGGTCCAGGACGCGGAGCACGTCCCGGGAGTAGTTCCCGAGCCCCGTCGAGTTGTGGAAGACGCGCTTCGCGTCGAAGCCGATGTTCATCTGGGAGGGCCACGGGCCCGCGGGACCTTTACCGCCCCGCCCGCCGGCTGTGCAAGCCTGCCGCGGCGCGGGCCGCGCGCTGGCCCGCGCGCGCTCTCTCTCCTAGGATGCTGCGCATGGCACGGAACGAGGCCGACCGGAGTCTCGACGACGCGGCGGCGCGCTCTCCCGAGCTCGCGCGGCTGCTCGCGGGGAAGCACGACGATCCGTCCGCGCGATACCGGCGCGTCGCGCTGCTCGTCTGCGGGGGGTTCGTGGCGGTGGGGCTCCTGTGGTTCGCCGCGTCCGCGATCGGCCGCCCGGGGCAGAAGGCGGCCGAGCAGCGCGGCGAGCCGGCGGAGGAGATCGACCGCTCCCACTACCTCGGGCCCATCCAGACCGCCGCCGCCGGCGCGGGCGAGGAGGTCGCCCCGTTCAGCGGGTTCGCGATCTCGGTCGAGACCGTCCCGCCGGGCGCCCTCGTCAGCATCGCCGGGGTCCCGCGCGGCGAGGCGCCTGCGCTCGCGAACCTCGACTGCCGCCCGGGCCGCCGCGTCGAGCTCCGGGCCGAGCTCGCCGGACACCGGCCGGTCCGGCGCGAGATCGCCTGCCGCGAGGACGCCCTCGTGAAGGTGACGCTCCGCCTCGAGAGGTAGTCCTGGCCCGCCTCGAGCGGATCTTCTGCGCGTGCTCGCCCGGGCTCGAGCCGATCCTCGCGCGCGAGCTCGCGGCGCTCGGGCTCTCGTCGCGCGCGGTGCCGGGCGGCGCCGACGCGGAGGGCGAGGACGCCGCCGCGCTCGCCTGCCTCGGCTCGCGGACCGCGGACGCGGTGCTGCTCCGGCTCTGGGAGGGACCGGCCGCGGACCTCCCCGCCGCGAAGCGGGCGGCGCGCCGCGCGGCCGGAGGCGCCGAGCTGCGCGTCCGGACCCACGGCGCGACCGCGACCGTCTCGGTCGACGCGGCGGGTGCGCCGCTCTTCCGGCGCGGGTGGCGCGCCCGCGTGGGGGCGGCGCCGCTCCGGGAGACGATCGCGGCGGCGATCCTGCTCGCCTGCGGGTGGGAAGGCGACCGCCCCTTCCTCGATCCGATGTGCGGCTCCGGGACCATCGCGATCGAGGCCGCGCTCGTCGCGGGTCGCCGCGCGCCCGGCCTCGGCCGCGCGTTCGCGTTCGAGGCGCTCCCGGGCCACGACGCCGCGAGGACGGAGCGGGTCCGCGCGCGGCTCGCGAGCCTGGCCCGGCCGATCCCGAGCCCGCTCGAGGCCTCCGACCGCAACGCCGGGGCGCTCCGGATCGCCTCGCGCAACGCCGCGGCGGCCGGCGTCGCGGAGGCGATCCGCTTCCGGCGCCTCGACGCGGCGCAGGTCGTCCCCGCCCCCGGCCCGGGGCTCTGCGCGACGAACCCGCCGTGGGGCGTCCGGCTCGACGACGCGGCGCGGGACGCGTGGATCGCGCTCGCCGCGCTCCTCCCGCGGCTCGCGGGGTGGGACGTGGCGGTGCTCGGTCCCGACCGTGGCCTCGAGCGGCTCCTCCCCCGCGCGCCCACGTCGACGCTCCCGATCCGGGCGGGAGGGGTCGCCTGTCACCTCCTGCGGTACCTCCCATAGCCGGCAGGCTTGCGGGCAGGCGGCGGCCGCCAGGTACGCGCACATTGGGGCGTCATGTGGAGGGACCTCCTCGGCCGGCTGCTCCGTGTGCCGAACGCGGCCGCGCGCGCCCGGGGAATGCTCGTCCCCCGCAGGGCCCGCGCGGGCCTGCCGAAGATTGACGTCCGCGACGTCGGGCACATCTTCGAGAAGCTCGTCGCGCTCCACGACGTGAACATCGAGGTGCACACGGGCGAGTTCGTCTGCCTGCTCGGCCCGTCCGGGTGCGGGAAGACGACGCTCCTCTACGCCCTCGCCGGCCACATCGAGCCGAGCGGCGGTCACATCTCGATCGACGGCGTGCAGGTGAAGGGTCCCGGCCCCGACCGGCTCCTCGTGTTCCAGGAGCCGGCGCTGTTTCCGTGGCTGACCACGCTGCAGAACCTGGTCTTCGCGCTGCGCGCGCGCGGCCTCTCCCGGGCCGACGCCGCCGCGCGGGCGCGCGAGTTCGTCGGGCTCGTCCACCTCGACGGGTTCGAGGACGCGCTCCCGCACCAGCTCTCCGGCGGGATGCGCATGCGCGTCCAGCTCGCGCGGGCGCTCGCGGTGGACCCGGCCGTCCTGCTGATGGACGAGCCGTTCGCCGCCCTGGACGCGCAGACCCGCAGCCACATGCACCAGCTCCTCCAGCGGATCTGGCTGCGGGACCGGAAGACGGTGGTGTTCGTGACGCACGACGTCCGCGAGGCGCTCGTCCTCGGGGACCGGGTCGTCGTGATGGCGGCGCGGCCCGGGCGGGTCCTCCGCGACCTCGACGTGAGGCTCCCGCGCCCCCGCGATCCCGACGACGAGAGCCTGGTCGAGCTGTCCCGGCAGATCCGCGCCGAGCTGCGGCGCGCCGAGGCGGCCGGCGCGCCGCAGAGCCCGGAGGCTCCGGAGGGGGATGGGGATGGCGATGACGCGAACGCTGGTCAGGAACGCCGTGCTTCTCGCGGGACCGCTCCTGACCTGGGAGCTCCTCTCTAGGTTCGGGCCGTGGCCCCGCTGGCTGTTCCCCGGCCCGGCGGCGGTGCTCGGCAGCCTGGCGGCGATGCTCGGCGACGGCCGGCTCGCCAGCGCGGTGGGCCGCTCGCTCGGGCGGCTCGCGCAGGGGTACGCGCTCTCGATCACCGTCGGGGTGCCGCTCGGCGTCGCGCTGGCGCGCGGCGAGGGGCTGCGCCGGGCGCTCCGGCCGATCGTGCTCGGGCTCCAGGCGCTCCCGTCGATCTGCTGGCTCCCGCTCGCGATCCTGTGGTTCGGGCTCTCGGAGAGCGCGATCCTGTTCGTGGTCGTCATGGGCTCGCTCCTCGCGGTGTCGATCGCGACGGAGGACGCCGTCGCCGGCGTCGACCCGGTCCTGCTTCGGGCCGCGGGCACGCTCGGGATCCGCGGGCCGCGGTTCCACCTCGGGGTGCTCCTCCCCGCGGCCCTCCCCGGGATCCTCACCGGCCTGAAGCTCGGGTGGAGCTTCGCGTGGCGCGCGCTCATGGCCGGCGAGCTGCTCTTCGTCGCGGGCGGCCTCGGGCAGCTCCTGCAGGCCGGGCGGGAGGTCCTCGACGCGGCGCAGGTGATGGCCGTGATGGCGGCCATCGTGGCGATCGGGATGGCGGTGGACCGGGTGCTCTTCCGGATCCTCGAGCTGCGCGTCCGTCGGCGCTGGGGCCTCCTCGAGGCGACCTGATCCGGACCGGAGCTCCGCCATGCGCCGCCTCGTTCCACCCCGTGCCGTGGCCGCCCTCGCGCTCGCCGCCGCCGCGCTCGCCTGCAGCCGGGTGCGCGACGACCGCCCGTTGCGGCTCGGCTACTTCCCGAACGTCACCCACGGCCAGGCGCTCGTGGGCGTGGACGACGGGACCATCGCGAAGGCGCTCGGCGGCCGCCTCGACGCGCGCATGTTCAACGCCGGGCCGGCGGCGATGGAGGCGCTGCTCTCGGGCGAGCTCGACGCCTCCTACGTCGGCGCGGGGCCCGCGGTGATCGCCCACCTCCGCTCGCGGGGCGAGGGGCTGCGCGTCGTCGCCGGGGCGGTCTCGGGGGGCGCCGTGCTCGTGGTGCGCGACGCGGTGAGGCCCGAGGATCTGGTCGGGAAGCGGGTCGGCTCGCCCCAGCTCGGGAACACCCAGGACGTCGCGCTGCGGACGTGGCTGCGCGCCCACGGCCTGTCCGACCGCCGCGGGGACCGGGGCGTGGAGGTGACGCCGCTCTCGAACCCCGACCTGCTCTCGATGTTCGCGCGCGGCGATCTCGCCGGGGCGTGGGTCCCGGAGCCGTGGGGCGCCCGGCTCGTCGCCGAGGCGCACGGGAGGATCCTCATCGACGAGCGGACGCTCTGGGACGGAGGCCGGTTCCCCACGACCGTGCTCGTCGTCTCGAGGCGCGCGCTCGAGCGGCGCCGTGCCGAGGTGGCGGCGCTCCTGCGCGCGCACGTGGCGCTGACGCGCCGCTGGCGCGACGATCCGGAGGGCTTCGGGCAGCTCGCGAACGTCGCCTACGGCCGCCGGACCGGGAAGCCGCTCCCGCCCCCGGTGCTCCGCGACGCGCTCTCGCGGCTCGAGCCGCTCGACGATCCGATGGCGGCGCAGCTCGCGCGGATGGCGCACGACGCCCAGGCGCTCGGGTTCGCCCCGCCCGGGGACGTCTCGGGCATCGTCGACGACACCCTGCTCCGCGAGGCCGCGCGCCCGTGACGGGTCCGGCCGAACGCCACCGGAGGGCATTGCACCCCCTCGCCGTCACCCCGATGTTGCAGGGGAGTCCGGCGCCCGTCACCAGCGCCGGTTACGACTTCGAGCCATGACGGATCGCGACCTGCCCAGCTTCGAGCTCGAACACGACGGCGCCACCCTGGCGATCGATCCCGCGACCGCCACGGTCGTGGTGCGCGAGGGGCCGTTCAAGCGGATCCTCTCGTTCGACGAGGCGCTCCTCCTCGCGATGCGGAGGCTCCAGTCGCCGGTGCGCACGGGGATCGCCCGAGCGCTGACGCTCGCGGGGGACGCGAAGACCTGGACCGCGGTCGGCACGCTCCTGCTGGCGTCGCGGACCCGCCTGGGCACGCACCTGGGCCTCCGGCTCGGGGCGGCCACCCTCGGCGCGACGCTCCTCTCGCAGGCGCTGAAGCGCAGCCTCACCCGCGCGCGGCCGGACGTGTCGATCGCCGGGTTCGAGGCGCTCGCGGTGAACCCCGATCAGTTCTCCTTCCCGTCGGGCCACACGGCGGCCGCGTTCTCGGTCGCGGTCGCGTTCGCGGGCGAGCCGGGGAGCATCGGGCCGCTCGCCCTCCTGCTCGCGACGGGGATCGGCCTCTCGCGCGTCTACCTCGGCGCCCATTACCCGCTCGACGTCGGCGCGGGCGCCGTCCTCGGGGTGTTCTCGGGGCTCGCGGCGCGTCTCCTCGTCACCTGACGGCCGGGCGGGCGGCGTCCGGGCCGGCGTTCCCCCAGGCAGCCCGCGGGTGCCGCCGCCGCGCGCGATGCGCACCCGTTCACCACAGGGGGACGCCATGAAGAAGCTCACGATCATCGCGGCGCTCGCGGCGCCGTTCCTCGCGGTCGCCCAGGCGACCACCGGCGGCGCGACGGGGACCGGTGGCGCCGGCACCCCGGGCGCGAGCGGCGGTGCCGGCGCAGGGGTCGGCACGCCGGGCGGCGCCGGCACGACCGTCGATCCGCAGACCGGAGGCGCCGGCACGCCGGGCACGATGGCGCCGGGCGTCACGGTCTGCCCGCCGGGAACGGTCCCGGACACCGGGATCACCGCGGGGACCGGGCAGGGCGGCGTCTCCGGGACCGGCGGCACCGGCGCCGGCGGCGCGACGGGCGGGGCGGCCGGAACGACGGGCGGCTCGACCGCCACCGGCACGCGCTGCGTGCCGATCGGCAGCGCGACGCCGGGCACCGGGGGAACGACCGGGACGGGGACGACCGGCGCGACGGGCACGGGGACCGGAGGGGTCGCGCCGCCGGCCGGCGGTCAGACACCCGGCAGCGGGACGGGCGCGGCGGGCTCCGTGGGCGGGGCCTCCACGCCGGGGCCGCGGACGCCGTAGCACGGGAACCTACCCGTTCGGCTCGTGCGTCCGGCTCTTCGGATGCCGGATGTCCTTCCCGCGCACCATGAAGACGACCATCTCCGCGAGGTTCGTCGCGTGGTCGCCGAACCGCTCGAGGTGCTTCGCCGCGAACATCACCGCCGTCGCGCGGCGGATGTTCTTCGGGTCCTCCATCATGAGCAGGACCATGTCGTTGAAGATCTTGAGGTAGAGCGCGTCGATGAGGTCGTCCCCGCCCATGACCTCCTCGGCCTTCGCGACGTCGCCCGTCACGAACGCGTCGAGCGCCTTCTTGAGCTGGGCCTCGGCGAGATCCGCGATCTTCGCGAGCTCGTGCATGGGCCCGAGCGGCGGCGCCTGGTTGAGGTCGCGCGCGCGCTCCGAGACGTTCACCGCGAGATCTCCCATCCGCTCGAGGTCCGTCACGATCTTGAGCGCGGTGGTGATGAAGCGCAGGTCGGACGCCGCGGGCTGGCGGAGCGCGAGGATGCGCCGGCAGGCGCCGTCGATCTCCACCTCCATCCGGTTGATCTCGCGGTCGCGCGTCCGGACCTGCTCCGCGAGCGCGGTGTCCCGCTCGGTGATCGCCCGCACGCTCGAGGCGATGGCCTTCTCGACGAGGCCGCCCATGGCGAGGAGGGTGTCGCGCAGCGACCGGAGCTCCGCCTCGTACGCCTTGTCGGTGTGGGTGCTCATGGGTTCCCCGCTCCTCCGGCGGCGCGAGCGCGCCGGCGCTAGCCGAACTTCCCCGTGACGTAGTCCTCGGTGCGCTGCTGGGTCGGGTTCGTGAAGATCTGCTCGGTGACCCCGACCTCGACGAGCTCGCCCATGTAGAAGAACGCGGTCTGGTCCGAGACGCGCGCGGCCTGCTGCATGTTGTGGGTCACGATGACGATGGTGTACTCCGCGCGGAGCTCGTGGACGAGGTCCTCGATCTTGGCCGTCGCGATGGGGTCGAGCGCGCTCGCCGGCTCGTCCATCAGCAGGACCTCCGGCTCGACCGCGAGCGCCCTCGCGATGCAGAGCCGCTGCTGCTGGCCGCCGGAGAGCCCGAGGGCGCTCTCGTCGAGGCGGTCCTTGACCTCGTCCCACAGCGCCGCGGACCGGAGCGACCGCTCCACGCGCTCCGCGGTCGCGTCCGCGTCCCTGAGGCCCCCGACGCGCAGGCCGTAGGCGACGTTCTCGAAGATGGACTTCGGGAACGGGTTCGACTTCTGGAACACCATCCCGACCCGCCGCCGCAGCTCCACCGCGTCGAGGTGCCGGTCGAAGACGTTCCGGCCGTCGAGCAGGATCTCCCCCTCGTGGGTCGCGCCGGGGATGAGCTCGTTCATCCGGTTGAGCGCGCGGAGGAAGGTGGACTTCCCGCAGCCCGACGGGCCGATGAGCGCGGTGACCTGGCGCTCGGGGAGGCGCAGCGAGACCTCCTTCACCGCGACCTTCCGGCCGTAGCGGATCGTGAGCTCCCGGGTCTCCATCTTGGCGCGCGGAGCGGCGGCGGGGTCGGGGGTCATGTCAGGCGGAGGCGCGGCGTCGCGTGCGGGTGCGGATGGCGATGGCGACGAGGTTCAGGGCGAACGTGAGGGAGAGGAGGACGAGGACGGTGCCGTAGAGGAGCGGCCGCGTCGCCTCGACGTCGGGCGACTGCGTCGCGAGCACGTACGTGTGGTAGCCGAGGTGCATGAACTGCGAGAAGGGGGACGTCGGCAGGTCGGGGAGGAAGTAGGCCACGCCCGTGAAGAGGATGGGCGCGACCTCGCCCGCGCCGCGCGCGACCGCGAGGATGGCGCCGGTGAGGATGCCCGGGAGGGCGCCGGGGAGGACCACGCGCCGGAGCGTCTGGGAGCGGGTCGCGCCCAGGGCGAGGCTCGCGTCGCGCTGGTCGCGGGGCACCGCCCGCAGCGCCTCCTCGGTCGAGACGATGACGACGGGCAGCGTGAGCACGGCGAGCGTCAGGGCCGCCCACACGAGGGCCGGCTGCCCGTACCGCAGCGTCCCGGGCTCGGACAGGGCGCGGTCCATCGCGCGGCCCACGAACTGGACGAAGAAGCCGAGGCCGAAGAGGCCGAACACGATCGACGGCACCCCGGCGAGGTTCGTGACCGCGACGCGGACGAGCGCGGCGAGGCGGGACCCCGGCGGCGCGTACTCGTGGAGGTAGATCGCGGTCATCACCCCGACCGGCATCACCGCGATCGTCATGACGAGGGTGAGGACGGCGGTGCCGTAGATCGCCGGGAAGATCCCGCCCTCCGTCATCCCGGCCGACGGCGCGGCGGAGAGGAACGTCCAGGAGACCCGGCCCGCGCCGCCCTGCAGCACGTCCCACAGGATGACCCCGAGCATCCCCACGACGAGGAGCGCCGCCACGCCGGTGAGCCCGGTGAGGCCGGCGCCGATCGCCTTGCGGGTCCTCACGGACATCGGGACCCCCGACGTCGCGCGCGGTCCCCGGGAGCGCGGCGGAGGGCGCTCACGCGGCCGCCCCGCCGGTCCGGCGCACGAACCGGCGCACGAAGACGCCGGCGAGCGTGTTGAGCACGAACGTGAAGAGGAACAGCTCGACGCCGAGGAAGAAGAGGACGGCGTAGTGCGCGCCCCCGAAGACGACCTCGCCCATCTCCGCGGCGATGGTGGCGGGGAGCGTGCGGACCGACTCCCCGAGCGACCAGGACGTGATCGCCGCGTTGCCGGAGGCCATGAGGACGATCATCGTCTCGCCGATGGCGCGGCCGAACCCCAGCACCACCGCGGCGAGGACGCCGGGGGCCGCCGCGGGGAGCACGACCTTGAACGCCGTCTCCCACCGCGTCGCGCCGAGCGCGAGCGACGCCTCGCGGTAGCTGCGCGGCACGGCGGAGAGCGCGTCCTCGGAGACGGTGTAGACGACCGGGACGATCGTCAGGGCGAGCCCGAGCCCCGCGACGACCGCGTTCAGCCGGTACGGGAACCCGAACGCGGACTGGAGCCAGGTCGCCATCACCATGAGGGCGAAGAACCCGAGGACCACCGAGGGGATCCCGGCGAGCAGCTCGATCGTCGGCTTCAGGACCTCCTTGAGCCGCGGGGGCGCGAACTCGGCGGTGAAGACCGCCGCCGCGATCCCGACCGGCACCGCGACCATCATGGAGACGAGGGTGACCTTCACCGTCCCGACGAAGAGCGGGATCATCGAGTACTTCGGGACGCTGCCGACCGGCTGCCAGAGGAACGACGCGGGCCGCCCCTCGCGCCACACCTGAGGCAGGAACATGCGTCCGAGGTCCACCTCCTTCGCGACCTCGGGATCGCGGAAGAGCGGCAGCGCCTCGCGCGCGACGAACACGAAGATCAGCACGACCGCCGCGATGCCGGTCAGCGCGACGAGGGTGATGGCGATCTCGATCGCCGCCTCGCGCAGCTGCCGGCGCCGCATGGTGGACGGCGCGCGCTCCGTCCGCTCCTCCGCGCTCGCGAGGGCTCGCACGGTGACGGATCTCGCCATGACTCCGTTCCTTCGCCGTGTCGCCCGTGTGACGGATCGGTGACGGCGGATCGTCACCGGATCGGGTAGTACCCGACCTGCGTCACGATCTGCTGGCCCTCCGCGGAGAGGCAGAAGTCGATGAACCGCTTCGCGTCCCCGGCCGGGGCCGCGCGCGTGTACATGAACAGCGGCCGGGAGAGCGGGTACTTGCCCGCCTTCACGTTCTCCGCGTTCGGGAGGTAGGCCTGGCCGTCCTGCCCGACGACCTTCAGCTCCTTCACGCCCTTCGCGTACGCCGCGCCCCCGTACCCGATCCCGTGCTTCTCCTTCGAGATCGCGTTCACCACCGCCGCGGTGCCGGGCAGGGTCTGCGCGTTCGCGGCGAAGTCCCCGTTCTGGAGCACGTGCTCCTTCACGAAGACGTAGGTGCCGGAGGAGTTCTCGCGCGAGTACAGGATGATCGGGGCGTCGGGGCCGCCGACCTGCTTCCAGTTCGTGACGTCGCCGAGGTAGATGTCCCGGATCTGGGCCTGCGTGAGCTGCTGGACCGGGTTCGCCTCGTTCACGTAGATGGCGACGCCGTCCTTCGCGACCGGCGTCTCGACCGGAGTGGTGCCGAAGCGCTGCTTGATCCGGGCGATCTCGTCCGGCTTGATCGACCGGGACGCGTCGGCGATGTCCGTCGTGCCGTTCACGAGCGCCGCGAGGCCGGTGCCCGAGCCGCCGCCGGTGACCTGCACCTTCTCGGCGGGGCTCTTCTTCATGTACGCCTCGGCCCAGCGCTGGGCGAGGATCACCATCGTGTCCGAGCCCTTCACGGTCACGGTGCCGGCCGCGGCGAGGGCGGGCAGGGCGAGGACGGCGAGTGCTGCGACGATGCGCTTCATGCGGTCTGGTCTCCTTGGGTTTCCCGGAAGCTAGGGGCGCACCGTGGAGACGGGATGACGCCCGGGTGACGGGCGCGTGACGATGTGCGGGGCCATTCCCCCCGCCCGTGGCTCCAGGCTGCTACGCCGCCGCGAGCCGCACCCAGAAGCGGCTCCCCTCGGGGCCGCTCTCGACGCCGACCTCGCCGCTCATCCCCTGGACGAGGTGCTTCACGATCGCGAGGCCGAGCCCGGTGCCGCCCTGCTCGCGGGAGCGCCCCGCGTCCACCCGGTAGAACCGCTCGAAGAGCCGCGGCAGGTGGTGGCGCTCGATCCCCGCGCCGGTGTCCACGACCGACAGCACCCAGGTCGAGCCGTCGCGCTCGGCCCGGAGCGCGACCTCGCCGCGCGTGGTGTACTTCACCGCGTTGTCCACGAGGTTCACGAGCACCTGCTCGAGCGAGCGCTGGTCGGCGCGGACGACGACGTCCGCGGGGAGCTCGGACCTGAGCGAGAGGTGCTTCTCCGCGGCCGCGCCGGCGAGCTGCGCGACGACCTGTCCGGCGGTCGCGGTCGCGTCCACCGGCGCCATGTCGAAGGCCCACTGCCCGCTCTCGATGCGCGAGAGGTCGAGGAGGTCCTCCACGAGGTGCGAGAGCCGCTCCGCGTTGCGCTCGACGATCTCGACGAAGCCCCGGGCGGCCGCGCGGTCGTCGAGCGCGCCGCCGTGCGCGAGCGTCTCGGCCGCCGCGCGCAGCGACGCGATGGGCGTCTTCAGCTCGTGGCTGGCGTTCAGCACGAAGTCGCGCCGGGCGGACTCGGCGCGCTTCGCCTCGGTCACGTCGCGCAGGAGCAGCAGCACCTCGCCGCGGAGCAGCGGCGCGAGGTGCGCGCGGTAGAGCCCGCGCCCGATCGTCAGCTCGAGCTTCCGGGTCGTCCCCTCCAGCGCGCGCTTCACCGCCTCGGAGAGCTCGGCGCTCCGCGTGATCTCGAGCGGGGTGAGCCCGAGCGCGCGCCCGGTGACCGCGAGGGTGTCGAACGCGGAGTTGGAGACCCGCACCCACCCTTCCTTGGAGACGAGCGCGGCCGCGTCGGGCATGGCGGCGAGCAGCTCGTGCTCGAGCGGATCCCGCTCCATCGCGCCCTGGCGGCGCTCGCGGCGGGCGAGCAGCTCCGCCAGCTCGCGCACCTCGCGCCCGAGGTGCGCGCGCGGACCGCCCTCCAGCTCGGCGCGGAGCCCCTGGATCGCCTCGCGCAGCGGGGCGCCGCCGGCGCCACGCTCAGCCTCTCTCGTTCGGTTCCACCAGGCGATAACCCACCCCCCGGACCGTCTCGAGCAAGTCGCGACCGGAGCCCAGCTTCTCACGAAGACGCTTCACGTGGGTGTCTACCGTGCGGGTCTCGACCTCCGCCGACATCTCCCAGACGTCCTCCAGGAGCTGCTCCCGCGACTGGACCCGGCCCAGCCGCGCCATGAAGGTGGCGAGCAGCCGGAACTCGAGCGGCGTGAGCTGGACCTCTGCGCCGTCCACGAACGCGCGGTGCCCGTCCATGTCGATCCGGATCGGCCCGACCGCGTCGCGCGGCCGCTCCGGACCGCGCGCCGGGCCCGTTCGCCGGAGCACCGCGCGGATGCGCAGCACGAGCTCGCGGACGCTGAACGGCTTCGTCACGTAGTCGTCCGCGCCGACCTCGAACCCGACGACCCGGTCCACCTCCTCGCCCTTCGCGGTCAGCATCACCACGGGGACGTGGCGGGTGCGGGGGTCGGCCTTGATCTGCCGGCACACCTCGGTCCCCGGCAGGTCCGGGAGCATGAGGTCGAGCAGGACCAGGTCCGGCACGCGCCGGCGGAGGTGCGCGAGCGCCTCCGCGCCCGTCGTCGCGACGAGCGTCTCGAACCCCGCCGAGCGCAGGTTGAAGTCGACGAGCGACAGGAGATCCCGCTCGTCGTCCACGAGGAGCACGCAGGCCACGGGGAAACCTTAGCGCACCGCGAGGTGACGGGCGCGTGGCGCGGACGCGGCGGCCGGATGACGGCGCCACTGGAGGGGTGCGGGTCTCCGGCGCCGGCGTCCGCTTGACAGGCCGGGCTCCGCCGCGCATGTGAGGAGTGCCCGTGGTCTCCACCCGCCCTGCTCCCGCGACCGCCCCGCCCGCGCAGCCGCCCCGGGCGGCCGCCGACGTCTGGGCCCAGCCCCTCGGATCGAGGGGGGCGACGTTCGCCGCGTGCCTCGGCGTGATCGCCTGCGTGGGGGGTGCGGACTACCTCACCGGCCCCGAGATCTCCGTCATCATCTTCTACCTGGTGCCGATCGGCTTCGGCACCTGGTTCCTCGACCTGCGCGCGGGCCTCCTCCTCTCCCTCGTGAGCGCGGCCGTCTCGACGACGGCGGACGCGATGGTCCGGCTGGACACCGGGGCCGTGCGCTTCGGGGCCGCCGGGCTGACCTGGAACGGCGCCGTCCAGCTCGGGACGTTCGTCGCGCTCGCGGTCGTCCTCTCCGCCCTGCGCGCGCGGCTCCAGGGCGAGGAGCTCCTCGCCCGGACGGACGCGCTGACGCGGATCGCGAACCGGCGCGCGTTCTTCGAGACGGCGGCGCTCGAGATCGAGCGGGTCCGCCGCACGGGACGCCCCATCGCCCTCGCCTTCGTGGACGTGGACGACTTCAAGGACGTGAACGACCGGCTCGGCCACGCCCAGGGCGACGCGCTGCTCGTCGCGCTCGCGGCGACGCTCCGGCGGGCGACGCGCGCCATCGACGCCGTCGCGCGGCTCGGCGGAGACGAGTTCGCGCTGCTCCTCCCCGAGACCTCGGCGGCCGAGACCGAGGCGCTGCTCGCGCGCGTGCGCGCGGCGCTGGTCGCGGAGATGGCCCGCGGCGGCTGGAACGTGGGGTTCTCGATCGGGGCCGCCGTGTTCGTCGCGCCGCCCCGCTCCGTGGACGACCTGATCGCGCGCGCCGACGAGCTGATGTACGCCGCGAAGCGCGCGGCGAAGGGCAGCGTGCGGATCGCCACGTTCGGCCCGGAGGACCGTTCCGGCTCGGCCGCCGGACGTGCCTGACGATGCGGTTCTTCGCCACCTGCGCCAAGGGGACGGAGGGAGCGCTCCGGCGCGAGCTCGCGGCGCTCCGCTTGCCGCGCGTCCGCGGCGACCGGGGCGGCGTCGGGTTCGAGGGCGAGCTCGAGGCCGGGATGCGCGCCTGCCTCCACTCGCGGACCGCCATGCGCGTGCTGCTCGAGCTCGGCCGGTTCGCCGCGCCGAGCCAGGAGGCGCTGTACGAGGGCACCGCGGCGCTCCCGTGGGAGGACTGGCTCACGGTGCGGACGACCCTCGCCGTGGAGGCGAGCGTCAGCTCGTCCGCGATCACGCACTCCGGCTACGCGGCGCTGAAGGTGAAGGACGCGGTGGTGGACCGGCTCCGCGAGAAGCTCGGGGCGCGCCCGGACGTGGACGCGAAGGACCCCGACTTCCGGATCGTGCTCCACCTCGCGCGCGGCGAGGCGGCGATCTCGCTCGACCTCGCGGGCGAGCCGCTGCACCGGCGCGGCCTGCGCGCGGCGACCACGATCGCCCCGCTGAAGGAGACGCTCGCCGCCGCGGTGCTCGCGCTCGGCGGCGCGGACCCGGCGCTGCCGTTCGTCGACCCGATGGCCGGCTCCGGCACGCTCGCGATCGAGCACGCGCTCCAGGCGCGGCGCATCGCCCCCGGGCTGTCGCGGGCGTTCGGGTTCCAGCGGTGGCCGGTCTACCGCGGCGGTCCGCAGTCCGCGTGGGACCGGATGAAGGAGGCCGCGCGCGCCGAGATCCTCCCGCGAGCGCCCGCGCCGATCGTCGCCCGCGACCTCCACCCCAAGGCGCTCGCGGCGCTCCGGCAGAACGTGGAGATCGCGGGGCTCGCGCAGGACGTCACGATCGAGGAGGGCGACGCGCGCGACCTCGCCCCCGCGTTCCCGCGCGGGATGCTCTTCTCGAACCCGCCGTACGGCGAGCGGATGATGGCGGGGTCCGGCGCGGACGGGCGGGTGCAGGACCGGAAGATCGCGGGCTTCTACCGCGGCCTCGCCGAGATGGCGCGGCGGCACTCCGGCTGGACGGTCGTCCTCCTGTCCGGCAACCCGGCCCTCGCCGCCGCGATGGGCAGGAAGCCGGAGGTGGACCACCGGCTCTGGAACGGGCCGCTCGAGGTCCGCCTCCTCCGCTGGCGGATTCCCTGAGGCCAGCGTTGCGGGAGGTGGGGCGGGCGACCTACCGTACGGGCGTGCCGGGTCCCGCCCTCTCGCTCCTCCTCGCCCTCGCCGCCGCGGCCGGAGGGTCCGCCGCCGGCGCGCCCGCGGAGCCGGTCGAGCAGCGTCGCGAGGAGGTCGCGAGGGAGCTCGTGCGGCTCGGGCAGGAGCTGCGTCGCGCGATCGTCGCCGGGGACGCGCGCGCCATCGCGGCGCGCGTGCCGGAGGACGGCCTGCGCTGCGCGGGCCGCACCGTCCCGCGCGCGAAGGTGCTCCGCGACCTGGGCGCGCCCGGCAGCTGGCTCCACGAGACGTTCTTCGGGCGATCGGGCGGCACCCAGGCGCGCTCGCCCGCGTCGCTCGCCGAGCTCCTGCGCAACGTGCCGGACGTCGTCATCGCGGTGTCGTTCACGCCCGACCCGCGCGCCGGTCCCCTCGGACGCCCGTGCATCGACTTCCGGGCGAAGGACGTCGCGACCCCGGGCGCGCCGCTCTGCTTCGAGCAGCGCGCCGGCCAGCTGGTGGTTCACCGAGAGCCTCTACCCCTGCGGCTGAGGAGCGGGGGGCTCGTCGCGCGGCGGCGCGCCACGGCCGAGCGCGCCGACCACGGCACGGAACTGCTCCTCCGAGAGGAAGACCTCGAGCGCGCCGTCGCCGAGCACGAACCGGGCGGGCCTGCGAAAGCCCTTGCGCGGCGGCTCCGGCGCGACCGTCGAGACGATCGCGCTCGCCGGGACCTCGACGAGCTTGCGCGTGCGCGCCGCGGCGGCGAGCGCCTCGGCGCCGAGCGGCTGGGGCTGGAGCGTGCGCCGGCGAGCGGGGAGCGACAGCCAGTACACCGCCTGCAGCGCGACGCCGATCCAGATGAACGCAGGCTCCTTGAAGGTGAAGATGTTCGCGACGACGACGACGATCGACATGAAGAGCGCGCCGTTCGCGAGCCGGTGGAAGAGCTCGTGCGTGGCCGTCGGCTTGAGCACGACGAGCCCGCTGCGGCTGGCGTAGAGCTGCCCCCGACCCGCGCCGCCGCGCACCGGCTTGCCGGCGGGGTCGACGAGCATGGCGAGCACCATCCCGAGCGCGGTCGTTCCGTCCATGCGGCGCACTCTACTCCGGCGCCCGCCGGCGCGGCACCCTCCCGCACAGCAGCGCGTTCGCGAGCATCGCCACCCCGAGCGCCAGGGCGCAGGAGAGGACGACGCCGCGCCAGCCCGCCGCCTGGAACGCGACCCCGGGGAGCGCGGACCCGAGCGTCCCGCCGACGTAGTAGCTCGTGAGGTAGAGCGCGCTCGCGCCGCCCTTCGCGGTCTCGGCGGTGACGTTCACGAACGTGGGCGCGACCGCCTGCGCCGTGAACGTCCCGAGCACGAGCACCACGAGCCCGACGACGACGAGCGCGAGCGGGCGCGCCGCGGTGAGCGCCATCCCGGCGGCGGCGACGGCGAGCCCGACCGCGATGAGCGCGCGGGGCGGGACGCGGCCGGAGAGCCGCCCCGCGACCGGCGAGGACACGACGCCGGCCGCGTACACGAGGTACACGCTCGAGATCGCGCCGGTCGGGAGCGCGTACGGCGGCGCGGCGAGGTGGAACGGCAGGTACGTGAAGATCCCGATCCACCCGAAGAAGAGCGCGCCGCCGACGAGGTAGGCGCCGACGAGGCGCGGGTCGCGCAGGTGCCCGAGCATCCCCGCCCACGCGGCGCCGAGGCCCGCCGCGCGGCGCCCGGCGCCCGGCGCGAGCCCGCGCGCGAGGAGCGCCGCCGCGATCGCGGTCAGGACGGCGAACGCGACGAACGGCGCGCGCCAGCCGAGGTGCGCGGCGATGCCGCCGGCGAGCACGCGCCCGAGCAGGCCCCCCACCACCGAGGCCCCGATGATGCCGGCGACCACGGCCGGGAGATCGCGCCCGCCGAACCGATCGCCCGCGTACGCGACGGAGACGGCGGTCATCCCGGGGACGAGCGTCCCCTGGACCGCGCGGAGCAGGACGAGCGCGCCGAACGACGGCGCGAAGGCGCACGCGAGCGTCGCGACCGCGAGCAGCCCGGTCGCGCCCGCCATCACCCGCCGCCGCCCGAGCGCGTCCGAGAGCGGGCCGTAGAACGCCGACGCGACGGCGATCGCGAGCACCACCGCGGAGACCGTGAGCCCCGCGCGCGCCGCGCCGATCCCGAACTCCGCGGCGAGGACCGGGAGGATCGACTGCGTCACGTACATGTCGGCGTACGCGGCGACGGTGCCGGCGTAGAGCGCCCACCTCTCGCGATCCATCGATGCAACCTACTGCCGAACGGTCGGCCGATCCGGGTCCGGGGATCCGAGCGCTCACCCGCGTGCGGCGGCGGCGCCGTCGCGCGGCGCGGCGGCCGCGTCCTTGAGCTTCAGCGAGAGCGACATCGTGAAGCGGGCCACCGGCTCGTCGCCGTACCTCGCGGGCACGGTGGCGACGACCTCGAGCGGGAGGGTCACCCGCTCGCCCGTCGCGGCGGCCTGCTCGACCGCCTCGGCGATGCGGCGGCCGTCCCGGTTGCGGAACACGACGTCGCCGTCGGCGCGCTTCAGGAACTCCGCCTTCATGTCGGCGAACACGAGCTTCATCTTCGGGTGCCGGGCGAGGATGAGCTTCGCGGCCGGGAGGCCGCCCGCGAGATCGGCGCCGACGCAGAGGGCGCCGAAGTACATGGCCCCGATGAGCCGGTTCCCGGTCCGCCAGGTGAGCGGGATCTCGAGGGCGCACCCCTCCCCGTCCAGCTCGAGGACGCGCGGCCCCGTGAACAGGATCATCGGGATGCGCAGCCCGAGGAGCCTGACGAGGGCGGTTTCCTTGAAGAGCATCGATCCTCCGGGGCCGGGGATCATAGGCTACCCCGCCGCGGCGAGCGCCGGCCCGCCCGGGGCTTTATCACGAGGAGACCGTGCTCCAGACGTTCCACCCGCTCGTGTCGCGCTGGTTCGAGGGCCGGTTCGGCGAGCCCACCGCACCCCAGGCGCTCGGCTGGCCGGAGATCGCCGCCGGCCGCGACGTGCTCGTGTCGGCGCCGACGGGCTCCGGGAAGACGCTCGCGGCGTTCCTGTTCGCCATCGACGGCCTCTACCGCGAGGCGCTGGCGGGGAGGCTCGGGGCGGAGACGCGCGTCGTCTACGTGTCGCCGCTGCGCGCGCTCGGGAACGACGTCGAGAAGAACCTGCGGGGGCCGCTCGCGGAGCTGGCCGAGCTCGCGCGCGCCGAGGGGCTCCCCCCGCCGGACCTCCGCGTCGCGGTCCGCTCGGGGGACACGCCCGCGTCGCGCCGCGCGGCGATGGCGCGCGTCCCGCCGCACGTGCTCGTGACCACCCCCGAGTCGCTCTACCTGCTGCTCACGGCGGAGCGGGGGCGCGCGGCGCTCGCCTCGGTCGAGACCGTCATCGTGGACGAGATCCACGCGGTCGCCCGCGACAAGCGCGGCGCTCACCTCGCGCTCTCGCTCGAGCGGCTGGAGGCGCTCGCGCGGCGCCGGCCGCAGCGCATCGGCCTGTCGGCGACGGTGAAGCCGATCGAGGAGATGGCCCGCTTCCTCGTCGGGACCGAGCGGGCGGACCGCGCCGGGCGGCCCCGCTGCGCGATCGTGGAGCCCCCGGCGCGCCGGCACTTCGACCTCGGGATCGAGATCCCCCGGGACGAGCTCTCGTCCGTCGCGTCGAACAATCTCTGGCGCGAGACCTACGACCGGGTGGCCGCGCTCGTCGGCGAGCACCGCTCGACGCTCGTCTTCGTGAACACGCGGCGGCTCGCGGAGCGCGCCACGCACGCGCTCGCGGAGCGGCTCGGCGAGGACGCCGTCGCCGCCCACCACGGCTCGCTCTCCCGCGCCCGGCGGCTCCACGCCGAGGAGCGGCTCAAGGCGGGGCGGCTCCGGGCGGTCGTCGCGACCGCGTCGCTCGAGCTCGGCATCGACGTCGGCGAGGTGGACCTCGTCGTCCAGCTCGGCACGCCCGGCGCGCTCCACGTCGCGCTCCAGCGGATCGGGCGCGCGGCGCACGTGAAGGGCGGCGTGCCGAAGGGGCGCCTGTTCCCGATGAGCCGGGACGAGCTCGTCGAGTGCGCCGCGGTGGCGCGCGGCCTCCGGCGCGGCGCCCTCGAGGAGATCCGGATCCCCGACCGGCCCCTCGACGTCCTCGCGCAGCAGATCGTCGCCGAGGCGTCGGCGGCGCCGATCCACCTCGACCGGCTCTTCGGGCTCGTCCGCCGCGCCTGGCCGTACCGCGCCCTCTCCCGCGCCGAGTTCGACGCGGTGGTGGACATGCTCTCGGAGGGGATCGCGACCTCGCCCGGCCGCACCACCGCGCTCCTCCACCGCGACGCCGTGAACGGCCGCGTGAAGGGGCGGCGCGGCGCGCGGATCGCCGCGCTCACGGGCGGCGGCGCGATCCCGGACACCTCGCAGTACACCGTGGTGGCGGAGCCGGAGGGGCTCCCGGTCGGGCAGGTGGACGAGGACTTCGCGGTGGAGTCGGTCACCGGGGACGTGTTCCTCCTCGGCAACACCTCCTGGCGCATCCGCCGGATCGACGCCGGGTCGGTCCGCGTCGAGGACGCCCACGGCGAGGCGCCCGGGATCCCGTTCTGGATCGCCGAGGCGCCCGGGCGGAGCCGCGAGCTGTCGGCGGAGGTCTCGCGGCTGCGCGAGGAGCTCGAGCCGCGGCTCGGCGAGCCCGCCGGCGCGGCGGCCTGGCTCGAGGCGGAGTGCGCCGTCCCCGCGGCGGGGGCGCGACAGGTCGTCGAGTACCTGGCGGCGACGCGCGCCGTCCTGGGCGTCGTCCCGACGCAGCGGACGCTCGTCGCCGAGCGGTTCTTCGACGAGGCGGGGGGAATGCAGCTCGTCCTGCACGCTCCGTTCGGCGCGCGCACCAACCGCGCCCTCGGGCTCGGGCTGCGCAAGCGCTTCTGCCGCCGGTTCGACTTCGAGCTGCAGGCGGCGGCGACCGACGAGGGCGTGCTCCTGTCGCTCGGGCCGCAGCACTCGTTCCCGCTCGAGTCCATCTTCGAGCTGCTCTCGGAGG
The DNA here is from genome assembly GCA_963828235.1 of uncultured delta proteobacterium. Lineage (GTDB taxonomy): Bacteria > Myxococcota > Myxococcia > Myxococcales > Anaeromyxobacteraceae > Anaeromyxobacter. Next base: position 640,510 of record CAWHDY010000022.1, read on the forward strand.
CCGACGTCGAGGAGGTGCTCGCCCAGGCGGCGATCCAGGCGCCCATGTTCCGCGTGCGGTGGCGCTGGAACGCCACCCGGGCCCTCGCCATCCCCCGCCTCTTCAAGGGGAAGCGCATGCCGGCGCCCATCGCGCGCATGCGCTCGGACGACCTCCTCGCGGCGGTGTTCCCGGCGCAGGTCGCCTGCCAGGACAACGCGCCCGGGGGACCCATCGAGCTCCCGGACCACCCGCTCGTCACGGAGACGGTGCGGGACTGCCTGTGCGAGGCGATGGACGCGCCGGGGCTGCGCGCCGTCCTCGGCGCCATCGAGCGCGGCGAGATCCGGCTCGTCGCCGTGGACACCGCCGAGCCGTCCCCGATGTCGCACGAGATCCTGGGCGCGCGCCCGTGGGCCTACCTCGACGACGCTCCGCTCGAGGAGCGGCGCGCGCGGGCGGTGGCGGTCCGGCGCGCGCTGCCGGCGGGCGAGGCGGACGGCCTCGGCGCGCTCGACCCGGCCGCGATCGCGGAGGTCGCCGAGCAGGTCTGGCCGGTCGTCCGGGACCCCGACGAGCTGCACGACGCGCTCCTCGACCTCGGGATCCTGCCTGCCGCGGAGGGCGGCCGCGCCGCCGCGTTCCTCGCGCCGCTCGTCGAGGCGGGCCGCGCCACCCGGCTCCGCGCCGGTGCGGGCGAGTGGTGGGTCGCCGCGGAGCGGGTGGGCCTCGCGCGCGCCGTCGCCCCGGCGCTCGTCCCCGCGGCGCCGGCGGATCCCGGCCCGCTCGCGGCGGACGGACCGGGGCCGGTCGCGCTCGACCCCGCCCTCGTGCCCCTCCCCTCGGAGCGCGTCCCCGAGGACGACGACGCCGCCGCGCTCGCGATCGTGCGCGGCTGGGTCCCGCGCGTCGGCCCGTTCACCGCGGCGGGGCTCGCCGCGCGCGTCGGCCTCGCCCTGGAACGGGTCGGCTCCGCGCTCGCCCGGCTCGAGGGCGAGGGGCTCGTGCTGCGCGGCCGCTTCCTCCCGGGCGCGCCCTGGTCGGCCGACGCGCCGCACTGGTGCGAGCGGTCGGCGCTCGCCCGGATCCACCGGCTCACCATCGGCCGGCTCCGCCGCGAGATCGAGCCTGCGTCGGCCGCCGATCTCCTCCGCTTCCTCGCGCGCTGGCAGCACGTCGCGCCCGGCACCCGCCTCCACGGGACCCGCGGCGTCGCCGAGGTCGTCGGGCAGCTCCAGGGGTTCCACGCTCCGGCCGGCGCGTGGGAGCGCGAGCTGCTCGCCGCGCGGATCGCCGGGTACGAGCGGGGCCACCTCGACGAGCTGTGCCTCGGCGGCGAGGTGGCGTGGGGGCGGCTCGCGATCGTCGCGGCTCCCGACGAGGCGCCGCGGCGCCGGAACGCCCCGACGCGCAACGCGCCGGTGACGCTCGCGCTGCGCGCCGACCTCCCGTGGCTCCTCGCGACGGCCCCGGGCGAGCCGCCGCCGCTCGGTCCTTCGGCGCAGGCCCTGGTGGAGGTCCTCGGTCGGCGCGGCGCGTCGTTCCTCCCCGAGCTCGCCGCGGCCACCGGCCGGCTCCCGGGCGAGCTCGAGCAGGCCCTGTGGGAGCTCGTCTCGGCGGGGTACGTCACCTGCGACGGGTTCTCAGGGCTCCGCGCGCTCATCGACCCCTCGCCGCGCAGTCGGCCCGGCCGGCGTCCCGGGGTCGCCGGAGGCCGCTGGTCGCTCCTGCGCGCGCCGACCGCCGCGGCGGCGGTCCCCTCGACGGACCGCGTCGAGCCGCAACGCGCCGCGGCGCAGTACCTCCGGCGCTACGGCGTCGTCTTCCGGGACCTGCTCGCGCGCGAGGCCGCGCCGCCCCCCTGGCGCGAGCTCCTCCGCGTCTACCGCGCCCAGGAGGCGCGCGGAGCCATCCGCGGTGGACGCTTCGTCGCGGGCTTCACCGGCGAGCAGTTCGCGCTCCCCGAGGCCGTGGACGCGCTGCGCGCCGTGCGCCGGGCGCCGCGAGAGGGCACGGAGCGCGTGGAGGTGTCCGCGACCGACCCGCTCAACCTCGTGGGGATCCTCACGCCCGGGGCCCGGGTCCCGGCGCTCCTCGGGAACCGGGTCTTCCTCGTGGACGGCGTCCCCGCGGACGGGGATGCACGAGCCGGGCCTGCCCGCGCCGGGTGACTCGAAGCCCGCCGGAGACCCTCAGGGCCCGCGCAGGAGGGACGCGGTCGCGCGCCGCATTGACGCGCGGGCGCCCAACGCCAAACAGTGTCCCGAACCCTGAGCCGGCGCCACGTCCGGCCGGCCCACGCATCCTGCCGCGCTCGCATGCTCCATCAGCTCACGCCCGAGCTCCCCTTCGAGGGTCGCCTGCCAGCTCCGGAGCGCGCGGAGCCCACGCTCGCGATCCTCGACGCGCTCGGCGCGGCGCCGTTCGGGATCGCGGTGTTCGACCGCGAGCTGCGGTTCGTCCACGTGAACGCCGCGATGGCGGAGGCGAACGGACAGCCCGCGGCGGCGCATGTCGGCCGGACGATGCGCGAGCTGCTGCGCGCGCCCCGAGGCGGACGCGCCTATCGCCGCGGTGGAGGCGCGCGTCCGCGCCGTGCTCGAGACGGGGCGACCGGCCGTGTTCTCGGTGATCTGCTCCGTGCCCGGCGAGGCGGACCGTGAGTGGGTGGCGAGCTACCTCCCGATCCGCGACGAAGCCGGCAAGATCCACGCCGCCTGCGGTGTCGTGACGGACGTCACCGTGGAGCGCGCCCGCGAGGCCGCGCTCGATCGCGCCTACCACGAGGCCGCGCGGATCACGCGCCGGCTCGCGTACCTCCTCGACGTGACCGCGGCGCTGTCGACGGCCGGCGATCCGTCGTCCGTCGCCGAGATCGTCGTGCAGCGCGTCCGCGATCTCGTCGGGGCGTCGGCGGCGCATGTCCGCCTCCGTGAAGGCGACGCCCTCGTCCTCCTCGCGACGAGCTCGGACGTGGACGTGCCCCCGCCCGACCCGTCGGTCCCGCTCCAGCCCGGCCGACCATGCGGCATGGTGGCGAGCTCCGCGCAGCCGCTGTGGCTCCCCGATCGCGGCGCGCTCGAGTCGCGGTTTCCCGGCGCGATGGCCGCGCACGTCGAGGCGCTCGCCACGCTGCCGCTCACGTCGCACGGCGACGCTCCTCGGCACGATCGCCCTGCTCTTCGACCGCCCGCAGCCGTTCGATCTCGAGGACCGCGCGTTCCTGCTCGCGGTGGGCGCCCAGTGCGCGCAGGCCCTCGACCGGGCGCTCGTCCGCGCGGCGGAGCGGGCGTCGCGCGACGTGGCGCAGCGGCTCGCGGCGCGGTTCGCGCGGCTGCAGGAGATCACCGCGGCCCTCTCCGCGGCGCGCACGCCGGACGACGTCACGGAGACGATCACGCAGCGGATGCACGACGTGGTGAGCGCGGCCGTGTCCGCGGTCTTCGCGCTCGAGCGGGAAGGTGGCCGGCTGCGGCTGCTGGCCACGCGCGGCGCCGATCCCGAGGTCGCCCTGGGCTTCGCCGACCTCCCGCTCGAGGCCCCGTTCCCCGCCTGCCGGGCGGCGGCGAGCGGGGAGCCGGTCTGGCTCGAGACGCTCGAGGAGGTCCACGCCGCGTTCCCGGCGGTCACCGCGCTCCCCGACCCCTCCCGGCGGGCGGCGGTCGTGGCGCTCCCGACCCGGGTGGGCGGCGAGGTGGTCGGATCCTTCGTGTTCACGTTCCACACGGCCCGCCGGTTCGACGACGCCGAGCGGAGCTTCTTCCTGAGCGTCGCCGAGCAGTGCGGCGTGGCGCTCGATCGCGCGCGGCTGCTCGAGCGCGAGCGCCAGGCGCGCGCGCGGGCGGAGAGGGCGCGCGAGGAGGCCGATCGCGCCCGCTCGCTCCTCGACGGGCTCGTCGCCAGCGCGCCGCTCGGGATCGCCTTCTTCGACCGTCAGTTCCGGTTCCAGCGGGTCAACTCGAAGCTCGCGGCGATGGACGGGGTGCCCGCCGCGGCGCACCTCGGGAGGACGCCGCGGGAGCTCCTGCCGCCCGAGGTCCCGCAGGACGAGCTCGAGGCCGCGTGGCGCCACGTGATCGAGACGGGCGAGCCGCTGCTGGACGTCGAGGTCACGGCCGACGTGCCGGGAGCGGGCGGGAGGCGGGTGTGGCTCACGAGCTGGTACCCCGTCCGCGGCGACGCGGCCATCGTCGGCGTCGGCGCGGTGGTGCGCGACGTCACGCAGGAGCGCGTGGCCGAGGAGTTCCAGCGGCACGTGATGGGCGTCGTGGGGCACGACCTCCGCACCCCGCTGTCGGCGATCGTGAACACGGCGGCGGTGCTCCTGCGATCGAGCCCGGCGCCCGCGCAGGCGCGCCTCGTCGATCGCGTCCTCTCGAGCGCGAGCCGCATCGACGAGATCGTCGGCGCGTTGCTCGACTTCGCGAAGGCGCGCAGCACCCGGGGCGTCCCGATCCGGCGACACCGGTGCGACCTCGCGGAGCTCGCGCGCGCGGTGGCGGAGGAGTGCAGGGCGGCTCAGCCGGGCGTGGAGATCCGCTGCGCCGGCGAGGGCGACTGCGAGGGAGAGTGGGACCGCGAGCGGGTGGCGCAGGTGCTGACGAACCTCGTCTCGAACGCGCTCCGCCACGCCGCCCCGGGGAGCCCGGTCCGGATCGGCTGGCGCGGCTCCGAGCGCGAGGTCGTCATCGAGGTCGAGAACGCGGGCTCGCCGATCCCGTCGCGAGCTCGTGCCGCGGATGTTCGAGCCGTTCCGGCAGGGGCCCGGGAGCAGCCCCGGCGGGGCTCGGGCTCGGGCTCTTCATCGCGCGCGCGATCGTGCACGCGCACGGCGGACGGATCGAGCTCCGGTCCGGCGGCGGCGCAACGGTGTTCGCGGTGCGCCTGCCGCGCGCGTGAGCGCCTCCCTCACCCTCGAAGCCCCGCGACCGCGAGCGCGATCCACCCCGCGATGAAGGCGACCCCGCCGAACGGCGTGACCGCGCCGAGCGATCGGACGCCCGTGAGCGCGAGCGCGTAGAGGCTCCCCGAGAACAGGACCGTCCCGGCGAGGAAGAGCCACCCCGCCCAGGCGGCCGCGCCGGCGGCGGCCGGCGCGCGCGCCCCCGCCCACGCCGCCGCGACGAGGCCGAGCGCGTGGTACATCTCGTACCGGGCGCCGGTCTCGAAGATCGCCAGCAGGTCGGGCGAGAGCCGCGCCTTGAGCGCGTGCGCGCCGAACGCGCCCGCCGCGACCGAGATCGCAGCGGAGATCGCCCCGAGCGCGAGGAAGGTCCGGTCCATGGCCGGAGAGGATAGCCGAGCGACGCCCCTCCGGCCCGCCCCGCGCGTGGGTTGCGCCGGGCGTGCCGCCGGCGCACCCATCCGGCATGGACTACGCTCAGCGGAAGTGCGTGCCGTGCGAGGGCGGGGTTCCCCCGCTCGACGCCGCCACGGTGGACGAGGCGCTCCGGTCGCTCGACGGCTGGGACGCCCAGGAGTCGAGGACCCGGCTCCACAAGCACTACCGGTTCAAGGACTTCGCCGCGGCGATGCGGTTCGTGAACGCGCTCGCGGCCGTGGCCGAGGCGGAGGGGCACCACCCCGACTTCTCGGTTCACTGGAACGTCGTGGACGTGACGCTCTGGACGCACGCGATCGGCGGGCTCTCGGAGAACGACCTGATCGTCGCCGCGAAGCTCGACCGGCTCGCGGAGGCCCGTCAGGGCCCGCGTTGAATGCCGCGCCGGGGTGCGCCGTCTCTCCTTCGAAGCAGCCGTGACCCACGGAGGAGACCGCACCATGACGCACCTCTCGAAGATCGTCCTCGCCGCAGTCCTCTCGGGAGCCCTCCCGGCCGCCGCCTCGGCGCGGGATTGCGACCATGACCACGACCGCCGCGCCGAGCTCGTCCAGCCGTCGCCGTGGCAGCCCGGGCCCGGCCCGGGGCCGCGCGGGTGGCGCGAGGGCTCGCACCGCGAGCGCGAGCTCGCCGCGGTCCGCGCCGAGCTCCGGGCCCTCGACGCGCAGCGGGCCGACTTCCACGCGCGCTTCGCGGGGCGCCCCGGCAAGCTCCGCCACTACGACCGCTCGTACCTCGAGCAGCGCGCGGCGCTCGAGCAGCGCTGGCACGCCCTGCAGCGGCTCGCGTGGCGGTGACGCGCCGCCGCACTCCCGGGTCCCCGCCGGCGCGATCGCGCTGGCGGGGACCTCGCCGTAGGGTTATCTCGGAGCGGTGAACCGGGCGCTCTCCTTCGCCGTCTTCCTCGTGGTCGCCGTCGCGCTCCTGGGCGGCATGCACTGGTACCTCTGGATCCGGCTCGTCCGCGATCCCGCCCTCGCCGAGCCGTGGAGGCGCCTCCTCTCGGTCGCCTTCGTCGCCCTGACGTTCTCGGTGCCGGCCGGGGTGCTGGCGCTGCGGCTCGCGCCGCGCCCGCTCGATCGGCTCGTCCCGGTCGCCGCGTTCACCTGGCTCGGGATCGCCTTCCTCCTGTTCGTCGCGGTGCTCGCGCTCGACCTCGCCCGGATCGCGGCGGAGGGGGCCGTGCTCCTCGCGGACCACCTGCGCTCGCGCCCGGAGCTCCCGCAGGACCCGGCGAGGCGGGTGTTCGTCGCGCGGGCGCTCGCCGGCACCGCGGTCGTGGCGACCGCGGGGACCGCCCTCCACGCGTTCCGCAGCGCGACCGGCCCGGCCGAGGTGAACGAGGTCCCGATCCGGCTCGAGCGGCTGCCCCCGGCGCTCTCCGGCCTCACCGTCGCGCAGGTCAGCGACCTCCACGTCGGCCCGACGATCGGCGAGCGCGACATGCGGCGGATCGTCGACCAGGTGAACGCGCTCCGGCCCGACGTCGTCGCGGTGACGGGCGACCTCGTCGACGGGAGCGTCCGCGAGCTCGGGGCGGCGGTCGCTCACCTCGGGCGGCTCCAGGCCCGCCACGGCGTGTTCTTCGTGACCGGCAACCACGAGTACTACTCGGGAGTCGGCGCGTGGATCGCCGAGCTCCGGCGACTCGGGATCCGGGTCCTCCGGAACGAGCGCGTCGTCATCGGAGACGCCGGCGCGTCGCTCGACCTCGCCGGCGTCGACGACTACTCGGCCGTCGGGTACGGCGACGGCCACGGGCTCGACCTCGGACGCGCGCTCGCCGGACGCGATCCCGAGCGGTCGCTCGTCCTGCTGGCGCACCAGCCTCGCACCTCGGCGGTGGCCGAGGCGGTCCGCGCGGGCGTCGAGCTGCAGGTCTCGGGACACACCCACGGCGGCCAGATCGCGCCGTGGAACCTGGTCGTCGCCTCGGTGTTCCCGTACGTGAAGGGGCTCCACACCCACCGCGAGGACGGCCGGGCCGGGCAGGTCTTCGTGTCGCGCGGGACCGGGTACTGGGGGCCGCCCATGCGGCTCGGCGCGCCCCCCGAGGTGGCGAAGCTCGTCCTCACCCGCTGAGCGCCGCCGCGCGGGCGTCGCCCCGGGCGGGATCCTTCGACGCCCTTCGACGCGCCGGCGGGGCGCGGCGCCCGACCCATAGGGCATCTGCCTCGCCCGAGGGCCAGGGTCTACGCTCGCCGATCCGGAGGTCGTCATGTCGATCCGCGTCCGCCCGCTCGCCCTCATCGTCGCCGTCTTCGGCGCCGCAGCGCTCGCGGCGGCGTTCGTCGTCAGCCAGATGCCGCACGAGGGGCTGCTGAGCCCGGCGTCGCCCGAGGTGGTCACGGCAGCGCCCGCCGAGCGGTCGCCGCCGCTCGAGCCGGCGGCCACCGCCGCCGACGGCGTCGTCGAGGTGCGCGTCACCGCCGGCGGGGAGCCGCTGCCGGGCGCCGAGGTCCGGCTGTACGCCGCGCCGGACGGCGCGGGTCGTCCGTGGCGCCGCGCGGGCGAGGGCCGGACGGATCGGGCCGGGGCCGTCCGCCTCGCCGCGCGCGCAGGCTCGTACCTCGCCGCCGCGCGCGCGCCGGGGCTCGCCGCCGGGCGCGCCGAGCTCGTGCGATCCGCGGCCGACGCGACGACGCGCGTGGACGTCGCGCTCGAGCCCGCCGCCGCGCTCGACGGGCGCGCGGCCGCCCCCGGCGGCGGCCCGATCGCGGGCGCCCGCGTGCGCGCCGTCCCCCTCCTCTCCCGCTGGCCCGGGTTCTCCGCGCCGTCCGCGCCGCCCGAGGAGACCGCGATCGCGCAGACCGACGCCGCGGGCGCGTTCCGCATCGCCGGGCTCGCGCCGGGGAGCTTCGCCGTCTCCGTCGAGGCGAGCGGCTACCACCCGGTGCTCCTCCCGCGCGTGGCGGTCCCGGGCGACGCGCTCGCGATCGCCGTCGAGCCGCTCGGCGCCGCGGAGGGCGCCGTGGTGCTGCCGGACGGGCGCCCCGCGGCGGGAGCCTCGGTGCGCGCCGCGTCGGCCGACCACGGCGCGAGCGCCACGGCGGGCGCGGACGGACGCTTCCGGATCGCGGCGCCGGCGGGGACCTACGCGCTCGTCGCGACGCTCGGCGACCGCGCGGGAGCCCTGGGGGCGGCGGTCGCGATCGCGGCCGGCGAGACCTCGCGCACCCCTGCGCTGCGGCTCGGACCGGCCTCGGCCCTGGAGGGCAGCGTGAGCCGCTCGACCGGCGCCCCGGCCGCGGGCGCGGAGGTCGCGCTGTTCCTCCACGGCACGCCCGAGCTCGTCGCGCGGGCCCTCGCGGACCCCGACGGCCGGTTCGCGCTCCGAGGCCTCGCCCCCGGCGCGTACGACCTGCGCGCCGTCGCGCCCGAGGCGTCACCCGCCCTCCTCGGCGGCGTGACGATCGGGCCAGGCGCGCGGTTCCCGGTCCGCCTCGTGCTCCCGGGGACGGGCACGGTCGCGGGCTCCGTCCGCGACGTCTCCGGACAGCCGCTCGCGGGGATCCGCGTGCGCGCCCTCCAGCGCGGGGACGGCCTCCTCGCGCAGGGTCCCGTCGAGGTCCGCACCGACTTCGAGGGGCGCTTCCGGCTCGAGGGGCTGGAGGTGGGACGGGCGGAGATCGTCGCGCGCCAGGACGACGTGTCCCTCGGGGCGTCGCACGCCGTGCGCGTCGGCGAGGGGCGCACCGCTTCGCTCGACCTCGTGCTCCCCCACTCCGGCGTCCTCGCCGGCCGCGTGACGGACGGCGGACGGCGGCCGCCGCCGGGCACGACCGTGCTCGCGGTCGCGATGCGCGGCGGACCCGGGACGCTGCAGGTGGCGCGCGTCGCCGCGGACGCGAGCGGAAACTTCGCGCTCCCGCTCCCCGCGGGCGAGTACCGGGTCCACGCCGCCCCGGGCGCGGCCGCGCGCACCGACCTCCGCGTCTCGCCGGCGTTCGCGCGCGTCGAGCCGGGCCGCACGACCCAGCTCCAGCTCGCGGTCGCCCCCGCGTCGCGCGAGCAGGGCGTCGAGATCCTCGTGCTCGAGCCGGCCGGCGCGCCGTCTCCCGGGGCGACGGTCACGCTCGCGCGCCCCGACGACGGCCGCATCGCGCTCGCCACGTCCGCCGGCGAGGACGGGCGCGTCGCGATCGACGCGCGGATGGGGATGTCCGGGCGGCCGGTCACGATCCGCGCCCGGAACGGCGGCCGGTCGGGGGCGACGACGGTGTCGCTCCCGGAGGCAGGCACCGTCGCGGTGCGGCTCGCGCCCGGGGGGGCCCTCGAGGGCGTCGTCCGCGGCGCGCGCGCGGGGTTCACCGTGGAGGTGGCGTCGCAGCCGGCGGCCGACGGCTGGCGCACGCTCGACGTGCACCGGTTCGCGGGCGAGCGGTTCGAGCTCGCCGACCTGCCGCCCGAGCCGCTGCGCGTGCTGGTGCGGTCGGACGACGGCCGGCGGGGCACGGCGGAGGTCCGGGTCGGGCCCGGCGAGACGCGCGCCGTCGAGATCGCGGTCCGGTGAGCGGCGACCCTGGTGACCCTCCGGCGTCGCCCGGCGAAGCGGAGGCTGACCCTCCCTCGCCCCGCGAAGCGGGAGAGGGGGGCCGCCGGGATCAGGCGCCGAGCGCCTCGACGATCGGGGGGAGCCGCTCGCAGGCGCTCCCGCGCGCGAAGAAGCCGTTCGGGAGGTCCCGCGCCAGCTCGGCGAACGGGTTCTCCTCCGGGTTCACGTCCACCATGGCCGTGCCGCGGCGCCACGCGAGCTCGCCGATCTGCATCGGGAGGTTGGTCGCGCCGCTCGTGCCGACGACGAGGAGGAGGTCGGCCGAGGAGGCGGCGCGGAGCGCGCTGTCCATCCGGTAGTTCTCCTCGTCGTAGCACTCGTCGAACCAGAGCACGTGCGGGCGGAGCCACTCGCCGCATCGCGGGCACCTGAGCACCTCGCGCTCCGCGCGGGTGAGCGGCTCGCTCCCGCGCGGCATCAGCGGCGGCAGGTCGACGCGACCGAGCCCGCACTCCGCCGCGCAGCGGACCCACGCCGCGTCGCCGTGGATGCAGTGGACGCGCCGCGATCCGGCGCGGCGGTGGAGCCCGTCGATGTTCTGGGTCACGAGCGTGAACCGATCGCCGAGTCGCGCGCTCGAGCGCGACGAGCGCCTCGTGCCCGGCGTTCGGCCGCGCCCCGACGCAGACGCCGAAGCGGTGCAGGTACCACCGCCAGACCTCGTCCGGCCTCCGCAGGAACATCTCGTGGGTCGCCATCTCCTGGGGCATGTAGTGGCGCGACCCGACCACCCAGAACCCGTCGTGTCCCCGGAACGTGGGGATCCCGCTCTCCGCGGAGATCCCGGCGCCGGTGAGGACCACGACCCGCCCCTGCTTCTCGCGGACGTCGCGGAGCACTCGCGCGAGCTTCTCTTCCATGCTCCCACGTCATAGCGCAGACGTGCGCCGAACGCCTCGCCCGGTTATGGGACCGAAGTGTCGTCCGCCCTCACCGACGGGATCCGAGTGGTCGTAAGGAGCGCGTTCCGCCCGGAGCGGTCCGATCCGGAGAGGTCGCGCTGGCTCTTCTCGTACACGGTCCAGATCGCGAACGAGGGGGAGCGGACCGCCCAGCTCCTCGCGCGCCACTGGATCATCACGGACGCGACCGGCCAGCGCGAGGAGGTGGTCGGCGACGGCGTCGTCGGGCACCAGCCGCGGCTCGAGCCCGGACAGCACTTCGAGTACACGAGCTTCTGCGTCCTGCAGACGCCGCACGGCTCGATGCGCGGCACCTACCGGATGGTGCGCGAGGACGGCTCGACGTTCGAGGCGCGCATCGCCCCGTTCCCGCTGCTCGTGCCGGGGACGGTGAACTAGCAGCCCTCTCCCTGCGGTCCCCCGGTCACTTCTTCGACAGCTCGTCGAGGAACTCGAGCTCGGTCACGACGCGCTTGCGGATGAGCAGCCGGATCATCGCGGCCATCGCCTGAGCCGGCTTCACGATCTCCGGGCGGGCGGGGGCGCCGCTCGCGAGCTCGTCGAGCGCGTCGAGGATCGCGATCTCCTCCGCGGTCAGCGCGCGGCTCGGCACGCCGTCCGCGGGCGCGGCCTCCCGGCCGAGGTCGCCCGCGAGCCCCGGCTCGCCGTCCGTCTCCTCGATCGGCGTCAGGAGGTCGGGCTCGGGCTCCACCACGTCCGGGACGGCCGCCTCGGCGGGCGCGACCGCGGCGGCGCGACCGCGGCGGCCGGGCGGGCCGGCGCGGGGGCGGCCCTCCCGGGAACGGCGGCGGCCCTCGCGGGCGCGGCAGCTCTCGCAGGCGCGGCGGCTCTCGCGGGTGGCGGGGCTGGTGGCGCCGCGGCTGACGGCGCGCCCGCGAAGAAGGCCTGCAGCTCGTCCTTCGACCCGCCGCCGAAGGGATCGAACATCGCCTCCCCGGCGATGCCCTGGCCGGTGTCGAGGTCGAGCGCGATCGCCTCGACGTCGCCCGCCCCGGGGTAGCGGTGCCTCACCGCCTCGGCGACCTCGTGGTCCCCCGCGATGCAGACCTTCACGCGGCGCCCGGTGCGGAACCGGATCTCGTCCACGATCGCCAGGTTCGTCGGATCGCTCATCGCGACCGTCACGTTCGCCGTGTCGGCCCACATCGGGAAGACGTTGTTGCGGATCGCGAAGTCGCGCGCGACGAGCTTCACCGCCTGCTCGTGCCCGTACGGCTCGAGCGCGTCGAGCTTCGCCACCTCGAACCCGAACTTGACCGAGAGCGCGCGGACGATGTCCGCCTCCGTGGCGAGCTTCAGGTCGACGAGCGCCTGCCCGAGCCGGCACCCCCACTGGCGCTGGTGGCCCAGCGCAGCCTTGAGCTGCGTCTCGTCGATGATCCCCGCCTCGAGGAGCATCTCGCCGATGCGCTTCTTCGGAGCGACCATGGCGGCGCGATCCTACTCGGGCGCGACGTGCCGGTCGAGTGACGGGGATCACTCCCGGTCCGCACCTGCCCGGGTCGCGATCGCGAGCCGCGTGAGCCCCGCCTCGCGCGCCTGCTCCATCACCTGCACGACGCGCCCGTGCGGCACGCCCTCGTCGGCCTGGAACAGGACGAGCGGCTCCTGCCCGTGCGCCTTCGCGTCCGCGAAGGCCGCCCGGAGCCCCGGCGCGTCCAGGACCTTCCCGCCGACGACCACCCGCCCGTCCGCCAGGATCGCGACGGTGAGATCCCGCGCGACGCCGGCGACGTCGCCCTTCCCGCCCTTCGGGAGGTTGACCTTGAACCCGCCCTCGTCCCTCCCCGCCTCCGCGATCGCGGTGGTGGTCACCATGAAGATGATGAGGAGGACGAGGAAGATGTCGGTCAGCGGCGTGATGTTGATGTCGGCGAAGATCCCGCCGACCGACTCGAGGTCGCCGTCCTCGGTCCCGCCGGGCCCGCCGATCGCCATCGCTAGCGCTCCCCGCGCGCGAGCGGCGCGCCGCCGTCCGGGCCCGCCGCGCGCGGCGGCGCCTCCGCCGCGCCCGGGAGCGCGTCCCGCACCAGCTCGAGGTACTCCTCCACGAGGAGCCGCAGCTCCAGCGCGACCTTCCCGACGTGCACGTTCAGGAAGTTGTAGATGACCACCGCCTCGATCGCGACCGCGATGCCGCCCGCGGTCGTGACGAGCGCCTCCGAGATCCCCGCCGCGACGATGGCGAAGCCGCCCTGCCCGGAGACGGCCATCTGGCGGAACGCGTGCATGATGCCGACGACCGTTCCCAGCAGGCCGATGAAGGGGGCGGTGGCGCCGACGGTGCCGAGGATCCACAGGTTGCGGCGGAGCTTCACGTTCACCTGCTGGCGCTCGCGCTCCACCGCGGCGACGATCCGCTCGGGCGTCGGCCGCACCGCGCGCCCCCCGGCGCGGGGCGTCGACGCCACGAGGGCCGCCAGGAAGACGTCGGCGGCGGGCGAGCCCGAGCGGTCGCACTGCGCGCGGGCGTCGTCGACGTCGCCTCGGAAGATCGCCCTCGAGACGGCGTCCGCGAGCCGGCGCGCCCGCTCCGTGAACCCCCAGAGCGCGATCCCCCGCTCGATCGCCACCGCGAGCGCGATGAACGAGCACGCCACGATGATCCACATCGAGGCGCTGCCGCTCTTCAGGATGCCGAACAGGCTCGTGTCCAAGGGGGTCTCCAGTCGAAGCCCGAGTCTAGAGCAGAACCCATAACCCGGCAGCCCGCTGCGGGGTTACGCGGCGAGCCCTCCCCCGGCCCTCACGGCGCCGGCGGGGGGACCGGCCGCAGGGGGAGCGGCGACGGCACCGCGGGCTCCGCGCTCTCCAGCTCGACGACGCGTGCGCCGGCGGGAGGCTCGAGGCGGAAGAGGGCCGCGTCGACCCGTCCGCCGGTGTCCGGCTCCTTCCACGCGAGCTCCACCCGGACGGCCGGGTCGCCGGCGGTCACGACGACCTCCGTGGGGAACCGCGCGCGCTCGAGATCCAGGAATCCCGCGTAGCGCACCTCGTGATCCGGCACGACCGGCGCGCCGCCGCGGAACGTCGCGCTCACGACCGCGGCGCGCGGGCCCACCCGCAGCGAGGTCGCCCGCGGGCCGTCCCGGAGCTCGAGCGCGACGAAGCCGCGGCCGGGGTCGGCGGACCGGGGCGCTCCGGCGAGCACGGGCGTGCCGCACAGGACCGCCACGAGCCGCTCCGGCGAGAGCGGGAGCGGCACCAGGCGCGCGAGGTTCGCGGCGGTCGCGGCGCCGCGGTAGAACGTCCGCTGTCGCGCGTCGTAGATCGCGAGGCGCCCGCCCGCGGCGACGAGCACCGCCGACGGGTTCCCGAAGAAGTCGAGCACCTCGACGTGCAGCCGGTCCGGGCGCTCCGCGGCGACCCACGCCGGGAGCACGCCCTTCGCCCCCGGCGCGTCGAGCCGGAGGCGCGCCTCCCCCTGCACCCGCACCACCACCGCCCCGGCGGCCTCGACCTGCGCGAGGAGCCCCGCCGGATCGAGCGAGAGGTCCGGCGGCGGGACGCGCGGCGCGCAGGCCATGGCCGCGGTGGCCGCGAGGAGGGCGAGGACGCTCCGGGTGGACATTCGGAACCTCAGAACAGCCGGGGCCTGCGGTCGAGCAGCTCCTTCGCGCGACGCTTCGCGACCGCGGCCTCGGGAGCGCGGTCCGGGACGCTCGCGGGATCGAGCGCGAGCACCTCGCCGAGGAGCGCCTCGAAGCGCCGCTCGTCCTGGACGAGCACCGCCCACGTCTCCGCCTCGGCGACGCGCCCGAGCGGGTCGTCCGGCGCGAGCGCGCGGGCGCGGTCGAAGTGCCCGCGGGAGGCGGCCGCGCCGCCGCCGGCCGCGACCGGGAGCATCGCGCGCCAGGCGCCGAGCGCGCGGTGCGGCCCCGCGGCGTCGATCCGCTCGTCGAGCTCGGCCGCGCGCGCCATCATCGCGAGCGTCGCGTCCTTCACGGCGAGCACCGCCGCGTACCCGGTCGCCTGGGCCGCGCGCATGGTCCCCTGCGCGAGGAAGTAGAGCGGCTCCGCGCCCGCGGCGTCGACCCGCGCGGCGGCCGCGGCGGCGTCCTCGCCCTTGTCGATGGCCTCCGCCCAGCCCGGCGCGAGCCGGCGGAGCGCACGCTCGCCGGCGCGCGCGGAGGCCGCCCAGGCCTCCCGCGCGGCGCCCGGGGTGCCGGCGGCGAGCGCGCGGAACGCCTCGGCGCGGGCGAGCCGGACCTCGGCGCCCGGATCCGCCGGTCGCAGGGCGGCCGCCGCGCCGTAGGCCCGGAGCGCGGCGTCGAGCCGGGCGGCGTCACCGCGCTGCGCATAGGCGCGGTCGCCGTCCGCGAGCAGCGCGTCGATCCGCTCGGGGGCCAGGTCGCGCGCGACCGGCGTCGGCGCGGTGTCCGCGGGACGGCGGCAGGCCGGCGCGGCGAGCGCGGTCGCGAGCGACAGCGCGATGGGGAGCGCGGCGCGCATGGGGAGCTCGAAGCGCCTCGGGGCGGCGGCTCAGCGCCGCTTCTTCTTGCCCGAGATCTTCTTCGCGGGCCGCCGCGCGCGGGCCCGGGAGGCGACGGCGACACGGGCCGCGCGCTTCGCGGGCCGAGCCTTGGGGCGAGCCTTCGGTCGAGCCTTCTTGCGGGCGCTCGCGGCGGGCCGCGCCGGCGCCGCCTTGCTCGCGGGCTTCGCCGCCGCCCTGGGCGCCGGCGCGGGCGCCGGGGCGGACCTCGGCGCCTGGGACACGGGCAGCGGCCCGGGCTGGCGGCCCGGCGGGGGGACGATGGCGCGCGGCGGCGCGAGCGGGCGGCTCACCGGCGCGGACGGCCGGGAGGGCATCGCGCGGGAGAGCTTCGCGAGGCGAGCCTCCTCCTCCTCCTTCGTCACGACGAGGGCGGCCTGGCCCTGACGCTGCCGGGCCTCGTCCTCCGCGCTGTAGTAGAGCTGGAACGTCGCGCCGCCCTTCACCACGAGCTCGCCGCGCTGGTTCTCGGCCCACAGCTCGAGGTCCATGGCGTACCGCCCGCCGTCCTCGAACCGTCGATCCACGACGCGCCCGCGCGCGGTGAGGACGTCGCCCGGCCAGACGATCTTCACGAAGCGGGACTGGAACCTCCGGAGGCGCGCGCCGCGCACCCACTCGGTCGCGAGCTCCGCGAGGAAGCCCATGGCGATCATCCCGGGCGCGAGGGCGCTCGGGAACCCGGCGTTCTTGGCGTGCGGCTCGTCGATGAAGAGCGGGTTCCAGTCCTGCGCCGCCGCGACGTAGCGCGCGATCTGCAGCCGATCGACGGGCGGCTTCACGAGCGGGGGGAGCTCGTCCCCCACCTTCACCGCCTCGAAGTAGAGCTGCCGTGCGGTCAGCATCCAGGGTCCCTTTCAGCCGCGGCGGAGGATCAGCATCGACCGCGTGCGGAAGACCAGCTCGTTCTTGTCGTCCCGGCCCTCGTCCTCGATGACGATGACGTCCATCGGCCCGCTCGCCCCCGCGCGCTCCTGCACGTCCGCCACCCGGGTCCGGACGGTGATCCGATCCCCGGCCACGATCGGGCGCGCGTACTCGAACGCCTGCTCGCCATGGAGGATGTTCCGCGTCCCGAGATCGAGGGAGTGGCGGAACCGCTCGTTCGAGGCGAGCGCGATCGCGAACGTCGGCGGCGCGACCAGGGAGGGGTAGCCGGCGGCCCGGGCGGCCGCCTCGTCGGTCGAGATCGGGTTCGGATCGCCCAGCGCCTCGGCGAAGCGGCGGATCGCGTTCTTCTCCACCTCGTGGACGACGGGCTCGCTCTCCCGTCCGATGAGGCTCCTGTCGAGCATCGGTTCTCTCTCCTCAGCGCCCGGCGGGAAGGTCGAGGACGCTCACGAGCCCCCGGAGCTCGACGAGCGCGGGCACCGCGTTCACGACGGCGTGGACGGAGGCGGCGTCGCCCGCGATGCCGCCCGGGATGACGAGCCTCACCGGCGGGTCCGCGTCGAGGACGAGCTCGTCGCGCGGGTCGGACGCGCCGACCGCGATCGTGAGCTCGAGCCGCACGACCTCGCGCCCGCCCGCGAACACGCGCACCTCGTGGTGGAGCCCGGCGACGCGCCCCTTCGCGACGGGGAGGGGTCCGCCCGCGTCCTCGTCCGCGAGCAGCGGCGACGATCTCCTCGTCCACCTCGTACTCGTCGACGCCGACGCAGGCCTCGGCGGCCATCGCGGCCGACTCGGCGAGGCCGACGTGCCCGATCTCGCCGCGCTCGACGCGCTCGTGGAACTCCCGCTCCTCGAGCCCGACGCCGACCTTGCGCTGCAGCGCGGACCGGCGCCGCGAGACGTCCACGACCCGCACGCCGTGCAGGTGACGTACCGGGCCGGTGATCTGGGCGAGCGTGGCGGGCAGCCGATCGAGGACGAAGCCGGGGTTCACCCCGGTCCCGAGCACCGCGACGTTCTGCTCGTGACAGAGCCGGTCGAGCGCGCCCGCCGCGTCGGCGTGGTTGAGCCAGGGCCAGGCGAGCTCCTCGCAGGTCGAGGCGACGTGCAGCCCCGCCCGGACCGCCTCCTCGAGGTCGGGGAGCACCTCCTCGAACCGGCTCTGGGTCGCCTGCAGGACCACGCCGCCCTTCGCGGAGGCGGCGATCTCGCGCAGGCTGCGCGCGATCGTCGCATCCGGCGCCGACTCGCCGAGCAGGGCCGAGAGGGGCCGGCCCGCCCGGGCCGGCGCGGGGTCCACGGCTGCGACGAGGCGAAGCTCCGGGCGCAGGAGGGCCGCCCTGGCGATCGCTTGTCCGATCTCGCCGAGGCCCAACACCACCACCGGGATGCCGTCCTGGCTCACGCTCCGCTCCGGAGGAGCCACGATACCCCCGACTCCCCAGATCTCCGAAGATTCACGCACCTTTATATGCCACGGCCCGAGCCTCTCACAAGAGAAGAACGCCTGAGGTGCTACGACGGGATGTGCGGATCGGGCCCCCAGCCGGGCGCTGAGCTCACACCTCAAGCGGCTGGAATTGCTACGTAATTCACTACAAATCAGGAGCCGATCAGCCGCTCGAGATACTCGAGCGCCGCGGGATGGCTCCAGTCGCGGGGGCCGACGACGTATCCGACCAGGCGCCCCTTCTGGTCCACGATGTACGTCTCGGGAAACTTGATGTCCGGACAGAAGCCGCGGGCCGTGCAGTAGTAGGCGCGCGCGGACTCCTGCGTCGTGTCGAGGGCGACCGTGAGGCCGCCCGGCGGGCCCGCGAAGGGCGGCGCGCCGAAGTATTCCTTCACGGGGTCCCAGCCGTCGTCCACCGAGATGGCGACCATCCGGAACTTGCCCGGGTGCCGCCGCTCCAGCTCGGCGCCGAGGCGCGCCATCGACGGCATCTCGTCGCGGCACGGCGGGCACCACGTCGCCCAGAAGTTCACGAAGACGACCTGGCCGGAGAGGCGCGCGAGCGAGACCCGCGAGCCGTCGAGCGCGGCGAGCTCGAACGGCGGGGCGGCGGCGGTCGCGCGGTCCACCCCGAACGCCTTCGCCGGGTCGGGGCGGAGCCGCTCGACCCTGGGGCGCGTCAGGACGACGTCGTAGGTGAAGTACGAGACGGCCGCGAGCGTCGCGACGACCGCGACTGCGGTCCAGGTCTTCCCGGCGCGGTCCATGACGCTCCTGTGTTTACACGAGGGCGGCGCTTGCCGCCACCCGCGGCGTCGGGCGACACTCCGCGTCCATGCGCGGCCTCACGGGCAGCTTCGGGGTGCTCCCGCTCGCCGAGCTCGTCGAGCTGCTCGCGAAGCGGAAGGCGACGGGGGCGCTCGCGTGCGAGCGGGGCACCGTCCGCAAGACGATCCACCTCCGGGAGGGCGCCGCGGTCGGCGCCGCCTCGAACGATCCGCGCGAGTACCTCGGGCAGCTCCTCGTGAACTTCGGCCACATCAACGACGACCAGCTCACCCGGGCGTTCCGGACGCAGGAGGAGACGAAGGTCCGGCTCGGCCGGGTGCTCGTCCAGACCGGCATCGTCCCCCGGGAGATGCTCCGCGACGTCCTCGCGATCAAGATCAGGGAGACGCTGCTCGACGTGTTCCTGTGGGAGGCGGGGCTGTTCTCGTTCGACGACGACCCGCCCCCGAGCGGCGACGACGACGACCCCGAGGTCCCGCTCGCCGAGGTCGCGCGCGAGGCGGAGTTCCGGACGACCGCGTGGAGCGCCTTCCGCGGCGAGTTCCCCACCGGCGCCGCGTCGCTCGAGGTGGACGAGTCGAAGGTCCCCGACACGATGGGGCCGGGCACCATCGACGGGCGGGTGCTCGCGCTCGCCCGCGACGGCAAGACCATCGACGAGATCGGGCTGGCCCTGCACGCGACCGACTTCCACCTCTACCAGCGGCTCTACGCGCTCGCCGGGCAGGGCATCCTGCGCGCCTCGGCGGAGGCGGCCGCCGCCGCCGCGACCGAGACCGTCGCCGCGGCGGACCTGATCGACCGGGCGCGCAGCCTGCTCGCCGAGGGGCGGCCCGGGGACGCCGAGCTCGTGGCGGCGAGGGCGGTCGAGCTCGCCCCCGGGTCGGACGCGGCGCGCTCGGTGCTCACCGAGGTCGAGCGCGTGCTCGCGGCGAGCCTGCGGACCACCCTGCTCGACCCGCCGCGCACGCCGCGGCTCCGCATCGAGCGCGGCGACATCGCCGGGCTCGCGCTCTCCTCGGCGGACAAGTACCTGCTCTCCCGCTGCGACGGGAGGCGGAACGTCAAGGCGCTCGCCGCGCTCTCGCCGCTCCGGGAGCTCGACGTCCTGAAGGCGGTGCGGCGGTTCGCGGAGGCGGAGCTGGTCGAGCTGCGCTGAGCGGGGCGCGGCGCGCCGGGGCCCGCGATCAGAAGTCCACGTTCAGCTGGAACGCCGAGCGCTCCTGCCACTTGCGGATCGCGCGGTACGCGTCCTTGAGCCGGCTCCGCTCCATCGCGCCGAGCTCCGCGAGCGTCACCTGGTTCGTCACGGGCCGGTGCTCGGCGAGCATCCGGAGCTGCAGCCGGAGCCGCAGCGCGAGCAGGAAGCGGTAGGTCTCGGAGATCGTCTTCACGTCGTCCTCGGGGAGGAGCCCCGCGCGGCCGGCCCCGTCGAGCCGGGCGAGCGTCGAGCGCGAGCGGACCCCCGCCCCGAGCGCGAAGCGCCGCGCCAGCCCGACGATCGGGCTGATGCCGTGGAGCTTCAGATCCACGGTCGACGTCTCGCCGCGGAGGCGCAGGAGCAGGCCGGGCGGCGGGTGGAAGCCGAGCGCGTCCTTGGCGAGCAGGCGGAGGAACACCGGGCGCTCCACGGCGCGCGCGAGGATCCGGTCGAGCGGCTCGAGATCGAGCTGGCCGCCGACGCGCCGGAAGTCGAAGAAGATCGAGGCGACGAGCAGCGCCTTCGGGGTCGGCACGTCGAGCCAGCCCTCGAAGCGCTGGGCCCACTCGGAGAGCGGCCCGTTCCAGCTCCGCGCCATGAAGCCGCCCGGGCAGCGCGGGAACCCCGCCCGCTCGAGGTCGGCGTTCACGAGCTCCGCGAGGGAGCGGAACCAGTCCGCCTGCGCGGCGCCGGCGTCCGCGTACACGAGCGCGTTGTCCTGGTCGGTGAGGAGCGTCTGCTCCATCCGCCCCTCCGACCCGAAGACGATCCAGGCGTAGGGCGCCGGCGGCGGTCCGAGGTCCGCCTCCGCCCAGCGGAGGATCGGCTTCAGCAGGGCGTCGTTCAGGCGGGCGACGAGGCCGGCGATCGCGGTCGGGTCGAGGCCGGCGCCGAGCAGCGACGACACCATCGCGGTGACGCGCCCGGAGTACCCGGGGAGGCTGTCGCGCGACGCGAGCCGCTCGACGCCGCGCATGACCGCGACGGGCCCCTGCGCGGTCGCGCGGAGCACGTCTCCGGAGGTGAGCACGCCCACGATCTCCGCCTCCCGCGTCACCGGGAGGTGGTGGACGCCCGCGTCGAGCAGCGTCACCCACGCGTCGTACAGGGGCGTCTCCGCCGCGACGGTGCGCAGCGGGGTCGAGGCGACGGACGCGGCCGGGACCTCCGCGCCGAGCCCCGCGCCGAGCACCTTCTGGCGCAGGTCGCGGTCGGTCACGATCGACGGCGGGTCGGTCCGCACCAGCACCGACGAGATGCGCTCCTCGCCCATCCGGCGGGCCGCCTCGCCGACGGTCGCCGTCGGCTCGACCCACACCGGCGCCCTCCGCAGCAGCTTCTCGACGCGGACCGAGAGGTCGGGGCGGAACTCCGCGACCCGCTCCTGCCCGAGCGTGGCCTTGAGCCGCTCGGAGAGCCCCAGCGCGAAGTGGCTCGCGAACGGCGCGTCGGCGAGGAGCCGGGTGAAGACCTCGCCAGGGAGGCGGTAGGTGAGGAGGTCGGTCTCGGCGACGACGTCGAGGGTCGCCGTGTGCGAGAGCAGCGACGTGTACCCGAAGACCTCACCCTCCTCGAGGATCTGCAGGGTGCGCCCGGCGCGCTCCAGCCGGACCGCTCCCTTGCGGATCACGTAGAGGTGCGCCAGCGGCTGGCCTCCCGCCTCCACCAGGCGAGCGCCAGCCGGGAAGAACGCGATCTCCAGCGTCCCCGCGACCTCCTCGAACAGCGCCTGCGGAAGTGCGTGGAAAGGCTGGATGGACCGCACGTACACGAGCGGGTCTATTGCGGCCACCGCCAGGGACGATACCATGACGTTGCGTCGCAGCCCGGAAGTGGGGGGCTCGCCGGGGGCGAGGGCGCCAGGAGCGCGCATGGCCCAGGTCGCTGCAGCAGGCGCGGTGGACGGGTTCCAGCTCGTCGAGGCGATCCACACCGGCGGCTTCGGGGTGGTTCACCGGGTCACCCGTCCCGACCTCGCCGTCTCCCTCGTGATGAAGGTCCCGCGGCTCGCCGCCGGGGATCCGGCGAGCGGCCTCGTCGCCCACACGGCGGAGCGCGCGATCCTCGCGGCGCTGTCCGGACCGCACGTGCCGCGGCTCGTCGCCTCGGGCGACGTGACCGAGTTCCCGTACCTCGTCATGGAGGAGGTCACGGGACGCTCGCTCGAGACCTGGACCGAGCGCGCCCCCGTGCCGCCCGGCGAGGTCGCCCGGCTCGGTGCCGCCGTGGCGGAGGCGCTCGAGAGCATCCACGCGCAGCGGGTGATCCACCTGGATCTCAAGCCGGAGAACGTGATCGTCCGCCCGGACGGGAGCGCGGTCCTCATCGACTTCGGCCTCGCGCGCCACGCCGACCTCCCGGATCTGGTCGCCGAGGAGGTCGTCCGACCGATGGGGTCCGCGGCGTACGTCTCGCCCGAGCAGCTCCTCGGCGTGCGCGACGATCCGCGGAGCGACCTCTTCTCCCTGGGCGTCATCCTGTACGAGCTCGCGACGGGGCGGCTGCCGTTCGGCGCGCCGCGCTCGAGCTTCGGGCTTCGCCGCCGCCTGTACCGCGATCCGATCCCTCCGCGCGTCCTCGTCGCGGACACCCCGGACTGGCTGCAGGAGCTCGTGCTGTGGTGCCTGGAGCCCGACCCCATTCACCGCCCCCTCTCCGCGGGCGAGGTCGCGCGGGCGCTGGCGCACCCGGAGGGCCTGGCGCTCACCGGGCGCGCCCGGCGGACGCGGCGGGACGGCGCCGCGACGGTCCTCCTGCGCTGGATCCGCGCGGGGAGCTTCGAGGCGGGCTTCCGCGCGGGCCCGCCGCCCGTGATCGGCGGCCGCCGCACGATCCTCGTCGCGGTGGCGGCCTCCCACGCGAACGAGGCCCGGCACCAGGTCCTGCGCGAGGCGGTGCGCCGCCTGCTGGCCGCGGACGAGGGCGCCCGGCTCACCTGCCTCTCGGTGGCGAACCCGGATCCCGCGGCTGCGGCCGCGACGGAGGGACCCTCCGCCGGCCGGGCGCTCCGGCACCTCGCGGCGCTGCGGCGGTGGACGCAGCCGCTGGGGCTCCCCGAGGACCGCGTCAGCTACCACGTGCTCGAGTCGAGCGACCCCGCGCACGCCGTCCTCGACTACCTGCGGGCGAACCCCGTGCACCACGTCGTCGTCGGGTCGCCGCCCGCGGACGAGGCCCTCAAGCGGATCTTCGGCACGTTCTCCGCGAAGGTCGCCGACGCGGCGCCCTGCGACGTCACGGTCGTGCGCTACCCGTCCTGACCGGCGTCACCGCGCCGGCGCGGGCTGCCCGCCGACGGGCGCCGCCGCGGCAGGCGACGGCGGTCGGGAGGGCACCGGCGCCGGGGCGATCGGAACCGGCGCGGAAGGCGCCATGATCGGCGGCGGGGGGGAGCCGTCCGGAGCGGGGTCGGGTGCCAGCCGACGATGAGCGCGATCGCCCCGTACCCGACCACGTACGCGACGGCCACCGGCCAGCCGTGCCGGATCCACGCGCCCACCGACTTCGCCTCCGGGTAGAGGTTCGAGAGGGCGACGCCCGCCGACGACCCGAACCAGATCATCGACCCGCCGAACCCGACGGCGTAGGCGAGGAAGCCCCAGTCGTACCCGCCCTGCTTCAGGGAGAGCGCGGTGAGCGGGATGTTGTCGAACACCGCCGACACGAACCCGAGGCCGAGGGTCGTGAGCTGGGAGGCGGCGGGGAGCTTCTCCACCGGCATCATGGACGCGCAGGTGACGAGCGACAGGAGGAAGAGCGAGCCCTTCAGCGACTCCGGGACGATCTTCCAGTCCGGCTTGCGGACGGCCAGGCTCGCGAGGAGCGCGGCCCAGACCGCGGCGCCGATGAACGGGAAGTGGTCGGCGGCCTCGGCGAACCGGAGGTTCACGACGACGTTCGTGCCGATCGCTGCCACGAGAACGAGCGCCACGATGCCGGCGCGTGCCCAGTCCACGTGCACGCCCTTCGGCGGGTCCTTCACGATCGGCGAGAACCGCTGCTGCTGGATGGAGGCGGGGATCCCGAAGATGAAGAGGGCCACGCCCGACCCGACGAACCCCTCGAGGACCGCGAGCGGGCTCACCCCGGCGATCCACATCATGGTGGTCGTCGTGTCTCCGACGACGCTGCCCGCGCCGCCCGCGTTCGAGGCGGCGACGATCGCGGCGAGGTAGCCGATGTGCACCCGCCCGCGGAACAGCGTGTGCGCCATCGCCCCGCCGATCATCGCCGCCGCGATGTTGTCGAGGAAGCTCGAGAGCACGAACACCATCGCGAGCGCGAGGAACCCGCCCTTCCAGTCGTTCGGGAGGTACCTCGGGAGGACGAGCGGGATCTCGCTCTTCTCGAAGTGCTGCGCGAGCAGGCCGAACCCGAGCAGCAGCAGCAGCAGGTTCGTGAGGATCACCCACTCGTGCCCGAGGTGCGCGCCGAGGCCGGCGAGCCCGGCGCCGTGGCGGAACCCGGTGAAGAGGAGCTTGTAGACGGTGATCGCGGCGAGCCCGGAGAGCGCCACCTTCAGCGTGTGGTGGTGGAAGAGCGCGACGCCCGCGAGCGTCAGGCCGAACAGCACGAACTCGATCGGCACGCCCGCGACGGAGGGACCGTCGCCCGACGACGCGGCGAGCGACAGGGTCGAGACGGTGCGGAGCGCTGCGTCGATCATCTGCTCTCCTCGGTTCGCGGCAGCAGCGGGCTGCGGGCAGCGCGACGCCTATGCAAGCGAAGCGCCGCCGCCGCTCCCCTCGATCGTCCGGAGCACCCGGGCGCGGAGGGGACGCGGGGCGGCGCCGCGCCCGCGGGTGCTCAGTGCTCGGCCTCGTGGATGATGTGGACGAGCTCCCGCTCCAGGGTCGCGGACGGGGTCACCCGCACCTTCTTCTTGCCGAGCTGCACCTCGTAGCGCGGCTCCGCGGCGGAGCGCACGTACGCGCGCCGCAGCTCGTCGGAGAGCTGCTGCGCCCGCGCGGCCGTGAGCCCCTTCGCCTTCATCAGCGTCTTGAGGTTGTGCTCCTCCTTCCCCTCGAACCAGGCGATGCCGAACTGGTCGGGCGGGTTGCCGATGAAGCAGTACATGACGTTCTTGTCGGAGGGGATGACCTCCAGGTGATCGTGGAGCTTGGCGGCGAACTCCGCCGCGAGCTCACGGTACGGCTCGAACTTCGCCGCCTCCGGCGTCGAGGGGGCGAGCGGCGGATACTCCTTGCCGCCGAACAGCTTTCCCAGCAGTCCCATCGTTCCGCTCCTTTCGCGCTTCGCGCTCCAGGCCGGCGTGAGACGCAGGCCGACCTGAAGGATGAAGTCCTTCAGACAGCGGCCCGGCTGCCTGCTCACCTCCGGAGACGCCTGGATGGCGCTCCGGACCCGGGCACACCACGCGCACACCGCGCGCGTTCACGTCAAGTCACCGCGACGGGTCGTTCAGGCGGGCTTGAGCGCCCGCGCCAGCACGACGAGGGCGAGCCAGAGCACCGCGACGACCCCGAGCGAGTTGAGGAGCACGGTCCGGTGCGGAGTCCCGGGCGCGAGGAAGCGCGCGACGGGACGGGTCACCGGCGAGCAGACGGTCCGGGCGAAGGCCCTGAGCTGGCTCTCGGGACGCTTGCTGTACCGTTCCACCAGCAGGCCGAACCCGAGATAGACGAACACCATGAACGCCACGACGCGGAGCAGCGCGATGATCTTCAGGCCGAGCTCCGGGTCCATGGCGCCATCATACAGAACAGAGACCGGGCGGGGCGGACGTCCGGTCGAGCGTCCGCCCCGCCCGTGTCGCCTAGCGCTTCGCGCCGGCGGCAACCGGTTCGGCGGCGACGCCGATGTTCGTCGTCTCCGCGGACGCGCCACCCGTCCTCGGATACCGGAGCTCGACGACGAAGTTCTGCAGCTCGATCGGCGGTGCGGGAGTGAGCAGCGACACGATCCAGATCGTGATGAAGCCGAGCGGGATGCCGAAGACGCCCGACGCGACCGTGTTCGTGTTGAACCAGGAGACGCCGTAGAAGCGGCTCCCGACCATGTAGAAGAGCGTCGTGCCGAGGCCGACCAGCATGCCGGCGATGGCGCCCTGGCGGTTCGCGCGCTTCCACCAGATCCCCATGACGAGGGCCGGGAAGAAGGACGCGGCGCCGAGGCTGAACGCCCAGGCCACCATCTCGACGATGATCGCGAGGCGGGCGGTGGCCACCCACGCCGCGATGATCGCGGTGGCGATGAGCAGGACCTTGGTGATGGTGAGCCGCCGGAGCAGCGTCGCCTTCGGGTTGATCACGTTGAAGTAGAGGTCGTGCGAGATGGCGTTCGCGATCGTGAGGAGGAGGCCGTCGGCGGTGGAGAGCGCCGCCGCGAGGCCGCCGGCCATGACGAGGCCGGTGATGACGAACGGCAGGCCGGCGATCTCCGGCGTCGCGAGCACCACGAAGTCGGTGCTCTTCACGACGAAGTCGGCGAACTGCACGACGCCGTCCCCGAGCTTGTCCACGACCGAGAACAGCCCCGCCGGCGCCCAGAGGGTCACCCAGCGCGGCAGCTCCGACACCTTCGTGCCCACGAGGGTGTTGAACACGGCGTCACGCGCGAACGACGCGTACGCGGGGGCCGTGAAGTAGAGCATGAAGATGAAGAAGAGCGACCACCCGACCGACGTGCGGGCCTGCCGGACCGACGGCGTCGTGTAGTAGCGCGTGAGGATGTGCGGGAGGCCCGCGGTCCCGACCATGAGGCAGAAGGTCAGGGCGAGGAAGTTCCACATCCCCTTCCCTTCGGGGACCTTGAGGTAGTTCTCGAGCTTCGCGCCCTCGGCGGCAGGCGGGGTCGCCTGCTTGTCGGCGATCGCCTTCGCGGCCTTCGCCTTGTCCTTGTCGGCGTCGGAGACCGCCGGGTCCTTCATCTTCTCGGCGAGCGCCTTGGAGTCCGCCGCCCACGCCGCGCGCGTGGCCTTCTCCTGAGGATCGGCGGCGATCGCCAGGGCCTTCTGGTTGTTCGACTGCAGCAGCTTCCCGTACATCACCTGCGGCACGGGCACGGCGAAGAGCTTGAACGACAGCACCACGACGGGCACCAGGTAGGAGCAGATGAGGATGATGTACTGCGCCACCTGCGTCCAGGTGACCGACTTCATGCCGCCGAGCACCGAGCAGAAGAGGACGCCCACGAGGCCGACGAAGCAGCCGACGTTGAAGTCGAGGCCGATGAAGCGGGAGACGATGAGGCCGACGCCGGTCACCTGCGCGATGAGGTAGGTGAACGACGCGAGGATCGCCGCCACGACGCCGATGATGCGCGGGATGTTGCCCTCGTAGCGCGACCCGAGGAAGTCCGGGATCGTGTACTTGCCGTACTGGCGGAGGTACGGGCCGAGGAAGACGGCGAGGAGCAGGTACCCGCCGGTCCAGCCCATGACGTAGGCGAGGCCGCCGAAGCCCTGCGCGGAGAGCGCGCCGCCCATCGAGATGAACGAGGCCGCCGACATCCAGTCGGAGCCGGTCGCCATGCCGTTGTAGATGGCGGGAACGCCGCGGCCGGCGACGTAGTACTGGTCCGCGTCCGAGGTGCGCGTGATGATCCCGATGAGCACGTAGATGCCCATCGAGAGCGCCATGAAGATCCAGCCGATCCACTGCTTCGAGAGGCCGAAGAACGCCTCGGCGAGACCGATCAGGAGCGTGACCGCGAGGAAGGCGACGGTGTAGAGCCCGAAGACCTTGTTCAGATGCATGTCAGCCCTCCTCTCGGATGCCGTACTCGAGATCCTTGGCGTTCATCAGCTTCGCGTAGACGGCGATCTCGACGACGAAGATCGCGAGCGAGCCCTGGGCGGCGATGTAGTAGCCGAGCGGGAACCCGAAGATGACGACCTCGTTCAGCTTCCCGGCCCACAGGCCGCCGAGGAGGTAGGTCACGACGAACCAGATGGCGAGCAGGATCGTCGTCAACTTGACGTTGTACGCCCAGTAGCTGTGGCGCTGTTCTTGGGTGAGGCTCGACATGCGGATTCCTCCAGGGGACGGGCGATCAGGCTTCTTCACTCAGCGTCATCGGAGACCATTTGCCGCACTTCGGGGAGAGAGGCGGCGACCGGCGGTGTGGCATTCAGCCGTACCACACGCCGAATTGGCCGCGCAAGATACGCGCGACGAACCTGGCGAGCGCGCAAACAATTCTGCGGTGCGTCAGATTGACCCAGCGCAAGCTCTCGTGGTTACGGGAGAAACGTCCCGATCCAGTGCTGGATGCCGCGCCCCATTTCGACCCAGGGACAAATGGCCCAGCGCGCCGATTGCGAAAATCCTGCGTGGGCTCAGTGGCTATTCCGGCGGGGGAGCCGATTTGGCCAGCGCGCCATCGCGGAGCGCAATCCGGGACAAATGACCCAGGCCGGCGGTCCTCGTCCCGGCCGGCGGATCAGGGCTGGCTCGCGCACACGCTCCGGGCGCCGAGCACCGCGCGGGGATCAGCGCAGGTCGCGCACGTTCCGGGCGCCGAGCACCGCGCGGAGGACGAGGAACAGCTCCGCCGTGGCGATCGCGTCCGCCAGGGGATCGTGCGCCTGGTACTCAGGCAGGCCGTACGCGGCGCGCGCCCGCGAGAGGTTCAGCGTCTGCTGATCGTCGGTGAGGTCGGGGCGCGCCGCGCGGCCGATCCTGAGGAGCAGGCGCGCCGTGTCCACGACCCGAGGCTCCGGCCAGCGGAGCCCGACGGCGCGGTAGTCGCGCTTGAGGAACGTGACGTCGATCCCCTCGTGGTGGACGAGGAGCACGCCCGAGCCGATCCGGCGATCCACCTCCGGGAGGACGCGCTCGAGCGGCGGGGCCGCCTGCACCTCGTCCCAGAGCAGCTGGTGCGCCTGCACCGACTCCGGGTCGATCCGGCCGCGCCGCGGCCGGACGAGCGTCCGGAACGACTCGCCGAGGCGGATCGTCCCGCCGCGGATCGGGACCATCCCCACCGCGAGGATCGGATCGTCCTTCCGGTCGAGCCCGCCCGTCTCGAGGTCGAGCGCCCAGTAGGTGAAGCTGTCCCACGGGCGACGGCGGCGGAAGAGCACGGCCGATCCTATCCCGGGCCGCTCGGCGCGGCACGCCGCTGCATGCTAGCGTCTCGGCCATGCGTGCGGAGGACCGCTACGAGCGCCTCGCAGCCACCCTGCGCCTCGTCGTCGCGGCGACCGCGTTCGTCATCTTCGCGGCCGACCCGAGCGAGCACCCGGAGCGGCGGCCGTTCGCGCACGCCGTGCTCGCGCTCTTCGCGGGCTACAGCGCGATCTCCTACGTGCTCGCGGTGCGCCGCGGGCGGAGCATCCGGACGTCGCTCGTCCCGTGGATCGACGTCGCGTGGGTGACGCTCGCGGTCGCGGTGAGCCAGGCGACGAGCGGGATCTTCAACCCCCTCTACCTGTTCCCGATCCTGTGCGCCTCGTTCTGGTACGGGTTCCGGCGCGGGCTCGCCGTCGCGGTCACGAGCGCCGCCGCGTTCGCGATCGTCGGCGCCGCCACGGCGCCCGCGGGCGTCGACCTGCGGCTCTTCCTCGTCCGCCCGCTCTACCTGCTCGTGCTCGGGTACCTCATCGCGGTGTGGGTGGGGCACGAGGTCCGCTCGCGCGCGCGCCTCGCGCTCCTCCGGGACGTGAGCGCCTTCTCGACCCCGAGCCTCGGCCTCGCGCCGGCGGTGGGAAACCTCCTCGAGGCGGTCCGCGCGTTCTTCGAGGCGGACTCCTGCCGGCTCGTCGTCGCGGACGAGCACCGGGGAGAGCGCTGGACGCGGGCCGCCTTCCGCGGCGCGGGCGCGGACGGAGGCCCGACGATCCTGCCCCGGGAGGTGGCGGACGCGCTGCTGCCCGCCCCGGCCGACGCCGCGTTCCTCATCCGGGCCCGGCGCCGCGGAGACCTGACGTTCCAGCTGCACGGCGCGCCGGGGCCGCGCGAGGGCGATCCCGCGGTGGCCTCCGCGCTCCTCGTCGCGCTCGACGCGGCCGCGATCCTGTCGGTCTCGTTCCGCTACCACGCGGGGGCGCCCGCGCGCCTGTACGTGGCGCGGAGCGCGCCGCGCGGGTTCGACCGGAGCGACGCCGAGTTCCTGCGGCAGCTCGTCGATCAGATGGTGCCGGTCCTCGAGAACCTCCGGCTCGTCGACCACCTCGCGGTCGACGCCGCGCGCGACGAGCGGCGGCGCATCGCGCTCGACCTCCACGACTCCGTGATCCAGCCGTACCTCGGGCTGCGCCTCGGCCTCTCCGCGGCCAGCACCGCGCTCGCGGCCGGGCGCGTCGAGGAGGGCGCCGCTCACATCGACCGGCTCGTCGAGCTCGCCGACGGCGAGATCGAGACGCTCCGGGGGTACGTCCGGGAGCTCCGGGCCGAGTGCGCCGCGGGCGCGGCCGGGCCCGACGCCTCGATCCGGCGGTTCTGCCTCCGCTTCTCCGAGGCGACCGGGATCCGCGTCGACGTCGCGACCGCCGGGGACCCGCTCGCGGCCGGGCTCGGCGCCGACGTCATCCCCCTCGTGGCCGAGGCCCTCTCGAACGTCCGCCGGCACACGCGCGCGACCCGCGCCGAGGTCCGCATCGAGGCGGACGCGGGGCGGCTGAACGTCACCGTCGTGAACGACGGCACCCCCGCCGAGCCCGTCGCGTTCTTCCCGCGCTCGCTCGCGGAGCGGGCCGCCTCGCTCGGCGGCAGCCTGAGCGTCCACCACCCCGCGCGCGGGGCGACCGCGGTCCGGGTCGAGATCCCCCTCGATCGACCGGGGGCGCCCTCGTGAGCACGACCACGCTGTTCGTGATCGACGACCACCCCGTCGTCCGGGAGGGGATCCGGATGCTGCTCGAGGCGGCGGAGGGCCTGCACGTCGTCGGCTCCGCCGCGAGCGCGAGCGCGGCGCTCGACGAGCTGCGGCGGACCGCGCCGGACGTCGTCCTGCTCGACCTCGACCTCGGGGACGAGGACGGCCTCGAGTGGCTGCCGCGCATCGTGGAGGCCGCGCCCGCCGCGCGGATCCTGATCCTCACCGCGCTGCGCGACGGCGGGCGCGACGAGGCGGCGCTGCACGGCGGGGCCCGCGGGTTCGTCCACAAGGACGCCCCGGCGGAGCTGCTGCTCCGCGCGATCCGCGCCGTCGCGTCGGGCGGCCTGTGGTTCGAGCCCGAGGTCCTCGGCGGCCCGGTCCGCCGGCGGCGGCCGGCGGGAGCCCGCGCCGTTCTCGACGCTGACGCCGCGCGAGCGCGACGTGGTCCGGCTCGTCGGCGAGGGGCTCCGCAACGAGGAGGTCGCGCGGCGCCTCGGGATCACCGAGAAGACGGTCCGCAACCACCTCACCGGGGTGTTCGAGAAGCTCGGCGTCTCCGGGCGGCTCGAGCTCGTCGTGTTCGCGTACCGGCACGGGCTCGCCCGCGTCCGGCGCTGACCCGCGCGCACGCTCAGCGGACCGCGGCGGTGCGGACCGCGCCGCCGCCGACGTGGAGCGCCCGCGAGGCGAAGTACGCCTCGAGCGCCTCCCGCGCGACGGTCGGGGCCCGGGCGTGCCAGAGCCGGTCGTTCACCACCACCGTGGCGACCGCGACCTCCGGCCGGTCCGCCGGCGCGTAGCCCACGAACCACGTGTAGTCGCGGTACGGGCGCGCGTCCGCGAGGGAGCCGGTCTTCCCGGCGACCTCGACGCCGCGGAGCGACCCGGACACGCGGCGGAAGACCTTGCGCGCGGTCCCGGCCGTCACGGTCTCGCGCATCATCTCCGCGAGCCCGGCCGCGACCTGCTCGTCCACGACCCGCCACGGCGCGAGCGGCGCCGGGGGCGCGGCGCCGACCGCCTCGTCGACGAGGACGGGCGGGACGAACATCCCGCCGTTCGCGACGATCGAGGCGAGGAGCGCCGCGTGCAGGGGCGAGAGCCGGACGGAGCCGAAGCCGGCCGCGGTCTTGGCCGCGTCGAAGGGATCCTCCGGCACCTCCGCGGTCGAGACCTCGACGGGGCGCGCGAACGCGATGGGGACGTTGAAGAGGAACCGCTCCGCGGCGGCGCGCAGCGTGGCCGGGTCGAGGTCCCGGTCGGCGAGCTTCGCGAAGACCACGTTCGTCGAGTGGCCGAAGGCGGAGGTGAGCGAGCTGCAGCGGTGGTCGCGCCGCGGGTCGTCCCGGAGGAGCTTCGGCTGCAGCCGGCGCTTCCCGCCGTGCCAGCAGACCTCCCCGTCCGCCCCGACGCCCTTCTCGAGGAGGGCGGCGGCCGTGACGATCTTGAAGACGCTCGCGGCGGGGGCGAGGGCGGACAGGGCCAGCCCGCGCCGGCCCGGCTCCGCCTGGGAGTGCTCCGCGAGCGCGAGGACCCGCCCGGTGCGGGGCTCGAGGAGGACCGTCGCGCCCCACGGGACCCGGTACGTCTCGAGGGAGCGCTCCAGCCGCTCCTGGAGCCGCGGCTCGATCGTGAGCGTCGCGCGTCCGTCCCCGAGCGGCGCCACGAACCGGTCGAGCGCCGCGTCGAGGCGGGCCTCGCCCAGGCGGACGGGCTCGGGCCGGGGCGCGGCGACCTGTGCGGCCGGGGGCGCTCCGGGCGAGGCCGCCGCCGGCGTCGGGTCCGGCGGCGTCGCGGGCTCCTGCGCACGCGGCACCGCGACGCCCGCGATCAGGA
The DNA here is from genome assembly GCA_963828235.1 of uncultured delta proteobacterium. Taxonomy (GTDB): domain Bacteria; phylum Myxococcota; class Myxococcia; order Myxococcales; family Anaeromyxobacteraceae; genus Anaeromyxobacter. Next base: position 672,755 of record CAWHDY010000022.1, read on the forward strand.
TCGCGAGGGCCGGCAGCAGGAGTGCGAAGGATCGGCTCGGCTTCATCGAGACGCGGGAGGGAGCTTCGGCGAGTGTGCCCGAACCCCGGCACGCGGTCAAAGTAGCGTGCCCCCCGCGAGGCGAGGAGCCTCTGCGAGGGGCACTGTTCGGAGTCCCGCGAAGCGGGGAGAGGGTCGGGGAGAGGGGCGCGCGCCGTCACGCGTGGACGCGCGCTCGCGCACGGCGCGCGGGCGCGACCTTCCGCGGCCGGGACGCCGTGCCGTTCACCGAGCTCCGGCGCGACTCGTGCTTCAGCGGCCGCGCCTTCGCCTTCGCCCTGGGCTTCGGCTTCGCCTTCGCGGCGTTCCGCTCGCGCAGGGCCGCCTGCGCCGCCGCCAGCCGCGCGATCGGGAGCCGGTACGGCGAGCACGAGACGTAGTCGAGCCCGAGCTGGTGGCAGAACTCGACCGACGACGGGTCGCCGCCGTGCTCGCCGCAGATCCCGAGCTTCATCCCCGGGCGCGTCGCCCGCCCGGCCGCGACCGCGATCTTCATGAGCGCGCCGACGCCCTCCCGGTCGATCGAGACGAACGGATCCACCGGGTAGATGTCCTTCTGGAGGTAGGCCTTCAGCACCGGCCCGGTGTCGTCCCGCGAGAGCCCGAACGTCGTCTGCGTCAGGTCGTTCGTGCCGAAGGAGAAGAACTCGGCCGTGCGGGCGATCTCGCCGGCGGTGAGCGCGCCGCGCGGGACCTCGATCATCGTCCCGACGAGGTAGCGGACCTTCCGGCCGCGGTGCGCGAAGACCTCCTCCGCCACCCGCCGCACGAGCGTCGCCTGGTCGTCGAGCTCCTTCTTCGCGCCGACGAGCGGGATCATCACCTCGGGCTCGACCTTGGAGCCCGCCTCGAGCGCGTCGATCGCCGCCTCGAAGATCGCGCGCGCCTGCATCTCGGTGATCTCGGGGTAGGAGATGCCGAGCCGGCAGCCGCGGTGGCCGAGCATGGGGTTCGACTCGGCGAGCTCGTTCACCCGCTCCCGGATCCACTCGACCGTCTTCCCCGTCGCGCGCGCGAGCTCGGCGACGCCGGGCTCGTCGTGCGGCAGGAACTCGTGGAGCGGCGGATCGAGCGTCCGGATCGTGACGGGGCGCCCCGCCATGGCGATGAACAGCCCCTTGAAGTCCTCCCGCTGGAGCGGCAGGAGCTTCGAGAGCGCGAGCCGCCGGTCCTGCTCGGTCTCGGCGACGATCATCTCCCGCATCGGGCCGATCTTCCCCTCGCCGAAGAACATGTGCTCGGTCCGGCACAGGCCGATGCCCTGCGCGCCGAACGCGACCGCCGTCGTCGCCTGGTCGGGCTGGTCCGCGTTCGCGCGCACCTTGAGGCGCCGCGCCTGGTCGGCCCAGGCGAGGAGCTTCGCGAACTCCTCGTAGACCGGGGCGCCGCTGGCGTCGCGCGAGCGCTCCACGAGCACCTGGACGACCTCCGACGGCGTCGTCTCGAGCTTCCCCTCGATGACCTCGCCGGCGGTGCCGTCGATCGAGATCCAGTCGCCCTCGCCGAGGGTCCGCTCGGCGCCGGACGGGGTGGCCACGGTCATCTTGCGCGCGTGGTAGTCGAACCGGGCCGCCTCGCACCCGACGATGGCGACCTTGCCCATCTGCCGGGCGACGAGCGCGGCGTGCGAGGTCATGCCGCCGAACGCGGTGACGAAGCCCTCCGCCGCCGCCATCCCGCGGATGTCCTCCGGGGAGGTCTCGTGCCGCGCGAGGATCACGGTCTCGCCGCGCGCGCGCCACGCCTCGGCGTCCTCGGCGAAGAACACCAGCCGGCCGCTCGCGGCGCCGGGGCCCGCGGGGAGCCCCCTCGCGAGGAGCTTCCCGCCCTTCACCGCCGCGGCCTTCCGGTCGGCGTCGAAGATCGGGCGGAGCAGGTGGTTCAGCGCCTCGGGCTCGACGCGGAGGACCGCCTCGTCCCGGCTGATGAGCTTCGCGTCCGCCATGCTCACCGCGATCCGGACCGCGGCGAGGCCGGTGCGCTTCCCGGTGCGCGTCTGCAGCACGTAGAGCTTGCCGCGCTCGATGGTGAACTCGATGTCCTGCATGTCGCGGTTGTGCCGCTCGAGGCGGGAGCGGACCTGCTCGAGCTGCTCCGCGATGTCCGGCCAGCGCGCCGCCAGCTCCGAGATCTTCTGCGGCGTCCGGATGCCCGCGACGACGTCCTCGCCCTGCGCGTTCACGAGGAACTCGCCGTAGAACTCGTCGTCGCCGTTCGCCGGGTTCCGCGTGAACGCGACGCCGGTGCCGGAGTCGTCGCCCATGTTGCCGAAGACCATCGACTGCACGGTCACGGCCGTGCCCCAGTCGGCGGGGATGCCGTTCATCCGCCGGTAGGCGACGGCGCGGTCGTTCTCCCAGGAGCGGAACACCGCCGCGATCGCGGCGCGGAGCTGGTCCATCGGATCGTCGGGGAACGCGGTGCCGCGCCGCCGCTGGATCTCGGCCTTGAACTCGGCGACGAGCTCGCGGAGCGCGTCGACCGGGAGATCCGAGTCGAACTTCGCGCCGCGCGCGTGCTTCTTCGCCTCGAGGATCAGCTCGAAGGGATCGCGGTCCTCCTTGCGCTCCGGCTTCATCCCGAGGACGACGTCGCCGAACATCGCGACGAACCGGCGGTAGCTGTCCCAGGCGAAGCGCGGGTTCTGCGAGCGCGCGGCGAGGCCGGCGACGGTGGTGTCGTTCAGCCCGAGGTTCAGGACCGTGTCCATCATCCCCGGCATCGAGACGCGCGCGCCGGAGCGGACCGAGACGAGGAGCGGGTTCTCCGCGTCGCCGAAGCGCTTCCCGGCGAGGGCCTCGACCTTCTTCAGCGCGGCCCGGAGCTCCGGCTCGAGCGCCCGCGGGAGCTTCTTCCCGGCGCGCTCGTACTCGGTGCAGACCGCGGTCGTGATCGTGAAGCCCGGCGGGACCGGGATGCCGATGTTCGACATCTCGGCCAGCCCTGCGCCCTTCCCGCCGAGCGCCTCCTTCATGTCCTTGCTGCCCTCGGCCGTGCCGCCGCCGAAGGAGTAGATGCGCTTCTGGGGCATCTCTACACCTCGCGTGGTCTTGCAGATTGGGGTCTGCGGCGCGAGGCTCGCAGCCAGGGGGAGGACAGGTGTAGCAGAACGGCCCCGTCGGGCGGAACCCGCGGATCCGGGGACACGCGCGGGCTTGACCGAGGTCAACGGGGACGGGCGGGCGGGCGGCCGCCGCCGCGCTGCGGCCCGGAGCGCCGGGGCACATCTTTCCCGCGTGGAGCGGGATCAGCCAGCCGCCACGGTGCCGATGCCGGCGCCGGCGCCCACGCGCGAGATCGTCTCGGCCGGAGCCGCCGCCGGCGTGCTCGCGGCGCTCGCGATGATCGTCTTCATGGCCGCCGCCGCCGCGCTCGACGGCGTCGACGCGCTCGGCCCGCTGCGCGCGGTCGGGTCCACGTTCCGCGACGAAGGCGACGCCCGGCGGGCCGGCGACGGTGGCGTGGGGGGTGCTCCTCCACCTCGTCGTCGGCGCCGTCCTCGGCGTCGTGTTCTCCGCCGTGGTGCCCTCCGACCACACGCTCGCCTCCGCGATGGTGCTCGGGGCAGGCTGCAACCTGGTCGTGATGTCGTTCGCGGTGGCGCTGCTCGTGCCGCGGGTGAGCCCGACCCTCTCGGCCGCGCTGCCGCTTCACGGCGGCGCGTGGGTCGTCGCGCACGCGCTGTTCGGCGCCGTGCTGGGGATCGCCCCGTCGCTCCGCCGGTGGCTGCACGCGGCGCGCGGGCGACCCGCGCACCTGTCGCTCCGCCCGCGCACCTCTTCCTGAGCGAGGGCTAGATCCGCATCCCCTCGATCTTCGCCTCGTCCGGCTCGGGCGCGACCTCGTAGGTCTCGACGAGCTCGCCCTCGCGCCACTCCACCTCGACCCGGGGGAGGTCCTTCCCCTTGCCGTAGCGCGCCACGATGGCGGCGGCGAGCCGCCGCTCCTCCCAGGTCGGCACGCCCTCGACGAGGGCGACCGGCCCGAGCACGCCCCGCGCCTCGACGCGCGCGCGGCCGGCCACGTGGTGCTCGAGGAGCGCGTTCTCGACCTCCGTCCGCCCGACGACGAGCTTCGCGCGCGGCGAGAGCCGGAAGTGCCGCCCGGTGGAGAGGAGGATGATGTCGTCCTGCACGAGGGCGCGCGGCTCCCCCGCCGCCTCGCGCGCGTCGAGCACGTCGAAGAACTTCCGCGCGAAGCTCTCGTCCGTCAGGTAGCAGCAGCCGCCCGCCGGCTGCGGGAAGTCGGTGACGCCGAGCTCGCGGGCGAGCTCGAGCTGGCGCTGCCGCGAGCGCCCGCTGATCTCCTCGAGCCGTGCGCGGTCGACGACCCCCTCCTGCTCGGGGATGGTCGGGGGGAGGAGCTTCGCCGAGAGGGGGCGGAGGAGCCGTCCCTCGAGGCCGCTCTCGCGCTCGATCGTGCGGAGCGTGTCGCGCCGCTGGCTCTTCGGGCGCTGGCCGAGCACCTCGCCCGTGAAGACGAAGTCCGCCCCCTCCGCCACCATGATCTCCTTCGCCTTGCGCATCATGAAGATCCGGCAGTCCACGCACGGGTTCGCGTTCGCGCCGTAGCCGTACCGGGGGTGGACGAGCATGTCGAGGTAGGCCGCCCCCGAGATGTCCACGTACTCGATGTCCACCTCGAGGTCCGCCGCCGCGCGCAGCGCCTCGTTGCGCGGCACGGTGCCGTCCGCGCGGCCGCCCTTGCGGCGCTGCGTCTCGGTGATGCAGAGCCCGGTGTAGAAGGTGATCGCCTTCACCGCGATCCCCTGCCGGCGCACGAGGGCGAGCGCGAGCGTCGAGTCGAGCCCGCCCGAGATCATCGCGATCGCCTTCCCCGCCCTGCCGGTCACGTCGCCTTCCTGACGAAGCTCTTCCAGGCCGCGCCGTCGCGGAACGTCCCGAGGTGCACGTTCCGGGTCGCCTTGCACCACATCGGCATGTCGATCGCGATCCCCGGGTCGGTCGCGATGACGAGCAGCACCGCGCCGTGGTCGAGCTTCTTGACCGCCTTGGCCGCCTCGACGATCGGGAACGGGCAGAGGCGCCCCGACGTGTCGATGGTCCGGGCGGGAGCTGGCATGTCGGCCGACGTCATCGCGCCATCGTTTAGCCCCTCGCCGCCCCCGAGGCAACGCGAGCGCGGCCCCGGCGGTTCCTTGCCCCTCCGCGGACCGGGCGATACCCTCCGTCCCGATGCGTCGCCTGCTCGTCGCCCTCGCCGCCGCCGTCCCCCTCGCCGGGTCCGCCCAGGACGGCACGTCCGCGCCCTCCGGCGTCGCCGCCACCTTCTCCGTCGCCGGCGGAGGAGAGCTGGGCCTCGACCAGGGGAAGGCGGGCGTGTTCGAGCTCGAGGGGTCGATCGGGTACGACCTCGCCGGGCTCGGGCTGCGCCCGGAGATCGCAGGGGTGCTCGGGGTCTCTCCGGACACGCACCTCGCCATCCGCCCCGGGTTCCGGGTCACGCTCCCGGGCTACCCGCTCCAGCTCCGGGCCGCGCTCGACGCCTCCAACTCGCGCCCCGGCGGGTTCGAGTGGCGGTGGCTCCTCGTCGGCGCGGCCGCCGAGCTCCGGTTCACGGGCCAGCTCGGCCTGTACGCCGAGATCGACACCGGCGTGAAGCTCTCGTCCCGCGCCGGCGTCCCGCTCCTGCTCCGCGCCGGCGCGTCCATCCGCTTCTGACCGTGCCGGCGGTCGCCGCTTGCCCCCGGATCTCCAATGCCCCGCAGAGCGGGGCTGGGGAGGGGGCCGTGCCTCGCCGCGACCCGCGGAGCCCGACGGAGACCGCATGAGCGTCCTCGCCTCGATCCTCGCCCTCGCGCTCGCGGCGCGCGCCGGGGCGCCCAACGCCGCCCCCCCGCAGCGGCCCGGGACGATCGCCGAGACGCCGGTCGCGCCCGCCGGGTCCCAGGCGGCGCCGCTCGAGCCGGACGAGGGCCTGTCCGCGTGGCGGTACGCGCTCGCGACGGGGCTCGCGGGCCGGGTCGGCGGGATGAAGCTCTCGAGCACCCGCGACGACCCCCGCCTCCTGCTCTACTTCGGCGCGCAGGCCGACGGCGCGTGGAGCGAGCGCCACGGCCAGGCGGCGCGGCTCCGGGTCCGGCTGTTCACGGGCGGCGAGCACGAGCTGTACGTGCCGTCCGACGGGGACGCGGAGGCGCTCTACCTCCTCGGCCGCCCCGAGCTCCGGTTCGTCCTCGCGCGGCTCGAGGTCGGGCGGTACCCTGCCCTCGGCGTCGGGGCGCTCGCGCAGGCGGGGACGCTGCCCGCGCTCGAGGGGACCGTGTCCGTCGCCTCGGACACGATGCGCCTGTCGTACCTGGCGGCGCCGGTCGAGGCCGCGTGGGTCCGCTACCGGGGCGGCGCCCACGTCAGGCACGTCCCGGGGTGGCCCGCCGAGTCCGACGGACCGACGGCCGCGAGCGCCGGCCGGCTCCGCTACACCGTGCTCCTGCCGCCGTCGGTGCTCCTGTCCGTCCAGGGCGACCTCGTCAAGCTGTGGCGGAAGGCCGACCTGCTCGTCGGGGTGGAGGGGAGCCTCGGGTACGAGGTGCTGGGCGGCTTCGCGGTGCTCGACCTGACCGCGCGCTGGGGCGGCTACACGCGGCGGGGGCTCGTCCCCGACACCTCGACGAGCGAATCGGAGCTGATGGTGCTCGCGGTGGTGACCCTCGCCCTCTGAGAGCGGCCGGGCGCCCGGCCGCGGCCGGGTGTGTCCTTGTCCGGACCCCGGCCTTCCTGCTACATGCCTGGTTTCCCAAAAAGAGGAGTGGTCTCGCCATGAAGCACGTCAGCTGGACTCTCGCGCTCGTCGTCGGCTTCGCGATCGGCTGGGTCGCGAACGGAGCGACCTCCTCGAACCGGCCGGTGGCGCGCCCGCCCGCCGCCGCCGGCGCTCAGCCGCAGCGCCCCGCTCGCCCGACGGAAGACCCGCGCGCGGTCTACCGGGTGCCGATCGACGACTCGCCCGTGAAGGGGCCCGCCGACGCGCTCGTGACGATCGTCGAGTCGTCCGACTTCGAGTGCCCCTTCTGCAAGCGCGTCTCCCCGACGCTGAAGGCGCTCGAGGAGCAGTACCGCGGCAAGGTCCGCTTCGTCTTCAAGCACAACCCGCTGCCCTTCCACCCCCGCGCGACGCCCGCGGCGATCGCCTCCGAGGAGGCGCGCGTGCTCGGCGGGGACGCGAAGTTCTGGGCGATGCACGACGCGCTCTTCGCCGCCGCGTCGCTCGACGACGCCGCGATCCTGCAGGCCGCGAAGGACGCCGGCGTCGACCCCGCGAAGGTGAAGGACGCGATGGCGACGGGCCGTCACAAGGACCGGCTCGAGCGCGACGCCCGGCTCGCGCAGTCGCTCGGCGCCACGGGCACCCCCTCCTTCTTCGTGAACGGCCGCAAGCTCACCGGCGCGCAGCCGCTGCCGGCGTTCCAGGCGCTCGTCGACGAGGAGCTCCGCAAGGCCGAGGAGCTCGTCCGCGGCGGGACCCCCGCGGCCCAGGTCTACGCGAAGATCATGGAGCGCGGCGCGACCTCGACCCAGTTCCTCCCCGGCGCCGGCGCCGTCGTCGGCGCCGCCGAGGCCGCCGCGCCGCCGCCGCCGCCGCAGCCCGCGGCCGCGCCGCCCTCGCAGTTCCGCGAGGTGCCGGTCCGGACCGACGATCCCGCGCGCGGCCCCGCCGACGCGAAGCTGACGATCGTCCTCTTCTCCGACTTCCAGTGCCCGTTCTGCAGCCGGGTCGAGCCGTCGCTCGCGGAGCTCGAGAAGGCGTTCCCGGGCCGGGTGCGGATCGTCTGGAAGCACCAGCCGCTGCCGATGCACCCGCAGGCGCTCCCCGCCTCGCTCGCCGCCGAGGCGGCCCGCGAGCAGGGGAAGTTCTGGCCGATGCACGCGAAGCTCTTCGCGAGCCAGCAGTCGCTCTCGCCCGAGGTGTTCTCCCGCGCGGCGAAGGAGCTCGGGCTCGACACCCGCCGGTTCGAGCAGTCGATGGCGGCGCGGCGCGGCGAGGCGCGCATCCAGGAGGACCAGAAGCTCGCGGGCCAGGTCGGCGCGAACGGCACCCCGACGATGTTCTTCAACTGCCGCCAGGTCGTCGGCGCGCAGCCGGTCGACCGGCTCCGCGCGATCGCCGAGGACGAGCTGAAGAAGGCGGACCAGCTCCTCGGCGCCAAGGCCGGTCCCGGCGCGTACGAGAAGCTCTGCAAGGCGAACGTCGCCGCCGGCCCCGCCGCGGCGCCGGTCCCCGCGGCCGCCCCCGCGGGCGGGACGGTCGGCGCGATCGAGGTCCGGCCCGACGACCCGATCCGCGGCAACCCGCGCGCCCCCGTCACGATCGTCCTCTTCTCCGACTTCCAGTGCCCGTTCTGCGCGCGCGTCGGCCCGACGCTCGACGAGGCGCAGCGGGTGTACGGGGACAAGGTGCGGATCGTCTGGAAGCACCAGCCGCTCTCGTTCCACCCGAACGCGCTCCCGGCCGCGAAGGCGTCGGAGGCCGCGCGCGAGCAGGGCAAGTTCTGGCAGATGCACGACCGGCTCTTCGCGGCGCAGCGCGAGCTCTCCCCCGAGGCCTACGAGCGGATCGCGCGCGACCTCGGGCTCGACGTCCGCCGCTTCCAGGAGTCGGTCCGCTCCGCGAAGGCGCAGGGCCGGATCGAGGACGACCAGCGGCTCGCCGCCCGCATCGGCGCGCAGGCGACCCCGACGATGTTCGTGAACGGGGAGAAGGTCGAGGGCGCGGTGCCGTTCACCACGCTGAAGGGCGTCATCGACCGGAAGCTGGCGCGGTAGGGCTCGGGCCCCTGGCCCGGAACCAGCCGGCGCCCAGGGCGGCGGCGAGCGCCCCTGCGCCGCCGCCGTCCTCGCACAGCTCCCACACGACGACGACCCCGAGCCCCTTGAACTCGGCGACGCCCACGCGCCGGAACAGCTCGGCGAGCCGCCCGTCCGCGTGGAAGCACGCGACGAGCGCGAGCGGCCCTTCGCCGTAGAAGAACCGCGTCCGGAGCGCCTCCGGGATCGACTCGGGGGCGAGCGTGACGCGGCGCACCTCGCGCGCCGGGGCCACCTCGGCGAGGAACGCCGCGAGCGCCTCGTCGGAGAGCGCCGCCCCGCTGTTGTAGACGTCGCCCGCGCGCTCGCGGCCGCGCGCGGCGGCCTCGACGCCGTCCCGGACCGCGGCGGCGAGCGCGCGCATCGCGCCCGGGCCGTCGCCCGCGCGGAAGAGCCGGACCGCGTGGTCCTCCGCGTCCGGCGGCACGGGGAGCGACATGGGCTGGCCGACGAACACCGACCAGGCGTGCTCGATCGCGGGGGCGCGCAGGCGCGCCCGCTCGCGCGCGAGCGCCGCGTCCGCCCGCAGCCGGGCGGCGCCGGCGCGGGCGGTCCCGCGGGCCGACTCGTTGATCTTCTCGGCGATCGCGACCCGGTTCCGCCCGAACACCTCGTCGTCGATCACCACCACGAGCGGCGCCGGCCCGAAGGAGACGAAGACGCCCGCCTCGAGCACCTCTCCCTTGGCCCGCCCCACCGCGCGCTCCCGCTCGACCTCGAGCCGCGCCTCCTCGATCCGCGCGCGCGCGGCCGCGACGGCCGCCGCCGCGTGCTGCGGCGTGCCGGGCGGCGCGCTCGCGAGCGCGGCCTCCTGCGCCGCCCGCGCCTCGCGCGCGCGCCGGAGGTCGCCCGCGACCTGCGCCTCGATCGCGGCGAGCTGGCGGGCGACCACGTCGGAGGAGATCTCGCGCGAGAGCCGGGCGGCGTAGGCCGCGAACCGAGCGCGGATCGTCTTCGCGAGCGTGACCATCTCGTCGATCCGCCCGCTGAAGCTGATGGCGTCGCCGACGAGGTTGTTGAGGAGCACGCCGCCGCGATCGGCGAGGTGCTGCATGCCGCCGAAGTGCTCCTTCGCCGAGACGAGGATCGGCACGTAGAACTCGCGGCGCAGGTACTCGGCCATCGCGGCCTGCCCGAGGAGCGCGGTGCGGCGCGTGAAGTCCTTCACGTCCGCGAAGAGGTGACCGGCCGGCCGGTCCTCGCGCTGGCGCAGGATCTCCCCGCCGCGCGCGGAGAGCCGGTACAGGCGGCCGCCGTCCCACTCGAGGTCGGTGCCGCCCTCCACCTCGCCCCCGGTCCGGAACGACAGCGCCCGGCGCGCGCCGGCGGCGTGCTGCTCGACCGCGAGGTCGGCGAGCAGCGCGACCGCGGCCGCGCCGTACTCGGCGCGGGCGGCCCGGCGGTCCAGGCCGACGGCCCGGGCCGGGTCCTTCGTCCTCCAGGCCTTCACGACCCGCGCCGCGAGCTCGACCGCGCCTCCCGCGCCCGCGGCCGCGCTCGCGAGGTCCGCCGCGAGCTCCTCCCGGAGCGCCTCGTCGGCGACCGCCCCGGCGAGCGCGCCGGGCGCGCACAGGAGGGAGCGGAGGGGCTCGGCCGCCTCGCCGGCGCCCGCGCCCTCCAGCGCCCCGACGGCAGCGCCGATCAGGGCGCGCAGGCGCGCGAGCGCGACCGCCCCCTCCGCGCGGCGCGCGAGCTCCCCGTCGTCCCCGACCGCCGCGACGACCGCGGCCTCCGCCGCGCCGGGGTCGGAGCCGCGCGAGAGCCGCGCCACCAGGTCGTCCGCGAGCGGGATCCCGGCGGCGAGCTCGCAGCCGTACAGCGTGGCGCCGCCGGCGACGATCGCGGCCCGGCCGCCGAGGAGGGCGACCGGCGAGAGCGCCGCCTCGAGCCTCGCGAGGAGCGGGTCGTCCGGAGTCCGCCCCGCCTCGCGCCAGGCGCGCGCGAGCCCGGTGCGCGCGGCGAGCCACGTGGCCGCGAGCGCCGCGGCGCGCAGGTACCGGTCGACGGGCGGCGGGGGCAGGCAGGTCCGCACGTCGCGGTCGGCGCCGGCCAGCTCCGCCGCGAGGGCCAGGGTGACGAGGAGCGGCGTCTCCTCGCGCCCGCCCGTCTCGGCCATCTCCGCGAACGCGCGCCCGAGCAGCTCGATCCAGAGCGCCACGAGCGAGCGGCCCCTCCCGCCCCTCCCCATCCACGCCGAGAGGAGGCCGCCGGTGAGCGCGGGGTGGATCGCGGGGCCGAGCTGAGCGGCGGCGCGCAGATCGGGACCACCGCCCGTCGCCCCGAGCTGCGCCTCGACGCGCGGCAGGGTCGCGTACTCCTCCCGGAGGATCAGCGCGTCGAGCGCCTCCGCCGGGACGAAGGCGCGGTGGTGGGTCGCCAGGAGGAGCGCGATCTCCGTCGCCGCGCTCCGCACGATCGCGCGGGCGTCCGCGGCGACCTCCACCGGGATCACGAGGTCCGCGACGGAGGTGCCGAGCGCGCAGCGCAGGCGCTCCCGCTGGAAGCGGAGGAACCCCGCGAGATCCGCGCGCGCGGCGGCGTAGATCTCGAGGCGGCGTTCGGCGAGCGGCGTCGGCACCCCCCGAACGCTACCTCACTTCCGCTCCTCCAGCCGGACCCTGCCGGCCGCCCTCCTGCCGCCGCGCTCCCACTCGAGCTCCACCTCCTCGCCGGGGCGGTGGGCGCGGAGCGCGAAGGCGAGGTCCTGCAGGGAGAGCAGCGTCGTCGCGCCGAGGCGCAGCAGGACGTCGCCGCCCGCGAGCCCCGCTCGCTCCGCCGGGCTCCCGGACCGGACGCCGGTCAGGAGCACGCCGGGCTCCTTCCGCTCCGCGAAGTCCGGGATGGCGCCGAGGTAGGCGCCGTACCCGCGATCCCTGCGCTCGGCCGGCGGCGGCGACGCCGTCCGCACCGCCTCGAGGCGCCCGTCCCGCTCCGCCGCCTCGCGCGCGAGCCGGCCCGCGAGCTTCGCGACGGCGACGAGCCCGGGCGGGTCGAGCTTGTCGGGCGTGTCGCCCGGCCGGTGGTAGTCGGCGTGCGCGCCGGTGAAGAGGAAGACCACGGGGACGCCGCGCGCGTGGAAGCTCGTGTGGTCGGAGGGCCCGTAGCCGTCGCCGCCGAACGCGAGCTCGAGCGGCAGCCGCGGCGAGCGCGACGCGAGCGCGCCGACGAGGTCCCGGAGCCCGCGGGCCGTGTCGGCCCCGTCGACGTAGACCTTCCCTCCCCGCGGGCGCCCGACCATGTCGAGGTTGACCATGAGCTGCATCGCCTCGACCGCGCAGCCGGGCGGCGGGTGCTTCACGAGGTACGCCGAGCCGAGCACCCCGAGCTCCTCCGCGCCGAACGCCGCGAACAGGAGCGTGCGCCTCGCCGGCCCGGCCGCGGCCGCGGCCCGCGCCACCGCGAGCAGCGCCGCGACCCCGCTCGCGTTGTCGTCCGCGCCGGGGTGGATCGTCCCGACCTGCTCCGGCGCGAGCGACGCGTCGCCCCCGAACCCGAGGTGGTCGTGGTGGGCGCCCACCACGACGCACTCGCCCGCGACCGCGGGGTCGCGCCCGGGCAGCACCGCGAGGACGTTCGCGGTCCCGGCGCGCTCGTGGCGGACCTCGACCTCGACGCGCGCGCGGACCCCGAGCGCGCGCGAGTGCGGCCGGCCGTCGTCCTCCCCGGCGGCGGCGAGCGCCCGGACGTCGGCCCCGCCGCGCAGGAGCGCGGCGAGGGTCGCGCGGACGGCGAGGAGCCCCGCGCGCGAGGAGACCTGCCCGCGCCAGGGCGGGAGGTCGTCCGCGCCGCCGTGCGCCCAGAGATCCCGGACCGCGACGATCGCCGCGGCGCCGTGCTCGCGCGCGTTCGTCGCCTTGTACCGCCACTCGCCGTAGCGGTAGCTGCGCGGGTCCCGGAACGGGGACGCGGCGCTCTGCTCTCGCGGGAAGTCCTGCGCGACGAGGACCACCTTCCCCTTCACGTCGAGCCCCGCGTAGTCGTCGTAGCCGAGCTCGGGCGCGGTGATCCCGTACCCGGCGAAGACGAGCTCGCCCTCCACCGCGCCGTCGTCGCTGAACCCCAGCGGGAGGAAGTCGGTCCCGGACGCGGCGGACGCGCCGCCGATGGCGAGGGAGTTCCGGTCGCCGAGCGAGGCGCGGAACGGCGCCTCGAACGGCTGGAGGTACCCGCCGTCGAGCGCGGGGCGCAGGCCCGCCTCGGCGAGGCGGGCCGCGATCCACGCGGCCGCCTCCGGCCCGCCCGGGGTGCCGACGCCCCGGCCGGTCCGCGCGGGATCGGCGAGCCACGCGACCTCCGCGGCCGCGCGCGCGGCGTCGTACCCGCGCTCCGGGCCGGGGCGGGTCGCGAGGCGCGGCCCGCAGGCGGCGAGGAGCCCGAGGGCGACGAGGGGGGCGCCGAGACGCGGGGTGCGGGGCATGCCGGACCGAGCACTAGCATAACCCCGGGAGCCTTGCCAGGGGGCCCCCGAGCATGTAAGAAAATCGCTTCGCCATGCGCCGGACGTTCTTCAAGTCCAAGATCCACCGCGCGACCGTGACGCACGCGGACCTCGACTACGAGGGGTCCGTCACGATCGACGAGGACCTCCTCGACGCCGCGGGGATCTGGAACTACGAGGCCGTGCACGTGTGGAACATCACACGCGGGACGCGGCTCCAGACCTACGCGATCAAGGGCCAGCGGGGCTCCGGGGTCATCTGCATCAACGGCGCGGCGGCGCACCTCAACAAGCCGGGCGATCTCGTGATCCTCGCGACGTTCGCCGAGCTCGAGGAGGCGGAGGCCCGCACCTTCGAGCCGACCGTCGTGCTCGTCGACCGGAAGAACCAGATCGTCGCGAAGGACGCCGTCGAGGTCGCGGGACCCGCGCGCCGGGTGGTCGCGTGACGGTGTTTCTTTGGCGCGGCTGACGTGAGGCCGGTTCCCGACCTCGAGACGTTTCGCTCCCTCTGCAAGCCCGGCCGCGCGGTCCCCGTGCGCGTCGAGGTGGACGCGGACACCGAGACGCCCGTCTCGGCGTTCCTGAAGCTCGCGCAGGGGAAGCGCCAGGCGTTCCTGCTCGAGTCGGTCGAGGGCGGGGAGCGGAGCGCCCGCTTCTCCTTCCTCGGCGCGGCGCCGCGGAGCACGCTGCGCTGGAAGCTCGGCGACGCCGGCGACCCGCTCGCGAAGGTGCGCACCGCCCTCGCCACGCACCGCGCGGTCCGCGTCCCCGGCTGCCCGCCCTTCTCCGGGGGGCTCGTCGGGCACGTCGCGTACGACGCGGTGAAGCTGTTCGAGCCGCACGTCCCCATCTCGAAGCCGGACGAGCTCGGGTTCCCGGACGTCCTCCTCATGGACTTCGACGAGGTGGTGGCGTTCGACAACCTCCGCCACTCGCTGCACGTCATCTGCGAGGTCCGCTGCGGGCACGGCGACGACCCGCGCGCCCTCTACGAGCGGGCGCTCCGCCGGATCCGCGCCCGGCTCCGCGTGCTCGCGCGGCCCCTCGTGGAGCGCCGCCCCCGCCGCGCCGCCCGCCCGGCGGTGCTCGCGCCCCGCGTCGCGAAGCGCGACTACCTCGCCGCGGTGGAGCGCGCGAAGGAGTACGTCAGGGCCGGCGACTGCCAGCAGATCGTGCTCTCGCAGCGGTTCGACGCGGAGGTGTCGGTCCCGCCCTTCGAGATTTACCGGGCGCTCCGGCGCGTGAACCCGTCGCCTTACCTGTTCTTCCTGCAGGACGGCGAGCGGGCGCTCGTCGGCTCGTCGCCGGAGACCCTCGTGAAGCTCCAGGGCGGGGAGGTGACGCTGCGGCCGATCGCCGGCACGCGCCGCCGCGGCGCGGACGCGGCCGAGGACCAGGCGCTCGAGGCGGAGCTCCGCGCCGATCCGAAGGAGAACGCCGAGCACGTGATGCTCGTGGACCTCGGGCGGAACGACGTCGGCCGGGTCTCGGCGGTCGGCTCGGTCCGGGTCACGCAGCTCAGGACCATCGAGCGGTACTCGCACGTCATGCACCTCGTCTCCGAGGTGAAGGGGCGGCTCGCCGACGGGCTCACCGCGGTGGACGTCCTCCAGGCGGGCTTCCCGGCGGGGACCGTGTCCGGCTCTCCCAAGGTGCGGGCGATGCAGATCATCGACGAGCTCGAGCCGGCGCGCCGCGGCCCGTACGCCGGCGCGGTCGGGTACTTCGACCGGCGCGGCGACATGGAGATGTGCATCGCGATCCGCACGCTCATGGCGCGCGGGCGCAAGGTGTCGGTCCAGGCCGGCGGCGGGCTCGTGTACGACTCGATCCCGGAGGCCGAGTACCAGGAGACGCTCAACAAGGCCCGGGCGGTCTTCACCGCCGTGGCGCAGGCCGAGTCGAGGCTGCTCGACGCGGTGGCGCGCGTGCCGGCGCGGCGCGCCGCGGGAGGTCGCCGATGAGCGCCGCGAGGCGGTCGCGCGCGGCCCGGCTGCTCGTGGTGGACAACTACGACAGCTTCACGTTCAACCTCGTCCAGTACCTCGGCGAGCTCGGCGCCGAGGTCGAGGTGTTCCGCAACGACGCGATCGACGTCGCGGGGATCCGGGCGCGGCGGCCCGACGGGCTCGTCCTCTCGCCCGGCCCGTGCACGCCGGACGAGGCGGGGGTGACCCTCGAGGCGATCGGCGCGCTCGCCGGGTCGCTGCCGATCCTGGGCGTCTGCCTGGGGCACCAGGCGATCGGCCAGGCGTTCGGCGGCCGGGTCGTGCGCAACGCCCGGATCGTCCACGGGAAGGCGAGCCCGGTCCGGCATCGCGGGGACGGGATCTACGCCGGGGTCCCCTCGCCCTTCGAGGCGGGACGGTACCACTCGCTCGTCGTCGAGCGCGGCTCGCTCCCGCGCGCGCTGCGCGTGACGAGCTGGACGGACGAGGGCGAGATCATGGGCCTCCGCCACCGGCGGCTCGACGTCGAGGGCGTGCAGTTCCACCCGGAGTCGATCCTCACCGGTGAGGGGAAGCGGCTCCTCGGCAACTGGCTCGGACACGTCTCGGCGGGAGGTCGCTCGTGATCCAGCAGGGCATCCAGAAGCTCTTCGCGGGGCAGGACCTGACGCGCGCCGAGATGGCCGCGGCGATGAACGAGATCGCGGACGGCGGCGCGACCCCCGCGCAGGTGGGGGCGTTCCTCGCCGCGCTCCGCATCAAGGGCGAGACGGTGGAGGAGATCGCCGGCGCGGCCGAGGTGATGCGCGCCCGCGTGGACCACGTGCGGGTGGCCGCCGAGATCTTCGTGGACACCTGCGGGACGGGCGGCGACGGCCGGAACACCTTCAACATCTCGACGACCGCCGCGTTCGTGGTGGCGGGCGCGGGCGTGACGGTCGCGAAGCACGGCAACCGCGCCGTGTCCTCGCGGTCCGGCTCCGCGGACGTGCTCGCCGCGCTCGGCGTCAACGTGGACGCGGCGAAGGACGTGGTGGAGCGCAACATCGCGGAGGTCGGGATCGGGTTCCTGTTCGCGCCCCGGCTCCACCCCGCGTTCAAGGCGGTCGCCGGCATCCGGCGGGAGCTCGCCGTCCGGACCATCTTCAACCTGCTCGGGCCGCTCGCGAACCCGGCCGGCGCCCGGCACCAGGTGATGGGCGTGTACGAGCCCCGCTGGGTCCCGGTGATCGCGGGCGTGCTCGCCACGCTCGGCGCCGCGCATGCGTTCGTCGTGCACGGCGAGGGGCTCGACGAGATCGCCATCACCGGCATGACGCACGTGTGCGAGGTGAAGGCGGGCCACATCGAGCGGTACTCGATGCTGCCCGAGGACATCGGCCTGCGCCGCCACCTCGAGGCGGAGATCGCGGGCGGCGACGCGGATCGGAACGCGCGGATCCTCCGCGACGTCCTCTCCGGCCAGGCCGGCGGGCCCCGCGACGCGGTGCTCGCGAACGCGGCCGCCGCGCTCGTGTGCGCCGGGGCCGCGAGCGACCTCAGGGGCGGCGTCCAGATCGCGGCCGAGTCGATCGACCGCGGCGCCGCGGCGGAGAAGCTCTCCCGGCTCGTCGCGGCGACGACGGTGCCTGCGTGACCTTCCTCGCCGAGATCCTCGCGCGCAAGCGGGACGAGGTCGCGGCGGCGCGGAGCGTGGTGCCGGAGGCGGACCTCCGCGCGCGCGCCCGGGCCCGCGCCGCCCCGCGCCCGTTCGAGGCGGCGCTCTCGCTGCGCGGCGGGCCGGCGCGGGTGATCGCGGAGGTGAAGCGGGCGAGCCCGTCCGCCGGGCCGATCCGGGCCCGCCTCGACGCGCCGGCGCAGGCGCGCCTCTACGCCGCCGCCGGGGCCGCCGCCATCTCCGTCCTCACCGACGGGCCGGGGTTCGGCGGCTCGCTCGCCGACCTCGCCGCGGTGCGCGCCGCGGTGGACGTGCCGCTCCTCCGCAAGGACTTCGTGATCGACGCCTACCAGCTCGCCGAGGCCCGGGCGCACGGCGCGGACGCCGCGCTCCTCATCGTCGCCGCGCTCGACGAGGCCGCGCTCGGGCGGCTCCTCGGCGCGTGCGGCGAGCTCGGCCTCGCCGCGGTCGTCGAGGTGCACGACGAGCCGGAGCTGGAGGTCGCGCTCCGGGCCGGCGCCCGCGTCGTCGGGGTGAACAACCGGAACCTCTCGACCTTCGCCGTGGACCTCGCGGTGTCGGAGCGGCTCCTGCCGCTCCTCCCTCCGGAGGTCCGCGGCGTCGCGGAGAGCGGCGTGCGCACCGCGGAGGACGCGCGGCGGCTGCGGCGGGCCGGCGCGGTCAACCTGCTCGTGGGCGAGGCGCTCGTGCGCGCCGCGGATCCCGGCGCGCTCCTGAAGGAGCTGACGGCGTGACCGCGGCCGAGGAGGTGCTCGATCGCGGGTCCCCCGCGCGCGGGACCCGCGTGAAGATCTGCGGGGTGACCCGGCTCGAGGACGCGCTCGCCGCGGCGCGGCTCGGCGCCGACGCGGTCGGGTTCAACTTCTGGCCGCGCTCGCGGCGGTACCTCGCCCCCGCCGCGGCCGGCGCGATCGTGCGCCGGCTCCCCCCCGAGGTGGTCCCGTTCGGCGTCTTCGTCGATCCGTCCCGCGACGAGCTGCTCGCGGCGCTCTCCGCCTCCGGCGTCGCGGTCGCGCAGCTCCACGGCGACGAGCCCCCGGAGCTGTGCGCGGGGCTGCCGGTCCTCGTGGTGAAGGCGATCCGGGTCGCGGACGTCCGCGCGCTCGCCGCGCTCGCGGCGTACGAGGTGGAGGCGTTCCTGCTCGACGCGCCGTCCGCGGGCTACGGCGGCAGCGGCGCGACCTTCGACTGGTCCCTCGCCGCGGCGGTCGCGCGCGAGCTGCCGGTGCTGCTCGCGGGCGGGCTGACGCCGGAGAACGTGGCGGAGGCGGTCCGCACGGTCCGGCCGCTCGGGGTGGACGTGGCGAGCGGGGTCGAGTCCTCGCCCGGCGTGAAGGACGTGGCGCGCATGGAGACGTTCATCCGGCGCGCGAAGGAGAGGTCGTGATCACCAACCTGCCCGACGGGCGCGGGCGCTTCGGCGCGTACGGCGGCCGGTTCGTGCCGGAGACGCTGGTCCCGGCGCTCGACGAGCTCGAGGCCGCCTGGCTCGCGGCGCGCCAGGATCCCGCCTTCCGGGCGGAGCTCGACGAGCTGCTCGTGCGGTACGCCGGGCGGGAGACGCCGATCTCGGAGGCGCGCCGGATGTCCGCCGACGCCGGCGGCTGTCGCGTCCTCCTGAAGCGCGAGGACCTCTGCCACACCGGCGCGCACAAGATCAACAACACGCTCGGCCAGGTGCTGCTCGCGCGGCGGATGGGGAAGCGGCGCATCATCGCGGAGACCGGCGCGGGCCAGCACGGCGTCGCGACCGCGACCGCCGCGGCGCTGTTCGGCCTCCCCTGCGACGTCTACATGGGCGCGGTCGACGTCGAGCGGCAGGCGCTGAACGTCTTCCGGATGCAGCTCCTCGGCGCGCGCGTCGTCCCGGTGCAGGCGGGCTCGCGCACGCTCAAGGACGCGATGAACGAGGCGCTGCGGGACTGGGTGACGAACGTCCGCGACACCCACTACATCATCGGCTCGGTCGCCGGGCCGCACCCGTACCCCGCGATGGTCCGGGAGTTCCAGTCGGTCATCGGCGAGGAGGCGCGCCGCCAGGTGCTCGAGCTCGCCGGGCGGCTGCCGGACGCGGTCGTCGCCTGCGTCGGCGGGGGCTCGAACGCGATGGGGATCTTCACCGCGTTCGTGCCCGACCGCGAGGTGAGGCTCGTCGCGGTCGAGGCGGCCGGCCACGGCCTGTCCACCGGGAAGCACGGCGCCTCGCTCGCGAAGGGGACGCCCGGCGTCCTCCACGGGTCGCGCAGCTACGTCCTCCAGGACCGGCACGGCCAGATCGCGGAGGCCCACTCCATCTCGGCGGGGCTCGACTACCCCGGCGTCGGGCCGGAGCTCTCGTACCTGAAGGACGCGGGGCGGCTCGAGCTCGTCCAGGTCACCGACGCGGAGGCCCTCGCGGCGTTCCGCTACCTCGCGCGCACGGAGGGGATCATCCCCGCGCTCGAGACCGCGCACGCGATCTCGGCGGCGCGGGAGGTGGCGCGCGCGCTCGGGCCCGACGGGCTCGTGCTCGTGAACGTGTCGGGCCGGGGTGACAAGGACGCGGACCAGGTGCGCAGGATGCTCCACGAGGGGGAGCCTCCCCCGACCCGGAAGCGCAGGCCGGCCGCCGCTCGCCGGAGGAAGACGCGATGAGACGGGCGAGCGGAGCCGACGCGCCGGATCGGATCGGGACGACGTTCGCGCGCTGCCGCGCGGCCGGCGATGCGGCCCTCGTCACCTACGTGATGGCGGGAGACCCCGACCTCGCGACCTCGAAGGCGATGGCGGTCGCGTGCGCGGAGGGCGGCGCCGACCTCGTCGAGATCGGCATCCCCTTCTCCGACCCGATCGCCGACGGCCCCACCATCCAGCACGCGGCCGAGCGGGCGCTCGCGGCGGGCACGACGACGCGCGACGTCCTCGCGGTCGCCGCCCACCTGCGCGCACGCTCCGCGGTGCCGATCGCGCTCATGGGGTACCTGAACCCCATCCTCGCGCACGGGGTCGCCGCCTTCGCGCGGGACTGCGCGCGCCGCCGGCGTGGACGCGCTCATCGTCCCGGACCTCCTCCCCGAGGAGGCGGGCGAGATCGCCCCGACGCTCGCGGCGCAGGGCGTCCGGACCGTGTTCCTGCTCGCGCCCACCTCCGGACCCGCGCGGATCGAGCAGGCCGCGCGCGCGGCGAGCGGGTTCCTCTACTTCGTCTCGGTCACCGGCGTCACCGGCGCGCGCCGGACGGCGCCGGACGCGATCGGCGGGCAGCTCGCGGCGATCCGGAGCCGGAGCCCCGTCCCGGTGGTGATCGGCTTCGGCGTCGGGACGCCCGAGCAGGCGCGCGCGATGGCGAAGCTCGCCGACGGGGTGGTCGTCGGCAGCGCGATCGTGCAGCGGATCGCCGCCGGGGGCTCCCGCGCGGAGCGCGCCGCGAGGGTGCGTCGGTTCGTGGGATCGCTGAAGCGGGCGGTGCGAGGCGCGGTGCGCTAGGCGATGAGCCCGGCGGGGTGGATGACCTCGACGCCCTCCTCGCCCTTGCGCATGTGCGGGCGCGAGAGCCAGCGGCAGCCGCTGCAGAAGGTCCGCGCCCCCTCCGGCCCGACCCTGACCTGAAGGTCGCCGCCGCAGAGGATGCAACCACCCTCCAGGGAGAAGTCCCGCGTCTCGACCGCGTCGGTTCCGCGCTGCGTCCTCATGCCATCCAGGTAACACCTCCCGGTCGGATGGCAAGTGAGCTGTGACCGCCGCCCGGCCCTACACCGTCCTACCGACCGCGCCGGCGATGACCCGGACCTGCTTCATCAGGCCCTCGAACTCGACCGGGGTGAGCGACTGCTGGCCGTCGGAGAGCGCCCTGTCCGGCCGCGGGTGGACCTCGACGATGATCCCGTCCGCCCCCGCGGCGATCCCCGCGCGAGCCATCGGGGCGACGTGCGCCCGGATCCCGATGCCGTGGGACGGGTCGACCATCACCGGCAGGTGGGTGAGCGCCTTCAGCACCGGCACGGCGTTCAGGTCGAGGGTGTTCCGCGTCATGGTCTCGAACGTGCGGATGCCGCGCTCGCAGAGCGCCACCTGGGTGTTCCCGTAGGAGACGACGTACTCCGCGGCCATGAGCCACTCCTTGATCGTGGCGGACGGGCCGCGCTTCAGGAGCACCGGCCGGCGGACCTGGCCGAGCTGCTTCAGGAGCGAGAAGTTCTGCATGCTGCGAGCGCCGATCTGGAGCACGTCCGCGTAGTCCGCGACCATCGGGAGGGTCTCGACGTCCACGACCTCCGTGACGATCTTCAGGCCGGTCTCCTCGCGCGCGAGGGCGAGGAGCTTCAGCCCCTCCTCCGCGAGCCCCTGGAACTCGTACGGGCTCGTGCGCGGCTTGAAGGCGCCGCCCCGGAGGAACTTCGCGCCGGCCGCCTTCACCGCGTGCGCGGTCTCGAGGAGCTGCTCGCGGGACTCCACCGAGCACGGCCCCGCCATGACCGCGAGCTCGCGGCCGCCGAGGGTCACCCCGCCGACGTCGATGACGGTGTCCTCCTCCTTCACCTCGCGCGAGACGAGCTTGAACGGCTGGGACACGCGGATCGCGTCGGCGACCCCCGGCATCGTCTCGAACTGGCCGGTGTCGAGCCCGCCCTTGTTGCCGGTGATCCCGATCGCGACGCGCTGCGCCCCCGGGATGGTGTGGGGGGCGAGCCCCATCGCGCGGATCTTCTCGACGACGGCGTCGATCTCCGCCTGCGTTGCGTGCGGCTTCATCACGACCAGCATCGGTGGCTCCCGGGAAGGCCCCGAGTCTTACCCCCGGGCCGAGGGACGCTCAAGCCCTCGGTGCGCCCGACGTCTACACGATCCGGGACGGCCGGCCCGTCGCCGACCCGTGGGTCCCCTCGACACGGGACGCGCTCGCCCGTCCGGCACCCCTGCACGCGCCCGCCGCCCTCCCTATGTTCCGGGCGGAGGCGAGTCATGGGCGGGGTGCTGAGCACGATCCGGCGGGCGGCGAGGACGGTGGAGCAGATCGCGTCCGCGCTCGAGCTGCCCGGGGCCGAGAACCGCGTCGAGAAGCGGACCGACTTCCGGGACTGCCCGCGGCCGGTGCTCCTCCTCCACGGCTGGTTCAGCGCGCGGCGGACCTTCGACGTGCTGGAGCGGCGGCTCCGCCGCGACGGGTACGGCGTCTTCTCGCTCGACCTCGGGGGCGCGCGCAGCTCCTTCCTCGGGCGCGGCATCGACGACCTCGCCGACCTGGTCCGCGCCAAGGTCGAGCGCATCTACGCGCGCTACCCGGGCCTCGGGCCGCTGACGATCGTCGGCCACTCGAAGGGCGGGCTCGTCGCGACCTACTACGTGAAGAAGCTCGGCGGCTGGCGGCGGACGCGGGCGGTCGTCACGCTCGGCACGCCGCACCGCGGGACGCCGCGCGCGTGGCTCGGGGTCCCGTTCGCGCTCTTCGCGCGCTCCCTCGTGCAGATGATCCCGGGGAGCCCGTTCCTCGCGCGCCTCCAGGACGGGCCCTGGCCCGCCCAGGTCCGGCTGGTGTCGCTCTGGTCGCGCGAGGACGAGGCCTCGCCGTACCCGTCCTGCGTCGTCGACACGCAGGGGATCCCGCAGCTCGCGAACGTCGAGGTGTCGGGCGATCACCGGGCGTTCCTCGTGCGGAAGCGGGTCTACGAGGTGATCCTCCGCGAGCTCCGCCGGGCCGCGGCGGAGGCGCCGGTCGTGCGCGGGCCGCTGACCGGCCTCGCGGGCGGCAGGCCGACCGCCTCCCCGCCCGCCGCGCGCGCCCGGCGCTCGGGCGCCGGCGCCGCCTGACGGAGGCGAGGGCGGGCGCGGTAGACTCGCCGCGTGCGCGACCGCCGCTGGGACTTCCTCTACGATCGGCAGCGGCAGCCGGTGAAGGCGTACGTGCTCGAGCGGTTCGCCGAGGAGCTCGCGCAGGAGCTCGCCGCCTGGCCGCCGCCGTTCCTCGAGTGGGTCTCGGAGGAGCTGCGCGTCCGCTACGCCGCCGGGGCGGCCGAGAAGCCGCGGGACGACGTCGTCCGCCTCGCGCTCGAGCTCGCCCGGCTCGATCTGCTCCGGGAGTTCGAGGAGATCGAGGCGCGCCTCGCCGCGCCCGGGGCCCGGGTCCGCGCTCCCGCGGAGGACGCGGCGCTGCACCTCCTCGTGCGGCTCCTCACCGAGCAGTGCCTCGGGCTCAAGGAGTACGCGGAGTCGATGCGCCTCTCGCGCGACGACCTCGCCGGCTGCCTCGTGGACGTCGAGCGGCGGCTCTTCCGCGTCATGCTCGCGTAGCTGGGCAGCCCGCTGGTGCCGGGGGCGAGGGAGAACCGCGGGCGCGCGGCTACTTCGCTGCGTCCTTCGGCACCTTCTCCCAGTCCGCGAGGAACTTCTTCAGCCCCGCGTCCGTGAGCGGGTGCTTCGCGAGCTGGTCGATGACGGAGAACGGGATCGTCGCGACGTCGGCGCCGAGCTTCGCCGCCGCGAGGACGTGGACCGGGTGCCGGACCGAGGCGACGAGCACCTTCGTGTCGAACCGGTAGTTCCGGTAGATCTGCACGATGTCGGCGATGAGCGCCATCCCGTCCTGGGAGATGTCGTCGAGGCGCCCGACGAACGGCGAGACGTAGGTCGCGCCCGCCTTGGCGGCGAGGAGCGCCTGCACCGCCGAGAAGCACAGCGTCACGTTCGTCTTGATCCCCTCGTCGGTCAGGACCTTCACGGCCCGGAGCCCCTCGACGATGAGCGGGACCTTGACGACGACCTGGGGCCCGAACCTCGCGAGCTGGCGGGCCTCCTTCAGCATCCCCTCGGCGTCGGTCGCGGTGACCTCCGCGGAGATCGGCCCGGGCACCATCGCGACGATCTCCTTCAGCACGTCGCCGAACGCGCGCCCGGTCTTGGCGACGAGCGAGGGGTTGGTCGTCACGCCGTCGCACAGGCCGAGGGAGAGCGCCTTCTTGATCTCGCCCACGTCCGCCGAGTCGATGAAGAACTTCATGGAATCTCCTGGAGGAGAGGAAGCCGGGTCCATAGCGCACCCGCGCGCGGTGCCGCAAGGGGAGGGAAAGTGCTATATCCGCGCCCACCGACATGGGCAGCCGGCCGAAAGCACGTCTCCGCCAGGAACAGCCCGCGACCGGCTCCGGCGGGCGCGTCGTGGGGCTCCCGCGCCGGGGCGCCCGCGCGCGGCGGCACCCGCCGCGGCTCGAAGGACCTCCTCGAGTACGGCCGGACCGTCATCGCCGCCGAGGCCCGCGCCATCGGCGCGGTCGCCCTCGGCGAGCCGTTCGCGGAGGCCGTACGCTGGGTCCTCGGCTGCAAGGGGCGCGTCGTCGTCACCGGCATGGGGAAGCCCGGGTTCGTCGCGCAGAAGATCTCCGCCACGCTCGCGTCCACCGGCACCCCCTCGCTCTACCTCCACCCCGCGGAGGCGGCGCACGGCGACCTCGGGCGCATCGCGAAGGACGACGTCATCCTCGCGCTCTCGAACTCGGGCGAGACGGAGGAGATCCTCCGGCTGCTCCCCGCGCTGAAGAAGATGGGCGTGCGGATCGTGGCGCTCACCCGCGACCGCGCGAACCCGCTCGCGCGCGGCGCGGACCTCGTCGTGCCGATCGGCAACGTGGAGGAGGCCTGCCCGATGGGGCTCGCCCCCACCGCCTCGACCGCGGTCCTCCTCGCGGTCGGCGACGCGCTCGCGATGACCGTCCTCGCCAACCGCCCCTTCGACCGGGAGGAGTACGCGCTCTTCCACCCCGGCGGGAAGCTCGGCCGCGGGCTCATGAAGGTCCGCGAGATCATGCGCCAGGCCGAGGAGAACCCGGTCGTCCGGGAGGACCAGCCGCTCTCCGCCGCGGTGGCGGTCATGACCGAGACGCCCGGCCGCCCCGGCGCGGCGAGCGTCGTGGACGCGTCGGGCCGCCTCGCCGGGATCTTCACCGACGGGGACCTCCGGCGCCTCGTCGAGCACGGCGAGACCGACTTCGCCCGCCCGGTCTCGACCGCGATGGGCCGCAACCCCCGCACCGTCAGGCCGGACGCGCTCGTCGTCGACGCGGCGCGCGTGCTGCGGCTCGCGGCCATCGACCAGGTGCCGGTGGTCGACGCCGAGGGGCGCCCGGTCGGCCTGCTCGACGTGCAGGACCTCCTCGCGGCCAAGATCATCTAGGCTCCCGGTCAGCGATGGCCCGGCGCGCGACCCGCAAGCTCCGTCCCCCCTCTCCCGACCGCTCCCCCCGCCAGCGGCCGGGGACGCGGGGAGGGACCCGCGTGGACCCGCGCGTCCGGGACGAGCTCCTCGAGATCGGGCGCCGGCTGCACGCGCGCGACCTCGTCGGCGCGGCGGAGGGAAACCTCTCCGTCCGGCTCGGGCCGGATCGCTTCCTCGTCACCGCGTCCGGCGTCTCGAAGGGACACCTGCGCGCCGGGGACCTGGTCGTGGTGGACGGCCGCGGCGACGTCGTCGCCGGGCGCGGGCGGCCCTCGACCGAGCTCAGGATGCACCTCGCCGCGTACGCGGCCCGCCCGGACGTCGCGGCGGTGATCCACGCGCACCCGGTCACGGCGGTCGCGCTCACGGTCGCCGGCGTGCCGCCTCCCTCGGACCTCGTGCCGGAGGCGGCCGTGACGCTCGGGGAGATCCCGGTCGCGCCGTTCGCGATCCCCGGCACCGACGAGGTCCCCGCCTCGCTCGCGCCCTACCTCGCCGGACACGACGTGGTCCTGCTCGAGCGCCACGGCGCGATCGCGCTCGGGCGGACGCTCGAGGAGGCGTTCCAGCGGATGGAGACGCTCGAGCGCGTCGCGCGCGTCGCCGTCGCGGCGCGCCTCCTCGGGCGGTGCGAGCCGCTGCCGGCAGTCCGCCGTCGCGCGCGTCCTCGCCGCCGCGGGCCGCCCGCCGCGGCGTTGATCCGGCGCAACGGTCCGTGAAACCCATCCGGGGGCGTGGTCACCCCCAACTTGTCCCCGCGCCGAGCGAGCGGGTATGTCACCGATCGATCCAGCTTCCGTGCGCACGCCGCGCACGCCGGAGGCGCCCTGGCCGAGGAGCCCGCCACGCCCGACGCGCCGCCGCCGCCCCCGGGCGTCAGGCTCTCGAAGGATCTGCTGGCCGGCATCACCCTCGTCCTCATCGCGGTGGTCGCGCTGTACGCGAGCTCCGGGCTGCCCCTGGGCCGGCTGCGCGCGGTCGGCCCCGGCGCCCTCCCCCGCGGGCTCGCGGTGCTCGTGCTCCTCTCCGGGATCGTCTTCACCGTCGCGGCGTTCGTGCGCCGCGGCGAGGCGCTCGCCCGCTGGCCGCTCCGCGGAGCGGTGTTCATCACGCTGGGGATCCTCGCGTTCGCCCTCACCATCCGCTCGATCGGGCTCGTCGTCGCCGGCCCGGTCGTGGTGCTCGTGAGCGGCGCCGCGTCGGCGGAGACCCGTCCCCGGGAGCTCGTGGTGTTCGCCGTGGTGATGACGGCCGCCTGCGTCGCGCTCTTCCGCTACGCGCTCGGGCTCCCGATCCCGGTGCTGATCATCCCGGGCGTGGTCACGATCTAGGGGTCCATGGACACCCTGCTCACGAACCTCGCGCTCGGCTTCTCGGTCGCGTTCACCGTCCAGAACCTCGGGCTCGCGTTCATCGGCTGCTTCGTCGGGACGCTCATCGGAGTCCTCCCCGGCATCGGGCCGATCGCGACCATCACGATGCTGCTCCCGATCACCTTCACGGTGGAGCCGACGGGCGCGCTCATCCTCCTCGCCGGCATCTACTACGGCGCGCAGTACGGCGGCTCCACCACCGCCATCCTCGTGAACATCCCGGGCGAGGTGACCTCGGTCGTCACCGTGCTCGACGGGCACCAGATGGCGAAGCAGGGGCGCGCCGGCGCGGCGCTCGGCATCGCCGCGATGGCCTCGTTCTTCGCGGGCTGCGTCGCGACGCTCATCATCGCCGCCCTCGCGGTCCCGCTGACGAAGCTCGCCATGATCTTCGGGCCGGCGGAGTACTTCTCCCTGATGGTGGCGGGGCTCGCCTTCGCGGTCGTCCTCGCGCGCGGCTCGGTGCCGAAGGCGATCTCGATGGTGGTCGTGGGGCTCCTGCTCTCGACGGTCGGGACCGACCTCGACACGGGCGCCGAGCGCATGACCTTCGGGTTCGCGGCGGTCGCGGACGGCATCGACTTCGCGGTGCTCGCGATGGGGCTCTTCGGGTTCGCCGAGGTGCTGCGGAACCTGGAGGCGATCGAGCACCGCGACGTGACGAAGCGGGCGATCGGGAGCGTCCTGCCGACCTGGGCGGAGATCCGGCAGTCGATCGGGCCGGTCCTGCGCGGCACCTTCCTCGGCGCGACCCTCGGGATCCTGCCCGGGAACGGCGCGGTGCTCGGGCCGTTCGCGTCCTACACCGTCGAGAAGAAGCTCGCGAAGGACCCCCGCCGGTTCGGCCGGGGCGCGATCGAGGGCGTCGCCGGCCCCGAGGCCGCGAACAACGCCGGCGCGCAGACCTCGTTCATCCCGCTCCTCGCGCTCGGGATCCCGCCGAACGCGGTCATGGCGCTCATGGTCGGCGCCATGACCATCCACGGCATCGTCCCCGGCCCGCTCGTGATGTCGAAGAGCCCCCAGCTCTTCTGGGGAATCATCGCGAGCATGTGGATCGGGAACCTGATGCTGCTCGTCATCAACCTGCCGCTGGTGCGGCTGTGGGTCCGGTTCCTCGACGTCCCCTACCGGCTGATGTTCCCGGCGATCCTGCTCTTCTCCTGCATCGGCATCTACTCGGTGAACAACTCGCCGTCCGACGTGCTCATGTCCGCCGCCTTCGCGCTCGTCGGCTGGGTGCTCTCGCGGCTCGAGTTCGAGACCGCCCCGCTGCTGCTCGGGTTCGTGCTCGGGCGGCTCATGGAGGAGAACCTGCGGCGCGCCCTCGCGATCTCGCGCGGCGATCCCACCGCGTTCGTGACGCGGCCGCTCAGCGGCGCGCTGCTCGCCGTCGCCGTCGTCGTCCTCGCGATCGCGGTGCTCCCGACCGTGCGCCGCCGCCGCAAGGAAGTGTTCACCGAGTGAAAGGAGCCGTCATGAGAAGGATCGTCGCAGCCGTCGTCGCCACCCTCGCCCTCACCGTCCCCTCTGCGGGCCGCGCCGCCTGGCCGGACCGGCCGATCACCGTCATCGTCCCGTTCGCCGCCGGCGGACCGACCGACGTCGTCGCCCGGATCGTGGCCGAGAACATGTCTCGCACCCTCGGCCAGCAGCTCGTGGTCGAGAACGTCGCCGGGGCGGGCGGCACGACCGGCTCGCTCCGCGCCGCGCAGGCGGCGCCGGACGGCTACACCATCGAGATGGGCCACATGGGCACGCACGGCGCCGCGCCGGGCGCGTACCCCGACCTCAAGTACGATCCGGTGAAGGACTTCGAGCCCATCGGGCTCGCCGCCGGCACCCCCATCGTCGTCGTCGCGCGCAAGGACTTCCCGGCGAAGAACCTGAAGGAGTTCGTCGCCTACTTGAAGCAGAACTCGGACAAGCTCAACGAGGCGCACGCCGGCACCGGCTCGGTCTCGTTCACCACCTGCACCCTCTTCAACTCGATCGTCGGCGCGAAGCCGACGCGCATCGCGTACCGCGGGACGGGCCCCGCCCTGAACGACCTCGTCTCGGGGCAGGTGGACTACATGTGCGACCAGATCGTGAACCTCGTGCCGCAGATCCAGGCCGGGACGATCAAGGCGTACGGGGTCGCCCTCCCCGAGCGCTCCCCGGCCATGCCGGACGTGCCGACCACGAAGGAGGCGGGGCTCCCCGAGTTCCAGGTCACCGCGTGGAACGCGCTCTTCGCGCCGAAGGGCACGCCGAAGGAGATCGTCCAGAAGCTCAACGCCGCGCTCGTGAAGGCGCTCGACGACCCGACGACCCGCAAGCGGCTCCTCGACCTCGGCGCGGACCTCACGAACAAGGCCGCGTCGACGCCGGACGGCCTGCGCAAGCTCGTCCAGAGCGAGGTCGTCCGCTGGAACAACGTGCTGAAGACGGCGGGGCAGTCGAAGGAGGCGCCGGCGAAGGACGCGCCCAAGAAGTGAACGATGGCCCGGGGGGGCGCGAGGCCCGAGGGCCGAGTGTCCACCTGAGCAACGGCAAGCGCAGGTCCAGCCGGATGAGGCTGGACCGGAGCGAGTGGGGGGCTCGGGGGGGCGCGAGGCCCGAAGGGCCGAGTGTCCCCCCGCTAGGAGGGCGGATAGAGGCCGGCGGGGACCACGTCCTCGGGGGGGACGAGCGCGAGGAGCTGCGCGACCGTCCGCCCCGTC
The DNA here is from genome assembly GCA_963828235.1 of uncultured delta proteobacterium. Classification (GTDB taxonomy): domain Bacteria; phylum Myxococcota; class Myxococcia; order Myxococcales; family Anaeromyxobacteraceae; genus Anaeromyxobacter. The sequence continues at coordinate 701,950 of CAWHDY010000022.1, forward strand.
CCCGGGACCACGCGGTCGGCGCAGAGCTCGGCGAGCGGGGCGAGGGCGAAGCGCCGCACGCCCAGCCCCGGGTGCGGGATGACGAGGCGCGGGTGGCGCAGGACCTCGTCGCCGTACAGGAGCAGATCGAGGTCCAGCGTCCGCGCCGCCCAGCGGACGGCGGTGCGGACGCGGCCCGCGCCGCGCTCGATCTCCTGGAGCGCGTCGAGCAGGACGAGCGGGGGAAGCTCGGTCTCGAGCTCCAGCACCGCGTTCAGGTAGCGGGGCTGCGGCGGGCCGAGCGGGGCCGCGTCCCACACGCGCGACGCGCGCACGACCGTGACGCCGGGGACGGCGCGCAGCGCCCGCGCCGCCTGGGCGAGGTGGCCCCAGCGATCCCCGAGGTTCGAGCCGACGCCGACGTGGACGCGCACGATCCGAGGGTAAGCGGGCTGCGGCGCCGCGCGCCAGCGGTGCAGTGCCGCAGGCGCCAGCCCGTCCGCCCGGCGCGCCTCCGGCCTTCTACACGACCGGGTTCCGGAGGACGCCGATCCCGGAGATCTCCACCTCGACCCAGTCGCCGCGCTGGATGGCGCCGACGCCCTCGGGCGTGCCCGTCGCGACGACGTCGCCCGGCCAGAGGGTCATCACCCCGGAGATGAACGAGAGGAGCGCGAACGGGTCGAAGACCATGTCCCGGGTGTGCCCCCGCTGCCGCTCCGCGCCGTTGACGCGGCAGACGATCGAGACGTCCATCGGGTCGAGCGCCGTCTCGATGAGCGGACCGACCGGGCAGAAGGTGTCGAACCCCTTCGCGCGCGTGAACTGCTTCTCCTCGCGCTGGATGTCCCGCGCCGTGACGTCGTTCAGGCAGGTGTAGCCGAAGATCGCGAGCCTCGCGTCCACCGGGGTCGCGCGGGAGAGCGTCCGGCCGACGACCACGCCCAGCTCCGCCTCGTGGTGGACCTCCTTCGACTGCTCCGGGCACCGGATCGCCTCCTGCGGGCCGACGACCGACGAGGGCGGCTTCAGGAACAGGAGCGGCGTCGTGGGGAGCTCGTTCCCGAGCTCCTTCGCGTGGGCCCGGTAGTTCCGGCCGACGCAGACGACCTTGGACGGCTCCACCGGCGCGAGGAGCTGCACGTCCGCGAGCGGGATCGGCTTGCCGTCGGGGAGCCCTCCCCCCCACGGCGCCGCGGAGAGCGGGCGCACGAGCGTGGCCTCCACCACCCCGTAGCGGTCGTGACCGGCGTGCCGGAACCGGACGATCCTCATCGGCGCGCCCCCAGGCCGAGCACGTCGGCCATGTCGTGGACGCCCGCCGGGCGCCCCACGATCCACTGCGCGGCGCGCACCGCCCCGCGCGCGAACTGGTCCCGCGAGGTCGCCCGGTGCGTGAGCTCGAGCCGCTCGCCCTCGCCGCAGAAGAACACCGTGTGCTCGCCCACCACGTCGCCGCCCCGGAGCGTCTGCAGGCCGATCTGCCAGGGCGGCCGCTCCCCGATGATGCCGTGGCGCGAGTAGGCGAGGGCGTCCTTCGGGTCGCGCCCGAGCGCCTCCGCCGCGACCTCGCCGAGCCGGACCGCGGTGCCCGACGGCGCGTCGCGCTTCTTCTTGTGGTGCAGCTCGACGATCTCGACGTCGTACGCCTCGCCGAGCACCTTCGCCGCCTGGCGCACCAGCTCGAACAGCACGTTCACGCCCACGCTCATGTTGGGCGAGAGCACGATCGGGATCCGCCGCGCCGCGGCGGCGACCCGCGCCTTCGCCTCGGGCGTGAAGCCGGTCGAGCCGATGACGAGCGGCACGCCGCGCTCGGCGCACGCCTCCGCGTGCCGCGCGGAGGCCTCGTGGCTCGTGAAGTCGATGACGACGTCCGCGCCCGGCAGCGCCTTGGCGAGGTCGTCCACCACCGCGACGCCGATCGGCCCCAGCCCGGCGAGCGTGCCGACGTCCTGGCCGACGGCCGGGCCCGGGCGCTCGACCGCGCCCGCGACGGCCATCCCCTCGGTCGCGCGGACGAGCCGAGCGATCTGCGTCCCCATGCGGCCCGCCGCGCCGGTCACCACGACCTTGATCATGTGTCTCCTCGGGAGGGCTACGCGAGCTTCAGCAGACCGAAGCGGACCATCGCCTCGCGGATCTTGGCGGTGCTCGCGTCGGACGGCGGCGCGAGCGGGAGCCGCAGCTCGGCGGACGCCTTCCCGAGCAGGGCCACCGCCGTCTTGACGGGGCCGGGGTTCGTCTCGACGAACATCGTCCGGTTGAGCTCGGCCATCGCGACCTGCTTCTCGAGCGCCTTCGCGAGGTCGGGCTTCCGGGCCGCCACGACGAGCTCCTTCATCGCGCGCGGGGCGATGTTGCCCACCACCGAGATGACGCCGTGGCCGCCGCAGGCGATGTACGGCAGGACCGTGAAGTCGTCGCCCGACAGGAACGCGATCGCGTCCTTGCCGACCTTCTCGATGAGCTGGAGCTGCCGCTCCATGCTCGCGGTGGCCTCCTTGATCCCGGCGATCGCGCCCGCCTTGGCGAGGCGCGCCACCGTCTCCGGGAGCATGTCGACCGAGGTCCGGCTCGGGACGTTGTAGGCCACGACCGGGAAGCGGGCCGCCTCCCAGATCGCGACGTAGTGCCGGTAGAGCCCCTCGGGCGTCGGCTTGTTGTAGTAGGGGGTGACGACGAGGGCCGCGTCGGCCCGCAGCTCCTTCGCCATCTTCACCGACTCGATCGCCTCGTGCGTCGCGTTCGACCCGGCGCCGGCGACCACCTGGACCCGCCCGCGCGCGACCTCGACGACCGTCCGGATGACGTCCGCGCGCTCCGCGGCGGTGAGCGTCGCCCCCTCCCCCGTGGTGCCGCAGGGCACGATGCCGTCGGTGCCCTCCGAGACGTGCCACTCGACGAGGTCGCGGAGGGAGCGGAGGTCGAGCGCGCCGTCCTTCAGCGGGGTGACGATCGCCACCATCGAACCTTCGAGTCGCGGCATGTACGGCTCTCCTGGGGGGTGGGACAGCGGGGGCGATGCTACCCGATCCGGCGGGGGCCCGGAAACCGCTACGGACGGGCCCGGCGCCGGGACGCCGCGCGGGCGCGCGGAGCCCGGGCCGGCGCTCCCGCGAGGGGACGCTCGCCGCGGACGAGGTCCATCCACGTCTCCCGGCGCCGCGCCAGGTGGACCCGGGTGCCGTCCACGAGGACCTCCGCCGCGCGCGGCCGGGTGTTGTAGTTCGAGGACATCGCGAACCCGTAGGCGCCGGCCGACCGGACGACGAGCAGGTCGCCGGGGCTGGGCTCGGGCATCCGGCGGCGCTTCGCGAGGAAGTCCGACGACTCGCAGATGGGCCCGACCACGTCGCACACGATCTCGCGCGCGTCCCTCCGCGGGGGGCCGGCGAGCTCGAGCTCGTGGTGCGCGCCGTAGTAGCTCGGCCGGACGAGGTCGTTCATCGCGGCGTCCACCACCACGAAGGTCTTCCGCCCGCTGCGCTTCACGTACAGCACGCGGGTCACGAGCACGCCGGCGTTCCCGACGAGCACGCGCCCCGGCTCGAGGAGCACGTCGCCCCGGAAGCCCGCGAGCGCCTTGCGGATCGCGGCGCCGTACTCGTCGGGGTGCGGCGGCTCCTCGTCGCGGTACGTGATGCCGAGGCCTCCGCCCACGTCGAGGTGGCCGATCCGGATGCCCTGCCGCGCGAGGTCGCGCGAGAGCGCGAGGACCCGCGCGATGGCGTCGAGGAACGGCTGGACGCTCGTGATCTGCGAGCCGATGTGGCAGGCGATCCCCCTCACGTCGAGGGCGGGATCCTTCGCCGCGAGCGCGTAGAGGCGCCGCGCGTCGTCGACGGAGACCCCGAACTTGTTGTCGCGGAGCCCGGTCGAGATGTACGGGTGCGTCTTCGGGTCGACGTCCGGGTTCACGCGCAGCGCGACGGGCGCGCGCCGCCCGAGCCGCCGCGCGACGATCGAGATCCGCGCGAGCTCCGGGGCGCTCTCCACGTTGAGGACGCGCACCCCCGCCTCGAGCGCGAACGCGATCTCCTCGTCGGTCTTCCCGACGCCCGAGAAGACGACCTTGCGCGGGTCGCCGCCCGCGCGGCGCACGCGGAAGAGCTCGCCGCCCGAGACGATGTCGAAGCCCGAGCCGAGCCGCGCGAACAGGCTCAGGATCGCGAGGTTCGAGTTCGCCTTCACCGCGTAGCAGACGAGGTGGTCGAGGCCCGCGAGCGAGCGGTTCAGGACCTTCCAGTGCCGGGTGAGCGTCGCGGTCGAGTAGACGTAGAGCGGCGTCCCGTGGCGCTCGGCGAGCCGCTCCACCGGCACGCCCTCCGCGTGGAGGACCCCGTCCCTGCGCTCGAAGTGGTTCACCGGCCCGCCTCCCCCGGCGCGCAGCCGGCGCACGTCGCGGGCGCCGGGGCGGGGGCCGCCGCGCCGCCGGCCGGCACCGCCCCCGGCGCGCTGCGCTCCGGCGGGCGGGGCGGCGCCTTCACGCCGCAGGCCGCGAGCGCGACGGCGGCGCCGAGCGCGAGCGAGGCCCTGCTCACCGCGCGCCCTTCCCCGGGCGGAGCGCCTTCTCCCAGCGCCCGAGCTGCCGCGCGACCTGCCGCGGCCCCGGCGCGCCGGGCAGCTCCCGGCGGCGGAGCGAGCGGCGCGGGTCGAAGCACCGCAGCACGTCGCGCTCGAACCTCGGGTGGAAGGTCCGCCACTCCGCGGCGGTGAGCTCCGCCATCGGGCGGTCGTGGGCCGTCGCGAAGGCCGCCGCCTTCCCGACCGCCTCGTGCGCCTCGCGGAACGGGACCCCGCGCTCGACGAGGTACTCCGCCGCGTCCGTGGCGAGCGTCTCCCCGGACCCGAGCGCCGCCTCCATCCGGTCCGCGTGGAACGTCGCGGTCTCGATCGCGCCCGCGACCGCGTCGGCGGTCAGCACCACCGCGTCGGCGGCGCCGAGCAGCGGACGCTTGTCCTCCTGCAGATCCCGGTTGTACGAGAGCGGGAGGCTCTTCACCGTCGCGAGGAGCGACACGAGGTCGCCGATGGCGCGCCCGGCGCGGCCGCGCGCGAGCTCGCCGACGTCGGGGTTCTTCTTCTGCGGCATGAGGGACGACCCGGTCGCGAACGCGTCCGCGAGCGTCATGAACCCGAACTCCCTCGTCGTCCAGAGGACGATCTCCTCGCCGATCCGGGAGAGGTGGACCGCCGCGAGCGCGCACGCGAAGAGGAGCTCGATCGCGCTGTCGCGGTCCGAGACGGCGTCGAGCGAGTTCTGGGTGACGCCGGCGAGCCCGAGCGCGCGCGCGGTCGCCTCGCGGTCGAGGCGCAGCGTGGTCCCGGCGAGCGCGCCCGAGCCGAGCGGCGAGATCGCCGCGCGCCGGCGCACCTCGGCGACGCGCTCGCGGTCCCGGCCGAGCGCCTCGACGTGGGCGAGGAGGTGGTGCGCGAGGGAGACCGGCTGCGCCCGCTGGAGGTGGGTGTAGCCGGGCAGGATGGTCCGCTCGTGCTCGCGGCCGCGCGCGACGAGCGCGCGCTGCAGCCGCGTGAGGGCGGCGTCGGCGCGGTCGCAGGCGGCGACGACGAAGAGCCGCTCGTCGAGCGCGACCTGGTCGTTGCGGCTGCGCCCGGCGTGGAGGTAGCCGGCGTCCTTCCCCACGAGCTCGCCGAGCCGGCGCTCGACGTGGGTGTGGACGTCCTCGAGCGCCGGGTCGAGGCGGATCTTGCCCGCCGCGAACTCGGCGCGGACCTGGTCGAGGGCTGCGACGATTCGCCGCGCCACCGCCTTCGGGACGATGCCCTGGGCGGCGAGCATCGCGACGTGCGCCTGGCTCCCCCGGATGTCCTCGGCGTACAGCGCGGCGTCGTCCTGGATGGAGACGGACAGCGCGACGAGCCTCGGATCGGCCTCTCCGGCGAGGGCCGCGCGCGAGACGGGCTTCGCCTTCTCTTTCGCTCTCATGCGGAGCCCGGAAGCTAGCATGTGCCCGCGCGGGCCGGAATCCCTCGCGGGCGCGCGGGCTCTCACGGGCCAGGAGGAGCGAAAGACATGTCGAGCGAGATGGTCGTGACGCTGCCGGGCGGGAAGCGGGTGGACGTGCGGATCGGAAGTCACGTCATCCGGACGGACCAGCCGGCCGCGGGCGGCGGCGAGGACTCCGCGCCCGCGCCGTTCGACCTGTTCCTCGCGTCGATCGGCACGTGCGCCGGCATCTACGTCGCGGGGTTCTGCCAGAAGCGCGGCCTCCCGACCGAGGGGATCCGGATCGCGCAGCGGAACCACTTCGACCCCGAGGGCGGCGCGCTCTCCCGCGTCGAGCTCGACGTCATCGTGCCCCCCGGGTTCCCGGAGAAGTACCTCGACGCGCTCGTCCGCGTCGCCGACCAGTGCAAGGTGAAGAAGGCCATCCAGGCGCAGCCCGTCTTCGAGGTGAAGGCGGTCCCCGCCCGCGCCTGAGGCGCCTCGCGACTCGCGGTCGGCCCCGCCCGTCAGGTCGATCCTGACGACGCGACCGCTCCATCGCGCTACGCTCCCGGTCGTGACGCTCGAGCTCTTCCACCGGCTCTCGGAGCCGGAGTCGGCGGCGGCGCGCACGCTCGTGCGCGACCTGGGCCTGCTCGAGGCGGTCTCGTTCAGGAACGTCGCGTTCGCCGCGCACTCCGACGCCCTCGCCGCGCACGGGGGCGGCCGCACCCCCGCGCTGTGGGACGGAGGCCGGCTCCACGTGGGGCTCCCGGCGGTGCGGGCCGCGCTCTCCACGGCGCCGCGGCGGTAGAGTCGGCGCGTGCCGGCGATCGTCCGATCCCGGGGGCTCCCTCCGGCGCCCCCCGCGCTCCTCGACCCGGCGGGCGCGCCCGTCCTCGGCGCGTTCGCCGGCGCGCACGCGCAGGTGGACCTCGCGCTCCTCGCGCGCCCCGGGCCGGCCGGCTGGCTCCGGCAGCGCGCGCGGGCGAAGCGCTGGGTCTACGCGCTCGCGATCTCGGACGAGGTCCTCGCCGCGGTCGCGATCGTGGAGGGCGGGTACTTCGGGGGCGGCTTCGCCTGGGCCCAGGACCGGCGCAGCGGCGCGCTGCTCTTCGAGGCGTCCGCGGCGGGCCTGCCGGGCCGCCACGCGCGGGTCTCCGGCCACGGGTGGGCGGGAGCGCGGGCCCGGCTCGCGACGGGCGCCCTCGCCGCGGAGCTCCGCCACGACGGCGCCGTGTTCCGCCTCTGCGGGGCGGGGCGAGGCGGGTTCGAGCTCGACGCGGTCCTCGATCCCTTCGGCGCCCCGGCGCCGTTCACCTTCGTCGCGCCGCTCGACGGCGGCGGGCTCCGGGCGACCTCGAAGGCGGCCTGCCTCGCCGCCCGAGGGACCGTCCGGGTCGGTGGCCGCACGCTCCGGCTCGACGGCGGCAGCGGCGGCCTCGACTTCACCGCGGGCCTCCTCGCGCGCGACACGTCGTGGCGCTGGGCGTTCGCGACGGGCCGCGCGGCGGGCGCGCCGCTCGGGTTCAACCTGTGCGAGGGCTTCGGCGTCGCGGCGGACGACTCCGGCGAGAACGCCGGCTTCTCCGGACGGCCGTACCGCCTCCCGCCCGTCGCGTTCACGGTCGGGGGCGCGACCGCGCCGTGGCGGATCGCCGGCGGCGCGGGTTCGCTCGAGCTCCTCTTCCACCCGACCGGCGCGCACGCCGAGGCGCGGAACCTCGGCCTCGTCCGGACCCGGTTCGTGCAGGTGGCGGGGACGTTCGAGGGGCGCGTGCCCGGCCCCGACGGCGAGGCCGTGCCGATCTCCGCGCTGCCCGGCGTGGTCGAGGACCACCGGGCGCGCTGGTAGAACGGGGGCTCGAGCGCGTCCCGTGACCCGGCGCTACTCGCCGCGCATCGGGCAGCCGCCCGCGACGACCAGGACGCTCTCGCCCGGGTGGCGCGACCGGAGGAGCTCGGCGTAAGCCTCCGCGCGCGCGCAGCTGCGCGTGCCGCACGCCGGCGCGTCGATCCGCTCGTCGGCCGTGACGAGCGGCGAGGTGCACGCCGGCTCGCCGTTCACCGTCACGTGCCAGACGGGCGCCGGTCCCTCCGCCACCAGGGTCCGCTCCGGCTAGAACTTCGCGGCGAGCCCCGTCGCGATGACGTGACCGCGGCTGGCGCCGTGCGCCTGCGTGGAGAGCCCGCCGAACGGCTGCAGGACGCCCCACTGCGCCCAGGCCTGGAACCCGTCTCCGGACGAGTACGTCACCTGCGTGTCCGCCTCGAGCCCGAGGTCGGCGCTCCCGCCGGTCCCGTCGGGGCGGACGCTCGGCGTCGAGCCCTTCTCGAGCGCGCGCGCGTACATGAGCGACAGGTCGAGGGCGAGCCCGGGGAGGAAGTCCCACCGGAGCTTCGGCTTCAGGTACATCGCGTCCGTCACCCCGCCGAGGATCTGGTGGAAGAGCACGAGGTCGACGCGGTACGCCGGGTTGAACCGGAAGTTCCGGATGCTCCGGTCGGTGGCGGTGCAGCCGGTGGTGCCCTGCACGCACCACTGCGACCCCTCGAGCGATCCGGCGGGCTGCGGCCCGTACCCCGGCACGTTGCCGAACCCGGGGGCCGAGTCTCCGCTCGCGGCGCCCACCTCGACGCCGACGGTGACGCGGTTCGGCTTCGCCTTGTAGTCGACGACGAGCGCGCCGCCCCACTGGCGCAGCAGCAGCTTCGGCGCCGCGACGGTCGGGTCGCTGCTCGGGTTCCCCACCGACCCGTAGATCCCGGCGAGCTCCGCCTCGACCCGCCAGCGCGGGGAGACGTAGCGGAACCAGCCGTCGAGGACGTGGGCGTAGGCGGAGCGGTGCACCCCCGAGACCGGGCCCGTGGTCGACGCGTAGCTCGCGTCGAAGCCCGACGTGTTCCAGTCGGGGTAGGTGTACCGCTGGGTCCGGTAGCTGTAGTACGCGCCGTAGTTCACGGACGGCTCGTTCCGCTCGAGCTTGCGCCTCACCTCGTCCTTCGTGTCGATGCGCGCGACCTTGAGCCCGTACGTGCGGCCGTCGTCGCCCGCCTCCGCGTCGAAGGGCTGCCCGGTCCCGGGCGCGGCGCGCGGATCGCGGAACAGCGCGCCCTCGTTGTCGAAGTCGATCATCGGCACGAAGGTGAGGCGCCCGATCGGCGTGGAGACGGGCGGCAGCGCGAACTGGATCCGGTCCACCGTGTCGCCGAAGTCCTCGTCGATCCCGGACCCCGCGTTCGCCATGACCCCGAGGCCCCACTCCGACGGCATCCGCCCGAAGGAGAGCAGGCCGACCGGCGTCTGGACCTCGGCCCAGACGCGCTTGGGCGAGACGTAGGGCCGGTCGAGGCGGGGATCCGTGCTCGGCGCGACGACGCGGGAGGAGCCGAAGAACGTCGCGGGGTACGGGCTGTTCGGGTCGTCGTAGAGGCGGGAGGTCGAGGAGCCGAGGACGTGGTTGTCGAGGACGTCGAGCTGCGCCCTCACCCGCACGTGCTCGGAGACGTTGAGCGTCGGCTCGAGGCGGAGGCGCATGTTCGCGGTCGCGAGCGTGCTGCGGCCGTTGCCGCCGCCGGGCTGGTCGATCGGCACGGGGAACAGGTACCGGCCGCCCGCGTCGCGGCCCGCGCCGAGCGAGACGCGGTCGAACATCTGCGCGCGGACCCGGTAGTACCCGTCGACCTGGAAGAACTCGAGCTTCGGGCCCTCCGAGACGGCGCCCAGGAACTCCGCCGCGGACTGCGCGCCCTGGATCTCCGCGCGCACCTCGTTCCGGATGTCGTCCTTCGCCTTCTCGACGGCGCGGTCGATCGCGGCCTTCGTCTTGGGGTCCACGTCGTCGGCCTTCTTGTCGGCCTGAGCGCGCGCGGCGAGCGGGACGGCGAGCAGGACCGCGAGGGCGGCGGCGAGGCGGGACATGCGGAACCCCTTGAACGAGAGCGGACGGGCTCTTACAGCACGCGCCCGGAGGGCGGTCAAGCGGGGGGGCGCCCGCGGGTCCGGCCGCTCACTTCGCCTGCTTCAGCTCGACGAGCACGCCCCTGCTCCCCTTCGGGTGGACGAACGCCACCTTCGAGCCGCCCGCGCCGGGGCGAGGCGTCTCGTCGAGCAGCGGCGCGCCCTGCGCCTTGAGCGCCGCCATCGCCTTCGCGACGTCCGGCACCTCGAGGCAGACGTGGTGCAGCCCCTCGCCGCGCTTCTCGATCGTCTTCGCCATCGGGCTGTCCGGCCCGGCGGGCGAGACGAGCTCGATCCGGCCGCGGCCGTGGCCGAAGATGGCGACGCGCACCTTCTCGCTCGGGACCTCCTCGATCTCGGCGAGCTCGAGGCCGTAGACGTCGCGGTAGAGCTTCACCGCCGCGTCGAGGTCCGAGACGAGGATGGCGACGTGGTCGAGGCCGTTCATGCGCGCTCCGGGGTGCGGGTTCGGGGCGGCATCCTACTCACTTCCCGTCGCGCACCTCCACCCCGACGACCTTGAGGCTGCCGAGGAGGCCGACCGTGTCGACCTGGGTGCCGCTCCCGAGCGCCAGGTGGGTCGCGTCCGCGACCGGCTGCCCGAACGTCGGATCGAGCGGGATCCACTCGCCCGCGCTCCGGACCTCCACCCACGCGTGCCAGTACAGCGCGGGCTGCCCGTCCCCGTAGTCCGCGTAGACGAGCCCGTGGACCGGCCGCGCCGGGATGCCGATGGAGCGCGCGAGCGCGACGAGGAGCACGGTGTGCTCGGTGCAGTCGCCGCGGCCGCTCTCGAGGACGTCGCTCGCGCGATCGCTGCTCGCGCCGTAGACCTTCTCGAGGCGGTCGTGCACCGCCGCCGAGAGCTTCCTCGCGGCCTCGTACGTCCCCCTGGCGCCGCCGGTGAGCTCCTTCGCGAGCGGCCGGATCCCGGGGGCCTCGAAGTTCACCTGCGGCGTCGCGGCGAGATCGTCCGCCGAGGCCCCGGCGCGCGCCCGCTCGAGCGGCGTGTCCTTCGCCGGGTCCGCGGCCGCCGGGCGGCGGGCGCTGACGACGAGCACCGCGGTGCCCTTCGGCCCCGCCTCGAACCGCTGCCGCCCGTCGCCCTTCTGGAACGCCGGCGGCAGGCCGGAGAGCCGGTACACGATGGTCTTCGGCACCTCGCGCGGGAGGGGCCGGGGGAGCGCGACCCGCGCGAGCGCGAACAGGTCGATCTTGTCGAGGCGGCGCGCCGTCTCCTCCGGCTCGGGCCGCGCGACGACCGCCTCCCCCAGGCGGATCTCGACGATCCGCCCGTCGTCGGAGACGCGGTACTCGGCCGCGAGGCGGTCGCCCGGCTCGGACTCGCTGACGACCGAGACCTCCTCCGCCACCCCCGCGCCCGCGATCGTGTCGCGCCGCACGTACGTGTCGCGCACCTCGCGCACGCGCAGCTTCTCGAGGTCGAGCTGCGTGCCGATCACCGCGCCGCGCCGCGCCGCCGCGAGGCGCGCCGCGTCCGCGAGCTCGACCGTCTCGCGGACGTTGTCGATCGTCCGCTCCTCGCGCGAGCTCCCGGAGACGAGCACCGCGCGGCACGTGGACCGCTCGCAGGTGCCCGTCACCGTCCGGTCGCCGCCGTCGCCGGCCCACGCCGCCCGGAACGAGAGCAGCCGCCCGCCCGGGCGCGCCTCCCACGTCCGCTCCTCCTCCTGCTTCCGCTCGACCTCGCGCGTGCCGACCGTGGCGCGGATCAGCGTCTCGGTGCGGCCGACGAGGAGGTCCTTGCCGTCGCGCAGCTCGCGCCGGAAGTGCGTGCGCGTCCAGCCGGCCTTCTTGCCGACGAGGTACAGGCCGAACCACTCCGGCCCGTCCGGCCTCGCGACCGTGAGGGCGTCGGGGAGCGCTCCGGCGCCCGCGGCGAGCCCGGCCTGCGGCGGGCGGCGCGGCGTGGGCGCCGGCCGCTGCTCCGGACAGGCGACGAGCGGCAGGGCGAGCGCGACGACGAGGACGAGACGGGTCATGGGTTCTCTCGGGGGGCGGCTGCGGCCCTTCTATCAAAAACTCGCGTTCGGGACCTGCCATGCCACGATCCCGCCGCATGGGCGCGATCTGGACGATCCTCGTCGTCGCCGCGGTCGCGGCGGCCGCGGTGAACGGCCGGATGGCGGAGGTGACGCGAGCCGCGCTCGCGTCCGCGACCGACGCGGGGACCTTCGCGCTCGGGCTCGCGGGCGGGATGGCGCTGTGGCTCGGCGTCATGAAGCTCGCGGAGGAGGCGGGGCTCGTGCGGGCCGTCGCGCGCGCGGCCCGGCCGCTCCTCACCCGGCTCTTCCCGGAGGTCCCGCCCGAGCACCCGGCGATGGGCGCCATGCTCATGAACGTCTCCGCGAACGTGCTCGGGCTCGGGAACGCCGCCACCCCGTTCGGCGTCCGCGCGATGCAGGAGCTCGAGGGGCTGAACCCCCGGCCCGGGACGGCCAGCGACGCCCAGGCGCTCTTCTGCGCGCTCAACACCGCCTCGGTCCAGCTCGTGCCCGTGAGCGTGCTCACGCTCCGGAGCGCGGCGGGGTCGCGCGCGCCGCAGGAGATCGTCGGGGCCACCCTCCTCGCCTCCGCGTGCGGGGTCGCCGTCGCGGTCCTCGCCGCGAAGCTGCTCGCGCGGGCGTTCCCCGCGCCGCCGCGGGGGGCCTGACGTGCTGCGCGCGGCGATGGACGCGGTGTCGACGTGGACGATCCCGCTCCTGCTCGCCGGGGTCCCGCTCGTCGCGCTCGCGCGAGGGGTCAAGGTCTTCCCGGCGTTCGTCGAGGGCGCGAAGGAGGGGTTCCAGACCGCGGTCCGGATCATCCCCCCGCTCGTCGCGATCTTCGTCGCGCTCGCGATGCTCCGCGCGTCCGGCGCGATGGACGCCGTCGCGCGCGCGCTCGCGCCGCTCACCTCGCTCGCCGGCATCCCGTCGAGCGTCGTCCCGATGCTCGTCGTGCGTCCGCTCTCGGGAGGGGGCGCGCTCGGCGTCGTCGGCGACGTCCTGCGCGCGGAGGGGCCCGACTCCTACGCCGGGCGGCTCGTGTCCGTGATGGCGGGATCCACCGAGACCACCTTCTACGTCCTCGCCGTCTACATGGGCGCCGCCGGCGTGACCCGGTACCGCCACGCGCTCGCGGCCGGCCTCCTCGCGGACCTCGCCGGCATGGCGGCCGCGGTGGCCGCGGTGCGGCTGCTCCTCGGTCCGTGAGGCGCCCCACCGCTCCACTCTCGCTTGACCGGCCGCCAACCCCGACCCTATCGCATGCCTCGAGGCCGACCTTGCCCGAGCTCTTCCTCCCCGAGCTGATCGGACGCGCCCCCCACGCCGTGTTCCTGCTCGACGGCGCGGCGATCGTGGTCTACGCGAACGAGGAGGCGCACCGCAGCCTCGGCTACGCCCCGGGCGAGCTCGCCGGGACGCACGTGCGCGAGTTCGTCGAGGGGCTCGACGGCGACCGGCTCGAGGAGCTCGTCGCGCACATGAAGCGAGAGGGCTTCGCCTCGGTGCGCGCGATGCAGCGCCGCAAGGACGGCTCGCGGTTCACGGTGGAGACCCGCCTCGCGCTCGTCCGCCGCGACGGCGCGCCCCTCATCGTGGCGTTCGTCCGCGATCTCACCGAGCAGGAGGAGACCCGGAGCGCGCTCCGCGCCTCCGAGGAGCGGTACCGTCACCTCCTCGAGCTCCTGCCGGACGGGGTGGTCGCGTACGACGGGAAAGGGCGGATCGGCTTCGCCAACCCGGCGGCGGCCCGGCTGATGGCCGCCCTGCGCCCGGACGTCCTCGTCGGGATGACCGTGATCGACCTCGTCCACCCGGACTCGCGCGAGGACGCCCGCGGGCGGCTCGCGCGCATGCTCGAGGGGGAGCACCTCCTCTCGACCGAGATGGCGCTCCTCCGCCTCGACGGGACGTCCTTCCCGGCCGAGGTGACGTCCGCGCCGATGGGCGACGGCTCCATCATCACGGTCGCCCGCGACGTCTCCGAGCGCCACCGCGCCGAGGTCGAGCGCAAGCTCCTCGAGGAGCGCCTCCGGCAGGGGGAGAAGATCGAGGCGCTCGGCACGCTCGCGGGCGGCGTCGCCCACGACTTCAACAACGTGCTCGCCGCGATCCTGGGCCACGCCGAGGCCCTCGCGGGCGAGCTGCCCGCCGGCTCCCTCGGCCGCGACGACGCGGAGCAGATCGCGGCGGCCGCGCTCCGCGCGAAGGGGGTCGTCCAGCAGATCCTCGCGTTCGCGCGCCGGCGCCCGCCGCAGGCCGCGCCGGTGGACGTCGCCCGCGCCGTCCGGGAGGAGCTGTCGCTCGTGCGCGCGGCGACGCCCGCGAACGTGGAGATCCGGACGCGGACGGCCCCGGACGCGGGCGCGGTCCGCGCGGACCCGACCCAGCTCCACCAGGTGCTCCTGAACCTCTGCGCGAACGCGCGCGACGCGATGGCCGCGCGCGGCGGCGTCCTCGAGGTCACGGTGGAGCGCGCCGAGCTCCCGAGCCCGGCCGCGCCCGCCGGGCTCGCGCCCGGGAGCTACGTCCGGCTCACGATCGCCGACACCGGCCACGGCATGGACACCGCCACCCGCGCCCGGGCGTTCGAGCCGTACTTCACGACGAAGCCGGCCGGGGCCGGCAGCGGGCTCGGGCTCGCGGTCGTGCACGGCATCGCGGCGGCGCTCGGGGGCGCGGTCACGCTCGAGAGCGCCCCGGGCCGGGGCACGCGCGTCGACGTGTGGCTGCCGCGCCTCCCCGAGGCCGCGCCGCCGCCGCCGCCGCGGCCGGCCGCGGCGCCCGCCGTCCCGGCCGCGGCACCGCGCCGGGTCCTCCTCGTCGACGACGATCCGCCCGTGGCGCGCGCGATCGGGCGGATGCTCGAGAGGCTCGGGTACCGGGTGACGACGGACGTCACCGCGGAGGCCGCGTTCGAGCGGTTCCGCGACGACCCGCAGGGCTTCGACGTCGTCGTCACCGACCAGACGCTCCCCGGGATGGGCGGCGACGAGCTCACGCTCGCGCTCCTCGCGATCCGCCCCGAGCTGCCGGTGCTGATCTGCACGGGGTACAGCGCCCGGCTCGACGAGGCCGAGGCGCGCGCCATCGGCGCCCGCGCGCTGCTCGCGAAGCCGCTCGACCTCCACGAGCTCGGCGAGGCCGTCGCGGCGGTCCTCCCGCCGCGGTGAGCGTCAGGGCGCCGGGGCCGGCGCGCGCGGCGTCCAGACCGTGACCAGCCGCGCGAGCTCCTTCCCGTCCTCCTCGCGCACGATCGCGTGCGCGAAGCTCGCCGGCCCCGTGCGCGCCACGCGGGAGAGGATCGCCGCGCCGTGGAGCCCCTCGGCGAGGTACTGGACCTCGACCGCCGCGAGCCGCGAGCCGCGCCAGCGCTCCACCGGCATCGCCTCGATCGCCCAGGCGACGTAGCTCGCGTTCGTGACGTGCAGGTTCAGGTCGATGTCCGCGTACCGGACGTGGAAGCGCTGCTCGCGCTCCCACGTCGCGACGTCGGGCAGCTTCCCGCGCGCGAGCGGCGCGACGGACGGCTGCCGCGGACGCGGGAAGCGCGGATCGAGCACCTCCTGCGGCCGCACCGGCCGGCGCGTGGCGAGATCGAGCACGTACCAGAGCGTGGTCGCGCGCACCGTCTCGACCCCGTCGCCGCGCCGGGCGACGAACTCGCGGTGGGCCGCGAGCCGCTCGAGGCCGGAGGGCCAGGTCTCGATCTCGAGCGTGTCCCCGAGCGCGACGGGCTGCGGGAGCTCGAGCCGCTGCCGCGCGAGGACCCAGGTGAGCCCCCTCGCGCGGAGGACGTCGAGCCCGACCCCGAGCTCCGCCGCGTGCTTCCCGGCGACCTCCTGGAGGTAGCCGGAGAGCGCCGGCGATCTGGAGCGCGCCGAACGCGTCCACCTCGTAGCTGTGGACCGGGAACGACGCGCGGATCGGGCGCCACGCCTCCACGCTCAGAGATCCTCGCCGATCCGGACCGACGACAGGATGGCCTCGAGCCGGGTCGCGTCCGCGCCCTCCGGCGCCGCCTTCGAGACGTGGACGTCCGCGCACAGGCCGTCGCGGAAGAGGAACACGTGCCCGTGCTCCCAGCGGATCCCTTCCTCCGTGCGCGAGAACCACGCCCTCGCGCCGGGCGCCTCGTCGGTCAGCCTGAGGTCCGCGGTCCCGGCGACGCGCGTGAGCAGGGCGTCGCGGCAGGCGCGCGCGTCGCTCGCGCCGCCCGCCGGGGCGAGGATCACCGACGCGACGATCTCGGTCTGGGGAGACCGCGCGACGAAGTGCACGACGTCGGGCGGGAGGCGGGCGCTCCGCACGTGGCCGACCTGGAACCCGGGCAGATCGACGAGCACCGCCCAGGGCCGGCCGGGCGCCGCGACGCGCAGCGGCAGCGTCGTCGCGTCCGGCAGGAGCTCGAAGGCGCCGGCGGCGCCCTTCTCGCCGGCGCCGTCCGCGAGGTGACGGGCGCCCCGGACGACGTCGAGCACCTGCGAGCGCCAGGCCCCGGGACCGTCGTCGAGCAGGGTGAACGCGAGGATCACCGGGCCGACCGCGGCGGCGCCCTGCAGGACGTGGCGGAACTCGTCCGGACCGGGCTCCCGTGCGACGAGGTCCCGGTCGGTCGCGGAGAAGTACCAGCCCCTGACCTCGCCGGGGCCGAGGTCCTCGAGCGGGATCTCCGCCTTCCGCGCTGCCGGCGAGCGCCTTGCGGCGGCCGAGCTCCGCGAAGAGCTGCGCGGTGTCGGCCCTTCCCTGCGGCGTCTCGGGCTCGCCCGGGTTCCAGAGCGGCGTCAGGATCGCGACGAAGCGCGCGCCCGGCGCCTCGAGCCGGATGGACGGGACGGAGGCCTCGCCCTCCTCGCCCGCGCTCGCGGTCCAGCCCGGCGGGATCGGCAGCTGCACCGCGCCGTGCTCGCGGACCGGGAAGGTGCGGCTCGTCCAGCCCGGCGCGAGCGCGGCTCCGGCGGCGGGCCCCGGCGCGGGCGCCTTGCGGACGCCGGCGCACGCTGCGGCGAGGGAGAGCGCGGCGACCGCCGCGAAACGGGCGAGGGCCTGGCGAGTCATCTACGCCCGTGTGTACCGCGAACCGCGGCGCGCGGCGACGGGTCTCGTCCCGGGCGCGCCACGCGCGGGGGTCGCGCGCGGCGCCCGCCCCTGCCAGGATCGCGAGCATGAAGCGGACGAGCGCCGCCGCGCTGCGAAACCTCGAGCCGCTCACCGCGGCGCTCCGCGACGTGCTCGGGCGCGCGGGGCGCGTCCTCGAGCTGGGCAGCGGGACCGGGGAGCACGTCGTGGCCCTCGCGCGCGCCTTCCCGGCGCTCGTCTTCCAGCCTTCCGACCCCGATCCGGTCGCGCGCGCGAGCGTCGCGGCGTGGGCGGCGGAGGCGCGGCTCCCGAACCTCCTCCCTCCGCTCGACTACGACGTGCGCGCGGAGGCGTGGACCGCGCGCCCCGCCTGCGCGGTGCTGTGCGTGAACGTCCTCCACGTCGCGCCGCCGGACGCGGTCGAGGCGCTCTGCCGCGGCGCCGCGCGCGTGCTCCCGCCGGGAGGACCGCTCGTCGTCGCCGGCCCCTTCGCGCGGCGCGGCGCGCGGCCGGCGGGACGGCTCGCGCGCTTCGACGGCGAGCTGCGCGCGGCGGATCCCGCGCTGGGCATCCGCGAGCTCGAGACGCTCCTCGAGGCGGCGAGCCGTCACGGTCTCGAGGCCGCGGCGCCCGCGCGGCCGCTGCCGGCCGACGGCGACCTGCTCGTGGTCCTCGCCCGCGCGCGCTAGGGCCGCCGTTCCCTCGCCCCCGCGAAGCGGGGAGAGGGTCAGGGAGAGGGGGAGGCGCCGCGGCTCACGGCGCGTGACGCGCGTTGTGGCGCAGGATCCGGACGCGGACGAGGTCGATGTCGTCGGGATCGAGGAGGCCGCGCTCGACGAAGAACTGGCCGATGGGGCGCTGCATCCGGAGCTGCCGCCCGAGCACGGCGAGGAGCTGGAAGGGCGTGAGGAACCCCTCGCGCACCGCCCACTCGCCGAAGGGCGTCCCGGTCGCCCCGGCGTCGCGCCGCCGCTCGAGCAGGAAGCCGACGTCCGCCGCGTCGAGGAACCCGAGCTCCACGCCGATGCGGCCGACGGGCGGCCGCTGCGCGCGCTGCCACGCGATCGCCTCGACGAGCTCCGTCCATCCGACGCGGCCGGAGTAGTAGAGGAACTCGGCGAACCGGAGGCGGCGCCGCGGGAGGTCCTCCGGCCGGACGCCGACGCGCACGCGCGGCGCGCCTCCCGTCGCCGCGCGCGGGGCAGCGGGGCCTGGGTCCACCACGCGACGGACGCGGGCGGGCTCGGCGGGCCGGGCCGCCGCTGCTGCGGGCGCGCCGGCGTGCGCGCCGCCTCCCGGGGCGCGGCGCGCGTCGGCGCGGCGCGGGAGGGCTCCGGGGTCGAGCAGCGTGAGGATGCGGTACGCGTCGGCGACGGCCTTGAACTCGTGCGCCAGCTCGCGCTCCGGGCGGCCGAGCGAGCGGGCGCGGTCGGGGTGGGTCTCCATCGCGCGCTGGCGGTAGGTCGCCTTGAGCTTCTCGCGCCAGCCGCCCGCCTCGGCCGCGAACGCGGGCCCGTAGAGGACCCGGCCCGCGCGCAGGACGTCGTCGAAGGTGATCTCCTGCGTCTCGAGCACCCGTCCGCTCCGCCGCGATATCGCTCGCTTTCCATCCGTAGCGCGTGCGCAGGCAGCCGGCCAGTTTTCGGACGGGGGAGTCGCCCCTCCGGAGCGCGCCCTGCGTCACTCGGAGAGGAAGTCCGCCGCCCACGTCACCCGGGCGCCGGCGTCGATCCTGACGCGGGCCTCGCGGACCCCGAGGGTCGGGTGGACCGCCCGGATGGTGTAGGTCCCCGCCGCGACCCGGCACTCGCGCGGCGTGTCGCCCCGCGGGATGCCGTCCACGGCGATCGCGCCGAACGGATCCGCGACGACCGTGAGGACGCCGTCGCCGCTCGCCGCGGGGGGCGCGGGGATCGTGGCGATCGCGCCGCGGCACTCGCGGACGGCGCCGGCCGGCCGCGCCCGCGAGGGCCTTCGCGGCGGCGGCGCGGAGGAGACCGGCGCCGCTGTCGGGCGTGGTCCGGGCGCGTCGATTCGCGGGCGGCGCGGGCGGCGCGGGCGGCGGCCGCTCCGGGCCCGCGGCCGAGGCGAGGGCTGACGGCCTCGCGGCGTTCGCGCCCCCGACGGGCGTCGGACGCGACAGCGCGAGCGCGACCGCCACCGCGGCGAGCGCCGCGAAGGCGACCGCCGCGACGCGGCGCCGTCCCGACCGCGATCGTGCCGCCGGCGCGGGCGCACTCCGGAATTCTCGGTCGAGCGCCAGGAGCTCCGACAGCACCTCGCCGCCGTCGCGCGGCCTGCGCGCGGGCTCGTTCGCCATCATCCGGACGAGGAGGTCGGCGAGCCGACCCGCGCCGGCGAGCGCCAGCCGGGGCGCGCCCACGCTGCTCGCGACGTCCTCCGGCGACCGGAACGGCTGCGCGCCGGTGAGCATCTCGTGGAGGACCACTCCGAGCGCGAAGACGTCGGTCCGCTCGTCCTCCGGCTCTCGCCTCCACTGCTCGGGGGCCATGTACGCGACGGTCCCGGCGTGCACGCGGCTGCGGCCGAAGGCGAGCGCGAGGCCGAAGTCGAGCACCTTCACCTGTCCGTCCTCGCAGAGGAAGACGTTCCCGGGCGTCACGTCGCGGTGGATCACGCCGCGCGCGTGCGCGTGCGCCACGCCCTTCGCCACCTCGATCGCGACGTGCAGCGCATCCCCGAGCGGCAGCGGACCCCCGAGGAGCCGCTCGCCGAGGGTCCGGCCGCGGAGCAGCTCCATCACGAGGTACGGCCCGTGCTCGCAATGTCCGACGTCGTGGAGGGTGACGAGGTTCGGGTGCGCGAGCTGCGCCGCGGCCTCCGCCTCGCGCAGGATGCGCTCTCCCTTCAGCCCGACGTCCCCGCCCATCTTCACGACCTTGAACGCGACTGCGCGCCGGAGCGTCCGGTCGAACGCCTCGTAGACGACGCCGAACCCGCCCTGGCCGAGCCTCCGCACGATCTCGAACCGCCCCACCACCTGGCCGCTGCGGAGGAGCGGCAGGGCGGCTGCGTCCGCGAGATCGGGCGGCGCGCGCGCGAGCTCGCGCAGGAGCGCGGTGACGAGCCCCGGTGCGACGGATTCCCTGAGCGATCGTTCCCGGTCCACCTGCGCCTCGGCCCGGGCGGGATGTTAGCATCCTCACGAAACGTGTACCGAGGAGGGTCTCGGGCCGCCGGCACGGAGGTGAGTCACATGCGCGTCGCGGTGCGCCTCCCCAGGACCATGCGTTCCACGGGCTCGCTGCGCGCACTCGCCGCGGTCGCGGTCGCGGCCGCGCTCGCGCGGCCTTCCGCCGCGCGCGCAGGGACCGTCGCCGTGCTCGCCGTCGCGCCCGAGCCCGGGCCGGGACCCGCGCTCGTGGAGGTGACTCGCGAGCTGCGGGCCCGCGTCGCGGAGCTGCGCGCCGGCACCCTCGACGCGCCGCAGACACGGGAGCGGATGGACGCGAGAGCGGCCACCCCGACGCTCGCGCAGGCCCAGGGTGCCGTCGAAGCGGCGCGCCTCGCGTACCTCGCGGGTCACTACGATCGCTCCCTCGCGATCCTCCGGAGCGTCGCGGACGATCTCGAGCGGCTCCCGGAAGGCCCGGAGGTCTTCACGCTCTGGGCGAAGGTGCTGACGCGTCTCGCGCGGACCGAGCTCGACCTCGGTCGAGCCGACGCGGCGCGAGCGTGGATCGACCGGCTCGTGCGCGCGGCGCCCGAGCTCACCTTCGACCCGGCGCTGCACACCGCCCGCCTCGTCGAGGAGGTCGAGCGCGTGCGCGACGGGCTCCGGGACGCACCCGCTGCCACGCTCGTCGTGCGCTCCTCGGTTCCCGGCGTGCGGGTGCGCGTCTCCGGCCGCGAGCTCGGCCTCGCCCCGGCGCGGCTCGTGCTGCCGCGGGGCCGCTACCGCGTGTCCGGGGCGCTCGGAGAGCTCCGCGCGGGCCCCGTCCCCGCCGACCTGCGCGAAGGAAACGCGGAGGTCCTCCTCGACCTCACCGTCCCGGCGGCGCTGCGCCCGGAGCTCGGGCCTGGCCTCGCGCTGGCCGCCGGGGATCGCGCGCGGACCGTCGCCGACGCCGGGTCGCTCCTCGGGCTCGACCAGGTCATCACGGTGTCCGTGGCCGGGGAGGGCGACGGCGCCTACCTCGTCGGCGCGCTGTACGACGTTCGCCGCGCCGTGCTCGAGCGCGAGGGGCGCGTCCGCATGCGGGGGGACGCGCCGCCCGGCGCGACGGCCGCGATCGCGGAGTTCCTCGTGACCGGACGCGCCGCGGAAGGCGTCGTCGAGGTGAGCGGCGAGCCGCGCGCCGGCGTCGCCGTGGTCCCGGGTCGGACCGAGCTCGGGCCTCCCCCCTCTCCCCCGCAGCCCGGCCCGGAGACGCCGCCGGATCCTCCCGGCCGGTTCTCGGTCGGCCTCCGGCTCGGGTATGCGACCGGGCTCGGCGACGTCGGGGGCACGCGGAACATGGCGTCGTGGATCGGGGCGCAGGTGCCGATCCAGCTCGAGGCGCTCGTGCGCGTCACGAGGCGGCTCTCGCTCGGCGTCTACGGATCCTACGGCTTCGGCCGGCCCGGGAACGAGGCGTCGAGGATCTGCGACCTGCCCGGCATGCAGTGCATGCTCTCGGTGCTCCGCGCCGGAGTGCAGGCGCACTACGCGATGCAGGGGCGAAGCGTGTTTCCGTGGGTCGCCGCGGGCGCCGGGTACGAGTGGAACGCGCTGCACTTCGAGGACGGAAGCCTCGCCGGGGGCGGGGACATCATGTACCGCGGGCTGGAGCTCCTGAACGTGCAGGTGGGGTTCGACTGGCGACCCGCCGCGAGCCTCGCCGTCGGACCCTTCCTCATGGTCTCGTCGGGCCGCTACGATCGCGAGTCCTCCCGGATCGGGGGCGTCAGCTCCGGCGGGGCGATGCCCCACCCCGAGATTCACTCGTGGGCGCAGGTCGGGCTGCGCGGAAGGTTCGATCTCTAGAGGAGGCGCGGTCCTGGGCGGGATGGAAACGTCCGCTGACTTCCGGCCGGGGCGACGGGCGTGAGATAAGCGCGCCCATGCTCAGGAAGATCGTCCGGATCGACGAGGAGAAGTGCGACGGCTGCGGCGAGTGCATCCCGGCCTGCGCGGAGGGCGCGATCGCGCTCGTCGGCGGGAAGGCGCGCCTCTCCGCCGACGCGCTGTGCGACGGCCTCGGCGCGTGCCTGGGCGAGTGCCCCCGTGGCGCGATCACCGTGATCGAGCGGGACGCCGCCGCGTTCGACGAGGAGGCGGTCAAGGTCCACCTGCTGTCGATGGGCGAGAAGGTGTCGTCCCGGCACGAGCCCATCCCGGCGAGGCGCCCGGCGCCTCGTCTCGCGATCGTCTCCGAGGCCGGGCCCGGCCCGCAGGGCGGCGGGTGCCCCGGCTCCCGGCCGATGGTGCTCCCGCGCCGCCCCGGACCGGCCGCCTCCGCCGGACCCGCGCCCTCGGGCGAGAGCCGGCTCGGCCAGTGGCCCGTCCAGCTCCACCTCGTCCCGGTCACGGCGCCGTACTTCCGCGGCGCTGACCTCCTCGTCGCGGCCGACTGCGTCCCCTTCGCGTACGCCCGCTTCCACGACGAGCTGCTCGCCGGCCGCGCGCTCGTCGTGGGCTGCCCGAAGCTCGACGACCTCTCCGCGTACGTCGAGAAGCTCGGCCGGATCTTCGCCGAGAACGACCTGCGCAGCGTGACCGTGGTGCGGATGGAGGTCCCCTGCTGCGGCGGGATCTCGATGGCTGCGCACCGGAGCCTCGAGGCGAGCGGCAAGGCCGTCCCGCTCCGGGACGTCGTCGTCGGGGTGGACGGCACGATCCGCGGGTAGCGAGCGCGCCGAGCGCCTATCCTTGCGGCGAGCCGCCACCGCGCGGCGAGCGGGGGATCCATGAAGGCGGTGCTCTTCCACGGCAAGGGCGGTCCGGAGGTGGTCCGGATCGGCGAGGTCCCGGATCCCGAGCCGGCGCGCGGCGAGGTGCTCGTGCGGGTCCGCGCCTCGGCGCTGAACCGCGCCGACCTCCTGCAGCGCCGCGGGCTCTACGCGCCGCCTCCCGGGACGCGCCCGGACGTCCCCGGGCTCGAGCTCGCGGGCGAGGTCGTGCGCCCGGGCGAGGGGGTCACGACGTGGCGCCCCGGCGACCGGGTCATGGCGATCTGCAGCGGCGAGGGGCAGGCGGAGCTCGCCGTCGTGCACGAGCGCATGCTGCTCCGGATCCCGGACCGGCTCTCCTTCGAGGAGGCCGCGGCGCTCCCCGAGGCGGGCATCACGGCCCACGACGCCCTCTTCACGCTCGGCGGGCTGCGCCCGGGCTGGACGGTGCTCGTCCACGCGGTCGGCTCGGGCGTCTCGACGATCGCGGTGCAGCTCGCGAGGGCCGCCGGCGCGACCGTGATCGGGACCTCCCGCACGCCGGAGAAGCTCGAGCGCGCGCGGCCGCTCGGGGTCGATCACGCCCTCCTCGTCGGGAGGGACGGTCCGCGGTTCGCCGAGGAGGTCCTGCGGATCACGGCGGGCGCGGGCTGCCCGCTCGTGGTGGACTTCGTCGGCGCCGCCTACGCGCGCGAGAACCTCGCCGCGCTCGCGACGCGCGGCCGGCTCGTCGTCGTGGGGACGATGGGCGGGGCCGACGCGGCGACCGACCTCCGGGTCCTGCTGCAGAAGCGGGCGACCGTGATCGGGACCACGCTGCGGATGCGCCCGCTCGAGGAGAAGATCGCGGCGACCCAGGCGTTCGCGAGGGAGGTGCTCCCGCTCGTCTCGGCGGGCCGCGTCGTGCCGATCGTGGACGCGGTCCTCGCCGCGGACCGGGCCGGCGAGGCGCACGATCGGATGGAGCGGAACGACAGCTTCGGGAAGCTCGTCCTCGGGTTCTGAGCGCGCCGGCCGCCGTAGACGCCAGTCCCTGACGAGCCGGGTGCGCTCCTCGACCCTGCCCCTCTTGCCCGCCGCCGCGGGGCGTGGGGGATCTCGCGGGCTGCCGGTCCCGGCCAAGGGGGCGAGCGGACGGCGCTCCCGACCGCCCTGTGGGGCGGCGCCGGACGGTGCAGGAGGTCCCTAGCTTCTCCGGAGTGCGGCTCCTGTACCTGCATTACGGCCCGCAGTCCGGCGTGACCTCGGCGGTCGCGCACGCCCTCTCCGCGGCCGGCATCGAGGTCGTCCTCTCGAACCCGACGGAGCGCTTCCTGTGGCAGCTCCGGCCCGGCTCGCGGCTCCCGAACCCGCGCCCCGCCGCGATCCGCGCGTTCCTCGAGGCGCTGCGCCGGCACGGCCGGTACTGGAAGGAGTACTGGGTCCACACCCCGTGGTCGTTCGACCACCTCTCGAGCGTCGCGGAGGACGCGGTCCGGCGCACGCGCCCGGACGCGGTGCTGCAGGCGGGCGTGCTCTTCGGTCCGGGCCGCGCGCCGGGGCGGCCCTACCACCTGTACGTCGATCACACGCGGGCGATCGCGGAGCGATACGGGCGGCTCCCGGGGCTCCCGCCGCCGCTCCCGCCCGACCCGGCCTGGCGCGCGCGCGAGGAGCGGGTCTACCGCGGCGCGGCGACGATCTTCTCGATGAGCGAGTTCGCGGCGCGCTCGCTCGTCGCCGACTACGGCGTGGATCCCGCGCGCGTGCGGGTCGTCGGCGCGGGCCCGAACGTCGCGCCGATCGCCCCGCTGCCGCGGGACCAGGACCGCGAGCCCGCGATCCTGTTCGTCGGGCGGCACTTCGTGCCGAAGGGCGGGCCCGACCTCGTCGAGGCGTTCCAGCGGGTCCGGCGCGTCCACCCGCGCGCGGCGCTCTGGATCGTCTCGCAGGACGCGCCGGCGCGGCTGCCGGAGGGCGCGGTGTTCCACGGCCCGCTCGGCCCCGACGCCCTCGCGTCGCTGTACGCGCGCGCGAGCCTGTTCGCGCTCCCGACGCTCCGCGAGGCGTTCGGCCTCGCGTTCGTGGAGGCGATGGCGTTCGGCCTCCCGGTGGTCGGGACGTCCATCGAGGCGATCCCGGAGATCGTCGCGCACGGCGAGACCGGGCTCCTCGTCCCGCCGCGCGCTCCGGGCGCGCTCGCGGCCGCGTGCGCGGGGCTGCTCGCCGACCCCGCCCGCGCGCGCCGGCTCGGCGAGGCCGGCCGGGCTCGCGCCGCGGAGCGCTTCGGCTGGAGCCGGGCGGTCGGCCGCATGCTGGAGGTCCTCCGACCGGCGCACCCCGGGACGGGCGCCGCACGGGCAGGGTGACGTCCGGTCCCGCGCGGGCCCCTCGGCCGGGCGCCGCGGGCTGCGCATCGTGTCTCCTCGGAGGGGGAACCTTGGCCGACTCGATCCTCACGCGGGCGCGCCCGCTGCTCGCGGCACGCCTCGCCGGCGCCGCGCTCGCGCTCGCGGTCCCGATGGTGCTCGCCCGCGCGCTGCTGCCGGCGTCCTACGGCACGTTCAAGCAGGCGTGGCTCGTCTCGCAGACGCTCGCGCTCATGCTGCCGCTCGGGCTCACCCAGAGCCTCTACTACTTCGTCCCCCGGGAGCCGCGCGAGCGCGACCGGTACATCGCCCAGACGCTCTGGGCCCACGTGGCGCTCGGGCTCCTCGCGGCCGGGCTCATCCTCGCCGGCCGCGGCTTCCTCGCGCGCCACTTCGGGAACCCCGAGCTCGATCGGCTCCTCGGGTGGGTCGCCGCGTTCACCGGCCTCTACATCGCGGGCTCGCCGCTCGACATCGCCTGGAACGCGGCGGGTCGCATCGGCGCGGCGGCGCTCGCGCGCCTCGTCACCGAGCTCCTCCGCAGCGGCGCGCTCGTCGCCGGCGCGCTCGCGACCGGGAACGTGCACGGCGTGCTCGTGGGGATGACGCTCGCGACCGGCGCGCGCGCCGTGGTCGGGTTCGCGCTCCTCGCGCGCGGCCACGGGCTCGGGGGCAGCGCGGCGCTGCTCCGCCGGCAGATCGCGTACGCGCTCCCGTTCGGCCTCGCCTTCCTCGTGATCGTCCCCCAGCAGCAGTTCCACCAGTACGCGGTCTCGGCGTCGGTCACCGCGGCGGCGTTCGCCGTGTACAGCGTCGGCACGTTCCAGCTGCCGGTGGTGGACGTGCTCTACACGCCGGTGTCCGAGCTGCTCCAGATCGGGCTCGCCGACGTGGACGGCGCCGGCCGCTCCCACCGCGCGGGCCTGCGGCTGTTCCAGGAGGCGGTGCTCCAGCTCGGCTTCGCGTTCTTCCCGCTCGCGGGGCTGCTCCTCGTGGTCGCGCCGAGCCTCATCGAGCTGCTCTTCTCGCCGGTCTACCTCTCCGCGGTCCCGCTCTTCAGGCTCTCGGTCGTCCCGGTCGTGCTCGCGGCGCTGCCGCTCGACGGCGTGATGCGCGCGCGGGCCCAGAACCGGTTCGTGCTGCTCCTCTCCGCCGGGAAGCTCGCCGCGACGGTGCCGCTCGTCCTCGGCGGGCTCGCGCTGCGCGGGCCGATCGGCGGCTTCGCCGGCTGGGTCCTCGCCGAGACGCTCGCGCGCGCCGCCATGCTCGTGCGCGCGGCGACGCTCTTCCAGGTGCCGCTGGCGCGCGTCCTGCCGGGCCGGCACCTCGCGCGCCAGGCGGCGGCCACCGCGTTCGGGATGCCGCCGGCGTGGCTCGTGCTCCACGCGACGCCGGGTCCGCTCCTCGTCCGGCTCCTCGCCGCCGGGATCGCCTTCGCCGTGGCGTACCTCGGGCTCTCGTGGGCGCGCCGCTGGCTCCCCGAGGGCTGGGCCAGCCTGTTCCGGGCGCGGCCGGCGCGGGGCGCCGCGCCGGCCCCTTCGGAGCCCTGACGTGCGCCGGGTCGCGCTCGTCGCCGCCGCGGCGCTCGCCGTCCTCACGCTCGCCCGCCTGCCCGCGGCGTGGGAGAGCGGGAACGCGCTGAACCACGTCTCCGGCGTCTGGATGACGCTCGCGGACGACCTCGCGCGAGGCACGCTCTACCGCCCGCTCCACGGCGACGCGGCGTTCGGCGGGACGCGCTACTTCCCGCTCGCGTTCGCGCTCCACGCCGGGCTCCTCCGGGCCGGGGTGCCGCTCCTGCCGGCGGGGTACGGGCTCTCGCTCGCCGCGGGGATCGTCCTCGCGCTCGGCGTCGGCGCGCTCCTGTGCGCCGCCGGCGCGAGCCGGCGGGACGCGGCCGCGACCGCCGCGCTCGCCTTCGCGGGGTTCGCGGGCCAGCACGCGCTCGCGGCGGTCCGCGGAGACCTCCTCCCCGTCGGCCTCTCCGCGGTCGCGCTCGCCCTCGTCGCGCGGGGCCCTGGCCGGGGCCGGCTCCCCGCAGCCGCCGTGGCGCTCGTGCTCGCCTTCGCGGCGAAGCCGACCGCGCTGACCGCGGCCGCCGCCGCGGCGGCCTACCTCGCCGTCCGCGGGGAGCGCAGGGCGGCGGGCGTCCTCGCCGCCCTCGTCGCCGGGGGCGCGGTCGCGGTCGTCGCCGCGATCGACGCGCTCTCCTCCGGGCGCTTTCTCTCGCTCGTCGGCCGGGCCGCGACGGCCGGCGCGGGTCCGCACGCGGTGATGATCGCGCCGCTCCGGCTCGGCGAGGAGCTCGCGCTCGCCGATCCGGCGGGGCTCGCCCTCGCGGCGGCGGCCGCCGCCGTCCTCGCCCTCTCGCTCCCCGCGCTCGCGCGCGCCGTACGCGACGGCACCCCCGACCCCCGGCTCCTGCCCGCGATCTGGGTGACCGCGGCGTGGCTGGGCGCGCTCGTGGTCTTCGCGACGCCGGGCACGGCGCTGAACCACCTCGTCGAGCTCGAGGCGGCCTCCGCGACGCTCCTCGGCGGCGCGGTCGTCCACGGCGCCGGACGGGCGTCGTCCGCCGCGCGCGTCGCGACCCTCGCCGCGGCGGCGACGGGCGCGGCGCTCGCGCTCGGGCTCTGGCGCGCGGACCTCGGCTCCTCGCGGCTCGGCGAGGTGCGCGCGGTGGTGCGCGCCCTCCCCCGGTCCGGTCCGATCCTGTCCGAGGACCCGCTCGTCCCGCTCCTCGCCGGGGAGTCGCCCGTCCTGCTCGATCCGTTCGCGCTGCGCGTCGCGTCGGCCGACGAGCCCGCGCTCGTGGCGCCCCTCACCCGCGCGCTGCGGCGAGGCGCCTTCCCGGTGGTCGTGCTCCTCGCCGACATCGACGCTCCCGAGGCCGTCGCCTGGTACGCGGCCGGGAACCTCGGGCTCCCGCTCGTCGCGGAGATCCGGCGGGGCTACCGGCCCGCGGGCCAGCTCGGGCGGTACCACCTGTACGTCCCGCGCCACGCGAGCGTGGTCCGGCGCGAGGTGGCGCGGTAGATTCCGCGCGCATGCCGCGCCCCAGGGACGGACGACCACCTCGCTCACCGGGCATCGCCGACGTGGACCGCGAGCTCGCCCGCGCGCGCGGATCGCGCCGGCTCCTGCCGTGGGCGGCCCTGAGCGCGCTCGGCGGAGGCGCGCTGGCGTACGTCGCCGGCGGCGGCGTGCGGGGCGCCGTCTCGCTCTCCGCGGTCGGCCTGCTGTTCGTGCTGTTCCTGTGGACGACCTCGGTCGCGCGCTGTCCGGCGTGCGGCGCGCGCCTCGGGCGGGGGCGCACGAGCGGCGCAGGCCCCGCCGGGGAGCGGCCCGAGAGCTGCCCGAGCTGCCGGATCCGGTTCGGCGAAGGCTAGCGGACGAACTCCACGTGCGGCGAGATGTGCCGCGCGAGCGGAGATCGGGTGAGCAGCGTGAGCGCCCGCTCGAGGCGCTGGGTACCGAACCCGGGCGCGGCTGTCGTAGGCGGCGGAGATCAGCTCGCCGACCGTCGTGACGAGGCGGTGGGGCGCGCTGCGCTTCGTGCTCTTCCGACCGTGGCGCGTCGTCATGCGTCCTCCCGGGATGGCGTGTCAGGTCCCTCTCCACTAGCAATCCCCTTGCCTTCGTCACAGCGGCGGCGTTACAGGGGCTTGCCGGGCCGCGGCGACGCGAGGCTGTAATCCTTTCAGTGCCCTGCCAGTACCGTTCGTGGAAATCATGCCGACGACCCCGTCACGAGACCTCCAGACCTTCCCGAACCCGAAGCCCGACCGGCCGTTCGAGATCTCGATGGAGTGCCCGGAGTTCACGTGTGTCTGCCCGATGACGGGGCAGCCGGACTTCGCGACGATCCGGATCCGCTACGTGCCCGCCGCGCGCTGCGTGGAGCTGAAGAGCCTGAAGCTCTACCTCTGGTCGTTCCGCGCCGAGGGGACGTTCCACGAGGCGGTGACGAACCGGATCTGCGACGACCTCGCGCGCGCGCTCGAGCCGCGCTGGCTCGAGGTGACCGGGGACTTCGCCGTGCGCGGAGGGATCCACACGGTCGTCACCGCGCGTCACGGCGAGCGCCCGCCGGGCGTCTGATCGGCGCCTGATCGGTCGCGCGATCGGCGCGGGAGCGCGCGTCCGGTCGGCGCGCGCGTGGCCGGCGGACCCACCGTCGCCCGCCTGCCCGGGCGCCGCCTACGGGGTTCCGCTCCACCCGCCCGAACCCCATCTTGACCTTCGGGGGAGGGGAATGGGGAACGGCGGCCTCGGGATCGCGTACGTGCACTACGGGTGGCAGAGCGGCGTCACGTCCGCGGTCGCGGGCGCGCTGCTCGACCGCGGGCACGACGTGCGGCTCGTCACCGCCACGGGGGCGCTCGAGCCGCGCGACCCGGTCACGCGCCGGCCTCGCGCGCGGGCCGACATCCTGCTCCACCTCGCGCTCGCGTGCGCCCGGTTCGGCCGCAGCGGGCTCGATCACCGCTGGAACACCGCGTACGCGTTCGACCGCCACGCGCGCGAGGCCGGCGACGCGCTCCTCGCCCTCCGCCCCGCGCCGGACGTGGTCCTGCAGAACGGCGCGCTGTTCGCGCCCGGGGCGCCCCCGCCGTTCCCTTACGTCCTCTTCCTCGACCACACCCGGGCGCTCGCCGAGGCGAGCCCCGGGTGGCGGTCCGCCGGGCTCGCTCCGCCGCTGCGGTACGGCCACGGGTGGTTCGCGCGCGAGACGGCGGCCTACCGGGGCGCCGCGGCGCTCGCGACCTTCAGCGCGAACACCGCCGCGTCCCTCGTGCGCGACTACGGGGTCGACCCGGCGCGCGTGCGCGTGGTCGGCGGCGGCGCGAACGTGTTCCCGGAGGTCGCGCCGCGCCGGGACGACGGCCACACCGTCGTGTTCGTCGGGTACGACTTCGCGCGCAAGGGCGGCCACGTCCTGCTCGAGGCGATGCGCCTCCTCCGGACCCGCGTTCCCCGCGCCCGCCTGGTGGTCGCGGGCGCGCCCGCGCCGGCGCGCAGCCCCGAGCGCGTCACGTTCGTCGGCCCGGTGGGCACGGAGGAGCTCCCGGCGCTCCTCGCGCAGGCCACCGTCTTCGCGCTGCCGACGCTGCAGGAGCCGTTCGGCATCGCCTTCCTGGACGCGATGGCGTGCGGCGTGCCGTGCGTGGGCACGCGGGTGGAGGCCGTCCCGGAGATCGTGCGCGACGGCGAGACCGGGCTCCTCGTGCCGCCGGGAGATCCGGTCGCGCTCGCCGCGGCCCTCGAGCGGCTCCTCCGCGATCCCGCGCGCGCCCGGGCGATGGGCGCCCGAGGCCGCGCGCGGGTGTTCGCGACGGGGCTCTGGAGCCACGTCGCGGCCCGGCTCGAGCGCGCGCTCGGCGAGGCGGTCCGCTCGCCGGGCAAGGCGGCCTGATCCCCGCGCCCGCGCCCTCGCCGCGCGCGTGACCGGGCCCGGCGAACCCGGGGAACGGCGGTCGCGCGGTGATCGGGCCCGGTCGAGGTAGAATCCCGCGGAGTGGCCGCGCCCGCCCCCGATCTCTCCGCGTTCGACCCCATGTCGCTCGTCGGGACGACCCTCGACGGTCGGTACGTGCTGACCGGGCACCTCGCCACGGGCGGGATGGGCGCCATCTTCCGCGCGCAGCACGTCCACCTCCGCAAGGACTTCGCGGTGAAGGTGCTGCGGCCCGATCTGACCGGGTCGCCGGATCTCGTCGAGCGGTTCCGGCGCGAGGCCGAGATCGCGAGCGCGCTCGACCACGACAACATCGTGAAGGTCTCGGACTTCGGCCGCAGCGAGGAGGGCTACCTGTTCCTCGTGATGGAGCTGCTCACGGGCGAGAGCCTCTTCGAGCGGCTCCGGCGCGAGGGGTTCCTGCCCCCCGAGCAGGCCGTGCCGATCCTCTGGCAGATCTGCGCGGGGCTCGAGGTCGCCCACGCGCGCGGCGTGGTGCACCGCGACCTGAAGCCGGAGAACGTGTTCCTCGCGCGGTCGCCCTCGGGCCGGGAGGTCACGAAGATCCTCGACTTCGGGATCGCGAAGATCGCCGATCCGGCCGGCGCGAGCGCGACCCAGGCCGGGATCGTGGTCGGCACGCCCGAGTACCTCGCGCCGGAGCAGGCGCTCGGCACCGCGGTCGACGCGCGCGCGGACGTGTACGCCGTGGGCCTCATCGCGTGGCGCACGCTCGCTGGGTCCCACCCGTTCAAGGCGGACGACGCGCGCGGGCTCCTGATGATGCAGGCGACGCGGCCGGTCCCGCCGCTCACCGACGCCCGTCCGGACCTCGCGAACCACGCCGCGCTCGTCGAGACCGTCGCGAGGGCCTGCGCCAAGGAGGCGGGGGATCGGCAGCAGAGCGCGGTGGCCCTGCGCGACGAGCTCGCCGCCGCGATCGGGCCCGCGTTCATGATGCCGCCGGGCGCGACGCCCGCCCCCGACCTGTCGCTCGCGCGCTCCCCGTCGCCGGCCCCCGTCCGAGGGCTCGGGCCGACGCTCTCGCTCCGGCCCGCGACGTCCGACCCCGACGCCGTTCGAGCCGCCGCGCGCGGCCGAGCCCCCCGCCGCCGGCGGCGTCGCGCGCGCCGCGTGGGAGCGGGTCCGCGCGAGGCCGCTCGCCTGGGCGGCCGGCGCCGGCGCGCTCGTGGCGCTCGCCATCGCGCTCGGCGTCTTCGTCCGGAGCCACGGCCGCTCGGCGCTGGAGGCCCGCGAGCTGCTCGCCGCCGACCGCGCGAGCGACGCGCGCGCGGTGCTCGACGGCGCGCTCGCCGACCGGCCCGAGGACGCCGAGCTCCTGCTCCTCCGCGGCCGCGCGCTCCACCGGATCCCGGGCCGCACCGGGGAGGGCATCGAGGCGTACGCGGCCGCGCGCGCGCGCGCCCCGCTCGACCAGACCGCCTTCGACGACCTCGTCGCGGATCTCGGACGCGAGCGGAAGCTGGCGGACCGGGCGACGAAGCTCCTGCGGGAGGACCCCCAGAGCGCGCTGCCCGCCGTGCTCCGCGCGGCGACGACGGCGACCGGCGCGCACCGCCTGCGTGCGCTGACGCTCGCCCGCGACCTCGGCGCGGAGGAGCGGATCGATCGGGTCGAGGGCTACGGCGTGCTGCTCGCCGACCCGGACTGCGAGCTCCGCCGCGCGGCGGCCCGCCGCCTGGGCGAGATCGGCGACCCCGCGGCGCTGCCGGCCCTGCGGAAGGCGGCGCTCGCGAAGACGGAGACGAAGGGGGTGTTCGGCAGCGTCCGGCAAGTCCCCGCCTGCGGCGCGGCCGACGCGGACGCCGCGGCGCGCCGGATCAACGCCGCGCGCCTCCCCGCCCCCTGAGCCTCGCCAGTTCCGTCGCCCCCACGCCGCCTGCCGTGCGTTCCCTTCGCCCCCGCTCCGCCTCCGTGCTAATTCACCCCCGCACCGACGGACGGGGAGGCACGCATGGCTCGCAGGGATCGAATCTCGCTCGAGGCGACGGGGGCGGCGCCGCTCGAGGTGGCGGCGGACGTGCTCGCGCTCCCGGTGTTCGAGGAGGACGTCTCGGGCCGCGCGGCCGGTCTCGTCGGCGAGCTCGACGGGCTGCTCGAGGGGGCGCTCCTCCGCGCCGCGCGCGCCGAGCGGTTCGAGGGCAAGCCCGGGCAGGAGCTGCAGCTCGCCACGCTCGGACGGATCCCGGCGGCGCGGGTCCTCCTGCTCGGCCTCGGACCCCGGGCGAAGGCCGAGGCGCTCCCGCGCCAGGGCTTCGAGCCCCTCCGCGCCGCGGCCGGCAAGGCCGGGCGCGCCGCCTCGAAGGCGGGCGCGCGGTCCCTCGCGGTGGCGGTCCCCGCTGACCTCGACCTCGCCGACGTGGCGGGCGCGGCGCGCGCCGCGGCGGAGGGCGCCCTGCTCGGGAGCTACGCCTTCCTCCGCTACAAGACCGCGAAGAAGGCGCCCCCGCGGCTCGAGGCGGTGCGCGTCGCCGTCCCGCCGGGCCGCGAGCGGGCGCGCGAGGTGCGCGACGCGCTCGCCCTCGCGGGAGAGATCGCCGCGGCCGTGGCGTGGGCGCGCGACCTCGTGAACCTCGGGCCGGCGGACTGCACGCCGACCCTCCTCGCCGACGCCGCGCGCGAGGTCGCGCGCGAGGCGCGGCTCCGGATCGAGGTCCGCGGCCCGCGGGAGATCGCGGCGCTCGGGATGGGCATGTTCCTCGGCGTGACGCGCGGCTCGGCGGAGCCGCCCCGGCTCGTCACCGTGAGCTGGGTCCCGCGGGGCGCGGCGGCGCGCCGTCGCCCGGTCGTCCTCGTCGGGAAGGCGATCACCTTCGACTCGGGCGGCCTCTCGCTCAAGCCGACCGACAGCATGATCACGATGAACACGGACATGGCGGGGAGCGCCGCGGTGCTCGGCGCGATGCGGGTCATCGCGTCGCTCCGCCCGGACTTCCCGGTGCACGCGGTGCTCGGGGCCTGCGAGAACATGCCGGGCGGCCGCGCCTACAAGCCCTCCGACGTGCTCGTCGCGTTCGACGGGCAGACCGTCGAGATCGCGAACACCGACGCGGAGGGGCGGCTCGTGCTCGGCGACGTCATCGCGTGGGCGGCCCGTCGCTGGACCCCCGCCGCCCTGATCGACGTCGCCACCCTCACCGGCGCCTGCATGGTCGCGCTCGGGATGACCACCGCCGGCCTGTTCGGCCCGGACGGGCCGGTCGCGGACGAGGTCCTCGCGGCCGCGCGCGCGTCGGGCGAGGACGTGTGGCGGCTCCCGCTCGTCGAGACCCTGAAGGAGCAGCTCGAGAGCCCGCGGGCCGACCTGAAGAACACGGGCGAGCGGTTCGGCGGCGCCATCGCCGCGGCCCACTTCCTCCACGCGTTCGCGAAGGAGACCCCGTGGGCGCACCTCGACATCGCCGGGCCGTCGCACTCCCCGAAGGAGCGCGGCTACGTGGCGAAGGGGGGCACCGGGTTCGGGCTCCGCACCCTGGTCGAGTTCGTGCGGGCCTGGCGGGACGGCGGGCCGCCGGCGGTGCGCGGCCGGCGCCGGGCGCCTAGAGATCGTGCGTGACGTCCCACGACGAGCTCGGGCTGCTCCTCCGCCCCGCGGGCGGCGGCATCCCCCTCGTCACCACCGGGCGCGCCGAGCAGCTCGCGCTCCAGCGGCGGCTGTACGGCGCCGCGTCCGACGCGCTCGTCCTCGACCGCTGGCGCGAGGACCTCGTCCGCGCGACGACCGCGCGCGCCGTCCTCCTCGGCATCCCCTCCGACGTGGGCGCGGGCTTCCGGCGCGGGGCGAACCTCGCCCCCTCCGCCCTGCGCGCCCGCCTGCTCGACGACGATCCGGCGTTCGTGGCGCGGGCGCGCGCCGCGGGGCTCGTGGACCTCGGCGACGTGGTCGTGGTGCCGCAGCTCCTCCACGACGACATGCTCTCCGAGGCGCAGAAGGACGCGACGCGACGCGCGCTCTACCCGGCCCTCGCGCCGGGCGACCGCCGCGAGCTCCCCGTCTCGCCCCTCTCGATCGCCGAGCGCGTCGTGGCCCGCGTCGTCGCGGCGAACCCCGCCGCGCGCGTCGTCGCCCTCGGCGGCGACCACTCCGCCGCGTGGCCGGTCGTGAAGGCGCTCGCGGCGGCGCGCACCGCGCTCGGGATCGTGCAGGTGGACGCGCACACCGACCTCCTCGAGGAGCGGCTCGGCGTCCGGTACTGCTTCGGCACCTGGTCGTTCCACGCGAACGACCTCGTCGGCCGCGGCGGCCGCCTCGTGCAGGTCGGGACGCGCGCCTCCCGCCACGACCGCGCGCACTGGGAGGCGACCCTCGGCGTCCGCCAGCTCTGGGCGGACGAGGTCCGGCGCGATCCGGCCGCCGCCCTCGACGCCGTCGTCGGCCACCTGCGCCGGGCGGGTGTCGAGCGCGTGTACTTCTCGAACGACATCGACGGCACCGACGCGGCGTTCGCGGACGCCACCGGCACGCCCGAGCCCGGCGGCCTCGACCCGGACTTCGTCGTCGAGCTGGTCCGGCGGATCGGACGGGAGATCGGGCTCGCCGGGGGCGACCTGATGGAGGTCGCGCCGGGCCTCGGCGGCCCGGAGGCGACGGAGCGGACGCTCGCGGTCGGGGTGCGCTACCTGCGGGAGACGATCGCGGCCGCGCTCGGCATCGCGCCCGGCTGACGGAAACACGAAGCCCCGGATCCGCGAGGACCCGGGGCTCGGGGTGTCGGACGCTGCTTCGGGTCCGGCGCTACGCCTTCTCGGCCGCCTTCTTCTCGGACGGGACGACCTTCAGGAGGGCGCCGACCGCCGCGCCCGCCGCCGCGCCGGCGACGGCGAAGAGGGAGCCGACCGCCGTGACGCCGAGCACCATCCCGAAGACGATGAGCGCGCGGACCGCGATGCTGGCGCTGACCGGGGTGCCGAAGATGCCGCCCGCGAGGAGGACGCCCGCGTAGCCGCCGTACAGCAGCGCCGGGAGGAGGGCGACGGCGAGGAAGGTGGCGAGGCCGATTCCAGCACCGACGAGAGCGGGGAACTTCGAGTTCGTGTTCGTCATGACCTGTCTCCTTCTTCCTTCGTTGTCGGGGCCGTCCGTCCGGCCACCCGCTACCACGCAACTGCATGTTTGCTGCCAGCCGGCCGCCTCGTCGTTCCGGGGGTTTGCACGGGCGGGGCGTCGGAAAACCCGGACGGTTGCCCGCCTGCACCGACACGGGGGAGCCCGGCGCGTGTGCTACCCTGCCGCACCGTGAACGCGTTCAAGCCTCACCTCGCCACGGTCGCGGACTACCCCTACTCGAAGTTCGAAGCCCGCGTGAAGCTCGACCAGAACGAGAGCCCGGTGGACTTCCCCCCGGCCCTCAAGGCCCGCGCGCTCGAGCGCATCGCGGGCCTGTCCTGGAACCGGTACCCCGAGCTGCACGCGGAGGACGTGCGCGCCGCCATCGCGCGGCACGAGGGGTGGCCCGAAGAGGGCGTCGTCCTCTCGCCGGGGTCGAACCTGCTCGTCCTCGCGCTCGCGGAGGCGGCGGCGTCCGTGATCGACACCGCCCCGGCCTTCCCCTACTACAAGGGCGCGGCGACCGCGGCGGGCACGCCCTACCGCTCGGTTCCGCTCGGCGACGGGTTCGCCCTCCCGACCGCCGCCCTCCTCGCCGCGCTCGACGCGGCGCCGGGCGTCCTGTTCGTGCCGAACCCGCACGGGCCCACCGGCCGGCTGTTCGACGCGGCCGACCTCCAGGCGCTCGCGACGCGCGCGCGGGAGCGCGACTCGCTCCTCGTCGTGGACGAGGCGTACCACGCGTTCGCCGGCACCGACGCGCGGCCGCTCGCGCGCGCGAACCCGAACGTCGCCCTGCTGCGCACGTTCTCGAAGTCGTGGTGCCTCGGCG
Organism: uncultured delta proteobacterium; assembly: GCA_963828235.1. Taxonomy (GTDB): domain Bacteria; phylum Myxococcota; class Myxococcia; order Myxococcales; family Anaeromyxobacteraceae; genus Anaeromyxobacter. The sequence goes on from CAWHDY010000022.1 coordinate 738,523, forward strand.
GCGTGCGCGCCGGGTACCTGCTCGGCTCGGCGAAGGTGGCGGCGGTGGCGCGGGCGCTCCTGCCGCCCTTCTGCATCCCCGCGCACACCGGGGCGATCCTGCTCACCGCCCTCGAGTCGCCCGGGTACGTGGCGCCGCTCGTCGCCGGGATCCGGGCGGAGCGCGACCGGCTCCTCGCGGAGCTCTGGAAGCACCCCGAGTGGAGGCCCTGGCCGTCGGCCTCGAACTTCATCCTCGTCCGGACGAAGGACGCGAAGGCCGCCCACGCGCGCCTCCTCGCGGCGGGGATCCTGGTGCGGCGGCAGGACCACTACCCGGGGCTCGAGGGCTGCATCCGCCTCTCGGTCGGGACGCGCGCGGAGAACGACGCGCTGCTCGCGGCTGCGTTCGGGCGCTGACCGGCGCCTCCGCCGCCGCTCAGTGGATGCGGGGCAGGAGCGGGAGCGCCGCGACGATCGCGGCCTCCGCCGCGGCGAGGACCTCGAGGCGCGCGTGCGCCGCCGCGCCGCCCTCGGCGACCGCGAGGTCCACGAACAGCCGCTCGTGTCCGGCCTCGGAGCGCGCGAACCGCGCGTAGAGCTCGCGCAGCCGCGGGTCGGGCAGCGCGTCGGCGAGCAGGAGGAGCCGCTCGCAGCTGCGCGCCTCGATGAGCGCGGAGACGAGGAGGCGATCGACGAGCGCGGCCGAGCCGGAGCGCACGAGCCGCACGAGCGCCTGCGCGTACGGGTCGCCGGCGTCGGGCGGCAGCGCGACGCCGAGCCGGCCCATCTCCGCGAGCACCGCGAGGAAGTGCTGCAGCTCCTCCTGCGCGAGCTTCGCGAGCGCGCGGACGAGCTCGGGGCGATCGGGGTGGTCGGCGACGAGCTTCAGCGCGCTCGCGGCCGCCTTCTTCTCGCAGTGGGCGTGGTCCGCGAGCGTGCCGGCGAGCCCGCCGACGGCGACGGCGGTCCAGCGCGGGTCGGTCGCGGAGCGGAGGAGCGCCACGCGCGCGAGTCTAGCCGAGGGAGCGCACGCGCGCCGCGGCGAGGACGGCGGGCGCGCGGGGCAGCCGCGCGAGCGAGAACCCCCGGACGAGCTCGGCCGGCGCGAGCCGCGCGCCCGGCGGCGCGAGGCCGGAGAGCTCCGCGAGGAGCCCCACCACCGCGCGCGGGTCGGCGCCGCGCTCGCGCAGCTCGCCGAGCGAGAGCGCGCCGTGGCGCTTCGCGAGCCGCTCGCCGTCCTCGCCGACCACGAGCGGCACGTGCGCGAACCGCGGCGGCGCGAGGCCGAGCGCGGCGTAGAGGAGGAGCTGGCGGCCGGTGGAGGAGAGGAGATCGTCGCCCCGCACCACGTCGGTCACGGCCATCGCCGCGTCGTCCACCACGACCGCGAGCTGGTACGCGGGCACCCCGTCGGCGCGCGCCACGACGAAGTCGCCCACCTGCGCCGCGACGTCCACGACCTGCGGCCCGTGGACGCCGTCGTCGAACCCCACCGCGCCCGCGCCCACCCGGAAGCGCCACGCCGGCCGCCGGTCGGCTGCGCGCCGGGCCGCCTCGCCGGCCGGGAGCCGCGCGCAGGTCCCCGGGTACCGCGGGCCCTCGTCGGCCGGGCCGTGCGGCGCCTGGGCCACCGCCGCGATCTCGGCCCGCGAGCAGAAGCACGGGTAGACGAGTCCCGCCGCGCGCAGCCGCGCGAGCGCCGCGGCGTACGCGTCGAGCCGCTCCGACTGGCGGTATGGCCCCGCGGGGCCCCCGACGTCCGGCCCCTCGTCCCAGTCGAGGCCGAGCCAGCGCAGCTCGTCGAGGATCCGGGCCTCGAGCCCCGGACGGACGCGCGGCGCGTCGAGGTCCTCCACCCGCATCGCGTAGCGGGCACCCGCCGCGCGCGCCGAGAGCCAGGACAGGAGCGCGGTCCGGGCGTTCCCGAGGTGCAGGGGTCCCGTCGGCGACGGCGCGAACCGGCCGCGAAGAGGTGCTGCGAGGGCCCCGGAAGGTGGCATGCCGGATGGGCGCAGGTCCTGATATCCCGGTGCCCTACACGCGCTCAAGCCCAATTCTTCAGAGCGCGGCCCAACGGCAGCCCACCCCACCCATGCCCCGACAGGCCGGCGTCCTCCTTCCGCTCTTCTCCATCCGCTCGCCCGCCGACTGGGGGGTCGGCGAGATCCCGGACCTCGTCCCGTGGGCGCGCTGGTGCGCCGCGGCGGGGTTCTCGGCCGCGCAGGTGCTCCCGGTGAACGAGGCCTCGCGCGGGCAGACGAGCCCGTACGCGGCGCTCTCCGCCTTCGCGATCGACCCGGTGTACGTCGGCGTCGGGGCGCTCGAGGACTTCGACGCGGCCGGCGGCGTCTCCGCGCTCTCGCGCGACGACGAGGCGCTGCTCGCCGCGGTGCGCGCGTCGCCGTCGGTCCGGTGGAACGACGTCCGCGCGCTGAAGCGGCGCGCGCTCGAGCTCGCGTTCCGCCGCTTCGAGCTCGAGGAGTGGGGCCGCCGCACCGTCCGCGCGCGCGCGCTCGAGGCGTTCGCGCGCGAGGAGGCGGCCTGGCTCGACGACTACGCCCTCTTCGTCGCGATCCACGACGGCGACCAGGGCGGCCGCGCGTGGACCGAGTGGCCCGCCGGCCTGCGCGACCGCGACCCCGCCGCGCTCGCCGAGGCGCGCGCCCGCTTCTCGCGCGGCATCCTGTTCAACACCTGGGTCCAGTGGCAGGCGGAGGAGCAGTGGCACGCGGCCCGCCGGGCGGCGAACGCCGCGGGCGTCGAGCTGGCCGGTGACCTGCCGTTCATGGTCGCGACCGACTCGGCGGACGTGTGGGCCCGGCGCGAGGACTTCCGCCTCGACGCGCGCGTCGGGGTCCCCCCGGACGCCTTCAGCGCCACCGGCCAGGACTGGGGGCTCCCGGTCTACCGCTGGGACGTGATGGAGCAGAACGGGTTCCGCTGGCTCACCGAGCGCGGGCGCCGCATGGCCAATCTGTACGGGCTCTACCGCGTGGACCACGTCGTCGGCCTGTACCGGACGTACTTCTTCCCGGCGGACGGGAGCCAGCCCTCGTTCGTGCCCTCCGGAGAGGCCGCGCAGACCCGCAACGGCGAGCGCGTGCTCTCGATCCTGGCGAAGGGCGCGCGCGTGATCGCGGAGGACCTCGGGACCGTCCCCGTGTTCGTGCGGACCTCGCTCGAGGCGACCGCGATCCCGGGCTACCGCGTGCTCCGCTGGGAGCGCCACTGGGACGATCCGGGCCAGCCGTTCCGCGACCCGGCCCGGTGGCCCGCGCTCTCGGTCGCGACCACCGGCACGCACGACACCGACTCGATGGCGGACTGGTTCGACGGCATGTCGCCGGAGGAGCGCAGCGCGTTCCTCGCGCTGCCGGAGCTCGCGGCGCTCCGCGCGCGCGGCGCGACCCGGTTCGACGACGGCGTCCGCGACGCGATCCTCGAGCTCGTCTACGGCTCGGGCTCCGACCTGTTGCTCCTGCCGTTCCAGGACGCGTTCGGCATGCGCGAGCGCGTGAACGTGCCGGGGACGGTGACCGACGAGAACTGGACGTACCGGATGCCGAGCAATCTGGCGGCGCTGCACGCCGACGCCGCGGCGCGCGAGCGCCTGCGGGGGCTCGCGGCGCGCACCGGACGGCTCGGGGCCGGCTAGGGCGGAGGGCGCGGGACGGGGGGTGGGCCGTGTGGCTCGGGCGGGCGGGGGGCGAGGCGGGGGAGCGGGACGGGCGGAACGCACCGGCAGGAGACGCGGCGCTCGCCGACGAGCTCCTCGCCGAGCTCGCGCGCGAGGCGGAGCGGGGCGCGGGCGCGACGCCGCGGCCGGCGTCCACCTACCGGCTGCAGCTCCACGCGGGCTTCGGGTTCGACGACGCCGCGCGGGTGGTGCCGTACCTCGAGGCGCTCGGGGTCACCGACGTCTACCTCTCGCCGGTGCTGGCCGCCGCGCCGGGCTCGACCCACGGCTACGACGTCGTCGATCACTCGCGGCTCTCGCCCGAGCTCGGGGGCCCCGAGGCGTACGCGCGCCTGGCGGAGGCGTGCCACCGCCGCGGGATGGGGCTCCTCCTCGACTTCGTCCCGAACCACATGGGGATCGGGCGCGAGAACCGCTGGTGGATGGACGTCCTCGAGAACGGCCCTTCCTCGATCTGGGCGCCGGCGTTCGACGTCGACTGGACGCCGCTCAAGGCGGAGCTCGACCACAAGGTGCTCTTGCCGGTGCTCGGGGACCAGTTCGGCCGCGTGCTCGAGCGAGGTGAGCTCGTCCTCGCGCGCGAGGGGGGCACGCTCGTCGTCCGCTACTTCGAGCACGTGTTCCCGGTCGCGCCGCGCTCGGTCCCGCTCGTGCTCCGCCACCGGCTCGACGAGCTGCGCGCCGTGCTCGAGCCGGGCGATCCCCACCTCCAGGAGCTCGAGTCGATCAGCGTGTCGCTGGAGAAGCTCGCGCCGCGCACCGACACCTCGCCCGGAGCCGTCGCGGACCGCGCGAGGGAGAAGGAGGTCGCGAAGCGGCGCCTCGCCGCGGTGTGCGAGGCGAGCGCCCCGGTGCGCGAGTTCGTGGACGCGAACCTCCGCGAGTTCAACGGCCGCGTGGGCGAGCCGCGCTCCTTCGACCTCCTCCAGCGGCTCCTCGACGCGCAGGCGTACCGGCTCGCCTTCTGGCGCGTCGCGGGCGAGGAGATCAACTACCGGCGGTTCTTCGACGTGAACGGGCTCGCGGCGATCCGCATGGAGGACCCGGCGATCTTCGGGGAGGCGCACCGCCTCGTGCTCGGCCTCGTCGGCCGGGGGCTCGCGACCGGCCTCCGCATCGACCACCCCGACGGCCTCTACGCGCCCGCCGCGTACTTCCGGAGGCTGCAGGCCACCTACCTGGTCGAGCGGGCGCGCCTCGCGACCGCGGCGCGGGGGCGGCCGCTCGACCGGGGCACGGAGCGGCTCCTCCTGGAGCGGCTCTTCGAGGCGCTCGACTCCGGACGGCTCCCGACGCGGCCGCTCTACGTCGTGGTCGAGAAGATCGTGCTCGCCCCGGAGCGGCTGCCGGAGGGCTGGGACGTGGACGGGACGACCGGGTACGAGTTCCTCGCCCTCGTGAACGGGCTCTTCGTGGACGCGGGCGCCGAGCGGACGTTCGACGGGATCTGGGCGCGGGTCACGGGGATGCGGGAGAGCTTCCGGGACATGGTCGCGGAGAAGAAGCGCGTCGTCATGTCCTCCTCGATGGCGGGCGAGATGAACATGCTCGGGCACCGCCTGAACCGGCTCTCGGAGACGAACCGGCGGACCCGCGACTTCACCCTGAACGAGCTCACCCGCGCGCTCGTGGAGTTCGTGTCGCTGTTCCCCGTCTACCGGACCTACGTCTCGCGCCGCGGCGAGCTCGACGAGCGGGACCGCTCCGTCATCGAGCAGACGATCGCGCGGGCGCGGCGGCGGAGCCCGGTCGTGGACCCGTCCATCTTCGACTTCCTGCGCGACGTGCTGCTGCAGCGCTACCCCGACGGCCAGACCGACGCGGAGAAGGAGGAGTGGCTCGAGTTCACGCTGAAGCTCCAGCAGGTGACCGGCCCGGTCACGGCGAAGGCGGTCGAGGACACCGCGTTCTACACCTACGGCCGGCTCGTCTCGCTGAACGAGGTCGGCGGCAGCCCGAGCCGGTTCGGGGCGCTCCCGGCGGAGGTCCACGCCATGCTCGCCGAGCGCGGCGAGCGCTTCCCGTGCTCGCTCTCGGCGACCTCCACCCACGACACGAAGCGCAGCGAGGACGTGCGCGTCCGGATCGACGCGCTCTCCGAGCTCCCGTCGGAGTGGCGGAGCGCGCTCGCGCGGTGGTCCCGGATGAACGCGCGGCTCCGGGGCGGCGACGAGGGGCGGCCCGCGCCCGACCGCCGGGACGAGCTGTTCCTCTACCAGACGCTCGTCGGCGCGTTCCCGGACGAGGGGCTCGACCCCGCGACCGACGCGCACGCGGCGTTCGTCGCGCGGATGCAGGCCTACATGGAGAAGGCGCTCCGCGAGGGCAAGGTCCACACGAGCTGGACGAACCCGGACGAGGCCTACGAGGCGGGCGTCCGCGGGTTCGTCGCGGCCATCCTCTCCTCGCCGCCGTTCGTCGCCGAGCTCGCGCGGCTCGCCGGGCGCGTCGCGCGCGCGGGCCGCCTCTCGTCGCTCGCGCAGGTCGCGCTGAAGTGCGCCGCGCCGGGCGTGCCCGACGTCTACCAGGGCTGCGAGCTCTGGGATCTCTCGCTCGTCGATCCCGACAACCGGCGCCCGGTGGACTTCGAGCTGCGCGCGCGGTCGCTCGAGGGGATCGACGCGGAGCTCGCCCGCGACGGCGTGGCCCGCGCCGCGCTCGCGCGCGCGCTGTCGTCGCCGGACGGGCTCGTCAGCGGCCGGGCGAAGCTCCTGCTCCTGCGCGTGGCGCTCCACCTGCGGCGCGCCGAGCCGGCGCTGTTCAGGGACGGCGACTACCGGCCGCTCGAGGCGGACGGGCCGCTCGCCGATCGCGTGTTCGCGTTCGCGCGCGCGGTCGCCGGGCGCGCCCTCGTGTGCGCGGTCCCGCGGCTCGTCCTCGGGCCGCTCGAGGCGGGCGGCGGGACGGTGCGGTGGGAGGGCGGGCTCACCCTGCCCGCGGCCCTCCCGCGGCGCTGGCGCGACGCCGTGACGGGCGCGGTCCGGGAGGGCCCCTCGCTCCCGCTCGCGGAGCTGTTCTCGGACTTCCCGGTGGCCCTGCTCGTCTCGGAGGAGACGCCGTGAGCACCCGCTTCTACCTCGTCCGCCACGGCAAGGCCGAGGCGGGCCACCCCGGCGGCGACGCCGCCCGCCGGCTCCTGCCCGGAGGCCGCGCCGCCTTCGCCGCCCACGCGCGCGCGCTCGCCGGCGAGCTCCGCGTCTCGCGCATCGCGACGAGCCCGTACGCGCGGGCGGTCGAGACGGCGACGCTCCTCGCCGAGGCGACCGGCGCGCCCTGGGAGGAGGAGGCGGCGCTCGCGTCGGAGGCGTCCGACGGCGGCGCGCTCCTGCGGCTCGGGCTCCGGCTCGGCGAGGGGGTCGCGCTCGTCGGGCACAACCCGGAGATCGCGCAGGCGATCTCCCTCGCCGCGGGAAGGGACCTCGAGACCCCGCCCGGCGCGGTCGCGGCGATCGACGCGGACGCGGGACGGGTTCCGGCTCGCCTGGCTGCGGGCGCCGGGGTGAGGGCGCGGGGCGCCGCTCGGAGGCGGCGGCCTACACGGCGCCCCTGGTACACTCCGGGGCATGGACGTCCCCCCCGGCGACGCGCGTCCCACCTCCACCGCGCCGAGGTTCGTGCGCGAGCTCGACGTGCTCGTGCGCGCGCGCTACTCGCTCGTGTACCTCGTGAGCTCCGAGGAGCAGCGGGTCGAGGCGATGCTCGCGAGCCTCGCCGAGACCCACGGGAAGCCGCTCCTCGGGTGGTCGATCGTCGGCGGGCTCCGGCGGCTCGGAGGCGCCAGGACGGGCGGGGCGCCCGAGGCCGCGAAGGAGCCGCTCGAGGCGATCGCGGCGATCGGGAAGCTCTCGGAGCCGGCGCTCGTCGTCCTGAAGGACTTCCACCCGTACCTGGCGGATCCGACGGTCGTCCGCGCGCTCCGGGAGCTCGCGCAGGCGCTCAAGTCCACCTACACGACCGTCGTCCTCCTCTCGCCGACGCTCGTCATCCCGCCGGAGCTCGAGAAGGAGGTCTCCGTCCTCGACGTGCCGCTCCCGACCTACCGCGACCTCCTCCAGCTCCTGAAGGAGATCGTCGGCGTCGTGCGCGAGGGGCACCGCGCGAAGGTGGACCTCACGAAGGACGACGCGGACGCGCTCATCAAGGCCGCCCTCGGCCTCACCCTCTCCGAGGCGGAGAACGCCTTCGCGAAGGCGATCGCGGACGACGACCGGCTCTCCCGCGAGGACGTGGCGCTCGTGCTCGAGGAGAAGCGCCAGGTGATCCGCAAGAGCGGGCTCCTCGAGTACTACCCGACCGACGAGCAGCTCGCGAACGTCGGCGGCCTCGACCTCCTCAAGACGTGGCTCGGCCGGCGCGGCGCGGCGTTCTCCGAGGCGGCGCGCAAGTTCGGGCTGCCCGAGCCGAAGGGGCTCCTGCTGCTCGGGGTGCAGGGCTGCGGGAAGAGCCTCACCGCGAAGGCGATCGCCGCGCAGTGGCGGCTCCCGCTCCTCCGGCTCGACATGGGCCGGATCTTCAGCGGGCTCATCGGCTCGTCGGAGGAGAACCTCCGCCGCGCGATCCAGGTGGCCGAGAGCGTCGCCCCGGTCGTGCTGTGGATCGACGAGATCGAGAAGGGGCTCTCGGGGATCCACTCCTCCGGCTCGGTGGACGGCGGCGTCACCGCGCGGCTCGCCGGCACCCTCCTCACCTGGCTGCAGGAGAAGACCGCGCCCGTGTTCGTGGTCGCGACGGCGAACCGGATCGAGCAGCTGCCGCCGGAGCTGCTCCGCAAGGGGAGGTTCGACGACATCTTCTTCATCGACCTGCCCGCCGCGCCGGAGCGCCGCGCCATCCTCGAGATCCACGTGCGCAAGCGCGGCCGCGATCCCGCCGCCCACGACCTCGACGCGCTCGCGCAGCGCACCGCCGGCTTCTCGGGCGCGGAGATCGAGCAGGCGGTGGTGTCCGCCCTGTACGACGCCTTCGCGGAGGGCAAGGAGCTCGAGCCGGCGCTCCTCGCGCGCGCGGTCGCCGAGGCGCTGCCGCTCTCGACGACGATGAGCGAGGAGATCGCGCGGGTCCGCGAGTGGGCCCGCACGCGGACGCGCGCGGCGTCGTCGGCGCCGCCGGAGCCCGTTCCCGCGCCGGGGGCGCGCAGCCGTGACGCGCCTCCGCCGCTTCCTCCACATCGAGCGCCCCCGCGCGGACGGGGCCGAGGCCGGGCCCGCTCCCAGCGCCGACACCGCGGAGCGGATCGCCGGGGTCGAGCGGCCCGCGCGGCGCGCCGACGTCCCCGCCGGCTCGGGCGCGGGGCTCGAGCGGTTCGCGCCCGCGCCGCCGCCGGCGATCGAGCTCGTCTCCACCGAGGCCGGCGAGCGTCCCTTCACCCGCTGCATGCGGTGCGGGATGGACCACAACGTGTTCGCGACCGAGTGCTCCGGCTGTCACGCGAGCCTCGACACCGTCCCGCAGCGCGAGTTCAACGAGCGGCTCTGGGCGGCGCGGCAGGCCGAGGCCGCGCGGGAGGCGGCCGCGGAGGCGGCCCGCCGCGAGCTCCAGGCCCGCGACGGGGCGGACGCGCGGACTCCCGGCGCGCGCTCGGCGAGGAGCTCGCGCGCGAGGTGGGCGCGCGGGAGCGGGCCCGGCTCGACGCGGAGCTCGGCGACGGCGGGTCGGCGTGGGCCGCGCTGGGGCGGCTGCTCCGCCGGCTGCTCGGTGGCCTCGCCGGCTGACGCGAAGCGCCTCCCCAAGTCGGAAGCCTGCGCGAGCTGCGCCCGGAAACCGGCACCGCCGCGCCCCTTGATCTCGCGCCACCGCTGCGCGATCTTGCGCACCTCCGGTTCCCCCGCTGCGCCCCCGAGGAGCCCCTTTGCCCCCTGCGAGCCGTGATCTCGTCGAGAAGGCGGTGAACACCATCCGCATGCTGTCGGCGGACGCCGTGCAGCAGGCGAACAGCGGTCACCCCGGCATGCCGATGGGCGCGGCCGACATGGCGTTCGTCCTCTGGACGCGCCACCTCCGCTTCGACCCGAAGGACCCGCGCTGGATCGGCCGCGACCGGTTCGTGCTCTCCGCCGGGCACGGCTCGATGCTGCTGTACTCGCTCCTCCACCTCGCCGGCTTCGACTGCACGCTCGAGGACCTCAAGCGCTTCCGGCAGCTCGGGTCGCGCACCGCCGGCCACCCCGAGTTCGGGCACCTCCCCGGCGTCGAGGTGACGAGCGGCCCGCTCGGCCAGGGGTTCGCGAACGGCGTCGGCATGGCGCTCGGGCAGGCGATGCTCGAGGGGAAGCTCGGGCCCGGGAGCCCCGTCGCCGACCACTTCGTGTACGCGATCGTCTCGGACGGCGACCTGATGGAGGGCGTCGCGGCGGAGGCGGCCAGCTTCGCCGGCCACAACGGGCTCGGCCGGCTCGTCTACCTGTACGACGACAACGAGATCACGATCGACGGGAAGACCTCGATCGCCTTCACCGGCGAGGACGTCACGAAGCGGTTCGAGGGCTACGGGTGGCACGTCCAGGCCGTGGACGGCCGCGACCACGACGCCATCGATCGCGCGATCGGCGCCGCCAAGGCGGAGACGAGGCGACCCTCGCTCGTGCGCGTCCGGACCACCATCGGCTTCGGGTCGCCCGGGAAGGCCGGCAAGTCCTCCGCCCACGGCGCGCCGCTCGGCGAGGACGAGCTCAAGGCCACGAAGCGGAACCTCGGCTGGCCCGAGGAGCCGCGCTTCCTCGTCCCCGACGACGTGCGCGCGTTCTGGCGCGAGGTGCAGGCGGAGAAGGCGGCGCAGGTCCAGGCCGCGCGCGGGCTCGAGAAGGCGTGGCGCGCGGCGCACCCGGACCAGGCCGCGCTCCTCGACGTCCACCTCGATCGCTGGGTCCCGGAGCGGATCTTCGAACGGCTCCTCGAGGCGCCGACGCGCCGGACGCGACCCGCAAGCTCTCGGCGGCCGCGCTCCAGCGCGTCGCGCCGCTCGTCCCGTCGCTCGTCGGCGGCTCCGCCGACCTCGCCGAGTCGAACCTCACCGACATCAAGGGCGGCGGCGCCTTCTCGCACGACGCGCCGGCCGGCCGGAACGTCCACTTCGGCATCCGCGAGCACGGGATGGGCGCGATCCAGAACGGCCTCGCCTACGACGGGCTGTTCATCCCGTTCACCGGCACGTTCCTGCAGTTCGCCGACTACATGCGGCCGGCGGTGCGCCTCGCGGCGCTCGCGCGCCTCCAGACCATCTACGTCTGGACGCACGACTCGATCTTCCTCGGGGAGGACGGCCCGACGCACCAGCCGGTCGAGCACCTGTCGGCGCTCCGCGCGATCCCGAACCTCCACGTGGTGCGCCCCTGCGACCCCGTCGAGGTCGCGGCCGCCTGGGCGCACGCGCTCCTGCGGCGGGACGGCCCCACCGCGCTCGTGCTCACGCGCCAGAAGCTCGCGCCGGTGCGGCGCGGCCCGGGCTACGCGCCCGAGCTGGCGCTCCGCGGCGGCTACGTCGTCGAGGCGCCCGAGCGCGCCCGCTTCACGGTGGTGGCGACCGGCTCCGAGGTCCCGCTGGCGCAGGCGGCGCTGGACCTGCTCGCGAAGAAGGGGATCACCGGGCGGCTCGTGTCGATGCCGTGCTTCGAGCAGTTCGAGGCGCAGCCGGCGGCGTGGCGCGACGAGGTGCTGCCGCGCGCGCTCCCGGTCGCGGTGGTCGAGGCGGCGCGCGGGATCGAGTGGTGGCGCCTCGCCGGACGCGACGGTCTCGTCGTGGGGATCGACCGGTTCGGCGCGAGCGCGCCGGAGAAGGCGCTCGCGGAGGAGTACGGCTTCACCCCCGCGAAGATCGCGGATCGTCTCGAGCGCTGGCTCGCCGCGCGCTGAGGGGACGGGTAGGTCCCCGGAGGATCCGGGGCGCGCGCCCCCCGTCGAGGAGGGCGCGCGCTGTGACGCTAGCGGCTCGCGACGGCGGCGCCCTGCGGCTGCGCCGCGGGCACGGGGCGCGGCTCGATGCGCTCGCCCTTCGCGAGCATCTTGAGCGAGAGCGAGAGCAGCGACGCGAGGAGCTCTCCCGAGCCGGGGACGTCGAGCTTGCGGTAGATCCGCTTGCGGCGGGCGCGGATCGTCTCGGGCGAGACGCCGGCGGCGGCCGCCGAGTCCTTGCACGCGAAGCCCTGCGCGATGCGCAGCACCTCGGCGCGCTCGGCCGGCGTGAGCGTCGTCCCCTCCATGAACTTGGCGGCGAACGGCGTGAGGATCTCGATATCGATCTGAGCCATCGTGTGTCCTTCCCCGGAAAGGCCCCCCCAGGGGCCGCTTCTTGACCAGCGTTGCGGCCATCTCCTGGCAAGGGCTTCCTCGACTCACCCCTGCTTGGCCGGCCGTCACCAGCGATGGGACGTTAATAACGCCCCGCCCGGTTGCCACCCCCCTTTCTCTTGGCGGGCGTGACCGGCCTGCGACACTGGGTTTTTTCCTGAATGATTCCCGAAAGGGGCGTGCTCGCCCGGGACCTGTACCCTGATGGGTCGTGCCGAGGCGCGAGCAGCGCGCGGCGTCGTTCCGGAGCGATCGGGCGCCCGATCAGCGGGAGCCCAGGATCACCTCGACGGCGGGCCGCTGGGCCTGGCCGGCCGCCTCGGGGGCCCCCCGCGCCGCGGGATCGCGCTCGCCGCGGGTGATCTGGGCGAACCCGTCGGCCCCCGCCTTCACGGCGGCGAGGAGCTGCTGCTGGTCGTCCTCGCCGCGCTGGACGTGCGCCGCGATCCGCTCGCGCGCCCCGGGCGAACGCCGCGCCTCGGCCGGGCCCTCCGCGGCGCGGTACCGGAGGACGAGCGCGAGCTGATCCCAGAGGGCCGCGCGCAGCTCCGCCGCGCGCCCGTCCGCCGCCGCGCCGCGATCCACGATCGAGATCTCCACGCGGGCGGAGAGCGGGAACCTCGGGTCGAGCACGGCGAACCGGGTGGCGTCGCCCTGCCGCTCGGCGCGCACCACGCGTCCCCCGAACGGAAAGATCACCGGGCCCCACGCGAGGGCGGCGCGGGCCTCGGCGGGATCGGCGGGCGGCTCGCCCGCCGCGACCGGGCGCGCCGGGACCCGGAGCTCGTCGAGCACGGTCCGCAGCTGGTCGATCGCGATCACCACGTTCAGGCCCTGCGCGTTCCGGTAGCCCGCGTGGTAGACGCCGACCACCTCCGGCTCGCCGGTCTCGCACGAGATCGCGAGGACGGGGCTGCCCGAGCTCCCGAGGTTCAGGAGGGCGTCCACCGCGAAGTCCTCGTGATCCCAGCCGCGCTCGACGTCGCGCTGGCCGAGCCCGATGACGCGACCCGCGTTCGAGGCCGCGAAGGCGCCGAGCGGGTAGCCGCGCGCCAGGATGGCGTTGCCGACGCGGAGGTCGGCGGACCGTCCGAGCCGGTACGGCAGGACGTGGAGCGGCTCGCGCGAGGAGTAGATCGCGAGATCGAGCTGCTCGTCCGCGACGGCCGGCCGGAGCACGACCTGGTCGGGAGACTCGGGGTCGGCCTCGTTCGCGACGATGCGGACCTCGGTCCGCACGCGTCGAGAGCCCGCCGGGATGCCCTCGAGGTCCTGGCCGTCCCCGGTCACCTCCGGGAACGCGACCACGTGCTGGTTCGTGGCGACGAGCCACTCGCCCGAGCGCTGGCGGTAGGCGAACCCCGTGCCGTGGCGCGTCTTCGAGTGGTACTCGTGCACGAGCTTCCCGCCGCGGCGGTACGTGACGTGCTCGTAGATCGCGCTCGCGCGGAGGCAGTAGACCCAGTCCGCCGATCGGGCGCGACTCCCGCTCGCGGGCGGCGGCGGCCATCACGGATAGGGTGTCCGCGTAGCGGCCGGTGCAGGGCGGGCGCGCGGTGGCGCCCTGCGCCGGGCGCGACGCCAGCGGGGCGACGAGGAGGACGACGAGGAGCGCGCGGGCGGCGCTGGGCATCGCCCCCAAGGTAGGACCGCCCGCGGTCCCCCGCCGCTATCCGATCGAGATGCGGTCCCGCTTCTTGGGAGGGTCGGCGGCCTCGGCGCGGTCCCCCCCGCCGGCGCGCGCCCTCGCGAGGGCGTCGCCGGCTCGCTTGACGAGGCTGCCGAAGGAAACCGTGCGGTCGCCCGCGTGCGTCGCGACGCCGACGCTCGCGGTCACCTTCGGCGGCCCCGCCCGGTCCCGGACGAGCGCGCAGAGGCGGCGCGCGACCCGGAGGGCGCCGTCGTCCTTCGTGTGCGGCAGGAGCACGACGAGCCGCTCCTCCGAGAACGGGACGGCGACGTCGATCTCCCGCAGCGTCGTGCTGACGGCCGCGAGCAGGTCCGCGACGAGCGCCGTCCGCCCCTTCGCCCCGAGCGCCGGGGCGAGCTCCGCCCAGCCGTCGATCGAGAGCAGCGCGAGCGAGAGCGGGAACCCGTAGCGGCGGGAGCGCTTCACCTCGACGAAGAGCAGCCGCTTCAGGAACTCGAGCTCGCGGTCGGCGCGGGCCGGTCGCGCCCGCCGGGCCTCGAGGTCGGCGATCCGCTCGCCGCGCGCGCGGAGCTCCTCGGCGAGCGCACAGGCGGTCGAGACCGCGGACGCGGTGAGGGGCCCGACGAGGACCGCGTCGCCGCGCGCCCCCGGGTGGAGCGACGCCTCCTTGCGATCGAGGAACAGGACGACGATCGGGAGGAGCGGATCGGCCGCCCGCAGCGCGGCGAAGACGTGCGCCCCGGCCGTCCCCCGGACGAGCGCCGCGTCGAACCGCGCCTCCGCGACCCGCGCCGCCGCGTCGGGGGGCGAGACGGCGACCACCTCGCGGCCCCGCTCCTCGAGGTCGCGGCGAATCGCGATCACGACCGCCTCGGAGTCGTCGGCGACGAGGATGCGGCGCGTCATGGGGCCGTTAATGTACCATCCTCGCCCCGTGGCACCATCCGGACGCATCGCCCTCGGGCAGATCGACACGACGGTCGGGGACTTCGCCGGCAACGCCGCGCGCATCCGCGAGGCGACGGCGCGGGCCCGCGCGGCGGGCGCCTCGCTGGTGGTCTTCCCGGAGCTGGCGCTCTGCGGGTACCCGCCCCGCGACTTCCTCGACTTCCCGGAGTTCCTCGACCGCGCCGCCCGCGCGCTCGCGGAGCTCGCCCGGCCGGCCGAGTGGTCGCGCGGCGTCGCCGTCGCGCTCGGGTTCCCCGAGGCGGCGCCGACCGCCCCGCCCCCGGGCGTCTACAACTCCGTCGCGCTCCTCGAGGACGGGCGGGTGACGGCGATCGGCCGCAAGTCGCTCCTCCCGACCTACGACGTCTTCGACGAGACCCGCTACTTCCTCCCGGCGGACCGCTCCACCGCCGCCGACGCCGCCGCGCCGGGCGTGCGGCTCGGGCTCTCGATCTGCGAGGACCTCTGGAACGACAAGCGCTTCTGGGACCGGCCGCGCTACGCGCGCGACCCGGTCGCGGAGCTCGCGACCGCGGGCGCGGGCCTCATCGTGAACGTCTCGGCCTCGCCGTACGCCGTGCACAAGCCGGCGCTCCGCGAGCGGATGCTGTCGGCGAGCGCGCGGGCGCACGGCGTCCCCATCGCGTACGTGAACCAGGTCGGCGGGAACGACGCCCTCGTCTTCGACGGCGGGTCGGTGCTCGTGGGCGCCGACGGCCGCGTGCTCGCGCGCGCGCCGCTCTTCGAGGAGGCGCTCGTCGTCGCCGACCTCGCCGGCGGCGACCCGCTCGTGCTCGGGCTCGACGGCGCGCCGCTCCCGCCGCCGCGCCCCGCCGCGCCCGATCCCCTCGCGGACGAGGTGCTCTCCGCGCTGGTCCTCGGGCTGCGGGACTACGTCCGGAAGTGCGGCTTCCGCACGGTGATCGTCGGCCTCTCCGGAGGCATCGACTCCGCGCTGACCGCCTGCATCGCCGCCGAGGCGCTCGGGCCCGCGGCGGTGCTCGGGGTGGCGATGCCGTCCCGCTACAGCTCGCACCACTCCCGCGAGGACGCCGCGCTGCTCGCGACGAGCCTCGGGATCCGCTTCCGCGAGATCTCGATCGAGCCGATGCACGCCGCCTTCCTCGCGCAGCTCGAGGCGGCGGACGGGAAGCCGCTCTGCGACCTCGCCGAGCAGAACGTCCAGGCCCGCGTGCGCGGCCAGATCCTGATGGCGCTCTCGAACGACACCGGCGGGCTCGTGCTCTCCACCGGCAACAAGAGCGAGCTCGCCGTCGGCTACTGCACGCTCTACGGCGACATGGCGGGCGGCCTCGCGGTGATCGGCGACGTCGCGAAGACGCTCGTCTACCGCGTCGCGCGCGCCGCGAACGCGCGGGCCGGGCGCACGCTCGTCCCGGAGCGGACCTTCACGAAGCCGCCCTCGGCCGAGCTCAAGCCGGACCAGACCGACCAGGACTCGCTGCCGCCGTACGAGGTGCTCGACGACGTGCTCGCGGCGTACGTCGAGGAGCGGCTCCCGATCGAGGCGATCGTCGCGCGCGGGCACCCGGAGGAGACGGTGCGCCGGGTGCTCCGGATGGTGGTCTCGAGCGAGTACAAGCGGCGGCAGGCCGCGCCGGTGCTGAAGATCAGCGAGAAGGCGTTCGGCGAGGGGCGGCGGCTGCCCATCGCGCACGGGTACCGGTACTGATCCGCGCGAGCGGCCCTAGAGAAGATCCGCGCAGCGGCGCACGCCGAGGTCCACCGTCCCCGCCGCGTCGGGCGCGACCTCGAACGTGAACCGGCAGAGCCGCCCCTCCCACCGGACGAGCGCGTCGTGCGCGCCGGGCGGGATCCCCTCGAGCCAGAAGACGCCGCCGTGGCCAATCGGCGACACGGCGCGGCGGCCGGGCACCTCGACGGCCACCTCTCCCCACTCGGGCGGGAGCCCCCGGCCGTCGACCTCGAGGAGGATGCGGCCCGCGACCGAGAGCTGGCGCGCCACGCGGAAGCGCTCGACGGAGCCCCCGCGCTGGCTGGGCGCGACGACCCGCTCCACCTCGTCCACCCGGAAGTCGAGCGGGAGGTCCGAGTCGCGGATCGAGATCCGGTTGCCGAGGTAGGGCTGCAGGCCCGTGACGAGCAGGTCGCCGCCGCTGCCGGTGCGGCCCATGTCCTGCCCCTGCAGGAACACGCTCACGCCCGGCGCGTCCTCGAGGCGGACGAGCGCGTACGCCCCGTCCACGGGCCGGGTCGGCAGGACGCGGCCGTCGATGAGGACGAGGCCGGACGCGAGCTGCGCGGACGAGTACGACGTCCGGGCGCCGGTCCAGGGATCGACCTGCTGGTGCAGCACCTCGGCCCGGCCGTAGCGGTTCTGCCCCTGCACGTTCGCCTCGGCGATCGCGCCGTCGCCCGCGCGGGCCGCGAAGCGGTAGCCGACGCCGGGACCGGGCGGGAGACCCTTCGTCACGGTCGCCTGCGCGGACCCGGTCCGGCTGCCGTCGCTGCCGGCGGCGCTCGCGCCCTGCAGCTCGGCGGTCGCGCGGCCGGCCAGGGGGATCGAGAGGGTCAGGAGGACGTCGGTCCGATCCGGCGCGCTGGCGCTGAGCGTCCGCGAGACGCTCACGGCCGTGTAGAACCCCTTCGGCAGCGTGAAGTACAGCCTCCCGAGGACGCGCGCGGCGTCGCCCCCGTCGCGGCGACGCTCGCCCGCGACCTCCCCGAGGAGCGAGAGGCGCCGCGTCAGCACGACCGACCCGGAGAGCGTGCCGCGGAGCAGCGCGCGGTCGGTGGCGGCCGCGAGCGAGCCGTTCGCGTAGCGCGGCGAGTCCCACCGGGCCTGACCGTAGAGCCCGCCCCGCCGGCCGGTCCGGCGCCAGGCGAGCGACGCCGCCGCGCCGCCCTCGCCGCGATCGACGCTCCCGGCGGCCGCGCCCTCGACCTCCCCGAGGGCGGTCGCGAGCACCGCCGAGCCGCCGCCCGAGACGAGCCGCTCGCCGCCCTCGACGCGCCCGCCGAGGGTGAGGAGCCTCGTCACGCCGGCGCGGACGCGCGCCTGCGCGAGCGGCGACCCGTACTCGAAGCTGCGCGTCCCGAACGACTCGCGCCGCGCGCCGCCGGCGATCCCCCAGTCCATGAGCCCGGGCGCCAGCATCGAGGAGCCCATGAGCGCGAAGGTGGACGCCGACGTCTCGCGCCCGAACGCGTCGCGCAGCACCGTGCGGATCTCGCTCAGGCCGGAGTTCGCCGGGAGGTTCTCGAGGTCGATCGTGCCGGGCTGCACCTGGGTGCGGCGGACGAGCGCGTCGTCCACCCAGACCTCGAGCGTCGCGGGGGTCGGAGAGAAGACGGTCGCGCGCGGGTACGGCGCGCGGACGAGGTACGGGTCGAGCGAGAACTCCCGCCCGACCGCCGCGCCGGCCACGAGCCCCGTCCCCGCGAGCGCGTCGCCCGCGGGAATGACCACGTCGCCCGCCGCCCAGCGCACGAGCCGCTGCCGATCGTCCCAGTACGCCGTCGTGAGCCCGCGCACGGCGCCCTGGGCCCGATCGACCGTCGCGCCCGCGAGGAGGAGCCCCGGGCCGATCGCGACGCCGAGCTCGCCGCTCGCCGCGCGGCGCTCCTCGGAGTCGCCCGCGACCGCCCAGTTGAGGTAGGCGCTCGCCGCCTCGCGGTGGAGCAACCCCGCGGGGCGCTCCAGCCGGAAGAGGTCCATCCGCGTCCTGCCGAGCAGCGTCTGGCGCGCCGTGATCCGGACCGCCAGCGCGCGCTCGTCCACCTCGAACTCGAGCTGCGCCTCGAGCGACGTGAGCGAGACGAGCGAGCGGCCGGCGCGCTCGAGCCGATCGCCGCCCTCGACGCGGAGCCCGGCGCGCTCGAGGTCCTCCGCGGCGATCCACGCGTCGGCGCCGGAGAGGTGGACGAGCGCGGTGCCCTTCGTGACGCCGTTCACGACGAGGTCGAGCCACGCCGGCGCCAGCACGGGGAGCGGGCGCGCGGCGCGCTCGGTCGAGGGGGGCGGCGCGACGGCCGACGCGACCGGCCTCTCCGCGCGCGCCGGCGCCGCGTCGGGCGAGGAGGCCTCCGCGCCGATCGGCGGGACGGCGGCCTGCGCGGACCCGGAGGCGAACGCCACCGGGGCGACGAGGACGAGCGAGGCGAGCGCGCTACGGAGCACACGCGCCGCCGGGCAGCGCGAGCGCCGCCTGCAGCTTCTCGTTCGGCAGATCCGCCTGGACGACCGCGCTCCGCACGTCCGCGCAGATCCCGGACGGCACCGGGACGTCGCCCGACCGCTCGGCCATCGCGAGCACGACCGCCGGCGTCACCTCGGCGACGTGCAGCTTCGCCCCGCGGACGTCGAGGAGCGCGACCCGGATCGAGGTCGGCCGGACGTGGACGTTCCCGACGTTCCGCACGACGGTCTTGAGCCCGCCGCCGGAGGTCACGAGCGACACGGCCGCGCCGGGCTGCGGGCGCGCCGGCGCGAGGAACACTGGGATGGCGAACCGCGTCCTCACCTGGATCTGCGCCCCGGACCGCGCGTCCACCGCGGACGGGAGCTCCTCCACGAAGAGCCGCCAGGCGCGCTCCTCGAGGCCGGGCTGCACCGTCGCGCCCACCCGGACCTTGCGCTCCTCGCCGGGCGCGAGCGAGAAGAGCGGCGGGTACGCGGCGAGCTCGTCCGACGGCACGAGCCTCGTCTCGCCTGCGGCGGGCTCGGTCCACGCCACCGCCGAGACCTGGTACCGGATCGGCGTCGTCCCGCCGTTCCGGACGGTCACCGTCGCGCTCGGGGCCTGACGCCCGAGCTCCACGAGGACGGGCGAGATCTCGAGGTTCGCCGCGCGCGGGCGCTCCGGACTACCGAGAGCGCCCGCGGCGGCGGCAAGGACGAGGACGTGACGGAGGTTCACCGGCCCATCTTACAGCGCGGTGAAGGTCAGGAGCACCGTGTCGGTGTACGAGCCGGGCGCCGGATCCGAGCTGCCGGCCGTGTCGAGCTGGGCGTACAGCGTGACCGGCACGTCCGTGCCCTTGCCCGCCGACGCGTACGATCCGCTCGCGACGCCGGGCGCGAGCTCCGCGCCGCCCGCGGTGAGCGAGAGGGTGTAGCCGATGACCTCGGGGCCCGCGACGACCGCGCGCGCGAAGCCGGCGGGGGCGACCGCGGCGTGCGCGCCCGCGCTCGCGGCGACCGAGATCGTGGTGTTCTTGGTGCAGCGGACCTGGACGGCGAAGTTGCCGCTGGAGGTCGTGGCCGGGGCGAAGATGTCGTAGGCCATCGTGATGGCCGGCGCGGCGCTCGAGACCCGGCACGTCGGGTTCACGTTCGCGGTGATCTGGAGGTTCGCGGTCTGCGCGAGCGCGGGAGCTGCGAAGCCGGCGAGGAGGCCGGCGAGGAACAGTCTGGACAGGAAGCGCGTCATGGTCACACCATCCTTGCTTGGTCGGACTGCGAAGCGATGCTCGGCTGTTCCCTATGCACGTGACGGACCGGATCCAGCGAGGGGGGCTCGAGCGCCCTGGCGCGGCGCGACATCGCGCTCGCGCGGTGTGGTCGCGGCGGCCACCGCGGCGCTCCTGCTCGCACCTGCCATCGCCGGCGCCGTGCCGCCGTGCGGCGTCACCGTCCAGGGCAGCCTGGTGTTCGGCACCTACGACGTCTTCTCGCCGACGCCCCTCGACACGAGCGCGCTCCTGATCCTCAAGTGCCCGGCCGCCCCCGTTCCACAGGTGCTGATCAGCAAGGGAAATTCGACGACGTACGCCGCGCGCGAGCTGCGCGCCGGTCCCGAGGTCCTCCGCTACAACCTCTTCCTGGATCCCGGCCGGACGCGGTGTGGGGCGACGGCACCGAGGGGACCGTCGTTCTTCACGAGTCGCCGAAGGGCAATGCCCAGGTGACGATCTACGGGCGGATCCCCGCCGGCCAGGACCCGGCGGCGGCGAGCTACTCCGACACGCTCGTCATCACCGTGTTCCTCTGAACGTTCGCTCGCGCGCTGGGGTCGCCCGTCACCCAGGGTCGCCCGGGTCGTCGCAGCGATAGCGACCGCTCACTGCACCACGACCTCGACCCGGCGGTTCGCGGCCCGGCCGCGGCCCGTGAAGCTCGGCGCGATCTGCGCCTCGCTCCCGCGGCCGGCCCAGGTCACGCGGTCGCGGCGGACTCCGAGCTCGACGAGCCGCCGCCCCGCCGCCCGCGCGAGCTCCATCGAGACGCGCAGGTCGTCCTTCGGGCTCTTCCCGGCATCCACGAAGCCCTCGATCCGGATGCGGGCGGCCGGAGTCGCCGCGAGGGCCGCCGCGAGGTCCGCGAGCCCGGCCTGCTGCTCGAAGCGCGGAGACCGCCCGGCGAACACGACGCCCTCGACGACGAACCGCTGCCGGGCGGAGAGGCTCGCGGCCCACCTCGACTGGCGCGGCGTGAGGTGCGGAGCGTCGAGCTTCGCCGGCACCGGAGCGGGCGCGCCGGCGGCGTCGCGACCGCCGGCCTCGGCCCGCGCGCGGAGCGCCGAGGCCACGTTCGGAGCGCTCACGATCTCGACGTCGAGCGGCGCGGGCGGCGCGACCGCCTTCGTGCCGGCCGCCGCGGCCGCGGTCGCGGCGGTCGAGGCCGGCGGCGGGGTCGTCGCGGCGATCGGAGGCGGGGGCGGCCTCGGCTCCGGGGACGCGGCCGGCGCGACCGCCTTCGGCGCGGTCGGAGGCTTCTCCCCCGCGAGCGCGAGCAGCCGCACGCGGTCGAGCCGCTGCCGGTCGAAGCACACCTTTCGACCCGGGACGCCGATCCGGTCGAGGATCGGCTCGGCGGCCTCGAGCGCGGCTCGGCGCGCGGCGTCGGCGAGCGATTCGCGCTCGCGGGTGACGACCCGGACGGACCGCCAGAAGAGCGTGTCCCGCACCCCCGTCGCGGCGAGCCGGAGCGTGAGCAGCACCTCCGCCTCCGGCCCGCGCGACCGCCCCTCCACGGAGCCGTAGAGCACCGCGTCGGCGGCGACGAGCTCGCCGAGCTCGAGGGCGAGGCTCGCCGAGACGCCGTCGGGCAGCTCGAGCGACGTGTTCTTGAAGAGCGCGCGCAGCTCGTCGATCGGATAGGTGCGCGTGCGGTTCGCGTCGATCGCCGAGACGAGCGCGCCCGTCGCGGCCTCCGAGACGAGGGGATCGTCCGACGCGTTCTCGAGCGGGGCGACGAGCAGGCAGCGAACGCGGGCGAGCTGGACCGCCCGCGCCGTCGGCAGCGTGGGCTCGGGCGGCCGCGGGGACGGCGCCGCGCAGGCGGCGAGCGCCAGCGCGAGGGCTGGGAGGGACCTCCTCACGGACCCATGCTACCTCACCGGGACGCCGGCGCCGCACCGCCCCGTAGTACGGTCCGGTTCGAAGGGAACCCCGTGACCGCACTCCATTCGCTCCTCGTCTTCCTCCACGTCCTCTCCATCTCGGCCTGGATGGCCGCGGCGCTCTGGGTCGCCGGCGACGTGAAGCGGGCGCTCGGCCTCGGGCGCCCCTACGTGGACGCGCTCGCCGCGCGCATCCGGCCCCAGCTCGGGCTCGACGCCGCGGCGGGGATCGCGACGCTCGCGACCGGCCTCCTCCTCATGTGGGAGGAGGGCCTCACGCACCCCCGGCTCGGGATCACCGCCGGGTTCGTCTTGACGCTCGTCAGGATCGGGCTGCTCGCGGCGATGCGCAGCAAGTGGCGCGGCCTCGCGGTCCGGCTCGAGCGCGGCGAGACGGTGCGGTCCGACGACCCGGCCGCGCGGCGGATGTCGATGCTCTCCGGCATCGCGCACACGCTGTGGCTGCTCGCGCTCGCCGGGATGGTCTTCCCGATCTGACGTCCTTCGACCTCGCCGGTCACCAGACGCGGAGCGCGGCGGCGAGGACGAGCCAGAGCGGCACGCCCGCGAGCAGCATCAGCACCCAGCTCGCCTGGAGCGCGCGGCGGCGCTCCGGGGCGATCCCGGGCTGACGGGCCAGGACGCGGAGGGCGCCGGCCGCGGCGCCGAGCAGGACGAGGGGCCCGGCGAGCAGGAGCGCGGCGCGGAGATCGAGGCGGGACACCCTCGACCCCTCAGACCTGCATCACTTCCTTCTCCTTCGCCGCGACGATCTCGTCGACCTTCTTCACGCCCTCGTCCGTCTCCTTCTGCATCTTGTCGAGGGCCTTCTTCGCGTCGTCGCCGGAGATGTCGCCGTCCTTCTCCGCCATCGCGATGAGCTCCTTCGCGTCGCGGCGCTCGTTGCGGATGGCGATCTTGTGGTCCTCGCCCTTCGCCTTGCACTGCTTCACGATGTCCCGGCGCCGCTCCTCGGTGAGGGGCGGGATCGGGACGCGGACGAGGTCCTTGTCGGACTGCGGGTTCAGCCCGAGGTTCCCGTCGCGGATCGCCTTCTCGATCGGCGGGATCATGTTCTTCTCCCAGGGCTTCACCACGATGAGCCGGGCCTCCGGGACCGAGAGCGTCGCGATCTGGTTGAGGGGCGTCGCGGTGCCGTAGTAGTCGACCCGGACCCCGTCGAGCAGGTGGAGGTTCGCCCGTCCGGTGCGGACGTTCGAGAGCTCCCGCCTGAGGTCGTCGAGGGTCTTCGCGATGCGACCGTGGAGGTCGTTCAGGATGTCGTCGCCGGCGCTCATGCGCGCTCCTCTCCGTGCTTCTGGCCCTTCTCGGGGGGCCGCCCGACCACGGTGCCGATCTCCTCGCCGAGCACGACGCGCCGGACGTTCCCGCGCTTCGTCGAGTCGAAGACGATGATCCGCAGGTCGTTGTCCATGCAGAGGCTGATGGCGGTCGAGTCCATCACCTTGAGGTTCTTCTTCAGGACGTCGATGTAGCTGAGCTGCTTGAACTTGGTCGCGCTCGCGTTCTTCTTGGGATCGTCGGTGTAGACCCCGTCCACCTTCGTCGCCTTGAGGAGCACGTCGGCGTGGATCTCCATCGCGCGGAGGGCCGCGGCGGTGTCGGTCGTGAAGTACGGGTTGCCGGTGCCGGCGGCGAAGATGACGACGCGCCCCTTCTCGAGGTGGCGCATGGCGCGGCGGCGGATGTACGGCTCGCCGACGTGGTGCATCTCGATCGCGGTCTGCACGCGGGTGACGACGCCGATCTTCTCGAGCGCGTCCTGGAGCGCCATCGCGTTGATGACCGTCGCGAGCATCCCCATGTAGTCGGCGGAGGCGCGGTCCATCCCCTCGGTCGCGCCGGAGACGCCGCGGAAGATGTTCCCGCCGCCGATCGTGAGCGCCACCTCGACGCCGAGGTCGGCGATGTCCTTCACGTCCTGTGCGATCGCCGAGAGCGTCTTGGTGGAGATGCCGTACTTGCCCTCCCCCATGAGCGCCTCGCCCGAGAGCTTGAGGAGGATGCGCTTGTAGATCGGCTTGGCGTTTTTCTCGGGGGGCATGTCGGCGCTTCTACCGGACGCCGCCGCTTCTTTCAACGGCGCCGGGGAGGCCACGATGTTACCCGAACCCGCCCGCGGCGGGCGCGCGGGCTCAGGTGCCGTCCGCCGGGGGCGCTCCGCCGGCGGGTGCGCCCGCGCCGCGGCGCCTGCGACGGCGGCCTCCGCGGCGCCTGCGGCGGCGCTGACCCTGCCCGTCGGTGGCGGCGGCGGGGGCCCGGGATCCCATGGTGACCGTGCGGATCCCGTCGTGCCCGCGCTCGACGCGCGCCTCGGAATCGGCGTCGGCGTCGGCATCGCCGTCGTCGGCCTCCGCCTCGTCCCCGGCCGGGTCCGGCTCGGCGCGGCCCCTCGGGCCGTCGACCACGAGGGCGCCGGTCGGAGCCGCGCGGCGGTGTGGCTGTGGCTGCGCCTGGGGCGGGCCGTCCTGCCGCGCCGCGGCGCTCCACCGCTCGAGCGCCTCCCCGCCCTCGCCGGTCGCCTCGGCGGTGATCCGGAGCAGCTGGAGCGCCTCCCCCTGCTGCGGGTGGCCGCCGCCGCGCCGGCGCCGCTTGCGGTTCGGATCGCGGATGGAGCGCTGGGCGATGAGCGCGAGCTTCACCCGCTCGGCGATCTTGCGCGGCAGGCGCGAGGTCGCGATCAGGGAGCCGAGCAGCGCGTCGGCGTCGGCCCCGAGGTGCATGAGGAGCGCGCCGAGGAGCACCGCCTCCGAGACGTCCTCGCCGGACCGGACGAGCCGGTCGAGCGCGCCGAGGTGCGCGAAGAAGCTCCGGCGCCGCGGCTCGTCCCACTGGTCGAGCGCCGCGCCGAGCGCGGGCAGCACGACCGGGAGCGCGCCGCACGCGCGCAGGAGCTCGAACGCGCGCGCGGACCCGCCGCAGCGCAGGATCTTGAACGTCTCCTCGAGCAGGCGCGCTGGAGCACAGCGCGCGAGCTCGCTCGCGTGGCGCCGCATCGCCTCGAAGCAGTCGGGCTCGATCGTGAACCCGAGGCGGGAGGCGAAGCGGACGGCGCGCAGCGCGCGGACCGGGTCCTCCCGCATCCGGATCTCGGGATCCCCGATGGTCGCGATCCGGCGGTCGTCGAGGTCCCGGCGGCCGCCGACGTAGTCGATCACCTCGCCCTTCGCGACGTCGTAGAAGAGCCCGTTCACCGTGAAGTCGCGGCGGACGGCGTCCTCCTCGGCGGTCCCGAACACGTTGTCCCGCGTGATGAGCAGGTCCCCGCCGTCGGGCACGTCGTCGGCGATGTCGATGGGGTTCTTCCGGAAGGTCGCGACCTCGACGACCTTCCCGCCGCGGAAGTAGACGTGCGCGAGGCGGAAGCGGCGGCCGATGAGCCGGCAGTTGCGGAAGATGGCGCGGACCTCGCCGGGGTGGGCGTCGGTCGCGACGTCGAAGTCCTTCGGGGTCCGGTCGAGCAGGAGATCGCGCACGCACCCGCCCACGAAGTACGCCTGGTGGCGCACCGCGCGGAGCCGCGCGATCACCTTGAGCGCGTCGGGATCGAGCCGGTCGACGTCGATCTCCGGCGGATGCGCCGGGGGCGGATCGTCGGGCGGGTCGAGCGCGAGGCCGGGCGGTAGCCGGTGTTCGCGGTGCTCGTCGTCGTGTTCGGGGTGCTGTCTGCCGGTGCGCTTCGTGGCTGGGTCGTCGTGCATGCGGTCGCCGGATCGGGGGGCGCCCAGGGCCGGGGGAGATCCCCGCTCCGGGAACGCGCCGCTCGACCCCGCCGTGCTGCCTCTTCGACTCCGGGACTGCGGCGGGGGTCACCGTCGGGCTCGTCCTCGCCGCGAGGTTGTATCCACCGGCGCCCCCCGCGTCAAATGTCGCTTTCCTCGGGAGGCGGCGGGAAGAGCTCTCCCTGCACCTCGGCGAGCCCGAGCGCCACCCGCACGGGCTGGAAGGAGCGGCGGTGGATCGGGCACGCCCCGAGCCGCTTGAGGGAGTCGAAGTGCTCGGCGGTCGGGTACCCCTTGTGGCGCGCGAAGCCGTAGCCGGGGTGCGCGACGTCGAGCTCGGCCATGAGCGCGTCGCGCGTGGTCTTCGCCAGGATCGACGCGGCCGCGATGGTGAGCGACAGCGCGTCGCCGTGCACGATCGGCGTCTGCGGGAGGGGCAGCTCCGGCAGCTTCCGCGCGTCCACGAGGACGTGGTCCGGGCAGGTGGAGAGCGCGCGCGCCGCGCGGGTGAGGGCGAGGAGGCCGGCGCGGTAGATGTTGAGCCGATCGATCTCCTCGACCTCGGCGCGGGCGACCGCCCAGCAGACGGCGTTCCGCCGGATGTCCTCGCCGAGGCGCTCGCGCTCGCCGCGATCGAGCTGCTTCGAGTCGTCGATGCCGCGCGGCCGGTAGTCGGGCGGCAGGATGCACGCCCCCGCCACGACCGGGCCGGCGAGCGGCGCCATGCCGGCCTCGTCCACGCCCGCGACGTGCACGACGCCGCGCTCCCACAGCTCGCCCTCGTAGCGGAGCAGGTGCCGGAGCCGCTGGCCCTCGGCGCGGTTGTCGGCGCGCCGCTTGCGCACGAGCCGGAGCACCTCGCGGGCGCCCGCGCGGGCGTCGGCCTCGAGCGCCGCCTCGCAGCCGGCGGGCAGCGGCCGGCCGGCGTCGAGGAACCGAGCGCGCAGCTCGGCGACCGACAGCGCGGCGACGTCCTCGGGGCGCATCGCGGCCAGCTTATGACGGGGGGGCGTACCGGCGCGAGGGCCGGGCGCGAGCCGAAGGCGAGTGCCCCCCGCTACGACTGGCAGCGCGGGCAGAAGAACGTCGAGCGCTGGGCCTGGACGACGCGGAGGACCTCCGCGCGCCCGCAGCGCGGGCAGGGCTCCCCCTCCTGCCCGTAGACCCGGAACGGGTTCTCCGCGCCGGGCTCCTCGACGTAGGTGATCTCGGGCCCCTCCGAGCGCGCGATGGTCTCGCGGATCGACGCGACGATCGCGGCGGCGAGCGCGCGCACCTCGCGCGGCCCGAGCGACGGGCCCGGGCGGCGCGGGTCGATCCGCGCGCGGAAGAGCGCCTCCGACGCCTGGATGTTCCCGACGCCGGGCAGGAGCGCCTGGTCCATGATCCGGACCTTCACCGGCAGGCGGGACCGCGCGAGCCCGGCCGCGAGCCGCGCCGGGTCCACGCCGGCGTCGAGCGGATCGGGGCCGAGCGCGGCCACCTCCGGCACCTCCTCGAACCGCGCGCCCGGGACGATCCGCAGCCGCCCGAAGAGGCGGAGGTCGTCGAAGTGGAGGACCTCGCCGCCGTCGAGGTGGAAGCGGGCGCGGGAGAACCGGGTCGGGGGATTGGACTCGGCGCGCCGGAGCCACTTGCCGGTCATGCCGAGGTGCGCGAGGAGGCCGACGGGCTCGCCGCGCCGCTCGAGCCGGACGAGGAGCTGCTTCCCGATCCTCCGGATCTCGCCGAAGCGCGCGCCCTCGAGCGCGCGCGCCAGCACCCCCGGGGTCGAGGGCCGGAAGACGTACGCGGCGCCGCGGGCCGCCTCGACCCGGACGATGCGCCGCCCGCGGGTCCACGCGCGCAGGTTCCGCGCCGCGATCTCGACCTCGGGAAGCTCCGGCACCGCTCCTCCTGCTGGACCCGCACCCGGACCTGGACCTCACTCCGCTCAGCTCGGTCTCTCGAACGTCGCGACGAAGAAGCCGTCCGTGCCGTGCCGGTGGGGGAAGAGGCTGAGCCGCGCCTCCCCGGCGCCGAGCGAGCGCGCGCGCTCCTCCCCGAGCAGCGGCGCGATCGGCGCCGGCCTGAGGCCGGCCTCGCGCACCGCGAAGTCGGCGACCTCGTCGTTCTCGGTCGGGCCGATGGAGCAGGTCGCGTACACGAGCCGCCCGCCGGGCTTGAGGAGCGCCGCGAACCGGCGGACGAGGGTGCGCTGGATCGCCGGCGAAGCGCGCCGGGTCCTCCGGCCCGAGCCGCCAGCGGGCGTCGGGCTTGCGGCGGAGGGTCCCGAGCCCGCTGCACGGAGCGTCCACGAGGACGACGTCCGCCTTCCCCGCGAGGTCCTGCAGCTCCGCGTCCGCCTCCGGCCCGGCCGGGATCGGGCGCGCGCGGAGGTTGTGCACCCCGGCGCGCCGGGCGCGACGGCGGGCCTCCTCGAGGCGCTCGGCGTCGGAGTCGAGCGCGTGGAGCGACCCCTTGTTCCGCATCTCGGCCGCGAGCGCGAGGGCCTTCCCGCCCGCGCCGGCGCACGCGTCGACGACGGTCCAGCCCGGCCGCGCGCCGCACGCGAGCGCGATGAGCTGGCTGCCCTCGTCCTGGATCTCGAACATCCCGGCGCGGAAGGACGGGAGCGAGAACGCGTTCTCGCGACCGTCGAGGACGAGGCCCCACGGCGACCAGCGGGTGGGCTCCGCGTTCACCCCCTCGCCGGCGAGGCGGCCGCGGAGCTCCGCCGCGGTCGCCCGCGAGCGCGTTCGCCCGGATCGTCAGGGGCGCGCGCTCGTTGAGCGCCCGGCCGAGCACCCGCGCCTCCTCGACCCCGAGCTGCGCCGCGAACCGCGCCGCGATCCAGCGCGGGAGCGACGCCTCGAGCGAGAGCCGGTCGACGGGGTCCGCCACCGCCGCGATCCGCGCGTCCGCCGCCTCCAGCGCCGCGAGCCGCGCGGGCGCGACGCCGAGCCGGCGCGCCGCCTCGGCCGCCGGGACGCCGCCGAACCGCGCGAGCCAGGCCGCGTACCGCTCCGCGAGCCCGGGCCGGCCGCCGAGGAGCGCGTCGAGCTGCCCCTGCCAGCGGACGATCCCGTAGACCGCCTCCGCGACCGCGCGCCGCTCCTGGGCCCAGAGGCCCCGGTCGCGCCGGAGGGCGCGCTCGAGCGCGCGGTCCGCGAGCCAGCCCTGGTCGTGGACGAGGCCGTGCACCTCGAGCACGGCGGCGTCGACCTGGTCGCGGCGGAGATCGCGCTTGGAGCTCACGGCGCTCTTCTACAGCGCTTCGAGCACGCTCGCGACGTGTCCTTCCACTTTGACCTTCGGGAAGACCCGCTCGACCTTCCCGTCGGGCCCCACGATGACCGTCGTCCGCTCCGTCCCCATGACCGTCTTGCCGTACATGTTCTTCTCCTTCCAGACGCCCCAGGCCTTCTGCACCTCGGTGTCCTCGTCGGAGAGGAGCGGGAACGGGAGCTCGTACTTGTCCTTGAACTTCTTCTGGGCCGCCGGGGGGTCCTTCGAGATCCCGATCACGACGACCTTCTTCCTTCGGAACGCGTCGACCTCGTCACGGAAGTCGCTGGCCTCCTGCGTTCAACCCGACGTCATCGCCTTCGGGTAGAAGAAGACGACGACGCGCTTGCCCTTGAAGTCCGAGAGCTTCACCACGTTGCCCGCCTCGTCCTCGAGCGCGAACTCCGGGGCCTTCTTCCCCACCTCGAGCGCCATGGAGCCTCCTCGTGCCTGGAAGGCGTAGGCCTACCCCGAACGCTCCCGCGCCGCAGGCCCCCGTGAGGGGGACGGGCGCCGCGACGCTGAGACGAGCGCAGGTGCAGCCGGATGAGGCTGCACCAGAGCGAGTGGGGGGTTCGGGGGGGCGCGAGCCGAAGGCGAGTGCCCCCACGCTGAGATGGGCCTTCGATCGCGCGGGCCGGAAGGTCCGCGCCGCGAGGCTCGCCGCCGCCGACCGCCGCCGCCGAGCGCCGTTCACGTGCCTCGGCTGCGGGGAGGAGCTCGTCCCGCACCTCGGCCGGGTGCGCGTCCCCCACTTCGCGCACCTCCCAGGGTCGCGCTGCCCCCTCACCTCGCCGGAGACGGCGCTCCACCTCGACGCCAAGGAGCGGCTCCTCGCGCTGTGCGCGAGCGCGTTCGCGGGAGCCCTGCGCGTCTCGCTCGTCGCGCGCTGCCCCGCGTGCCGGCGCCCGCGCTCCCTCGACCTCGCCGCGCTCGGCGACGCGGCCACGGGCGAGGGCGCGGTCGGCGCGCTCCGCGCGGACGTGCTCGTCGTCCACCGCGGGCGGGCCGCGCTCGCCATCGAGGCGCGCGTGACCCACGCGGTGGACCCGGCGAAGGAGGCGGCGCTCGCCGCGGCCCAGGTCCCGTTCGTCGAGGTGGACGCGCGCGAGGAGTGGGAGCGCGAGTCCGAGGACGGCGTCCTCGTCGCCTGCGCGCGGAGCGGCGGGATCGGCCCGTGCCCCGCGTGCGCGGCGCTCGCGCGCGCCGACGCGGAGCGGGCGAAGGGAGGCGAGGCGGCCGAGATCGCCGAGCTCGAGGCCTACCGGGCGCGGGGGCTCTTCGGCGAGGTGCGCGTCGCGCGACGGAGGGCGGGCTGGGAGCGCTCGCTCGCCTCCTTCCGCTGCCCCGACTGCGGCTCCGGGGACCTCCTGATCGGCGAGGCGCTCGCCCGCCACGCCTGCCCCGGAGGGAGCCCGCGGCCGGTCGCGTGGGCGGGCTACGGCGGCGAGATCGTGCAGCTCTCCTGGTGGAGGCGCAGGCGCTAGGGCCGAACTGCCGCAACCCCGCGGAGGAACGCCAGATTCGGGCCGCGGACCGGGCCGTACGGGCGCCTTGCGGACACCCGTCCCGTGTGTTAAGTGACCGTCCCCCACGCGGTTACGTGCGCGGTGGTCCGTCCGCGAGGACGGAGGAGTCAAATACTCACACTCCCTGCATCGGCGCGCCCCGGTGCTCCCGCGAACGAACGATCGCGGGACTTCGGCGCGCTCGTGGAAATCGGGAGTGGCGGAACATCAACCGGAGAACACCACATGGAAACGACGCAGGAGACGCAGGACCCGCAGCCCACCCCGCAGCCCACCCCCGCCCCCGAGGCGGCCGCGCCGCAGCAGAGCGCACCGCAGGGCGAAGCGATGGCCGCCGCGCTCAGCACGAGCGGCACCGCCATCACGATGAAGGCGCTCCTCGAGGCGGGCGTCCACTTCGGGCACCAGACGAAGCGCTGGAACCCGAAGATGAAGCCGTACATCTTCGGCGCCCGCAACGGCATCTACATCATCGACCTGCAGAAGACCGTCGGCCTCGCCCGCGGCGCGCTCCGCTTCGTCTCGGACGCGGCGGCGAAGGGCGGCACGGTCCTCTTCGTCGGCACGAAGAAGCAGGCGCAGGACGCGGTCCGCGAGGAGGCGTCCCGCTCCGGGATGTTCTTCGTCACGAACCGCTGGCTCGGCGGCACGCTCACGAACTTCAAGACCGTGAAGCAGGGCATCGAGCGGCTGAAGACCATCGACAAGATGAAGGCCGACGGCACCTACGAGCGCCTCCCGAAGAAGGAGGTCGCCGCGCTCGAGCGCGAGCGCGAGAAGCTCGAGAAGAACCTCGGCGGCATCAAGGAGATGGCGCGCCTCCCGTCCGCGGTCTTCGTGATCGACACGAAGAAGGAGCACATCGCGGTCCACGAGGCGAACCGGCTCGGCATCCCGGTGGTCGCGGTCGTCGACACGAACTGCGATCCCGAGGGCATCGACTACGTCATCCCGGGGAACGACGACGCGATCCGCTCGATCCGCCTCTTCACCGGCAAGGTCGCCGAGGCCTGCCTCGAGGGCCGCGCCCGGTACGGCGCGTGGGTCGCCGAGCACGGCGCGCAGGAAGAGCGCGGCGACGACCGCGACGCCGCGAGCGAGCGCGGGCTCAAGGACCGCCGCGACCGCAGGGACCGCCGCGATCGCCGGCCGCCGCGCGAGCCGCGCGAGGACCGCGCCGCCGCGAGCGCCCACGTCGAGGTCGTCCGCAAGGGCGACGTGACCCCGGCCGCTCCGGGGCGGCGCCCGAGGCCACGAAGCAGTAGCTCCCGGTCGCGGCCACCGGCCGCGGGACGGCGAGCGAGTCGATTCCGGGCGGGCCCACGGGCCCGCCCACACTTTTACCGAAGGGGAGAGAATCCATGGCCGAGATCAGCGCACAGCTCGTGAAGGAGCTCCGGGAGAAGACCGGGGCCGGGATGATGGACTGCAAGAAGGTGCTCGGCGAGGCCGGCGGCGACTTCGCGAAGGCCGAGGAGCTCCTCCGGAAGAAGGGGCTCGCCGCGGCGGCGAAGAAGTCCTCCCGCGCCGCGACCGAGGGTGCGGTCGCGAGCTACATCCACATGGGCGGCAAGATCGGCGTCCTCGTCGAGGTGAACTGCGAGACCGACTTCGTCGCGCGCACCGACGGCTTCCAGGCGCTCGTGAAGGACATCGCGATGCAGATCGCCGCCGCCGCGCCGACCTGGGTCCGCCGCGAGGAGGTCCCCGCCGACGTCGTGGCGAAGGAGCTCGAGATCGCGAAGGCGCAGATGCGCGATCAGAAGAAGCCCGAGGCCATCCTCGAGAAGATCGCGACGGGCAAGCTCGAGAAGTTCTACGAGACGAACTGCCTGCTCGAGCAGCTCTTCGTGAAGGACGACAAGAAGAAGATCCAGGAGGTCCTCACCGACGCGATCGCGAAGATCGGCGAGAACATCCAGATCCGCCGGTTCGCCCGGTTCGTCCTCGGCGAGGGGCTCGAGAAGAAGCAGGAGAACCTCGCGGCCGAGGTCGCGAAGGTCGCCGGGCTGAAGCAGTAGCCGGGCCCGCGCCGGGCGCTCACGCCAGCCCGGCGAGGAAGCGCTCCAGCTCGGGCGGCAGCGGGCTCTCCGCCTCGACGCGCCCCCCGCCGGGCGCGTCGAGCGCGAGCCGCCACGCGTGGAGGAACTGGCGCGGCAGGCCCGGCACCGCCGCGGCCTCCCCGCCGTAGGCCACGTCGCCCGCGACCGGGTGCCCGAGGTACGCGAGGTGCGCGCGGATCTGGTGGGTCACGCCCGTCACGATCCGGACGCGGAGCAGGGTGAACCGGTCGAACGCCCGCTCGACGTCGTAGTGCGTCTCCGCGGGCCGGACGCTCGCCCCCTTCGCCCTGAGCCGCTCCGCCGCGAGGTCGTCCGGCGCCGGCAGCGAGCGCCCGCCGCGCTGCGCGAGCGGGACGGAGAGCACGCCCCCCGCCGCGACGCGGCCGGAGACGAGCGCGAGGTAGAGCTTCTCGACCCGCCGGTCGCGCAGCGCCTCGTGGAGCTCCTGCCACGCCTCCGGGTCGCGGGCGAACACCAGGCACCCGCTCGTCTCCAGATCGAGCCGCTGCACCGCCCCGCCCTCGCGCGGATCCGGCGAGGCGCCGGTGCACTCGGGGTACCGCGCGGCGACCGCGTTCGCGAGGGTGCCGCCCTCCCCCGGCGCGAGCGGGTGGACCGCCACGCCGGCCGGCTTGTCCACCACGAGGAGCCGGGGGTGCTCGACGAGCACGCGCAGCCGCGCGCCCGGCTCCGGCGCGGGGGGGCCCGCCGGCGGCTCGAGCTCGAGCTCCACCTTCGCGCCCGGGACGGCGGGGTCGCTCGCGCGGGCGCGGCGGCCGCCGACGCGCACGTCGCCGAGCTGGAACGCGCGCTTCAGGGGCGCGCGGCCGAGCCCGAGCGCGTCCGCGAGGGCGCGATCGAGCCGGCCCTGGACGGTGAGAGGGAGGCGGAGCTCGTGCTTCACCGGCCCAGGTTACCCGAAGAAGATCTCGGCGATCTCGTACAGCTTGGGGTCGATGAGGTGCAGCGCCTTCGTCGCCTCGTCGAGCGAGACCGCGACGATGTCGTCCCCGTGGAGCGCGGCCATCATGCCCCAGCGCCCGTCCCGGACCAGATCGGCGGCGAACACGCCGTAGCGGGTGCCCAGCACGCGGTCGCGCGCGGTGGGCGTGCCGCCGCGCTGGATGTGCCCGAGCACCGTCACCCGCGACTCGATCTGCGTCCGGCGCTCGATCTCCCGCGCGAGGAACGCGCCGATCCCGCCGAGCCGCACGTGACCGAACTCGTCGAGGTCGCCCGCGATGGTCTCGTCCTTCCCTCGCTCGAGCTGCGCGCCCTCCGCGACGACGATGATGGAGAACCGCTTCCCGCGGGCCTGCCGCCGCATCACGTACTCGGCGACCTGCTCGAGGTTGATCGGGCGCTCCGGGACGAGGATCACGTCGGCGCCGCCGGCGAGCCCGCTGTGGAGCGCGATGTGCCCCGCGTGGCGGCCCATCACCTCGCACACGATCACGCGGCCGTGGGCCTCGGCGGTGGAGTGGAGCCGGTCGATCGCCTCCGTCGCGACCCCGACCGCGGTGTCGAACCCGAAGGTGTAGTCCGTCCCGGAGAGATCGTTGTCGATCGTCTTCGGGACCCCGACGACCTTCATCCCCTTGTCGTGGAGCTTCTTCGCGACGCCGAGCGTGTCCTCGCCGCCGATGGCGACCACCGCCTGGATGTCGTTCTGCTCGAGGGTCCGGAAGACCGCCTCGACGCCGCCCTCCCGCTTGAAAGGGTTCGTCCGGGAGGTGCCGAGGATCGTGCCGCCGACGTGGAGGATGCCCGACACCGCGTCCCGCGTGAGCCGGAAGAGGCTCGCCTCGACGAGGCCTCGCCACCCGTCGCGGATCCCCACGAGGTCGAAGCCGTGGACCTCGCCCCGCCTGACCACCGCGCGGATGACCGCGTTCAAACCTGGGCAGTCGCCACCGCCCGTCAGGATCGCAACCTTCATGTCGATCGGACCTCCCCCATGACCCGCATGGAGATAGGGCGCCTGCCGCCCACCGCGCAACGAGCGTTTCCGGGCCTGGCTCGGCGCGCGGCGGCCCGGATGGTCCTCACCTGAGCCCGCTCGCCGGACGACCCGGCGAGGCGCACGAGGTACCCCCGTGGCGATCCACATCGAGCTCCCCGTCACCGCGGACCGGATCCGCGCGCTCCACGTCGGCGACGAGGTCCTCGTCTCCGGGCGCCTCGTCACGGCCCGCGAGGCGGCCCACCGCCTCCTCGCGGCGCGGCTCGACCCCCACGTGAAGGGGCTCGTCGAGGGCCGCTTCGTCTACCACTGCGGCCCGGTCGTCGCGCACGACGCCTCGACGCGAGGGTGGCGCTTCGTCGCGGCGGGACCGTCGGCGTCGCTGCGCGAGGAGCCGTGGCAGGCCGAGGTCATCGCCCGCTACGGCGTCCGCGGGATCATCGGGAAGGGCGGCATGGGACCGCGGACGCTCGCGGCGCTGCGCGAGCACGGCGCGGTCTACCTCCACGCCGCCGGGAGCCTCGCCGTGACGCTCGCGCGGCGCGTGACGCGGGTGCACGGCGTCCACCTGCTCGACGAGCTCGGCGTGACGGACGCGATCTGGGACGTCGAGGTGACGGACTTCCCCGCGATCGTGACGATGGACGCGCACGGCCAGACGCTGCACGCGGCCGTCGAGGGCTCCGCTACCGCTCCCTCCGGGCCCGGCGCGTGATCATCCGCACCGGACCGTAGAAGAGCTGCCGCTCCGTGTAGACGCGCCTGCCGCGGTAGGCCTCCCCGGGGTAGGACCCCGCGGGGCGCTCGAGCCACATCCGCGCGCGCACGACGCCGTGCGCGGAGAACGGCGCGACGAGCTCGTCCGGCGCCACCGCGAGGTAGCGATCGAGCAGCACGCGGATGCGGCGGTTGTACACGGCGAGCGGCAGGCGCGAGTGCCGCCGCCCGCGGTGGAGCGTGCCGTCGAAGCGGGTGGACGCGTGGTAGAGCTCGTGGAGGATCGTGCCGATGCGCTCGCGCGCGGTCGACTCGAGGAACCAGAGCGGCCGGAGGGTCACGACGTACAGCATCTTCCGGCCCTTCACGCGGATGAGCGGCTTCTCCCGCGCGCCGGC
This sequence comes from uncultured delta proteobacterium, assembly GCA_963828235.1. Lineage (GTDB taxonomy): Bacteria > Myxococcota > Myxococcia > Myxococcales > Anaeromyxobacteraceae > Anaeromyxobacter. The sequence goes on from CAWHDY010000022.1 coordinate 774,088, forward strand.
GCCGGTGCGCTTCCGCGTCTCCGGGAAGTGGGCCGGCCGGATGGTGGCGCGGGAGGCCCGGCGCGCCTCGCCCGCGACCACGAGCACCCGCGCCGCGCGCACGTGGGAGAGCTCGGGGAGGCGAGTCGCGACGTCGCGGATGAGCCGCTTCACCGCGAGCGTCACGTTCAGGCGGGCCACCGGGGGGAGGATACCTTGCGGCGTCCCCCATGGGCGCCACCTCGAAGCGTGCCTTGAACCCCCCCTCCGGGGCCGCTAGCATGATAGCTCGATGGACTGGCTCCCTGCCGCCGCGCTCGCCGGCCTCTCGGTCGCCTCGCTGCTCCTCGCCCGGCGCGTCCGCTCGCTGCTCGGCGAGGTCGCGACGCTGTCGAGCCGCGTGGAGATGCTCGCGTCGCGGCTCGAGGCAGCCGAGCACGACATCTCGAGCGCGGTCGCCCGCACGGAGGTCGCCGAGACGGTGCTGCTCGAGAAGGGCCTCGCCGACCAGGAGGACCTCGACGCCGCGCGTCGCCGGTCCGACCCTCCGCCGCCCGCCGACGCCGACGTCAGCGGCGATCACGATCTCCACTGAGGTCCGACGTCGGGGTGCGGCGGAAGGTGCGCCGCGCCGGCGTGCTGCCCCTCTCCCTACCCTCTCCCCGCTTCGCGGGGCGAGGGAGCGATTGCTCGTGCTGCGCGCCACGCCCCGCTTCGCGGGGCGCGGGAGCGTCGCCGGGCGTCAGGGCTCGTACTTCGGGTTCTCGGGCCGGCGCCGGTAGACGAGCACCGTCCGACCGAGCACCTGCGCGACGTGCGCGCGGGTCGACGAGCCGAGCCGGTCCGCCGCCTCGAACCGATCCTCGGGGCTCTCGCCGCCGATCCGGACCTTCACGAGCTCGTGGACCGTGAGCTGCTCGTCGAGCTGCCGGACCACCGCGTCGCTGACGCCTTCCTTCCCGACCTGCACCACCACCGGGAGGTGGTGGCCGGCGGCGCGGAGCGCCTTGCGGAGCTTGGACGACGGCATGAGCGCGCGCTTCTTCGGGTTCGTGGGGGCGGGCATGGGCCTACTTCCGGAGGTACCTGAGCTCGCGCTGCAGGTCGGTGCTGTCGGGGACGACCTGGAGACCGCGCCGCAGCTGCTTCTCCGCGAGCGCGACGTCGCCGACGATCTTCGCCATCTGTCCGAGGAACAGGTAGCCCTGCGCGCAGCGCGGGTTCCGGGTCAGGGCGGCCTGGATGGCGGCGGACGCGAGGCCGTGCTGCTTGCGCTTGTCGGCGGCGAGGATGAACTCGCACCAGGCCTTCCACATCGAGAACTCGGGCTCGTCCGGGTTCAGCGCGATCGCCTCGTCGAAGCCCCTGAGCGCGTCCTCGTACTTGCGCGCCTTCACGAGCATCGTCGCGGCCTGGAAGGTGTTCTCCGCCTTGAAGATGGCCAGCACGTCCACCTCGGCCGTGCCGCCGCTCTTCAGCGCGTCGAGGTACTCGACCCGCGCGGCGTCGTTCCCGAGCACCGACCACGCCTCGCTGATCTTCGCGAACACGTCGGCGCAGAGCTTCTTCACCTCGGGCGCCGCGTCGGTCGGGACCGCGTCCGGGTGGTAGGCCTTCGCGAGCTGGAAGAACGCGAGCTTGATCTGCGAGACCGGCGCGTCCTGGGGGACGCCGAGGACGGTGAAGTGGTCGGCGTCGACGATGCGGGCCACGAGGGCGTCGAGCGAGGCCTTGTCGAGCGCGACGGCCTTCGCGGGCGCGGGCGGCGGGGTCGCGGCGGGCTTCGCGTGGGGTGCGGCCGGCGCCGGGATCGCGGCGGGCTTCGCGTGGGGTGCGGGCGGCGCCGGGGGCCGCTTGGCCGCAGGCGATCCTCCCTCGCCCCCGCGAAGCGGGGGAGAGGGTTGGGGAGAGGGGGCCGCCGAGGTCGCGGTCGCGGTCGAGGTCGAGGTCGAGGTCGAGGTCGAGGTCGCGGGCGGGGGAGAGGGCTGGGGAGAGGGGGCCGTCGCCGCCGTCGCCGCCGGCTTCACGACGGCGACCTCTCGCCGGGCGCCGAACGCGAGGAGCTGCAGATCCCCGAGCAGCAGCGCGAGCCGCATCACGACGAGCGCGTCGGCGGGGCTCGCCGCCGCGAGCTCGGCGGGGCTGCGCGTGCCATCGAACTGTCCCGCGACCCGGGCCTCCTGCGCCGTGAGCCGCAGGTCCTCGATCCGCACCCGTCCCCCGCTCCGCGCGGCGGCGCGGTCGGCGCGGTCGCCGAGGCGCCGGACCAGCGTCGCGAGGTCGAGCGCGCGGGCGGCCGCGCACAGCATCGTGAACGGAGGGCCGAGGGGAAAGGCGCCGGGCGGCGGCGCCGCCTGGGGCTCCCACGACCAGCCGCCCTCCTCGAGCGCGAGGGATCGCTGGACGAGCAGCGCCCCGTGCTCCTGCAGGAGCCCCGCGATGTCGGCCGGGTTCACGGCTCGCCCGGAGATGAGCGCCGAGACGAGATCCCCGCCGAGCGCGCCCTTCGCCGCCTCCGCCCTGGCGAGCGCGTCCGCCGCGAGCGCGCCCCTGCGCACCAGGAAGCGGCCGAGCTCGTCCTCGGGATCCGTGGACGCCGCGTGCTCGACGGTCCCGCGCCGGAACGCGAGCCGATAGGACCGGCTCGCCTGCTCGAACGTGAGCCGTCCCGTCGCCTGCATCCCCGCGGCGAGCGCGAACACCGCGAAGCTGCTCTCCCTCGCGAGCGTCCCCTCGTGCGAGAGGCCCGCCGCGATCGCGGCGTCGGCGCCGACCTCGCGGGCGGCGAGGCCGTAGGAGGACGTGGGCGCGCGCGGGGGTGCTCCGGGGGCGGGTGCACTCGCCGGCGGCGACGCGGCGGGGACCGGGACCGGCGTGGCGGCGGGCGCCGCGGGCCGCACGGTCGGCGGCGGCTTGTAGCCGGCCGGGACCCGCTCCAGCTTCGGCGGTCCGCCTGCCGGCGCTGGCCGCTCGGCCGCCGCGGGCTTCGGCTTCTCGTCGCTCACCGGAAGATCAGAGTACCACCGTCTCGCGGTACTCGCCGAAGACCTCCCGCAGCACGTCCGAGATCTCGCCGAGCGTCGCCTGGCCCTTCACCGCGGCGAGGATCGGCGGCATCAGGTTCTCCTTGCCCTTCGCCGCGGCGCGGACCGCCTCGAGCGCCTGCTTCGTCACCGTCCCGTCGCGGGCCGCGCGGAACTTCCGGAGCGAGAGCGACCTGCCGCTCCTCGAGCACGGGGTCCACCTTCATGACCGTGACGGGCGGGTCGTCCGCCTTGAAGGCGTTCACGCCGACGACGACCTGCTCCTTCGCCTCGACCTTCTTCTGCCAGGCGTAGGCGGCTTCCTGGATCTCGCGCTGCACGTAGCCCTTCGAGATGGCCTGCACCATCCCGCCCATCTCGTCGATCTTGCGGATGTACTCCTGCGCGCGGCCCTCGATCTCGTCGGTCATCGACTCGATGACGTAGCTGCCGCCGAGCGGATCGATGACGTCGGCGACGCCGGACTCGTTCGCGATGATCTGCTGGGTGCGCAGCGCGATGCGCGCCGAGTCCTCCGTCGGGAGCCCGAGCGCCTCGTCGCGCGAGTTCGTGTGCAGCGACTGCGTGCCCCCGAGCACCGCCGCGAGCGCCTGGAGCGTGACGCGGACGACGTTGTTCTCCGGCTGCTGCGCGGTCAGCATGGAGCCGGCGGTCTGCGTGTGGAACCGCAGCATCCAGGAGCGCGGGTCCTTCGCCTTGAACCGCTCCTTCATGATGCGGGCCCACAGGCGCCGCGCCGCGCGGAACTTCGCCACCTCCTCGAGGAGGTCGTTGTGCGCGTTGAAGAAGAAGGAGAGCCGGCCCGCGAAGACGTCCACGTCGAGCCCGGCCTTCACCGCCGCGTCCACGTAGGCGATGCCGTCGGCGAGCGTGAACGCGACCTCCTGCACCGCGGTCGAGCCCGCCTCGCGGATGTGGTAGCCCGAGATGGAGATCGGGTTCCACTTCGGCATCACCTTCGCCGTGTACGCGAAGATGTCGGTGATGAGCCGCAGCGACGGCTCCGGCGGGTAGATGTACGTCCCGCGCGCCGCGTACTCCTTCAGGATGTCGTTCTGGATCGTGCCCTGGAGGTCCGCGGGGGCGACGCCCTGCTTCTCGCCCACCGCCTGGTAGAGCGCGAGGAGGATGCCGCCCGTCGCGTTGATGGTCATCGACGAGGACACCGTGCCGAGCGGGATCCCGTCGAGCAGGGTCGCCATGTCCTGGATCGAGTCGATGGCGACGCCGACCTTGCCGACCTCGCCCCGCGCGCGCGGGTGGTCGGAGTCGCGCCCCATCTGCGTCGGGAGGTCGAACGCGACGGAGAGCCCCGTCTGCCCCGCCTTGAGCAGGTAGTGGTACCGCTTGTTCGACTCCTCGGCGGACCCGAACCCGGCGTACTGCCGCATCGTCCAGAAGCGGCCCCGGTACATGGTGGACTGCACGCCGCGCGTGAACGGGTACTCGCCCGCGAGCGCGAGCCGGTCGTCGAGCCCGGGCTTCACGTCGGAGGCGTCGTAGATCGGCTGGACGGGGATGGCGGAGGAGGTCTCGAACTTCGAGCGCCGCTCCGGCGCCTTCTTCACGGCCTTGCCGTACGTCCCCTCGAGCCAGCTCTTCTTGTTCGCCATGTCTGACTCCCTGGATGGTCCCGGGCTGCCGCTCGGCCGGCGGGGCCGGAGCGTCTCTCCCCGGGCCGGGTCGGCCGCGATCGGAGCGCTCCGCGGGGCCGCAACATACCCGCGCCGCAACCGCCCCGTCCAGCATCCGGGCGGCCCGCGCCGCGCCCCGATCTGCTCGATTTCCGCCGCCGTTTTGCCGGGGCGCGTCGAGACGGCGCGGGCGCCACGCGGGGGGTTCCCGGTCCCCCCGAGCGCCTCCACGATGCCGGGATGGCGGACCACGAGGTGGAGGGCGATCGTGCGCCGCGAGCCGACTGTGCGACGGGGAGCCTGCACGAGGGGCTCCACCGCCTGCTCTCGGTCGACGCGGGAGAGCGTGCGCCCGTCCGCCTCGTCGGCGCGCTCGCGGACGCGCTGCCCGCCGCGTCGTGCGCGGTCCTCCTCGTGGCGGCGGACGGTCACCTCGAGATCGCGGCCGGCGTCGGGCTCGACGAGGGGACGCCGGAGCGGGTCGAGACCGGGTTCGCGGCGGAGGCGCTCACGACCGGGGGGGTGCGGCTCGCGCCCGATCCGGGCCCACCCTTCCCGGCCGGCACGCGCCTCGGGGCCACGGCGCCGGTCGCGCTCGGCGAGACGCGCGGCGCCTTGCTCGTCGGCACGCGCGAGGGCGCGCTCGACCGGGACGCGCTGCTCCTCCTGCGCGTCGCGGCCGATCGCGCGGCGCTCCTGCTCGAGCGCGAGCGGCTCGTGCGCGCGACGCTGGACGCCGCGGAGCACGCGCGGCGGATCGAGGAGGAGGCGGAGCGGCGGCGCCACACGGTGGACACGATCCTCGGCGTCGTCGGGCACGACCTGCGCAACCCGCTCGGCGCGGTGCACATGTCGGCGTCGCTGCTCCAGAAGCGCGGCGCGCTCGAGGGGTGGCAGGCGCGCACCGTCGAGCGGATGCGCTCGTCCGCGGGGCGCATGGGCCGGATCATCGCGGACCTCCTCAGCTACACGCGCACCCGCCTCGGCAACGGCATCCCGATCCACCGGACCGACGCGGATCTGGTCCAGGTGGTCACCCGGGTCGTGGACGAGCTCCGCGCCGCGAACCCCGACCGCGAGATCGTGATCGACGCCGCCGCCGGCGCCGACCTCCGGGGAGCGTGGGACCCCGATCGGCTCGAGCAGGTCGCCTCGAACCTCGTCTCCAACGCGGTGGACCACGGCGAGCCGGGGACCCCGGTGCGGGTCGAGCTCGCGGGCGAGGACGCGGAGGTCTCGCTCACCGTGCGGAACTCGGGACCGCCGCTGCCGCCGGAGGTGCTCCCGCACCTGTTCGAGCCGTTCTCCCGCCCGCCCGACGAGCACAGCCGGAAGGCGTCCGGGCTCGGGCTCGGGCTCTACATCTCCCGCGAGATCGTCCGCGGCCACGGCGGCGAGATCTCGGCCCGGGAGGCCGGCGGCGAGATGGTCGTCACCGTCCGGCTGCCGCGCCGCGAGCCGCCGCCCGCGACGCAGCCTAGCGCGCCGTCCGCCAGAGCTCGGCGAGGTCCGGCGGGAGCCGGGCCGCCACCGCCTCCGCGTCCTCGCGCGGGAGCACCGCCCGGACCGCCGCGAAGACCGCGCGGACGTGGGTCGCGGCGCGCCAGGGCGGCTGGAGGATGATCCGCGAGACGTCGAGCACGTAGTCGCCCGCGCCGCGCGGCGACCGGACGTTCCCGCCGATCGCGGCGCCCGCGGCGGCGAGCTCGCGCGCGAACGACGGCGGCAGCCGCGACACGATCGCGCCGAGCGGCGCCCCGTCGAGGGCCGCGGACGAGCGGCGCGAGCACGCCGAGCACCGCCCTGAACAGGTCGACCTCCGAGCCGAGCCGGGCCGCGATCTCGCCGAGCAGATCGCGGCCGCGCGAGACCGGGGTCCAGTCGGCGCGACCGTCCACCTGGGCGGGCCCCACGATCCCGTGGAGCTCCGCGCCGACCCCGCCGCGCACTCGATAGTCGTCGCTCATGGAGCAGAACATGGTCCCCGGCCCGGGTCCGGCGCAGCGCCTCTCGAGCAGGCGGCGAGGAGGGCCCCTGCCGGCGGCGCGGCGGGCGGTCCGGCGGGCGAGCGCGTTGACGCCCGATCCGCACGGGATTACACGTCGCTCGTGGGCTCCGGACGATTCGCGATGGCCGCGCACGCGCTCGCCGTGCTCGCGCAGTCGCGCGAGGGCTACCCGTCCGCGTACGTCGCCGCGAGCGTCAACACGCACGCCGTGTTCCTCAGGCGCATCCTCGGGGATCTGGTCGCGGCCGGGCTGGTGGACGCGCGGGAGGGGCGCTCCGGGGGCTACCGCCTCGCTCGCCCGCCGGAGCGGATCACGCTCGCGGAGGTCTACCGCGCGGTCGAGCGCGAGGGGCCGCTCTCCCCGAGCCCGGCCGAGCCGAACGTCCGGTGCCCCGTCGGCGCCGGCATGCGCCGCGCGTTCGCGGAGGCCGCCGGCGTCGCCGAGGACGGGCTCCTCGAGGCGCTCGGTCACCGCACGGTCGCCGAGCTCTCTCGCCGGGCGCTCCGGCTCGGCCGCCGGACGCGCTCCCGCGCCTCCTGAGGCCCGCGCCCCGCAGCGAAACCGTTCGCGATCGGCTCCCAGCGGGCGCCTCGGCGCCGACGCAGCGCGTCGGCGGGAATGCGTCAAGAACGCGCCCGGAAGGCCGGCCGAACCCCTTGCCCGTCGCCCGGGAACTTGTCAATATCTGGCGCTTTTTTCGACCTTCCCGACGAGGAGCGCCATGACCACGAAGACGCTGAAGCCCATCCTCACGAACCCGCTCGATCCGCCGGAGAAGGTCGAATTCAACATCCCCGGCGAGATCCAGCGCACGACGGGTCCGTACGAGGAGGCGATGAAGGAGGGGTACGACCTCCTCCAGCGTCCCGTGAAGTCGGTCTCGATCGACCAGGTCGAGAAGCAGCACGCGAAGAACCGGATGACGGTGTGGGAGCGGATCCGGGTCCTCTCGGACAAGACCCCGAACGTCCTGTTCTCGAACTGGGGCAAGAACCTCGACGGCGCCTCGCTCGTCACGGCCGTCCTCGACATCAACGGGCGCGACGTCGCGGTCTACGGCCACGACTTCACCGTCCGCGCCGGCTCCATCGACGCGACGAACGGGTCGAAGCTCGCCCGGCTGTTCCGGCTCGCGGGCGAGAAGGGCATCCCCCTCATCGGGATGAACGACAGCGCCGGCGCGTTCGTGCCGGCGGGCGTCGGCGGCCTCGACGGCTACGCCGAGGCGTTCACGGCGCTCCGCCGCATCAGCGGCGTCGTCCCGTCGATCATGTGCATGTTCGGCTTCAACGCCGGCGGCGGCTCGTACCTCCCGCGCCAGGGCAGCTTCGTCATCCAGCCGAACGACACGTTCTTCGGCCTCACCGGGCCGGGCGTCGTGAAGTCGGTCCTCGGCGAGGACATCACCCCCGAGGAGCTCGGCGGCCCCAAGATCCACGGCGCCTCCGGCGTCGCCGATCTCACCGTCGCCGACGAGCTCGCCGCGCTCCGCCAGGCGGTGCGGCTGCTCGGGTACCTGCCGGACAACAACTCCGTCTCGCCGCAGGTCGAGGAGACGACCGATCCGATCGACCGGAAGACCTGGGAGATCAACACCCTCCTCAAGAAGGCGTTCAACTCGCCGACCGGGTTCAACACGCCGTTCGACGTGTCGATCATCATCCAGCAGGTCTGCGACTACGGCGACTACTTCGAGATCCAGCCGGAGCGCGCGAAGGAGGTCGTCACCGCGTTCGGCCGCCTCGGCGGGCACGTGGTCGGCTTCGTCGCGAACAACAGCGCCGTCGCCTCGGGCCAGATCGACTGCGACTCCGCCGTGAAGATCGCGAGGTTCGTGCGGTTCTGCAACATCTACAACATCCCGATCATCTTCATGGAGGACACGACCGGCTTCCTCCCCGGGCGCGAGCAGGAGACGCGCGGGATCGTGCAGGCGGGCCGCTCGATGCTGGACGCCATCGTCGACGTCCGGACGCCCCGCATCCTCCTCATCCTCCGCAACGCGTTCGGCGGCGCCTACGCCTCCTACAACAACTACCCCACCGGCGCGGATCTCGTGCTCGCGCTGCCCACCACGCGGCTCGCCGTGATGGGCCCCGCCGGCAAGGAGTTCGTCTACAAGGACGAGCTCAGGAAGATCCGCGGCCAGGCCGCCGAGCTCGTGAAGAAGGGCGTGGCGACGCGGACCGCCGCGGGCATGGACTCGGCCGCGGCGAAGAAGGACGCCGACAAGGAAGCGGCGGAGTGGCTCAAGGCCGAGGAGGCCGCGCTCAACCGGCGCTACGAGAAGGAGCTCATGAACCCGAAGGAGGGGCTCACGCTCGGCTCCATCTCCTCGCTCGTCATGCCGACCGACCTCCGCCGGGTGCTCGGCGAGAACATCAAGTTCTTCCTCCGCCACTACAAGCCGTCGCCGATGGGCGGCCCGCAGCGCGAGTTCCACTAGCAACGCGGCAGCCCTCTCCCCGGCGTCGCATCAACCTGGAGACGAACCGATGGCCACCACCATGGACTGGTACAAGGACAACCCGCTCACCCACCGCGACCGCCGCCTCGGCAGGTCGAGCTCGGCGTGGGCGCGCTCCTTCGCGTGCGAGGACCTGAAGCCGCTCATCGTCTGCCGCGGCCCCATCCGCAAGGAGGCGATGGACGTCTTCGAGGAGATGGGGATCACGCACTACGGGATCCTGCTCTCCGAGAAGGACTCGATCGTCTACGCGAACGCGCTCGCGCCCGAGCTCCGGCAGCTCACCGACACGCGGCCGCGTGCACCGCGTCCCGGACTACACCGGCGCGACCAAGGAAGAGCGCGTCGAGCGCATGAACCAGATCGTCCAGATCGCGAAGGACAACGGGTACGACTCCGTCTTCGCGGGCTACGGCTTCATGGCCGAGGACGAGGAGTTCGTCGCGACGCTCGAGCGGGCGGGCCTCAAGTTCATCGGCCCGAACTCGGTGACGCAGGCGCGCGCCGGCAAGAAGGACGAGGCGAAGCGGACCGCGGTCGAGGTCGGCGTCTCGACGACTCCCGGCGTGAACGACGTGACCGCCCGCACGCTCGTGACGAAGCACAAGACGCGCGAGGCGATCCTCGCCGTCGCCAGGGCCCACGACCTCGCGCTCGACGACAAGGTCGTCTCGAACGCGAAGCTCCCGCTGACCGCGCTCGCCGACCACGTCCTCGCGGCGTCCTACGCGAAGGGCCTCGACCTCTACACGATCGAGGAGCTCGGCGAGCAGGTCCGGCGCGAGGTCGCCGACATGTTCAAGAAGTTCCCGCAGAGCCGCATCCGCCTGAAGGCCATCGGCGGCGGCGGCGGCAAGGGCCAGCGCATCCTCGGCGCGTCGCTCCTCCCGGTGAAGACCCCGACCAAGGCGCAGATCGACGAGGCCTCGGCGGACGCCGCCGCGCTCACGCGCGAGGTGCTGAACGAGGTGAAGGCGACCGGCGTCGGCGACAACAAGAACGTCCTCATCGAGCTCAACATCGAGCAGACCCGGCACAACGAGATCCAGCTCCTCGGCAACGGGAGCTGGTGCGTGTCGCTCGGCGGCCGCGACTGCTCGCTCCAGATGCACGAGCAGAAGCTCCTCGAGATCTCGGTCACCCAGGAGGGGCTCGCGGCGGCGATCGCCAAGGCGCAGAAGGCCGGGAAGGCGGAGGAGGTCGCCGCGCTCACCACCGACCTCGACATCCTGAAGCGGATGGAGGACGACGCCGCGCGGTTCGGCGCCGCCGTCGGCCTCGACTCGGCGTCCACCTTCGAGTGCATCGTGGACCGCGACCGCTACTACTTCATGGAGGTCAACACCCGCATCCAGGTCGAGCACCGGGTCACGGAGCTCTGCTACAGCCTGCGGTTCACGAACCCCGACGACCCGAAGGACTCCTTCGTCGTCGAGTCGCTCGTCGAGGCGATGGCGCTCCTCGCGCGGCACAAGGCGCGCCTCCCGAAGCCGACGCGCGTCTCGCGGTTCCCGGCCTCGGCCGAGGCCCGCCTGAACGCGACCGACGGGTCGCTCTCCCCGCACGCGGGTGGCCTCATCCGCTACTGGTCGAGGCCGATCGAGGGCGAGATCCGGGACGACCAGGGCATCTGCATGCCGAACCCCGACACCGGCATGTTCATGCGGTACCTCGTGGCGGGCGGGTACGACTCCAACATCGCGCTGCTGCTCACGAAGGGCGAGGACCGGCTCGCGACCTACGCCCACCTGTCCAAGGTCCTCGGCAAGACGAGCCTGCGCGGCGTGAACCTCGCGACGAACCTCCAGTTCCACTACGGGCTCGTCAACTGGTTCATCGGCCAGAACGTGATGGCGAAGCCGACGACCCGCTTCGTCGTGCCGTACCTCACGCTCGTCGGCCAGCTGAAGGACGAGGGCAACAGGCTCGACACCGCGTTCGCGTTCCAGGAGATGAAGAAGCACTACACGGCCCAGATGGCGACGGAGTCGAGCGACCCCGCGGCCGTGAAGGCGATGGGCGAGGTGATCGACCGGAAGTTCACGCTCCTCACGCGCGTGATGAACCGGCTGCTCGAGGAGCCGCACCTCCTCTCCGGCTGGCTGTCCCTCAACCGCAAGAACTACAAGCTCGAGGGCGGCAAGATCGTCTGGATCCGCAACCCGCTCGGCGTGCTCAACGACACGTACGAGTACCTGAACATGAGCTGGGATCCGAAGGAGCCGGCGGCCGAGGTCATCTGGCAGCACGACCACGAGCTGCTCCAGCGGTCGATCCGCTTCTACCAGGAGCTCAGGAAGACGTTCGGCCTCCGCAAGGAGGAGTTCTACAAGCTGAACGAGATCCTGAAGAGCGACGCGCCGCAGGGCGGCTACGACCAGGCCACCTGGGACCGCATCCGCGCCGCCCACCTCGGCTTCGAGGCGGGGAACGAGCTGCTCGGGCTCCTCTTCATGCTCGCGGAGAGCGTGAGCTTCTTCGACTTCCGCGTCGAGCCGAACCTCGAGGTCGTGATCCCGCAGCACCTCCACGACACCGAGCTGCAGGCCCGGATGAAGAAGATCCTCGTGCCCCCGCCGTCCACCAAGGCGGACGAGATCGTCGCGCCGTACGGCGGCATGTTCTACCGGCAGGAGGCGCCGGGCCGGCCGCCGTTCGTCTCGGAGGGCCAGCACTTCGACAAGGGCCAGGCGCTCTACATCATCGAGGTCATGAAGATGTTCAACACCGTGCGCGCGCAGTTCTCGGGCACGATCGACAGGGTCGTCATGACCGGCACGGACGGGACGGTCGTGCAGAAGGGGCAGCCGCTCTTCAAGATCACGCCCGACGAGAAGTTCGAGGCGGTCGATCCGAAGAAGATCGACAAGGAGCGGCGCGCCCGCACGAGCGAGCTGCTCAGGGCGGTGGTGATGTCCCCGCGCGAGAAGTTCTACGACATCGAGCCGAAGGACGTCGATTCGGAGGACGCCGCGCGGATGTTCATCGCGGCGGTCTGAGCGGGCCCGCGAGCAGGCGCTCCCTGATCCGTGGAGTACGCGGACCCCGCCCTTCACCGGGCGGGGTCTTCGCGTCTCGGGCGCGTGAAATCTGCGCCGGGGCACCCGCACACGGGGCTCGCGCAGCGTGAAATCTGCGCCGCACCGCGTCGGGTCTCGCCGCAGCGCGGCACGGCGGCCGTGACACGAGGGTGACAGGGCGATCCTAATCTCGACTCCTCGCGCCGACCCCCGGCGCGCGGGAGCCAACCATGATCGCTTCACCCATCGTCCCCGAGGCGAGCCGCGCCGCACCGCGCCTCGACCGCGCCGCGATCGGGGAGATCATCGGGTCGGGCCGACGACTCCTGGTGCAGGGCGCGATGGGGATCCACGCGTCGGACGGCGTCGCCGGAAAGGTCGCGGCGCACCGCGGCGCGCGGCTCGTCGGCGTCGGGACGATCTCCGCGGTGATCAAGACCCCCGAGCACCTCCGCGCGGAGCTCCGGCGCGCGAAGGCCGAGGCCCCGGGCGGCTACGTCGGCGTCAACCTGATGGCCGCGATCAACAAGACCGACTTCGAGTCCCACGCGCGCGTCTCCATCGAGGAGGGCGCGTCCTTCATCGTCCAGGGCGCGGGCATCTCGCGCGAGATCGTCCGCTGGTGCCGGGACGGCGGAGTCCCGTTCGTGGGGATCGTCTCCTCCGGGCGGCTCGCGGCGATGTACGAGAAGTGGGGCGCCGAGTGGATCGTGGCCGAGGGCGCCGAGGCCGGCGGCCACATCGGCGACATCGACCACCCGCTCCCGTCGCTGACGCAGGAGGTCATCGCGGCGACGTCGCTGCCGGTCGTCGCCGCGGGCGGCGTCGACGCCGCGGACGTCCAGCGGTTCATCGACGACGGCGCCGCGGGCGTCCAGATGGCGACGCGGTTCCTCGCCTGCAGCGACGGCGACGTGCACCCCGCCTTCAAGGAGATGCACCTCGGGAAGACCGCCGAGGACGTCGCGATCATCAAGAGCTGCGTGAAGGGCATGAACGCGCGCGCGGTGCGCAACTCGTTCACGGACCGGCTCGCCCGCGGCGAGGTCTTCCCGCCGCGCGCGAAGGCCTGGTGGTTCGGCAAGGACGGGTACAAGGGCCGCCGCAAGGCGTGCATCGAGTGCCTCGCCGAGAGCCTCTGCCTGTGCCGCGCGAGCGGCTACAAGGAGAGCTTCTGCATCACCGACGCGCTCCTCGCCGCCGCGGTGCACGGCGACAAGGAGAACGGGCTCTTCTACACGGGCATGAGCCTCGTGCGCATCGGCGAGCGGACCCTCGCGGAGCTGCCGAGCGCCGCCACGATCATGGCCGAGCTCGAGGAGCGGCTCGCGCGCGCGCCCGCGCCGGTCCGCGCGTCCGCCGCGAAGGTGGTCCCCGCCTCCTCGGCTCACGCCGCGGCGTAGCCGAAGGGCCCCGGCCCGTCGGTTCACTCTCGGTCGACGCGCCCGCACCCGCCCGCCTCGCCGTCGCCCGCTTCACGCGCGGTCCTCCGGATTGACGCGTGTCAATCGCGCCGCGGGCGTGCCGCGCCATCTAGATCGACCCGTCGAATTCGGCTACGACTCGAAGGTCCACCACCGCTGGGGACAGGTGGACCGAACGTCACTGCCGGCGATCGAGCCTCGAGAAGAGAGACGGTGCATGGCGACTGGTACCGTGAAGTGGTTCAACGACGCGAAGGGCTTCGGCTTCATCACCCAGGACAACGGGGGTGAGGACGTCTTCTGTCACTACAGCGCGATCTCCGGCGAGGGCTTCAAGAGCCTCTCCGAGGGTCAGAAGGTGGACTTCGAGGTGGTGAAGGGCCCGAAGGGCCTGCAGGCTGCGAGCGTCAAGAAGGTCTGAGCGTCGCGGCCGACGTTGCTCCGAGCCCGGTCCCTCGTGCGGGGACCGGGCTCTCGCTTTCCGGGCGCCCGATCGTGGACGCCGCCGCGGTCGTTGCGGCCCGGCGAACGGCATCGCAGCGTGTTCGGGGGAGGGATCACCCGATGCCGATGCGCACCCACGAGCTGCACCCGTCGATCGTCCACGCTCCCCTGATGCTCCTGCCCGCGACCGCGGTCGTGGACCTGCTGGCCGCGCTGCGGCCCCTCGACCGCCGGCTCGATCGCGCCGGGCGGCGGCTCTGGTGGGCGACCGCGGGGGGCGCGCTCCTCGTCGGGCTCACCGGGATGGCCGCGTCGCAGGAGATCGAGCTCGGCGAGGACCGCGCCCGCGACGTGATGTTCCTCCACGGGATGGGGAACTTCGGCCTGGTGCTCGCCGCGTTCGGGGTGGCGGCGTGGCGGTCGCGCAACCGCGCCTCGCTCACCTCCGCGATGGCCGGGTTCGTCGCGTCGGGCGCGTCCGTCTACACGGCGTACCTCGGCGGGGAGCTCGTCTACTCGCACGGCGCCGGCGTGAAGCGGCTCGGCGGCGCCGCCGCGGAGGCTCCCGCCCTCTTCTCCGCCCAGGCGCCCGGCCGGCTCGCGCGCGACGCCGTGCGCGGCCTGCGCTGGCTCATGTCCCGGGGGACGAGGGCGGTCACGGGGCGGCAGAAGGTCGATCGGGAGGCGCTCGGCCCCATCGCCGAGGTGAAGGCGCCCACGGAGCTGCCCACGGAGGCCGACCACTAGGCGCCGAGGCGGCGACGCGGGCGCGCTCTTCAGCGCACGCCGAGCAGCTCGACCTCGAACACGAGCGTCGCCTGCGGCGGGATCACCCCGGAGAACCCGCGGCTCCCGTACCCGAGCTCCGGCGGGATGGTCAGCTTCCGTTTACCGCCGACCTTCATGCCGGCCACGCCCTGGTCCCAGCCCTTGATCACCTGGCCGGCGCCCAGATCGAAGGAGAAGGGGCCCCGCCCACCGAGGAGTCGAACTTCTTCCCGTCGGTGAGCCACCCCGTGTACTGGACCTCGACGACACTTCCCGGCTTCGCCTCGCGTCCCGTTCCGACGACGAGGTCCTCGAGCTCGAGCTTCGCCATGGCGCACCTCCGCGCGATCAGTACCTCGCTGCGCGCGGGCTCGCCACAGCCCTGCGCGCCGCGTTATCGTGGCCCCGGACCGGCGCCCGGGGGGAGCGACCGGCGGAGACGCGATGCCGGTCGGGACGGAGATGTACCGCGAGCAGCACGATCACCTCCGCGCGCTCGCGGCGGACCTCCGCGCCACGTTCGACCCGGCCGCGCTCGCGCGCGACGCGACCCACGCGCGCGCGCTGCTCTCGCGGCTCGGCGGGAAGCTCGCCGTCCACCTCGCGATGGAGGATCGGAGCCTCTACCCGTTCCTGAAGGCCCAGCCCGACCGCGCGCTGAGCCGCACGGCGTGGCGGTTCCAGGAGGAGATGGGCGGGATCCACGCGGCGTTCTCCGCCTTCAGCGCGCGCTGGCCGAACCCCCCGGTCATCTCCGCCGACCCGCTCGCGTTCGCCGCGGAGGCGAGCGCGGTGCTCGCCGCGCTGGAGCAGCGCATCCGGCGCGAGGAGGCGGAGCTCTTCCCGCTCGCGTCGGGGTGACGAGCGCGGAGCGCCGGTCCGGACGGGCCGGCGGCTACAGCGGCAGGTTCCCGTGCTTCCTCGGCGGGATCTCCACGCGCTTCGTCCGCAGCATCTCGAACGCGCGGATCACCTTGGGGCGCGTGTCCTCCGGCTTCACCACCTCGTCGACGTAGCCGAGCGCGGCCGCGCGGTACGGGTTCGCGTACTCGTCCCGGTACAGCTCGACGAGCCTCGCCCGCTCCGCCACCGGGTCCCGCGCGGCCTCGATCTCCTTGCGCGCGACGATCCCGACCGCGCCCTCCGGCGACATCACCGCGATCTCGGCGGTGGGCCAGGCGAGGTTCACGTCGGAGCGCAGGTGCTTCGAGGCCATCAGCGCGTAGGCGCCGCCGTACGCGCGGCGCGTGATGACCGTGACCTTCGGCACGGTCGCGGCCGCGAAGGCGTAGAGCAGCTTCGCGCCGTGCTTCGCGAGGCCGCCCCACTCCTGGGCGGTGCCGGGCAGGAACCCGGGCACGTCCACGAACGTGAGCAGCGGGATGTTGAACGCGTCGCAGAACCGCACGAAGCGGGCGGCCTTGACCGCCGCGTCGGAGTCGAGGAGCCCGCCGAGGACGGCCGGCTGGTTCGCGACGACGCCCACGGGCCGCCCGGCGAGCCGCGCGAGCCCCACCAGGACGTTCGGCGCGAACTGCTCCGCGACCTCGAGGAGGTGCCGGTCGTCCACGACCGCGCGGACGACCTCGCGCATGTCGTACGACTTCTCCGGACCGTCCGGGACGACGGAGCGGAGCGCGTCGTCGCGCCGCTGCACGTCGTCGGCGCACGCGCGCGCCGGCGGGCTCTCGCGGTTGCTCGCCGGCACGAACGACAGGAGCTCCCGCACCGCGCGGAGGGCGGCCTCCTCGGTGTCGTGCGCGAAGTGAGCGACGCCGGAGCGCGTCGCGTGGACCTTGGCGCCCCCGAGGTCCTCGCGCGTCACCTGCTCGCCGCTCACCGCCCGGATCACGTCCGGGCCGTTGATGAACAGGTACGAGATGTCGTTCACCATGAAGATGAAGTCGCTGATGGCCGGGCTGTAGACGGCGCCGCCCGCGCACGGGCCCAGGATCACCGAGACCTGCGGGACCACGCCCGAGGCGAGGGTGTTCCGCAGGAACATGTCCGCGTACCCGGCGAGCGCCGCGACCCCCTCCTGGATCCGCGCGCCGCCGGAGTCGTAGAGGCCGACGACGGGACAGCCGACCTCGAGCGCGAGGTCCACCACCTTGCAGACCTTCTCGGCGAACGCGCCGGAGAGCGAGCCGCCGAAGACCGTGAAGTCCTGGGCGAACACGAACACCTGGCGCCCGTCCACGTGGCCGTACCCGGTGACGACGCCGTCGCCGAGGACCTTCTGGTCCGCCATCCCGAACTCGCTGCAGCGGTGGGTCTTGAACTTGTCCAGCTCGACGAACGAGCCGGGGTCGAGCAGGAGCGCGATCCGCTCGCGCGCGGTGAGCTTGCCGGCCTGGTGCTGCTTCTGGATGCGGGCGTCGCCGCCTCCCTTCTCGGCCTCGGCGTTCAGCCGGTCGAGGAGGGCGCGCCGGGGGACGGGATCGATCGGGTCCGTCATGTCTTCACCTCGGTCACAGCACGTGCCCGGAGCGGGCCCACCAGGCGGCCCACGCGTGCGCCGCCTTCTCGCGGTCGGGCGCGGGCATGTCGGCGGCGTACGCGACGGGCGGGGGCGCCGCGTGGGAGAGCTCGAGCGACGCGACGACGCGCGTCTCCCGATCCGGGCTCGTGAGGCCCGGAGAACAGCCACTCCGCCCGGCCGCGGCCCCGGTTGTCCTTCCACCACGCGAGCCACCTGCGCGCGTCCGGCCCGATCCGCTGCAGCGTGATCGCGGCGAGCGCGGCGGCCGCCGCCTGGGCGGTCTCCGGGTCGGCCGTCTCGAGGGCCTGGATGAGGAGCGGGATCGTGTCCACGTCGCGGAGGGCGCCGAGCGCGCGCGCGGCGCGGGTCGCGCGCGCGGAGAGCCCGGAGAGCAGGGCGCGCCGGAGCTTCTCGGTCGCCTGGCGCACGGCGGGGTCTCGCCGGCGATTCCCGAGCGCCGAGCACGCCGCCTCCGCGGCGATCGGATCCGCGTCGAGGGCCCGGTCCGCGAGCGCCGCCAGCGTCGCCTGATCCGGCGGCGCCGCGACGGGCGGCGGGGTGCGCTGCGGTTGCGACCGCTCCGGCGCCGATCGCTTCTGCGCCGGCCGCGCCGGCGACGGCGTCCGCGGACGGACGGCGGGCGCGGGCGCGGGCGGCTCCGGCACGGGCCGCTCCGGGGCGCGAGCGGGCGCCGCGGGCTCCGGCGCGTCCCCGCGCGCGACGAGCTGGTCGTCGAGCGCGGCGAGCGAGTCCGCCGACGCGGTCCGCCCGTCGGCGCTCGGGGGCGACGGCGACGCGGAGCCGGCGCGCCCGGCGTCGGCGCGGCTGCCCACTCGAGCGCGGTGCCGCCCCGCGGCGGCGCGCCCTCGCGGGGGGCCGCCGGCTCCGGGGCGCGCGGCGCCACGAGCTTCGGGGAGGCGACCGGGACGTCGTCGTCGAGGTCCGCGAACGAGGGGGCGGGCTCGTCGACCGGGGGCGCGGGCGCGGGCGCGGGCGCCTCCGGCGGCGGCGCGGCCACCTCGGGCTCCGCCGGCGCGGGCGCGGGCGCGGACGTCTCCGCGGCGGCGGCGCGGCCACCCTGGGGGGCTCCACCCTCGCGGGCGCGGGGGCGGGCGCCGGCTCGACCGCGGGGCCGGGCTCCGGCGGACGCGCGGCCGCGCGCGGCGGGCGCACCTTGCGATCCTTGATGATCCGCTCGAACGCGCCCCCGACCGTGGAGAGGAACAGGAGGAGGTCGCCGAGCCGGCGCGCGGAGACCGGCGCCTCGCCGTTGTCCGCGTACAGGATGCAGACCGGACGATCGCGCAGCATGACGGGGTAGACGAGGACGGTCCGGGGATGGCGGGAGAGGCCCTGCAGGACCGCGTCCGTCCCGGCCGCGCCGGGCGCGACCGGCCCGAGGTACGGGCTCTGGGTCTCGATGACCGTCTTGAAGATGCCCGGGTCGCTCGCCCAGATCGCGACCGTCCGCGCGCGGTCCCGCGCCTCCTCCACCCCGAGCGCGTCGTGGCCGGCGACCGCGTCGCGCGTCACCGCGAACATGGCCGCGAACTCGAAGAAGTCGCGCGCGTAGCGGAGCGCGGCGAGCACGACCTCGTCCCGGTGCCGCGCGGCGGCGACCGCGGCGCGGGCGTCCGCGAGCTTCCAGCGCGGCGGCGCGGTCCGGTCGAGGACGGGCGGAGGCTCCTCCGGCGCGGGCTCCGCCTCGCGCTGGGCCTCGCCGGGCGCGACGCCCGACGGCGCGGGCTCCTCGCCGTCCACCGGGATGTCGACGCTCTCGAGCGCCAGCGCGAGCGCCGCCGCGAGCGGCTCGAGCGGCTCCTCGTCGTCGCGCGCGAACCCGCCGAGCGTCGCGGCCGTGGTCGGCGGCCGCGGGCGCGCCTCCGGTGCGCGCTCCTCGACCGGCTCCGTCTCGGGCTCGGGCGCCGGCGCCGGCGGCACGCCGGTGGCCGCCCCGATCGCGGCGAGGCGCGGCGGCAGCGCGGTCCCGTAGATGCGGTGGATCAGCTCGCGGACCCGCCACTCCGGCCCGACGTGGGCGGTGAGGTGGAGGGACAGCATGAAGCTGATCTCGTCGAGCAGCCCCAGGTCGACCGGGTAGGCCGCGACGAGCGACAGCTCGCGCCCCTCGAGCGCGAACGGCGCGAGGCCGTGCCGCTCCGCCACGCGCGACGGGAACACGCGCCTCGCGCGGGCGTCGGTCGCGGTCCAGGCCGTCGCGGGCGCGGGCGGCAGCTCCGACGCGAGGGCGAGGTACGCCGCGAGCCGATCCTCGGCGATCGCGCCGAGCTCGAGGAGCGCGGTGTCGAGGGCGCCCCCCGCCTCACGCTGACGCGCGATGGCCCGCTCGACGACGTCGGCGGGAACCGCTCCGTCCTCGACGAGGAGCGCGGCGAGATCCTTCGGCACGCGTCGTTTCTACGCACCCCCCCGGCCGAGGGTCAAGGAGCCTTCACCACCCAGGTGCGCGCGAGCAGATCGTGGAACGAGCGGCCCGTCCGCGTGAACAGCGCGAGGACGAAGCCGAGGCCGAGGAGCGCGGCGGACGCGAGCGCGACCGTCGAGCGAAACGCGCTCCGCGCCGGGGACGGCGGCGCGCCGTCGGGCCCCACGACCCTCATCCCGAGGAGCCGCTTCCCGAGCGTGGCGCCGGCGAGGGCGTGCGCGAGCGTCGTGTAGACGGCGAGGCCGAGCACGACCGCGGCGCCGACCGACAGCGTGATCACCCGCTCGCGCGCGAGGAGGTCGAGGAGGGCCTCGAGGCCCTCGGGCGCGCGCGCCTTCCCCGCGCCGGCCTCGAGCAGCAGGCTCCGCGCGAGCGCGCCGCCGGCGACGGCGAACGGGACGCAGTCGATCGCCCACGCGCCGGCCCGGCGCCAGGGCTCCGCGCGCGCCACGTGGATCTCGAGCGCGTCCACCTCGAGGTCGGGGAGCAGGTCGTCAGCCGGATCCGGGTCCCGGACCGGGTGCGCCGGCTCCGGGTCCCGCGCCGGGTGCGCCGACCGCAGCGGCGCCGCGCGATCCGGCGGAGGCGCCACGGGGTCCGGGCCGGGCTCCGGCTCCGCGGAGATGGCGGCGAGGAGCCCGCCGAGATCCCAGTGGGACCGATCGAGCCGATCGAGCTCGCCTCCGTCCGGCCCGGCCGCGACCGCGAGCGACCCCGGGACGGGCGTCTCCGCGAGCCCGAGGGGCGGCGACGCGACGAGGCGTCCCCCTGCGTTCGCCTCGTCGCGCACCCTGCGATCGAGGTCGAGGGCTGCGTCGAGCGGCCGCGCGAGCCAGCCGTCCTCGAGAGCGGCGTCGAGCGGCCGGGTGGTCGCGTCGTCACCGAGGAGGAGCGGGGCGCCGCACCCGGCGCAGTAGGCGCGCGGCGCGGCGGCGACACGGTGGCAACGCGGGCAGCGGACGGGCGTCACGCGAGATCTCCGAAGCGCGCCTGCAGGAGCGCGACCGCGACGATGGCGGCGGTCTCGGCGCGGAGGACGCGCGGGCCGAGCGCCGCGCGGACCGCGCCGGCCGCCTCGCAGGCGCGCACCTCGTCGTCGGTGAGCCCGCCCTCGGGGCCGACGACGGCGGCGAGGGACGCGGCGCCCCGCGCGTCGACGGCGCCCCCGCCCGGGTGGAACACGAGCACCTGCGTCCCCGGCGCGAGCGCGGCGAGCGCGCTCGCGAGCGATCCCGGCGGCCTCACCTCCGGCACGTCGGCGCGCCCGCACTGGCGCGCGGCCTCGGTGGCGATCCGGGTCCACCGCGTGGCCCGCTCCTCGCCCTTCGCGCGGTCGAGCCGCACGACCGAGCGCTCCGCCTCGAACGGCAGGACGCGCGCCACCCCGAGCTCGGTCGCCTTCTGCACCACGAGCTCCATCTTCTCGCCCTTCGCGAGGGCGACGACGAGCGAGATCTCGACCGGCGCCGTGCGCGCCGCCTCGCGCGGCCCGAGGAGGACCGACTCGAACCCGGGCTCGATCGTCGCGGCGTACAGCCCACCGCGGCCGTCGAACACCTGGATGCGGGTGCCGGGCTCGAGCCGCAGGACCTCGGCGAGATAGCGGTGGGCCTCCGGCCCGAGCCAGCCGCGCGCCCCGTCGATCCGCTCCGGCGGGAGGTGGATCCTCCTCGGCGTCACGCGGGCCTCTCGAGCGCGAGCAGGCTCCACTCGCCGTCCCGCCGGTCCCCGCCGGGGACGGGCGCGAGGCCCGCCGCGACGTGCGCGCGCCGGACCTCGTCCTCCTGGGGCCCGAGGATGCCGGACAGGAGGAGGACCCCGCCCGGCGAGAGCTTCGCGGCGAGCGGCCTCGCGAGCGCGACGAGCACGTTCGCGAGGATGTTCGCGACCACGACGTCGAAGGTGCCCGGGATCGCCTCGAGCGGCGCGCCGGTCAGCTCGAGGGCGACGCCGTTCCGCGCCGCGTTCTCGCGCGCGACCTCGACGGCGACGGGGTCCTCGTCGTTCGCCGCCACCCGCGCCGCGCCGAGCTTCCGCGCCGCGATCGCGAGGATCCCGGAGCCGGTGCCGACGTCGAGGACGCTCGCGCCGCGGCGCGACCCGAGGACGTCGGAGAGCGCCGCGAGGCAGAGCGAGGTCGTCGGGTGGCTCCCGGTGCCGAACGCCATCCCGGGGTCGAGCACGACCTCGACCGCTCCCGGCGGCGGGGGGGCGTCGATCCAGGAGGGGCGCACGCGGACCCGACCCACGTCCATCGGCCGGAGGTCCTTCTTCCACCCCTCGCTCCAGTCCTCGTCGGGGACCTCGGCGACGGCCCCGCCGTGCTCCGCGCGCGCCTCCTCGGCCGCCTCCGCCGTCGCGAACCACGCGACGAGCAGCGCGCGCCCCGGCGCCGGCTGCGGGGTCCCCGGCATGGGCGTGCCCTCGCCGTCCCGGACCTCCACGCCGCTCGCGCCGAGGTCCATGAGCTCGGCGGAGCGCTCCTCGGCGAGCGTCGCGGCGGTGTCGAGCGTGAGCGACCAGGTGGGCATTGGCGCCGATGGTAGCAGCGCCCCGGGAGATATCGAATCCTGACGATTTCTCCCCCGCCGGGACCCGGGGTACGATTGCCGGGCGATGGCTTTTCACGTGCTTCTCGTCGAGCCGGACGCAGCGCTCGCGGACGAGATCCGCCGCGCGTTCGGTCCCCTGGGCTTCTCGGTGACGAGCGTGCAGGCCGGGGAGCCTGCGCTCGCGCGCTGCAAGGAGTCGCCGCCGGACCTGATCCTCCTCGCGGCGGAGCTGCCGGACATGAGCGGCTTCTCCGTGTGCAACCGGCTGAAGCGCGCCCTCTCGTCCGTGCCGCTCGTCCTCTACACGGCGGAGGCGACCGAGGCCGCGATCGAGGCGCACCGCGCGACCCGCAACCGCGCCGACGACTACGTCCGCAAGCCGTTCGAGCTCGCGGACCTGCTCGCCCGCGCCGCGGCGCTCCTCCAGACCGACCAGCCGGGCCCGCCGCCGCCGCCGGTCACTCCGCCCGCGGCGCCGCGGCCGGACGGCCATCGGCCCGAGGACGCCCCGCCGGTCCTCTCCCGGGTCGATTCGGGCCAGGTGGCAGCCCGCGGCCTCGCGGCGGCGATGCAGGCCGCGAGCGCCCCGCCGACGCCGCCCGCGATCCGCGCTCCGTCCCGCCCCGGCGTCCCCGCCGTGAGCGCCCCCGCGACGCCGCCCGGGCTCCCGACCAGCGCGACCGCGGCGCCCGCCGGCCCGCCCCCGGTCCCTGGCCAGCGCGCGCCTGCGGCCATCGGCCGCGTGAAGGTGCCGGCCCTGTCCCGCGACGCCTTCGCCGTCCTCGAGGAGTGGCCGCGCGACCCCGCGCCCCCGAAGGGAACGCCGGAGGAGAAGCTCGAGTACTTCCGCGAGCGGCTGCGGGTGCGCGACGCCTTCCTCGCGAAGATCCGTGACGCGATCGGCGAGGCGAAGGGCGTCCACGCCCAGCTCGCCGGCGAGCGCGACCTGCTCCAGCGCGACCTCGACCTCGAGCGCGACCGGGCCCTCGGGCTCGAGGGCCGCGCGCAGGAGGCGGCGCAGGACGCGGCGGCGCAGGCCGCGCGGATCGACGATCTCCGCCGGCAGCTCGAGGAGAGCGAGACGACCCGCCAGTCGCTCTCGGACGTGCTGTCCGAGACGATGCAGCAGCACGAGGCCGCGGAGCAGCAGTGGTCCACGCGGATCGCCGAGTCCGACTCGGACCGCGCCCGGCTCGAGGCGGAGATCGCGGACCAGGCCGAGGCGCACGCCCGCGCCGTCGCCGCGCTCGAGGCCGACCGCGCCGACGAGCGCGCGCGCGCCGAGGCGACCCGGGCCGAGGCCGAGGAGGCCTACGCCCGCGCGGCCGCGGCGACGAACGAGGAGCGCGAGAAGGAGCGCGCGGAGGCGACCGGCCGCCAGCACCTCGCCGAGGAGCGGGTCACCGCGCTCGGCGTCGAGCGGGATCGGCTCCAGGCGGAGCTCGTGAGGGTCGCCGAGGAGCAGCGCGCGCGGCTCGCCGTCCTCGCGGAGGAGGAGGCGGCGCGGGCCCAGGCCGCCGCCGAGGAGCTCGGAGCCGTGCGCGCGCGGCTCGACGAGGCGACCGGCCGCGGCGAGGCGCTCGAGGCCGAGCTCGCGGAGGCGCGCGCGCGGATCGCGGCGCGAGGCGCGCGGAGCTCCGAGGCGCGGGCCGCCCTGGAGGACGAGCTCCGGCAGGCGCGGGCCGAGGCGAAGGCGTACGACGAGAAGGCGATCGCGGCCGAGCACGCGCACCAGGCGAAGGTCGCGGAGCTGGCGGAGGCCGAGCAGCGGATCCGCGAGCTCGGCACGTCGGCGGAGGGCACGCTCGGCGAGCTGGCGCAGGTCGAGGCCGCCCGGGCCGACGCCGCGCGGCGGGCCGCGCAGCTCCAGGCGGACCGCGACCAGCTCGGGCGCGAGGTCGAGGGCGCGCGCAGGGAGACCGAGGCGGCGCGGGAGGAGACCCGCCTCGAGCGCGAGCGGACGGAGCAGCTCTCGGCCGAGGTGGCGCGGCTCGGGCTGCTCGAGCCGGTGGCGGAGGAGGCGAGCCGGCTCCGGAAGGACGTGGCGACGCTGAAGGAGCTCGTGCAGCAGCGCACCGCCGCGGCGGAGTCCGGGGCGCGCGCCGCGCAGGCGGCCGCCGCCGAGCGCGCCCGCGCCGAGGAGCGCCTGTCGGTCGAGGGCGCGCGGCTCCAGGCGCAGGTCGGGCGGCTCGAGGAGGAGCTCGCGGCCGCGGCGCGCCGGGTCGAGGAGCTGAACCGCGACGGCGCCGCGCGCGAGGCGGCGCTCCGCAAGGCCGGGCAGGACGCCGAGGAGCGCCGGAAGGCGGTGGCCGCGTCGGCCGCGCAGGCCGAGCAGCGCCACGGCGCCGAGATCGCGCGGCTGAAGGGCGCGATGGTCGAGCTCGAGCGCCACCTCGAGTCCCGCGCCCGGGCCGAGCTGCAGATGAAGAAGCGCCTCCAGGAGCTCGAGCGCGCCGCGTCCGGCCGCGCCGCCCCCGCGGCGGCCGATCCGGCCGAGGTCCAGAAGCTCAAGGCCAGCGTCGCGAAGCTCACCGAGGAGATCGGGGATCTCCGCGGCGAGAACGACTTCCTGAACGGCGAGGTCGCGCGCTACGTGCAGAAGAACAAGGATCTCGTCGCGCAGATCGCGAGCCTGCGGGAGAGCTAGCGGGCGGAGGCTGTCCGCTGCGCGAGCGAGCTGGCGCGGCGGGGCGTGGGCGGGCCGTTTTGGCTGGAGTTCGCGCGCCACGGCGGCCTGGCAGCGCGGCGGGGAGACGCGGACGGCGCGCGTGCGGGCCTCGCGTGCGGTCGCGCGCGGCCGCAAACGCGATCCGCGTGGAGTTTGAATCGGCGCATGTGGCCATCGCGGCCGCGGTCGACGGAAGGGAACCTCCGGGCCAGGCACACGTGCAGGAGCGACGCGAACGCGGCCGACGATCCTGCATGGACGAAGTCTCAGTCGAGCAGGCCAAGAAGCTTGATGATGACGAGCCCGCCGACGATCCCGAACACGCACCAGCCCATCGCCATCGCAAGCACGCCGAGGACCATTCGCCGAGCGTAGCCGCCGTGCGGACACCCGGCGCCGGTGCGCCAGCACTCCGCTGGGCAACAACCGGAGCCGCCCTGTAAGCCGGGAACTCGCGTAGGTGTCATCGCGAGTCACCTGCGGTCCCTGGGCGCTCGGCAGGACGGGTATCGGGCACGGGACCGATGAGCGCGACGGGAGTTACGCAGACCCCACCGGCCAGCGGTTGGCCAGCACGTCCGCGCGCAGCCGCTTCGCCTCGACCGTTACGGTGAAGGCTCCTTCATCTTCTGGACGAGCACCTGAACGACGCGGTCAGCGTCAGCGCCGACCAGGCCCGCACCGAAGCGAACCACCTTGCCATCGTGGTCGAAGGCAAGGCTCACGAGCCAAGGCGGGAACCTGCCCTTCTTCTGCGCGGCCTCGTGGACGTACGCGCGGACGTTCCGAACCCTGGGCGCATAGAACCTACGCGTCGTCCACCACCGAGGCCGTCGGAGGACCTCGCGCTCGATCACGAGCCCCTGCGCGGACGCGGCGACGATCCCCTCGCGGCCCCCGAGAAGCTGCGCGAGGAGCCCGACGACGGCCCCTGCCACGATGGCGGCGCCCAGAGCCATGAGCGCTTCCACAGCCCGCGCCTGGGAGTCGAGCACCCGCAGGACGTGGATCTCGAACCGACAGGAAGATCGACCATGCCCGCAAGCATCTGCTGACGGTGGCGGCGAGGGTCTCCCAGCGCTCGGTAGGACTTGAGCACGCACGGTCGTGCGGGTCGGCTCCTGCCGAACGTGGCGATCAGCTGCGGCTCTCGCGGCGTCTCCGCTGGGAGGAGCGCTCCGACGGGGCCGAGTGAGCGGAGCGTCGCTCCTCACGCGACCAACGCGACGGGCGCCGCGGGGCGTTCCGCGCACGCCGGCACCTCGGCCGCTGCTCGACCTCGCGCGGGTGGTCCGGACGTCGCACCATCGGGCTCGCCGCTCTTCGGGACTCTGCGACCCTACCCGCCGCGAGCGATCCCGACCCTGCTCGGGTTCGAGTCCTACTCGAGTCACGGCCCAGACCCGTGCGAGACCCTGACCCAGAGTAATTCGACCGTCATCGTGACGCGCCCCGCTGCGCTACGCCGTCCAACCCTTCGAACGTTCAGCGGATTCTCAGCGCGAGCTTTGACGCAGAGCGCGACGCCTCGACCACGGTGGCGCGGGATCGCACGCCGGATCGCATTACTCTCGGTCAGGGGCTTGCGACCAAGGGCTGGGTGGATCCGTTCTCGTCCGCGGCGGCGAGAGCACCGCGCGAGGCGCAGCGGAGCTTGTTCCAGGAGCCAGCGACGTCCGGCGCGGAGGGTTGGCTGCTCCGCCACGCTGCACGCCCCGACTCGGATCGCTCGCCGCGGCCGGTACCCGCGTCCGGCCGTTGACCACATGCGCCGATTCAAACGGCGGGCGGCACGGCGGTTCTCGTCGACTACGAGCCAGACCGGGGGGGCGTCACCCTTTCCCAGATCACGACGCCGACCATGAGCTTGCCGTCGATCGGGCTTGGCTGCGGGTCGGTGGTGAGCACGAGCCTGCCGCCCTCGAGCTTCGCGTGCCGGACCTGAGTCGTGCCCGTCCAGTTCTCGTTGGCGCTGACGTCGACGTGGTGGGTGACCGACTCTCCGTCGAACGTGTACCTGCCGCCGTAGGCGATCAGGCCCTTGAAGAGCTCGGCGCGCTGCTCGTCGGTGACCTTCGCCATGTCCTTGGGCCTGGATCGTCCCGACTTGACGAGGAGCACCAGCATCCGGCCGTCCTGGCCATAGCTGATGTAGCCGTGCGGGCGCTTTCCGAACGCGTCGGTCGTCTCGCCGGACACGGTCACGGTGAAGCTCACGATCCTCCACGTCCCCCACAGATCTGAAGCCTGCATCTCGAGGAAATGTCGGGTCGATGGGCGCGCCGATCGTCCTTCTTGGGGTCACCAGGATTGGCGCCGAGCGGGTGGAACGGCTGCCGCGCCCGGGTCACGTTGGGCTATCGCGGACCGAATGCTCGCGGGCGTCGGCGCGTGCGGCGACGCGGACCGCAGAGCGGACGTCAGCGGGTCGCCGCACGCCGCGACGCACCCGCGATGCGGCGCCCCGCAGGAATCCGATCGAGCGCTGCGACGCCGAGCACGTCTGAGGCTGCGACCAGGACCTACGGGCGACGCAGGTCAGTCGGCCGACCGCGCGGCGCAAGCGACCCGAGTAAGGCGTGCCGATGGCGAGGTGGCAGGACACGACGTGCCAGACGGCAGCAGCGCAACATAGCCGACGCACGCGGAAGAACACGGGTCTCGGAGGCCATCGCGAGCCGGCCCAAGAAGCGGGCGTGCAGCGGCTCGCGATAGCGAGCCGCTACGCCAGCCGGCCCGATAGCCGCGCCACGCAAGACATCGCGGCCCACGATCGCAGTTCGCGGCGGGCCCGGTCGTACCAGCCACCGGAGTTGGGGAACGCGTACACGCGAACATCCGTGAAGATGCTCCCGACCAGCGCGATTGGCGCGATGAGCCCGTGCCAGACCGCCGTGAAGAACCCGGGCACTTCACCGAATCTGGCAGAGCGACCGGCACGCTTTCGCGCGCGAGCCGCTCCAGCAGCTCGAGTGCCTCCGACCCCGTCGCGGCGGGAGCGATCCGGAAGTCCGCCCCGAAGCGCCGGTCGAGCGCGCGCGCGACGAGACCGAGATCGTCGGACGCGCCGTCGACGACGAGGAGCACCGCTCCGCTTCCCTGCGCTTCGGTGCCGGCCTTCGTGGTCATGGACGAGTGCCTCCTTCCCAGGCCGCCGGGCGGCAATGTGCACGGCTCCGGCTCGAGCGCCTGGCCGCCTCGTGCGATCGCACAGCGAGGGCACCGTCGCCGGAGCGCTCACGAGGGTGCGCACCGCCGACGGGAAAGGTGACGCACGCCCCGCTACCCATCCGGCGTTCCATGCCGCCCACCCGGGAGAGTCCCGATGCCGGACCATAACCAGCACACGTCGCACGAACACGGCGCGCAGGTCGGCGACCGCCTCCACCCCACGCAGGGTGCACACGGCCACGTCGCGCACGTCGCGCCGGTCGATTGGCACGAGGCCTACGCGCGCGCGTACGAGAGCGCCCAGCCCGCGCGCGGGCGATCCGTCGTCTCGGTCGACCTCGAGCCCGCGAGCTGGAGTGGGAGTTCAGGCCCGGACGGTCGACGCGCGCGTGGGGCTTCAACGGGCGGGTCCGGGGCCGACGATCGAAGCCGGGTCGGCGACGTCCTGCAGATCGCCCTCACGAACCACCTCCCGAGGCGACCGCCGTCCACTGGCACGGGCTCCGCGTCCCCGCAGCGATGGACGGCACCGAGATGGCGCAGCGGCCGTCGGCCGGCGAGACGTTCACGTACCGCTTCACGCTGCCGGACGCAGGCACGTTCTGGTACCCCAATGTCCACGAGACCGTGCAGCTCGAGCGTGGCCTCTACGGCGCGATCGTGGTCCGCGGGCCGACGAGCCGCGCTTCGACGCCGAGCGCGTCCTCGTGCTCGACGACGTCCAGCTCGACCCGGAGAGGCAGATCAAGCCGCCCGGCGGGTGGATCGAGTGGCACAACGGGCGCGAGGGGACACCCGGCTCGTCAACGGAAGGCGGGAGCCCGAGCTCACGATGGCGGCGGTCAGGTCGAGCGCTGGAGGATCGTCAACGCGGCGAGCGCCCGTCACGTGCGGCTGTCGATCGGAGGCCGCCCGTTCCGGATCATCGGCACCGACGGCGGACTCATCCCCGCTCCGTTCGTCACGAGCGAGGTCCTGCTCGGGCCGGCGGACCGCGTCGATCTCGCGGTGGGCCCCTTTCCCGAAGGAGAGACGCTGCAGGTCGAGTCGCTCCGGTTCTCGCGGGGCAAGCTCGCCGTGTTCCCAAGGCGCGAGCCGTTCGCGACGCTCCGGGTGGGACCGGCTGCTCCGTCGCGCGCGGAGATCCCGGAAGTGCTCCGCCGGATCGAGCCGATCGTGACCGGACCGGTCGAGCCGACGCGCGAGGTGCGGTTCGGCTGGAAGCTGAGCCGCGCCCACGGCGTGGACTTCACGATCAACAAGGAATCGCACCACCGCGCCGAGCCGTGCAAGGTGGGCGAGCTGCAGGTCTGGGACATCGTGAACGGCTGTCTGGTGCGCACACGCGGCGAGCGTCAAGAGCACGATGAAGACGAACACGTTCCGCATGCTGCGCATTTTATCACTCGCGCCCCGCGCGATGCGTCGGCAATATCGACCATATGCGCCGTTTCAAACGGCGGCTCCGGCACGGGCCGGCACGTACCGCAGGATGACCGCCCCGTTCGTCAGCGGTCGTGACTCGAGCAGCCGCAGCGGGATCCTCTCCGGGCGCGGCTTGAAGAGCGCGCTGCCGCCTCCCATCACGAGCGGGGCGAGGCAGATGCGGAACTCGTCGATGAGCCCGTGCGTGATGAGCGTGTCGGCGAGGTTGGCGCTGCCGAAGAGGAGGAGGTCCTTGCCCGGCTCGCGCTTCAGGCGCGCGATCTCCGTCTCCGCGCTTTCCTTCACGAGCCGCGTGTTCCGCCAGGTCGCGGCGCCGAGCGTCCGGGAGAACACCACCTTCGGGATGGCGTTCATGAGGTCGGCGATCTCCCCCTTCTCCCCCTTCTCCTCCGCGGTCGGCCAGTACGCGGCCATCCCTTCGTACGTGACCCGTCCGAAGATGAGCCCGCTCGCCGCGCCCAGCTGCTCGATGGAGAGCCGCTCGAGCTCGGGCCCCCACACCGACTCGTGCCAGTCGAGCTCCCACGCGCGCCGGCCGTCGAACGCGCCGTCGAGCGTCTGCAGGTTCCACATGACGAGCCTTCGCGCGGATGGGGTCGCGGGTTCCATCACGCACATATAGCGGCGAACCGGGAGCGGGCACGGGAAGTAGCGCCGAGACCCGGCTGAGGCCGACGTCGACGGGGAAGCCGGTCTCAGTCGAGCAGCTTCTCGATCCGGGCGGGGTCCGCCGGCTTCGCGACGTGCTCGTCGAAGCCCGCGTCGATCGCGTTCTTCACGTCCTCCGGCTGCGCGTAGCCGCTGACGGCCACGAGGCGAACCGTCCCGTCATGTCTGGCGCGAAGCGCCCGCGCGACGTCGTACCCCGACATGTCCGGCAGACCGATGTCACAAAGCACCACGTCAGGCTGCCTCTGCTGCGCCTTCTGGAGGCCGGTCCGCCCGTCGTAGGCGACGTCGACGTCGTGGCCGAACGTCTCGACGAGCTGCGCGAGCGAGTCCGCGGCATCCACGTTGTCGTCGACGACGAGGACGTGCCTGCGTGCCCCGCTCCGGACCGGGATCGCACGTGCCGTGGGCGCCTCCGCCCCGCGCGCGGCGAGAGGAAGCGTCACGACGAACTCCGCCCCTCGGCCGACTCCTTCGCTGCGCGCCCGGACCGAGCCGCCGTGCAGCTCCGCGAGCCCCTTCACGAGCGCGAGGCCGAGCCCGAGGCCCCCCTCCGTCCGCGCCAGCGTGCGATCCCCCTGGACGAACGGCTGGAACAGGTTCGGCAGGAGCGCCGGGTCGATGCCGGCACCCGTGTCGCGCACCGCCACCTCGGCCGAGCCGCCCGCCTCGCGGAGCGTGATGACGATCTCGCCCCCCGGGCCGGTGAACTTGGCGGCGTTGTTGACGAGGTTGCCGAGCATCTGCGTCACGCGCGTCGCGTCGGCGTCGACCCAGGCCTCGCCCGGCGGCAGCAGGACCCGCAGGGCGATGCCGCGCTTCTCGATCTCCTGGTGGGCGTCCTCCGCGACGCCGGAGACGATCTTCCGGAGATCGACGCGCTCGCGGTTCAGGAGGATCTTCCCGCGACCGATGCGGGTGACGTCGAGCAGGTCGTCCACGATGCGGGTGAGGTGCTCCGCCTGCCGATCGATGATGGCGCGCGCCCGGGCGGCCTGTGGGCTCGTCGGCTCCGCGTTCCGCAAGATGTACGCGTTGATGCGGATGGGACCGAGCGGGTTCCGCAGCTCGTGCGAGAGCATGTTGAGGAACTCGTCCTTTCGCCGGTCGGCCTCGACGAGCCGCTCGTTGGCGAGCCGCAGCTCCTCCCGGGCCTCCTCCCGCTCCGCCTCCGTCCGCTGGCGGATCCGCTCGTTCGTCGCCGTGTCCTGCAGCGCCACGCGGAGCGCTTCGACCTCCTCCACGTCGGACGGCGACACCTCCCGCTCCCGATCGCCGAGCGAGCGTGCCTGGTGGGCGAGCGCCCCGAGGGGGATGGCGATCCGGCGCCACAGCCGGAAGGCGAGGAACGAACCGACGAGCCCCGCGGACACGAGGACCGCGAGCCAGATCCACAGCGCGCGCCACGCCGGCGCCAGCACGGCCGACCTCGGCATCCCGGCCGCGACGATCCAGCCGTTCGCCGCGCGGCTGTACGCGTACACGAAGCGCACCGACTCGATGCTGACGTTCTCGCCGACGCCCTCGTCGGGAAGTCCGGCGCTGCCTTCACCGAACGGAGCGGGCGCTCTCCGCCCCACGAACTTCTCCGGGGCCTTGTTGCGGGCGACGATGAGGCCGTTGCGATCGAAGATCGCCGTCGCCAGGTCGACCGGGCCCCGCTCCGTCTTGAGCAGGCTCACGAAGAACTCGGAGCTGTACCCGAGGCCGAGGACGTAGCGCGGCCTCCCTTCCCGCATCACGGGCACCGTGTTCGAGACGACCGGCCGCTTGTTCACCGGGCCATACATGAGGCCGCTGAACGAGGACCTTCCGTTCTCGAACGGCGCCCTGAAGAACCCGGGGTCGGGCATGGGGATCATGCGCCCTTCCCACTCCACCTCCCGGGCGCTCGCCAGCAGCTTCCAGAGGTTCGGGAGCGGCGTGCCGAACGGAACGCTGGTGTTCACGACCTGCTGGCCGGTCGAGTCGTAGAGGACGAACCAGCTCCCCGGACGAACCTCGGAGGCCTTCTTCGCCGCGGAGTGGAACGTCGCCCAGTCCCCCACGTCGATGTCGCGGGATCCTGCCAGGGCGCTCAGCACCGCCTGGTCGAGCGCCATCTCCCGGTCGATCGCCCGCTGCAGCGCGCGCGCGTGCTCCTGCAGCTGCGTGACCGCGCCTTGACGCTGCTGCCTCCACTGGAACCCGAGGACCGCCGCTCCAGCTGCCGTGAGCGGGAGGATGACCGCGGCCAGAAGCCACGCCAACGACGCCCGGATGCTCCGCCACCGCCGTCTCATGGGAGGGCCGCCATTCCGGCGGAAGGTAACCGCCGCACCTGGGAGCCGCCACCTGGCCGTCCGCTACCGGGTGATTGCGCGCGATCGTGGTGAAGGGGGTCGCTCGACCGGGCGCTTCCCCTCGGGCTCCGACCGCGCGTCAGCCGGTCATCCAGGAGGCGACGGCGAGCCACGCGCCGGTCGCCGACATCCGGATCACGACGGGCGGGACGATCAGGACCGCGAGCAGCAGTCCGGCGTAGGCGGGGTGGACTCGCCGCCGCGTCAGGAGATCGTACGCGGGCCCGACGAGGAGGAACGCGATCACGAGCGCGGCGATCGCCGGCGCGTGGCCGCTGACGAGCGGCAGTCGAGAGATCCCCGGCGGCATGAGGCCGCCCACGGTGGCCGCGAGCATGAGGCGCTTGTGGATCTGCGGCCGGCGCCGGAAAGACCACCCCGCGACGACGAGCACCGAGAAGACGAGGATCGATGCGACGTTCAGCAGGAGGAAGCCCTCCCTGCTCGGAAACTCGACGCCCGGAATGCCCTGGTGCCCGGCCCGGGCGGTCGCGATCGCCGTCGCGAGGCCGACGCCGAGCATGACCCCGGCGAGCACCATCCCGGCGTTCCCGAGGCGCATGTGGAGCGCGACGTGCCCTCGCGCCACCAGGACGGTCTGCGCGACGAAGAGCACGAGCCAGCAGGTGAAGACCGCCGCGTGCAGGTGGACGATCGACGGGACGCGGGGCCCGCCCGCGAGCACCTTGGGGCCGTAGGTGTTCGCGAACCCGGTGAGAATCACGGCGGCCGCGACGACCGACATCGTCGCGTAGAAGCGACGGTCCGTCGGGTGAGAACGGAAGCCTGGCATCGGAGGTCTCCCCGGCCCATCGCCGGGACCGGCGCCGCGACAGGCCCCGGCCGCCGGGCCACATAACGGCGATGAGGTGGGATTGCCGCGCGAGAAGCTGCGCGCAGTCGGGCGCGGATCGTCCTCGCCCCCACCCGGGGCTGGGCGCCGCCTCGCGCTCCGTGACACACCCCTGGCGACGTGGTCTCCTCGCGACGCCAGCGGGGCGAGGGCGCATGACGACCAGCGAACAGGGCGCGGGACGGGGCCCGGACGGCCGCCCGGAGTTCAGCCCGTACATCGGCGACGAGACCGTGCTCCGCGAGCTGACGCCGCGCGCGCTCGTGCTCGGGACGCTGCTCGGGGTCGTGTTCGGGGCCTCGTCGCTCTACCTCGTGCTCAAGGTCGGGCTGACGGTGAGCGCGTCCATCCCGGTCGCGGTCATCTCCATCGCCTTGTTCCGCGTCGCCTCGAAGCTCGGCATCAAGGACGCCACCATCCTCGAGAACAACATCGTCCAGACCGCCGGCTCGGCGGGAGAGTCGATCGCGTTCGGCGTGGGCGTGACGATGCCCGCGATCATGATCCTGGGCTTCGACCTGGAGATCACGCGGGTGATGCTGGTCGCGGTGCTCGGCGGCCTCCTCGGGATCCTCATGATGATCCCGCTCCGCCGCGCGCTCGTGGTCGCGCAGCACGGGAAGCTCAAGTACCCGGAGGGCACCGCCTGCGCCGAGGTGCTCAAGGCCGGCGCTTCGGAGGAGTCCCGCGCCGCCGCCTCGCCCGGCGCCCGGGCCGAGGAGGCGCTCCGCGGCGGGAGTCGACTCTCCGCCCACGTCATCTTCACCGGGTTCGGGATCGGGCTCGCCTACAAGACCGCGATGGCCGCCCTGCGCGCCTGGAAGGACACGCCCGAGCGGGTCTTCGGTCGCCCGTTCGCAGGGGCCTCGGTCGCGGCGGAGATCTCGCCGGAGCTCCTCGGGGTCGGGTACATCATCGGCCCGCGGATCGCCTCGGTGATGTGCGCGGGCGGGGTGCTCGCGTACCTCGTGCTGATCCCGCTCATCAAGTTCTTCGGGGACGCGATCCCGGGCGCGCTCGCCCCGGGCACGATCCCCATCCGCGAGATGGGCCCTGCCCAGATCCGCAGCGCCTACGTGCTCTACGTCGGCGCCGGAGCCGTCGCGGCCGGCGGGATCGTCTCCCTGCTGCGGTCCCTGCCGATCATCGCGCACGGCGTGCGCGAGGGGCTCCGCGGCGCGGGAGGCGCGCTCGCGGCCGCCGGCCGCCGCCGGACCGAGCGGGATCTCCCGCTGGGCGTGGTCCTGGGCGGCTCGGCCGCGCTCGTCGTGGCGATCTGGGCCGCGCCGTCGCTCCACATGAACCTCGTGGGCGCCATCCTCCTCGTCGCGCTCGGGTTCCTGTTCGTCACGGTCTCGTCCCGCCTCACCGGCGAGATCGGCTCTTCCTCGAACCCGATCTCGGGCATGACGGTCGCGACCCTCCTCATCACCTGCCTGGTCTTCCTCGCGGTCGGCTGGACCGGCGGCACCTACTACGTGACGGCCCTCTCGGTCGGCGCGGTGGTCTGCATCGCGGCCTCGAACGGCGGCACCACCTCCCAGGACCTCAAGACCGGCCACCTCGTCGGCGCGACCCCGCGGCTCCAGCAGATCGCGATCCTCGCGGGCGCGCTCGTGTCCGCGCTCGTCCTCGGGCCGATCCTGCTCGTCCTGAACGACACCGCGACGACCTTCGTCCCCGCGGCGCAGGTGGCGCCGGCGGGGCTCCGCGTCGACCCTCGAACGCTCCCGGGCGCGCGGGAGGCGCCGCCGGCGGACCACGGCGGGACCTCCCCGCCGCTCCTCGTCTGGCACAAGACCGACGACGCGAGCGGTCCCGCCGGCCGCTACCTCGTGGACGATGCCGGCCGGGCGGTGTGGCTCGTCGATCCTGGCATCAACGGCGTGCACCCGATTCCGCGCCGACGGCACGGCGGTGAAGAAGTTCGACGCGCCCAAGGCGACCCTCATGTCGTACATCATCAAGGGGATCCTCGACCGGCGGCTGCCGTGGGGGCTCGTCCTCTTCGGGGTGATGATCGCGCTCGTCCTGGAGCTCTCCGGGATCCCTTCCCTCGCCTTCGCGGTCGGCGTCTACCTCCCGCTCGCCTCGTCCACCCCCATCCTCGCGGGCGGGCTCGTGCGCTGGCTCGTCGACCGGCGCCACCGCCCCGCGCTCGTGGCGCGCGGACTCGACGAGGAGGCGATCACCGCCGAGGCCGACAAGAGCCCCGGCGTCCTCCTCGCCTCGGGCTACATCGCGGGCGGCGCGATCGCCGGGATCCTCATCGCGTTCGTCTCGGGCGTGAGGTGGATGGAGCCCGTGGACCGGGCCCTCGGCGCCTGGGCCTCCGCCCATAACCCGTTCTTCGAGGGCCCGCGCTCGGACCTCCTCTCCCTCGCGCCGTTCCTGCTCCTCGCGGGCTACCTCCTGCTCGTCGGCGTCCGCCGGCCGTCCGACCCGGAAGCGGCGCGGCCCGCGGCGCGGTAGAACTCCCGGATGGCGCGGCCGTTCGGGGTCTACGTCCACTTCCCCTACTGCACGCACCGCTGCCCCTACTGCGACTTCGCGGTGACGACGGAGGCGGTGCCGGGCGAGCGCCGCTACGCCCGGGCCGTGCTCGCGGAGCTCGCGCTGCGCGCCCCGGGGTTCGACGGCCTCTCGCCGGAGAGCGTCTACCTCGGCGGCGGCACGCCCTCGCTCTGGGATCCCGACGAGGTCGCGGAGGTGCTCGAGGCGCTGCGCGCGCGCTTCCCGTTTCGCGCCGGGGCCGAGACCACCATCGAGGTGAACCCGGAGTCGTGCGACCGCGGGCGGCTCCGCGCGCTCCGCGCCGCCGGCGTGAACCGCGTCTCCGTCGGCGTCCAGTCGTTCGACCCCGGCGTGCTCGCGAAGCTGGGGCGCCGGCACGACCCGCAGGCCGCGGAGGCGGCGATCCGCGCGGCGGCCGACGAGGTCGGGAACGTCAGCGTGGACCTCATCTACGGCGCCCGCCGCTCCACCGTGGAGATCGCGCGCGCCGACGCGACCCGCGCCGCGGCGGCCGGCGCCGTCCACGTCTCCGCCTACGAGCTGACGCTCGACGCGGAGGTCATGGCCGAGGAGGTCCCGCTCGCGCGGCTCCGGCGCGAGGGACGCCTCCCGCTGCCGAGCGAGGACGACACCGCCCGCCAGGGCGCGGCGATCCGGGCGGCGCTCCGGCGCGCCGGGTTGCGCCGGTACGAGATCTCGAACTTCGCCCGCCCCGGCCGCGAGTCGGTCCACAACCGGCTGTACTGGGACGGGGAGAGCTACCTCGGGCTCGGCGCGGGCGCGTACGGGTGCCTGCGCGGGGAGGCGGGCGCGTACCGGTACGGGAACCTGCGCGCCGCGAGGGAGTACCTCGACGCGGCGCTCGCGGGCCGGCTCCCGACCGCGGAGGAGGACCGGATCCCGGCGCCTGCCGCGCGGAACGAGGAGCTGATGCTCGCGCTCCGGACGACGCGCGGCGCCGACCTCGCGGTCCTCTCCGCCGCCCAGGCGCGAGACGCCGCCGACGCGATCCGCAGGCGCCTCGCGGTCCGCCGCGCGGGGCGGCTCGTGCTGACGAGCCGCGGCATGGACCTGCACAGCGCCCTCGCCGAGCGGCTGTTCGAGTGATGTAGTCACGTGACAGGAGGCCCCATGCCGAGCGATCCCAGCTTCGTCGCGCACGTCCTCGATCTCGTCTCGCTCCTCGGCCGGGTGGACGCCCGCGCCATGTTCGGCGGCCACGGGCTCTACGCCGAGGGCGTCATGTTCGGGCTCCTCGACGACGGGGAGCTGTTCCTGAAGACCGACGAGGCGACGCGCGCCCGCTTCGTCGAGGCGGACTGCAAGCAGTGGCGGTACGTCACCGGCAAGGTCCGCATGGAGAACACCGGCTACTTCCGCCCGCCCGACGCCGCCCACGAGGATCCCGAGGCGATGCTCGCGTGGGCGCGGCTCGGGCTCGACGCGGCGCTCCGGGCGCGGGCGGCGAAGGCGGCGCGAAAGCGGAGGGCTCCGCGCGCCTCGCCAGGGGCCGCTTCGGGGCGAAGGCCGTTCGGCCGAAGGCGGCGACGCCGCGGCCGGCGCCGCGGCCGGCCCGGAAGGCCGCCTCGAAGCGCCCGGCGAAGGCGGCCGGCCGGCCCGGGCGCGGCAGCGCGAAGGCCGGGCGGATCACGCGGCGGCGCGGGACGCGGTAGCATCGCGGGGTGCGTCGCGCCCTGCTGCTCGTCCTCGTCGCCCTGGTGGGCGGGCTCGGCCTCGGGGTCGGGCTGCGGCTCGCTCGCCGCGGGCCTGCCCTCCCCGATCCCGCCGCGGTCGCGGTCCTCGTCCGCGAGGTGGCGCGGCTCGAGACCCTCGACGTCACGCTCTACAAGAAGGTCACGTTCGCGCCGGAGCCGACCGAGGCCGACACGCTGTGGAGCGACGTCGCCGGCTGGCTCAGGCACACCTTCCGCACCCCGCGCGGGAAGGCGATCGTCTTCGCGGACGCGCACCTCGGCTTCGACCTCTCGCGGCTCGACGCGTCCGCGGTCCGGGTGGTCGGGCGCGCCGTGTGGATCGTCCTGCCTCGCCTCGCGGTGACGATCGAGCTGCGGCCGGGCGAGACGGAGGTGATCGGCTCGAACCTCGACTCGGCGGAGACCGCGCGCCTGCTCGAGCTCGCACGCGCCGCGTTCGCGCGCGAGGTCGAGGCGGACTCGGCCCTGCGCGCCCGCGCGAGGGCCTCCGCGGAGCGCCAGCTCCGGACGCTCCTCGGGACGCTCGGGTTCACGGAGGTCCACTTCGTGGAGGCGCTGCCGGCGATGCCGGCGAGCTGAGGCACGAAACAGAACCGGCCGGACGCGCCCTCCGGGGAGAGAGCGCTTCCGGCCGAGGTGCGCCGCGCCCTGCGGGCAGCGGCTTCAGCGCGGTGATCTAGCGGCGCGCGCCGGGAGGAGGGCGGCGCGTTCCGCGAGGCGATGAGACCGCCACGAGGCAGAGAGCGGGTGCGGCGGTGGAGCGCCCGAACGCGTACTCCGCGAGCCGGGCGAGCTTCTCGGCGATCAGGTGGACGAGGCGCACGTGGAGACGTTCGTGCAGCGCACGTGCCCGCCGCGCCCCGCCCCGCGCCCGCCGGAGCGCGGCGAGATCACGGGGGTTTCACGGCCGGGGGGTCGGGGGTGCCGCCGAACCCGCGGGTGCCACGCCGGCGACCTCCCTGCGCTGGAAGGTCGTCGGCCGCTGCTGCAGCTGGTCGACCCCGATGGCGAACGTCGCGAAGTCGGCGTAACGGTCCGGGGAGATGCGCCCCCGACGGACGATGAGGCTCTCCTCCCGGACGAGGGTGCGTCCCTCGACGCGCTCGCTGCGGGCGAAGGCCCCGAACCGATCGTCGCTCACCGACCCCGGCGCCAGCGTCGGCGCGAACCCGTCCGGCGCCACGATCTCGATCCGCTGCCGGACGTTCTCGGGCATGCCGATCAGGAGCGGCGTCGTGCGCGCGGCGACCTGGACCAGGCGAGCGCCGAGGCGCGCCGGGAGGATCGGCGCGTCGAGGACGAGCCCCCCGTCCGCGGCGCGTGCGAGGCCGGGGAGCGTCCCCTTCCAGCGGAGCGTGAACGGCGACGCCGGGTCGGCCTCCCCGACCATCTCGGCCGAGGTGAGCGAGAGGCCGCGGAAGGTCCGCGCGAGCGACGCCTCGACGACCTGCCGCCGCTCGCTCTCGTCGAGCCGCTCGATCGCGGTCTTCGCGGCCGCCGCCGACGCTCCGAGGTAGCGGTCCTCTCCCTCCAGCGCGGCGCTGCCGTCGGGACGGAGCGCGATCCGGACGACGATCTCGCGCCGGTCCTCGACCGCGCCGCGGTCGGGCGTGCGCACCACCTCGAGCGGCTCCCCGGGGGCGGGGAGCACGATCGCCTCGACCCCGAGGACGCTCGAGGGCAGCGTGCCGAGCGGCGCGATCCGGTAGGCGGGATCGTGCCAGATCGTCTCCCCGCCCGCCTCGATGCGGAGGAGCGGGTGCGGCCAGGAGGTGTGCGAGACGAACCGGCGCGGCGCCGGATCGGCGCCGAAGGGCCTCGCGAGCGCGACGCGGGCCTTCACCCCGAGCTCCGCGAGCACGGCCTGGAGGACGAGGAGCCGGTTCCCGCGCCCGCGCGAGAGGATCTCGCTCGCCTGGACGGACTCGTCGCCCCCCGCGCCGAGCACCTCGCGCGCCACCCGGGTCCACGCGGCGCGCGCGAGCGCGGCGGGGGTCGCGCCCTCGCCGGCGGCGGCGCGGATCGCCCGCGCGAACGCCCTGAGCTCCTCGGTCGCGCGGATGGTCGGGATGAAGACGTCCGCGAGGTCCGCCTGGACCTCGGCCCGGTCGCCCGCGAGCCCGACCTGCACGTGAGGGAGGAACTCGCCGAGCTGCGGCTGGTTCGGCTCCCGCACGTGCGCGGGGACGTCGCGGGCCTCGACGCGCAGCACCTCGCGCCCGCGCTCGTGGGCGGGCGCAGGCGCGGCGATCCCGTGCGCGTCCGCCGCGAGCCCGAGCCCCTCGGGCGCGACGACGACGTAGCGCGACAGGAACATCCGCGAGCCGGCGGCGCGGAAGAAGAACGGATCGGCGGCGACCGTCGCGCCGAGGCCGCGTTCCGCGCGGACGAACTCCAGCTCCACGTAGTCGCCCGGCTCGAGGCCGGCGAGGGAGATCGTGCCCTTGCCGTCGCGCGACACGCGCTCGGGCTCGAGGGTGCGGCCGCCCGGCTTGATCGTCCGGACCGCGAGCAGCTCGGCGCCGGGGGGCACGGACACCTCGCCGTACTGCTCGACCCCGTGGGGATCGAGCACGTGGACGATCTGGTGCGTGCGCTCGGTGAGCGCTCCGCCGGGGTGGAGCTCCACCGCGGCGGCGTCGAGCACGAGGGTGGAGGAGGTGTCGTCCGTCCGCCGCGCGGCCTCGTACGCGCGGATCGCCGAGCCGGCGTCCTCCGCCCAGTCGTCGAGGACCTCGCGCCCGTCCTCGAGCGCGAGCCGGCGCCGAAGCGGGAGGTCGCCGCCGTCGTCGAGGAGCGCCCGCTCGCGCGCGGCGCGCGCGCCGGCGGCGTCGCCGGCGAGCTCGAGCGCGTCCGCGAGGCGCTTCTCGACGCGGGCGCTGCGGGGCCAGATCGCCCGCAGCGCCTCGAGCGCCTCCACCGCGCGGCGGGGATCTCCCGCCGCCACGTGCGCGGTCGCGAGCGCGAGGGTCGGCTCCACCGCCCAGGGGCGCGCGGCGACGAGCGGGGCGAGCGCCGCGGCGGCGCCGGCCGGGTCGCCGCGCCGCCTCAGGTGATCGGCCAGCCGCTCGCGCCCGTCGCGGCACGACGCGAGGGCGCGGGCGCGCTCGTCCTCCACCGCGATCGCGCGGCGCCGCCCGGCGAGCTCACGGCCGAGCTCGAGCGCGCGGCACCCGCCTCCCGCGGCGATCGCCTCCGCGACGTGCACCTCGGCGGCCTCGACGAGCCCTCGGGCCTCCGCGCCCCGCGCCCGCGCGAGCGCGAACGCCTCGCGACCCCTCGAGGGCGCGGCGCGCGCCTCGGCGACGACCGCGTCGGCCTCGTCGAGGCGTCCCGCGCGGCGGAGCAGCGAGGCGAGGGAGAGCCGCGCGCCGGCGTGGCCGGGATCCCGCGCGAGCGCCTCGC
The DNA here is from genome assembly GCA_963828235.1 of uncultured delta proteobacterium. Classification (GTDB taxonomy): domain Bacteria; phylum Myxococcota; class Myxococcia; order Myxococcales; family Anaeromyxobacteraceae; genus Anaeromyxobacter. Next base: position 815,140 of record CAWHDY010000022.1, read on the forward strand.
GCAGCTCGGCCTCGGCGCGCGCGCGCGCGACCTGCTCGTCGAGCGTCGGGTCCCCCGCGACGAGGAGCCCGCGCGCCACGCGGACGAGGGAGGAGCCGGGGAGCCCCGCCTCGGCCTCGGCGAGCAGCGCCTTCGCGCCCTCCCGGTCCACCGAGGACGCGTCGAGCCCGGCGAGCAGCGCCGCGAGCGGCGCCCCCGCCTCGGGCGCGAGCGCAGCGGCGAGCGCGCGGGCGCCGTGCACGGGCGCGCCCGGCTCCGGCCGGGCGGCGGGCGGGGGCGTCGTGCCGGGAGACACCGGGGCGGCGACCGCGTCGGACGGCGCGCCGTCCTCGCGCGCGAGGGCGACGTGGAGCCCGCTCCGCTCGGCGGCCCTGGCCAGCTTCACGACGACGCGGTGGACTCCGGGCTCGAGCGCGACCGGGACGTGGACGAGCGTCGGGAGGTGCGCCGCGAAGTCGCGCCGCTCGTGGACGAGGGCGCCGTCGATCCGCAGGCGCGCCGACCCGGAGGTCCCGAGGGAGACGAGGTAGCGGCCGCCGCGGGAGAGGGTCACGTCCGCCGCCAGCAGGAAGACCTCGCCGCCGGGCGGCTCGCCGTCGAGCGCGAACCCGCCGTCCGGCGCCCGGACCGCCCGGGTCGGGCGAGGAGCGCCGCCGAACGGGGACGGGACCGACTCCGGGAGGACGCCGCCCTCGGCGGGATGGGTCGCCACGAAGTCGAGCGCGCGCCGGCGGCCGAGCGGTCCGGCGAGGGTCCAGGCGGAGACCGCGCCGTTCTCGGCCCGGAGCGCCACGACGCGAGGCGGGTCCCCGAGCACCTCCGCCGCGGCGATGCGGGCGACCCGCGCCCGGTACGCGGCGAGCCCGGTGAACCGGCCGGCCGCGAGCGGCGCGGAGAGCCCCGCGTCGATCGCGCGGGCGACCTCGGGCGACTCGTCGGCGAGCTCGGAGAGCCGCCGGAGCGCGACGAGCGCGAGCGGGTGGCGCGGCGCGGAGCTCGCCAGCGCCACGAGCTGCGCCGTCTCGCCGGGCGCGTCGAGGGCCCGCCGCGCCAGCAGCGCGGCGGTGAGACGCGCCCACGGATCGTCCGGGCTCCGGGCGAGGAGCGCGGGCGTCCGCGCCTCCGCCGCGCCGAGGTCGCCTCCCGCGAGGAGCGGGTCGAGCGCGCCGCGCCGCGCGGAGGGGACGGAGGCGCAGCCGCAGGCCACGACGAGGAGCGCGGCGAGCGCGGCGCGGCGAGAGCCCCCTCTCCCCGACCCTCTCCCCCGCTTCGCGGGGGCGAGGGAGGAGCGTCCCGCTCCGGGCGAGCTCCACGGCGGCGGTCTCATGGCTCTCACCCGCCGCGGCAGTCGGCGCGATCCGGACCCGCCGCCCGAACGCGCGATCGAGCTGCGCGACGAGCTCCCGGAACGCGGGGTAGCGGTCCGGCTCGACGCGCGCGGCCCGGAACACCACCTGGCCGGACACGACCAGCGTCGAGCCCTCGACGCGGTGCCGCACCTCGAACGCCGCCTCCGGCACCTCGCCCGCCGCGTCCTCGGGGACGTCCACCGCCGCCCACCCGGCGGGCAGCGTGTAGCGGTACTCGAACCGGTTCACCATCGGCTCCCCGAGCACGAGCGGGTGCCGGCGCGCCGAGAGCGACGCGTACGACTCGAGGTAGCCGTGCCCCGAGCCGAACGGCGTGAACCGCAGGCCGCTCCCCTCCTGCTGCGCGTAGCGCGGGACGTCGAGGGTGAACTGCATGCGGACGTCCTCCTCGATGCGCGCGAGGTCGGAGACCTCGACCGCCTCGACCCGCAGCCCCGGGAACACCCGGTTGAACGCCTTCTCGAGCTGCGCGCGCCGATCGTGGGCCGACACGTACGCGCGCCGGTACTCCGGCGCCTGCGCCCCCGCGATCCGGGAGGTCCCGCGGACGGTCGCGCGCCCGTCGGCCGCGAGCGCGACGTCGAAGCGGCTCTCGGTCCGGTTCTCCTCCGGGCGCGCCTGCGGGACGGTGAGGAAGCGCGGAGGGCCGTCGGGGTTGACGATGAGGGCGATCGCGCCGCGGTCGTCGCCGGGGAGCTCGCGCGAGCCCGTCCACGAGGCGGTGCCGTCGAGGAACAGGTCGAGCTCGGGGACCCACAGGATCGCGTGGTTGAAGACCGCGAGCGAGGCGGGCTCGGCGGGGATGGCCCCGAGCCTCCGCATGCGGAGGAGGACGAGCCTCGAGTCGATCCCCATGCCCTCGAGGAGGGCGTGCATGAGGCTCGCCTTGTCCTTGCAGTCGCCGAACCTCCGCCGGAGCACGTCGTCCACGCGGTAGGGCTTGAAGCCGTGGATCCCGAACTCGAGGCCGACGTAGCGCGTCTGCGACACGACGAACCCGTAGACCGCCTCGACGAGGAGCCGCCTGGTCTCCGGATCCCACCCGCCCGCGGGCGTGGCGAGCGCGACCGGCTGCGTCGCCGCCGCGCCGTTGCCGTTCCGCGACGGTCGCGGCCCCTTGCCGCGCTGCGCGAGCGCGTCCGCGGCGATGCGCGCCGCCGTCGCGCGGATCTCGTCCGACGGGTGGAGCTGCTCGCGGACGAGCCCCCAGTAGAACCGCGCGACGTCGTCCCAGGTCGCGTACGTGGAGACGTGCACGGTCCGGCCGACCTCGCTCCACCCCGGCATCGAGGGCTCGGGCACGATCCGGGGGAGGTCCTTCGCCACGAACCGGTGCTCGACGACGCCGTTCCCGAGCCGGCGCTCGGTCCGCGTCACGCCGGGCGGGACCGAGGCGTGGAGCGCCCTCCCCTCCGGGACGAGCACGACCCGGTCGAAGAGGAGCTTCCGCGTCCCCTCGTCCACGCCGGCGACGTCCCCGAAGTAGTCGGAGAGCAGGTTCTCCTTCGCGACGTCCTCGACCCGCCACGCGAGCTCGAGCACGTCGCCCGCCGCGAGCGCGGGGAAGGAGAGCGTCTTCGCGCGCGTGTCGTAGTACAGCCGGTACCAGGGCTCGCTCGCGCTCTGCTCGGACTCGTCGTGGGCGTCGACGACGGAGCCGTCCGGCCGGTGGATGCGCGCCCGCTCGATCTTCACCTCCTGGCGGTCCGGATCCCAGCCGATGCTGCGGCGCCGGAAGCCGTCCGCCCCGCGCGCGGTCACGATCTTCACCACCTGGTGCTCGTAGGTCGCGGAGAGGCCCGACGGGAAGACGCGCGTCACCTCCAGGTCGCCGAGCACGATCGCGTCGTCGTCCGCGGCCGGCGCGGGGGCCGCGCGCGCGAGGGCCGGCGCGTCGAGCACGTACGGCGCCTCGAACCGCTCGCGCGCGGGCTCGAGGCTGCGCACGAGCTCCTTCAGCTCGGTGCTCTGGGGCCGGAGCTCGAGGGCGCGCTCGAGGTCCGCCTTCGCCTCCGCGGTCCGCCCCTGGGCGAGGCGCGCGCGCCCGCGGCGGGCGCGCGGCTCCGCGTCGTCCGGCGCGATCCGCAGGGCCACCTCGAACTGGGCCTCGCCCTCCTCGACGCGCCCGTTCGCGCCGAGCAGCTCGGCGAGCCCGAGGCGGCCCTCGACGTCGGACGGATCGAGCCGGAGCGCCTCGCGGAGGAGCCCCGCCGCCCCGTCCACGTCTCCGCGGTCGGCGAGCAGCTGGGCGAGCGCCCCGCGCGCCTCGCGATCGTCGAAGCGGAGCGCGAGCAGGGTGCGGAGGCGCGCGGCGCCCTCCGCGTCCCTCCCCAGGCGGCGCGCGGCCCGCGCCGCGACGCGGACCGCGTCGGGGACGGTGGGGAACTCGCCCGCCACGGCGGCCGCCTCGCGCGCCCCCCGGACGTCCGCGCCGGCGCGCGCGAGCGCCTCCGCGAGCGCGATCCGCGGCGCGGGCCACGCCGGCACCGCGCGCGCGGCGCGGGCGAGGAGCCGCGCCGCGGCGTGCGGGCGCTCCTGGTCGAGCTCGTCCTCCGCGAGCGCGAGCAGCGCGCCCGGATCGCCGGGCGCGAGCGCGAGCGCGGCCTCGACGTGGGCCCTCCGCCGGCCGCGATCCTCCTCGAGCCGCGCCGCCGCGAGCCGCACCTCGACCGAGCGCGGGAGGAGATCGGCGGCGCGGCGGGCCTCCGACGCCGCGCGGCCCTCGCGGAGATCCGCGGACCGGCGCTCGTCGAGCGCGAGGGCGAGCGCGAGCCGCGCCTCGGCCTCCTCGCGAGGCCGGCCGCGCGCCGCGGCGACGCGCCGCTCGAGCGCGGCGACCGCGCCGGCGATCGGCTGGGGGGCGGCGCCGGCCGAGGGGCGCCGCGGCCGCGGGATCGCCCGCGGCGAGGACGCGGCCGTCCCCTCGCTCGTCCGCGAGCCGCAGGTAGAAGCCCATCCGCCCCTCCGCGTGGCAGAGCTTCACGAGGATGCGGTTCGGGCCGCGGCGGAGCGACACGGTCGCGCCGCGCTGGTCGGGGCGGGCCGGGTGGTAGCCGCGGTCGGAGAGCGCGAGCGCCCCGTTCACGAAGACCTTCGCCGCCCCGCTGCCGCCGAACCACAGCTGGACCCGCTCGTCGCGCGGCGCGTCCACGACCGCGAGCGCGTAGGCGACGACCTCGCGAGACGGGCTCACCGTCGCGCCGAGGTGGACGAAGCCCTGCGTGACCGCCTCGGACGGGAGCGGGCGCCACGAGACCGGCCGCACCTTCCCGGGCATCGCCGCGGCGAGGTCGACCGCGCGCTCCGGCGGGTACGCGACGTCGAACCCGCGCTTCCCCTCGTCGTCGAACGGGCCCGCGACGGTGAACGCGCCGACGAACCCGAGCCGCCGGAGCTGGGCCGCGCTCCGCTGCAGGTTCCCGCGGGCGCGCTCGACCGCGGCGAGCCGGAACCGGGCGAGCGCACGGACCTCCGGGTGGGAGGCGCGGTCGTCCGCGACGCTCGCGAGCACCGCGGCGAGGTGGGCGAGGTCCGGCGCGTCCGCCTGGAGCGCCTCGACCCCCGCGAGCGCGGCGACGCCGCGAGGGTCGCGCCGATCCCGCGAGAGCTCGGCCTCGAGCCTCGCGAGCCGCTCGGCGGCGGGCTCCCCCGGGGCGGCCGGCGGCCGGACGGCCGCCGGGCGTGCGGCGAGGAGCAGCGCGGCGGCGAGGGCGGAGAGGGCGGGCATCATGAGGGGCGTGCAGCCTACTCCGCGCGCGCGAGCGCGACGACCACGACCGAGCGGGCCCCCGCCCGGCGCAGCGCGCGCGCGGCCGCGTCGGCCGTGGCGCCCGGTCGTGACGACGTCGTCCACGAGGACCACGTCGCGGGCGGCGACCGCGGCGGTCGCGGTGAACGCCCCGGCGACGTTGCGGGCACGCTCGTCGCGGGAGCGGCCGACCTGGGGCGGCGTCTCGCGGGTCCTGGCGAGCGCGCCGCGCGCCCGGCTTCCCCGGACGCCCGCGGCGCGGGCGAGCCCGTCGGCGAGGAGCGCCGCCTGGTCGTACCCGCGCGCGATCCGGCGCCGGCGCGCGAGCGGCACCGAGACGACCAGCGCGCCGTCCGGGAGGGGAGCCCGCGCGGCGAGCCAGGCGCCGAGCGGCCGGGCGAGCGCGGGGCGTCCTCCGTACTTGAGCGCGTGGACGGCGTCCGCGAGCGGCCCGCCGAACAGCCCCCCCGCCCGCACCGCGTCGAACGCGGGCGGCGCGGCGAGGCACCCGCCGCAGAGCGGGTCGGGACCGGGGGCCGCGCAGCGCGCGCAGCCGGGCGGGAGCGGGTCGACCGCCTCGGCGCAGACCGCGCAGAACGGCCCCGCGTCCGCCCCCTCGCCGCACGCGGCGCAGCGCGGCGGGTACACGAGGTCGAGGAGCGCGCCGGCCACGGCGCGGGCGAGGTCGCCGGCGCGCACGGTCACCTGGTCACGAGCCCGAGCCCCTTCATCTCCTTCGGCTGCGGCAGGCCCATCACTTGAAGGGCCGTCGGCGCCACGTCGGCGAGGACCCCCTTCGACCTGAGCTTCGCGCCCTTGAAGTCGGGGTCCGCGAGGATGAACGGGACGGGGTTCAGGGTGTGGGCGGTGTGAGGCTGCCCGGTCTGCGGGTCCGTCATCATCTCGCAGTTGCCGTGGTCGGCGGTGACGAGCATCGCCATCCCCTGCGCGCGCGCCGCCTTCCAGAGCCGCCCGACGCACTCGTCCACGACCTTCACCGCCTGGACCGCGGCGTCGAGCAGGCCGGTGTGGCCGACCATGTCCGGGTTCGCGTAGTTCACGAGGATGAAGCCGTACTGGCCGGTCCCGATCGCGGCCACGAGCTTGTCCGTGACCTCGCGCGCGCTCATCTCCGGCTTGTGGTCGTACGTCTTCACGTCGCGCGGCGAGGGCACGAGGATCCGGTCCTCGTTCGGGAAGACCAGCTCGCGCCCGCCGTTGAAGAAGAAGGTGACGTGCGCGTACTTCTCCGTCTCGGCGCAGCGCAGCTGCTTCAGCCCGGCGCGGGAGACGATCTCCGGGAAGATCTCGGCGAGGTCGGTCGGGCCGAACGCGACCGGGAGCCCGAAGGTCCGGTCGTACTCGGTCATGCAGACGTAGGCCGAGAGCCGCGGGGCGGCGCCGCGCTCGAAGTCCTTGAACGCGGGGGCCGTGAACGCCCGCGTGATCTCGCGGGCGCGGTCCGCCCGGAAGTTGAAGAAGATGACGGCGTCGCCGTCGCGCACCGGGCCCACCGGGCGCCCGTCCGCGTCGACGATCACCGTCGGCTTCACGAACTCGTCCGTCTCGCCCGCCGCGTACGACTGCTCCATCGCGGCGACGCCGCTCGCGGCGCGCTTCCCCTCGCCGCGCACGAGCGCCGCCCACGCGAGCGCCACCCGGTCCCAGCGCTTGTCCCGGTCCATCGCCCAGTAGCGCCCGGAGACGGTCGCGACCTTCCCGTACCCGCGGTCGTGCAGCCGGCGCTCCACGGCGGCGAGGTAGCCGAGCCCCGAGCTGGGAGGCGTGTCGCGGCCGTCCATGAACGCGTGCAGGCAGGTGCGCGCGACGCCCTCGCGGCGGGCGAGCTCGAAGCAGGCGTGGAGGTGGTCGAGGTGGCTGTGGACGCCGCCGTCCGAGACGAGCCCCAGGAGGTGGAGCGCGCCGCCGCTCTCCTTGGCGCGCCGGCAGGCCATGAGGAGCGCGTCGTTCGAGAAGAACGACCCGTCCTCCACCGCGCGGTTGATGCGCACGAGGTCCTGGTAGACGATCCGACCGGCGCCGAGGTTCGTGTGCCCCACCTCGGAGTTCCCCATCTGCCCCTCGGGGAGCCCCACCGAGAGGCCGCTCGTCTCGATCGCGGTGGACGGGAACTCGCGGGCGAGCGCGTCCACGTTCGGGGTCCCGGCGACCGCGATGGCGTTGGCCTCGCGCTCCTTCCTGATGCCCCAGCCGTCGAGGACGACGAGAAGGACGGGCTTCGTCTTCGGCACGCGGCACCTCTCCCGGAGCTGGGTGGACGGTGATTGTCGGCGATGAGGCCCGCGCGCCACAAGAACGAACCCTGCGTGGGCGAGCGCGGGGCCGCCCGAAGGCGCTGCGGAGCGAGTGCCCCCGCCGCTATTTATGATACGGCTCGCCTCGCAGGATGGTCATCGCGCGGTAGAGCTGCTCGACGAGGACGACGCGCGCGAGCCGGTGCGGGAGCGTCAGCCGGGACAGCGCGAGGGTCTCGTCCCCGCGCGCGCGCAGCGCGTCGGAGAGGCCGTCCGACCCGCCGACGACCAGCGCCACGTCCTGGGCGCGAGAGAGCCACCGCTCGACCCGCCGCGCGAACGCGGCGCTCGTCTCCTCGACGCCGCGCTCGTCGAGCAGGACCACCCGCTCGCGCTCGCCGAGGCGCGCCAGGATCGCCTCGCCCTCCTCGTCCTTCGCGCGCGGCGTCCCCGCGTGACGGCGCGCCTCCGGGAGCTCGACGACCTCGAGCTTCACGTGGCGGGCGAGCCGGCCGACGTACTCCTCGACCGCCGGGGCGAAGAGGCCGGACCGGTCCTTCCCGATCGCGACGACGCGCAGCTTCACGGGCGGGCTCCGGCGGGGGCGGCGCGGCTGGGCGTCGGCACGGGGCCGATCCTAGCGCTTCGCGACGTCGCGCACCCCCTCCGCCCTCCGCGGGCCCGGTCCGCCGGCGCCGCTCACGCCTCGGCGACCGTCTCCGGGGCGGGCGGGCCGTCCGATCCCGCCTCGCTCTCGAAGGAGGAGAGCCAGTGGTGGACGACCGCGAGCAGCCGGTCGGGATCGACCGGCTTCGGGACGTAGTCCGACGCGCCCGCGGCGATGGCGCTCTCCCGGTCGCCCTTCATCGCCTTCGCGGTGAGCGACACGATCGGGAGCGCCGCGAACCGCGGGTTCGAGCGGATCTCGCGGATGGCGGTGAGGCCGTCCATCTCGGGCATCATGGTGTCCATCAGGACGAGGTCGACGGCGGGGTTCTCCCGCAGGAGCGAGACCGCCTCGCGCCCGTTCTGCGCGTGGAGCACCCGCAGCCGGGCGGACTCGAGCACCGCGTTGATCGCGAACAGGTTCCGCATGTCGTCGTCGGCGAGGAGCACCGTGCGACCGGAGAGGTCCACCCCCGGCGGGAGCGCCGGGAAGCGCGCGTCGTCCTCGTCGGTCGGGTGCAGCTCGATGTCGCGGGCCGGCTCGGGCCCGGTGTAACGCTCCGGCATCAGCACGGTGAACACGCTGCCCGCGCCGGGCGCGCTCTCCACGTCGATCGTCCCGCCGAGGAGGCGCGCGATCTCGCGGCTGATGGTGAGCCCGAGCCCGGTGCCGCCGTACTTGCGGCTCGTCGTGCCGTCCGCCTGCTGGAACGCCTCGAAGATGATGCGCTGCTTGTCCCTGGGGATGCCGATCCCGGTGTCGTGGACGGAGAACGCGAGGAGCGCGCCCTGGGCGCCCGCGGCGGGGCGGCGGCGCTCGATCCGCAAGGTCACGCCGCCGTGCTCCGTGAACTTGAACGCGTTCGCGAGCAGGTTCTTCAGGATCTGCTGGAGCCGCGTCACGTCGGTGTAGACGATCGGCGGCAGCGCGGGGCCCATCTCGACCGAGAACGCGAGCCCCTTCTGCTCGGCGACGTGCCGGAAGGTCTGCTCGAGGTACTCGCGCACGTCCGCGAGCGGCGCGTCCTGCGGCTCGATCGGCATCTTCCCCGCCTCGACCTTGGAGAGGTCGAGGATCTCGTTGATGAGCGTGAGGAGCTCGTTCCCGGAGGTGTAGACGGTGCTCGCCGACCTGACCTGCTCCGCGGTGAGGTTCCCGTCCCGGTTCTCCGCGAGCATCTTCGAGAGGATGAGCAGGCTGTTCAGCGGCGTCCGGAGCTCGTGCGACATGTTCGCGAGGAACTCGGACTTGTAGCGGGAGATGAGCTGGAGCTGCTCGGCCTTCTCCTCGAGGCTGCGGCTCGCCAGCTCCACCTCGGAGTTCTTCTGCTCGAGCAGGCGCGCCTTCTCGTTCAGCTCCGCCGCCTGCGCCTCGAGCTCCGCGTTGGACCGCTTCAGCTCCTGCAGCAGCTCCTCCGTGCGCATCGAGGAGGAGATCATGTTCAGGATGACGCCGACGTTCTCCATGAGCTGGTCGAGGAAGGCGAGGTGGTTCGCGCTGAAGTGGTGGAAGGCGGCGAGCTCGATGATCGCCTTCGTCTCGCCCTCGAAGAGCACCGGCAGCACGACCACGCAGCGAGGCCGCGCCTCGCCCATCCCGGAGGCGATGTAGATGAAGTCCTCCGGGACCTCGGTCAGGACGATGCGCTGCTTCTCGAAGGCGCACTGCCCGATGAGGGTCTCCTTGAGCCGGTAGGAGCTCGAGAGCGTCTTGCGCCCGCCGAAGCCGTAGCTCGCGATGAGCGAGAGGACCTGCTCCTTGCGGTCCGGGGACTCGACCAGGAAGAACGCCCCGTGCTGCGCGTTCACGAGCGGCGTGAGCTTGGAGATGATCGCCTGGGCGACGGAGACGATGTTCCGCTGCCCCTGCATCATGTTCGAGAAGTTCGCGAGGTTCGTCTTGAGCCAGTCCTGCTCGGTGTTCTTCTGCGAGGTCTCCTTGAGCGTGGAGATCATCTGGTTGACGTTGTCCTTCAGCTCCGCCACCTCGCCCTGCGCCTCGACCGTGATCGAGCGCGTGAGGTCGCCCTTCGTCACCGCGGTCGACACCTCCGCGATGGCGCGCACCTGGGAGGAGAGGTTCCCGGCCAGCTGGTTCACGTTGTCGGTGAGGTCGCGCCAGGTCCCGGCCGCCCCGGGCACCTTCGCCTGACCGCCGAGCTTCCCCTCGATGCCGACGGTGCGCGCCACCGTCGTCACCTCGTCCGCGAAGATGCGGAGCGTGTCGGTCATCGAGTTGATGGTCTCGGCGAGCGCCGCCACCTCGCCCTTCGCCTCGAGCACGAACTTCTGGCTGAGGTCGCCGTTCGCGACGGCGGTCACGACCTTCACGATCCCGCGCACCTGCGTGGTGAGGTTCGACGCCATGAAGTTCACGTTGTCGGTGAGGTCCTTCCACGTGCCCGCGACGCCCGGGACGCGCGCCTGCGCCCCGAGCTTGCCCTCGATGCCGACCTCGCGCGCCACCGTGGACACCTGATCCGCGAAGGTGCGGAGCGTGTCGGTCATGGAGTTGATCGTCTCGGCGAGGGCCGCCACCTCGCCCTTCGCCTCGAGCACGAACTTCTGGCCCAGGTCCCCGTCCGCGATCGCGGTCACGACCTTCACGATCCCGCGCACCTGCGTGGTGAGGTTCGACGCCATGAAGTTCACGTTGTCGGTGAGGTCCTTCCAGACGCCCGAGACGCCGCGGACGTCGGCCTGGCCGCCGAGCTTGCCGTCGGTGCCGACCTCCTTCGCGACGCGGGTCACCTCCGCCGCGAAGGAGTTCAGCTGGTCCACCATCACGTTGATCGTGTTCTTGAGCTCCAGGATCTCGCCCTTCGCGTCGACGGTGATCTTCTGGGAGAGGTCGCCGGTCGCGACCGCGGTCGTGACCTTCGCGATGTTGCGCACCTGGTTCGTCAGGTTGGCCGCGAGGACGTTCACGTTGTCGGTGAGGTCCTTCCAGGTCCCGGAGACGCCCTTCACGTCCGCCTGGCCGCCGAGCTTCCCCTCCGTGCCGACCTCCTTCGCGACGCGCGTCACCTCCGCCGCGAAGGAGTTCAGCTGATCCACCATCACGTTGATCGTGTTCTTGAGCTCCAGGATCTCGCCGCGGGCCTCCACCGTGATCGTCTGCGAGAGGTCGCCCCGGGCGACCGCGGTCGTCACCTTCGCGATGTTGCGCACCTGGGTCGTCAGGTTCGCCGCGAGGCCGTTCACGTTGTCGGTGAGGTCCTTCCAGGTGCCGGAGACGCCCTTCACGTAGGCCTGGCCGCCGAGCTTCCCCTCCGTGCCGACCTCCTTCGCGACGCGCGTCACCTCCGCCGCGAACGAGCGGAGCTGATCCACCATCACGTTGATCGTGTTCTTCAGCTCGTAGATCTCGCCGCGCGCCTCGACCGTGATCTTCTGGGAGAGGTCGCCGTTCGCCACCGCCGTCGTCACGAGCGCGATGTTGCGGACCTGGTTCGTCAGGTTCGCCGCGAGGCCGTTCACGTTGTCGGTGAGGTCCTTCCAGGTCCCGGACACGCCGCGGACGTTCGCCTGCCCGCCGAGCTTCCCCTCCGTGCCGACCTCGCGCGCGACGCGGGTCACCTCGGCGGTGAAGGAGTTCAGCTGGTCCACCATGACGTTGATCGTGTTCTTCAGCTCGTAGATCTCGCCCTTCACGTCGACGGTGATCTTCTGGGTGAGGTCGCCGTTCGCGATCGCGGTCGTGACCTTCGCGATGTTGCGCACCTGGTTGGTCAGGTTCGCGGCGAGGCCGTTCACGTTGTCGGTGAGGTCCTTCCAGGTCCCGGACACGCCGCGGACGTCCGCCTGCCCGCCGAGCTTCCCCTCGTTGCCGACCTCCTTCGCGACGCGCGTCACCTCGGCGGCGAAGGAGTTCAGCTGGTCCACCATCGTGTTGATGGTGTTCTTGAGCTCGAGGATCTCGCCGCGGACGTCGACGGTGATCTTCTGGGTGAGATCGCCGTTCGCGATCGCGGTCGTGACCTTCGCGATGTTGCGCACCTGGTTGGTCAGGTTCGCGGCGAGGCCGTTCACGTTGTCGGTGAGGTCCTTCCAGGTGCCGGAGACGCCCTTCACGTTCGCCTGGCCGCCGAGCTTCCCCTCCGTGCCGACCTCCTTCGCGACGCGCGTGACCTCGGCCGCGAAGGAGTTGAGCTGGTCCACCATCCGGTTGATGACGTCCTTGATCTGGAGGATCTCCCCCTTCACGTCGACGGTGATCTTCTGGCCGAGGTCGCCGTGCGCGATCGCGATGGCGACCTTCGAGACGTCGCGGAGCTGCACCGTCAGGTTCGACGCCATCGTGTTGACGTTGTCGGTGAGGTCCTTCCAGGTGCCGCTGACGCCCTTCACGTCGGCCTGCCCGCCGAGCTTCCCCTCCGTGCCGACCTCCTTCGCGACGCGCGTCACCTCCGCCGCGAACGAGCGCAGCGTGTCGACCATGGTGTTGATGGTGCCCTTCAGCTCGTTGATCTCGCCCTTCGCGTCCACCGTGATCTTCTGCGAGAGGTCGCCGTTCGCGACCGCGGTCGTCACCTTGGCGATGTTGCGCACCTGGCTCGTCAGGTTCGCGGCGAGGACGTTCACGTTGTCGGTGAGGTCCTTCCAGGTGCCGCTGACGCCCTTCACGTCGGCCTGCCCGCCGAGCCGCCCCTCCGTGCCGACCTCCTTCGCGACCCGCGTCACCTCCGCCGCGAAGGAGCGCAGCGTGTCGACCATGGTGTTGATGGTGCCCTTCAGCTCCAGGATCTCGCCGCGCGCGTCGACGGTGATCTTCTGCGACAGGTCGCCCTGGGCGACGGCGGTCGTCACCTTCGCGATGTTGCGCACCTGCGCGGTGAGGTTCGCGGCGAGGTTGTTCACGTTGTCGGAGAGGTCCTTCCAGGTCCCGGACAGGCCCTTCACGTCGGCCTGGCCGCCGAGCTTCCCCTCGTTGCCGACCTCCTTCGCGACGCGCGTCACCTCGGCGACGAAGGAGTTCAGCTGGTCCACCATCGAGTTCACGGTCTTGCCGATGCGCAGGAACTCGCCGCGGACGGGGCGCCCCTCGATCGCGAGGGAGATCTTCTGGGAGAGGTCGCCCTTCGCGACGGCGGTGATGACGCGGGCCACCTCGTTCGTCGGCGCCACGAGGTCGTCGATGAGCTGGTTCACCGCGTTCATGCTCGTGGCCCAGGAGCCCTTCGCGGGCCCGACGGAGGCGCGCTCGGTCATGCGCCCCTCCTGGCCGACGATCTTCCCGACGCGCAGGAGCTCGTTGGACACGTGCTCGTCGAGGCCGATGATGTCGTTCAGGAGCTCGCCCACGCGGGCGAGGATGCCGTCCTTGCGGTACGGCAGGCGCACCGTGAAGTCGCCCTGCTTCACCGCCTTGAGCACGTCGACGAGCTGCTCGAGCTCGTCCTGGCTCGAGTGCGTGAGGAGGTCCCACTCGGTCCCGCCGGCGTCGCCCCCCGGCGCCGATGGGGGATTCCCGGCGGGTCGCCCGGAGCGCAGGCCGGCCGCGCGGGCCGAGGGGCAGGGGCTGCGGAGCGTGTGCGCTTCATGACGACCTCCCGGGTACGGCGCAAGGAGGCAAGCCTGCATTCGGGGCACCGCCCGGTACAGGCCCCGCGCAGGTGCAGGGTCCTTCCGGGGTATTCCGCACCAACGGACTCCGGTGCATGGATCGCCTTCCATGCACGGCACCGAGCCCGCGAAGATCCTGCTGGTCGACGACCAGCGCGCCAACCTGTTCGCCCTCGAGCAGGTCCTGGCGAGGCCGGGTTACGAGATCGTGAAGGCCGAGTCGGGCGCGCAGGCGCTCGCGTTCCTGCTGCGCTCCGAGTGCGCGGTGATCCTGCTCGACGTCTCGATGCCGGACATGGACGGGTACGAGGTCGCGCGCCTCGTCCGCCAGAACGCGCGGACCCGCGAGATCCCGATCGTTTTCGTCACGGCGATGGCGCAGGACGAGCGGGACGTCCTCGACGGCTACCAGAGCGGCGCCATCGACTATCTGGTGAAGCCGGTGCGGCCGGAGGTGCTTCGCCGGAAGGTCGCCGGGTTCGTCGAGCTGCACCGCGCCCGGCAGGAGATCCGGCACCAGGCGGAGCTCCTGCGGGAGCACGAGCGGGTCGCGCACCGGCACACCGTCGCCGCGCTGGAGCTCCGGGCGCTCCAGCGGCAGCAGGCGGCGCAGCGCCGGTACCAGACTCTCGTGGAGGGGCTCGCGCGCGCCATCGCGTGGATCCTCGACCCGGTCACCCTCGTGCCCCGGCTCGTGAGCCCTGGCGCGCACGCGCTGCTCGGGGTGGATCCCGACTGGTGGGGGGCTGCTCCCCGGGCCTGGACGGAGCGGATCCACCCGGACGACCAGGAGCGGTTCGTGGGCGCGCTCCACGCGCTCGTCCCGGGCGGACCCGCGGTGCGCCTCGAGCACCGCATGACGGGCGCGGGCGGCCGCACGCTGTGGTTCGAGACCTCGGTCCGGCTGATCGTGGGCGAGGACGCGTCCGTGGAGGAGCTGCACGGGCTCTCCACCGACGTGACCGACGGCGTGGCGGCCCGTGAAGGCGCGGCGTTCCTCGCGCGCGCGTCCGCCGAGCTCGCGGGCTCGCTCGACGTCGAGAGCACGATGCGCACCGCCGTGCGGCTGGCCGTCCCCGAGCTCGCCGAGTGGTGCGTCCTCGAGGCGCGCACGGCCGGGATGGGGCCGCACGACGCGGTCGCGGGGCACGAGGCGCCCGGACGGGAGCAGGCGGCGCGCGAGGCCGGGGCGCTGCTCGACGTCGCGAGGGTGCGCGCCTTCGAGGCCGTCGGGGTGGTCGACGCGCGCGAGCTGTGGCCGGGGCCGGACTCGGCGCGCGCGCTCGAGGCGCTCGGCCCGGCCTCGACGCTCCTCGTCCCCCTCGCCGCGCACGGCTCGCGCATCGGGACGCTCTGCCTCTGCTCCGGCGCCCGGTCCCGCCTCGACGGGCCGGCGCGCGCGCGCGCGGAGGAGCTCGGCCGGCGCGTGGCGCAGGCGATCGAGAACGCGTTCCTCCACGAGCAGACGCGCGCCGCGGTCCTGGCGCGCGAGCAGTTCCTGTCGATCGCCTCGCACGAGCTGCGGACGCCGCTGACGGCCCTCTCGCTCCAGTCGCGCCTCCTCGAGCAGCTCGTCCTGCGCACGGAGGATCCGTCCGAGGTGGTCGACGAGCTCCGGCGCAGGATCCACTCGATCCAGCGGCAGGTCGGGCGCCTCGGTGCCCTCACGAACAGCGTGCTCGACCTCGCCCGGATCCGCAGCGCGCGGCTGCGCCTCGAGGTCGAGCCCTGCGATCTCGCCGAGATCGTCCGCGACGTCGCCTCCCGGTTCGAGGACACCCTGCGCACGGAGGGACGCAGCCTCTCGATCGCGGCCCCGGTGGCCGTCGTCGGCCGGTGGGACCGCACCCGGCTCGAGCAGCTCCTCTCGAACCTCGTCGTGAACGCGGTGAAGCACGGGGGACGCGGCGGCGTCACGATCTCCGCCGCGCCGAACGGCGCGTCCGCCGTCGTCACCGTCTCCGACACGGGCCCCGGGATTCCCCCCGCCCAGCAGGCGCTCGTGTTCGACGCGTTCGCGCAGGGGGACCGGGGCGGCGCGGGGGGGCTCGGGCTCGGGCTCTTCATCGCGCGCTCCATCGCGAACGCGCACGGCGGCGTGATCGCCCTCGAGAGCGACGCGGGGCGCGGTACGACCTTCCGGGTGGAGCTGCCGCTCGGGGAGGCGAAGCCGGGAAGCTCGCCGGCGCCTGCCCGGACGTCGGGGCCGGAGGATTCGGAGCGCGTGGCCGTCGCGGAGGGTCCGCCGAGCGGGAGGTCCCCGGAGCGCGCGCCCGCCGGCCCGGCGCGTCAGATCCGCATGACGCGGTAGGCCCACCGGAAGGACTCCGCGGGGAGGGACGTCTCCCAGAACCCCGCGACCCGCGCGACCGCCCAAAGGCCCAGCATCACCGCGAGCACCCCTGCCGGCACGAGCCACGGCGAGAGCGCGCGCCGGCCCTTGCGCGTGACGCCGAGGCAGTCCGGGACCGTGCAGGCCGCGACGCAGGACATGCACCCGGTGCACTCCGAGGAGAGCACGCGCAGGCGGGCGTGGACGGGGATCTCGACCGGGCACGCGCGCGTGCAGGCGCGGCAGTCGTTGCAGGTGTCCGGATCCCGTCGCACGTGCTGGGGCGACGCGAGGCTCGCGATGCCGAGGAGCGCGCCGTAGGGACAGAGCCAGCGGCACCAGGCGTGCTTCACGACGAGGGACAGGAGGACGAGGGCGCCGAGGACGGCGAGCGTCGTCGTCGACGGGCGCGCGAAGAAGACGAGCATCTTCGCGTCGGCGGCGACGTTGAAGGGCGAGGCGAGGAACTCCTCGATCGCGGGGAGCGGCATCGCGACGAAGACCTGCCAGGCGAAGAAGGCGAGGACGAGGTACTTCAGCGAGGAGAGCGCGAGGTCCGCCGCGCGCGGCACCCGCGGGAACCCGCGGCGCCACAGGGTCCTGCGGCCGACCCACTCCAGGGCGCGGGAGATCGCGCCCACCGGGCAGACCCACGAGCAGAAGCCCTTCCGGGCGACGAGCGAGGACAGGACCGCCGCGAGCAGGATGACGAGGCCGGCCGGGTGGACCTCGTCCCAGTAGCCGGTGAGGAGCCAGCGCTTCGCCGCGACGAGCGCCGAGATCGGGAGGAAGGACTCGACCGCGGGCGGTCGCGGCGTCGAGATTGCGCCCCCGTCCGTCGCCTCCGCGAAGAACCGCGCGAAGCGGAACCCGACGAGGACGAGGAACAGGAGGTACGCGGCCTGGACGGCGGCGCGGACCCTCGGAAGTCGGCGCCACGGGTTCGTCCAGCTCGGGCGGGCCTCGCTCACGGGGGCGCACCGTACCAGAGGGCCGGGCTCCGCCCAAAACCCGGGGGCGGCTCAGAAGAAGCCGGGCGCCGGGTCGCCCGTCGCGAGGGCGTACCGCAGGGCGAGCGTCCCGTAGGTCGCCGTGGCGGTGGCGAAGCGATCCGGGCCGGAGACCGGCACGAGCGCCATCGCGACGAGCGAGAGGTGGCGCCCGAGCCCGACGAAGAGGGCGCCGCCGGCGCGCCACACCGTCGCGTCGCGCGCGCCGAGGAGGCGGACGAGCTCCGCGGACGGGCCGAGCCGGACGCGGCCGAGGAGCGGTCCGACGAGCCAGCCGAGGCGGAACGCCGCCGCGCCGCCGCCGTCGATCGCGACCTGCCAGGTCTCCTCGAACGCGTGACGGCCGCGCTCGAGCTCGAGCGGCCGGACCCACTCTACCTCCCACGCGAGGAGCCCGGCGGGCGCGGGGAGGAGGCCGGAGAGGTCCGCGTCGAGCACGGTGAGCGTCGCGTGACCGCCGGAGAGCTCCGCCTCGTCGTGCTCGGCGCGCGCCGCGAGCCGCGGCCGATCGAACGAGCGGGTCCGCCGGGTCGAGAGCTGCAGGTCGAGGAACGGGAGCGCGCCCCGCACCGCCGCCTCGACGCCGGACGTGTGCGCGGTGACGAACGCGGCGCCCTGCACCCCCGCCCAGGCCCAGTGCGGCCGGCCGTAGCCCGCCTGCGCGAGGACTCGTCCGTGGAGGCCCGCCTCGAGACGGCCCGCGGCGAACGGACGCGGCGCGCCGTCCTCCCAGGGCTCCGTGGGGCGCGCGGTGCCCGCCCAGAGGAGCACGGCGACCGAGAGCGCGAGCCGACGGGCCGGGAGTCCTCGCGTCATCGCGTCCTCCCGGTCGGCATCAGCGGGCGCACCGCGACGGCGCGGCGAGGTCGAGCTCCCCCGCGGAGGGTGCGCGGAAGCTCCCGCGCTGCGGCTCCCCCGTCACCGCGTCGACGGCGCGCGCCCGGAGCGGCGAGCCGTCGTCGGCGTAGACGACCTCGTACCGGACGCGCCGCTCGCCGACCCTGGCCTCCCACGAGTACCCCACGATCGCGCCGGCCGGATCGCGCTCGATCCTGCGCAGGAGCTCGGCGTCGCAGCCGGGGAACTCCCGGACCTCGACGCGGAGTCGCCCCGCCGCCCGCAGCTCGTCGCGCCGCGAGAGCGCCGCCGCGCCGGCGGCGCGAGGCGCGTCCTCTCGCGACGCCGGGGGGGCCTCCGCCTTCGCGGCCGCACGACCGCCGGGTGCGCGCCGGACGGGCGCGGCCGGCGCGGCGGACGGCGCCTGGAGCGTGCCGACCCGCGCGGCGGAGGCGTCCGGCGTCGGCCCCGGAGGCGCCGCCGCGATCCGGCTCTCGTCGCGTGCGCCGGCGTCGGCCGCCGCCGCGGGGGGCGGCGCCGGGGGTGGGGGCGTCGCGAAGGCGCGCTCCGCGCGCGGCGCGGCGCGGCGCTCCTCCGGCTCCGGCCTCGACTCCTGGCGGAGCGCGTACCGCCGCTCGGGGCGCTTCGGCGCGCTCTCCGCGAGGCGCTCCGGGGGCGCGCCGGCTCGCCCGGGAGGCGCGCGCGGCGTCGGCGGGAGCCGCAGGCGGGAGGCGTCCCGGAGCGGGCGCCGGCGGGCGCGCCTAGGGACCCTCGCCGAGGAGCGCGTCCGGATCCTCGCGTCCGGCCGGCGGCGGCGCGACGTTCGCCACCCGCAGCGAGAACAGGACCACCGCGGCGACCGACGCGGCGAGGACGGAGCCGCCCCACAGCCAGCGGGGAACCGCCCGCCGCGGCTCGCGGCGGCGCACGGCCTCCCGCGCGGCGGCGACGAGGATGCGCCGCCCCGCCTCCGGCGCGGCCTCCTCCGGCAGCGAGGACATGAGCCCGCGCGTCGCCCGGATCCGCCCGAGCTCGACGCGGCACGCCTCGCACGTCTCGGCGTGCTCCTCGAGCTCGCGCGCATCGCGCGGCGGGAGCTCGCCGTAGGCGAGGTCGAGGAGGCGGTCGCGCTGTTCCTCGTGGCTCATCGGGACGCGCTCCTCTCCGGCGCCGCGCACGATCCGGCGCGACCCCGAGCGCCTCGAGCGAGAGCCGCAGCGCCTCGAGCGCGTAGCGCATCCGGCTCTTCACGGTGTTCTCGGGGACGCCGGTCACCTCCGCGATCTCGTGGAAGCGGAGCCCGGCGTGCTCGCGCAGGAGGAAGACCTCGCGCTGCTCGGGCGGGAGGGCCGCGAGCGCCGCCTCGAGCTTCGGTCGGAGGAGCGCCGCCTCGGCCGCCCGGTCGGGTCCGGGAGCTTCGGAGGGCTGCGCCGCCCGCGTCGTCTCGTCGAGCGGGTCCGCGCGCCGGAACGCCTGCCGGCGCGCGTCGTCGAACGCCTGGTTCCGCGCGACGGCGTAGAGCCAGGTCCGGAACATCGCGCGCGGCTCCCACCGCTCCGCCGCGCGCACCGCGCGCAGGAACGTCTCCTGGCAGAGGTCCTCTGCCCGGCTCCGGTCGCCGGTCAGCCGGACGAGGAACGAGAAGACGGGGCTGCGGTGGCGGCGCACGAGGTCCTCGAAGGCCCCGACGTCGCCGGCCTGGAACCTGAGCATGAGCTGCTCGTCGCTGTCCAAGACCGCCGCCCTCCCGGGCCTGTGGTGCCAACGCGCGGTTCCCGAAAACGATCTACGGACCTGGGAGTGTAGCGCGGATGCGGCCCGCACGGCCGAGGCCCCGACGCGCGCGGGCGAGCCGCGGCCACGGGCACCTGACGCGAGCGGTCGGCTCGCCGACGACCCACATCGGCGCGTCCGGCGGCCGCTCGTGAGAAGGCTCGCGCCGGCGGCGGTCCCTATTAGAGTGCGAGGCCGTGGCGGACCCGGAGGCACGATCCAAGATGATCACCGGAGGCGCGCGGAGCGGGCGCCTCCGGACGCTCCTCGCGCTCGCCTGGCCGATCGTCGTCTCGCGCTCCTCGCAGGTCGTGGTCGGCATCGCGGACGCCGTGATGGTGGCGCACCTCGGCCCCGCGGCGCTCGCCGCGACGACCACGGGGGCCCTGAACTCCTTCACCTTCTTCATCCTGCCGATGGGGACGGTGTTCATCGTCTCGTCGTTCTCGTCCCAGCTCTTCGGGATGGGAGACCTCCGGGCGGCGCGCCGGTACGCCTGGTATGGCCTCGCCGTCGCCCGGGCGACCGCGGTCGCCGGCACGGCGTCGATCCCGCTCGTCCCGACCCTCCTCGGGCCGCTCCCGTACGCGGCCGACGTGCGCGTCCTGATGGAGGACTACCTCGCGATCCGGCTCCTCTCCGCCGGCGCCGCCGTCGGCATGGAGGCGCTCGCGAACTACTACGGAGGTCTCGGGCAACACCCGGCTGCCGATGCGGGCGAGCGTCGCCGCGATGGTCCTGAACGTCGCCGGGAACTGGCTCCTCATCGACGGCCGGCTGGGCGCGCCGGCGCTCGGCGTCCGCGGCGCCGCGCTCGCGAGCGCGATCTCGACCACGCTCGCCTTCCTCGGCCTCCTCGCCGTGTTCCTCCGGGAGGGGCGGCGGGGCGGCGGCAGCGGCCGCCTCCGCGGCGGCGAGCTCCTGCGCGTCGTCCGCTACGGCGTCCCCTCCGGGCTCAACTGGTTCCTCGAGTTCCTCGCGTTCGCGTTCTTCACGAACGTGGTCGTCGCCGGGCTCGGGACCACCTCGCTCGCCGCCTTGATGGCGGTGATCCAGGTGAACTCCGTCGCGTTCATGCCGGCGTTCGGCGTCGCGAGCGCCGGGGCCATCCTCGTCGGGCAGGCGATCGGCGCGGGCGCGAAGGACCGGGTCCCGGGCCTCGTCGGGCTCGCCTTCGCGGTGGCCGGCGCGTGGCAGGCGCTCGTCGGCCTCGTGTACCTCGTCGTGCCGGACCTCGTGCTCGCCGCGTTCGCGCAGGATCCGGGGTCCGCGCAGGAGCTCCTCGCCGCCGGGCGGCGGATGCTCCTCCTCTCCGTCGGGTGGCAGCTCTTCGACGCCGCGGCGAGCGTGCTCGCGGAGGCGCTCCGCGCGGCGGGCGACACGACCTTCACGCTCTGGGCCCGCGTCGTGATCGCCTGGGCGGTGTTCGCGCCCGGGCAGCTGGATCTCCGTGCGGGTCCTCGGAGGGGGCGACACGGCGGCGGTCGGGTGGCTCGTCGCGTACCTCGCGCTCCTCGCGCTCGTCCTCCTCGCGAGGTTCCGCGCCGGGGCGTGGCGGCGGATCGTGCTCGTCGAGCCCACCCCGCTCGCCTGAGCGGGGCGCTGCGCGCGATCCCCGCCACCGCTACACCCGCCCCGTGCGCGCGCCCGACGCCGTCGTGGTCGGCTCCGGCCCGAACGGGCTCGCCGCCGCGCTGAGCCTCGCCGAGGCGGGCGTCCGGGTGCTCGTGCGCGAGCGCGCGGCGGAGATCGGCGGCGGGCTCACGACGCTGCCGCTCACGCTCCCCGGCTTCCTCCACGACCGCTGCTCGGCGATCCACCCGCTCGCCGCGGCCTCTCCCTTCTTCCGGCGGCTCGACCTCGCCGCGCACGGCCTCCGCTGGATCGAGCCCCAGGCCGCGGCAGCGCACCCGTTCGACGACGGCACGGCCGCGCTCCTCCTCCGCTCGACGCGCGAGACCGGCGGAGGGCCTCGGCGCGGACGGGCCGGCGTGGCGCGCGCTCATGGACCCGCTCGCGCGCGACTTCGACGCGCTCATGGACGAGACGCTCGGCGCGATGCTGCACCTGCCGCGGCGCCCGCTGCTCCTCGCGCGCTTCGGGCTGTCGGCGCTCCTCCCCGCGCGCGCGCTCGCGGAGGCGAGGTTCCGCGGACCGAGGGCCCGCGCGCTGTTCGCGGGCCTCGCCGCGCACGCGGTCCTCCCGCTCGAGCGCTCCCCGTCCGCCGCGTTCGGGCTGGTGCTCGGCGCCGCCGCGCACGCGATCGGCTGGCCCTTCCCCGAGGGCGGCGCGCGGCGGCTCGCGGACGCGCTCGCCGGCCTGCTCCGCGACCGCGGGGGGAGCCTGGAGACGGGCGTCGAGGTCCGGGCGCTCGGGGAGCTGCCCCCGGCGCGCGCGGTCCTCCTCGACCTCGGACCGCCGCAGCTCGCGGCGCTCGCGGGCGATCGCCTCCCGGCGGACTACCGGGCCGCGCTCCGCCGGTTTCGCTACGGACCGGGCGCGTTCAAGGTGGACTACGCGCTGTCCGGTCCGATCCCGTGGACCGCGGCCGAGTGCGCGCGGGCCGGGACGGTCCACCTCGGCGGGACGCTCGAGGAGATCTCGGCGGCCGAGGCGGCGGTCGCCGCCGGAGAGCTCCCCGCCCGGCCGTTCGTGCTGCTCGCGCAGCACACGCTCTTCGACGGGTCGCGCGCGCCGCCGGGGCGGCACACCGCCTGGGCCTACTGCCACGTCCCGCACGCGTTCGCGGGGGACGCGACCGCCGCGCTCGAGGCGCAGATCGAGCGGTTCGCGCCGGGGTTCGGGGAGCTCGTGCTGGCGCGCTCCGTCCGCGGGCCCCGCGCGCTCGAGCGCGAGGACCCGAACCTCGTGGGCGGCGACGTCGGGGGCGGCGAGAACTCGCTCCGGCAGACGCTGTTCCGGCCCGTCGCGCGCGCCGTCCCGTGGGCGACGCCGGTGCGCGGCCTCTACCTGTGCTCGGCCTCGACGCCGCCCGGCGGCGGCGTCCACGGCATGTGCGGCTGGCACGCCGCCCGGGTCGCGCTCCGGGAGGTGTTCGGGCTCTCGCGCTCGTTCTAGCGGCGCCCTCCGGCGGCGGCGGCGACCGCGGGCTCGGGTGCGTCCACGAGCCTGCCGTTCGGGAGCAGCTTCTCGGGGACGTCGAGGCCCGCCGTGGAGAGCTTGTACCGCTCGCAGCGATCGAACGCGGCCTCGCAGTAGAAGCTCTGCCACACCCGGAGCGCCTCCTTCATGGAGATGTTCCGGTGCAGGCCGCACTCGTAGAGGACGGGACAGGCGGGCATGTGGTCCTTGCTCCGCTCGCCGTCCGCGGCGAGCCGGTGCCCCCTTTCGCTCTGCAAGGGCGGTGCCCGCGGTCGCTGGCGGAAAAACCCTCGGAGTACGCCGCCCCCGCCGATGTGTCGCAGCGGGGTCGCCGCGCACACAGGGTGTTCACTCGGAGCGCGAGGTACCCGGGCCCCTCCGGGTCACCCGTCGCGCGGGGCGCGAGGCGCCGCCGCGGGCTCGCCGGCGGCGCCGGGCGCCGGGCGGAACAGCCGCGAGAGCCGCGCCCGCACCCACACCCGCGCCCCGTACATGGTCTCGTACACGGTCGGGATGACGAGGAGCGTGAGGACGGTCGAGGTCACGACCCCGCCGATGACCGCTCGCCCGAGCGGCGCGCGGAAGTCGCCGCCCTCGCCGAGCCCGAGCGCGACCGGGATCATGCCGGCGACGATCGCGACGCTCGTCATCACGATCGGACGGAGCCGGATCCGGCCGGCCTCGATGAGCGCGTCGCGGATCGAGAGCCCGCGGTCCTCCTGCGCCCACTTCGCGAAGTCGATGAGGAGGATCGCGTTCTTCGCGACGATGCCGAAGAGCAGGATCACCCCGATGAGGCTCATGATGTTGAGCGTGTCGCCGGTGAGGAGCAGCGCGAGCACGACGCCGATGAGCGAGAGCGGCAGGGACAGCATGATCGCGAACGGGTCGAGGAACGACCCGAACTGCAGGACGAGGATGAGGTACATGAGCAGGACGGCGACGGCGAGCGCCATCACGATCCGCAGCACCACCTCGGCGAAGTCGGCGGACTCGCCGCCTTGCCGGAGCGTGTAGCCGGGCGGGAGCTGCACCTGCCGGTCGATGCGGGCCTGGATCTCGCCGACGACCTCCGACAGCGGCCGCCCTGCGGCGTTCCCCTGGATCGCGATGAACCGCTGGCGGTTCAGGTGGGAGATCTGGGCAGGGCCGAGCCCTTCCCTCACCTCCGCGACCTGGCCGAGCGGGATCACGTGCGGCGGGGCGCTGCCGTTGCCGTTGCCGGGCACGACGAGCGGGAGCTGGCGGAGATCCGTCGCGCGCTGCCGCGCCTCCGGGGCGAGCCGGACCATCACCTTCCGGGTCTCGCCCGTCGGGTCCACCCAGTCTCCCGAGTCGAGCCCCGCGAACGCGATCCGCAGCGACTGCGCCACCTGACCGACCGTGACGCCGAGGTTGCCGGCGAGGCCGCGCTCCACCCGCACCTCGAGCTCCGGCTTCTGGCCCCGGGTGCTGAGCCCGACGTCGCTCGCGCCCGGCACCGCCTTCGCGATCGCCTGGATCGACTCGGCGAGCCGGGAGAGCACGCGCGAGTCCGGCCCCCGCAGCTCCATCTGGATCTGCTTGTACGCGCCGCCGAAGCCGCTCGTGAAGACCGAGATCTGCGCGCCGGCCACGCGCGCGAGCTCCTGCCGGAGGATCCCGCCGAGGCGGTCCTGCGAGATCGAGCGCTCCGACTTGGGCACGAGCCGCACGTACACGTTCGCCTGGTCGACGCCCGGCACCTGGCCCATGAGCGGGGTGCCCACGGACGCGTAGGCGTACTTCACCTCCGGGTGGCTCCGGACGATCGCGACCGCCTCGTCCACCTTGCGGCGCGTGTACTGGAGCGACGATCCCGGCGGCGCCTCGACGGTCAGGTTCACCTCGCTGCGATCCGAGATGGGCACGAAGCCGCCGCCGCCGAGCGTCGCCTGCAGCGCGATCGCCCCGAAGAACGACCCGCTCGCGATGAGGAACATCGCGAAGCGGTGGTCGAGCGCCCACGCGACGACCCCCTTGTACCGGTCGGCCTGCCGGTCGAACCAGCGGTTGAACGCGCCGAGCGCGCGGGAGATCCGCCCGGTGCGCTTCCCCTGCTCCACCTGGGGGTCGGGCCAGTACGCGGACAGCATCGGGTCGAGCGAGAACGAGACGAAGAGCGAGACGAGCACCGCGGCGGCGATGGTGAGGGCGAACGGCTTGAACCACTGGCCGGCGACCCCGTACATGAAGCCGATCGGGACGAACACCGCGACGATCGAGAAGGTCGTCGCGGCGACCGCGACCCCGATCTCGTCCGTGCCCTTGAAGGAGGCGGTGGTGTGGTCCTCCCCCAGCTCGATGTGCCGCACGATGTTCTCGCGCACGACGATCGCGTCGTCGATGAGGATCCCGATCGCGAGGGAGAGGCCGAGCAGCGACATCGTGTTGAGCGTGAACCCGAACGCCCAGACGCTGATGAACGCGGCGAGCACCGAGACGGGCAGGGCGAGGCCGGTGATGACGGTGGAGCGCCACGAGTTCAGGAACAGGAACACGACGAGCACGGTGAGGAGCGCGCCCTCGAGGAGCGTGACCTCGACCTCGTCCACCGAGCGGCGCACCCGCTCGCCGGCGTCCTGCACCACCTCGAGCTTCGCCCCGGCCGGCAGCCGCGCGCCGAGCGCCCGCGCGCGCGCCTTCACCTCGTCGGCGACGGAGGTCGTCGAGTAGCCCTTCGTCTTCAGGACCTCGATCCCGACCGCGTCCCTGCCGTCGAAGAGCGCGAGCGTCCGCTGCTCCTCGGAGCCGTCCTTCGCGGTCGCGACCTGGCCGAGCCGCACCACCTGCCCGTTCCGCGTCGCGACGGCGATCTGCGCGAACTCCTCCGGCGTGTCGAGCCGGCCCTGGAGCCGGATGGAGCGCTCGGTGAGCGGGGCGTTGAGCCTCCCCACCGGGGCGGCGAGGTTCTGCGCCCGCAGCGCGTTCACCACGTCCCCGGCCGACAGGCCGGCCGCGGCGAGGGCCTCCGGCCGCAGCTCGACCGTGAGCTCGCGCACCTGGCCGCCGACGATCCGGACGTCGGCGACGCCCTGCGCGGCGCGCAGCTCCCGCTTCACGACCTCGTCCGCGAGCCTCGTGAGGGCGGGCACCGGCAGCGAGGTCGAGGTGAGGGTGAGCGTGACGATGGGCATGTCGGCCGGATCGAACCGGGTGATGACCGGCTCCTCCATCTCGACCGGCAGGTCCCGCCGCTTCGCGCTGATCGCGTCGCGGACGTCCTGCGTCATCTGCTGCACGTCCTTCTCGAACTCGAAGAACACGATGAACTGCGCGAAGCCGTCGATCGCCGAGGCGGTCGTCTTCTTGGGATCGAGCCCCGAGATCGAGAAGAGCCCGTCCTCGATGGGATCGACCACCTCCCGCTCGACCGTCTCGGGCGAGGCCCCCGGGTACGGGATCCCCACGACCACGATCGGCTGCTGGATGTCGGGGAACTCGTCGGTCTTGAGCCGCCACAGGGCGAAGAGCCCGAACACGACGAGCGCGAGCATCACCGTGATGGTGGCGATCGGCTTCTTGATGGCGGCGTCGGAGATGAGCACGGCGGCTCCGGCGACCTACTGCGGCCTCGCGGCGGCGGGGCGGGTCCCGGCCCCGTCCTGCGCGACCTTCACCCTGGACCCCTCCGCGACCGTCCCGCGCGCCGATCCGAGCACGAGCACGTCGCCGGCGGCGACGCCGGACGTGATCGCCACCGCGCCGGACACGTCGTCGCGGACCCCGAGCTGGACCGCGACCTTCTCGATCTTCCCGTTCGCGACGCGGAGGACGGTCGGCGGGCTGACCGTCTCGTCCACCGCGTCGAGGGGCGCCGCGGGCGCGGTGACCGTCGTCGCGGCGACGCGCCCCTGGGCGTACAGCCCGGAGATGAGCCGGCCGTCCTCGTTCGGGACGTCCACGTAGACCCGCACCTGGCCGGTGGCGGGATCGACCGCCGGCGCGATGCGCTCGATGCGGCCCTCGAACCGGCGGCGGTCGAACCCGGTGACCGTGAAGTCGACGCGCGCGGCCACCTTCACCTCGCCGAGCCGCGCGGCGGGGATCGACGCCTCGAACTGGAGCCGCGCCGGGTCGATCACCGTGAACAGGGCCGCACCGGACGCGACGACGTCCCCGAGCGACACCTGCCGCTGCGCCACCACGCCCGCGAACGGCGCGCGCACGCGGGCCTTGCCGGCCTGCTCCTCGGAGAGGGTGACGCGCGCACCGGCGTCGGCCGCCTGCGCCCGGGCCGCCTCGAGCGCCGCCTCGGCCTGCTCCGCCTGCTGCGGCGCGAGCGCGCCCGCCTCGGAGAGCGTCCGCGCCCGCTTCGCGTTCGCCTCCGCGACCTGGAGCGCGTTCCGCGCCGCGGCGAGCCCCGACCGGGCGGCGAGCAGGGACTGCTGGAGCGCGACGTCGTCGATCCGCGCGAGCAGCTGCCCCGCGGAGACGCGCTGCCCCGTGTCCGCGAGCACCTGGAGCACCGCGCCGCCCACCTCGGCGCGGAGCGCCGCCTCGCGCTTCGCCCGGAGCGTGCCGGAGATCTCGGGCCCGGAGGAGAGCCCGCGCTCCTCGACCACGCGCCACGTTCTCGGCCGTGAGCGTCACGGGCGGCTGCTCGGCCGGAGCCCCCTTGGCCGACCGCCGGCGACGCGTCGCGCTTGCAGCCCGCGAGCGCGAGGGAAGCGGCGAGCACCGCCGCGGCCCAGCGAGGGCCGGCGCTCCGTCTCGTACGATCCACCCAGGTTCTCCCGTCGCTCGTGGCGCCGACCGCGCCGAACGCGGCCCCCTTGTATGCCGCATGGGCTCAGGCGTCGCGTAAACCCGGATGGGGCGTGCACCTCGCCCGTTCGAACGCCCGTCACATCAGCCCTCCAACTTCTCTCGGTCGGGTGGACGGGGTGGACGGTCGCGGGTCACGGCAACTTCTCTCGGTCGGGTGGGGGATGAACCCCGGAGGGGCGGTACCCCCGTGGGGAAGCCCTCCAGGCCACCGCCCGGCCGGTCGCGCGGAGGTAGCATTTCCGCCCACCTTCAGGAGGCAACCATGCTCAAGAGGTCACTGCTCGCACTCGCCGCCGCGGCGCTCGCGGCGTGCGGCTCCGCAGGAGACGGCGCGCTCGCGGGAGATGCGATCTCCACGAGCGCGGTCGACCCCGGGAACGCCGGCGGGAACAAGCTCGTCACCGTCATGACCCGGAACCTCTACGTCGGAGGCGACCTGTTCCTGCCGTTCGTCTCGCCGGACCCGCTCCTCGCGGCCTCGACGGTCTGGGGCGACATCCTCGCGTCGGATCCGGCGGCGCGCATGGCCGCCATCGCGGACGAGATCCGCATCGCCCGCCCCGACCTCGTCGGCCTCGAGGAGGCGTACCGCTTCATCGTGACGCCGCTCGGCGCGACGTCGCCGGTGCTGCTCGATCTCGACTACCTCGCGCTGCTGGAAGGTGCGCTCTCGGGGCCCGACGACCCGCCCCTGCGCCGGATCGCCGAGCAGACGCACACGGTCATCACGATCCCGTTCCCGGCGCAGGGCATCCAGATCACGCTGATCGACCGGGACGCGATCCTCGCGGACGACGACGTGAACGTGCGCTCGGTCGGCGGCGGCAACTTCGACGCGGAGTTCCCGACGACCCTCGCCGGCGTCATCCCGGTCCACCTGCTGCGCGGCTGGGTCGAGGCGGAGGTGAAGCACCAGGGGGTCGACTTCACGTTCGTGGCCGTCCACCTCGAGACGAAGGACTTCGGGCCGCTGCAGTCGCTCCAGGCGTCGGAGCTCCTCCAGCGCTTCGGCGGGACGGCGCCGACGATCCTCGTCGGCGACATGAACTCGGATCCGGGCGACCCGGTCTACGTCCTCCCCGGAACGCCGCCGACGATCGTGCCGACGCCGTACCAGATCCTCGCGAGCGCGTTCGGCGACGCCGCGAGCGGGGTCGGGTTCACCTGCTGCTACGACGCGGACATCACGCCGCCCTCGCGCGAGCTCTACGAGCGGGTGGACCTCGTCCTCTACCGCGGCGCGATCACGCCGCTCTCCGCGTACCGGGTGGGGACGACGCCGCTCCCGTCCCTCGGCGGACGCTGGCCGAGCGACCACGCCGGGGTCGTCGCGACGCTGCGGCTCGAGAACCCGCGCTTCTTCGTCCTGAAGTAGCGCCCGCCCGCGCCTTCGAGACGAGAACGCCCGACCTCCGCTGTGGAGGCCGGGCGTCCGGACCGCTCGGTGGTGCGGCGAAGCCTAGGCGTTCGCCTTCGGCTTGGCGGCCCCGGCGATGAGGTTCGCCGGGTTCATCGCGCGGGCGAGCTGCTCGTACAGCGCGTACCGCTCGCGGACGTCGCTCTGCGCCTGCACCATCATCTTCTTGAACCCCTCGGGGTTCGCCGCCTCGACCTGGCGGAAGCGCGACTCGTTCTGGACGAACTGCGACAGGTCGATCTTCGGCGCCGGGCTGTCGAGCTTGAGCGGGCTCTCGCCGGAGGCGATCTTGCGCGGGTCGTACCGGAAGAGCGGCCAGTAGCCGGAGTCGACCGCGCGCTCCTGCTGCCCGATCGCGTCGGACATCTCGTACCCGTGCGCGATGCAGTGCGAGTACGCGATGATCAGCGAGGTGCCGCCGTAGCTGTCGGCCTCCTTCATCGCGTTCACGGTCTGCGCGTCCTTCGCGCCCATCGCGACGCGCGCCACGTACGGGTGGCCGTACGTCATGGCGAGCATGGCGAGGTCCTTCTTCGGCATGGGCTTGCCGGCGACCGCGAACTTCGCCGCCGCGCCCATCGGCGTCGCCTTCGACGCCTGGCCGCCGGTGTTCGAGTAGACCTCGGTGTCGAGGACGAGGATGTTCACGTCCTTGCCCGACGCGATCACGTGGTCGAGGCCGCCGTAGCCGATGTCGTACGCCCACCCGTCGCCGCCGACGATCCAGACGGACTTGCGGACGAGGTAGTCCGCGACGTCCTTCAGCCGGAGCGCCTCGTGCGACTTCACGGTCGCGAGCTTCTCCTTGAGGAGCTTCACCCGCGCGCGCTGCTTCTCGATCCCGGCCTCGCTCGTCTGGTCGGCCTCGAGGAGCTCCTTCACGAAGACGTCGCCGAGCTGCGTCCCGAGCTTCTGGAGCAGCTCGCGCCCGTGCTGGGCCTGGCTGTCGATGGCGAGGCGCATGCCGAGCCCGAACTCCGCGTTGTCCTCGAACAGCGAGTTCGCCCACGCCGGGCCGCGACCGTCCTGGTTCTGCGTGTACGGGGTCGTCGGGAGGTTGGCGCCGTAGATGGACGAGCACCCGGTCGCGTTCGCGATCACGGCGCGGTCACCGTAGAGCTGGGTGAGGAGCTTGACGTAGGGGGTCTCGCCGCAGCCGGTGCAGGCGCCCGAGAACTCGAAGAGGGGCTCGAGGAACTGGGTGCCCTTCACGTCGAGCTTCACGGTCTTGCGATCCGCGACCGGGATCTTCAGGAAGAAGTCCCAGTTCTTCCGCTCCTTCTCGCGGAGCGGCTCGACGTCCTTCATGTTGATGGCGAACTTGCCCTTCTCGGTCTTCGACTCGGCCGGGCAGATCTCCACGCAGAGCGTGCAGCCCGTGCAGTCGTCCGGCGCGACCTGGAGGGCGTACTTCATGCCCTTCTGATCCGGCGACTTGAAGTCCATCGTGAGGAAGTCCGCCGGGGCGTTCTTCGCCGCCTCCGGCGCGAAGAACTTCGGCCGGATCGCCGCGTGCGGGCAGATGAGCGCGCACTTGTTGCACTGGATGCAGAGCGACGGCTCCCACACCGGGATCTCGAGCGCGATGGAGCGCTTCTCCCACTTCGAGCTGCCGAGCGGCCAGGTGCCGTCGATCGGGAACGCCGAGACGGGCAGCAGGTCGCCGTTGCCCGGCGAGCATGAGCGCGGTGATGCGCTTCACGAACTCCGGGGCGGCCTCGGAGACGGTCGGCGGGCGCGCGGTGCCGGTCGCCTGCCTCCCCTCGGTCTTCACCTCGTAGAGGTTCGCGAGGGTCTCGTCCACCGCCTGGAAGTTCTTCCTGACGACCTCCGGGCCCTTGCGCGAGTAGGTCTTCTCGATCGTCTTCTTGATGTGGCCGATCGCCTCGTCGCGCGGCAGCACGCCGGAGATCGCGAAGAAGCAGGTCTGCATGATGGTGTTGATGCGCACCCCCATGCCGGTCTCCTTCGCGACCTTGTAGGCGTCGATCACGAAGAAGCGGAGCTTCTTGTCGAGGATCTGCTGCTGGACCTCGCGCGGGAGCTTGTCCCAGACGGCGTCCGGCCCGAACGCGGAGTTGAGGAGGAACGTCGCCCCGGGCGCCGCGGGCTGCGAGCATCTCGTACTTCTCGACGAAGTTCGCCTGGTGGCAGGCGACGAAGTTCGCCTTGGACACGAGGTAGGCCGAGCGGATCGGCCGCGGGCCGAAGCGCAGGTGCGAGACCGTGAGCGTGCCCGACTTCTTCGAGTCGTAGACGAAGTAGCCCTGCGCGTAGTTGGGCGTGTCCTCGCCGATGATCTTGATCGAGTTCTTGTTCGCGCCGACCGTGCCGTCGGCGCCGAGGCCGAAGAACAGCGCGCGGACCACGTCCTTCGGCTCGATGTCGAACGCCGGATCCCACTTCAGCGAGGTGTGGGTGACGTCGTCGTTGATGCCGATCGTGAAGTGCCGCTTCGGGCGGGGCTTCGCGAGCTCGTCGTAGACCGCCTTCACCATCGCCGGCGTGAACTCCTTGGAGGAGAGGCCGTAGCGCCCGCCGATCACGGTGAGCTGGTGGTGGAAGCGGTCGATGTGGGCCTGCTCCGACTCGCGGAGCGCCGTCACGACGTCCATGTAGAGCGGCTCGCCGAGGGAGCCGGGCTCCTTCGTGCGGTCGAGGACGGCGATCTGCTGGACCGAGCGGGGCAGCGCGGTCATGAACGCGCCGAGGTCGAAGGGCCGGTACAGCCGCACCTTCACGAGGCCGACCTTCTCGCCCTTCGCGACGAGCGCGTCGACGGTCTCGTGCGCGGTCTCGCAGCCCGAGCCCATCGCGACGACGACGCGCTCGGCCTGCGGGTGGCCGTGGTACTCGAACAGCTTGTACTTGCGGCCCGTGATCTTCGCGAACTGATCCATCGCCTCCTGCACGTGGTCGGCGGCGGCGGTGTAGTACGAGTTGATCGCCTCGCGCGCCTGGAAGAACGCGTCGGGGTTCTGGGCGGTTCCGCGGAGGGACGGCCGGTCCGGCGTGAGGGCGCGGGAGCGGTGCGCGGAGACGAGGTCCTCCGTGATCATCTGGCGGAGGTCGTCGTCGGTGAGCTCCTCGACCTTGGCGACCTCGTGCGAGGTGCGGAAGCCGTCGAAGAAGTGGAGGAACGGGATCCGGGACTTCATGGAGGCGCGCTGCGCGATGACCGCGAAGTCGTGCGCCTCCTGCACGGAGGCGGACGAGAGCAGGCCGTAGCCGGTCTGCCGGACCGCCATCACGTCGGAGTGGTCGCCGAAGATCGAGAGCGCGTGCGTCGCGAGCGTCCGGGCGCTCACGTGCATGCACATCGCGGTGAGCTCGCCCGCGATCTTGTACATGTTCGGGATCATGAGGAGCAGGCCCTGCGACGCGGTGAAGGTCGTCGTCAGGGCGCCCGCCTGGAGCGCGCCGTGGACCGCGCCCGCGGCGCCGCCCTCGGACTGCATCTCGGTGACGTTGGGGACCGTCCCCCAGATGTTCTTCTGCCCCTTCGCGGACCACTCGTCGGCCCACTCGCCCATGTTGGAAGAGGGCGTGATCGGGTAGATCGCGATCACCTCGTTGATCCGGTGGGCGACGGAGGCGACTGCCTCGTTGCCGTCCATCGTCACCATTCGCCTGACCGCCATCGGGGCCTCCTCGGGAACGCGGGCGCGCGCCTCTTCCTGCGCGGGGCGCAAAGCCTGCGAAATTGATCCAGAGCAGTGGGGTCCCTGCAAGGTCAGGGCCGCGCTGAACTTTTTGGGTGACTGCTCGCAGGGAACTTCGAAATCGCGGGGGAGTCTAGCAGATCGCCCACCTCGGATTGCAAGCGCGCACGACCCTGCGCAGCGGGCCGGCTCGCCGCCCGGCGTCAAGCCGCCCTTGGCCCCGGCGCTCCGCGCCTGCGATCCTGGGCGCAGATGGTGCGCAAGGTCGGGTCATCCAGGATCGTCCGCGAGATCGGGCGCGGCGGCATGGGCGTCGTCTACGAGGCCTTCCAGGAGGGGCTCGACCGGCCGGTCGCGGTGAAGGCGCTCGACCCGAAGCTCGCGCGATCGAAGGACGTCGTCGAGCGGTTCCGGCGGGAGGGGCGCGCGTACGCGAAGCTGCGGCACGAGGCGATCGTGCAGGTGCACGACCTCGTCGAGAAGGACGACGCGCTCTTCCTCGTCACCGAGCTCGTCGACGGCACGGACCTCGCGCGGCTCCTCGCGCGCGGCGGCGCGCTGCCGGCGGACTGCGTGGCGCTCGTCGGCGCCCGGGTGGCGGACGCGCTCGACTACGTCCACTTCAACGCGCTGCTGCACCGCGACGTGAAGCCGGCGAACGTGATGGTCTCGCGGGAGGGCGAGGTCAAGCTCATGGACTTCGGCATCGCGAAGGGCGAGGAGGACTCGGACCTCACCCGCGTGGGGATGCTCGTGGGCAGCCCTTCGTACATGGCGCCGGAGGTGCTCGCGGGCGAGGACGCGGGGCCGATGGCCGACGTGTGGGCCCTCGGGGTCTCGCTCTACGAGCTCCTGACGGGGGAGAAGCCCTTCCGAGGGAAGTCGGCCGACGAGCTCTTCGCCGCGATCGCCCGGGGCAAGTTCCCGCCGGTGCGGTCGCTCGCGCCGGAGTGCCCGCGGCGGCTCGCGCGCGCGGTCGAGCGGTGCCTCGCGAAGCGGCCCGCCTCGCGGTTCAAGGGGGCCGGGGCGCTCGCGCGGGCGCTCGACTCGGCCGCGAACCGGCTCCTCCCGCGCGGCGTCCACCCGCGCGCGCGGGTCGTGGCGCTCCTCGCGAACCGCGGGTTCGTGACGGAGGAGGTCGCGCTGTCGAAGGTCGACCTCTCCACGCTCCACGCGACGCGGCTCGCCGACGCGCGCGGCACGGCGACCAAGGTGGAGTTCCCGGTGCACCGCCGCCGCCGCGCGAGCGTCGCGGTGATGACGCTCCTCGCCGTCGCGGCGAGTGTCGCGACGTGGCTGGTGCGATCGTAAGGGGGTACCGCCTCGTGACCCGAGCTCGTCCCAGCCCACGACTCCTCGCCCTCTCCCTCGTCCTCGCGGTCGCGGCGCTCGCGGCCGGGTGCGAGGCGCGGCGGCTCGCGCCCGACGCGGTCGCCGCCTGCGAGCGGTGCCACGGCGGGGACGGCAGCGCCGCGCCGCCGCGGTCGGTGCGAGGGTTGACCGAGACGTCCGCCCGGGCGGTGGGCGCGCACCGGCAGCACCTCTCCGACGGACGGATCCGCCGCGCGGTCGACTGCGCGGAGTGCCACGTCGTCCCCTCCCGCGTCGAGGGCCACTTCGGCGACGCCGCCGCGACGGTCACCTGGAGCGGGCCGCTCGCGCGGGCGCGCGGGGCGACGCCGCGGTGGGACCCCGAGACGGAGCGGTGCTCGAACGTCTACTGCCACGGCGCCGTGTCCGGAGGCGGCGACGCGAAGAGCCCCCGCTGGACGCTCGTCGACGGGAGCCAGAAGGGGTGCGGCTCCTGCCATGGCTATCCGCCTCCGTCTCACGGTCCGTCGAGCACGGCCTGCCACCTCTGCCACGCGGACACGGTGCTGGGCGACGACACGACCATCGACGTCGCGGGCGGCAAGCACGTGAACGGCGCGATCGACGTGCCGGGCGCGAGCTGCGGGGCGTGCCACCCCGTTCCGCCGGACACGGGCGCCCACCGCGTGCACGCGAACCCCATGTCGGCGGCCGACGCCGCGTACGGCAGCCTGGCGCTCCTCGAGGACGTCAGGCCCGCCGGCGGCACGAGCTACGAGTTCGGCTGCGGACACTGCCACCCGCTCGACCCGGCGCAGCACCTCGCTCACGTCGCCTCCGCTCCGGGCGCGCCGCGCGTCCCGGACGTCTTCCTCGACCCGGCGGGCGCGCCGGCGGGATCGCTCAGGGCGCGGAACGCGCCGGACGCGCGCTACGACCCGGCGACGGGGACGTGCAGCGGCGTCTACTGTCACTCGTCGGGCCAGGAGAGCCCCGCGTTCGTCACGTCGCCCCCGTGGACGGCGGCGCCGGGATCGCTGGGGTGCGCGGGGTGCCACGGGAACCCGCCCCGGTACGCGTCGGGCGGCGCGGGCGCGGCGGACGCGAACAGCCACCTCGTCCTCGCGGACGACGGGTGGGAGTCGGGCCACTTCCAGGGGATGCCGGGGTACTGGCACACCTCGAAGCACGGCGGGAACTGGTCGCCCGCGAACGACGCCGCGCCGATCACGTGCCAGACGTGCCACGCCGAGACGGTCGATCCCGCCGCCATCGGGCCGTCGGGGTTCTACTGGCTCGACACGACGGGCGACTACCAGCTCCCGGGCGGCGACCTGCCGCCCGGCGACGCGTTCTACGAGCGGCTCCAGTGCACCGCCTGCCACGACGGCAGCCACCGTCGCCACCGGAACCGGGAAGGGTGCGCCCGCTCCGCCACGTGAACGGCCGGCGCGACGTCGCGTTCGACCCGCGCACCGCGCTCCCCGCAATCTCGTGGCTCCCGGCGGCGCCGAACACGCCCACGCGGCCGTACTGGGTGACGAACGCCGCGCCCCTGGTCACCATCCCGGACCCTG
Organism: uncultured delta proteobacterium; assembly: GCA_963828235.1. Taxonomy (GTDB): domain Bacteria; phylum Myxococcota; class Myxococcia; order Myxococcales; family Anaeromyxobacteraceae; genus Anaeromyxobacter. The sequence continues at coordinate 850,553 of CAWHDY010000022.1, forward strand.
CGATTCCCGACGCCGTGCTCGACGGCGCGACCCTCTCCTTGCACCTCGGCAGCGCCCGCTACGACCCGGCGGGAAAGACCTGCACGAGCGTCGCGTGTCACCTCGCGCAGACGTCGGTAACCTGGGGCGCCCCGCACGGCTGGTCCGCGTGCACGCCCTTGCCACGGGTTCTGAGGGCCGTCCGCCGGCTCAGACCCGACCGAGAGAAGTTTCCGTGGACCCGTAGTCCGCCGCGCGGACGCACGGCTCCGCGCAACTCCGCGCCGTTGCGGGGCCGCCGCCCGGCACGCGGTGCGCAGCAAGCCACGGCATGACCGCACCGCGCCAGATCCTGCCAGGCACGATCTACCTCGTGACGCGCCGTTGCTCGGAGCGCCGCCTCTTCCTCCGTCCGTCGAAGGCGGCGAACGACATCTTCCGTTACGTCCTCGCGGTCGCCGCCGAGCGATACGGCATCCTGGTCCACGCGTTCTGCGTGCTCTCGAACCACTTTCACCTGGTCGTGAGCGACCCGCAGGCCAGGCTCCCCGACTTCCACCGCTACCTCGACGGGCTCGTCGCGCGCGCCATGAACTGCTCGCTCGGGCGCTGGGAGTCCTTCTGGGACCCCGACAGCTACAGCGCCGTGCGCCTCGAGACCGCCGACGACGTCCTCGACAAGATGGTCTACGTCCTCGCGAACCCCGTCGCGGCCGGCCTCGTTCGGCGCGGGCGCGACTGGCCGGGGCTCTGGTCCGACCCGAGCTGGATCGGCGGCGCTCCGATCGAGGCCGAGCGCCCGAAGGACTTCTTCCGCGCCGAAGGGCCGCTGCCCGCCTCCGCACGACTCGAGCTCCATCCACCTCCCGGCTTCGAAGCGGACGAGGGCTTCATCGAGGCGCTCCGCGCAGGGCTTCGGGCCGCAGAGGATCGCGCCGCGGCAGACCTCCGGCGCGAGGGTCGCGCGTTCCTCGGAGCGTCACGCGTCCTCGCTCAGAAGCCGCGCTCGCGTCCCGCGCCCGGTGAGCCGCGACGCTCGTTGAGTCCGCGCGTCGCCGGCAAGAACAGGTGGCGAAGGATCGAGGCGCTCCTTCGTCTCGCCGAGTTCGAACACGCGTACCGGGAGGCGCTCGCAGCGTGGAAGGCCGGCCTGCGCCAGGTTCTGTTCCCGCCCGGCACCTGGGCGATGCGCGTACACCACGCCGCCCCTTGCGCGGCGATCGGGTAGCAGTCGAGTCATTGTCTCCCGCACATCCGGTGTTTCGGCGCTCGTCGAGAGTTGCTGACTCAGCGACTCTCGTCTTCGCAGCAGCTCGCGCTCGCGACGCGCATCGTGGCTGCGCCGTCGCTCGGCCAAATCTCCGGCGCAGGCTCCGTGGAGAGCGCCTTCTGACCTCAGCCGAGTCTCCAGGTCGCCAGACTCGGTCGGAGCGCGAGGGGGAATGCGAAACAACTCTCGGTCAGGAGGGGACGCAGGAGGGGAACGAGAGAAGTACTCTCGGTCGGGAGGGAAAGGCGCTCCGAGCCGCGCTACCCCTCGACCGCGAAGCGCGGCGCGTCGGCCCAGAGGCCCTCGAGGTCGTAGAAGCCGCGGGACTCGCGGTTCATCACGTGCGCGACGACGTCGCCGTAGTCGACGAGGACCCAGCGGCCGGACTCGTAGCCCTCGACGCCGACCTTCGTCACGCCCTGCTCCTTCATCGTCTGCTCGATGTGGTCCGCGATCGCGGAGGCCTGGCGGTCGGAGTCGGCGGTCACGACGACGAAGTAGTCCGCGTAGCTCGTGAGCCCGCGCACGTCGAGCACCGTCACGTCCTCGGCCTTCTTGTCGAGCGCCGCCTTCGCGATCGCGAGGGCGGTCGGGCGAGCGACGTCGGGCGCCGGACGGCGGCGCGGCGGGGGCGACCCGCTTCACCGGCGCCGGGGCACGCCGCGGCGGCCCCCCCTTGCGGCGGGGCGCGACCTTCCGCGCGCCGCGCGCGCCGGCCTTCGCCTTCCCCTTGGCCTTCTGCGCCGGGGGACGCCGGGTCGTCTTCGCCTTCGACTTCGCCTTGGTCGTCTTCGCCATGCCTGCTCCTAGCCCCGCACGTGCCCGTCGCCCTCCACCACGAACTTCTGGGTGGTGAGCTCCTGGAGGCCCATCGGGCCGAACGCGTGGAGCTTCGTCGTGGAGATGCCGATCTCGGCGCCGAGCCCCAGCTCGCCGCCGTCGTTGAACCGCGTCGACGCGTTCACCATGACGGCGCTCGCGACGACCTCGCGCTCGAACCGCCGCGCGGTGGCGAGGTCCTTCGTCAGGATCGCCTCCGTGTGCAGCGAGCCGAAGCGCGCGATGTGGTCGAGCGCCGAGTCGAGGTCGTGGACGACGCGCACCGCGAGGATCTTGTCGAGGAACTCCCTGCCGTAGTCGTCGGGCTTCGCCGGGATCGCCTTCACCCCGGCGCGCTTCAGGATCGTGAGCGAGGTCGGATCGCAGCGGAGCTCGACGCCCGCGTCCGCGAGGGCGCGACCCACCGCGGGCAGGAGCTTGGCGGCGGCGCCGCGGTGGACGAGGAGGCACTCGAGCGCGTTGCAGACGCCGGGGCGCTGCACCTTCCCGTTCATCGCGAGGTCGACGGCCTGCTGCACCGGCGCCGACTGGTCGAGGAACAGGTGGCAGACGCCCTGGTAGTGCTTCACCACCGGGACGCGCGACCGCTCGGCGACGGCGCGGATGAGGGCCGGGCCGCCGCGGGGGATCGCGAGGTCGATGAGGTCGTCGAGCGCGAGGAGCTCGTACGTCGCCTCGCGATCGGCGGTCGGGACGACCTGCGCGGCCGCCGCCGGGAGCCCTGCCGCGGCGAGCCCCTCCGAGAACGCGTCGGCGAGCGCGAGCGCCGAGCGGAGCGCGTCGGAGCCGGGGCGCAGGATCGCGGCGTTCCCGCTCTTCACGCACAGGCCGGCCGCCTCGATCGTCACGTTCGGCCGGGCCTCGTAGATCATGAGCACGACGCCCAGCGGGATCCGCACCTTCTTCACGGCGAGCCCGTTCGGCCGACGCCAGGTGGCGGTCACCTCGCCGACCGGGTCCGGCAGCGCGGCGACCTCCCGCAGCGCGCGGGCGACGCCCTCGAGCCGCTTCTCGTCGAGCGCGAGGCGATCGAGGAACGCCGCGTTCTGGCCGGCCTTCCGCGCCGCCTCGAGGTCCTTCGCGTTCTCGGCGACGATCCGGCGCGCGCGCTTCCCGATCGCGTCCGCGGCGAACCGCAGCGCGTCGTCCTTCGCGGCGGTGGGCGCGTGGCCGAGGAGCCGCGACGCGGCGCGCGCCGCCTCGGCGAGCTCCCGCATCTCGGCGGCGACGCCCTGCCTCGCTTCCCGCGCCATCTCCGTTCACTCCCTGCCCGGCTCGAGGACGACGAGGTCGTCCCGGTGGACGACCTCGTCGAGGTACTTATACCCGAGCGCGCGCTCGATCTCGCTCGTCTTCAGGCCCGCGATCTTGCGCACCTCGTCCGCGCCGTACCCGGCGAGGCCGCGCGCGAACGGGCGGGCGGGGTCCACCGCGATGTCCACCGGGTCCCCCACCTTGAAGCTGCCCTGCACGCTCCGGACGCCCGAGGGCAGGAGCGACTTGCCGGAGTCGACGAGCGCCCGGCGCGCGCCGGCGTCGACGAGGATCACGCCCTTGCCCCGCGCGGCGGCGGCGAGCCACCCCTTCCGAGCGGGGAGCCGCTCCGCGTCGCGCGCGAAGACCGTCCCCACCCGCTCTCCGGCGAGCAGGGCGTGCAGCGCGCGGGGTCGCCGCCCGGACAGGAGCGCGGTCGGGACGCCCTGCGAGGCGAGCCGGCGCGCCGCCTTCACCTTCGTGACCATGCCGCCGACGCTCCGCTCCGTCCCTGCCCCTCCCGCCATCCGCTCGACCTCCGCGGTCACGCGCGGGACGTCGTGGAGGAGCGCCGCGCCCGGCACGACCGGGCTCCGGTCGTAGAGCCCCTCCACGTCCGTCAGCATCACGACGAGGTCGGCCTCGACGCAGCCCGCGACGAGCGCGGCGAGGGTGTCGTTGTCGCCGACCTTGATCTCGTCCACCGCGACGGTGTCGTTCTCGTTCACGACCGGGACGACACGCTCGGCGAGGAGCCGCTCGAACGTGCGCCGGGCGTTGAGGAACCGGGTGCGCGAGGCGAGGTCGTCCGCGGTGAGCAGCACCTGCGCGACCACCCGCCCGTGCGCGCCGAGCGCGTCGCCCCACGCCGACATGAGGTGCGGCTGGCCGACGGCGGCGGCGGCCTGCTTCGTGGGGATGTCCCACGCCTTCCCGCGCTGGCGCACGAGGCCGAGGCGCTCCGCGCCGAGCGCGACGGCGCCCGAGGAGACGAGCACGATCGCGCGACCGCGCGAGAGCTCGGCGAGCTCCGCCCCGAGCCGCGCGCAGTTCTCGCCGTCGAACCGGCCGTCGCCGCCGGTGAGCGTGCCGGTCCCGACCTTGACGACGATCCGCTTGGCGCGGGCGAGCAGGCTCCGGGGCATCGCGGCATCTTGCCAGTGCGCCGGGGGACCGCTCAAGGAAGACGGTAGCTCACCGACGCGGCGATCGGCATCAGGGCCGCTCCGGCCTGCGCGGACACCTGGAAGTAGACGAAGTAGCCGTAGGCGGTCGCGTCCACCTTCCGGCTCTCCACGCGGTCCGTCTCGACGATGCGGACGTCCGCGGACGCCCCCTGCGTCGAGACCGCCGCGAGGGCGGTGTCGTCGGAGCGGTAGAGGTACGCGGCGCCGTCCAGCTTCGCGTCGTCGTCCCAGAACACGTACGAGAAGCCGGTGACGATCGCGCCGTCCGGCAACGGCACCGGCGCGACGAGCCAGTCGTCCGCCCCGGACGTCTGGTAGCGGCCGACGCCCCCGGGCACGCTCCCCTGGGCGGTCCCCGTGGACGACGAGCGCGCGACCGCGGCGAGCGCCGCGACCGACACGACCCCGCGCGGGAACCGCTGGCAGACGACCGTCCCGTCCGCCGCGACCACCCGGATGGCGGAGCCGGGGGCACACGTCCCGGCGACGCGCGCCTGCTTCGACTCGAGCGCGGCGGCGGTCTTCACGATCTCGGCGGAGTGGAGCTCGAGCGCGCCCGTCACCTCCTGCGGCATCCGCTCGATCGAGACCCGGCCGGTGGTGAGGAACGAGGCGTCGATGGGGTGGCCGCCCGGGAACCCGGGCGAGACGGCCGCCGGGGCGGGCCGCGCCGGCTCCGCGCTCGCGACGAACGTGTGGTACGCGAGGGCGCCGGTCGCGGCGGCCGCGAGCACGGCGAGCGCGGTGAGCGTCGGGCGCACGATCCGTCTTCTACCACGCGCCGGCGAGGCCCTTCGCGATCCGCCACGCGCCGAACGCGACCAGGGCGAGCCCGGAGGCGACCCCGAGCGCGCGGGCGACCCCGGGGCCGGCGCGCGCGATCCGCGCCGCGAGCAGCACGAAGGCGAGGTTCCCGCCGACGAGGAGCAGGTAGAACCCGCCGAGGAACGCGACCGCCCGCCAGGGAGAGGCGCGCCACGCGGAGACGAGGATCGGCCCGGCCGCGACGCTCCACCAGAGCCACGCGTTCGGGTTCGTGAAGTTGACGAGCAGGGCGCGGACGAAGCCCGCCGGCGCGGGCGCGCGTGCGCCCGGCGGCGCGGCCCGGGACGCCCGGAGCGCGCCGACCCCGAGCCACACCACGAGCGCGCCGCCCGCGATCCCGAGCCCGTGCACGAACCCCGCCGGCACCTGCGCGAGGACCACGAGCACGATCGCGATGAGCGGCGGGTCCGTGACGAGCGGGACGAGCGCGACCGGCAGCGTGCGCGCCGCGCCGTTCCGCGCCGACTGCGCGAGCAGGTACGCCTGCAGCGGTCCGGGCTGCGCGGCGGCGGAGAACCCGAGCGCCGCCCCCTCGACGAAGATCACTCCCCTGTTCTACTGCTTCCAGCCGGGGAACGGATACACCGGCTTGGCCTTGGCCGCCTGCGGCGGGAAGACCGTCACCACGTCCTTGCCCTGGTACTGGACGACGACCATCTGGTGCCTGTTCTGGTTCGTGAAGCCCTCGAAGGTCGCGAACTTCACCGGGCCCATGATGCCGTTCCAGCTCCCGGCGGCGAGCGCGTCGTGGATCTTCTTGCGATCGCCACCCGCCTTCTGGACCACGTCGCCCATGATCATCATCGCCTCGTACGCGGTCGCCGCGTGGTAGGTCGGGCGCTTGCCGAACCGCGCCTCGTACCGCTTCGCGAAGTCCGCCGACCCGGGCGCGCCGTTGTCCGGCGTCCACTGCGTCACGCTGAAGACGTTGGTCGAGATGTCCCGCTCGCTCTGGAACTGGATCGTGTCGAACCCGGCGCCGCCGCCGAGGAACGCCTGCGGCTTCAAGCCGACCTCGCGCGACTGCCGCATGAGGAGGACGGCGTCGGCGACGTACGACACCATGAAGACGAGGTCGGGGTTCGCCGCCTTGAGCTTCGTGAGCGTGGAGCGGTAGTCGGCCGCGCCCTTCTGGTACGCCTCGTCCCCGACGATCTGCAGCCCCTTCTGCTTCGCGTACGCCTTCCCGAGCGTCGCGACGGAGGTGCCGAAGTCGGTGGACTCGTAGATGAACGCGATGGTCTTCGGCTTCCCGAAGGCGAGCGCCGCGTCGATGAGCTGATCCGCGTAGTTGTGCGCCGGCGCGTTCAGGCGGAACACCCACTGGTAGCCCTGCCTCGTGATCTCCTCCTTCGACGCGACCGGGATGAGGAGCGGGACCTTGTACTGCTCGGCGAGCTTCGCGATCGCGTTGGCGGGTGCCGACGCGTACGGGCCGACCACCGCCACGACCTCGTCGCCCGTCGCGATCTGCTCGAGCGCGCTCATCGCGACCTGCGGCTTCCCGCCGTCGTCCTGGCGGACGAGGTCGATCTCGACCCCCTTCTTCTTCAGGTCGTCCATCGCGAGGTTGACGCCGTTCGTGAGCGCCTCGCCGATCGGGGCCTCGGGGCCGGTGATCGAGTTGATGAACCCGACCTTGACCGGAGCGGCCGCGGCGAGGGTCGGCAGCGCGAGGGAGACGGACAGCGACACGGCCAGGGACGCGAGCGCGGTGCGCACGGGTGAACCTCCTCTTCAGGAGATAGGGCCTGCGCGCGCCGCGGACCACCGCTCCGGGAGCGGCGGGTGCACGGTCGGCCGGGCGGTCGCCTCAGCGCACCTGCAGCTTCAGCCCCATGTCGATGAGCGCGAGGAGCGCCTCGGCGTTGCCCTTCGCGTCGTTCACCGGGTGGTGGTCGTGGGACGTCCGCCGGAGGTGCTTCCACCCCGCGTGCGCGTCCTTCACGAGGCCGCAGTACAGGTCGCCGATCCGCCGGCCGCTCCAGCCGAACGGGTTGCGGCCGAGGTACGTGTGGAAGTACCAGTTCACGAACTGCCAGTCGAACGCGAGGTTGTCCGAGAACAGGACCGGCTTCCCGCGCGTCGTCTCCTTCACCCACCGCTCGAAGGCCTCCATCACCGACGCGGGCTCGTCGTAGCGCAGGTGCTCCTCGCGCGTCGCGCCGGAGATCGCCAGCGCCTCGGGGAGGAACTGGTCCGAGATCGGGCGGGTCCGCCCGTAGAACGTGCGGCCGAGCCCTGGCTCGACGAGCACGGCGCCGAGCGACACCATCGAGTACTTGCCCGGGATCGGCCCGTCGGACTCGACGTCCACCACGTAGAGCGACATGCCCCGGTTGTAGCGTGCGGTCGCGCCGGGCGGTACGGCTCAGGCGGATCCGGCGAGCGGGCAGGGAACCCCTCCGCTCCGGGTGACCCCACGAGGGGCCGCGCGCCGAAGGGGCGCGATCCCATGTCGCACGCGCCCTCGAGTGCGCGGATCGCCTCGCGTTTTTGGGCGATCGGCCACCTCATCCTTCCGGGCTGCCTTGGTCAGGGTCGTGATCTCGTCCTGCGATCGCGCGACAATCGCCCTCGTTCGGGAAGGACGTCATGACACTCGACGCGGAGCACGACAGGACGATCATCCAGATGGACGGCGTCTTCGACGTGCCGGCGGCGCGGCGGCTCGCGGCCGCGCTCGACGAGGCCAACTTCGCGGAGGTCCGCATCGACCTCACGCGGGTGCGCGAGTTCCACGACTTCGGCGTCGCGCTCCTCGCGCAGACGATCTCCAGCCGCCGCGCGCCGACCGCGGTGCTCGGGCTGCAGGAGCACCACCTGCGCCTGCTGAAGCACCTCGGCATCGACTGCGCCGGCGCGAACATGTCCGCGGGCGTCGAGCTCGTCTAGCGATCGCGCGGCCGGGAGGCACGCGCCCGGATCCCCGGCGCCTCGCGGCGCGCCCGGCGCCATGGCCGTCGATCGGCTCGATCCGGCGCGGCACCGTCGCTATCATCGGGATCGGGAGACTGATGCAAGACGTCCTCGGGAACACCCTCGGCCTCAAGCCCTCGCAGCTCCACGCCCTCCGCCGCACGTACCGACGCCGCGTCGACGCCGGCTCGATCGTCTCGCTCCGAGCTCGCCCGGCACCTGTGCGAGGTCTCGGCGGAGACCAACCGGCAGATCGGCGTCCTCCTCGATCGCAAGGGGGACGTCCACTCCGTGATCGTCGGGGACGCGCGCAAGCTCGAGCTGCCGGACGTGGGCCGCGGTCGCGCGGGGGAGAGCCGGCTCCGCGGCCTGCGCCTCGTGCACACCCATCTGCAGCACGAGCCTCTCACCCGCGACGATCACACGGACCTCGCGCTGCTCCGGCTCGATCTCGTCGCCGCGCTCGAGGTGCGGCCCGACGGGCTCCCGGGGAAGGTCCACTACGCGCACCTCCTGCCCGAGAACCCGCAGGGGGCGATGTGGAAGGACGAGGAGGCCTCCGGCGTCCACGACCTCGCCTACGACGCGCTCGGCGGCGCGCTCGCGCTCGAGGAGGAGTTCGCGCGCGCGAGGTCGCTCCGCCGCACGAGCGGCGCCGAGCGCGCGATCCTCGTCGGGTTCGGCGGCCGCTCCCGCGGGCGGACCGAGGCCGAGGCGTCGCTCGAGGAGCTGCGCGAGCTCGCGCGCACCGCCGGCGTCGAGGTGCTCGAGTCGACCCTGCAGCTCCGGCGCGACCCGGATCCCCGCTACCTCATCGGCAAGGGGAAGCTCGAGGACATCGTCCTCCGCTCGATGCAGCGGATGGCGACGATGATCGTGTTCGACGCGGAGCTCTCGCCCTCGCAGGCGCGGCACATCGCGGAGGCGACGAGCCTCAAGATCCTCGACCGGACCCAGCTCATCCTCGACATCTTCGCGCAGCGCGCGCAGTCGTCGGACGGCAAGCTCCAGGTCGAGCTCGCGCAGCTCAAGTACCTCTACCCGCGCCTCGTCGGACGCGACGACTCGCTCTCGCGGCTCGCCGGGGGCATCGGCGGGCGCGGACCGGGCGAGACGAAGCTCGAGATCGACCGCCGGCGCGTGCGCGACCGCATCACCGCGCTCGAGCGCCGGATCGGCGCGCTCGGGGAGAGCCGGCACCTCCGCCGCAAGCAGCGCAACGCCCGCGGGCTGCCGGTGCTCTCGATCGTCGGCTACACCAACGCCGGCAAGTCCACCCTCCTGAACGCGCTCACCGGCTCGGAGGTGCTCGCGGAGGACAAGCTCTTCGCGACGCTCAATCCGACGAGCCGCAGGCTCCGCTTCCCGCGCGACCGCGAGGTCATCATCACCGACACCGTCGGGTTCATCCGCGACCTGCCGCCGGACCTCCTGAACGCGTTCCGCGCGACGCTCGAGGAGCTCGCGCGACGCCGACCTCCTCCTCCACGTCGTGGACGCCTCCGACCCGCGCCACGACGAGCAGATCGCCGCCGTGCACGAGATCCTGGGCGGCCTCGGGCTCGGCGAGAAGCGCCGGGTGCTCGTGATGAACAAGATCGACCGGCTCCCCGCCGGGGAGGGGGCGGCGCTCGCGCACCGCGCCGGCGGCGTCGCCGTCTCCGCCGCGTCGCGCGAGGGGCTCGCCGACCTGCTCCACGCGTGCAATCGGCACCTCTGGGCCGACGGGCGGGTCCCGTTCGCCGAGGTGGAGGCGGGGGCGCCGAGGCCCCCGCCGCCCGACGCCGCCCCTGCGCCCGAGCAGGACGCCGCCGCGCCGCCTTCCGCGGCCGCGCCGTCTCCCCCCGAGCCGCCGCGCCTCCTCCCCGCGACGCTGCGGCGCGTCTCCTGATCCCGGTCGTCCCGCTCGGTCCTCCCCTTCCCGGCGCTCCCCCGCTCGGAGGCGCTTTCGCGCCGCCGCGGTCCGGTCTAGATTCGCGGCTCGTGCGCGCCCTCGCCGTGGTCCTCGCCGTGGCCCTGTCCGCCGTCGCCTGCTCGCGCGGGCGCGACGGCGCCGGCGATCCCGCGCGCACCCCGGCGAAGGCCGCGCCCGCGGCGTTCGACTGGGATCGGCCCCTCGCGGCCCTCGAGCGCGGACCGGACGAGCTCGCCGGCGCGCTCGGATCGTTCGACTGGACCGCCTCGGTCGAGTGGACCGTCTCGCGCGACGGGGAGGAGGCCCGCCGGGTCCACACCGTCGAGCACCACCGCGTCCGTCAGGCGGCGACCGGCGAGTTCGAGGTGCGCGCGGAGCTCGACCCGGGCCTCGGCCCCGGCTCCAGACTCGGGCCGGGAGATCGTCTACACGGGCGGGATGACCTACGCGCACGCCCGCTACGCTCCCTACCGCGAGCGGCCGACGGATCGCGGGCGCGACGCGCGGCGGTTCCGCGACGAGTCCTTCCTGTCCGCCCGCGCCGTCACCCGGCTCGTCGGCCCCGGGCTCGAGCTCCGCGCGGCGGGCGAGGGCGAGGCGCTCCGGCGCCGCGTTCGCCGGTTCACGCTCTCGCTCGCCCAGGGCGCCGCGCCCGCCGCCGTCGCCGCCCGTCCGGCCGAGCCCGCGCCCGACGAGGACACCCGGCGCCGCCGGGTCTTCCTCGACGGCCTCCGCGCGCAGGCCGCGAGCGGTGAGCTCGTCCTCGACGCCGCGACCGGCGCGCCGCTCCGCGTGCGGCTCTCCGCGACGTTCTCGGTCGCGGGCGACCCCGCGGCGCACGCGTCGGTCGAGGTCGTCGCGCAGGTGAAGTCGCTCGGCGCCGAGGTCGCGGCGATCGCGGCGCCGAAGGGGGCGCTCCCGGACGATCGGAAGCCGTCCGGCGTCGCGAACGCGCTCGAGGCGGCCGGCCTGAAGAAGAAGGGCGACGCGCAGGGCCGCGCGGAGCCGGACGAGGACGACTAGGCTCCGACCCCAGGCTCCCGCTGCCGCGGCTCAGGCCGGTCCGAGCCGGCGCCACTCCACCATCAGGCAGCGGTCCTGCACGACGAGGATCCCTTCCCTGGCGAGCGCCTCCGCCGCGGCGTCGTTCCTGATCCCGAGCTGCATCCACACCGCGCGCGGCCGCTTCGCGAGGAGGTCGGGGACGTGCCCGGCGACGTCGGCCGGCCTGCGGAACACGTCCACGAGGTCGACCGGGCCCGGCACGTCGGCGACCTTGCGGTACACCGCGCGGCCCAGGATCGCCTTCGCGTCCGGGTAGTACACCGGCACGGGGACGATCTCGACGCCGCGGTCGGCCAGGAACTTCGGGACGTAGAACGCGGCCTGGTCCGCCTGCTCCTCGGTCTTCATCCCGAGCACCGCGACCCGCCTCGTCGTCGCCAGCAGCTCGCGGATCTTCGCGTCGTCGGTGAGGACGTTCTCGCGCCAGTCGGCCATGTCCGGGCTCTCCTTCCCCGTGTTAGAGCCGGGGCGCGCACCCGGGGCAACGTCCACGTGTGGACCGCTGTCGGAGAGGCGAAATCGCGAGAAATCGCGAGCGCTTCCCCGCCCGGCCGGAGAGCGGGCCGGCGGCCTCGCGAAAAATGGACACGCCGTGGGTGGCGCCTACGATGGCGTCATGGCGACGAAGAAGAACGGGAGCGTCCGGGTCGTGACCGAGGGTGGCGCCCACGCGGCCCTCCGGAGCGCTCCGGCGAGGGAGCTCTCGCCCGAGGAGGAGAAGGTGATGCGGATGCGGCTCGGCGCGGCGCCGCCGCGGACCGCGCCGCTCGAGCGAAGCTACGAGGCCCTGTCGGATCTCGAGATCGAGATCCGCGCCGCCGAGATCGAGGCCTGGATGCGGTGGAAGGCCCGCCTCGCGGAGCGAGCGGCCCCCGCGGCCGCCGTCCCCTCGCGCGCGAAGGAGAAGATCATCCGCGCGCTGCGCAGGAAGGGCTGAGGTCGCGGTCGCGACGCCTGCGCGCATCCCCGAAGGCGTGCGACATTTCGTTCCGATTCCTCCGCTGGGCCACAATGGTGGCCTGCGCGAACTCGCCTTCGGTGGAGGAACGGTGATCCGACGCTCGAGGTGGCCGCCGCACCTGCTGCACGTGGCGGCGTTGGCGCTCGTCGCGGTCGGGCTGCTCGCTTCCGCTCCACTCCTCAGCCGCTCGCTCCTCGCGGAGGCGCGACGCCGCGCCGGGATCGAGCTCGGCGCGATCGCCGAGCTGAAGGCCGCGCAGCTGTTCCAGTGGCGGATGGACCAGCTCCGGATCGCGCGGTTCGCCGCGAACTACCCGTCGGTGCGCAGCGCGGCCGACGCGGCACCGGGAGCGCGGCCGGACGCGCACCTGACCGCCCACGTGTCGGAGGTCCTCGCGCAGGTCGCCCACCTGCAGGGCTACCTCCGGATCTCGCTCCTCGCCGATCCCGGTCGCGAGCTCGCCGGCTGGGCGCGCCCGGACGACGAGAGCGCGCCGTCGCCAGAGCTCCTCCGCGACGCGGTCGCGTCGGCGGACGGCTCGGCGTCCGACCTGCGGCTCGGCCACGACCACCGCCCGTTCCTCGACGTCGCGATCGCGGTCCGCACCGCGCGCGGCGCGCCCGTCGTGCTGTTCCTCCGCGCCGACGCGGCGCCGGTCTTCGAGGACGTGCTCGAGCGCTGGCCGGTGCCGAGCCGCACGGCCGCGGGATCCATCGGGATGCGCGACGGCGATCACGTCCTGCTCCTGGTCGCGGATCGGTCGGTCGCGGCGGGCTTCCCGCGCATGGAGCGCGTCCCCTTCGACGACGTCCGCCGCCCCGTGGTCCGAGCGTTTCGAGGCGCCTCCGGGCTGATCGAGGGGCTCGACTTCCAGGGCACGCCCATCCTCGTCGCGAGCCGCGAGATCTCGGGTACCCCGTGGCGCGTGCAGGCGAGGATCGACGTCCCGGAGATCGAGGCGCCGCTGCAGCGACCGCTGCGGATCATCTTCGGGCTCGGCGCCGCGCTCCTCGCCGCGGCCGCGGCGATGCTCGCCGTGTCCTGGTGGCAGCAGTCCGCGCGCGAGGCGCTCGACGCGCGGCTGCGCGAGGCCAGGGAGCGGCTCGCGCTCGCGGTCACCGGCACGCACTCCGTGTGGGACTGGGACCTCTCCGCCGGGACCCTTCACTTCGACCCGCCGTGGTCCGTCGGGGGCGGACCTCCCCTCGCCCACGCCTCCGGCTCGCTCGACGAGGTCCTCCCGCGGATCGTGCACCCCGACGACGCGCCCGCGGTGCGTGCGCGCTTCGAGGCGCACCTGCGCGGGGAGACCCCGCTCCTCGAGTCGGAGCACCGGGTCCCCGCCGGCGGGGAGGGGCCCGCCTGGATCCGGATCCGCGGGCGCGTGACCCGCCGCGCTCCGGACGGCGCCCCGCTGCGCTTCGCCGCGGTCGTGTCCGACGTCACGGAGCGCCGGACCATGCAGGCGCAGCTCGAGCTCTCGCAGCGGATGGCGGGCCTCGGCACCCTCGCCGCGGGCGTCGCGCACGAGATCAACAACCCGCTCACCTCGGTCGCCGCGAACCTCGACTTCCTCGCGCGCGAGGTGGGGACCCGCCCGGAGCTCGCGGTCGCGGTCGCGGAGGCGCGCGACGGCGCGGAGCGCGTGCGGGACGTCGTCCGGGGGCTGCGCGCCTTCTCGCGCGCGGGGACGACCGGGCCTGCGGCGGCGGACCTCCGCGCCGAGCTCGAGGCGGCGATCCGGCTCGCCCGCAACGAGATCCGTCACCGGGCGCGGCTCGAGGTGCGGATCGGCAAGCTCCCCATGGTCGAGGCCGGCGCGCACGAGCTCGGCCAGGTGTTCCTGAACCTGCTCCTCAACGCCGCGCAGGCGATCCCGGAGGGGCACGCGGAGGAGAACCTCATCTCCGTGGACGCGGTCCCGCTCGCCGGAGGGGGCGCCTCCATCCGCGTCCTCGACACCGGCGTCGGCATCCCGCCGGACGTGCTCGAGCGGATCTTCGAGCCCTTCTTCACGACCAAGCCGCTCGGGGTGGGGACCGGCCTCGGCCTCGCGATCGCGCACCGGATCGTGACGGACGCCGGCGGACGCATCGACGTCGAGACGGAGGTCGGCCGCGGCACGGTGTTCGTCGTGACGCTGCCGGGGGCGCGGTGCGGCCGCGCCCAGAAGGCCACGCCCTCGCCCGTGGAGGCCCCGTCCGGAGCGCGGCGCCGCGTGCTCGTCGTCGACGACGACGCGCTCGTCGTCCGCGCGGTGGTGCGCTCGCTCTCCAGCGCGTTCGACGTCACGACGGCGGCCTCCGCCGCCGAGGCGCTCGCGAGGCTCGACGCCGGCGAGCGGTTCGACGCGGTGGTCTGCGACCTGATGATGCCGCAGATGAGCGGGATGGAGCTCCACGCCCGCGTCGGCGCGCTCGACCCCGCGCTCGCGCGGCGGATGCTCTTCATCACCGGGGGCGCGTTCACCGAGGCGGCCTCGCGGTTCCTGGCGGACGGCCGGACGCCGTACGTCGAGAAGCCGTTCGAGCCCGCGCTGCTCCGCGAGGCGGTGGAGCGGGTCGCGGCGGCCGCGTAGCGCGCCGCGGAGCCCGTCACCCCCCGCCGTCGAGCAGCCCGGCGAGGCGGCGCGCCGCGACGCCGCCCTCCGGGGGGGCCTCCGCCGCGGGGAGCCCGCCCGCCGCGAGGAGGCCGGCGAGGTGCGCGGCGCGTCCGCGGGTTCCTCCACCAGTCCTCGTCGAACCGCTCGACGAGCGCCACGCGGAGCCGCTCGCCCTCGTCGGCGCCGCGCACCCGCGCGGCGAGGCGATCCGCGTCGGCGTCGCGGGCGGCCCGCGCGCCCTCCCACTCGGCCGACGTCGCGGCGTGGAGCGCGGCGCGGTGCGCCTCGCGCCAGGCCGCGCCGGAGAGCCCACGCTCCACCTCCGCCGCGACGCGCAGCGCGGCCCCGTCGGCGCGGAGCGCGAGCAGGCGCCTCAGGGCGAGGTCGCGGACCACGTCCTTCGCCTGGCGCCGGTCGACGTCCGCCCGCTCGTCGAGCCACCGCGGCTCGAGCGCGAGCGAGCCGAGGAGCCACGCGAGCGCCTCCGCGAGGCCGGGGTCGCGGGCCGAGGGTGGCGCGGTCGCCGCGGCGAGCGCGCGCCCGATCGCGGCGAGGAGGTCCGCCCAGTCGCCGCCGCCGCCCCGCGCGCGCCAGGAGATCCGCGTCCCCACGACGTGGGCGCCGGGCCACTTCGCCGGCCGGTCCGCGTCGTCGAGGCGGAGCTTCCCGGGGTCGAGGCCGAGCCCCTCGAGCGTGAGCTTCGCCGCCACCCGGAGCATGCCGGGGCGGAAGAGCCCGTCCCACCGGCTCGCCGAGACCGCTCGCAGGAGGTCCGCCCGCGCGAGCCCGCGCGCGGGCACGCCGCCGAGCTCGCGTCGGGCGGCGAACGCGACCACGTCACGCCACGCGTCGTCGGAGGCGGCGACGGCGGCGTCGCCGAGCACCACGGCGCGCCAGTCGGGCGCGAGGCCGACCTCGGCGCGAGCCCTCGCCCTCGTCTCGACCGACGCCTCCCGCGCGCTCGCCGCCGGTCCGAGCGCGTCCGCCGCGGCGGCGGCGAGGGCCTTCCGCCGCGCCGGGTCTCGCTCGCGCGGGAGCGCGAGCTCGAGCGCGGAGAGCGGCGCCGGGCCGTCCGGGCCGACGCCCGACGCGCGGGCCTCCGCGGCGCGCCAGGCCTCCTCCCCCTCGGCCTGCACCCGCTCCGCCCGGAGGACCGCGACGCGCTCCGCGAGCGCCGGGCTCCCTGCGTCGCGGAGCTTCCCCACGGTCTCGCGGTGCGCCGCGGGCCCGTGCGCCGCGAACAGGCGAGCGAGCGCCGGCTCCGGCTCGAGGCCGGCGACGTGCCGGAACCGCTCCTCGTCGAGGCTCGACGCGAGGGCGTCGACCTCCCGGGCCAGCTGGCCAATCTCCCCGTCATCCATGGTAGAAGTCTCCTCCCCTGCCGGGGATCCCGAGGCGGCACCCTCCACCACCGCCGCCTGCAGGGGCCGCGCTTGCTTGACAGCGGCCCCCCGGACTTTACCTTCCCGGTCGGAGAAGCGCGCGCATGCCCATCTACGAGTACGAATGCCCGAAGTGCGGACGGTTCGACGCCCTCCAGAAGATGTCCGCTCCCGCGCTCAGGACCCACGACGTCTGCGGGTCGAAGGTGCGCAAGGTGATGTCGGCGAGCGCCTTCGCGTTCAAGGGCTCCGGGTTCTACATCACCGACTACAAGGGCAAGAAGGGCGCCGCCGAGACCACCGGGAAGGCCGCCAAGGCGGACAAGCCCGAGAAGAAGGCCGACTGCGCGGCCGCCTCCCCCAAGTCGGAAGCCTGCGCGAGCTGCCCCGCCGGAAAGCCCGCGGCGTAGCGGCGTGAAGCGCCTCACGCTCGCGGTCGCCCCCGCGGACGCGGGCGAGCGGATGGACCGGTTCATCGCGGCGCGCGGCGGGATCTCGCGCGGCGAGGCCCGCCGCGTGATCGACGCGGGCGGCGTCTTCCTCGAGGGGCGCCGCTGCAAGGTCGCGGGGCGCATCGTCCGGGGAGGCCAGAAGATCGTCGTGAACCTCGCCGAGGGCGGACGGGCGGCGACGCCGGCCGCCGCGCTCGACCGCGCGAGGCTCCTCTACGCCGACGCGGAGCTCGCCGCGGTCGACAAGCCGGCCGGGATCCCCTCGCAGCCGACGCTCACGAGCGACCAGGGTACGCTGCCGGAGCTCGTCGCCGCGCTCCTCGGCGGCCCGGTGACGCTCGTGCACCGGCTCGACCGCGAGACCTCGGGCGTCACCGTGTTCGCGAGGACGAAGGCCGCCGCCGCCGCGCTCGCGGAGGCGTTCCGCGCCGGGACCGCGGAGAAGACCTACCTCGCGCTCTGCGCCCGCGCGCCGGCGCCGCCCCACGGGCGGATCGACGCGCCGCTCGGGAAGGATCCGGCGCGCGCCGGGCTCCGGCGGGTGGACCCTCGCGGCAATCCCTCGGCGACGACCTACCGGACGCTCCGCTCGACGCCGTCCGCCGCGCTGGTCGAGGCGCGCCCGGAGACCGGCCGCACGCACCAGATCCGCGTCCACCTCGCCGAGCTCGGCGCGCCGCTCCTCGGGGACGCGCGGTACGGCGGCCCCCGGCGCGTGGGCGAGGTCGCGGTCCCGCGCGTGATGCTGCACGCGCGACGCCTCGCGCTCCGTCACCCGGCGACCGGCGCGCTCCTCGCGTTCGAGGCCCCGGTGCCGGAGGACTTCGCGGCGGCGGAGCGCGCCCTCGTGCCGGGCGGGTGACCGGCCGCCCCGAATCAATCAGCCCGCCCGGGTCCGCTCTCCCGCCGGGAGCAGGTAGGGCTCCGGGTTCAGCAGCTTGTACGTGAGCGGGTCCATGATCGTGGGCGGGAACCTGCGGGGCCGCAGCTCGTGCAGCACGCGGGCGGTGTTCTCGGCGAGCGTCGAGGCGACGCGCAGCCTGCGGTCGCGCTCGACGAACTTCCCGACCAGGCGCTGGAGCCGCAGGATCTCGCGGTCCGACACGAGCCCGATCCGGCGCGCGAGGAAGAGCGCGCTCCCCGCGAGCCAGACCTCGCGCGTCTCGAGGCCGCGGTTGTGGTCGAACGCCGACGCGAACCCGTAGTGGGCGACGAGGTCCACGAGCTTCGGGACGAGCTTCGGCCCGAACCGGACGAGCTCCTCCTCGACCTCCCAGGGCGAGAACCCGCGCGCCCGCGCCTCCTCGGCGATCACGGTCTTCCACTCCATGTACAGGTCCTCGTACAGCGCGAGCCAGATCCGCATGCGCTCCCGGCGCGGGGCGCGGTTCACGCAGCGGATGAAGGGCGCCTGCCCGGTCTCGTCGCGGTGGCGCTCCACCGTGGGGATCGGGTTCAGCCGGACGAGCCCGGTCCGGAAGAAGGCCGGCGACGGACGGTCGCACAGGACGTTCACGGTGAGGAACGCCCGCTCCGCCCCCCGCCCGAAGAGGCCGGCGCGATCCACCGCCTTCAGGGCGCCGACGAAGGCCTCGTAGAGCGCGGCGTCGAGCGTCGGCCGCCGCGTGGCCGGATCGGGCACGGTGAGCGCGCGCACCCCGTCGGAGAAGTCGTGGTACGCCCACTCCGGCGCGGCCCAGCGCAGGAGCCTGCGCCCCGACTCGCCCTTGAAGCGGGTGTCCGCCCCCGCGCGCTCGTCGGCGCGGCGCGAGAGGCCCTCCTCGGTGTTCGCGGACGCGCGGACCCAGGCGTACCCGGACTCGCCGCTCGTCACGAGCGCGAACCCGTACAGCGTCTCCGAGCCGATCCGCCGCCGGAGATCCTGGACCGCCTCGGCCGTCCGCCGCGCGAGGTCGCGGCGGAACGCGGCGAGCTCGAACTCGCGCTCCACGCGAGGACGATACACGGGCCCCGCGCTCAACACACGCAGCGGAAGTCGTCCGGCTCGCGGAACCCGGCGCGCGCGAGCTCCGCGCGGATGAGGTCCCGCGCTCCCGGCGCGCCGACCGCGACGAGGAGCGGCAGCCCCCGCGCGCGCCTCACCTCCTCGTACGAGACGACCGGCGCGCCGCGCACCGTGCGCCCGATCTTCTTCCGGTCCACCTCGACGAAGAGCGCGACCCGGATCCCCTCCGCCGCGAGCGCGTCGGTGAACGCGCGCCCCGTCTCCCCCGCTCCCCAGATCGCCACCTCGCGCCGGCCCGGCCCGAGGGCGCGCGCGAGGAAGGCGCACTTGAGCGCGACGTGGCGCTCGAGCCGGTAGCGCGGGTCCGTCCGGGTGAGCCGGCCCGGCGACTCGCGCCAGCGGAGGAGCGTCCGCGGGACGTTCGAGAGCCGATCGCCGGCCTCGGCGAGCCGGAGCCAGAGGTCGTAGTCCTCCGGGAACGGACCGTCGCGCCAGCCGCCGACCGCCTCGAGCCGATCTCGCCGGAGCATCGCCGCGGGGTGGACGAGCGGCGCCTCGACGAGGAGATCGCGCAGGACGAGCTCGGGCGTCACGAGCCCGTTCAGCCACGCCGCGTACCGCGCCATCCCGGCGCGGACGGCGGCGCCGGGGAAGAGCGCGACCCGGGACCCCGTGGCCGCGAGCGCCGGCGCGGCCCCGAGCGCCTCGCGCTGCACGGCGAGCCGCGCGGGGTGCGCGACGTCGTCCGCGTCCATCCGGGCCACGAGCTCCGCGTCGCACCGGGCGAGGCCTCGGTTCAGCGCGCGCGCGATGCCCTCGCCGGGCCCGCGCACGACCGTCACCCGCCGGTCCCGGGCCGCGAGCGCGTCGAGGATCCCGGCGGTCGCGTCGTCCGAGCCGTCGTCCACGCAGACGACCCCGAGGTCGCGCTCCGTCTGACGGAGGATCGAGACGACCGCCGCGCGGACGGTCGGAGCGGCGTTCCGCGCCGGGAGGAGGACCGACACGCGCGGCATCGTCAGGCTCCGACCGGGACGCCCCGGGGTGTCAGCCTCGGCGCGAGACGCGCCCGCGGTCCGCCGCGGTCACCGGACGCGCCGGGCGGCGCGCTTCGCCCCGCGCTGCGGCCGCAGCGACGCGTCCTTCACGAGCGCCACCCGCCTCGCCGTCTCCGCGCACAGCCACTCGGCCGCGAGGAGATACCCGCGCGGGCCGAGCCCGGAGATCTGGCCGCGGCAGGCGGGCGCGACGACGCTCGTCCGGCGGAACTCCTCCCGCGCGTGGACGTTCGAGAGGTGGACCTCGATGACCGGCAGGTCGATCGACTTCACGCAGTCGTGGAGCGCCACGCTCGTGTGGGTCAGCGCGCCGGGGTTGATCACGATGCCGCGCGCCGTCCGCCGGTGCTCCTGGATGAAGTCGATGAGCTGGCCCTCGTGGTTCGACTGGAACGCGGTCACCTCGACGTTCCAGCCGCGGCACGCCTGCCGGACCATGTCCTCGATCTCGCGGAGGGTCGTGTGACCGTAGACGGCCGGCTCGCGCTCGCCGAGCAGGTTCAGGTTCGGTCCGTTGACGAGCAGGATCATGGCGGCTCCCGTGCGCCCGTGCGGCGCGTCGGGCGGGAGCCTACCGCCCCTCTCGCCGCGAGTCGACGGCCGAGATCTCCCGCACCGCGGCGGCGACGGCCTCGTCCGGAGCCGCGACGTCCCACTCGACGGTCCAGGAGGCGCCGCGCGAGCGGGGCAGCACCCAGCGCAGGCCGGCGGCCGTGCGCTTCTTGTCGTAGCCCATGAGCGCCGCGGCGCGCCGCGCGATGCCCGGCGGCACGCGCGCCGGGAGCCCGGCCGCCCGCACGGCGTCCTCGAGCTCCGCGACCGCGAGCGGCCCGACGCGCCCCATCCGGGCGGCGAGCCGGAACGCGAACACCAGGCCGATCGTGACGGCCTCGCCGTGCGCGTACCGCGAGAACCCGCCCGCGGCCTCGACCCCGTGGCCGAAGGTGTGGCCGAGGTTGAGCAGCTTGCGCTCGCCCCGCTCGGTCGGATTGGCGCGGACGACGTCCACCTTGGCGCGCGCGCACTCGGCGACGAGCGCGGCGCCCGGGAGGCCACCCCCGAGCGCGGCGAAGCGGCCGAGCAGCGCGGGCCGCAGCGCGGCGTACTTCAGGACCTCGCCGAGCCCGGACCGCACCTCCCGCGGCGGGAGGGTGGCGAGGGCGGCGGGATCGCAGAGCACCGCGACGGGCGGGTGGAACGCGCCGACCGCGTTCTTCGCGACCGGGAGGTTCACCGCCGTCTTGCCCCCGATCGCCGCGTCCACCATCGAGAGGAGGGTCGTCGGCACCGCCGCCCACGGCACCCCGCGCATGAACGTCGCGGCGAGGAACCCGGCGGCGTCGCTCACCGCGCCGCCGCCCACCGCGACGACGAGCGTCCGGCGCGTGCACCCGGCGCGGAGGAGCTTCACCGCGGCCGCCTCGAGCCCGGCGAGCGTCTTCCCGCGCTCGCCGTCCGGCAGCAGCACGACCGTCCCGACCGGCGTGTGACGGCGGAGCCGCGCCACCGCGCGGCTCGCGACGGGGCTCCGGAGCACCGGCCGCGCCGTGACGATCGCGATCCGGTCGTGGCCGCCGGCGACCTCCACGATCGCCTCGGCGGCGCCGGGGCCGACGCGGACCTCGTACCGCGCGTCGCCCTGCACGGCGGGGATCACCTCGACGCCTCCGGGACGGGCGCGGGTCACAGGGCCTCCACGACGCGGCGCGCGACCGCCTCGGGCGTGAGCCCGTCCACCTCGACGCGCAGGTGGGCGCGGAGGTAGAGGGGGAGCCGCCGCGTCCGCAGCTCCTCCCAGTGCGCCGCGAGCGGGCGGCCCTCGCCGCCGCCGATGCGGCGCGCCGCCTCCCGCGCCGAGACGTCGAGGAACACGACCCGGCCGGTCGCGAGGAGCCTCGCCGCGCTCGCGGGATCGCAGAACGCCCCGCCGCCCAGGTCGGCGACGACGCCCGCGGGGAGCGCCGCGACGGCGTGGCGCTCGAGCGCGCGGAACGCGGGCTCCCCGTCGTCCGCGAAGATCGCCGGGATGGGCTTGCCGGCCGCGCGCGCGATCTCGTCGTCGACCCGGACGAGGCGCCGGCCGAGGAGCCGCGCGAGGTGGCGGGCCACCGTCGACTTCCCGGAGCCCATCATCCCCGCGATCGCCAGCGTCTCAGCGGATGCGAGCGGCATAGGCCTCCATCGCCCGCTCGACGTCCACGATCGCGTCTCCCCCGAACTTCTCGAGGAGCGCGTTCGCGAGCTCCCACGCGATCACCGCCTCGCCCACGATCGCCGCCGCCGGCACCGCGCAGACGTCGCTCCGCTCGTAGCGGGCCTGGGTCGCCTCGCGGGTCTCGAGATCGACGGTCGCGAGCGGCGTGAGCATCGTGGGGATCGGCTTCATGTACCCCCGGACGCGGACGGGCATGCCGTCGGTCATGCCGCCCTCGAGGCCGCCCGCCCGGTTCGTCGTGCGGTGGAAGCCCTTCTCCTTCGAGTGGTAGATCGCGTCGTGGAACTCCTGCCCGGGGCGCCCGACCTGCGTCCCGTCGCCGATCTCCGCGGCGCGGATCGCCTGGATGCCGCAGAGCGCGCCGGCGAGCCGGGAGTCGAGGCGCCGGTCCGGGTGGACGTGGCTGCCGAGCCCGATCGGGAGCCCGACCGCGAAGATCTCGAACGTCCCGCCGATCGACCCGCCGCGGGCCCGCTCCGCGTCGATGAGCGCGCGCCACTCGGCGGCGATCGCCTCGTCGTCCACGTGCAGGTCGGACGCCTCGATGGCGGCGACCTGGGCGTCGTCCGGGGGCGCCTCCGGCATCCGCGCGCGCGGACCGATCGCCACGACGCGCGAGGTGATCCGGACGCCGAAGCGGCGGAGCAGCTGCTTCGCGAGCGAGCCGAGGGCCACCGTCGCCGCCGTCGAGCGCGCGCTCGCGCGCTCGAGCACGTCGCGCGCGTCGTCGAGGCCGTACTTGAGCGCGCCCGCGAGATCGGCGTGGCCGGGCCGCACCTGGGTGAACTTCCTCCCCCCGCGCTTCGTCGGGGAGACGAGGTCCTTCCAGTTCTCGTGGTCCTTGTTCCAGACGACGAGCGCGATCGGCGCGCCGAGCGTCTCGCCGCCGCGGAGGCCCGCCAGGAACTGGGCCTCGTCCTTCTCGATCTTCATGCGGCCGCCGCGGCCGTACCCCTTCTGCCGGCGGGCGAGGTCCGCGTTCACCTCGGCGAAGTCGATCGTGAGCCCTGCCGGGAACCCCTCGGCGATCGCGACGAGGGCGGGGCCGTGCGACTCGCCGGCGGTGAGGTAGCGGAGCGTCATGAGTGCATCCCGTGACCCGGCGCGCGCGCGACCGCGGCGGCCATCGCCGCCTCGGGGGCCGGGCGCCCGGTCCAGAGGGTGAACGCGAGCGCGCCCTGCCGGACGAGGAGCTGCTCGCCGGTGACGACGCGCGCGCCGCGGTCGCGGGCGGCGCGGGTGAACGCGGTGTCGCCGTAGACGAAGTCGACCGCGACCTGGCCGCTGCGGAAGGAGAGGCCGGGGACGGCGGCGGGCTGGCCGGCGAGCCCGATGGACGTGCCGTTCACGACCACGTGGGCGGCCTCCGCCTCGCGGCCGAGATCCTCCCACGCGACGGCCTCCGGGGGCGCGACGCCGGCGGCGGCCCGCGGCGCGAGCGCCCGCGCCAGCTCGCGCGCGGCGTCGGCGCGACGCGCGACGATCCGGAGCGCGGTCCCGGCCCGCGCGAGCGCCCAGGCGGCGGCCCGCGCCGCCCCTCCGGCGCCGACGAGCAGCGCGCGCGCTCCCCGCCCCGCGCCCGCCGCCTCGAGGAGCGCGAGGCACGCGGGCGCGTCGGTGTTGAAGCCCTCCCACCCGTGCGCGGAGCGCCGGAGCGTGTTCACGGCGCCGACCTCCGACGCGATGGCGTCGAGCGTGACGCACAGCGCGCCGGCCGCGCGCTTGTGGGGGACCGTGACGTTCAGCCCCTGGAACCCGAGCGCGTGCGCCCCGGCGACGGCCGCCGCGAGCCCGTCCGGCGCCACCGGGAGCGCCACGTAGACGCCGTCGATCCCGGCCGCCGCGAACGCCGCGTTCTGCATCTCGGGCGAGCGGCTGTGGCCGACCGGGTGCCCGAGGACGCCGTACAGCGCGGTGCGTCCGGTGATCACCGCGCCCCCCCGCACAGCCCGTCGAGGAGGTCGAAGAAGGACGGGAAGCTCGTCGCGACGCAGGCGACGTCGTCGAGCACCACCTCGTCGCCCGCGGAGAAGAGCTGCGCGATCGCCATCGACATCGCGATCCGGTGGTCGAGCCGGGTGCGGACCGGGACGCCCCGGAGGGGCGTCGGCCCCTCGATGGCGCAGCCGTCCTCGAAGAGCTCGATGCGCGCGCCGGCGGCCGCGAGCGTCTCGCCCATCGCGGCGAGCCGGTCCGACTCCTTCACCCGGAGCTCCTTCGCGTCGCGGATCACCGTCCGCCCGCGCGCCTGCGTCGCCATCACCATCACGACCGGGAGCTCGTCGATGAGGCGCGGGATGATCGGCCCCCGGATCTCGGTCCCCCGGAGGTCGGCCGCGCGCACCGTCACGTCGGCGCGCGGCTCGCCCGCGACCTCCCGCTCGCCCGCGAGGGCGACGTCCGCGCCCATCGCGGCGAGCACGTCGAGGAGGCCCGTCCGCGTCGGGTTCACGCCGAGCCCGCGGACGGTCACCTCGGAGCCCGGCGCCGCGGCGGCGGCGCAGAGGAAGAACGCGGCGGAGGAGATGTCGCCCGGGACGTCCACCCGGCCCCCGCGCGGCCGCGCCGCCGTCACGCGGACCGTGAGCCCCTCCGTGCGGACGGGCACGCCCATCCCCCGGAGCATCCGCTCGGTGTGGTCGCGCGAGCGCTCGGGCTCGGTCACGGACGTCTCGCCCTCCGCGAAGAGCCCCGCGAGCAGGCACGCGCTCTTCACCTGGGCGCTCGCGACCTCGAGCACGTGCGCGGCGCCCCGGAGCGCCCCGCCGCGCACCACCACCGGCGGGAGCCGGTCGCCGTCGCGGGCGGAGAGGTCCGCCCCCATGCGCCGGAGCGGATCGATGACCCGGCGGACCGGGCGGCGGCGGAGCGACGCGTCTCCCGTCAGCACCGAGAGGCCGGGGATCCCGGAGAGCACGCCGGTGAGGAGGCGCAGGCTCGTGCCGGAGTTCCCGCAGTCGATGACGTCGCCGGGCTCGCGGAGCTTCTCCGGCGGGACGACCACCACCTCGCCGTCCTGGTCGCGGACCGTCGCCCCGAGCGCCTCGACCGCGCGCCGGGTGGAGCGGACGTCCTCCGCCTCGAGGAGGCCCGTCACCCGGGTCTCGCCGGTGGCGAGCGCGCCGAACAGGAGCGCGCGGTGGGAGATCGACTTGTCGCCGGGGACGGAGATGGTCCCGCGGAGCGGGCCCTTCCTCCGGCAGGTGAGCGGACCCGAAACCGGAGCGGTCACGAGAAGAGCTCCTCGCGCGCCGCGCGCGCCGCCTCGAGCGCGGCGCGCGCCGCCTCGGGTGATTCTCCGATCGCGCCGAGCAGGCGCCGGAGGTGCCCCTCGAGCCGGTGCGCGGCGTCCGGCAGGTGCGCGTTGCGTCGCGAGACCTCTCCCTGGATGTCGAACGGGAAGGACGCGAGCCGCGTCATGTCCCTGAGCCCGGGACCGGCGAGGCGCGCCGCGAGCGGCCCCGCCTCCTTCACCGCGGCCGCCAGCGCGGACGCGAGGAGGTACGGGAGGTGCGAGACCATCGCGACCGCCGCGTCGTGCTCCGCGGCGCGGCACCGGACGACGGTGGCCCCGAGCGCGGCGTGGAGCGCGGCGACCTCCTCGATCGCGGCCGAATCGCCGTCCGTGCAGACCGCCACCGTCCCGCCCTTCCACCGCTCCGCCGTCGCGGCGGCGTACCCGCCGTGACCGCCGAACATCGGGTGCGCGCCGACGAAGCGGACGCCGGGGCGCACCGCGCGGCGCGCCTCCGCGACGATCCGCTCCTTCGCGCCGCCCACGTCGGTGAGGACGGCGCCGTCCGCGAGCAGGCGCGACACCGGGCCGAGGAGCGCCTCGATCGACGCGACCGGAGTGCAGAGGATCGCGAGCGTGCACGCCGAGAGCTCGTCGCCCGGGGCGGCGAGCGCGACGTCCACGACGCCGTCCGCGAGCGCCCGCTCGCGCGTCTCGGCGCGCGGCTCGACCGCCACGAGCCGGAGCGCGGGATCGGCGGCCCGCAGCGCGCGCGCGAGCGACGCGCCCATGAGGCCGAGCCCGGCGACGCCGATGGTGCGGGGGAGGACGGTGGCCATCACGGCTTGACGTGCAGGTCGGGCCTGAGCCCCTGCGCGCCCCTCAGGTACACGTGGTTGCGCGGCCCGTCCGAGTCGACGTGGAGCAGGACCCGGATGACGCGCGGCATCGACCCGGGGACGGGGATCTCGCGCGAGCAGATCATCGGCACCTCCGTCCAGCCCGCGACGCGGGCGGCGCGGGCCGGGAAGTCCGCGTCGATGTCGTGCGTCACCGTGAAGATCGCCCAGACGATGTCGTCGTGGCGGAGCTCGTTCCGCGCCTCGAGCTCGCGGCACAGCTCGACCACGGCGTCCTCGATGGCCGGGACGGTGTTCGCCGAGACCTGCGTCGCGCCGCGGATTCCACGCATGGGAGGACGGAGTGTAATGGCCCCGCCGGTCCGGGTCGAGCCCGAGGATCACGTCCGGGCGCGCGCGGCGATCGCGTCGCCGAGCGCCACGACGCGGCGCGCCGCCTCGACGTGGAGCGCCTCCACGAGCCGCCCGTCCACGACGACGACGCCCCGGCCCTCGGCCTCGGCCTCGGCGTGGGCGGCGATGACCCGGCGCGCGTCGCCGAGCTCGGCCTCGGTCGGGGCGAAGGCCCGGTTCGCGACGTCGATCGTCCTCGGGTGGACGAGCGTCTTCCCGTCGAACCCGAGGTCCCGGCCCTGGCGGCACGCCGCCTCGAACCCGGCGTCGTCCGCGAGGTCGAGGTGCACGCCGTCGAGCGCGACGAGCCCGTGCGCGCGCGCCGCGAGGAGGATCGTCCCGAGCGCGACCTGGACCTCCGCGCGGGCCGGGGTGTGGCGGGCGCGCAGGTCCTTCACGAGATCGCTCGTCCCCGCGACCAGCGCGGCGAGCCGCGGCGACGCGGCGGCGATCGCCGCGGACGCGAGGACCCCGCGCGGCGTCTCGATCATGCACCACAGGGCGAGGCTCGCCGGCGCACCGGCCGCGGCGAGGGATCGCTCCGCCGCCCGCACCTCCTCCGGCCCCTCGACCTTCGGGAGCACGACCGCGTCCGCCCCGCACCCGGCGGCGAAGCGGAGGTCGTCGGCGCCCCAGGGAGTGGCGGGCCCGTTCACCCGGACCGCGACCTCCCTGAAGCCGAACCCGCCCGCCCGGAGCGCCTCGCCGACGGCGCGGCGCGCGGCCTCCTTCGCCGACGGGGCGACGGCGTCCTCGAGGTCCAGGATCAGCGCGTCGCAGCCGAGCGCGCGCGCCTTCTCCAGGGCGCGCTCGTTCGAGCCGGGGACGTAGAGGACGGAGCGGCGCGGGCGGACGTTCATGGCGACCTCGGGGCGGACGAGCCTGCCAGAGCGCGCCGGCGGAAGGAAGACGCGGTTGCCGGGCGGCGCCCGGGACACGAAGGTGTGGGCGTGAGCTCGTCCGCGATCGCGCTGGCCCTCCTCCTCGCCCAGCCGGCGCAGGTCGGCACGACCGCCGCCGGCGGGGCGGCCGGGCAGGCGGCCGCCGCCAATCCCGCCGGCGCGAGCACCGTCGCCGGGCGGGCGGCCTCGGCGGATCCGGCGGGGGCCCCGACCGGAGCGCGCGCCTCGGCGGCCGCGCGCGCCGCCGAGGACACGGAGGCCGGCCGGGGGCGGCAGGAGGCCGACGCGATCCGGTCGGAGCTCGAGGGGGTTCGCCGCGAGCTCGCCGACGCCCGCGCCCAGCTCGCGGCGGAGTCGGCGCGGGCGTCCGCGCTCGAGCAGCGCCTGCAGGAGCTCGAGCAGGCCGGGGCCGCCGCGGCGGCAGGCCCGGTCGCAGGCGGCGCAGGAGCAGTCGGCCCGCGCCGCGCAGGCCGCGGCGACCACGGCGGCGGCGGCGCAGGGCCTCCAGGGCGCGCAGGAGTCGCTCGCGCGCGGGGAGACGGGGAACGTGGACGCGGCGCTCGCCGCGCAGGCGTCCGCGCTCGACCAGGCGCGCGCCCTCGCGCGCCAGCAGGGCTCGGCGCAGGCGGCGCTCCGGGCCGACGCCGCCGCCCGCTGGATCGGCGCGGCGCGCGAGGCGCTCGCGCGCGGCGACCTCGCGCAGGCGCGGGCGGCGATCGCGCAGGCCCAGGCTCAGGCGGCAGGCGCGCGCGCGCTCACGGCGGAGGAGACCGGTACGGGCTCGTCCGCGCCGGCGCAGCCGGGCTACTGAGTCCGCGCCGCCGGGCCGACGGGTCACTTCCAGACGCGCCGGTCGTCGATCCGCTTCGCGTTCGCGGGGATCTCGCCCGCGCCGACGAGCCGGACCTCGGCGCGGACCTTCAGCTCCTCGCGGAGGGCCTCGGAGAGGCGGGCGGCGAGCTCGCCGGCGGCCGCGGGGCTCGCGACCTCCGCCCGCACCTCCAGCTGGTCGTGGTGCCCCTCGCGGGTGACGATCGCCTGCACGCGCACGATCTCGGGGAACCTCTTCGCGAGCGCCTCGACCTGGGCGCCGCGCACGAACATCCCGCGGACCTTCACCGCGTCGCCGACGCGCCCGAGGAGGCCCGCCAGCTTCGGCGTCGTGCGGCCGCACCGGCAGGGGACGTCGGGCGCGAGCGCGGCGATGTCCCCGGTCCCGAAGCGGAGGAGCGGGTACGCCTCGTCGAAGATGGTCGCCACCACCTCGCCGGGCTGGCCCGGCGCGGCCGGCGCCCGCGTCTCGAGGTCGAGGACCTCCACGATGCACTCCGGGTGGAGGTGCCAGCCGCCCTTCTCGACGCACTCGTAGGCGAGGCAGCCGAGGTCCGCCGTGCCGTAGCCCTGGAGGACCCGGACGCCGTAGCCCTCGAGCTCCGCCCGGAGCGACTCCGGGAGCATCTCGGCGATGACGAACGCGACCTCGAAGGACAGCGGCGCGGCGGTCTCCTTCGCCTTCTGGAGCAGGGTGAGGAGGAAGCTCGGCGTCCCGATGTACGCGGTCGCCCGGAGGTAGGCCGCGACCTTGGCCTGGAGCTCCGTCTGGCCGACGCCGCCCGGGATCGTGACGCACCCGAGCGCGCGCGCCGCGTCGTCCAGCATGAAGCCGAGCGGCGTCAGGTGGTACGAGGCGGAGACGAGGGCCACGTCGCCCGGGCGGAAGCCGGCCGCGGCGAGGCCGTGGCGGAACCGCCAGAAGTCGTCGCCCCGCCCCTGCGGGTCGTAGATCGGCCCCGGCGACATGAACATGCGCGCGAGCCGGTCGATCGGCACTCCGGCGAGCCCGCCGAACGGCGGCTCCTCCGCCTGGAAGCGCGGCAGGTCGTCCTTCCGCGTGACCGGGATGCGCGCGAGGTCCTCGAGCCCGCGCACCGCGCCCGCGTCGAGCCCGGCGGCCTCGAGGGTCCTGCGGACGCGGGGCGCGTTCGCGAAGGCGTGGCGGACGGTCGCGGCGAGGCGCGCGCCGAGCTCGGCCCGGCGCGCGGGCTCGGGGAGGGTCTCGAGGCGTGCGTCGAGGATGCCGCCGGGTCGCAGGTTCGGCATGAGGGCTCCTTCGCTCCGGCGTCGCCGCGCGGCTACAGCCAGCGCTTGCGGCGCTTGTAGAACTTGAGGTTCTTGTACCGCGTCTCGCCGACGCCGCCGCCGAGGTAGAACTCCTTCACGTCCTCGTTCGCGCGGAGCTTGTCCGGCTCGCCGTCGAGCACGATCCGGCCGCTCTCCATGATGTAGCCGTAGTCCGCGATCTGCAGGGCGAGGTTGGCGTTCTGCTCGACGAGGAGGATCCCCGTCTTCTCCTCCCGGTTCACCCGCTGGATGATCGAGAAGATCTCGCGGACCAGGATCGGCGCGAGGCCGAGCGACGGCTCGTCGAGGAGGATGAACTTGGGGCGCGCCATGAGCGCGCGGCTGATCGCCAGCATCTGCTGCTCGCCGCCGGACAGGTACCCGGCGAGCTTGCTGCGGTGCCGCTTGAGCGGCGGGAAGTAGTCGAAGCACAGGTCGTGGTCGCGCTTCAGGCCGGCCCGGTCGCTCCGGGTGTACCCGCCCATCACGATGTTCTCGTCGACCGTCAGGTCCTCGAACACCCGGCGGCCCTCCATCACCTGGAAGACGCCGCGGCGGACGATCTGCTCCGGGCCGAGCTCGTCGATCCGCTCTCCGTCGAGCTCGATCGCGCCGTCGGTCACCTCGCCCTCCTCGGCGTGGAGCAGGCCCGAGATGGCCTTGAGCGTCGTCGACTTGCCGGCGCCGTTCGAGCCGAGCAGCGCGACGATCTTGCCGTTCGGGACCTCGAGCGAGAGCCCCTTCAGGACGAGGATCACGTCGTCGTAGACGACCTCGACGTTCTTCAGGACGAGCATGAAGCTCCCGGACGGTCCGGCGGAGGCGGAGGACGGCGGAGGCGGAGCGGGGTGACCCGCCCCGCCTCCCAGGAAACGCTACAGGCCGAGCCACTCCGGCTTGCGCGGCATGGTGTAGTCCTTCACCTTCACGAGCTTCCCGCCCTTCACCTGGTACATCGACACGGTCGTCGTCGAGCGGTGGTCGTCCTTCGTGTACGTCACCGGCTGCGACAGGCCGCCGAGGTCGAAGTCCTTCAGCGTCTCGAGCGCCTCGCGGATGCCCGGGCCGTTGAGCTTGCCGGCCTTGTCGGCGCGCTTCAGCGCCTCGGACCAGGTCATCACGTACGACCAGCCGCGGACGTAGTTCGTGTCGTGGGTGTCGCCGGGGTGGTTCTTCTGGTGGAACTCGACGAGCTTCGCCATCCCGGGGACGTCCGTGCCGAACGGCGGGTTCGGCAGCGAGCCGACCACGCCCTCGGCCGCGTCCTTCGCGACGGCGATGATGAGCTCGCCGATGCCCCACACGTTCGTGCCCCACTTGGTCGTGAGGCCGAGCTTCTTCGCGTCGCGGAGCACGACCGAGAAGGGCGGCGTCGTGACCTGCGTGTAGGCGTAGTCCGCCCCCTTCTGCTTCATGTTGAGGAGCTGGCTCGTGGCGTCCTGCACGAGGCCGGGGAGGACCTCCTCGTCGACGAGGTCGACGCCGATCTCCTTCGCGAAGCGGCGGCCGGCCTCGATGGGCGACTTGCCGTACGCGTTGTCGCCGTAGAAGAAGGCGACGCGCGGGTTCCGGCTCTTGTCCTTCCAGTCCTCCTTCACCCACATGAGCCACGCGCGGAGCGCGTCGGAGTAGGAGGGCGGGACGAAGAAGTTGTACGGGGTCTTCTTCGGGTCGGTGAGGTGCGCGGAGAAGGACGCGGAGAAGTACGGCATCTGGTCCTTCGTCACGACGTCCTTCAGCGCCTCGGTGTCGCCCGTCCCCCAGGCCTGCATCATGACGACCTTCTCGTCGTTCACGAACCGCTTGTAGAGCGCGACGCCCTCGGGGACCTTGTAGCCGTAGTCCGCGTCGACGAGCTTGATCTTCTTGCCGTTGATCCCGCCGTTCGCGTTCATCCACGCGACCGCGTCGCGCACGCCGCCGGCGAACGGCCTGCCGACGTCCGCGGTGAGGCCGGTGATGTCGAAGATGCCGCCGACCTTGATCTCCTGCGCCTGCGCCGCGCCGGCGAGTGCCGCCGCCGCGAGCAACGCGATCGTCTTGATCATTCGCTTCATGCCTTCCTCCAGGGGGTGGTGCTGCGTGCTGCCCGCTGCGTCGCGGTCCGGCTTCGCTCCGGCGTCGCTCAGTAGGAGAACGGGTAGAGCTTCCAGTAGTTGCGGATGTGGTGCCAGCGCGCCGCCATCCCGTCCGGCTCGAAGAGCAGGAAGAGGACGATGGCGAGGCCGAAGACCCCCTGCTTGAGCGGGGCGAACAGGTCGACGAGCTTCGGGAACGACTCGCCGAGCGCCCCGGTGAGCACGCGGAGCAGCTCGGGGAGCAGCGTGATGAAGACCGCGCCGAAGATGGAGCCGAGGATCGAGCCGAGGCCGCCGATGATGATCATCCCGAGCTGGTCGATGGCGACCGTGATCGGGAAGTTCTCCGGGCTGATGATGTGGCCGTGGTAGGCGACGAGCGAGCCCGCCACCCCGACGTAGAACGAGGAGACGCCGAAGCTGAGCAGCTTGTACTTGAAGACGTTGACGCCCATGACCTCGGCGGAGATGTCCTGGTCCCGGATCGCGACGAAGGCCTTGCCGGTCTTCGTCCGGAAGAGGTTCTTCGCGAAGAAGAGCATCGCCACCGTGAGCGGCAGGATCAGGTAGAAGAGCTTCCGGTCGCCGTCCAGCTCGAAGCTCGCCGAGCTTCGCCCCCGGCACCGAGATCCCGTTCACGCCGCCGGTCATCGAGTCCCAGTGGGAGGCCGTGAACTCGATGACGAAGTGCGCGGCGAGGGTGGCGACCGCGAGGTAGAGCCCCTTCAGGCGCAGCGAGGGGACGCCGAAGACCATCCCGACCAGCGCCGCGACGATCCCGGCGAGCGGGATCACGATGAGGAAGGGGAGCCCGAGCCGGCCCGCGAAGAAGGCGGTCGAGTACGCGCCGACCGCGAGGAACGCCGCGTTCCCGAGCGAGATCTGCCCGGTGAAGCCGGTGAGGATGTTGAGCCCCGTCGCGGCGATCACCGCGATGAGGATCCGGTTCAGCACGTCCATCCAGAAGAACGGCAGGAAGGCGGGCGCCGCGCAGAGGGCGACGAGGAAGAGCGCGAGCAGGCCGCGGGCGAAGTTCGTCTCGAAGATCGCCATGTCGGCGCGGTACGTCTGCCGGAATTGGCCGCAGTTCATCGAAGGGTTCTCCCGGTCAGACGCGCTCGATCTTGACCTTGCCGAAGAGGCCGTAGGGCTTGAGGCTCAGGATCGCGACGAGCGCGATGAACGGCGCGACCTCCTTCACCCCGCCGCCGAAGATCGGGTCGAGGTACCCGCCCGCGAGGTTCTCGAGGATGCCCATGACGAGGCCGCCGACGATCGCGCCGAGCACCGAGTCGAGGCCGCCGAGGATCACGACCGGGACGACCTTGAGCCCGAAGAAGGCGAAGGAGCCGTCGACGCCTCCGCGGATGCCCCCGAGCAGCACGCCGCCGATCGCGGAGACCACGGCCGCGATCGACCAGGCGAGCGCGAAGATGTGCTGCACCGACACGCCCATCGAGAGCGCCACCTGCTGCGAGAAGGCGGTGGCGCGCATCGCGATCCCGGCGCGGGTGTACTTGAAGAACGCGGAGAAGAGGACGAGCAGGACCCCGACGCTCGCGACGCTGAAGAGGTAGCCCTGCGAGACGGGCAGCGGCCCGATCATGACCGGCGCGTTCGGGAAGATCTGGGGGTAGGGGATGGTCTCGGTGCCCCAGATGCCCTGCACGATCGCCTTCAGCACCGAGGCGAGGCCGAGCGTCAGCATGATGACGGAGATCACCGGCTCGCCGATCATCCGGCGCAGCAGGACCCGCTCCATCAGCACGCCGAGCGTCCCGAAGAACGCCAGCGTCAGGATGAACGCGGCCCACAGCGGCACGCGGTAGCTGCCGACGAGCGCGACGCAGACGTAGGCGCCGAACATCAGGAACTCGCCCTGCGCGAAGTTCAGGATGGACGAGGACTTGTAGATGATGACGAAGCCGAGCGCGACGAGGGCGTAGATCGACCCGATCACGATCCCGTTGAG
Source organism: uncultured delta proteobacterium (assembly GCA_963828235.1). Lineage (GTDB taxonomy): Bacteria > Myxococcota > Myxococcia > Myxococcales > Anaeromyxobacteraceae > Anaeromyxobacter. The sequence goes on from CAWHDY010000022.1 coordinate 884,004, forward strand.
CGTCAGCTGGAGGAGGAACTCCACGACCTAGGCCGCCTTCCCGTGCTCGAGCCGTCGGACGAGCAGCGTGGTCCGGATCCGCGAGGTCTTGCCGTCCTGGAAGCGGATCGTGGTGTCGATCGGCACCTCGTGCACGTCGCCGTAGAGCGCGTTGATGACCTCCTTGTAGCGCTCCTCGACGAACACCCGGCGCACCTTGCGCGTGCGGGTCAGCTCCTCGTCGTCGGCGTCGAGCTCCTTGTAGAGGAGGACGAACTTCTCGATCCGGGCCGCCGCGGGGAGCGTCTCGTTCACCTCGTCCACGGCGTGCTGGACGAGGTCGTAGACCTCCTTCTTCGCGGAGAGGTCGGTGTACGTCGTGTACGAGAGCTTGTTCTTCTCCGCCCACTTCCCGACGACGCCCATGTCGATGCAGAGCATGGCCGTGAGGAACGGCCGCTCCTTGCCGACGACCACCGCCTCCTTCACGTACGGGGAGAACTTGAGCCTGTTCTCGATGAACTGGGGCGAGAACTGGGTCCCGTCCGCGAGCTTCATCACGTCCTTCACGCGGTCGATCACGACGAGGTGCCCGCCGTCGGTCAGGTACCCGGCGTCGCCGGAGTGGAGCCAGCCGTCCTTCAGCGTGGCGGCGGTCGCCTCGTCGTTCTTGTAGTAGCCGAGGAACACGGACGGGCTGCGGGAGAGGATCTCGCCGCGCTCGTCGATGCGGACCTCGGTGCCCGGGATCGGGACGCCGACCGTGTGGAACGCGATGTCGCCCTCGCGGTGGATGCAGCTGATCCCCGAGATCTCGGTCTGGCCGTAGATCTGCCGGAGCGCGACGCCGATCGCGTGGAAGAAGCGGAAGACGTCGGGGCCGAGCGCCGCGCCGCCGGTGGAGGCGCTGCGCAGGTGCGTCATCCCGAGCCGGTCGCGCAGGGCACGGAAGAGCAGGACGTCGGCGAGCCACCAGGTCAGCTTGAGGCCGGCGGGGACCGGCTTCTTCTCGAAGCGCAGGTCGGCGACGCGCTTCCCGAGCGGCATGCAGCGCTCGTACATGAAGCGCTTGAAGGGCGTGGTGTCCATGATCTTCACCTGGACGGTGGAGACGATCGACTCCCACACCCGCGGCGGGGCGAACATCACGTCCGGCCCGATCTCCCGGATGTTCTCGGTGACGGTGTCCGGCTCCTCCGGGAAGTTGACGGTGAAGCCCTTCGTGAGCGACGCGGAGAGGCTCATCATCTGCTCGCCGATCCAGGCGAGGGGCAGGAAGGAGACGAACTCGTCGTCGCCCTTCTTCACGTCCACCTCGTCGAGGGCGAGCGCCATCGTGAGGAGGTTCCGGAAGCTGAGCATCGCGCCCTTCGGGTTCCCGGTCGTGCCCGACGTGTAGCAGATGATCGCGATGTCGTCGGCCGTCCCCCGCCGCACGTTCGCGTCGAAGAGCGCCGGCTGCTCCTTCCCGAGCGCGCGCCCCTTCTCCTCGACCGCCTCGAACGGGAGGAGCGCGGGGTGATCGTACTTCCGCAGGCCGCGCGGGTCGGTGAAGACCACGTGGCGGACCTTGGGGAGCTTGTCGAGCATGTCGAGGATCTTGTCGACCTGCTCCTGGTCCTCGGCGACGATGATCGACGCGTCGCAGTGGTCGATGACGAACGCGACCTCGGTGAGGTTCGAGTCCTGGTAGAGCCCGATCGACGAGGCGCCCGCGGCCTGCGCCGCCACCTCGCTCCAGACCCATTCCGGCCGGTTGTCGCCGATGATCGCGACCTTGTCGCCGGGCTTCACGCCGAGCGCGACGAGCCCGAGCGAGAAGTCCCGCACGTGGTCGTGGTACTCGCGCCACGTGTAGGACTGCCAGATCCCGTACTCCTTCTCGCGCATGGCGACGCGGTCCCCGATCGTCCGGGCGTTGCGGACGAGGAGCTTGGGGAAGGTGTCGTCGCCGCCCAGCGCTTCCAGCCCGCTCATCCGTCGGCCTCCAGATCGTGCTGCTCGCCGAGGTAGGCGTCCTGCACGTCGCGGTTCTTCTGGACCTCGTCCGGAGTGCCGACCGCGATCCGCTCCCCGAAGTTCAGGACCGTGACCTTGTTCGAGAGCTCCATCACGACGCCCATGTCGTGCTCGATCATCACCATCGTGGTCCCGCGCTCCTCGTGGATCTCGAGGATGAAGCGGGCCATGTCCTCCTTCTCCTCGGCGTTCATGCCGGCCATCGGCTCGTCGAGGAGGAGGAGCTTCGGCTCGAGCGCGAGCGCGCGCGCGAGCTCCACCCGCTTCTGGAGGCCGTACGCGAGCGTGCCGACCACCTTCTTGCGGATGTGCTGGATCTCGAGGAAGTCGATCACGTCCTCGACCATCTCGCGGTGCGCGATCTCCTCGCGCTGCCCGGGGCCGATGTAGACGCCGCCCCCCACGACACCGACCTTCTGGTGCAGGTGGCGGCCGATGAGGAGGTTGTCGAGGACCGACATCCCGCGGAACAGGGCGATGTTCTGGAACGTCCGCGCGATCCCGAGCGCGGTGCGCGCGGATGGCGAAAGTCGCGAGATGTCGCGTCCCTCGAACTGCACGGTCCCGCGCTGCGGGCGGTACACGCCGGAGATGCAGTTGAGGAGGCTCGTCTTGCCCGCGCCGTTCGGGCCGACGATCGCGTGGATCGTGCCGGGGTCGACCGCCAGCGTCACGTCCGAGAGGGCGTTGACACCACGGAAGCTGAGGATGATTCCGGCTGCCTCGAGCAGGGCCACAGAACCTCGCGCCGCGTTTAGGTGCGCGGAATGGTCGCAAAGAACCGCTTCACTCTCAAGCAGAACGCAGAATTTTCTGCGCACGGTCCGCCGCACCCGTCGGCGGGTCCCCCGGACGCGTCGTCGCGCCTCGGAGATGGCACGATATGCAACCTTTTTGGCGTCACATGCGCCGCACGAGCATCTGGGCCCACCCGGGAGCGGTCCCTATCCGGGGGGCCAGCCGAACGCGCGCCCACCCAGGACGTGCAGGTGCACGTGGAAGACGAGCTGGTGCGCGTCCCGGTTCACGTTGACGGTGGCCCGCCAGCCGCGGTCGGCGAGCCCCCGCTCCCGCGCGATCTGCGCGGCCACGCGCAGCAGCTTCCCCGCGAGCGCGTCGTCGTCCGGCCCGAGGTCGTTCAGCGTCGGCACGTGCTTCCTCGGGATCACGAGGACGTGGACCGGCGCCTGCGGCTGGATGTCGTCGAACGCGACGACGTCGGCGTCCTCGTAGACGAGCTTCGCCGGGATCTTCCCCGCGACGATCTTGCAGAACAGGCAGTCCGACACGTCCACCTCCCCCGCGCGCCTCCCCGCTCGCCGCCGCGGGCGAGGGCGCGCCTCAGAACAGCCGCTTCGAGTCGAGCAGCACGGTCACCGGGCCGTCGTTCACGAGCTCGACCTCCATCGACGCGCGGAAGACCCCGGTGCCCACCGCGAGCCCCTTCTCGCGCAGCATCGCGCAGAACCGCTCGTAGAGCGCGTTCGCCGCCTGCGGCTCGGCGGCGTCGACGAAGCTCGGCCGGTTCCCCTTGCGCGCGTCGCCGAGGAGCGTGAACTGCGACACGACGAGCACGCTCCCCCCGATCTCCGCGAGGGCGAGGTTCATCTTGCCCGCCCCGTCCTCGAACACGCGCAGCGCCGCGACCTTGTCGGCGAGGAGGCGCGCGTCGTCCTCCCCGTCCTCGCGCGCGACGCCGAGGAGCACGGCGAGGCCGCGGCCGATCGAGCCGGTCGCTCGCCCGTCCACCCGCACCTCCGCGCGGGAGACCCGCTGCACCACGGCGCGCATCCGGCTCTCATGGCACGCGCCCGGCTCCTCTTCAACACCGTTCACCTTCCCTCCCCCCGCCGGCGGGCGGAGAGGGCCGGGGAGAGGGGGGCCGCGTCCGGCGCGCGAGCCCCCGGTCGGGAGGACGCCCGGGGCGGCCGTGAATACCCGGGGGTCGCGCGCTAGACGCCGCTCGTGCTCCTGCTGCGGGACGCCCGCCGGTCGGACCTGCCGAGCCTCGCGCGCCTCGCGAAGGTGCTCGACACCGTCAACCTCCCGCACGACCCCCGCGCGCTCGCCGAGATCCTCGAGCACTCGGCGCGGAGCTTCTCCGGGCAGGTCCGGGATCCGCTCCGCCGCCGGTACGTCTTCGTCGCCGAGGCGGGCGATCGGGTCGTCGGGACGAGCATGGTGATCGCGCAGCACGGGACCCGCGAGTCCCCGTGCACCTTCTTCGACGTCTCCGAGCGCGAGCACTACTCGTCCACGATCGATCGCCACTTCCGCCACGTGGTGCTCTCGCTCGGCTTCCACTTCGACGGGCCGACCGAGATCGGCGGCCTCGTGGTCGAGCCGCGCACCCGCGGCGCGCCCGAGCACCCGGGCAAGCAGCTCGCCTGGGTCCGCTTCCTCTACATGGCGATGCACCGGCGGCGGTTCCGGGAGACGGTGCTCGCCGAGCTGATGCCGCCGCTCACGCGGGACGGCCGGAGCCGGTTCTGGGAGGCGTTCGGGCGGCGCTTCACCGGGCTCGACTACCGCGTCGCGGACCGGCTCTCCCGCGAGAACAAGGAGTTCATCCAGCAGCTCTTCCCGCCGGTGGACGTGTACGCGACGCTGTTCTCCCCCGGCGTCCGCCGCCACCTCGGGGAGGTGGCGCCCGCCACCGAGCCGGCGCGCCGGCTCCTCGCCGCGGATCGGGTTCCGCTACGTGTCGCGCATCGACCCGTTCGACGGCGGCCCGCACTGGGAGGCGCGGCTCGACGAGATCACCCTCCTGCGCGCGCACCGGACGGCGCGGCTCTCCGGGGCGCCGCTCGCCGGCGACGGCGCCGACGCCCTCGTGGCGATCGAGCCGCGCGCAGGTCGGGACCGGCTCCGCGCGGTCCGCTGCCCCGTCCGTCACGCCGGCGACGAGGTGCGGATCCCCTCCGACGCGCGCCGGCGGCTCGGGGCCCGGCCGGGGGACCGCCTCGACCTCGTGCCGTTCTAGTGGCTGGAATCGTCGTTCAGATGCGGACGAGCGTCGCGACCCACGCGCGGGCGCCGCCGGGGTGGAGGTGGCTCTCGAACCGGCCCGGCCGGATCCGCGTGATCGCGAAGATCGCCCGGAACGCGTCGCCGAGCTCGTGCTGCGCGATGCGGGCCGGTCCCGGTCCGGGCGGCTCCTCGTCGGAGAAGCAGAGCAGGTGGAGCGTCCCGCCCGGCGAGAGGACCTCGCAGAGCGAGTGCGCGTACGGCCGGCGCTGCTCCGGGTCGAAGGTGTGGAACAGCCCGCAGTCGACCGCCGTCTCGAACCGGCGCCGCAGGCGCGCGAGGTCGAGCGCATCGGCGACGAGGAAGTCCGCCGGCAGCCCGCGCGCGGCCGCCTTCGCGCGCGCCCGGTCGATCGCCGTCGGCGCCGCGTCGATCCCGAGGACCCGCCGCCCGAGCGAGGCCAGGTACAGCGCGTTCTCGCCGGTGCCGCAGCCGAGGTCGAGGACGTCCCCGACGATCTCGCCCTCCGCCGCGAGGGCGACGACCTCGGGCTGCGGCCCGCCGATGTCCCAGGGCGGGGTCCCCTCGCGGTAGGTCGACTCGAAGTCGTGGCGCGTCCCGTCGGCCATGTCCCCTTCTTGCCGCGCGGCGCCGGCCACCGCAAGCGGGCGCCCTGCCGACCGCCCGCCGGCGGGGCGCTTTGATCCCGGGGCGCGGGGGATGCTACCTTCCGCCGCCGATGTCCGTGACACGACCCGGTCCGACGCTCGCGGGCGGCGCCGCGGGGTCCGGCCAGCGGTTCCCCGCGCTCCTCTGGTCGCTCCTCCACGTCCCCCTGTTCCTCGCGCTGTTCGCGCCGGGGATCGGGGCAGCCCTCCGCGCGACGCCCGAGGCGTTCCGGCCGTGGCTGTGGCCGACCTTCCTCCCGCAGGCGACGCTCCTCGCGTTCGTCGCGTGGGTCCTCGGGCTGCCGTTCGCGCTCGTGCCGCGCTCGTACCGGTTCGCCGCGCCCGCGGCGGCGGCCCTCGTGACGGCGGGCGTCGCCCTCGACGCGCAGGTCTACGGGTCCGTCGGGTTCCACCTGAACGGCTTCTTCTTCCGCGTCATGACGCAGGCGAACGCGCTCGCAGGAGGCCGGCGTCCCCGTCCGGAGCGTGCTCATCTTCCTCGCCGTCATCTCGGCGTTCGTCGCGGCCGACGTGGCGCTCGGGGCCTGGTTCATCCGGCGCTTCCCGTCCACGCGGCGGGCGTGGAGGCTCGCGCTCGGCCTGGCGCTGCTCTCGACGGGCGAGCGGATCTACGGCGCGCTGCTCGTCCACTGGGGCGGGCCGTCCATCTTCGCCGCGTCCACGGTGCTGCCGCTCCAGCCGCCGGTGCGGATGGGGACCATCGCGCGGCGGGTCTTCGGCGCGCGCTTCTCCGACCCGTTCCAGGGCTCCGCGGCGTCGAAGCGGCTCCCCGCCGGCATCGCGCCGGAGGAGATCCGGCTCACGCGCAAGCAGGACGTCCTCTTCATGGTCACGGAGAGCCTCCCCGCGGACCACCTCTCCGAGCGGACGATGCCGAACCTGTGGCGGCGGTCGGAGGGCGGCGCCCGCTTCGAGGCCCACTACTCCGGCGCGTCCTCGACGAACTACACGCTCTTCACGCTCATGTACGGGCTGCAGGCGCAGAAGCTCGAGGCGATGGTGGGCGCCGGCCGGCGGCCGATCCTGTTCCCGGCGCTCGCCGCGAACGGCTACCAGGTGAAGGTGCTCGCCGCGTCGTGCGTGGACTGGATGGAGCTCAAGGACACGGTGTTCGGGGGCGTCCCGCCGGGCGACCTCCACACCTGGTGCGCGAGCCCGGAGCCGGCGGAGCGCGACGCCGCGATGATCCGGGACGCGGAGGCGTTCGCGGCGAAGGCGGACCCGTCCCGGCCGCTGTTCCTGTTCATGTTCTTCTTCGGGACCCACTTCAACTACTCCCACGACGCGCAGGACCGGCTCTACCTGCCGGAGTGGGACGGCCTCGACGCCCTCAAGGCGACCGCCGCGCCGGGCGAGATCGTGAAGAACCGTGCCCGGAACGCCGCGCACAAGGTCGATCGGCTGGTGGACGCCTTCCTCACGAACTTCGAGCGGGCGCGCGGGAGGGCTCCCCTCGCCGTCTTCACCGGGGACCACGGCGAGGAGTTCCGCCAGAAGGGACACATCGGCCACGGCTCGGCGGTCACGAGCGAGCAGATCCACGTGCCGGCGATCTGGTTCGGGCCGGGCGTGCCGAGGGGCGTCCACGCCGAGCCCACGAGCCACTCCGACGTCGTGCCGACGCTGCTCGCGCTGCTCGGCGACACCCACCCGCCGTCGCTCTACGCCGACGGGATGTCGATGTTCGAGGCGCCCGCCGACCGGTTCGTGACCTCGACCGTGGGCTGGGAGCCGCAGTACGCCGCCATCGGCAAGGACCTCAAGGTCGTGATGTACGCCGGGCTCGGGACCGCCTCGATCACGGACCCCCAGGATCGCCCGCTCCCCGACGGCCCGGCGCGGATGGCGAGGAGCGCCGGCCGGATCATGCGGGCGCTCCGCGGCGAGTCGCAGGACGCGACCCAGGCCGCGGCCGCGCCTGCGCCCACGACCGCCAAGGCACCGTAGCGCTCCGGCGACACTGCTGCCGCTGACCGCGCGCGGTCAGCCCGGCACGAGCACGGTCCCGGCGCTCCCCGGGTCGAGCACGGCGCGGACGAGCTCGCCCTCGCCGAGCTTCCCCACGATGACGACCGACTTCGCGCCGCCCTGGAGGACGTCGAACGACTCCTCGAGCTTCGGGATCATGCCGCCCGAGATCGTCCCGTCCCGCACCCACGCCTCGAACTCGGGGCGGGTGATGCGCGGGATCCGGCTCGCGGGATCCTTCACGTCGCGCAGGACGCCGGGCGTCGAGGTGACGAGGACGAGCGCGTCCGCGCCGAGCGCGCCGGCGAGCTGGCTCGCGACGGTGTCCCCGTTGATGTTGAGCGGCTGTCCCTTCCGGTCGCAGCCGAGGCAGGCGAGGACCGGGACGTAGCGGCGCTCGAAGAGGTCGCCGAGGAGCGGCAGGTTGAAGCCGACCACGTCGCCGACGAGGCCGAGGTCCACCGGCTCCGTGCCCGCGCCCTGCATGACCTTCGGCGGCCGGCGCGTCGCCTGGATCACGTGGCCGCTCACGCCGTGGAGCCCGACCGGCATGACCCCGTTCGCGAGCAGGCGCGCGCACAGGTCGACGTTGAGCTGGCCCGCGACGACGTACTTCATCACCTCGAGCGTCGCGGGGTCGGTGAACCGGCGCCCCGCGACCATCCGCGTCTCGAGGCCGAGGGTCTTCTGGAGCGCCGTCGCCTGCGGGCCGCCCCCGTGGACGATCGTGACGCGGTGCCAGCCGTCGACGAGGGTTCGCACGTCCCGCGCGATGACGTCGAGCTCCGGCGAGTGGACGAGCTCGCCGCCGAGCTTCAGCACGATGGTCTTCATGGTGGCCACGGTCCCGGGTCCGCGAGCGAGGCCATCTCGTCGAGGCCGAGCATGAGGTTCATGTCCTGGATCGCCTGCCCTGCGCCGCCCTTCACGAGGTTGTCGGTGGCGCCGAGGGCCGTGACGGTGCGGCGGCCGGCGCGCGCGGGCCCGGCGACGACGCCCACCTCGGCGAAGTTCGAGCCGGAGACCGCGGCGACCTCGGGCAGGCGCCTCCGCGGGACGCGGGTGAACGGCTCGCCCGCGTACGCGTCGCGGTAGAGCGCGTCGAGCCGCTCCTGCGTCCACGCGTCCGGCAGCTCGACGAACGCGGTCGCGAGGATGCCGCGGCCGAGCGGCGCGGACACGGGGACGAACCGGAGCGCGAGGTCCCGGGCGCCCGCCGCGGCGAGCGTCTCCTCGATCTCGGGCACGTGCTGGTGCTCGAGCGGCCTGTACGCGCGCAGGTTCCCCGCGCGCACCGGGTGGTGGGTCGCCGCGGACGGCGCCGCGCCGGACCCGGACGACCCGGTGATGCCCTGCACGTGGACGACCCCCTCGAGGAGCCCGGCGCGCGCGAGCGGCAGCAGCGCGAGCTCGATCGTGGTCGCGAAGCAGCCCGGCGCCGCGACGAGGCGCGCGCGGCGGATCGCGGCGCGGTTCGCCTCGGGGAGCCCGTAGGTGAACTCGGCGAGGAGGGCGGGGACCGGGTGGACCCGGCCGTAGAACCGTCCATAGGCGGCGGCGTCCTTCAGCCGGAAGTCGCCGCTCATGTCGACGATCTTCAGCGCCGGGATCGCGGCGAGCTCCGGCACCTTCGTCGCGGAGACCCCGTGCGGGAGCCCGAGCAGGACGACGTCGACGCCGCGCGCCGCCTCCGCCGGGGCGAGCGCCTCGAACACGAGCTCGGTGCGTCCCTCCAGGGCGGGGTCCGCCGCGGAGAGCGGCTCGCCGACGAGGTCGATCGACGCGACCCGCACGAGCTCGACGTCGGGGTGGAGGAGCAGCCGGCGCACGAGCTCGGCGCCGCCGTACCCGGAGCCGCCGATGACGGCCGCGCGGTGGCGCTTGCCGGAGCCCATGCGCCGCCCTTATACCGGGACGGTCCCGGCCCCGCCAGCACGCGGCCGCGCCGCGGCGAGGACGCTCGATGCCAGCCACGCCCGCCGAGCCCGCCTTGCCCGCCCCGCTGCGCGACGCGCTCGCCTGGCTCGCCGCGCAGCGCGCCGCGATGGAGGACCTCCTCCGCGCCCTCGTCGAGGTGAGCTCGGCGACCGGAGATCCCGAGGGCGTCGCCGGCGTCGTCGCCGCGCTCGAGCCCGCGCTCGCCGCCGCCGGGGTCGAGACCGAGCGGGTGGCGAGCGCGCGCTTCGGACCGCACCTCGCCTTCCGCGGCCCCGCGCAGGGAGCGCCGGTCCTCCTCGTCGGCCACGCGGACACGGTGTTCCCGCGCGGCACGTTCGAGGGGTTCCGCCGGGAGGGGGAGCGCGCGTTCGGGCCCGGAGCCTTCGACATGAAGGGTGGGCTCGTCGTGCTCCGGTTCGGCCTGGCCGCGGCCGCGCGCGCGGGGCTCCTCGATCGCCTCCCGGTCGCGGGGCTCGTCGTGTCGGACGAGGAGGTCGGCTCCCCCGAGTCGCAGCCGCTCCTCCGGGAGCGCGCGCGCGGCGCCGCGTGCGCGCTCGTGTTCGAGTCGGGCCGCCCCGGCGACCTCGTCGTCACGCGCCGGAAGGGCGTCGCGTCGCTGCGCGCGGAGGCCCGCGGCGTCGCGGCGCACGCGGGGAACGAGCCGGAGCGGGGGCGGAGCGCGATCTGGGCGCTCGCGCGGTTCGTCGACCGGGTGCAGGCGCTGTCCGATCCCGCGCGCGGACGGTCGGTGAACGTCGGGACCTTTCACGGCGGGACGAGCAAGAACACCGTGCCCGAGGGGGCGACCTGCGACGTGGACCTCCGGTTCGAGACCGTCGCGGACGGGCGCGCGCTCGAGGACGCGGTGCGGGACGCCGCGAGCGCCGCGGCGCTCCCCGGGACCACGATCGAGCTCCGCGCAGCTCGGCGCGCGCGCCGCTCGAGCGCACGGCCGCGTCGGCCGCGCTCGCGGCCGAGTACGGGGCGTGCCAGCGCGCGAGCGGCCTCGGCGCCGGCGAGGCCCCGCTCGCCGGGGGCGGCTCCGACGCGTGCACCACGTCGGAGGCCGGCGTCCCCTCGATCGACGGGCTCGGACCGCGCGGCGCGGGCTACCACACGCGCGGCGAGGTCGTGGAGCTCGCGTCGCTCGTCCCCAAGGCGCAGGCGCTGCTGCGCTTCCTCGCCGGCCGCGCGGGGTGATGGGCGCGCCTCCGGTCACCGGGCGCGCGCTCCTGCGAGCCCTGGACCGGAGCGCCCGCCCGTCAGCGCGTCACGAGGGCGCTCCCCCAGCAGGCGAGGATCCGCGCGCCGGCCGCGTCCCGCGCGGCGGGGTCTCCCGCGCCGAAGCGTGCGAGCGAGAAGCGCGGCGCGCGCGCGGGCAGCTCGCCGAACGAGGGATCGACGGGGATCCACGCCTCGCCGGCGCGCGCCTCCGCCCACTCGTGCCAGACGAAGCCTGACCCGTCCCACGCGACGCCGACGACCGCGCGCGCCTCGAGGCCGCCCGCGCGCGCCGCCTCGAGCCACGCGGCGGTCTTCTCCCGACAGCTCTCGCCCGCGGCGGCGGGCGCCGGGAGCGCGGGTGCGCCCGGGCGCGGGCGGGGGAGGATCGGGCGCCACGCCGCAGAAGGCGCGGGCCCGGCGGGGATCGTCCGGCCCGGCGACCCGGGTCCCGGCGAGCCGGGGGGGACGGGCAGGGCACCTCGGCCGCGGGGTCCCTCAGGTAGCGGAACCGCCCGGCGACCTCCACCTCGAGCGGGAAGCCGTCGGGCCCCGGGACGATGCGGACGCGGACCCCGCCGACGTCGCCGGCGAGCGCGCCGCTCCCGTCGCGCCGGGCGCAGGCGGTGCGCGGCGCCGGCCGCTCCTCGTCGAAGAACGTCGAGGCAGGACTCGCCCGCGCGCGGTCTCGCCCGCGAGCACCACCTCGACGAGCGCCGCGGGGACCGCGCCCGCGACGCCTCCGCGCCCTCCGGACGCGCCCCCTCGCGCGACCCCGAGCCGCCCCCCGCGGTAGCGCCCGTCGCGATCGACCTCGACCTCGACCTCGACCGCCTCGAGGCCGCCGCCCGCCTCGACCGGAGCCCGCAGGCGGGACGCGGACGCGACCGCGCACGTCGCCTCCGCGCAGGAGATCCGGAGCTCGGCGACGCCCACGGGCACGCCCCCGAGCTCGGCGCGGAACCGCACCGCCCCCGTCGGAAGCGCCGACCAGGCCAGGGCGGCGACGAGCGCGAGGATCACGGGCGGCCCCGCGCCCGCGCGGCCCTGCGGCGCAGGAGCCACACCGCCGCCGCGGCGAGCCCCGCGACGGCGAGCGCGATCCAGGCGGCGTGGGTGTAGCGATCCATGAGCAGCACGAGCTCGTCCACGTTCCTCGCGACGAGCCCGCCCGCGCCGAGGAGCACCAGGTTCCAGAGCGCGGCCGAGACCGCGCCCAGCAGGAGCACCTTCCGGAGCGGGATGCCCGAGGCGCCCGCCGCGATGAACACGAACGCGCGGATCCCGGGGAAGAACCGGTTCACCACGAGGAGGAGGCCGCCCCACCGGCGGTAGCTCTCCTCGAAGCGCGCGAGCCGCTCCGGGGTGAGGGGCGAGCGGCTCGCCGCCGGGTGGTGTGCCGCCCGGAGCTCGAGGCGGCGGCCGAGCGCGGCGCCGATCCGGTGGTCCACCCAGGCCCCCGCGACGGCCCCCGCGGTCACCGCGGCGAACGTCGCGGGCCACGAGAGCTGGCCCTGGACCGCGTACCACGCGCCGAGCACGACCACGAGATCGCCCGGGAAGGGCGGGAACACGTACTCCACGAACGAGGCGCCGAACAGGATGACCGGGGCGAGGTCCCCCGTCCGCGAGACGACGTCGGCGAACGCGGCCGCGAGGCGCTGGAGCAGGGTCACCGTCCGGACATGTTACCGCTCTCGCGGCGTGCGGTCGCCCGTCGGAGCGCCCGCGGGTCCGGCCTCAGGGCACGGTGCCGTGCGCGCGGCGGCCGCGGATGGCGCTGAACACGTAGAGCGCGAGCGCGGCGACGAGCAGGATGTGGATCGCCCCCGCGGTGATCTTGAAGGCGAGCAGCACGATCCAGGCGAGCAGCATGATCGAGGCGAGCAGCCAGAGCATGGTTTCCCTCCTGACCGGAAGGTCGGGACGGCCGGGCTGACGCGCACGGGTCCGCCGGGTGCCCGCGCGCACGCGTGCTATGTTGGCGCGCCCGTGGAACGCCGTCAGGCCGCCGTCCTCACGATCGCCCTCGCGCTCCTCTGGCTCGCGGCCGGCTACCTCAACGTCGCGCGCGGCGCCGCCCACGCCGGCGCCGGCTACCGGGTCTGGGCGTTCCAGCACCACTGCTACTCCGACGTCATCGCCCTGCACGGTGACCGCTACCTCGGCGGCGGACGCCCGACGCCGTACCTCGAGGACCGGATCGAGTATCCGGTCCTGCTCGGCCTCGCGCTGTGGCTGCCCTCCTTCGGACCCGGAGGCCCGTCGAGCGCGCTCGCCCACTTCACGATCACCTACGTCTTCCTCGCGCTCTGCCTCGCGGCGGCGCTCGCGATGCTCTCGCGGACCCCCGGGGCCGCGCCGTGGTGGCTCGGCGCGACGCCGGCGCTCGTCTACTACGCGGGGCTCAACTGGGATCTCCTGCCGATCGCCCTCCTCGCGGCGGGCGCGCTCGCGCTGTCGCGGGGGCGCCCTGCGGCGACCGGGGCGCTCGCCGCGCTCGGGATCTCCGCGAAGCTCTTCCCGGCCACGCTCGTGCCGCCGGCCGCGGCGCTCCTCCTCGCGGGCTCGCCGCGCACCCGCGCGCTGCGGCTCGCGGTCGCGCTCGCGGCCGTGCTCCTCGTCGTGAACCTGCCGTTCGCCCTCGCGAGCTACGACAGCTGGAGCTGGTTCTTCCGCTTCAACGCCGGCCGGGGGGCGGAGAACTCGATCTGGGACGCGCTCGGCGTCCGCGCGGGGCCGCTCCTCGAGGCGCTCTCGGTCGGGCCGGTCGCGATCGCCGCGGTGCTCGGCGCGCTCGCCACCGCGAGCGCGGCGCGGCGCGGCGGGGACGGGCCGCGCGCCGCCCGGCTCGCGACCGCGCTCTCCCTCCTCGTGTGGATCGCGACGAACAAGATCTGGAGCCCGCAGTACGCGCTCTACGGGTTCCTCGCCGGGGCGCTCGCCGCCGCGCCGCTCCCGCTGTTCCTCGTCCTCTCCGCCGTCTCGGTGCTCGACTTCCACCTCGCGTTCGAGGTGCGGGCCCGCGGCTGGGAGCCCGCGTTCCGGGACGGGCTCTGGCACCCGACGAACGTCGTCCGCTCGCTCCTGTGGCTCGTGCTCGCCGCCTGGATCGCGCGCGAGCTCTGGAGCGCGCGCCGGCGGCGCCCTCAGTAGTCCTTGGACCAGATGAGGCTGGCGCCGCCGGACTGCGCGTTCCCGTAGCGGGACTCGAAGATCCAGCGGGGGCTGATCTGGTACTCCACCCGGACCTCGTCCTCGTTCTGGTTCTTCGTCGGATCCGCGTCGAACCGCCGGACGTAGCCGACGTAGATCTTGTCGGTCACGTACTTCCCGGCGCGGATGGCGCCGGACTCGAGCGCCACGGTGTCGAGCGGGAGCTTGTCCTGCACGAGGTTGCGGAACGCCTGCGTCGCCACCGCGCCGAGCGCCGCCTTCCCCGCCTCCTCGCCGGTGAGCGTCCCGACCCCGCCGGACCCGGGCTTCACCTCGGTGCGCCCGGTCGCGATGAGCATCGCGATCTGCGTGTCGTCCATCGGCGGCTCGGACGACAGCTTGATCTCGGGCGCCTTCAGCTTCCCGAGCACCTTCACCGTCACCGCCGCCGCCGGGTTCGTGTACCTCGCCTGCACGTCGAGCAGCGCGGCGGTGGGCGGCCCCCCCGTGAACTGCACCGCGCCGTGCTCGATGACGAAGTTCCGGCCGCCGATCGGCTCGACCGCGCCGCGCACCACCTCGATCGACCCGGAGACGTAGTCTTCACCTTCCGTGAGCTCGTACCGGACGTCGGCCTTGAGCTCCACGTCGACCTTCGGGTTCTCGCTCTTCACGAACAGGTTGCGGGGCACGATCACGTGCGCCTTCACGGTGAGCGGCTCCGGGCGGTCGCCGGGGGGGCCGACGCCGGCGGGGACCGCCGCGAGCTTCCGCTCCGCCTTGCGCCCGATGACGATGTCCTTGCGCTCCTCGAGCGGCTGGAGCGTGCGCGGGGTCTTCTTCGGGAGCCGCACGACGCCGCGCGGGACGTTGACCTCGACGGAGAGCTCCGAGGGGGTCCAGGTGCCGGTCGCGTCCGCGGCGACGTCGAACGTGGCGAGATCCATCCCGGCGCGCGCGACCGTGAAGGAGGACGCGGACAGCTTCGCGTCGAGCGTCGCCTTCTTCGCCCCGAGCCCCCGGACCGCGCCGGTCGCGGAGAGCTTGCCGGGCCCGCGGCGCACGTCGAGGCGCGAGAGCTCGACCACGTCGTCCGTGACGCGGGCGTCGAGGGCGACGTCGGTCCACTCGCCGAGCTCGGAGATCGCCAGCCGGCCCCCGGCGAGGTGCACCGTGCCGCGCGGCGACATGCGGGCGAGCGGACCCGCCGCCCGGACGTCCATCGACAGCTTGCCGCCCGCCGCGCGCACGAGCCCCGGCGCGAGGGCGGGCAGGAACCCGAGGTCGAGGTCGTCCGCGACGGCGGTCGCCTCGGCGGGCGCGTCCCGGAGCGGCCCACCCCCCGCGCCCACCCCGAGGTCCACGGTCGCCGCGAGCGTGCCGCGGAGCGTGCCCCCCGTGCCCGGGCGCAGCGTCACCGCGACCTCGCCGCGCCGTCCGGCGTACCGCGCGGTCGCCGTCGCGTCGCCGAGCGGCCGGCCCTCGACCGACACGCCCGCGCCGGTCAGGTCGACCGCGAGCTCGGGCGCTCGCGGCGTCCCGCCGATCGTGGCGCGTCCCTCGACGGTGCCGGAGAGCGGGAGCGGCTGCCCGGCGGCGGCCCGGCCGAGCGCGATCCGCGGCACCACGGCCTGCGCGCGGAGCGGAGCGGAGAGGAGCGCGCCCGGGACGGCGAGCCGCTCCGGCCTCACCCCGAGCGTGCCCTGGACGCGGAGCGCCTCTTCGCCCTCCACGGTGACGCGGGCCGAGGCCGCGAGCCCCGCCTCCGCCGCGGACGCCTCGATCCGGCCGCCGAGGCCGCGCCAGCCGCGGAACACCCCGCCGGCGAGGTCGAGCGTCGCCTGCCCCCGCGGCGCCGCCGCGGTCCCGGTGAGCTCGGCGTGCGCCTCGAGGAGGCCCGCCATCCCGACCGGCAGGCCGGCGCGGCCGGAGACCGCCGCGAGGTCGAGCGACGCGCTCGCCGTCGCGTGCAGCGGCGCGCGCCGGAGGGCGCGCAGCGTCTCCGCCGGACGCGCGGCCAGGTCGGCGAGGTCGAGCGGCGCGGTCGCGTCGACGCCCAGCACCCGGCGGCTGCCGAGGGTGCCGGAGGCGAGCACGCGCACGGTCGTTCCGGGCGCCTCGACGGACACGGTCGCCCCGAGCCCGTCGAGGTCGGCCCACTCCCCGTCGGCGAGGGTGAGCTCGCCCGCGAGGGCGGGCGCGCCGGCGCTGCCCTCGATCCGCAGCTCGAGCGCGACGTTCCCCGCGCCGGGCGCGCCGCTCCCCGCGGCGGCGAGCAGCTCCGCGACCGGCAGCGCGCTCGCGCGGAGCCGGACGGAGACGCGCTCCGCCGGCCGGCCCTCGAGCGGGACGGGCAGGTCCACCCTCGCGTCGATCGTCCCCCCGTCCTTGCGCGCGATCGACACCGAGCCCTCCGCGCGCCGCGCCGCCCCGTCCCACCGGCCCTCGACCGCCGCCGCGAGCCCGGCGAAGCGCCCGAGCGCCCCGTCCTCGACCGACACCCGGGCGAAGACGACCGGGCGCGCCGCGGGCCCGCTCGCGTCGACGACCCCGGAGAGCTCGCCGCGCAACGACTCGTCGAGCTTCACGGCGGCCGGCAGCCGGGCGAGGTCGAGCCGCGAGAGCTCGGCGTGCGCCGAGATCGTCCCTCGCGGTCCGAGGCCGCCCGAGAGCACGACCCGCTGAGGGACGTCGGTCAGGTCGAGCCGGTCCACGGCGGGGAGGTCCAGGTCCACCGTCGCCGGGCGCGCGAGGAGTCCACCGCGATCCCGGGTACGAGAGGGCGAGGCGGCGCAGGTGGAGCAGGTCCTGCCGCGGGCCCCGCTCGAGGTGGCCACGCGCCTCGAGGGCGAGGGGCTCGTGACCCGCGCCCGGCACGGACTCCCGTGAGGCTGAGGGTTCCCTCTCCGGCGCTCACCGCCGCGCGCAGCACGATCTGGCGGGCCCGCTCGCGCCCGCCGGTCCGCAGGGCCGCGAGCCGCCCCTCCACCTGCCCCTCGAGCTCCCGGAGCGGACCCGCGGCGCGGAGCGCGAGGTGGACCCCCTCCGCGGAGACGGACTCGGCCCGGAGCGCCGGCGCGTCGAGCGTCCCCGCGAGCGCGGGCGCGGCGGAGGTCCCGGAGAGCGTGGCGACGAGCCGGACGCGTCCCCCCAACGGCGGCGGCGCTTCGCCCGCGAGGCGCGCGACGTTCCGGGTGGCCACCGCGAGGTCGCGCGCGTCGACGGTCGCCTTCCCGGTGACCGCGCCCGCGCGGCGCCAGCGGCCGGCCGCCTCGACCGTGACGCCCGGCGCGGCGGCCGTGAGCCGGTCGAGGTCCACCGTCCCGTCCGCCACGCGGAGCGCCACGTCCGCGCGCGTCACCTCGCCCGGGCCGAGGCGGGAGCGGGACATCGCGAGCGCGACCCGCGCGCGGACGTCGTCGAGCGTCGTCCCCGCGAGCGCGCCGTGGGCCGTGAGCGTCACCTCGCCCGCCGGCAACCCTTCCGCGAGGCGGGCCGGATCGAGCCGCTCGAGCGACACGTCGAACCCGGCCGCCCGCCGGAGCGCGTCGAGCCGCCCCGCGAGCGCGGCG
This sequence comes from uncultured delta proteobacterium, assembly GCA_963828235.1. Taxonomy (GTDB): domain Bacteria; phylum Myxococcota; class Myxococcia; order Myxococcales; family Anaeromyxobacteraceae; genus Anaeromyxobacter. Next base: position 901,513 of record CAWHDY010000022.1, read on the forward strand.
TCCGCGCGCCCGCCGCCGCGGTCGCCGTCGCCCTCCACGGGCTCCACCCGGAACGCCGCGCTGAGCGTCGCGCCGTCGGACTCGCCGAAGCCGACCACCCGGAGGTCCGCGCCCTCCGGCGCGGCCGGCACGACCGCGCGCGCCTGCGAGCGCGACACCTCGAGCCGCGTGATCGCGGCACGGCCGCGCCGCTTCGCGAGGTCGCCCTCGCCGATCGCCGAGAGGGCCGTTCCCCCCGCCTCGACGCGCAGCAGGGGGACGCGCACGGCGTCGCCGGCGAGCGCCGCGACGACGGAGAGCGAGACGGGCGAGTCGATCGGCGCGCGGAGCCGCCCGTCGAGGCGGAGCTCCGCGCGCGCCCGGCGCGGCCCGAGCGTGCCGCGGCCGACGAGGTCGATGCCCGACGCCTCGACGCGCGTCGCGCCGCTCGCGTCCTTCCACCACACGTCCGCGCCCCGCACCGCGAGGCGGGAGAGGTGAACGGTCCAGCCGCCGCCCGCGCCGGAAGCGGCGGCCTCGGCGTCGCGCGGAGGGGGTCGCTCCGGCGTGGGGTGCGCCGGCGCGAACGCCCGCGCGAGCGACGTCCCGCCGTCCGCCTCCTGCTCGAGGAGCAGCGAGGGCGCGTCGAGCTCGACCTCGACGCCCACCGTGCGGGAGCGGAGCGCCGTCACGTCCGCGAAGAGCCGGGCTCGAGCGACGGCGAGCACGAGGTGGCCGTCGGGATCGTAGACCTCGAGGCCGCGCAGCTCGATCCCGCCGCGCGGGAGCACCGCGATCCCCTGCAGCTCGAGCCGGCCCGCGATCGCGTCGTCCGCGAAGCGGACCACCGCGGACGCGATCGCCGGCCGCGTGAAGGGGGCCGTGGCGAGGAAGGCGACGATCGAGAGCAGGACGCCCGCGAGCGCGAGCGCGCCGAGGAGCACCCACCCGGCGAGGCGCAGCAGGCGCGCGAGGGTCGACACTAGAACGCCTCCCCCAGCGAGAGGTGCACCGCCACGATCGGCTCGCGGTGCAGCGTCCCGTCCGGCCAGGCCGTGAACGGGACCGCCGGGAACGCGGTCCGTTCCGTCGACCACCGATCCGGCAGCCGCGCGGCCACGTCGAGCCGCAGCGGCCCGAACTGGGTCGCGTACCGGAGCCCCATGCCCGCCGCCCACTGGACGCGGCCGAGGTCGATCGCCGTCTGCCAGGCGCTCGGGTTCGAGGAGGCGTCCGACACCGCGCCACCGTCGAGGAAGATGGCGGCGCCGAGCGCGCCCGTGAGCGCGAACCGGAGCTCCGCGCTCCCGTCGGCGAGCCCGTTCCCGCCGATCGGGACCCACGCGTTCCGCTGCAGCTCCATGGGCGCGAGCCGGCGCGTGTAGTACCCGCGCATGGACAGCGGTCCGCCGGCCATGAACCTCGCCACCACCGGCGGCGCGCCGGTCTCCGCGATCGGGACGAGCGCGCCGACGCGCGTGCGGAGGGCGAGGACGGTCCGCGCGCCGAACGGGGTGAAGTACCGCACCTCGGGGAGGAACCGGAGGTAGCGGTAGCCGTACGTGCCCACGTCGAGCCCCTCCTGCACGGAGAGAGCGACGTACAGGCCCCGCCGCGTGTTCAGCGCGTCGTCGCGCCCGTCCCACGCGATCGTCTGCTCGAGGTAGGTGAGCAGGCAGACGCTCCCGCGGCAGTTCTCGAGCGTCGCCCCGCCCGACGTGGTCCCGGGGGTGACCTGGAGCCCGTAGTTCGACAGCTCGTAGACCTCGAGGTTGTAGGACGGCACGAGCCTCCACCGCGGGCGGATCCGCAGGGGCAAGCTGAGCTTCAGCCGCTCCGAGTAGAAGTCGTACGCCTGCTCGATCCCCTTCTCGACCTCGAGCCGCGCGCTCGCGTCCACCCACCGGGTGAAGGCGCCCGGCTGCGCGAACTCCGTGGCCGACGAGCCCGATCGTGCCCTCCTTGGTCGGCGACCACGGGTTCGGGAGCCACGCGTACCCGAGCCGCGCCTCCGTCGACAGGCGGCGGAGCTCGCCGTAGAAGTTCCGGTCCTGCCAGCCGGCGAGCGCGTGCACGTCCCAGCGGATCGCCTGGAACCCGAGCCCCGGCCCCGCGCGGACGGTGCGGAAGGGCGCGCGCTGGATCGAGACCACGACCCCGATGGTGCCGCGGCTCTCGTCCGGCTTGTCGCGCGCGACGCGGACGCCGCCGAAGGCGCCGAGCTCGAAGACGCGCGCCTGCGCGATCGCGAGCCGCGTCTCGTCCCACCAGTCGCCCGGGGTGATCGCCGCGAGCGCCTGGTCGAGGATCTTGCGCCGCGGCAGGGCCGAGCCGGCGAGCACCGCGATGGGGCCGAACTTCCAGCGCCGCCCGACGGCCACGTCGTACGTCACCTCGGCGGTCGCGCTGTCGGGGAGGACCACCGCGCGCTGCGTCACGTCCGCCGTCGCCCACCCCGTCGCGCCGAGCGCGTTCGCGATCGCCGAGCGCGTCGCGTCGTAGGCGCTCTCCGTGAACACGTCGCCCTCGCGGAGGGGGAGGCGCCCCGCCCGCGCGCGGGCCTCCGGCGCGGCGTCGAGCCCGTTGACCGTCACCTTCGTCACGCGGACGGGGCGCCCCTCGACGACCCGCATCACGACCTTCACCCGCTCGCCGCCGGGGGGGAGGACGTCGACGGCCTCGACCCGCGCGCCGTAGTAGCCGCGCGCGCGGTAGTACGCCTCGACCCGCCGGCGATCGACCGCGAGCGCGTCGGGATCGAGCCGCCGCGCCTCGCTCCAGGCGTAGCGCCCCGACGCCTGGGTCGCGAGCCGCGACTTCAGCGCGTCCTCGTCGATCGCGTGGACGCCCTCGATCCGGAAGTCCACCACGACCGGCTCGGCGGGCGTCCCGCGCGACCGCAGGCAGCCGCTCGCGCCGAGGGCGAGCACGAGGGCGAGGAAGGCGGCGCTCCGGACCATGGGCGGGTCCCGGATTATGGCGCGCGCGAACGGAGACGGTCGGTCTTTCGGGTGCGCTCTCGCGGGGCGCGCGCGAGGTCACGCCGGGGACGACAGGAGCAGCGCCAGGTGGCGCTCCTCCCAGGCGCGCGCCCGCGCGTGGTCGGGGTAGGCGCGCTCGCGCCGCCGGAAGTCCGCGCCGTGCACCACCCGGCGGCCGTTCACCTCGCGAGCGGGCACCGCCTGGTGCAGCATCTCGTGGTAGACGACCGCCGCGACGTAGAACTCGGGGACCTCGACCCGGTCGAGCGTCGGGTGGATCCGGATGATCCGCGCGTCCTGGACGTAGACGCCGGTCTTCACGGTCCGGCGGCGACGGCCCGACCGCACCGGCCCCCAGCCGATGCGCGCCTGGATGGCGCCGTCGAAGTGCTCCGCGTTCACCCGATCGAAGATCTCCTGCAGGTCGTGCACGCGGCCGCGCGCGAGCAGCCGGTCGGCGCGCGGCACCGCGATCCGCGCGCGGTTCCGCTTCACGTACGCGTCGATGCGGGTGCCCGCCTCGCGGCGGCGCGCGGCGGCGCCCGCGTCGGGGCCCGGCGAACGCGGCGAGGGCGCGGACCACCTCGTGCGGCGCCTCGAGGAACATGTGGTGGACGCGGTAGTGGATCTCGCCGGGGTTCCGGCGGAACGAGACCATCGTCGACCGGTTGTCGTGCACGGTGAGCCGCACGCGCTCGGCGAGCAGCTCGGAGAGCACGCCGGCGAGCGCGCTCGCGGACGAGAGGTTCGACGCCCGCGTCGCGCGACGGGCGTCGAAGAGGTCCAGCTGTCGGCTCGACTCCGGAGGGCGCGGCAAGCTCGCCAATCCTACGAAGGGGGCGGCCCGCCCATCAAGGGGCGGTCCCCCGGCCCTGCAGCCACCCGGGCGTGCACCGGGCGGCCGGGCAGGCGCTACCCGGCACGGTCGTCCTCCTCCCCGGCGAGCAGCCGCTCGATCCGGGCGGGCTCGGCGCGCAGGAGGGTCACCTTCTCCTGGCTGTAGGTCACCGCGCCGGGCGCGGCGCCCTTCGGCTTGCGGACGTACTTCGCGCGCGTGGCGGCGATCTCGGCCTGCGGCGCGCCGCGGGCGTCGGAGAAGTGCAGCGCGAGGTGCGCCGCGTCGAGGAACGTCTCCTGGTCGAGCGCGCGCCCCTTGCCGAGCCGCACGACCACGTGCGCGCCGGGGACCCCGCGCGCGTGGAGCCACAGGTCGTTGCCGCGCGCGACGGACACCGTGAGCGTGTCGTTCTCGTGCGGGCCGCGGCCGACGAGGATCGTCGCGCCCGCCGCGGACCGGAAGGTGCGGTACGGGGGACGCGGGCTCCTCGCGGCGCGCGCGGGGCGGGCGCTGCGGCCGCGGCGCGGCGCCGAGCCGGCGCGCCTCGCGCTCGAGCCGGTCGAGCTCCCCCGGGCGCGGCCGCGTCGAGCTCCGCGAGCAGCGCGCGCAGCGCGCCGGCGCGCGCGCGGACCTCCGCGGGTCCGCTCCGCGACCCGGGCCGCGGACTCCACGATGCGCCGGTACCGCCGGAAGTGGCGCTCGAGGTTCGCCTGCGGGGAGAGCGCCGGGTCGAGGGCGACGGTGACCTCGCGCGGGCCCTCCTCCGTCCAGTCCGTCAACGCCACCTCGCGCGCGCCGCGGCGGATCCGGCCGAGGTTCCTCGCGAGGAGCTCGCCCGTCCGCCGGTCCGCCTCGGCCGCCGGCACGCGCGCCGCCTCGTCCGCGAGCCGCTCGAGCGCGCGCGTCGCGCGGGCGACCGCCGCGCGGACCGGGTCCCGGAGCCGGCGGCGCGCCTCGGCGAGGAGCCGCTCCGCCTCGAGCGCCGAGTACGCCGCGTCGATCGCGGCGGAGAGCGGGAACGGCTCGCCCGCGACCGGCGCGAACCGGACGGGCGCCGGCGGAGGTCGAGGACGGCCGCTTCGCGGGCGGGACGTACGGCTGTCCGGCCACGAGCGCGCGCCGGTCGGAGAGGTTCCGCCCGGCGCTCGCGCGGATGATCCCGTCGTCGCCGACGAGGAAGAGGTTGCCGTGCCGGCCGGTGAGCTCCGCCACGAGGCGGATCGCTCCCTGCGGCCGGGCGAGACGGAGCGCGACGACCCGATCTCCGGGCGAGGCCTCGATCGCGTCGAGGCGCGCGCCCTCGAGCTCGCGGCGCAGGAGCTGCTCGAACCCGGAGGGGGAGCCGGCCCGCGGCGTCCGCGCGCGGGTCGCGTGCAGCCGCGTGACGTCGGCCTCCGCGGAGACGAGCAGGCGGGCGGGCCCGCGCGGCCCGAGGAGGTCGAGCGTGACCGCCCGCTCCGCCGGCGCGCGCACCGCGTCCACCCGTGCGCCGGTGAGCGGCGCGAGCTCCGCCACGACGGCGGCGATCTCTTCGGCGGTGAGGGACACGGCGGAGCGCTCTCCCCAAAATGCTGCGGCCGCCCGGAGGCGGCCGCGGCGCTCAACGCACGAGAGCTGAGCAGCTACTTCTTGCTCTTCTTCTTCGTGGTCTTCTTCTTCGCGGCCGGCTTCTTCGTCGCCTTCTTCTTGGCAGCCATCGGTGCTCCCTCCTCGGAACGTCCATTCGATTCGGACGACACCTTCGGAATGGACAAGTTGGATGGAGGTTAGCGCGCTCGGATCTTTCACGTCAAGGAACAGGCCGCTGATTTTCCGGCGGGATCTCGACGCGTGTCCCGTCGGAGCGCGCCGCGCCGCTTCCTCGCGACCCTCGTTTCACGCTGCGTGACTCAGGGAGCGCCGCGCCGGCGCGCCTTGACACCGCGTCGCCACGCTCCTTAACTACCCGCGTCTCGACCGGCCCCCCATGATCTCGAACCGTCTCCTGGCCCTCACGAACCTCGGCGCCGAGTGGGTGCTGTGGCTCCTCCTCGCCCTCTCGATCGTCTCGGTGGGCGTCATGATCGAGCGCGCCGTCTTCTTCCTCGCGCGCCGCCTCCGGGTCGCCGACGACGTGCAGCGCAGGCTGCTCGCGGGTGACCTCGCCGGCGCCGCGGCTGCGGTGGAAGGTCGCGAGGGCCTCGAGGCCGCGGTCGTGCGCGCGGTGACCGAGCACGCCGGCATGGGCTCGCAGGCGGTGCGCGAGGTGGTCGCGGGCACGATCGAGCGCGGGCGGCTCGACTACGAGCGGCGCCTCGCGTTCCTCGGCACCCTCGGGAACAACGCGCCGTTCCTCGGGCTGTTCGGCACCGTCCTCGGCGTCATCCGCGCGTTCTTCGACCTCTCCAGGAACCCGGCCGCGGGCGGCGCCGGGACCGTGATGGTCGGCATCAGCGAGGCGCTCGTCGCCACGGCGGTGGGGCTCTTCGTCGCACTCCCCGCCGTCGTCGCCTACAACCTCTTCCAGCGCGGGCTCAGGCGCGCGACCCAGCGCGCGACCGCGCTCGGGCACGCGGCGGTCGCCCACCTCGAGGCTCGGCGCGGCGGAGGGGCCTAGGCGTGGCCGGGACCGGGCGACGACGACGACGACCTCATCAGCGGGATCAACGTCACCCCGCTCGTCGACGTCGTGCTCGTGCTGCTCATCATCTTCATGGTGACGGCGACCTACATCGTCCGCGCGTCGATCGAGGTGGAGCTGCCTCGCGCCGCGCACGGCGGCGAGGCGACCGGCACGATCCTCTCGGTGATCCTCACCCGCGACGGCCAGGTCTTCCTCGACGGGGTGCGGCGGACCGAGCAGGAGCTCGTCGCGCGGACGAAGGACGCGGTCGCGCGCGACGCCGACGCCCGCGTCATCATCTCCGCCGACAAGGGCGCGCTCCACGGCGCGGTCGTGCACCTCATCGACCTCGTGCGCGGCGCCGGCGCGAAGCGGTTCGCGATCCACGTCGAGAAGGAGCGGTGAGCCGTGCTCCGGCTCCCCGCGCCCGCCGCGTACGCGCTCTCGGCGGCGGTCCACGCCGCCGCCTTCCTCGCCCTGACCCGGGTCGAGGCGCTCCACCTGTCGCGGGACGAGACGGTCGCGATCGAGGTCGTCGAGGTCGCGCCGCCGCCGCCGCGGGAGGAGCCCCCGCGCGCCCGTCCCCGCGCCGCGGGCGCCGCGCCGCGTCACGCCGCTCGCGCCCCCGCGAGAGGCGCCGCCGCCGCCCCGCGCGGCGGAGCCGGCGCCGCCGCCGCCCAACGCGCCTCCGCCGGAGGACGCGCCGCCTCCGTCGAAGAGCGCCCCCGTGCGCATCGGGATCTCCATGTCCTCCTCCACGGAGGGAGGCGGGGTCCCCGCGCCGGCGGGGAACACGCTCTACGGCGAGGTGCCGAGGACCGCGCCCGCGCCCTCCGACGTGAAGCCGTACCGCAGCGACAAGTACGTCCCGCCCACGCAGGTCACGGTGCTGCCCCGGCCGATCGGCGACTGCGTCCTGCCGGCGAAGGAGTACCCGGAGGGCGCGTCCCGGCTCGGCATCGAGGGGGTCGTCGTGCTCGTCGTCACCGTCGACGAGACCGGCAAGATCGCCGAGGCGCGGGTGGTCGAGGATCCGGGGCACGGGCTCGGTCCCGCCGCCGCGGCCGGGATTCGCCGGCACTGCCGGTTCGAGCCGGCGCGGCGCGGCGCCGACGCGGTCGCGACGAGCTTCCGGTACCGGGTCCGGTTCGAGCTGCCGTAGCGGGCGGGGAGCGGGGGCGCTACATGGCCCCGGCCTGGTGCTCGAGCACCGCGGCGCCGATCACGCCGGCGTCGTCCCCGAGCCACGCTCGCTCGATGGTGAGGCCCTTCGTCGCGGACCGCGACACGAAGGCGTCGAACCGCTCGCGGACGAGCCCGGCGAGGGCGGGGCAGCCGAGGAGCACGCCGCCGCCGAGGATGAGCCGCGTGGGGTTGAGGAGCGTCACCAGGTTCGCCACCGCCATGCCGAGGAGCTCCGCCACCTCGTCCCAGAGCGCCCGCGCGTACGGATCGCCGGCGCGGTAGGCGTCGTCGACGAGCGAGGCGGTCACGCGCGCCGGGATCGCCCCCGGCCTGGGCCAGGATCGACGTCTTCGCGCCGGCCGCGATCTCCTCGCGGACGCGCGCCGCCACGTTCATCCCGGACGTGTACGCCTCGAGGCACCCGAACTGTCCGCAGCCGCAGGGGCGGGGCGGGGCGCCGCCGCGCGCGGAGCGCACCTTCACGTGGCCGAACTCGCCCGCCACGCCCTGCGCGCCCTCGTGCAGGCGCCCGCCGAGGATGAGCCCGGAGCCGACGCCGGAGCCCACGAACACGAGCACCACGTCGGCGATCCCCTTCGCCGCGCCGAACCGCTTCTCCCCCCACGCCGCGACCGAGAGGTCGTTCGCGATCCGGATCGGGACGCCGACCGCGGCGCGCAGGAGCTCGCCGAACGCGACGTCGCGCCACCCGAGGTTCGGCGCGTTGAGGACGACGCCGGTCGCCCCGAGGCACTGCCCGGCGACGCCGACGCCGATCCCGCCCGTGGCGACGGGGTCGAGCCGCGCCGCGCGCGCGGCCTCGAGGAGGACGTGGCGGACGACCTCGACCACCTTCGCCGGCGCCCGGTCGCGCAGGGGCTCCTTGTGGGCCGCGACGATCTCGCCGCTGTCCGTGTCGACGACCGCCGCGCGCGCGTTCGTGCCGCCGAGATCGACCCCGAGCGCGAGCGGCGGCACGGCTACGCCCCCACGTCGCGCAGGATCTCGTCCACCTTGCCGCGGACGAGCCGCTGGATCTCGTCGAGCCGCGCCTTCGTCGTCGCCTCGAAGCGGAGGACGAGCAGCGGCTGCGTGTTGGACGCGCGCACGAGCCCCCAGCCGTCGGGGAACACGATCCGCACGCCGTCCACCGTCACGGCCTCGTACCGCGCCGCGAAGAACTCCTGCGCGCGGCGGACCACCTCGAACTTCTTCTCCTCCGGGCAGTCGACCCGGAGCTCCGGCGTGGACTCGGTCGGCGGCACGTCGGCGAGGAGGGAGGAGAGCGGCGCGGTCGTGCGGGAGAGCAGCTCGAGCAGCCGGGCGGACGAGTAGATCCCGTCGTCGAAGCCGAACCAGCGGTGCGCGAAGAAGATGTGCCCGCTCATCTCGCCGGCGAGGAGCGCGTGCTCCTCCTTCATCTTCGCCTTGATGAGGCTGTGGCCGGCCTTCCACATGATGGCCCGGCCGCCCCGCTTGGCGATGTCGTCGTAGAGCGTGAAGGAGCACTTCACCTCCCCGACGATCGCCGCGCCCGGCTGCTCCGCCAGGAGGGCGCGCGCGAACAGGATCATGATCTGGTCGCCCCACAGCACGCGGCCCTTCTCGTCGACCGCGCCCACCCGGTCGGCGTCGCCGTCGTAGGCGATCCCGAGGTCGGCCCCGGTCTCCTTCACCTTCGCCTTGAGGTGCTCGAGGTTCTTCTCGACGGTCGGGTCGGGGTGGTGGTTCGGGAAGTTCCCGTCCATCTCGATGAACAGCGGGACGACCTCGATGCCGAGCGACTCGAACAGCGGCACGGCGACGACGCCGCCCGTCCCGTTGCCCGCGTCCACGACCACCTTGAGCCGGCGGCTCCCCAGCCGGATGTTCTCCTTCACGTGGGCGAGGTACGGCCCGACCACGTCGTACGGCGCGACCGTGCCGCTCCCCTGCGCGAACGCGCCGGACTCGGCGAGCCGGCGGAGCTCCTGGATCCCCTCGCCGTGGAAGGTCGCCGAGCCGAGCCCGACCTTCAGGCCGTTGTACTCGGGCGGGTTGTGCGACCCGGTGATCATGCAGATGCCGTCGACCCCGGCGGTGTGCGCGGCGAAGTACGTGAGCGGCGTCGGCACGATCCCGAGGTCGAGCACGTCGACCCCCGTCGAGGTGAGGGCGGAGATCATCGCCTTCGCGAACCTGGGGCCGGACAGGCGTGCGTCCCGGCCGACGGCCGCCCTGCGCCCGCCCGCCTCGCGGATCTTCGTGCCGAGCGCCTTCCCGACGAGGTGGACCGCGTCCTCGGTGAGGTCCTGGTCCACGAGGCCGCGGATGTCGTACTCGCGGAAGATCGTCGGCGACAGCTTTGGCATGGTCATCTCGTGCATGTCGTGGAATGTCGTGCTGCGCCGGGCGCGGGACAGCCCGTCGCGCCCCTACAGGACCTCTTCGCGCCCGAGCCGGGAGAGCTCCTCGACCGCGCGGCGGACGTCCTGCGCCCGGTCCCGCCGGCAGACGAGGACCGCGTCACCGGCGTCGACCACGATGACGTCGTCGATCCCGACCACGGCGACCGGCCGCCCGCCCTTCGCGAGGACGACCGCGTTGTGCGCGTCGAGGACGATCGCGTCGCCCTCGGCGACGTTGCCGAGGCGATCGGTCGGCCGCACGTCGGAGAGCGCCGCGAAGCTGCCGACGTCCGACCAGCCGAAGTCCGCCGGCACGACGGCGATCCGCTTCGACTTCTCCATCACGCCGTAGTCGATCGACATCGAGGGGCAGTCCGGGAAGACGCGGGCGAGGGTCTTCTTGTAGGCGGGCGTCCCGAGCGACGCCTCGATGACGTCGAGCTGCTCGCCGAGCACCGGCATCGCGCGGCGGATCTCCTCGAGGATGACGTCGGCGCGGAACGCGAAGATCCCCGAGTTCCAGAGGTACCCGCCGTCCGCGAGGTAGCGCGCCGCGGTGACGACGTCGGGCTTCTCCACGAACCGCTCCACCTTGTGGGCGGCGCCCTTGCCCTTGCGGCCGCGGCTCGCGACGCGGGTGCCGACCTTCAGGTACCCGTAGCCGGTCTCGGGGCGGGAGGGGTGGATCCCGATCGTCGCGATCACGCCCTTCTCCGCGAGCTCCGCCGCGGCGGCGAGCGCGTCGCGGAAGGCGGCCGGCCTCGCGATGTGGTGGTCGGCCGGCAGCATCGCCATCACGCCGCGCGGATCGCGCCTGGCGACGTGCAGCGCGGCGAGGCCGACGCACGGGGCGGTGTTCCGCGCGCAGGGCTCGACGATGAAGTTCTGCTCCGGCAGCTTCGGGAGCATCCGGCGCGCCGCCGCCGCGTGGGCGGGCCCGCACACGACGAACGTCTCCTTGGCCTTCACGAGCGGCGGCAGCCGCGTGACGGTCGCGGCGAGGAGCGGCTCGTCGCCGGCGAGCGCCAGGAACTGCTTCGGGCGGTCCTTGCGGGAGAGCGGCCAGAACCGGGTCCCCGAGCCGCCCGCCATCACCACCGGATAGATCTTCACGCGTCCCTCCAGATGCCGAGCAGCTCCCAGGTGATCCGGGCGGTCGCGCCCCAGAGGACCTCGGCCCCGAGCTCGAAGTAGTGCACGTCGAGGTCCATCCCGTACGCCTTTCGCTGCTCGACCCGGTGCGCCCCGGGCCGCAGCAGCGCCGAGATCGGGACGTGGATGATCTCGGCCACCTCCCGCGGGTCCGGGACGTAGGGGTACGGATATGGCACGGACGCCACCCAGGGCGTCAAGCGGAAGGCGGACTGCAGCACGACGGTCTCGGAGAGCCGCCCGAGCACGTCCGCGCGCCCGGGATCGAGCCCGATCTCCTCCCTCGCCTCCCGCAGCGCGGCGGAGAGCGGGTCCTCGCCCGCCTCGATCCGGCCTCCGGGGAAGCTGAGCTGCCCCGCGTGCCGCCTCATGTGCAGCGGGCGGCGGGTGAGGAGGAGGCGCGCCTCGCCCCCGTGCTCGTCGAGCACGACCAGGTTCGCGGCGGGCGCGAAGCCGCCGGGGGGCAGGTGCTCGGGCGCGATCCGGTCCACCGGAGCGACCCCCGGCGTCCGCGCCGCGAGCGCCGCCCGGAGCCGACCGACGTTCACCGGGAGCGCGCCCCGCTCGTGGCTGGCGCGGGGGACGGCGGCTGCTCGTTGCCCGGCAGGACGCCACCGAGGATGAGCGCGGCGAGGACGACCCCCGCGGCGATCCTCCACGCGACGAACAGGTAGGTGGTGCGCGTCCGGAGCCACCCGAGGAGCCAGTCGATGACGAGGTACCCGCCGACCGCGGACACCGCCGTCCCGACCGCCGTGGCGGTGACCCAGGCGGGCTCCCCCCGGAGCACCGGGACGCTCTTCACGAGCTTGTAGACGCCGGCGCCCAGGATGATCGGGACGGAGAGCAGGAAGCTGAAGCGCGCCGCCGCCTCGCGCGTCAGGCCGAGGAGCATGCCGGTCGTGATGGTCGTCCCCGAGCGAGACGACCCGGGGACGAGCGCGAGCGCCTGCCCGCACCCGATGAGGAACGCGTCCGTGGCCCGGACGTCCTCGACGGTGCGCACGTGCCGCGCGACCCGCTCCGCCGCGAGGAGGACGACGCCGAGCACGACGAGCGAGCCCGCGATCACCCAGTTCCCGAGCGCCTCGATCCGGCGCTCGAGGAGCTTCCCGAGCACCGCCGCGGGGAGCGTGCCGAGCACGATGTACCAGCCGAGGCGCGACTCCGGCGTCTCGAGCGGCCGCAGCCGCGCGATGGAGCGGACCCCGGCGTAGACGAGCGCCCCGATCTCCCTGCGGAAGTAGACGAGCACCGCGAGGGTCGTGCCCGACTGGATGATCGTGGTGAAGGCGCGGAAGCGCTCGTCGGCGAGGTCGTGCCCGAGCAGCTCGCCGAAGACGAGGAGGTGCGCGGTGGACGAGACCGGGAGGAACTCGGTCGCGGCCTGGACGATCCCGAGCACGATGGCGGAGAGGAGGCTCACCGGCGCCGGAACGTAGCCGAGGGGGCGAGGTTCGGCAACGCGCCGCGGCAGGCGCGTGATCCCCGTCACGTGCCCGGCGCGTCCCTCGAATGCCGTCCTTTGCGGGGCCCCTCCGGTCTCGTACGCTCGCCCGGTCGCCCTGCCGTCCCGGCGGGCCCACGGAGGGTTCACATGCGAAGGCTCCTCGGCCTCACCCTGCTGTCCCTGCTGGCCGCCCCGCTCGCGGTGCGCGCCGACGGCTCCATCCAGCTCACCGCGCGCGGCGGCGTCGCGAAGCCGTTCGGCGAGACCGCGAACGGCGAGAAGCTCGCCGACGGGGTCGCCTGGGCCTTCCCGCTCGAGGCGCAGCTCCAGTTCAGGGTCACGAAGCAGCTCGCGATCGGCGCCTACGGGCGGTATGCGCCGACGACCCTCGCGTCGGACCTCTCGAACGCCTGCAGCGCGGCGGACGTCTCCTGCGGCGTCACGGACATCGGCTTCGGCGCGCTGACCGAGTACCGGTTCCGCGAGCGGCTCGAGGGCGGGCCCTGGCTCGGGGCGTCCGTTCGGGTGGGAGATGCTGAAGAGCCGACGCCCGCCACCGCCACGGCGAAGGCGACGTCGACGCTCTCCGGGTTCGAGGTCGGCGCTCTCCGGCGGCATCGACTTCGAGCTCGGCGGCCTCACCCTCGGGCCGTACGTCTCGGTGAGCGCGGGGCAGTTCTCGAAGCTGAAGGTGGAGTCGGCGCGGGCGAGCATCACGCCCAGCATCGGCGACAAGGCGATCCACGGCTGGTTCGGCGTCGGCCTGCGGGCCTCGCTGCTGTTCTAGGCCGTTGAAGTCCCCCTCGCCCCGCGCCAGCTGCGCCGGCGGGGAGAGGGCGGGCCTGTCTAGTACCGGTAGTGCTCCGGCTTGAACGGCCCGCGCGGCGAGACCCCGAGGTACTCGGCCTGCCGCTTCGTGAGCTTCGTGAGCCGCGCGCCGATCTGCTCGAGGTGCAGCGCCGCGACCTTCTCGTCGAGGTGCTTCGGCAGCGTGTAGACCTTCTTGTCGTACGCCTTCCGGTTCGTCGCGAGCTCGAGCTGCGCGAGCGTCTGGTTCGTGAAGGAGTTCGACATCACGAACGACGGGTGGCCCGTGGCGCAGCCGAGGTTCAGGAGCCGCCCCTCCGCGAGCACGAGGACGCGGTGGCCGTCCGGGAACACGAACGCGTCGTACTGCGGCTTGATGTTGACGCGCCGGAGCCCCGGCACCTTCTTCAGCCCGGCCATGTCGATCTCGTTGTCGAAGTGGCCGATGTTGCCGACGATCGCGCAGTCCTTCATCCGGCGCATGTGGTCGACCGTGACGACGTCGAGGTTGCCGGTCGCCGTGACGAACACGTCGGCGTCGGCCACGACGTCCTCGAGGCGGACGACCTGGTACCCCTCCATCGTGGCCTGCAGGGCGTTGATCGGGTCGATCTCGGTCACGACCACGCGCGCGCCCTGGCCGCGCAGCGCCTGGGCGCAGCCCTTGCCCACGTCGCCGTAGCCGCAGACCACGCAGAGCTTGCCGGCGAGCATCACGTCGGTCGCCCGGTTGAGCCCGTCCACGAGGGAGTGACGGCAGCCGTACAGGTTGTCGAACTTCGACTTCGTGACCGAGTCGTTCACGTTGATCGCGGGGAAGAGGAGCGTCCCCGCCTTCTGCATCTCGTACAGCCGGTGCACGCCGGTGGTGGTCTCCTCGGTGACGCCGGCGCAGTCCTTCGCGACCCGCGTCCAGCGCCGCGGGTCCTTCGCGAGCCCGCGCGCGAGGAGCTTCAGCACGACCGCGTACTCCTCCGAGTCGGCGGTCGCGGGCGAGGGGACCTTCCCCGCCTTCTCGAACTCGACCCCCTTGTGGATGAGGAGCGTCGCGTCCCCGCCGTCGTCCACGATCTGGGTCGGGCCCCTGCCGCCGCCGAAGTCGAGCGCGCGCTCGGTGCAGTCCCAGTACTCCTCGAGCGTCTCGCCCTTCCAGGCGAAGACCGGGATCCCGCGCGGCCTCGCGGGGGTCCCGTCCTTGCCGACGGCGACGGCGGCCGCCGCGTGGTCCTGGGTCGAGAAGATGTTGCAGCTCGCCCAGCGGACCTCGGCGCCCAGCTCCTTCAGCGTCTCGGCGAGCACCGCCGTCTGGATCGTCATGTGGAGCGAGCCGGTGATCCGCTGCCCGGCGAGCGGCTTGCGCGCGGCGTGCTCGCGCCGGATCGCCATGAGCCCCGGCATCTCCTTCTCGGCGAGCTCGATCTCCTTGCGCCCCCAGTCGGCGAGCGAGAGGTCCTTCACGAGGTGCTCGACCCGGGCGGCCGGCACCACGGCGAGCGGCGCCCTGGAGGTGGAGCTCTTCTTCTTCTTCGCGGTCGTCTGGGCCATCTGCGTTCTCCTGGGGGTCACGGGTGCGCGCCCGGGCGAGCGCCGCGGGCGAGGAAGAGGTCGGGGCCGCTGCGGTGCGAGGGGGTCGAGATCGGCCCGCCCGTCGAGATCCCGTCGAAGCCGAGCCGCGCCAGCGAGGCGGCGAGGGCCTCGGGATCGAGGCCGAGGCGCGCCTGGCCGAGCCGGCGCCGGAACGACTCGTCGCCGTGCGGGTAGGCGTCGACGACGAGGAGGCGCCCGCCCGGCGCGAGCACCCGGTGCGCCTCGCGGAGGACGGGGTCCACCTCCGCGACGTACGAGAGCACGAGCACGAGCAGCGCGAGATCGCACGCGCCGTCGGCGATCGGCAGGTCCTCGAGGCTCGCCTGGTGCAGCTCGACGTTCTCGAGGTCCTGCGTGCTCCGGCGCGCGACCCGCAGCATGGCCGCGGACTGGTCCACGCCGATCACGTGGGCGCCCGACCGGGCGAGCTCGCGCGTGAACGACCCGGTCCCGCAGCCGAGGTCGGCGATGGTCCAGGCCGGCGAGAGCATCGCCCGGACCACCGCGAGCTCGAACTCGCGGCCGTACGCCTCGGTCCGCACGCGATCCCACTCCGCGGCGGCGCCCGCGAAGAACTGCTGCGCCTCGCTGCGCCGCGCCTCGAGCCGCCGCTCGAGCCGGAGCGCGTCCTGCTCGACCGCCGGCCAGCGATCCGTCTCCGCGCGCGCGAGCCGCCACAGCTTGCGGGCCCCGGCTCGATCCGATCGGACGCGCGGTACAGGCTGGCCGTCCCCTCCCGCCGGTTCCCGAGCCACCCCTGGTCCGCGAGGGTCTTGAGGTGCCGGCTCACCGTGGACTGCGGGAGCTTCAGCACCTCGCAGAGCTCGAGCACGGAGAGCTCCTCGCGCTCGAGCACCCGCAGGATGCGGAGCCGGATCGGGTCGGCGAGGCCGCCCATCCAGGCGAGGAGCGCGTCGGGGCGCGTGGAGAGCGAGGCGTCGGCCATCTGTGTATCCGGATGGACGGATACTATGGTCCGCCGGCCCGCGGGTCAAGGCACAGGGTCGGGCCGCTCGCCCAGGTCTCCCTCGCCCCCGGCGTCAGCCGGGGCGCCGGTGAAGGGTCCGCCCGTTCGCCGAGGTTCTCCCTCGCCCCCGGCGTCAGCCGGGGGAGAGGGGGCGGAAGTGACGTGCCGGCGGCTACGCGCCGGACGACCGCGCGGACCTTGCCGCCGGCCGCCTCGGAGAGCGCGTCCTTGCGGTCGGTCCGCTCCCACGTGAACGACCGCTCCGTCCTGCCGAAGTGGCCGTACGCGGCGGTCTTCTCGTAGATCGGGCGGAGGAGGTCGAGCCCGTCGATGATCTGGCGCGGCGTGAGCGCGAACACCTGCCGGACCGCCCGCGCGATCCGCGCCTCCGGGACCGTCGCGGTGCCGAAGGTGTCCACCATCACCGACACGGGATCGGCGACGCCGATGGCGTAGGCGACCTGCACCTCGCAGCGCCTCGCGAGCCCGGCCGCCACCACGTTCTTCGCGATGTAGCGGCCCATGTACGCGGCGGACCGGTCCACCTTCGACGGATCCTTGCCGCTGAACGCGCCGCCGCCGTGACGGCCCATGCCGCCGTAGGTGTCCACGATGATCTTGCGACCGGTGACGCCGGTGTCGCCCATCGGGCCGCCGATGACGAACCGGCCGGTGGGGTTGATGTAGACCTTGGTCTTCCGGTCCATCAGCCGCTTCGGGAGGGCCTTCGCGATCACCTGCTCGCGCAGCGCCTCGTGCAGGCGCTTGTTCGAGACGTCCTCGGAGTGCTGCGTGGACACGACCACCGCGTCGATGCGGACGGCCTTCCCGTCGCGGTACTCGACCGTGACCTGGCTCTTGCCGTCGGGGCGGAGGAAGTCGAGGCCGGCGCGGCGCGCCCGGGCGAGGTGGCGGGTCACGGCGTGCGCGTACTGGATCGGCGCCGGCATGAGCTCCGGCGTCTCGTCGCAGGCGTACCCGAACATCATCCCCTGGTCGCCGGCGCCGCCCGTGTCGACGCCCTGGCCGATGTCGCGGGACTGCTGGTCCACCGCGACGAGCACGCCGCAGGTGTTCCCGTCGAACCCCATCTCCCCCGCGGTGTAGCCGATGCGCTTCACGACCTCGCGCGCGAGCCTCGGGTAGTCGATGCGGGCCTTCGTCGTGATCTCGCCCGCGATCATGACGTAGCCGGTCTTGAGGAGCGTCTCGCAGGCGACCCGGCCGGCCTTGTCCTGGCGGAGCACCGCGTCGAGCACGGCGTCCGAGATCTGGTCCGCCATCTTGTCCGGATGGCCTTCGGTGACGGACTCCGAGGTGAAGAGGTAGTCGTTCATCATGGCGTGCTCTCGGCGCTGGCTCCTGGGTTGCGGGGCTGGGAAGGTACGCGCTCCGGCGCCATGGCGTCAACGTGCCGGAACTGCGGCGGGTCTGCCCGACCGCCGGGTCCCCGGGGAGCGCCGGGATCACCCGCCGATGGGGCCGAGCATCACGTCCTCGCCGAGGAGGCCGGGGAACCGGCGGCCCATCTCGGCCTTCACCTCGCGCTCGATGTCGTCGGCCGTGGTGAGGGCGAGCAGGCGGGCGACGAGCGCCCGCCCGTCGGACGCCCGGGCGGCGCGGATGACGCGCTTCACGAAGGGGATCGACGGGCCGTTCATCGAGAGCTCCGACACCCCGAGCCCGACGAGCACGAGCGCGTTCACCGGCTCGCCGGCCATCTCGCCGCACATCGAGACCGGGATCCCGGCCTCGCGCCCCGCCGCGCACACGATGTCGAGCATCCTCAGCACCGCGAGGTGCAGCGGCTTGTACAGGTAGGCGACGTCCTTGTTCTGCCGGTCGATCCCGATCGTGTACTGGATGAGGTCGTTCGTGCCGATGGAGAAGAAGTCGCACTCGCGGGCGAGGCGGTCCGCGATCATCGCCGCGCTCGGCAGCTCGATCATGATCCCCACCGGGATCTCCGGCTTCACCGGCACGCCCTCCTTCTCGAGCTCGGCGCGCGCCTCGTCGAGGGCGCGGCGGGCGGCGCGCAGCTCCGCGATCCCCGAGATCATGGGGAACATGATCTTGAGGTTCCCGTGCACGGACGCGCGCAGGAGCGCCCGCAGCTGCGCGCGGAACAGCTCCGGCTGGCGCAGGCAGTAGCGGATCGCGCGGAGCCCCAGCGCGGGGTTCTCCGCGTGGATGCGCATCCCGGCGGGGAGCTTGTCGCCGCCGAGGTCGAAGGTGCGGATGGTGACCGGGCGCGGCGCGAGCGCCTCGAGGACGCCGCGGTAGTTGCGGTAGTGCTCCTCCTCGGTGGGCAGGTCCGGCCGGCCGAGGAACAGGAACTCGGTGCGGTAGAGGCCGATCGCCTCGCCGCCGTGGGACAGCAGGCTCGGGACCTCCTCGACGAACTCGATGTTCCCCGCCACGCGGACGGTGATGTCGTCCCGGGTCCGGGCCGGGAGGTCGCGGGTCCGGAGCAGCTCCTCCTCGGCGAGGCGGTAGCGCTCGCGGGCGGCCTCGTAGTCGGCGCGCTCGCCCGGCGACGGGTTCACGACGACGACGCCGCGGCTCCCGTCCACCACCACCCAGTCCCCGCGCTCGACGACGGTCGTCACCCGGCCGACGCCGACGACGGCCGGGACCTCGAGCGCCCGCGCCACGATCGCGGTGTGCGAGGTCTTCGCGCCCGCGTCGGTGACGATGGCGCCGACCTTGCGATCGTGGAGGAGGAGCGCGGTGTCCGCGGGGGAGAGGTCGTGCGCGACGATGATCGCGCCCTCGGGCGGGAGCTCCTCGACGTCGGGCGCCTGGCCGAGGAGGTTCTTGATGATCCGCTCGCCGACGTAGTCGACGTCCGCGCGGCGCTCCTTGAAGTACTCGTCGGCGTGCTCGTGGAACGCGTTCTTGATCTTCCGGACGGCGCGCTTCACCGCCCACTCCGCGTTGAGCCGCTCGTCGCGGACGAGCCGCTGCGCCTCCTGGACGAGCATCTCGTCCTTGAGCATCATCCGGTGCATGTCGATGATCGCGGTGTGCTCCGCGGTCCCGGTCGCGCCGTCGGCCCGCTCGACCTTCCCCTTCACCTCCGCGAGCTGGAGGTCCGAGAGCTCGAGCGCGAGCTTGAGGCGCGCGAGCTCGTCCTCCACCTCCTCGGCGGCGAGGCGCCGCTTCGGCGTCCGGACGCGGCGGCGGTCCACCGGCCAGCACCGCCCGATGGCGATGCCCGGCGAGGCCGCGATCCCGACGAGGATGGAGGTGCCCGCAGGCGTCATGTCTCCCCGAAGCCGTTCTCTATCATCTTCGCGAGCGCGAGCATCGCGTGCTCTGCGTCGTCCCCGTCGGCGGACACCGTGATGCAGGCCCCCTTCGCCGCCGCCAGGGTGAGCACGCCCATGATGCTCTTGCCGTTCACCTGCATCCCGTCCTTCTCCACGTGGATCTCGGCGCGGAAGCGGTTCGCGGCCTGGACCAGCTGCGCCGCCGCCCGGGCGTGGAGCCCGAGCGTGTTCACGATGACGAAGCGGCGCTCGGTCCTGGGCATGTGCTAGCTGCTCCCGTGGAGGCGACCCACCACGACGGCCGCGGCCGCGCCGAAGAGCGCGGCGGCGTAGGCGGTGGGGAGGAGGCGGGCGCCGCGCGCGAGCGCCGCGTACCCGGCGATCGCGGCGGCCGCGGCGAGCGCGCCGGCGGCGGGACCGGAGACGGCCGCGCCGCGCGCGATCACGATCGCGGCGGCGACCCCGCACAGCGCCGCGCCGGCGGCGCGCAGGCGGTCGGCGGCGACCGGGAGCCCGAGCCGGGAGATGTCGGCGACGACCGCGTCGCCCTTCTCGTACCCCGCCCGGAAGAGCCGGATCCTGAGGGCGAGGTGGATCGCGTTGTAGACGACGACCGCCGCCACGATCGCCGGCCAGCCGGCGAGGAGCGCCCCGAGCGCGGCGAGCGCGCCGAAGAAGGGCCGCAGCGCCGTCCAGAAGAACCCGTCGCCCACCGCCGCGAGCGGCCCCTGCAGCGTCCGCTTGTACTCGAGCGGCTGCGCGTCGGGCTCCGCCCCGGCCGCGACCCGCTCCTCGTGGTGGATCGCGCCCCCGACGATGGCGGCCGCCATGTAGGGGTGGCAGTTGAAGAACCGGAGGTGACGCCCGAGGGCCTGCTCCCTGCGCGCCTCGTCGGGGTAGAGCGCGTGCAGCGCCGGCTCGATCGCGTACGCGAAGCCGAGGTTCTGCATTCCGCGGCGGTTCCACGCCGCCTGCAGGAACAGGCAGCGCCAGAAGACGCGCGCGAGCGTGGCGGGGGGGACGCGGGCGGGGGTCACGCGCGGAGCCTCCCCGCCGCGAACGCCGCGACGACGGTGAGCCCGAGGGCCGCGAAGAAGATCCGCGGCGCCCGCTTCGCGCGGAGCGCCTTCGCGCCCGCGGCGCACGCCACCCCGGCGAACGCGAAGAAGGCGAGCCGGAGCGGCGCGGCCGCGCCCGGGACCGCGCGCAGGAGCGCCGGGATCGCGGCCTGCGCGACCGCCGCGCCGAGGGGGGCGAGCACCGCCGCGATCGTGAACGGGAGGACGAGCCCGTACAGGTTCGCGCGGACCGCGGCCCCGACGTGGTGGTGGGCGAGCTCCGCCTCCGCGCGGAGCGCCAGGTGCTCGTTCCACGCCTCGACGAGCCGGTCGGCCTTGCGGCCGGCGAGGGCGAGCGGCGCGCAGAGCAGCACGGCGACGATCGCGACCTCCGGGGAGGTGGGGACCCCGAGCGCGCGCGCGGCGAGCACCGCACCGCCCGTGATCGCCGACGTCCCGAGGGCCTCGTGGACGGGGAGCGCGGCGCCGAGGTTCACCGCGCCGAGCCAGAACAGCTCGAGCGGCGCCGCCACGAGGAGCCCGCCCTGCAGGTCGCCCAGCGCCCAGCCGACCACGGGCGCGAGCGTGATCGGCCGTGACAGCATGGCCTGGAGGAAGCCCTTGCGTTCGACGGCGGCGAGGCCCGCGACGAGGGCCAGGACGAGGTAGCCCAAGGCACCGAACAGTCTAACCTAAGGCGCCGCGCCGTACCGGCGTTCGATCTCGGCGAGCCCGGCCGGGGGCTCGGAGGGGATGGCGCGCGCCTCGACCTCGAACCCCGCCGCGACGAGGTCGCGCAGCGCGTCGAGCTCGGGAGGGGCGAGGAACACCGAAGGGGTCACCGGCCGCCGCCCGGGGGCGAAGTGGACGTTTCCGAGGTTCACTCGCCGCGCGAGCCTGGGGGAGAGGCCCCCCGCGCGCGCCGCCGCGAGCGCCTTCACGTCGCGGACCAGCACGAGCACGGTCCGGTCCCCGGCGGCGAGCTCCTCCCAGGGAACGGCCTTCACCGGAAGCACGCGGATCGGCAGGTCGGGCGGGACGCAGAGCGTCATGGCGGCGAGCGCGAGGTCGCTCGCGGCGGCCTCGTCGTCCGCCACCACGACCTCGGTCACGCCCAGGCGGGGGATCCAGGTCTCGAGGATCTGCCCGTGGACCAGGCGGTTGTCGACGCGGACGAGGGCGATCACGGGGGAGGGACGGCCGGGCGGCGCGCCGAATTCAGGGGCTCTTGCGCGCCCGGCTCCGGAGGAGCGCGGACGCGAGGGTGATGTTCTTCTGCCCGTGGCTCGTCACGAGCTCGGCCGCCGCCTGCAGCGGCAGGCCCTCGGCGCGGGCGGTCGCGATCTTCAGGATCATCGGCAGGTTCACGCCGGTGATCACCTCGACCTTCTCGTCGAGGAACGTGAGGGCGAGGTTCGCGGGGGTGCCGCCGAACATGTCGGTGAGCACGAGGACGCCGTCGCCGGTGTCCATGCGGTGCACGGCGTCGGCGAGGTGCGCGCGCGCGTCCTCCATGGAGGACCCGGCGTTGACGCTCACCGGGACGCACTGCTCGAGCCGGCCGACGATGCCCTCGGCGGTCTGCAGCATCTCCTCCGCCAGCTTGCCGTGCGTGGCCACCACGAGTCCGAGCATGTCCTGGGTTCCCCCCGTCGCGTCTCGTCGACCGCGAGGCGCGCGTACCATAGCCGCCGTCGTCCCAGGAGGCCAGCCCGGACCGGGCCACGTCCTGCGGCGAGGCGGCGCGGACCGGCCGGCTACTCCTTGTCGACGTCGCGGTGCCACAGCCGGACGGGCTGGCCCGCGGCCTCGAGCCGCTCGGCCAGGGCGCCGGCGAGCGCGACCGAGCGGTGCTTCCCCCCGGTGCAGCCGATCGTGATCGTGAGGTAGCTCTTGCCCTCCGTCCGGTAGCGGGGGAGGAGGAAGGCGAACAGGTCCCCGACCCGTTCGAGGAACGCCTTCGCGTCCGGCTGCCCGAGCACGAACTCGGCGACGCGCGGGTCCGTCCCCGGGAACGGCTTCAGCTCCGGGATGAAGAACGGGTTCGGGAGGAAGCGGACGTCGAGGACCATGTCCGCGTGCGTCGGGATCCCGAAGCGGAACCCGAACGACACGATCGTGACGCCGAGGCGCGCGCCCCCTCCCGCGACGAAGCGGCGCGCGACGAGCCGCTTCAGCTCGTGCACGTTGAGCGTCGTCGTGTCGACCACCTCGTCGGCGATCGCCTTGAGATCGGCGAGCGCGCGGCGCTCGGCGGAGATGCCGTCCGGGACGGAGCCGCCGTCGCCCGAGAGCGGGTGGCGGCGCCTCGTCTCGGAGTAGCGGCGCACGAGCGAGTCGTCGGAGGCGTCGAGGAACAGGACCTGGACGTCGTTCCCCTTCTGCCGGACCTCCTGGATGAGGCGGGGCGCGTCCGCCAGGAAGCGGCCCTCCCGGGCGTCGACCACGAGCGCGATCCGCGACACCTCGCCGGCGGTGTGGCCGGAGAGCTCGAGCAGCTTGTCGAGGAAGACGATCGGCAGGTTGTCGACGCAGTAGAAGCCGGCGTCCTCGAGCGCGCGCAGCGCCGTCGACTTGCCGGAGCCGGAGACGCCCGTGAGGATGACGACCTGCGGCCCGCTGGCGACCGTCGTCTTCGGCATCACTCCACGTCCATCTCGCCGACCCGCGCGCCCGGCGCGAGCGCGATGGCGCGGTTGAGCCGCTCCTGGAACTCGCGCGCGGAGTGGTGGCCCTGCAGCTTCAGCAGGTGGTTGCGGGCCGCGACCTCGACGATGGTCGTCATGTTTCGGCCCGGCCGGACCGGCACGATCAGCATGGGGATCTCGACGTCGAGGATCCGGAACTTCTTCTCCTCGACCCCGAGCCGGTCGTACTCGACGTTCGGATCCCACTCCACCAGCTCGAGCACGATCTCGATCTTCTTGCGCTCGCGGATCGAGGCGACGCCGAAGAGGTCCTTGATGTTGATGATGCCGAGGCCGCGGATCTCCATGTGGTGCTTGATGATCTCGGAGCCCGCCCCCTGGACCGCGTCCGCCGACCGGCGCTTCACGTCGACGATGTCGTCCGCGACGAGCCGGTGGCCGCGCATGACGAGGTCGAGCGCGATCTCGCTCTTGCCGATGCCCGACTTGCCGAGGAGCAGGATCCCGACCCCGAACACGTCGAGGAGCACGCCGTGCATGGACGTCTGCGCGGTGAGGATGTCCTCGAGGTAGTTCTGGACCGACTCGATGAAGTTCGAGGAGAGGTGGCCGGTGCGCAGGATCGGCACGCCGTGCTCCTCGGCGGCCGCCGCCATCTCGGGCGGCACGTCGAGCCCCTTGGTGACGACCAGGCAGGCGACGTCCTGCCCGAAGAAGTTCCGCAGGACCTCGACCGCGCGCTCGCGCGGGAGCGTGCCGAGGTAGCTCATCTCGGTGTTCCCGAAGACCTGCACGCGCTCCTTGTGCAGGTACTCGGTGAACCCGGCGAGCACGAGCCCCGGCTTCTGGATGCGCGACGAGCTGATGCGGCGGGAGAGCCCCTGCCTGCCCGCGACGAGCGAGAGCCTGAGGTCGAACTTCTTGTCGTCGAGGAGGGCCCCGACGCGGATCGCTTCCATGCCGGGCGGAGTCTAACCTGCCGTCAACGTGGGCCGCCACTCGCGGGCGCGGCGAGGAGCGCGTCCGCGATGGAAGGCAGGGCGTCGAGGAACGCCTCCTCGCCGCCGCCCCGCAGCCGCTCCGAGACCGAGGCCGCGGCGGTCGCGCGCCTCGGGTCGAGCGCGGAGAGGTTCACGACGAAGGAGCCGCCCACGCGCCCGACGGAGCCGTGCACGACCCGGTCCGCCCCGAGCGCGCCCGCGACCTCGGCCATGCAGCCGGAATCGCTGCACCCGAGGATCTGCCGGGTCCGCTCGACCCCGAGGAGCGCGGCGACGTCGGACTGCGTCAGGACCGACACTCCGGGGCGCTTGCGCAGCTCGCCCGCGAGCGCGTCGCCGAGCAGCTGGGCCGTCTCCTTCGCGACGCCGCCGAGCGCGACCAGCGGCACCACCGCCACCTTCATCGCGCCGCCGGCCCTCGCCGCGGCGGGGCGCGCGCAGGTCACGCTGACCGTGGTCGGCTCCCAGATCGGCGCCCACAGCGGGAGGAGCAGGCCGAAGCCGGTCGTGAGGAGCTGCGCGCCCCAGTTGAGCGGGGTCACCTGGCTCTCCACGGACGCGACGCCGCCGGGGCACATCGCGGGGAGGTTCACCGGGGCGGAGCCGAGGATGGTCCCCCCGACGAACCCGTGGTGCCAGTTCTCGCGCGGCGTCCCGGCCTCGGGGAGCGCGCTGCGGCGCTCGTAACGGATCGTGTAGCAGCCGGCGAGCGCGGCGACGAGCGCCGCTGCGACGAGGCGTCTCATCGGGAGCCTCCGGGCGCGCCGCCCGGCGCGGCGGCGCGCGGTGCGAGCGAGGAGTCGGCGCACACCACCACCACGCGGCGGGGCGACCAGAACCCGAGCGTCACCACCTGCGCGACCCACCCGAGCGCGGTCGCCTCGCTGTGGAACCGGGCGACGCCCTCCGGACACGCGGCGTCGAGGTCGACGCGCCCGTCGCCCTTGAAGCCCCACATCCAGAAGTGAATCGTCTTCTCCCAGCGTCGCTGGGAGGGCGCCCGACCGGAGTCGTAGCGGACGGCGTGGCACCCGGCGAGCGCCAGGGCGGCGACCACTGCGAGGGCTGTCTTGGGCACCGGGGTTCCTCCGGGGCCGAGTGTACCGGGCCGGATCGCGCGGACGCCAGCGCGGCGATCCCCGGTGGGGCCCATCGGTCGCGCGACCGCGCTCCGGGCCGCGTTGACGCTATGCTGCCCCGGTCCCTAGATTCCCGCGCCCGCATGCGGCTCAAGATCCTCTACCACGGCAACTGCTTCGACGGCTGCGCCTCGGCTGCGCTGTTCGCGCGCTTCTTCGTCGAGCGGGAGGGCGCCCGCCTCGACGCGGTCCGCTACGTCCCCCTCCACCACCAGCAGGGAGACCCCTTCCCGGCGGACGCGTTCGACGCGGACGTGAACGCGTGCGTCGACTTCCGGTACTCCCCGTCGCCGGCGCTTCACTGGTGGTTCGATCACCACGCGAGCGGGTTCCCGACGCCGGCGGACCGCGCCGCGTTCGAGCGCGACACGACCGGGCGCAAGTTCTGGGACCCGACCGCGCCGAGCTGCACCGGCTTCATCGCCCGCGTGCTCGCCGAGCGGCACGGGTGGCGCGCGGACGACCTCGGGGAGCTCGTCCGCTGGGCGGACGTCATCGACGCGGCCCGCTTCGAGAGCGCCGAGGTCGCGGTCCGGCTCGACGAGCCGGCGCTCCGGGTCATGGCGCTCCTCGAGGCGACGAAGGACCCCCAGGTGCCGACGCGGATCATCGAGGCGATGCAGCACCGGCCGCTCGCGGACCTCGCGGCGGAGCCGTGGGTGAGCGGCCCCCTCGCGCCCATCCTCGAGCGCCACCGCGCCGCGGTCGAGGTGGTCCGGCGCCTCGCGCGCGTGGACGGCGGGGTCGTCACGGTCGACCTCGCGGACTCCGGGGTCGACGGGGCGAACAAGTTCATCACGTACGCGCTCTTCCCCGACGCGGCCTACACCGTGCTCGTGTCGAAGGACCCCACGCGGACGAAGGTGTCGGTGGGGTCCAACCCGTGGGCCCGCCCCGCGCGGCCCCACGACATCTCGAAGCTGTGCGAGCGCTACGGCGGCGGCGGCCACGCGGTGGTCGGGGCGGTCTCGCTCGGGCCCGACCGGCTCGAGGACGCCCGGCGGATCGCGGCCGAGATCGCCGGCGCGCTCCGGGCGGAGCCGACCCCCGCATGACCCCCGGCCAGTACATCCTCGTCGTGGACGACGACCACGACTTCCGCGAGGCGATCTGCGAGGTGCTGACGGACGCCGGCTACCCCGTGCAGCAGGCCGAGAACGGCGAGCTCGCGCTCGTGCGCGTGACCGACGAGGCGCCGGGGATCGTGCTCCTCGACCTCAAGATGCCGGTGCTCGACGGGTGGGGCGTCATGGAGCGGATGCGGGGCGACCCGCGCAGCGCCGCGATCCCGATCCTCATCCTGTCGGCGTACGGGTTCGAGTGGGAGTCGGAGCTCCTCGGCGCGCAGGGCTACATCCCGAAGTCCGTCGGGATGGACGAGATCCTCGAGCGCGTCCGCAAGGCGGCGGGGCCGCCGCCGCTCCGGCACTGAGCCCGCCCTCGTCGGCCGTCAGAGGTCGACCACCCGGAAGCGCCGGTCGAGCACGCGCTTCAGGACCGGCATCGCGACGTTGTAGACGGGGATCCCCTTCGGGGTCCGACCCTCGGGCGCGCCGTGGTGCGCGTGACCGTGGAAGACCGCGAGGGCGCCGAACGCCTCGCACGGCGCGCTGAGCCGGCTGGTCCCGAGGTAGGCGCGCAGCTCGGGGTCCTCGCCGTCGACGGTGCCGGGGATCGGCGCGTAGTGCATCAGCACGACCTTCTTCTGCACCTCGAGCTGGGCGAGGGCGGCCTCGAGCTTCAGCGCCTCGTTCACCGCCTCCTGCACGAACGCCTTCACGATCGGCTCGCCGAACGCCTGCAGCAGGCCCTTCTCGAACCCGCCGGCGAACCCCTTCACCCCCGCGATCCCGAGCCGCCGGTCGAAGACCGCGTGGTCGCCGTCGAGGACCTCGATCTTCACCTCGTTCAGGATCCGGACGATCTCCTTGACCTGGTTGCCCTCGAAGTCGTGGTTGCCGAGCACCGCGGCGCACGGGACCCGCAGGAGCGCGAGCGCCTCGGCGAGCGTCTCCGCCTCGGCGACGCTGCCGTGGTCCGTGAGGTCGCCCGCGAGCACGAGCCCCTCCGCCTCGCCGTTCACGGCGCGGACGAGCTCCCGGAAGCGGCCGTGCTGGTCGGCCCGACCGTGGAGGTCAGCGACCGCCGCGAGCCGGAAGGTCCCGTCCGCCATCGCCCACCGCCCCCTGCGTCCGGTTCGCCTCGTCCCAGGCCCGGCCGTCCTCGTACCCGAGGTGCTCGAGGTCGTGCCGGTACTGCTCGCGCGAGATGAGGTTCCCGCGGCAGAGCGCCCGCGGGTGGTCGGTCCCGAGCTCGTCCTCGACGCGGCAGAGGAGCGTGCTCAGGACGCGGTCCGGCACCTTCGAGCGCTCGCCGGGGTAGGAGAACCGGAACAGGAGCACGTGGCTGAGCAGGACCTCCCAGTACCGGTCGAAGCGGTAGAGGAGGCGCTCCCAGTCGAGCGTGTCGCCCGTCGCGCGGAGGAGGTGGTTCACGTCGGCGCCGTCGTAGCGCTCGCGCTCGAGGACGAACGACTTCGACCAGACCATCTCCTCGGGAGGGGCGAGCAGCACGTCGACGCCCATCACCCGGCCCTCGCGCGCGTGCTCGAACCAGAGGTCGTCCACCACGGCGACCCCGTTCCCGGACGAGAAGATGAGATCCACGAACCACTCGCCGCGGTAGGCCTTCCCGATCCATCCCGGGTCCGTCAGCTCGGTGCGGAAGGCCGCGCCCTCGAGCACCTGGAACGCCTGGTCCAGATCGCGCCGGCGCAGGAACAGGTCCAGGTCCTTCGTGTCGCGGTAGATGCCCGTGTACTCGAAGAACCCGTAGGCCCCCGCGACGAGGAACGGGACGCCCGACCCGGCGAGCGCCCGCAGGGCGTCGGCGCGCGCGTCGAGCTCGGCGGGGTGCCGCCCGCCGACCGCGCCCGGGATCCCGGAGGGTGGATGGATCGAGCCCATGCGGACAAGGTGGTGCGCCCGCCCGGTGCGAGGAAGGCGGGGAGCGGGGCCAGCGCCGGGCGGTTGCCGCCCTGGTCTCCCGCCCCCACCCTTCCCGCGGGAGGGCGTGGACCTGAGGACCCGTGCCGTCGTCGTCGCGTCCCTGGCGCTGCTCGCGTTCGCGTACGAGCGGCGCGTCGAGGCGCGGCCCGCGCCGCCCGGCGAGGTCGCGTCGGCGGCGCCGGGGCCGGGCGAGCCCCCGCCCCGCGACGCGCGCCGCGGCGACCGGCACGCCCGCGCCGCCGCGCGGCGGCGGACCCAGGTGCACCGGGTGGACGGGAGGATCACGCGGACGGGCGATCGCCTGGTCGCGATCCGATCGGGGGGCGGCGCCGAGGTCGCCCTGCACGTCGCGCCGGGCACCGCCGTCACGCTGGGTGGCGTCCCCGCGGCGCCGGAGGCGCTCTCGCGCGGCGCCGACGTCCGCGCGTCGTACCGGAGCGGCGGCGGGGGCCCGCCGACGGCGATCCGGATCGACGCCCGGGCCCCGGAGCCGCCCCCGGAGCCCGCCTCGCCGCGCGGGCCCGTGGCGGAGGAGCCGCCCGGATCGTACGGCGGGTACGCGCCGCTCAGCGGCGGCGCGGGGGCGAGCCCGCGAGGTCGCCCGGGACGACCGCGCCCTCGCCGAAGCGATCGGCGAGCCGGTCGAGCGCCGCGTTGAGCGCGCGGCGCCTCCCCTCGTCGGCCGCCTCCGCGGCGGGCACGGCCGGCGCGGCGCCGAACAGGTCGAGCTGCCCGCGCTCGGTGTCGGCGGCGAAGTCGGAGACCGAGATCCCGGTGAGCCGCACCGGCCGCGCCAGGTCGACCCGGGACAGCAGCGCGCGCGCGGCGGCGAGGATGGCGTGGTCGTCGTCGGTCGCGCGCTCGAGCGTGGTCCGGCGCGTCACGAGCGAGAAGTCCGAGTACTTCACCTTGAGCGTCACGACGTGCCCCTGCACCTTCGCCGCGCGCAGGCGGCGTCCGACGCGCCCCGCCTGCGAGAGCAGCTCGCGGTCGAGCTCGGCCGCGCCGGTGCGGTCCTCGCCGAAGGTGTCCTCGGCGCCGATGGACCGCGCCGCCTCGTCGGGCACGACGTCCCGGGGATCGTCGCCGCGCGCGAGCGCCCGCAGGTCGCGCGCGTGGCTCGCGCCGATCGCGGCGGCGAGCGCGGCGTCGGGCGTCGCCGCGAGCGCCCCGATGGTCCCGACGCCGATCCTGCGGAGCGCCTCCTCCGTGACCGGGCCGACGCCCCAGAGCTTCGCCACCGGGAGCGGCGCGAGGAACGTGGCGACGCCCCCCGCCGGCACCTCCACGAGCCCGTCCGGCTTCCCGAGGTCCGTCGCGATCTTCGCGGCGAGCTTGACCTCGGCGATCCCCGCCGACACGGTGAGCCCGCACTCGGCCCGGACGGCGCCCTTGACGGCGCGCGCGATGTCCGGTCCCGGCCCGTGCAGCGCGCGGCTCGCCGTCACGTCGAGGAACGCCTCGTCGAGCGAGAGCGGCTCCACGAGCGGCGTGTACCGCCGGTAGATGCCGAACACCCGATCCGACAGCTCGCCGTAGCGATCGAACCGCGGCGAGAGGAACACGCCGTCCGGGCAGAGCTTCCGCGCGCGCGCGGTCGGCATCGCGGAGCGCACGCCGAACCGCCGGGCCTCGTAGCTCGCGGCGCACACCACCCCGCGTCGCGAGGGGCCGCCGACGATCACCGGGCGGCCGCGCAGCGCGGGATCGTCGAGCTGCTCCACCGACGCGTAGAACGCGTCGAGGTCGAGGTGAACGATCGTTCGAGGGCCCCCCACGGCACCTTGTACATACGCCCCCCCACGCCACATGACAGAACGACGCAGGCGCACTTGACCCACGTCAACCCACCGGGTAAGGAGGGGTTTGCATGGACGGCTCGGTTGCCAGTCGGCGGTTCGGGCCCCCCCGTTCGGGGATCGCGGAGCGGATCTGGGATTCCGCCCGGGCGGAGTTCTCGAGCCGGGGCTACCACGGCGCGCGGGTCCAGGGGATCGCGCGCGGCGCGGCCTGCAACGTCGCGCTCATGTACCGGCACTGGGCGTCGAAGCGCGCGCTGTACGTCGACATCCTCCGATCGGTCTGGATCGCCTCCGCGAGCGAGATCGCCCGGCTGCTCGAGGACGGCGCGGCGCGAGCCGACGCGGTCGTCGTCGCGTACGTCGACGCGATGATGGCGGACCCCACCGGCGCGCAGATCCTCATCCGCGAGTACCTCGACGGCGCCCCGTTCCTCGGCCAGCTCGCCGCGTCGGATCCGTCCATCGCGGAGCCGCTCCGGCGCGCGGCGCGACTGCTCGCGGACGGCTCTCCGGGCGGGCTCGACCCGATGCTCGCGATGGTCACGGTGAGCGGGGTCGCCGCCCTCGTCGCCTCGACCCGGGAGGCGGCGCGCCCCTTCGCGGGCGAGCCGCCCGAGCCCGAGGCGTGGCGCCGGCAGGTCCTCGAGCTGCTCGTGCACGGCCTGTCGCGGCGCCCGCCGGTGGCGGGGGTCAACGGCGCGCGCGGGCCGCGCGACGGAGACGCGGCGCTCCCCTGAGGCGCGGGCCGCGCCTTCGCTTCCGGACGGGCGGCTTCGGGACTACTCTCTCGCGGCATGCGCGTGGACGTCGTCGTCGTGGGAGCCGGCGTGCAGGGATCGTCGGTCGCGCTCCGGCTCGCGCAGGCGGGCCGCTCGGTCGTCGTGCTCGAGCGCGCCGTGCCGGGCGCCGAGGCGTCGAGCGCCGCGGGCGGCATCCTCTCGCCGGGCGTGGAGGCGGTCGAGCCCGGCCCGTTCTACGCGCTCTGCCGCGCCTCGCTCGCCCGCTACCCCGCCTTCGTCGCCGAGGTCGAGGCGCTCTCGGGGATGTCGGTCGGGCTGCGCGCGCTCGGGACGCTCGAGGTCGCGCTCGACGACGACCACGCGAAGATCCTCGCCGCGCGCGCCGAGAAGATCCTGCGGCACGGGCTGCCGGTCGAGGTGCTCGACGACGCGGCGGTGCGGCGGCTCGAGCCGGCGCTCTCCCCCGAGGCACGCGGGGCGCTGCTCTTCCCCGACGAGGCGTCGCTCGACCCGCGAGCGCTCGCGCGCGCCGTGTACGTCGCCGCGTCCCGGGTCGGCGTCCGGTTCATCACCGGGCAGGTCCGCCGCATCGTCCGGGAGGACGGCCGCGCGAGCGGCGTCGAGCACGAGACCGGCCGGATCGAGGCGGACGCCGTGGTCCTCGCCGCGGGGAGCTGGTCGCTCCAGGTCGAGGGGCACGGGCTGCCGCCGGGCGCGGTCCGCCCGGTGCGCGGGCAGATCGCGGTGCTCGACACGAGGCCGCCCCTCCTCTCGCGCGTCGTGTTCTCCGGGCACGGCTACGTCGTCCCGCGCGCCGACGGGCGGATCCTGTGCGGCTCGACGATGGAGGAGGTCGGGTTCGAGAAGGCGGTCACGGCGGGCGGCCTGCGCCACGTGCTCGACGTCGCGATCGGCATCGCGCCCGCGCTCGCCGGCGCTCCGGTCGTCGAGACCTGGTCGAACTTCCGCCCGGCGAGCCCCGACGGCGAGCCGATCCTCGGGCCCGGCACGGTGCCCGGGCTGCTCTACGCGACCGGCCACACCCGGAACGGCATCCTGCTCGCCCCCATCACCGCGGACGCGCTCGCCGCCGCGGTGCTGGGCGCGACCCCGCCCGTCGACCTCGCGCCGTTCTCGCCGGCGCGCCTCGCCGGCCTCCCCGGGCGGAGGGCGTAGCCCCTCCCTCACTTCACCGCGCCCACCGTGAACCCGGCGATGAAGCGATCCAGGAACAGGTTGTAGAGCACCGCGATCGGGAGGCTCGCGATGAGGCACGCGGCCATGAGCGAGCCCCAGTAGTACACGTCCCCGCGCACGAGGAAGATGGGGACCCCGACGCCGATCGTCTGGTGCTCCGCGCTCGAGATGAAGGTGAGCGCGTAGACGAACTCCTGGGTCACGAGCGTGAACGAGAAGATGACGACCGTCAGGATGCCCGACACCGAGATCGGGATGACCAGCTTCACGAACGCGCCGAACCGGGTGAGGCCGTCCACGAGCGCGGCCTCCTCGAGGTCCTTCGGGATCGCCTTGAAGAACCCCATGAGGAGCCAGATCGAGAACGGCACCGTGAAGGTCGGGTAGGTGACGATGACCGCCCAGAGCGTGTCCTGCAGCCCGAGGAAGCCGACCACGCGCGACATCGGGATGAACAGCAGCGTCGGCGGCACGAGGTAGGTGAGGAAGATCCCGATCCCGAGCTGCTGCCCCCAGGCGCCGGTGAGGCGGGCGAGGGCCCACGCGGCGGGCACCGCGAGCACGAGCGTGATCACGACGACCGCGGCGCCGGCGAGCGTCGTGTTCCAGAACCAGCGCAGGAACAGGGTCTCGCCGAAGAGGTAGCGGAGGTGGTCGAGGGTCGGCGCCGCGTTGAAGATGAACGGGTTGTGCTGGACGTTGTAGAGGTCCGACGTCTGCTTGAACGTCGTGATCGCCATCCAGTAGAAGGGGAACGCGAGCAGGACCGCGAACCCGACCACGATCACCCAGCGCCCGATCCGGTTCGCGGTGGAGCGGCGGGGCCCCATCAGACGACCTCCGCCCGGTGCGCGACCCGGAGCATCAGCCAGGCCACGATCACCAGGATGGGGACGAGGAACACCGAGATCGCCGCGCCCTCGGCGAGGTCCGACCCGAGCACGCCCGTGAAGAACGCGAGCGAGGGGAGCACCTGCGTCGTGTCGTAGGGACCGCCGCGCGTCAGGATGTACACGACGGTCATGTCGGTGAACGTGAAGACGACCCCGAACAGCACGGCCACGCTGATGATCGGCCGCATCATCGGGAGGGTGATCTCGAAGTGCGTGCGCCAGAACCCGGCGCCGTCCACCGCGGCCGCCTCCGGGATCTCCCTCGGGATGGAGGTGAGCCCCGCGAGCAGGATCACGGTCGAGAAGGGGATCATGCGCCAGGCGTGGACGGCGATGACCGAGCCCATCGCGAGCGTCGGCTGGCCGAGCCACATGGGCGGGTCGAACAGGTTGACGAGGTGGAGCTGGGCGAGCACCCAGTTCACGACGGAGTAGATCGAGTCGAGGAGCCACTTCCACCCGATCGCGCCGAGGCTGATGGGCGCGACCCAGGGCAGGAGCAGGAAGAAGCGGACGAGGCCGCGGCCGCGGAACGGGTCGCGCAGGGCGAGCGCGAGGGCGTTCGCGCAGACGATGACGATGACCTGGGTCGAGATCGTGAAGATGAAGGAGTTGAGCAGCGCCCGCCGGAACGACGGGCTGTCGAGGACGCTCCGGAAGTTGTCGAGCCCGACGAACTCGTAGCCGATCGAGCCGACCGTCACGTTGCCCACGCTGTAGAGGAACGCGAGCACGAGCGGCAGCCCGACGAGCGCGACGATGTAGACGAGCGCCGGGGAGAAGAGGACGATCCCGAGCCTCGTCGCGCCGGAGAGCCTGGCGCGACGGCGCGGCGCCGTGCCGTCCAGGGCGCTCGCCGTCACCGCCACGCGAACCCCCGGGCCTCCGTCCGCTTCTCGCTCGCCTTGTCGAAGAACTTGAGGTCCCGCTCCGCGATCGCGAACTCGTGCGCGGCGCCCTCGCCGAACCCGGCGCTCGTCGCGGTGGTGAGCCGCGCGACGACCTTCTTCCCGTCGAACTTCCCGCCCTCCACGATGCCGTAGAGGATCCGCTCCGACCCGAGGTACTCGACGCTCGAGATCCGGAGCCGCAGCGGGAAGCTCTTCCCCGACACGGAGGCGGCCGGCTGGAGCGTCTCCGGCCGGAACCCGGCGATGACGTCGCCGGCGTCCACCAGGTTCATGGGCGGGGAGCCCAGGAAGGTGGCGACGAAGGTGTCGGCCGGCTCGTCGTAGACCTCGCGCGGCGTCCCGATCTGCCGCACGAGCCCTCGGTTGAGGACCACGATCCGGTCCCCCATCGCCATGGCCTCGACCTGGTCGTGGGTGACGTAGATCGTCGTCGTCTTCACCCGCTTGTGGAACGACGCGAGCTCCTCGCGCGCGGAGGCGCGGAGCTTCGCGTCGAGGTTCGACAGCGGCTCGTCGAGGAGGAAGACCGTCGGCTCGCGCACGATCGCGCGCGCGAGGGCGACGCGCTGCCGCTCGCCGCCGGAGAGCTCGCGCGGGCGGCGGTCGAGGAGGTGGCCGATCCCCAGCAGCCCCGCCGCCCACTCGACCCGCTCGCGCCGCCGCTCCTTCGGCATCCCCTGGGCCTTCAGGGGGAAGCCGATGTTCTTCTCGACCGTGAGGTGCGGGTAGAGCGCGTAGCTCTGGAACACCATCGCGATCCCGCGCTCCCGCGGCGTGAGGTCGGTCACGACCTTGCCGCCGATGAGCACGTCGCCGCGCGTCGGCTCCTCGAGCCCGGCGATCATGCGGAGCAGCGTGGACTTCCCCGAGCCCGAGGGCCCCAGGAACACGAGGAACTCTCCGTCGCGGCTCTGGAGGTCGACGTCGTTGACGGCGCCCTCCTCGGCCTTCCTGAACACCTTCGTGAGCTTGCGCGTCTCGACGGTCGCCATCGCGTCGCCGCCGCGCTCACTTCCACTTGTCGAAGATGCGCTTCAGCTCGCGCTCGGCGCCGCGCGCCCCGTCCTCCGGCGAGAGCTCGTCCCGGGCCACCTTCGCGAACATGGTCGGCAGGACGAACGTGTTGAACGCCTCGTCGATGGCCGCGGTCGCGTACCCCGGGTAGCCGACGTTCGTCGCCCACTCGAGGACGTTCCCCAGCACCGCGTACTTGTCGGGCGGCTTCCCCTTCGGGTCGTTCGCGATCTGCTGCTTGAGATCGGGGACGGTCGTGGGGAAGCAGGGGAAGTTGTAGAACTCGCTCGCCTTGAACGCCTCGCCGAACGCGTCGATGTAGTCGACGAGGAACTGCTTCGCGCCGTTCAGGTTCTCGGCGAACTTCCAGACCACGTAGCAGTCCATCACGTGCTCGGCCGCGATCCGCCGCACCGGCCCCTTGGGCGCCGGGACGATCTGGATCTTCTGCGACATCTCCGGGTTCTCCTTCTCCGCGGTCCGCGTGACGGAGATGGCGTTCGCCACGAAGGAGAGCTTGCCGGCGAGGATCCCGCGGTTGTTCGAGGAGGGATCCCAGGTGAAGACCTCTCCGGTCTCCGCCTCCTTGAACAGCGCCCGCATGTACTTCAGCGCCTCGACGGTCTGCGGCGAGTTGATGACGACGCGCCCCGCCTCGTCCTGCTCCGAGCCGCCGAAGGACCAGAGCAGCGCGCGGACCGCCATGTTCGTGTCGAGCTCCTGCGAGAGGCCGAGCCCGACGGGATTGCCGAATCTTGTCCTTGATCGCCTTCCCGCCCTTGCGCAGGTCGTCCCAGGTGTCCGGGCCCTTCGGGAACCCGACCTGCGACCAGAGGTCCTGGCGGTAGTTTCCGGGATCGGGGACGTAGCTGTCCGAGAACGCGAAGTACTTCTTCGTCTTCGGATTGAAGGTGGACTTGTGCCCGAGGTCGATGGGCTTGCCCCACTTCTTCGCGACCGCCTGGTAGATCTCGGAGTGATCGATGACCTGCTTCTCGTAGGCCGCGGGCGGCGAGAGGAACATGAACAGGTCGTGCCCGCGCTGCGCGGAGACCTCCGCCGCGGCGCGCGCGTTGATCTCGCCGATCGCGATGTGGTCCACGATCACGCGGGTGCCGTGCTTCTCCCCCCACTGCTTGCAGAACGTGCCGTCGAACCACTTGTCGTAGCCCGGCACGAAGTGGCTCCACTGGATGATCTTGAGGGTCTTCTCCTGTCCGCGGGCCCGCCGCGGGGAGAGCCCGCCCGCCGCCGCCGCGATGGTCCCGACGCCCGCGGCCTTGAGGACCTGCCGCCGCGTCCAGCCGGGCTTCCGCTCGTTCGCCATGGATGCTCCTTCCGGCGCGCGCCGAGTGCGCGCGCGGCACCCTGGGGTGCAGTCAAAACGGGTAATCACCGTCCGTGACGCGGGTCATCGCGCGAGCGGGTGCGTCCCCGCTTTGGCCGGACGGAGCGTCCGGGAAGGGCCCGCCCGCCCGGCTACTCGCGCCAGTCCGCGACGAACACGTTCGTCTCGCCGACGCGCTTGCCGTTCCGGTTCGAGGCGAACACGAGCCGCTTCCCGTCCGGCGAGAACATCGGGAAGCCGTCGAACCCGCCGTACGTCGTCACCTGCTCGAGGCCCGTCCCGTCGTCGTTCACGAGGTAGAGGTCGAAGTTCGGGCCGCGCGGGTCCTTCACGTTGGACGCGAAGATGATCCGCCGCCCGTCCGGGTGGAAGAACGGCGCGAAGTTCGCGGCGCCGACGTGGGTCACCTGGTGCGCGTCGGTCCCGTCCGCGTTCATCACCCAGATCTCGAGGCGCGCCGGGCGGACGAGCTTCCTCTCGAGCAGCTCGCGGTAGTCGTCGAGCTCGGCGCCGGCGGCCGGCCGGCTCGCGCGGTAGACGATCCGCTTCCCGTCGGCGGAGAAGAACGCGCCGCCGTCGTAGCCCGGCGTCGAGGTGAGCCGCGTGAGGCCCGAGCCGTCGAGCCGCATCCGGTAGAGGTCGAGGTCGCCGTCCCGGGTCGAGGTGAAGACGATCCAGCCGTCCTTCGAGATCGTCGCCTCCGCGTTGTAGGAGCCGGGCGCGGGCGCGAGCGGCCGCACGTCGCTCCCGTCCGGGCGCGCGGTGTAGAGCTGGTAGTCGTGGAGCGGCCAGACGTACCCCTGCGAGCGATCGGGCTTCGGCGGGCACTCCGGACCCATGCTCTCGTGCGTCGACGCGTAGACGATCCGCGAGCCGTCCGGGAAGAAGTAGCCGCAGGTGACGACCCCGCGCCCGGTGGAGACGAGGCGCGGGCCGCTCCCGTCCGCGCTCATGACGTACTCCTGATCGCAGGCGCGCCCGTCCCGGGTCGACTGGAACACGAGCTCCTTCCCGTCGAAGCTGAAGTACGCCTCCGCGTTCTCGCCGCCGAACGTGAGCTGGCGGACGTGGCGGAGGTGGCGCTCGCCGGGGAGCGCCTGGTCCGGCGCCCCCGGGGGCGAGGCGGGGCGCGCGCAGGCGGCGACGGCGACGGCGAGGGCGGCGGCGAGGGCGGTGCGCATGCCCGCATGCTCCCAGGCCGACGCGCGCGGATCCTCGGCCCAGAGGGGGTACAGCGCCGCCCTGCCGCGCACCCGCGCCGACACGCCCCCGTCTGGCCTGCCGTACCCGTCCGTGGCAAGCTCGCCCTCGATGGTCCGCCCGCTCTGCCGCGCGGTGTGCCTGCTCCTCCTCGCCGCGGCCTGCACGCGAAAGGAAGCCCCTCCGGCCCCGCCGTCCGCGCGCGGGTCGGCCTCGGCGCCGGCGTCGCTGCGCGGCGGGGCGCCGCTCGCCGAGCGGGTCCTCTCGCGTCCGTCGCCGTGCCTCCCGTCCCGGCCGGACGCCTCGCCGGGGACGCTCGCCGAGGAGGGGCGGGACCTGCTCTCGGACGGGAGCAGCGAGCGGGCGCTCGCGTGCGCGGACGAGGCCCTGCGCCTGTCGCCCCGGCTCGTCGCGGCGCTCTCGGTCCGCGCCGGCGCGCTCGGCGCCCTGGGCCGGCTCGACGACGCCCGGCTCGCGTGGGCGCGCGCGCTCGCGATCGACCCGTCCGATCCCGAGGCGCTCCTCGGCGCCGCGGAGCTGCACGTCAGGAGGCTCGGCCCCGCGCGCGACGCGCTCGAGACCGGGCTCGAGTACGCCCTGCGGGGCGCGCGCGCGGCCACGGCGCGCAGGGACCGGACGCTCGCGGCGCGCCTCGTCCTCGTCGCCGGGATGGCCGAGAACGACCTCGGCCGCAGCCACCTGGCGCTGCCGCACCT
This sequence comes from uncultured delta proteobacterium, assembly GCA_963828235.1. Classification (GTDB taxonomy): domain Bacteria; phylum Myxococcota; class Myxococcia; order Myxococcales; family Anaeromyxobacteraceae; genus Anaeromyxobacter. The sequence goes on from CAWHDY010000022.1 coordinate 939,395, forward strand.
CGACCGCGCGGCCGCCGTCCTGCCGTCCGACGCGGACGTCGCCTACGAGCGCGGGGTCGCGCTGTACGAGCTCTGCCGGTTCGAGGACGCGCGCAGGGCCTTCGAGCGCGCCCTCGCGCTCGCGCCCGACGACGCCTGGGCGCTCCACCAGCTCGGGCTGGTCGCCGAGCGGCGCGGCGACCGGGCGCGCGCGGACGCCCTCCTCGCGCGGGCCCGGAAGCTCGCGCCCGCCGACTTCCCGCCGGAGCTCCCGGTGGACGAGGAGGCGTTCCGCAAGGACGTGCGCGCCGCGATCGCCCAGCTCCCCGAGCGCGAGCGGCGCGCGCTCGAGGAGGTGCCGGTCGAGATCCAGGACCTGCCCGAGACCGACGACCTCGTCGCGGTGGACCCGCCGCTGTCGCCCTCCATCCTCGGCCTCTTCCGTGGCCCTCCGGAGGACGAGCCGTGCTCGGCGGCGGACGGCCCGCGCTGCCGCGAGATCGTGTTCTTCCGCAAGAACCTGCTCCGGTTCGCGCACGACCGGCAGGAGCTCGAGCACCAGGTGCGGGTCACGCTCCTGCACGAGCTCGGACACCTCCACGGCGAGGACGACGACGAGCTCCGCGCGCGCGGGCTGGAGTAGCGCGGCGGGTCAGCGGTCGGGCGGCTTCTCGCGATTGCGCACGTGCACCGCCCCGAGCTCGGGGGGCTCGGGCGGCTCCGGCTCGGAGAGGTTCGCGAGATCGTCCTCCGGGCCGGGCATGTTCCCGCCGGAGTCGAGCCCGAGCGAGGTGGGCGCGGCGCCGCCCACGTTGGACATGGGCACGAGCTTCCCGTCGTCGTCGTCCGCGAGCTCGTGGGCCTCGCGCTCGGACGGACGGGCGGTGGGCTCGGGCTCGTCGGGACCAAACTCCTCGTACGGATCGCGCGGGGAGGCCATGCCCGGAACTTGCGGTCGGGGCCCCGCCGACGGGAGCTGGGGGCGGGGGGGCGCGAGGCCCTCAGGGCCGAGTGTCCCCCCGCTACGAATGGCGAGCGCAGGGCCAGGCGGATGAGCCTGGCCCAGAGCGAGCGGGGGGATCGGGGGGGCGCGAGGCCCTCAGGGCCGAGTGTCCCCCCGCAACGATCGATAGAGCTTCTCGTAGGTCTCGGCGCTCCGCCCCCAGCTGAAGTCCTGGGCCATCCCGCGCGCGACGAGCCCCCTCCACGCCCGCCGATCGCGGAACGTCTCGAGCGCCCGGCGCACCGCGAGCTGGAGGGCCGGCGGCGAGTACTCGCGGAACTTGAACCCGGTCCCCCGGTTCCAGCCGTCGTAGTCCTCGACGGTGTCGTCGAGCCCCCCCACCGCGCGGACCACCGGGACGGTGCCGTAGCGGAGGCTGTACATCTGGTTCAGCCCGCACGGCTCGAACCGGCTCGGCATCAGGAACACGTCGGCGCCCGCCTCGATGCGGTGCGCGAGCCCCTCGTCGAAGCCGAGCCGGACGGCCATCCGATCGGGCCGCTCGCGGGCGGCGCGCGCGAGGGCCTCCTCGTACGCCGGCATCCCGCTCCCGAGGACGGCGAGGCGGGCGTCGCGGGCGAGCAGGTCCGGGACGGCGGCGGCGACGAGATCGATGCCCTTCTGCTCGGCGAGCCGCGAGACCACCGCGACGAGCGGGGTCTCGAGCCGCTCCGGCAGGCCGAGCTCGCGCAGCAGCGCCGCCTTGCAGCGGGCCTTCCCGGCCGGCGCCCGCGCCGAGTAGTGCGCCGGGAGGTGCGGATCGGTCGCAGGGTCCCACTCCGCGACGTCGATCCCGTTCAGGATCCCGTGCAGGTCCCGCTGGCGGTGGCGGAGGACCGGGTCGAGGGAGTGCCCGCCGTGCGGCGTCAGGATCTCGCGCGCGTACGTCGGCGACACGGTCGTGAGCGCGTCCGCGAAGACGAGGCCCGCCTTCATGAAGCTGACCTGGTCGTAGAACTCCATCGCCTCGTGGCGGAAGACGTCCCACGGCAGGCCGAGGTGCGGCACCACCTGCTTCGGGAACACCCCCTGATAGGCGAGGTTGTGGATCGTGTAGACCGTCTTCGCCGCGGCGAGGGCCGGGTCCTGCCCGTGCTCGTGGCGGAGCAGGAACGGCACGAGGCCGGTCTGCCAGTCGTTCGCGTGGACGATCTGCGGTCTCGCCCCGGTCGCGGCGGGGAGCGCGAGCGCGGCGCGGCACAGGAACACGAACCGCTCGGCGTTGTCCGGGTAGTCCTTGCCGGCGTCGCCGTAGAGGCCGGTCCGCGAGCCGAACAGCCGCTCGTGCTCCACGAAGTAGAAGGTGGGCGTCCCCTTCTTCACCCAGAGCGTCGCCTCCTCGCCGCGGATCCGGACGGCGCCCTCGCGGCGGACGAGCCCCGCCTTCCGCGGGTCGATCGACCCGTACCGCGGCGTGACCACCGAGACGGCGTGACCGCGCGCGGCGAGCGCCCGCGGCAGCGCGCCGGCGACGTCGCCGAGCCCGCCGGTCTTCGACCACGGCGCGACCTCGGAGGCGACGAAGAGGATCTCCATGTCGCGGGGCGGCGGGACGGCGCGGCGGGCCGATCAGCCCTCGACCTTCCGCAGGAACTCGGCCGCCTCCTCGGGCGGCACCGGGTTGATGTGGAACCCCGACCCCCACTCGAACCCGGCGACCTGGGACAGGGCGGGCATGATCTCGAGGTGCCAGTGGTAGCTCGGCGAGGACGCGTCGCGGAGCGGGTTCGAGTGGATGATGAAGTTGTAGGCGGGGTCGCCGAGCGCGACGTCGAGCCGCCGCGCGACGTTCCGGAGCGCCTCGGCCAGGAGCCCGAGCCGCTCCTTCGGCTCCGCCTCGAAGTTGGACTCGTGCCGCTTCGGCACGATCCACGTCTCGAACGGGCTCCGCGGCGCGTAGGGCGCGAACACCACGAACTCGTCGTTCTCGTGGATGAGGCGCGAGCGGTCGCGCCGCTCCTGCCCGACCACGTCGCAGAAGATGCACCGCTCCTTCAGGTCGTAGTGCCGCTTCGCCCCCTCGATCTCCTCGATGACCTGCCGGGGCACGACGGGCAGCGCGATGAGCTGCGAGTGCGAGTGGTCGAGCGACGCGCCCGCGAGGTGCCCGTGGTTCTTGAAGAGCAGGATGTAGCGGAACCGCAGGTCGTTCCGGAGATCCAGCACCCGCGCCTTGAACGAGAAGAGCACCTCGGTGAGCTCCGGGGCGGAGAGGTCCTTCAGCGCGCGCCCGTGGTCGGGCGTCTCGATGATGACCTCGTGCGCGCCGATCCCGTTCATCCGGTCGTAGATCCCCTCCGCCTCCCGGTCGAGCTCCCCCTCGATCTTGAGCGCCGGGAACCGGTTCGGGACGACCCGCACCTTCCACCCCGGCGAGTTCGGCGGCTGCGACGGGGACCGGCCGGAGACGTAGACCTCGCGCGGCGTCTTCGACTCCTGGCCCGCGCAGAACGGACAGACGGTCGGCTGCGGCGGGGGCGGCGCCCGGGCGAACTCGGAGGGGCGGCGCGCGCGCTCGGGCGCGATGATCACCCAGCGGCCGACGATGGGGTCCCTGCGCAGCTCGGGCATCGCGTCTCCTCAGGTCTCCGTGCGGGCGCGTACGGTCGCGCCCACGAGCGCGGCGACCGCCATGATCGCGGCGCCGCCGAGGTAGGGAGCCGCCATCGACAGGCGCCCGAACGTGAAGGTGCCGGCCTCGGGGCCGATGATGCGCCCGAACGCGGCGGCGGACTCGCCGATCCCGAGCGTGCCCCCCTGGTCGTGCTCGCGCGCGAGGCGCGACAGGAGCGACGAGAGCGCCGGCTGGGACAGCCCGCTCCCGACGGCGAGCGGCGCCGTCGCGAGCATGAGCCCGGGGACGCCGCCCGCGAACGGGAGCGACGCGAGGGCGATCGCCTGGAGCACGAGCCCGGCGACGAGCAGGCGCTTCTCGCCGAAGACGCGCGTGAGCCGCCCGATGAGCCCGCCCTGCACGATCACCACGATGACGCCGATGTAGGCGAACAGCCAGGAGACGTGCCGCTCGTCGAGCCCGTACCGCTGCCGGGACAGGAACGCGTACGTCGCCTCCATGGCGCTGAACGCGAGCACGGTGAGGAAGTAGATGAGGATCACCCGCCGGATGCCCGGCCGGCCCATCTCGGAGAAGAAGGCGGAGAAGCGGTTGCGGGCCGCCTCCTCCCGCACCGTCCGCTGCTCGGGCTCGGGGAGGACGAAGTACGCCGCGACGCCGTTCAGCGCCGCGAGCGCGGCCGCCGCGAGCCCGGGGAGGGCGAGGGAGTGCTGCGAGAGGACCCCGCCGATCGCGGGGCCGAGGACGAACCCGAGCCCGAACGCGGCGCCGATGATCCCCATCCCCTTCGCGCGGCCCTCCGGCGGCGTCACGTCGGCGACGAAGGCCCGCGCGATCGCGATGTTCGCCGTCGCCGCGCCGGCGAACAGGCGCGAGACGAGGAGCATGACGAACGTCCCGGCGAGCCCGTACAGGAGGAAGGCCACGGCGGTCATCGCGATCGAGGCGAGCAGCACCGGACGCCGCCCGACGCGGTCGGAGAGCCGGCCCCAGATCGGCGCGAACACGAACTGCATCGCCGAGTAGCCCGTCGAGAGGAGGCCCGTCCACGCCGCCGACGCGCCGAGGCGCTCCGCGTACAGCGGCATCACGGGGATCACCATCCCGAACCCGAGGAGGTCCACGAACACGACGACGAACAGGATGCCGAGCGCGGACCGGTTCTTCACGGTGCCGCGAGGATAACCTGCCGCGCCCCCGCCTGCAGGCCGATTCTCGCCGGGGTCAGGCGACCACCCGATCGCGCCCCGCGCGCTTCGCCTCGTACATGCGCGCGTCCGCGCGCGCGACGAGCGCCTCCGGGGACTCGCCCGGACCGAGGGCGGCGCACCCGAGCGACGCGGTCACGACGAGCGCGCGCCCCGCCGCCTCCACCGGGCGGGCGGCGAGGGCGGCCCGGACGCGCTCCGCGAGCTCGACGGCGCCGGCGAGGTCCGCGCCGGGGAGGAGCAGGCCGAACTCCTCCCCGCCGGTGCGCGCGGCGAGGTCCCCGGCGCGCACGACCGCCCGCGCGCGGGCGGCCACGGCGCGGAGGACCGCGTCGCCGACGGCGTGCCCGTGACCGTCGTTCACCGCCTTGAAGCGATCCACGTCGAGCACGGCGACCGCGAGCGGCGCGCCGGTCCGGGCCGCCCGGGCGACCTCCCGCGCGAGCTCCTCGTCGAACGCGCGCCGGTTCGGGAGCCCGGTGAGCGGGTCGCGGCGCGAGGCGAGCGCGAGGTCCGCGAGCTGGCGCCCCTCCGCGTCTCCGGCGGCCACGTACCGCGCGACGAACCCGCCCACCCGGACCCGATCGCCGGCGCCGAGCCGGTGCGACTCCACCGCGCGGCCGTTCACCCAGGTGCCGTTCGTGGAGCCGAGGTCCACGACCACGTGGCCGCCTGCCTCGGCGGTGATCCGGGCGTGGCGGCGCGACACGTCGTCCGCGAAGAGCCGCACCGCGCAGCCCGGGTCGCGGCCGAGCTCCACCTCGTCGCCGAGCGGCACCCGGAGCCCGAGCACCGCGTCGCCCTCGACGAAGACGAGGCAGGCCTCCCCGCCGCGCGGCGGCTCCTCCGGCGGGCGGCTCCGGGTCTCCTCCCCGGACGCCACTCAGTGCTCCGACCCAGGCAGGGTGACTTGACGAGAGGGCCGAGACCGAAGCGAGGCGGGCGCCCGAGGAGGGAGCAGCGGAGGCGTAGCAGCGCTACGTCGAGCAGCGCACCGACGAGGCCGCCCGCCGCAGCGAGAGGATCGGCCCTCGCAGTAGTCATCACGCCTGGGCCGGAGCACTAGACCCTCCAGTTCACGTGCTCGAAGTCGGCGTCCGGCACGGTGAAGGCGAGGAACCCGTACCGCGGCAGCCGCTCGATCTCGACCTCTCCGCGGAGCGCGTGCACCGACAGCGCGAGCTTCATCCCCGGCGCGAGCCCGAGCGCGTCGAACGGCAGCGCGAGCTCGAGCACCTGCGCGAACGCCGCCTGGCCGACCTCCTGGCCGCGCCGCTCGCCGGGGCGGACGCGGCCGTCCGGGACGAGCGGGAAGTCGACGGAGGTCTGGCGCTCGGCCGCGAGCACCACCACGCGGACGCGGTTCGCGATCTCGATCGCGCGCGCGGGCGACTCGGCCGGATCGAGGCGCAGGTAGAGCGCCTTCAGGTCGAACCCGTACTGCAGGACGTGGAAGGCCTGGGCGCCCCCGTACATCGAGCCGCGGTGCTGCCCGGGCCGGTAGAGGCCGGAGCCCTGCCACTCGAAGAAGGTCGTCTCGCGGCCGTCGAGCGTCGGCGTGAGGAGGAAGGTCGGCTCGCGCAGCGGCTTCGCCTCGACCCCGGTCGCCGCGGCCCCGCCGGCGCGCTTGATGGGCTCGAGCGCCTCCGAGGGAGGGTTCGCGCCGGCGAGCAGCGCGGCGCGGATGACGTGCCCGCGGAACAGCCCGTCGAACTCGGCGGCGAGCTCGGTCGTGAAGTCCTCGCCGTACCACCAGTACCAGTCGGACGCCTCCGCCGCGTACACGTGCCGCCGCGCGCGCGCGAGCCGCTCGGGATCGCCCCCGGCCCGCTCCGCGGCGGTGACCGCGTCGCGCGCGCGGCCGAGCGCGGTCCACGCCATCCGGTCCTCGCCGTGCCCGATCCAGATCCGGTAGGACGCCTCGATCCACGAGCCGGAGTGGATGCGCGGGATCGGCGGGCCGCTCGCGGCGAGCGCCGCGTCGGACAGCGTCACCGTCTCGATCCGGTCGCTCGCCTCGAGCGCCCCGTACAGCCGGTCGAGGAACTCCCGGCCGCTCTCCGGGTAGTGCTCCCACGCGTTCTCGCCGTCGAGGAACACGCCCACCGTCGCGGGACCGTCGTGCCCGTCGCGCTCCCAGGCGTCGCCGATCGCGGCGACGTGCGCCACGAAGTCCTCGACGCCGTCCGCCGCCGGCACGTGGGCGTAGGTGAACCCGATGACGTCCGAGAGCGAGCGGTCGCGGAAGAGCATCGCGATGTCGCCCGCGGCGCCCGCCGAGACCTTCCAGGGCCTGTACAGCGAGCGGAGCCGGGGCGCGTCCAGCGGCAGCGAGTGGAGCAGCACGCCCTCGTCGCTCGCCGCCCAGCGGACGCCCTCGGAGGCGAGCACCTCGAGCGCCTCCGGCGAGACGGATCCCTCGGCCGGCCACATCCCGGCGGGCGGCATGCCGAAGCGGCGCGCGTGCGACGCGATCGCCTCGCGCACGTGCCAGCGGGCGTCCTCCGGGTGCGCGAAGCGGGGGGGCAGCGGCAGCCCCGGCAGCGCGCGCCGCGCCACGTCGGTGTCGCACAGGAGCGGCAGGATCGGGTGGTAGTACGGCGTCGTCGAGAGCTCGACCTGGCCGCGCTCGGCGAGCCGGCGCCAGCGCGGCACGATCTCCGCCATGATCCGGCGCTGCGCCGCGAGCAGGTAGTCGACGTCCTCCCGCGCGTAGCCCGCGCCCCTTCGCGAGGAGCGCGCGCAGCCCCGCGTCGTCGGCGAGCGCGCCGAACCCCATCCAGGCGAGGTTGAAGTGGACCTGGAGGTCGGTCAGCTCCTCCTCGCTGAACGAGGCCGCGATCCGCGCCACGTCGGCGGTCCGCACGTCGCGCCCGCGCTTCTGGAGGAGGTCCCAGTAGCGCGGCACCGGGCGGACGTGCCGCTCCCAGTCCACCATGAAGAAGCTTCGGAGGATGGCCTGCCGCTCGTCGGGCCCGAGCTCCGCGACCGGGCGCGCGGTGAGCTCGAGGAACCGGTCGTTCGCCCGGCCCTCGACGTAGTCCTCGAGCTGCTCGAGGAGGATCGGCGTGAAGTTCACGGTGCAGCGCACGCCCGGGTGGCGCTCCAGGATCCACGCCATGTCGTAGTACGCGCGCGTCGCGTGGAGGCGCACCCAGGGCATGAGGAACTCGCCCGTCTCGGCCTCCCGGTAGGGAGGCTGGTGCATGTGCCAGAGGAACGCGAGACGGATGTTCCGCATCGGGGAGGCGGGTGCGGCGCGACGCTAGCGGCGGCCGCGCGCGGGCGCGTGCGGCTTCGCGGGCGCGGCCGGCGCGGTGCGCCCGGGACGGGCCGGCGCGGGAGGCGCGCCGGAGGCCGTGGAGGCGGGACCGCCCTCGTTCTTGATCTTCCACTCCTCCCAGAGGTTGAGGACGAGCGAGACGTCGCTGAGCGGGACCGACTTCTTGAGGTGCGGGAACTCCTTCGTGAACGCCCCGTAGAAGGTCTCGTAGCGCAGCGGCGCGAAGTACCGCAGCAGCGTCTCGCGCCCGTGGGCGTCCACGTCGAGGAACTCGATGCCCATCCCGGTCACGAGATCCGGATCGTCGTGGCGGACCGAGTGCGCGACGCGGGAGCGGATCGGCAGCGCGCCGTCCGGGAGCGCCAGCTCGACGTGGAGCTCGACCCCCTCGCGCAGGAGGAAGCTCGTCGCGACGAAGATGCCGCCGAGGCCGAGGTTCGTCGAGGTGGCGTACGCCTCGAACCGGAGCCCGTCCTCGCCGGGGACGAAGAGGCGGCAGGGGAGCTCGATCTCGATCCGCTCGTAGCGGCGCGTCTCGTCGCTCATGGCCGGTCACGATAGCACGCCGGCTCCCCCGGACGAGCCGTGTCGGGGAGCGCCGCAGCCCTACCGGAAGATCTTCCCGATCCCCTTCGCCTTGAGCTCGCCCATCTCCTTGGCGAGCCGGCCGAGGCGGTCCGTCTTGTCCGCGATCTCGCGCTGCAGGCGGTTGATCCGCTGGTCTCGCTCGGCGATCTGCCCGACGAGCGCCTCCTTCTCCTGCGCCGCCTTCTGGAGCGCCTCCCCGGCGTCCGCGGCGGGTGCGCCCGGCGCCGGCGCCGCGTGGGACGCCGCGGCGGCCGCCTCCGCGTCGGCCGCCCGGCGCAGCGCCTGGGCGAGCTGCTCCTCGAGCGCCTTCGCCCTCGCCGTCGCGCCGCCGTCGCGGGCCGGAGCCGGAGCCGGAGCCGCCGTCGGGGGCGACGGCCCCGCCCGCGGGGCTCGACGTCAGCTCCGCGACGACCGCGTCGCGGCCGGCGAGCTCGCGGCGCAGGAGGGTGATCTCGCCGACGCGCATCGCGAGCTCCTCGCGGAGCCGCGCCGCCTCCCCCGCCGGACCGCCGGCGAGGGAGACCTGGAGCCGCTGCTCGACGTCCTCCTTCTCCCAGCGCGCCGCCTGCAGCTCCGCCTCGAGCTCCGCGGCCTGGGCCTCGGCGGCCTCCGCCGCGTCCCTGAGGGCCTGCGAGCCGTCGCCGGAGACCGCGTGCGTCCGCTCCTGGTCCTGCAGCTTCGCCTGGAGGACGCCGAGCTCCGCGCGCGCCTCGTCGAGCTCCTGGTGGGCGCGCTCGGTGCGGGCCGCCGCCTCCGCCTCGACCGTCCGGAGGCGCGCCTCGGCGGCCTCGGCCCGCTCCTCGGCCTCGCGCCGCGCCTGCTCCGCCGCCGCGAGCGACGGCCCGGCCGCGCCGGCCGCGGCACCCCGCGCCGACTCCTCCGCGCTCTCGTGCTGCGCGCGGGCCTCCGCCGCCGCGGCCTCCGCGACCCGCAGCCGCTCCTCCTCGGACTCGAGCCGCGCCCCCAGCTCCGCGACCTGTGCCTCGAGCGCCTCGCGCGCCGTCGCGGTCTCCGCGTCCGCCGCCGCGCGCGCCGCGAGCTCCGCGCGGATCGTCTCGAGCTCGCCGCGGGCCGTCTCGAGCTCGCCGCGGGCGCTCCCGAGCTCCGCCCGCTCCGCCTCCGCCGCCTGCGCGCGGGCCTGCGCCTCCTCGAGGGTCCGCCGCGCGTCCTCGAGCGCCGCCCGCGCCTCGTCGGCGCCGCGGCGTGCGAGCTCCAGGTCCGCCGTCGCCTGCGCGAGCGCCGCGGCGTCCGCGGCCCGCGACGCGCGCTCCGCCTCGAGCGCGGCCGCGTCGGCGGCCCGGGCCTTCCGCTCCTCCTCGAGCGCGGCGCGGTCCCGCTCGCCCAGCGCCTCGAGCTCCGCGGCGCGCGCGGCCGCCGCGGCGCGCTCGTCCTCCGCGTCGCGCTGCCGGAGGTCGACCGAGTCCTCGAGCTCGGCGAGCTTCCCCTCGGCGGTGACCGCGCGCGCGAGCACCGTCTCGATGGCGGACCTCGCCGCCTGCGACTCGGAGCGGGCCGCGCGGAGCGCCGCCTCCATCTCGACGGCCGCTGCGCGGCGCTCGGCGAGCTCCGCCTGGAGCCGCGCCGCCGCGTCGGTCGCCGCGCGGAGCTCGCCGCGCGTGCTCTCCACCTCGCTCGCGCGCTCCGCCTCGCCCGCCTGCGCGCGGTCGAGCGCGGCCCGGGCGTCGAACGCGGCCTCGCGCTCCGCCTCGAGCAGCGCGTCGAGATCGCGGGCGCGCTCCGCGAGGAGGCCCGCCTCCGACCCGAGCCGTTCCGCCGCCGCCTCGGCGAGGGCGCGCGCCGCGCGCGTCTCCTCGAGCTCCGCCGCGGCCGCCTCGCGGGCCGACCGGCTCTCGGCGAGCTCCGCCGACGACGCCTCGCGCGCCGCGATCGCCTCGTCGCGCTCCGCGCGCGCGGTCTCGCGGCCCTGCAGCGCCGCCTCGCGCTCGGCCCGCGCCTCGTCGCGCCCCGCCGCCGCCTCGTCGCGCTCGGCGACGGCCTGGTAGAGCGCCTCGGCGCGCGCCGCGAGCTGCGCCTCGAGCTCCTCGCGCTCGGCCCGCGCCGCGTCGGCGCGCTCGCCCGCCGCCTGCGCGTCCTCACGCGCGGCGCGCACCGCGTCGGCCCCCTCGAGGAGCGGCTCGATCGGCAGGGCGATGATCTGGACCCCGGAGAGGCCGCACGGCTCGTCGCCGCAGATCGCCACGTAGGTCGCGGTCGCCGGCGTGCCGGCGAGGGTCCCGTCCATCGAGATGTCCGGGTCCTCGCCCTCCGCGCCGAGCGCGAGGACCCAGCCCACCGTGGCGGACTGGGTCGCGATCTCGACGAGCGCGAAGTGATCCGAGAGCGCCGCGACGATCCCGTCGTACGGCGGGACGTCGGCGGAGGGCGGCTCGCCGGCGACCTCCGCGAGCCCGCCGCCGCCGGCGGGGAAGGCGGTGACGAGCCGGCCGCCCGGGGCGAGCAGGCGCCGGACCGTGGCGAGCCGCTCCGGGGATCGGCCGAGCGCGGCGCCGTCGGCGACGAGCACGAGGTCGAAGGTGCCGCCGCGCAGCGTGCCCTCGGCGCCCGCGCGGAACTGCACGAACGGGTGGTGACCGGCCTCGCGCGCCGGACCGAGATCGTCCTCCTCGGCCTCGAGCGAGAGGACCGCGGCCGCGCCGCGCTCGGCGAGGAACAGGGCGCTCCCGCCGGCGGTCGCGCGCGCCGCGCCGATCTCGAGCACCCGCTTCCCCTCGAGCAGGGGCTCGATGAAGCTGTAGCGCGCGAGCAGGTCGCCCGCGCCGTTCCGCGCGTGGAAGGAGGCCATGTCGCGACGATGTTACACCGGCCCAGCGGGCGGGCCGAACCCGTGCCCGGCGGGCGGGCAGGCGGGCGCTCGCTATCGCGCGCTATCGGGGGAGGCGCGGGTGGGCTCGGGTGCGGGCGGCGGGGCCGCGGCCGGCGGGCGCCCCGCCTCCGCCTTGCGGAGCGCCGACGTCGCGCCCTCGGCGGCGGGCTCGAGCTCCCGCAGGAGCCGCCCGGCCTCGCCCGCGTGCGGCGAGCGCGAGCCCGCGGCGCGCCGGAGCCGGTCGGAGGCCTCGCGGAGCTCGTCGACCGCGCGGGAGATGAGCCGCATCGCCTCCTGGTAGCCGGACTCGGCCCGGAGCGCCGCGAGGTCCTCGCGCTGGCTCGGCGACAGGCCGGGCAGCTTCTCCGCGCGGGAGAGGTACCCGAGCCCGCGCTCGAGGCGAGCGGGGTCGCCGCTCGCGATCTCCTCGCGCGCCCAGCCGGACACGAGCTCGAACAGCGCCTGGTCGACGAGCCCGCGCTCGTCGAACGACCGCTCCGCCGGGAGCGCCTTCCCCGGCGGCGGCACGAGCGGCGCGTACGCCTGCGCCACGTTCGGATCGGAGGTCTCGAACGCGCCGCGGCCCACCGGGAGCAGGTACCCGCGCATCACCACGAGCCGTCCCTCCGCGGGGACGAGGTACCAGGTCCGCGCGTTCCGCTCCGAGACGAGCCAGGCGACGAGGGCGAGGAGACCGAGGATCGCGAGCCACGCGATCGCGGCCTTGAAGGTGCCGCCCGAGCGGCGGGCCACGGTGGTGTCGTCCATCTCTCTAGCTCCGCGGGACTCCGACGTACGGCAGGTTCCGCATCCGGCCGTCCCAGTCGAGCCCGTATCCCACCACGAACTCGTCCCCGATGACGAACCCGCGGTAGGCGATCGGGATCGTGACCCGCGCCCGGGACGGCTTCTCGAGGAGCGCGCAGACCTCGAGGCTCGCGGGCGAGCGCGTCGCGAGGTTGTCGAGCAGGTACCGCATGGTGAGGCCGGTGTCGACGATGTCCTCGACGAGCAGGACGTCCTTCCCCTCGATCGGGCGGCCGAGGTCGCTCGTGATCTTCACGACGCCGGTCGAGGTCGTCCCCTCGTACGAGGAGATGCCGACGAAGTCGACGACGAGCGGCAGGTCGATCGCGCGGACGAGATCCGCGAGGAAGATGAAGCTGCCCTTGAGCACGCCCACGACGACGAGCGAGCGCCCCGCGTAGTCGCGCGCGATCTCCGCGCCGAGGGCGCGGACGCGCGCCCGCAGCTCCGCCTCGGGGATGAGGACGTCGACGCGGCCGCTGGGACCGGCGGAGCTAGACATAGGCGTTGTTCATGAGCTCCCCGAAGCCGCCTCCGCCGGGGACGATGTACTGGTGGTCGTCGAGGCCGCGCTCCTCGTCCCAGCGGGTCCCGGGCACCGTCGCGAGCACGTCGGGCGGCGACAGCCCGCGGTCGAGCCGGAGCGCGTAGACCACGACGTCCGGGTGCTGGCGCGTCATCCGGCGCAGGTACTCGGGGGTGACGATGAGGTGGACGTTCACGATCCTCCGCGGCGTGCCGGGCACCTGCGCCTTGTAGGTGTCGATCGCGGTCGCGAGGGACGACCCGGTCGCCCCCATCGGGTCCGGGAAGAGCAGGAAGGCGCCGTCCACGTCGCCCCCGATCTTCATCCCGCCGATCCCCGCGCCGACGACCTGGTCGCCCGCGCCGAGCATCCGGCTCATCACGATGTGGTCCTGGCGCACGAGCGACGGCTCGAGCACCTCGTTCAGGAGGTCGTAGGTCACCTGCGACGGGATCGTGCCCGCGCGCGCGATGTTCACCGTGACCGCGCGGACGTGCCGGTCGGTGACCTCCCCCTCGAAGATCGCCTGCGGGGACGAGTCGATCATCCGCGTCGGCACCGCCACGCGCCGCCGCGGCAGCTCCGCGTCGATCACGGTCCGGACGAGATCCTCGTAGAGGGCCCGCACGAGCCGGTTCACCTCGGGCTGGCGCGTGTCCTTCGAGCAGAGCGTCGCGAGCTGGGCGAGCCGCAGCGGGCTCGCGACCACGTGCACGCTCGGGCCGTAGCGGTGCTCCAGCTCGAACGGCCGGAACGGGATGGAGTCGTAGCAGCGATCGCGCACGCGGGCGCCGACGAAACCACGCGGCCGCGCGGAGGACAAGAGGAGAGCCGCCGGGGAGGCGCCCCCCGCCACGGGCTGTGGTACGACCGGCGCGTGCGCCTCACCACCCTCGCGCCCGCCAAGGTGAACCTGGTCCTCCGCGTCGGCCCGAGGCGCCCCGACGGCTACCACGACCTCCTCACCCTGATGGTGCCGCTCGACCTCGCCGACGGGATCGACGTGCGGGTGTCTCCGCGCGCGGGGCCGGTCACGTGCACCGTGCCGGGCCGGCCCGAGCTCGACGGAGAGGGGAACCTCGCCGCCCGGGCGGCGCTCCGGTTCCGGGCGCGCTTCGGCGTCGACCGGGGGATCGCCATCCGGATCGCGAAGCGCATCCCGGTGACGGCGGGGCTCGGGGGCGGGTCCTCCGACGCGGCGGCGGTGCTGCGGGTCCTCGCCCGGGCGTTCCGGGTCACGGACCGGCCGCGCGCTCGCGGAGGTCGCGCTCGAGGTCGGGTCGGACGTGCCGTTCTTCCTCGGGCCGGGTCCTGCGTGGGCGCGCGGCCGCGGCGAGCGGCTCTCGCCCGCGGACGTCCCGCCGCTCGACCTCGTGCTCGTCTACCCGCCCGCGGCGTCGCTCGCGATCCGCGCCGGCGACGCCTACGCCTGGCTCGACGAGGCGCGCGGGGCGGACGCGCCCGCCCTCCCCCGGCGAGCCCGCGCTTACCTTCCGTCCTTGCTCGGGAATGACCTGCAGGCGCCCTGTCTGGCGCGCCGTCCGGTGCTCCGGAGCCTGCTCGAGGCGCTTGTGGGGCACGGGGCGGAGGCTGCTATCATGTCGGGGAGCGGGCCGACGGTTTTCGGGGTCTTCCAGAGCCGCGAGGAGGCGCGGAGGGCGGCTCGCCGGATCGAGACCACGGGAGGGGGCGTAGAGCCAGGGGTGCAGGTCACCGCCGTGCGGACGGTGCGACGGCAGCCGAGGGTTACGCCATGGAGATCACCGAGGTCCGCGTCTTCCCCGTCACGGAGGAAAAGCTCAAGGCTTACGTCACGATCACGCTCGACGACTGCTTCGTGATCCGCGACCTGAAGGTCATCCACGGGAACACCGGGCTGTTCATCGCGATGCCGGCGAAGCGTCGCAAGGACGGCTCCTTCAAGGACATCGCGCACCCGCTCAACTCCGAGACGCGCGAGCGGATGGAGCGCGCGATCCTGGCGGAGTACGAGCGCGAGGTCGCGAAGCTCGCTCCCCGCCCGACCGGCGTGGAGGCGCGCGACTGACCGTCCGGGCTCCGGTCCGGCGTCCGCACGTACGGGTCGACGGACGTCGGACCCTTTCGGTATAAGCGCGCCGTGACGGACCCATCTCGCGGCGCCGCGTCGACGCCGTCGTATCTTTCCTCGGCACCTGCGGAGAGCGCGCTCATGGTCACGAACGGACGCCGGCACGACTACCGGGTCTTCGCGGGAAACTCGAACCCGAAGCTCGCGAGGTCCATCTGCGAGGAGCTCGGGCGCCCGCTGTCACCCGCCGACGTCGGACGCTTCTCCGACGGCGAGATCCAGGTGGAGATCGGCGAGAACGTCCGCGGGCTCGACAGCTTCATCGTCCAGTCCACCTGCCCGGACGCGAACACGAACCTGATGGAGCTGCTCATCATGGCGGACGCGCTGAAGCGCGCGTCGGCGGGGTCGATCACGGCCGTCATCCCGTACTACGGCTACGCGCGGCAGGACCGGAAGAGCGCGTCGCGGGTCCCGATCACGGCGAAGCTCGTCGCGGACCTCATCGAGGCGGCCGGCGTCACGCGCGTCGTGTCGATGGACATGCACGCCGGCCAGATCCAGGGCTTCTTCTCGATCCCGTTCGACCACCTCTACGCCGCGCCGGTGCTCCTCGAGCACATGCGCCGGCGCTTCGACGGCGACGCGCAGAACGTCGTGATCGTCTCCCCCGACGCGGGCGGCGTGGAGCGCGCGCGCGCCTACTCGAAGCGGCTCGGCTCGACCCTCGGCATCGTGGACAAGCGGCGCACGAAGCCGAACGTCGCCGAGATCATGAACGTGATCGGCGAGGTGCAGGGCAAGATCGCGGTCCTGCTCGACGACATGATCGACACCGCCGGCACGCTCACGCAGGCCTCGAACGCGCTCATGGACAAGGGCGCGACCAAGGTCTACGCGTACGCGACGCACGCGGTGCTCTCCGGCCCGGCGGTCGAGCGCATCACGAAGAGCCCCATCGAGGAGGTCGTGGTGACCGACTCGATCCCCTTCGGCTCCGCCGCGGCGGCCTGCCCCAAGATCAAGGCGCTCTCGGTGGCCGGGCTGCTCGCGGAGGCGATCCGGCGGATCCACCACGCCGACTCGCTCTCGAGCCTGTTCGTCTAGCACCGGCCGGACGGAGACGGCTGCGGGCCGGCGGGCGCGCGCCGTCGTTGACGGCTGCGGGCGTGGGCTGCTACGTCGGAGGGCATGTCCACGGCCATCTCGGTGCAGCGCACGGCGCACCCGCGCCCTCACCCGAAGGACGACGAGCTCGGGTTCGGCAAGATCTTCACGGATCACATGTTCCTCGCCGAGTGGGACGAGGGGAAGGGCTGGCACGACGCCCGGGTCGTCCCCTACGGCCCGATCGCGCTCGACCCCGCCGCCTGCTGCCTCCACTACGGCCAGGAGGCGTTCGAGGGGATGAAGGCGTTCCGGAGCGGCGACGGCATGGCGCTCTTCCGGCCGCGCGCCCACGTCGCCCGCCTCGCCCGGACGGCCGCCCGCCTGTGCATGCCCGAGGTCCCGGAGGCGCTCGCGCTCGACGGCGTGAGGGCGCTCCTGCGCGAGGACGCCTCCTGGCTGCCGTCGGCGTCCGGCACCTCGCTCTACGTGCGCCCGTTCATCTTCGCGACCGAGCCGTTCCTCGGCGTCCGGCCGGCGAAGCAGGTGCTCTTCGCGGTGATCCTCTGCCCGGTGGGCGGGTACTTCTCCGGCCCGCCCCGGCCGCTCAAGATCTGGGTCGAGCAGGAGCGCTCCCGGGCGGCGCGCGGCGGCATCGGCGCGGCGAAGGCGGCCGCGAACTACGTCGCGAGCCTCCTGGCCGCGGAGGACGCGAAGGCGCGCGGGTACGATCAGGTCCTGTGGCTCGACGGGGCGGAGCACCGCTACGTCGAGGAGATCGGGACGATGAACTTCTTCGCGAAGGTCGGCGGGCGGCTCGTGACCCCCGCGCTCGAGGGGACGATCCTCCCCGGCGTCACCCGGGACTGCGTGATCCAGCTCTCCCGCGACGAGGGCGTGCCGGTCGAGGAGCGGCGGGTCTCGCTCGCGGAGCTCGTCGCCGCGCGCAAGGCGGGCACGCTCGAGGAGGTCTTCGGCACCGGGACCGCCTCCCTCGTCGCGCCGATCGGCGAGCTCGCCTGGGGCAACGAGAGGATCGACGTGCCCGGGCCCGGCGCGTTCGGGGACAAGCTCCGCGGGATCCTCGCCGGGATCCAGCGCGGCGCCGTCACCGACCGGCACGGCTGGCTCGAGCGGGTGTAGCGCCCGGCGTCGCGCTGACGCCGCGCGTTGACACGCCCGGGGAATTCCGCTAATCACCCGCGTTCCGCGGCCCCTCGGATGTCGAGGGGCCCCACCACCCCAGGGCCGGGACTCGAACCGTCCGGCCCCTCGAGCCGCCGGCGACCCGATCGTCCAAGGCCGAGTCCATTGGGAGGACGAGATGGCTAGCGTCGTCACCGCACAGCACCGAGACGAGAAGGGCAAGGGCCCGGCCCGTCGCCTGCGCCAGAAGGGCCTCATCCCCGCCGTCGTCTACGGCCGCAAGCTCGACCCGACCCACCTCTCGGTGGATCCGGCCGCGCTCATGAAGGCGATCGAGACGCCGCACCGCTTCAACACGGTGCTGACCCTCCAGGTGGACGGCGCCGAGAAGCACGTCCTCTTCAAGGACTACACGGTCGATCCGGTCTCCCGGAAGCTCCTGCACGCCGACTTCTTCGAGGTGAAGCTCGACGAGCCGGTGAAGGTCGACGTCCCGGTCGTCACGACCGGCCGCTCGCCCGGCCAGGCCGAGGGGGGCATCCTCTCGATCGCCGCGCACGAGATCGTGGTCGAGGCGCTCCCGACGAAGATCCCCGTCCGCATCGAGGTCGACGTCACGAACCTCAAGATCGGCGGCTCGATCCACATCTCCGAGCTGAAGGCCCCCGAGGGCTGCAAGTTCAAGTTCGCGACCGACTACGTCGTCGCGTTCCTCGCCGTGCCCGAGAAGGAAGAGGTCGTCGCTCCCGTGGCGGCGGTCCCCGGCGCGGTCCCGGCGGAGGGCGCTGCGGCGGCTCCTGCGGCGGGCGCCCCGGCGGGCGCTGCTCCCGGCGCGGCGGCGGCCCCTGCGGCCGGCGCGGCTCCTGCCAAGGGCGAGGCGAAGGGCGACAAGGGCAAGAAGTAGGCGCCGTCTTGAAGCTCGTCGTCGGCCTTGGAAACCCGGGCGAAGGTTACGCGCGCACGCGCCACAACGTCGGCTACCTCGTCGCCGACCGGCTGGCGCTCGCGCTCGGCGCGCCGTTCTCCGTCCGCAAGTTCGCGGCGGAGCTCGCCGAGGGCCGGGCCGGGCCGGAGAAGGTCTGGATCATGAAGCCCCAGACCTACATGAACCACTCCGGCGAGGCGGTCGGGTCGGCGCTCCGGTTCTGGAAGCTCGGGATCGACGACCTCGTGGTCGTCCACGACGACCTCGAGCTCGAGCCGTTCCGGGTGCAGCTCAAGATCGGCGGCGGCGACGGCGGGCACAACGGCATCAAGAGCGTCAACGCGCACGTCGGCGGCCGGGAGTACGCGCGCGTGCGCGTCGGCGTCGGCCGTCCGCCGCCGGCGATGGACCCGGCGGACTACGTGCTCGGCCAGTTCAAGCGGGCCGACGACGCCGAGGTCGAGGGCTCGGTCGAGCGCGCCACCGAGGCGGCCCGGCTCTGCGTCGAGCTCGGCGTCACGAAGGCGATGAACCAGGTGAACCGCCGCGCCAGCGCGGCGGAGTGAGCACGGCAGCACCCCGCGCCCGGCATGGGGCCGGCACGGGCGCAGACGACTCCTCGCGGCGGGCAAACCGCCGCTCTTGAACCCGAGGGGAGCGAACATGGCGGAAGCGAAGCAGCAGCTCGTGCGCGAGTACGAGACGATCTACCTGCTCAGGGCGGAGACGCCCGACGATCAGGTGGAGGAGATCAAGGAGCGCCTTCGCGGCGTGGTCACGCGCGAGGGCGGCAAGGTCATCCGGTTCACGAACCAGGGGAAGCGGAAGACCGCCTTCCCGGTCTCGAAGAACCAGAAGGCGCTCTACATGCACTGCCTGTACATCGGCAAGCCGGGGCTCGTGGGCGAGCTCGAGCGCAACCTCAAGATGATCGACCTCGTCACGAAGTTCCAGTCGGTGAAGATCGCCGAGGGCGTGGACTTCGACGCCCGGCAGGTCGAGGCCGACGTGAAGGTCGCCGCGGTCGACGACGAGAAGCCGCGCGAGGAGCGCAGCGCCGAGGCGGGCGAGGAGCCCTTCGAGGCCGAAGCGGCCGAACCCGCGGAGGAGGCTTAGCCATGGCGCGTCCTGACTTTGGTGGTCCGAAGAGCGGCGGCAGCTCCGGCGGTTCGCGTCCGGGCGGCTTCGGCGGCGGCGGTTACGGCGGTGGTGGCGGCGGCGGCGGTGGGTACGGCGGCGGTGGGCGGCGGCTACGGCGGCGGTGGCGGGGTGGCTACGGCGGTGGTGGCGGCGGCGGCTTCGGCCGCGGCGGCGACCGCGACCGCGGCGACCGCGACGACCGCGGCGGCGAGGAGGGCGGGCGGCGCGGCTTCGGCCGGCGCAAGGTCTGCCGCTTCTGCGCCGACAAGGCGCTGAAGGTCGACTACAAGGACCAGGGGCAGCTCAAGTACTTCCTCACGGAGCGCGGCAAGATCATCCCCCGCCGCATCAGCGGGAACTGCGCGAAGCACCAGCGCGAGGTCGCGACCGCCGTGAAGCGGGGGCGGATGCTGGCGATCCTGCCCTACACCGTCGGGTCGATGTAGAGGAGCGCACGATGAAGCTCATCCTCCGTGAAGACGTGGAGAACCTCGGCAAGGGCGGCGAGGTGGTGGACGTGAAGCCCGGCTACGGGCGGAACTTCCTCCTCCCGCGCGGCCTCGCCGTGACCGCGAACCCGAAGAACGTCCGCGAGCTCGACCACCAGAAGCAGATCGCGCAGGCGAAGGCGGCGAAGCTGAAGGCGTCCGCCGAGGCCGTCGCGAAGCGCCTCTCCGACACCCCGGTGACGCTGAAGCGCAAGGTCGGCGAGCAGGACAAGCTGTACGGGTCCGTGACCGCCATGGACGTCGCCGAGGCGCTCGCCTCGCGCGGCCTCCAGATCGACCGCCGCTCCATCGACCTCGCCGAGCCGATCAAGTCGATCGGCGACTTCGAGGTGCCGGTGAAGCTGCACAGCGAGGTGGTCGGCAAGGTGAAGGTGAAGGTCGAGGCCGAGGCCTAGCCTCCGTCCGACTCGCCGAGCTCGAGGGGCCGGTCCACGCGGACCGGCCCTTCTCCTTTTCGTGGAGCCGGTGCCGGTCGGGCCGCGGCGCGCCTACGGCGCCGTCGTCGATCCGGCCGTCGTCGCCGCGGCCGGGTCCAGGGCGGCGCCCGGGCGGACCTCCCCGTCCACCACCTCGAAGGCGGCCGCCCCGAGGAGCTGCGACGCCCGCTCGAACGACGCGACGCCCTCGGGCGCGAGCCCCGGCGCCGCGCGGAGGCCAATCTCCCGGGCGACGCGCAGCACCTCCTCGCGCGCGGCGGAGCGCGGCAGCTCCGTGGCGAACGCGCCCGCCACCTCGAGCGCGGTGGCGCTCCGGCCCGCGTCGGCGAGCGCGCGGACGAGCGCGAGCGCCGCCGCGCCGGACGCCGCCCCGTCCCCGAGGGCGACGAGCTCGTAGCGCCCCTGCCCCTCGGCGGCGCGCAGCTCGAGGAGGTCCGGCTCGCCGGCGCGCGGCGCCTGCCCGAGCCTCACCACCAGCACCGCGCCGGCGCCCGCCGCGATCGCGTCGCCGAAGCGCGGGGCGGCCCCCTCTCCCCGACCCTCTCCCCCGCTTCGCGGGGGCGAGGGGGGAATGCGGTCCTGCTCGCGAGCGGCGCGGCGCGAGGTCGCCGGCGTCGGGGCGCCACAGGCGCGCCGAGAGCGCGAGCCCCGGCTCGGGCACCGCGAGGACGAGCGCGGGAGCGTCTCCCGCGCGGCGGGGCTCGATCGCGAACAGGTCCGGGTCGTCCGGCGCGGTGTCCCCGCGGAGCGGCGCCGCCTCGCCGAGCGGATTTCGCGCCGCGGCGGCGCGCCAGTCGGCGTAGCGGTCGAGCGGCGGTCCTTCGCGCTCCGGCCCGTCGTTCGGCTCGAGCTCCTCCCCTC
The DNA here is from genome assembly GCA_963828235.1 of uncultured delta proteobacterium. Taxonomy (GTDB): domain Bacteria; phylum Myxococcota; class Myxococcia; order Myxococcales; family Anaeromyxobacteraceae; genus Anaeromyxobacter. Next base: position 960,363 of record CAWHDY010000022.1, read on the forward strand.
GCGGCGGATCGACGAGCATCACGGACAGCACGTACGCGTCGGTCGGCTTCTCCACCGGCCCGGTCTCGGCGGCGTGCCGCTCGCGGACCGCGAGGTAGTACACGCCTGGCGACACCGCCGCGACGAGCCGCTCCGGCTGGCCCGGGCCGCCGCGGTCCGCGGTCGCGACGAGCCGCGCCGCCGGGGCCGGGTCGCCGGGGTCGCGCGCGCGGTTCAGCCCGAGGGCGACGTCGAGACCGCGGATGCCTTCGCCGGGGCGCTCACCCCGCCACTCCGCGACGAGCGCGCGAGGCTCGTCGCCGGCGGGCACCTCGATCCGGAAGACGTCCTCGTCCCCCTCGGTGTCCGTGCGCCTCGCGCCGACGTGGCCGCGCACCCGCGCGAGGCCGCGGCCGGGCCGGCCGTCCGCGCCCGGCAAGAGCGGCAGCGGGTTCGCCTGCGCGGGGGTGTCGTTCGGCTCGTGCTCCTCGCCGTCCGGGGGCGGCGGGGGCCGGAGCGACGCCGGGACCTGGGCGGCGAGCCGGGGCGCGCGCGCCGCGAGCAGCGCGTACGCGTCGGCCCACCGCCACGCGACGGCCCCGGCGAGCGCGGCGAGGACGAGCAGCGCGGGCCCGAGCAGGCGCGCGCCGCGGAGAGCGCGCACGTGCCGGTCGAGCTCGGCGAAGTCCTCGCGGCTCGCGATCGGGAGCGCGCCGTCGACGTCGACCCGCGGCGCGGGAGCGGGCGCGTGCCGGTGGGCTCGGACGCGTCGGCGAGCGCCGCGCGCATCTCGTCGGCCGAGGCGAACCGCTCGGCGGGGTCCTTGCGGAGCGCGCGGTGGATCACCTCCGCGAACCGGCGCGACACCCCGGGCGCCGCGGCGGCGAGGGGGGGCGGCTCCTGGCGGAGGTGCGCGGCGACGACCGCCATCGCGGAGGCGCGACGAACGGCGGGTGGCCGGCGGCGAGCTCGTACAGGAGGCACCCCACCGCGTACAGGTCGGTCCGCGCGTCGACGGGTCCGGCCCGCGCCTGCTCGGGCGCGAGGTAGTTCGGGGTCCCGACGATCGCCCCGACGCCCGTCGTCGACGCCGCGCCGAGCGGCGCCGCGCCGGCGGCGTCCAGGTCCGCGTCCGCGCCGCGCAGCTTCGCGATCCCGAAGTCGAGGACCTTCACGAAGTCCTCGCCCGAGCGGGTCGACACGATCATCACGTTCCCGGGCTTCATGTCCCGGTGGACGATGCCCGCGTCGTGGGCCTCCGCGAGCGACCCGAGGACCTGCTGCCCGATGTCCGAGACGCGCCGCTCCGGCAGCGGCCCCGACTCCCGCAGCACCGTCGCGAGGTCCTTGCCTGGCACGTACTCCATCGCGAGGTAGAACCCGGAGCCCGCGTCGTCGATCTCCCCGATGTCGAACACGGCGATGGTGTGGGGGTGGGAGAGACGCGACACGATGCGCGCCTCCGTGAGGAAGCGCTCCACCGCCCCGGGCTCTCGGGCGAAGTCGCCGCGGAGGATCTTGAGCGCGAGCGCCTTGCCCATCCGGATGTGCTCGGCCCGGTAGACCGCGCCCATCCCGCCCTCGCCGACGAGGGCCACCAGCCGGTATCGATCCGCGATCACGCGGTGGACGAAGCCGCCGCTCCGCGACGGCTCCCCGTCGCCGCGCAGGTCGGCTCCGCAGCCGGTGCAGAAGTTGACCGGCTCGGCGGAGGGATTGGCCCGGCACCCACAGCTCGGGCACGTGGCGGCGACCGCCTTCCGGGACGACCTCTTGCGCGCCATCGCTCTCACCGAGAGTAGCGCGGCGGGGCGGGGGGTCAAAGCGGGAGGGCACCGGGTCCGCGGGAGCGGGCGCCTGGACCCGGGAGCGCGTTGCGGCGGGACCGGCGTCAGCCCTGCGCCGCGACGTGGCGCGCGGTGACGACGTCCATCGTCCGAACGTGCCCGCGGAACCAGGCCGGGAGCGTCTCGAAGAGGTACCGGGAGAGCCGGGCGGCGTCGCCGTGCTCGCGGAAGGCGCGCGCCTCCCGGTCCATCTCGGCGAGCACGCGATCGTGCTCGGCCTTGTGCACGGCGTACGGGGGGAACCGCGCCTCGCGCATCATCGACTCCTCGCGGAGGAAGTGCTCGCGCGTGTGCACGGCGAGGAGCGAGAGGCGCTCGAAGATCGCGTCGATGGTCCCCTCGCCGCGGGCGTGCGCCGCGAGCGCGGCGTCGAGGTCGTTCACGAGGGCCGCCTCCCTCGCGTGGTCGGCGTTCATGAACTCGATCGGCAGGTCGGGTATCGCCGTCGGCTCGATCCGCGCCATGCGCGAGATCTAGCTCCTCGCGGCGCGCGCGGCCCGCGCCTTGCCCGTCCGGGATCCGGGCGGGGCGGGCACTCCGGGCGTCCCGCGGAGCCGCGTGCCGAGCGCGACTCCCGCCGAGTGCAGCGCGTCGAGCTCCGCGGCGGCGGCGGGCTCGCCGAGCGACCGCAGCGCGGCCGCGACCGCCTCGAGGGTGGACATCCCCCCCTCGACCGGCCGGCGGAGCCTCGGCGTCGCCGGGGCCGCGGGGAGGGCGAGGCGGGGCAGGCCCCGGAGCGCCGGGACGCGCTGGATCATCCTGCGGGCCTGCGTCCAGGTCCCGTCCGGAACGACCAGGCGCCGCGGCGGGGGCGTCCCGGGCGGCGGCGGGTGGGGCGACGGGTAGAGGATCCAGGTGCCCGGGACGGCGAGGCCGGAGGCGTCGAGCGGCTCTCCCGGGAGGCCCTGCTCGAGCACGGAGCTCCCCACGAGCGCGAGGGAAGCCCAGTGGCCGGTGTTCGAGAGCCGGTCGCGCTCGCTCGCGTGCCGCAGGAACACCACCTCGAGCGCGGTCCGGACCCGGGGAACGGCGGGGCACAGGCAGCCCGGGACCGGAAAGCGGCAGCGCGGACACCGGTGCGCGGCGAGGGGCACGCGCGGCACGCTACCACGGGGGCAGGCCGCCTCCCGCGAGTGGGCGAGCGCCCGTCCGCACGCGATGGGGCGGGCGCGAATCTGCTCGCGCAGGACTCTTGTTCGCGGGGGTGCCCCTGCTATAGTCCGCGCGCCGTGCTCAACTGGCTCCACAACATCATGTCGCGCGATCTCGCGATCGACCTCGGGACCGCGAACACCCTCATCTACATCCGCGGGATGGGCATCGTGTCGAACGAGCCCTCGGTCGTCGCGGTGCAGCAGGACGCCCGAGGCGGCCGCAAGGTCCTCGCGGTGGGCAAGGAGGCGAAGGAGATGCTCGGGCGCACCCCGGGCAACATCGTCGCCATCCGGCCGATGAAGGACGGGGTCATCGCCGACTTCGAGGTCACGGCGGCGATGCTCAAGTACTTCATCCAGACCGCGCACAACCGGAAGAGCTTCGTGAAGCCGCGCATCATCATCGGGATCCCCTCGGGGATCACCGAGGTGGAGAAGCGCGCGGTGCGCGAGGCCGCGGAGAGCGCGGGCGCCCGCGAGGTCTACCTCATCGAGCAGCCGATGGCGGCGGCGATCGGCGCGGGGCTCCCCATCACCGAGCCCTCCGGCAACATGATCGTCGACATCGGCGGCGGGACGTCCGACGTCGCGGTGATCTCGCTCGGCGGCATCGTGTACAGCCGCTCCGTGCGCATCGCCGGCGACAAGATGGACGAGGCGATCATCCAGCACATCAAGCGCAAGTACAACCTCCTCATCGGCGAGCGCACCGCCGAGCTCATCAAGATGGGCATCGGGACCGCGTACCCGACCGAGGAGGAGCTCACGATGGACATCAAGGGGCGCGACCTCGTCGCCGGCGTCCCGCGCACGCTCACCGTCACCTCCTCCGAGATCCGCGAGGCGCTCTCCGAGCCCATCAACGGCATCGTCGAGGCGGTGAAGGTCACGCTCGAGCGGACGCCTCCCGAGCTCGCCGGCGACATCGCGGACCGCGGCATCGTCCTCGCCGGCGGCGGCGCGCTGCTCAAGAACCTCGACGTCCTGCTGCGCGAGGAGACCGGCCTGCCGGTGTTCCTCGCCGAGGACCCGCTCTCCTCCGTCGTGATCGGCGCGGGGAAGGCGCTCGAGGAGCTGGACATCCTCCGGCAGGTCACCGCGCACGCGTAGCGGCCGCGCGAGCCCCTCCGGGCTCGCGTCACCCCCCGCAGAGCCCCTCCGTCGACGTCTCCCGGCGCGCTGTCGGGAGAACGCGACAGGTGCGCGCGCAACCTCGCGGTTCCACGGCTCCTCGAGTTGGCAGCGTAGCTGCAATGAAGCTCCTGTGAAGACGGCGCGCCACGGTGGCGGCCCTCAAAGGCTCGAAACCTCGCAGTCCCAGGAGAACACCATGAACAAGAAGACCTCGACCCTCGTCGGCTCCGGCATCGGCCTCGCCCTCTTCCTCGCCGTCGGCCTCCTCCCCGCGATGCTGTACGGCGGCTACGCCGGCCTCCTCCTCGCCGGCGGGATCTTCGGCACCCCCGTCACCGCCACCCTCCTCCCCCGCGCCCTCATCGTCTTCGGGATGGGCATGGGCGTCGTCGCGGTCGGCTCCCTCTTCGCCGTCCTCGGCGCCGCCGCCGGCGCCGCCGTCGGCGCGCTCACCGCCGTCACCGTCCGCAGGCCCGCTGCCCAGGAGTCCGCCGCGAAGTAGGCGAAGCGAGCACACGCACCTCCGTCGTCCGACGGGCCCGGCGAGTTCGCCGGGCCCGTTTCGCGTTCGCACGTCGTCCCGTAGACCGGCCGGCGCGCGGCGGGTCCGCGCGTCGAGGCCCGAGCGCGGCGCGCCCGACGCCTCCGTCGACGTCTCCCGGCGCGCTGTCGGGAGAACGCGACAGGTGCGCGCGCAACCTCGCGGATTCCCGGCTCCTCGAGTTGGCAGCGTAGCTGCAATGAAGCTCCTGTGAAGACGGCGCGCCACGGTGGCGGCCCTCAAAGGCTCGAAACCTCGCAGTCCCAGGAGAACGCCATGAACAAGAAGACCTCGACCCTCGTCGGCTCCGGCATCGGCCTCGCCCTCTTCCTCGCCGTCGGCCTCCTCCCCGCGATGCTGTACGGCGGCTACGCCGGCCTCCTCCTCGCCGGCGGGATCTTCGGCACCCCCGTCACCGCCACCCTCCTCCCCCGCGCCCTCATCGTCTTCGGGATGGGCATGGGCGTCGTCGCGGTCGGCTCCCTCTTCGCCGTCCTCGGCGCCGCCGCCGGCGCCGCCGTCGGCGCGCTCACCGCCGTCACCGTCCGCAGGCCCGCTGCCCAGGAGTCCGCCGCGAAGTAACGGCCATCCGGAAGCCCGGCTCCGGGTGCGGCATGATGCCGCGCCCGGAGCCTTTTTTCGTCGCGCGCGCAAATGCGCAGGACTTTTCGCCACCTGCGGCGTTTCGTGCAAAGGCTGCGGCCATCGCGGCGGTGACCTGCATCAAAGCTTCGTTTTTCTCGGCCCTTACAATGCGGGCCTTTTCGGGTGCAGGGGCATGTCCGTTGCACCCGCGGACCGAGCCTATGCGAACCACTTTCCTCGCGATTTCCCTCCTCTTCGCCACCGCCGCGCGCGGTGAGGCGAAGCTCCCCGGCGGAGCCGACGCGTGCGTCTCCTGCCACGACGGCAAGGACGCACCCGCCGTCGACCTCACCGCGTTCGGGGCGTCGGTCCACGCGGACAAGGCGTCCTGCACCGACTGTCACGCCGGATACGCGATGGGGCCGCACGACGCGGAGCTCCCCGCGCTCTCCGGGGCGGACAAGGCGATGGTCGCCCGGCTCGAGAAGGCGCGCTGGCCGAAGGAGCCCGCCGGCAAGAGCCCGCAGGCGAAGCTGGAGGCGAAGACCCACGACGTGAAGGTCACGGCCCCGCGCGCCTTCCTCGCCTGCGCCGGCTGCCACGACATGGAGCACGCCGACGCGATGGGGGGCTGGCAGCGCTCCGTCCACTCGAAGTGGCTGCGCGAGGACACGAAGGTCGCCGGCCCGACCTGCGCGTCGTGCCACGGCTCGATCCACGCGGTGAAGAAGCTCGCCCCCTACGACCCGAAGGCGGCGGCGCGCCAGAAGGTCCCCGCGGACCGCCGCGCGATCGCGATGCGCTGCGAGGCGTGCCACGGGAACGAGGAGTTCGCGAAGGCCGCGGGCGTGAACCCCGAGGCGACGATCACCTACCACGACTCGATCCACGGCCGGCTCGCCCGCGTGGGGAACGAGTTCGCCCCGGTGTGCACGAGCTGCCACTCGGCGTCGAAGGCCCAGGGCGGCACGCACGCGATCGTCTCGAAGTCCGATCCGGCCTCGCCGGTGTCGGCCGCGCAGCGCAGGGAGACCTGCGCGCGCTGCCACACGAACGCGACGGACAGCTTCGCCGCGCTCATCGCGCACAAGCCCATCCAGGAGACGGGCGGGCACGTCGTCCCGCACATCATCCACGTGGCGTTCTCGTACCTGACGACGCTCACGCTCCTCTTCTTCGCGTTCCACGTGCTCGTCGACTTCATCTACGAGCTGCGCCAGCGCCTCTCGAAGAAGGTGCACGGCCCCTCCGCCGACGCGCTGAAGAGCGTGGTGCGGTTCGACATCCACCAGCGCATCCAGCACTGGTTCATGCTCTCCGGCGTCATCCTCCTCGGCATCACCGGCTGGCCGCTCCGCGGCGCGGGCGACGCCGACGCGGCGGGCTACTCGCGCACGTTCATGAAGGTCTTCGGCGGCGCGGAGGGGGCGGCGATCTGGCACCGCGTCGGCGCGGTCCTCATCATCCTCTCGGCGGTCTACCACCTCTTCTACCTGACGTTCCTCGCGGCGAAGAAGCGGCTGCCCTTCTCGATGCTGCCGATGCCGAAGGACGCCATGGACATGAAGGACAACATCCTCTTCATGCTCGGGATCACGAAGGAGCGGCCCAGGTTCGACCGCTACATGTACCTGGAGAAGTTCGACTACTGGGCGGTGTTCTGGGGCATCGTGATGATGGTGGGGACCGGCTTCATCTTCTGGTTCCCGGCGTTCTTCGCGAGCTGGGCGCCGTCCTGGCTCATCACCGCGGCGCTCATCATCCACGGCGAGGAGGCGACCCTCGCGATCCTCTTCCTCTTCGTCGTGCACTTCTACAACGTGCACCTGAAGCCCTCGATCTTCCCCATGAACTGGGCGTGGCTGAACGGGCGCATCTCCGTGGAGATGATGAAGCACGAGCATCCGCTCGAGTACGAGCGCCTGAAGCCGGACGGCGACAAGTAGCCGGGCCGGGAGCGGAGCCGCAGCAGGGGAGGGGCCGTGCAGGCGACTGCGCGGCCCTTCCGCGTTTCGGGAGGATTCGTCGCCGGGTCCGGGGGAAGCTACAATCGGAGCCCCGCATGCCCCGCCGCACGAGCACCGCGAAGACCGTCCTCCTCGCCGTCGGCGCCGTGCTCGCGATCGCGACCGTGCTCGGGTTCCTCCGCTTCAAGAAGTTCGTGGACGAGGACCCGCGCCTCTGCGCCACCTGCCACCGCTCCTCGCCCGAGTTCGCGCTGTGGCTCGGCGGGACCCACAAGACCGTCGCGTGCCAGCGCTGCCACCACTCGTCGCCGCGCCAGGGCGTCGCGATGCTCGGGGCGTTCGTCGCGGGGAAGAAGCCGAAGGGGCAGCACGCGGAGGTCGAGGTCGGCGCCTGCGCGTCCTGCCACTTCTCCCACGACCCGCGCTGGCCGCAGGTGGGCGGGTCGCGGGGGCACCGCATCCACTACGAGGAGAAGAAGATCTCGTGCGTGCGCTGCCACGCGGCGAGCATGCACGGGTTCGAGCCCGTCGCCTCGAAGTGCCAGGAGTGCCACGGCGAGCACGCGGTCGGGCTCGAGAAGATGCACGCGCTGCACTGCTTCGCCTGCCACGAGTTCCTCACCAACGAGCCCGGCCTCCGCCCGACCCGGCACGACTGCCTGCGCTGCCACACGCGCCAGGGCATCCACGCGCCGATGAAGGAGCACGGCGCCCCGATGGAGATGTCCTGCGCCGCCTGCCACAAGCCGCACGCCAAGGACGGGCAGACGCTCGTCGGGTGCGGCGAGTGCCACAAGCCCGCGCAGATGGCGAAGGGGGGCCTCCACCGCCACGCCGCGCACCGCCGCTGCCTCGACTGCCACCTGCCGCACGTCTGGACCCCGGAGAAGGACGTGTGCCTGCGCTGCCACTCGAGCGCGCCCGAGCACGCGCACGGCAAGGCCTGCCGGGAGTGCCACTCGTTCGGCGGCGTGCCGCGGCCGCCGCTGCCGGTGTCGGCGTGGTGACCTCCGTGAGCCCGCGATGACGCTCCGCCTCAAGCTCTTCGTCCTCATCGCGGGGGTGATCATCTTCGCGATGTCGGGCGTGACCGCGGTCGCGCTCTGGCGCGAGGTGCAGCGCGGCCAGGAGCTGCTCCGGCGCGAGGGGTCCGCCCTCGCCTCGACCGCGGCGGCGGAGGCGTCCCGCTGGCTCCGGGCGGACGGCCTCGACCGCGGCGGCGACGAGGCGCTCGCGCCGGTGCTGGAGAGCCTGACCCGGAGCGGCCAGCTCGAGCGCGCCTGGGTCGTGGACCGCAGCGGCAAGGTGGTCGCGTGCCGCACGCTCACCGCCGATCCGTGTCCGGACGGCGCGCCGCCGTCGGAGTTCCGGGCGGTCGACCTCCCGATGCAGGCGCTCTCGCGGCTCATCCGCCCGGAGGGGATCCTCGCGTCCGCGCCGGTCCTGCGCGACGGAGTCGTGGTGGGGGCGGTGACGGTCGAGTTCACGCACGAGGAGGTCGTCGGGAACGCGCGCGATCTCGCGTGGGGCGCGAGCGTCGTCGCGTTCTTCTGGATCGTGCTCGGCCACGTCCTCACCGCGATCTTCATCCGCCAGGTGACGCGCCCGCTCGTCCGGCTCGCCGCGGCGGCGGAGTCGCTCGGAGAGGAGCGGGGCGTCCGGCTCGATCCCCCGGAGGACAAGGAGCTCGCGGACCTCGTCCGCGCGTTCAACCACATGTCCGGGCGGCTCGAGGAGCGGCGCACCGAGAACCAGCGGCTCATCTCCGAGCTCGAGGCGCGCGTCGCGCAGAAGACGCGCGAGGTCCTGCGCGCGGACCGCCTCGCCACCCTCGGCGGGATCGCGGCCGGGTTCGCCCACGAGATCGGGAACTCGCTCAACGTGATCCGCGGCTACTCGAGCGTCGCGGCCCGGGAGCTCCCCGGCGACTCGCCGGTGAAGAGCGACGTCGAGGCGATCCGGCGCGAGGTCGGGCGGGCGGCCGGGCTCATCGAGCGCTTCCTCGTGTTCGCGCGCGCCCGCACGGTCCATCCGCACCCGCAGCCCATCGACCCCATCGTGCGCGAGGCGGCGGAGGTCGTCGGGCCGGCGGCGTCGCAGGCGAACGTCGAGCGGGTGGTGGAGCTCGAGGAGGGGCTGCTCGTCGACGCCGACGCCGAGCTCCTCCGGCAGGCGTTCCTGAACCTGTGCGTGAACGCGATCCAGGCGATGCAGGAGCGCGGCACGGGCGGACGGCTCTCGGTGCGGGCGCGGCGCGAGGGCGACGGCGTGGTGGTCGAGGTGTCGGACACCGGCCCCGGAATCGACCCGGCGACGCGCGACCACGTCTTCGAGCCGTTCTTCACGACCAAGGCGGCGGGGACGGGCCTCGGGCTCGCCATCGTCCGGCAGGCGGCCGAGGCGCACGGCGGGAGCGTCGAGGTCGAGAGCGAGCTGGGGACGGGCGCCACGTTCCGGGTCCGGCTGCCCGCCGCGCCCGCCGAGGCCGAGCCCCTGACCGCGGGAGGCAACGCGTGAGCGAGAAGCCGAACCTGATGGTCGTCGACGACCTCGACTCCGCGCGCCAGATGGTGAAGCGGGTGCTCGGGCGGAGCTACGCGGTGTTCGACTTCCCGTCCGTCGCCGAGGCGCTCCCCGCGCTCGACCGGGCGCCGTTCGACGCGATCGTGACGGATTTGAGGATGCCGGGGATCGACGGGATCGAGGGGCTCCGCCGCTTCAAGGCGAAGGTGCCGGAGATCCCGGTGATCCTCGTCACCGCGTTCGCGACGGTGGAGACGGCGGTCGAGGCGATGAAGGCGGGGGCGTTCGAGTACCTCAAGAAGCCCTTCGAGCCCGAGGAGCTCGAGATCGTGGTCGCGCGCGCGGTCGAGCACGGGCGCATCCGCCGCGAGAACGCCCAGCTCCGGAGCGCGCTGTCGAAGGAGTTCAGCGTCCACGGGATCATCGGGAAGTCGCAGGCGATGAAGGACGTCGTCTCGATCCTCGAGCGGATCGCGCCGTCCGACGTGCCGATCCTGATCGAGGGCGAGTCGGGGACCGGCAAGGACCTCCTCGCCCGGGCCGCGCACGCGCTCTCGTCGCGCTCGGCGGGGCCGTACGTCGCGCTCAACATGAGCGCGATCCCGGAGAACCTCGCGGAGTCGGAGCTGTTCGGGCACGAGAAGGGCGCGTTCACCGGCGCCGACCAGACGCGCACGGGCTTCTTCGCCGAGGCGGAGGGCGGGACGCTGTTCCTCGACGAGGTCGGGCTCCTCCCGCCGTCGCTCCAGCCGAAGCTCCTGCGCGTGCTGCAGGACGGGGAGTACATCCCGGTCGGCAGCCGGAAGGCGCGCAAGGCGAACGTCCGGGTGATCGCGGCGACGAACGAGGACCTGCAGCGGAGCGTGAAGGAGGGGAAGTTCCGGGAGGACCTGTGGTTCCGGCTGCGGGTGGTCCCGCTGCGCCTCCCGCCGCTGCGCGAGCGGCGCGAGGACGTGCCGCTGCTCGTCGAGCACCTCGTGAAGAAGCACGCGCTGCGCCTGTCGCGCCCCCCGCTCCGGCCCGACGCGGACGCGATGAGGGCGCTCATCGACCACTCCTGGCCCGGGAACATCCGCGAGCTCGAGCACGCGATCGAGCGCGGGCTCCTCCTCGCGCGCGGGGAGGCGATCACCCTCGCGGACCTGCCGCCGGAGCTCACGCCGGCGGCGCACGACGCGACGGCGAGCGCGAACGAGGGACGGTACCGGCGCGCGCGCGACGCCTGGGAGCGGAAGTTCCTCGAGGACGTCCTGCGCGAGGCGGGCGGGAGCGTCGGGAAGGCCGCCGAGCTCGCGGGGATCCACCGCTCGACCCTGTACGAGAAGCTCGCGCGGTACGGGCTCGTCGAGAAGGACGAGAAGGCGTGAGCGGAGGGCGGGGCCGCGAGGCGCGCCCGCAGGCGGCGGCGGTCCGGATCCGGCGAGCGCGGCCGTCCGACGCGCCCGCGCTCGCCGCGGTGATGCGCGCCTCGATCCGCGGGGTCACTCCGGGGACCTACCCCGCGCCGGACGCTGGCGGCGTGGGCCTCGCTCCCGGCGCTGTACCACGCGTGGGCGATGACCGCGGGCGGCGAGACGGTCCTCGCCGCGGAGCGGCGCGGGCGGCTCGTCGGGTACGCGGCGCTCCGGGGCGCGGAGCTGACGGCCCTGTTCGTGAGGCCCAGCGCCGGTCGCCGCGGGATCGGGGCGGCGCTGCTCGCGCGGATCGAGGCGCTCGCGCGTCGGCGCGGAGTGGAGAGGCTCACCGTGCGCGCGGCGCGGAGCGGGCTCGCGTTCTACCGGTCGCGCGGCTTCGCGGGGACGCGGACCGTGACGGTCCCGCTCCCCGGGGGAGCGCTCGAGGCGGTGCGGCTCGCGAAGCGGCTCCTCGCGCTGAGCCCGGAGGCACCCGCTCACAGTCGTCCGCAGGGCCGGCGGAACGGGCACCGGCGGCAGTCCTCGGGGTTCTCGAGCTTCTGGAACCCCTCCTCGCGCGCGACGTTGCCGGCCGCGTCGTCGAGGGTCGCCTTCATCGCGGCGATCGAGCTGCGCATCGCGTCCGTGCACGCGGCCAGGGCGGGCGCGTCCGCCGCGACGGAGACCCGCTCGCCGGCCGTCGTGCCGTTCCCGGCGAGGTAGACGAGCCCGCCGACGACCGCCTCGACCGGGACGCGCCACTTCTGCTGTGCGTACAGCGCGTAGACCCCGACCTGCACGTGATCGACGCCGCGCTCCTTCCCGGTCTTCCAGTCGAGCACGTGGACGCGACCCTCCGCGTCACGGTACGCGAAGTCGATCGCGACCCAGATCTTGGTGCCCTCGAAGAGCCACGAGTCGAGCTCGTCCACCGTGAGCCAGCGCTCCCGCGGCGTCCGGCGGATCTCCTCGAGCACCGGGCTCGCCCAGAAGGCCCGGAGCGAGCCCTCCACGACCTGCTCGAACAGCCGCTTCCACTCGGCGTCCGCGACCGCCTCGCCGTACTCGTGCTCGACGAGGCCGACGATGCGGGAGGACTCGCGCCAGTAGGTCTTCTCGCGAGAGCCCGCCCACTCGGCGCGCGCCTTCGCGCGGGTCTGCTCGAGGACGCGGTCGAGCGCGGGCAGCTCGCCCGTGCCCTTTGCGCGCGAGAGGGCGCGCTTCAGCGCGTCGTGGACGAGGGAGCCGCCCCACTGCCAGCGCGACGAGAGCTTCTTCAGGACGTACAGCTCGCGGATTCGCGAGCCGGCGGGCGCCTCCCAGCCGCCCCAGCTGCCGTAGTACGTGAAGAAGTACGAGCGTGCGCAGTCCCGGAACTTCTCGTGCCGCGACTTCGACCAGGAGAACTCGTTCTTCAGTTGGGCCATGGGCGCGCGGCAACAGCCGGGCGCCCGAGTGTACCCCGGACCGCCGACACGCCGCTCGCCCTCGCCACGACCCAGAGCAGCTGGCTGGGCTCTCATCCGGGTCCCTGGGTGGACCCGGTGCATTCCGCGCGTCCCCTCGGCGGCCGAGCCCCGGACTTCAGGGAGGCGGCGGCGCAGCGGGCGCCCTCGCCGCCTTCGGCGCGCCGGCCGAGGGCGGAGCCATCCGGACCTCGACGGGCCCGAGCGGCAACCCGGCGAGCTGCGACTTGACCGTGTCCGGGTGCGCGACCATCAGGAGCGTGAGCTTCGAGGGATCGAGGTACGTCGCCGCGAAGCGGCGGACGTCCTCCGGCGTGACCTGGCGCACGTGGTCGGCGTACCGGTTCCAGTAGTCGTCCGGCAGCCCGTGCACCGCGAGATCGGCCACCCGCGACGCGGTCGCGCCGGCCGTGGCGAAGTCCGCCGGGAGGCCGAGCACGAGCGCGGCCTTCGCGTCCTCGAGCTCTCCCGCGGGGACGGGCTCGTCCCGCAGCCGCCGCACCTCGGAGAGGAGCTCCTTCAGCGCCGCTCCGGTCACCTCCGCCTTCACGCTCCCGACGACGAAGCTCGCGCCGCCGAGCTTCCGCGCGTCACCGCGCGCGTAGACACCGTAAGTGTACCCCTTGTCCTCGCGCAGGTTCCGGAAGAGCCTCGAGGCCATCCCGCCGCCGAGCACCTGGAACGCGACCGTGCTCGTGACGTAGTCGTCGGACGAGCGGCGCAGCCCCGGCAGGCCGAGCAGGATGTACGACTGCGGCGCGTCCGCCTTCTCGAGCACGACCGTGCGGTGCGGCGAGGCGGCGGGCGCGGGCGCGAGCGGGGCCGCGGCCTTCCCCGCCTTCCACGCGCCGAGGCTCTGCTCGAGGAGCGGTCGCAGGTCCGCCTCGGACACGTCGCCGACCACGACCAGCTCGGCGTTCGCGGGCCGCCAGAAGCGGTCGTGGAACGCGGCGAGATCCCTCGGGCGCGTCGCCTTCACGGACTCCTCGGTCCCGAGCGAGTAGTGGCCGTACGGGTGAGCGCCCCAGAACACCGGCTGGAAGGCCTTCGACGCGATCGCCTGCGGCTGATCGCGCTGCTGCAGGAGCGTCACGAGCCGCTCGTCCTGCACGCGCTCGAAGTCGGCCTTCGGGAACGCCGGGTTCATCGCGACGTCCGCGAAGAGCTTCAGGAACCGCGGCAGGTGGCGCGCGAGCGTCGCGCCGGAGAGCGCCGCCGAGTCCACCGACGCGCCGGCGCTGAGCGACGCGCCCAGGAACCCGGCCTCGTCGGAGATCGCGGTCGCGCTGCGGGATCTCGTCCCCTCCGTCATCATCGAGGCGGTGAAGCTCGCGAGCCCGGGCTGCTTCTGCGGGTCCCGCGACGCGCCGGCGTCGACCACGAGGTTCAGCGCCACGATCGGGAGCCGCCGGTACTCGACGAGCCGCACCGCGAGGCCGTTCGACAGCTTGAACTTCTTCTGCGCGGGGACGCGGAGCTCGGGCGGCGGCCCGTTCTCCGGCGGCTTCGAGCGGTCCGGCCCGGCGGGCGCCGCGGCCGACGGCGCGGCGGCCCCGGCCTGCGCGGACGCCGCGGGCGAGGCGGCGGACGGAGGCGCCTCCTTCCGCGGCCCGGCGCAGGCCGCGGCGACGGCGAGCAGGAGCGCGACGGCGGCAGGGCTCTTCACGAGGCGGCTCATCGAGACTCCCCCTTCACGGCGGCGGCAGGCGCGGGCGCGGCGGCCCCGCGGCCCGGCAGCGGGCGCGGGACCACCGACAGGACGACGCGGGCGTCCTTGCGCAGGTACGTCCGGACCGCGGCCGAAACGTCCGCGCCGGTCGCATCCCGGTAGCGCGCGAGGTCCTGGGCGAGGTAGCCCGGGTCTCCGGTGCGGAGGTAGTAGCCGGCGAGCGTCGCGGCCCGGCCTCCGAACCCGCCGACCGGCTCGAGCCCGAAGATCGCCCCGGCCTCGAGCTTGTTCTTCGCGCGCTCGAGCTCCACCGGCGCGGGCGGCTCGGCCGCGAGCCGCGCGAGCTCCTCGTCGATCTCCTTCTCGAGCCGCGCGAGCGTGACGCCGGGCTTCGGCGTCGCGACGACCAGGAACATCGAGCCGAGCGTCTGGCTCATCTGGCCCGCCGAGACGTCCTGCGCGATCCGCTCGTCCATCACGAGGCGCTTCACGAGGCGCGCGCTCTTCCCGTCGGAGAGGACCTGGCCGGCGAGGTCGAGCGCGGCGTCCCCCGGCGCGAACACCTGGGGCGTCTGCCAGGCGATGTACAGCCGCGGCAGCTGCACGCGGTCGTCCATCGACACGCGCCGCTCCTCCCGGAGCGGCACCGGCTCCGGCTTCAGGTGGGTGGGGGACGGCTTCCCGGGGATCGTGCCGAACCACTTCTCCGCGAGGGCGCGCACCTTCGCGGTGTCGACGTCGCCCGCGATCGCGAGCACCGCGTTCTCCGGTCCGTAGAACCGCCTGAAGAAGTCGCGGACGTCCTCGAGGCTCGCCTTCTGGAGGTCCTCGTGGGAGCCGATCGGCATCCAGTGGTAGGGGAACTCCGCGTTCCAGAGGTTCCCGATGATCTGCTCGTACGCGAGGCCGTACGGGCGCATCTCGTAGCTCTGGCGCCGCTCGTTCCGCACGACCTCCCGCTGGTTGTCGAGCTTGTCCTGCGTGAGCGTCGGCAGGAGGAAGCCCATCCGGTCGGACTCGACGTACATCATCTGCTCGACGGCGTTCGAGGGCGCCTGCTGCCAGTACTGGGTCGTGTCCTGGGAGGTCGAGCCGTTGGTGTCTCCGCCGGCGGCCTCGATGAGCCGGTCCGCCAGGCCCTTCGGGAGGTGCTCCGACCCCTGGAACATCAGGTGCTCGAAGAGATGCGCGAACCCGGTCCGGCCCGGCTTCTCGTCCTTCGCGCCGACGTCGTACTGCACGTGGACGCCGACGATCGGGTTCGTGTGATCCTCGTGGACGATCACGGTGAGCCCGTTCGCGAGCTTGAACATCTGGTAGGGGAGCTCGGGCGTCGTCGCGGGCGCCGGGGCCGCCGCGGCGGGCGCGGGCGCCGGGGCGGCGCGCGGAGCGGGGAGCGGGACGAGGGCGAGCAGCAGGGCGACCGCGAGCGATCTCGGCGTCATGGCGCCGCCTTATAAGCCCGCGGGCGCCGCCCGTCACGCCTCCTGCGCGGCGAGGGAACCGGCGCGGCCCCGATGGAGGGTCGGCCGCGCACCGACATCCCGCGCCGGGATCGCCCGGGCCCTCCCGCGAGCACCCCGCGAGGCGTATGCTCGCTTGCCATGTCGCGCGAGGTCGCACCGCCGCTCCGGATCCTGGTCGCCGAGGACGACCCCGCCGTCGCGCGGCTGTACACCGCCTACGCGCAGAGCCGGGGCCACCAGGTCGTCATCACGCGGGACGGCGCGGAGACGCTCGTCGCCGCGGTGTCGGAGCCGCCCGATCTCCTGATGCTCGACGTCGCGATGCCGAAGGTCGACGGGCGCGACGTCTTGAAGCAGCTCAAGGCGAACCCCAGGACCGCGATGATCCCGGTGCTGGTGGTGACCGCGCTCGGCGGCGATCAGAACGTGCGCGACCTGCTCCTCGAGCTCGGCGCGTTCGACGTGCTCGAGAAGCCGGTCGATCTCGCCATCGCCTTCAACAAGGCGGAGCGCGTCGTCCACGGGCAGCGCTGAACCGGCGCTACCGGCCCCGCGAACCCTCGATCCGCATCCCCTTCGGGATGACGACGATCCCGCTCTCGGTCACGTGGAAGTGCTTGCGGTCCTTGTCGAGGTCGTAGCCGATCGTCGTGTGCGGCGGGATCTCGACGTGCTTGTCGATGACCGCCCGGCGGATCCGGCAGTGGCGGCCGATGGTCACGTTCTCGAACAGGATCGAGTCCTCGATGTACGCGTAGCTGTTCACGCGCACCTTCGGGGACAGGATCGAGTGGTGGACGTGCCCGCCGGAGATGATGCAGCCCTCCGACACGAGCGAGTCGGTCGCGCGCCCGACCCGGTTCTCCCGCGCGTTGTTGAACACGAACTTCACCGGCGGCTGGTTGTGCTGGATCGTGTAGATGGGCCACAGGTCGTTGTAGAGGGAGAAGATCGGGTCGACCGCGACGAGGTCCATGTTCGCCTGGAAGTAGGCGTCCAGCGATCCGACGTCGCGCCAGTAGCCGCGCTCCTTCTCGCCCTGGCCCGGGACCGTGTTCTTCGCGAAGTCGTAGACGTAGACCCGCTTCCGCTCCCAGATCGAGGCGACGATGGACTTCCCGAAGTCGTGGACGCTCTTCGAGTCGCCGGCGTCGCGCACGATCTCCTGCACGAGGGCGTCGGTCGTGAAGATGTAGTTGCCCATCGACGCGAGGCAGCGCGTCGGGTCGCCCGGCATCGTCTTCGCGCCGCTCTTCGGCTTCTCGACGAAGCCGATCATCCGGCCTTCCGCGTCGACCTCGATGATGCCGAACTCGCCCGCCTCCTCGATCGGGATCGGGATCGCCGCGACCGTGAGGTCCGCCTTGCGATCGAGGTGGAAGTCGAGCATCTGGCGCACGTCCATGCGGTAGACGTGGTCGGCGCCGAAGACGAAGGTGTGCTCCGGCTCCTCGTCGGTGATGATGTTGAGGTTCTGGTAGATCGCGTCCGCGGAGCCCTCGAACCACTTCGGCCCGACGCGCATCTGCGCCGGCACGATCTCGACGTACTCGTTCAGGAGCGCGGTGAGGCGCCAGCCGCGCTGGATGTGCGCGTTCAGCGACTCCGACTTGTACTGCACGAGCACCTTCATCTTCAGGATGCCGGAGTTCGCGAAGTTCGAGAGGACGAAGTCGACGATGCGGTAGCGGCCGCCGAACGGAACGGCGGGCTTGGCGCGCTCGCGCGTGAGCGGGTCGAGGCGGCGCCCTTCGCCGCCGGCGAGGATCATCGCGAGGAGCTTCGGCATCGGAACCTCGGCAGTGCGGGATGGGTCGATGCTACGCACCGGCCCGAAACGGGGCAAGGAAGCGATCGGGCGGGAGGCAGCGGGGGCCCGAGAGGGGCCCTCAGCCGAGCCGCAGCGCGGGCGCGTGCGCGATCTCGTGCGCGAGCAGCCAGCGCTTCACTCCGACGCCGGCTGCGTAGCCGCCGAGCCCACCGCCCGCCTGGACCACGCGGTGACACGGGATCAGGATCGCGATCGGGTTCTCGTGGTTCGCGCCGCCCACCGCGCGCGCGCCGCCGACCCGGCCGAGCGCCCGCGCGATCTCGCCGTAGGTCCTCACCTCGCCCCACGGGATCTCCCGGAGCGCCTCCCACACCGCGAGCTGGAACGCCGTGCCCCGCAGGTCGAGGTGAGGGAGCCGCGCCGGGCGACCGGCGAAGTACGCGTCGAGCGCCTCCCGGGCGACGTCGAGGTGGACGCGGGCGCGGGCCGACAGGCCCGCCCGCGACGGCCCGCGATCGGCGAACGTCAGCCCGAGCACGCCCTGGTCGGCGGCCTCGATCGAGAGGACGCCGAGCGGGCTCCGGTACCGGACGCGCGCGGTCACGCGCGCATCATACGCCGCGGCGCGTCGGCGAGCGGCGTGCGGCGGAGCACCGCGTCAGGGGGCCGGCACGGTCACCTGGCGAGGGCCGGCGAACCGCGCGAGGACCTCCGCGATCTCCGCGTTCGCGGCGCGGAGCAGGTCCTGCTTCTCCCGGAACGGGAGGAAGGCGCTCTTGAACCCCTGCACGAGGATGGTGCAGAGATCCTCCACCGTGAAGCCCATCTCGCGGTGCGCGATGGCGAGCTCCTTCGTGACGCTCGTGTCGGTGATGAGCCGGTTGTCCGTGTTCACCGTCACCCGGAGCCCGAAGTCGAAGTAGAACTTGAGCGGGTGGCTCGCGAACCCGGCGACCGAGCCCGTCTGCACGTTCGACGACGGGCACATCTCGAGCGGGATGCGGTGGTCGTTCACGTAGTTCAGGAGATCGCCGTTCTCCCGCAGCCTCACGCCGTGACCGATCCGGTGGGCGCCGCACTTGTGGACCGCCTGGGCGATCGAGTCGGGGCCGTACGCCTCGCCCGCGTGGATGGTGACGTTCACGTTGTTGTCGAGGATGAGCTGGATCGCCTCGCGGTGCTGGCGGGCCGGGTGACCCTCCTCCGCGCCGGCGAGGTCGTAGCCGACGACGCCGTTCCCCTTGTAGGCGACCGCGAGCTCCGCGAGGCGGACGGAGGTCTGCGGGTCCATGTGCCGGATCCCGCAGATGATGACGTGCGACTTGATGCCCGACTCGCGCTTCGCCTGCCGGAGCCCCTGGAGCACCGCGTCCACGATCGTGGTCGGCTTCAGCCCCTGGCGCGTGTGGAGGACGGGGGAGTAGCGGACCTCCAGGTAGCGCACGTTCTCGGCGGCGCAGTCGGTCGCGAGCTCGTACGCGGCGCGGAAGAGCGCCTCCTCCGTCTGGAGCACCGCGAGCGTCACGTCGAAGGCGACGAGGTAGTCCTCGAGGGACGCGCAGGTCTCGCCCATGTGGATCGCCCTGGCGAGCCCCTCGGGCGTGTCCGCCGGGAGGCGGACCTTCTGCTGCTCCGCGAGGTCGAGCACCGTCGCGAGCCGGAGCGAGCCGTCGAGGTGACAGTGGAGATCCGTCTTCGGGAGCGCGCGGAGCAGCTCGTCCGTCACGGCCGGGAGGCGTCCGGCGTGGGAGGGGGCCATGCCGGGATGATACGCCCGGCTCCCCCGCGCGGCGCCTCCCCACCGGCGCGTCCCGACGCTACGGGACGAGGCGGACCGGGACGCGGCCCCGCACCGCGTTCACGAGCCAGACGGAGCGGGCGCGCGCCAGGTCGGCGACTCGGACGGGGCGCTCGCGGACCTCGCCTCGCGCGAGGAGCTCGGCGCGCATCACCCCCGCGAGCAGCCCCGCCTCCCGCGGCGGCGTGACGAGCTCGCCGTCGAGCTCGACGACGAGGTTCCCGATCGTGAACTCGGTCAGCTCGCCCTCCTCGTTCGCGAGCAGCACGTCGAACGCGTCCGGCCGCTCCGCGCGGGCCGCGTCGTAGAGGCCGCGCAGCGTGGTCTTGTGGAACAGGGTGGGGTCTCGCCGCGAGACGCGGCGCGCGGCGAGCGCGACGGGCAACGGCGCCGCCGGGGGTGCCGGCAGCGGCGCGCGCTCGGTGCGGACCGCGCCCGTCCGCGACAGGAGGAGCCGCACCCGGCCTGCTCCCCCCGGCGCGGCCTCCGCCTCGCGCCGGAGCGCGCGGTCGAGCTCGGGCCGGTCGAGGGCGAACCCGTGGTGGCGCGCGGAGGCGGCGAGCCGCGAGAGGTGGCGCGGGAGGAGCGGGTAGCTCCCCGCCTCGAGCCGGAGCGTCTCCACGAGCTCGAACGGCGCGCAGGGACGCGGAGAGGAACGCCGCCTTCGCGAGCGCCTCCTCCCACTCCCCGGCGGGGTCGGACTCCCACGTGATCCCGCCCCCGACGCCCACGACCGCCTCGCCCTTCGCGAGGTCGAGCTCGACCGTGCGGATCGCGACGTTGAACGCGCCGTCACCTCCCGGCCCGACGAACCCGATCGCGCCGCAGTAGGCGCCGCGCGCCGCGACCTCCTCCTCCGCGATCACCCGCGTCGCCATCGCCTTCGGCGCCCCGGTGACGGAGCCGCACGGGAAGGTCG
Organism: uncultured delta proteobacterium; assembly: GCA_963828235.1. GTDB lineage: Bacteria > Myxococcota > Myxococcia > Myxococcales > Anaeromyxobacteraceae > Anaeromyxobacter. The sequence goes on from CAWHDY010000022.1 coordinate 980,576, forward strand.
CGGCGAGCAGGGCGCCGAGCCCGACGCCCGGACGCAGCCGCGCCTCGACCGTGGACGTGAGCTGGTGGACGGTCCGATAGCGCTCGAGCTCGAGCAGGCTCGCGACCCGGACCGAGCCGGGCAGGGCGACGCGCCCGAGGTCGTTCCGGACGAGGTCCACGATCATGACGTTCTCGGCGCGCTCCTTCGGGGAGGCGGCGAGCCCCGCGGCGAGCGCGAGGTCCTCCTCCTCGAAGCGGCCGCGGCGGGCGGTCCCCTTCATCGGCCGCGCGCGGACGGTCTCTCCCCGCCGCTCGAGGAAGAGCTCCGGCGAGGCGGACACGACGACCCGATCGCCGAGGTGCACGAGCGCGCCGAGCCCGCCGCCCTGCGCGTCGCGGAGTCGGCGGTAGAGCGCGACCGGGTCCCCGTCGAAGCGGCCGCGCAGCCGGAGCGTGTGGTTCACCTGGTACACCTGGCCGCGGGCGATCCGCTCCCGGATCCGCTCCACGGCGGCGAGGTACGAGGCCCGGTCCACGTCCGGCACGAGCGGCCCCAGGGTCGCGCGCCCGCCGGTGGCCGCCGGCGCAGGGGCGAGCGGGGCGTCGTGGATCCCGAACCACGCGAGGGGCAGGGCTCCGGGCGCGCGCGCGCGCAGCGCCGGGTCGAGCGCGGGCCCGGCCTCGTAGGCGAGGAGCCCCGCCGCCCAGCGGCCGCGCGCCGTCTCGGCGTCCACCGCGGCGAGCACGCGCGGGACCTCGGCGAGGGTGCGCGCGGCGAGGACCGTGCGCGGCGCGCCGAACGCGAGCGGCCCCGGCGCGACGCCGTCGAACTCGAGGAGGACGGACCCCGGCTCCACGGCTCAGTCGCCGCGCCCGAGGAAGCGCGCGAGCACCCGCTTCTCGCCCGCGTCGAACCGGACCGTCACCTTCGCGTCGCCGCCCGCGCCGTCGCAGCCGAGCACGATCCCCGCGCCGAGCGAGGGGTGCACGACGGCGTCGCCGCGCGCGTACGGCCGCCCCGCCTCCGGCCGCTGGTCGAACTCGTACTCGACGACCGGCTCGCCGCGCGCCGCCGCCCGCGCGGCGCCCGCCGGCGACTCGCGCAGCGGCGTCGCGGCGGAGGGGTCGAGCTCGATGTGCGGCTCCTCCGGCAGCGCGCCCGGGTGGCGCCGGATGAGCGGCGCGCGGGGCGCCGCGTCGCGGGCCCGGACCTCGCGGGCGACCGCCGCCCCGAAGAGCTCCGGGGGCAGGTCGGACAGGAACCGCGACGGCTCCATCGCGCGCCAGGACGGGCCGCCCTCTCCGTACCCCATGCGCCGTCGCGCCAGCGAGAGGGTGAGCCGCCGCTTCGCGCGGGTCATGCCGACGTAGCAGAGCCGCCGCTCCTCGTCGTACGCCTCCGCCTCCTCCCTGGGCGACGGGTCGCCCCACGGCGCGCGCGGGAACGTCCCCTCCTCGAGCCCGGAGAGGACGACCGCGGTGAACTCGAGCCCCTTCGCGGCGTGCAGCGTCATGAGCGCGACGCGCCCCTCCGGCGTCTCCTGGTCCGCGTCGCCGAGCAGCGCGATCTGCTCGAGGAAGCGCGCGAGCGGCGGCGGGACCGGCTCCTCCGGGTCGCGGGGCGGCGGGACGCCGGCGAACGCCTCGTCGAACTCGCGCGCGGCGGCGACGAGCTCCACGAGGTTCTCCGCCCGCTCCGTCGCCTCGTCGGTCCGCTCCGCCTCGAGCCGCGCGAGGAGCCCCGTCCGCGAGAGCACCTCCTGCACCGCGACCCCCGCGTCGAGCGCGGGGACGTCGCGCGCGAGGCCGGCGAGGACCTCCCGGAGCGCCGCGAGCGCCCGCCGCGCGGCGGGCTTCAGCCCCTCGACGGCGTCCACCTCGGCGAGCGCGTCGTAGAGCGAGACGCCGCGGGCGCGGGCGTGGGCGTGGAGGCGGTCCACCGTCTTCTCGCCGATGCCGCGCGGCGGCTTGTTCACGATGCGATCGAGGTCGAGATCGCTCCGCGGCTCCAGCGAGAGCCGGAGGTAGGCCGCCGCGTCCTTCACCTCGGCGCGCTCGTAGAAGGAGGTGCCGCGGACGATCACGTAGGGGATCCGCGCCGCGCGGAGCGCCGCCTCGATGGGCCGCGACTGCGCGTTCGTGCGGTAGAGCACGGCGATCTCGTCCCCGGGCGTCCCGCGGGCGCGCTCGTGCGCGACGACCCGCCCGATCCGCTCCGCCTCGTCGTGCTCGTCCTGGCCGACGACGAGGGCGAGAGGGTCTCCGGGCCCCTCCTCGGTCCAGAGCCGCTTCTCGCGCCGGCGGGCCGCGTGGGAGATGACCGCGTACGCGGCGTCGAGGACGTTCCGGGTCGAGCGGTAGTTCCGCTCGAGCTTCACGACGCGCGCGCCCGGGAAGTCCGCGTCGAACCCGAGGATGTTCTCCACGTTCGCGCCACGCCAGCGGTAGATCGCCTGGTCGTCGTCGCCGACCACGCAGATGTTCCCGCGCGTCCCCGCGAGGAGCCGCAGCAGCCGGTACTGCACCGGGTTCGTGTCCTGGAACTCGTCGACGAGCAGGTGCTCGAAGCGCGCCGACCAGCGCGCGTGGAGCGCCTCGTCCTGCTCGAGCAGCCGCACCGGGCGCAGGAGGAGGTCGCCGAAGTCGACCGCCCCCGCGCGCGCGAGGGCCGCCTCGTAGCGGACGTAGACCTCGCGCGCCAGCTGGCCCTCGACGTCGTACTCGCCGGGGCGCGTCTCGGAGGGGCGCAGCGCGAGCCCCTTCCACTGGTCGATCCGGGAGAGGGCCTGGCGGGGCGTCAGCGTCTCCCCGTCGTCGGCGCCCAGCTCCGCGAGGATCCCCTTCACGAGCCGGAGCTGGTCGTCGTCGTCGTAGATCGGGAACGACTGCGAGAGCCCCGCCCGCGCCGCCTCGCGGCGGAGGAAGCGCGCCCCGAACGCGTGGAAGGTCTGGACCCACAGCTCGCCCGCCGAGGGGCCGAGCAGGGCGGCCAGGCGCTCCCGCATCTCGCCCGCCGCCTTGTTCGTGAAGGTGACGGCGAGGATCCTCCACGGGACGAGGCCCTCCTCCGAGACGAGCCGCGCGATCCGGTGGACGATGACGCGCGTCTTCCCGCTCCCGGCCCCCGCGAGGACGAGGAGCGGCCCGTCGCCGTGGAGCACGGCCTCGCGCTGCGCGTCGTTCAGATCGGCGAGGAGATTGGTCATGCGGGTGGCGGAGGGGGAGATAGCGTCCGCGCCGGCGGCGCGCGCCGCTTCCCGCCGGGGCGGGCGGGCGGCGCGGGCGGGAGCCAGCGGTAGTCCCACTCCGACCGGTCGACCTGCTCGGCGACCGGTGGGGCGCGGTCGCCGCCCCCGAGCCTCACCGCCTTCGTCCAGACCATCCGGCGCGGGAGGAGGGTCGCGGGGTCCGTCACGAGCACGAGCGCGCGCTCCGCGGTGAGGTCCTTCGCCGCCTCCGCGGGCGGCGCCGCCCCCGCCGGGAGGAGGCGCGCGAGGAGCGCCGGCGCCGCGGCCTCGAGCGCCGCCCGGTCGGGGACGGACCGCAGCACGACCTCGACGCAGCGGGGGACCCGCTCGGCCGCGGCGCAGGGCACGCGGAGCCGCACCCCGAACTCCACCGCCTGCGAGACGCGCGCGCCGGGCAGGAGCGGGAGCTCCGCCTCGGACTGCATCGCGTAGGTCTCGCCGAGCCTGAGGTCGGCCCCCGTCCAGAAGCCCACCGCGAGGTTCCAGAGCTCCTCCGCGTCCGCGCGCGCCGCGGCGAGCGCGAGCGCGAGCGCCCGCTCCGCCTGCTCCGGCGGCACCCGCGCGTCGTCGAGGACCCGGGCGAGCACCGGCCGGAGCGCCTCGACGCCCTCGAGCGCGACGAACTCCCCCGCCGGGCGAATCCGCTGCACGACCTGCTCCGACGCGCGGATGGCGTCGCGGGCGAGCGCGGGGGCGAACGGGAGGTCGCCCCGCCAGGTGGTCCCCCGCGTCGCGACCCGGAGCCCCTCGGGCGCTCCCTCCGCGACGGTCTCGTAGCGCGCCGTGAACGTCCCCGTCGGCTGCCCGGTGCGCAGCCGCGTGCGCCGGTACGTCACCTTCGCGCGCGCGGCCGCGGGCCAGGCGAAGCGCAGCGCGACCACCTCCGCGCGCGCGGGGGCCTCGTCGGCGGCGGCCGCCCGGGCGGGGGCGAGCGCGCGCGCGAGGGCGGCGGCGAGGAGGAGCGCGAGGACCTGGCGCGACACGGCGGTCGGGGAGCCTATCCCAACACCCCTCGCGGTCGCGAGCGCCCCGCGTCCTCGCCCGCCGGGGCGGGACGAGGCGCTGCGGTCCGCCCCGGGCGGCGGTAGATTCGGTCGGTGGCAGCCCCCGTCCGCATCGTCCCGCTCGGCGGCCTCGGCGAGATCGGCATGAACTGCATGGCCGTCGAGTGCGACGGCCGGATCGCGATCGTCGACTGCGGGATCATGTTCCCGAACGAGCCGGTCGGGGTGGACGTGATCGCCCCGGACCTCTCCTGGATCCGCGAGCGGCGCGAGCAGGTCGGCGCGGTCTTCCTCACCCACGGCCACGAGGATCACATCGGCGCGCTCCCGTTCCTGCTCCGGGACGTGCCGGTCCCGGTGTACGGGACGCGGTTCACCCTCGCCCTCCTCCGCCCGCGCCTGCAGGAGGCGGGCGTCACCGCCGACCTGCGGGAGGTGCGGCCCGGCGAGGCGCGGGGGGCGGGCGACGCGTCCCCCATCTCCGCCGAGTTCTTCTCCGTCACGCACTCGATCCCCGACGCGTGCGGCCTCGCCCTCCGCACGCCGCAGGGCACGCTGCTCCACTCCGGCGACTTCAAGATCGACCCGCGCCCCGTCGGCGGCCCCGGGATGGACCTCGCGCGCGTCGAGGCGCTCGGGCGGGAAGGGGTCCGGCTCCTCCTGTCCGACTCGACGAACGCGGAGCGCGCCGGCAGCTCGCTCTCCGAGTCCGAGGTGGGCCCCGCGCTCGAGGAGATGTTCGAGCGGGCGCGCGGCCGGGTCTTCGTCGCCTGCTTCGCCTCCAACGTCCACCGGATCCAGCAGATCGCCAACGCGGCGCGCGCGTTCGGGCGGAGGATCGCGCTGCTGGGGCGCTCGATGGAGGCGAACGTCCGCCTCGCGCAGGAGCTCGGGTACCTCGACCTGCCCGCCTGGATGCCGGTCGGGTTCCCGGAGGCGCGGGCGCTGCCGCCGCGCGAGCTGTGCGTGCTCACGACGGGCACCCAGGGGGAGCCGCGCAGCGCCCTCGCGCGGCTCGCGCGCGGCGAGCACCCGGACCTCGAGGTCGCGCCGGGCGACCTCGTCGTCCTGTCGTCGCGCTTCATCCCGGGGAACGAGGTCGCGGTCGGCCACGTCGTGAACGAGCTCTGCCGGCGCGGCGCGGAGGTCGCGTACGAGGGGCTCCGCCCGCTCCACGTCTCCGGCCACGCGCAGGAGGCGGAGCAGCGCCGGCTCGTCGCGCTCGCACGCCCCGCCCACTTCGTCCCGATCCACGGCGAGTTCCGCCACCTGGCGCGCCACGCGGCGCACGCGGTCGCCGAGGGCGTCCCGGACCACGACGTGCTCGTGGACGGCCAGGTGCTCGAGCTCGGGGACGCGGGCGCCCGCGTCGTCCGCGGCGAGGTCGCGGTCGGCCGCGTCTACACGGACCGCGACGCGCTCCTCGGGGTGGACATCGGCGCGCTCGTCGTGAAGGATCGCCGGCTGCTCGCGGAGGCGGGGCTCCTCATCGCGGTGCTCGCGATCGAGAAGGCGACCGGCGCGGTCGTGCGCGGCCCCGAGCTCTTCGCGAAGGGGGTGGCCGGGTTCGAGGGCGCGGAGGAGTCGATCCGCGGCGAGGTGCTGCGAGCGCTCGACGAGCTGTCCCCCACCGCGCGCACGGACGTCGCCGAGGTGCAGGAGACGCTCCGCGGGACGGTGCGGCGGTGGTTCCGGCGGGAGGTGGGGCGCAGGCCCTCCGTGCTGCCGGTGGTGCTGGAGCTGTAGACGTGCTGACCCGCGTCGCGGGCGGAGGGACCGAGATGCCGAGCTTCGACGTGGTGTCCGAGCTGAACCTGATGGAGGTCGACAACGCCTTCAACCAGGCGCGGAAGGAGATCGCGCAGCGCTTCGACTTCAAGGGGACGAGCACCGACCTCGAGCGCGACAAGGAGGGCCACGTCGTCGTGAAGGCGAGCTCCGACGGGCGCGCCGAGGCGGCGCTCGGCGTGCTCATGGAGAAGCTGGCGAAGCGCGGCGTCCCGCTCGAGGGGCTCGACCCGCAGAAGGTCGAGCCCGCCTCGGGCGGGCACGTCCGCCAGCTCGTGAAGCTGAAGAAGGGGCTGAAGCAGGAGGACGCGAAGAAGATCGTCGCGCTCCTGAAGGAGTCCGGGCTCAAGGTCCAGGCGGCGATCCAGGGAGAGGCGGTGCGGGTCTCCGGGAAGAAGAAGGACGACCTGCAGGGCGCGATGCAGCGGATCCGCGAGGCGGCCCTCGGGGTCCCGCTCCAGTTCCAGAACTTCCGGGAGTAGGTCGGTCAGGCGGTGACGACGTCGCGGATGACGCCGAGCAGCGCCTGCATCGCGAACGGCTTCTCGAGCCGCGGGATTCGGCACGGCCTCGAGGTAGTCGCGCGCCTGGGGCGTGAACGCGCCGCCGGTGACGAAGACGACCCGCGCGCCCGCCTCCGGGCTGAGCCGCGCCACCTCGGCGTGCAGCTCCATCCCGGTCATCTCCGGCATCATCAGGTCGCACACGATCGCGCCGAAGGACTCGCCGCGCTCGACCCGCGCCAGCGCCGCCCGCGCGCTCGTCTCGACGACGACCTCGTGCTCCGCCGCGAGCGCGCGCCGGATCGAGTTCGCGACGAGGAGGTCGTCGTCCACGACGAGCACGCGCGCGCGCGGAGGTCGCGCCTCGACGCGGGCGGCGGGCTCGCGCTCCGCGCCGGCGACGGGCGCGGCGGGCAGCACCACCCGGAAGACCGATCCCTCGCCCGCCTTGCTCTCCACCTCGAGCTCGCCGCCCGCGGCGGCGACGAGGTTCCGGGAGATCCAGAGGCCGAGGCCGGTGCCGAACCCGTGGGGCTTCGTCGTGAAGAAGGGCTCGAAGATCCGGCCGAGGTGCTCCGGGCGGATCCCCTCGCCCGTGTCGGCAACCTCGACGACGGCCCGGCCGGCGCGGTCCGTGCGCGTCGAGACGCGGATCTCGTTCGTGCCCGCCCGCCCCTCCGGGATGGCCTGGGCCGCGTTCACGAGGAGGTTCAGGAGCACCTGGCCGAGGCTCGCCTCGTTCGCGTGGACGATCGGGACCGGGCCGAGCTCGCGGACGACGCGGGCGCGGCTGCACATCTGGGGCGCCGCCATGTGGAGCGACGCCTCCGCGAGGGTGCGCAGGTCGACGTCGCCCCGCTCGTCCTGGTCGGGCCGCGAGAAGGTCTTGAGGTCGCGGACGATGTGACGGATCCGCTCGCCGCCCGTCCGCATCTCGCCGAGCACGGTCCGCACCTCGTCCAGCGCGCCGGCGAGGCCGCCGGGGAGCGCCGCGAGCTCGCGCTCGACGTGGTCCACGCCGCCGAGGAGGTAGGCGAGCGGGTTGTTGATCTCGTGCGCCACGCCCGCGGCGAGGGTCCCCACCGCCGCGAGCCGGTCCGCCTCGGCGAGCCGCGTCTGCATGCGGGCGTGGTCGGTGCGCTCGCGGAGCACGTGGATCCCGAAGGCGAGGTCCTCGGCGAGCTCGGCGAGGAGCTTGAGCTCGCGCTCGTCGGCGAGCGAGTCGGAGTCCGCCGAGTAGATCGCGAGCGCGCCGAGGGGCGCCCCCTTCGACTGGAGCGGGAGGGCGATCATCGCGGCGAACCCGCGGCGCTGCGCCTGGGCGCGCCAGGTCGCGAACGCGGGATCGTCGCAGATGCGGCGGGCGAAGGCGGGCCGGCCGGTGCGGATCGCCGTCCCGACCGGTCCGCGGCCGCGGGGGGAGTCGGACCAGACCACGTCGGCCGACGCGACGTACCCCTCGTCCATCCCCCACTTCGCGACCGGGCGCACCGTGCGGCGCTCGTCGTCCTCGGCGAACCCGACCCACGCCAGCAGGTAGCCGCCGACCTCGACGATGATCCGGCAGACGTCGTCGAGCAGCCTCCGCTCGTCGCTGGCCCGGACGAGCGCCTCGTTGCAGGCCCCGAGCGTGCGGCTGGCGCGCTCGTGCCTGCGCGCGACCGCCTCCGCGCCGCGGCGGTGCTCGACCTCGCTCGCGAGGCGTTCGTTCGTGGCGCGCAGCTCCGCCGTCCTGGCGTCGACCACGCGCTCGAGCTCCTCGCGGGCCCCCCGCCGGAGCAGGTCCAGCTCGCGCGTCGCCTGCGCGGCGAACGTGAGGTCCTGGCCGATGACGACCGTCGCGATCGCCGCCTTGGCGTGCTCGGCGACCCCGTCGTCGGAGAGGGCGTACTGGCCGGCGCTGAAGAACCCGAGGTGCGGCGCCCCGCCGAGCGCGTCGCCCATCCGCGACAGCTCGCCTCGCCACGCGTCGCCGAGGAGCCTCGGCCGGAGCGCGCAGTACGAGGTGAGGGCGAGCGCCGGACGGGAGATCCCGCCGCGCAGGCGCGCCTTGCGGACCGCGTCGGGGCCCGCGGCGGCGGCCGTGTCGGCGTCGACCTCGAGGACGGCGAGCTCCGTCCCGGCGCTCACCGCCCGGCTGAGGAGCACGCCGCCCCGCGGGGTGAGCGAGATCGCGACGCTCGGGATGAAGCTGCCGACCGGATCGAGGCTGCCGAGGACGCGCCCCGTCGTGAGCGTCAGCTCCCGCCCCTCGAGCGCGGCGCGGCTCGTGCCCATGAGCCGCGCGAACCCGTCGGCCGCGCTGACCCCGTCGAGCTCGAGGAGCTCGCTCCCCTCGATCGCGGTGACCATCGCGCGCGCCCCGGTGGCGCGGAACCCGTGCGCGAGCCCGATCCCGACCTGCAGCTCGGTCTCGAAGACCGCCACGAGCACCGCGTCCGGGATCGCCTCCTCGCCCCGCAGGACGAGGTTGCGCTCCATGCGCCAGCCGTCCGTCGCGCCGCCGCCGAAGACGGGCAGGCGCCCGCAGGAGCGGCGCTTCAGCTCCTCGAGGAGCTCGAGGCTCCGCGCCGGGGCGTGGCGCGTCCTCGCGGGCGAGAGCAGCATCGCGAACGCGCTCCGCCCGCGGCTCGCCAGCTCTCCCCACGGGCGCGGGGTCCCGTCGAAGAGGGGCGCGAGCTCGGGCGACGAGAGCGCGCGATCGAGCGCCTCGCGCCAGTCCGCGGAGACGCCCGCGCCGACCCCGGCGCGGACGGAGAGGAACGGGGAGGCGAGGACGCCGACGGCGACGCTGCCCTCGTGCGCTCCGCCGCAGATCTCCCCCGCGGTGGTCGCGCCGACGATCGGCGTCTGCGGGACCGCCGCCCGGACCGCGCGCAGGACCGCCCCGAGGTCGCGGTCGGCGGAGGTGAACACGACGACCGCCGACGGACGGTGGCGGCGGACGGCTCCGAGCGCCGCGGCCGACGCCCGGGCCGCGGCGGACGAGGCGTCGCGATCCGCGCAGGCGGCGGCGCCGACCTCGATGTTCACGGGCTCCTGTGGAGCCGGGCTGGTGGCGGGGGAGCTCGACACGCTTCACGCGACCATACACGGATCGTTCTGCGGCATCCCGCCGCAAAGGCCCGGGAGGGCCCGCGAGCGGACGCGGCCGGCGGCGGGGTCCCGGCGCGTCCCGGAATGACTCCGGGTCGGGTCGGGCGCGGGCGGCCTCCGGGGTCGGCGGACGACCGGGCGGGCGCCGATTGCCCCAGCGCATCCGGTCTGTTAGATCGCGCGGGCCCGTGCCGACCCGCGTCTACATGCACACACTCGGCTGCCCGAAGAACCGGGTGGACAGCGAGGTCATGCTCGGGACCCTCGCCGAGGCCGGGTACCGGCTCGTGGACGATCCCGCGAAGGCCGAGGTGATCGTCGTCAACACGTGCGGCTTCATCGAGAGCGCCAAGGTCGAGTCGGTGGACGCGATCGTCGAGCTCGCCGATCACCGGCGGAGCGGTCGCTGCAGGAAGCTCGTCGTGACCGGCTGCCTCGTGCAGCGCCACGCCGACGAGCTCGCCCGCGAGCTCCCGGAGGTGGATCACTTCCTCGGCACCGGCGCCTACGCGGACGTCGCCCGGATCGTCTCCGACGCGCAGGCGAAGCGGCTCGTCGTCCCCGATCCCGACTTCGTCCACTCGGCCGGACGCCGCGGGTGAACTCGCTCCCCTCGCACACCGCCTACCTCAAGATCTCGGAGGGCTGCGACAACGCCTGCGCCTTCTGCATCATCCCGAAGCTCCGCGGGCCGCAGCGCTCGCGGCCGGTCGACGACGTCGTCGCGGAGGCGGAGGCGCTCGCGCGGCAGGGCACGATCGAGCTCTCGCTCGTCGCGCAGGATCTCACCGCCTACGGGACCGACCTCGCCGGCCGCCCCAGGCTGCACGACCTCCTCCGCGCGCTCGCCCGGGTGGACGGGGTCCGCTGGCTGCGGCTCCACTACGCCTACCCGCGGGACGTCCCGGACGCGCTCGTCCGGACCATCGCCGACGAGCCGAAGATCGTGAAGTACCTGGACATGCCGCTCCAGCACAGCTCGGACCGGCTGCTCCGCGCGATGAAGCGCGGGCGCGACTCGGTGTTCCTGCGGGAGCTCCTCGCGCGCCTGCGCGCGAACGTGCCCGGGCTCGCGCTGCGGACCTCGCTCATCGTCGGCCTCCCCGGGGAGACCGACGCCGACTTCGACGACCTCGTGCGATTCGTGGAGGAGTCCCGGTTCGAGCGGCTCGGGGTGTTCGAGTTCTCGCCGGAGGAGGGGACGCCGGCGGCCGACATGGCCCGGCAGGTGCCGGACGCGGTCAAGCGCGCGCGCTTCGAGCGGCTGATGGAGCTCCAGCAGGGGATCTCCCGCGCGCACCAGCGGGCGATGATCGGCCGGAGGCTCGAGGTGCTCGTCGAGGGCCGCGCGGAGGAGACCGAGCACCTCCTCGCCGGACGCCACGCGCAGCAGGCGCCGGAGATCGACGGGCTCACCTACGTGAACGAGGGCGTCGCCTACCCGGGCGAGCTCGTGACCGTCGAGGTGACCGACGCGTCCGACTACGACCTCGTCGGCAAGGTGGTCGCGCGCGAGCCGGGCCGGCCCGGACGCGCGCTGCCGCGCGCGGCGCCGCGCGGGCGCGGTCGCCTGCCCGTCGTCGGCTAGCGCCCGCGCCCGCCGAACATCGAGCCGAGGATGCCGCGCATGACCGCGCGGCCGATCTGCGTGCCCGCGGCGCGCATGGCGCTCTGGGTCATCTTGCCGAGGAGGTCGCCGGCCTGGCTGGTGGCCGTCCGCGGCTCGCGCCCGCGCGGGGCGGGCGACGCCGGGGCCTCCTCGACACGGGCCCGCGCGCGCTTCTGCAGGAGCTCGTAGGCCGACTCGCGGTCCACCGCCGTGTCGTACCGGCCGCGGAGCGGCGACGCGCGCACGGCCTCCGTCCGCTCCTCCGGGGTGAGCGGCGTCATGCGCGACCGGGGCGGGAGCACGAGCGCCCGCTCCACCGGGTTGGGCGTGCCCTTCTCGTCGAGGAACGAGACGAGCGCCTCGCCGACGCCGAGCTGCGTGATGACCGTCTCGACGTCCACCCCGGGGTTGGCCCGGAACGTCTCCGCCGCGGCGCGCACCGCCTTCTGGTCACGCGGCGTGAACGCGCGGAGCGCGTGCTGCACCCGGTTCCCGAGCTGACCGAGGACCGTCTCCGGGACGTCGAGCGGGTTCTGCGTGACGAGGTAGACGCCCACGCCCTTCGAGCGGATGAGCCGGACCACCTGCTCGATCTTCGCCTGCAGCTCCGGCGGCGCGTCCTCGAAGAGCAGGTGCGCCTCGTCGAGGAACAGGACGAGCCGCGGCTTCTCGGGATCGCCGACCTCGGGGAGCTCCTCGAACAGCTCGGAGAGGAGCCACAGCAGCACGGTCGCGTACAGCCTGGGGGAGCGGTAGAGCCGCTCCGCGTGCAGGACCGTGACCTGGCCGCGCCCGGAGAGATCGGTGCGCAGGAGATCGGCGAGGTCGAGGGCCGGCTCGCCGAAGAGGCGATCGGCGCCCTCCGCCTCGAGCGAGAGGAGGGCCCGCTGGATCGCGCCGACGCTCGTCGGGGACACGTTGCCGTACCGGGCGCGGAGCTCCGCCGCGCTCTGCGAGACGTGCTCGAGCATCGCGCGGAGGTCCTTCACGTCGAGCAGCAGGAGCCCGCCCTCGTCCGCCGCCCTGAAGGCGACCTGGAGCACCCCCGCCTGCGTCTCGTTGAGGCCGAGGATCCGGGAGAGCAGCAGCGGCCCCATCTCCGAGATGGTGGTCCGCAGCGGGTGCCCGCCCTCGCCGAAGACGTCGAGGAACGCGACCGGGCACGCCTCGGGGGCGAGGGCGATCCCGAGCTCCTTCGCGCGCGCGTTCACCTTGTCGGAGTCGCCGCCCGGGCGCGCGAGCCCCGAGAGATCGCCCTTCACGTCGGCGAGGAACACCGGGACGCCCATGCGGCTGAAGCCCTCGGCGAGGACCCGGAGGGTGACGGTCTTTCCGGTGCCGGTCGCGCCGGCGACGAGGCCGTGGCGGTTCGCGAGCGCGGGGAGGAGGGCGAGATCCTTCGTGCCCTTCGCGACGAGGAGGGGTGCGGGCATGGCCCGATACTACTTGGCCGGCGCCTCGATGCGGCGCACGTCCTTCGGCAGCTTCACGTCGAACGCGGACTCGGGCAGCCCGGGGTTCCGCCGGACGTCCGTGAGCTTGATCTCGTTCACGTTTCCGGCGCCGTCCACGACCCTCGTCGCGGTCACCTCACCGGAGGGGCCGACCGAGAGGGCGATCGACTCGACGCGCGGGTCGGACTCCTTCGGGCGCAGGAGGAGCGTCCCGCCCTCGCCGGTCGCGAGCGAGAACTCGCGAGAGAGGTCGCCCTTCCCGAGGAGGAAGGTGACGGCGGCGCTCATCGCGGACGCGTCGAACTTCTCGTCCACGTAGGCCTGGTGCTCCTCCGGCTCGAGCTGCACGAGCCGGGACCCCTTCACCGCGATGGTCTTCGGGGTCGGCTGCTCGTAGTCCCAGCGCATCATCCCGGGCTTCTTCACGCGCAGGGTCCCGGACGAGACCTGCCGGCGGCCGAACCCGGCGTAGGTGTAGGTCTGCTGGAAGTGCGCCTGCAGGTCGCGCGTCGCCTCGTAGTAGGCCTGCACCCTCGCCGCGAGCTGGGCCGCCTGATCGGGGGCCTGCGCGGCGGGAGCGGCGACGAGGAGCGCGGCGAGCAGAGCCTTCATGAGCCTCTTCCTACCATCCGGACGCCGCGGCCGCGCGCGCCATTCACGGCGCCTTGACGCGGGGGGGCCCCCGGGGGATCCTCCCCCGCCTCGATGCGCCGCCGCCTCGTCCCCGCCCTCGCGCTCGCGCTCGCGCTCCTCGCGGCCGGCTGCTCCACCTCCCCGTGCCAGGAGCTCGGCGAGAGGCTCTGCGCCTGCACCGGCCTCGCGTCGTCCACGTGCAAGACCCAGGTCGAGGAGCAGCTGAAGGCGGTCGACGTCTCGCAGGGCCGCTGCGACGCCTACCTCGCGACGTGCCAGGCGCCGGTCGGCGCGACCTTCTGCGAGTGGCTCCGCACCGCCGACGGGAAGATCGCCTGCGGCCTCGCCGAGGCCCCTGCGCCCTGACGAGCGCAGGCGCAGCCGGATGAGGCTGCGCCGTAGCGAGCGAGTGTCCCCCGCTAGGACGGCACCCCGAGCGGCAGGCGCTGGCCGGACGTCGGCAGCACCGGCCCGTCCGCGAACCGTCCGGCGATGCGCTCGCCGCACCGCGCGCACGCGCCTCCGCGCATCGCGACGGCGCGCACCGCGAACCAGTCCCGCTCGATGACGCGCGCGCCGCAGGCGGGGCAGAACGTCGTCTGGCCGTCGCGGTCGTGGACGTTCCCCGTGTAGACGTGGTGGAGGCCCGCCGCGCGGGCGAGCTCGCGGGCGCGGGAGAGGGTGCGCGCCGGGGTCCGGGGGCGCTCGGTCATCTTGTAGTCCGGGTGGAACGCGGTGAAGTGGAGGGGCACGTCCGGCCCCATCCGCGCGAGCACCCAGTCCGCGAGCGCGCGGGTCTCGTCCTCCGCGTCGTTCAGCCCGGGGATGACGAGGTTCGTCACCTCGACCCAGACGCTCGTCTCGCGCGCGAGCCACTCGAGCGTCTCCTGCACCGGCGCGAGGTGCGAGAGCGTCTCGTGGGCGTAGAACCGCTCGGTGAACGCCTTCAGGTCGACGTTCGCCGCGTCCATGTGCGCGAAGATGTCCTCGCGCGCGGCGCGCCCGACGTAGCCGTTCGTGACGAAGACGGTGAAGAGCCCGCGGGCGTGCGCCTCCCGCGCCACGTCGATCGCGTACTCCGCCCAGATGATCGGATCGTTGTAGGTGAAGGCGATCCCCGGCGTCTTCATCCGGATCGCGAGGTCCACCACGCGCTCCGGCGTCCACTCCCGCTCGCTCGTGACCTCGTCGCGCCGCGCCTTCGAGATGTCCCAGTTCTGGCAGAACCGGCAGCCGAGGTTGCACCCGGCCGTGCCGAACGAGAGGACGGTGGACCCGGGGAAGAAGTGATCGAGCGGCTTCTTCTCGATCGGGTCCACCGCGAACCCGGTGGTCGTGCCCCACCCGGCGGTGAGCAGGCGGCCGCCGCGGTTCCGCCGGATGAAGCAGAACCCGTCCTGCCCCTCTCCGATCCGGCACTCGCGCGGGCAGAGGGTGCAGAGCACCTTCCCGTCGGGCGCCGGCTCCCAGTAGCGGGCCTCGTGCAGCACGGCCGGATTGTACCGCCCGCGCCCGCGCCCGCACGCGCCGGCCGGGCGAGGCCCCACTCGCCGGGGACCCCCTCCGGTGTTATCAAAGGACCGCGATGACCTTCCGCGAAGCGGTCGCCCGCCGCGTGCTCGTGTTCGACGGCGCCATGGGCACCCAGATCCAGCGCCACCAGCTGAAGGCCGCCGAGTACGGCGGCAAGGAGGGGGCGAACGACCTGCTCGTCCTCACCCGCGCCGATCTCATCGAGGACATCCACGCCCGGTACTTCGGGGTCGGCTGCGACGTCGTCGAGACGAACACCTTCGGCTCGTCGCGCCTGAAGCTCGACGAGTACGGCCTCGGCCACCGCACCTACGAGGTGAACTTCAAGGCCGCGATCATCGCCCGGCGCGCCGCCGACCGGTTCTCCACCCCCGACCGGCCGCGGTTCGTGGCGGGCTCGATGGGGCCGACGGGCATGCTGCCGTCGTCGTCGGACCCGGCCCTCGGGAACATCACGGCGGACGCGCTCGAGCGCATCTTCTTCGAGCAGGCGAAGGGGCTCATCGAGGGCGGCGTCGACGCGCTCATCATCGAGACGCAGCAGGACATGCTCGAGCTGCGCGCCGCGGTGCTCGCGGCCGACGCCTGCCGGCGCGAGTGCCTCCGCGACGTCTTCATCATCGCGCAGCCGACCCTCATCGACGCGAACGGCCGGATGCTCCTCGGGACCGACGTCTCCTCCGCGGTCGCCACGCTCGAGCGGCTGCCGGTGGACGCGATCGGCCTCAACTGCTCGACCGGCCCCGACGAGATGCGGGCGGCGGTGAAGACGCTCGCCGAGAAGACGAGCCACTACGTCTCCGTGCTGCCGAACGCCGGCATGCCGGAGAACGTGGACGGCCACGCGGTCTACAAGCTCTCGCCCGCGCTGCTCGCGGAGGCGCTCGCCGGGTTCGTCCGCGACTTCGGCGTCGACATGGTGGGCGGCTGCTGCGGCACGACGCCCGAGCACCTCGCCAGGGTGGTCGAGGCGATCCGCAAGCTCGACGCGCCCCGGCGGAGGCGGCCCGCCCCGGCGGCCGAGCTCTCCTCCGCGATGAAGGCGGTGCCGCTCGCGATGGAGCCGCGCCCGCTCGTCGTCGGCGAGCGGCTCAACGCGCAGGGGTCGCGCAAGGTGAAGGAGCTCCTGCTCGCGGACGACTACGCGGGCCTCGTGCAGATCGCGCGCGGCCAGGTGGACGCCGGCGCCCACGTGCTCGACGTCTGCGTGGCGCTGAACGAGCGCGACGACGAGGCGGCGCAGATGCGCGCGCTCGCGAAGCTCCTCGCGCAGGCGGTGGACGCGCCGATCATGATCGACTCGACCGAGCCGGACGTGATCGAGGGCGCGCTCAAGGTCTACCCGGGGCGCTGCATCGTCAACTCGGTCAACCTCGAGAAGTCCGGGGAGCGGGTGAAGAAGGTCCTCCCCCTCGTGCGCCGCTACGGCGCGGCGGTCGTCGCGATGACGATCGACGAGAAGGGGATGGCGCAGACCGCCGAGCGCAAGGCCGAGGTGGCGCGGCGGATCGTGCAGGTCGCCGCCGACTACGGCGTCGCCCCGGACGCGCTGGTCTTCGACGCGCTCACGTTCACGCTCGCGACCGGCGGCGAGGAGTACCGCCACAGCGCGGTCGAGACGCTCGAGGGGATCCGGCGCATCAAGGCGGAGAACCCCGGGGTGTTCACGACGCTCGGCGTCTCGAACGTCTCGTTCGGGCTCGCGAAGAGCGCGCGCGAGGTCGTGAACTCGGTCTTCCTCTACCACGCGGTCCGGGCGGGGCTCGACCTCGCCATCGTGAACCCGAAGGACATCCGCGCCTACCCGCAGCTCGGGGAGGTCGAGCGCACGCTCGCCGAGGAGCTCGTCTTCGACCGGCGGCCGGACGCGCTCGCGCGCCTCATCGCGCACTTCGGCGAGAAGGGCTCCGAGAAGGCGGTGCCCGCCGAGGACCTCCTCGCCGGCAAGACCGCCGAGGAGCGGATCCACCTGCAGATCCTCCACCGCCGCCCGGAGGGCATCGAGGCCCTCATCGACGAGGCCCTCACCCGCCGGCCGGCCGTGGCGGTGCTGAACGAGGTGCTGCTCCCGGCGATGAAGGACGTCGGCGACCGCTTCGGCGCGGGCGAGCTCATCCTGCCGTTCGTGCTGCAGTCCGCCGAGGTCATGAAGAAGGCGGTCGCGCACCTCGAGCAGTTCCTCGAGCGCAAGGAGGGCGCGTCGAAGGGCAACGTGGTCCTCGCCACCGTGTACGGGGACGTCCACGACATCGGCAAGAACCTCGTGAAGACGATCCTGACGAACAACGGGTTCACCGTTCACGACCTCGGCAAGCAGGTGCCCATCGCGACCGTGCTCGAGAAGGCGGTGGCGGTCGGGGCGGACGCCATCGGGCTGTCGGCGCTGCTCGTCTCGACCTCCAAGCAGATGCCGTTCTGCGTCGAGGAGCTGCACCGCCGCAACCTCACCTTCCCGGTGGTGATCGGCGGCGCCGCGATCAACCGCCGGTTCGGCTACCGCATCCACTTCACGGAGGGCGGCACGCCGTACGCGGGCGGGGTCTTCTACGCGAAGGACGCGTTCGAGGGGCTCGAGATCGTGGAGCAGCTCGTCGTCCCGGAGAAGCGCGACGCGCTCCGCCACGGCGTCCTGCAGAAGGCGCTCGCCGTGAAGAACGCGCCGCCGTCGCCGACGCTGGCGCCCGCCCCGGCCCACCGCTCGGACGTGCGCCCGGCGGAGCGGATCCCGACGCCGCCGTTCTGGGGCCCGCGGGTCGTCCCGGCCGGGCAGATCGCCCTCGCCGACGTGTGGCCGCACCTCGACCTCGACGAGCTGTTCAAGCTGCAGTGGGGCGTCCGCGCGAAGGGCGCCGAGTACGCGGCGATGATCCGCGACGAGTTCGGGCCGCGGCTCGAGGAGCTGAAGAGCGAGGCGCAGGCGAAGGGCTGGCTCGTGCCGAAGGTCGTGTACGGCTACTTCCCGTGCCACGCCGAGGGGAACGACCTCGTGGTGCTCGACCCCGTGCACAGGAAGAGCGAGGTCGCGCGGCTGCGGCTCCCGCGCCAGCCCGACGATCGCCACTTCTGCATGGCCGACTGGTTCCGCGAGGAGCGCGGCACGGACGTCTGCGCGTTCCAGGTCGTGACCGTGGGCGACCAGGCCTCGCGCCTCGCGGACGCGGCCCAGGAGCGCGGCGACTACACCCGCGGCCTCTTCCTCCATGGCCTCGCGGTCGAGACGGCCGAGGCGCTCGCCGAGTACTGGCACCGCGCGGTGCGCCGGGAGCTCGGCGTCCCGGAGGGCCAGGGGAAGCGCTACTCCCCGGGCTACCCCTCCTGGCCGGACCTCTCGGATCAGCGGCAGGTCTGGAAGCTCCTCGAGCCCGACCGGACCATCGGGGTGACGCTCACCGAGGCGCACCAGATGGTGCCGGAGCAGTCCACCTCCGCGATCGTCCTCCACCACCCCGACGCGATCTACTTCATCGTGCGCGGCCAGGGCGGCGCGTAGGGCGCCGGCAGCCTCAGCGCGCGAGGTAGCCGCCGTCGACCGGCACGTACGCGCCCGCCATGAAGGACGCGCGGTCCGACGACAGCCAGGCGACGAGCTCCGCCACCTCCTCCGGCCGCCCGATCCGACCGATGGGGTGGAGCGCCGCGAGCGCGGCCCGCGTCGCCGCGTCGAGGACGGACAGGAGCGGCGTGTCGATGAACGCCGGGCCGACGACGTTCACGCGGATCCCCTTCGCCGCGTACTCGAGCGCGGCGTTCTGGGTGAGGCCGAGGAGGCCGTGCTTCGCCGCGACGTACGCGGCGGAGCCCGCGAACCCCACCGCCCCGAGGATGGAGGCCATGTTCACGATCGCGCCGCCGCCCACCTCGAGCATGCGCGGGATCTGCGCCCGCATGCAGTAGAAGACGCTCGAGAGGTTCACGGCGATGACGCGGTCCCACGCCTCGATCGGCTGCTCCGCGATGGGCGCGATGGTCCCGCCGATCCCGGCGTTGTTGCAGGCGACGTCGAGGCGGCCGAAGGCGCGCACCGCCTCCGCGACGAGCGCCTCGCACTCCGCCGGCTTCGCGACGTCCGCGCGGAAGAACACCGCCCGCCCTCGCGCGGCGGCGACGAGCGCGCAGGTCTCGCGACCCCCTGCCTCGTTCAGGTCGGAGACCACGACCGCCGCGCCCTCCCGCGCGTAGGCGAGCGCGACCGCTCGCCCGATCCCCGACCCGCCGCCCGTCACGAGCCCCACCTTCCCGTCCATCGTGTCGCCATGGCCCCCTCCGTCCCTCCACCGTCGCACAGGCTGCCCACCGGCGCGGGGCGCCGCACGGGTCGCCTCCCGAGGCCCGGCGGCGCGAGGTCGCACGTCCGGCTCGGCGCGCGGTGTGCGAGCATCCGGGGGCGCCGCGGCGGGCGCGGCCCCCGGACGGAGCCGCTCCGGCCGCGGACGGCGCGAGCGCGGCCATGGGCCGCAGAGGGAGATGACCGATGGAGCTCCGAGGCCTGAGGGTGATCGTGACCGGCGCGGCGCAGGGGATGGGGGCCCACTTCGCGCGGCGGCTCGCCGAGGGCGGGGCGCGGGTGGCGGCGGGCGACGTGAACGAGGCGGGCCTCGCCGGGCTTCCCGCCGGCATCGAGCGACGCCGGCTCGACGTCGCCGACGAGGCGGACGTGAAGGCGTTCGTCGCCTGGGCCGCCGGCGCCCTGGGCGGCCTCGACGCGCTCGTGAACAACGCCGGCATCATCCGCGACGGGCTGCTCGTGAAGAAGGACCGGTCGACCGGCGAGGTGACGACCCTCTCGCGGGCGGACTGGGACGCGGTCATCGGGGTGAACCTGACCGGCGCCACGCTGATGGTCCGCGAGACGGTGGCGACGATGGTGCGCGCGGGCACGCGGCCGGGCGTGGTCGTGAACCTCTCCTCGATCGCCCGCCACGGGAACCGGGGGCAGTCGAACTACGTCGCCGCGAAGGCCGCCCTCGCGGCGAACACCGTGACCTGGGCGCGAGAGTTCGCGCCGTTCGGGATCCGGGTCGCCGCCATCGCGCCGGGGATGATCGAGACGCCGATGACGGAGGGGATGAACCAGAAGGCGCGGGACGCGCTCGTGTCGATGATCCCGGTCGGCCGGATCGGCCTGCCGGAGGACATCTGGCGCGCGCTGCGCTTCGTCCTCGAGTGCGACTACTTCGACGGGCGCTGCGTGGACGTGGACGGCGGGCTCGCGATGTAGGGGCGGCTCGGAGCGGCTACCGGCGGGCGGGGACCCGGGCCTTGAGGTCCAGCGGGATCGGGATCCCGGCGAGGTTCGCGTGGCCGGACAGGTCGACCTGCACCTCGCCGCCCCGCGCGAGGTCCACGGCGGCGCGTCCCGCGGAGCCGACGTCGAGCCGCACCGGGATCGCGACGACCGCGCTCCCCGCGCCGGGCACCGCCTCGAGCGCGACGCCGGCGGCGCGCACCACCGGGGACCCCGCGACGGCCAGCGCGTAGTCGAGCTTCCCGAGCGGCAGCGCGAACGCGTTCGGGTTCCGCACGCGCATCCGAACGTCGAACGTGATCTCGGTGAACCCGACGGACCGGACCGAGACCCCCTCGAGCGCGAACCGCGGCAGCGTCGGGAGCGTCAGGCGGTCCTCGTGCGCGAGCGGCAGGTCCAGGATCCCGATCGGCGTCCGGACCCCGAGCGTGCCGGCGAGCCGGTAGCGGACCGAGTCCTTTCCGCTCCCGAGGAGCGAGACGATCCCGGGCACGTCCTGGAACCGGACCCGCACCGGGAACGTCACCGGGGCGGTGCCGTTCGCGCGGATCTTGAGGCCACCGGGAAGGTCGCCCGCGGCGATCCGGGTCCCCTCGACGTCGATGGTCCACCCGACCTTGGCGAGGTCCACCCCGAACCCGTTGGGGTTCTCGAGATCCCAGGTGAACGCGACGGTCGCGCCCTCGAGGTCGAGCGCCTGGAGCGACGCCGACCTGAAGGTGAGCTTCGGGTTCTTCACCGTCGAGTGGGCGAGGTCCTGGAGGCCGGCACAGGCGGCGAGCAGGAAGGGGAGGACGAGCGCGAGCTTTCGCATCGCTCCTTTCTACACGCGATGCCGGTGCGGATCGAACGGGCGCCGGGCGCGGGCGCCGTCCACGCTCTCTCCACCGCGCGTCCACAGCATTTTCACGGCGATATTCCCCATGGAATTCCGCCTTTTCCACCACCCATCCACGAGGATCTGGTCAGGCGTGGCTGCTACTGTGCGACGCCATGCCGGAGAACGATTCACTCCGCCGTCCGGAAGCGCCGCTCGCGCTCCGCACCGCGCGCGACCTGCCGCACAGCCTCGAGTCCGAACAGGCGGTGCTCGGCGCCATCCTCTCCGACGACACCGCGTTCGATCAGGTCGCCGCGGTGCTGCAGCCGCGCGACTTCTACCGGCTCGAGCACCAGCACCTCTACGAGGCGTGCGTCGATCTCGCGAAGGAGGCGAAGACCCTCGACGCGGTGATCGTGCAGCAGCGGCTCGACGCGAAGGGGCTCCTCGGCGGGGCGGTCCCGCGGGATCTCCCGTTCTCGCTGCAGCGCGCGGTCGGCACGACCGCGAACGTCGCGCACTACGCCCGGGCGGTGAAGGACCTCTCGGGCCTCCGCAACATGATGCTCGTGAACCAGGCGCTCGTGGAGCGCGGGTACGAGGCGGGCACGAACGTCGGGTCGTTCCTCGAGGCCGCGCAGCAGGAGGTGTTCACCGCGGCCCAGGGCGTCGGCACCGAGACGCTCCGGCCCATCAAGGAGCCGGTCTGGAAGGCGCTCGAGAAGCTCGAGGCCGTCCAGCAGCGGGTGCAGTCGGGGCAGTCGCCGATCACCGGCGTCCCCACCGGGTTCCAGACGCTCGACAAGAACACCCTCGGGCTCCAGCCCGGGCAGCTCGTCGTGCTCGCGGCGCGCCCGTCGGTCGGCAAGACCGCCTTCGCGCTCAACATCGCGACGCACGCCGCGGCGAAGTCGGGGAAGAAGGTCGCGTTCTTCTCGCTCGAGATGCCCTCCGAGCAGCTGGCGCTCCGGATGCTCGCCTCGGAGGCGAAGCTCGACTGGCGCAAGCTCTCGCAGGGCATGCTCTCGACCTACGACTGGCACAAGATCGCCGCGCAGGGCGACCGGCTGTCCGCGGCGAGCCTGTGGCTCGACGACAACTTCGTCCTGACCCCGGTCGAGCTCCGCTCGAAGTGCCGCAAGCTGCGCCGCGAGAACGGCGGGCTCGACCTCGTGCTCGTCGACTACCTCCAGCTCATGCACGCGCCCTCCGACCGCGCGAGCCAGTCTCGCGAGCAGGAGATCGCGACGATCAGCCGGTCGCTCAAGGCGCTCGCGAAGGAGCTCGAGTGCCCGGTCGTGGCGCTCTCGCAGCTGAACCGCGGCGTCGAGAAGCGCAAGGGCGAGCCGCCGATGCTCTCCGACCTGCGCGAGTCGGGCGCCATCGAGCAGGACGCCGACATCGTCCTCTTCCTCCACAGGAACGACGAGGACTCGAAGGACGCCCAGGGCGGCACCGCGATGGGGGACACCCTCGAGGTGGACCTCATCGTCGCGAAGCAGCGCCAGGGCCCGACCTGCACCATCCCGCTCGTGTTCTTCCGGCCGACCACCTTCTTCGCGGAGATGGAGCGGCGGCGGGAGGGGTAGTGACGTCGATGGCGAAGTTGAGCCCGGAGGGCGGCTAACGAAGAATGGGAAGGATGTCGGGAATACAGCCGGAGCGGATGATCCGTGCGTTGGGACGGCTGGGATGGACCGTTCTCCGCAAAGGTCGACACCTCGTGCTGACCGACGGCAAGGGGCGGATCGTCACCGTCCCGATGCACAAAGGGAAGTCACTGAAGGAAGGAACTGCTCGACAAATCCTTGAGCAGGTCGGCGTCACCGAGGACACCTTCTTCGCCGAATACTAGGATGCGCGGGAGGCTGTGCCGCGTCGCAGCATTCGGTCCGCTGAGAGCCATCCATCGATAGCATCTCGCGCCATCGCTCGGGCCTCGCCGAGCGTATCCGCTTCGGAGATGCAGCCCTGAAGCTCCGGAACCGTGATCGTGAAGCCTCCCGCCTCGAGGTCAGGCGTGAGAACAACACGGTAGCTGCGGGCGCGGACGCGGACGTGCAGTTCACGAACTGAGCTCAGTTCCGAGACGCTCGCTTCGAGGTGACGGCGAATCGGGGATACATCGACGGAGATGACGACTTGGCCAGCGCCAGTCGCCTCAATCATCTTCGTCGAATCATCCGTGAGGGCCAGCACGCGCTTGCCGTCCGCCACGAGCGCAATCCTGCTGAGCGGGCGATCGACGTGTGCTTGCAGGTACCGGACGGCGCGCCGAATCGCCTGTAGGGGGATGCCCGCCTCCCGCAGCTTGCGCACGAGCCGTAGCGCCACGAGATCTTCAAACGCGTACACCCGCCGGGTGCCTTTCCCGGCAGCCGGACGGATCGACGACCGGACAAGCCCTGTGCTCGCCCAGTAGTCAAGGTTTCGGTAGCTGACGTCTGTCAGCCGAAGAACCGCTGCGACTCCGAAGCCCTGCCGATCCATGCTGCCCCACGATGCATCGTTACGTGATGCGCGTCTACCTCATGGTCGGATAACACGCCTGTAATTCGACGGCAACGCACTCGAAGGAGCGGCGGCCAAGCAAGCGTAACGGTGTTGGTTTCAGCTCAGTCGAAACCTAGGTGCCTCTTGGTCGAGGTAGCGCTCCACGAGCGCCTTCGCCCGCCGGACCGCGACCTCGAGCGGCGCGCCGGCCGCGAGGTGGGCGGCGATCGCGGACGCGAGGCGGCACCCCGTCCCGCGCGCGGTCCCGGCCCGGCGGCGCCCCGCGAAGCGGGTCACCCGGCCGCGCTCGACGAGGAGATCGACGGGGGCGCCCGCGCGGTGGCCGCCCTTCACGAGCACCGCGCGCGCGGGGAGCCGGCGCGCCGCCCGGATCGCCGCGTCGTCGTCGGAGACGTCGTCGCCGGTCAGCGCCGCGAGCTCCGGCAGGTTCGGCGTGGCGAGCCGGGCGCGCGCGAGGAGCGGGGCGAGGGCGTCGGCGGCCGACCTGCCGCCCGTCTCGAGCAGCGGCGCGCCGGACGACGCGGCGAGGACCGGATCGACGACGAGCGGGACGCGGGTCAGCGGGGCTTCGGCGAGCCGCGCCGCCAGGGCGCGAGCGACCGCGCCGCTCCCGAGCATCCCGGTCTTCACGGCGCGTGGGCGCTCGCGGCCCTCGAGGAGCGCGTCCACCTGGGCGAGGAGCAGCTCGACCCCGACCGGCTCGAACCCGCGCGCGCCGCGCGGCCCCTGCGCGGTGAGCGCCGCGGCGACCGCCCAGCCCCTGGCCCCGGCCGCCGCGAGCGCCTCGAGGTCCGCGACGAGCCCGGCGCCGCCCGAGGGGTCGAGCCCCGCGACGACGAGCACGCGCGGGCGCGCGGCGGGCCCGCTCACCGGCGGACGTCCCGCGCGGCCCGGACGAGGCCGCGGTAGAGCGCCGCGTGCCGCGGCTCGTGGCGCGCCACCGCCTCGGGGTGCCACTGCACGCCGAGCGCGAAGGGCAGGTCGGGGAGCTCGATCGCCTCGACGACGCCGTCGGGCGCGCGCGCGCTGACGAGCACGCCCGCGCCGGGGTCCTTCACCGCCTGGTGGTGGGTCGAGTTCACGCGGAGCACCCCGGCGCCGACCAGCGTCGCGAGCAGCGTGCCGGGCGCGACGGCGGCGTCGTGCGACGGCACGTCCTTCGGGGGCGGCTGCTCGTGGCCCGCGAGGCCGGCGTCGGCGACGAGGTCCTGGTGGAGGGTGCCTCCGCGCACGACGTTCATGAGCTGCATCCCGCCGCACACGCCGAGCACCGGCAGCCGCGCCGCGAGCGCCGCCTCGAGCAGCTCGCGCTCGAACGCGGTCCGCTCGGGCTTCGTCGGCCCGCACTCCCTCCGGCGCTCCTCGCCGTAGAGCTCCGGGGGCACGTCGAACGCCCCGCCGGTCACGACGATCCCCTCGAGGAGGGCGAGGTAGGCGCCCGCGGCCTCCGCGGCGTGCGGGAGCAGGATCGGGAGGCCCCCCGCGGCGAGCACCGCGTCCACGTAGGCGCGGCCCAGCTCGTACCGGCCGCGGGCCTCGTCGGCGTCGAGCGTGAGCCCGATGCGGGGCCGGGTCACGGACCGGCGCTCCGTCCCGCCGCGAAGGCGGCCGCGAGCCGGCGAGCGTTCTCGACCGGGTCACCCGCCGCGAAGAGCGCGCCGACGACCGCCGCGCAGGCCGCGCCCGCTCGCGCCACGTCGCCGATCGTCTCCGCGTCGATGCCGCCGATCGCCACGACCGGCGCGCCGAGGGCCGCCGCGACCTCGCGCAGCATCCCGACGCCGCGCGCCGGGACCGCGAGCGCCTTCGTGCGGGTCGCGAAGATCGGGCCGAACCCGACGTGGTCGGCCCCGGCCGCGATGGCGGCGCGCGCCTCCTCGAGGGTCCGGGTCGTGCGCCCGACGAGCAGGCCTTCGCCGAGGAGGCGGCGCGCCTCCGGGACGGGGAGGTCGTCGTCGCCCACGTGCACGCCGTCCGCGCCGGAGAGGAGCGCGAGGTCGGCCCGGTCGTTCACGAGGACGAGCGCCCGCCCGGCGGCGAGCGCGACCACCTCGCGCGCGATCCGCAGGATCTCCCCGGCGGGGCGATCCTTCACGCGGACCTGGACGACCCCCGCGCCGCCCGCGACGGCGGCGGCGGCCTCGTCGGGGCGAGCGACGATCGCGTAGAGGCCACGCAGCCGGGCGCGGCGCGCGGCGCCGTCTTCCATGGGCCTCGGGTAGCACGCGCTTGACGGCCCCGCAAGACGGGGCATATTTTCCCGCTCCCCGGGGGTCCCGAGAACCATGGCCGACCAGTTCGAGAACAAGCAGATCGACAAGCGCGTCGTGCACCGCTACGTGCGCAAGAACCTCGTCGACGAGAAGGACTACGAGAAGCACCTCAAGTCCCTCCCCGATCTCGCCGAGCAGGCGATGCCGATCGAGGCGCTCATGGACGGCGAGCCGGACGAGGGCGGCGACGAGGCGTAGTGCTCCGGCTCCTCGCGCTCGCCCTCCTCGCCGCGACCCCCACCGCGCGCGCGGCGCTGCCGCGCCCCGACGAGCGCCCCTCTCCGAACCGGCGCACGCCGGTCGTCGCCGCGGTCGAGAAGGTCCGCGGCGCCGTGGTGAACGTCTCGGCCGAGGAGCTCGTCCGGATCCGGGTGCCGTCGCGCCCGGACGCGATGGGCGGCCTCTTCGGCGACTTCTTCGAGCGGCCGCGCTTCCGGCGCGGCTACCAGGTCACCTCGCTCGGCTCCGGCGTCATCGTCTCGCCGGACGGGTACGTCCTCACGAACGCGCACGTGGTGGAGCGCGGCGCGCGGTTCAGGGTCGGCCTCCTCGACGGGCGCGAGCTCCTCGCGAAGGTGGTCGGCACCGATCCCTCGTCCGACCTCGCGGTCCTGAAGCTCGGCGCGAAGGAGCGGCTCCCGTACGCGCCGCTCGGCCGGTCGGAGGGGCTCCTCCCCGGCGAGACCGTCATCGCGATCGGCAACCCGTTCGGCCTCTCGCACACCGTGACGACCGGCGTCGTCTCCGCCGTGCACCGCAACTTCAAGGCGGGGGACCGGACCCTCTTCGACTTCGTGCAGACCGACGCGTCCATCAACCCGGGGAACTCCGGCGGCGCGCTCCTCGACATCGAGGGGCGGCTCGTCGGCGTGAACACCGCGATCCTCGGGGACCGGAACGCCGGCATCGGCTTCGCGATCCCGATCGACCGGGCCCGGCGGATCGCCGACGACCTCATCGCCCACGGCGAGGTGCGGGAGGGCTACCTCGGCATCTCGGTCGAGGACCTCCCGCCCCGCGAGGGCGCGCCGGAGGGCACCGCCGGCGGCGTCGCGGTCACCGCGGTGGAGCCCGGATCCCCGGGGGAGCGGGCCGGCATCCGGCGCGGCGACGTGGTCGTCTCGGTGCAGGGCTTCGAGCCCGCGTCGGCGGAGGAGTTCCGGTTCCGGGTCCGCGACCTCGGGATCGGCCAGGAGGCGCGCCTCGAGCTCTCGCGGAGCGGGACGCGCATCTCGACGAACGTGAAGGCGGTGGACCTCTCCGGCGAGCGGGTGATGGAGCTCCTCGCCCGGCGCACGGGGCTGGCCCTCGGCGAGGAGCGGGCGCAGGGCCGCGCCCTGGTGGTCGTCCGCAAGGTCGCGCGGGGGTCCGAGGCGGCGGAGATCGGGCTCCAGCCGGGTGACGTCGTGCGGGAGGTGAACTCCGCCGAGGTCTCGACCCTGCAGGAGCTCCGGCGGGCCGCGGCGCGGGCGCGCCGGTCGGGGCGCCTCGTGCTCCTCGTCCAGCGCGGCTACGCGGCCGAGCGCATCGCCTTCGATTTCGACTAAGAAGAGGTGGGAGGAGCGGCGCGATGACGGACGAGGCGAAGCGGGGGCCGATCGACTTCTACACGTTCGTGCTGTCGCTCGGGTCGAGCGCGTTCGTGCACCTCGGGGACGCGCCTCACCCCGAGACCGGGGCGCCGGCGGCGCCGGACCTCTTCGTCGCGAAGCAGACCATCGACATCCTCGCGATGCTCCGCGACAAGACGAAGGGGAACCTCACGCCCGAGGAGGAGAAGTTCCTCGAGACGCTCCTCGCCGACCTGCGCATCCGCTTCGTGGAGAAGAGCGCCGGCCGCAAGGGCGGCTAGCCGCTCCTCGCGCGCCCGCCTCGGCGACGGCAGCGTGCGCCGAACTACAGCCCGGCCTGCACCATCGCGTCGGACAGGAGCCGGATGAGCTCCTTGCGGATCACGCGGCGCGTGCGCGAGAGCGCGTTCGGGTCCTTGCCCGCGCGCGGCGACACGTGCCGGCGCGCCGCCGCGACGACCCACGCGATCCGGCGCGGGTCGAGCTTCGGCGAGCGCGACGACGACAGCAGGAAGAACCCGAGCCCTCGCTCGTCGAGGACGGAGCGGAGGATCCTGCGTGCGCGCGAGACGAGGGTGAGATCGACGACGTTCGACACGACGCGATCTCTAGGATCGATCCGCGGATCGATCCATTTTTCGCTCGGCGCTCCTAAAACTGGATCTTTGAGGCCAGCATGGATCGCAGGATCGCCTCGCGCGCGGCGATATCGGCGACGAACGGCAGCGTCGCGCACGGCGCGATCCCGGTGAGCCGCGCGATCTCCGCGGCGTTGTGGGGGACCGACGGATCGTCGGCGGGCCCGGTCCGGTTGAGCACGAGCGCCGCGACGGCGAGGCCGCGGCTCCGCAGCGCCTCCACCGTGAGCGCGACGTGGTTCACCGTCCCGAGGCCGGCGCGCGCGACGACGACCACCGGGAGGGCGAGCGCGACGGCGAGGTCCGCGTACGTCTCGCGCGCGGTGAGCGGGACGAGGAGCCCCCCCGCGCCCTCGACCACCACGGCCGCGTGGCGCGCGCCGAGCGCGCGCGCCCCGTCGACGATCCGGGAGAGCGAGATCTCCTTCCCCTCGACCCGCGCGGCGACCGCGGGCGCGAGCGGCGCCGCGAACGAGTACGGACAGAGCGCCTCGAGCGGCTCGACCGCGCCGGACGCCGCGTGGAGCCGCTCCCCGTCGGTGCGCTCGCCGGGGAGGACGCCGGACTGCGCCGGCTTCATGCCGACCGCGTCGAGCCCGGCCGCCCGCGCGCCGGCGACGAGGGCGCAGGCGACCTCGGTCTTCCCGACGGCGGTGTCGGTCGCGGTGACGAAGAGGCCGCGCATCGTCAGACCCGGGCGGTGACGGCGTCGATCGAGGCGAGGGCGACGGCGGCGAGCTCGCGGAGCTGCGCCTCCTCGAGCGACAGCGGCGGCATGAGCACGATCACGTTCCCGAGCGGCCGGAGGGCGACGCCGCGCCGGCGGGCCTCCCGGATGACCAGGCGCCCCACCTCGAGCCCGTACTCGTACTCCGCCTTCGTCGCGCGGTCGCGGACGAGCTCGATCCCCACCATCAGGCCGCGCTGCCGCACGTCGCCCACGTGCGGGTGGGCGAGGGCGGGCTCGAGCGCGCTGCGGAGCGCGGCGATCCTGGCGGGGAGCCCCTCGATGACCTTCCGCTCGCGCAGGAGCGCCATCGACGCGGTCGCGGCGGCGCAGGCGAGCGGGTTCCCGGCGTAGGTGTGCCCGTGGAAGAACGTGCGCTTCGACTCGTGCGAGCCGAGGAACGACTCGAAGACCGCCTCGGTCGTCACGGTCGCCGCGAGCGGCAGGTACCCGCCGGTGATCCCCTTCGCGACGGTGAGGATGTCCGGGACCACCCCGTCCTGCTCGACGGCGAAGAGCGTGCCCGTCCGGCCGAACCCGGTGGCGACCTCGTCGCACACGAGGAGCGCCCCGTGCCGATCGCAGATCTCCCGCATCCGCCGCACGTACCCGGCGGGCTGCGCGATCATGCCGTCCGCCCCCTGCATCACCGGCTCGAGGACCAGCGCCGCGACCTTCCCCGGCCGCTCCGCGAAGATCCGCTCCACCTCGTCGGCGCAGGCGAGCTCGCAGCCGGGGAGCGACTTCCCGAGCGGGCACCGGTAGCAGTAGGGCTGCGGCGCGTGGTGGACGGGGAACAGGAGCGGCGCGAAGGTGCGGTGGAAGAGGTCGATCCCGCCGATCGAGACGGCGCCGATCGTGTCGCCGTGGTACCCGCCGCGGAGCGCCACGAACTCGGTCCGGGCGGTGTCGCCGCGGAGCTGGTGGTGCTGGAAGGCCATCTTGACCGCGATCTCCACCGCGGTCGCGCCGGCGTCCGAGAAGAAGACGCGGGTGAGCCCGCGGGGCACGAGCGCGGCGAGCGCCTCGGCGCACTCGATCGACGCGGTCGAGGCGAGGCCGAGCAGCGTCGAGTGGGCGATCTTCCCGAGCTGGACCCGGATCGCCTCGTCGATCTCGGGCACGCGGTGCCCGTGGACGTTGCACCACAGGGAGGACACGCCGTCGAGGTAGCGGTTCCCGAGGGTGTCGACGAGGTAGGGGCCGTCGCCCGCGTCGATGACGAGCGGGTCCTCGGCGAGCCACTCCTGCATCTGCGTGAACGGGTGCCAGAGGTGCCGGTGGTCCGCCGCGCACAGGCGGCGGTGGCGCTCGAGCTGCGCGGGATCCGTCATGGCGCGGGAGGCTAGCCCACGCGGCCCCGCGCTGTCACCGCTCCGCCGTCACCGCTCCGGCGCCCTGGGGGACGCGGCGCGGCGGGCCTGCACGCGGGGGGCGAGCGCCCGCTCCACCGGCGGCCACAGCGCCTCGGCCCACAGGTCGTACCCGCGCGCGGACGGGTGGAGCCCGTCCTTCGCGAGGAGCTCGGGCCGCGCGGCGAACGCGCGCCGCGAGGTCGCCTCGAGCGCGGCGACCTGCATCCCGTGCCGCTCGGCGATGAGCCTGATCGTCGCGTTGTACGCGGCGACCCGGCGCGCCACCGCCCGCGGCGACCCGGCGCCGCTCGGCGCGCCGGGGAGGTCGGGCAGCTCGGAGATGACCACCGCCGCCTTCGACCGCGAGACGGTGTCCGCGATGATCTCGAGGTCGCGCGCGT
Source organism: uncultured delta proteobacterium (assembly GCA_963828235.1). Classification (GTDB taxonomy): domain Bacteria; phylum Myxococcota; class Myxococcia; order Myxococcales; family Anaeromyxobacteraceae; genus Anaeromyxobacter. Next base: position 1,010,969 of record CAWHDY010000022.1, read on the forward strand.
ACTCCGCGAGCGGCCGGCCGCGCAGCACGTCGTTCACGCCGATCCCGATGGTCACGAGCGCGGGCTGCTCCGCGAGCACGCGCGGCAGCTGCGCGCGGCGGAGGTCCTCGGCGGTCGCCCCGGGCATCCCGAGGTTCACGAGCCGCACCGGCGTGCCGCTCGCCTCGATCCGCCGCGCGAGCCGCTCCGGGTAGCCGCCTCCGTGCTCCGCGCCCACCCCGGCCGCGGTCGAGTCGCCGAGCGCGACGTAGAGGAGCGGCTGCGCCGCGCGCGCCGGCGGCGCGAGCGCGACCGCGATCGCGATCGCGGGGAGGGTGAGGACGGCGAACCGCACGTCCGGAACCTCGTTCGCCGAGGTCCTCCGCGCAACCCATTCCGGCGAGGAAGGACCGTCTTTCAGCTCGGGCGCCCGCGGCCGCGCGGCGGCGGGCCACCCCTGCGACCCCGGCGCAGCGGTCGCCCGTCCGCGCCGACCCGCTCACCCGGGCGGAGCCTGCCCGTGCGCCGGAGCGCCTGCTCGACGAGCGGCCGATTCTTCGGATCTCCCCAGCGCAGGAGCGCCCGCTGCAGGCGCTTCTCCTGCATGTCGCGCACGACCGGGACGGCCTCTCCGGTGGAGGGGTGCAGGCCGGTCCAGTACACGTCCGAGGCGAGCGTCATCGGGGTCGGCATGAAGTCCTGGACCTGCTGCGGCTTCCAGCGGTTCTCGACGAGGTACTCCATGAGCTGGACGGCGTGCTCGAGCGTCGCGCCGGGGTGCGACGAGATGAAGTACGGGACGAGGTACTGCTCCTTCCCGGCCTCCTTCGAGTACCGCGCGAAGTCGCGCCGGAACCGCTCGAACGTGTCCACCGCCGGCTTCTTCATCAGGCGGAGGACCGGCTCGCACACGTGCTCGGGCGCGACCTTGAGCTGTCCCGAGACGTGGTGGGTCACGAGCGCCTTCACGTAGCGGTCTCCGTTCTTCCGGTCCGCCTGGGCGAGGTCGTACCGGACCCCGGACCCGACGAAGAGGTGCTTCACCCCCTTCACCTTCCGTGCCTTCTCGTACAGGTCGACGAGGGGGCCGTGGTCCACCTCGAAGAACTGGCAAATCCGGGGGTAGACGCAGGACGCGCGGCGGCACACCGCGTGCGCCTCCGCGCTCGTGCAGGTCATCCGCCACATGTTCGCGGTCGCGCCGCCGAGGTCGGTGATGGTCCCCCTGAAGCGCTCGTGCGACGCGAGCGCCGCCACCTCGCGCAGGACGCTCGCCTCGGAGCGCGACGCGACGTCCCGTCCCTGGTGCTCGGTGATGCAGCAGAACGCGCAGCCGGCCGCGCAGCCGCGCAGGATCTGGATCGACCAGCGGATCTGCTCGAGCGCGGGGATGTGCGCGCCGCCGTACGCCGGGTGGGCGTCGCGGGCGTACGGCAGCTCGGCGATGCGGTCGAGCTCCTCGGTCGTGGGCGCCGCCATCGGCTCGTTCACGACGACCGTGCGCGCGCGCGACCCCTTCCCGTGGCGCTGGAGCAGGACCCGCGCGTTGTCCACGTTGTGCTCGCGGTGGTACAGCCGGCTGAACTCGGCGAACCGCCGGCGGTCGACGACGATCTCCTCGAAGGCGGGCAGCTCCACCGTCCCGCGCGCGCGCGTCTCCAGCGCGGCGATGGCGAGGTCCTCGAGCAGGACCGCGGTCCCGGGCACGTCGACGAGCCCGCAGACGTCCTCGCCCGACGCGAGCCGCCGCGCGATCTCGAGCACCGGCCGCTCTCCCTGCCCGTAGACGAGCAGGTCCGCGCCGGAGGGGACCAGGATCGAGGGGAGCACCCGGTCGTCCCAGTAGTCGTAGTGGGCGATCCGGCGGAGCGACGCCTCGATCCCGCCGATCACGACCGGGGTCGCCGGACCGAACGCCTCGCGGCAGAGCCGCGCGTACACGGTCGTGGCGCGATCCGGACGCCTCCCGGCGACGCCGCCCGGCGTGTACGCGTCGTCCGAGCGGGGCCGCTTGTGGGCGGTGTAGTGGTTCACCATCGAGTCCATCGCGCCGGCGGTGACGCCCGCGAAGAGCCGCGGCCGCCCGAGCCTCCCCACGTCGGCGGGCGAGCGCCAGTCCGGCTGCGCGACGATCCCGACCCGGTACCCCTGCGCCTCGAGCACCCGACCGATCACCGCGGCGCCGAAGCTCGGGTGGTCGACGTACGCGTCCCCCGTGACGAGCAGGACGTCGAGCTCGTCCCAGCCGCGGTCGCGCAGCTCCGCGGCGGTCGTCGGCAGGAAGGGTGCGGGGCGGCTGGCCATGCGCCGGCCATACATGGCCGCCGGGCCAGGGGAAATCAAGGCACGGTCGCCTTTTTCCCCGTGCGAGGGCGAGGTATCATCCGGTGTCTCCGCGTCGGATCGTCGACGCTCCTCGCCCCCTCCGGCGGTGCCCGGCATGCCCGACCAGCGCAGCGTGATGACGGAGTACCGGTACCTCGACGAGAAGCGGCTCGCGCAAGGGCTGACGCCGCAGGAGGAAGCCCGGTACGCGCGGCTGCGGGACCTCGTCGGACCCGAGCTCGCCGCCGCCCCGGGCCGGCAGGGGTTCGACGTGAACGCGGCCGCGGCGAAGCTGCGCGACTCGCTCATCCCCGCCGGCCTGCGGAATCGACCGCCCCCCACACCGGCCCGGCCGAGCCGGTGCCGGAGCTGGAGCCCGAGCCGATGTACGCGGAGCAGGGCGCCGGCGACGCCCTCGCGTCCGGGTACGCGGAGCAGCCGCTCGACGCCGAGGCCTCGCCGCAGCCGGATCCGCTGTTCGAGCCCTCGTCGCTCGGGCAGGAGCCGCCGCCGTACGATCCCGACGCCGCCTACGCGGCGGATCCGAACGGCGCCTACGCCGCGGACCCGACCCAGCCCTGGGACCCGAACGCCCAGCCCGACGCGCAGGCCTACGATCCGAACGCAGCGCCGTGATCCGAGCCCGGACCAGCCCCGGAACGCCGCCTATCCAGCCGACCCGAACGCCGGGTATCCCGCGGACGCGGCCGCGTACGATCCGAACGCGCCGCCGGCGTGGGACCCGAACCAGCCCTGGGATCCGAGCGCCGCCCCCGAGGCGCAGGCGTACGATCCCAACGCCTATGCGGCGGACCCGAACGCCGTCTATGCGACGGACCCGAACGCCGGGTATCCCGCGGACGCGGCCGCGTACGATCCGAACGCGCCGCAGGCGTGGGACCCGAACCAGCCCTGGGATCCGAACGCTCTCCCCGAGGCGCAGGCCCAGGATCCGAGCGCGGCCTACCCCGCGGACCCGAACGCCGCGTATCCCGCGGACGCCGCCGGGTACGATCCGAACGCGCCGGCGTGGGACCCGAACCAGCCCTGGGATCCGAACGCTCTCCCCGAGGCGCAGGCCTACGATCCCGACGCGGCGCCGGTCCCCGACCGGGCGCCCGCCGAGCCCGACCTGCTCTCGGCCGAGCCGCTCGACCCCGAGGTCGCGCCGGCCGGGATCGCGGTCGCGGCGGCGCAGAATCCGGGCGAGCTTCCTCCCGAGGGTTGGTTCGCGGAGCCTCCTCCGCCGGAGCCGGCGGCGGAGGTGGGCTTCGGCGAGTACGACGCGCCGCAGGCCGAGCTGGCCGGGGACGACGGCGCCGCGCTCGCCGCCGAGGGGCTCCTCCCCGGCGAGGTGCTCGGTGCGGAGCTCGCGGCGCCGCCGCCGGAGCTCGGCGAGTACGACGACACGGCGGGGTTCGCTGCGCAGCCCTTCGACGCGCCGGGTGAGCCGGAAGGCGCGGGCGCGCTCGAGGCAGCCCGCCCGCCGCCGGAGCTCGACGCGGGCTGGCGCGCGGAGGACGCGCTCGACCAGGGCTTCGCGCTCGAGTCGGGCGGCTCGTTCGCCGCGGGCGCCGACGCGGCAGCGCCGGAGTGGACGCAGGAGACGGCGCCGCCGCCCTGGGAAGGCGCCGCGCCCCTCGACGTCGCCGCGCTCCCGGAGCTGGATTCCCCGGGTGCCGGCGGGTACGAGGTGTCGCCGTCGCCGGCCGGCGAGGGATTCGCGCCGCTGCCGCACGCCAATCTCTTCTCGGCGCCGGACGGAGAGCTCGCGCCGCACCCGGACGACGCGCTCGACCCGGGGCTGCCGCAGGGCGACGCGAGCGGGCCCGCACCCGACCTCGACTTCTCGCAACCGGACTTCTCGGCGGGCGACCCCGCCGCCGCGGAGCCGTCCGCCGAGGCGCCGAGCGCCGACACGGAGCTGGCGTTCGCCGACCTGCCGCCGGAGGCGCCGGGTGCGGCGGACCTGCCGCCGCTCGATCTCGGCTTCGCCGACCCGGGCGCCGAGCCGCCCACCGAGCTCGCCGAGCTCACCGAGGTGACCGAGCTCACCGACGTGACGGACGCGATGGAGCCGCTCGCGGAGCCGGCCGAGGTCGCCGCGCCCGCGCTCACCCTCGACGTCCCGGCGCCGGCCGCGGCGACCGCCGCGGGCGAGCCGTCGATCGCCGAGGAGGAGATCCCGACGATCGACGGGGCGGACATCCTCGAGGAGCTCGTGGAGGATGCTCCCGCGGAGCCGCCGCAGCCGCTCGACTTCGAGCCGCTCGTGCCGGCCCCGCCGCGCCCGGCGCCGCCCGAGCCGCCGGCCGCGCCCGCCCCGGTCGCCCCCCCGCCGCCGGCGTCGGCGCCGCCGCCGGAGCCGGCTCGCAGCGGCGCGTCCCGCGTCGAGGGCTCGCACCGGGTGGTCGTCCACACGATCGAGGGACTCGTGAAGCGCGGCCTCGTCGAGGACGCCGAGCTCGACGGCCGAGCGCTCCACGTCACCGCCCAGCCCGGGCTCGCGCCCGAGGAGATCGCCACCGAGAAGGTGAAGGCGATCTTCTTCATGCTCGCGCCGGGCGAGAAGGCGCCCGCGGCCGAGGGGAAGCGCGTCCGGGTGACGTTCCGCGACGGTCGCCAGGTGGCGGGATTCAGCCCCGACTACGACGAGACCGGGATCGGCTTCTTCATGATCCCCGCCGACACGCGCACCAACACGGGGCGGATCTGGGTGTACCGCGCCGCCGTGCGCCAGGTCGCCGTGAGCTAGCGGCCCGAGCGCGCGTCGTCAGTTCAGCCAGCGCGGACGGTCGCCCTCGCCGTCCTTCTTCACGACCTTGAGGTGGCGCGAGCGCCGCTTCGTCTCCCGCTCCGCCCACCACGCCTGCGCGTCGCGCCACGGCCCGCGCACGCCGAGGCCGCGCGACAGGATCCACGCGAGCGCGATCGCGGCGAGGTGGGGGGTGAACGCCCCGATGCCGCGGATCCCGCCGCCCGCGATCCCGTACAGGAACGTGCCGCCCACGACGAGCAGCGCCGCGGTCTTCCCGGTGATGGGGAGGACGCCCCAGATGTTCACCTGCCGGTCCGGGAAGAGCATCGCCCAGGAGACGATGAGGGCGTTCGCGACCGGCCAGATCCCGACGTGCCCGACCGACGCGGGCGGCCAGAACACCGCGAGGACCGTCGTCGCGACGCTCGCGAACGCCGCGTAGCCGAAGAACCGGAGCAGGAACCGCCGCTCGCTCCAGACGAACGCGAGCTGCTGCCCGAGCCAGTACAGCATGAAGCCGCCGAAGATCAGCGTGAACGGGTCGTCCTGGAAGAACGGCCACGACACGAGGCGCCAGACCTGGCCGCGCAGGATCATCGACGGGAGGAGCGCGCCCGTCATCTGGAGGTCACGGTCCACCCAGCCGAGCACGCTCAGGACGAGCATGAGCGCGAGGACGAGCCCGAGGGACGGCGGCACCCGGTCGCCGAAGGTGAGGAATCGGAAGGATCCGCCGCCGCGCCGCGCCACGCTCAGCTCCTCTCCCGCTCCCGGTAGAACACGAGGATCGAGAGGCAGTGGAACTTGCTGTCCGAGCTCTGCCGCACCTCCCGGTCGACGGTCTCGAGCTCGGGGTGGTCCCCGAGCCACCGGGTGACCGTCTCGCCCATCACCTCGCGATCGCGCGCGAGGGTCGTCGTGAAGACCTTCACTCCGGTAAAGCTCGTCATCGTCGCCTCCGCCCGCGGACCCTGCGGGGACCCTACGTCCCCCGGGTGCGGGCCGCAACGTCCCGGTCGGCGCCGGGTCGTCACCGGGGGGCGCGCTACGGCAGGGCCTCGAGCAGGACTGCGATCCCCTGGCCGCCGCCGATGCAGGCGGACCCGATGCCGTAGCGCGCGCGGCGGCGGCGCAGCTCGTACACGAGGTGCATCGCGATCCGCGCCCCGCTCGCCGCGAGCGGGTGCCCGAGCGCGATCGCGCCGCCGTCCACGTTCGTCCGGTCGCGCGGCAGCCCGAGCTCCTTCACGACGGCGAGCACCTGGGGCGCGAACGCCTCGTTCACCTCGAACAGGTCGAACTCGGAGAGCGTCGCGCCGGCCCGCTCGAGCGCGTTGCGCACCGCGGGCACCGGGCCGATGCCCATGATCGACGGGTCGACCCCGGCGTGGCCCCAGTTGACGAGCCGCGCGAGGGGGCGGAGCCCGCGCCGCTCCGCGTACTCCCGGGTCGCGACGACGAACGCGCCCGCCCCGTCGCAGATCCCGCTCGCCGCGCCGGCGTGGATCACCCCGTCCTTCTTGAAGGCCTTCGGGAGCTTCCTGAGCGCCTCGAGGGTCGTCTCGGGCCGCGGGTGCTCGTCCCGGCCGAACAGGACCGTCCCCTTCCTCGTCTTCACCTCGACGGGCGCGAGCTCGTCCTCGAAGCGCCGGGCCTCGTCCGCCGCGGCCCAGCGGCGCTGCGACTCGAGCGAGTACTCGTCCACCTCGTCCTGCCCGATCCGGTGCTGCTCGGCGAGCTTCTCCGCGGTGAGCGCCATCGGGAGCCCCGCGTAGGAGTCGGTGAGGGCGGACCAGAGCATGTCCTCCATCGGAGGCGGCTTCCCGAGCGGCCACCCCCAGCGGGTGCCGCGCACGACGAGCGGCGCCTGGCTCATCGACTCCGTCCCGCCGGCGAGCACGACCTCCGCCTGCCCGGTCTCGAGGAGCACCGCCGCCTGGACGAGCGCCTCGAAGCCGGAGCCGCACAGCCGGTTCACCACGAGCGCCGGCACGCGCTCGGGGAGCCCGGCGCGGAGGCCGACGTGGCGCGCGAGGTAGATGGCGTCCGGGCTCGTCTGCGCGACGTTCCCGAAGACGACGTGGCCGAAGTCGTCGGCGGGCGCGCCGGCCTGCGCCAGCGCCGCCTTCGACGCGTGGACCGCGAGGTCCGTCGCGGAGAGGTCCTTCAAGGTGCCGCCGAAGGCCCCGAAGGGGGTCCGCTTCGCGGCGAGGATGACGACGTCCTTCGTTCCGGCCTTCTTCATGGCGTGTGCCCGCTCCTCAGCGAGAGACGAGGTTCTGGAAGAGCCCCTTCACGGCGAACCCGAGGATCGTGAGCGCGAGCAGCACGTTCACGGCCGCGACGATCGCCATCGGCCGCCCGCGCGCCTCGCCGCGCAGCAGCGCCCGCGCCCCCGGCAGGTGCCGCACGAGCACGTACACGGCGAACAGCGCCGCGATGACGTGGACGGAGGTCATCCCTGCGCCGGGGTGGTCTCCGCCGGCGGCTTCTTTCCGAGGACCCGCGCGAGCACGATCCCGATCTCGTAGAAGAGGACCATCGGCACCGCCATCATCGCGAGGTTCAGCGGGTCACCGGTGGGGGTGATGATGGCCGCGACGGTGACGTTGACGACGACGGCGACCCGCCGGTACTTCGCGAGCGTCCGCCAGTGCACGACGCCGATCATCGAGAGGAACGCGATGACGACCGGCAGCTCGAACACCACGCCGAACCCGAGCAGCATCCCGAGCACGAGCGAGAGCTGCTCGTTCATGGTGAGCACCGGCGAGAGCGCCGAGTCGCTCGCGATCGCCGCCATCGCCGGGAACGCGGCGGGCATGATGAGGAAGTAGCAGAACGCCGCGCCGCCGTAGAACAGGATCGTCCCCGAGAGCAGGAACGGCACGACCACGCGCTTCTCGCGGCGGTAGAGGCCCGGCGCGATGAACTGCCAGAGCTGGTAGAGCACCCACGGGACGGCCAGGAAGATCCCGCCGTACAGCGCGACCTTCAGGTACACCATGAGCGGCTCGATGTAGCTCGTGTAGTGGAGCGCCCGCTGCTTCTCCGGCAGCGAGTCGAGCACCGGCTGCATGAGGCGGTGGAAGAGCCCCTCGACGAAGTAGCCGATCGCCGCCATCCCCACGACGACGCCGATGAGCGCGCGCCCGAGCCGCTTTCGCAGCTCGCGCAGGTGATCCATGAACGAGAGCCGCACCTCGCTCTCGGGCTCCTGCGCGGGCGGAAGCTCGCGGACGGGCTCCGTCACGCCTTCGTCCCCTCGCCCGCAGCCGCCGCCTCGGGAGCGGCGAGCGCGGCGGCGGTCCGGCCTGGCCCGGCTGGCTGCGGCGACCGGCGAGCGCGGTCGGCGGCGGCTCGATGAGCGGCGGCTCGCGGACGCCGGGCGGGAGCTCGTCGGGGTCGGAGGGCGGCGCCGGCTCGGCGCCGGGCGGCTCCGCCAGCGCGGCCTCGAGCCCGGGGACGTTCTCGGAGGTCGCGGCGGGCGGCGGACCGGCGGGGCCGGGGACCGGCGCGGCCGGGATCGGGGGGACGAGCGCGGGGCGCGAGACCTTCCGGTCGTCGAGGTCGAACTCGCGCTCGACCTGGTCCTTCAGGTCCTCGGTGGCCTTGCGCACGTCGCGCAGACCCTTCCCGAGCGTCTTCATCGCGTCCGGCAGGCGATCCGGCCCCAGCAGCAGGAGCGCGAGCACGGCGATGATGACGATCTCGCCGAAGGAGAGGCCGAACATGCCGACCTGATATAGCACGCCACCGCCGGCCCGGCTGTGCCGGACGTTGCCGGCCCGGCGCCGCGCGCCTAACCTCACATCGCGATGGGCTACTGGCTCCTCAAGACGGAACCCGGCGAGTACGCGTGGGACGACCTCGCCAAGGACGGCACGACCGCCTGGACCGGGGTGACGAACGCGCAGGCGCTCGGCAACCTCCGGGGGATGAGGGCGGGCGACCGGGCGGTCATCTACCACTCGGGCGAGCGGCGCGCGGTGGGGGTCGCCGAGGTGGTCCGCCCGGCCTACCCGGATCCCGAGGGGGAGGACGGGCGGGTGTGCGTGGACGTCCGCGCGCTCGGGCCGCTGCCGGCGCCGGTGCCGCTCGAGGCGCTCAAGACGGAGCCGGCCTTCGAGGGCTCCGCGCTCCTTCGCCAGGGGCGGCTCTCGGTCGTCCCGCTCTCGCCGGCCGAGTGGCGCGATCTCGAGGGGCTCTCCGACGTGATCGCGCGGACCGGCGGCCTGCGCCGCGCGAAGCGGTTCTAGATCTCTCGAGACCCGGAAGCGGCGCACCTCGCCGCGCAGCACCTCGGCCTGCGACGCGAGGTCCACGATCGCGGACTCGAGATCCCGGACCGAGAAGGTCTGCGCCTCCGCGACCTGCTTGATCTGCACGACCGCGGTCATCACCTGCTCCGAGCCCTTCGTCTGCTCCTTCTGGGCGCGGTTCAGGTGGTGGACCATCTCGGAGATGGACTCGATCGCGCGCGTGATCTGCTTCGACCCGTGCGCCTGCTCCTGGGCCGAGCGCTCGACGTGCTTCGTGATCGCCTTCATCTTCTCGGCGCTGCTCATGATCTGCTCGGAGCCGCGCGCCTGCTCCGCGGTCGCGGTCGCGATCTGCTGCACCGTCTCGGCGATCCGGTTGATCGCCATCGTGACCTGCTTCGAGCCGCGCGCCTGCTCGATGGTCGCGCGCGCGATGGCCTTCACCATCTGCGTGGACTTCTGCGAGGACTCCTGGATCTTCTTCAGCGCCGTCTCCGCCTCCTGACCGAGCCGCACGCCCTCCTCGACGTTCCGCACGCCCCGGTCCATCGCCGTGATCGCGTTCTTCGACTGATCCTGCACCGCGCGCACGAGCTCGGAGATCTCCTTCGTGGACGCGCCCGTCCGCTCGGCGAGGTCCTTGATCTCGTCCGCCACGACGGCGAAGCCCTTCCCGTGCTCGCCCGACTGCGCCGCCAGGATCGCGGCGTTCAGGGCGAGGAGGTTCGTCTGCTCGGCGACGTCGTCGATGACGTTCAGGATGTTGCCGATCGCCGCGATCTTCTTCCCGAGCGCCTCGATCACGTCCGCGGCCTCGCGGGACGACCCCTTGATCTTGTCGATGCCGGCGAGCGTGCGGGAGAGCGCCTCGGTCCCCATCTCCGCGTCGCGCTGGGCCTGCTCGGAGAGCTTCGCCGTCTCGTTCGCGTTCGTCTCGACCTGGCTGATGGAGACGTCCATCTCGTTCATCGACGAGCTCGTCTCCTCGGTCGTGGCCGAGAGCTCCTCGATGTTCTTCGCGACCTCCTTGATCGAGTAGGTCATCTGCTCGATCGCGGCGGTGGTCTCCTCGACGCTCGCCGCGAGCGCCTGGATGTTCTCGGCGACCTCGTCGTTCGTGGCGGCCATCTCGAGGATGGAGGAGGACGACTCCTCCGCGCTCTGGGCGAGCACCTCGACGTTGTCGGCGATGCCCTTGAGCGACGCGATCATCTGGCCCATCGACGCGGAGGTGTCCACGACGCGCGCGGTGACCGTCCCGGCGCCCGCCGACACCGCCGACCCCGTCTTGCTGATGCGCTCGATGACCGCGGCGACCCCGCCGGTGACGTCCTGCACGCGGGAGAGCGTGACGGTGAGGTTCTCGCCGATGCGGTTCAACGAGTCGGCGAGCGTGCCGAGCTCGTCGTCGCCGAGCTTGCCCGCCCGCGCGGTGAGGTCGCAGTCGGAGACGCGCCGCGCGACCGCGCTCATCGCGTCGAGGGGCCGCAGCAGGAGCCTCGACACGAAGAAGTAGACGAGCGCACCGAGCAGCGCGCCGCCGAGGGCGAGCAGGCCGAGGATCACGTTGCGGACGTCGGCGACCTGCTGCTGCAGCTCCGCACCCGAGAGGCCGAGGAGCACGTACCCGGCGCTCCGCTCGTCCCGGCCGGCGGCGACCCTGCCCGCGCCGACCGTCCGGCTGAACGCGAGGTCGTCCCCCACGTGGAAGCTCGGCGCCATCCCCGACGCCACGTGCGCGGAGACGATCTCCTCGACGGTGCCCCGGTGGGTCCTCGCGAACCGCTTCGCGGCGACGGTGCGGTCGGCGCGGAGCACGACGACGTAGGAGAAGGAGCCCTCGTTCCAGCCGTCCTCCACGATCTGGGCGACCCGGTCGTCGCGCCGCTCCGCGAGCGCGTCGGCGAGCTCCGCGGCGAGGACCCGCGCGTCCGACTCCCCGCGCTTCCGCATCGAGTCGTGCTCCGCCTTCTTCACCTCGCGGGTGAGGGCGACCGCGGTGACCGTCCCGGAGACCGCGAGCGCGATCGCGATCGAGAGGACCAGCGTCCGCTTCACTCCGAGCACCGCGATCTTCTCGATCATCTTGGGCCCCGGAGGAGCGCGGAAGGCGCGGAATTCCAGGTGGATCGATGCTACCGGCGGGACGGGGGCGACGCAAGCTGGCGACCGCGGGACGACCGCGCGGCGAGCGCGCCGTCCGCGGCCGCGCTCACTGCATGAAGAGGTCGCGCACCTGGACCTTCTGCTCGCCCTCCGCGGGCAGGCCCGGCTCGGTCCCGAGCTTGAACGGCTCCTTCACCCCGCGCGCCGTCTCCGGCACCGCCTTCCCGGTGTCGGGATCGATCTTCACCTCGACGATCCCCTCCGGCGCGACGAACTCCGGCTGCTCGCGCCCGTCGAGCGCGACCTTCGTGAAGTCGAGCCAGATCGGCAGCGCGGCGTGGCCGCCCGTCTCGTAGCGCCCGAGGGGCGTCTCGTTGATGTCGTAGCCGAGCCACACGCCCGTCGCGAGGTCGTGGGTGAACCCCATGAACCAGGTGTCGAAGGAGTCGTTGGTCGTGCCGGTCTTCCCGGCGGCGGGCTTGCCGAGCGCGGCGGCCCGCGCGCCGGTGCCGACCGTCGCCACCTCGCGCAGGAGGCGGACGAGGATGTAGGCGGTCTTCTCGTCCATCGCGCGCTCGCGCGGCCGCGACACCTCCACGTACCCCGCCGCGAGCCGCGCCTCGAGCGGCACCCACGGGTCGCGCCAGTCGGAGTGGTCCTCGACGACGTTCCCGTCGCGGTCCACCACGCGCTTCACGAACCCGGACGGCCGCTTCTCGCCGTAGCGCGCGAAGAGCGCGTAGACGTTGGTGAGCTCCCACAGGTTCACGCAGGAGCTGCCGAGCGCGGTCCCGAGCTCCCGCTTCACCGGAGTCGTGAGCCCGAGGCCCTTCGCCCAGTCCCCGAGCACCCCGATCCCGAACTTGTTCGCGAGCGCCTCGGCGGTCTTCACCGCCGGGATGTTCATCGAGTTCACGAGCGCGGTCCGGAGCGTCACGTCGCCCTTGAAGGTCTCGCCGTAGTTCTGCGGCTTCCAGCTGTTCTCGTCGTCGCGGAAGACGAGGGGCGCGTCGGTCAGGATGGTCGCGGGGGTGTAGTCGAGCTTCTCGATCGCGGCGGAGTAGACGATGGGCTTGAAGGCGGAGCCGGGCTGGCGGCACGCCTGGAAGGCGCGGTTGAACTCGGACGCCTCGAAGTCGTACCCGCCGACCATGGCGACGACGTACCCGCTCCACGGGTCCACGGAGACGAGCGCGCCCTGCAGGGTCGGGTCCTGCTCGAGCGCGAAGAGCAGCTCGTGCTCGGGGACCTCCTTCGGCTTCCCGACCTGGAGCTCGCCTTCCCGCTTCGCGAGCTCCGCGCGCGTGACCCGGCGGAGGAGCACGACGTCGCCCGCCTTCAGCGCGGTCGAGACGCGCGAGATGAGCGCGTCGGGGTAGTACACCTCGGGGTTCGCCCTCCGGGCCCAGCGCATGCCCGAGATCGGGAGCACCCCCCGGTTCTCTCCCACCTCGACCTCGGCGACGCCCGCCTTGTCGTCCACCCGCGCCACCACCCCGACGGCGTAGGCGCCCGGCGCGATCGCGCCCTTCGGCCAGACCCGCCCGAGGCGGGCCGCGAGCGCGGCCCGCTCGTCGGCGGCGACGCGGGTCACCGGCCCCCTGAAGCCCTGCCGGTGGTCGACCTCCATGAGGCCGCGCAGCATCGCCGCCTGCGCGGCGCGCTGCTTCTCGAGGTCCATCGCGGTCTCGACCCGGAGCCCGGCGTGGAGGAGCCGGTCGTTCCCGTAGCGGTCCACGACGTAGCGGCGGACGTGCTCGACGTAGAACGGCGCGGTCTCGCGGAAGACGTCGTCCACCCCGAAGACCTTCACCTCCGCCTCGGCGGCGCGGGTCCGCTCCTCCTGGGTGATGAAGCCCTCCTCGGTCATGCGGCGGAGCACGTACCGCCGCCGCTCCTTCGCGGCCTCGGGGCGCGAGAAGGGCGAGAAGCGGGACGGCGCCTGCGGCAGGCCCGCGATGAGCGCGGCCTCCGCGAGCGTGAGGTCCTCGACGTTCTTCCGGTAGTAGTTCTCGGCCGCCGCCTGGACCCCGTAGCTGTGGTGCCCGAGGTAGACGCCGTTCAGGTACATCCAGAGGATCTGCTCCTTCGTGAAGGCGCGCTCGAGGCGCTTCGCGAGGATGAGCTCCCGGATCTTGCGCGCGAGGCTCCGCCGCGTCCCGGCCGCGAACCCCTCGCTCGAGATGAGGATCGCCTTCGCGGTCTGCTGGGTGATCGTGGAGCCGCCCTGCACCTTCCTGCGGAGCACGTACGTGTTCACCGCGGCGCGCAGCGTCCCGAGGACGTCGATCCCGCCGTGCTCGAAGAAGTTCTTGTCCTCCGACGAGATGAAGGCCTGGACGACCCGCCTCGGGATCCGCTCGTACGGGACGACCTTGCGCCGCTCGTCGAAGAACTCGCCGGCGATCTGGCCGTCCGAGGACACGACCTCGGTGATGATCGGCGGCCGGTACTCCTGCGGGGTGGGGAGGTCGGGCAGGCCGCGCGAGAAGAACAGGTACCCGCCGATCGCCGCCGCGACGGCGACGTTCGCCGCGGCGATCCCGAGGAACAGGGTCCAGCGGAGCACGCGCCGGGCGAACGGGCGCCTCGGCGGGACCCCGTCCACGACCACGCGGACGGGCGGCTCGGCCGTCCCGGCGCCCGACGGGCCGTCGGCGTGCGGCGGCGCGGGCGGATCCCTGTGACCGGTCTCGCTCATCGGCGGCCGAATCTAAGCCCGCTCTCCCGCCGAGTTCAACGCTCGCGGACCGGCGGAGGGCGCGCGGCGAGCGGGCGCCTGCCCGGTCGGAGCGGGTAGGTTCATGCGGGAGAGCACCTCCACGAGCGCGGGAGGCAGCTCGGCCTCGAGCCGGAGGGGGGCCCCCGTTATCGGGTGCGGCAGCTCGAGCTTCCACGCGTGCAGGAACATGCGGCCGAGCCCCCAGCGCTGCTTCGCCGCGCGGTTGAAGGCGAAGTCCCCGTAGCGCTTGTCGCCCGCCACCGGGTGGCCGACCGCCTCGAGGTGCCGCCGGATCTGGTGGGTGCGGCCGGTCTCGATGCCGACGGACAGGAGCGACGCCTCCTTCATCGACGAGACGACCTTCCAGCGGGTCAGCGCCTCCTGGAAGTTCACGCCCCGCTTCTCCTTCGACCGCGCGGTCTGCTCGTGCTCGGAGAGCGGGAGGTCGATCGTGCCCGCCTCCCGCGGCATCTTCCCCTTCGCGAGCGCGAGGTAGGTCTTCCGCACGCCTTCGCCGGTGGTGAACGTCTCCCCGAGGGCGACCATCGCGCGGCGCGTCTTCGCCACCACCACCACGCCGGAGGTCTCGCGGTCGAGCCGGTGCGCGGGCGAGGGCCGGAACTCGGTCGGGGGGAGGTCGTCCGGCACGCGCAGGTAGGAGCGGGCCATCTCGACGAGCGTCGCGCCGACGATCCCGGTGCCGGGGTGCGCCGCGAGGCCGGACGGCTTGTCCACGACGAGCAGGTCCGCGTCCTCGAGGAGGACCCCGAAGGTCGCCTTCGCCCGCGGCCCGTGCGCGGCCCCCGCCGGACGCGCGGCGAGGAGCTTCTCCTCGTCCCCGCGGATGACGACCGCGTCTCCCGCCGCGACGAGCTGCTCCGCGCGGGCACGGTTCCCGTTCACCCGCACCTTCCGGGTCCGGAACATCTTGTAGACGTGGGAGAGCGGGACGTCGCGCAGCGCCTTGCGGACGAGCTTGTCGAGGCGCTGGCCGGCGGCGTCGGGCGTGACGGTGAAGGTGATCACCGCGAGAGTCTAGTCGCTTTGGCAGCTTCCGCTGCCGCTCGCCTCTCACAGCAGCTCGAGCTGACGCTCTTCGGCGAGCGGCTCGGCCCGGAGCCCCTCCTTGCGCAGCGCCGTCGCGAGCACGTCGGCGAACCCGTGGACGGTGAAGACGCGGGACGCGCCGGTCGCCTTCGCGTAGCGGACGAGCGAGGGGAAGTCGGCGTGATCGGAGAGCGGGAAGGCGGCGTCGGCGCGGAAGTGGCCCCCGCCGTCCACCGCCCACCCGGTGAGCACCGCGGTCCGCCGGCGGCGCACGCCGCGCATGGCGGGGCTGCGCGAGAGGTGCGGGGGGACGACCACCACCTCCTGCGGCGCGGGGCCCTCCGGCGGGAGCGCGCGGACGTTCGGGAACGACACGCCGTGCGCCTCGTACACGAGGTTCACCGCGTGCACGACCGGGTGGGCCGCGCAGCGGTACCCCGCGTCGGAGAGGTACTTCAGGATCTCCTGCGCCTTGCCGAGCGCGTACCCGAGCAGCACCGGCGTGTCGCCGGCGGCGAGGGCGTCGTCCACGAACCGGCGCACCGCCCGGAGCGTCTCGTCCTTCGGCGGGAAGACGTAGCGCGGGTGGCCGAAGGTCGACTCGAGGACGAGCACGTCGCACGGCATGACCTCGGCCGCCTCCGCCGCGTGCGTCGGCTCGGTGCAGAGATCGCCGGAGTAGCCGAGCGCGACGCCGTCCCGCACCACCCGCAGCTGGGCGGAGCCGAGCACGTGCCCCGCGGGGAAGAGCTCGAGCGTCAGCTCGCCCAGCCCGAACGGCGTCCGGAACGCGGCCGGCAGCGCCTCCGTCTTCCGCCGCTTCGGCTCGCCGAGCCGGTGGCGCATGAGCGAGATCGTCGCCGCGGTCGCGATCGTCCGGTCGTGGCGGCCGATGTGGTCGCCGTGCGCGTGGGAGACGAACGCGCACTCGACGCGGCGCCGCGCGTCGAGGTGGAGCGCGCACCCCGTGACCTTCATCTCTCCGCGGAGGAGCTGGACGGGCGACCGGCGCATCGGCCGCCCGTTCTACAACGAGCGGCCGACAGGGCGGCAGCCCCCTCTCCCCGCCGCCTGGCGAGGGCCCGCCCGCTGGCTAACGCAGCAGCAGGTAGTACAGCTGGCCCGGCTGCCTCATCCGCCCCGCCGCGTTCTCGGCGTACGCGCCGCTCCCGAGGTACAGGTCCACGTGCGCGGACGTGCGGACCGCGCCGCCCGCGTCCTGGTCGAGCACGAAGCGGGAGAAGGGCCGCATCGCGGCCCCCGCCGCGTCGACCGGCCGCTCCGTCACGGCGAAGGCGAGCGCTCCCTTCGGGAAGACGCGCGCGTCGGCCGCGATGGTCCGATCCGGCGTCACCGGCACGCCGAGCGAGCCGGTCGCCGCGTCGGCGAACCGGAAGAACACGTACGACGGGTTCCTCGCGAGCAGCCCCGGCTGCTCCGCCGGGTTCGCCGCGAGCCACGCCCGGATCGCCTGCATCGAGACCTGGTCCCTCGCGAGCGCGCCGCGCCGGACCAGCTCCGCCCCGATCGCCTCGTAGCGGTGGCCGTTCTTGCCGACGTAGGTGACGACGCGCGAGGTGCCGTCCTCGAAGCGGACGATGCCGCTCCCCTGGATCTCGAGGAAGAAGGCGTCCACCGCGGAGTCCACGAAGCAGAGCGCCGCCGCGGGGTCGAGCGCGCCGCCGGCGATCTCCGCGCGGGTCCGGTACGGCACGAGCCGCCCGCCCTCGACCCGGCCGACGAGGTCGTCCGAGACCTGCGGGAAGTCCTTCGCCCGGACGACGACGAGGTCGTCCGGGGCGCGGTGGAGCGGCACCTCGTAGCGCCCTCCGCGGACGAGCGCGCCGCGCAGCTCCGGGAGGTAGTACCCGGTGAAGAGGACGTTCCCGGTGCCGTCCCCCACCGACCGGAAGACCCGGAACTCCCGGCCCAGCGCCTCGCGCAGCGCCGCGGGGCCGGGCCGGGCGAGCGCGAGCTCCCGGAAGCGCGCGAGCGTCGCCTGGAGCTTCGGGAGCGGCACCCGCTCCTTGCCGAACCCGAACGTGCGGCCGGGGTCGGAGGCCGCGACGCGCGCGAGCCACGCGGCGGACCGGGAGACGGCCTCCTCGAGCCCGGCGTAGTCGAGGTCGTCCGCGAAGGCCGGGAGCTCGTCGGGCCGGAGCTCGACGAGGGCGCGATCCGGGGTGCGGGCCGGCTCGGGAGGGGCCGGGGTCCGGCAGGCGGTCGCGAGCGACGCCGCGAGGACGGGGACGGCGAGGGCGAGGGCGGAGCGGCGCATGCGCGGGGGGCCTCGGGACGTGAACGCGGGACCCCCGGAGCCTATGCCGTCCCGGCCTCGAGCGCCCGGATCCGCCGGCTGCCGCTACGCCGCGCCGCCCGCGCCCGGACCGGCGGCGCGATCCGCCTCGAAGCGGTGGTGCAGGGCGACCGGCGCCCGCTGCGCCCTGCGCATGCGCAGGTTCAGGAGCTCGACCGCGAACGAGAACGCCATCGCGAAGTAGATGTAGCCCTTCTCGACGTGCTTCCCGAACGACTCGGCGACCAGCATCACGCCGATGAGGAGCAGGAACGACAGCGCGAGCATCTTCATCGTGGGGTGGCGCTCCACGAACTCGCCGATGGCGCCCGCGAAGAGGAGCATCACCCCCACCGCGATCACCATCGCCGCGATCATGATCGCGAGGTGCTGGGCCATGCCCACCGCGGTGATCACCGAGTCGAGCGAGAAGACGATGTCGAGGACGCCGATCTGCAGGATCACGAGCCAGAAGCTCGCCCTCGCGCCGCCGCCGCCCGCGAGCTCCGCGTCGTGCTTCACCTCGAGCTTGTCGTGGATCTCGAACGTCGCCTTCGCGAGGAGGAAGAGGCCGCCGCACGAGCAGGATGAGGTCCCGCCCCGACCAGCCGCGGCCGAGGAGCGAGAAGAGCGGGCGGGTGAGCCCCATCACCCAGGTGATGCCGAGCAGCAGGAGGAGCCTCGTCCCGAGGGCGAACGCGAGGCCGATGCGGCGCGCCGCGGGCTGGCGCTCGGGCGGGAGCTTCCCGGCCAGGATCGAGAGGAAGACGATGTTGTCGATGCCGAGGACGATCTCCATCGCGGCGAGGGTCGCGAGCGAGATCCAGGCCTCGGGAGAGGAGAGGAGGTCGATCACCGGCGGGTCTTAGCCGAAGCGCCAGACGCCGTCCACGACGGCTCGCCGCACCTCCCCGCGCGCCTCCAGCACCTCGAGGTTCGCGAGGGTCTCCGACATGACGAGGAAGGTCTGGGCGGTGGGCGCGTTCGGGAAGAGGGCCCGCGAGACCTCCCACGGGGTCAGCGGCCCCGCGGCGAGGAGCGCGCGGACGTTCTCCTGCCGCTTCCCGTAGAACCCGACGAGGCGGTCGATGACGGCGCGGTGATCGCCGAAGGGCGGCCCGTGGCCGGGGAGGACGAGCTCGAGCTCGAGCGCGCGGGTCCGGGCGATGCTCGCGAGGTACGCGACGAGCGGCCTGAAGTAGTCCTCCTCGCCGTTCGGCCCGAGCTCGATGAGCGGGTTCGGCGAGATCTTCTCGAGCAGGTGGTCGCCGGCGAACAGGAGCCCCCGGGCCGGCTCGTGGAGGCAGACGAGCCCGGGCGTGTGGCCGGGCATGTGGAGCGCGCGCAGCTCGAGGTGGCGCGCGCGGACGACGTCGCCGTCCCGGAGCGGCCGCACCTCGCGCAGCCGCCGCGCGAAGGAGAAGGTCCGCTCGCCCTCGCGCTCGGAGCGCGCGACGGCCTCCGGCGGCACCCCGAGCTTCGCCAGGAAGGCGGAGTACGCGGGCGCCCGCTCCCGCCACGACGGCGCGCCCTCCGCGATCTTCGACGCGTCGGCGGGGTGCACGTGCACGGGGACCTCGCCGCCGTGCCGCTCCTGCACGAAGCGGGCGGCGCCGCAGTGGTCCACGTGGCCGTGCGAGATGAAGATGCGGGTCACCTCGTCGAGGCGCCGCCCGAGCCGGCGAAACCCCTCCTCGAGCGCGGCCTCCGCGTCGGGCGACCCGAGGCCGGAGTCCCACATGAGGAAGCCGCCGTGCTCCTCCTCGACGAGGTACACGTTCACCGGGCCGCCCGCCTGCGGGAACGGGATCGGGATCGGGATCCGGAAGACGCCGAGCTCCGCGAGCTCGCCTTCGGTCACCGGGCGGATCAGCGGCTCGCCTTCACCTTCGCGGTGAGCTCGGGGAGCACCTTGAACAGGTCGCCGACGACGCCGTAGTCCGCGACCTGGAAGACGGGCGCCTCCGGGTCCTTGTTCACGGCGACGATGACCTTCGAGCCCTTCATCCCGGCGAGGTGCTGGATCGCGCCGGAGATGCCGGCCGCGACGTACAGCTCCGGCGCGACGACCTTCCCGGTCTGCCCGACCTGCCAGTCGTTCGGGACCCAGCCGGCGTCGACCGCCGCGCGGCTCGCGCCGACCGCCGCGTTGAGCTCGTCCGCGAGCGCCTCGATGGGCTTGAAGTCGCCCTTCGTGCCGCGGCCGCCCGAGACGACCACGCGGGCCTCGGTCAGCTCGGGGCGCGCGCTCTTCACCTCCTCGAAGGAGACGTGGCGGGTCGCGAGGGAGGCCGCGTCCACCGCCACCGGCGCGTCGTGCACCGCGCCCGCGCCGTCGGCGGCGGACGCCGGGAACTCGGTCGGACGGATGGTGAACACCTTCACCGGCGTCGAGATCTCGACCTCGGCGAGCACGTTGCCCGCCCACATCGGCCGGCGGAAGGTGACCGCCGCGCCGTCGCCGCCGAACCCGAGGACCTCGGTCGCCATGCCGGCGTCGAGCAGGCCCGCCGCGCGGGGCAGGACGTCCTTGCCGTACGCGGTCGCCGCGGCGCCGACGAAGGTCGCCCCGGCCGCCTTCGCGAGCGCGACGATCACCGGCGCGTGCGCCTCGGCGAGCGGGTGCGCGAGCACCGCCGCGTCCGCGACGTGCACCTCGGCGCCGTGCTTCGCGAGCTCGGCGCCGAGCCCCTTCACGCCGCTCCCGAGGAGCGCGACGTGGAGCTTGCCGCCCGTGCGCTGCGCGATGACGCGCCCGGCGGCGATGGCGTGGAGGGTGGCCTTGCGGAGCGCTCCGCCGTGCTGCTCCGCCACGATGAGGACGTTGGACATGGTCGTTCTCCGTTCGGGAGTCGCGGGGGCTACAGGACCTTCGCCTCTTCGTGGAGCTTCTTCCAGAGCTCCTCGACGTCGGCGACCTTGAGGCCGCCCTTGCGGGCGGGGGGCTCGGCGAGCTTCTTCACGACGACCCTCGGCGCGAGGTCCACGCCGAGGGAGGCCGCCTGCAGCTCCTTCAGCTCCTTCTTCTTCGCCTTCATGATCCCGGGGAGCGACGCGAAGCGCGGCTTGTTGAGCCGCAGGTCCACCGTGACGACCGCGGGCAGCTTCACCTCGATCGTCTCGACGCCGCCGTCCACCTCGCGGACCACCGCGAGCGCCTTCCCGTCGGCGGCGAGCTTCAGGCCCGGCTCCTTCTTCTGCTCGGCCTCGCTCTCGAGGCTCTCGTGCTTCGAGGCGAAGGTGGCCTGGGGGCGCCCGAGCCGCGCGGCCAGGAACTGGCCCGCCTGGTTCTGGTCGTCGTCGATCGACTGCTTGCCGAGGAGGACCAGGTCCGGCTTCTCCGCCTCGTAGACCTTCGCGAGCAGCGCCGAGACCACCACCGGGTCGAGCGGGCCGTCGTGCCGGACGAGCACGCCGCGGTCCGCCCCCATCGCGAGCGCGGCGCGGATCTCGGTCGCCGACTTGTCGCCCCCGATCGAGGCGACCACGATCTCGCCGCCGTGCCGCTCTTTCAGGCGCAGCGCCTCCTCGACGGCGATCTCGTCGAAGGGGTTCATCTTGTAGTTCACCCCCTCGGTCACGATGCCGGTGCCGTCCGGCTTCACCTTGATCTTCGACTCCGGGTCCTCGACCCGCTTCGCCGTCACGAGGATCTTGAGGGGCATTCGGTCACCTGATTTCCCAGTCAATTCTGGGCCGACGAACACTACGCAGTGCGGCAAACGGAGGCAACGAAAATCATGCACACCGGCTCGGTGGCGGCGACCCACCCCACCGGGGAGCCGGCTGGAACATCGCCTCGGCCGGGCGACGGTGTAATTCTTGGCGACCACTCGCCTCGGGGAGCTCGCCCGCGGCACACCTCTAGGAGGAAGCATGCGCCTCGCGATCGCTCTCGCCGTCCTGTTGACCGCCACGACCACCCTCGCCGCCGGCGAGGGCCTGAAGGGCACGGGCCAGTACGGCGCGGCCGGCTGCGGCCTCGGCTCGCTGGTGTTCGGGAACCAGCCGGGCGCGGTCCAGATCCTCGCCGCGACCACGAACGGCACCTTCGGCAGCCAGACGTTCGGCATCACGACCGGCACGTCGAACTGCGGCCCGGGCATGATGGCCTCCGGGACGAAGAACTTCGTCGAGGCGAACCGCGAGGTCCTCGCGAAGGACATCTCCCGCGGCACGGGCGAGGCGATCGGCGCGCTCGCGGTGATCAACTCCTGCGGCGACTCCTCCAAGGTCGGCGCGGCCCTCCAGAAGAACTTCTCGGCCATCTTCCCGACCGAGAGCGCGACGAGCGACGAGGTCACGGACGCCATCCTGAAGACGCTCCACTCCGACGCCTCGCTCGGCTGCGGCCGCATCTAGACCGATTCTCTGGTAAACGGGAGCGCGATGGGCCCCTCGCTCGTCGCGCTCCTCCTGTCTCTGGCGTCCGGCGCCGGCCCCGGCGCGCCCCCGGCGTCCGCGCAGGCGCCGGCGGCCGCCTCCGCGGTCCCGCCCGCCCCGGATCCCGCCTACCTCGACGAGCTCCTCGCCCGCGCGCGGCGCGATCGCGTCTGGGACGACCTCGGCTGGATCCGGCTCGGCCACTGGCGCCCGACGCGCAAGGGCGGGTTCGAGAGCGAGGTGGACGGGATGCCGTTCTTCCGCGCGCTCCGCGGCGGGACGAGCCCGCGCGCCGAGCTCGAGGCGACCCTCCGCGCGTTCTTCGACGCCCGCCCGGTCGCCGACGAGCTCTCCGACGCGATGTGCCGGTTCCCCGCCCGGTTCGCGTACCTCGCCGGCCGGCTCGGGATCGACCTCGCGCGCCTGCCGGCGCGCCGCTGCCCGCGCTTCGAGGCGTTCCTCGAGCGGATCCGCCCGCGCTCCGCCACCCTCGTCTTCTCCTCGTACTACCTGAACAACCCCGCCTCGGCGTTCGGGCACACCTTCCTGCGCATCAACAAGGAGGACGCGGCGGGGGCGGGCCGCGAGCGGGAGCTGCTCGACTACGGCATCGACTACTCGGCCACGGTGGACACCGGGAACGCCGTCCTCTACGCGGTGAAGGGGCTCTTCGGGCTCTTCCGCGGCCAGTTCAACCACTACGCGTACTACTACAAGGTCCGGGAGTACGCGGACGCCGAGTCGCGCGACCTGTGGGAGTACGACCTCGCGCTCGAGCCCGGCGAGGTGGCGATGCTCGTCGCGCACCTGTGGGAGCTGGGCGGGACCTGGTTCGACTACTGGTACCTCGACGAGAACTGCAGCTACCACGTGCTCGGCGCGCTCGAGGCGGCGGCGCCCCGCCTCTCCCTGCTCGAGCACGTCGGAAGGTACGTGGTCATCCCGGCGGACACGGTGAAGGCGCTCTTCCGGAACCCGGGGCTCGTGCGCGGCGTCCACTACCGGCCGTCCATCCGCACCCAGCTCGTCACCCGCCTCGGGCAGCTCGACGACGCCGGCCGCGACGAGGTCGACGCGCTCGCCGCGGATCCCGCCGCCCCGTTCCCGGAGCGGCTCGAGAAGGCCTCCCGGGCGGCGGTGCTCGACGCGGCGCTCGACCACCTCGACTTCCGGTTCGGCCGCGACCTCGCGGTGGGGAAGGCGCCCGCCGCGGCGCGCGCCCGCCAGACCTTGCTCGAGCGCCGGAGCGCCCTCGCGATCGTCTCGCCTCCGCTCGAGATCGCGCCGCCGACGCGGCGCGCCCCCGACCTCGGCCACGGCTCCGCCCGGGCGGGCGCGGGCGGGGGGTACTCGTCGCGGGACGGCGGGCTCGTGCTCCTCGATCTCCGGCTCGCCCTCCACGACCTCGGCGACCCGGCCGACGGATACCCGCCGCTCTCCGGGATCGAGTTCCTCCCCACGCGCCTGCGCCTCGCCCCGCGCGAGGAGCGCCTCGAGCTGGACGAGGCCTGGCTCGTCCGCATCGTGACCCTGAACGACCTCAACCGGTTCGAGCTCCGGCCGTCCTGGCGGCTGCGCTTCGGCGGCGCGACGGTGCGGGACGCGGGCTGCGCGGCGTGCCTCGCCGGGCAGCTCGAGTTCGGCGCCGGGTTCGCGAAGGCGCTCGGCCCGATCGACCTCTACGGCGGCGCGGACCTCGGCGTGGAGGGCTCGCCGCGGCTCGCCGGCACGGGCGGGAGCTGGACGCGGGTCGGGGTGGGGCCGGGCGGCCTCGTGCGGCTCCGGCTCGGCGCGCACGCGGTGCTGCTCGCCGACGCGCGCTGGAAGTGGCTCGCGGACGCGGCGCCGCGCGAGACCTTCGAGCTCCGCGCCGCGCTCCGGCTCCACGTCGCGCGGGACCTCGCGGTCGCGCTCGAGGCGCGCCGCACGCCGGCCGGGGACGAGGCCACGCTCGCGGTCCACGCCTACCACTGACGAGGCGCGAGCGAGCGCTCGCGAGGCGCGTCTCCCGCTGCCCGAGGGCTGGGCAGGGGCGGCGCCCTCGGGCTATCATGCCCGCCCTTTCGCTGGAGAAGAGAAGCGCGATGGAAAGACGTCTGGTTTCCGGCGACGAAGCGGTCGCCGCGGCGGCGTACGACTGCGGGGTCCACCTCGGGACCGGCTACCCCGGCACCCCGTCCACCGAGATCCTCGAGAGCCTCTCGCGCCTCGGCGGGCGCGCCCAGTGGGCGCCGAACGAGAAGGTGGCGCTCGAGGTCGGGCTCGGGGCCGCGTACGGCGGCGCGCGCGCGCTCGTCACGATGAAGCACGTCGGCGTGAACGTCGCCGCCGACCCCCTCTTCACGGCGGCCTACACCGGCGTCTCCGGCGCGCTCGTCGTCGTGTCGGCGGACGACCCCGGGATGGCCTCGTCGCAGAACGAGCAGGACAACCGCCACTACGCCGTCGCCGCCGCGCTGCCGATGCTCGAGCCGTCCTCCTCGCAGGAGGCCTACGACCTCGCGATCGCGGCCTTCGACCTCTCGGCCCGCTTCAAGCTCCCGGTGATCCTCCGGATGACGACCCGGGTCTGCCACGGGAAGTCGATCGTGCAGCGCCGCGCGCGCGTCGAGGCGCCGGCCCCGGCGTTCGAGCGCGACATCGTCGGCCGCGTGATGATCCCGGCCTACGCCCGCCCGGCGCACCGGAAGCTCCGCCGGAAGCTCGAGGAGATCCGGGCCTGGGCCGAGGCGACGCCGCTCAACGTGCAGGTGCGCGGGGACCCGAAGCTCGGCATCGTCACCGCCGGCGTCACCGCGCGCCACGCGCGCGAGGCCGCGCCCGGCGCGAGCTTCCTCGAGCTCAAGACCGTCTACCCGCTGCCCCTCGAGAAGATCCGCGCCTTCGCCGCGTCGGTGGAGCGCTGCCTCGTCGTCGAGGAGGGCGACCCGTTCCTCGCGGACCTGATCCGCGCCGCGGGCATCGCGGTCGAGTCGAAGCCCGAGGCCTTCCGGTTCGGCGAGCTGAACGTGGACCGGGTGCGCCGCATCGTGGCGCGGGACGACTCTCCCGAGCCGGTGCTCCCGAAGGGCAAGCCGCCGATGCTGTGCGAGGCCTGCCCGTACCACCCGGTGTACGGCGCGCTCCGCAAGCACGACTGCATCGTGGCGGGCGACATCGGCTGCTACACCCTCGGCGCCCTGCCGCCGTACCACGGGATGGACAGCTGCGTCGCGATGGGCGCCTCGCTCGGCGTGGGGCTCGGGCTCCGCCACGTCCTGCCGGAGAAGGACGCGAAGCGGGTGGTCTCGATCATCGGCGACTCGACCTTCATCCACACCGGGGTGAACGGCCTCATCGAGATGGTCTACAACCCGCCGGCGACCGGGCACGTCCTCATCGTGCTCGACAACGGCACGACCGCGATGACCGGGCAGCAGGAGCACCCCGGCACCGGCCGCACCCTCGACCACGATCAGACCGGCAAGGTCTCGATCGAGGGGCTCGCCCGCGCGGTCGGCGTGAAGAACGTGAACATCGTGGACCCGGTGTCCGATCCGGCCGGGTTCGAGAAGCTGCTCGTCGACGGGCTCGCGAAGCCCGAGCTCTCGATGATCGTGGCGCGCCGCGCCTGCATCCTCGCCGCGGCGGACATCCGCAAGTTCGAGAAGGCCGCGACCGACGCGTGCGCCGCCTGCGTGGGGGCCGAGAATGCGTGAGCAGGTGACGAACGTCGTCGTCGCCGGGCTCGGCGGGCAGGGCGCCATCAAGGCGTCCGACATCCTCGCCGACGCCGCCTTCCGGGCCGGGCTCGACGTGAAGAAGGCCGAGGTCCACGGGATGAGCCAGCGCGGCGGCTCGGTCACCTCCGACGTGCGGTTCGGCAAGCACGTCGAGTCGCCGATGATCTCCCCCGGCGAGGCGGACTTCCTCGTGGTGCTCGCCCCGTCCGAGGTCGAGGTGACGCGGCCGCTGCTCCGGCCGGGCGGCGTCCTCATCCCGCCGGACTTCGTCGACGAGAAGAGCCTGCCGAACCGGAGGAGCCTCAACGTCGCGCTGCTCGGCGCGCTGTCCCGCCACCTCGACCTGCCCGAGGCGCTCTGGCTCGACGCGGTCAGGGCGGCGCTGCCGCCGCAGCTGCACGCGGTCAACGAGAGGGCGTTCCAGATCGGCCGCGAGCGCGCGGCCCAGCGCCGCCCGTAGCGGAGGAGCGAGCCATGAAGAGCCAGTGGAACGACGCACCGGGAGGGTTCCACCCCGCGAGCGCGCCCGACTTCCTGCCCCGGCGCGAGCTCGAGCGGCTGCAGCTCGGGCGGCTCCAGGCGGTGGTCGCGCGCGCGTACGAGCGGGTGCCCCTCTTCCGTTCCCGGATGGAGGAGCGGGGCGTCCGGCCCGACGCACGTGAAGGCGCTCGCGGAGCTCGCGAACCTCCCGTTCACGGTGAAGGCCGACCTCCGCGACACCTACCCCTTCGGCCTGTTCGCCTCGCCGATGGAGGAGATCGTCCGGCTCCACGCCTCCTCGGGGACGACCGGGAAGCCCATCGTCGTCGCGTACACCGAGGCGGACCTGCAGGTGTGGACGAGCGTGATGGTCCGGACGTTCGCCGCCTGCGGCCTGCACAAGGGCGACGTCATCCAGAACGCCTACGGCTACGGCCTGTTCACCGGCGGCCTCGGCGCGCACTACGGGGCCGAGGCGCTCGGCGCGACGGTGATCCCGATCTCCGGCGGAAACACCGAGCGGCAGCTCATGGTGCTGCAGGACTTCAACGTCACCGCGATCTGCTGCACGCCCTCCTACATGGTCCACCTCATCGAGCGGGCCAAGGACGCGAAGATCGGGTTCGGCCGGCTCAAGGTCGGCGTGTTCGGCGCGGAGCCCTGGTCCGAGTCGATGCGCAAGCACATCGAGGCGGAGTCGGGGATCAGGGCCCACGACATCTACGGCCTCTCCGAGATCATCGGGCCCGGGGTCGGCATCGAGTGCTCCCGGCAGGACGGGCTCCACCTCTTCGAGGATCACTTCTACCCGGAGGTCATCGACCCCTCGACCGGCGCGGTGCTCCCGGACGGCGCCGAGGGCGAGCTCGTCCTGACGACGCTCTCCAAGCAGGCGATGCCGATGATCCGCTACCGGACGCGCGACATCACGGCGATCCAGCCGGAGCCCTGCGGGTGCGGGCGCACCATCCGGCGGATCCGCCGCATCGGCCGCCGCTCGGACGACATGTTCATCATCCGCGGCGTGAACGTGTTCCCGTCGCAGATCGAGGCGGCGCTCCTGGAGGTCGAGGGGACGCTGCCGCACTACCAGATCGTCCTCACCCGCCAGAAGGGGCTCGACGAGATGGAGGTACAGATCGAGGTGACGCCGGAGGTCTTCTCCGACACCATCGGCGCGCTCGAGGGGCTGCAGCGCAAGCTCGCCGACGCGATCGACCACGTCGTCGGGATCCGGGTGAAGGTCCACCTCGTCGCGCCGCGGACCATCGCGCGCAGCGAGGGCAAGGCGAAGCGCGTGCTCGACCAGCGGAACATGTGAGGGGGAGGCCGAGATGATGATCCGCCAGCTGTCGCTCTTTCTCGAGAACCGGGCCGGCCAGCTCCGGATCCCGTGCCAGGTGCTCGGCGAGGCCGGCATCGACATCCTCACGATGTCGCTCGCCGACACGCAGCAGTTCGGGATCCTGCGCCTCATCGTGAAGGACTGGGAGAAGGCGAAGCGCGTGCTCGAGGCCGCGGGCGTCGTCGTGAACGTCACCGACGTGCTCGCGATCGACGTGCCCGACCGGCCGGGCGGCCTCGCCTCGGTGCTCGAGTCCTTCGAGAAGGCCGGCCTCGGGATCGAGTACATGTACGCGCTCGCCGCGGCGCGCGAGCGCGGGAAGTACGCGACGCTCGTGTTCCGCCTCGGCGATCCCGAGCGCGCCTCCCGCCTCCTCGAGGGGGTGGGCGTGAAGCTCCTCACGTCGGACGAGCTGTTCGCCCGGGCGGGCGCGTAGGAGGCGCCGTGGGCGGGGGTCACGCGATGGGCGTCAGGCTCGCGGTCGAGAACCGGATCTGGGATCCGGCGGAGACGCTCCCGCGCGAGGAGCTCCGCGCGCTCCAGGGGGCGCGGCTCGCCGAGACCGTCCGGCACGCGGCCCGGGTGCCCTTCTACCGGGACGCCCTGCGCGCGGCGGGCGTCGACCCCGCGTCGATCCGGAGCGCGGACGACGTGCGCCGGCTGCCGTTCACGGTGAAGGACGATCTCCGCCGGAACTACCCGCTCGGCATGCTCGCGGTCCCCCGCTCCGAGATCGCGCGCGTGCACGGCTCCTCCGGCACGACCGGCCGGCCGACGTTCGTCGCCTACACGCGCAAGGACCTCGACACCTGGTCCGGGCTCGTCGCGCGGTTCCTCGTGGCGGGCGGGCTCCGGGCGGAGCACCTCGTCCACGTCGCCTTCGGCTACGGGCTCTTCACCGGCGGGTTCGGCCTCCACTACGGGATCGAGAAGGTCGGCGCCGGGGTCGTCCCGGCGGCGGGCGGGAACACCCCGCGCCAGGTGCTGCTCATCCGCGACCTCGGCGCCGAGGTGCTCGTCTGCACGCCCTCGTACGCCCTCCACATCGCGGAGGTCGCGCGGGCGGAGGGGTTCGCCCCCGGGACCTTGCCGCTCCGGCTCGGCCACTTCGGCGGAGAGCCCTGGACCGAGGAGATGCGGGGCGAGGTCGAGCGCGGGCTCGGGATCCTCGCGTTCAACAACTACGGGCTGTCCGAGGTCGTCGGCCCGGGCGTCTCGGGCGAGTGCGGCGCGCGCGCCGGCATGCACGTCCAGGAGGACCACTTCCTGGTCGAGTGCGTGGACCCCGACACGCTCGAGCCCGTCCCGGAGGGCGAGACGGGCGAGCTCGTCTTCACGACGCTCACCAAGGAGGCGCTGCCGGTGCTCCGCTACCGGACGCGCGACCTCGCCTCGATCGACCGCCGCCCGTGCCCGTGCGGCCGGACGGGCGTCCGGATGAGCCGCGTGGTCGGCCGCTCGGACGACATGCTCATCATCCGGGGCGTGAACGTCTTCCCGTCCCAGGTCGAGGAGGCGCTCCTCCGCGTCGAGGGGACCGCGCCGCACTACCTCATCGAGGTCTCCCGGCCCGGCACGCTCGACGAGGGCGTCGTGAAGGTCGAGGTCCGGCCGGGCGACTTCCGCGACGAGATGCGCGAGATGATCGAGCTGCGCGACCGCATCGACCGGGAGATCCACGCCGTCACCGGCGTCCGGATGACCGTCGAGCTCGTCGCCCCGAACACCCTCGAGCGCTCCGCCGGGAAGGCCCGCCGCGTGCTCGATCACCGGCGCAGGTAGCGGCCTGGGCGCCGGCGCCGCCGCAAGCTCTATCCGGGATCCGCGCGTCGCGCTCCTTGCGGTGAACGCCCGTTTCTCGTAACTACAGCGCTCGGTTCCTTGCGCCCCTCAGGAGGAGTACCCATGAGCTCACTCGGAAGGTCGTTCCTCGCGGTCGCCCTCGCCGTCGCTCGCCGGCACCGCCTCCGCCAAGCCGACGGTCGTCAAGATCGGCGCCGCCTTCAGCATGACCGGACCGGCCGCGTCCTACGGCGCCCAGCAGAAGGCCGGCGTCCAGGCGGCCATCGAGGAGGTCAACAAGAGCGGCATGCTGAAGAACATCACCCTCGAGGCCGTCTTCGAGGACGACGCGTCCACGAAGGAGCAGGGGCTCGCGGTCTTCCAGAAGCTCATCAACAAGGACCGGGTCTCCGCCATCATCGGGCCGACCCTCTCCAACACCGCCACCGCCGCCGACCCGCTCGCGCAGCAGGCGCACGTCCCCGTCGTCCCGGTGTCCAACACGGCGCCGAAGGGAATCACCGACATCGGCGACTACATCTGGCGCGTCTCCCTCACCGAGGGGCAGGTCATCCCCGGCGCCCTCAAGACCCTCCAGGCCAAGGTCGGCTTCAAGAAGGCCGGCCTCCTCTTCGGCAACGACGACGCCTTCACCAAGGCGGGCTACGACGTCATGAAGGCCACCCTCGCGGACCTCAAGGTCCAGGTCGTCGGCGAGCAGACCTTCGCGAAGCCGGACCGCGACTACAACGCCCAGCTCACCGCGCTCCTCGCCCTGAAGCCGGAGGTCCTGGTCGTCTCCGCCCTCGTCGAGAACGCCTCCGGCATCGTGTCCCAGGCGCGCCAGCTCGGCTACCAGGGCCCGATCTTCGGCGGCAACGGCTTCAACAACCTCGCGCTCATCAAGAACGCCGGGCCGGCCTCCGAGGGCGTCTACGTCGGCACCGCCTGGAACCGCCTCTCCACCGAGGAGTCGAACCAGAAGTTCCTCGCCCTCATGAAGACGAAGAACCACGACCCCGACCAGTTCTGCGCCCAGTCCTACGCCGGCGTCCTCGTGATCGCCGACGCCATCAAGCTCTCGGGCATGAAGGGTGGCCGCGACGACATCAAGGCCGGCTTCGCCAAGGTGAAGGACCTGCCGACCCCCCTCGGGAAGTTCTCGTTCCTCCCGAACCGGGACGGCAGCCACGCCCCGGCCGTGCAGGTCGTGAAGAACGGCAAGTTCGAGATCCTGCAGTAGCGGCGGCGAGGGCCGGAGGCGGGCGTGGTCCAGCAGATCGTCAATGGCGTGTTCCTCGGCGCCATGTACGCGCTGTTCGCGCTGGGCTACACGCTCGTCTTCGGCGTCCTCGACATCCTGAACCTCGCCCACGCCGCGGTCTTCATGCTCGCGTCGTTCGTGGCGCTGGTCTTCGTCTCGTCGCTGCACCTCCACATCCTCCTGGCGCTGCCCGCGGCGATGGTCGTCGCGGGCGTCATCGGGCTCGTCCTCGAGCGGCTCGCCTTCCGTCCGCTCCGCGGGCGGGCGGACTCGAACATCTCGGGCCTCATCTCGTCCCTCGCCATGGCGACGATCTTCGAGGCCATCGCCCTGGAGATCTGGGGCCCGAACGTCACGCGCTTCCCCTTCGAGACGATCCCCCAGGGCAAGCCGATCCTGGTCCTCGGCGCGGTCGTCTCGCGCCTGCAGCTCACCACCCTGGCGGTGTCGCTGCTCCTGTTCTTCGCGCTCTGGTGGCTCGTCCAGCGGACCCGGCTCGGCCGCGACCTGCGCGCCGTCGCCGAGAGCCCTCGGGCGGCGCGGGTCCTCGGGGTGAACGTCGATCGCACCATCGCCTCCGCCTTCTTCATCTCGTCCGCCCTCGGGGGCGCCGCCGGAGTCCTCTTCGGGCTCGCCTACAACTCGGTCGCGCCGGACCTCGGCCGCAGCGTCGAGCTGAAGGGGCTGGCGGTGATCATCCTCGGCGGCATGGGGTCGATGACGGGCGCGGTGGTGGCCGGCTTCGCCCTCGGCCTCATCGAGGTCTTCGTGGTCGCGAACTTCGGCGCCTCGTACCGGGACGCCGTCTCCTTCGCCGCGCTCTTCCTCATCCTCGTCCTGCGCCCCCGCGGGCTCTTCGGCGCGCCGTCGCTGCGGGAGGCCTGAGCGGATGGAGTGGATCCAGGAGACGTACCTCACCTACCAGTCGACGATCGCGTACATCGGCATCAACGCGCTCCTCGCGCTGTCGGTGTACACGACGCTCTCCTGCGGCCAGCTCGCCCTCGCCTCCGCCGGCTTCATGGCGATCGGCGCCTACGCCGCCGCCATCCTCACGAAGATGATGGGCGCGCCGTTCCCGGTTTCCCTCGCCGCCTCGGTCCTCCTCCCCGCCCTCTTCGCCGTGCCGCTCGGCCTGCCGGTGCTCCGGCTGCGGGGCGTCTTCCTGGCCATCGCGACCATCGCGGCGGGCGAGGTGATCCGGCTCGGCATCATCAACTGGGACTACGTGGACGGCGCCCAGGGGCTCGTCTCGATCCCGCAGAAGACCTCGGTCTGGATGATCTACCTGGCGGTCGCCGTCGCGCTGCTCCTGCTCGGGCGGCTGCGCGGGTCGAAGTGGGGCTTCGCCCTCGAGGCGATCCGCGAGGACGAGCCGGCGGCCCGCACCATGGGCATCGACACCACCCGCTACAAGCTCGCCATGCTGGTGCTGGGGGCGGCCCTGGCCGGCCTCGCCGGCGCGCTGGAGGCCCACTTCTCCTTCATGGTGGCGCCGAACGGCTTCGCCTTCGGCCGCGTGGTGGACATGCTGGTCTTCGCGGTGTTCGGCGGGACCGGCGCGTTCTACGGCCCGGTGATCGGGGCGGCCTTCCTCACGCTCCTCCCGGAGGTGCTCCGCGAGGTGGCGCCGCTCCTCGGCATCGAGCCCGGTCCGCTGCGGACCCTGGTGAACGGCCTCGTCCTCCTCACCATCATCCTCTTCCTCCCGAACGGCATCGTCTCCCTCCCGGCGCGGCTGCGGGAGCGGCGGCGGGCCCGGAGCGCGGCGGCGTGACCGCGCGCCTCGCCCTCGCGAGCGTGGAGATGATCTTCGGCGGCGTGCGCGCCGTCGACGGCGCGAGCTTCGAGGTCGCGGCCGGAGAGGTGCACGGCCTCATCGGCCCGAACGGCGCCGGCAAGACCACCATCATCAACGTGGTCTCGGGGCTGCTCCGGCCCACCACCGGCGCCATCCACGTCGAGGGCCGCCCCACCCGCGGGCTCCCGCCCCACCGGATCGCCGCCCTCGGCGTCGCCCGCACCTTCCAGAACATCCGGCTCTTCCCGGAGCTCTCGGCCCGCGACAACGTCATCGTCGGCGAGCACCTGCGCCGGGAGGAGTCGCTCGCGGCCCGCCTCCTCGGGCTGCCCGCCGCCCGCGCGGCGGAGCGGGAGGTCCGCGGGCGCGCGGAGGCGCTCCTCGAGCGGGTGGGGCTCGCCGACCGGATGCGCGAGCGGGTGAGGAACCTCTCCTACGGCGAGCAGCGGCGGGTGGAGATCGCCCGCGCGCTCGCCTCCGACCCGAAGCTGCTCCTCCTCGACGAGCCCACCGCCGGCATGAACCCGGTGGAGGTGGAGGCGGTGGCGGCGCTCATCCGGAAGGTCGCGACCGAGGGCCACTCGGTCCTCCTCGTCGAGCACAACGTCCGGCTGGTGATGGACGTCTGCGACTTCATCACCGTCCTCAACTTCGGAAAGGTGATCGCCGAGGGGACCCCCGCGAAGATCGCCGACGATCCGGCCGTGATCACCGCCTACCTCGGGGGGCCGGCGTGACCGTGCCTGTCGCTCCCGCCGAGGGGACGCCCCTGCTCGCGGTCGAGGACCTCCGGGTCGCCTACGGCCACGTCGCGGCGGTCGGGGGCGTCTCGCTCCGCGTGCCGGAGGGTCGCATCGTCACCCTCATCGGCCCGAACGGCGCCGGGAAGACCTCCATCCTCTCGGCGCTCGCCGGGCTCGTCGAGCCGGCGGGCGGGCGGGTGCGCCTCGCCGGGCAGGACGTGACCGGGCTGCCGGCCCACCGCGCCGTCGCGGCGGGGCTCGTGCTCGTCCCGGAGGGGCGCGCCATCCTCGGCCGCATGACGATCGAGGAGAACCTCGTGCTCGCGGGCGAGCGGCGCCGGGACGCGGCCGCGCTCCGGGCGGCCATCGAGGAGCAGTACCGGCGCTTCCCGATCCTCGGCGAGCGGCGCGCGTCGCTCGCGGGGTCGCTCTCGGGCGGCCAGCAGCAGATGCTCGCGTTCGCCCGCGCGCTGCTCGCGCGCCCGCGGATCCTCCTGCTCGACGAGCCGTCGATGGGGCTCTCGCCGATCCTCGTGCAGCAGATCTTCGAGACGGTCCAGACCATCCACCGCGAGGGCGCCACGATCCTGCTCGTCGAGCAGAACGCGCGGCTCGCGCTCGCCATCTCGGACTACGCCTACGTGCTCGAGCGGGGCCGGCTCGTCCTCGAGGGCCCGTCGCGCGAGCTCGAGGCGGACCCGCGCGTCCAGGCCGCCTATCTGGGTAGGGCGCGCTGAGTCGAAGGCGCACCGCGTCGTCGTCCGCGACCGCTCCGACCCGGGGAGACGCTCGCGCCGCATCTCGTCGTCACTCATCGTTCAGCAAGCGACGGTGAACCCCCTTTCGGCACTGGGGAAGTCTCGCGGCGACGCCGACCGTGAGAGAAGGTCTCATTGCAATCGAAATGGCGCACCCGGTGCGGGCTGCGACGAAAGTGCACACGGGCCATTGCAAAATGTGCGTTGAACGTGACATGTGGTATTCCGCTGCTCGTAAGATCTCAGGTCACGGTCCCCCCGTGGCCCACGGTTTCCACCCTGGAGGGCACCACGTGAAATTGACTGCTTTCGTTGCGGCACTGCTGCTCGGCTCGACCGCGATGGCCCAGACGCCTCCTGCTGCTGCTCCGGCGGCTCCGGCCTACACGTTCGCGCTGCATGGCTTCGTCTCGATGTCCGGCGCGTACCAGACGGGCACGTTCTTCCTCAGCGAGGGTCAGCAGTCCCTCGACCTCCGCGACGACTCGGCGAGCCGCGTTCAAGGACGACAGCTCGCTGACGTTCGACGTCCGGCAGTCGCGGTTCAACTTCTCCGTGAAGGGCCCCCAGGTCCTCATCGGGCGCGACCCCGACCGGCAGTCCTCGAGATCGACTTCATCGGCGGCTTCGGCGCCGGCACTACGGCCACGTCTCGCTCCTGAACCGCGCATGCGGATCGCCGTACTCCGAGCTGAACTGGGGCAACCACCGCCTCCAGTTCGGCCAGCAGAACGACCTCATCTTCGCGATGGCGCCGACCTCGCTCTCGCACATCGGCTTCCCGCTCGGCTACTTCACCGGCAACACCGGCTGGCGCCGCCCGGGCATCTTCGGCTACCACAACCTCCCCGTGCCCCGGACGTGAAGGTCGAGTTCGCCTGGGAGGTCGGCCGAGCCAGTGGACCGACACCGCGGCCGCGATCGGCGGCGCGTCCGTCACCACGCCGAGGCCTCAGCCTCGGCGAGGCGTCGGGCGCTCCGGCCGTCGAGGGTCGCGTCACGCTCGAGCTACGGCAAGGTGTTCACCGCGTGGGTCGCCGGCCACTACCACCAGGTGGACCTCACCGGCGTCGGCAGCCAACGGCACGGCCCGCGATCGTGAACCAGATCACGGTCACGTCGTACAACGCCGGCGCGAAGCTCACGCTCGACGTGCAGCCGGTCACGATCACCCTCCAGGGCACCGGGCTTCATGGGCAAGAACATCTCGCCGCTCATCGGCAACTTCCAGTCGCTTCAACCTCGGCTCCGCGGCGAACCCGGACGTCGAGACGATCGGCTGGTGGGCGCAGGCCGGCGTGAACCTCACGAAGGAGTTCTCGGTCTGGGGCTTCTACGGCAACCAGAAGCCGAACCGAGGGACGCCGAGCGCGCGCACGACGACCGGCATCGAGAACACGACGACGAACGTCATCGCGATGTACCGCGACGGCGGCTTCGGGCTCTCGGCCGAGTGGATCAACTTCAAGACGAAGACGCCACGGCGTCTCCGGGTCGCGGGCGACGCGCAGCCGCGTCATCGACGACCCGGCGAGAGCAAGTCCGACCAGTACATGCTCACCGCGAACTACTTCTTCTAGGAAGCTCTGCGCGGGGTAGGACCGGGGCCCCGGCCGACACTCGTCGGCCGGGGCTTCGCACGTCCGGAGCTCGAGATCTCGGGCGACCACATTGAGCCGCTGTCTCAATGTAATGACGCGCGCTGCCAAATTCGCGCCGCACGAGCGGCAATGGCCTATTGACTTTCGAGTCAAGGAATCCGAACAATCCACTCCCGCGTCAACTTGCTTCACCCATCGTGTGGAGGTCGAGATGTCATTCCGCCGCAGCGCCGCCCTCGTCGCCGCCGCCGTCGCCCTCCTCTCGGGGTGCAAGCAGGTCTCCCAGGACGCCCCGACACAGGAGATCGTGCTCGCCGCGTTCGGCTCGCCCAACGTCCCGGGGGGCCCGGACGTGCTCCCGACCCCGAACGACCTCGCGCTCCAGCGACGCCCACGCTCCCCGTGAGCGCGCAGCGCTCGCTGCTCCAGGCGTTCGTGAACGCCGGCGGGTTCCCGAGCGATCAGGCGGTGGGCATCACGGTCCCGCTGAAGCGCATCACCTTCGACGCGGCGGCCAACACCTACGTGGTCGGGACGCCGCCGCTCGTCGACCCCGCCACCATCACCACGGCCGGCGCGACCGCGACGGTCGTCGTGATGAAGGTGGACGTCTCGCCGCCGGTGCTCGTGAACGTCGAGGCCGACGTCGCGAACTGCACGACCGGGCAGCTCGCCCTCAGGAAGGCGAAGGCGGGCCCCGCGGGGAGCCGCGCTGGGCGCCCGGTCGTTACGTGTTCGCGGTGCGCGGCGGCGCGAACGGCGTGAAGACCACCTCGGGGATGACCGTCTCGGCCGACCAGGCGATCCAGTTCTCGATCCCGAACAAGAGCTTCGCGAACCCCGACTACCGGCCCATCGGCTTCCCGGCGGCCAGCGCCGCGCTCGTCGAGACGGTGCGGCAGGCGCTCTGGCTCCCGCTCGACTGGAGCAACGTCGGCGGCTACTGGACGGCGGCGCCTTCGGGCACCGTCACCCCCGCGTTCACCGCGGTGTCGAGCATCATCCCGCCCGAGCAGGTCGTCGCGATCGGCGCGTTCGAGATCGCCCCCTCCATCCCGACCGCGCCGGTGGACTCCGGCTCGGGCATCGCGCCGCTCCCCCTCGACCTCCTGCGAACGGGCCCGGTCGCCTCGTCCGGTGAGAAGACGATCGCCTTCAACACCGCCTTCGGCCCGGCGGCCGAGGGGCTCACGACCCTCGACGGCTTCTCGACGACCGCCCTGGTCTTCGCGCCGGTCACGGTCCCGGTCGACGCGAGCACCGTGAACGGCTCGACCGTCCACCTCTTCAAGCTCTCCGGGGGGACGGTGACGCTCCTCAAGGAGCTGAAGCAGGAGCTCGGGATCTTCGCGGCCTCGTCGGGCGCGCTCGGGAGATCCGCTCGGCGCCGCGTACGTCGCCGAGCCCACCCCGATCACGACCAGCATCGGCAACTTCCTCGCGCCCGGCGTCCCGTGCGCGGCCGCGGGCGGGTGCTCGCTCGTCGTCGGGCTGCAGCCCGCGGTCGGCGCCCCGGTCGGCGCGCCGTTCGGCACCATCTACCTGCCGGCGCTCGAGGAGGCGACCGACTACGCCGTCGTGATCACCACGGCGGTGAAGGACATGCTCGGCCGGAACCTCCAGAAGTCCACGACGGCGAAGATCCTCCTGGACCCCGGGCTTCGACCCCGTCGCGACCTCGAGCGTGAACGGCGTCTCGTCCTCTCCGGCGTCGTCGAACGCGACCGCGACCGCGCTCCGCAAGATGCGCGAGCAGCTCGTCCCCGTCGTCGCGGCGCTCCCGGGCGGCAGGACCGCGGCCGACGTCGCGCTCGCCTACACGTTCCGCACCCAGGGCACCATCAAGTCCACCGCGCTCGGCCTCGTCACCGTGCCGTACGGCGCCGGGGTGGGGATCTCCCCGGACCCCGACGCGGTCGCGACGTTCACCCCCGCGGCGATCGCGGCCCAGTACGGGCTCGACCCGACGCTCCTCACCTCGCTCGGCTCGATCGCGGAGCTCGCCGAGGTGAAGTTCCGCACGGTGAGCTGGCTCCTCGCGAGCCAGAACAAGGGTGCGTTCGACCCGGCGCACCCGATCATCGAGACCGTGACCGCGCTCGTCACGATCCCCGAATCCCGCGCTCGTGACGGCGCCCTGCCCGGCGTCGTCGCCCGCGTACACGGCCGGGAGCTGCGCACCGCTCGTGATCTTCGAGCACGGCCTCGGCTCCAGCAAGGCGGCGGTGCTGCCGCTCGCCGGCGCGCTCGCGGCGCGCGGGTTCGTGGTCGCCGCCATCGACCTGCCGATGCACGGCGAGCGCTCCTACTGCAGCGGCAGCGGCGCGAACGCCCAGGCCCAGGCCGACGCGATGTGCTGCCCCGCGGCGCTCTGCGGGACGCAGAGCACCTGCGCGTTCAAGCCGAACCTCACGACGCCCGTGGACGCGGACGCGGGCGGCGTCGTCCAGATCGGGGTGTGCGAGACCGGGCCGGGCGTCCGCGGCCGCATGCTCGACCACCGGCTCGACGGCAGCTCCCCGTCGCCGAAGGGAACCGCGTTCGCCTCGGCGAACCGCTTCGTCTCGCTCAACTTCTTCCGGGTCCGCGACGCGCTCCGCCAGGACGTGATCGACGAGTCGGCCCTCGTGAAGGCCCTCGCGCCGATCGGCACCTCCGCCGACGCGTTCGCGACCTACCTCCTGAGCTCGCACGGGATCGCCATCGACCACTCCCAGGTCTACTGGGTCGGCCACTCCGGCGGCGTGTTCTTCGGGACGGCGTCCCTCGCCGCGAACCCCCGGATCACCCGGGCGGTCGGCTATCGCGGGTGGCGCGACGGCGCTCGACGTCTTCGCGAACCCCGCCTCGAGCTTCCACGGCAGCCTCGTCACGCTGCTCGGCGGCGCCGGGATCTCCGAGGGCACCTCGGACTATCTGAAGTTCCTCCAGATCGGGAAGTGGATCCTCGACCCGGCGGATCCGGCGAACTTCGCCCGGTACGTCGTCCCGGGGGCGGCGACGCCGCTCCCGAACCCGTTCGCGGCGCCGCCGCTCAGCGTCGGGTTCCCGGCGCTCGCCGCGATCGGCGCGACCCAGCCGGCCCGCGCCATGCTCACGCAGCTGTCGCTCTGCGACGGCACCGTCCCGAACGCGCAGAACACGCTCCTCGTCGGCGCTCCTCGGCCGGAAGGACGACGGGACCTACGTGAGCGGGTATGCGGTCCCCGCGGCCGGAACCGCGACCACCGCCCACGTGCAGTGGTTCTCGCAATCCGGCGCCGCGACCTGCCCCGCCGACGCGGTCAGCCACTCGAACATCGTCGACTTCAGCTACGCCGTCGCTCACGCAGCAGGCCCAGGCGTCGCTCGGGGCCTTCCTCGCGAGCCCCGCCAACGTGGTCACCCCCGTCCTGCCGTAAGGAGCCGACCATGCGCACGAAGATCGTCCTGCTCGCCGCCGCGCTCCTCCCCGCCGTCTCCCTCGCGAACGGCTACGACGTCCCGAACATCTCACCGCGCGACCTCGCGCTCGTCGAGTCGGCGGTCGCCGCCCAGCGCGACGCGGGCGCGACCTACGGCAACCCCGCCGCGCTCTCGAAGCTGCGGGGGCTCTCGCTGAACCTCGCCGGCTCGTTCCTGGATCTCAAGACGAGCTGGAGCGCGCCCGCGGGCTCGCCATGGCGGGATCGCCCGACGCCTCCACGAAGTTCAAGCCGGTGCCGCCGTCGTCGCTGTTCGCGGCGTACGGCACCGAGATCGCCGGCCACGGGGCAGGCGTCGGCTTCGGCATGAACGTCCCGGGCGGCGGCAACGTCTTCTGGAACGAGGACTGGGCCGGGCGCGGCCGCATCATCACCGTGGACCGGAAGGTCTACGGCTTCTACCTGACGGGCGGCGTCGAGATCGTCCCGGGGCTCCGCGCCGGCGGCGGGCTCGTCTACTACTACACGACCGAGTACCTGAAGATCGGGACTCCAGCCGTTCGCGAGCGCGTACGGCGAGCTCGCGACGAAGGGCGGCGCGCCCTCCTACGACCTCTCCGCCGAGTACACGCCGGCGCTCGGCGCCCCTGCCAATGACGTTCGCGCGTCGACTACAAGCACAAGGCGAAGCAGCCGCTCAAGGGCGACGGGAACTTCGTCGTGCCCGACCGCTGCTCGCCGACCACGCCCCCGCCGTCGACCAGAAGGCGTCACCCACGACCTCACCTACCCGAACGTCCTCAACGTGGGCGTCGCGTACCGTCCCCCGGTGACGGGGCTCCAGCTCACCGGCGTGTACACGCTCACCCGGTACAGCGTGTACACGGCCGACACCTTCGTGGGCGACAAGGGCACGACGATCGACGTGCCGCGCAAGTACGGCGACGGGCACACGTTCCGGGTCGGCGCCGAGTACGACGTCGACCCGCGCCTCACGCTTCGCGGCGGCGTCCTGCGCGACCTCTCCGGGCTGAAGACCGACACCTACTCGCCGACGCTCCCCGACGTCGAACGCCTGGTCGGGGCCGTCGGGCGCTCGTGGAAGGTGCGGTCCGAACCTCTCGCCTGCACGGCGCGTTCTTCTACGCGCTCCTCGACAAGGTGGAGACGACCGGGACGGAGATGCTTCCGGGCGTCGTACGACAGCGAACGTCTACATCGTGTCGCTCGCGTGACCTGGCGCACGGACCTCGGCGCGGCGAGGTAGCGGTCGCGCAGGGCGGCCGAACGGCGAGGAGCCGCGCCCGGGTCAGGCCGACTCGGGCTCGGGCTCCTCGTTGTACTTCTTGGCGGCGCGGTCGCCGAGCGCGGTCAGGATCGAGCGCGCGAGCCCGCGGCGGAAGATCTCCCCGGGGAGCGGCATCGAGTCGCGCTCGCCCTCGTCCGGCGGAGGGAGGAGCCGGTTCAGCACGCCGAGCGCCCGCACGACGCCGCCCGGGACGAGCGCGTGCGCGAGCCGGAGCAGCTTCGCCGGCGTGCCCACCACGACGAAGCGCTCGCTGTACTCGATCGCCCGGACGATCCGGTGGGCGGCCCGCTCCGCCGACACGGTCAGGAGCGGCAGGGACGCCGCGAGCGAGAACAGGCTCGCCTCGGCGTAGCGGCGGCCCTTCACGAGCGCGTGCCCGAAGGAGCCGGTGCGCATGAGCCCCGGCACCACCGTCACCACCGCGATGCCGTGCCGCGCCTGCTCGGCCCCGATCGCCTCAGACCAGCCGCGCATCGCGAACTTGGCCGCGTCGTACGGCGCGAGGTGCGGGATCCCGACCGCCGCCCCGATCGACGTGATGTTCACGATCGTGCCGCGCCGGCGCGCCCGCATGCGGGGCAGCACCGCCTCGGCGGCGTTGAGCGCCCCCCAGAACATGACGTCCATCGCGCGCCGGTAGTCGTCGGGCGTCATCGAGTCCGACGGGCCGACCTGGATGATCCCCGCGTTGTTCACGAGGACGTCGACCGGCCCGAGGTTCTCCTCGACGTCGGCGACCAGGCCCGCCATCCCCTCCTCGTCGGTGACGTCGCAGGGGAGGGCCGTCACGTCGATCGCCTCGGCGGCGAGCGTGGCGCGGGCGCGCTCGAGCTCCTCCTCGTCGCGCGCGCAGACGACCACGCGCATGCCCCGCCGGCCGAGCTGGCGCGCGAGGACGAGCCCGAGACCGCGCGAGCCGCCGGTGATCACCGCGACGCGCCCGCGCAGCTCGACGCGCCCGAGGCGGCGGACCAGCGCCCAAGCGCCGCCCGCCGCGAGCCCGAACAGGAACAGGACCTGACCGCGTCGCACGAGACCTCCGACGCGAAACAGTGCTCACGCTCCGTGGACGACGCCGCGAGGAGCCGGCGCCTCCACCGCCGCCGGCCGGTCGAGCTCGTGCTCGACGAGCGTCCTGACGAACGCCCGCCGGCGCACCCGGAACCCCGCCAGGGAGGACGGCAGCCCGAGGTGCCACTCCACGAGGGCCTCCGGTCCGTTCCAGCCCGCCATCGCGCGCATCGCCTCGGTCCCGGAGAACCGAGGGTTCACCTCGAAGACGACGAGGTCGCCTCCGACGAGGCGCCCCTGCACGTTCAGGGGTCCGCGGGAGCCGAGCGCTGCGGCGAGCCGCTCCGCCTGCGCGCACACCTCGGGGAACTCGTCCACCTCCCCCTGGCTGAAGCCGGACGAGATGACGAGGCGCGGTCCGAGCTCGGCCCGGCCGGTCCGGTTCGGGACGCTCGAGCGCACCGACAGGAGGGAGGAGAGCTCCCGGCGGAGCGCGATCGACCCCGCGAGCCGCCCGTCCGGGTGGTGGAGGACGCCGACCGTGAACTCGTGGGCGGGATCCCCCACGTACTCCTGCACGATCGCCGAGCCGCCCTCCGGGATCACCCGGCGCGCGTGGAACCGGAGCTCCTCCGCGTCCTGCGCGACGAAGACGTCCGCCGACCCGCCCCCGTGCCGTGGCTTCAGGACGACGGGATAGGGCAGCCCCGCCTGCGCGACCTCGTCGGCCGCCGACGCCCAGCTCCCGCACTCGAGCGTCCGCGGCGCGCGGAGGCCAGCGCGCGCGACCGCGGCCGCCGTCCGGCCCTTGTCGGTGCACACCGCGATCACCGCGGCGTCGTTGACGAGCGGGATCGCGGGCGTGAGCCGCGCGAGGACCTCCCGGCCGCTCGCGATCCGGGCGAGCTCCGCGTCGGTGCCGGGGACGACGAACCGCAGCGCCGACCCGGGCGGCCGCCGACGCGAGGGCCTCGAGGTATCCCTCGTCTGCCGCGGGCGGCAGCGCGACCCGCTCCGCCCCCGCCGCCACGACCGCGCGCGACACGTCGACGTTTCCGACGGCGATCCGGTAGCGGCGGCGACCGAGCCGCAGCGCCTTCACGACCTGCTCGCCGGTCGAGCCCGGTCCGACGCCCGTCACGAGGATGCTGATGTCTTCCATGTTCCCCCGCCCCCCCCCATCCACCCCGTCTCGCCGCGAGGCGCCTCCCGCGCCCTCACGGCACCGCGAGCGCGGCGCGCTCCCTCCCCAGGAGCGCGATCGCGCGTGAATCGAACCCGAGCGCCTCGAGCCGTCGCTGGTAGCGGCGGTGGTCGTAGCTGACCCGCCGCTGCTCCCAGCGGCTCGAGGCGGTGTCGAGCACCGCGTACGCCGCCCGCGGGTCCCAGTCGCGCGGCTGCCCGACCGACCCGGGGTTCGCGACCACGCCGCCACCGGCGGGGCGCCGCATCGGGTAGTGGGTGTGCCCGAGGAGGAGCCAGCTCCCCTCGGGGAGCACGACCTTCGCGAGCGCGGGCGCGTCCGGGTAGAGGTAGGTCTCCTCGTCCCAGGGGCTCGCGTGCCGGACCTCGATCTCGACCCCGTCCCGGGAGAGCCTCGTCGACGCGGGCAGCGCCGCGAGCCAGGCGAGCTGCTCGCCCGAGAGCACCCGGCGCGTCCAGTCGATGCGGTAGTAGCCGGCGCGCTCCGCCGGGACCTCGCGCGCGCCGGTCGCCATGAGCTCATGATTGCCGCGCACCGCGAACGCGCCGAGTCCCCGCACGCGCTCCACGACCTCGGCGACGTCCGGGTAGTACCCGACCAGATCGCCGCAGCAGACGACGGCGTCCACGGTGCCCATGTCGGCGAGCACCGCCTCCAGGGCGGGCAGGTTTCCGTGGAGGTCCGAGATCACCGCGAGGCGCATCGCGTGAAAAGCTCGGGACGCGCCGCGCGCTTCGCATCCCACAGCCGAGACGAGCCGCGCGCCATGCGGGCGTACCCCCTCCGGTGCACGCGCAGCGACCCGGGCGCATCCCTAACCTCCCTGCGGCGACGCGGAGGTTCGGATGGACAGGCAGGTCGCGCTCGCGGTCAAGCGCGCGCTGGACGTGGTCGGGGCGGCGGCGGGGCTCGTCGTCCTCTCCCCCTTGCTGGCGGCCGTGGCGGTCGCGGTTCGCCGCAACCTCGGGTCGCCGGTGCTCTTCCGGCAGGTGCGCCCCGGCCTGCACGGACGCCCCTTCACGATCCTGAAGTTCCGGACCATGCGGGACCCGCGGCCCGGCGAGGTCTGGTACCTCACGAACGAGCAGCGGCTCACCCCGCTCGGCCGCTTCCTGCGTCAGTCGAGCCTCGACGAGCTGCCCGAGCTCTGGAACGTGCTGCGCGGGGACATGAGCCTCGTCGGTCCCCGGCCGCTGCTCGTCCACTACCTCGAGACCTACACGCCCTCGGAGGCGCGCCGGCACGACGTCCGCCCGGGGATCACCGGGTGGGCCGCGGTG
Organism: uncultured delta proteobacterium; assembly: GCA_963828235.1. Taxonomy (GTDB): domain Bacteria; phylum Myxococcota; class Myxococcia; order Myxococcales; family Anaeromyxobacteraceae; genus Anaeromyxobacter. Next base: position 1,054,551 of record CAWHDY010000022.1, read on the forward strand.
AACGGGCGGCACGCGCTCCGGTTCAAGGAGCGGCTCGCCCTCGACGTCTGGTACGTCGAGCACTGGTCGCTCGCGCTCGACCTCCGGATCCTCGTCCGGACCGTCGCCCACGTCCTCGCGCGGAAGGACGTCACGCCGACCGAGGACCTCTCGCTCGGGTTCCCGCTCCCGCCCGCCCCCGGGGCGGAGCGGCCCTCCCCGGCCCCCCGCCGCGCGGCGGAGGAGTGACCGATGCGCCACCGCGTGCTCGACGCGTCGGTCCCGGCCGACCTCGCCGACTGGCTCGCGCTGTGGGAGCGCTGGCCGGGGCGCGAGGTGTTCGCGCACCCCGAGTACGTCCGCCTCTTCGCGCGGCCGAGCGACCGGGCGGTCTGCGCGGTCGGGGAGGACGCCGGCGGCGCGATCCTCTTCCCGCTCGTGGTGCGGCCCCTCGCGATCGAGCCGTGGGCGGCGCCGGGGGAGCAGCGCTCCGACGCGATCTCCCCGTACGGCTACGGCGGCCCGTTCGCGTTCGGCGACGGGCCGCGGGACGACGAGGCGTTCTGGCGCGAGCACGAGGCCTGGTGCCGGTCGCAGGGCGTCGTCTCCACGTTCGTGCGCCTCCCGCTGTTCGACGCGCAGCTCCCGCGGCTCCCGTCCTCGCCGGAGTCGCGCGGGCCGAACGTCGTCCGCGCGCTCGGGCCCGACCTCGCCGCGATCTGGATGGAGTACGACCGCTCCGTCCGCGCGAACGTGAAGGCGGCCGAGCGCAACGGGGTCGAGGTCGAGGTGGACCGGACCGGCGCCCGCCTCGACGCGTTCGTCGAGGTGTACGAGCACACGATGCGCCGGCGAGGCGCGACGGACTGGTACTTCTTCCCGCGCTCCTTCTTCGAGGACCTCGTGAAGCGGCTCGCCGGCCAGTACGTCTTCTTCCACGCGCTCCACGCCGGCCAGGTGATCTCGACGGAGCTCATCCTCCTCTCGAAGGAGCACGCGTACATGCTCCTCTCGGGGACGCGCGAGGAGGCCTACCCCCTGCGCCCGAACGATCTCCTCCGCCACCGCACCGTCACGTGGGCGGCCGAGCAGGGACTGAGCGCCTACGTCCTCGGCGGCGGCTACGAGCCCGGCGACGGCGTGTTCCGGCACAAGCGGAACTTCGCCCCGAAGCACCAGCTGCAGTTCCGCGTCGCGTGCCTCGTCCACGACGAGCGCGCCGCGCGCGAGCTCGAGGCGCGCCGCGCCGCGGTCGGCGACGGGTGGGCGCCGCGGGCCGGCTTCTTCCCGCGCTACCGCTCGTAGCCTGGCGGAAGGCCGGCGCGAGCCGCCGTCCTGCGCTATCCTCAGGCATGCCCTTCGACACCTCCGTCCGAATCCCCGCGCGCGAGCACGTCCTCGTGCAGGGCGCCTCCGACGTGGAGCGCCGCTTCATGGCCGCGGTCTACCGCTGGATGACCCTCGGCCTCGCGGTGACCGCGCTCGTCGCGTTCTCCGTCGCGACCTCCGAGCAGGCGCTCCAGCTCATCGTCGGGAACCGCATCGTCTTCTTCGGCCTCATCCTCGCGGAGCTCGGCCTCGTCGTTCGCGCTGTCCGCCGCGGCGGCCCGCATGTCCTCGGCGACGGCGGGGGGCCTGTTCCTGCTGTACTCCGCGCTCAACGGGGCGACGCTCTCGGTCGTCCTCCTCGTCTACACCGGCGCGTCGGTCGCGCTCGCGTTCGTCTCGACCGCCGGGACCTTCGCGGCGATGAGCGTCTACGCGACCGTGACGAGGAAGGACCTCTCGTCCTGGGGGAGCTTCCTGTTCATGGGGCTCATCGGGATCGTGATCGCGAGCGTGGTGAACATCTTCCTCGCCTCCTCGATGGTGACCTTCGTCGTCTCGTGCGCGTCGGTCGTCGTCTTCACCGGCCTCACCGCGTACGACACCCAGAAGCTCCGGGCGTTCGCCCGCGCGGGCGGGGGGACGGGCGGCGTCGCCGTGAACGGGGCGCTCGCGCTCTACCTCGACTTCGTGAACCTGTTCCTCGCGCTGCTGCGCCTGTTCGGCGGCCGCCGCAGCTAGCCGGGCGGCGCGCTCGGCTCAGTCCCGGCTGCGCGCCTCGATGCGCGGGTCCGGGACGAGCCACACGAGCGCGACCGTGACGTAGAGCGCGTCCGAGATCCACTGGCTCACGAACGCGAGCGGGATGGCGAGCGCGTAGAGGACGGGGGAGAGCTTCCCCTTGAGGTCCCTCCCGACCGCCGCCGCGAGCTTCGACCCCGCCCCCTGGTCCGCGATGATCGCGGACTGCAGGACGTAGTAGGAGATCGCCGCCGCGAGCATCACCGTCCCGTAGACCGCGGTCGGGAGCGGCGCGAAGTGGTTCTCGCCCATCCAGCCGGTCACGAACGGGAAGAGGGAGAGCCAGAAGAGCAGGTGCAGGTTCGCCCAGAGGATCCGGCCGTTGATGCGCGCGGTCGCGTGGAGCATGTGGTGGTGGTTGTTCCAGTAGATGCCGAGGTTCACGTAGCTCAGCACGTACACGAGGAACACCGGCACGAGCGGCTCGAGCGCGCGCGCCTCGGCGCCGTGGGGGATCTTGAGCTCCAGCACCATGATGGTGAGGAGGATGGCGAACACGCCGTCGCTGAAGGCCTCGAGGCGTCCCTTGCCCACGCGCCCTTCTCTGTAACGGGGGGCCCGCCGCCGGTCACGCGGGTCCTCAGAGCACCGCCTCGATCTGGGCGTAGAGCTGCTGGTCGTTGAACTGGCGCGTCTGGATCGCCCCGGACGGGCACCCCACCGCGCAGCAGCCGCACGCCTTGCACGCGGCGCTGATGACCTTGCTCTTCCGCTTCTCCGCGTCGAACGTGATCGCGGTGTACGGGCAGAGCGAGCTGCACCGCTGGCACCCCGCGCAGAGCTTCTCGTCCACCTCCGAGTAGACCGCGTCCACCGCGATCGCGCCCTGCGAGATCTTGGCGAGGATGCGCGCGACCGCCGCGCGCGCCTGCGCCACCGCCTCGCTCACGTCCTTCGGGAACTGGCAGGCCCCCGCGATGAAGACGCCGTCGGTCGTCGTCGCGACCGGGTCGAGCTTCGGGTGGCTCTCGATGAACCACCCCTCCCGGTCCCGGCTGATGTTCGCGACGTGCGCGACGTGCTCCGCGTCCTCGCGCGGCTCCGCCGCGACCATGAGGACGACGAGGTCGGCCGGGACCTCGAGGTCCTCGCCGGAGAGCTGCTCGTGGCAGCTGACGAGCATCCCGCACTCGTCGCCGGGCGCGGCCCGCGCCACGGTCGGCGGGTGGTGCTTGTCGAACATGAGGAAGGTCGTCCTCGCCTCGGCGCTCCTCCGGTAGAAGTCCTCGCAGCCCTTCCCGAACGCGTTCATGTCCGTGTAGAGGTCGGTCACGAACACGCCCGGGAGCGCCGAGCGGAGCTGGTGCCCGTACTTGAGCGCGCTCATGCAGCACGAGCGCGAGCAGTAGCGGTGGAACTCCTCGCTGCGGCTCCCCACGCAGTGGACGATCGCGACGTGGCGCGGCGCCTTCCCGCCCGCGGTCGCGACGTGCCCCCGGCGGAGCATCCCCTCGAGCTCCCAGGACGTCACGACGTCGGGCAGCACGCCGTAGCCGAGCCCGGGCGCCCTCGAGGCGTCGAAGGCCTTCGCGCCCGTGCAGATGACCGCGGAGCCGACCTCCAGGTCGAGCAGCTCGCCGCCCACGGTCTTCACCTTCGGCTTGTAGTTGCCGACGTAGCCCTTCAGCTCGACGAGCTCCCCCTGCAGGAAGACGCGGACGTTCGGGTGCCGCACGACCCGGATCACGAGCTCGCGCACGATGTCCTGGGCGGAGTCGAGGTACGGCGCGGTCAGGTCGACGCGCGCGAGGTTCCCCCCGAGCCGGGAGGCGCGCTCGACGAGGAACACCTGCTGCCCCGCGTCGGCGAGCTCGAGGGCGGCGGTGAGCCCCGCGACCCCGCCGCCGAGGACGAGGCTCGCCGGGCACATCGGCACCGAGCGCTTCTCGAGCGGGTCGTGGAACTTCACCCGGTAGACCGCGGCCCGGGCGAGGTCGGTGGCCTTCGCGGTGGCGGCGGCCGGGTCCTCGTGGATCCAGCTGCACTGCTCCCGGATGTTCGCCATCTCCATGAAGTACGGGTTCAGCCCGCCGCGCTCGAGCGCCTTGCGGAAGGTGTTCTCGTGCATGCGCGGGCTGCAGGCGGCGACCACGACCTTCGTGAGCGCGTGCTCGCGGATGTCGCTCGCGATCATCTCCTGGCCCGGGTTCGAGCACATGTACTTGTACGACCGGGCGCTCGCGACGCCGGGGATCTGCTTCACCGCCTCCGCCACCGCGTTCGCGTCCACGACCTTCGCGATGTTCGTCCCGCAGTTGCAGATGAAGACGCCGATGCGCTCCTGGGCCATGGCTCTCTCCTAGACCGCGCGGGCGGGCGCCGCGGACGCGGACGCCGGGGCCGCGGCCGCCGCCGCGAGCGCCGCCTGCTGGACGCGCGCGAAGTAGATCGCGAGCGGCCGGTAGGCCATGTGCGACCACTTCCCGAACGGCACCTGGGTGATCTCGAACGGCGCGACGACCATGAGGTGGACGAGGTAGGCGACGTTCGCCGCGAGCGGGAACCCCGCCCGGTGCAGGACGTGCTGGACGATCCCGGTCACCGCGAGGAGCAGCAGCATCCCGAGGAAGATCCAGTCGGACGCGTGCGAGTGCTTGTGGTGCGCCGCCTGGCGGTCGAGGCGCCCGCGCAGCGCCACGATCGTCCCGGCGAGGAGCCCGATGGCGGCGAGGTACCCGAAGACGTGCACGCTCCAGCGCACCTCCGGCCCCTCCTGCATCTGCGGCAGGAAGAACACGATGAGCACGAGCATCGTCACGTAGGAGAGCATCAGCGCCAGGTGGACGCCCCACGGGCCGGTGTTCTTGCACTGCCGGTAGCGCTTCTGGGTGAAGAAGTGCACCGGGAGCAGGGCCGCGTGGCGGAGGTACGCGGAGAGGGGGACGGGCGGCGCCCGCTCGTCGCCGTGCATGGTGAACCACCACATCCGGGCGCAGTTCACCGCCAGCAGCGCGAAGAGCGCGCCGCCCATGGCCCAGTCGAACACGTGGACCGCGCTCTCCGGCAGGAACGCGCCGGCGCCGTCGTAGACCGCGAGGCTCCTCCCGCCGGCGAGCCCGTACCCGACGAAGCCGGCGCAGGTGAGGAGCGCGATCCCGATCATCGCCGCGACCTGCGTCGCCGGCGAGCGGTAGAACAGCTTCCCGATCCCGGTGAAGTCGTACTGCGCGGTGAGCCAGCGGCGCATGCTCATCATGGTCTCGCCGGGGTCGGCGCCGCGCGGGCACTGCTCGGAGCAGTCGCCGCAGTAGTAGCAGAGCCACGGGTCGAGGCTCCCGCGCAGCCGGCGCTCGAGCCCGATCTGCAGGGCCCGCATCGACCTGCGCGGGAGGAGGTTCGGGTTCTCGCTGAGCTGGCACGCGGCGGTGCAGTTGCCGCAGTGGAAGCACTTGGAGACGTCCTCGGCGCCGTAGCGCTGGAGGTCGTCGACCAGCCTGGGATTCGCACGCTCGGCCATCGTCGTTCTCCGTTCCGTCAGGGCTGCGCGAACTCCCGCGCCTGCTTCTCGATGTCGGCCAGGGCGAGCTCGCCGCGGCTGCCCGGCGTCCGCCCGCTCACGATGGTGCGGAGCACGCGCCCCGCGACGGCCGAGGCCTGCGCGACCGTGTCCGGGATGTCCTTCGGCCCCTGGCACACGCCCGCCACGAAGATCCCGCCGCGCTCGGTCGAGCTCGGGTCGGTGTCGTAGTCGTTCTCCGCGAACCAGCCGTCCGGCACGCGCGCGATGCCGAGCATGCGCGCGAGCGCGTCGGTGCCCTCGTTCGGCTGCAGGCCGACCGCCAGGAGCACCATGTCCACCGGGTGCTCGACGAGCTTCCCGGCCAGGACGTCCTCGCCGCGGACGACGAGGCGGCCGTCGCGCTCCACGACCTCGGTCGTGCGTCCGCGCACGACGTGGACGCCCTCTTCCTTCACGCGCTCCAGGAACTCCTCGTACCCCTTCCCGTACGCGCGCATGTCGATGAAGTACTCGTGGCACTCCGCGCCCGGGAGCTTCTCCTTCACGAGGTGCGCGAACTTGAGCGAGTACATGCAGCACACGCGGGAGCAGTACGGGTTGTGGTTCCGGTCGCGCGACCCGACGCAGTGCACGATCGCGACGGACGCCGGCTTCGGCCCGTCGGGCTCGAAGACCCACTCCTCCTCCTTGGTGCGCTTGTTGAGCTTCTTGGCCTTGAGGACGATCTTCCCGCCCGTCGGCCCCGAGGCGTTGGTGAGCCGCTCGAACTCGAGCGCGGTGAGGACGTTCGGGTAGGTCCGGTAGCCGTAGCGGCCCATCGGCTGGGGATCGAACGGCTTGTAGCCCGTCGCGACCACGATGTTCCCGACCTCGAGCTCGACCACCTCGTCCTTCGCGTCGAGGTGCACCGCCTCCTTCGAGCACTTCTTGGCGCAGGCGCCGCACTTCTTCCCGCCGCTCTGGACCCAGGTGCAGGCGGCCGCGTCGACCACGTAGGCGTTCGGCACGGCCTGCGGGAACGGGATGTAGATCGCCTTCCGCTTCGCGATGCCCTGGTCCCACTCGCTCGACACCGACACCGGGCAGAACTGCGCGCAGTCGTTGCAGGCCACGCAGGCGCTCGCGTCCACCCGGGTCGCGTGGCGCAGCACCTTCACCTTGTACGCGCCGGGCCCGCCCGTGACCTCCTGGACCTCGGAGAAGATCAGGACGTCGATGTTCGGGTGCTTGCCGACCCCCACCATCTTCGGCGTCAGGATGCAGGCGGCGCAGTCGAGCGTGGGGAAGGTCTTGTCGAACATCGCCATGTGCCCGCCGATGGTGGCGCGCCGCTCGACGAGGTGGACCTTGTGGCCGGCGTCCGCGATCTCGAGGGAGGCCTGGATCCCGGCGACGCCCGCCCCGATGACCAGGGTCGCGGGGTTCACCTTCGCCGAGGGCGTCTCGGTGGCGAGCCCGAAGGGCACGTCGAGGACCGCGCACGCCACGATCGCCTTCGCCCGCTCGAGCGCGCGGCCGTTCGCGGCGCCGTCCAGCGCGCCGTGCGCGCGGAAGGAGGCGAGCCGGATCTGCCCCGGGTCCCCGCCGGCCTGGGCGAGGGCGGTCGCGAACGCGCCCTTGAAGAAGCCGGGCGAGTCGCCGCCGAGGACCACGCCGTCGAGCCGCTCCGCGCGGATCTGGGCGGCGAGGGCCGCCGGGTCGAGCGGCTGCGCCGCCTCGAGGACCTCCACCAGGCGGACCGCGGGGAGCTGCACCGCGTAGCTCGCCAGGGCCTTCAGGTCCACCGGTCCCCGTCCGTCCGCGCCGCTGCGCAGGTACACGCCGATCCGCTCCGCACTCATGGATCGCTCCTCTTCTGGTCCATCGACGGATCTCCGTCCTAGAACTCCGGCGGCAGCTGCTTGATCTGCGCGAGGGTGAAGACCGGGCCGTCCTTGCACACGTACATCGAGCCCGATGTTGCAGCGGCCGCACTTGCCGAGGCCGCACTTCATCCGGTTCTCGAGCGTCGTGTAGATGTGGTCGTCCGCGAACCCGAGCTTCGAGAGCACCGGCAGCGTGTACTTGATCATCACCGGCGGCCCGCAGACGACGGCGAAGGCGTCCTTGCCGGAGGGGTTCGCCTTCTCGACGATCTTCGGGATGAGCCCGACCTCGCCCTTCCAGTCCGGCGTCTGGCCGCCGGGGTCGACCGCCTGCCAGAGCTTCACGTCGCCGCGCGCCGCCCAGTCCGCGAGCTCGCGCTTGTAGACGAGGTCCGAGACGGTCTTCGCGCCGTAGATGATGGTGACGTCCTCGAACTCGTCCCTGAGGTCGAGGACGTTCCAGATGACGCACCGGACCGGCGGGAGCGCGATGCCGCCCGCCACGAACACCACCGAGTGGCCCTTCATCCGCTCGATCGGGAAGGTGTTGCCGTAGGGGCCCCGGAACCCGACCGTGTCGCCGACGCCGAGCCGGCGCATCGCGTGGGTGACCTTGCCGGCGCCGCGGAAGCTGCACTCGATGTAGCCCTTCCGCGTCGGGGGCGAGGCGATGCAGAAGGTGCTCTCGCCCTCGCCGTACACCGAGTACTCGCCGAACTGCCCGGCGGAGAACTGGAAGGACTCGGCGACCTGCGGATCCTGGAAGGTGAGCTTGAACGTCCGCGTGTCGGGGGTCTCGTCGGTGATCTCGGCGATGCGCATGCGCTGCGGCTGGTAGATGTTCATGGCTGGCTCCGGGCGGGCTCGGCGCGGGCGAGCTGCACGAGCTGGCCGAGGATCTCCGGGAGGTTCATGCCGGCGCCGCACGCCCTCGCGCAGCGCCCGCAGCCGGTGCAGAGGATCGCGTCGAAGCGGCGGGGGTAGATCGAGAACTTGTGCATCACCCGCTGCCGGAACCGCTCCGTCTGCGACTTCCGCGGGTTGTGGCCCGACGCGTGGGCCGTGAACTTCGCCGACTGGCAGAAGTCCCAGTTCCGCCGGCGCGCGCCCTCGCCGTAGCTGTCGTGCTCGTCCACGATGTCGAAGCAGTGGCAGGTCGAGCACACCGCGGCGCACGCGCCGCAGCCGTGGCAGCGAAGGGCCAGGGACTTCCACAGCTCGTGGTCGAAGTTCCCGGCGAGCCACTCGGGGAGGCGGCTCACGGGGCTGCGCTGCTCCGTCGAGAGCAGGGCCGGGTCGATGAGCTCGCCGCCGTCGGCGCCCGCGATCCCGAGGCTCGCCTCGAGCTCGGCCCTGCCGCGCGGGGCGGCGAGGTGGAACGCCTCGAGGTTCGCGGCGATCTTCTCGCGCGCGCCTCGCGCGAACGCCTCCGCCATCTCGACGTCCTCGGGATCGGGGATCGCTTCCCCGATCCCCGCGAGGAGCTTCTCGCCCTTCGCCGTGACGGCGCGCGCGAGGTAGGCGACGGGCAGCGCGCCGGACGGAGCGTCCCCGGGCTCGGCCGCGCCGAGCTGGGCGTGGCTCAGGAACGCGTCCACCGCGTCGCGCAGGCGGAGCGCCACCGCGGAGCTCGGCTGGACCGGGGCGCGGCCGAGCGGGACGAGGAGGGCGTCCGAGCCCTTCGTCGCGTCCGGGCCGATCCCGACGGCGCTGCAGAAGCAGGTGCTGTCGACGCCCGGGCAGGCGACCGCGACGATCGTCGTGGCCTCGCGGCGGCCGAACCACAGCTCGTCGCGGTAGGTCCACCCCATCACCTTGTCGAGCGTCTCGACCCCCGCGGCGTCGCAGGGGCGCGCGCCGAGGATCACCTGGGGCGGGAAGGTGGTCGGGACCTCCTTCACGTCCACCCCGTCCTTGCGCTGACGGTACCGGAGCAGCACCTCCGTCGGCGGCAGGAAGAACTCCTTCAGCGAGCGGCGCGGGAGCGCGCCCGCGAGCACGGCGTCCTCCAGGCGCTGGATGGCGCCGTACTCGGTGCGGCGGGGATCGTCCTTCACCGCGACCGGCGCGACGACGCGCGTGCCGTCGCCGACCAGGCGCGCGACGAGGGTGGCGAGGTCCGACTGGGTGAGGATCAGGCTCGTCATGTCGTGACCCTCACCGGCACGGGAGCGGCGAGCTGCACGAGCTTCCCGAGGAGGTCCTGGATCCGCATCCCCGCCTCGCAGGCGCGGGAGCAGCGTCCGCAGCCGGTGCAGAGGATCGCGTCGAAGCGGTGCGGGTAGACGGAGAACTTGTGCATGACCCGCTGCCGGAAGCGCTCCGTCTGCGTGCGCGGCGCAGGGACGCCGCCGCTGCGCCGGCGCGCGAGGGCCCGATCGCGCTCGTCGAGCTCGAAGCACGGCGAGGTGGAGCAGACCGCCGAGCAGGTGCCGCAGCCGCGGCACTTGTCCGCGAGCGGCTTCCAGAGCTCGTGGTCGAAGTTCTTCGAGAGCCACTCCGGGAGCTTCTCGACCGCGGCGCGGGCGCGCAGCGTCTCCACCGGCTCGATGAGCTCCCCGCCGTCCGCGGCCGCGAGCTGCGCCTCGAGCTCGGGGTCGAGCCGGTCGCCCTCGCGGGCGAGGCGGAGCTCGACGAGGTTCTTCGCGACGCTCTCGCGGGAAGCCCGCTCGAACGCCGCGAGCCGGGCGCGATCGAGCTCGCCGACGGGCTGTCCGCGGCCCGCGAGCAGCGCCTCGCCCTTCGCCGTCACGGCGCGCATCGCCCAGCGCTTCGGGCGCGGGGAGGCCTCCGCGGCGAGGTCCTCCGACGTCTGGAGCTCGGCGGCGCCGGCGTAGGGCTGCATGTCGAGGAGGAACAGCTCCACGCCCTGCCGCAGGTGGGCGGCGATGCGCCGCTTCGACGGAGCCGGGCCGGCCGGGACGTCGAGCGGGACGAGGATCGCGTCCGTGCCGCGCGTCGAGTCGGGCTCGAGACCGACCGCGCCGCAGAAGCAGGAGCGCTCCGCGCCGCTGCACGCGACGGTCACGATGGTCGTGGCGTCGCGGCGGGCGAGCCAGAGGTCGTCGCTGTAGTCCCGGCGCATCACGCGGTCGAGCCGCTCGACCCCCGCGGCGTCGCACGCGCGCGCGCCGAGCACCACCTGCGGCGTGCAGGGGGTGCGCTCCCCCGGAACCGGCCGGAAGAACTCCTTGAGCGAGTGGCGGGGCATCGCCCCCGCGAGCGTCGCCTCGTCGAGGCGCTCGATCGGGCGGTACTCCGTGTGCTCGCAGTCGGTCCCCACCTGGACCGGCGCGATGACCACGGTGCCCGCGGCCACGAGATCGTTCACGAGCGTCGCGACGTTGGCTTCGGAGAGAATCGCGGTCGTCGTCATAGAATGAACTCCTCTTCGTCATCGCTGCGGTACACGCCCATCGGAGCCGGCACGGCGGGGTCGGCGCTCACCCGGTAGCCAAAGCGCCGCTCCACCGATCGTGCGACGTGCCTCCCGAGGAGGCCGAGCGGGATCCCCTCCGGGCACGCGCGCTCGCACTCGAGGCAGTCCGCGCAGCGGCCCGCCTGGTGGAGCGCCCGCGTCATGTGCCACGCGACGTTCCCGCGCGGCGTCGGGGAGTTGTCGATCCACTGCGGCCGGTTCTTGTCCGCGACGCACTGCACGCAGAAGCACATCGGGCAGATCTCGCGGCACGCGTAGCAGCGGACGCAGCGGGAGAGGGTCTCCTTCCAGAACTCCCAGCGCTCCGCCTGGCTCATCTTGTCGATCGCGGCGAGCCGGTCGGCGCGCCGGGTCGTCACCGGCGGCGCCGGCGGCATCGGACCGAGGACGTGGTCGGCGAGCTTCGGCTCGCGGTCCTCGCAGCCCTGGCACCGGTCGGAGACGTCGTCCTCGGTGAGCCCCGGGCCGGACCGCGGGTCGCGGACGACGCCGCCGCAGCGCACGCCGATGAGGACCACGCTCTCGCGCTTGACCTGCCCCTCGCGGACGAGGCCGGCGACGGCGCGGGCGTCGCAGCCCTTCACCACGACCGCGGCCTTGCCGAGGGTGGCGAGGTGCGTCCGGCGGGGGTTCAGGTACGCGGCGAGGTTCTGCACGCACCGGGAGTCGAACACCAGCCGGTCCACCTGCGCGGGGTCGGTGACGAAGCTCGGGCGCACTCCCCGCGGCCCCTCCTCGGGCCAGCCGGGCGTCCCGACGCTCTCGTACCCGATGACGACCTTCACGGTCCCGTCGGCGAGGAGCTTCCGGGCCAGCTCGCGCATCTCGTTCATGACCAGTCCGCCTTCTCCTGCGCGGGGTACTCGTGGAACGGCCCGAGCTGCTTCACCCGCGCCGCCGTCTCGTTCACGACCTGCTGCCACTTCGAGCCCTCGGACGCGGACACCCACGAGAACGTGATCCGGTTCAGGTCCACCCCGAGGAACTCGAGCAGGTCGCGGAAGATCGCGAAGCGCCGGCGCGCGTAGTAGTTGCCGGTGCTGTAGTGGCAGTCGCCGGTGTGGCAGCCGCTCACGATGACGCCGTCGGCGCCGCGCTCGAACGCCTTGAGCACGAAGAGCGGGCTCACCCGGCTGCTGCACGGCGTCCGGACGATCCGCACGTTCGGCGCCATCTTGAGGCGGCTCGTGCCGGCGAGGTCCGCGCCGGTGTACGTGCACCAGTTGCACACGAAGGCGACGATCTTCGGCTCGTGCTCCCCGCTGCCCTCGGGCGCTGCTCTGGGGGAAGGCTTCGACATACGCACTCCTCGCGCGTCGCGGTCCCGCTGCGCCGGGTGCGCCCGCTCGGCGACACCCGGCCCCACGCCGAGCACACATCAGCAGCGCTCGTGCCACCCGGACGCGGGGGGAAGTGCGGGCGGAGCGGTGGTTTGCGGGGAGGCGGCGGCGGGCCGATCGGGGCCGATCGCCAACGAACTGTGCGGTGAGCCGGAACGCCGCGACTTCACTGCACGTTACGGTGTCAGCTTTCCTGACACCCTCTCGAGGCCCGAGCGGCCGGCGCTCCGGGTCGGGCTCGCCTGCGTCGCCGCGCGCGGGCTCGACCGCCGGGCCGAGCCGCTTCAGCTTGGCGATGAGCCCCATCCTGGAGATCCCGAGGATGCGCGCCGCGGCGGTGCGGTTGCCGTGCGTGAACTCGAGCACCGAGCGGATGTGGTCGGCCTCGACGTCCGCGAGGGGCCTGCGCGTCTCCGCCGAGGCGCTCGCCGCGTGGTGAGCGGCCTTGCGGAGGTACGCCGGGAGGGACTGGAGCCCGATCGTGTCGGTCGTCTCGAGCACCACCGCGCCCGCGATGACGTTCTCGAGCTCGCGCACGTTCCCGGGGAAGTGGTAGCCCCGGAGCAGGTCCATCACGGGGTCGGCGAGCGCCTGGATCTTCTTGCCGTTCAGGCGGCAGTACCGGTCGAGGAAGTGGTAGGCGAGGAGCGGCACGTCGCCTCCCCGCGCGCGGAGCGGCGGGAGGAACACCGAGCTGATGTTGAGCCGGTAGTAGACGTCGCGGCGGAACCGGCCGCTCTCGATCTCGACCTCGAGGTCCTTGTTCGTCGCGGCGATGACCCGGACGTCGGCGCCCCGCTTCTCGGTCGAGCCGAGCCGGAAGTACTCCCCGCTCTGCAGGACCCGCAGGAGCTTCGCCTGCACCCCGGGCTCGATGTCGGCGATCTCGTCGAGGAACAGCGTCCCCCCGTCCGCGACCTCGAAGAGCCCGCGCTTCGTCGAGTCCGCCCCGGTGAAGGCGCCGCGCTCGTGGCCGAAGAAGTGGGCGTCGAAGAGGGAGGACGCGAACGCGGACGCGTTCACGGCGACGAACGGCTTGCCGGCGCGGCGCCCCACCTCGTGGATGGCCCGCGCGACGAGCTCCTTCCCGGTGCCGCTCTCGCCCGAGACGAGGACGTTGTTGTCGCTCTGCGCGATCTGCTCGACCTTCGCGAGGGTCCGGAGGACCGCCTTGTCCTGCGTGATGAAGCCGCTCAGCGCCTCCTTCGTGCGCGCCCCGTGCTCGGAGAGCCCGCGGAGCTTCTCGCGCAGCACCGAGCGCTCGAGCGCCCTGTCGATGCAGGCGATGAGCCGGCTCGAGTCGACCGGCTTGCACAGGTACTCGTGCGCGCCGAGCTTCATCGCCTCGACGGCGGTCTCCACCTCGCCGACGCCGGTGATGACGACGACGACGAGCCCCGGGTGGTGCTCGCGGGCGTGGCGCAGCACCTCCATGCCGCTCACCTCCGGCATGTCCATGTCGAGGAGGAGGAGGTCGAACCCGCCGGAGGCGAGCGTCGTGAACGCCTTCGTGCTGTCGCCGAGCGCGTGCACCTCGTACCGCCCGGTCTGGGTGAGGAGCACGGTGAAGCAGTTCAGCACCGCCCTGTCGTCGTCGAGGATGAGGATCCGGTTCATGCGGCTCCGTCCGCGCTCGCGGGCAGGATGAAGTGGAACGCGGTGCCGGCGCCGACGCGGCTCTCGACCACGATCCGGCCCCGGTGCTGCTTGATGATCCCGTAGGTGATGGAGAGCCCGAGGCCGGTCCCCCCCGAGCGCTGCTTCGTCGTGAAGAACGGGTCGAAGATCCGGTCCTTCAGCTCCGGCGGGATCCCGCAGCCGTTGTCCTCGATGGAGAGGCGGACCTGCTCGCCCCGGCCCTCCGGGTTCGTGCGGATCCGGATCCGCCCCCGCCCGTCGCGCCCGAGCGCCTCGGCGGCGTTCTGGACGGTGTTCAGCACCACCTGCTCGAGCTTCGTGAGGTTCCCGCGCACGCTCGGCAGGTCCGGGTGGAGCTCCTGCTCGACCCGGAGGTGGCGGAGCTGGTTGTGGAGGAGGCGGAGCGACGCCTGCACCGCCTCGTTGAGGTCCACGTCCTCGTCGAGCCGCCCCTCGTCGCCGCGGGCGAAGGTCTTGAGATCGCGCACGATCGCGCCGATGCGCGCCGCGCCGTCCGCCATGTCCTTCAGGAGGATGGGCACCTGCTTGCGGAAGAACGGGTAGTCGAGCCGCGCGATGCGCAGGTCGGGGCGGGCGGCGGTCTGCTCGTCCACGAGCGGCAGGAGGTCGGAGAAGGCCTCCGAAAGGATGCCCATGTTCCCGTAGATGAACTGGATGGGGTTGTTGATCTCGTGCGCGATCCCCGCCACGAGCTGCCCGAGCGACGCCTGCTTCTCCGCCTGGACGAGCTGCTCCTGGCGCTCGGTGAGCGTGGCGCACGCGCGCTCGAGGTCGCGGGAGTTCTTGACGAGCGCCTCCTGGGTCGCGAGGAGCTGCAGCTCCCGGAGCCGGAGCGTGTTCACGATCGACGAGGTGATCGACATCGAGCTGAAGAGCGTCACCATGAACGCGAGGCAGACGACGACGAGGAACGGCGCGTCGCGGTGGCGCGACTGCTCCCACAGGCCGCTCACGTGGTAGTGCGGCAGCACCTGCGCGTACTCGAGCAGGACCACCGAGACGAAGAGCACGAACGCGGCGATGCCGACGCCCCACGCCTCCGCCTTCGAGAGCATCATGCTCCCGACGATCGCGTGGAACAGGTAGAAGCCGATGAAGGGGTTCTCGGCGCCCCCCGCGAGGTGCACGAGGCTCGTGAGCGCGAGCAGGTCGAGCGCGATCTGCACGCCCGCCTCCATCCGGCTCGTGGAGAGGAGCGGGACGGGCCGGCGCCGGAGGTCGCGGTGATGGGCGGCGAGCAGGACGTTGTAGAAGAGGATCGCGAGCGCGACCGTGATCGTCTTCTCGACGGGGAAGTCGGCGTGGAAGACCCGCGCGCCCGCGAAGATCGCGAGCCCGAGCCCGACGAGGAACAGCCAGCGCACGCGGATGAACCACGCGAGCAGGTTGACGAGCTCCTGCTCGCGGAAGGTGACGTCCGGCGTGCCGGCGCCTTCGGGTCGCCGCTCTTCCGAGGCCGCCTCGCGTGTCGTGGTCCCCATGGTGCGCCCGTGTCGCCCCCATCCTCCCGACCCGGTCCGTGGAGGGTCGCGCCTTTCCCGGTCCCCGGGGCGCGGTTCAGTGTCACGCGCCCATCCGCGCCGTGCGCGCGGCGAATCCCCGCGCGGCGGTTCGACCGGGACCGGCGCCGGGACGCACCCGATGGAGGCCTCTCGGCGCGCGCGGCTCGCGCCGGGCGCCCGCCCCGGCTCACTCGGAGCGGAAGGTCCGGATCCCGAGGAGCGCCGACACGACCCACGACAGGAACGCCAGCGCGAGCGCGATGAGGAGGGCCTGCCCGAACGCGACTCCGTACGCGCTCATGACCACGCCGAGCCAGATCGCGACGTAGAGGATCCAGGGGAGGAGCAGGAACCAGAAGAACTTGGCGAGCGTCAGGTAGTACGCGATCGAGAGGACGATCGAGATCAGCACGGCGCGGCCGAAGGTGTTCGCCGGGTTCCCGGGGGTGACCCAGGCGACCGCGAGCCAGAGCACGCCGGCCGACACGGCGAGGCGGATGACGAACGCGAGCGCGTGGCTCCCGGCGGCGAAGGTCGGCTGCTCCGGTCTCATCCGCGGGAGCGTACCCCTGCCGCGGACGGGGTCCGTTCGTCCGGATGGGGTGCACCGCCGGGGGGCGGTGAGCGCGACGAACCCCTAGTCCCTCAGCCGTGCCCTGACCTTGTCCGAGGTGAGCTCGCGCAGCGCGTCCGTCGCGACCCAGCGGGCGCTCCTCGCCGCCGCGTCGCCGCCCCGCTCGCCGCCGGCGCGCCGGTTGGCGGCGGTCCGGATCCTGGTCGCGCACGCGATCGCCGCCTGGTTGAGCGCCCGGTTCCGCTTGCCGATGTTGCGCAGCGCCCAGTTGACCGCCTTCTTGACGAAGTTGCGGTCGTCCCCGGCGCCCCGCTCGATGAGCGGGAGCAGCTTCAGGAACGCGCGGTCCGCCGCCTCGCGGTCGTGCGAGGCGAGGCCGGCCATGAGCGCGAACCCGGCCCGCTTCACCCACTCCTCGTCGCGCCCTGCCCACTCGACCGCCTTCGACCAGGCGTGCTTCGTCAGGTCGAAGAGGCTCGTCGTGGCCTGGTCGCACACGTCCCAGGAGTCGAAGTCCCGGACCCACGCCTCGAGCTGCCGCCCGGTCACCGCCGCCGGGTCGTCGACGAAGCAGGCGAGGAGCCGCGCTTCGTGGTTGCCGGTCGCCCAGAGCGCGAGCGCCAGGTCGTGGTCGGTGCCGAGGCCCTTGGCGATCTTCCGGAGCTCGTAGACCGAGATGCCGAAGGCGTTCTCGACGTTGATGCCGTAGCGCGCCATGCCCGCCCGGTTCCGGGCGCTGCCCATGGCACGCAGCTCGGCGAGGAGTCCCGCCGCTCTCGCGGCGGCCGACCCCACCGGCGGCGGGCTCGTCGTTCGCTTGCTCATCGCGCGAGGATGCCGCGCATCTCCGCTGCTGCCCAGCGCGGCGGCTCGGCCCGCCGACCTGCTACATTCCGCCGCATGACCGCTCCGACTTTTTCCCCGCTTGCGCGAGCCCCCGCCGACGGCGGGGTGGGGCCGCGGCGACGTCCTCGTCCTGTTCGGCGAGCTGTTCGGGCGCGGCTACGCGAACGGGCTCCTCGAGCAGGCCCGCCGCGCCGGGATGACCATCGTGGGCGCGACCGTCGGCCGGCGCGACGCGGACGGAACGCTCCGGCCGCTCACCGACGACGAGCGGACCCAGGCGGAGGCGACCCTGGGCGGTCGGATCGTGAACGTCCCGCTCGAGGCGGGGTTCGACCTGGAGCGCGGAGACGACGGGCCCTCGCCGGTGGAGCAGCTCAAGCAGGCGAAGCCGGACGCGTGGAAGACGTTCAGGCTCGACTGGGACCTCATCGCTCGGGCGCGCGACGCGGGCACGCGGCGGTTCGACCGGAACGCGGAGGCGTTCGCGTCCGAGCTCGAGAAGCTCGTGCCGCCCGGCGCGAACGTGCTCCTCGTCCACACCATGGCGGGCGGCTTCCCGCGGGCGCGGGTCTACATGCCGCTCATGACGCGGGTCTTCCGCGGGACGGGCGACCGCTACCTGCCGTCCGAGGACTTCTGGGCGAGCGACCTCGGGAAGCTCTGGGCGATGTGCTTCGAGGAGGTGACCGCCCGGACGTTCCAGCGGCTCGTCGCGGCGACCGCGGCGCTCCGGACCGGCGCGCGACGCGTCCGCTACGTCGCCTACGGCTACCACGGGTGCGAGGTGCTCGCGGGAGGCGCGCTCACCTGGCAGAGCTACGTGCCGTACCTCCAGGGCTGGGCGAAGCTGCGGCTCGAGGCGTACGCGCGCGAGGCGTGGGACGAGGGCGTCCGCTGCACCGTGTTCGACGCGCCGGAGATCTGGACGAACTCGAGCGCGCTCTTCCTCGGGGTCGAGGTGTCGCTCTACGCGCTCCTCCGCGCGCTCGAGCGCGAGGCGCCGCGCGCCGCGGAGACCGGGGCGCTCCGGGCGCGCTGCGGCGCGCTCCTCGAGGAGGGCGCGACCCTCGACGCGCTCGTCGCGCGCGCCGACGCGTTCCTCACCGGGACGGCGGCGCCGCTCCGGACGTTCGCGACCTGGCCGCACCACTCCACGCGCGAGCACCTCGAGGCCATGCTCGCGGCGTCCGAGGCCTGCGGCGCGATGAGCGCGGACCCGAGGAACCCGGTCGCGGCCGAGCTGTCGCGCTCGGTCGTGGACGCCGTCGGCCGGCTCATCTTCGACGCCTCGTGGGAGCCGGAGGGCCCGGTCCGCTGGCTCGGCCACGACGTGGTCGCGCGGCGGCTCACGCGCTGAGCCGTCACTTCTCGAGGTCGCCCGGAGCCTCTCCGGCACTCCGGCGGCGCCCCTCTTCCTCCGCCTTCTCGTACTCGTCCGGACTCGCCTCGACGTCCGCCCGGGCGCGCTCCGCGTCCTGCTCGGTGCGCCCCTGTCGAACGGTCTTCTCGACGCCCTCGCGGTAGCGGCGGTCCGCCGTCCTGCTCCCCTCGCCCTCGTTGCCCGCGTCGTCGTTGCGCTCGTTGTTCGCCATCCACGAAGCTTGGCGGCGAGGCCACGCGCCGGCAACCGGCACCCAGCTACCCGGCCGCTCGTGTTCCGGGCGACCGGCGTGACGCGTCTCACCCCCTACGGCTTCGTGCCCGCGCCCGCCGGACCGAGGAGCCGAGTCAGCTTGTCGAGGCTGTCGGACCAGCCGCCCCTGTGAAGCGCGAGACGGGCTTCGGTCGCAAACGGGCCTTGGTCGAGCGCCAGCTCGGTCTTCCCACCGAGGTCGGTGAGCGACAGCGTCACCACCGTCTCCCGGTCGTCCGGATCGGGCTCTTCCCACCGAAACGTGTAGGCAAGCCGGGAAGGAGGAGCGACCTCGCGGAACTCCCCCTGGAGGAAGAAGGCGTCTCCCTGCGGAGGCTTCATCTCGATCCGGTAGCGCCCACCGACCCGGAGGTCGAGGTCGATGCCGGGCGACGTGAATCCAGCCGGACCCCACCATCTCGCCAGCTCGTCCGCTAGGGTCAGGAGCCGCCAGACGGTGGTCGGCGCGGCCTCGAGCCCGCGCGTGATCTGCAGCTGCAGTCCGCTCGGTGACGGCATGCCTCACCCATATCGCTCACGGCCGCTAGCGCGCGAGCACCACGTCGCGCACCGCCCACGCGGTACCGCCGCGCAGGTCGCGAACGACCACCGCCACCCTCGCCGGCCCGACCGCGCCGACCGTCCACTCGTCGGACGCGGCGGCGATCCGGGTGTGCAGGTCCTCGACCTCCCCGGCCGTGGAGAACCAGGAGTAGACCCACTCCTCCGGGCTGGTCTCGATGGGAGCGCCGGCGGCGTCGAGCTTCGTGAACACCTCCGGCTCGCCCGCCGGCCCCGCCGGAAGCACTGGCGTGAGCGACACGTCGCCGGGCGCGACGGTCGTCGCACCCGCCGGATCGAGGGCGACCGCCCGGGCCGCGATGCCGTCCAGCTGCGGGTTCCGGTTCGGGGCGTCGGGCGCGGCCGGCCCGCGGATCCGTACCCGCTTCGTCGAGAGCACGTGCTCGCGCTCGGGCCAGAGCCGGGCGAGGTTCGCCGCGACGTCGCCCCCCGGGCACGCCGTGCCGGCGCCCGCGACGAGCTCGTCGGGGGTCGCGTCCAGCGCGAACGCCAGGACCACCGCCTCGACGCCGATGATCCGCTCGGGGCCGCTCGGCGGGAACGCGAGGCCCGATGGGACGGCGAGCTGCGCCGGCTGGAACGGCGTCCCTCCGACCGTCGCGGGGCCGCAGGCCACGCCCACGCAGCTCTCGAGCCCGGCGAGGTCGATCGCGGGCCAGGGCGCGCTGCCGGGTCCGCCGGGCGCGCAGGCCTGCCGAGCACCCGCGGCGATGGCGGCGGCGGGGTCACGCAGGGTCGCGAGCATCACGCAGGGAGTCGAGGCGGAGTCCCCCGGAACCGGGACGCAGGCGAGGTGCACGACGGTGGTCGTGCGCGACGGCGCCAGGACGAAGTCCGCCCGGAGCACGAGGGAGCTGAGGCTCGCGGTCCGGATCCCGTCCGGATCGAGCTCCGGCGGCTCGGCCTGGACGGCGAGGACGCGCAGCTTCTCGAGCTTCGAGGCGGGGTCGAACTCGGGGG
>CAWHDY010000023.1:0-6959 GCA_963828235.1 uncultured delta proteobacterium
CATTGAAGAGGCCGGGATCGTTCCCGATCGGGAAGGGTCCCGGCCTCTGTCTTTCGAGTGGCGCAGCCGCGGTCACCTCCCCCGCGGACTCGACCGAGCCCGGTCGACGGAGTCACGCGCTCGACCTCGAGCACACCTCCGCGCCCCCGCCAGATGCCCCCGCACGGCTGCGGTCTTCTGCCGCGCAGACGAAATTCCGCAGTGTCGGCGCGGATGCGCGCCCGCGCGCATCTCACGCGCGGTGGACACGCGCGGCCGCCCTGCGATTCTATCGCATGCACCCATCGTCTCACCCGATGGCGTGCCTGCGAGGACCCCGATGGACGCGGACATCCTGATCACGATGCAAGAGGACCTGCGGCGCGCGCTCGCGAAGCCGGCCGAGGAGCGGCGCTGGGCGATGCTCCTCGACCTCCGCAAGTGCGTCGGCTGCCACGGCTGCACCGTCGCGTGCGTCTCCGAGAACAAGCTCCCGCCGAAGGTCCTCTACCGGCCGGTGCTCGAGACGGAGCGCGGCGCGTACCCGAAGGTCACCCGGAGCTTCCTGCCGCGACCCTGCATGCACTGCGACGCGCCGAGGTGCGTCTCGGTCTGCCCGGTCGAGGGCCGCGCGACGCGGAAGGAGACGAAGGGCGTCGCCGGGGGCACCGTCACGATCGACTACGACAGGTGCATCGGCTGCGGGCGCTGCGCGACCGCGTGCCCGTACGGCGCGCGCACCATCGATCCCGGCGGCTACCACTCCGACGGGACGCCCGCCCTCATGAAGTACGAGACGCTGGCCGCGTACGAGTACGGGAAGTCGCGGCGACGCGAAGGGACGAACGCCCCCATCGGCAAGGCCCGGAAGTGCCACCTCTGCGTCCACCGGCTCGCGCAGGGGATGCTCCCGCAGTGCGTGACGAGCTGCATCGGCCGCGCGGGGTACTTCGGCGACGAGCGCGACCCCGAGAGCCTGATCGCGAAGGCGAAGAGGGCGAACAAGGTCCAGCTGCTGAACGCCAAGGCGGGCACCCGGCCGCGGGTCTGCTACGTCGCGAACGCGAAGCTCGAGGTGCTCCATGGCTGATCGCAACGGGACGTCCCGCCGGGAGTTCCTGAAGAACGGCGCGCTCCTCGGGTGCGGCGCCCTCGTCGCGTCGCAGCTCGATCTCGTCGAGGGCCTGCTCGCGCGCGCCCACGCCGGCGAGCTCACCGAGGCGGAGCGGTACGCGCTCGGACAGGCGGAGAACACGCTCTACACCGCGTGCCTCAACTGCAACACCGGCTGCGGCATCAAGGTGAAGGTGCTCGACGGCGTCGCGGTGAAGGTCGACGGCAGCCCGTACAACCCGTTCACGCTCCATCCGCACCTGCCGATGGCCACCGCGCTCGGCGCGGCCGCGAAGGTGGACTCGGCGATCTGCCCGAAGGGCCAGGCCGCCCACCAGGGCGCGTACGACCCGTACCGCATCCGCAAGGTGCTGAAGCGGGCCGGCAAGCGGGGCGCGAACCAGTGGACCTCGATCCCCTTCGGCCAGGCGGTCGACGAGATCGTCAACGGGGGGAAGCTCTTCGCGCACGTGCCCGGCGAGGAGGCGCGCACGATCGCCGGGCTGAAGGACGTCCTCGTCCTGCGGGACCCCAAGGTCTTCGACGAGATGGGCGCGGACGTGGCGAAGCTCCGCAAGAAGAAGCTGACGGTCGAGGAGTTCAAGGCGAAGCACGCCGCGAACCTCGGCGCGCTCATCGACCCGGATCATCCGGACCTCGGGCCGAAGAACAACCAGTTCGTCTACTTCTGGGGCCGCAAGAAGGGCGGGCGTTCCGACTTCGCGAAGCGCTTCACGGACGCGTTCGGGACGGTGAACACCCACGGACACACCACCGTGTGCCAGGGGTCGCTGTACTTCGCCTGCAAGGCGATGAGCGAGCAGTACGACGGCTCGACCTTCCGGGACGGCCAGAAGTTCTACTGGCAGGCGGACCTCGAGAACTCGGAGTACGTCGTGTTCGTGGGGGCGAACCTGTTCGACGGGAACTACGGCCCGTCGAACCGCACCCCGCGCGTCACCCAGCGGATCGCCGACGGGAAGCTGAAGTTCGCGGTCCTCGATCCGCGCATGACCAAGCTCGCCTCCAAGTCCCCCGACACCTGGGTGCCGGTGAAGCCCGGCACCGACGCCGCCTTCGCCATGGGGATGATGCGCTGGATCTTCGACCACGAGCGCTTCGACGCGCGGTTCCTGGCGAACGCGAACAAGGCGGCGGCGACGGCGGACCGGGAGAGCAGCTGGTCGAACGGGCCCTGGCTCGTGAAGCTCGGGAAGGACGGGGAGCCGGGCGCCTTCCTGCGCGCCTCCGAGATCGGGCTCCGCGAGAAGCAGGTCCGGAAGGACAAGGACGGCAAGGAGAGCGAGTACGAGCTCCTCGTCGTCCTGAAGGACGGGAAGCCCGTCGCCTTCGACCCGAACGACGACAAGGAGGCGGTCGAGGGCGACCTGTTCGTGGACGCCGAGCTCCCGACGCCCGCGGGGCCGGTGAAGGTGAAGAGCGGCCTGCAGCTCATGCGCGAGGTGGCGCGCCAGCGCACCATCGCGGAGTACGCCGCGATCTGCGGGATCGAGCCGAAGGCGATCGAGAGGATCGCGCGCGAGTTCACCTCGCACGGCAAGAAGGCCGCCGTGGACATGCACCGCGGCCCCGCCCAGCACACGAACGGCTTCTACACGATCTCCGCCCTCATGAACCTGAACGTCCTCGTCGGCAACTTCGACTGGGCGGGCGGGATGATCGCGGCGTCCACGTTCAACGCCGACGGCACCAAGACCGAACGACAGCCGTTCAACCTCAAGCGCCTGTCGCCGAAGGTGGGCAAGGCCTTCGGCCTCTCGGTCATCCGGCACGACGCCAGGTACGAGGAGTCGACGCTCTTCCAGGGCTACCCGGCGCGACGGAACTGGTGGCCGCTCTCGTCCGACGTCTACGAGGAGATCCTCCCCTCCATCGCCGACGCGTACCCGTACCCGATCAAGGTCCTGTTCTCGTACATGGCGGCGCCGACGTACTCGCTGCCGGCCGGCCAGACGAACATCCAGGCGCTCACCGACCTCGACCGCGTGCCGCTCTACTTCGCGAGCGACATCACCGTCGGCATGACCTCGATGTACGCGGACTACGTGTTCCCGGACCTCCACTTCCTCGAGCGCTGGGAGCTCCAGGGCTCGCACCCGAACATGCCGGTGAAGGTGCAACCGGTACGGCAGCCGGTGATCCCGTCGCCGAACGAGCTCGTGAAGGTGTTCGGCGAGGAGCAGCCCATCTCGTACGAGACCCTCTGGCTCGCGCTCGCCGAGCGGCTCGGGCTCCCCGGCTTCGGCAAGGACGGCTTCGCCGCCCCGGGCGCGGACCTGACGCGCCCGGACGACCTGTACGTCCGCCTCGTCGCGAACGTCGCGCTCGACGGCAAGGAGCCGGTCGCGGACGCCACCGACGAGGACGTCCGCGTCTTCCTCGAGAGCCGCCGGCACCTGCCGCCGAGCGTGTTCGATCCGGCGCGCTGGGAGCGCATCGCCGGGCCCGCGTGGCGCAAGGTGGTCACGGTACTCACGCGCGGCGGTCGGTTCGACACGCAGGAGGCCTCCTACAAGGGCGACCAGGTCGCGAACCGGTACGGCAAGCTCGTCAACCTGTACCAGGAGAAGACGGCCAGGACGAAGGATGCGTTCACGGGCAAGCACTACCTCGGCGTCGCGCGGTTCGTGCCGGTGGCGGACACGCTCGACCGCGAGCCGAAGGAGCTCGCGGCGGGGCACGACCTCCAGCTCGTCACGCAGCGCGACGTGCTCATGACGAAGTCGCGGACGATCTCGCACTCGTACCTGACCGAGCTCCGGCCGGAGAACGCGATCCTCGTGAGCGCGAGCGACGCGCGGCGGCTGAAGCTCGAGTCGGGCGCACGGGTGAAGCTCGTCTCCGCGACGAACCCGGAGGGCGTCTGGGATCTGAGGAACGGCGTCATGAAGCCGATGATCGGCAAGGTGACCGTGACCGAGACGATCCGGCCCGGCGTCGTGACCTTCACCCTCGGCTACGGGTCGTGGGCGGCGGGCGCCTCCGACGTCACCATCGACGGCGTCGTGGTGAAGGCCGATCCGAGGCGGCAGGGCGGCGTGCACGCGAACGCGGCGATGTGGATCGACCCGCACCTCCGGAACACCTGCATGCTCGACAAGGTCGGCGGAAGCGTCTCGTTCTACGACACGCGCGTGAAGCTCGTGCGCGTATGAGGCGGCGGGCACGATGCGCTGGGCGGTGGCATCTCGATCACCACACAGGAGACCAGAAATGATCCGACGTTCACTGACGGTCCTCGCCGCAGCCCTGCTCGCCCTCCCCGCGCTCGCCTCGGCGGCCGACGAGGTCCGCTACAGCGGGTCGTCCACCATCGGCCAGTCGATCCTCGACGCGGCGGGTGCGCGGAGCGCATTCGAGGCGAAGAGCGGCATCAAGTTCACGCTGTTCGAGGTCCCGGGCTCGGGCAAGGGGATCGAGGCGTTGCTCGCCGGCCGGGCGAACGTGGCGGGCGCGTCGCGCCCGCTGAAGGCGGACGAGAAGGCGAAGAAGATCCTCGGCACGATCATCGGCTACGACGCCGTCGCGGTGTTCGTGAACAAGGACAACCCGGTCCGGGATCTTTCGAAGGAGCAGCTGAAGGGCATCTTCACCGGCAAGATCAAGAACTGGAAGGAGGTCGGCGGGAAGGATGCGCCGATCGCGGTCAACACCGAGATCCAGGGCGCGAAGCGCGCCACGATGGAGATGTTCAACGAGCTCGTGATGGACAAGGCGCCCTACGCGCCCGGGTTCAAGGAGATCGACCTCCCGAAGGACCAGATCATCGAGGTCGCGCGGAACGCGAACGGCATCGGGACGCCGAGCTTCGGGCTGCTCGCGGCGGTGCCGGCGGACGTCCGCGCGAAGGTGAAGGCCATCTCCGTGGACGCCATCGCGCCCACCGCGGACAACATCCAGTCCGGCGCGTACCTCATCAGCCGGCCGCTCAACCTCGCCACCATCGGGCCGCCGGCCGGCGGCGTGAAGACGTTCGTCGAGTTCATGCTGTCGGCCGAGGGGCAGCGACTCGTCGAGCGGAACTTCGTCCCGGTCAGGAAGCGCTAGCAACGCGACTCCGGGGCGCGGGGGCCCCGGCTCCTCCCAGGTCCTCCAGGTGATGCCCATGCGAGCTCCCCGTCTCTCGTCCTTCCGGCTCCGCGCCCTCGTCGACGACACCGCCATCC
Source organism: uncultured delta proteobacterium (assembly GCA_963828235.1). Taxonomy (GTDB): domain Bacteria; phylum Myxococcota; class Myxococcia; order Myxococcales; family Anaeromyxobacteraceae; genus Anaeromyxobacter. The sequence continues at coordinate 5,280 of CAWHDY010000023.1, forward strand.
GGTTCAAGATGACGCTGCTCGCGGCGATGGTGCTGAGCGGGTTCGTCCTCTCGCTCGCCGTGAACGCCTACCTCGACGAGCGGGTGAGGATCGGGGGCGTTGCGTTCCGGGAGATGAAGCAGGAGCGGATCCTCATGGAGCTCGTGGCGCTCCAGAAGGCGGACCTGAACCAGGTGCGGGCCGAGCTGGGGACGATGGCGGACGAGGGCCAGAACCTCGACGCCATCCGCGCGACGCGCGACGGGATCGAGCTCCTCCGGAAGGCCATCGACCAGCGGTTCGAGAACCTCCTCGCGCTCACCCTGTCGGACGAGAAGCGGCTCGGGATCGAGGACGCCCGCACGACGTGGTCGGAGTTCTTCGCGGCGATCGACGCGACGATCGTCCCGGCCCTGGAGGGTGAGCAGCACGCGGTCGCGCGCCGGATCGTACGCGGCGTGCAGCACCGCCGCTATGAGCGGTTCAACGAGCAGGTGGGTGCGCTCGTGGACGTGATCCGCGCCGAGACGGAGCAGCGGGAGGCCGGTGCGCTCGCGCTGGCGCGGCGTCTCACCCTGGCGAGCTTCGCCCTGAACGGCGTCACGTTCGCGCTCGTGCTGGTGATGCTCTGGAGCCTCACGCGCTCGCTGACCGGGCGGATCGAGCGCCTCAACCGGTTCGCGCAGCGGGTCGCGGAGGGCGACCTCACCGAGCGACGGCAGGGGACGGTCGGCCGCGACGAGGTCGGGCAGCTGACGGGTGCGCTGACGACGATGGCGGAGCGCCTGCGGGAGGTCGTCGAGCGCGTGCGGCAGACCTCGGCGGGCGTGGCCGACGCGAGCCGTGGGATGTCGGCGAGCACGCAGCAGCTCAGCGACGGCGCGTCGTCCCAGGCCACCGCGGCGAGCGAGACCAGCGCCTCGATGGAGCAGATCCACGCGAACATCAAGCAGAACGCCCTGAACGCGCAGGCCACCGAGGCGATCGCCGTGCGGGCGGCGGAGGACGCGCGGAGCGGCGGGCGCGCGGTGGCGGAGACGGTCCGGGCGATGAACGAGATCGCCGAGAAGGTCACGATCATCCAGGAGATCGCCTATCAGACGAACCTGCTCGCCCTGAACGCGGCGATCGAGGCGGCGCGCGCCGGCGAGCACGGGCGCGGCTTCGCCGTCGTGGCCGCGGAGGTGCGGAAGCTCGCGGAGCGGTCGCAAGGCGCGGCCGCGGAGATCGCGAAGCTCTCGACCGGCAGCACGGAGATCGCCGCGCGCGCGGGCGCCATGCTCGAGAAGATGGTTCCGGACATCGTGCGGACGGCCGGGCTCGTGCAGGAGATCACGAAGGCGAGCCGCGAGCAGGCAGGCGGCGTCGACGCCGCGACCCGTGCCCTCCAGCAGCTGGACTCGGTCACGCAGGCGAACGTCTCGAGCACGGAGGAGCTCGCCGCGACGGCGCACGACCTCGCCGAGCGGGCGGCCGAGCTCGAGCGAGCCGTCGCGTTCTTCCGCGTGGACGAGGGTCAGCTCGCGCGCGTCCCCGGCGAGCTCCGCCCCGCGGCGTGAGCGGTCCCTCCGCGCCGGACGTCCGGCGCCCTGGAGGGTGGGCCTGGGCCACCCAAGGGGTCGTACGTCGGGCGTACTTGAGCTTCGGCGACGAAAAGGTGGCATAGACACCCCGATGCTCCCCCTCCTGCTCGTGATCGCC
>CAWHDY010000024.1:0-476319 GCA_963828235.1 uncultured delta proteobacterium
TGGTGATGACGGGCAGCTTGCCCTTCCAGTTCGCCCACGTCTTCGGGTTCGTCACCAGCTCGCACATGAAGTGCGCAACGTTGGCCATGTTCGTGCTGCCGGGCGCGAAGAGGCTGTTCACGAGGCCCTCGTGCAACGAGTACTCCGAGACCTCGCCCTCGAGGAGTGAGTCTGGTCGGACGATCGCCCACTGAACGAAGGTGTTATTGGGCCCGATCTCCTCGAGAAGGAAGTCCGCCGCTCGCTGGTTGTCCTTGGCTGGCGGAAGCACGCCGCAAAGCATCCAGAGAAACGCCCTCTCGAACGAGCTCCGGCGCGTGTCGAGCCCGTCTGGGCGATTGACCGAGACGCTGCTCATGAGGATGAACCTGACCGGCGCTGGGGGCTGGAGCGCTTCGACCCCACGGCACAGGCGCATCGTCGCTCTCGTGACGAGGTCGCGCGGCTGCCCGAACATTCCTTTGAGGCTGAGGACGTGACCGAGACAGGAGATGACGGCATCGCAGCCGCGTAGGTGCTGCTGCAGCTCCTCATCTCGAAGCGACAGCAGGCTGGCCTCGATCACCGTCAGCTTGGAGTTCCCCGCGACGTCCGGCGGGAGCTTCCCGCCCGATCGCACGATGGCGCGAACGCTGACGCCGCGGTCCAGGAGCTGCTGCAACGTACGCCGGCCCGTTCGTCCGGTGCCGCCAACGAGAAGAACGGTCTGCTGCGTGGGCATGTCCACGTCTCCTTCGAGCATCGCGGGGGCGCAAGACCGCACGGCAACCGCGCGCGCCGGCGAACGGCAGAGCAGGGGAATCGAACCCCCCAACAGCGCCTCTCAGCACCATCCACCGGTTTTGAAGACCGGGCCCGGCACCAGCCTGGGAAGCTCTGCCGCCGTCCGGTGTACGTGCGGGTCAGCGGAGCGTCAAGCGGACGTTCGGGATCGCGCGGTCACCGCGAGGCCTTCGACGCCTTCGACGGGCGATCGCCGGCGACGGGCGCGGCGTGCGCGTCGCCCCACGGAGAGATGCGCACCGGCGCCTCGCGCTCGTGCGGCATCGCCGCCCGCGGCGAGCGGAAGTACTGCATCGGAGAGTAGAAGACGAAGTTCGAGACCCGGCTCGTGTACACGCAGGCGTAGACCTCGATCTGCTCGCCGAAGCGGGAGTTCTCGTTCCCCTCCTTGAACGTGAGCCCCCAGTACCTGTTCAGCCCGTCCTCGATCCCGCGCTCCAGGACCTGCACCCGCGCGTGGGCGTCGCGCGACCCCTTCCTGAGCACCTCCATCTCCTGCTTCTGGTGCCGGCGCTCCTCCTCGATCCGCGCGCGCTCCTCGGGGGTCGCCGCGTCGCGCTCGAGCCGGCGGTCGAGCACGTTCAGCGCGGAGCGGTGGACCGCGACCTCGTCGTCGAGGCGGACCCGGAGCGCCTCGAGCCGCTCCAGCTCGTCGAGCACGTCCTGGTTCCGCTCGAGCCACGCGAGCTCGCGCTCGAGCTCCTCGACGACCATGCACGTCCGCCACAGCGAGCTCTTCTTCGACCGGAGGATGTCTCCGTAGATGTGGTCGCCGACGTAGAGGATGCGATCGCCGGACTTCCCGACGAGCCGCTCGAACGTCGCGAGATCCCCGCCCTCGTAGATCCGGCCGCGCTCGAGCGAGGTCGCCTCGCCCACGCGGGCGCCGTCCGGCCCGAGGAGCCACAGCGGCCGCTGCTCGGAGAAGAACGCCGGCTTCGCCGCGCCCGTGATGACGACGTCGAAGTAGTTCCGCCACGTGGGGTACTCGGGCAGCTGCCCGTCGAGCACGAACCGCATCACCTCGTCGGTGTAGTCCGCGAGCGAGTTCGTGAGGAGGAACAGCTTCTTCCCGCCGGAGCGGAGCTTGTGCAGCGCCGGGCCGAGCTCCGGGTCCCGCACCACGTAGTGGTCGAGGTCCTTCTTCACCTCGACCTTGAGCGAGCCGTCGCGGTGCACCGTGTCGATCGACTCGCGGATGTCGTCGAACAGCTTCTTGTAGTCGACCTGGACGGCCTGGCTCTCGAGCAGCTCGATGATCTCCGCGAAGAGGCACGCCTCCGGCAGCGCGAACAGCGTGTCGATCCACGCGAACCGCGGCGACGAAAGGTGCACCTTCTCGTCCCGGTACAGGCGGCGGATGATGTCATCGGGCAGCGGCCGGCGGCCGTGGTAGCAGCGGCCGACGTGGTTGTGCCGGTCCATCTTGAAGATGTTGCCGTGGAGCTTGTCGACGACGACGCCGCGGATCACGAACTCGGGATCGTAGCGGAGCGCGCCGATCTCGGGGGTGTACCCGAGCGCCCGGATCATCCGCTCGAGCGTCATCCGGAAGGCGAGCGTCTCGAGCCGGACGAGGTGGTACATCGCGAGCGTGTAGTCCATGTCGAAGCCGACGATCTCGACACGGTCCATCCGCAGGTTGCGGTTGACGAAGATCTCCCGCGCCCGCGGGACCTCGCGGTGGGGGGCGTGCGGTGCCTCGAGGAGTGCCTGGACGAGCGGGGCCTCGTAGGCGGGGGCGGAGGTCGTCAGCCCCGGCCCTGCGGGTGTCTCGGAGTCCATCCGATCGCGAGATAACACGCGCGCGGGGGGCTCTCAACGGCGCAGGTCATGCCCAACCGGAGCGGAAAGTTGCTTCCGGACGGCCGCGTGGCACGCTCGAGGCCCGTGTCCACGAGCAAGCCACCCACGCTCGCAGCGCTCTCCCGCCGGATCGCCGCGCTGGAGGACCGCGTCACGCGGCTCGAGAAGGGGCAGGCGCCTCCGGGTGACGGTCGCGCCGCTGCGGTGAAGCCCGCGCGCGACGTGAAACGCTGCCCTGGCTGCGGGCTGCCGCTCCGGCACCGGAAGGGGCGCTGCCTCGCCTGCGGCCGACCGGTCGCCTCGCTCTGAGTCCGGGCCTCGGCTACTCGTCCGCGACCATCCGCGACGGCGCGATCCCGAGCGCGCGCGCGATCGCGACGACGGTCGTGTACGGCGGATTCCGGCCGCCTCGCTCGATCAGGCTGACGTACGCGACCGAGAGATCGAGCGCCTCTGCGAGTGCTTCCTGCGTGAGGCCGCGGCTGCGCCGCTGCTCCCGGACCCGCTCTCCGAGACGGCGGAGCTCGTCGCGCCTGGGGTCGCGCTGGGGCTTCGTCTTGTTCGTCATCGGGACGTTTCTCTCCGTGGGTGCACCTTCGGGGTAGACGCTAAAGGGCAATCCCGTTTATGGCCTCGCGCCCCGCCGGTCCACCGACTGTGTGTTGGAGATGCTAACAGTGAAGTCCCCGATGCGCCGCGCCCCGCGCGCGCGATCGCCCAAAATACGGGCGAATCGTGCGGGTTGCCCGGGGATCGCCGATGGACGCCCGGCGGGTCGGACGCTATGTTGCCCGCCGGATGCCCACCTCGTCGCCAGCTGCCGTCCTCGACCTCGACAAGGTGAGCGCTCACACTCTCGGCAACGGCCTGCGCATCCGCCTGCTCACCGAGCGATCGACCCCGACGCTGAGCTACTACACGTTCTTCCAGGTCGGCTCCCGGAACGAGAAGCTCGGCACGACCGGGATCAGCCACCTCTTCGAGCACATGATGTTCAACGGCGCGGCCCGGTACGGCCCGAAGGAGTTCGACCGCGTCCTCGAGGCGAAGGGCGGGCACTCGAACGCCTACACGTCGAACGACGTGACCGCGTACTACGAGGACTTCGCGTCGGAGGCGCTCGAGACCGTCCTCGACCTCGAGTCCGACCGGATGCGCTCGCTCCGGCTCACGGAGGAGTCGCTCGAGCAGGAGCGGGAGGTGGTGAAGGAGGAGCGCCGCCTCCGGACCGAGAACTCGATCTTCGGCCTCATGGAGGAGCAGCTCGAGGCGCTCGTCTTCCTCGCCCACCCGTACCGGTGGCCGATCATCGGCTGGATGGACGACATCCAGCGGATCACGCGCGCGGACTGCGAGGGCTTCTTCCGCACGTACTACGCGCCGAACAACGCCGCGATCTACGTGGTCGGCGACCTCGACGAGCGCGCGACGCTCGCGCTGATCGAGCGGTACTACGGCGACGTGCCGGCGGGGCCGCGCCCCGCGCCCGTGCCGCCCGGGGAGCCGGTGCAGCGCGGCGAGCGCCGCGCCGTCGTGCGGTACCCCGCGCAGGCGCCGGCGCTGCTCGCGGGCTGGCGCGGGCCGGCGGCGGCGAGCGCCGACTCGAGCGCCCTCGACGTGCTGCAGGTCTGCCTCGCCGTCGGCGAGTCGTCGCGGCTGCGGCGCAGGCTCGTGCAGGAGACCGAGCTCGCGGTCTCGGTGTCCATCAGCTGGGGGTGGCGCATCGACCCCGGCGTCTTCCTCGCGTTCGTGGAGCTCGCGCCGGGCGTGCCGGTCGAGCGCACGGAGGCCCTGCTCTGGAAGGAGATCGCCGCGGTCGCCGCGCGCGGCGTCAGCGCCGCGGAGGTCCGCCGCGCCAGGGCGCTCCTCCGCAGCTCCGTGCTCCACGAGCTCGCGACCCACCACGGGATCGCGCACGCGCTCGGGCAGGCGGAGACGCTGCTCGGCGACTGGAGGGAGGCCGGGCGCGCCCTCGAGCACTACGAGAAGGTGACTCCGGCGGAGGTGCGGCGGGTCGCCGCCGAGTATCTCGACCCGGCTCGCCGCTGCGTCGTCGTCCTCGAGCCGGAGAAGGTCCGGTGAACGGCCCCATCCCCCTGCCGCCCATCCGGCGGGAACGGCTCGAGACCGGGCTCGAGGTCGTCGTCGCCGAGCGCCGCGGCATCCCGCTCGCCGCGGCGCGGCTCGTGCTGCGCGGCGGCTCCTCGCTCGATCCGGCCGGGCGCGCCGGCCTCGCGCACCTCGTCGCGCTCGCCGCGCGGCGGGGGACCCGCCGCCGGACCGGGCCCGAGATCGATCTGACGGTCGAGTCCCTCGGCGCCGAGCTCGGCGCGGGCGTGGACGAGGACGCGACCTACTTCGGGCTCTCCGCGCCGGTGGAGGTGCTCCCGCGCTGCGTGGACATCCTCGCCGACGTCGCGACGGCGCCGACCTTCCCGCTCGCGGAGGTGCAGCGGCTCCGCCGGCGGGAGACCGCCTCGCTCGCCCACGATCTCGACGAGCCGGCGGTGATCGCGGATCGCGCCATGCTCCAGGCGGCCTTCGGCCGGCATCCGTACGGGCACCCGCCGGAGGGCCGCGTGCGCGACCTGCGCGCCGCCGGCCGCCCCGACGTGACCGCCTTCCACGCCGGCCACTACCGGCCGGGCGCCGCCATCCTGCTCGTCGTCGGGAACGCGCCCGCGGACGAGGTCCTCGGGATGGTCCGGCGCCGGTTCGGCAGGTGGCGCGGCGAGGACGGAGCGAGCGTCACGGTGGCCCCTCCCGCGCCGCCGCGCACGGCGGTGGTCGTGGTGGACAAGCCGGACGTCACGCAGACGCAGGTCCGGATCGCGTCGGCCGGGTTCGCGCGGCGTAGCCCCGACTACCACGCCGGGATCGTCGCGAGCGCGCTCCTCGGCGGCGGGTTCACCTCGCGGCTGATGGAGGCGATCCGCGTCAACCGCGGCCTCTCGTACGGGGTGCGGAGCCGGTTCGCCACGAGCGGCGCGGGCGGGATCTTCTTCGTGTCCACCTTCACCAAGGTCGAGACGACCGCCGAGATCGTGCAGGTCGCGCTCGACGAGACCGCCCGCTTCTGCGACGGCGGCCCGACGGCCGAGGAGCTGGAGCGGATGCAGAGCTACCTCTGCGGCCTCTTCCCGCTCTCCCTCGAGACCCACGACCAGCTCGCCGAGAAGCTCTCCGACCTCGCGCTGTTCGGGCTCCCCGACACCGAGGTGACCGGGTTCCGCGAGCGGATCCGCGCGGTCACTGCCGACGCCTGCCGCGAGGTCGGCCGCCGCTACTTCCCGCTCGCGGACCGCGTCGTCGTGGCGGTCGGACCGGCGAAGGCGATCGCGCGGCCGCTCGAGCGCTTCGGTCCGGTGACGGTCGTCCCCGCGAGGAAGATGGCGTGAGCCCCCCGGGAGCCGTCGCGGTCCTCCACGAGGACGCGCACGTGCTCGCGGTGGACAAGCCCGCGGGGCGGCTCGTCATCCCCGGGCGCGACGCGGGCGAGCGGAGCCTGCGCGAGGAGCTCGAGGCGACCCACGGCCGGCTCTGGGTCGTCCACCGGCTCGACCGCGGCACGAGCGGCGTCCTCCTCTTCGCGCGCACCGCGGAGGCGCACCGCGCCCTGAACCTCGCGTTCGACCGCGGCGAGCCGCGCAAGCGCTACCTCGCGCTCGTCCGCGGCGCGCCGCCCCCGGAGCGCCGCATCGACCTGCCGATCGCCCCCGCCCGGCGCGGCCGGATGCGGGCGGTGGCCGAGGGAGATCCTCGCGGGAAGGCCGCCGTGACGGTGATCCGGCTGCTCGAGACGCTGCCCGCGAGGGCGTGGGCGCGGGGACCGCTCGCGCTCGTGGAGGCGCTCCCGGAGACCGGGACGGACGCACCAGATCCGCGTCCACCTCGCGGCGGTGGGGCTCCCGCTCGCGCTCGATCCCGACTACGGCGAGGCGGGACCGCTCGCCGGCCCCGACGGCGCCCTGCTCCTCGAGCGGACCCCGCTCCACGCCGCGCGGATCGAGGTGGCGCACCCGGCGGGCGGCGGACCCCTCGTGGTCGAGGCGCCGTGGCCGCCGGATTTGTCCGCCACGCTCGAGGCGCTGCGGCGCGGCTAGGGGGAGCTCCGGATCAGCGGGGCGGCGCGTCGGCGGGGGCCACCGCGGGGACGACGACCCCGCCCGGCGGCGGCTCGCCCAGCTCCGCCGCGAGCGCGTCCAGGAGCGCGCTCCCGGCGAAGTGCTCGCGCGCGAGCGCGAACACCTGCTTCGCCTCGTCCGGCTTGCCGGTGCGCGCGAGCCAGCGGGCCTTCTCGGCGAGCTTCGCCACCGAGACCTCCCTGTCGCCCGTCGCGAGGCGCTCCGAGAGGACCCAGGCGTTCGGGCCCGAGGAGACGTTCACCTCGCTGAACGGGGGCCTCGCCTTCACGACGAGGAGGAGCGTCCCGGGGTCGATGCGGCGCTTCGCGTTGGCGGCGAGGAGGTCCGGGCGGTCGAACACGTCCGCCGGGGCGAGCACCGTCGCCTCGGTGACGCCGTCGCCCTCGAGGAGGGACGCGCGCCGGACCCAGCCGTCGCGATCGTCGGAGGTGCGGACCTTCGCCCAGTCGTCCCGCGCCTCGAGGACCGCGACGCGCTCGCCGCGCTGGAGCACGGCGAGGAGGTTCGGCACGTCCTTGCCCGCGGGACCGTGGACGCGGGCCGCGTCGCTCGGCTCGCGCCGCAGCGCGGTCGCCGCGTTGACGAATGCGGGGGCGGCCGCGCTCGGAGCCTGCGCGGACGCGGCCGGGCGCCGGGCGCGCCGGGGGCGGGCTTCCTCGAGCAGGCCACGAGGGAGAGGACGATCGCGAGGGCGAGGGTGCGGAGCATCGAGGCGGGTTCCTCCCGCGAGCACCGTACCGGAACGTCCGCCGCCGGCCAAGCGGCCGCCCTCAGGGGCGGCCGTGGACGAGCAGCTTCACGTCGGAGCGGAACGTGATCTCGATCTTCCCGCCGTCGCGCACGGCGGAGACGAACCCGCGCCCGAAGAGCGGGTGATCGACGACCTCGTCCACCGCGAAGGAGTCCTTGGGCGAGTACGGGCGAGCGGCGGCGGTCTTCCGCGCCGACAGGAGCGACTCGAACCCGATGACCTCGGTCGGCGCCCGCGCCGCGCGCGTGGTCCCGCCGTTCGCCTTCGCCTTCGGGGCGGTGCGCACGCCCGCGTCGCCGCGGTAGCGGTGGACCGCGTGGCAGGTGTTGCACTCGACCTTCACGGGCCGCCCGCCCACGACGGCGTGGACCGTGTGGGCGAGCGTGAGCTCGCACTTCGTGCACAGCGCATCCACCTCGCCGCCGACCTTGACCATAGGGCGGCGCAGTATAGCCGCTCGGCCCCCGCGCGCCGAATCGGCGCCGCGCGCTCGAAACCGGGCGTGCGAGCGCTCGTCGTGCGAGAATGGCCCCGCATGCGAAGGCTGGCTGCGGCCCTGGAAGACTTCGGCCGGATGATCCTGTTCGCGGTCGAGGCCGTCGCGTGGGCGTTCCGCCCGCCGTTCCGGCTGGAGCTGATCGTCGCGCAGATGGCCTTCATCGGGGTCGGCTCGGCGTTCATCGTCGGGGCGACGGGCCTGTCCGCCGGCATGGTGTTCGCGCTCCAGATGAACTACGCGCTGAAGCAGTTCGCCGCGGAGGGCTTCGTCGGCGGCTCGGTCGCGTTCTCGCTCGCCCGCGAGCTCTCGCCCGTGTTCACCGCGCTCATGGTGACGGGCCGCGCCGGGAGCGCCATCGCGACCGAGCTCGGGACCATGCGGGTGACCGAGCAGCTCGACGCGATGGAGTCGATGGCGGTCAATCCCATCCAGTACCTCGTCGTGCCGCGGATCATCGCGTCGATCGTGATGTTCCCCCTGCTCACGATGGTGTTCAACGTGATCGGGTACGGCGGCGGCTACCTCATGGGCGTCTACGTCGCGAGGATCCCGGTCGGCCCGTTCATCGAGCACACCCGCGAGTTCATGGATCCCTCCGACATCATGCACGGCCTGCTGAAGGCGGTGGTGTTCGGCACGATCGTCTCGATCATCACGACCTGGCGCGGGTACGCCGCGTTCGGGGGCGCGAAGGGCGTCGGCGAGGGCACCACCCGCGCGGTGGTGATGAGCTCCATCGCGGTGCTCCTCGCCGACTACGTCATCACGTTCATCGCGGTGGGGACCTGACGTGATCGACGTGATCGACCTCTGGAAGGCCTTCGGCGACAACGCCGTGCTGAAGGGGATCACCCTCAGCATCCCGAAGGGGACGACCTACGTCGTGCTCGGCGGCTCCGGCTCCGGGAAGACCGTGCTCATGAAGCACGTCATCGGGCTCCTCAAGCCCGACCGCGGCAGCGTCCAGGTGGCCGGCCTCGAGATCTCGAAGCTCGGAGGCAAGGCGCTCACCGAGGCGCGCCAGCTCTTCGGGATGGTGTTCCAGGGGGCCGCGCTCTTCGACTCGATGACGGTGTTCGAGAACGTCGCGTTCCCGCTCACCGAGAAGGGCTGGGGGGAGCGCATGCGCGCGGACGAGGTCCGCGAGCGGGTCATCCAGAAGCTCAAGGTCGTGGACCTCGGCGAGGAGGTCCTGGACCGCTGGCCCGCGGAGCTGTCGGGCGGCATGCGGAAGCGCGTCGCGCTCGCGCGCGCGCTCGTGTCCGACCCCCAGGTGGTGCTCTACGACGAGCCCACCACGGGTCTCGACCCCATCACGACCGACTACGTGGACGGCATGATCCTGAACGCGAAGGAGCGGCTCGGGATCACGAGCATGGTCATCTCGCACGACATCGCGAGCGCCTTCAAGGTGGCCGACCGGCTGGCCGTGCTCTACGATGGCCACCTGGCCGCGGAGGGCACGCCGGAGGAGGTCCGGCGAAGCACGGACCCGTACGTCCAGCGCTTCCTCGCCATGTGGTTCGCGAAGCAGTGAGACGACGCGTCATGCGAGAGACCCGAGACCCGTGAAGCCCGCCTGGAACAGGGCGCTCGCCGTGGGCGTGCTCGCGGCCGTGACCGGGATCGCGTTCTTGCTCGCGCTCACCTTCTTCAGGAAGGGCGGGTACTCCGAGAAGGACAGCTACCTCGTCCACGCGTACTTCTCGGACGCGACCGGGCTCACCTGGAAGAGCCGCGCGCAGATCGCGGGCATCCAGGTCGGGGAGGTCGTGGAGATCGCCCTCACCGGCGCGAAGGCCCGGCTCGACATCCGCGTGAAGAACACGGTCGAGCTGCACACCGACGCGTGCTTCACGAAGACGTTCCCGTCCGCGCTCCTGCCGGACGCGCTGCTCGAGGTGCAGCCCGGGAGCCCGGAGAAGCCGCTGCTCCGCGACCTGCCCGAGTCGGAGCGGAACATCACCTGCGTCCGCGAGGCCACGAGCGTGCAGCAGCTGCTCGACTCGCTCGCGAGGATCGCCGCCGACGTGCAGCTCGTCACCGGGGACCTCGCGAAGACCGTCGCGGGAGACCGGGGCCTGCGCGAGATCGTCGAGAACCTCGCCTCGGCGACGAAGCGGATCGACGACACCATCGCGCGGAACGAGCAGAACCTCTCGGACATCCTCTCGAACACGAAGGACTTCACGGCGGATCTCCGGGAGATCTCCGCGCGCGACAAGGACAAGATCGGGCGCATCGCGACGAACGTCGAGGAGCTCACCGGGAAGCTGAAGGTGGTCGCCGCGAGCCTGCAGGAGATCATCGATCCGGGCTCGGGCGGCTCGGGCGGGGCGGCCTCGCCGGGGAAGCCCGGCGCGGGCGCCGCGCCCTCCGCGGTCGGCGACGCGGTCGCGGCGGCGACGCCGGGGGAGCGCGCGGCCGCCGCGGAGCAGGCCCGCGGGGTGAAGCAGGCGGTGGACAAGCTCGCCGGGACGATGGAGAAGCTCGACGAGCTCGTCGCCAAGATCAGCGAGGGGAAGAGCGTGGCCGGGCGGCTGCTCGTGGACGAGCGGCTGGGGCGCAAGCTCGGGAACGCCGCCGAGGACGTCGCGGACCAGCTCGACCGCGTCTTCAAGCTCCAGCTCCAGGTCCAGCTCCGCTCCGAGTGGCTCCTCAACCAGACCGGCGCGAAGACCTACTTCGGCGTGCGGCTCCTCCCGCGGCCCGACAAGTACTATCTGCTCGAGGTCGTCTCGGATCCGCGCGGGGTCGACTCGGTCTCCGCCGAGACGATCACGACCCGGGATCCGATCACCGGCCTCGACTCGACCCGGGTCTCGACCCGGACGCTCCACGAGGACAAGCTCACCTTCACCCTGCAGATCGCGAAGCGCTACGGTCCGATGACCTTCCGGGCCGGCGTGATCGAGAGCACGGGCGGCATCGGGACCGATCTGCACCTCTTCCGCGACAAGCTCCAGTTCTCGGTGTCGGTCTACCAGTTCTCGCGGCCGTACCAGGACGTCTTCCCGCGCGCGAAGGTCTGGATGAACTACTACTTCCTCCAGCACTTCTTCGTCTCGGCGGGCGCGGACGACTTCCTGAACAGCTGGCGCTCCGGCCGCTACCCGGGTGGCCCGAAGTTCACGATCGGCAACGACGTCTTCTTCGGCGGCGGGCTCTTCTTCACCGACGACGACCTGAAGACGCTCCTCGGCGCGGGCGCGGGCAGCGCGGTGCCGAGCGGGAACTAGCGCGCTACAGCGTCGAGACGACGTACGTCGCCCAGTCGCTCCCGCCGCGGCCGTCCCGGACGATCGTCCAGAGCGTGAACCCGCCCGGCGGGCGGATGAAGTCCACGTCCCCGCCCGTGGCGTTTCCGACGCCCCCCTCCTCGGGAAACTCGCCGTCCGTCACGTACCACTGCCACTCGAGGCTCTCGAACGGGGTCGAGTGCGAGCCGTCCGGCTCGCACACCGTGAACTGCTGCACGCGAGCCGGACTGCGCCTTCCCGCAGACGACGGTCCTCCCGGCGGGGAACGGGCTCGTCGTGATCGACGGCCCCCCGTCGCAGGCGTCGGGGTCCGCCGGCGCGCGGAGGACGTCCGCGACCGCCGGGTTGGTGTTCAGGTCGTAGTGGTCCGTGACCCCCGGGACCGACGCGATCTGGGCGGCGGACGGCTTGATCCGCACGCGCTTCAGCGCGGTCGAGATCCGGCCCTGCGCCTCGGCGACCACGACGACGACGAGCTCGGCGTACATCCGGCACTCGAGCGTCGGCTGATCCCGCGCCACCCCGACGACGAACCCGAGCGCCGCGGAGAGGTCCGGGAGCGGGTAGGAGATCGTCGTCCCGGTGCCGAGGACGAGGACGTGCGGCGAGGCGCTCGTCGCGTCCGCGAGGAGCCTCGCGGGATCCTCGAGGTACGCCGGATTGGCGCAGGGCGGCAGCGACTCGTCCGCGGTGGGCAGGCACGCGAGCCACGTGACGGTCAGCGCGGGCCTGGCGAGCGGGTTCGCGACGAGCGCGTCCAGGAAGACCGTGTCACCGGGGGCGGCGTCCGCCGACGGTGCCGGCAGCCAGCCGCGACTTCACGGCGAGGACCCGCAGGTCGCGAACCCGGTACTGCGGCTCGAAGCCGGTGTTGCACGCCGCGAGCAAGGCGGCGGAGAGGAGGGCGAGGCGGAGGACGGGGGTCACGGCGATCACCACTCGGCCCGGAGGCCCAGCGACGGGAAGATCGGGATGGAGGGGATGACGACGGTCTGCGAGCAGTCGAAGTTCCGGAACCGGAACTCGGCGTTCTCGCGGTTGGTGACGTTCTGCACGTCGAGGTACATCGAGAACATCCAGCGCTCGTACACGAAGCGCTTGTCCACGCGCGCGTCCGCCTGGAAGAAGGGGGAGAGCCGGCGCGAGAGCGGCGCGCCGGGCAGGCACTGGTACCGGCCGGTGTCCGCGTCGTAGATCGCGCCGACCGCGGGCGTGTAGGGGTTGCCGCTCACCGCGCGGATCCGGGTGCCGACGATCCACTCGCGCGGGAGCCGGTACGACATGACGAGCGCGACGACGTGCGTCTGGTCGAGCTGGAAGAGGCGCCACTCGGGGTAGTGCGGATCCGTCGGGTCGTCCCGCCGGAGCGAGCGCGACCAGGTCCAGGAGAGCCAGCCGAAGAGGCCGCGCGCCAGCTCGCGCCGCGCCAGGAGCTCGAGCCCGACGGTCTCCCCGCGCCCCGCGCTCGAGTACCGGAGGAGCCGGCCGTCCGGGCCGAGGGCGCGGGTCCGCACCGCGAGCGACCAGAGATCCTTGTAGTACCCCGTCACCTCGACGCTGGACGACCACGGCAGCGCCCGGCGCACCCCGAGCGACAGGTGCATCCCGCGCTCGGCGTCGAGCTGCGGGTTGCCGAAGACCTTGCTCGTCTCCTGCGGGTCGGGCGCCGAGCCGAACAGGCCGGCGGCGGCGACCACCGTGGTCCCCGGGGCGGCGTCCACGAAGGCGGCGGCGCGAGGATCGACCCAGGCCTTCGTCACCCCGAAGCGCTCCTCGGCGTCCACGCGCAGCCCCGTGACGAGCCGCAGCCTCGGGAGCGCGCGCCAGTCCGCCTCGACCCACGCCGCAGGGGAGAGCCACCAGCCGCTCGCCGCCTCACCGACGGTCGTGGGCTGCGACGCGAAGGGATCGTTCACGGCCCCGGGAGACCCCACCGGCGGCGCGTATACCGAGTACGACAGCCGGTTGGCGAGGCCATCCACGCCCGTCTCGAGCGTGAGCGTGGGGGACAGCTTGAACGCCAGCCGGTCGCGGAGCGTGATCGAGGTGACCTCGGTCAGCAGCCCGAAGGCGCCGCCGGAGAGGACGTCGAAGCTGTTCCGGCCCGCCGCGAAGACGAGGTCGTTCGTCGCGGAGCCCACCGCGCGCGCGGTGGCTCGCGCCCACCCGCCAGAAGACCGTCGAGAGGTAGAAGGTCGGCCGTCCGGGCCGGTCCGCGGGGCGGACGAACTCGAGCTTGTCGTCCGACCCGTACGCGAAGACGCTCCCCTGGCCGCCGAGGACCGGGTAGGTGAGCTTCGTCTGCCAGTCGTAGTAGCGCGGCGCGACCCGGAGATCGTTCGCCGCCTCCCTGTCGATGCGCGGGAGCGCCACCGCGAGCACCGCGTCGATCCAGCTGCGCCGGACGGCCGCGTACGCCGACCCCTTCCCGACCGGGCCCTCGACCTCGACGCGACCATCGAAGAGGTCCACCTGCGCCGCGCCGTGCCACTCTCGCTTCGGCTCGCGGGTGCGCAGCTCGACCACGCCGCCGAGGCCGCGCCCGAACCGGCTCGCGTAGTTCCCCGGGAAGAACTCGATCGCCTCGACCACGTCGGCGTTCACGACGGACGTGAGCCCGCCGAAGTGGAACAGCTGCGGGATCGGCACCCCGTCCACGTACACGACGGTCTCGTTCGGCTCGGAGCCGCGCACGACGAGCAGCCCGATCCCGAAGGGGCTGCGGGCGACGCCCGGGAGCGACTGGATCACCTTGAGCGTGTCGCCCTGCGTGCCCGGGATGGTCCGCACCTCCTCCGTCGCGAGGGTACGGACGGTGACCTCCTTCCGCTCGCGCTCGCCCCGGACCACCGCCTCGTACGGGTCATAGTGGCGTCGCGACAGCCGGTACTCGACGTCGCGGACCTTGCCGGCCTCGAGGCGCTCCGTCACGGAGAGCGGGAGGTGCTCCGGGGAGACGATCCGCACGACGACGTCTCCCGGCGCCACGCCGCGGAGGGCGAACCGCCCGTCGGCGCCGGTCTCGACGGAGACCCCCTGCGACTCCACCGTCGCCGCGGCGACGGGGGACCTGGTCCCGCGCTCGACCACGCGGCCCTCGAGGACCACCGGCGCCTCGGCGGGCGCGCTCGGCTCCGCGCGCTTCAGCACGAAGTCGTAGCGGTAGGTGATCTCGACCGCCGCCGGGGCGCCGTCGATCTCGGCGGGCTTGAACCGAAACTGGGCGACGGCGTGGAGCGCCGCGGGGCCGAACGCCGGGTGAGGTCCGGGATCGAGCACCCGGGCCTCGCGAACGGATCCGTCCTCGCCGATCACCACCGACAGGACGACCGATCCCTGGATGCCGGCGGCCTCCGCGTCCGGCGGGTACTCGGCCGGGACGAACTCGACCAGCTCCGGGGGGCTGGTGAGGGTCCCCGCGGGCGGGGGTGCCCCGGAAGCGACCAGGCCCCCGAGCAGGAGCGCGAGAATCCTCATGAGCGGGCCCGGATCTTACGGGCAGACGCCCCGGGCGCCTATACACTTCGGAAGGACTCCGCACACATGAACAAGTGGCTCAAGCTCGCAGTCCTCGTCGTCGCCGCCGTCGTGGTGACGCAGCTCCTCGTGCGCGGCGAATCGCCGCGGTCCCCGGGCTCGGCCGCGCCGCCGCTCGCGCTGAAGGATCTCCGCGGGCAGTCGTTCGATCTCGCGAAGCTCCGCGGGAAGGTCGTCGCGGTGAACTTCTGGGCGACCTGGTGCCCGCCGTGCCGGGAGGAGCTCCCGCAGCTCGCCGAGGTCTGGACGGAGCACCGCGGCCGCTGCTTCGAGCTGCTCGGGATCGCGGAGGAGTCGGCGCGCGAGGACGTCGCGCGCATGGCGTCGGCGATCCCGTACCCGGTCCTGCTCGACGAGCGCGCGGAGGCGCTCACGCCGTGGGGCGTCTCCGGCTACCCGGTGACGTACCTGCTCGACACCGAGGGGAACGTGAGCCAGGTGTTCACCGGCGGCGTGCGGAAGGCCCAGCTCGAGGAGGCGATCCGCCCGCTGCTCCCGGCGACCTGCCCGGCGAGCTGAGCGCCTCGCCGCGCGCGCCGAATCCTGCTAGATCCGCGACGTGACCCGCGCGGCGTGCGCCATCTGCGGAAAGCCGGTCCCGCCCCGGCCCGGGAACAGGTCCTTCCCGTTCTGCTCCGACCGCTGCCGGCTCGTCGATCTCGCCAAGTGGCTCGGCGAGTCGTACCGGGTCCCGGGGCCGCGCGCGGGTGACGGCGTGGAACAGCAGCAGCCGCCCGACTCCGAGGAGGACGACCGATGAAGCCGGTCATGTACCTGGTGCGCGCGCTCCCCGGTCAGGACCTCGAGCCCCTGCGCCCCTGGCTCGAGATCCGCGGCGGCGGCCCGGCGGCTCCCTCGCGCGAGCGGCTCGTCGAGGAGGCGCGCGGCGCGACGATCCTGGCGCCGACCTACATCGACCGCGTGGACGGCCCGCTGCTCGACGCGCTCCCGACCGTCCGCCACGTCGCCTCGTACGGCGTCGGCGTGAACCACCTGGATCTCGAGGCGTGCCGCGCGCGGCGCGTCCTCGTCACGAACACCCCCGGGGTGCTCACCGACGCGACCGCCGATCACGCCTTCGCGCTCCTGCTCGCCGCGGCGCGGCGGGTCGCCGAGGGCGATCGGCTCGTCCGCGCGGGCGGCTGGCGCGCCGTCGATCCCGCCTTCATGCTCGGGACCGAGGTCACGGGGAAGACGCTCGGCATCGTCGGCTTCGGGCGGATCGGGCAGGCGGTGGCGCGGCGCGCGCTCGGGTTCCGGATGCGGATCCTGTACGCGGGCCCGAGGGCGGTGGACTTCCCCGACGCTCGCCACGTGTCCGCTCGACGCGCTGCTCGCGGAGAGCGACTTCGTCTCCCTGCACTGTCCGCTCACCCCCGAGACCGACAACCTGCTCTCGCGCGAGCGGCTCGCCCGGATGAAGCGCGGCGCGATCGTCGTGAACACCGCGCGGGGGGCGGTGGTGGACGACGCGGCGCTGGCGGCCGCGCTCGCGGACGGGCAGGTCGGGGCCGCCGGGCTCGACGTGTTCCGCGACGAGCCGCGGGTCCCCTCCGCGTACCTCGGGCTCGAGAACGTCGTGCTCACGCCACACCTCGGGTCCGGCACGCGCGAGACCCGCGCGGCGATGGCGCGGCTCGTCCTCGAGGACGCGCTGCGGTTCGCGAAGGGCGAGCCGCCGCGTCACCCCGTCCCCTGACGGCGGGCGGCGGGGCTCCCGCTTCCGTGGCGGCGGCGCGCGTGCTATGAGCGCGGCGCGCCATGGGCCTCGTCGACCTTCACTGCCACCTGCTGTGGGCCATCGATGACGGGTGCGAGACGCCCGGCGAGACCCTCGCGGCGGCGCGGCTCCTCGTGAACCTCGGGTTCAGCGACGCGGCCCCGAGCCCGCACGCGGTGCTCGGGCTGCCGTCCGGCGATCCCGCGCGCGCGGACGCCCGGCGCGCCGAGGCCGAGGTGCTGCTCGCGGCGGAGGGCGTGCCGCTCGTCCTCCACCGCAACGCGGAGAACCGGCTCGACACCGAGTTCCTCGCGCGCGCCGAGGGGGATGGCCGGCGCGGCATCGGGCCGTCGCAGCGCTGGGTGCTCGTCGAGGTGCCCTTCGACGGGGCCGTCCCGGCCCTGCCGGAGCTGGTGTTCCGCCTGCGTCGAAAGGGGATCCGCCCGCTGTTCGCGCACCCGGAGCGCTGCGCGGAGTTCGATCGGGCGGGGCGAGCGGCCGAGGTGGTCCGGCTCGGCGGAGCGCTGCAGCTGAACGTCGGCGCGCTCGGCGGCCTGTACGGGAAGGTGCCCCGGAAGCGCGCGGAGCAGTTCCTGGAGGAGGGGCTCTACGCGGTGGCCGCGACCGACCTGCACCGTGCCGACGGCGCGGACCACTGGCTCGACGAGGCGATCGCGATCCTCGAGCGGCGCGCCGGGCTCGACGGGCTCGAGACGCTGATGGACCGGAACCCGCGGCGCATCCTCCAGGGGGAGGAGCTCCTCTCGTGAAGCGGCTGCTCAGGGTCGCCGCCGGCCTCGTCGTCTCGGGGGGCGCGCTCTGGCTCACGCTCCGCGGGAAGGACCTCGGCGCGGTCTGGGCCGCGATGCAGGCGGGGGACTACCGGTACCTCGCGCCCTACGTCGTGCTCCTCCTCGCGATCCACCTCGTCCGGACGGTCCGGTGGGGGTTGCTGCTCGAGCCCATCGCGAAGGTGCCGTTCCCGCGGCTGAACGCCGTCTCCGCCGTCGGGTTCATGGCGCTCGCGCTGCTGCCGTTCCGCCTCGGCGAGTTCGCGAGGCCCATCCTCGTCGCGGAGCGGCCGCGGCTCCGGACCTCCGCCGCGCTCTCGTCGATCGTGGTCGAGCGCGCCGCGGACGGCCTCTTCATGGGCCTGCTCCTCGTGGTGGCGCTCCTCGCGCTCCCGGAGTGGACCCCCGGGATCAGGCTGCTGCGCGTGGGCGGGGTGATCGTGAGCCTCGCCTTCGCCGCGGTGCTCGGGTTCCTCGTGTTCGCCTACCGGAACCGGTCGCGCGCGGTCGCCCTCGCCACCTGGGTCGTCCGGCCGTTCTCCGCGCGGATCGCGGAGCGCGTGGCGGGGATGCTCGACGCCTTCATCCACGGGCTCCGGGTGCTGCCGGGCCTCCGGAGCGTCGCGATCTTCTTCGCGCTCACCGCCGCGTACTGGTGCCTGAACGCGCTCGGGATGCGGATCCTCGCGCTCGGGTTCGGGTTCGATCTCGGGGTCGCCGAGGCGTGCGCGCTGCTCGGGATCCTCGTCGTCGGGGTCATGATCCCCGCCGGCCCCGGCATGATCGGCACGTTCCAGGGGGCGATCGTGGTGGGGCTCTCCCTGTTCGCCCCGGCGGACGCGGTCGCGACGCGCGGGGTGGCCTACGCGAACGTGGTGTGGGCCGCGCAGCTCGCGCAGGTGACGGCGCTCGGCGTCGCGTTCCTGTTCTCGCGCCACGTCGAGCTCGGGCGTCTCACCGGCAGCGCCGCCGCGGTGGGCGACGGGCTCGAGGCGGAGGAGGCCGAGTACCGGTCCGCCGGCGACGGCGTCCGGTAGTCGACCCCGGGTCGTCGTTCAGGCGGCTGCGTCGCTCGCCGCGACGGCGACGGCGGGCGCGTTGTCCGCCACGGCGCGCTCCGAGCGCAGCCGCCCGAGCGATCTCTCCACCTCGCCGAGGAAGAGCGCGTCCAGCTCGTTCTCCATCCGGGCGAGGTAGTCGTGCACGTCGGCCGCGGGGACCTCGTAGAACGGGAGCTCCAGGTTCACAGTTCCTCCTCCAGCCAGCGCAGCAGGGCTTCCTTGATCTTGTCGGCGGGCCGGCGCTCCGGGACGCTCGGCGGAGGGGGCGTGACGGGCGCCGGGAGCCGAAGCACCTGGGGAGAGAACTCCTCGGTCCGGGTCGAGAGCGACGGCAGCGGCTTCCGCATGCGGAATCCTCCGATATCGCGACTCGTACCATGCAGGATCGGACGGTCAACAAATCGGCCCGCGCGCGGGCCAGCGCTTCGGCCATCGCTTGACGGTCCCGGCCGGATCCCCCTATAAACCCGCGTTCTCAGGGCCCGGTGAGGTAGCTCAGTCGGCTAGAGCGAGGGTCTCATAATCCCTAGGTCGGGAGTTCGATTCTCCCCCTCACCACCAAATTCCGGTCGTGCGAGCGGGCGCTTACGGGCGCCCGTCGTCGTTTGCGCGGCGGCAACCGCGGCCCCTGACCACATGTGCCTCTGGTTCAACGGTCGGTAGGCTCCTCGAATCCGCGGTCGATCGGGATTCGGGGATCCGTGATTCGGCGGTTCGATTCCATCTTCCGGAGCGCGCTCGGCGATGACCCCGCACGGCGGCGGTCGATGAACGCGCCGCCCGCCGACGCGTCGCGGCTCGCCGGCCTCGACGTCGATGCGAGCGGCCGCGGTGCTCCTCGGATCGATCTGTGTCCACCACGCGGTTCGCCGCTGCGGCCGTCGCGCGCTCGAGGGCTGGCCCGAGGTCGAGCGCCGCGGTGGCGTCTCCTTCTTCGGACGCGGCGGCTGGAATCGGCGGTCGATCTGTACGTCTTCGTGCTCTCGGGCTTCCTCGTCTCCGGCCTGCTCCCGTTCAAGGACGACCGCCGCGCGGGCTCCGTCAGCGCGGGCCGCTTCCTCATCCGCCGCGGCTTCAAGATCTACCCGGCGTTCTACGCGCTCCTCGCCTTCACGATGGCGAAGGCGCTCGCGGAGGGGATGTCGATCGACGCGTTCTCGTGGTGGAACGTCGCGGCGGAGGCGTTCTTCTTCCAGAACTACACGCACGGGATCTTCCCGCACACCTGGTCGCTCGCCGTCGAGGAGCACTTCTACATCCTCGCCGCGCTGACGCTCGCGCTCATGGCGAGGAAGGGCGGCGACGATCCGTTCCGCCGTCTCCCTCGGTGCTTCGCCGTCGTCGCGGTGCTGTGCCTCGCCGGCCGCCTCCTCATGGACGCGGCGGTCCCGGCGTATCACGGGTACATCCACCTCTTCCCGACTCACCTGCGGCTCGACGGGCTGACCTTCGGCGTCCTGCTGTCGTACCTGTTCCACTTCCACCGCGAGCGCCTCGAGCGTTCGCTGACGGGGAGGGTCCGGGAGCGGGTGCTCGTCGCCGCCGGCCTGGCGCTGCTGCTGCCGGCGTTCCTCTTCGCGCACGACGAGAACCCCGCCATCTACACCGTCGGCGTCTCGGGCTTCTTCATCGGCAGCGGCCTGCTCGTGCTCGCGACCGTGATGCGGCCGCCGCGCGAGTCGCTCCCGGTGCGTGCGCCTGGCGTACGTCGGGGCACTCAGATACTCCACCTACCCTCTGGCACACGCACGGTCATCGTGAACGTGGGTGGCGGTTAACACCCGGGCGCACTCCACGTCACGACGTCCTCGGTCGCCGCCGCGTTCATCGTGATCGGCTGTCGTCGTCGGGATCGCGGCGGCGAAGCTCATCGGCGCCGCTGCCGGGATCGCTCCTTCGACTCCGGGAGCTCGAGCTGCTGGCCCTCGCCGCGGGCGCGCTCGAGAAGTCAGCTACCTCGACCACGTCCGCGGGCGCCTCGTCCTGTGCGGCGACGACGCGCGGTTCTTCAACCACTCCGACACCCCGAACTGCCACGACTTCCCGGACGACACCGGCGGGACCACCGTCGCGGCGCGCGACATCAGGGAGGGCGAGGAGCTGACGAGCGACTACGCGTCGTTCGACGCGAACCACCCGGTGCCCTGACGGGGCCGTCCGCCGGGCGCGCCGCGTGCCGCCGAGCGCGCTTAAGTCGGCGGACGTACCGTTCTCGAGGGCGCTCGCCGTCGGCGCGGCTCGCGGCGAGCCCTTACACTTCGAGCAGCTGCACCGTTCCGAAGGAGGGCGCATGGCTTCCAGACCGGCGAAGGAGCCGCAGCCGGCGACTCCCCGTGGAGAGACGCCCCGAGCGCCCGACCGCGCGGACCGCCCGCTCTACGCGCGCGAGGAGGTCGAGCGGATCCTCGCGGAGCGAGAGTCCTGGACGAGGGAGGAGCTCTCCGAGGCGCTCGCGCGCGTCCCCGCGCGCAGGCCGTCGTTCGAGACCGACTCGGGCATCCCGATCCCGCCGGTCCTCGACCCGGCGAGCGTGCGCGAGGCCGACTACCTGCGCGACGTGGGCTACCCCGGCCGCTACCCGTTCACCCGCGGCCCGCAGCCGACGATGTACCGCGGCCGGCTCTGGACGATGCGCCAGTTCGCCGGCTTCGGCACGCCGCAGGACACGAACCGGCCGCTTCAAGTACCTCCTCGAGCACGGGGTGACCGGGCTCTCCACCGCCTTCGACATGCCCGCCCTCATGGGCTACGACGCGGACCACCCGATGAGCCGCGGCGAGGTCGGCAAGGAGGGCGTCGCGATCTCCACGCTCCGCGACTTCGAGATCCTGTTCGACGGGATCCCGCTCGCGGACGTGACGACGTCCATGACCATCAACGCGACCGCGGTGATCGCGCTCGCGATGTACGTGGCCGTGGCGGAGAAGCAGGGCGTCCCGCGCGCGAAGCTCGGCGGCACGCTCCAGGCCGACATGCTGAAGGAGTACATCGCGCAGAAGGAGTGGATGATCCCCGCGGCGCCCGCGGTGAAGATCGTCTGCGACATGATCGAGTTCTGCGCGAAGGAGATGCCGCGCTGGAACCCCGTCTCGATCAGCGGGTACCACATCCGCGAGGCCGGAGCGACCGCGGTCCAGGAGCTCGCCTTCACGCTCGCGGACGGCATCGAGTACGTGCAGGAGTGCGTGGACCGCGGCCTGGACGTGGACTCCTTCGCCCAGCGCCTGAGCTTCTTCTGGGACGTGCACAACGACTTCTTCGAGGAGGTCGCGAAGCTCCGCGCCGCGCGGCGCATCTGGGCGCGCACGATGAAGGAGCGGTTCGGGGCGAGGCGGAGCGAGTCGATGCTGCTCCGCACGCACGCGCAGACCGCCGGCGTCTCCCTGACCGCGCAGCAGCCGTACAACAACGTCGTCCGCACCGCGCTGCAGGCCTTCGCGGCCGTGCTCGGCGGCACCCAGTCGCTGCACACGAACTCGCTCGACGAGACCTACGCGCTCCCGACGGAGGAGGCGGTCATGATCGCGCTCCGCACCCAGCAGATCATCGCGCACGAGTCGGGCGCGGACCGGGTCGTCGATCCGCTCGCCGGCAGCTACTACGTCGAGTACCTGACCGACGAGATGGAGCGGCGCGCGCTCGCGCACCTCCGGCGCATCGACGAGATGGGCGGCATGCTGCGCGCCGTCGAGGCCGGGTACCCGCAGCGCGAGCTCGCCGAGTCCGCGTACCGCTGGCAGCGCGAGCTCGAGCGGGGCGAGCGGCTTCAGGTCGGGGTGAACGCGTTCAAGACCGAGGAGGGCGCCGCGATCCCGACGCTCAAGGTGGACGAGAGCGTCGCGCGCGAGCAGGTCGAGCGGCTCCGCGCCGTGAAGGCCCAGCGGAGCCCCGCGCGCGTCGAGGCGGCGCTCGCGCGCGTCGAGCGGGTCGCGCGGGACGGCGGCAACCTCGTGCCGCCGTGCATCGAGGCGGTGAAGGAGTACGCGACGCTCGGCGAGATCTCCGACGTGCTCCGGGCCGTGTTCGGGACCTACCGCGAGGACGCCCGGTTCTAGGATGCTACAAGAGCGTCAGGATCGCGCTCGCCCGATGCCCGCCCACTGGACCGACGCCTACTACGGCGCGCTGTACCTCGACTCGGTCGAGGATCTGCTGACGCCCGCGCTCTCGGCGCTCGAGGCGGACGCGATCGCGGGCTCCTCCGGCTCGGCCCGGCGGATCGGGTCCTCGATCTCGCGTGCGGCCACGGCCGGCACGCGCTGCTGCTGGCCGCCCGCGTGCGCCGGCTCTGCGGGCTCGACCGCAGCGCGGACTACCTCCGGCGCGCGAACGCGGCCCGTCTGCGCGCGGAGGGGGAGGGCGGGACCGCGCTGCCGGACCTCCTCCGGGGCGACCTGCGCGCGCTCCCGTTCGCCGCGGGCGCCTTCGACGCGGTCTTCTCCTGGTACTCGTCGCTGTTCGTCTTCGACGACGCGACGAACGAGGCCTGCCTCGCCGACGTCGCGCGCGTGCTCCGGCCCGGCGGGCGGCTGCTCGTGAATCACGCGAACCCGCTCCGGCTCGCCGCGGAGCCCGACGCGTCGGCGACGAGGACGCTGCCCGACGGGTCGCGCGTGGAAGAGCGCTCCCGGTACGACGCGATCCTCGGGGTGGATCGCTCGTACCGTCGCGTCATTCGACCCGGCGGCGCGGTGTTGGCGGCCACCGCGGAGTTGCGGTACTACATGCCTTCCGAGTGGAGGCGGCTCGCCGAGCGCACCGGCCTCCGGCTCGTCGCGGTGACGAGCACCCCCGGAGCGGCGGCGTCGCCGCACGCCGAGCCTGGACCCGAAGCCCCGGACCTCATCGCCCTCCTGGAGAAGCCCACATGAGCCCCGCGAAAGAGCGCCCCCTCCGCATCATCGTCGCGAAGCCCGGCCTCGACGGCCACGACCGCGGCGCCAAGATCATCGCCCGGGCGCTGCGCGACGCGGGGTTCGAGGTCATCTACACGGGGCTGCACCAGACGCCCGAGATGATCGCCGCCGCCGCGGTCCAGGAGGACGTCGACGCGGTCGGCCTCTCCATCATGTCCGGCGCGCACATGACGCTGTTCCCGGCCGTCATCGAGCTGCTCAAGCAGCAGGGCGCGGCGGACATCGCCGTGTTCGGCGGTGGCATCATCCCGCAGGACGACGTCCCGAAGCTGAAGGAGCGCGGCGTGTCGGAGGTGTTCCTCCCCGGCTCCACGACGCAGGCGATCATCGAGTGGATCCGGACGAACGTCCACCCGCGCGCCGCGGCGGCCTAGGCCGAGCCTCGAGGCCCGCTCCGGCGCGCCCCGCGCCGCGTCCTCCGATCGCCGGAACCGCCTCGGGCCGTCCGGGTCGGGACCCTCGCAGGACCCTTCCATGTATCCGCCCCCGGCGTTACCTCCCCGCGACGGAGGTGCCGATGGGGCTGCGCGTCGAGGAGCGGATCGTCGCCGGAGAAGATCAGGACGACGTCGTCGTCCACCACCTGGTCCTCCGGGGTAGCAACCGCGCGATCGGCCGGCACCTCGGCGAGCTCGCCCACTCGCGCTACGGCGTGCGCGCCCGCGCGTCGGCCGACCCGGCCCGCGTGCGGGCGCAGCGCGAGTGGCTCCGCGCGCACGCGCCCCCGCTGTTCGAGCGGATGCGCGGGGTCGCGGACGCGCTCGGCGTGGATCTCTGCGACGACGCCGTGGACGTGACCCGGCTCGGGGCCTCCGCATCCACCGCGGGGTGCTCCGCGGTCTTCCTCCCGCCGGGGCGCACCACGTCCGGGCACTCGCTCGTGTCGCGGGCGTTCGACCTCGCGGGGCCGCTCGTCCGCGCCCGCCCGGGGGAGTCCCCGCCGGCGAGCCGGCCCTACGTGCTCGAGCTCCACCCCGAGGACGGTCACGCGTCCCTGGCGGTGTGCGCGTTCGACCTGCTCGGCGCCGCGCTCGACGGCGTCAACGCGGAGGGGCTCGTGGTCGTCGCGGCGTCCGACGTCGAGTCCGCGCCGCAGGAGCCCCGGCCGGACGTCGGGCTCGACGAGTTCCAGCTCGTGCGCCACCTGCTCGACGGCTGCGCGACCGCCGCCGAGGCGCGCGAGGCGCTGCGCGCGGCGAAGCTGTACTACGGGGGCGGGCCCGCGCACTGGCTCGTCGCGGACCGGCACGGTGACGCGTTCGTGTTCGAGGTCTCGGCGGGGGAGGCTCGGGTCCACCTCGTCGAGGGCGCGGGGGGGCCGCTCGTCGCGACGAACCACCTGCTTCACCGCCACCCGGAGGGTTGGCCGCTGCCGGGCGCCGCGGACCCGGCCGGCACGTTCTCGCGGTACCGGACGCTCGCCTCCGGCGTGGCGGAGTCGCAGGGTCGCCTCGACGAGGCCGCGCTCTCCGCCGTCGCGGCGCGGGCGTTCGCCCGTCCCACCGACGACTCGAACCGGACCCTGTGGCACGGGGTCTACGACGCGGAGGAGCGGCGGCTCACGGCGCGCTTCTTCTTCCGCGGCGAGCCGCAGCGGGACCGGGTGTTCGGGCGACCGCGCGCCGCGGAGGCGCGGTTCCACCTCTGACGGTCAGCCGCCCGTCCCGATCATCGGCAGCAGCCGGCCCGCGTCGTCGGCCATGTGGTGACGGTCGCGCTTCGCGAGGAGCGCGCCCCGGATCAGGGCCGTGAGCTCCTCGTCGGTCGCCCCCGCCCGCAGCGGGGCCGCGAGGGAGACCCGATCGCGCCCGCCCAGGCAGGCGCGCAGCGCGCCGTCCGCGCCGACGCGCACGCGGTTGCACGCGTCGCAGAAGCCCTCGGTCATCGCGCCGATGAACCCGACGAGCCCGGTGAGGGGCTCGCCGTCGGCCGAGGACGTGCCGCGCATGTGGTGCGCGGGCCCCCACCCGCGGGCCGCGTCCGCGGTGAGCGCGATCCCCTGCGCCGCGAGCAGCGCCTTGACCTCCGCGGTGGGCACCGGCCGCCCCGTGCCGAACGGCATGAGCTCGATGAAGCGCGGCGTCGCCCCGAGCCGCCACGCGAACCGCGTGAGCGCTCCGAGCTCGTCGTCGTTCTCTCCGCGCACGACGACCACGTTCACCTTCACCGACTCGAAGCCGGCGCCGAGCGCCGCCTCCAGGCCGGCCACGATCCGCCCGAGCGAGGCGGCGCGGCCCGCGATCCGGCGCAGCCGATCCGGGTCGAGCGTGTCGAGCGAGACGTTGAGGCGCGAGACCCCCGCGGCCCGGAGGGGGCGCGCGAGCGTCGCGAGCGCGTGGCCGTTCGTGGTGAGCGCGACCTCCTCGATCCCGGGCGTCGCGCGCACGTCCGCGACGATCTCGAGCAGATCCGGGCGGAGGGTGGGCTCGCCGCCGGTGAGGCGGACCCGGCGCACCCCGGCCGCGGCGAAGATCCGGACGAGCCGCGCGAGCTCGGCCCGCGCGAGCGGGTCCCCGCTGCGGTCCGGGCCCGCCGGCGCGCAGTAGCTGCACCGGAAGTTGCAGCGATCGGTGAGCGAGAGCCGGAGGTAGGCGATCCGGCGTCCCTGCGCGTCCAGGAGCGCGCCCGGCGCTGCGGCGCCGCCAGGACGCGAGGCGTCCGCGGGCATGACGGGGGCGGCGCCCTCGCGCGCGATCACGTCCCCTCATACCACCCGCGCGGGGACGGGGCACGCTGCTCAGATGGGCAGCACCGCCGTCGGCCGGGCGAGCTCCGCGAGCTCCTC
Source organism: uncultured delta proteobacterium (assembly GCA_963828235.1). Classification (GTDB taxonomy): domain Bacteria; phylum Myxococcota; class Myxococcia; order Myxococcales; family Anaeromyxobacteraceae; genus Anaeromyxobacter. Next base: position 26,055 of record CAWHDY010000024.1, read on the forward strand.
CTCGGTCATCGACAGGAACGCCTCGGCGCAGCGGCGGTCGAACTGCGTCCCGGCGCAGCGCGCGATCTCGGCGCGCGCGAGGTCCCCGGCCAGCGCGCGGCGGTAGGGACGGTGGCTCGTCATCGCGTCGTAGGTGTCCGCGATCGCGAACACGCGGGCCGCGATCGGGATGGCCTCGCCCGCGAGCCCCCGCGGATAGCCGCCGCCGTCGAACCGCTCCTGGTGCGTGAGCACCAGCTCCGCCGACCCGGTGAGGAACCCGATCGAGCGGAGGATCTCGTACCCGATCTCCGGGTGGCGCCGCATCTCGCGCCACTCCGCCTCGTCGAGCGGGCCGGACTTCAGGAGGATCGCGTCGGGCACGCCGATCTTCCCGATGTCGTGGAGGAGGGCGCCGCGGCCCAGCGCCGGGAGGTCGCGCTCCGGCAGCCCCAGCCGGCGCGCGATCGCGAGCGAGTAGCGCACGACGCGCTGGGAGTGGTCCCCCGTCTCGTGCTCGCGGGCGTCGAGCGCCAGGACCAGCGACCACAGGGTCTGCGAGTAGGTGGACTCGAGCTCGCGCAGCGCGCTCGACAGCTCCGAGGTCTTCTCGCGGACGCGGTTCTCGAGGGAGCGTCGATACTTCTGCCGCGCGAGCTCGAGTCGGCGCCGCCCGAGGGCGCGCTCGATGGCGCGGATGAGCTCCGTCACCTTCGGCGGCTTCAGGAGGTAGTCGGCGGCCCCGTTCCGGAGGCACTCCACCGCGGCCTCCGTGTCGCCGTACGCGGTGAGCATCACCACGGCGGTGTCGGGGTGGCCGTCGCGCAGCCGCTCGAGCAGCCACAGGCCGTCGCGGCCCGGCATGCGGACGTCGCTGATCACGAGCGGGTACTCGGCGTGCCGCGCCGCGTCGAGGGCGGCCTCGGCCGAGCTCACGGCCGTGCACGCGTAGCCTTCCTCGCTCAGCAGCACCGTGATGACGTCACGGACCGACCCGTCGTCGTCGACGATCAGGATCTTCGTGGGCTCGGCGGGGACGGGCTCCACCATGTGTGCGAGCGCATCCCACCCCTGGAGGAACCCGGGAGGCACGCGCGGCGCGGAGTATAGCATGCAGGTCCCTACCCCGATGGTCAGGCTACCGGCGAGGGAGCAGGGCGCTTGACCCCACCCCCTCGCGTCGCTACATCGCCCAGAGAGCGTCATGCCCGGTCCCTCGCGCACAACCCTCCCGGTCATCTCCGAACCGCCGATCGCGGTCGAGCTGCCGACGAGCCGCCGCGCGATCGCGGAGGACCTGAAGACGCGCGGCATCCCGCGGGAGGCGAAGAAGCCGGCGTGGCTGCGCGTCCCGATGCCGGGCGGAGAGCGGTACCAGCGGGTGCGTGAGACGCTCCGCGGGCTGGCGCTCCACACCGTCTGCCAGGAGGCGAGCTGCCCGAACGTCGGCGAGTGCTGGGGCGGCGGCACCGCGACGGTCATGCTGATGGGAGACGTCTGCACGCGCGGCTGCCGGTTCTGCCACGTGAAGACCGCCGCCCGGCCGCCGCCGCTCGATCCCGACGAGCCCCGCCACCTCGCGGAGGCCGTCGCCCAGCTCGGGCTCGACTACATCGTCGTCACGAGCGTGGACCGGGACGACCTGCCGGACGGCGGCGCGGCGCACTTCGCCGACGCGATCCGGCGCCTGAAGGAGATCCCCGGGCTCCTCGTCGAGGTGCTGACGCCCGACTTCCAGGGCCACCCCGAGGCGGTGCGCACCGTCGGCCGCGCGGGGCCGGACGTGTTCGCGAACAACATCGAGACGGTCCGCCGGCTCACCCCCGCGGTCCGCGACGCGCGCGCGGGGTACGACCAGACGCTCGCGGTGCTCGCCCGGATGAAGCGCGAGTTCCCGCGCGTCGTCACGAAGTCCTCCATCATGGTGGGGCTCGGCGAGGCGGAGGCCGAGGTCGTCGAGACGATGCGGGACCTGCGCGCCGCCGGCACCGAGATCCTGACGCTCGGCCAGTACCTGCGGCCGAGCGCGTGGCACCTGCCGGTCGTGGAGTGGGTGACGCCGGAGCGCTTCGCGGCGTACGCGGGGGCGGGGCGTTCCCTCGGGTTCCGCTACGTCGCGAGCGGGCCGCTCGTGCGGTCGAGCTACCGCGCGGCGGAGCTGTTCCTCCGTGGAGAGCTCGAGGCGCGCGCGCCCTCGCCGGCGCCCGCCGCGCGCTCGGAGCGAGGCGAGCGTGCCGCGCGGGACTGAGGTCGGGCCGGAGCGGCTCGTCCGGCGCGAGAGCGAGCTCGAGGAGCCTTCGCCGGCCCGGGAGAGCGAGGCGGGGCGGTGGGGGCGGGAGTTCCCGCTCCACCGCATCCTCGGAGAGGACGGCCGCCTCCTCGGCGAGCCGGACGCGGCGGGGCTCGCGGACGCCGACGTCCTCTCGCTGTACCGGTGGATGGTGCTCGAGCGCGCGCTCGACGAGCGCATGGTCTCGCTCCAGCGGCAGGGCCGGATCGGCTTCTACATCGGGTCCACCGGCGAGGAGGCGACCGTGTTCGGGACCGCCGCCGCGATGGAGCCCGGCGACTGGCTCTTCCCGTGCTACCGGGAGCACGGCGCCGCGCTGCTGCGCGGGATGCCGCTCGCGACGTTCATGTGCGATCTCCTCGGGAACGCGGGCGACCTCATGAAGGGCCGCCAGATGCCGTGCCACGAGGCGTGGCGCCCGGGCCGGTTCGCGTCGATCTCGTCGCCGATCTCGACCCAGATCTCGCACGCGGTCGGCGCGGCCTGGGCGGCCAGGCTGAAGGGCGACGACATGGTCGCGCTCGCCTGGTTCGGCGAGGGCGGGACGAGCGCGGCGGACTTCCACACCGGCCTCAACTTCGCGGCGGTGCGGAAGATCCCGGTCGTCTTCGTGTGCCGGAACAACGGGTGGGCGATCAGCGTCCCGCGGGAGCGGCAGACCCGCTCCGAGACGATCGCGCAGAAGGCCATCGCCTACGGCATGCGCGGCGAGCGGGTGGACGGGAACGACCTCCTCGCGGTGCACGACGCGACCCGGCGCGCCCGGGCGCGGGCCGCGGCCGGCGAGGGGCCGACGCTCCTCGAGTGCGTCACCTACCGGCTCGAGGGCCACTCCACCTCCGACGACCCGCGGGCGTACCGGCCCGCGGACGTCGTCGAGCCGTGGAAGGAGAAGGACCCGATCCTCCGCGTCCGGCGGTACCTCACCCGGCGCGGGGTGCTCGACGAGGCGGCCGACGTGCGCGTGCGCGACGAGGTCCGGGCCGAGCTGCAGCGCGCGCTCGCGGAGGCGGAGGCGTTCGCGCCGAAGCCGCCGGTCGAGACCCTCTTCGAGGACGTGTACGCCGAGCCGCTCCGGCAGCAGCGGGAGCAGCTCGACGAGCTCGAGGACGCGATCGCGGCCGATCCGCGCGTCGCGAACCCGCGCCACTCGGACGCGTGAGGCGGAGGCCCCCGTGGCGGTGATGAACGTCATCCAGGCCGTCAACGACGCGCTTCGGGTCGAGATGAGGCGCGATCCCGACGTCGTGGTGCTCGGCGAGGACGTCGGGAGCTTCGGCGGCGTGTTCCGGGCCACGCAGGGGCTCCAGAAGGAGTTCGGCGCGGACCGCGTGATCGACACGCCGCTCGCCGAGGGCGGCATCGTCGGGACGGCCGTCGGCATGGCGCTGTACGGCCTGCGCCCGATCCCGGAGATCCAGTTCGCCGACTTCATCTACCCCGCGTTCGACCAGATCGTGAGCGAGGTCGCGAAGTACCGCTACCGCTCCGGCGGCCAGTACTCGTGCCCGATGGTCATCCGGACGCCGTACGGGGGCGGGATCAAGGGCGGCCACTACCACTCGCAGTCGCCGGAGGCGCACTTCGTCCACACCGCCGGGTTGAAGGTGGTCGTCCCCTCGAACCCGCGCGACGCGAAGGGGCTCCTCATCAGCGCGATCCGCGATCCGGACCCCGTGCTCTTCATGGAGCCCAAGCGCGTCTACCGCGCGGCGAAGGGGGAAGTGCCGGAGGGCGACTACGAGATCCCCATCGGGCAGGCCGCCGTCACCCGGGAGGGCGGGCAGGTGACGCTCATCGCGTGGGGCGCGATGTGGCACGAGGCGGACCGGGCGGCGCGCGAGGCCGAGGCCGAGGGGATCGACTGCGAGGTGCTCGATCTCCGGTCGCTGCAGCCGCTCGACCTCGACGCGATCGTCGCGTCGGTCTCGAAGACGGGGAGGGCGATCGTGGTCCACGAGGCGCCTCGAACCTGCGGGTTCGGGGCGGAGCTCGTCGCGCTCGTCCAGGAGCGGTGCTTCCTCCGCCTCGAGGCGCCGATCGTCCGCGTGACCGGGTTCGACACGCCGTTCCCGTACTCGCTCGAGGCGGAGTACCTCCCGCGCGCGCCCCGGATCCTGAAGGCCGTCCGCGAGATCGTGGCGTACTGACAGCGCGAGGGAGAGGTCCACCATGCCGTACCAGCTGGAGCTCCCGGACATCGGCGAGGGGGTCGTCGAGGCGGAGGTGCAGCGGTGGTTCGTCGCGCCAGGCGACGAGGTCGAGGAGGACCAGCCCCTCGTCGAGGTGATGACCGACAAGGCGACCGTGGTCATCCCGTCCCCCCGACGCGGCCGGATCGTGCGGCTCCTCTGGAAGGTCGGAGAGCTCGCGAAGGTCCACGCGCCGCTCGTCGAGATCGAGAGCGGCGGCGTGCCGGCGAAGGTCGGGGCCGGGGGCGAGACGGCGCCCGCCGCGCCGGAGCGCCGCGCCGCGCCCGCCGCCGCGCCGCCCCAGGCAGGCGGGGGCGCGCGGAGGGCGCTCGCGACCCCGGCCGTCCGGGCGCTCGCGCGGGAGATGGGGGTCGCCATCGACGCGGTCTCCGGGAGCGGGCCGGGCGGGCGCGTGACGAAGGAGGATCTCGCGACGACCGCGCGCGGGGCGCGGAAGAACGGGCACGCGGAGGCGGACGCCTCGACCTCCGCCCCGACCCCGACCCCGACCCCGACCTCGGCTCCGACCGCGACCGCGACCCCGACCTCGACCGTCCACCTCGACGTCCACCTCGACCGAGGAGCGGGTCCCGCTCCGCGGCGTCCGCAAGCGCATCGCCGAGAACATGGCGCGGTCCAAGCGGACGGCGGCCCACTTCACCTTCGTCGAGCAGTGCGACGTCACCGAGCTCGTGCGGTTCAAGGCGCGGATGGCGGAGGCCGCCCGCGCGGACGGCGTGAAGCTGACGTTCCTGCCGTTCATCCTGAAGGCCGCCGTCTCCGCCCTCCGGCGCCACCCCCGGCTCAACGCGACGATGGACGAGGAGCGCGGGGAGCTGGTGCTCCACCGCCGGTACGACCTCGGCGTCGCGGCCGCGAGCGACGCGGGGCTCGTCGTCCCGGTGGTCCGGGGCGTGGACCGCCGCTCCATCCTCGACCTCGCGCGCGAGATCGACCGGCTCTCCGCGGCGACGAAGGAGGGGCGGGTGCGCCCCGAGGATCTCGGCCGCTCCACCTTCACCGTCACGAGCCTCGGCGCGCTCGGAGGCCTGTTCGCGACGCCGGTGCTGAACCACCCCGAGGTCGCGATCCTCGGGATCCACCGGATCCGCCCGACCCCGGTCGCGCGCGACGGCCAGGTCGTCGTGCGCGAGGTGATGCACGTCTCCGTGACGAGCGATCACAGGGTCGTGGACGGCCACGAGGCGGCGGCGTTCGCCTACGAGGTGATCCGCCTCCTCGAGGATCCGAGCTTGCTGTTCATGCAGCTCGCGTAGCGCGGGGCCCGCTAAAAATCTATATTCCCGGCACCTCGAAGGGGGACTCGCATGGCCACGAAGACGTTCGACGCCGTGGTGATCGGGGCGGGCCCTGGCGGCTACGTCTCGGCCATCCGCCTCGCGCAGCTCGGGAAGCGCACCGCGCTCGTCGAGAAGGAGGCGCTCGGCGGCGTGTGCCTGAACTGGGGCTGCATCCCGTCGAAGGCGCTCATCGCCGCCGCGAACCTCGTCGAGGACGTCCGGGGCGCGGCGGATCGCGGCATCACCGGCGAGGTCCGGGTGGACATCGCGAAGCTCCGCGAGTTCAAGGACGGGGTCGTGAAGAAGATGACCGGCGGCGTCGGGGTGCTCGAGAAGGGCAACGGCGTCGAGGTGATCAAGGGGACCGCCCGCTTCGTCGCGCCGAACGCGGTCGAGGTGAAGGGGAGCGACGGCGCCACGACGCGCGTCGAGGCCGCCGCGTTCATCGTGGCGACCGGCGCGCGCCCGATCGAGATCCCGGGCTTCGGGTTCGACGGCAAGGACGTGTGGACCGCGAAGGAGGCCGTCGACCTGCCCGAGCTCCCGAAGCGGCTCGTCTGCATCGGCGGCGGCGTCATCGGGATGGAGCTCGGGACCGTGTACGCGAAGCTCGGCTCCCAGGTGACGTTCGTCGAGGCGCTCCCGCAGATCCTGACCGGGATCGACCCGGAGGCGGTGCGGCTCGTCCAGAAGGGCATCCGCCAGCGCGGCGGCACCGTCCTCGTGAACGCGAAGGCGAAGGGGTTCACGCGGAAGGACGGCGCGCTCGCCGTGCAGATCGAGGTGGACGGGAAGCCCCAGGAGCTCGCCTGCGACAAGATCCTCGTCGGCGTCGGCTTCCGGCCGAACTCGGAGGGCCTCGGGCTCGCCGAGATCGGCGTGAAGATCGGGCCGAAGGGGTTCGTCGAGGTGAACGAGCAGCTCCGCACCTCGGTGCCGTCGATCTTCGCGATCGGAGATCTCGTCGGGCCTCCGTTCCTCGCGCACAAGGCGTCCAAGGAGGGCGAGATCGCGGCGGAGGCGATCGCCGGGATGAAGTCGGTCCGGGACTGGGTCTCCCTGCCGGGCGCCATCTTCACCGACCCCGAGATCGGGGTGGTCGGGCTCACGGAGGAGGAGGCCCGGGCGCAGGCCGACGGCCACGATCCGATCGTGGGCAAGATCGCCTTCGGCGCGCTCGGCCGCGCGGTGGCGATCGACCACGCCGAGGGGTTCGTGAAGGTCGTGGCGGATCGCCAGTCGAAGCTCCTCCTCGGCGTCACGATGTGCGGCCCGGAGGCCTCCGACCTCATCGCGGAGGCGGCGCTCGCGCTCGAGATGGGCGCGTACCTCGAGGACGTGGCGCTCACGATCCACGCGCACCCCACGCTCCCGGAGGCGCTGATGGAGGCCTGCAAGCTCGCGCTCGGCGAGCCGATCCACGTGCTGGCCAGGCCCGAGCGTCCGCGGAAGGGCGAGGCCGGGAGCACCGCGCGCGCATGAGCGGGGCGACCGGCTCGAGCTCCGACCGGAGCCTCGTCGTGCACCGGCTCGGGCGCGTCGAGTACGAGGACGGGCTCGCGCTCATGCGGCTCGCCGGGGACGCCGTCCGCGCCGGGGTGCCGCCGGCGACGGACCACCTGTTCCTGGTGGAGCACCCGCCGGTCCTCACGATGGGGCGGAGCGCGGAGCGCGCCAACGTGGTCGCCGCGCCGGAGTGGCTCGCGCGCCAGGGGTTCGAGGTCCACGAGACGGATCGCGGCGGCGACGTGACGTACCACGGGCCCGGGCAGATCGTCGGCTACCCGGTGCTGGACCTGTCCGACCGACCCGACGTCCGGCGCTTCGTGGGGGCGCTCGAGGACGGGATGATCCGGGTCTGCGCCGAGCACGGGATCGAGGCGGCGCGCCACCCCGAGCACCGCGGAGCGTGGATCGGCCCCCGCAAGGTGGGCGCGGTCGGGGTCCACCTGTCCCGCTGGATCACCTCGCACGGGCTCGCGTTCAACCTCTCGCCGGACCTCGCGCACTTCCGCGCGATCGTCCCGTGCGGCATCGCGGACCCGCGGCTCGGCGTGACGAGCCTCGCGGCGGAGCTCACGCGGCTCGGGCGCCCCGTCCCCGGGCGCGCGGAGGTCGAGGACCGGCTGGCGCTGCACCTCGCCGAGGCGCTCCACCGGAGCGCGGTGCCCTCCGACGGTCCCGACCTGAGGACGGTCTCGGTCGTCCCCGTGGCGCAGGACGGCCGCGTGCTGCTCCTCCGGCGGAGCGAGGCGAGGGGCGGCTTCTGGCAGCAGGTGACCGGGCGCATCGAGGCGGGGGAGTCGCCCGCGGAGGCCGCGCGGCGGGAGCTGCTCGAGGAGACCGGCGCGGACGTGCCGGTCGAGGCGCTCGGGTACACGCACGCGTTCGCGCTCGATCCGTCGCTGAACCGGGTCCGGCCCGGCGAGCTCGCTCTCGTCGAGGAGACCGCGTTCGCCGCGCGCCTCCCGGCCGGCTTCGCCCCGGCGCTGTCCGACGAGCACGCCGAGCATGCCTGGGTGACGCCGGACGAGGCGATCGCGCGCCTCCGGTTCAGCGGTCTGCGGAAGGCGGTCCGGCTCGCCGCGGCGCGGTTCCCCGCCGACTGAGAAGCGCCCGCCGGGCGGCCCGCTCCTTGCTCCACCGCCCGGAATGGCCCGCCGGATCGCCTACGCAGCGGTGCTCATCGCCGTCCTGGCGGCCCTGCGGCTGCGCGTCTGGCTGGAGACCCCCGTCGCCCGCGCGGCCGGGCTGCGTCCCGGAGGGCCGTGGATCGGCCCCGCGTCACTGGCTCGGCTGCGCGGAAGACGGCGGGACGCCGCGCCCGCTCGCCGCGGACGAGCGGCTCGTGCTCGGGCTCCCGCTCGACCCGAACACGGCGGGCTCCCGGGAGCTCGCGTTCGTCCCGGGCCTGTCCCGCCGGCTCGCCGCGGAGATCGTGCTGGAGCGGGAGCGCGCCGGCCCCTTCGCGGACGTCCGAGACCTCGCGCGGGTGCGCGGTATCGGGCCGAAGAAGCTCGCGGCTGCCGCCCCGCACCTCGCCGTGGGCGCGCCGTAGCGAGCGCGCGGCCCGTGCGGTAGGCTCTCCGCCTCCGGTACCGGGAGACTCCATTGGTCATTCGCTGCGAGCGCTGCTCGACGATGTACGAGCTCGAAGAGTCGCTGCTCTCGCCGTCGGGTTCCGAGGTTCAGTGCACGAAGTGCCAGCACGTCTTCACGGCGTTCCCGGCGCGATCGGCGGGACGGACGCTCGTCGGCGTCCCCGCGGCCACGCCGCCGGTCGCCACGCCGCCGCCCCCGCCGCCGCCCCGGCCCCGGCGGTCGCTCCCCCGGCCCGGGCCCAGGCGCCGTCCCCACCCGCACCGGCCCCCGCGGCGAGATCCGACGCCACCGCGGCGCAGCGTGCGGTCCGGACGACCTCCGCCCCCGTGTACCGGCCCCAGGCCTCGTCCGGCGGCGGCGGGTCCGCGCCCGTCGGGCGCGCGCCCGTGATCCGGCGCGACACCGTCGGGACGTTCGAGGCGCGGCTGCGCTGGACGGCGCGATGGCGCTGGCTGGCGCCGGTCCTCGTGGTCGCCGCGCTCGCGGTCGTGGTGCTCGCCTGGACCCTGCTCGGCCGGCGTGGCGACGCGGGCGTCGAGCGGACGCGGGCCGAGGCGCTCGCGCTCGTGGCGCTCGACGACGTCGCGAGCGTGGACGACGCGTCCGCGCGGCTCGCCGCCGTCGTGAACAAGCGCCCGAAGCTCCGCGCCGCCGCCGCCGACCGCGCGCTCGCGCTCGTCGTCCGGGCGGCGGCGTACCAGGAGGAGGCCGAGGCCCTGGCCGCGCACGTCGCGGCGGTTCGCGAGGAGCGCGAGCGGGCGCGGCGGGAGCAGCCGGCCGGCTGGGAGGTGCAGGAGCACGCCTCCGGGGTGGAGGTCTCCGCGCTCGAGCCGGAGATCCGGGCCCGCGAGGAGCGCACCCGCGCGCTCTCGTCCGGCGCGCGCGAGCAGCTCGTCGTGCTCCAGGCCGAGATCGGGGAGACCCGCGAGGTCGCGCGGGCGCTCGCGCTGCTCCACGCCTTCTCCGGGGAGAAGGAGCGGCTCCAGCGCATCCTCCGCGTCGCGCGCGAGTCGGGTGCGCGCGATCCGTGGATCGAGCTCGCCGACGGCTGGGGCGACGCGAGGGACCCCGATCGCGCTGCGCGCGAGCGATCCCTCGTGAAGCTCGGCGCGCTCGCCGCCGCGCAGCCGGGCCTCGTCCGCGGCAGGTTCCTGCTCGCGCGGGCGGAGCTCGCGCTCGGCCGGCGCGCCGAGGCGCTCGCGACCGTCGAGGGGGTCCTCGCGACGAACCCGAAGCACGAGGGCGCCCGGAGGATGCGCGACGAGCTCGTCGCGAAGGCGCAGGCGACGCCCCCGGCGCCGGCCGCCGCTCCGGCCGCACCCCCCGGAAAGCCACCGACCCAGCAGCGGAAGCTCCTTCCACACCGCGGGCCGGCGCCTTCCCCCCCGGCCGCCGTACCGGGCCCTGCCGCGGAGGCCGCCGTCGAGCCCCCGGCAGCCGAGCCGGCGGCCGATCGGCCGCCTGCCGCGCCGCCGGCACCCCCGTCCGCGCCCGCCGTCGCGCCCCCCGCGGTGCCGCCGCAGGCGCCGCCGCCCGCCGGTCCCGCTCGCCGAGCCCGCCCGTCCGTCGATCCCACCGGGGATCTCGGCTCCGGAGGGTAGCGCGGCGGACGTGGCGCGCGGCTTGCCTCCTCGCGGAGGCGATGATCACGGTGCTCTGGCTCGCGCTCGGCCTCGTCGCGTTCAGCTACGTCGGATACCCGCTCGTGCTCGCCGCGCTCGGGGCGCTGCACGACCTGCGCGGCGCGCTCGGGTTCTTCGCCGACGGACCCGATCGGCGCGAGCGGGGCGGGCCCGTGGACTGGCCCCGGCTCTCCCTCGTCCTCGCCGCCTTCGACGAGGAGGCGTGCATCCGCGAGAAGATCGAGAACTGCCTCTCGCTCGACTATCCCCACGATCGGCTCGAGATCGTCCTCGGCTGCGACGGCTGCACGGATCGCACGGCGGAGCTCGCGCGCGCGGCGGGCCGTGGGCGCGTGCGCGTCGTCGAGCTGGCGCCGCGGCAGGGAAAGGCGACGGTGCTCGCGCGCCTCGTCCCCGCGGCGTCCGGCGACGTGGTCGTGCTCACCGACGCGAACGTCCTGTTCCACCCCGGCGCCCTCCGGGCCCTCGCGCGGCGGTTCCGCGATCCGTCCGTCGGGGCGGTGGTCGGCCGGCTGCGCCTGCGGGCGACCGGTCGCGGCCGCGAGGGCCTCTACTGGGCGTACGAGACGTTCCTGAAGTACCTCGAGGGGAAGCTCGGGTGCGTCCTCGGCGCGAACGGCGGCATCTACGCGATCCGCCGGATCCTCTTCGGCCCGCTCCCGGCCGACACGATCACGGACGACTTCGTCGTCCCGCTCCGGATCGCGGTGAAGGGCTGGCGCGTCCCCTTCGAGCCGACCGCCGTCGCGTACGAGGACGCGAGCGACGACCCGCGGAAGGAGTTCGGGCGGCGCGCGCGCATCGGCGCGGGGAACTGGCAGGCGCTCGCGCGGTTCCCGGATCTCCTCGACCCGCGCGCAGGGTTCGTCGCGTTCGCCTTCTTCTCCCACAAGCTCCTGCGGTGGCTCACGCCCTTCCTCCTCGCGGCCGCGCTCCTCACGAACGTCGCGGTCGCCGCCGCGCCCGGCGCGTGGGGATACCGCGCGCTCCTCGCGGCGCAGCTGGCCTTCTATGCGCTCGCCTTCGCCGGCGGACGGGGCGCCCGCGGCGTCGCGCGGAGCGCGTACTACTTCGTCGCGATGAACGCGGCCCTCGCCGTCGGCTTCTGGCGCTTCGTCTCGGGCACGCAGCGCGCGGCCTGGGAGCGCACCGAGCGGACCGCGGCGCCGGCGGCCTCCGGTCCTTGGCCCCCTCTCGCGGGGGCGAGGGGAACTGGCCGAGCGCCTCCCCCGTCCGGACGAGGCCTCGACCCATCCGGTACTCCCAGGCGGGTGAGGGCCGGCAGTTTTCTTGCCAGACGGCAGGGCGTGGCCTTGCAGGCATGGTCACCGCGCATATTTTCATGGGGAGCACGACGGGCGGGCAGCAGGCGGGCAGGGCGGTGATCGGCTCGCGAGGACGCATGGGCGGCGTCATGGACCGGATCCGCAGGCTGAGCAGGGCGCAGCACGACGCGCTCGCGGCGATCGACCGCGAGGAGCAGAACGCGATCGAGCTCGAGAACCTCGAGGCCGATCACGTCGCGGCGGAGGAGGCGTACCTCCGGCGCAAGGATCGGCTCCTCGGACACGAGGTCCCGGACGTCTACCAGGAGATCGAGACGGCACGGACCCTCCTCGGCCAGGCCGTGCGCCGGCGCCAGGAGCGGTTCGAGGCGCTCCGGGTATCGGTCCTCACCGGCCGCATCGCGGAGCCCGACGACCCCACGCAGCTCGTGCTGCTGCCGACCTGATCGACCGCCCTCGCGCGAAGCGCTGCGGGCAGCCTCCTGCCGCGGCATGATCCAGCCGAATGCCCGACCTGCTGGTCGTCGCGCCCATCCTCACCGGCGATCCCGCGCGGCCGCGCGCGGAGGCTGCGCTCGTCCGGGGCGGAGCGTTCGCGCGGGTGGGCTCACGCGCCGACTGCGAGCGCGCGTCCGCGCCGGGCACGCTCCGCCTCGAGGCGGGCGGCGCGGTCCCGGGGCTCGCCGACGCCCACGGCCACCTCGCGCTCCTCGGGCGCTGGCGGAGCGAGGTGCGCCTGGGGGACGCCGCGGACGAGGCGGCGTGCCTCGCGCGGGTCGCCGACCGGGCGCGGACGGCGCGCCCGGGCGCGTGGATCCGGGGCAGCGGCTGGGACCAGAACCGGTGGCCGGGCGGGGCGTTTCCGTCCGGGGCTGCGCTCACCCGCGCGGTGCCGGACCACCCCGCGGCGCTCGCGCGGGTGGACGGACATGCTCTCTGGGTGAACGCGGCGGCGCTCGCGGCGGCGGGCGTCGACGCCCGCACCCCGGACCCGCCCGGCGGCCGGATCCTCCGCGACGCGGACGGGGGCCGTCCCGCCGTCCTCGTGGACGCCGCCCAGGAGCTGGTGCTCGCGAGGATCCCGCCGCCCGGCGCCGCCGAGCTCGAGGCGGCGATCGTCGCCGCCCTCGACGTGGTCGCGCGGCTCGGGATCACCTCGGTCCACGACGCGGGCGTCGGCCCGGACGCCCTCGCGATCCTGCGGCGGCTCGCGGCCGAGGACCGGCTGCCGGTGCGGGTGGTCGCCATGCTCGACGGCGGGGTGCCCCTCGCGGAGCTGCGCGAGGCGATGGCCGCCGCGCGCGCGGCGCCCGGCGAGGGACGGCTCTCCGTGCGCACCGTGAAGCTGTTCGCGGACGGCGCGCTCGGGAGCCGGGGCGCGGCGCTCCACGAGGACTACGCCGACGACCCGGGGAATCGCGGCCTCCTGCTGCTCGAGCCGGCGGCGCTCGCGGAGCGCGTGCGGGCGATCGCGGGCGCCGGGATGCAGCCGGCCGTGCACGCCATCGGCGACCGCGCGGTCACCGTCGTGCTCGACGCGCTCGAGGAGGCGGCGCTCGGCGCCGACGTGCGGGCGCTCCGGCCGAGGATCGAGCACCTGCAGCTCGTGGCGCCGGGGGACGTCCCCCGGCTCGTGCGGCTCGGGGTCGTCGCCTCGATGCAGCCGGTCCACGCCGTGAGCGACGGGCCGTGGCTCGCGGCCCGGCTGGGGGCGGGGAGCGCCCGGCTCCGGTCCGCGTTCGCGTGGCGAGCGCTCGCCGACGCCGGGGTCCCCCTGGCGTTCGGCTCGGACTTCCCGGTCGAGGACCCCGATCCGCGGGCGGGGCTCGCGGCGGCGGAGACCCGCGCGGGCGCCGGGCGCTTCGGGTTCCAGCTCGAGCAGCGGCTCTCGCGCGCCGAGGCGCTCGCGGCGTTCACGGCGGGGGCCGCCTACGCGGCGTTCGCCGAGGGGCGGCGGGGGATGGTGCGGGAGGGCCTGGACGCGGACCTGACGCTGCTCGCGGAGGATCCCGGGACGTGCTCGACGGAGCGGCTCCGGGAGATCCCGGTCACCCACACGATCGTCGGCGGACGCGTGGAGGGCGGCGCGAGGTAGGCGTCAGAGCACCGTCGCGTACGCGACGAGGAGGCGGCCGGCGGTGACGCGCCCCGCGCCGACGAGCAGCACGTCGTTCACCGTGCGCCCGGAGTCCGCCCTGGCCTTCCACGGCTGGCCGCCGTTCACGTGCACCCGCAGCACGCCGTGATCGGTCCGGTGCAGGACGAGCGCGGTGCCGTCGGCCGAGACCGACTCGACGAGGCCCACGTGATCGGTCGGACCGCCCGGGCGGTCCGAGAGGAACACCAGGTCGCCGGGCGCCGGACGGAAGCGGCGGACGCTCGCGCGCTCGCGCGCGAACGCGTGGAGCGCGCGGGCGTCGAGCATCGTCGCGGGGAGGGGCGCGCCGGCCTCGGAGAGCGCGGCGCGCACGAGCGCGGCGCAGCCGTCGCCCCAGGAGACGCCGCCGACGACGATCTCGCGCTGGCCGACGAGCGCCGATGCGGTCTCGATCGCGCGCCGCACCGCCTGATCCCGGGGAGCAGGCGGCCTTCGCGCCTGCACCGGCCGCGGCGCGCCCTTCGGATCGGCGCTCGGGGGAGCGAGACCGGGGGCCGGGCCGACACCCGGGTCTCGGGGGCCGGCCCGGCTCACCGGGGCGGGCGGGGGCAGACGGTCGCGCCGCGCCGCGTGCGACCTGGGTGCGCAGGCCATCGCGAGGAGGCCGAGCGCGAGGGCGCTCGTGCGGAGCGGCGACATCCCGGCGATGCTACCCGGCGCCCGGGCCGCGTCCAGTTCCCGGCGCCGTCCGGCGCGGGGCCCGGTGTCGGACCGCACGGCTACCCTGCCGTCGCCGACCATGTCCCGCCACTACCAGCTGAAGCGCGCCGAGCCCCCCGCGCGCGCCCTGAACTACCAGGGCCTCCTCAACGCGCAGCAGATCGCGGTCGTCGAGGCGGGGCCGGGGCCGATCCTCGTCATCGCCGGCGCCGGCTCGGGGAAGACCCGGACCCTGACCTGGCGCGTGGCGCGGCTGCTCGCGGACGGGGTCGAGCCCGAGTCGATCCTCCTCCTCACGTTCACGAACAAGGCGGCGCGCGAGATGCTGAGGCGCGTCGAGGAGGTCTGCCGCGTCGACACCCGCCGGCTGCAAGGGGGGACCTTCCACCACGTCGCGCACCAGGTCCTGCGCGAGCACGGCGCCGAGCTCGGGTACGAGCGGGGCTACTCGATCCTGGACCGGGAGGACTCCCGGGACGTCATGAGCGCCGCGATCGCGGACTGCGGGCTCGCCGTCGGCGCCCGCCGCTTCCCGAAGGCCGACGTCCTCATCGACCTCGTCTCGATGGCGGTGAACACCCAGACCCCGCTCGCCGACGTGCTCGCGACGCGGCGCCCGCAGTTCGCGCCGCTCGAGGAGGGCGTCCTGCGCGTCGCCCGCCGCTACGCCGAGCGCAAGCACGAGATGAACGCGATGGACTTCGACGACCTGCTCCTCAACTGGAAGATCCTGCTCGCCGAGCGGGAGCCGGTGCGGCGGTCGCTCGCGGACCGCTGGCGGCACGTCCTCGTGGACGAGTACCAGGACACGAACCGGCTGCAGGGCGACGTCGTGGACCTGGTCGCGGCGGAGCACCGGAACCTGTGCGTGGTCGGCGACGACGCCCAGTCCATCTACGCGTTCCGGGGCGCGCACTTCGCGAACATCCTCGAGTTCGAGGAGCGCTACCCCGACGCGCGCCGGTTCGACCTGACCGTGAACTACCGCTCCACCCCGCAGATCCTCTCCCTCGCCAACGCGTCGATCGCCGCGAACGTCCGGCAGTTCGAGAAGGAGCTCTCGAGCGTCCGCCCGGACGGGACGCTCCCGGGCGTCGTCCCGTGCCGCGACGTGGTGCAGCAGGCGGCGTTCGTCGCGCAGCGGGTGCTGGAGCTCCGCGACGAGGGCATCCCGCTCCCCGAGATCGCGGTCCTCTACCGCGCGCACCACCACTCGATGGAGATCCAGTTCGAGCTGGCGCGGCGCGGCATCCCGTTCGTCGTCCGGAGCGGCGTCCGGTTCTTCGAGGCGGCGCACGTGAAGGACGTGCTCGCCCACCTGCGCTTCGCGCGGAACCCCGGCGACGAGCTCGCGCTGAAGCGCTGCCTCCGGCTCGCGCCCGGCGTGGGCAGCGCGACCGCGGAGGCGGTCTGGAGCGCGTTCGTGGCGAGGCGCCGGCACGGGGCCGGGGCGGTGGACGAGCTCCTCGCGCCGGAGGTGGCGTCGCAGGTCCCGCCGAAGGGGCGCGCCGGGTACCGCCGGCTCGCCGAGCTCCTCAGGACCCTCGCGCGGCGGCCCACCTCGGAGCTGCCGGGCGAGGCGATCGAGAAGGTGCTCGCGGAGGGGTACGAGGAGTACCTCCGCGCCGAGCACCTGAACGCCGACACGCGGATCGAGGACCTGCGCCAGCTCGCGGAGTACGCGCGGGGGTACGAGGACACGGAGGCGTTCCTCTCCGAGATCGCGCTCCTCACCGAGCTCTCCGCCGAGACGGTCTCGGAGGGCGGCGAGCCGGACGAGAAGATGGTGCTCTCGTCGGTGCACCAGGCGAAGGGGCTCGAGTGGCGGGCCGTCTTCGTGGTGTGGCTCGCGGACGGGCGCTTCCCGTCGGCGCAGGCGCTGAAGGACCGGGACGGCGAGGAGGAGGAGCGGCGGCTGTTCTACGTCGCCTGCACGCGGGCGAAGGACGAGCTCTACCTCACGTACCCGCTCGTCGCGGCGCCGCGCGACCGCGAGCGGATCGTCATGAAGGCGTCCCGGTTCCTCGAGGAGCTGCCGCCGCGCGAGCCCGAGCTGTTCGAGCGCTGGCAGCTCGACGATCCCGGGATCGCGGCCGCCTCGCTGCCGCCCGCGCCGGGGCTCCCCCGGCTCGCGGCCCGCGACGCGCGGGTCGTCCCGGCGCTCTTCGGCGAGGCTCCGCCGGAGGACGCCGGGCGCGAGGCCGATCCTACGGGGCCGCCGGTGGCGGCGCCCCGCACTCCCCGCAGTGGCCCGGACCGATCGTCCCCTCGTTGAAGCTCGCGAGGGTCGCGGTGAGCGCGCTCGTGGCGCTCGAGGCGAGGCGGCCGGCCCCGACCGGAGGCACGATCCGCCCGGCGACGAGCGCGTCGGCCGCCGCGATCGCGGCCGCCACGGCGCTCGCGTCCGCGCCGTTCGCGACGTTCAGCTTGGCCGCGATGAGCTGGTGCGCGAGCGCGACGAGGCCGTTCCCCTTCACGGGGGTGTCGAGGATCGCGACGAGCTGCGCGACGTCGTAGCCGACCGAGCCGAGCGCCAGCCCGCTCACGGGCCACGCGACGCAGCGCGGGCTCGTCGGCGCCACCTCGCAGCCGAGCGGCGTGTGCGTCTTCCAGTATCCCT
Source organism: uncultured delta proteobacterium (assembly GCA_963828235.1). Lineage (GTDB taxonomy): Bacteria > Myxococcota > Myxococcia > Myxococcales > Anaeromyxobacteraceae > Anaeromyxobacter. The sequence continues at coordinate 43,286 of CAWHDY010000024.1, forward strand.
GCGTGTACGTGCACCCGCCACCGCCGCCGCAGGGCACCTGGACCGCGAGGGTGTGGGTCGCCGAGCCGCCGGGCAGGGCCTCCGGGTACGCCCACGTCGCGGTGTTCGACACGCTGAAGTCGCCGCACGCCGCGTAAGGTCCGATCGGGAGCGCGTACCGGAAGGTCGTCTCGCCCGGCGCGCAGGCCGAGCCCAGGGTCCCCATGAGCGAGTCGGTGACCTCGACGCAGGAGGGGAGCAGGTCCACCCGCGCCGTCCCGAAGTCCACGCTCCCCGGCGCGGCGCCGGAGCCCACGTCGCAGGTGTGGCTCGTGGTCACCCGCGCGACGTTCGCGCGAGGGGTGCCGTCCGGCAGCGACGCGGCGTAGGTGCAGCCGAGCGTGCCACCCGGGGGGAGCACGTACGGGAACGTCACGCCGCAGTCGAGCGGGACCGAGAGGCCGCCCCCGAGCTCCTCGGTGGCCGAGACGAGGCACGCGTCGCCGGTCCAGGACTCCTGGAACGGGATGAACTCGGGGGCGGGGTTCGCGATCGTGACGACGCCCTCGACCGCCCAGCCCGAGTCCGCGGACGTGGCGGTCACCGTCACCGCGTACTCGACGGCGAAGGTCTCTCCGGCCGCGAGCGTGAGCGCGTCCGCGGTCGCGCCCTTCGCGATCTGCCAGCTCGCGCCCCGCGAGAGCGAGGCGTCCGCGCTCCGCGTCACCATCAGCTCGAAGTCGAAGCAGAAGGTGACGCGCCCGAGCGTCGTGGCGCCGTCCACCAGGGGTGGGGGAGGCGCGAGCCCGACGCCCTCGGTCGCCTCGGGGTCGTACACGTACGCGACCGCGCCCTCGGGGCCGCGCGCGATGACGAGGTCCACGCCGGTCGTGGCGGACCAGTCGAAGCTGCTGCCGTCCGGGGTCACCGTCGCGACGAAGTCGTAGCCGGCCAGGGACGACGCGAAGGTGCCGCGCGGGTCTCTCCCCGACCTCACCTGCAGGAACGGGGTCAGGATCCCGAGCTGCGTGGCCGCGCCGGCGCAGCTCGGGTCGCCGACCAGCGGGACGATCGTCACCGGCCCGACCGAGCTCCGCGTCGAGACCCGCTCGCCGCCGCCGCACGCAGCGAGTCCCAGCGCCACCGCCGCGACGATCGATCGCTTCATGACCGCTCCCCCGTGCGCCGGCCGGGCGCTCGTGGAGCGCCCGCCGCGTCGTCCGCCAGCGTCCCACGATCGGAGCGGGGGTGGGAAGCATCCGACGTGTGCCGCATCTTCGGTACATCACTCGGGTCGCGGTCGGTTCCGTGCTAAGGGATCGGGCATGGCGGGGCCGCGCGAGAAGCCGATCATCGGAATCGACCTCGGGACGACGAACGCCTGCGTCGCGCACGTCCGGAGCCGGATCCCGAAGGTGGTCCCGACGGACCGCGGCAGCCTCATCCTCCCGACGGTGGTCGCGCTCTCCGAGCGCGGGGACGTCCTCGTCGGCGGCGTCGCGAAGGACCAGCTCGTCACCAACCCGAAGAACACGATCTACGGCGCGAAGCGCCTGATCGGCCGCAAGTGGAACTCCAAGGTCGTACAGGAGCTCCGGAACTACTACTCGTACGACATCGTCGAGGGGCCCGGGGGCGACGCCGCCGTGCTGCTCGGGGACAAGGTCCACACCCTCCCCGAGATCAGCGGGATGGTGCTCGCGCACATCAAGAAGATCGCGGAGGCCTTCCTCCAGAAGAGGATCGACGAGGCGATCATCTCGGTGCCCGCGTACTACTCCGACGCGCAGCGGCTCGCGGTCAGGCAGGCGGGCGCGCTGGCCGGCTTCGAGGTGAAGCGGATCGTGAACGAGCCCACCGCGGCGGCCCTCGCCTACGGCTTCTCGCGCGGGCTCGACCAGAAGGTGCTCGTCTACGACCTCGGCGGCGGGACCTTCGACGTGTCGGTGCTGCAGCTGTCCGGGAACGTGTTCGAGGTCCTCGCGACGGGCGGCGACACCTTCCTCGGCGGCGTGGACTTCGACAACCGGATCATCGACTTCGTCCTCGAGGACTTCTGGCGGCAGCACAAGATCGACCTCGCGCAGTCGCCCATCGCATTGCAGCGCGTGAAGAAGGGCGCCGAGGCGGCGAAGATCGACCTCTCCCTCATCCCGAACGTCGCGATCGACCTGCCCTACATCGAGGAGAAGAAGGGCCGCCCGCTCGACGTCCGGATGCAGCTCTCCCGGCAGCAGCTGAACGACCTGACCCAGGACCTCGTGGACCGGACCTTCGCGCTGTGCGACCAGGTGCTCGGGGAGCGGAACATCCGGCCGGACGAGATCGACGAGATCATCCTGGTCGGCGGGCAGAGCCGCATGCCGCTCGTCCAGCAGAACATCCAGGAGCACTTCGGGCGACCGGCGCGCAAGGGCGTCCACCCGGACGAGTGCGTCGCGCTCGGCGCCGCGCTCCTCGGCGACTCGCTCGACAGCATCGACTCCGTCACGCTCGTGGACGTGCTCTCGATGCCGATCGGCATCGCGACCCCGGCGAACCACTTCCGCCGGATCCTCGAGAAGAACCAGACGATCCCCTCCACGAAGAGCTTCCGCCTGCCGCCGCCCCGCGAGCCGGGCCAGCCGATCGAGATCGACATCTACCAGGGAGAGTCCGACCTCATCGTGGACAACGAGTTCCTCGGCTCGATCCGGCTCCCCGCCGCGGCGACCGGCCGCCGCATCGACTTCAAGCTCGACGAGGAGTGCCTGCTCAAGGTCAGCTTCGACGACCCGGTGAAGGGCATGACGCAGATCGGCCTCGCGACGAAGGACACGCCGGAGGCGCTGCGCAAGGCGCTCGCCGAGGAGGCGAAGCGGCGCGAGGCCTCGCGAGCGCAGGCACCGGGGGCGAGCGAGACGGAGAAGCGCGGCGGGATCTTCGGCTGGCTGAAGCGCGGCTAGCGGCGTCGCCATGAGGTTCGGGTCGAGGGAGTGGATCGAGGCGCTCGTCGCGGCCGTGAACGCGCAGCCCGACCTCGCTCGCGCGCTCGACGGCCTCGCGCGCGACGCCGCCCTGGTCGTCGTCGCCGAGCCTCCCGCCTTCCCGCGGACGCTCGCGGTCCACGTGGAGCAGGAGCGCGGGCGGGTCGCGCGGTGGCGACTCCTCGCCGACGACGACGAGGTGCTCGAGCTCGAGCCCGCGTACGTCATGCGGGCGCCGTATCGGGTGTGGCGCTCGCTCCTCGCGGGCGGCGATCCCGTCCAGGCGGCCCTGTCCGGGCGCGTCCGGGTGGAGGGCGATCTCGAGGCGCTCGTCCGGCGGGCGGGTTACCGGTACGTGATCGACGCGGCGCTGCGGGCGGTGCCGACGGAGCTCCCGTAGGAGAGGACGACATGGCGGTCGACGACGGTGGCAAGGGGATCGGCGGCAGGCTCTTCGACGCGGGGACGCGCCTCGTCTCGCAGGCGGCGGAGAGGGTGCTCTCCGATCCGCGCGGTCAGGACGTCCTCGCCCGCGCCGTCGGGATGGCGCAGCGCGGGCGGCAGCGCGTCGAGCAGGTCCAGGAGAAGCTCATGGCCGCCGCCGGCATCCCGGGCCGGCAGGACTACCAGGAGCTCGCGAAGCAGCTCGCGCGCATCAAGCGGAAGGCCCGCGAGCTCGCCGAGAAGCTGGAGCGCGAGCGGGAGCGGGCGGAGGGAGCGCGCGGCCGAGACGAGGGCGGCTCCGGCGGCGCCACGTAGCGCTCGGAAAGCTCCGATTCCGTTGACAGATTCGGGGGGCCAACGGCATACTCCGCGGCCTCGCAGCACCGGGCGCTTAGCTCAGCGGTAGAGCACAGCCTTCACACGGCTGGGGTCGCAGGTTCGAAACCTGCAGCGCCCACAAGGGGTTGGCGGATCCGCTCCGCCGACCCCGTTTTCGTTTCGAGGCCCCGGCGCCGCTCACGACCCGCCGGTCTCGACGCGCTTCCCCGCCTTGACCCAGCCGCGGATGCCGTCGGCCATGACGAACACGTTCGAGTAGCCGAGCTTCGCAGCCTCACGGGCCGCGTCGTGGCTCGACGTTCAGCTGGGGCTCGCGCAGTAGAAGACGACGGGGCGGTCCTTCTCCGGGGGCAGGATCTGCGCGAGCGCCGCCGACCGCCACCAGCGCGCGCCGGGGAGGTGGTTCTTCTGGAACACGTCCTTCGGGTTCGCGTCGACGACGAACACGCCGGACTGCGCCAGCATGCGCTCGACCTCGTCCATCGAGACGAGCGCGAACGGCTCCTTCCTCGCCTCGCCGGCGCACGCGGCCACGGCGAGCAGCACACCCGCGGCGGCGACGGCGGTCCGGATCCGGCTCACGTCCATGTCATACCTCCAGAGGTCTTCTTGCTTAGCGCGCGGCGGGGGGCCGCGCTCCGCGCCCGGGGTCGCGCAGGTCACCGGGGCGGCGCAGCGCCTCGTCGAAGAAACCGCCACGCCAGCGCGACCGGAACCGCCCAGAACAGCGCGACGGCGACGCCGGCCCCGAGGAGCCAGGCCCGCTCCGCGGGGGTCTCCCGGCGCGGGTCGAGGAGCATGCCGAACAGGAGCACCACGAACCCGCTCGGCGAGTACGGGACGATCCGCGCGGTCCCGATCACCCAGGCGGTGTACCCGCCGAAGGCGACCGCGACCGACTTCCAGGCGCCGCCCAGCCGCCGCGAGAAGCGGACCGAGAGGAACACCGCGAGGACCAGCGGGATCTGCAGGAGATCGACGAGCGCCCACGCGAACAGGAGCGCCGCGATCGGCCGGTCGGCGTCAGCCACGACAGCCTCGGTCCTGCACGCGTCGATGAGAGCACGTGCGGCCCGGACTCCACAACCCGCCGCCGATACACGAGGGGCCCTGACAATCGCTTGTTCAGGGCCCTCGCGGTCGACCGTTCGCTGCATCACCGCGATGCACCTTGGGGGCACGTCGCGTGGCGCAGTGTTCCGTCTATCGCTTGGCGTCCCACACGGCCGGCGGGAGCGAAACGTCACTGGACGGACGAACTACCTGTAGGGCCGGTTGCGCTCTTTGGTCAGCCCTCCAGTTGGGGGGCGTCCGCTCCCCCATGACATCAGGCGCCGGCGCGCGCGTCCTCGAGCCACTTGCGCGCCCACTTCTCCCAGGACGCCCACGCCTCGGAGCTCCGGATGCCGATGGCGACGGGGTGCTCCTGCGTCTCGCGCCAGAGCGCGAATCCCTCCTCGATCGAGGCGCGCGCGACGGCCTTGTCGCCCTGCTTGGCCGCCACCTCGGCGCGGAGGGTGACGGCGATGAGGCGGACCGAGCTCCGGTGCGTCCGCTGCGACTCGCTCTCGCGCCCCACGTACTTGACGGCGAGCACCTCGTCGAGCGCTGGCGCGCGCGTCGGCGAGGTCGCCCTTCCGGTAGTACTTGATCCCCCGGGTGAGGAGGCGGGAGCACTCCGCGGAGCGGAGCATGTCGCGAAGACGTTCGAGCATCGGCGCATGACAGCAGGGAGGCCGTCCGGGCACAAGCCCCGGCTTCCGCTCGATCGCTCGCTACACGGGGACGCCGGACGGCGACGCGGACCGAGGGAGCGGAACGCCGACGTCCGGAGAGAGCGCGTCCTCCCCGTCCTCGATCACCTCGAGCCCGTGCGCCTCGAGCAGGGTGACGTGCTCCGGAGCGCCCGCCCGGAACCGCAGCCGCTTCGCCGGCCGCGCCCTCGCCCAGGTGGAGAGCAGCACCGCCGCGAAGTCGCACGCCTCGACCGCGTGCGTGAGGTCCACGATGAACGTGAGCGCGGGCGAGTCGTCCATCGCGTGCCGCAGCGACCAGGCCGACGCACCATCGAAGGCGCCGTGGATCGCTAGCACGATCGCCCCCGCGCTCTCCCAGCGCACGATTGCCGCGCCCGTCATGCGGGAAAATTAGCCATGCGCGCGCAGATGCAAGGGGGGATTTTGCATTATCATCGCGGTCCCTTGTCGCGGACCCGTCCCATGGCGATCCTCTTCGACCTGGACGGGACCCTGGTGGACACGGTCCCGTTCATCCTGGAAGCGGTGCGTCACGCGTTCGACGGGTACGGGCGCTGCCCGACCGACGCCGAGTGGATCGCGGGCATCGGGACGCCCCTCCGTGCCCAGCTCCTCGCGTTCGCCGACCGGGCGGACGACGTCGAGCCGCTGCTCCAGCGGTACCGGACGTTCTGGATCGCGAACCACGACGACCGGACGCGGGCGTTTCCGGGCGCGCTCGAGGTCGTCCGCGAGCTGTCCGGGATCGGTCACCCGATCGGGGTCGTCACCGCGAAGGTCGAGCAGGGCGCCCTCCGGACCCTCGGACACGTCGCGATGCTGCCGTACGTGACCGCGATCGTCGGCGCCGACTCGTGCGCGAACGCGAAGCCGCACCCCGAGCCGGTGCTGCTCGCGCTCTCGCGGCTCGGGCGGCCTCCCGCCGAGGGCCTGCTCGTCGGGGACTCCCCGCACGACCTCGTCGCCGCGCGCGCTGCGGGCGCGGTCTCGGTCGCCGCCCCGTGGGGCGCGTGCGGCCGGGAGATCCTCGCCCCGCACGCGGACCACGTCCTCGAACACGTCAGGGACCTGCCGGCCCTCGTGCGGACGTTGTAGTCCTCTCCCGTGACCCACGCGCGAGTCCTCGTGGTCGACGACAACGACCTGCAGCGGGACGTCGTGTCCGATGCGCTCGCGAGCGAGGGATACGACGTCGACGTGGCGGCGAACGGCGCCGACGCCCTCCGGGTCGCGCGAGCCACCCCGCCGGACGTGGTGGTGCTCGATCTCATGCTGCCCGACACGGACGGCGCCACGGTGCTCGAGCGGTTCCGGTCCGAGCCGACGCTGCGGGCCGTGCGGGTCGTCGTCACGACCGGAGTCCGGGCGGCGAGCGTGCGCCGCCTGCCCGGGGTCGAGCTCGTGCTGTTCAAGCCGTTCGGGATGCGCGAGCTCCTCGACGCGGTCTCGGCGCTGGCGCGGAAGTCCGCTCCCTGACGGGGCGGCACGGCCGCCCGCGTGGTAGAAGACGCCGATGCGAATCGCGTACCTCGGTCCGCCCGGCACGTTCAGCGAGGAGGCCGTCGCGCGCTGCGATCTCGCGCGCGGCGACGAGCCGGTGCCGCAGCAGACCTTCGCGGACGCCTACCGCGCGCTCCGTCGCGGCGAGGTGGACGGCGCGCTCCTCCCCATCGAGAACTCGATCGAGGGGAGCGTGGGCGCGACGCTCGACCTCCTCGTCCACGAGCCCGGGCCGCTCATCCGCCGCGAGGTGCTCCTCCCGGTGCGCCAGCACCTGCTCGCCCGGCCGGGCACGCGGCTCGAGGACGTGAAGCGCGTCATCTCGCACCCGCAGCCCATCGGGCAGTGCAGCAAGTTCCTGCGCGAGCGGCTCGCCGGCGCCTCGCTCGAGCCCGCGCACTCGACGGCGGACGCCGCGAGGCGGGTCGCGGGCGGGGAGCAGGCCGCCGCCGCGATCGGCTCCCGGGCCGCGGCCGAGCGGTACGGGCTCGTGGTGCTCGCCGACTCGATCCAGGACGTGGAGGAGAACGTCACCCGCTTCGTCCTGCTCGCGCAGGCCGACGAGGCGCCGACCGGGCGCGACCGGACGAGCGTCGCGTTCACGCTCGATCGCGACCGGCCGGGCGGGCTCTACGAGGTGCTCGGCGAGTTCGCGCGCCGCGGGATCAACCTGTCGAAGGTCGAGAGCCGCCCGATGAAGGAGGCGCTCGGGCACTACGTCTTCTTCCTCGACTTCGAGCGACACCGGCTCGAGCCCGGCGCGGCGGAGGCGCTCGCCGGCGTCCGCGCGCTCGTGCACCGCCTCTACCTGCTCGGCTCCTACCCGCAGGCGGCGTAGCTACGCGCTCTTCGCGTCCGCCTCGCCCGGCGCCCCGAAGAACTCGACGAGCTCCGGCCGCATCGCCCGGGCGTCGGCCCACCCGAGCGCGATGAGCTCGTCGGCGTACTCGCGGTCGAAGAGCAGGTAGCTCGCCAGATCCGCGGCGCCGTCCTGGGACGCCCCCGCGTCCGCCGCCGCGCGCCGGAGGAGCCGCGAGGCGAGCGTCCCGCGCCTGAGCCGGCGCACGCGCCGCTCCGCGTGCTCGCGGGCGAGCAGGCCGATGTCCCGCGACGGGCGGATCACGAGGTCGTGGACCTCCCGCATCGGCGCGCCGAGGCCGTCCGCCGACAGCGCGGAGAGGCTCTCCGCGAACGCGGGCCCGAAGGCGCGCCGGCCCTGCGCGACGATGTCGTTGATCTTGCGGAGCCGCTCGAGGTCGTAGTCGGTGTGGTCGAGCAGGAGCGCGTTCAGGATCCGGCCGAGCTGGGCCGCCGTCGTCGGCGGCTCCCGGTTCGGGGGGAGCGGGGGCGGCCCCGAGCGCGCCTGCTGGCGCAGCGAGACGACGAGGATCCGCTCCGCGCCGAGCCGGATCGCGGGCGCGAGGGGCACGTTCTGCCGGACGCTGCCGTCCACGAACCACGAGCCCTCGATCGGGACCGGCCGGAACAGGAGCGGGATGGCCCCGGACGCGAGCGCGTGCGCGGGGGCGATGTCGCGCGCCCGCACCTCCACGAGCGGGTCGCGGCTCCAGGGCGGCAGCGACCCGGCGGTCTCGACGAACACGACGGCGCGTCCCGTGCCGAGGTCCGTCGCGGTGACCGTGAGCGCCTGGAGGTGCCCGGCGCGCACGTTCCGGTGGAGCCGCTCCCAGTCGATGCCCCGCTCGACCACGCCCGCGAGCGCCTCGGGCCAGAGGAAGTCCGAGATCCGCCAGGAGACCTGGCGGAGCCGCGTGGCCCTGAGCTGGCGCCAGACGTAGAGCGGGAGCGACGCGAGCCGCAGCGCGCTCCAGTGGAAGACGTCCTCGAGGCGGAGCGAGCGCCAGACCTCGACGAGCTTCTCGCCCTGCTCCTCGGGGCGATCCGCGAGGGACGCGAGGAAGCACGCGTTCACCGCGCCGATCGAGGTCCCGCAGAGGAGATCGAGCCGCGGCTGGAACCCGAGCGACTCCGCGAGGTCCCCGCGGAGGTACCGCATCACCCCCGCCTCGTACGCGCCGCGCGCTCCGCCGCCGGCGAGGACGAGCGCCGCCCGCGGACCGCCGGCCAGCTCCGGCCGCGGCGGGGGCGGCGGGGCGACCGGCGCGATCACAGGGCCACCTCCTCGAGGTGGCCCGGCGCGTGGGCGGGCCAGCCGAGCGCGGCCATGCGCTCCTTCGCCGCGGCGAGCGCGGGCGGCTCGCCGTGGACGAGGAAGGTGCGGCCGGGCGGCGAGGGAAACGTCCCCAGCCAGCGCACGATCTCGGCCTCGTCGGCGTGCGCGGAGAACGCGGTGATCGAGGCGACGTGCGCGCGAACCGGCACGTCCTCGCCGTGCATCCGCACGGTCGCGGCGCCGTTCTGGAGCGACCAGCCGCGCGTGCCCGCCGCCTGGTAGCCGACGAGGAGCACGGTCGTGCGCGGGTCCGGCAGCCGGTGGGCGAGGTGGTGGAGGACGCGGCCGCCCGTCGCCATGCCCGACGCGGAGAGCACGATGCACGGCCCGCGCACCGCGTCGATCGCCTTCGACTCCTCCACCTGGCGCGCGAACTTGAGCCGCGCGGGCCGGAGCGGCCCCTTGCCGGAGGCGAGGAGCGCCGCCATCTCGTCGTCGTGGTCCTCGCGGTGCGCGAGGAACATGGGCGTCGCGTCCACGGCCATCGGGGAGTCCACGAACACGGGCAGCTCCGGGATCTCGCCGCGCGCCTCGAGCGCGCGCAGCGCGAACAGCACCTCCTGCGTCCGGCCGATGGCGAACGCGGGCACGATCAGCGCGCCGCCCCGCTCGACCGCCCGGAGGACCTCGGCGCGGAGCGCCGCCTCGGCGGAGCCGGCCTCGTGGCGCTTCCCCCCGTACGTGCTCTCGAGGACGAGGACGTCGGCGACGACGCCCGGGGAGGGGTCGGGGAGGATCGGCGCGCCGTAGCGCCCGAGATCGCCGCTGAACAGGAGCCGCCTCGGCGCGGGGCCCGCGAGCTCCACCTCGACCGTGGCGCTCCCGAGGATGTGGCCCGCGCGGTGGAAGCGGATCGCGATCCCCGGCGCGACCTCGCGCCGCGCCTCGTACGAGACCGGCGAGAGGCGGCGCAGCACGGCGAGCGCGTCCTGCTCGGTGTAGAGCGGGGCGGCGGAAGGCGCGTGCTTCGAGTAGCCCTTGCGGTTCGCGTAGCGGGCCTCCTCCTCCTGGAGCCGCCCGGAGTCGGGGAGGAGCAGCCCCGCGAGGTCCCGGGTCGCGGGGGTGCAGAACACGGGCGCGCGCAGGCCGTCGCGGCCGAGCTGCGGCAGCGCGCCGGTGTGATCGAGGTGCGCGTGCGTGAGGACGACCGCGTCGATGGAGGCGGGGTCCACCGGGAAGGCGGCGCGGTTCCGGAGGCGCAGCTCCTTCGGGCCCTGGAAGAGCCCGGCGTCGACGAGCACGCGGGAGGCGCCCCACTCGACGAGGAAGCGCGACCCCGTGACGGTCCCGGCTGCGCCGAGGAAGCGGATGGACGCCATGAGACGGCGATTCTACAATTCACGCGCCCTCTCCGCGCGTGCGACGTACCGCGCGGGGTCCGGGGCGCCGAGCACGGAGCACGAGGCCGAGGCCGAGGAGACGTCGATGAGGCGGAAGATCCGGGTCGTCGGAGCGATGATCGAGAAGGACGGCCGCTACCTCATCACCCAGCGTCCGCCCACGGCGTCGCTGCCGCTCCTGTGGGAGTTCCCGGGCGGCCGCGTCGAGCCCGGCGAGACCGATCAGGCCGCGCTCGCGCGCGAGCTGAACGAGGAGATGGGGATCACGGTGGAGGTGGGCGAGCGCTCCATCCACGTCGAGCACGCGTACGAGGGCTACGACATCGACTTCTGCGTGTACCGCTGCCGGCTCGTCTCGGGGCCGATCCGCCACGTCCGCGTCCACGCGCACGAGTGGGTCCGTCCGGAGGAGCTCGATCAGTACGAGTTCCCGCCCGCCGACGAGAAGAGCATCGCGAAACTGCTCGGCCTTTAGCGCGCGCGCCCGGCCGGACGCACGCCCTCCGAACGCTCCGGGCGGCCTCTCGTTCGGGGGCTGCTCCGTCCCTCCGCAGCGCGTTGCCCGCCCCCTCGGCATGCACAGATTGCTCGGGAAGGGTGCGGGGAGGCTGCGTGCCGGCGGACGACAAGAAGGCCCAGGGCCAGCGCACCGAGCGGGGGCGTGGGCCGAGGATCCCGCTCGCCTCTCCGGCGGCGTGGCTCGTGCTCATCGCGCTCGCGGTGTTCCTGTTCCGTGCGTTCCAGGACGTCGGCGTCCGCCGCATCCCCGCCTCGCAGTTCAAGGAGATGGTGCGCCAGGGCTCGTTCGAGCGCGTCGTCGTCGGCCCGGACTGGGTCCGCGGGATCCCGAAGGGCGTCGAGGCGGAGGGGGACAAGGGCGGCCAGGCGCTGCCGTACATGGCGACGCGCGTCCCGGGCGGCGGCGACGACCTCGTGCAGGAGATCGAGAAGGCCGGGGTCGCCTACGACGCCGTGTCGGGCGGAGGCATGGGCGACCTGTTCTGGGTCTGGGTCGCGCCCGTCGCCCTCGGGCTCCTGTTCTGGGCCTGGATGATGCGCCGGATGTCGGGGCAGATGGGCCAGGGTCCCCCCGGCGTGATGGCGTTCGGCAAGACGCGCGCGCGCGTCCACATGGAGCCGGACACCGGCGTGACGTTCGAGGACGCGGCGGGCATCGACGAGGCGGTCGAGGAGCTGGAGGAGATCGTCGAGTTCCTCAAGACGCCGGAGAAGTACCGGCGCCTCGGCGGCCGGATCCCGAAGGGCGTGCTGCTCGTCGGCCCGCCCGGCACCGGGAAGACGCTCCTCGCGCGCGCCACCGCGGGCGAGGCGGGCGTCCCGTTCTTCTCGCTCTCCGGCTCCGAGTTCGTCGAGATGTTCGTCGGCGTCGGCGCGGCGCGGGTGCGCGATCTGTTCGCGCAGGCGCAGCAGAAGGCGCCGTGCATCGTGTTCATCGACGAGCTCGACGCGCTCGGGAAGTCGCGGAACTCGGGCATGATCGGCGGGCACGACGAGCGCGAGCAGACCTTGAACCAGCTGCTCGCCGAGATGGACGGGTTCGACGCCCGCGCGAACCTCATCGTCATGGGCGCGACGAACCGCCCGGAGATCCTCGATCCCGCGCTGCTGCGCCCGGGCCGCTTCGACCGGCAGGTGCTGGTGGACCGCCCCGACAAGCGCGGCCGCGAGAAGATCCTCCAGATCCACGCGAAGCACGTGAAGCTCGGACCCGACGTCGACCTGCGGGCGGTCGCCGCGCGGACGCCGGGCTTCGCGGGCGCCGATCTCGCGAACGTGGTGAACGAGGCGGCGCTGCTCGCGGCGCGGCGGAACAAGAACCACGTCACCCGGAGCGAGTTCGAGGAGGCGATCGAGCGCGTCGTCGCGGGGCTCGAGAAGAAGAGCCGGCGGATCAACGAGCGCGAGAAGGAGATCGTCGCCTTCCACGAGGCGGGGCACGCGCTCGTCTCCTGGATGCTCCCCTTCGCGGACCGCGTCTCGAAGGTCTCGATCATCCCGCGCGGCGTCGGCGCCCTGGGGTACACGCTCCAGCTGCCGATCGAGGATCGCTACCTGCTCACGCGGAGCGAGCTGCGCGACCGCATGGCCGGGCTCATGGGGGGGCGCGTGTCCGAGGAGGAGGTCTTCGGCGAGCCGTCCACCGGCGCCTCGAACGACCTGCAGCACGCGACCGCGCTCGCGCGGATGATGGTGCGCGACTACGGGATGAGCGTCAGCCTCGGCCCGGTCGCGCTCGGAGACGAGCACGGACCCGGGTTCCTCGGGCTGAAGGGGTTCGAGCAGCGCCCGTACTCCGACCAGACGGCCCTCGAGATCGATCGCGAGGTCCAGTCCCTCGTGCTCGACGCGCAGGAGCGGGCCCGCGAGCTCGTGCACGGCAACCGGGACAAGCTCGACATGCTCGCCGCGCGCCTCCTCACCGCGGAGGTCGTCGAGGAGGAGGAGATCGAGCGGCTGTGGGGTCCGAAGGTCGTGCGGCCCGGGACGATCGAGGGGCCCGGGCACGAGGAGGCGCCCCCCGAGAACCCGAACCACCCTTCCGCGGCCCCGCGCGAGGGGCTCGCGACGTGGGTGGTGCCGCAGGCTTCGGGGCGGACGCTCCCGGGAGATCCGGAATGAAGGGCGGATCGGAGAGCCACGAGGCGCGCAAGGCGCTCTTCCAGCTCGGGATCAAGCGCGGGACGCTGACGCTCGACGAGATCGATCGCGCCCTGCCGCCGGGGAGCCTCTCGCCCGCGGAGCGGTGGCTCCTCTTCTACAGCTTGCGCGCCGCGGGGGTCGAGATCCTGGACCGCGGCGGCGACCTCGGTCGACGTGCCGCGCGAGCCGCCGGGCGGGCATACGCCAGGCCCGTGAGAGCTCGCCGTGCCGCGCACGGCGCCCGCACCGATTTGACACGCCCTGGCGGGTGCTTAGGTTCGCCGCCGGAGGTCGCAACGACATGGCCGAAGAACGCCCGGACCCGTCCGCCAGCGGCGGCGAGCCTCAGGTGAAGGTGACCGATCGTCGCCGGTTCACGCCGGAGGGTGAACCGCTCGAGCCGGGCGGTGCGCTCGAGGAGCAGGGGGAGCAGGCCGCCGGTGCCCCCGACGACGACCGCGATCGGCGCCTCGCCGAGCAGGCTGCGCGCATCGACGAGCTCTCCCGCGCGTACGCCGCCCTCCTGGAGGACAACAAGAGCTTCCGGCTGCGGCTGGAGCGCGAGAAGGTGCGGCTGATCGAGGCGGAGCGCGCCGGCGTCGCGCAGGCGCTGCTCGAGGCCGCCGACGACCTCGAGCGGGCGCTGGCGGCGTTCGGCGGAGCGGAGGCCGGCGGTGACGCGGTCCGCGGGCTCGTCGACGGGGTCCGCCTCTCGCTCGGGGCCCTGCACAAGCGGATCGCCGAGCTCGGCGCGGTCCGGATCTCGGTGGCGGGGCAGCGGTTCGATCCTCGCGTCGCCGAGGCCGTCGACACGGTCGCGGTGGGGAGCGCCGAGCAGGACGGCGTCGTGGTCCAGGAGGTGAGGGCCGGCTGGCGCATCGGGGATCGGACGCTGCGCCCTGCCCGGGTGCGGGTCGGCCGCCTCGCCCAGGCGTGACCGTGGGAGAAGGGCCCCCTTCAATCGCCCCACCCGGGGCAATCTTCGGGAATAGAATTCCCGTCCAAACGTCGAAGTGACGACCATCGGCTCGCATTTCATCCAAGCCGCAGAGGGGAAACAGCACATGCACCGGACCCTGCGTCGAACCCTGGCGTTCGCTCTCACCGCAGCGGTACTCGCCTGCTCGCGCGACGGCGTCGCCGCGACGGGGCCGCAGGGCGCGCCCGCTGCCCGCCCGCGGCAGCGAGGCGTTGTTCCGCGAGGCCGCGCAGCAGACCGCCCCGGCCGCGGAGGCGCAGGTGCCGGTCCAGACCTCGCTCGCGCCGCTCATCGAGCGCCTGAAGTCGGCGGTCGTGAACATCTCCACCACGACGGTGACGAAGCACCCGCGCGGCGGCCAGGGCATGCCGCGGGGCGGTCCGCACGGGCAGGAGGGGTTCGAGGACTTCTTCGAGCGGTACTTCGGGCGGCCGATGCCCGAGGCGCCGCAGGAGTTCCGCGGCCAGTCGCTCGGCTCCGGCTTCATCCTGAACGGCGAGGGCTTCATCCTCACGAACAACCACGTCGTGAAGGACGCGACGGACATCCAGGTCATGCTGTCGGACGGCCGCCAGTTCGTCGCGACCGTCGTCGGCAAGGACCAGCTCACCGACGTCGCGCTCATCAGGCTGAAGAACCCGCCCAAGGAGCTGCCGACGGTGGTGCTCGGCAACTCCGAGGCGCTCCGCCAGGGCGACTTCGTGCTCGCGCTCGGCAGCCCGCTCGGCCTCCGCGACACCGCCACCCTCGGCATCGTCTCGGCGAAGCACCGCTCCGGCATCAACCCCGGCGGCACCTACGACGACTTCATCCAGACCGACGCCGCGATCAACCCCGGCAACTCCGGCGGCCCGCTGTTCAACCTCCGCGGCGAGGTGATCGGCATCAACACCGCGATCGTCCGCCCCGACGTGGGGCAGGGCATCGGCTTCGCGGTCCCGATCGACCTCGCGAAGTCGCTGCTGCCGCAGCTCCGCGAGAAGGGCAAGGTCACCCGCGGCTACCTCGGGGTGCAGGTCGGCGACCTGACGCCGGACCTGGCGCAGGCCTTCGGCCTCGCGGTGGGGACGAAGGGCGCGCTCGTGCAGAACGTCGTCCCGCGCGGCCCGGCCGCGAAGGCCGGCGTCCAGCCCGGGGACCTCGTCGTCGCGCTGAACGGGAAGCCGGTCGAGTCCGCCGGCCAGCTGACGCGCTCCATCGCGCTCGTGCCGCCCGGTGAGCAGGTGAAGCTCGACGTGCTGCGGAAGGGCGGAGAGAAGAAGCAGCTCGCCTTCAAGGTCGCGCAGCGCCCCGAGGACGAGGGGCAGGCCGCTGCGGGCGGCAAGGACGAGGAGGGCGGAGGGGGCGAGCAGGCCAACAAGAGCCCGAAGCTCGGGGTGTCGCTCGCGCCGATGACCCCGCAGATCGCGCGCCAGCTCGGCGTCCCCGCCGAGGAAGGCGTCGTGGTCGCGGACGTGGTGGAGGGCGGCCCCGCGCAGCGCGCGGGCATCCGCCAGGGCGACGTCGTCCTCGAGGTGAACCGTCAGCCGGCGAAGAAGGTCGAGGACGTCGCGGCCGCGCTCGCGAAGCTGAAGGAGGGCGACATGGCGCTCCTCCGCATCCGCCGCGGGGACTCCGCCCTGTTCATCGCGGTGCCGGTCGGCGGCCGGCAGTGAGGCCCCTGGAGTAGCAGCTCCTGGAGAGGAGCGCAGGATCTACAGCGTCCGCGAGGCGATCTCCTTGCCGGTGCGCGCGTCGAGCACGCGCACCCCGAGGAACTTCGCCCCGAGGCCCTCGACCTCGCTGCTCGCGCCCTTGCCCTTGAGCTTCCAGGCCTTCTCGGGGATGAAGACGATCTCGAGCTCGACGGCGCCGGTCCGGAACGGCCCCTGGAACTCCATCTCGAGCGTGCCGGGCGGAAGCTTCCCGCGGATCGGGATGAGCGCGACCACCGGGTGACCGGCCGCGTCCTGCTTCGCGGGTGCCCCGTGCGTGAGCGCGTACCCGCCTCCGCCGTCCACGAAGGGCGTGAGGAGCAGGACGAACTTCTCTCCCTCGAACGACGTGCGGACGAGCGGCGCCGCGTCCGTGACCCGGACGGCGAACGCCTTCCCCTGCACGGCCTTGCGCGCCGCCGCGACGTTCCGCTCGCACGCGGCCCTCTCGTACGGGTCGGTGCAGTGGGCGAGGTACCTCGCGAGGAAGGGCTCGAGCGCCTCGACCCGCTGCGCCTTGGCGGCGAGGTCGTCGAACGGAGCGGCGAGGGTGGAAGAGGCGAGGACGGCTGCGGCGAGGGAGAGGGCGGCCCGGACGATCTTCATCGCGCGACTCTAGCTCGGCTGTCCGACCCGGGCTCCCCCCATCGACGGGCTCGGGATGTGGAGGCAAGTATTCCGAAGTCGGGAGTTTGACTACATCTGCGCACCAGATATCCTGCCCCTGGTTGGTCGGTCGGCGGCGGCTCTGGAGGCGACATGCTGTTCTCCCGCAAGGACACGCGAAATCCCGAGCCGCTGGACCGCCGGTTCGGCACCCGTCTCGACAAGGTGTTCCGCGTCTATCTCGAAGGGGAGCACGGGATGGGGCTCGGGATCGCCCGCAACATCTCCGAGGGGGGGATGTTCGTGGAGACGCGATCGCCGCAGCCGATCGGGTCACAGGTCCGCATCACGTTCCCGGCGGAGTCGGGCGAGATGAGCGCGGTCGCCGAGGTCCGGTACGTGTGCCACCTCCTCGGGAGGACGCCCGTCCCCGACCGCGGGCCGCTCACGCTGCGCGGGATGGGCGTGCGGTTCCTCTACTTCGAGGCCGACGAGGGCGAGCCGGCGGCCGCCGCCGAGGACGTCCACTAGATCGCCGCTCCTCGCGGAGGCGCGCGAGGGCCCCCGGCGTACTAGGATCCGGAGCTCATGCTCGCGATCGAGACGCAGGGCCTCACCCGGCTCTTCGACGGAAGGCCGGCCGTGGAGGACCTCGCGCTCGCCGTCCCCGCCGGTGCGTTCTACGGGTTCCTCGGTCCGAACGGAGCGGGGAAGAGCACGACGATCAAGATGCTGACCGGCCTGCTCGCGCCGAGCGCGGGCCGCGCGCGCGTGCTCGGGGTGGACCTGTCGCGCGACGGGGTCGAGGTGAAGCGCCGGATCGGCGTCGTGCCGGACGGCCTCGCGCTGTTCGAGCGGCTCTCCGGCGCGGAGCAGCTCCGGATCCACGGACAGCTCTACGGGCTCGAGCGGCGCGTCGCCGCGGCGCGAGCGGACGAGATGCTCGCCGCGCTCGAGCTGACCGGCGACGCCGGGAAGCTCGTCGGCGAGTACAGCCACGGCATGAAGAAGAAGCTCGCCCTCGGGTGCGCGCTCATCCACGGGCCGCAGCTCCTCTTCCTCGACGAGCCGTTCGAGGGGATCGACGCGGTCGCGGTCGCGGGGATCCGGCAGCTGCTCCAGGATCTCGTCGCGCGCGGAGAGATGACGATCTTCCTCACGAGCCACGTCCTCGAGGTCGTCGAGCGCCTGGTCACGCACGTCGGGATCATCCGGCAGGGGCGGCTCGCGGCGCAGGGGACGCTCGCGGAGGTGCGCGGGACGGCCTCGCTCGAGGAGGTCTTCATCCGGACGGTCGGAGACGAGCGGGGCCCCTCGCAGAGGCTCTCCTGGCTCGGCGAGGGCCGCCCGGCGTGAGCGCGGTGCCGGGCGCCGCGCCGCCGCCCGCCGTCGCGCGGCGTCCGTCGCCGCTCCTCGCCTTCATGGAGCTCCGCGCGCGCCTCCTGTGGAGGCGGCTGCGCGGGAGAGGCGGCGTCCCGGAGCTCGTCGCGCGCATCGCGCTGTTCGCGGTCGCGATCCCGGCGGGGCTCGTGTTCGCGGCGCTCTCCGGCGCCGGCGCCTGGAAGGCGGTGCGCTCCGGGGCCGGGAGGCAGGCCGAGCTCGCGGTCGCGGCCCTCTTCTTCGGGGTCTGGCAGACCTGGACCGCGATCTCGCTCTCCGTCTCCGAGCGGGAGGCGCTCGATCTCCGCCGCTTCCTCGGGTACCCGCTCCCGCCCGGGCGCGTCTTCGGGTACGGGCTCGCCGCGTCGGTCGTGGGCGACCCGTTCGCGGCGTTCTGGTGCCTGATGCTCGGGGGCGCGTTCCTCGGCGGCGCCCTCGCGCGCCCCGGCGCGTGGACCATCCTCCTCGCGCTCGCGTACCTGCTCTTCGTCCTCGCGACCGCGTCCTACGTCGCGCTCCTCCAGGAGCTGCTCGCGCGCCTCCTGCGCGGCCGGCGGGTGCGGGAGCTCGCGATCGCCTCCGTCTACGTCGGCACGGCGCTGCTCCTGATGTTCATGAGCGGCGGCCCGCGCGCGGCGCTCCAGACCTTCCGGGTGCTGGCCGTCGTGCGGTGGATCGCGTTCCCGGCGGCGCTCGCCGAGCGGGCGGTCGTGAAGCTGTACGCCGCGCGGTACCCGGCCGCGGTCGGGTGGCTCGCCCTCCTCGCCCTCGCGGCAGCCGCCGCGGCCTGGGCCGCCTACCGGCTCGCGGTCTCGGCCGCGCTCTCCGGCGGCGACCAGGCGCCGCGCGCGGCGGCCACCGGCACCGGCGGGTGGCGCGTCCCGGGGCGGCTCGGGGCGCTCCTCGAGAAGGAGGGGAAGTACGTCCTGCGCCACCCGATCGCGAGCGTGCTCGCGCTCGTCGTCCCGACCTTCGCCGCCTTCGTGGGGTGGAAGCTCGTGCCCCGGATCCCGAAGGAGGCGGGGGAGGTCGTGCGCGCGCTGCCGCTCCTCGGGTTCGCCCTGTACGCCCACCTCGCGACGCAGCCGCTGTGGCTGAACGCGTTCGGCTGGGAGCGCGGCGGCGGGCGGGCGTGGTTCCTCGCGCCGGTGGCGCCGCGGGACGTGCTCGTCGCGAAGAACCTCGCCGCGTACGCGTTCTCGCTCGCGCTCTTCGCCGCGAGCGCGGGCGCGGGGATCGCGCTCGGCGGGGCGCCGCCGTCCTGGGCGCTCCTCGGGGGCCTCGCCCTCCACGCCGGGATCGCGCCGTGGTTCCTCGCCGCCGGGAACGTCGTCTCGATCGTGAACCCGCGGCCGGCGCCGTACACGATCCAGCGGGGAGGGCACCTGTCGCCCGTCTCGGCGTTCGCGGGCATGGCCATCTTCTCGGGCGGAGGCGCGCTGTTCGCGCTCCCCGTGCTGGCCGCGATCCGGCTCGACGAGCCGTGGCTGCTGCCCGGGGGGTGGGCGGCGCTCGGGCTCGCCGGCCTCGGGGTCTACCGGGCGACGCTCCCCCGGCTCGCGGCGCTGCTGCACGCTCGCCGCGAGCCGCTCCTCGCCGCGGTCTGCGGCGACGACGCGTAGCGCCGGCGGCTACTGCGAGAAGCCCTCCAGCAGGTAGTGCGCCTCGATCCGGCGCAGCGCGAGGACCATCGCCGCGGTGCGGACGTCCACCGCCCGCCCGACGCAGAGGCCCCGCGAGTCGTGCAGGGGCGTCCGCTGGGGGCGGTCCCGCGCGATGTCGCGGATGATCGCGTAGTTCTTCTTGAGCGCGACCGCGAGCCGGCCGTTCACCTCGGCCTCGGACCAGTGCTCGAGCCGCTGGTTCTGCAGCCACTCGTAGTAGGACACGGTGACGCCGCCGGCGTTGCAGATGACGTCCGGGATCACGTCGATCTTTCGCTCGGCGAGGACGCGATCGCCGTCGCGCGTCGTGGGGCCGTTGGCGCCCTCCGCGACGAGCCTCACCCGGAGCCGCTCCGCGACGTCCCCCGTGATCTCCTCGCCGAGGGCGGCGGGGATGCAGATGTCCGCGTCCACCCGCCAGAAGTCGTCCTTCGAGATCGCCTTTCCCCCCGGGAAGCCGACGACGGTCCGGCGGAGGTTCGCGGGGTTGTGGTGGACGTGCTGGATCAGCGCCTGGACGTCGAGCCCCTCGTCCCGGTGGATCGAGCCGTTGGCGTCGTTCACCGCCACGATGCGCGCGCCGAGCGCGTGGAGGATCTCCGCCGCGGAGGAGCCGACGTTCCCGAAGCCCTGCACGAGGACGCGCGCCCCGGAGATCGAGAACTCCTTCTCCCGCGCCCACTCCTCGATGCAGTACACGACGCCCTGGCCCGTCGCCCTGAGGCGCCCCTCCGACCCGCCGATCCGGACGTCCTTCCCGGTGACGACGCCGCGCATCTTGTGGTGCTCGCGCTCGCCGTCGGTGAACTGGCGCATCATGTACGCCATGATCTCGCCGTTCGTGCCGACGTCCGGGGCCGGGATGTCGAGGAACGGCCCCATGAACTTCTTGAACTTGTAGACGTACCGGAGCGTGAGGTGCTCGATCTCCTCGCGCGAGTAGTTGAACGGGTCGATCTTGATGCCGCCCTTCGCGCCGCCGAAGGGGACCTCCGCGATCGCGGTCTTCCAGGTCATGTCCGCGGCGAGCGTCTTGAAGAGGTCGAGGGAGACGTCCTTGTGGAAGCGGATGCCCCCCTTGTACGGGCCGCGCACCTGGTTGTGCTGGATGCGGTACGCCTTGAACTTCCGCGGCCCGCCCTTCTGCACCCGGAAGAGCCCCTTCTGCGGGATGTTGATGACGCCCCGCCGCAGCTCGATGTCCGACTCGAGGAGCGCCCGGCGGTGGAGGACGAAGTTGCCGTTCGCGAGCGGCTCGAGCGCGTCGGCCGCCTTCACGGACGACGGCCGGACGTCCTTCACCGCCGCGGCCTCCTCCGCGGTGAGCGGGACCAGCCGATCCCGCGTCTCGATGGTGACGTAGAAGATGTGCTCGAAGTCGGGCTCCTCGATCTCGAGGCGGACCCGCGGGTTCAGGCCGATGAGATCGGCGGCGCGGTGAAACGTCTCCATCGCCTCGTCGTAGAAGCTCTTCTTGCCGTTGCGGGGGGTCATGCTCGGTGGCCTCGGCGAGGGTTTCGCCCATGCTAGCCCGCCCGCAGGGCGGGCGGCGGGCGGGTCCGCTCCGACGCGGTGCGACGCGGAAGGTGTTGACCCCTCGCGCCGGCTCATGCACCTAATCTCCGCCCGCCGGATCGACCCCGAACGTCCGAACCACAGGAGCAAACCAGATGAGCCCCGCCCCCCTGCACCCCCTGGCCCAGGCTGCCAACGAGGCGCTCGAGAAGGACTGTCCGGTCCTCCTCTCGATGCTGTCCGCCCGCGGCAAGCGCTTCTTCTTCCCCGCGAAGGGCATCCTCGCCCAGGGCGCCGAGGCGAAGCAGAAGGCCAAGACCGCGAACGCCACGGTCGGGATCGCGACCGAGAACGGCGCGCCGATGCACCTCGCGTGCGTCAGCAAGTACTTCTCCGGCCTCACTCCCGCGGAGGTGTTCGACTACGCGCCCTCCTACGGCAAGCCCGACGTGCGCGCCGCGTGGGCGAAGAAGCAGCGCCAGGAGACGCCGTCGCTCGGGGATCACCCGATCTCGAACCCGGTCGTGACGAACGCGCTCACGCACGGCCTCGGGCTCGTCGGCGATCTCTTCCTCGACCCGGGCGACCCGGTCCTCTCCTCCGAGCTCCTCTGGGAGAACTACAACCTGAACTGGGAGACCCGCCTCGAGGCCCCGTTCAGCTACTACTCGTTCTTCGACGAGAAGCTCACCGGCTTCAACGTGAAGGGCTTCACCGAGGCGCTCGCCAGGTTCCGCGGGAAGAAGCTCGTCGTCTCGCTGAACTTCCCGAACAACCCGTCCGGCTACACGCCGACGAAGGCGGAGGCCGACGCGATCGCGAAGGCGCTCACCGCGGAGGCCGAGGCGGGGACGCGGCTCGTCGTCTGCGTCGACGACGCGTACTACGGGATGCTGTTCGACGACGCGTGCGAGAAGGAGTCGCTCTTCGGCCGGCTCGCGAAGGCGTCGAGCAACCTCCTCGCGATCAAGATCGACGGCGCGACGAAGGAGGAGTTCGTCTGGGGGCTCCGCGTCGGGTTCATCACCTTCGGCGTGAAGAACGGGACGCCCGCCGCCTACAAGGCGCTCGAGGACAAGACCGCGGGGCTCATCCGCGCGTACGTCTCGAACATCTCCAACCCCGGGCAGTCGGTCGTGCTGAAGGCGCTCAACGATCCCGAGTTCCGCGCGCAGCAGGCGGAGAAGGTCGGCGTCCTGCGGGCGCGCGCGGCGGTCGTCGCGAAGGAGTGCCGCAAGCCCGAGTACGCGGACTGCTGGGACGTCTACCCCTTCAACTCGGGGTACTTCATGTGCCTCCGGCTGAAGGACGCGGAGGCGGACGCGGTCCGGGTCCGGCTCCTCGACGACCACGGCGTCGGCACCATCGCGCTCGGAAAGCGCGAGCTCCGGATCGCGTTCTCGTGCCTCGCAGAGAGCCAGATCCCGGCGGTGTTCAGCTCGGCCGCGAAGGCGGTCCGGTCCGTCCGCGGGAAGTAGCCGCGCCGGGCACGGCTCCCTACGCTCCGGGGAGAGCGGAGGGGCGAGGACATGACGAAGACCGAATGGGACACGCGCGACGACATCGCCGTCGCGTTCATGCAGGCGCTCATCAGCGGCAGGATGGCGGGCGGGCACGCGGAGCCGAGCAGCGAGGCGAAGATCTGGGCCGGGAAGGCGTACGCCCTCGCGGACGGGTTCCTCGAGGCTCGCGAGGACGCGCTCTCTCAGGCCGATCGGAAGGAGTGATCGGCCTCCTCGCAGCCCCTCCGCGTCTGGCCAGGCGGCCGTGAGGTCGGCCGCCGGCCCGCCTGGGTTGTGGCCCTCGGGGGGATCCGGTTGCTATCTGCATGAGGCTGCGCGCTTCGCCTGGGGGGACCGGCGTCTCTCGGAAAGGGCGGCTCGCGCCTGCGTCACCGCACATGCCTCCGCCACCGATCGAGCGGGCGACCCCTTCGCTCACCCCCGGATCGACGCCGCCATCGGACGCCACGCTCGAGACCGTCTTCGCCGACGCGGGCGTGGGGCTCTGCCTCGTCGATCCCGCCGGACGGGTGTGCAGGGTGAACGCGCCGTGGCTCGCGAGCGTTCAGCTCGGCGAGGAGGACGTCCTCGGTCACGCGTT
This sequence comes from uncultured delta proteobacterium, assembly GCA_963828235.1. Classification (GTDB taxonomy): domain Bacteria; phylum Myxococcota; class Myxococcia; order Myxococcales; family Anaeromyxobacteraceae; genus Anaeromyxobacter. The sequence goes on from CAWHDY010000024.1 coordinate 66,407, forward strand.
CCGGGACGTGTCGGGCGCGCTCGCCCCGGACGCCGACGCGCTCCACGCGCGCGCGCGGGCCGGCGAGGTGGTCGAGCTGCCGGAGCGGCGCCAGGTGGTGGGTGGCCGCGACCTCTGGTTCGCCGGCCGACTCTCGCCCGTGCCGTTCCCGACCGGCTCCGGCGTCCTCGTCACGGCGGTGGACGTGACGGCCGCGAAGCGGGCCGAGCTCACCCTGCGCGATCGGCACGCGAACCTCCGGCGGCACCTCGAGAGCACCCCGCTCGCGGTCGTCGAGTGGGACGGCGACTACCGGGTGGTCGGCTACAGCAGCCGCGCCGAGGCGCTGTTCGGGTTCGCGCCGGCCGAGGTGCTCGGGAAGCGGGTCGACGAGATCCCGTGGGTGCCGGAGGAGGACTGGCCCGCGGTGCGGGGCGTGATGCACGAGCTGCGGACCGGCGGAGCAATCCGCGAACGTCCACGCGAACCGCAACCGCCGCAAGGACGGCAGCGTCATCGAGTGCGAGTGGTACAACTCGTCGCTCCACGACCGCTCGGGGAAGCTCGTCTCGGTCCTGTCGCTCGTGCTGGACGTCACCGAGCGCACCCGCCTCGAGCGGGACCTGCGACGCCACGCCGAGCTCCTCCACCTCGCGCACGGGGCGGTGATGACGTGGACGCGGGATCGCGGGATCGAGACCTGGAACGTCGGCGCCGAGGAGCTGTACGGGTTCCGGGCGGAGGAGGCGGTGGGGAAGATGCCGTCACGTCCTCCTCGAGACGGCGTTCCCCGCGCCCTGGGCCGAGATCGACGCGACGCTGCGCGAGCGCGGCCGCTGGAACGGGGAGCTCCGGCACACCTGCATGGACGGGCGCACCGTCACGGTCTCCGCGAAGCTGCAGCTCGTCCGGGGCGACGACGGGGTGGAGCGCATCCTCGAGGCGACGCACGACGTCACCGAGCGCAACGAGGCGCAGGCGCGCGCGGAGTGGCTCGCCCGCTTTCCCGCAGGAGAACCCCGAGCCGGTGGTGCGGCTGGCGGGCGGCGGCTCCACCGTGCTCTACGCGAACGCCGCGGCGGTCCGGTGCTTCGGGCTCGTGCAGGGCGGCAAGGCCCCGGCGCAGATCGCGGAGGCCGCCCGGTCCGCGGTGCGCCACGGCCAGCGGGTCGACACCGAGCTCCAGGTCGGCGGGGTCGTGTTCTCGACCCGGTTCGTGCGCGTCGGCGACGAGGTGAACCTGTACGCGCAGGACATCACCGCGCTCAAGACGGCGGAGGAGGGCCTCCGGGCCGCCAACGAGCGGCTCCGCGAGACCGACCGTCGCAAGGACGAGTTCCTCGCGATGCTCTCGCACGAGCTGCGGAACCCGCTCGCGCCGATCCGCAACGCCGTCTCGATCCTCACGCACGCGAGCCCGAGCGTCGAGCAGGCGGCGCGCGCCAAGGACGTCATCCGCCGGCAGGTCGACCACCTGGCGCGACTCGTCGACGATCTCCTCGACGTCACCCGGATCGCGCGCGGCAAGATCGAGCTGCGCCGCGAGCCGGTCGATCTCGTCGCGGTGGTGCAGCGAGCCGCCGAGGACCACCGACCGCTCATGCACGAGCGCGGGCTGAGCCTCGCGCTGGAGCTGCCGGGCGCGCCGGCGTGGGTCCACGGGGACGCGACGAGGCTCACGCAGGTCCTCGGAAACCTGCTCCAGAACGCCGCGAAGTTCACCGACCGCGGGGGGCGGGTGACGGTCTCGCTCACCCTCGACGGTCCCGCCGCGGAGGTGCGCGTGAAGGACACGGGGATCGGGATGGACGCGCCCCTGCTCGATCGCGTGTTCGATCCGTTCGTCCAGGCGGATCAGTCGCTCGCGCGGACGCAGGGCGGGCTCGGCCTCGGGCTCGCGCTCGTGAAGGGGGTCGCCGAGCTGCACGGCGGGATGGTCCACGCCGAGAGCGCCGGGCCGGGCCACGGCGCGGAGTTCGTCGTCCGGCTCCCCCTCGTCGACTCCGAGCAGGCCGTCCCTGGCGACGCCCACCGCGCGCCGCGGACGCAGGCTCGCCGCGTCCTGGTGGTGGACGACAACCGCGACGCCGCGGACTCGCTGGCGCAGATCCTCGAGCTCCTCGGGCAGGAGGCGGACGTGGCCTACGACGGCCCGAGCGCGATCGAGAAGGCGCGCTCCAGCCCGCCGGACGTGGTCCTCTGCGACATCGGGCTTCCCGGGATGAGCGGCTACGAGGTCGCGAAGGCGCTGCGCGCGCTCCTCGGCGAGACGGTCAAGGTCTTCGCGGTGAGCGGGTACGCGCGGGCGGAGGACGTCGAGCGGGCGCGCGAGGCGGGCTTCGACGGGCACGTCGCGAAGCCGCCCGATCCGGAGAGCATCGTGCGGCTGCTCTCGTAGGCGCCGCGCTCAGCGGCGCAGGCCCGGCGGTCGCCAAACGAAACGGGCGCTCGACCTCGCGGCCAAGCGCCCGTGGAGACTGAGAGCCGACACCCAGACTTGAACTGGGGACCTGCTGATTACGAATCAGCTGCTCTACCAACTGAGCTATGTCGGCGAGGCCGCGTTTGTCTAGCATCGCTCGCGCACGGTCGCAAGGGCTCGCCCGACCGAGCGCGGTGTTCGGCCCCGGTGGTCGCGCCCGAGACCTGCCTTAGCTTTCCGGGCATGGCCAAGGCACGCGCGGGAGCGAGGGCGAAGGGCACCGGGACGAAGCGCCGCACCCGGCGGACGAACGCCGGCAGGAGGAGCGGCGGAAGCGCCCGGAGGAAGGGGACGCGCGGGCGGACGTCGGGGGCGCGGGAGGCGCGCGCCCTGGACGCCGCGCGGCAGATCGAGGCCGAGCAGGACGCGGCGACGCGGTGGCCGCCGAGCCGCGAGGAGACGTCCGCCGGCCCGTCCGTCATCGAGGCAGGCGAGCAGACCGCCGCCGAGCTGGCTCGGCAGATCGAGGACGCCGCCGGCGCCGCCGCGGAGGACGTGCAGCGGAGGGCCGAGGCGGCCTCGGCCGAGCTGGGACGCCGGCGCGAGGAGGCGCAGGGGACGGCGCGCGAGCTCGGGGATCGCGAGCTGCGAGGGCTTCCTCGCGCTCGCGTTCGAGCTCCTGGTGGGCGCGCTTCGCATCACGCGCGTCCTCGCGATGGCGCCGCTCCGCATCGGGCTCGCGTTCCTCCGCCCCCTCTAGGGCCTCAGAAGCTCGGGCCGATCGTCACGTAGAACGCGGCCTCGGCGAGGTCGAGCCCCGCTGCCCGGTCGGCCGCGCGGCCGCGGCCGAGCAGCGCGCCGAGCGGCCGGGCGACGCCGAGCCGGATGTCGGTCCGGAGGTGGTACCCGAGCGCGACCTCGAGGCGGAGCTCGGCGCCCGCGGAGAAGCGGAGCTCCTCGGCGGCGAGGCCGTGGCCGGCGAGCGTCACCTCCCGAGGGAGATCGAACGCGTCGCCCACGTCGAGGAACACCGCGCCGTGCATCCGCTCCAGGAAGAGCGGCCACGTCGAGCGGCCGCGCGCCGGCGCCGCGAGCGGGAAGCGCAGCTCGACGTTCCCGAGCACGAACCCCGTCCCGCCGAGCGCGCCGCGCGGGTACCCCCGGAGCTGGCTCGACGGCGGTGGTGACGGCGCCCGGGACCAGAACGAGCGGATCCGGGTCGGAGTACCCGCCGAGCTCGAACGGCACGCGCCCGCCGATCGTCCCGTCGGCGACCCCGCCTGCCGCGCGCAGCGCGAGGACGACGTGCCGCGTGAACGGGACGCGGAGGTACTGCGCGAGCGTCGCGCGAGCGCGCGAGAGCGCGTAGTCGCTCCCGAGCGCGGGCGGCGCCGTGCTGCAGCGTGAGCGTGGCGGTGCGGCCCTCCTCGGGCGAGATCGAGCGCACGAAGCGGCGCGCGTCGGTGTAGCTCGCCTGGAGCGTCACCTCCGAGAGCAGGCCGTCCCGGAACCGGTACGGCTCGAGCACCGCCGGGATCGGCCGCTCGGCCTCGATCGAGTCGTACCCGGTGCCGCTCCAGCCGACCCGCAGGGCGAGCGCGCGCGCGAGGCGCGTCCACGTGAAGGTGGCCCCCGTGCTCGCGTACTCCCACGTCCGCTGCAGGCGGTACGGGAGGCCGGGCGAGGTGTCGACGTCCACGCGCGAGGAGATGTCGAGGCGTCGGCCACGACCACCCGCCCAGATAGGCGAACGCGTAGCCCGGCTCCCGGGCGTCGGCGCTCCACCACCCCGCGAGCGCCCACGCGTGGCGGGCGAGGACGTCGGTGCCGGCCGTGAGCGCGCCGTACGTCGTGCCCGGCGGCGTCGGACGAGACGAGCGGGAACCAGAAGGTCGGCCCGACCGTGGGCCAGGCCGAGTACGCACGCGACGGGAGGGGATCGGGGAGGGACACCTCGGCGGCGGTCGGAGCGGTCGCGACCGACGGGACGGGCGGCGGCGGGAACGGCTCGAGCCAGGTCGCCTCGTCGAAGGGGATGGTCGCGAGGTCGTAGCCGGCGCGGGAGTAGGAGAGGAAGACGATCGTGCGGCCGTCGGGAGAGACGTCGGGCTCCTGCGCGCCGAGCTCGACGTTCGTCACCTGGCGCACCTGCCCGCTGGACGCCTCCCAGGCGTGGAGGTTGAGGACGCCGCCGCGATCCGACGCGAACAGGACGAAGCGGCCGTCGGGGGTCCACGCCGGGGCCGTGTCGAGCGCGTCGTCGTCGGTGGCGCGCACGACGCGACCGTCGTGCCACACGGCGATGTCGCGCCGGCCGCCCTCGTGCAGCTCGAACGCGACCCGACCGTCGGGCGCGATGCGGGGACGGTAGACCTCCGCGCCGCGGTGCGCGAAGAGCACCTCCGCCTCCTCGCCCGGCCTGCGCCGCACGAGCGCCATGGTCCCGCCGCCGGTCCGCCGCACGTAGACGACGGTGCCGTCCGTCGCGACGTCCGGATCCGTCGCGCGCTCGCCGCGGGTGATCCGCCGCCGGTCCCCGCTGTCGAGGTTCACCCGGTACAGATCGTCGTAGACGCGGTACTCGTGGAACACCTCGCCGATCGCGACGACCGCCTCGTGCGGCGACGCGAGCGCGAGCGCGCCGTTCGCGTCCACGACCGTGACCCGGCCGAGGTCCCGCCCGTCGAGCGCCACGCGCCGCAGCCCGGGGGCCTCGTCGAGGCCGCGCTCGCGGTACGCGACGAAGGTGCCGTCGGGCGAGAAGCGGGGGTGGAGGAGCTCGCCCCCGCGCCGGGTGAGCGGCGTCGGCTGCGTGACCGGCCGCTCGCGGATCCAGGCTCGCCTGCCCTCGGCGTACGCGCGCTCGGCCTCGACGTACTCCGCCCAGAGCTCCGGGAACCCGTTCCCCCCGAACCAGCGGCGCCCCGCCCACGACGGTGCGTACGGCCACACGGTCGCGCCCTGCTCCGCGATGAACCCCGCGATCGCGTCGGGCCCGTAGCGAGCTTGCAGGAACCCCATGAACCGGCCGCCGAGCAGGTACGGCACGTCGCCGAGCGGCCAGCGCAGGAACGGGTTCGAGACCTCGTCGAGCCGGGGGAACGGTCCGTCGAGCGCGAGCGCGCGCGCCTCCATGTCGAACTGCGCGGAGGCGTTGCGGCCCGAGGCGGGATCCCCCTCGGACTCGTTCAGGACGGCGAGCCCCTCGATCATGAACGACGGCGTGAGGCCGTTCGGTGGCCAGACCTTCCCGAACACCCTGTTCACGACCGCCGGGATGCCGCCGATCCGATCCAGGTGGAGGATGTGCGTGTACTCGTGCTGGACGAGCTGCCGGAGCCAGCTCCGGTAGTCCTGCAGCTCGGACCCCGACGCGGGCGGGACCGCGAACAGCCGGATGGTGTCGTACGGGAGCGGGGTCGCCATCCCGTTCGCCTCGTCCTGGTCGTCCGAGAGGACGATCTCGGTGCGCCGCGGGGAGCTCCCGAGCTTCGGCGCGAGCAGCGCGTGGGCCCGCTCGGCCTCGCGCGCCACGTCCTGCGCGAGCGCCTCCTCGCCCTGGTGGTAGTGCACCCGGAAGCGCGGGGTCTCGAGCGTCCGCCAGCGAAACGCCGGGTCGTAGGGCTGGGCGCGCGCGCCCGCGGCCGCGAGGAGGAGCGCGACGCCGACCGCGGATCTCACCGCGGGCGCCTCGCGCCCGCGGCGCGGCGCGGCCTGCCTTCTCGCGCCTCGGCGAGGGAGTCCGCGCGCCGCGGGGCCGCGGGCGGCGCGCCAGGCCGTGCCGGGCGAGGAAGGCGCGGATCCGGGCCGCCAGCAGGTCGGGGTGCTCGATCGGGCCCACGTGCGTGCCGCCCGGGAGCACGAGCAGCTCGCTCCCGGGGATCTCCTCGTGCATCCGCACGGACAGGCGCATCGGGGTGAAGCCGTCGCGCTCGCCCGCCACGATCAGGGTCGGCACCCCGATCTCCGGGAGGTGGTCCGCGACGTCGTGGGCCGCGGCCGACTCGAGGAGCCGGACGAACACGGCCGAGTCCACGCGGGAGAGGTCGTCGAAGTAGCGCTGCAGGTCCTCGCGCTTCACGAGGGCGCGGTTCACCTCGAAGGCGAGCGCGTACTCCATCGCGACCTCGCTGCCGACGACCGCGCGAAAGGCGCTGGCACCCGCCGCCGGCCACCGGTCGAAGAACCGGCGCGCGAGCGGGAACACGGTCTTGAGGATCCGCGAGTCGTGGAACGTGTCGAGGAGCCGGCCCGGCGCGCCGCACACGAGGAGCAGCCCGGCGACCCGCTCGGGCGCCCTGCGGTGGGCCTCGAGCACCACCTGCACGCCCATCGAGTGCCCCGCGAGGACGGCCCGCTCCTCGCCCGCGGCGTCGAGCACCGCGAGGAGGTCGTCCACGCACGCGTCGATCGTCGCCGAGCCGAGGTCGCGCGGCGCGTCGCTGCTCCCGTGCCCGCGGTAGTTCCAGTGGAGGACGCGCCTGCTCCGGGCGAGCGCGGGCGCGAGCTTCCGCCACACGTACCCCGCGCAGCCGATCCCGTCCGTGAGCAGCACGGGCGGGCTCGCCCCGGCCGCGGCTCGTCCAGGCGATGCGGGCTCCGTCGGACGCGAGGGCGAATCGAGGGGTCGTGGCCATGCCGGGGTCGGGTCGCCGGGGCGGTCGCTGGCGCCCCGGCGGGCGGGCCCGCATGCCCGCGGTTAGCTCCATGCCGTAGAGTACGCCGTACGGAGGCTCGAGAGGGAATGTCGCACGGTCACCCCCACCACGGGCACCGCCACGGCCACGACGGCCCGCACGGGCACGCGCACGACGCCGAGCACCAGCGCGACGCGCACGGCGCGGGGTCGAGCCTGCGGCGCCTCGGCTGGGCGCTCGGGCTGACGGCGGCCGTGATGGTCGCCGAGGCGGTCGGCGGCGTCCTCTCGGGGTCGCTCTCGCTGCTCTCCGACGCCGGGCACATGCTCACGGACGCGGGGGCCCTCGGCCTGGCGCTCGTCGCGGCCTTCCTCGCGACCCGCCCCGCCGACGACAAGCGGACCTTCGGCTACCGCCGGGCGGAGGTGCTCGCGGCGCAGATCAACGTCGGCGCGCTCGTCGTGCTGTCGGGCTGGATCGGCTGGGAGGCGATCCAGCGGCTCGGCGAGGGCGGACACCGGATCGACCTGCGGCTCATGGCGGTGATCGCCGCCATCGGCCTCGCCGCGAACCTCTCGATCCTCTGGTTCCTGCAGCACGAGCGGGGGCTCAACGCGCGCTCCGCGTTCCTCCACGTCCTGGCCGACACGGTCTCGTCGGTCGCGATCCTCGTCGGCGCGGGCGCGATGGCGATGCGCCCCGAGCTCTGGTGGCTCGACCCCGTCCTGTCGCTCGCCATCTCCGCGCTCATCCTGTGGGGCGCGCTCCGGCTCATCCTCGAGATCACGGACATCCTCATGGAGGCGGTGCCGCGCCACCTCGACCTCGGGGCGGTCACGCGGCAGATCGAGTCGGCGGACGGGGTGGTCGCGGTGCACGACCTCCACATCTGGACGATCTCCTCGGGGCTTTACGCGCTCTCCGCGCACGTGGTCGTCGGGATGGAGGCGGTCGGGCGGAACGACCAGATCCTCACCGCGGTGAAGGGCGGGCTGCGCCGGACCTTCGGGATCGACCACGCGACGCTGCAGATCGAGTCCGCCGAGTACGCGCACGTGGACGACGTCCACACCCACTAGGCGACCGGTGCTATACCGGGTCCGTGCTCTCGCGCACCCTGGCCTTCCGCCCGGCGAGCGCCGTGGACCGGCTCCCGCGCCGGAGCCGCGCGTGCCCGCTCTCGCTGCGGGAGCTGCTCGGCCCCGCGGCCGAGGCCGGGATCGTCCTCCCGCTCGTGCGTGCGCCGATCGCGGGCGTCGCGCGGGGTGCCCTCGTGGCTGCGCAGGAGCTGCGGGCCGTCATCGGGCTGGCGCTCCCCGCGGGGTGTCCCCTCGCGCCCGTGGTTCGACGCGGTCGCCCAGGCGGCGGACGAGCTCGCGGGCGGGCTCCCGATCTTCCTCGCGGCCGAGGTCGTCGTGGAGGGCGAGGGCGGCACGCAGGTCGAGGCGGCCGCTGCCGACGCGTGGCGCCTCGTGGACGACGGGCTGACGCACCTCGCGATCGACGTCGGCTCCGTGGCGCACGCGGAGCGCGGGCGGGTGGCCGGCGCCGTCGCGCAGGCGGGCTTCGATCGCGGCCTGAGCGTGGAGATCATCGTGCCGCTGGGGGAGGGCGGGCAGGCGGGCGCGCGCGCCGCGGCGCTCTTCGAGGAGGTGTCGCGCGGGGGCGTCGCGCCCGACCTCGCGGGCGTGCGCTGCCCCGCGCCGCGCGACGACGACGAGGCGCGGCTCCAGGCGGCGGCCCTCGCGCGGATCTCGCAGGCGCTCGGAGGGGTGCCGGTGATGCGGCGCGGCCCGGTGACGGGCGCGCTCCTGGAGCTGCTCCGCGCCTCGCCGGTGAAGGGGTGCGAGGACGGGGGCGCCGCCGCCTCGTCCGCGGTGGCGCTCGTGCCGCTCGCGCCGACGGGGGCGGACGGCGCCGCGCCCTCGCGCGAGAGCCCCCTCGAGCGGGCCGCCCGGGAGCTGTCGGACGAGGCCAGCGACCGGCTCGAGGCGCGCGCCTACGTCGAGGTGGTGGACTTCGTCGAGCGGCTCGGCGGGCGCGGCGGCGCGCGGGCGGTGGCGCGCGCGCTCGCGCGGAGGCTCGTGGACGAGTGACGCGCGTCATCGCGGGGGCGGCGCGCGGACGCCGGCTCGCGGCGCCGCGCGGCGCGCGCACCCGCCCGACGAGCGACAAGGTCCGCGGCGCCGTCTTCAACGTGCTCGGCCAGTTCTTCGACGGCGGCGACGTGCTCGACCTGTACGCCGGCACCGGGGCGCTGGCGCTCGAGGCGCTCTCGCGCGGGTGCGCCCGCGCCGTCTGCGTCGAGGACGACCGCTTCGCCGCGGAGGTGATCGGGGCGAACGCGGCGGCGTGCGGCTTCGCCGGGCGCGTCGAGGTGCGGCGCGGGCGCGTCCTCGACGTCGTCCCGCGGCTCCCGCCCGCCGCCTACGCGCTCGCGTTCGTCGATCCGCCCTACGAGGTCGGGCCGGAGGCGGCGCTCGGGCTGCTCGATCGCGTCGTCGCCCGGGCGGACGCGTCGTCGCCGAGCACGACGCGCGGCGGCCGCCGGCCGATCGCTACGGCGCGCTCGCGCTCGCCGACCGGCGCAGCTACGGCGGAACGGGAATCTCGATCTACGTTCGGGAGTGAGCCTATACTGCGCGCCCGATGCCGAAGCGCACAGCCATCTACCCGGGGTCCTTCGACCCGCTGACGAACGGGCACCTCGCGATCATCCAGCGCGGGCTCAAGGTCTTCGACCGGCTCATCGTGGCCGTCGCGAACAACCCCGAGAAGCGGCCGCTCTTCACCGCCCCGGAGCGGAAGGTGATGATCGCGGACGCGCTCGGCGGCGACCCGCGCGTCGAGGTCGACTCCTTCGACTCGCTGCTCGTGGACTACGTCCGGCGCAAGGGGGTCCACACGGTGCTGCGCGGGCTCCGCGCCGTCTCGGACTTCGAGTACGAGTTCCAGATCGCCAACATGAACCGGCACCTGCTGCCCGACCTCGAGACGGTGTTCGTGATGACCGGCGAGGACTACTTCTTCGTGTCGGCGCGCCTCGTGCGCGAGGTCGCGACCTTCGGCGGCGACGTGTCGGCGTTCGTCCCTCCGAACGTGCTCGAGTCGCTCCGCGTGAAGCTCGCCGGGCGCCCCATCGGGTAGAGCGCATCCCGCGGCCCGGCGCGGTGCACCGGCGCGCGGGCGTGTGCTAGCTTCGACGCCATGGCCAGCGCGCCACGGGAAGCCTGGGGCGACCTCGCCACCACCGCGTTCGTCGAGTCGAGCGTCCTGTTCAAGTCGCTCGAGCCGGACGCGCGGCGCGACCTCGTCCAGCTCGCACGGCTGGTGACGTTCGCGGCGGGCGAGCTCGTCTCCTCCGAGTCGGACGAGGGCTTCTACCTCGTGCGCGACGGGTCCGCCGCGGTGCTCGCCGCGCGGCCGGGCGGACCGGTCGAGCTGTACCGCCTCGAGCGCGGCGGCCTCTTCGGCGTCGACCGAGCGCTCGGCCGCGCGTGCGGTGCGTCGCTCCGGGCGCTCTCCGACCTGACGGTCGTCGCGTTCCCGGCGCAGGTCGTCGGGGTGCTCGCGGAGCGGTTCCCGAAGGTCAGGAAGCTCCTCGAGGCGGTCCAGACCGCGCGCGACAGGGAAGCCGCCGGCGCCCTCGCGTCCTAGGAAATCGCTCGGGATTTTTCCAGGCGGCGGGCGTGTCTCCGCGCCAGATATCTGTGCTAGTTTCCCGCCTCCCATGCCTCGCCGTACCGACATCAAGAAGATCATGATCGCGGGCTCCGGGCCGATCGTCATCGGCCAGGGCTGCGAGTTCGACTACTCCGGGACCCAGGCCTGCAAGGCGCTGAAGGAGGAGGGGTACGAGATCGTCCTCCTCAACTCCAACCCGGCCACGATCATGACGGACCCCGGGTTCGCCGACCGGACCTACGTCGAGCCGATCACCCCCGCGGTCGCCGAGCTGATCATCGCCCGCGAGAAGCCGGACGCGCTCCTGCCGACGCTCGGCGGGCAGACGGCCCTGAACCTCGCCGTCGCGCTGGCGAGGAACGGCGCGCTCGAGCGCCACGGGGTCCAGCTCATCGGCGCCTCGCTGGAGGCGATCGAGAAGGCGGAGGACCGCCAGCTCTTCAAGGACGCGATGAACCGGATCGGCGTCGGGATGCCGCGCTCCGGGTACGCGACCTGCTGGGAGGAGGCCGTCGCGACGGCGCGGGAGATCGGGTTCCCGATCATCATCCGGCCGTCCTTCACCCTCGGAGGGGAGGGCGGCGGGGTCGCCTACAACCTCGAGGAGTTCGAGCCGCTCGCGCGGCGCGCGCTCGCGCTCAGCCCCACCCACACGATCCTCTGCGAGGAGTCGATCATCGGGTGGAAGGAGTACGAGCTCGAGGTGATGCGCGACAAGAAGGACAACGTCGTCATCATCTGCTCGATCGAGAACCTCGATCCGATGGGCGTGCACACCGGCGACTCGATCACCGTCGCGCCGGCGCAGACGCTCACCGACAAGGAGTACCAGGTCCTCCGGGACGCCTCCGTCCGCATCATCCGCGAGATCGGGGTCGAGACCGGCGGCTCGAACATCCAGTTCGGCGTCGACCCGCGCAACGGCCGGATGGTCGTGATCGAGATGAACCCGCGCGTCTCCCGCTCGTCCGCGCTCGCGTCCAAGGCCACCGGGTTCCCGATCGCGAAGATCGCCGCGAAGCTCGCGGTCGGCTACACGCTCGACGAGATCAAGAACGACATCACCCGCTACACCCCCGCGTCGTTCGAGCCGACGATCGACTACGTGGTGACGAAGGTCCCGCGCTTCGCCTTCGAGAAGTTCAAGGGGGCGAACGACGTCCTCACCACGCAGATGAAGTCGGTCGGCGAGGTGATGGCGATGGGCCGCACCTTCCAGGAGAGCCTCCAGAAGGCGATCCGCGGCCTCGAGATCGACCGGTGCGGCTTCGAGTCGCCGCTCGGGAAGAGGCCGGGCGACGCGTACGCGCCCTCGGAGCTCGACCGGATCCGGGCGGAGTCGCGGGTCCCCCGCGCCCACCGGCTCTTCTGGGTCGCCGAGGCGTTCCGCGCCGGCCTGTCCGTCGCCGACCTGTTCGAGCTCACCGCCATCGACCCCTGGTTCCTGCGCGCCATCGAGGAGATCGTCCGGGCCGAGGCGGAGCTCGCGAAGGGGATGCCGAAGGGCGCGGAGGCGCTCCGCGCGGTGAAGCGGATGGGGTTCTCGGACAAGCGCATCGCGCAGCTCGCCGGCACGACCGAGGGGAACGTCCGCGACACCCGCCACGCGGCCGGCGTGCGCCCGGTGTTCAAGCGGGTGGACACCTGCGCGGCCGAGTTCGAGGCCTACACGCCGTACCTGTACTCGACCTACGAGGAGGAGTGCGAGGCGGCCCCGACCGACCGGCCGAAGGTGATGATCCTCGGCGGCGGCCCGAACCGCATCGGCCAGGGGATCGAGTTCGACTACTGCTGCGTCCACGCGTCCTTCGCGCTGTCGAAGGCCGGGTACGAGACCATCATGGTCAACTGCAACCCGGAGACGGTCTCGACCGACTACGACACCTCCGACCGCCTCTACTTCGAGCCGCTCACGCTCGAGGACGTGCTCGAGATCGTCCACAAGGAGAAGCCGAAGGGGCTCATCGTCCAGTACGGCGGGCAGACGCCGCTCAAGCTCGCCGTCCCGCTGCACGAGCTGGGCGTTCCGATCTTCGGCACGACCCCGGACGCGATCGACCGCGCCGAGGACCGCGAGCGCTTCTCCGCCCTGATCGACAAGCTCGGGCTGCGCCAGCCGATGAACGGCGTGGCGCGGAGCGCCGAGGAGGCGTTCGCGGTGGCGCGGCGGATCGGGTACCCGGCGATGGTCCGTCCCTCGTACGTCCTCGGCGGCCGCGCGATGGAGGTCGTCTACGACGACGCCGACCTCGAGACCTACCTCCGCGAGGCGGTGCAGGCGTCGAACGAGCGGCCGGTCCTCATCGACCGCTTCCTCCGGGACGCGGCCGAGGTGGACGTGGACGTCTGCTCGGACGGGAAGGACGTCGTCGTCGGCGGGGTCATGGAGCACATCGAGGAGGCCGGGATCCACTCCGGCGACTCCGCGTGCGCGCTGCCCCCGTTCAGCCTCGCGCCCGAGGTGGTCCGCGAGATCGAGCGGCAGTCGATCGCGCTCGCGCGCGAGCTCGAGGTGGTCGGGCTCATGAACGTGCAGTTCGCCATCCAGGGCAAGGACGTGTACGTCCTCGAGGTGAACCCGCGGGCGAGCCGCACCGTGCCGTTCGTCGGGAAGGCGACCGGCCTCGCGCTCGCGCAGGCGGGCGCGCTCTGCATGGTCGGGAAGACCCTCGCGGAGGCGGGCGCGCTCGGCACCCCGCGTCCGAAGCACGTCTCCGTCAAGGAGGCGGTCTTCCCGTTCGCCCGCTTCCCGGGCGTGGACACGATGCTCGGCCCGGAGATGCGCTCGACCGGCGAGGTGATGGGGATCGACCAGGACTTCCCGCGCGCGTTCTTCAAGGCCCAGGTCTGCCGCCGGCAACGCCCTCCCCCAGGCGGGCGCCGGGAAGCGCGCGTTCGTCTCCGTCCGCGACGCCGACAAGGAGGCGACGGCCCAGATCGCGCGGGCGCTCGTGAAGCTCGGGTTCGAGGTGCTCGCGACCGCGGGGACGAGCCGCTTCTTCGAGGCGCGAGGGATCCCCACGACCCCGGTGAAGAAGGTGCAGGAGGGGCGGCCCTCGATCGTCGACCGGATCAAGGACGGCGACGTGCACTTCGTCGTGAACACCACGGCGGGCAAGCGCGAGATCGCCGACAGCTACTCGATCCGGCGGGAGACCCTCATGAAGGGCCTGCCGTACTGCACGACGCTCACGGCCGCGCGCGCGGCGGTCGCCGCCATGGAGGCGGCCCGGGGCGGGACGCCGGGCGTCCGCTCGATCCAGGAGTACCACCTGGCATCACGTTGACACGGCGCCCCGGCGCGCAATACTGAGTGTGATGGAAGCGGCCGCCCCGGTGCTCCCGGGTCGGCCGCCTGCTTTTTTTCGAGAGAGGTGAGAGATGTCCCAGCGTGTCCCCATGACCCCGGGCGGCCTCGTTCGGCTCAAGCAGGAGCTGAAGCGGCTGAAGAACGTCGAGCGGCCCAAGATCGTGAAGGAGATCGCCGAGGCGCGCTCGCACGGCGACCTCTCGGAGAACGCCGAGTACCACGCGGCCAAGGAGAAGCAGAGCCACGTGGAGGGGCGCATCCAGCAGGTGGAGCACTGGATCGCGACCGCCGAGGTCATCGACGTCTCGAAGCACGCCGGTGTTCGCGTGGTGTTCGGGGCGACGGTCACGCTCGAGGACGGCGAGAGCGGCGACGAGGTGACCTACCGGATCGTCGGCGAGCTCGAGGCGGACCTGAAGCAGGGGCGGATCTCGGTCACGAGCCCGATCGCCCGCGCCCTCATCGGCAAGGAGGAGGGCGACACCGCCGTCGTGTTGAGCCCGGGCGGGCAGAAGGAGTACCAGATCAACCGGGTGGCGTTCATCGAGGAGAGCCTCCCCGGCGAGTCGGGCGAGTAGGCCGACGCCTTCGGGGAGAAGGGCTCAGCGCGCCGCGCGCGTCGAGGTCGAGCCGGAGCCTCGCCGCCTCGACCTTGGCCCGCAGCGAGGGGTCCGACACGCCGGGGAGCGCGACGAGGCGCCTGAACGCCTCGCCGGCCTGCGCCGCCAGCCCGAGCCCCTCGAACAGCGAGCCGGCGCGGGCGAGCGCCCCCCCGGCCGCGTTCGGGCCCGAGGCCTGGCAGGCGGGGTCGGAGCCGACGCCGAGGAACCTCTCCGCCGCGGCCTGACGCTTCGAGGCGAGCTCCCACTCCGCTCCGGCCTTGAAGGCGGCGAGGCACCGCTCGGCGCCCTGCGGGAACAGCGCCGGGTACCGGTCGTACTCCTCCGCGGCGTCCGCGTGCCGCCCGGCCTTCCCGAGCGCGGCGGCCTGGTCGAGGAGGGCGGCGGCGGTCGCGGGAGCGTCCCGCGCGCCGCGCGCCGGAGCGGCGCCGACGAGGTCGGCGACGACGCCGGGGACGAGCGCGGCGAGCGCGTCCTCGGTCGCCGCGGAGAACCGCGCCGCGCGGGCCACGGCGACCCCCTTGCGCGCGTCCACGAGCAGGAGGGAGAGCCGGTACTGCGACCCGAGCTGGCCGGCCTGCCCGGAGAGCACGAGCTCCGCGCCGACCGCGCCGCCGATCTCGGCGAGGCAGGAGGACTCGGCGCACCCGAGCACCTGCCGCTGCCGCTCGTACCCGAGCAGCGCGGCGAGGTCGGCGCGGCCGATCACCTGGAAGCGGCCGGTGCGGGCGAGCTCGGTCGCGACGACGTCCTCGAGGACCTGCGCCGTGCCGGCGGTGATCCCCTGGGCCGGCTGGATCGACCAGACGGCCACCTTCACCGCCGCCGGCGGGCGCGGTTCCGCCGCGAGCAGCAGGAGCGCGAGCAGCGCGACCATGCGCGACGGCCTACTTCGCCCGCTCCTGCTGCCACTCGTTCACGACGTTCTCGGCGCGCGCGTCGATCTCCGCCTTCACCTGGCTCGACAGGGCGCCCGCCTGCTTCAGGCCCTTCAGCGCCTCCACGAAGGACTTCGAGTCCAGCGCGGCGAGGGCGAAGTGGACCTTCAGCTGCTCGTTGTAGAAGACCTTCGGGATCGAGACCGCGTGCAGCGTCTCGTCGACGGTGCCCTGCGCGAGCGAGCCGATCTTCTGGATCGACTCCTCGCCCGCGCCGCTCTTCGAGACGCTGTCCTGCACGGCGCGCGTGAAGCCGTCGACCTTGCTCTTCACGACGGCGCCCATCTCCACCCGGGCGCGGGTCGCGGCGGTCTCGCGGCCGAGGCTGAGGGAGGAGATCCCCTCCGCGGTGCCCACGGCGCAGAGCATCCCCTTCAGCTCCGGGAGCGTGCACGGGCCGGAGCGGGTGCAGGTCCAGTCCGGTCCGGTCTGGCACTCGGCCTGCGGCTTCGGTGTGGGCGGCGGTGCGTGCGAGCACGCGGCGGCGAGCGCGGCGGCGGAGAGGCAGGAGAGGGCGGTCTTCACGTTCAAGGGGAGCCTCCGGAGGGCGAGGAGTCGGCGAGCATCGTACGCGTCGAGGTCCACTCACCGATAGTCAGGCGAACGCGGGATGGAGACGAGGAGACGATCCGCGCTCTAGTGCGAGCATCCGCTTTCGGTGAAAGGGTTCTCGCTCATGGCTCGACCGCTCCGCCTCCTCGCACTGATCGCGCTCTCGGCCGCTCGTACCAGCGCTTTCGCGCAAGCTCCCGCAGCCGAGCAGCCCTCCGCGCCCGCCGCCGCCGAGTGGAAGTCGATGTCGCGCGCGCGCGTCGCGGTCCCGCTCCCGGCCGCGAGCCAGACCGCGGAGCTCACCTCGCGCACTCCGCCGCCGAAGTGGTCCGAGGTCCCACTCCCGCCGCCGCCGTCGCTGAAGCCCGCCTCCGCCCCGCTCGCGTCGAAGACGGCGGCCGTCGCGGAGGCGCCCGCGGGGGACGGCGCCGCCGCGCTGCCCGACGGCTCGAAGGAGCCGAAGACGATGGTCGCCGCCGATGCGACCGGCGTGATGGTGAGCGTGACCCAGGACCTCGACTCCGACCGCATCCGCCAGAGCTGGGCCGGCGCCGGCGGGACGATCCCGGCGTTCGAGGCGAACGGCGGGATGACGCTCCTCTACAAGGACATGTCACAGGTCGCCGGCGCGGGCTCGTACATGTCGGGCGTCGGGTTCAACTTCGGCGGCCGCGTCGCGCTGCTGACGCTCACGCCCCCCAAGTACGAGACCCGCGATCGCAACTGGTTCGCGTTCAAGGTGGGGGGCGGCGTGGACATGGGCGTGCTCGCCATCACCATCAACACGCCCGAGCTCTACATCGGCGGCAAGAAGATCGCGGGCGGCATGCAGAGCGCCTCCATGACCTCGTTCACGCTCGTCGGGACGGTGGGGTTCATGTACGCCTTCGGCTCGTTCGACTCGCCGAGCGACTGGTCGGGGTTCGCGGTCGGCGCCGAGTGGGCCCCGAGCCAGCAGTCCAACACGCTCACGGACCAGGCCGGCAACACGACCAACAGCTCGAGCTTCAACGCGACGGCCTTCGCCCTCAACTTCGAGAGCGGCTCGCTCAGGGCGATGGCGTCCAAGATGGGGAAGAAGGCCCGCCTGAAGGTCCGGCTCTTCTTCCTCCCGCCGGTCGGCGAGATGCCCTTCATGATGACCGCCTCGCTCGGCGCGGTCTGGTACTGACGCCATGCGCCTCGCCCTCGCGCTCGCCACGTCCCTCGCCGCGCTCGCCTGCGCCCCCGTGCAGGTGACCCGCATGGATCCGAAGGAGCAGAAGGACCTCTCCGGCCGGTGGAACGACACCGACGCGCGGCTCGTCGCGGACGAGATGATCCCGGACAGCATCGGGCGCCCCTGGCTCCCCGCCGCCCAGCAGCGGCTCGGCCGCGCCCCGACCGTCATCGTCGGCGCGGTGCGGAACCAGAGCCTCGAGCACATCAACACGGACTCGTTCGTCGAGGCGCTCCAGCGCGCGCTCATCAACTCCGGCCGCGTCGCGTTCGTCGCGAGCAAGGAGGAGCGCCTGCAGCTGCGCGACGAGCGGAGCGACCAGGACGCGAACGCCTCGGACGCGACGCGGAAGGCGCACGGCGAGGAGCAGGGCGCGGACTACGTGCTCTCGGGCGCCATCAACGCCATCCAGGACGAGGTCGCCGGCGAGAAGGTCGTGTTCTACCAGGTCAACCTCAAGCTGCTCGACGTGAAGACGAACCAGATCGTCTGGAACGGCCAGAAGCAGATCAAGAAGAACGTCGTCCGCGCCGGTGTGACGTGGTGAGGAGGCTCCCCATGGCTCGTGTCCGAATCCTCGCGCTCGCAGGGCTCGCGCTCTCGGCGTGCATCCCGCCGTCCGTCGCGTACCGCGAGAACCTGTCGGCCCTCGTCGCCGATCGGCAGTACGCCGAGGCCACCCAGGCGATCGACGAGGCCCGCGAGCCCAAGTACGGCGACAAGGACCGCGTCCTGTACTGGCTCGACAAGGCCGCGATCCTGCACGCCGCGCGCGACTACGCGGGGAGCGACGCGCTCCTCGACAAGGCGGAGCTGCGCATCGAGGAGCTGTACACGGTGAGCCTGTCGCAGGCGGCCGGCACCGTCCTCGTGAACGACGCCACCCAGGACTACGCGGGGGAGCCGCACGAGCGCGCGCTGCTCTACGTGCTCCGCGCGCTGAACTACGCGTACCTGCAGCGGGTCGACGACGCGGTGGTCGAGGCGCGCAAGGTCACCTCCTACCTCGACCGCTTCGGGGAGCGCGTGCAGCTGAAGACGTACCGGGACGACGCCTTCGCGCACCTCCTCTCGGCGATGCTGTTCGAGGACGCCGGGCGTTACGACGACGCGCGGATCTCGCGCGAGGCCGCGGAGCGCGCCTACGCGCGGTACGCCCGCGACCTCGGGGTCGCGACCCCGCAGTTCGGCCTCGCGCCGAGGATCCCCGGGGAGGGGGAGCTCGTCCTGCTCCACTACAACGGGAAGATCCCGCTGCGGGGCACGAAGCACACGTCCGTGCCCGTCGGCCGGAAGAAGACGGTGCGCGAGATGTCGCGCTCCGACTCGGACGAGGACCAGGCGCAGCTGCCGGTCGCGATCCCGACGATCGTCGAGCAGCCGTACGACATCCGGAGCTCGGCCGTGCAGGCGTCGGGGCGCTCCGCGCAGACCGTCCTCGTCGAGCCGATCGCGGCGATCACGGTGAAGACGCTCGAGGACGAGATGCCGGCCATCAAGGCGCGGGCGGCGACGCGCGCGCTCGCGAAGGGCGGCACCTACACCGCCGCGGAGGCGGCCGGGACGAACAAGGCGGTGAGCGGGGCGGGGCTCTCGGCCGCCGGCGCCTTCGAGCAGGCCGACACGCGCGGGTGGGCGACGCTCCCGGCGGAGCTCCGGATGGCCCGGATCGCGCTCCCCGCGGGGGTCCACGACGTCCGCATCGAGTACCGCGACGCCGCGGGCGCGACGCGGTTCGAGGAGACGATCCGAGGCGTGGAGGTCAGCGCCGGGTTCCGGACCTACGTGCACGTCCGCACCGCGAAATGATTGCCGCCGCCGCCGCCCTGGTGCTCGCGGTCGCCGCGCCGCGCCCTGACTGGGTGGACGGGATGCCGGCGGGCTTCCCGCGCGACCGCTACCTCGTGGCGGTCGGAGACGCGGACGACCGGAACACCGCGGAGGCCCGGGCGCGGGCGGGGATCGCGGCGTTCTTCGAGAGCCGCGTCGCCGCGGTCGCGCAGGTGCGGGAGTCGGAGGGGCGCGCCACGTCCGGGAAGGCGGAGCTCAGGGTCGCCTCGATCGCGGCCCGGCAGGAGGTGACGTCGGCGACCGCCAAGCTGCTCGAGGGCGTGGAGATCGCCGACGCGTGGACGGATCCCGCGGGGCACGTCCACGCGCTCGCCGTGCTCGAGCGCGCCCGCGCCGTGGACGTCCTGCGACGCAGGCTCGCGGAGGTGGACGGCGAGGTCGCGGCGCTCGCCGCGCGGCTCGGCGAGGACACCGCCCCGGTCCCCCGGGCGCGGATCGCGCACCGGCTCGTCACGGCGGCGGCGCGCCGGGGCCCGCTCGTGGCGGATCTGCGGCTCCTCGATCCGGCGGCGGAGCCGGCCGCTCCCGCCGGCGCCGCCGACGCGCGCGCCGGCGCGGAGCGTGCGCTCTCCGCGGTCGCCGTCGGGATCCGGGTCGGGGGGGACGACGGGGAACGCCTGCGCACGGCGGCGGCGCGCGCCGTCGTCGCCACCGGGATGCGGGCGGTGACCGGGCGCGGCCCGCACGATCTGGACGTCGCGGTCGAGGTCGAGGCGGCCGCCCCCGTGAAGACCGACGGGTGGACGGTCGCCCGGCTCACCGCGCGGGTCGTCGTGCTCGACGCCCGCAGGGAGATGGTCGTCTCGTTCGTGGAGACCGCGAAGGGGACCTCCGGCAGGCCTGACGAGGCGGCCCGGCGCGCGGGCGAGTCGCTCGCGGCCCGGCTCGAGGAGCGGCTGCACGGCGAGCTGAGCGCCCGCCTCGAGGGTCGCTGACCGAGACTCGGTCGGGCCGTCCTCCGCCCGGCGCGAGGAGGCGGCGCCCGGCCTCGTGGCCATCCCTCGCGGGGCTCGGCGTCGCGGCGATTTCCCGCGTCGGACCGGGCTGATAGCCTCCCCGAGTGCCTGGAGACGACGGGACGGGGGGCGAGCGCGCCGACGGGGCGGTGCCCGCGGCGGCGCGCGCGCTCGCCGCGCTCGTGCCGCCCCTGCGCTTCGCGCTCGCGGGAGACGCGCGCGCCGGGAGGCTCACCGGCTTCGGTGCGACGGCGCACGGCGCGGTCGCGCGCGCCCGCGCCGCCGGCGTCCCCGACTCGCCCGCGCTCGCGCGCCTCGAGGCCGAGGCGGCCGCGTTCGACGCGCTCCCGCCGCGGGAGCGCCGCCGCGCGCTGGCGCGGATCGCGGCCCACCTCTCGTCGCTGATCCCGCTCCCGCCCGAGCTGCGCGACGTCGCCCGGGCGGCCCGGATCGAGATGCTGTCGAGGCGAGGCCCGCTCGCGCCCCCCTCTCCCCAGCCCTCTCCCCCGCTTCGCGGGGGCGAGGGAGACGGTAAGCACTCGACCCCGACCTCGACCTCGACCTCGACCCCGACCTCGACCCCGACCTCGACCCCCGTGCCGGAGCCGGAGTGGCGGGAGGCCCCGCCTCCCCGGGACGCCTCCGAGCGCGCCGAGCGGCGCAGGCGGCTCGCCGCCCCGCTCGCGTCGCTCCCGCGCGCGCACCCCGCGCCCCGCGCCCAGCTCGAGGAGCGCGGCCGCGTGACGGTCGAGCAGGCCCTGGAGTTCTGGCCTCGCGCGTACCAGGACCGGACGACGGTGCGGCGCGTCGCCGAGCTCCAGGTCGGGCAGGAAGGGATCGTCCTCGCCACGGTCGGCCACGTGCGCGTGCAGCGGATGCGCAGCGGGAAGCCGATGCTCAAGGTCGGGGTCTCCGACCCGAGCGGCGCGCTCGAGCTCGTGTTCTTCAACCCCCCGCCCTGGAGGCTGAAGCAGCTCCAGCAGGGCGACACGCTCCTCGCGTGGGGGAAGGTGACCGAGGGCTTCGGCGGCCGCCGCCAGCTGACGCAGCCCGAGATCGAGAAGGTCCACGCGGGGGACTCCGCGAGCTTCGGCCGGATCGTGCCCGTCTACCCCGGACCGGCCGAGTACCAGCAGCCGGCGCTCCGCAAGCTCATGAAGCGGCTCGTGGACGAGGCCGCGCCGCTCGTGCCGGACGACCTCCCGGAGGCGCTCCGCGCGCGCCGCGGGCTCGTGTCGCGCGCGAGGGCGCTCCACGACGCCCACTTCCCTCCCGCCGGCACGGACGTCGCGAGCTCGGCCGCGCGCGCGACCCCCGCCTTCCGGCGGCTCATCTACGAGGAGCTGTTCTTCCTCCAGCTCGCGCTCGCGCGGCGCCGCCGCGGGGTCCGGGCCCAGGCCGGCATCGCCTTCGACGCGTCGCCGGACGCGCTCCGGCGCGCGACCGCGCCGCTGCCGTTCTCGCTGACGCGGGCCCAGCAGCGGGCGCTCGCCGAGATCGCGCGAGACATGGGGCGGCCGGAGCCGATGAACCGCCTCCTCCAGGGAGACGTCGGCAGCGGCAAGACCGCGGTCGCGTTCGCGGCGATGATGCTCGCCGTCGAGTCCGGGTGGCAGGCCGCGCTCATGGCGCCGACGGAGATCCTGGCGGAGCAGCACGCCGGGACGCTCTCGGGGTGGCTCGCGGGCGGCGGCGTCGAGGTGGCGGTGGTCGGCGCCGCGGCGCGGGGGAAGGCGCAGCGCGCCGCGCGCGCGGCCGTCGCGGCCGGCCGCGCGCGCATCGCCGTCGGCACCCACGCGCTCGTCGAGGAGGACGTCGCGTTCGAGAAGCTCGGCCTCGTCGTCGTGGACGAGCAGCACCGCTTCGGCGTGATGCAGCGGCTCGCGCTCATCGCGAAGGGGAGGCGGCCGGACGTCCTCGTCCTCACCGCCACGCCGATCCCGCGCACCCTCGCGCTCGCGTTCTACGGCGACCTCGACCAGTCGAAGATCGACGAGCTGCCCCCCGGCCGCACTCCGGTCGCGACGAAGCTCTACGGCGACTCGCAGCGCAAGGCGGCCTACGACCTCGCGCGGCGGGAGCTCGAGGCGGGGCGGCAGGTCTACGTCGTCTACCCGCTCGTGGCCGAGTCGGCGAAGACGGACCTCTCCGACGCGACGACCGGCGCCGCGCAGCTCCAGAAGGTGTTCCAGGGACGCGCGGTCGGGCTCCTCCACGGCCAGCTGAAGCCGGAGGAGAAGCGGGACGTCATGGAGCGCTTCCGCTCCGGCGCGCTCCACGTGCTCGTGGCGACCACCGTGATCGAGGTCGGCGTGGACGTCCCGAACGCGACCGTGATGATCGTCGAGCACGCCGAGCGCTTCGGCCTGTCGCAGCTCCACCAGCTCCGGGGGCGCGTCGGCCGGGGAGCGGAGAAGAGCCACTGCCTCCTCGTCGCGCACTTCCGGCGCGCCGGCGACGAGGCGCGCGAGCGGCTCCGCGCGGTCGAGCGGACGCAGGACGGCTTCGAGATCGCCCGCGAGGACCTGCGGATCCGCGGGCCGGGCGAGCTGCTCGGGACGAGGCAGTCGGGGCTCGCGATCCTCGACGTCGCCGATCTGTACCGGGACGAGCGGATCCTCGAGGAGGCGCGCGAGGACGCCTTCGCGCTGGTCGAGGAGGACCCGGCCCTCGCGCGGCCCGAGCACGCGGCCGCCGCCGAGGCGCTCCGGGCCCGGTGGGCGGAGCGGCTCTCCCTCGCCCAGGTGGGCTGAGCCCGGCGCGGCTCGCGCGGGCCCGACCCCGCGGGTGCACGTCCGGTGCGGACGGCGCGCCGGCGGCGTCGCTATGATGCGGTCGTGAGCGTCGCGCTGGCGGCCTTCCTCCGGAGCGAGGGGATCACGGACGAGCGGGTGCTCGGCGCGATCGCCCGGCTCCCGCGGGCCGCGTTCGTTCCGGAGGGGCTGCGCGGCGACGCCGACGCCGACCGGCCCCTGCCGATCGGCCACGGGCAGACGATCTCCGCAGCCGTTCATCGTCGCGTACATGACGGAGCAGCTCCGGCTCGCCGGCCCGGAGCGCGTCCTCGAGGTCGGGACGGGCTCGGGGTACCAGACCGCGCTGCTCGCGCTGCTCGCCGACGAGGTGTTCTCGATCGAGGTCGTGCCCGAGCTCGCGGAGCGGGCCCGCGCGCTCCTCGTGGGGACGCTCGGGCACCTGAACGTCCGGCTGCGCACCGGGGACGGTTCCCTCGGCTGGCCCGAGGAGGCGCCCTTCGACCGGATCATCGTGACGGCGGCCGCGCCGGAGGTCCCCGCGGCCCTCCTCGCCCAGCTCGCCCCGGGGGGACGGATGATCCTGCCGGTCGGCCCGGTGCTCGACGCGCAGGTGCTCCGCCTGGTGGTGCGCGGGAGGGACGGCGTCCTCGATCGAGCGGGACCTCCTCGGCGTCCGGTTCGTGCCGCTGACGCATCGCCGGAGCGGCGTCCCGTAGTCGGCGCCGCGGCAGGCGTCCGGGGTCGAGGGGACGCGCTCCGGCCCGGCGCGCTACAATCGCGCCGATGATCGTCTGCCCCGTGTGCGAGCACCAGCAACCCCAGGGCTCCGAGTGCGACGTCTGCGGGAAGCGGCTCGCGACGGGCGTGTCCGAGCGCGATCTGGCGATCCCCGCGGTGGACGGCCTCGAGCCGACGCAGCACGCGCGGATCGACGTCGCCGCGGACCGGGTGGCCGAGCTCGAGCCGACCCACCACGCGGCCGCGGCGGCGTTCGTCGACGACGTGACGCCGGATCTGGAGGCGACGAGCGCGCCGCCGGTGGACGTGGAGGAGACCGCGCAGGTGCCGGACCTCGAGCGCACGGCGATGGAGGTCCCCGGCGACGCGCGGACCGAGCTCGCCGCGTCGCCGCTGTGCCGGTACTGCCGGACGCCCTCGATCCCGGGTGAGCGCCTCTGCTCGCGCTGCGGCATGTCGCTCCCGGTCGTGGTCTCCGCGGCGGCCGCTGCTGCGGCGGCCGCGCTGCGGCTCTGCTCGTGCGGCACCGCCGTGCGGGCCGGTGCCCCGCTCTGCCCGGCCTGCGGCGCGCGGCTCCGCTGATTTCCGCTGGCGCCGCGCCGGCGTTCGCGCGGCGGACCTCCGATCAGGAAGGCGCGCGAGGCAAGCGACCCTCGGTGTGAGACCTCGTATCGGAGCTGTGGTATCTCACGCCCTCGCGAGAGACCGGGTCTCGCCAGTTGACCCGAGACAAGTCACACGTCGGTCGGTTAGGGTCTCGACTTCGCCGGGGGGTGTGTCCGCCACCCGCGCGAGGAGGATGCACATGGAGCGTTTCATCGGGATCGACGTCGGCGCGGAGACGATCAAGCTGGCCGAGGTGGCCGGCTTCGACGACGGTCTCCGGCTCGCGCGCCACGCCATCGTTCCCCACGGGAAGGAGCCCGGCTCCCGCGTCCTCGAGGTGCTCCAGGCGTGGGACTGGCGGACGGTCACGTCCGTCGCTGCGACAGGACGCCTCGGGCGTCAGCTCGCGGTGGACCGGATCCCCACCCGAAACGCGATGCTCCGCGGCTTCCGGTTCCTGTACGGCAAGGAAGCGGCGACGGTGGTCTCCATCGGCAGCCGCGGGATCTGCGTCCTCGAGATCCCGGAGGCCGGCGAGTCGGTCTACCGCGAGAGCTCCCGCTGCGCCCAGGGGACCGGGAACTTCCTCCGGCAGCTGGTCGGACGCTTCAACCTGACCGTCGAGGAGGCAGCCCTCGCGGCGGAGGGCGTCGGCGAGGCCGCGCCGCTCTCCGGGCGATGCCCG
This sequence comes from uncultured delta proteobacterium, assembly GCA_963828235.1. GTDB lineage: Bacteria > Myxococcota > Myxococcia > Myxococcales > Anaeromyxobacteraceae > Anaeromyxobacter. The sequence continues at coordinate 91,360 of CAWHDY010000024.1, forward strand.
GTCATCCTCAAGACGGACATGACGCACCTCGCCAACAAGGGCGAGCGGCAGGACCGGATCCTGGCGGGCCTGCTCGACGCGATCGCGGAGAGCGCAGAGGTCCTCGTGAAGCCGCGCCGGTCCCCGCCGCGCGTGCTGCTCACCGGCGGCGTGACCCGGTCGCGGCGGGTGCGCGAGCACTTCCGCTCCTTCCTCGCGCGGAACGGCATGAGCCTGCTCGAGCCGGAGGGCGGCGAGCAGCTCGTGATCGAGGCCGTCGGCTGCGCCGTGCACGCGGCCGAGATGCGCCCGGGCGCGCGCGCGCTCGAGGACCTCATCCGCGAGCTCGACGCCGCCGGCGTGGCGAGCGTCCCGCCGCTGCAGGGCGCGCTCTCCCGCGTCCGCCGGATGACGGCGCCGCCGCGGCCGCCGCTGCAGGCGGACGCGCCCCCGGACGTCGTGCTCGGGTTCGACATCGGCTCGACCGGCTCCAAGGTGGTCGCGCTCGACCTCGCCCGGCGAGAGCCGATCTGGGAGGGCTACGGCCGGACGAGCGGCGATCCCGTCGGCGCCGCGCAGGCGCTCATGCGGGACTTCCTCGCCGGCCCGGCCGGGAAGAGCCCGATCCGCGCCCTCGGCGCGACCGGCAGCGGCCGCGAGATCGTCGGATCGCTGCTCGCCACCTGCTACGGCCCGGACTCCGTCTTCGTGCTGAACGAGATCGCCGCGCACGCGAAGGGGGCGCACCACTACGACCCGCGCGTCGACACGATCTTCGAGATCGGCGGGCAGGACGCGAAGTACGTCCGCCTCGAGAGCGGGCGCGTCGTGGACGCGGCGATGAACGAGGCGTGCAGCGCCGGGACCGGCTCCTTCATCGAGGAGCAGGGCCGCCGGTTCGAGGGCGTCGAGGACGTCGCGCACCTCGGGCGCATCGCGCTCGGCGCGGACGCGAGCGCCGCGCTCGGGCAGCACTGCTCGATCTTCATGGCGGAGGTCATCGACGAGGCGGTCGCCGCGAGCGTCCCGCGCGACCAGATCGTGGCCGGCCTGTACGAGTCGGTGATCCAGAACTACCTGAACCGCGTGAAGGGGAGCCGGTCGGTCGGCGAGGTCATCTTCTGCCAGGGCATGCCGTTCGCGTCCGACGCGCTCGCCGCCGCCGTCGCGCGGCAGACCGGGGCCGAGGTGATCGTCCCGCCGAGCCCCGGCACCGTCGGCGCGCTCGGCATCGCGCTGCTCGCGGCGGAGAAGGTCGCGACGGCGGGGGCGCCGCGGCTCGAGGGGTACCGGTTCCTCGGCGCGCGCGTCGAGGCCAAGGACACCTTCGTCTGCAAGTCGGCGAGCGGCTGCGGCGGCAGCGGCAACAAGTGCCGCATCGACCGGCTCACGACGCAGCTCGAGGGCGAGAAGAAGCGGTTCACCTGGGGCGGCAGCTGCTCGCTGTACGACCAGGGCTCGCGAAAGAAGAAGCTCCCGGACGGCTCTCCCGACCCGTTCCGCGCGCGCGCCGAGCGCGTGACCGCCCTGGCCGCGTCCCTGTCCGAGCGGCGCGGCGGCAAGCGCGTGGCGCTGAGCGACGACTTCCAGCTGAAGGGGATGTTCCCGTTCTTCGCCACCTACCTGCACGGGCTCGGGCTCGACCTCGACGTCGCCCCGTCGGGCGGGCGCGCCGCGCTGCGGCGCGGGATCGAGGGGGCGAACGTCCCGTGGTGCGCGCCGATGCAGCAGTACCACGGCGTGGTGGCGTCGCTGGCGGAGCGGGACGCGGAGTTCCTCTTCGTCCCGATGATCCGCGAGATCCAGCGGGTCGGGCCGGAGCGGGCGTCGCAGCTCTGCCCCGTCGTCCAGGGGAGCCCGGACGTCCTCGCGTGGGATCTCGGCGCCGCGGTCAAGAAGCGCATGCTCTCGCCGGTGGTGGACATCGGGCCGGGGAACCTCGACGCGCCGGTGTTCGAGGAGTCGTGCCGGCGGCTCGCCGCGGCCGCGGGCGTGAAGCGCGAGAAGGTCTGGCGGGCGGCGTTCGACCGCGCCCGCCGCGAGCAGCTCGCCTTCGACGCGGGGATGCTCGAGCTCGGGCGCGAGGCGCTCGCGCGCGCGACGCGGGACGGGATCGTCCCGGTCGTCGTGCTCGGACGCACCTACACGATCCACGACGACGTGCTGAACTCCAACCTGCCGACGATCCTGCGCGAGCAGGGCGCGATCGCGATCCCGCTCGACTGCTTCCCGGTCCGCGCGGACGCCCCCATCTTCGAGAACATGTTCTGGGGCCACGGGCAGCGGATCCTCCGCGCCGCCTGGCAGGTCCGGCGGACGGACGGCGTGTACGCGCTGTTCGCCTCGAACTACTCGTGCGGCCCGGACAGCTTCACGCACCACTTCGTCCAGGACCTCATGGCCGGGAAGCCGTTCACGACCATCGAGACCGACGGCCACGCGGGCGACGCGGGGACCAAGACCCGCGTCGAGGCGTTCCTCCACTGCGTCGAGGAGCACCAGGCGGCCGGAGTCCGTCGCCCCGCGCGCGACGCGGAGCGGCTCACCGTCCGCAGCGCGACCATCAAGGACATCCAGGACGCGGGCGAGATCGTGCTGCTCCCGGAGATGAGCGACGCGTCCCACGTCCTCAAGGCCGCGCTCGAGGGGAAGGGGCTGCGCGCCGAGGTCCTCCCGGAGCCGGGCCCCGAGGCGCTGCGGCTCGGCCGCCGGTACACGTCGGGCAAGGAGTGCCTCCCGATGACGATGACGCTCGGGTGCCTGCTGGAACGGCTCGAGCGCGCGCGCCCGGAGGAGAAGTTCGCGTTCTTCATGCCGGGCTCCGACGGCCCGTGCCGGTTCGGCGCGTACAAGGAGGTCCACCAGCTCATCGCGCAGCAGCTCGGCTACAAGGACCGCGTCCGGATCTGGTCGCCGCCGTTCGGCGACTACTTCCAGGGGCTGCCCCCGGGTTCGGCGCCATCGCGCTCGCCGGCTTCGTCGCGGCGGACGCGCTCCGGGACATGCTCTACGACGTCCGCCCGCGCGAGGTCCGCTCGGGCGAGGCCGATCGCGCGTACGCGCGCGCGCTCGCGGCGGTCGCCGACCACGTGCGCCGCGCGGTGCAGGGGGACCTGTCCCTCCGCCGCGTCCTGCGCGAGGTCTCCACCGGGCGCGTCTGGGGCCTCCCGGCCCTGCTCGAGGAGATCGGCCGCGAGTTCGCGACCCTCCGCGGCGCCGCGGACCTCCCGTCCGTCCTGGTCGTCGGCGAGATCTACCTCCGGAACGTCCCGGCCTCGAACGGCCGCGTCGTCGAGGAGCTCGAGCGCCGAGGGATCCGCGCCCGCGTGGCGCCCGTGACCGAGTTCCTCCAGTTCTCCGACCTCATCGGCGCGCGGCTCCGGCGCCGCACCCTCGGGGAGCGCCTCGAGGCCTGGATCCGCCACCGGATCGAGGCGACCTGCACCGCCGCCGTCGCGAGGCCGATGGGCTGGCGCCTGCCCTCGGCGGTCGCGGACGTCGTCGCGGCGGCCGCGCCCTGGATGCGCGACGCCCTCGAGGCGGAGACGGTGCTCACGGTCGGCGCGGCGCTCGACGCCTGGCGGCGCCGGGAGGTCGACGGGGTCCTGTCCGTCGGGCCGCTCGAGTGCATGCCGAACAAGCTCGCCGAGACGCAGCTCGTCCACATCGGCGAGCGGGAGGGGCTCGGCTCGCTCACCCTCTCGCTCAACGGGGATCCGCTCGACCCGGAGCCGCTCGACGCGTTCGCCCTCGAGGTGAAGGCCCGCCACCGCGCGCGCCGGGGGCCGCCTCCCCCGCCGGTCCCGGTGTCGGGAGGGTACGAGGGCATCGGCGAGCTGGAGCCGGAAGGCGCCTGAGCCCGCTCGCGGACGCCGGGACGGGGCCGCGGCGCTTGCCAAGCGGGCCCGGTCCCGGCAAATTTGCCGGTCCCATGGACACCTCCTTCTCCGCCTGGTTCCGGTGCGCGGACGGCTGCGACTTCCGCGCCGACCTGACCGAGATCGTCTACGAGTGCCCGCGCTGCGGCGGCCTGCTCGAGGTCGAGCACGACCGCGCGGCGCTCGCTCGCCGCCCCGCCGCGGAGTGGAAGGCGCTCTTCGACGGGCGCTTTCGCCTCGGGCCCTGGCCGTACGGCTCGGGCGTCTGGGGCAAGAAGGAGTGGGTCTACCCGGGGCTCGCGCTCGAGAACGTGGTCTCGATGTTCGAGGGCGGGAGCCCGCTGCTGCGCGTCGATCGGTACGCGCGCGAGATCGGCCTCGACGAGGTGTGGGTGAAGGAGTGCGGGGTGACGCACACCGGGTCCTTCAAGGATCTCGGGATGACGGTCCTCGTCTCCGCGGTGAAGGAGATGCGCGCCCGCGGCACCCCCGTGCGCGCCGTCGCCTGCGCGTCCACCGGGGACACGTCCGCGGCGCTCTCCGCGTACTGCGCCGGCGCGGGGATCCCCTGCGTGGTGCTGCTGCCGCGCGGGAAGATCTCGACCGCGCAGCTCGTGCAGCCGATCTCGAACGGCGCGCTGGTGCTCGAGCTCGACACCGACTTCGACGGCTGCATGAAGGTGATGCGGGACCTCTCCCGCACGAAGGACATCTACCTCGCGAACTCGATGAACTCGCTGCGCATCGAGGGCCAGAAGACCGCGTCGATCGAGATCGCGCAGCAGCTCGGCTGGACCTCGCCCGACTGGATCGTCATCCCCGGCGGGAACCTCGGGAACGCGAGCGCGGTCGGCAAGGGGTTCGTGCTCCTGAAGGAGCTCGGGCTGGTGGAGCGCCTGCCCCGCCTCGTCGTGGCGCAGGCCGAGCACGCGAACCCGCTCTGGCGCGCGACGTCGGGGGCGGGCCGCCGGGCGAGCGCCGACCTCTCGGTCGAGCCGATCGCCGCCAGGAAGACGCTCGCGTCCGCGATCCAGATCGGCGCGCCGGTGTCCGCGAAGCGCGCGCTCCGCGCCCTGCAGGCGCTCGACGGGCTCGTCGAGCAGGCGTCCGAGCAGGAGCTCGCCGACGCCGCGGCGCGCGCCGACCTCGCCGGCCTCTTCACCTGCCCGCACACGGGCGTCGCGCTCGCCGCCCTCGAGAAGCTCGCCGCCAGCGGGACGATCGCGCGGCACGAGCGCGTGGTCGTCGTGTCCACGGCGCACGGCCTCAAGTTCTCGGACTTCAAGGTCGGCTACCACGACGAGACGATCCCCGGGCTGCGCTCGCCGCTCCGGAACCGCTCCGTCAGGCTCGCGCCGACGCTCGGCGCCGTCCACGACGCGATTGCCGACCGGTTCGGGCAGGGGTAGAACCGGGCCCCCATGAACGCAGCGAACCCCATGGACTCCACGGCGCGGGGCGCCCTGCGCGCGGAGCACGACGAGCTCTCGCGCCGGCTCGAGGTCAGGACGTCGATCGATCACCTCCGCAGGGGGCTCCTGCGCACCTTCGTCGGGCTGCTCTCCGCCGGCGTCACCGTGAAGCTCGGGTGGGATCGCTGGGGGATCCCGAAGCCCGGCGTGATCCGGAAGGTCCACGCCGGGCCGCCGCTGTTCCTCTGGATCGCGACGGCGGTCACGCTCGTCCTGCTGCTCGTCGGCATCGTGTCGCTCGTGCGTGCGCGCCGCCTCGCCCGCGAGGAGGACCGCCTCTTCGCGCGCTACGTCGAGCTCCGGGCCGCGCTGGGGCTCGACGCGTGAGTCCCCGCAGGACGCCGCCGTCCCGCGGGCGCGGGCCGAGGTCCCCCCGCGGCCGGTTCCTCGTCCTCGAGGGGCTGGACGGCGCCGGGACCACGACGCAGGCCGCGCTCCTGTGCGAGCGGCTCCGCCTGGAGGGGCGCAAGGTCCACCTGACCGCCGAGCCCTCGGGCGGGCCGGTCGGCGCGCTCGTGCGCCAGATCCTGCGGGGGCGCATCCGCGGGAAGGGCGGGGGCGAGGTCGAGCCGAGGGCGCTCGCGCTGCTGTTCGCGGCCGACCGGCTCGACCACGTGCAGCTCGAGATCGCGCCGAAGCTGGCGGAGGGGATCGACGTCGTCTGCGATCGGTTCACCCTCTCGTCGCTCGCCTACCAGGGGGCGCAGCTCGGGGACATGGGCTGGGTGGCGCAGCTCAACGTCGCGGCGGCCCGTCCGGACGCGGTGCTGTTCCTGCGCGTGTCGCCGCGGGTCGCGCTCCGGCGCCGCCACGCCGCCTCGCTCGAGCGCGAGATCTTCGAGGTGGACGCGTTCCAGCGGAAGGTCGCGCGGAGCTACGAGGAGGCCATCCGCCGGGTGAGGCGGGCGGGGGAGACGGTCGTGGAGCTGGACGGCGAGGCGCCGGTGCACGAGGTCGCCGGCGCCGTCTGGGACGCGGTCCGCGCTCTCCGCTGAGGGGAGCCGGACGCCGCGCCGGTCGGGGCCCGGAGGCCGCCGGACGGGGACGGCGCCGCACGGGGCGCGCGCTCCCCGTGCTCCGGGGCTGGCGCGCCGGACGAGCGGGCGCTATGCGGAGATCGATGCCGACACCCACCGCGGTCCTCGTCGTCGTCGGAAGCGAGGTCCTCTCGGCGAAGGTCGAGGACGAGAACGGCCCCTGGGCGGCGCGGCGGCTCCGCGAGCTCGGGGTCCGCCTGCTGGCGATCCACACCGTCCCCGATCGCGTCGACGACGTGGTCGAGGCGGTGGACCGCGCGCGCCGGCAGGCCGACTGGGTCTTCACGTCGGGCGGGGTCGGGCCGACGCACGACGACATCACCGTGGCGGCGGTGGGGCGCGCGCTCGGGCGCCCGATCGCGCGGAGCCCCGAGCTGGCCCGCGCGATCCGCGCGCTCCATCGCGAGCACCACGCCGGGGCCGAGCCGCCCGAGGCCGCGCTCCGGATGGCGGACGTCCCGGAGGGGACCCGGCTGCTCGGGGACGCCGGGTACCCGACGCTCGTCGCCGCGAACGTCGTGATGCTCCCGGGGGTGCCCTCGTTCTTCCGGTTCCAGTTCGAGCGGATCGCGCACCTGCTCGAGGCGCCGCCGTTCCGGCTCGCCTGCGTGTTCCTCTCCGTCGGCGAGAGCGAGATCGCCCCCGCGCTCGATCGCGTGGCGCTCGCCCACCCGGCGGTCGAGATCGGCAGCTACCCCCGCTTCGACGACGCCGACCACCGCGTCAAGGTGACGCTCGAGGCGAAGGACGCGGCGCGGGTGGCGGCGGCGCTCGCGGCGTTGCTGGGGGAGCTTCCGGCGTCGGCGGTGGTCCGGACCGAGGGCCCCTGAACGGCGCGGGCTACGCGATCGCGACGCGCAGCCGCTGGCGCAGCGCGAAGTGGACGTCCGAGGCCGCGAACGCGAGGAGCGCCTTCACGTCGGGGCGCCGGGGCGCCGCCTCGATCGCCTCCGCCCGGCCGAGGGCGCGGCCCGCGTCGTCGCGCAGGAGCATGTCGATCGCGGTCGGGACGTCTCCGCTCAGGAGGAGCCCGAGGCGGTCCGCGGTGCGGGCGGCGGCCGCGCGCCACGCGCCCGCGTCCGGCGGCGAGGCGGCGGAGAGCAGCGCGTGCGCGGGCTGCTCGAGGAGCTTCCGGGCGCGCCGGCCGAGCGCCTTCGCCACCTGCCGCGCGCGGTCGTCGTCCCCCTGGGCGCCGCCGACGGCGGCGCGCGCGGCGGCGAGCGCCCACGCGACGAGCCCCTCGGGCGGGAGCTCCTCGGCGAGGCAGCTGCGCGACCGGAGGCGCGCGGCGAGGCGGCCGAGGAGGAAGCGCTGCTCGCGCGCGGTGGTCCTCCGCGCGAGGTCGGCCCCGATCCGCACCGCGTAGGGGTCCCCGAGCTCGATCTCGAGCCGGCCGGGGGTCGCGCCGAAGAGCTCGTGCTCCGGGAGCCCGAGGGCTCGCGAGAGCTCCGCGAGGAGCTGGCGGAACGGGTGGTCGGGTCGAAGGGGCTCGCCGCGGACCGTGCGGCGGCTCTCCCCGCGGGCCGCGGCCGCCGCGGCGATCGCGTCGCCGGCGATCGCCACGACCTCGGCGAGCGGACCCCGATCCCCGGGCGCGCGGAGGAGCTCCCACGCCTCGGCGCCCAGCGTGGGAGGCGGGGGGAGCGACTGGCGATCTCCCTCGAGCAGGAGCCGCTCCGTCCCGGCGCCCGGCGGCGGAGCCCCCAGCCACCGGACGACCGTCGCCGCGACGTACGCCCGATCGTGAGCGCGCGTCCGCTCGAAGTGACGCGACAGGGCCTTCCAGCTCCCGATCCGCAGCGGGTCGCGAGCGATCAGGCTCCGGTGCTCGTCGAGGGCCGCGAGCGGGGCGAGCTCCTCGAGCAGGTCCGCGAGCGCGCCCCGATCCTCGTCGCGCGCCGGGTCGAGCGCGAGCGCCGCGCGCAGGTGCTCGACCGCGTTCGCGCGGCCCTGGAGCGGACCGGCGTGGAGGCGGGCCGCCTTCGAGTGCGCCTCGGCGCGGAGCGCCGCGTCCCGCGAGGAGGCGGCGGCGGTCTCGAGCGCGGCGAGCTGGACCCAGGGGTCGTCGTTGCCGCCCTCGACGCGCAGCAGCGTGCGGAGCGCCTCGTCGCGCGACGGCTCGAGCTCGAGGACGCGGCGGCAGGCGGCGGCCGCCGCCCGCGGCTCGCCGAGGCGCTCGTGGATCTCGGCGAGCGCGAGCAGGGACGAGACGCGCTGCTCCCGCGGCAGCTCCGGCAGCTCGACGAGGCGGCGCAGCGCGTCGCCCGCGGCGCCCGGCCGGCCGAGCGCCTGCTCGGCGTGCGCGAGGCGCGCCAGCGCCTCGGGGCTCTCCGGGGAGATCGCGAGCGCGGCGTTGAGGTGGGGCAGCGCGCGCGCCGGCGCGCGGAGCCCGTCCTGGCAGGCCGCGGCCGCCTCGAGGTGGAGCGCGAGGCGCGGCTCCGGGTCCGCGCCGAGCGCGAGGGCTGCCTCGTAGTCGGCGAGCGCCTCCTCGTGGCGCCCCGCCTCGGCTCGCCCCCGCGCGCGGAGCTCCAGCGCGGGACCGAGGCCCGGGTCCGCGTCGAGCGCGCGGTCGAGGAGGCCGAGCGCCGCGTCCCGGCCCGCCGGCGCGCGGAGCGCCGCGCGCGCCGCGGCGAGCCAGCTCGCGGCGGCCCGGTGCGCGTCCTGCTCCGCCCGCGCCCGCGCCGAGTGCAGCTGGGCGAGCTCGGCGGCGCCGTCCTCGCCGAGCGCCGCCTCGAGCCGCGCGAGCGGCGCCCGCTCGAGGGGGGCGCGCTCCGCGGCCGCGCGGTAGTCGGCGAGCGCCGTCTCCGGCTGGTGCAGCCGCCGGGCCGCGATCTCCCCGGCCTCGAACCAGGCGGCGGCGGCGCAGACCGGATCCTTGAGCGCAGCGCCTTCCGCCGCGAGCGTCGCGCGGACCGCCGCCCAGTTCCCGGCGCGGGCGAACAGGGCGCGGGCGCCGCGCAGGGCGGGGAGGCTCGCCGGGGAGTCCTCGAGGGCCGACTCGAACGCCTCGAGGGCCCGCGCGTGATCTCCGGCGTCCTCCCAGGCCTCGCCGGCGCGCGCCGACCAGCAGCCGCGCGACGCCGCATCGGTCGCGGCCGCGCGGCACCGGGAGTAGAAGCGCGCGAGGCCGGCGGAGTCGCCCGCGTCCCGCAGGCGCCGCTCCTCCTCGGGGGCGAGCGCCGCGCTCTCGGGCGCGAGCGCGGCGGCCCGGGAGAGGGCGTCCCGGCGCGCCGTCGCCGGCCTCAGCTCGAGCGCGGCCCCTGCGAAGAGCGCGGCCCGGGGCTCGGGGTCCGACGCGGCCTCGGCGAGCGCCACCCTGGCGCGGGCGCGCCGCTCGGGATCGGGCGCGAGCCGCATCTCGAGCAGGAGCGCCGCCGGGCTCCCGGGGGCGAGCCGGAGCAGCTCGTCCACCGCCGCGAGCGCGGCGCCGCGATCGCCCGTCCGGTCCGCCTCGAGGCGCGCGAGCCGGAGCAGGCGCGCGGCGCGGTCGTCGGGCGTCGAGTCGGGCGCGGAGCGGCGGAGCGTCGCGAGCGCGTCGAACCGGCCGGTCTGCGCGTAGAGCCGGTCGAGCCCGCGGAGCGCCGGGGCGAAGTCCGGCGCGATCCGGAGCACCTCCTCGTAGTGCTCGATCGCCCGCTCGGGGTCGGCCAGCCGCTCCTCGGCGATGCGGGCCGCCTCGGCGAGGGGCGCCGCCCGCTCGACCGGCGCGCTCCGCGCCGCGCCCTGCGCGCGGAGCACCTCGACGAGGTGCTCGTCGTCCCCGCGCGCGCGGTAGATGCGGGCGAGGGCGTGCAGCGCGGGGAGGTGGGACGGCGCGAGCGTCAGCGTCTCGCGGTACGCGGCGACGGCGTCGTCGACGCGGCCCATGCGGCGCTCGAGCAGCTCGCCGACGCGGTGGAGGAGGTCCGCCGCGGGCCCCGCCTCGGACGAGGCGTCGGCCTCGGCCCGGTACAGCGCCGCGAGCTCCTCCCAGCGCTGGGCGCGGGCGTGCAGCCGCCCGAGGGCCCGCAGCGCGGGGAGGTGGGCCGGCGCCGCGGCGAGGACGTCTTCCCAGGCCGCCCGCGCCCGCTCCTGATCGCCGAGGTGCTCGTCGACGACCTCGGCGCGCCGTTGCAGGAACGCGATGGCGCGCCTGGGGTCGTCGGCGAGCTCGGCCTCGCGGCGGAGCAGCTCCGCGAGCTCCTCCATCCGCCCGAGCCGCGCGAGGGCCGCGCCGAGCGCGGGGAGGGCGACGCGGCTCGAAGGGTCGATCGCGAGGATGCGCCCGTACAGCGCGGCCGCCCCCTCGAGGTCCCCGAGCCGGTCCTCCCGCAGGCGCGCCATCCGGAGCAGCTGCGCGACCTGCTCGGCGGGCGAGCCGAGCTCCGCGAGCTCCACCTCGAGCAGCGCGCAGAGGTCCTCCCAGCGCGCCTCCCGCTCGTACAGCCGCTCGAGCGCGGTGCGCGCGGACACGAGGTCGGGATCGAGCGCGAACGCCTCGCGGTAGCGTTCGATCGCGTCGGGGATCCGCCCGAGCCGCTCCTCCAGGACCTCCGCGGCCTTGAAGGTCCGGTGGGCCCGGTCGCGCGGCTCGCCGGCGGCGGCCGCCTCGGCGAGGAACGTGGCGAGGAGCCCCTCCCAGTCGGCCGTGCGCGCGCAGAGGCGACCGAGCGCGGTGAGCGCGGCGCGGTTTCCCGGCGCGAGCGCGAGGGCGTCCCGGCAGCACGCGATCGCCTGGTGGGTGCGCCCGAGCTCGGTCTCCTCGAGCTCGGCGCGCCGCAGCTTCGCGACGAGCGCCTCGCGGAGGTGGCCTTCGTCGCCGAGCGCGAGGTGCGCCGCGGCGAGCGCCTCGAGGGCCTCGCAGGCGTCCGCCCACGCCCCGCGGGTCTCGCGGAGCCGCGCGATCTCCGACAGCACGAGCGGCTCCATGGGCGAGGCGGCGCGGCCCCGCTCGAGCGCGGCGATCGCCGCGTCGGAGCGTCCGAGGCGCTCCTCCAGGTGCGCGAGGGCGAGCCACGCGGCGGCGGCCGCGGGCCCCTCCGAGCCCTCCGCCTCCGCCGTCAGGATCCGCGCGAGCTCGTCGGTCCGGCCGAGCCGCTCCGCGTGGTGCCGGGCGGACGCGCGCAGGAGCGGGTCGTCCGGGAGCAGCGTGAACGCGTCGAGGGCGAGCGCCCCCGCGCGGTCGGCGCGGCCGAGCCCCTCCTCGAGCAAGGCGGCGGCGGCGGCGAGGTAGTGGGCGGAGAGCCGGCGGTCCGCGGTGCTCCGCGCGCAGCGCGCGTAGGCGTCGGCGAGCGCGTCGCGGTCCGTCGCGGCCGCCGCCGCCCGCGCGGCCTCCTCGGCCGCGGCGAACGCGCTCGGGGCGCACGCGACGGCCCGCGCCAGGACCGCGCGGCTCTCGGCCTCGCGGCCGAGCGACGCGAGGAGCCTGCCGCGCAGGAGGAGCAGCTCGGAGCGGGCCTCCTGCGTCGGCGCGATCGCCGCCTCGGCCTCGAGCACCTCGGCCGCGAGGGCGTCCTCGCCGCGCACCATCGCGAGGCGGCGGCACGCGCGGAGGTTCGGTACGAACGCGGGGTCGAGGGCGAGCGCGCGGCGGTGGTAGTCGAGCGCGACGGAAGGGTCGCCGAGCCGCTCCTCGTGGATCCGCGCCGCCTCGTAGAGGAGCTGGGCGGCCGCGGGTCGCGCGCCGAGCGCCGCGGCCTCGCGCTCGAGCAGGGCGGCGGTGGACGCCCAGTCGACGGCGTCCCGCGGTGCCGGAGGGAGCGCATCGATCCGGGACGCGACCTGCCCGGCGATCGAGTCTTCCCCGTCCGGGTCGGGCGCGGGCGTGGGCCAGTCGACGGGGTCGCGTTCGGGCATCCGCCGTCGGCTACATCTCGAACCTGTCGATCTTCCCGGACTTCTGGAGGATCTCGAGCGCGCCCTTCGTCGCCTTCTCCTTGTCGTTGCCCTGGAGCTTCACGATGAGCGGCGGCGTCGGCGACCGGGGATAGACGGTCACGGCCCAGTTGTCGCCCAGATCCTTGTCGACGAGGACCTGGCATTCCATGCTTCCGATGAACGCGCGTGCCATGCTGGCTCCGTAGAAAGCTCGAGAGCCGGCAAGATATCCCGAAAGGCGCTCCATGAGAAAGCTCGGGTTTTTCCTCCTCGCCGCGGTCGCAGCGTGCTCCTCCAAGGAGCTCCTGCCTCGCTCCGCGCAGGGGACCCCGGTGCTGGAGGTCCGGGGCGCGCTCAAGAGCGGGCCGCACGCGCTCGGGCAGGCGGACCTCGAGCGCCTGCCGCGCGCGAAGCTGCGGGGCGTCGAACCCCGCTCGGACCACGCCGCGGAGTGGGAGGGCGCCTCGCTCGCCGCGCTCGTGACGGACCGCGTCGACCTCCGCAAGGGCGCGGACACCGCCATCGTCCGCACCAGCGGACCGCTCCGCGATCCCGATCCCGCTCACCGTGATCCGGCAGCTCCGCCCCGTGCTGGCCGACAGGGCGGACGGCGCGCGCCTCGCCACGCGCGTCCTCGCCTGGCCGACGATCGATCAGAAGGGGCTCGCCACGGACCCGCGCGCGTCCTCGTGGTGGGCGCGCGACGTCGTCGCGCTCGAGATCGTCGAGTGGCAGCGGACGTACGGACCCGCGCTCGCCGCTCCCGACGGCTCCGACCGACTCGGCCCGCCGCGGCGCGGGCGTGTTCGCGGAGTCGTGCATCTCGTGCCACCGCGTGCGCGGAGCCGGGGGGGAGCGGGGTCCGGATCTCACGACCGTGGCCTCCCGCGTCGGCGCGCCCGCGTTCCTCGAGCTCCTCCCACGCCACCCCGGCTGGACGGAGCGGCGCGTCCGCGACGGCTCGGACGAGGGCTCGGCCGAGGTGTGGGCCTTCCTGAGAGCGGTGGCGGCGACGGCCGCGACGGCGCCCGTCGAGACGGCTCCGCCGGAGGAGATCACGGCGGATCGCGGCCCGCGGGCGCGGCGTGGCGCTAGACCGTCCAGATGTACCCGATGCGGACGCCGACCACCTCGGCGATCTGCTTCGCGACGTGCCGCCCGTCCCGCCCCGCGAGCCAGCGCGGGATCACGACGTGGAACTCGCCGCCCGTCAGCTCGGCCGCAGAGGCGAAGAGCTGCCAGCGGCTCGCCACGTCCTCGAGCGTCAGCGGCCCGGGCGCGAGGACGTCGAGGAACGTCGGCTTCGGGGCGTCACAGAAGAGGCTCGGCCGGTGGTCGCGCATCGCGCCGTGGATCACCTCGGGCGGCTCCCACCCCGGTAGATCGGCGCGGACCCCGCGATACCCGGCGAGCGGCAGCGTCTCCGCCATCAGCCGGATGAAAGACTCCCTCTGGACGTCCCGCGAGTCTTCCGTCGTGACGAGCATCGCAGCCCCCAGGACGGCCGCCGGCGCGCGCACCATCCCTCACCACCCTCCGAGAAGGGTGAGTCCTGGACCCAGCGCCCGCATCCCCCGGCAGGCCTTCGGCGGGACGGCCGTCCGCCGTGACCCCCCCATGACCGGCCGCGAGCAGATCCTCGGCCCCATGACCGATCCGCCCGCGCTCGACCTCGACCGTCCCGACTGGACGGCCTCCATCCCATTCGTCGCCGCGCACGCGCTGGCCCTCGCGACGCCGTTCCTCGTCCCCTTCGCCTGGCGGTGGGTCGGACTCGCCGCCGCCGTCTACGCCGTGCGGATGTTCGCCATCACCGCCGGCTATCACCGCTACTTCTCGCACCGCTCGTACCGCACCTCGCGGGGGTTCCAGCTCGTGCTCGCGGTCCTCGGCTCGGCGTCCGCGCAGAAGGGACCGCTCTGGTGGGCGGCCCACCATCGCGATCACCACCGGTTCTCCGACGGCCCCGGAGACGTCCACTCACCGCTGCGGCGAGGGTTCTGGTGGAGCCACGTCGGGTGGATCCTCTCGCGCCGGCACCACGCGACGAAGCTCGATCGCGTGAAGGATCTTGCGAAGTTCCCGGAGCTGCGCTTCGTCGACCGCTACCACCTGCTCGCGCCCGTCGCGCTCGCGGTCGGGCTGTTCCTCGCCGGGGGGTGGCCGGCGCTCCTGTGGGGGTTCTTCGTCTCGACCGCCGTGCTCTGGCACGCCACCTTCGCCATCAACTCGCTCGCGCACGTGCTCGGGACGCGCCGGTACGAGACCGGCGACGGCTCGCGCAACAACCCCGCGCTCGCGCTCGTGACCTTCGGCGAAGGGTGGCACAACAACCACCACTTCTACCCGGCGTCGGCTCGCCAGGGCTTCTTCTGGTACGAGCTCGACCTGTCGTACCTCGTGCTGCGAGGGCTCGCGGCGCTCCGCGTCGTCGGCGACCTGCGCACACCCCCGGCGCGGGTGCGCTCCGCGCACCGCGAGGCCTCCGCGACTCCAGGGGCCGTCCCCGACGCCGGGTAGCTCGATCGCTCGCCACCGCCGCCGCCCGCGGCTACAGTCCTGCCTTCGACGGAGGGGGTCTCATGGAGCGGCTCAAGATCGACGTGAACGGGTGCTTCGATCCCGCCGCGGGCGGGCTCACGCCCGCGGACCTCGCCGCCGTCGCCCCGGCCGCGCTCGCCGCGTTCGGCGCGTTCGAGGCGAGGCGCGCGTCCGGAGAGCTCGGGTTCGCGGACCTCCCCGCGGACCGGGCGGCGGCGTCGGCCGCGGCGCAGCTCGCGAAGGATCTCGGTGGGCGGTTCGAGAACCTGCTCGTGCTGGGCATCGGCGGCAGCTCGCTCGGCGGCCGCGCCATCGTCTCCGCCCTCGCGCACCCGTTCCACAACCTCCTGCCGCGCGAGCGCCGCGGCGCGATGAGGGTCTTCTTCCCCGACAACGCCGATCCCGCGACCTTCGAGGCGCTGCTCGGGACCCTCAATCTCGCGGAGACCTGCTTCGCGACGGTGACGAAGTCGGGCGGCACGGCGGAGACCATGGCGCAGCACCTCGCGCTCCGGGAGCGGTGCATCGCCCGGTTCGGCGAGGAAGGCTACCGCGAGCGCTGCGTGCTCGTGACCGATCCCGCGAAGGGAGCGCTGCGCGAGATCGCGGGCGCGGAGCGGCTCCGCGCGCTCTCCGTCCCGGCGAACGTGGGCGGCCGCTTCAGCGCGCTCACGGCGGTCGGGCTCCTCCCCGCGGCGGCCGCGGGCGTGGACGTCGCCGAGCTGCTCGCGGGCGCGGCGGCGATGGAGGCGCGCTGCCGCTCCGGAGAGGTCTCCCGGAACCCCGCCCTCCTGTACGCCGCGACCCTCCACCTCATGGATCGCCGCCGCGGGCGGCGGATCGACGTCCTCATGCCGTACGCGGACGCGCTCCGGGACACCGGGGACTGGTTCGTCCAGCTGTGGGCGGAGTCCCTCGGGAAGGGGCCGGACGTCGGGCCGACGCCGTTCCGCGCGGTGGGCGCCACCGACCAGCACTCCTCGCTGCAGCTCATGGTCGAGGGGCCGCACGACAAGGTCGTCACGATCGTGCGCGTGGCGGCGCCGCGAGCGGACGTCTCCATCGTCGTCCCGCCGGGCTACCGGAAGCACCCGGAGCTCGCGTACCTCGACGGCCACACGATGGGCGAGCTCATCGAGGCCGAGCGTCGCGCCACCGAGGCGGCGCTCCGCAAGGCGGGCCGCCCCACCGCGTCGATCGAGCTGCCGCGGCTCGACGCGCGCTCGATGGGCGAGCTGCTCGTCCTGCTCGAGCTCGCGACCGCCTACGCCGGCGGCCTCTACGGCGTGAACGCCTTCGACCAGCCGGGGGTCGAGGCCGGGAAGCGGTACGCGCAGGGGCTCCTCGGGCGCCCCGGGTTCGAGCGGTACCGGGACGAGCTCGCCGGCGCGGCTCCCCCCGACCCGGCACTCGTGCTCGCGTGACCCTCTCCCTGATCCTCTCCCACGCTTCGCGGGGGCGAGGGGAGAAGGGAGTCAGAGGGCGCGGTCAGAGGAAGACGGACGAGCGCGAGGCGACGTCCTCGTCGAGCAACGCCTGGACGGCCGCGCGCACGCGCTCGGCGAGCGCGTTCACGACGGACGGGTCCTCCGCCGCGGCGGGATCGTGGCTCGCGACCTCGATCGGCTCGCCGAACCGCAGCGTCCAGCGGGACGGGAGAGGGAAGAGGGCGGCCGGTGCGAGCCGGAGCGCCGCGTTGCCGGCGAGGAGCGGGAGCCCGATCCGCTCCGCGAGCCAGCCGGTGCGGGAGATCCCGGCGGAGGCCTCCTCGCTCCCCACGATCGCGCACGGCACGATGGGGGCGCGCGCGCGGAGCGCGACCTTCACGAACCCGCCGCGGCCGAACCGCACGAGCGTGTAACGGTCGCGCCAGGGCTTGCGGGCGCCGGCGCTCCCCTCCGGGAACACGCCGAGGAGCGCCCCCGCGCCGAGGACGCGCTCCGCGGCGTCGGGGCTCGAGCGGACCGCGCCCGCCCGCAGGGCGGCGGCGCCGAAGATGGGCAGCTCGCACTCGCGGTCGTCGAGCAGCGGGCGCAGGTCGCGGTGGGCGGGGTGGTCGCGCCGGAGCGCGTGCCGCAGCACGAACGCGTCCCACGGGACGAGCCCGGCGTGGTTCGCGACGACCACCGCCGGCCCCGTCGAGGGCACGGACTCGATCCCGCGCACGTGCGCCCGCCACCAGGTCGAGTAGAAGAACTCGATCACGGGAGCGAGCCGCTCCGCGAAGCGCGGGTCCATCCCGAAGCGATCGAGCCGCTCGGCGGGCTCGAGGAGCCTGAAGAGGTCCGCGAGCGTGCCGAGTCGCTGCCGGAGCGCCGGGAGCAGGCGCGCGACCGCCTCCCGCGCCTCGGCGTCGAGGCCAGGGATCCCGGTCCGGACGACGAGCCCCTGGATCCGCTCCTCGATGCCGTGGATCGCGGCGTCCACCCGGTGCTCGACCTCCGCGAGCGTCGAGGCGGCGCTCGCGAGCGCCGAGCTCGCCGGCGGCGTGGAGGCCGCGGCGGGGTCGGGAGCGCGCGGCGGGACGCGCGACGGGGAGCGGGTCGGTGCCGGGACCGGGGCCGCGACGGGCGCCGGGAGGGGAGCCGGCGCGGGCCCGGCGTCCGGGGGCTCGGAGACGCGAGGCTGCGCGGGCTCTCGAGGCGCGGCGCCCCGCTCGAACGGGTCGTTCCCGAGCGCGGGGCGGCGCGAGCGCACCGGCGCGCGCCGCCTTCTGCCCCGGGTTCCTCCGGCTCGAGCCTCTCCCCATGGCGTCGGTCATAGGACGGGCCCCCGCGGGGCGTCAAACGTCGATTCGGGGCCGCCGGCGCGGCGTCGAGTCGGGGGGGCGTGCTACGAAGGTCGCCGATGGCGCGCATCCAGGTCCTGGCCCCCGGCGTCGTGAACCAGATCGCGGCGGGGGAGGTCGTCGAGCGTCCGGCGTCCGTCGTGAAGGAGCTCGTCGAGAACGCGCTCGACGCGGGCGCGCGCACGATCGCGGTGGACGTCGAGGAGGGTGGGCTCGCGCTCGTGCGCGTCGCCGACGACGGCTGCGGGATGGCGGAGGACGACGCGGTCCTCGCGCTCGAGCGGCACGCGACCTCCAAGCTGCGCGACGCCGCCGGGCTCACGGCCATCGCGACGATGGGGTTCCGCGGCGAGGCGCTGCCCGCGATCGCGTCGGTCTCCCGCCTGCGGATCGACACCGCGCCCGGCGAGGACGGCGAGGGCACCCGCGTCGACGTCGAGGCGGGAGTGGTCCGGCAGGTGGGCGGGGTCGGCCGCCAGCGCGGCACGACCATCGAGGTCCGTGACCTGTTCTTCAACACGCCCGCTCGTCGCAAGTTCATGCGCTCGGCGCCCGCCGAGGTCGGGCACGTGACGGAGGCGGTGGTGCGGCTCGCGCTCGCGCGCCCCGACGTCTCGTTCACGCTCCGGGCGGGCGGGCGCGTCGCGCTCTCCGCCCGCGCCGGGGATCCGCTGGCGGAGAGGGCGGTGCACGCCCTCGGGCGCGACGCCCACCGGCACCTCGTCCCCGTGGACGCGGAGCGCGGCGGCGTGCGTGTGCGGGGGGTCGTCTGCTCGCCCGACCACTCCGAGGCCACGGCGCGCGCCGTGTACCTGTTCGTGAACGGCCGCTGGGTTCGCGACCGCAGCGCGGCGCACGCGGTGCTCCGCGCGTTCGCGGGCTCCCTGCCTGCCGGTCGCCACCCCGCGGGCGTCATCTTCGTCGAGGTGCCGCTCGGCCGCGTGGACGTGAACGTCCACCCGCAGAAGCACGAGGTCCGCTTCTCCGAGCCGCGCGAGGTGCAGGACGCGATCTTCCACGCCGTCGCGGCGGCGCTCCGCACCGCGCCGTGGCTCGGACGGCGCGACGGCGCGGCGGGCGCGTCCCTGCTCGCGGAGCGATTCCGGGCCCGGCGGGGAGGTGGCCGCCGAGGAGGCCGCGGACGTGCTCTCCTGGGCGCGGGACTCCCGGCCTCCGGAAGGGAGCGGCGCGTCGCTCCCCCACCCGCGCCAGGGCGACGGGACCGGGGCGTTCGCCTTCCCCGTCGCGGGAGAGGCCGCCCCGCGTCCGGCCGGGTACTTCGGCGCGCTGCGGTTCGTCGGGCAGCACGCCCGCACGTATCTGCTGTGCGAGGCGCCGGGCGGGGCGCTCGTCGTCGTCGATCAGCACGCGAGCCACGAGCGGCTCCTCTTCCACCGGCTGCGGGAGGCGTTCCGGACCCGCTCGGTCCCGGTGCAGCCGCTCCTCCTCCCTCAGGTCGTGAACGTGCCGGCGGTGGCGGCGCGCGCCCTCGAGGCGGGACTCGGCGAGCTGCGGCGGGTGGGGCTCGACGTCGAGCCGTTCGGGGGCGACGCCTTCGCGGTGAAGGGCGCGCCCGCAGCGCTCGGAGGCGTCGACCTGGCCGCGCTCCTCTCCGACCTCGCGACGCAGCTCGCGGACGTCCAGTCCGGTACCGCGCTCGAGGAGGCGTTCCACGACCTGCTCGCGACGATGGCCTGCCACGCCGCCGTGCGGGCGAGCCACGAGCTGTCGGCCGAGGAGGCGAGGGCGCTCCTCGACGGTCTCGACGCGATCGACTTCAAGGCGCGCTGCCCCCACGGGAGGCCTGTCGTGTTCGAGCTCCCGCTCGCGGAGCTCGAGCGCCGGGTGGGGCGCAGGTAGCGCCGGCGGGCGGGCGACCGGCACGCTGTAATTTCCTCCAGGTCGGACCCCGCAAAGACGACGGGGTGTCCTCGACCTGACCCGCGAGCTCGCGGACGCCCGCCGGTTCGATGGAGATTTTCCCGATCGCGCTCGGCACTGCTGATGCAGTGGGGTCCACGCGTGCAGGGAACGATCACCAGCAAGGACGTGCTCCTCCACTCGGTGACCATCGTGCGGCTCTGGGGCCCCGCGTTCTACGTCCGGTGCCTGCGCGCGATCGCGAGCGGCCGCCCCTGCACGTTCCTCGACGTCCTCACCGCGCGGCGCTGACCGAGGCTGCGGGCGCGGCTCCGTCGAGCCGCCCGGCACGTCGGGCGTTCCCGGCACAGGTGCTCTCCTCGCCACCCGTCGGCAGGTGCGCCGCCCCCCGGCCCTCCCGGGATGCGTCCCGGGTCCGAATCGCACCCGGGTCGCGCGGAACGCGCGGTGGACGGGGGCCCGTGCCTTTGGCACAGTCCGGCCCTCGATGGCACGCGACCCCCGCCTGCGCCCGTTCCGGATCGCCCTCTGGGCGATCTACCTGACCGTCGTGGCGGTGGCGGTCGCGCTCACCATCCGCAGCATCGTCACGAGCCTCCGCGGGCCGCCCCGGCCGTCCGCGACGCTCCCGACCCGGGCGGCCGTCCGCGTCTGCCTGACCGAGCTGGAGGCGCTCCACAAGGAGCAGAACGAGCGCGCGTGGCGGCTGAGCAGCGAGCTCGCCGACGGGGCCGGCGCGGTCCGCCGCTGGCAGGCCTGGTCGCACGACTGGGAGCAGCGCCTCGACGATCTCTCCGGGCGGTGCCGGCTCGACGCGGACGATCGCGAGCCGACGGGGTTCGCGGGCCGCAAGGAGCTCGCCGAGGCGCGGGACGCCGTGCGGCGGGTCCACCGCGCCTACGCGCTCCAGGTGAACCGGTTCGCGCAGGACGAGGCGAACCTCGCGCGCGGCGCGGCGGAGGCGCTGCGGGCAGCGCACGCCGCCGTGTCGGAGGCGGCCGGGCAGCGGTAGCTCGAACGGGCGGGCGAGGGTGCTCTCGACGGGGCGCTAGGGCGGGCAGGGGACCGTCGGCGACTGCGGCACGCTCAGGAACACCCAGCGCTGGACCTGCGTCTCGAACCCGAGCTTGGGCGCCCGGTTCGAGAGCGCCGCCGTTCCCACGACGGTCGGGTCGAAGCCGTTCGACACGACGAGCTCGACCACCCGGACGATGCCCGGGTACGGGTAGGGCGGGCCGACGCCCGCGTCCGGCGCGCCCGGCGCGGGCGGATAGTCGTACGGCGCGAACTCGAAGAACTGCGGGACGCCGGCCGCCGTGCGCGGCGGGACGTCCCGCAGCAGCTGCGTCCGGTCCTCGTTCGGCAACACCGTGTTCATCTGCACGATGGTCCGGGACGGCGCGTAGCGAGGGTCGTAGTTCACGAACCAGCGGGTGTCGATCGACTCGTCCGTGTTCGTGTCGGAGACCCGCGCGGACAGGAAGTAGACCGGCGCCGGCGACGTGCAGTCGCTCGGCACGAAGACCAGCGGGTTTCCGTCTCCCGCGATCTCGTCCACCAGGATCCGCGGCGGGGTGATCGTCCCCGCGGGGTAGTCGGGGAGCGGCTGCGGGATCGGGCACCCGGCGAGGAGCAGCGCGCACAGCGCGGCGGCGCGCCTCATGACTCGCCCTCCCCGTCGTCCGGCATCGGCTCCCCGGACCGCTCGGCCTCGAGCCGCTCGAGGTGACGGAAGATGGTGCGGGGATCCACGTCGAGGTCCTTGGCGGTCTTCGTCCGGTTCCCGCCGTTCCGGGCCAGCACCTCGTTGATGTAGCGCTTCTGGAACTCGTCCTTGGCGTGAGCGAGCGGGAGGATGGGCTCGAGGAGCTCGGGGCGCAGATCGAGATCCTCCGCGGACACGAGCGGCCGCTCGGCCAGGACGACCGCCTTCTTCACCCGGTTCTCGAGCTCGCGGATGTTGCCCGGCCAGGCGTACTTCCGCATCGCGACCAGCGCGCCGGGCGTGAAGCCGCGGACCCTCGCCCCGAACTCCTTCCCGTACTTCTGGAGGAACCACTTCGCGATGACGACGAGGTCCTCGCCGCGGTCCCGCAGCGGCGGCAGCTCGATCTTCACGACGTTCAGGCGGTAGTAGAGGTCCTCGCGGAACGTCCCCTTCCTGATCTCGTCCTCGAGCACCTTGTTCGTCGCGGCGACGACGCGGATGTCCACCGGCTCGGGGCGCGGATCGCCGACGCGGGTCACCGCCCGCTCCTGCAGCGCGCGGAGGATCTTGACCTGAAGGGAGGGCGGCATCTCGCCGATCTCGTCGAGGAACAGCGTGCCGCCGTGCGCCGCCTGGAACCGGCCGATGCGGGAGGCGACGGCGCCCGTGAACGCCCCCTTCACGTGGCCGAAGAGCTCCGACTCGAGCAGCGACTCCGGGATCGCCCCGCAGTTCACCGCGACGAAGGCGCCCTGCGCGCGGGGGGAGCGGCGGTGGATCTCCCTCGCCACGACCTCCTTGCCGGTGCCGGTCTCGCCGGACACGAGGACCGAGATGTCGGTGGCGGCGACCTTCTCGATCCGCCGGTAGACCTCCCGCATCGACGCCCCGGCCCCGATGAGGTCGCCGTACTGCTTCGACTGGACCGCCTCCTTCAGCGCGACGTTCTCGCGCCGGAGCGAGTCGAGCAGCATGGCGTTCTGGACGAGGAGCGACGCCTGCGCCGTGAACACGGTCAGCGGCTCGAGGGCGCGGTCGTCGAACAGGGACACGACGCTGTCGTTCCCGAGGTAGATGACGCCGAACACGTCCCCCTTCTGCATGAGGGGCGCGCACATCACCGAGCAGAGCTTCAGGTTCACGACGGAGGACGACCCCGACCACTCGGCGTCGTGCAGCGCGTCGGCGACGACGATCGGGCGCCGGGTCTCGACCACGCGCTGGATGATCGAGTCCGAGACGCGGGCCATCGCGTTCTCGATCGTCTCGCGCGCGACGTTCCGGGCCGCGCGCACCGTCATCTCGCCGTCCTCGAGCAGGATGAGGAAGCCCTTGTCCGCGTGGGTCACCTCGAGGAGCGCGTCGAGCAGCTCGTCGAGGAGCCGGGCGAGGTCCACCACCGCGAGGAGCCGCTCCGAGAAGCGCACGAGCGAGTCGAGCGCGAGCAGCCGCTGGCCGGACTGGGGCCGGGCGCCGGGGGGCACGCGGGGCGCGGGGTCGAAGAACAGCTCGGTGGCGCCGACCCGGATCCGATCGCCCGGGCCGAGGCGCCAGGTCGCGCGCCGCTTCCCGTTCACGGTCATCTCCGAGGCCTCGTGCGCCGCCGCGTTGTAGTCCTTCCCGTCGAAGTGGATGTGGAGGGCGGTGCGCCCGACCGCCGGATCCGTCACCGCGACGTCGTTCTCGGCGTCCCGGCCGACGCTCGTGATGCGCTTCACGAGCGCCACCTCGCGCTCGCTGCCGTCCGGGGCCTTCACGATCAGGGTCGCCACGAGAGGCCTCTCTAGAACGCCCACTCGAGCTTCACGACGCCGCCGGGCTGGCGCGCGGTGATCTCGGTCTCGATCCGGGGGATGAAGTTCCGATGGGCGTCCCACACGCCGTACGCGTAGAGCGCCCAGAACAGGCCGGCGGAGACGTACTTCGCCGCGTCGATCTCGCTGATGAGCGTCCGGTCCGAGTCGCTGTAAGGCGGCCGCGAGCAGCCGGGCTGGCCCGAGATGCAGGTGCGGGTCCGGTCGTCCGCGATCTTGTTGTGCACCACGATCGCCGCGACGTTCACGAGCCCGAGGACGATCTGTCCGGCCGCGATGGCGGTGCCCTTCGCGCGCTCGCCGTTCTGGAACTGCCCCGCGCCGAGCGGCAGCCAGTTGAACAGGTACACCCGCTGCTCGATGCGGACGATCTTGCCCGGCGCGCCCATCCGGGCCTGCTCCTCCGAGAGCAGCCGCCGCCGCGCCTCGTCGGCGAGGCGCTGCTGGGCCGCGAGCTCCCGCCGGCGGTCCCGCAGGGGCGCGAGCGCCGGCTCGTGCTCCTTCTTGACCGCGTCGAAGAACTCGACGATCGGCGGCGGCACCAGGAACGCGTCGAGCGCGTAGTCCGGCTCGACGGACAGCAGGCTCACGAACGCGGCGCGCGCCGCGAGCTTGTCCCCGAGCTGGTACTCGGCGATCCCGAGCATCCGGAAGGCGTCGACCGACTCCGCCGCGGTGAGGTCCGGCGAGCGCGCGAGCATCTGCCGCAGCGTCCCGGCAGCGTCCGCGAACGCGCCGAACTCGAACCGATCCTTGGCGCGCTTCAGCTCGGGCGGCGCCGCGAGCGTGAGCGCCAGCAGGAGCGCCGTGATCACGGCGTCCCCGCCGACCCCGGGACCGGACCCGCCACCGTGAACGACTCGCCCGCCCGGATCTTCACCTGCACCTCGCTCGGCGCCGCGTCCTCCAGCTCCAGCCGGATCCGCGACGTCCCCTCGTAAGGGCTCGCGCCGCCGGCCGGGACCGGCACGGCGATCCCCGTTCGCTGCGACTCGCCCGCGGTCCCGGCGGCGCGCCCGTCGATGAACACGCGGGTGGCGGGATCTCCGTCGACGCGCAGCCGGGCGGGACGCGGCTGCAGCGGGACGCGCAGCTCCCCCGCGGCCGCCGCCGCCTCCGCCGCCGAGATGTCGCGGACGAACGGCGAGCAGCAGGCGTGCTCGATCCGGAGCTCGTGCCGGCCGGGCGCGAGCGCGAAGTGGACCACCTGCGCGTCGCGCGCGACCTCGACGCCGTCGAGCAGGGCGCGCTGGGCGTAGGGGCGGACGTGGATGGACAGCGGGGTCGGCGCCACGCCCGGCGCGGAGGGGCTGCCGGCCGGCGGGCGGCCCACCGCCGGCGCCGGGAGCGGCGCGGCCGCCGGCGTCGCGGCGGCGGCCGGCGCATCGGGCGCGGGAGCGTCACCCCCGCTCGGCTGGCCGGCCGGGCGGGGCGGGTCCGCGGGGAGCGCCGCGACGCCCTCGGCGGGCACCCGCGGGCCGGGGGAGGGCGCGGCGCGCAGGAGCGCGGCTCCCGCCACCGCGAGCAGGACCGAGACGACCCCCGCGCCCGCGACCCAGGCGGCGGCGCGGCGGGTCCGGCGCCGGCGGGTGAGGCGCGTCAGCTTGCGCAGCACCTCCTCGTTCGAGGGGTCGAGCGCGAGGACGCGATTGAAGAACCCGAGCGCGCGGGCCGAGGCGCCCTCGACGAGCGCGCCCTCGCCGAGCGCGGTCAGCGTCGCCACCGCGCGGGCGGGGAACGCGTCGCGGAAGCCGGCGGGATCGCGGAGGAACGCCGTGAGGCCCTCGTCGGGCCGATCGAGCCCGACCTGGGCGAGGACGCGATCGAGCTCGTCCCGGACCTCGGCCGCGTGCTGGGGGCGCGCGTCCGGCTCCACGGCGAGGCAGCGGAGGATCAGGGTCGCGAGCGCGTCCGGAACACGGGGGTCGCCGGCGCGCGGGTCCTCCACGTCCCCCTCGAGGACGCGGCGCAGGATCGCGGTGGGGTTCGCCGCCGCGAACGGGAGCTTCCCGGTGGCGAGCCAGTACAGGATCGTCCCGAGGGAGAAGATGTCGCTCCGCGCGTCGGCGTCCTTCCCCTCGACGATCTCCGGCGCCATGTGGTGCGGGGACCCGACGAGCGCGCCCGTCATCGTCATCCGCTCCTCCGAGGCGAGGATGCGGGCGATCCCGAAGTCGGCGAGCTTCAGCGCGGGCGGCTCGTCCCGCTTCACGAGCACGTTCTCGGGCTTCAGGTCCCGGTGGATCACGCCCGCGGAGTGCGCGTGGACGAGCGCGTCGGCGAGGGCGCGCCCGACGAGCATCGCCACCTCCGGAAACCCGAACTCGACCTCCTGGGCGAAGACCCGCAGCGTCGGACCGCGGACGAACTCGGTGACGAGGTAGCTCTCCACCGCCGCGTCGCCGGAGTAGTCGTAGATCTCGACGATGCCGGGGTGAGCGAGGCGGGCGACCGCGCGCGCCTCGCGCGAGAAGCGCGCGCGCGACTCGGGGGCGGAGGCGAGGTGCGGGTGCAGGAGCTTCACCGCGACCTCGCGGTCGAGGGCGGAGTCGCGTCCGCGGAAGACGACCGCCATCCCGCCGCTCCCCACGAGCTCCAGGAGCTCGTAACGGCCGAGGATCCGGAGGACCGGGGATCGGTCGGAGCGGGTCCCTGGCGATGGATCCGGATGACTCGTCGCGCCGCCCACGTCTACCCACACGGAGGAATCGCACCCGGAGTCGCCGATCGCGACATCCGTGGCAAGGTCGAGGGGCTCACTATGACACGCTCGCCCCGCTCACGGCCACTCCAAGGTTGCCCCGCGGATGGATCGGCGGCCGGGGGCGCGGCTACCACGCGGGCAGGGCACGCGCGCCCGTGCCCGGCAGGAGGCCATGCGCCAGAAGAGCGCGGATCGTCTCGACGACGGCGGGCGTCGAGACGGGGTGGACCGGCCGCCAGCCGATCCGCTCGAGGCGGGACGTGTCGTAGTAGTGGTCGGCGGCCATCCAGTGGAGGGCCTCGCGGTCCACGCGAGGGGCGATCGCCGCCGCTGCGCGGGCGCGCGCAGCGATCGCGACCCACCGCGCCTCGAGGCGGTGGTTCAGCGGGTCGAGGAGCGCCCGGTCGGGAACGTGCCGGAACAGCCAGAGGAGCGCCGAGGTCAGCCGCGGCAGCGCCGGCAGGATCCGGCCCGGGCGGTAGCCCAGCGCGGTGAGCGCGGTGTCGAGGTGCTCCGCGAGCGGCAGCGGGGCCTCGTCGCCGACGTTGAACGCGCGCCCGATCACGGCGCGGTCGTCCGGGTGCGTCACGACGTGGACGACCGCCCGCGCGAGGTCGTCGAGGTGGACGAGGTGCGCGACCGGGCCGCGCCGGATGATGGGGACCCGCCGGCGGCGCTGGCTCAGGAGCGCGACCAGCGAGAGCGCGCGGACGGGGCCGCCGCGCAGCGTGGGGCCGTACAGGATCGCGGGGCGCAGCACCGTCAGCGGGGCGCCGTGCCGGAACGCGACCCAGCTCGCCTGCTCCGCGCGCCAGCTGATCCGCTCGTGGGCGGTCCGGGGCGCCTTGAGCTCGCCCTCGCGGCACGGCAGGTTCCGGGGACGTCCGTAGACGCCCACGGTGGAGACGTGCACGAGGCGTCGCGCACCGGCCGCGCGCGCGAGCTCCGCGGCGCCCGCCGCCGCGACGGCCTCCGCGTGGGCGCGCGCCGCCTCGTCGAGGCCGCGCGGCGTGCGCAGGCCGACGTGGACGACGGCCGCGGCCCCCCCGGGCTCGAGCTCGAGCCGCAGGCTGCCGTCAGGTCCCATCGGGACGTGACGGGGGGAGAAGCCCGCCGCGGCGAGCGCCGCCGAGACCCCCTCCAGGACGGCCCCCGGAGTGCCGGTGAGGAGCGCGGTCGGCCGCACGGCGC
The DNA here is from genome assembly GCA_963828235.1 of uncultured delta proteobacterium. Taxonomy (GTDB): domain Bacteria; phylum Myxococcota; class Myxococcia; order Myxococcales; family Anaeromyxobacteraceae; genus Anaeromyxobacter. Next base: position 118,209 of record CAWHDY010000024.1, read on the forward strand.
CGCGCCGCTAGACCCGCACCTCGCCCGGCTTCTTCCCGGCCGGCGGGAGCTTCTCGCCCTCCGGCTCCGGCGCGGGCGGCGGCGGCTTGCGACCGAGCGGGCTCTCGTCGAGCGCGGCCTTCAGGACGTCGTCCATGTGCGCGGCGAAGACGAACTCGAGCTCCTTGCGCGCCTGCGCCGGGACGTCGAGCAGGTCCTTCTCGTTCCGGGCGGGCATGATGATCCGCTTGATCCCGGCGCGGTGCGCGGCCAGCACCTTCTCCTTGATCCCGCCGACCGGCAGGACGAGGCCGCGCAGCGTGACCTCTCCGGTCATCGCGACGTCGGAGCGGACGCGGATGCCGGTGAGGAGCGACACGAGCGCCGTGAGGATGGTCACGCCGGCGCTCGGCCCGTCCTTCGGGATCGAGCCGGCGGGGAAGTGGAGGTGGATGTCCGTCTTCTCCAGGAAGTTGGCGGCGATGCCGAGGGAGTCGGCCTTCGAGCGGAGGTAGGACAGCGCGGCCTGCGCGGACTCCTTCATGACGTCGCCGAGCTGGCCGGTGAGGGTGAGCGACCCCTTCCCCGCCATCTTCGTCGCCTCGATGAAGAGGATGTCGCCGCCCGCGGCGGTCCAGGCGAGGCCGGTCGCGACCCCGGGGATCTCCGTGCGCTCCGCGGTCTCGTTGTAGAACTTCTCCGGCCCGAGCATGTCGGCGAGGTCCCCCTCGTCGACGGTGCGCTTCGCGCCGGGCGGGACCTTGCCGCTCGCGACCTCCACCGCGACCGCGCGGCAGACGTCGGCGATGCGCCGCTCGAGGTTCCGGACGCCGGCCTCGCGCGTGTACGCCATGATCATCTTGATCAGGCCCTTCTCGGTCAGGCTGATCGCGTCGCTCGAGAGCCCGTGCTCCCTGAGCTGCTTCGGGATGAGGTGGTTCCACGCGATGTGGACCTTCTCCTCGAACGTGTACCCGGGCAGCTCGAGGATCTCCATGCGGTCCTTCAGCGGGCCGGGGATCGGATCGAGCAGGTTCGCCGTGCCGATGAACATCACCTTCGAGAGGTCGTACGGCAGGTCGAGGTAGTGGTCCGAGAAGCTGAAGTTCTGCTCCGGGTCGAGCACCTCGAGGAGCGCCGCCGAGGGATCGCCCCGGAAGTCCGCCCCGAGCTTGTCGATCTCGTCGAGCATCATGACGGGGTTCACCATCCCCGCCTTCTTCATCGACTGGATGATGCGGCCGGGGAGGGCGCCGACGTACGTGCGCCGGTGCCCGCGGATCTCCGCCTCGTCCCGCACGCCGCCGAGCGAGAGCCGGACGAACTTCCGGCCGGTCGCGCGCGCGATCGACTGTCCGAGCGACGTCTTGCCGACGCCGGGGGGCCCGACGAAGCACAGGATCGGGCCGCGCATGTCGTTCTTCAGCTTGCGGACCGCGAGGTACTCGAGGATGCGCTTCTTGATCTTGTCGAGCCCGTAGTGGTCGGAGTCGAGGATCCCGCGCGCGTTCTCGATGTCGAGGTTGTCGTCGGTCCGCTTCGCCCACGGGAGGTCGGCGATCCAGTCGAGGTACGTCCGGGCGACGGTGTACTCGGACGACGCGGTCGGGATCGACTTGAGCCGGTTCAGCTCCTTCTGCGCGACCTTGTCCACCTCGGGCGGCAGGCCGGCCTTCTTCAGCCGCTCCGCGAGCTCGTCGAGCTCCTCCTCCTCCTCGCCGAGCTCGCCCAGCTCCTCCTTGATCGCCTTGAGCTGCTGGCGCAGGTAGTACTCGCGCTGCGTCTTCGACATCTCGCCCTTCACGGCGGAGTCGATCTTGTTCGAGAGCTTGAGGATCTCGCGCTTGCGGTTGAGCAGCTCGAGCACGAGCTTCATCCGCGCCTTGAGGTCGATCGTCTCGAGGACCTGCTGCTTCTCCTCGATCGGCACGTCCACGTTCGCGGCGATCAGGTCGGCGAGGTGGCCGGGGTGCGTGATCGACTCGACGAGCTCGGTGGCCGCCGCCGGCAGCTCCGGCATGAGCTCGATGACCTCGCGGGCGAGCTTCTTCAGGTTGATGGCGAGGGCCTCGACCTCGACGTCGTCGGTCAAGGTCTTGTCCTCGACGGGATCGACGCGGGCCTTGAGGTAGGGGCTCTCCTGCACGAGCTCGAGGACCTTGAACCGCGCGAGCCCCTGCACGACGAGCGAGTAGTTGTCCTCGCCCATCTTCAGGAGCTTCACGACCCGCGCGACCGTCCCGACGGTGTAGAGGTCGGCGGCGCCGGGATCCTCCTCCTCGGCGCGGCGCTGGGTGACGACCCCGATCACCTGCTCGTCCCGGACGGCGTCCTTGATGAGCGCGATGGTCTTCTGCCGTCCGACCGCGAGGGGAAGCACGCCGCCCGGGAAGAACACCGAGTTGCGGAGGGGGAGGATCGGCAGGACCTGGGGGATGTCCTCCTTGTTGATGAGCCCCGGAGGGCCCATCGCGGGGGCGACCTGGGCGCCCGCGGCGCCCTTCTTCTCCTTCTCGGACATCGCCGTCTCCTCCATCGGTGAGGGATACCCGCGCGTGGGGAGCATATCAACCAAAAACCGGCTGGCTTGCGGGCGGTTGGGGCTGCCGGCCGCGCGGTCTCGCCCCGCGACGCGCTCAGTCCTCGTTGAGCGCGGTGCGTCCCGGGATCGAGATCGTCTTGCCGTCGGGCTCGCCGCCGGGCCCTCCCGGGTCGCTGCGCACGGGTCCCTCCGAGGGCGCCCAGAGCCCGGTCCTCCGATCGTCGTAGCCGTCGCCTGACACGTGGCCGCTCCGGGGCGGGATCTGCTCCGGCGCGGCGTCCGGACCCTCGTCGGGGTTCCACGCTCTCTTCCCATTCATGCCGTGATCCATAAGGCCCGCTTCCTCGGGAGCAAGCGCGTGGGCACCTTGGTCGCCGTGCGTGCGGTCGAGCTTGCTGCGTTGCTCGCCGCGGTCGCGGCGCTCGCGGCGCTCCGCCGGGGGCTGCTCCGCCGCCGCGCCGTGCCGGCCGGCGTCGCGCTCCTCGCGGAGGCCATCCCGGACGCGCTCGGCGACGCGGTCCTCGCGATGGACGCCGCGGGCCGGATCGGCCACGCGAACACCGCGGCGGCGCGGATCCTCGGCACGACGGTCGCGGAGCTCGTGGACCGCGAGGTGGCCACGGTGGCCCCGGAGGTCGGGGCGCTCGCCCGAGGGCTCGACCGCGGCCCGGCGACCGCGCGGATCGTCGTCCCCGGCCCCAGGGGCCCGGTGCGCGTCCGCGCCGTCCTGGTCCGGGTCTCGGCGCATCCGCCGTGGGCGCTCGCCGTCCTGCGGCCGCTCCCGCGCCCGAAGCCGCCGCCGCTGCCCTCGCGCGTGCCGTGGCCCGCGCGCGGCGCGGCGCGAGCCGGCCTCGCCGCCGCGGCCGCGGCCCTCGGCGACCCGGTCGCGGACGCGGCGGACGCGCTCTCAATCCTCCGGCTCGCGGCGCCGCCGCTCGGGACCCGCGCGAGCGCGGCGCTGGCCGAGGCGGAGGCCGCGCTCGAGGAGGGCGCGCGCCGGGTCGCCGCGCTCGCCACCGCCGGCCAGGGCGGCGTCCGCCGCTCGATCGATCTCGCCGCGCTGGTCGAGGACCTCGTCGGCACGTTCCCCGCGCCGGCCGGCGTCCGGGTGCGGTTCGACCACCTCGCGCCCGCGCGCGCGGTCGCGGACGATCGCCCGGTGCGCGCGGCGCTCCGGGAGCTCCTCGCCGCCGCGGCCGCCACCGTGCCGTCCGGGCGGAGAGCTCGCCGTCGCCGTGCGGTGGAGTCCCACCTCCGCGTCCATCGAGCTCAGCGCGCCCGCGCCGCTCCCCGCGGGCGGGCTCTCGCTCGCGCGGGCGCTCGTCGCCCCCCAGGGCGGCCGCGTGGAGCAGGACGCGCTGCCGGGGCGAGGCGCGCTCGTGCGCATCTCGCTCGAGGGGGAGCCGGCGCTGGAGCTCGCGTGAGCTCGGCGGCGCGGAGTTTGACACCCGGGCGAATGGGCCGATAGCATCCGCGCACCTCGCTCGGGAGCGCACGATCGTCCGCATCGGCCACATCAGCGACCTCCACGTCGCCGACCGGGGGCGGTACCCTCGGAACGGCTTCACCGCCCGTGACTGCGAGCGCCACTCCGCGCGGCTCGCGAAGGGGCTCCTCGACGCGCTCGGCGAGGTGGGCGTCGACCACCTCGTCGTGACCGGAGACGTGACGTTCTCCGGAGAGCCGCGGGAGTTCGAGCGGGCCGCCGACCTCCTGCGGCCGTTCGCCGAGGCGAAGAAGCTCACGGTCGTCCCCGGGAACCACGACGTCTGGACGGAGGAGTCCGTCGAGACCGGGCGCTTCCTCCGGGCGATCGGCCCCGACGGGCGCGGGATGCGGCGGGCCGCCCCGAGCTACCCGCACGTCGTGCCCCTCGGCGACGACGCGGTCCTGGTCGCCCTCGACAGCGCCCGCTACGGCGAGGACCCGCTCGAGACCCCGGGCCGGCTCGGCTCGGAGCAGCTGCGGGCGGCGCGCGAGCTCGCGCGCGAGCACTCGAAGGAGGGCAGGGCGGTGCTCCTCGCCTTCCACCACCACGTCGTCCTGCCGCCCGAGCGGATGCCGTCCGACGCGCGGGTCGCGCGGATGCCCCTCGCGGACGCGGACAAGATCGTGCGGCTCGTCGCCGAGCAGCCGATCGCCGCGGTGCTGCACGGTCACCGCCACACCGCGTTCCGGGTCGATCTCCCGGGCGCGAGGGGGCCGACCCCGGTGCTGTGCGCCGGCTCGGCGTCCCGCGTCGCCGACGAGCCGGTCCGGCGCGCGCGGGCCTACCTGTACGAGATCGACCGCTCCGGGCTGCGGAGCGTCGAGGCCCTCGTCGCCGGCATGGAGTGATCCGATGCGCAAGCTTCTCGTCGTCGCGTTGCCCGTCGGGCTCGCCGTGCTCGCCGCCATCCTGCTGTTCACGACGTCGCGCTCGCAGTCGGAGACCGCGGACGCGCGGCTCGCCCGGGCGCGCCTGAAGCGGGACTTCACCGAGCGGGCCCAGGCGGCGCGCGCGGTCCCCGCCGACCGGCTCCCGGAGTGGCAGGCGGAGGTGTCGGCGCTGTCGCGCTGGTACTTCGACGAGCTGACCGCGATCCGGAACCGTTACCCCGGCGAGGCTCCGCGCCTGAACGGCGTGCAGGCGGCGGAGGAGGAGCGCAAGGGGAAGGTCAAGAAGGAGGATCGCGCCGCGGTCGCGGACTTCCAGGCGTACGCGGAGAGCCGGCTCGCCCTCCTCCGGGAGGGGAAGTACGCGCCGGTGGCGTCCGCGTTCGCGGAAGGCCTCCGGCTCGACCTCCTCGCGGTCGAGCCGGGTCCCGCGCCGGGGTCCGGCCCGGGGCTCCGCGTCGACTTCGCCCTGTGGGGCGCGCCGCGGTACCTCGAGCGGGAGCGGTCCGGAGACAAGAACGTCACCCGCACCGTCGTCCCCATCTCGTTCAAGCGCATCGGCTTCCAGTTCCTCGATCCGGCGGGGAAGCCGTACGGCGACATGACCGGCGCGGGCGAGCCGTACCAGAAGCTCACGGACCCGGAGCGCTTCGTGGACGACTTCCCGCCCGGCGCCCTGTTCGGCACCTGGTGGGTCGAGCTCTTCCCGCGCGAGGCGGCCGTCGCCGACTTCGAGCTCTCGCTGGACCTGCGCGCGCCGAGCGGGGTGGCCCGGCCGGCGACGTTCCGCGTCAAGCTGCCCGTCCCCGAGCGGTGGAAGCTCCCGCCCGGCGCGACCTTCCAGGCCGAGCTCCGCGAGGCCGGTCCGGCGCGCTAGCTCGTGGCCGCCCGCAAGGAGAAGAGGCCGACGCGCCGCGGCGCGGGCGGCCCTGGTCCCGCGCCGGCGCTCCCGGATCCCCGTGGAGACGCGCCGCTGCACGAGCTCTCTCGCGACGCGCTGTCGGTCCTGCTGTACGTGGCGCTCCTGCCCGAGGAGGCCCGGGCGATCGTGAAGGCCCTCCACCTGTCCATCCCCGGGTTCCGCACCGAGGGGCTGAACGACGTGGAGCTGTGCGACGCGATCGCCGACGAGATCCGCGCGCGACCGGAGGCGCGCGCGCACGTCGTGGACGCGCTCCGGAAGGCCTTCCGGGGGATGCCGCTCCCCGACCTCGCGCTGGACGTGCCGGGAGCGGACGACCTCCTCGCGGTGGGCAGCTCCGATCACGGGCTCACGTTCGCGCTCTGGCGCGTGCTCGCCGACCCCGACGCGGCCGTGCGCGCGCGCGCGGTGCCGGTCCTCGAGCAGCTCGCGAAGGACCAGTACGGCCCCGCGCCGGACGGCGGGCGCGAGCGGGCGCGGAAGGACGACCCCGCGGAGCGCATCGCCGAGCTCGAGGCGGAGCTCGCGCGGCGCGACGAGCTCGTCGCCCGCGGCCGGGAGGAGCTGAAGCGGGCGAAGGACGAGGCCGCGGAGCGGCTCGAGTCGGCGCGCAGGAAGGGCGACGAGCAGCGCGACAAGCTGCAGTCCTGGCTGAAGGAGGCGCGCGCGCGCGAGGCGCACGCGGTGGACGAGGCGGCGCGCGCCCGGGACGCCTCGGCCGAGGCGCTCCGCGCACGGGAGCGCGCGGAGGCGGCGCTCGCCGCCGCGCAGGCGACCGACGCCGCCGCGGACGCGCAGCGCGCGCGGGCGGCCGCGCGCGAGCTCTCGAGCCGGGTCGCGACGCTCGAGGCGCGGCTCGCGCGGCAGCAGGAGCGCGAGCGGGAGCTCGAGGCCGAGCTCGAGGCGACGAGCCGGCACGACGCCGGGCGTGCGCCCGCGGCGGCCCCCGCGGCGCCGGTCGAGGCCGACGAGCCCGAGGAGGCGCCCGCGACGTGGCTGATGCCGGTCTACACGCGGGAGTTCTACGACTCGCTCGACGGGTGGGATCGGCGCATCCAGCGGGCCGCCTTCAAGCAGGCGGTGCTCCTCGCGCAAGACCACCGGCACCCGTCGCTGCGCGCGCTCCCGCTCGAGGGGCTCCCCGGCTACTACCGCGTGCGGGTCGCGACGGACGTCCGGCTCCTGTACCGCCGGACGGAACGGCAGAACACGATCGAGATCCTGTCCCTCATCGATCGCGAGGATCTCGACCGCTACGTGCGTCAGGCGAAGACGCGGTCGACGTGAGCCCGCCGCTACTCGACGCCCTCGCCCCGCTCCGCGGGACCCTCGACGCTCTCCGGTGATCCGTCGATGTGCTCCGGCGGTCCGTCGACGTGCTCGACGGGATCGACCGGCGCGTCGGGACGCCGGCGACCGCGGCGGCCACGCGACCGCGGGTCCTCTGCGGCGGAGAGCTCCTTACCGGCGGCGAGCAGCTTCGCCCAGGCCTCCGGCGTGGGGGTCGCGCGCGCGGCCTCCAGGGCCTCCCGGTATGCCTTGCGGGCCGCGTCCAGCCTCGCGTTCGGCTTCGCCATCCGGTCCTCCCTCCCTCGCCGCACACATGTGCGGACCTGTGCGGGAAGATAGGACTAGCCCTTCACCCGAAGCGGAGCCCCTCATGGGCCAGGGCACGTGTGAGCGACGGCGGCGAGAGTGAGCGCTCGGGGAGCGGTCAGGCGAGCTTGCGGTAGATCCCCACCACGACGCCGAGGATCATCGTGCTCCGGAAGTCGGACTTGCGGACGTAGATGGGGGCCATCCGAGGGTTCGACGGCTGGAACCGGACGCGGTCACCCTCGAAGTAGACGCGCTTCACGGTCGCCTCGTCGTCGATCATCGCGACCACGATCTCGCCGTCGTCCGCGTCGAGCTGCTTCTTCACGAACAGGTAGTCACCCGGCAGGATCCCGTCGCCGATCATCGAGTCGCCCTGGACCCGCAGGCCGTAGACCTTCTTGTTCGTCCCGAGGAGGAACGCGTCCACCTGGACCGTGTCCTCGATCCGCTCCTGCGCGAGGATCGGCTGGCCTGCGGCGACCCGGCCGACGATGGGGACCTCGACGAGGCGCGCGCCGGGCCGGGAGGTCGCCTTCGAGATCGAGATGACGTTCGCGGGGCGGCTCGCCTCTCCCAGGACCTCGCGCGCGGCGGAGGTCGGGATGAGCGCGCGGGACTTCACGGGATCGCGCGTCAGGTAGCCCTTGCGCTCCAGCGCCTTCAGGTGGTCGTTGACGCCGTTCGTGGAACGGATGTCCAGCGCCTCGCCGATCTCGCGGATCGTCGGCGGGTACCCCGCGTCGTCGATCTGTCGTCCGATGAAGCGGAGCACCTCGAGCTGGCGTTCGGTGAGCCCGGTCATGCGGTTCGCCTCCTGAACATCGGTATACTGGTGCGGTGTTCAGAAGGCAAGAAGACGTCCGCTCGCTAGGGTCCGCTCGCGATGCCTCCCTCGATGCTCGCCGCCGTCGGGCTCGGCCTCCGCGCCGCGGCCCGTGAGCCGTGGCTGGTCGCGGTCGGGCTCGTCGTGGCGTTCGCGCGCCGGGCGGCGGTGTGGCCCGCCTGGCTCGTCGCGTGGGCGGTCCTCGTCCGCGGCGCCGTGGTCGCCTGGGCGCGGGCGCCGCTCGACCCCACCGCCCCCGTCGCGGGGGCGCTCGCCACGCTCGGCGCGCCGCGGTTCCTCGCGCTCGTCGCGGGCCTGTGGCTCGCGGGGCTCCTCCTCGGGGCGATGGTGCGCGTCGCCTACGTCGCCGGCGCCCTGCCGGCGCTCGGCGGGGCCATGGCCGGCGCGCCCGGCCCGCGGTTCGCGGCCGGCGTCGCGTTCGGGTTGCCGCGCGTCCTCGCCGCGTCCGCCCTGGGCCTCGTGCTCGAGGTGTCCGGCGGCCTCTTCGGAGCGACGCTCGCGCTCGCCGCCGTCCGGGTGACCGCGGCGACGGCCGGCCGGGGGTCGTCCGTGGCGCTCGCCGCCGCCGTCGCGTTCGCCCTCACCCTCGCGGTCGCCGTGCCCGTCGCGCTCTCCGTCGTCGCGGACGCCGCGGTCGCGCGCGCGGCCGTTCGCGCGGAGGGGCCCGGGCGGGCGTTCTCCGAGAGCGGCGCGCGGTTCCTCGCCCGGCCCGGGACGTTCCTCCTCGCGGCGCTCGCGTTCGGGGCTGCGTCGGCGATCGGTCCGGGCCTGGTCGCGAGCTCCGGCTCGTTCACGCTGGGCTTCGCGGCCACGGTGAGCCCGATCCTCGCGCTCGGGCCTCAGCTCATGCTCGCGGTGATCGCGGCGACGGTCGCGGCCGCGATCGACCTCGTCTGGCTCGGCACCGTGGCGGCGCTCGCGTGCGGCGAGATGCCGCGCCCCGATCACCTGCCGGGGTGATCGGGATCGCGTCACTGACGGTGAGCACGTAGGATGCGGCCCGGTGATGCCGTCCTTCACGACGATGCTCGCCGCCCTCGCCGGCGCGTTCGGCGTCCTGCTCATCGCGCACCTCGCCGCGCGAGGGAGGCGGGAAGCGCGGCTGCGCTCGGCGCAGGACGCGCTGCGGGTCTCGGAGGAGCGGCTCCGGCTCGCGCTCGACGCCACGAGCGAGATCGTGTGGGACTGGGACCTCCGCGACGACTCCATGTACAACCCGCGCTTCGGCCAGGTCTACGGCTACCCCGAGGACCGGATCCCGAGGACCGCGAGCGAGCTCCTCGGGTACGTCCACCCGGAGGACCTCCCCGCGCTCGGGGCGCAGATCGAGGAGGCCAGGCGGGGGGCGCGCGACGGCCTCGAGGTCGAGCACCGCATCCGGACCTCCACCGGGGAGTGGCGCTGGATGCTCGCGAAGGCGCGCGTCGTCTCGCGCGGGCCGGGGGGCGACGCGCTGCGGATCGTCGGCACGTGCGCGGACGTCACGGACCGCAGGCGCATGCTCGAGCGACTGCAGCTGGCGGACCGCATGGCCTCGGTCGGGACGCTGGCGGCCGGGGTCGCGCACGAGATCAACAACCCGCTCTCCTTCGTCAGCAGCAACCTCGGGTTCGCCATCGACGTGCTCGGGGGGCTCCAGCGGCCCGGCGCGGACGCGGACGCCGCGCGCCGGCGAGGACCGGTCCCGGGACGGTCGACGAGTGCCGGACGGCGCTCCTCGAGGCCAGGGAGGGGGCGAGGCGCGTCGAGCGGATCGTCGCCGACCTCAAGATCCTCTCGCGCTCGAACGACGACCGCCGCGTGAGGGTCGACGTGGCGCGGGCGCTCGAGACCGCGCTCAACCTCGCCCGGAGCGACCTCCGGCAGCGCGCGCGCGTGGAGACCCGCATGGCGCCCGTGCAGGCGGTGCTCGGGGACGAGTCGCGCCTCTCGCAGGTGTTCCTGAACCTGCTCGTGAACGCGGCGCAGGCGATCCCGGAGGGGCGCCCCGGGGAGCACGTCGTGCGGGTCACGCTCGAGCAGGGCGAGGGGCTCGTCGTCGTCACGGTCGAGGACACCGGGTGCGGCATCCCGGCGGCGAACCTGCGGCGGATCTTCGACCCGTTCTTCACGACGAAGCCGATCGGCATCGGAACGGGGCTCGGGCTCGCCATCAGCCACGGGATCGTCGCCGCCCTCGGCGGCGAGATCGACGTCACGAGCGAGCCCGGGCGTGGGTCGACCTTCAGGGTCTCCGTTCCGGCGGCGCCGGACGCGGCGTGACCCCGGCGGAGGGCGAGGCCGCTCCGCCGGCCGCGCCGCGCGCGGCCCGTCAGCGCCGCAGCAGCCGGCGCACGGAGATCTTGCGCATCCGCAGCGTCGCCACGTGGTACAGCGCGGCGACCGACGACAGGGCGAGCGCGGCGCCGAGCGCGCCCGCGCCGAGCCAGGTCCGGCCGCCGACCGCGAGGACCACGAGCCCCCCGACCGTGAGGCCGGCGGCGAGCATCCCGAGGAAGAGCATCACGCCGATGGTCCGGATGTGCGCGCCGACCCGCTCCACGTCCGCGGAGTGGACGTTCACCCGGAACTTGCCGCCCTCGAGGTCCACCAGGATCTGGGTGAGCTGCGAGGGCACGTCCTCGGCGAGCGACTGGAACTTCAGCAGCGACTTCATGATCGTGGAGGAGGCGTCGCCGGGATTGAACCGCGAGAGCAGGAGCTCCTTCGCGTACGGCAGCCCCACCTCGAGCACGTCGAGCTTCGGGTAGAGGCGGCGGATCATCCCCTCGATCGTGATCGAGGCCTTCGCGAGGACCGCGTACTCCTTCGGGATCCGGATCCGGTGCCGGACGGCCAGGTCGAGCAGGTCGCGCAGGAGCGTCGCCGTCCGGATCTCGTCGAGCTTGAGCCCGATGTAGCGCTCGAGGATGTGGCCGATGTCGTCGCGGAACTCGGCGATCGGCGTGTGCGCGTCGGGGACGCCGATGCGGTTGATCACCCGCGCGACCGTGTCCGGATCGCGGAGGGCGACCGCGACGATCATCGTGACGAGCGCCTCCTGCTGCGCGCGCGTGAGCCGCCCGACGAGACCGAAGTCGAGGAGCGCGATCCGGTTGCCGGGCAGGACGAGCACGTTCCCGGGGTGCGGATCGCCGTGGAAGAGCCCGTCCTCGAACAGCTGGCGGAACGCGGCCTCGATCACGTTCTTCGCGATCTGCTCGAGGTCGAAGCCCGCCTCGGCGGTGACCTCCGACATCCTGGTGCCCTCGACGTAGTCGAGGGTGAGGACCGTGGACGAGGAGAGCTCCGGGTGGACGCGGGGGATGACGAGGAACTCGCGCCCCCGCGCCGCCTCCGCCATCGCGGTGGCGTTCCGGGCCTCGTTCGCGAAGTCGAGCTCCTCGTGGACGGTCCGGTCGAACTCCTCGATGATCCCGGTGGGCGTGTAGACGCCGGTCTCCTCGACGACCGCCTCGAGCGCGGTCGCGAGGTAGTAGAGGAGGGCGAGGTCGGACTCGATCCGGTCGCGGATCCGCGGCCGCTGCACCTTGACCACGACGCGCGCGCCCGCGTGGGTGGTGGCGAGGTGGACCTGCGCGATCGAGGCGCTCGCGAGCGGGGCCTCGTCGAGCGTGGCGAACAGCTCCTCGACCGAGCGCCCGAGGCCGCGCTCGATCTCCTCGCGGACCTCGGCCATCGCGACGGGCGGGCAGTCGTCCTGGAGGGTCTCGAGCTCCTCGACCCAGTGCGCCGGGAGGAGATCGGGCCGCGTCGAGAGGAGCTGCCCGAGCTTCGTGAACGTCGGCCCGAGCTCGGCGAGGAGCGTGCGGAACCGCGCCGCGGTCGTGCGATCCGGCGGCGGGAGGGGCTCGCCCTCGACGGGCGCGGGCGCGTCGCGCCCGAGGACGTCCCGGAGCCGCGTCCGCGCGAGGTACGCGCCGAACCCGTGCTTCGCCACCGCCGCCGCGATCTGCCGGAGGCGGTTGAGATCCTGGAACGCCCGGTCGAACATGGATCCACCGACTGTAGCAGGCGCCTGCGGAGCCCGCAGCATCCGGAGCGCGGAACGAGGTCGGCGGCGCGTGATAGAAGGGTTCGCTCATGCGGGAGATCGCCAGCGCCGCGACGCCGATGATGCGGCAGTACCTCGAGACGAAGGCGAGGTTCCCGGACGCGCTCCTCTTCTTCCGGCTCGGGGACTTCTACGAGCTGTTCTTCGAGGACGCGCTCACCGCGTCCGAGGCGCTCCAGATCACGCTCACCGCGCGATCGAAGGGCGACGACAAGGTCCCGATGTGCGGCGTGCCCCACCACGCCGCGCGCGGCTACGTCGCGAAGCTGCTCGAGAAGGGGTTCAAGGTCGCGATCTGCGATCAGGTCGAGCCCCCCGGGAAGTCGCAGCTCGTGCGCCGCGAGGTCACGCGGGTCGTGACCCCCGGCATGGTCTTCGACGACCAGGTGCTCGAGCCGCGCGAGGCGAGCTACGTCGGCGCGGTCGCCCTCGGCGAGGGCGGGGCGGGGCTCGCGCTGCTCGACGCCACGACCGGCGAGCTGCGGCTCGGGGAGGTCCGCTCCGACGAGCGGCTCGTGGACGAGCTGCGGCGCGCCGGGGTGCGGGAGCTCCTGCTCGCGTCCGGCGCGGACGCGGTGCGCGCCGCGGCCGTCGAGAAGGCCGTGGGGGTGCCCGCCGCGCGGCGGCCGGACGCGGACTTCGCGCGCGCCGAGGAGCGCCTCACCCGCCAGCTCGGCGTCGCGAGCCTCGACGGGTTCGGCGTCGGGGGGCTGCCGCTCGGGCTCGCCGCGGCCGCCGCCGCGCTCGCCTACCTCCTCGAGACGCAGCGCGCGGCGCCGCGGCACGTGGACCGGCTCTCGCGGCTCGCGACCGACGACGCGCTCCTCCTCGACGAGGCGACGCGAACGAACCTCGAGCTCGAGCGGACGCTCGCGGGCGGCAAGAAGAAGGGGACGCTGCTCGCGCTGCTCGACCGGACCGTCACCGCCCCGGGCGCCCGGCGGCTCGCGGAGTGGCTCCGGTATCCGCTCACCGACCTCGCCGCGATCGGCGCGCGCCTCGACGCGGTGGACGAGCTCCAGGCCTCGGCCGTGGCCCGGGAGGATCTCGCGGCCGCGCTCCGCCCCGTCGCCGACGCGGAGCGGCTCCTCTCGCGGCTCGTCGTCGGCCAGGGGAACGCCCGCGACCTGCGCGCTCTCGCGGGCGCCCTGCTCGCGCTGCCCGCGCTCGCGGAGCGGCTCGACGCCCGGCGCGCGCCGACGCTCAGGACCGCGGCGGCGCGGGTCCGCGGCCTCGAGGTGCTCGCGGCGCTGCTCGATCGCGGGGTCGCGGAGGAGCCGCCCCCCGGGCTCAAGGAGGGCGGGCTCATCCGGCGCGGGTACTCGGCGCCGCTCGACGAGATCGTCGCCGTCGCGGAGGACGGGAAGGGCGTCATCGCGCGGCTCGAGACGAAGGAGCGCGAGCGGACCGGGATCGGGTCGCTCAAGGTCCGCTACAACCGGGTCTTCGGCTACTACATCGAGGTCACGAAGCCGAACCTGCACCTCGTCCCCGAGGACTACGAGCGGCGGCAGACGACGGTGGGTGGGGAGCGGTTCGCGACCGCCGAGCTGAAGGAGTTCGAGGAGAAGGTCCTCACCGCGGAGGAGCGGCGGTTCGCGCTCGAGGAGCGGCTGTTCGAGGAGCTGCGGGAGAAGGTGGTCGAGGCGGCCGCGGCGATCCGGACCGCGGCGGACGCCGTCGCGACCGCCGACGCGCTCCTCTCCCTCGCGCGCGTCGCCGCGGAGCGCGGGTACGTCCGGCCGGAGGTGGACGGCTCCGAGGTCCTCGAGATCGAGGACGGACGCCACCCGGTGGTCGAGGCGCTGCTCGAGGGCGGACCCGCCGCGTTCGTCCCGAACGACGTCCACGTGGTGTCGCGCGGCGAGCTCGGCGCGGCCCGGCCGCGGAGCGGGGACGCCGGGCCGGAGCCGGCGCGACCGACCGGGGAGCGCGGCGGCGCGACGGGGTCCGTGCTGATCGTCACCGGCCCGAACATGGGGGGCAAGAGCACGGTCATGCGCCAGGCGGCGCTCATCGCGCTCCTCGCGCAGATGGGGAGCTTCGTCCCGGCGCGGCGCGCGCGCGTCGGGATCGTGGACCGGATCTTCACCCGCGTGGGCGCGTCGGACGACCTCGCCCGCGGCCGGTCCACCTTCATGGTCGAGATGGTGGAGACGAGCGCGATCCTGCACAACGCGACGCGGCGCTCGCTCGTGGTCCTCGACGAGATCGGGCGCGGCACCTCCACGTTCGACGGGGTCTCGCTCGCGTGGGCGGTCGCCGAGCACCTGCACGACGTCATCGGCTGCCGCACGCTCTTCGCGACGCACTACCACGAGCTGCAGGACCTCGCCCGCGAGCGGCCGGCGGTCCGGAACCTCACGGTCGCGGTGCGCGAGGTCGGAGACCAGGTGGTCTTCCTCCGCAAGCTCGTCCAGGGCGGCGCGTCCCGCAGCTACGGGATCGAGGTGGCGAAGCTCGCCGGGCTGCCCGCGGGCGTGCTCGCGCGCGCGAGGGAGATCCTGCGGAACCTCGAGGCGATGGAGGTCGACGAGGCCGGCCACGCGACGATCGCGCGCGGCCGGCGGAAGGCCCGGGACCCGGGCCAGCTCGGGCTGTTCGCCGGTCCGCCGGGCGATCCGGCCGCCGAGGAGGTCGCGAGCGCGCTCCGGGCGCTCGACCTCGACGCGCTGCGGCCGCTCGACGCGCTGAACCTGCTCGCGGGCTGGAAGAAGAAGCTCGACGGGTAGGGCGCGGGCGCCGCTGGCGGAAAAACGAGAGGGGCCGGTCTCCCGGCCCCTCGGGTCCTTCGGTGCTACGAGCGCCCTACTTCTTGTGGCAGTCGCCGCACTTCTGGGGGCCCTTCGTCTCCTTCTTGTGGCACTCGACGCAGCTCGCGTGGGCCTTGTCCTTGTTGACCGTCTTGTTGAAGCCCTCGATCGCGCCGCCCTTCTCGTCCGCGTGGCACTGCGTGCACTTCAGGGCCGCGTGCGACTTGTGGTTGAACGTCACGTTGCCCGGCTTCGCGGGGAGCGTGACGGGGCCGGGCGCCGCGGCGGACGCCGGGGTGGCGAAGAGGACCGCGACGGCGACGACGAGAGAGGCGAAGGTCTTCATGCGGACTCCTTGAGATCACGTGCGCGCGGGTCGATTCCCGACGCGACGAGCGCGGGACTCTAGCTCGCAGCCGGCGGAGAGATGGTGTGGCAAGTGGACGCGGAACCGATCGCGACGCGTCCCCAAATGAAGAGGGGGCCGGTCTCCCGGCCCCCTCGGAACTTCGGCGCTACGAGTGCCCTACTTCTTGTGGCAGTCGCCGCACTTCTGAGGGCCCTTCGCTTCCTTCTTGTGACACTCGGTGCAGGTCGCGTGGGCCTTGTCCTTGGCCACGGTCTTGTTGAAGCCCTCGATCGCGCCGCCCTTCTCGTCCTTGTGGCACTGCGTGCACTTCAGGGCGGCGTGCTTCGAGTGCTCGAACGTCACGTTGCCCGGCTTCGCGGGGAGGACGACGGGGCCGGTCGGCGCCGCGGCGGAGGCCGAGGAGGCGAAGGAGAGTGCGACGGCGGCGAACAGCGCAGCAAAGGTCTTGGTCACGGTTGTTGCTCCTGAATCGGTGGGGCGGCCCAGTCCGCCCGCCTGAGAGACGCGCGACTCTACCCGGAATTCACCTGAGCACGAGGAAAAAGCGCGGCACGATGCCACACGCGAAACGCGACAAGGTCTCAGCTCGTTCGAGGCCCCCGCCGGGGGCGCGACCCTAGGCCATCTCGAGCACGGCCGAGACCAGCTTGTCGATCCCGGTGGCCACCGGCGCGATCCAGGGGCCGAGCATGTAGGCGGGCGTCGAGACGATCTTGAGCCGCTCGTCGATCGCGATCTCCTCGACCTTGCAGTCGACGTGGCGAGCGCCCCAGGACTCGATCGCCGCCGCGGTGTCGGCGTCGTTCCCGATCGTCAGCTTCACGTGCTCGCCGCCGAAGAGCCGGGCCGCGATGACGGGGGCGATGCAGATGTAGCCCGAGGGCTTCCCCGCGGCCCGGATGTCGCGGGCGAGCCGCTCGAGCGCCGGGAGGACGCGCATGTTGCGGCCGTCGGTCGCGAACGAGCACAGGTTCTTCGCGGCGCCGTAGCCGCCGGGGAGCACGAGCGCGTCGAGGTCGTTCGCGGACACGCTGGAGAGCTCGGCGATCTGTCCGCGCACGATCCGCGCGGCCTCCTCGAGGACCCGGCGCCGCTGCCCCTCGACGGGCGCGCCCTTGACGTGGTCGACGACGTGGAGCTGCTCGACGTCGGGCGCCAGCGCGACGAGCTTCGCGCCGCGCCGGTCGAGCGAGAGCAGCGTGCAGGTCGCCTCCTGGATCTCGGCGCCGTCGAGGTACCCGCAGCCAGAGAGGACGACGCCGACGCGCTTCGGGGAACCCATGGGACACCTCCGCTCCGGTGAGTGGAGCACCGATGATACCGCCCCGCCATCCCGGCGGATCCGGCCCCGTCGAGGTAGCGCGGCCGGCACCGGGCGGGGCAGGCGGCGCCGCCCGCCCGGGCGCCCGCCAGGAATTGGACGGGGATATCGCCGTCGGTGAGAGTGGCTCGGCATGGGTCGCCGGGCGCTCGCCCTCACGTTCGTCCTCTCGATCGCGCCCGTGGACGCCGGGGCGGCGGCGCGCCGTCCGGCGCCCGCGCAGGCCCGCGCCTCCGAGACCCGCCCGGCTCGCCAGGGCGCCCGGACGACGCGCGCCCCGACGCTCGCGGAGGCCAAGGCGGCGATGACCGCCCTCACGCGCGACCCCGTCCGGCGGCGGTACCACCACCAGTGGGAGCGGGCCATCCGCGGGCTCCTCGCCGCGGCGCGCGGGAAGGACGCGCCGGCCGCGACCCTCGAGGCGGCTCGTGCGCGGTATGCGCTGTACCGCTGGTCGGCGAACGAGGCCGACCGCGAGGCCGCGCTCGAGCTCGCCGCACGCGCCGGCCGGCTCGGCTCCAAGGACGCGCCGGCCCTCGCGCGCGCCATCCGTCGCGAGGCGGGTGAGGTGGCGGAGAGCCGTCCGGTCCCGCCGGCGCGCAAGCGCGGCGCCGCGGCGAGCGCGCAGGCTCCCGCGCGGCCGCGCCGTCGCCGTCGGCCCGGGCCGAGGTCTCGCCGCCCCCCGCGCCTTCCCACGCGCCGGCCGAGCCTCCTCCCGACGAGGAGTCTCCACCCGATCCCGCCCTCGAGGCGGCGCTCGCGGGCCTGTCCGGCTCCACCTCCGCCTCGCACCCCCTCGGCACCTCGGGCGGCGACGGGCCGGCCAGGGTCTCGGCGGTCCGCACCTGGGCCTCCGAGGACTACACGCGGGTCGCGGTGTACCTCTCGCACTGGGTCGGCTGGCAGAAGCTCGATCTCCCCGCCGCCCCGGGCCGCCCGCGCCGGATCGCGCTCGACCTCCGCCCCGCGGTGCTCGAGGGAGCGGCGGTCGCGCGGCCGGTCCCGGGGGAGCAGGTGGATCGCGTCCGCGCCGCGCAGAACGATCCGGAGACGGTGCGGGTCGTGCTGGAGCTGCCCGGCGGCGACGGCGTCCAGCTGTTCGCGCTCGACGATCCGCCCCGGCTCGTCCTCGACGTGGGGGTGCGCCCGGGGAAGGGCGCCGCGAGGGCGACGGCGACCGCGCCGGCGCCTCCGCCCGCCGCGGCGGCCAGCCCCGCCGCTCCGGCCCCGCCGCAGCCTGCCGCGCCGGCGGGGATCGTCGAGGGGGAGTCCACTCCGGACGAGGCCGCCGCCGAGGAGGCCCCCGCGCCGGTCCGCCGGATCGTGGTGGACGCCGGCCACGGCGGGCACGACCCGGGCGCGAGCGGCCCCCGGCGGATCCGCGAGAAGGACGTGACGCTCGCGATGGCGCGGCGGCTCGCGAAGAAGCTCCGGGACGCGGGCTTCGAGGTCGTCCTGACGCGGAAGGACGACCGCTTCCTCGCGCTCGAGGAGCGGACCGCCATCGCGAACACCGCCCGGGGAGATCTCTTCGTCTCCATCCACGCGAACGCCCACCCGCGCCGCAACCGCAGCGGCGTCGAGACCTACTTCCTGAACACCGCCGACGATCGCTACGCGGCGAGGCTCGCGGCGCGCGAGAACGGCCTCGACCTCGGCGACGGAGAGGCGGAGGTGGCGCGGATCCTGACCGACCTCGGCGCGAAGGCGAGCGCCGGCGCGTCCCGCAAGCTCGCCCGGATGGTGCAGCGCGAGGTGACGACGGGCGTCCGGAGCCGGGTGGGCGAGGTGCGGGACCTCGGCGTCAAGAGCGCGCTCTTCTACGTCCTCGTCGGCGCGCGGATGCCGGCCGTGCTCGTCGAGACCGCCTTCATCTCGAACCGCGACGAGGAGCGGCGGCTGGCGTCCTCCCGGTACCAGGAAGAGGTCGCGGCCGGGATCGCCCGCGCCGTCTCCTCGTTCGCGCGGAGCAGCGAGCGCGTCGCCGCGCGCTGAGGCGGCCGGGCGAGCCCCCGGACCGGGCGCTATACTCCGCGCGGCATGCTCGTCCCGGAGACCCAGGCCAGCGTTCCCGCCGCGGCGCCCTACGACTACGAGGCACGGCTCCAGCAGCTCCCGGCGCTCACCGGGGACGCCAGGGCCGACTTCGCGGCCCAGCGGCAGTTCATCGCGGACGCCCACCGCGCGGGCGCGAGCGGTCAGACGGTGGTGCGGCTGCAGAGCGCCGCGATGGACCGGATCGTCCTCGTGCTCTGGGATCGGGCGATCGCCGAGGCGGCGGCCGCGCACCCGCGCTCGCCCGTGTCGCTCCTCGCGCTCGGCGGGTACGGGCGGCGCGACCTCGCGCCCTTCTCCGACGTGGACCTGCTCGTCCTCCACGGCGACCGCGATCCCGACGCGTTCGTGAAGCTCGCGAGCGAGCGGTTCCTCTACTCGCTGTGGGACCTGAAGCTCGAGGTCGGCTACGGGGTCCGCGACCTGCGCGCGTGCGACCAGCTCGCGTCCGAGGACCACACCGCGCGGACCGCGCTCCTCGACCTGCGCTTCCTCGGCGGAGACCGGACGCTGTTCCGCGAGCTCGAGCGGGAGGAGCTGCACGGCCTCTCGCAGGCGAAGGTGGACAAGTTCCTCGCCGACAAGCTCGAGGAGATGCGCTCGCGCCGGGACCGGTTCGGCGACTCGCTCTACCTGCTCGAGCCGAACGTGAAGGAGTCCGAGGGAGGGCTCCGCGATCTCCAGTCCGCGCTGTGGCTGGCGCGCGTCCGCTTCAAGGTCGCCGGGCTCACCGAGCTCCTCGCCCGCGCGCTCCTCCCCGAGCGCGACATCCGCGAGATGCGGCGCGCCCGCGACTTCCTCTGGCGGGTCCGGAACGAGATGCACTACCTCGCCGGCCGCAAGTGGGACCAGCTCACCTTCGACATCCAGCCGCAGGTCGCGGCGTCGCTCGGCTACGGGGACACGGAGGACGGGAGCGCCGTCGAGGCGTTCATGCGGCACTACTACCTCGCCGCCAAGACCGTGCTCGTCGCCTGCGACGCGATCGTGGACCGCTGCCTCGAGCCGCAGACCGCGATGGGCTGGCGGATGGTGCCGCCCCCCGCCGCGACCATCGGCGCCGAGCGGCCGGTCCCGCTGCTCCGGGGACAGCCGCCGCGCGGCGCGGACCGGTTCCTCCCCGGGGGCGAGCTGAAGGTGTTCCGCGGCCGGCTGTCGGTGGTGGACAAGGACGTGCTGCGCCGCTCCCCCGCCGCGCTCGTGCGGCTGTTCGCGGCCGCCGATCGGGAGGGGTTCAGCCTGTATCCGTACGCGCGCGACCTCGCGACGCAGGCCGCGGAGGAGCTCTCGCCGGAGGCCTCCGAGGATCCGGAGCTGAACCAGGAGCTCCTGTCCTGCTTCACGCGGCCCGGGACGCGCGGGCGGTTCCTCACGCTCATGCACGAGCTCGGGGCCCTGCAGAAGGTCGTGCCCGAGTTCGCGCGCATCACCGCGCGGCGGCAGATCGACGTCTACCACGTGTACACCGTGGACGTTCACACGCTGTTCGCGGTGCGGAGGCTGCTCGCGCTCCGGTGCGGCGACGTGAAGGAGGAGGGGCTCACCGAGCTGATGCAGGAGCAGCAGCGCCCGCTCGCGCTGTACCTCGGGACGCTCTTCCACGACATCGGCAAGGGCTCCGGGAAGGACCACTCCACCCGCGGCGCGCAGATCGCCGCGGACGCGTGCGTCCGCATGGGCGTCGACCCCGACGACGCGGCGGACATCGAGTGGCTCGTGCTGAAGCACCTGCGCCTCGCCGCCGTCGCCCAGCGGCGCGACCTCTCGGATCCCGACCTCATCCACGCGTTCGCGGAGGAGATGGGGACGGTCGACCGGCTCGAGAAGCTCTACCTCCTGACGTACGCCGACATCGCCACGGTCGGTCCGCGCACCTGGACCGAGTGGAAGGCGCGCCTCCTCCGGGAGCTCTTCCACAAGACCCGGGACGTGCTCCGCCGCGGCGAGCGCCCGCCTTCCCCCGGCACCGCCGAGTCCGCCGGGCGCGAGCTCGTGCTCGAGGCGCTGCAGCAGCGGGGCTGGGGCGTGCGCGTCGAGGACCACGACCGCTTCGTCGCCGCCATGCCGGCGCGCTACTTCCTCACGGTTCCTCCGGGGCTCGCCCCGCGCCACCTGCGGCTCCTCTCCCTCGGGCGAGGACGCGGGCTCGCGACGTCCACCCGGCGCCGCGCGGACCTCGGGCACACGGAGGTGGCGCTCACCGCGCCGGATCGGCCGGGGCTCCTCGCGACCATCGCGGGGGTGCTCGCGGCGCACCGGATCGACATCCAGCACGCGGAGGTGTTCTCGTCACCGCCCGACCCTGCGCTCGGCTGGCTCGCCGGTCGGGCGCTCGACGTGTTCGAGCTCCGTGGCCCCGAGGAGGGACCGGTCGAGGCCGCGCGCTGGCGCGCGCGCGCGCGCGGACCTCTCGCGCGTGCTCGCGGGCGAGGAGTCGCTCGACGCCCTGATGGCCAGGCGGCTGCGCGCGTCCTCGCTCCCTCAGAAGCCGCTGCCCCGGGTGCCGACGAAGGTCGTCATCGACAACGACAGCGCGCGCGCACACTCCGTCGTCGACGTGTTCACCGCCGATCGCGTCGGGCTCCTGCACACGCTGTCCCGCACCTTCTTCGACCTCGGGCTCACGGTCGATCTCGCGAGGATCACGACGGAAGGGCACCGCGCCGCGGACGCGTTCTACGTGCGGACCTCCGACGGCGGGCGCCTCGAGGGCGAGCTCGCCGCGCGCGTCGTCGGCGCGCTCACGCAGGCCCTCGCCCGCCCCGAATAGACCGGCCCCCGGGGTGCCGTCCACGGCCCTGCCGAGACCCCTGGAAAACATCCGGGATGGCGCGCTCTTGTCCAGGCAGCCGGCCATGGACACCATTTCCACCGGGCGGTCGGGGTAGGGGAAGGAAAGCTAGCCTGGGCATGAAGCGCTTCATCCGGATCGGAGTAGTCACCGCCTGGCCCGAGGACGATTGGCACAGCGAGCGGTTGCTCGCCGCGTGCAGGGTCCGGGCGGAGGCCGTGGCGATCGACCCCGCCGCGCTCGGGACGCACATCGAGCGGGACTCCGTCGTCGTCCTCGCGCGGGGCATCCCGGTGGACTCGTTCGACGCGTTCATCCTCGCGCGCGGCCTCGGCCGGGAGGGCGATCCCGACGTCCAGTTCGAGATCTACCGCGCGCTCGAGGGCACGGGGGCCATCGTCGTGAACCGGCTCGAGCCGCTCCTCGCGGCGCAGGACAAGTTCCGGACGTCGTGGCTGCTCCGGCTCGCCGGCGTCGCGACGCCCCGGGCGGCGGTCGCGCAGACGCCGGCGGACGCGGAGCTGGCGCTGGAGGCCCTGGGCGAGGTGGTCGCGAAGCCGCTCGCCGGGTCGCTCGGGGACGGGGTCGAGCGGCTCCGCCCCGATGCGGGCGGCCGCGCGCTCGCCCGCGACCGGGTGCTCCGCGACGGGGCCATCTACCTCCAGGCCTGGGTTCCGCACCCGGGCCGGGACCTCCGCGTCTTCGTCGTGGGCGGGCGTGCGCGTGCCGCGATCCAGCGGTTCGCCCCCCCCGGCGAGTGGCGCACGAACATCACGAAAGGCGCGCGCTCGGAGCCGGCAGCGCTCGAGCCCGCGCTGGCGGCGACCGCCGAGGCCGCCGCCGCCGCGCTGCGGCTGGATTACGCGGGGGTAGACCTCGTCCCGACGGGAGGGGGGGCCACCGTGCTCGAGGTGAACGGAAACCCCAGCTGGCGGGGGATCCTGGAGGCAACCGGCCTCGACATGGCGGAGGTCATCGCCGAGCACGTGCTCGGTCGGGCCCTGCGCCGGCGTAGGAGAAGCGACCACATTGTGCTCGGAGAGGACCACGGGGGCGATCCATGGCTGACGAGAAGAAGGGCGGGAGCAAGGGGGCGATGACGGTCTCGGAGGCCGGTCGCAAGGGAGGCGTGCGCGTCCGCGAGACGCGGGGCCGCAAGTTCTACGAGGAGATCGGCAAGAAGGGCGGCGAGACCGTGAAGGCCGAGCGGGGCCGCAAGTTCTACGAGGAGATCGGCAAGAAGGGCGGCGACACCGTCAAGGCAGAGCGGGGGCCGCGCTTCTACGAGGAGATCGGCAAGAAGGGCGGCGAGACCATCAAGGCCGAGCGGGGCACGCCGTTCTACGAGGAGATCGGGCGCAAGGGCGGCCACAAGGTCCGGGAGCTGATCGAGAAGGGGAAGGCCGGAGAGGGTGAGGCCGGCCACGACGGCGGCGGCACCGAGCGGTAGCCAGGCAGGCGCGCGGGGGCGCGCGAGGGGGGGCACATGGCGGACGAGGGGAAGGGGCCGGGCGCGAAGCGCACGGAACCCGAGGAGGGGCGGCGCGGCATGACCGTCTCCGAGGCGGGCCGGAAGGGCGGGATCGCGGTCCGGGACGAGCGTGGCCACGCGTTCTACGAGGAGATCGGCCGGAAGGGCGGCCAGAAGGTCCGTGAGCTGATCGAGCGCGGCAAGAGCCGCAGCTAGCGCCACGGCCGAGAGGGCTCCGCTCGCCCGGATCGCCCGGGCGGGCGGGTTCCATTCGTGATCACGGGTGAGTCCGCGGGCGATAGCGGCTCGCTCGTCGGGGCGTGCCTGCGCGCGTCCGCCAGCGAAGTTGGGGCTGCCCCGGAAAGCTGCTAAGAAAGCGCGCACCATGGCGGCCGCGCCCATCGTCGAGATCGACCCCGCCCATCCGCAGCCGCGCGCGGTCGAGCGCGCGGTGTCGGTCCTCTCCTCGGGCGGGCTCCTCGCCTTCCCGACGGACACCTACTACGGGATCGGCTGCGACCTCTTCGACAAGCGCGCGATAGAGCGCATCTACCAGCTGAAGCAGCTGCCGCGCTCGCACGAGCTCTCCTTCATCTGCCAGGACCTGGCGGAGATCGCCCGCTACGCGATCGTCGACAACGCCGCGTACCGCGTGCTCCGCCGCAAGGTGCCGGGCCCGTTCACGTTCATCCTGCCCGCGACCCGGCTCGTCCCCGACCTGGTCCTGCGCCGCCAGAAGACCGTCGGCATCCGGATCCCGGACAGCGCGATCGCGCTCGAGATCGTCCGCCGGCTCGGGCACCCCCTGATCTCGACCTCCGCGGCGACGCCCGAGGGCGAGCCGCTGATCGACGCGAAGGACATCAAGGAGCGCCTCGGCCACGGGCTCGACCTCGTCCTCGACGGGGGGTACCGGCCGAACGAGGCGTCCTCGATCATCGACCTCTCCGGGCCCGAGCCCGTCGTGCTCCGCGCGGGCAAGGGAGACGTCTCGGACCTGGTGGCGTAGCCGCGCGAGGCTCGCGCGGACGCGAACTGGACGGCGCGCGGCGGGGCGATATCGTCGCGGGATGGGACTCGACGCCGCCCTCGACGTGTTCCTGTCGCACGCGCGCATCGAGCGGGGGCTCGCCGCGAACAGCGTCGAGGCCTACGGCCGGGACCTCCGCCGGTACCTCGACCACCTCGCCGCGCTCGGGGTCACGGAGTGGGCCGCGGTGAGCCGCGCCGAGGTGCAGGCGCACCTCGCGGAGCTCGTGTCGCGCGGCCTCTCTCCGCGGTCGCAGGCTCGCGCGCTGTCCGCCATCCGCCAGCTCCACGCCCTGCTCGTCCGGGAGAGGCTCGCCCCGATCGACGCGACCGACGAGATCGACGCGCCGCGCCCCGGCCGGCGCCTGCCGGCGCTCCTGTCGCGCGCGGAGGTCGAGGCGCTCCTCGCGCAGCCGGACCCGCGCCGGGCCGCCGGGAGGCGCGACCGGGCGATGCTGGAGCTGCTGTACGCGACCGGCCTGCGCGTCTCCGAGCTCGTCGCGCTCGAGCTCAACGACGTGAACCTCGAGACCCGCGTGCTCGTCGCGCGCGGCAAGGGCTCCAAGGAGCGGCTCGTGCCGGTCGGCACGCCCGCGGCGGAGGCGGTGCGGGGCTATCTCGCCTCCGCGCGGGAGGCGCTCCTGCGTGGGCGCCGCTCGAAGCACCTGTTCGTCACGCCCCGGGGCGGCCGGATGACGCGGCAGGGCTTCGCGAAGATCGTCGTGCGCTGCGCGCGGGGCGCCGGCATCCGCCGCGCGGTCTCGCCGCACAAGCTGCGCCACAGCTTCGCCACCCACCTGCTCGAGGGGGGCGCCGACCTGCGCGCGGTGCAGGCGATGCTCGGGCACGCCGACGTCTCGACGACGCAGATCTACACGCACGTCGATCGCACCCACGTCCGGCGCCTGTACGACCGGTGCCACCCGCGGGCCTGAGGGCGGGCCCTGCGCGTTGACCCCCCGGGCCCCGGCTGCTAAAGAACCGCTTTTCCCGACGAGGCCCTGAGTTGGAAAACGCGCTGATCGTCGAGCGGGTGCTCAACCTGATCGTGCTCCTGCTCTCACTCACGTTTCATGAGTTCTTCCATGCGTTTTCGGCCTGGCGACTCGGGGACGACACGGCGGCGCGCATGGGCCGGCTCACCCTGAACCCCATCCCGCACATCGATCCCATCGGTACGCTCCTCCTGCCGCTCCTCAATGCCCCCATCGGGTGGGCGAAGCCGGTCCCGGTGGATCCCTCGCGCTTCCGTCGCGACGTGAACACGGCGACCGGCGACATTCTCGTGAGCGCCGCCGGCCCCCTCTCGAACCTGCTCCTCGGGGTCATCAGCGCCGTCGTGCTCGGGCTGCTGGCGCGGTTCGCGCCCGGGACGATCGCGCGCGGCACCGGGGTCTCGGAGTTCCTCCAGCGACTGATGATCGTGAACGCCGGACTGGCGATCTTCAACCTGCTCCCCATTCCGCCGCTCGATGGCAGCCACGTGGCAGGCAGCCTCATGCCCGTTCGCTGGCGCCCGGCCTGGGACCAGTTCGCGCGGCTCGCGCCGTTCCTGCTCCTGGCCCTCATCCTCTTCGGCAGCTCGTTCATCTGGCGTCCGGTCCGCTTCGTCTTCGGGTTGCTCTGGAGCCTCGCGGCAACCATCGGGGGCTGACGGGATCCTCATGCCAAACGAAACCAAGCGCTCCATCGTCGTCAGCGGCATGCGCCCCACGGGGCGGCTCCACCTTGGCCACCTGCACGGAGCCCTCGCCAACTGGGTGCGGCTCCAGGCCGACCACGACTGCTTCTTCTTCAGCGCGGACTGGCACGCGCTCACGACGAGCTACGACCGCACCGAGGTGGTGAAGCAGTCGGAGCGGGAGATGTTCGTCGACTTCATCGCGGCGGGCATCGACCCGGAGAAGTCGACCCTGTTCGTGCAGAGCCAGGTGAAGCAGCACGCGGAGCTCTACCTGCTCCTCGGGATGATCACCCCGCTCGGCTGGCTCGAGCGGTCGCCCTCCTACAAGGAGATGCGCGAGAACATCACCGACCGCGACCTCGCGCTGTACGGGTTCCTCGGCTACCCGGTCCTCATGACGGCCGACATCATCCTGTACAAGGCGACGCGCGTGCCGGTGGGCGCGGATCAGGTCTCGCACCTCGAGCTCTGCCGCGAGATCGTCCGGCGCTTCAACTTCCACTACGGCGAGGTGTTCCCGGAGCCGCAGCCGCTCCTCACCGAGGCGGCGAAGGTGCTCGGCACCGACGGCCGGAAGATGTCGAAGAGCTACGGCAACGCCATCGAGGTCGGCGAGAGCGCCGAGTCCACGACGAAGAAGATCATGGGCATGGTCACCGACCCCGCCCGCAAGCGCCGGCAGGACCCGGGGAACCCCGACGTGTGCGGGATCTACTACCTGCACAAGGTCTACTCGACGCCGGACACCGTGGCGTGGGTCGATACGAACTGCCGCACCGCGGGCATCGGCTGCGTCGACTGCAAGCGGAAGCTCCTCGAGCGGCTCGCGCCGGACCAGGAGCGGATGCGGGAGAAGCGGGAGGCGCTCCTCGCCCGCCCGAAGGACCTCGACGACATCGTCGAGCTGGGGACCTCCCGGGCGCGCGAGGCCGCGGAGCGGACGATGGTCCAGGTCCGCGCCGCCATGCGGATCGGCTAGCCTGTCTCGCGGATGGCCAGGGACTCCGACACGCGCGCAGAGCTCGCGAGCGCCGACTCGACCGCTCGGGTCGCCGCGGACGCGTTCCGCGTCGCGCTGCCGCCGCTGCGCCCGGGGGAGCCGCCGTTCGAGGGCCCGCTCGACCTGATCCTCCACCTCGTGAAGGAGCACGAGGTCGACCTGTTCGACATCCCGATCGCGCGGATCACGGAGAGCTACCTCGCGACGCTCGAGGCGCTCCGCGAGCTCGACATCGACGTGGCGGGCGAGTTCCTGCACATGGCGGCGCAGCTCGTGCTCATGAAGTCGAAGCTGCTGCTGCCGCGGACCGAGGTCGCGGAGGACGCGCCGGCGGCGGACGACGCCGGGGTCGATCCCCGCGCCGAGCTCGTGCGCCGGCTCCTCGAGTACCAGAAGTACAAGGCCGCCGGGGAGGAGCTCGGGTCGCGCGACATCCTCGAGCGCAGCGTGTTCGTCCGCCGCGCGCGGGCCGAGCGGCCGGCCGCCGCGGACGGGCCCGAGGGGCTCGCGGACGTCTCCGTGTTCAAGCTCATCCAGGCGCTCGACCGGGCGCTGGCCTCCGCGAGCCCCCTCCACGCGCACGAGATCGTCACCGATCGGCTCACGATCAGCGACGCCATCGCGCGGATCGCCGACGTCCTGCGGCTCGAGCGGCGCGCCCGGTTCGAGGACCTCCTCGGCGGGCCGGGAGGGCGGAACGACCGCTCGGCGATCATCGCGACGTTCCTCGCGATCCTCGAGATGGCGAAGCTGAAGCTCGTCCGGATCTTCCAGGCGGGTCACGACGACGCGGGCCCCGGGGCGGAGATCCTGGTGGAGGCCCGCGACACGCTCGGGGACGACGTCCCGAGCGGACAGGAGGACTACCGATGACCGCGAGCTCCGACGCGCCGCCCACCGAGAGCGGGGCGCCCGCCGAGCCGGGGGCCGGCCCGAACGCGCCCGGCGCCGCGCCGGCTCCGGGCGCGGGCGCGCCCGAGCCGAAGGTCAGCGCGGGGGAGCTCGAGGCGCTGCAGGCCGCCGAGGAGGCGAAGGGCGACCCCGCGCTCGACGAGGTTCCCTCCGCCGAGATCGACGTCCCGGGCGAGAAGGAGGAGCCGTTCGAGAAGCTCGCCGCCGCGGCCCGGCGGCTCTCCGAGCCGAGGGTCCGCACCGTCGTCGAGACGCTCCTGTTCCTCGCGGAGCGTCCGCTCGCCGTGGAGGAGCTCCGCCAGGCCACCGGCATCGAGCCCGCGCGGATCGAGAAGGCGCTCGACCAGCTCTCGGGGCACCACCGGGACGGCATCTCCGGCATCGTGCTGCACGAGGTCGCCGGCGGCTGGCAGCTCCGCACCTCGCCCGACAACGTCGACTTCGCGCGGCGCTTCCTGAAGGTGAAGCCGCAGCGCCTCACCCGCGCCGCGCTCGAGACCCTCGCCATCGTCGCCTACCGCCAGCCGGTCACCCGCCCGGAGATCGAGGAGATCCGCGGCGTGGACTGCGGCGCCGTCGTGAAGGCGCTCCTCGAGCGCCGCCTCGTGAAGATCCTCGGGAAGAAGGAGGAGCCGGGGCGGCCGATCCTCTACGGCACCACCCGCGAGTTCCTCGAGTTCTTCTCGCTGAAGGACCTGGCGTCGCTGCCGACCCTCCGCGAGTTCCACGAGCTCTCGGAGGAGCACCGCGACATCGTCGAGAAGCAGCCGGAGGCGCAGGCGGAGCCAATCGCGGGGCTCGTCGACGAGCTGCGGGACGAGAAGCTCCGGGCCGAGCTCGAGGCGAAGCGCGCGGAGGGTGACGCGGCGCTCGCCGAGCTCGAGCGCGCGATCGACGACGCCGACGCGCGGGCGCGGGCCGCCGAGGCCGCGCTCGAGGAGAAGAAGCCGGCGTCCGACGACGCGGCGCCCGGAGAGGGCGGCCCGCCGTCCTCGGGCTCGCCGTCGGGAGGGGGGACGTGAGCGCGGGGGCGGAGCGCCTCCAGAAGTTCCTCGCGTCGGCGGGCGTCGCCTCCCGCCGCAAGGCGGAGGAGCTCATCGTCGCCGGCCGGGTGAAGGTCAACTCGAGGACGGTGACCGAGCTCGGCACGAAGGTCGAGCCGGGCCGCGACCTCGTGACCGTCGACGGGAAGCTCGTCTCGCAGAGCGAGACCCGCGCGTACTACCTGCTCTACAAGCCGTCCGGGTGCGTCACCACCGCCTCGGATCCGGAGGGCCGCCCGACCGCGCTCGCGTACCTGCGCGGAGTGAAGGAGCGGGTCTTCCCGGTGGGCCGGCTCGACTGGGACGCGGAGGGCGCCATCCTCTTCACCGACGACGGCGAGCTCGCGAACCGGCTCGCGCACCCTCGCTACGGCCACCACCGCACCTACCTCGTGAAGGTGAAGGGGGATCCCGGGCCGGAGCAGCTCCTGCGGATGAAGACCGGCGTGCGGCTCGAGGACGGGCCGGCCCGGGCGCTCGAGGCGGCGGTGCACGAGCGCGTCGAGAAGAACGTGTGGGTCCGCGTCGTGGTCGAGGAGGGACGCTTCCACCTCGTGAAGCGCCTGTGCGAGGCGGTCGGCCTCCAGGTCCAGCGGCTCTTCCGCCCGGAGTTCGGCGGCGTCACCGTCGAGGGCCTCCGGGCCGGGAAGTTCCGCGCGCTCTCCGCGCCCGAGGTCCGGAAGATGAGGCAGATGGTCGGCCTCGAGGGCGGGGAGGTCGAGGCGCAGCGCGCGCTCCCCCGCGCCGCGCTCCCGAAGGCGGCGCGCCGGCACGGCCACGGTCCTCCGGCGCCCCCCGGGGTCGGAGCCCGCCCCGGCGCAGGCGCAGGCGCCCGAGCCGGCGGCCGGGACGCCCCCCTCCGCGTCGCCGCGCCCGCCGCCCCCCGCGCGCGCGCGCGGAGGGTGGCCCCGCTCGTCGCCGCCCGGGCGGGCGCGCGGCGCGGGACGACGGGCTCGCTAGCATGCGGCGCCGGCGCCCAGCGCTCGTGCTCGCCGGCGCGCTCGCCGCCGCCCTCGTCTCCTCCGGCTGCGGGCGCGGGGACGTCGAGTCCGCCGACCCCGAGCGGCGCGCGGCCGCCGTCCGGGCGCTCGCCCCGCGCGCGGACCGGTCGCTGACCGTGCTCCTCGTGGCGCAGCGGGACGCGAGCTCGCTCGTCCGCGCCGCCGCGGCGGATCGGTTCGCCGCGCGCGGGGGGCCGGAGGCGGCGGACGCGCTCGGGAAGCTCCTCCTCGATCGGAGCGCCGAGGTCGCGACCGCCGCGGCGGGCGGGCTCGCGGGGATGCCGTCCGAGCCGCGCGCGCGCCAGCACCTCGTCCAGGCGTACGCCGGCGCGACGCCCCGCGCGCGCGCCGCGATCGCAGCCGCCCTCGACCGCATCGGGGTGTCGCTCCGCGAGGCGGTCGAGGCGGAGGCGCGCACGCTGTGGGAACGGAACCTCGCCGCCCTCGACGCGAGGGGCGGGAGCGCGCGCGCGGGGGCCGCGGAGGAGCTCGGGGCGAGCGGTCGCGCGGAGGCGATCCAGCGCCTGCTGCCGCTCGTCGACCCTGCGCGCACGCCGGATCGGGCGGTCGCCGCGGCCGCGGCCCGGGGTCTCGGCGAGTCCGCGGAGTGGATCGCCCGCCCGTACCTGGAGGCGCTCCTCGCCGACGCGGACGCCGGGCTCGCCGAGGCGGCGGCCGCGGCGCTGGGCCGGCTCGGCGATCCGCGCGCCGCGGACGCGCTCGCGGCCGCCGGGACCGCGGACTCCGGCAGGATGGGCGCGGCCACCGCGGAGGCGCTGGCCACGCTGCCGGAGGCGTCGGAGGTCGGGGTCGCCCTGTGCGACGTCGCGCTGCGCGCCGCGGATCCGGACGTCGCCACCCGCGCCGCGCGCGAGGCGCGCCGGCGCGACGCGGAGTGCCCGGAGCGGCCCTTCCTCGCGAGGCTGGGCCGCCCCGGCACCGAGGCCGCGCTGGCCGCCCTCGCGGAGCTCGGGCTGCGTGGCGCCGCGGCGCAGGGCGCGACGGATCGGGTGGTGCCGCTGCTCGAGCGCTCGACGGACCCCGCGGTCCGCGCGGCGGCGGCGCGGGCGCTCGCGCGCCTCGGGGCGCCCTCGGGCGCCGCGAGCGTGGAGCGCCGGATCCACGGCGCGCTCGCCCGGCTCGCCGAGCGGCGGAGCCGCGCGATCCCGGCGGCGGCCGGGCAGGGGACGGCAGGGGGGATCGACCCGGTCTCCGCCGGAGAGGCGCGGGAGGCGGGAGCGCTCCTCGCCGCGGCGGGGCGCCTCCGGATTGCCGGCGCCGAGGCGCTGCTCCTCACGCACGCGCGCGACCCCCGCCCCGAGGTCCGGGCCGGCGCGATCGAGGGCCTGTCGGCGCTGCCGGGCGGGGCGGCGCTCGAGGCGGTCGCGGCGGCGCTCGGGGACCCCGCGCCGAGCGTCCGCGTCGCGGCAGCCGAAGGGCTCGGGCGCGCCGGGGCGCGCGGCACCGTGCACCTCGTCGCCGCGGCAAGGGACGCGTCCGGCGCCGCGCCGGACTGGCGCACCACGCTCGCGCGCGCCCTCGGCGACACCGGCTCGGCCGAGGCGATCCCCGCGCTCTCCGCCCTGCTCGACGGCCCGTCCGTACCCGCGGCCGCCGCGGCCCTCTCCCGCATCGGCGCGCCCGCGGCGGCGCCGCCGCTCGTCGCGTTCCTCGCCAGGCCGGAGGCGCCGTCGCGCGCCGAGGCGGTCGAGGCGCTCGCGCAGCTGGCGGCGCGGGACGCCGCCCCGGCCATCGCGGCGCTCCTCACCGACGACCGCCCCGACGTCCGCGCCGCCGCCGCGCGCGCCCTGGGGAGACTCCGCCACGAGGCGGCGTCGACGCAGCTCGAGTCGCTCCGGAGCGACTACTACGGGCGGGTTCGCCGCGCCGCCGTCGAGGCGCTCTCGAAGTTGCCGTCGGGCGCGCCGCGGGTCCGGCGCTGAGCGGGCGCGGGGCCGCCGCGGGCGCGAGACCGGCGCCGTCTGCGTGCGTGTGGTATGACCGGGACGATGCGCAAGCCGTCCCCTGACGACCTCCGCAAGCTCAAGGACAAGGCCGCCGAGGCCACGGGCAAGGGGAAGCTCGACAAGGCCGCGGAGCTGTACCGCGCGGCGGCGGACGGCGACCCGCGCGACGTCGGGACGCGCCAGCGGCTCGCGGAGGTGCTCCGCCGCGCCGGCCGCACACCGGAGGCCATCCAGGCCTACCGCGAGGTCGCGGAGCGGTTCGGCGCCGACGGCCTCCTCATCAAGGCCATCGCGATCTCGAAGACGATCCTCGAGCTCGACCCGCAGCACGTCGAGACCCAGTCGGCGCTCGCGGCGCTGTACTCGAAGAAGGCCGCGGCCGAGGCGGCCCGCCCGCCGCCGCGGACCCTGATGGTGGCGGCGATGAGCGCGGCCGCCGCGAGGCCGACCCAGGCCCCGGCGCCGGCCCAGCCGCCGCGCAAGCCCGCCCAGGGCGACGACGCGGTCGTGGCGATCGCGCTCGGGCCGCCGCCCGCCGCGAAGCTCTCCCCGCCGCCGCCCGCCGCTCCCGCCGCGCCCGAGCCGCTCGAGATCGCGATCGACACGGACCCGTTCGCGGCCCCGGCGGTCTTCGATCCTTCCGAGGTGGTCTTCGAGCCGGACGCCCCCGCGGACGCGGCGCCGCCGCAGCGGAGACCCTGCTCGCGCCCGAGGTCGTGGTCGAGCCGGAGCCGCTCGCGGAGGAGGCGCTCCTCGAGCTCGTCCCCGACGAGCAGGGCCCCCGCGCGCGCCGCCGCCCGCGAGACCGCAGGCGGGGTTCGAGGCGCCGGCCCGCGCCGCGCGCCGCCGCCAGGCCGACGAGGTGGCCGCGACGCCGTTCGAGCGGATCGTGTTCGCGGCGGAGGCGGCCGTCGAGGCGGGCCAGGGGATCGACGAGGACCTGCTCATCCAGGCGGACCCGCTCGAGGTCGAGGTGGTCGGCGACGAGCCGCTCGAGCTGGTCATCGAGCCGGAGCCCGAGCTCGCGCCGGAGCCGCCGCCGCCCCCGCCGGTCGCGCCGCCGCAGAGGCCGGCCGCCCGACCGCCGCCGCCGGCTCCCGCGGCCCGGCCGCAGCCCCCGCCCGCGCCGGCGAGGCCCGCGCCGAGGCCGGCGCCCTCCGCGCGCCCCCCGCCACCGCCCCCTCCGCCGCCGCCCGGCCTCCCGCGGATCCCGATCTTCTCGGACCTCGGGCGGGAGGCGTTCCTCGAGCTCACGCAGGGCATGGTGCTCCACCGCGTCGCGCCCGGGGAGGCGGTGATCCGGGAGGGCGAGGACGGGACGAGCTTCTTCGTCGTCGCGAGCGGGAAGCTCGTGGTCTCGAAGCGCGACGACGCCCGCGGCCAGCTCGTGCTCGCGCGGCTGGGCGAGGGCGAGTTCTTCGGCGAGATGGCGCTCCTCTCCGGCACGTCCCGGTCCGCGACGGTCACCGCCGAGGAGGCCACGGAGGTGCTCGAGTTCCGGGCCGACGTACTCCTCGACGTCGCCGGCCACCACCCGCACGTCGCGCAGTCGCTCCGGCGGTTCTACCGCCAGCGGCTGCTCGCGAACGCGATGGCGGTCAGCCCGGTGTTCCGGCCGTTCCAGCGCGGCGAGCGCAAGCTCATCATGGAGCGGTTCCGCGCGCGCGAGGTGGCGGCGGGCGAGACGGTCATCCGGGAGGGCGAGCCGTCCGACGGGCTGTACGTCGTGCTCGAGGGCGCGGTGGACGTCGTGAAGCGGAGCGACGGGCAGGATCTCGTGGTCGGTAACCTGCGCGAGGGCGATCTCTTCGGGGAGATGAGCTGCCTGCGCAAGGCGCCCGCGAGCGCCTCGGTCGTCGTGCGGCGTTCCGGCACGCTCCTCAGGCTGCCGCGGAAGGAGTTCGACGATCTCGTCGTCACGTACCCGCAGATCCTCGAGCTCGTGGCCACGCTCTCCGAGGAGCGCGCCGAGAACCTCGACGCCATCCTGACCGGGCACGCGGAGTGGACCGAGGACGGGCTCGTCCTCACCTGACGCCCGGCCGGCAGGGTACGCCCCTCGAGGGCCGGGCCCGCACCGCTTTCGGCCTCCACGAAGGGCTCGGGACCCACTAGATTCCCGACGTGGCCGCGCACCTGCCGATCGTCCTGGACGGGAGCGAGGGTGAAGGCGGCGGGCAGATCCTGCGGACCGCCCTCAGCCTCTCGGCCATCACCGGCAAGCCCTTCACGATCACGAAGATCCGGGCGAGCCGGCTGAAGCCCGGCCTGCGTCCGCAGCACCGCGAGGCCGCCCGCGCGGTCGGGAGGATCGTGGACGCGGAGGTGCTCGGCGACGAGGTCGGCTCGTCGCGGCTCGAGTTCCGGCCGCGCCGGCGCGCGGCGCCGGGCGAGTGGACCCTCGACGTCGGCACCGCGGGCTCGACGCCGCTCCTGCTGCAGACGATCTGCTGGCCGCTCGCCCTGGCCGGCGGACCTTCCTTCGTCACGCTGCGGGGCGGGACGCACCAGGATCACGCGCCGAGCTTCCACTACCTCGCGCTCGTCTGGGCGCAGGCGGTGGCGCGGCTCGGCTTCAAGCTCGGGCTCGAGCTGCAGGGCGCCGGGTTCTACCCGGAGGGCGGCGGCGAGTTCACCGCCCGGATCGATCCCGGCCACCCGATGCCGCCGCTCGACCTGCGCCACCGCGGCACGCTGCAGGACGTCGAGGTCGTCTCGGTCGTCGGCGGGCTCGGGTACGAGATCGCGGACCGGCAGGCCGCCCGCGCCCTGCGGGGGCTGCGCGAGCTGGGGATCTCGGCGGAGGCGGAGCGCGTCCCCGTCCCGGCGCCGCTCTCCAGGGGGGGCCACGTCCTCATCGTCTCCACGTTCGAGCGGACGCGCACCGGGCACGGCGCCGTGTCCGCGCGCGAGCGGTCTCCCGAGCAGATCGCGGACGAGGCGGTCGGCGCATTCCGCGCGCACCTGGCCGGGGGCGCGGCGGTGGACCGCCACCTCGGCGATCAGCTGCTCCTCCCCGCCGCGCTCGCCGCCGCCCGGATCGTCCCGGCCCCGCCCGGCGTCGTGCCGGCGACCCGCTACACCGTCGCCGCGGTGACGAAGCACCTCACCACGAACGCCGCGGTCATCCGCCGGTTCCTGGACGTGGACATCGCGATCGTCGGGCGCGAGGAGGAGGAGGGCGAGGTCCGCGTTCAGCCGCCGGGCGGCGCGGCCGAGGTCGTCCCGCTCCCGCGCTAGCCCGGGCCCGCGGTCATGCGAGGACGGTCGGCGCCGCCGCCGCCGGGGTGTACAGCACGACCACCACGCCGGGGAGGTACTTCACGTCGATCCGGGTGCGCGGCGTCCGCCACGTCACCTGGCGCAGATCGATGAAGGCGTCGTCGGAGGTGGCGTCGCCCGGTGCCCCGAGCCTCGCCTCGATCGCCTTGCGGGTCGCCTCGAAGGCGTCGACGCCGGAGGGGCGGCCCGGGTCCGTGCGCAGGCTCACCGCGACGAGCCGGCCGGCGGGATCGAAGACGAACCGCACCCGGAACTCGGTGCCGCCGACGACCTCTCCCTCGAGCCCGAGGGAGACGACGTTCCCGTCCGCGAGCTGCTGCCGCGGCGCGAGCCGGACCGCCGCGCCGGAGAGCGACGCGACGACCTCGTCCTCCGTCATGCCCCAGCGCGCGCGGCGCCAGTCGCCCTGGGGCTCCTCCGCGCGGGCCGCGCGCGCGGACCCGATC
Source organism: uncultured delta proteobacterium (assembly GCA_963828235.1). GTDB lineage: Bacteria > Myxococcota > Myxococcia > Myxococcales > Anaeromyxobacteraceae > Anaeromyxobacter. Next base: position 153,650 of record CAWHDY010000024.1, read on the forward strand.
ATCGCCGCCGTGACGGCGACGGCGACGCACCACCGCTTCACGCTCATTCCCGTCCTCTCCGGCATGGCGAGCTCCGGCGCGCGGCGGTCAGCGCGACAGCGGGTGCAGCATGCGGTAGCGCCCCGACGCCTGCATCCCCGGCAGCTCGAACGTCCGGCCGCGGAGCAGGCGCTGCGCGCAGACGATCACCGCGTCGCTGGCTTCGCCGCGCGTCTCGAGCGGCGCGTCGACGACGGTGACCTTCCCCGGCGCGACGTCGAGCTGCAGGACGAGGATGGTCGCGCCCTGGTCTTCCATCGGCTCGGCGTCGCGGACGCTCGTGAAGTCCTGCCGCGCGAACCGCACCTCCGACGCGGGGTCGAAGCAGGCGGCGAGCTGCGGCTGCAGCGCGATGAGCCCGCGGCCGACCGCGCCGCCCACGGGGCCGAGCGCCGACGCGCGGGCGACGACCGGGACCGCCTCCCACGTCCCGAGGGAGGAACGAGGCGCGCCGGGCCCGGGATCGTCTCCGGCGCGGGCGCGTCCGGGCGCGCGAACGGGTTCAGGGTGGCCTGGGGCGGCGCAGGGACGGCCGGCGCCGCGACCGGCTCGGGCGCCTGCGTCGGACGGGGCGCGTCGCGTCACCGGCGTCGGCCCCGCGGTCGCGAGGTAGATGGCGACCAGCATCGCCGCTGCGACGGCGCAGATTGCCGCGGCCCCGATGAAGAACGTTCGCACGACGGTGCTCCCCCTTGCGCCTCGGCGCCGCTAGAACCGGACCTCCACGACGACCTCGCCCGTCTTCCCGGCTCCCGCCGGGAGGAGCCGCGCGCGGAGGCTCCCGTGCACGGCGAAGCCGCCCGGTCGCGCCGGGTCGGGCGTCACGCTCCGCAGCGAGAGGGTCACCTCGCCGCGCTGGCTCGAGGTCTTCGTCGCGGAGAAGAGCGTTCCACCCTCGGCCGCCACGGTCGCCATGCCCACCCCGAGCGTCTCGAGCGTGTAGGTGCCCGGGGCGACCGGCCGGCGGAGCTCGAACGAGCCCGGCTGGTAGGTGACGACGCCCCGGACGGCGTCGAGCGCGGTGATCACGAAGAAGACCTGGCCGTCGTCGCCCGGGACGGCGCCGGCGAGGCACGTGAACGACCCGGTGACCGCGCCGCCGAGCGTCCCCTGGCAGCTCGCCGGCGCCTCTCCCGCGAGCGCGGGGCAGCTCCCCGCGAGCAGCGCGAGCGCGGCTGCGACGGCGGGCGGCCTGGCCACGGTCCACATCGCGCCGCTCACCGCTGCGCGCTCGGCCCGGGCGCGGCCGCCGGGGTGGTGAGCGTCTTCGGCGGCGGCTCGGCGGCGGCGATCGCCCGCTCCGCCTCGTCGATCGCCTTCTCCAGGGCGGGGTTCACGCGATGGAGCTCTCGCAGCGGGAGCTCCGCCCGCGTCACGCAGCCGAGCACCGAGGCGCGCGTCTCGTCGAGCTGGGTGGCCTTGCGCGGGCTCTCGTCCGACCGGAGGACCGACTCGAACAGCAAGAGCTCGTAGCCGCACACCCGCGTCGGATCGACGGGCCAGCGCTCGACGAGGAGCGCGGCGCTCGCCCTCCACGCGTGCGTGAGCTCGGCCTCGAGCGCGCGGGCGCGCTCCGCCGGGATGGCGCCCTGCTCGCGCTGCGCGCCGAGCCGCTCGAGCAGCGCGCCCGTCTTCGCGCGCAGCTGTAGCCGAGACGCGACCGAGCGCTCGATGGGGAGCTCGTTGTCGAGGTCGTACGTCTTCCGCCACAGCGCCAGGTCCGCGGGGGAGCCCGGCGGGACGCCGACCGTCGTCGGGTCGGCGGTGGAGGGGACGACCTCGCCTGCGTGCGCGCCGCCCGGGGTGGCCGGCGACATGGCCGGCGACGCGGCCAGGACGAGCACGATCAACCGTGAGGTGAGAGACGGGAGCATGTGGCCACCATGGTACCGGAGGGGCGGCGCCCGAGGGACGCCGCCCCTGACCTTCAGCCGGGTCCCGTGCGCGCTACGGCACGCGCGGAACGACGAGGCTCGTCCGCATCATCTCGGAGTCCTCGTGCGAGTTGATGTGGCAGTGCCACACGTACGGCCCGCTCGTCACGTCCTCGTACGTCCACGGCTGCGGGCACGGACCGAGGCTGCCGGCAGGGCAACCGGTGGTCCCGGGGGCGTTCGGGAGCCCTGGCGAGTTTGCCGCCGGGTCCGGCGCCGGCCACCGCGCAACCCAGTCAGCGACGATGGTCGTCACCATCCCGGGCGGCGCCTGGGACGCGTCCTTCCACCCGCCCTCGACGCTCGCGTTCGTCACGAGGACAGGGCTTCCCTGCAGGAACGGCGTGACGTCCGGCACGACCAGCATCTCGTTGCCGGGGGCGGGGCCCGGCTGGCAGGTGGCCGAGCCGCACAGCGCCGCCTTGTACGACCCGACGTTGAACGGCTGGCGCGCGACGATCTGGTGCTTCACGAGGTGCGGGTGCATCGGGTGCGCGTCGACCGTGAGGTTCACGAACTGCCACACCTCGCGGTCCCCCTTCCTCGGGGTCTCGGTCACCTTGTACTCGAACGGCACGCCGTTCAGCTGCATGCCGAGCGGCGCGAGCGTCACGCCGTCCACCCGCTCGTTCAGGTAGACCTGCCGGACGATGGTGCCCGCCGGGAACGGCATCGCCGGGCGGAACGCGGTCGGGAAGGCCGGATCCACCTGCTTCGCGGGGTTCGCCGGCATGCAGCTCTGCGTCCCGGGGACGACGAGGCGCGCGCAGGACGGGACGCCGGTGCCGGCCGGGCCGACCCGGAACTGCATGATCGTGTTCATCTCGGCGAACGGGCTCTTGATCGCCATCGGCGTGATGCCCGCGGGGAAGGGGGCCGGGGCGGTGTTCGTCAGGTAGACCGTGCCGTTCCGGTACTGGGTGAAGTTGACGAGCAGCTCGTACCGCTCGCCGGGGCACATCGTGAACTGGTTCCCGGGCGGTGCCACGGGCGAGGCGAGGTACCCCTGGTCGTTCGCGAGGACCCAGAACGGGACGTCGTTCGTGGGCTTCGTCCCGGGCGCCGGCCGGATCGAGCTCAGGCCCACCGTCCAGCAGCGCGAGTCGGAGCCGTCCACGACGCGGATCCTGTGCCAGCCCGCCGCGACGTTCGCGTACGGCCAGATGACCCCGTTCACGAGCGCGTGGTCCCCGAAGTACTCGGGCGCCCACGTCGGGTGGACCTGCGGGTTCACCCCGTTCGTGATCGAGTTGTAGCCGACCGGCAGGATCGCCGCCGGCGCGAAGGTCTGCCCGAGGCCGTTCGAGAAGTTGATGCTGCCGTCGTCGTTGAAGCTGCGGTCCTGGATGGCGAGGAACAGGTCGTAGAGCGGGATCCCGAGCGCGTTGCGGGGCTCGGTGACCGGATCGAGCCAGGTGTACGAGCAGTCACAGCCCCACGCGTACGGGCACACGAACCCGGCGTGGTTCGCCTTGCACACGAGGCCGCCGGCGGGGTTCGCCGGGTCGACCGCGTACGGCTAGTGCTTCGCCGGGTCCTTCACCGGGAAGAAGCCCGCCGGGCCCGCGATCACGTTGTGGTGCGTCTTGCCGAGCGTGTGATCGTGGAACCAGATGAGCGCCTCCTCCTGCACCATCGGATAGGTGTAGGTGTCGAAGTTCCGGCCCTCGGGCCGCTTGAGCGGGCTCTTCGCGACCGGCGAGAAGTCCGGCGGCTCGAAGGGTGGATTGATGAAGTTCTGGCTGACCCCGGCGAAGGCGGTCGCGGTCACCGCGTTGCCGAACCACTTCTCCGCGAACCCGTCCGTCGACGGCGGGATCTCGCCGCCGTGCAGGTGCGTGACCCAGGAGTTGTCCGGCTGCTGCGGGCTGCCGTACTCGTTCACGCCGTCCGGAGGGATCGTCGCGGTCGCGAGGGCCGGGTCGATCCGGGCCTTCACGCCCATGAACGTCCGATCGATCGCGCACGGCCAGTCCGCCGCCTCGGGGTGCGGGCAGAAGACGTGGTTGTTCGGGAACTCGTTCGTCCACTTCACGACGACCGGCGTCCCCCGCGTCGCGTGGATGCTGATCGACGGCCACGTCGCCACGTAGTCGTTCTGCGACCACTCGGCGGGCGTGCCGGGCGCGAAGAACGGGTTGCACGTCTCGGCGACGGGGCAGGTCACCGCGCCGGGGAAGGGCGTCGCGGGGTTCACGTTGCAGAGCGCCCCCGACACGGAGCACGTGCCGAGCACGTCGCGCAGGGCCGACGTCGCGGGGCCGCCGCCCTGGTTGATCTGGCCGACTCCCCAGATCGGCGTGAAGAGCGGCGCGCCCGTCGGGATCCGGCCGCCGGGGCAGTACTGCGCCTTGAACGCGGCGCTCGCGCCGGGCGGGCAGCTGCAGCCGGCGGGGATCGGCGTTCGGGGCCGCGTTGCAGACGAGCCCCGTCCACTGCATGCCGTTCGGCACCGGGTTCACGGCCGAGTTCGGCGGATTCGGGAACAGCCCGGCGCTCGCGAGCGCCTGGAAGCCCCACGCCTCGTGGAGGCCGATCTCGTAGTAATCCGCGCCGGGGAACGTGAGGGTGTCCTTCGAGTACGCGGGCGGGTTCAGCACCGGGTAGGCGAACTTCGGGGTCGCGGCCGTACCGACCGGCGGGACCGAGTTCGCGAGGAGCGGATTCACGGGCTTGAAGGCGGGGACGCTGTCGCACGCGGCCCAGCCGCCCGCCGACTGCGGCGCCGCGCCGAGCGGCGTGCAGGCGAAGCTTCCGGTCTGGGGGCAGGTCCGGGCGTTGAGGAGCGGGAAGAGCGCGCTCGCGGGCGGGAGCAATGCATTGGTCGGATCGGCGACGCATTGGCCGGGGTACGGATAGCTCACCTGCTGCCCGGTGCCGGTCGGACCGTTCAGGTTCTGGGTGGGGAAGGCGTTGTTGTTGCCGGACGGCGTCGGAACGGCGGTGAAGGGGATTGCCCCGAACGCTGCAGAGGAGCAGAACAGCAACGCGGCCACGACGGCCGATCGCGACACGACTCGCATTTGTGCCTCCCTCGCACGGTGTGGTCAGCCACACGTGCTCTCCGTCCGGGCACGCGCGCCCGGCGGAGACCTGGGAGCTAGTAGGCCAACGTGCGCTTGCCGCCCCAAGTGCCCACCAGGGGTGTAAGCGTACGTATTTGCTGGCCTGCTCCTGGAACGGCACGAGCCATAATTCACAGTGGGTCAACTGCGGCGCGGCCGCGCAGCATCATTCGAGCGGGGAAACCGACGTTTGTCCCGGGTCTCGCTCGAAGTGAGACAAGGGCGCACTCGAGCGAGCCCGGAGCGCTGGGCCTGTAACTGCCCGTTAACTGGGCACCCCGGCCCCACCAGGGATGCGTACCGAGGGTGAATGGTGGCGCTCCGTCCGCGAGGCTCCCGCTCGACGCTCCTGGGGGCGGTGCGCGCTCCTGCCGCAGCTCGGACGGGCGCAGGGCGCTACACCCAGCGCTTCCGCTTGAACAGCAAGTACATCCCCGCGGGCAATCCGATCATTGCCGCGAGCACGAGCGGCACGGCGGCGCGCGGGTGGAGGATCTCGAGGTTCATCCCGAAGAAGCCGGCGATGAAGTTCAGCGGCAGGAAGATCGTCGCGATGAGCGACAGCCGGGCGCTCACCGCGGAGAGCCGGTTGTTCGAGTGGGAGAGGTACGCGTCCATCGCCGACGCGAGGAGGTCGCGGCCGGTGTCGATCTCCTCGGTGAGCCGCACCGAGTGGTCCACGACGTCGCGGAAGTAGATCGCGGTCTGGTCCTTCACGAGCGCCTGGCCCGGGCGGGCGAGCGCGGCGAACACCTCCCGCTGCGGCGAGAGCCTCCTGCGGAGCACGGCGTGGACCCGCCGCAGCGCGACGATGCGGTCGAGCAGCTCGTGGCCGTCCACGCTGCCGTGCGCGGCGGTCTCGTCCGCGATCTCCTCGATGTCGCTCGTGAGCGCGTCCACCAGGGAGAAGTGGACGTCGGTCATCGCGTCGTGGACGAGGTACAGGACGAAGTCCGCGCCGCGGGAGAGGAGCTCCGGCTCGGCCAGGCAGCGGTCGAACACCCGGTCCACCTCGGCGATCGGGGCGGAGTGGAAGGTGACGAGCGCGTCGCAGGTGAGGAACGCGTCCACCTCCAGGGCGCGCACGCTGCTGTCGTCCGGGGTCGGGACGAGCCGGTGGACGACGGAGAAGAGCGAGCCGGGATACTGCTCGAACTTCGGCCGCTGGTCCTCGTGCGCGCAGTCCTCCAGCGCGAGCGGGTGGAACCCGAACCGCTCGCCGACCAGGGCGAGGTTCTCGTGGGTGGGGGGGAGGTCGATCCAGAGCGGCCCGCCCGGGCGGACGAGCTCGAGGCCGCCGGAGACCGCCTTCCCGTCCTCGACCCGGAGCACCCGCATCCCGTCCCCCGCGCAACGCCGCGCTCGCGAAGACTACCGCGCCGCGCGGCGATCGGGTAAGCGATCCGCGTGACCCGCCGCCTCTCCGCGCTCGCCGCCGCCGCCGCCCTCGCGTGCGCCGGCGCCGGCCGCCCGTTCCCGCCTCCGCCCGCGGGCACCGGCGACGCGGCGGCGCGGGAGGTGCTCGGCCGCTTCGCGCGGGCGGTCGAGGCGGGCCGCTGGGAGGAGGCGAGCGCGCTGCTCTCGGCCCGATGGCGGTCCTCGTACACGCCTGGACGGCTCGCCCTCGACTTCCGCGGGGCGGGGCCCGGCGCCCGCGAGGCGGCGGCGAGGGTGGTCCGGGCGCTCGCCGCGGGCGAGCCGATCACCCGGGCGCCGCCGGGTGCGCGCCTCGCGGTCGGCGGCGGTCGCGAGGCGGTCCTCGTCGCCGGAGGCAGGCGGCTGGCGGGTCGACGCCCTGGAGTAGAGGGCCCACCGCCCCCGCCGCGCCATTGAGAAGCCCCCGTCCCCCCGCTATAAAGGGCCGCCATGCCGCTCGACAACGCCGCAGCGCTCGACGCTCTCCGCAAGGTGATGGACCCGGAGCTCCGCCGGGACCTCGTCAGCCTCGGGATGATCAAGGACCTCGCGGTCGAGGGTGACAAGGTCCGCCTGAAGGTCGAGCTGACGACCCCGGCGTGCCCGCTCAAGGAGACGATCGGGAACGACGTCCGCGCCGCGCTCCAGGGCGCCGGGTTCAAGGCGGTCGAGGTCTCGTGGGGTGCGCAGGTCCGGGGCGCTCCGGGGGTCGCGCAGTCCCAGCTCACGCCCGGCGTGAAGAACATCATCCTCGTCGGGGCAGGGAAGGGCGGCGTCGGCAAGAGCACGGTCGCCGTGAACCTCGCGGTGGCGCTCGCGCGCCTCGGCGCGAAGGTCGGCGTCCTCGACGCGGACATCTACGGTCCCTCGCTCCCGGTCCTCACCGGCCTCTCGCAGCGGCCCACCTCGAAGGACGGGCAGCGGCTCGATCCGCTCGAGGCGCACGGCGTGAAGGCGATGTCGATCGGCTTCCTCATCGACCCGGACCAGGCGCTCATCTGGCGCGGTCCGATGGTCACCGGCGCGCTCCTCCAGCTCCTGCGCGACGTCACGTGGGGAGAGCTCGACTACCTCGTCCTCGACCTGCCGCCCGGCACCGGCGACATCCCGCTCACGCTCGCGCAGAACGTCCGCGCGGCGGGGGTCGTGCTCGTCTCGACGCCGCAGGACGTGGCGCTCGCCGACGTCATCCGCGCGAAGCTCATGTTCGACAAGGTGTCGATCCCGGTGCTCGGGATCGTCGAGAACATGTCGTCGTTCATCTGCCCGCACTGTCGCGCCGAGACCCAGATCTTCGCCCACGGCGGCGCGCGCACGGCGGCCGACAAGATGGGGATCCGCTTCCTCGGCGAGATCCCGATCGACCTCGCCATCCGCGAGGGCGGCGACAAGGGCGTGCCGATCGTCGCGGGCGCGCCCGACAGCCCGCAGGCCAAGGCGTTCTTCGACGTCGCCCGCAACGTCGCCGGCGCCGTCTCCACCCAGGTGCTGAAGGCGCCCCGGCTCCCCGTCATCGGCGCGCAGCCGCGCGCGTAGGAGACTCCCGTGGAGGAGCGCCCGCCCTTCGACGACCCGCTGTACCCGCCACCCGAGCCCGGCGAGGACGGGGGCCTGCGCGGCTCCATCGCGGACGGCGTGAAGAAGGCGCTCCTCGCGGGCGTCGGAGCCCTGTTCCTCACCGAGGAGGGGGCACGCCGGGTCGCGCGGGACTGGAAGCTCCCGAAGGACGTCGCGTCGTTCATCGGACAGCAGGCCGCCTCCGCGAAGGACGACCTGCTGCGCGTCTTCGCGGAGGAGATCCGCCGCTTCCTCGAGTCGGAGTCGGTTCGCCGCGAGTTCTGGAAGGGGCTCGCCGGCAACGCCATCGAGATCAAGGCGGAGATCCGGTTCCGCTCCGGTGACGGGCCGCTCCAGCCCGAGGTGACCGCCTCGCTGAAGCGCAAGCCGCGCGCCAGGAAGAAGGGCGCGCGCTGAGGCGGCTCGCGCGCACCGTCGGCCTCCTGGGCGCGGTGGGCGTGGGCTGGCTCGTCCTGGGCGCCCGCCCCCACGAGCTCGACCTCGTCTACGACGTCTCGGCGGCGCCGGACGCCACCGCGCTCGAGGTCGATCTCCGGGCCGGCGGCGCGCTCGTCCGCCACGCGCGGCTCGTGCTCAGGCCGGGTGAGGCCGCGCGCCACCGGGTCCGGCTCCGGGACGGGACCTACGTCCTCTCCTGGCGGCTCGAGCGGCCGGGCTCCGCGATCGCCGGGGAGCGGACGCTCGAGGTCGAGGGCGATCAGACGGTCGTCCTCCCGCTGGGGCGCTGACCTCCCGTCCGGCGCGCTTTCGCGTGCGGAGGCCGCTCCGCCGCCACATCGTTGCGGGGTGCTCGATCTCCACTTCGTCGCACCTCGCCTCGCGGTCGGGGCCTCGTATCCCATGGCGGCGGCGGCCCGGCTCGCGGCCGAGCACGGGATCTCGCGGGTGGTCGACGTCCGGGTGGAGGCCTGCGACGACGAGGCGGTGCTGCGGGTTCACGGGATTCGCCTCCTCCACCTCCCGACCCAGGACACGCGCGCCATCTCGCAGCGCAGGCTGCGGGACGGGGTCGCGTTCGTCTCGGAGGGGCTCGATCGCGGCGAGCGCGTGCTCGTCCACTGCCAGTACGGGATCGGCAGGAGCGCGCTGCTCGCCCTGTGCACGCTCGTCGCCCGGGGGACGGCGCCGCTCGCGGCGCTCGAGGCCGTGAAGCGCGCGCGACCGGTGATCTCGCCGAGCCCGGAGCAGCTGGAGGCGCTCGGGGTGTTCGCCGCGCGGGTGAAGGACGAGCGCGGCGCTCCCTGGGAAGTGCCGAGCGTGCCCGCGCTCGGGGCGATCGCCTGGAGGCACCTCCGCGCGGACGGCGACGCGCCGTCCGAGGACGAGGCGCGGTCGGCGTCGACGCGGGGCCCGTGAGAGCCCCTGTCCCTGATCCGACCCTGAAGGGGCGTCCGGACGACCGCCCGGCGCATGAGAGGCTCCGCCGGCGGGTGTCAAAAAGCGCCGCGCCAGCCGGGCGCCTCGGGCATCGCCGCCGAGCCGGTGGCCGCATACGATGCGGCGGTCTTCAGAACCCAGGAGGGCGACATGGCGATCGACAGGATGGCGATCATCGGGGCCGGGCAGATGGGCTCCGGGATCGCGCAGGTTGCGGCGCAGGCGGGGGTCGAGGTCGTCGTGGCCGACGCGGCCCCGGAGCTCGCGAAGAAGGCCGTGGACAAGCTCGGCGCGACCCTCGCGAAGCTCGTCGAGAAGGGGAAGCTCACGGCGGCGGATCGCGACGCCGTCGCCGCGCGCATCAAGCCGGCCCGCTCGATCGAGGACTGCGCGGGGGCCGACCTCGCGATCGAGGCGATCGTCGAGAACGAGGGCGTGAAGAAGGAGATCTTCAGGAAGCTCGACGCGCTGCTCGCGCCCCACGCGATCCTGGCGTCGAACACCTCCTCGATCTCGATCACCTCGCTCGCCGCGGCGACGAAGCGCCCGGAGCGGTTCATCGGGATGCACTTCATGAACCCGCCGCCGGTGATGCAGCTCATCGAGATCATCCGGGGTCTCCAGACCTCGGACGAGACCTACGCGACCGTGGTCGCGCTCGCGAAGCGCTTCGGGAAGACGACCGTCACGTCGAAGGACGTGCCCGGGTTCATCGTGAACCGGATCCTCATCCCGCTCATCAACGAGGCGTGCTTCGCGCTCCAGGAAGGGCTCGCGACGCCCGAGGACATCGACACCGGCGTGAAGCTCGGCCTGAACCACCCGATGGGCCCGCTCACGCTCGCGGACTTCATCGGCCTCGACACCTGCCTCTACATCGCCGAGGTGCTGCACCGCGAGCTCGGCGAGGACAAGTACCGGCCCGCCGCGCTGCTCCGGCAGTACGTCGCCGCCGGGTGGTACGGCCGGAAGAGCGGTCGCGGGTTCTACAAGTACGGCTAGACGGGGGCGACCATGGCTTTCGAGAACGTGCTCTTCGACGTCGAGGACGGAGTCGGGGTCCTCACCTTCAACCGCCCCAAGGTGCTGAACGCGCTCGACGCGAGGACCATCGCCGAGCTCGGCGAGGTCGTCTCCCGCTGCGAGTCGGACCGGGGCGTCAGGGCGCTCGTCCTGACCGGCGCGGGGGAGAAGGCGTTCGTCGCGGGGGCCGACATCGCGGCGATGTCCGCGATGACGCCGCTCGAGGCCCGCCGCTTCGCCGAGACCGCCCACGCGATCCTCGCGAGGATGGAGGCGCTGCCGATCGTCACGATCGCCGCGGTGAACGGGTTTGCCCTCGGCGGCGGGTGCGAGGTCGCGATGGCGTGCGATCTCGTCTACGCCGCCGACCGGGCGCGGTTCGGGCAGCCGGAGGTGAACCTCGGGATCATCCCCGGGTTCGGCGGGACGCAGCGGCTCACGCGCCGCGTGGGGATCACCCGGGCGCTCGAGATGGTCCTGACCGGCGACATGTACGACGCCGCCCGCGCGAAGGAGATGGGGCTCGCGCTCGAGGTGCTCCCCGCGGCCGAGCTGCTGGCGTTCGCGAAGGGTCAGGCGAAGAAGATCGCCGGGAAGGGGCCGGTCGCGGTCGCCGCCGCGAAGCGCGCGATCCGCGAGGGCGCCGACGCCGATCTGCGCACCGGCAACGAGCTGGAGCGGCAGGCGTTCGGCGCGCTGTTCGGGACCGAGGACGCGCGCGAGGGCATGCGCGCGTTCGTCGAGAAGCGGGCCGCCGCGTTCAAGGGCTCCTGACGACGCTGGGAAAGGGAGGGGACGCGTCAGCTCGCCTTCGCGCGCGCGTCGTCGTCCGTCTCGATGAGGTGACCGGTCCGATCCCGCTTCGTCCGGAGGTACTCGACGTTGTGCGGGTTGGACGGGGAGGGCAGCTGGATCCGTCCCCGGACCTTCACCCCCGCTTCCTGCAGCCCGGCGAGCTTCAGCGGGTTGTTCGTCACGAGCTCGATCGACCGGACGCCGAGCAGCCGCAGCATGTCCGCCGCGACGTCGTAGCGGCGGAGATCGTCGGGAAACCCGAGCAGCCGGTTCGCCTCGTAGGTGTCGTGGCCCTGCGCCTGCAGCGCGTACGCCCGGATCTTGTTTCCGAGGCCGATCCCGCGGCCCTCCTGGCGCAGGTAGAGGAGCACGCCGGCGCCGCGCTCCGCGATGAGGTCGAGCGCCCGGTCGAGCTGGGCGCGGCAGTCGCACTTCAGCGAGCCGAGCACCTCGCTGGTGAGGCATTCGGAGTGGACCCGGACCGGGACCTGCTCGACCGTGACGTCCCCGAGCACCATCGCGAGGTGCTCGGCGCCGGTCTCCTCGTCGCGGAAGACGACGGTGCGGAAGAGCCCGCGGTGCGTGGGGAGCGGGGCCTCTCCGTAGATCGAGACGCGCCCGCTGCGGGCCTTCCGACCCGTCACCACCACCAGGTTGTCTTGCATGCCGCCTCCGTGCGGGGGGCCCGGCGATCGCGGGCCGCGCGCTGCATAACCGGCCGGAGGGATGCGCGGCAACCCCATGCCGTTACGGCGCCCCCAATCTCCCGGGACGGGCTCTGCGTTGACTTCGTCGAATCGCGCGGTTAGGTCAGCCCCGATGCAGGCAGAGTCGGCGGATCTATCCTCGGGGGACCTCGCGCGCGCGACCGGCAACACCGTCCGCACGATCAGGTTCTACGAGGAGGAAGGGATCCTGAAGCCGAGCGTCGTGAGCGACGGCGGCCACCGGCGGTACACCGAGTACGACCTCGAGCGGCTCCGGCTCATCACGGACCTGCGCGAGCTCGGGATGTCGATCTGCGAGATCCGCTCCGTGCTCGAGCTCCGGACCGGCTGCCACAACGCGGCCGAGTTCGCGATCCGGTTCCAGCAGGTGCTCGCCGGACACCTCGAGCAGGCCCAGCGCCGCCTCGAGCGGCTGAAGCGCGTGAAGAAGGAGCTCTACGACGCGCTCTCGACGATCCAGGAGCGGCTCTCGTCGTCCGGCGTCGAGCAGTGCCCGTGCGCGGTGGCGGAGGCGGCAGGCGCGCCGCGGATCGTGAAGGTGCTCGCGCGCCAGCAGGGCTGCTGCGAGCACGGGGAGCACGCAGAGCAGGCCGCGAAGCGTGAGCGGAATGGCGCCACCGGGGCGGCGGGGCTCGGCACGGCGAGGCACCGGCCGACCTGAGTCGGCGCCGGCCTAGGACACGCGCCGAGTTACCATAATCCATATTATCGGACGTACGGATTCCCGCGGGGCTGGTCTGGGAACGCTGCGCCGGAGGCCTTTCCGTTTGGCCGAACCAAGTCGCGCCCTTGGCGCGCCGTCCCCGGCGCGGTATTCCCTGGGGCCCGGCACACCTGCTGGCGACGGCTCGCGGCCTTACGCTGGCGTCGCGTTCTGACCTTTCCTGGTCCCGGCCGCGGCGGTCGGCGTGCGCAGTTCGCCCTGCGTCGGCCAACGGACCGGCAGGCTGGCGCCCCAAAGTAATCCGCGACACCGCTGGAACGGCGCCATCGGACCGGCGCGCGGCCGGATCAGCGAACAGTGAGCAACTGAGCGCCCTCGACTCTCTCGAGTTCGCGGTCGAACGTTCCCAGCGGCCCGTGCCCAGCCTTGCGAGCGGACTCCAGCACCAGGCAGTCCGAGAACCCCAGCGACGGACGCTTCCGGAAATGCCCGAGCGCCCTCTCCCCGACGTCCGGATCCTGCACGGTCACCTCGCGGTGATTCAGGCGCATCTCGACGGCCTTCGCCCGGCCGCGGACGTCGGCCTCGTAGACCGATTCGAGGACAAAGAGCGTCTCGACGAGGACGACGTGCGAGACCCACGCTCCGGGCGCTACGAACGCCTCTGTCGGCGCGAGCCGGCCCCGCCGTCGCCTCGCTCGGTGCCCCAGGCGGCGGCTCGGGCACCTTCCTCGAAGGAGATGTGGACGCGCGGGCCTGGGTTCCGCTTCCCCTTCGGCGTGGCGCTCGGCTGGCACTGCAGGCCCGGCTCCAGCTCGTCTCGGGTAACGTGCCCTTCTACTGGCTGCCCACCTTCGGCGGCGAACATTCGCTGCGCGGCGTCCTCGCGGGGCGATGGCGCGATCGAACCGCCCTTTCGTTCCAGGCGGAGCACGTCATGCCGCTATTCTGGCGGCTCGGGGTGGGCGTCTTCGGGGGCGTCGGCCAGGCGGCGCCGCGCCCCGGCGCTTTCGCCTGGGAGCGCTTCGCTCCGGCCGGCGGGGCCGGCCTCAGAGTCACCGTGGACCGGGCCGACCGCGTCATTCTCAGGATCGACCGTGGCGTGTCCCGGGAGTCTGCGAACTGGTACCTGTCGATCGGCGAGGCCATCTGACGATCTGCCTGGCGCGGGCATCGCTCGCGCCGGATCGGCTTGCCGCGGCGACGCCGTCGCCTCCCCGGCGTGGAGCGACGCCAGGTACTCGTGCACGACTGGACGGCGACGCCCTACCGGTCGGGCTTCTTGGGCGGGTCCGGCCGCGTGACGACGACGCGGTAGACGACGCGGATCCCCTGGTTCTGGACCGGCGTGGCGGAGCACAGCGTCTCGCCCGGACCGACCGCCCGCAGGACTCCGCCCGAGATGACCGCGACGGAGGGGTTGTCGCAGATGGGCCGGTCCGACGCGACCCCTTTCCGCTGCTCACCCACCCTGAGCTCGACGACGACCTCCTGGGCGGAAGCCACGGCGGGAGCGCCGAGCAGGACGAGCATCATGAGCGGGATCGATCGCATGGCCCGATGCTGTCAGGGGCCGCACGCAGAGTCAACGGGCTCCACGCGTGACGGCAGCCGGGGCAGCGGGCGGACGAGCGCGCTCGCTCCCGGCCCCGGAGGCCGGCTACCGGGACACGCTCGGCACGAACGCGGGAACGGTGAAGCAGGTGCGGGCGTCATCCGCCCCGATGCAGCTGGTGCCGTTCGCGAAGACGCCGGTCTGGATCGTGTTCGCCAGGTCGTAGCCCAGCGCGATCGTGACGGAGTCTCCGTCCGCCAGCCGGAGCGCTGGAACGAGCGGAACGGTCACGACGCAGTCTCCGCGCCGGAACTCGACCGGGCCCGTGTCCGGCGTTCCCCATCGCGTGTCGTACGCTCCGCCCGCGTTGTACTTGCAGTACTCGACGCGGAGGTAGCGGTACGTCCCGGGAGCGACCGGATGCCCCTGCGCGTTCAGGGCCGCGTTGACCTCGGCCGACGGCAGCGCGAGATCGAAGTAGTCCGCCACGATCCTGGAGATGGGCTTTCCGTCAGGGCTCGTCCCCGGAGAGAGATCGCAGTGCGTGATGTCGCCACCGCACGCGCCGTTGAGGTAGATCATCGGGGTCCTCCCGACGTTGTCCTGACTCCCGGCGCTCACGTCCTCGGACAGGTAGACGGCGATCAGCTTCACCCCGAACACCGACGGCTGCGTGGCCGCGGCCGCCGCCACGAGCGGAGCGTCGACGGCCCCTTGCACGCCCTGCCCCGACGTCGTGACGTTGTCGACCCGGAGCCTGGCCGTCGCCTTGCCGTCTCCGCAGCCGAGGGTTCCGAGAGTGACCGCGAGTGCGACCGTGATGAGCTTCATGGCGCTCGGCCATATCACGATCAGTCATCGCGGCGCCTGACGGCGGTCAGGCAGCGCACCCGCGCGTGAGTCAACCCGGATGGAGTCGGCCTCGTCGGCGCTCCTCCCTGCCGACTCCTACCGCGCGCCGCCGCCCGGTTCTGCGCGCGGGAGCTCGACGGTGAAGCTCGACCCGGCTCCGGCCTGGCTGTCGACCCGGATCGTTCCGCCATGTGCCTCCACGATGCGGCGACTGATGTAGAGGCCGAGCCCGAGTCCGCCGTAGCGCTCGGGCGAAACGGCGCGCGCGAAGCGCCCGAAGATGCGGGACTGCTGGGCTCGTTCGATCCCGATCCCATGATCCTGCACCGTCAGCCAGGCGGTCCCGTCGTGCTCGCCGAGGAAGATGTCGATGGGCTTGCCGGGGCCGAACTTGACGGCGTTGGCGAGGAGGTTCGTGACGACCCGGTCGATCCGCGATGGGTCCAGGCGTCCGCTGATCGCGCCGTCACAGTGGATCGCGACCGGACAGCCCGCGCGGCTCAGATCGACCTCGAAGCGCTCCACCACGTCTCGGACGATCGCCCCGAGCTCCACGTGTCTGAGCTCGAGAGGGAGCTGACCGGACTCCAGGCGCGAGACGTCGAGGAGCTCGTCGACCAGGCGGTTCAGCCGGTCCCCCTGGCGCGCGGCGAGCCCGACCGACCGGCTCATCGCCTCGGCGTCCAGCTGTCCCGCCGCCTCGCTCGGCACGCTGCAGGGACTGCAGGGAGAGCCTGAGCGACGTCACGGGGGTGCGCAGCTCGTGAGAGGCCAACATGAGGAAGTCGTCGCGCATGCGGACGGCGCGCTGGGTCTCGCGGTAGAGCCGCGCGAGCAGGGCCACCAGCAGCGTGAGGCAGGCCATCCCGAAGCCGACGCCCCACGCCAGCCCCTTGTTGACCGCATAGAAGGAGCGCGGCGCGTTGACGATGACGCTGCTCTCCGGCAGGTCGGTGCGGCGGATCCTCCAGCGATCCAGCTGCCGCTGATCGAACATGAGGCGGGCGGGGATCTTCATCATCGGGGGAATGTCCTCGACGCGTTCCCCTGCGAGGACGCGGGCGGCCATCTCGCCGGCGCTCCGCCCCTGGTCGAACCCGCTCGTCAGGTCGCCGCCGATGATGCCGTGACCCAGGTTGAAGTCCCAGGCGCCGTAGACCGGGACGCGCGCCGCCGCCGAGATGAGCTCGATGCCCTCGTCGTACTCGAAGATCCGCCCCGCCTTGTCCTTGAAGAAGAAGGAGTGGAGCACGACGCTGCCGTCGGGGAGACGCGCCACCGTCGCCAGCAGGTCGTTCATCGTCACGTCCTCGAGGAACTGGAAGTCGAGCCGGCCCCGATACTCGGGAATCGCCTGCACGAAGAGGTCGTGGGTCTTCCTGCCGGAGATGGACGTGTCGGTGACGAAGACGATCGTCTTCGTGCGCGGGTGCAGGCGCAGGATGAGATCGATGTTCTCCTTGAAGTCGGCCGTCTCGTTCACGCCCGTGAAGAGGTCGTGTCCGGCCAGGTCCTTCGGCTGGAAGTAGTTGACCCCGCAGAAGACCACCGGCAGCTTGCCGAAGACCTCGTCGCGGTGGCGCTTCAGGAAGTCGAAGGCGTCGGTGTCCGTGGAGACGATGACGTCGAACGGGATCTTCCCGAACTTGGCCTGGTAGAGGTCGCGAAGCTGTCGGAAGTACGCCTGGTCGCTGGACCACTTGGTCCCCATGTACTCGACGTAGACCCGGACGTTCTTCGGGTCACCGATGGCCGAGATCACGCCGCGCGTCTCGTCGTCGGTCCACTTGTACCCCTGGTGATAGGAGTTGAGGATGAGGACCCTCCTGGGCTCGGCGGCGTGTGCCCCACCCGACACCGCGAGCAGGAGGAGCGGGAGCGCTGCGCGCACGAGATCGGTGAGGCCTCTCCGCATGTCGCTGCTCGTTGTCTACTGCCCTCCGGACGCTCCCGCCGCACGCCCTCCCGCCCCGCACGGGAGACCCTCAGCGCGGAGCGCGGGCCGGGAGCGTGACGGAGAACGTCGTCCCCTCGCCGGCCTCGGAGCGCACCCCGACGCCGCCGCCATGCGCTCGGGCAATCTCGCGCACGATGTAGAGGCCGAGCCCCGCGCCTCCCGACGCCTTCGCCGCCCCGGCGCCGCGCTTGAACGGCTCCCAGATCTGCCCCAGCACGGTCTCGTCGATGGGCGGCCCGTCGTTGTGCACGGTGAGGATCATCCGATCGGCCTCGGCTCGCCAGGCGACCGTGACCGCCGCCGCCGGCGGGCTGTAGCGGATCGCGTTCGTGAGGAGGTTCGTGAGGAGCTGGCCGATCCGGTCCGGATCCCAGACGCCGGTCCCGTCCGAGCCCGGCTGTAGCGGACGGGCCGCCCGCCGTGCGCGGCGCGCACGTCCTCGATCGCGGCCCGGCAGATCGCGTCGAGGTCGGCGTCGCGCGGCGAGACGGGGAGGCCGGCGCCGAGGCGCGCCCGGGAGTAGTCGAGCAGGTCGTTGATGAGCCGCCCCATGCGAGCCGCGGCGCTGGCCGCGCGCTCGAGCGGGCGCCGGTGCTGCGGGGACAGCGCCGCGTCGCGCAGGACGAGCCCGACCGACGCGCCCACGGCGGTGAGCGGCGTCCGCAGATCGTGGCCGACCATCCCGAGCAGGTGCGCCTGCACCTCCTGCGAGTGCCGGCGGTCGGTGACGTCGCGCAGGTACGCGCTCAGGCCGACGGGGTGCGGGAACGCGCGCACCTCGTACCAGCGCTCGTCCGGCCCCCTCGTCTCGAACGTGAGCGGCACGTCCCGCTCTCGCGCGCGCTCCAGCGCCGCCCGGGCCGCGTCGGCGGCGAGCCACCGGCAGTGCTCCCACAGCAGCTCGCCGGCGAGCCGCTGCCGAGGCCCCCCCGCGATCCGCTCGAGCGCGTGGTTCACGTACACGAACCTCCACTCCCGGTCGACCGCGAAGAAGGCGTCGGAGATGGTCTCCAGGATCTGCGCGCTGCGGACGTAGCCCTCGCGCGTGCGGTGCTCGTGCTCGAGGGCGCGCCGCCGGAGCTGCGCGCCCAGGAGGGCGCGGGCCACCTCCGGTCCGCTCTCCTCCGCGACGTAGTCGTCGGCGCCCGCCTCCATCGCGCGCAGGATCGCGTCCTGGTCGTAGCGTTGCCCGACGACGAGGAGCGCGACGTCGCGCGACGCCGGGTCGGCGCGGAGCCGGCGGCACGTCTCGGCCGCCGCGTCCCCGTCCGGGGCGCTCACGAGGAGCGCGTCGACCTGGTCCACGCCGAGCAGCTCGAGCGCCTCGTCCGCCGTCGTGGCCCGCACGACGTCGTGGCCGTCGCGCGCCAGCCGCTCGAGCAGCGGCCCGAGACGGGAGGCCTCGGCGACGGCGAGGACCCGCTTCGGCGCGACCGCCGCGGCGGGCGCCTCGATCTCCGGCGGCGCGCTCCGGAGCAGCTGCCGCAGGTGGGCGAGCACCACCTCCGCGCCGTCCACGCCCTTGCGCACGAACGCGTCCGCTCCGGCGTCGAGCGCCACCACCTCGCCCATCGCGTAGGACGCGGTGAGGAGGATGCACGGCGTGGCGCGCAGGACGGCGTCCGACCGCAGCGCGCGGATGAACGCCGCGCCGTCCATCCCCGGCATGACCCCGTCGACCACCACCGCGCCGGGCCGCTGCTCGGCGGCGACGCGGAGCCCCTCCTCCGCGGACGACGCGGTGAGCACGTCGAGCCCCCCGCGCTCGAGGGCTTCGCGCAGCTCCTCGCGCGCGGTCACGCTGTCGTCCACCACGAGCACGAGCCGCCGCGGAGCGCGCTCGCCCTCCCCGTCCGGCGCGCCGAGGAGCCGGCGGGCGCGCACGACCACCTGGGCGGCATCGTACGGCTTGCCGACGTACTCGTCGGCCCCGGTCCGGAGCCCTCGGACCCGGTGCTGGACCTCGGCCTCCGACGAGAGGAGCACGACCGGCGTGCGCCCGTGCCGGGGGGACGACTTGATCTCGTGGAGCAGCTCCAGCCCGTCGCCGTCCGGCAGGAGGACGTCGAGGACCACGAGCTCGAAGGTGCGCTCCCGGAGCGCCGCGCGCGCGGTCGCGAGGTCCGCGGCGAACGCGGGCTCCACCCCGGCGGTGGCGAACGCGTCGGCGAGGTCCATCCGGACCGTGAGGCTGTCGTCGACGACGAGCACGGTCGTCATGGCGCCTCCGCCCGCGCGACGCCGGCGACGATCGCGGGGGCGATCTCCTGGAGCGCGAGCACGCGCTCGGCCGCCCCGAGGACGATCGCCTCGTGCGGCATCCCGAACACGACGGAGGTGGCCTCGTCCTGCGCGATCGTTCGTCCCCCGCCGCGGCGGATGGCGAGGAGGCCTGCCGCGCCGTCCCGTCCCATGCCGGTGAGCAGCACCGCGAGGGTCGCGTCCGCCGTCCGCCGCGCGGCCAGCGACTCGAAGAGCACGTCGACCGAGGGCCGGCAGCTGTGCCGCTCGGGGGCGTCGGACAGCCGGAGGGCGTCCCCCTCGACGACGAGGTGGCGACCCGGGGGCGCCATCAGGACACACCCGGTCCCGGTCGGCAGCCGCTCGCCGGCGCGCGCGTACCGGACCGGGACCGCGGACTGACCGTCGAGCCACTCCGCCAGGGCGGCGCCGAACGGCTCGTTGATGTGGAGCACGAGCAGCACCGGGCAGGCGAACCCTCGCGGCAGCCGCCGGAGGATCTCGAGCACCGCCCCGGGAGCTCCCGTCGAGCCGCCGATCGCCACGACGCGGGCGCTGCCGGGGCCGAGGGGCTGGCGCGGCCACTCGGCGACCTGCGGCGCTCCCGGGGCGGGGGCCGCGGCCTCGAGCCGCGCCCGCAGGTGCGTGATGACCTTGATCCGCGCGATGAGCTTCACCGCGCGGCGGAGGCGCGCTTCCCAGGCGCCGTCGCGCTCGTCCCCGAGCGGCTTCTCGAGCACGTCGAGGGCGCCGGCCGCGAGCGCGTCGTAGGTGCGGAACAGCTCGCCCCGGTTCGTGGACGCCGAGACCACCAGGATCGGCGTCGGACAGTACGCCATGATGCTCTCGGTGGTCGCCAGCCCGGTCATCACCGGCATCATCATGTCGAGGGTGACGGCGTCCGGACGGAGCGCGCGACACAGCTCGAACCCTCTCTTCCCGTCCGCGGCCTCGCCCACGACGACGATGTCCCGATCGGCCGAGAGCACCTCCACGATCCTCTTGCGGATCGTGAGCGAGTCCTCCACCACGAGCACCCGGATCGGAGACGTCACGCGAGCAGCTCCTCGATCAGCGCCAGCAGCCGCCCCTGGTCGAACTCCGCCTTGACGAGGTACCCGCGCGCGCCCACCTCCACCCCTCGCCGCCGGTCCTCCGGCGCCGCCCGCGAGGTGACCAGGATCGCCGGGATCGACGCGAGCTGCGGGTCTGCGCGCGTCGTGCGCAGGAGGTCGAACCCGTCCATCCCGGGCATCTCCACGTCCACGATGAACAGTCCGTAACGGCGCGCCCGCGCCTTGTCGAGCGCCTCCTCGGCGGAGACCGCGAGGTCGACCTCGTACCCGGCCGACTCGAGGATGCTCTGCTCGAGCATCCGGGTGGTGAGCGAGTCGTCGACCACCAGGAGCGGCAGCCGCGCGCGCCGCCGGCGATCTTCCACCGCCCGGGCGGCGCGGACCGCCGCCACGAGCCCTGCGGGGTCGAGCACGAGGCGCGGGTCCCCGTCGAGGTCCAGCGCCGCGCCGGCCACCGCCGGCTCCGCCTGCAGGAAGGCGGGAAACGCGCGGACCACCACGTCGCCGGTGCCGACGAGCCGATCGGCGCCGATCGCGACGACCGCGCCGCCCGACTCGACGAAGACCGCGGACCAGCTGCGCCGGGGCTCCCGCGGCTCCGGACGCCGCAGCACCTCCCCGAGCGGAGCGAACGGAACGAGCGCGCCTCCGTGGGCCACCGAGGTTCCGGAGCCCGTCCGCGCGAGGCTCCGCGCCTGGATGAACGCGGTCGTGCGGACCGCCTCGAGCGGGAGCGACACCACCGCGCCGCCCGTCTCGACGTGCAGCGCCGGCATGGCGGTGAGCGACGCCGGCACGGCGAGCTCGAGCACGGTGCCCTGCCCGTCGCCGCGGAGCGTCGGCGCGGGCGCCGAGGCGCCTCGCCACGTCCTGGACGACGTCGAGCCCCACTCCCCGGCCGGACACGGCGGTCACCACGCGGGAGGTGGAGAGTCCGCCGCGCAGGAGCAGGTCGGAGAGCGCGCCCGGGTCCAGGGCGGCGGCCTCGGCCTCCGTGACGACGCCCTGCCGGACGGCGGCGCCCAGGATCGCCGGCCAATCGAGCCCCCGCCCGTCGTCGCGGCAGCGGAAGACCAGGTTGCGACCGCGCCGCTCGACCTCGACGGCGACCTGGCCGGCCCGCGGCTTCCCGGCGCGCTCCCGGTCCGCCGGCGGCTCGACGCCGTGCGCCACCGCGTTCCGGACGCCGTGGAGCAGCGCCTCCTGGACGTGCGGGAGGACGTTCGCCTCGACGCGGAGCTGACCGCCCGCCGCCCGGAAGCACGACCTCGCGCCCGAGCTCGCGCGCCGCGTCGCGCACCGCGCGCTCGAGCGCGCCGAAGATGGCGCGCGCCGGCACGAGGCGGAGCTGGTCCGCCGAGCGCCGCACCTGCGCGATCTCGTGGCCGGCGCGGTCCGCGCGGACCTCGAGGGTGCGACGCGCCGACTGGAGCGCGCGCCCGAGCTCGTCCACCAGGGCGCGCTGCGCGCGCCCTGGCGCGTCGCCGGCTCCCCCGCGCACCGCGAGCTGATCCGAGAGGGCCCGGACGATCTCCCGCACGTGGTCGAGCTCGTTCACCTGGCGGCGTACCCCGAGCACCAGTGCTCCGGCCTCGGACGCCGCGTCGAGGACCGCCTCGACGTCGCGCAGGTCCACCCGCACCACCTCGTCCGCCTCCCGGACCCCGACCGCGGAGGGCGTGTCGGCCGGGGCGTCGAGCGCCGACACGCGCGCGGCGATGTCGTCGACGATCCGCAGCAGCCCGTCGAAGCGCTCCGGGGCGACGGGAGGCGAGCCCTCCGCGCGGTGCGCGCCGAGCGCGTCCTCGGCCGCGTGGGCCAGGTCGCCGATGTCGGCCTGCTGCACGACGCGCGCCGCGCCCTTCAGGGTGTGCGCGTGCCGGAGGAGGGTCGCGACGAGCGCCTTGTCCCCGGGCGACCGCTCGAGGTCGAGGAGCCCCCTCGAGAGGGCGTCGAGCAGCTCGCGCGCCTCGATCCGGAAGTAGCGGTAGCGATCCTTCGCCATCGGCTCACGCCGCCCGGCTCTGCACGAGCTGGGCGAGGTCCCGCGACATGTTCGCGAGCTGGGAAGCGGTCAGGAGCGCCTCCCCGGAGCTCGCCTCCGCCTCGCGGGTCGCCTGCGCGACGTTCGCGATCGCGACGTTCACCTGCTCCACCGCGGTCGACTGCTGCTTCGTGGAGAGCTCGATCTCCCGGGCGGCGTCGGTCGTCGTCGCCACGAGGCGCGCGATGTGGGAGAAGGCGGCGGCGAGCTCCGCGAATTGCCGCGCGCCCCCCTCGACCGCCTTGGAGCCGCTCTCGGTCGCCATCACGGTCGTGTTGACGGCCGCGCGCACCTCGTCGACCAGGGCGCGGATGTCCTTCGTGGAGCCCCCGACGCGGTCGGCCAGCTTGCGGATCTCCTCCGCCACCATGGCGAAGCGGCGGCCGCTCTCCCCCGCGCCGGCCGCCTCGATGGTCGCGTTGATCGCGAGGATGTTGGTCTGCTCCGCGAGCTCGTTGATGACCTCGACGACCCCGCCGATCTGCTGTGACTTGCGCCCGAGATCGAGCATGTGGTTCACGACGAGCTCCACCTGCCTCCGGATCGTCCCGACCGCCTCCTGGCTGCGCTGCACGGCCTCGTCGCCGGTGCGCGCCGCCGCGGCCGTGTCCTCCGCGATCGTGGACACGCGCTGCGCGCTCTCCGCGATCTGGCGTGAGGTCGCGAGCAGCTCGGTGATGGTGGTCGTGATCTCCGCCATCGCGGTCGCCTGCTCCTTCGCGCCGGTCGCCTGCTGCCCGGCGGTCGCCTTCAGCTCCGCGGAGGAGCTCTCCACGTGCCGGACCGCGCCGGAGATCTGCCGCGAGAGCGTCCGCCCGAGCAGGAGGGCGAAGATTACGGCCAGCGCCGCCGCCACCGCGGAGAGGACCACGACGGAGCGGATCGCCACCGAGGCGAACTCGGTCGACTCCGCGCGGCGCTGCTCGAGCAGGCTCCGCTCGCGGGCGGTGAGCTGATCGACGAGCGAGTCGAGCCGCTCTCGGGCGGGGCGGACCTCGCGCTCGACCAGCGCGCCCATCTGCTCGCTCGGGACCTTGCCCGACTGCGCGAGGACGCCCTCGAGCGCGCGCTCGTGCGCCTGCTCCGCCTCGTCGACGGCCTGGACGATCC
This sequence comes from uncultured delta proteobacterium, assembly GCA_963828235.1. Lineage (GTDB taxonomy): Bacteria > Myxococcota > Myxococcia > Myxococcales > Anaeromyxobacteraceae > Anaeromyxobacter. Next base: position 177,104 of record CAWHDY010000024.1, read on the forward strand.
GGCGCCCCTCCTCCGTCTCGACCTCCTTGCGCAGCGCGTCGAGCGACTGGCGCATCTCGGAGCGCACGACCCGCAGGCGCTCGAGGTAGCGCGGGTCGCGCGTCATGAGGTACGCCCGGGACTCCGTCGCCTTCCGGAGGCTCATCGCGTGGAGCCGCTCGGCGTCGACGAGCCGCAGGGCGGCGATGTCGATCACCCGGTCCTTCCGGGCGACCACGTCGCGCAGCGAGATCACCGACACGACGCCCACCAGCAGGGCGATCGCCACGATCAGCGCGAACCCTCCGGCCACCTTCTGCGAGAACGTCCACCGGCTAGCCATGCTCACCCTCCGTCCAGCGTGATGGCGCGCAGCAGGGAACCGACGCTCACGACGTGCAGCAGCCGTCCGCCGCGCGGGACGACCTCGGCGACGTGCGCCGCCGCGGGCGCGTCGGACGGCGCGGCGCGCTGGAGCTCCGAGGCGGCGACGACGAGGTGCTCGTCGAGCGCCGCGGACGCGAGCGCGACGCGCCGCGGCCCCGTCCCGGCGAGCACCATCCAGCGGGGGGCGCCGGGATCGTCCGGGCGGCGCAGGAGGCGCGCCAGGCCGAAGACCGGGAGGATCCCGCCGCGGAGCCCACACACGCCGAGCAGCTCGGGGCGCGCGCTCGGGACGGGCACGATGGCGCGCGCGGGGAGGAGCCCCGGATCTCGAGGACGCGCACGGCGATCGGCTCCCCGCCGGCGCGCAGGACGACGAGCGCTACCTGGTCGCGGCGCGCGGGCGCATGCGCCGTCGCGAACGACGCGTCGAACTCGGCGCGGAGGGCGGCCGCGGACGGCGTGGCGGGCCGCTCGCTCACGGGTGGCCTCCGCAGGCGACCAGCTCCGCCCGGCACAGCGCGACGAGGGCGTCCCGCGTGAACCCGCCGCCGAGCAGCAGGATGCGCGAGGGGTCCTCCGCCGCGAAGAGGACGAGCGCGCGGGCGAGCTCCCGCCGCGCCGGCTCGAGATCCCCGGCGCGCCTCGCGAGCAGCCCGAGGTGGAGGCGCGGCATCGCGAACGTCCGGTCGAGGTAGAGCGCGTAACGGTCGTGATCGGCGGCGCTGGCGACGTCCCCCGCGCCCTCGCGGCAGAGCGCGCGGACGTAGTGCGCCTCCGCGTTCAGCTCGTCGATCTCGAGCACGCGCGAGCACGCCGCCTCCGCCGTCTCGAGCTCGCCGCGCGTGGCGTGCAGGATCGCGCGGAGGAGGAGCCGGTCCACGTCCCCGTCCCGCTCCGGGGCGGCTCCCAGCGCGGCGAGCGCCTCGACGAAGCGCTCGCGGCGGAGGAGCTCGAGCGCGCCGGCGAGGCCGCCCGGCTCGGGCTGCCGCGCCGGCTCTCGCGCGAGGGGCTCGCCCGGCGGGTCCGCGGCGCGGGCGCCGCTCCGCGTGAGCTCCGCGATCCGCTGGGACGAGTCGCGGATGACGTCGAACCAGCCGGTGGTCGCCGGCTCCGGCGCGGGCCCTTCGGGGGAGGAGGACGCGCGGGGGGACGAGTGCGAGTGCGCCTCGGGCCACGGCGCCGAGACCGGCTCACCGTCGACCCGCGACTGGTAATAGAACGTTCCGTGCGTGTGCCTCAGGTGGAACTCCGTCGAGAGACCGCGCAGCGTCTCGGCGTGGCCCAGGAACAGGAACCCGCCCGGCGCCAGGGCGCGCGCGATGCGCGCCACCACGCGCCGCGCGACCTCCGGGGCGAGGTACATGAGGACGTTCCGGCAGAACACGACATCGTACGTCGCGGGCGCCCAGAGCACCGGGTCGTCGTCGACGAGGTTCCGCTGCTCGAGGGTGACGAGCGCGCGCACGTCGTCCGCCACGCGCACGTCGCGCCCCTCAGGCACGAAGAAGCGCGCGCGCAGCTCGGGGGACGTCTGCCGGAGCGACCACCCGGAGTACCGTCCGGTCCGGGCACGCTCGACCGCGGCGGGGTTCAGGTCGAACCCGTGGACGCGGACGTCCCACGCGGCGAGCTGCGAGGTGCTGCGCGCCAGCATCGCGAGCGTGTAGGGCTCCTCTCCGGTGGAGCATCCCGCGGAGAGGATGCGCAGGCGCCGCTCGGAGGCCCGCGCGCGGACGCGCTGCGGGAGCACCTCGCCGGCGAACGCCTCCATGTCCTGCGCGTTCCGGAAGAAGTAGGTCTCGCCCACCGTGAGCCGCTCCGCCAGCGCGGCGGTCTCCTCCGCGTCGCCCCGCGCCAGCAGCGCCAGGTACTCGTCGGGCGAGCGCGCGCCCCGGGCCTCGGCCCGCTCCTCGAGGACGCGCGACAGCAACTCGGCCTTGTCCTCGTCGAACCGGAGGCCGAGGCGATCGGCGAGCGCGCGGCGGAAGTCGTCCAGGAACGGTGACATCAGGGACGCTCGGCCCCGCTCCCCCCGATCGCGCGCCAGGCGCCGTCGGGCACGACGCGGGCGGCCGCGAGGACGACGAGGAGCTCACGGTCGAGCGCGCCGAGCGCCTCGACGGCGCCCGCCGTGGCGGCCTGGAGCAAGGCGATCGCCCGAGGGGCGGAGCCGTCGACCGGCGCGACCCCCAGGACCGCGTCGACCGCGAGGGCCGCCGCACGCGCGCCGCACCGCACCAGCACGAAGCGGGCGCGGTCCGCCGAAGCCGTCCCTCCCAGGAGCGCGTCGACGTCGACGACGGGAACCGCCGCGCCGCGGATCACCGCCGCGCCCTGGACGGAGACGGGCAGCCCGGGCAACGGCGTGACGGGCAGCGGGCGCATGGTCTCGATCACCTGCTCGACGGGGAGCGCGCAGATCCGCGGACCGGCGCGGACGAGCAGGCAGGAGCTTCGGAGCGGGTCGGCCACGTCACCTCGTCACGGGAGGTGATAGGCGGGCGGGCCAGGAGCGCGCAACCCGCGACCCGTGCGAGGCGCCGGCGGCCGGACGGCGCCCGCTCGGGGGCCCGGCCCGCGGGGGCTCGCTCGATTCGCGAGGGGGAGGACGGCCGCGGCCTCGACGGGCTCGAGGCCGGGCGGCGGACGTCAGCCGAGCAGGATCAGAAGTACCAGCCGAGCTGGAGCAGCGAGACGATCGGGAAACCGATCTTGCCGAGGTCGTTCGCCGCGTCCTGCACGTCCTTCCGGTCCTCCGCGGGAACCAGGATCGGCAGGTCGAACGTCAGCTTGTTCGAGAGGATGATCTGGTAACCGAGGTCCATCCCGAGGAAGAACCCGCTCGACCAGATCCAGCGCCAGCCGAGCTCGGGGGCGAGGTACGTGCTCGTCACCTCGGCCTTCGCCAGCGCTCCAGAGGTCTCGTCCCTGACGCTCGCCTTGAAGGTCCGGCTTCCGAGCGCGGCGCCGAGATAGAACGACCCGCGGAACGGGAACCAGCGCGCCGCGCCGGAGACGTCGCGATAGCTCACCTTCGCGGCGTCGCCGACCGCGACGGTGGGGATGAGGTTGAGATCGAGCGAGAGGCCGAAGGCGCTCCCGATCCTCGCGTCGAGGCCGAACCCCGGCGCCGGGAGCGTGATGAGCGAGAGCTTGGGACCGATGAGCAGACCCGGGACGAGACCGCTCGACTTGCCGTAGCGGGCGGGCGCCTCGGGTGAGATCGGCGAAGGCGCGCCTGCCGTGGCCGGCACGGTGGGCGCGCCGGCGCTGGCGGCGACCGGCTCCGCGGCGAGCGCTCCGGTGGCGAAGGCGACCGACAGGGCGGCGGCGAGCATTCTCATTCGATCTCCGTCCGGGCCTGGTGGACGAGCGCGACGGTCCGGGGACCCGAACGATACGCGATCGCGTCAGGATGTCCGTCCCGTGATCCGGTGGCATCGCACAGCTCGGAAGCCGGATCGCGTGGTAGAGGATCGAGATGCGCCGCTCGTCGCCATCCATCGCGGTTGCCGTGGTCGTCGCACTCTGTGGGTGCGGAAGCGCCGCGGCGCCGGCTCCCGCGCCTCGACCGCAGCCCGACCCCGTCACCGGCGACTCGACCTCGACCCCGACCGCGACCGTCGCCCCGACCCCGACGCCGAGGCGTCGAGGGGGCCCCGACCTCCGTCTCGACGTCGGCGCCGGGTCTCGCCGTCCCGGCGCCGCCCGCGACGGCCATCCTGCGGGGCGCGTTCGCGATCGAGCCCGGAGCGCGCCTCCCGCTCGCGCCGGGCACCGAGGTGGTCGTGGATCCCGCCGCGAGCTTCGAGGTCGAGCTCACCGGGCGGGTGCCGGACGCGCGCCTCGTGCTCCTCGACGCCCGGGAGGACGTCCTCCCCGCGTCGGGCGGCCGGGAGCTGGCGGCGGGCACGCGGCTGACGCTCGTGCCCGCGGCGCCGCTCGTCCCGGGCTCGCGCTATGCGCTGCGGCTCGACGGGGCGGGAGCGCGCGAGCTGCACGACTCCGCGGGCCGCGCCTACCAGCCGGTCAGCCTGCCGCTCCTCGCAGCGGGGACACCGCCCCGACCGGAGCCGAAGCAGCAGCCCGCCCGGAAGAAGAAGCGGCGCTGAGGAGCGTCTCGAGCCGATCCAGGTTCCGGGAGCGATCGAACTGCTCGCGGACCGTCCGGCGCGCGGCGTCGGCGAGGCGGGCCCCGAGCGCCGGATCGGCGGCGATCCGCTCCATCGCCGCCGCGAGCGCGCCGGGATCCCGCTCCGGGACGAGCAGGCCGCTCTCCCCGTCCTTCACGAGCTCCGGGATCCCCGAGAGCCGCGTCGAGACGACCGGCACCCCGGCCGCCATCGCCTCCATGAGCGCGACCGGGATTCCCTCCATCTGGCCGTCCTCGGAGGTGACGCTCGGGAGGACCATCGCGGTGGCCTCCGCGAGCACCGCCGGGATCTGCTCGTGCGGCAGCGCCCCGCGGAGCTCCACCACGTCCCGGAGCCCCAGCCGCGCCACGCGGCCTCGAGGCTCCGGCGGAGCTCGCCGTCGCCGACGAGGACGAGCCGCATGGCCAGGCCCCGGTCCCGCAGGAGCCGGGCGGCCTCGAGCAGGACCACGTGGCCCTTGTAAGGGCGCAGGCTCGCGACGCACACGAAGGTGGGCGTGCGCGGCGCGCGGCGCGGCGCGGGCGCGAAGGCCGCCAGGTCGACGCCGCAGCGGACCACGTGGACCTTTCCGGCCGCCGCGTCCCCGCAGACCTCCTCGATGAGGCGCCGGTTGAACTCGGAGATCGTCACGACGAACCGCGCGTCCCGGACCTTCTCGCGGAGCATCGCGCGATCGACGTAGAGGTCGTGGGCGTGCGCGGTGAAGCTGTACGTCGTCCCCGTGAGCGCGCGGACGACCCAGGCCGCGAGCGCCGGGTGCGTCGCCCAGTGCGCGTGGACGTGCCGGACGCCCATGCCCTCCACGCGGCGCGCGACGAGCGCGGCCTTGAGCACGACGAGCGGCGTCCGGACGAGGAGCTTCCGCGACGGCGCGTTCCGGAGGAGCGCCTCGGCCCACGCGCGGGCGAGCTCGCGCGGCCTCCGCCGGAGCCAGTAGAGCTGCGCCGCGACGAGCTCCCACGAGAGGGTCCGGTGGTAGTGCGTCCACGCCCGGAGATCGCGCCACCCGGCGTGGACGTCGCCGCCGCGCCGGCCGAACAGCGGCAGCACCTCGACGTCGAACCCGCGAGCGTTCAGCTCACGGACCTCGTCCAGGATGAACGTCTCCGTGATCGCGGGGAACCACGACACGAGGTACACGACCCGCGCTCGCCCATCCGCCATGCCCGCCCCCCGCCGCACGCGGCCGCCCCTCGCCGACCGCCGCACGCGGCCGCCCCTCGCCGACTTCCCGGTACAGCTCCAGGTGACGCCTGGCGACGTTGAGGATGCCGAACCGGGAGAGCACCCGGACGCGGGCGGCCTCGCCGAGCTCCCTCGCCCTCCCCGGCTCGTCGAGCAGGGCGCACAGGGCCTCCGCCAGCGCCCGCGGATCGGCGGGCGGGACGAGGACCGCCGTTCCCCCGACCGCCTCGCGCGTCCCCCCGACCTCGGTCGCGACGGCCGGGACTCCCGTCGCCATCGCCTCGAGGAGCGCGACGGACAGCCCCTCCTGGCGCGACGGGAGCACGAACACGTCCGCCGCCTGCAACCACGGCGCGACGTCGGCCGTCGACCCGGCGAACCGGGTCGCGCCCCGGACGCCGAGCGCGACGGCCCTCCGCTCGAGCGCCTTGCCGCTCCGGCCCGTCGCCGACGAGGCAGAGCGTCCCCAGGCAGCCGCGCCGCCGGGCCTCGGCCCAGGCGTCGACGAGCACGTCGACGCCCTTCTCGGGCGAGAGGCGGCCCGTGTAGACGACGACGGGGACCGGAGGGAGGCCGAGGCCGCGGCGCACCCTCCGCCGCTCCGCGGCGTCGACGGGGGCGAACCGGCGCGTGTCCACGCCGTTCGGGATCGAGCGGATCCGCTCGGCGGGGATGCCCGCGCGCTCGAGCTCGCCCCGGATCTCCGCGGAGACCGCCACGAACGCGCCCGCGAGCCGCCGCAGCGCGAGGAGCCGCGCGCGCCCGAGCGGCCCCTGCCGCGCGAGCGAGGCGACGTCACCGACGGCTCCGCTCGCGTGTGCGGTCGCGACGAAGGGGGTCCCGCGCAGACCGGCCGCCACGAGCGCGACCGTCGAGGGCGACAGGAGCTGGTGGGCGTGCAGGACCTGGACGCGGCGCCCCAGCGACGCGAGCACGCGACCGGCCAGCGCGACGTAGCCGAGGGTCCCGGCCGGCCCGCCGACGGCGAAGCCGGCGCGGTGGATCGTGACGCCCGAGGCCACCTCCTCCCGCGCGGGTCGCCCCGGCGCCGGGCGCGTGACGACGTGGACCTCCGCGCCGAGCTCCGCGAGCCCGCTCGCGAGCGCGCGCGTCTGCGTCTGGATTCCGCCGACCGACGGCGGGAACAGGCTGGTGAGGATCGCGATGCCGGGCACCGGAACTCACGATGCGTCGTGCGCGCCCGTGGGCGAACCCCCGCCCGGGCGCGTGGGGCCCCGTCAGGGCACTCGCGAGGAGCGCCGCTCGAGCTCCTCGAGCACGGCGCGGTCGGCCTCGAGGAAGTCGTACGAGCCGAGGGTCCCCACCCGGGCCCACGCGAGCTCGGCGACCCCGAGCGCGACCGGCTCCGCGCCCGCGTGGAGCGTGCAGGCGTAGAACGCCAGCTCCACGTCGAGCGCCGGGTAGCGGTGGCGGTGCCGGAGGAGCAGCGGGCCGACGTCCACGCCGCAGCCGAGCTCCTCGCGGATCTCCCTCGCGAGCGCCGCGTCCTCCGCCTCGCCGGGCTCCACCTTGCCGCCGGGGAACTCCCACTGCCCCGGCTGGCCCGGACGGTCGGGGCGGCGCGTCACGAGGAGCGCGTTCCCCCGCCGCACCACCGCGGCGACCACCAGGATGGAGCGCATGGGCTACGGGAGATCGAGCGCGAACACGTCTCCGCCGTTCGACAGGACGTACACCCGACCGTTCAGGACGCCGGGCTGCGCCAGCACGCCGGTGCCCGGCTCGAAGACGCGCAGGAGCCGCCCCGTCGCGGCCTCGAGCCACCGCAGGCCGCCTTCGCCGGCGGGGACGAGGAGCCACTTCCGCGCGAAGACCGGCGTGCCCCCCGGAGATCCGGAGAGCGGCGCCTTCCAGAGCGAGGTCCCGTTCGCGGGCGAGAGCCCGAACACGGTGCCCGACGGACACGGCGACGAGGACGCCGCCGGCGACCGCGACGCGCGACGCACCCGGCGCGGGGAAGCTCCACAGCTCCCGCCCCGTCTTCGCGTCGAGGCCGAGCACCGCGCCGGAGAAGGCGGCCGCGTACAGCCGGTCGTCGTCGAGCGCGAGCGAGTCGACGTCGAGGTGCGACCCGGCCGGCGCGACGCGGCGCTCCCACCGCGCGGCGCCGGTCGCGAGGTCGAGCGCGGCCACGAACCCGTCGGAGTAGCCGGCGAACGCCACGCCGGCGCCCACCTGGACGGACGCGGCGCCGAAGATCGTGAGCCCCTCGCCCTTCTGCTCCCTGCGGTGGTGCCACCTCCAGGCGCCGGTGCCCGCGTCCACCGCGAAGACGGTGTCCTGCAGGCTCGCGACGAGCACGAGACCGCCCGCGAGCGCGGGACGGGTCGAGAGGTCCTCCTTCGCCGCGTAGGTCCACCGCGGCTTCCCCGACGGGAGGGCGATCGCGTAGAGCACGCCCTCCGACGTCCCGGCGTACACGGTGTCGCCGTCCACCGCCGGAGGTCCGAACCCGCCCTCGGAGCGCAGCTCCCAGGCGATGGTGCCGTCCGCGCGGATCGCGTGCAGCCAGCCGTCGCGCGTGCCGACGAACGCGAGACCCCGCTGCGGATCCACCGCGACGGCGCTCCGCTCCTGCGGCTTCACCTCGAGCGGCCGGAGCGGGACGAGCGGGTGCTGCCAGGCGACGCGGAACAGGTGGACCGGCGCGGGCGGCAGGGCCGTCCGGACGCCCGGCCCCGCGGCGGCCGCCGCGACCGCGAGCGCCAGCGCGATCACCGGCATCTACTTGCCACCGAGCCGGTTCAACCGCTCCGACGCCTCGGCCGTGAGGAGCGAGTCCTTGTGGCGATCGCCGAACGCCGCGAGGATCGCCTTCGCGTCCGCGGTCTTCCCGGCGAGCGCGAGCAGGCGCGCCCGCTCGAGGTCGGCCCGGTCGCCGAACGCCGGGACCTCGCGGCCGAGCCGGTCGTAGGCCGCGACCGCCGCGTCGACGTTCCCCTTCGCCTCCTCCGCGATCGCGAGGCCCTCGAGGGCGCCGAAGCGCAGCGAGTCGTTCTGCGGAGCGGCCTTCAGGAACTGCTCGTAGGCGGCCTTCGCAGGGTCCCACGCGCGGAGCTTCGAGTGGGCGTCGCCGAGGGCGAGCGCGGCGAGCTGGGCGGCGCCCGTCCCCGGGTGCGCCGCGAGCACCTTCTGCGCGGCGTCGACGATGGCGCGCTGGCGGGCCTCGTCGCTCGGGAAGAACGGCCCCTGGACGCCCGGCAGCGGGACGCTCGAGATCTCGCCGCCCATGACGGCGAGGAGGTCTGCGGCGGCGGCGGAGGCGCGCTCCTCGCGCCCGGTGTTCACGGCGGACATGATCGCGATGAGGACGACCACCGCGATCGCCAGCGGCGCCCGCGATCACGACGTGCTTGCGACGCGTCGCGATCCAGCCCGCCGCCTGGGTGGCGGCCTGCTGGAACTTGTCCGGCTCCTTCATGTCCTTGCGGGAGATGGCGTCGGTGTTCGACATGTCGCCTCGTGGGCGCGGTGCGCGCCGGAATTCCCCAGAAAATCCGCGCCAATCTAGGCGGGGCTCCCCCGGGGCGTCAAGGGAAGAGCGGTCGGCCCTCGGCTTCCGGAGGGAATCACTCGCGCGGCTCGCGTGGCCCGCGGTGACGGCGCCCTGCGCCGGCCCCCTTGTCCGCCTTCGGCGGCGGGCGCAGCCGGCGCTTCCGCTCCTTGAACACGAGCCGCATCGGGACGTGGAGGCCGAACGCCTCGCGCAGCCGGTTCTCGACGAAGCGGCGGTACGCGTCGCCGATCGCCTCCGGGCGCGAGCACTGGATGACGAAGGTCGGCGGCGCGTAGGCCACCTGCGCCGCGTAGAACAGCTTCACCGGGCGGCCCTTCGCGAGCGGGGCGGGGTGCTCCTCCTGGATGGCCTCGATGAGGTGGTTCAGCTCGGGGGTCGGGAAGCGGGCCCGGTACTGCTCGACCAGCTTCGCGGCCTGATCGAGCACCTTCGTGACGCCGCGGCGCTCCTTCGCGGAGACGAACACCATCGGCGCGTAGGCGACGAACGGCAGGCGCTTGAAGAGCTCCTTGCGGTACCAGTCCTGCGTCGCGCCCTCGCGCTCGGCGATGTCCCACTTGTTCACGACGATGACGACCGCCTTCATCTTCTCCGAGACGATGCCGAGGAGGCGCGCGTCCTGCTCGACCCCCGCCTCCGTCGCGTCGAGGAGGCAGGCCACGACCTCCGCGTCGTCGATGGCGCGCATCGCGCGGACGACCGAGTAGGCCTCGACCTTCTGCGCGATCGAGCGCTTGCGGCGGATCCCGGCCGTGTCCGTCACGACGAAGCCGCGGCCGCGGTGCGAGACGAGCGAGTCGATGGCGTCGCGGGTCGTGCCGGGGATGTCGGAGACGACGAACCGCTCCTCCCCGAGCAGCGCGTTCACGAACGTGCTCTTCCCGACGTTGGGCCGGCCGACGACGGCGAGCCGCACGTCGCCCTTCGGGCGGTCGTCGTCGGTGACCTCCTCCGGCTCGGGCGCGTCCTCGGGAGGCGGGGGCGCGGGCGGGATCGCGAGCCGCTCGATGATCGCCTCGACGAGCTCGCCGACGCCGCGGCCGTGCTCGGCCGAGACCGCCTGCACGTCCCCGAAGCCGAGCTCGTAGAAGTCCGCGATCGGGATCTCCTCCTCGGTCGCGGTGGAGTCCACCTTGTTGATGGCGACGAACAGCGGCTTCGCCGCGCGCCGCAGGAGATCGGCGACGGCGCGATCGACGCTCGTCAGCCCCTCGCGGCCGTCCACGACGAGGACGATGGCGGCGGCCTCGTCCACGGCGAGCTGCGCCTGCTGCCGGACCTGGGCCATGAGCCGATCGCGGGACTCCGGCTCGAACCCGCCGGTGTCGACGAGGGAGAGGGAGCGCCCGTCCCACTCGACGTCCGCGTAGTTGCGGTCCCGGGTGACGCCGGGGACGTCCTGGACGATCGCCATGCGGCGGCCGGCGATGCGGTTGAACAGCGTCGACTTGCCGACGTTCGGGCGGCCGACGAGCGCGACGAGCGGGCGGGGCGCGGTCACGTCAGATCCCCAGCCGCTTGAGGGCGGCGGCGCGCTCGCTCCAGCGCTCCTCCACCTTCACGTTGAGCGCGAGGTACACCTTGCACCCGAGGAGGCGCTCGAGGTTCTCGCGGGCGCGCGTCCCGATCTTCTTCAGCATCGAGCCCTGCTTTCCGATGACGATCGCCTTCTGCGAGTCGCGCTCCACGAGGATGCTCGCGGAGATCCGGACGAGGCCGCCCCGCTCCCGCCGGTCCGACTCGTCGAACTCCTCCACCTCGACGGCGGCCGCGTAGGGGATCTCCTGCCGGGTCTGGACCATCACCTGCTCGCGGACGTACTCGGCCGCGATCTGGCGCTCCGCCTGGTCGGTCATGACGTCGGGCGGGAAGAGCGGGGCGTCGGCCTCGGGCACCTGGCGCGCGAGGGCCTCGAGCAGCACCTCGACGTTCTCGCCGGTGAGGCCGGAGAAGGGCACGATCTCGGCCCAGCCGTGCAGCGCGCGGTAGGCCTCGATGACCGGCAGGAGCGCGAGCCGCGGCGCCCGGTCCATCTTCGAGATCCCGAGGACGGCCGGCTTGCCGCTCTTCGCGACCTCCTCGATGCCCCAGCGCGTCGCCTCGCCGACCTCGATCCGGCCTCCCGGACCGGTGCCGGCCTCGACGAGGAACAGGACGGCGTCGACCTCCGCGAGCGTCTGGAGGGCCACCTCGACCATCCGCCGGTTGAGCGCGCCCTTCGCGCGGTGGAGCCCGGGGGTGTCGAACAGCGCGAGCTGCACGCCAGGGCCGGAGTAGACGCCGAGGATGCGGGTCCGGGTGGTCTGCGGGCGCGGCGAGACGATCGCGAGGTGCTCGCCCAGGACGCGGTTGAGCAGCGTCGACTTGCCGACGTTGGGTCGGCCGACGATCGCGACGAAGCCGGCGCGGAACGGGAGCTCTTTCTTCTTGGCCATGGAGGTGATCGCGCCCGCCGCGGCCAGGCCGGGCGGGCGCCAGGGGTCCTTCGGGGTGGGCTGCTACGGCTGGGCGCCGCGGGTGATGACGACCTTGTCGAGCTTGACCTTCGCGTTCCCGGCGCCGGCGATCTTGGTCACGAGCTCCATGCCCTTCACGACCTCGCCGAAGATCGTGTGCCCGCGGTCGAGCCACGGGGTCGGCACCTCGGTGATGAAGAACTGCGAGCCGTTCGTGCCGGGACCGGCGTTCGCCATCGCGAGCAGCCCGGGCTTGGAGAAGCTGTTGGTCGGCCCGATCTCGTCGGCGAACTTGTACCCCGGGCCGCCGGTGCCGTTCCCGAGCGGGTCGCCGCCCTGGATCATGAACTGGGGGATCACGCGGTGGAACACCGTGCCGTCGTAGAGCGGCTTCTTGACCATCTGGCCGCTGCGGGGGTCCTTCCACTCCTTCGTGCCCTCCGCGAGCCCGAGGAAGTTCTCCACGGTCTTGGGGGCCTTCTCCGGCAGCAGCTTCACCACGATGTCGCCCATCGAGGTCTTGAACGTCGCGAACACCGGCGTCTCCATCTTGGTCTTCTCCTGGGCGTGCGCGAACGGGGTGGCGAGCGATGCAGCGAGCGCGATCGCGAGCGAGGTGCGGATCATCGGCGGGGATGCTAGCGGCGCGCCGGGGAGCGGGCAAATGGAAAGCGCGGCTAGCGCTTCGCCGCGCGCCCCTTGCGGGCTGGCTTCGCCTTCCGGGGGCGGGTTTCCTTGGGCCGCGCGCGCGCCTTCGCGGCAGGTCGCGCGGCCTTGGCGCGCTTCGGCGCCGGCGCGGTCGGGGGGGCGGTCTCCGGCCCGGCGTCCCGCTCGACGGCGGGGGCGCTCGCCTGCGGGGCGGCGACCGGCTGCGCGGGGACGGGCGGCGGCGGCGGCCGGCGGCTCGGACGGCGCGGGCGCGAACCGCCGGGCCAGCGTGTCGAGCGCGAGCTTCGCGGCGGCCTGCTCGGCGTCCTTCTTCGACCGGCCGGTCCCGCGGCCGACCACCTCGCCGCGCAGGTCGGTCTCGACCTCGAAGGTCTTGGAGTGATCGGGCCCGTGCTCCGCGACCACCCGGTAGCGAGGGCTCGCGCGGAGCCGGCTCTGCGCCAGCTCCTGCAGCTGCGTCTTGAAGTCCCGATCGAGGGTCCCGGCCGCGGCGCGGGCGAACGCCTCCCCGAGGAACCGGTCGACGATCCCGAGCACCGGCTCGAGCCCTCCGGCGACGAACACCGCGGCGATCACCGCCTCCATCGCGTCGGCGAGGAGCGAGGCCTTCTGCCGGCCCCCGGTGAGCTCCTCGCCGCGTCCGAGCCGCAGGAGCGCCCCGAGGTCGAGCGCGCGCGCCATCTCGGAGAGCCCCTGCTCGTCCACGACGGCGGCCCGCATCTTCGAGAGGTCGCCCTCGCGGGCCGTCGGGAAGCGCTCCATGAGGCGGTGCGACACGGCGAGGTCGATGACCGCGTCCCCGAGGAACTCGAGCCGCTCGTTGTCGGCGAGCCCCTGCTCGTCCCGGTGCTCGTTCACGTACGACTTGTGGGTGAGCGCGGCGAGCGCGACGACCGGGTCCACGAGCGGCAGGCCCAGGCGCGCCGAGAGCGCCGTCACCGGGTCGGCCGGCACGGCGTCGTCCCGCATGTCCCGCGCACCTTCCGTCGGACCCAGCCCGTCGCCCATCGATCCTTCCTCCGCCTCAGCCCCGCAGCCGCGCGACGAGATCGTCCGCGAGCGCGTAGGGATCGGCCTCGCGCGCGGCGATCCGCTCGGCGACGGCGTCGAGCCGGCCCGTCTCCGCCTCGAGTCGATCCAGCGCCCCGGCGAGGAGGCGCTCGCGCAGCACCGTGACGAAGGCCGCCCGCGCCCGGGCGGTCTCCCGCGCGCGGCGCTGCCCGGTCGCGTCGAGGTGCGCGCGGTGGCGGTCGATCGCGGCGAGGAGCTCGGCGATCCCCTCGTCCTTCACCGCGACCGTCCTCACGATGGGAGGCTCCCAGTCGGCGCCCGGGCCGGGGGGCGGCGCCGCCGCCTCGCCGTGGACGAACCGGTGCTGCGCGTCGTGGTTGCCGGGGGGGGCGGCCACCGAGTGGCGCAGCTCGAGCATGATCTGGAGATCGCGCACGGTCCGGTCCGCGCCGTCCCGATCGGCCTTGTTCACGGCGAAGACGTCCGCGATCTCGAGGACCCCTGCCTTGATCGCCTGGACGTCGTCCCCGAGGCCCGGCACGGCCACGACCACGACCGTGTGGGCGAGCGTCGCGACCTCGATCTCGTCCTGCCCGACCCCGACCGTCTCGACGAGGACGACGTCCTTGCCCATCGCGTCCATGACCTGCACGAGGTCGGAGGTGGAGCGCGAGAGCCCGCCGAGGTGGCCGCGGGTGCCGAGCGACCGGATGAAGACCTCCGGGTCGACGGCGTGATCCTGCATGCGGATGCGGTCGCCCAGGATCGCGCCCCCGGTGAACGGGCTCGTCGGGTCGATCGCCACGACCCCGACCTTCTTGCCGGCGGCGCGCAGCCGCGCGATGAGACGGTCCGCGAGGGACGACTTCCCCGCGCCGGGCGCGCCGGTGAGCCCGATGACGTACGCGCGGCCCGTCCGCGGGAACAGGGTCCGGAGCGTGGCCTCCGCCTCGGGGAGGCGGTCGTCGAGGTCGCGCATGAGCCGGGCCGCCGCCCGGACGTCGCCCGCGAGGACCCGCTCGGCGATCGTGCTCTGCGCCGGAGCCCCCATCAGTAAGCCGCCGCCTCCGGCACGAAGTTGGCCACGAGGATCGCGGCCGACATCTTGCGCGGTGCGCCGATCGCCTGACGCTGCGAGTCGAGCTGGCGGTAGAGCACGTGCCCGTCCTGGACCTGGTCGATCTGGACGAGGAGGCGCCACCCTCCCCGGTCGCGCGTGAACACCGCCTCGAAGTCCGACTTCTTCAGCACGCGCGCGGCGCCGTAGGGCCGGCCGTCGATGTCGGTCCCGACGTACCGGACCTCCTCGACGCTCGCCTCCTCGACCACGACGTTCATCACCCAGACCTCGCCGGGGTGCGGGGTGAGGTGGCCCGGGAACGCGGACGGGGGGGCCTCGCCGGCGTCGGTCTCCCCTCCGGGCGCCGCGTCCTCGCGCGCGCCGAGCGCGAGCGCGACCACCTTGTGCGTGCCGGGGAAGTCGGCCAGCTCGAAGCGGTCCGCCCAGACGTCGCCGTTCGGGCCGATGAGCCGCCCCTTGAAGCGGGTCCCCATCTCCCGCGCCGCGACGAACCGGTACCTCGTGCCCCCGTACTGGAACTCCTGGATGAGCTCCACCATCGCGTTCGGGGCGAGGACGGCCTCGTGCCCGAAGACCTCGGCGAGCGACGCCAGGGTGAGCGCGTTCCGGGGTGGCGGGGTGGGCTCGAGGACGGCGGCGGCGGCGGGCTCGGGCACGGGCGTGTGCGCGGGCGCCGGCACGGCGGCCATCCGCGGCGCGGCGGAGGACAGGAACAGCTCGAGGTCGGACAGGGTCGGAAACGACGCGAGCTCGAGGGCCGGGAAGTCCGGCGAGACGTCGCACGGGACACCGCCCACGGGCGCCAGCCGGGACACCCGGACGCCGTCCGGCGCGCCGAGGATCTCGAACGCGTGGGTGACCGTCTTCACGACGGCGCGGACGACGAGCCGGTCGCCGTCGACCTTCGCCTCGAGGCGGAGGGCGCGCAGCCGGGCCGCGACGTCCTGGAGCGCCGCCGAGCGCCGCTGCACCGCCGCCGCGACCGCCTGCTCGAGCGCGGGGAGGCGGTCGTGCTCGTAGAAGCCGATCGAGCCGAGGGCCGCGAGCGGCGGGTCGAGGAACCGCAGGTGGTCGTGACCGACGACCACGAACCGCGCCCGCGCGATCGGCTGGCCGGTCGACGGGTGGAGGACGCGGCCGAGCGCGAGATCCCCCTCGAGGGTCTCGCGGTCGGCGCCGAGCCGGACGGGGATCCCGAGCGCGGACAGCTTGCGGGAGGCGATCTGGTTCAGCCGCTCCCGGGGGATCTTCCCGATGATGGTGTGTTCGCCTTCCATCTTGGGGCGCAGGTTACCTCGAAACGCGCGCGCGGATCGGCCCCGCGCCGGCCGGCACTCGATTCGCCTACTCGCCCGTGAACACCGGCGCCCGCTTCTCCGCGAACGCGCGGAGCGCCTCGACCCGGTCCCTGGAGGCGAGGCAGTCCTGGTACAGCCGGTTCTCGAGGGCGAGCGCCTCCTCGAGCGACAGGTCGAAGCCGCCGTCGATCGCCCGCTTCGCCTGGCGGAGCGAGATGGGCGCGTTCCGCGCGACCTGCTCGGCGAGCGCCGTCGCGTCCTCGCGCACCCGCGCCGCCGGCGAGACGCGCGAGACGAGCCCGATCGCGAGCGCCTCGCCGGCGCCCACCCGGCGCCCGGTGAGGATGAGATCCTTCGCCCGCGCGACTCCGACGAGCCGCGGCAGGCGCGCCGTTCCGCCGGCGCCAGGGATGATGCCGAGCCCGACCTCCGGCAGGCCCAGCTCGGCCCCGTCGGCGGCGACCCGGAGATCGCACGCGAGCGCGAGCTCGAGCCCGCCTCCGAGCGCCGCGCCGTTGATCGCGGCGACGAACGGCTGCGGCGCGCGCTCCAGCCCGAGGAACGCGTCCCGGACGGCCGCGTGGAAGGCGTGGACCTCGTCGGGCGCCATGCGGGCGCGCTCCTTCAGGTCCGCGCCCGCGCAGAACGCTCGATCCCCCGCGCCGGTGAGCACGACCGCGCGCAGCGAGCGGTCGGCGGCGGCCTCGTCGATCCGGCGCCGCAGCTCGTGGAGGAGCGCCATGGTGAGGGAGTTCCTCCGCGCCGCTCCCTCGATCACCCAGATCTCGACGGCTCCCTTGCGCTCGACCGACAGCTCCATCACGCCTCCGTGCGCGCCAGCTCCGCCTGGAGCGTCTTCCCCGGCAGCCGCCGGCCGACGAGCCGCTGCGCGAGCGCGCCGGCGGCGATGAGCCGGTCGAAGTCGACGCCGGTCTCGTAGCCCATCCCCGAGAGCATGTAGACGAGGTCCTCGGTCGCGAGGTTCCCGGACGCGCCCGGGGCGTAGGGGCAGCCCCCGAGCCCGCCGATGGAGGAGTCGAACGTCGTGATCCCGAGGTCGATCCCGGCGAGGACGTTGGCGAGGGCCGTCCCGCGCGTGTCGTGCATGTGGAGGGCGACCTTCCGAGCCGGGAGCGTCCGGAGGATCCGGTCGAGCACGCGCCGGGTCAGCGCCGGCGTGGCGACGCCGATCGTGTCCCCGAGCGAGATCTGATCGCAGCCGAGGGCGACGAGCCGCTCGGCGACCGCCGCGGCGCGCTCGGGATCGACGGCGCCCTCGTAAGGGCAGCCGAAGACGGTGGACACGTAGCCCCGGACCCCGAGCCCCTGCGCCCGCGCGGCGGGCACGACGGCCTCGAGCTCGCGCAGCGACTCCTCGACGGTGCGGTTCAGGTTCTTGCGGTTGTGGCTCTCCGAGGCGGACAGGAACACCGCCGCCGCGACCTCCGGCCGGTCCGCGCCGGCGCGGCGCAGCGCGTCCAGGAGCCGCTCCAGCCCCTTCGCGTTCGGCACGAGGACCACGTAGGAGAGCCCCGGGAGGCGCGGGAGCTGCGGGACGAGCGCGTCGGCGTCCCCGAGCTGGGGGATCCACCGCGGCGACACGAAGCTGGTCGCCTCGATGCGCCGGAGGCCCGCCTCGCCGAGTGCCCGGACGAGCGCGAGCTTGTCGGCCGTCGAGACCGTCGCGGCCTCGTTCTGGAGCCCGTCGCGGGGGCCGACCTCGTAGACGGTGATCGACGGGGGCACGCCTGGATCCTAGCGCGGATCGAGCCCGGAAGCCGCCCTTCTCGGCGGCGCTCGGCTCACCGGGAGCCGTGGAGCTGCACCACCGGCTGCTCGGCGTCGGCCTCGCCCGGGCCGCACCCGCCGCGCCCCGCCGCCTCGTGCAGGTGGCCGTGGATCTTCATCGCGCAGAACTTCGGGCCGCACATCGAGCAGAACTCCGCCGACTTGAACGCCTCGTGCGGGAGGGTGGCGTCGTGCTTCGCGCGCGCGGTGTCGGGGTCGAGGGAGAGCTCGAACTGGCGCTTCCAGTCGAAGGCGTACCGGGCGCGGGACATCGCGTCGTCCCGCTCGCGGGCGCCCGGCCGCTGGCGGGCGACGTCGGCCGCGTGCGCCGCGATCTTGTAGGCGACGATGCCCTCCCGGACGTCGTCGATGTTCGGGAGCCCGAGGTGCTCGGCGGGCGTCACGTAGCAGAGCATCGCGGCGCCGTGCTGCGCGGCCACCGCGGCGCCGATCGCGCTCGTGATGTGGTCGTAGCCCGGCGCGATGTCCGTGACGAGCGGCCCGAGCACGTAGAACGGCGCCTCGTGGCAGAGCTCCCGCTCCTTCTCCATGTTCATCGGGATCTGGTCGAGCGGGACGTGGCCGGGGCCCTCGACCATCACCTGGACGTCGTGCTCCCACGCCTTGCGGGTGAGGTCGCCGAGGACGCGCAGCTCCGCGAACTGCGCCTCGTCGGACGCGTCCGCGAGGCAGCCGGGGCGCAGCCCGTCGCCGAGGGAGAAGGTCACGTCGTACTTCTTGAAGATCTCGCAGATCGCGTCGAAGTGCGTGTAGAGCGGGTTCTCCGCGCCGTTCGCGAGCATCCACTGCGCCATGAGCGCCCCGCCCCGCGAGACGATCCCGGTGACGCGCTTCGCCGCCATGGGGATGAACGCGCGGAGGAGCCCCGCGTGGATGGTCATGTAGTCCACGCCCTGCGCCGCCTGCGCCTCGATGATGTCGAGGAGCATGCGCGGGGTGAGGTCCTGGACCTCCTGGACGTGGGCGAGGCACTCGTAGATCGGCACCGTCCCGACCGGGATCGGGCTCGCGCGGATGATCGCCTCCCGGATGAGCGGGATGTCGCCGCCGGTCGAGAGGTCCATCACGGTGTCGGCGCCGTACTTGAGGCAGACCCGCAGCTTGTCCAGCTCGCCCCGGGTGTCCGAGGTGACCGCGCTGTTGCCGATGTTCGCGTTGATCTTGCAGGTGACGGCGATCCCGATGCCGACCGGGGCGAGCTCCGGGTGCTTCACGTTCGCGGGGATGACGAGCCGGCCGCGAGCGACCTCGTCCCGCACGAGCTCGGGCGCGAGGCGCTCGTGCTGCGCGACGTGCGCCATCTCCTCGGTGACGAGCCCCCGCCGCGCGAGGTGCAACTGCGAGACGTTGGCCTGCCCCCGTCGCTTGGCGATCCAGTCGGCGCGCATAGGCGGGCGAAGCTAGCGGGCGCAAGGGGACGTGTCAACGCGCCGCCCCGCGGAAGAATCCGCTCTCGACGCGTGGTCCGCGCGCGGGGCGGGGGCTAGCGGAGGGCCGCGAACGCGCCGCGCCCGGCGTAGCGCGCGCTCTTCCCCAGCTCCTCCTCGATCCGGAGGAGCTGGTTGTACTTCGCGACGCGATCCGTGCGGGACGCGGAGCCCGTCTTGATCTGCCCGCAGTCGCAGGCGACCGACAGATCCGCGATGGTGGTGTCCTCGGTCTCGCCGGAGCGGTGGCTCATGACGCTCGTGTAGCCGGCGCGGTGGGCCATGCGGACCGCCTCGAGCGTCTCGGTGAGCGAGCCGATCTGGTTCACCTTGACGAGGATGGAGTTCGTGACGCCCTCCGCGATCCCGCGCGAGAGGCGCGTGACGTTCGTGACGAACAGGTCGTCCCCGACGAGCTGGATCTTCCCGCCGAGCCGCTCGGTCAGGAGCTTCCAGGTCGCCCAGTCGTCCTCGCCGCAGCCGTCCTCGATCGAGACGATGGGGTACTTCGCGACCAGGCCCGCGTAGAAGTCCACGAGGCCCTTGCCGTCGTAGGTCTTCCCCTCCCCTTCCAGCTCGTACTTCCCGGTCTTGCTGTCGAAGAACTCGCTCGCCGCGCAGTCGAGCGCGAGCGCGACCTGCTCGCCCGCCTTCAGCCCGGCCTGCTTGATGGCCTCCATGATGACCGCGAGCGCCTCCTCGTTCGACGCGAGGCTCGGCGCGTAGCCGCCCTCGTCGCCGACGCCCGTCGCGGCGCCCTTCGCCTTGAGGACCTTCTTCAGGGCGTGGAAGATCTCCGCGCCGTACCGCAGGGCCTCGGCGAAGGTGGGCGCGCCGAGCGGCACGACCATGAACTCCTGGATGTCCACGTTCGAGTCGGCGTGCGCGCCGCCGTTCAGGATGTTCATGAGCGGGACCGGGAGCGTCCGCGCCCCGACCCCGCCGACGTACCGGTAGAGCGGGAGGCCGTGCGCGCTGGCCGCCGCCTTCGCCGCGGCGAGCGACACGCCGAGGATCGCGTTCGCGCCGAGCTTGGCCTTGGTGGGCGTGCCGTCGAGCTCGATCATCCGCGCGTCGAGGGCGGCCTGGTCCGACGCGTCCATCCCGACGACGGCGGGCCCGATGACGTCCATCACGTTGGAGACGGCCTTGCGCACGCCCTTGCCGAGGTACCGGCCCTTGTCCCCGTCGCGCAGCTCGAGCGCCTCGTGCTCGCCCGTGGACGCTCCCGAGGGCACGGCCGCGCGGCCGACGTCGCCGGTGCCGATCGCGACCTCCACCTCGACCGTCGGGTTGCCGCGGGAATCCAGGATCTCGCGGGCGGTCACGTTGATGATCTCGGTCATCGGCAATCCTCCCAGGGGGCCGCGAATGTGCCGGCCGCGGGCGCGCGCGTCAATCGGTTTTTCCGGTGGCGCTCGCGGGAATCCCGCCGCGCGACGGCACGGCGCACACGGACGCTCCGTCCGCGCGGGAGCGCCCGTCGCGGACCGGTCGGACGCTAGCTCGAGTAGTCGATGATCACGACGCCGCGGTCGTCCTTGCGGTCGGCGGGATCGCTCCCCTGGGAGGGAGGGGGCGGAGGCGGTACCGGGAGCTCGACGGCCGGACGATCGTCGAGGTTTCGCTCGCGATCGCGGCGCTTGATCTCGTCGATGACGTAGGCGTCCAGCATCTCGACCTCTCCGGCCTCGTCTTCGGCTACTGCAAGCCGCATTCCCGCGGCGCTTCGTCCTCCGGGCTGCCGTCGTCTCCTACTTAACGACGCGCCAGCGTCCCGGCTGGATTCAATCGCCCCCGGATCGCGCTCAAAATTCCGTGTAGCACCCGCTCGGAGCGAGGGTCAAGACACGGTCCGGCACGCCTACACCGGATCCGCGCGTCCCACGCCACCCGGGCAGGCGCGTGGCACCGGAGACACGGCGTGCCTCGGCGGGGCGCACGGGGAGACCGGCGCGGCGGGCTCCGGTCAGCCCTTCGTCTCGGCCCGGGCCTTGAAGGCGTCGAGGGTCTTCGGGAGCTGGATGCGGGTGAGCTCGTCGCTCACCCGGTCGACGAGCGCCTGGGGCACGAGCGGGGGCCGCGAGACCTGGATCTCGACCGAGTAGATCGCGCGCGTCCGGCCCGCGTCGTCGGAGAGCTCCCAGGAGCCGTTCGACACCTTCATCATGTCGCCCGAGACGAGCGACCACGCGACGCGGCGGGGGCGCTGCTCGTCGTGCCGGAGGACGTACTTGATCCGGCGGATCCCGAGGTCGAGCTCGTACTCGACCTGCTTCTCGCCCTTCCCCGGGCGGACGCGGCACCGCCGGATGCCCGGCACGAACTCGGGGTAGCGCTCGTAGTCGACGACGATGTCGTAGAACCGCTCGACCGGCGTCTCGATCAGCACCTGCTTCGTCACGACCGCCATGTCGACCTCCGTGGGCGCCTCGCGTTGAAGGTAGCTACTCGTCCCCTGGCGCGGCCGGCTGCGCCCCGGCCGGCGCGCCGAGCCGCTCGAGGAGCTCCGGCGGCATCCGCCGGATCCTCCCCTCGAGATCGACGCACGCGTGGACCGTGTGGCCGGTGGCGAGGACCTCGTCCTCGCGCAGGATCCGGTAGCCGAACCGGGCGGAGGCGCGCCTCACCTCCGCGAGCGCGGTCTCGACCGTCACGAGGTCGTCGTACCGCGCCGGCGCGCGGTAGCTCACCGACGCCTCCGCCACCGGGAGCATCAGCCCGAAGCGCTCCTCGAAGTCGCGGTACCGCATCCCGTGCGCGCGGATGAACTCGTTCCGGCCGGCCTCGAAGAAGCGCAGGTAGTTGGCGTAGTACACGACGCCCATCTGGTCCGTATCGCCGTAGATGACGCGGATCTCGGTGCGGACCACGGGCGCTCCTGCGGCTAGACGGTCTCGATGCGGATGAGGCGGGTCCTCGCGAGCGTCGTCGGGTCCGCGTCGATCTCGGCGATCGCCGCCCGGAGGTCCGCCTCGCGCGCCTCGTGCGTGACGATGACGAGCGGCACCGGCTTCCCCTGGTCGTTCTGCTCGCGCTGCTGGACGGCGGCGATCGAGATGCGCCGCGCGGCGAGCTTCGACGCGATGCGGGCGAGCACGCCGGGCGCGTCCTGCACCTGGAAGTGGAGGTAGTAGGCGCAGCGGATGTCGTCGTGGGGCCTGAGCGAGACGCGCGGCGTCGCGGGGGGCAGCGGCACGCGGCCGGGGCTGCCCGCGAGGATGTTCCGGGTGAGATCGATGATGTCCGCGACGACCGCGCTGCCCGTCGGCATCGCGCCCGCGCCCTGGCCGTAGAGGAGGGACGGGCCGAGCGCCTCGGACTGCAGGACCACCGCGTTCATGGCGCCGCGGACGCCGGCGAGGAGCGAGCCCGCGGCGATGAACGCGGGGTGGACGCGCGCCTCGATCTGATCCCCGGCGCCGCAGCGGCGCGCGATGGCGAGGAGCTTCAGCGCGTACCCCATCTCGCGGCCCCACCGGAAGTCCACCGGGGAGAGCCCCATGATCCCCTCGGTCAGGACGTCCTCCGGAGAGAGCCGGGCGCCGAACGCGAGCTGCGCGAGCACGCAGAGCTTCTGGGCGGCGTCGCCGCCGGAGACGTCGAGCGTGGGGTCCGCCTCCGCGTACCCGAGCCGCTGCGCCTCCGCCAGGGCGGCCTCGATGGGCTCGCCGTTCTCGGCCATCGCGGTCAGGATGAAGTTGGTCGTGCCGTTGACGATGCCGCTCAGCGAGCTGATGCGATCCGAGGCGAGGGCCTCCCGCAGCGTCCGGATGATGGGGACGCCGCCGCAGACCGCGGCCTCGTAGTACACGTCGACGCCCTTCTCGCGGGCGAGCCGGAAGAGCTCGTCGCCCCGGGTCGCGAGCAGCGCCTTGTTCGCGGTGACGACGTGCTTGCCTCGCTCGAGGGCCCCGCGCACGAGCTGGAGCGCCTGGTCGACCCCGCCGATGAGCTCGACCACGACGGCGATGCCCGGATCCGCGAGGAGGTCCTCGAAGCGATCGGTCAGGAGGGCGCGATCGACGTCGAGCGCCCGCTCCTTCAGGGGGTCGCGGACCGCGATCTTCCGGACGACGATGCGCGCGCCGAGCCGCGCCTCGATGTCGCCGGCGTGCCGGCGCAGGATCGAGAGGACGCCGCCGCCGACGGTGCCGAAGCCCGCGATGCCGATCCCGACCTCGCGCACGCTCACCTCCCTCCGAGCCGGTAGGTCTGGAGCACCGCGCGGATCTGGAGCGTCGCGGTCGCGCCGACGAGGGCGTAGGTCTCGATCCGCACCGGGCCGACCCCGGGCGCGTACGTGATCTCGAGGACGTGGTCCGTGCCCGGCGCGGCGCGGTTGTGCGCGCGCACCCGGATGCAGCCGGCGAACCTCCCGGCGGGCGTCTCGACGGTCTCTCCCACCGCGGCGATCTCGTACCGCTCGGTCGACCGCACCGCCACGACGGACGACCAGCTCGTCCCGGGGACGATGGGCCCGCACAGGATCTGGCGGCTCCGGTCGTGCAGGCAGTCCGGGTCGGCGCGCAGCTCGCCGCGCTCGCTGTCCCGGAAGTAGCCGTCCTTCGTGCGCTCGAGGATGCGGACCGTCCGCGGGGCGCCGCGCCGATCGGCCGGGAGCGCCGGCGACTCGTCGCGGTAGACCCACTCGTTCCCGACCGCGAGGGGGAAGTAGTCGCCGGGCGCGGACGCGGACGCGGGCGCGCGAGCGGGGCGCGCGGAGGCGCCGGCGCAGGCTGCCGCGAGCGCGGCGAGCGGCAGGAGCGTGCGGACGTTCATGGTGGCGGCATCTTAGCGGAAAGCCCGGGCCGGGGGCGGCGCGGGTCACTTGCGGGCGGCGACGGGGGCGTCCTTCGCGCGCGCGGCGAGGTCGTCCAGGGCCTCGCGCGCCGCTCTCCGGACCCGCGCGTCCGGGTGGCCCGAGTCGAGGGTGAGGAGGTACGCCTCCGCCTCGCGGCCCCCGATGTCTCCGATGAACCGGACGAGCCGCGTCGTGCCGCCGACGTCGGTGCCGCGGGAGAGGTCGATGAGCGCGGGGACCGCGCGCTCGTCGCCGATCTGCGCGAGCGCTCCGACGATCCGGTAGGCGAGGCGCGGCTCCTCCCGCTGGAGGCGCTCGATCAGCAGGGGGACGGCCGCCTTGCTCCGTCGCTCGCCGAGCACGCGCACGGCCTCCTCGCGCACGCCCTCGTCGTTCGCCGAGAGGTCGGCCAGGAGGGCCTCGACCGACTTCCCGTCCGCCCGGACGCCGACCGCGAGCGCCGCGGCTGCGCGCTGGGCGGCGGCGGTGAGCGCCCCCCGCCAGGCGTCACGCGGAGACGCGGCGCCGCCCAGGGCGATCGCCGCCGTGGCCTGCTGGCGGCGGGGCTGGCCGGCGGCCGCGTCGGCGGGCGCGAGCGCGATCTCGAACGTCACCTCGCCGCGCAGCCCGGCGGGCTCGCCGAGGATGCGGACGGACGACACGCCCACCACCGCGACGTGAGGCCGCGAGCCGTCCCCGCTGCGAAACCCCGCGGCCTCGAGCGCCGCGCGGGCCGCGCCCACGATCGTCTCGGCGTCGAGCCCCGCCTCGAGGAGCGCGGGAGACGGTCCCCCGTCCGCGAGCCGGATGTTCCGGACGTGAACGGGCTCGGGGCCGCGCGCGCAGGAGGCGAGCGCGGCGGCGAGTGCGACGAGGAGCGCGGCCGGAGCCGCGACGCGGGAGCCGGGGCTCGGACCGCGCGCGAGCACCTACGCACCCTCGCCCACGGGGGGGTCGCGAGGCGGCAGCGGCGGGGGCTGGGGCTGCGGCTCCGCGCGGGGCGGCGGTGCGGCGAACGGCGCGTCCTGCGGAGCGCCCTCGGGCTGCCCGCCCGCGGTCGCGGCACGGCGCCCGCCTCGCCGGGCGCGGAGCCCGGAGCCGGAGCGCCGCCCTCCGCGGGCGCGCCCTCGCGACCGCGGCCACGCCCGCCGCGCCGGCGCCGGCGCCGGCGCCGCCGACGTGCGCCCGCCGGGCTCCCGGCACCCTCCCCCGCGGCCGGAGCTCCACCCTGGCCCTGCGTCTCGACGCCTTCGGACGCCTCGCCCTCGGGCCCTTCCTCGTCACCTTCCTCGCCGTCGTCCTCGCCGTCGAGCGGCTCCGAGACGGCGACCACGCGGTCGGGCTCGGCCTCCGGCGCCGACCGCGCAGGGGCCGCCGCGAGGGGCCGGTGCGGCTCCGTCGTCGGCTCGGCCTCCGCGTCGCCTCCGTCCGCCGGCACCGTCGCGAGGACGTTCTCGTCCTCGGCGCCCGCCGCCGCCGGCTCCTCCCTGCGCGGCTCCCGGCCTTCGCGGCGATCCCGCTCCTCGCGGCGCGCTCGGCGGGAGGCCTCGTCCCGCGCGGCGGTCTCGGCGGCCGCGCGGAAGAACGTCTCGTCCACCTCGGGCACGACGATGGCGGCGCACCCCACGCCCTCGTCCGCGAGCGCCTCGGCGAGCGCCTCCCCGCACAGCAGCACGATCGGCAGCTGGCCGGCCGCGGCCGCCTCGCTGCGCGCGTCGCGGGCCGCCTCCCCCGGCGTCACGACGACGCCGAGCTGCGCGCCGTAGTGACCGAGGTCCCGGCGCAGGTCGGACACGTCGCGGCGGATCGCGTCCGTCCCGCCGCGCAGGATGCGGATCGCGTGGCGGACGTCGCCGAGCCCCATCCGCAGCCGGGCGGTGCAGACCACGTGCTCGCGGCCGCGCTTCGCGACCTTGAGATCCTTGAACCCCAGCTTCTCGAGGAGCCGCATCGCGACGTGCTCGACCGTCGGGCCGTCGCAGTCGCGGAGCCGGCGCCGCAGCGCGGCGAGCGCGACCCGCCGGAGATCGCCAGGCCCCGCGGCCACCCGGGGCGCGACCGGCACGGCGCGCTCGCCCGGCTCGGGCTGCGCGACGAGCGTGACCGTGTCCCCGTCGAGCTGGAAGAGCGGCTTTCGCCCCGCGCCCTCGCGGCGGCGGTTGTCCTCCGTGAGCGCGGAGGTGAGCGCGCCGGGCTCGCGGACGAAGGCCTCCGGCATGAGGAGCCGCTCCGCGCCGTTGGCGGCGATCTCGGCGACGCCGAGCGGCCTTCCGGCGCCGGCGAGGATCTCGTAGGCCACCTCGGCGGGCGGCGGGAAGCGGCGGCCGCGCCGCTCCTCCTCCTCGCGACGGCGCGGGCGCGCCTCGGTCCGTCCAGTGCTCCGGGCGAGCTCGCGCGACGGGGTCGGGTGCCGCTCGCGGCTGCGGTAGGGCAGCTCGCCCTCGGGCGGCGCCTCCACCAGGTTCTCGAGCCCGGCGGGATCCTCCTCGAGATCCCACTCCACGAGCGCGAACGTGCCCGGCTGGACGACCGCGATCCGGCGCTCGGGGCGCGGGAGGCGGCAGTGCGCCGCGAGCTGGTCCGCCATCGTGTCGTCGGGCACCTTGCCGACGTGGTCGAGCAGGTTCTCCCGGACCGCGATCTCGGTCAGCTTCTTGAAATGAAGAGGCTTTCCCTCGCGCCGCAGCACCTCGATGGCGGCTTCGGTGAACGTCATGCACTTCCTTCGATTAGGAGGGGACCGCATTCTGCGGGCCGGCCCCCGCGGTGTCAACGTTGAAACGTCGTGATTTCGCGGTGATGCTCCATCTGGACGATGTTCCGGATCCGCACCGGCGCCGCCTGGCGGCACGACCCTGACCTGCGCGCCGCGCTGCGCCGCGGGGCGGGTCCGGACCGTGCCGCGGCGGCTCGGGTGGTGGTCGACGCGCTCGCGCTCGAGGTGGACGGGGTGGACATCGCGGCGGGGCTCGCGGAGGGCCCTCTCCTCCCCGCCCTGGAGGCGCTCCTGCGCGCCGTCGCGCGGATCGTGGGGGGAGCCGCGCACGCGACGGTCACCTTCCCGGACGGGGCGGTCGAGCTCCTCATCCGGCGACGGGGCCGCGCAGCGCTGCTCAGCGTCGTCGCGCTCTCGAGGCCCTCGCGCGTGCTCGCGCGCGACGTCGAGGTGGAGGTCGACGTCCTGGCCGCCGCTGCGCTCGAGGCGTCCGCCACCCTGTGCGGAGAGCTCGCCGAGATCCTGCCCGGAGCGGAGGGGCGCGAGGCCCGCCCGCTCCGCGCCGCCGCCCGGGCGCTCCGCAGGACCGAGGTGGGCGCGCCCCGGAGACCGCGCCTCCGCGTGACCGTCCCCGGGGCGCGCGCGGTGGCGAGGGCCGCGCCGCTCGTCTGCCTGCTCGAGCTCTTCGACGACGACGGCCTCCTCGGTGCGTACGAGGGTGGACGGCCCGACCTCGGGTCCCTGCTCGGTCCGGGTCGCATCGTGCTGCGCGGCACGGACGGCGCGGAGCTGGCCGTCCTGCCCGGAGTCCCGTTCCTCGTCGCGCGCGATCTCGGGGCCGCGACGGACCTGCTGCTCGGGGCCTTCCGTGCGCGCGAGCCCCGCTGCGAGCTCGCCCTCGCCGGGCCGCGGCCCGGGCCGGCGGTCGCGCTCGTCGTCGATCTGGAGGCCGGCACGGTCTCCCGTCCCGGCGCCCCCCCGATCCGCTGCCCGCCCCTCGCGCTCGCGCGCGCCTTCGCCGAGGTCCAGGTGGAGCTCGGACGGCTCGCCTGCGCGCGGAACCCGAGGCAGGCGGAGAACGGGTACCTCGCCGATCTGGAGCGGACCGCCGCCTCGCGGCTCGCGCAGGTCGAGGAGCTCGCCGAGGGAGACCGAGCGGCGCGCGAGGTCCCCGCGCCCGCGCGCGCCCCCGCGCCGCCGCGGGTGGCGCAGCGGCCGCTCGGTCCCGGACGGCTGCGCCGCCTCGCCTTCCGTCCGACGTTCCACCTCGACGCGGGCTCCCCCGCCGGCGAGGGGCTCCTGCCCGCGGGCTCGGCCGCCATCGTCGCCGGCCGGGCGCTCGTCGCCGCGGTGGATCCGAGGTCGGGCGCGGTGCGCTGGCGCGCCGACGGCTGCGCCTTCGCGGCGGTGGCCGGCGGCGCGGTCCTGACCGCGGCGTCCGGGGAGCTGCGGGCGCTCTCCCCCCGGACCGGGCGCGCCGCGTGGACCCGGCCGCTCCCCGGGATGACGCCCGTCGGCGCGGCGGGCCTCGCGCGGGGGCCGCTCGTCCTCGTCGAGCGCGACGCCGCGACCGCGCTCGACCCGGGCTCGGGGCGCACGCTGTGGCGGTTCGAGCCGCCCGGAGCGTCGCGCCTGCACGTCGCGCCGTTCGGCGGCGTGCTGGTGGTCGGGACCGACGCGGGGATCCTCTACGGGCTCGACGCGGCCGGGATGCTGGTGTGGCGAGTGCGCGCGCCGGGAGCGGTCCTCCGTGCGCCCGTGGCGACCGCGGGCCTCTGCCTCGCGCTCGCCGCGGCGGAGTCGGGCGCGACGGCCCTCCTGGCCGTGGACCCCGCCACCGGAGAGCGCCGCTGGGAGGCGCCCCTCGACGTCTCCGGGCCGGCCGCGGTCCGCGCCTGGGGACGGCGGATCGCCGTCGCGGGGACGGTGGCGGGAGACCCGCTCGTCACCGCGCTCGAGCGGAGCGGCGCGGCCGCGTGGACGGTCGCGCCGCCGCTCTCCGGCGCGATCGGCGCCGCCGCCGCGGGTCCGCACCTCGTCGTCCGCGACGCCGCGGGCGCCCTGGTGGCGCTCGGCCGCGACGGCCGCGCGCGGTGGAGCCGCCCGGCGCCGCCCGGGGCGGGCCCGTCCCGGGCGGCGCCTCCGGTGGTGGCGCGAGGGACCGTCGTCGCCGTCGCGGCGGACGCGCTCCAGGCGCTCGACGCCCGCACCGGCGAGCTCGTCGGCGCGATCGGCGGCGTCTCCCCGGTCCGGGTCCTCGCCGACGCCTCCCTCGCGATCGTGGCGCTCGACGCGGACGGGCTCGCGACGGGGTGGCGCCTCGGGACCCACCTCAGCGTCGTGTGAGCGACGCGGCGGGCCCCCGCGTCAGACGCCGAGGAAGAGGCGCTTGCCGAAGTTCAGCGCGAGATCCGCGTCGAAGATCTTCTGCGCGGAGGTCTCGATGTCGTACGGGACGCGGTGGAACTCGACCACCCGCTCCTCCGTGTCGTACGTGACGAAGCACGCGCGGTTGTCGCAGTCGCGCGGCTGTCCCACCGACCCCACCGAGACGACGTACTTGTAGCCGCGCCGGATCCCGAAGCGCGTCGCGACCACCTCGGTCACGTCGCCGCCCGCGTGCAGCGCGAACGTCTTGCAGAGGTGGCTGTGCCCCACGAAGTTCACGTCCGCGAGCGCGTCGAGGTCCGGCAGCAGCTCGCGCGCCTGCTCGATCGCGAAGACGTACTCGTACGCCTCGGGGTTCACCGGGTTGCCGTGCGAGAACTGCACGCCGTCCACGGCGTGCCGGTACGGGAGGGATCGGAGCCACTCGAGGTGCTCGGGGTCGATCCGCGCCGCGGTCCAGTCGAGCGCGTGCCGCGCCGCGTCGTAGTAGAAGCTGTAGTCCATCCGCCCCGAGACCGCCGCGTCGTGGTTCCCGAGGAGCGTGACCTCGGAGACCTTGCGGACCAGCTCGCAGCACTCGTTCACGCTCGCGCCGTACCCCACGACGTCGCCGAGGCAGACGACCCGGTCCGGGCGGTGCCGCTCGAGCGCCGCGAGGGACTGGGTCAGCGCCTCGAGGTTGGAGTGGATGTCGGAGATGATCCCGATGCGCATGCGCGTTCCGAGCACGGACGCGAGGGTCCGATGCTAGCCGTGCCTCTGATCCGGGTCAACCT
Source organism: uncultured delta proteobacterium (assembly GCA_963828235.1). GTDB lineage: Bacteria > Myxococcota > Myxococcia > Myxococcales > Anaeromyxobacteraceae > Anaeromyxobacter. The sequence goes on from CAWHDY010000024.1 coordinate 206,782, forward strand.
GCGGTCGGTGGATCGGAGAAGAGATCGACCTCGAGGTCGTCGAAGTGCGCGAGCTGCCGCGCCTCCGAGAAGCGGCCCCGGATCTCGGCGGTCGTGAGCGACCGCAGGCGCTCGAGCGAGAACTGCTCGACCGTGAAGGACGCGAGCACGCTCCCGAGCACGATGGCCCGGCGCATCGTCGCGTGGTCCTCCCGCCGGCAGCGCGCGACGTAGCCCATGAACCCGCCCGCGAAGCTGTCTCCGGCGCCGGTCGGGTCGAACACCGCCGGGAGCGGGTACGCCGACGCGGCGAACACCTCGTCGCCGGAGAAGTAGAGGGAGCCGTACTCGCCGCGCTTCACGACGAGCGCGCGCGGGCCGAACGAGAGGATCCGCCTCGCCGCCTTCACGACGTTGTGCTCCTCCGCGAGCTGGCGCGCCTCGGCGTCGTTCACGAACAGGAGGTCCACCCGCTTCAGGGTCTTCAGCAGGCTCTCCCGCTTCGAGGTGATCCAGAAGTTCATCGTGTCGCAGGCGACGAGGCGCGGCGCACGGACCTGGTCGAGGACGGCCCGCTGCAGCTCCGGGTCGATGTTCCCGAGGAACACGTAGTCGGAGTCGCGGAAGTGGGCGGGCAGCTCGGGGCGGAACTCGGCGAACACGTTGAGCTGCGTGTCGAGCGTGTGGGCGGTGTTCAGGTCGAACTCGTAGCGCCCCTTCCACCGGAAGGTCCGCCCCGGCTTCCGGACGAGCCCGGCGAGGTCGATCGCGCGCGAGCCGAAGAAGCGCACGTGCTCCTCCGGGAAGTCCTCGCCGACGACCGCGACCATGCGGGTCGGGCCGAAGAAGCTCGCGCAGACCGACGCGTAGGAGGCCGAGCCGCCGAGCACGTCGTCGCGCCGCCCGAACGGGGTCTCTAGGGAGTCGAGCGCGACGGAGCCGACGGCGAGGAGCGACATGCGGGCCTTTCCGGCCGGGAGCTCCGGCGCGGAGCCTTCCTAGCGCGGCGCCGGCGAGCTCGTCAATTCGAGCGGGGCGGCCCCGAGCGCCCGCCGCCGGGGATTGCCCGGGCCGCCCTCGGCCGCGAGCTGCCCGCACGCCGCGGAGATGTCGCTGCCCCGGTCCTTGCGGACGACCGCGGTGAGGTGCCGCGCCGCGAGCGCCTCCTGGAACGCGACCACGGTCTCGCGCTCCGGCGCGGCGAAGGGCAGCCCCGGGTTCGCGTTGTACGGGATGAGGTTCACCTTCGCCGGGATGCCGCGGACGAGCTGGGCGAGCCGCCGCGCGTCCTCGAGGGAGTCGTTCACGCCCCGCAGCAGCACGTACTCGAACGTGATGCGCCGCCCGTTCCGCGTCGGGAACTCGCGGCACGCGGCGAGGAGCTCGGCGAGCGGCCAGCGCCGGTTGATCGGCATGAGCGCGTCCCGCTGCGCGTCGGTGGTCGCGTTCAGGGACACCGCGAGCCTCACCGGGGTCTCCTGGCCGAGCCTGCGGATCATCGGGACGAGCCCGCTCGTCGAGACCGTCACGTGGCGCTGCGAGAACTGCGGGCCGTCCTCGCACAGCAGGAGGTCGAGCGCGGCCTTGAGGCTGCGGTAGTTCGCGAGCGGCTCGCCCATGCCCATGAAGACGAGGTTGGTGAGCGGGCGCGGCCCGGCCGCGAGCCCGAGCTCCACGATCCGGCGGTTCGCGCGGTGGACCTGATCCACGATCTCCCCGGGCTCGAGGTTCCGCGCGAGCCCCATCGTGCCGGTCAGGCAGAAGGTGCACCCGACCGCGCAGCCGACCTGGGTCGAGACGCAGAGGGTCCGCCGGTCGGCCTCCGGCATGTACACGGACTCGACGAGCTTCCGGTCCCGCGTGCGCCACGTCCACTTGATCGTCCCGTCGGAGGAGCGCTGCTCGAGGGCGCGCTCGAGCGTCGTGAGCCGGACCGCGCGCGCGAGGGCGTCGCGGAGCGCGCGCGGGACGTCGGTCATCTCCCCGAGCGTCGCCGCGCCGTTCCGGTGGAGCCACCGGAACAGCTGGCGGGCGCGGTACGGCCGCTCGCCCAGCGACGCGACGAGCGCCTCGACGGACTCGCGGGGGAGCCCGCGGAGCTCGGGCGTCTCGTCGTGGGGGATCACCATCCGCGCCGATCCCTAACGCTGCGTGCCGGTCCGCGCCTCGGGGCGGTCGGGCTCGGCCGGGCTCTCGCGCCGCGCGATCTCGACCTTCGCGACCCGGCGCTCGTCGCCCGCCCGCACCGTGAACGTGAGGCCGTCCCAGGCGATGAGCGAGCCGACCGGGGGCACCCGCCCCGCGGTCGCGGTCACGAACCCGCCGAGGGTCTCGTAGTCGCCCTCCTCGGGGAAGCGGATCTCGACGGGCGCCGCCGCGCGGCCGCCGCCCGGCTCGTCCGGCGGCCGCTCGTTGAGGAACGCCTGGAGATCGTGGAGGGGGACGGCGCCGTCGGCGAGCCAGACGCCCGGCGCGACCGCCTTCACCGGGGCCGACTCGACGTCCGCCTCGTCCTGGATCTCGCCGACGATCTCCTCGAGGCAGTCCTCGAGCGTCACGAGGCCGCTCGTCCCGCCGAACTCGTCGACGACGATCGCGAGGTGCGTCCGCCGGCGCTGCATCTCCTTCACCAGGCGGGAGATCTTCATCTGCTCCGGGACGAACAGCGGCTTCTTGAGGTAGCGCTCGAGCGAGATCGGCTGGCCGGCGCCGCGCCGGACCTCGCCGATGATCTCGCGGACGAGCAGGATCCCGACCACGTTGTCGATCGACCCGTCGTACACGGGCATCCGGCTGTACGGGTTCTCCGTGACGATGCGGAAGAGCTCGTCCGGCGGCGCCTCCCGGTCGATCGCGACCATCCGCGTCCGGGGCACCATCACCTCGCGGGCGACGCGATCGGCGAACTCGAGGACGCTGTTCAGCAGCTCCTCCTTGACCTCGTCGAGCACCCCCTCCTTCGTCCCCATCTCGATGAGGTACTCGATCTCCGCGCTCGTGACGGAGGGGCCGGTGCTCCCCTTCGCCCCGAACGCCGCGACGATCGCGCCGGTCGCGCGCGTGACGGCGATCGCGACGGGACCGAGGATCGCGACGACCACCCTGAGGATCGGGATCGTCGCGAGCGACACCCGGACCGGCTCGCGCTTCGCGAGGGTCTTCGGGACGATCTCGCCGAAGAACAGGATCACGAACGTGGCGACCGCGGTCGTGCCGGCGACGGTCGTGGCGAGGCTCCAGCCGGTCCCCGCCGCGAGCCCGTCGGCGATCGCCGCGGCGAGCACGCCGGCGCCGACGTTCACGAGCGTGTTGCCGATGAGGAGCGTGGCGAGCAGCCGCTCCGGGTGCTCGATCCAGAGGGAGAGCATCCGGCCGCGGCGCCCGCCTGCGTCGCGGAGCTGCCGGGCGCGGACGTCGCCGAGGGCGGTGAGCGCGGTCTCCGTCCCCGAGCAGAAGGCGGACGCGACGACGAAGAAGGCTGCCAGGATCCACTGAGATGTCGGTACGGCTCCCACCCGCGCGCTCCTCCTCCTGATGGCTCCACAGACGACGAAGCCCGCCCCCTCGCGAGGGGACGGGCTTCGCCATTCTAGCGCGAATCGGGCGGGCGTCCCGGCCGGGCCCGGGCCCGGCCAGGAAACGCCAGTAGTACCGGTAGGTTACTTCGCCGGCTTCTTCCACTCGTACGGGTGGACCTCGATCTCGGGGAAGAAGTAGCTCACCTCGGTCTTCGCGTTCTCGACGCTGTCCGAGCCGTGGACGGTGTTCTTCTCGATGTCCGTCGCGAAGTCCTTGCGGATGGTCCCCTCCGCCGCCTTCTTCGGGTCGGTCGCCCCCATGATCTCGCGGTTCTTCGCGACGGCGCCCTCGCCCTCGAGCACCATCAGGACGACCGGGCCGCTGGTCATGAACTTCACGAGGTCGCCGAAGAACGGGCGCGCCTTGTGGACGGCGTAGAACCCCTCCGCCTCCGTGCGCGACAGGAGCTTCATCTTCATCGCGATGGGCTTCAGGCCCTGGGTCTCGAACCGGCTGACGACGCGGCCGATGATGCCCTTCTCGACGCCGTCGGGCTTGATGATGGAAAGGGTCCTCTCGAGCGACATGGTGGTGCTCTCCTCCTTCGATGGAACGGGTTGACTCGGGGCTCCTACCGCTGCCCCTTGGCCGGCTTCTTCGCGGGCCTCGCGCTGCGCGTCGCGGGAGCCGAGGCCGGCCGCCTGGCCGGCACCGGCACCGGCGCCGCCTTCTGCCGGCTCCTCGAGAGCGCGTCCTTCACGGCGCGCCCGAGCAGGTGCGGCCCCTCCACGACGGTGATGCCGGCCGCGCGCATCGCGGCGATCTTCGACTCGGCGGTGTCCTCGCCGCCGGAGATCACCGCGCCCGCGTGGCCCATGCGCTTCCCCGGGGGCGCGGTGCGCCCCGCGATGAAGCCGACGACGGGCTTCGACATGTGGTCCCGGACGAAGGCGGCGCCCTTCGCCTCCTCCGTCCCGCCGATCTCGCCGATCATGATGACGGCCTCGGTCTCGGGATCCTTCTCGAACTCCTTCAGCACGTCGATGAAGTCGGTCCCGTGCACCGGGTCGCCGCCGATGCCCACGGCGGTCGACTGCCCGAGCCCGAGGTCGGTGAGCTGCTTCACCGCCTCGTAGGTGAGCGTGCCGGAGCGCGAGACGACCCCGATCCGGCCGGGCTTGTGGATGTGCCCCGGCATGATGCCGATCTTGCACTGGCCCGGCGTGATCACGCCCGGGCAGTTCGGTCCGACGAGCCTCGAGTGGTTGGTGCTCTCCACGAACCGGCGCACCCGCACCATGTCGAGGATCGGGATCCCCTCGGTGATGCAGACGATGAGCGGGACGCCCGCCTCGGCCGCCTCGATCACCGCGTCCGCCGCGAACGGCGGCGGCACGAAGATCGCCGCGGCGTTCGCGCCGGTCTCCTTCACGGCCGCGTGGACGGTGTGGAAGATGGGCACCGTCCCGTGGAAGCGCGTGCCCCCCCGGTTCGGCGTGACGCCGGCCACGACCTGGGTGCCGTAGTCGAGCATCTGCTCGGCGTGGAAGCTCCCCGCCGAGCCGGTGATGCCCTGCACGACCACCCGGGTGTTCTTGTCTACGAAGACGCTCACCTGCTCCGCCCTCCGACCGAGGCCCGCGCCACGGTGCTAGGCCGCACGCGCGGCCGCGACGACCTTGCGCGCCGCGTCGCCGAGGTCGTCGGCGGGAATGATCTTGAGCTCGCTGTGCGCGAGGATGTCCTTGCCGAGCTCGACGTTCGTCCCCTCGAGCCGCACGACGAGCGGGAGCGAGAGCCCCACCTGCTTCGCGGCCGCCACGATCCCGTTCGCGATCACGTCGCACTTCATGATCCCGCCGAAGATGTTGACGAGCACCGCCTTCACGTGCGGGTCGGAGAGGATGATCTTGAACGCCGCGGTGACCTTCTCCTCGTCCGCGCCGCCGCCGACGTCCAGGAAGTTGGCCGGCGCGCCGCCGGACAGCTTGATGACGTCCATCGTGGCCATCGCGAGGCCGGCGCCGTTCACCATGCAGCCGATGTCGCCGTCGAGCGCGATGTAGGAGAGGTCGAACTCCTTCGCCTGCGTCTCCTTGGGATCCTCCTCGTCGGGATCCCGCATCGCCGCGATGTCCGGATGGCGGTAGAGCGCGTTGTCGTCGAAGTTCATCTTCGCGTCGAGCGCCAGCACCTCGCCGCCCACCGTGATGACGAGGGGGTTGATCTCGGCGAGCGACGCGTCCGTGGCGACGTACGCGTTGTAGAGGCCGCTCGCGAACCGGACGAACGCGTTCACCGAGTCGCCGACGAGGCCGAGCCCGAACGCGAGGCGGCGCGCCTGGAACGGCATGAGCCCGGTGAGCGGGGACACCCACTCGCGGAGGATCTTCTCCGGGGTCGAGTGGGCGACCTCCTCGATGTCGACGCCACCCTCGGTCGAGGCCATGACCGCGAGGCGCCCGACCTCACGATCGAGCGTCATCCCGAGGTACAGCTCCCGGGCGATCCGGCAGCCCTCCTCGACGTAGACCTTCCGGACCTCCTGCCCGTCCGGGCCGGTCTGCGGCGTCTTGAGCATCATCCCGAGCATCGCCTCGGCGTGGGACCGCGCCTCGTCCGGAGAGCGGGCGAGCTTGACGCCGCCGCCCTTGCCGCGGCCGCCCGCGTGGATCTGCGCCTTCACCGCGCAGATGCCGCCCCCGAGCTGGCGGGCCGCGCCCTCGGCCTCGAGGGGCGTCACGGCGAGATATCCGCGCGGCACCGCGACCCCGAACTTCCGGAGGATCTCCTTGGCCTGATACTCGTGGATCTTCACCCGGCTCCTGCTCCTTCGGAGGTTCGCGTCTCGACGAGCCCTCGGTCGACCTCGTCGCCCCGCGGCGGCACTCCGCGGCGGCGGCGAGAGGGCGACGGGCTCCGGACGTTCTCCGACGCGGTTGTCGCGAAGGTATACATCCCCTGGGGCGTCCCTGGGGGGACTCTCGCTGCTCGTCGCCTAGAGCTTCGTCTCGGCGACCGACTTCTTCACGGAGTCGACGGACTTGGCGAGCATCGCCTTCTCGTCGTCGGTCAGCTCGAGCTCCACGATCCTCTCGACGCCCCCGGCTCCGATGACCACCGGCGCGCCCACGAACAGACCCTTCACCCCGTACTGGCCCTCGAGCAGGGCCGAGCACGGCAGCGTGCGCTTCTGGTCCCGCAGGTAGCTCTCCGCCATCGCGACGGCGGACGCCGCAGGCGCGTAGAAGGCCGAGCCGGTGCCGAGGAGCGCGACGATCTCGCCGCCGCCCTTGCGGGTCCGCTCGACGATCGCGTCGAGCTTGCCCTTGTCGAGCACCTTCGTGAGCGGGATCCCGTTCACCGAGCAGAAGCGGACGAGCGGGACCATGTCGTCGCCGTGGCCGCCGAGCACGGACGCCACGACGTCCTGCGGCGAGCAGCCGGCCGCCTCCGCGACGAAGAACTGGAACCGGGCGGTGTCGAGCACGCCCGCCATGCCGACCACCCGGCTCTTCGGGAAGCCGGTGATCTTGTACATGGCGTAGACCATCGAATCGAGCGGGTTCGTCACCACGATCACGAACGCGTTCGGCGCGTGCTGCTTGATGCCCTGCGCGACCTTGGTGATCGCCTCGAGGTTGACCTTGAGGAGGTCGTCGCGGCTCATCCCCGGCTTGCGGGGCACGCCGGCGGTCACGATGCAGACGTCCGCGCCCTTGATGATCGAGTAGTCGGTCGTCCCGCCCCCGGTCACGTCCACGTCGAACTTCAGGATCCCGCGGGTCTGCTGGAGGTCGAGGGCCTTGCCCTTCGCGACGCCCTCCATGATGTCGACGAGCACCACGTCGCCGAGGCTCCGCTGTCCGCACAGCAGCGCCATCGTGCCGCCGATCTGGCCAGCGCCGATCAGCGCGATCTTCTTCCGAGCAGCCATGGTCGCCGTCTCCGTTCGAGCCGAGGGGCCGAGCCCCGCCTACATGTGCCTGATGATCTCGTCGCCGAACTCCGAGCACTTCACCTCGACGGCGTCCGCGACCCCCTCCTGCTTCATGAGGCGCGCGAAGTCGTAGGTGACCCGGTGCGCGGTGATCGCCCCGTCCATGCCCTTGATGATGAGGTCCGCCGCCTCGTTCCAGCCGAGGTGGCGGAACATCATCTCGCCCGAGAGGATCACCGACCCGGGGTTCACCTTGTCGAGGTCGGCGTACTTCGGGGCGGTGCCGTGCGTCGCCTCGAAGATCGCGTGGCCGGTGACGTAGTTCGCGTTGCCGCCCGGCGCGATCCCGATGCCGCCGACCTGCGCCGCGAGCGCGTCGGAGAGGTAGTCGCCGTTCAGGTTCAGCGTCGCGACGACGTCGAACTCCTCGGGGCGGGTCAGGATCTGCTGGAGCGTGATGTCGGCGATCGCGTCCTTGACGAGGATCTTGCCGCTCGCGAGCGCGGCCTTCTGCTCGACGCTCGCCGCCTCCTCGCCGCGCGACGCCTTCGTCCGCTCCCACTGCTCCCAGGTGTAGACCTTGCCCCCGAACTCCCGCTCGGCGAGCGCGTAGCCGTAGTTGCGGAACGCGCCCTCCGTGAACTTCATGATGTTGCCCTTGTGCACGAACGTGACGCTCTTCCGCTTCAGGCGGATGGCGTACTCGATGGCGGCGCGGACGAGGCGCTCCGTGCCCTCGCGCGAGACGGGCTTGAGGCCGATCCCGCTCGTCGCCGGGAACCGGATCTTCTTGTACTCGCGCGGGAACTCCCGCTCGAGGAAGGCGAGGAGCTTCTTCACCTGCTCCGAGCCCGCCTCCCACTCGATCCCGGCGTAGATGTCCTCCGTGTTCTCGCGGAAGATCACCGTGTCGACCTTCTGCGGGTTCTTCACGGGCGAGGGCACGCCGCGGAACCAGCGCACCGGGCGCAGGCAGACGTAGAGGTCGAGGAGCTGGCGCAGCGCGACGTTGAGCGATCGGATGCCACCGCCGATGGGCGTGGTCAGCGGACCCTTGATGCCGATGAGGTACTCGCGGAACGCCTCGATGGTCTCGTCGGGGAGCCAGCTGTTGAACTTCGTGAAGGCCTTCTCCCCGGCGAACACCTCGGTCCAGGCGATCTTGCGCTTGCCCCGGTACGCCCGCTCCACCGCCGCGTCGAGCACGCGGACGGAGGCCCGCCAGATGTCGCGACCGGTCCCGTCCCCCTCGATGAAGGGGATGATCGGCCGGTCGGGGACGTCGAGCTTCCCCCCGCGAGCGTGATCTTCGCACCGTCCTTGGGCACCACCGGCTTTGCATCGGCCATCGCGGGCGTTCCTGAGGTGGGGGTTCGGGAGCCGCGTCTTACCATCGGCACCCGGGGGTGTAAAGGCGGAAACCCTCGCCCAAAAGACCGAAAGTACGCGCTTTTCGACGACCCGAGCGGTCGACGATCGGCCGCCGGCTCACGCTCCCGTGACGCCCTGCGTGAGGTACGCACGGGCCTGCGCGTAATGGCACAGGCGTATCCCGGAGCGCTCGACGAGCGCCCGGGCCGAGGGCGCGCACAGCGCGCGCAGCTCGACCTCCCGCTCGGGCCCGAAGCTCGTCCGGACGACCGAGGGGGTGTACCCCGGGTGCGCCATGAGCTCGGTGAGGCCCTCGCCGACGGGCGCGAGCGCGGCGAGGAGCGCCTCCTCCGTCCACGCGGGGCGCCGCGCCGCGTCCCCGAGGAACGCGTCCGCCGTCAGCACGCCCGCCGCGCGCAGCGCCGCGCGCGTGCTCGCGTCGAGCGCGCGGACCGGCAACCCGCGCTCCCGGGCGACGGCGCCGAAGGCGGCGAGGAGCGCGGGGTGCGCGTGGGCGTGCTTGTGGCTGTCGAGGTGGGTCGGAGGAGCGCCGCGCAGCGCCTCGAACCGCTCGAGCTGGCGCAGGAGCGCCCGCTCGGCCGCGGCCCGTCCGAGCCCGGGATCGACCACCGCGTGGAGCCCGACCCCGAGCGACCGCGGGGCGTCGCGCAGGGCCTCCGCGGCGAAGGGCGTGTCGACCATGGCCGTGGCGGACGTCACGATCCCGCGGGCGTGCGCCTCGAGGATGCCGCGGTCGATGGCGGGGTCGTAGCCGAGATCGTCCGCGTTGACGACGAGGAGCTTCACGGCGGCGGAGCGTCCCCCCGTGGCCGCCGCCCCGTCAAGCGCCGGCGGCGGCGGGCGCGGCCTCGAGGCCCGGCGCGTCCCTGGGGACGAGGACGATGAACGAGGTCCCCGCTCCCGGCGCGCTCTCCACCCGGATCTCCCCGCCGTGCGCGTCCACGATCTGCCGGGCGATGTACAGCCCGAGGCCGAGCCCGCCGAAGTGCTGCGCGGCGACGGCGCGCTCGAACCGGTCGAACACCCGGGACTGATCCTCGGCGGGGATCCCGATCCCGCGATCGGTCACGCGCAGGCGGGCGCGCGACTCGTCGGGAGCGACCTGGAGCGAGACGGGCTTCCCCTGCCCGAACTTCACCGCGTTCGCGAGGAGGTTCGTGATCACCTGCTCCATGCGCGACCGATCGAACGAGCCCGGCGTCGGCGCGAGGTCGAGCACGAGCCGCGACCCCGACCGCTCGAGCTCGTCGCGCACGTGCGCGACCGTGTCCCTCGCGATGTCGGACAGATCGGCCGGCTCCCGCGCGAGCTCGAGGCGTCCGAGCCGCATCCGGGAGACGTCGAGCAGCTCGCCCACGAGCACGCCGATCCGCCGGGTCTGCCGCTCGAGCGCGTCGACCTTCGCGTCGAGCGCGCGCGGCAGCTCCTCGACGGAGCGCTGCGCGGCGCGGTGGAGCATCTGCAGCTGGAGCTGGAGCGCGGCCACGGGCGTGCGGAGCTCGTGCGAGGCGATCGAGAGGAACTCGTCCCGCTCGCGGACCTCCTCCTGGGCCCGGCGCAGCAGGCGCGCCCGGTCCTCGAGGCGCTTGCGCTCGGTGACGTCGCGCACCGCCGCGATGACGCAGGGCCGGCCGTCCACGACGAGCGGCGAGAGGCTGATCTCGGCGGCGAACTCGCCGCCGTCCTTCTTCAGCCCGGAGAGGTCGAGGCCGAGCCCCATGGGGCGGGCGCGGGGCGCCGCGTGATACCCGGCGCGGTGCACCTGGTGCATCGGCCGGAAGCGCGCGGGGAGCAGCACCTCGACGGGTTGCCCCACGAGCTCGCCCTGCGCCCAGCCGAACAGCCGCTCGCCCGAGGAGTTGACGTGCACGATGACTCCCGCCTCGTCGGCGATCACCATCGCGTCCGGCACGGACTCGAGGAGGGAGAAGTCCACGCCCGACGTTGGCGCCGCCCGGTCGCCGGGACCAGCCCCCCACCTCCGGGGGCGTCGGCGCGCGGGCGCGCCTCGCGGGGAGCACCCCAGATTGGAGGCATGTCTCCTTCCGCGCTCAGGGTGTTGCCGGTCGCAGGGCTGGCGCTCCTTGCGCTCACCGCGGCGGCGGCGCGCCCGCGGGCGGGAGACGGAGCGGCGCGCGTCGAGCTGGAGGTCGTGGGCGTCGTGCCGATGGGCGAGGGCGCGGCGGCCGTCCTCGTGCTCCGGGAGAAGGGCGCGCGAACGCTCCTCCCGCTCGTCATCCCGGCCACCGGGATGGGCGAGCCGCACGGGGAGCTGCGCCGCCCGGGCCTGCTCGGCCAGGTGATCGAGGCGCTCGGAGCGCGGATCTCCGAGGTCGAGATCGAGCGCGCGGAGGAGTCGCGCACGAGCGCCCGGGTCCGCCTCACGCAGGGAGGCCGGCCGGTCGAGCTGCGCGGGAGCCCCTCCGAGTCCGTCGCCCTCGCCGTCTCCGCGAAGGCGCCGATCGTCACGACCCGGCGCGTGATGGAGGAGGCTGGGCTCACGCCCGAGGACCTCGCGAAGGCGCACCGCAAGGAGGCCGTGGCCGACCGGCTGCTCTAGGCACCCTCGCGCCGCGAGCCGCTACCCGGGCTCCTTCGTCGTCGGCGGGCGCGGGGTCCAGGTCCGCGCCTCCGGCGAGAAGTCGTAGATCGACTCGAGCCGGACGTTCCGGTACCGCTCCATCTTCAGCGCCATCCGGGAGAGCTGCGCGAGGAACGGCTTCACGTCGATGGCCTCCCCGCGCGGAGCGGCCTTCCTCATCCGCTTCACCTCCGCGAGGATCACCTTTCGAGCCTCGCGGGGGTGGTACAGGAACGCGCCCGAGAAGTAGAGCGCCCCGTCGAACGGGAGGAGCCGCGACTCGATCAGATCGTCCTTGTCGAGCCCGGCGACCTGCCGCCGCTCGGTGACCTCGAGGTCCCGGCCGGTGAACACGTCCCGGAGGCGCACCCGGCCGTCCTTGATCTTCCGGACCTCGAAGAGCCCGTGCACGCTCTCGGAGAGCGCGCGGTAGGCCTGGAGCTCCGCCGGGGAGAGGGACGGCCCCTCGGCCTCGACGAACCGCTCGACGGTCGTGCCGAGGCCGCCGGTCGGCCTGTAGTCGTACAGGTACTCGTCGAGCATCCCGTTCACGCGGATCTCGTACGACCGGTCCTCCTCGTGGGGCTCGCCGTAGCGCTCGAAGTGCTGCCGCTTCGCCTGCAGGAGCTCCTGCTCGCGCGGCGCGGCGGATGCCCACGAGAGGAGCCTCTCGTGGAGCTCCTGCAGGGTCATCGCCGGCGCTCCATCATCTCGACGAACCGCGCGAACAGGTGGCGAGCGTCGTGGGGGCCGGGCGACGACTCGGGGTGGTACTGGACGCTGAACGCCGGAGCGTCGAGGACCTCGAGGCCCTCCACCGTCCCGTCGTTCAGGTTCACGTGCGTGACCTTCGCCCGCTTCCCGAGGCTCTCGTCGTCCACCGCGAACCCGTGGTTCTGGGCGGTGATGTCGACCTTCCCGGTGGCGAGCTCCTTCACCGGCTGGTTCGCGCCGCGGTGCCCGAACTTGAGCTTGTAGGTGCGGGCGCCGATGGCGAGCGCGAGGATCTGGTGGCCGAGGCAGATGCCGAAGACCGGCACCTTCCCGAGCAGGCCCGCGACGGCGTCGCGCCCCCCCACGACCGCCGCGGGATCTCCCGGGCCGTTCGTGAGGAAGATGCCGTCCGGCTTCAGCGCGAGGGCCTCCTCGGCGGTCGTCTGGGCCGGGACGACCGTGATCCGGCAGCCCTGCTCCGCGAGGACCCGCAGCATCGCGCGCTTGAGCCCCCAGTCGAACGCGACGACGTGGAACCGCGGCGCGCTCTCCTGCGTCCGCTCCGCGTCGGTCCAGAGATCGGCGCCCTTCTCCCGCCACTCGTAGCGCGACCGGGTGGAGATGCGGGTCGCGAGGTCCTGCCCCTCCATCCCGGGCATCGCCTTCGCGCGGGCGACGAGCGCCTGCGCCGACCCCTCCGTCGAGATGACGCCCATCTGCGCGCCCGCGGTGCGGATGTGCTTCGTGAGTCGCCGCGTGTCGATCCCGGAGATCCCGACGATCCCGTGCCCGGCGAGGTAGGCGCCGATGCCCTGCTCCGCGCGGAAGTTCGAGGGCTCCGCCGCGTGGTGCCGGACGATGAACCCGGTCGCGTGCGGCCGGGCCGACTCGGCGTCCGCCGAGGTCACCCCGTAGTTCCCCTGCTCCGGGTACGTCATGCAGACCATCTGCCCGACGTACGACGGATCCGTGAGGATCTCCTGGTACCCGGTCATCGACGTGTTGAACACCACCTCGCCGGTCGACTCCCCGGCGGCGCCGAAGGAGACGCCCTCGAAGGTGGTGCCGTCCGCCAGCGCCAGGATCGCCCGCTTCGTCATCTTTCCGCCTTACCCTCCTCGTGGACGATCCGGCCGCCCACGATGGTGTACACGCAACGTCCGACAACCCGCTTCCCCTTCCACGGCGTGTTCCGGCCCTTCGACCGGAACCGCGCCGGGTCCACCACCCAGTCCGCGGTCGGGTCGAGGACCGCCACGTCCGCCGCCGCGCCCCGCGACAGCGTCCCCGCCGCGAGCGCGAAGGCGCGCGCCGGTCCGGCGGTCAGCGCCTCGACCAGCCGGCGCTCCGGGAGCACGCCCTTCCGGACGAGCTCCAGGCAGACGGGGAACGCGGTCTCGAGCCCGACGACGCCGTTCATGGCCGCGTCGAACTCCAGGTCCTTCTCGACCGCGGAGTGCGGCGCGTGGTCCGTCGCGATGGCGTCGATCGTACCGTCGGCCACGCCCTCGCGCACGGCCTCGACGTCCGCCGCGGAGCGGAGCGGCGGGTTCATCTTGAAGTCGGTGGAGTAGCCGGAGCCCGCGACGTCCTCGTCCACGAGCGCCAGGTGGTGGGGCGCAGCCTCCGCCGTGACGGCGAGGCCCCGCCGCTTCGCCTCGCGGAGCGCGCGCACCGCGCCCAGGGTCGAGACGTGCTGGACGTGCAGCCGGCCCCCGGTCAGCTCGAGGAGCGCGAGGTCGCGGAGGACCATCACGTCCTCGGCGGCGGCCGGGATCCCCTTGAGGCCGAGGCGGGTGGCGGTCGGCCCCTCGTGCATCACGCCCTTGCCGGCGAGGAGCGGGTCCTCCTCGTGGACCGCCACCGTGAGGCCGAACGCGCGGGCGTACTCGAGCGCGCGCCGCATGAGGGCGGACGACACGACCGGCTTGCCGTCGTCGCTCACGGCGACGCAGCCCGCGGCCTTCAGCTCCCCGTACTCGGCGAGCTCCTCGCCCCCCTGTCCCCGGGAGATGCAGCCGACCGGGAGGACGCGGGCGAGCCCCGCCGCGGCGGCGCGGGCGAGGACGAGCTCGGTGACCGAGGCGTTGTCGTTCACCGGCTTCGTGTTCGGCATCGCGCAGATGCTCGTGAACCCGCCGGCGACCGCGGCGCGCGCGCCCGTCTCGACGGTCTCCTTGTACTCCTGCCCGGGCTCCCGGAGGTGCACGTGGAGGTCCACGAACCCCGGGGTCACCCACTTGCCGCGCGCGTCCACGGCGCGGGCGTCGCGGGGGCGCTCGAGCCGCTCGGCGATCTCGGCGATCCGCCCGTCGCGGACGACGACCGTGCGGACGCCGTCGACCCCGTTCGCCGGGTCGATCACCCGCCCACCCTCGATGAAGAGCGTCTCAGACATGACCTGCCGACCCCTTTCCCTCGGCGCCGTCCGCGGGCCGGCCGCCGGCGAGCAGGTACAGCACCGCCATGCGGACCGCGACCCCGTTCTGGACCTGGTCGAGGATGAGGCTGCGCGGGCCGTCGGCGACCTCGGGCGCGAGCTCGACCCCCCGGTTGATCGGCCCGGGGTGGAGGATCACGCAGGAGGGCTTCAGCCACTCGCTCGCCTTCTTCACGCCGAGCCCCCAGTACTTCGAGTACTCGCGCGTGTTCGGGATGAGCGGGTCGCCGATGCGCTCGTGCTGGATGCGGAGCATGATCACCGCGTCCGCCCCCTCGACCGCCTCGCGCAGGTCGTAGTGGACGGTGGCCCCGAGCCGCTCCACGCCCGCCGGGATCATCGTCGGCGGGCCGCAGAGCCGGACCTTCGCGCCGAGCTTCGGGAGGGCGTGCAGGTCCGAGCGCGCCACCCGCGAGTGGCTGATGTCCCCGACGATCGCGACGGTCTTGCCGTCGAGGGGCCCGAGCTTCTCGCGCAGCGTGAAGCAGTCGAGCAGCCCCTGGGTCGGGTGCTCGTGCGCGCCGTCGCCCGCCGACACGACCGAGCAGCCGACGTGCTCCGCGACGAGGCGCGGCGCGCCGCCGGCCGAGTGCCGGATGACGAGCACGTCCGGCTTCATCGCCTCGAGGTTCCGGGCGGTGTCGACGAGCGTCTCGCCCTTCGTCACGGAGGACGACGCCGAGGTCCAGTTGAGGGCGTCCGCCGAGAGCACCTTCGCGGCGATCTCGAACGAGCTGCGGGTCCGCGTCGAGGCCTCGAAGAAGAGGTTCACCACGCTCTTGCCGCGCAGCGACGGGACCTTCTTGATCGGACGCTGGAGCACCTCCTTCATCGAGACCGCGAGGTCGATCACCTCGAGGATCTCCTCCCGGGAGTACTCCTCCAGCGCGATGCAGTGCCTGTGTCGGCCGATCACGTCCCCCTCCTCGGCTTGACGACGACGCAGTCCTCGGGTGCGCCTGCGTCGCGCAGCCGCACCTGGACGTCCTGGTCCTGCGGAACCTCGAGGCGCGCGCCGGCGAAGTCGGCGGCGATCGGCAGCTCGCGGCCGCCCCGGTCCACGAGCACGGCGAGCCAGACGCGGCGCGGGCGCCCGAAGTCCACGATCTCGTCGAGCGCGGCCCGGACGGTCCGCCCGGTGTAGAGCACGTCGTCCACGAGCACGATCGTCTTGCCGTCCACCGAGAACGCGACGTCGGTCGGGCCGATCACGGGCACGGCGCCCTTCTCCGCCAGGTCGTCGCGGTAGAGCGCGATGTCGAGCGTGCCGAACGGCGGCTCCTTCCCGAGCGCGCGCGAGAGCTCGGCCCGCAGGCGCTGCCCGAGGTGCACGCCGCCGCGGCGGATCCCCACGATCGCGAGGTCGTTCGCCGCGCCGGCCGAGGTCGCGCGCTCCGCGATCTCGCGGCCCAGGCGACGCACCGCCCGGTCGATGTCCTGTGCGTTCATCGGTCCTCCCTCAGCGTACGGGTCCCCAGTTGGGCGGCGTCAGATCGTTGTCCTCCTCGACCGTGAAGACCTTCACCTCCGCCCGATCGATCAGCGGATAGACGACCTGGCGCTCGTAGTCGAACGAGACGTGGAGCGTCCGGGCCGAGGCGTCACGCTGCCAGGTGACGCCGCGCTCGTCGAGCGTGACCGCCGGGACGCGGATCGGGCGCCCGGACGCGTCCACCCCGGGGACCGAGGCGAGCGACTCGATCTTGAGCACCATGTCGCGCCGCAGCGCGGCGTCGTCGGAGTTCTTGACCGCCTGGTTCATGAAGTCCCGGACGACCTGCTTCACGGTGTAGTGGTCGAAGTAGATCGGGACCCAGATCCACGCGAGGTACGCGCTGCCCACCACGAGGACGAGCAGGACGAGGCTGACCCACGAGATGCCGCCGCGCTCACCGCGCCGAGGTCTCGGAGACGACGCTGGACTGCTCATTCAGGGTGGAGCTTTTAGCGCTACTCGGCCGGTTTGAAAAGGACGGCCGGCGGCGCTCCGATGCCGCAGGCGTCCCGGGACCTACTCGACCCGCTTGAACATCCGGCCGAGCCGTGGGCCCCCGCGCGACGTGGCGCCCCGGTCCGCCCAGCTGAAGAAGACGACGCTCACCCTCCCCCGCACCCGCTCGAGCGGGACCTGGGAGCCGCCGGCGGCGCGGCCGTCGGCGGAGCGGTCGCGGTTGTCCCCGAGCACGAAGAGGTGCCCGGGCGCGACGACCTGGTACGGGCCCTGCCGCGACGCCGGGCGGGTGGGGTTGCACTGCAGCACCTCGTACGTGGCGACGCCGGCGGCCGCGGCGGCGTCCCACCTCGCCTCGAGCGCGGCCGCGCCGTCGCCGCCGGAGGAGAGGGGGCCGCGGGCGAGGGCCTCGCGGTAGCGCCGGCAGGTCTCGACGACGAGGGCGCCGGTCGCCGCGCTCCGCTCCTCGAAGGCGACCTCGCCCTCGGGCGTCCTCGGCTGGGGGACGCCGTTCACGAGCAGGACCTCCTCGCGCAGCTCGACGACGTCGCCCGGGACGCCCGCGACCCGCTTCACGAGGTCCGCCCCGGGAGCGCGGGGGCTCTCGAACACGATCACGTCGCCGCGGCGCGGCGGCGTCCCGGCGAGGCGCGCGCCGAGGAGCGGGACGCGCAGCCCGTACGCGAGCTTCGACACGAGGACGTGATCGCCGGCGAGCAGCGTCGGGGCCATCGAGCCGGACGGGATGCGATAGGCCTCGAACACGAAGGCGCGGACGAGCAGCGCGAGCGCGACCGCGGCGAGCACGACCTCGGCGTACTCGCGCCAGGCCGGCTTCCCGAGCGCGGCGAGGTGGTCGTTCCAGAGCCCGTCGAGCGCGTGCAGGGCCGCCGACAGGCGCTCGGGGTCCCCCCCCTTCGCGACGGCGTCGACCTCGTCGCAGGCCGCCGCGACCTCCTCGCGGACGCCCTTCGGGAGGCGCGCGCCGGCGCGGGCGGCGAGGCGCCGCGCGTCCGCCGCGAACCGGCGCGCGTCCCGCCGGGCCCGCTCGAGCTTGCGCACGGGGTCGGGCAAGCCGGCGGCTACTCCTCCACCTTCAGCACGGCGAGGAACGCCTCCTGGGGGATCTCCACGGAGCCCACCTGCTTCATGCGCTTCTTGCCCTCCTTCTGCTTCTCGAGGAGCTTGCGCTTGCGGGAGATGTCGCCACCGTAGCACTTCGCGAGGACGTTCTTGCGGAAGGCCTTCACCGTCTCGCGCGAGATGATCTTCGCCCCGATCGCCGCCTGGATCGCGACCTCGTACATCTGCTTCGGGATCACCGTCTTGAGGCGCGCGCACAGCTCGCGGCCGCGCTGGTAGGCGTGCTCGCGGTGCACGATGATGCTGAGCGCGTCCACCGGCTCGCCGTTGAGGAGGAAGTCGAGCTTCACGAGGTCGGCCTCCTCGTACCCCTTCAGCTCGTAGTCGAGGCTGGCGTAGCCGCGCGAGATGCTCTTCAGCTTGTCGAAGAAGTCGAAGACGACCTCGGCGAGCGGGAGGTCGTAGGTGATCTGGACGCGCCGCGTGCCGATGTACTTGAGGTCGCGCTGCACGCCGCGGCGGTCCTGGCAGAGCTTCAGGATCGCGCCCACGTCGTCGGTGCGGCCGTGGATGTGGCAGACGAGGATGGGCTCCTCGAGCTTCGCGATCTTCTGGATGGGCGGCAGCTTGGCCGGGCTGTCGATCTCGACCACGGCTCCCTGCGTGTCCGTGACCCGGTACACGACGGACGGCGCGGTGGTGATGAGCGCGAGCTCGTACTCGCGCTCGAGCCGCTCGTGCACGATCTCCAGGTGCAGCAGGCCGAGGTAGCCGCAGCGGAAGCCGAAGCCGAGCGCCTGCGAGGTCTCCGGCTCGAAGGTGAAGGCGGAGTCGTTCAGGCGGAGCTTCGTGAGCGCGTCGCGCAGGTTGTCGTAGTCGGCGGCGTCGATGGGGAAGACGCCGGCGAAGACCATCGGCTTCATGACCTTGAAGTCGGGGAACGGCTCGGCGGTGGGCTTGCCCAGCTCGGTGATCGTGTCGCCGACCTTCGCGTCGTGGACGTCCTTCACGTTCGCGACGACGATCCCGACCTCGCCCGCGATGAGCTTCGCCACCGGACGCGAGAACGGGGCGAAGATGCCCAGCTCCTGCACCTCGAAGTCCCGCTTGTTCGACCAGAGCTGGATCTTCTGCTTCGTCGCGAGGGTGCCCTCGAAGACGCGGACCAGCATGACGACGCCGCGGTAGGTGTCGTACCAGGAGTCGAAGATGATCGCCTTGAGCGGCGCGTCGGGGTCTCCGTCCGGCGCCGGGACCTTCTGGACGATCTGCTCGAGGATCTCGACGATGCCGATGCCCTCCTTGGCGGAGGTCGGCACCGCGTCCTTCGCGTCGAGCCCGATGACCTCCTCGATCTCGCGCCGGACCCCCTCCACGTCGGCCGAGGGCAGGTCGATCTTGTTGATGACCGGGATGATCTCGAGGTCGTGATCGAGCGCCTGGTAGACGTTCGCGAGCGTCTGGGCCTCGACCCCCTGGCTCGCGTCGACGACGAGGACGGCCCCCTCGCAGGCCGCGAGCG
This sequence comes from uncultured delta proteobacterium, assembly GCA_963828235.1. GTDB lineage: Bacteria > Myxococcota > Myxococcia > Myxococcales > Anaeromyxobacteraceae > Anaeromyxobacter. Next base: position 225,903 of record CAWHDY010000024.1, read on the forward strand.
AGCGCGAGACCTCGTACGCGAAGTCCACGTGCCCGGGGGTGTCGATCAGGTTGAGCTCGTAGTCCTTCCCGTCGCGGGCGCGGTAGGTCATCCGCACCGTCTGGGCCTTGATGGTGATCCCGCGCTCGCGCTCGAGCTCCATGTTGTCGAGGAACTGGGCCTGCGCGTCGCGCTTCGAGACCGTCCCGGTCGCCTCGAGCAGGCGATCCGCGAGCGTCGACTTCCCGTGATCGATGTGCGCGATGATGGAGAAATTGCGGATGTGCGCGTTCGCGTCGGCCATGGGGGGACGGGGCTTTTAACACGCGCGGTACGGCGGAGCCATCGCGCGCCCCGGGCCGCGCGGCCCTCGCGCCCGCGCCCACCGTCGACGCGCGCCGATGTCAGACCTCGCCGATATCGTCCGCCTCCGTCGCCGGGTACTCCCCACAGGGGTTCAGGGGAAAAACCCCGGATGTTGTGGGCACCTAAACGTATTGCACCATATGTTGTGGTAGTGCCGTTGACACATAGGGCTCGGCTGCTAGAGTGCCTTCCCGGCGCTCTGCCGAGTGCGGGCGGGGCCAGGAGGTAGGCGGCGGCGGGCAGGTCGAGGGGGAGCACGCCAAAAACATTGCGATAGCCTCTGGTTCACACGATCGCGGGCCGGCCAGAGGCAGTACGGACGGAGGAGGTGCATACGCACCCCCTCCGATGGGGCAGGCGTTTGCCCGAGGGCCGCGAGGGCCGCCCTGGGTGGAGGAAGAACGATGATGGAGCGTGAAGTCTCGGGGCAGAAGGCGAAGGGCTCGAGGACCCACAAGAAGGCGCCGCGTCGCGGGCTCGCGATCGAGCGGTTCTTCACCACGCCGGGCGTCGATCCCGCCGAGGAGCTCGCCTGGGAGACCCGCACCGCGCAGATCACCGGCGAGGGCGGCGCGGTCATCTTCGAGCAGAAGGACGTCGAGGTCCCGAAGACCTGGTCCCTGCTCGCCACGAACGTCGTCGCGTCGAAGTACTTCCGCGGCACGCTCGGCGGCGCGTCTCGCGAGCGGTCGGTGAAGCAGCTCGTGTCGCGCGTCGTGCAGACGATCGGCGCGTGGGGCCGCAAGGACGGCTACTTCGTCTCGGAGGAGGACGCGGTCACGTTCGAGGCCGAGCTCTCGCACCTCATCTACCGCCAGAAGATGTCCTTCAACTCGCCGGTCTGGTTCAACGTCGGCGTGGAGGAGCACCCGCAGTGCTCCGCGTGCTTCATCAACTCCGTCGGCGACTCGATGGACTCGATCCTGAAGCTCGCGCACACCGAGGGCATGCTCTTCAAGTACGGCTCGGGCGCCGGGTCGAACCTCTCGAAGATCCGCTCCTCCAAGGAGCGGCTCTCGGGCGGCGGCGAGGCCTCGGGCCCCGTCTCCTTCATGCGCGGCTTCGACGCCTTCGCCGGCGTCATCAAGTCGGGCGGCAAGACGCGGCGCGCGGCGAAGATGGTGATCCTGGACGCGGACCACCCGGACGCGGCCGAGTTCGTCTCCTGCAAGGCGGACGAGGAGAAGAAGGCCTGGGCGCTGATCGACGCCGGCTACGACGGCGGCTTCAACGTGAAGGGCGGGGCCTACGACTCGGTGTTCTTCCAGAACGCGAACCACTCGCTCCGCGTCACCGACGCGTTCATGCGCGCGGTGATCGAGGACCGGGAGTGGGCGCTCACGAACCGGATCGACGGCAAGGTCGTCGAGACGATCCGCGCGCGAGAGCTCATGCAGAAGGTGACCGAGGCCGCCTGGCTCTGCGGCGACCCGGGGATGCAGTTCGACACGACGATCAACGCCTGGCACACCTGCCCGTCGTCGGATCGGATCAACGCGTCGAACCCGTGCTCGGAGTACATGTTCCTCGACGACACCGCCTGCAACCTCGCCTCCCTGAACCTGATGCACTTCCGGGCGATCGGCGGCGGGTTCGACGCGGACTCGTTCAAGCGCGCGGTGGACCTCACCATCCTGGCGCAGGAGATCCTCGTCTCCAACGCCCGCTACCCCACCCCCGCCATCGGCAAGAACAGCGACGAGTACCGGCCGCTCGGGCTCGGGTACGCGAACCTCGGCGCGCTCCTCATGGCGAGCGGCCGGCCCTACGACTCGGACGGCGGGCGGGCCTACGCGGCGGCGATCACCGCGCTCATGACGGGCGAGGCCTACGCGATGAGCGCGCGCATCGCCGACCAGATGGGGCCGTTCGCCGGCTACGAGCGGAACCGCGAGCCGTTCCTCGGCGTCGTGCGCAAGCACGCGCAGCAGGTCGATCGCATCGACCCGACGCTCGTCGACGGCGACCTGCTCGCCGCCGCGCGCGACGGGTGGTCCGACGCGCTCCGCACCGGCTCCGCCAGCGGCTTCCGCAACGCCCAGGTCACGGTGCTCGCGCCGACCGGGACCATCGGGTTCATGATGGACTGCGACACGACGGGCATCGAGCCGGACATCGCCCTCGTGAAGTACAAGAAGCTCGTCGGCGGCGGCGTCCTCAAGATCGTGAACAACACGGTCCCGCCGCGCTCCAGCGGCTCGGCTACTCCGCGGAGACGATCTCGTCGGTCCTCCAGTTCATCGACGAGATGGAGACGATCGAGGGGGCCCCCGGCCTCGACTCCGAGGACCTGCCCGTCTTCGACTGCGCGTTCAAGCCGCACAACGGCACGCGCTCGATCCACTACATGGGCCACATCCGGATGATGGGCGCGGTCCAGCCCTTCCTCTCGGGCGCCATCTCCAAGACCGTCAACATGCCGCCGAGCGCGACGCCGCAGGACATCGAGACGGCGTACCTGGAGGCGTGGAAGCTCGGGCTCAAGGCCATCGCCGTGTACCGCGACGGCTGCAAGCGGAGCCAGCCGCTGAACACGAAGAAGGAGGACGGGGCGAAGGAGCAGAAGGACGAGCTGCGCCTCGCGCGCCGCCGCCTCCCCGACGAGCGCCGGTCCATCACGCACAAGTTCTCGATCGGCGGGCACGAGGGCTACATGACCGTCGGCATGTACGACGACGGCACCCCCGGCGAGCTGTTCGTGACGATGGCGAAGGAGGGGTCCGTCGTCTCGGGCCTCATGGACAACTTCGCGACGATGATCTCGATGTCGCTCCAGTACGGCGTCCCGCTCAAGGTCCTCGCGGACAAGTTCAGCCACACGCGGTTCGAGCCGTCGGGCTTCACCGGCAACCCGGAGATCCCGATCGCGAAGTCGATCACCGACTACATCTTCCGGTGGCTCGCGCTGAAGTTCCTGCCGGCCGAGGACGGGGGGCAGACGCAGCCGTACCTGCCCGGCGTCGAGCCGGCTTCCCCGAAGCGCGCGGCGCAGAAGACCATCGAGGCGAAGCCGGCGATGACGGACCCTCCGCGGACGAACGGGACCGTCGAGCGGCAGACGGACGCACCGCCCTGCCCCACCTGCGGGTCGATCACGGTGCGGAACGGCGCCTGCTACAAGTGCCTGAACTGCGGGTCGACGACGGGCTGCAGCTAGAGCGCATCCCGAAGCCCTCAGCCGTCGCGAGGCGAAGCAGTCCGCCGCCGCGGGCGGCTCCCAAGGAGCGGCTCCGGAGGACGGTTGCACGCGCCGGAGGCCCTCCCGAGCTTGTCTCGGGGGGACTCCATGCGCGGCCGATCGTCGCTCGTCGTCGTCTCGCTCCTGCTCGCGTCGTGCTTCTCTCGCGGCGCCGTCCACAGCTACCGCACGGAGGACGGGCGGCCAATCGCGGACCCCGGGCCCGCCGACGCGTACCTCGTGTGGCACGACGGGGCGGGGTGGCACCTGCGCGCCCGGGCGGAGACCCGCCAGGTGTTCGAGGGCCGGGTCGAGTCGTCGCGGGTGCGCGGCGTGGCGGCGGTGGGGCTGACGCCGGACGCGTTCCGGGCGCAGGGAGGCGAGATCGCGTTCTCGTTCGTCGGCGATCCGAGGGCCGGCGAGTCCGGGTTCGACTGGCAGGGCGGCTGCGCCGAGTTCTCGCTGTTCGTCGGCGGCGACGCGCGCCCGCTGCGGGTGTTCGCGGGTGCGTACGGCGCGAGCCCGCCGCGCGTCCCGTTCGAGCTCTGCCCCTGAGCGCCCCCGCCGCGGCGCGCGCCCGGCGCAGCGGGCCTCCGTCAGCGGAACTCCCGCGCGCGCCGCCCGACGGCGGGCGCGAGCGCCAGCGGCGCGACGGACTCGACCCGGACGTTCACGACGGCCCCGCTCCGCTCGAGCCGTCCCCGCGCGACGAGGTACGGCGCCCCGCGGACGACGGTGCGGCAGCGCTCGTAGACGTCCGGGAACACGACGAGGTTCGCGATCCCGGTCTCGTCCTCGAGCGAGACGAACACGATGCCGGCCGCCGTCTCGGGCCGCTGCCGCACGATGACGAGCCCGGCCACCTCGACCGGCGTCCGGTCCGGCAGGCGCATGAGCTCGCGCGCGGTGCGGATGCGGCCGGAGGCGAGCGCGGGGCGGAGGACGGACATCGGGTGGCCGCGCGCGGAGAGCCCGGTGGTGGCGAAGTCCGCGGACACCTCCTCGGCGGCGCTGGCCTCGGGCAGCCCCGGGTCGGGCTCCGGGGGTCCGACCCCGGCGAACAGGTCTCCCGCGTCCGCCTCCACCCCCAGGCTGCGCCAGACCGCGCTGCGCCGGTCCGGCGCGAGCGCTCCGAGCGCGCCCGCCTCGGCGAGCCGGACGAGCCACGCGCGGGAGACGCCGGCGCGGCGGACGAGGTCGCCGAGCGAGGCGAACGGGGCCGCGCAGCGCGCCGCGACGATCGCGTCCCCCACCGCGCGCGGGAGCCCGCGGATCGCGTGCAGGCCCACCCGGAGCGCCGGGCCCGCGCGGGGGGCGAAGCCGCGCTCCGCTCCGGGGGCTCCCTGGGGGGCCTCGAGCGTGCTCTCCCACGCGCTCGCGGCCACGTCGACGCCCCTCGTCTCGACGCCGTGCCGCTTCGCGTCCTCGACGAGCGTGTGCGGGGCGTAGAACCCCATCGGCTGGCTGTTGAGGAGCGCGCAGGCGAACGCGGCCGGGTGGTACCGCTTGAGCCACGCGGACGCGTACACGAGCAGCGCGAACGACGCGGAGTGGGACTCCGGGAACCCGTACCCGGCGAACCCGAGCAGCTGGCTGAAGATGACCTCGGCGTCCGCGGCGGCGATGCCCCGCGCCGCCATCCCGGCGAGGAGCCGCTCCTTCATCGCCTGGATCCGCTCGTGCGAGCGGCGGTGCGTCATGACGCGCCGGAGCTCGTCGGCCTCGCCCGGCGTGAACCCGGCCGCCACCACCGCGAGCCGCATGATCTGCTCCTGGAACAGCGGCACCCCGAGGGTCTTCGCGAGGACCGGCTCGAGCGGCGCGTAGGGGTACCGCACCTGCTCGCGCCCGTCGCGCCGGCGCAGGTACGGGTGGATCATGCCGCCCTGGATCGGGCCCGGGCGGACGATCCCGACGGAGATGACGAGGTCGTAGAAGTTCCTCGGCTTGAGGCGCGGCGCGAGCGACATCTGCGCCCGGGACTCGACCTGGAACACGCCGATCGAGTCCGCCCGCGTCAGCATCTCGTACACGGCGGGGTCCTCGGCGGGGATGGTCGCGAGCGAGTCGGGGTGCGGGACGCGGGTCGGGAGCGCAGGCGGCGGCTCGTGGCGGGCGAGGAGCGCGAGCGTCCGCGAGAGCGCGCTCAGCATCCCGAGGCCGAGCAGGTCGACCTTGAGGAGGTCGAGCTCGGCGAGGTCGTCCTTGTCCCACTGCACGATGGTCCGCCCCGGCATCGCGGCGGGCTCGATGGGGACCGTCTCGCAGAGCGGCCGGCGCGTGATCACGAACCCGCCGACGTGGATGGAGAGGTGGCGCGGGAAGCCGACCAGGTCGCGGGCGAGCTCGAGCGTGAGCCGGACCCGCTCCGAGTCGACCTGGTCGAGCCCGGCCGCCGCGACGAGCCCGGGGCCGACCTCCGAGAGGTCGTCGTACGTCCCGAGCTGCTTCGCGAGCCGATCGACCTGCGCGGGGGAGAGGCCGAGCGCCTTCCCGACGTCGCGCAGCGCGGACTTCGCGCGGTAGGTGATGACCTCGCAGACCATCCCGGCGTGGTCGCGGCCGTACCGGCCGTACACGTACTGCAGGACCTCCTCCCGCCGCTCGTGCTCGAAGTCCACGTCGATGTCGGGCGGCTCGCCGCGCTCGGCGGAGATGAACCGCTCGAAGAGGAGCCCCATCCTGACCGGGTCGATGGCGGTGATCCCGAGCGCGAAGCAGACGGCGGAGTTCGCGGCGCTCCCCCGCCCCTGACACAGGATCCCGCGGGAGCGCGCGAACCGGACCACGTCCCAGACGGTGAGGAAGTAGCTCGCGTACCCGAGCTGCTCCACGAGCGCGAGCTCCTTCGAGAGCTGGCGGGCCACGTCGTCGGGCGGCTCGCCGCCGTAACGCCAGCGCGCTCCCTCCCGCACGAGCTCGCGCAGGAGGGGCATGCCGGACATGTCGGTCGAGGTCGGGGTCGAGGTCGGGGTCGAGGTCGGGGTCGAGGTCGGGGTCGAGGTCGGGGTCGGCGGTCGCGGTCGCGGTCGGGGTGGCGCCGCGCGTGGGCGCCGCCGCGGTCCTGAGCCGGGGAGCCGGCACCGGCACCATCGCCGCCTCGCGCGCCGCCTGTCCGGGGCTCGACATCGCCACCGCGGCGCCGGCGGGGAGCGACGCGCGCTCCACGATCACGGGCGGCAGCGGGTGCTCGCCGCGGATCTCCTCCATCCGGAACCGGCACCCGTCGGCGATCGCGGCCGCGTTCTCGAGCCCCTCCGGGAAGTCGGGCCACAGCCGCGCCATCTCCTCCGGTCCCTTGAGCGTCCGCTCCGCGTTCGGGAACAGGCGGCGCCCCGCGCGGTCCACCGACGTGCCCAGCCGCACGCAGGTGAGGACGTCCTGCAGCCGCTGCCGGGCGCGCTCGTGGGTGTGCGCGTCGTTCGTGACCGCGACCGCGATCCCGAGCCGGTCCGCGACGGACCGCGCCGCCCGCGTCCGCGCCTCCTCGCCCGCGATCCGGTGGCGCGCGACCGTCATCGCGAGGCGCGCTCCGAACGCCTCGTGGAGCCGCGCCGCGGCGTCTCCGTCCGCCCCCGGGTAGAGCGCGAACAGCCCGCCGGAGCGCCCGCGCACGTCGTCGATCCCGAGCCGCACCTCGTCGCGCTCGCGGCGGGCGGTCCTCGCGGCGACGGGCTCCGCGCCGGGGTCCCCCGGGCCCGTGCCCTCGCCACCATGCGCGAGCGTGACGAGCCGGCAGAGGTTCGCGTACCCCTCGCGGTCCTGCGCGAGCAGGACCAGCCGCGTCGCGCGCCCGAGCTCGAGGCCGGAGACGGTGAGCTCGGCCCCGACCACGAGCGGCAGCCCGCGGCGCTTCGCCTCGGCGTGCGCGCGCACGATCCCGTAGAGGCCGTTCACGTCGGCGAGGGCGAGCGCGGAGAGCCCGAGCTCCGCGGCCCGCGCCACGAGCTCCTCCGGATGGCTCGCGCCGGTGAGGAAGGAGAAGCACGACCTGCAGCGCAGCTCCGCGTAGCGCGGCGGCTTCTCGGAGGGGGTCGGGGCGGGCGGCGGCATCAGTCGAAGAAGCCGTGGAGGTAGAGCCGGCCGTCGCCGCCGTCGCGGAACACCCAGCACTCGCCGAGCCCCTCGAGGCTCACGCGGTAGTAGTCCCGCTCGAACGGGCCCGCCCACCACTCGCCCCGGATCCGCTCGGGCCCCTCGAGCGCGAGCACCGGCCGGGCGCGCCCGTCCACCCTCAACGCGGTGAGCCGGCCACCCTCCCCCTCGGCGACGATCGACGCCGGGGCCGCGAGGAGGCGGGTCGGCCGCGCGGGGCGCGTCGGGGGACGGCGCGGGCGGCGGGCGACGCGCCCCCGCGCGGAACGGGACCGCGCGGTAGGCGCCCTCGGGGCGGTAGCGCTCGACCGGCTCGGCCGCGAACACCGCCCGATCGCCGAGCCGCACCGCGAGGCGCGCGAGCACCCCCTCGAGCGCGGCGAGCGCCTCCGGGCGATCGCCGATCGCGAGCTGCTCCGGAGCGACCGCCGCGACCTCGACCGCCGCCAGGCGCAGCCCGACGACCGCCGCCGGGAGGCGCATCGAGAAGAGGTGCTCCTTGAGCGGCAAGAGCCACCGGGCCGGGACCGCGGTGGCCGCGGCGAGCGGCACGGCGAGGCGCTCCTCGCCGCGGGGCTCGAGCTTCAGCACGACCCGCAGCCGGGTCGCGCCGAGGCCGCGCCCGGAGAGGCGGGCCGCCACCCGGTCCGCGAGCCGCTTCAGCCCGAAGAGCAGCGGGTCGGCGGTCTCCGCGGGAGCCTCGAGGTCGAGCGCCTCCTCCGGCAGCGTCTCCGGGACGTACGGCACGAGCGGCGAGGAATCCTCCCCGCGGGCGAGCCGCGCGGCGCGAACGCCCTCGGGGCCGAACCGGTGCGCGAGCGTCCCCTCGGGGAGGAGCGCGAGCCCGCCGGCGCGGTCGATCCCGAGCGCAGCGAGCCGGGCCGCGACGTCCGGCCCGACCCCGAGCGCGGACGCGGGCAGCCCGGCGAGCGCGCGGGCGGTCCCGTCCGCCGGGACCCAGCAGACGGGCCCCTCGCCGTGGCGCGCGAGCGCGAGCGCAGCCGCGCGCCCGGTCGCGATCGCCGCCCGCGCGGCGTAGCCCATCTGCTCCGCGGCGGCGAGCGCCAGGCGCGCCAGCAGCTCCTCGGCGGCGCGCGCGCCGGCGCCGGCCCGACACCCCCGGACGCGCCACGTGGAGGTGCGCGGCGCTCGCGTCGAGGAGGAGCCCGTCGGGCGCGCACAGCTCGACGACCGGCGCGAGCCCGAGCATCGCCTCCGCGAGCGCGCGAAGCGCCGCACGCTCGGCGGCTGGATCCGCGGGGACCACCGCGAGGCGGCCGCACGCCGCGAGCGCCTCCTGGAGCGACGCCCCCGGGCGAACGCCCGCGGCTCGCGCCGCCGCGTCCGCGCACACGATCCGCCCCTCCGCCGCGACGGCGACCGGCGCGCGCCCGGCGGCCGCCCCGGCCTCACGACCACGCGCGACGCGCTGGAGCGGCAAGTCGTGCACGACCAGCGCGACGACGCGGGGAGGCCCGTCACGCCGCACGGCCGCCTCCGCCGGCGCGGGACGCGGTCGGGGTCGGTCCCCCGGTCGCCCGGCGCGCGACGATCCGCCCGTCGATCGTCGAGAGGTCGAGGCGGACCGCCGCCGGGAGCCTCAGCCCTGCGCGGGCCGAGCCGGCGAGCCAGAGCCCGACGGCTCCTCCGCGCTCGGCCGCGGCCTGCAGCCGCCGTGCGACCGCATCGGCGGCGGGCACCGTGGCAGGCAGCGGTACGTCCATGACGACCGCGGCGAACGCGCCGGACGCGAGCACGGCCTCCGCCGCCCAGAGCGCAGCGCGCCAGGGCGGCTCGCCGCCGGGCGGGGGTGCGCCCGGCCTCGCCGGCATGGGAGGTCGGACGACGAGCAGCCGTCCGAGATCCACGCCCCTCGCCGCGGCCGCGGGCGGATAGAGCTCGCCCCGCCCGTCGATCCACGCGAAGAGGTCCGAGTCGCCGAGCTGCGTGACGAGCGAGAGCGCGACCGCCGTCTTCCCGCTCGCGGGGCCACCCGCCAGCTCCGCGAGGGCGCCCCGCGGGAAGCCGCCGCCGGGCAAGGCCGCGTCCACGGCGGCGATGCCGCACGCGACCAGCCCATCCCTCCGGCCGGGGCGACGCTCGATCCGGCGAATCTCCTCGCGCAGACGCGCGAGGACGAGGCGCTGCTCGGGCTCGGGGAGATGCGACATGCTCGGCGGGACCTCCGGCCTGGACGATAGCTGCACGTACGTTCAGGTAGCAAGCCGGTCTGACAGGGAGGGCCCTTCGTGGCGGGCGCCACCGCGCGCGCGCCTGGAAGCGCGCTCGCTCCACCTCCTGCCGCGGGACCGCTGGAAGCTCACCCGGCTCCGCTCGCGCTTCCGCGCTCCGTGTGTCGCGTCCGGGGGCGAGCACTACCGTAGTCGAAGCCAACGACGCGCCATGGCGTGTGCCTGGTCCGTCCCAACGGAGCAGTCGAGGGGGTTTACATGAAGATCGGCAAGGGAATCGTCACGGGTCTGGGTATCGCAGGCCTTCTCATCGCGCTCCCGGCGGGCGCGCAATCGGCCGCCGGTGGCTCGAGCGGCAGCTCGAGCGGCTCGACGTCCTCGGGGTCGGGCTCCAGCGGCTCGTCGGGCTCGCTGGGCACCGGGTCGTCGGGCTCGTCGGCGTCGGATCCCTCGAAGTCGGATCCCTCAAGAAGTCGGACTCGTCCGGCTCGATGGGCACCGGGTCGGGCTCCAGCTCGTCGGGGTCGATGGGGTCCTCGGGGACTCTCGGGAGCGGCAGCAGCGCGTCCGCCTCGAGCGGCCAGCAGGTCACCGGCAAGGTCGAGAAGTTCGACCAGACCAAGAACCAGCTCTCGCTCCAGCTCAAGGTCAGCGACTCGACGCAGGTCATGAAGGACGGGCAGAAGGCGTCGCTCTCCGACATCAAGGAAGGCGACCAGGTCCGCGCGAGCCTCTCGAGCACCGGTCAGGTCCAGCGCATCGACGTGATGAGCTCCGGCAGCTCGGGCTCTTCGGGCTCCTCGAGCTCGCCGTCGGGCTCCTCGGGCTCCTCGAGCTCGCCGTCGGGCTCCTCGGGCTCGCTCGTCTCGGGCTCGCCGTCCTCGGGCTCGCCGTCGTCGGGCTCGTCGCCCGGCAGCGGCCGCGGCTACTAGCGGGCCGCGTGAAGCGCGAAGGGCGGGCGGCTACCAGCCGTCCGCCCTTCCTTCTTCCTTCGACCGGAGCGGCAGGGCCGCCACGCGGCGTGCCGCTACGCCGGGCGCTCCGAGCTCCGCTGCTCCTGCGTCGCGAGCTCCGCGCGGACCTTCTCCATGTCGAGCGCGCGGACCTGCCGGATGAGATCCTCGAGCGCCGCCTCCGGCAGGGCCCCGGGCTGCGAGAAGAGGAGCACCTTGTCCCGGAGGATCATGAGCGTCGGGATCGAGCGGATGTCGAACGCGCCCGCGAGGTCGGGGCTCGCCTCCGTGTCGACCTTCCCGAACGTGATGTCCGGGTGCTTCGCCGCGACCTTCTCGTAGGTCGGCGCGAACGTGCGGCACGGGCCACACCAGGCCGCCCACCAGTCGAGGAGGACGATCCCGTCCTTCTCCGCGACGTCCTTGAAGTTGGCGCTCGTGACCTCGACGGTGGCGTTTCCCATGGACGATCTCTCCCCGCCCGCCGAGTCGTTCGGCCGCCGGCGTCGACCATGAGATCCTGGCGCGCGCGAAACGGTTCCGCCGCCCCCGCGCGGGGTGCGGCCGGCGGCTCTGCCCGGGGCGCCGCCGGAGGTCGTCCGGCTAGCGCGTCGGCGGGTACTTGTGGAGCTTCCGCTGCAGCGAGCGCCGGTGGATGCCGAGCCGGCGCGCGGCCTCGGAGATGTTCCCGCCGCAGTCGGAGAGCACGCGCTGGATGTGCTCCCACTCGGCCCGGGCGAGCGACGGCGTGTCGATGCCCTTCTCCTTCGCCGTGTTCGTGCCGGCGAGCGCCGCCAGGATCTCGTCGGCGTCGGCGGGCTTCGGCAGGTAGCCGATCGCGCCCTCGCGCACCGCCTCGACCGCCGTCGCGATGCTGCCGTAGCCGGTCAGCATGAGGACGCGCGTCGCGGGGTCCTGACGCTTCAGCTCGCGCAGCAGCTCGAGGCCGCTCCCGCCCGGCATCCGCAGGTCGAGCACCGCCATCTCGGGCGAGTCCTTCGCCACCTCGCGCAGCGCGTCCTCGCTGCTGCCCGCGGTCCGGACCTCGAACCCGCGGGAGCGGATCGCGGTCGCGAGCCGCTCGCGCAGGACCTCGTCGTCGTCCACGAGGAGGATGCTCGGAAGGCTGTCGCGGGTCACTTCGGGCTGTGTCATGACGTGCTCCTCTCGGCGGCATCGGCCGCCGGCAGTTCGATGGTCGCCTCGGTCCCGTGACCGGGACGCGAGGCGATGTGGAACTCGCCGCCGAGCTGCTCGGCGAGCGCGCGGGTCAAGAAGAGACCGAGCCCCATCCCGTCACCTGGTCCCTTCGTCGTGAAGAACGGCTCGCCCACGCGGGCGAGGATCTGCGGGCTCATGCCGGGGCCGCGGTCGCGCACGGTGGCGCGGACGCGCTGCCCGTCGCCGGCGATCCACAGCGAGACGGGCGCGTCCGGGCCGGACGCCTGGAGCGCGTTCTTCAGCAGGCCGCGCAGGGCGTCGCCGAGGGCGCGAGGAGGGCCGACGATGACGGGAGCGCCCTCCGGCGGCTGGACGAGGACGCGCTCGCGCATGGGCAAGCCGTCGAGCGCCGCGGTGATCCAGCCGCTCGCGGTGATGCGCTCCAGGGGCTCGCCCGCGTTCTCGCCGGCGTGCGCGGACATCCGGTTCAGGATGCCCCGGCAGCGCGCGACCTGCTCCCGCACGAGCTGCAGGTCCTGCTGGACCTCGGCGCGGTCGTCCGCGGCGAGCGTGCGCTGGAGCTCCTTCGCGATGATCGCGATCGTCCCGAGCGGAGTGGAGAGCTCGTGCGCCGCGCCCGCGGCGAGCGTCGCGAGGGCGGCGAGCTTCTCGCGCCGCGCGGCGAGGGTGCGCGCCTGGTGCAGCTCGAGATCGCGCTCGGCGAGCGCGGTCGAGACGCGCTGCACGAAGAAGACCACGAAGATCGCCGTGAGCGCGCAGGAGACCCAGAGGCCGCGCAGGTGCGCCTCCATCGCCTCCTTCGGGCTCGAGCAGGATCCGGACGTGGTGGCTCGTCCCGACGAGGGCCTCGTGGATGAACAGGCCGCCGAACGCGAACATGCTGGCCGCCATCAGGGCCCAGGACCACCGGGAGGGGAGGAGCACCGCGGCGAGCGCGATGTTGACGAGGTAGAGCGTGGAGAACGGGTTCGAGGCGCCGCCGGTCTGGTCGAGCAGCACGGTCAGGACGACGACGTCGAGGAGCATCACCGCGGCGATGGTGGCGTCCGTGACGCGGACGCGCGCGGCCCAGGCGCCGAGGGCGAAGTTGCCGACGACCTCGACGACGAGGAGGCCGATCAGCGTGGTGAGCGGGAGCTTGATCCCGGTGATCGCGTTCGACGACAGGACGACGACCGCCTGTCCCAGGATCGCCCACCAGTGAAGCTGCACCAGCCAGGACAGGTTGATGCGACCGCGCTCGTCCACCGCGTCGGCGGCGGATGCGTGCTCGGCGCCGGGCGAGGAGTCCGCTGCCCCGCGGATCCCGGCTCGGCCGAGCGTCTGAGCGGATGACGCTTCCATGGCTACTTTCGCGCGCGAAACTACCACACCCGAACGCGTGCGGCGTGGCCGCGGCGCGGTGCCGCAGGACAACCTTGACCACCTCGCCGTGTCCCCCGTAGGTTCGCGAGCACGATGAGAGGACGCCGCCGAACGCTCGCCTCCACGCTCGCCGACGCGCTCTCCGGGATGCGCGCCGCCGAGCCGGTCGCTCTCCCTGCCGCGTTCGCGGAGGCCTGCGGTCCCCGGCTCGCCCGGGAGGCGTCGGTCCGGGGGGTGACGCGCGAGGGCCACCTGCTCGTGGTCGTCCGCACGCCCGCCTGGGCGGCGCAGGTGCGCGAGCTCGCGCCCGTGCTCTGCGAGAGGGTCAACGCACGCCTGGGCCGGACCGTCGCGCACGGGCTGGACGTCCACGTCGCCGCGGAGCGGTGATGGGGCGCTCCCTCGCTGCGCTCGCGGCCGTGGCGCTGCTCGCCGCGGCGCCGCCGCGCGCCCGCGCGGCCGTCGCGAGCTACGGACCCGAGCCGGCCGCGGTGCCGTCGCCGCTCGAGGCGCGCGCGCTCGCGGCGGTGCGCGCCCGGCTCTCGCCCGCGCCGCGCACCTCCCCGGCGCTCGTGCTCGCGGCCCGTGAGCTGGCGGCGCGCGCCGCGGCGGGAGCGGCGGATGCGATCTCCCCGGGCGCGCTGCGGACGGTCCTCGCCCGGGCGCTCTCGACCGACCCGTCGCCTGCGGCGGTGCTCGTGTCCTCCGCGATCGAGGAGGCCCCCGCCGCCGTCGCGCGCGCGCTGCCGCGCAGCGGCGCGACCCACGTCGGCGCGGGCGCGGTCGAGCGGGACGGCACGGCGTGGATCGTCCTGCTGATGTCGGAGCGCCGCGCCCGCCTCGACCCGTTCCCTCGTGACGTCGCCGCCGGGGCGCGCGCGGTCCTCTCCGGCGCGCTGCTGCCGCCGCTCGCCGGGCCGCGCGTCTTCGTCACCCGACCGTCCGGCGACGTCGTCGAGGCGGGCGGCGCCGCCGGACGTGCCTTCCACGTCACGCTCGACCTCGTCGAGCGGGGCCGGCACGTCGTCGAGGTCGTCGGCGACGGCGCGGGCGGGCCGGAGGTGGCCGCGATCCTCACGGTCGCGGTCGGCGGCGCGTCCCTCGAGTCGCCGCCGCGCCCGCCCCCCGCGGCGGAGCCGGCCGATCGCGCGGCCAGCGAGGCCGCGGTGCTGCGGGCGCTGAACGCCACGCGCGCGCGGCGCGGGCTCGCCGCGGTCGTGGCCTCCCCCGAGGTGGCGGCCGTGGCGCGGCGGCACGCCGAGGCGATGGCGGCGGCGGCGCGCGTCGCGCACGTGGTGCCCCGCTCCCCCGACGCGGGCGAGCGGCTCCGTCGCGCAGGCGTCCCCTATCGCCGAGCGTACGAGAACGTCGCGCGGGCGGGGACCGCGCTCGAGGCCCACGCGGCGGCGGAGGAGAGCCCCGCCCACCTCGCGAACGTCCTGCGCCGCGAGGCGACCCGTGCGGGCGTCGGGATCGCGCGCGCGCGCCTCCCGTCGGGAGACTCGACCGTCTACCTCTCGGAGATCCTCGTCGAGCCACCCGACGACGGGGCCGAGAGCCGCCTGACGCCGGACGCGCGGGTCCGCGAGGCGCTCTGGCGCGAGCGGGCCCGGCTCGGCCTCGCGCCGCTCACCGCCGACGCGGCGCTCGACGGGCTCGCGCGCGAGGCCGCGGAGACGATGCGCCGGCGCGACGACCCGGCGCCGGACGGCCTCGCCGACCGCGCGCTCGGGCCACGGCGGAGCCTCGCCGCGGTCGACGTGTTCGTGGCGAGCGGTCCGGAGGAGGCGACGCGCTCGACGAACCTGAAGGACGCGCGCTTCGGGCGCGTGGGGGTCGGGGTCGCGGCGGGGGACAGCGCGCGCTTCGGGAAGGCCCGGCTGTGGATCGCGATCGTCTACACCGATTGACGGCCGACGCGACCGCCTAGATCATGCGGCGTTGTGTGGCGTAGCTCTCGATTCCGCCGTCGCACTCGGGCTCGACGGCGTGGAGCGCGCACCGGGTGCAGGTCCAGCTGTTCCAGCCCCTCTTCACCGCCTCGTCGAGGCAGCCATCGTAGAACGTACAGAACAAGTTCCGGTGGCCCTCGACCCCGCGATCGGGGTTGATGGGCGCCGTGAGCTCGGTCGGGCTAGGCTTGGCGAGCACGATGGACTCCTCCGGATGGTGACCCATCCCCCTGCGCAGCACGGACGCGCGACGCGACCCCCTCCCGTCGCCGCCGCCGTTCCCCCTCTGCGAGGCCCGGCGAGCCGCCGACCGCTCGGCTGGCGGGCTATATCTCAACCCGCGGACAGGCGAGTCAAGGCCCCCACCCCCCGGGCGGATGCGCCGTGGCGCCCACCCGTCGAAAAGTCCCGGCGACCGGGGAGTTACGCCCGGCTCGCCCTCGGGCTCGTCGCCCTGTCGGGCGCGCTCCCGGCGCGCGCGTCGACCGCCGAGCCCCTCTGCGAGTGGCTCCTGGCGCTCGGGCGGGCCGCCCAGGCGCAGGCGGAGCGCGACTTCGCAGGCGCCGAGGCGCAGGCCCGGCGCGCGCTGGCGGCCCGGCCGCGCGGGGCCGCGGCGGCGCGCGCGAGCGCGTCGCTCGGGATCGCGCTGCTCGCACGCGACGAGCCGGCGCGGGCGGCCGAGGCGCTCGAGGTCGCGCTCGGCTCCGCCGTCCCCGCGCGGCTGCACCTCTCCGTCGCGCGGGGCGACGCGCTCGTCGCGGCGGGTGACGCGCCGCGCGCCGCCCAACTCTTCGGCGACGCCGCGCGCGGCGGCGAGCTCGCGGTGGCGCGCGTCGCGGCCCTCCGGGAGGCCCAGGCCCTCCTCGCGTCGGGGCTCGCGACGGAGGCGGTCCCGCTGCTCGAGGCCCTGGTGCGCAGGGCGCCCGACCCGGTCGCCGCCGCGCCGGCCCGGCTCGCGCTCGCGCAGGCGCTCCGGGCGGTCCGACACGACGAGCCGGCGGTGGCGACGCTGAGGGCGCTCTGGCTCGAGCTGCCCGATCGACCCGAGGGGCGCGCGGCCGGGGAGGCGCTCGCGTCGTGGCGCGCGGCCGGCGGACCCGTGCCCCCGGAGTCGGGGGCCGATCACGTCGAGCGCGCCGAGCGCCTGCTCGTCGCGGGGAGACCGGACGAGGCGGTCGTCGCGCTCGACGCGGCGAATCGCGCGGACGAGCCCGAGCCCGAGCGCAGAGCGCGCGGCGCTGCTCCGCGCGACGGCCCTGCTCGCGCTCGGGCGGCCCACGGAGTCCGAGCCGCTCGCGCTCGCGCTCGTCGGCGCGCGCGACGACGGGGTCCGGCGCGGAGCGCGCTTGCTGCTCGCGCGCATCGCGGCGCGCGCCGGGCGCGTCGAGGAGGCGAGCCGGTACCACGCGGACGTGGGGAAGGGCGCCGCGCCGATCCCGGGCCTCCCCGAGGCCCGGCAGCGCGACGTCGCGGACGAGTCCTCGTTCCTCTCGGCCTGGCTCTTCTACGACGCGGGCGAGTTCGAGCGCGGGATCGCCGCCCTGGAGGCCTTCGCGCGGGCGAACCCCCGCTCCAGGCGCGCCGAGGACGCGCTCTGGTTCGCGGCCTGGTCCCGGTACCGGCTCGGACGCAGGGAGGACGCCGACCGCGCGTTCGCCCGGCTCTCGCGGGGCCCCGCCGCCGACGCCGCCCTGTACTGGCGGGCCCGCCTCGCGCGGGGCCGCTCGGCGCAGCGCGCGCTCTACCGGTCCGCGCTGGCGAGGGGCGGTGACGGCTGGTACGCGCTCCTCTCCCGGGTCCGGCTCGCTGCGCTCGGGGAGACCTCGCGCCGCCTCCGGCCCCCTCCGGCCCGCCCGCTGCCGGAGGTCCTCGAGCCTTGGGCCGCGGGCCGGCTCTCCGTCGCGGTCGAGCTCCTCGCGCTCGGGCTGCGGGACGAGGCCGTCCTGGAGCTCCGCGACCTGTCCCGCAGCGGCCGGATCCGCGCCTCCGCCCCGCTCGTCGCGCAGCTCGCGGCGTTCGCCGGCGAGTACGAGATTCCGTTCCGGCTCGCGCGCGACCTCCTCCCCCAGACCCGCCGGACGGTGCGCTGGCTCTACCCCGAGCCGCTCCCGCTGCTGCTCGAGCCGACCGCGACGCGGCTCGGGATGGACCCGGCGCTGCTCCTCGCCGTGATGCGGCGCGAGTCGAGCTTCCGGGCGGACGCGCGGAGCGCCGCCGGAGCCGAGGGGCTCCTCCAGCTCCGTCCCGCGACCGCGGAGCGGCTCGCGGCGCTGCTCGGGGTCCCGGGCGGCGTCGCCGGCCGACTCCGGGAGCCGGAGGCCGCGATCCCGCTCGGCGCCCACTACCTCGGCCTCCTCCTCGCGCGGTTCGGGGATCCCGCGCTCGCGGTCGCGGCGTACAACGCGGGACCGGCGCCCGTCGCCGGCTGGGCCGGCGCCCGCGCCGGCATGGCGCTCGACGCCTGGGTCGAGTCGATCCCGTACCGCGAGACCCGCCAGTACGTGAAGGTCGTGCTGTCGGGGTGGGACGCCTATCGCGCGGTCTGGGGCGAGCCGCCGCCGCCCGTGGACCCCGACCGGCGCGTTCGCGCGCCGCCGGCCGGCGTCGCGTTCTGAGGCCGCTCGCCGGGTCGAGCCGCTACGCCGCCACCGCGAGCGCGGCGCGGAGCGCGGGGCCCATCCGCCGGAGCACGGACGGAGTGACGCCCGGGATCCGGGCGAGGGCGTCCTCGCTCGCGGGGCGCTGCCGCGCGAGCTCGAGCATCGCCTGCTCCCCGAGCACCTTGAACGGAGGGCGATCGTCGGCGCTGGCGCGCGCCTCGCGGGCGATCCAGAGCGCGCGGAGGACCGCCCTCCCCGGCTCGTCGAGGTCGCGCGCCCCCTTGAGGCGCCGCCAGCCCTCGGGGTCGAACACGCGCTCGCGCGGCACCGCCGCCGCGATCCGGTCGAACTCCTTGCGGGCCTCGTCGGACGCCTCCCGCGCGGCGAGCTCCGCCCGCAGCGCGTCGTAGATCGGCAGGAGGAAGTGGGTGTCGAGCGCGGCGTAGGTGAGCTGCTCGCGCGTGAGCGGCCGTCGGCCCCAGTCCGCGCGCTGGAAGCTCTTCGAGAGCCGGACCCCGAACTGCGCCTCGACGAGCGCGGACAGCCCGAGCCCGGTGCGCCCCAGGCGCCTGCGCGGCGGCCATGGTGTCGAACAGGCGCGGGAGCCGCCAGCCGTACTCCCGCCGCAGGCACCGGACGTCGTAGTCGGCGCCGTGCAGCACGGTCTCCCGGCCGTCGCACAGGACGGCCGCGAGCGGCGCGGGATCGACCGCGATCGGGTCGACGACGTAGTCGGCCGTGCGCGTCGAGAGCTGCAGCAGGCAGACCCGCTCCCGGTAGACGTGGAACGAGTTGGACTCGGTGTCGAACGCGACGACCGGCTCGTCGCGCAGCCGCTCCACGAGCTCGCCGAGCGCGGTGGCGTCCGCGATCAGGGTCGGGGGGGGCGGCCTGGGGTGGAGGTGAGGCATGTCCCCTGATTCTACCCGCCGGCCGCGAGCGCCGCCGCGATCTCTCCGGCGACGGCGGCGTTCCGCTCGAGCAGCGCGAGGTTCGCCTCGCGGGCCCGCCCGTGCGTCGCCCGGGCGACGGCCTCGAGCAGGAAGGGCGTGACCGCCTTCCCTCGGATCCCTCGCTCGCGGGCCTCCTCCAGCGCCGCCGCGATCGCCGCCTCGACGACCTCGCGCGCGACCGGAGCCGGCGGCGGGACGAAGACGAGCACGCCCTCCCCCCGCCCGAGCACGTCCCAGTGGATCCGCAGGACGCGCGCCGCCGCGCGCGCGTCCTCGACGCGGTGCTCGAGGGGGACGCCGCTCCCGTCCGAGTAGAACGCGGGCAGCTCGCTCGTGGCCCACCCGAGCACCGGGATCCCGAGCGTCTCGATCGCCTCGGCCGTCGCGGCGAGGTCGAGGATCGCCTTCGGGCCGGCCGAGACGACGCACACCCGGTTGCGGCCGAGCTCCGCGAGGTCGGCCGAGACGTCGCCCGCGCCCGCCGGGGGCGACCCCGCGGGCACGCGGTGGACCCCGCCGATGCCCCCGGTGGCGAAGACGCGGATCCCGGCGCGCGCCGCGGCCCAGGCCGTCGCGGACACGGTGGTCCCGGCGTCGCGCCCGGACGCGAGCAGCGGCGCGAGGTCCCGTGCGCCGGCCTTCGCGGGGCTGCGCGCCGGGTCCGCGAGCCGCGCGAGCTCCGCCTCCGAGGCGCCCACGACGAGCCGCCCCCCGATGACCGCCACGGACGCCGGGACGGCGCCGGCCGCCCGCACCGCGGCGGCCTGCCGCCTCGCCGCGGCGAGGTTGTCCGGCGGGGGGAGGCCCTGGGCGACGACGCTCGTCTCGAGCGCGACGACCGGCTGCCCCGCCGCGAGCGCCGCGGCCACCTCGTCCGAGACGCGGATCAGCCCTTTCATGGTCGAGGAGTGTACTCGCGCGGCCGGGGCCCGCGCCGATCCGCGTGCTATAACCGCCGCGATGATCGCGCGGCTGAGAGGCCTCCTCGTCCTGGCCGTCGGCGGGCTCACGATGGCCGCCATCTTCTTCGGCTGTCTCCCCGTCATGCTCGTGACGCGGTCGGGCGACCTGCCGATCTGGTTCGGACGGCACCTGTGGGGCCCGCTCGGCCTCTGGCTCTCCGGCGCGCGGCTCGACGTGCGGCGGCTGCCCGAGCCTCCGGCGGGGCCGGTGATCTTCGCCTCGAACCACGAGAGCGTGCTCGACATCTGGGTGGCGTTCGTCATCATCCACCGCTCCTTTCGCTTCATCGCGAAGCAGGAGCTGTTCCGCCTGCCGGTGTTCGGGTGGTACCTGCGGCTCGGCGGGCACGTCCCGGTGGACCGCTCGAACCACACGCGCGCGGTGGCCTCGCTCCGGCTGGCCGCCGAGACGGTCCGGGCCGGCACCTCCATCCTCGTCTTCCCGGAGGGCACGCGCTCGCGGGACGGCCACGTCCAGCCGTTCAAGAAGGGCTCGTTCGTCATCGCCAAGGAAGCCGGCGTGCCGATCATCCCGATCGCGATCTCGGGATCCGGGGCCGTGACCCCCTCGAAGGTGATCGCCGTGTATCCGGGGACGATCCGCGTCACCGCCGGCGACCCGATCGATCCGGCGGCGTTCCCCGACAAGGACGCGCTGGTCGTCGAGGTGCGCCGGCGGATCGTCGACCTCCACCGCTCGATCGGCGGCCTGGGAGGCGCCCTCGCGCAGGGGCCCGGCGGCGAGGCGGCCCCCGCGTCCGCCGCCGGGAACCCGCCTCCGGCCGGCGTGTAGGGCCGGGTCGCGCGGTTCCTCCTTGTGGCGCCGCGCCCGCGGGCGCTACCCTTCGCGGCAGATGAAGGAAGCCGCCCGCCCCGATCCCGACGCGTCCGGCAGCCGCGTGACGGAGGGCGTGCGCGATCTCGCGCGCGGCGCCATCGGCGCGGCCGGAGACCTCGCCTCCGACGTCGCGACCGGCTACCGGAAGTCGACCCGCTTCTTCAAGCTCCGCGCGTCCGTCGTCGCCACCTGGGCGCTCCTCTCCCTCGTCACCTTCTGGGCGGCGTGCCCCTCCTCCGGGCCGACGAACCCGCTCGGCGCCAAGGCGAAGTTCCTCGCCGGCACGATCATGGGGAGCCAGGTGTTCGTCGAGAACGAGTCGGACCGGATCTGGCGCGACGTCACGGTCACCCTCGAGGGCGGCTGGCGCTACGAGAAGCGGACGGTCCGTCCGTCGGAGAGCTTCGTCGTCCCGACGAGCCGGTTCGCGAAGGACGGCGCCCCCGCCCCCGCCGGCCTCGCCTCGAAGACGATCACGATCGAGTGCGCGGAGGGTCGCGCCACGATCCCGCTCGGTGCCGAGCGCTGACGAGCTCGTCGGCCGCGTCCTCCTCCGCGCGGTCTCGCGCCCCCGCCCGCGCCCGGCGCCACGCGTCGCGCATCCCCTCCAGCGCGCGCACCGCGGCCCTCGCCTCGCCGAGCTCGCGCCGGCATCGCTCCGCGTCGCGCGCGGCCTGGGCGGCCTCCGCCTCCCGCCATCCGAGCGCGGCGACGAGGCGCGCGTCCTCTCCCGCGAGGCTCCCCGCGTGCAGGGCCCGGGTGGCGAGCGACGCCGCGAGCGGGCGCGGCCCGGGCCCGCGCCGGGCGGCGTCCGCCGCGAGCGCGCGGTGGGCCCGGACGGCCTCCGCGGCCGCGCTGCGCTCGGAGCTCCGCAGCGCCTCCGCCTCCCGCGCGAGCGCCAGCGCCGCGCGGGCGCTCGCCTCCGCGCGACGCGCCAGCTCGAGCAGGGTCGAGAGCCGCCACCCCGGCCCCGTCATGCGACGAGCGCCGCGAGCCGCGCCAGCGTCGTCTCGAACGGCTCCCGCTCGGAGGCGCGCTGGCGGAGGAACTCCTCGATCGCCGGCAGCCGGTCGAGCGCGAGGTCCGCGTCCGCGTCGGCGCCGCGGCGGTAGGCGCCCGCCGCCACGAGGTCCCGGTTGCGCTCGTGCGCGGCGAGCAGGGCGCGCAGTCGGGCCGCGTCGGCGCGGTGCGCCGCGGAGGTGACGGCCGGCATCGTCCGCGAGAGGCTGGCGAGGACGTCGACGGCCGGGAAGCGGCCCGCGTCCGCGAGCCTCCGGTCGAGCACGACGTGCCCGTCGAGCAGCCCGCGCACCTCGTCCGCGATCGGCTCGTCCAGATCGCCACCCGCGACGAGCACCGTGTAGACGGCGGTGATCCCGCCGGTCGCGCGGGGGCCCGCCCGCTCGACGAGGCGCGGGAGCGCGGCGAACACGCTCGCGGGGTACCCGAGGCGCGCGGGGGGCTCTCCGGCCGAGAGCCCGACCTCTCGCTGCGCCCGCGCGTAGCGGGTGAGCGAGTCCAGCATGAAGAGCACGCTCCTCCCCCGCTCCGCGAACCACTCCGCGATCGCGGTCGCGACGTGGGCCGCCTCGCGGCGCACGAGCGCGGGCTCGTCGCTCGTCGCCGCGACGACGACGCTCCGCGCGAGCCCCTCCGGCCCGAGCGCGTCCTCCACGAACTCGCGGACCTCGCGGCCGCGCTCCCCCACGAGGCAGATGACGCACAGCTCCGCGCGGGCGCCGCGGGCGATCTGCCCGAGGAGCGCCGACTTCCCGACGCCCGCCCCGGCGAACACCCCGAGGCGCTGGCCCTCCCCCATCGTCGCGAGCGCGTCGATCGCCCGCACGCCGAGCGGCAGCGGCTCGGCGATCCTCCGGCGGGAGAGCGGCGCCGGGGGCGCCCGCGACACGGGCCACTCCTCGAGCCCGGCGGGGAGCGGCCTGCCGTCGATCGGTCGGCCGAGGCCGTCGAGGATGCGCCCGCGGAGCCCCTCGCCGGCGCGCACCGTCAGCGGCCGCCCGGTGGGCACCACCTCGCCGTCGAGCCCGACGCCCGCGAGGTCCCCGAGCGGCATCAGGATGGCGCGCTCCTCCCGGAGGCCGACGACCGCGGCGGCGAGGGACGCTCGGCCGGGCGTGACGACGTCGACGAGCTCGCCGATCCGGACGCCGCCGAGGGCGGCCTCCATGGCGAGCCCGGCGATGCGGGTGAGCCGGCCCCGGTGCACGAGCGGCGTCGCGCGCGCGAGCGCGGCGTGGAACCGGGCCTCTCGCGGGGTCACCCGAGCGCCTCCTCGAGCGCGCGGGCGAGCGCCTCGAGCTGCGCCTCGATCCCGCCGTCGATCCGGCCCGCCTCCGTCTCCACCACCACGCCGCCGGCCGGCACGGAGGGGTCCTCGCGGATCGCGAGCGGCGCGCTGGAGAGGATCGCGGCGAGGCGCCCCTCCACCGCCCGGAGCTCCGCCGCGTCGGCGGGGCAGATCCTGAGCGCGACCTCCCTGCGGGAGCGGGCCTCGGCGAGGGTGGCCTGGGCGAGCGCCGTCACGCCCCCGGAGTCGGCGAGCTCCCGTCCGAGGACCTTCCGGGCCACGGCGATCGCGAGGCGCGCCACCTCTCCGTCGGCGTCGCGCAGGAGTCGGTCCCGCTCCGCCGCCGCCCGCGCCAGGGTCGCCGCCGCCTCCGCCGCCCCCTGCGCCCTCCCCACCGCGCGCGCCTCCTCGCGCACGCGGTCGCGGGTGGCGTGAGCCTCGGCGACGACGGCCCGGGCTGTCGCGTCCGCCGCGGCGACCATCTCGCGGACGCGGAGGTCCGCGTCCCAGACCGCGGCCTCGATCCGCCGCCCGGGCAACGGCGCGGCGTTCTTCAGGATCCTGGAGTCGGCGCCCATCGCGCCGAGGCCATTGCAGCCGGCGTGCCCCGCCGGCGCGCGCCGAGCGACGCCGAGCCGACCCGGCGCCGGAGCTGGCGCCCCGAGGGGCCTCGCGGCGGGCCGGGCCGCTCGCGGTCAGCGCAGGTCCTCTCCCGTCGTCGCCCGGACGACCTTCCCGTAGCGGACCCCGCGGGTCGAGACGAGGCCCTCCGCCATCGCGAGGACCTCGTCGGCGCGCCCGCGCAGCACGAGCACCTCCAGGCAGTTGTGCGCGTCCATGTGGACGTGCAGCGCCGACACGACCGCGCGGTGGTTCTCGTGCTGGATGTGGGTGAGCTTCTGCGCGAGGCTCGAGGACTCGTGGTCGTAGACGATCGCCACGACCGCGACCTTCTCGCCGCCGCCGGACTCGGACCACTCGCCCTGGACCAGCTGCTCGCGGATGAGGTCGCGGATCGCCTCGGAGCGGTTCACGTAGCCCTTCCGCTCGATCAGGCGGTCGAACTGCTCGAGCAGGCTGTGCTCGAGGGAGATCCCGATTCGTTCCAGCATGGCCCTCGACTACAGCGGCGCTCGCGCGCAGTCAAAGGCCGGAACGCAGACGGCCCGCCGCGTGGGCGGCGGGCCGTCTATCTCGGGGCGGAGCCCTGCGGGCCGGACCGGCGTCAGGCGGCGTCGCGCTCGCCGGGCGTGAGGTACCGGTGGAGGAACTGCTTCGTCTTGAGCTCCACCTGGCGCACGCGCTCGCGCGAGACGCCCCAGCGCTTCCCGATCTCCTCGAGCGTGCGCGGCTGGTCCTGCTCGAGCCGGTTGTGGACGATGTCCCAGCCGAGCTCGCCGATGCGCTTGCGGACCTTGCCGAGCGCGTCGCGGACGTCGCGGTCACCCTCGGACTGGAGGTAGGTGTCCTCCGGCCCAGGGCCGTCGTCCTCGATACGATCGAGGTGGGTCGCGTCGCCCTCCTCGTCGATCGAGCTGTCGAGCGAGAGGTCCGGCTGCGCCACCGTCCCGCTCTGCGGGCGGACCGTCGAGCGCGCTTCCTTGAGGTACTTCCCGACGTAGGCGCGGATCCACCAGACCGCGTACGTGGAGAACCGGGTCCCGGCGTGCGGATCGAACTTCTCGACGGCGCGCATGAGCCCGACGTTACCTTCCTGGATGAGATCGTCGAGCCGGACGGTGCCGCGCCGCTGCTTGCGCGCGATCGCGACCACGAACGCCAGGTTGTGGCGGACGAGCTTCTGCTTCGCCTTCACCTCGCCCTTGCGAGCGCGGATGGCGAGCGCGTGCTCCTCGTCGCGGCTGAGCGGCGGGTAGTCCCGGACCGCCTTCAAGTACGGAGCGAGCTCGTCGAACTCCTTGCTGCCCCTCTGCGTCGTCGCCGTCCTCATGAGCCGTCGCCTCTCTGACTGACCTACGTCAAACCTCGGTGCGTCGTTCTGTCCCGGTCAGGTTACGTAACGTCAGCTTATGATTATGGACCGAATGAGTCAAGCTTCACTTGGCTCAGGTCAATCTACGCTGATCTGGCGGAGTGCGCGGCCCCCTGAACGCCGGGCAAACCCTTCGGGCGAACCGGAATATGCGCACGTCGAAGGATCGAGCACTCCCCCCCGCGACACATGGTGCGCAGAGGTGGGCGCAAAGGCTCGGTCTTGCTCGCGATCAGCACGCATGCCCGACCCTCGCCTGTCGATCCCACGCCGGCCCGGCCGCCGCGCCTCAACGAATTCTGACCGGGTCGGAGACAACCTCATGCGCTGGATCAAAAAGAGAAGGGCCCGGCCCCAACAGGGACCGGGCCCTCGATGGCCGTGCGAGTGATCCGGGCGGCTACTCCTCGGCCGCCACCGCGAGCGCTTCCTCGGCCTCCTCGACGGCGTCGACCGGAGTCTCGACCTCGATGTCGAGGTGCTTGTAGTGCGGCAGCCCGGTGCCGGCGGGGATGAGCCGGCCCATGATCACGTTCTCCTTCAGGCCGCGCAGGTAGTCGACCTTGCCGCTGATCGCCGCCTCGGTGAGCACCTTCGTCGTCTCCTGGAAGGACGACGCGGAGATGAACGACTCGGTCGAGAGGGACGCCTTCGTGATGCCGAGGAGCAGCGGCTCGCCCTGAGCCGGGCGCCCGCCCGCCTGGATCACCTTCTCGTTCTCCCCTTCGAACGCGAACTTCTCGACCTGCTCGTCCGCGAGGAAGCTCGTGTCGCCCACGTCGACGACCCGGACCCGGCGGAGCATCTGCCGGACGATCGTCTCGATGTGCTTGTCGTTGATCTTCACGCCCTGGAGCCGGTAGACCTCCTGCACCTCGTCCACCAGCCAGCGGGCGAGCTCCTTCTCGCCGAGGACGCGCAGGATGTCGTGCGGGTTCGCGGCGCCGTCCATCAGCGCCTCGCCCGCGCGCACCCGGTCGCCCGTGTGCACCGAGATGTGCTTGCCCTTCCCGATCAGGTACTCCTTCGCGAGATCGGGGCGGAGCTTGCCGTCCACCTCGGGGGTGATGACGACCTTGCGCTTGCCCTTCGTGTCCTTCCCGAACGCGACGACCCCGTCGATCTCGGAGATGACCGCGTGCTCCTTGGGCTTGCGCGCCTCGAAGAGCTCGGCGACGCGGGGGAGACCGCCGGTGATGTCCTTCGTCTTCGTCGTCTCGCGCGGCATCTTCGCGAGCACGTCGCCCGCGTCGACCTCGTCCCCGTCGTTCACGACGAGGTTGGCGCCCTCGGGGAGCATGTAGCGGGCGTCCGCCTCGGAGTTGGCGAGCTTCCGCGTCTTCCCGTCCGCGTCCTTGATCGAGATGCGCGGCCGGGCCTCGGGGTCCTTCGAGGCGATGACGACCTTGCGCGCGAGGCCGGTGATCTCGTCCACCTGCTCGCTGATCGTGACGCCGTCGATGAGGTCGCCGTACTTCAGGTGGCCGGCCACCTCGGTGATGATCGGCATCGAGTACGGATCCCACTCGGCCAGGAGGGTGTTCGGCTCCACCCGCCCGCCGTCGCGGACGAGCAGCTTGGCGCCGTAGACGACGCCGTACCGCTCGCGCTCGCGACCCTGCTCGTCGGTGACGATGATCTCGCCGTTCCGGTTCATGACGATGAGCGTGCCGTCCTTCTTCTTGGCGACGCTCACGTTGTGGAACTTCACGAGCCCCGGGTTGCGGTTCTCGAGGGTCGACTGCTCCGCGCGCCGGGACGCCGCGCCGCCGATGTGGAACGTCCGCATCGTGAGCTGCGTGCCCGGCTCGCCGATCGACTGGGCGGCGATGACGCCGACCGCCTCGCCGATGTTCACCTTCCGCCCGCGCGCGAGATCGCGCCCGTAGCACTCGACGCAGATGCCGCGGCGCGCCTGGCAGGTGAGCACCGACCGGATCTTCACCTTGTCGATGCCGGCGTTCTCGATGAGCTTGACCTTGGCCTCGTCGATCTCCTCGTTCGCCTTGACCAGCACCGAGGTGCTGAACGGATCGTGGATGTCGTCGAGCGCGACGCGGCCGAGGATGCGCTCGCCCATCGGCTCGATGATCTCGCCGCCCTCGACGAGGGCGCCGAGGGTGATCCCGTCCATCGCGCCGCAGTCGTACTCGGTGATGATCGCGTCCTGGGCGACGTCGACGAGGCGGCGGGTCAGGTACCCCGAGTTGGCGGTCTTGAGCGCCGTGTCGGCGAGGCCCTTGCGGGCGCCGTGCGTCGAGATGAAGTACTGGAGGACGTTGAGGCCCTCGCGGAAGTTCGCCGTGATCGGGGTCTCGATGATCTCGCCCGACGGCTTGGCCATCAGGCCGCGCATGCCGGCCAGCTGCCGGATCTGCTGCGCGGAGCCTCGGGCGCCCGAGTCCGCCATGATGTAGATCGGGTTGAACGAGGGCTGCTTGCGGTCCTCGCGCTTCCCCTCGCGGTTCACGCCGGTGGCGGTCTCCGTCCCGATCTGGGTCATCATCTCCTGGGCCACCTCCTCGGTGACCTGGGCCCAGATGTCGATGACCTTGTTGTACCGCTCGCCGATGGTGATGAGACCCTCGGTGTACTGGGTCTGGATGTCGTCGACCTCGCGGGTGGCGCGCTCCAGCAGCTCCTGCTTCTTCTGCGGGATGACCATGGCCTCGAGGGCGATCGAGATGCCCGCCTTGGTGGCGTTGCCGTAGCCCATCGACCGGACGCGGTCGGCGAGGAGGACGGTCTCCTTCTCGCCGCAGAGCCGGTAGGTGAGGTCGATGAGGCTCTGCAGCTGCTTCTTGTCCATCACCTTGTTGATGGCCTCGAACGGCAGCCGCTTCGGCACGATGTCGTAGAGCAGGACGCGGCCGACGGTCGTCTCGACCCGCTTGCCGTCCATCCGGACCCAGATCTTCGCCTGGAGATCGGACTCGCCCTGGTCGTACGCGGCCCGGACCTCCTCGGGGCTCGCGAAGACCTTGCCCTCGCCCTTCGCGAACGCGCGCTCGCGCGTCATGTAGTAGATGCCGAGCACGATGTCCTGCGACGGCACGATGATCGGCTTGCCGTGCGCGGGGGAGAGGATGTTGTTCGTGCTCATCATGAGCACGCGCGCCTCCATCTGAGCCTCGATGGACAGCGGCACGTGGACGGCCATCTGATCGCCGTCGAAGTCGGCGTTGAACGCCGTGCAGACGAGCGGGTGGAGCTGGATCGCCTTGCCCTCGATGAGGACCGGCTCGAACGCCTGGATGCCGAGGCGGTGGAGGGTCGGGGCGCGGTTCAGGAGCACCGGGTGCTCGCGGATCACCTCGTCGAGGATGTCCCAGACCTCCGGGCGCTCCTTCTCCACCATCTTCTTCGCGCTCTTGATGGTGGTGACGTACCCCTTCTCCTCGAGCTTGTTGTAGATGAACGGCTTGAACAGCTCGAGCGCCATGATCTTCGGCAGGCCGCACTGGTGCAGCTTCAGCTCCGGGCCGACCACGATGACGGAGCGGCCCGAGTAGTCGACGCGCTTGCCGAGCAGGTTCTGGCGGAACCGCCCCTGCTTGCCCTTCAGCATGTCGGAGAGCGACTTCAGCGGGCGCTTGTTCGGCCCGGTGATCGTCTTGCCGCGGCGGCCGTTGTCGAAGAGCGCGTCCACCGCCTCCTGCAGCATCCGCTTCTCGTTGCGGATGATGATGTCGGGGGCGTTCAGCTCCTGGAGCCGCTTGAGGCGGTTGTTCCGGTTGATGACGCGGCGGTACAGGTCGTTCAGGTCGGAGGTCGCGAACCGGCCGCCGTCGAGCGGCACGAGCGGGCGCAGGTCGGGCGGGATGACCGGGATGACCTCGAGCATCATCCAGTCCGGCCGGTTCCCCGACTGGACGAACGCCTCGACGACCTTGAGCCGCTTGGCGATCTTCTTCCGCTTCGCCTCGCTCGTCGCCTCCTTCATCTCGGCGCGGAGCTCGTCGGAGAGCCCGTGCACGCTCTCCCCGTGCTTCTTGTCGGCGGGACCGACCGCCCGGAGCAGCTCGAGGACCGCCTCGCCGCCCATCCCGGCGGAGAACGCCTCCTCGCCGAACTCCTCCATGGCCTTGTGGTACCGGTCCTCGGAGAGGAGCTCGGCGCGCGAGGAGCGTCGTCTCCTTCGGGTCGATGACGATGTACGACTCGCAGTAGAGGACCTTCTCGAGGTCCTTCAGCGTGATGTCGAGGAGGTTGCCGATCCGGCTCGGGAGCGACTTCAGGAACCAGATGTGCGCGACGGGCGTCGCGAGGGTGATGTGGCCGAGCCGCTCGCGGCGCACCTTCGACTGGATGACCTCGACGCCGCACTTCTCGCAGACGACCCCGCGGTGCTTCATGCGCTTGTACTTGCCGCAGTTGCACTCGTAGTCCTTCACCGGCCCGAAGATCTTCGCGCAGAACAGGCCGTCCCGCTCCGGCTTGAACGTCCGGTAGTTGATGGTCTCCGGCTTCTTCACCTCGCCGTGCGACCACTGGCGGATCTTGTCCGGGCTCGCGAGCGAGATGCGGATCGCGGAGAACGAGAGCGGGTCCTTCGGCTTCTCGAAGAAATTGAAGATGTCCTTCACGTGTGCTCCTGGCGTGAAAAGTCCGAGGTGATTCCCGCTAGCCGACGTTCTTGTTCTTGTCCGCCGCCGCGCCGCGTGGCGTTCCGAGCGGTCCGCCGATGTCACCCTCGGCCTGCTCGCGCGCCAGCTTGGCCTCCGGCGACTCCATCAGCTCCACGTCGAGCGCGAGGCTCTGGAGCTCCT
The DNA here is from genome assembly GCA_963828235.1 of uncultured delta proteobacterium. Taxonomy (GTDB): domain Bacteria; phylum Myxococcota; class Myxococcia; order Myxococcales; family Anaeromyxobacteraceae; genus Anaeromyxobacter. The sequence continues at coordinate 255,588 of CAWHDY010000024.1, forward strand.
TGATGAGGACGTTGAACGACTCGGGCAGGCCGGACTCCAGGGTGTTCTCGCCCTTGACGATGGCCTCGTACATCCGCGTGCGGCCGACGACGTCGTCGGACTTGACGGTGAGGAACTCCTGGAGCGAGTAGGCCGCGCCGTAGGCCTCCATCGCCCACACCTCCATCTCACCGAGCCGCTGCCCGCCGAACTGCGCCTTGCCGCCCAGCGGCTGCTGGGTGACGAGCGAGTACGGCCCGATCGACCGAGCGTGGATCTTCTCGTCGACGAGGTGGTGGAGCTTCAGCATGTACATGACGCCGACGGTGACGTCCTGGTCGAACGGCTCGCCGGTGCGGCCGTCGAAGAGGATCGACTGCATCGTCGCCGAGCCCTCCGTGAGGAGGGTCTTCATCTCGTCCTCGCGCGCGCCGTCGAACACCGGCGTGGACACGTGGATGCCGGTCTTCAGCTTGGCGATGATCCGGGGCAGCTCGCGGTCGGGCAGCTCCTCGACGAGCTGGGTGATCTTCTCGTTGCCCGGGCTCTCCAGCCCCTCGAACACCTTCTTCAGCTTCTTGCGGAGCTGGTCGGGCCCGAAGTTCTTCTCGATCATCTCGTTCAGCCGCATGCCGACGTTCTTCGCGGCCCAGCCGAGGTGCGTCTCGAGGATCTGCCCGACGTTCATGCGCGACGGGACGCCGAGCGGGTTCAGGACGATGTCCACCGGCGTGCCGTCCTCGAGGTACGGCAGGTCCTCCTCGGGGAGCACGCGGGAGACGACGCCCTTGTTGCCGTGGCGGCCGGCCATCTTGTCGCCGACGGCGAGCTTGCGCTTGATGGCGACGTACACCTTCACCATCTTGATGACGCCCGGGGGCAGCTCGTCGCCCTTCTTGAGCCGGCCAATCTTCTCGCCGAAGAGGAGCTTCACGAGCTCCTTCTGCTCCTCGAAGTTCTCGGCGATCTTCCGGACGAGGTCCTGCACGTCGCCGACCACGGCGATCTCGCCCCAGTAGCGCTGCGGGACGGTGTCGAGGAGCGCGTCGTCGAGGACGTCGCCCTTCTTCAGGAGCTGCTCGCCCTTGTCGTCGACGAGCCGGCCGGTGACCTCCTTGCCGACGAGGAGCTTGCGGATCTTCTGGAACGCGGAGTCCTGGATGATCCGGATCTCGTCGTTCTGGTCCTTGAGGAGCTTCGCCTCCTCCATCTCCTCGATGGCCTTCGCGCGCTCGTCCTTCTCGACGCCCTTGCGGCTGAAGACCTTCGCGTTGATGACGGTGCCGGAGACGCCCGGCGGGACGCGCAGCGAGCTGTCGCGGACGTCGCCGGCCTTCTCGCCGAAGATCGCGCGGAGCAGCTTCTCCTCCGGCGAGAGCTGGGTCTCGCCCTTCGGCGTGATCTTGCCGACGAGGATGTCACCCGGCTTCACCTCCGCGCCGACGCGGATGATGCCGGACTCGTCGAGGTCCTTCAGGGCCTCCTCGCCGACGTTCGGGATGTCGCGGGTGATCTCTTCCTTGCCGAGCTTCGTGTCGCGGGCGACGCACTCGAACTCCTCGATGTGCACCGACGTGAACACGTCCTCCTTGATGAGCCGCTCGGACAGGAGGATCGAGTCCTCGAAGTTGTAGCCCTGCCACGGCATGAACGCGACGACCACGTTCTGGCCGAGGGCGAGCTCGCCCATCTCCGTCGCGGGGCCGTCGGCGATGACGTCGCCCTTCTTCACCCGCTCGCCCGGCTTCACGATGGGCTTCTGGTTGATGCAGGTGTTCTGGTTCGAGCGCTGGTACTTGATGAGGTTGTAGATGTCGACCTCGTTCGCGACGTCGGTCGTGGACGAGAGGACGTCGGCCTTCACCACGATGCGCGACGCGTCGACCGACTGGATGACGCCGTCGCGCTTCGCGACGACGGTCACGCCGGAGTCGCGGGCGACGATCGCCTCGATGCCGGTGCCGACGAGGGGCGCGGTCGTCCGGAGGAGCGGGACGGCCTGGCGCTGCATGTTCGAGCCCATGAGGGCGCGGTTCGCGTCGTCGTTCTCGAGGAAGGGGACGAGCGAGGCGGCCACCGAGACCAGCTGGTTCGGCGACACGTCCATCAGGTCGACCTCCTCGGGCCTCGCGAGGATGTACTCCCCCTCCTTGCGGCACGAGACGGTGTTCCCCGCGAAGGCGCCCTTCCGGTCCACCGGCGCGTTCGCCTGCGCGATGATGTGCTTCTCCTCCTCGAGCGCCGAGTAGAAGCTCACCTCGTCGGTGACCCTGCCCTTCTCGACCTTCCGGTAGGGCGTCTCGACGAAGCCGTACTCGTTGACCCGCGCGTAGGTCGAGAGCGACGCGATGAGGCCGATGTTCGGCCCTTCCGGCGTCTCGATCGGGCAGATGCGGCCGTAGTGGGTGGAGTGGACGTCGCGCACCTCGAAGCCCGCGCGCTCGCGGGTGAGGCCGCCCGGCCCGAGGGCCGAGAGCCGCCGCTTGTGCGTCACCTCGGAGAGCGGGTTCGTCTGGTCCATGAACTGCGAGAGCTGCGAGGACCCGAAGAACTCCTTGATGACCGCGGTGACCGGCTTCGCGTTGATGAGATCGTGCGGCATGAGCGTCTCGATCTCCTGGAGGCTCATGCGCTCCTTGATCGCGCGCTCCATCCGGACGAGGCCGATGCGGTACTGGTTCTCGAGCAGCTCGCCCACCGCGCGGACGCGGCGGTTGCCGAGGTGGTCGATGTCGTCGACGTCCTTGTTCGGCGTGCCGTTCTTGAGGTCGATGAGGAAGCGGACGACCTCGAGGATGTCACGCTTGGTGAGGACGGAGTTGTCGAGCGGCTCCTCGATCCCGAACTTGTAGTTGAGCTTGAGCCGGCCGACCTTCGACAGGTCGTACCGCTCGGCGTTGAAGAACAGGTTGACGAAGAGGTTCGTCGCCGTCTCGGGCGTCGGCGGATCGCCGGGCCGGAGGCGCCGGTAGATCTCCATGATCGCCTCCTCGGGCGTGGAGATCTTGTCCTGCATGAGCGTGTCCCGGAGCGACGGGAGCACGTTCAGGTTGTCGATGAAGAGGACCTTGAACTCGGAGATGTTGCGCTTGCGGAGCTCCTCGACCTTCGCCTCCGTGACCTCCTCGTTCACCTCGAGGAGGACCTCGCCCGTCGCCTCGTCCACGACGTCCTCGGCGGAGATCTTGGTGTAGACCTCCTCCGCCTCGATCGGGAGCGACTTGAGCTTCGCGGCCTGGAGCTTCTTGATCGCCGTCTCGGTGTACTTCCGGTTCTTCTTGACGATGATCTCGTTCGTCTTCGGATCGCGGATGTCGCGGGTGGCGCGCTGGCCCTTGAGGAGGTCGGGGTTCAGGTCCTTCTCGAACTTCCCCTTCTCCTCGACCCGGATCGTCTCGGTGTCGTAGTAGTACTTGAGGATCTCCTCCGCCGTGCCGTGGAACTCGACCGGATCCTTCTTCGCCGTGTCGGGCGTCGCGCCGAGGGCGCGCAGGAGCACGGTCGCGGGCAGCTTCCGCCGCCGGTCGATGCGGACGTAGAGGATGTCCTTGTGGTCGAACTCGAAGTCGATCCACGAGCCGCGGTACGGGATGATGCGGGCGTTGTAGAGCAGCTTGCCGGACGAGTGGCTCTTGCCCTTGTCGTGGTCGAAGAACGCGCCCGGGGAGCGGTGCAGCTGGGAGACGACCACGCGCTCGGTCCCGTTGATGATGAAGGTCCCGTTCTCCGTCATGAGCGGGATCTCGCCGAAGTAGACCTCCTGCTCCTTGACGTCGCGGATCGACTGGGCGCCGGTCTCCTCGTCCTTGTCCCAGACGACCAGGCGGACGACCACCTTGATCGGGGCGGAGAACGTCATGCCCCGCTGGTGACACTCGTCCACGTCGTACTTGGGCTTCTCGAGGTGGTAGCTGACGAACTCGAGCGAGGACGTCTCGTTGAAGTCCTTGATGGGAAAGACGGACTTGAAGACGCCCTGCAGCCCGGTGTCGTCCCGCTTCTCCGGCGGGACGTCGGCCTGGAGGAACTTGTCGTACGAGTGCTTCTGGATGGCGATGAGGTTTGGGATCTCCGTGATCTTGTTGATCTTGCCGAAGTTTCGCCGAACGCGGAAATTGTTCTGGATCGTCGTCGCCATGTCGAGTGCGGTCCTCTCCCCGTTGCCCCGCTACAAAAGGGTCTAGCCGGCCGTGGGGCCGGCTACCTACCCGACCCTCGGGTCGGTGGTACGCGGGTCATGAAAGGGATTGGGGGTTTTAACGGCTCTGCCCTCGCCCGTCAAAGAATCCAACGTGGTGCACGGCGGGGCACCTTGCAACGGGGCCCCGCCGTGCACACGGCCTTCTGTTACTTGACCTGAACCTTCGCGCCCGCGGCCTCGAGCTTCTTCTTGAGCTCCTCGGCCTCGGCCTTCGGGATCCCCGCCTTCACGTCCTTCGGGGCGCCCTCCACGAGATCCTTCGCCTCCTTGAGACCGAGGCCCGTGATCGCGCGGACTTCCTTGATGACGTTGATCTTGTTCGCGCCCGCCTCGGCGAGGACGACCGTGAACTCGGTCTTCTCCTCGGCAGGTGCAGCGGCGGCGCCGCCACCGCCCGCGGCGACCATCACGGGCGCGGCGGCGGCGGAGACTCCCCACTTCTCCTCGAGCTTCTTCACGAGCTCGGCGGCCTCGATGATGGAGAGCCCGGAGAGCTGATCGACGATGGTGTTGAGGTCTGCCATGACTTCTTCTTCCTTCCTCGGGCGCCGCGTACGGCGCCCATCAGCGTTCGGGGCCCGCGCGGATCTCCGCGCGAGCCGGTTCACGTACCGTTATTGAGGCTTCTCGAGCTGGTCGCGCCGCGCGCCGAGCACCTGGGCCAGCTGCTGGCCAGGCGTCGAGATCATGCGGACGAGCTTCGTCGCGGGCTGGGCGATCATCGCTGCGATCTGAGCGCGGAGCTCCTTCAGCCCCGGCAGCTTCGCCAGCGCGTGGACTCCCTTCGCATCGACGACCTTCCCGTCGACCACCGCGGTGCGGATGACGAAGTTCTCGCGGTCCTTCATGAACTCCACGAGGAGCTTCGCCGGCAGCACCACGTCGTCGTACGACATGACGAGCGCGGTCGGTCCCACGAACTTCTCGGCCAGCGGCTCCAGCGTCGTGCCCTTGGCGGCCCGCGCTGCGAGGGTGTTCTTGACGACGCGGTACTCCACCTTCTGATCGCGGAGCTTCCTGCGAAGCTCCGTGACCGTCGCGACGTTGAGGCCCTTGGGCTCCGCGAGGATGGCCGTCTTCGCCTTCGCCATCTTCTCGTGGAGCTCGCCGATGACCTGCTCTTTTTCTGTCCGGTTCAAGTCGAACTCACCACCTTTCGAGCCGCCGGCGGCTGCCGGTCGGCGGGATGTTCGGGCTTCGGACCGGACTCCCGGTACGGAACCCCCTGGCCAAGCAGGGGACGCTGCGCCATTCGCAGTCTCCCGTCTCGGCGGGTCGGATCTCGCGATCCGCTTGGCCTCCTCGCCCCTACGACCTCTCGCACTCGGGGTCCGGCGGGCCCGCTGTCTTGGACCAGAAACCCCGGCGGCGTCCGCCGCCGGGAACTTCGAGTACCTCCGCTAGGCGTGGGCCGCCGTGAGCTCGCCGACGTCCACCTTGATGCCGGGGCCCATCGTCGTGCTGACGGTCACGTTCTTCACGTAGACGCCCTTCGCCGTCTGCGGCTTCGCCTTGTAGATGATCTCCATGATCGCGGTGAAGTTCGCCTTGAGCTTCTCGGGGTCGAACGACGCCTTGCCGAACGGCACGTGGACGATCCCGGCCTTCTCGACGCGGAACTCGACCTTGCCGGCCTTCTGCTCGCGCACCGCGCGGGCGATGTCCGCGCGAGACGGTGCCGACCTTCGGGTTCGGCATGAGGCCGCGCGGACCGAGCACCTTACCGAGCCGGCCGACGACGCCCATCATGTCCGGCGTCGCGAGGACCTTGTCGAAGTCCATGAACCCGCCCTGGATCTTCTCGGCCAGGTCCTCCGCGCCGACGATGTCGGCCCCGGCGCCCTCGGCCTCCTTGGCCTTGTCGCCCTTGGCGAAGACCGCGATCTTCACGGCCTTGCCCATCCCGTGCGGGAGCACGACGGCGCCGCGGACGACCTGGTCCGCGTGCTTCGGGTCGACGCCGAGGTTGATCGCGGCGTCGACCGTCTCGTCGAACTTCTTGGTCGCGGTCTCCTGCACGAGCTTCATCGCGTCGTCGACCTTGTACCGCTTGGTGCGATCGACCTTCGCGAGGGCCACCTTGTACTTCTTCGCAATGTTTGCCATGTCGTGTCCTCCTCGCGTCAGCCGACGATGTCGATGCCCATGGACCGGGCGGTCCCCTCGACGGTCCGCATCGCGGCCTCGAGGCTCCCTGCCGTCATGTCCTGCATCTTCGTCTTGGCGATCTGCTCGACCTGCTTGCGCGTCACCTGCCCGACCTTCTCCTTGCCGGGCTTGTGCGCGCCGGAGCCCTTCTTCTTCTCCGTGTGGAGGCCGGCCGCCTTCTTGAGGAGGATGGCCGCGGGCGGGGTCTTCAGCTGGAAGGCTGAAGGACCGGTCCTGGTACACGGTGATGATGACCGGGATGATGAGCGCTTCCTTCGCCTGAGCCTGCGTCGCGGCGTTGAACTGCTTGCAGAACTCCATGATGTTGACGCCGTGCTGGCCGAGCGCCGGGCCCACGGGCGGGGCCGGGTTCGCCTTTCCGGCGGGGAGCTGCAGCTTGATCTGTCCTGTGACCTTCTTCGCCATGCTGTCCTTCCGGGAACCCGAGCGTCCGGTCCCTGCGTGGTGTGACGGGCGCGATGCCCTTCCACGCTTCGGTGAGCTGCGACTGAACGGCAACGGCAACTGCAACAGCAACGACAACTGCACCCTGACTGCTACGTCCCGGGCTGCGTGATGCGGCTTCGATCCTCGGCGGGCCGCGGCTTCCGCCGCGGCGTGTTCCGCCGGCTGAAGCCGGCGGTGCTACGTCTTCTCCACCTGCATGAAGTCCAGCTCGACCGGCGTCGCGCGGCCGAAGATCGAGACGAGCACGCGGACCTTGCCCTTGTCCGGCTTGACCTCCTCGACCGTGCCGTTGAAGTTCGAGAACGGGCCGTCGATCACGCGGACCTGATCGCCCTCCTCGAACTGCACCTTCGGCTTCGGCTTCAGCGAGCCCTCGGAGATCTGGGTCGTGAGCCGGTTCACCTCGACGTCGGTGACGGCGGGGACCTCGTTCGGCGTCTTCGCGTTCCCGACGAACCCGGTGACCTTCGCGCGTCCCCTTCACGAGGTGCCAGGTGTCGAGGTTCATCTCCATGTTGACGAGGATGTAGCCGGGGAAGAACTTCCGCTTCGAGGTCTTCTTCTCCCCCTTCACCATCTCCTGGACGATCTCCATCGGGATGAGGACCTCCCCGAACGCGTCCTGGAGCGTGCTGCTGGCGAATGCGCTCCTCGAGCGACTTCTTCACCTTGTTCTCGAAGCCCGAGTAGGTGTGGACGACGTACCACTTCTTCGCCATGTCCATCTCCGTTTCGCCGCCGACCGCTCCGAACGCCGAGGGAGCCTCCCGGGCGGCCCCGCCGCCGTGGCTCCCCGCCGTCCGTCCCGCGCTCGCCCCCTGGATGCCTGTAGATCTTCGCGCTGAGCCAGCTCCAGACCATGTCGAAGACGCCGAGGATCACCGACGCGACCACCGACGCGACGATCACCGCCGAGGTCGCGGCCCGCGTCTCGCGCAGGCTCGGCCAGGTCACGCGCTGCAGCTCGAGCGCGACCTCGAGCGACACCGTCTGCGTCCGCGGGATCCGCCAGACCACGATCGGCCGCGATCGCGGCGAGGCCGAACCCGAGCGACGGACGAGAGCGACCAGTCGCCGACGACGTCGAAGTCGTTCACCCGCGCGTACGACAGCCCGAGCTCGACCACCTTCTCGAGGAAACACGCCGAGGGCGAGCGCCGCGATCACGTAGGCGATCGCGACGATGCGCTTCGGCTGCTCGACCCCGCCGACGTTGTCCATGACGCTTCCTTGCGTTCGAAGGCGGGACCGCCGTCTTCAGCGGTCCCGCCCGACTTCCGAGTGGCAGGCCAGGAGGGATTCGAACCCCCAACCCGCGCCTTTTCGAAGTCGAGACCGCTGCCGCAGCGGCTCGACCAGCACTTCTTCGAGTGGCAGGCCAGGAGGGATCCGAACCCCAACCCGCGCCTTTTCGAAGTCGAGACCGCTGCCTCAGCGGCTCGACCCCTCACTTCTTCGAGTGGCAGGCCAGGAGGGATTCGAACCCCAACCCGCGCCTTTTCGAAGTCGAGACCGCTGCCTCAGCGGCTCGACCCCTCACTTCTTCGAGTGGCAGGCCAGGAGGGATTCGAACCCCCAACCCGCGGTTTTGGAGACCGCTGCTCTAGCCGTTGGAGCTACTGGCCTAATCCTGCCGACGCGGGCTACTTCGTCTCCTTGTGCTCCACGTGCTTGCGGCAGCGCGGGCAGAACTTGGAGAGCGCGAGCTTGTCCTGCGTCTTCTTCTTGTTCTTCGTCGTCGTGTAGTTCCGCTCTTTGCAGGTCTTGCACTCGAGCGTGATGATCGTCCGGTTCCCGGCCATGGGATCGCCCTTCCTTACTGGATGACCTCGGCCACGACCCCGGCGCCGACCGTGCGGCCGCCCTCGCGGATCGCGAACCGAAGCTCCTTCTCCATGGCGATGGGCGTGATGCAGCTCCACCGTCATCGTGATGTTGTCGCCGGGCATCACCATCTCGACGCCCTGCGGGAAGCTCGACCGACCCGGTCACGTCCGTCGTCCGGAAGTAGAACTGCGGGCGGTACCCGTTGAAGAACGGCGTGTGGCGGCCGCCCTCTTCCTTCGTGAGGACGTAGACCTCGGCCTTGAACTTCGTGTGCGGCGTGATCGAGCCGGGCTTCGCGAGCACCTGCCCGCGCTCGACGTCCTCGCGCTTCAGGCCGCGGAGGAGCGCGCCGACGTTGTCGCCCGCCTGCCCCTCGTCGAGGAGCTTGCGGAACATCTCGACGCCGGTGACGACCGTCTTCGTGGTCGGGCGCAGCCCGACGATCTCGATCTCCTCGCCGACCTTGACGATGCCGCGCTCGATGCGGCCGGTCGCGACGGTGCCGCGGCCGGAGATCGAGAACACGTCCTCGACCGGCATCAGGAACGGCTTGTCGGTCTGCGCGCTTCGGCGTCGGGATGTAGCTGTCGACCGCGTCGAGGAGCCGCTGCAGCGACCGGCTCGCCGAGGTCGCCCTTGTCGCCCTCGAGCGCCTTCAGCGCGGAGCCCTTGATGATCGGGATCTCGTCGCCCGGGAACTCGTACTCGGACAGGAGCTCGCGGACCTCGAGCTCGACGAGCTCGAGCAGCTCCTTGTCGTCCACCATGTCGACCTTGTTCAGGAAGACCACGATGTACGGGACGCCGACCTGGCGGGCGAGGAGGATGTGCTCGCGCGTCTGCGGCATCGGGCCGTCGGCGGCGGAGACCACCAGGATCGCGCCGTCCATCTGCGCGGCGCCGGTGATCATGTTCTTCACGTAGTCGGCGTGGCCCGGGCAGTCGACGTGCGCGTAGTGCCGCTTCTCCGTCGCGTACTCGACGTGGGCGGTCGCGATCGTGATGCCGCGCTCGCGCTCCTCCGGCGCCTTGTCGATCTGGTCGTAGGCCATGAACTGCGCGAGGCCCTTCGACGCGCAGTACTTCGTGATCGCGGCGGTGAGCGTCGTCTTGCCGTGGTCGACGTGACCGATCGTGCCCACGTTCACGTGGGGCTTGTTGCGCTCGAATTTCTCCTTGCCCATGTCACTGCTCCTGCTGTTGGCGCGAGGCTCGAAACCGCCCTCGCGCGTTACGACTGGAGCCCTCGTCCAGGATTGAACTGGAGACCTCGTCCTTACCAAGGACGCGCTCTACCAACTGAGCTACAAGGGCCTTTCTTCTCTTCTCGACCTCACTGGAGCGGGAAACGGGATTCGAACCCGCGACATTCAGCTTGGAAGGCTGACGCTCTACCAGCTGAGCTATTCCCGCAAGTTTCGCTGCGAACCTCTCTCCGCCAGTGAACAGATACCTTGAGTGGAGGGGGGTGGATTTGAACCACCGAAGGCGTGAACCGGCAGATTTACAGTCTGCTCCCTTTGGCCGCTCGGGAACCCCTCCGGATCTCCTCTTGACGCACCGTGAATCCCACGGCTCCTGGAGCTGGCGGTGGGACTCGAACCCGCGACCTGCTGCTTACAAGGCAGCTGCTCTACCAGCTGAGCTACGCCAGCAAGACGCTTGTGGAAAACCATGACGGAGAGCGCCCGTGCTCCGGCGAAACGCCACCCGTCCAAACCCGTGGAGCCGCGTCTTGTATGGGATGCCGGCCCCCTTGTCAAGCAGGCAAAACCGCACTCGGGACCGGCAGCTAGGCGCCACGCTGGCGCGCCACCTCGTAGAGCGCGATGGCGGCCGACGCGGACACCGAGAGGCTGTCGAGCCCCCCCTTCATGGGGATCCGCGCTGCCAGATCGCACGTGCGCCGGACGAGCGGGCGCAGCCCCTCCCCCTCGCTGCCCAGGACGATGGCCGTCGGTCCTCGGAGGTCCCGCGCGTCGAGCGCCTGCTCGGCGTCGGCGACGAGCGCGACCGACCAGAGGCCCGCCTCCTTCAGCCGCTCGAGGCACTGAGCCACGTTCGTGACCCGCGCGACGGCGCAGCGCTCCACTGCGCCGGCGGACGTCTTCGCGACGACGGCCGTGACGCCGACCGCCCGATCCTTCGGGATGACGACCCCGTGGGCGCCGAGCGCGTGGGCGGATCGGATGATGGCGCCGAGGTTGTGCGGGTCCTCGACGCCGTCGAGCACCACGACGAGCGGCGGCCGCCCGGAGGCGGCGGCGCGCTCGAGGATCTCGTCGAGGTCCGCGTACCGGAAGTCCGCGACGACGGCGACGACGCCCTGGTGGTGATCGGTCCCGGCGAGCCGGTCGAGCTTCGGGCGCGGCGCGGCCCTCACCTTCGCGCCCGCCGTCCTCGCGAGCCGCTCGAGCTCGGCGAACGCCGCCCCCCGGGTCCCGCCCTCGACGAGCCAGAGCTCCGACACCTCCGTGGCCGCGGCCCGGAGGAGCTCGCGGACCGGGTTCAGACCGTAGACGACGCGCATGGGGAGGCTCGAAGAGACCGGAACGGGCCGATCACTTCGCCTCGAGGGCGACGTTCACGTCGCGCACCTGCTTCACGCACCACTGGTCGGAGCAGACGAAGAACTCGAGCTTCGCGCGCGCCTCGTGCTTCCCGGCCTTCTCCGCGACGAACGGCACCTCGAAGCGCCGGCCGTCCGACTTCGGGTCCACCGGGTCGGCCTTGCCGAGTGACGTCCTCGACAGCTTCACGCCCGGAGTGGCCTCGAGCGTGATCTTGAGCGGCGCCCGCGGGTCCACGTGGATCTTCCCGACCGGCACGATGGCGAGCACGAGCTTCCCCTCCTTGCCCACCTCGACCTGCTGAGTCGTGCCGGTCGTCTCGATCCGGTAGCTCTTCGCGGCGTCCTCGCCCACCTCGGCGAGCGCGACGGAGGAGAGGACCAGCAGGGTGGCGGCGGCGAGGGTACGCATCATGCGGGGCTCCTTGCGGTCTCCTTACCAGGGACGGTCCGGGCGGTCACGGATTCACTGTGACCGCTGCGCCGACGCGGCGGCGAGCCGTCCCCGCCTGCGGGCCGGCGCCGGCCACGCCTCCGCGACGGCGATCGCCCGGTCGACGATCCGCGCCGCGAGGTCCACCCCGCACGCGACCTCCGCCTCGCGGATCGACGGCGAGCTGTTCACCTCGAACACGAGCGGGTGCCCCTTCACGTCGAGCATGTCGACGGCGCAGACCTCGAGCCGGAGCACGCGCGCAGCCTCCGCGGCCACCCGCGCGTACGCCGGCGGGAGCTCGGCCCGCTCGAACTGGGCGCCGCGCCGCAGGTTGCGCGAGAAGCGGCCGGCGGGAGGGTTCCGGCGGAGCGCCGCGACGACCTCCCCACCGACCACGAGCGCGCGCAGATCGCGACCCTTCGTGCCGCGGACGTACTGCTGCACCACGATGTTCTGCCCGAGCCCGAGGATCGCCTCGAGCGCCGCCTCGAGGGACTCGAGGCTCTCGCAGAGCATGACGCCGCTCTTCTCGTTCGTGGCGAGGAGCTTCACGAGCACCGGCACGCCGCCGACGACGCGGACCAGCTCCTTCAGCCCCGAGGGGTCCGAGGCCATCACGGTGCGCGGGACGCGCACGCCGCCCGCCGCGAGCAGCTGGAGGCTGCGCATCTTGTTCCGGCTCGCCGCGATGCCGTAGGCGCCGTTCAGCACCGGGACGCCCATGAGCTCGAGCTGGCTCACGACCGACAGCCCGTACTGGTGGATGGAGAGGCCGATGCGCGGGACGACGACGTCGGTGCGGGGAAAGCGCCGCCGCCTCCAGTAGACCGCCGGCTCGTCGCCGAGCCCCATCTCGACCTCGAGCGGGTCGACGACCCGCACCGCGACGCCGCGCGCGCGCGCTGCCTCGACGAGGCGGCGGGTCGTATGGATCGCCGCGGAGCGGGACAGGATCGTGAGCTGCATGGGCGGGCGGATCGTAAGGCCGCCCCCTCGGAAAAGCGAGTGAAGCCCGGCTCGACGGGGACCGGACGCGAAGCCGAGCCCAGTTGCCCTGGTCGCGTCGCGAGGCGCACGATGGCGTCGGCGAGCCGGGCACACGAGGACCGAGCAGCGGAGGCGTACCTGAAAGGTACGTCGAGCAGCGCAGGGACGAGTCTGCCCGGCGCAGCCAGCCAGCGTGCGCCGCAGCAGCGAACCAGGGCAAGTGGTCTTGGCTTAGGAGCCGCCCGCGTGGCGCGGGCGGCCCCCTGGGTTCCCCGGCGTGACGGCTCAGACCTGCTTGAACTCCGCGTCCACGACGTTCTCCTTCTTCTTCTCCTCGCCGGCGCCCTGCGCTCCCTCCGGCGCCGCCCGGGCCGGGGCTCCCGTCGCCGGGGCCCGGCGCCGCGGTCTTGTAGAGCTCCTCGGCGGCCCGGTGGCTCGCCTGCTCGAGCTTCTCCGTCGCGGCCTTCACCTCGTCCACGGTGCCCTTCTCGCGGACCCGGTGGACCTCCTGGACGGCGTCCTCGACCTCCTTCGCCAGCGCGGCGGGGAGCTTCTCGCGGTTCTCCTTGAGGAGCTTCTCCATCTGGTAGGCGAGGTTCTCGGCCCGGTTCCGCTGCTCGACCTCCTCGCGCCGCGCCTTGTCCTCCGCCTCGTGGGCGCTCGCGTCGGTCACCATCTTCTCGACCTCGGCCTTCGAGAGCCCCGAGGAGTGGCTGATGGTGATCTTCGTCTCCTTGGCCGTCCCCTTGTCCTTCGCGGAGACGTTCAGGATCCCGTTCGCGTCGATGTCGAACGTCACCTCGATCTGCGGCACGCCGCGGGGCGCGGGCGGGATCCCCTCGAGGTGGAACCGCCCGAGGGTCCGGTTGTCGCGCGCCATCTCCCGCTCGCCCTGCAGCACGTGGATCTCGACCGAGGTCTGGCTCTCCGACGCGGTCGAGAACACCTCCGAGCGCTTGCACGGGATGGTGGTGTTCCGCTCGATGAGCTTCGTCATGACGCCGCCGTAGCGTCTCGACGCCGAGCGAGAGCGGCGTGACGTCGAGGAGGAGGATGTCCTTCACCTCGCCGGAGAGGACGCCGGCCTGGACCGCGGCGCCGACCGCGACGACCTCGTCGGGGTTCACGCGTGCGGTTCGGGTCCTTGCCGAAGACCTTCTTCACCGTCTCGATGATCCGCGGCATGCGGGTCTGGCCGCCGACCAGCACGATCTCGTCGATCTGCGACGGCTGGAGCTTCGCGTCGGCGAGGCACTTGCGCGTCGGCTCGATGGACCGCTCGATGAGGTCCTCGACGAGCTGCTCGAGCTTCGCGCGGGAGAGCTTGATCGAGAGGTGCTTGGGGCCGGTCTGGTCCGCCGTGAGGAACGGCAGGTTGATCTCGGTCTCCGCCATCGAGGAGAGCTCGATCTTCGCCTTCTCGGCCGCCTCCTTGAGGCGCTGCAGCACCATCTTGTCCTTCGAGACGTCGATGCCCGTGTCCTTCTTGAACTCGGCGATGAGCCAGTCGATGACCCGCTGGTCGATGTTGTCGCCGCCGAGGTGGGTGTCGCCGTTCGTGGCGAGCACCTCGACGACGTTCTCGCCCACCTCGAGGATCGAGATGTCGAACGTGCCGCCGCCGAAGTCGTAGACGGCGATCTTCTCGTTCTTCTTCCGGTCGAGCCCGTAGGCGAGCGCCGCCGCGGTGGGCTCGTTCACGATGCGCCGCACGTTCAGGCCGGCGATCTCGCCCGGCGTCCTTGGTGGCCTGGCGCTGGGCGTCGTTGAAGTAGGCGGGGACGGTGATGACCGCGTCGGTCACCTTCTCGCCGAGGTAGTTCTCCGCGGCCCGCTTCAGCTTGAGCAGGATCTGCGCGCTGATCTCCGGCGGCGCTGTACTTCTTGCCGTCGACCTCGACGCGGGCATCGCCGTGGTCGCCCCTCCACGACGTGGTAGGGGACGCGCTTCATCTCGTCGGCGACCTCGCCGAAGCGCCGGCCCATGAACCGCTTGATGGAGTAGACGGTCTTCTCCGGGTTCGTGATCGCCTGCCGCTTCGCGACCTGCCCGACGAGCCGCTCGCCGTCCTTCGTGTAGGCGACGACGCTCGGCGTCAGCCGCGAACCCTCCTCGTTCGTGATGACGACCGCGTCCTTCCCCTCCATCACCGCCACCACCGAGTTCGTGGTGCCGAGGTCGATGCCGATGATCTTCGCCATGGTGTGGTGATCCTCCTGGACGGGGCGCAACGTAAGTCCGCCTCGGCGCCTGTCAAACCGACCGCGTCGTCATTCGGCCCACCGGCCACGCGCACCTCTGCCTACCCGCCTGGGTGCGAAGCAGGCTACGCGCCGCCACCGACGCGACGCGTCTGTCCGCCTCGCCCCCGAAGGGGGCGCACCATGCAAGCGACCGGAATTGCGAGACCTAGGTCCCGTGACGCGCCGTGGCACCGGCCTTGCTCAAAACCAGGGCACGCGCGTCACAGCCTCGACAGGGGACCTGATGCTCCAAGCGGTTGCCAGCCTGAAGCGCCCGATGCGGTTCGAGGAAGGCGCTCGCCTTGGCGAGCCCCGACGTGGCCGTGCTCCTCAACGCGAACGCGAAGGCGGTGAACCCCGCCGTCCGGCGCGCCCTCGCGGACGTGCTGCCGGACGAGCACCTCTTCCTCTCGAGCAGCCACGAGGAGGCGGCCGTCATCGCGGAGGAGGTCGTCGAGCGCGGCTACGGGACCGTCTTCACGGGCGGCGGCGACGGGACCTTCGTCGGCTGGGTGAACCGCATCCTCGAGTGCGCCGAGCGACGCGCGGCGCGGCCGCCCCGCTTCGGCGTGCTCGCGCTCGGGACCGGCAACGCGGTCGCCGAGATGGTCGGCGCCACCCCGCGCCGCCACGCCCAGGACCTCGCGCGCTACGTCCGCGGCGAGGTCGAGACGGTGCGCCGGCTCGATCTCCTCGACCTGCGAGGGCCGCCGCACGCCGTTCGCCGGCGTCGGGCATCGACGCCGCCGTCGTGAACGACTACGTACTGGCTGAAGGACCAGCTCGCCGGGACCCCGCTCGCTCGCGCTCGGGATCGGCATCGCCGGCTACGGCCTCGCGGTCGCGCTTCGCTCCGCGCCGCGCGTCCTCATGGAGCGGCGCTCGACCTACTGCGAGATCGTGAACGTCGGCCGGCCCGCGTGGCGCCTCGACGGCAACGGCGGGCGCATCGGCCGCCCCATCGGCGCACGGCGAGCTCCTCTACGCCGGCCCCTGCATGCTCGCCGCCGCGAGCACCGTGCCGTACTACGGCCTCGGGCTGCGGGCCTTTCCCTTCGCCGGGTCGGAGCACGGCGTCATGCAGCTGCGCGTCGCCACGTCGATCGGCCGTCCCGACCCTCCTCATGAACATCCCGCAGATCTGGTCCGGCTCCTTCGCGCACGAGGGCCTGCTCGACTTCCACGTCGACCGCGTCGCGCTGCGGTTCGAGCGGCCCATGCCGCTGCAGGTCGGCGGCGACGCCGAGGGCTGGCGGGACGAGGTGTCGTTCGGGATGGCGGCGAACCCGGTCGAGATCGTCGACTTCGGCCGCCGCGGCAGTCGCTTAAAGGTAGTAGACGACGCGCGCGTCGTCGTGCAGCGCCTGGTACACCGCGCGCCGCTGCGTCCTCGGACGCGAGCGTCACGCCGACCGACACCGAGTGGTACTTCCCCTCGGAGCTCGCCCGGACGGTCACCCGCTCCGGCGGCGCCTCGCCCGACGATCGCCGCCACGAGCCGGCGGGCGTGCTCGGGGAAGTCGTCCGCCGGCGAGCCCCATCATCTTGAAGGTGTAGTCGAGCGGGTACTCGAGCAGCGGGGTGGGCGGCAGCTCCTTGCCGTCGGACGGTCCGGTCACGACCTCACCCTAACGTGCGCACGCCGCTCCGGCCAACCGGCTACAGCAGGTTCGCCGCGAGCTCCGCGAGCGGCGAGCGCTCGCCCTTCGAGAGCGTGATGTGCCCGGCGAGCCGCTCGTTCTTGAAGCGGTTCACGACGTGGATGAGGCCGTTGTTCGTCTGGTCCACGTACGGGTTGTCGATCTGGTAGGGGTCGCCGGTGAGGACGATCTTCGTGCCGTCGCCCGACGCGGGTGATGATGGTCTTCACCTCGTGCGGGGTCAGGTTCTGCGCCTCGTCGACGATGATGAACTGGTTCGGGATGCGAGCGGCCGCGGATGTAGGTGAGCGGCTCGATCTCGAGGATGCCGAGGTCGAGGAGCTCGTGGTAGCCGCGCCCGGCCTTCTTCTCGGAGCGCGACAGGTTCATGAGGTACTCGACGTTGTCGAAGATCGGCTGCATCCAGGGGTTGAGCTTCTCCTCGACGCTGCCGGGCAGGTAGCCGATGTCCCGGCCGAGCGGGAAGATCGGGCGCGAGACGAGCAGCTTCTGGTAGACGCCGTCCTCCATGGTCTTCTGCAGGCCGGCGGCGATGGCGAGCAGCGTCTTGCCGGTGCCCGCCTTGCCGACGATGGTGACGAGGCGGACCTCGTCGTTCAGCAGGAGGTCGAGCGCGAAGGACTGCTCCTTGTTGCGCGGCCGGATGCCCCACACGCCCTCCTTCGGCGTCTTGATGAGCTGCACGAACGCCTGCTTCGGCGCGCTGTACTTGCCCACCGCGGAGTGCTGCGGGTTCGTGCGATCGCGCAGCACGACGAAGGCGTTCGGCGGCGGCGGCTCGCCGTGGGACGGGATCCAGCGGGATGCTGCCGTTCGCGTAGAAGTCGTTCACCTGCTCGGGCGCCACGTCGAGCTCGGAGACGCCGCCCCAGAGCTCGTCGACCGCGGCGAGCCCCTCGACGTCGTAGTCCTCGGAGTGGAGCCCGAGCGCGTCGGCGCGGATGCGGAGGTTCGTGTCCTTCGTGACGAAGACGGACGGGGTCCCCTTCTCCTTCTCGGCGAGGTCGAGGGCGACCGCGAGGATCTTGTCGTCGGTCGAGTGCCCGTCGCCCGTGCCGTGCGGCAGCTTGCGCGTCGCGAGGAGGACCCGGATCGTCCCCTTCTCCGGGCCGATGGAGACCCCCTCGCCGAGCTTCCCCTGGACGCGAAACTCGTCGAGGTAGCGCGCGACCTGCCGCGCGTTCCGCCCGAGCGTCGAGAGGTCGCGCTTGAAGTTGTCGATCTCCTCGATCACGTAGATCGGGATGACGACGTCGTTGTCTGCGAACCCGAAGAGGCTGCGCGGGTCGTGGAGCAGGACGTTCGTGTCGAGGACGAAGTTCTTTTTCAAGGTGCGTCGGGCTCCGGAGGAGTGGCCGCGCTGGCCGCGGCGCGGCCGAGTCTAGCAGGGGGCGACGCCCGCAGCGAGGACGCGGAGACGCACCGATCCCGGCCCGTGCCGCTTGGCGTGGTAGAGGCAACCGTCCGCGCGCTCGACGAGCTCGGGCTTGCGGGCGGCGTCGTCCGGGACCGTGGCGACCCCGAGCGAGATCGTCACCTTGAGCTTCCCCTGCCCCGCGTCGAAGGAGAGCGCCTTCACCCGCTCGCGGATCCGCTCGGCGATGACGAGCGCGCCGGCCGCGTCGGTCTCCGGCATGACGACCGCGAACTCCTCGCCGCCGTAGCGCGCGACGACGTCGGTGGCGCGCGCCTCCTTGAGGAGCGTCCTCGCGACGCCCTTCAGGACGACGTCGCCGACCGGGTGCCCGTAGGTGTCGTTCACGCTCTTGAAGTGGTCGATGTCGCAGAGGATCAGCGAGAGCTTCTTGCCGTAGCGCTGGGACTGCGCGAGGTGCTCGTCGAGCCGCACCTGGAAGGTGCGGTGGTTCGTGAGGCCGGTGAGCCCGTCGGTCGTCGCGAGCCGCTCGGTCTGCTCGAACAGCCGCGCGCGGTAGATCGACTCGGCGGCCTGCATGGCGACGACCTCGAGCTGCCGGACCGCCTCGCCGTCGTAGGCGTCGGGCCGCCGCGCGCCGAGCACCAGGGTCCCGAGCACGTTCTGCGCGGTGCGCAGCGGGATGACCTTGAGCGAGGCGAGCCCCTTGAGCCGGGTGGCGGCGTCGAACACCGGCGCGCGGGAGAGATCGATGTCCTTCCCGGGCAGCGACGACGCGAGCCGCACCGCGGACGCGACGAGCCCCGTCTCGTCCGAGAACTCGAGGCCGTCGAGCCGCGCGCCGTCGCGCGCCTCCTCGCCCCCGAGCACCCGCGCCACCCGGTGGACGACGCGTCCCTCCGCTCTCCTCGACGAGCGTCACCGCGCCGAAGTCGACGTCCACCATCGCGCGGGCCACCTCGAGCGGTCACGTCGAACACCTCGACCGGCTTCGTCGTCCGGTTGAGCCGCTCGATCGCCTCGTAGAACCGCTCCTTCTCGTCGCGCGCGCGCCGCATCGCGATCATGAGCCGCTCGGCGTCCATCGCGCGCAGGATCTCCGCGGAGAGCGTGACGAGGAGACGCTCGTCCCGCTCGTCGAACGGGACCGCGCCCGAGCCGGTCCGCGACGAGGACGCCGCGGACGTGCCCGCCCCGCCGCTCGACGAGCGGGCACCGCGAGGAGCGCCTTCGGCGCCGTGCCGTCCCGGTAGTAGCTCAGCGCGCGCAGGTCGCCGTGCAGCCGCACCGGCGCGCGCCGGCGGACGGCGCCGCCGAGCGCCCCCTCCCCCGCCGGGAATGGCTCGCGCGCGACCGCGTCGCTCGCGGACCGGCACTCCCGCAGCCGGAGCTCGCGGTCGTCGGCGGAGAGCGTGAACACGGCCACCGTGTGGGCGCCGAGCGCGACCTCCGCGATCTCGAGCGCGCCGCGCACGGCGCCCTCCACCTCGACCACGGCGGACTCGCTCCAGCGCCGCTCGCGCTCGGCCGGTCCCGCCTCGCCCGCCGCGCCCGGCGCGAGCAGGCGCAGCTCCCGCGCCCGCTCGGCGATGTCGCGGAGGCGCCGCCGGACCGCGGCCGCCTCCGCCTGGCGCGCCGGCGGCCATCCGGGCCGCGAGGACCGCGTGATAGAGCACCGCGAACATCGTCACGAACCCGGCGTGGACCACCACCGGCGGCAGCGCCCATGCCGAGGCGCCCGCGCGCCGCCCACACGAGCAGCTCGAGCGCGACCGCGACCGCGACGAGGGCGAACCCCACCCCGCGCGCGAGGAACGCCACGAGGAACGCCATGACGAGGTAGACGAACGGCTGGAACGGCGACTCGGCCTCGCCGGCCGCGCCGGTGCGGGCGACCGCGTACGCGGCGACCACCATCAGCGCGCCGATCTCGAGCTGCTCCCGCCAGGTGGCCGGCTCGCCGGCCCCGGCGCGCAGCACCCGGCGCGCGATGGTCCCGCCGAGCGCGGCGACGAGCACGAGCAGCGCCGCTGCCTGGCCCCAGCCGAGGGCGAGCCCGTCGAAGACGCCCAGGACGACGAGCGCGCCCGTCGCGACCGCCGCGGCCGGCGGAACGCAGCGCAGGACGAACCGCCGCGCGCGGCGACGCGCGATCGGGCCGACGAGCCCCGCGTCCGCGAAGAGGAAGGCGTAGAGCCGGACGAGGAGCGGGCGGGGACGCTGCCGCGCGAGCCGTCCGTGGACGTCCGCCACCGACCCGACCGGCGCGCGCACGGCCAGCGGGACGGCCGGCGTCACGGCGCACCTCCGTCGCCGCCGAGCCAGTACACGCGCTCGCCCGGGCGGACGAACCGGAGCTCCTCGCGGGCGGCGCGCTCGAGGGCGGCGGCGTCGCCGCGGAGCGCCCGCGCCTCGCGCGCGAGCGCCGCGTTCTCGAGCGAGAGCCGGGCGTTCTCGGCCTCCATCCGCCGGACCTCGGCGCGGAGACGGACGTACTTGCGAACTCCGTGCGGATCGTAAGCGGCGGCTGCCGCGGCGAGCGCCACGGCGCCGACGACCCACCACCTCGCGCGTCTCCCGCCCGTCCCCGGCATCGTTCGGCCTGCGCCCCACCCTAGCAGCGGCGGTCGAGCCGTCCAGAAATCGGAAGATAGCGCCTACCCCTTCTCCTTGATCTGCTCGGCCAGGTACTGCGGGACCCCGACCTGCTCGAGGAGCGTGAGCTGCGCCTCGATCCAGTTGAGGTGCTCCTCCTCTCCCTCGAGGATGTCCTCGAGGAGGTCCGCCGACCCGTGGTCGCCGCCGCGGCGACACTGCTCGATCCCGCGGTTGAGGAGCGCGATGGCGCTCCGCTCGAGCTCGAGGTCGAGCCGGAGCATCTCCGGCACGTTCTCGCCGACGTTCACCTTCCCGAGCCGCTGGACGTTCGGGAGCGCCTCGAGGAACAGGACCCGCTCGATGATCTCGTCGGCGTCCTTCATCTCCCCGATCGACTCCTCCCGGAACTTCCGGTAGAGCCGCTCGTACCCCCAGTTCTCGACCATCCGTGCGTGGAGGAAGTACTGGTTCACGGCGGTGAGCTCGTTCGTCAGCACCTCGTTCAGCAGATCGACGATGGCGGGATCGCCCTTCATCCGTCACCTCGCGGCAGGAGTGGCCCTGTCCCGTAGGGTGCGGGGCCGACGCGCGCGCAACCCGGAAGTGGGCTCGGGCCCGCCAGGGGCTATGCGGCTTCTTGCGCCCGCCCGGCGTGCGTGCGGGTGCAGCCCGCACAGGGCACGGCCTTGCACGGCGTGCGCTCTCGGACGAGCGCCTCGACCGCCTCTCGACAGCACCCGCAGGAGGTGCCGGCGCGGGTGGCGAGGGCGATCTCGTCGGCGCTGTGCGCCCCCCGGTCGATCGCGTCGGTCACGCCGCGGTCGGAGATCCTGTGACAGACGCAGACGATCACTGGACTGGCCCCTTCGTCGTGCCGGGTGCGTCGCTCGCCTGCGCCCTGAGCCAGGTGAGCAACGCCTCCCGCTGCGCCGGCGTCAGCTTCGCCTTCGGCGCCATCCGGTCGAGAACCGCCGTCCACTCCTCGGCGCGACGACTTCCCGGCTCGTAGGCGCGATGGCAGGCGGTGCACTTCGTGCGGTAGAGCCGCGCCGCATCCGGCGCGGCCTCGTTGCGCGCCGGCGCGGAGCCGGCGCAGGCGGAGGCGACGACGAGCGCGGCGAGGGCGAGGGCGAGGAGGGAGGCGCGCACGGGATCAGAACTGGAAGGCGAGGATGGCGCGGGCCCGGACGGCCTCGCTCTCGTCCGTGAGCCCGAACCCCGCCGCGAGGACGAGCCACGAGCGCCCGAACGCGATCGAGACGGCGGGCCCGGCGTAGGCGAGCCCCTCGAGCTTCTCCTTCCCGGGCGCGGTCTCCTCCTCCGCGACCGAGCCGAAGGCCTCGGCGCCGACCCGCAGGGCCGGGACGACCTCCCACGACGCGCCGAGGGCCCACTCGCCCTCGTGCTCGACGCCGTCCGCGAACTCCTGCTCGGCGGCGAGGTTGAGGGCGAGGTTGAGCCGGCCGATGTCCTTCGCGAGGATGATCTTCTCCTCGACGCTGAACGGCCTCTCGTCGACGAAGGTCTTCTTCACCTCGAGGTACAGGACCGGATCGACGAACCAGCGGCCCGGCTCCGACAGGCGGTAGCGCGTCTCGAGCTTGAGGGCCTCGTACTCGAGGTCGCGCCCCTGGATCTGCCGCGCGATGTTGTAGACCGCGACGTCCCAGCGGTCCGTGATCCCGGTCTCGAGCTCGACCTGGTGCCGCCACAGGCGCGGGGGCCCCTCCGCCTCGCGCGGCGAATCGTGGAGCGTCGACCACAGCTCGAGGTCGAGGGAGCCCTTCGGAGCGGTGGACGCGTTGTACGTCTCGCCGTAGTAGCGCCGATCGGCGCGCGCGACGGTCGGGGCGAGCGCGAGGACGGCGAGGGCTGCGGTCACGGCGGGAATGGCGATGCGTGCGAGTCATTCTCATATTGTAGCCAACGCGAAACTCGTCCGGCGGAGCTGGAGGGACTTCCGACGCGGGGGAGCTACCTGGAACCGGCCTCGACGGGCTTCACGAAGATCTCGCCCGCGATCTCGGGATCGAGGGCGATCGTGGTCTCACCGACCTCGATCACGTACGAGGGTGAGCGCTGGTGCAGGCGGAGCGTGCTCCCCGGGATCACGCCGAGCGCGGCGAGCCGATCCATGCGGTCGTGGAACTTGGGCGCGATGAAGACGATCCGGCCGGTCGCGCCCACCTCGAAGGTGCGGAGCCCGGTCACGAGCGAGCGGACGGTCCGCTGGAACGCGCCGCAGCAGTCGCCCGGAGGGATCGCCTTTCCGTGGGGGCAGGTCGGCGGGTGGCCGAGCAGCGTGCACACGGAGTCGGTCGCCTCGCGCGAGAGGATGTGCTCGAACTCGCACGCCTGCGCCTCCATCGTGCGCTCGCCGAGATCGAGCAGGTCGCGGAACAGCCGCTCGGTCAGGCGGTGGCGCCGCACGACGTCCTTCGCGCGGGTCTCGCCCTCGGGGGTGAGGCCGACCCGGTCGCCGTCGAGACGGAGGAGCCCGGCGGCCGCGAGCTCCGCGAGATCCGCCGCGCGCGCGTCGGGGGCGTGCTCCGACGCGGCCGCGGCGAGGATCCCGGACGCGGCGTCGCGCCCCTCCTCGCGCTCCGTGAACACGTGCTCGAGGATCTCCTCGAGCCTGCGGGCGTCGGGTCCGTTCACGGGGTGCTCCCCTTCCCTTCCTTCTTGAAGCGATCGAGCAGCCTTCGGAGTCCGCCGGCGAGCCCGGTCTCCTGCGGGAACGAGTACCCGCAGGACGGGCAGCACACGACGCTGCAGCCCTTCGCCATCGGGCAGCTCGGGCGGCAGCCCTGGCCGTCGGTGTCGAACGCGGTCCCGCACAGCGGGCAGCTCTCCTGGCGCGGGGCGATGGCGGCGGGCACGCGGGCTCCTACCGATGGACGAGGTGCATGAGCTTGTTCACGCCCGCGCCCACCCCGAACGCGAACGGCAGGATGAACGCCATCATCCCGAAGCCGGTCTTCCAGCCGCGCTCCTTCAGGATCATGAAGAAGTTCGCGATGCACGGGATGAACAGCGTGATCGTGACGAGCGCGACCGTGACCTGGATCTCCATCTCCCAGGTCATCGTCCCCGCGTCCATGAACGGCTTGAAGTGCTGGAACAGCCCCGCCGCCGCGTAGTCGCGCCGCAGGAAGCCGAGGATGAACGCGGACGCCGCTTGCGGGGGCAACCCGAGCAGCCCCACCACCACCGGCGAGGCGGCGCGCTCGAGCACGGAGAGGCCGCCGAACCGGTCGAGGCTCCACAGGATGAGAGTCCCCACGATGAACAGCGGGAGCGCCTCGCGCAGGTACCACTCGATGCGCGCGAGCGTCTTCACCGCGATGTTCGACGCCTGCGGCACGCGCAGCGGCGGCAGCTCGAGCAAGAAGTCGGAGCCGCGCCCCGGCAGCACCTTCGCCGCGAGCCACCCGACGAGGAACATGACGAGGACGATGGTGCCGGCGAACCAGAAGGTGGCGGCGCGGGAGAGCCCGGCGGTCATCGCGAAGATGACCGCGATCTGTGCGCTGCACGGGACGGCGAGGGCGAGGAGGAGCGTGACGATCACCCGCTCCTTGCGCGTCTCCATGATGCGCGCGGTCATCGTCGCCATGGTGTCGCAGCCGAGCCCGAGCACCATCGGGAGGACGGCCTTCCCGTTGAGCCCCATCCGCTTGAAGACCTTGTTCACCATCACGGCGAGGCGCGGCAGGTACCCCGAGTCCTCGAGCACGCTGAAGGCGATGAAGAAGGTCGTGACGATGGGCAGCACGATGGCGACGCCGTAGGCGAGCCCCATCGAGAGCAGCCCGTACTTCCCGACGAGGAACCCGCCGTGCTCGCGGTACGGCACGCCGGCGGGGCCGACGAGGAACCGCTCGAGCCCGTCCCACGGGACGGCGAAGCGTACGGCGCGGTCCGCCCACGGGACGAGCCACTGGGCGAACACCGTGTTCTCCATGAAGTCGACGAGGGTCTTCGCCCCGAGGACGCCGACGAACTCGTAGGCGGCCCACAGGACCGCGGCGAGCACGGGGATGCCCCAGACCGGGTGGGTGGACCACCCCCCGATCTTCCGGGCGATCCCGCTCCCGACCGAGACGCCGCCGCGGGTCACCACGGCGTCGTGGAGCCGGTCCGCCGCCGCGAGCCGCTGGCGCGAGACGACGTAGCGGAGCGACTCCGGGTAACGGGCGGCGAGCGTCCGGCGGACGACGTCGATGCGCAGGAGCTCCGGCGCCGCGAGGTGCGCGGCGAGGTGGGGGCGGAGCGACTCGTCCCCTGCGAGCGCCATCACGGCGAGCGCGCGGCGCCCGATCCCGCCGTGCGGCATGAGCGGCTCCACCTCGGCGAGCGCCGCCTCGATCGCGGCGTCGTACCGGGGGCGGAGCGGCGAGGAGCGCGCGGAGGCGAGCCGGGACTGGAGCGTCGCGACCCCCTTCCGCTCCACGGCGACCGTCGGGACGACGTCGACGCCGAGCTCGCGCGAGAGCCGGTCCGCGTCGATGGAGATGCCGCGGCTCGCCGCCTCGTCCGCCATGTTGAGCGCGAGCGCGAACGGGACCTCCGCCTCGGCGAGCTGGAGGGCCATGAGGAGGCCGCGCCGGAGGTTCTTCGCGTCGCAGACCTGAAGGGCGACGTACCCGCGCTCGACGAGCAGGATGTCGCGGGTCACCTGCTCGTCCTCCGACATCGGGAGCAGGTTGTTCGTCCCGGGCGTGTCCATCACGTGCCACGGGTGGCCGTCGATGGTCGCGGAGCCGCGGGTGACCTCGACGGTCGTGCCCGGGTAGTTCGAGACGGTGACGTACTTCCCGGTCAGCGCGCCGAACAGCACGCTCTTCCCGACGTTGGGGTTACCGACGAGGATCACCGTCCGGGCGGCGGCGACGACCTCCTTGCGGTCGAGCTCGGCGTCGTGGTGCGCGGCGGCTGGGCGAGGGGGCGTCACGGCGTCGCGCTCTCTGCGCCGCGGCAGCGCGCGCAGCGCCCGTAGAGCTCGAGCTTGTGGCTCTCGACCTCGAACCCGTGCCGGCGCGCGACGAGTTCCTGAAGCGACTCGATCCGCTCGTTCGCGAACTCGACGATCTCGCCGCAGGTCGTGCAGATGAGGTGGTCGTGGTGTGGCCGCCCCGAGGCGGACTCGTAGCGGGTCTGCCCTCCCCCGAACTGCCGCGGGACGGCGAGGCCACAGTCGGCGAGCAGCTTCATCGTCCGGTAGACCGTCGCGACCGAGATGCGCGGGTCGAGGCGCCTCACGCGGGCCACGAGCTCCTCGACGCTCACGTGCCCCCCCATTCCGAGGAACGCCTCCACGATCCGCTCTCGCTGGCGGGAGTGCTTGAGGCCGTGCTCGGCGATGTACTCCCCGAGCGCGGCGTAGGCGGGCTCGGCGCCCCCTGCCTGGCTGGGCTCGGCCGTCTGGTGGGTATCGTGGTCTCGCGTGTTCATCCTGATAACGATTATCGCTATCACGGCGCACGCAGGGGAGGCAACCCCCCGCCGGAGCCGCGGGTCGGCGCAGGCGTTCAGCTCAGCGCGGCGGACCGGCGCCGTCTCGCGGATCCAGGCGCGCCAGCGCGCCGCCGCGCCCGGCCCCTCGCCGCCGACATCGGCATTCGCCAGCGCGACGAGCGCCTCGTGCGCCTGGCGCCGAACCTCCGGCGCGGGGTCGTCGAGCAGCTCGGCCAGCCGCGGAGCGACCGTGAGGGCCTGCTCCCGCGGCCGATGGCGCGCGACCTCGGCCGCGAGCGCCCGCACCTCGGGGTCCGCGGAGGCGAGCGGTCGCGCGAGCGCGACCGGCCCCTGCCCCGGCCCACCCTGCTCGACCGGACGCAGGGCGATGCCTGCGACGATCCCGAGGACGAGGAACATCACCGCGACCTGGACGAGCGCCTTGCCGGCGGTGTACCGGCCAGCGCGCACGAGCACGATCCGGTACGCGGCGTAGCCGACGATGAACACCCCGAGCAGCGCGGGCGGCAGCGCCAGCGCCGCGGGGGGCCAGCGACCCGCGGCGACCGCGCGCTGCAGCTCGGGGAGGCCGAACAGCGTGAGCGCAGCGGAGACCAGGAGCAGCGCGAACAACACCCACCGAAGGACCTTCGCCGCACGCGGCGTCCGGCCCCTCGCCACGTCCGTGTCCCTCGCCGCCTCCGTCCCCCCGAGCGCCATGCGCCGGAGTGAAGCACGCACGCCCCCGCACGGCAACAGCCTCTCGTCCGCGCCAATCGCGTCTTGACGGCGCGCAGCGGGTCGGCGCAGGTTGCGCCGAATGATCGACCTCGATCCGGAGCTGCTCGAGCGGGTGGCGCGCTGGTGCGCGGAGGCCGGGCGCCAGCCCGGCGTCGAGGCGATCCGACGCGCGCTCGAGCCGCTCTCCTGGGACGAGCTCCTCGCGCTCCGCGCGCTGCTCGTCGATCCGCCGCCCGCCCGTCCGCTCGGGCCCTTCGCGCTCGCCGATCTCGCGCGCGGGGCGCCCGCGGGCGCCGTCGCCGAGCGCGAGCGCGGCGGTCGCTATCCGTCGGGGGCGGCCGAGGTGCCGCCTGCGGGCGGGGTGCCGTCCACCGACGCCTCACCCGCACCGGCCGCTCGCCCGCGCAAGCGCGGAAAGAAGGGCCCGGGGATCGTGATCCGGCGCGCGCGCGACCTCGTGCCCGAGGCGCCTCCGACGCCGAAGGCGCTCCCGCTCCTGGACGAGCTCCTGGAGCCGGAAGGGCGCACCGTGCTCGAGCGGCTCGTGCGCGATCGCGGTGCGCGCCGGAGCGCGCTCCTCGGTGCGCTGGCGGCGGGCTGGACGAAGCCCGCGGGCGGTCCGCCGGACGACGACGATCTGTCTCGTCTGCTCGACCACCACGGCCTCGCGCGCGCCTTCGCGCGCCGCGAACGGGACGAGATCCTGCACGCCGTCCGGGCGGCGGCGGGCGTCCGGTCAGCGGCGGCGCAGGCGCTCGGGTGGGATCCGCCGGCGCTCGACGCGGCGCTCGTGCGCCTCCGCGCGACCGGAGACGCGGAGCGGATCCGGGAGGAGCGCCGGGCCGAGCTCCGTGGCCGCGGGACGCTCTCGGAGCGGGCGCGGCTGCTGCTCGCCGACACGGCCCGCCTCGAGGACCTCGGGATGACCGCGGAGATCGAGGACGATCTGCGGCGCCGGCTCCCCGAGCACGTGCGCGCGCTCCACGCCACCGGCGCAGGGCTCGTCCTCGCGCTCAGCCGGAGCCTCACCGTCACGCCCGCCGAGGCCGCCGTGCTCGTGGAGCGGTTCGCGCTCGATCGCCCCGGGCCCGCGATCCCGGCCGGCTCCGCGCAGCCTGTCACTGCGCGACCGCGCGGCGGGCAGAGGCCCGGGGCCGCGAGGAGCGGCGGGACGCGGAGTGGCCCCGGGGGACCTCGTGCCGGGCGGCCTCGTTCCGGGGGGCCGACGCGCGGCGCCGGCGATCGCAGGCCGAGCTCCGATCGCAGGCCGAGCTCCGATCGCAGGCCGAGCTCCGATCGCAGGCCGAGCTCCGATCGCAGGCCGAGCTCCGATCGCAGGCCGAGCTCCGATCGCAGGCCGAGCTCCGATCGCAGGCCGAGCTCCGATCGCAGGCCGAGCTCCGATCGCAGGCCGAGCTCCGATCGCAGGCCGAGCTCCGATCGCAGGCCAAGCTCCGATCGCAGGCCGAGCTCCGATCGCAGGCCGAGCTCCGATCGCAGGCCAAGCTCCGATCGCAGGCCGAGCTCCGATCGCAGGCCGAGCCCGGATCGCAGGCCAAGCTCCGATCGCAGGCCGAGCCCGGATCGCAGGCCGAGCGCACCAGACCGGCGCGGCAGCGGAGGAATGAGACCGCCGCGTTCGTCCGGCCCGCCGCGCGGCGGGGCCCGGCCGGGAGCGCCCCGGCCGCCGAAGCGCGGGCCGCGCCCAGCGTAGGCGCTACTTCGGCTTCGGGGCGGGCTTCCCCTTCTCGAACACGGCTCCGTCGCCGTACTTCGCGACGATCTTCTTCTTCGTCTCGAGCCCGGTCATCCTGATGACGAAGTTCGGGACGCGGCGCGCCCTGCGATCCGCGGCCCAGCGGCTCAGCTCGCCTCGCGGGGGCCTCACCGCGCGACCGCTGCGGGTGCGGGTGCGGGCGCGGCCACCGCCGCCGCCCGCGGTCCGCGCGACCTCGAGCACGAGCTCGTGCTCGAGCCGCTCCGCCGTCAGCCGGGCGAGGGTTCGGGCGATCGCGAGGGACGCCTGCGCGACGGCGCCGTCGACGGCGTCGCTCACGAGGACGTCGATGGAGGGGTTGGCGGCGGTGCGCGGCATCCGGCTCTCCTTGGCGGTGAATTGACCGGATTGCGCAGCTGCGCCGCCCGGGACCTTTCGCGCGCGCATTATACGGGGCGCGCTGCGCATATCGGGTTTTTCTGGTACCTTCCGCCCCCGGCCCTCTGGCGAAACGGTAGACGCGCTCGACTCAAAATCGAGTGGGGTCACCCCCATCCCGGTTCGAGTCCGGGGAGGGCCAATGCCCGGCTCGCCCCCGGGGCGCGTTTTAGCTTGCGGCAGGCGGGCGCGCGCGTGTATCCCGTACCCCCCGCCCCTCGCTTCGCCAGGAAGATCGCGCATGTACAACCTCCTGATCGCACTCGCCGCCGGTGTCGCCGTCTCCATCGCGCTCGCGCTCGGGACCGAGTTCGGCCTCGCCGCCGCCATCTTCCCCGGCGTGCTCGCGACGACCATCGCCTACTTCCTCCTCATGCGCCGGACGTGGAAGAAGCTCGAGGCGATCTTCGAGGCGATGCAGCGCGAGGTGCAGTCGCAGAAGTTCGACCGCGCGATCCAGACGCTACAGGGCGGGTTCGTGCTCGCGCCCTGGCAGTTCCTCGTCGCAGCGCAGCTCCACTCGAACATCGGCATCCTGCACTATCTGAAGCAGGAGATGGACGCCGCGCTCCCCCACCTCGAGAAGAGCTTCGGGAAGAACTGGGTGGCGCGCGGGATGCTCGGCGCGGCGCGGTACCGCAAGCACGACCTCGACGGGACGACGAAGGTCCTCGACGACGCGGTGAGGTCGAACAAGAAGGAGGGCGTTCTCTGGGCCCTCTACGCCTGGATCCTCGAGAAGGAGGACCGGCACGAGCAGGCGATCGCGGTCCTCGGCCGCGCCGTCGCGGCGAACCCCTCGGACGAGAAGCTGAAGACGTCGCTGCAGGCTCTGCAGAACGGGAAGAAGCTGAAGCTCGGGAAGCTCTACGCCGAGCAGTGGTTCCAGTTCATGCTGGAGCGGCCGCCGCCCGAGTTCGCCGGCGCCGGGTTCCGCGGCGGCCGCCGCGCGATCTACCGCGGGTAATCGGACGCCGACGCGCCCGCCCGCCGCAGGCCGGGTACGAGGCGAACGAGACCCGAGCCGAGGCGGGCGCGCGAGGAGCGAGCAGCGCAGGCGTACTGCTTCGGTACGTCGAGCAGCGCAGCGACGAGCCCGCCCGCCGCAGGCCGGGGATCGTTCGCCGAGATGGGGGGCTCCCGACCGGGAGCGGTCATAGCGCTTCAACTCCCGCCGAAGCCGACGGTGACGCGGCCGCCCTCCACGATGAGCGGGACGCGCCGATCTCCACCGGACAGCCCCAGGAAGCGCTTCAGCGCCCCCGCGTCCTTCTTCACGTCGAAGTACTCGACCCGAGCTCCCCTTGCGCCGAAGTCCTCACGGGCGGCGGTCGTGTAGGGTCAGGTCGCCTTGCCGTAAATGTGGACGGTCTCGGACATCGCGTCCTCCGGCTGAACGATATTCCGTCCCCGCCCCGGACGTGCACGGAATTCCTGCAGTCATCGCGGGTCCGGCCGCACGGATTCGCAGGCCTGCGGGCGGCATCCCGCTTGCTGGGACGATGATTCCACCCCGTTCACGCACAGGAATGGCAGCCCATGTCTCGCGCCCGCCGCCGCGCCCTCCGCATCGTTGTCGCAGCCCTGGTGGGGATCCCTTGGCTCCCCCTCGTCGCGGCGCTATACGCTTGGATGAGTTGAGCTCGTCCCGAACGCGCGGGCGGGCGTCCGGCCGATCCGGGGGCGGCGGCCGGGCCCCGATCATGCGTCGCATGCGTCGAAGCGGTGGTCGCCCCCATGGCCTCGAACGATGCCCGACGAGACCCAGGACGAGCGGGATCCGATCCGCGCCGCGGACGAGGCGCCGGCGGATCCGCTCGTTCCCCTCGTCGAGACGCTGCTCGCCTGCGCGGGCCTGCCCGCCCCCGAGCTGTCGCGGCGGGTGCGCGAGGTGCTCCCGTCGGCGATCGCGGAGATCGCCGACTCGAACCGTCGCCTGCGCGAGACGAGCCACCGGCGCGAGGCGCTCGTCGAGGCGGCGGCGGCCGAGCTGCGCGCGACCGCGGAGCTCCCCGAGCTCGACGCCGACGACGCTGGTCGCCTCCGGCGCCTCGCCGCGGACCTCGACCGCTCGCTCCACCCCCCGAGCGAGGCCGAGGTGTCCCGGCGGTCGGCGCCGGTGGGGCCCCGCCCGCGCGTGCTCGTGGTGGACGACGAGGAGGACGCCCGGAGCGCGCTCGCGGAGCTGCTCTCGCCCGAGTGCGAGGTCACGACGGCGGCGGACGGCGAGGAGGCGGTGCGCATCGCGCACGCCGAGCACCCCGATCTCGTGCTGATGGACCTGTTCATGCCACGGCTCGACGGCCTGCAGGCCCTCGACCGGATCCGCACCGACCCCACGACGAGCGACGTCCCGGTCATCTTCGTCTCGGCGCGCGGCGACGACGCGGTGAAGGCGCGCGCGCTCGACCTCGGCGCGGTGGATTACCTCCAGAAGCCGTTCTCGGGCCGGGAGCTGCGCGCGCGGGTCGAGCGCCACCTGCGGCTCTCCCGCAACCAGACCGCCCTCCGCGAGCTCGCGCAGACCGACGCCCTCACCGGGCTCGCGAACCTGCGCGCGTTCCGGGCGCGCCTCGACGAGGAGGTGAAGCGGGCGCGGCGCTACCGGACCTCGCTCACCTGCATCATGGCGGACATGGACCGCCTGAAGCCGGTCAACGACGAGCTCGGACACGCCGCCGGCGATCGGGCCATCGCTGCGCTCGCGGGCGTCATCCGCGAGGAGCTGCGCGAGACCGACTTCGGGGCGCGCTACGGCGGGGACGAGTTCGTGCTGCTCTTGCCGCACACCTCCGCCGAGGAGGGGCGCGTGCTCGCAGAGCGCATCTGCACGAGCCTGCGCGAGTCCGACCTCGAGGTGTCGGGGAGGCACGTGCCGATCGGCGCCTCGTTCGGGGTCGCGTCGCTCGGGGACGATCCGGGGGATGGCTCGGGGGACGCGCTCGTCCGCGCGGCCGACGCGGCCCTCTACCGCGCGAAGCGGGCCGGGCGCGGCGGGGTGGCGGTCGCGACGTACGACGACGCCGAAGGGCCGCGCGAGCACGCCTGAGATCCGAGGGCGGTCCCGCTGACCGTGTGCCGCAGCCCGGAGCGCGCGCGGCTCGCCTCGCGCGTCAGGCCTTCGCGCCCGCCGCAGGCTCCTCGGCGGGCCCGGCAGGCCCCTCGCCCCCGCCCTCTCCCACGCGATCCCTCGCCTCGGCGGCGTACCGGTTCAGCTTGTTGTAGAGGGTCTTCTCGCTGATCCCGAGGATCTCCGCGGTCCGCGACTTGTTCCCGCCGTTCTTCTGCAGCGAGGCGAGGATGTACTCCTTCTCGACCTTGTCCATGGGGATGCCGAGCGGGACGCGCAGCATCGCCGCCTCCGGCCGCGACGACTGCATGTCGGGCGGCAGGTGCTCGTCGCCGATGACGTCGCCGTCCACGAGGATCATCGCGCGCTCGACCGTGTTGCGGAGCTCGCGGATGTTCCCCGGCCAGGCGTAGCCCTGCAGCATCCCGAGCGCCACCGGCGACACGCCCTGCACCCGCTTGCCGGTCTCGCCGTTGAACTTCTCGATGAAGTGGTGAACGAGCAGCGGGATGTCCTCCCTGCGCTCCTTCAGGGTGGGGAGGCCGATCGTGAAGACGTGGAGCCGGAAGTAGAGGTCCTCGCGGAAGCGGCCGCGGCGGATCTCCTCCTTGATGTCGCGGTTGGTCGCGCAGATCACGCGCACGTCCACCTCGACCTCCGCCCGCCCGCCGAGACGCCGGAACCGCCGCTCCTCCAGGACCCGGAGGAACTTCGCCTGCAGCTCGAGCGGAAGCTCGCCGATCTCGTCGAGGAAGAGCGTGCCGTTGTGGGCGAGCTCGAAGTTCCCCATCCGCCGCTGGTCCGCGCCGGTGAAGGCGCCCCGCTCGTAGCCGAACAGCTCGGACTCGATGAGCGTCGCCGGGATCGCGGAGCAGTTCAGCGCGACGAACGGCTTGTCCTTGCGCGGCGACAGGTTGTGGATGGCGCGCGCGACGACCTCCTTGCCCGTGCCGCTCTGGCCGGTGATGACGACGCTCGCGTTCGAGGGCGCGACCTTGTTCACGAGCTCGAACACCTTCTGCATCGCGGGCCCGGAGCCGATCATGTCCGTGCCGGGTGCGAGCGCGGCGATCCGCCGCCGGAGCAGCTGGACCTCGCGCATCGTCTCCTTCTTCTCGAGCGCACGCTCGAGGACGATGCGGAGCCGAGGCACCTCGAGCGGCTTCTCGATGAAGTCGTAGGCCCCTTCCTTGATGGCCTGGACCGCGGTCTGGATGGTGCCGCGGCCGGTGAGGAGCACCACCGGGCACTCCGGCAGCTCGGCCCGCAGGGCGCGGAGCAACCACAGGCCGTCCATGTTCGGCATCACGAGATCGGTGAGGATCACGTCGGGGTGGCCCTCGATCGCGCGCCGGAGCGCCTCGGTGCCGTCGCTCGCGGTCTGGACGTCGTAGCCCCAGCGCTGCGTCAGCTCCGCGAGCGCGTCGCGGCTGTCCGCCTCGTCGTCGACGATGAGGACCCGGTACTTCATTCGCGATCGTTCCCCGGCAACGTCAGCGTGAGGCGCTCCGTCCCCGGCTGGATCTGCGCGCGCTCGAGCCGGCCCCCGAGCGCCACGGTGCCCGCCGTCAGCACCGCTAACTCATACCCGACGCCGCCGTCAGGATCACCCGTCGCGTGCTCGACCTCCACCAAGGACTCGCGCGACCGGGCCGCCGCCCGCGCGGTGAACCGGCCTCCCTCCGGCGTCCGGGCGAGCGCGCGCCCGACGAGCGCGAGGACGAGACGCCCCACGCGGGCCGGATCGCACCGGGTCCGGACGGCGCCCGGGCGGGCGTCGAGCGTGAAGTCGATCTTGCGGCGCCGCGCCTCGTAAGTGAGCAGGCCGGCGACGTCGGCGAGGAGCGCGCCGAGGTCCGTGTAGCCGAGGGGCGCCGCGGGATCGGTGGCGTCCACGAGGCGGCGCAGCAGCTCGTTCACGCGGCCGATCTGCTCGCGGAGGAGCCCGAGATCGTTCGCCACGGCCGTGGCCCCCCCGGGTCCCTGGAGGTGGTCGGCGAGCAGCGCGAGCCGGAGCGACATGGCGTTCAACGGGTTCTTGATCTCGTGGGCGACCCCGACGATCACGCGACCGAGGACCTGCGAGCGCAGGGCGTGCTCGGTCCGCTCGCCCGCGAGCGGATCGCGGACGAGGAGGAGCGTTCCCCCGGCCGCCTGGATCCGCTCGACGTCGACCTGGCCGCCGTCGGCACCGGGCACGCTCGCGACCGGGGGGCCCTCGCCGGCGAGGAGCGCCCTCAGCGCGGGGCTCGCCTCGGCCCGCGCCCGGAGCATCGCGGTGGGATCTCCGTCACCGGCGCCGAGCCGCGACAGGAATCCGGGGTCGGCGGCGAGCACCGCTCCGGAGCGATCTACGAACGCTGCGCCTGCGGCGTGGAGGGGCATGGTTCTCCGGGGGGCACCGGCGCCTGAGATGCGTCGCCGGCCCTTCCATTTCAAGCCGGGACGAATCATGCCCTACACTGCGGTCGACCGTGCGCTCCCGAATCCGATCTCTCCCTGACGATCGCCCTCCTCGCGGGGTGCGCCCCCGCCCTGCGCGGGACGCCCTCCCCCGCCGCCACGCCGGCCGCCCCGGCCGAGACCCCGTCCGCCGGGGTGCCGCCCCGAGGCGGTCCGCTCGCGCCGACCACCCGAGCGTCGTCGCCGGTGCGGACGACCGCGCGGGCGACCATCGGCGCGGTCGGGTGACGTGCTGATGCACGAGGCGGTGAAGCGCAGCGCCGAGACGCACGGGCCGGGGCATGCCGGACGGCGGCTACGCGCTGGCTCTACGCGCCGGTCGCGGACCTCCTCGCCGAGCCCGACGTGATGATCGCGAACCTCGAGACGCCCATCGCGCCGGACGCCTCCGCGGGCACGCGCGAGTACGTGTTCAACGCGCCCCCCGAGGCGGTCGCGGCGCTCACGCACGCGGGGGTGGACGCGGTCGCCGTCGCGAACAACCACGCGTTCGATCAGGGCCGGGCGGGCTTCGAGGAGACGCTGCGCCGGCTCGAGCTGGCCGGCGTGAAGGCGATCGGGGCGGGACCGGAGGGACGCGCCGCGGGCCCGGTCCGGATCGAGGCGGGGGGCCTCTCGATCGCGTTCCTCGGCTACGCGCAGTTCTTCAACCAGGACGGCAACGCCTGCCCCCCCGGGCGGCCGGGCGCGCCGCCGTGCCTCCAGGCCGCGCAGCTCGACCGCACGCGGATCGTCGAGGACGTGCGGGCCGCCGCCGCGCAGGCCGACGCGGTGGTCGTCTCGGTCCACTGGGGCGTCGAGTACGACTCGCAGCCGCGGGCCGAGGACGTCGCGCTCGCGCACGCGCTCGTCGAGGCGGGCGCGCTCGTCGTCCTCGGGCACCACCCCCACGTGCTGCAGCCGATCGAGCTGCACCGCCGGACGGACGGGCGGGTCGGCGTCGTCGCCTACTCGCTCGGGAACTTCGTCTCGAATCAGTCGCGCAACTACGTGCACGGCGTCACGCCCGAGAAGGTGGCGGCGACGCGCGACGGCGCGCTCCTGCGCATCGGGCTCGCCCGGCGCGACTACGGCGGCGGCGTCGTCCGCGTGGAGGTCGACGGGGCGGACTTCGTCCCGCTCTGGACCGAGAACGACACCTCCGAGATCGACCGGGGGCGCGAGCCGCAGCGCCGCCCCGCGATCCGCGTCGTCGCGATCGACCGCGCGCTCGCGAGCGTCCGCGCGGAGCTGGCGCGCTTCGCGGATCCCGTCCCGCCGACCGACCGGGATCGCTTCGTCGCGCTCCGCCGGCGGGAGTCGCTCCTCGCCTCCCGCCGCACCGCGATCGCGACGCTGCTCGGCGAGGACCTCGTTCGCAGCGCTCCCCGCCGGCCGCGCCGCCTAGCGCGGCGAGGTGACCTTCTGCGCGTGCCCCGTGTCCGCGGGCTGGACGTCCGGGCGCGGCGGGACCTTCAGCTCGACGAGCTCGATCCCGATCTTCTGGGCGAAGTCCCAGATGCGGTTGTCCCGGTAGAACTCGCCGAACACGATCCGGCGGCAGCCGGCGTTCGCGATGAG
Source organism: uncultured delta proteobacterium (assembly GCA_963828235.1). Lineage (GTDB taxonomy): Bacteria > Myxococcota > Myxococcia > Myxococcales > Anaeromyxobacteraceae > Anaeromyxobacter. The sequence continues at coordinate 291,527 of CAWHDY010000024.1, forward strand.
CTTGAAGCACGGCCAGCACGGCGAGGCGGTCGTGTAGATCGTCGCGCCCTCGATGGCGACCCCGTTCTTCGCGGCCTGGATGATCGCGTTCGCCTCCGCGTGCACGGTCGCGACGCAGTGGCCGTCCTCCATCATGTGGCCCGCCTCGGTGCAGTGCGGCAGGCCGCGGATCGAGCCGTTGTAGCCGGTCGAGAGGATCGTCCGATCGCGGACGAGCACCGCTCCGACGTGCTTGCGGTCGCAGGTGGCGCGCGTCGCGACGACGCGGGCGATGTTCATGAAGTACTCGTCCCAGCTGACGCGGTTGTCCATCGATCCTCCGGCGGGGGGTGGCATGGTACCGCACGGGGGCGACGCGGCGCAGCGCGGACGCATTAACATCCGCCCATGTCCCCCAAGACCGCCGCCCTCCTGCTCGCCCTCGCAGCCGCCTCCGGCGCTCACGCGCAGGGGCCCCTCGAGCCCCACGGGCGCCTGCCGCCCGTCGCGCCGCCCCGCACGGAGGCGCCGCCGCCGCCCCCGAAGGCCGCGCAGGAGCCGCGCACGGCAGCGCCCACGCGCGGCGCGGTCCTCGAGGAGGTCTCGGGGAAGGTGCGCGAGGTGGACCGCAAGGGCCACCGCCTCGTCGTCGAGGTGGACGGCGGAGTCGTGACGCTCTCGCTCGACCGGAACACGATGGTCTACACCGCGACCGGGCTCGGGACCGTCCTCGACCTCGTCCCGGGTGCGCAGGTCCGGGCGGGGCGGAACGCCGAGCTCCTCGCCTACTGGGTCCAGGTCCGCCAGCCCGCGCGAGCGGGCGAGCCGGAGCCCGCGCCGGCTCCCGGCCAGGGGACCGGGCCGGCGGGCGGGGCGAGCGGTCCGGCGACCGAGCCGAGGGGCGGCGCACCGGCCGGCCCCGGTACGGCACCGCCCGGCACGGGCGGCGCACTGACGCCGGCCGGACCGGGCGGTGGGCGGGCGCCCTGAGGCCGAGACCACCTGCCCTGGTTCGCTGCTGCGGCGCGACCAGGGCAACCGGGCTCGGCGCTAGAACCGCGGCGCTGCCGGTGCGGCCACCGCGCCGCGCGTGCCGCCGACCCGCTCGGGCGCGAGCCCGTCCAGGCCGTTCTCGCGCAGGAAGCGCCGGATCTTCGCGGCGGGCGCCACGAACGTCTCCCCGGGCATCGGCACGTCGAACGCGTAACCCTCCGACTCCTTGCCGAACGCGACGCGCGCGGTGCGGTAGCCCTCGACGAGACCGATGAGGCGCGCGCCGCCGACGTCGAACACGCCGCCGCCCGAGCTGCCGTAGCCGATCGCCGCGTCGGTCTTCATCGCCGTGGGGCTGCTCGGCGCGGCGGCGTTCTCGGCGTGCTCGTACTCGAGCTGCGAGACGATCCCTGCCGCGACCGAGAGCCCCTTCCCGAACGGCGCGCCGATGACGACGAGGTCGTCGCCGAGATCGAGCGCGTCGTCCGGCGCGAGCGGCGTCACCGGGAGGTCGCCCGCGATCTCGATCACGGCGAGATCGACGTCGGGCATCCGGCCGCGCGCGATCACCTTCCCCACCGAGGCGGACGACGAGTTGCTCGGCAGGACGCGCAGCTCGACGGGGTCCGCCCAGTCGCGCATCGCCTCGACCACGTGCGCGTTGGTGAGCACGTAGGTGAGACCCCCGCGCCGCGCGAACGCGATCCCGGAGGCGCTGCGGACGACGGAGCCGGCGGCGGTGAGCTGGATGCGGACCGCCGAGGGAAAGACCTTCTGGACGGTGGCCGATCGCGGGTTCGGCGAGCGGGAGGAGGAACCTCCCCCGAGGAGTGGCACGGCGGCGACGAGCAGCCCCGCGGCGACAAAGGCGCCACCGAGGCTCGACAGCAGGCGGGTCGTGGGCACGTCGCTCGGAACGGAGGGTCGGCCCCCGGTATTCCCCGCGCGGCCGCCCGCCCGCTCGGCTGCCCGTCGACCGGCCAGGGGGACGGGCGGCGGTCCCCCTAGTCGTCGTAGCGGCGGCGGAGCAGGAACAGGACCGCGTCCTGCGCGCACCCCTCGCAGTAGCCGTACCGGTCGCGGAGCTTCTGGAGCGTCTCCGCGACTCGCCGGCTCGCCTTCTCGTCGAGGGCGCCGCGCTCGTCCGAGAGGTAACGCAGCACGTCCTCGCGGTTCCGGCGCAGCTGGCGCTTGCGCTCCTCGAAGTAGTGTTCGCGCAGCCGCCGGAAGAGGTCGGGAAAGATCGCGACGTAGTCGATCGCCGCGTCGCCGGGGTGATCCAGCCGGAAGGCGCCGATCGCGGTGATGACTCCGCGCCGGAAGTCGCGCCGGTCGTCCGCGGAGGGCATCACGATCTTCTCGAGCTCCGCCATGCGGTGCTCGTCGGGCGCCTCGTGCTCGCCGGTGTGCGGGTTGCGCAGCCGCTCTCCCTTGACCCAGTGCGAGACGAGCGTCACGTAGCGCCCGAAGAGCTCGCGGTACTGGCCCTCCGACACGAGCCCCATCGAGTCGCGGATCTCCTCGTCGATCGCGTCGAGGTACTCCGCCTCGACGACGCGCACGAACTCGGCGTGGTCGTGGTACCCGTCGACGACCTCCTGCTGCAGGAAGTCGTAGACGCTCTTGTCGCGGCAGAGCGCGGCGAGCTCCTCGAGCACCGCGAGCGGGGTCAAGCAGCGCGCGGCCGGATCCTGCGCGGCGTTGAAGAGCGCGGTCTTGATCTCGCGGGCGGAGGCGCCGCTCCGCCCCTCGTAGTTCGGGTAGACGTCGGACTCGCGGAACAGGTCCGCCGCGTGCGCGCGGAGGACCTTCGCCTGCCCGAGCGAGAGCCGGTCCGGCGCCGCGCCGGTGTCGTACAGGCGCAGCTTCTCGAGGGGCGCGAGGTCCTCGACGATCTCGCGCAGCTCGCCCTGGTACCGCTCGGGGATGGGCGCTTCAGCCGGGTGAGCACCGCCCACGTCGCGGCGACGCGGGTCGCGTGCGGCGCGACGTGCTTCCCCACCGCCGCGGACGTGATCTGCCGGTCGTAGATCTCGCGCTCGACCGAGGCGCGGCGCAGGTACGGGACCCGGACGAGCTCGAGCCGGCCCTTGAAGGACGCGAACTCCGGCGACTCCTTGAAGGCCGAGAGCTGCTTCTCGTTCACGCTCGCGACGAGGACGAGGTCGAGCTGCAGGACGAAGTGGTCGAGCGCCACGCGCGCGGTCTCGCTCGTGCCGAGCAGGTACTTGAACGCGTTCGGGTCGCGCTTCAGCAGATCCGAGTACTCGATGAGGCCCCGGTTCGCCGCGACGAGCGGCCCGTGCGGCTCGAACAGCGCGATCGAATGGAGCGCGGGCGGGAGCGCCGCCGTCGTCCGATCCGCGGTGACCTGCCGGTACGCGGCGTCGGCGAAGTGCTGCGGCTCGACCGTCACCGCCGCCTGCTGGTAGCGGGCGGAGACGTAGAAGCGCTCGACCTGCACGTGGCGCAGGACCTTCAGCCAGTCGCCCCGGTAGGTCGCGAGCAGCGCGTCGTGGATCTGCCGGCAGGTGTGGCAGAGCTCGCCGTCGAGCAGGTGGTCGGACAGGACGAAGTCGGTCTCGGCCGCTCCCTCGCGCGCCGTGGGGTGGCAGCGCTCCTCGAGGAGCCGCCGCCGCTCCTCCCGCGGCACGAGGAGCAGCGGGTGGTCCTTCATCGGGCACGAGAAGCGCGCGTCGAGCGAGTCGCCCTCGAGGTGCGCGAACGAGGAGAGGTCGCCCGCCTCCGCGCCGCGGGCCGAACCCGAGCTCTCCGCCGCCCTTCAGCCTCCGCTCGCTCGGGAACACCCAGTGGAAGCGGTAGAGCGCGCCCTCGCGCGCGTGGGAGTACGCCTCCATCCCGCGGACCAGCGCGGAGAGGATCGACGACTTCGCCGAGCCGTTCGGGCCGTGGAGCATGATGAGCTTGTTCACGCGGCCAGAGCGCACGAAGGTGCCGAGCGTGCGGTAGAGCGCCGCCTGCACCTCCTCCTGTCCGGCGACGCGCAGCGCTCGGGGGTCGGGCTCGAACGGCAGGTCGAAGAGCTTCCAGCGGCGGACCTTGCCGACGGGGGTCTCGCGCTCCTCCGAGCCGAAGTGGTCGAGGACGTCCCGGAGGTACTGCGGCGCCGAGCGCGCGTGGCGGCGGGGCGCCTCCACGAACGAGTCCAGGTACTCCTCGAAGGACAGGATCGAGCGGTTCTCGTCGAACGCACCCCTGACGCCGCTCCCCACCGTCGACAGCCATCGGCGCGCATCCATCCGGGCGACCTCCAGGTCTCTCCCTAACGGTGCACGATTCAGGTCGCCCTTCCAACGGAGGGCCGAGCGAGCGCCCGCCGCCCGCGCGCGCGTCAACCCCGAACTTGGTCTTGGTCGTCTCGTCCTTGGTCCCAGGTCCAGGTACCAAGTCCAGGTCCAGGTCCAAGTCCAAGTTCACACGCCTGGCTCGGCGCCCCGGCACCTCCACCCGGGGCCCCTCCCCGTAGTACGCTCCGCGCGTGGAAAAGCTCTCCCCCGACACGATCATCGGGATCGACCTCGGCACGTCGAACTCGTGCGGTGCCGTGGCGTTCGGCGACGGGGAGGTGAAGCTCATCCCCTACAAGGGCGGCGACTACACGATCCCGTCCATCTACGCGGTCGACGACAAGGGAAACGAGCTCATCGGCCACGAGGCGAAGCGCCAGTGGCAGCTCAACCCTCGGAACACCCTCTACGCGACCAAGCGCCTCATCGGCCGCGCGCCGAAGGACGACGTCGTCGAGACGATGCAGCGGTCGGTGCAGTACCGCGTCCACGCGGGGACCGAGAACGACGTGGCGGTCGACTGCCACGGCCGCACCTACCAGGTCCACGAGATCAGCTCGAAGATCCTCGCGAAGATCCGCGACGTCGCCTCCGACCACCTCGGGTTCCAGGTGGCCCGCGCGGTCGTGACGGTGCCGGCCTACTTCACCGACCGCCAGCGCCAGGCGGTGAAGGAGGCCGGCCGGCTCGTCGGGCTCGAGGTGGTCCGGATCATCAACGAGCCCACCGCGGCGGCCCTCGCCTACGGCATCGGCAAGCGGCTCGACCAGCGCGTCCTCGTCTACGATCTCGGCGGCGGCACCTTCGACGTCTCGATCATCGAGATCCGCGACCGGGTCTTCGAGGTGAAGGCGACCGGCGGCGACATCTTCCTCGGCGGGATCGACTTCGACAACGCGATCATCGGGTACGTCCTCGGCGAGTTCCACAAGAAGCACGGGATCGACCTCTCGTCGGACCCGGTCGCGATGCAGCGGATCAAGGACCTCGCCGAGCGGACGAAGATCGACCTCTCGGCCCGCGCCGAAGCGCCCTTCTCGATCCCGTTCATCACGATGACGCCCCAGGGGCAGCCGCTCAACATGGAGGTGAAGATCGACCGGAAGCTGCTCGAGGCGCTCACGCAGCCGCTCGTGGACCGGTCGCTCAACATCATGGGCGGCGTCATGGTGGACGCCGGAGTGAGCGCCGCGGACATCGACGAGGTGCTGCTCGTCGGCGGCCAGACGCGGATGCCGATCGTGCAGGACCGGCTCACGAAGCTCTTCGGCAAGCCGCCGTCGAAGGGCGTCCACCCCGACGAGGCCGTCGCGATCGGGGCGGCGCTCTACGGCTGGTCGCTCCAGGAGCACTCGGACTTGAAGCTGCAGCTGCTCGACGTCATCCCGATGGCGATCGGGATCGAGCAGGCGGGCGGGACGATGCACGTCGTCTTCCCGCGGAACGCCGCCATCCCGAACGCCCGGGCGGTCGCGGCGACGAACTCCGTGGACGGCCAGAGCGAGCTCGTCGTCCGGATCTTCCAGGGCGACCACGGCGACACCTTCCGCAACGAGATCCTCGGCGAGTTCACGTTCAGCGGCGTGAGGCCGGCCCGCGCGGGCGAGACCCGCCTCGAGATCCTCTTCGAGGTGAACATCGAGGGGATCCTCTCGATGAGCGCGCGCGACCTCGATACGCAGCGCGAGATGAAGACGACCGTGCGCGTCGCGTCGGGGTAGCAGCGCGCGCGAACGCCGCCGCAGGCGGCGCGCCGGGGAGCGTTCGCCGCAGGGCGAAGCCCGAGGCGAACGCTCAGGGACCCGGCGAGCAGGGGTGGGGCCCCGCGAGCTTCGCTCGGGGGGCGGGGCGGCACGCCCCGTTGGATGCCCGCGCGCGACCTCGACACGCAGCGCGAGATGAAGACGACCGTCCGCGTCGCGTCGGGGTAGCAGCGCGCGCGAACGCCGCCGCAGGCGGCACGCCGGGGAGCGTTCGCCGCAGGGCGAAGCCCGAGGCGAACGCTCAGGGACCCGGCGAGCAGGGCGGAGCAGGGGTGGGCCCGCGCGCGGAGCCTTGGCGTCGGCTCCTAGCGGCCGCCGTTCCCGTCGCCGCGGCGACCACCGCCACGGCCGCCGCCGCCCCACCGCCCCGCCGCCGCCGCCCTGCCGGTCGGCGCGGCAGGCTGCGCCTCCGGGCGGCTCTCCGGCCTGTAGCCGCCGCCGCGCTGCGCGGGCTGTGCCGGCTGGGCGGGAGGGGCCTCGCGCCGCGGCTCAGGTTGCGCGGCTCCGCCCTGCGGCTGCCCGCCGTGCGCACCCGGGATCGCCGCCGGCGGGGCGCCGCGCGACTCGGGCCGGCCGCCGCCGTGCTCGTCGCGTCGTCCCGGCCAGCCCGGGGCGGGCTCCGCTCCAGGGCCTCGGCCGTTTCCTGCCGGAGGGGCCCACGCCCGTCCGTCCGCCCGCCCCGGTCCGCCACCGCCGGGAACGGGTCCACCCGCCCGGGCCGACCGGGGCGGTAGACGGGGATCTCGCCGGGCCGGCCGCGCTCGCCGGGTGACGGCGCCCGGACGATCCGGGACGGCGTCACGGGACGCCCCATCCGCGACTCGATGAGGCGGGGGGCGGGGCCGCCCCATGCCGGCGACGGGGCCGAGGCGAAGCCGCGGCGGGTGGGGCGCGCCGGCGCCGGGGCGGTCGCGTCGAACCAGCGGCGTGCGTGCGTCGGCGCGTAGGCGATGCTGTAGACCGGCACCGAGGCGAACCGGACGCACGGGACGAAGGTCCACCAGAAGTCGATGAACGGGTACGACGAGACGTAGACCGAGAACCCGGGTGCGAGCGGCGCCCACCCGACCGCCTCGCCGGAGACGCGCCACGATACCCACGCGGGCGCCCACTCGTAGCCCGGCACCCAGAGCCAGCCGTAGTACGGGTCGTAGGCCCAGCGCCCGTAGTGGTAGGCGGCCCAGCCCCAGGGCTCGTCCGAGACCCAGAACCAGCCCTCGTTCGTCCACTCCCAGCGGCCGTAGTAGTAGGGCCTCCAGCCCGCCGCGACGCGCGGCCGCCAGACGCGGCCGTAGTTGCCCACGTCGACCCAGTCGCCGTACGGCTGCAGCGGCGCCTGGAACGACTCGAGCGAGACGGCACCCTGGTCGTTCAGGTCGACCGAGACGTCGTAGCCGCCGGACGAGCGGCCGTCGTCCCACTCGTCCCCTTCGAACCGATCGTTCGCGAGCGAAAGCGTGGGCGCGGCGAGGAGCGCGGCGAGGACGGCAAGTCGGCGGTGACGCATGGACGGACCTCCGTCCGGGGAAATAGCAAGCGCGGTGCCGGTCAGCCCGGCTCGCAAACCCGCGTATTTCCTTGAACTCGCCGCGTGACGCCCGTCACACTGTGCGCCGCGTTCACCCCCGCCCTCGGCGGGCGGGGCACGGCGGCGCGGGAGCTAGGCGAGCTTCTTTTCCTTCTCGAAGGAGAGCAGCGGGGGCTCCTTGTTCAGGATGACGCCCTCCGTGATCTTGCACTCCTTCACGCCTTCCCGGTACGGCACGTCGTACATGATGTCGAGCATCGCCTGCTCGAGGATGGCGCGGAGGCCACGGGCGCCGGACTTCCGCCGCATCGCCTCGCGAGCGGTCGCGCGGAGCGCCTCCTTCGTGAAGGACAGCTTCACCTTCTCGAGCTCGAACAGCTTCACGTACTGCTTCGTGAGCGCGTTCTTCGGCTGCGTGAGGATCGTGACGAGGTCGTCCTCGGAGAGGTCGGCGAGCGTCGCGAGGATGGGGAGCCGCCCGACGAACTCCGGGATCATCCCGAACTTCACGAGATCCTGAGGCTCCACCTTGGCGAGGAGCTCGCCGAGGCTCGCCTCCTCCTTGCGCTCGATCTTCGCGCCGAACCCGAGCCCCTTCACGCCGACCCGGCGGCGGATGACCTGCTCGAGCCCGCAGAAGGCGCCGCCCACCACGAAGAGTACGTTCGAGGTGTCGACCTGGATGTACTCCTGCTGGTTGTACTTCTTGCCCCCGCGCGGGGTGACGTTCGCGCGCGTCCCCTCGATGATCTTGAGGAGCGCCTGCTGGACGCCCTCGCCGCCGACGTCGCGCGTCGGCGACGGCTGATCGCCCTTGCGCGCAATCTTGTCGATCTCGTCGATGTAGACGATCCCGCGCCCCGCCTTCTCGACGTCGTAGTCGGCGTTGTGCAGGAGGTTCTGGACGATGTTCTCGACGTCCTCGCCGACGTAGCCCGCCTCGGTGAGGCTCGTCGCGTCGGCGATCGTGAACGGGACGTTCAGGAAGCGCGCGAGCGACTGCGCGAGCAGCGTCTTCCCCGAGCCGGTCGGCCCGATGAGGAGGATGTTCGACTTCTGGAGCTCGACGTCCTCCGTGCCGGAGCGCGCCTGCCCGGGCCGCTGGGGCCGCGCGGGCTTCTTCGAGTAGACCCGCTTGTAGTGGTTGTAGACGGCGACCGAGAGGACCTTCTTCGCCTTGTCCTGCCCGACGACGTAGTCGTCGAGGAAGCTCTTGATCTCGGCCGGGGTCGGCAGCGACACCGCCGGGCGGCCGTCATCGCGCTCGGCCTCCTCCGCGATGATGTCGTTGCACAGCCGAATGCACTCGTCGCAGATGTAGACCGTCGGCCCTGCGATGAGCTTGCGGACCTCCCGCTGCCCCTTCCCGCAGAAGGAACACGAGAGGTTTCCGTGGTGGTGCTCTTTCCGGCTCACGCGATCCTCGTCTGCAGGATGTTACCACCAAAACGGAGCCCCGGAATTCCGCGGCCCGACCCGCAACATAACCAGCTACCTCGCGCACCGCCCCCTCAACCGCGAGCGCACGCACGGGGCGTATTCAATCCTTGCGGGCGAGCCCTTCGATGTCCCCCGCGAGGTCCGCGGCGCGCCGCGCCAGGCCCTCCGGCACCGCGCCCTCCTCCTCGCACACGGCCGCGAGCCGGCGGGCGAGCGCCGCGATCCGCTCGAGCCGCTCGGCCTTCCGCGGCGCCGGCGGCGCGGGTGGCGGGCCGAAGCGCTCCGCGAGCTTGCGGGTCATGCCCGCGGGCGTGGGAGGCGCCTCGAGCACCTCGTCCCGCAGCTCGCGCCACCCCGCCTGGGAGAGGCGCCCCGCAGCCTCGGCCCGGGAAAGCACCTCGATGACCTCGAACGGCGGCGCCTTCGCTTCCCCCTGCGCCCGCGCGAGCTCCGGCTCGTGCCGCTCCAGGAAGCCGAAGCTCGCGGTGAGCTTCTCCGCGGTCGCCGGCCGGATGAAGAGCTCTCGCGCGCAGTAGCGGTCGAACGTCGGGTAGCCCCACTCCTTCCAGAGATCCTCGGACCGGACCCGGGCGAGCAGGCGCCCGAACTCGACCCAGGCGGCCTTGAACCGGCGCGCCCCCTCGAGCACCTCGCGGCGCACCGACCCCTCGGGGAAGTCCTCGGCGCGCGCGGCGAGCTTCTGCACCGTCGCCGTCATCGTCCCATCCCGAAGGCGAGCGAGACGGTCGGGCGCTGCCCGGGGAACGGGTCGAACCTCCAGGCCGCGAACGTCCGGACCAGGCACTCGCGCAGCGGGCCCTCGCGGAAGCGCGGCTCGTCGATCCAGATCTGGGCGACGCGGCCGTCGTTCCCGATCGCGAACTCGATCGGCACGTTGCCCTGGAAGTCGGGGGACCGCGCGGCCTCCGCCCGGAAGCAGGGGACGAGGTTGCGCTGCTCGCGGCCCACGACCGCCTGGATCTTCCGTGGATCGAACTCCGCCGCGACGAGATCGCCGCCGTCGACGGAGCCGCTCGCGGCGCGCGCGCCGGGCGTCGCGGCGCGCGCCGGCTTGCGTCGCTGAGGCTGCGCCCCGGGCGCGGCGGGCTCGTCCACCGGCACCTCGAACTCGTCCTCCGCCACGGCGCGGCGCGAGACGCCGACCCGTGCGGCGGAGGCGATCCGGATCCCGGCGCCGAAGTCCTCGAGGAGCGGGCTCGTGTCTCGCGCCCTGCGCGCGAGGTGGAGCGCCCCCCGATCGCGCCGGCGACGAGGAGGAGCGCGGCGACGCCGAGCGCGACGCCGCGGCGCCGGTTCGCGCGGGCGCGGAGCATCCGCGCGCCGGTCACCTCGCGCTCGACCCTGAGGCCCGCCTCGGCCTTCTTCGCGTGGACGAGGAAGCCCGGGACCTCCCCGAGCGCGCGCCAGGTGCCGTCTCCCTCGGAGATGGGGGTCCGCGCGTCGATCTCGCCGCGGTACAGCATCGCGGCGAGGGCGCGCGAGTCGATGGGCCCGAACACCTGGCCGTCGCGGCGGAAGAGCCACTCGCGGCCCTCGAGGGCGGGATCGTCGTGGAGGAGCGTCTTGTGGGGCGCCATGCGGAGGGGAAGCGGAGGGATGTCGGTGAGCGCCCGTCCGCTCGCGTCGCGGCGGAGAGCGTGGTGAACTTAGCACGCGTGGAGAGACGCTTCTATGCCGTCGAGGTCGCGTACGAGGGTGGCCGGTTCCGCGGGTTCCAGCGGCAGCCGGGGCTCCCGACGGTGCAGGCTGCCCTCGAGGACGCGCTCGCGGCGGCCGGGATCCGCGCTTCGCTCGCGGTGGCCGCCCGGACCGACGCGGGCGTCCACGCGCTCGCGCAGGTGGTGAGCTTCGCGGCGCGCGCAGACCTCGATCCCGAGGCGCTCCGCCGGGCGATCAACGCCGCCCTCCCCGACGGGATCGCCGCGCTCGCGGTCCACCGCGCCCCGCGGTCGTTCCACGCCCGCGCCGACGCGCTCTCGCGCACCTACGTCTACCTCGTGGGCGCGCCTGCGCCCGAGTGCGCGCGGGGGTACGCGTGGAGCCTACCCGACGCGCGCGCGTTCCCGGGCCTCGACGCTCCGGCCGTCGATCGGGCCGCGCTGGGCGGCGCCCTCGCGTTCGCGGTGGGAAGACACGACTTCCGCGCGTTCGCGCGGCCGGGAGACCAGCGCGGTACCGTCCGCACCGTCACCCGCGCCGACGTGATCTCCGCCGATTGGGCGCCGCTGCACGCCGTCGTGATCGAGGGGCACGGGTTCCTGCGCGCGATGGTCCGAAACCTCGTCGGCACCGCGGTGGCGGCGGCGGTCGGCCGCGCGCCACCCGACGCGATCCGGGAGCTCCTCGCAGCCGGCGCGCGCTACCGGGGGGTGCGCGCGCCCGGCTGGGGACTCACGCTCGCGCGGGTGACCTATCCAGCGGGGACGCTCCGGCCGGAGGCGGGGCCGGAGGGATGAGCCCGGACCCGCCCCGGGAGACGGCGACGCGGACGAGGCGGAGGCGTGCGAGTGGGCACGGGGCGGGGGGCGGCGGAAGAGGCGCCCCTGCCGAGGCGATCACATCGTGCTCCGGCCTTCGGGGAGCTGGCCGTACTTCGCGAGGAGGTCGGCGACGGCCTCGCGCAGGTAGTCCGACTGCCGGACGCGGGTGCGGCGGGCGAGGTTCCGGAGCTCCGCGGCGAAGGCGGGCGGGAGCCGGATCAACATCGGCTCGAGCCGGTTCGCGTTCTCGCTGCTCTCCGGAAGGACCACTTCGATCGAGGTATTCATGTGTAGGCTCCTGACGACATGGGATGACTTCCACCTACACGCTACCACTCGATACCCGTTCGTAAAGAAAGCAGCAGATCCGGAGCTTTTCTTGACAGGTGAGCGGGCGCGCCCCGAACGGGGCGCTGCCATCAGGGGAGCTCGAAGCGGAGCTGTGCGCCCGCGAGGAGGGCGAACGAGACGATGCGACCGTCCCCGAACGCGCTCGCGAACTGTCCGCCGACGAACACCCCGCTCGCGCGCGAGAAGTCGTACGCGGCCCCGAGGCCGACGAGCGGCCCGAGCGCGAGGCGCGACCGGAGCGGGGCGAACAGGCCGAGCTCGAAGAAGGTCTTCAGCTCCTCGGTGCCGAAGTACATGCGGTACCGCGCGCTCGCCGCGAGGAGGACGCGCTCGCGCGCGGGGTCGTCCCATGAGCGGAGCGCGACCTCGGCGCCGGCCACGAGCTCGCTCCCCTCCCCCGCCACGTCGAAGCCCCACCCGGCGCGCAGCGTGGGGCGCCACGAGCCGTGCGCCCTGCCGGCGCCGGTCGACGAGTCGTACGCCCCGAGCAGCTCGAGGAGCGGTCCGTGCAGATCGCGGTGGTCGAAGCGCGGCTCGAGGGCTCCGGCGCCGAGCGGCAGCAGCAGCGCGGCGGCGAGCAGCGCGCGCACGCCGGTCATCCGTCGACGACCGGGAGCGCGATCCCCGCGAGCGCGTTCATGCGGCCCGACCGGAACGGCTCGAGATCGAGCGCGGCGATCCGGAAGCCGGCCGCCTTCACCGCCGCGGCGATCTCACCCCGGCGCGCGAAGGCGCGCTCGAGCTCGTCCTCCCCGATCTCGACGCGCCCGATGTCGCCATGGTGCCGGACCCGCAGGTCGCGGAGCCCGAGCGCGCGCAGGCGCCGACTCCGCCCGCTCCACCTGCGCGAGCCGCTCCGGCGTCACGGCGGTGCCGTAGGGGATGCGAGAGGCGAGGCAAGCCATCTGCGGCTTGTCCCAGGTCGGCAGGCCGTACGCGGCGCTCCAGGCCCGGACCTCGAGCTTCGTGAGCCCCGCCTCGGCGAGCGGCGAGTGGACGAGCGCCTCCTCCGCGGCGCGGTGCCCCGGCCGGTGGTCCCCGCGGTCGTCGGCGTTGAAGCCGTCGAGGACGGCGGTCGCCCCGTGCTCGCGCGCCGCCTCGGCGCACAGCCGGTACAGCTCGCGCTTGCAGTGGTAGCAGCGGTCGAAACCGTTCGCGACGTAGGCGGGATCCTCCTGCTCGTGGCTCTCGCGCTCGAGGTGCCTCACCCCGAGCCGGGCGGCGAGCGCGCGCGCCTCGGCGCGTTCGGCTCCCGGGACGGAGGGAGAGTGCGCCGTGAGCGCGAGCGCCCGGTCCCCGAGCACCTCGCCGGCGACCGCGAGGACGAGCGTCGAGTCGACGCCGCCCGAGAACGCGACGATGGCGCTGCCGCACGCGGAGATGCGGTCCTTCGCGCGCGGAGAGCTTCGCCGCGGAGGCGGCGCGGATGGGCTCGAGGTCTTCGAGGGTCATGGCGCGCCGTTCATAGCGAATTCCGGACCCGGCGGCCACGGCCGCGCCATGCGTGCGGCTCCGCCGGGACGAGCGAGCCCGCGACCGGAGCCGCCGCGGGCCCTCGGGTCTAGCGGCCGCGCTTCGACGGGCGCGCGGTGCGCGCGGCCATCTTGCGCGGCGCCTTGCGCGTGGCGGCCTTCGCCTGGAGCTTCTTCCGCGCGGCGCCGCGGGCCGGCTTCCCGGCCTTCGCCGGCTTCCCGCGCCGCGGCCGCTGGCCGCCCGTGAGGCGGCCGAACTCGGTCGGCCCGACGTACTTGAGATCGACGAGCGACTGGAAGACTCGCGTCGCGGCCTCCGCGACCGGGACCTGGTCCGTGTGGACGGTGACGTCGGCGTGGCCCGGCGGCTCGTACGGCACGTCCACGCCGGGCACCTGCTTCAGCTCGCCCGCCAGCGCGCGCTTGTAGACGCCCTCCGGGTCGCGTTGCTGGAGCTTCTCCATCGAGCAGTCGACGAACACCTCGACGAAGCGCCGCGCCTCCCTGCGGAGCTGATCCCGGGCGTCACGGTACGGCGACAGCACCGCACAGATCGCGATCCCGCCGTTGCGCATGATCGCCTTCGCGACGAACCCGAGCCGCGTGACAGCCCGGGCGTGGTCCTCCTTGGAGCTCCCGAGCCCCTCCAGCAGCACCGCGGCGTCGCCGCCCTCGTCGAGCAGCTCGACGCGGCGACCCGCCGCCGCAAACCGGGAGGCGAGTTGCGCGGCGAGCGCCGTCTTGCCCGCCCGGTTCATGCCGGTGACCCAGATCACGAACCCGCTGCTGTGCTGGACATCCATCCCGATTCCTCCGGTCGCCGGACCCCTCGTCCTTCCGAGTCACTCCGTGCGGCAGTTTGGCGAGTATACCGTGCGTCCCGCAGACCACCAAATTGCGGGCCAACGAGAGGATTTCCGGTTTACCCAGGAGTTTCGACCCATTGGGCAATCGGCGATCTTCCCTTCCGTCAATGGCACGGCGCGCGGAGCGGGAAAAGCCGTCACGGTGCCTGTGCCGCCCCACCGCCGCAGACACAGCCGGGGAGCCGGGCGGTCGGACGGCTGGTGAGGACGCCGCGCACCAGGTCGAGCCGGCGGCCGGCGACCGCCCCCGGAACCGCGAGCATCAGGATGAGCTCCCCGGCGGCAAGGGCGGAGAGTGCGGCGACGCCGGGCAGCGCGGGCCGCCCTGCGCTCGTCGACCGGGCGCACGCATAGCAGGGCGCCCCGGGAGGGATCGAGACGCACGCGCCGCCATCCGCGTCCGGCTCGAGCACGGCGTGCGGGATCCCGGCGCGCCGCGCCGCCTCGGCCGCGTGCGAGGCCTCGGCGGGCGAAGCCGCGGCGACGAGGGTCGCGTCGGGTACCCCGCCCGTGGGGTACGGCTCGACGGCGACGAACGCCGAGAGGGGCCGCAGCGCGTCGGCCGCCGCCTCCGCCCTGGGCCGGCCGACCGCGGACGGGGGAAAGAGCCAGCTCCCGGCCCCTGCAGCGACGTCCTGCGGCGACACGGTCTCGGGATCGTCGATCCACAGCCGGCCGACACCGGCCTGCACGAGGTACACGAGCGCGGGGGACGTGGCCCCGCCCGCCCCGACGGCGCGGACGCGCGCCCCGGCGAGCCGCGATTGCGCCGCTTCCCCGAACCCCGGGACGAGCAGCTGGCGCGACCAGCGAGCGAGCCGCGCGTCGTCGAGCACGGAACCACGCTCCGCCGTCACGGGAGCTCCCCCGGCGCGGCGGCGCGCTTCTCGATCACGACCCGGAACGCCCCCGGCCGCAGCGGCTCGACCGAGAGCACCCGGTGCCCCTCCTCGGCCGCGCTCCGCGGCACGCTCTCGACCGGCTCGCCGGCCGCGAGCCAGAGCTCGAGCCGCTCTCCCTCCGCGAGCCGCTCGAGCGCGATGCGTGTCTTCACGTACGTGAGGGGGCACGCGTACGGCAGCAGGTCGACCACGGCGCGCGCGGCGGTCACGGGCCGCCTCCTGCGCGGGACGAGGAGACCTCGCACGCGGGCACCCCGGAGCCCGCGAGCGGCTGCGTCCCGGCGCAGGCGGCGCAGCCCGGCCGCTTGCGGACGAGGACGAGGCGCGAGCGTGCGCTGCGCGCCTCGAAGGTGTACAGGCGCCCCTCGTACGCTCCCCGCTCGCCGGCGAGGAGGCGCAGCGCCTCGGCGCCCATCAGCGCGCCCGCGAACCCCGCGACCGGTCCGAGGATGCCTGCCTGCGAGCACGAGGGGACCTCGCCCTCCGCCGGCGGCCCCTCGAACAGGCACCGCAGGCAGCCGCCGAAGCCGCCCGGCGTGACGGAGAGGAGCTGCACGGTGGTGCGGAGGACCCCTGCGTGGACGAGCGGGACGCGGGCACGGAGCGCGGCGTCGTTCGCGAGGAACTTCGTCGCGAAGTTGTCCGACCCGTCGACGACGACGTCCGCCGCGCGCACGAGCTCGACCGCGTTCGCGGCGTCGAACCGCGCGTCGCGCGCCTCGATCGTCGCGGCCGGGAAGAGCGCCCGAAGGCGCGCTGCCGCCGCGGCCGCCTTGCGGGCGCCGAGGTCGGCCTCGGCGAAGAGCGGCTGCCGGTTGAGGTTCGAGGTCTCGACGACGTCGTCCTCGACGAGCACGAGCCGGCCGACGCCGCCCGCGGCGAGGACGAGGAGCGCCGGGCCGCCGAGGCCGCCCGCGCCCACGACCAGCGCGCTCTTCGACGTGAGGTCCATCCGGAAGCTCGCCTATATCCCGCGACCCGCCGGCGGGCAACGCCCGCGTGCGAGCATTCCGCGAAGGCGGCGCGAGGGTCGCCCCGACCACGGTCCCGGCGAACCTCAGATCACCAGGTGGCGGCCGTCGCGGGCGGCCTTCCAGAGCTGCGGCAGCGTGGTGACGCGATCGAGGACGCCTGCGAGCGCCGCCGGATCGAGCCCGGCGAGCCGGATGGCGGTGTCGCACGAGACCACCTCGAGGCCGAGCTCGCGGCGCGCCTCCTCGAGCGTGTCGCGCAGCGAGACGACCCGGGCCGCCGCGGCCTCCGGCGGCGCGTCCTCGTCGAACCGGCCCTCCGCCCAGAGGCGGAGCGGCTCGAAGAAGAGCGCGAGGGTGACCGCCTCGCCGAGCGCGGCGGCCGTCACCGCGAGCGTGACCGCCTGGTAGCGATCCGCCCAGGTCGCCCGGTGCACGAGCACGACGAGCCGGTCGCTCACCGCCGCCCCCCGCCGAAGAGCTTCCCGAAGAGCCCCTTGCGCTCCCGCTCCGCGCCGGCGGGGGCGGCCCGCTCGGCCGGACGCGCGCCCCGCGGCGCGGTCTGCGGCTCGGTGAGCTGCAGCTTCGCCCGCAGCGATTCGGGCGTGTCGAGGGTCGCGAGCCGCACCTCGGTCACCCGGCCGCTCGCGAGATCCTTCGCGGTGATGGTGAGGAGCCCCTCCCCTCCCACCGCGAACTCGACGGAGACGCGCACCGCGCCGCGCGGACGGGGCGGCAGGTGGGGGATCCGCATCGTGCCGAGGTACTCGCACTCGGCGACCTTCGGGGAGTCGCCCTGGAACACCTGCAGCTCGAGCTCGGTCTGGCGGTCGTGCGTCGTCGCGATCTCGTGCGACTTCCGCGCCGGGAGCGAGGTGTTCCGCGGCAGGACGGGCACCATCCGGCCCCCCGGGAGGCCGACGCCGATCCCCATCGCGAGGACGTCGATGAGGACGACCGAGTCGATGCGCGAGGCCGAGTCGGCGAGGAGCGCCGCGCCCACCGCGACCGCCTCGTCGGGGTGGACGCTCTTGTTCGGCTCGCGCCCGAACTCCTTCGCGATCTTGCGCCAGACGAGGGGCATCCGGCTCTGGCCGCCGACGAGGAGCACCTCGCTGACGTCCCCGGGGCCGAGCCCCTTCGCCGCGAGCACCTCGCGGCAGACCTCGAGCGTCCGGTCCACGAGCCGCTCGGTGAGCCCCTCGAGCTCGGCGCGCGTCACCTCGACCTCCAGGGCGTGCTCCTGGCCGTCGGCGGTGCGGCACAGGTACGGGACGCGCGCGACGGCGCTCTCGCGCGAGGAGAGCGCGACCTTCGCCTCCTCCGCGGCGTCGCGGATCCGCTGCCAGGCGACCGGGTCCACCGGCGGCGCGAACCCGCGCTGCTCGGTGAACCGCCAGACGAGGTGGTCGACGAGCTGCGCGTCGAAGTCGACCCCGCCGAGGAAGGTGTCGCCGCCGGTCGAGACCACCTCGTACACGTCTCCCTGGATCTCGAGGACGGAGGCGTCGAACGTCCCGCCGCCGAGGTCGTACACGAGGACCCGCTGGTCGAGACCGCGACCGAACCCGAACGCGAGCGCGGCGGCGGTGGGCTCGTTCACGATCCGCTCGACGTGGAGCCCCGCGAGCGCGCCCGCCTCGCGGACCGCGCTCCGCTGGTGGTCGTCGTAGTAGGCCGGCACCGTGACCACCGCCCGGGAGACGGGCTCGCCGAGCGCCTCGCTCGCCATCTCGCGCATCTCCTTCAGGATGAGCGCGGACACCTGCTGGAGCGAGTAGTCACGGCCGGCGAACCGGACCGCGGCGGCGCCGCCGGGCGCCTCGACGATCTCGTAGTGGAAGCGGTCACGGCAGGCCTGGACCGTCGGCGAGGCGAACGGGCGGCCGACGAGCCGCTTCGAGCCGTACACGGTGTGGTGCGGGTTCACCACCATCTGCGCCTTCGCCGCGTGGCCGACGAGCAGGCGTCCCTGCGCGTCGTAGGCCACGACCGACGGGATCGTGCGGTAGCCCCGCTTCGACTGGAGGACGCGGATCTTCCCGCCGGTCGCGAACGCGGCGCACGAGTTCGTGGTGCCGAGGTCGATGCCGACCACCGGACCGGTGGGGACCCGGGCGGCGCGCCGCTGGTCGTCGCCAGGCATCCGGCCATCGTACGCCCCGGGCGAGCCCCTCGCCACCACGCCCGTGCAGCTTCCACCCGCCCGGGACGCGGGCTTGCGACGGTCCCCCTCACCAGGAACCTTGTGGTACGAAACTCGTTCCATTCCAGGGAGGACGACCTTGAAGAAGCCCAGCTCCATCGCACCCGCCGACGGTCGGCTCGCGGTCCTCGTCCCCGGCCTCGGCGCCGTCGCGACGACGCTCATCGCCGGTGTCGAGGCCGTCAAGCGCGGCATGGCGAAGCCCATCGGATCGCTCACGCAGATGGCGACCATCCGGCTCGGCAAGCGGACGGAGAAGCGGTCCCCTCCCATCCGCGAGCTCGTCCCGCTCGCGGACCTCGGCGATCTCTGCTTCGGCGCGTGGGACGTGTTCCCCGACGACGCCTACGACTCCGCGACGCACGCGCGCGTGCTCGACCAGGACCTCCTCGACAAGCTCCGGGAGCCGCTCTCCGCGGTGAAGCCGATGAGCGCGGTGTTCTCGCCCGCGTACGTCCGCCGGCTCGACGGCCCCAACGTGAAGAAGGCGCCGACCAAGCGGGACCTCGGCGAGCTCCTGCGCGAGGACATCCGCCGGTTCATGAAGACGAACGACTGCGCGCGCGGCGTCATGGTGTGGTGCGCGTCGACCGAGGTCTACCTCGAGCCGTCCGCGGTCCACGCCGAGCTGGGGGAGTTCGAGCGCGCCATGCAGGCGAACGATCCCGCCATCGCGCCGTCGATGATCTACGCGTGGGCGGCGCTGCAGGAGGGGA
This sequence comes from uncultured delta proteobacterium, assembly GCA_963828235.1. Lineage (GTDB taxonomy): Bacteria > Myxococcota > Myxococcia > Myxococcales > Anaeromyxobacteraceae > Anaeromyxobacter. The sequence goes on from CAWHDY010000024.1 coordinate 310,523, forward strand.
TCGCGTTCGCGAACGGCGCGCCGAACCTGACGGTGGACGTGCCCGCGCTCCAGCAGCTCGCGAAGAAGAAGGGCGTCCCGATCGCGGGCAAGGACTTCAAGACCGGCCAGACGCTCATGAAGACGGTCCTCGCGCCCATGCTGAAGGCGCGCATGCTGGGCCTCGAGGGGTGGTTCTCGACGAACATCCTCGGAAACCGCGACGGCGAGGTGCTCGACGACCCCGGCTCCTTCAAGACGAAGGAGGTCTCGAAGCTCTCGGTCCTCGAGCACATCCTGCAGCCGCAGCTCTACCCCGACCTCTACGGCCACTTCGACCACAAGGTGCAGATCAACTACTACCGGCCGCGCGGGGACAACAAGGAGGGCTGGGACGCGATCGACATCGTCGGGTGGCTCGGGTACCCGATGCAGATCAAGGTCGACTTCCTGTGCCGCGACTCGATCCTCGCCGCCCCGGTGGCGCTCGACGTCGCGCTGTTCCTCGACCTCGCGCAGCGCGCCGGGATGAAGGGCATCCAGGAGTGGCTGTCCTTCTATTTCAAGAGCCCGATGGTCGGCGAGGGGCTGTACCCCGAGCACGACCTCTTCATCCAGCTCACGAAGCTCAAGAACACGCTCCGGCACCTCGCCGGCGAGGAGCTCATCACGCACCTCGGGCTCGATTACTACGGTGCGTGAAGGCCGCCCGTCCGGGGCCTCGACCGGCACGCGCCGCCCACCTACAGGACGTCCAGGGGAGGGCCGCCATGGCCTACGTCGTCGCCGACCCGTGCGTGAAGTGCAAGTACACCGACTGCGTGGAGGTGTGCCCGGTCGACTGCTTCTACGAAGGGCCGAACTTCCTCGTCATCCACCCGGACGAGTGCATCGACTGCGGCGCCTGCGAGCCCGCCTGCCCGACGAAGGCGATCTTCCCCGAGGAGAGCGTCCCCGCGAAGTGGAAGGAGTACGTCCAGCTGAACGCGGACCTCTGCAAGACGTGGCCGAACATCACGGACAAGAAGGATCCGCTGCCGGACGCCGACGCCTGGAAGGACAAGGAAGACAAGCGTCGACTGCTCGAGGGCGCCTGAGCGGGCGGGGGGCGGCCGGCGGGGTCGCGTACGAATCGACCCTCCGAGCGCACGACGGATATTGCGCCCGGGGCGGGCCTTTGCTAGAAGGTCCCCGCTTCGCCCAGGTGGTGGAACTGGTAGACACACCATCTTGAGGGGGTGGCGCCGTAAGGCGTGCGAGTTCGAATCTCGCCCTGGGCACTTCAAGCAAAAGGGGATCCGGCCGAAAGCCGGATCCCCTTTTCGCGTTCTGGCGGCCTCGCGCGCGGCGCGGGCCGGTCGACGGGCGCGCTACTTCGCGGGCGCGGCGGGAGCCGGCGCCGGAGCGGCAGGCGCGTGCGACGGCGAGCCGGGCAGCGCGGGCGCGCCGGGCGCCGCAGGAGCGGGCGCGGGGGTCCCCGCGTCGCCGGGCCGGGACCGCCGGGCAAGCCGGGCGCCTGGAAGGGCGCGGTCCGGGCCTCGCGCTCGACCTCGGAGCCCGAGCGCGACGCCTGATAGGCGAGCGTCAGCGAGGTCAGCATGAAGACCCCGGCGAACACGCTCGTGACCTTGCCGAGGAGGGTCTGGGCGCCGCGGCCGCCGAAGACGGTCTGTGCGCCGGCGCCGCCGAAGGCGCCGCCCATCCCGCCGCCCTTACCGGCCTGCAGCAGGATCACGAGGATGAGGAAGATGCAGACGACGACGTGGATGACGGTGACGAGGGTGATCAACGGAGTGCACCTTTCACAATGGCGAGGAAGTCCTTCGCCTTGAGGCTGGCCCCGCCGACGAGCGCGCCGTCGACGTCGGGCTGGGACATGAGCTCGGCGGCGTTCTCCGGCTTCACGGAGCCGCCGTACTGGATTCGGATCTGGTCGGCCAGCGCGCCGCCCAGCTCGCGGAGGATCGCGCGGATCGCCGCGTGGACCTCCTGCGCCTGCGCGGCGGTGGCGGTCTTGCCGGTCCCGATCGCCCACACCGGCTCGTAGGCGATCGTCAGCGCGGCGAGCACGGCCGGCGGGAGGCCGGCGAGCGCCGCCCGCACCTGCCGGTCCACGACGGCGAGGGTCCGCCCCGCCTCGCGCTCGGCGAGCGTCTCGCCGACGCACACGATGGGGAGGAGGTTCGCGGCGAGGAGCGCGCCCACCTTCTTGCGCACCATCTCGTCGGTCTCCCCGAACAGCTGTCGCCGCTCGCTGTGGCCGACGATGCCGTGGCGGCACCCGACCTCGGCGAGCATCGGCGCGGAGACCTCCCCGGTGAACGCGCCCTGCGGCTCCCAGTGGACGTCCTGGGCCGAGAGCTCGAGCGAGGTTCCCGGGAGCGCCTGGGCGACCGCGTGGAGCGCGGTGAACGGCGGTGCGACGGCAACCTGCACCTTGCCGCCGCCGGACGCGTCCGCGAGCCCGGCCGCGAGCTCCTTCACGAGCGCGACCGCCTCGGCGGCCGTCTTGTGCATCTTCCAGTTGCCGCAGACGAACTTCCGGCGCGCCATCGCTACTCCTCGAGCACCTGGATGCCGGGGAGGACCCGTCCCTCGATGAACTCGAGCGAGGCGCCGCCGCCGGTGGAGACGTGCTTCATCTTCTGGACGAGCCCCGCCTCCTCGACGGCCGCGGCGCTGTCGCCGCCACCGACGACGGTGACGGCCGGGCTCTCCGCCATCGCCCTCGCGACGCCGAAGGTCCCCTCGGCCCAGGGCTTCTGCTCGAACAGGCCCATGGGGCCGTTCCAGAAGACCGTCTTCGCGGACAGGATCCGCTGCCGGTAGCCGATCGAGCGTCTTCGGGCCGATGTCGAGCCCCATGAGCTCCTTCGGGACGGCGCGGTCGTTCACGACCACCCGCTGCGCCGTCTCCTTCGGCTCGGCGCCGCAGACGTGATCCACCGGGAGGAGCAGGTCGACCTTCTTCGTCTGGGCGCGCTCGAGGATCTGCCGCGCGAGGTCGAGCTTGTCCGTCTCGACGAGGCTCTTGCCTACCTCCACCCCCTGGGCGGCGAGGAAGGTGTAGGCCATCGCCCCGCCGATGCAGACCGCGTCGGCCTTGGCGAGCAGGTTCTCGAGCACCTTCGATCTTGTCGGAGACCTTGGCGCCGCCGACGATCGCGACGAACGGGCGCGCCGGGCTCCCGAGCGCCTTGCCGAGGAAGTCGAGCTCCTTGCGGATCAGGAACCCCGCCGCCTTCTCCTTCACGAACTTCGCCATGCCGGCGGTGGAGGCGTGGGCGCGGTGCGCGGTGCCGAACGCGTCGTTCACGTACACGTCGGCGAGCGCGGCGAGCTCCTTCGCGAAGTTCTCGTCGTTCTTCTCCTCCTCCGGGTGGAAGCGGAGGTTCTCGAGGAGGAGCACCTGCCCGTCCTTGAGGTCGCGGACGAGCTTCACGACGCCGTCGCCGACGCAGTCGTCCGCGAGGATCACGTCCTGGCGGAGCAGCTCGGAGAGGCGCACCGCCGCGGGCTCGAGCGTGAGCTTCTCGCGATCCTCGGGCTTCCCCTTCGGGCGGCCGAGGTGCGAGGCGAGGATGACGCGCGCGCGCCGCCTTGATCGCGTGCTGGATCGTCGGGAGCGCGGCGCGGATGCGCGCGTCGTCGGTCACCCGCCCCTGCGCGTCGAGCGGGACGTTGAAGTCGACGCGGATGAAGACGCGTTTGCCCGCGAGGTCGAGGGCGTCGATGGTCTTCATGGGCATGGCCGTCCCCGCCTCACTTCGTGAGGTACTTCGCCACGTCGACCATGCGGTTCGAGAAGCCCCACTCGTTGTCGTACCAGGCGAAGACCTTCGCGAACGTCCCGTCGATGACGAAGGTGCTCGTCGCGTCGAAGATCGAGGACGCCGGGTCGCCGTTGTAGTCGATCGAGACGGTCGGCTCCTCCGAGTACGCGAGCACGCCCTTCAGCGCGCCCTCCGCCGCCTTCTTGAACGCCGCGTTGATCGTCCTCGGCGGTGGCGGCCTTCTCGAGCTCGACCGTGAGGTCGACGAGCGAGACGTTCGGCGTCGGGACGCGCACCGCGGTGCCGTTCGAGCTTGCCCTTGAGCGCCGGGATGACCTCGGCGACCGCCTTCGCCGCGCCGGTCGTCGACGGGATCATGGACAGCGCCGCGGCGCGGGCGCGGCGCAGGTCCTTGTGCGGCAGGTCGAGCAGGTTCTGGTCGTTCGTGTACGAGTGGATCGTGGTCATGAGCCCGCGCTTGATGCCGAAGCTCTCGAGCAGGACCTTGGCGACCGGCGTGAGGCAGTTCGTGGTGCAGGACGCGTTCGAGATGATCTTGTGCTTCGCGCGGTCGAGCAGCTCGTGGTTGATGCCGAAGGCGACGGTGATGTCCGGGTTCTTCGCCGGCGCCGAGATGAGGACCCGCGGCGCGCCCGCCTTGAGGTGCCCCTCGGCCTTCTCGCGCTCGGTGAAGAGGCCGGTGCACTCGAGGACGAGGTCGCACCTTGTTCGCGGCGTGCGGGAGGTCCGCCGGCGACTTGATCGCCGTGATCTGGATCTCCTTCCCGTTCACCACGATGCCCTTCTCGCTCGCCTTCACGTCGGCGTCGAGCGGCCCGTGGACGGAGTCGTACTTGAGGAGGTGGGCGAGCGTCTTCGTGTCGGTCAGGTCGTTGATGGAGACGAAATCGAGGTCCTTCTCGCCGCGCTCGAGCGCGGCGCGAACGACACACCGACCGATGCGACCGAAGCCGTTGATTGCGATGCGCGCCATGTGAATCCCTCCAAGGGGTTTCGGAAAAAAAGAGGCGAAGGGGGCGAAAAGAGGGGGCTAAACTACCCTCCGCCCCCAGGTGCGTCAACGGAAACGCGGAGCCTGCGCCGGACCGCGTCACAGCGCCCCAAAACGCGTGCAACCGGCGGAAAATACGGGCGGCGCCGATCGCTCGGCGCCGCCCCGGTTCACTGCGCGGTCGTTTGGTCTGCGTCGCTAGACGGCGGCCCGGATCTCGGGCGCCTTCGCTGCGTCGTTCGCCGCGGCCGCCTGGGCCGCCGCCGCCGCCTGGGCGTGCTCGTCCTTCAGCCCCTGCGTGACGAGGTCGATGAGCTCCGTCGAGAGGCTCAGGATCTGGTTCGTCGAGTACCCGCTGCCCTTCAGCTCCTTGAAGAGCGACTTCGCGAGAATCTTCGTTCCCTTGTTGTCCAGAATTCCTGGCACCATTGACGTTCTCCCGGGGCGAGGCTACGAAGCGCGGCCTGACGACGCCCTTACGCCCTCGCAACGCTCGGGCCAAGGCGCTTTCACACGGCGACCCATCAGTGATATTCGGTGCTTATCTCCAGGGAGCCCCTGCCCGGTCGACCGTCGCCGGTGCGTAGCGATCTTCGCATCCCATCTGCGTCGCGCAGCTGCGGCGCGTAAGTCCCTACGCGGCGAGAGCCATGCGCTACCGAGTCTCCAACCTCCCCCTCTGGCTCGACGAGGACGAGTCGCGCCTCGTCGAGCGGGCCGCCGAGCGGCTCGGACTGTCTCCCGAGCACGTGTCCGACCTGCTCGTCGTCCGCCGCTCCCTCGACGCACGCAAGAAGGGGCACGCCCGCTGGCTCGTCAACGTCGAGGTCGCCGTCGCGGGCGAGGTCCGATCGCGCGACGCCGGACGTCGCGCCCGTGCCACCCGCCGAGCCTCCGCCGCCGCTCGCGCGCCGACCCGAGGCGCGGCCGATCGTGCTCGGCGCGGGACCGGCCGGGCTGTTCTGCGCGTGGGCGCTCCTCGAGCGCGGGGTGCCGACGATCGTCGTGGATCGCGGCAAGCCGGTCGGCCCACGGCGCCAGGACGTCGCAGCGCTGATGCGCGGCGGCGCGCTCGACCCCGAGTCCAACATGAACTTCGGGGAGGGGGGCGCCGGCGCGTACACCGACGGGAAGCTCGGGACCCGGATCCACCACCCCGCCGTCCGCAAGGTCGTCGAGCTGTTCGCCCGGTTCGGCAACGCAGGGCGGATCCTCGCCGAGGGAAAGCCCCACGTCGGCTCGGACGTGCTCCCCGCCGCGATCTCCGCCATGCGCATGGAGCTCGAGCGGGGCGGCTGCACGTTCGAGTGGGGCGCGCGCGCGGTCGACCTCGAGCTCGCCGGGGGACGGTTCCGGGGCGTGCGGCTCGCCGACGGGCGGACGATCGAGTCCGACCGGCTCGTCCTCGCGCCCGGGAACAGCGCGCGGGAGCTGTTCGAGCTCTTCGCGGCGCGCGGTTGGCCCATCGAGTCGAAGGCGTTCGCGGCGGGGTACCGCGCGGAGCACCCCCAGGCGCTGATCGACCGCATCCAGTACGGGACCGAGCGGCGCCACGCGAAGCTCCCGCCGGCCGACTACCGCCTCGCAGACAACCCGAAGGTCGACGGCGAGTCCCGCGGCGTCTTCTCGTTCTGCATGTGCCCGGGCGGGGTCGTCGTCCCGACGCCGACCGAGCCCGAGATGCAGTGCACGAACGGGATGTCGAACTCGCAACGCTCGTCTCCGCTCGCGAACGCCGGCATCGTCGTCGCGGTCTCGCCCGCGGACTTCGAGGCGGAGGGGTTCAAAGGGCCCCTCGCCGGCCTCGAGTGGCAGCGGCGCTGGGAGCGAGAGGCGTACGTGCTCGGCGGCGGGGGGTACCGCGCGCCGGCCCAGCGGCTCACCGCCTACCTCGCCGGGAAGCCCGGCGCGCCTCCCGGGCGCACGTCCTATCGGCCGGGCGTGACGGGCGCCGATCTCTCCGTGCTCTACCCGCCTCGCGTCCAGGCCGCGCTCCGCGCGGGGCTCGCCGCGTTCGGCCGCCGGATGCGAGGGTTCGTGACCGAGGAGGCGCTCCTCCTCGGGGTGGAGTCGCGCACGAGCTCGCCCTGCCGCCTCGTGCGAGGCGACGACTTCCAGTCGCCCGCGCTCCGGGGCGTGTACCCCGCCGGCGAGGGAGCGGGATACGCGGGCGGTATCGTGTCCTCGGCGGTCGACGGGCTCCGGGTGGCGGAGGCCATCTGCGCGGAGCTCGGGCCGGCGTGAGCGCGCGCACGATGCGCTATCACGTCAGGAACGCCGCAGGCGAGGAGCTCACCGTCCCGAGCCTCTCCGTCCTCCACGATCTGTACGAGCACGGCTTTCTCGGCGACGACGACCTCGTCCGGTCGGAGACCTCGAGCCGCTGGGTTCGCGCGGGGTCGCTCCCGGCGCTGCACGGGATCCGCGAGCGACGCGCGGATCCGCGCACCGTCGCCGTGCTCGTCGCGGCGGCCGTCGTGCTCGCCGCGATCGTCGTGTTCCTGTCGAGGCTGCTGTGACGCGCTGCGCCGCGAGCGTTCCGTCCCCCGTCGCGGCGCGTAGCCTTCTTCACGCTCCGTGAGGGAGTGCGAAGCGCGCGACGCGGACCGACGGGTGAGCTCGACTGGCGAATCGGCCAAGGCGTGCGTGAGGACGCGAGGCGGCGCAGGAGGCCGTCGCCGAGTCCGCCCGGCGCAGGCAGCCAGCGTGCGCCGCCCTACGAGTTGCGGCCGTAGTCGTCCTGCGACCCGCACCACGTCCTCGACCTCGGGCGTCGAGACCTCGAGCACGTCGCAGTCCGTGACCGCCCGCATCCGGTGAACGGTGCCGGGCTTCACGTGGTAGCTGTCGCCCGGACGCATCGGGTGATCGACGAGCTTCCCGTCCGCCTGGAGGACGAGCACCATCTCGCCGCTCCAGAGGTGGATCGTCTCGTCCTTCTTCACGTGGTACTGGAGCGAGAGCTGGGCGCCCGCCTTCACGTGGAGGAGCTTCCCCACGTAGCGCTCGGTATGTCCCCACCAGAGCTCGTATCCCCAGGGCTTCTCGACCCGCGTGGGCTTCTCGAACAGGCTCGTCATCAGGGGAACCTTAGCTCAGCGCGTCGGCGTGACGATACCCTTGGCGCCGGTCTCGCGGGCCACGTCGCGCAGGTAGCGCTGCGCCGCCTCTTTCGTGTCGAAGCCGCCGATCCGGACGCGGAAGAAGCGCCCCTTCCCGGCGACGAGCGCCTCCTCGACGCGGGGATTCAGCGAGGCGAACCGGGCCGCCAGCCGCTCCGCCTCGGCGCGGTCCTCCGAGGCGGCGAGCTGGATCGTCCACGGCTTCGCCGGAACCTGCGCCGGGGGCGCGGGCGCGGCCTCGGGCACGGGCGCGGGCGACGACGGGGGTGCCGGCGGTGGCGCGGCCGCCTGTGAGGGAGCCGCAGGCGCGGGCGCAGGCTGCGCCGGGTGCTGCTGCTCCGCAGGCGGCGGAGGCGCCGGAGTCTCCTTCGTCAGCCGATCGTGGAACGTGAGCGGCTCCGGCCTCGCGGGCGGCGGGGCGGGCGCCCGATCGAGCGCCTCGAGATCTCCGGCGCGCCCGGCCTCCTGCTGCCGGACGGCGAGCTGCTTGCCGACGTTCAGGCCGAGGACGAAGACGACGCCCAGCACGACGAGCGCGCCGACGACGATGGACGCGACCTGGCGCCCGTCGAGCGAGAGCTCGAGCTTCTCTCGTGCGCGCACGCGGGGGTTCGGTTCGCGCATGGCCCGATTCTAGACGTCCTCGGCTGCGTCGCGAATTTCCGGACTCTCCATCCGATCGGGCGCGGCGACGCCGAGGACCGCGAGGCCGTTCGCGAGCACCTGCTTCAGCCCGCGGCAGAGGAACAGGCGCGCCGCGGTCTTGCGCGGGTCCGGACCGAGGACCCGCTCGCCGGTCTTCTTCCCCTGCGTGTAATACGAGTGGAACGCCGCGATCGTCTCCTGCAGCCAGAAGGCGATCCGGTGCGGCTCGTACGCGAGCGCCGCCCCGGCGAGCACGTCCGGGAAGGACGCGATGCGGCGGACGAGGTCCTGCTCCTCCGGGCTCGTGAGCGTCCGCGCCGCCTCGAGGTCGAACGCGGGGACCGCGACGCCCACCTCCTTCGCCTTCTGGAAGATGGCGGCGAGCCGCGCGTGGCCGTACTGCACGTAGAAGACCGGGTTGTCGAGCGTCTGACGCTTGGCGAGCTCCACGTCGAAGTCGAGCTGGGCGTCCGAGCGGCGCGTGAAGAAGATGAACCGGGCCGCGTCGGCCCCCACCTCCTCGACCACCTCCCGCAGCGACACCACGGTGCCGGCGCGCTTCGACATCTTCACGGCCTCGCCGCCGCGGGTGAGGTTCACCATCTGGATGAGGACGACGTGCAGGTCCTTGCGCGAGGCGCCGAGCGCGTCGAGCGCCGCCTCGAGGCGCGGGACGTAGCCGCCGTGGTCGGCGCCGAGCACGTCGACGAGCACGTCGGCGCGCGACCGCTTGTCCCAGTGGTACGCGATGTCCGCGCAGAAGTAGGTGGGGGTGCCGTCGGACTTCTTCACCGGCCGGTCCACCTCGTCGCCGTAGCGCGACGAGCGGAACAGCAGGAGGTCCTCGGACAGGGTGACTCCGTCCTCGAGGTCGCCGTGCGGCTGCTGGATGGGCTGCGCCCCCTTCTTCGACTTCGGCGGCGGCAGCTTCCCGACGTACACGAGCCCCTTCTCCTCGAGGGAGCGCACGAACCGGTCCACCGTGCCGGACTCGTAGAGCGCCTTCTCGGACGACCAGCGATCGAACCCGATCCGGATGGCGTCCAGATCGCCGCGGATGAGCTCGAGCACGTACGCGACGGCGCGGTCGCGGAACAGCGCGAGCCAGTCGGCCTCGGGCGCGTCGAGGTAGCGATCGCCGTACTCGTCGCGGAGCTTCGCCGCGATGTCCCGGACGTACTCGCCGGGATAGCTCTTCGGCGGCATGGTGACGGTGCGGCCGTGAAGCTCCTGGTAGCGCAGGTGCACCGAGCGCGCGAGCGTCTGCACCTGCGCGCCGTAGTCGTTCACGTAGTACTCGCGGACCACGTCGAAGCCGGCCCAGCGGAGCAGGCTCTGCACCCCGTCCCCCACGACCGCGTTCCGGCCGTGGCCGACGTGCATCGGGCCGGTCGGGTTCGCCGAGACGTACTCGACGATGACCTTCTTGCCCTGCCCGACCTTCGTGCGGCCCCACCCCTCCCCCGCCGCGACGGCGCGCTCGAGCGCACCGAGCCAGACGTCGGGGGCGAGCCGCACGTTGATGAAGCCGGGCCCGGCGATCTCGAGCCCGACGACGTCCCCCGCCGCGTCCACGGCGCGGACCGCCTCGACGATCGCCTGCGCGACCTCGCGGGGCGGCTTCCCGGCGGACTTCGCGAGCACCATCGCGGCGTTGACGGCGAAGTCGCCGTGCTTCGCGTCGCGGGGGCTCTCGAGCGTGAAGGCGGGCGTGGCGTCGGGCCAGAGACCCTCGGCGGCCCCCTTCGCGAGCGCCCGGCGGAAGATGTCGATGACGCGGTCTCGGACCATAGAGGGCCGCGTCATACCGGGTGAGCGGTTGCGGCGCAAGACGGCCAGGCCCCCCGGGCAGCGCGCCGGCACCCGTTCTTGGTTTCCCTCCTCTCCCCCCGCGCAGCGGGGGGAGAGGTCGGGAGAGGGGGGCGGCCTACGAGGGGATCAGCTTCGAAGCCTGACCAGTCCGTACGCGGCAGCTCTCCCCCGGCGGGCTACGGGTACGGATCGAACGCGCCGCAGCGGCGGCAGCGCCAGGCCCGCGCCCCGGTCTCCGCGCCGCATCGTGCGCAGCGGATCGGCCGCGCGCGCCGGAGGAGCGCCGCGACGAGGAGCTCGTGCCGGGCAGCGAGGTCGTCCGGCCGGGGCGCCTCCGCCTCCCGGAGGAGCTCGCGCATCGCGACCGTCACCTCGCCGGTCCGATCGAGATCGAGCGCGGTCCGGAGCGCGGCGAGCGCGTCGAGCGTCCGGTCGACGCGCCGCAGCGCGCGCGCGTGGAGCAGGTGGAGCGCCGCGTCGTCCGGCCGCGCCGCGAGGCGCTCGCGCACGAAGGCCTCGCCGACGTCGGCGGGGGCGCGCTGCAGCGCCGGCCACGCGAGCACGGCGGCGCGCGGATCGACGTCGAGGGCGCGGCCGGTCGCGGCGAGCGCCGCCCCCACGTCGCCGCGCGCGCCGAGCGCCTCGGCCAGCGCGAGCAGCGCGTCGGGGCTCGCCGGGTCCGCGCCGAGCGCCTCCTCCGCGAACGCGACCGCGCCGGCCGGATCGCCCGCGGCCGCCTCGCGCGCGCGGGCGGCGAGCAGGTGCGCGAGCACCGGGTCGGGGCCGCCGCCGCCGAGCCGCCGCTGCACCTCGACCGCGCCGGCGAGATCGCCCGCCTCGACGTGGACGTCGCGGAGCCCCTCCGCCGCCGCCGGATCCGCGGGGGCGAGCCGAGCGTAGATCTCGGCGGCCTCGGCGAGCATGCCGCTCCGCCGGTAGTCGTCGGCGAGCTCCCGCTCGACCTCACCGCGCCGGGCCGGGTCGAGCGCCGGCCCGAGCAGCATGTTGCGGTGGAGCCGCACGGCGCGGGAGAGATCGCCCTCCCGGCGGAAGAGCGCGCCGAGGGCGAGGTAGGTGTCGACCGCCTCCGGGGTCCCGAGCCGCGCCGCGTCGGAGAGCGCCTCGATCGCCGCGTCGGGGTCGCCGGAGATGACCGAGCGGACGCCCTTCAGGTACGCCTGCGCCTCGTCCCGGCGGCGGCGCCGGTCGAGCCCCAGGATCGCCAGCACGGCGGCGAGCGAGGCGACCGCGAGGGCGAGCCAGGCGAGGTTCACGGCGCGGCGGCGAACCCCGCGTGGATCCGGACCCACGCCTCGTCGAGCGCCTCGACGACCACCCGCTGGTCCGCGAGGACCGGCATGAAGTTGTTGTCGCCGGCCCAGCGCGGCACGACGTGCCAGTGGAGGTGATCGACGATGCCGGCGCCCGCGGCGCGCCCGAGGTTCATCCCGACGTTCACCCCGTCCGGCGCGTAGACCGCGCGCACCACCGCGACCGCCCTGCGCAGCTCCTCGCCGAGGTCGGCGTGGACCTCCGGCGCGAGGGCGCCGAGGTCGGCGGTGTGGGTCCGCGGGATCACCATCACGTGACCCGAGTTGTACGGGTAGCGGTTCAGGCAGGTGAACGCGTGCTCCGACCGGTGCACGACGAGGTTCTTGCGGTCGTCGACCGCCGGGGCGGCCGGGAACTCGCAGAAGATGCACCCCTTCGGCTTGTCGGCGCGGATGAACTCCATGCGCCAGGGGGCCCAGAGCGGCTTCTCCATCCTCGTCCCTTTCCGTGCTGCGCGCGCGGAGCTACCGCGCGAGGAAGTAGAGCCCGGGCCCCTGGGCGGACTGGACGTCGCGCGCGAGCCGCGCGTGGACCGCGTCCGTCACGGCGGTGGCGGCGCCGCCGAGGAGGTCCTCGATGAACCGCGACCGCTCGTCCGGCGGGTACACGAGGTGCGGCTCCCCGGACAGCTTCGCCTCCTGCTTCGCGAGCTCGACCGCGTCGTAGAAGTTCCCGAGCGCGTCGACGAGCCCGAGCTCCTTCGCCTCCGCGCCGGTGATCACGCGGCCGTCGGCGATCTTGCGCACCTCTGCGAGCTCGAGGGAGCGTCCCTCCGCGACCGCCGCCATGAACTGGCGGTGTACGCGGTCGATGAGCCCCTGCCAGTACGCCCGATCCTCCGGCGTCATCTCGCGGAACGGGTTGCCGGCGTCCTTCAGCCGTCCGCTCTTCACCGTCTCCATGCGGATGTCGAACCGCTCGGCGAGCCCCTTCACGTTCACGAACTGGGAGATGACGCCGATGGAGCCCGTGAGCGTCCCCGCAGCCGCCACGATCTTCGGGCACGCGACGGCGACGTAGAAGCCGCCCGACGCGGCGACGTTCCCGAGCGAGCACACGACGGGCTTCTTCGCCGCGAGCCGCTTCACCTCGTCGTGGATCTCCTGGCTCGGCCCGACCGAGCCGCCGGGCGAGTCGATGCGGATGACGACCGCCTTGATGCTGTCGTCCGTCTCGAAGCGCTTCACCTGCTTCAGCACCGAGTCCGCGTCGACCGACCCGTCGCCCATCCCGATGCCGCCCTTCAGCTGGACGACGCCGATGCGGGGGCCCGACGCGAGGTGGGGCGACTCCCCCTTCACGACGCTGTAGGCAAGGACGAGGAAGCCGAAGAAGACGAGGAAGAGCCCGCCGAAGATGAAGGCGACGACGCCGAGGGCGAGCCGGTCGCGCTTCGGCGGCGGGGGCGGCGGCACCGAGGGAGGCTGCGCCCCCCAGGGAGACGGCGGAGGGCCCCACGCCGGCGGCTGAGGCGCGGCGCGCGCCGGCGGCGGTGCGCCCGGTCCGCTCGCGGGGTCCGTCGCGCCGGCCGGCGAGGGAGGCGTCGTTCCCGGCGCGCTCGCCGGGACCGGAGGTGTTTCGCCGACGACGACGGTCGGGAGCGGCTCGTTCGGGTCCGTCGGGTTCATGGTGCGGTGAAGTAACCACGCGACGGCAGAGCCCGCAACCTCCACGGGCGCGCGGCCATCGCGGGGCGGCGCGCCGGGGCGCACCCCCTCAAAACGAAAGGAGCGGCCCGGGGGCCGCTCCTTGGAGCTCATGCTGGTGCGAGACGGGCGAGGACGCCCGCCGCACGCCGGGTATCGCCGTCGCAGCTACTTGCGGCGGTTGAACTTCTCCATGAGGTCGCCGAGGCGGGCGCGCCCGTCGCCCTGCTTGCGCAGGTACTCGCGGTAGTCCTCCTCGCCGCCGTCGCGGTTGAGCGCCTTGATCGACAGCGCGATCTTCCGCTCCTGGAGGTCCATGTCGATGACCTTCACGTCGACCTCCTGGCCCTCCGCGACGACGTCGCGGGGGTTCTCGACCCGCTCGTCCTTCATCTCGGAGACGTGGACGAGACCCTCGATGCCGGGCTCGATCTCGACGAACGCGCCGAAGTCGGTGACCTTCGTCACCTTGCCCTTCACGCGGGCGCCGACCGGGTGACGCTCGGGAGCGTCGTCCACGGATCCGGCTGGAGCTGCTTGATGCCGAGGCTGAACCGCTCGTTCTCGACGTCGATGTTGAGCACGACCGCCTCGACGACGTCACCCTTCTTGAACATCTCGCCGGGGTGCTTGATGCGCTCCGTCCAGGAGATGTCCGAGACGTGCACCAGGCCGTCGATGCCCTCTTCGATGCCGACGAAGACGCCGAAGTCGGTGATGTTGCGGACCTTGCCGCGGATGACCGGCCGAGGGTACTTGTCCTCGAGCAGCGTCCAGGGATTCGGCTCGAGCTGCTTCATGCCGAGGCAGATGCGCTTGGCCTTCGCGTCGACGTCGAGCACCCCGCCTCGACCTCCTTGGCCGACCTCGAGCAGCTTCGACGGGTGCTTCACCTGCTTGGTCCAGCTCATCTCGCTGACGTGGATGAGGCCTTCGACGCCCTGCTCGAGCTCGACGAACGCGCCGTAGTCGGTGAGCGACACGACCTTGCCGTGGACGCGCGTGCCGACCGGGTACTTCTCTTCGGCGTGGTTCCACGGATCTTCCTGGATCTGCTTGAGGCCGAGGCAGACGCGCTCGGTCTCGGGGTTGTACTTGAGGACCTTGACGCTGACCTCGTCGCCGACCTTGAACATCTCCGACGGGTGGTTGACGCGGCCCCAGGACATGTCGGTGATGTGGAGCAGGCCGTCGATGCCGCCGAGGTCGATGAACGCACCGTACTCGGTGATGTTCTTGACGACGCCCTTGACGATCGTGCCCTCCTTCGAGGTTCTCGAGGGTCTTCTTCTTCAGCTCGTCGCGCTCCTTCTCGAGGAGCACGCGGCGCGAGAGCACGATGTTGCCGCGCTTCTTGTTGAACTTGATGACCTTGAACTTGAAGGTCTGGCCGATGAGCTTGTCGAGGTTGCGGATCGGCCGGAGGTCGACCTGCGAGCCGGGCAGGAACGCCTTCACGCCGATGTCGACGGAGAGGCCGCCCTTCACGCGGCCGACGATGGTGCCCTCGATGAGCTCGTCGCGCTCGCACGCGGCGGAGATCTCATCCCAGACCTTCATCTTGTCGGCCTTCTCCTTGGAGAGGACGACCAGCCCGTGTCGTTCTCGCGGCTCTCGACGAGGACGTCGACCTTGTCGCCCGCCTTGACGCCGGGCTCGCCGCCCGGGGCGGGGACGAACTCGGAGATGGCGACCTGGCCCTCGGACTTGTAGCCGATGTCGACGACCGCGTAGTCCTTCGTCAGCTGGATGACGGTGCCGTTGACGACCTTGCCTTCCTCGATCGGGCCGCCGGTCTTCTGGCTCTGCTCGAACAGGGTCGCGAAGTCTTCGATCTCGGCCTCGGGCGTACGGGGAGTCTGATTCTCCATGAGTTTTGGGTACCGACCTTCGTTGGGATGCGCCGGCAGGCGGGACGTCGAGTCGGTCGCCGGCGAAACCGCGAACTGCCCCCTGGTTTGGTGCTCGCGTCCGGTCCCGGGGAACGAGGCGGACGGCGCACCCCGGGAAGATCCCAGGTTGCGAGGTTGCGGAACCTACACGGCCGAGATCACAGCGTCAAGGCGTGGATGGGGCGCTTTCCGGCGGCCTGGCGGTCCGCAGAGCGCCCGGGCGCCGGCCCGCGAATCTCCCGCCAGACGCCCCGTCAGCGGAGCGCACGCAACCAGCCGGCGACGCCCTCCACGATCCAGTCCGGCGTCGAGGCGCCCGCCGAGATGCCGACCGCGCGGCAGGTCGCGAACCACTCGGGCCGGAGCTCCGCCTCGGTCTCCACGTGCCACGTGCGAGGCTGGATCTCGCGGCAGATCTCGGCGAGGTGGCGGGTGTTCGCGCTGTTCTTCCCGCCGACGACCACCACGGCGTCGACCTCGCGGGAGAGCGCGCGGGCGTCCGCCTGGCGCTCCTCGGTGTCGTTGCAGATGGTGTTCACCGCGCGAACCTCCTTGTGGCGGAGGGCGAGCGCGCCGACGATCCGCGCGAACTCCGCGCCGATGCAGGTCGTCTGGGCGATGACCGCGACCGTCTTCGCGGGGATCTCGGGGATGGGGCCTCCGGCCTTCACGACCGTGCAGGGCCCCTCGGCGTAGGAGACGACGCCCTTGATCTCGGCGTGGTCCGCGTCGCCGACGATGACGACGTGGTACCCCTCCCGGGAGAGCTTCTGCGCCATCGCCTGCGGGTACTTCACGTACGGGCAGGTGCCGTCCACCACCTCGAGCCCGCGCTGCTCGGCCCGCTCGAGCTCGTCCCGGACCGCGCCGTGGGTGCGGACGACGACGGTCGTGCCGTCCGCCGACGTCGCCGACGGCGTTCACCGTCCCGACCCCCTTCTCGCGGAAGCGGGCGACCGCCTGCGGGTTGTGGATGATGGGGCCGAGGGTGACGACCGGGCCGCGCCGCTGGTCGGCGACCTCCATCACCTTGTCCACCGTCCGGCGAACGCCCCAGCAGAACCCGGCCGTCCTCGCGATCTTCACGTCCACGGGCGCTCTATATAACGGCGCGCGGGCGGCGGGCCATCCCCCGCGAAGACGAAGACCGGCAGCCCCCGATGAAACTAGATCTTCTCGCCGACGAAGCGGTCCCGCTCCTCGCGGAACAGCACGTTGAACGTGGTGAGCGAGCCGTAGCAGCGGGTCACGTACTGCTGCATGTCGACCTTCTCGGCGTCGGAGAGCTTCTCGTGCGCGTTGATCCGCTGCTCGAGGACGCGGAGCCGGTCGCGGATCATCACGACCTTGTGGAGCAGCGCGTCGAGGGGGATCTCCTTCGGCGCCGTCTGCCCGTCGCCCGGCTTCAGCACGACGGTGCCCCCCTCCCACTTCGGCGCGAGCCGGACCTCCGCGGTCTCCTCCTGCAGCGCATCGCGGATCGCCTGGGCAAACTCGTCGCGCGTCATGTCGGTCAGCTCCTCTGGCAGCGGGGATTGCGGGATCACCGGGCCGGGCGCCGCGGCGCCGGCGCGGTGGACGACGGGCGCGGCCGGGCGCGTCGCGCGGCGGCGGGCCGGCTCTTGCGGGGGCGCGCTCGGGACGGCCACGTCGCGGGAGAGGTGCCGCTCGCAGGCGGGCGCCGTCCCCGGGAAGTCGCCGGTCCGGACCTTCAGCAGGCAGGGACCGATGGGGCCACGGGCGTCCTCCAGGATCGGGCGCCAGAGCCTGCAGCTCCCGCACTCCTTCGCACCGAAGCCGCGCGCGGGGTCCATGCCCGTCAGTCCCCCCGCCCCCGACCCGGGGACGCGCCCGCCCTCGCCGCGCGCGCGGCGAGCCGGGTC
This sequence comes from uncultured delta proteobacterium, assembly GCA_963828235.1. Taxonomy (GTDB): domain Bacteria; phylum Myxococcota; class Myxococcia; order Myxococcales; family Anaeromyxobacteraceae; genus Anaeromyxobacter. The sequence goes on from CAWHDY010000024.1 coordinate 327,618, forward strand.
TGGACCTCGCGGACGAGCCCGTCCACCACCTCGTCGAGCGGCACGCCGCTCGTGTCGACGACGACCGCGTCCGCGGCCGGCCGCAGCGGCGCCACCGCGCGCTCGGAGTCGTCGCGGTCCCGCCGCAGCTGGTCCGCGAGCACCGCGTCGAACGACGACGGGTCGCCCTTGGCGCTGAGCTCGGCGTGGCGCCGCTGGGCGCGCTCCTCCGGCGAGGCGGTGAGGAAGAACTTCGCCTCCGCGTCGGGGAACACGACCGTCCCGATGTCGCGCCCCTCGAGCACCGCGCCTGCGTTCCCCACCGCGAGCGCGAGCCGGCGCTGCAGCTCGAGCAGCCCCGCGCGCACGACCGGGCGCCCCGAGACCTTGCTCGCACCGAGCGACATGACCGGCGTGCGGATCTCCGTCGAGACGTCCTCGCCCCCGAGCAGCACCCGCTGTCCGGCGCCCGGTGCGGGCGGCGGCTCGAAGCGGATCTCGACCCCCGGCAGGAGCTCGCCGAGGCGGGCGTCGTCGTCGAGCTCGATCCCGGCGCGCGTCGCGGCGAGCGCGACCGCGCGGTAGATCGCCCCCGTGTCCACCATCGCGAACCCGAGCCGCGCGGCCAGCCGCCGCGAGGCGGTGGACTTGCCCGCGCCAGCGGGGCCGTCGATCGCGACGATGAACGGCCGGAGCATGCGGTCCTACTTTCCGAGCACCTTCGCGAGAGCCGCGAGGCACCGCTCGTTCTCGGCGTGGAGGCCGACCGTGATCCGCTGCGCGGTCGGAAAGCCGTAGGCGCCCATCGGCCGGACGACGATCCCCTCGCGCAGCATCGCCTCGAAGAGGTCCTTCGCCGGGCGGCCCGGGAAGTCGGCGAACACGAAGTTGCCCTGCGACGGGACCACCATCGCGCCGAGCGCCTTCAGCCCGGAGGCGAGGAACGGGCGCTCCTCGCGCACGAGCGCGCGGCTCCGCTCGACGTGGTCCGCGTCCCCGAGCGCCGCGACTCCCGCCGCCTGCGCGACGAGGCTCACGTCGAACGGCGGGCGGACGCGGTCGACGTACTCGACGACTTCCGGGCGCGCGATCCCGTAGCCGAGCCGCAGCCCCGCGAGCCCGTACACCTTCGAGAACGTGCGGAGGACGACGAGGTTCGCGTACTTGCGCCGGAGCGCGAGCGCGTCGGGGAAGCCCGGCGCGTCCACGAAGTCGACGTACGCCTCGTCGAGCACGACGAGCGTGTCCTTCGGGACCGCGTCGAGGAACGGCAGGAGCTCCTGCTCCGCGAGCGAGGTGCCGGTCGGGCTGTCGGGGTTCGCGAGGAACACGAGCTTCGTCCGTCGCGAGAGGAGCTTCTTGATGGCGTCGAGGTCGTGATGGAACCGCGCCTTGAGCGGCGCCTCGACGAGGGTCCGGCCGTGCGCCTGGGCGGCGAGCTTGAAGGCCGGGAACGTCTGGGCGCTCGTCAAGACCTCCTCTTCCTCGAGGACGAAGGTGCGGACGAGCAGCTCGACGAGGGCGTTCGAGCCGTTCCCGACGAGGACCTCGCGGGGGTCGACGCCGAGCTTGGCGGCGAGCGCGGCCCTCAGCTGGAACGCGGAGGCGTCGGGGTACCGGTGTACCTCCGCGGCCGCTTCCCGGGCGGCGGCGAGCGCGCGGGGCGACGGGCCGAGCGCGTTCTCGTTCGAGGCGAGCTTCACGACGCCGGCGACGCCGTACTCGCGCTCCAGCTCCTCGGTGGGCTTGCCCGCGACGTAGGGCGTGAGCGAGGCGACGTGGGGCGGGACGAGGGGCATATCGGGCCGGCGGGTTATACCACGGGCCCGCGCACGGCTCGGGCACCCCTCGGGCGTGCGCCCGGCGCCCGTCCGCGTCGGACGGGACGCGCACGGAGCGGGAGCTACTCCTCGGTGAAGACGCCCATGACCCGGTACTTCTTGTACCGGTCGACGACGAGCTGCTCGGGCGTGAGCTTCTTCAGATCTGCGAGGTGGCGCCGCAGGCCGTCCGCAACGGTCTTCGCGACGGCGTCCGGATCGCGGTGCGCGCCGCCGGCCGGCTCGGGGAGGATCTCGTCGATGATGCCGAAGCCGGAGAGGTCCTTCGCCGTGAGCTTCAGCGCCTCGGCCGACTTCTTCCCCTGGCTCGAGTCGCGGTAGAGGATCGAGCTGCAGCTCTCGGGCGAGATGACGTTGTACCAGGAGTACTGCAGCATCAGGATGCGGCTCGTGACGCCGAGTCCGAGTGCGCCGCCGGACGCGCCCTCGCCGATGACCACCGACACCGAGGGCACCCGGAGCGAGGACATCACCTCGAGGTTGACCGCGATCGCCTCAGCCTGGCCGCGCTCCTCCGCGCCGATGCCGGGGTAGGCGCCGGGCGTGTCGATGAGGATGAGCACCGGCAGCCGGAAGCGGTCGGCGAGGTCGAACAGGCGCCGCGCCTTCCGGTACCCCTCGGGGCGCGGCATCCCGAAGTTCCGGATCATGTTCTCCTTCGTGCCCCGGCCCTTCTGGTGCCCCATCACGACGACCGGCTCGCCGTCGAACCGGGCGAAGCCGCCGACGATCGCGCGGTCGGCCGCGAAGCGCCGGTCCCCCTCGATCTCGAAGAAGTCGGTGAACAGCCGCGACAGGTAGTCGAGCGTGTACGGCCGGCTCGGGTGACGGGCGAGCTGGACGATCTGCCACGGGGACAGGTCGCTGAAGATCTCCGCCTGGAGCTTCTTCGCCTTCTTCTCGAGCTTGACGATCTCGTCCGAGAAGTCGACGCGGGCGCCGCCGGAGAGGTCCTTCAGCTCGGCGATCTTCGACTCGAGCGCGATGAGCGGGCGCTCGAACTCGAGCGCGAAAGGTTGCTTGGCCACGGGCGGCTTATAGCACGGCGCCGCGCGAACGCACGTTCCGAGGCGCCTCCGCGAACCGCCGCCTCAGCGCTTCACGACGCGGCGCGCCAACGCGTCGACGTCCACCGGCGGGCGCACCCACTCGACGCCCCGCTCCCTGCGGAGCCAGACGATCTGACGGCGCGCGTAGCGCCGGTGCGCGACCTGGACGCGGCGGATCGCCTCCTCGACCTGAAGCTCCCCGCGCGCCGCCGCGACCGCCTCGGCGTAGCCGATGGGCAGCTTGGGCGGGAGCGCGCCGGCGAAGCGCGCCGCCAGCGCGCGCGCCTCCTCGAGGAGCCCCCCGGCGAACATCTCGCGCACCCGCGCGTCGATCCGCGCGTGCAGCTCCGGGCGCGGGGGGTCGAGCGCGAGGAGGACGGCGTCGTACCGGTCCTCGCGAAACGCGTGCTCGGCGTGGAGCTCCGATGGCAGCCGTCCGCCTGCGGCGATCTCGAGCGCGCGCACGATGCGGACGAGGTCGTTCGGGAGGATGCGCGCCGCCGCGGCGGGGTCGATCGCGGTGAGCCGCGCGTGCAGCGCGGGGCGCCCGAGCCGCGCCGCCTCGTCCTCGAGCCGGGCGCGCAGCGCCGGGTCGCGGCCGGGCGCGGGGACGACGCCGTGCAGCAGCGCTCGCAGATAGAGCCCGGTGCCCCCCGCCACGATGGGGAGCCGGCCGCGCCCGGCGACGTCCGCGATGGCCGCGTCGGCGAGCGCGGCGAACCGCGCCGCGTCCATCCCCTCCCCCGGCTCCGCCACGTCGACGAGGTGGTGGGGCGCGGCGGCGCGCTCCTCCGCGGTCGGCTTCGCGGTGCCGACGTCGAGCCCACGGTAGACCTGCTGGGAGTCGGCGTTCACGATCTCGCCGCCCAGACGGCGGGCGAGCGCGACGGCGAGCGCCGTCTTCCCCGACGCGGTGGGCCCCGCCACGACGCAGATGCGGATCACGGGATCGCTCGTACCGGGCGGCCCCGCGCCGCGCAAGCGCGGACCGCGCTCAAGGAAACAGCTTCTTCACCGCGGCGGGCAGTCGCGCCATCAGCGCGTCGACGTCGGCCGGCAGCCGCTCGAGCACCCGCAGCCCCGGGCCGTCCGGGGCGGTGACGTGCAGCGTCAGCACGAGCCCCTTCTCGCCGCGCTCGAGGGCACCCCCGACCCGGCGGTCGGCGCTGCGGACCTCATCGACCCGCCGCAGGCACTCGTCCGACTGGCACTCGCCGAAGACCATCGCGTTCTTCGCGACGCGAGCGACCGCCGCCACGTCGGACGGGCAGACCACGTCGGCCTCCACCGCCTCGGCGATCGCCGCGCAGACACGCTCCTCCACCGCCTCGGCGAGCGCGGGGTCGACGCCGACGCGCCCGGAGCGGGTCGAGGGCGATGCGGAGCCTCGGGGCGGGGCTGGCGTCCTCGGCCCGCGCGACCCGGGCGGCGCACAGCCCGGCGGCGAGCGCCACGGCGAGCGCAGCCCGCGTCACTTCGAGGCGGCCGCCTTCGCCGTCTTCTCGGAAGGCTCGGAGGGCTTCGCCGCCACCTGCTTCGACGTCTTGCGCTCGAGCCCGAGCACGTCCTGCACCTCGCCGAGGAGGAAGTTCGACGCGTCCTTCGCGTAGCCGCGCTCGATCCGGGCGACGATGCCGTCGCGCCTCACGATGAAGACGGACGGCAGCGGCGCCTGCTCGCCGAGGTAGCGGCGCGCGAGGAAGTTGAAGCGATCGCTCAGCACCGGGTACGCGACCTTCGCGTTCGCGACGAGCTTCTTCGCCGTCTCGATGCCCTGCTCCTCCTTGTCGATGCAGATCCCGATGACGCGGAGGCCCTGGTCCCGGTACATCCGGTCGAGCTGGACGAGGAAGGGCATCTCGCGCTTGCAGGGCTCGCACCACGACGCGAAGAAGCTGAGGAGCACCGCCTTGGCGGCCGGATCCTCCGGCTCCTCGCCCACGAACTTGTCGAGCGCGACCCAGCTGGTCCCGGACACCTCCGGGTTCATCGTGCGGAGCGAGAAGGAGGGCGCCGGGAGCCCCTCGCCGATCTCGTCGTCGGCCGAGGCCGGGACGGCGGCGAGCAGGGTGACGGCGGCGAGGACGCAGAGGCGCATGCCGGCATATTGGCACGGCGAGCGGCGCGCCGGGAATCGCCAGGTCATGGCACGCCCGAACGCGGCGGCCTGCTCCCGCGCGGCCGCGGTCACGGCGCGCGGAGGCGCGCCACGAGCTCGGCGAGCACGACCGGCGTCTCCTCGCGGGTCCGAACGTCCTTGAGCTTCGCCTGCCCGGAGCGGACCTCGTTCCCGCCGAGGACGAGCGCGTAGCGCGCCCCGACCCGCTCCGCCTGCTTGAACTGGGCCTTCATCTTCCCGCCGCGCGGATCGAGGTCGCAGGCGACGCCGGCGCGGCGAAGCTCCGCGGCGCGACGCAGCGCCTCGAGCGCGCCCTCCGGGTCGGCGGACACGAAGAACAGCGCGGGCCCCTGCGCGGGCGGCGCCTTCCCCGCCTTGTCGAGGATCATCGCGAGCCGCTCCTCGCCGAGCGCGAAGCCGATGCCGGGCGTGGGCGGTCCCCCGAGCGTCTCGACGAGGCGGTCGTACCGGCCGCCGCCGGCCACCGCCGACTGGGAGCCGAGCGCGTCGCTCGTGAACTCGAAGGCGGTGCGCACGTAGTAGTCGAGGCCGCGCACGAGCCGCCCGTCGACGACGTAGGCGACTCCGAGCGCGTCGAGGGCGCCCTTCACCTCGCCGAAGTGGGTACGGCATCCCTCGCACAGATGCTCGAGCAGGCGCGGCGCGGCGTCGAGCACCGGCTGGCAGCTCTCGACCTTGCAGTCGAGGACGCGCAGCGGGATTCCGCTCGATCCGGTCCTTGCAGTCGGCGCAGAGCTCGGCCTTGCGGCCGGAGAGGTACGACTTCAGCTCCGCGAGGTAGGCGGGCCGGCACGCGCCGTCCCCGACCGTGTTGAGCCTCAGCTTCGCGCCGACGCCGAGCCGGGCGAAGTAGTCCGCGACGAGCGCGATCTGCTCGGCGTCGAGGACCGGCTCCGCGATCCCGAACGCCTCGCAGCCGATCTGGTGGAACTGGCGGTAGCGCCCCTTCTGCGGCCGCTCGCGGCGGAACATCGGGCCCATGTAGAACCACTTCTGCGGGCCCTCGACGTACGCGCCGTGCTCGATGAAGGCGCGGACCGTCCCGGCGGTCCCCTCGGGGCGCAGGGCGAGCAGCTCCTCGCCCTTGTCCTCGAAGACGTACATCTCCTTGTTGACGATGTCGGTCGCCTCGCCGACGCCGCGCGAGAAGAGCTGCGCGTGCTCGACGGCGGGGGTGCGCACCTCGCGGTACCCGTAGAGCGCGAAGACCTCGCGCGCGACCCGCTCCATCTCCTGCCAGCGCGCGACCTCCGCCGGCAGGACGTCGTTCATGCCCTTCACGCCCGCGATCTTCATGGCGGCGGGGTTCTACCAGAGGAGCCGGGAGCGCGCACTGCGCGATCGTGAGCGCGGGCGCGAGGGCCGGGGCGACGCCGCCTACGCCGCCCCGCCGATCGGCTCGCCGACGCGCACGCGCGCGCCCGGCGACGAGCCGCGGATCGAGCCGGACGCGACCGGGCTCGAACAGCAGGATGACGGTCGAGCCCATCTCGAAGGCGCCGAGCTCCTGCCCCTTCTCGACCGGGATGGGGGTCTCGTAGTCGCGCGCCTGCACCGCGGCACCCGGCGCGTTCGTGTGCGGAACGGTCGGGTCGTAGAAGGCGCGCACGCGGCCGACCACGGTCGCCCCGACCGCGACGACGGCACAGCGGCCGAGCGGGGTCTCCATCACGGTGACGAGCCGCTCGTTGACGGCGAAGAGGCCCGGGACGGTCCGGACGGACGCGGCGTTCACCGGCCAGAGCCGGCCCGGCACGTAGCGCCAGCCGACGACGGTCCCGCCGAGCGGGAAGTGGATGCGGTGGTAGTCCTTGGGCGACAGGTAGAGCGTCGCGTACGCGCCGCCCTCGAGCCGGCGCGCGAGCGCCTCGTCCCCGAGGAGCGCAGCGGCGGTGTAGTCGATGCCCTTCGCCTGGACGAGCCGTCCCCCCGTCGCGACCCCGACCTCGGAGACGAGGCCGTCGACCGGAGAGACCGGCGTTGCCTCGCCCTGCGCGATCGGGCGCAGCCCGGGCCGGAGCGGTCGCGCGAAGAACTCGCCGAAGGTGCGGTAGACCTCGAGGTCCGGGCACTCCGAGAGGTCGATCCCGTAGCGGCGCGCGAACGCCTTCATGGCGGCGAGCCGCACCCGCTCCGGCGCGCGCCAGCGGGTGAGCGCTCCGGCGGCGCGCGACAGCGCGTTCTTCGGGAGCAGGCGCAGCGCGGAGATGAAGAGCCGATCGTTCATGGACGCGCGGAGTCTACACGCGGGGCGCGGGCGGGACGCGACTTTCGGGCGCGCCGCACGGGAACGAGGTATCTAGGAGCCACTCGCCACGCCAGGTCGGCTCACCTCGGATGTCCGCACCCAAGTCCCTCCGGCCGAAGGCCACCCTCGCCGTCCGCAACGGCGTGCTCGCCACCTGCGATCGGGGCTCCGGCGACGCGGGCCTGATCTCGGGTGGCGCCGTCGCGATCGACGAGCGACGCATCGTCTGGGTGGGCCGCGATCGGGATCTCGACGCCGCGGTGGATCTGTCCGAGGCGCGCGTGCTCGACGCCCGGGCTGGCCTCGTCACCCCCGGCCTCGTCGACTCCCACACGCACCTCCTCTTCGCGGGCGAGCGAGCCGGAGAGTTCGCCCTCCGCTGCTCGGGCCGGAGCTACCTCGACACCGCCCTCGCGGGCGGCGGCATCGCCGTGACGACGCGCGCGACCCAGGCCGCCCCGGACGCGGTGCTCCTCGAGGCGGCGGTCGCGCGCGCCCGGCGGCTGCTCGCGCAGGGCGTCACCACCGTCGAGGTGAAGAGCGGCTACGGCCTCACCGCCGCGACCGAGCTCCGCCTCCTGCGGCTCATCCACGAGCTCGCGCACGCGCTCTGGCGCGAGGTGACGATCGTGCCGACGTTCCTCGCGCACGCGGTTCCGCCCGAGCGCCAGGAGGATCGCGCCGCCTTCCTCCGCGAGCTCTGCGACGAGCTCGTGCCCGCCGTCGCGAAGGAGAAGCTCGCGGTGTCCTGCGACGTCTTCCTCGAGGAGGGCGCCTTCACGGCGGACGAGGCCCGCCGGATCCTCGCCACGGCCGACCGCCGCGGGCTCGTCCCGCGCCTGCACGCGGACCACCTCACCGCCGGCGGCGGCGCCCTCGTCGCGGCGGAGATGGGCTGCGCCTCCGCCGACCACCTCGAGCTCGTGGACGACGCCGGCATCGAGGCGCTCGCCGGCGCCGGGGTCGTCGCCGGCCTGCTGCCGCTGTCGACGCTCTTCCTCGGGTCCGAGCGATACGCGCCCGCCCGCCGGCTCCTCGCCGCCGGCGTGCCGGTCGCCCTCGCCTCGAACCTGAACCCCGGCAGCGCGATGAGCGAGAACGTCGGCCTGCTCCTCTCGCTCGGCTGCCTCAAGCTCGGCCTCACGCCCGCCGAGGCGCTCGTCGCCTTGACGGCGGGCGGGGCCCGGTCCCTGCGGCGCACCGACCTCGCGCGGCTCGCGCCGGGGTGCGAGGCGGACCTCGTCCTGTGGGGCTGCGGGTCGATCGAGCACCTCGCCTGGCACATGGCCGTGAACCACGCGCTCACGGTCGTGAAGCGCGGGCGGGTCGTGCACGAGGCGCTCCCCGGCGCCGCCGTGGACTGCAGGTGACGTGATGCGAGTCGGGCTGGTCTCGGACACGCACGGCCGCCTCGACCCGCTCCTCCCCGCGCTGTTCGCCCGCTGCGACCTCATCCTCCACGCCGGCGACATCGTGTCGGAGGCCGTCCTCTCCGCGCTCGAGGGCCTCGCGCCGGTCACCGCGATCCGCGGGAACAACGACGAGGGGACCTCGCTCGCCCGGCTCCCCGAGACGGCGCTCGTGGCGCTCGGCGCCCTGACCGCCCTCGTCGTCCACGACCTCGGCCCGCGCGAGCGGCCGAAGCCCCCGGCGCGCGCCCTCCTCGCGCGCCGCCGGCCGGAGATCGTCGTGCACGGCCACTCCCACCGTCCGGGCGCCGCGCTCGTCGCGGGGACGCTCTTCGTGAACCCCGGCAGCGCCGGGCCCCGCCGCTTCTCGCTCCCCCGCGCCGCGGCGATCCTGACCGTGCGCGGGCGGCTCGCCCGCGTCGAGCTCTTCGACCTCGCGCGGCGCCGCGCCGGCGCCGCTCGGCGAGCCGCTCGAGGTCGGGCTGTGATCCCCGCGCCGGGCCGGACGCTCCGCGCCGTCGGCTTCGACGACGCGCCGTTCGTCCGACGCCGCCGGGGTGACGTCGGGGTCGCGGGCGTCGTCTGCGCCGGGACGCGCTTCGAGGGGCTCGTCTGGGGGCGGCTCCGCCAGGACGGCTGGAACGCGACGGACGCGCTCGCCGCGCTCCTCGTCGGCGGCAAGTTCCTGCCCCAGCTCCACCTCGTCCTCCTCGACGGGCTCTCCTTTGGTGGCCTCAACCTCGTCGATCTCCCTGCGCTCGCCGCGCGGGTGGGACGGCCGTGCGTCGCGGTGATGCGGCGCCTCCCGGACCTCGCCGCGATGGAGCGCGCCATCCGCACCCTCCCCCGCGCCGAACGCCGGCTCGCGCTCCTCCGGGCCGCCGGCCCGATCCGTCGGGAGGGGCCGTTCACGTTCCAGGTCGCCGGGGCGGCGCCGGAGGAGATCGGCCGGGCGCTCGCGCGGCTGACCGATCGCGGACGCGGTCCCCGAGCCCCTCCGGCTCGCGCACCTCGTCGCCGCGGCGGTGCGCCACGGGGAGAGCGGCCGCCGCGCCTGACCCCGCCGCCGCCCGCGGGTCTCGTGGAACCCGAGCCGGCCGGCTGCTACATTCCGGCTCGCAGATGTGTCGCCTGTTCGGCCAGCACGCCCATCCCGGCTTCGACCTCTGCGCGCCGCTCTGCTCCGCGGAGAACGCGCTGCGGTTCCAGTCGCACCAGCATCCGCATGGCATGGGGCATCGGCTGGTACGAGCAGGGGCTCCCGGTCCTCCGCCGCGGCCTCCTCCCGGCCCACGCCGACGAGGCGTTCGTTCACGCCGCCACCTCGGCCCGGTCGGCGGTCGTCCTCGCGCACGTCCGCGACGCCTCGATCGGGCCCGTGTCGGAGGACAACACCCACCCGTTCCGGCACGGGCGCTGGCTGTTCGCCCACAACGGGACGGTGGGCCGGTACAAGAAGACGCGGAAGGTGCGCGAGGCGATCCTCGCCGAGATCGATCCCGATCTGCGCGCGTCGCTCCGGGGCGAAACCGACAGCGAGCGCTGCTTCCTCGTGTTCCTGGCGCGGCTCCGCGCGCGCGCGTCCCTCGAGGCCGCGACGCTCGAGCAGGTCCGGCACGCGCTCGCCGAGGCGACCGACGTCCTCGTCGCGATCGCGGATCCCGCGGGCGGAGAAGCCGTCCACGCTCAACTTCCTCGTGTCCGACGGCCGCCTCGTCGCCGCGTCGCGGCACGGCAAGACGCTCCACCTCGCGACCGACGCCGGGCCGCGCCACGCCTTCGTGATCGCGAGCGAGAAGATCGGCGCCGCCGCCTGGGAGGAGGTCCCCGAGGGCGGGTTCGTGGGGACGGACGACGGGGTGCGCGCCGTACGCCGCGCGCTCCGGCCGTCGCCCCACGTCGCCTGAGCGCCCGCGCCGCTACTCCAGGCCTGCGATCGGGAAGCCGCGCGGGTAGCGGACCTCGTACCGCAGCTCGACCACCTTCTCCTCGCGCGCCGCGAGGGAGAGCTCCCACACCTTCACCCCGGGCCGCTCGGCGTCCTCGCGGGTGGCCGCGGTCGTCCCCTCGAGCAGCTTCACCTCGATCTTCTCGTCGCGGGAGACCGGCACGAGATCGAGCAGCTTCACCGCGACCGGCGCCGCGTAGCGGTTCTTCACGCCGATGCGGACGCGGTACCGGTAGATCTCGTCCTTCGAGATGACGCCGGCGGACTCGCGGCGGCGCTCGAGCAGCTTCCGGTCGATCTCGACCCGGTCGTCCGCGCCGAAGGCGAGCTCGATCTCGCCGCCCGGCGGCGTCGCGGCGATCGCGGCGCGGCCCACGAACTCGTCGCCGACGTACACGCCCGCCGTCCCGGGCAGGAGCGCGAAGCCCGTCTCGTTCACGGCCTTCGCGGTCAGGAACGCCGCCGCCTCGACGCGCGGCGCCGCCGTCCGGACGATCGCGGCCTTGAGCGGGAACCGGGCGAGCGGCGACCTTCCGCGCCTGCCCCGAGCCGTCCACCGTCTCGCGGCGCGGCGTCGTGAAGGAGGCGGAGAGGAGCCCCTCCTCGACGGTGGCCTGCGGGGCCTCCATCTCGACCTTCGCCTCGTCCATCGCGTACTCCTGCGCCTCGGGCGCGGCCGCGCGCGCCATCGCGGGCGCGGCGGCCATGGGCGCGCTGCTCCGCTTCCGGGCGACCTGCATCGGCCGCGGCGGCTCCGCGCGAACGAGGTAGTGCGGGATCGAGCTGCGGGACGTACAGCCCGCGCGCCGGCTGCGCCGTGGACACGTGGAGCGCCACCTCGCCCCAGTCCTCGCCGGTGCGCTGCCAGACCGAGCCGAAGAACGCGAGCTCCATCGTGCCCGCGTCCGGCGCGAGCCGAGCGTCCCACACCGGCTGCCACCCGGCGGCGGCGACCGCGTAGGAGAGCGCGACCTCGAGCGCACCTGCCTTCTCCGCCTCGACCTCGACCACGACCGTCTTCGTGGTCTTGCCGCGCTTCGCCTGGACCTTCTCGAGGTCGGCGCGCGCCTGCGCGGTCTTCCGCGCGAGCTCGCGGCGCGCGACCTCGGCGCGGCGGACCTCCTGCGTCCCCTCCTGCAGCTCGCCCGTGACGTACGCCGGCGAGGTCCGCCCACTCGCGCGCGGTGACGCCACGGACGGCGAGGTTCTTCGCCCGCTCCTCCGAGTAGGTCGAGCGCAGCGAGCGGACGAACTCGAGGCGCGCCTGCGCCGCCTTGATCCGGTCGTCGAAGGCGCGGTCCTCGTCCTGCAGCCGCTCGAGCCGCTCCTCCACCGCGCGGGCCTCGCCGGCGACCGCCTCCTCCGACGTCACCCGCTCGACGGTGACGCCGAAGACGCGCGCCCGGGCGGTTCCCTTGCCCTCGACCCGGATCGAGTCGTCGTCGAGCTGGTCCGGGAGGCCGTCGAAGACGAGCCGCGCGGCGCCGCCGGGCAGCTCGACGCGGGCGAGGCGCGAGACGCGCGCGCCGGATCGGTACACGGTCACGCCGTCGATGCGCGACGGAGCCTTCACCGCCGGGGCGGCGAGCGAGAGGGCGGGAAGGACGAGGGAAACGAGGGCGAGCAAGCGCATGGGGGATCTCCTCCCTCCCATGACGCACGACTCGAAAAAAAGGTCTACCGAGGCGACCTGGACGTGGACCTGGCCGTGGACCTGGACCTGGACCTGGACGTGGACCTGGACGTGGACCTCGACTTCGACTTCGACTTCGACTTCGACCCGGCACCTTCGCGCCCGCGGCCCCCTTCGTCCCCACCTTTCCCTTCGCCTGCGCCCCCGCCTTCACCTTCGTCCCCACCTTTCCCTTCACCTGCGCCCCCGCCTTCGCCTTCGCCTTCGTCTTCGTCCGCGGCCGCGTCGCCCGCCTCGCGAGCTCCCTCGCGAGCGCGGCGTGCCGCGGGCCGACCCCCACGATGCTCAGGTGACGGACGTCGGGCGCGCGCGCGTCGTGCCCGAGCTGGACGGTGAGCCGCTCCTCCGGGAGCGCGCCGGGGACCCGGTCCGCCCACTCGACGAGCAGCGCACCCTCTCCGCCGACGAGGTCGCCGAACCCGGTGCCGTACAGCTCGTCCAGGTCGCCGATCCGGTACAGGTCGGCGTGGTGAACCGGGATCCGGCCCTCGTACGTCACCACGATCGCGAAGCTCGGGGAGGAGACCTCCTCCGGACGGACGCCGGCGCCGGCGCACGCGCCGCGTACGAGCTGGGTCTTTCCCGCCCCGAGATCACCGACGAGCGCGACGACGTCACCGGGCGCGAGCAGGCGCCCGAGCCGTGCACCGAGCGCGTGCGTCGCGCGCGCCGAGCGCGTCACGAGCCGCGCCGACGCGACCTCGCTCACCGTCGCCACTCCGCCCAGACCGCGCCGATCGCGTCGCCGAGGTCCCCGGCGACGAGCCCGCGCTCGCCGAACCGCGCCGCGGCGAGGTCACCGGCGCGGCCGTGCACCCACGCGCCGGCGCGGCCCGCGATCGAGGGCGACAGGCCCGCCGGCGAGGAGCGCGCCGCAGAGGCCGGCGAGCACGTCCCCGGTGCCGCCGGTCGCGAGCCCGGGGTTCCCCGTCGGGATCACCGCGGTCGGCGCGTCCGGAGCGGCGACGACGGTCCGCGCGCCCTTCAGCACGACCGTCGCGTTCCAGGCGCGCGCGCGCGCCGCCGCGATCCCGAGCCGGTCGGCCTGGACCTCCGCCGTCGAGCACCCGCACAGCCGCGCCATCTCCCCCGGATGCGGCGTGAGGAGCAGCGGGACCCCGAGGCCGGCGAGGAGCGCCGGCTCCTCCGCGAGCGCGTTCAGCCCATCGGCGTCGACGATCGCCGGCTTCCCGGCCCGGTCGAGGAGCGCCCGGAGGAGCTCGCCCGTCTCGGGGCCCCGCGGGATGCCGGGCCCGACGACGATCGCGTCCACCTCGCGGGTGGCGGCGAGCAGCGCCTGGAGGTCGGCGCGCCCGAGCGGACCGTCGCCCGGGAGCGGCGAGGCTCATCGCCTCGGGACGCCCGGCGAGCGCGAACGGCAGGACCTCCGCGCGCGCGGCGAGCGTCACGAGGCCGGCGCCTCCGCGCAGCGCGCCGGTGAGCGCGAGGTGCGCGGCGCCGGTCTTCCCGGCCGAGCCCGCGATGACGAGGAGCCGGCCCGCGTCGCCCTTGTGCGCGTCGGCCGCCCGCGGCGGCACGAGCATCCGCGCCTCGACGTCGGTGAGGAGCTCGCAGGTCACCGGCACCCGCTGCGCCGCCTCCGCGGGGATCCCGATGTCGTCGACCGAGACCTCGCCGGCGAGCGACAGCCCCGGGTGCAGGGCGAGGCCGCGCTTCGGGAACCCGAACGTCACCGTTCGATCCGCGCGGACGCACGCCCCGAGTGGACGGCCGGTGTCGGCGGAGAGGCCCGACGGGACGTCCACCGCGACCACCCGCGCGCCGGCGACGCGGGCGTCCTCGATGGCCGCGATCGCGCTCGCGAAGGCGCCCTCGGGCGGGCGCCCGAGCCCGGTCCCGAAGATCGCGTCCACGACGACGTCGCCCACGCCGGCGGCGAGCGGCGCGAGGACCCCCTCGTCGATGGGCACGCCGGCGCGGTCGGCCTGCTCGCGGACCGCGCGCGCATCGGCCGAGAGCCGCTCGGGCGGCACGAGCGACATCACGCGCGCATCGCGCCCGGCGGCGCGGAGGAGCCGGGCCGCCACGTAGCCGTCCCCGCCGTTGTTCCCGCCGCCGCACACCACGACGAACCGGCCACGTGGCGCGGCGAGCGCGACGGCGGCGTCCGCGACCGCTCGACCGGCCCGGTCCATCAGCGTGAGCGACGGAGTCCCGAAGTCCTCGATCGCGGTGCGATCGATCTCCCGCATCTCGGCGGAGCCGACGAGCCTCATGCGCCTCCCTCGAGGACGACCACCGCCGCCGCGATGCCCGCGTCGTGGGTCAGGGTGAGGAGCGCCCGCGCCGCGCCGAGCCGCCCCTGCGCCGCGGCGGCGACGCCGCGCAGCGCGAGCGACGGACCCCCGGCAGCTCGGAGCACCTCGACGTCGTGCCAGCCGATCCCGGGGGGCGCGCCGAGCGCCTTCGAGGCGGCCTCCTTCGCCGCGAACCGGGCCGCGTAGCGCGCCGCCCGCTCGCGCGCGCCGTCGCAGTAGCCCCGCTCGGTCGCGGTGAAGCAGCGCGCGAGGAACCGCTCGGCGCGCGCGGGTGGGCCGTCGAGGATCCGCCGGATCCGCGCGATCTCGACCACGTCGATGCCGAGCCCGACGATCACGGCGCCCCCCTCACCTGCGCGCCCGCTCGATGAGCTCCTTCATCTCGCGGACGGCGCGCTCGAACCCGACGAGGACCGCCCGGGCGACGATGGCGTGGCCGATGTTCAGCTCCTCGATCTCCGAGATCTGCGCGATCGGGCCGACGTTCTGGTAGTTGAGCCCGTGCCCGGCCGCGACCTCGAGGCCGAGCTTCGAGGCGGCCTTGCAGGCGTCCACGATGCGCGACAGCTCGCGCCCGCGGTCGGACGCGAGGCGCGCGTCGCAGTACCGTCCGGTGTGCAGCTCGACGACGTCGGCCTCGCCACGGTGCGCGGCCTTGACCTGATCGAGGTCGGGGTCGATGAAGAGCGACACCTTGATCTCGGCGTCGTGCAGCGTCTTCACGACGCGGCGGATCGCGTCCCGCCCCGCCACGACGTCGAGCCCGCCCTCGGTGGTGAGCTCCTCGCGCCGCTCCGGCACGAGGGTCGCCACGTCCGGCTTCGCCTCGTAGGCGATCTTCACCATCTCCTGGGTCGCGGCCATCTCGAGGTTCAGGCGGGTCGAGACGGTCTTCCGCATGATCTGGAGATCGCGCTCCTGCACGTGGCGGCGGTCCTCGCGCAGGTGGATCGTGATCTGGTCCGCGCCACCCAGCTCCGCGAGCATCGCGGCGGCGACCGGGTCCGGGTACTGCGTGCGGCGTGACTGGCGGAGCGTCGCGACGTGGTCGACGTTCACACCGAGGCGTGCTGGCATCCCCGGAATGTAAACCCGCGCCGTCCGAAACGAAACAAAGACGGTGACCGGGCACGCGGACGGCCGCGACCGGTTTCCCCCCGCTCGGGACCGAGCGCGATCCGCGCTACCCGATCGCCTTCCGCAGCTCCTCGCAGATGCTCTCCGCGTGCGCCCGGATCTTCTTGGCGTCCGTCCCCTCGACGAGCACGCGCACCTTGTTCTCGGTCCCCGAGAACCGGACGAGGACGCGCCCGTCGGCGCCGAGCGCCTTCTCGACGGCGGCGATGGCGCGCGAGACGCCCGGGAGCTCGGACAGCGCCCGCTTCTCGCGGACGACGACGTTCACGAGCGCCTGCGGGACGGGCTCGAAGCACCGCGCCAGCTCGGAGAGCGGCCGGCCCTCCCGCTGCATCACCGCGAGCACGTTGAGCGCCGCGGCGACGCCGTCGCCGGTCGTGACGTGGTCGAGGAAGATGAGGTGCCCGGACTGCTCGCCGCCGAAGTTGTAGCCGCTGCGGCGCATCTCCTCGACGACGTACCGATCGCCGACCGCCGTGCGCACGACGCGCCCCTTCACCGGGGCGAGCGCGCGCTCGAGGCCGATGTTCGACATCACCGTCGCGACCACCGTCCGCTTCGCGAGCGTCCCCTGCCGGACGAGGTCGCGCCCGACGAGCGCCATGATCGCGTCGCCGTCGACCACCCGCCCCTTCTCGTCGGCGAGGATCACGCGATCGGCGTCGCCGTCGAGCGCGAGGCCGAGGTCGGCGCCGTGCCGCAGGATCGCGCGCGCCATCCCCTCCGGGTGGACCGCGCCGCAGTCGTCGTTGATGTTCGTGCCGTCGGGCTTCACGCCGAGCGGGATCACCTTCGCGCCGAGCTCCTCGAACACCGCCGGCGCGACGTGGTACGCGGCGCCGTGCGCGCAGTCGACGACGACGGTGAGGCCGTCGAGCGTCAGCTCCTTCGGGAAGATCGACTTGAGGAACACGACGTACCGGCCGATCGCGTCGTCGAGCCGCTTCGCCTTGCCGATCCGGGTGGCGGTCGGGCGCAGGGCGCGGAAGTCCTCGGCGCCCGCGTCGTCCTCCGCCCCGTCGAGCACGAGCCGCTCGATCCGCAGCTCCATCTCGTCCGGCAGCTTGAAGCCGTCGCGCGAGAAGAACTTGATGCCGTTGTCCTGGTACGGGTTGTGGCTCGCGCTGATGACGACGCCCGCGTCGGCGCGCATCGACTCGGTGAGGAAGGCGATGCCGGGGGTCGGCAGCGGGCCCGGAGAGCATGACGTCGACGCCCATCGAGCAGATGCCCGACGCGATCGCCTGCTCGAGCATGTAGCCGGACAGCCGGGTGTCCTTGCCGACCACGATGCGGTGCCGGTGCGGGCCGCGGCGGACGAGGTAGGCGAGCGCGCGGCCGAGGTGGAGCGCCATCTCGGCCGTCATCGGGTGGACGTTCGCGACGCCGCGGACGCCGTCGGTGCCGAACAGGCGGCGCGGCGTCGCCGCGGGCGCGGCGCGCGCCTCGTTCCTGGGCGCGCGGGTGCGCGCGGCGCCGTTCACGGGGGCGGTTCGGGAGAGCTTCATGGTGTTCTCACGGGGTGGCATCGGTCGGAACCTAGGGAGGTGAGCGCAGTCTAGCGCGGTCCCGGGAGGGCGGCGCCTGCGTCGCGCAGCGCCGCCGCGACGAGGGCGGCCTGGCGGCAGGGGGCCACGTCGTGCACGCGGAGCAGCTCCACCCCGGCGAGCACGCAGGCGGTGACGGTCGCGAGCGTCCCGGGAAGGCGGTCGCCCACCGGGGCTCCGGTGAGCTTCCCGATGAAGCTCTTGCGCGAGGGGCCCACGAGGAGCGGACGCCCGAGCGCGCGCAGCGCTCCGACCCGCGCGAGCAGCTCGATCCCCTGCTCGGCGGTCTTCGCGAAGCCGATGCCAGGGTCGAGCACGATCCGCTCCGCCGCGATCCCCGCCGCCGCCGCGCGCGCGAGCACGGCGCGCAGCTCCTCGGTGACCTCGGCGACGACGTCCGTGTACACGGCGAGCCCGGCCATGTCCGCCGGCATCCCCCGCGTGTGCATGAGGACCACGGGAGCCTCGGCGGTCGCGACCGCACGCCCGAGCTCCGGATCGCGCAGCCCGGTCACGTCGTTCACGAGGTCCGCGCCGGCCGCGAGCGCCGCGCGCGCCACCTCGCCCTTCCACGTGTCGATCGAGATGGGCAGCGGGAACCTCAGCGCGCGCAGCCGCTCGATGACCGGCACCACGCGGCGGATCTCCTCGTCCGCGGGGACGGGCGGCGCACCGGGGCGAGTGGACTCGCCCCCGAGGTCGACGAGGTCCGCGCCTTCCTCCGCGTGGCGGAGCGCCTGCGCGACGGCGGCGTCGGGATCGAGGAACCGCCCGCCGTCGGAGAACGAGTCCGGGGTCGCGTTCACGATCCCCATGAGGAAGGGGCCACGGCCCTCGAAGAGCCTGGCCCCGATCTGCATCCTCATCGCGAGCCGTCCGTCCCGAGCGCGAGCCCGCGGCGCGGGCCGAGGGCGAGCGCCCGGCTCACGCCTTCCCGGCGGCGGGGACGATGGCGCCTGCCTCCGCGATCGCGCCCTTCTTCTTCTCCGCGAGCGCGGTCGCGAGCGGCTTCGGCGGCGGCGGCCGCGAGATGACGCCCCCCGCGACGATCACGTCCACGTCGGCGGCGTCGAGCGTCTCGTACTCGAGGAGCGCGTCGGCGATCCGGTCGAGCACCGGGCGGCTGCTCGAGCAGCACCTTCTTCGCCCGGGCGTACTGCTCCATGACGATCCGGCGGACCTCCGCGTCGATCTCGCGCGCGGTCTCCTCCGAGTAGCTCTGGACCGCGGACATCTCGCGGCCGAGGAAGACCTCGCCCTCCTTCTTGCCGAACGCGAGCGGACCGAGCGTTCGTCATGCCCCACTCGCAGACCATGGAGCGCGCGAGGTTCGTCGCGACGCTCGATGTCGTTCGCCGGCGCCGGTCGTCATCTGGCCGAAGACGAGCTCCTCCGCGATCCGGCCGCCCATCAGGATCGCGACCTGGTTGAGCGCGAACTCCTGCTTGATGTTGAGGCGGTCCTCCTGCGGCAGCTGCTGCGTCACGCCGAGCGCGCGGCCGCGCGGGATGATCGTGACCTTGTGGACCGGGTCGGTGCTCGGCGAGGATCTTCGCGACGAGCGCGTGCCCCGCCTCGTGGACGGCGGTCGTCCGCTTCTCCTTCTCGGTGATGACCATGGAGCGCCGCTCGGTGCCCATGATGACCTTGTCCTTCGCGAGCTCGAAGTCGTCGATCGCGACGCCGCTCCTTGTTGCGGCGCGCCGCGAAGAGCGCCGCCTCGTTGACGAGGTTCTCGAGGTCGGCGCCGGAGAAGCCCGGGCGTGCCGCGGGCGATCTGCGTCGAGGTCGACGTCCGGGTCGAGCGGGGTCTTGCTTGGTGTGGACCTTGAGGATGCCCGCGCGCCCGCGGACGTCGGGCCGGGGGACGACGATGCGGCGGTCGAAGCGGCCCGGGCGCAGGAGCGCCGGGTCGAGGACGTCGGGGCGGTTCGTCGCGGCGATGATGATGACGCCCTCGTTCGACTCGAAGCCGTCCATCTCGACGAGCAGCTGGTTCAGCGTCTGCTCGCGCTCGTCGTGACCGCCGCCGAGGCCGGCGCCGCGGTGGCGACCGACCGCGTCGATCTCGTCGATGAAGATGATGCAGGGCGCGTTCTTCTTGCCCTGCTCGAACAGGTCGCGGACGCGGCGAGGCGCCGACGCCGACGAACATCTCGACGAAGTCCGAGCCGGAGATGAGAAGAACGGCACGCCCGCCTCGCCGGCGATCGCGCGCGCGAGCAGCGTCTTGCCGGTGCCCGGCGGGCCCATCAGCAGCACGCCCTTCGGGATGCGGCCGCCGAGGCGCTGTGAACTTCTTCGGGTCCTTGAGGAAGGCGATGATCTCCTCGAGCTCGTCCTTCGCCTCGTCGATGCCGGCGACGTCCTCGAACGTCACCTTGTTCTGGTGCTCCGTCAGGAGCTTCGCGCTTGCGACTTGCCGAAGCTCATCGCCTTGCCGCCGCCCGCCTGGAGCTGCCGCATGAAGAGGAAGAACATCAGGAAGAGGAAGACGAGCGGCAGGTACTGGAGGAGCACCGTCACCCAGAGCGACGACTGCTCCGGCTTCATGAACTGGAGCGTCACGCCCTTCTCGCGGAGCTTCTCCGCGATGGTCGCGGACGCGTCGACGGGCCCGGTGGTCTGGAAGGTCGAGTTGTCGCGGAGCGTGCCGGCGTAGTCGAGATCCTTGATCTGGACCTCGCGGACCTCGCCCGCATCGACCTTCGACATGAACTGCGTCCAGTTGAGGGTCTTCGCCTCGTGGCCGCGCTGCTGGAACAGCTGCCAGAGCGCGATGAACATCACGATGAGGAACACCCAAAGCAGGGCCGTCTTGTGGGACTGTCGCAAGGCTGTCTTACCCCTTCCGTGGAACCGTCGATTCGCACGGAACCGGCGGCGCGTGCCTCCTGTTCCGCGAACTTGCGCCGGGCCGGGACGACCGCGAGGCGGAGGGTCGTTATAACAGCCCCGTCCCCCTTTTGCAGTCTGTCGAGCGCCTCAACGGCTGCTTCGTACCCGCACGGTCAGCCCGGCCCCCGACGGGCCGAGCCCCTGTGCGAACGCGCCGAGAGCGGGCACGGCGAGGATGCGGTCGCCTGCCGCGATCACGAGCAGCGCGTCGCGAGCCTCGCGCGGGACCTTCCGGTCGATGAGCCAGCTCTTCAGCTTCTTCGTCCCGCGGCCTCCCTCGGGCCGGAAGCGGTCGCCCGGGCGACGCGTCCGGAGCGAGACGGGCCAGGGCACCGCGCCGGGGTCGCGGGCCGCGATCCTCGACGACGCCTCGGACCGGCACGTCGTAGACCCCGGGCGCGGGGACCGCGACGTCGACCGGCGCGGGCGCGGAGGGCGGCGAGGCGACGATGGCGAGCGTTCCGTACCGGCAGCGCGCCTCGAGCCCGCCGGACAGGACCGCTCTCCCGGGGCGATCGCGCCGCGCGAGCGCGAGGACCGCCTCGACGTGCTTCGCCTCGAGCCGCCCCGCGTCGCCGCCGGCCGCCCGCCACAGCCGCCGGACCACGCGGCGCCGGACCGCGACCGGCTCGGCCGCGAGGGCCGCGAGCTGCACCGCGGTCCCCGCGCGAACGAGCGAGCGCGCGCGGCGCGCGAGCGCGCGCTCGTCCTCCCGGGCGAGGTCGGCCGCCCGCGCGAGGGACCGCTCGAGCGCGGGCGCGAGCGCGAGCAGGTGAGGCCAGACCGACAGCCGCAGCCGGTTCCGCGCGAAGCGCGGGGTCGCGTTCGACGGATCGTCGCGCCATTCGAGGCCGAGCCGCGACAGAAAAGCGATCCCCTCCGCGCGCGGGACGATCGATGAGCGGTCGCACGAACGGGCCGCGCCGCGGCGGGATCGCGCCGAGGCCGCGCGCGCCGGCGCCCCGGAGCAGCCGCAGGAGCACGGTCTCGGCCTGGTCGGTCCGGGTGTGGCCCGTCGCGATCCGGCTCGCCTGCACCCGCGCCGCGGCGTCGCGCAGCGCGGCGTAGCGCGCGCGGCGCGCCTCCGCCTGCACGTTTCCGCGCGCGACCCGGACGCGGACGCTCTCGAACGGGACGCCGAGGCGCGCGCAGGCCGCCGAGGCGCACGCCGCGTCCTCTCCTCCGCCGGGCCGCAGGCCGTGGTCGACGTGGAGCGCGGCCACCGCGCCGAGCTCGCCGCGGTCGCGCAGTGCAGCGAGCGCGGCGACGAGCGCGGTCGAGTCCGGTCCCGCCGACACGGCCGCGAGGACCGTGTCGGTGGCGCTGAGGAGCGCGCGCCGCCGGATCGTGGCGAGGACGGCCCTCACATAGGGATCGAGTGCTTTTTTGCGCATCGAGCGAGCGCCGGATGGCGCAGTCCCTTATACTAGCTGGCGAGGGCTCGCAGGCGCCCCGAGCGGCGTCCGGGAATGAAGGCGAGCGACGCCGGGTTTCAGCCGGTGAGAAGCGAGGGAGGTCAGCGATCACCCGACCCGCCAGGAGTTGCCTTTCACAAGCGGGAATGCGATGTTGGGGCCGGAAGTTGACTGCAGCAGGGGATGACGACAATTTTATGGCGCTGGGCCTAGGGGTCCCCCCCCTCCCCCTCTGGGCCCACGGAGAGCCGGCAGAAATGCCGGCTCTCCTCTTTTCTACCCCCGCAACCTACAGGCGCAGACACTGCGCCGGACGCATCGGCTGCTCAGAAGCAACCCAGAGTGGACCGAGGCAGTGGTCGTCCGCACCCGGCGACCACCGCGCTCCGAAAAGAGCCGCTGTTCCAGACCCCCGTGGCGCCATCGACAACGGGGCCGTCCCTGTTTCCCCTCGGGAAAATCGAACCATTTCTTGACCGGATCGCCCGGTACATCGTACAAAAGCTACGTCTCTCCCACACGCACGGAGCAGTGATGCCCGGAACCGACAAGCGCAAGCAGTCGCTGTACTTCCCCGAGGACATGCTGAACGAGATCCAGGCCGAGGCGAACCGGCAGGACCGTTCCCTGTCGTGGATCGTTCAGCAGGCGTGGCGCATCGCGCGCGGCGAGATCATGCGGTTCCCCTCCGTGAACGACGTGCTGTCGGGCGTCGCGCGCGAGGACGAGCGCGAGGAGAAGGGCGGCTAGCCCAGTCGGTACTGCGGCCTCGCGCCGCTTCTCAGCACCTTTCGCGCCCGCGCACCCCGCGGGCGCGTTCGTTTTGACGGGCCGCCCCGGCAGGCGCTACCCTTCACGGGTTCCCCTCGCCCCGACCTGCGATGCCCAGACCGAACGCGCCCGACGAACCGCCGGAGCCCAGCGACCCCACCGTGATGGACGCGGACGACCTCGTGTACGAGGCCCCGTCCGAGCTCGACGAGGTCGCCGTCGTCGACGGCG
Organism: uncultured delta proteobacterium; assembly: GCA_963828235.1. GTDB lineage: Bacteria > Myxococcota > Myxococcia > Myxococcales > Anaeromyxobacteraceae > Anaeromyxobacter. The sequence goes on from CAWHDY010000024.1 coordinate 350,203, forward strand.
GCCCCGGCGGCGCGCACGCGCCTCCGCGCGCTGAAGCTCGCGGCGGTCGCCGCGCTCGCCCTCGCTGGTCGGCGGCAGCGCTCCTCGCCTACCGCGCCCACCACCGCCGCAAGGTGGTCGAGGCCGCGCTCTCCCAGGCCGACGCCCTCCTCCGGCTCGACACCGCGGCGGGGTACCGGCAGGCGGCGTCGCTCCTCGAGCCCATCGCCGCAGCTCGACCCGATGAACGGCGCGAGCGTCCGCGCGTTCGCGCTCGCGATGCTCTTCGCCGACTACCGCGAGGCGCGCGCCGAGGCCGAGATCGAGGAGCCTCCTCGTCGACGCCGGGCCGCGCGGAGAACGTCCCGGCTCACGCGCAGCTCGCCTCGGCGCGCGCTCGCGCTCGGGCGCAAGGAGGCGGGGACCGCCACGACCGCGCGTGGCGCGCGCCGGCGACGGCGCCGTGGCCGCTCGCGCTGCAGGCCCGGGTCGCGCTCCTCGCCGGCAACCCCGGGGCGGCGCTCCAGCCCGCCGCCGCCGCGGCCGCCGCGGGCGCGTTCCCGCCCGGGCTCGCGCTGCACGGCGACGTGCTCCGCCGCCTCGGCAAGGACCCGGCGGCCGCCCGCGCCGCGTACGAGGCCGCGCTCGCCGCGTCCCCGGCCCAGCCGCGCTCCGCCTACGGGCTCGCGAAGCTCGCCCTCTCCGGCCATGGCGCCGGCGCCCGAGGCCGAGGCCGCCCTGCGGCGCCTCCTCGACGATCGCGACGGCACGCCCGCGGTCGAGCGGGGCCGCGCCGCGGTGCACCTCGCCGCGCTGCGCCTGCGCGCCGGCGACCGCACCGGCGCCGACGCCGCCCTCGACGCCGCCGGGCTCGAAGCGCCCGCGCGCGCGTGGGCGGCGCGCGCCGCGACGGTGGCGGCGGACCACCGCGGGCCGTACCGCGCGGTGTCGGGCGCCCCGGCGCCGCTCTCAGAGCGCGAGCGACGACGATCCCGGCGAGCTCTCGCCGGCACCGCCCCCTCCGCCCCCGCCCGCCGCCCGCGGCGGCGGTCGCGAAGAGCGTGAAGAAGGCGGTCCCGCCAGGAAGGCGGCGACGAAGCACGCGGCGGCGAAGAAGAAGGCCGCCACCGCGAAGCCCGTCGCGAAGAAGCCGACCGTGAAGAAGAAGCCGACGGCGAGGCGACCGTAGGCGCTCCCGCGGCCTCGCCGTGCGGAGCCGCCCTGCGGCCCGCTACAGCCCCCGGCCGCGCAGCTCGAGCAGCAGCTCCGCGTAGAACTCCGCCGCGTCGAAGCGGCGCGACCAGCCGACCTGCGCGAAGTGATCGGCGTCGATCGTCCGGAGCACGTCGCCCCAGCGCTGCGAGTCGGCCGGCACCATCCCGTCGTTCCCGCCCGCCGCCTCGCCGAGCCACAGGAACGTCGGGACGAGGATCGGCGAGACGTCGCGGCGCCGGACCGGCGCCCCGACGACGCTCGCGTAGTCGACGCCGCGGACGTCCTGCACGCTCCGGTTGAACGCTTCCATCCGGCCGGTGGTGAGGTCGTGGAACGCGTCGACGTCCGTCCCGATCCGCCGGAGCGCGCCGAAGAGCCCGGTCCTCGCCGCGAGGCCGAGGCCCGCGTCGGCGAGCGGCGTCCCGCGGTGCGGGCGTACCGATCGTGATGAGCGAGGCGACCTTCCGGCGCAGCCCGAGGTGCGCCAGCGCGTAGCGGGCGTCGAGCCCGCCCATCGAGTGAGCCACGACGTTCACGCGCCCGGCGTCGAGCTCGTTCACGAACGCAGCGAGCTCGACCGCGCGCGCGGCGATCGAGGCGGTCTTCGCGACGCGGCAGCGGTGCACCACGCAGCCCTCCCGCTCGAGGCGAGCGGAGACGCCGCGGAAGTAGTCGGTCCGCGCGCGGCCGATGCGGAGCTCGTCGAACCCGAGCAGCCCGTGCGCGAGCACGACCGGGTGGCGGGGCGTCCTTCGGCGCAGGAGCAGCGGCCGCACGCCGCGGCGCGCCCGTCGCGTCAGCCACAGCGCGACGAGGACCGCCGCGACCACCACCGCCGCGACGGCGAGGATCCAGGGCCACAGGTCGGCGACCCGCGCGGCGAGCCGGTCGAGCGGGCGAGGGGCGGCGAGGGAGGCGCGCAACGGGCACGCGCAGAGATAGCCGGGCGAGCGCGCGCGCGCGGCCCAACCGCGGGACCGCGCATCCATCGCTCGTCGCGAGCGCGTGCGAGCGATCGCGGCAGCCGCTGCCCGCGCTCCGGGCAGCCGCCCGGCGGCGCGACGCGCCCCGGGTGAGGCTCCTGCTCGCACGCGGGGCAGCGCGCTGCCTCGCGTAGCGTGCACCGGGACCACCGGGAGCCCCGAACCGCCCGTTTACGGCCCCGAGCGCTGCCCGGCACGCGCGCTGCACAGCGGGCGAGCACTACCGCACCCCTCGTCACCCGGGAGGAACCGTGAAGAAGCTGCTCGTCCTCGTCGCCGTCGCGCTCCCCGCGATCGCCTCCGCCGCCCCCGTGGACTCCGGCGACACGGCGCTCGTGCTCGTGAGCGCGGGGCTCGTCATGCTCATGACGCCCGGGCTCGCGTTCTTCTACGGCGGGCTCGTCCGCGCGAAGAACGTCGTCCACACGATGAACCTCTCGATCGTCTGCATGGGGCATCGTCGGCGTCCTGTGGGCGCTCGTCGGCTACAGCCTCGCCTTCTCGCCCGGCGGCGGCGCTCGACCGGTTCATCGGCGGCCTCGCCTGGGCAGGACTTTCCGGCGTCGGCGACGCGCCGGAGGCGTCGCTCGCGGCGACGGTCCCGCACTCGGCGTTCATGCTGTTCCAGGCGATGTTCGCGGTCATCACGCCGGCGCTCATCTCCGGCGCGATCGTGGAGCGCGTCCGGATGAAGGCGTTCATCCTCTTCATCGCGCCTCTGGTCGCTCGTGGTCTACGCGCCCGTCGCGCACTGGGTGTGGGCGCCGGGCGGGTGGCTGCGCAACCTCGGCGTCCTCGACTTCGCGGGCGGCACGGTCGTCCACATCAACGCCGCGGCCGCGGCGCTCGTCGCCGCGATCGTGCTCGGCAAGCGGCGCGGGCTGCGGACCCCGTCGGTGCTCCCGCACAACGTCCCGTTCGCGATCCTCGGCGCGGGCCTCCTCTGGTTCGGGTGGCTCGGGTTCAACGGCGGCTCCGCCCTCGCGGCGAACGGCCTCGCCGCGACCGGGTTCGTGAACACCTTCCTCGCCCCGGCCGCCGCCGCGCTCGCCTGGGGGCTCGTGGAGCTCTTCGTGCACGGCAAGATGTCCGGGGTCGGCCTCGCGTCCGGCGCGGTCGCCGGGATGGTCGCGATCACCCCGGCCGCCGGGTTCGTGAAGCCGATCTCGGCGATCGTGCTCGGCGCGCTCGCTGCGCTCGCCTCCTTCTCGGCGGTGCGGCTGCGCCCGAAGCTCGGGCTCGACGACTCCCTCGACGTGTTCGCGGTCCACGGCGTCGCCGCGACGCTCGGAGCGATCCTCACCGGTGCGCTCGCGAGCACCGCCGTGAACGCGGCGGGCGCGGACGGCTCCCTCGCGCTCGTCGGGAAGCAGGCGATCGGCGTCGCCGTCACCCTCGTGTTCTCGGGGGGCGTCTCCTTCGGGCTCCTGAAGCTCGTCGCGCTCGTGACGCCGCTCCGGGCCGAGGAGCAGGACGAGTGGACCGGGATGGACTCCGCGGAGGCCGGCGAGCGCGGCTACATCATGGCGGACGAGTCCGCGTTCGGCCCCTCGGCCCCCGGCGCCCGGCCGACGCCGCTCGCGCACACGCAGGCCGGACACACGCCGGCGTAGGTCGCCACCGTTCCGCGTCGCCCCGACGCCCGCCCCGGTCCTCCGGGTGCGGGCGTCTTCCCTTTGGCGTGCCCGCTCGCGGTCGCCGCCCGCTGCCGGTCGGCCGGGCAGCCGCTGCACGCGCGTGGCGCAAGCGCGGCCCGCGCGGGTGCGACGGCGCGAAAACACCCCTTCATTTGCGGCGATCCGCAGCCCGAGCGACGTCGGCACGCGCGCTGCAACCGTCGCTGTCCGTCAACCAACAAGGAGCCACGCTCCGAGGGAGAACGGAATGAAGAAGGCTTTCGAGGCGATGGTCGCTGCGGCCCTGCTCGCTGCGGCGACGGTGGCCAGCGCGACGCCGTCGACGACGTACTGGACGCCCTCCACGACGTACACGCAGCCGTACCTCGTCCCGCACCTCACCTACGATACGTACTTCGCCGAGCGGGGGGCGTACCCCATCGATCTCGGGCTGACGATCGGGATCCTGCCATTCGACGCCGTCAACGCCGAGATCGGCGCCGACGTGCTCTACCCGGGCAAGACCGACGCCACGTTCTCGGTGAACGGCAAGGTGACGCTCGTCGAGGGGAAGCTCGCCCCGTGGCAGCCGGGCGTCTCGGTCGGCATCGCGAACGCCGGGTTCAAGACGGACGTCTCCGACCTGTATCTGCTGCATGCGACCGTCGGAAAGACGTTCCCCGTCATCGGTGAGATCGGCGGCGGCGTGTACACCGCCGTGAACGACAAACTCCTCGTCGACAAGAACGGGAACAAGGACGCGACGGGGTTCTTCCTCCACTGGAATGGCCCCGCGATCGACATCGACCTCCCTGGGCTCAAGAAGATCGTACCGGCGGCCGACTTCCAGTCGGGCAACAACGTGCTGAGCGCCTGGGGCGGCGGCCTGTACTTCTACTTCACGGACGCGATCGATCTGCTCGTCGGCCCGGTGTTCTTCCTCGAGCCCGAGCTGCAGCCCGGTGGCGCCGACTGGCTGTTCACGGCCCAGATCGACATCGACTTCGATCTCAGGAAGCCGAAGAAGAAGTAGCGAGGCGGCAGCGGGGACGGCGGGGCGTTCCGGGCGTGGGGCCCGGGGCCCCGTCCTGGCCGCCAGGGCCTAGCCGTGCCCAGTTACCCTGGTCGCGCCGCAGCAGCGAACCAGGGCAAGTGGTCTCGGCCTAGGACGGCGTGAGGTGGTCGAGCACCGTGTCGAACACGAAGAGCTCGAGGCGCTCCCGCTCGGCGTCGGTGAGGCTGAGGAACATGAACGCCACCCGGGCGTTCCCGGGCTGCACCTTCACGTCCTGCACCCGCGCGCGGCCCGCGACCGGATCCGTCGCGGGCAGCCGGAGCGTGAAGCCGACCTCGTCCCCGAGCGCGGGCGCCTTCGGCAGCAGGCACGCGAAGCCGCCGGTGGAGAGATCGTTCGTGACGGCGCGCGTGCGCGCGGTCGCGAGGTCGAGATCCACCTGGAGCGCACGTGCGACGCGGAGCGCCCGGCGCGGCGCCTCCCCCGCCTTGAGCTGCAGCCGCTGCGCCGCGACCAGTGCGCGGGCGAGCTCGTCGCGTCCGGCGCGGTAACGGCCGAGCTCGGCGTCGCGGAGCTGGCCGCGGCGCGCCTTCTCGTGCAGCTGCCTGAACGTGAGGAGCCACTCGGTGAGGCTGCTCATCCGTGGCCCCTTCGACTGCGCGCGACCTACAGCGCGTTCTTGAGCTCGGGCGCCGGCTTGAAGCCGATCGTCTTGGACGGCGCGATCCGGATCTCGGCGCCGGTCTGCGGGTTTCGCCCGACGCGGCCGGCGCGCTTCTTCACGACGAAGGTGCCGAACCCCGGCATCGAGAACCGCTTGTCCTTGCGGATTCCGCGCGCGAGGTTCTCGAACACCGCGTCCACCACGTGCGCCACCTGGCGCTTCGAGAGATCGCCGTGCGCCGCCTGCACCTTCTCGATCAAGTCCGCCTTGGTCATCGCAGTGCGATCCCCCGCATGAGCCGCGCGAACCTAGCGCCCCCTCCCGGAAGCGTCAAGCCGTGGAATCACCGGACGACAGCGCTTCTACGTCGAGATGCCGAGGAGCGCGCGGGCCTCGTCGGGCGTGGCGGGCTCTCGTCCCGCGCGCCGGGCGAGACCGGCCGCGAGCGCGACGAGCTCGTCCGAGCCGCGAGCCAGGACTCCCTTCGCGACGAACAGGTTGTCCTCGAGGCCGACGCGCACGTGACCGCCGAGCGATACGGCGAGCTCCGCCATCGGCAGCTGGGCCCGTCCGACCCCGGCGACCGACCAGCGCACCGGCTCCGGCAGCCCCTCGACGAGGAAGCGCAGGTTCCGCGCCGTCGCCGCCATCCCGCCCGGCACCCCGAGCACGAACTGCACGTGGTACGGCGCGGCGAGGTGGCCGCGCTCGAGCAGCCAGCGCAGCGTGTCGAGCATCCCGGCGTCGTACACCTCGCACTCCGGCACGAGCCGCCGGTCGCGGAGGCGCGCCGCGACCCGGACGACGTCGGGGCGGGCGTTCAGGAACACGTCGTCCCCGAAGTTCATGGTGCCGAGGTTGAGGGTCCCCATCTCGGCGCCGTCCACGAGCGAGCCGAGCCGCTCGTCGATCGACATCCCGACCGCGCCGCCCGTCGAGCACTGGATCACGACGCGGCTCCCCGCCCCGCGGATCCGGTCCACGATCTCGCGGAAGTGGCGAGGCTCCTGCGAGGGGCGGCCGTCCGGCCAGCGCGCGTGCAGGTGGACCACCGCCGCGCCCGCCCGCCCCGCGTCCACCGCCGCCCGCGCGATCTCCTCGGGCGTGTACGGGACGTGCGGGCTCTGCGCCCGCGTCACCTCCGCCCCGACGACCGCCGCCGCGACGATGACCTTCTCGCCCAAGCGCTCTCTCCCTACCGCCGGAGGCGCTGCTTGTCGCGCGGGACGACGCAGGTCCCGCGCGCGCGGCAGACGACGACCGGCTCGGCGAGCGCGTCGGCGGCGGTCTCCGACACGTCCGGACGGGGTCCGGCGAAGCGGCGTGCCTCGAACCGCATCGTGCGGGAGGTGTTCCCGACCGCCACGAGCTCGGCCTCGATCTCGAGGTAGTCCCCGGCACGGGTCGGGGCGAGCAGCTCGACCGCCTCGTACGCGCGCAGGAGCCCCTCGTCCCCGTCGTGACGGATGCAGAGCTCCGTCGCGGCGTCCCCGAAGAGCGCCAGGATCCGCGCGCCGTCCACGAGCCCGCCCCCGTAGTGCGCGTCCTGGCTCGACATCCGGATCCGGAGGGTGGCCTTCATCAGTGCATCTCCTTTCCCATCCGGCGCAGCACCGCGCCGACGATGAAGCTCGCGACGTCGGAGGGCCGCGTCCCCGGCCCGAAGCCCGCGTCGTACCCGAGCTCGAGCGCGAGCCGGTGGTCGATGCGCGGTCCGCCGAGGAGCGCCACGACGGAGCCGCGGACGCCGAGCCGCTCGAGCTCGTCCACGAGCTGGCGCGCGTTCTCCCGGTGGACGTCGCGCTGCGTCACCACCTGGGAGACGAGCACCGCGTCCGCCCCGCGCTCGGCGACGAGCCGGGCGAGGCGGGTGTTCTCGACCTGCGCCCCGAGGTTCGTCGCCGCGAAGCAGGCGTAGCGCTCGAGCCCGTAGTCGCCCTTGCACCCCTTCATGTTCATGATGGCGTCGATCCCGACCGCGTGCGCATCGGAGCCGGTGCAGGCTCCGAGGACGACGATGCGCCGGCCGACCTCCCGCAGCGCGTAGGCGTTGAGCTCGTCGAACCCCTTGTGGCGGACGACCACCTCCGGGACCTGGATCCGGTCCCAGTCGACGCCTACGGCCGTGCGGCCGTACACGACGAAGAAGGTGTACCGATCCGCCGCCGCCTCCATGTGGGCGACGTGCACCTCCGCCATCCCGAGCCGGCGGGCGAGCTCCGCGGCCGCCTCGCGCGCCCGCTCGCTCGGCGGCACCGGCAGCACGAACGAGAGCTGGACGACCCCGTCGTCGCGCCGGTCACCGTACGGCCGCACCACCTCGCCCGGGGTCCAGTCGTGCGGCGTCATCGGTCTCTAGGCCTCCCCGCCCACGCGCGCGGACTGGAGGAGCGTCCTCCAGGCCTCGATCACCTCGGGCGGCGCCGGCGTCGCCGCCGTGAAGAAGACCCGGTACTGCACGCCGCCGTCGCAGGCGGCGAGCGCCCACACGTGCCAGCCGCCCTGGTCCGCCTCCAGGGTCTGCGCGGGCCGTCCGCCGAACCGGGTCGGGTGGCGGCGCGCCCGCTCGAGGGTCGCCTGCTGGACGGCGAGCTTCTGCTCGGCGGCGGCGAGGCAGGTCCGCTCGTCCGCGAAGGTCTGCTCCGGCAGCGAGATCTCGAGCCGCGCACGGCCGTCGGGCGCCTCGAGGGCGACGCGGCTCGTCGACCCGGACGCGCGCCACGCCGCCGGGGCGTCGAAGCGGAGGTCGCGCAGCTCGTACGCGAGCCAGCCTTCGCGTCCGGTGGGGCGTCCCTGCACGGCGCGCAGCCCGCTGCACGCCGCGAGCGCGATCACCGCCGCGATCGCCGTGAGGATCGGGACGGTCTGTCCGCGCCTCATCGGCCCTCCAGGATCTCGACGAGCGGGTTGAAGTACCCGGGCCCCCGCTCGACGACCCCGGCGAGCCCCTTCCCGCCGTCCTCCGCCCGCGCGACGTCGCCGAAGCGCGCGCGGCCGATCGCCTTCACCAGTCCGTCGCGCGCCACCTCCTCGAGCAGCGCGAGCGCCCGCCCGAGCGTCTCGCCCGCGCGCCGCTCGACGACGCCGTCCGGCCTCAGCACGAGCTCGGTCCCCATCGATCTCCACGCGCGGCGGACGTAGTCCGCCGCCTTGAGCGCCACGAATCGGTCCATGAGGAAGGGATTGTGCATCGCCTCCGTCATCATGCCCAGCAGCTGGATCTCCTGCCCGGAGACGTGCGCGACGATGTCGGCCATGACGTCGTAGGCGTGGCTGAAGAAGATGTCGCCCTGCTTGTGCTTCGTCGGGGGCATGTACTTGATCGGCGAGTCCGGGAAGAGGGTCCGGACGAGGAGGGCCTGCGCGAGCTCGCGGGCGAAGGTGTCCTCGCGCCCGGGGTCGATCTCGAACGCGTGCCCGAGGCCGACGAGCCGGTCGGGGAGGCCGGCGCGGCGAGCGAAGGAGAGGTTCACGAACTGCGAGGCGATGACCGTGTGGGCGGCCTCGTCGGCGTCTGCGGTCGTGATGTAGTTGTCCTCGCCGGTGTGGATGACGATCCCCGCCAGGGCGCAGATGCCGCGCGACAGGTGCTGATCGCAGAGGGTCCGGCGCATGTTGATGTCGCGGAAGAGGATCCCGTACATCGCGTCGTTGAGCAGCATGTCGAGCCGCTCCCACGCCGCGGTGAACGCGATCTCCGGCATGCAGAGGCCGGAGGAGTAGTTCGTGAGCCCGAGGTAGCGCCCGAGCCGCCTCGACTCCTCGTCGAGGGCGGCGCGCATGATGCGGAAGTTCTCCTGGGTCGCCCACGTTCCCCCGTACCCCTCCGTGGTCGCGCCGTCCGGGATGTAGTCGAGGAGCGACTGCGCCGTCGAGCGGATCACGGCGATCACGTCGGCGCCCGCCTGGGCCGCGGCGCACGCCTGCTCGACGTCGTCGTGGATGTTCCCCGTGGCGACGATCACGTACTTCAGCGGGCGGGGGCCGGTCCCGAGCTCCGCCCGCAGCGCGTCCCGCGCCTGCACCCGCCGGAGCAGCTCGTCGACCGCCGCGCGCGTGTCTCTCCGGAGCTCCTCCTGCACACGGCGCTCCTCGTCGGCCGGGAGCGGCTCGGGGACCCGCGGCATGGTGACGAGCCGCTCGACGACGCCGAGCGGTCCGGTCGCCCCGCGGTGGAGCGCCCACCCCATCCAGTACGCCGCGCCGCGGCCCAGCAGCCCGCGCTCGTGGAGCGCGTCCACCGCCACGTTCACGAGCGGGACGCCGCGCGGTCCGGCCTCGTGCAGCCCGAGGAGACGCAGCACGGTGCGCTCGATCGCGACGGTGGTGTGGCGCCGCACGACATCGAGCACCTGCCCCGTGATCTCGTCCGCCAGCACGCGACACCGCTCCACCTTGGCGCGGTCGAGCGGGAGGTCGGGGACGTGGCGCCCGTCGGGCAGCAGCATGCGGCATGCGTAGGGTGCGCGCCCCGGCGCGGCAAGGCGCCGCGGGGGCGTTCGCCCCGGACGACCGGGAGACTCGGCCGCCGCCTACGGCGGCAGGCGCGCCTCGAACGTGGCCGCGCGGACGCCGAAGCACTCCGTGCCGTCGCTCGCCTCGACGCGGACGCGGGCGACGGCGCCGCGAACGTCGGCCGCGGCGGGCCAGCGGACGGTGACCCACTGCCGCGCGGTGCCGCGCGCGAGGCCGCCGTCCGTACGCTCGACGACGACCTCGAGCTCGCGCCCGGCCTGTCCGGCGAGGAAGGCGCGCCACTTCCGGTCGGACACCGCGAGCAGCTCTCGCGCGCGCTCGCGGACCGCGAGGCCGGGCACCCGGTCCGGGAGCATGGCGGCCGCGGTGCCGGGGCGGGGCGAGAACGGGAAGACGTGCAGGTAGGCGAGCGGGAGCGACTCGACGAGCTCGACCGTCGCGCGGTGCTCCGCCTCGGTCTCCCCCGGGAACCCGACGAGGAGGTCCGTCCCGAGGCACGCTCCCGGCATGAGCACCGCGGCCTGCTCCACGACCTCCCGGAACAGCGCCGGCGTGTAGGGTCGGCCCATCGCGGCGAGGAGCCGGGGCGCGCCGCTCTGCAGCGGCAGGTGGAAGTGCTGGCAGAGCGCGGCCGCCACGCCGGCGTCGAGCAGGAGCTCGCGCGGGAGCTCGTTCGGCTCGATCGAGGAGAGGCGGAGCCGGCCGACCGCGCCGAGCGCCACCGCGGCGCGGACGAGCTCGGCGAGCGAACGCCGGGGGGAGAGGTCCCTCCCGTACGCGCCGAGGTGGACACCGGTGAGGACGACCTCCGGGTGCCGCGCGCCGAGGAGCGCGATCCGGCGGAGCGCCTCGTCGAACGGGAGCGAGCGCGACGGACCCCGCGCGTCCGGTACGACGCAGTACGTGCAGCGCTGATCGCAGCCGTCCTGCACCTTGAGGAACGGGCGCGTGTGGACGGCAGGACCCTCGGCCGCCCTCCCCCACCCGACCGCGTCGACGACGGCTCCCCGGACGGCTTCGGAGCCGCCCGCGCCGTCGCGGAGCCGCTCGAGCACCCGCGCGACGGCGGGTCCGGCGCGGGGGCCGAGCACCGCGACGACGCCCGGGAGCGCCGCGAGGTCGTCCGGGGCGAGCTCTGCCATGCAGCCCGCCGCCACGATCGGCGCGCCCGGGTGCTCGCGCGCGGCCCGCCGGATCGCTTGCCGCGCCGCGGACTCCGCGTCCGTCGTGATCGCGCAGGTGTTGACGACGACGAAGTCGGCGACCTCTCCCTCGCGCGCCAGGTCGAACGCCAGCCGGAGCTCGCCCGCCATCGCGTCCACGTCGGCGCGGTTCACGCGGCAGCCGAGCGCGACGAGCGCGACGCGCGGGCGCGGCGGGCGGGAGGGGGCGTCAGGAGATCCGTCCACCACCCACCACCTCGTCCCCGTCGTAGAACACCGCGGCCTGGCCGGGCGCGACCCCGCGGACGGGCCGCGCGAGCCGGACCTCCGCCCGATCCCCGATCGCCCTCACCGTCCCGCGCTCGCCGGCGTGGCGGTGCCGCACCTTCACCGTGAGCTCCCGCGGAGACGCGGGCGGCGCGCCGGCGACCCAGCTCGCCTCGCGCACGTCGAAGGCATCGCGCGACGCCTCGTCCCCGGTGCCGACCACGACCCGCGCCGTCTCCGCGTCGATCGACACGACGTACCGGGGCTCCCGGCCTGCGACGCCGAGGCCACGCCGCTGCCCGACGGTGAAGCGGTGGACGCCGTCGTGCCGGCCGACGACCTCTCCGCCGGTCGTCACCACCTCCCCGGCGCGGACACGCTCCGGAGCGCGGAGCGCGACGAACTCCGCGGCATCGCCGCGCGTCACGAAGCAGAATCTCCTGGGAGTCGGGCTTCGCGGCGTTCGCGAGGCCGGCGCGCCGTGCCGCCTCGCGGACGTCCGACTTCGCCATGCCTCCCACCGGGAAGACGACCTGTCGGAGCGCCTCCTGGCCGAGGCCGTACAGGAAGTAGCTCTGGTCCTTCGCCGGATCGGCGGCGGCGCACAGCGCGAGCCGGTCGGCGCGCGGCTCCACCCGCGCGTAGTGCCCGGTGGCGAGCTTCGCGCCGAGCGCGCGCGCCCGCGAGAGGAGCCACTCGAACTTCACCCGGGCGTTGCAGGCGACGCACGGGTTCGGGGTGCGGCCGTCGAGGTAGTCCGCGACGAACGGCGCGATCACCCGCTCCGCGAAGCGCTCCTCCACGTTCGCGACGAAGAACGGGATCCCGAGCTGCCGGGCGGCGCGGCGCGCGTCGTCGAGGTCGTCCGGCGCGCAGCACGACCGCCCGCGCGACGCGTCGGAGAAGTCCGCGACGCGCATCGAGACGCCGACCACGTCGTGACCCTCCGCGGCGAGGAGCGCCGCTGCGGCCGACGAGTCGACCCCTCCCGACATGGCGACGAGGACGCGCATGATTCAGACGCCGGGCGTCATACCTCCGCGGGACCCGGGGATCAATCCGCCGGAGCCGCCCTGTGCCCGACTTCAGCCGAGCGAGGCGGCGGAGGCGCCGTCGCCCGCGCGCGGCCGATCGGCGGGCCTCACCGGGATCTCGAGCACGAACTTCGAGCCGGTGAAGTGGCGCGCGAGGGCCGCCGGCTGGGTCCGGGGCGGGCTCTCCACGAACACCCGCCCGCCGTGCGCTTCCGCGATGCGCCGCGCCACCGGGAGGCCGAGGCCCGTGCCCGGCAGGCGCGCCGCCTCCCCCCGCGACGCCGCGTGGTAGAGCGGCTCGAAGATCCGGTCCGCCTCGCCGAGGCGGACGCCCGGCCCCTGGTCGTAGACGGTGAAGCGCAGGCGCTGCGGGTCGCGGGTCACCTCGACGAGCACCTCCCCTCCGTGCGGGGAGAACTTCACCGCGTTCGCGACCAGGTTGGCGAGCGCCTGGCGCAGCTTGCGGGGATCCGCGAGGACGGCGCCCCCGCCCCCGTGCAGCACCGTCACGTGCAGCCGCGAGTCGCGGATGGGCGCCTTGAGCTCCTGCACCACGTCGTCGGCGAGCCGGTCGGGCTCCACCTCGCCGTGGAGGAGCGGCGCCTCTCCGACCTCGAGGCTCGCGAAGTCGGCGAGGTTGTCCACGATCCCGGTGAGGCGCCCGACGGACTGGAGCATCGTCTCGACGATGCGCTGCTGCTGCGACGACAGCGCGCCGAGCTTTCCGGACGCCATGATGCGGAGATACCCGGCGAGGGGCGTGAGGGGCGTCGAGAGCTCATGCGCGAGGTTGTGCATGAACGCGCTGCGGAGGCGGTCGAGCTCCACGACGCGGCGAGAGGCGCGCTGCTCGCCGGTGAGCGCGGTCTCGAGGCGCGCCGCCATCGAGCCGGAGAGCGCGCGGAGCTGGTCGCGCTCCCCCTCCTCCGGGAGGCGCTCGCGCTTGCCGCCGAGGACCGCCCGCAGCTCCTCCACGAAGCCGCCGTCGAGCCGCCGCTCGAGGAACCCGTCCGCACCCGCGGCGAGCGCGACGTCGTGCTCCGCGCGCGAGTCCCCGAGCGCGACGAAGGGCACCTTCGCGAGCGCCTTCTCACGCCGGAGCCGGGCCATGAGATCGGCCCCCTCGATGTCAGGCAGGTGGGCGTCCGCGAGCACCAGATCGGGGGGGAGCGTGAGGGCGCGGGAGATCCCCTCGAGCCCCGAGCCGGTCAGGTCCACGGCGAACCCCTCCTGCTCGAGCAGCGCCTTCACGCGCTCCCGGAAGCTCTCGTCCCCTTCGATGCAGAGTACGCGGCGCAGCATGGCGACGCCCCGCCGAGATCATAAGGGCGCTACACGTCGCGCGCGCGCCCACCCCACCAGCGCCGGAGCTCGGCCTCGAGCACGCCCGGCACGTTCAGCGCCGGATCGTCGAGGACCCGGTCGAGGAGATGACGGAGCGCCTCCCCGACGTGGGGTCCTGGACCGATGCCGAGGATCACCATCGCGGCGCGGCCGTCGATCGCGAGATCCTGAGCGACGAGCGGCGGAGCTTCGCGCCGTATCTGGGAGATCTCCCGTTCCAGTTCTTTCACCTCCGCCGCGGCCGTGGCGCGCGCGCGCCCCGCCATCGCCGCGGCCTCGGCGCGCGCGAGCGCGATGAGCGCGTCCGCGCGCGACGGCCCCGTGCGGGAGAGCCAGCGCCGAACCTCCGCCTGGGTGCGCGGCAGCGCTGGCGCCGGGGCAGCCGCTCGGCAGGCATGCCCTCTGAGGAGGGCTCCCACCTCGTCGGCCACCCGACGGGGCTGCCGCAGCTCGGCGAGGAGGCGCTCCCCGGCCACGGCGCCGAGCGGGTGCAGCACCGCCGCGAACCGGAGCGCCGCTTCCGCAGGCGCCGCGGCGAGGACCCGGGTCGCGTGGTCCTGGTCGGCGTCGGAGAGCGCGGCGAACGGGGGCAGGACCACCGCCGCGAGCCCCGTCGCGCGCATGAGCCCGATGGCGCGGGCCGCGTCCCGAGCGACGACGAGCCGCACGAGCTCCTCGGAGATCCGCTCGATCGCCACCTTGCGCACGACCGGCAGCGCGCCAGGGATGGCGGCCCGCGTCGACGGCGCCAGGCGGTACTCGAGCTCGGCGGCGAACCGGACGGCGCGCATCGGGCGGAGCCCGTCCTCGGCGAACCGCTCGGCCGCCACGCCCACCGCGCGCACGATCCGCTTGCCCATGTCGGCACGCCCGCCGTGGGGGTCACGGAACTCGCCCGCGAGCGGGTCCCAGGCGAGCGCGTTCATGGTGAAGTCGCGCCGCGCGAGGTCCGCCTCGAGATCGGTGTGGAAGGTGACCGACTCCGGCCGCCGGCCGTCCACGTACGCGCCCTCGCCGCGGAAGGTCGTCACCTCGATCGCGAGCCCCCCCGCGACCACCGTGACGGTGCCGTGCTCGACGCCCGTCGGGACGACCTTCGGGAAGAGCGCCATCACCTGTTGCGGCGTGGCGGGCGTCGCGACGTCGAAGTCGGTCGCCTCGCGCGGCCGGTGCAAGAGGAGGTCTCGGACCGCCCCGCCGACGATCCAGGAGCGGTGCCCGGCGGCGCCGAGGCGCCGCAGCACGTCGACGAGCGGGCGCGGGAGCGTGCCGGTCGCGCGGGAGAGGGCGGCGGGGACGCGCATCGCGGCGATCAGTGTAGCGACTGGCGTTCCTCCTCGGCGCGGTCGAGGAGGCGGAAGTAGAGGCGGATGAGGGAGACGCGCGCAGAGGCGGAGAGGTCCTCGATCGCGCCGCGCGCGACCCCGAGCGGCTCCCTGCAGATGGCGAGGAGCGCCTCGCCGACCTCGTTCGCGTCCTCGCGGGCAACCGCGACGTCCGGCAGCTCGAACGCCGCGAGGATCGCGTCGCGGTCGAAGAGCGGGTGGTGCCCGCGGAGCCCCTGCAACAACAGCGTGAAGAGCCGGCCCGGAGCGAGCGTCGCGAGCTTCTCCTTCTCCCTCAGCATCGCCCTTCCCCCGGTCGCCGCGTCCCTTCCCCCGGCGCGGCGTATGTACCACACTCACCCGGTCCAGACGGGACGGGATCGGCCGCGGCGCGACCCGGACACACCGTCCGGAGGGAGCGATCCATGGCCTGGCTCCGAAGGCTCGCGCTCGTCGCGGTGGTCGTGCTCGCGGGGGCGGCGCCTCCGCGGGAGCGTGCGCCCGCCCGGACGGGTCTCGCAGCCCAGCGCGCCCGGCACGTGGTGCTCGTGGTCGGGGACGGGATGTCGCGCGCCACCGAGGTCGCGGCATCCCGGTTCCTGCACGGGAGAGACGACGGACTCGCCTGGCACGCGTTCGAGGTCCAGGCGTACGCCTCGACCTGGGACGTGACGACCTACGACCGCCACGCGGAGGCGCTCGGGTTCCCGCCGTACGCGCCGGACACGTTCGTCCCGGCCGTCGGCTACGACGTCCTCCGCGGCGGAGTCGCGCCCTCGCTGCGCTCCCTCCCGAGGAGCGACGGGTACTTCCTCTCGCCGCTCCCGCTGCGCGGGGGCGACCCGCGTGCGCCGGCGACCGACTCGGCGTCGGCCGCGACCGCGCTCGCCACCGGCGTCAAGACGGACGAGGGGAACGTCGCGTGGCGGGCGGGAGACCCGGCCGACGGCGCGCTCGCCACGATCGCCGAGCGCGCCCGGGCCGACCTGGGCGCCGCGATCGGCGTCGTGACCACGGTGCCCTTCTCTCACGCGACGCCGGCCGCGTTCGTGTCGCACGCGCGCTCGCGCGAGGCGTACGAGGACATCTCGCGCGAGATCTTGCTCGGCACGCGGCCCGAGGTCGTCATCGGCGCGGGCGCGCCGCTCGCGCCGGACGGGCGGCGGTTCGTCGCGCTCGACGCGCTCGCGGCGGTGCGCAAGCCGGGCTCGGGCTGGGTCGTCGTCGAGCGGACCGGCGAGGGCGGCGGCCGCGCCCTCCTCCGTGCTGCGGCGGAGCTCCGTCCCGGGCAGCGGCTCCTCGGGCTCTTCGGCGGCAAGGACGGCTCCTTCGAGCCCGCCGTCCCGGCTACGGACGGGAGCGCGACCGTCCGCCCCGGCAGCCTCGAGAACCCGACGCTCGCCGAGGCGGCGACGGCGGCGCTGACCGTCCTCGCGCGCGACCGGGACGGCTTCTTCCTGCTCGTCGAGCAGGGCGACATCGACTGGGCGAACCACGCCGGCGACTACGGCTGGATGATCGGCGCGACCTGGGACCTCGACCAGGCGGTGCGCGCGATCGAGGCGTTCGTGGACCGGCCGGGTGACGACGTGACGTGGGACGACACCCTCGTCGTCGTCACCGCGGATCACGCGAACGGCCACCTGAGGCTCGGGGCTTCGCGGGGCAAGGGCGTGCTCCCCGGCCCGCGCGACGGCGCGTACACCTGGGGGGACCCGGCGGTGAACCTCCCGGCCGGCCACACGAACGAGCTCGTGACGCTCGCGGCGCGCGGCGCGCGCGCGAAGGAGCTGTTCGGAGCGGCCGCCGGCCGCTGGTATCCCGGGACCCGCATCGTGGACGACACGCAGATCCACGAGGTGCTGTTGCGGGCGATGGGCATGCGGGCGGACGCGCGCTGAACCGGCCGCGGCGCAGCCGCGACGTCCGGCTTCGACCTCGCGTTCGGGTGGGGTGATCCTGGTCGGGTCCATCGCGAGTGCTGTGGCCCGGCGGGAGCTCGGGCCGCCGCTCGCGCGCGCCCACGACCGTCGAAGGGCGTTGACAGGCGCTGCCGTGGTCGTCGACGGGTTCGATACCTAGCATTCGCTCGCGCGCTCCCTTCTCGCGCGACGCAGATGACGCTCCTCGCCGCCGTGCTCGCATCGGTACTCGCAGCCGAGCCAGGCGGAGAGGGAGGAGCGCTCACGCGTCCCCCGGAGCTCCTCGAGTTCGTCCCGGCCGAGTACCCCCCGGACGCCGCCGCGAACGCGATC
The DNA here is from genome assembly GCA_963828235.1 of uncultured delta proteobacterium. Classification (GTDB taxonomy): domain Bacteria; phylum Myxococcota; class Myxococcia; order Myxococcales; family Anaeromyxobacteraceae; genus Anaeromyxobacter. Next base: position 367,539 of record CAWHDY010000024.1, read on the forward strand.
GAGGGCTCCGTCACGCTCGAGATCGTCATCGACGAGAGCGGCGACGTCCGGCAGGCCGTCGTGGTGGACGCGGGACCCCATCCCGGATTCGCCCCCGCCGCGCTCCATGCGGTCCAGCAGTTCCGGTTCCGCCCCGCCGAGATCGACGGCGCGCCCGCCGCGGTGCAGATCGTCTACCGGTACGACTTCGTACTGCGGCACGAGCGGCAGGAGGCCCCCGTCGAGGCCCCGCTCGCTCTCGAGGGTCGCGTGATCGCTCGGGACACGCGCGCCCCGGTCGGCGGCGCCCGCGTCAGCGCAGGCAGCGTCACGGTCGAGACCGGCACCGATGGCCGCTTCACGTTGAGAGGGGTCCCGCCCGGCGAGGTGGTCGTCGTCGTCACCTCGCCCGAGCACGAGACACTGTCCGTGACCGAGTCCATCGCGGCCGGCCAGGTCCGCGAGGTCGAGTACCGGATCGCGCGGCGTCACACCGATCCCTACCAGGCGGTCGTCCGGGGCGAGCGCGCGAGGCGGGAAGTCACCGTGCGGACGCTCGCCGCAGAGGAGGTCCGGACGATCCCCGGGACGCAGGGCGATACGCTCAAGGTCCTCCAGAACCTTCCCGGCGTCGCCCGCAGCCCGTTCGGCATCGGGCTCCTCGTGGTGCGCGGGTCGGAGCCTTCCGAGACCCCGGTCTACGTGGACGGCGTCCCGATCCCGCAGCTCTACCACTTCGGCGGGATCACCTCGGTCGTGAACGCCGACGTCGTCGACTCGATCGAGTTCTTCCCGGGGAACTTCTCGACCCGGTTCGGGCGGGCACTCGGCGGGACCGTCGACCTCCGCACCCGCAACGGCAGGCGCCAGTGGCACGGCACCGCGCAGCTCGACGTGCTGGACGGGCGCGTCGAGATGGATGGCCCGGTCGGGAAGGGCTCGGCGTTCGCCGCGGTGCGCCGCAGCTGGATCGACGCGGTGCTCGCCGTCGCCCTGCCGCGGGTGGACCGCGAGGCGTCGAACGACCTCCGCGTGGCCCCGCGCTACTGGGACTGGCAGGCGAAGCTCACCTACCCGGTGCTCGGCGGCCGGGGCACCCTGTTCGCCTACGGCTCGGACGACCGCCTCGAGCTCCTGCGCGCGAGCGACCAGCCCGGGCGCCCCACCTTCCACCTCGCGACCCAGTTCTGGCGGGTGGGCGTGAGCCACCGCTTACCGCTCGGGGCGGCGACGAACGACGTCGTCCTCGCGGTGGGGAGAGACTTCTTCGACGTGCTGACGGGCGGGGACTTCGGCCTGCTCACCGACGTCCTCGCGCTCTCGCTCCGCGACGCGCTCACCGTGCGGATCTCGCCCGCGCTCGTGCTCGAGATCGGCGTGGACGGGCTCGTGCGACGGATCGGATACGAGACGTACGCGCCGCCGACCCCGTCGCCGGGTTCGGTTGGCGATCCGTTCGTGGACTCCCCGTCCACGCTCTCCGAGGGCGCACGCGGCTGGTGGCTCGCGCCCGGAGCCTGGTTCGAGGCGGACTGGCGAGCGACGCCGCGGCTGCGGGTCGTCGCCGGCGTGCGGGCGGACGCGGAGTCGCGCTTCGGGCGCGCGAAGCTCTGGATCGACCCGCGCCTGTCCACCTTCGTCGAGGCCGGACCGAGCACGACGGTGGTCGCGGCGGCGGGGCTGTTCGGCTCGGCCCCCGAGGCGCAGGCGACGAGCAGGACCTTCGGGAACCCCGACCTCGATCCGGAGCGCGGGCTCCACCTCTCGCTCGGCGCGCGCCAGCGCCTGCCTTGGGAGACGCGACTCGACGTGACCGGCTTCTACAAGGAGCTCTGGTCCCTCGTGGTCCCGACCCGCGCCGTCGGCGCGGACGGACGGCTCCTGCGCCTCTCGAACGAGGGGCGCGGCAGGACGATCGGACTCGAGCTGCTCCTGAAGCGTGAGTTCGCGCGCGGTCTGCAGGGCTGGCTCGCCTGGACGGTCTCCCGCTCGCTCCGGCAGGACGATCCGTCGGATCCGAACTACCCCTCCTGGCGACCGTTCCTGCTCGACCAGACCCACGTCCTCGCGCTGGTGCTGTCGTACCGGCTCCGCAACGACTGGACGCTCGGGACGCGCGTCCGCGCCGTGACCGGAAATCCGATCACTCCGGCGACCGGAGCGGTCCTCGACGCCGACAACGGCCGCTACCAGTGCGTCTCGGGCGCGCCGCTCTCGCGCCGGCTGCCCGGGTTCTTCCAGACGGACGCGCGCCTCGACAAGCGGTTCACGTTCGAGAGCTGGATGATGTCCGTCTACCTCGACGTCCAGAACGTGACGAACCGGCAGAACGCCGAGTTCCGGTTCCACAGCTACGACTGCGCGAGCGACGTCCCGCTGCCTTCCCTCCCCGTCCTCCCCGCGTTCGGCCTTCGCGCGGAATGGTGACCTCATGATCCGCCTCCTGCTCGCCAGCGCCCTCGCGCTCACCGGCTGCGACCCCGGGTTCGAGCCCCAGTACCTCGTGAAGGACCTCCGGATCCTCGCCGTCCAGGCGGAGGCGCAGGGGAGCACCTCCGCCGACGTGAGCGTCGGCGACACGCTCGTGCTCCGCGCGCTCGTGGCGAACCCGCGCGGGCGCGCCGGGCTCGGCGGTGTCCTGGTACGGCTGTCTCCCGCTCGCGGACGAGTCGCTCCCGCCCTGCGCCGACGTCGAGTTCCTCGCGAACCCGGCGCGCCTCGCCACCGATTCCCGGGTCGTGAAGCTCGGCACGTGCGAGCCCGACGCCGCTGGCGTGTGCGCGGTCGCGGGGGCCGTCCCCGACGTCTCGGCGGCGCTGTCCTTCGCGCTGCAGGCGGCGGTGCGCGATCCGGCGTTCTCGTGCCGCCCGTACTCGGAGCTGCCGGTCGTCGCGGTCGCGAACGCCGAGGGCCGCCAGACCATCGCGCTGAAGCGAGTCCGCGTCGTCCCGTCTTCGGCGGAGCTCGCCGCCATGGCGGTGACGGAGTCGTACGTGACGAACTCGAACCCGGCGGTCGAGAGCGTGGTCCGCGCGCGACCGCAGTGGGGCACGTGCACCGGCGGGATCGCGATCGGGCCGGATCCGTTCCCGTCGGGCGAGACGACGCTCTGCGCGACCCCCGCGACCGGTTGGTCGCAGGAGTTCGAGACGTGCGGTCCGGGCGGGGCGCGCGCCCTCACGCACGAGAGCGCGGAGTGGCAGTGGTTCACGACCGCCGGAGACTTCCCCGAGTTCGACGCGGAGATGGCCGGCAACGCCAATCGGAACGAGCCTCGCTTCATCCGGCCACCCGGGCCGTTCACGATCTGGACGATCATGCGAGACGGGCGCGGCGGCGAGGCATGGCTGCGGCGCGACGTCGGCGCGGCGCCATGAGCCGACCGGCGTAGCTCGCGGCCGCCCCGGTAGGCGCCACGGGTTCGGCGCTGACGCGCGAGCGGGCGCGGTGCGCACCTCGGCGGCCCCGGGCGCACCTCGGCGCCACCGGCGCACACCTCCCGCCATGCCCCTTCACGTAAGGTGACAGGCGCGGCCTGGTTCCGACCCGGAGGTGGGCTTCGAAAACCGCTGCGCGTACGCTCGGTTGGCGCGCGAGGCGCGAGATGTTTGCCACGAGTGCTCGCGGTCTGCCAGGGTCCAGGCCCTCAAGCACTCCGCGTCGGCGCCCCGGGATGTCCCAGGAGCGCGGGACACGGACAGGAGGGTCGGAGCATGCCGGACAACCAGAAGACGGGCCCGCAGCGGCCACCGCCGCTCCCGAAGACCAGCAACGCGCCGCGCCCGGGCGTGCTCGCACGGGTGAAGGCGTTCCTCGAGATCCGGCGGCTGCGCGCCCGGGACGCTGCCCGCCGGCTCGGCGGGTGGACGCGGCGCCGTCCCGTCGCGGCGAGTCTCATCGTGGCGACCGTCGTCGTCGCTGCGGCGGGCGGCGGAGCGCTCGCCGTCCTCGGCATGCCGGACCTCCCCTTCTTCCCGGCGGAGACGATGGCGGACGCGACCGAGAACGCGCGCGCGCACCCGAGCGACGCCGCCGCCCAGCGGGACCTCGGGCACGCGCTCTGGGCGTCGCGCCGCCGCCACGCGGCCATCGCGACCTACGGCCGCGCGCTGTCGCTCGACGCAGGCGTCGCAGACGACCGCCTCGTCGCGAATCTCGTCGGCTCCTTCGGCGGTCGCGACCAGCGCGAGGCCGAGGCGTTCATCTGGAAGCACAAGCTCATCGGCGCGCAGCGCGGCCTCGAGACCCTGATCCGGTCGCGCCGGCCCGGCGTTCGATGGGCCGCGGTCCGAACCCTCGACCGGCTCGGCAGGGGGACGCGCGCGAACTGGGAGGCCGCCTACATCGTCGATCTCGACTCGCCGGAGTGCGAGACGCGCCGCAGGGCCGTCGACAAGCTCGGGGAGATCGGGACCCCGCGCGCCGCGTCGGCGCTGCGGGAGGCCCGGGCGGAGGACGAGAAGACCGGCGGCTGGTTCCGCTCGCGGTGCCTCGGGGACCGGGTGGACGACGCCGAGAAGAAGGTGCTCGCCCGCCGGTAGACGACGGGCCGGGAGCCGTGAACATCCGTTCGCCTGAGCGGAGGGTCGCGGAGCGCCCCGAAGTCGAAGGGGGGCGCCGGAGCGCCGGTCGGGGCAGGCCCCGGCGGCGCCCGGCGCGGCCTGCGATGCGCATGTTGGGGGCGTGCACGCGCTCGCCCTCCCCTTCCTGCTCGCCGCCGCTGCGGCCGGTCCCGTCCCGGTCCGGCACGCACTCGGCGATCTGCACGGGTTCCCGTCGATGAGCGACCCGGCGGGGAAGGTCATCGCGGACGGCGAGCTGACGCAGGAGCGTCGCGGTGAGCGCCTCGTCGTCCACGTGCGCTGGGCATTCGCGGACGGACGTCGCGCCGACGAGCGCGATGAGTTCCGGGTCGGCGGGGAGCTCGAGCAGGAGCGCTTCGCGTGGGTGGAGACGAAGGGCGGTGAGGAGCTTCGCCGGTTCGAGGTGGACTTCGCGACGGGCGACGCGTCTTCCGTGACCAGGGACCGCGACGGCAAGCCAAAGCACGAGAAGGCCCAGCTCGACCTCCCCCGCGGGCGCGCCTTCGCCGGGTACGGCACCGCGCTCGCGGTGAGCGAGCTCTCCCTTGGCACGGGAGCGAAGGCGGAGATCACCTTCGTCGCGTTCACGAACGCGCCGCGCGCCGTCACGCTCCAGGTGCACAACGAGGGCGAGGAAGACGTTCGCGTGGCGGGGCGCTCCGTCCGCTGCGATCGCATCACGCTGCACCCCGAGCTCCCGTTCCCGATCAAGCTGTTCGCGGGCGCGAAGGACGCGCACCTGTGGCTGACGCATGCGCCGCCGCCCGCCCTCGTCCGCGCCACACAGAACCTCGCGACGAAGGACGACCCGCAGGTCGTGATCGACGTGACGCCGCGCGGGCCGGCGCGTCCGCCCGCGGCGAGGCGGGCGCCGCGCCCGGAGGTGCGGCGCTGAGCGCGGAAGAACGACAGCTGTGTAGGTCCGTGAGCTTCCGTTCAGGGCGTGACGCGGACGGCGCGAGCCGGTCCGACCCCGTCGCCCGCGGTGAGGTACACCGCCGCGTGGCCATCGGGCGTCTGGATCGCCGTCGCGTCGAAGATCCGCACGAGCTGCGCGGGCGCTCCGAACCCGTCACCGCCGATTCCCTCGCACGCGGGGGTCCCCGCGAGGCACCCGTCGCGACCGGTGAAGTCGGACGCGACGAGGGAATCCGGCACCGCGGTCCGGAACAGGTGGACGCCGCGGGTGGGATCGTCGAGGCCGACGAACAGGTGGGTAGGCGTCGCTACGAGCAAGCTCGCCGACGTCGCCGTCGCCTGGCCGAGCCGCGTCAGGTACGTGGCATCGCCCGCGACGAGGTACCAGTCGCTCGCGTCGCAGACGAGGGGATCGCCGCGGCGCCCCGGCTCGCAGCACCACAGCTGCGGCCCGCCCCTCGTGTTCCGGATCGCGAAGAGCCGCCCGTTCCAGACGGCGACCTGCGGCCACGCCCGATGGCTCGGCTCGAGATCGTACTGGCGGGCCGGATCGACCGAGCTCGCGAGATCGTAGTCGAGCCCCGCCGTGGGGGAGCACGGGAAGAAGTCGGTGCTCGCCTGGGGGGCCGACGTCCGCGACCCGAGGCACCCGCTGTTGTTGAAGAAGTAGACGCGGCCATTCAGCTCGGCGATGGCGTCGATCATCGAGATCGTCGTGAACGCGTGGTACGCGCCGTCGTACGCGGCGTGGAGCCCGAGCTCGAAGGCGTCGACCTTGTCCACCGCGTCGAGCCCCGGCGCCGCGGGCGCCGTGACGAGCGCGACGCCGTACGGGCGGCTGCCGCCGTTGTCCGCGAACCCGAGATAGAGGCGGTCGCCGACGACCTTCGCCGCGGTGAACCCGCGGGTCGCCGACCCCAGGAGCGACCCGACATCGACGTAGGAGAACGCGAGCGGTGAGGTCGACTCGCGCGACATGTAGACGTAGTCCAGCTCACCGCCCGACCTCGCGCCGCCGACGAGGAGCCACTCGGCGCCGCGAAATACTACGGAGGTGAGGAGTCCGCGGCCGTCCTCGTTGTCGGGGCCGCACGCGTTCGACGAACTGCTCGGGCTGCACCCGGTGTACCCGATGGACGCGTACGGCGGCGCCTGGTTCGTCGAGACGTTGCCGGTGCCGTCGTGCGCGAACGCCACCGCGAGCGACTCCGGCGCGCTCCCGTCGAGCTGCATCCGGACGAGGCCGGTGCCGTTCCGGCTGGGGCCGAGGTAGAGCTGGCCACGGTACCCGGCGACGTACGCGAACGGACTGCCATCCGCGAGCGGGTCCACGGCGAGGACGTCGACCCGCTGCGACACCGTCGCCGTGTTCGAGAGGGCCGTCGCGGCGCGCCCGAGGCCACCCGGGTCCGTCCACGAGACCTCGGCCTGCAGGCGGACGGTGCCGGACGCGACGGCCCGGTACGTCCAGGCGTAGGTCGCGGCCACGCCGGGCGAAACGGTGGCGCCGACGGTGGGCGCCGACACGAGGACGGCCGCACCGGTGCAACCGGCCGCGGGCGTGGGCGCCTGCACCGTCACGCCGAGCGCCGTCGTATCGCCCACGTTGACGAGCGTCAGGGTCACCGGGAAGTCGCCAATCGCGATGGGGCCCGCGGGGATCGAGAGCGTCGCGACGAGCTCCGCGCGTCCGTCGAGCGCCACGTCCCCCGACGCCGCCGTGGAGACCGCGGCGCCCGTGCGCGGGTCGGTGCCCACCACCGAACCGTGGAACGTGATGCCGCCCGGCGCGGTCGCCTGGAACCGCGACACGAGCGTGCGCGCCTCGCCGGGCGGGACGTCCTGGGCCGCCGCCCCGGCGACGAGCCGGACGCCCCCCGTCCCGCTCGTCGCGATCGCGAGGGCGGCACCGGCGACCACCGCCTCGCCGAGGTTCGTGACGGTGACCGCCACGTCGAACGTCTGCCCGACGCCCGCTCCGTCCGGGAGCGACATCGAGGCGCCGAGCGCTGCCGGCGCTCCGGGGAGGACCTCGTACGCCATTGCGAGGGCGCCGCGTCCGGACGGCCCCTCGACGGCGAGGTCGTGCCGCCCGAGGGCGAGGCCGGCCGGAACGCGCGCCCGGAGCGTGCGGGCGTCGACCCAGACGACGTCGAGGAGCTCGGTCGCGTCGAGCCACGCTCGGTAGTGCACGTCCACCGCGCTGTCGCGCGAGGAGACGCGCTGCACGGCGCGCGCGGGAAACGGCTCACCCGCGATCGAGACCGCGGTCTCGCCGGTCGCGAATCCCGCCGCGGGGTCGACGGCCATCGGCCGGGCATGGGCGTGGCCGCGCCTGCGCTGCAGCCGGCAACGCACGCGAGTGCGAGGAGGGCTGCGGCACGGTCAGTACACGTCATAGAGGTATCCCAGGCCGATCGTGAAGAGGGTCAGCGCGCCCCGGAGCGTCTCGAAGCGGGGATCGGAATGCCACGCGATCCGGACCTCCCCGAACGGCATCCCGGGTCCAAGCCGCATCCCCCACGCCGCCGTCGCCTGCACGGCGGCCACCGCCCCGGCCTCCTGCTGGGCCTCCGCGCCGAGTGTCGATACCTCCGACGAGACGTGAGCGAGCCCCACGCCCGCGGACGCCCAGAAGGCCTGCGCCCTGCCGAGCTGCTCGCACCAGCGGAGCGACGCGACGAATGGAACGTACCGGGCCCGCCCGCGGATTGCGACGGAGCGATCCGCGACGACGATGGCGTCCGTCCGGTCGTGGACGAACGTGCCGCCTTCGACGACCAGCCGGAGCCGCCCCGCGAGCCGGCGCGTCTCGTACTCGACCTCGGCCCCCAGGTACGCGGAGCGGAGCCCGCCGACCGACGCGGCGAAGCCGAGCTTCGGCGCAACAGCGACGCGCCGCTCGGGGACGGCAAGCTCGAACCGTGCGGAACCCTCGAGCGCTCCCGCCCGGACGGAGAGAACCTCGCTCGCCGCCGTGCGGGCGCGGGTCGGCCGGTAGCGCACGATCCAGCCGCCCGCCTGGTCCGCGTGCGACGCGACGGCCCCGCCGCCGCTCGCCGCCACCTGCGGCGCCGTGATCGGGACGTCGTTGCCGAACCGGTCGACCACTTGCACGTGCAGGCGCGCCTCGGCGGCACCGTCCGCGACGATCGTGGCCGACTCCGGGTCCACCGCGAGGCGGGCCGGTGGCCCCGGGGCGAGCTCCAGCCCCAGGCGCTCCTCCGCGCCGCCCACCCGCGCGACGACCTCGGCGCGCCGGGCCGAGCCGAGCCGGACCGGAAGGAGCAGCGTCGTCTCCCACCGCCCGGGTCCGGCCGGGGTGAGCGGCGACAAGGTGCCAACGGAGGCCTCGAGGCGAGGCTCCGTGGAGACGGTGTTCCCTGCCGCGTCCACGACCTGGATGCGGAGCGGGACGGGCCTGTCCTCACCCGCAGTGAGCCGCGAGCGTGCCGCCTCGAGCACGAGCCGCGCCGCGGCGCCGGCGGGGCGCGACACCGCCGCCGTCGCCGCAGGCGCGGGATCGTCGGCGATGTGCGCGGTGGCGGTCGCCGCCCCGGCGCCGCCTGCCGGGAGCCGCCACGTCCCGGCGAACGCACCGGGCGCCGTCTCGCCAAAGCGCTCGACGGTCCCTGCACTCACCGCGACCGCGACGGGCGCGCCGGCGCGCGGGTTGCCCTGGGGCGTCACGGCGAACGCGAACAGCGGCACGTCCTGTGGGGCGTCGGCCGGCGCCTCGGCCCGCCCGAGCACGAGGTACACCCGAGCGGTCGGAGGGATCCCGAGATCGAGCGGCTTCCCGCGCTGGTAGGCGAAGCGGACGCCCGGCGGCACGACCACGGGGACGTGCGCCTCGCCGGTCGCGTCCGCCCTCACTGGCCCGAACGAAGCCTCGCCGATCGTGACGCGGATAGGCGATCCCGCCACGGAGTGCGCGACCGCGACGCCATGCCCGACGAGCGGGATCGAGACCCAGCCGCAGCGGTCGCCGGCGAGCGCGGCGACGATCGCGACCTGCGGGTAGGCTTCGGGCGGCGGGAGGTAATCCGCGGCGAACCGGCCGGCGCCGAGCGCGCGCACGTTCTCCACACGTCCCACGTTGGCCGTCACCGCGGGGAGCACCTCGGTCCCGGTGTCGATCTCGAGCGCCGCCCTCGCCTCGCTCGCGAGGACGAGGGTCGCGGGCTCCGCGCGGACCACCACGCGCCCGTCCACCTCGGCGCGCGAAGCGCCGGGGGCGAGCGCGACGAGGGCGGCGAGGGCCGCGCCGGCGCTGCGTCGTCGAGTCACCGCTGTCCCCACCGAACGGCGAAATCGGAGAGCTCGTGCTCCGGAACGTCTCGCACGCAGGTGATCCGGCGCACCACGTTCCGGCCCGAGGCGTCACGCGTGACGACGGTCGCGCCCGTCGCCCCCTCGCGCGCGGCGAGGCGGACCGTGAAGCGGCCGTCCGCCGCCGGCTCCACGGCGCGTCCGGCGACACGCACCTCGGCACCAGGCTCGACGGTGCCCTCCACCACGCACGTGCCGTCGCTCGTGCGCGCCGCGCGCGCCACCCTGAGCAGCAGCTCCACGGAGAGCGGCGTCGCGGGCGCGGGCGGCTGTCCGTCGAGCGAGAGCGACTGCTGGCCCGCGCCGACGTCGACCGCGCGGTCCGCCGCCTGCAGCCGCACGACGCCCGCCTCGGTCGCGACCGCCAACGCCGCGCCGGACGCGAGAACGCTGAACCGCGCCGTCCCGGCGCGCGCGACCGCGGCGCCCCGCTCGCTCTCGATCACCACGACGCGGGCACCGTCCGCCTGGTGGTCCACCGACAGCCGGCCGCGCGACAGCCGCAGGCGCTGCACCGCCGCGGTGATCTCGCGGACGGTCAGCTGGGTGGCGTCCGAGACCGCGAGGCGAGAGCGGTCACCGATGGCGAGGGTGGCTCGCGCGCCCACCGCGGTCCGGAGCGTGTCCTCCTCACGCAGCACGGCGCCCTTCGAGAGCGGCTCCCACGCGCCGTCGCGGAGCCGCTCGACGCGGCCCTCGGCGTCCACGATCTCGACGCGCTCGGAGCGGAGCGGGGCCGCCGCCATCGAGGCCGGCTCGTCGCCGGCCCGCACCCAGCGGTGGAACCCCGCCCAACCGAGGGCGACGCAGGCGGCGAGCAGGAGCGCGGCCGCCGCAGCGTCAGGGGGCCCGCCGTCCCGGCTTCGGCGTCGGCCGACGGCTCGCGCGGCACGGGGGCGCCGGCGCTCGCGGCGAGGTCGATGACGAGCTCGGTCCGTGCCCACGGCCGTCGCGCGGTCTCGTCCTCCCTGCCGAGGCGGACCTCGCCGCCCGCGGCGCGGAGCATCCGGCGGGGAGATCGCGAGGCCGAGGCCGCTCCCCTTGCCGCGCGGCTTCGTCGTGAACCGCGGAGCGAACAGGCGCCGCCGAACCGCAGGCGGGACGCCGACGCCCTCGTCGGCGACGCGATCTGGGGCCGGGTTGCGTCCCCAGGCGCTCGCAGCACGCGCACCTCGAGCCGGCCTTGGCCGCCGGCCTCCTCGATCGCGTCGAGCGCGTTCGCGACGAGGTTCGTGACCCCGTGGTACAGGGCCTGCGCGCTTCCGTGGGCCTGCGGCACCTCGCCCTCGATCGCGACCGCGAACCGGTCGCGGAGGCCCTCCAGCCGGTGACGGAGCGCGTGCACCGCGCACCGCACCACCGGCACGGGGGCGAACGGCGCGTGCTCCGCGCGGCCCGGGGTCATGAGCTGCTGGTACGTCTCGAGCACTTCCCGCATGCGCGCGAGCTGCGAGGTGGCAATCTCCCAGCCGTCGAGGGCGGTGACGGCCGGACCGAGATCGCGCGCCAGGAGCCGGAGCCCCGCGTCGAGGCCGGTGAGCGGCTGCCGCAGCTCGTGGACGAGCCCCGGGCTGAGGAGGTCACCCTCGGGCGGCGGCTGCGCGCGGCTGGCGGTTCGCTCGCCCATGCCCTTCACGTGAGGTGAGCCTGTGCGACGACGGCCGGGAGCACGACCGTGAACGTGCTGCCTCTGCCCTCCTCGCTCTCGACCTGGAGGTTCCCGTGATGTGCCTCGACGATGCAGTTCGCGAGACTGAGGCCGAGCCCCACGCTCCCGCCGCGCTCCTTGCGCGTGAAGAACGGGTCGAAGATGCGCTCGCGCAGGCTCTCCGGGATGCCCCGGCCGGTGTCCGTCACCGCGACGCGCAGCGCGCCGCCGTCGACCGCCGAGACCGCGACACGGATCTCGCCGCCCTGGGGGTCGCGGCGATCGCATTCCGGAGCAGGTGCCCGACGAGCTGCTGGATCTGGACGGGATCACCCTGCATCGCGGGCAGGTCCTCATCGAGCTGCGTCCGCAGCGCGACGCCGCTGCGCTCCGCGTCCTCCGCGAGCGCCTCGACCGCGGTGCGGACCGCGGCGACGAGCGGGAACTGAATTCCGGCGTCGGTCCGCTGGTGCTCCGCGAGCTGCCGCAGGTCGTCGACGATGCGGGTGACACGCGTGGCCTGCTCGAGGGCGGTGCCGAGGAGCTGGCCGTCGCGGCTGTCGACTCCGACGCTCTTGCGGACGACCGAGACGAGGCCCACGACCGCAGTCATCGGGTTGTTGATCTCGTGCGCCACGCCCGCGCCGAGCGAGCCGAGGGCCGCGAGGCGCCGGCCGCGCGCGATCTGATCGTGCGCGAGGCGCAGCTCTGCCGCCTTCTGCTCGACGCGCCGCGTGAGCTGCTCGTTCCAGCTCCGGATCTCCGCGTCGCGCCTCCGCACCTCGCGGGCCATGTGGTTGAAGGACGCGGCGAGCGCGCCGAGCTCGTCGTGGCGGACGATCTCGACCTCCTCGTCGTAGCGATCCTCGGTGACCGCCAGCGCCGCCCGCGTGAGGCGCGCGACCGGGACGGTCACCCCGCGGGCGAGGGCGACTCCGAGGACGGCCGCCGTGACCAGCGCGGCGGCCGCCCAGAAGAGCGTGTACGCGCGCGAGCGGTGCGCCGCGCGGAGAGCGATCGCCTCAGGCGTCGCGAGGACGACCCCCCACCCGAGCGTGCCGACCGGCGCGAACGCGGCCAGCCACGCGGCGCCGTCTTCGCGCTGGACGGAGCGGACCTCCGGCTCGAGCGAGGCGACGCCCCGCTCGACGAGCTGCCGCTCCTCGGGCGACAGCGCCGCATCGGCGCTGCCATGCGCGATGACACGCCCCTGGCCGTCCACCAGGAACGCCGTGCCGTCCTCGGCGGCGACCTCCTGCAGGCGCGTGGCGACGTGCTTCAGCGAGAGCTCGGCGGCGAGGACGGGAGCGGGCCCTCCCTGCACGCGCACCGCGATCGCGACGCGCGGCACGCCGGTGCGAGCGCCGAGGTAGGGCGGGCCGATCGCGACGTCGGACGCGAGGGCCGTGGCGAGCGGCACGCTGCGCGAGAACGCATCGAGCTCGCGCGGACCGATGGGCTCGCGCCCGGGCTCGGCGCCCCCGTCGAAGACCGGCTCGGCGAGCGCCGCGCCACGCTCGGAGAGCAGCACGATCACGTTCAGCGTCGTGAGCTGGCGAAAGGGGATGCGGAGCGCCGTCGCGGCCTCGCGCGTCGAGAGGCGAGCGAAGGGGAGATAGCTCACGGACGTCTGCAGGTGCTCGACGCCGCCGAGGACGAAGCTCTCGCACTCGCGCGCGATCTCCGCGGCTGCGCGCGCCTGCCCGGAGCCGACCGTCTCGATGAGCTCCTGGCGATTGGCCTGGTACGACATGAGCCCGAGGAGCGCCACCGGCGCGACGCCGATCGCGAGCAGACCCAGGAGGATCCGCATCCGGAAGCTCATCTACCTGGTTCCTCCGCGCGCATGGCGCGCCCTCCCCGCCCGTAGCATCCGTGGCTGACGGCCGGCGAATATCGCGCGAAATGACAATGCGTGAAGCGGCCCACTTGGTGGCCACCCCAAACCGGTATGTCGGTCGCGGCGCGCGTGGGGCAGCGGCGCACGCGCCGTGGCGCGCAGCGGAGCCCGTCGGCGCTCGACGGGGAGCCGCGCGCCGAGGGGGCTCGGCGAAGCAGCGCGGCGCACGTGACCATGCCTCTGGGCGTGATGGGACGGGGATGCGAAGTACAATCGTCCGGCCATGTACGAGCGCCGAGGCAGCAGGCCGCTTCCGACCCGCCGGTTCCTGCGACGACTCGCGCTGCATGTCGTCGTCGCGCTCGGTCTCCTCGCCGTATCGCTGGCGCTCGGGATGGCGGGCTACTCCGCGTTCGAGAACCTCGCCTGGCGGGACGCCTTCTTGAACTCGGCCATGTTGCTCGGCGGGATGGGCCCCGTGGACGCGCCGAGGACACCGAGCGGGAAGCTCTTCGCTGGGCTGTACGCGCTGTACTGCGGGCTCGTGTTCCTCATCACCGCGGGCGTCGTCTTCGCACCTCTCTTCCACCGATTCCTGCACCACTTCCACTGGCTGGACGAGACCGACCGCAAGCGGTGATGCGCCTGCGCTCGGCGCGACCACGGGCCCTCTCCGCGCGCGACCAGCGCCGGCGCGTTCCCCATCGTCGCGATCATCGTCGGGCGGGTGCCCTGAGGGGGAACCCTACTCCTCGAGCGCTCGCGCCAGCGCCTCGGGGTCGGGTGGCTTCGCCAGGTGCGCGTCGAAGCCCGCCTCGACGGCCCGCTGCAGGTCCTCGGGCTGCGCGTACCCCGTCAGCGCGACGAGCCGCGTTCCGCGGAGCGAGTCCTCGCCGCGCACCGCGCGCGCCACCTCATAACCGTCCATGTCGGGCAGCCCGACGTCACAGAGGATGACGTCCGGTTTCCGCTCTCGGGCGAGCACGAGCCCTGAGGCGCCGTCCCTCGCGACCCGGACCCGGTGGCCCAGGAGCGTGAGCACCTCCGCGAGCGTGTCGGCGGCGTCGGCGTTGTCCTCGACCAGCAGGACGTCTCGCCCTGCCCCGGCGCCTGCGATTGTAGATGCCCGCTCGGAAGCGGCGTCGATCGCGGCGAGCGGCAGGGACACGACGAACTCCGCGCCGCGCCCGACCCCCTCGCTGTGGACGGCGACCGAGCCCCCGTGCAGCTCGACCAGGGACTTCACGAGGTGCAGGCCGAGACCGAGCCCACCGGTCGCTCGCGCGAGACCCTGGTCCGCCTGAGCGAACGGCTCGAACATCCTTGCGAGCAGGCGCGGCTCGATCCCGATTCCGGTGTCCTTGATCCTCAACCGGGCCCGTCCGCCCGCGGCGGCCACGTTCACGTCCACGGCCCCGCCGGGCGGCACGAACTTGGCGGAGTTCTGGAGGAGGTTCGCGAGCACCTGGGCGATGCGCGTCGCGTCGGCGTCCACCCACGCCGCGCCGACGGAGTGCTCGACCCGAAGCTCGACGCCGCCTCGCTCGAACAGCGAGCGCATGTCGTCCGTCGCCTTGCGGACCGCGTCGACGAGGTCGATGCGCTGCCGCTTGAGCTGGATGGTGCCGCGCGACATGCGCATCACGTCGAGAAGGTCGTCGACCATGCGCGCGAGGTGCTCCGTCTGGCGACGGATGATGTCCTTGGCGCGCGCGCTCTGTACGCTCGTCGCGTCGGCGTGATCGAGGATGTAGATGGCGTTCCGGATGGGCGCGAGCGGGTTTCGCAGCTCGTGCGAGAGGACCGCGAGGAACTCCGACTTCCGGCGGTCGGAATCGCGGAGCGCGTCCTGCATTCGCTTCTGCTCGGTGATGTCCTGCAACACCGCGACCAGGTGCTGCTTCCCGGCGAGCGTCACGACCTCCACCCGCGTGAACACCGTGCGAAGGCCACGCGCCCTCGTGACGATCGTCATCTCCTCTGCGGCCGACCCGTGAGCCAGGAGATGCTCGTAGAACAGGGTCCGGTCCTGAGCGGCGACGATCCCGAGCTCGACCGCGGTCTTTCCGATGGCCTCCTCGCGCGGGACGCCCATCAAGGCGACCCACTCGTCGTTCACGTCCGCGAGCGTGCCCTCCGGCACCTTCGACCAGGCCTTCGGGAGCGGCGACCGGCGGAAGATCGTGGCGTACTTTCGCTCGCTCTCGCGCAGCGCCTCCTCGGCGCGCTTGCGCTCCGTGATGTCGCGGGCGATCACGAACGCGAGCGCCTCGGGCTGCCTCGCGTCCACGACGACGGACTCGATCTCCACCGGGAACCGGGTTCCGTCCTTGCGGAGGGCGGTCAGCTCCGCCCTCACCTGACCAGCCGTCGTCCGCGCCTTCAGCGCCGCCGCGTGCCGCTCGTCGTTCACGACCAGGCCCGCGCGGCCCCGCTCCTCGAGCTCCTGCAGCGTCATGTCGTGCATTCGACAGGCGGCGCGGTTCGCGTCGAGGATGGTGCCGTCTTGCCGCGTCAGGTACACGGCGTCGAGTGAGTTCTCGAACAGCCCACGGTACTTCCTCTCCTCCTCCCTGAGCGCCTCCTCGGCTCGCTTCCGATCCGTGACGTCGAGGATCAGCGACAGCACCGACGTCAGCCGTCCCGCGTCGTCCTGCAGGGTCGAGTTGTACCACTCACAGTGGATGACCGAGCCGTCCCTGCGGACGTTGCGGTTCACGTTGACGTTCGTCGGAAGCGCGCCGCGCGACATGTCGCTCATCAGGGCGCGGAGGGAAGGCCGATCCTCCTCGGGCACCCACGGGATCTCGTCGATCCGCTTCCCGAGCACCTCGCGAGCGCTCCACCCGTACAGCTCCTCGGCTCGGCGGCTGTAGCGGGTCACGCGGTAGTCGGCGTCCCACTCGACCACGGCCAGCGGTGTCGTCTCGACATGAATCCGGAGCCGCTCCAGAGCAGCGCTGGCCCGCGCGTCGCTCTCGCGAAGCGCCTCGTTCGCCCGTTCCTGCTTCGCCACGGCGTGGCTCAGGTTCGCGGCGCTGCGCCACAGGAACAGCGAGAAGAAGAGCACCAGGGCGATCACCAATGCGCCGGTGCCGGTGCTCGCGTCGTACAGGCCCGCGCGCTCGCCCTGCAGCCTGAGGAAGCCGAGGGCCAGCGGGACCACCAACGTCCAGGGAAGCAGTCGGCGCAGGAACATTGCGCCCGCGTCCCGGCGCAACAACGCAGCTGCGGGCCCGCCCCCGGGGTGCGCCAACGTCAGCCCGAGCCCAAGGACCTGCAACACGGCGACGGTCGGCCACGCGATCCCGGTCCTCGCCTGTGCATAGAAGGCCCCGATGCCGAAGAGGTACCCGACGGCTGGCACGAGGTTGATGAAGAAGGTCGTGACGCCGAGGTACGGCGCCACCCGCCGCGTGCGCGTCGAGGTGAGCGCGAGCAGGCCAAGGCCGATCAAGGTGAGGCTCGACGAGGCGGGCAGACCCATGCGATTCGGGCTGGACGTCGCGGCCGCTCCGGTGGGTTCGGTTGCCAGGAGCTGGTCGAGACCCAGGTCGCGATGGAACAGGAGCTCACTGAGGGTCGATGCCCCGATCAGCAGCACGAGCGCGGCGGCGATGACGCCCGCCCAGCGCTTCCATCCTCGCGAGACCTCCGGCCCGAGCACGAGCAATGCCGAGCCGGCGAACGCGATCGCCAGGGCGGCATTGGTCTTCATCGTGATCACGCCTGAGGCCGACCAGCGCGGCGCGATCCCCAGAAGCCACGCGCACAGGTACAAGCCACCGACCGCGATGGCAGTCACGCCGGAAGCTCGAACGGCCGAGGTCATTCCGCTGTGTGGGCCCCCCAACGCAGCCGGCTCGCCACGATGGAAGGCTTCTCCGGGGAGTCCGCGCGAGCATCGCGCGGCGGCGTGGTCCAGGTGCTCGGGTCGACCTCAGGACGTTCGTCGCGGAACGCTACGCGGAAGCCTGTGGAGGGAAGCCACCCACGATTCGCTCGCACGATGCTGCCCTGCGGCGCGACCACGCAACCGCTGACCTCCGTCTCCTTGTAGAGGACCACGACGAGCGAGTATGCGCGCCGAGCCTGGCTGAGGGTCATCGAAACCTCGGGCGGGGACTGCGACTGCGTACCGCGCCCGGAAGTGGTCACCCCGGCTTGGACGAGCGGCCAGAACCCAAAAGGGGAGCGCCAACCGTGCGACGATTCGGCGCCTGCACTTCGATCCGAGTACCCGGCGAACGCTCCGTACACGCTCCGTTGATGGTGAGCGGCGCGACGGTGCACGGCTGTTCGGACAGTCAGCCAACTGCACACGGACCAGCAAAGCATGGAGAAGTGTCCCCCGACGTGACTCGAACACGTGGCCTACGTTCAGGAATCGGGCCAAGCGCTCGGGGCCGGGGGAGCACCCTCGGCTGCGGCCCCGGCGCGCTGGATCGGCCCGTGGTTGCGGTCGTGACTGGAACCCACCCGTGCGTCCTGGGCGCGGCCGCCTGAAGCGCGGCGGGGTCGAAGGACGCGGCTCGCGGGGACCGCCGAACGTCGGCCGGTGCGGACGAATTCCTGTCGTTATGAAGGTGCTGACCCCGGTTTCGGAGAAAGGGGCATCACCATGTCTGGAGCGCCCGCGTCCCCCGTGGAATCACACCCGTTCGTCAAGAGCGTTCATGGCATCCGTTACCAGGTGAAGGATGTCGCTCGCGCCGTCGCGTTCTACACCCAGCATCTGGGCTTCAAGCTCGAGCATCAGCAACTCCCGGCATTCGCGAACATCTCTCTGGGGAGTTCACGAATCCTGCTGAGCGGCCCGGGAGCATCGGGATCGCGGCCGATGCCGGATGGCCGACCGCAAGAGCCCGGTGGGTGGAACCGGGTCGTGCTGAAAGTCGCTGATCTCCCGGGCTGCATCGCTGCACTCGAGCGCGCCGGGGTTCGTTGCCGGAACCAGATGGAAACCGGTCCCGGCGGACGTCAAATACAGATCGAGGATCCGGACGGCAATCCGATCGAGCTCTTCGAGCCGGCCCGATAGCGGGGTTGCGGGTCCAGAAGCTCTAGGCGGTCGCTTTAGGAACCCGACCGAGAGTACTTCGATTCGGACGCACCGGCCGGCCCGCGGACCATCGAGTGCTGCGCAGAGCGCGCACCACATCAGCGGAGCCACGGACGCCCAACCACCCTGAGTCAGGATTCTCGAGTCAGGATTCCCACTTCGCTCGGCCGCTGCCCGGACCGAGGGTCCCCTTCAGGGCCGCCCCTCATCCCGGGCACAGTCGTAGATCCCGGGCGAGGAGGGACACCAGATGAAGCTCGCACTGACGATGATGGTGACGGGGCTGTTCCTGTCCGCCCCCGCGTTCGCCGCGGAGATGGGCGGGGCGAAGTCCGGAGGCAAGGGCAAGTACCTCGTGACGGCCACCCACACACCCGAGGAGTGCCTCGCCACGATGGACGAGGTCGCGAAGGACAAGAAGCTACTCGACAAGGTGGAGTTCGGCTGCATGGGACCGGAAGGCATGAGCGGCGAACACGCGATCTATCTCAGGACGGACGCGAACAGCCCCGAGGACGCCATCAACCAGCTTCCCGAGTCGCAGCGGAAGAACGCCAAGGCCGTGAAGCTCACCAAGCTCACCCCGGCGCAGATCAAGCAGCTCCATCAGCAGGGAGCGGACGGGATGAAGAAGTAGCGGAGCCTCCAGCCTCCTGACCCACGAGCGCGCGTTGCGCGTGATGCAGGATCGATGCGCTCGTGCTCAGGCCGTCGGGGCACCATCGGGGGGCGGCTTCGATTCACGCAGCCGATGGTGGATCAGCCGAGCGGCGACGGCGCCGAACGCAGCGCTCGCAAGAGCGGAGGACCCCAGCAGCAGACCGCTCGGCAATTCGTCCCCGTCGTGCAGCGGCGTGTCAGCGAGGGCGAACATGATCGGCACGAACCCGACGACGGTCACCAGCAGGAAGACAGCGACGCTCACTGCCCATCGAACCGGCTTGCTCGTGATCATCGTGGAGCCCGCTTCGTCCGACGCCCGTCTGCACCCTAGAAACGCAATCACCCTATGCGCCGATTCAACTTCGGCGGCGCGCCGCAGCCAGAGGGCGCGGCGGAAGCAAAAAGTGGCCCCGACGTGACTCGAACACGTGGCCTACGGTTTAGGAAACCGCCGCTCTATCCACCTGAGCTACGGGGCCTTGCACACGAACGTTACCGCGCCAACCGACGAAACTCGTACGGGGCCGGGTAACGCCCCGAACCCCCGGCCACCTGAGCCATAGGGCCTTGCCTGCCTCGAACGCAGACCTTTTACCCGTTTCCGGGCCGGCGTGCAGCCCCGGAGGCGGGTCCGGCCGCACGCAGGCGCCGCCGTCACGCGCCCGCGTCGAGGGGCATCCTCTCCATGGGAGGCGGGCATGGCCGCGAAGCGAGAGATGGGTGTCGTCGGGCTCGGGCGGATGGGCGGCGGGCTCGCGCTGCAGGCGCTCGAGAAAGGGATCCGCGTCGCCGGCTTCACCGCGGGCGGGGCGCGCCCGGAGCTCGTGAGCGCGGGGCTCGTCCAGGCGGCGAACCTGCCGGAGCTGCTCGACGCGCTCGAGCGCCCGCGGGCCGTGCTCGTCTACGTCCCGGCCGGCCGCGCGGTCGACGAGGTGCTGGACGGGCTCGCGGCCGCCGCGTCGGAGGGCGACGTCCTCGTGGACGGCGGGAACTCGTACTGGGGCGACTCGAGGCGCCGGGGGGAGCGGCTCGCGAAGCGCGGCGTGCACCTCGTCGATCTCGGGACGAGCGGCGGCGTCGACGGCGCGCGACATGGCGCC
Organism: uncultured delta proteobacterium; assembly: GCA_963828235.1. Lineage (GTDB taxonomy): Bacteria > Myxococcota > Myxococcia > Myxococcales > Anaeromyxobacteraceae > Anaeromyxobacter. The sequence continues at coordinate 387,664 of CAWHDY010000024.1, forward strand.
TGCTTCATGGCAGGCGGTGAAGCCGACGCGGTCGCCCGCGTCGCGCCGCTTCTGCAGGAGCTCGCGGTCCCCGGCGGCTGGGTCCACGCGGGCGGCCCGGGCGCCGGGCACTTCACGAAGCTCGTCCACAACGGGATCGAGTTCGGCATGCTCCAGGCCCTCGGCGAGGGGGTCGCGCTCCTCGAGGCCTACCGCGAGCGGCTCCCGCTCGCCGAGGTGCTCCGGTGCTGGCGGAACGGGTCGGTGATCCGCTCGTGGCTCGTGGATCTGCTCGAGGCGCACTTCCGCGAGCAGGGCGACCTCACCCGCGTCCCGCCCTACGTCGAGGACACCGGCGAGGTGAACTGGCTCGTCGAGGACGCCCTCCGGCTCGAGGTCCCGGTGCCGGTCATCGCGCAGTCGGTCATGCAGCTCCTCGCCTCGCGCGACGGCGAGAAGCCCTGGGCGCGCGCCATCGCCGCCATGCGTCACGGCTTCGGCGGCCACCCCTTCGGCCCCGACGCCCACGTCGCCCGGGAGCGCCACGAGGGCAAGCTGCAGCCAGGCGACGCGGCGAGCGCGGAGTAGCGGAGTGCGACGCCGGGTCGAGGGCGTGCCGGGCGGCTGCCGCCCGCCTCCCTACAGGTCGAACCGCGCGCGAACCCCGAGCTGCCACCATCCGTGGAACGCTCTCTCGGAGGGCGCTCCGCCGAAGCCCCCCGACACCACGCTCCCGGAGCCGTATCGGCCGAGGGACGCCATCACGAAGGGGCCGAGGACGAGCCGGCGCGCGACCCGGCGATCGACGCCGCCCTGGACGCTCAGCCACTCGACGCCGCCGAGCGTCACCTGCGGCGGCCCAGCCTGATGCGGGGCGAAGCTCGTGATGTTCCACTCGTACCCGAAGCCCGCTCCCACCCACGGGGCCACCGCGCGCGCGGGGAGCTCGTAGACCGCCTGAACGCCGGCCCGGACGACGCCCGGCGTGCAACCGAGGAGATCGCAGAGGAACTTCGCCTCGCCGCTCGCGAGCCCGAACCCGTAGGACGCGTACGCGCCCACCGAGACGCGCCGGCTCACGCGAACGAGGAGGTCGGCCTGGACCGGGAGCTGGCCGCTCACCCACTCCGCCATCTCGAGCTCGCCGCCCACGTCGCCGCGCGCGGCCGCGTACCCCGCCCGGAGCCCGAGCGAGACCTGCGCACGGGCGACGCCGGGCGCGACGAGGAGCAGCGCAACGACGATCGAGACCCACGGCATGTCGGCCTCCCGGAAGGAGACGGCGCGGCGGCGTCTCGATGCAGGGCGCACGCGGCTCAAAACGCCACGTCCTGCAGGTACGGATCGTCGCCCGCGTTCGTGAACGACTCGCCCGCGCACGTGAGCGGCGCGGCGTCGCGCTGCGCTCTCGTGATGATGAGCGCGTCGGGGCCGCTGAGCCCTCTCGCCGCGCGCCGTGCGCGACCACGTACCCGGGCCTGCCGGCGCTCGCCGGGCATGCTAGGACATCCGCATGTACTTCATCCTCTCTTACGACTACGTCCCGGACGTCCTCGAGAAGCGCACGCCCTTCCGCGCCGAGCACCTCGCGAACGCGAAGGCGCTCCAGGCCCAGGGCAAGCTCCTCCTCGCCGGCGCCTTCGACCCGCCGAGCGACGGCGCGGTCTTCGTCTTCAAGGTCGACTCGGCCGCGGAGGTCGAGGCCTTCGTGAAGAACGATCCGTACGTGAAGAACGGAGTCGTCACCGGGCACCGCGTCCGGGCATGGAACGTCGTGATCGGCGGTTGACCCCGGAAACGATCGAAGCGCTCGCGACCCCCGCCGCGCGCGTGGCCCGGCGCTGCCGGGCGACGAGGCAGCGGTGTTTTCACGCCCCTTCTCCCCGCGATCCCTCGTGCCGCTCCCCGTTCGACCCTGCGAATGCCGGGCGAGCGGAGCGCGGGCTTGCCGCTGGGAAGCGAGGGGGCGCACGCCTGGCACACCGGACGTTCCTTGTCCTCTTGCCCGGCCGTGCGCTAGGAAAGGGCCCGGTAACACCACCGCTCATTCAACAGGAGACACCATGACTCGCGCGACCCTCACCTCCACCGCAGCCGCGCTCAGCGCCATCCTCATCGCAGGGTGCGCGACCGCCGGACGCGATACCGCCATCGGGGCCGGCCTCGGCGGCGCTGCCGGCGCGGGCGTCGGCGCGCTCATAGGCGGGAAGAAGGGAGCGCTCATCGGCCTGGGCGTCGGCGCGCTCGCCGGCGGCTCGGTCGGCCTCTACCTCGACAAGCAGCGCAAGGAGCTCGAGAAGGTCGCCGAGGTGAAGAAGACCGAGAACGGCCTGCTCGTCCAGATGAAGAACGACATCCTCTTCGCCACGGGCAGCGACACCGTGAAGCCCGAGGGCGTCACGGAGCTCGGCAAGATGGGCGAGATCCTGGCGAAGTACACGGACGACCGCGTCCGGGTCGAGGGGCACACGGACTCGGCCGGCGACACGAAGCTGAACCAGGGCCTGTCGGAGCGGCGCGCGAACGCCGTGAAGGCGATCCTCGTCTCGCGGGGCGTCGCCGACACCCAGATCAGCATCGAGGGCCTCGGCGAGACGAAGCCGGTCGCCGACAACGCGACGGCCGACGGACGCTCGAAGAACCGCCGCGTCGAGCTGCACATCGACGTTCCGAATCCCAGCTAGCACGCAGCTCGCACGCCAGCGCCGTCGCACCCGCCGCGCCGCCGGGGACCCCAGGTCCTCGCCGGCGCGGCGCCGTCTTCGGGCCACACGCTCAGCGCACGGCCGGCGGTCCCGCGCCCGCCGCACCCCCGCACCCGCCCGAGCACCCGCACGCGGGCGCCACGTCCGCAGGGTGGCCGGCGAGCTCGGGCGCCGGTGCGCAGCCGCAGTCCTCGCCGCGCCACGCCTCGAGCCCCTCCCATCCGATGAAGCCGGTCATCACGAGCGCGGCGACCGGATCCGCCCACCACCAGCCGAGCGCAGCGTTGATGCCGACCCCCGCGAGCGTGACGACCGACAGCCAGAAGCAGGCGGTGGTCTGGAACGCGTCGGCCTCGAGCGCGCGGCTCCCGAGCCGGGCCGCGGCACGCCGCTTCGCGCGGGCGAGCCACTGCATCGCCACGATGGAGACGGCGGTGAGCGCGATCCCGACCGCGCTCGGGTCGGGTCGCTCCCGCGCCCACAGGGCGTGAGCGGCATCGATCGCGACGTACGCGGCGAGGAGGAAGAGCGAGGCGGCGACGAGGCGGTGCGCGCGCCGGTCGAGGGCCGCGATGCGGTCCGCGTCGAGGCCGCGCCGCTCCCCGAGGAGTCGCCAGAGAAGCACCGCCGCCGAGGCGCACTCGACGAAGCTGTCGATCCCGAACCCGAGGAGCGCGACGCTCCCCGCCGCGAGCGCCGCCGCGATCGCGACCACGCCCTCGACGACGTTCCAGCCGACGGTGAGGTACTCGAGGCGGAGCGCGTGGTGGACGAGTGCGGCGCGGTCTGGGGTCCGTTCGATCATTCGTGCCTCGTGGGAGCCGGCGACGCCCCCGGCGGTTCGCCCGCGGTGTAGAACCGTGTACCAGCCAGAGGGGGTCAGCGTGAACGAGCTCCGTGATCCGGCCGCCTTCGCGCGGTCGCTCGTCGAGAATGCCGTGGTGGTCGGGTTCGGCAGCCTCTCGAAGCGCGACCTCGAGCTGCTCGTCTTCTACCTGCTCGAGCGCGACGGGTTCCTCCCTCGCGACGCCGGGAACCACGACGTCGCCCGCCGCCTGAGCGTCACCTCCTCGAAGGCGCGCGCGTTCCGGCGCGACGCGGACGCCCGCTGGGGCCGGCTCGACGCGGGCGCCGAAGGCTCCGCCGCGCGCGTCCCGGCGCTGCTCAAGCGGCTCCTCGCGCCGCGCGCGCTCGAGGCCGCCCGAAAGCACACTCCCGCGTCCGACCGCAGCGAAGGGTTCGTCGGGCTCTTCGTGCGCCACCCGGCGGACCGCGACCTCCTCGAGCAGCAGGTCGTGGACGCCGACGGCGTCCCGCGCGCGGGGCGGAACCCCGACGTGCTCCTCGTCCGCTTCGAGGTGCTCGTCGGGATCGCCGAGCGCCACCTCGAGCGCGCCGAGGCGGGCGAGGTGCGGAAGCAGCTCCGGTCGCTGGCACCGGCAGCGGACGAGGTCGCCGCGCTCCTCAAGAAGAACGTGAGCGAGGTCCGCTGGGAGGACGTTCGCGCGACCGTGAGCTCGGTCGGAGCGAAGGTCGCGTCCGGGCAGCTCGAGGTCTCGCTCCTGAAGCTGCTCGCCTCCGTCTTCCCCGCGCTGCGGTAGCGCCGCGGCCCCCCCTCACCCCGCCCTCTCCCCCCGCGATGCGGAGGGAGAGGGAGAGTCATGCGAGGACGCCGGCGAGGCGTCCTCGTCGCCCTCGTCCTCCCCCGCGGCGTGGAGCAGCGGCTGGAGCTTGTCCTGCTTCACCCGGGCGCCGAGCTTCGCGAGGTCCGCCGCCCGCTTCATCGCGTTGCCCCGGCCGGTCTGGAGCTTCCCCTTGGCGAGGGCGAAGCTCACCTGGGCCTGGTCGAGCCGGGCGCCGAGCTGGTCGAGGTCGCCGACGAAGTCGGACAGCTTGTCGAGGAGCTTCCCCGCCTCGTCCGCGATCCGCTGCGCGTTCGCGTTCTGCTTCTCGGAGCGCCAGACGTGCGCGATGAGGCGGAGCGCGGCGAGCAGCGTGGTCGGGCTGCACAGCACGACGTTCTGCCGGAACGCCTCCTCGTACAGCCCGGCGGCGCGCGGAATCGCTGCGTGGAACGCCGCCTCGTTCGGGACGAAGAGCAGCACGATGTCGAGCGTCCGCTGCTCGAGCACGTCGGTGTAGCTCTTCCCGGCGAGCCCCTTCACGTGCGCACGCAGGGACGCGAGGTGGCGATCGAGCGCCGCGTCGCGCTCGGCGGGGTCGTCGGCCCGCATGGCCTCGACGAACGCGGTGAGCGAGCACTTCGCGTCCACGACGATCGCGCGATCGTCCGGGAGGTAGACGAGCGCGTCGGGCCGCTTCCGCCCGCCCTCCTCGTCCACGTGCGAGACCTGGAGGTCGTACTCCTGCCCCGCGATGAGGCCGGCCGTCTCGAGCACCCGCTCGAGGACGAGCTCGCCCCAGTCGCCCTGCACCTTCGAGTCCCCCGTGAGCGCGCGGGAGAGGCCGTCGGCCTGCTTCGAGAGCGTGGCCTGCGCCTCCTGGAGGAGCTTCAGCTCGCGAAGGAGGCTCGCGCGGTCGCGGTTCTCCTCGAGGTAGGTCCGCTCGATCTTGTCCTCGAACGCCTTGAGGCGCTCGCCGACCGGGCCGAGCAACGCCTTCAGCCCCTCCTGGCTCCGCTCGAGGATCGCCTTGCCCTTCTCCTCGAGCAGCCGCCCGGCGAGCTTCTCGATCTCCGCCCGCACCGACTCCTTCGTGCGCTCCGCCTCGGCGGCCCGCGCGGCGACGGCCCTCCGCTCCGCGTCGAGCTCCGCGGCGAGCCTCGCGCGGGCCTCCGCGAGCCGCTGCGCGTCCGCCTGGAGCTCCTCCGCACGCCGCCGCAGCGCGTCCAGCTCGCCGGACGCCTCGGCGTGGCGGCGCTCCGCCGCGGCGAGCTCCGCGCGGACCCTCTCGAGCTGCCCGCCCGCGTCCGCCACGCGCGCCCGCTGCACGTCGAGCGCGCGCTCGAGCTCGACCGAGCGCTCCGCGCCGGCCCGTGCCGTGGCGAGGTCCGCCGCGCGGCGCTGCGACCCGAGCAGGAGCCCCAGCGCGAGCCCGGAGGCGAGGGACACCACCGCCGCCACGACCATCATCCCGTCCATGTCCACATGGTACGGGCGGGACTGACGCGGTCGCGCGGCTCAGCCGAGCCCGGTTGCCCTGATCGCGCCGCAGCAGCGAACAGGGCAAGTGGTCTCGGCCTCAGCCCAGCGCGGACCGCCTCGCGGGCGCGAGCGCGGCGCGGGCCGTCGGCCGCACGGGACCTGTCTCGCGGGTCCGGAAGAACTCGATGAGCTGGCGGAGCGCCTCCGCCCGGCTGGACATCTGCTCCGCCGTCGCCGCGAGCTCCTCCGCGGCGGAGGCGTTCCGCTGCGTCACCTGGTCGACGGAGCCCATCGCCTTGTTGATCTGGGCGACGCCCGCGGTCTGCTCGCGTGACGCGGCCGCCACCTCCTGGACGAGCGCGGCGGTCTTCTGGATGGTGGGGACGAGGCGGCCGAGCATCTCGCCGGAGCGCTCCGCCACCGCGAGGCTCGAGCCGGCGTCCCCGCCGATCTCCTTCGCCGCCTTCTGCGCCCCCTCGGCCAGCTTGCGCACCTCGGCCGCGACGACCGCGAAGCCCTTGCCGTGCTCGCCCGCCCGGGCCGCCTCGATGGCGGCGTTCAGCGCGAGGAGGTTCGTCTGGTAGGCGATCTCCTCCACGACGGTGATGCGCTCGGTGATCCGGCGCATCGCCTCGACGGTCGCGCGCACGGCCTTGCCGCTCTCCGCGGCGTCGCGCGCGCCCTCCGTCGCGGTCTGCTCGGTCGCGCGGCTGTTCTCGGCGTTCTGGGTGATGGACGCGCTCATCTCCTCGAGGCTCGCGGTCGTCTCCTCGACGGAGGCCGCCTGCTCCCCGGTGCCCTGCGACACGGTCTGGGCGGTGGCGGAGACCTGCGCCGACGCGGCGAGGAGCGCGTCGGCCCCCGCGCGTACCTCGCCGAGGACGCGCGCGAGGTTCCGGGTCATCCCCTGCATCGCGGCCTGCAGCTCGGCGAGCTCGTCGCTGCCCTGCACCGCGACGTCCTGGGTGAGATCGCCCTCCGCGATGCGCCGCGCGACCGCCGAGAGGTCGACAATCGGCGTCACGACCCTCCGGAGCAGGCGGTACGCGAGGAACGCGCCGAGGAGGAGCGCGCCGGCGAACCCTCCCGCGAAGACGGCGCCGCGGGCGCCGAGGGTGGTGCGCGTCTCGCCGAGGCTCGCCTGCACCGCCGCCGCCTGGTCGACGCGAAGCCGCTCGAGCTTCTCGGCGAGCGCGGCGGACACGGTCTTGAACGCCTTGGCGCGCTCGCCCGCCTCGAGCCACTCCTGGTTGGCGGTGGCCTTCACCATGCCCTCGCCCTTCTCGACCATCTCGGCGAAGAGCCGCTTCGCCTGCGCGGCGGCGTCGGGCGTGGTGGTGGCGCGCTCGAGCCGGGCCACCGCGGCGTCGAAGTTCTGGCGCGCCGCGGCGACCGGCCCGAGATCGGACGTTCCCGCCGCGGCCTGGCCCGCGAAGACCTGCGCGAGCCCGCGGGCGTTCAGCTCCATCTCGCCCGCGGCGACCGCGCAGTCCATCGCCGCCGGGACCGTCTCGCCGAGCTGCGTCGCGGTGAGCTGGTTCGAGACGAACCCGTACACCCCGAGCGCCGCCACGGCGAGCAGGAGCCCGGCGAACGTGAAGCCGACCCGCCTGCCGACCGTGAGCCTCATGGAGGGGTCCCCGCCTACTTCGAGACCTGCATCCCCTCGGACTGCCACCGGAGGATGCCGCCGTCGAGCCGCTTCACGTCCTTGCGACCGAGCTGGTTCAGCAGGCGGCCCGCGATCGGCGCCTGGTGGCCGGCGTGGTCGAGGATCACGATGGTGCGGCCCGGCGCGACCTCCTTCAGGCGAGCGGCGATCTCGTCGATCGGGACGCTCACCGCGCCGGCGATCCTGAAGCTCGCGAACTCCTCGGGGTCGCGGACGTCCATCAGGAACGGCGGGTTCTTCGACGCGGCCGCCTCCTTCAGCGCCGCGGGAGCGATGGCCGGCACCTCGACGGACTTCATGGGCTTCCCCTCGGTCTTGCGGCCCGACTTGCCCCAGCCCGGGAGCCCTTCCTTGTACTCGGCGATGTTCGTGTAGCCGGCCGAGAGCGCCGCCTTGGCCGCCTTCACCGTCTTCGTGCAGTTCGGGCCGTTGCAGTAGAAGACGACGAGCCGGCTCTTGTCCTTCACGAGCTCGGGGAGCTTCGTCGTCACGAGGCGCGCCGGGACGAGGGCCGCACCCGGGATGTGGGACTCGGCGAACTCGACCTGGGTGCGGGCGTCCACGAGCGTGAAGCCCCAGGCCGCCGGAGCCCCGGACATCTTCGCCGCGAGGGCGTCCGTCCCGATGACGGGGGCCTCCTGCGCGTGAGCGGGCGAAGCCAGCGAGGAGACGACGAGGACTGCGGCGAGGAGCGTGCGCATGTCGGGTTCCCTCCGTTCGGACGGCCCCCATTGGGCACGCCGGGAGCGTTTGCACTGCGAGAACGAGCCATCCAGTTACATTCGCGGGCGAGGCGAGTCAACGAAGGTAACTGCCCACATTTACGCCTAGTTACTGCACATTCCGTCAAACGAAACGCTTCCGCTCGCCTTCACGCGACGTGGTCTCACTCGCCGCGCCCTACGCCACCCGGGGGGTGTGACCATTCGCCCCCCCGGGCGCCGCTTCCGTCGTTACCAGGTCGAGTCGAGACCGCAGGAGATGTACCGGGCGTCGAGACCCGGGCTCTCCTTGATCATCCCGTTCTTGTTGTGGCACGCGACGCACATCGAGACGGGGCTTCCGACCGTCTGGCACGTGCTGACCTTGACGAGCTGGAGCTGCCCGTCGAGCACCGGGACGCTCAGCCCGAAGTCCACCCAGCGCCGCATCTGCATCACCGCGTAGTCGCTGTTCGGCACGAGCGTGAGGTCGTGCGTCTCGGTCTGCTTCCCGTTCTCGAGCGGGAGCAGGCCGCGGCACTGCTCGGTGAGGTTCGCGTCGAACCGGTAGAACGCCGCCTTGCCGCCCTGGACGAGCGTGCTCGCGTCCGGCGTCCACTCCTGCCGGTAGAAGATCGTCTTCGCGGGCCCCTGGACCGCCGGGCCGATCGTGGTGGCCACCGGAGCGCCGGCGAGCAGGCTCGCCATGTCGAGGTTCACGAGCATTCCCTGGTTCAGGGCGACGCCCGCCGCGTCGAGCAGGTTGAGCGCGATCGTCATGGTGCGGAAGTCCTTCGAGTTGGTCCCGTGCGCCATCGACCAGTACGGCGGCATCCCGGCGACCTGGTCGAGGTACACGCGCTTCTCGAGGACGCAGGTGTCCTTGTTGATGACGTCGACGAAGCCCCGGACCCCCATCCAGACGGGCAGGTACTTGTCCGCGCTCTGGCCCGAGCCGCAGTAGCCGGGGGCGTTCGAGCCGGCCGGCAGCGGGATGTGCACCTCGCAGTCGACGCGCCCCGAGGCGAGGTCGACGCGGCCGTACCGGTAGCCGCCCGTGGAGTCGGCGTTGATGGTCGACCAGAACAGCTTGCCCGCGCGGCCGCGCGTGCGGTCGATCCGGACGTCGTGGAAGCCATAGTCCTGGGCGGGCCCGAGGCGGATCCGCTCGAGGCGCGAGACCGTGAGCGGGGCCGCGGCGTTGTTCGGGTCGATGGCGAGGCTCACGACCGCCGCGTGTCCGCCCACACCCGCGGCGTAGATCTTCCCCGCGTACGTGCCCGGCGGCGTGACGGCGGCGGCGCTGGAAACGTCCGCGTTGCCGCGAGGTTCACCCTCCGTTCCGCAGGCGCACAGCGCGGCCAGAGCCAGGAGCGTTCCGACGGATGACGGCTTGGGCATGTATCGACCTCGAGGAAGGGGAACGTTGGACCACTTTTCACTACCCCGTATTGGTGCGGCGCCGCGGCACAGGAGTGGACACCGCTGGAGCGACGGCATCAAGAAGATTCTGAACGGAAAGTGAAAACCGCAGGAGTTCCGCGGCGTGGGACCGCGCGCGACCGGATCCCTCCAACGGCCGATGACGTTCACGGTCCGCTAACCATTCGGCGTAGGGCTACACGGTGTGTCAATAGCGCACATTCACCGTTCGTTTCGAAAGACCAACAGTAACGGTCACTTTTCGTGCGACTATTCACCGCACCGCTGTGTCCCTGGATCCTGTCGCACCGTTTTGGCTCAGATGGATCCCCGGATACCATTCAAGGAGGAATTCACATCATGTTGATCAAGCTCGTTGCACTGTTCGCTTCCGTCGCCCTGTCGCTCCCCGCCGTCGCGCAGGAGTCGGAAGGCGCTGGCGACTACGCCGCGCAGGTCGCGCAGGGGAACCCGCTCAGCATCCCGCCCGGGATCTACGCGAACACCGCCGAGCGGCTCTCCGAGTTCTTCGCCGCGACGAAGGGCGCCCGGACGATCTACGCCCAGGACCTGAAGGCCCGCATCGACGCAGGCACGCCCAGTTCCTGCTCGACACGCGCCCGACCGCGGACTACGCGAAGGGCCACGTTCCGGGCGCGGTGAACATCCCGCTCGAGACGCTCTTCCTGTCCCAGAACCTCGCGCGCCTGCCGCTCGACGGCACGCCAATCGTCATCATCTGCCACACCGGCCACACCGCCTCGATGGCGCTCGGCGGCCTCGTCGCGCTCGGCTACAACCCCTTCGTGCTGCGGTTCGCGATGATGGGCTGGAACGCGTCGTCCGCGCAGAAGATCTTCTCCGTGACGCAGTCCCAGACCATCTACGGTCTCGGCGGTCCGCTGGCCCAGTAGGCCCGGACCCGGACGCGAGGAAATCCCGGCCGCGGCGGTCCTCGTGATCGCCGCGGCCGTTCCTCGTCCGGCGCATCCGGATCACGGGATCGCCGCCGCCCCCTCGTAACGCGGGTCGCTCGCGCCCTCGCGCAGGCCCGTCTCCCAGTCGATCCGCACCGCCTGCGCGTTCCCGAGCGGCCGCGGCGAGCGCTCGAGCACGTGGCCCCGCGCCTCGAGGGCGCGCGCCGTGGCGGCCTCGAACCCGTTCGGCTCCACCTGCACGACGTCGGGCAGGTGCTGGTGGTGGAAGCGCGAGGCGCCGAGCGCCTCGTCGAGCCGCATGCCGTCGTCGACCCAGTGCACGATCACCTGCGCCACGGTGGTCGGGATGGTCGAGCCGCCGGGCGACCCCAGGACGAGCTCGAGCCGGCCCTTCGCGTCGAAGAGGAACGTCGGCGCCATCGACGAGAGCGGGATCTTTCCAGGCTGCGGCGCGTTCAGCCCGCTGCCGACGAGCCCGTACGCGTTCGGCACCCCGGGCGCCGCCTCGAAGTCGTCCATCTCGTCGTTCAGCAGGATGCCGGTCCCCGGCACGACGACGCAGGAGCCGAACCAGTAGTTCACGGTGGTGGTGAGCGACACGGCGTTTCCCTCCGCGTCCACGACCGAGACGTGCGTCGTGTGCGGCGCCTCGCGGCCGGCCGAGACGTCGGCCGCCGGCGTCGCCCGCTCGCCCACCTCGGCGCGGAGCGCCTCGGCCGCCGCCCGCGAGAGCAGCTCCTCGACCGCCTTCCCCACGCCCGGCGCGAAGGCGGGATCGGCGAAGGTGGTGGCGCGGCGCGCGAACAGCCGCTTCTCGAGCTCGATGGTCGCGTGCAGGAACCGCTCCGGGCGATAGCCGCCGGCGCGCGGGTCCTCTCCCTCGAGCGCCTGGAGGAGCGCGATCACGAGGGCGCCGCCCGCCGACGGCGGCGGGAAGGACACGACCCGGCGCCCGCGATAGCGCCCCTCGAGCGGCGCGCGATCGCGGACCGCGTACCTGGCGAGGTCCTCCTTCGAGAGGACGCCGCCGCGCGCGCGGACCGCGGCGACGATCTGCTCCGCGAGCGGCCCCGCGTAGAACGCGTCCGCACCGCCGCGCCCGATCGCGCGGAGCGTCCTCGCGAGATCCCCGCGGACGAGCCGCGAGCCGGGGAGGAGCGGCGCGGGCCTCCCCTCCGCGCCCTTGCCGAGAAACTCCCGCGAGGCGGCGTGATCCGCGGCGAGGCAGCCGAGCCTTCGCGTCGCCGCCTCGGCGTAGACGCGCCCGACCCGGAACCCGCGCTCGGCGAGGACCGCCGCCGGGCCGACCAGCTCCTGCAGCGGCTTCGACCCGAACCGCCGCGCCAGCTCGGCGTAGCCGCGGACCGCCCCGGGCACCGCCACGGCGAGGCCGCCGTCGAGCGAACGCGCGGGCTGCGGCGCGCCGTCCTTCAGGAACATGTCCGGCCGCGCCCGGGCGGGGGCCACCTCGCGGAAGTCGAGGGCGTCGATCTTCCCGCCCTTCGCGTCGTACACGAGGGCGAAGCCTCCGCCGCCGATGCCCGAGCTCTGGTTCTCGACCACCGACAGCGCAAAGGCCGCCGCGACCGCCGCGTCCACCGCATTTCCGCCTGCGCGCAGGATCGCGGCGCCGGCCTCGCTCGCGAGCGGGTGGGCGGTCGCGATGGCGCCCCGCGGAGACGCGGCGGTGACGGCGAGGGCGGCGGCGAGCAGGGCTGCGAGGCAGGTCATCGAATCCTCCCGGACGCGAGCGGCGGAGGGGGAGCGTAGCGGATCGACCCGCGCCACGGGGAGGTCGCGGCGGGGCGCGCGACCCGCTCCACGCGGCGGAGCCAGCGGGTGCCACCGCGAAGCCGGCGGCCGCGCCGCGCGCGCTCCCGAGCACGAGTGACGGGGCCCCCGGCGGGCGCCGGGATCAGCGCCTGCGCCCGGCCCGCGCCGCCCCGATCTGCGCCTCGACCTCGCGCCAGCGCAGGTCGATCGCCTGGTCGAGCGTCGCGAGCTGGCCGCGGAACGCCGTCTCGGCCGAGACGTCGAGCTTCACCTTCAGGAAGTCGATGACGCTCCGGCGCGCCACCTCGCGGAGGACCTGTGGGACCGCCTCGTCGTTCGCGGCCCGCTGCAGCCGGATGAACCCCGGCGCGGGGTAGCGCTCGGACAGGAACCAGGCGTCGCCGACGAGGTGGATGTGCTCCTGCCCGAGCAGCTCGCGCCATGCGGTCGCGCCCGGGCGCTCCGCGACGGTCCCGTCCGTCTCCTCGTAGAACACCGACGACGGGAGCTCGAACTTCCCGGGCTCGGAGCTCGCCACGGCGACGGGGTGCACCCACTTCCCCGCGGCCTGCTCGACGTGGAAGTGATCCCGGCAGTTGCGCGAACTTCACCCCCTCGGCGGCGCGGAGCTGCCGGCCGTCGATGCTGAGCGTCCGCCCCTCGTCGAGGATCTCGAAGTCGTGGAGCACCATCGCGACGATCTGCTTCGTCGGGAGCCCCGCGTCCACGCCGCGCCGTGCGCGCGAGACGATCGTCTCCATGCGACGGATGGCGGCGGCGGTCGCCTGCTCGGTGCGCCCCGGCAGGCGAAGATCGAGCAGCGAGGCGAGCAGGAAGGCGGCGACGGGCCGCATCGCCGCCGGGACGTGCGAGCCGTCCTCCTTCGCCGCGTAGAGCGCCTGCCAGTCCTCGTTCACCCAGCGGTGCGTCAGGTGGAAGTGGTCGTCGTGTGGGTAGAGCTGCCCGCTGTCGACGAGCTTCGCCGTCGGGGGGAGCGCCCGGTCGCGCAGCACGATCACCCCGTCCTTCAGCTCGAACGGCGCGTCGCTCGGCGCGAGCGGACGGCCGCGCGGATCGAGGGGGACGTGGACGTCGAACACGGGATCCCGGCACGAGCGAGACGACGTGCAGCTCGTCCCGCCGCTCGAAGAAGGACACGCCCGCCGGCGCCCGCCAGCTCACGCCGCCGAGGATGGCGCTCCGGCCGTCGTCCGAGATGGCGGCGCGGCGGTGGTGGCCCGCTCCGGGGGCGGCGCAGGCCGCAAGGACCGCCGTCACGACGAGGACCGGGATCCGCATCGAGGCTCCGCTGCCGCGACTCGGTCGCACGCTGGACATGTGGAGGCCACGTTAGCGGATCCGAGCTGTCGCGGGGAGTGACCCCGGTCACCGACGTCGTCCCGCGGACGCGCTACTCGTGCACCGTCCCGCGGGCGCGGCACTTGACCGATCGGAGCACGAGAGTGTTACCTGTCGTATCCAGACGCACCCAGGGTTGCTTCGAGCGAGACCGGACCGCCGGTCGCTCGCGTCGGGGAGGTTCCATGCACGCAGCCCGAACCCTGCTGGTCGTCGCCGCGCTCGCCGCGCCGCAGTTCGCGCCCGCGCAGCCGCAGCGGACGATCCGCATCGCAATCCTCGACATCCGCGCGCTCGGCACCGACGCGGCCAAGGCGGAGCTGCTGTCCGAGGTCGCCCTCACCGAGGCCGCGTCGATCGCGGGCATCGAGGTGATCGGGAAGTCGGACATCAACTCGATCGTCGGGTTCGAGAAGCAGAAGCAGGTGATGGGCTGCGCCGAGGACTCGACCTGCCTCGCCGAGATCGGCGGCGCGCTCGGGGTGGACTACATCCTCGTCGGCTCCCTCGGCGGGCTCGGAGACCTCTTCCGCATCGACCTGAAGCTCGTCGACGCGAAGCGCGCCAAGGTGCGGGCGCGCGTCGGGGTCACGGTGGAGGGCAAGGAGAGCCGGCTCGTCGCCGCGATCCAGAAGGCCGTTCACGACCTCGTCGGGCCGGTGGGCCGCGACCTGTCCGCCGTCGCCAACGCGGCGCCGCCCCCCGTGAAGGAGCCGACCCGGGTCGACGCGAAGCCGGACCCGAAGCTCGCTGCGAGGCCTGCGGCCGCGGTCCCCATCGCGCCCGTCCGAGGCGACGCAGGCGTCGCGACGACGACCGATGCCGGCGCGCGCCGTCGCTGGGCGTACATCTCCGGCGGGACCGGCGCCGCGCTCCTGCTCGGCGGAGCGCTCGCCGGCCTCCAGGCGAAGTCGGCCATCGACGCGGAGAAGAAAGCGTCCGCGAGCGGGGATCTCGCTGCGTACGACTCGAACAAGTCCAAGGCCAAGTCGATGTCGATGGTGGCGGACGGCCTCTTCGTGGCCGGAGCCGCCGGTGTCGGCGTCGGCACCTGGCTCTTCATGTCGAGCCGCTCCGCCCCCTTGGCGCTCGAGGTCGCACCGGTCCCCGGTGGCGCCTTCGCGACCCTCTCCGGAGAATTCTGATGCGCACCCTGCTCAGCGGGACGCTCGCGGCGTTCCTCATCGCGTCGGCGGGCTGCAGCCTCACGCTCGACCCCGAAGGCGTCGCGCCGCCCGTCGCTCCGAGCGGGCTCTCGTACTCGACGAACCCGGCGGTCCATACGGCCGGCGTCGCGATCGTGGCGAACACCCCGACCAGCTCGGGCGGCGCCGTCGCGTCCTATTCCGTCTCGCCGACCCTGCCCGCCGGCCTCACGTTGAACACCACGAGCGGAGTCGTCTCGGGAACCCCCACCGCCGTCACCGCCGCAGGCCACCTACACGGTGACGGCCGACGAACTCCGGTCGGGTCGACCAGCGTCGACCTGGTCCTCACGGTGAACGACGCGGCCCCGAGCAGCCTCGACGTACGCGACGAACCCGGCGGTCTACACGAAGGGCGTCGCCATCACGAACAACACCCCGAGCAGCACCGGCGGAGCGGTCGTGTCCTACTCGGTCTCGCCCGCCCTGCCGGCGGGCCTGACCCTGAACACCTCCACCGGAGTCATCTCGGGGACCCCGACGGTCGTCGCGGCCCAGGCCACCTACACGGTGACCGCGACGAACTCGCGGCGGCTCCACCACCGCTGCCCTCGTCATCACGGTGAACGACGTCGCGCCGAGCAGCCCTCACGTACTCGACGAATCCGGCGGTCTACACGAAGGGGTCGCCATCACGAACAACACGCCGAGCAGCACCGGCGGAGCGGTCGTGTCCTACTCGGTCGTCGCCAGCGCTGCCGGCGGGCCTGACCCTGGACACGTCGACCGGAGTCATCTCGGGCACCCCCACCGCCATCACCGCCCAGGCCACCTACACGGTGACCGCGACCAACTCCGGAGGCTCCACCACCGTCGGCCGTCGTCATCACGGTGAACGACGTTGCGCCGAGCAACCTCGGCCTACGCGACGAACCCGGCGGTCTACACGAAGGGCGTCGCCATCGCGAGCAACACGCCGAGCAGCTCGGCGGACGCCGTGGTGTCCTACTCGGTGTCGCCCGCCCTGCCGGCGGGCCTGAGCCTGAACACCGTCGACCGGCGTCATCTCGGGCACCCCGACCGCGGTCACCGCCCAGGCCACCTACACGGTGACGGCGACCAACTCCGGGGGCTCCACCACCGTCGGCCTCGTCATCACGGTGAACGACGTCGCGCCGAGCAGCCTCACGTACTCGACGAACCCGGCGGTCTACACGAAGGGCGTCGCGATCGCGAGCAACACGCCGAGCAGCTCCGGCGGAGCGGTGGTGTCCTACTCGGTCTCGCCGGCGCTGCCGGCGGGCCTGAGCCTGAACACGACGACCGGCGTCATCTCGGGGACCCCGACCGCCGTCACCGCCCAGGCCACCTACACGGTGACCGCCGACGAACTCCGGCGGCTCCACCACCGTCGGCCTCGTCATCACGGTGAACGACGTCGCGCCGAGCGGCCTCGACGTACGCGACGAACCCGGCGGTCTACACGAAGGGCATCGCCATCGCGAGCAACACCCCGAGCAGCTCCGGCGGCGCGGTGGTGTCGTACTCGGTCGCGCCCGGCGCTGCCGGCGGGCCTGACCTGAACACCACGACCGGCGTGATCTCGGGCACCCCGACCGCCGTCGCCGGCCCAGGCCACCTACACGGTGACCGCGACGAACTCCGGCGGCTCCACCACCGTCGGCGTCGTCATCACGGTGAACGACGTCGCCCCGAGCGGCCTCGCGTACTCGAGCGAACCCGGCGGTCTACACGAAGGGCATCGCCATCGCGAACAACACGCCGAGCAGCACCGGCGGCGCGGTGGTGTCCTACTCGGTCGTCGCCCGCGCTGCCGGCGGGCCTGACCCTGAACACCTCGACCGGCGTCGATCTCGGGGACCCCCACCGCCGTCACCGCCCAGGCCACCTACACGGTGACCGCGACGAACTCCGGAGGCTCCACCACGCGTCGGCCTCGTCATCACCGTGAACGACGTCGCGCCGAGCAACCTCACCTACTGCGACGAACCCGGCGATCTACACGAAGGGCACTCGCCATCGCGAACAACGCCCCGAGCGAGCCTGGGCGGAGCGGTGGTGTCCTACTCGGTCTCGCCCGCCCTGCCCGCGGGCCTGACCCTGAACACGACGACCGGCGTGATCTCCGGGACCCCGACCGCCGTCGCCGCGCAGGCCACCTACACGGTGACCGCGACGAACTCCGGAGGCTCCACCACCGTCGGCCCTCGTCCTCACGGTGAACGACGTCCCGCCGACCAACCTCGCCTACTCGACGAACCCGGCGGTCTACACGATCGGCGAGACCATCGCAGCGAACTCGCCGACGAGCAGCGGCGGGGCCGTGGTGACGTACTCGGTCTCGCCCACCCTGCCCGCGGGCCTGACGCTCGATCCTTTCTCCGGCGTGATCTCGGGCACGACCGCCGAGGTCAGGCGACCGCCAGCTACGTCGTGACCGCGACGCAACCCGGACGGCAGCACGACCGTCACGCTCGTCATCACGGTGAACGACGTCCGCGCCGAGCAACCTGACGTACGCGACGAACCCGGCGGTCTACACGAAGGGGCAGCCGATCAGCCCGAACACCCCGAGCAGCACCGGCGGAGCGGTCGTCACCTACTCGGTCTCGCCGGCGCTCCCCGCCGGGCTGCAGCTCGAACACGTCGACGCGGCGTGATCTCCGGGACGCCGACCGCCCTCGCCGCCCAGGCCACCTACACGGTGACCGCGACGAACTCCGGAGGCTCCACCACCGTCGGCCTCGTCATCACGGTGAACGACGCCGCGCCCATCAGCCTGACGTACTCGACGAACCCGGCGGTCTACACGAGGGGCGTCGCGATCCCGAGCAACGTGCCGAGCGAGCTTCGGCGGCGCCGTGGTGTCCTACTCGGTCTCGCCCTGCGCTGCCGGCGGGCCTCGAGCCTCGACACGGCGACCGGAGTGATCTCGGGCACTCCCACCGCCATCGTCGCGGCTGCGCACGCTACACGGTGACCGCCACCAACTCCGGCGGCTCGACCACCGTCGGCCTGACCATCACGGTGAACGACCGGGCCCCGAGCAACCTGAGCGTACTCGTATAACCCGGCGGTCTACACGATGGGCATCGCCATCCCGGAGAACTACCCGACCAACAGCGGCGGGGTCGCCGTGTCCTACTCGGTCTCGCCCGCCGCTGCCGGCGGGCCTGGGCCTCGAACGCCACGACCGGCGTGATCTCCGGGACGCCGACCACGTTCGGCCCCGCGCGCCACCTACACGGTGACCGCCACCAACTCCGGCGGCTCGACCACCGTCGGCCTGACCATCACGGTGAACGACAGGCCGCCGGCCGCCCTGACGTACTCGCGAACCCGGCGGTCTATACGACGGGCGTCGCCATCGAGGACAACTACCCGTCGAGCGGGGGCGGGGCGGTCGCGTCCTACGCGATCTCGCCCTCGCTGCCGCCGGGACTGATGTTCGACGGCGCCACCGGCGTGATCTCCGGGATGCCCGCCGTCGGCAGCCCCACGATCACTTACACCGTGACCGCGGCGAACTCCGGAGGGTCGACCCAGGCCCCGGTCATGATCACGGTGAAGGTCGACGTCGTGGTGGGCACGACCGGCGCCCTCGCCGCCGGCCAGTTCCACGCTTGCGCCATCGTGAACGGCGGCGTCGAGTGCTGGGGCTCCAACTCGGACGGCCAGCTCGGCAACGGCAACTCCTGGGGCTCGTACAGCCCCGTGCCCGTACCGGTCGATGGCCTCGCGAGCGGGGTCCAGGCGATCACCGCGGGGGCGTACCACACGTGCGCGCTCGTCAACGGCGGCGTCTTGTGCTGGGGCTCCAATTCGGAGGGCCAGCTCGGCACGCTTCCTACGGCTATCCCGGTGGCGCATCGCCCGTCCCGGTAAACGGGCTCTCGAGCGGAGTGCAGGCGATCTCCGCGGGCGATTTCCACACCTGCGCCATTCAGGCGGGTGGCGCCTGGTGCTGGGGAAACGGCTTTTCGGGCCAGCTCGGGGCCGGCGAGTTCGCCGGCAGCCGGATGCCCGTGCAGGTCATGGCGGCTTTACGGAGAGGTCCAGGCCATCTCGGCAGGCGGGTATCACAGCTGCGCGCTCGTGAACGGCGGCGCCCACTGCTGGGGGCAATAGCCAGTTCGGCCAGCTCGGAGACGGCTCCATCGGCACCAGCAGCCCGTTCCCGGTTCCGGTCGGGGGCTGGAGACCGGGGTGCAAGCGATCGCGGGAGGCCAGAACCACACCTGCGCGCTCGTGAACGGCGGCGCCAGGTGCTGGGGCTGGAATGAGGACGGCCAGCTCGGGGACGGCAACTTTGGGCCCGGTAGTCCCATTGCGGTCCAAGTCCAAGGGCTCTGGAGCGGCGTTCAGGCTATCACCGGCGGCACGTACCACACCTGTGCGCTCTCGAACGGCAGCGCCCTCTGCTGGGGGAGGAATTCTCGAGGTCAGCTCGGCGACGGCTCCTTCGCGAGCAGCGCCGTCCCGGTCCAGGTCTCGGGGCTGTGGGATGGCGCGGTCGCCATCGCTCCGGGCTACGAGCACACCTGCGCGCTCGCGAACGGCGCCGTTCTGTGCTGGGGAATCAACGAGCGGGGTCAGCTCGGGAACGGTGATGGCGCGGACAGGCCCGAGCCGGTCCCCGTCGCTGGCCTCTCGAACCACCTCGCGAAGGTCGACGGCGGCTTCATGCACACCTGCGCGCTCGTGAACGGCGGGGTGCAGTGCTGGGGCTCCAACTCACACGGCCAGCTCGGGGATGGCGGCGCCTCGGGCGCGTACAGCCCGGTGCCGGTCCCGGTCTCCGGCCTGTCGCGCGGCGTCCAGGCGGTCTCGGCGGGCGTGTACCACACGTGTGCGATCGTGAACGGCGGCGCCGTGTGCTGGGGCGACAATCTATACGGCCAGCTCGGTAACGGCTCACCCGGCTCGTCCAGCTCCCAGACCGGTCCCGGTCCAGGGCCTCTCGAGCGGCGTCCAGGCCATCTCGGCCGGGCTGTACCATACCTGCGCGATCGCAGATGGCCGCGCGTTCTGCTGGGGAGACGGTGGCTCCGGCCAGCTCGGCGACGGCTCGGCCACGAGCAGCTCCGTGCCGGTCCCGGTGTACAGGCTGGATTCCGGGGTGCAGGTCATCTCCGCAGGCGTGTGGCACACGTGTGCCGTCCAGAACGGCGCCGGTTCGTGCTGGGGCAACGGTGACATGCGGCCAGCTCGGGGATGGCTCGTACGGCGGCTCCTACATGAGCGCGGTCCCCGTCCAGGTCCTTGGCTTCGAGAGGGGCGTGCAGGCCATCTCGGCGGGCGCCAGTCACAGCTGCGGGCTCGTGAACGGCGCGGCCCGGTGCTGGGGGAACGCCGAGCTCGGCCAGCTCGGGAATGGGTTATCCGGACCAGGCGCCCTCAGCGCGTACCCGGTCGACGTCATCGGGCTCTGGGACAGCGTCCAGACGCTCGAGGCAGGCATGTCCCACACGTGCGCGCTCGTGAACGGCGCGGCGCGGTGCTGGGGGAGCAGCGAATTCGGCCAGCTCGGGGACGGCACCGTTGGGCCCGGGAACCTCAGTCCTTCCCCGGTCGAGGTCTACGAGCTGTGGAACGGGGTCGAGGCCGTCTCGGCCGGCTACGATCGACAACTGCGCGATCGCGAACGGCCGCGTGCTGTGCTGGGGAAGGAATGACCAAGGCCAGCTGGGGAACGGCTCTACGGCGGGCAGCGTGCTGCCGGCTCGAGTGATCGGACTGCTGGGCGGGGCGGGAGCCGGGTTCCAGGCGACGTGTAGCCGCCCGAACGACGGCACCTGCTTCACCTACATCGCGGGCTTCGACGACGCGATGCTCAATGACGAGAGCTGGTACTGCATGAACGGAGGCGGGACCTGGTCGACGCTTGCGACATGCAGGACCAGGGACCAGATTGGCAAGTGTTCGCACTCGTCGGGGTTCGTCTACTCCGAAGCCTACTACGCTCCCCTGATGACTCCATATCTCCCGGACGTGAGATCGGGTTGCGTGCAGTACGACGGCGACTGGACGGGCCAGTGAGTCGCTCGGCGCGGTGAGCCTCGGCACGCGTTCGGCGCCCTCGCCGACCGCCAGGTCGAACCTTCGCGGGCCGATGGCTTCGGGAGCTCGACGTCCCCGAGCTCCCGACCCGTTCGGTGATCGCCGCACGGCCCGTCCGTCCGGGGCTATGCGCCTTCGCCTCCCCGCTCCCTAGCTTCCCGAGGGCGGCCCCGCGCGCGCGGGACCGGAGGGGGGCGGGATGCGGCGTCTCGTGGGGGTGGCCCTGCTCGCGGTCGCGGCGGGCGGCTGCACGTCGGTGAAGATGGTCCAGCGCGACGGCTGCTGGGTGAGGCGGACCGAGAAGGTCTTCGGCCGCGTGGTCGAGGACATCGGGCCCTGCGTCCGGCCGCAGCCGCAGTGGTCGCAGGACCGGCTCACCCGCCTCGTCCAGGAGTGCGCCGCGCAGGCCGACCACCGCTGGCAGGTGCGCGCGATGGAGGCCTGGTCGAAGAAGGCCCCCTCCCCGCCCCAGCCGCCCCAGCAGGAGATCCAGCGGAGCTGCATGGAGGAGGCGCGGACCGTGATCGGGACCGAGACCGACGCCGGAACGCTCCGGACGCGGGTCGCCGAGCTCTCCGCCGAGCGCGACGCGCTCCGCAGCGAGGCCGAGCGCGATCGCGCGAAGCTCCAGGAGAGCCACCACCAGATCGCCGAGTGGCTCGGGCAGGCCGCGCAGAAGCCGCCCGGCAACGCCTCCGCGTTCGCGACCTCCAGCTCGACGAACGACGGCATCGCCTCGAACGAGAGCGGCGCGACCCTCGCGAGCGAGAGCGGGTCGTCCCCGGCCGGGGCGGGCGGGCCCGCCTCGCGGGCGTCGCTCGTCGTCCCTGCGGCGCCGACCGCGCCGGCGCCGCCTCCCCCGCCTCCTCGACGGCCCCGGCGACGCCCGCCGCGCCGCCCGCGAGCGACCCCGGGAAGACCGGGCCGGCGGCGGTTCCGCCCGAGAAGCCCGCCACGGCGGGCCCCGCGGACCCGAAGCTCACCACGGCGCGGGCGAAGGAGGCGCGCGCCCGGCGTGCCACGAAGATCGTGAGGGCCGCACGCCGGGACGGCTGCGACCTGCCCCACGCCGCACCGTGCGATCCGGCGCCGTCCGCCGAGGCCGCGCGGCCGTCGGGTCCCTGAGCTCACGGGGTGCCGGGCGGCCACCGCCCGACGTTCAGCGGAGCCGCAACTTGCCGACGACCGCCGGGTCGGACCCGCGCGGGCGCTCGGGCGCGGCGCCAGGGTCGAAGCCGAGCTGCCCGAGCACCGCCCGCAGCGCGGCGAGGTCGAACGGCTTCAGCAGCACCGGCTGAGGCTGCCGGACGAGGAACTCGCGCGCGGCCTCGGTCGCGGCGCCGCCGGTCATGAACACGACGCGCCCCTGCACCTCCGGCGCGCGCAGGAGCAGCTCTTCCCAGAACCGCGCCCCGCCGCCCATCGGCATCATCACGTCGCACAGCACGACGTCCCACGGCTCGCGGGTCAGCGCGGAGAGCCCCTTCCACAGCCCCGGGCGCGACGCTCACGTCGTGCTCGGTCGCGATGAACCGCGCGATCGCGCGGAGCACCTGCGGGTCGTCGTCCACGACGAGGATCCGGGCGCGGCGCGCGACGGGGCCAGGCCGGCTGCCGGCGTCCGCCGTCGGCTCGGGCGCGACCGCCGCGCCGCGGGCGAGCTCGAGGATCGCGCGCGTCCCCTTGCCGGGCTCGCTCTCGAAGCGGAGCGCGCCGCCCATCTGCGCGACGAGGCCGCGGGAGACCGCGAGGCCGAGCCCGGAGCCGGCCCCCGAGCGCCTCGCGCTCCAGAACGGCTCGAACACGTGGAGGAGCATCTCCTCGCTCATCCCCTCGCCGTCGTCCGCCACCACGATCCGGACCCGGTCGCCCTCGGCCTCGGCGCCGATGCGCACGGTGCCGGCCCGCCCCTCCGGGAAAGCCTGGATGGCGTTCACGACGAGGTTCGAGAGGACCTGCACGACCGCCTCTTCCCGGGCGGCGACCGTGAGCCCCGGCGGCAGCGCCGCGTCGAGCGCGACCCGATCGACGCCGCGCGCGCGACCGGCGATGAGCGCCGCCTCCACCGCGGGCGCGAGTCGCACGTCGACGAGCGGCTCGCGCGGCCCGTGCGCGACGCGGCCGGCGACGAGGAGCTCCCGCGTGAGCGCGGTGACGCGGGCGAGCGCCGCGCGCGCGTCCTGCAGGCTCGCCCAGACCTGGTCGCGCGGGTCGTCGCGGAGCTCGCCCGCGAGGTGCTCGAGGCTCGCCGAGATGACGGCGGCCGGGTTGTTCACCTCGTGGGCGAAGCCGGCGGAGAACTGGCCCAGCGCGGCGAGGCGCTCCGCCCGGGCCAGGGAGACCTGGCTCTGCTCGAGCGCGCGCGTCCGGTCGACGACCGCCGTCTCCAGGCCGGCCCGCAGCCGGTGCAGGGCGTTCGCGGTCTGCACGACGCGCTTCAGCGTGATCGCGGCGATCACCGCGGCCGGCCCGTAGAACGCGAAGTCGAGCAGGTACGGCGTCGGCAGGGACAGGCCGCCGATCACGATGGCGTCGTGCGCGCCCATCGCGACGAGCACGGCGAGGACCGCGACGTGGGTGCGCGGGAACGGGAGCCCGCGCCGGCCCGCCGCGACGACGAGCGCGACGCCGCCGGCGCCGTAGGCGGCGAGCACCGCGAACACCAGCGCGCCCGGCGTCGCGAGCACCGGGTCGCGGTAGACCACCCCGAGCCAGCCGACGGTGCGCAGCGTGACCGCGTCGACGTAGACGACCCCGGGCACGAGCGCGGCCGCCCCGGCGAGGAGGAGCGGCGCGAGCAGCAGGCGGACGCGCTCGGGGCCGAACGTCCGCACCCACTGCAGGGCGTACCGGTACCAGGCGGCGATGTGGAGCGCGACCGCGACCACCTGAAGCCGCCCGGTCCAGGCGTAGACCGGCAGCGGGACGTCGAGCGTCGCGGTGAAGTTGCAGCCGGCGACGAGCGCGCCGGTGAACCCGACCGCCGCGAGCGGCTTCACGTCGTCCCAGTCCGGCGCCCGGCCGAGCAGGTGGGCGCCGAGACCCGAGAACAGGCTCACCGCGGCGCTGAGCAGCGCAGAGGCCGACGCGGGGGTGAAGAGCACCGGGGTCATCTCGGGTCCGAGGTAGGGTTCGCTCGTACCGGTACCACGAGATGCGGGCCCCCTGCTCGCGCCCCACGTGCCGCGGGCGGGTGACGTGCCGCGTCCGCGCAGCCCCGCGGCGGGCGGTCAGAAGGTCAGAACGGGAAGCCGACGCCGAGCCGGAGCAGCCCGGAGCCGAGCTCGACCCGCAGCGCGACCGTCTGGAACCGGTAGATCAGCCCGGCGGCGCCCTGGAGGAACACGCCGCCGAAGCTCGCGCGCCCGTAGCTGCCGTAGCCGTTGTACTGGTCGTTCCACCCGCTGTACTGCCCGAACAGATAGCCGAGGTCGAGCTTCGGGTAGAGCGCAAGCTTCGGGGTGAGCCAGAAGTTCCAGGTGACCCCGCCGACGGCGAGGATGCCGTTCCAGCTGTAGTCCACGTACCCGTCGACGTACCGAAACCCGTCCCAGTACCCGCCGTAGTTCGCGCGGATGCCGTAGTGGACGAAGTCGGCGCCGAGCTCGAGCGTGAGCTCGTCCTTGACCCGCGGCGCGTGGAGGATGCCTTCCGGTACGAGCGGCAGCGTGAATCGCGCGCCGGCCCCGATGCCGTCGAACGGCCCGGGGTCGAGCACCCCCCACACCGAGAGCGACTGCGATCCAGGGCCGGGAGACGAGCCGCTGGAGACGGGTCTCGCGGCGGCGGCGGGCGACGCGGCGAGGAGGAGCGCGAGAGCGGTGACTGCGAGCGCGTAGCTTCGGACCGTGGAGTTCACGGTCTCCGCTCATACCAAAGAAAGGGGCGCGCTTCCAGGGCGCTATTCACCGCGAGGGCGGTCCTCAGTCGAGCTTTCGCCGGTCCACGACGCGGCGCGCCTTGCCGTCGGATCGCTCGAGCGTCTTCTTCCCGACGAGCTTCACCGCGACGGTGACGCCGAGCTCGGTCGCGAGCCGCTGCACGATCGTCTCCTCGAGCTTCCGCTGCCGCTTCATCTCGTCGAAGAAGATCGACTCGGAGACCTCGACGAGGACCGTCACCCGGTCCGTGCCCGCGTCGCGGTCCACCTGGACCTGGTAGTGCGGCGCGATCCCCTCGACGGCGAAGAGCACCGCCTCGATCTCGGAGGGGAACACCTTCGCGCCCTTCACGATGAGCATGTCGTCGGTGCGCCCCTTCACGCGCGCCATCCGGCGGAAGGTGCGCCCGCACGGGCACGGCTCCGGCAGGATCGCGGTGAGGTCGCGCGTCCGGTAGCGGACGACCGGGATCGCCTCCTTCGTGAGCGTCGTGATGACGAGCTCCCCCACCTGCCCCGGCGGCACCGGCGCGAGCGTCTCGGGGTCGATGACCTCGAAGACGAAGTGGTCCTCGGCGAGGTGGAGCCCGCTCCGCTCGAGGCACTCGCCCGCGACGCCCGGCCCCATCACCTCGGAGAGCCCGTAGTTGTCGGTCGCGACGATCTCGAGCTTCTCCTCGATCTCCTTGCGCATCGACTCCGACCAGGGCTCCGCGCCGAACAGCCCGTGGCGCAAGGAGAGCGCGGCGGGGTTCACCCCCATCTCGATCATCGCGTCTGCGATGTTGAGCGCGTGGCTCGGCGTCGTCACGAGCGCGGTGGTGCGGTAGTCGCGCATGATCCCGACCTGCCGCCGCGCGTCCGCGGAGGAGACCGGCACGACCGACGCGCCGAGCCGCTCCGCGCCCTGGTGCAGCCCGAACGCCCCCGTGAACAGGCCGTAGTCGAAGGCGATCTGGACGACGTCCTCCTTCGTGACTCCCCCGGCGACGAGGACCCGCGCGGTCAGCGTGGACCAGGTGCGCATGTCGTTCCGCGTGTACCCGACCGCGGTCGAGAGTCCGGTCGTGCCCGAGGAGGCGTGCACCCGCACGACGTCGCGGAGCGGGACCGCGAACAGGCCGTAGGGGTGGTTCTCGCGGAGATCGGCCTTCGTCGTGAAGGGCAGGCGTCGCAGGTCCTCGAGCGAGCGGAAGTCGTCGGGGTCGAAGCCGATCTCGTCGAACTTCCGCCGGTAGAACGGGACGTGGCGGACGGCGCGCGTGAGCGTCGCCTCGAGGCGCTCGAGCTGAAGCTGCTCGAGCTCCGCCCGGTCCATGCACTCGCACTGGGGTTCCCAGATCCGCGTGTCGGTCCCGTTCATGGCCCCACCCTGTTCTCCGCGTCGAGATCGCTCCCGAGGTACGCCCGCTGCACGTCGCGGTTCGCGAGCAGCTCCTCGGCCGTGCCCTGCAGCACGATCCGCCCCGTCTCGAGCACGTACCCCCGCGTGGCGAGCCGGAGCGCGCTGCGCGCGTTCTGCTCGACGAGGAGGACGGTCGTCCCCGCCTCCGCGATCCGCTTCACGATGGCGAAGATGTCCTTCACGACGAGGGGCGCGAGCCCCATGGACGGCTCGTCGAGCATGACGAGCTTCGGGCGCGCCATGAGGGCGCGGCCGATCGCGAGCATCTGCTGCTCGCCGCCCGAGAGCGTCCCCGCGAGCTGCCGGTCGCGCTTCTCGAGGATGGGGAAGAGGCCGTGGACGCGCTCGAGGTCCTGCGGCCACCTCGTGCCGCTTGCCCCGCGCGTACTGGACGTGGGCGCCGAGGAGCAGGTTCTCGCGCACCTCCATCGGCGCGAAGACCTGCCGCCCCTCCGGCACGAGGGAGCAGCCGAGCGCGACGATCCGCTCGGTCGCGAGCCGCGTGATCGCCTGACCGTCGAAGACGATCTCGCCGGCGCGGGCGCGCACGAGGCCGGCGATCGTGCGGAGCAGCGTGGTCTTGCCCGCCCCGTTCGCCCCGACGATCGTGACGATCTCGCCCGCGCTCACGTGGAGCGACACGCGCCGCAGCACGGAGAGCTTGCCGTAGCCGGCGTCGACGTTGCGCAGCCTCAGCACGCGTCGTCCCCCAGGTAGACCCGGATGACCTCGGGGTCGCGCTGCACCGCGCCCGGGGTCGCGTCGGCGATCTTCTCGCCGTACGAGAGGACCGCCACCTCGTCGGAGACGTTCATGACGAGCCCCATGTCGTGCTCGACGATGAGGACGGTCACGCCCGGCGTGACGGATCCGGCCGATGAGCTTCGCGAGGTCGGCGGTCTCGCGCATGTTGAGCCCGGCGGCCGGCTCGTCGAGGAGGAGCAGCTCGGGCTCCGCGGCGAGCGCGCGCGCGAGCTCGACGGCGCGCTGCTGGCCGTAGGACAGGCTCGTGGCGTCGAGCTCGCCGAGGTCGGGCGCGCCGACGAAGTCGAGCGCCTCGCGGGCGCGCTCCTCGATGTCGCGCTCCTCGCGCCAGGTCCACGGCAGGTGGAACATGCCGGCGACGAACCCGGCCCGGCTCCGCGGGTGGGCGCCCACCATCACGTTCTCGAGCGCCGTCATCTGGGCGAACAGCCGGATCTGCTGGAACGTGCGGGCGACGCCGAGCGCCGCGATCCGGTGGGGCGGGCTCCCGTGGATGGGCGCGCCGCGGAGGTGGACCGTCCCCGCGTCCGGCGGCAGCACGCCGGAGACGAGGTTGAAGAGCGTCGTCTTGCCGGCGCCGTTCGGGCCGATGAGCGCCTTCACCGTCCCCTTCTCCACGCGGAAGGAGACGTCCTTCACCGCGTGCAGGCCGCCGAAGCGCTTCGAGAGGCCGCTGACCTCGAGGAGGCTCACGCGTCGACCCCCGGGCGGAGCCGGCCGCGCAGGGCGGCGAGGGCGCCGCGCGGGTCGAGCCGGAGGACGCCCTCCGGCGAGAAGAGCATCACGAGGATGAGCACCGCGCCGAACACGGCGTCGTCGAGCGTCCCGAAGTAGCCGCGGAGCGAGAGGAAGGTCAGGACCGCGCTCGTCGCGACGGTGCCCCAGAGGCTCCCCATCCCGCCCACCGCCACGATGGCGACGTAGCGGACCGACTTCATGACGCCCGCCTCGCCCGGGCCGATCCCGGCGTTGTAGTGGGTGAGGAACACTCCGCCGGTCGCCGCGAGCACCGCGGAGAGGATGAAGGTCCGCAGCTTGAAGCGGGCGACGTCGACGCCCATGGAGGCGGCCGCGTCCTCGGCGCCGTGGATGGCGCGGAGCGCGCGCCCGACCCGCGACTCGACGAGGTTCGACAGGAGGAGGAGCGCGAGCGCGACGAGCCCCCAGGCGACGTAGTAGTTCGCGACGCGCCCGTCGCGCCCGCCGCCGACGGCGAGCCCCGGGAGCACCGGGAACGGCGGCACCGACCCGAGCCCGTCCGCCGCGCCGAGGCGCTCGGAGGCGAGCAGCACGCTGTAGACGATCGTCCCGAAGCCGAGGGTCGCCATCGCGAGGTAGTGGCCCTTCAGCTTCAGCACCGGGACGCCGATGAGCCACGCGACCGCGAGCGTCACCGCGATGGCGACGACGAAGGCGGCCCAGGGGTGGAACGACAGCGACTCCCCTCCGTACAGGTCGGAGCGCGCCACCACGACGTGCAGCCGCGCGAGCAGCGCGACGAGCGGCCGCGCCCGGTGTGCCGAGAGGTCGACGGTGGTGAGGTACGCGCTCGCGTACCCGCCGATCGCGAAGAACCCCGCGTGCCCGAGCGAGATCTGCCCGGCGTAGCCCATGAGCAGCGAGAGCCCGGCGGCGACGAGCGTGTAGTAGGCCGCCATCGTGAGCTGCGTCAGGAAGAACGGCTTCCCGGCAGCGTGCGCGGCGAGCTGCACGGCCGCGACGACCCCGAGGAACAGCGCGACGCGGGCGTAGCGGGTCATGCGGCCTTGAGCCGGGCGGCTTCGCGCGAGCCGAACAGGCCGCTCGGCCGGAGGAAGAGGATGGCGAGCAGCACCGCGACCGAGATCGCGTCCTTGTACGCCGTCGGCAGCAGCGAGACGCTGAACGACTCGAGGATGCCGACCAGGAAGCCGGCCGCGACCGCCGCGGTCGAGTTCCCGAGGCCGCCCAGGATCGCGACGGTGAACCCCTTGATGGCGAGGCCCGTGCCGACGTTGTAGGCGGTGTAGGTGATCGGCGACACGACGCAGCCGGCCAGCGCGCCGATCCCGGCGGACAGGACGAACGAGAGGGTGACGAGGTTCCGCGTCGGTACGCCGCAGAGCGCCGCGGCGTCGCGGTTCGCCGCGCACGCGCGCATCTGCCGGCCGAGCGAGGTGTGCTGGAAGAAGAACCGCAGGAAGACGACGATCAGGACGCAGGTGCCGAGGCTCCAGATCACCTGAGGGGAGACGTGCACGCCGCCGAGCGCGAGCGAGCTGACCTCGTCGCCGCTGAAGTACGGGAGGGCGCGGACGCCCTCCCCCCACACGAGCAGCGCCAGCTCGCGGACCACGATCGAGATGCCGATCGTGATGATGATCATCCGCAGCACCGTGGGCTTCACGAGCCAGCGGATGAAGACGAGCTCCACGACGGCGCCGGCGAGCATCGTCACGACGACGGCGCCGGCGATGGCGAGGGGGAGCGGGACGAAGCGGTGGAGCGTCACCGCCGTCATCCCGCCGAGCATCACGAACTCACCCTGGGCGAAGTTGATGATGCCCGTGGCGTTGTAGATGATGTTGAACCCCACGCCCACGACCGCGTAGATCGTGCCGTAGGTGAGCCCCGCGACGAGGTACTGGAGGACGAGCTCGAGCGCCAAGGGTCAGTCGCCCAGCACCGCGAACTTCCCGTCCTTCACCGTCAGCATCTCGAAGGCGTCGAGCGCGAGCCCGTTGTGGTCGGCGGGGGTGAAGTTGAAGACGCCCGCGGTCCCGACGAAGCCCTTCATGTTCTCGACCGCGCTCCGGACCTTCTCCCGGTCGAGCCCGGCCTCCTTCACCGCGCGGACGAGGATCGTGAGCGCGTCGTAGGCGTGGCCGCCGAAGGTGGAGACGTCCTCCTTGAAGCGGACCTCGTAGCCCTTCTTGTACGCGGCGACGACCGCCTTCTGCGGGTGCTTCTCGGCGAGCGCCTCCGCGACGACGACCCGGCTCGCCGGGAAGATGACGCCCTCGGCGGCGGCGCCGGCGGCCTTGGCGTACTGGATGTTCGCGAAGCCGTGGCTCTGGAAGATCGGCACCGTGAGCCCGAGCTGGCGGGCGTTCTTGATGACGATCGCCTGCGCGGGCTCGATCGACCAGTTGAGCACCGCCTGGACGCTCGCCGCCTTCAGCTTCGTGACCTCGGCGGTGAGGTCCGTCGCCGCCTTGTCGTAGACCTCCGAGACGGCGATCTCGATGCCGTGCGCGGGGGCGAGCTTCTCGACCTGCTCCTTGCCGGCCTTCCCGAACCCGGTGTTCGAGGAGAGCAACCCGATCCGCTTCACGCCCATCTTCTTCATCCGCCGGAAGATCATCTCCGCGGCGAAGCTGTCCTTCGGGGCGACCTTGAACACGTGCGGCAGCGCGGGGTTCACGATCACCTCGGCGGCGGCGCAGGAGAGGAGCAGCGTCTTGCCCTCCTCCGCGAGCGGCTTCACCGCCATGGTCTCGCCGCTCGTCGCCGGTCCGATGATGGCGAAGACCCGGTCCTCCTCCATGAGCTGCTTCGCGAACGAGACCGCCTTGGCGGGGTCGCCGCCGGTGTCCTTCACGATGAGCTCGATCCGGTGGCCGTCCACGCCCCCTTTCCGGTTGAGGTCCTCGACGAGCATCTCGAGGGTGCGGGCCTCCGGGGCGCCCAGGAACGAGGCGGGCCCGGTCACCGAGAGCAGGGCGCCGACCTTGAGCGGCTCCTTCCCCTGGGCGCCGGCGAGGGAAGCGGCGGCGAGGAGCGCGGCCGCCACAGCGAAGCGGGGGGTCTTCATGTGAGCCTCCATGGTTCGCGAACGGGGGCGCTACTTGCCGAGGAGGACGAACTTGCCGTCCTTCACCGTCACCATCTCGAACGCCTCGATGTCGAGGCCGTTGTGGTCCGCCGGGCCGAAGGTGAAGACGCCGGACGTGCCCACGAACCCCTTCATCCCCTCGAGCGCGGTCCGGACCTTCTCCCGGTCGGGGCCGACGTCCTTCACCGCCCGCACGAGCAGCGCGAACGCGTCGTGCGCGTAGCCGCCGAACGCGCTCGCGTCCTCGCCGTAGCGCGCCTCGTACGCCTTCTTGTACGCGACGAGCACCGCCTTCTGCGGGTGCTTCGCCGGGAGCGCCTCCGCGACCACGATCCGGCTCGCCGGGAAGATGACGCCCTCGGCGGCGGCGCCGGCGGCCTTCACGTACTGGATGTTGGCGAAGCCGTGGCTCTGGAAGATCGGCACCGTGATCCCGAGCTGGCGGGCGTTCTTGATGACGATCGCCTGCGCCGGCTCGATCGACCAGTTCAGGATGGCCTGGACGTTCGCCGCCTTGAGCTTCGTGACCTCGGCGGTGAGGTCGGTCGCGGCCTTGTCGTAGACCTCGTCGGCGGCGATCTGGATGCCGTTCTCCGGGGCGAGCTTCGCGATCGCCTCGCGGCCGGCCTTCCCGAAGCCGGTGTTCGAGGAGAGGACGCCGATGCGCGTCGCGCCGAGCCGCTTCATGTGCTGGAACACCTTCAGGATCGCGTGGCTGTCCTTCTGCGCGGTCTTGAAGACGTAGCGCGCCACCGGGTTCACGATCGCCTCGGCGGCGGCGCAGGAGAGCAGCGGCGTCTTCGCCTCGTCGGCGATCTGCTTCACCGCCATCGTCTCGCCGCTCGTGGCGGGGCCGATGATGGCGAAGACCTGCTCCTCCTCGATGAGCTGCTTCGCGAAGGAGATCGCCTTCTCCGGGCTCGCGCCGGTGTCCTTCACGACGAGCTGCACCTTGCGCCCGGCGAGGCCGCCGCCCCGGTTCAGCTCCTCGACGAGCATCTCGAGGGTGCGGGCCTCGGGCGCCCCGAGGAAGGAGGCGGGGCCGGTCACGGCGAGCAGCGCGCCCACCTTGATGGGCTCCTGGGACGGCCCGGCCGCGAGGGCCAGGGCGAGCAGTACGGGCGTCGGAGTCATCGTGATCACGATCCTCTGTTCGGGTTCGCTGCGCCCCCTCTCGGCTTCGGGCGACGTGCTTCGAAAGGCTCAGAGCTCCTGGACGTCCTTGGCCCCGAGGATCTTCGCCCCCGCCTTCTCGAGCGTCGCGACGGCGGCGGCGGGATCCTCGAACCGGAACACGACGAGCGCCTGCTCGCCGCTCTTCCGGACGAACGCGTACATGTACTCGACCGCGATCCCGCGCAGCGCGTGGAGCGTCGTCGCGAGGCCGCCCGGGCGATCGGGGATCTGGACCGCCACGACGGGCGTCTTCCGGACGGTGAACCCCGCGTCCTTGAGGGCGGCGGTCGCGCGGTCGGTCTCGTTCACGATGAGTCGCAGGATCCCGAAGTCCGTCTCGTCCGCGAGGGAGAGCGCGCGGATGTCCACCGCGCTCTTCGCGAGCACGTCCACGACGTCGGCGAGGCCGCCGGTCTCGTTCTCGAGGAAGACGGAGAGCTGTTCGACCACGGGGGCTCCGGAGAGCCGTGGAGCATACCCCATGGGGACCGGGGAGTTCACCTCCCGCCGGCGCGGACCGCGGCCTCGGCGCTCGGAGCCCGCTCACCCTCGACCGTCACGGCTCCGGCGAGCGACGCCCGGGCGTGGCCGGCCCCGCACGCCCCACCGCACGCCCGCCCCCTTCGACGATCAGCGTCCCGTGGCTCGTGCGCGGCGCGGGCCCCCCATCACCGACGGCGGAGACGTAGCTCACCTCGAACCGGTACTCTCCCGGCCCGAGGTCGGCACAGGCGGCGGTGAGATCCACCCGCAGCTCGACCTGATCGCCCGGCGCGAGCGAGACCGGGTCGCGGTCGGCCGCGTCCGCCTTCTCGCCGGCGCCGGGCCGGTCCGCGTGAGGGTCCACCCCGCACGCCCGCGCCGGCTCCCCGCCGGCGAAGATCGCGACGCCCGCGCGCGCGGTGTCCGGCTCCCCGATCTGCACGGTGCGTGCGCCCCCGTTCTCGAGCGCGAAGCGGAACGATCGGCGGTCTCCCGGCTCCCAGTGGACGACGGAAGGCACCCAGATCCGCAGCGTCGGCTCGGGCGGCTCCGGGCGGCGCTTCCCGCCCCCGAACGCGCCGCAGCCCGTCGAGAGCAGCCACGCCGCGGCCGCGGCCGCCGCCGCCGTGCGCGCGGTCATGACGGTACGCTGGTGATCCCTAGATTCCCCTGGCGAGGGGGGACCCATGTTCCGGACGCGGAGACGACCTGGGCCGGTGGTGGACGCGGCGCTCGGCGCGGCGAGCGGGCTGCTCGCGAGCTTCGTCATGTCGCTCGTCTACCGGCCGCTCATGCGCGCCGGGAGCGAGGAGACGCTCCGGCGAGAGAAGGAGGCGCAGGCGGGCATGCCCCCGGCGACCATCCAGGCGGCCGAGACGGCCGCCCAGGCGGTGGGAGGGGGTCTGCCGCCCGACCGGCGCAAGCAGGCCCTCGGGGGAAGGATCGTTCACTATGCGTACGGCCTCGTGTGGGGTGCCGGCTTCGCGCTCGCCGCGCGGACCGTCGCCCCGCTGCGCCCGATCGCGACCGGCCTCGTCTTCGGGGGCGCGCTGTGGCTCCTCTCGGACGAGGTGCTCGTGCCGCTCTTGCGGTTCTCCCGGTCGCCGCGCCGCTACCCGGCGTCCACGCACGTGAAGGGCCTCGCCTCCCACCTCGTGTACGGGGCTGGCGGTCGACGCCGGCTGGCGAATCGCGCGCGCGCCGCTCGGCTGAGCGGGGGACCTTCCTTCGCGTGGGCACCCGGCCCGTGCGCCGATCGCGCGCGTGACGCGGTGAGGCCGTCCCGCCGCCCCCGCGGCGGCCTCGCGATCGGCGTGCGCGCGACCCTTCCGGACCGTAGAACCCCGTGCCCCGACGCGCGTCGACACGGACGCGCGTCCGTGGTTTCTTGCCCTCCATGCTCCAGGTGAAGCACGAGTCGCCGTTCCCTGCCCTCGCGCAGGCCTGGTCAGGCCCCGACGCCCCGGGCGCCGCGACGATCGACGAGACGCGCGCCGCGTGCGCCGCGGTCCGCCCGGATGACCTCGCCGCGGTCGCGCCGCTCGTGGACGCCCTGCTGCACAGGCTCGCCGATCCGGCCGTCGGGGGCCCGGCCCGCCGCGCGCTCTTCGCGCTGCTCGACGGCGTCCGGCGGCGGCAGTTCACGACCACCCTCGCCCCCGCCGACGTCGACGCGTGGCTCGCCCTCGTCGTGCGCACCGTGCGCGGGGCGGACTACGACTTCGGCGAGCTGCTCCGGTCGCGCGAGGCCACCGACCCGAAGACGATCGCGATCCGCGTGCTCGGTCCGGAGGAGGGAGAGCTCACGGTCGCCGACGTCTCGCGCCGCACCCGCGCGATCGCCCGCGGCGTCCTCGCGCTCGTCGACGGAGACCCCGGCGCGAAGGTCGCGATCCTGTCGGAGAACTGCCTCGAGGCGGCGCTCTGCGACCTCGCCTGCCTCTCGAACGGCATCGTGGACTTCCCGCTGCCGGCGAACGCGGTCGCCGAGCAGATCGTCTTCATGCTGAAGCACTCGGGGGCCCGGGTCCTGCTCGCCTCCGACGAGGAGCAGGTCGCGAAGGTGCTCCCCTCGCTGCCGGCGCTCCCGGAGCTCGAGGAGATCGTCGTCTTCTCGCGCCCCGCCGCCGACCGGAACGGGCTCCTGTCGCTCGACCAGATGGTGAGCCAGGGGGCCGAGTTCGACGACGGCGCCCGGGCCGCGCGCGCAGCGGCCGTGAAGGCGACGGACGTCGCGACGGTGATGTACACGTCGGGCACCACCGGCAAGCCGAAGGGCATCATCTTCAGCCACGAGAACATCGTGACGAAGCGCTTCGCCCGCGCGTTCGCGCTGCCGCTGCTGAACGAGGGCGACGTCTTCCTGGCGTACCTGCCGCTCTACCACACGTTCGGGAGATGGCTCGAGCTCACCGGGACCCTGTTCTGGGGCGCGACCTACGTCTTCGCGCGCACGACCGCGCAGTCGACCTTGCTCGAGGACTTCAAGAAGGTGAAGCCGACGGTCTTCATCTCGGTCCCGAAGAAGTGGATGGAGCTGCACGAGGCCGCCGCCTGGGCGGCGAGCTCGGACGAGGACTCGGACGAGGTGTCGGCCCACCTGCGCGCCATCACCGGCGGCCGGCTCCGGCACGGCCTGTCCGCCGCCGGCTACCTCGACCCGAACGTCTTCCGCGCGTTCCACGCCGCCGGGACGGAGCTCTGCTCCGGGTACGGCATGACGGAGGCGACCGGCGGCATCACGATGACGCCGCCGGGCGAGTACGTCGACGACTCGATCGGCCAGCCGCTGCCCGGCGTCGAGTGCCGCCGCGCCGACGACGGCGAGCTGCTCATCCGCGGCTCGTACGTGTCGCCCGGCTACTTCAAGCCCGCGCCCGAGGACGCCGGCCACGAGCCGGACGGCTGGTTCCACACCGGGGACCTCGTCGCGATCGACCCCGCCGGCCACTTCCGGATCACCGGCCGCAAGAAGGAGATCTACAAGAACCGCCAGGGGCAGACGATCGCCCCGCAGCGGGTCGAGAACCTGTTCCGCGACTTCGAGGCGGTCGCCCAGGCCTTCCTGGTGGGCGATCACCGCGAGTACAACACCCTCCTCGTCTGGCCGAACCCCGCCTCGCCGCAGATCCAGGGGCGCCCGCCGGAGGAGGTGCGCGAGCTCATCTCGTCGCTCGTCGCGAGCGCGAACCGGTTCCTCGCGCCCTTCGAGCGGGTCGTGGCGTTCCAGATCCTGCCGCGCGCGCTCGACGCCGAGCACGGCGAGCTCACGCACAAGTTCTCGTTCAAGCGCGACGTGGTCGAGAAGAGCTGGAAGGACCTCGTCGAGAAGATGTACGAGCGGAAGCACCTCGCGCTCCCCCTCGACGGCTCGTTCCTGCGCATCCCGAACTGGGTGCTCCGCGAGATGGGCGTCCTCCAGCACGAGGTCTCGCTGAAGGACGGCGTGCTCCGGGCGGGCGACCGGACGCTGCGCGTCGGCGCGACGCCGGAGGCGCCCGGCGC
Source organism: uncultured delta proteobacterium (assembly GCA_963828235.1). GTDB lineage: Bacteria > Myxococcota > Myxococcia > Myxococcales > Anaeromyxobacteraceae > Anaeromyxobacter. Next base: position 423,570 of record CAWHDY010000024.1, read on the forward strand.
GACGCGCATCGGGGATCTCGCGTACGTCACCGACGCGACGGTCGTCGATCTCGGCGGCCTCCTCTCGCGGCCGTCGCTCTGGCTCGGGAACGAGGCGCTGCGGCGCTTCCTCGGCGACGAGGCGTTCGTCTCGCTCGTCTCGCGGCGGCGGAAGGGCGGCGGCGACGTCCGGATCGACCCGCGCCTCTGGCTGCCGCCCGCGCCCGATCGGCTCTGGGAGCTGCTCCGCGCCATCGACGTCGAGCCGACGACCCAGTCGATCCACGCGGCGGGCGAGCTGCTCCGCGCCGAGCGCCCCGAGGCGCGCCTCGCGCTCGAGCACCTCCACGCCGGGCTCCGCTCGGACCGGCCGGACCGGGCGGCCCGCTGCCGCGCGCTGCTCCGCCGCGCCGCCGACGCGCCCGACGAGGACATCCGCCGCCGGGCGTTCCGCGTGCTCTTCCCGCACGAGGAGCCGCTCGAGACGCTCGAGACGCTCCGCCGCTTCCTCGACCGGATGGGCCCGTTCGCGCTGCGCGACGACGACCTCGCCTCGCTGCCGGAGCGCGGGATCACCGACGCGCAGGCCACCACGCTCGGCGCGTTCCTCGCCTCCGACGACGCGCTCCGGATGCCGCGCGATCCCTCCGACCGGCGGCTCGTCGTCGGGTCGATGCGGCTGCTCGCCGCGACGGCGATCGCGCACCCCATCCAGTTCGCCCGCACGCGCGTGCCGCTCGCGCGCCTCACCCTGCACGACGACCCCGAGATCGCGGCGCGCGCCGGCGAGGAGGTCGACCGGCTCCGCCGCGGGTTCTCCAACTGGATCGGCCCGAACCTGCGGCTCGCGATCGATCCCAAGACGGGCGCGGAGTACGGCTGGAAGGACGTCCTCGCGTTCGACCCGAACGTCGCGCCCGCCGCGCAGCACCACCTGCTGCAGGCGCTCGAGGACACGACCATCGTGCGCGCCTCGGTGTTCCTGCTCGGCCGGGGCGTGCTGCTCTCGCTCGCCGACATCCCGCCGGGCGGCGCGGCGGTCTCCCTCCTCGGCCGCCAGCACGGCAAGAGCGTCTACCGGCTCTCGATCCACACCCGCGCGAACGAGGTCTTCGACGTCGCGATCAACGTCGCGGAGGACATGAACTTCGCCGAGCTGCGCCAGGAGGTGAACTGGCTCCTCGCCGCCGGCGCGGTCCCGCCGCTCGTCGAGCAGTTCGGCGGCTACTTCGCCGAGTGGGGGATCTTCACCGAGGAGTTCATCCCCGGCGACACGGTCGAGCGCCAGGTCGCGCGGCTCGTGCGGCAGGGCGAGCCGAAGCGGATCAAGGGGCTCTGGCCGTTCATCGTCTGGACGGCGCTCGAGGGGCACGTGCGCTTCTGGGACCGCACCGGCCGGCGGCTCGCGATCCGGGAGCCCTCGCCCGCGGCGTTCATCGTCCCGTCGCACGACTACCACTCCGGCGCGCGGCTCGTGTCGATCTCCGAGCGGACCCCGTGCACCACGCTCGACGAGCTGCTCGGGCGGTTCGAGCGCGCGTTCGTCTCGCGCATCGAGACCTCGCGGCCGGAGCTCCAGGGCGACGTCGACGACGCGCTCCTCTTCTCCGCCGTCGTGGAGGCGCTCGGCGTCGACCGCGGCGTCGCGCTCCTCTCGGAGGCGGCCCAGGACTCGCGTCGCGCGGTCGCGATCGAGACGTTCCTCGAGCGGCTGCGGGAGGACGGCTTCACGCCGAAGCGGGTCCACTTCGCCGCGCGCCGGTACCGCCGCTGGCTCGACGTGAACCCCGCCGCGACCATCGAGGCGCAGGGGAAGATGCTCGGCGACCAGTGGAGCACCTACCACCTCGCGGAGGTCGAGCAGGCCTGGCCCGACACGCGCATCCGCTTCTTCCGCAAGACCGTGTTCGCCGACGCGCGCGAGGAGCTCGCGACCGCGCTCGACCGCGTCATGCAGCGCGCGCGGAACCTGCCTCCCGGCGGCCTCGACCTCGAGGAGGCGATCGCCGCCCTGCGAGGCGCGATCCCGCCGACCGCCGAGGAAGACTACTTCCTCGCCCGGCTCACCTACCGCTACCTCGCGCCCACCGACGAGGTCGCGCTCATCACCATGCCCTCCGGCGGCCACTACGTGACCGAGGTCGTCGTCGCGCTCGCCGACGCGGACGGCAACCGCTTCGCGGTGCGCGGCCCCGTGTCGCCGCGCGAGGTGGCACGCCTGCTGCACATGTTCCACGAGTCGAACCTGCTCGTGAACTTCACGAGCGAACACGAGTTCCTGCTCTGCCTCGACGCGCGAGAGACCGTCATCGGCGGCCTGTTCTACAAGCAGGTGGCGCGTGACCGGGTGCACATGGAGAAGATCGTCGTCGCGCGAAAGCATCGCGCCAAGGGGGTGGCGGACGGCCTCATGAAGGAGTTCTTCCGGCGGCTCGCCGCGCGAGAGGTCACCCGGCTCGAGACCGGCTTCTTCCAGCCGGAGTACCTCGCGCGCTACGGCTTCCGCACCGACCCGACCTCCGGCGGGCTCGTCTGCGACGTCCCCGCGCCGCCGTCGGCGGACGGCGCGCTTCCACCGGCGCCCGCAGCCCGGCCGAGCTGAGAGCGCGCCATGGTCAAGTCCACCAGCTGGAAGCTCATCGACACGACGCTCCGCGAGGGCGAGCAGTTCGCGCGCGCGAACTTCCGCACGGAGGACAAGCTCGAGATCGCCCGCGCGCTCGACACCTTCGGCGTCGAGTACGTCGAGGTGACCTCGCCCGCGGCGTCGCCGCAGTCGCAGCGCGACGCCGCCCACATCGTGAAGCTCGGGCTCGGGGCGAAGGTCATCACCCACTCGCGCTGCGTCCTCGACGACGTGCGCGCCGCGCTCGACACCGGCGTGCGCGGGATCGGCCTCCTGTTCGCGACGAGCCGCATCCTGCGCGAGTCGTCGCACGGAAAGTCGATCCAGCAGATCATCGACGCGATGGCGCCGCCCATCGAGCTCGCCCTCTCCGCCGGGCTGGAGGTCCGCTTCTCCGCCGAGGACGCGTTCCGGTCCGAGGTGCAGGACCTCGTCGCCGTCCACCAGGCGGCGGAGCGGCTCGGCGTCCACCGCATCGGCGTCGCCGACACCGTCGGGATCGCGACGCCGCGCCAGGTGTTCGTGCTCGTGCGCGAGCTCCGCAAGGCGGTGAAGTGCGACATCGGCTTCCACGCCCACAACGACACCGGCTGCGCGATCGCGAACGCGTACGAGGCGATCTCCGCGGGCGCGACCCACGTCGACGTCTCGGTGCTGGGGATCGGCGAGCGGGTCGGGATCACCTCGCTCGGCGGCTTCGTCGCGCGCATGTTCGCGCTCGAGCCGCAGGCGGTCGCGGAGCGCTACCGGCTCGGGCAGCTCAGGGAGGTGGAGCGGCTCGTCGCGCGCGTGACCGGCGTCGAGATCCCGTTCAACAACTTCGTGACGGGCGAGACGGCCTACTCGCACAAGGCCGGCATGCACCTCAAGTCGATGATGTCGAACCCGGGCTCGTACGAGATCATCCCACCGGAGGCGTTCGGCCTGACGCGCCGCCTCATCCTCGGCAGCCGGCTCACCGGACGCCACGCCATCGCCTACCGCGCGCGGGAGATGGGGATCACCTTCGGCGAGTCCGAGCTCAAGGCCATCACGAAGCAGATCAAGGAGATGGCCGACAAGGGCGAGCTCAGCGAGTCGCAGATCGACGCCGTGCTGCGGGAGTGGATGACGGCGTAGCAGGCTGTTGAAATACCCGGTCCGTACCCCAGTGCCCCTCTCCCTGGCCCTCTCCCCCGCGGGGAGAGGGGATTTTCAACGGCCTGCTAGGTGGAGAGCTCGAGCCGGTCAGCGGGCGCGCCCAGGGGAGACGCCCTCTCGGTCTGGAAGAACGCGACCGAGCGCCGCAGCTCGTCGCTGCTCCGCGCCAGCTCTGCGGCGGTCGCGGCGAGCTCCTCGGAAGCGCCGGCGCTCGCCTGGATCCCCTGATGCAGCCGCTGGATCGTCGCGTTGATGACGTCCGCCCCTTCCGCCTGCTGCTGCGTCGCGAGCGCGATCTCCTGCACCAGCCCCGCGCTGCGACCGACCTCGGGGACGACCAGGCGCAGGGTCTCGGCCGCGACCGCCGCGACCTCGACCGACGAGGCCGAGAGCGCGCCGATCTCCGCTGCCGCCTGCTTGCTCCGCTCGGCGAGCCTGCGGATCTCGACGGCCACCACCGCGAACCCACGTCCGTGCTCGCCGCTGCGCGCAGCCTCGATGGCGGCGTTCAGCGCGAGCAGGTTCGTCTGGTGCGCGATCTCCTCGACGATCTCGGTGCGCGCCGCGATCTCCTGCATCGCCGCGACCGCGCGCGCGACCGCGTCGCCGCTCTCCCGCGCCCGCTCCGCGGTCTTCCGGACGATCGCCTCCGTCTCGCCGGCGTTCGTGGCGTTCTGCCGGATGCCCGCGACCATCGTCGCGACCGTGCTCGTCGCCTCCTCGACCGCGGCGGCGCGTTCGGCCGCTTCCTCCGCCCCCTCGCGCGTTCCGCGCCCGAGCGCGGCCCCGGCGTCCGCGACGCCGTCCGCGGAGCTCCGCATCAGCGACACGACGCTCGCGAGCTGCTCGGACATCCGGCCCAGCGCGGCGTTGAGCCGCCCGATCTCGTCGTCGGATCTGGGTGGCGCCGAGCGCGTGAGATCGCCCCCCGCCACCGCGTCCGCGAGCGCCAGCGCGTCGCCGAGCGGCCTCAGCACGACCCGGCTCGCGAGGAGGTGCACGCCCGCGACGAGCAGCACCACGACCGCGACGCTGCCGAGGAGCAGGGCCACGCCGAGCGCCCTGCCCTCCGCCTCGATCTCCCGGTGCGCGATGGAGGCCCCGAGGAGCCACTCGCGGCCGGGGACGGCCGCCACCGCGATGAGCTGCTCCTCGCTGGCATCCTCCCCCGACCCCCACCGCGCCCTCGCGCGCCCGCTCCCCGCGCGGAGCAGCTCCTCCGCGATGGGACGCCCCTGGGCGTCTCGGAGGTCGAGCGGCCTCCCCTCCAGCGCGGAGTGGACGAGGAGCCGGCCCCGCGCCTCTCCCGCCGCGGTGCTCGCGACGAAGAACCGCCCGGTCTCCCCGATTCGCACCGCGCGGATCTCGTCCTTCAGGGCGGCGACGGCGTCGCCGATGTCGACGCCCACGAACAGCACCGCGACGACGTCGTCCCGCGCGTCGGTGATGGGCTCGTAGCGCGTCACGTACTCTGCGCCGAACAGCTGCGCGCGACCCGTGTAGCCCTGGCGGGCGAGGAGGGGAACGTAGGCGGGGTGGTCGCGGGCGAGGAGGGTTCCGAGCGCCCGCGAGCCGTCCTCCTTCCGCAGCGACGTCGTCACGCGCACGAAGTCGGACCCGCTCCGGGCGAAGATGGTGGCGACGACCCCCTTCCCCGACACGCGATCGACGATGGAGAAGTCGAGATCGAGCACCTGGTCTCCGGCCCGGAGCACCGGCGCGTCCACCTCGCCGATCCGCATCGTCCGGCCCGGCTCGACCGAGATCTTCCCGGGGAGCTGGGCGCGGAACACCTCCAGGATCGCGGTGGCGCTCCGCCCGAGGCTGCGGTCGTACTCCGCCGCGAGCGCCTGCACGAGCTGGAGTCGCGCGTCGACGTCGCGCGTCACCATCCGTTCGGTGGCGGACGCGGTGAAGCGGGACGCGACGAGCGTGAACCCGCCGAGCACCACCGAGTACGTGACGATCGACGCGAAGAGCAGCTTGCTGCGCAGCGACCAGGCTTTCACTGTCCGTTCCGAACTCCCCCCAACCTCCGCGACTGTATGCCCCGGACGGGTCGCCACCCGGAACTGGACCCGCGACATGGCGCCGCAGCCTGCGCCAGCGGCGGACGCGGCGGGCCGTCCCGTTCCGACGACCCTTCCTGCCTGCGCCGTTCCTGCCGGGAGCGAAGCGCCGGCCGCGCCCGCCGACCCCGGGTGATAGACTCCGCCGCTTCCGATGCTGCGCAGCCGGCTTCTCCTCCTCGCCGCGGCCCTCCTCTGGTCCACCGCCGGCGCCGCGATCAAGTCGTGCGGCCTCGACGCCCTGCAGATCGCCGGGGGCCGCTCGCTCGTCGCGGCGGCCTTCCTGTTCCTCGCCGTCCGCGACGCCCGCGCCCGCCCCGATCGCCGGGTGCTCCTGGTCTCCGCGGCATACGCGGTGACCGTGATCCTGTTCGTGGTCGCGACCAAGCTCACCACCGCCGCGAACGCCATCTTCATTCAAGACACCGCGCCGCTCTGGGTGCTGCTCCTCTCGCCGTGGCTGCTGAACGAGCACCCGACGAGGGGCGAGCTCCTCGCGATCCCGATCTTCGGGATCGGGCTCGGCCTGTTCTTCCTCGACGAGCTCGCGCCAGGCCAGGCGCTCGGGAACGCCGCCGCGCTCGTGTCGGGCTTGGCGTTCGCGCTCGCCATCATCGGGCTGCGGCTCCTGCGCGAGCGGGGGCCGGCGGCCCTCGCCTGGGGGAACGTCCTCGCGGCGGCGCTGACCTTGCCGCTCTGGTCGCGCGGCCCGGTCGCGAGCGGCGCGGACCTCGGGCTCGTCGCCTACCTCGGCATCTTCCAGCTCGGGCTCGCCTACCTCTGCTTCTCGCGCGGCGTCACCGGGACGCCGGCGATCGAGGCGTCGCTCCTCATCCTCATCGAGCCGGTGCTGAACCCGATCTGGACCTTCCTCGCCGCCGGCGAGCGGATGGGGCCGTGGGCGATCGCGGGGGGCGCCGTCGTGCTGGTCGCGACCGCCTGGCGGACCGTCGCGCCGGTGCTCACGCCGCGGCTCGAGTAGACCGCGCTACCCGCCCGCCTGCGCCTTGCGCGGCGACGGGCCGAAGAAGAAGGCGGCGATCTCGTCGCGCCGGGCGAGGGTGTCGGCGTAGCCGAGCTCCATCACGCGCTGCACGTACACCGGCTCGAAGGCGAGGTACGAGAGCAGGTCCTCGCCGGCGTGCCCCGCCGCGCCGATGCCCTTGAGCAGGTACCGCAGCATCCTCGGGAAGCGGTGGTACTCGTCGGCCGCGAGCCGCCCGAGGTCCTCGCTCGGCCGGAGCACGAGCGCCGGGATCGGCCGGACCTCGCAGTCCGAGCTCGAGAGCCTCTCGCGGGGGATGAGCGCGAGCGTCCGGTTGACCCGTTCGAGCCGCTCGAGGTCGGAGTCGAGCGAGTCGAGGAACACCGCGTTCAGGAGCACGCCCGCGATCTCGGAGAGCGGCAGCTGGTCGGTCTTCGCGCGGACCTGGCGGTCGGCGACCTCCGAGGGCGGCCGCAGGTGGCGGACGCTGACCGCCACGATCCGCTCCGCCCCGAGGTGGATCGCCGGGCTCATCGGGTAGTTCATCCGGACGACCCCGTCGCCGTAGAACGAGCCGTCGAGCGCGACCGGCGGGAAGAAGACCGGGATCGCCGCCGAGGCCATCACGTGCTCGAGCGTGATCCGCGCGCGCACGCCGATCCGGGTCGAGCGGGTCCACGGCTGGATGTCGGCCGCGCCCTCGAAGAACGTGACGCCGGACCCGGTGTGGTAGTTCGTCGCCGAGACCGCGACGCCCCGCAGCCGCCCGGCCCTGAGGTGGCGCCTCATCCGGCCGATCGGGATCGCGCGCGCGATGAGCTCCCGCAGCGGCGCGGAGTCGAGCAGGAAGTTGATGTTGCTCTTGCCGAGGAGGCCGCCCGCGGAGAGGTCCCGCACCCAGCGCGAGCCGATCGACGCGAGCCGCAGGGCCCCCGTCTTGAAGACGCGGTCGGGAGTGAGCGAGGCCCAGGTCTGGCGCAGCCGCTCCGTCACCGCCGCGAAGTCCTCGGCGCCGGTCGCCGCGACGATGCCGTTGATCGCGCCGGCGCTGATGCCGGCGATCACGTCGAACGGCATGGGACCGGGGCCGGTGATCTCCGCGAGCGCCCGGAGGGCACCGACCTGGTACCCGGCACGCGCCCCTCCGCCCGTGAGTACGAGACCCGTGTGTCCCACATCCAAATTCTAACACTTCTGGCGCACTGCGGCATCGCGGCGCGGGCGGCGGGCCGGGCGGAGCACGCGCGCTCGGCGTGCCGTCCGCGACGTGAGGCGAGGTGAGCGCATCGAGATGGTGCCCCGCGCGGGACGAGCCCGGGAGACGCGTCACGGGACCAGGCGGCGAGCGTACGGAAACGTCCCGAACGCCCCGCCCGTGTGGACGAGCACGGCGCGGCGCGACGGCAGCGCGCCCTCCCCGGCGCGGGTCGCGAGGCCGAGCATCGCCTTCCCGGTGTAGACCGGGTCGAGGAGGATCCCGTCCTCGCGCGCGGCCCGCCGGATGATCTCGAGGCCGGCGTCGGTCGTCTCGGCGTAGCCGGGCCCGACGAACCCGTCGTCGACGCGGATCTCGCCCGCGGGGACGGCGGGCAGCCACGGCCAGCGGCGGCGCGCGTCGGCGCAGATCGCGGCGATGTGCTCGCGGAAGTAGCCGGCGTCGTTGCAGACGGCGAACCCGACTGCGGTCGCGCCGCGCCAGCCGAGGAGCCGCAGGCCGAGCTCGATCCCGGCGCCCGTCCCGCCGGAGCCGGCGGCGTACGCCACGGTGACGGGCCCGTCGCGCCACGCCGGGGGGAGCTGGTCGTGCAGCTCCGCCATCGCGAGGACGTACCCGAGGCTCCCGAGCGCGTTCGAGCCGCCCTCCGGGATCACGTACGGGCGCCGTCCCGCGGCGCGCAGCTCGTCCGCGAGCGCCGCCATCAGCTCCGCACGGCGCCCATACTCTGCGTGCGAGACGTGACGGACCTCGGCACCGGCGAGCCGGACGAGGAGCGCGTTCGCCTCGAGCGCCGGGGGCGCCGACGGGTCGGCGGTCCGGAGGAGCACCACCGCGCCGAGGCCGCGGCGGGCCGCGGCGAACGCGGTCGCGCGGCAGTGGTTCGACTGCACGCCGCCGCAGGTGACGAGCACGTCCGCCCCGGCCGCCTCCGCGTCGGCGACGAGGAACTCGAGCTTGCGGGCCTTGTTCCCCGAGAGCTCGAGGCCGGTGAGGTCGTCGCGCTTGTAGAGCAGCTCGAGCCCGAGCCGCCCGCCGAGGCGCGCCGAGGGCTCGAGCGAGGTGGGCAGGCGGGCGAGCGGGACGCGCGGCGGGAGGTCGGAGACGAGCGGCATCTCGTTCAACCGTAGCAACCCGGAGCACCGGGTGGGAACGGGCCTTCCCCGCGAGAGGCGCTCGCGCGCCTCGCGGGGCGAGAAACCCGAGCGGCGGCCGCGCTGGCGCGAGGTTCGCAGACGCTCGCCACCGGGGCGCTCGCCTTGGGCGGCGCGAAGGGGGAACTCTTGCAGGCACGAACCATCTCGGTGGCGGCGGCGCTCGCCGGCACGCTCGCCCTGGCGTGCGGCAGCTCGGCCGGCGCTCCAGCTCCTGGATCGGCGGGAAGCCGCAAGATCGCCTTCGGCTCACGTGGGCCCTGGCCGGTCGAGAACGCGATCTACGGCGGCGCAGACGGAATCCTCGAGTCGCCCGTGGTCGGGGTCACGAGCGACGAGGCCCAGAACCGCTGGGTCGCGACGCGCGACGCGCTCTATCTGCTCCGCCCGGGCGACAAGACGTTCCGGCGGCTCGACGCCGCCGACGGCCTCCACCTCGGGGGCAACGCGGTGCGCTACTGCGACGACCACCCCATCGGCCCCGGCGACCACTGCGGGGGCGAGCTCTCCACCGGCTCCGGCTTCGCGATCACGCGCATCGTCGGCGGCGGCCCGGACGAGGTGTTCGTCGGGTACCAGGGGCAGGACGAGACGCCCGGCGTGAAGTGTCCACCGAAGGACACCTCGAAGCCGGCGAGCGAGGGGTTCGGCGACTACTGCGATCCGGCGCGGCACACCGGGAAGCTCGACCGCGTCCGCCTCCCGCCGGACGGGAAGGTGACCGTCGATCGGATGGACCTCGTCGCGAACCGGCAGGGCGGCGAGTACTGGCACGACCGGACCATCATGAGCCTCGCCTTCGACCACTTCGCCCACCCGCACACGCTCTACGCAGGGACGAACCACGGCGTGACGATGCTCTTCCCCGACCGGTTCCGGATGCCGCGCCCGGACGAGTGGTTCGACCTGGCCTACGTCGAGTGGATGGGCGACCACCTCCACGCGCGGGTCTGCGATCCCGGACCGTGCCCGTCCGACTCGGAGGGCCCGCAGCGCATGGGCGACTGGGCGGGCCTCGCCGTGGACGCGAACGGTGACCTCTGGCACGCGGGGCGATGGACGGCGGGGCTCATCACCTGGGTGCCGGACACCGGGGAGTGGTTCGGGCGCAACGGCGCGGCGTTCGCTCTCGCCTTCGGCGATCCCTACCCGGTCGCGCCGAACGCCGATGGGTTCGCGAACGAGCCGGTGTTCAAGGTGGCTCGCGAGGGCGACTCGCCGCATCTGACCGGCGTCGCGGTCTGCCCGGACGGTCGGGTGTGGTTCTCGTCTTCCGGCCCGCAGACCGGCACCGGCGACACGGTCGCGGTCTGGAACGGAAGGAAGTTCGAGACGTTCGCGGCGTCGCGGCTCGGGCTCGGCGGGAGCGCGGTGCGCGACGTGGCCTGCCTCCCGGACGGCCGCGTCGCGGTCGCCGGGTTCGGGTCCGGGGTGGTGCTCTACGACCCGGCGACCGGCGCGTCGAAGCCGCTCCCGGGGCTGCCGAGCGGCGCCATCCTCGATCTGGAGGTGGACCGGATGGTGAGTCCCCCGGCGCTCCACGTCGCGACCGACGCCGGCGCGGCGGTGGTCCGCGTCCTGCCGTGACTCAAGCGCGCCGGCGGGCGCCCGCCCGGCGCGCCGCCTCCGCGAGCACCTCGTAGCGCTGGCAGCCGACGATGCGGGTCTCCCCGAGCTCGAAGGTCGGGATGCCGGTCACGCCCGCCGCCCGCGCCGCGTGCCGGGCCGCGTCCACGCGCTCGAGCATCGCCGGCGCACCCGCGGCGAGGAGCGCGGCGGCGGGATCGAGCCCCGCCTCGCGCGCGAGCGTCGCGAGCTCGTCGTCGGACTCGATCCCGCGCCGCCGGCGCCAGTACGCGTCGAAGGCAGCGACCCGGTACGCGGCGAGCCGCCCCGCGTCGCGCGCGTGCTGGGCGACCGCGTGCGCGCGCCGGGTCGACGCGAGCCGGAGCGGCGGGACGAGATCGCGGATGCCGAACCCCGAGGCGAAGCTCCTCACGTAGCCGAGCATCGCGTCCGGGTCGGGCAGGTACTCCGAGAGCGGTATGCCGCCGGGCGGCGTCTCCGGGTGGAGCTCGTAGCCCACCCAGTCCACCTCCACGTCGAGCTCTCCCTGCAACCTGACCAGGCTGCTCCGCTCCGCGACGAAGCAGAACGGTCAGACGAAGTCGGAGAAGAGCCGGATGATGAGCGCCATGCTCGGCCCAATAACCGCGCGGAGGCGTTCGCACCACTCCCGCGGCGAGCCGCCCCGGCGCGTGCTAGATCGGAGCCCCCGACCGGGCGACCCGGCCCGGCCGACGAGAGATCCCCCGACGATGACCTTCGCCTTCCGCACCGGTGCCCTCGACCCAGGGACGCGCGCGCGCCGCGGTACGCTCACGACCTCCCGCGGCACCGTCGAGACCCCTGCGTTCATGCCGGTCGGGACGCGCGCGTCGGTCACCGGGCTCACGCCGGACGACCTCCGCGCCGCGGGCGCGGAGATGATCCTCGCGAACACCTACCACCTGCTCCTGCGCCCCGGGCCCGATCTGTTCCGGCGCACCGGCGGCATCCACGGGTTCATGCGCTGGGACCGGCCGGTGCTCACCGACTCCGGCGGGTTCCAGATCTTCTCGCTCCCGGGAGACCGGACCCTCACCGAGGAGGGCGCGCGCTTCAGGAGCTACGTGGACCAGAGCAGGCACATGCTCTCGCCGGAGCGGTCGATCGAGGTCCAGACGGCGATCGGGTCAGACGTGATGATGGCGCTCGACGTCTGCCTCCCCTCGACGGAGGAGCCCGCGACCGTCCGCGCCGCGATGGACCGGACGCACCGGTGGGCGGTCCGGAGCCTCGCCGCCCGCACGAACCCGGCGCAGGCGCTGTTCGCGATCGTGCAGGGCGGGCTCGTGCCGGAGTGGCGCGCGGAGTCGGCCCGGTTCCTCACGCAGCACCCCTTCGACGGGTTCGCCATCGGCGGCCTCGCCGTCGGGGACACCCGCACCGAGCGCGCCGACGTGGTCGCGCGGACCGCGGAGCTGCTGCCGCCGGATCGGCCCCGCTACCTCATGGGCGTCGGCACGCCGCCGGACCTCCTCGAGGCGATCGCCCGCGGCGTCGACCTGTTCGACTGCGTCATCCCGACGTCCCTCGCCTGGCAGGGCACCGCGTTCACCTCGCAGGGCCGGGTCCGGGTCACGCGGAGCGAGTACCGGATCTCCGACACGCCGCTCGACCCGGCGTGCGACTGCCCGACCTGCCGGACGTTCTCCCGGGCCTACCTGCGCCACCTCGTGCAGTGCCGCGAGCCGCTCGGCCCGCGCCTGCTCTCGCTCCACAACATCCACCACTACCTCGCGCTCATGCGCGCGGCGCGCCGGGCCATCGAGGAGGGACGGTACGCCGCGTTCGCGAAGGAGACGCTCGCCGCGATCGACCGCCACGAGCACGATCCGGAGCGGCGGCCGCCAGGCCGGAGGACGCTCACGGACGAGCCCGTTCCCCCCGCGCCGAGCGAACCGCTCCCGTCCGTTCGCCCGGAGCGGAGCGCCCCCGCAGGCCTCGCGGAGCCGGACGGCCCGGACCGCTACGAGATCGTCATCACCTCGCTCGGCGTCCCCGCCGTCCGCGACACCGTCCTCGGCGAGGTCATGCACCCCGTCATCGGCCCCGGTGTCGAGTCGGAGCGGCTCTACGTCGCGCAGTCGCGGCTGCGGGACCGGCTCGCCGTGCCCGGACCCCGCCTCGTCCTGTTCGACGTGGGGCTCGGCGCGGGCGCGAACGCGCTCGCCGCCCTCACCGCAGCCGAGGCGGCCCCGGACGGCGGCCGCGGACTCGAGAATCGTGAGCTTCGAGGCCGACCCGCGCGCGCTCGCCCTCGCCACCTCGGACGACGGCGCGGCGCGCCTGGGTCTCCCGGCGCGGGCACGCGACGCCGCGCGCGAGCTGCTCGCGCGCGGGCGGCACGAGGCCCCCCGGGTCGTCTGGCGCCTCGTCCTGGGCGACCTGCGCGAGACCCTGCCCAGGGAAGAGGCGCGCGCCGACGTCGTCTTCTGGGACCCGTTCTCCCCGAAGGCGAACCCCGCGCTCTGGCGGCTCGAGGCGTTCGCGGCGCTGCGGGCGCGGTGCGCGGAGGGCGCGACCGTCTTCACCTACAGCACCGCGACCGCGACGCGCTCCGCGCTCCTCCTCGCCGGCTTCTTCGTCGGAGCGGGGGACCGGTCCGGGCCGAAGGAGGAGACCACCGCTGCGGCGACGGACGGGTCGCTGCTCGCCCGCCCGCTCGACGGACGGTGGCTCGCGCGGCTCGCGCGCTCGTCGGCGCCCTTCCCTGCCGACGCGCCCCCGGAGGCGCTCGAGCTCGTCCGGGCGCACCCGCAGTTCCGATGACCACCCGCGGGCCGACCTCGGAACCGGAAGCTCCCGGGCCGGCGCCGCTCCGCTACGCACCGGCGCGCTGGCTCCGCGGCGCGCACGCGATGACCGTCTTCGCCTCGGTGGTCCGCGTGTTCCCCCGGCCGCGCGCGCAGCGGGAGCGGTGGGAGCTCCCGGACGGCGACTTCGTGGACGTGGATCGCTTCATCGGAGATCCCGATCGAGGCGGCGCGAGCGAACCCGCACGTGAGGCTCGAGACGACCGACGCCGGGGGGCACGTCGCGTTCGTCGCGGGCTCGCCGTTCTGGCCGAGCTTCTGGGCCGAGCGGCGGGCGGTGGACTTCCTCGCCTCGCTCGCGCGCTGACCGAACCGCGCGGCGACCCGGCGCCGCCGCGCGGCCGACCGACCCGACTACTTGAGGCCGGCCTTCACGTACTTCGCGAGCGCCTGGATCTCGTCGGCGGAGAGCTTGTCCTTGTACGCCGCCATCTTCCCCTTGCCGTTCGAGATGACGCCCACGATCTCCGCGTCGCTGTCCTTCTTCGCCCCGGCGAGGTCGGGGGCGCCCATCTTCTTGCCGACGGCGGTCCCCTTCCCGTCCTTGCCGTGACAGGCGCTGCACTTCGAGCCGAAGAGGGTCGCGGCGTCGGCGGCGAGGGTGGTCCCGGCGAGCGAGAGGACGGCGAGGGCGAACAGGATGCGCTTCATGGGTGTTCCCTTTCTCGTGCGACGTGAGTGCATCGCGACCCCGACCGACGCGGCCGGTGGCCTCGCGACGGCGCGCTCCGGCGCCCGGAACGTACCGACGCGCTGGGGCACCGCGATCTTCACGGTGCGGTGAGGCTCGCGATCGCGGGCCGGAACCAGCTCGCGGTCCCGACTGCGATTTCACGTACCACGGCGTCGCTTCCGGCGTGAGCACCCGGTTGGGCTGATTCCCGCGTAGCCGGCCGCCCCCCTCTCCCGACCTCTCCCCCGCTCGCGCTGGGGGAGAGGAGGAAAGACAAGCAGGCCGGCGGTGCCGGCGCTCGGCGCGTTCTTCAACGGTCTGCTAGTGCGCCGCGACGCGTCCCTCCGGCGGAGCGCTGGAGCTCACGGGGGCTCCCTCCGCGCGGAACGTCCCGAGCAGGATCGGCACGGCGATCTTCACGAGCACCGTGAACACGAGGAACCCGATCCCGAAGACGCCCGCCGCGACGCCCCACTCCACCGCGCTCGGCCGGTACTCGTAGATCTGGCCGAGCGTGTCGGGCGTCATGCCGGGGATGATGAGCCCCATGCCCTTCTCGATGTAGACGCCCGCCCAGATGAGCAGGCATCCGAGGTTCAGCGTCACGAAGTTCCTGCGCGTCCGTGGGATGAGGAACAGGACGAAGGCGGCGAGGCTGCAGAAGAGGGCGAACCAGGCGTACGGCACGAGCGTGCGGTGCTCGCCGATGCCGATCCAGAGGTACTGAGTGTAGAGGAGGTGCTCGGTCGCCGAGTAGAACTCCTTGAAGAGCTCCGCCCCGAGCAGGAACAGGTTCACGAACATCGCGTACGCCATGAGCTCGGCGATCTTCCAGATCGCCTCGTCCAGGATCGGGAACTTGGCCGTCCGCCGCAGGACCTGGAAGAGGATGATCATGACCGCCGGGCCGGAGCAGAACGCCGACGCGATGAACCGCGGCGCGAGGATCGACGCGTTCCAGTACGGCCGCGCCGCCATGCCGTTGTAGAGGAACGCGGTGACGGTGTGCGTCGAGAGCGACACCGGGATCGACAGGAGCACGAGCGGGATGAAGATCCGCTTGTCGTACGACTCGCCCCGGTACGTCTTCACGAGCAGGTACGAGACGAGCACGACGTTCACGAGCAGGTACGAGTTCAGCACGAGCGCGTCCCAGGCGAGGAGCGAGCGCGGGAAGTTGGGCGTGCCGAGGAACGGCATGATGTGGAGGAAGCGGTCCGGCCTCCCCATGTCCACGAGGATGAAGAGCAGGCACATGACGAGCGCGCTGATCGCGAGCAGCTCGCCGAGGACCACGACCTCCTTGATCGGCTTCCAGTGGTAGACGTACGCGGGGATGACGAGCAGCACCGCCGCCGCGGCGACGCCGACGAGGAAGGTGAAGTTGCCGATGTAGAAGGCCCAGGAGACCTCGTCGCGCATGTTCGTGACGATGAGGCCGCCGCGGGCCTGCTGCGCGTACGAGAGGCCGCCGACGACGATGGTCGCGAGGAGGAACGCGACCCACGCCTTGTAGGCCCGTCCCCCGCTGAACACCTGGCGGCCGCAGCCGCGCAGGAAGTCGAAGATGCCGGACATGAGGGAGCGCTCCTCGCTACGTCGCGTAGAAGTAGTAGAACTGCGGGTGCGTGGCGAGCTCCTCCTTGAAGACGAAGACGCGCTTCGTCTCCATCACGCGCCGGATCTCGCTCTCCGGATCGAGGAGGTTGCCGAACTTCCGCGCCCCGACCGGACAGACCTCGACACAGGCCGGGTAGCGCCCGCTCCGCGTCCGCTGGATGCAGAAGGTGCACTTCTCGACCACGCCGACCGGCCGCGGGCGGTTGCCGAGGTAGTGCTGCTTCGGGTTCAGCTCCTCCGCCGGCAGGTTCGGTTGCGCCCAGTTCATGTGGCGCGCGCCGTACGGGCACGCGGACATGCAGCAGCGGCAGCCGATGCACCAGTCGTAGTCGATGACGACGATGCCGTCCGCCTCCTTCCACGTCGCCTGCGTCGGGCAGGCCTTCACGCAGGGCGGGTTGCGGCACTGCTGGCACTGCACGGGGAAGTAGAACTTGCCCGGGCGCGGGACCGCGTCCGCGTCGTAGTAGAGCTCGGCGTGGGCGAGGTCGACGCCCTGGTCCTTCTGCATCTCGAGCACGCGGATCCAGTGGATCTGCGGGTTCGTGCGCGACTGGTTGTTCTCCTTCACGCACGCGTAGACGCAGCGGCGGCAGCCGACGCAGCGCGAGATGTCGAGCCCGTAGCCGAACTCGACGCCCGGGCGCGGCCCCTCGGCGGTGACCGTCGTCTCCTTCCCGAACCGCTCCAGGTTCCGGCGCTCGACCTTCGCGAGCACCTTCGCGAGCTCGTCCTTCGAGAGCTCCTTGAAGTGACTGCGCAGGAAGTCGCCGACGTTCACGCCGCACCCGGCGAGCGCGGACACCGCGGCGCCCGCGGCGGCGGTGCGCAGGAAGGCGCGGCGAGAGGCGTCCTTCGGGCCGTCGCCGATGGGGTCCACGCCATCCTGGAGGACGTTCAAGCGCTTGTCGGTGCTCATCGCCCAGCCTCCGCCTTCTGCCGCGCGGACTCGCGCATCTCCTCGGGGCGACGCGGGCGCGGCTCCGGCCTGATCTTCTCGAGCGTGGGCGCGACGGTGAGCTTGCCGTCCACGACGATCTCCTTCACGCCCTTGAACGACGGTGAGTGCGGGTTGTGGCAGGAGACGCAGAGCAGGTAGGTCTTCGGGCCGTCCCACATCCCGACCCGCCGCCCGTGCACCCCCGCGCGCCAGTCGCGGTACTTGTCGCCGTGGCACTGGCCGCACAGCCGGTACGACTCGGTGAACGGCACCGGCGCGCCGCTCGCGAGCCGGAGCACGTCCCGGTTCTCGAGGTCGTGGCAGTCGAGGCACCAGCGGTGCTCGGCGTCGTGATCGAAGATCGCCTGCTGCTCGTCGTGGAACCCGAGCTCGCGCCGCTTCGGATCCTTCTGGTCCTTGTGGCACTCCATGCACGGGAAGATCCCCTCCGAGAAGGGCGGCGGGCGCGCCTCGAACAGGATCTCCTTCTTCTTCTCGGCGGGGGCGGCGGGCTTCGCGGTGGGTTGTGAGGCGTGAGCCGAGGTCGCGAGGAGCGCGGTGGTTACCGCGACGACCAGCAAGGGTGTGCTCTTTCGCCGCATCCTGCCTCCTGACCGGAGCGAGGGTACCCCGCCACCGGCTCCGTCAATTGACCCATATCACTTTCGGGGGCAGCCTTATAGGTCTATCTACCGGAATCATGGACGTTTTTGGTGCGGCTTAGGGCCACCCCGGGGCGGCGCCGGCGGCTCGGCCGTCACTTCCATTCGCCGTACGCCCGCCCGCTTTCGTGGAGGCGGGAGAGGAGCGCACCGGTCGCGGGATCGAGCCGCCCGGGCCGCTCGGCCGCCCACGGCGTGCCCGGGAGCGGATCGAACGCGTGCGCGTGCACCCTCGCGCCCGCCCGGGCGTGCCGCTCCATCTCGCGCCGGGTCAGGATCCGGTCCTCGTCCGTCTCGCCCGGCAACCCGAAGATGAAGTCCAGGCTCGGCCGGAATCCCGCCTCCCGGGCGACGGCGACCGCGCGTCGAACCGCCTCGACGTCGTGCCCGCGGCCCATCTCGGCGAGGAGCCGATCCGATCCCGACTGGGCGCCGACGAGGATCACGCGGTTGTCGCAGTGGCGCCGGACGAGCGCGAGCGCGCGCGGAGAGACGTGCTCCGGCCGCAGCTCCGAGGGGAAGGTGCCGAACAGGACCCGGCGCGTCCCCGCCTCCTCGCGCGCCGCCGCGAGGAGCGAAAGCCCCGACCCAGAGTAATTCGGTATCGACGCTACTTACGCGGGTAGGAACCGCGGCGGAACAGAGGGGGCCTCGCGCTCGATTGGCCATGGTTCGCGCGGACGGGGCACTCGCTGGGCAGATCCGCCAGATCGCTGGCGGGCGGATGAACCGCCGCGCTGCCCGCATCGCGGCGGGGCGTGGGGAGTTGGACGGTCGGCATGGTCTGCCGCCGCAGTCTGCTTTGTGGCGAGGACCTGGCGCTATTCGGCTTCCGCGCACGGCACGTCGTGCATGACCCGCAGGTGGTACGTGCCTGGCGGGAACAAGAACCCAGTCACGCCCGATTGCATCACGAGCCACGCGGCGCGGTACTCGCGCAGGAAATCCTCGAGCCGGAGATCGCCTCGATCCGCTTCCACTTGTCCATGGCCGCGATACGCGGGTTCAAGCCGAAACGGCGCTCGCCAGAAGCGGGGCGCGCCGACGGCTTCTGTGCAAGCACCTTGACCCTTCCGAGGAACCCCCACCCCTTCGAAGCGCGCTCGCGACGGATGCTCTTCTCGAGGCGACGGAGCGCGCTGGAGAGGCGCTCGCGGAACTCGGCTGCGCACCCGAACCCGGGCGGGGTCGTGAGCTCGAACTCGACCGTCTCAGGCATGTCGCCGTCTTCGCGGAAGAAGACCTTCGGCCGCGGGATCGTCATCTTCGCGGCGCCGACCTGTTCGGGCGCGCTCCAGATGCCGGGCCACTCGGCGCCGCTCTGCACCAGCCCGGCGGCGACGGGGTTCGCCAGCGCGTAGGCGGCCTTCTCGATGACGTCTTCGGGGTCACCGTTCGAGACGGCGCTGTAGCTCGTGGCTGCGGCCCAGAACCCCTCGAACCTGCCGAGGGAGCAGTTCGTGGCGCGCGCGACGAGCGAGTCCAGGTACTGTTCGAACTCGGGCAGGCACGCGTCCCGGTCCGTGACGACCAGGTGGTAATGGTTCGAGAGCACGCACGCGACGTGCACCTGAACGTTGTAGCGCTGCGCGGCGACCGCCAGGACGTACAGGAAGATTCCGTTCGTCACGGGAGACGGTCGCAGGAAGAACCTCCGTTCCGAGCAGCGGCGCGTGATGAGGTAGATGGTCCCGGGCAAGACTTGGCGCGGAGCGGTCATGCAGGATCGCGCTCGCAGGCGCCGTGCCGAAACCGCAGTCGAACACTCCCGCGGGGTTCCGCATCTCGAGGGGGGCCGGGCGCGTTCGCGGTTCGGCCGGCGGGTCCGCGATTCACTACTCTCGGTCGGGTTCAGGGTTCCGTGTACGTCGTGAGGTTCCCGTTCGCGTCCTGCTTCGCGGCGAGGTTCGACGGACGTTTCGCGCCCGCCTCGCGACATCCGCGAGGCGGGTTCAGCTATTGGGGATGTCAGAGAGCGCGAGGCCGGTGCTTCGGTCGAGCAGTGTACCGCCCGGACGCGTGGCGGACTCAGGATTCCGCGGTCCTGCGCGAAACGGGTCCGCCCTTCGGGGGTGCTGTCGCGCTGTCGCTATGTTGCCATCTCGAACCGCACCCGGAGAAACGACAGACCGTCTTGGACGTTCCGAAGGACGCGCGCTCGCTCCGGTGCGTCCAATCCGGCTTCCGTCGGGACGCCGTAGATGACGAGCACACCGTCGGCCATGTGCTCTGCATCCAGCGGCACGGCGACCCCTCTCTCGAAGTAGGTCAGGCGCGAATGCCCGATGCGGATCCTGTACCCCGCGTCGCTCACCACTTCGCCCTCGTTGATTCGGTGGAAGCCCATGTGCCCCGAAGATCAGTAGCCGCGGTACGTATAGCCGTACACGTCGGGATTCGCTTCGAGCGCGGGCTCTTCGACCGTTCTGAACACGCTGCCAGGCCGCGCGCCGTTGACGAAGAGGTTGGCCTTTCCCGAAGCGCTACCAGCAAACCTCCCCGAGAGTCGGCGCCACGGCTGAATCGCCATGTCGGCGGGGAGCCTCTTGAAGAGCGCCTCGTTCTCCAGGTACCGCCCCCCCGGCGTCATCTCGAGAGTTGTCCTCCCGGTCGCTCTGGCAAATGCCTCGGCGCGAGCTCGATTCCCAGGGCCCGACCAGAACGTTGCGGCGCTTGGAGCGCTGCCGACGTCGAGCTGCTCCACCTTCTCCATGTATCCCCGCAGCGTAATCTCACGGTGAAGGTCCAGCTGAGCCTGTGTCGGTCGCGAGAGACCGACCCGACTGCCCTCCGCGGCTTGGGTCGGTGCAGGAGCGACCGCGGCTTCGACGCTTCGAGCGGGAACCGCTGCCTCCGCTGAACCCGCCACCGCCGTAACCGGCGTCGGAGCTGCTGACCGCGTGAAGAAGCTGCCCGCGGCCTCGTCGACCGAGGCGACGAGCGCGTCCGCCTCTGTCACCACGTAGCGGTCCCTCGCGGCCTGGACGACGTTCCCGACCGCCTGGACCGCCTTCTTCTCCACGAACTGGACGCCCGGAACCTTCTCGACCTGCTTCAAGACGGCGCTCGCCGCCTTGCCAACGTACGGCGCGGCCTTCGCCACGAGCGGCCCGAGGACCGCTCCCTTCGCGCCCTCGATGACCTGCCCCTTCGCGAAGTCACCGGCGCTCTTCCCCTCGCCGGTGACGGTGAGCGCGTCGAAGCCGGCCATCCCGAGCGCGCCGCAGGCCGACGCGGCAGTGCCGCCGCTCAGCGCGCACACGTCGACCGAGGCGCCCAGCTCGACACCTGCGACGATGTTCTGTCCCCAGATGCCTAGGTACTCGCTCGTGTCGCGGACCTTCCCCTCGACGAGATCGTCGATGCCGCGGCCGACCATCTGGCCGAAGCCCCAGAAGAAGCCCGTCACGCCGCCGACGACGGTCGCGGATCGACCGTGCTCGTCGCGGTAGGTGGTGGGGTTCTGTTTCGCGTACGCGAACCGATGCAGGCTCGGAGCGTCCGCGAGGTCGCCCTCGTAGCTGTCCCTGCGATAGGAACCGCCCAAGGTCCGGGTCGTAGTACCTCGCCCGCGCGTACACGAGCCCGGTCTCCGGGTCGTACTGATGCCCGGTGAACCCGAGCTTCGGCTCGCTCGCCGCGGGCGCCGTGTCGTTCCGGTACTGCCCCCAGGCGTCGTGCTTCCGCATCGACGCGACGGTCGCGCCGGTCGTCGTCAGGTCCGTCGTCGACCCCAGCGCGTCGGTCGAGATGAACCTCCGCCCCGCCGCGTCGTCGACGAGCAGCGGCCCGTTCGCGTAGTGGTACCGCCGATACGACGGGTGCCCTGCGCGCGCCGCGTCGCCTCCTGCAGCACGTGCCGCTCGTCGAGCACGTACTCGACCTGCTCCTGCGCGCGTCGTCCGCTTCACCCGCTGCAGGTCGGCGTCGTAGTCGTAGCGGCCCACCTCCACCGGCGCGCCCGTGCCCTGCCCGTCCAGCACCGCCGTCAGCGTGTCCCGGTACGACCATCGCAGCCGCCGGTGCAGGCTTCCCTTCACCTTGTCGGTCAGGTTCCCCGCGAGGTCGTAGCCGTAGGTCGCGTTCCGCGTCGCATCGACCGCGTCCGTCTGCGCGACGACCCAGTCCGCCCGGTTGAACGTCGCAGTGAGGTCGCGACGTGAGCCCCGTCGTCCCGAGCGCCGTGAACGCCGCCACGGTGAGCGCGAGGACCCCTGCCGCCGGCCTCACCCGCTCGCCCGTCCGGTTCCCGACCGCGTCGAGTTGGTACAGCACCGTCTTGTCCGGGTAGGCGACGCCGACGAGCCGGTCCTGCGCGTCGTACCCGTAGCGTCGTCTCCTCCGCCGCGCCCACCGAACCGGACCCAGGCGCCGTGCGCCGCTCGAGCTGGCCGGTCCGGTTCCCGTTCACGTCGTATCCGTAGTCGAACCGGCTCACGAGCTGCGCCGGGTTCGCGCACCCTTCCCCGATCGCGCCCCTTCGCCGTCACGATGGCGACGACCCCGCCCGCCGGGTCGTAGCAGCGCGCCTCCTCGAGCCCGCTCGGCAGCGAGGTGCCCTTCACGCAGCCCGTCCGGCCAGTACCGGTAGCTCGCCTCACCGGCCGGCGTCGTCGCCGTCTCGAGCCGGTCCAATGCGTCGTAGCCGTACTCCGTCGCGACCTGGTCCGGGTCGGTCACCTTCTTCCGGTTCCCCTTCGCGTCGTACTCGTACCGGACGATCTTCCCGTCGTAGCGCTGCTCGCTCACGAGCCGGCCGAGGCCGTCGTATTCGGGGTCGGTCACCTCCTCCACGATCGCGTCCGCCGAGACCTGCTTCCGCTCAGTCACCTTCTCGACGTTGCCGCTGCCGTCGTAGAGGTACGCCGTCGAGATCGGGTACGGGTAGGCGATGGCCAGCCCGGGCGCGGGATACGTCACCGTCTCGAGCCGGTTCAGCGCGCCGTACGTCGAGACCACCGTCACGCCTCGCGGGTCGGTCCGCTCCTCGGGATTCCCGTTCGCGTCGAGCTTCAGGTGCCAGTGGAGCGCCCCGACCTCCGTCGCCGGGCTCGCCGGCCCCTCCGCCGCGCCATCGGGCACCGCGTCACGGCTGCGGATCCGCGCGTGCGCGTCGAGGTGCTGCCACTCGTCCGTCCGGCGGTTGAGCGCGTCGTACGTGTACGTCGTGAGGTTCCCGTTCGCGTCCTGCTTCGCGAGGAGGTTCCGCACCCCGTCGTACACGAACGAGTGCTCGCCGCCGATCGCGTCCACGACCGACGTGAGCTTCGAGAGCTCGTCGTACGTGAACCGCGTCACCTGGTCGGTGCCGCATGTCGCCGCGCGGATGTCCTCGACCGTCTTGCCCGCGACGCCGGCGACGAGCGGGTCGCCCCCGAGAGGCCGCTTCTCGCAGAGCTTGTTTCCCATCGCGTCGAACGCCCGCGACGTCACCGCGTACGGCTGCTCCGACTTCCCGGTCGGCACCTCCGTCCGGACCGGCCGGTCGAGATCGTCGTACGTCTCGCGGAGGTCGAACGCCCAGTCGCCCCGCGGCCCCTTCGTCTCAGTCCGGTTGCCTGCCGCGTCGTAGGTGAAGCTCGTCTTCGCCTCGACCGAGGTGTTGGACGCGCGGGTCTCGGACACCTTCCGATTTGCCCCGTCGTATGCGAGCGCCGTAGCGTGGACGTTCGGGTCGACGACCCGCGTCACGTTCCCATTCTCGTCGTAGGCGGTCGTCTCGGACGCCGCAAGCCCGTCCTTGCTGCGAACGACCCGCCGCACGCGGCCCAGGGCATCCCGGCTCGTCGCCGTCGACATCCCGCGTCGGTCCACCCATGTCTCGGTCCGGGCCAGGTCGTCGTAGCCCCAGGACTGCTCGTACCTGCGGGCGCCATCGAGACCCAGATCGCGCTGTGCGCGGACCCGGTTCGCCTCATCGTAAACCCAGTCGGTGACGTAGCCCTTCTGATCGCGAGCCGCGCGCTTGTTCACCGCGTCGTACCGCGTCTCCACCACAGGTACACCGGTCAACTCGGTCTTCCATTCGCGATGCAGCCCGTCGAGGTGCCTCGTCGTCTGGCGAAGGAGCGCGTCATGCTCCTGCACCTGGGTGTCCTCCGGCAGATCGACGTAGGTGCGCCGCGCCGTGACGAGCGGCGTGCCTCCGGACGTCACGCTCTCGACGAGCGTCTCCTCGGTGGCTCTCCCGAACGCGTCGTACCTCGTGCGCCGCTCGATGCCACGCCCGTCCCGGGCCGAGATCACCCGGCCATCGCCGTCGTGCGCGAACTGCTCGAAGACAGCCATCGGCCGCCGGCGCTCGAAGACGCGCCCGAGCCCGTCGAAGTGCTCCTCCGTACGACGGCCGAGGGGGTCCACGACCGCGATCCGGCGCCCGCCGGCGTCGTACTCGGACCGCGTCGCGAGGGCGAGCGCGGGGCCGGCGGATGCCGGAAGCGCCCTGGACAGCCGCGACGTCGTGGAGGCGTCCACGACCTCCTCGTAGACGCGGCCGAGCCCATCCAGGCGCCGCACCGTCACGGCGCCTCGCCGATCCCGCTCCTCGATCGTGTGCGCCACGTCGTCGTAGGCCAGCGAGGTCGCGAGGCTCCGCTTCGCGCCGTCGATATCCGCGAGCTCCTCCAGCACCCCGAGTGAACGCCCGAGGCCGTCGTGCCCCTTGCTCGTGCGCACGAGCTGGACCTTCTCCGCCCCGCCCGGCGCGGTGCGGACGCCGTGCGTCTCCGCTTCGAGGTCGCCGTTCGCGTCGAACGCGTTCCGCTGGAAGCGGCCCACTGCGTCGATGACCTCGAGGACGCGGTTCGCGAAATCGTAGGACCAGCGCGTGGCGTTACCGTTCCCGTCCTGCTCGTACACCTTGTTTCCGACGCGGTCGTAGCGCCGGGCCGTCTTGTACGTGATGCTCGGGCCTCCGATGTCCGGACCGGGTACGGAGGGGCCCTTCGTCTGGACGACGCGGTACAGCGGATCGAGCGCGTACTCCGTGCGATGGCCGTGGAGATCCGTCTCCGCGACCTTGTTCCCGGCGGCGTCATACTCGAACGTCGAGACGAGACGGGGTGCCGCCAAGCCAGCGGCGTCGCCTCCGTTCATCCCGAATCTCTCGGCGTCGGCGATGTCGACCCAGACCTGCTGCGGACGATCCCCGAGATCGAAGACGGTCGTCTTCCTCACGCCTCGCCGATCCGTGGTCGTCTCGAGGTTGCCGGCCGCGTCGTAGGTCGAGCGCGTGACCTGTGACTCGATGTGAGCCGCCGTCTCGGTCACGGTCTCCGGCCTGTTCAGGCCGTTGAGCGTCACGCTCCGGCTCACGATCGAGCCGGGGTCCGCGCGGATCCCGAGCTTCTCCTCGCGCAGCTCGCCGCCGGGGTAGTACGCAAACGTCCGGTACTCGTCGGGAGTGTCGTCACGCCCGTCGCGCCTCTCGACGGCTCGCTGCCGATCGAGATCGTCGAACCAGTGCTCCGTCTCGTGCCCGAGATCGTCTCGTTCGAGCGAGACGCGGCCGCGCGCATCGTGCTCAGAACTCGCATTGATCGTGTGCCCCGCGTCGACGAGAACCCGCTGCTCGCTCGCGTATCCGTACGCGTCGTACGCGACGACCTCCGCCTGCCGCGTCCCCGACGTGGTCTTGACGAGATCGCCCGCGAGCGATCCCGCCGCCGTGCACGTCCCATTGACTCCGCAGTAGAGCTGGACCGCCACCTGGTCGCGTTGCGACGTCGGAACGCCAGCGGCGACAGCGTCGCAGGTCTGCGCGGCCTGGAGGCTCGCCTGTGGCGCCACCGTCGCGTAGGCGCGCCGCTCGACCAGCAGCCCCTTCACGTACCGGCTCGTCGTCACCCGTCCTTCCGCGTCCACGCGGCAAGTCTCGCCCCCGAACTCGGCGTCGTACCCGAAGCGCTCGATGAGCTCGACGAGAGGGCTGCCGTCGCCATCGACGAGCGGCTCGGTCGCGGAGGCACCGCTCGTGTCGAACAGCACCGGCGTCGCGGTCCGCCGCTCGACCACGTTCCCGCGGTCGTCGTACCGCAGCGTGGTCCGTCGCCCGCGGGCGTCCTCCATCGCGAGGGGAACGACGTCCTTCGGATCCCACCGCGTGCTCGAGAGCGCCTTCCTCGCGGGCGAAAGCGCGCGCTCGACCCGGGCGGACGCGCCGTAGCCGTCGAGATGGTAGACGGTCGAGGCGCCCGAGCGCGGGCCGGTGACCTTGGTCTCGTAGAGGAGCTGCGTGTCACCGAGCACGGCTTCGCGCTTGGGCACGAGGACATATTCGAACAGGGTCGTGCCGCCGGGCGCCGGCTCGACCACGGTCATCACACGCTCGACCTTGTCGCCCACCACCAGGAACTGCGACTCGCCCTCGATCGTGTCGCCGTCGCGGTACCACGTGTACGCGGTGACGTGCCCGTTCGGATCCGTGTAGGAGCGAAGATTGTTCCTGGTCGCGACCGGGCCGTCGAGCACGTACTCGAATCGCTCCACCCTGAGCGGCTCGCCCTTGCAGCCGTCACGATGGCGCTCGACGCTCGCCAGGTTCTGCCGACCGTCGTAGCCGAACGCGATGCACACGCCGTCCTTGTCGATGGGTGCCAGCTCCGCGTCGGGCGCGGTCGAGGCGGTTGGATTCGAGCGCAGCTCCAGCTTCGCGAGCTGCGGGTGATCTGCACCCGCAGCACAGGCGTATGACAGCTCGAGCACGCGCCGGTTCCCCGGCTCGTAGACGCGGGTGACCTCGCCCCCGGACCCCTGAGTCCCGTACTGGAGCGTGACGGTGTTCCCGACGGGATCGACGATCTCGGTGAGCCAGTACCGCGTGACGTTCGAGGCGGCGTCGTGCCGGCGGTAGCGGTACTCGACCCCGCTGCGCGACGTGTACACGACGCTGCCGGTCGTCTCCTCGCGCAGCGTCCCGTGGAAGCCACGCTGGTTGCGACATGTACCGCTCGTACAGTCGAAGACCTGCCCGGTGCCCTCGCCGCCGTAGACGATCCACCGCCGCTTGCCGCCGCCGAGATCGAGTTGGGTCCACGACCGGTACGAGTGCGTCCAGCCCGAGCCGAGCGGCGTCGCTTCGAAGACGCGGCTCGAGTATGTGCGCGCGAAGGTCAGGCCGGGGCCTCTCCCCTTGACCGAGATGTCCGAGAACTGCTTCACCAGGTGCCCATCCACGACGCTCACGTCGCGGACCAACGTGTGGCCGACCGGCAGGGCGCCCATGTCGTTGATCACCGTCTCGAACGGGATCAGCGACTCCTCACGGTGGCCCAGCGCATCCGTGACGACGACCTTCACCTGCTTCACCGTCGGGTCCTCGGGCGGCACACGGACGAGCAACGAGCGCCCGGCGGTCATCAACATGGGTGCTTGCGCGTCGCCGCGGTCCGCGATCTGGATGACGTTGCCGTCCTGGTCCGCCGTCACCGACGCAGCGGCGACGACCGAGCCACCGGCGGTGACCTCGACCTGCGCCTGGCCCTTCACCCTGAACTCGAGGCCCGCCGGCTGGACGATCGGCGGCTCCGTCTCCGTGCTCGGCGTGAGCCGTCCCGGCTCGCGCACCGTCGACTCGAAGTTCCGGACCGGGAGCGTCAGCTGCGCGCGCAGCTCTCCACCCGGTGTCCGGATCGCGACGTCCGGCGGAGCCACCCGGATCCGCACCCCGCCGTAACCCAGGAGAACGGTGCCCCCCAGCGAAAACGGCTCGGGGACCTCGAACTCCGCGCGGACCAGGCCGCCGTGCGCCGCTCCCATCAGCGGCAGCGTCAGAGTCGTCGTCGCGAGAGGCATCAGCTTGATGAGATCCGGCCGAGTGGGGTGCCGCACCACCTGGTCCGGCGGAGGCACGGCGACGAGCTGCTCACCCGCGACGCTCGGCTCCTGCACGATGCGCGCGTAGATGGGATACGCGGCCGGGTTCCTGAGCTTGAAGGCGACGGCCAGATCGTCCTGTGAAGCGTATCCGTACTCGTCCGTGGGTTTCTCCTCGAACCCCGGGAGGATCCTGAACGTCTCGGCGCTCGCCCGCCGCGAGCGCGACGGGATCACGTACCCTGGCTCGCACCGCACCTCGCGGCCGTCGGCGAGGACGACCGCCGCCGCGAACTCGTTCCGCTGATTGCCCCCGTCCACGACGTACTGCGGCCAGAACGCAGCCGTCCGAGCGTCGTCGAACCAGGCCCACCCCGGCCCGATCGTCTCCGCGAGCGGTTCGACGACCTCCGACGACACCTGAATCGCCTGCGGCTGCGACTCGTCGATCACCCGCATCGAGACGTGAACGCGAGCGATGCCCGGCTCGTCGCCCGTGAGCGGCTCCCACAAGCGGTCAGGGTTCCCCGTCCAGCGAAGGACCTGGCCGCCGACGGGCGCCTGGAACGAGTTTCGATACACGCCGTCGAACGTCGGCGCGTACTCTCCCCGCATCCGGAAAGCGTACGCGCCCGCCGCCGGCGCGTTGGCCTCGATCGTGTAGCGAGCGCCAACCTCGGCGGCCTGACCCGCCTGGTCGCGAGCTGAGGCGAGCAGGTCGATCCTACCTTCCCGCGCCGGGATGAAATCCGTGACCGCGAACCCGTCCGTGCCCGTGAAGAGCTGGATGGCAACCGCCTGCGCCGGATCCTTCGGATCGAGCACGCGCGCTGCGCGGTCGGTCACGAGCGCCAGGTCGAGGAACGTTCCCGCGGGGGGTTCGGTCTTCCACGCCAGCCGCGCGTTCGGGACGACGTTCCCGAACCGGTCCAGCACGCGCGCCCAGAGCGATTGCCCGAGCTGCATGCCGACGGGATAGCTGCGGTAGCAGTAGTTGTCCTGCTGCGCCATCGAGCACGGGAGCTCGATCTTCGCTGGCGCGTCGTTCTTGCCGAGGACGACGAACGGCAACGGCAGCGCGATCGTCTCGCGACCGTTCTCCGTCTCGGCCATGATCTCGTTCAGGCCCAGCAACACGTCGTTGGGCACGCCGGGCCTCACGATCGCCTTGGCGGCGATGTTCGTGTCCGGCCGCGCCCACGCACGGGCGAGCCCCTGTCCGTCGGTGAACATGGTGACCGAGCTCGCGAACGGCCCCTCGGAAATCGCAGCGAGCCCGGGAGCCGATCCCGTCACTGCGCGGAACACGACGCGCGCGCCGCGGACCGGCCGGCCTGCGAGCGTGGTCACGTAGACTGCAAGCGCCTTCGGCGCGACCGTGCCGACGACGACCTGCTGCAGGTCCGTCTCGTCCGGATTGGCCTTGAGGATGCGTGCGACGAGCGAGGTGTCTTCGGTCGGATCGATGTTCGTGTCGCGCAGCCGGTCGACGAGTGCCTGGTCCGTCCACGAGCCAGGCGAGACCACGGTCTGTCCTCCGGAGATGAGACCGGAGAGCAGATACGCCCCCTCGTCCGTGGCCGGATCGCGTGCGATGAAGCCCGTCCCGGACCAGTCGCGGATCGTGGAATCCGACCCCGGGATGACCACCTCTCGCCCGCGCGCGAGCTGGTCCTCCACCTCACGCCGCACCTCAGGTGAGGTCTGCAGCGTCGCCAGCTCGTCTGGAGCGCTCGCAGGCGTCAGCTGGAGTACGGAAATTCCGCGCGCGTGAGCCTCCTGGACGATGGTCACCGCCGAGACCGAGTCCTCACCCGTGGCGCCGCGAAGGATGCGTGCTTCCTGGAAGGAGCCCTCGAGCCCCGAGAGCCGCAGGAGCTCGCGCCCCCTGCCCGTCACGAGCTCGAGCGGCGTCATGCTCCGATGATCCGCGTCGACCTCGAGCCCCTTCCAGACGAGCCTCCGCCGTACGCCGAGGACCTCGTCGACCGAGAGACGGTGCTCCACGAGCACGAGGCTCGCGCTGGGCCTCAGCGGCACGACCTGGAGCATGGTCGCCAGAATCCTCCTCGGCCGCGGTCCACGAGTTCGCGTAGTCGGCCGCGACCCCGTAGAGGAACCGCGCCGCGGGACCATCGGCGCCGCCCTCTGCGCCGTCGCGCGCCTCGTCGTACGCGTTCAGCGGTCCCCCGAGCCCGATCGCCACCACGTTCCCGGCGAGGAGGCGGTTCTCTATCCGGCGGGAAGACCCGTCCGGCAGGAGCAGCTCGAGCGTCCAGCGCGCGTCCGAGGCGAGCGGCAGCGACTGCGTCCCGCGCGCGCGCGCTTCGCCCGCGACGCGAAGGACGGGGACCACGGCGATGCCGGGGGCCGCAACCTGGTACATGCCACCGGCATCCGCAATCGCGATCGCGTCGGCCTCGGTGGCAGGGTCGAACGCGAGCACGGTCCTCCTGCCAACGACGTCGTACATCGGGATCGTGACGTCGAGGACGACGCCGGAGCCGTCCGAGACCTGCACCCGCAGCCGGTGCTTCGCCTCGTCGGGCAGGAACGCGAGTTCCTCGTGTACCCCGTGCACCACGTACGGCAACGTCGCGGGGAGAAACGGCAGCTCCTCGGTGCGCGCCTGCACTGTGCGGAGCACGTCCGCCCACGCGAGGTCCGGGCGCGACGCCGCCAGGTAGTCCTCCACGCGCTGGCGCGTGAACGCGGCGGGTGATTCGGAGCCTGCGTGGGCGAGATAGCCGGAGACGATCCCCTCGGCGGTCCCGTTCATCGCCGCCCATGCGTCGAGCTTCGGCGCCGCCGCCGCGTACCGCGCCCCGGCGCGGAAAGCGGGGTCGAGCGGGACCCACTGGCGACCCTCCCGGCTCGCCTCCACGCCGCGATAGTCGGCGTACGGTACGTACGCCTCCGTCCACGTGTGAAGGAACCGCACGGCGGCCGGCCGACCGGCGACGACCACCGTCTCGTGCGGGACACCCGAGGCGGCGAG
Organism: uncultured delta proteobacterium; assembly: GCA_963828235.1. Classification (GTDB taxonomy): domain Bacteria; phylum Myxococcota; class Myxococcia; order Myxococcales; family Anaeromyxobacteraceae; genus Anaeromyxobacter. The sequence continues at coordinate 453,863 of CAWHDY010000024.1, forward strand.
CGCCGCCAGCGCGCGGTCCCGCAGGGCGGCGGAGAGCACCACGTCCCCGGCGTCCAGCGCGGCGGCATCATCGGCGCCGAGCAACCCCATGTCCGCGGCGATGCGCGGGATGGAGAGCTCCACCGTTCCACGGACGAACCGCGCCGGAGTCCCCTGCGCTCGGAGCAGCGCCACGAGCAACGTCGCTGAGATCGGCGTCGTTGCCCCGCCGCTCGCGCAGCGTCTCGGTCGAGCCCTTCAGGGATCCGAAGTACCACTCGAGACGGAACTCGTCCTTCACGAACTCGTAGGCGGCGAGCGCCGTCCGGAGCTCCTGCGCTCGCGCGACGATCTCGGGCGCAAGCTGCACCTCGCGCCCGTGCGTCGTGTCCTCCAGTGTGGGCCCGACCGCCGGGCCCGAGAGGTAGGCGGGCGTGACGCTCGCCGACGGGAGCGGCCCCGGTCGCAGCGCTCCCTCGATGTAGCTCAGGTCCGCTCCGAGGATGGCCGCTTCGCCCGCGGCACCCCACGCGTGGAGCCGACGCTCGAGATCCGCGAGCGCCGTCGGACCGTCGGAGAGCGCGAGCTGACGCCCCCAAAGGCGCGCTCGCGAGATGAACCCGCCCGCGGCAAGACGGAGGCCCTCCGCCGCTTGCCGCGCCAGCCGCGCTGCCTCCGCCTCGCGCGCACCGAGCTGTGCCCGCTTCGCGGCGGCGGCCAGCCGCACCGCCGGCCGCCCTCGTTCCTCGAGCGCGAGCAGGAACCGGCGCCCCTCGGCGACGTCGGCCTGCATCTTGCGCTGAAGATCGTCCAGCAACGCCCCCGCCTCCGCCAGGCGGCGGCGGCGAGCGTCGTCCGGCGCGCTCGGGAACGCGAGCCGGCCGAGACCGCTCCGGGAAGGGCCGCTCAGCTCTCGCGCACGGCGCACCCGTGAGTCCAGCTCGCCCGAGAACAGGTGCGGCGCGGTCGCCATCCGCGCCCGCTCCATCGCCCCGGCGAGCTCGGCCGTCCGGGCGCGGATCTCCTCCCAGTCGCGCTCGGCAGGACGGCCGTTGTCGAGGGGCTGCACTCGATGCGCGTCCCGCTCGCGGGGCGCAGCTCGCGCCGTCCCGGCGAGCGTCACGATGGTTGCGAAGGCTACGACCCGGAGCAAGTGTCCTCCCGGCGAGGCACCGGTGCGGGTGATCATCGCGCTTCCCAGAAGCCGAGGAGCCGGCTGATGGCGTAGCGGAGCGGAGCTCGGTCCACTCCCTGCACCTGTCGGAGGAGATCGACCGCGGCGAGCAGATCGGCGATCGCGCGCTCACGGTCGTCCGTGGTCACGCCCGCGTTCGCCGCGACGGACGACAGCCTCGCGAGGATCTTCTCGCGCAGGTTCGCGTTCTCGCCGTTCTCGGGGAGCGCCTCGGCGAGCGCGAACGTCGCTGCAGAGAGCTCGGCCGCGCCCTGCTCGAGGACGATCTCGAACGGGAACGTTCCGTACGACCGGTCACCCGATGGATCGCGCACGGTCAACGTCGCGGAGGTCTCGAAGCGCCCGGCGGAGCTGGGTAGCCTCGCCTGGTAGCGGAACGCCTGCCGCTCGCCGGCGGCGACCGTGCGCAGCCACCGGATCGTGTCCTCGGGCTCCTCGGTGCCGCCGTCGAAGATCTCCACGAGCGACAGCCGCGCGTCGAGCCGCTCTTCGACCCGGATGTCGGCCTGGCCGCCCAGCGACTCGACGTCGATCCTCACGATGACCGTGCCGAGCGGTGCCGGTGCACCGTCGGGTGCCACGAAGGCCAGCGCGCCGCGCACGAACGCGCGAGCGACATTCTCGGGGGCCGCCCGGGCCGGATCCATGCCGACCACGATCGTCTCGCCGACGCCAAACGGGTACGCCGTGACCGCGAGGTCGCCTCCCGACCACCGGCCGATGGCGTACGCGCCCTCGGACGCGAGCCCGACGCCGCCCTTCGTGTCGAGCGGCGCCCCGTCGGTGAACGCGCTCGCCTCGAGCGCCACCCTTCTGTCCTGCTCGCGCCCGACAAAGCGCGCGCCGAGCGCCTCGCGGACGTTGGGATTCTCGCTCGGATGGTCCTTCACGAGCATGAGCCCCGCCCCGCGGAACACCGCCTCGGTCAGCTCCGCCTCTACGAGCGCATCGAGACGCTGGCAGGCCTCGCCCGCCTTCGAGAGCGGCGGAGCTTTGGTGGCGTCCGGCGGACCCACGACTCCGATGAGGTACACGCCGTACCCGCCGGACCTGAGCCCGGCGCGGAAGGCGTCCGCGTCGCCTGCGTACGCGATCGTCGCGTCAGGCGGGAGGGCCTTCTCCACGAACGCGCGAAGAGCCGCGACGCCTTCGCCCTCCGCTCGGCACCCGTCGGTGACCCAGCCAAGGATCCGCGTGCCATTCCCGGCCAGTGACCGCGTGACGGCGAACCGTTCGACTGCGGCTTCGACGCGGAACCGGATCGTGAGAGTCGTGGAATGGTCCGCTCGATCGCGGGCCGTCAACACGAGGACGTGCTCCCCGGGTTCCGTGACGGCGCTGCCGCTCGCGAAGGGCGCGCCGTCGAGCACGGCCTCGACGGACGCGAGGGTCCTGTCCGTGGCGCCGAACTCGACCATGACGGGGCTGGGGAACGTGCGCCCATCCTCCACCGAGGCGAAGAGCACCGGAGGCGTCTTGTCGATCTCGAACGAGACCTCGCGCGAGCCGCGATTGCCGGCGAGGTCCACCGCCTCGACGGCGAGCACGTGCGGCCCTTCGTCCGTCACCGCGCCGCCAGCCGGCAGCTCGATCCCGTCCGCCCGGACCGTGAACGCGGCGAGGTTCCTGTCCGTCACCGCGACGACCGGCACGACGTCCGACCCGCGCACCTCGCCCTCGGCGACGCCGTCAATCGCGATCGCCGGCGGCGTCGCGTCGATCGTGAAGGCGAGCGTCCGGATCGCCTCGTTCGCGGCGAGGTCGGTCGCGGTCACGCGGAGGAGGTGGAGGCCCTCCGCACGAATTGCGGTGCCCGGGACGTACGGCTCCGCATCGAGGCTGATCGACGTCGCGCCGAGGTTCGGGTCCTCGATGGTCACCGAGAGGGTCACCGGCCCCGGCACGTAGTCGTCGGGCGCGACCCCTGCGATCGCGATCGACGGCGGCGTCCGGTCGATCGTGAAGGTCGCCTTGGCCGTCGCCTCGTTCCCGGCGAGATCCAGGGCGCGGACCGCGAGCTCGTGCGGCCCCGCGCCGGTTACCATCGTCCCGCTGGCGAACGGAGCACCGTCGAGGAGCGCATCGACCGAGGCGAGGTTCGAGTCGGTGACCTCGAAGGTGGGAGCGACGTCGCCGTTCAGGTACTGCCCGTCGATCCCGGCGAGCCGGATGAGGGGCGGCGTGTCGTCGATCTGGAACGCCACCCGGCGCTCCGTCCGGTTGCCTGCGCAGTCGAAAGCGGCGACGGCGAGGAGGTGCGCCCCTTCCGTCGCGACCGACGAGCCCGCCGGCATGCGAGCCCCGTCGAGCTGCGCCTCGCTCGAGACCAGGTTTGCGTCGAGAGCGCCGAACGAGATCGTGATCGGGCCCCGGACGATCGCACCCGCGGCGACTCCGGACACCCAAACCTCCGGATCCGTCCGATCCAAGACGAACGAGACCTGCTCCGACGCCTCGTTCCCGGCCAGGTCGCGTGCCACGAGGTCGAGGACGTGCGCGCGCTCCTCGTCGACGGCGGCACCCGCCACGAACGGGGATCCATCGAGCCGGGCATCCCAGTCGCGCAGGTTCGCATCGGCCACGACGATCACCGGCGTCACCGGGCCCGCACTGCAGCCGCCGTCGAGCCCTCCGAGGACGGCGATGGCGGGCGGCGAGCGGTCCACCTCGAACCGAAGCACAGCCGAGGCGGGGTTTCCGGCCCGATCGATCGCCTCTGCGACCACCACGTGCATCCCGTCGTCCGACACGGCCGTGCCCGACACGAGCGGCGATGCGTCGAGCGTGGCGCTCACGGAGGCGAGGTTCAAATCCGTCGCCACGACCCGCGGCACGACAATCGTGGACACGAGGGCGCCATCCTCGACGCCGAGGATCGTCACCTCAGGCGAGATGGTGTCGCTCACGACCGATAGATGGATCGGGTTGGTCGCCACCGGTGTCTGGAGGCCCTCGTTTCCCTCCGCGTCGGCCGCGTGGAAGACCAGCTCGTGCGCTCCGTCCGGCGACAGGAAGACTGTCCCGCTCCGAGATCCCGTCGACCGCGCTCCCGGACGAGAGCGCGAGCGGCAGCTGGGCTCCTCCGGAGAGCACCCACACCCCGGTGGTCCCTGAACCGGCGTCGCGCGCTTGGACGCGAGGCGCCACGCTGCCTCGCACGAACGTCCCGTCCGCGAGGATCCAGGATCGAGAGCTCGGGGGGAGCGCCATCCGCGAGACGGAAGCGCACGGACGCAAGCGCTTGCTCCGGGACGCCGCTCGCGGACGCGACGAGCGTGACCGCGCGGAATCCCGAGGGGAAGAGAGCCCGTCGCGATCGACGTGACGCCCCCGGACTGCGCGGCCGGAGCCAGATCGCCGAGGAGCTGCACGTCCTCGCGCAGGAGCGTGCCCGTGGAAGGGTCGAGGATCCGCAGCGCCGCGACGACGCCCGTGGCGGTCGCGCCGCCGGGGTTCGAGACCGTCCACCTGACGTCCACCGTGTCGCCGGCGCGGACGACGGGCAGATCGCCCGAGGCGCCCTCGACGGCGAGGGTGCCGGCGACGAGCGGGCGGCCCTCGACCGTGAACGGGGCGGCAGCGGACGCGATGCTTGCGCCGTGCCTCCAGACCGAGGCTCGGGCTTGGTAGCTGCCCGGGGCGAGTACCGGCAGCTCCGCGCTGGGGGTCGCGAGCCCGTGGCGAGGGAGCTGCGCGAGGATGACAGAAGCGGAGGCAACGACGGCTTCACTCGCGTCGGCGACGTCGAGGCGCCACGTGAGATCGTCCAGCGCCGCATTCGCGGATCGGTTCTCGACCCGCGCACCGATCGTCAGCGGCTCGCCGGAGAGGCACGACGCGCACGACGGCGACACCGTCAGCGCGACGTTCACGTCCGTGACGATCTCGAGCGGCGCGGTCGTGCGGGCGACGACGGCGCCTCCCTCCACGAGCTCCACGAAGACTCGATAGTCGCCCGGCACGAGATCGCTCGCGGAAACCTCCCGCGTGAACGAGCGGCGTGTGCCCGTGTCGATCGGATCGAGCCGTTCCTCCGGCCCCAGCGAAGCGACCAGAGCCCCGACGGCATCCTCGAGCCCGATCCGGACCACGAGGGTCCGTGGGGCGCCCGGATTGACGACGTCCACCGTGGCGGTCGCCGCCTCGCTCGCGCCGATGGAGGGAGGCGAGACGGCGGCGAGCACGGCGAGATCCGCAGCCGCGATCACGTCGAACCCGAGCTCGGCGCTGTCGTTCGAACGATCGGTGTCGCGGCCCACGCGCGCGGGATCGACGGTCGCGACGAGCTGAAGGTGGCCCGCCACGCCCGCGAGGTCGAGGGCGAACGGGACCGTGGCGGCCCGCCCTGGATCGATCGAGGCGAGCGACACCGGGCCCAGCGATCGCGTCCTTCCGTCCGGCAGCCGCAGGGCCGCGCCGAGCAGCACGGCATCCGATCGGCTGCCGCCACGATTGCGGACCACGAGGATCGCGTTCGCGGGCCCGCCCGCGATCGGCGTGGTGGGCTGAACGGACGCGGTGAGCTCGAGGTCGGGGGCGAGCCCCGCATCGAGGGTGACCTGGATCGCGTCGGACTGCGGGCTCACGTTTCCGGACATATCGCGCGCGACCGCCGAGAAGACGTTCGCGCCCGGGAGGAGCGGCACCGACGGGAACTCGAACGGTCCGCCCCAGTCGGCGAAATATGGCTGGGACGAGCCCGGCAGCACGACGATCCCGCGGGCGGTCCATCGGATCGGGTCGCTGATGTACCCCGGTTGCACGCGATCGCCCACCGGGACGTCCTGCACGACGAGGGCTCCCGACTCGACAAACGCGAGCCGTGAACCGTCCGGCGAGAATGCGGCGATGCCCGCGAGGCTGTTGCTGGCGGAGACGAGAACCGCGCCCCCACCGCTCGCCGGCTCGATGACCTGAATGTCGTACAGACTCGTCACAGCGTCCCGGCCTGCGAATGCGAGCCACTTGCCATCGGCCGACGCGGCGATCGGACGCGCGTCGAAGGCGCGGTATGCCTCGGTTCTCGCCCCGGACGCAACGTCAACGAGCGTGATCGCCGCCGGGTGCGCCCAGTAGTCCGGCGCCATCACACGCACCGCGAGCGTCCCCGTGCCGCACCAGACCGGCGACATCACGTCGCCCGTGTCCGCGATGTCGCGCGACGCCGATCCATCTGCGGCGGCAGCCACGACGATCACTCGGCTCCCGGACATGCGCTGGAAGGCCACCCAGGTCGAGTCGGGCGACCACGTCGGCTGGAAAGGCGGCGAGCTCTGGGGCTCGCCCATCGCCAAGAGCGTGCCCGTGCGGCGATCGCCGACGTAGAGCCGCCTGCTCCAGTCCGCGGTCGACCACGCAGCCGCCGCGAACAGGTTCCCGTCCGGGGATATCGCGATGTCGGAGCCCGTGAACCGGAGACCGGGCGCACCGAGCGTCGACACCTCGCCGGTGTCGAGGTCCTCGATCGCGACGGACTGCGGGTTTCCGCTCGACGGCCAGTACTCGTACGCGACCATCCGCCCCGCCGCGTCGAAGTCGCTCGCGCCCGATGGCCAGTACGCCAGGGACGGCCACCGTTTGTCGAGCACGACCGGACCCGCCACCGTCGTTCCGACGGCGAAGCCGTTGCGGCGCAGCTCGACGGTCGCCCCTTCCTCCGACAGGCCGCCGATGTCCGCCGTGAACTCGAGGACCGTGATCGGCTCGCCAGGCACGGTCGGATGGGTGATCCGCGGTGCCGCCATGTCGCGGATCCGGCGTGGCGTTCCTGTGGCGACGTTGGAGGAAGCGCTCCGGTTCCCGTGCGTGTCCACCGCCAGCACGCGATACCGATAGGTGGTGCCGTTCTGGACGGAGAGGTCGCGGTACGTGACGCCGTCCACCTGGGTGAGCGGCTCGAACGGCCCAGTCTCGGTCACCGCGCGCTCGATCGCGAAACGAACCTGTCCGGTCCCAGGCCAGATCCACGCGAGCGCCAGCTCTCCGCCCGTGACTGGCGCGACTACGGCGAGCTGTTCCGGCGGGAGCGGCGGGTTCACGTCGACGGTCGCAGTCACCTCGTTCGACGGCGTCCCGCCGATCCCTGCCGCGTTGAGCGGAACGAGGACGTAGCGGTGCGTTCCGTTCTGGACCCCGACGTCCACGTACGTCCGCGCGCTCGCCGCGAGAGCGCGGGTGACCAGCGCGCCCGGGCCGTCTCGCCGCTCGAGCGCGAAGGACGTGATCCCGGCCGTCTCGCCCGTCACGGCGAATGCGAGCGAGACGTCGGCGCCGGAGATCGCTGACACCTGCAGGGCAACCTGAGCCTCAGGTGGCGGCGCGTACGTGATCGACGTGCGCGCGGAGGGGAGGCTGCGGCTGCCACCGTCCTCGACGCCCGTCGCGACGAACGTGTTCTCGCCCGGAGCGAGCGGGACGTCGACGGAAAACCGTCCGGCCGCGTCCGAGCGGGCCGTCGTGAAGGGCGCGCCTCCCGCCGCATGCGCAAGCTCGACCATCGCGCCGGCGGCAACGGTGCCCGCGAGCTGCACGATGGGCGTCGCGACGACGGACGGAACCGCGTCGATCGTCGCCCGGTACGCGACCGCGACTCCGGACGCCTCGACCGAGCGCCCGAACGGCGAGAACGCCTTCACGGAGTAGACGTAGCTCCCCGTCGCGAAGAGCGAATCGGCGAAGGGCGGACCGGACGTCGCCTGCACCGGAGCGATGCTGACCGAGTACAGTCGCGCGGGCGTTCCCGTGTCTGCCACGATGTCGTACTCGACCGCTTCCGCGAGAAGCGGCGGATCGATGGCGACGTCCAGCGACGCGGGTTGACCCCGCGCGACGGGGATCCACGCACCGTGGACCTTGACGTTCAGATCGACCGACGTGGCGCCCCATCCCGAAGCCTGAACCCTCTCGATGAGCGTGGGCGTGAGCAGATCGACGCGCCACCACTGCGGCGCCCTCCCGCCCGCCGTCCAGCCGCTCGATGTCCCGTACGCGCCGTCGGGAGTTCCGGACCCCGTGGAGCTGGCGGAGGCCGTGCCCCCCGGCCTCGTCGCGGAGGTGAGCAGGTTGCCGTCGCACCGCACCTCGTACCCTGCGGCGTCGGCGGGGGCCCATCCGACCGAGGCGGCCAGGCCGTCGAGCAGCGGATGGACGCTCGGCACCATCGGATCGGGCCCGAAGAGCAGGAAGGCAGAGCGAGGCGCGGGATTGACGTTGCCGGCGGCGTCGCTGGCGATCGCGCGCACCTCGACGACGTTCGCCCCGAAGGCCTCGGGATCGAGCCACGCCGCGAACGGCGGGCGCACGAGGGTCCCGAGGGGGCGGAACGTGGGCTCTCCCGCGGCGCGCGCCTCGATCTGCACCTGGACGACGTCGATGTCGGCCACCTCGGCGAACACGAACCGCCCCTGCTCGAGGCGAGCGAGATGTACGGGATCGACGATCTCGGCGGACGGCGCTCGGCGATCGAGCGGCACCGTCAGCGCGTTCGAGAGCGGGCTCGCGTTGCCCGTCCCATCGAGCGCCTGGACCTGGTACGCCCAGGTCCCGTCGGGAACGTTCGCGTCCGTCGCTCCCGTGCCCTTGACGAGCCATGCCCCGAGGTCCGAGAGGTCGGCGCCATCGGGAACGCCGGCGAGCACGCCGTTTCGGAACAGGAGATAGCCCGCGACGTCCGGCTCCGAGCTCGCCTGCCAGGACAGGGCCACTCCGGATCCCGACGAGGCCGCCGAGAGGAGCACTGGAGCGGCGGGCGGCGAGTTGTCGACGACAAGCTGCCGGCGGACCTGGGCGACGTTCCCGAGGACGTCCTCTGCCTCGAGCTGGATCTGTCTGCGCTCCGTCGTCGAGCACCATCGTGTCGAGCGTTCCGAGGGCTCCGAACTGCACCGGGGCCATCGCGGTGGTGAAGACGCGGCTCTCGGTCGGAGCGGTGCCCGCTCCGACCGAGAGCCGGTAGACCTTGAAGTCCGAAGGCGCGTACGCGGTTCCTGTGATCTCGACCGTGCCGCCGACCCGCGACCCCTGCGATGGGCTCGCGATCGATACGGCCGGGGCGGTGAGGTCGATCGCGAGCGCCACCTCGTTGGACGGCCCGCTCCAGCGCCCCGTGGAATCGACCGCGACGACGATCCAGCGGTACCTGCCGTCCGCGAGGGAGCCGTCCACGTACCGGGTCCCCGCCAGCGGCGAGGCCGTGATGGGCACGAGGTCCGCGTCGCCGGACGCGCGCTGCGCGATGTAGCCGGTGACCCCCGGGTCGGCGCTCGCCGTCCAGGTGAGCACCGCCTCGCGCGGCGCGCCGGCCGTGACGGCGAGACCCAGCGGAGGCGATGGGGGGCTCGTGTCGACGACGAACGCGACGACGTCCTCACTGCGATTGCCGGCACGATTGACGACGGTCAGCCGCGCCGTGTACGTCCCGTCCGCCGGGAGCGCGCCGAGGCGGCCCAGCTCGCCGTTAGACGCCGCGGTCCCGCTCGCGATCTGCGCGAACTCGAACGCCACCCCCGGCACGCCCGGCGCGAACTCGAGCGTCCACTCCGTCAGGTTCGCGTCGTCCGCGGTCCCTGTGAACACCGGCGGGACCCCGAGGTACCCGTCGCGCGGCGACGTGATGTGCGCGACGGGCGGCGCCCGATCCACGAACACGTCGAGCTCACGGGTCGTCGTGTTGCCCGCGAGATTCCGTCACCTCGGCGACCACCTTCGCCGGGCCGTCCTGGTCCTGCTCCGGGGCCCACTCGGCGTGAAGCTCGCCGCCCGGGAACGTCTCCACCTTCGCCAGCTCGCGCGTCCCCGCTGCGTCCGTCACGGTCAGTCGTCCGAGCCGCGGGTGCTCCTCGGCCACCCGCGCCGTCACCGGGACGAGGGCGTCCGCGAGCCAGGCGCCCGCGAGCGGCGCGGCGAAGACGACCTGCGGAGGTGTCGAGTCGGACGCAAACCGCACGAGCGACTGCCCCTCGTTCTCCGCTCCGTCGCGGGCCGTGAGCACGAGGACGTGCTCGCCGTCCGGGAGGCCGTCGACGGCCGCGAGCGCGCCGTCGTCGGGGACCGTGCCGGCCGTGATCGCCCGGCTCGTGCCTCCGGAGTCGAGGTGGAGCGACCACGTCCCGCCGCGCCCCTCGTCGTTTGCGTTGCCGATGCTGCCGCGCACCCAGGCCGTGCCCGCGACCCACGACCCCGTTGCGGGCTCGGAGAGCGAGATCGCTGGCGGCGTGCGGTCGACCGTGAGCTCCACCTCGGCGCTCTCGATGTAGTCGAGCAACCTCGCGGTGAGCCGCACGGCGCAGTTGCCGTCCAAGATCCCTGCGACCGTCGAGGCATCGATCACGTACGCGTGGGAGCCAAGGGCCATCATCTCGCCCGGGATCGGGGTCGCGATCGGCACCTCCGCGCGGACGATCTCGAGCGTGCCCAGAACGTCGGCATTCACCGTGAACGTGACGGTCGAGGTCTCTCGCCGGCCATCGCCGTTCGGAGAGAACAGGTCCGGCGTCACGCTCAGCGCTCTGATCAGGCTCGACGGGGCGACGTTCACTCGAACGAAGCGCTCCTGCAGGTGGCCCACCGTGTCGCTCGCGGAGACCCGGATGGTGTACTCGCCCGGGGCTCGATCGCCGAGGCTCACCGTCGCCAGCACGCCGGTCTTCGGATGGGAGTCCGAGGCGAGGCGCGTCCACTCGACGGGGGAGACGCCTTCCCCGACGGACACCTCGTAGGCATCGAAGTGCAGATCCGAGACCTCGCCCCGGATCGCGACGATCGACGACACGGTGGCGCCGCCGGCCGGGGCATCGATGCGCACCACCGGAGGCGTCGTGTCGATCTCGATCGGCCCGTCGGAGGTGCTGTCCTTGCTCCCGCACCCATCCTCGCCGGTGATGACGACCCAGTACTTCCCATCCGGGATGGGCCCCCCGCCGAGCGCCGTTCGTCCCAGGACGATCTCGCCGGGGCCCTGCGCGTGCTCGCCGCGGTACACCTCGTACACCGGGCCGGGCGGCTCGCCGAGCTCGGTGGGCGTCACGAGCTTCGCGTCGATCTTCGCAGGCGCGTTGGTCTCGAACGAGACGGTCGCGTCGTCGAGGATCCCGTCGCCATCGGGCGAGAAGAGCCGTGGCGCCGCATGTGCCCTGTCCACCTGGATCACGTCGTAGACCGTGAACCGGCGCGGCACGAGGCAGTAGGACGTTCCCGTGGCATCGCGCGCGTCCCCGGTGATCTCGTACGTGCCGGCGGAGAACCACGACGCGTTGAAGGGCATCGCGAACGGCCCGGCCTGGACGGTCATCAGGGAGAGGGGAGCCCGCTCCGGCCGTTCCACCGAGGCCACGTTCACGGTCATGCTGCCGAGGTGAGCGTCGTACGCGAAACCTTCGACGACATAGGACCGACCCGCGCTGAGCGTGGTGTTCGGACACAGCGTCGCCCCGTCAGCCGGTGCGGTGATCCCGAACTGCGGCGGTGTCCGATCGACCGTGAATTCGCCACCGGGACTGAAGAACACCTCGTCGTCCGGCGTCCGGACCTCGTTCTCCGACGACCACAGCCGCAGGCTGTCCCCGTTGCCGGCACGCACCGTCGCGCCGAGCGCGAAAGAACCTTCCGGGAGCTTGGCGAGATCGATGGGAAGGACGACGTCGATCGCCGCGCCCGGCTCGAAGGGGATCGCAAGTTCTGCGAACGGAGCTCCCGTCCTCGCCACGTAGAGCTGCGACTGGACGTCGATCAGGCGCTCCTCGCCCGAGACGCTCGCCCTGAGGTGAGCGGCGTACCGGGACGGATTGCTCCCACACGTCGGCGCATACCCTCCGGACGGCATGAGCGTGAGCCTGCCCTCGATGCAAGCCGGGTGTGGAATGGGGGCGCAGGAGCTGAGCTCCGAAGAGCTCTCGTCGCGAGGATCCCTCAGCTCGCCATAGTGGGAAACGACGGTGCGACCGTCGACGAGCCGTGTCGTGAACCGGACGCGCGCCGGCATCTCGCAATGAGGCCACGGCACCTTCAGCGCGGTCACGTGCTCGCGCGCGGGCGCAGCAGCGGTCCCGGCAGCGACCCACTCCTCGGTCGACGTCTGCGTGACGGGATCGGTGACCCTCGCCAGGAGCGCGACCTCGATCGACGCCACGGCCGCTCGATACGACTGAGCGATGCTGAGCCGGATGTCCTGCTGGTCTCGCACGATGAGCGGGTTTCCCTCTCCCGCGGGGGGGACCAGGTGGACACCACAGAGCTGCACGACGCCCTTTGCCGCATACGTGCGCCCAGCCCGGGTCCGCGCGTCGTAACGGATGTCGTACGTGCATTCCGGGAGTATCCCGCACCGGGATGTCGTGGAAGCCGTCCTGAAGGGGAACGGTGAGCGCGGGTGGCCGGCCGCTGTTCGGCACCCGGAGCTCCAGGTGCGCCTCCTCGAGTGGATCGCCAGGGACGGTGTCGTGCGCGACGTCCACCGTCATCCGCTCGCGAAGCCGGTCCGGATAGCTGGGATCCGGCCTGACCGACGTGCACGCGCTCAGCGTGGCGAAGCTCGAGAAGTCGACGTTGTCGGAGAACACCCGTCCCGTCGCGTCCGTCGCCATCACCCTGACCGTCATCCCGTGCAGATTCACCGGGAGGCTCGTTGCGTCCCAGGTGATGGCCTTCGGCGAGATCATCCTCACGTTGTCGCGGTCCAGGATCGGAACGCCCTCAGGCGTCGAGTACTCGACGGCGTACGAGACGATCGGCTCCCGGATCGTGCTCGCGACGGCGAGACCGTAGATCATCGGCTCGAACGGCTGGGATGCGGGCGACTTGCTGACGCTGAGGCGATCCGTTCCCCAGGCATTCACGATGCGGATGTCGTTGAAGATGGGGTCGAGCAGGTCCACACGCGGGAACGAGCGGCCGCCCGACTCGCACTGCCCCATCTCCGGGCCGAGGAAGCCGCCGTGACCGATCCCGACGACGAACAGCCCCTCGAGATCGAGCTCTGCCGCGGTCGAGTTGGTGTTCCCTGCCCGGTCGGAGGCGCGAACGCGGAACCCCTCTCCGCCGAGGGCGATGAGCGGATACCCGGTCGACTCGGCCTCTCCGATGGCCTGGTACCCGCCCGTGCCCAGCGCAGCGCCCTCGAGGACGCTCTCCAGCAGGTTGTCGTCCGATGCGGCTGCGGTGAACCACTTGTAGGTCATCGCGAGCGAGCCGCCGTGGGGCATGAAGGGACCGCATTGCGAATCCGCTACCGTGTCGCCATCCCACTGCCTGCCTGCGAGGGTCCGGTTCTCCGGATGACTCGGCTCGTCCTTCACGAGCGCGAGCGCGACGTCGGGCGGGGTCGCGTCCACGACGACGGGCACGGACACGCCCTCGGCGCCGACGGCGTACAGCCCGTCCCGCACCACCTCACCGGCGTCATCGCGGCCGTCCCACACGAAGCTGCTGGCCTCGGGCTGCAGGTGCGTGCGATCGACGCGGCGCACGAGCTTGCCCATGCCGCTGATGGTGAACTCCGTCGTCAACGGCTGGACTGCGCTGTACGTGACGAGCGTCGAGTCCTGCACGGCGTCACCGTTGGGCGAGAGATACCTCGGGGCGGCGTCCAGATCCGCGATGAGCGGCGTCAAGCTCCACGACGCTCTCCCCCGCCGCGTGATCTGGTTCCCGGCCTTGTCGTAGACCGTCAGGAACGCCTCGTACACGCCGGGGGACGGCGGGCTCCACTGCGCGAGGACGCCGCGCTGCACCGGGTCCGACGACCGCTTCACGACCGTGGGCGAGGTCTTTGCGCCGAACGGGCGAACCGCGACCTCGTACCACTCGAAGTTGAGATCGTTCGCGGTTCCCACGAACGAGAGCGCCGTCGCGCCGAACGGCCTCGAGCCGCGGATCGACGCACCGAGATTCGCGCTGTTGGTGAGCTCGAGGAAACGTTCCTCCCATTCCTCCGGCGCGCGGTAGGCGATCTCGACGTAGCTTCCGCCCCGCATCCAACGGATCGCGCTCACCGACTGTGCGGGGAAGTCGCCGAGCGACACCGCCGGTCCGTCCGCCGGCCGGGCGAGATGCAGCGCGGCGGTCCGCGCCCCGCTGTTCAGCGTCGAGTACACGAGCGCGTCGCCCACCGGGCTGACCTCCGCGTCCCACACCCCCTGCGGCAGGGTCACCTTGCGCGGCGGCGCGGTGTCGTCGAAGGGATCGATGATCGAGAGGTCGTCACCCACTCTGGCGATCGCGGTGCTCCCGCCGCCAAGCCACGAGAACCCTCTCACCCGCTCGCCGGCCCTGACGGTGCGTTCCGTGCCGGCGCCGATCCGGGCCGCGCTGAGGCCGTATAGATAGGACTCGGGGTAGCTGCTGTTCCAGTACGTGGCCCCTTGGACCTCGAATGCGATGGATCGGTCATCCGCGGACAGCTCGTACTCCTGCACCGACGCCCTCGTCCCGCTGTACGTCCACGACCACCGGAGAGGAGCGGTCAGCTCCCGCCGTTGCGAGCCATCGAGCCCGACGCTGTACGCATCGGTCGCTTGCCAGCGGCGGTCGCAGGAGAACCAGTACTCGCAGAACTCGTATACCTTACCCATCGTGAAATACACGCGCTGTGCGTCCCGGGCGAACGTCACGCGGGCGGGCATCACCCAGGTACCCCAGTAGCTCCTGCCGAGGATCCGCACCTCGCCGGTCCTGAGGTCGAGGAGCTTCAGGTCCGGTCCAGCAGATGGCACATTCCAGTCGTTGTACGGGCCCTGACTGCCAGGGACGTAGGCGAGCAGCGCGCGATCCGGTGAGACGTCGAAGTACTGGACCGATTCGCAGATCGCGCCGTCCGGCTGGAGCCGGACCGCCGGCCCGCTGCGTGGCTGGAAGTGAAGCCCGCAGGGATTCTCGGGGGACGAGATCGGGGAGCCCCATCCCGGCGCAACGTAGCTGTACCAGCCGCTGTCGTCCGGCGCGGCGCGGACGGGATCCCCCGTGTAGTACGGCATGCCGCGATCGACTTCGGTCAGGAGCAGGTCCGCTTCGCGGGCCTCGTGGAGCGGTTGTCGGTTGAGGTCCAACACGGCGATCGCGGCGCCGACCCAGGTCTCGACCCCCCCGCCGGTGCTGACGACCGTGATCTGGTAACGACCGTCGGGCGCGTAGCGTCCGTCGTCCGCCTTCCCGTCCCAGGACAGGACCGAGACCGGCTCCACGCCCTGGGCCGCGCTCAACGTGCGTACCCGCTCACCCGAACCGCTGACGACGCGCGCCTCCACCGCTGCCGGGTGCTCGAGGCGAACGTACACCTCGGCCGTGTCCTTGATGCCGTCGCCGTTCGGCGAGAAGAACTGGTTCGCGATCGCGACCGGGCCGTCCTGCAGGTTGAAGGTTCGGACCGCCTGATTGTTGTCCGCCCTCGCTTCCTCCGCGAGGCCGCCGCGATTCACGATCGCGACGACCTGCTGCACGCCGGTGAGGCCTGCCGTGTTCCAGGTGAAGGACACCTCCGCGCGGCTCCGGCCAGCGAGCGCCGGAAGCGACGCCTCGCCCAGGCGCGTCCCCGAGTCCGCTCCGCCGAGGAACAGCTCGACCTGCGTCGGATCCGAGCGCTGATCGCCTGCGTTGTAGACCGATGCTCGAAGGGTGACGACGTCGCCTGTCTTCGGGTACCGATCGCTCGTCAGGACGTCATCGTCCCCGAGCACGAGGTCCGGGAACGAGAGCGGCGTCACGGTGAGGACCACGTCGTTGTCGGTCTCGTCGAACTCCGCGACCTGGCTCCGCGAATCGACCCGCACCGCGAGAGCCATCGTCGCCGAGGTCGCAGGCGTGTACGGAGCCTGGACCGTCTCGGTCGCGCCGGGCGCGAGCTGGGGAATCTGGACCTCGTGCAGGAGCAGGCCCTGCGCCGGGTCGCCCTCGTAGAACCCGACCGAGAACGGCCCGGAATCCGACGCACCTCGGTTCGCGACGCTCACAGAGAGCACGCCCGCGCGTCGCTCGAGCAGCGGAGACGGAGACGAACGGAACGAGCCGTACTCCACGGCGAGGTTGGGCGGTCCCGACTCGTTCACGGTGAAGCTCACCGTCGCCTCGTCATCGGTGGGATCCGCGTCGAGGGGGTGTCGAACGTGGATGCGCGCGATGAGGGGTCCCACGCGATCCGCACGCCACCGCGCCGAGAGCGGCACGACCGTGCCCGCCGAGACTGCGTGCGTCTGCGTCACGAGCGTCGCGACAGGGGCTCCGCCCGGCGTCGTGACGGCGATCTCCACCGACGCGCTCGCGTCACTCGTGCCCCCGTTCCGCAACGTGTACCTGAGCTCGACGTCTGCGCCCGGATCAACGGGGTTCGGGACCGCGACGGGGTCGACGACCGCCAGCCGGACGGACGGCACCACCGGCACTCGATCCGAGAGCGCGTTGTTCGACTCGTTCGCCTCGGCGATGCGTCCCGCCGGATCGACGACGATCGCGATCGGCACGTCCACGGAAGCCCGCGTGACCGCCGCGGTGAGCGTCACCGGCTTCAGCTCCCTCGGGCCGAGCTCGACCGTCGCCGAGGCTCCGACCTCGCCGTTCACGAGAAGCGTCACCTCGACCGCGCCAGCCGCGACATTCCCGGCATTCCCCACGATCGCGGTCACCTCGATGGCGCCGGGGAGCCTCGAGATCTCTGCGGGCGCATGCACGAGCGACTCCGCGACGACGAAGAGCTCCGGCGCGTCCGGAGGCGGTCGGATCTTCGAGCGGCACGCCCAGCCGGTTGTCGATCTCGTTCGCCTCGACGAACACGCCGTCCGGATCGACGACCAGGTACACGACGGATCCGGCGTGGCCGCGCGTGTCGAGGAGCATCGAGACGCTCGAGAACGCGGACTCCGTTCCGGGGACGCCTACGGCTGGCCCGAACGGCACCCCCCCCTCGTCGAATGCTCGGACGGTGACTCCGTCGAGCGCTTTCGGGACGCCGGCGACGCCCACCGTCGCATTGACCCACTCGCCCTCCGTGACCGTCGAGGCGGACAGGAACGTCGCCTCGGGTACGATGCGGAAGTTCGGGGCGGCGGACGTCCGGAGAACCTTGAGCGCCTCGGCCGTCTGATACGCGGAGCCGTGCCAGCTCCCGTCCGGCCGCTGCTGCTTCAGGACCGCGTTCCCGCCGTACACGTAGCCGTTCCACAGCCCGAACGCCTCCGCGACCAGGGCCGTGGCGCTCGGCCGACCCGACTCGTCGTCGGCGAAGGTGCCGTCCGGCTGCATCCGGGCGTTCATCCACTGAAGAGCGAGTCCGACCGCGGAGGCGGCTCGCCACTCGCTCCTGATCTCGTACAGATGCTGGGCCGCGCGAACGGTCGGCTCGATCCGGCTCGGGCCGCCCGGCGCGTAGGGCCAGCCGCCGTCCGGATTCTGGTTTGCCGACAGGATGAACCAGTCGGCGACGTCGCCGCGCGATCGCCCGCGGCGGCGAGCGCGACTCCGGCGGCGCGCTGTCGAGCACGTCTGGCGCGAACCGCGTCGCATCCCGATGCCGCCGCCGGTCCCGGTGCGAGCAGCTGCGAGAGACGCGCCGCCCGCGGTAGGCGCAAGCCCGTTCGCGTCGAGAGCGCGAGCGTCCGTCGAGCGACGCCGTCCACGTCGCTGCGGCCGAAGCGGCGTCAGCCAACCGGCGGCGCACTGCAGCAGCTGTGCCCGACCGCGTATCCGTGCGGAAGAGCGCAAGCACTTCGACGGCGGCCTGCGTGTCGCGGAGCGCCGTTCGGTCCGCATCCGCCCAGCTCCCGTCTGCCCGCTGTGCGGCGAGGAGGTACTCGAGGCCGCTGCTCGACGCTGGGATGCGACCGACTCCGGCCCCGGGGCACCTCGACGAGGTCCGTCTCCATCATCGCGACGCCCGCGCGTCATGAAGAAGAACTCGTTCGCCCAGCGCGCGGCGCACCCCGTCCACGAACGCGACCTGCTCGGCCGTCGGCTCGTCGCCGTCGGGAGCCAGGATGCACGAACGCGGCCCGGAACGTCTTCTGGCGCGGCCTGCCGCCGGAGAGACCCGCGGCCCCTCCGCCGCGACGATCTCGCTCGATCGTGACCTGAGCGCCGGGTCGGCGGCGACGACGCGTCCCGTCCGGAGGTGGAAGGTCCGTCGCGGCGCACGGTGTCGGCCGGACCGGCTCGAGGAGGTCGAGGGGGCGGACCGATCCGGCGGGATCAGGCCCATGAGGTACAGGTCGAGAGGCGAGTAGCGCTTCCGCGACTCGACGGCCGCGAACGTCTGCCGTCTCCCGGTCTCGCCAGTCGGACCCGTACATGACCGACCGTCCGAGTCGAGGAAGAAGCTCCAGTGCGCGCCGTCGCGGCCGAGCAGGTCCGAGCGGTACTGGCCGGTCGGCGGGTCGATGTACTCGACGTCTCGGACCACTGGTGGGCAATCTCGTGCGCGACCACGCCGAGGGCATCGGGGACCGTCGCGAACGGACTTCCCGGAACGAGCGAGCCCACGTCGATGTACGCCGAGCCGTCTCGAGGCAGCCGTAGTCGCGTCCCGCGTCGAGGATCGGCAGGCCAATACCCGGCGACGTCGTTGCGGATGAGGCGGTGCAGGCCGAGGACGTCCTTCCCGAGGTCGACATGGAACGCGGGAAACACGACGAGGAAGTCGTAGTTGTCGCCGTGGGTGCGATAGAACTGCCGCGCGATCGTGCGCCGCGCCTCGAACGCGCGCGCAGCATCGGCGGCCGAATCGTAGGAATCCGATCCCTGGGTCAGGACCGGTACGTGGGGCGTCGCCTGAGCCGACGCGAGCCGCGGCCAGGCGAGAGAGAACACCGCGAGCACCATGGCCCGAGCGGCTCTCGCGGTGCGAGCGCGGTGCATCCCCGCCTCCAGGTAAGTCCGGCGGGTGCAGGTACTGCACTCCCGGGCATTCGGTATGCCCTAGGACCGCGTGGGTCCGGGCTTCTGCTCCCCCGCCTCACGGTCGGGGTCGCTCTTGTCGTGCCGTGAAGGGGCGACGCTGCACGATTCGTACGTGTCCGTCAACACGCACCGTCACATCATTGAAATCACTCGGCGTTAACACCGAGAGCACGGCCACAACGTGCCGCATCAGGACCGCTGGAACTTCAGCTCGGTCTCCATCCGCGTCCGCAGCGCCGCGTCGGCCACCGGCCCGAGCCCCGCCCGCACGTCGTCGGCGACGTGCTTCGGCTTCGCCAGCGCCGGGATCACCGCCGTTACCGCCGGGTGCGAGACGCGCAACCGCTTGCCCGAGGGCGGGACGCTGCTTCCTCGTCGAAGCCGACCAGGACCTTGGCGGTCCGGCGGACCACGCGCTCCAGGATGGCGGCCACGTCCTCGTCGCGCGGCGGCGGAAACACGACTCCTGGCGACTCTCAGTGCTCGCTCGTAGCGCTCGAGGTTACCTGGATTGGGTCGAAGGTCGGGGTCGAAGGCGAGGCGAAGGCTCGGATCAGAACCGCCCGCGCGCGAGCAGGTCCCGCATCGCCACCGTGCCGGCGAGCCGCCGTCCCCCGTCCACCACCGGGAGCCGCTCGAGATCCGTGTCCCCGAACCGCCCCGCGACCTCCGCGAGCGTCATCGCGGTGGTGAGCGGCTCGACGCTCCGGTCCACGACGTCTGCCGCGACGATCATCGCGAGGAGCGCCCCGTCGCCGATGGTCCCCTTGAGGGCGTCGAGCCGGATGATGCCGAGGAGCTCTCCGTCCGCGGACGTGACGTAGAGATCGTGCCCCGGCTCGAGCGAGAGGAGCTTCTTCAGCACCTCCTCGAACGGCGTCGAGGGCAGGACGCGCACGGCGTCCGGCACGACGAGGGCGGCGACCGGCGTCCTCCGCAGCCACTCCGGCGCCGGCAGCTCGGGGAGCGAGACGCCCCGCCGCCGGAGCGGCGCGGTGTAGAGCGAGTCCGGCTCGATCGCCCGGCTCGTCGCCGCCGCGACGGCGGCGGTCAGCATGAGCGGCAGGATGACGCCGTAGTCGCCGGTCATCTCGAAGATGATGAGCACCGAGGAGACCGCCGCGTGGGTGGTCCCCGCGAGCACCGCCGCCATCCCGACGAGCGCGAGCGCGCCGGGGGGCACGCCGGGGTAGACCCGGGCGATGAGCTCCCCCGCGACGCCGCCGAGCGTCGCGCCGTAGAAGAGCGAGGGGGTAAAGAGCCCCCCCGGCACGCCCGAACCCGCGCAGAGCGCGGTCGCGAGCAGCTTCAGGGCGGGGAGCGCGACGAGCGCCGCGAGCGGGATCTCCCCGAGCAGCACCTCGTGCACGGTGTCGAAGCCGTTGCCGAGGAGCATCGGCCAGCGGATCGCCGCTACCCCGACCGCCCCGAGCGCGAGGGGCGGCAGGAGCGGCTGCATCCAGCGCGGCAGGCGGTCGAGCTGGACCTCGACCCACCCCATCACCCGGACGTAGACCGCCGAGGCGAGGCCGAAGAAGGGCGCGAGCGCGAGCCCGATGAGGAGCTCGGACGGGCGCAGGAGCTCGTAGTCGGGGATGACGTACTCGAGGTGGGCGCCGGGGATGGTGCGCGAGACGGCGGTCGCGACGACGCAGGAGACGACGATGGGGCCGAGCAGCTCGAGCGCGAACGAGCCGAGCAGCACCTCGAGCCCGAAGAGCGCGCCCCCAATCGGCACGTCGTAGGCGGCCGCGATCCCCGACGCGGCGCCACACGCGACGAGGACGCGCGCCTGCCGCTCCTCGATGCCGAGCCGGGTCGCGAGCCACGACCCGGCCGCGGCTCCGGTCTGTACGAGCGCTCCCTCGCGGCCGAGCGACGCCCCCATCCCGACCGCGCCGATCGAGAGCAGCCCCCGGGCGAGCGCGCGGCCGAGCGCCAGCTCGCGCCCGCGGTGCCAGATCGCCTCGATGATGCGGGCCGTCCCGTGCCCGCCGAGCGGCATGCGCGAGACGAGCGCGACGACGCTGACGATGAGCCCGGCGAGCAGCGGGATCCCGACCCGCCGGAGCGGGCTCGACGCCTCGACGGCGCCCACGAAGTTCTCGGCCTGCGGCCACGCAAGCTGCTGCACGAATCGCAGGAGCGAGAGGAGCGCACCCGCTCCGACCCCCGAGAGGGCGCCCGTCGCGATGACGAGCACCCAGAACCGCTGGGCCGCGCCGGGAAGCACCCGCAGGAAGTCGCGGAGCGAGCGGAAGAAGAGGGGCGGCGCGCCGCCCGCGAGCCCCTCCCTCCGACCTGTAGGGTTCCCTTCCAAATCGGAGCCCCGAGCGCACGCCCCCCAGGCCACGTTCCGCACGGGAGGCACCCGCGGGCAACGCCCCTCGCCACGACGGCCGGCGGGCGAGGGCCTTCGGCATGAGCCACCTCGTGCGCGTCAGCCGCGGGGAGCGGCGAGCCAGTCGCCGATGGCGCGCTCGGTCCGCTCTCGCAGAGCCACGTCCTGGCGCATGCGCTCGAGCGTCTGGGCGGTCGCCTGTCGCGCCTCCTCGAGCGGGTGCGCAGCAGAAAAAATCTCCGCCTCCTCGAGGTGCCGCCGCTCGACGAGCACGCCGATCGCCTCGACGACCCGGCGCAGGAGCATCGGCGCGGAGCGCAGGCGCCCGTGGAGGACCTCCCAGTCCGAGCGGAGCCGCGCCCAGAACGGCTCGCGGGCGGTCCGGTTGCCGAGCAGCGTGGCCGCGAACGAGGCCGAGTCCTGCAGCGGCACCTCGTCGCCGAACGCGAGGTCCATTCCGCGGGCGGCGAGCGCCGGATCCTCGAACGACGCGAGCGCGAGGAGCCAGCGGCGGCGGAACGCCGGGTCGGTCTCCTTGCGGAACAGGGCGCGGAACGCGTCGAAGCGGGCGGCGTCGCCGGTCCGGGCCGCCATCGTGACGGCGGCGTCGTGGAGGTTCGGCTCGAGCGCCAGCCGGGTCACCGCCAGCCAGCGGTCGAGCCGGGCGCGCGCCTCGGCGACGACGCCTGGGTCGCGCGCGACGAGCCCGAGGCCACGCACCGCGGCGGCCCGCCGGAGTCGCGCCACGTCGCTCTCCCCTCGCGGTGGATCCCAGCCGGTGGCGGCGAGCTGCGGCGCGAGCAGGCCCGAGACGAACGCGGCAAGCGCGGCGCGATCGGGCTCGGCGACGAGCCGGTGCTCGATCGCCGCGAGCCGACCGACGAGCTCGTCGAGGACGGCGTGGTCCTCCTCGCGCCGGAACCCGGCGCAGAGGTCGAGGAAGCTGCCGATGTCGCGCGCCCCTGCGCGCACGAGCGCCCACTCGTCGGAGAGGAGCGTGATCCGCTCGGCGGTGGCGAGCCGCGGCAGGGACCGGACCAGCGCGGCGAGCCCCGCCGCGTCGTACGC
>CAWHDY010000025.1:0-86502 GCA_963828235.1 uncultured delta proteobacterium
AGCACGGTGGCTACCGCCCGCTCGCGCGCCGGCCGGGCGGTCTCGCCGACGAGTCCGGCACACGACCCATGAGAGGACAGAACGCCGCGCCGCGTCCTACCCGGCTGCGCCGGACCGCGATTCCGGCTCCGGCGCTGCTAGAATGCCGATCCGTCCGGAGGCGCCGTGCCCGCGGTCACCCGAGTCCTCGTGCCCATCGACTTCTCGCCGTCGTCGCGCGCGGCGCTCGAGTACGGCACCTTCCTGGCCGACCGGCTCGGCGCGCAGCTGAGCCTGCTGCACGTCTGGGAGCCGCCGGGCTACGTCGGGCCTGACACCCTCGCGCTGCTGCCGGTCGCACCCGGGCTGCCGGGCTGGGAGCAGACCCGCGCGGAGGTCCTGCGGGAGCTGGACCAGTTCGTCGCGAAGACGACGCCGAGGCCGAAGGAGCTCACGGTCCGGGTCGAGTCGGGCGAGCCGTCCGACCTGATCCTCCAGGTCGCGAAGGAGGGCGGCGCCGATCTCATCGTGATGGGGACCCACGGCCGCACGGGGCTCTCGAGGCTGCTCATCGGCAGCGTCGCGGAGGCGGTCCTGCGCCGGTCCAGGTGTCCCGTCCTCACGATCCGCGTCTCCGCGAAGACGTCGAGGGAGTCCGTGCCGCTGTAGGAAGCGCTCCACCGCGCGTGCTCCCTCGGGCGCCCGCCGGCGCCGAGGGGTCCGTCCCGCTGCGCAACCGCTGCGCTCCGGCGAGGTCCAGGTGCAACCCTCGCCGCGAACCCACGTGGAATACCGCCGGTTTCCGCCGGGCACGCCGCATGAAAGGGGTGTGGCCATGAGCCGCATCGAGGCGGAAGCCCGGGAGGTCCTCCTCCGCCGCCGCCGCTCGCTCGCGGAGCAGGACGGTCCGGCCCACGCCGACCCGTCCGCGCGCTGGTCGGACTACGAGGCCGCCCTGGAGCCGGTGAGCGAGGTGGTCCGCCGCGAGCTCGCCGACATCGACGCCGCCCTCATCCGCATCGAGGAAGGGCGGTACGGGAACTGCCAGAACTGCGGAGGGCCGATGGGGCTCCAGCGGCTCCGCGCGCTCCCCGAGGCCCGGTACTGCGTCGCGTGCAGCGGGCACGCGCCCACCGTGGACTGATCGCGTGGCACCCGCGTCGCCGCCCTGCTATTCAGCGGACCGCCCGATGCCCCTCGCCGAGAAGCCCACGCACCCGCCGCCCGTGCTCGCGTACCCGCTCGGCGACGCGCTGTACGTCAACCTCACGAGCGCGTGCACCCTCGCGTGCACCTTCTGCCCGAAGATCCGCGACGGCGACTGGGTGGTCGGCGGGTTCGACCTGAGGCTCGATCGCAACCCCGGCGCGGACGAGGTCTGGGACGCCGTGCTCCGCGAAGGCCTGGCGGGCCGCTCCGAGGTCGTCTTCACCGGCCTCGGCGAGCCGACGCGCCGGCTCCCCGTCCTCCTCGACGTCGCGCGCCGGCTCGCCGCGGCGGGCGTGTCGCGCATCCGCGTGGACACCGACGGGCTCGCGACGCTCCGGGAGTCGCGCGACGTCCCGCCGCTCCTCGCCGCGGCGGGCGTGAACGCCGTGTCCGTGTCGCTGAACGCGGCGGACGCGGCGACCTACGCGCGCATCTGCCCGAGCCGGTACGGCGAGGCGGCGTACGAGGCGGTGAAGGAGTTCGTGCGGAGCGCCGTCCGGAACATCCCGGACGTCGCCGCGAGCGCCGTCGCGCTCCCCGGGATCTCGGAGGCGGCGTGCCGGGCGGTGGCGGAGTCGCTCGGAGCCCGTTTCCGCTGGCGACCTTACGACCAGCTCGGCCGGATCGAGGGAGCGGACCCGCTCCCCCGGACGTGATCCGTTCGCCTCGTCCGGATGTACGCCGAAAATCACGAGCTTCGGGCGTAGGTTCGGCTGGATCTCCGCCCCGGAATGGTGCATAACCTGCGGGACCCCGCACTCTTTGCGCCCTCACGTGGAAGCCAACTCGGCATGATCACTCCAATTTCGGGTCCTCGGTCCGGCAAGGAACGGATCCTGGTGGTGGACGACGAGCAGAACGCTCGCGTCGCCCTCCGGACGATCCTCGCCGAGGAGGGCTACGACGTCGCCGAGGCCGCGGACGGCGAGGAGGCGCTCACGCTGCTGCCCGGGTTCGCGCCGGCGGCCGTGCTCGCCGACGTGCGGATGCCGCGCATGGACGGGATCACCCTCCTCAAGCGCGCGAGGGAGCAGGGGTCGGACGCGGTGTTCGTGATGATGACCGCGTTCGCCAGCGTCGAGGCGGCGGTCGAGGCGATGCGGGCGGGCGCCGAGAACTACCTCGTCAAGCCGCTCGACGTGAACGCGGTGCTCGTCGTCCTCGAGAAGGCGCTCGAGAAGCTCCGGCTGCAGCGCGACACCGCGAACCTCCGCGAGCGCGTGCGCGAGCGCTACCGGTTCCACCACATCGTCGGCGACGCCCCCGAGCTGCAGGCGGTCTACGAGGTGGTGAAGCGCGCCGCGCCGACCCGCGCGACGGTCCTCATCCTCGGCGAGTCCGGCACCGGCAAGGAGCTCATCGCCCAGGCGCTGCACGAGGAGTCGCCGCGCGCCGACAAGCCGTTCATCAAGGTGAACTGCGCCGCGCTCTCCGAGACGCTGCTCGAGTCGGAGCTCTTCGGCCACGAGAAGGGCTCGTTCACGGGCGCGATCGGGCGCAAGGAGGGTCGGTTCGAGCTCGCCGACTCGGGCACGCTCTTCCTCGACGAGATCGGCGACATCTCCCCCGCGCTGCAGATCAAGCTCCTCCGCGTCCTGCAGCAGAAGGAGTTCGAGCGCGTCGGCGGCACGCAGACGATCAAGGTGGACGTCCGGATGGTCGCCGCGACGAACCGCGATCTCGCCGCCGAGGTGAAGACCGGCAAGTTCCGCGAGGACCTCTACTACCGCCTGAACGTCGTCGCGGTCACGCTCCCGCCGCTGCGGGCGCGCAAGGGCGACATCCCCGCGCTCGTGTCGCACTTCATCGACAAGTACTCGAAGGCGTACGGCAAGGAGATCCGCGGCCTCGCGCCCGGGACGCTCAACGCGCTCCTCTCCCACGACTGGCCGGGGAACGTGCGCGAGCTCGAGAACGTGGTCGAGCGCGCGGTGGTGCTCTGCAAGACCACGGAGCTGACCGCCGACGACCTGCCGCCGACGCTGCGCGGCCCGCGCCCGCGCGAGCGGTCTCCGGGCGCGCTCATCCCCGGCGCGACGCTCTACGAGATCGAGCGCGAGGCGATCCTGCGCACGCTCGAGATGGTGGGCGGCTCCACGTCGCGGGCGGCGGAGATCCTCGGGATCAGCGTCCGCAAGATCCAGTACCGGCTGAAGGAGTACGCGGCCGGCGGGCGCGACGCGCGCGATCGCGACGACGACGCGGCGAGGACCTCCCGGAGTAGGCCCCTCTCCCCGCTCCACGCGGCGAGGGGGGTGCCAGGAGCTCTCGATCAGCGCGCCGGGCGCGCGCGCTCGCGGCGCGCGCGCGGGGCGGCCGCGAGCACCGCCTGCACGAAGTCCTCCGAGCGGCTCCGGCGTGAGGACGTACGCGCGCCGCTCGGTTCGCACGAGGACGGGGTCGCTGCCGCGGGTCGCGTGGAGGCGGAAGGTGCCGAGCGTCGCGGACTTGAAGATCCCGTAGTACCCGAAGAGCCCGCTCGTCCCGAGGATCTTGAACGAGCCCCGCAGCGCGTCCGGGTCGAGCCGCGAGACCGCGCGCACGTCGGCGAGCGGCACGACGTGCGCGAGCCAGCCGTTCCGCAGGATCCGGAGCCGGCCGTCGCCGACGGTGAAGCCGCGGGGCGCCAGCGCCCAGCCGCCGATGGCGATCGCGGCCGAGACGCTCGAGACGGCGAGCGCGATCCCGCGCAGGTTCGCCTGGAGCGCGGCGGCCGTGCCGCCGATCGCGGTGAACGCGATCACCGCGAGCAGCGTGACCGTGCTCGTGATCAGGGGGCGATCCCAGGGGGCTGCGAACCGGCGCATGGGCGCATCGTACCGCGGCCGGGTCACGGGGACCGCGGCAGGCTCACGATGAAGCGCGCGCCGCCCTCCGGCGAGTCCTCCACGCGGAGCCGGCCGCCGTGCTGGGTCACGATGGCGTGGACGATCGAGAGGCCGAGCCCCGATCCCTTGGCCTTCGTCGTGAAGAACGGCTCGAAGATCCGGTCTCGCGACTCGGGAGGGACCCCGGCGCCGTCGTCGTCCACGACGACTTCCACCGACGGCTCGGGCCGGTCGTCACCGGCGGCGAGGCGGCAGGACACACGCACGAGCCCTCCCTCGTGCGCCGCCTCGAGGGCGTTCAGCCCGAGGTTCACGAGCACCTGGCGGAGCCGCTCCTCGTCGCCCGCGACCGCGGGGACCGGGTCGAGGTCCCGCTCGAGCCGGATCCCGCGCCGCTCCGCCTCGCCGGCGAGGAGGTCGAGGACCCGGTTCACGACCACGGCGATCTCGACCGGCCGGGCCACGAACTCGCGGGGCCGCGCGAACTGGAGGAAGTCCTCGAGGATGTGGTCGAGCCGCCGGATCTCGTCCTTCACGACCGTGAGCGGCTCGAGGAGCTGCGGCTGGACGTCCCGGCCGAGCCGCTGGACGCGCCGCTCGAGGACCGAGAGCTGCAGGGCGGCGGCGTTGAGCGGGTTCCGGATCTCGTGGGAGAGGCCGGCGGTCATCGTCCCGACCGCGGCCAGCTTCTCCGCCATCTGCGCGCGGCGGGAGAGGTCGCGCTTCTCCGCGTGCAGCCGCACCTGGCGCATCGCCTGCTCGACGGTCACGAGCAGCTCCTGCGTGGCGCAGGGCTTCACGAGGTAGGCGCAGGCCCCCGCACGGACCGCGGCGACGGCCGACTCGAGCGTCGCGAAGCCGGTCAGGAGGACGACCTCGCCGTCCGGCTGGAGCTCCTTCAGCTGCGGCGCGAGGGCGGTCCCGTCGCCGTCGGGGAGCCGGAGGTCCACGAGCGCGACGTCGAAGCCGTCCCGGGCGAGCGGGAGCGCGGCGGCGCTGGTCCCCGCCGAGCGGACGGCGTACCCCGCTCCCTGCAGGATCTCGGCGAGGTTCTCGGCGAGCGGCCCGTTGTCGTCCACGAGCAGGACGCGCGGCTTCTTCGGGGCTTCCTTCATGCGGGCCCGGCGCCGGGGCGCGCGAGGTAGAGGCGCTCGACCGCGGCGAGGAGCTCGCGGGTGTCGAACGGCTTCCGGAACAGCCCCTCGTGCCGGAGCGGCGGCGCGGCGTCCTTGCCCGTCACCACGATCATCGGGAGCCCGGGGTACCTCGCCGCGAGGCTCCGCATCGCCTCGCCGTCCGGGCCGCCCGGGAGCCGGAGGTCCACGAGCGCGCAGAACGGCCGGACCGGTCCGAGCCGCTCGGTCTCCGTGACGGACGCGGCGGTGACCGCGGCGAACCCGCGGGTGCGGAGCACCTCGCAGAGGTTGTCGTTCATGCGGACGTCGTCCTCGATGACCGCGGCGAGCCCGTCGCGCCGGGCCGACTCGAGGAGCGCGAGCAGGCGGGGGATCTCGACCGGCTTGCCGAGCACCGCGAGCAGCCCCTCGCGCCGCGCCGCCTCGAGCGCGTCGTCCCCGACGTGGGCGGAGATGACCATCGCCGGCGCGCCCGGGTCGATGCGCCGGATCTCGTGCACGAGCTCGGCGCCGCCCATGAGCGGCATGCGCATGTCCGTCAGGATCGCGTCGAACCGGCGCGCGGCGACCGCGGCCGCAGCGTCCTTCCCGTTCTCCGCCACGACGACCTCGTCGCCGCGGTCCCGCAGGATCTCCGCCAGGTTCTCCGCGAAGTCCCGGTTGTCGTCGACGATCAGGTAGGTCCGCATCGGGGTACCTAGGCCGGAACGGGGCAGGGGAGCCGGACGGTGAAGCGAGCCCCGCCCTCCGCCCGGTCCGAATAATGGACCGACCCCCCGTGGCGCTCGGCGATCCGCTTCACGAGCGCGAGGCCCAGCCCGATGCCGCGCTCCTTCGTCGTGATGAGGGGCTCGAACAGCCGGCGCTGCGTCGCGGCGTCCACGCCGGGCCCGCTGTCCTCGACGTGCACCTCGACGACGCCGTCGGCGGAGCGGCCGCGCACGGCGACGGCGCCGCGGGGAGACGCCGCGTAGACCGCGTTCTCGAGGAGGTTCACGAAGACCTGCCGCAGCTGGCCGGGGTCGCCGTCGATCGGCGGCAGCGCCTCGAGCCCCTCGAGCGCGACGGTGACGCCGTCCGGCCGCTTGACCGTGGCGGCGGCGCCTGCCACGACGTCGCGGACCACGACCGCCTCGGGCTGCAGCGGGCGGTTCCGGATCATGTCGAGCAGGTTCGCGATGATCCCGTTCGCGACCCCGAGCTGCTCGGAGATCCGGTCGAGGTGCTTCGCGACGCGCTCGTCCTCGCCGACCCGGCCGCGGAGGATGTAGAGCGAGGTCTCGATGACGCCGAGCGGGTTGCGCAGGTCGTGGCCGATGGACCCGACCAGCTGCCCGAAGGTCGCGAGCCGCTCGACCCGCGCCTGCTGCGCGAGCAGGTCGTCGCGGTACGTGTTGAGCATGACCGCGAGCTCGATGTCGATGATCTTCCCGAGCGCCGCGCGCACGACCTCGAGCTGGCCCGGGTCGTGGTGGAACCGCGCCCACGCGATCCGCGCCAGCTCCACCCGGACCACGTTCATCGCGCCGAACATGTAGTGCTGGGGCAGGCCGATCCGGACGTGCACGCGGCCGATGGCGTACCTGCGCTGCCAGTACGCCTCGTCCCACGGTCCGGCGAGGAGGGTGTCGAGCCAGGCGAAGAGCGTGACCTTCAGGTGCCCGACCTGGCTCTCTCCCCCGACCAGCACCTTGCGCGCCTCGTCGTGCGCGAGGATCCGGTCGTAGAAGACCGTCGCGATCTCCTCGAACTTCGGCTTCGCGAAGCCGTGGAGCGCGCGGAGCGCCTGCTCGTCCGCCGCCTCGAAGCGGACGTACCGCTTGAGCTCCTGGAAGACCGTCTCGGACATGCGCCCTGTTGGTAGTCCGCCTGCCGGGTCACGGCAAGGCTATGCGTCGCCCGTGCGCTCCCGGGCTCGCACGGCGTCCGCCATCAGGTCGAGGTCGCGCACGACGTCGGCGGCGAACCGCACGAAGTCGGCCTCGGTCACGATCCCGACGAGCGTCCCGTCCTCCTCGCACACCGGGAGGCAGCCGAACTTTCGCTCGAGCATGAGCCGCGCCGCCTGCGCGAGGCCGGTGGTCGGCCCGACCGACGTGGGCGCGCGGGTCATCACGTCGCTGACGGGGAGGTCGCGCGCGGCCGGCTTTCCCCACTGCCCGGAGCGGAGGACGTCGCGGTGGGTCAGGATCCCGACGAGCTTCCGCTCGCGGACGACCGGGAGGTGCCGGATCCCGCCGAGCTTCAGGAGCGACTCGGCGAGCGCGAGGTCGTCCGACTCGCGAACGGTCACGAGGTCCTTCGTCATGAAGTCCGACACGGAGATCATCGGGATCCTCCCGGAGGGCCCGATTGTACGCCTCGGGCAGCACTCCGATAGTCCCTTCCGCGACGGACGTCCGGACGCGGACGCGGTCAGTGAACGACGAGGACCGCCTTCGGGCTGATGTGCACGAGCCGGTCCGAGACGCTGCCGATGAACATGCGCGCGACGGCGCCGTGCCCGCGGCTGCCGATGACGATCATCCCGATGTCGCTCGCGGCGCCCTCCTCGGCGATCGCCTCGGCCGGCGAGCCGTAGAGCACGGTCGTCGAGATCTCGAGGCCGGGCTCCTCGAGCGACGAGACCGCCTTCTCGAGCAGGCGATCGGCGTAGGCCCGGTGCTCCTTCTCGACCTCCGCGATCGTGAGCCCGTACACGTCCGGAGGCAGCAGGAGCTTCGGGACGACGTGCACGAGCGTGAGCTTCGCGCCGAACCTGAGCGCGATGTCCGCTCCCATCCGTGCCGCCTTGAGCGACGGCTCGGACCCATCGACGGCGACCAGAATGCGCTTCATGGCTTCACCCCCTGCTGGTCGATTCTGTGCGCTTCAAGACGCGTGCCGCAATGGACATGAGAGGGGTCCGCGCGCCTGGGCGCGGCCCGAGGGTCGATCCGGGGGTCGTGCTCGCGGTAGCTTCGGCGGGGTGAGGGCAGCGGAGCGGGCGATGGCCGGCGAGGTCGGCCTCCTGGACGGCGGGCGCGAGGCGTACCCGGCGATGCTGGGCGCGATCGCCGCAGCGCGGCACGAGATCTTCCTCGAGCTGTACCAGCTCGCTCCGGACGGGATCGGCGCCGTGTTCGTCGAGGCGCTGTCGGCGGCCGCGCGCCGCGGCGTCCGGGTCGAGGTGATCCTGGACGGGTTCGGATCGGCACCCGGCGCGGGAGAGATCGCGGCGGCGCTCGAGGAGGCGGGGTGCGAGGTCCGCATCTTCGGGAGGCTCCTGCTCCTCCTCGCCGGCCGGTTCCGCCGCAACCACCGCAAGATCCTGGCGGTGGACGGGGAGGTGGCGTTCATCGGGGGGCTCAACATCGCGGACGCGTACGGCGTGCCGGATCCGCCGCCGGACGAGCGCCCCTGGGCGGATCTCGCGATCGAGCTGCGCGGCCCGGTCGCGGCCTGGCTGCAGGAGCGCGCGAGCCGGGAGCGCGGCCGGAGCCCACCCGGGCCGGTGCGGGTCTGGCTCTCCGGCGTCGGCGGCGGACACCAGCTCCGGAGGCGCTACCTCAAGTCGTTCGGCGGCGCGCGCCGCACGCTCGACGTCGCGCACGCCTACTTCCTCCCGGACCGCCGCATCGTCCGCTCCATCACCGCCGCGGCGCGGCGTGGGGTGGACGTGCGCCTCGTCCTGGCCGGCAAGTCGGACGTCGCGTTCTTCGCGCCCGCGACGCGGCGGCTGTACCGGCGGCTCCTGCGCTCGGGGGTCCGGATCAGCGAGTGGTCTCGCTCGGTGCTCCACGCGAAGGCGGCGGCGATCGACGGTGAGCGCTTCCTCGTCGGGAGCTTCAACCTCGACCCGCTCTCGCTCGCGAACCTCGAGTCGCTCGCCGCCGTCGAGGACGTCCCGACGGCGACCGCCGGCGCCCGCTGGATCCGCTCGCGCTTCGAGGAGGGCGAGGAGATCACGCTCGATCGCATCGGCCACGGCTCGTGGCTCGCGCGCTTCGTCGTCGAGCGGCTCGGGGACCCGATCGCCGCCGCGATCAGGGCGTTCGCGCGGTGGGTGTCGCGCGGCTAGGTAAGGAACCGGGGCGCAGTCTCGTCCGGGGAGGACGCGCCCGCCGGCAAGCCCGGCGCGCGCCGTGGCGCGGGACTTGAACCCGTCCGGAAGCGGCGCCTGGCGCGCCGCGGTCCCCGAAGTGGAGCCCGAGATGACGCAGAGACCGGAACGTGAACCCTCGGCCCGCCTCCTCGAGCTCCGCAGCGTCGAGGTGATCACCGGCCGCAACCGCTCCATCACCTACTCGAGCGTGCGTTGCCCCGTTCGCGGGCGGAGCGCCGCGGTGGAGGAGTGCGCGGACTGCGCGGACGGGGACGGGGTCGCGCAAGACGTGCTCGCGCGCGGAGAGTGGGTGTGCTGCCGGGCCCCCGTCGCGACCGAGGGGCAGGGGGAGGGGCCGCCCGTCCGCGCGGTGATGCGCCGCACGGCCGTCGCGCTCCGTCCGGGGCTCGGGGGCGCGACCGCCGCGGCCGCGCTCCGCGCGCGCGCGCAGCGTGGAGCGCCGGTCGTGGACGGCGAGGGACGGCCGGTGGGGTTCGTGGACGAGGCCGGCCTGCTCCGCGCACGGGCGGGCGCGAAGGTGTCCGACGCGATGGAGCGCGTCGCCGTGTCCGTCGGCGAGACCGCGCCGCTGTCCCGGGCCGCCGCGCTCCTCGTGGCGCACGGCCTCGAGCGGATCGCGGTGGTCTCCGCGGACGGCGTCGTCGTCGGGGTGCTGTCGGCGCTCGACGTCGTCGGGTGGCTCGCCGCGGCGGGAGGACCACTCGGCGGTGATGGCGCCGGGGCGAGCGACGCCGGAGCCTAGGGCTAGCGCCCCGCGGCGACGCCGAGGTAGCCGAGGAGCCGGAGCTGCCGCTGCGAGAGGCCGCGCACCGCGAGGAGCGGGCCGAGCTCCTCGAGGTCTCGCGCCAGGACCGCCAGCGCCGAGGCCTCCCACTCGCGAACCCGGTGGAAGTCGAGCTCCACCTGCGTTCCGGGCGCAGCCTGCGCGAGCACCTCGTGGAGCCGCGCGGCGTCGGAGGCCGCGAACGTCGAGCCGATCTCGAACGTGATCGAGCCCGCGGGGATCATCTCGGGGGGCATTGCGCCCAGGTGCGCACGCTCCGCGCGGTGCGCGCCGGCCCGGACGGGCCTGGACTCGGGTGGGGCGGACTAGGGCTTCGGCCCGGTCTCGCCCGACCGCGGCGCGCCCGTGCCGGAAGCAGGCTTCTCGTCGTCTTCGCCGCCGAAGGACTTCTTGAAGCTGCGAATGCCCTCGCCGAGACCTTTCCCGAGCTGCGGAAGCTTGTTCGCCCCGAAGAGGATCACGACGATCAGCAGAATGACGATGAGCTCGCCCATGCCGAGCTTCGGGAACATTGCAGCGTCCTTTCGCCTGCCCTGTGAGACCGATTCCTGTTTAACAGGATCAGGCCGCGTTGTCTTCCATGGCCAGGGCGGCGAGACGACGCTGATCGAGCACGCGCACCCCGCGTGAGGCGTCCACGAGGCCGTCCTTCTCGAGCCGGGTCAGGCAGCGCGAGAGCGTCTCGGGCCGCATCCCGAGCAGGCGCGCGACGACCTGCTTGCGGACTGCGTTCGGACGATCGGCGAGGAAGCGTGCGTGCGCGAGCGCGAAGCGGGCGACGCGCGAGAGGCAGTCACCCTGCCTCCAGTTCACCTCGTCACGCTGCTGGCGCGACTCGGTGAGCAGAAGGTCGAGCACGACGCGGGCGGCGCTGCGGTCGGGGCCGACCCACTGCGAGAGCGCGTCGCCGCTCATGCCGCAGATCTTGACTCGCGAGAGGGCGCGCACCTCGAACGGCGACGGCTCGCCCTGGAGCGCCTCGGTGCAGAGGAGGGAGGCCGGGCCGCGGAGCGACAGCAGCAGCTCCGAGCCGCGCGGGCTCACCGCCGACAGCGCGACGAACCCCTCCTTCACGAAGTAGACGGTCCGCGGACGCTCGCCCTGCGCGCAGATGGTCGCGCCGGATTCGCGGCTGGTGGGGGTGAGCCGACACCGCCCCACCGAGGCGACGCCGAGGGAGCACGCACTGCAGTCCGTCACCGGGGCATTGGAGAGCACGTACGTCCTCCGTGGGGCCTACCTGCTTGACCGGCGTCTGTTTGCATGACCTAGGCCCGCGTAGGATCGGGCTTTTACCGGAGCGCTGGTGCAGCGCTTGCGTTTTGGCCTCGATCAAGTGAGCGGGGGCGCAGGTTTTGCGGGGCGGCCCCGGGCGGTCGGGTCCGGTGGCATGATGCAGGCCCGATGCAGCGCCTGCTCGCGATCCGCGACACCATCCTGAGCGCGGTCACCCCCGTGGACGCCGAGGAGCGGCCGCTCGAAACGAGCCTCGGGCGCTACCTGGGCGCGGACGCGTTCGCGACGGTCGCCGCGCCCCCTCACACCTGCTCGGCCATGGACGGCTTCGCGGTCCGCGCGGCGGAGGTGGCGGGGCCGTGCACGCTCGCGGTCGGGCTCTCGATCTACGCGGGCGACGTGCCCGAACGGCCGCTCGGGCCCGGCGAGGCCGCGCGGATCTTCACGGGCGCGACGCTGCCGGACGGCGCGGACGCGGTCGTCCGGGAGGAGGCCACGCGCGCGGAGCCGGGGAGGGTTCGCTTCCTCGCCGCGGCGCGCCGTGGCGAGAACGTCCGGCTCGCGGGCGAGGACGTCGCCCGCGGCGGCCTCGCGCTCGCGGCCGGGACGCGCCTCGGCGCGCGCCAGGCGGCGCTCCTCGCGGCGGTCGGCGCGGCGCGGGTCGTGGTGCGCCGCGTCCCGCGGGTCGCGATCGTCTCCACCGGGGACGAGGTGGTCTCGCGGCGAACCCCCGACTCGAACGGCCTCGCGATCGGCGCCCTCGTCGCGGCGATCGGCGCCGCGCCGGCGCGCGTCTCGGTCCGCGATCGGATCGAGGACGTGGAGGCCGCGCTCGCGTCGGCGCTCGCCGGCGCGGACGCGGTGGTCACGATCGGCGGGGTCTCCGTGGGCGAGCGCGACCACGTGCCCGCTGCGCTCTCGCGGCTCGGCGCCGACGTGCGCGTCCACGGCGTGCCGATGAAGCCCGGAAAGCCGTTCCTGTTCGCGCTCGCCGGGAGGAAGGCGGTGTTCGGCCTCCCCGGCAGCCCGTCGGCGTGCCTCGTCGCGTTCGAGGTGTTCGCCCGGCCCGCGCTCCTCGCGCTCGCCGGCGCCGCCCGGCGCGAGCGGCCGACGGTGCGGCTCGCGCTCGCGGAGCCCGTCGACGGGCGACCGGGGCGCGCGCGGCTGCTGTGGGCGCGCCTCGAGCCGGGCGGGACCGTGCGGCCGGTCGGCCGCGACGCAGCGCAGATCCGCGGTCCGGCGCTCGCGGACGCGCTCGTCGCCGTCCCCGCGGACGCGGGCGCCCTCGCGGCGGGGACGGAGGTCACGGCCTGGATCCTCGACGACGACGCCCCGGTCGCCGCCACGCCGGAGCCGTCGCGATGAAGGGCCGTCCGCCGATCCTCGCGGTCTCGGGCCCGAGCGGCTCGGGCAAGACCCGCCTCCTCGCCCGCCTCATCCCGGCGCTCGCGGCCCGCGGGGTCTCCGTCGCGGTCCTGAAGCACACGCGGCATGCGCACCCGTTCGATCGCCCCGGCAAGGACACCGACGTGCTTCGCCGCGCGGGGGCGGTCGCGGCGGCCATCGAGGGGCCGGAGGGGATGGCGTGGTTCGGCCCCGCGGCGGGCGGGCTCCGCGCGATGGCGCGCCGGCTGCCGAAGGTCGACCTCGTCCTCGCGGAGGGGTTCCGCGACGAGCCGGTGCCGCGCGTCGAGGTCCACCGCCGGAGCGTCGCGCGCGAGTTCCTGTGCGCGGGAGATCGGCGCGTCCTCGCCGTGGTCACCGACGAGGAGCCGCCGCGGCCGATCCCCACGTTCGGGGCGGACGAGATCGAGCCGCTCGCGGCCCTGCTCTGCACCCGACTCGGGCTCGGCCGCGGCAGCGGGTCGCACCAGCGCTTGCGGGTCAGCCCGGCCGTGAGCAGGGTTCGCGCGAACCCAGGCGAGCGCACGGTCGCGCTCGGGAGGCGCAACCGAATGGCGAAGACGACGACGAGCAGGAAGAGCAGCGGACGGAGCGCGCGCGCCGGCGGGCGCCGCGGCGGGCGGAGCGCCGCCGGGCGCAAGGGCGGCAACGCGACGCTGCGCAGCCGCGGGCCGGAGTTCTACTCGGAGATCGGGCGCAAGGGCGGCCGGAGCCGCTCGCGCAAGAGCGCCGCGGGATCTCGCACCAAGACGCGCGGCACCGGCAAGGCGGCGGCGCGCGGCAGCACCCGCTCCGGGGCGCGCCGGAGCTCGCGCCGGTCCAGGAGCCGCTGACCGGCGGCGCTCCCGGCGACGACAGGCCGGAGCGCGCGCCCGGCGCGGCTCCGCTGACCGGGCGTCCGGGTCTCGTCGGATCGCTCGGCCGGCGTCCGGCGGCGAAGGCCGTCGACCGTGCGGTGGGGGTGCGCTTCCCTGCTCCGGGCCCCAAGAAGGAGCGCCCGTGCGAGGGGTGGGTGAGCGGTAGATCTGTCCGTGTCCCTTCCCCCCGGATGCTCGCGGAGGATGCCGGCGCGGCGCCGGGCCGCCGCCGTGGCTTTGCTGCTCGCCGCGGCCTGCTCGCGCCGCGCGCCGGAGCGCATCACGCTGGGCACCGTGCACTTGCCCGCCTTCGGGCTCGTGTTCATCGCCGAGACGCGCGGGTACTTCGCCGCGCGCGGCCTCACGGTCGAGCTGCGCCGGTACGAGCTCGGGCGCGACGCCCTCGCGGCGCTGATCGCGGGCGAGGTGGATGCGGCGACCGCGTTCGTGACCCCCGTCGTGCTGAGCCCCGCCCGCGCCGAGCTCGCGGTCCTGAGCTCGCTCCACACGTCGACGCGCAGCACGCGGCTCCTCGCCCGCGCGGATCGCGGCATCGCCCGCGCCGAGGATCTCGCGGGGAAGCGCCTCGGAGTCCCGCGCGGCACGAACGCCGAGTACTTCGTGCACACGCTGCTCGTGCTCGCGGGCATCGACGGGAAGGCCACCCTCGTCCCGCTGGAGCCGGGGCCGGCCGTCGACGCCCTGGTCGCGGGCGAGGTGGACGCGATCGCGACCTGGGCGCCCCACGCGAGCCGCGCGGAGCGCAGGCTCGACGCGGCGAACCGCGTGGAGCTCGGGTCGGAGGTCTACTCCGAGCAGTCGGTGCTCGCCGTCAAGAACGCGGGCCTCGCCGCCCACCGTCCGGCGCTCGTCAGGCTCGTCGGCGCGCTCGCCGACGCGGAGCGGCTCGTCCGCGAGCGGCCGGGCGAGGCGTTCGCCGCGCTGCGGGGCGAGTTCCCGGAGGTGGACGAGGCGGAGCTCCGCGAGGAGTGGAGCCGGATCGAGCTCGGGCTCGGGGTGACGCACACGCTCGCGGCGACGCTCGATCGGGAGGCCGACTGGTTCAGGACGACGGGCCGGAGCCCGGGACCGCCGCTCGACGTGGCCGCCCTGCTCGCGCCGGACGTGCTCGCCGAGGTGGACGAGGAGGCGGTGACGTTCGTCGCCGCCCGGCGCGGCGGGGGGAGGTGAACGGTGCGCCGGCTCCTGCTGCTGCCCACGCTCCTCCTCGCCGGCCTCGCCGCGGCGGCGCTCGCCGCGGTCGCCTGGACGTCGCGCGGCGCCAGCCTGGACGTCGAGCGCCGCGTGAGGGAGGTCCGGCGCGCGAGCGCGCTCGCCTTCCGGCTCGTCGAGCTCACGGCGGGTCGAGGAGCGCGAGCTCCTCGCGCTCCGGGTCACCCCGAGCCGCGCGCGCCTCGAGCGGCTCGCCGCCGACGACGGCGAGATGAAGGCGATCGCGAGCGAGATCGGCGAGCTCGAGCTGACGCCGCGCGGCCGCGCGCTGTGGCGCGACTACGAGGCGGCGCGGGCGCTCCGCGCGCGCGAGCGGCAGGCGTTCATCGCGGGGGTGGAGCGAGGCCACCCGGCGGTCATCGAGCACGCGTTCGCCCGCTGGGAGCTCGCGACCGCCCGGACGAGCGCCCTGGTCGCGGATCTCTCGGTGTTCAACCTGCGCCGGCTGGAGCGCGCCATCGCGGAGATCGACCGCGTCCGGGCGCGCTCGGTGCAGCTCCTCGTCGCCGTCCTCGCCGCGAGCGGGCTCGTCGTGCTCGGGTTCTCCCTGCTCATGGAGGCCTACCTCGTCCGCCCCGTGCGGGCGATGACCGACGCGGCGCGCCGCATCGCGACCACGCCCGAGCCGATCCCGGTCCCCGGCGGGGATCGGCGCGACGAGCTCGGGGTGCTCGCCCGGGCGATCACCCGCACCGCGGGCGACCTGGTCGGCGCGAACGCCGAGCTCGCCCGCTCCGTCGCCGCGCGGGACGAGTTCCTCTCGATCGCGTCGCACGAGCTGAAGACGCCGCTCACCGCGCTGAAGCTCCAGCTGCAGGGCGGGGTGCGTCGCTGGGGCGACGAGCACGAGGGGCGCCCGGTGCCGCCCTGGGTGCTCGCGGCCCTGCGCCAGCTCGAGCGGGTGGAGGCGCTCGTGGCCGAGCTGCTCGACCTCGCGCGCATCCGCACCGGCCGGCTCACGCTCCGTCCACGGCCGGTCGATCTCGCCGAGGTCGTCCGCGGGGCGTCCGAGCGCCTCAGGGAGGTGCTCGCGCGCGCGGGGAACGCGCTCGAGCTCGACCTCCCCGGCGCGCTCCCGCTCGAGTGCGACCCGGCGCGGCTCGAGCAGGTGATCGGGAACCTGCTCTCGAACGCCGCCCACCACGCCCCGGGGACGCGCGTCCGCCTCCGGCTCGAGCGCGACGGGGACCGGGTGCTCCTCTCGGTCGAGGACGAGGGGCCCGGGGTCCCCGCGGAGGTCCGCGAGCGCGTCTTCGAGCCGTACGAGAAGGTCGATCGCGCCCAGCGAGGGCATGGGCTCGGGCTCGGGCTCCACATCGCGCGGCAGATCGTCGAGGCGCACCACGGCACGATCCGGATGCTCGCCGCGCCGGGCGGCGGCGCGCGGGTCGTCGTCGAGCTGCCCGGCGCCGGGCCGCGGGCGCCGGCGGCCGTGGACGCGGCGCGCCTTCCTTGACCCAGCGCCCACCCGCCGATACCTTCCGCGCTCCATGGGGACGAGTCCAGATGAGCGCGGCGAAGCCGCCAGTTTGTCTGGGGCGCCGGGAGCGGGGCGCGCGGCGTTCGTCTCGCCGGAGACCCGGACGATCGAGGTCCCCGGCGAGTTCGCGCTCGAGCTCGGCGGGCGCCTCCCGGGGCTCCGGATCGCGTACCGGACCTGGGGCAAGCTCGACGACCGCGGCTCGAACGCCGTGGTCGTGTGCCACGCGCTGACCGGCTCCGCCGACGCGGATCTCTGGTGGACCCGGCTCTTCGGGCCGGGGCGGACCCTCGACGCCGAGCGCGACTTCGTCGTCTGCTCGAACATCCTGGGCAGCTGCTACGGGACGACCGGACCCGCGGAGGTCGACCCCGCGACCGGGCGGCCGTGGCTCGGGACGTTCCCGGCGGTGACGATCCGCGACATGATCCGCGCCCAGCACGCGCTCGTGACGGCGCTCGGCGTGAAGCGGATCCGCATGGTGATCGGCGGGTCGCTCGGCGGGATGCAGGTGCTCGAGTGGGCGCTGCTCTACCCCGACCTCGTCGAGTCGGCGGTCTTCATCGCGTCCACCGCGCGCCACTCGGCGTGGTGCATCGGGCTCTCGGAGGCGCAGCGCCAGGCGATCTACGCCGATCCCCGCTGGAGGGACGGCCGCTACGACCCCGCCGACCCACCCGCCGCCGGGCTCGCCGTCGCGCGCATGATGGCGATGCTCTCGTATCGCAGCCAGCCGTCGTTCGAGATGCGCTTCGGGCGCAGGCCCCAGACCGAGGATCTGTACGCGATCGAGAGCTACCTGCGGTACCAGGGGCGCCAGCTCGTCGATCGGTTCGACCCCGCGACGTACGTGACCCTCACCCGCGCGATGGACACGCACGACGTCTCGCGCGGCCGCGGCGACTTCGACGACGTGCTGCGATCGCTGCGCCAGCCGACGCTCGTCGTCTCGATCGACTCGGACGTCCTGTACTGGCCGTGGGAGCAGCGGGACGTCGCGGCCCTCGTGCCGAACGCGCGGCTCGCGGTCATGGACTCGCCGCACGGTCACGACGCGTTCCTCATCGACGTGGACCGGCTCGACGAGATGGTGTGCGACTTCCGCGGCCGGGCCCGGCCGGTCCGGGGGCACGGCGCGCGCGAGGCGGCTCCGGCGGGCGAGGCGGCCATCGACCGGGTCTACGCCGAGCAGGGGCTGTCGCTGCTCGTGCTCGGGAAGGGGAAGGTCGGGTCGGAGCTGCTCGAGCAGGTGCGCGCGCAGCGGACCGAGCTGGACCGGGACTACGACACGGTCGTGCGGGTGGTCGGGATCGCGGACCGCCGCGGGATCGCCTTCGACGAGGACGGCATCGACCTCGCGCGCTGGCGCGAGGTGCTCGCCGCCGCCCCCGAGGCCGGGCCGATCGGGGCCGCGAGCGCGCCCGCGATCCTCGACCGGCTCGCCGGGCTCCCCCGCCCGATCCTGGTGGACCTCACGGCCGCGGACGGGATGGAGGACGTCTACGAGCAGGCGTTCCGCCGCGGCATCCACGTCGTCTCCTCGAACAAGCGCCCGCTCGCGAGCCCCCCCCGGCGCCTCGACCAGCTCCGCCTCGTGCGGCGCCAGCACCACGCCCACTACCACTACGACACCGCCGTCGGCGCGAGCCTCCCGGTGATCGGGACGCTCCGCCGGCTCGTCCGCTCCGGGGATCGGGTCCGCCTCGTCGAGGGCTCGCTCTCCGGGACCCTCGGGTACCTGTGCTCGGAGCTCGGGCGCGGAGTCCCGCTCTCGCTCGCGATGCGCTGGGCCATGGGCCTCGGCTACTGCGAGGCGGATCCCCGCGACGACCTCTCCGGCCTGGACACGGCGCGCAAGGCGCTCATCCTCGCGCGCGAGCTCGGCGCGCAGCTCGCGCTCGAGGACGTCGAAGATCGAGCCGTTCGTGCGGCGCGAGCTGCTCGCCCCCGGGAGGACCGACGATCTCATCACCGCGCTCCGCGCCGAGGACGCCTCGGTCGCCGCCGAGGTCCGGCGGCTCGGCGAGCAGGGGACGGTCCCGCGCTACCTCGCGCGGATCTCGGTCGGCCCCGACGGGAAGGTGGACGTCTCGGTCGGCCCGTGCGCGGTCGGGCCGACGCACCTCGCCGCGCGGCTCGTCGGCGTCGAGGCGTTCGTCGCGTTCACGACCGCGCGCCACTCCGAGCGCCCGCTGGTCGTCCAGGGCGCGGGCGTGGGCGGCGCGCACACCGCGGGCGGCGTGCTCGCGGAGATCTTCCGCGTGCAGCTCGGCTTCGGGGCCCGGTAGCGCGCCTCCCGGAACTCCCTCGCCCCCGCGAAGCGGGGGAGAGGGTTCGGGAGAGGGGGTGCGCGCTCAGAGCTTCGGCGCGGGCTGCGCCGCGGCCGCGGGGGCCGGGAGCGCGCCGTCGAGCGGGACCAGCACGATCTCGATGCGACGGTTGAGGCTCCGGCCCTCGGGCGTGTCGTTGGCGGAGATCGGCTGGAACTCCCCGAACCCCGCGCTGGAGAGCCGCGTCGGGTCCACGCCGTTCTCCTGGAGGAAGCGGACGACCGCGAGCGCGCGCGCCGAGGAGAGCTCCCAGTTCGTGGGGAACGCGCCGGCCGGGTTCGTCGGGACGTTGTCGGTGTGGCCCTCGACCCGCACGAGCTTCCCGCTGAGGCCGCGGAGCGCCTGGGACACCTTGCGCAGGGCGTCCTTCCCGTCCGCGCCGACCGTGGCGGAGGCGGACGCGAACAGGATCTTGTCCTTCATCTTCACGGTCGTCCGGCCGCGCAGCTCCATCAGCTCGACGCGCCCGGCGTCGATCTCGCCGCGCAGGGCCGACGCGAGCTGCTCGTACTCGCCGCTCTTCTTCTCGAGCTCGGCCTTCGCCGCCTCGAGCTTCTTCTTCGACTTCGAGAGCTCGTCGACGAGCGCCTGGAGCTCGACCCCGCGCTGGCGCGCGCTCCGGAGCTCCGACTCCTTCTGCGAGAGCGCGCCCTCGCCGGTGCGGAGCTGCTCGCGGAGCGCGTTCGCCTCCGCGGTCTGGGAGTCGACCTGGGCCTGGAGCGCCTTCACGCGCTCCTCGAGCACCGCGCGCTTGGCGCTCTCGTCCTCCCAGTCCTGCCGGAGCCGCTTCGCCTCGGCCTCCTTCTTCTCGAACGTACCGGTGGACACGCAGCCGAGCAGGCCGGCGGCGAGGACGAGCGAAGCGAGCAGGCGCATGGTGGAGCTCCGGGTGGGCAGGGAGGCCGGCATTGTACCGCGGGCGCGGGACACCGGAAGGCCGCGCGTCACGCTCGATGTGCGGGGAGGTCGGAGCCGCCCGCACCGGCGACGGCCGGGCGCGCCGCCCGCCGCTACGCCGGCTTCGCCGTCCGCGCCGGCGTCGCCTCGACGCCGTACTTCTTCATCTTCCCCTGCAGCGTCGTCGGGCGCAGCCCGAGCAGCGCCGCGGCGCCGCCGGGGCCGTACACGCGACCCCCCGCGTGCGCGAGCGCCCGCTCGATGATCGCCCGGACCTCGTCCTCGAACCGGCGCGGGGCGGCGGCGGGCTGCTCGACCCCGGCCGGGCGGCTCGCGGCGCCGGGCAGCTCGGGCGCGAGGAGCTCCGGCCCGGGAGAGAGGATGAGCGCGCGCTGCAGGAAGTTCTCGAGCTCGCGGATGTTGCCGGGCCAGTCGTGCGCCTCGAGCCCCCGCCAGACGTCCTCGGAGACGTGCGGCGGCCGCCGGTGCATGGCGGCCGCGTGCCGCGCGAGGAAGTAGGCCCCGAGCGGGCGGACGTCCTCGCGGCGGTCGCGCAGCGCGGGCAGCTCGACCGGGAACACCGCGAGCCGGTAGTAGAGATCGGCGCGGAAGGTCCCGCGGGCGACCATCTCCTCGAGGTTCCGGTTGGTCGCCGCGACGACGCGCACGTCGACGCGGACGGGCTCCGCGCCCCCGACCCGCTCCACGATCCGCTCCTGCAGCACGCGCAGGAGGCGGACCTGGACCGACGGAGGCGCGTCCCCGACCTCGTCGAGGAAGATGGTGCCGCCGTCCGCTTGCTCGAAGCGCCCGGGCCGACGCCGGTTCGCGCCGGTGAAGGCGCCCTTCTCGTGGCCGAAGAGCTCGCTCTCGATGAGCCCCTCGGGGATCGCGCCGAGGTTCACCGGGACGAACGGTGCGTTGAACCGCGGGCTGAACTCGTGGACCATCCGCGCGAGCCCCTCCTTGCCGGTCCCGGTCTCGCCGCGGATGAGGACGGTGGTCGTGGACGGCGCGGCGAGCCTCACCCGGTCGACGACGGCGCGCATCGTCGGGCTCTCGGCGATGTAGCGGGAGTCGCGCTTGATCTGGCGGATCTCCTCCTTGAGGAGGGCGTTCTCCTTCCCGAGCAGCCGGTTCAGCCGCTGCACCTCCTCCATCATCATGCTGTTGTGCAGCGCGATCGCGACGAGGTGGGCGACCTGGCGCGCGACCTCGAAGCAGCACGCGAGGAGCCCCTCGCGCGGCGGGTGCGCGATGTCGAGCGTGCCGAGCACCTCGCGCTCGAACACGAGCGGGAACGAGACGAGCGAGCCGTAGCCGTACGCGGCGAGGAGGGGCTCCTCGCGGTACCGCGGCTCGCGCGGGCGGAGGGGGTCGAGCACGCAGGGCGCGCGCGTCGCGAGCGCCTGGCCCGCGGCGGAGCCCGCGAGCGGGAAGGAGGTGCCCACCTCCGGAGCCGGCTGGCGCGGATCGGAGACGAGCACGACGTCGGCGCGGGTGGCGTCGAGCGGCGAGAGCCGGTTGATCGCGACGCGCGTCTCGCCGAAGTGCCGGCGCAGGAGCTGCCCGGTGCGCTCGAGCACCGCGCCGAGATCGACGGTGGAGAGGACGAGCTCGATCGCCTCCTCGACGATGCGCCGGTGGGCGTCGTCCTCGCCGAGGACCGGAAGACCATGACCAACCATGTCCGGGTGTCTACCGAAATACCGGTGTTCGTTTCAACCACGATTGGGTGCGGCGGCCGACTGGCCGGCAAATCGCAAAGGAGTTGCAGGCGCTTCGGTTCTGGCTTTGCTCTTGCTCAATAGTGGCGGAGCGAACGCACAGCACCGGCCGCGCCGGAACGGAGAGACAGGAATGGACGCCATCGAGACGCTGATGAACGAGCACCGGATCATCGAGAGGGTCCTCGACGGCCTCGTCGCCTTCTCGGACGAGATCCACCGGAAGGGGTCGACCGAGAAGGAGGAGCTCGGCCGGTTCGTCACGTTCGTCAGGGAGTTCGCCGACGCGTGCCACCACGGGAAGGAGGAGGACATCCTCTTCGCCGCGATGGTCGAGCACGGGTTCCCGAGGAACGGCGGGCCGATCGCGGTGATGCTCCACGAGCACGACCAGGGGCGCGGGCTCGTCCGGATCCTGCGCGATCGCGCGGAGCAGCCCGCCGCGTGGAGCGACGCGGACCGGCAGGAGATCGCGGAGGTCTCGGGCGGGTTCGCCGACATGCTCCGCGGCCACATCCACAAGGAGGACGCGATCCTC
Organism: uncultured delta proteobacterium; assembly: GCA_963828235.1. GTDB lineage: Bacteria > Myxococcota > Myxococcia > Myxococcales > Anaeromyxobacteraceae > Anaeromyxobacter. The sequence continues at coordinate 21,744 of CAWHDY010000025.1, forward strand.
TACCCGATGGCGGAGCAGCACCTGCCTCCCGAGGCGATGACCGCGGTCGGCGAGGCCTGCGATCGCTACGAGCAGGACGAGTCCCGCGCCGGCAAGCACGAGCGCCTCCACGCCCTCGCCAACGACCTCATCCAGCGCCACGCCGGCGCCGTTCACCCCGCCTCCCACGCGCCGCGCGGCATCGGCTGCTGCGGCTAGCTCCCCCTTCACCCCCTCTCCGCGCCCGCCGGCCCGGCTCGTCTCCCCCCCACCGACCGGCCGATCCGCTCGCGCGGAGAGGGACTTCCTCGCCCGCATCACCCCCCGCACCCACGCCCAGCCCTCACCGGAGAACGACACCTACAATGAATCAGCGAGCTCGCGCGGTCCTCCTCTTCGTCATCGTCCTGTGCTTCGGCGTCCTGATCTTCGGCGGAGCCCAGATCTCCCGGCACAAGCCGCCGATCCCCGAGCGCGTCGTCGCGCCGACCGGCGAGGTCGTCCTGACCGGCGAGGACATCCGCCTCGGCCAGCGGCAGTACCTCTCGCGCGGCGGGCAGCAGACCGGCTCCATCTGGGGTCACGGGGCGTACCTCGCGCCGGACTGGTCCGCGGACGCGCTCCACCGGGTCGGCCTCGTCGCCGCCGGGCTCGCGCGCGGCCTCGCTCCGGAGCGGGCGGCGACGTTCACGCAGGCCGACCTCGAGGCGCTGCCGGCCGGCGAGCGCGGCCGCGTCGAGGCGGAGGTCCGGGCCGAGCTGCGCCGGAACCGCTACGACGCCGCGGGCGAGACCCTCACGCTCTCGCCCGGCCAGGCCGCCGCGCTCCCGGCGCTCGTCGCCTACTACGGCCGCCTCTTCGCGGAGGGGTCCGACGCCATGTCGATCCCCCGCGGGTTCGTCGCGGATCCCGCCGACTCGCGCGCGATGACCGCGTTCTTCTTCTGGACCGCGTGGGCGGCCGGGACCGACCGGCCCGGCGAGACCCACAGCTACACCGCGAACTTCCCCCACGACCCGCTCGTCGGGAACGTGCCGCTCGCGTCCGCGCTCGTCTGGTCCATCGTCTCCGTCATCCTCCTCATCCTCGGGATCGCCGTGGCGATCTTCGCCTACCTCCGGATGAAGGCGGCGGACCCCGAGGAGCACGTGCAGATCGCGCCGCTCGCGGAGCCGCGGCCGACGCCGAGCCAGCGCGCCGCGCTCCCGTTCTTCGCGGTCGCGATCCTGCTGTTCATCGTCCAGGCGCTGCTCGGGTCCGTGACGGGGCACTACGCCGTGGAGGGCAACAAGCTCTTCGGCATCGACACCGGGGCCCTCCTCCCGTACGCGGCGACCCGCGGGTGGCACCTGCAGCTCGCGGTCTTCTGGATCGCGACCTGCTGGCTCGCGACCGGCATCTTCATCGGCCCGATGGTCTCGGGGGGACACGAGCCGAAGGGGCAGCGCGCCCTCGTGCTCACGCTCCTCGGCGCCCTCGTCGTGGTGGTGGTCGGGGCGCTCGCCGGGACCTACCTCGGCGTGCGCGGGAAGCTCTCCGGCCCGAACGGCTGGCTCGTCGGCCACCAGGGCTACGAGTACATCGAGCTCGGCCGCGTCTGGCAGCTCGGGCTCATCGCCGGGATGCTGCTCTGGCTCGCGCTCGTCTACCGCGCGGTGAAGCCGGCCCTCGCCGCGGAGAAGGACAAGGGCGGCCTCACGCACCTCCTCCTCTACGCCTCGATCTCGATCCCGGTCTTCTACGCGGTCGGCCTCCTCTACACGCCGGGCACGCACATCGCGGTGGCGGACTACTGGCGCTGGTGGGTCGTCCACCTCTGGGTCGAGAACTTCTTCGAGGTGTTCGCCACGGTCGCGCTCGCGTTCATCCTCTCGCGCATCGGCGCGGTCGGCGAGCGCGCGGCGCAGCGCGCGACCTACTTCTCGATCCTGCTGTACCTGGGCGCCGGGATCATCGGGACCTTCCACCACCTCTACTTCACCGGGACGCCGCTCTTCATCACCGCCCTCGGCGCGACGTTCTCCGCCCTCGAGATCGTGCCGCTGTCGCTCCTCGGCTTCGAGGTCCACGAGAACCTGAAGCTCGCCCGGTCCGGCGGGAACGTGACGCCGTGGCGCTGGCCCCTCTACTTCTTCGTCGCGGTGGCGTTCTGGAACGCGGTCGGCGCGGGGGTGCTCGGGTTCCTCATCAACCCGCCGATCGTCCTGTACTACGCGCAGGGGCTCAACACGACGCCGATCCACTCCCACGGCGCGCTCTTCGGCGTCTACGGCTTCCTCGCGATCGCGCTCATGCTGTTCTCGATGCGGAACATCGTCCGGCGCGAGGCCTGGAGCGACCGCCTCCTCGCGGTGGCGTTCTGGGCGCTCAACGGCGGGCTGGCCGGGATGATCGTCTTCTCGCTCCTGCCGGCGGGCATCTACCAGCTCGTCCACGGCGTCGAGCGGGGGCTCTGGTGGGCGCGCAGCCCCGAGGTCACCGGGAGCGCGTTCATGCACGCCGTGACCTGGGCCCGCGTCGTGCCCGACCTGGTGTTCGACGTCGGGGCGGTCGCGCTGCTCGTCTTCGTCGTCCGCGCGATCTTCCGCGACGTCGCGCTGCGCCGCGCCGACCGCGCCGGCGGCGAGGCGCCACCGCTGCGCCGCGCGGCCTGAAGCCGCGCCGGCGGCGTGGCGGGTGCGGCCTCACGCGGGCGCCCGTACGGCCGGGGATCGGGCAGGCCTTCGCCGCCCGGTCCCCGGCCATCCTCGTCCGAGGTGGCTAGCCTTCTCCGAGGTGCCTAGCCTCGAAGGACGGAGGACGACCGTGAACGCCATCGACCTGCTGGAGAAGCAACACCGCGAAGTGGAGGAGCTGTTCGAGGAGTTCGAGGACGCCGGCGACGGGGCCCGCAAGACCAAGGCGCGGCTCTGCCAGGACATCTCCGAGCAGCTGGCCGTGCACGCGGAGATCGAGGAGAAGCTGTTCTACCCGGAGGCGAAGCAGGAGAACACGGAGGACCTCCTGCGGGAGTCCGTCGAGGAGCACCTCGCGGTGAAGCGCCTGCTCGCGGACATCCTGGAGGGCGGGACGGACGACCCGCAGTTCATGGCCCGCATGAAGGTGCTGAAGGAGCAGGTGGAGCACCACGTGGACGAGGAGGAGAAGGAGCTCTTCCCGAAGGTCCGGAAGTCGTGCTCGAAGGAGGAGCTCGAGGACCTCGGCCGGCGGATGGAGAAGCATGGCCGAGGAGCTCATGGAGGGCGATCCCTCGAAGCGCATCCCGGGGCAGACCGACGCCCCCGCGCCCATCTGACGGCGCGACCCGGACCACGACCAGGCCTGGTCCCGCTCGGCGACCGGACCTGGTCGGCCGTCCACTCGTTGCCCGCGGCCGGGCTTTCCCTTAGAACCGCCCGGTGGGCAATCTCGAAGTCACCTCCCGTGCGCGTCCTGGCCGCAACGATCCCTGCTGGTGCGGGAGCGGCCAGAAGTACAAGAAGTGCCACCTCGACGCGGACGCGCGAGGCGAAGGGGGCGGTCCCGCCGCCCCCGAGGGTGCGCCCCCCGCTGCGCCCGGGCATCGTGAGCCCGCGCCGCGCCGTGCCTGCGGCGATCCCCCGACCCGACTACGCCGCGAGCGGCCGGCCGCGCGCGCAGGGGACCGACGTCAAGGCGCCCGGGGAGCTCGAGCGGCTGCGCCGCGCCTGCCGGGCCGCGGCCCGGGTCCTGCGCGTGACCGGAGAGGCCGTGAGGGTGGGGCTCACCACGGACGCGCTCGACGAGCTCGCCCACGCGGAGACGATCCGGCTCGGCGGGTACCCGAGCCCGCTGAACTACCGCGGCTACCCGAAGTCGCTGTGCACGTCCGTGAACGAGGTCATCTGCCACGGGATCCCGGACAGCCGCCCGCTCGAGGACGGGGACATCGTCAACCTCGACGTGACCGTCTTCCTCGACGGCATGCACGGCGACTGCTCCGCGACGTTCCTCGTCGGCGGGGTCGATCCCGAAGGCCGGCGGCTCGTCGAGGTGGCGCGCGAGTGCCTCTCGAAGGGGATCGCCGCGGTGCGGCCCGGCCGGCCGGTCTCCGAGATCGGGAAGGCGATCGAGGCGCACGCGACGCGGCACGGGTACGGCGTCGTCCGCGCCTACTGCGGGCACGGCATCGGGGAGTCGTTCCACACCGCGCTCCAGATCCCCCACCACCACGATCCCTCGGCGAGGCGGGTGATGGAGCCCGGGATGACCTTCACGATCGAGCCGATGATCACCGAGGGGTCCTGGGAGGACGGGCTCTGGAACGACGGGTGGACGGCGGTCACCCGGGACGGCAAGCGCTCCGCGCAGTTCGAGCACACGATCGCGGTCACCGCGCAGGGCGCGGAGATCCTGACCGTCGAGGGCTGATCCGGCCGCTCAGAGCCGCAGGCCCACCGCCCGCATGAGCGCGAGGGCGTTCGAGTGCGCGACGACGCCGGGCCGCAGCCGGTAGTCGAACGCGATCTCCCCGTTCGTGACCTGGTCCTCGAAGTGCGCGTTCGCGAGCGCGGCGTCGGCGCCGGAGAGCTCGGTGAGCGCGAGGTCGTGCGTCGTCACGAGCCCGATCGCGCCGCGGGCCACCAGGCCGCGCACGACCGCCTCCGCGCCGATCCGCCGATCGTGCGAGTTCGTCCCGTGCAGGATCTCGTCGAGCAGGAAGAGGAGGGGGACCTCGCCGCCGGCGAGATCCGACAGCTCCTTCAGCCGCGTGATCTCGGCGTAGAACCGGGAGCGACCCGCCTGCAGCGAGTCCTGGATCCGGAGCGTCGCGCCGGTGCGCAGCGGCGTGATCCGCAGCCGGGTCGCGCGCACGGGCGCGCCGGCGAGCGCCAGCACCACGTTCACGCCGACGGTGCGGAGGTAGGTCGACTTCCCGGACATGTTCGACCCCGAGACGAGGAGGACGCGCGGTCCGCCGTCGCCGAGCCGCACGTCGTTCGGCACCGCCGCGGGGAGGAGCGGGTGCCGGACGGCGTCCCCGTCCACGACGGCCCGCCGCTCGGGACCGGGGTCCACGATCTCCGGGAACGGGTCCTCCGGGTGCTCGTACGCGTACCCCGCGAGCGACGAGAGCGCCTCGAGCTCGGCCGCCGCGTCGAGCCAGCCCCGGATCCGTCCGCCGCTCGCGCGGCGCCACCGCTCCACCAGGGCCGCGTGCGTCGGCGTCCAGCAGACCGCGAAGGCGAACGGGGCGAAGAACTGGTTCTTCGCCCACTCCATGCGCGAGACCGTCCGCTCGAGGCGGGCGATGGCGCGGGAGGCGCGCTCCCCCTCCGCCACGAGGACGGCCTGGAGCCCGGCGAGGCGCGCGTCGTCGAAGGGCTCGCGCTCGAGCCGGGCGAGCAGCTCCGCGAGCACCCGCAGCTCGGCGGCCGGTCGCTCGACGCCGGCGAGCACGCGCGCGAGCGGCGCGCGCACCGACCGGACGAAGCCCCACTCGCCGAGCAGCACCGCGACGAGCGGGATCGGCCCGAGCCCCGCGCCCCAGGCGACGGTCGCGGCGATCGCGGCCGCGGCGAGCGCGGCCGACGCAGGCAGCAGCCAGGGCTCGACGAGCGGCGGCTCCTCGCCCCACGCGGCGAGCGACGCGGAGTCGACGGCGGCGCGGACGTCGTCGCCCAGGACCGCGAGGTCCTCCCGCAGGTCGAGGCGCGGCGCGAGCGCCGCGACGGCCCGCTGCCGGGCCCGCAGCTCGTCCGGTGCCGAGGGCGCGAGCAGCCACGCCGCGAGCCGCTCCTCGCCCGGGCGGGTCCGGGCGGCGCAGAGGAGCTCGAACAGGGAGCCCGTCCCGAACAGATCGAGATCCTGCGCGTACGGGTGCGCCGGATCGGCGAACTCGCCGCCCGGAGTCCCCGTCCCGGCGAACTTCCCGTCGAGCCGCGCGAGCGCGCGCTCGTGGAAGGCGATCGCGCGGCGGGCCCGGGCGCGCGCGCGGTAGACGCGGTCGTGCAGCGCGGCGAGGGCCACGAACGCCGCGAGCGGGGCCGCGAGCCACGCGGCGGAGAGGCGGTGCGCCCCGAACGCGAGCCAGCCGAGCGCGAGCGCGGCGAGGAAGGCGACGAGCCGTCCGCGGGCGACGGCGGCGTCCCGGGCGTCGAGGCGCGCGACCGCCTCGCGGCGTGCGGAGAGGCGGCGGGAGAGCTCGGCGCGAGGGTCGTCCACGCGCGGAGGGTAGCGCGGGCCCGGCTCCGCGCGGAGCGGAAACGGTCCTCCCCGTGCGGGATCTCGCCGGGCGTCGTTGCCCGCCCCCTCGCGCGTGTCGAGCTTTCGTCGAGCACCCGGCGGCCGTCGAGCGGGCGAGGCGGCGGCCGCCCGGTCCCGGGGGACGGGGAGGCTGGCGGCCACGCCCCCTCGCCCCCGGCGCTCTGCCGGGGGAGGGGCAGGGAGAGGGACGACGCGTGATCGGGATCGAGGAGCTCGGACGTGAGGCGGACGGGGGAGAGGCGCTCCGCTTCCGGGAGGACGTCGTGCGCGGCCTCTCCCGCGCGAGCAAGGCCACCCCGCCCAAGTGGCTCTACGACGCGCGCGGCTCGGCGCTCTACGACCTCATCTGCGACCAGCCCGAGTACTACCCGCCCCGGATCGAGACCGGCCTGCTGGAGCGGCACGGCGGCGACCTCGCCGAGGCGATCGGCCCGGACGCGCTGGTGTTCGAGTACGGAGCGGGGAACGCGAGGAAGACCGCGCTCCTGCTCGCGGCGCTCCGGCGGCCGGCCGCGTACGTGCCGGTGGACATCTCCCGCGAGCCGCTGCTCGCCGCGACCGAGTCCCTCGGCGCGCGCTTCCCGCGCCTGCCCGTCCGCCCGGTGCTCGCGGACTTCACCGCGCCGTTCACGCTGCCGGTCCGTGACGTCGCGTGCAGGCGCCGGGTCGCGTTCTTCCCCGGATCGACGATCGGGAACTTCGATCCGCACGACGCCGTGGCGCTGCTCGGGCGGATGGCGCAGGACGCCGGCCGCGGCGGGATGCTCGTCGTCGGGGTGGACCTCCCCAAGGAGGAGGCGGCGCTCGTCGCCGCCTACGACGACGCGCGAGGGGTCACGGCGGCGTTCGACCTGAACCTGCTCGCGCGGATGAACCGCGAGCTCGCGGGCGACTTCCGCCTCTCCGCCTTCCGCCACCGGGCGGTCTGGAACCAGGGCCGCTCGCGCGTCGAGATGCACCTCGTCTCGCGCGAGCGGCAGCTCGTGCGCGTCGCCGGCCGGACGTTCGCGTTCGAGGAGGACGAGCCGCTTCGCACGGAGTGCGCGTACAAGTGGGAGCCCCGCGCCTTCGACGCGCTCGCGGCGATCGCCGGCTGGGCGCCCGAGGCGGCGTGGACCGACGAGCGGGCGTGGTTCGCGGTGAGGCTCTACCGCGCGCGGTGAGCGGCGGCGCTCCCCGGCCGGCCGGCGACGCAGGCGTCCGCCGCGCGCTCGTGGCTCGAGGGCCCGAGCGCGCGCCCGCCCTCACAAGGGGCGCCGATCCCGGCCTACTCGGCCGGAGTGCGGCGCACTACCAGTAGAGGACGCAGGCCAGGAGGCGGGACCGTGCGCCGGACCGGCCACGGCTCGCGATGGCCGCGGGAACGCGGTGCTGGGTGGGGAGGTCGCACATGGCGAGGAAGATGATGGATTGCTCGAAGACCCCGAGCGAGAAGGGCTGCACGCTGCTCATCGCCGGCGAGGAGGAGGACGTGCTCCGCGCCGCCGTGATGCACGCGGTGGACGCGCACGGGCACCAGGACACGCCCGAGTTCCGCCAGCAGCTCCGCGGGACGCTCGAGGACGATCGCGGGCGGACGCTCCGCTAGCGGCGGTTCCCGGCGGGAGCCGGGCGCCGCCGCGCGCGGTGCCCGGCGCGCCGGCGCGCGCCTCAGGCCACCGGCGCGTCCGAGACGCCGTACGGCACGGCCGGACGCTGCTCGGGGGCGGGCTCGGTGCGGCCCGGGACGTGGGGGCGCAGGTCTCCCACCGTGAGCCCGGTCGGCATCCCGCCGCGCTCGAGCCACGCGTGCTCGCCGGCGAGCACCTCGCGGCCGAGCCGGTACGCCGCGTCGTCGTCGTTCCGCCACAGCGCGCGGAACAGCGCCTCGACCCGGCGCCGCGTCGCGAGGCAGAAGTGATCCGCGAGCCGCGCCGCCTCGGCGGCGTCGGGCCGTCCCGCCGCTCGCAGCGCCTCGGCGCGCGAGACGGAGGCCGCCATCGCGAAGAGGTCGTTCGTGATGTCGACGAGCCGGAACAGGAACGCCTGCTTTCGCTCGCCGGCCGCGCGGAACACCACCATGAAGTGGAACATCTGCCGCGCGAGCTTGCGCGAGGCCCGCTCGACGAACCGCAGCTGGGCCCCGAGCGCCCCGAACCCGCCGAACCGCGGCGCGAGGAGCCCGCGCAGCCAGAGGCCGAGGTACCAGGTCGCGTAGAACCAGGCGACCCGGGGGAGCATCCGGAGCTTCTTCCCGGTGGAGACGTTCGGGTCGATGAGCGCGCCCGAGACCTGGAGGTGCTTGTCGAGCATCTCGCGGGCCATGAAGAGGTGCATGATCTCCGACGAGCCCTCGAAGATGAGGTTGATGCGCAGGTCGCGCATCGCGCGCTCGACGCCCACCGGCGCCTCGCCGCGCGCCGCGAGCGAGGTCTCCTTCTCGTAGCCGCGCCCTCCGCGGATCTGCATCGTCTCGTCGACGATCCGCCAGGCCTGGACGGTGTTCCACTCCTTCGCGGCCGCCGCCTCGAGCCGGATGTCGTAGCCCTCGCGGTCCGCGAGCGACTGGCAGAGGTCGGACACCGCCTCCATCGCGTACGTGGTCGACGCCATCGCGGCGAGCTTGTGCGCGATCGCCTCGTGCTTCCCGATCTCCTGGCCCCACTGCGAGCGGGCCGCCGCCCACTTCCGGGAGACCTCGAGGAGGACCTTCGCCCCGCCGACCACCGCGGCCGGGAGCGACAGCCGTCCGGTGTTGAGCGTGGTCAGCGCGATCTTGAGCCCGCGCCCCTCCTCGCCGATCAGGTTCTCCGCCGGGACCTTCACGTCGGTGAACTGGATGGCGGCGTTCGCGAGCGCGCGCAGCCCCATGAACCGGCAGCGGTGCGTGACCTCGACGCCGGGCCACGACATCTCGACGATGAACGCGCTGATCGCGTTCGTGCGCGGGTTCCGGGCCATCACGACGAGCAGCTCCGCGATCGTCCCGTTCGTGCACCAGAGCTTCGCGCCGTTCAGGACGTAGTGCTTCCCGTCCGGGGTCGGCTCGGCGGTCGTCGCGAGCCGCGCGGGGTCCGAGCCGACGTTCGCCTCGGTGAGCGCGAACGCGCTGATCGCGCCCCTGGCGATGCGGGGCAGGTACTTCCGCTTGAGCGCCTCGGACCCGAAGAGCTTCAGCGGCTGCGGGACGCCGATCGACTGGTGCGCGGAGAGCAGGGCGGTGAGGTTCGAGTCGTAGCTGCCGAGGAGCTGCATCACCTTCCCGTACTCGGCCTGATCGAGCCCGAGCCCGCCGTACTCGGGGGAGATCTTCATCCCGAACGCGCCGAGCCGGCGCAGCCCCTCGATCACCTGCGGCGGGTACTCGCCGGTCTCGTCGATCTGGACGGGGTCGACCTGCTCGCGCAGGAACCGCTCCAGCTCCCCGTAGAACCTCGCGAACTCGGGCCGCTCCGCCGAGGCGAGCGGGTAGGGGTGGATGAGGTCGAGGCGGAGCTTCCCGAGGAAGAGCTCGCGCAGGAACCCCGCGCCCTTCCACTCCGCCTCGCGCGCCGACTCCGCGACCTGCCGGGAGTGGAGCACCTCCTCGTCCGTGCGAACGTTCGCCATGGCGTCCCTCTGTCGCCGCGCCGCGTGGGCGCGGACCAATCGATTCCATAGTCAAAATAACGCGCTGCGCCTCCGAATGCCGCGCGCCCCGTGAGGGGCCGGGCGACGCGGCTCGCGGCCGGACAGGAGGAGGGGGCGAGAACGACTCCGGAGGGGATCGATGATCGGGCCCAGGATGCAGGACGCGCTCAACCGCCATGTGCAGGCGGAGACGTCGTCGTCGTACCTCTACCTCGCGATGTCCGCGTGGTGCGAGGCGAAGGCGTGGAAGGGCTTCGCGCGGTGGCTGCGGGTCCAGAGCGAGGAGGAGCTCGCGCACGCGCGCAAGAGCCTCGACTTCCTGCTCGCGCGGGGCGGGGAGGCGAGGCTCGGGGCGGTCGAGGCGCCGCCCGCCTCGTGGGCCAGCATCAACGACGTGTTCGAGAAGGTGCTCGAGCACGAGCGCAAGGTGACCGCGTTCGTGCACGACCTCTACGCGACCGCCCAGGCGGAGAAGGACCGGGCGGCCGAGGTCTTCCTCCAGTGGTTCGTCGCCGAGCAGGTGGAGGAGGAGGCGCGGGTCCAGGAGATCGTCGACCGGCTGCGGATGATCGGGGAGAAGTCGTCCGCGGCGCTGTACCTCGACAAGGAGTACGGGAAGCGGACGAAGTAGGCCGCGGCCGCGCGGGCGGGTCGCGAGCCGGCGCTCCGGGGCGGGCGCGCTACCGCTGCGGGGCCACGGCCGCGCCGCCCACGACGACGCCGCGGCGCGCCCGGATCTCGCGGACGATCGCCGCGTCGTCCGCGGGCCCGAGGAGCCGCCGGAGCGCGGGGAAGATCACCGCCTCCTCGCGCCGGAGGTGCTCCCCGAAGTGGCGCTCGAGCTCCTCCGCGGCGCGGCCGATCGTGGGCGCGAGCTCGTCCAGGCGCGCCGGATCGCGGGAGAGCTCCGCGCACGCGGCGACGAGCGCGCCGAGCGGCGGGCCGTGCTCGCGGTGCTCGCGCTCCATGGCGGCGAGCTCGGCGTCCACCGCCGGCTCGCGACCGCGCAGCCGCGGGAGGATCGACTCCTCCTCGTCGCGCGCGTGCAGCGGCAGCGCCTCGGCGAAGTAGCGGCGGACCCGGCTGGCCGCCTCGGGGACCCCGTCGCGCTCCGCCGGCCCGGCCTCCGCCACCCGGCGCGCGAGGGCGAGGAACGACCGGATCCGGTCGTGGCACTCGAGCAGCAGGCCCACGGCGTCGTCGGGGGCGGCCGGTGCGCCGAGGCGGGTCAGCACGCGCTCACTCCCGCACCATCGAGAGGAGCATCTTGAACCGCTCCACGGCGCGGACCGAGTGCGGGACCCCCGCGGGCATCCGGACGGTCTCGCCCGCGCGCGCCCTGACGAGCTCGCCGCCAATCGTCAGCTCGACCGCCCCGTCGAGCACCTGGACGAACGCGTCGAACGGCGCCGTGTGCTCGGAGAGCTCCTCGCCGGCGTCGAACGCGAAGAGCGTGATCGACCCGGCGCGCGCCTTGGCGATGGTCCGGCTCACGACGGACCCGGGGACGTACTCGAGCTCCCGCTCGAGGACCACCGGGCGAGCGGGCGGCAGCTCGCTCTTCAGGACGTTCATGCGGGGAGCGGCGGCCTGGCTCGACGTCTCGTCGCGAGGTTCCATGCCCCCACACGTTGCGAAGGCCCTGCCAACGCGAGAACCCCCGTGGATTCCGCATCTCCCGGCGCCGCGCGCCCGGCCGCCCACCCGAGATGCGGTGACGCGCGCACCCACGGCTCGGTGCCTCAACCGGCGGCCGGTGCGGGGCGCCCGCAGCTCAGGGCACGAGCACCGCGGCCCCACGGACCCGCCCGGCGCGAAGCGCCGCGAGCGCCTCGTTCGCGCGAGCGAGCGGGAAGGCCTCGACGGCCGTCCGCACCCCGGCCGCCGGCGCGAGCGCGAGCAGCTCGTCCCCGTCACGGCGGGTGAGGTTCGCGACGGACCGCACCGTCCGCTCGCCCCACAGGAGCGCGTACGGGAACGAGGGCACGTCGCTCATGTGGATGCCCGCGCACACGACCGTGCCGCCCGGCGCCGTCGCGGCGAGCGCGGTCGGGACGAGCGCGCCGACCGGCGCGAAGAGGATCGCGGCGTCGAGCGGCTCCGGCGGGGTCTCCCCCGACGCGCCCGCCCAGGCGGCCCCGAGCGAGCGCGCGAACGCCTGCGCCTCGCCGTCCCCGGCGCGGGTGAAGGCGAAGACCCGCTGGCCGGCGTGGCGGGCCAGCTGCGCGACGACGTGCGCCGCGGCTCCGAACCCGTACAGCCCGAGCCGCGCCGCGTCCCGGACCGGCGCCCAGGCGCGGTACCCGATGAACCCCGCGCAGAGGAGCGGCGCCGCCTCCGCGTCGGAGTAGCCGTCGGGGATCCGGAACGCGTAGCGCGCGTCCGCGACCGCGGCCTCCGCGTACCCGCCGTCGAGGTCGTAGCCGGTGAAGCGGGCGCGCTCGCAGAGGTTCTCGCGTCCCGCCCGGCACGGCGGGCAGGCGCCGCACGTCCAGCCGAGCCAGGGGATGCCCACCCGGTCGCCGGGCGCGAACTGCGAGACGCCCTCGCCGACCGCGTCCACGCGCCCGACCACCTCGTGTCCCAGCACGAGCGGCAGCTTCGGGCGCGGCAGCTCGCCGTCGGCGACGTGGAGATCCGTCCTGCAGACGCCGCACGCGGCGACGCGAACCCTCAGCTCGCCTCGGCCGGGCACGGGGAGGGGGAGGTCGGCCGCCACGAGCGGCGCCCGCGCCGCCGTGAGGAGCATCGCGCGCACGCCTCGACGAAAGCCCCCGGCCGCGCCGGAGTCAAGCGGCGTCCCGTCCCCCGTCGAGGGAGCGCCTCCACTTCGCGTTGCGGCCGCGGCGGGCGCGTGGGCATGCTCGTCGTCCGACTCCGCAGCGAGGAGAAGCCCGAGGACATGGCCCACCCCACCGACGACCGGAACTTCAGGCTGCCCAGGCACGTCCGCCCCACGGCGTACGACGCGATGATCTCGATCGATCTCGACGCGCGCCGGTTCGCGGGCACGATCCGGATCGACCTGGCGGTCACCGAGCCCACCGCCGAGCTCGTGCTCCACGGCGCCGACCTCGACGTCGCGCGCGCGCGGCTCCGCGTCGGCCCCGCCGAGCTCGAGCCGCTGGCGGTGGTCGTCGCCCCGGCGAGCGAGACGATCGTGCTCCGCTTCTCCTCGCCGGTGCCGGTGGGCGCGGCGGCGCTCGAGCTCGGGTGGGCCGGGCGGATGACCGAGGGGCTGCGCGGGCTGTACCCGGCCGGCGACGGCATCGCCGCGACGCAGTTCGAGGCGGCCGACGCGCGCCGGGTGTTCCCGTGCTTCGACGAGCCGGGGTTCAAGGCGCCCTGGCGGCTCGCGGTCGAGGCGCCGCAGGGCGTCGCGGTCCTCTCGAACGGCGCGTCCGCGAGCGAGGAGGACCTCGGCGGCCGGCGGCGCATCCGCTTCGCCGAGACGCCGCCGCTCCCGACCTACCTCGTCGCGCTCGTCCTCGGCCGCCTCGACGCGCATCCGCCCGTCTCCGTCCGCGGGGTCCCGGTGCGGACCTTCGCGCAGCCGGCGAAGCTCGCGCTCACCGGCTTCGGCCAGGACGTCGCGGTCGAGGTCCTGCCGCGGCTCGAGGACTACTTCGGCGTGCCGTACGCCTTCGGGAAGCTCGACCAGGTCGGGCTCCCCGAGTTCGAGGCCGGGGCGATGGAGAACGCCGGGCTCGTCACGTACCGCGAGGTCGCGCTCCTGCTCGACCCGCAGACCGCCTCGCTCGCGCAGAAGAAGCGCGTCGCGGAGGTGGTGACCCACGAGCTCGCGCACCAGTGGTTCGGGAACTGGGTCACGATGACGTGGTGGGACGACCTCTGGCTGAACGAGGCGTTCGCCACCTGGATGGCGTTCAAGATCGTCGACCAGTGGAACCCCGCCTGGCGGGTCTGGCTCGAGTTCGATCAGGGCAAGGCGGCGGCGATGCACCTCGACGCGCTCCGCTCGACGCACCCGGTCCGCGCCGAGATCCGGAACGTCGCGGAGGCGGGGGAGGCGTTCGACCTCATCACCTACGAGAAGGGGGGCGCCGTCCTCAGGATGATCGAGGGCTACCTCGGCGAGGAGCGGTTCCGCGACGGCATCCGGGCGTACATGCGGAGGCACGCGAAGGGGAACGCGGTGGCCGACGATCTCTGGCGCGCGCTCGGGGAGACGTCGCGCGAGCCCGTCGTCGAGCTCGCGAACGCGTGGATCGGGGCGCCGGGGTATCCGGTCGTCGAGGTCGCGCGCGCCGGCCGCGTGCTGCGGCTCGCGCAGCGGCGGTTCCTCTCGGAGCCGGGCGCGACGTCCGACGAGACCGTCTGGCCGGTGCCGCTCGTGATCCGGTACGGCGACGGCGACCGCGTGAGCGAGCAGCGCGTGCTGCTCCGGGAGCGGACCGCGGAGGTGCGGCTCGCGGGCGAGGGCGAGCCCGACTTCGTCTTCGCGAACGCCGGCGCGACCGGCTTCTACCGCGTCGCGCACGATCCGGCGGGCCTCGCGGCCCTCGCTCGCGCGCTCCCCCGCCTCGGCACGCCCGAGCGGATCGCGCTCCTCTCCGACGAGTGGGCGCTCGTGCGCGCGGGCGCACGCGACGTCGGGAGCTTCCTCGACCTCTGCGCCGGGTTCGGGGGCGAGGACGACCACGCCGTCCTCGACGAGCTCGTCGGGCGGCTCGCCTTCGTCGAGCACCGGCTCGTGGCGGACGAGGACCGGGCCGCCCTGTCCGCGTTCGTCTCGGCGCTGCTCGGGCCGCAGCTCGTCGCGACCGGCTGGGACGCGGCGCGGGCCGAGCCGGACGTGCACCGCCTGCGCCGGGCCGCCGCGGTCCGCGCGCTCGGGCTCGTCGCGCGCGACCCGAGCGTCGTCGCGGAGGGCAGGGCGCGCCTCGATCGGTGGCTCGCGGGCGAGCGGAGCGCGCTCGAGCCGAACCTCCACGACGTCGCGGTGACGCTCGCGGCGCGGACCGGCGACGGGGCGCGGTTCGACGCGTTCCGCGCGCTCTTCCGGAAGGAGACCGACCCCGCCTTCCGTCGCCGCTGGCTGCTCGCCCTCGCGTCGTTCGAGGACCCGGCGATCGCCGCGCGCGGGATCGAGCTCGCGTTCGGGGACGAGGTCCCGCTCCAGGACACGGCGTCGTACGTCGCGACGCTCCTCGGGAACCGGATCGCGCGCGAGCCGTGCTGGGCCCGCCTCCGGCAGGACTGGGGCGCGCTCCACGGCCGGCTGCGCGCCGCGCCGATGCTCCTGCGCCGGGTGGTGGAGGCGATGGGCGCGCTGGTCGAGCGGCGGCACGTCGAGGAGGCGGAGGCCTTCCTCGCGGCGCACCCCCTCGAGGAGGCCCGCCAGGCGACGGCCCAGACGCTCGAGCGGCTGCGCCAGGACGTGGCGCTCCGCGAGCGGACCCAGCGCGCGATCGGGGCGTGGCTCGCCGCGCGGCGCGCTGAGCGGCCCGCCGGCGCGACGCGCGGAGCGGCGGCGGCGCCGGGGCGTTGCGGACGGGGGCCCCCCGTGTCGAACGTTCACTCGGCGGGGGCGTACTCGGGCTGAGCTTGGCCGCGATTCCCACAGGGCAGCGCGACGGGCTCACAGGCGGCGCCCCGCCGCTGTTCTTCCGCTCGCTCCGGGACTTCCTGCGCGTGCTCCCGGGGGCCGCGCAGCGGTTCTGGGTGCTGGTCATCGCGACGGGCGCCCTCGCCGGGGCGGGCGCCGGGGCGCTGCTCGCGGGCCTCCGGCTCGTGCAGGAGCTCGCCTGGCCGCACGCCGAGACCTTCGTCGGGTCGGTCGAGGCCGCGAGCCCGCTGCGGCGGATCCTGGTCCCGGCCCTCGCCGGGGTCGCGGTGTCGGCGGTGGCCGCTGCTCTCCCGCGTCCCGCTCGGCGGCCACGGGACGGCCCGGATCATCGAGGCGATCTGGCACCGGGGCCGCGGCCTGCTGCTCGGCCGGACGCTGGCGCGCGGCGTCCTCTCGATCGGCGCGGTGGGCATGGGCGCGTCGCTCGGCCGCGAGGGCGCGCTCGTCCAGACCGGCGCGGCGGCCGGGTCCTGGCTGGCGACGCGGCTCCGCCTCGACGACCGGCAGGCGCGCGTCATCGTGGCGTGCGGCGCGGCGTCGGGCATCGCCGCGGCGTACGACGTGCCGATCGGCGGCGCGCTCTTCGGCCTCGAGGTGCTCCTCGGGAGCTTCGCGCTCGAGCTGCTCGGGCCCATCGTCGTCTCCTGCGTCGTGGCGACCGCGGTGGCGCGGACGCTGCCCGGCGCCCACCTCGAGTACGTGATCCCCGACTACGAGCTCCTGCGCCCGTCCGAGCTGCTCGTCGGGCTCGCGCTCGCGCCGCTGTTCGGCCTCGCGTCGGCGGTGTACGTCCGCGTGATGGGGTGGGTCGAGGTGCAGCTCGAACGGCTCCCGCGCTGGGCGCAGCCCGCGCTGCCGCCGCTCGCGCTCGCGCTGCTCGGGGCGGCGTCGATCCGGTGGCCGCCGCTGCTCGGCAACGGCTTCGACACGGTGCACGAGATCCTGCTCGGGAGCGTCCCGCTCGCCGCGCTCGTGGCGCTCCCGGTCCTGAAGCTCCTCGGGACGGCGCTCTGCGCCGGCGCGGGCGTGCCCGGCGGCCTCTTCACGCCCTCGCTCTTCTACGGGGCGGCGCTGGGCGGCGTCGCGGGGCAGCTGCTCGCGCTCGTCATGCCGGGGAGCATCCCTCCCGGCGCCCTCGCGCTCATCGGGATGGCGGCGGTGCTCGCCGGGACGACGCACGCGGCGGTCTCGTCGGTGCTGATCATCTTCGAGATGACCGGCGACTACGGCGTGATCCTGCCGCTCATGCTCACGGCCGCGGTCGCCGCGGCGACGAGCCGTGCGATCGAGCCGGACTCGCTGTACACGGCGCCGCTGCGCCGGCGGGGCGTCCAGCTCCCGGAGCTGCCGAGGCCGGAGTGGCTCCGGACCACGCCCGTCGCGGCGCTCGTCGTCCCGGACGCGGCGCGCGTGGCGCCCGCGACCCCGTTCGAGGAGGTGCTCAAGCGCCTCCTCGCGCTCCCTCCCGGCCACGATCTCTACGTCACCTCGGAGGAAGGGCAGCTCCTCGGCGTCATCCGGCTCGACGCGCTGAAGGGGACGATCTCGGAGGGCGCGCTCCTCGGGATGATCGTGGCGGCCGACGTGGTGGACCGGACCGTCGAGCCGATCACGACCGGCATGTCGCTCGGGGAGGTCGCCGCCCGGTTCGGGGACGGGGATCTCGAGCGCCTCCCGGTGGTCGACGCGACGCGCAGGCTGGCGGGGACGGTCGCGATGCGCGACGTGCTCGCGCGCGGGCGGTTCTAGCGGGCGACACGGCGCTCGAGGCCCCGGCCGGCCGGAGGTGCTCGCCGGCCGGGGTGCGAACGAGTCTCGCAACCGGTCGCCCCTCCCGCCCGCAATACCGAGAAATTCTTCGGGAATCTGCTCGCTCACCTTCCCGGGGGTGTCCGAAAACTGATATGCATCATCTCTCGTGGGCGAGGTCGCGGTACCGTCCGTTCGCCCAGGAGGACCGATGCGGCAAAAGCGCACACCCTTGCTCGTCCTCGCTGTCGCCGCGGCGCTGACCGCGACCGGCGCCTTCGCCTCGAGCCCGGCGCCGAAGCCCGGCGCGCCCGCCGAGAAGAAGAAGGAGGTCCTCTTCGAGGCGCGCCCGCCGCCGTTCTCCGAGGGGATCTTCCCGTGCATGGAGTGCCACAAGGATCAGAAGGACCCGAAGCGCCGCGAGCTCGGCTTCCACGACGAGCAGCAGTCGATCTTCGACCACGACTCCGAGCACCGCTGGTGCCTCGACTGCCACGACCTCGAGAACCGGAACGTCCTGCGGCTCGCGAGCGGCGCCACCGTGCCGTTCACGGAGTCGTACCGGCTCTGCGGCCAGTGCCACGGCGACAAGTTCCGCGACTGGCGCGCGGGCGTGCACGGGAAGCGCAGCGGGAACTGGGACGGCGCGAAGACCTACCTGCTCTGCGTCTCGTGCCACAACCCGCACTCACCGAGGTTCAAGGGCGTGAAGGAGATCGTGGTCGACGGGAAGGTCACCGTCGCGCCGACGCTCGAGAAGCTCAAGCCGGAGCCGCGCCCGCTGCGTCCGGAGGAGATGCGCGAGGGGAAGCGTCCCGCCGGGGCGGGGCGATGATCCCCGGAACCCGGGCGCTCGCGGCGGAAGCGAACGCAGCTCGAGAGGTGCGGCATGGCTGAGGAGAGGACGCTGAAGGTGCTCCAGGACACCGGGGTCGATCCGCTCGGCGACGGCCCGAAGGACGCGTCGCGCCGCGCCTTCATGCGGACGGCGGCCGCCGGGGCGGCGGTGTCCGCGCTCGCGGGCTGCGGCGTCGACCTCGGCGAGTTCTTCCGGAGCCACTTCAAGGAGCTCTCGAAGGACGAGCTCGCGAAGGTGCTCGCCAAGGTCGAGCGCCGGAACAAGGAGCGGTTCGGCAGGGACACGAAGGTGACCGCCGAGGGGCCTCGCCCCGGCGTCGAGTTCGGCTACGGCCTCGACCTCTCGCGGTGCGTCGGGTGCCGCCGCTGCGTCTACGCCTGCGTGAAGGAGAACAACCAGTCCCGCAGCAACCCGCAGATCCACTGGATCCGGGTGCTCGAGATGGAGAAGGAGCACGGCGTCGACCTCACCCACGCCGAGCTGTACTACGAGACGGACGCGGTCCCGCGCCCGGGCAAGTTCTACATGCCGGTGCAGTGCCAGCAGTGCCGCAACCCGCCGTGCGTGAAGGCGTGCCCGACGCAGGCGACGTGGAAGGAGCAGGACGGCATCGTCGTCATCGACTACGACTGGTGCATCGGCTGCCGCTGCTGCATGTCGGCCTGCCCGTACGGTGCGCGCCACATGAACTGGGCGCAGCCGAACCTGCCCGCGGAGGAGCTGAACCCGAACCAGCACTACCTCGGGAACCGGCCGCGCCCGATGGGCGTCGTCGAGAAGTGCACCTTCTGCATCCAGCGGACGCGGAACGGCCGCTACCCGGCGTGCGTCGAGATCTGCCCGGTCGGCGCCCGGAAGTTCGGCAACCTCCTCGATCCGGAGAGCGAGATCCGCCGCGTGATGGAGACGAAGCGCGTCTTCATCTTCAAGGAGGAGCTCGCCACGCACCCGCAGTTCTACTACTTCTACGCGACGTAGCGAGGAGCGGACATGTCCGGCGTCTTCGACTTCCTGAGGGGCTGCGTCCGTCAGGTGCTCACCGGGCGGGAAGGCCTACAAGGCGTGGGTCGCCTTCCTCTTCGCGACGATCCTCGTCGGCGGCCTTGCGTACGCGAAGCAGGCGCACGGCGGGCTCATCGCCACGAACATGCGCGACGAGGTGTCCTGGGCCTTCTACATCGGCAACTTCACCTTCCTCGTCGGCGTCGCCGCGGCCGCGGTGCTGCTCGTCATCCCCGCGTACGTCTACCACTGGAAGCCGATCAAGGAGGTCGTGGTCCTCGGCGAGCTGCTCGCGATCAGCGCGCTCGTCATGTGCCTCCTGTTCATCCTCGTGGACATGGGCCGGCCGGACCGGTTCCTCCACATCATGCCGTTCATCGGCACGCCGAACTGGCCGCGCTCCCTGCTGGCCTGGGACGCGCTCGTCCTGAACGGCTACCTGCTCGTGAACGTCGTGCTCGTCTCGTACCTCCTCTTCAAGACGTACCGGGGACAGGCGTACGACAAGCGGATCTTCCTCCCGCTCGTGCTGCTCTCGATCCCGGTCTCGCTCTCCACCCACACGGTCACGGCGTTCCTCTACAACGGCATGGCGGCGCGTCCGTACTGGAACGCCTCGATCCTCGCGCCGCGGTTCATCGCCTCCGCGTTCTGCTCGGGGCCGGCGGTCATGATCATCCTCTTCCAGGTGCTCCGGAGGACCGCCAAGTTCCCGATCCTCGACGAGGCGATCTGGAAGATCGCCGAGCTCATGTCGTACGCGATGTTCGTGAACCTGTTCCTGCTCGGCGCGGAGCTCTTCAAGGAGTACTACTCGGCGACCGAGCACCTCCTCTACACGCAGTACCTCTGGACCGGGATCGGCCAGCACCGGACGCTCGTGCCGTTCGCGTGGTTCGCGCTGTTCTGCTCCGTCGCGGCGTTCGTCCTCTTCCTCATCCCGAGGACCCGGAAGAACTTCGTGACGCTGAACGTCGGCTGCCTGCTCATCTGGGCGGGCGTCTACATCGAGAAGGGCATCGGGCTCATCATCCCGGGGATGACCCCGGACACGCTCGGGCAGATCTACGAGTACAAGCCGAGCATGCTGGAGTGGGGCGTCGCGGCCGGGGTCTTCGGGATCGGGTTCCTCGTCTTCACGATGCTGGTGAAGATCGCCGTGCCGATCCTGCTCGGGACGTTCCGGGCGGAAGGCTCGCCGGTCACGACGGAAGCCCACGAGGCGCGGGTCGCGGCGCACTAGCGCTCGCTCGCACTCCCCAACGGGATGCTCACGGGCGTCGCGGGCGCCGTGGTACTCGCACGTGCAGTCGAGACCGCGACATGAATGGGTCGCGGTCGTGTCGAGCTCGCGGTCCCCGTGAAGATCGCGGGGCCCGTCCTCGTCGGTAGGTTCCGGGCGGAACGCCCGGCGTCAACGCACCGGCCACTTCGGCCGACCTCGCGGCGCACCTGCCGCGCACAAGGGAGAAACCCATGAAGCGCATCCTGTTCGCGGTCGTCGCCCTCTCGCTCGCCGGCACGGGCCTCGCCGCCGACGCCGCCGCGCTCTACGCGGGGAAGTGCGCCGCCTGCCACGGCAAGGACGGCAAGGGCACGGCGGTCGGCCAGAAGATGGGCGCCCAGGATCTCGCCGCGCGTGAAGGGCTCCGAGGCGGAGCTCGCCGCCGTCATCGAGAACGGCAAGGGCAAGATGCCCGCGTTCAAGGGCAAGGTGTCCCCCGACGAGGCGAAGGCGCTCGCGAAGTACGTGAAGGGCGGCCTGAAGTAGCAGCGCGGACCGCGCGGGGCCCGGCGTACGCGCCGGCGCCCCGCGGTCAGCTCGCGGCCTGCGCCGCGAGGAAGTCCACGACGCGCCGCTCCGCCCAGAAGCTCGGCCAGATCGGCGAGCCGCCGACGAACGCGACGTGGCCGCCCGCGGAGGTGGTCTCGAGCACGACGTGCGGGTTCGCGCGCGCGGCCTCGACGGGGACGCTCTCCGCCGGGACGATCGGGTCGTCGAGGGACGCGAGCGCGAGGAGCGGCCGGCGCACGCCGCCCAGGAACCGCCCCGCCGAGCAGGTCCTCCAGTAGACCTCGGCCGACGGGAAGCCGTGCAGCGGCGCCGTCACGATCGCGTCGAACTCCGCGAACGTCCGGGCCCGCGCCGCGGCGCGCGCGTCGAAGCTCCCGGGGAACCGGCGCGCCTTCTCCGCCGCCTTGCGCCGGAGCCTGCGCATGAACCGCTCGCGGTACACGGCGTTCCAGAAGCCCGGGCCGTCGATCGCGCGGGCGGATCGCTCGAGGTCGAACGGCACGGAGATGACGCCCGCGCCACGGACCTCGGCGGGGAGGTCCTGCCCGCGCTCGCCGACGTACTTCACGACGACGTTCCCGCCGAGGGAGAAGCCTGCGAGCAGGATCGGCCGCCCCGGCCGCTCGGCGGCGAGGCGCTCCACGGCGTACGCCAGGTCGCCCGTCTCTCCCGAGTGGTAGAAGCGCGCGAGCCGGTTCGGCTCGCCGGAGCAGCTCCGGAAGTTGAGCGCGAGCGCGGCGAGGCCGCGCGAGAGCGCGAACGCCACGAGGCCGCGGACGTAGGGCGCGCGCGAGGAGCCCTCGAGCCCGTGGCAGACGACGAGGATCGGGGTGGGGACCGCCGGCGCGCCGCGCGGCGGGTCGTACCGGTCCACGTCGAGGAAGTCCCCGTCCGGCAGCTCCCACCGCTCGCGGCGGGCGCGCGGACGGGGGAAGACGCGCGCGACGGACGCGAACACCGTCATCGCGTGGGCGCCGGGGAGCCAGCGCGCGGGGGCGTAGGGAGCCGGCGCGCTCATCGGAACTGCGGGTGTGCGCGCACGGCCGCGAGCGCGTCCGCAGGCGCGTCGGGAGGGAAGGGCGCCGAGGAGCGCGCGAGCCGCGCGACCCAGCGGTCGTCGAGCGGTCGGGCGAGCAGCGCCCGGTCGGTCGCGGCCGCGGTGGTCTCCTCCTTCGGGCCGGACGGATCGCCGGCGCCCACGAAGAACCCGGCGAGGAGCAGCGCGGAGCGGGTCGCCGTCGCGGTGCTGTAGGTGTAGAGCGTCGCGGCGTCGCCGCAGCGCGCGCGGAGCGCGGCGAAGGCGGCGAGCGTCCAGAGCTCCGGGTTCGCCTTCGGGGAGAACGGATCCCAGAAGACCACGTCCGCCCGGGCGGCCTCGCGCGCGAGCGTCTCGCGGACGTCGCCCAGGACGAGGCGCCAGACGACCCGCGGCGTCTCGTGCACGCCGCGGGCGAGCAGCTCCCGCGCCGCGTCGCGCGCGCGCTCGGAGAGCCCGAGCAGCGTCGCGCCGGGGTCGGAGGCGGCGAGGGCGAGCGCGCGCGGGTCCGCCTCGAAGCTCACGATCTCGAGGCCGCGCCCTCCCGCGGGCGACGCGTCCGCGGCGGCGAGCGCGGCGAGCGCGTTCGCGCCCGCGCCGAGCCCGACGTCGAAGAGCACGAGGCGCCGCCCGTGCCCGGCGAGCAGCTCCGGGAGCCGGGACTGGGCGACGTAGAGCCGCTCGGACTCGACCGAGGGGCCGATCACGGGGTGCATCACCTCGCCGACGGCCGTGTCGCGCACCGCCGGGACGCCGAGCGAGGTGAGGACGATCTCGTGGCGCTCGCCCGCGAGGAGCGGGACCGAGGTCGGGGTCGAGGGTCGGGGTCGGGTTCGGGGTCGCGGTCGGGTTCGGGACGGTCCTCCGCCCGGGCGGCCTGCGCGACGGATCGTGCTCGTGCCGGTCGATCGCCGCGAGCGTCTCCCTCGCGAAGGCGGCGTACCGCCCGTCGTCGATGGCCTGGCGGGCCCTCCGGACGAGCGCGAGGTAGTGGTGGACGTTGTGCACGGAGAGGAGCCGCGGGCCGAGCGGCTCGCGGCACTTCACGAGGTGGTGGAGGTACGCCCGCGAGAACGACGCGCAGGTCGGGCAGTCGCAGGCCGGGTCGAGCGGCGCGTCCGACTCGCGGTGCTCGCCCCGCGTGAGCCGCACGCGCCCCTGCCAGGTGAACGCGGTGCCCTGCCACGCCATCGTGGTCGGGATCACGCAGTCGAACAGGTCGACGCCGCGCGCGATCCCCTCGACGATGTCGGGCGGCGTCCCGACGCCCATGAGGTAGCGGGGCCGATCCCGGGGGAGCAGCTCGGCGGTGCGCGCCACGACGTCGGCGCGCTCGGAGCGCGTGTCGCCGACGGCGAGGCCGCCGATCGCGAACCCGTCGAACGGGTGCTGGGTCAGGAAGCGGGCCGACTCGTCCCGCCACTCGGGCACCAGGCCGCCCTGCACGATCGCGAACAGCGCCTGCTCCGGTCGCGTCCGGGCCGAGAGCGATCGCAGCGCCCAGCGGTGGGTCCGGTCCATCGCGGCGCGGACCGCCGACGGCTCCTCGGTCGAGGGGAGGCAGACGTCGAGCGCCATCATCACGTCGGACCCGATGGCGGTCTGCACCTCGATCGACCGCTCCGGGGAGAGGAGGTGCGAGCGCTGGTCCACGTAGCTGCGGAAGCGGGCGCCCTCCTCGGTCACGGTGCGGTCGCCCGGGAGCGAGAAGATCTGGAACCCACCGGAGTCCGTGAGCACCGGGCGGTCCCACCGCATGAAGCCGTGGATCCCGCCGGTGCGGCGGAACAGGGCGGGGCCGGGGCGGAGCAGCAGGTGGTAGGTGTTCGCGAGGATCATCTCCGCGCCGGCCGCCCGGAGGTCGTCCGGGGTGAGGCCCGTGACGGACGCGCGCGTGCCGACCGGCATGAACGCGGGAGTCTCGACCGCGCCGCGCGCGGTCGTGATCGTGCCGCGGCGCGCGGAGGTCTCGGGATCTCGGCTCCCGCTCTGGAAGGCGAACGTCATCGCGTCGGTCCCGGGGGCGCGTGGGCTCACGCTCCCGGCGGGGCCCCCGGATCTAGCACGCGGCGGCCTCGCACGCCCTGGGACTGGATCGCAGGCGTCGCCGCAGTTAAGGGCCCCGCATGTCGTTCGTGATCAGGCTCTTCTCCGACTTCGTCTGACCGTTCTGCTTCGTCGCGGAGCGGAGCAGCCTGGTCAGGCTGCTGGGCGAGCTCGACGTCGTCGTCGACTGGGTGGGCTACGAGCTCCACCCGGAGACGCCGCCCGGCGGCGTGCCGCTCGCGGAGTACCTGCCCGATCCCGACGCCATGCTCGGCTACGTGCGCACGTTCGCCGCCGGGTTCGGCATCACCGATCTCGTGCCGCCGGAGCGGCTCGCGTCCACGCGGCGCGCGCACGCCGTCGCGCAGGTCGCGCGAGACGCGGGTCGGCTCGAGGGCTACCGGATCGCCGCGTTCGACGCCTACTGGCGCCGCGGCGGCGGGATCGAGTCGGACGCCGAGCTCGCCGCGCTCGCGCGGGAGGCGGGGCTCGGCGCAGCCGACGCGGTCGAGGCCGCGCGCGATCCCCGGTCGCTCGCGCGGGTGGACGCGGCGCGCCGCGCGGCGCTCGAGGCGGGCGTCACCGGGATCCCGACGTTCGAGTTCGGGAGCGTCCGGGTGGTCGGCTGCCAGCGGTTCGAGGTGCTGGCGGACGCGGCGCGGCGCGCGGGCGCGCGGCGCCGGCCCTGAGGCGCCCCGGATCAGGGGAGGACGCGGATCGCCGCCACGCCCGAGTCGGTCGCGACGTGCAGCGTGGGCGGGCTCACCATCCGGTCCACCTCGACGTCGAGGATCGTCCCGCTCGGCAGGCCCGGCACCGGCTTGGACGCGCCGGTGGCAGGGTCGTAGAGCACGACGCCGGTCTGGAACCCGGCGAGCACGATCCGCCCGTCCGGGAGGCACGCCACGTCGCGCACGGCGCTCCCGCCGAGGCCGAGCCGCGCCGCGGAGAACGTCTCGAAGCTGCGCCCCTTCCAGACGGCGACGGTGTCGCCGGTGCCGCTCTGCGGCCCCGAGGACGAGAACCACACCCGGCCGTCGGGGCAGGCCGCGACGCCGGTCAGGTGGACGGAGTCCCCCTCCCGCGCGACCTTGAACACCGGCTCGTTCACGAACCCCTCCGCGTTGGGCGCGGTCGGGTACGGGTCGCCGAAGGCGAGCGAGAACGCGCGGCCGTTCCGCCCGAACCACTCGCCGGGGTCGTTCGTCCAGGTGATGAGGCCCGCCGTCCAGCGGCCGGCGTGCCAGAGGTCGCCCGCGGCGTCCACGTCGAGCCCGGCCCAGTCGCCCATCCGCTGCGGCCCCTCCCCGACGGCGGGACACGGGCCGGGATCGCAGACGCGCGCGTGGAGGTGGTCGCCCATCCACTCGACGTAGGCGAGGTCGTACCACTCGTCCGGGCGCGGGAGCCGGAAGCGATCCGGGAACAGCATCGTCACGCCGTGGTTCGTCCCGACGTAGAGCGTGTGCGGGTGGACGAAGTGATCGAACGCGAAGCTCTGCACGGTGCGGTCGTGCCAGTACTCGCCGCCCTGGCGGTTCGCGACGAGGTCCATGCGGTCGACCGCGAGCGTGCCGTCCGCCCGCACGCGGACGCGATCGAGCTTGCCGCTGTGGCGCGCCGGGTCGCAGTAGTCGCCGAAGCCCTCGCTGGCCGGCTTCGACTTGTCCTTCGGCGGGCACTTCACCCCGGGGGTCTCGTCGTCGCCGGAGTAGCCGACGAACACCTCGCCGTCGCCGCCCCCGACGATCCGGGTGATCGCGTGGCCCGCGCCGGTCGAGACCTCGCCGCCGCACCGATCTCCCGGGCCGATGGGGTGGTCGTCGCAGTAGCGCACCGGGTTGCCGTCGAGGTGGAGCCCGTCGCCGGCGTCGTAGCGGTGGAAGGTCTTCTCGCCGGGGCGGAGCAGGTACAGCGCCTGCCCGGTCGCGACCCAGCGGTTCTGCGCCTCGTCCGTCGTGAGGCCGACGGGCGACTCGCGGATCCCGGCGGCGCCGCCGTAGACGACGTTCTCGACGGGCCACGGGCCCTTGGAGCCGAACGAGGCCGGCCGGGGGCCGCCCGCCTGCCCTGCGCCCGACGTGCCGCCCGAGCTTCCGCACGCCGTCGCGACCGCGAGCGCCGCGGCCGCCGCGCCGATTCGAGAGAATCCCATGAGCTCCCCCTCCCGCTGCCCGTCCGGCGAGGCGAGCCGGTCCCGGGATGCGAGCGGCGCGCCACCGGCGCCGTGCGCGGAGTGCGGGCGGCGGGTGGGAACGGAGGCGCGCTCGGATCGGAACGCGCGTTCCCATCCACGCACCGCGGTTGCTACGCTTCCGGCGCCATGACCGCGATCGCCGCGTTCCCCGACCTCCCGCCGCGAGTCCCGCTCGCACGGCTGCCGACTCCGCTCGAGGAGTCGCCCCGGCTCGGGTCCGGCCTCGGCCTCGAGCTCCTCTACAAGCGCGACGACCTCACCGGCCTCGAGCTCTCGGGCAACAAGGCGCGCAAGCTCGAGCTCCTCGTGGCGGACGCCGAGGCGTCCGGCGCGGACGTGCTCGTCACCTGCGGCGGCGTGCAGTCGAACCACTGCCGCGCGACCGCGTTCGCCGCCGCGCGACGTGGGCTCGGCGCGGTGCTGCTGCTGCGGACGCCGGCCCCCGCGACGCCGCCGCCCGTGGAGGCGAACGCGCTCCTCGATCGGCTCGCGGGAGCCGAGGTCCGGTACGTCTCGCACGACGAGTACCGGCGGCGTGCCGAGGCGATGGCCGCCGTCGCCGCGGAGCTGCGCGCTCGCGGACGCCGGCCGTACGTCATCCCGGAGGGCGGCTCGAACGCGCTCGGGAGCCTCGGGTACGTGCTCGCCATGGCGGAGCTGCGCGAGCAGCTGCCGCCGGAGTGGGCGGGTGCGCCGCTCACGATCGCCTACGCCGCGGGCTCGGGCGGCACCGGCGCCGGGATCGAGATGGGGCTCCGGCTCCTCGGGTGGCGCGAGGCCACGGCGCTCGGGGTCGCGGTCTGCAACGACGCCGCCTACTTCGTCCACGCCATCGCGGCCCTCTGCGCGGACGCGAGCCGTCGCTGGCCGGCGATCCCTCCGGTGCCCGCGCCGGAGGTGCGGGTCGACGATCGGTTCATCGGACCCGGGTACGGCGAGGTGACCGAGGAGGGCCTCGAGGTGATCCGGCGCGCGGCGCGCGAGGACGGCGTCTTGCTCGATCCCGTCTACACCGGGAAGGCGATGCTGGGCCTGGCGAGGCGCGCCGCCGCCGGGGAGCTGCCGTCCCGGCGCGTCGTCTTCCTCCACACCGGCGGCGGGTTCGGGGTGTTCCCGTACGCCCGCCGCCTCGCCCCCTGAAGGCACGCCACGGTGGCGGCCCACCCTGCGCGGGTTATGTAACGGCCGGGGTCGCCGGCGGCTCCGGTGAGGAGGAGCGATGGCCAGGGCGAAGCAGATCTCCGCGTGGGTGGACGACCGGCCCGGGATGCTCGGGCAGGTGGCGCACGCGCTCGGCGAGAAGGGGATCTCCATCCGCGCCTTCACGGCGGCCGTCCTCGACGGCAAGGGGTTCGTCCGCGTGGTCGTCGACCGGCCCGCGGCGGCGCAGCGCGTGTTCGCCGCGCACGGGTGGCGTACGACCGAGGACGAGGTCGTCGAGGTCACGGTGCCCGATCGGCCCGGTGCGCTCGGGCGCGTCGCCGACCAGCTGGGCTCGGCGGGTGTCAACATCCTCTACGCCTACGTCGGGACGGCACGGTCAGCGAAAAACGTCAATCTTTACATTGCAGTTCCTGATCCGAAGGCCGCCCAGCAGCGCGCTTCGCCGAAGAGCGGGGCTTCATGCCGCACTGCGGCAGAAGTGATAGATATTGGATGTGGGCCATACCGGTCTCGTTCTGACGGGAGGGGGTGCGCGGGCCGCGTATCAGGTCGGCGCGGTTCGCGCGCTGTCCGAGATCGCTCCCCCCGGGCAGATCCCATTCGACATCATCGCGGGGATCAGCGCCGGCGCCATCAACGGGATCGGCCTCGCGACCCTCGCCGAGGACTTCCAGGAGGGGGCGAAGCAGCTGACCGCGACGTGGGAGGGGCTCACGCCGGATCGGATCTTCCGGACGGGCGCGCTCCGCCTCGCCTCCATCGGCTCCCGCTGGATCCGCGATCTCTCCGCGGGCGGCCTCATCGGCAAGAGCGGGATCAACTACCTCCTCGACTCCGGTCCGCTCCGCCGCCTCATCTCGACCGAGATCCCGATCGGCCGCATGCGGCGCCACCTCCGCTCCGGCCGGCTCCGCGGCGTCGCGGTCTCCGCCACGAACTACCACACCGGCTCGGGCGTCACGTTCTTCGAGGGCGCCGCCGAGATCGAGCCGTGGACCCGCTCGACGCGGGTGGGCATCCGCCAGCGGATCACCGTCGAGCACGTCATGGCGTCGGCGGCGATCCCGATCTTCTTCGCGCCGGTGGCCCTCGACGGCTCCTTCTACGGCGACGGCTGCGTCCGGATGACCTACCCGATGAGCCCCGCGATCCACATGGGCGCCGACCGGATCGTCGCGGTGAGCGTCAGGCACCTCACCGACCCTTCGGAGACGGCCGAGCGGGAGGTGCGCCAGAAGACCGACCACCTGCCGCTCTCCGAGATCGCCGGGGTGCTGCTGAACGCGGTGTTCCTCGACTCGGTCGACTCGGATCTCGAGCGCCTCAACCGGATGAACCGGACCCTGTCGCTCCTCCCGCGCGAGAAGCTCAAGGACCTCGAGGTGCGGCCGATCCCCGCGCTGGCGCTCCGGCCGTCGCAGGACCTCGGGAAGCTCGCGGCCGACGAGTACGTCCGGTTCCCCGGGATGCTCCGGTACCTCCTGAAGGGCATCGGCGCCGCGGGCCACGCGGGCGAGGACCTCCTCAGCTACCTCGCGTTCGAGCCGACCTACATCCAGCGCGTGATGGAGCTCGGGTTCGACGACACGATGGCGCGCCGCGACGAGATCGCGGAGTTCCTGTTCGGCGCCGCGCCACCGCGCAAGGCGCAGGCGCGCGGGTAACGGTCGACAACCCCCTCTCCCCAGCCCTCTCCCGGCTCGCGGGGCGAGGGGAGTCTCACGCCGCTCACTCGAGCCGCGGCGTGAGCACCGGCGCGACCGTGCGCCAGGCGGTCGCGAGGAGCACCACGGCTCCGCCCACGACGGCCCAGGGCCCGATCCGCTCCGCGGTGACGAGGAAGGTCCAGATGGGGTTCAGGACCGGCTCCACGAGGATGATGAGCGACGCCTCGATCGCCGGCGTGCCGGTCACGCCCCGCGAGAAGCAGAGGTAGGCGAGGCCGAGCTGGAACACCCCGAGGTAGACGACGAGGCCGACGTCGAAGGGGGTCGCGGCGGGGCCGCGAGACCAGAGCGGCAGCGTCACGGCGGCGGCGAGCACGTTCCCCCAGGCGAGCGCCGCGGGCCCCCGCTCGCGCAGGCGCCGGAGGCCGATGATCGAGAGCGCGAAGGCGACGCCGGACACGAGCGCGGCGAGGTTCCCGAGGTTCTGGCCCGGAGAGAGATCGTCGAGGAAGAACAGGCCGAGCCCCAGGCCGAAGATCGGGATCGCCAGCAGCTCCCCCTTCGTGGGCCGCTCGCCCAGGAGCCAGGGCGAGAGGATCAGCACCCACAGCGGCGCCGTGTCCTGGATGAAGATGGCGCTCCCTGCCGACGTGAGCTTCGTCGCGACCACGAAGAGCACCACGGTGAAGGCGTAGGCGACCCCGACGAGGAGGACGCGGCGATCCGGGCGGACGCGCGCGTCCCGCACCGCGAGGAACAGGAACGCCGCCGCGACGAGCGAGCGGCCCCCCGCGATCTGGAGCGCGTCGAGGCCGCACGACTTGATCGCCGCGCCCGCGGTGGACCAGAGGACCGCCGCGGCGAGGAGGAGGAGCCGGCTGCGGAGCATGGGGGCGGGAAGTCTACGCGGCGTCTACGCGGTCATCCAGTCGCGCAGCACGGCGTCGATCTGCGCCTCGCTGAGCTCGCCCTTGTCGGCCATCTCCTTGATCTGCTTCGTGATGACCTTCAGCTCGGACTCGCCGAACGTGATCCCCATCTCCCGCGCGCGGTAGGCGATCGCGTGCCGGCCGGTGAGCCGGCTC
This sequence comes from uncultured delta proteobacterium, assembly GCA_963828235.1. Lineage (GTDB taxonomy): Bacteria > Myxococcota > Myxococcia > Myxococcales > Anaeromyxobacteraceae > Anaeromyxobacter. The sequence goes on from CAWHDY010000025.1 coordinate 51,747, forward strand.
CCGAGGATGAGCCGGCGCGTGAGGCCGAACGCCTCCGGCGGGATGATCTCGTACGAGCCCGGGTTCGACATCATCGACTTGAGGTGCATGCCGGCCTTGTGCGAGTAGGCCGTCTCGCCCGTCACGTAGTTGTTGAACGGGATGTCCACCGTGGTGACCCTCGCGACGAGCCGCTCGAGCTCGCGCAGCTGCCCGAGGCGATAACGCTCCGCGACGGCCTGCGGCTCGAGCGCGAACATCCGGGCGACGAAGCCGCCGAGGGAGGTGATCCCGACGCGCTCGCCGATCCCGAGCACGGAGACGTCGACGTGGGTCGCCCCCGCCGAGATCGCCTCGTACGCGTTCGCGATGGCGCAGCCCGTGTCGTTGTGGCCGTGGAACCCGATGTCGCACTTCACCGCCTTGCGGAGCTCGCGGACGAGGACGAACACCTGGCGCGGCGTGGCGATCCCCACCGTGTCGGCGATGCCGATCCGGTGGACCCCCATCCGCTCCGCCGCCTGGTGCACCGCGATGAGGTCCGGAACCTCCGAGCGGAAGGCGTCCTCGGCGGAGAAGCGGACCTCGAGCCCGGCGGAGAGGGCGAGCTCGATGGGCGGCCCCATCGTGTCGATGATCTGCTGGATCGACTTCCCGTGCGACGACTCGCGGAGGATCCGGCTCGTCGCGAACAGGAGCCCGATGCCGCGCACCCCCGTGTCGAGCGCGGCCTGCACGTCGTCGAGCACGCAGCGAGAGTGGGTGATCACCTTCGCGCCGAGGCCGAGCTTCACGATCTGCGAGGCGTCGCGCTGCGACTGGGGCGACGCGGCGGGAGAGGTGACCTCGACGTACTCGACCCCGAACGTGTCGAGCGCGCGCGCGATCTCGATCTTGTCCTCGGTGCGGAAGTTGGCCCGGGCGAACTGCTCGCCCTCCCGCAGCGTCGTGTCGATGAGCCTCCAGGTGGACTTGGCCATGGCGCTCACCTCGCGAGCTCCGGGCCGCGCGGGGCCGCGGCGTCCTGGCCGGACGAGGAGGGGACGTCGCAGACGAGGCCGCCGGAGGTCGGGTCGGTGCGGAACCCGAAGCGGGCGAGGTACTCCGGCTGGAAGAAGCCGGTCTCGAGCTTGCGGACCTCCCGGGCGTCCAGCCGGCGGAAGAACTCCTTGATGAGGCCGTCGGCCACGCCCTTCGCGCGGTGCTTGCGCGCGACGACGATCTTCTCCATGTGCACGCGATCGCGCGCCACCTGCTTGTAGAAGAGCCCGCCGATGACGGTCTCCCGCGCGTCCAGGCAGAGCAGGTACTCGTGGTCCGCCGTGAAGTTCACCTGGAGGTTCGACTCGTGGAACATGTGGAGCAGCCGCGCCACCTCCCGCGGCGACACCGGGCTGCGGACGGTGAACCGGCTTCCCTCCTCGTCCGCGAGCGCGACCACGACCTCCGTGACGTAGTGGCCGCCCGACGGGAGCGTGATGAGCGCCACCTCGTCGGTCGGCGCGAGGTAGCGGTAGGTGAGCCGCGCGAGGAAGTAGTCCTCCTCGGCCGTCGGGCTGATCGCGCCGCGCACCGCGGCGACCGACTCCTCGAGGTCGAGGCCGCCCGCGGGGAGGTTGCGCGCGCGCTGCATCAGGCGGTCGAGGGCGGTCGCGAGCTCCTCGCGCGCGTCGGCGAAGACCGTCTTCCGGAAGAAGCGGATGCGCGTGTCGGGCCAGCTCTGCTCGAGCTCGGAGAGGTGGTACGTGCCCCACTGGTCCCCGAGCATCTTCCCCTGCGCCTCGATGGTCGCGGCGGGGTTCACGTCGAGCCAGCGCCGGTAGCGGCGCGCGGCGAAGTGGACCCGCTTCGGGGTGAAGCCGGCGTGGCGGAGGCGCTCGAGGAACGTCTCGATGGCGACGGCGCGGCGAGAGTCCTGCGCCGACTCGGACAGGAGCGCGACGCCGCGCTCGAGCCCGAGCGCCTCGATGACCGCGGAGAAGAGGAGCCGATCGCCGACGTCCCCTCGCAGCTCCGGGCGCGACCCCTCGAGCCGGGTCACGAACGCGCGCTCGAACCGGTCGAGCAGCTCGTCGAGCGTCGTGCACGGCGAGCGGTCCGAGATGGAGACGAGCCGCGCGCCGGAGTGGTAGTCGTGCGACGGCACGATGAACGCCGCGGGGGAGGGCTCGCGGAGCGCGAGCCGCCGGCCGGTGCGGTCCCAGAACCGGACGTGCCCCTCGAGCGCCGTCCAGACGATGAACGGCCAGAGCCCCTGGATCCGCTTCGGCTCGCCCTGCCGCACGAGCCGGGCGACCTGGCGCTCCACGGTGTCGCCCGGGATGAACTCCTCGGTGAAGATGCCCCACTCGGCGAAGTACCCGCCGAACTGCTCGACGAGCGGCGGGACCGCCCCCGCCGCGAGCAGCCAGTTCACCTCCTGGCGCAGCTCCGCGAAGTTCATGTCCTCCGCGACGTTGATCGCGATGTCGAACGCCTCGTTCGCGCGGGTGTGGATGGAGAGGCGGTAGACGCTCTTCCCGTGCTGGCGGCCGAGGAGGGACACCGCCGCCCCGCCGGGCGGGATGTCGGCGAGCGAGAGGAGGACGCCGCGGCCGAGCAGGAAGACCGAGCCGCGCACGACGGTCGTGTCCTCGAGGGCCTGGAGGAGGTGGTGCTGGGCGGCGGGCGCGACGTTCGGATCGAAGGCGAGGACGTCCTTCCAGCCGTACTCCGCGCCGGTCTTCGGGTCGATCGCGAGCCGCAGGTTCGGGCCGATCCAGTTGGAGAAGCCGCGCCGGAGCCGATCGAGCTCCTCGCCCGCCCTCGCCGCGATCTCGGGGTCGTCGTGCAGCGTCAGCCGCGCGAGCGGGATCCGCACGCCGGAGAACTGCAGCGGGTGGGCGATCGCCGTCGCGGAGACGAGGCGCATGGCCCCGACCACGAGCCGCCGGTCCGACGGGTCGCGCGGCATGCGCAGCGCGGCGTCGGAGGCGAGGTGCGCGAGGAGGACGTTCACCTGGGCGTCGGTGATCCCGCGCTCGGGGAGGGTCGAGAGGTCGTCGTCGCGCAGCGCGAACGGGCCCATCCGGTCGAGGAACCGCCGGAGCGTCTCGAGCGTCTCCCCGGGCTCCTCGTGCGGGAAGAGCAGCCGGAACGCGCGCCGCCGGATGTCCTCGTCCGGCGCGTCCGCCGCCCGCCGCAGCAGGGCGCGGCAGCGGCCCGCCCGGTCCGGCCGATCCGAGCGCAGGCCGGCGTGGAGGTGGTCGAGCGCGAGGCGCGCCTCGGGGCGCTCGGCGCGGAGCAGCTCGCCTGCGGCGTGGATCGAGGGCGTCGTCGGCTCGCTCTCCATGACGCGGAGCAGCTCCCAGATCCGCTCGGGCGGGGGCGGCGCCCACAGGCGCGGGTCGATCCGGACGTCGCCGCCCCCCTTCCGCCGCCGCGAGACGAGCGAGATGAACGCCTCGTCGCCCACGAACTGCCGGAGGGCCTCGTTGCCGAGCCAGAGCGACGGGCGAGAGAGGAGCGCGCCCAGGTCGAAGACCGTCCCGCCGGTCACGTACGCGAGGTCGCCGATCCGCGTCGCGCCGGGCGCCTCCGGCGTCGGGCCGACGCGCAGCGTGCGCTCCCCGGCGCGGAGCACGCCGTCCCGGAGCGAGACCTCGTGCTGGAGGATCCCCATCTCGCGCAGGACCCAGTTCGGGATGCGCAGGAAGGAGCCGCCGAGCGGGAGCGCGAGGTGCTTCTGCTCGTACATCTTCTCGACGAGCGGCTTCCAGTTCTGCTCGACGATCTCCCGCTTGAAGGTGAACTTGAGGGTGAGCTCGCCGTGCTCGGCGTCGAGCGCGCGCGGGAGGATCTGGAACGCGACCACCCGCTCGAACGGCGCGAGGAAGCGGTTCGCGCTCGCGACGAGCGACGAGATGAGCTCGCGGACCGCCTCCGGGGAATGCCCCGCCACCTGCGGCGACGCGGGGTTCGGCCAGACGAGGAGCGTGTTGTACTCGCGGTGGTCGCCGACGAGGAACGCCTGCGAGACCGCCTCGAAGTCGCGGAACAGGTTCTCGACCCGCTGGGGCGCGATCGTCTGGCCCTGCCGGTTCTTGTAGATCTCCTTCTTCCGGCCGGTGATCCGGAAGTGGCCGGCCGGATCGACCGCGACGAGGTCGCCCGTCTGGAACCAGCCGTCGGCGCCGTGGCCGGTGTCCTCGCGGCCCGGCTTGTAGTAGCCGGGCGAGACGTACGGGCCGCGGATGAGCAGCTCTCCGTCCTCGGCGCGCCGGCACTCGATCCCGGGCAGCGGCTGGCCGATCGAGTCGTCCACGTACTGCCCGGGCGGCGTCATGGTCACGCCTCCGGTCGCCTCCGTCATGCCGTACCCGGAGCAGAGCTCGGTCCCGGCCGCGTGGAAGGCGCGGAACACGGTCGGGTCGAGGTAGCCCGCGGCGGAGAGCCCGTGCCGCAGGCGGCCGCCGGTGATGGCCCGCAGGTGCCCCGCCACCTCGTCGCCGTCCTCGTCGGCGCTCGCCTCCCACACCGCGGACTCGTGCAGCTCCATCCACTTCTTCGGGACGGAGATGAAGACCGTCGGCTTCACCTTCCTGAAGTCGTCGAGGAGGGTGGTCTGCGCGGTCGAGCGGGCGAACACGTAGGTCGCGCCCCAGAACAGCGTCCCGACGAGCTCGAGCCACCTCCCGAACGTGTGGTAGAGCGGCAGGTACGCGAGGAACACGTCCCCCTCGTTCACCTGCGGGAGCGCGAACGCGCGGGCGAAGCGCTTCGTCACGATGTTCTCGTGGTTGAAGACGATGCCCTTCGGCTTCCCGGTCGTGCCGGACGTGTACATCACCGTCGCGACGTCGGTCGCCTTGATGCGGGCCGCGCGCTCGGCGCGCGCTGCGTCGTCGAACTCGGCGCCCTGGCTCACCATCTGCTCGAGCGACAGGAGCCCGTTCCGGTCCGCGGCCGCTCCCGAGAACAGCACGATCTCCTGGAGCTGCGGGAGGGCGGGCATCGACGGCAGCACCTTCGCGACCTGCTCCTCGTCCGACGCGATGAGGACCCGCGCGCCCGAGTGCTTCAGCATGAAGACGATCTGCTCGGGGACCGCGTTCGCCGGCAGCGGGAAGTCGACGATCCCGTTCGACAGGCAGGCCACGTCGCAGAGCGCCGCCTCGAGGCAGTTCTCGGAGAGGATCGCGACCTTCGCCTCCGGGTCCCCGTCCACGAGCGCGAGGATCCCGCGCGCGATCGCGCGCGTCCGGCGCGAGAGGTCCGCGACCGTGACCTCGCAGGCCTCCTGGCCGAGCACCCGCAGCGCGACCGTCTTGGGGTCCGTCGCCTCGCGCGACCGGAGCAGCTCGCCGAAGCCGTAGTCCGCCTGGCGGACGACGCGGAACACGAGCGCGAGCCAGCCCTCCACGTCCGCCGGCGCGAGCGCGGTCGTGAACGACCGGCGGCGCACCCCGTCGAGGAGCGCGAAGAGCGCGCGCCGCGCGGGCTCGCGGTGGGCGGGGTCCGTCGAGCCGCCGGAGCAGCGCGTCCGCGAGGGGCGACACCGCCGCGAGGTCGTCCGGCCGGACCGTCGAGAGCGCCTCCACGGACGACTCGAGCGCAGCCGCGTCCGGGCCCTCCGCGCGGGACCAGGCCTGTGCGAGGGCAGGGTACGGTGACTCGGGCTTCGCCTGGAACATGGGCGCAAGTAACCACGGACCGCGGTGGCTGTCGACGCAGCCGGGGACCGCTGTTCTACGTTCCGGCGGCGGCTCGCGCACCCGAAAGAGGCGCGCTGCGGCACCACGACGCGGCCCGCGCAGGGCCGCGCCGCGACGCGGCCCGCCGCGCGAAGCGCCCGGCTGCGCCGCGGTCGGTCCCGGCGTGGGCCCCGACCGCGCCGGCAGTTCGCGGAGGCAGTTGACCGGGAAGGGACGCACACCTAGCTTCCCGCGTGCGAGCGATCGTTCGCTGGGGTCTGCCGCTCCTCGCGGTCCTCGCGGCGCTCGCGTGGGGCGCCTCGACGGCCGTGCACGAGACGACGCGCGCCTGGTTCCGGCGCGACGTCGGGGCCCGCGCCGTCCTCGCCATCGGAGGCGCGCGCGACGCCCTGGCGGCGGACATCCGCGCCGGCGATCACCGCAGGCTCGCGGGAGTCCTCGCGGGCGTCGTGCGCGACGACCGGATCCTGGGCGCGGCCATCTGCGCGCGCGACCACCGGACGCTCGCGTCCGCGGGGGTGCTGCCGGAGGGGTTCGGGTGCGAGGACTTCCGCGCGGGGCCCGGTGGCGTCGACGTGGGCGACGGCGCCGAGTGGCTCGCCCAGGCGGAGGGCGGGCTCGTCCACGTCGCGCTCGTGCCGCTCGCGGACGACGCGGGCCCGCTCGGCCACGCCCTCGTGCTCCACGACATGAGCTTCGTCGCGCGACGGGAGGCGGCGATCCGGAGGTTCACGCTGTGGGCGTTCGCCGGCGTGGCCGTCCTCGCCTCGATCCTGACGGTGGTGGTCCGCCGCGCCTCGTGGCGGACCTGGACGGAGGAGCTGCGGCGGCTCCTCCCCGCGTGGCCGCTCCGCGCCGGCCCGCACCGCGCGCACAAGGAGCTCGAGCCGCTCGTCGCCGACGTCCGCCGGCTCGTCGCGGAGCTCGCGGCGGAGCAGGCGGGCGCGACGGGCGGGCGCTGGTCGCCCGCGCGCCTCCACCACACGCTCACCGACGCGCTCCACGGGGAGAGCATCGTGCTCCTCGCCAACCGGGAGCCGTACGTGCACGAGCGCGCCCCCGACGGCTCGGTGCGGGTGATCCACCCCGCGAGCGGCCTCGTGACCGCCCTCGAGCCGGTGATGCGCGCCTGCGGCGGGACCTGGGTCGCGCACGGCAGCGGCTCGGCGGACCGCGAGGTGGTGGATCGCCACGACCGGATCCTCGTCCCGCCGGGCGAGGAGTCGTACGCGATCAGGCGGGTGTGGCTGACCGCGGAGGAGGAGCGCGGCTACTACTACGGGTTCGCGAACGAGGGGATCTGGCCGCTCTGCCACGTCGCGCACACCCGGCCGACCTTCCGCGCCGGCGACTTCCACGAGTACGAGCGGGTGAACGCGCGCTTCGCGGACGCGGTCTGCGAGGAGGTGAGCGGGCCCGACCCGATCGTGCTCGTGCAGGACTACCACTACGCGATCGCCCCGCGGCTGATCCGCGAGCGCCTGCCGCGGGCCACGATCACGGCCTTCTGGCACATCCCGTGGCCGAACCCGGAGCAGTTCGGGGTCTGTCCCTGGGCGAACGACCTGCTCGAGGGGCTCCTCGGCGCGAGCGTCGTCGGCTTCCACACGCAGCTGCACTGCAACAACTTCCTCGACGCGGTGGATCGGTACCTCGAGGCGCGCATCGACCGCGAGCGGCAGTCGGTGGTCCTGCACGGCCGCGAGTCGCTCGTCCGCGCCTACCCGATCTCGATCGAGTGGCCGAGCCGGTGGGCCGCGGTCGCCCCTTCGGTGGACGACTGTCGCCGCGAGGTGCGCAGGGAGCTCGGCGTCGCGCCGAACGTCGCGCTCGGGGTCGGCGTCGACCGGCTCGACTACACGAAGGGCATCGAGGAGCGCCTCCTCGCGGTGGAGCGGCTCCTCGAGCGCTTCCCCCGCCTCCGGGGCGGGTTCACGTTCGTGCAGCTCGCCGCGCCCAGCCGGACGCTCATCCCGCAGTACCGCGCGCTCGGCGAGCGGGTGGAGGCGGTGGCGGCGCGGGTGAACGAGCGGTTCGGCGAGCAGGGCTGGCGCCCGATCGTCCTGCTCCGCGCCCACCACGAGCCGCCCGCGGTCTTCCGCTACCTCCGCGCGGCGGACGTCTGCTACGTGTCGAGCCTCCACGACGGCATGAACCTCGTCGCGAAGGAGTTCGTGGCGGCGCGGGACGACGAGCGCGGCGTGCTCGTCCTGTCGCGCTTCACCGGGGCGGCGAGCGAGCTGACGGAGGCGCTGCTCGTCAACCCGTACGATCTCGAGGAGGCGAGCGGCGCCCTCGCGGCCGCGCTCGCGATGACCCCGGTCGAGCAGCGGGACCGGATGCGCGCGATGAGGGCGTTCGTGCAGGACCTGAACGTCTACCGCTGGGCGGGCCGGATGCTCGCGGACGCGGCGCGGCTCCGCCAGCACGACCGGCTCGCGACGCGCCTCCGCGGCGCCTTCCGCGCGGAGGTGCCCGAGCGGCGGTCGCCCTGAGCCGCGGCGCTCGCCCCGCTCGGAGGAGCGGCGCGCGCGGGCCCCGGCGGCTGGGCCCGCCGGCGCCTCCTCCCACGCCGGCGCGGCTCCTCGCTCTCCGACCGCAGGGCGGGCCGGTCGCCCTCGCCTCGAGGACGCAGGGTCCCCATCGTCCGGACGTGAGGCGGAGCGCGGCGGCCGGGGCGCGATCCGGCGCGGCCGTCGCCGCGGCGGCGGTCCTCCTGCTGTCCGCGTGCGAGCTCGGGCGGCCGCCGCGGCGGTCCGACGCGCCGGAGCCCGCGCTGCGGATCTGGCTCCCGGGGGTCGTCCACTGGGACGCGCGGAGCCGCGAGCTCGCGCTCTCGATCCAGAACGGGACCGACCGGACGGTGAAGGTGGCGCGTCCGGCAGCCGGGTCGCGTGCGGGTGGTCCTGTTCCGCGACTCCGGACCGGACCGGGTCTGCGGCCACGAGCCGGACGCCGGCGAGGAGAGCGGCGGCGAGCCGATCGCCGTCGCGCCGGGCGACGAGCTCGCCGTGCGGGTGGACCTCGCTCGCGCGTGCGGAGCGCTCCCGCCCGGGCGAGTACCGGTACGAGGTCGGGTACGAGGCGCCCCCGGCGGGGCCGGGGCCGGCGATGAAGCTGCGGCCGCGGTACGGCCACGTCGTGGTCGAGGCAGCCCCGCCTCCCCCGCTCGAGCGAGGCTCCCTCGGGTCCGGCGGCGAGCCCGGCGGCTCGCGGCCGTAGGAGCCCGGCGGCGTCAGCGCGCACGTGAACTCCGTAGACCCATGCGGTATGCTCGCCGGCCCTGTCTGGAGCCCCCGTGGTCGAACAGCTCTCCGTCTTCCTCGAGAACGAGACCGGCGGCCTCGCCGACGTCGTCGACGTGCTGGCGCGGCACGCCGTGGACATCCGGGCACTCTCGCTCGCGGACGAGTCGGACTTCGGGATCCTCCGGCTCATCGTCTCCGACACGGACCGCGCGACGCTCGCCCTGCAGGAGGCGGGATTCACGGTGCGCAAGACGCCCGTCGTCGCGGTCCAGATCCCCGACCACCCCGGCGGCCTCGCGACGACGCTGAATGCGCTCCGGGGAACCGACGTCGAGTACATGTACGCCTTCGTCCGGAAGAGCGGCGAGGACGCCCTCGTCGTGTTCCGGTTCGAGGACCCGGCGGCCGCGGTCGAGACCCTGCGCAAGGCAGGGGCGAGGATCCTCGAGGCCGCGGACGTCGAGAAGCTCTGAAGCAGCGAGGGGGACGCAGCGCACCCGGTTGACCGAGGTTCGAGATCATGATGACGCCCGTTCCATTGTTGCTCGCGCTCGCGGTCACGGCCGCGCCGCAGGAGCCGCTGAAGGTCGGAGCCCTCCTCTCCATCACCGGCCCCGCGTCGTTCCTCGGCGCGCCCGAGGCCCGCACGCTCGAGATGCTCGTCGACGACCTGAACCAGAAGGGCGGCGTCGGCGGGCGGAAGCTGAAGCTCATCGTCAAGGACACGGGCGGGGATCCGGCGAAGGCGATCTCCTTCGCGAAGCAGCTCATCGAGGAGGAGCAGGTGTTCGCCATCATCGGCCCCGCCACGAGCGGCGAGACCATGGCGGTGAAGCCGATCGCGGAGGAGGCCAGGACGCTGCTCCTCTCCTGCGCGGCGGCCGAGGCGATCGTGAACCCCGTCGCGCGGTACGTCTTCAAGACCGCCCAGAAGGACAGCCACGCGATCGTCAAGGTGTTCCAGCAGATGAAGAAGATGGGGATCTCGAAGATCGGGGTCCTGTCCTCGAACACCGGCTTCGGCAAGGCGGGCAAGGAGCAGATCGCGAAGCTCGCGCCCGAGCACGGGATCCAGATCGTCGTGGACGAGGTCTACGACAAGGCCGCGACGGACCTCACGGCGGAGGTCACGAAGCTCAAGGCCGCGAAGGTGCAGGGCATCCTGAACTGGTCCATCGAGCCGGCCCAGGCGATCGTCATCAAGAACGCCCGTCAGATCGGCATCACCGCGCCGATCTTCCAGAGCCACGGGTTCGCGAACATCCAGTACGTGAAGGCCGCCGGCGCCGCCGCCGAGGGGGTCCTCTTCCCGGCGAGCCGCATCGTCGTCGCCGAGGCGCTCGCGGCGAAGCACCCGCAGAAGGTCGTGCTCGTGTCGTACAAGCGGACGTACGAGGCGAAGTACCAGGAGGACGCGAGCGCGTTCGGCGGGTATGCCCACGACGCCCTCGGCGTGCTCGTGAAGGCCGTGAGGGACGTCGGGGCCGACAAGGAGAAGGTCCGCGCGGCCGTCGAGGGGATGAAGGGCTACGTCGGCACGGCCGGCGTCTTCAACTTCGGCCCGGCGGATCACAACGGACTCGACATCGACGCCTTCGAGATGGTCACCGTCAAGGACGGGAAGTTCGTCCTCGTCTCCCAGTAGCCAGCGCGCACTCCGGAGGAACACCCATGAACAAGCTCCGCTTCGCAGCGGCGGCCGCGATCCTCGCGGCCGCGGTCCACGCCGGCGCCGAGGGCAAGGAACCCCTCAAGATCGGCGCCCTGCTCGCCGTCACCGGCCCCGCCTCGTTCCTCGGCGCGCCCGAGGCGCGCACCCTCGAGATGCTCGTCGAGGACCTGAACCAGAAGGGCGGCGTCGACGGCCGCCGGATCCAGCTCATCGTGAAGGACACCGCCGGCGACCCCGCCAAGGCGGTCTCGTTCGCGAAGCAGCTGATGGAGGAGGAGAAGGTGTTCGCGATCATCGGCCCGGCGACGAGCGGCGAGACGCTCGCCATCAAGCCGATCGTCGAGGAGGGGAAGACGCTGCTCCTCTCCTGCGCCGCCGCCGAGGTGATCGTGAACCCCGTCGCGGCGCACGTCTTCAAGGTCGCGCCGAAGGACGGCTTCGCCGCCGAGATGATCTTCCGGCGCATGAACAAGATGGGCGTGAAGCGGATCGGCCTCCTCTCGTCGAACACCGGCTTCGGCAAGGCCGGCAAGGACCAGATCGAGAAGCTCGCCCCGGCGCACGGCATCGAGATCGTCGTCTCGGACGTCTACGACAAGGCGGCGACCGACCTCACCGCCGAGGTGACGAAGCTGAAGGGCGCGAACGTCCAGGCGATCCTCAACTGGTCGATCGAGCCCGCGCAGGCGATCGTCATCAAGAACGCCCGCCAGATCGGCTTCAAGGTTCCGATCTTCCAGAGCCACGGGTTCGCGAACATCCAGTACGCGAAGGCGGCCGGCGCGGCCGCGGAGGGGGTCATGTTCCCGGCGAGCCGCATCGTCGTCGCCGACGCGCTCGCGGACAAGCACCCGCAGAAGCTCGTCGTCACCGCCTACAAGAAGGCGTACGAGAGCCGCTACAAGGAGGACGTCTCCACGTTCGGCGGCCACGCGTACGACGCGCTCATGATCCTCGTCCGCGCGGTGAAGGAGTCGGGGCTCGACCGCGAGAAGGTCCGCGCCTCCGTCGAGGGCATGAAGGGCTTCGTCGGGACGGCCGGCGTCTTCAACCTCAGCCCCGCCGACCACAACGGCCTCGCGCTCGACGCCTTCGAGATGATGACCGTGAAGAACGGGAAGTTCGCGGTGCTCGGCGAGTGATGCAGCTCCAGCTCGTCCTCCAGTACCTGGTCGCGGGGCTGACCTACGGGACGATCTACGCGGTCGTGGGCGTGGGCTTCAACATCATCTACAACACCACGGGCATCATCAACTTCGCCCAGGGTGAGTTCGTGATGCTGGGCGGCATGACGGCGGTGACGCTCCACCGCCTCGTGCCGCTCCCCGTCGCCATCGCGGGCGCCGTCGTCGTCACGATGGCGGCGGGGGCCATCGTCGAGGTGACCTGCATCCGCTGGCTGCGGAGCCCCTCGGTGCTGCGGATGATCATCATCACGATCGGCATCTCGATCGTCGTCCGCGAGCTGGCGCTGCTCGCGTGGGGCGAGTCGGTGCGGGCGCTGCCGTACTTCACCGGCGACGAGGTGACGTCCCTCTCGTTCGGGGGCGTGCACGTCTCGCCCCAGGTGGTGTGGTCGCTCGCGACCTGCTGCCTGATCGTCGCGTTCCTCTGGTTCTTCTTCCAGCACACCTCGCTCGGCCGGCAGATGCGGGCGTGCGCCGCGAACCGCGACGCGGCGGCACTCTGCGGGATCCCGACGCGGAACCTGGTGACGCTCTCCTTCGTGCTGTCCGCCGGGATCGGGGCGCTCGCGGGGTGCGTGACCTCGCCCATCACCTACACCGCCTACAACGTCGGGACCGGGCTCGCGATCAAGGGCTTCACGGTCGCCATCCTGGGCGGGCTCGGGAACTCGATGGGCGCGGTCGCCGCCGGGTTCGTGGTCGGCATCCTCGAGGCGTTCAGCGTGTCGCTCCTGCCGACCGCGTACAAGGACGCGATCTCGGTGGCGGTGCTCCTGGCCATCCTCTTCCTCCGTCCGAGTGGGCTCTTCGGCTCCCGCGAGGTCGCGCGCCTCAAGGCGGCGTGATGCTCCGCTCCCGCTACGCCCGCGTCGCGCTCTTCCTCGCGGTCGTCGCGGCCGTGCAGGTCCTCGCGCACGCGGCGGACAAGCCGTTCTTCCTCACGCAGCTCACCATGGCGGCGTACTACACGCTCGTCGCGGCGGGGCTCTCCCTGCTGATGGGCTACGCCGGCCAGATCTCGCTCGGCCACGCCGCGTTCTTCGCCATCGGCGGGTACGCGAGCGGGTACCTCACGACGGTGGATCTCGGTGCGCTCCGCTCGCACGCGGCGATCGCCGCCCTCGAGCGGCTCCACGTCCTGGTCCGCCGCGCGGACCTCTACGGCGGCGAGGCGCTGTCGGTGCATCCCTGGGCGGCGTTCGCGGCCGCGATCGCCATCGCGCTGGCGATCGCCTGGCTCATCGGCGTCCCGGTGCTGAAGCTGAAGGGGCACTACCTCGCGATGGCGACGCTCGGCTTCGGCACGATCGTCTCGAGCGTGCTCCTCGCCTCGGAGCGGCTGGGCGCGGCGGACGGGCTCGGGTCCGTGCCTCCCTTCCCGCTGCTCCCCGGGATCGCGGTGGGAGGGGGGCGCGCCGGGCGCGTCGCCAACTACTACGTGGCGTGGGGCCTCGTCGCGCTCGCCCTGCTGATCCTCTCGAACCTCGTCCAGTCGCGGGTCGGGCGCGCGCTCCGCGCGATCCACGGGGCGGAGGACGCGGCGGCCTCGATGGGCGTGGACGTGGCGCGCTACAAGCTGCGGACGTTCATCCTCTCGGCGGTGCTCGCCGCCGTCGGGGGGGTGTTCCTCACCCACTTCAACGGCGGCATCGGCCCGGGCGAGGCCGGCGTCATGAAGTCGGTCCGCTACGTCGCCATCGTCGCGGTCGGCGGGATGGGGAGCCTGTGGGGGACGGTCGCGACGAGCGCCGTGCTGAGCTTCCTCTCGCTGCGCGGCTACTTCGGGACCCTCGACGACGCCGCGTTCGGCGTCGTCCTCATCCTCGTCATGCTCTTCTCGCCGGACGGCGTGCTCCGGTTCGACGTGCGCGGCGCGCTCTCCGCGGTCCGCGGCTGGCTCCGGCCGCCGCCGGGGGTGACCGGATGACCCTGCTCGAGGTGGCCGGCCTCTCGAAGCGCTTCGGCGGCCTGCAGGCCGTGAAGGACGTGTCCTTCCGCGTCGAGAAGGGCACCGTGAAGGCGCTCATCGGGCCGAACGGTGCGGGCAAGACGACCCTCTTCAACCTCGTCTCGGGCGTGTTTCCGGCGGACGCCGGCACGGTCACGTTCCGGGGCGAGGCGGTCCAGGGGAGCGAGCCTCATCGGATCGCCGCGCTCGGCGTGGCCCGGACGTTCCAGCAGATCCGGCTGTTCGCGCAGATGACGGCGCTCGAGAACGTGATGGTCGGCGTGCACCCGCGCGGCCGCGCCGGCTTCGTCGCGGGGATGTTCCACCTGCCCTGGACCTGGCGCGAGGAGCGGGACGTCGAGCGGCGCGCGCGCGAGGCGCTCGCCTTCGTCGGCGCCTCCGACCTCGCGGACGCGGACGCGACGAGCCTCTCGTACGGGCAGCAGCGCGCGGTCGAGCTCGCGCGCGCGCTCGCCGCGGACCCCGAGCTCCTGCTCCTCGACGAGCCGGCCGCAGGGCTCAACATGCGGGAGACGGCCGAGCTCGCGCGGCTCATCGGGCGGATCCGGGAGCGAGGGATCACCGTGCTCCTCGTCGAGCACGACATGGGGCTCGTCATGAAGATCTCGGACGAGGTGGCGGTCCTCTCGTACGGCGAGAAGATCGCCGACGCGACGCCACGCGCGGTCCAGTGCGACCCCGAGGTGATCCGGGTCTACCTGGGGGACGACGCGTGCTGAGGCTCCGCAACGTGGACGCCGGCTACGGGCAGCTCTCCGTGCTGCGCCACGTGTCGCTGCACGTGAGCCCCGGCGAGATCGTCACCATCGTCGGGGCGAACGGGGCGGGGAAGACGACGCTGCTCCGCACCGTCGCCGCGCTCGTCCGCGCCCGGGCCGGCGAGATCCTGTTCGACGGAGCGAACGCGACCCGGCTCCCCACCGACCGGATCGTCGCGCTCGGGTGCTCGCTGGTGCCGGAGGGGCGGCAGGTCTTCGCGCCCATGGAGGTCCGCGAGAACCTCCTGCTCGGCGCGCACGTCCAGCACGCGCGCGGCCGCCGGCACGAGATCGCCGGGGACCTCGAGCGCGTGTACGCGCTGTTCCCGATCCTCGAGAAGAGGGCGCGGCAGCTCGCGGGCACGCTCTCCGGCGGCGAGCAGCAGATGCTCGCGATCGGCCGCGCGCTGATGGCGCGCCCGAAGCTCATGATGCTGGACGAGCCGTCGATGGGGCTCGCCCCGCTCGTCGTGAAGGACATCTTCGGCATCGTGAAGCGCATCAGCGCGGAGGGGACGACGGTCCTCCTCGTCGAGCAGAACGCGCGCAGCGCGCTGCAGATCGCGACCCGCGGCTACGTCCTCGAGACCGGCCGGATCGTCCTGCACGGGACCGCGGAGGAGCTGCTCTCGAACCGCGACGTGCAGCGGGCGTATCTCGGGAGCGAGCTGGATCTGGAGATCGAGGGCGCTCGAGGCGGAGAGCAAGGTGGCGAAATGAACGGGACCGAAGGGCGAATCTGGGAGCCTCAGAGCGAGTGCATGGACCGGGCGGAGCTCGAGCAGCTGCAGCTCGAGCGGCTCGAGGCGACGCTCACGCGCGTCGTGCGCCACGTCCCCTTCTACCGGAAGCGCTTCGAGGAGGGCGCCTTCGATCCGGACGTGTTCCGCTCGCTCGACGACCTGCGCAACCTCCCGTTCACCACGAAGGAGGACCTCCGCCAGAACCACCCGTACGGCCTCTTCGCGGTGCCGCTCCGCGACGTCGTCCGCGTGCACGCCTCCTCGGGCACGACCGGGCTCTCCACCGCGGTCGGCTACACGCGGAACGACATGCGCACCTGGTCGACCCTGACCGCGCGCGTGCTCGTCAGCGGGGGGGTGACGAAGGAGGACGTCGTCCAGATCGCCTTCGACTACGGCCTCTTCACCGGCGCGTTCGGGCTCCACCAGGGCGCCGAGCGGCTCGGCGCGTCGGTGGTTCCGGTCTCGTCCGCGAACGCCCGCCGGCAGGTCGGGATCATGCGCGACTACCGGACGACCGCGCTCGTCACGACGCCGAGCCACGCGCTCAACATCGCGGACGCGATGATCGAGATGGGCGTGAACCCGGCGGCGCTGTCGCTGCGGCACGGCCTCTTCGGCGCGGAGCCCTGGTCGGAGTCGATGCGCGAGGAGATCGAGGAGAAGCTCGAGATCGTGGCGACGGACAACTACGGGCTCTCCGAGGTGATGGGCCCGGGAGTCGCGGGCGAGTGCCTCGAGAAGTGCGGCCTCCACCTCGCCGAGGACCACTTCGTCTTCGAGGTGATCGATCCCGACACGCTCGCGCCGGTCCCGCCGGGCCAGATCGGCGAGCTCGTCATCACGACGCTCACGAAGGAGGCGATCCCGGTCATCCGCTACCGGACCCGCGATCTCACCGCGATCCTCCCGGAGCCCTGCGCCTGCGGGCGGACCTTCCGCCGGATGGCGCGCGTCAAGGGCCGGACGGACGACATGCTCATCGTGAAGGGCGCGAAGGTCTTCCCCTCCGAGATCGAGGCGGTCCTCCTCGACGTGGAAGGCCTCGCGCCGCACTACCAGGTCGAGGTGGAGCGCGAGGGCGGGCTCGACAAGCTCACCGTCCTCGTCGAGGTCTCGGACTCCGTCGTCTTCGACGAGATGAAGCGCCAGCGAAACCTCGAGGAGACGATCGTGAGGCGGCTCGCGACCGAGCTCGGGGTCACGGTCGACGTGAAGCTCGTCGGGAAGAAGACCCTCGAGCGCTCGGACGGGAAGGCGCGCCGGGTGGTGGACCGGCGAAACCTCGAGTAGGAGCCGTGCCCACCCGCGCGCCCGCGCGCCCACCGCGGGGTGGTGGAGCGTACCGCCCGTCGATGATAGAAGCGGCGGCGCCATGACCAACCGCTCGCTGCTGCTCCCGATCGCCGCCCTCACGCTGCTGCTGTCCGCCTCCACCGCCGAGGCGAGGCCCGCCTCCCGCTCCTCGTCCGGTCCCGGCGCGTCCTCGTTCTCGCTGTGGGGCGTGCTCGACCCGGGCCCGTTCGACGGCGTCGGCCTCGGCGCCCGCGTGGCCGTGCCGATCGTGCCGCAGGGGCTGCTCCACGCGCGGGTGAGGGACGAGCTCGTGCTCGAGCTCGGCGCCGACTTCGTCCACTACAGCGAGCGGGTCGGCTACCCGTTCTACGTGGACTACAGCTGGAACGGCTTCCTCGCGGTCGGGGGCGTCGCGTGGAACTTCTGGTTCACGCCGCAGCTCGCGCTCTACCCCAAGCTCGACCTCGGCTGGTGGTTCGGCTCGTACCGCGGGTGGGACGCCCGCTACGACCCGTACTACGGCCGCCACGACTACGACGGCGCGTTCCTGCAGGCGGCCGCCGGCCTCATCTACCGGTTCCGGACCGTGGACCTCCGGGTCGAGCTCGGCTCGGGCCTCCTCCGCGTCGGCGTCGGGATCCCGTTCTAGCCCGTCGAAACGTCCGCTCGGCCCGCGCCAGCGGGGAGCGGGGCGATGACCCACATCGACGCCGGTGCGGTTCCTTGCCGCGCCCTCCGGTTCCGTGCCAGGCTTCCAGGCGAGCCGTCGTCCGTTCGGTCCCACCGCGCCCGCTCGGGGCGCGAATCGCCAGGGGAAGCCATGCGAAGCGTAACCTCAGCCCTGATCCTCTCGCTCGCGCTCGCCGGGAGGGCCTCGGCGACCGACCTCGAGTTCGTCCGCGGCGTGACCCAGGACGGGTTCAAGTCGCTGGCGAAGGAGGCGGGCTCCGCCCTGTCGTACAAGAACACCGCCCCGGCCGCGCCGCTCGGCCTCGTCGGCTTCGACGTCGGCGTGGAGGTGACCGCCGTCGACGTGAAGCAGGCCGCCGACTACTGGAAGGCCATCAGCGGCAACGACGCTCCGTCCTACCTCGTCGTCCCGAAGCTGCGCGCCAGGAAGGGCCTGCCCTTCGGGATCGACGTCGGCGCGATGTACTCGGTCGTGCCGAGCAGCAACGTCCAGCTCCTCGGCGGCGAGGTGAGCAAGGCGCTCCTGGACGGCTCGGTCGTGCTGCCCGCGATCGGGATCCGCGCCACCTACACGCGCCTCCTCGGCGTGGACAGCCTCGCGCTGCAGACCGCGGGCCTCGACGCCTCGATCAGCAAGGGGTTCCTCGTGTTCACGCCGTACCTCGGCGCGGGCGCCCTCTGGATCGACGCCAAGGCGAAGGGCAAGATCGTCACCGACCCGACCTTCATCGCCGTCAACGGCGGGGCGATCAAGGAGGAGAAGATCTGGCAGACCCGCTTCTTCGGAGGCGTGAAGGTCACGCCGCTGCCGTTCTTCGGGATCACCGGAGAGGTCGAGTACTCCGGGATGCCCACGTATTCGCTGAAGCTCGCGCTGAGCTTCTGACCGCACCGGGGCTGCGCCTGCGGCGCCGCCCCCCACACCGGACGCCGACGTGGCCTCGAGCCACGCCGGCGTTCGACTTCCGGGGCCGGCTACCTCGGCGCAGCGCTCGCGGCCGCGGCGGAGTCGCAGGGCGCCGCGGCCTGCGTGGGCGGATCGCAGCTCGGCGCCGCCCGCACGACCGGCGTCCGCGCGAGCGGCGTCCTCGCCCGGAGCTGCGAGGACCTCTCCCGCTTCGCGGGTGTCGCGCGGCGCGGGGGACGGGGGGCTCGCCGGCGCCGCCGCGGGGGCGCTCGCGGGTGCGGCGGACGGATCGGGGATCGGGCCGGCCGGGGCCGCGGCGGTCGGCGCCGCGGGGACCACGACGGACACCTGGGACACCGGAGGCCCGCCGGGCGCAGGCGTCCCGCGCTCCGCCGCGAGGGTCGCGCCGGTCTCGTTGGAGGCCTTCCCGTCGCTCGTCGACGTCGCCGTCGCCGTCGCCGTCCCCGCCGGCTTCTGGGCGGCCTGGCCGAGCCACTCCGCGATCTTCTCGTGGCTCTCGCGGAGCTTCGCGTGATCCTGCTCCGCGGCGACGCGCAGCGAGTCTCGATCGCCGGTGACCTCGGAGAGGCGGGCCTTCAGCGCCTCGGTCTCCGACACGAGCCCGACCCGCGCCTCCTCCATGCACGTCCGGAGGAGCTCCTGCTGGGGAGGCTGGGCCGGGTAGGGCGCTCCCTTCGCCCAGGCCTCGTTCGCGCGGACCGACCAGCGGTAGTCGGCCTGCGCGACGCACTCCTGGACGAGGCGCGTGAGCCGGTCCTCGGCCCACTGGGGCTCGGCGCGCCTGCACGGACCGAGGTCCTCGATCACCCGCCCGAAGATCTTCTCGGTCCGCTTCACCCAGCAGCCGTCGCGCTGGACCATCTTCACCGACGTGCAGCCGCCGGCGACGGAAGCCAGCAGGATCAAGGCGGGGATACGCATGCGGGTGCCCCTCCACGCGGCCGCGCGCTGCGGCCCGGCGGAAAAGTAGGCACGGCGACGCGCTGGAAGGGCGCGGAGCGCCTGAGGCGCACCTCGAGCGGTGGGCCGTCGCTCCGGGGCAGTCCCGCCGGGTGACCCCGGGTGGATCCCGCGCGCCGCTCGAGGCGAGGGTTCGGGATCGAGGCCAGCGGGCGCGGCCCGCGCGCGGGTTCCCGCGCCGGGCTGCCGCGGATCGGGCTACGCTCCCGCGAGAGCCCTCGCTCCCCCATGTCCGCCTGCGCCGCCCTCCTCGCCCTCTCCCTCTCGCTCACCGCCGCGTCGCCGCGCGGCGCCATCGCGACCGCGCATCCGCTCGCGAGCGAGGCAGGGGCGGCGGTGCTCCGCGCCGGCGGGAACGCGGCGGACGCGGCCGTCGCGGCGGCGTTCGCGCTCTCCGTCGTCGAGAACCAGAGCTCCGGGCTCGGCGGTGGCGGGTTCGCCCTCGTGTGGGACGCGCGGACGCGCACCGTGCACGCGCTCGACTTCCGGGAGGTCGCACCCTCGGGGGCGCGCCCGGACATGTTCCGGGAAGGCGGCGCCGGCGGTCCGAGGCGATCGCTCGACGGGGGCCTCGCCGTGGCGGTGCCCGGCGCGGTGCGCGGCTACGCCGAGCTCGCGCGCCGGTTCGGGAAGAAGCCGCTGCGCGAGCTGGTCCGGCCGGCCGCGGTCCTCGCGGAGCGCGGGTTCAGGGTCGGGCTCGCGTACGCGGACGCGGCCTCCCGCCGGCTCGAGTGCCTGCGAGCGGACCGCGCCGCGGCGTCCGAGTTCCTCGCCGCGGGACCGGACGGGGCGCGCTCGCCGCGCGTCCCGGGGTCGCTCCTCGTCCGCCGCGACCTCGCCGCGACGCTCCGGGCCATCGGCCGCGGAGGCGCGGACGCGTTCTACCGGGGGCCCCTCGCCGATCGCATCGTCGCGGCGGTCCACGCCCGCGGCGGGATCCTCACGAAGGAGGACCTCGCCCGCTACGCGGTCCGCGAGCGCAAGCCGGTCGAGGGGCGCTACCGCGGCCGCCGGATCGCCTCGTTCCCGCCCCCGTCCTCCGGGGGCGCCATCCTGATCGCGCTCCTGCAGGCGCTCGAGGGGGAGCGCCCGCGCGAGGGCGGCTACCGCCCGGAGCGGTTCCTCCACGCGATGATCGAGGTCGACCGGCGGCTGTACGCGCGCCGGGGGACCTCGTTCGCGGACCCGGCGTTCGTGCCCAGCGTCGCGCAGGCGGTGGACGAGCTCGTCTCGCCCGCGGCCGCCGCCGCGCTGCGCGCGCAGATCGGCGAGCGCGCCTCGACCGCGGTCGAGGTGCGGGAGCAGCGCGAGGCGCCGCACACGACCCACGTGTCGGTCGTGGACGCGGAGGGCAACGCGGTCTCGCTGACGACCACCGTGAACTACCAGTTCGGCTCGTGCGTGGTCGTGCCCGGCACCGGGATCCTCCTCAACGACGAGATGGACGACTTCGACGCCGCGCCCGGGGTCCCGAACGCGTACGGGCTCGTGGGCAGCGGGCTCAACGCGCCCGAGCCCGGGAAGATCCCGCTCTCGTCGATGGCGCCGACGTTCCTCTTCGACGAGCGGGGCCGGCTCGACCTCGTGGTCGGCTCGCCCGGCGGGTCCACCATCCCGACCACCGTCGCCCAGGTCATCGTCCACTGGGTGGACGACGCGATGCGGCTCGACGAGGCGCTCGGCGCGCCGCGGCTCCACCAGCAGTACCAGCCGGAGCACGTGCAGGTGGAGCCGAACGGGCTCGAGGCGGCGACCGCGCACGCCCTCGAGGCGCGCGGCCACGTGCTCAGGCCGGCCCGCAGGCCGATCGGGAACGCCCAGGCGGCCCGGATCGACTGGGACACGGGGCTGCGAGAGGCCGCGAGCGATCCGCGGTTCGAGGGAGCACCCGCGATTCCCTGAGCCCGGGCGTACCCGGACGGGACCCGGACGTCAGGCCCCCGGGTATCCTGCGAGCATGGACGGGATCTGGGTGGTCGCCGCGGCAGCCGTGTTCCTCGCAGCCGGGATCGGCGTCGGGCTCGCGCTGCGGCGGAACGCGCTGTCGGCCGCGGTGGCGGCTGCGCGGGCGGAGGAGCAGGCCGCGGCGGCCCTGGCGCGGGACGGGGAGCGGGTCCGCGAGGTGGCTCGGGCCGCGGCGCTCGCGACCGCCCAGGCGGACCTCGCCGGCGCGGAGCGCCGGCACGCCGACGCCATGAAGGACCTCGACGCCCTGCGCCGCCGCGCGGAGGAGCTCGCGGCGGAGGCGAGGCGGGTGGCCGAGGAGCGCACCAGGCTCGAGGCGGAGCTCGCCGGGGAGCGAAAGGCGGCCGCGGAGCGGGTGGCCCAGGCCGAGCGGACGAAGGAGGCGGTTCGCGCCGAGGTCGAGAAGCTGACGGGTCGCCTCCTCGACGAGAAGGGGAAGGCGCTCTTCGAGCGGAACCAGGAGGGTCTCAAGGCGTTGCTCGGGCCCGTCGGCGAGAAGCTGAAGGCCTTCGAGGACAAGATCGAGAAGACGTACGATCAGGAGAGCCGTGACCGCGCGAGCCTCCTCCGGGAGCTGAAGCTCCTGCAGGACGCGCAGACGACCCTGTCGAAGCAGGCGGACGGCCTCTCCCGCGCGCTCACCGGGGACTCGAAGGCCCAGGGCGACTGGGGCGAGCTCGTGCTCGAGCGCGTGCTCGAGACGGCCGGGCTCACCGAGGGGCAGGAGTACGACCTCCAGGTGTCGCACGTGGACGAGGAGGGCGGGCGGAAGCGGCCGGACGCGCTCGTCTACCTCCCGAGCGAGCGCGCCATCGTCGTCGACGCGAAGTGCTCGCTGACCGCGTTCGTGGAGGCGATGCAGGCCGACGCGAGCGAGGAGCGCGAGGCCGCCCTCGACCGGCACCTCGCGTCCGTCCGCGCGCACGTGAAGGGGCTCGCCGGGAAGAGCTACACCGACGTGCTCGCGAAGCGGACCCTCGACATCGTGCTGCTGTTCGTCCCGAACGAGGCGGCGTTCCACGCGGCGATCGCGCGCGGCCCGGGGCTGTACGAGGAGGCGTTCCGGCAGGGCGTCGTGGTCTGCAGCCCGACGACGCTGCTCGCGGCCCTGCGGCTCATCTCGCACGTCTGGCGGTCGGAGAAGCAGAACGCGAACGCGCAGCGCATCGCCGACGAGGCCGGGAAGCTGCTCGACAAGCTCTCCGACTTCGTCGGGGACCTGGACGAGCTCGGCGCCCGCCTCGACCGCGCGCAGGAGAGCTTCGCGGCCGCGAAGGGGAAGCTCCAGTCCGGGCGCGGGAACGCGATGAAGAAGGCCGCGGACATCGCGAAGCTCGGCGCCCGGGTGAAGCAGGACAAGCTCCGGCCGCTGCTCCGGGCGGCCGGCGAGGAGGACGGCGAGGAGGAGGTCGCCGTCCGCGCCGCTCCTCCCCGGGATCGCGCGGAGCGGAGGCGGCGCGCCGACGGCGTGACGCCCCCCTCCGCGTCACGGAGCGCGAGTGAGCGCGCGCGTGAGCGCGGCTCTCGCGTCTAGCGCGGTGAGCGCGTAATTTCATTCGGATCAGGTCGGGTTCGGCACGTCGATGTGCAGCTCGACCCGGCGGTTCTTCGAGCGGCCGTCGGCGGAGCCGTTGTCCGCGACCGGCTTCGTCTCGCCGAGCCCGAGGACCTGGATCTGCCCGTCCTGCACGCCGCGCGAGAGGAGGACCGTCTTCACGGCGTTCGCGCGCCGCTCGGAGAGGGCCTGGTTGTGCTTCGCGTCGCCGACCGCGTCCGTGTGCCCCTCGATCCTCACGCGATCGTCGGAGTACTTCGCGAGGATGTCGCCCACCTTGGCGAGCTCGGTGACGCCCTCCGCCTTGATGCCGTCGCTGCCCGTGTCGAAGAGGATGTCGTTCTTCATCTGCACGAGCAGGCCGTGCTCGGTCTTCTTCACCTCGGCGACCTTCTCGAGATCCTTGCGCTGCTTGTCGAGGTAGAGGCCGACGGAGCCGCCCGCGAGCGCGCCGACCCCGAGGCCGATGAGGGCGCCCTTCTTGCCCCCGACGAGGGCGCCGATGCCCGCGCCCGCCGCGCCGCCGACGCCGGCGCCGATGGCGGTGTCACGGCCGGCGGTCGCGCAGCCGGCGAGGAGGGTGAGGAGCAGTGGAACGACGATCGAGGTCTGCGTCGAGCGGGTCATGGAGGTCTCCCGGTGGGGTGGGGGGCCGAAGCCCCGTACGGTGCCTGTCTAGCGCGCGGGGCGCCGAGAGGGCAAGGGACGGCCGGGAGCCCGGGCGAGTGCACCCTCGCCCGGAGAGAGGCGCTTCAGGCAGGCGCCTGGATGAACTTCCGCAGCGCGTCCTTCACCGAGCGGGCGACGTCGGGGGGGACCTGCGCCGCGCCGGAGCTGCGGCAGAGCGTGAGCGTCGAGCGGAGCGAGTCGCAGCGCCCGCGGCACGAGGCGCACGTCTGCAGGTGCGACTCCAGCTCGGCGCAGGCGTTCGACGTCGATCTCGCCCTCGAGCCGTCTCGAGAACATCGTCACGACGTCCTGGCAGCCGGGACCGGGCTGCGGGATGGGGAGCGTCGCCGGCGCGAGCACCGGAGCGACGCGCTCCCGCACGGCGACGCGGGCGCGGTGGAGCCGGCTCTTCACGGCCTCGACCGAGATGCCGAGCACCTCGGCGACCTCGGCCGCGGGGAGCCCCTCGACGTCCCGCAGGAGCAGGACCTCCCGGTAGATCGGCTCGAGCTCGGCGATCGCCGCGTCGAGGACCGACTTCAGCTGCCGCGCGACCGCGTCCTCCTCCGGGTTGCGCCGCGCGTCCGCCACCTGGCCCGAGGTCTCCGGCTGCGCCTCGAGCGACTCGATCCGCTCCGGCGCGAACTTGGAGGTGCGCCGCTTCTTCAGGCAGAAGCTGCGTGCGATCGTGTAGAGCCACGTCGAGACGGACGACGCCCCGCGGAAATCGGGCAGGGTCCGGGCGGCCGCGAAGAGCGTCTCCTGGAGGACGTCCTTCGCGTCCTCCGACTCGCCGCACATCTTCATCCCGAACCGGTAGACGGCGCTCTGGTGCCGCTCGAGCAGCTTCTCGAGCGCGGCGCGATCGCCGTCGCGCGCGGCGGCGACGAGCGTCTGGTCGGTGTCGGTCATGCCGGAACCCTGGCCCACGCTACCCGCCGACGACCACGTTCCAGGGGCGGACGCGGTGGCCGGTCACGACGCCGTTCTTCACGTACGGGTCGCGCCGGACGAAGGCCTCGACGTCCGCGGCGGAGTCCACCTTGAACACGTAGACAGCGCGCCGTCCGTGGGCGGATCGAACGCCCCGGCGAGGAGGAGCTTGCCGGCGGCGTGGAACTCGCGGGCGAGCGCGAGGTGATCCGGCCGGAACGGGGTGCGCTTCTCCAGGACGTCCGGGACGTAGTCGTACGAGAGGATGAAGAACATGTCGGTTCTCCTATCACGCGCGGCGCCGGGCCGCAGCGCTCCCGTGCCGGCTCAGCCGGTCACGGCGCGGTCGGTGATCTCGAGCCCGCGGTCCACGATCGCGAACGCCTCCCGGAGCTCGGCCTCGGTGATGACGAGCGGCGGGTTCGTGAAGAACCCGTTCCACCGCAGCATCGTGAACAGCCCCTCCTGCCGGAAGAACCTCCCGAGCGCGGTCATCTCGTCGGACGTCCCGTTGAACGGCGCGAGCGGCTCCATCGTCGCGCGGTTGCGGACGAGCTCGATCATGCCGAAGAGCCCGATCGAGCGGGCGGCGCCCACCGACGGGTGGCGCGCGGCGAGGTCCGCGTGCAGCGCCTTCATGACCGCGCCGGTCGCCCGGGCACGCTCGAGCAGCCGGTCCTCCTCGTAGACGCGGATCGTCGCGAGGGCCGCCGCGCAGGCCACCGGGTGGCTCCCGTAGGTGAGGCCGCCCGCGAACGGCTTGTCGCGGAAGGCGTCCGCGATCCCCCGGCGCATGGCGACCGCGCCGAGCGGGACGTACGACGAGGTGAGGCCCTTCGCGATCGTGAGGAGGTCCGGAACGACGCCCCAGTGGTTCACGGCGAACCACTCCCCGGTCCGGCCGAAGCCCGCCATCACCTCGTCGCAGATCATGAGGATGCCGTGGCGGTCGCACAGCTCGCGCACGCCCTGCAGGTAGCCGTCGGGCGGGACGAGGACGCCGTTCGTGCCGGTCACGGTCTCGAGGATGAACGCGGCGATCGTCCGCGGCCCCTCGAGCTGGATGACCTCGTCGAGGTACGCGAGCGCCGTCGGGACGTCGTCCCAGCCGCGCCGGAGGCCGTGGTACGGGTCGAGCACGTGGACGACGCCGGCCATCCCGGGCTCCGACGGCCACCGCCGCGGATCGCCGGTGAGCGCGATCGCCCCGCCGGTGGCGCCGTGGTAGGAGCGGTAGCGGGCGAGGATCTTGTGCCGGCCCGTGTACTGGCGCGCGAGCCGCACCGCGTTCTCGTTCGCGTCCGAGCCGCCGTTGGTGAAGAAGAAGACGTCGAGGTCGCCCGGGGTGAGCTCGGCGAGCTTCGCGCCGAGGAGCGCGCGTGGCGCGGTGGCGAGCGACGGCGCGGCGTAGGCGAGCCGCGCGACCTGCTCCTGGATCGCCCGGATCACCCGCTCGTCGCCGTGGCCGATGTTGACGCTCATGAGCTGGCTGTTGAGGTCGATGTAGCGCTTCCCCTCGGGCGTCCAGAAGTGGATCCCCTTCGCCCGGTCCACCGGGATCGGGTCCACCTTCGCCTGCGCCACCCACTCGAAGAGCGTGTGCTTCCGCGAGAGCGCGACGATCTCGTCGCCGGAGAGCGGGTGGGCGGGGCTCGGCGGGGTCGGGGTTCATGTCGGCTCCTCGGTCAGACGGTGAGCGCCGCGCGGGTGGCCTGGTCGATCGCCCGGCGCGCGTCGAGCTCGGCGGCCACGTCCGCGCCGCCGACGAGCGTCGTCGGCACGCCCGCCGCCTCGCAGGCCGGCGAGGAGGTCGCGCCGGGGCTCCTGGCCGGCGCAGACGACCACCGTGTCGACCGCGAGGGTGAGGGCCTCGCCGCCGGCGCGGAGGTGGAGGCCGCGATCGTCCACCGACTCGTAGGTCACGCCCGGGATCATCGTCACCCCGCGGTCGGCGAGCAGCGTGCGGCGGATCCAGCCCGTCGTCTTTGCGAGCCCCGCGCCGACCTTCGCGACCTTCCGCTGGAGGAGCCAGACCTGGCGCGGCGAGGCGGGCTTCTGCCGCTCGCCCGCCACGCCGCCGCGCCGGGCGTAGGTGTCGTCGATGCCCCACTCGGCGCGGAACCGTGCCCCCGGGTCGCCGTGGCTCCCGTCGTGGGTGAGGAGCTCGGCGACGTCGAAGCCGATGCCCCCGGCCCCGACGATCGCGACCCGCTTCCCCGGAGTGCGGCGGCCCTCGATGACGTCGGCGTACCCGACGACCATGGGGTGGTCCTGCCCCGGGATCCCCGGATCGCGCGGAGCGACGCCGGTCGCGAGCACGACCCGGTCGAACCGCGCCGCGGCGAGCTCCTCGGCGGTGACGCGCCGCCCGAGGCGGACCTCGACCCCGAGCCGCGCGAGGCGCGTCCGGAAGTACCGGATCGTCTCCGCGAACTCCTCCTTCCCGGGGATCCGCCGCGCGAGGTTGAACTGGCCGCCGAGCTCGGCCGCCGCCTCGAACAGCGTCACGCGGTGGCCGCGCTCGGCCGCCGTGCACGCGTACGCGAGCCCCGCCGGGCCGCCGCCCACGACCGCGATGCGCCGCGGCTCCGCCGCGGGGGTCACGGGCAGCTCGGTCTCGTGGCAGGCGCGCGGGTTCACGAGGCAGGAGCAGACGTCTCCGCCGAAGATGGCGTCGAGGCAGGCCTGGTTGCAGGCGATGCAGGTGTCGATCTCGTCGGTCCTCCCCTCCGCCGCCTTGCGCACGAGCTCCGCGTCGGCCAGGAACGGGCGCGCCATCGAGACGAGGTCCGCGTCGCCGCGCGCGAGCACCTCCTCGGCGAACGCCGGGTCGTTGATCCGGTTCGTCGCGACGAGCGGGATGCCGACGGCGCCGCGCAGGCGCCGGGTGACCCAGGTGAACGCGCCGCGCGGGACCATCGTGGCGATGGTGGGGATCCGCGCCTCGTGCCAGCCGATCCCGGTGTTGAGGAGGGTCGCGCCCGCCGCCTCGACCGCGCGCGCGAGGGCGACGACCTCGTCCCAGCTCGAGCCGTCCTCCACGAGATCGAGCATCGAGAGGCGGAACACCAGGATCGCGTCGCGCCCGAGCGCCGCCCGGACGCGGCGGACCACCTCGACCGGGAAGCGCAGCCGGTTCTCGAGCGGGCCGCCCCAGCGGTCGGTGCGCTGGTTCGTGCGCGGCGCGACGAACTCGTTCAGGAGGTAGCCCTCCGACCCCATCACCTCCACGCCGTCGTACCCGGCCTCCCGGGAGAGCGCGGCGCACCGCGCGAAGTCGTCGATGGTCCGCTCGACCTCCTCGTCGGTGAGGGCGCGGGGCTTCACGGGCGAGATGGGCGCGCGGATCGCGGACGGCGCGACGGCGCCCGGGTGCGCGGCGTAGCGGCCGGTGTGGAGGATCTGGAGGCAGATGTGCCCTCCCTCGCGGTGCACCGCCTCCGTGATCGGGCGGTGCGCCCGGGCCTCCGAGGCCTCGGTCAGCTTCGCCGCGCCCGGCCACACCACGCCGTCCTCGTTCGGCGCGACGCCGCCCGTGACGATGAGCCCGGCTCCCCCGCGGGCCCGCTCCGCGTAGAACGCCGCCAGGCGCCGGGGGCCGCCCGGCGCTTCCTCGAGCCCGGTGTGCATCGAGCCCATCAGCGTGCGGTTCCGCAGCGTGACGAACCCGAGATCGAGCGGCGCGAGCAGGTGAGGGTAGGCGGACATGGGGCTCCTCCGGCGCGGCGGCGCCGTCCCCTCATGTTCGCACAGGCGTCCCCCGCCGACCCAGGTGCTTCGCGGGCGTCACGCCCGAGGCAGAGCCGACGGACATGACGGGCTCCGCGCGCGCACGGGCGCGCGGCCAGAGGATCAGCACGCCCAGCGCTCCGGCGACGAGCGACGCGCCGAAGATCGCGATCTTCGCGGCCGCGAAGTCGGTCTCCGACGGGAACGCCTGGCCCGCGATGAAGAGCGACATGGTGAACCCGATCCCGGCGAGGGTGGCGGCGCCGGCGAGCTGCCGCCACGAGTAGTCCTGGGGCTTCACGGCGATTCCCAGGCGGACGACGGCCCACGAGGCCGCGAGGATCCCGAGCGGCTTGCCGGCGACGAGCCCGACGACGATGGCCGCGATCGTCCGGGCGTGCCCCTCGACCATGGCCCGGGACCACGTCACCCCTGCGTTGGCGAGGGCGAAGAGGGGCAGCACCGCGTAGCTCGACCAGGGCTCGAGCGAGCGGAGCAGCTTGCTCGCCGGAGACGCGATGCGATCGTGGATCGCGTCGAGCGCCCGCAGCGTGGGCTCCGACGGCCCGTGCCTCATCACCGCTCCGTCGGGGCCGCGCGTCTCGGCCTCGATGACGGTCTCCGCCTGGGCGAGCAGGGCGCGCAGGTTCGCCGGGGGCCGGGTCGGCGTCACGAGCGCGAGGATCACCCCGGTGAGCGTGGCGTGCACGCCCGCCGCGTGGAGGCACGCCCACAGGACCACGCCGAGCACCGCGTACGGCAGCGCGCGGTAGATCCCCGCGCGCGCGAGCGCGACGAGGATGGCGGTGACCGCGACCGATGCGACCACCCATCCCACGCCGATGCGTGCCCGAGTAGAAGAAGGCGATCACGGCGATCGCGACGAGGTCGTCCACGATCACGGCGGCGGTGAGGAACACCCTCAGGTCCACCGGCACCCGGTCCCCGAGCAGCACGACGAGCGCCACGGCGAAGGCGGTGTCCGTCGAGATCGTGGTGCCCCAGCCCGCGGCGAGCGGTCCGGGCGGGATGAGCGCCAGATACAGGAGCGCGGGCATGACCATCCCACCGAGCGACGCCGCGATCGGCAGGGACGCCGCGCGCCACGAGGCGAGCCGCCCGACGGTGAGCTCGCGCTTCATCTCCAGCCCGACGACGAGGAAGAAGAACGTCAGGAGCCCGTGGTTCACCCACTCGCCGATCGGCAGCGCGAACTCGCCGCCTCCGAGCCGGAATCCCAGCGGGGTCTTCCACCACGCCTGGAACGCGGACCCGAGCGGGGAGTTCGTGAGCGCCGTCGCGAGCGCGGTGGCGGCGAGGAGGAGCAGGCCCGTCGAGGGCGCCCAGCCGGCGAAGTCCACGGTGGCGGTGTGGAGCCGGTGCCCGAGCGAGCCGAGCAGCGCCTCGGCGAGCGCGCTCTCGTCCCACGCGCCCTCGTAGCGGCGCCGGCCGATGAAGAAGGTCGGCGTGACCCGCGCGCCGCTGCGGCGGGCGCTCTGGGCGTCCTCGACGACCCGCGCCGCGGCGGCTCTCGCGGCACCGGCGTGCGCCTCGTCCCGGGGGGGGAGCTCGAACTCCTTCGCGATCCGCTCGATGGCTCCCGGCTCGAACCGCGGCCCGCGCCGCATGAGGGCGTCGTGGACCGGCCAGAACCCGCCCGTCGTCTCGGCGGCGTACTCGGCCAGCTCGGCGGTGGGCACCGCGTCGTCGCTGCCGCTGATCGGGAGGTGCCGGAAGACGTAGCGCAGCCGATCTCCGAACCGGTCGCGAAGATTGGCGATGACCTCGTGCGCCGCGTGGCAGAACGGGCACGCGTAGCTGCCGTACTCGACGAGCGTCAGCTCTGCGTCGGGAGGACCGAGGACGTGATCGCGCTCCGGATCCACCGGTCGATCGAGCACGCTGGGCGGTACGGATGCCATCCGCGGGGTCTGCCGTCGTGTCGCTCACGCCGCGGCAAGGGGCGACTCGCCGGGTCGCAACGAAGTCTGCGCATTGCGGATCCGACGGCGCTGGCGTGGGGCGCGGTCTCCGACCCGCTCGTGCACGCTCGGCTTCCGAGCGGCAGGGCAGGGGGCCCTTCGACCTCTCCCTGTCGGGCCTCGCGGGCGTGCTCGAGGCTGGGCCCGAGGGGAGCCGTCGGTGCTGGTGCGCTTCATCTTCTCGTTCAGCGCGGTCTCAGGTGCGTGAGCGCCGCCGCGGCGGGATACGCGCGGGATCCAGGAGCGACGGAGGGGGAGGGTGACATGGCCACGACGGGTGCCAGGGCGAGGATCGGGATCATCGGTGACGGGAACGTCGGCAGCGCGCTGAGGCGCGGGCTCGAGCGCGCGGGCCACGAGGTGCGGGCGGTCGGGAAGGAGCCCGCCGCCGTGCGGGAGACCGGCACCTGGGCGGAGATCGTCATCCTCGCCGTGCCGTTCGGGGCCGTCGGCGCGGCGGTCTCCGCGCTCGGCAGCGGCGTCGACGGCAAGATCGTCGTGGACGTCACGAACGCGCTCACGGACGACATGCAGCTCGCGCTCGGGTGCACGACGAGCGGAGCGGAGGAGCTCCAGAAGAAGGTCCCCCGCGCGAAGGTGGTCAAGGCCTTCAACACCGTGTTCGCCGGGACGATGGACTCGGGTCGCGTCGAGGGGCAGGAGCTCACCGTGTTCGCGGCGGGTGACGACCCGGGCGCGAAGCAGCAGGTGCTCGCGCTCGAGCGCGACATCGGGTTCGACGCCGTCGACGCCGGCCCGCTCAAGAACGCGCGCTGGCTCGAGACGCTGGGCTACTTCAACATCCAGCTCGGGTTCGTGGTCGGGATGGGGACGAAGATCGGGTTCAAGCTCGTCCATTGACGACGGCTGAGGACGTCGCCGGGCGGTATGGTATACGCCAGCGTCGAAACATGGCCCCGTAGCTCAGGTGGATAGAGCGGCGGTTTCCTAAACCGTAGGCCGCGTGTTCGAGTCACGCCGGGGCCACTTCCTCGCTTCGCGATCGTTCGGCTTCACCGCTCCAGACCCTCCCGCCCACCTCCCAGACGAGCCGGTCCGGCGCGCAGCCCCGCACGCGGATGTAGCCGCCGTGGATGCCGCGCAGGTGATGGCAGGCGCACAGCGCGACGAGGTTCTCCGCCGTGTCGGCGCCGCCGTGCGAGCGCGGCACGACGTGATGGGCGTGCACCGCCCTCCGGCTGCACCCCGGCATCTGGCATCGGCCGAGGTCGCGCTCGCGGACCTTCTGCGAGAGGCTCCGCGCCTTCTTCACGCACGGTTTCCACGCATCGACGAAGTGCCGGGCCACCCGGACGAGGCATCTCCCGTCGTCGAGGAGCCGCCCTTCGGTCGCTCGCACCGCCCGGAACGCGGCCTGGAGGAGCAGCGCGATCCGGACGGGTACCCTGGCACGCAGCGCCCTCGCCGCACGCATCTGCGCCTCGTCGCGTTCCTCCACCTCGGCCCGGAGCGCCACGCACGTCAGCGCCCGCGCGCGGGGGATCCACCCCTCGATGTCGCGAGCGGGGAGGCGCGAGAGGATGCGGACCTTCTCGTACGCGAGCCCGCTCTCCCGGGCGGCACGAAGCGCCGGGACCTCCCAGATCCGCTTCTCGACCGCGGCGCGCTGCTCCACGGTGCGAGCCGCGAGCCCGAGCCGCTCGGTGCAGTAATGCTCGAACGAGGTGAACCCGGCGACCCGATGCAGACCGCTCCGCTTGACCATGTACGCGCAGTACCCGAGCAGCTGGTCCCACGTGGCGCGCCGTGCCGCGAGGTCTCGCAGCCCGCAGGTCGATCTCCCGGGCCGATGTCATCTGCTCGAAGTCGCAGGAGCCCTCGTCCGGCGCCCGGACGTTCGCCACGCCCTGGAGGTAGGACCAGCGATCGGTCTCGAGCTCGAGCTCGGCCTTCCGCTGCTCCAGCCGGTCGTGGCCGTCCGGGCGGAACGAGCCGCCGGCCGCGCCGCCTCCGTCGTCCCCGGCCTCGAGCGGGTGCTCCCCGAGGTACTCCTGCGCCATCGCCTCGAGCCGCGTCGGGCGGGTCGAGCCGGGCATGAGCTTGCCGGCGATCGCGAGCGCCTCGTCGACGGTGGCGCGGTCCTCGGGCGAGAGCCGGACGCGGAAGCGCGCCCACTCCTCGTCCTCCTCTCCGGCGCGCACCGCGCGAACGGCCTTCTCGAGGGCGCGGACGGTCTCGGTGCGAGCGCGCTCCACCCACGCCGCCTCGGCCTCGCCCACCGCTACGGGCAGCACGGTCTGGGCGTTTCGGGGGCGGACCTCCCCCGCGCGGACGGCGGCGCGAAGGAGCGGGCGCGATTTCAGCTCGCGCGAGAGCTTGGCCATCGACTCGGCGGTCCGCTCCGCCACGTCCAGGACCTCGCGAGCGTAGTCGCGCAGGCGCGAGAAGCCGAGACTGATGAGCCGGTCTCCGATGAGGAGGGCCGCCAGGCCGTCCCCGATCGCGAGGTCCAGGGTTCCCTCGACGCGGGCCGACTGCGCGAGGAGCTGCTCGCAGACGTCGGACTCGGTCAGGCCGCCGTGGACCAGCGCGCGAAGCTCGGCCGGCGTGCACGGCTCCGGCGGCGTCGGCGGCGGGGCGAGCGCCAGGCACGACGGAGCACCCGTGAGCGTGGCGGCGAGTGGCGAAGATCCGACGTCCATCGAACGGATCCTGCCACGGGCGTCTGACACTGGCCGTCAATAGGCGCAGAGCAAACGGACTCGGCACTTTGACCCCGGGATCGCGGAATGCTCATCTCGGGAAGCCCGCCTTGAATCCCCAGGTCAGCCCGAGCCTGACCTCGGTCGTGTCGATGCCGCCCGCGCGCGAGCGGCGCACCCCCGCGTCGAACGACAGCGTGTCTCGGGCGCGCCAGATCGCCCCCACGAGGCCGGAGGCCGTCGTCGGTCGCCCGCGCTCGCTCTCGATGAACACCTCGGCGACGGGGCGAACGGTCCAGGCGTCGTGCCCTTCGAGGATGACGCCTCCGAACTGGCCGGGCTCGTGAGCCCGGGTCCAGGCTGCCGCGCCGTTGACGTGGATCGTGAGATCGGGCCAGCGCTGCGAGACGATGAGCGCCCACTCGACGCCGACGCCCGGATCTCCGTTCACGGTCGGCAGGAGCGCTCCCAGCTCCATCGCGACGCTCAGGCCGCTCTTCTCCTGAAGGCTCCCTTCGCGCAGGACGTGCTTGAGTGACAGGGCGGTGTCCTCCACGCGAAGCCGCGGTCCCTGGATCTCGCTGCCGAGCTCGATGAAGTGCCGTCCCTCGAGGACCACCTCCCAGCGGTCGGCGAAGCCCCAGTTCAGCACGACGCTCGGCGCGACGAGCGCCCGACCCGGTGACTGCACCAGGTAGCCGATCGGACCGAGCTCGAGTTCCACCTCGCCCTTGCCCGCGACGGCAGCGTCCGTGGAGTTGAACGGGCGGTACGCGCGCGCGGGGTGGGGCCACGTCACTGCGAGCGCCAGGAGGATGCCGACGACAGAGCGGAGCTTCACTGACCGCGTTCCTCAGCGGCTCGCCTTGACGTGGAGTGGCAACGTGAACCGGGAGATTTCCCGCTGGTCACCCTTGAACGAGCGGTCGTTGTAGCGGTTCAGGTCGTAGACGAGGCTCGCCTCCACGGTGTAGCTGCCGTCGCGAACACCCGGCTGCCACGTGAGCACGCGCTCCTCTCCGGCGCGAATCGGAGTCTCGTGCGGCCCCTGCTCGTCGGCCTGGGTCGCCGCGATCCGGTCGGGACGCTTCTCGTCCTCCTTCAGGAAGGAGCGGTCGTCGGGACGCGGGCCGTACCACGGCGCGAACATCCACTCTCGCGTGGCGACCACCTTGCCCTTGCGGTCGACCACGCGGGTCTGGAGGTACACGGCGCGGCGGTTCGATCCCGTGGGGACCGAGTGCCCGGCGCCCACGTTGATGAGGTGCAGCTCCACGTCGCCGCGGTCCTTCTGCGGCTGCAGCACGACGAGCGACAGCGCGCTGCCGAGCCGCTGCCCCGAGTGGCCGCCCGTCCAGAGGTGGCGCGCGACGGCGCGGACCGGCACGTCGGAGTCCTCGGCGGTCTTTCGCTGGGTGCGCGGCATGTGGCAGTCCTGGCACTGCTGGCGCCCGAGCCCGGCCGCGGCGAAGTCGTCGCGCCACTCGAGATAGGTCTGCGTCTGCTTGCCCGGGACGCGCTTCCCCATCGCGTGGCAGTACGCGCACATCTCGCTGCTCGCCATGCGCACGTCCACGACGGTCTCGTGCGGCGCCTCGACCTCGTGCGGCCCCCTGATCTTCCCCTCTGGAGTCAGGTGGCACGCGGCGCAGGTGATGCCTTCGCCCTGCGCCTCCGGTCGCGGGGCCGGCTTCGCCACCTCCAGCGCGGTGCGCTCCGGAATCGCGAAGGGCTGGGGGAAGTGGCAGACGTTGCACTTCTTGCCTTCCTCCTCGGCTTCGCGCGCGTGGATCGGCCAGGGGTCGGTGCCGGCGACGGCGTGCGCGCTCGCCGCGACAGAGGTGCCAGCGGGCATCTCGAGGACCTTGTCCCCCTTCGTGCGCAGCCTCACGCCCGGGTACTTCATGTCGCTGCCGAAGCCCTGCGCGTACTCTCGGTAAATGGCTTGGTGGCAAGCGCCGCACTCCGCGGCGGGCGTCGCCGTGCCCTGGGGGAAGTCCTTCGAGGGCGTGATCGCCGGGACCGTAGACGCCGCCGGCGGAGGAGCGGCAGGCTGGGACGCCTGCGCGAGCGGACGCGAGGGGGACGCGGCGAGGAGTGCGGAGCAGGCGGCGGCAAGGGCGAGGCGGGGCATGAT
>CAWHDY010000026.1:0-22844 GCA_963828235.1 uncultured delta proteobacterium
CCCGCAGCCGGACGAAGTGAGCGGGGCACAACTGGTGACCCGTACGGGATTTGAACCCATGTTTTCGGCGTGAGAGGCCGACGTCCTGACCGCTAGACTAACGGGCCAAGATCCTTCGCTTTCCTACCTGCGGGCGCTGCGGCAGTCAACGCCCGATCTCCTCGAAGTTGCTGGGGGACTAGGATTCGAACCTAGATAGCCAGATCCAGAGTCTGGCGTCCTGCCGTTAGACGATCCCCCAAAGCGTCATTTCCGTTTCACGAGCACGAACATCCGCGCCTCGTTCTTGAGCTCGTAGACGTTCAGCCCTTCCCACTGCCCCGGCCTCGCGTCCGGGTTCTCGATGTGCACGGCCTTGACCGAAGGTGTGTTCGCGATCGGTCGCCTCGCGAACCGCGGCCCGTACACCGCGCGGTAGAACTTCACCGTCTCCTCGTAGCTCTTCGGACTGCGATACCGATTCTCCCCGATCTTCACCGACTCGTCGGGGAGGATCGCACCGCCCACCTTCTCGGCCGCCGGCGCGAGCCCCGGCAGGCAGAGAAACACCGCTGCGAGCGCGGCCTTATAGCGAGGGACGGGGCCCATGGTCAAGCGGCACCATGTACCGGGACCGGGCCCCCGCGTCAACGGTCCGGGCCCCGCCGCCGGAACCCGGCCGGGCAGGCCTACCGCCACACGCCGATCGACCTCCCCTTGTGCCCGGCCTCGCGCAGGACGAGCTCGCCGCGCTTCCAGACGGCGGCCGCGTGCGGCCCGACCCAGAAGCCCTTCGGGTCGCTCCGCCGCCAGTTCTTGCGGAACAGGTCGTGGACCTCCTGGAAGAGGGAGCGGAGGGCGATCGGCTTCCCGCGCTTGTCGGACACGTCGTCGGTGATGTCGAGCTCCGCCCAGAGGCGACCGGCCACGAGCTCGCCCGCGTCGTTCCGGATCGAGCGCTCGTAGTGGAACACGGGGGACGGCACCTCCTCGATGACGAGCATGCCCCTGTCCGGACCCTTCTTCACGGGGTGGACGATGACCGGACCGAGCCGCTCCGCGGCGATGTACCAGGACGACCCCGCGAGCTTCTCGACCGCGTGCTCGTCGAGCGGGATCGGGACGTGGCCCGGCGGGATGAGCTCCGGGTAGAGCGTCAGCTGGCGGCGGGCGAGGTGCCGGAAGACCGAGCGCTCGTCCTCGGGCGCCATGAAGTAGTGGAGGGTCGCGGCCATCGGGGAAGGGGACACTCGCCCCCCCGCGCCTCGATGTCAACGCCGGCGCGGGCCCGCGCTCCAGGTCACCGCACGCGCTCGAGGAGCGCGCCGTAGCTCTTCGCGATCCGGGTCGCGAGGATGAGCAGCTCGCCGACGCCGCCGGAGTCCACGGTCCCGCCCCTGCCGTCGTCGCCGTAGAAGAGGTTCACGACCCGGCCGATGGCGAGGATCGGCACGACGAGCGCGTTCGCCGGCACGCCTCCGCCGAGGGCCTTCAGGAGGCGGATGTTGGACTCGGTCTTCGGGATCGGCCCGAGGAAGTGCGCCTGCGTCTTCACCACGGTCTCGAGGATGCCCGCGGTCCCGAGCGCGAGGTGCATCCTGCGCACCGCCTCCGGCCCGAGCTTCTCGCCGAGGCCGGCCCACCCGTGGGCGACGCCGCGCTGGACGGTGAAGAGGACGGCGCGCCGGAACCTCGAGCGCGCGTACCGCAGCACGGTGTTCGCGATCGCGTCGCGCTCGTCCACCCCCTCGAGGAACCGCACCGCCTCCTCGAACGACAGCGCCGACGGCTCCGCCTGGACCTGGGCGGGCGAGACGAGCCGGGCGGGCGGGGCGTGGCCGGGGCGCTGCGACAGCGCGGCGAGCACCTCGGCCGCCACCTGCGGCGGAGCGGGGGGCGGGGGCGCGGGCGTGCCGGGCAGCTCGGGCTCGAGGAGGTCCGTGAGCTCGATGACGTCGTCGAGCAGCGGGGGCGGCGGCACGGGAGCCCGGGGCGGCGGGGCTGGCGGACGCGGCTGGGCCTGGGGTGGCGGCGTGGGCCTCCGGGGCGCGACCGGGGGCGGGGTCGCGACCGGGAGGCTGGGCGGCGCGGGCAGGCGGCGGAGCGGCCGCGGGCGGAGGCGCCGCGGCGAGCGGGCCGGCCCCCTTCCCGGCCTCCGTCTGGTAGAGCGCGTGGAACGCGCCCTCGTCCATCAGGTCGCCGCCGGGCGGCGGCTTGCTCGCCGCCGGGGCCGCCGGCGGGGGGCGCGGCTCCTCGACCTTCCCGCGCAGGTGCGCGAAGTCCACCTCGATTCCGCGGAGGTGGCGGTCGATGGCGTAGTGCTCCCGCACGAGCGCCCAGACCCGCGCCTCGGGCGCGACGATCGGGTGGACCTGCTTCCCGGTGACGAACGCGACCTCGTCGAGCATCGCGAGGTTCCGCGGGTCCACGACCAGGAGCGCGAGCCGCTTCCCCTGGAGCAGGTAGGGGATCGCGTCGTAGCGCTCGGCGATCTCCGGGGTCAGGAGCGCGACGGCCGCGGGGTCGAGCCGCTGCGGCCCGAAGACGGACGGCAGCCCGTGCTGCTTCCCGAGGCCCTTCGCGAGCGCCTCCTCGGAGACCGCCTGGAGCTCGAGGAGGTTCGTCCCGAGCCGACCGCCGAAGATGATCTGGTTCCTGAGCGCGTCCCGGACGGCCGTCTCCGAGCACGCGCCCGACTTCACCAGGATGTCGCCGAGGCGGGCTGCCACCGGCGCATCATACCCCGCGAACCCGGCTCCGCCGCCCCGCCGTCAGCGGCGGCCGGGCGTGGTGAGCTTCGCCGGGTCGAGCAGCCGCTTCGCGTCCTTCGGCGCGAGCCCGCCGAGCTCGACCGCGAGGTCCACGATCGAGCGCCCGCTCGCGACCGACGCCTTCACGATCTCGGCCGCACGGGCGTACCCGAGCCTCGGCGCGAGCGCGGTGGCGAGGCTGACCGTCCGGTCGGCGAAGTGGCGCGCGCGCGCCGGCTCGGCCTCGAGCCCGCGTGCGCAGCGGAGGTCGAACGCCCGGACGGCCGACGCGAGCACGGACAGGGCGTGACACAGGTCGAATGCCACGAGGGGCATCATCACGTTGAGCTCGAGCTGGCCGCCGCTCGCCGCCCACGCGATCGCGCCGTCCAGGCCCACGACCTGGTACGAGACCATCGCGAGCATCTCGGCCATCGACGGGTTCACCTTCCCCGGCATGATCGACGAGCCCGGCTGCACCGGCGGGAGGCGCAGCTCGCCGAGCCCGGTGTTCGGGCCGCTCCCGAGGAGCCGCACGTCCCCGCCGATCCGGAGGAGCTCGACCGCGGTCGTCCGGAGCGCGCCCGAGAGCGCCACGAAGGGCGCGAGGGACTGCATCGCGTAGAACGGGTTCGGCGCGACGGTGAGCGGGACGCCGGTGAGCCGCTCCAGCTCCTCGACCACGAGCGCGCGATAGCGAGGGTGCGCGTTCAGCCCCGTCCCGACGGCGGTCCCGCCGATCCCGAGCACGGAGAGCTCCGGCAGCGCGTCGCGGACCCGCCCGGCCGCGCCGGAGAGCGCCGCCGCCCAGCCCGACACCTCCTGCCCGAGCCGGATGGGGGTCGCGTCCATGAGGTGCGTCCGGCCGGACTTCACGATCCCCTGCCACCGGCGCGCCTTCGCCTCGAAGGTGCGCGCGAGCGCGGCGAGCGCCTCGATCACCTCGGGCGCGAGCTCGAGCGCCGCGAGGCGGATGGCGGTGGGCACCACGTCGTTCGTGGACTGCGCCATGTTCACGTCGTCGTTGGGATCGACGAGCCGCTCCGCGCCGCGACGGCCGCCGAGCAGCTCGGTGGCCCGGTTCGCGAGGACCTCGTTCACGTTCATGTTGTGAGAGGTGCCCGCCCCCGCCTGGTAGACGTCCACGACGAAGTGATCGCGCCAGCGGCCGGCGAGCACCTCGCGGGCCGCGGCCTCGATCGCGCGCGCCTTGCGGCGGGGCAGGAGGCCCAGGCGGGCGTTCGCGCGCGCGGCCGCGAGCTTCACGCGGACGGTCGCGTCCACGAACGCGGGGTGCGCGCGCAGGCCGGAGATCGGGAAGTTCTCGACCGCGCGAGCGGTCTGCGCTCCCCAGAGCGCCGCCGCGGGCACCCTCACCTCGCCCATCGTGTCCTTCTCGGTCCGCGTCCGCGGCCCGCTGCGCTTCGGCATCGTGCTCCCTCCCCGCTCGGCGCGCTCGCGAGCGGGTCGACCGTATCAGGTGACGACGAGCCGGACCGGCGATTCGAGCACGAGCCGGAGCGTCTGGAGGAACCGCGCCCCCACCGCGCCGTCCACGACCCGGTGATCGCAGGACAGGCCGAGCCGGACCCGCTCCATCGCGACGAGCGCGCCCGTCGCCTCGTCCACCCACGGCACCTTCTGCACCGCGCCGACGGCGA
Organism: uncultured delta proteobacterium; assembly: GCA_963828235.1. Taxonomy (GTDB): domain Bacteria; phylum Myxococcota; class Myxococcia; order Myxococcales; family Anaeromyxobacteraceae; genus Anaeromyxobacter. Next base: position 4,391 of record CAWHDY010000026.1, read on the forward strand.
GGATCGCCGCCTCCGGCGGGTTGATCACCGCGTAGAACGCCTCCACGCCGAACATCCCGAGGTTCGAGATGGTGAAGGACGCGCCCTGGTACTCCTCGGGGCGGAGCTTCTTCTCCCTCGCGCGCGCGGCGAGGTCGCGGATCTCCGCCGCGATCTCGAAGACGTCCTTGCGGTCCGCTCCGCGCACGACGGGGGTGAGGAGCCCGTCCTCGAGCGCGACCGCGACGCCGATGTCGATGGAGCCGCGGCGCACGATGGCGTCCGCGCCCCACGCGGCGTTCACCTCCGGGTGGCGAGAGAGCGCCTCGGCGACCGCCTTGACGAGGAGGTCGTTCACCGAGACGGCGCCCTCGTCCAGCTCCTCGAGCTGCTCGCGGAGCGCGACCAGCCGGCGCGCGTCGACGGAGGCCTCGAGGTAGAAGTGCGGCGCGCCCGGCTTGGCCACGGCCAGGTTCCGCGCGATCGCCCGGCGCATCGAGGAGAGCGGGAGCGTCTCGTCGCGCAGCTCCGCGCGCGGCGGGAGGGCGCGCCGCCGGCGCGGCGCCGCCGCCGCGGCCGGCCGGGCGAGCTCCCTCGCCGGCGCGGCGGGAGCGCGCTCCTCGGGCGCACCCTCGACGTCGGCGAGCACGACGCGCCCGCGCGGCCCGGAGCCGTCCACCGCGCCGAGGTCGATCCCGCGCTCGCGGGCGCGCTTGCGCGCGGCCGGCGAGGCGATGACCCGGCCCGAGGCGGTGCGCGCCGCGGCCTCCGCGGGCGCCGCTCGCGCGCCGCGCTGGGGCGCCTCCGCGCGGGCGCGGCCCTCGTCGCGTGGACGGGGCGGCGCGGCGGGCGCTGCCGCGGCCCCGGCAGGCGCTGCCGCGGCCCCGGCGGGCGCCGGCTGCGGGCGCGGCGCCACCGGGACCTTCGCCGCGGTCGGCGGCGCGGCCTGCGTGGAGACGTGCGACACCTCGCCCCCGACGCGCGGCTCGAGGGCGGCGTCCGGCGCCGCGGGGGAGGACGCGGCCTCCGCGGCGGGCACCTTCTCGCCGCGCGCGCCGATCCAGGCGATCGGCTGGCCGACCGGCGCGGACTCGCCGACCTTCACCACGAGGCCGATCAGGACGCCGGACTCGAAGGCCTCGACGTCGAGCGTCGCCTTCTCGGTCTCGACCTGCGCGACGACGTCCCCCGCCTTGATCTCGTCGCCCTCCTGCTTCAGCCACTCCGCGATCTTGCCCTCGGTCATCTGGTCCGAGAGCTTCGGCATCTTGATGGGCTTCGCCATGTCGCGGGCCTAGGCGCGGTAGGTGACGTCGTGGACCGCGCGCCGCACGCGCTCGGCGGACGGGAGCACCACGTTCTCGAGCGGCTTCGCGTAGGGCATCGGCACGTCGCGCCCCGTGACGCGCACGACCGGCGCGTCCAGATCGTCGAACCCGTGGCGCTGGACCGAGTCGGCGAGCTGCGCGCCGCTCCCCATCCACGGCCAGCCCTCCTCGACGACGACGCAGCGGTGGGTCCGGGCGACCGAGGAGAGGACCGCGTCGAGGTCGAAGGGGCGCAGCGTCCGCGGGTCGATGACCTCCGCCTCGATCCCCTCCTTCTCGAGCTCCTCCGCCGCGGCGAGGGCGACGAAGCGCATCTTCTGCCAGGCGACGATCGTCACGTCGCGGCCGGGGCGGACGACCTCGGCCTTCCCGAACGGCACGAGGACCTCGCCGTCCTCCACCTCGCCCTTCGAGCCGTAGAGGACCTCCGACTCCATGAAGACGACGGGGTCGTCCTCCCGGATCGCCGTCTTGAGGAGCCCCTTCGCGTCGCGAGGGGTGGCCGGGACCGCGACCTTGAGCCCCGGGATGTGGGCGTAGAAGGACTCGAACACCTGGGAGTGCTGGGCCGCGAGCTGGTGCGCCGCCCCCTGCGGTCCCCGGAACACGATGGGAGCGGTGAGCTGCCCGCCGGACATCTGCCGCACCTTCGCCGCCGAATTCACGATCTGGTCCATCGCGAGCAGCGCGAAGTTCCAGGTCATCACCTCGACGATCGGGCGCAGCCCGTTGATCGCCGCGCCGATGCCGACGCCGGCGAACCCGAGCTCGGCGATCGGCGTGTCCACGACGCGCCACGGCCCGAACTCCTTCAGCAGCCCCTGGCTGACCTTGTACGCGCCGTTGTACTGCCCGACCTCCTCGCCCATCAGGAAGACGCGCGGGTCCCGCGCCATCTCCTCGCGCATCGCCTGGTTCAGCGCCTCCCGGTACGAGATCACGGCCATACCGCGAATCTGTGCGGGGAGCGCCGCCTGGTTCAACGAAAACGCCCGCCCCCCGGGCGGGCCGGCCTGCGCTCATGGCGCCGTGCGCCGGGAGACGGCTCCGGCCCTCGTGCGAAGGCCTGCCCGGCCGCGACGCTCGTGGGGCGTCGGCCGCAGCGGCGCGCGCCCGAGGATCACACGCCGCGTGCGCGTGCTCACCTTGAGCCGCAGCGTGGCGCCGGCGGCCGCAGGCGCTCGCGCGGTGGCCTGGCGGCCCGTGGAGGAACGATGACTAACGCATGGCGAAGCGCGGGCCTCGCAGCGGTGGCAGCGATCGTGCTGGCAGGGTGCGGGGACGACGACAAGAACGCGGCGGCCGCGCCGCCCCAGGTCGAACGCGGATCCGCTGACCCTCGAGATCCAGTCCGCCGTCGTCCCGGAGTTCGCGACGTCGGCCCGTCCGACCGTCCGATTCCGGGTCCTCGACGGCGCCGGCGCGCCGGTGAACCTCGATGCCGAGATGGCGACCACCACCACCTTCCCGAACACCACGGGGCCGCGCTTCACCCTCGCGATGCTCGACGAGCACGGGGACTACCGGTCGTACTACGAGGCGACGCGGCAGCCCGCCGCCTACACCTACGACGGTCCGAAGCCCACGCCGGCGGCGCGGACGCAGGCCACCTCGGCGACGCGCCACGCGGGCGGACCTGCGAGCCGTCGGGGGCGGCGTGTACGAGTACACGTTCCCGGCGCCGACCGTCACGACCGGCCTCGACCGGACGAAGACGCACACCGTGGCGGGGTGGATCTCGCGCAACACCGGCGCGGACACCGACGCGGCTGGCGGCTCCTTCAACTTCGTGCCGGCCGGAGGCACCGCCCAGAAGCTCGAGACCATCACGGACGCGGGCTGCAACCGCTGCCACGGCGCCCTCACCGCGCACGGGTCGCGGCGCACGACGCAGCTCTGCCTCACCTGCCACTCGCCGCAGACCGGCGATCCCGAGACCGACCGGACGGTCAACTTCAAGGTGATGATCCACAAGATCCACAGCGGCGAGACGCTCCCGAGCGTGCAGCAGGGGATCCCCTACTTCATCGTCGGCAACCGGCAGACCATCGTGGACTGGTCGGAGCTCGCCTTCCCGTGGCACGACCACGGCGTCCGCCACTGCACCGTGTGCCACACGGGCAAGGACGCGGACAACTGGAAGACGAAGCCGACGCTCGCGGTCTGCACCTCGTGCCACGACAACGTGAAGTTCACCGCCGGGCAGGCGCCGGTGCCGTGCCCGGTCTCCGCCTCGCCGACCGGGACGCTCGGGTTCACCAAGGACTGCATCCACGCCGGCGGCCCGATCAACGTGTCGAACCCGAACGACGTCGCGTCGTGCCAGGGTTGCCATGGGCAGGGGGCGGCGAACGCCACCGAGCGCTACCACCACGGCGACTGAGCGCTCGCGCGGTCGCCGAGCGTCCGTGCGGTGACCGGGCGTCCGCGCAGCGAACTGGGAAGCGAGGGTCCGCCGGCGCGTCCGGCGGGCCCTCCGCATTCCCGGCCCGCGGGTCCCCCGCGCGCCCTCGGGGGGCTCGCGCTCGCCCGGGCGGCGGACCACCGTTCCGACTGGACGTTCCCACGGGAGGAGACCCGAACCATGACGAAGACGAGATGGATGTGGGTGGCTGCCTTCGCCGCTGCGCTCGGCCTTGCGGCCTGCGGGAGCGACAGCAACGACTCGCCGGCACCGGCGCCGGCGCCGACGCCGACGCCGACGCCGACGGGGTGCACGCCGCCGGCGACCGCGACGACGTACTTCAGGCAGGACGTCTACCCGACGCTGACCTCGCGGTGCATCCCGTGCCACGTCGACGCGCAGGCCGCGCTCCCGAGGTTCGCCTCGATCGATCCCGACGTGTCGTACTCGGCGGTCAAGGCCGAGGTGAACACGACGGCGCCGGCGTCGAGCAACCTGCTCGTGCGGGCGAACGGGGGCAGCGGCCACCCCGACCAGCTGAGCGACGCGCAGACCGCGACGATCACCAAGTGGATCCAGGAGTGCGCGCAGAACAACTCGCGCTAGCCGAGGCGTCAGCGGCGCGTGGCCCGGGCGACCGTCCCGGCCACGCGCCGGTCGTCACTGCAGGTCGATCTCCTGCACCTTCGCGCCGTCGTCGATGACGTAGTAGACGAGGACGCGCGCGCCGACGGCGAGCCCCGTCGCAGCCCCCGCCGGCTTCCCGTCGCGGTCGAAGACCTGGACGTCGGGGCCGATCCGGTACGTCACCGTCCCCGCGACGGTGGTGCCCTTCAGCTCCCCCTTGGGGGCGTCCACGAGGAGCACCGTCGCGCGATCGCACTTCGTCGCCGCGGTGGGCTGGAGCTGGCGGGGCGCGGGGTACGGCAGGGCGGCGAGCGCGAAGGCGAGGACGGGACCGGCGATCGACATTCCCGGAGTATGCCGCCGCCGGGCCGCTCCGCTCAACCGTGGCGCGCCGGCTCTGTGGACCGCGCCTCGCGCGCTACGGATCGCGATGGAGCGCCGCGTCATCGGACGACGCGTAGATGTCGTCCCAGATCGCCTCGGGCGCGGGATCCGGGCTCTCCTCCGCGAAGCGCACCGCCTCCTCGACGTCCCGCGCGACGTCGGCCTCGATCCGCTCGAGCTCCTGCGCCGACGGCTCGCTGCCGCCGGCGCGCATCCGCGCGACCAGCACGTCGAGCGGATCGTGCCGCTTCTCCCGCTCGACCTCGTCCCGGGTCCGGTACGTCGCGGGGTCGGCCATGGAGTGGCCGCGGTAGCGGTAGGTGCGGGCCTCGAGGAGCACGGGCTTGCCGCCCTCCGGGCGGCACTCGGCCGCGGCGCGCGCGACCGCGTCGCGCACGGCGAGGACGTCCATGCCGTCGACCGCCTCGCCGCGGAGATCGTACGCGGAGGCCCTGCGCCAGACGTCGGCGACCGCGGAGCTGCGCTCGATGGGCGTCCCCATCCCGTAGCGGTTGTTCTCGCAGATGAAGACGACGGGCAGCTTCCAGACCGCGGCCATGTTGAGCGCCTCGTGGAACGCCCCGTTGTTCACGGCGGCGTCGCCGAAGAGCACCACGACCACGCCGTCCTTCTTCTGGTAGCGCTGCGAGAACGCGACGCCCACCGCGAGCGGGATCTGCGCGCCGACGATCCCGTGCCCGCCGTAGTTGTGCCGGGCGGCGTCGAAGAGGTGCATCGAGCCCCCCTTCCCCTTCACCGCGCCGGTCGCCTTCCCGTAGAGCTCCGCCATGACGACGCCCGGCGGCGTGCCCCAGGCGAGGGCGTGGCCGTGATCCCGGTACGCGTTCACGAGGTAGTCCCGCTCGGTGTCGAGCGCGCGGCGCACTCCGATCGCGACGGCCTCCTGCCCGATGTAGAGGTGGCAGAACCCGCCGATCTTGCCCTCGGTGTAGACGCGCCCCGCGGTCTCCTCGAAGCGCCTGATGAGCAGCATGTCGCGGTAGATGGCGAGCAGCTCCGCGCGGGGCTCGGGGCGGCGCTCGACCGCCCGTCCGGCCTGCGAACGCACCGAGGTCTCCGGGGTCATGCCTGTGAGGTAAGCGGCGGGCCCGCCGTTTCAACGGAACCGCACGGCGCACCGCGGCGAACCCGGCCGGTGCGCCTCAGCCCGCCCGGAGGCGCCCGGCGAGCCGGCGGAGCGCCAGCTCCGTCTTCGCGTCCTCGATCTCGCCCGCCTCGCAGGCCGCGACGGCGGCGTCGAGCTCGCGCCAGACGAGGACCGCACCCTCCTCGAGCGGCGAGCCGTCGCCCTCCTCCGGCGCGGGGTACACGTCACCCCCCGGAGGGCGCACGACCTCCCCCGCGAGCAGGTGGATCTTCTCCGACACGATCCCGGGCAGCGGGAAGAACGGGCCGCCGAGCAGCGCGAGGGACGCGGGCGCGACCTCGAGCCCGGCCTCCTCGCGCACCTCGTCCGCCCCGCGCCGGCGCAGGGCCTCGAGGCCGACCTCGCCCGGCTCGAGCACGCCGGCGACGAGCTCCTCGACGAGCAGGTACTCGGGCTCGGGGAGCACGGGGACGCGCCCGCGCCTGAAGTAGGCGGCGGGCCGGAGCCCGCGCCGGGTGAGGACCTCGACGCCGCGCGCGGTCCGCGCCCACAGGCACACCGCCACCGCGTCGAGCGTCGGCCGGTCGATGACGTCGATCGGGTACTCCCGGCTCTCGGTCCCGTCCGTCCGGCGGTTGCGCGCCCGCAGGCGCTTCAGCCTGAGGAACCCCTCGTCGCAGCGTGCACGCGCGGTGTAGTCCTCGACGACCTCGATCGCGGCGATCTCCGGCATCCCCGAAGAGTGCACCGGCGGGCCTGCGCACGCCACCTCGCGCGCCCGTCCCCCGCACACGGCGAGGGCCGCGCCCCCGGAGGAGCGCGGCCCCGTTTCTTCGCCCTCGACTCCGGCGCTACGCGACGACGCGCAGCTTCTTGCCCTCGGGCGCGTACCCGGCGAGCTCGTCGAACTGCAGGTAGCGGTAGACCTTGTCGGCCTTGGGCGTGATCTTGTCGGCGATCACCTTGAAGTACTCCTCCTTCGTCGGGAGGCGCCCCAGCGTCGCCGACACCGCGCCGAGCTCGGCCGAGCCGAGGAACACCCGCGCGCCGTCGCCGATGCGGTCGTCGAAGTTGCGCGTCGACGTGGAGAAGACGATGGCCTTGTCCGGCACGCGCGCCTGGTTGCCCATGCAGAGCGAGCACCCGGCGATCTCGATCCGGGCGCCGATCGCGCTGTAGGTCGCGTAGTACGCCTCGTCCTTGAGCTGCTGCTGGTCCATCCGCGTCGGCGGGCAGATCCACGTCCGGACCGCCGGGTTGAACTTCTGGCCCTTCCAGATCTCGCCGGCCGCCCGGAAGTGCCCGATGTTCGTCATGCACGACCCGAGGAAGACGTCGTCGATCTTCGTGTTCGCCACCTCGGTCAGGACCTTCACGTCGTCCGGATCGTTCGGGCAGGCGAGGATCGGCTCGGTGATCTCCGCGAGGTCGATCTCGATCACCGCCGCGTAGTCCGCGTTCGCGTCGGCGGAGAGGAGCTGCGGCTTCTTCAGCCACTTCTCGACCGCGGCGATGCGGCCCTCGAGCGTCTTCTTGTCGCCGTAGCCGGAGGCGATCATCTTCCTCATGAGCGCGACGTTCGAGCGGAGGTACGTCGCGACCGTCTTCTCGGAGAGCTTGATCGCGGCCGCGGCGGCGGAGCGCTCGGCGGCGGCGTCGGTCAGCTCGAACGCCTGCTCGACGGTGAGATCGGGCAGCCCCTCCATCTCCAGGATCCGGCCGTTGAAGACGTTCTTCTTGTTCTTCTTCGGCACGGTGAGGAGGCCCTGGCGGATCGCCCAGAGCGGGATCGCGTTCACGACGTCACGCAGCGTGATGCCAGGCTGCAGCTTCCCCTTGAACCGGACGAGGACCGACTCCGGCATGTCGAGGGGCATGAAGCCGAGCGCGCCCGCGAACGCGACGAGGCCGGAGCCCGCCGGGAAGGAGATGCCGATCGGGAAGCGCGTGTGCGAGTCGCCGCCGGTCCCGACGGTGTCCGGGAGCAGGAGGCGGTTCAGCCACGAGTGGATGACGCCGTCCCCCGGCCGGAGCGGGACCCCGCCGCGCTGCTCGACGAACGCGGGCAGCGAGTTGTGCATCTTCACGTCGGCCGGCTTCGGGTACGCCGCCGTGTGGCAGAACGACTGCATGAACATCGGCGCCTGGAACCTGAGGCAGGCGAGCTCCTTCAGCTCGTCCGCGGTCATCGGCCCGGTCGTGTCCTGGGACCCGACGGTGGTCATCCGCGGCTCGTAGTAGCCGCCGGGGAGGACGCCCGGGAGGCCGCAGGCCTTGCCGACCATCTTCTGGGCGAGGGTGTAGCCCTGGCCCTTCTTCGGCTCGGGGTTGACGACCTTCGCGAACAGGTCCTTCGGGCCCTTCTTCGTGAGCTTCTGGGCGCGGTCGGTGAGCGCACGGCCGATCGTGAGCGGGATGCGGCCGCCGGCGCGGAACTCGTCGGCGAGGGTGGTCGGCGAGAGCTTGAAGGACGCCAGCACCTCGCCGCCCTCCGTCCGGAGCTCGCCCTTCGTCGTGTCGACCACGACGACGTCGCCGGTCTTCAGCTTCGAGACGTCCGCCTTGATCGGGAGGGCGCCCGAGTCCTGCGCGGTCGCGAAGAAGATCGGGGCGATGACGCCGCCGATGATGACGCCGCCGCGCTTCTTGTTCGGGACGAACGGGATGTCGTCGCCGATGACCCACTGCACGCTGTTGCAGGCCGACTTGCGGGACGAGCCGGTGCCGACCACGTCGCCCACGAACGCGACCTGGAAGCCCTGCGCGCGGAACTCGGCGATCGTCTTCAGGCCGCCCGGGAAGCGGGTCTTGCCCATCGCCTGCGCGTGGAGCGGGATGTCGGGCCGGGTGGAGGCGTCCCCCGCCGGCGAGAAGTCGTCGGTGTTGATCTCGCCGTCCACCTTGAAGACCTTCACCTTCACGGTCGCGGGGATCCCCGGCTTCGAGGTGAACCACTCCGCGGCGGCCCAGGAGTCGAGGACCGTCTTCGCGGCCGCGTTCTTCGCCTTCGCGAGCGCGGCGACGTCGTCGAACGCGTCGTACACGTAGGTGATGCCGGAGAGCGCCTTCGCCGCGCCCGCCGCGAGCGCCTTCACCTTCAGCGCGGCGACGAGCGGCGGGACGTTGTAGCCGCCGCCCATCGTGCCGAGCAGCTCGATCGCCTTCGTCTTGTCGATGAGGGGCGACTTCTTCGTCCCCTTCACGATCTCGGCGAGGAAGCCGGCCTTCACCTCCGCGGCGGGATCGACGCCCGGGGAGACCCGGTTCGAGAGGAGGTCGAGGAGGAACTGCTCCTTCCCCTTCGGCGGCTTCTGGAGGAGCTTCACGAGCTCCCGCGTCTGCTCGGGGTCGAGCGGCTTCGGGGGAACGCCGAGCGCCTTCCGCTCCTCGACGGACTTCATGTAAGCCTCGATCACGGGCTCCTCCTTCGTTCCTGCTGCGGATGGGGAAGTCGAAAAAGCGAGCCCGTATATCACGCCGCGGGGGTGGGTGTCAGCCGGCAGGTCGCCGGATTCCCTCGTGCGAACGCGCTTTTACGGGACCTCACCGGTCCATGTTGGCGTCGCGCCGGCGGGCTGCGCCGACCGGCCATACGCGCGCACCCGGTAGGGCGATATCGGGGCACCTGCGGGCTGTTTCGTGACTCCCTCGGGGGACGCTAGGGCGGCGGCCCTCCGCCGGTGCCGGGCGGGGGTCCGCCGGGGCGCGGGGGGCCGTCGGCTGTCGTCGTCCTCGAGCATGCGGTACTTCGGCCCCTCCGGGTCGTCGTACTGGCCGCTCTTCACCGTCCACAGGAAGAACAGCCACGCGGCGACGCCGAGCGCGAGGGAGATCCCGATGAGGAGCCCGAGAGACAAGGGGGAGCCGACGCGACGTTAGGCCCGGCGGCGGCGGGGCGCAAACGGCGCCGCGACGGGGATCCCCTCCCGCAGGGCCGCCGGCGGTACGATGACGGACGCGGCCGGGCGGCCGGAGCGAGGAGGCGATGGCGCATCACGTGGCGCGCGGCGCGTACGCGCGGCTGACCGAGCGGCTCAACCGCTTCCCGCAGGGGGCGCCGCCGGCGGAGAGCCTGTTCCGCATCCTGCGCGTCCTGTTCTCGGAGCGGGAGGCGGAGCTCGTGTCGCTCCTGCCCATCAAGCCGTTCACCGCCGCTCGCGCCGCCGCGGCGTGGAAGGTGAGCGAGACCGAGGCGCGGCGGACGCTCGAGGCGCTCGCGGCGCGCGCGCTCCTCGTGGACGTCGAGCAGCGGGGCGAGCTCCTCTACGTGCTGCCCCCGCCGATGGCGGGCTTCTTCGAGTTCTCGATGATGCGGGTCCGGGACGACGTGGACCAGCGGCTCCTGGCGGAGCTGTTCCACCAGTACCTGAACGTCGAGGAGGAGTTCGTCCGCGCCCTCTTCGCGAACGGCGAGACGCAGCTCGGCCGCGCGTTCGTCCACGAGCCGGCGATCCGGGAGGAGGACGCGCTCCACGTCCTCGACTTCGAGCGGGCGAGCGAGGTGGTCCGGACGGCCACGCACCGCGGCGTGAGCCTCTGCTACTGCCGGCACAAGATGGAGCACGTCGGTCGCGCGTGCGACGCGCCGCAGGACGTCTGCATGACGTTCAACACGACGGCGGCGTCGCTCGTGCGGCACGGGCACGCCCGGGCGATCGACGTCGCGGAGGGGCTCGAGCTCCTCGCGGCGGCCCGCGAGCGCAACCTCGTCCAGTTCGGCGAGAACGTGCGCGAGCGGGTGAACTTCATCTGCAACTGCTGCGGCTGCTGCTGCGAGGCGATGATCGCGGCGCGGCGCTTCGCCGCGATGCACCCGGTCCACACGACCGCGTTCCTGCCGGCGGTCGACGGGGCCGCCTGCACCGGCTGCGAGCGCTGCGTCCGGCTCTGCCCGGTCGAGGCGATGAGCGCGGTCTCCGCGAACGACCCGCAACGCCCGAAGCGGACGGTCGCGCGGGTGGACGAGGACCGGTGCCTCGGCTGCGGCGTGTGCCTGCGGGGCTGCCGCGACGGCGCGCTCGTCGCTCGAGCGGCGGGGCTTCCGCCGGCTGACGCCGCTCGACGGGGCGCACCGCGCGGTGCTCATGGCGATCGAGCGCGGGACCCTGCAGGACCTGGTCTTCGACAACCGCGTGCTGTTCAGCCACCGCGCGCTCGCGGCGCTGCTCGGGGCGATCCTGAAGCTCCCGCCGGTGAAGCGCCTCCTCGCCACCGAGCAGGTCCGCTCGCGGTACCTCGAGGCCCTCGTCCGGCGCTTCGCGTGACCGCGCTCAGGCTCCGAGCGCCCCTCGCAGCCTGAGCGAGTTCCCGACCACGAAGAGCGAGGACGCGGCCATCGCGCCCGCCGCCACGATCGGGTGGAGGAGGCCCGCCATCGCGAGCGGGATCGCGACCGCGTTGTAGAAGAACGCCCAGAACACGTTCTGGCGGATGACGGCGAGGGTGCGGCGCGACAGCCGGACGAGGTCGCCCACCAGCCGCAGGTCGTCCCGGACGAGGACGGCGTGCGCGCTCTCGATCGTCACGTCGGTCCCCTTCCCCATCGCGGCACCGACCACCGCCTGCGTCAGGGCGGGCGCGTCGTTCACGCCGTCGCCGACGAACAGCACCCGCCGGCCCGCCGCCTGACGGCGCGCGACGACGTCGCGCTTCTCCTGCGGCGTCGCCTCGGAGATCGCCTCGACGCCGAGCGCGCGCGCGACGGCGCCGGTCGCGCCGGGGCCGTCGCCGCTCACGATCGCGACGGCGAGCCCCGCGTCGAGGAGCGCGCGGACCGCCTCCGGGGCCTCGTCGCGCAGGACGTCGGCGACCGCGAGCAGGGCGCAGGGCACGCCGCCGCGCGCGAGGAAGGCGATCGTCTCGCCGCGCGCCTCCCGCTCGGCGGCCCGGCGCTCGGCCTCGGGCGGGAGCGCGACCTCGTGCTCCGCGAGGAGCGCGCGGTTGCCGACGAGGACCTGGACGTGGCCGCAGCTCGTCTCCTGGGACCTGGACCAGGACTCGTGCCGCGCTCGCACGTCGGCGACCACCCCCCGGCCCGGCACGGCCACGAAGCCCTCGACCTCGACCTCCCCGCCCGCGGGGAGCGCGCGCGCCGCGTCCACGATCGCGCGCCCGACGTGGTGCTCGCTGCGGGCCTCCACCGCCGCGGCGAGCCGGAGCGCGCCGTCCGCGTCGAGCCCGCCGTCGAGCGCGACCACCTCCCGCAGCACCGGCCGGCCGCGGGTCGCGGTGCCGGTCTTGTCGAGCAGCACGTCGGTGACGCGCGCCGCGCGCTCGAGGACGTCGCCGCCCTTCACGAGGAGGCCGCGGCCGGTGGCGACACTCGTCGAGACGAGGACCGCGAGCGGCGTGGCGAGCCCGAGCGCGCACGGGCAGGCGATCACGACGACCGAGATCCCCGTCATCACCGCCTGGTCGAGCGGCGCGCCCCGCAGGCGCCACCAGGCGAAGGTCGCGGCGGCGAGCAGGAGCATCGCGGGCACGAAGACCCCGACGACCCGGTCCGCGACCGCCTGGAGCCGGGGCCTCGCCGCCTGGGCCTCCTCCACGGCGCGGACGATCCCCGCGAGGACGGTCTCCTTCCCGACCCGCGTCACGCGGACGACGAGCGCGCCGTGGAGGTTCACGGTCCCGCCGATCACCGCCGCGCCGGGGCGCTTCCCGACCGGCCGCGCCTCGCCGGTGACGAGCGCCTCGTCCACCTCGGACGCGCCGGCCTCGACCGTCCCGTCGAGGGGGATCCGCTCCCCGGGGACGATCTCGATCCGGTCGCCCGCGACGACGTCGCCCACGGGCACGGCCCGCCGCTCCTCGCGACCGTCGGGGCCGCGCTCGAGCCTGCGGGCCTCCCGCGGCGCGAGCGCCGCGAGCCGCGCGATCGCGTCGGAGGCCCGGCCCTTCGCCGCGGCCTCGACGTACCGCCCGACGAGGACGAGCGTCGGGATCGCCGCGGCGGTGTCGAAGTAGACCTCTCCCCCGCGCAGCATCTGCCAGACCGAGTAGAGGAGGGCGGCGCCGGCGCCGATCGCGACGAGCGCGTCCATCCCGGGCGCCCCGCGCCGGAAGCCCGCCCAGGTCGCGCGCAGGAACGGCGCGCCCGAGTAGAAGTACACGGGCAGCGTCAGGCCGAGCGAGATCCACTCCATGAGCCTGCGCGTGCCCGCGTCGATGCCCTGGAAGTACCCGGCGTAGAGGGCCGCCTGGTAGATCATGAGCTGCGAGACGAGGAACCCGGCGGTCCCGAGCCGGACGAGCAGGTCCCGGGTCTCCGCGCGGCGCGACGCGGCGCGCTCGGTGTCGGACCAGGGCTTCGGCGCGTACCCGGCCGCCCGGACGCGCGAGAGGATCGTCGCGAGGTCCACCCGGGCCGGGTCCCAGCGGACGCGGGCGCGGTGGGTCGCGTAGTTCACGCGCGCCGCGAGGACGCCCGGCGTCCGGAGCAGCACCCGCTCGTTCAGCCACACGCAGGAGGCGCAGCGGATCCCGTCCACGTGGAGCTCGAGGACGTCGGCGCCCTCCTCGTGGCGGACCGAGTCGCGGAACGCCGGGAGGTCGAGCGTCGCGCCCGCTCCCACCGGCGCGCCCGGGGAATCCCAGGTCCGGGTCGCGTAGTACGCCGAGAGCCCTTCCTCGGACACCAGCCGGTAGACGCCGAGGCAGCCCCCGCAGCAGAAGACGCGCGCGGCGCCGTCGATCGTCTCGCGGACCGCCTCGCGCGACGGGAAGTCCGTGAGGCAGTGGTCGCAGCGCAGCGAGCCCGGCGCGCGCGCGGGAGCGGTCACCGGAGCACCCCGGCGCCGCGCAGGAGGAAGAGCACGCCGAGGAGCGCGACGAGGACGCCGCCTGCCCGGACGAGGACCGCGCGCGCGCGCAGCCCGACGGCGCTCCCGGCGGCGCCGACGAGGAGGAGCGCGGGGGTCGTGCCGAGCCCGAAGGCGAGCGCGAGCAGGAGCCCCTCGGGGAGGCTGCCGGTGCCCGCCGCGCCGAGGAACACGGTCCACGAGAGCCCGCACGGCAGCAGGCCCAGCACGAGGCCGGTCGGGTAGAGCCGCCCCGGTCCCCCGCCCTCGAGCAGCCCGCGCACGAGCCCGATCACCTTGCCGGACGCGCGCGCCTCGAGCCGCCTGAGCGCGGTCGAGAGGCCCGCCGCGCCGGCGCCGAGGAGCACCATGAGGACGCCGGCCGCGAGCGCGACCACCTGCTGCACCCCCGCGAGCCGGCCGGCGACGTTCACGAACGACCCGGTGAGCCCCATGATCGCCCCGACCGCCGCGTAGGTCGTGACCCGGCCGGCGTGGTAGGCGAGCTGTCCGGAGAGCGTGCGCCGCGCGCCGAGCGGCGCCGCGGCGAGCGCGAGCGAGCCGACGAGCGGCCCGCACATCGCCGCGCAGTGCCCGAAGGAGCCCAGGAGGCCGGTCACGAAGGCCATGGCGATCGCGGAGGACAGGGGTCACTCCTCGACCGTGAGCGGGAAGCGGAGGGGCCCGGCGGGCGCCCGCGGGTGGGCGATCGACACCGCGGCGGTCCAGTCCCGGCGCCCGCTCGGGCAGCGCACGAGCACCGCCCTCCCCTCGAACAACCCCGGGCCGCGCCGCTCGAGCCGCACTCGGTTCTCGCCCATCTCCATGCCGGGCATCGAGAACGCGACCGAGATCGAGGAGGCGTCCGCGTCCGGCGCGCCGCCGCGGCCGACCGCCACCGACACGACGAGCTCGCGCATCGTCCGGAGCGGACGCGGTCCGAGCGCGACCTTCACCTCGACGTCGCCGGACAGTCGGCGGGCGCACGCGCCCGCGGCGAGATCGCAGGCCGCGGCGGCCACGACGCGGCGCTCGAGCCGGACCCGGTCCGGCCCGCGCTCGACCTCGAGGCGGACGTCCCACGGTCCCGGCGCCGGAAACGCGAGGTCGGCGGCGTAGCGCCCGGCCACGAGCTCGCGGGCGTCGCCGCGCACCTCGCCGCGGCTCGTGTCGGGGCGCGAGAGCTCGACCGCCACGCGCGCCCCGCCGAGCGGCCTCCCCTCCCGGTCCGACAGCCGGAACACGAGCGGCGTCGCCCCCGCGGTCGGCGCGTCGTCGTCGAGCGCCATGGCGAGCCCGAGCGCCGCGCGCGCGGTCCGCTCGGCGTCGTGGCGGAGCCCGTCCTCGTAGGGGCGCGCGACGACGGTCTCCTCCCGGACGTTCGCCCCGACGAGGATCGTCGCGCCGATGACCCCGATCACCGTCGCGACGGCGAGGCCGACGGCGAGCTTCATCCACGCGCTCACGGCGACGCCCCCGGGCGCGTCGGGGGCGGCTCCGCGCCGCCGCGCCCGTCCGGCGGGACCACGAGCGAGAGGGGCTGGCTCCGGCGGGCGACGACCTCCGCGCCACGCCGCGCCACGGCGGAGAGCTCCGCCGCCGCGCGTCCGGGCGGGAGGCCCGCCGCGGAGGCGACGACCCGGACCTGCCGCCGCTCCCCCGCCCCGAGCGCGACGGCCTCGGGACGGACTGCGACCTCGCCGCCCGGCGCGCGGAGCCCGAGCGACACCGTGACCGGGGCGCGGCCGTGGTTCTCGAGCGCGACCGAGTAGGCGTTCACGGCGTGGCCGTCGGGCGTGCGCCGCGGCGCGAACCCGAGATCCGGCACCGCCGAGAGGTCGAGCAGCGCGCGCGTCACCACGACGCCCACGAGCAGCGCCGCCGAGGCGGCGGTGGCGGCGCCGAGCGCGAGCACGCCCGGGCGCAGGGGGCGGGCGGGTCGCCCGGGCTCGCCGTGGAAGTAGCCGATGAGGTCGGGGGGCCGGCGCAGCTTCGCCATGATCGGCGCGCACGCGTCGATGCACTCCGCGCAGGCGATGCACTCCGACTGCAGGCCGTGGCGGATGTCGATCCCGGTCGGGCAGACCCGGACGCAGGCGCCGCAGTCCACGCAGTCCGGGGCGCGCCGCGCGTCGTACGCGACGACGAGCGTCGAGCGGTCGAACAGGACGCCCTGCAGCTTCGCGTAAGGGCACGCGGTCGCGCAGAACGTGGCGCGGAGGAACGCGAGATCCAGGAACAGCAGCGCGAACAGGCCGAACCACGTGCCCGCGACGATCGGGCCGAGGGTGCCGGCGGCGAGCCGCCGGAAGCACTCCGCGGGAGGGACGAAGTACCAGACGAGGTCCGCCGCGACGATCGCGGAGACGAGCGCGACGGCCGCGAAGCCGAGCGGACGGCGCCAGCGCCGCGGCCGCGCCCGGGTCTCCGGGACGACCCAGCTCGTGAGATCGCCCAGGACCGTCTGCGGGCAGGCCCAGCCGCACCAGACGCGCCCGAGGAGGAGCGTGACGAGGAGGAACGCCGACGTGACGAGGAGCGTGCCGGCGAGCACCACGAAGGCCTCGTCGATCGCGAACGACGCGCCGAACGCGTGGAGGCGTCCGGCGGGGACGTCGAGCCGGAGCGCGCTCTCCCCGCCGATCGACAGGAAGGGGAGCCCGATCGCCACGATCGCCTGCGCCGCCGCGGCGAGGCGTCGCCACCGCCTGAACCTACGGGCGATCGTCTTCGTCCTCCATCATCCGGTACTTCGGCCCCTCGACCTGCTCCTTGCGGTTGCGGCGGAAGTAGAAGACGCCGATGCCGAGGAGCGCGGCGCAGAGCGTCCCGCCGAAGACGAGGTAGGCGAGCTCGGTGCCCATGCTCAGGCGCCCCGGCGCGCCTGCTTCTTCCGCTGCGCCATCGCGAGGCCGATCGCGGCGGCGGTCGGGATCGCGGTGAACAGGATCGTCATGAGCGTGTTCGTCCCGGCGGAGGCGCCGCCGCCCTCCGCGTCCTGCGCCTGCCGCCACCCGCCGAGCGCCGGCGTGTACGCCCACAGGTAGTAGGCGCCCCACGCGATGAGCCCCCAGAACAGCACGCTCCAGCCGACGGGGATCGTGTGCGACGTGTCCTTCGCCTCGAACGCGGTGAGGTCGTCGATGTCGGGCTTGAAGGCCATGGCTCCCCCTTACTTGTGCTCGGCCGCTTCGTGGTGGGGCGGCTCCGACGCCTCGTGCGCCTTGTGGTTCCGGAGCCACGACACGATCGCCCAGATGTCCTCGTCCTTGAGGTCCGCGCCGAACGGCTGCATGCCGCCGTCGGGGACCCCGGGCCGGCCGAGGGCCTGCTTCACGGCGCTGCCGCCCTTGATCATCGCGAAGTAGGCGCCGTCCGGCAGGTCGCCCTTCGCGCCGAGGAACTCGTCGTCGAGCAGGTTCGGCGCGACGCCCTCCTGGCCCTGCGCCTCGTCGCCGTGGCACGCCGCGCAGCCGTTCGCCTCGAACAGCTGGCGTCCGCGGGTGACGGCCGCGACCGACTGGCCGAGGGGGTTCGCCGCCGCGAGGTCGACCTCGACCCCGCCGGGCGCGCCGCGGTCGACCGCCTTGCCGAGGGACAGGACGTACGCGACGAGCGCGTCCATGCTGGTCTTGCCCTCGACCGCCGCCTTCGCGCCCGCGAGGTCCGCGTCGGCGTAAGGCACGCCGACCCGCCGCAGCGCGCGCATCGACGCCAACACGGCCGCGCCGTCCACGCGCTCCGCGTTCAGGAACGCGTACGCGGGCATGTTCGTGCGCGCGACGAGCTTCTGCGGGTTCTCGAGGTGCTCCTTCTGCCAGGCGGCGGACGGCTTGATCCACCCCTCGAACGCGAGGTCCGGGCCGGTGCGCTTCGAGCCCCACAGGAACGGGTGGTCGTACGCGAACTCGCCGGCGAGCGAGTACCGCGCCGTCGGCTCCTGCGCGCGGCTCCCGAGGTAGCGGACCACCTCGCTCTTCAGCGGGCGGACGGTCTGGGTGTGGCAGTTGACGCAGCCCTCCCGCTGGTAGACGTCGCGGCCCGCGAGCTCGAGGGCGGGGAGCGGCTTCAGCCCCGCGACCTTCACGTGCATCTCGGGGCGGAGGAGCGGGTACGCCATCATGACGATGGTGCCGACGAGGACGGTGGCGGCGGCGACGACCGCGAACGTGACGGGCCTCGAGTAGATCTTGCCGGACATGGTCGATCCCCCTAGGCCGCCGTGACCGCGGTCGTGGCCGCGGGCGCCTCGCTCCGCTCCAGGGCGCGGCCCTTCCTGATCGTCATCAGCACGTTGTGGACGAAGCACAGCATGCCGATCGTGAAGATGATCCCGGCGAGCGTGCGGGTGTGCCAGTACGGGTAGTTCCCGGAGAGCGTGTCGATGAAGTTCCGGTAGACGAGCTTCCCGTCGGCGTCGGTCGCCTTCCACATCCAGCCCTGCCGGATGCCCGTGATCCACATCGTGATCGAGAAGAGGAGCTGGCCGACGAGCACGAGCCAGAAGTGCACGTTCGCGAGCCGCTCCGAGTAGATCTCCGTCCCGTAGATCCGGGGGATGACGTAGTAGACCGACGCGCAGACGGTCATCGTCACCCAGCCCATCGTGCCCATGTGCACGTGGCCGGGGATCCAGTCGGTGAAGTGGATGAGCTGGGAGACGACCCGGAGCGCCTGGGTCGGGCCCTGCACCGTCTGCAGGCCGTAGAAGGTGATCCCGAGCACGAAGAACTTGGTCAGGTAGTTCGACCGCATCTTCGTCCAGTCCTGCCCGACCGTGTAGAAGCCGTTCACGACCGAGCCCCACGACGGCGCGATCAGGAAC
>CAWHDY010000027.1:0-66183 GCA_963828235.1 uncultured delta proteobacterium
CTCGGGCGCGCTCGCGAAATCCGAAGAGTGCAAGCCGGCGTGCCCGTCGCCGGCGTCTGGGCCGGGGCGTCGGGGCACCGTCGCCTGCTGCTCCGTCGTCTGCGTCTGCAAGAGGAGTGCGTTCGCGTCGATGCGTATCATTTTGAGATGTTCTCGGTGGTCGCCCGCAGCGGGACGCGCCTCTTCGAGACCGAACCGGTCCTCCCAACCGCAACCGGCGCATACGAGGACCGGGCGCCCGCTCGGTTAGACCGCGAGCAGTTCTCGTGACCAGCACAGGAGGATCGTCCATGGAGGGCTTGCTTGAGGTCAGAAATATCGCCGTCTCGATTCATCGCTCCCCCGGAGACGTCTATGCCTTCATCTCCAACGGCGAGAACATTCCACGTTGGGCGAAGGGCCTGGGAAGCACGATCCGGCGCGTGGACGGCGAGTGGGTCGCGGAGGGCACTCTCGGCAAGGTCAGGGTTCACTTTGCGCCCCAGAACGACCTTGGCGTTGCGGACCACGACGTAGTCCTGGAAACGGGAGTCACCGTCCACAACCCGATCCGCGTCCTTCCGAATGGAACGGGTAGTACGGTCATCTTCACGCTCATGCGGTTGCCGGACGTTTCCGTGCAACAGTTCGAAGACGACGCGAGGGCAGTGGAGAGGGATCTCACCAGGTTGAAAGCTCTCCTCGAATGAGCTGGCGGTGCCCGCCGTCCTGCTCCGCGTGCAAGCCCACCCGGCCTCGCGGATCGACCAGCTGCTGCCGCAAAGCTGGGCGCCACTAAGACGGAGCCGTCGACCTGAGCAGGTCGGCGGCGCACCCGAACACCTGGAGGAGCATCAACCGGCACGAGCGCGCGCCCGCGAACAATACGGCAACACATTGCCTCGGGGGCCGTCGTATCCTCTCGACATGCCAGACCCGTCGCTCACGCTTCGGACCCGCCGCTCGTGGCCACGCGATGTGGTGCTCGTGCTCACTGTTCTCGGACTGGGCGTCGTGGTCGGCGGCGTCTTCTTCGCCGAGTACGTATCTGAGCAACGAGCACGGCAGGCACTTCTAGAGGTGGTTGCCACTTCATCCGGAGTGCGGCTAAACGGGCAAAGCGTCGACGATCTTTCCGTCCTGCTTCGTACGCTACGGTTGATCGTCCACATGCCGGCTCACCACAGCAGCCCAACGTCGCCCATCCGCGTCGACTTGATAGATGGCGGGAAGACGACGGGGATCGTCGTCGCGCGAGACTCGGCCAGAGCGAGCGAGTTCTGGGTGTACCGGCCCGGCCCTAACTGGCACCGCGAGCCATTAGGACAGGAGGCAGGCCGAATCACGAGTCCCGAGTTGGACGAGTATCTAAGAAGGAAAGGCCTCTAGGAAGTCCTGCTTCTAGGCCGCCAATGTTTCTACCGCCGCGTGAGTTCCCGAATATCCATATCGAGACACCGGATCGTGCTAGCGCGCTGCGGACTCACTGCGACTGCGGGAGGACGAGAGTCTTGTTGCCGCAGTGAGGGCACGGCCGGTGGTCCCCCCCCATCACTTGGTTGCTGAAGAGTGACCTTTCGCCCTCAGGCGTCAGCGTCGCGGGCTTCGGGGGGGGGGGGGACGGGCTACGCAAACGCTCACGGAACCGGCGAGGAGAACTCGCCCCTGTACACGACGGCCAGGTCTTGGGCGTACAAGACGCAGCGTTGCTGGGCTCGCTTCTCGCAGTTCCTCACGGCTCGTCCCGCTGGCTCGTTTGCGAACGGATCGCCCCGGACTTCGCCCCATGACTCCCACCAGTGCCCATCGGCGCTGATGGCGAAGGCGCGCGGCAGCGGCCTTGAAAGGAACGTCTGGTACCCGGCGCGGGCCTGCTCGCTTTGCACCGGAAGCTTCGAGACGTTATCGACAGCGGCGTACGCCGGTCGCGTCGGAGCTCGTTCTTCCGAACCTTTCTCCGGAGCGGTCGCCCTCCCACGGTACGCAGCGAGCGCAGCCGTGCTTCGCTGCGGGAGATCCCGAAGCCAGTTGATCGGGATCGCGAAGTTGAGGTTCTGTCCATCCCTCGCGGTCAGCGTCGTGATTCCGACGAGTCGACCCTGCTCGTCAAAGAGCCCTCCGCCGCTCGAGCCGTGAGAGATGGGCGCGGAGATCTGGATGAGTTGAAGCTGCTTCTCGCCGCCTCTGCGGAGAGCCGAAACCAGTCCATCACTGAACGTCAGCGCGAGACCCTCCGGGTTACCTATCGTGTACACCCGCTGGCCTACGACCAGGTGCTCGCTGTTCCCGACTGCCACGGACGGGGCGGCGAGGTTCGCCACCCGGATCTGGCAAAGGTCACGCTCGACGTCGATGTGCTGGAGCTTCGCCTCGTGGGCGACCCCCTCTTTCTTGATAGCGACGCGACTCGCCTTCGCGAGGACATGGCAGTTCGTGACCAGGGCCCCGGATCCGACGACGACGGCGCTTCCGATTGCGAGCGCGATGCCATCCGCATCGTAAGTCCGCACCGTCCAGATGCTGGGCGCGAGCTTGCTGTAGAGGGCGTCACCGCCCATGGCGCCCGCGCGGAGCGGCCCGAGCAGGAAGGCGCCGCCGAGCACCAAGCTTGCGGCAACCGCACCGGCGTTTCTCATCCGTTCCTCCTGAGCTACTGCTCGAGCAAGCTCCGGAAGTCGTCCAGGCTGCGGGACCCGCCCAGGCTGGCGGACGGGTCGACGCGATCCGGGCCGCGACGGCCGCCCGTGCCGATGTCTTCGGAAAAGACTTCAGCCGATGTCGCCGCCGTCGCGAGAGGGTTGCACTGGAGACCGTCGAAGGTCCTTCGAACCATGGACTCGGCCCTCGGGTTGTCCGGATCGGTCGCGTCGAGCAGCCGGAGCGAGCATCGATCAACCCTGCTGTGTACTTCGAGCAAATAGGTATGGTCTCGGCGGGGGTAGAACGAGACCACGAGGTCGCACCGCGTGGACGTGCTGCTGACCCGGTACTGCAGCGTAGCCAGGGGACCGGCCCGGATGCTCGTCGAGATCCCGGCGCTGCTCACGTCGCCTGCGACGATCCGCTGCGGGCCCACGCACGCGTGAGCCTCGTCGAAGGTGAAGACGTCGTACTTCATTCCGTTCGGTGTCCAGTGGCGGACAACGAGTTTCGCGGTGGCGCCGTTCGTCGGGGGCGCGTGGGCGGTGACACATCCGGCGAGCATTCCCCCGAGCGCCACGCTCGCGAGCACCAGGGCAGCACGTCGACGGGCGTGGGTCATGTGGCCGGCACCAAGGAAGGAATGAACGAGTAGCTTGTCATATCACAATGAGTGCTCCGGCATCGGCGCGGGCGATGGCGCACGTCGGGGGTCCGGAGGGCGGGCACGCGCCGCGATCCTCATGCCACGCCGGATGAAGAGCGCTCCGACACCTTTGTGCGCGTAGAGCTTGTGCCCCGCGACCGAGAGGAAGTCGACCCCAGTTCGTTCACGGACGGTCGGGCTTGCGGGGTGCTGGCATTGAAGTCGAGTTAGACCTGCGTCTCGGTCGTGATTCTTCCTCCTCATCTCCAGCGCGACGCTACGGTGGTGTGCGATGCAGGCGGCTGTCGCGGGGAGCCGCTCCGCGTCGCTGACGTCGAGTCCGCCGAACTTCGACGCGACTTCCACGGGTAAAAGGTCGTCTCCGCGATCCCGAGCCGCCGTACGACGTCCTGGACTTTGGTCCCGGTGTCGACCTCGTTGGGCACCCGGAGTGATCCGGTCCTCGGTGCGCCTCGCCACGCGAGCCCGACACGACGATGCGCTACGCGCGTCCGTCGTCGGACGTAAAGCGGGGGCCGGTGAAGCTCCTCGAGGCTCCACGGAACGGCACGTTGACGGCACGTCAGGCTGGAACGCAGGAGGGAGAAGAAGAAACCCCCGGCAACTCAGTGAGTTACCGGGGGCGAACTGGAGCGGGAAAAGGGATTTCAACAATCCGAAGGCACTTTCGTAAACGGGCGACGGCGCACGCGAAGTCGTCTGAGCCCACGGAAACACGAAGGAACAGCCACGCTCGAATCCGACGCTCGCTGACGAGAGTGGACAAGAAGCGACCCCCGCTCTGGAGACATGCTGGAGACGACGCTACTTCTTGCGCTTATCTCGCCCAAGAGCGTGCGCTATGTCGCGGGCTACCGCTGCGAGAGCTTCTAGTGCGTTCGCAATGCGGTCTAGCGAGCGATCTGCTCCCGGCTGATGGACTGGCGCGGGAGGCGGCTTCACATCCACCACAGCGGGTTTCGGCGGCTCCCACGGGGTAATACCGCTGGTAAGAGGCGTGATTTCCTTCTCGCGCAGATCAAAGTACCCGTCTATCCTAGCTTGCTGCTGCGCGCGCTCCGCCTCATGCCGTGTACCCAGCAGAACGTTCGCGCCTGCCATAGCGACACGCGGGGTCGCCACACCTGCCACGCCGCGCCATCGTTTCACGGCAGCAAGCACGCCAGACCATTCAAACGACAGGTCCGCCTGTTCCTCGTCAAGCTCGAACGCTCTCGAAGGAAGAAACTCTCCTTCCCGCAACTGGCGAGCAACGTCCCCATTTTGACGGAAGCATTCCGAGTACGCGGAGGAAAGACGCCTTGACAACCCAATGCACTTCGCAGCCACAGCACCAACGGTGTCGCTGTCCCAAGCGATATCCGCGGCGGCGGAAGTCAGGACGATCGTGGGGCGACCATGCTTGTCCTCGGATTTCCCGAAGGACATCGCCATCAACTGCCCCGGATCGAACAGCAAGCACCTTTGCGATATGACCTCACGTTCCGTCATCTTGTAGAGGGGCTCAAGAATCGCGCCCCAAGGGAAGGTAGAGACCTTCTTTTCGAGAGACGATGTCGTTGCGTTCCGAGCCGGAACGAGCCGCTGGAATTCCTCCGTGTCCTCGGTTACGCGGAAGCCCTTCCCCCAGACTTGAACAAGCGCGATCGCGCGAGTCACTTTCGTTGCGGAAATCATCGGCCGCGCACCCCCGCCCAGAGTCGAATGATCCGTTGCAGCCGCAGAAACTCCTGGTCATCAGGCAAGTTCTCGACTGCCGCCTCGACGGCCGCCAACGCTGCGACGCGATCCTTCTGATATGAGACAAGAACAAGGAGCAACTGGTCCATAGCTCCCTGTTCATCGGGTATTTCGCGGCGAGCTGCTCGACTGCTGCCCGATAGGCTCGCACACCCGCGGCATCCAGCTTCCCAGCCCTAAGCGCATATGCTGCGGGCTTGAGGAGTACCCACTCGATCTCGAAACCTGTTGGGGCCGCAGCGCCGCGAGTGACGGGAGGCGCCTGCTCACTTACAACCTGCGTGCTGGTTGGGATTCGGGGAGCATGGGCTATCGCAGGTCCGGTCGAGAGGGCGACGCGCAGACGATCAGCTAACTCACCTAGTGGATCGAAAGCACCGCGAGCAAGCGCTTGACGCAACTCACGGCCCCAGAAAGCGACAGCCGGGTCGCTCCTGTCCGCCGCGTGCAACCACTTATCCAGCCTGGCATCATCCAAGCACCCAACGTCGGTCGGCATCGGTCCGAGGATGCACTCTGCGGCTGCAAGCGCGACCTCAAAGCGCACCTTCTTGAGAGCGTCTTCCAGCGGGACCGCGCCTGCAGCCTGGCGATCGTCGATTTCGTCTCGAAGTGACCGGGGCACCCGGAAACGCTTCCACGCTGGCACAGAGACGTTGAACCCGGCCCCGGTCGCAAGATACAGGCTCTCGACATCGATAAGGACGCAACCGCCCTGGGCAGTAACCCCAACGTTCATCGGGCAGATATCGTAGTGAAACCAATCGCCAGCTTCATGCTTATCCGGATCCAGATCACGCAACATCCGCTCAGAAAGCTCGTATGCTTCCCCGCGTTCAATAACGTCCTGTAGGGGGCGGACCTCCTCCATCGCGATCAACAGACCGCGGTCGGTCAAGCGGACTTCGAGCAGGGGGACGACTGGAACCGCGGCTCCCAAGTGTCGAATGGCTTGGAGGCGCCCCTCAAGTTGCCTTAGGCGCGCTTCTCCCGTCACCATCTCAGTTTCATCCCCGGCCGTGGCACCGGCTGGAACGATGAACTTGATGAACGCGTCTCGGCCCCCTTGACGCAACCACCGGGCCTTCGCGAGAACGGCCCAGTTGTGCGACGCCATCATCCCGGGCGCAAGGTTGAGAATGCGGACGTTCAGCCACTCGCCTCCGGGCAGCAGAGCGACCAGATCTGCCTTCGGATCGCATGGCATTGCTGGCTAGCCCATCCCAAACGGCTTGAACAGCGCCCAGGTTCCGTCTCCGAACGTCGCCACAAGAAGCTCAGCGCGGCTACTCCAAACCAAACCATCCGGGTTCTTGGGAAGTACCGGCGAGTAGTGAGGTCCGGTGCGCCTTACCTCCGTCTCGCTCACCGCGGCCGCACTCAGACGGAGGTCTGTCCCGACAACCGCAACCATGCCGCGAGCAGGCGCAAGCGCGTGGGCAACGGCAGCATCAGGCTTCGTAGCGCCCAACTCGATCATCTTCCCCGGCGCGCTCATTACTGCCTGCGCATTCTTCATGATCGCGGCGCACAGGCCCAAACGATTTGTGACGACGCGAGGCATGTCGTACTTGCACACCAAAGAAGGCGCAACGCGACCGCCAAACGTGCCGTCCGCGGCCACAGCGACCCCCTCAATGGATGCGCCGTTAAACGCGAATGCGTGGCCTGTCGCATCCACAAATGCACACGCTAGCGCGGCGGACGGGGAAATAAAGCTCTCAATGAAGTCAGCTTGAACCCACTTCCCTCCGTCGAAGCGGAACGAATGCAGTCGTCCGGAGGAATCCACGCCGATAACGCGTCTCGCGGTAGCCGCACCCCAAGCAGCCATTTCGTAGGGCAGCGGCGCCTTCGTGAGCGCTCCGCCTCTGCCGCCCTGCCATATGTGGTTGCATTTTGCCTTGGCGCCGACAACCACCTCGCCAGCCGAGTAGTAAGCCTGCACTTCAACATCGGCGTGCCACTCCGGCATCGAGCCGATCGAATCGAATGCTGGCGCTTCACCTGAACCGGGGCCAATCCTCGTCTCAAATAGCTCACCCGCGCTCGACACAAACGCGAACGCGGGAATCTGCCCATCGTCTGTGGTCGCGCAGAGGACGGTGCCCGGCGAACCGCTGTACTCCCCTGCCTGGCGCAACTCGGGGACCTGCTGAACGGGAATGGTCGCTGGCTGCTCGGCGAGCGCCCTGATATTAACGGAAAGGAGTAGCTTCCGCGACTCGACAACAGGTCGCTTTAGCGCCTCTGCCACCGTCCATATGAACGCTGCCACCATCTGATCGGGGTGGCGGTCCGCGGCGGATGGCAACTTCTTATCGACCATATCGTTGTCGGTTCCGATAACCGACACCCGCGTTACCAAAGACGGCATCTTTGGGGATATCCCATCGACGATCAGCGATAGCTCCTTGTGGGTCGCGTCCGTCGCCTGATGCGGTCCTTGGTGTAGATCGGCCTTTGTGATCATCACGCTGACGGGTACCCCTGCTGATGCAAACCGCTGCAAGCGGTCCAGGATCTCGTCACGGTA
This sequence comes from uncultured delta proteobacterium, assembly GCA_963828235.1. Classification (GTDB taxonomy): domain Bacteria; phylum Myxococcota; class Myxococcia; order Myxococcales; family Anaeromyxobacteraceae; genus Anaeromyxobacter. The sequence goes on from CAWHDY010000027.1 coordinate 7,563, forward strand.
TCGCTTCCCGTCGGTCGACCGATTCACGTACAGCTCTGGATTCACCAACAGTATCGCGGCGTGTGCCTTCTTCAGTACCTCGCGCGCGGTCTCGTCAAGTTCCCGGAAGCTGCCTCCCTTAATGTCGGGGAAGATGGCGTATCCAATGGTGGATCCAATACTTCTAATCGCAAGAACGTACGCCGATGGCTCGTCAGTACCCGGTGGCCACTCGTTCCGGTCGATGAACGCTTCGCTGAGTTCCAGGAGCCTCTGCGTTGTTGCGGCAGCAGCGGGGGCCAAGTGAAGCCCCCGGTACTCTTCGACCGACTGCTCAAGCGTGTTGAGATCGTCGGGATTCCTAACGAGCGCGAACGCCAGCGGGTGCTGAATGGGGTCGCAGTAGTGCACAGCCGTCAGGAGCGCGCAGGTCTTCCCATCTCCGGTCCATCCCCAGATCGGGATGTTCAGCAGGACACTGCTGTCCTCCGGTCGGTCCCGTACCGCCGCCCGAATCTCGTCAAAATCCACCGGGAGCGCTGCTGTGGCAGGCCGCACTTCTGGGGCGTGCGCAACTCCGGTTCCACCCTTGTGTGGCACCTCGGGCGCCACGGGTGGCTTTCTCTTCGGGGGCATCCACCCTCCCTCCGCTGGTCGCGTGAAGGGTACCATGCGACCGGCGGTCGGTGCAGCGGAATTCCCCCATGTTCTCAATGGCATTCCCGAGTTGCGCTACGAACGAGCGCGGCTTCCTGCCATGTGCTCCCAGCCTGTCAGTCGAGCGGTCCGTGACCGTCTTGAACGTTTTCCGCTCGCCTCCCGCCCGGCGTATCGCCAAACCGGTTTGGCTGGCACGGGCTGCGTCCCGTAACCGTCTGCTTTCGGAACGCGGGATCGCCCCTGCGCCGGGGTCCAGGTTCCAGGAGGTTACGCGGTCGCTTCCCGGGACGTTTTCGGAACGGCTGATGTCGCGGGGTCGAGCGGCCTCCCTCAGCGCGGAGGCTGAAGCACATCTACGACCCGCACCGGGTCGAAGGGTACGTCGGTACTCGCACCGACCTTCACGACCTCCCCGCCCCACGCAACGAACACGTCAGGAATCCTGGTGCCGTCGTCCAGCACGACGGTAAGGCGAGTCACGCCGTAGCTCGACTCCGGCATCTCGCTGATCCGATCCCGTAAGTGCTCAGGAAGCATTCTCGACCGCGCCAAGCTGACCTCCTCGCCGCAGATCGAGAATCTACGTCAACACACCCGCACTTGGGCGGGTAGTGGGCTTGATCCGGTTCGGTGGACAGTTGGACGTGAGCCGGGTGCACAACCGGATCACGGTCGAGCGGCAGGTCTGGCGCGGCGTGGCGGACACTCCGAAGGGCAGCAGGGGTCGAACGGTCCCCATGACCGACAACCTCGCGGCGGCACTCGCAGCCGTGCGCCATCTTCGGGATTCGCGGGTGCTACTGCAGGACGACGGCTCGGAGCTGACGTCGAAGGTGCTCCGGGGCTGGATGAAGAGCGCTCAGCGGCTCGCAGGGCTCAAGCCGACGGGCAACTTCCACATCCTGCGTCACACCTTCTGCTCCCACCTGGCGATGCGTGGCGGGGCAGCGAGGGCCATCCAGGAGCTTGCCGGTCACACGCACCTCTCCACGACGATGCGGTACATGCACCTCGCGGAGGGGCACAAGGAGCAGACGATTCGGCTGCTCGACCGCAGGACCGTCCTCGCGCCGCAGGGCGGGCGCGTGGAGGCGGGGTTGGAGGCGGTGAAGGGCTGAAAGAAAAACCCCCGGGCGAACCCGGGGGTTAGATGGAGCGGGAAAAGGGATTTGAACCCTCGACCCTCGCCTTGGCAAGGCGATGCTCTACCACTGAGCTATTCCCGCAAAAACCCTGAGAAGGTGCAGCGTTATAGAAAGAGCCTCGGAGAGTGTCAAGGGGCCTGAGGCCCACCCTCCGGCTGGTAGACCGCCCGGATGAACGACGCGAAGTAGTTCCAGGCCGACCACACCGAGAAGAACAGCGAGACGTACAGGAGCCAGGTCCCCGCCCGGTTCGCGTCGAGGTCGAAGCTGAAGAAGATCGCGTCGATCGGGTACTGGTAGTGCATCAGCAGGAACGTGATGGCGGCGACCTGGAAGGCGGTCTTGGACTTGCCCTCCTGCCCGGCCGCGATCACGATCCCCTCGCTCATCGCGATGGTGCGCAGGCCCGTCACGATGAACTCGCGCGCCATCACCACGATGACGACCCACGCGGCGACCCGTCCGAGGTGGACGAGCATCACCAGCGCCGCCATGACGATGAGCTTGTCCGCGAGCGGGTCGAGGAACTTCCCGATGACGGTGACGAGCCCCTTCTTGCGGGCGATCCATCCGTCCACGAAGTCGGTCGTGCCGGTCACCGCGTAGACCATCGACGCGATGAAGCTGTCCACGCGCGACTCGTGGTACGTGAACCACAGGAACACCGGGATCATCCCGATCCGCGCGAGGGTGATCGCGTTGGGCGCGTTGAAGAAGTCCCGACGCAGGCTGCCGAGGGACCGGCGCACGTCAGCTCCCCGATCGGACGACGGCCGCGGGGTCCGCCAGCACGCGCCCTTCGCCCGCCAGCTCGACCGCGACCACCACCGGCGCGGTCTGACCGTCGAGCAGCGTGCAGACGCGCGGCGTGAGCGCGCCGATCCACCCGATCAGCGCGGCGAGCGGGAGCCTGAGCGGCGCCGCGGCGGCCACGTCGATGGCGACCGGGTCGCCCGTGGTCGCGAGCAGGAACCGCCCTTGCCCCCGCAGGTGGACGAGGTTCAGCTCGGCCGAGATCGACGACGGCACGCGCCCGTTCTCGAACGCGATCCCGTCCTCGAACCCGAACAGGATCTCCTCGCGGAGGTACGCGGCGTCCGACCCGAGGTCGAGCGCGCTGAACCGGCGCCCCTCCGTGCGGAACAGGAGCGCGCCGTCGCCCGACGCGCGGTGCATCCGCGTCGGCCCGTCCCCGAACGGCTTCTCGGTCGCGCGCCCGCGGAACCGCTTCAGCTCTCCCGTGAGCGCGACGCGGCCCTGCGTCGCGAACAGCCCGTCGAGCCGCACGCGCACGTCCCCGTGCACGACGACGCGGAGCGTGCCGTCCGTCACCGAGAAGACCTCGCCGGGCAGGCCCTGCACGAGCCGCCCTGCCGCCCACGCGCCGAGCACGGCGTTCTCCGCCGGCGCCTGGTACTGGCCCGGCTCCGGCGGCGGCGTGCGGAGCGGCTCCGGCGCGGCCGGGTCGGCGGCCTCCGCCTCGGCCGCCGCGGCGGCCTCGGCCGCGTGGGCCGCCTGGGCCTCCGCTCGCGCCGCCTGGGCGTCCACCTCGGGCCGGCGCTGCGCCGCCGCCGCGCCGCGCCCGGCGATGAGCTCGTCGCAGCGCGCGACCATCTGCTCCGAGCCCGCCTTCTTGAACCACTCGCGCGCGCGCGTCAGGTTCCCCGACTCGAGCAGCGCGAGCCCGAGGTACCCCATCGCCTTCTTGTGCTCGGGGTTCAGGTCGAGCGCGATCTCGAGCTGCTTCACCGCGTCCGGGTGGCGCTTCCCCTTCAGGAACGCGAGCCCGAGGTTCACCCGCCCCGTCGGCTCCACCGGGTTGTCGTCCACGAGCCGCTGCCAGACGGCGGCCGCGTCGTCGAAGCGCGAGAGCTTGTAGTACGCCTGCCCGAGCAGCCCGAGGACCTTCACGTCCTTCGGCCGCAGCTCCTGGGCGCGCTCGAGCGACGCGCGCGCCGGGTCGGTCTCGCCGCGACCGAGCAGGTCCGAGCCCCTGTTCAGGTGGAACAGGAACTCCTCGTCGAGCCCCTCCACCTCGTCACCGCCCCCGAGCCGTGCCACGTCACCGCCCCGTTTCCAAGGCCTTCCAGAGCTCGACGACCTTCCGCACGTACTCGCGCGTCTCCGGGATGTTCGGCACCGCGCCACCGGCACGGCGGACCGCCTCCGGACCCGCGTTGTAGGCCGCGAGCGCCTGGACCGGGTCGCCGCCGTACTGGTTCGCGAGCACGCGCAGGTACCGCGCGCCGCCCTCGATGTTCTTCGCGGGGTCCCACGCGTCGTCCACGTACATGTCGCGCGCGGTCGCCGGCATGAGCTGCATGAGCCCCATCGCGCCCTTCTCGGAGAGGGCCCGGTGGTCGTAGTTCGACTCGACCGCCATCACCGCGAACAGGAGGTGCTCCGGGAGGCGGTACTTCTCCGCGGCGGCGCGGACGTGCTCGCGGAACCGGTCGAGCTTCCCGGCGGAAGGCGCCGCCACCGGTCGGGACCGCGCCTGCGGCGCGCGCCGGTAGATGGGGGAGCCGCCGGACCGGTGCACCTTGCGGTACCGGGCGTCGCTCGGCGCGTTCGAGAAGTGGAGGATGCCGTCCTCGTCCTGGTACGAGTACATCTCGTCCGCCGTGGCTGGCGCGGGCCTGCCGAGCAGGCCGACGAGCACGAGCCCGAGAAGGGGACGAACGACGGACATCATTGACGAAAACGTATCAGCAGCACGCTCGGCAGACCAACTTTATTCCCCCCCACAACCCCACACATCGACTAGAGATCTCAGCATGACGGCCCTCTCCGGGGAGCAGGTGGACTTCCTCGTGCTCGGCGGTGGGATCGCCGGGCTCACGTTCGCGCTCGAGGCCGCCGACCACGGCTCCGTCCTCGTCCTCACGAAGCGAAACCGCGCGGAGGGCTCGACCCAGTACGCCCAGGGCGGCATCGCCTCGGTCCTCGCCTCCGACGACGCGTTCGACCTGCACGTGCAGGACACGCTCGTCGCGGGCGCCGGGCTCTGCAAGCGCGAGGCGGTCGAGGTCACCGTCCGGGAGGGCCCCGACCGGATCCGCTGGCTCCTCTCCCTCGGGGTCGAGTTCGACGAGGAGGGCTCCCCGCACCGGCTGCACCTGACCCGGGAGGGGGGGCACTCGCGCCGCCGCATCGCCCACGCGAAGGACACGACCGGCCGGGAGATCGAGCGTGCGCTCCTCGGCGCCTGCGCGGCGCGGGGGATCCGGATCGTCGAGGACCAGATCGCGGTGGACGTCGTGACGAGCTCGAAGGTCGGGCTCGGCGGTCCGAACCGCGCCATCGGCGCGTACGTGCTCGACCGCGCCTCCGGCGAGATCGCGGCGGTCCCCGCGCGCACGGTGGTGCTCGCGACGGGCGGCGCCGGCAAGGTCTACCTCTACACGTCGAACCCGGACGTCGCGACCGGGGACGGCGTCGCGATGGCGTACCGCGCCGGCGCGAGCGTCGCGAACATGGAGTTCTTCCAGTTCCACCCGACCTGCCTCTACCACCCGCAGGCCAAGAACTTCCTCATCAGCGAGGCGCTGCGCGGCGAGGGCGGCATCCTGCGGAACGCGGCGGGCGAGGCGTTCATGATCCGCTACGACCCGCGCAAGGAGCTCGCGCCGCGCGACATCGTGGCGCGCTCGATCGACGCCGAGGTGAAGCGGCGCGGCGACGACTGCGCGTTCCTCGACATGTCGCACCTGCCGAAGAGCTTCCTCCTCGAGCACTTCCCGAACATCTACGCGACCTGCAAGGAGTTCGGGATCGACATGGCGGTGCAGCCGATCCCGGTCGTCCCCGCGGCGCACTACATGTGCGGCGGCGTGGTGACCGATCTGATGGGGCGCACCTCGCTCCCGCACCTGTACGCCATCGGCGAGTCGTCGTGCACGGGGCTCCACGGCGCGAACCGGCTCGCCTCGAACTCGCTCCTCGAGGGGACCGTGTTCGGCCGGCGCGCGGCGCTGCGCGCGATCGACGACCTCGCGGAGGCGAGCGGCCCGCTCCCCGCGATCCCCGCCTGGAACCCGGGGGACGCGCTCGATCCGGAGGAGGGCGTCGTCGTCACGCACAACTGGGACGAGCTGCGCCGGACGATGTGGAACTTCGTCGGCATCGTCCGCACGCACAAGCGGCTCGAGCGCGCGAAGACCCGCATCAAGGTCCTGCGCGACGAGATCCGCGACTACTACTGGCAGTACAAGCTCACGCCCGACCTCGTCGAGCTGCGGAACCTCGCGGACGTCGCGATGCTGGTCGTCGAGTGCGCGCGGCAGCGGAAGGAGTCGCGCGGGCTCCACTACCTGCTCGACCACCCGAAGCCGGACGACCGCTGGCTGCGCGACACGGTGCTGACGCGCGGCGATCTCGAGTAGCAGGGCGAGGCCCGCAGGGCCGAGTGTCCCCCCGCTATTACGGCGGCGGGACCGGCTCCTGCGGCGTGATCGTCCCGTTCGGCTTGCCGAAGTCGATCGGGAGCTTCCCGAGCCCGCTCGCGAGCTCGAGCGTGAACTCCCGGCCCTCGATGGGCCCGCTGGGCGCGGCCGGCACGATCACCCGGTACACGGTGTCGAACGGCCCGATGTACGGGTAGAGCCCGAGCGTCGTCGCGTCGCGCTCTACCCCCGTGATCCGCCGGGCCAGGAGGTCCGTGCCGTCCACCTTCACCGCGACGCGCCAGACGCTCCGCGGGGCGTCGAGGTCGTTGTCGCGCGCTCCGGCCGTGTAGAACGACAGGAAGAACTCCTCGCCGGCGGCGGCGTCCCGGCGCTCCTCCGTGAGCCGCGCCTCGAGCTCGGCCGGGGTCCAGCCGAACCACTCGCCGAGCCTGCGCGCGCGCGCCTCGCGCACGGCGAGCGTCAGGTGCGTGGCCGTCGCCGTCGCGCGGTGCTTGAGCCCGTCGTAGAGGAACGCGCGGCGGGTGGCGGCGTCACGCCGGTCCTTCCACTCGCCCTCCATGGTGGTCGGCGACGGCTGGCGCGGGAAGAGCGCGCACCCGCCGAGGACGGCGAGCGCTGCGACGGCGGCCCACCGGCGCGCGCTCACGGGAGGAAGTCCTTCCGCGTGAACAGCGGCTGGAGCGGCACGCCCTGCGCCTCGATCGCCTCGCGCCCGCCCTCGAGCCGGTCCACCAGCGCGAGGCACAGGACGGGCTCGAGCTTCTCCGCCCGGCACCGCTCGATCGCCTTGAGCGCGCTGCCGCCCGTCGTGACGACGTCCTCGATGACGATCACGCGGCTGCCGTCCGGGATGGTCTTGCGCCCCTCGATCCACTGCCCGGTGCCGTGGCCCTTCGGCTCCTTGCGCACGATGAAGGCGTCCACCGGCTCGCCCTGCAGGAAGCTCGTGAGCGCGATGGCGCTCGCGATGGGATCGGCCCCGAGCGTGAGCCCGCCGACGGCGCGCACCAGCGGGCGCACCGCGCGGGCGCGGTCGAACAGCAGGCGCCCGACGAGCACGTGCCCCTCGGCGGTGAGCGCGGTGCGCTTGCAGTCGATGTAGAAGTCGCTCTCCCGTCCGGACGCGAGCACCACCTTGCGCCGCTCGAACGAGAGGGTGCGGAGCAGCTCGAGCAGCCGCGCGCGGTCGCCCTCGAGGCTCATCGCCGCCCTCGCGTCAGGTGCGGGTAGAGCTCCGCCACGTACCTCGCCTGCTCGACGATCATCCGCCGCCCCTCCTCAGGGAGATCTGCCCACGCGTCGAACGCGAGCGCCAGATCCTGGTTCACGTCGAACAGCCGCTGCGCGAGGTCCTCGGCCAGCTCGTCCGGGGTGACCTCCTCGGGACCTCGGCTCGGGCTCGGGCTCGGCGGCCTCGACGGGCGCGCCCTCCTCCGCCGGCGCCTCCTCGACCGCGGCCTCGTCGCCGGCGGCTTCCTCGAGCGCCGCGTCCTCCTCGCCCACCGCGGCGGCCGGATCCGTCGCGGGCGCGCCCGGCGCCGGCGCGCCGGTCAGGAAGGCCAGGAACGCCTCGCGCTGCTCCGGCTCCACCGGCGCGCGCACCAGCGCCTCCTCGACGAGCTCCTCCGCCCACGGCGCGGCGCGCGTCCCGGCGAGCCGCGCCCTGAGCCGGTCGAGCTCCTCCGCCCGCAGGGGCTCGCCGAGCAGCGCCTGCGCGAGCGCGATGGCCCAGGCGTCGTCGTCGTCGAGCGCCTCGTGGACCCGCGCGAGGACCCGCTCGCGCGCGAGCAGGCGGAGCGCGGCGAGCCGCCGGAAGCCGGCGACGACCTGGTACCGGGGGGGATCGTCCGGCCCGAGGCCCGGCAGCGGCCGGAGCTCCACCGGCACGAGGTGCCCGAGCCTGCCGATCGAGCCCGCGAGCGCGGCGAGATCGCCGGGCTCGCGCAGCCGGAAGGTCGCGTCCTCCGCGATCTCGGCGAGCGGAACGAACTCGACGGCACCGGTCGCGTGGGCCGGCGCCGTCGTGCGAGGCTCGAGCTCCATGAGGCGGAGCCTAGGCTACTTCCGCTTCACGATCACCTTGCGCTTGACCGCGCCCATGGCGACCGGCGCGGGGGGGCCCGGGGGCCTCGGCGCCGCGAGGACGACCTTCTCCTCCAGCTTCTTCGGCTCGACGGCCTTCGGCGCCGGCCGGGCGACCGGGCGGAGCGTCGGGCGCGAGGGCGCGGCGGCGGCGCGAGGCGCGCTGCGCCCGGCGTCCACGTCCACCTCGCCCATGTCGATCCGGCCGCGGAAGCTCGCGCCGTCCACGATGATCACGCGCGGGGCGGCGATGTCGCCGACCATCCGCCCCTCCTTCGTGATCTCGACCGACTCGGTCGCGGTGACGTTGCCGACGATGGCGCCGGCGATCACGCAGTTCCTGACCTGGACCTCGGCCTTCACGACGCCCGTCGGCTCGACGACGAGGGTCTTCGTGAGGGTGAGCGTCCCCTCGACGCGGCCGCGGACCGTGAGGTCCTCGTCCCCGTTGAGGGATCCGCTGATGAGGATCGATTCGCCGACGATGGTGGTGCCTTCGGTGGACGCCATGGTCACTTCCCCTTCGCTTCCTTGACGTCCATGTCGACGTTGCCCTTGAACGTGGCGCCGTCCGCGATGAGGATGCGGGGCGCGCGAATGTCGCCGACGACCTTGCAGTCGGCCTTCAGCTCGACCTTGTCGCTCGCCGCGATGTTCCCGGTCACCTGCCCCGAGACCTCGACGTTCGCCGTCTCGATGTCCGCCTCGATGACGCCGGAGCCCTCGACGAAGAGGTTCTCCCGCAGGCTGATCCGCCCCTTCACGGTGCCCTGGATGACGAGATCCTCGTCACCTGAGATCTCGCCGTCTATGACGATCGAGCTTCCGATCACGGTGTGGGCGCCGCTGCGCGGCGATGGGATCTTCTCGATACCGGCCATGGGTTTCGCTTCCTCCGGGGCACTTCACCCCGAGCGCCTACGGGAGTGAGAGAGAGACGAGGGTCAGGATAGAGGGCGGTCGAGGTGGCCGTCAACGGCGCCGCGCTCAGCGCACGTGCGCCGACAGCCAGCCGATCGCCTCGCCGATGGGCTCGGCCCGGCGCGTCTCGTTGAAGAGCTCGTGTCGGAAGCCCTCGTACACCACGAGCTTCTTGTCGCGCGAGGTCGCCGCGTCGAAGAACGCCCGGGCGGCCGAGGCGTCCGCGATCGGATCGGCGCCGGGGACGAGCACGAGGAGCGGCGCCGCCAGCTCCGGCGCGCGCCGCAGCGCCTCGAGCTGGGCGCGCGAGGACTCCTCGAACCACCTCGGCGTCGTCTTCCGGCCGTACAGCGGGTCGCGATCCGTCCAGCGCTGCAGCTCGCGATCGCTCGTCAGCTGCGCCGAGCCGAGCCCGGACGAGATCGGCAGCCACGGCACGACCCGCCCGACGAGCCTCCCCGCGAGCACCTTCGCGGCGGGCGGCGGCTTCGCGAGCCGGAAGTACGGCGCGGAGAGGACGAGCCCGGAGAGGAGGCCGCCGTGGCGGATCGCCCACAGCGCCGCGATGAGCCCCCCCTGGCTGTGCCCGACGGCGAAGAGCGACTCGCCGGCGATCCCGTCCTGGGAGAGCTTCGCGACGAACGCGTCCAGGTCGTGCAGGTAGTCCGCGAAGGAGTCGATGTACCAGCGGCGGCCGTCGGACTGGCCGTGGCCGCGGAAGTCGAGGAGCGCGACCTGCAGGCCGGCGCGCACGAGGGCGGTGGTGATGCCCGCGTAGCGCCCGCAGTGATCGCCCCCGCCGTGGAGCACGAGGACGGTCGCCTTCGCCGCGGGCGGCGTGTACCGCTGCCAGTAGAGCCGGAGGTGGTCGGCCGAGTTGATGAAGCCTTCCTCGTGGCGCGCCTCGGCCTCGAGGGGATAGGCGGGGAGCATGCGCGGGGACCGTAGTGGCGCGGCGGGGGGCGGTCAAGCGAAGGTGCCGCCTCCCCCGATGGCCGGTGCCCGGCGCGAGCGGCGCTCAGCGGCGCCCGGCGCGTCCGGTCAGCTCGCGGAGCTTGCGCTGGAGCGTCGCGCGGCGCTTCCCCCGATCCCCGCGGGGCTCGTCGCCGACGCTCGTGAGCGCGCGGCGGTACGCCTGCGCCGCCTCCGCCTCCCGCGCGGCGGCCCGGTAGGCGTCGCCGAGGTGCTCCACGATCGTGGCGTCGGGGCCGGCGAGGGCCTCCGCCTGCTCGAGGAGCTCGACCGCCGCGCGCGGATCGCCCCGGCGGAAGAGCACCCACCCGAGCGAGTCGAGGATGTGCCCCGAGCGGGGTTCCAGCTCGAGGGCGCGCCGGACGAGCCGCTCGGCGTCGTCGAGGCGGACGCCCTGCTCGGCGTACGCGTAGCCGACGAAGTTGAGCGCCTCGGCGTGGTCGGGGTTCACCGCGAGGAGCGCCCGCATCTGCGCGAGGGCGGTCTCCCCCTGCCCCGCGCGCTCGTACGCCGCGCCGAGCGCGAACAGGAGCTCCTGGTGGCGCGGGCGCGAGACGAGCGCGCCACGCAGCACCCGGATCGCCTCGTCCGGACGCCCCGCGGCGGCGAGGCTGTCGGCGAGGGCCGCGTAGAGGTCCGGGAGATCCGAGTCGCCCCCCGTCCGCTCGCGCTCCGCGACGGCGCGCCGGAGCAGCGCCACCGCGTCGGAGGATCGCCCGGCGCGGTCGAGCACGGTGGCCCGGGCCGTGAGGAGCCGCGCGTCCCTGGGCTGGGTCGCGAGGGGCGCCTCGAGGGCGCGCTCCGCCTCGGCGTGACGCCCGGCGCGCGAGAGCGCGTCCGCGAGCGCGACCCGCGCCGACACGAACAGCTCTCCGGAGTCCGCCCGCACCGTCGCGAGCGCCTGCGCCGACTCCGGCCAGCGACGGAGCTCCTGCAGCGCGAGCCCCTCCGCGAACCGGAGCCGCGGGTCCGCGCCGGCGTCCTGGAGCCCCGCGCGAGCGACCGCGAGCGCCTCCGCGCCGTGGCGGGCCTCGAGCCACTGGAACACGACCCGGACGTACGCCGACGCGCCGTCGGGCGAGCCTCGCACGTGCCGGTGGAACCACTCCCGGGCGGCGGGCACGTCGCCCTGCAGCAGCGCCATCCGCCCGAGCGCGAGGAGCGCGCGCTCGTCGTCCGGCTCGAGCCGGAGCAGCTCGAGCAGGTCGTCGCGCGCCTCGAGATCGCGCCGGAGCGCCTCGTGGGCGCGGGCGAGCAGCCGGAGCGTCTCCGGGTCGCGGCGGTCGAGCTGCGCCGCGCGCCGCAGGTGGCGCTCGGCGCGCCCGGGCTCGCGGCGATCGACGAGCGTCCGGCCCAGCTCGCGGAACCCGGAGCCGTCGCCCGGCACGACCGCCGCGAGGTCCTCCAGGATCCGGATCGCCGCGTCCTCGTCGCCCGCGTCGAGGTAGAGCGCGGCGAGGAGCCGCCACGGATCGGGATCGGGCTGCTCGCCGGCGTCCGCGAGCGCCCGCTCGAGCCGGATGGCGTTCCGGTACGCGAGCGCCGCCTGCTGGAGCTGCCGCTGGGCGCCGGCGACCCGGCCGAGGAGGACGTGCGCCTCGGCCGCCGTCACGCCCGCCGTCACGAGCTCGAGCGCGTGCCGCGCCTCTCCCGCCGCGAGGTCGAGCTGCCCGGCCTCGGCGAGCGCCTCGGCGAGCGACACGCGCAGCTCGGGGCTCGTCTCGTCGTACGTGACGGCGAGCCGGAGGTGCTCGACCGTCTTCGTCGCGTCCCCGGCGCGCGCGGCGCGCCGCGCGTCCAGGTAGTGGGCGAGCGCGCGCGCGGAGGCGAACCGTTCGCCGCTGGTCCGCCGGGCCTCGCTGATCGCCTCGGGGTCCACGTGGCGGCGGGGAGCCGCCGCGGTGGCGCGGGCCGCTACGAGGGCGGCCAGGACGGCGATCGCGGCGCGGGACATCGCTCACCAGGCATGCAGCCGAGGCTCGAGGAGCATACCGGCGAGGGAGCGGCGCTTCAATCGGACGGGGGTCGAGCGGCGGCCGCGCGCTATCGCCGGGCGCGCACCTTTCGTTTCGCCCGCCGCGGCGCCGGCTCGCCACCCGCGCGGGGGGTCCCCGTCCCGAACGCCCGCTCCACGGCCTCGACGAGCGCGTCGGCGCCGGCCGGGAAGGCGAGCGCCGCGCCGCACCCCGCGGCCGCGAGCGCTTCGTGCCAGGTCTCCGGCGCGATCGCGAGGAGCCGCACGTCCTGGAGGTCGCGGTCGCTCCGCATCGCCCGGATGGTGTCGCCGCCGTCGGGGGCGTCCGGGTGGACGACCACCACGTCCGGAACGAACCGTGCGGCCGCCGCGCCCGCCGCGAACCCCGGTGAGGTCTGCTCGACCGCGTACCCCGCGGCGGCGAGCTGGCGGACCGTCCCCTCCCGGACGGGTCCGGGCACGGCGACGACGAGCGCCTTCCGGCGCGACGGGATCGCGCCGGACAGCTCGCCGGGGACCGGCATCCCGTTCCGCAGCATGAACGCCGCGAGGTCCTCGCGCGCGATGCGGCGGTGCCCTCCGGGGGTCCGGTGGGCCTTGAGACGCCGCCCCTTGACCCAGTTCACCACCGTGGGGAGCGAGACCCCGAGCAGCCGAGCCGCCTCGAACGTCGTGTAGAAGCTCGCCATGGCAATGATTCCAGCACGATCCCCCTCCCCTGGGCACGGGGCGGCCGGGACCGGTCGGACATGGTAAGGAAAGCGCATGCCTGCGTCCGCCTACCTCATGGGCGCCGTCCAGATGACCTCGACGGCGGATCGCGCGAAGAACCTCGACACCGCCCTGCGCCTCCTGAACGAGGCCGCCGACCTCGGGGCGAGGCTCGTGGGCCTGCCCGAGAACTTCGGCTTCATGGGCCCCGAGGAGGCACGCCTGGCGGGCGCCGAGACGCTCGACGGGCCGACCCTGGGGGCCATCCGCGAGCTCGCCCGCCAGCGCGGCATCTTCGTGGTCGCCGGGTCGATCGCGGAGACGTCCACGAGCCCGAAGATGACCGCCAACACCAGCGCGGTCATCGCGGACGACGGCGTCGATCGTCGCCGCCTACCGGAAGATCCACCTCTTCGACGTGAACATCCCGGACGGGGCCCGGTACGCGGAGTCGGAGGTGGTCGTCCCCGGCGACAAGGTCGTCGTCGCGCCGACGCCGCTCGGCCGGATCGGGCTCACCGTCTGCTACGACCTGCGCTTCCCCGAGCTGTACCGGAAGCTCGCGGAGCTCGGCAGCGAGGTGATCACGATCCCGGCCGCGTTCACGCTCTTCACCGGCAAGGACCACTGGGAGGTGCTCGTCCGCGCCCGCGCGATCGAGAACCTCGCGTACGTGATCGCGCCGGCCCAGGTCGGCCGTCACTCCGCGAGCCGGCAGACGTTCGGGAACGCGATGATCGTGGACCCGTGGGGCGTCGTGCTCGCGCGCTGCCCGGACGGCGAGGGCGTGTGCGTCGCGCCGTTCAACCGCGCCCGGCTCGAGCGGGTCCGCGCGGAGCTCCCGGCGCTGAAGCACCGGAAGCTCTGATTCCCCTCTCCCGGCCCTCTCCCCGGCGCTCAGAACACGAACAGCAGGCCGCCGGCGAGCGAGATCCGGTCGTCGGACAGGTTCCAGCTCGAGCTCGACCCGAAGTCGTCCACGCGGGTCTTCCTCGCCTCGAAGAAGACGTACGTGTGGTTGATGCCGGTGTCGCTGTCGAGCTCGCGCGCGAGCGTCGGGTCGAACACGTCGAGCAGGAGCGCGAGCCCGCCCGCGACCGACCAGCCGTTCGTGGCGCCGCTCTTCGCGGTCTTGCCCTCGCCGTCGTTGATCCACCAGTTGTAGCGCTCGAGCGCGACCCGGACGTACGGCGCGAGCGGGACGCCATAGCGATCCGCGAGCGAGGTCGAACCGGTAGGTCAGCGTCGCGTTCGTCGGGATCATGCTGAACTTCGTCCGGTCTCCGGACGCGCCGCCGCCGGCGGCGAACTGGCCGAACCCCTTCTTCTGGAAGTAGCCCGTCTGCAGGCCGACCTCGAGCGTCCCCACCCCGGTGAGGAGCGCCTTCGAGAGGCCGACGCGGAACATCCAGTCGCGGGACCTCCCGAACGTCTTCTCCCACTCCCCGGGCCTGGTCGTGAACTCGGAGTCGATGTCCGGGCGGTACGGCCCTCCCGCGAGCTCGAACGAGCCCCAGCGCGGCGACGGCGACTGGGCGCGCGCGGTCGTGGCGAGCGCGGCGGCGAGGAGCGCGACGGCGATGCCGCTTCACTTCCGCCTCCGGCGAAGGGCGAGGGCTCCGGCGACGGCGGCGAGGCCGAGCGGGCCGGCGAGGCCGGAGGCACACCCGCCCTGCTCCTGCCCGCCCGCCGCCTGGTACCCCTCCCAGAAGTCGTTCACGGGCTCCGGCATCGCCGTGATCACGTTCGCGGGCTCCCAGCTGCTCCGGTTGTCCGCCGCCGAGAAGGTGAAGACGCGCACCTGGTACACGACCGAGTTCACGAGCCCGCTGAGGCGCAGCGCGTCCCCCGTCACCGGGCCGGAGGTGTGGATCGGCTGCGGGTCGAACGCCGCGGTGGTGGTGCCGATCTGCTGCGCGTCCACGAGGTAGTAGTCCGCCCCCGGATCGGCCGTGGCGGGGAGCGCGGCCCAGCTCACGTTGATCGCGTTCTCGCCGGGCGACGCGGAGGCCGCGGACGTCGCCACGGGCGCCCTGAGATCCAGCGTGAGCTTCCCGCGCGCCTGCCCGAGGATGGACGAGACGCCGCTCGGGTCGAGCCCGACGCCCTCCGCGCAGAGGAAGATGTCCTCGGGCGCGCTCTGGTTGCACGCGCCCTTCCCGGCCGTCGCGACGATGACGCTCGTCGCGTACGTGGCGTCCGTCATCGGGTTGATGGCGCCGTTCGGGGCGACGACCGCGGACACCGGCCCGGCGGTGATGTTCGAGTCCGTGCTCTTCGGGCACGCGCCGGTGGTGTCCTTGTTCGCGGCGTAGAGCGTCCACGTCACGCCGCTGCCGTTCGTCGGGAAGCCGGCGATCCTCCACGCCAGCCGGACGGTCCCGGCGCCGTTGCACTCGGTCGCGTTGATGAACTTGTCCGTGCTCGTGTGCAGGACCTCGCCGACCGTGATCTGCCCGGCGGTCGGGGTCGGAGGCGTCTGCGCGAGCGCCACGGGGGACGCAACGAGGAATGCGAGCAGCCAGGCGCGTCTCATGAGAGCGCGATTCTGCAAGCGGAACGCCACGATGGCAAGGCGGCGACGTTCGCGAACCCACTCTCGTTTTGCGGCGCGCGGGTGCGCGGTCGGGCGCGCGCCCGACAAATTGTCACCCGGCGTCGCGGCCCGGTGCCAATTTGTCAGCCGCCGCGCGGCGCGAGCAGCTGCGCGAGCTGCACGGCGTTCGTCGCGGCGCCCTTGCGCGTGTTCTCGATGGAGACGAACAGGTCGAGCCCGTTCTCCTGGGAAGGATCGTCCCGCACGCGGCCGACGAGCGCCGCGTCCTCGCTCCCGACGAGCATCGGCATCGGGTAGACGCGCTGCGAGGGATCGTCGACGAGCTTCACCCCGCGCGCCTTCGCGATCGCCGCGCGGGCGGCCACCGCGCCGAGCGGGCGCGCCGTCGCGACGTTCACCGCCGCGGAGTGGCCGAAGAAGACCGGGACCCGGACCGCCGTCGCCGCGATCGCGAGCGCGGGGTCGCCGAGCACCTTCCGCGTCTCGCGGACGATCTTCTCCTCCTCCTCGGTGGCGCCGCCCTCGAGGAAGGCGCCGACCTGCGGGATCACGTTGAACGCGAGCCGGTGCGGGAAGCGCGCGGCGGGATCCGGCTCGCGCAGGTTCAGGAGGTCGCGCGCCTCGCGCTCGAGCTCCTCGACGCCGCCCTGGCCGAGCCCGGACGCGGAGTGGTACGTGGCGACGACCACGCGCCGGAGCCCGGCGGCGTCCCGCAGCGGCGCGAGCGCGAGCGCGAGCGCGGTCACGGTGGACGAGGGGCTCGAGACGATCCCGCGCGCGCGGTAGCCCGCCGCCGCGCCGCCGTTCACCTCGGGCACGACGAGCGGCACGTCGGCCTCGGCGCGGAACGCGGGCGAGTCGTCCACGACCGCGCAGCCCTCCGCCCAGGCGCGGGGCGCCCACTCCCGCGCGACCGCGGCGCCGGCGCAGAAGATCGCGACGTCGCAGCCCCGGAACGAGCCCTCGCGCGGCGTCTCGACGCGCAGGTCGTCGTCCCGGAACGAGAGCGTCGTCCCCGCGGAGCGGGGGGACGCGAAGACCCGGAGCGTCCTCACCGACACGTCGAGGGCGTCGAGGACCTCGAGGACGGTGCGCCCCACCGTGCCGGTCGCGCCGACGAGCGCGAGCGCGAGCGGGGCGTGAGGGGCCGTCACGGCGCCGCTCCGGCTGCGGCTCCCGCGCCGACCCCGCTCGAGGCTCCGGCCGCGATCGCGGTCGTGCAGGCGTCGACGAGGTGCACGAGCGATTGATACGCGATCCCGGCGTGCGTGGTGAGCCCGATCTCGCAGCCGCGCGAGTTGGAGTACCCGCGCCCGCACCCCTGGACCGCGGCGCGGAGGTCGCGAAGCGCCGAGGCGTTCAGCTCCGGCGTCGTGAACCCCTTGTCGCCGGCGAACCCGCAGCACCCGGTCGGAGGAACGACGACCCGCTCGGCGCAGGCGGCGGCGAGGGCGCGGAGCTTCGGCTCGAGCCCCATCTTCGTGGTGCTGCAGGTGACGTGGAGCGCGATCGGCCCGGGCGCTCCGCGCGAAGCGGAGCCGGTCGAGGAGCCGATCGTGGACGAACTCGACCGACTCGAACACCTCGAGCCGGGGATCGAGCGTCGCCTTCATCCGCTGCGCGCAAGGGCTCGTGTCGCAGACCACCGGCAGCCGGCCGCCGTCCGTCGCGACGAGGAGCGCGCGCTCGAGCTCACGCGTCTTCTCGTCGGCGGTCCGGGGGAAGCCCTTCGACTCGAACGAGAGCCCGCAGCAGAGCTCGGAGAGCCCCGGAGGGAAGCGGACGTCGTACCCCGCCTTGTCGAGCACGGAGCACATCGCCTCGGTGACCGTCCGCGGATCGGGGTCGCCCGGCGCCGCGCCCATCGTGCGCGCGACGCAGGCCGGGAAGTAGACGACCGCGCGGTCGCGGCCGCGCACGACGTCCCGCCACGGCCCGTGGGCCGCCCGGGGGAGCGCGTCGCGGAGCACCGGCAGCCCGGGCGCGACGCGCATCGCGGCGAGCCCGGCGCGCATCGCGCGTCGTGGTCAGGGAGAAGTGGCTCGCCGCGAGGCCCGCGATCGACCGCGCGAAGCCGGAGCGGCCGTCGGCGCGCCGCGCCTTCGTGAGCTTCCCCGTGTCGATGCCGACCGGGCACGCCGTCGCGCACATCCCGTCGGCCGCGCAGGTGTCGTCCCCGAGGTAGCCGTAGTCCCGCTCGAGGCGCGCGGCGCGCTCCCCCTCCGCGGCCGCCGTGGCGCGGGAGATCTCGCGCCGGACCGTGATGCGCTGGCGAGGCGTGAGGGTGAGCGCGCGCGACGGGCACTTCGGCTCGCAGAACCCGCACTCCGTGCAGCGGTCCACCAGGTCGTGCGTGTGCGGCAGCGCCTTGAGGTGCTTCAGGTGCACCTTCGCGTCGTCGTTCAGGAGGACGCCGGGGTTGAGGAGCCCGCCCGGATCGAGCAGCGCCTTCACGCGCCGCATGATCCCGGTCGCCTTCTCGCCCCACTCCATCGCGACGAACGGCGCCATGTTCCGGCCGGTCCCGTGCTCGCCCTTGAGCGAGCCGCCGAACCGGACCGCGACGAGCTCGCAGACCTCGTCCATGAAGCGGCCGTAGCGCGCGACCTCGGCGGGGTCCTCGAAGCCCTGCGTGAACACGAAGTGGAGGTTCCCGTCGAGCGCGTGGCCGAAGATGATCCCCTCGGTGTACCCGTGCTCCGCGAAGAGCCGCTGCAGCTCGACCGTGCCGGCCGCGAGGTGCTCCATCGGGAACGCGACGTCCTCGATGACGACGGTCGTCCCGATCTTCCGGGCCGCGCCGACCGCCGGGAAGAGGCCGCGCCGCACGTCCCAGAGCCGCTCGTACTCGGCCTTCACGGCCGTGAACGCGATCGGCTCGAGCACCGGGAGGCCGTCGAGGCGCGCCGTCGCCCGCGCCACCGCCGCCGCGAGGCCGGCGGGGTCCGCCGCGCGCACCTCCACGAGCAGCGCGCAGGCACCCTCGGGGAGCGTGCGGAGCACGGGCGGGAGGCCGGGCTTCGCCTCGACCGCGCGGAGCGACGCGCGGTCCATCATCTCGACCGCGGAGACGCCTCCTTCGCCCCGCTCCAGCGCGAGCCGCTGCGTCCCGCGCGCGGCGGTCTCGACGTCGGGGAAGAGGACGAGCGCGCTCGCCTTGTGCGCGTGCTCCTCCACCGTCTCGAACGTCACCTCGGCGATGAAGGCGAGCGTCCCCTCCGACCCCACCATCAGGTGGACGAGGACGTCGATCGGATCCTCGAAGTCCACGAAGGAGTTCAGCCCGTACCCGGTGGTGTTCTTGATCCGGTACTTCTCGCGGATGCGCGCCGCGAGCGGCGCGTCGGCGAGGATCTCGCGGCGGAGCCCGGCGATCCCGTCGAGGAGCGCGCGGTGCGACGCCGCGAACGCCCCGCGCGACGCCGGATCGCCCGTGTCCACGAGGGTGCCGTCCGCGAGGACGAGCTTCAGCGCGCGGACCGTCCGGTAGCTGTTCTGGGCCGTCCCGCAGCACATGCCGCTCGCGTTGTTCGCGGTGATCCCGCCGATCTGGCAGGTCGCGATCGAGGCGGGGTCGGGCCCGATCTTGCGCCCGAGGGGTGCGAGCAGCGCGTTCGCGTCCGCGCCGACCACCCCGGGCTCGAGGACGACGGTGCGCCCGCCGTCGAGCACGCGCCGGCCCTTCCAGCCGTCGAGCTGGACGAGGACCGAGTCGGTGACGGCCTGGCCGGAGAGGCTCGTGCCCGCCGCGCGGAAGGTGAGCGGCGTCCCGTGCCGGCGCGCGGCCGCCACGAGCGCCTGCAGCTCCGGGATCGAGCTGACGCGGGCCACGATCCGGGGCACGAGCCGGTAGAAGCTCGCGTCGGTGCCGTAGGCCAGCGTGCGGAGCGGGTCGCAGAACAGCCGCGTGTCGGGCAGCGCGGCCCTCGCGTCGTCCCAGAAGCTACGGTACTGCGGCGGGAGCGCCTCGACGTCGGCGCGGGGATCCTGGGCGCGGGCCATTGGGACCCAAGCTAGCCGCGCGCAGGGGCAGGTTCAACGGGCGTCCGGGGCGACGGGACGGATCCGGGGTGCGACCGGTCGTCCCCGGCGGGCGTCCGGTCAGCGGAGGAGGTCCCGCAGCGCCGGCTCGAGCGCGGGGAACCGGAACGCGTACCCCAGCTCGAGCGCCCTGCGCGGGACGACGCGCTGGCTCGCGAGCACGACGCTCGCCATCTCCCCGATGGCGAGCCGGATCGCGAGCGCGGGCGTCGGGACCAGGCTCGGGCGCGAGAGCACCCGGCCGATGGCGCGCGCGACGTCGCGGTTCCGCGCGGGCTCGGGGGCGGTCGCGTTGAGCGGTCCGCTGACGCGGGCGTCCTCGAGCGCGAGCAGGAGGAGCCCGATCTCGTCGGCGAGGTGGATCCACGGCTGGAAGAACGCGCCCCCGGCGAGCGGGCCGCCCGCGAGCAGGCGGAAGGGGCGGGCCATCCGCGGGAGCGCCCCGCCCTCCGCCGCGAGCACGATCCCGGTCCGGACGAGCACGACGCGCGCGCGCGGCGCCGCGCGCAGCGCGGCGGCCTCCCAGTCGCGGCACAGCTCGGCGAGGAACCCCTGCCCGGGCGCGGCGCCCTCGTCGAGGAGCTCGTCGCCGCGATCCCCGTAGAACCCGACGGCGCTCCCGGACACGAGCACGGCCGGGCCGCGCTCCCGGAGGACGTCGGCCACGGTGCGCGCCGAGTCCACCCGGCTCGAGACGAAGCCGCGCTTCCGCGCCGTCGTCCAGCGCGCGTCGAGCGACTCGCCCGCGAGGTTCACGCAGGCGTCGGCGCGCTCGAGCTCGGCCTGCCACGGCCCGGGCCGCGCCGGATCCCCGGCGACGACGCGGACGGCGGGCGGCAGCCGCCCCGCGCCGGGCGCGCGGGAGAGCGCCGTGACCGTGTGGCCGCGCGCGAGGAGCGCCGGGCAGAGCGCGCGGCCGATGAGCCCGGTCGCGCCGGTGACGAAGACGTGCACCGCTAGACCCCGGAGCCCGGCCCGATCCCCTTCGGGAACTTGAGCTCGGCCTCGCTCGCGCGGACGTAGCGCGGCTCGAGCGCGAACAGGGCCTGCGCGTCGTAGGCCGCGGTCGCGAGGCGATCCGCGACGAGGGCGGCGATCGCGAGCGCGGGCGGCGTCGCGATCGCGGTCGAGAGCCGGGGGACGCCGGCGAGCGCGCTCGCGTACGCGTCGAAGCCCTCGCCGAACGCCACCGGGCGGCCGCCGGCCGTGGCGAGCTCGCCGAGCCGCGCCGCCAGCGCGGGCGGCGCGAGCGCGGCGTCGTCCGCGAGCTCCACGATCCCGCCGTCGCGCACGCGATAGAAGCCCGCGTAGACCTCCCCCTTCCGCGCGTCGAGGAGGGGGACCAGCACCGCGCCGGGCTCGGCGTCCGGCGCCGCGGCGAGCGCCATCGCGGCGAGGCTCGACGCGCCCGCGATGGGGCGCCGGTTCGCGTACGCGAGCCCCTTCCACGTCGCGAGGCCGATCCGCAGCCCGGTGAAGGACCCGGGGCCGAGCCCGATCGCGTAGCCCTCGAGGTCGGGGATCCCGAGCCCCTCCGCCTCCAGCAGGTCGACGAGCGCCTGCGGGAGGCGAGCGCTGTGCGTCGAGCGCGAGCCCTGCTCCGGCGAGGGTCCGCCCGCCTCCGGCGCGCGCCGGCCGGCCTTCGAGCCGCGGGCCGCGCCGAGGTGCTCGGTCCTGTCGCAGCGGCTGCGGGGCGGCACGCCCGGCGCGACGTCGACCAGCGCACACGAGAGCGTGAGGGTCGCGGTGTCGACGGCGGCGACGAGCATCCCCGGGTTCTTAACCCATGAGGCGGACGATGTCGTTCTTGAACACGAACAGCATCAGCGTGACGAGGAGCGCGAGCCCGATGCCCTGGGCGACGGTCCGCGCGCGCGCGGAGAGCGGCCGGCGGGTGACCGCCTCGAGCAGCGCCTGCGCGATGTTCCCGCCGTCGAGGACCGGGATCGGCAGGAGGTTCATGAGCCCGAGGTTCACGCTGATGAGCGCCATCTGGAAGAGGAAGCTCGAGAGCCCCTCCTCCGCCGCCTCGGTCGCGATCGAGAAGAGCATGAGCGGCCCGCCGACCGTCTTGAAGCTGATCTGGCCGGTGAAGAGCTTCAGGATCCCCTTGAAGGTCAGCCGCACGACGGTGGAGAGCTGCTCCCAGGCGAACGCGAGCATCTCCGGCGCGCTCCGGACGAGCGGGACCTTCTCGACGACGAGCGCCGCCGGATCCACGATCCCGCGGCGGTCCGGGTGGAACCCGAGGACGAACCGGCTCTTCTCCTCGCGCGTGATCTCGTCGACGAACTTCTCCGTCGCGGGCACGAGCGACACCGTGCGCCCGTCGGCGAGCGCGAGCCGGACCTCGGCGGGCTCGCGCGCCGCCGTCCCGACCGGCGACTGCGGGAGGAACTCGGCGGAGAGCGCGTTGATGTCGCGGAACGACCGCACCGGCTTGCCGTTCACGGACGCGATCGCGTCGCCGCGACGGAGCCCCGCGCGGGCGGCCGGGCTGCCGGGCTCGACCGCCGCGATGAAGGTCGAGAGGGCGGGATCCGCGGGGAGGAAGGAGGGGCGCCGCTCCGCGTCGCAGGTCGGCACCGCCGCGAGCTTCTCCGCGCTCGGCGTCGCGAGCGTCGCGCCCGGGAGCGCGACCGGGCGCTCGCGGATCACCTCGAGGTCGAGCGGAGCGCAGGCTGCCGCGGCGGCCGCGCGCTCGAGGTCGCCGACGTGCCGCACCGGCCGGCCACCCGCCGCGACCACGAGATCGAACGGCTCGAGGGCTCCCGCCGCGCCGGGCCGGACCGGCGCGACGAGCGCCGGCGCATAGGTCGCCGAGACGCCGAGGATGCCGCGCCGGAGCGTCTCGATCGGATTCCGGTCGAGCTCGAGCGAGGGGACGATGGTCAGGGGCGGCAGCTCCGCGCCGTCGCGCTCCACCCGGAACACGAGCGGGGCCTCCGGGTGCGGCGACACGAGCGCCCGCAGGTCGCCGAACCGGCGCACCGGACGCGCGGGCCCGCCCGGCGCGGCGACCGAGAGGATGCGATCGCCGGGGCGCAGCCCGGCCACCGCGGCGGGCGATCCCGGCGCGACCGTGCCGATGAACGGGCCCGGCACGGGGTTGCCGTTCTCCGCCACCGCGAGCGCCAGGTACACGAAGAGGGGGAAGACGAGGTTCATCCCCGGCCCGGCGAACGAGATGGCGAGCCGGCGCCAGGGCGACTGATCGAGGTAGCCGCGGCCCCGGTCCTCGGGGGCGACCTGCTCGGGGTCCTCCCCCACGTCGCCCGCCATCTTGACGTACCCGCCGAGGGGGAAGACGGACAGCCAGTACTCGGTCTCGCCCCGCGTGAACCCGAGCGCGCGGGGGCCGAACCCAATCGAGAACCGGAGCACCTTCACCCCGAGCGCCTTCGCCACGAGGAAGTGGCCGAGCTCGTGGACGAAGATCAGCCCCCCGAGGAACAGGACGATGGCGCCGACCTGGAGGATGGCCGAGGGCATTCTCGGGACAGTCTAGCGGCTCGCCGCCCGGCGCGCCGCGCGGTGGCGCGCGGGGGGTCCGCCTCGCGTGGGCCCCGGACGCGTCACCTCCGGACCCGCCGCTCCGCCTCGCGCCGGCCCCAGTCGCTCGCCGCGAGCGCCTGCTCGACGGAGCGGAGGGGCTCGGCGGCGTGCGCCTCGAGCGCGGCCGCGCAGAGCTCCGCGATGTCGGTGAAGCGGCAGCGCCCCGCGAGGAACGCGGCGACCGCCCCCTCGTCCGCGCCCGAGAGGACCGCGGGCGCGGTGCCGCCGATCTCGAGCGCGCGGTAGGCGAGCGTGAACGCGGGGAAGCGCGCCGCGTCCGGCGCCTCGAAGCAGAGCTTCCCGAGCCGCGCGAGGTCGAGCGGGGGCAGGTCGAGGGGGAGCCGGTCGGGGTGGCCGAGCGCGTAGCTGATCGGGCCGCGCATGTCGGAGACCCCGAGCTGCGCGACCATCGAGCCGTCGATGTACTCGACCATCGAGTGCACGATCGACTCGGGGTGGACGACGATGTCGATGCGGCGCGGCTCGACCCCGAACAGCCACCGCGCCTCGACGACCTCGAGCCCCTTGTTCATGAGGGTCGCGGAGTCGATCGTGATCTTGTCGCCCATCGACCAGTTCGGGTGCTTGAGGGCGCGCGCGGGCGTGACGTCGCGGAGGTCGGCCTCCGGCACCGTCCGGAGCGGCCCGCCCGACGCGGTCAGGATGAGCCGCCGCACCTCGTCGCGGTTGTGCCCGGCGAGCGACTGGTGGATCGCGCTGTGCTCGGAGTCGATCGGGAGGATCGTGACGCCGCGGCTCTCCGCGCGGCGCACCAGCAGCTCGCCGGCGAGCACGAGCGACTCCTTGTTCGCGAGGCCGATGGCCTTCCCCGCCTCGATCGCCGCGGCGGTGGACCGGAGCCCCGCCGCGCCGGAGATCGCCGCCACGACGAACTCGACGTCCGGGTGCGTCGCGGCCGCCACGGCCCCCGCGTCGCCCGAGAGCACGTCGACGCCCGGGGGGACGAGCGCGCGCAGCTCGCGCGCCACCTGCTCGTCCGCGACCGCCACGAGCCGGGGCCGGAAGCGGCGCACCTGCTCCGCGAGCCGGGCCGCGTTCCGCCCCGCGGCGAGGGTCACCACCTCGAAGCGGTCGGGGAAGCGGCCCACCACGTCGAGCGCCTGGACGCCGATGGACCCGGTCGAGCCGAGGATGGCGACGCGCTTCACGGCCGGATCTCTAGCACGGGGCGCCGGGCACGGCGAAAGGGGCCGGCCGGGCTGGAGCTCAGAGGACCCGCGAGACGTACACGGCGCAGACGTAGACCCACGGCGCCACGAACAGGAGCGCGTCGATCCGGTCGAGCAGCCCGCCGTGGCCCGGGATGATCCGCGACGAGTCCTTCACGCCGGCCGCCCGCTTCACCATCGACTCCGCGAGGTCGCCGAGCGGGCCGAGCACCGCGGCGCCGAGCCCGACGACCACGGCCGAGCTCGGGGTCAGCTCGTTCCCCAGCAGGAGCCAGCGGGCGACGAGGGCGCCCACGACGCTCCCGACCGCCCCGCCCGCGAAGCCCTCCCAGGTCTTCTTCGGGGAGATCCGCTCGAAGAGCTTGTGCTTCCCGAAGGCGTGGCCGGCGAAGTAGGCGAACGTGTCGTTCAGCCACGTGACCACGAAGGAGAGGATCACCCAGCCCACGCCGAAGCGGAGGCGGAGCCCGACGAGCGACGCGACGAGCAGCCCGCAGTAGAGCCAGGAGAGCGTCACGACCGCGATCGACCGCGGGATCTGCTCGAGCGGCGCCTGCCGGAAGAGGAAGACGGCGAGGACGATGACGGTCGCCGCGGCGAGCGCGAGCCCCGACCAGCCCGGGAGGAGCGCGCCGCCGTTGCCGAACGCCGCCATGAGCGGGATCGCGCCCGCGACGCCGATCCCGAACGCCTCGCCGACCCCGATCGTCCCGAACATCAGGACGAGCTCTCCGGCCGAGATCGCAGCCCCGACCGCGGCGAGGAACGCGAACGGCCAGCCTCCGAGGACCGTCAGCCAGACCGCGATCGGGAAGAGGACCGCCGCCGACGCGACGCGCAGGAAGAGGTTGCGACGGTTCTTCGGGTCGAGCGCGCCCACGTCACTCCCGGCTGCCGGCGAGCTGCGCCCCGGTCATCCCGAACCGCCGCTCCCTCGCCTGGAACTCGGCGATCGCGGCGAAGAGCTCGCCGTCGCGGAAGTCGGGCCAGAGCACGTCGGTGAAGACGAGCTCCGCGTACGCGCACTGCCAGAGCAGGAAGTTCGAGATCCGCCGCTCGCCGCTCGTCCGGACGAGCAGCTCCAGCTCCGGCAGCCCCGCGGTCCAGAGCGCCGCCTCGAGGTCGGACGCGTCGAGCGCCGCGCCCTTCGCGGCGGCGGCGCGCCGGGCCGCCTGCACGAGCTCCTGGCGGCCGCCGTAGGAGAGGGCGAGCGTGAGGGTCATGCCGCCGTTCGCGGCGGTCTCGGCGCGGACCGACCGGAGCTTCTCCCGCACGGCCTCGGGCAGCCGCTCGAGGTCCCCGATGGCGTTCAGGCGGATGCCGTTCCGCATCATCTCGCCGCGCTCGGACTCGAGGAACTCGGCGAGCAGGTGCATGAGCGCCTCGACCTCCGGCTCCGGGCGACCCCAGTTCTCGGTCGAGAAGGCGTAGAGCGTGAGGGCCTCGAGGCCGATCCGGCGGGCGGCGCGCGTGATCGCCCGGACCGCGTCGGCGCCCGCCCGGTGACCGGCCACCCGCGGCAGCCCCTGGGCCTCCGCCCAGCGGCCGTTCCCGTCCATGATGATCGCGACGTGGCGGGGGAGCGGGCGCGTGCGCACGCGCGCCTCGAGCTCGTCGACGAGAGATCGCTCCGTCACGCGCGGCTTATAGCACGCCCGGCCGGGTCCTTCCCCCGGGTTTGATTTCCCTGTCACGGCTCTCTATCGTCGATCCCGGTGCCTCCTCGGCGCGTCGGCCCCTACGTGATTCTCTCCGTGATCGGGCGGGGGGGCATCGGAACGGTGTATCGCGCGCGCCACGACACCACCGGCGCGCTCGCGGCCGTGAAGGTGCTCGGCCCGGCCCCCGCGGTGGACGCGATCGCGGCGCGGCGCCTCGCGCGGGAGTACGACGTGCTCCGCGCGCTCGACCACCCCCACGTCGTCCGCGTCTTCGACGCCGGGGTGTCGGAGGGCTACTCCTTCCTCGCGATGGAGCTGGTCGAGGGGCTCGATCTCCGCGCGTACCTCTCGCCCGTCATCGACGACGAGGACCTCGCGCCGATCGGGTTCGACCTCGAGGACGCGGCGCCGGGCAGCCCGGGCTCGCCGCCGGACCTCGACGTCGGACCGGACGCGATCCGCGCGCTCGCCGCGATGATGGACGAGCCGGACACCGAGCCGTACGGCGTCTCGGTCATGCCGCCGAGCGTGGGGACCCCACAGAGCACGCCGCCGCGCTCGCTCCTCCCGCCGGAGATCCGCGAGGCGCTCAACCGGCCGTCGCGGATCGAGCGGATGCGCGTCGCGCTCTCGCAGGTCGCGGACGCGCTCGCGTACGTGCACCGGAGGGGACTCGTCCACCGCGACCTGAAGCCCTCGAACATCATGGTGGACGACCTGCGCCGCGCCCGGCTGATGGACTTCGGGCTCGTGAAGTCGGCGGCCGAGGCGGAGGACGGGCTCACGCAGACCGGGCGCATCGTGGGGACGTACCGCTACATGTCGCCGGAGCAGGCGCAGGGGCACGCGGTGGACGCGCGGAGCGATCTCTACAGCCTCGGGGTCATGCTGTACGAGCTCCTCACCGGCGCGCCGCCGTTCACGTCCAGCGATCCCCTCGGGCTGTGGAGGGAGATCCTCACCGCCCGTCCCTCGATCGTCGCGTCGTCGAACCCGGGGGCGGACGTGCGGCTCGCGGCGCTGGCGGAGCGGCTGCTCGAGAAGGATCCCGCGAGGAGGCTGCAGACCGCGGGAGAGGTCATCGTGGCGCTGAAGGAGTGAGCGGGGGCGGGACCACGACCGCGACCTCGACCCCAACCGCGACCCCGACCGCGACCCGACCGCGACCCCGACCGCGACCCGCCCGTCGTACCCGGGTCCTAGAATCGTCCCCGATGTCCGATCTCCCCGCCGACGCGCTCGACTACCAGGCGGTCGTCGCCGAGTACTTCCTCGGCCTCCGCGGCGCGGGCCTCATGCTCTCGCCGCTCGACCAGGACGTCGTCGCCGAGTGGGAGCGGCGCGGGCTCCCCGTCGCGATCGTCTGCCGCGGCCTCCGCCGCGGGCTCGAGGACCTCGCCGAGCGGCGCGCCGGCGTCCCGCGCTCGATCCGGGCGCTCCGGTTCGCGGTGGACGACGAGTGGCGCGCGTACCAGGCCGCCCGCGTCGGGGACGCGCCCGCCCCGCCCGGCGAGGAGGGCGCCGCCGCGGCGCGGCTCGCGGCGGCCCGCGACCTCCTCGCGAACGCCGGGCACGGCTCGGCCGAGGAGCGACGAGAGGGGTATCGCGCGGCGTGGCTCGCGCTCGCGTCGGCCGCGGCGCACCCCGGCTCGCCGCTCGAGCGCGTCGAGGCGGCGCTCGCGGCGGCCGACGCGCACATCCTCTCCGCCTGGCTCCGCGGCCTCCCCGCGCCCGAGCGGCGCGCGCTCGGGCCTCGCGTCCGCCTCCTCGCGGGCGCGCGAGCCCGCGGCGCGAGCCCGCGGGCCTACCGCGACGCCCTCCGCGCACACCTCGCCGATCTCTGCCGGGCGGCGGGGCTCACGTGCCTCCGCGGATCCGTGTAGACTCCGCCCCCGCCATGCCCGCCACGCCCGAGAGCTCGAGCTCGTGCACCTGCGGCGGGTGCGGCTACGTCGTCGAGCAGGTGCTCGGGCACGCCGCGCGCGCCCGCCGCTGCGCCTGCCAGCAGGCCTGCCCCCGCTGCAACGAGAGCGGGTACACGCTCGTCCCCGCCGGCTCGTCCCACGTCGCGCAGGAGTGCTCCTGCCGCCACCTCGACGAGCGGATCGCGGTCTTCAACCAGATCGGGATCCCGGCGGCCATCGCGAAGGCGTCCTTCGAGAACTTCAAGAGCTGGTCGCAGGACCACCAGCGGGCCCGCGTCGTCTCCGAGGACTTCGCCCGCAAGTTCCGCAAGGACGCGCCGACCAAGGGCTTCCTCCTCTACGGCCGCCCCGGCGCCGGCAAGACGCACCTCCTCGTGGCGGCGCTGCGGTACCTCGCGCTCGAGAAGGGGATCTCGGGGCGCTACGTCGAGTTCATGCTGCTGCTCTCGGACATCAAGGCCGGGTTCTCGGATCACCGCGGACACATGGACGTCCTGCGGGGTCTCCTGCACGTGCCGGTGCTCGCGATCGACGAGCTCGGGAAGGAGCGCGGCACGGAGTGGGAGCGCTCGATGCTCGACGAGCTCATCAGCCGCCGCTTCAACTCCGGCCTCGCGACGCTGTTCGCGACGAACTACTTCCTCGAGGAGCGCGAGAGCCCGGTGAAGGACACCCCGGGGATGCGCAACACGCGGTCGGCGGACTTCGCCCGCGAGGCGGAGTCGATGACCCTGCCCCGCCGCGTCGGGGACCGCATCTACTCGCGGCTGAACGAGATGTGCACGTTCGTGAAGCTCGACCCCGGGCACGACCAGCGCAAGGACGGCGCGGGCGCGGGCGGCTTCTGGAAGGCATGAGGGGGGCCCCGGCCCGGGCAAGTTGACCCGCGGGACGGCCCCGCATATGTTCCGCCCCTCGTCCGGCGGAAGTAGCCGCCGTTCCAAGGAAGGCGATTCATGGCCCGCGTCACAGTCGAAGACTGCCTGCCGATGGTGGACAACCGCTTCGCGCTCGTCCTGCTCGCGACGAAGCGGACCCGTCAGCTCATGGCCGGCGCCCGGCCGCTCATGGCCAACATGAAGAACAAGCCGCCGGTGCTGTCGCTCCGCGAGATCGCCACGGGCAAGG
Organism: uncultured delta proteobacterium; assembly: GCA_963828235.1. Taxonomy (GTDB): domain Bacteria; phylum Myxococcota; class Myxococcia; order Myxococcales; family Anaeromyxobacteraceae; genus Anaeromyxobacter. Next base: position 36,474 of record CAWHDY010000027.1, read on the forward strand.
TCCGGTTCGACCGCTCGGTGCGCGACGCGCTCTCCGGGAAGTTCGACAAGGAGAAGGCGACCATCCCGGCCGGCCAGACGCGCACGCTCCGGTAGCCCCGGATCCCGCCGGACCCAGCGAGGGCGCGCCCGCAACGGCGCGCCCTTTCTCGTTGCCACGAGGCGAGCGAGCGGCCCCCGCTCCTACTGCACCGTCCGCGTGCCGAGGTAGGCGAGCTTCTCGTCCCCGCCGCGCCGGTACGTGCGCCGCAGCTCGCGCAGCAGCCCGTCGATGTCGGCGCTCCTCGACGTAGCGGCCCTCGAGCCACCGGGCGTAGCCGCCGCCGAGCCGGTTCGCCTGCTCGTAGCGCGCGCGCTCCTCCACGCCGAGCCAGGCGTGGTACCGGACACCCGCGAAGAGCCTGCCCCGCAGCGCGGGGCTCATCCGGCGCAGGCCCCGGCGCCAGAGGTGCAGGAGCAGCAGCGCGAACTTGTCCACCTCCGCCTGCACCTCGAGCTCGAGGAGCGAGACGCGCCGCCCGGCCGCGGCGCGCGTCGCGAGGTAGACGAAGTGGGACACGCCCTCCGCCGCGCAGGCGACGTGGCCGAGGGCGCCGCGGGCGGTCAGGCGGGGGCGCGGGTCGTGCGGGTCCGCCTCGCCGGCGCCGGCGACGACGCCGGGCGCGAGGTACAGGCCCACCGCGACCTCGTCCCTCCCCTCGAGCACGAGCAGCTCCTCGGGCGCCCGCGGCGCGTGCCCCGCGGCGCGCGCGGTGTCGGAGCCCACGAGGAACTCCTCCACCCGCGGGGCCTCGACCCCGTAGATCGCCTCGAGCTCGCGCTGCAGGAACCCGATCGTCTCCGCCCCTCTGCTCACTGCGGGAGCCCCCTGCGCGGCTTCCCGGGCCCCGCGAACAGGGCGACGCCCCGCTCGCGCAGCCGCTGCGCGACGCGGGCGTCGCGGGTCGCGAGGAACCGCTCGTACAGCCGGACCAGGCCGCGGTTGGAGCGCAGATCCGAGAGCTCCGCGATCTCCGCGAAGAGATCGACGAACAGGCCGAAGCGCGCGGCGAGCTCGCCGTAGAGCCCGTCGAGGCCGCGCTCCGTCTCGGCGAGGGTCCCGTACGCGCGCTCGCCCATCGCGATGTAGTAGTCCACGTCCACGAGCGACCGCGCGAGCGAGTCGCCGAAGAACCCGGAGACGAAGAGCGCCGTGTCCCCGAGCCGGCGCAGGCTCGCGGCGCGCGTCCGCCGGTCGGCCTCGAGCGCCCGCAGCAGGATCATCGCGAGCGGCTCGACCTCGACCGTCCCGTCCTCCTGCTCGACGAAGAGCTTCTCCCGGTCGAGGAAGCCGGCGAGGAGGTTCACGAGGTAGAACTCGGTCACCTCCTGGATCTCGAGCCGGCGGTGGCTCAGGGACTCCGCCACCATCTCCCGGAACCATTCGTGCGGCGTCTTGCCCACCAGGATCCGCTCGCTCATTCGTCGCGCCTCCTGCCGCCTGTTCGGGCGCCCGTCCCTCCCGGGGCGCTGCGCCCCCTTCCCCTGAACGGTACCGCTCGGGTGCTTGGCCGGCAACCCCGCGTAGCAAAAGACCTTTTCGACTGCCAATCCGTCCCTTCGGCGACGCCTCGCGGCCGCCTCGCCTCCGGGGAGCACTCGAGGCATGCGACTGCCAGCTTCCGCGAAAAAGGCCTTTGGGGACGGTTTCCTACGCGACCAGCCTGTTCGCTTGACACGTCGGGGGGTGGTGATTACGATACCGCCGCCGTTGGCAGTCCGTCTGAACGACTGCCAGGCATCCCAACGATCTTACCGACGTGCCGCCTGCGAGGGCGCACCGACACCAGGAGGAGGTAGCAGATGAAGATCCGGCCGCTGCAGGACCGCATCATCGTGAAGCGCGTTCAGGAGGAGGAGAAGACGAAGGGCGGAATCATCATCCCCGACACGGCGAAGGAGAAGCCGATCGAGGGCAAGGTGATCGCCGCGGGAACGGCAAGGTCCTGGAGGACGGGAAGGTCCGCCCGCTCGACGTGAAGGCCGGGGACCGGATCCTCTTCTCGAAGTACGCCGGCACCGAGATCAAGATCGACGGCGAGGAGCACCTCATCATGCGCGAGGAGGACATCCTCGGCGTGATCGAGAGCTAGCCCTCCCCCCACCCGGAACACCGGAACACCGGAACCAGGAGTCCAAGACATGGCAGCCAAGGAAATTCTCTTCGATCAGAAGGCCCGCGAGGCGATCCTCAAGGGCGTCAACACCCTCGCCGACGCGGTGAAGGTGACGCTCGGCCCGAAGGGCCGCAACGTCGTCATCGAGAAGTCGTTCGGCTCCCCGACCATCACCAAGGACGGCGTGACGGTCGCGAAGGAGATCGAGCTCGAGAACAAGTTCGAGAACATGGGCGCGCAGATGGTGAAGGAGGTCGCGTCGAAGACCTCCGACGTCGCCGGCGACGGGACGACCACCGCGACCGTGCTCGCGCAGGCCATCTACCGCGAGGGCTCGAAGCTCGTCGCGGCCGGCCACAACCCGATGGAGATCAAGCGCGGCATCGACAAGGCCGTCGAGTCCGTCGTCACCGAGCTGAAGAAGCTCTCGAAGCCGACGCAGGGCAAGAAGGACATCGCCCAGGTCGGCATCATCTCCGCGAACGGCGACGAGACGATCGGCACGATCATCGCCGAGGCGATGGAGAAGGTCGGCAAGGAGGGCGTCATCACCGTCGAGGAGGCGAAGGGCCTCGAGACGACGCTCGAGGTGGTCGAGGGCATGCAGTTCGACCGCGGCTACCTGTCCCCGTACTTCGTGACCGACGCCGAGCGGATGGTCGCGAACCTCGAGGACGCGTACATCCTCATCAACGAGAAGAAGATCTCGAGCATGAAGGACCTGCTGCCCCTCCTCGAGCAGGTCGCTCGCGCGGGCAAGCCGCTCCTCATCGTCGCCGAGGAGGTCGAGGGCGAGGCGCTCGCGACGCTCGTCGTCAACAAGCTGCGCGGCACCCTGCACGTCTGCGCGGTCAAGGCGCCCGGCTTCGGCGATCGCCGCAAGGCGATGCTCGAGGACATCGCGATCCTCACCGGCGGCAAGCTCATCGCCGAGGAGCTCGGCCTCAAGCTCGAGCAGGTGACGCTGAAGGACCTCGGCCGCGCCAAGCGGCTCACGGTCGACAAGGAGAACACCACGATCGTCGACGGCGCCGGCAAGAAGGCCGACATCGAGGCGCGCGTGAAGACGATCCGCGCCCAGATCGAGGAGACCACCTCCGACTACGACAAGGAGAAGCTCCAGGAGCGGCTCGCGAAGCTGGTCGGCGGCGTCGCCGTCATCAACGTCGGCGCGGCGACCGAGACCGAGATGAAGGAGAAGAAGGCCCGCGTCGAGGACGCGCTGCACGCCACGCGCGCGGCCGTCGAGGAGGGCATCGTCCCGGGCGGCGGCGTCGCGTACCTGCGCTGCCTCAAGGCGATGGAGAAGACCGCGGTGGACGAGGGCGAGAAGTTCGGCGTGGACATCGTGCGCCGCTCGCTCGAGGAGCCGATGCGCCAGATCGCGGCGAACGGCGGCTACGAGCCGTCGATCGTCGTGAACAAGGTCAAGGAGTCGAAGGAGACCGCGTTCGGCTTCAACGCCGCGACGGGTGAGTACGAGGACCTCGTGAAGGCCGGCGTCATCGACCCGACCAAGGTCTCGCGCTCGGCGCTGCAGAACGCGGCCTCGGTCGCGTCGCTGATGCTCACCACCATGGCGATGGTCGCCGAGAAGCCGAAGGAGGAGTCCGCGGGTGGTGGCGGCGGCGGCGGCGGCGGCATGGGTGGCATGGGCGGCATGGGCGGGATGATGTAGTCCCCCCGATCCGTTCCGACGGATCGCGCTCGAGGGCCGCCGGGGAGACCCGGCGGCCCTCTTCCGTTTTCGAGGTTCCGGCGGTAGACACGGCACGCCGATGCCCTCCCTCCCCGCGCGCCGCGCCCGGATCCCCCGGCCCGCCCTCGTTCGCCGGCTCGCGGTCGCGCTCGGCGTCCTCGCCGCCGTCTACCTCGTGACGCTGGCGATCGCGTCGAGCGACCCGGTCGAGCGGCGCCTCCGCCGCGCCATCGACGCCGCGCTGCGAGCGCGCCTCGGCGAGGTGACGGTCGGCGCCGAGCTCCACGTCGATCCGCTGTTCCGGGTCTGGTTCGGCCCGATCGAGCTCCCCGCGACCCGGGGCGGTCCCCCGGTGGTCCGCGTCGAGCGGGCCATGGCGCGCGCCTCCTTCACGGCGCTCCTCGGCGGCCGCGCGGAGCCGGCGACGATCCTCCTCGGCGGCGTCCGCGTGTCCCCCGGCCCGGACGGCCGCGACCTCCGCGCCCTCGTCGCCCGCCTCCGCGACGCGAGCCCGCGGGGCGCGGCCCCTGGCGCTCCCGCCGGCGCCCGCGACCTCCCGAAGCTGAAGCTCCGCGGCCTCGTCGTCGCCTTCCCGTCCGGGGACGAGCCGGTCGAGCTCGGGCCCGTCGACGCGGACCTGCGCGTGGACCGCTCCTCCGACGGGCCGCGCCTGCGCGCGGAGGCGTCGCTCCCGGCCGGCGGACGCGTCGCCGTCGCCGCGGAGCTCGGCTCCGGCCGCTGGCGGGCCACGCTGCGGGCACGGGGGCTCGGCGCCGCCGCGCTCCCGTCCGCCCTCCGGACCCGCGCCGGCGCGACGATCTCGGGAGGCACGCTCTCGCTCGAGGTCGACGCCGACGCCCCGGCGGATTTGTCGCGCGCCACCGCGAGCGCGCGGCTCGAGCTCGAGGGGCTCGTGCTCGCCGGGGAGCGCATCGGCACCGAGCCGGTCGGGCCGCTCCGGGCCTCGGCCGCGGGGCGCGTCGAGTGGGATCGCGCCCGGCGTCGCGTCGTCCTGCGGGACGGCACGGCCACGCTCCTCCGCGCCGTCACGGTGGACGCGTCCGGCGAGCTCGCGGCGGGGCCGCCCGCCCGGTTCTCGCTCGCGCTCCGGGCGGACCGGGTCGACTGGCCGGCCGCGCTCGCCGCGCTCCCGCCCGCGCTCGCCCTGCCGCCGCAGGCGCCCTGCCCGGCGGGGACGCTCGACGCGCGGCTCGAGGTGGCGGGGCCGCTCCTCTCCCCCGCCGAGTGGACGATCTCGGCCGCGCTCGACCTCCGCGCGCTGCGCGAGCGGGCGCGCCTGCGCGGCCGCGGGCCGCTCGCGGACCCCTTCGTGCACCGGCCGCCGCTCGACGCCGGCGGCCACGGCCCGGAGCTCCGGGTCGGACCGCCGAGCCGGGACTTCGTGCCGATCGCCGAGCTCCCCGAGCACGTCGTCCGCGCGGTGACCGCCTCCGAGGACGGCGGCTTCTTCGGTCACAGCGGGTTCGACTTCGACGAGCTTCGAAACGCCTTCGCGCAGGGCGCCGAGCGCGGACGGGTCGTGCGCGGCGGCTCGACGATCTCGCAGCAGGTCGCGAAGAACCTCTTCCTCGGGCCCGAGCGCACCCTCGCGCGGAAGGTGCGCGAGGCGGCGATCACGGTCGGGCTCGAGGCGTCCCTGCCGAAGCGCAGGCTGCTCGAGATCTACCTCAACGTGGCGGAGTGGGGCCCGGGGCTCTGGGGGATCGGCCCGGCGGCCCGACACTGGTTCGGGAAGGACGCGCGCGCGCTCAGCCCGAAGGAGGCCGCGTTCCTCGCCTCCGTGATCCCGAACCCGGTGCGCTACCACGTGATGTTCGACCGCGGCGCCCCGAGCGAGGCGTGGGAGGGGCGCGTCCGCGCGCTCCTCTTCAGGATGGCCGAGCAGGGCTCGCTCTCGGAGGGGCAGCTCGTCGAGGCGCTCGCGCAGCCGGTCGCGTTCGCGTCCTCGGGCGACACGGCCGGCGTCTCAGCGACCCATCCGAAGAGCGACAGCGCGACCCGGCCGAACGCGCCGAGCACGACGTCGGGGAGTAGCAGCACGGGCAGCGCGAGGGCGAGCCCCGCGACGAACGCCCACACGCGCCGGTGGCGCGTCGAGGTCTGGATCGCGACGAACACGGACGCGCCGAACATGAGGAGCGTCAGCGTCCCGCCGACGAGGAGCGCGCCCGCCCACGGGAACCCGAGCAGGCGAAGGCCGCCCGAGATGGCGAGCAGCCCCGCGGCGTTGATGAGGTCGCGGCCGCTGCCCGCCCACCAGTCGCGCCGCTCCTGCTGCCGGAGGCGGAGCCCCGCCTCCTGCGCGAACAGGAACGCGATCACCGCCGCGAGGTACACGGCGGCGGCGAGCCACGCCTCGATCCCCTCCTTCGGCTGGAGCGCCCACACGGCGGGTCGATGCTAGCCGGTCCGCCCGCCGTGGCCCACGGCCGAGCGGGGGCGCGAGGGCTCCCCGGGAGACGGCCGCCTTGAACCGACCCCGTGCGACGTGCGAGAACCCGCAGCCTCGTGATCCGGTTCGACGGCATCTCCAAGCAGCACGGGCGGCAGATCCTCTTCGTCGAGGCCTCGGCGGTCGTCCACCGCGGCGAGAAGGTCGGCCTGGTGGGGCCGAACGGCGCGGGCAAGTCCACGCTGTTCCGCCTCGTCACGCGCGAGGAGCAGGCCGACGAGGGACAGGTCGCGATCGACCGCGGGATGACCGTCGGCCACTTCTCGCAGGACGTCGGCGAGATGTCCGGGCGGAGCGCGGTCGCGGAGACGATGGACGGCGCCGGCCCGGTCTCGGCGGTCGCCGCGGAGCTGCACGAGCTCGAGCACGCCCTCGCCGACCCGGCGCGCGCGGACGAGCTCGACGCGCTCGTCGAGCGGTTCGGCCACGTGCAGGCCCGCTTCGACGAGCTCGGCGGGTACGCGCTCGAGGCGCGCGCGCGGGAGATCCTCGCCGGGCTCGGGTTCGGCGCCGAGGCGATGGACGGCGACGTCGGCGCGCTCTCGGGCGGCTGGAAGATGCGGGTCGCGCTCGCGCGCATCCTGCTCATGCGCCCGGACGCGATGCTCCTGGACGAGCCCTCCAACCACCTCGACCTCGAGTCGATCATCTGGCTCGAGGAGTTCCTGAAGGCGTACGACGGCGCGATCCTCATGACCTCGCACGACAAGGAGTTCATGAACCGGGTGGTCTCGAAGATCATCGAGATCGACGGGGGCGAGCTCACGACGTACTCGGGCGACTACGACTTCTACGAGCGCGAGCGGGCCATCGCCGACGCCCACCAGCAGGCGCAGTTCGACCGCCAGCAGGCGATGCTCAAGAAGGAGCTCGCGTTCATCGAGCGCTTCAAGGCCCGGGCGTCGCACGCGGCGCAGGTGCAGTCGCGCGTGAAGAAGCTCGACAAGATCGAGAAGGTCGAGCCCCCGAAGGTGCGGAGGACCGTGGACTTCGAGTTCCGCGGCGCGCCGCGGTCGGGCGAGGACGTCGCGCGGCTGTCGTCGGTGGTGAAGCGCTACGGGACCCGCAAGGTCTACGACGGGCTCGACCTGCTCGTCCGCCGGGGCGAGCGCTGGTGCGTGCTCGGCGCGAACGGGGCCGGGAAGTCCACGCTCCTCAAGCTCGTCGCGGGAGAGACGGCGGCGGACGCCGGCGCGGTCTCGGTCGGCGGCAGCGTCAAGATGGGCTACTTCGCCCAGCACGCGATGGAGCTCCTCGACGGGGAGGCGACCGTCTGGGAGACGCTCCAGGACGCGTTCCCCCGCGCGTCGGTCGGATCGCTCCGGACGCTCGCGGGCTGCTTCGGGTTCTCCGGCGACGAGATCGAGAAGCGCTGCCGCGTGCTGTCCGGCGGCGAGAAGGCGCGCCTCGTGCTCGCGAAGATGCTCTACGACCCGCCGAACTTCCTCGTCCTCGACGAGCCGACGAACCACCTCGACGTCGGGACGAAGGAGATGCTGGTCCGGGCGCTCGCCGGGTACGACGGGACGATGCTCTTCGTCTCCCACGACCGGCGCTTCCTCGGGGCGCTCTCGAACCGCGTGCTGGAGCTCGGGCCGGACGGCCCGGTGCCGTACGGCGGCGGCTACACGGAGTACGTCGCGCGGACCGGGCGCGAGGCCCCCGGGCTTCGCGAGCTCGTGCGCCGCTCGTAGCGACGGCGCGGCCCCCACCGCCGTTCAGCGGCGCTGCGCCAGCGGCCCGGTCCGCAGCTCGTCGGCCGCGTCGCAGAGGGCGCGCGAGGCCGTGAGGCTCTCCTCGATCTTCTGCCGGGAGAGCGCGACCTGATCCGACGACGCGACGTCGGCGAGCGACGCGAGCCCGCGCGCCACGAAGGCGTTCGCCCGCGCCGACCTCGCGCGCTCGAGGATCGCCGTGCGGACCGCTCCCGCCCCGCGCGTGGCGCCTCCCCACGGCGCGAGCGCGGCGGGCTCGAGCCGCAGCAACCGCGCGGTCTCCTCGGGGTCGAGATTGGCGGCCTTCCAAAGCTCCACTGCGCAGCCCTGCGCTCGCTCGGCGCCGGCGAGCGCCGCAGCCAGCCGCTCGGGTCCGTCGGTCCTCGCGGGCGTACATCCCGTCCAGCTCGTCGCCGCGACCAGCGCGGCGAGCGCGATCTCATTCCGGTTCATCCTTGCCCCCCGGCAAGCGCCCACGAGGCGCGCCTGGCTCCGCGCCAGCGGCTCTCTCGTGAGAACGGACCGCGCGTATCGCAGAGCGCGCGCTGCGGGTCAAGCGCTTACCGGGTCGGCAGCGGCTCTCCGGGCGGACCTCGGCGAGCGGAGCCGTCCACTTCGCCCGCCGCGGCCTCGCGGTCGCGCGCAGCGGTCCCGGGCGTTCGGCCGCGGCGGCAATCCCGAGCAGGCGGACCGACAGGCGTTCGGTCAAGCGCGCAATGCTGCCGACCGCCTGCCCAGCGAGCGCTCGCGCACTCGAAGTTCCGGGAGCAATTGGGCGACGGTGTGCGTTCCCGTGAGCATGCGGAATGCCCGGAACGAGTGCCCGCCCGACCTCGCGGGCGAGCGGCTGCGGTGGCTCGTGCGCGTGGACCTGTGGATCCCCGTCCTCTACGTCGCCGCGTCCGCGGCGTGGATCGCCTTCTCGGACCTCGCGCTCACGCGGTTCATGCCGAACAGCGCCCTGGTGACCTGGTCCATCTGGAAGGGGCTCGGGTTCGTGGGGGTGACCGCGCTCGGGCTCCACTTCGGGCTCCGCCGCGCGCTCGCCGACGAGCGCGCCGCGTTCGAGGCCCTCCGGGCGTCGAACGAGCGCAAGAGCGAGTTCATCGCGATGCTCTCGCACGAGCTGCGCAACCCGCTCGCGCCGCTGCGACACGCGCTCTGGCTCCTCGACCGCTCCCCGCCCGATTCGGAGCAGGCGGCGCACGCGCGCGCCACGCTCGGACGGCAGGTGCTCCACCTCTCGCGGCTCACCGACGACCTGCTCGACGCGACGCGCATCTCGCGCGGCCGCATCCAGCTCACGCGGACGCGGGTGGACCTCGTCGAGATCGTGCGGCGCGCGGCGGAGGACCACGAGGCGCTGTTCACCTCGCGGCAGGTGGCGCTGACGACGGCGCTGCCGGCGATGCCGCTCTGGCTCGACGCCGACGCGACGCGGCTCGGGCAGATCATCGGGAACCTCCTCTGGAACGCCGCGAAGTTCTCGGATCCGGGCGGCCGCACCGAGGTCGAGCTCGAGCGCGGCGCGGGGGGCGCCGCGGTCGTGCGCGTCCGCGACGACGGCATCGGGATCCCGCCGGAGATCCTGCCGCACGTGTTCGAGCCGTTCGTGCAGGGGGACCGGAGCCTCGATCGCAGCCGCGGCGGGCTCGGGCTCGGGCTCTCCCTCGTGAAGACGCTCGTCGAGCTGCACGGCGGGAGCGTGGAGCTGCGGAGCGACGGCGACGGCTGCGGGACCGAGGTCATCGTGCGGCTCCCGCTCGCGCCCGAGCTGCCCGCGCTGGTGGAGCCGTCGGGACGGAGCCGCGAGACCATGCCGCGGCACCGCGTCCTCGTCGTCGAGGACAACCTCGACGCCGCGGAGACGCTGCGCGAGATGCTGCTCATGTGGGACCACGAGGTCGAGGTCGCGAACGACGGGCCGGACGGGGTCGTGCGGGCGCGCGCCTTCCGGCCGGACGTCGTCCTCTGCGACATCGGGCTCCCCGGGATGGACGGGTACGAGGTCGCGCGGGCGCTGCGCGCGGACCCGAGCGTCTCGTCGGCCTTCCTCGTCGCGGTGACCGGGTACGCGTCGCCCGACGACGCCCGTCGCGCCGCCGGCGCGGGGTTCGACCTGCACCTCGGGAAGCCCGTGCCGATCGAGGTGCTCGAGGAGGTGCTCGCGACGGCGCCGACCGCGCGGCCCGCGGCGCGGGTCGTCGTGCACTGACGGGCGGCGCGGCGTCGGAGCGACGCGCGTTCCGCGGCACGCACCTCTCGCGCGGCCTCGCCACGGCGCTGCGGCGTCCCCACCTTCCGAGTACGGCCTCCGGCGCGCGTGCTCGGCTGCTCGGGGTCCGAGCCGGCGGCGGCGCGCGCGGGGCCCAGGGGGTCACGTGAAGGTTCTGGTGCTGACGTTGCTCGCGGCCGTCGCCCCGCTCGCTCGGGCGCAGAACGTCTCGATCAAGCTCGGGACGCTCGCGCCCGCCGGCTCCGCCTGGCACGAGGCGCTCAAGGAGATGGCGCAGCGCTGGGACGAGGCGTCGCACGGCCAGGTGAAGTTGCGGATCTACCCCGGCGGCGTGCAGGGCGACGAGGGCGACATGATCCGGAAGCTCTCGATCGGCCAGCTCCAGGGCGCCGCCGTGTCGAACGTCGGGCTCCACGACGTCGTCCCCCAGCCGCAGGCGTTCTCGACCCCCCTGCTCTTCCGGGACGACGCGGAGATGGAGTGCACGCTCGGGCGCGTGAAGGATCGGATGGAGGCGGCCCTCCGGCAGCGCGGGCTCGTCGTGCTGCAGTGGAGCCGGCTCGGCAACGCCAGCTTCTTCTGCTCGTCGCCGTTCAAGACCCCGGGCGCGATGGCCCAGGCCAAGGTGTTCGCGTGGGAAGGCGACCCCGGGATGGTGAAGGCGTGGCGCACGGCGGGGCTCCACCCCGTCGTCCTGTCGTCCAACGACCTCCTGCCGGCGCTGACGACGGGGATGGTCGACTGCGTGAGCAGCCTCCCGCTGTACATGCTGACCACGCGGGCCTTCGAGAAGGCGCGTCACCTCATCGACCTCCCCCTCGGACCCGGTGCTCGGCGCGATGGTGGTGCGAAAGGAGGTCTGGGACCGCATCCCGCCGCAGGTCCAGGAGCGCCTCCTCGAGATCGCGCGCGAGATCGGGGCCCGGATCGACGCCGAGGTCGAGCGGCTCGGCTCGGACGCGATCGACGCGATGAAGGGGCAGGGGCTCTCCACCGTGGCGGTCGATCCCCAGGAGTGGCGGCCCGTCCTCGAGAAGAGCTGGACCGTGATCCGCGGCGAGGTCGTGCCTGCGGAGTTCTTCGACGAGGTGCGGGAGGCGCGCGACGCGTGCCGGCGTTGACCGCGACCGCGACCTCGACCGCGATCCGCGATCCCGTCGAGGACGCGGTGCGCTACGCCTTCCGCGGGAGGAGGTCCTCCGCGCGGAGCTCGGCGAAGAGCTCCTCGACGTCCCTGCGCGCGTCCTCCTCCGTCACCCCGGCGAAGCGCTCCGCGAGGACGCGCCCGATCTCCTCGGGGGACGACGCCTCGCCGGACGCGAGGATCTTCCAGGCGGCGACGCCGGTCCGGTTGAGCGCGTAGTAGAACTTCGTGCCGAGGTGGAGGAGGACCCCGGTCCCGTCCTGCAGCTCGGTCAGGATCACGTCGGGGCGTTCGCCGGAACGCGGCATCTGGTCCTCCTCCGGGGTGACGTTCGGCGCCGGGTGCACGAACGCGACGGCGAAGCGCGAGCGCGGATCCTGCTCGTCGCCGAGCGGCGCGCCGTCTCGCTCGAGCCAGGCGTGGGCGGTCAGCTCCCCGGAGTCCGGCCGCACGCCGATGACGAAGCGGACGTCCTCTCCCCGGCCGCGGAGCGCCGCGTAGCCCGCGAGGGCGCGATGCAGGCACGTCATCCGGCGCGCCCGCAGGGAAGCCAGGACCCGGCGGCCGTCCTCCGCGATGGCGGGCCCGGTCCGCGCGCCGCCGAGGAGCACGAGCAGGTCGGCGAGGTGGTGGCGCCGCACGAGCAGCGGCAGCATCGCCCGCAGCACCGCGAGCCGGAGGTGGCGCCCGAGGCGTCCCTCCCCGACGGCCGGCGGCGCGAGCGCGGCGAACGCGCTGTGCAGCCCGACCCTCACCCGCCCCCCGGCTTCGTCCACCGCGCGCGAACCGCCGGCGCGCCGCCCGTACCGGTGTCGGTCCAGTGCGGCTTCCCGTGCCGGCGGAGGCACGCGTTGCAGCCGAACAGGTCCCAGCCGGAGAGCCCGCCCGCGGCCACCGCGTCGAGCCGCTCCCGCTGGAGGACGTGGACGTGATCGAGCAGGCGCCGGTGCGCGTCCGCGAGGCTCCCGGTCGCGAGGTCGCCCATCACGTCGGCGTCTCCGCCGGGCGTCCCCGAGAGCATGCAGCAGAGCGAGAGTCGCCCGCGCGGGTCGACGTGGAGGATCTCGCTCCGCCATGGCTCGCACACGTGGAACGGCTGCGGCCGCTGGAAGCCTTCCGCCGCGGTCACCTGGATCTTCAGGGCCTCCGCGAGTCGCTCGATCCGGTCCTTGATCCCGCCCCACCGCTCCGCCGGGAGCCCGAGGTCCCGATCGTGCGAGGTGCCGGTCGCCTGCATCATCGCGAACGACGCGCGCGTCGCGCCGAGCTGGGTCGCGAGGAGGCCCAGCTCCTCGAGCTCGCCCTCGTTCACGGCGTTCACCGTCATCTGGAGCGTGAACGGGAGCTTGCGGGCGCTGCAGGCGAGGGCGGCGGCCATCACCTCGCGGTAGCTCCCCGCGCCCCGGATCCCGTCGTGCGTCGCCTCGCGGGCCCCGTCGAGCGAGAGGTCGATCGCGGTGAGCGCCTCCCGGCGGGCCGGGACCTCCTCGAGCACCGCGACGAGGCGGTCGAACCGACGGCCGTTCGAGACGACGTGCCAGCCGAGCCCGCGCGCGACGATCGCGTCGAGGACCGCCTCGAGCTCGGGGTGGAGCGTGGGCTCGCCGCCGGTCAGCCCGACGTGGCTCACGCGGTGGAGCGCGATCGCCTCGTCGAGCACCTTCTCGACCACCGCGAGCGGGATGTCGAGGGGGGGCCGCGCCGGGTCGCGCAGGCAGTGCCGACAGTCGAGCTGACAACGATCGGTGAGGTGAAAGACGACCCAGGAAGCGGCCATGGGGGTCCGGCGATACTACCTCAGCGGGCCGGCGGCGCGAACGACGGGGCCCCGTCCGACGCGACGTCCGTCGTGAGCGGCGCCGCCCCCGAGCCGTCCACCGCGCTCGCGATCCACAGGTCCGCCTGCCCGGAGCGGAACGAGCGGAGGGCGAGCAGGCTGCCGTCCGGCGACACGGCCGGCTCCGAGTCCGCCTGGCTCGAGACCACGGCGACGACCCCGGTTCCGAGGTCGTGCCGCACGACCTCGGTCGTCGTCCCGCCCGACACCGTCCGTGAATAGTAGAGCGCCGCTCCGCCGGGCGCGACCGCCGGCTTGCCCACGATCCGCGAGCCGGTCGTGACGCGGGCGGCGGCGCCGCCGGTCGCGGCCACCGAGAACACGTCGTACGGGCCGGCCCGCGTGGAGACGAAGTAGACCGTCGCGCCGTCCGGGCTCCAGGCCGGCCCGGCGTCGTCGGACGGGTCGTCGGTGAGCCGCGTCGGCACCCCCCCGGCGGCGGGCACGACGAAGACGTCGGTCGTCGCGGAGCCCGGGCTCCGCGCCTCGAAGGCGATCCTCGTCCCGTCCGGCGAGTAGGCGGGAGCGGTCGCGGCGAGCGTGCCGACCTCGAGCGCCCAGTCCTGCGCCGGTGGGGAGATCGTGGATCCGGATCCCGACCCGCAGGTCGCGATCGGTCCGGTACGCGATCCGGCCGGCCGGACCGAACGAGGGATAGAGATCCTGCGCCGGGTCGTCGGTCACCTGGCGGGCGCAGCTCCCGTCCGCGCGCGCGACGAAGATCTCGTAGTTGCCGGTCCTGTTGGAGGCGAACGCGAGCCACGGCGCGTCGGGGGCATCGCCGACGCAACCTTCCCCGGGTAGGCGCTGCACGCTGCGAGCGCGGCGAGCACGAACGCGGCGAGGCTCCGCATCGGAGCCAGCCGTTCGCGACGGGGACGGCGGGCGGCGTCGACCGACGATGGTCCATCGAGATCTCCTCGCCGGAGCGATGCGCCCGCGCGTGCTCGGCAGGATATGGGGTCTCCCCGAGACCGTCCATCCGACGGGCGCCCCACGACCCAACGGACGTGGCGGCGCACGGCGTCACCCACATTGCACACCGGACTTTCGACCGGTCCAGGGGCGCATGGTACTTGTAAGCGAGCGAGCGGCCGTGGATTGTCGCGCCACGGAGGAGCTCGATGAAGGCAATTGTTCCGACAGGCAGACACGGTCCCGGCGCGCCTCGCCGGGCTCGTCCTCGTCGCGGCGCTCGGTGCGTGCGGGGGCGAGCTCCCGCGCGACGCCGGGCAGGTGGCGCACCGCGCAGCCTGTCGGGAGCTTCATCGCCGAGGTGGACGTCGCGGCCGGGACCGTGAAGGTGACCCCGCTCTCGGCGGACCCGCTCGCGGACGCGCTGACGTTCTGGAGCGCGCTGCAGGTGATTCCCGTCGAGCAGAACGGGAGCTGGAACGACGTGGGCGACGGCGCCGTCGAGATGCGGAACGTCAGCTTCATGCAGGTGACCGACGGCTGCGGCCCCGGCGTGAACTCGTTCCAGGCCGACATCGAGATCCACTCCGGGTTCCTCGCGCAGCGGCTCGTCCGTCCGCTCATCGAGATCGTGGACATGTCCACCACCGGGCGCGACTCGTGCTGGAGCGTCCCGTCGCCCGAGGCGGGCGTCAGCGAGCAATACGGGCTGTTCGCCTATCGCCGACATCGCCCCGCAAGGCTCGGGCACGGCCACCTGGAACTTCCGGATCCCTTCGACGACCTACTTCACGTTCCACGGCCGCCTGATGGCCGAGAAGGTCGAGGCGACCGCGCCGGTCACGACCGCGTCGCTCCCGGCCGGCACGTACGAGCCCCAGTCGCTGACCCTCGGCTGCACGGATGCCGAGTCCGGGTGCGCGGACACCTTCTACACGGTGAACGGCGGGCCGACGCTCTCGTACACCGGCCCGATCCCGCTCCGCGACACGATGAACGTCTGCTTCTGGTCCACGGACGTCGCGGGGAACACCGAGTCGCCGCCGCAGTGCCGCGCGTACACGATCAGCGCGCTCGACCAAGACGGCGAGCCGCGACCCCACGCTCAGCGCGCCGCGGTGCTTCGCGCTCGGATCCGCGTGCGACAGCGGGACGGCGCTCACCGGCCGCGCCGGGACGGAGGCGCTCGCGCCGAACACCCTGTACGGCGCCTGCGCGGACGGGACGAACCCCGTGGGGCCGACGCTCGACCGCCTCGTCGTTGCGAGGATCGACCCGGTCTCGCTTGCGACCATCGACAAGCCGCTCGCCCCAGGGAGTCGAGTCCGGGTGACGGCGACGCTCCCCGGCGGGTCCACGAAGAACGACGGCTTTGACGTGTGGTACGCGACGGACCTCGTCACGCCGGTGTGGACGCGCGCCGCCAGCGCGGCTCCATCCACGAACGGCGTCACCACGATCGCGGTGGAGTTCTCCCTTCCTGCGTCGATTCCCGCGAGCGCGATCGCCATCCGCGGACACTACGGCGGCGCGCCTCAGCTCACGAACCCGTGCGCCAACGGGAACACGCAGGACGACCAGGACGACCTCGTCTTCGCGATCGACTCGTCGCCCGCCGACCCCACCTCGCCGACCGTCTCGCTTGACGGCCCCGACCGCCGGAGCGACCGTCTCCCGCTCCCTGCTGCTCTGACGGCGACCGCGTTCGACGCCGTGGGCGTGACCTCGGTCGCGTTCATGCAGCGGGTCGGCGCGGGCGCCTGGCAGACGATCGGGATCGACACCTCCCCGCCGTGGACGGTCTCCTGGGACACGGAGAACGCGATCACCACGGTGGGCTCGAGGGACCTGAGGGTCCAGGCGAGCGACGCCGCCGGAAACACGACCAGCAGCGCGGTCGTGTCCGTCACCGTCGAGGACAGGACCGCGCCGATCGTCACGATCGCGACCCCGACGGCCGGGCAGTCGTTCTCGAGGTCCGCGGCGATCACGCTCACGGCCACCGCGCTCGACGCGCGCGGGGTCGCGAACGTCCACTTCCTCGTGGACGGCGTGGACGTCGCGAGCACGACGACCGCGCTCCCTGGGAACCAGTTCAGCGGGACCTGGAGCGCGGCGAGCGCGGGCAGCCTTCGCGACCGGAGCGCACACGATCGTGGCGCGCGCCACGGACGGCAGCGGCAACGTGGCCCAGAGCGCGCGCGTGAGCTTCTCCCTCACGCCCTGACCTCGTCGCGGACCCTGGCGCGGACCCGGCGCCGGCACCTCCGCGAGGTCGCTCGCGGGCGGGGACGCCGCGCGCGAGACGTGCGATCCTCGGCCTCGCGCCGCCGGGCCTGCGGGCCGGGCGGACCGTCCGTCGCGGACGGGACCGGCGACCGGGGTGGGGATGCACCAGCTGAACGTCCTGCGAGACATCGGGATCGCGATCCCCGCCGCGGCGGTGATCGCGCTCGCGTTCCACCTCGCGCGCATGCCCCTCATGCTCGGGTACCTCACCGCGGGCGTCCTGCTCGGGCCCCACCTCGGCCTCGGGCTCATCGCCGACGCCGCGAGCATCGCGACGCTCTCCGAGATCGGCCTCATCCTGCTCATGTTCATCCTCGGCCTCGAGATCGACCTGCACAAGCTCGTGCAGGCGGGCCGGGCCGTGATCGTGAACGGCGTCACCCAGTTCGCCGGCTGCGTGGCGCTCGGCCTCGGCTTCTTCGCCCTGCTCGGCGCCCGCAACGGCGGCGGCTCGTTCGAGCTCACCTACCTCGCGATGGCGGCGGCGCTGTCCTCGACGCTCGTCGTCGTGAAGCTGCTCTCGGATCGGATGGAGCTCGACACCCTCACCTCCCGGATCACGCTCGGCGTGCTCGTCCTCCAGGACCTCTGGGCCATCGCGTTCCTCGCCGTGCAGCCGAACCTGTCGGACCTGCGCGTGGCCTCGCTCGCGACGTCGATGGGGAAGGCGGCGCTCCTCGTGCTCGTGGGGGTCACGGCCGCGAGCCGGCTGCTGCCCGCCGTGTTCCGCCGGGCGGCCCGGCAGCCCGAGCTCCTGCTCGTCTCCGCCACCGCCTGGTGCGCCGCGATGTGCGGCCTCGCGGGCTATCTCCGGCTCTCGCTCGAGATGGGGGCGCTCGTCGCCGGGATCGCCGTCGCGACGTTCCCGTACCACGTCGACATCGTCGCGAAGGTGAGCGCGCTCCGCGACTTCTTCGTGACCCTCTTCTTCGTCTCGCTCGGGCTGCAGATCCCGGTGCCGACGGGCCCGGTGCTCGCGCTCACCGCGGCCATCGTGGCGTTCGTGCTGGTGAGCCGCGTCCTGACCGTCTTCCCGGTGCTGTACGCGATGCGGTACGGCGTCCGGGCGTCGCTCATCCCCGCCGTGAACCTGAGCCAGGTGTCGGAGTTCGCGCTCGTGGTCACCGCGCTCGGCGTCGGTCATCGCCACGTCCGCCCCGAGCTCCTGTCCGCGTTCGTGCTGGCGATGGTCGCGACGGCCCTGCTCTCCGCCGCCGCGATCCCGCGCACGGAGGCGATCGTCCGCCGGATCCGACCGCTCGTCGCGCGGCTCGGGCTCCGGGACGAGATCCTGGAGCAGGGCTCGGGCGAGAGCGCGTCGCACCCGGCGCCGCAGGTCGTCCTCCTCGGGTTCTACCGCGAGGCGAGCTCCCTCCTGCAGGAGCTCCTGAACCGCCATCCGCCGGAGGCGCGGAAGCGCTTCCTGGTCGTCGACTTCAACCCGGAGTCGAACCGCCGGCTCCACGACGCCGGCGTGCGCTGCGTCTACGGCGACGTGAGCCACGTGGACACCCTCCGCCACCTCCGGCTCGAGGAGGCCCGGGTGCTCGTGTGCACGATCCCGGATCACCAGCTCAAGGGCATCACGAACGTGGAGCTGGCGGTGGTGCTCCGCGGCCTCGCCCCGGAGGCGACCATCGTGGTCACGGCCGAGACGCTCGCCTCGGCGCGCGCCATGTACGAGGCCGGCGCGGACTACGTGTTCACGCCGCGGCTGCTGGCGGCGAGCTACCTCGCCGAGCTCGTGGAGCACGTCCAGGCCGGCACCGACGGTCCGTTCCGGGAGGAGTCGCGCCGGCGGCTCGAGCGCTGGACGGAGATCCTGCCGTAGCGAGTGGAGGCACGCGTCCTCGCCCGAGCTCTCCTGACCGGCGGCGAACCGCTACTCGGGCGAAGGGGGCCGACGCCGCGCGCGAGCCGCTACTCGGGTGCGGCGTCCGGCTCGCGCCCGGCCCCGTGACGCGGCGGCGCGTAGTGCCTCGACGGCGACTCGGCGGGGAAGGCGCGGATCTCGTCCACCAGCTCCTCGTCCACGTAGCACCACGCCCAGTCCTCCCCCGGCTCGAACGACTTCACCACCGGGTGCCTCGTCTCGTGGAAGTGGCGCGTGGCGTGCCGGTTCGGCGAGTCGTCGCAGCACCCGACGTGGCCGCACGTCATGCACAGGCGCAGGTGGACCCATCGGTCCCCCGCCTCGAGGCACTCCTCGCATCCGTGGGCGCTCGGGGTGACCGGCCGGGGCCTCGGCTTCTCGAGCTGCTCGAGGTGTTCGCACATGGGGGCTCTCCTCGTCCGCTGGTCAGAAGCTGGTCGGGTGGACGTCGCCGTGCGCGGCGCCCGCGCCCGGACCGGCGGGTACCGCGCCGGGCGGCGCTCGAGGCCGTCGCGGTCCCACCCTCCGAGGGTCGCGCCCGCGTCGTAGGCGGCCTCGCAGAACCGGCGGATCTCGGCGGCGGGATCCCCCGCCGCGCGGACGGCCGAGTACGGCAGGACGAACTCGCCGAGCCGCTCGTCGTAGCGCGCCGGCGGCGGCAGCTCGGCCTCGCGGAACCCGCCGGGCTCCGGGGCTGCGTACGCGTACAGGACCGGCTCCTCCACCGCGACGCCGGTCTGGGTCACGCCGCCCGGCCAGAAGCCGAACGAGATCACCTCGTGCGAGTACGCCTCGCGCGTGACCGGATCCGCGCCGGCGCGCTCCGGCGCGCGGCGCCCGGAGAACCGCGTGACCGCGAGATCGAACGAGCCCCAGAAGAAGTGGACGGGGCTCTGCTTCCCGAGGAAGCCTTCCGCGAGCCCTCTCAGCGCCGCGTCGCAGCGCCGGAGCACCTGCCAGAACCGGTGGGCCGCCGCCGGATCGTACGTGCGCGGCCGATCGTCCCGGTCGAAGGGAACGGGATCGGGGACCTCGACCGGTGTCGCCCAGAGGTGAGCGTCGACGCCGACGGCCCGGAGGAGCGCGCGGTACTCGTCGAAGAACGCGTGGACCGAGCACGACCGGAGCGGCATCGTCCTCGCTCGATCCCCGCTCCTCGCCGAGAGGACGTGGTCCACGAGGTCCAGCTCGAGGTCGACCACCGTCTCGCCGTCGCAGCCCGGCGCGGGGCTCGCGAGCCCCCGGGACGAGACGCGGAGCGCCGTGTGCCACCAGTGGTTCTGCGGCGGGGAGAGCGCCAGCAGCGTCTTCCCGAGCATCTGGGACCAGAGGTGCAGCGCGTCGCGCGTCTCTCGCCAGGGGGCGAGCGGCAGCTCGGGCCAGGGGCCCGCCGAGTCTCGTGGTGTCATGAGGCCTCCAGACCCGGGAACGGTAGAGGCGGCGGAGCGGGGCCGCCATGCGGGATTGAGCACCCGGACGAGTGCCCGGTGCGCCGTGCGCCTCGCGCGAGGAGCCGCTCACCTGCGGCGCGAGTAACCCCTCAGGTACGCAGGCGCCGCGCGGCCGCCTCGCGCGAACCGGCGTCGGGCACCGGCTTGGCGGCCACCAGCGAGAGTACTTCGCCCTCCGGCAGGCCACGACGTCGTGCAGAGAGATCCACCGGTCCCGCGGTCGCGCCGGGGTATACGTTGCCGTCGGCGCCCCGCCCCCAGCCAGGAGACGTTCGCATGACCCGCTTCCGCCTCGCGCTCGCCACCGCCGTCGCCGCGAGCCTCGCTCTCCCCGTCGCCGCTGCGGACCTGACCGTCGGGTTCTCGATCTGCGCGACCGGCCCCGCCGCGTCCCTCGGCATCCCGACGAAGAACACCGTCGCCCTCCTGCCCCCCACCATCGCCGGGCTCAAGGTGAGCTACGTCGTCCTCGACGACGCGACCGACCCCACCGCCGCCGCCAAGAACGCGCGGAAGCTCACGAGCGAGACCGCGGTGGACGTCATCGTGGGCTCGAACTCGACCCCGGCCTCGCTCGCGATGATCGACGTCGCCGCCGAGAGCGGCACGCCGATGATCTCCCTCGCGGCGGGGAAGAGCATCATCGCCCCGATGGACGCGAAGCGGCGCTGGATCTTCAAGGCGCCGCAGAACGACGAGCTCATGGCGGGCGCGGTCGTCGAGCACATGGTGTCGAAGGGCGTGAAGCGCGCCGCGTTCATCGGCTTCTCGGACGCCTACGGCGAGGGCTGGTGGAACGAGTTCTCGAAGGCCGCGCAGGCCGCGGGCATCCAGATCGTGGCGAACGAGCGGTACGCGCGGCCGGACACGTCCGTCGGCGGCCAGATCCTGAAGATCGTCGCGACCAGCCCCGACGCGGTCCTCATCGGCGCGTCCGGCACGCCCGCGGCCCTCCCGCAGAAGACCCTCGTCGAGCGCGGCTACAGGAAGCTCGTCTACCACACGCACGGCGTCGCGACGGCCGACTTCCTGCGCGTGGGCGGCAAGGACGTCGAGGGCGCGTACCTGCCCGCTCGGGCCGGCGGTGCTCGCCGCGCAGCTCCCGCCGGAGCACCCGTCGAAGGCCGTCTCGCTCGACTTCATCGGGCGGTACGAGAAGGCCAACGGGGCGGGGAGCTTCTCCGCGTTCGCGTCGCACGCCTGGGACGCCGGGCTCCTCCTCCAGGCCGCGGTGCCGGTCGCGCTGAAGAAGGCGAAGCCGGGCACGAAGGAGTTCCGGGAGGCGCTCCGGACCGCGCTCGAGTCGATCAAGGGGCTCCAGGCGACGCAGGGCGTCTACGACGTCACGCCCGAGAACCACCAGGGGCTCGACAAGCGCGCCCGCGTGATGGCGCAGATCCAGGGCGGGACCTGGAAGCTCGCCCGCTGAGCGCGCGGCGCGGCGGGGCGACGGCGTGACGCTCGAGATCGCCCTCCTCCTCGCGCAGGACGGGATCGTGAACGGCGCGATCTACGCGCTGCTCGCGGCCGCGCTCGTGCTCGTCTTCTCGGTCACGCGGGTCATCTTCATCCCGCAGGGCGAGTTCGTCGCCTTCGGCGCGCTCACCCTGGCCTCGCTCCAGGCGGGGAAGGTGCCCGGCACGCTGTGGCTCCTCGCCGCGACCGGGGTCGCGGTCGCCGCCGCGGACACCCTCCGGCTCGTCCGGGCGGGCGCCGCTCGCCGGCTGCCGCGCGCCCTCGTCACGAGCCTGGGCCCGCCCGCGGCCCTCGGCGCGCTCCTGGCGCTCGTGCCCGCGGCGGCGCTCCCGGCCTGGCTCCAGGTCCCGGTCGCGCTCGCGCTCGTGGTCCCGCTCGGCCCCGGGCTCTACCGCCTCGTCTACGAGCCGCTCGCCGGCGCGAGCGTCCTCGTCCTCCTCATCGTGTCGGTCGCGCTCCACCTCGCGCTCGTCAACGTCGGGCTCCTCTTCTTCGGCGCGGAGGGCGTGAGGACGACCCCGTTCTCGGAGGCGCGCTTCGAGCTCGGCACGGTGCCGGTGAGCGCCCAGTCCCTGTGGGTCGTCGGGTTCTCGCTCGCGCTGTTCGGGGCGCTGTCGCTCTTCTTCGGGCGGACGATCCTCGGGAAGGCCCTCCGGGCGAGCGCCATGAACCGGACCGGCGCGCGGCTCGTCGGGATCCGCCCGGCGGTGACGGGGCGCTGGGCGTTCGCCCTCGCGGCCCTGGTCGGCGCGTCGTCCGGGGTCCTCGTCGCGCCGATCACGACGATCTACTACGACAACGGCTTCCTCATCGGGCTGAAGGGCTTCGTCGGCGCGATCGTCGGCGCGCTGTCGAGCTACCCGCTCGCCGCCGCGGGCGCGCTCCTCGTCGGCCTCATCGAGGCGTTCGCGTCGTTCGAGGCGAGCGCGTACAAGGAGGCGATCGTCTTCGGGCTCATCATCCCGGTCCTCGTCTGGCGCTCGCTGCGCGCCCACGGCGTCGAGGAGGACGAGTGAGCCCCGGCGCCCGCGCCCGCGCGCTCCGCCTCGGCCCGCCCGCCGCGTTCTTCGCGCTCGTCGCGGCCGCGCTGACCGCCCTCCCCGAGTACCCGGTCGTCCTCCTCGCGTACGTCGGCCTGAACGCGCTCGTCGCGCTCGGCCTCGTCCTGCTGACCGGCGTCGGCGGGCTCACCTCCTTCGGCCAGGCGGCGTTCGTCGGGATCTCCGCCTACGCGACGGCGATCGTCACGACCACCACCGGCGGACCGGCGTGGCTCCACTCGCCCTGGGTCGGGCTCGCCGTCGCGCTCGCGCTCGCGGCGGCCGCCGCGGTCCTCATCGGCTCGTTCACGATCCGGCTGTCCGGGCACTTCCTCCCCCTCGGGACGATCGCGTGGGGGATCGCCGTCTCGATCGTGTTCGGGAACCTCGAAACGCTCGGAGGGCACACCGGCCTGGGCGGCATCCCGCCGGTGTCGCTGTTCGGGCTGCGCCTCGACGGACCGCGCCCGATGTGCGCGCTCGTCTGGGTGTTCGTGCTCGCGGCGGTCGTCGCCTCCCGGAACCTCCTCGACTCGCGGCCCGGGCGCGCCCTGCGCGCGCTCCGCGGCGGCCGCGTGATGGCCGAGTCGATGGGCGTGGACACCGCCCGCGCGCGCCTCGCGGTGTTCGTGGTCGCCGCGCTCCTGGCGGGCGCCGCGGGGTGGCTCTACGCGCACCTCGAGCGGTTCCTCTCGCCGACCCCGTTCCGGCTGCAGGCCGGGATCGAGTACCTGTTCATCGCAGTGGTCGGGGGGGTCGGGGAGGTCTGGGGCGCGCTGCTCGGCGCGGGGCTCGTCACGTTCGCGATGCAGTGGCTCCGGGACCTGCTGCCCCAGGTGGTGGGACGCGCCGGCGACTTCGAGGTGCTGGTGTTCGGCGCCGTCATGATCGCGCTCCTCCAGCGCGCTCCCGCCGGGCTCTGGCCGGTGCTCGCGCGGCCGCTCCGGGCGCGGCTCGGGCCGGCCGGGCCCGCGATCGACCCGGACGCACCGCTCCTCGCGTCGCGCGGCGCGGCCCCGCCCCGGGGCGCGCCCCTCCTCGCGGTGGAGGCGCTGACGAAGCGATTCGGCGGGCTCGTCGCGGTGGACACCGTGAGCTTCGAGGTGCGCGCCGGGGAGATCGTCGCGCTCATCGGGCCGAACGGGGCCGGGAAGTCGACGCTCTTCGACCTCGTCTCGGGCGTCGCGGAGCCGACGGGCGGCGCGGTCCGGTTCCGGGGCGAGGCGGTGCAGGGGCGCGGGCAGCGCCGGATCGCGGAGATGGGGCTCGGCCGGACGTTCCAGCACGTGCGGCTCCTCCCGGAGATGACGGTGGTCGAGAACGCCGCGCTCGGCGCGCACCTCCGGGCCCGCGCGGGCCTCGTCCGGGCGGCCCTCCGGCTCGACCGCGCCGAGGAGCGGCGGCTCCTCGCGGAGGCGGCGCGGCAGGTCGAGCGCGTCGGGCTCGGCGCGCACCTCCACGACCGCGCGGGCACCCTCGCGCTCGGTCAGCAGCGGCTGCTCGAGATCGCGCGCGCGCTCTGCGGTGATCCGCTCCTGCTCCTCCTCGACGAGCCGGGCGCCGGGCTGCGCCACCTCGAGAAGCGCGCCCTCGCCGACCTCCTCCGCGCCCTGAGCGCCGGCGGGACGTCGATCCTCCTCGTCGAGCACGACGTGGACCTCGTGATGGAGGTCGCCGACCGGGTCGTCGTGATGGACTTCGGCAAGCGCATCGCGGCCGGGTTGCCCGCGGAGGTCCGCCGCGATCCCGCCGTGATCGAGGCCTACCTCGGGAGCGTCGCGTGACCGGCCCCGAGCTCCTCCTCGAGGTGCGGGGCCTCACGGTGCGCCACGGCGACGTGGCGGCGGTGCGCGACGTCAGCCTGCGGGTGGAGCGCGGCCGCATCGCGACCGTCATCGGGCCGAACGGCGCCGGGAAGACGACGCTCCTCGCGGCCGTCGCGGGCCTCCTCCCGGCCGCCTCGGGAGAGGTGCTCCTCGACGGCCGCGCGATCACCGGCGATCCCATCGAGGAGAACGCCGCGCGCGGCCTCGCCCTCGTCCCCGAGACGCGCGAGCTCTTCACGGGCATGGCCGTCGAGGACAACCTCGTCCTCGGTGCCTTCTCGCTCCCGCGCTCGGCCCGGCGCGGGCGGGCGGCGCAGCTCGCGGAGGTCTACGCGATCTTCCCGCGGCTGCGCGAGCGGCGGGCGCAGAGCGCCGGGACGCTCTCCGGCGGCGAGCGCCAGATGCTGGCTCTCGGCCGCGCGCTCATGGGTCGGCCCCGTCTCCTGCTCCTCGACGAGCCGTCGCTCGGGCTCGCGCCCATCGTCGTCCGCGAGATCTTCCAGGTGATCGTCGGGCTCCGCGCGCGGGGGGTGTCGGTCCTGCTCGTCGAGCAGAACGCGCGGGCGGCCCTGCAGATCGCGGACGAGGGGTTCGTGCTCGAGACCGGCGAGCTGACGCTCGCCGGGACCGCGGCGGCCCTCTCGGCGGATCCCCGCGTCGTCGAGACCTACCTCGGGCTCGTGCGGCCGGACCGCGCGACCTGAGCCGTCCGCCGGGAGCCCCGCCCGACCGGCCGATCGGCGAGGGCCTCATCGCCAGGCCGTCCACTCACGGCATGCCTCGTGGGCCACCATTCTTATCGGATGCGAAGCGGCCGCGCTCACCGCGGCCCGTACACCGAGGGAGGACACGGATGATGCGTATCGCAGGGATCGCGGCGGCGCTCGGCCTGATGGTTGCTGGCCAGGCCTACGCCGCCGAGGAGAAGTCCGAGACGAAGGTGGAGCACGAGGCCGACGCCAAGGGCTCGAGCACGAAGGTCGAGAAGTCCTCGAAGGACCACAACGGGGCGATGCACGACGAGAAGAGCTCGGTCGAGCACAAGACCCGCGCCGACGGAAAGGTCGAGACGAAGAAGCACACGAAGAAGGCCAGCAAGCCTTCGGCGCACGCGAAGAAGACGAAGTCGGAGGTGAAGGAGAAGACGGTCCGCGACCCGGCGGGCAACGTCGTCGAGCAGGAGAAGACGGTGAAGTAGCGCAGGTCGGCCGGGCCGACGCTCCACGTTCGCGTCGGCCCGGCCGGGAAGCTCAGCCGAGCAGGCCCTGGAGCTTCTCGGGGTCCGCCGGCTTCGCGACGTGGGCGTCGAACCCCGCTTCGATCGCCCTCGAGACGTCCTCCGGCTGCGCGTACCCGCTGACCGCGACGAGCCGGATCTCGTCGCCGGTCATGCTGCGGACCCGGCGCGCGACCTCGTACCCGTCCATCCCCGGCAGGCCGATGTCGCAGAGCACCACGTCGGGTGCGTGCGCGCGCACCTTCTCGAGCGCAGCCGGGCCGTCGTAGGCGACCTCGGGGTCGTGCCCGAGGATGCCGACGAGCTGCGCGAGCGAGTCCGCGGCGTCCCGGTTGTCGTCGACGACGAGGACGCGCCGGGAGCGCGCGCGGTGCCGGTCCCCGCGGCCCGGCGCGGGGTGATCGTCCGCCGGGGCCGCGAGGGGAAGCCGGACCGTGAACTCGGTGCCCTTCCCGTGCCCTGCGCTCGCCGCACGGACGGTGCCGCCGTGCAGCTCCGCGATTCCCTTCACGAGCGCGAGGCCGAGGCCGAGCCCTCCCTGTGTCCGCGCGAGGGTCCTGTCGGCCTGCACGAACGCGTCGAAGACGTTCGGGAGCAGCGCCGGGTCGATCCCGGCGCCGGTGTCCTGGACGCGGATCCGGGCCTCGTCCCCCACGACGTCCACGGTGAGCGTCACCTCGTCGCCGCTCCGGGTGAACTTCGACGCGTTGTGCAGGAGGTTCCCGACCACCTGCGCGAGCCGCGTCGCGTCCCCCGCGACCCACACCGGCGCGCCGGGGATGACCACCCGGTACGCGATGCGCCGGTCGTCGATGAGGGCGCGGAAGTCCTCGCCCGTTCGCCTCGCCAGCTCGCAGAGGTCGAGCCGCTCGGGCCGGAGGTGGATCTTTCCGCGCGCGATGCGGGTCACGTCCAGGAGGTCGTCCACGAGCCGCGTGAGGTGCTCGGCCTGCCGGGCGATGACGGCCAGCGCGCGACTCGCCTGCGTCGCGTCGCCGTGGCGGAGGACGTGCACGGAGTTGTGGATGGGCGCGAGCGGGTTCCGCAGCTCGTGCGAGAGCATTCCCAGGAACTCGTCCTTGCGCCGGTCGGCCTCGCGGAGCTGCTCGTTCGCGGCGAGCAGCGCCTGCTCGGCGTGCTTCTGGTCGGTCACGTCGGCGACGTGACCGTGCCACAGGACGCTGCCGGCGGGCTCGGGGGTGGGGATCGCCGTCCCGCGGATCCAGCGCAGTCCCTTCGTCGGGTGCTCGTACCTGAACTCCGCGTTCCAGGGCGACATCGTCCGCGCGGAGGCGGCGAGGGCGTCCCTCGCGCGAGCGAGGTCGTCGGGGTGCGTCCGCGCGCACACCGGCGCCATGTCTCTCGCCAGCTCGGCCTGGGGGAGGCCGTAGAGGTCCCCGATCGCCGGGGCGCTGAACGGCATCGAGGCGGAGCCATCGAGGCTCCAGCCGGAACGAGCACACGACGCCGGGGACGCTCGCCGCCACCTTCGCGAGCTGGTCCTTGAGGGCGAGCTGCTCACGCAGGATCGCCTCCGCGCGCTTGCGATCCTCGATGTCCATCGCGGCGCCGATGAGCCGGACCACGCGGCCACCCTCGGAGACCGGCGCGAGGCGGCTCAGGAACCAGCGAAAGCTGCCGTCGGCGCCCCGGTACCGGAGCTCGACGTCCTGGGGCGAGCGGAGCTTCAGGGCACGGCGCCGGCACTCGAGCGCGGCGGGGCGGTCGTCGGGGTGGAGCACCTGGTCCCACCCCGCGGCCTTCGTGGCGACGAGATCGAGCCCGGAGTAGGTGACCCAGGTCGGGTTGACGTACTCGGCCCTCCCGTCGGGCCCGAGCACGCAGACGATCTGCGGCATCGCCTGCGCGAGCAGCCGGAACCGCTCCTCGCTCTCGCGCAGGGCGGACTCGGCGCGGTGTCGGTCGGTGACGTCGACCGCGATCCCGAAGCTCCCCATCGAGCCGTCGCCGAGCGGGAAACGGGAACCGGACCGCCATCAGCACGCGGTCGCCGCCCGGCGTCGGGAAGGTGTCCTCGCTCGCGACCTCCTGGCCGGCCGCGACCCGCCGGTCGTGCTCCTCCACCGCTCGCGCGAGGTGCGGCGGCATCACGTCCGAGACCGTCCGTCCGATGATCGCGCCTCGTCGCAGGCCGAGCAGCTCGCGCATCCAGCGGTTGACGAAGAGGTAGCGCCCGTTCGCGTCCTTCACGAAGACGGCAGCGGGGGCGTGGTCGGCGATGTCGCGGATGCGGGCGAGCAGCTCCACGTTGCTCGACGGCGCCTCCGCCGGCGGGACCGACCGGGCGCGCGCTGCCTGCGCGACCTCGCGCGCGGTGATGAGCAATCCCGTGCCGCCCTCCATCGGCACGGGGTCGATGTAGCCGTCCCACCACGTCTCGCGGCCGTTCACGAGCTGGGCGTGCCGCGGGACGTCGACGTGGTGGCCCTTGCGCGGACGCGGGCGTGGAGCGCGAGCGACATGTCCCGCGATTCGGGAAACAGCTCGACGACGTCCTCGCCGAGCACGTCATCGAGCCGGAAGCCCGTCGCGCGAAGCCACTCGGCGTTGGCGCGGAGGACGCTCCCGTCCGGGGCCACGAGGCAGCGGCCGACGATGGGGTCGTCGAACAGGAGATTCAGGAGTGGAGACGTCCAGTCTGCGCTCGTCGCCGTCATGAAGGCGTGCACCGTACCCGACGCCGGGTACCAGCACAGGCGACGACCGGACCGGCCGTGACTCCTCGGGCGGGCAGGCGGGCGCCATTCGCCCCTGCGATCACGAGGAAGCTCGCGGGCGCGATCCCGCTTACCTTCGAGACCCGCCTGTGGAACGATGCCGCACCGCGGCTTTCGAGCAGCCAGCCGGCGACGCGGGCGGAGGGCAGCCGGCAAGGTCACCCGGACGGAGGCGAGATGTTCAAGGCGATCCTGATCACCAAGACGGCCTCGGGCCAAGACGCGCAGCTCGCCGACGTGGACGACGCCCAGCTGCCCGAGGGCGACGTGACCGTCCGCGTCGAGTACTCGACCATCAACTACAAGGACGGGCTCGCCATCACCGGCAAGGCGCCCGTCGTGCGGAAGTTCCCGATGGTGCCCGGGATCGATCTCGCCGGGACCGTGGAGTCGAGCGGCGATCCGGAGTGGAAGCCCGGCGACAAGGTCGTGCTCGACGGCTGGGGCGTCGGCGAGACGCACTGGGGCGGCCTCGCGCAGCGCGCGCGCGTGAAGGGCGCGTGGCTCGTGCCGCTGCCCCCGCCGCTCACCACCCGCCAGGCGATGTCGATCGGGACCGCCGGCTACACCGCGATGCTGTGCGTCCTCGCGCTCGAGAAGCACGGGATCCGGCCCGGCGACGGCGAGATCCTCGTCACCGGCGCCGGCGGCGGCGTCGGCGGCGTCGCGATCGCCCTGCTGTCGAAGCTGGGCTACCGGGTGGTCGCGTCCACCGGGCGCGCGGCCGAGGCGGATTACCTGAGATCGCTCGGCGCGGCGGAGGTCATCGATCGCGCGCAGCTCTCGGCGCCCGGGAAGCCGCTCGGAAAGGAGCGCTGGGCCGGGGTGGTGGACTCCGTCGGGAGCCACACGCTCGCGAACGCCTGCGCCACCACGCGGTACCGGGGCGCGGTGGCCGCCTGCGGGCTCGCGCAGGGGATGGACTTTCCGGGGACCGTGGCGCCGTTCATCCTGCGGGGCGTCACGCTGTACGGCATCGACAGCGTGATGTCGCCGAGGGCGGCGCGGCTCGAGGCGTGGTCGAGGCTCGCGCGCGACCTCGACCCCGCGAAGCTCGACGCCATCACCCACGAGATCCCGCTC
This sequence comes from uncultured delta proteobacterium, assembly GCA_963828235.1. GTDB lineage: Bacteria > Myxococcota > Myxococcia > Myxococcales > Anaeromyxobacteraceae > Anaeromyxobacter. Next base: position 65,661 of record CAWHDY010000027.1, read on the forward strand.
GCCGCCGCGATCTCCGCCGGGTCCGACATCCTCGCAGGCAAGGTCCGCGGCCGGCTCGTCGTGAACGTCGGGGCGTGACGACCCGGGGGAGCGTTCACCGATTCACGCCGAAACAGGAACTCGACATGCACCGTCTGCGTCCCTGCCTCGTCGCCATCGCGCTGCTCGCCGCGTGCAAGTCGGACTCCGAGAGGCTCCTCGATCTCCGGACGGAGCTGCGCACGACGCTGGACCGGCTGTACGCGACGTACGGCGGGGGCGCGTTCGCGGCGCAGGCGAAGACGGAGGCGCAGAAGTCCGGTCAGGCGGACGAGGGGAGCGCCACGGCGGCGCGCCTCGTGGGCGAGATGGACCGCGCTTACTTCGAGGGGTACTGCCTCGCGCGGGGTCGCGGCGAGCGGCCGTTCAACCTCTCGGGCAAGCTCGAGGCGTTCATGACGGACTCGGCGAACGAGGAGGCGTGCCGGGACGCGGCGAAGCTCCAGGCGCGGATCCAGGATCTGGAGGCGAAGGTGGTCCGGTG
>CAWHDY010000028.1:0-152301 GCA_963828235.1 uncultured delta proteobacterium
GTCCGCGACTCCGCGTCTCGCGCGGCGATCCCGGGCTCGCCGGCGCCGGGCGCCTCCTCGACCGGCGGCGGGGTCTCGCCGCGGCCCGCGGGCGCCCTCCGCACCCGGCGCAGCAGGCGCAGCGGGTCGCGGCGCGCCCGCTCGATCCACACGAAGACGACGGGGACGACCCACAGGGTGAGCAGGGTCGAGGTGATCACGCCCCCGATGACCGCGATCGCCATCGGCGCGCGGAACTCGCTGCCCATCCCGCGCCCGAGCGCGGTCGGCAGCATGCCGAGGACCATCGCCGCGCTCGTCATGAGGATCGGACGGAGCCGGCGCGGGCCCGCCTTGCGGATCGCGGTGTCAGGGTCGTCGCCGTCGGCGCGGACGTGCTGGAGCGCGCCGTCCACCAGGAGGATCGCGTTCTTGGTCACGAGCCCCATGAGCAGGATGAGCCCGATGAGCGAGCCCATGCTGATCGTGCTGCGCGTCAGCGCGAGCCCGAGGAACGCGCCGACGACCGCGAGCGGGAGGGAGATCATGATCGTGAACGGATGGACGAGCGACTCGAACTGGCTCGCGAGGACGATGAAGATGAAGACGACCGCGATGGCGAGCGCGAGCCCCATGTTCGCCTGCGACTCGGCCTGCTCCTTCTGCATGCCGTCCCAGAGGTACGCGTAGCCCGCCGGGAGGGGGTGGCCCGAGAGCTTCTCCCGGAGCTCACGGGCGGCGGACCCGAGGTCGTGCCCGGGGGCGATCTGCGCCCAGACCGAGATCTTCCGCTCGCGCTGCTGATGCTCGATGACGGCCGGGCTCGTCGAGGTGCCGAGCGACGCGACCTGGGCGAGGGCGACCGGCCCGCGTGGCGTCGCGATCCAGAGCGACTCGATCGCCCGCTCCGAGGCGCGGTCCTGCTCGGCGAGGCGAACGCGCACCTCCGACTCGCGCCGCCCCTCGCGGAGCTTCCCGGCGACCTCGCCCTGCGTCGCGAGGCGGACCTGGAGGGCGATCCCGCCGGCGGGGACGCCCAGGCGCGCGGCCTGGTCCCGGTCCACGTCGACGTGCAGCTCCGGCTTTCCGGGCGAGTCCTTCAGCTGGATGTCGGCCAGCCCCGGGATGTCCCGCATCGTGCGCACGAGGAAGTCCGCCTCCTTCGCGAGCTGCCCGAAGTCGCGACCGACGACGTGCATGAGGATGGGGGGATAGTCGCCGAGCCCCTCGATCATCGGGGGATCCGAGACGGCGCGGGTGCGGAGCCGGTCGTCGGCGGCGACGATCGCGCGGATCCGGTCCTTGAAGACGTCGATGCCCTCGGCGCGGTCGTTCTTGTCGACGAGGTTCACGCGCCAGCGGGCCATGCGCGCGTCGTCCAGGTACCCCGCCGTCGCGTAGACGGCGGTCACCCCGGGGATCGCCTGGACCTGCCGCTCGAGCGCGGCGCTCCGCTGCGACGTCGTCGCGAGGCTCGTGCCGGGCGGGTACTCGAGGTTCACGATGAGCTGGTTCCGGTCCTCCTTCGGCGTGAACTCGCTGCCGAGGCGGCTCCCGACGGCGAGGCTCCCGAAGAACAGCAGGAGCGCCCCGGCGGCCGTGAGGACCCGATGGCGCAGGACGGCGTCGAGGCTGCGCGCGTACACGCGGTCGCCCCACGCGAACGCGGCCCGGATTCGCGCCGGCACCGGGTGCTCGCGCCGGACCTCGTCGTGGACCCGCGCGCGGGCGAACCGCGCCGAGAGCATCGGGTCGAGCGTGAACGCGACGAAGAGGGAGATCAGGACGGCGACGGTGATGGTGAGGCCGAACTGCCGGAAGAACTGGCCCGTGATCCCCTGCATGAACGCGACGGGGACGAACACGGCCACGAGGGTGAACGTGGTCGCCATGACGGCGAGCGCGATCTCCTGCGTGCCCTCGCTCGCGGCGCGCGCGGGAGGCTCTCCGCGCTCGAGGCGCCGCGTGATCGACTCGCGCACGACCACCGCGTCGTCGATGAGGAGCCCGATGGCGAGGGAGAGCCCGAGCAGCGTCAGCTGGTTGATGGAGAAGCCCATCGCGTACATCGCGAACAGCGTCCCGACGACCGAGGTCGGGAGCGCGAGCGCCGAGATGATGGTCCCCCGCAGGTCGAGGAGGAACAGCAGGATGATCAGCACCGCCATGGCGCCGCCGAAGTAGATGGCGATCCAGACCTCGTTCGCGTTCGCCTCGATGATCGTGGACTGATCGATGAGGACCTGCGCCTGGAAGCGCTGCTCGCGCTGGAGCTCCGGGAGGAGCCGCTTCACGGCATTCGCCACGGCCGCCGAGTTCGCCCCCGCCTGCTTGACGACCTCGACCCCGACCGCCTCGGTGCCGTTCGTCCGGACGACCGTCTTCGGCTCCTTCGCGCCCCGGCGAACGAGGGCGACGTCCGCGAGCCGCACCGTCGAGCCGTCGCGCGCCGTCGCGACCGGCATCCGCCGGAGCGCGTCCACGTCGCGGAACTCGCCGCGCACGCGGATCCCGACCTTCCCCTGGCCGGCCGGGTAGTCGCCGCCCGGCAGGTCGAGGTGCTCGGTCCGGATCCGGTCGAACACCGCGTCCGGGGTGAGGCCGAGCGCGGAGAGCCGGTCACGGAAGAGGTCCACCGAGATCTCCGGCTCGCCCCCGCCGACGATCCGGACCGCGGCGACGCCCTGGAGCTGCTCGAGGCGTGGCCGGACCTGATCGTCGAGCTTCTCCCGCAGCGCGATCGGGTCGTCCGACGACGCGGCGGAGAAGACGAGCACCGGCTGCGCCGAGACGTCGTACTGGGCGATGACCGGCGCGCGCGCCCCGAGCGGAAGCTGCCCCTGAGCGATGCCGACCTTGTCCCGGACGTTCTGGACGGCCTCGCCGAGCGCGACGGAGAGCTGGAACTCGATGAAGACGGTGGAGACGTCCTCTCGCGACCAGGAGAAGACGCTCTTGATCCCGGGGATGGAGGAGACGGCGTCCTCGACCGGCCGCGTGACGGACTGCTCGATGTCCTCCGGGCTCGCGCCGGGGTAGACGGTCGAGATCGTGACGAACGGGAACGAGACGTCCGGGTAGAGGTCGGTCCCGAGGCGCCGGTACCCGAGCACGCCGAGCACGATGAGGGTGAGCGACATCATGCCGGTGAAGACCGGCCGTCGGATCGCGACGTCCGAGAGCGTCATCGGGCGGCCTCCGCGACGAGGGCGCCGTCCGCGATCCCGAGGGGCGGGGCGCCGACGACGCGCAGCCCCGCCGGCCAGCTCCCGCCCTCGGGCAGCACGACCGCGGCGTCGCCGTCCTCCGCGAGCATCCGGACGGGGAGGGCGCGCGCCCGCGCGTCGGGGCCGGCGACCCACACGGCGTACCCGCCCTCGCGCTGGACCAGCGCCGCGGCCGGCACGCGGAACGCGCTCCGCTCGGCGCCGCGCGGCAGCTCGGCCCGCGCGAACGCGTTCGGCAGGAACCGACCGTCGCCGTTCGGGACGCGGACCTCCACGGGGACGCGGTTCGTCGCGGAGTCGACCGCAGGCACGACGGCCGACACCGAGGCGTCGGTGGACCTCGCGCCGGTCGCCGGGACGGTCACCTGGACCTTCGCGCCGGCGCCGAGCCCCGCCGCCTCTTCCTGCGTCACCGAGGTCTCGAGGACGAGCTGCCGCGTCGCGACGAGCGTCACGACCGGAACGCCGGGAGAGACGGCGATCCCCACTCCGTCCGGCACGTGCGTCACGACCCCGTCGAACGGGGCGCGGAGCTGGTGGTGCGCGAGGTTCACGCGCGCCTGCTCGAGCTGCGCCTCGGCCGCGGCGACCTGGGCGGCCGCGAGGTCGCGCTGCGCACGGGCCTGGAACGCCTGGGCCTCGGAGGCGCCCTCCTGCTCGCGGATCCGGACGATGCGGCCGAGCGCGTCCTCCGCGAGCGCGAGCTGGGCGCGCGCCGCCGCGACCGCGGCCTGCGCCTGCCTCGCGGCCGCGGCCGCCGCGCCGTCGTCGAGCGCTGCGAGGAGCGTCCCCTCGCGAACCTCCTGTCCTCGCCGGACCGCGACGCGGAGGAGCGTCCCGGGCACGCTCATCGCGAGCGGCGCCGACTGGCGCGCCTTCAGCGTGCCGGTCGCGGTCACGCGCGGCGCGAACCGGACGGGCTGCGGATCGACGAGCCGCGACGGCGCGGCCTCCGCGGCGGCGGGGTGAGCCGACGTCCCGCCGGGTGCGGGCGGCGCGGCCGGGCGTCGCGGGGCGCGGTCGCAGGCGGCGAGCGCGAGACCGGCGGTGAAGACGGCGAGGACGGGGCGCAGGGCGAGGCGGGGCATCGGAGGCTCTCCGTGGATGACCGGCGGGTCAGCGAGCGCGGGCGGGGCGAGCCCTCGCGGGCGGGGCGGGTTCGCGGGCGAGGACGCCCTCGTAGAGGACGACCAGGAGCGTCCGAGCCCACCGGGCGAGGTCCGGCTTCTCGCGCATCTCCGCCATCCTCCGCGCGAAGTCCTCGTACGTGCCGACGACGATGTCGCTGAACACCTCGGCGTCCACGTCGCTGCGCAGGGCGCCGGCGCGCTGCCGCTCGACGATGCGGTTCGCGACGAGCGCGCGCATGCGCTGGCGGAAGTCCGCGAGCAGCTCGCGGTACGGCCTCGGGCCGCCGTCCAGGGCCGCCGAGATCTGGCGGTTCCGCCAGAGGAGCTCCAGCAGGTCCACGTCCATGGCGCACTCGGCGTCGAAGAGCGCCGCGAGCCGGGCCGCGCCGCGCCCACCCTCGCGCCCGAGCCGCTCCTCGACCTCGTGGCGGCGGCGGGCGTGGTCCTCGAGCGCCCCGAGGTAGCGCTGCACGATCTCGCGGAACGCCTCGTCCTTCGTCCGGAAGTGGAGGTAGAACGCGCCCTTCGAGATCCCGGCGTGGCGCGCGATGTCCCCCACGCGAGCGCGCTCGATCCCCACCTTCGCGAATTCGTCGCGGGCGGCGTCGAGGAGCGCGTCGTGGGCGCCCGGACGGGGGCGGCGGGCCATGCGCCCGATCTAGCGCCCCGGCGCGCTCCTGGCAAGCGTAAATGACCCGCGGGTCAGGAATCGCGGGGAGGCGGGGGCCCGTCCTGGAGCGACTCCAGCAGCGCGGCCATCCCGCGCACCGCGGTCTCCATCCGCTCGAGCAGCGCGAGCGCGCGCTCCCGCTCGGGACCTCCGGTCATGGTCCGGAGGCGCTGCAGGCCGAGGAGGAGCGCCGAGAGCGAGCTCGTGAGCTCGTGCGCGACGTCGCCGGCCCGCGTGGGAGGGGAGCTCATCCCGCGCAGCATACCGCGGCTGCTCGGCGCAGCCCCACCCGGGAACGAACGCGCGCTTGCCTCACCCGCCGGACGGGCGTCTGCTCGATGCGAGGGAGCGTCCGGCGTGGGAAACGCGATCGCGGAGCGTGAGACGCTCGAGCGGCTGTGCGGCGACGAGGCGGACCTCGAGCGCGACATCTCCGCCGCTCGACGCGCCGCGGAGGCCGTCGTGGAGCAGGCGCGCCGCGACTCCGAGCGGATCGTGTCGGACACGCGCCGGGAGGCGGAGCGCGAGGTGGAGCGGCTGCGCGCCAGGGCCGCCGAGGAGCTCGACCGGGCGCTCGCCACGGCGACGGCCGCGGTGGGCGCCGAGGCGGCCGAGCTGCGGCGGCGAGCGGCGTCGAACCGGGAGCGCGCCATCGCCCGCGCGCTCGCCGCGGTGCTCGGACCGGGGACGTGATCTGTCCGAGGAGAGGAGGAGCTCGTGGACAAGGTGCTCGTCGCGGTCGCCGCTGCGCTCGCCATCGGGGTCTCTGCCATCGCCACCGCCTGGGTCCAGTCGCGCATCGGATCGGCGGGAGCGGGGGCGATCGCGGAGAAGCCGGAGGTCCGCGGCGCGATCATCGTGATGCTCGCGATCCCCGAGACCCTCGTGATCCTCGGGTTCGTCGTCGCGGTGCTCATCCTCACGGGGAAATAGGCCGTGGGGTATCCGGAGCTCCTGCGGGTCCTCGGAGAGGAGGCCGCCCGGGAGGCGCGCGAGGTGCGCGCCGCCGCGGAGCGCGAGCGCGAGCGGATCCTCGTCCACGCGCGGGAGGAGTCCGCCGCGAGCCACGCGGCGCTCCTCGCGCGCGCGCGGGCGGACGCGGAGGCGCACCGGCGGGCCACCCTCGAGTCGCTCGCGCTCGAGCGCGAGCGCGAGCTCCTGCGGGAGCGGCGCCGCCTGCTCGAGGCGCTGAGGGAGGAGGTCGTCGCGCGGCTCGCGACCGCGGGCTCGGTCGCGCTCGACGCGCGGCTGCTCGCCGAGGTGCTGCCGGAGGCGGGGGAGGGCCCGCTCGAGGTCGTCGTCGATCCCGGTCACGAGGAGGCCGCGCGGGCGGCGATCGCCGCGCTCTCGCCGGAGGCGGCCGGCCGGACCGCGGTGAGGGCCGCGCCGGAGCGCCGCGGCGGAGTCCTCCTCGTCGCCGGGCGGCGCGTCCTCGACGACACGCTGCCCTCGAGGCTCGAGCGCGCCTGGCCCGATCTGGAGTCCGAGCTGGCGGCGATCCTGGGGGAGGCCTGAGGTGGCCCGGCTCGACTTCGCGAACGCCCGGCTCGGCGCCCGTCGCGCGCGCGTCGCGGCGGCGCCGTTCCTCCGCGAGCTCCTGACGCGGCCGTCTCTCGAGGCCCGGCTCGAGCTGCTCCGCGGCGCGCAGGCGGGTGCGGCGCTCCCGGACGAGCCGGGCCCGGATCCGCTCGCGGGGATCGAGCGCGGGCTGCGCGAGGGGCTCCGGCGCGAGGGTCTGGCGCTGCTGCACGACGCGGAGGGGCCCCGCGCGCGGGGCCTGCTCGGGGCGTTCCTCTCGCTCGACGAGGCCACCGCGGTGAAGGCCGTCCTCCGCGGCGTCGCGAGGGGCTCCCCCATCGACCGGACGCTCGCCGGGATCCCGCCCGTCCCGGGGATCGCGGACGAGGGGCTCCGCGCCGCGGCCGCGAAGTCCACGCTCGAGGGCGCCGTGGAAGCGCTCGCGGCGGCCGGGTCGGGCCTCGCGCCGGCGCTCCACGAGGCGCTGCCGCGCGTCGCGGCCGGGGGGCTCCTCGAGCTCGAGATCGCGGCGGACCGCGCGGCCATCGCGCGCGGGGTCGCCGCGTGCCGGCACCGCGGTGAGGACGGCGCGGTGCTCTCGCGGCACCTCGCGGACCTGGCGGACGCCCGGAACGCCGCGACGCTCCTCGCGCTCCGCGGCGTCGTCCCGGTCTCGCGGCCGTGGGTCCCGTCCGGACGGCGGTGGACGGAGCCGGCCCTCGACGCCCTCGCGCGCTCGGGCGCGGACGCGGCCGTCGCGGCCATCTCCCGCGCGTTCGCCATCCCCGCCGCGCAGCTGGCCCGGCCCTGGACCGCGGAGCGCGCGCTCGAGCGCGCCTGCGTCACGGCGCTCGCGCGCGCCGCCCGTTCCAGCCCCCTCTCGCTCGCCGTTCCGCTGGCGTACCTCGCCGCGCGCCGGCAGGAGATCCGCGGGATCGCGCTCGCGCTCCACGGCGCGGAGCTCGGGATCCCCGCGGACGAGCTGCTCGATCTCGTGGAGGCCTGAATGGCGACCCAGGCGCGCGCGGCGTCCGAGAGCGCACGGGGCGGCGGGCCGCTCGGCCTCGCCGTGGCGGTCCGGCCGGGTGACGCGCTCGGCTTCAGGCTCGCGGGCGCCGCCGTCGAGGAGGTGCCCCCGGGTGCGGAGGCGACCGTGTTCCGCAGGCTCGTCGCGGATCCCCGGCTCGGAGTGCTGGCGGTCGAGGAGGAGCTGCTCGGGCTCGTCCCGGCCCGCGTCCTCCGGCGTGCGCGGGAGTCGGGGCTCCCGGTCATCCTCCCGTTCGCGCTGCCGCGCCGGCTCGGCGAGGAGGGGCGCGGGCGCGCCTACGTCGCGGCCCTGATCCGGCGCGCGGTGGGCTACGCCGTGAAGCTCGGCGGCACGCGGGGCGGCCCGTGACGCGCACCGCCCCCGCCTGGGAGCTTCGCCCCTGTCCCCCCGCGGAGCGGGGCCGCCTCGTGCGGATCGCCGGGCCGACCGTGGTGGTGAAGGGGCTCCCGTCTCCCGGGCTCAACGAGGTGGTCTTCGTCGGGGAGGAGCACCTGCTCGGCGAGGTCATCCGGATCGAGGGCGACCTCACGACCGTCCAGGTGTACGAGGAGACCATCGGCCTCGCCCTCGGGGAGCCCGCGGAGGCGACCGGGGATCCGCTGTGGGTGGAGCTCGGGCCCGGGCTCCTCGGCCAGATCTTCGACGGCGTCCAGCGGCCGCTCACGCGCCTCGCCGAGCGGCAGGGCGACTTCCTCGGCCGCGGCGTCCGGCTCCCCGCGCTCGACCGGGAGCTCCTCTGGGAGTTCGAGCCCTCCGTCGCCCCGGGCGAGGTCCTCGGGCCCGGCGCGCGCGTCGGGACGGCGCGCGGAGGCACGGAGGTCCACCCGGTCCACCTCCCGCCCGGCGTCGAGGGGCGCGTCGCCGAGGTGCGGGCGGGGAGCGCCACGGTGGACGACCCGGTGGTCGTGCTCGAGGGCGGCGCGGTCGTCGCGCTCGCGCACCGCTGGCCCGTCCGCCGCCCGCGGCCGTTCCGGCGGCGGCTCGCGCCGGACGTCCCGTTCCTCACCGGGCAGCGGGTCCTCGACTGCTTCTTCCCGGTCGCCGCGGGCGGGACCGCGATGGTCCCGGGCGGCTTCGGCACCGGCAAGACGATCCTGGAGCAGAGCCTCGCGAAGCACGGCGCGGCGGACGTGGTGGTCTACGTCGGCTGCGGCGAGCGCGGGAACGAGATGTCCGAGGTGCTCGACGAGTTCCCCCGCCTCGAGGACCCTCGCACCGGGGGTCCGCTGATGGACCGGACCGTGCTCGTCGTGAACACGTCCAACATGCCGGTCGCCGCGCGCGAGGCCTCCATCTACACCGGCTGCACGATCGCGGAGTACTTCAGGGACGCGGGGCGGTCCGTCGCCCTCATGATCGACTCGACCTCGCGGTGGGCGGAGGCCCTGCGCGAGATCTCCGCGCGGCTCGAGGAGATGCCGGGCGAGGAGGGTTACCCGACGTACCTGGCCTCGCGCCTCGCCCGGTTCTACGAGCGGGCCGGCCGCGTCACGACCCTCTGCGGCGGCGAGGGCGCGGTCACCATCGTCGGCGCCGTCTCGCCCCCCGGCGGCGACCTCTCCGAGCCGGTGACGCAGTGCTCGCTGCGCGCCACCGGGGCGCTGTGGGCGCTCTCGGCCGACCTGGCGCACAGGCGCCACTACCCGGCCGTCGACTGGGCGGTGGGCTTCAGCCTCGACGCGGACCGGCTGCGCGGCTGGTTCGAGCGCGAGGCGGGCCGCGGCTTCGGCGCGCTCCGGGACGAGGCGATGAAGCTCCTGCAGCGCGAGCGGGAGCTCGTCGAGGTGGCGGAGCTGGTCGGGACCGAGTCGCTGCAGGACGCGGAGCGGCTCGTGCTCGAGACGGCGCGCCTCCTGCGCGAGGGCTTCCTGCGCCAGAGCGCGTACGACCCGGCGGACGCCTCGTGCCCGCCGCTCAAGGCGTTCGAGATGCTGAAGCTGTTCCTCGAGTGGCACGCCAGGGCGGGCGGCGCGGTGATGAAGGGGGTGCCGCTGCGGGCGGTCCTCGACACCGGGCTCGGGCTGCGGCTGCTGCGGCTCGCCCAGGTCCCGCCGGACGGGATCCGCGCCGCGGCCGGCGAGCTCCGCGCGGAGATCGAGGCCGCGCTCGAGCGGCTCGAGGCGGAGTAGGGGAGAGCGGATGGCGGCGGACCTCGTCACGCGGTCGATCCGGGGAGCCCAGGCGGTGGCCGGGCCGCTCCTGTTCCTCGAAGGCGTCCCCGCCGCCCGGCTCGGCGAGATCGTCCGGATCCGGACCGGGGCGGAGGAGCGGCGCGGCCAGGTCATCGAGCTGTCCGGCTCGCGCGTGGCGGTGCAGGTCCTCGAGGAGACCCGCGGGCTCGCGCCCGCCCGTGCGGTGGTGACGCTCACGGGCGAGGTCGCGAAGCTCGGCGTCGCGCGCGCGCTGCTCGGGCGCGTCCTCGACGGCCTCGGCCGCCCGGCGGACGGGGTGCCGCCGCCGCTCGCCGAGGCGCGCGTCGCGATCCACGGGGCGGCGCTCAACGTGACGCGCCGGGAGAAGCCGAGCGACTTCATCGAGACCGGCATCTCCGCCATCGACGGCCTGAACACCCTCGTCCGCGGGCAGAAGCTCCCCATCTTCTCCTGCGCCGGGCTCCCGGCGGCCCGGCTCGCCGCCCAGATCGTCTGCCAGGCGCGGGTGCGCGGCGGAGAGAAGTTCGCCGTCGTCTTCGCCGCGATGGGCGCGCCGTTCCGGGAGTACGACGCGTACCTCGAGGCCTTCCGCGGCGCGGGGGTGCTCGACCGGACGGTCGTGTTCCTGAACAAGGCGGACGACCCGCCGATCGAGCGGCTCATGACGCCGCGGTGCGCGCTCACCTGCGCGGAGCACCTCGCGGTCGCCCACGGGATGCACGTCCTCGTGGTGCTCACCGACATGACGAGCTACTGCGAGGCGCTGCGCGAGGTGGCGCTCGCGCGCGAGGAGGTCCCCGGGCGCCGCGGCTATCCCGGCTACATGTACACGGACCTCGCGACGATCTACGAGCGGGCGGGGCGGATCGCCGGGCGTCCCGGATCGGTGACGCAGCTCCCGGTGCTCACCATGCCCGACGACGATCTCACCCACCCGATCCCCGACCTCTCCGGCTACATCACGGAGGGGCAGGTCGTCCTCTCGCGCGACCTCGATCGCAAGGGCGTGTACCCGCCCATCGACGTGCTCCCCTCGCTGTCGCGGCTCATGGGACTCGGCGCGGGGCCGGGCCGCACCCGCGACGACCACCGGCCGGTCGCCGACCAGCTCTACGCGTTCTACGCGCGCGGCCGCGACGTGCGCCGGATGGCCGCGATCGTGGGCGCGGCGAACCTCGGCGAGGAGGAGCGCCGGTTCCTCGAGTTCGCGGATCGGTTCGAGGCGGAGCTCGTCGGGCAGGGGAGCGCGTTCAGATCCATCGAGGAGACGCTCGACCTCGGGTGGCGGCTGCTGGCCGCGTTCCCGCCCGAGACCCTGACGCGCATCCCGGCCGCGCTCGTGACGGCGCACGCGAGGCGAGCCCCGTGAGCCGCTCGCCGACGACGCGGATGGGCCTCCTCGACCTCCGCGCGAGGAAGGGGATCGCGGCGAAGGGCGCGCGGCTCCTCCGCGCCAAGCGGGAGGTGCTCGCGGGGGAGATCTGGCGGCTCATGCGCGAGGTGCTCGAGGGCCGGGCGAAGCTCGACGACGTGCTCCGGGAGGCGGTGAAGGCGCTCGCGCTCGCGAGGGCGCTCGACGGTCGGGAGGCGCTCGAGTCGGTCGCGGTCGCCGCCGCGCGCGAGGTCCCGCTGCAGGTCTCCGTCCGCAGGGTCTGGGGCGTCGCGACCCCGACCGTCACGGCTCCGCCGCTCGTCCGCGCCGCGGACGCCCGCGGGACCTCGCCCACGAGCTGGGGCCCGACCGGGGAGGAGGCGGCCCGCAGGCACGAGGAGGCGCTCGACGTCCTCCTGCGGATCGCGTCGCGCGAGCTCCACCTCGCCCGGCTCGGCGAGGAGATCCAGGAGACGTCCCGGCGCATCAACGGGCTCGAGCAGCTGGTGCTCCCCGCGCTCTCGCGCGAGGCGGCGCGCATCGACGCGGCGCTCGACGAGCGGGATCGCGAGGACGCCGTCCGCTTGAAGCGGCTGCGCGCGCGGCGCGCGCGCGGGCGGTGAGGGACGCGGCGCCGGCGACCGCTACGAGGGCCGCCGCCAGAGCGGGAGGAGATCGAGCGGGAGGCGACCCGCGATCTCCTCGGCCTCCGGCTCGGAGCACTGCGCGCGCACCGCGGCGAGCACCGCGCGCACCGTCGGCTCGACCTCCGCGGGGTCCCGGCCGAGATCCTCCCCCACGAGGGCGTAGAGGTCGTCGGCCGACCGGGGGGTCCTGGGCGCGTTCGCGTGGCGCTCGCAGGGAACGAGCCGCGTCCGGAACGGGGCGGGCAGCAGCTCGCGGAGCGGGTCGAAGTGGGCGTCGGCGAGCCGCTGCGCGAGCGCGCAGATCACCGCCTCGACGGCGCGGGTGGCCTCGGCCCGGCGCGGGAGCCCCTCGCGTGCGAGCGCCTCGACGAGCGCTCGGTAGTCCGACTCCTGTTCGTGCTGGGTAGGCCTCGACATGCGTGAAACCTGCCCACCGCCGAGGGGATGCGCCGACGGCGCGACTACGGCCGGACGTTCGCCGTTCGCAGGAAGTGACCCTCGCTGTGCTCGAGGACGTGCTTCCAGGCGAGCACCCGATCCGCCGCCGGCAGGTACTCCCGGAACGCGACGCAGAACCGGACCCTCCGGCCGCGCGCGAGCACGACGGGGCTCGTGCGCGGCGAGATCATCCACTCCCGCCGGCGCGCGCACGCGAGCGAGAACCGCGGCAGCCAGAACGGCATGAAGGTGATGACGACCGTGAGCGTGAGGACGAGCCCCGCGGTGCGCCAGCCGGGGACCAGGGCCAGGGCCGCGAGCGGCAACACCTTCGCGAGGTCGCGGAGGAGGATGCTCCACACCGGCCCGCGCTTCACGATCGTGAGGCGGCCGGTCAGCGCGTACTCCGCCCGCTGCGCCGGCGTGAGGTGGCGGGCGAGGAGCGCCTCCGCGCGCGCCTCCGCGGTCTCTCGCCGCGGTCACGCCCTAGCCCCCCGCGATGGCGGGCTGCAGCACGATCTCCTCCGCCTTCGGGTCGAACCGCCGGAGCTGGGTCCCGCTGCCGCTCCCGTCGGGTGCGTACGCGAGCCACCCTCGCCCGACCTTCGCCTCGAAGAGGGCGCGCGCCCGCGCGACCCGCTCGTCCGCGACGTCGGGATCCCAGTCCACCCGGTCGTCACCGCTCGCGTTCAACACCCGGAGTACCGCCATCGTCGACTCCTCGCGTTCGTCCCGATCGAAACGATGGTGCCTCGGCCGCGCGCGCGCAGCAGCGCACTCGGTCGGAGCGCAGCCAGGATTCGCTCCGATCGTGTGGAAGCCGATCGGGTGCCGGGGCGAGGAGGTTCCGGCCGGCCTCGCGTTCAGCCGCTCGGGCGCACGGCCGGTGCCCGGGCGCCCTCGCGCCCGGCGAACAGGGCGAGGAGCACGAGCGGCCAGGTCTGGAGGATCAGCCGGTCCGCCGCGAGCCCGAGGTGCCAGTCGAGGTCCCACGTCGTCAGCACGAACACGATCGCGTGGGCGGCGAGGAGCGCCGGCGCGATCGCGAGGGCGCGCGACCTGGGGAGCGCGCGGGCCCGCCAGGCGGCGAGGGCGGCGAACGCGAGCACGGCGAGCGGGTACCCGACGTGCGCACCCGGCAGGCGCTCCGTCATCGCCGAGACCACCGAGCCCCAGCGCCCTCCGTCGCCCAGCCGCCGCACGATGGTCTCCGGCGTGTGGCCCATGAACAGCACCCCGGTGACCCGCGCCGTGACGGCCCCGTGGAAGGCGAGCCAGGCGGCGGCCGGGGCGGCGGCGCCCGCGGAGAGGAGCAGCGCGCGCCGCGCAGCCGTCGCGCGCGCCGTGGGCGGCGAGGTCCGAGATCACGGCGACGGCGAACACGATCGCCGCGGCGAGCACTCCCTCGTTCTTCGTCCACCCCGCGCAGCCGAGCAGGAGGCCCGCGACCGCACGCCCCCGGGCCGGCGCGCCGCGCGCGTCGGCGAGCTCGAGCGCCGCGACCGCCGCGACGAGGTACGCCGCGAGCGGCACGTCCGCGTACTGGCTCCCCCCGAGCCCCAGGAAGCCCGGGGAGGCGACGAGGAGCAGGCCCGCGAGCGCTGCCCGCGACGCGGACGCCCTCGCGAGGATCCCCGCGGCGAGCGCGAGCGGCGCCGCCGCCGTGAAGAGGGACGCGAGCGCGGCGGGCGCGAGCTGGGTCTCGCCGGTGTAGGCCCACACGCGCGCGATCGCGAGGGGGAGGAGCAGCGGGTACTCCGGGCTCGTCCACCCGAGCTCGGGGGCGAAGGCGGTCCGCCAGGCGGCGCCGGCGCGGAAGAGGAACCGCGCCTTCATGTTCCACATCATCCAGGCGTCCATCTCGCCGTGCGGCGCCGCGACCCCGAGCGCGACGGTGACGGCGACCGCGGCCGCGAGCGCGAGGACCAGCGCCGCCAGCTCCGGCCTCGACTCCCGCGGCGCGGCCGACGCGTCCTCGTCCGCCTGCGCCGGGAGGACGCGGCGCGCGCGCAGGACGAGCCAGAGGGCGGCCGAGCCGAACACGGCGAGATCCGCGGCCGCGAACGAGACCCCGAGCGTACCGCCACCGAGGAGCCAGGCGAACGTGGAGACGGACGAGATCCCGAGCCCGATCAGGGCCGCGAAGGCGAGGGCTCCGGCGAGGGCGACCGGGGACGATCCCCGGGGGCGGAGGCCGAGGAGGCGCGTGAGCCCCCACGCCGCAACCCCGGGCGGCCCGAGCGCGAGCAGGAGCCCGACGGCGGTCACCGCGCGCTTCGCCGGAGGAGGGTCATCCCGCCTTCCGCCTGGAGAGGAGCGAAGCCCAGCGTGGCCGCGCGCTCGGCGGCCGCGCCCGGGGCGACGAGGAGCTCGACCCGCTGCAGCCCGCACGACCACGACCCGCGCGCGACGCACTCCGGGAGATAGAGCGGCTTCAGGACCGCCGGTGCGAGCGCGTACTGCGTCGTGTAGAAGCGCTGGACGTCGAGCTCGCGCGCCATCAGCTCCGGCATCGACCACGGGGAGAGGTACCCGACCACGGCCCCCACCGGCAACGCGGCGCGGAGCCCGGCGAGCTCGCCGTCGGCGTCCCCCGGCTGCACCCCGCCGACGCGCCACGCCCGCCAGCTCGGGACGGGCCCCATCGTCGCGCTCGAGGGAGACTGGACCGTCGCGAAGGAGGTGCAGAGCGCGAGGGCCGCGGCGACGGCGAGCGCGGCGAGCTCGACCCCCGGAGCGCTCGCGGCGCGCCGCTGCTCGTCGCGCGGTCCGTCCATCCCGCGCGATTGTAGGCCGGGTGCTCTCCTCGCGGCCAGCTTGGCGAGGCGCCGCCCCTACGACCGTCAGCGATGAGCGGTGCGCCTGCCGGGGATCGGGGCCCGCCCGATCGCTTCCCTGGTCGTGCGTCAGCGAAGCTCGCTGGCGTCACCCGTGGGGCGCGAGCTGCAATCGGGTGGCTGGCACTCCATCGGGGCGGAGCGCCCACGGTCCTTCCGGTGAGGTATCCTGCCTGGGTCATCCGGGCGTGTGGGTGTGGCCGTCGATGAAGGTTGCGCCGTCAACTTCGCTCATGCCGCGGGAGCGACGCGATCGCGAGTCACCGCCGCCCTCGACCCCGAGGACGAAGACGGCGTCTCGCGCGAACCGCGGCGAGTCCCGGTACCGGATGCTGTTCCAGAACATGCTGGACGGGTTCGCGTACTGTCGGATGCTCTTCGACGAGCGCGGCCGCCCGGATGACTTCGTGTACCTGGACGTCAACGCCGCGTTCTCGAGGTTGACGGGCCTGTCCGACGTCGTCGGGAGGAGGGTCAGCGAGGTGCTCCCAGGGATCCGCGAATCCCAGCCCGAGCTGCTCGAGACCTACGGGCGTGTCGCGCGGAGCGGCCATCCGGAGAGGTTCGAGATCGACTTCCGGCCGCTCGAGATGTGGCTGTCGATCTCCGTCTACAGCCCGCAGCCGGACCACTTCGTGGCGGTCTTCGACAACATCACCGATCGGAAACGGGCAGAGCAGGCGCTGCGCGAGTCCGACCGAAGGAAGAGCGAGTTCCTCGCCATGCTGTCGCACGAGCTCCGGAACCCGCTCGCCCCGGTCCTGAACGCGCTCTGGATCCTGGAGAACGCCGAGCGCGGCGACCAGGCGGCCGCGCGGGCGACCCTCAACCGGCAGGTGATGCACCTGACGAGGATCGTCGACGATCTGCTCGATGTGACCCGCGTCGCGCGGGGGAAGATCGAGCTGCAGAAGGCTCGGATCGACCTCGTCGACGTGGCCCGCAGGGCGGTGGAGGACTATCGCACGCTGTTCTCCAGTCGGGACGTGTCGCTCGAGCTGCGCGTCGAAGGTGGCCCCCTCGCCGTGGACGCGGACCCGGTGCGGCTCGGGCAGGTGCTCGGGAACCTCCTCCACAACTCGGCCAAGTTCACGTCGCCCGGAGGTCGCACGGACGTCTTCGTCGGCGTCGATGGCCCCGCGGCGTTCCTGAAGGTGCGCGACGATGGCGCTGGCATCGCGCCCGAGCTGCTCGGCCTCGTCTTCGAGGCATTCACGCAGGGCGAGATGACGCTCGCCCGTTCTCGCGGGGGCCTCGGGCTCGGGCTCGCGCTCGTGAAGGGGCTCGTCGAGCTTCACGGCGGCTCGGTCGAGGCGAGGAGCGAAGGGCCGGGCCGCGGGGCCGAGTTTCTCGTCCGGATCCCGCTCGCGGTCGAGCGCCCCGCCCTGAACGAGCCCGCACGAGCGGCGGGAGTCGCGATGCCGCGTCGGCGTGTCCTCGTCATCGAGGACAACATCGACGCGGCCGAGACGCTGGAGGAGATGCTGCGGCTGTGGGGCCACGAGGTTGCGGTGGCGCACGATGGGCGCGCCGGCGTGGAGAGGGCGCGCGAGTTCAAGCCGGATGTCGTGCTGTGCGACATCGGGCTCCCCGTGATGGACGGCTATCAGGTCGCCCGCGCGATCCGCGCCGACTCGACGCTCGCACGGACCTTCCTCGTTGCGCTGACCGGGTACGCGCTGGAGGAAGACCAGCGGCGCGCGGCCGCGGCAGGCTTCGACCGTCATCTCGGGAAGCCCGTTGCGGTCGATGTGATCGAGGACGTCCTCGCGAGCTCGCCCAGCCGCGCCTAGCTCGCCTGCCAGGGTGCCATTCGAGCGCACGCCCGCGCCCGTTACGGCGCCGGCCGTTCGGAAGGCACCCGTCGGGTTTGCTGCCCCAAACCGAGCTTGTGCATCGGCACCCATGTGGGCATCTCCCTTCCGGTGCCTCATCCCCCAGACCCGGCTGCCGTTCCTTGGCCGTCCCTCGTCGTTCGTCCCGATGGAGCGGTCAGGACGTCGGATGCGACGGTCCGGATGCTCGGGTTCACACCTCGGGGCGTGGAGGATCTCGAGCAGCGGATCGAGGTCGCCTTCTCGCCCGGGGATCCGGTTCTCGACGATGCCCTTCCCTGGCGCCGCGCGATGAGGGGCGAGCCATTCGAGGAGGACGAGCGATGGCGTGACCGCGTGACGGGGGCGGAGCTCGTGGTGCGGGTGCGAGGCCGCGAGATCGAAGGGGGCTCGGCGCTCCTGGAGATGGATCCGCGTCGCGCGCAGGCCGAGCAGCGCGTCCACCAGCAGCTCGCGGCGCTCAACGAAGCGATCCTCACGCGAGAGTCGGGGCACGAGCCGGTGGCCCTTCGCACCGTGCTGCTGAGGCTCGTCGTGCTCGCTTGCGAGATGATCGGCGCGCGCTATGGCGCCCTCGGCGTCCTGGCCCGCGACGGCCGGAAGCTCAAGGACTTCATCTACAGCGGCGTGAGCGAGGAGACGGCGCGGGCGATCGGGCACCTCCCCACGGGACGGGGGCTCCTCGGTGCAGTCATCCGCGAGGGGCGGGCCATCCGGATCGCAAAGATGGCGGACGACCCCCGCTCCGAAGGCTTCCCCGCAGGCCATCCTCCCATGACGAGCTTCGTCGGCGTGCCGCTCAGGGTGGGCGGGGAGGTGTTCGGCAACTTCTATCTCGCGGACAAGCAGTCCGGCGAGGCGTTCAACGAGACGGACGAGCAGCTGCTCGAGAAGTTCAGCGCGCAGGCGGGCCTCACCGTGGCGTACGCTCGGCAGCTGGAAGACGAGGAACGCCTCCTGTTGCAGGCGGTGGTCGAGCACGCGCCGTACGGGCTCGCCTATTTCCCCGCCGATCCGGAGGCAGAGCCCTTCGGCAACCCCGCGGCGATCCGGATGCTCGGGCGCATCACCCGAGGCGACGAGCCCGATCGCACCTTCGACCTGAAGGACGGCGATCGGCAGCCGATTCCTGCCGAGGCGCTGCCCGTCGCGCGGGCGTTGCGGGAGGGAGCGGTCATCAACGTCGAGGCCGTGATCGAGCGACGCGACGGGACGACGTTCCATGGCCAGATCAGCGCGGCCCCCGTCCAGTCGTCGTCGGGCGTGAAGCTCGGGGTGGTGGTCGTCTACCACGACATCAGCGCGCGCAAGGAGCTGGAGCGGGTACGCGAGGAGTTCGCCGCGATCGTCGCCCATGACCTGCGGACGCCGCTCCAGTCGGTCCTGATACAGATCGACATGCTGCTCGCCCAGGCGACCGGGGACGCCTCGACGGTATCCGTGACCACGCTCCAGACCATGAAGAGGAACGGATACCGCCTCGAGCGGCTCACCCGCGATCTCCTCGAGGCCTCCCGCATCGACGCCCACCGCATCGTCCTCGACCGGCGCGCGGCAGTCGCTGCCGGAGCTGGTGTCGACGCTCGTGACCCAGATCCAGGGAGCGCTCGGGACGCACCCGATCTCGGTCGCGGTGGTCGGCGAGCCGCCGCTCGTCTCGGCTGACCCGATCCGGATCGACCAGATCCTGACGAACCTGCTCGAGAATTCGAGCAAGTTCTCGTGGGAGGGCGCGCCCATCCGCATCGTCGTCGCGGCGGCGGACGGTGGGGCGATGCTCGCGGTCGAGGATCGTGGGCCGGGCATCGCGCCGGAGGAGATCCCGCACCTCTTCGACCGGTATTACCAGACGAGGAAGGCCCGCGACGGGAAGCGGGGGCTCGGGCTCGGGCTCTTCATCACCCGCGGGCTCGTGGAAGCGCACGGCGGCAGGATCACCGTCGAGAGCACGCCGGGAACCGGCAGCACGTTCCGCGTCTGGCTGCCGGCGACGAGGTCGTGAGCGGGCCCCACGGCGCGACTCCACCACGCGGGCGGCAGACCGCCCCGGAGCTCCCAGACGAGCTCGTCGGGCGCCGAGCCGCTCACGTGCAGGTAACCGCCGTGGATCCCCCGCAGGTGGTGGCACGCGCAGAGGGCGACGAGGTTCGACGGGTCGTCGCTGCCGCCGCGGGAGCGCGGCACGACGTGGTGCGCGTGCACGGCGCGCCGGCTGCAGCCAGGCACCTGGCAGCAACCGAGGTCGCGCTCCCGGACCCGCTGCGAGGGCGTCCGCGCGCGCTTCACGTGGGGCTTCCAGGTCTCGATGAACTCCCTCGCGACCTCCACGAGGCATCTTCCGTCGTCGAGCAGGCGTCCCTCGACCGCCCGGACGGCGCGGAACGCCGACTTCAGGAGCAGGGCGGTGCGCGCCGGGAGGCGAGCGCGCAGGATCCGCGCCGCACGCATCTGCGCCTCGTCGCCTTCTTGAAGCGCCCGCGCGAGCTCCACGCAGGTGAGGCTCGCGCCCTCGGCACCCAGCCCTCGATCTCCCGGTCCGGGAGGCGCGACAGGAGCCGGACCTTCTCGTACGAGAGACCCGCGTCGCGCGCGGCCCGGAGCGCCGGGAACCTCCCAGAGCCGGCGCTCGAGCGCGGCGCGCTGCTCGACGGTGCGCGCCGCGAGGCCGAGCCGCTCGTCGCAGTAGTGCTCGAAATCGGCGAAGCCGGAAAGCTTCCAGATCCCCGAGCGCCGGACCGCGTAGGCGCAGTAGCCGAGCAGGTCGTCCCGGGCGTCGCGCTGGGAGGCGAGCTGCCTCAGCCTCGCGTCGATCTCGTTCGCCGAGACGAGGTCGTCGAAGCCGGGGTCGGGCGCGGGAACGCCCGGCTGCGACTCGAGGAACGACCAGCGGTCGGTCTCGGCCTCGAGCCGCGCCTTCAGGGCCTCCAGGCGGCCGGAGTCCGGCTGGAACGCGCGACCGGCCGGCCCCGCGCCATCGTCGCCGGCCTCGACCGGGTGCGCCGCGATGTACTCCTGGGCCATGGCCTCGAGCCGCTGCGCCCGCGGCGAGCCGGGCAGGATCCGTCCCGCGATCGCCAGGGCCTCGTCGACCGTGGCGCGCGACTCGGGCGCGAGCCGGACGCGGAACCGCGTCCACTCGTCGTCGTCCTCATCGAGGCCGCCGTCCCGCTCGGACCGCACCGCCGCCTCGAGCGCGCGGACCGTCTCATGGCGCGCCCGCTCGACCCAGAGCGCCTCGGCGTCGCCGATGGCAACCGGGAGCACCGCCTGCGCGTTCCGCGGACGGACCTCGCCCGCCAGGACCGCCTCGCGCAGCAGCGGACGGGCGCGGAGCTCCCGCGAGAGCCGCGCCATGCCCTGTGCGGTCCGCTCCTGGAGGCCGAGGACCTCCCGCGCGTAATCGCGCAGGCGCGAGCAGCCGAGGGAGATGAGCCGGTCGCCGACCGTGAGCGCCGCGAGCCCCTCGCCGATCGCGAGGTCGAGCGCCCCCGCGGAGCGAGCCACCTTCACGAGGAGCCGCTCGACCGCGTCGGAGTCGGTCTCCCCGCCGTGGACGAGCGCTCTCAGCTCGCCCGGCGTGCACGGCTCGAGCGCAAGGCGGGCGCGCGACGGCTCCGCCGGAGACCGGACCGCGTGGGGCTCGAGGATGGCGAAGCCTGCTCGCATTCCACGGGATCATCTCACGGTGTACTGACACTCGCGGTGCGCGGCGGGGCGCCGCGGTGCCCGGTGTCGCGGGCGTCACCCGTTCGGCGCGGTGCGTCGGGGGGGCTCGTGGCTCGAGCCCTCGGTTGCCAGGTTGATCTCGCCCGAGCGGGAAAGAGGCTCGAGGAAGAGGGGGCACGTGCCCGAGCCAAGCCCAGCGCCAGCGGCCTGCACGGGAACAGGCTGCGCGCTCGCTGCTCGCGTCGTGTCGCTCACCGAGGACGAGCGTGCGCGAAGCCTCGAGGCCGCCGGCGTCGCCGTCGTCCAGCATCGCGGCCGCGCCTGGTGCGCGACGCGCCCGGGGTTCTTCGAGCCGGTGCACGCCCTCGCGCGCCTCCGGGAGGACGAGGCCACCCGGCCGGCACGTCTCGCGTGGGGGTTCCGTGCCTCGCTCGCCGAGGCGTCGTCCGCGAACGCGACCCTGCCGCTCCACGTGCTCGAGGACTTCGCGCACTGGGACGTCGCTCGGCTGTCGTCGCGGCGTCGCGGGAAGCTCCGTCGGTGCCGGCGGGACGCCGCCATCACTGCCGCTGGGGGACGCGCGCCTCCTCCAGGAAGAGGGCCACGCGATCTACGCGAGCCACCTCGCCCGAACGCGGCACCGGCGCACGCCGTCGCCGGCCGAGTTCGCCGGGCAGCTCCGCCGGCTGGTCGAGACCGGACGGCCGCTCGTCCTGATCGCCCTCGTCGAGGGCCGGCTCGCCGGGTGGATCCACGGCAGCGCGGTGGACGGGGTGGCCTACGTCGACGACGTGGTGGTCGGGACGGCGTTCCTGGCCCACCAGCTCGGCACCGGGCTCAACGTCGAGCTCATCGAGGCGTTCCGCCGGAGCCCGGGGATCCACACGGTCGTGCACGGGTTGCACGCCCGCGAGGATCGCGGGCTCGACGAGTTCAAGGAGGGGCTCGGCTTTCGCGTGACGCACGTTCCGGCCCGCCTCGTGTTGCCCGCCCGGTGCGCCTGTGGCTGCGGGTGCGCAGGCCCCACGTCCTGTACCGGCTGACCGGGCGCTAGCCCGCACGTCGCAGGGCACACCGGTCACACCCCGGCGACCGGCCCCTTCAGACCGTTCCGGTGCGCCGCGCGGCGCGCAAGATCCTTGGTGGATCGGAGGTAGGCCATGACGTTCGAGGACCTGAAGGCAAAGGGCAAGGAGATGCTGGAGAGCGCCGAGGAGAAGGCCAAGAAGTTCGCGGCGGCGGCCGAGGACAAGGCGAGGGAGCTCAAGGCGAAGGCGGGCGAGAAGGCGAAGGAGATCAGGGCGAGCGTCGAGAAGAAGTAGGGCCGTGCGCTTCGTCGGCTTCATGGACGTCACTTGAAGTGTCTGCCCAGCTCCGACGCCCAGGTGACTCCGAGCTCACGGGCGTGGTCGCGGAGCCACTCGGTCAGCCGCGTCGAGCCCGTCGCCGGCCCGCGCGACACGAGCAGGTTCGCGCGGAGCCCCGCGACCTCGTCCGACGTCAGGACGACGTCGCCGACCACCGGCCGGAGCAGGGTCGACGCGATCATCAGGAGCCAGGGCGGGACGGGGACCACGAGCGCGCGGGAGCCGACGGCCCGGCGCACCAGGCGCACGAGCTCGTCGAAGCCGAGCGCCTCCGGTCCGACTGCGTCCATCGTCACGGTGGTCCGGGTCGAGCCCTGCTCCACCGCCAGCCGGGCCATGTCCTCGACGTGGATCGGCTGGAGGCCGTAGCGCCCGGGCACGACGCCGAACACCGGCAGGCGCCGCAGCAGCCACGCGATGTTGTTGATGAGCACGTCGCGCCCGCCGAAGAAGACGGCGGGGCGCAGGATGGCGTGCGAGAGCCCGGTGGCCGCCAGGGCCTGCTCGACCTGCGCCTTGCCCTTGAAGTAGGGCAGGGCCGAGTCGAGCGAAGGGTTCGTGATCGAGACGTGGACGACGCGCTCGACGCCGGCCTCGGCGGCGGCCTGGAACAGGCTCCGGCTGTGCTCCACGGCGCGCGCGTGGGTGGAGCGGCCGTGGTCGAACCGGACCCAGTACGTGTTGTAGAGGACCTTCACGTCCGCGAGGGACTCCCGCATCCGCGCCGGGTCCTCGAACTGGAACCGGCGGACCTCGACCCGTCCGCCGAACGGGTCGGGGCGATCGGGGTGGCCGGTCAGCGAGCGCACGCGGGCGCCCTGCTCCAGGAGCAGCTTCGCGACGTGGAGACCGCTGTAGCCGAACGCGCCCGTCACCGCATGGACCTCGCGCTTCATGGCCTGCTCCCGTGGCTAAGATTCAGAAACTTCCGAACGTTCAAGACCTGCGAGTCCGCTCAGCTGCTCCTTCCGCGCTCTACTTCTTCCGCCGCTTGGAGTCGAAGGGGAGTCCGGCCACGAAGGAGAGCGCGGCCCGGGACGACCCCGGGTCCTTGAGGAAGCGGTTCACGACGCCCTCGACCGTGGTGAGCAGCTCGGACATCTGCTCGAGCCGGCCGAGCACCTCGCCCTTCGCCCCCGGTCGCTCGAGGAGCTGATGGATGGCCTCCAGGGCAGGGTCGAACTCGCGCCGCTTCCGCTCCTTCAGGATGCGGAAGAACATCGTCCAGACGTCCGGCTCGGTGACGTAGAAGTCGCGCCGGTCGCCGGGGACCTCGACCTGGCGGACCACGCCGAACGTGCGGAGCTCGCGCAGCGACATCGAGGCGTTGCCCTTGGAGATCTGCAGCCGTTCCGAGATCTCGTCGAGGCTGAGATGGCCTTCGGTCGCCATCAGCAGCGCGTGGACCCTCGCCACGGAGCGGTTGATGCCCCAGAGGCTCCCCATCGCGCCCCAGGCTTCGACGAACTGCTGGACGGTGTCGTTCGAGGCCGTCTCCATCGTGCGTTCAGAATACTCTGAACGATGAGAGGCGGTCAAGGCATCGCGCCGCGACTCGAAATCGCCCGAATGCTGCGTGCCCTGATTGCGCTGCCCGAAAGACGACGGGCGGTCGAGGATCGCTCGACCGCCCGTCCAGAAGTTCACGGTGGTCAGATAGCGAACGCCTGAAAAGGAGACGGGGGGTCCCGGTCTTCCCGGAACCCCCCGTCGTCACTGGTACTGCGTGTGGCTCCCCAGGCATGACTCGAACATGCGACCCGGTGATTAACAGTCACCTGCTCTGCCAACTGAGCTACTGGGGAATGGCGGGCCGGGAATCTAGAGAAGCGCCGCCGCCTCGTCAAGAGGTGGTGCGCGGCGCCGGCGCCGCAGGCCGCGCGGCTATACTGCGCCCGTGATCCTCGCGGGGTTCGAGCACCGGCCGGGCGTCCACAGCGGCTCGTCCGCGCTCGCGGACGCGCTGAGGGCCCGCGGCGTCGCGATCTCCGAGCCGATGGCGTTCGGGCTCGGGGCGGGGCTCGGCTTCTACTACCTCGTGGCTCCCGCCCTGTCGCCGACGCACCTGATCGTCGGGCGCACGCTGCACCTCGAGCGGACGGCCTGCGAGGTCCTCGGCGCCCCGGTGACCGCCCGGACGGAGGACGACCCGGCGCGCGCCTGGGAGGGCGTCCAGGCGGCGCTCCACCGCGGCCTCGCCCCGATCCTCACCACCGACCTCGCCGAGCTGCCCTACTGGAACACCCGCACCCGCTTCGGCGGCCACCGCGTCGTCCTCGCGGGCTACGACACCGAGCGCGGCGTCGCCCTGGTGGCGGACGGCGACCGCCCCGGCCTCGAGGAGGTCCCGCTCGAGGCGCTCCGGCGGGCGCGGCTCTCCGTGGCGCCGCCGTTCGGGACGTCCGGGAGCCCGTGGCTCGAGGTGGACGCGCCCCCCGCCACGCGCCCGATCGAGGAGGCCGTGCGCGACGCGCTCCGCCGCCAGGCGCGCGAGTTCCTGCTCGACGTGGACGGCGCCGCCGGGATCTCGGCGCTCGAGCGGTTCGCGGCGGAGCTCCAGGAGTGGCCCTCCCGCGCCGCCGGCGAGGCCGACCGCGCGTGGTGCTTCCGGTACGGCTACCAGGTCATCGAGAAGCGTCGGGACGGGCGGCGGCAACTTCCGCGCCCTGTACGCCGCGTTCCTGGAGGAGGCGGAGGGGCGCGTCCCCGCGCTCGGGGCCCTGCGCCTGTCGGCGCGCATGCGCGCGCTCGCCGAGGCGTGGACGCGGCTCGCCGAGATGATGCGCGCCATCTCGGACGTCCCCGGCGGCCTCGTGCCGCCGCAGGTCCGCGAGCACGTCCGCGCGATCGCCCGCGACGAGCGGCGGTACCACGAGGACGTCGCGGCGCTGGTCCGGTGATCCGATGATCCTCGAAGGCAAGGCCCGCTCCCGCTTCGCCGCGCTCCTCCAGCGCGACCCCGTGCCGCTCGACGAGGCGGCCCTCGCGATCGCCGAGGAGGAGTACCCGCGGATGGATCCGGACGAGTACCTCGTCCGGCTCGACGCGCTCGCCGAGCGCGTCCGCCGCAAGGCGCCGGTGCGGGGACGCTCCGCCACGACCCTCCACGCCGTGCGCAAGGTCCTCTTCGAGGAGGAGGGGTACCGCGGGAACGAGACCGACTACGGCGACCCGCGAAACTCCTTCCTGAACGAGGTGATCGACCGCAGGGTCGGCCTCCCCATCACGCTCTGCGTGCTCTACATGGAGGTCGCGCGGCGCGTCGGGCTCACGCTCGAGGGGGTGGGGTTCCCCGGGCACTTCCTCGCGAAGTACACGTCGCCGAGCGGGACCGAGGTGTTCGTGGACGCCTTCAACGGCGGCGAGATGCTCTCCGACAACGAGTGCGTCGCCCGGTACCGCGCGCGCACGGGGGGTCGCGACCTCGACCGGCGCCACCTCGCCGCGGTGTCGCCGCGGCAGATCCTCGCGCGGATGCTCCACAACCTGAAGCGGACGTACCTGGAGCGGAGGGACGACGTGCGGGCGTACTGGGTCCTCGACCGGATCCTGCTGCTCGCGCCGGGACAGCTCGAGGCGCTCCGCGACCGGGGGCTCGTGTGCGCGCGGCTCGGCGTCCCCGCGCCGGCGGAGCGCGACCTCGAGGCGTACCTCGCGCGCGCGTCGTCGGCCGCGGACGTCACGGAGGTCCGGCGCGTCCTCGCCGGCCTGCGTGGACGCCGGCCGCTGCAGAACTGACCGAGCGCGCTACTCGCGCCTGCGCACGCGCAGCCGCTCGACCGGCACGCCGTTCACGAGGTGGCTCTCGACGATCTCCGGGACGTCCTCGACGCGGACGTGCCCGTACCAGACCCCCTCCGGATACACCACGATCGACGGCCCGTCGGCGCACGCGTCGAGGCAGCCGGCCGCGTTCGCGCGGACCTCCTTCTTGAGCCCGCGCCGCGCGAGCTCGTCCTTCAGCGCGGCGCGGATCGCCTCGCTCCCCTTCGCCGCGCAGCAGCCCCGCGGATCGTCGTCGGGCCGGCGGTTCTCGCAGACGAAGACGTGGTGGCGGAAGCGCATGCCCCGATCCTAGCGCCGGGTCCGGCGGGGTGCCCGGGAGCCGGCGGCGCGCCGCTCCCCGCCGCCCGCGCGTCGGGCCGGCGCCGGGCGCGCGCGCGGGGCGCCGGCCGCGACGATCCCGAGCACCTGCACGAAGCTCGAGATCGCGAGCGGCCACCGCACCGCGGTCTCGTCCGCCACGTGGCGGCGCGTCACCGACTTCGCCGAGATGATGGCGAGCCGCTCGCGGTACTCGTCGGAGACGTAGGTCCCGTACTCCGCCCAGACGCCCGTCGCGCCGCACGCGACCGCGACGGGCATGTCCTTCTTCACGTTGTCCCCGACGTAGAGCACCTCGGCCCCGCCGAGCCGGAAGTCGGAGAGGATCCGCGCGAGGCCCTCCTTGCTCGGCTTCTCCGCCGAGTGCGGCAGCTCGATGACGGGCATCCGCGACCGGTAGTGGCCCGCCTCCTCCTTCCGCCGGATCTCGGGGTCCACGTTCTCCGGGAGCGCGTAGCCCGGCAGCGTGTAGAGCGCGTCGAAGTGGCCGTCGAGCTTCAGGTGCTTGAGCCGCAGCTCGGCGGCGTTCCGGGGCGCGTCGGTGAGGCCGACGACCTTGAGCCCGTCCCGCCGGAGCGCGTCGAGCGTCTCGCGGACGCCGGGGTAGGGGCGGAGGTACTTGTCTCGCGCCGCGCGGAACGCCTCGCGCGCCGGGCGGAGCACGAGCGCGTTGAACGAGTCGAAGTCCGCCTCGTAGGGCTCGAAGATCCCCGACTCCTGGATCGCGAACGGGTACTCGTTCGACTCGTACTTGGAGTAGACGGCCTTGAGGGCCTGCACGATCCGGACGCGCGGGAGCCCGGTCGTGGCCACGAGCGAGGCGACCATCGCCTCGAGGCTCGGGACGATGTAGTCCACCCAGGGGTAGAGGGTGTTGTCGAGGTCGGTGACGACGGCGCGGTAGCGCGGCACGGCGGCATCCTAGCGCGGAGGCCTGTCCCCCAGCACCGTCGAACGGCGGCGGCCGCCCGGGCCGGAGGGGGCGCGCCGGCCCGCGCTCCCGGTGTAGGATCGAGCCGTGGCCGCCCCGGGACGCTTCTCGATCGTCGCGCCGCTCCCGCCGTTCGGCGGCTTCCGCCGCGCGCTCGCGGTGGAGCACGCGGGCGCGCCGCGGCCGGTCGTGATCGCCTTTCCGCCTCCCGCCGTCGCGGACGATCCCGAGCGCCTGTCGGGCCTCCTTCGCGCCGTCGACGCCGCGATCCGCCTCCACCACCCGGGGGTCGCGACGGTGCTGGGCACCGAGACGATCGACGGCGCGCTCGCGATCGTGGAGGAGCACCGGGCAGGGCTCCCGGTCCGCGCGCTGCTCGACGCGGCCGGGCGGCTCCCGCCCGACGTCGCCGTGCGGGTCGTGCTCGACGCGGCCGCCGCGCTGACGCGGGCGCACGCGATCGACGCGGGCGCCGGCGTGCACCTCGCCCACGGGGCGCTCGACCCGGCCCGGATCCTCGTCGCCGACGACGGGGAGGCGTTCGTGAGCGGGCTCGGGCTCGAGCCGGACTCGGCGCCGGAGGCCGACGTTCGCGCGCTCGGCGCCGTGCTGCACGAGTGCCTCGCGGGCGAGGTGCCCGGGACGCCGCCGCGCCGCCTCGACACGCCGGGGATCCCGGAGGCGCTCGCGGCCGCGGTGGACCGGGCGGTCGGCGCCGGCGGCCCCTCCTTCGCCGCGGCGGGGGCGTTCGCCGACGCCGTCGCGGCGGCGGTCGCGCCGGCGGACCACGCGTCGGTCGCGGCCTACGCCGACGCGGTGCTGCCCGCGGACGAGGGGGAGCGCGGCGCGGTCGCCGCGACGCTCGCGGCCGCGCTCGGTCGGCGTGAAGAGGAGCGTGGGCGAGAGGAGCCGCCGCCGCCGGTCGCGGACGGCGGTGTCCCCGGGACTCCCGCCCCCGCACCTCCGGACCCGCTCCTGGCCGAGCCGCCGGCGCGGCCGGCCCCGCCCGACGCGGCCGGCACCTTCCCGAGGCCCGACCTCGGGCGCGCGCGGTCGCGCGTCCCCCTGGTCGTGGGCGCCGTCGCCCTCGCCGCGGGGTTCGCGATCGGGTTCGTGGCGGCACGCACGCGTGGCGCTGCTGCCGCGCGCGAGAGTGCGGGCCGGTGGTGCCCCTCTCCCCGACCCCTCTCCCCGCTTCGCGGGGCGAGGGAGAGCGGGGCGACACGGCGCGGACGCCCTGAGCCCGGTCTAGTCGTGCGGGTGGTCGTGCCCGTGCGAGCCGTGCGCGTGCCCGTGCGCGCGCTCCTCGTCCGTCGCGTCCCGGACCTCGCGGACCGTCACGTCGAAGTGGAGCGTCTTCCCGGCGAGCGGGTGGTTCAGGTCGATGAGCACCGTCTCCGGGCGAACCTCGCGAACCACGAAGGGCACCGGCTCACCCTGGGGCCCCTCCGCGGTCAGCTCGGCCCCGGGCTGCGGCTCGAACCCCGGGGGGAAGGCGGACCTCGGGACCTCCTGCAGGCCACGGGGGTCGTGCTCGCCGTAGCCGTCCCGCGGCGAGACGACGACCTGCTTCCGCTCGCCGACGTCGAGCCCCTCGAGCGCGGACTCCAGGCCGGGCACGATCTGCCCCTCGCCGTGCAGGTACGTGAGCGGGTCGCCGGGGGCGGACGCGTCGACGACCTCGCCGTCTCCGAGGTGCAGCGAGTAGTCGATGCCGACGACGTTGCCGTTCGTGATTTTCATGCGGCCTCCGGTATCACAAAACCTAGCGGGCGGCGCGTCGATCCGCTCCAGCGGCCGGGCGGGCCCCTCCCGCGGCTACCAGTAGCCCCAGCGGCGGCGGAGGCCCCACTCGCTCGCGAGCGCGAGCGCCAGGGCGGCGAGGTACCAGGCGCGGTCCCAGACGGGGACCGCCTTCCGGCGTCCGATCTCCACGACCTCGGGGTTCGCGAGCGCGAGGTTCGGCAGGTCGCCGCCCGGGATCGCGTCGAAGGCGCCGCCGGTGGTCTCCGCGATGGCGGACAGGAGCTCCGGCCGCGGCGCGGCGTCGGCGTCCTCGGGCCCGGCGCCGCGCACCGCCACGGCGGCCGTCGCCGTCTCGCCCTTCGGGCCGTCGCCCTTCGCGACGATCTTGTACGCCCCCGGCCCGGGTGGCGTGAGCTCGAGCCGAGCGTTTCCGTCCGGCCCGGCGACGGCGGTGCCGCGAGCCACGGATCGCCCCGCCTCGTCCACGAGCTCGGCGTCGACGCGCCGCCCTGCGCCCGGCCCCCAGTCCGGCGCGCGCACGGAGACGGACAGGCCCACCGGCGCTCCGGGCTCGACCGCCGGCGCGTCGGGCTCGACCTGGATCGGCGCGAGCGCGGGGTCGCGCACGAGCCAGCGGAGCGCCGAGGACCAGAACCGGAGGTAGGCGCGGTTTCCCTGGCCGCTGTCCGCCGCCTGGAACCCCCAGCGCCACGACGCGTCGGTCGCCACCGCGAGGGTGCGGCCCGCCCCGACCTCGCGGACCGCCACGACCGGCGCGGCGCGTCCCTGCACGGAGACCGCGGGCGCCTCCAGGAGCACCGCCGCCCCCTGGCCCGCCGCGAGCGGACGGGTGAGGTTCACGGCCGTCAGCGGCGGCAGCGCGCTCCACGCCGCCTCGTTCTGCGGATCTCCGGGGGCCAGGCTCGAGAGCGGGTGGCGGTGCCCCTCCGCCGTGAGCCGCGGCCGGACCTCGGTCTCCACCATCGACGAGCCGTCGATCGGCGCGACGGGCAGGACGTCCGCGAGGGGCGTCCCGCCGTACCGCGCGTCTCCGAAGCTCTGCTCGCCGCCGACCATCGCGAGCCCGCCGCCGTTGCGGACGTAGTCCCGGAGGTTCGGGAGGAACCGCTCGATCTCGAGGCCCCGGTACGGCGCATACCCGAAGTTCACGAACAGCACCGCGTCGAACGTCCGGAGCTGCTCGCCGAAGATCTCCTGGACGGGGAAGGGGATGAGCGACAGCTCCTGCTGCGGCCCCGGATCGTCGGTGTTCGAGCGGAGGATGAAGAAGGAGACGAGATCGACGTTGGGGTCCTGCTTCAGCAGCCCGCGCAGGAACCGGACGTCCCAGCTCGGGCGCCCCGCGACGAGGAGGACGCGGACCCGGTCCCGGATCACGCGCAGCACGAAGGAGCGGGTGTTGTTCTCGACCACCGACTCGCCGGGCAGCACCGGGGCGGCGACGGTGAAGACGAAGGTCCCGGTCCGGTCGGGCGCGAACGAGAGCGGGACGGTGTAGCGGTCCTTGCCGCGCTCGAGGCGGACGGTGGACGACGCGACGACCGCCCCCTCCCGGCGCAGGACGACGCGGACCTCCTCGTCGGAGAACCCGCGCGCCCGGAGCGTCGCCTCGACGGTCACGGTCGAGCGGACGAACGCGAAGTCGTCCACCGCGACCCGCTCGATCGCGAGGTCGCGCGGGGCGCTCCGACCCACCGCGACCGCGTTCACCGGGACGCCCAGCGCCCGCAGGTCGGCGCGCGCCTCGGGGCCGAGCCCCTCCGCGAGGCGGGCGTTGTCCGCGCCGTCCGAGACGACGAGCGCGCCGGCGAGCTTGCGGGTCGAGCCGCCGGCCCCGGTCGCCACCCCCCGCAGGGCGGAGAGGAGATCGGTCCGCCCGGCGCGCGGGGGGATGCCGTGCATCGCGTCCGCCGCGTCCGTGGGCGAGACCTGCTCGCCGAACGCGTACCACTCGAGGTCCACCCGGTCCGAGAGCCGCTCGAGCTCGCTCCGGTGCTCGGCGAGGAACGCGGCCGCCGCGGCGCTCCGGGTCGGCCCGTCCGGCTCGACCGGGAACGCCATCGAGCGGGAGGCGTCCACGAGGATGGCGAGGCGGTTCCGGACGCGGGCGGTCTGGAGCAGCTCGATCGCGGGCTCGACCAGGAGGAACACCGCCAGCGCCGCGGAGATCGCGCGCAGCCCGAGCAGCGCGAGCCGCCGCCCGCGCCGGGGCTCCGCGCGGAGCCCGCGCCACGCCAGCGCGACCGCCGCCGCGGCCGCGAGCCCGAGCAGGACGAGCGTCCAGAGGGGCAGCGGCGAGAGCGCCGTGAGCCGCCACGCGTTGTAGCCGCCGGCGTCCATCGTCCTCGCTAGGAGCGCCGCCTGAGGATGAAGGGGAGGTGCACCGCGTCGTCCTTGTAGTCGGTGCAGAGCGCGTACATGGCCACGTTCACCCCGATCCGGATTGCGGTCTCTCGCTGCGGCTCGCCTCCCGGCGTGCAGGGGAACTCCCAGTCGCCGAGCTCGCTGCGCGCCCAGGCGCCGCCGAGGTCGTTCTGCGAGTAGACGACCGCGAGCCGACCGTCGAGCACCTGCGCCTCGAGCCACGGCTTCACGAGCACGCGGCCGCCCTGGCGGTCCACGAGGTAGAAGCTCTTGTTCAGCACGTGATCGCGGCCGATGGCCTGCAGGGGGGCGGCCGGCAGCACCTTGGCGAGCTCGCGCCGGACCGACGCGTCGAAGCCCGTCCCGTCGGACGCGTCGGCGGAGTCCACGAGCAGGAAGCCGCCGTACTGGAGGTGCCGCCGCAGGGCCGCCCGCTCCGGCTCCGAGAAGGGCGGCATCGCCCCCGCGCCCGCGAGCACGAGCATCGGGTGCCGGTGGAGCCCGGGCCGGCCGAGGCGGACGGGCACGGGCTCGTTCGTCACCTCGATGGAGGTGCGGCGCGTCAGCTCCCAGCCGAGCCGACGGAGCGCGGTCGGACGCGGGTTCCAGCTCCCGCCGTGCTCGATGAGGCCGATGGCGAGCTTGGAGGCGTCGCCGACCCCGCGCGCCGCGCGGGGGAGGGCGAGGGCGGCGGCGGCCGCGGCAGCACCCCGGAGGAAGGCGCGGCGCGAGAGCGGGCGCGGCGGACGCATCGGAGGGACATGTTAGGCCGGAACCGGCCCGGCCGCCCGCGGAACCCTGCGGGGCCGGGGCGGCTCGAGCGCGGAGGTCCGCGCCGGCCGCCGCCGCCGGACGCCTGGCCATGCCGCGGACCCGCTGCTAGAGTCCGCGCGCGATGGCGCGGAAGGACAGGCGGACCACCGGCGCGGAGCGGCTCCGCGCGCTGCTCGAGGCGGGCGATCACGGGGCCGCACGCGCCGAGGCACGTGCCCGGCTCGCGGATCCGGCGGCGACGGAGGCGGAGCGCGCCGCGGCGGCCGCCGCCCTCGCGTCGCTCGCCCCGGACCGGGCGGTCGTCGCGGCGGGCGCGATCGGGGTCGTCGTGGCGCTCGCCCTCACGGTCTGGACGCTCCTCGCCCGGTGAGCATGGGCCCGCCGCCGACCGGTTCCGAGCTCTTCGGCGGCGTCGCGGCGCTCACGGAGCTCGTCCTCCGGATGGGGATCGTCGCCGGGGTGCCGCTCGTGATCGTCGGCACGCTGGCGCTCACCGTCGCGACCCGGCGCCCTCGCGTCCTCGCGACGGCCGGGGTCGCCGTGGTCGGGGCGCTCGCCGCGGTCGCGCTCCGCGGGAAGCTCTCCGCGCACCTGGGCGTCTCCCTCCCGCCGGCCATGGCGGCCTTCGCGGCGGTCGGCGCCCTCGCCGGCGCCACGTTCCCGTGGGCGTTCCCGTTCGCGGCGGCCGCGCTGCCCGGGGCGCTCGCCGGGGCGGAGCTCCCGCTCGCCGGGCGGGCCGAGCTCGGCGCCGCGGCGGGAGGCCTCATCACCGGGCTCCTCGGGCTCGCGGTCGCGCGGGTGCTCGTCGCGACGGTCTCGTCGCTCGCGGGAGGCGTGCTGCTCGGCCTCGGGCTCCTCGCGACGTTCCGCGACAGCGCCCTCGCGCGGGAGCTCGCGGGCAGGCCCGCCGCGCTCGTCGGGTTCGCGCTCGTGGCGGGGATCGCCGGCGCCGCGCTCCAGCTCTCTACGTCTCCGGCGGCACCAGCAGCTCGAAGTCCGGTATCTCCGCCCTGAGCCACTCGCGCAGCCGGGCGGTGAGCTTCGCCTCGATCTGCCGCGCCCGCTCCCGCGTCAGCTTGAAGCGGTCCCCGACCTCCTGCAGCGTCAGCGGCGCCTCGCCGTCCGGGGGGAGGAGCCGCTTCTCGAAGATGAAGCGCTCCTTCTCGTCGGTGATGGTCTCGGCGAACGCGTCGAGCTTCTCCCGGAAGATCCGGCGGAGCTGCTCGTCGCCCATCTTCTCGTCGGCGGGCATCGCGTCCGACGCGGTGACGCGCTCGAGGCGCGACTGGCCGCCCTCGTCGTCGCCCGGGGAGAGCGGCGCGTCGAGGGAGACGTCGTCGCCGGCCATCCGCGCCGCCATCTCCTCGACCTCCCGCTCCTCGACCTGCAGGTTCTTCGCGAGCAGGCGCGGGGTGGGGTCGATGCCCCTCGCGAGGAGCTTCTCGCGCTCCTTCGAGAGGTTGAAGAACAGCTTGCGCTGGGCCTGGGTGGTCCCGAGCTTCACCATCCGCCAGTTCTCCATCAGGAACCGGATGATGTACGCGCGGATCCACCAGGCCGCGTAGGAGGAGAGCTTCACGCCCTTCAGCGGGTCGTACTTCTTCACCGCCTGCATGAGGCCGAGGTTCCCCTCCTGCACGAGGTCGAGGAGCTGGAACGCCGTGCGCCGGTACTCGTGGGCGATCTTCACGACCAGGCGGAGGTTCGAGGCGACGAGCTGGTACGCGGCGTCGACGTCCCCGGTCTCGTGGTAGCGGACCGCGAGGGCGTGCTCCTCCTCGCGCGACAGGACGGGGTGGCGGGCGACCTCCGCCATGTAGGCGCGGAGCGGGTCGTAGCGGACGAGCCCGCCGCCCGAGGGCTCCCGGGGCGCAACGGCGCGCTTGCGGCCGCGGCGAGGCTCGGAGGTGGGCGCGTCGTCGTCTTCGCGGGGCTCGTCGGACATCGGCGGGGCGGCGGGCCGGAGAAGGAATGGTAGCCGGCGTGGGCCCGTTTGATATAGATGATGCACGATTCGCGCAAGCGCGCGGATCGCAAACCAGGCGCATGGCGGGCCTCGCGGAACGGCGCGGGCTCCGGTCCTGGACCGGGGTCGACGCGGTACTTGCGAGCGACGCCGCCATGCGCCACGACGGGCACCCCCGATCGTCTCGGGGATCCCATGGAGTGACAGCATGGAGAATCACCAGGGGGAGGCGCCCTCTCAGGCGCCTTCCGACTACGTTTCCGAAGCGTCCTTCGACGAGCTCGACCTCTCCGAGCCCATCCGCCGCGCCATCGCGGAGATGGGCTACACGAAGCCGACGCCGGTCCAGTCCGCCTCGTACCGGCCGATCCGCGAGGGCAAGGACGTCATCGTCCGGTCGAAGACCGGGACCGGCAAGACGGCCGCGTTCGGCATCCCGATCCTCGAGCGCATCCCGGCGGGGCGGCGCAAGGCGTCCGCGCTCGTGATGTGCCCGACGCGCGAGCTCGCGCTGCAGGTCGCGGAGGAGCTCGGCGAGCTCGCCCAGCACAAGGACCTGCGCGTCGTGACCGTCTACGGCGGCGCGTCCATGGGCGACCAGAAGGACAAGCTCGAGGCCGGGGCGGAGATCGTCGTCGGGACCCCCGGGCGCATCTTCGACTTCATCCGTCGCGGGAGCCTCCAGCTCGACGAGGCGATGGTCTGCTGCCTCGACGAGGCGGACGAGATGCTCAACATGGGGTTCTTCGAGGAGGTGACGCGGATCCTCGACCACCTCCCCGCCGACTGCCAGCAGCTCCTCTTCTCGGCGACCGTCCCCGCGGACATCGAGCAGATCATCCGCGAGTACCTCACCACGCCCGAGACGATCCTGCTCTCGGGCGACGAGTTCACGGTCGAGAACATCCACAACGTGATGTACCCGGCGGTGGACGCGTACCCGAAGCCCCGCAACCTCCTCTACATGATCGAGATCGAGGAGCCCGAGGCGGCGATCGTCTTCTGCAACACCCGCACGGACACCTCGCTCGTGACGGCGGTGCTGAACCGGAACGGCTACGACGCGGAGCTGCTCAACGGCGATCTCCCGCAGAAGGAGCGCGAGCGGGTGATGGCGAAGGTGAAGCGCGGCGAGGTGCGGTTCATGGTCGCGACCGACATCGCGGCGCGCGGGATCGACATCTCCGACCTCTCCCACGTGATCAACTACTCGCTCCCCGAGGACCCGGCGGTGTTCCTGCACCGGGTCGGCCGCACCGGCCGCATCGGCAAGAAGGGCACCAGCCTCTCGATCATCTCCGGCGGCGACATCCACACGCTCTCGGCGCTGCAGAAGAAGTACGGGATCGTGTTCGAGGAGAAGAAGCTGCCGACCCCCGAGGAGGCGCGCCGCGTCTGGACCGACCGGCACGTGGCCGAGCTGAAGGAGGCGATGAGCTCCTCGATCTTCGAGGCGTTCATCCCCCTCGCGCAGGAGCTGCGGGCCCGGCCGGACGGGGACTGGCTCGTGTCGTTCGCGCTCAAGTACTTCTTCACGCACCACCGCATCGACAAGATGACCGACGTGCAGAAGGCCGAGCACAAGCGGCTCGAGCACGAGCGCAAGGAGCGCGAGTCCGCGCGCAAGGAGGAGCCCGCCCGGCGCGAGGGGCGGGGCCGCGGCGGCCGGAGCCGCGACGGGGAGCGGCGCCCGGAGGGAGATCGCCGCCCGCGTGAGGATGGAGCGCGGCACGGCGAGGATCGCCCGCGCGCCGCCCGACCGGAGCGCGCCGAGGGCGCCCCCCGACCGGAGGGCGCCGAGAGACCGGAACGTGTCGAGGGCGCGGCCCGGCCCGAGCGCGCCGAGGGCGCCCCCCGACCGGAGCGCACCGGAGCGGCCGGAGCGGGCCGAGCGGCCGGAGCGGGCCGAGCGGCCGGAGCGGGCCGAGCGCCGGCCGGCGCGCGAGCCGCGCGAGGTCTCGATGATCGCGGAGATCGCCGGGGCGCCGCGGAACGCCCCGCGCGCCGCGGAGCCCGGTGACGAGGGTGGCGGAGAGGAAGGGCAGCGCCCCGCCCGGGCACGGCTCTTCCTGTCGATCGGCGAGATGGACGGCGTCGACGACGCGAAGGTCCGCGAGGCGGTCGCCACGCTCGCGCCCGGCGTCGAGGTGCGGGCCGTCGAGCTGCGCAGGAGCCACAGCTTCGTCGAGGTCGCGCCGGACGCCGCCGATCGGGCGGTCCAGGCCCTCCACGGCAAGGAGTGGAACGGGAAGGCGCTCACCGCCGAGCGCGCGCGGCGACGGCGCCGGTAGCCCGCTCAGCGTGGCGCGCGCCGCGAGCCCCCCGTGGCCGCGGCGCGCGAGACGATCTCCGCGAGCGCCCGGAGCGCCGGCTCGGCGGCGCTGCCCCTGCGCCAAGCGAGCACGAGCGTCCTGCCGGGCGAGGGTTCCGCGAGGGGCCGCGCGCGGAGCCCGGCGCGCGGCGCCTCGGTCTCCACCGCGATGCGCGGGAGCAGCGTCACCCCGGCCCCGCTCGCCACCATCTGCACGAGCGTCGAGAGGCTCGTCGCGCGGAACCCGAGCTCCTCCGCTCCCGCCCGGGAGCAGACCGCGAGCGCCTGATCGCGCAGGCAGTGGCCGTCGTCGAGGAGGAGCACGCGCTCGCCCTCGAGGGACTGCAGGGAGACGGGCCCCGCGCCGCGCGCGAGCGGGTGCCCCGGCGCGACCGCCAGGACGAACGGGTCCCGCGCGAGCTCCGCCACGGCGAGCTCGCCGAGGTCCGCCTCGCGCGCGAGGAGCGCCGCGTCGAGCTCGCCGGCGGCGACGCGGCGGACGAGCACGGCGGTCCGGTCCTCGTGCCAGTGCAGCTCCAGCCGCGGCAGCGCCTTTCGCAGCGCCGGGGCGATCCGCGGCAGCAGGTACGGCCCGACCGTCGGGATGACCCCCACGCGCAGCGTCCCGGCCAGCGGGTCGGCGCCCCGGCGTGCGGTCTCGACGAGGTCGTCCGCCGCGACGAGCACGGCGCGTGCCCGGGCGACGACCGCCTCACCCGCGCCGGTGACGAGGACGCGGCGCCGGTCGCGCTCGAACAGCCGCACGCCGAGCGCGCGCTCCGCCTCGGCGACCTGCGCGCTGAGCGACGGCTGCGAGACGCGGCAGGCCTCGGCGGCCCGCCGGAAGCTGCGGGCGTCGGCGATGGCGGTGACGTACTGGAGCTGGCGGAGCGTGACCGGGTAGGGGGCGGCGCGCATGATAGCCAGTAACTATCAAAGTCTTCCAAAGGATGTCTTGGCCCCGATGCTCGCGCGACCGCATCCTCCACTCGTCCCCGGGCGCCGGCGCCCCGCCGGCCGGGAACGAGGAGGAGCACATGTACGCCACGCCGAGTCGCCTGCCGGAGCCCGCCCGCGTCCGGATCTCCGAGTCCCTGAACGCCGTCCTCGCCGACGGTCTCGACCTCCACGCGAGCGTGAAGGTCGCCCACTGGAACCTGAAGGGGCCGCAGTTCCCGGCCCTCCACCCGCTCTTCGAGGAGATCGCGGTCGGGCTCGCCGCCGACAACGACGCGATCGCGGAGCGTGCGGTGACGCTCGGCGCGCGCGCGGACGGCACGGTCCGGCACGTCGCGAAGGTCTCACGCGTCGCCGACTACCCCCGCGAGGCGACGCGCGACCTCGAGCACGTCCGGCTCCTCGCGGACCGCGTCGAGATCTACCTCGACGGAGTCCGCGCGGCGCGGACGGTGGCGGAGAAGGAGGGCGACGTCGACACGGTGGATCTGCTCACCGGCGTCGCGACGGCCTTCGAGAAGCACGGCTGGTTCCTGCGCGCGTCGCTCGGGTGACGAGGGACCCTTCTCCCTCGCCGGCCGCGTCTTACAGCCGCGCCAGCTCGCCCTCGAGGCGCGCGCGGAGGGGCGCGATCTTCGCGCGGTAGTCCTCCATGGCCTCGGGGACGATCGGGCGGTCGCGGGGGACCTTGAGCTGCAGCGGGTTCACGAACGCGCCGCCGCGCTTCACCGCGTAGTGGAGGTGCGGCCCGGTCGCGAGGCCGGTCTCGCCCACCCAGCCGATGAGCTGCTTCTGGGAGACCGGCTTCCCGGCGGACACCGCGAGCCCCGAGAGGTGGCAGTAGACCGTCTCGTAGCCGTTGCGGTGACGGAGCACCACCGCCTTCCCGCAGCCGCCGTTCCAGCCCGCCGACTTCACCTGGCCGTCGCCGACCGCCCACACCGGCGTGCCGGTCGGCGCGCCGTAGTCGACGCCCTCGTGCGCCCGGTTGTACCCGAGCACCGGGTGGCGGCGGTTGCCGAACCGCGAGGTGATGTTCGCGTACTTGAGCGGCGACTTGAGGAACCCGCGGCGGGCGCTCTGGCCCTCCACGTCGAAGTAGCTCGTCTGGCCCGACTCGTCGGTGTACCGGAAGAGCTGCTTCCTCCCGGTCGCGGCGCCGTCGTACTCCGCCGCGAGCACCTCGCCGTAGCGGAGGAGCTTGCCGTCGGCGAAGACCTTCTCGACGACCATCCGCATCCGGTCGCCGGCGCGGACGTCCTGGTAGAAGTCGACGTCCCAGGCGAGCACGTCGGCCGCGAGCACGGCGAGGTTCGGGTCCTCCCCGCCCTTCTGGAGGCTCTCGTAGAGCGACGACTCGATCGTGACCGCGACGCGGGCGACCTCGGTCGTGAGCGTGACCGGTCGCTTCGAGGCCCGCAGCGTGCCGTCGTCGAGGCGCTCCACGGTCCACTCGTCGGCCGGCCCCTGCCGGTAGCTGAACCGGTGCACCCCGCGCTCGCCCTCGCGGCGCTCGAGCCGGAGCTGATCGCCGGGCCGCGCGCGCTGGAACGGGAACAGGCCCCGGAGCGCGGCGACCACCGCCTTCACGTCGGCGCCGTCGAGGTCGAGCTTGAAGAGCGCCTGCGCGAGGGTCTGGTTGCGCGCCAGGCGGGACGTCACCGCGGTGAAGCGCTCCGCGGGGGGAGCGGCGACGGCGGGAGCGACCGCCGGGGTCGCGGCGGCGGGCTCGCTCGCGGCGAGGGCGGGGGCTCCGGCCGGGTCGGGGACGCTCCGGAGGCGGCCCGAGGCGCCCGCGAGCGCCACGGCGAGGACGGCTACGAAGGCGAGCCCGGCGACGACGGCGACGGCCCGGCTGCGGCGAGGATGATCGGTCTCGTTCTGCGGCACCGAGCCAATCTAGCAAAGGTGCCCCCTGAACCGAAATTCCGTCGAAGGGGCGGTGCGCCTCACGCCTACAGCACCCGCCTAGAGCTCCACCCGGCGATCGGAGTGCTCCTTGCCGTCGAACCGGAACTGCGTCCACCGTCCGTCCACCCGCGTGACGAGGTTCACGGGGCGTCTCCAGAGGGTCTGCGCGTTCCGGAGCGTCTCGCGCGCGTAGTCGAGCTTCAGGTCCACGCCGTCGTGCTTGTGCGCGAGGAGCAGCTCGCCGCGGTTCTCGAAGTTCCCGTCCTCGACCGCGATCACCGGCTGGCCGAAGTTGGTGAGCATGTGGAGCAGCTTCTCCTTCACCTTCTTGAACTCGCGCTCGAGGATCTCCCAGCGCTGGTGCTTCTCGTTGTACCCGTACGTGAAGAGCTTCTGCTCCAGCACGAACTCGAGGGTCAGGAACTCGTCGATGAAGGTGACGTCGTTGTAGTGCTTCCGGACCTCGAAGATCTTCTGCCGCCCGAGCCCGAGCTGCTTGTCCCACTGGCGCCGGTCGACGAACGAGTCGCACTCGTCGTACTCCTTGCCGAAGCGCCCCTTGTTCCAGCGGTCCTCGATGTCGCGCCACAGCTCGACCCCGAGCTTGTACGGGTTGAGCTGGCCGGGGTGGGTCGCGAGCGTGCCGGAGTGGTGGTCGGCGTAGTCGATGACCTCGGACGCGTCGAGCGCCTTCTCCGTCATGATCTTGGAGTGCCAGTAGGTCGCCCAGCCCTCGTTCATGATCTTGGTCTGGCCCTGGGGCGCGAAGTAGTACGCCTCGTCGCGGACGATCGAGAGGATGTCGTGCTCCCACCGCTCGAGCGGGGCGTGCTCGAGGAGGAACAGGAGGACGTCCCGCTCCGGCCGCTCCGGGAACCGCTTCTGGCGCGCCGCCTCCTCGTCGAGCTTCTTCTGCTGCGCCTCGAGGAAGGCCGGGGGGTTGATGTACTCGCGCATGTACTCGCGCTCGGTCTTGAACCCCTGCGCGACCTTCCGCTTCGCGGCCTCGTCCTCGTCCACCCGGTCCGGGCGCCGCTTCACGTAGGGCGACTGGTAGTCGATGAGGTTCTCCAGGGACAGGCAGCGGTCGACGAAGTCCTCGACCAGCTCGACGCCCAGCTTGTCCTGGTACCGGCGCACGCGCGTGGCGTGGTTCGCCATCTGGTCCATCATCTTCCGGTTCGTGTGCCGGAACATGAAGTTGTTCTTGAAGAAGTCGACGTGCCCGAAGACGTGGGCCATCACGAGCTTCTGGTCCACGTCCATGTTCGACTCGAGCAGGTACGCGTACGAGGGGTCGTTGTTGATCACCATCTCGTAGATCTTGGAGAGGCCGTACTCGTAGCCCTTCGCGAGCCGCTCGTACTCCATGCCGAAGCGCCAGTGCGGGTAGCGGTTCGGGAAGCCGCCGTACGCGGCGACCATGTTGATCTCGTCGAACCCGAGCACCTCGAAGACGGTGTCGTAGAAGTCGAGCCCGTAGCCGCGCGCGTACTCCTCGACCTTCTTGCGGATGTCGTAGAGGCGGGCCGGCAGGTGCGTGTGCTTGTTCATCATCAGCGCCCCTGCCCGAGGAACGTCTTGATGGACGCGTAGATGGCGTCCTTGTCGGCGATCTCGGAGAGGGCGACGTTCTCGCGCTCCCCGAAGACGTCGCGCAGGTCCTTGATGAACTGGCCCGAGCCGTACGGGCTCTCGACCTGGCCGTAGGCGAACAGGTTCACCGCCGGGAGGATCTTCTCCTGGAGGAGGTCCACGCAGACGCGCGTGTCGTCCGCGGACCAGTTGTCGCCGTCCGAGAAGTGGAACGGGTAGACGTTCCAGGAGGACGGCGCGTAGTCGGTCTCGATGATCTCGAGCGCGAGCTTGTACGCGGACGAGATCATCGTGCCGCCCGACTCGCGCGTGTGGAAGAAGGTGTCCCGGTCCACCTCGCGCGCGACCGCGTCGTGGATGATGTAGCGGGTCTCGAGCCCCTTGTAGTGCTTCCGCAGCCAGGTATCGATCCAGAACGACTCGATCCGGACGATCTCCTTCTGCTCGTCCCCCATCGAGCCCGACACGTCCATCATGTAGATGACGACCGCGTTGGTCTCGGGGAGCGGCACCTCCTTCCACGTCCGGTAGCGGCGATCCTCGCGCACCGGGATGATCACGGGGCGACGCGGGTTGTACGTCCCGCTCGCGATCTGCCGCCGGAGCGCCTGCTTGTAGGTGCGCTTGAAGTGCCGGAGCGACTCGGGGCCGGACGGCGCGATGCCGGTGTACCGCAGCCGGGTCGAGACGATCCGGTCCTTCCCCCTCGGCTCGATGCGCGGGAGCGAGAGCTCCTCCCCGAGCACGTCGGCGAGGTCCTCGAGCGAGACGTCCACCTCGAGGACGTGCTGCCCCTCGCCCTGGCCGGCCTGGCCGCTCCCGGGCTGCGGGTCGCCCTGGGAGAGCGGGTCGCCCGGATCGCCCTTGCCCTGCCCGACGCCGCCCTGCGAGCGCTCCCCGAACCGGAAGTGCGGCATGTCGATCGTCGGGACGGGGATGGTGATGAAGTCCTTCCCCTTCTTGCCGATCAGCTCGCCCTTCTGGATGTACTTCTTGAGGTTCTTCTTGATGCGGCCGCGGACGATGTCGCGGAAGCGGGCGTGGTCCTGCTTGATCTTCAGCGCCATGGATCCACCCGCGGTCGGCCCCGCTAGTCCTTCGCGTCCCCGCGCGCGAAGATCGAGGCGACGAAGTTGAGCACGTCGGTCGAGCAGATCTCGCAGTAGCCGTAGTTCTTCACGAGCCGCTGCTTCACCACGTCGATCTTCTCCTGCGTGTCGCGGTCGACCACCGACGAGACCAGGTTCTTCAGCTTGATCGAGTCCTTCTGGTCCTCGAACAGCTTCAGCTCGAGCGCCTTGTGGAGCCGCTCGTTCGTCCGGTAGTTGAAGGTCTTCCCCTCGATCGGCGAGCGCGCCGATGTAGTTCATGATCTCGCGGCGGAAGTCGTCCTTGCGGCTCTCCGCGACGTCGATCTTCTCCTCGATCGAGCGCATCAGCCGCTCGTCGGGCTCCTCGTACTGGCCGGTGTACTTGTTCCGCACCTTCTCGCGCTGCGTGTACGCCTTGATGTTGTCGATGTAGTTGGCGCAGAGCTTCGTGATCGCGTCCTCGTCGGCGCTGATCGCGCGCTGGACCTCGTTCTTCACGACGTCCTCGTACTCGCGCTTCACGTCCGTGAGCAGGTCCCGGAACCGCTTGCGCTGGTCCTCCGAGCTGATGAGCGAGTGCTGGCGCAGGCCGGCCTCGAGCTCGTTCAGCACCATGAACGGGTTCACGCAGCCCTCGCCCTTGTCCGAGACGAGCGCGTTCGAGATCTTGTCCTGGATGTACCGGGGGCTGATGCCCTCCATCCCCTCGTGCGCCGCCTCCTTGCGGAGCTCCTTGATGTTGTCCTCGGTGAAGTTCGGCAGCGTCTTGCCGTTGTAGAGCTTCAGCTTCTGGACGAGCGTGAGGTTGTGCTTCTTCGGCTCCTCGAGCCGCGTCATCACGCCCCACATCGCCGCCATCTCGAGCGTGTGCGGCGCGATGTGCTTCCCGCGGATCTTCCGGCTGTTGTAGTCGCGGACGTAGATCTTCACCTCCTCGTCGAGGCGGGAGATGTACGGGATGTCGATCTTCACGGTCCGGTCGCGCAGGGCCTCCATGAACTCGTTCGACTGGAGCTTGCGGTACTCCGGCTCGTTCGTGTGGCCGATGATCACCTCGTCGATGTCGGTCTGCGGGAACTTCTTCGGCTTGATCTTGTGCTCCTGCGTCGCGCCGAGGAGATCGTAGAGGAAGGCCACGTCGAGCTTCAGGATCTCGACGAACTCGATGATCCCGCGGTTGGCGATGTTGAACTCTCCGTCGAAGTTGAACGCGCGCGGGTCCGAGTCCGAGCCGTACTCGGCGATCTTCCGGTAGTTGATGTCGCCGGTGAGCTCGGTCGAGTCCTGGTTCTTCTCGTCCTTCGGCTGGAACGTGCCGATGCCGATGCGATCCTTCTCGGAGAGGATGAGCCGGCGCACGCGCACGTGGCTCATCAGCTTCTCCCAGTCGCCCTTGTACTCCGTCATCAGGTCCTTGAAGACGTACCGGCACGCGGGGCAGAGGTCGCCCATGACCGGGATCGTGTAGCCGGACTCGCCCACGAGCTCGCCGAACACCTTCGCGCGCCACTCGTGCGGGATGAGGTGCAGCGGCTCCTCGTTCATCGGGCAGGGCATCAGCTCCTTGCGGCGCACGCCCTCGAGGTTGGTCCGCTCGATGTCCCACGCGTAGGTGTAGAGCGCGCCCTCCGCTCGTCCTCGAGTACGCCTCGAGCCCCTTCTTCAGGAGCCGGGCGATGGTGGACTTCGACGAGCCGACCGGGCCGTGCAGGAGGATCACGCGCTTCTCGGTCCCGTAGCCCTGCGCCGCGCTCTTGAACACGTTCACGAGCTTCATGAGCGGGATGTCGAGCCCGTAGATGGCGTCCTTCCCGTCGAAGTCGGATCGGCGAAGAAGTCGTAGCGGACGAGCTTCTTCTTGTTGTCGATGTACTCGGTCTTCCCGTGCGACAGGATCATGTCGTAGACGCGCTGGAAGGCGGTCCGCGTGACCTTCGGGTTCTGCCGGACGATCGCGAGGTAGTCCTCGAACGATCCCTCCCAGTGCTGTTCGGAGTACCCCTCGCGGTCCTGGTAGGACGCGATCCGGGAGACCCAGCTCGTCTGCGATGCGTCGCGCATGCGATTCCTCGAATTCGGCGGGGCGCCGACACGAAGGAGCATAAGAACCTGGCGACCGCCGCGCAGAGGACCTGCCTACGCCCGGGACGGTGCTCGCCCCCGAAGGGGCAAGCGCCGCGAGGGCGCGCAGAACGCGGGAGATCAGCGGTGGCGGCGGAAGAACTCGACCTGCCACTGCTGGACCGCCGCGTTGTGGCAGCGGAGGTC
The DNA here is from genome assembly GCA_963828235.1 of uncultured delta proteobacterium. Classification (GTDB taxonomy): domain Bacteria; phylum Myxococcota; class Myxococcia; order Myxococcales; family Anaeromyxobacteraceae; genus Anaeromyxobacter. Next base: position 43,928 of record CAWHDY010000028.1, read on the forward strand.
CGGGCAGAAGACGTGCGTGCCGTCGTTCCGCGAGACGAAGTAGAGGTCGGGGCACGTCGCGGGCGCGAGCGTCGCCCGCAGCGCGGCCGCCCCCGCGTTGGAGATCGGACCGGGGGGCAGGCCCGCGGTGGTGTACGTGTTGTACGGGTGGGGTGAGAGGAGATCGGCGCGCGAGATGTTCTTCGACCACCGCCCCGTCCTCAGCATCGTCGCGTACATCACCGTCGGGTCGGTCTGCAGGCGCATCCCGCGCCGCAGCCGGTTGTGGAACACGCACGCGATCCGCGGCCGCTCCTCCGGCCGCCCGGTCTCCTTCTCCACGATCGAGGCGAAGGTCGCCGTCTCCCCCACCGTGAAGACGATCCCGGGGGCGCGCAGCCGGTCCGCCTTCGCGTACTCGTCCTTGAACCGCCCCACCATCTCCTCCGCGATCGCCCGCGCGCTCACCCCCTGGGCGAACGCGTACGTGTCGGGGAAGAGGAAGCCCTCGAGCGTGGGGTAGGGGAGGCCGAGCGAACGCGCGGCGGCCGCGTCCCGCACCACGGCCGCGAAGTCTCCCTCGGTCGCGAGGCCGCTCCTCCCCACGATCGCGGCGATCTCGTCCGCGCGGAGCCCCTCCGGCACCGTGAACCGGTGGAGGCGCACCTCGCCCCGGTAGACGCGCTCCAGGACGTCGTCGGGACGCAGCGGCCCCGTGAACGCGTACTCGCCCGCGCGGAGCGGGCGGTCGTCGCGCTTCAGGAACCGCACGTAGCGCCACGCGAGCTGCTCGTCGGAGAGCGCCCCCGCCCGGGCGAGCAGCCGGACGACCGCGCGCGCCGAGGCGCCGGACGGCACCACGACGATCTTCTCCTCGAGCGACCCGTACGGCGTCTCGCGGAAGAGCTCGACGCGGCGCCACACGAGCGCGGCCGCCGCCGCCGAGGCGAGGAGCACGACCGCGACGAGGAGGGCGAGCGCGCGCTTCATCGCCCGCTCCGATCGAGCCAACCCTGCAGGATCACGGCCGCCGCCTCCGCGTCCACGCGCGCGCGCCGCTCCTGGCCGGAGAACCCCTGGTCGCGCAGCCGGGTCTCGGCCTCGAACGTCGAGAGCCGCTCGTCGTGGAGCGCCGCCGGGACGCCCAGCGCGCGCGCGAGCTTCTCGGCGAAGACCCTCGCCTGGCGCGCCGCCGGGCCCTCGGTCCCGTCCATGTTGAGCGGCAGGCCGACCACGACCTGCTCCACCTCGTACTCGCGCGCGGTCTCGCCGATGTCCGCCAGGGTCGCGACGTCGTCGCGGCGGGTGACCGCGCGGACGGGGCGGGCCGTCCGGAGGACGTCGTCGGCGAGGGCGAGCCCGATGCGGGCGCGGCCGAGGTCGACCCCGAGGAAGCGCATCCGGCCAATGTAGCGCGGTGCGGGGGATCGCGTAACGGGCCGGCCGGCGGACACGGGGCCCCGCAGCGGCCGGGGTCTCCATCGCAACCCCGCGGGATCCGTGACGGACGGCTCGGCACGGCGCGCGCTCTTGGCCCGATCGGGCGGCGGCGTTCGCCGGCTCACTCGAAAGGACCTCCATGCTCCAGCCCGTCACGAACCCCCTCCTGTCCCTCGCCGACCCCGCAGCCGCGCCGCCGTCGCAGGGCGCCGCGCGCGGGACTCCGTCCGTTCGCGCGGCGCTTCGCGACGCCCTCCTCGCACCGGTGACCGCGTCGGACCGCCCGGCAGGCGGCGCGCGGGCGAGCGCGGCCGCGAAGAGCCCGAAGAGGAAGGCGGCGTCGAGCTCGACCTCCGCGGGGTACGCGAAGAGCGCGGCGACGGCGAAGCCCTCGTCCTCGAGCGCGAAGGCGCCGGCGACCTCGAAGTCCTCGGGTCCGCTCGCGTTCCTCGACGATCCGAAGCTCTCGCTCGAGGACAAGCTCGTGCGCCTGCTCTCGTACCTGAACGCGAAGTGGGACAAGGAGCTCGAGGCCAAGCTGAAGGAGCTGAAGGGGGGCGCGGAGGCGGCGAAGAAGCCGGCGAGCACGGCCGCGAAGTCCTCGTCGAAGGGGCTGCTCGGCTCGGTCGTGGGCGTGGCGAAGCAGTTCTTCCCGCAGGTCGGGGTCGCGCTCGACGTCCTGCAGGACCCGATCGCGCGCGGGATCCTCTCGAAGGTGGGAGGGCCGGTCCTCGCCGCCGCTGCCACCGCCGTCGGGTTCCCGCAGCTCGCTCCGCTCGCGCTGAGCTATGGCCCCGCGCTGGTGGATGCCGCCGCGGGGCTCGCGACGTCGGTGGGGGACGGGCCGCCCGAGGTGGCGGCGCCGGCCGCCGCGGCGAGCCCCTCGCCGAAGACCTCGACCGCGAGCGCCGGAGCCAAGCCCGGCGACGCCGCCCTCTCCTCCGACCGTGACGCGCAGCTGAAGCTGATGGAGATCCAGCGCGTGATGGATCAGCAGAAGGAGATGTTCTCGCTCGTCTCGAACCTCCTCCGGACCGGCCACGACACGCGGATGGCCGTCATCCAGAACGTCCGCTGAGGGGGCCGCCATGCTGACCGCAGACTTCGTGGACGCGGTGGAGGACGCCCGGACGCTCGCGGAGGTCCAGGGGATCACGCGCGAGATGGGCGACGCCATCGCGGCGCTCGCCGAGGCGGAGCTCGAGGCGGGGCGCGTGGAGACCGCCCGCGCGATCCTCGAGGGGCTCGTCGTGACGAATCACCTCGACGCGGGGGCGTGGGCGCTCCTGTCGCGCGCCCACCGGCGGCTGAGGCAGCCGCTCGCGGCACGCTTCTGCGCCGAGGTCGCCGCGAAGCTCGCGCCCGGCGATCCGGTCGTCCGGCTCGCGCGCGCGGAGAGCCTCCTCGCCTCGGGCTCGGAGCGGGCGGCGGCACGGGCGGAGCTCGCCGGCCTCGTCGGGGACGAGCGGGTCGGCGCGAGAGCGACCGCGCTGCTGGCCGCGCTCGGTGGGTGAACCTGCCTCGCTCCGGATGCGCGGCGGGGTGCGCGAATCCGCGCAATTCCCAGCGTTCTGCGCCTTGACCGGTACGAAACGTTCGGGGATAGTTCCCGCCCGGGTCGAGGGGCCCGCGCCCCCGCCTCCCCGGGCCGGCGGTCGGCTCGCGCAGGATCTCACAAGGAAACGTGAAGCGATGGCGAACGGGACCGTGAAGTGGTTCAACGACGCAAAGGGCTTTGGGTTCATCTCGCAGGAGGGTGGGGAGGACGTGTTCGTCCACCACACCGCCATCCAGATGGACGGATTCCGCACCCTGAAGGAGGGAGAGCGGGTCGAGTTCGACGTGACGCAGGGCCCCAAGGGACTCCAGGCAGCCAACGTCCGGAAGGGCTAGTCGTCGGCGTTCGAGGTTTGAGCGGCCTCGGGTGACCGAGGCCGCTCTCGCTTGAGGAGAACGAGTGAGCGAGAAGGAAGCGGGCATCGAGGTACAGGGGACCGTCGAGGAGGCGCTCGCCGGGGGGATGTACCGGGTCAAGGTGGACCAGGGCCCGACCGTGCTCGCGTATGCGTCCGGGAAGATGAAGAAGTTCCACATCCGCATCATCCCGGGCGATCGGGTGAAGCTCGAGCTGTCCCCCTATGACCTCACGCGCGGTCGCATCACGTACCGCGACAAGTGACGTGGGCGGGCCGGCTCGGCACGAGCAGGGGCGCGGCGCGCGAAAGCTCTGGCTCGACTGGCAGCGCGGCCTCGCGGTGCTGTTCATGGTCGAGGTGCACGTGCTCGACGCCTGGCTCGCGCCCGGCGCGGCCGGTGCGCGGTGGCCGCTCGGGATCCTCGCCGGAAGCTGGGTCACTCCGCACGCGGTCCTGAACATCATCGGCGGGTTCGCCGCCCCCGGCTTCCTCTACATGGCGGGCCTCTCGCAGGCGCTCGGCGACGCCGCGCAGGAGCGGAAGGGGATCTCGCCGGTCGATCGCCGCAGGCAGGCGCTCCGGCGCGCCCTCTGGCTCCTCGGCGTGGCGTACGGGTTCCGGCTCGCCGAGTACCTGCTCGGCGGCGCCTGGGCGCGCGCCGGCGGCTGGACCGACATCCTGAAGGTGGACGTCCTGAACGTGATCGCGGTCGGCCTCGCGCTCACCGCGGTCCTCTCGATCGGCCGCTCCCGGCCGCTCGCCGCCGCGCTCGCCGGCGTCGCGGCGCTCGCCGTGGTGCTCGCGACGCCCGTCGTCGCCGACGTCCTCCGGCACTACGACCTCCCGCAGGCGGGCGCGGCGGCGGACGCCGCCGCGAGGACCGCGCCGAACCGCCTCGTCGACGTGCTGTACGCGTACGCCTGGGCGAGCTGGCCGCGCGCGAACTTCCACCTCTTCAACTGGGTCGCGTTCCTGCTCGCCGGCGCCGCGCTCGCGCCGCTCGCGCTCGGGCCGAACCGCCCGCTGGTCTGGCTCGGGATCGCGGCGGCCCTGTACGGGCTCGGCTGGTGGGCGGACTCCTGGCCGCCGGTCTACGCGTACCAGAGCTTCTGGCGCACCTCGCCGTCGTGGTTCGCGATGCGCCTCGCCGTCTGCATCGGGCTGACCGGGCTCCTGCAGCTGGTCCCGCTCGCGGCGGAGCGACCGCTCGCGTGGCTCACGCTCATGGGCCGCCAGTCGCTCGTCGGGTACATGGCATCGGTCGAGCTGACCTACGGCGCGGGGATCGAGTGGCTCTCGTGGCGGATCCGGGGCGGACCGATCCGGGGGGCGCTCTCGTTCGCCTGGACGGTCGGGGGGATCGTCGCGATGATCGCGGTGACCTGGGCCGTCTCGGCGGGGTGGGAGCGCGTGAAGGCGTGGCGAAGAGCACGGCTCCTCGCGCCGACCTGAGGCCGGCGCCCCGCTCGGGGGGCAGGCCGCCCGGCGGGCCCCGCCGCCGTGAGGGTATCGGGCTCGCCGCCTGTTAACATCCAGGACGGATGGCGTACCTCGGCCCCAGCCTGCGTCGCGAGAAGCGGAAGGAGCGTCCGGTGCGGCGCGCCGCCGTCGCGGCGCTCGCGTCCCTCGCGCTGAACGCGCTCCTCCTCGGGGCCCTCGTCGCCGCGGGGGCGTTCCGGATCGCCGGCTCGCCGGCGGATCGGACCCGGATCGCGCTCGCTCCGCTCTCGGCCGGGCAGTGGGAGGCGAACCGGTCCGTCGCGAGCCCGTCGCCGCGCGCGGCCGCGCCGGTCCCGGAGGAGAAGCCCTCCGGGCACGTCGTCGAGCTCTCTCCCGAGCAGAAGGCCTCGGAGAAGCCGCCGCCCGACGCGAAGTTCCTCTCCGACCGGAACACGCGGGTCGAGCGCGAGACGGTCTCCCGCCACGCCGGGAACTACGCGCGGGTCGCGCCGCGGCCGGAGCCCGGGGCGGAGGGGAAGAGCCGGCCGCAGGAGGGCGGACCGCGCAGGGACGTCCAGCCCGGGGGGAAGGAGGCCGGCAAGGCTGGCCGCGAGGGCGCCGCCGGCGATCGCGTCGCGATGGCGAGGCCGAAGGGCGACCTCCGCCTCCCCGAGCTCGGGGAGGGTGGCGAGGGCGGCCGGCGCGGCTCGGCGGGCGCGGACCTCTCGGTGCCCCCCGAGTCGCTGGCGCGCATCGCCGGCGGTCCGTCGCTCGACGGCGTGCGCGAGGGGCTCCCGGAGGGCGAGGAGACCTGGCTCCAGGCGCGGGAGTTCAAGTACGCGACCTTCATGAACCGGATGAAGAGCGAGATCGCGCAGCAGTGGTTCCCGCGCATCCGGGACGCCCAGCGGCAGCGCGACCCCGACGGCTCGCTCTTCTTCTACCGGGAGCGGACGGTGGTGCTCGGCCTCACGATCGACACCTCCGGCAACGTGAAGGACCTCTCGGTCATGCAGTCGTCCAACGTGGACTTCTTCGATCGGCTGGCGGTCTCGTCCGTCCGCGCCGCGCAGCCGTTCCCGAACCCGCCGACCGGGATGTTCCACGCGGAGAGCCAGGTCCGGATCCCGTTCTCGTTCACGATGTTCCCGGGCGATCGGCACGGGTCGCTGTTCTGGCGTCCCCCCGCCGAGCCCTGAGCCCGGCCCCTCGCAGACGCGGGCTTCCCCTAGGGCGCGCGACGGCTCCTCGGCTATCCTCGCGCGCCGCATGGGACCGCTCGGAGGACCGCCGCCGCCGGAGCTCGCCGCCGCCGCCCACCCGTGGCTCGGCCCGCTCCTCTGGGCGGCCGCCGTGACCTACGGCCTCGCGGCCGTCGCGGCCGCGATCCGGCCCCGCGCGGCGCGCGTCCTCCTCGCGGCGGGCGTGGCGCTCCACCTCGCCGGGACCGTCGCGCGCGGGCTCGCGATCGAGTTCTTCCCGCTGACGAACAAGATGGAGTCGTTCAGCGCGGCGGCCCTCGCGGTCGCGCTCACGGCGGTGGTCGTGTTCCGCCCGGCCCGCGCGTACCTCCTCCCGCTCGTGGGCGTGCTCCTCGCCGCGATGGCCGCGGCGCTCTCGTTCCCGGGCGACCTCCGCTGGCCGCCGCCGCTCATGCGGACCGTCTGGTACCCGCTCCACGTCCCGCTCTCGTTCCTCGCGTACGCCACCTGGAGCGCGGCCGCCGCCGCCGCGATCGCGTGGTGGGTCCGGCGCGAGGCGGAGTGGCTCGCGCTCGTCGATCAGCTCGCGCTGTGGGGGCTCGCGCTCTGGTCCCTCGCGATGGTGACCGGCGGGATCTGGGGCGTCGTCGCCTGGGGCGCCTACTTCATGTGGGACGCGAAGGTGATCTGGTCCGTGATCCTCTGGTTCCACTACGCCGCGTTCGTGCACGTGAAGCTCACGCCGTCGTTGCAGGGGCGCGCGGGCCTCCGTCCCGCGCTCGCCGTGGTCGGCCTGGTCCTCGTCCTCGTGGCGTACGTCGGGACGTCGTTCCTCTTCCGCGGGTCGTCGCATGCGTTCGGGTGACGGGCGCCGGCTCGACTGGCTCCGCTCGCAGGGGCTCGGGGTCGCGTGCGGCTTCGCGACCGTCGCGCTCCTCGCGGTCGGCTCGGTGGTCCTCACCGCGACGCGGGAGGGCGCGTCGGCGTCGATCCGGATGGACGACCTGCGCGGGTTCTTCGATCCCCCGCGCGCCGCGCACGCCTGGCTGTACCTGCTCTTTCCGGTCGCGGGGCTCTACGCGGTGAACACGGTGCTCGCCACGTGGGACACGGTGGTGCGGAGGTGGCGCGCCGGGGTCCGGGCGCCGACCGCCTACGCCGCCTCCGTGATCCACGCGGGCTTCCTGCTCGCGCTCGCCGGGCACGGGGTGGGCGGGTTCCTCGGGCGAGACGGCGCCGGCGTCCTCGTCGTCTCCGGCTGGCAGGACCTGCCCGGGTTCGGGGCGGCGCGGCTCGTCTCGCTCGAGGTCGAGCGGCTCCCCGACGGGACGACGCGGGAGGCGCGCGCGCGGCTCCAGCTCCGCGACGCGCGGGGGGACGTCGAGGAGCGGACCGTCGGGTACAACCTGCCGCTGGCCACGCCGGGCGGCGGGTCGCTCGCGCTGCTCTCCGACCTCGGCCGGACCTGGGTGGCGCACGTCGTCTCGGGCGCGGAGTCCTGCGCGCTCGCGGAGGGGCAGGCCTGCCTGGTGGGCGGGGAGCCGGTGCGGCTGGTGCGCCTCGTCTCCGCGGGTCGGCCCGGCGCGGTGATCGCCGCGCGCGGTCCCTCGGGCCGCGAGGAGGTCCGCGTCCTCGGCCACGCCGGCGAGCTCCCGCTCGCGAGCGGGCGCGTGCTCCTCCTCGAGTCGATCGTGCCCGAGCCCGCGATCGTCCTGCGGACCCGCGAGACCCCGGGGCACCCGTGGGCGCTCGCCGCGGCGCTCGTGATGTCGGTCGGGTTCGTGATGCTCTGGAGGAAGCTCCTCCGCCGCGCGCCTAGAGCTTGAGGGTCGCCTGGAGGCCCCCCGACAGCCAGTGGTGCACGGTGCGCCCGTGCACGCCGCCGCTCGTCGTCGCCGCGCCCGCGACCTGCGCCGACTCGCTCGTGAACCGCGCGAAGGAATACGAGACCCACGGACCGAAGCCGATCCGGTCGGCGATCCGGAGGTCCGCGCCCGCCTCGACGAACGGGAGCTCCACGCCGGCCCAGCTCCACTCGGTGCGCACGCGTGACACCGCGTCGAGGCCCTCGGCGTTCAGCACCTCGACGCCGACGCCCGCCCCGATCCAGGGGTCGAGCCGGGCGCCCGGGAGCAGCCGGAGCAGCAGCATGACGCCGAACCGGACGTCCGAGGCGGAGCAGGACGTCCCGGCCGCGCAGAGGGCGCGAGCGGGAGACGCGGGCGCGAGCTCGAAGTGGACCTGCGCCCAGACGCGGCGGGTGACGCGGTACCCGAGCTCGATCTCGAACGGCACCTTCCGCTCGACCAGGTCCTTCACGTCCGGTCCGCTCTGCGCCGTCGCCCCGTACGGCAGGCCGAACCCGGCGCGGACCGCGAACACCGGGCCCGAGTCGGGGGTGGGGGCCAGCTGCTCGGCCCGCGCGAGCGGAGCCGCGAGCACCGCGATCACGACCAGCGAACGGGCGCGCATGAGGACCTCCCGCGGCCCGTCCCGGAGCGGGACCGGACGCACGTCCAGCATACGCCCGCGCGCGACGGCCTACTCGACCTTCATCCCGGGCCTCCAGCGGAGGACCGGCTTGCGGGCCGCGCGCGTCTCGTCGAGCCGCGCACGGAACGGCCTCGTCGGGGCGGCGTGCACCGCGTCGGGATCGGTCTTCGCCTCCTCGGCGATCGCCTTCATCGCGGCGACGAAGCGCTCGATGGTCTCCTTGGACTCGGTCTCGGTCGGCTCGATCATGATCGCGCCCGAGACCACGAGCGGGAAGTAGATCGTCGGCGGGTGGAAGCCGTGGTCGATGAGCCGCTTCGCGACGTCCATCGTCGAGATGCCGCTGGCCTTCTGCAGCTTGTCGTCGAAGACCACCTCGTGGAGCGAGTCGGTCTCGTACGGGAGGTTGTAGACGCCGCGGAGCAGGGCGCGGACGTAGTTCGCGTTCAGCACCGCGAGCTTCCCCGTCTGCGCGAGCCCCTCGGGGCCGTACTCGCGGATGAGGGCCCACGCCCGCACGAACATCCCGAAGTTGCCCCAGAACTCGCGCAGCCGCCCCACCGTGCGCGGGCGCTCCGCGGGATCGACGACGAGCCGGAACGCCTCGCCCTCCTTCACCACGACGGGGAGGGGGAGGAACGGCGCGAGGCTCGCCTTCACCGCGACGGGCCCTGAGCCCGGGCCGCCGCCGCCGTGCGGCGTCGCGAACGTCTTGTGCAGGTTGTACTGGATGACGTCGACGCCCATGTCGCCGGGGCGCGCGACGCCGAGCAGCGCGTTCATGTTCGCGCCGTCCGAGTACACGAGGCCGCCCTTCGCGTGGACGATCTCCGCGATCTCCTGGATGTGGCTCTCGAAGATCCCGAGGGTGTTCGGGTTCGTGAGCATGATCGCGGCGACGTCCTCGCCCATCGCCGCGCGGACCGCGTCCGGGTGGAGGCGGCCGTCCGGTCCGGAGGCGAGCTGGACGACCTCGTACCCGTTGAGCGCCGCCGAGGCCGGGTTGGTGCCGTGGGCGGTGTCGGGGAGGAGCACCTTGCGGCGCGGGTTCCCCTTCGACTCGTGGTACGCCCGGATCACCATGAGCCCGCAGAGCTCGCCGTGCGCGCCGGCGGCGGGCGACAGGGCCGTCGCGTCGAGGCCCGCGATCTCCGAGAGCGCCCGCTCGAGGTTCCACATGAGCTCGAGCGCGCCCTGGCACAGCTCGGCCGGCGCGAGCGGGTGGACGTTCGCGAAGCCCGGGAGCCGTGCCAGCGCCTCCGAGGACTTCGGGTTGTACTTCATCGTGCAGGAGCCGAGCGGGTAGAACCCCGTCTCGATCCCGTGGTTCCAGACGGAGAGCCGGGTGAAGTGGCGGATCGTCTCGAGCTCGGAGATCTCCGGGAGCCCGTCCACGCCCCCGCGCACGAGCTCCGCCGGGAGGTCCCGCGCGTCGTGCCCGGGGGGCACCTTCGGGAGCGACACGCCGCAGCGGCCGGTGGAGCCGCGCTCGAACAGGAGCTGCTCCTCGTGGACGAGCCCGCGGGTCGCGCCGCCGGCGCCCGCGCCGGTCGGGTCGGGTACCGCGGAGGCCTTCGCGTCCTTCTCCATCGTGGGCTTCCAGCCGGTGGGGTTGGCCATGGTCAGCCCCTCACCGAGCGAGCGAAGAGCTCGATGAGCTCCTCGGAGTGGAGCTCCGTCGCGACGCAGAGCAGGGCGCCCTTCGCGCGAGGGAGGTCGGGATACCAGCGCGCGAGCGGCGCGCCCGCGACGATCCCGCGCTTCGCGAGCCGCGCCACGACCGCCTCGGCGTCGCCGACGTCGAAGACCTGCTCGTTGAACACCGGCCCGGAGAACACCGGCGCGCAGCCCGCGCGCTCCATCGCGGCGCGGAGCATGCGCGCCCGCGCGTGGTTCAGGCGCGCGAGCTCGGACAGCCCCGCCTTCCCGAGCAGCGCGAGGTGGATCGTCGCGGCGAGCGCGGCGAGGCCGGAGTTGGTGCAGATGTTCGACGTCGCCTTCTCGCGCCGGATGTGCTGCTCGCGCGTCGAGAGGGTGAGGACGAACCCGCGCCGGCCGTGCTTGTCGACGGTGGCGCCGCAGATCCGCCCCGGCATCTGCCGGACGTTCGCCTCGCGCGTCGCGAAGAACCCGGGGGCCGGCCCGCCGAAGCTCATCGCGTTGCCGAAGCTCTGGAACGAGCCGACCGCGACGTCGGCGCCGAGCGCGCCGGGGGCCTGGAGGAGCCCGAGCGCGACGCCCTCCGCGGTGGAGGCCACGGTGAGCGCGCCGGCCTTCCTGGCCACGCCGGGAGATCTCGGGCAGGGGCTCGACGACCCCGAAGAAGTTGGGCCAGCCGACGATCACGCACGCGGTGTCGGCCCCGACCGCCCGCTCGAGCGCGGCGACGTCGGTGCGCCCGTCCGCGCCGAACGGGACGAGCGCGATCTGATCGTGCGTCGAGCGGAGGTAGGTGGCGAGGACCTTGCGGTACTCGGGGTGCAGCGCGGCCGAGACCACGATCTGCTTGCGACCGGTGAGGCGGGTCGCCATCAGCGCGGCCTCGGCCGTCGCGGTGGCGCCGTCGTACATGGACGCGTTCGACACGTCCATGCCGGTGAGCAGGCACACGAAGGTCTGCCACTCGAACAGCGCCTGCAGCGTGCCCTGCGAGACCTCCGGCTGGTACGGCGTGTACGCCGTGAAGAACTCGCTCCGGAGCAGCAGCTGGTCCACCGCCGGCGGCACGTGGTGCGGGTAGCACCCCGCGCCCACGAAGGGCGGGTGGGAGACGTCGTTCCGCGCCGCCATCCGGCGGAACTCGGCGAACAGCGCGATCTCGTCGAGCGCGGGGGGGACCTCGAGCGGCCGCTGCAGGCGCAGCCGCGCGGGGATCGATCGGAACAGGTCGTCCAGGCTCTTCGCCCCGGCGGCGTCGAGCATCGCCTGGACGTCCTCGGGCGTGTGCGGGTGATAGCGCAAGGTGGGCTCCGCTACTCCTGCTCGTCGACGAACGCCCGGTACGCCTTCGCGTCCATGAGCGCCTCGAGCTCCTTGGGGTCCGAGGGCTCGATGGTGATCATCCAGCCCTCCTCGTAGGGATCCTCGTTGATCGTCTCCGGCGCCTCGGACAGCGGCTCGTTCACCTCGACCACCTTGCCGCTGACGGGGGCGAAGAGCTCGGAGACGGCCTTCGTCGACTCGACGACGCCGAACGACTCGCCCTTCTTCACCGGGTCTCCGACGTCGGGGAGCTCGACGTAGACGACGTCGCCGAGCTGGTCCTGCGCGAAGGCGGTGATCCCGACCACGATCCGCGTGCCCTTCGTCCGGGCCCACTCGTGCTCGCGCGTGTACTTGAGGTCCTCGGGAAAATCCATGTCTCCCTCCCTACTTGCGCACGTAGAACGGCGTCTTCACCACCCGCGCGGCCGCAGCGCGACCGCGGATCTCGACAGCGAACGTGGAGCCCTCGGCCGCGAGGGCCGTCGGCACGTAGGCGAGGCCGATCGGGATCTCGAGGCTCGGGCTCCGGGTGCCGCTCGTCACGTCCCCGACCTTGCGGCCATCCTGCAGGACCGGGTACCCGTGGCGGGGGATCCCCGCGTCCGTGAGCGTGAAGCCGACGAGCTTCCTCGCCACGCCCTGCTCGCGCTGGCGCACGAGCGCCTCGCGTCCGACGAACTCGCCCTTGTCGAGCTTCACCACCCAGGCGAGCCCCGCCTCGAGGGGCGTGGTCGAGTCGTCCATGTCGGACCCGTACAGGCGGTACGCCATCTCGAGCCGGAGCGAGTCGCGCGCGCCGAGGCCGGCAGGCTGCACGCCCTCCGGCGCGCCCGCCTCCATCAGCGCGTCCCAGAGCCGCGGTCCGTCCGCGGAAGGGCAGAAGAGCTCGAACCCGTCCTCCCCGGTGTAGCCGGTGCGCGCGACCAGGCAGCGGATCCCCGCGACCTCGCCCGGCGCGAACCGGTACGAGCGCAGCTGGGAGAGGTTCACCTTCGTGAGGCGCTGGACCACCTGGGCGGCGAGCGGGCCCTGCAGCGCGAGCTGGGCCCAGTCGTCGGACTCGTTCTTCACGTCCGCGCCGCCCGCGTGCGCCGCGAGCCAGTCGGCGTCCTTCTGGCGGTTGCCGGCGTTGACGCAGACGAGCAGGTCGTCCGCGGCGCGCCGGTAGACGACGACGTCGTCCACGATGCCGCCGGTCTCGCGGCAGAGGCACCCGTACTGCGCCTGCCCGTCGGCGACCTTGGAGAGGTCGTTCGTGAAGACCCGGTTCAGCGCCTCGAGCGCCTTCGGCCCCCGGAACACCACCTCGCCCATGTGCGAGACGTCGAACAGGCCGGCGCGGGTCCGCACGGCCGCGTGCTCGGCGAGGATGCCGGCGTACTGCACCGGCATCTCCCACCCGGCGAACTCCACCAGGCGGGCACCGGCGCGAACGTGCTTTTCGTAGAGGGGCGTGCGCTGGGACATGGGGGGCTCGTGGGGGTGGTCGAAGGGCCCGCGGATTCTAGCACCAGGCCCCCGCATGCGCCGGGCAACTTCCGGCGCGCCGGCGGACCCCGGTCGAGGGTGCGTCAGCGCGCGCCGCGGCGCGCGAGCTCGAGCGTGTTGACGAGCAGCATGGCGCGCGTCATCGGCCCGACGCCGCCGGGGACGGGGGTGATGGCGGACGCCCGCCTGGCCGCCTCGGCGTACTCGACGTCGCCGACGAGGCGCCCGTCCTCGAGGCGGTTCATCCCGACGTCCACCACGACGGCGCCCTGCTTGATCCACGCGCCCTTCACGAGCTCGGCCTTCCCGATCGCCGCGACGACGATGTCGGCGCGCGCGACCTCGCCCCCGAGATCCTGCGTCCGCGAGTGGGCGATGGTCACGGTGGCGTGGCGCTCGAGCAGCATCGCGGCCATCGGCTTCCCGACGATGTTCGAGCGGCCCACGACGATCGCGCGCTTCCCCTTCGGATCCACGCGCGCCTCGTCGAGCATCCGCATGACCCCCGCCGGCGTGCACGCGCGAGGGGTGCCGGGGATCCCGATCGAGAGCGCTCCCACGTTGAAGGGGTGGAAGCCGTCCGCGTCCTTGCGCGGGTCGATGGCGTCGAGCACCTGGCGGTCGTCGAGGTGCTTCGGGAGGGGGAGCTGCACCAGGATCCCGTGGACCTGCGGGTCCGCGTTGAGGCGCGCGATGAGCGCCAGCAGCTCGGCCTGCGTCGCGGTCGCCGGGAGGTGGTGCTCGTCGGAGCGGATCCCGACCTCCTCGCAGTCCTTTCGCTTGCCGCGCACGTAGATGGCGGACGCCGGGTCCTCCCCGACGCGCACCACCGTGAGCCCCGGCTGGATGCCCCTCGCGCGGAGCTCGAGGACCCCCTGCGCGATCTCGCCGCGCACCTTGGCCGCGATCTGCTTCCCGTCGATGATCATGGGGCGCGGAGCTTACACCAGGGCGTCCGCGCCCTGCACCGGCTATCATCGGGTGGCGCGCCCCTCTGGAGCGCGCGGAGGACGCCATGCCCGGACTTTGCGAGACCTGCCGTGCGACGCCGCTCGACGACGAGGGGCGCTGCGTGACCTGCGACGCCGAGGGGGAGGGCCTCAAGGTCCTGACGCGGTCCGGCTACGCGGAGGTCCGCGAGATGATGGCCCTCCTCGAGACCGAGGGGCTCGCTCCGGAGATGGAGAAGGTGCCTCCCGGGAAGCCGGAGGAGAAGGTCCGGCCCCTGTGGAACCTCTACGTCCCGGCCGACGACACCGCGCGCGCGGTCGAGCTCCTGAAGAAGGACTGGGCGGAGCTGCTCCGCGACCCCGAGGCCGCGGCCGCGGCCGCGCGCGGGCAGGAGGGCATCGACCTCGACGCGGGCGGGGAGGTGACCTGCCCGGCGTGCGGCCACCGCTTCGCGCTCCAGTCCAAGGACGCCGAGTGCCCGGAGTGCGGCCTGACGCTGGGCGTCGCGGCGAACGCCGCGCCGGACGAGGCGCAGTCTTCGTGACGGAGCGCGCCCCGGCGAGATCACCTAGGGAGCTTGTCGATCTGCACATCCACGTCGGCGGCGCCGTCGCGCCGCACGTCCTCTGGTCGATCGCGCACGAGCAGGGGCTGAAGCTCCCCGTGTCCGACTACTGGGAGTTCAAGGAGCTCGTCTCGGCCCGCCCCGGGAAGGTGCGCTCCCTCGACGAGTACCTCGCGGTCCTCCACCAGTGGACCGAGAAGATCCAGTCGTCGCCCCAGGCGATGGAGCGGAGCGTCTACGAGGTGATCGGCAAGGAGTACCGCTCGTCGCGCGTCTCGCTCATCGAGCTCAGGTTCAACCCGATGAAGCGCAACGTCGGCGGCGAGCGCGACCTCGACCACATCATCCACGCCTCGCTGCGCGGGATGGACCGGGCCGTGCTCGAGTACGGCGTGCGCGCGGGGCTCATCTTCTGCCTCGCCCGCGAGTTCGATCCCGCCCTGAACGAGATCCTGGTGGACAAGGCGATCAGGTACCGGCGGCGCGGCGTGGTGGGGATCGACCTGGCCGGCACCGAGCGGAACGCGGTGGAGCTCCGGCCGAACGAGGTGGAGCGCTACCGCGCGCTCTTCGCCCGCGCGCGCGCGGCCGGCCTGAAGACCACGGTCCACACGGGAGAGACCGCCGGGACCGGGGCGGAGGGGGTGCGGGCGGTCGTCGAGGCGCTCGAGCCCCACCGGATCGGGCACGGGATCCGCGCCGCCCAGGACGAGCGCGTGATGGACCTCCTGCGCGAGCGCGGGATCGTCCTCGAGATCTGCCCGTCGTCGAACCTCGCCACGCGGGCGGTCGGCTCGCTCGAGGAGCTCGGGGTCATCCTCGGCCGCTTCTGGGATCGGGGAGTCCGGTTCACCGTCAACACGGACGGTCCGTACCTCCTCGACACGAACATGCGGAGCGAGGTGCGCATGCTCCGCGACGCCGGCATCCTCTCCGAGGAGCAGCTCGACGAGACGCTCCGCTGGGCGCGCGAGGCGACCTTCGTCGAGGCGGACGCCCTCCCAGGGGGCCCCCAGCGCTGAACGCGGCGGGCGGCGCTACCCGCGCTTCGCGAACTCCTGCATCAGCTCGCAGAGCGCGTCGATCCAGGCGGGCTCGACCGCGTTGTACGCCGACACGCGGATCCCCCCGACCGAGCGGTGGCCCTTGAGCCCGACCATGCCGCGCTTCTTCGCCTCCGCCACGAAGGCCTCCTCCTGCTGCTCCGAGGGCAGGCGGAAGACGACGTTCATGACCGACCGGCTCTGGACCTCCACCGGCGACCTGAAGAAGCCCGGGTTCGCGTCGATGACGCCGTAGAGCTTCGCCGCCTTGGCGCGGTTGCGGGCCTCCATCGCGCCGAGCCCGCCCTGGTCCTTCAGCCAGGAGAGGACGTTGCGGACCATGTACACGCCGAAGGTGGGCGGCGTGTTGTAGAGCGACTTGTTCTCGGCGTGCGTCCGGAGCTGGAAGATCTTCGGGATGTCCTTGCGCCCCTTCGCGATCAGCTCGCGCGAGACGATCGCGACGACGATCCCGGACGGCCCGATGTTCTTCTGCGCGCCCGCGTAGACGAGGCCGAACCGCGACACGTCGACCTTCCGCCAGAGGAAGTCGCTCGACATGTCCACGACGAGCGGGGCGCCGCCGGTGGGCGGGAACGGGCGCGCGGGGTCCACCTCGAACTCGACGCCGTGGATGGTCTCGTTCGAGGTGCAGTGGAGGTAGGCGGCGCGCGGGGTCGGGTTGACCTCCGCCGGGAGGGGCGTGCGGACGTAGCTCTTCTCCTTGCCCTCTCCGGTCCCCGTCGAGCAGGCGACGTGGATCTCCGAGTCGAACAGGTGCGCGACCGCCTTCGCCTCGCCGAGCGCCTTCTCGCCCCACGCGCCCGTGACGACGTAGTCGGCGACCGACCCGTCCTCGAGCAGGTTCATCGGGATCTGCGCGAACAGCTGCGACGCGCCGCCCTGCAGGAAGAGGACCTCGTGCGTGTCGGCCACGCCGAGCAGCTCGCGGAGGAGCGCGATCGCCTCGTCGTGGACCTTCTCGTACTCCTTGCCGCGGTGGCTGTGCTCCATGACCGACATGCCGCTGCCGGCGAAGTCGGTGAGCTCCTGCTTCGCGCGCTCGAGCGCGGCGAGCGGCAGCGCGGCGGGGCCGGCGTTGAAGTTCATGATGCGGGCCATGGGGTCCTCCTCCGGGCGGGGCGTCCCGCGTCGCGGGGCTCGCGGGGTGAGGCCACCTAACGTCGGCGGGGGTGCCGCGTCAAGCGGGCCCGGCGAGGCGAGCCTCGGCCCGATCGAGGGCCGCCGCGGTGCGCGCGAGCTCCTCCGGCGTCCGGAAGTGGCGCGGCTCGTGCGCCGCCGCGGCGACGGTGCCCCACTCCGCCTCCGGCGCCTCGACCCCGGGGAAGTAGCGCGGCCGCCTCGCCGAGAGCGCCGAGAGCGCCTCGTCGAGCGGCGAGCCGAGGCGCGCCCCCTCGCCGGCGCGGCGCAGGAGCTCGCGCGCGCGCCACCCGAGCTCGAGCACGCGCCCGAACCCCTCCTGGAAGACGCGCTTCACCGGCGTCGCCGCGAGGACCTGCGCGGCGCGCGCGTCGTCGCCGCCCGCCAGTCGATCCAGGCCGAGCTCGAGGTAGCCGCGCGCCGCCTCGAACGCGGCGCGCACCGCGTCGGGGTCCGCGGGATCGACCGCGTCCGCGACCACCACGGCGTTCGCGGCGGCCACGATCTGCCCCTCGACCTCGTCGCGGTCCTCGGGCTCGAGCGCCGCGACGGCGCGATCGAGGAGCGAGCCGCGCGCGAGCGCCGCGAGGAAGAAGCCCGGCGGTCGTGCGGGGGCGGCGGCCCGGTGCCCCGGCGCGCGCGGCGGGCGCGCGAACCACGAGAGCGCCTCGTCCACCGTGGGATAGCCCAGATCGCCGAGCCGGCCGGCGCGCCAGCGGAGCGCGGTCTCCTCGAGCTCGCTCGGGAGGTCGTAGGCGAGCGAGTAGAGGAGGCGGGTCGCCTGGAACGGGTCCTCGGCCGTGATGTCGTCGAGCAGGCCCTTGACCGCCACGTACTCGACGCCGTCGACGAGGAACTCGACCACGTACTTCCCCTCGGACGTCCGCATGACCCGGTCCGACTCGAACTCGGGGTCGGGATCCTGCTCCAGGTCGTGGACCCGGACGGCGGACCGGAGGATGAGGTGGAGCACCTCGCGATCGAGCTTCGCGAGCTTGCGCGCCCAGCGCCCCGCCGCCTTCGGGTCGAGGTGGGCGCCGGCACGCGCGGCGCGCAGCCAGGGCAGGGGCCGCCTCGGGTCGAAGCCGTCGCGGGTCCAGGCGTCGAGGTCCAGGAACACCTTGAACTGCTCGGCCGAGGCGAGCTGCACGAGCGGCGCCGCGTCGGCGAGCCCGATCTCCCGGATCGTCAGGTACAGCTCGTCCGCCGGCAGCGCGCGGACCAGCGCCTGCGGGTTCTTCGCGTCGAGGATGAGGTCGAGGCGCCTGCTTGCCGCGCGCCTGCGCGAGGGCCGCGCGCGCCGCGTCCAGCTCCTGCCGCCCGAGCGCCTGCTCGCCGCTTCGCCTCACGGGGTCCCCCTCGCGCCGCGCCGGGCCGCGCCGCGCCGCGCGCGCGGGCTCGGCGCCGCGCGGCGCCGCCGCGATCGCCCTGCCGACGTCCCAGCCGTGAGCGGAGAGTAACCGCCGGGCTGCCGCGGCGCTCACCCCCGCGAGCTCCGCCACGTTCCGCAGCGCCCGCTTCCGCAGCTTCTCGCTCGCCGGCCGGAGCGCGACCATCCGGCCGCCGCGCACCGCGCCGAGCCGCACGAAGGCGGCGGACGACACGAGCCCGAGCACCATCTTCGCGGCGGTGCCCGCCTTCATCCGGGTCGACCCGGCGATCCGCTCGGGCCCGGTGCCGATCGCGATGCGGTGGTCCACGGCCGCCCTCGCGGCCGGATTCGACGTGACGAGCGCGGTCGCCGCTCCGCGCCGGCGGGCCTCCGCCAGCGCCGCGACGACGAACGCGGTCGTGCCCGAGGCGGAGACGCCGACGACGAGGTCGCGCGGGCCGATCCGCGCCGCCCTGACGGCGCGCGCGCCGGCCGGCGCGTCGTCCTCCGCGCCCTCCACCGCCCGGCGCAGCGCCCGGGCGCCGCCCGCGACGAGGGCGACGACGCGCGACGGATCGACGCCGAAGGTGGGCGGGCACTCCGCCGCGTCGAGCGCGCCGAGCCGGCCGGAGGTCCCGGCGCCGACGTAGACGAGGCGGCCGCCGCGGCCGATCCGCTCGGCCGCCGCGTCGGCGAGCCGGGCGATCCGCGCGAGGGCACGCCCCACGGCGGCCACGGCCTCGCGATCGCCCGCGTGCAGGCGCGCGACGAGGAGGGGGGTGGGGAGCCGGTCGAGATCCGCGCCGGACGGGTGGAGCGCTTCCGTGATCGGGACTCGCCCCGGCACGGGTCCGCGGGAGGTCAGGCCTGGGCGGTCTGGCGGGCGCCGCCGCGACCGGCCTTCACGACCTTGCCGGCCTTGAGGCACCGCGTGCAGACGCGGATGTGGCGGACCTCGCCCTGCACGTTCGCCCGGACCGAGCGGAGGTTCGGGAGCGAGCGCGTCTTGTTCTTGTTGTTCGCGTGGGAGACGGTGTTCCCGACGAGCGGGCCCTTCCCACAGATGTCGCAGCGGCGTGCCATGGCTTACTCCGAAAAGCGGAAAGAGCGCGGCATATTACGCAAGCGGCCCCAAAACGCAAGGCCCGCGCGGCGGCGACTACTTGAGGACGTTCTTTTGCCCGAGCAGCGCGGCCACGTGCGCGGAGGCCTGGATCCCCGCGTAGAACTCGCCTTCGACCCCGAGCCCGGGGACGACCTCGCGGCCCGCGAAGAAGACGTTCTTCCACGGGCCGCGGACCGGGAGCGCGGCGAGGCCGAGCGCCTGCTCCTCGTCGGACGCGTACAGCGGGTGGACCGCGGAGAGGTTCCCGCAATCCGGCGTGGCGAGGAGCGGCGCGGACTCCGCGACGAGGTGGCGCTCGAAGAAGGGGATCGCGTCGGCGACCGCCTCCCGGAGCGCGACCGCGGCGGTCTCCAGCCCGGCCCGGCCCGCGTCGGCCGGGATGAAGCCGGACGCGCAGACGACGCGCTCGTCCGCCACCGCGTCGAGCGCGGCCCCCTTCTCGCCCTTCTTGGGATCGCGCCGCGCCGGGAGCACCTGGACGAACACGGCGTTCTCGAGGCCGTCCCCGTCCGAGCCGTCGCGGAGGGCGAGCACGTTGTCGCCCAGGGCGGGCGGGAGCGCCGCGTGCTTCACGACGAGGTTCACGGTCGCGAGCTGCCGGGTCGCGTGGACGCGCCGCAGCGCGGCGGCGCCCCGCGCGTCGCGCAGCTCCTCGGGGAGGAGCGCCAGGAACCGCGCCGCGTCGGTCGCGATGACGAAGGCGCGCGCCACGTGCGCGTCGGGGGAGTCCGCGAGCCGCACCGCGCTCACGCGATTTCCGTCGAACTCGAACGACGCCGCGAGCGCGGGCTCGCCCGGGCCGCCGCGCAGCTCGCCTCGCGACTCCGCGATGCGGCGGCGGACGAGCTCGCGGAGCGTGCCGAGCCCGCCGGGGAGGCGGTTCGTGCCACGCAGCGCGCCGCCGAGGAGCCGGACGAGGGAGAGCGGCGAGGCGTCGCCGTCGAGGTAGGTGAGGAACCGGTGCGCGATCGTGAGGCTCCGCACGAGCTCGTGGTCCTCGAGCCCCTCGAACGGCCGGGCCTCGTCGGCGCGCTTCTCCGGCGCTCCCGGCATCGAGGCCGCCGTCTTGAGCGCCTTGCGGAGCGCGAGCCGCTCGATCAGGCCGTCGGGGGGGAGGGGCGGCGCGGCGCGCAGGAAGAAGCCGGCGAAGTCGAAGAGGGTCGAGAGCTTCCCGTACGCGGCCTCGAGCGGCTCCGCCTCCCGCGGCCACTCCCGCCGGAGCTCGCTCCGGAGGTGCGCCGGGTCGCGGGACAGGTCCACGCGGTGCCGGGGCAGGAGCAGCTGCAGGTCCGGCTCCGACGGCGCGAGCGCGCGCCCGATGTCGGTCGCGAGCCCGAGCTCCCCGAGCACGCCCTCCGCGGACGGCATGTTCCGGAGCGACGGGATGACCGCGGGGCCGAACGGGAGGACGTAGCCGTGGTCCACGTAGTGGAAGCCGGGGTCGTCGTGCGCGACGTGGAGGACGCGGAAGCCGCGCCGCGCGAGGAGGGCGCCGGCGACGACGCCGCCGAGGTGCGAGCCGACGACGCACACGTCATAGAGCCGCTGCGTCGCGGGGGGACGGAACGTCTGCGCCACGGCTCACCCGATCTCGAGCTGGGGGTTGGTCGCGGCGGCGCGCGGCGCCGGCCGGGCCGCGTCCACGACGACGCGCCGTCCCTGGACCGACAGCCGGCCCTCCGCGAACCACTGGATCGCCTGCGGGTAGAGCCGATGCTCCTGCTCGAGGATGCGGGCGGTGAGCGACTCGTCCGTGTCGCCGGGCTCGACCGGGACGACGGCCTGCACGATCACGGGGCCGGTGTCGGTCCCCTCGTCGACGAAGTGCACGGTGCAGCCGGCGAACCGGGCGCCGTACTCGACGCACTGCCGCTGCGCGTGCAGGCCCGGGAAGCTCGGCAGGAGGCCGGGGTGCACGTTCACGATCCGCGGGCAGCCGCGCGTCGCGGCGTCCGGTCCGAACGCGCGCAGGAACGTCGGCGTCACGAGCCGCATGTAGCCGGCGAGGCAGACGAGGTCCACGCGGTGGACCCGCAGCGCCTCGACCACCCGCAGGTCGTAGCCCTCGCGGTCCGGGACGCCCTTCGAGGGGAGGACCTCCGTGGCGATCCCGGCGCGCCTCGCCCGCTCGAGCGCCCCGGCGCCGGGCACGTTCGACACCACCACCGCGACCTCCGCCGCGATGCGGCGCGCCGCGCAGGCGTCGAGGATCGCCTGGAGGTTCGTCCCGCCGCCCGACGCGAGGACGCCCAGTCGGATCACCGGACCACCTCGCAGGTGGCCTCGCCTGCGCCCTGCTCGATCGCGCCGACGGTCCAGGCGTCGAGGCCGCGCGCGCGGAGCACGGCGAGCGCCGCCGCCTCGTCGCGCGGCGCGACGACGGCGACGAGGCCGAGCCCCATGTTGAAGGTCCGGTACATCTCGTCCCGGGAGACCTGCCCCTCGCGCTCGATCACGTCGAAGATCGCGGGGCGCGGCCAGCGCCGCTCGTCGAGCACCGCGCGCGTCCCGTCGGGGAGGTTGCGGGGGACGTTCCCGGGGAGGCCGCCGCCGGTGATGTGCGCGAAGGACCTGACCTGCACCTGCTCGAGCAGCGCGAGGACGTCCTTGGCGTAGATGCGGGTCGGCTCGAGGAGGGCGTCGGCGAGGGTGCGTCCGCCGAGGCCGTCGAGCCGGGCGTCGAGGGGATGGCGATCGAGGAGCGCCTTGCGGGCGAGGGAGTAGCCGTTCGAGTGGACGCCCGAGGAGGCGATCCCGATCACGAGGTCCCCCGGGGAGACCGCGCGGCCGTCCACGATCCTCGATCGCTCGACGACGCCGACGGCGAAGCCGGCGAGGTCGTACTCGCCCGCGGCGTAGAAGCCCGGCAGCTCGGCGGTCTCGCCGCCGATGAGGGCGCACCCGGCGAGCCGGCAGCCCTCCGCGATCCCCTGCACCACCTGGGCGCCCTGCTCCGCGGACAGCTTGCCCGTCGCGAAGTAGTCGAGGAAGAAGAGCGGCTCGGCGCCGACGACCGCGACGTCGTTCACGCACATCGCCACGAGGTCCTGGCCGATGGTCGCGTGGCGGTCGGTCGCGAACGCCACCTTGAGCTTCGTGCCGACGCCGTCGGTCCCGGAGACCAGGACCGGCTCCCGGTACTTCTTCACGTCGAGCGCGAAGAGCCCGCCGAACCCGCCGATCCCGGCGAGCACCTCCGGCCGGAGGGTCGGGCGGGCGAGGGGCTTGATCAGCTCGACGAGCCTGTCGCCCTCGTCCATGTCCACGCCGGCGTCGCGATAGGTCAGCGCCATGTCGGCCGTCTACCGCGACGGCGCCGCCGCTGCAAGCGTCGGACGCCGGCGCGCCGAGCGCACGGCGTCCGCGGCTCAGAGCGCGACGACGACGAGCAGGAGCGCGGCGACGATCCAGAGCGCGAATTGGGGGGGAGAGGCCACCGGTGCATGGTAGCGGCCGCGGCGCCCGGCGCCAGTTTCCGGCCGCCGGGTGCTACTCTCTCGGGGATGTCCCGGGTCCGGAAGGTCCTGCTCGAGATCAGCGCGTTCCGCCTCGCCCTCTGGGCGGGGCTCGTCTTCACCGGGCTCCACTTCACGAACTACGTGTTCCTCGGCCGCGGCTTCGAGCTGCCGGTCGTCGCGCGCATCGAGCACGCCGCCCAGGACTACGCGCTCACCCGGCTGCGCGGCCCGCGGTCGCCGTCGGGGCGGGTGGTGATCGTCGGCATCGACGAGAAGTCGGTCCAGGAGGAGGGGCTCTGGCCCTGGAGCCGGGCGAAGATGGCGCGGCTCGTGGACCGGCTCGCCGCGGGCGGCACCGCGGCGGTCGGCTTCGACGTGATCTGGTCCGAGCAGGACGAGCTCGGCCGCCGCATGGCGAAGGTCGCCGCCCTCGTGCGCTCGGGTCGCGAGGGCCTCCGGGATCCCGCCGCGGTCCGCCACCTCGACGAGGTCTGGGAGGCGGCGGGCGGCGCGCAGCCCGAGGCGGCCGTGGACGTGGACCCGACCGAGCAGCTCGCGGACGCGATCGAGCGGGCCCGCAACGTCACGGTCGGGTTCATGTTCCTCGGCGCCGAGGACGCGCCCGGGGCCGACCGGCAGGCGCGGGTCTCGAAGCTCCACTTCTTCGAGACGGCGCCGGTGCACGTGCACACCGACGGGAAGCTCGCGCCCGCGGGGAAGGGCGTGCGCGTGCCCGGCCAGTTCGCCGGCGTCGTCCCGCCGGTCGACGAGGTGCTCGCCGTCGCCGACTCGGGAGGGTTCTTCACCGTGCTCCCCGACCCGGACGGCACGATCCGGCGGTACCGGACCATCGCCGGGGCCCAGGACGCGACCTTCCCCGCGCTCGGGATCGCGCTCCTCGCGCGCGTCGCCGGGAAGGACGGGGTCCCGGCCGCGATCGTCCCGGTCGGGGCGGAGGGCGCGGCGGAGAGCCTGCAGCAGGTCCGCATCGGCGACGCGTTCGCGCTCGACGTGGA
This sequence comes from uncultured delta proteobacterium, assembly GCA_963828235.1. Taxonomy (GTDB): domain Bacteria; phylum Myxococcota; class Myxococcia; order Myxococcales; family Anaeromyxobacteraceae; genus Anaeromyxobacter. Next base: position 67,563 of record CAWHDY010000028.1, read on the forward strand.
CGACCTCGGGCGCGTGCCGCTCAACTACTACGGCTCGTACCGCGACTTCCCGGCCTGGTCCGCGACGGACGTCCTCCACGGGCGCGTCCCGGCGGAGGAGATGAAGGGGAAGATCGCGATCATCGGCACGACCGCCGCGGGGACCTGGGACCAGCGGGTCACGCCGTTCGACGACATCGCCCCCGGCGTCATCACGCACGCCACCTTCGTCGAGAACGTCCTCCGCCGCGAGCTGCTCGAGAAGTCGAGCGCGGTGTTCGTGGTCGAGATCGCGCTCATGCTCGCGCTCGCGATCGGGCTCGCCTGGGTGTTCGCGAAGGTGTCCTCGTCCGCAGCCGTCCCGACGCTGCTCGTGGCCGCCGGCGGGCTGGGGGGTCGTGGCGGTGTTCGCGCTCCGGCGCGGGAACGTGGTCCTCGCGCTCGGGATGCCGCTCGCGCAGATGCTCACGATGTTCCTCGTCGCGACCTCCTACCGGTTCTTCTCGGAGGAGCGGGAGAAGCGGCGCGCGCGCGACACCTTCAGCCGCTTCCTCGCGCCCGCGATCGTGGACGACGTGCTCTCGAAGGGGGGCTCGGTCCAGCTCGGCGGCGAGAAGCGGGTCCTCACCGTCCTGTTCAGCGACATCCGCGGGTTCACGACCATCTCCGAGAAGCTCGACCCGCACGTGCTCCTCGAGCTCCTGAACGAGTACCTGACGCCGATGACGGAGATCATCGTCTCGGACAACCAGGGGACGCTCGACAAGTACATCGGCGACGCGATCATGGCGTTCTGGGGCGCGCCGCAGGAGCAGCCGGACCACGCGCTCCGGGCGTGCAAGGCCGCGCTCACGATGATCGAGCGGCTCGGGGCGCTCCGGGCCAGGTGGCGCGAGCGCGGCCTGCCGGACATCGACGTCGGCGTCGGCATCAACACCGGCCCGATGTCGGTCGGGTTCGTCGGGAGCCAGGACCGCTTCTACAACTACACCGTGCTCGGCGACGCGGTGAACCTCGCGTCGCGCCTCGAGAGCGCGAACAAGGAGTACGGCACCCGCATGATCCTCGGCAGCTCGACCTACGCCGAGGTGAAGCAGCACGTCGTCGTCCGGGAGCTCGACCTCGTCCGGGTGAAGGGCAAGCGGGAGCCGGTCCACATCTACGAGCTGCTCGCGCTCGCGCCGGGGACCCCCGAGCTGACCGCGTTCGTCGAGCGCTTCCGCTGGGGGCTCTCCGCGTACACCGCGCAGCGCTGGGACGAGGCGATGGCGCGGTTCAGGGAGGCGGACGAGCTGCGCGGCGGCGATCCCACGAGCCGCAAGTACATCGAGCGCTGCGAGGCGATGCGGCGCGAGCCTCCCGGTCCGGAGTGGGACGGCGTCTTCCAGATGAAGACGAAGTGACCGCGCGGTGTGACGGGGCTCACATCGAGCCGGCGACGCGGCGCGTCGTCGCGTCCGGAGGGGTGGTGGTTTCGTTGACAGCCCTCTCCGATGCACGCTAACACCGGATCGGCCGCGCGAACGCGGCGTGAAATGGCCGACGACCAACTCTTTCAACGGCTGGGGAAGGAGTTCCCCCAGGGGACCGTCCTCTTCCGCGAGGGGGAGCCGGGTCGGGAGATGTACGTCGTCCAGCAGGGCCGGATCGTCGTCTCGAAGACCGTCGGCGACGTCGAGAAGATCCTCGCGTCCCTCGGCCCCGGCGAGTTCGTCGGGGAGATGTCGATCCTGAACAACAAGCCGCGCTCCGCGACCGCGACCTGCGTGGAGGCGTCGAAGCTGCTCGTCATCGACGCGAAGACCTTCGAGGCGATGATCCGGGGGAACGCGGAGATCGCGATCCGGATGATCAAGAAGCTCTCGGATCGCCTCGCCGAGGCGGACGAGCAGATCGAGAACCTCCTCTTCTCCGACACGTCCGCGCGGGTCGTGCACTTCCTCGCCGTCGCGGCGGAGAAGGTCGCGAAGGGCCCGGCGGGACGCCGGCTCGAGATCCGCCCCGCGGAGCTCGCCGCGCGCGTCGGCGTGAAGACCGAGCAGGCCGAGGAGGTGCTCGGCAAGCTCCTCAAGTCGAAGATCGTGGCGCTCGCGCCGGACGGGTTCCTCGTGGCGGACGTGGAGAAGCTCCGCCACTTCCTCGAGTTCCTCCAGATGAAGGCCCAGTTCGGAGACGTGACGTGAAGCTGCGCGTCCTCGGTTGCTCGGGCGGGGAGCTCCCCCGGCACCGGACGACGTGCTTCCTCGTGGACGGGAAGCTCGCGATCGACGCCGGGGCCCTCACCTCGAGCCTCTCCCTGGACGACCTCCTGAAGGTGGACGACATCGTCCTCACGCACTCGCACTTCGATCACGTGAAGGACGTGCCGCTCCTGTCCGACCTCCTGGTCGGGCGGCGCAAGACGCCGGTCCGCGTCCACGCGTCGACCGCGTGCGCGCGCACCCTGCGCGAGAGCGTGTTCAACGACGAGCTGTGGCCGGACTTCACGCGCATCCCCGACCTGCGCCAGCCGGTCATCGAGATCATCCCGTTCGACCCGGAGCGGCCCTTCAAGGCGGGCCGCTACACGGTCAGCCCGGTCCCGGTCTGCCACCCGGTCGAGTCGGTCGGGTTCGTCCTGTCGGACGGGAAGACCGCGATCGGCGTCTCGGGCGACACCGGCCCGACCGGCCGGCTCTGGAAGCGCATGAACGCCGAGAAGCGGCTCAAGGCGCTGCTCGTCGAGCTGTCGTTCCCGAACGCGCTGCAGGGGCTCGCCGACGTCTCCGGCCACCTCACGCCGCGGACGCTCGAGACCGAGCTCGCGAAGCTCGAGCGCAACGGCTTCCCCGTCCTGCTGTATCACCTGAAGCCCGCGCACGTGGCCGAGCTCAAGCGCGAGCTCGCGGCCCTGGGGCTCCCGAACGTGCGCGTGCTGCGCCTCGGGGACGAGTTCAAGTTCTAGCCGCAAGGAAGGTCATGGCCTGGTTCTCGAAGCAGAAGAAGATGAAGACGAAGGAGTCCACCCCGGCCGCGCCGCCGCCGGCGGCGAAGAAGGGCGAGGGCATCTGGTACCAGTGCGACGCGTGCCAGGAGGTCGTCGCGCGCGCCGAGTGGGAGAAGAACTGGAACGTCTGCCCGAGCTGCGGCCAGCACGACGCGCTGCCCGTCCGCCGGCGGTTCGAGCTCGTCCTCGACAAGGGCTCCTTCCAGGAGCTGGACGCCGACCTCACGCCCCAGGACCCGCTCGGCTTCACCGACGCGAAGAAGTACCGGGACCGGCTCCGGACCACCTACAAGACCACGGGGCTGCGGGACGCCTTCATCTCCGGCGTCGGCACCATCGAGGGCCGGCCGGTCTCGATCGGCTGCTTCGCGTTCGAGTTCATGGGCGGCTCGATGGGCTCGGTCGTCGGCGAGAAGGTCGCGCGCGTGTTCGACCGCGCCTACGAGCGCCGCATCCCCGCCATCGTGTTCAGCTCGACGGGCGGCGCCCGCATGCAGGAGGGCATCTTCTCGCTCATGCAGATGGCGAAGACGTCCGCCGCGCTCCACCGGTTCCGCTCGGTCCGCAAGCCCTACGTGTCGGTGATGCTCCACCCGACGACGGGCGGCGTCGCCGCGAGCTTCGCGTGGCTCGGCGACGTCGTCGTCGGCGAGCCGAAGGCGCTCATCGGCTTCGCCGGACCGCGGGTGATCGAGCAGACCATCCGGGAGAAGCTGCCCCCCGGCTTCCAGCGCAGCGAGTTCCTCATCGAGCACGGCATGATCGACGCGATCGTGCACCGGTCGGAGATGCGCCAGCGCCTCGCGCAGGTGCTCGGGCTCCTCGCTTGAGCGGGCTCGCTCCGGTCCAGCCTCGTCCGGCCGGACCTGCGCTCGCCCCTCGCTTCGCGTATGAAGCTCGCACGATGACGGACCCCCACCCGTACCTCGCCGGGTTGCAGCCGCTCGCCATCCGGTTCGGGCTCGACCGCATGGAGCGCGCCCTGGCGGCGCTCGGTCACCCCGAGCGCCGGTTCCCCGTGCTGCACGTCGGGGGGACGAACGGGAAGGGCTCCACCTGCGCGATGGCGGCCGCCGCGCTCGCCGAGGCGAGCCTGTCGGTCGGGCTCTACACCTCGCCGCACCTCGTCCGCTTCAACGAGCGGATCGCGGTCGGCGGCCAGGAGATCGACGACGCGGCGCTCGCGACGGCGGTCGAGGAGATCCGGCGCGCCTGCCCGTGGCACGAGGCCGGCGGGGAAGGGGACCGCCTCACGTACTTCGAGTTCGCGACGCTCGCCGGGCTCGTCCACTTCGCCCGCGCCCGGGTGGACGTCGCCGTCGTGGAGGTCGGCCTCGGGGGGCGGTTCGACGCCACGACCGCGGTCCAGCCGGCGGTGACGGCGATCGCGCGGATCAACCTCGATCACACGCAGCTGCTCGGCGACACGGTCGAGCAGATCGCGGTCGAGAAGGCCGGCATCTTCAAGGCCGGCGTGCCCGCGGTCGTCCACGCGCACCAGCCGCCGGGCGCGCTCGAGACCCTCCGCGCCGAGGCGCTCCGGCGCGGCGCGCCGTTCGAGGTCGCGGCGGCGTCCTGGGACGGGCCCGTCGCGCTGCGCGGCGCCCACCAGCGGGGCAACGCCGCGCTCGCGGCGGCGGCGCTCCGGGCGCTCGCGCGGGCGGGGGTCCCCGTCGGAGAGGCGGCGATCGCGCGGGGGATCGCCACGGCGCGCTGGCCGGGGAGGCTCGAGGAGGTCGGCGGGGTCCTGCTCGACGGTGCCCACAACCCGGACGGCGCCGCCGCGCTCGCCGCGGCGCTCCCGGCGCTCCACCCCGGTCGTCCGGTCGAGCTCGTGTTCGGGGTGCTCTCCGACAAGGACCACGCGGGGATGCTGCGGGCGCTCGCGCCGGCGGCGCGACGTTTCCACCTCGTCGCCCCGGCGACGCCGCGGGCCCGGGCCGCCGCCGGCCTGCTCGCGGAGGCGCGGTCGCTCGGGGCGGACGCGGACGTCCACGGCGGGCTCGCGGACGCGCTCGCGTGCGCCCGGCGCGCCGCGTCGGACGGCGCGGTGGTGTGCGTGGCCGGCTCGCTCTACCTCGTCGGCGAGGCCCGCGCGCTCCTCGGAGCGTCTCCCGCTCCGGTGCCGAGGTAGGGAGACATCGCCCCAGAAGCGCTCGGGTTTTTTTGGAGCCTCGACCCCCCGTGCTATCCTCGCGGCGAATCTCCCACCCGGAGCTTCCCGATGCGTCTTCGTCACGTCCTCGCGACCACCTTGCTCGCAGCCGGTCCGGCGTTCGGCCAGGACCTGAACCTCGTCACCGGCGTCTCGGTGAAGGACGAGGGCGGGGTCGTGGTCCTGTCGGTCACCGGCACGAAGCCGCCGAACTTCACGACCTTCTCGATGGCGGACCCGCCGCGGTTCGTCATCGATCTGTCGGAGGCGAAGTTCCGGGGGGTCCCCGAGGACATGCCGGCGGACGACGGGCTCATCCTGGTGGTCAAGAACCTCTCGTACGGCTCCGACACCTCCTCGATCGCGCGGATCATGGTCGCGTTCGCGGTGGACGTGGATCCGCCCGACGTGCAGACGCAGGGCTCGACCCTCGTCGTGCGGATCGCGAAGCCGGCCGGCGCGGCCGCCGCGATGGCGCAGGCGGCACGCGCCGCCGAGCAGCGCCGCGCGGAGGCCGAGGTGCAGGCGAAGGCGGACGCGCAGGCGCGGGCGGAGCAGGAGGCCCGGGCGCGGGAGGCGGCGGACCAGGCCGCCGCGAACCGCCGCGCGCAGGAAGAGCTCGACGCCCGCGCGCGGGCGGAGGAGCAGGAGAAGCTCGCAGCCGCCGCGCGGGCGCGTGAGCTCGCGGCGGCCCGCGACGGCGCCCGCGGCCGGCGCCGCGCCGACGGTCGACGCGCCGACGGTCGACGCGGCGGCGGACGCGCGCGCGCAGGAGGACGCCGAGCGCCAGCGGCTCGAGGCGACGGCGACCGCGCAGGTCGCGGCCGATCAGAAGAAGCAGGAGGCGGCGGAGAGGAAGGCCGAGGCCGACCGCATGCGCCAGGAGGCCGCCGAGAAGAAGGCGGAGGCGAAGCGCCAGCGCGACGAGGCGATCGCGGCCGCGAAGGCCGCAGCCGATCAGAAGAAGCAGGAGGCCGCCGAGAAGAGGGCGGAGGCGAAGCGCCAGCGCGACGAGGCGATCGCGGCCGCGAAGGCCGCCGCCGATCAGAAGAAGCAGGAGGCCGCGGAGAAGAAGGCGGAGGCGAAGCGCCAGCGCGACGAGGCGATCGCGGCCGCGAAGGCCGAGGCCGACCGCAAGCGCCAGGAGGCGGCGGAGCGGAAGGCGGAGGCGAGGCGCGCGCGCCAGGAGTCGCTCGCCGCGACCGCGCCGTCGCAGGTCCGCGAGCTCGGGTTCAAGCAGATCCCCGGCGCGTCGCGCGTGTTCCTCCGGACGAGCGCCCCGCCCCGGTTCACGATCCAGGACGTCGGCGAGAACATGATCCGGGTCGAGGTCGAGAACGCCCGCGCGCCGCACCGGAACGACATGCGGTTCCTCGACACGTCGTTCTTCCCGTCGGCGGTCGCGATGATCACGCCGTCGCGCCGCGGCTCGACGTACGTCCTCGACATCAGGCTGAAGCAGAAGGTCCCGTACCAGCAGAAGATCGAGGGCGACATGCTCGCGCTCGACTTCGAGCGGCCCGGGACCGCGCTCGCGCCGGCCGCCGCCGAGGCGCCCGCCGAGCCGGCCGACGAGGCCGCGCCGGCCGCCGCGGAGCCCGCCGCGCGCTAGCAGTCCCCACGCGCCCCCTCCGTGCGCTCGCGGAACGCGGCGACGCCGCGGCGCGCCGGGGATAGAATCCGCGCGCCTTGAAGCCATCGACCCCGCCGTGCCGCGCGCGACGCCCCCGCGCGCTCCCGACGCTCGCCGCGCTCGCCGCCGCGCTCGTCGCGCGCGCCGCGGCGGCCGCCCCGGCGCTCCCGCTCGACGGCGGAGGCGAGGTGAAGGTCACCGCGGACCGGGTCCGGTACGAGATGTCCACCGGCCGCGTGCTCCTCGAGGGGAACGCGGTCGTCCGGCGAGGGGCGATCGTGCTCCGGGCCCGCTCGGCGGAGTGGGACCCCGCGACCGGCGAGGTGCGCGCGACGGGCGGCGTGCTCCTCACGGATCCGACCCGCGTCATCTCCGCGGAGGCGGTGCGAGCGGTCCTCGGGGGCGAGCTGGAGGCGGAGGGGGTGGTCGCCTTCGTGAAGGACCGGCCCGTCGATCTCTCCGCGCTGCGCACGGCCGACGAGGCCGGCCGGACCGGGCGCAACCGGCTCACGTTCTCGACGCCCAGGCTCCGCGGAAAGTCCGACGGGCACCTGAAGCTCCAGGACGCGCGGCTCACCCTCTGCGACTGTCCCGGCGGCGCGGCGCCCTCCTGGGAGGTCACCGCGCGCGAAGCCGACGTCATCCCGGGCGAGCGCGCGATCCTGCGCTGGCCGGTCCTCCGGATCACGCCTCGCTTCCTGCTCATCGACCATCCGGTCCCGGTCCTGGTGCTCCCCTGGCTGTACCTGCCCCTCGCGGATCGGAAGTCCGGGGTGCTCATCCCGACGTTCGGCTCCACCGGCGCGAGCGGGTTCTCCGTCGCGGAGCCGCTGTACCTCACCCTCGGCCGCAGCGCCGACGCGACGTTGACGCCCGAGTACGCCTTCGGGCGCGCCCGCGGGGACCTCCGGGACGGCAAGCCCGCCGTCCGCGGACCCGGCGCGCGGCTCGAGCTGCGCTGGGCGCCGGCGGAGCACGCGCAGGGGATGCTGGAGCTCGGCTGGCTCCACGACCTGGACCTCGAGCCCGGAGGCGAGGGCGGTGACAGGTTCGCCCTCGTCGCGACGCACGGCCAGCGCCTCGGGGACGCGACCTCGCTGCAGGGGGCGCTCCGGCTCGCGCTCGATCCGGTCTGGGTGCGCGACACCACCCCCGACGTCCTCGGCCGGAGCCTGCCGTACCGCCGCTCGGATCTCCTCGTGTCGCACCGCCTGGACGCGGTCGTCGCCGAGGCGGTCGCGAGCTACGATCAGCCCCTCGACCCGGTCGCGGTCGGGACCGGTGCGCCGTACTTCCCGAACGGTGCGCCGTACGGGCCTCTCGGAAGCGAGCGAGGGTTCGCGAGCCGCTTCGGCGCCGCGTCGGCGACGCTCGTGCCGCTCGCGGCGGGCCCACTCCGGATCGCGGGACGCCTCGGCGCCGCGCGCTTCGGGCCCGCCCACGCGGTGGACGGAGCCCTGCGAGACGTGGAGGGGAGGCCGGCGGTCACTCGCGCGGACGCGCGCGCCGAGGTCGCGGCGCCGCTCCTCCTCGGCGGCGCCTTCACGCTCGCGCCGTACGTCCGCGGCGCCGCGCTCGGCTACGCGCCGGATCGCACGGACCCGCGCGCGGTCTCCTGGGGCGTCGCCGGCGCGTCGCTCGAGACCGAGGTCGCCCGTCGCTTCGGCGGGGTCCGGCACGTGATCGCGCCGCGGCTGGAGTGGCGAGCCGGCACGCGGACGATCGGGGACGCCATCGACGTCGCCGCGTACGACCACCTCGATCGATCGAGGATCGGCCTCCTCTCCGCGTCGCCGGGCGTGTTCCAGCAGCTCCGGGCGTCGGTCGAGACGCGGCTCGAGACCGCGTCCGCGACGGCGCTCCGCCTCGAGCTCGGCCAGGACGCCGACCTGCGCGCCGGCCGGTTCGCGGAGGCGTTCACGGCGCTCGCGGTGACCGCCGGGCCGTTCACCGGCGACGCGCGGGCGCGGTTCTTCACGTTCGACGGCCGCCCCGGGCCCGCCCCTGCGCCGCGGATCCGCTCGCCGCTCGCCGCTCGACGAGCTCACCGAGCTTCGCGCGGGGCTCACCGTCCAGGACCACCGCGGCGACGGCGTCCGCGCCGGCTTCCTCGCGGTCGGCCCCGGAGGCTCGGGGAGCCTCGTCGCGGGGCTCGACCCGCTCTTCGACGTGCGCGCGGACCCGAACCTCGACGCCTCGGCCGCGGGGACGCTCGGGCTGCGCGCCGCCATCGGGGGCGCGCGCCTCGGGTACGACGCGCTCCTCCCCGGGCGCGCCGCCTTCGTGGCGCGCTGCGACGGCCTCACCGGCGAGCGTCGCGTCGCGCGTTGCAGGTCCAGCAGCACGCCGCGAGCGTCGCGTGGGAGTCGCCGTGTCGCTGCTTCCGGATCACGATGATCGCCCGCGTCACCGACTGCGGGGACGTGTCGTACTCCGCCTCGCTGGATCTCTCGCGCCTCGGCGGCACCGCGTTCCCGCATTGACGCACGGTCACCTGACGGTCCTCGGAGCGGCGCGCCGCCCCCTCGGGGGCCTCCCTGCCGGAGCGCGGGGTTGCTCTCCGGGCGGCCTGACCCGAGAATCGACGCCGTGACCAGGCTCAGAACACCGCGCGACGCGAGCGGACCCGCCGGCGTCGAGCCGGAGAAGCGTCGCGCCATCCTCCACGCGGCCGTCCGCGTCTTCGCCGAGAAGGGGTACCAGGGTTGCCGGATCGCGGACGTCGCCCGCGCCGCGCACGTCGCGTACGGCCTCGTCTACCACTACTTCCGGAACAAGGACGAGCTGCTCGAGAGCGTGTTCACGGAGCAGTGGGCGATCCTGATGAACGCCATCCAGGCGATCGACGAGGGGCCGGGGACCGCGGCGGACAAGATCGCCGGCATCTACGGCTTCGTGTTCGACGTGTACAAGACCGCGCCCGCCGCCGTCCGGGTGCTCATCCTGGAGGTGACCCGGACCACCCACGCGCTGCGGGCCGGTTCCACCCGGGAGACGTTCGAGCGCGCCGTCCAGCTCGTCGCCGACGTGGTCCGCGACGGGCAGGCGAACGCGGAGCTGCGGCCGGAGCTCGACCCCGTGCTCGCCGCGACCGCCATCCTGGGCGCCCTCGAGCTCGCGGTCTCCGGGATGGTCGTCGGGCTCGTCCCCGCCCGGACGGAGGAGGAGATCGACCGCGCGAAGCGTCAGGCCACCGAGCTCGTGCTGGGTGGGCTGCGCGCGCGGGGCTGAGGCCGCACGTCCCTTGACGGAGCGCCGGGCCGCGGCTAACTCCCCCGTCCCCTCACGGCCTCGGCCGGGACGCGGGGAGGAGGACACGAGATGGCGGCGCGCGTGCTGGTGTCGGACGATCTCTCGCCGGAGGCCGTGCGGATCCTCTCCGACGCGGGGCTCGAGGTGGACGTGAAGGTCGGGCTCGCGCCCGCCGAGCTCGAGGCGATCGTCGGGGGGTACGACGCGCTCGCGGTCCGCAGCGCGACCAAGGTGACGGCGAGGCTGCTCGAGAAGGCGACCCGCCTCCGGGTCGTCGGCCGCGCCGGGGTCGGCGTCGACAACGTCGACCTCGACGCGGCGACCCGGCGGGGCGTCGTCGTGATGAACACGCCCGGCGGCTCGTCGGTCACGGTCGCGGAGCTCGCGCTCGCGATGATCCTGTCGCTCTACCGGCACGTCCCGAGCGCCACGGCGAGCGTGAAGGCCGGGAAGTGGGAGAAGAAGCGGTTCCAGGGACGGGAGATCGCCGGGAAGACCCTCGGCGTCGTCGGGATCGGGAACATCGGGTCCGTCCTCGTCGAGCGCGCCCTCGCCATGAAGATGCGGGTGGTGGCGTACGACCCGTTCATCACGCCGGACGCCGCCGCGAAGATGGGGGCGACCCTCGTCGACCTCGACGCGATCTGGCGGGAGGCGGACGTCATCTCGCTCCACGTCCCGCTCACCGACCAGACCCGTCACCTCGTCGGCGCCGAGACGCTCGCGCGCATGAAGAAGGGCGCGATCCTCGTGAACTGCGCGCGCGGCGGGATCGTCGACGAGCGGGCCGTGGCGGAGTCCCTCGCCGCCGGCCACCTCGGCGGGGCCGCGCTCGACGTCTTCGAGAAGGAGCCGCCCGGAGCGGACCACCCGCTCTTCGCGCTCGACAACGTCGTCTGCACGCCGCACATCGGCGCGTCGACCGAGGAGGCCCAGTCCGCCGTCGCCGTCGCGGTCGCCGAGCAGCTCGTCGCGTACCTGCGCGACGGGGTCGTGAAGAACGCGGTGAACGTCCCCGGCCTCCCGAAGGAGGTGCTCGACCAGCTCGCGCCCTACCTCCCGCTCGTCGAGAAGCTCGGGTCCGTCGCGGCGCAGCTCGCGCCGCAGGGGCCGACCGAGGTGGTGGTGGAGGTCGCGGGCGAGCTCTCGGCGGTGCCGATGCGCCCGCTCGCGGCGCGCGCGCTCGTCGGCCTGCTGCGCCACTTCCTCGAGACCCCGGTGAACGAGGTGAACGCGCCCGCGATCGCGAAGGACCGCGGCATCCACGTGCGCGAGGTCCGCTCCGCCGAGCCGCACGACTGGGCGAGCCTCGTCACGCTGCGCGTGCGGGGGCAGGGCGGCGAGACCCTGGTCGCGGGGACCGTGTACGGGAAGCGGGAGGCGCGCATCGTCCGGGTGAACGGGTTCCGGGTCGAGGCGGTCCCCGCGGGGCACGTCATCGTGGTGGAGAACGACGACGCGCCGGGCGTCGTCGGGAACCTCGGCACCGCGCTCGCCGCCGCGGGCGTCAACATCGCCCTCATCTCGCTGTCACGGCTCGACGACCGATCGGGCGCCTTCTCGTTCCTCAACGTGGACTCCGCGCCGTCCGCCGAGGTGCTCGAGCGCCTGCGTGCCCTCCCGCACGTCCGGAGCGTCCGCGCGCTGCGCCTCTAGCGTTCGGGACCTCACCGGGTTGTGCGCCGCCGCGCGCGACTCCACCTTGGGGACGGGTGGGTCCACTCCCACCGGGGAGGTCTACATGGCTGGTATGACCGAGGCGGCGGGCGGACGGACGTTCCCTCGCCTGCACTGGGAGGCCGTCGCGGCGGGCGTGCTGCTCGCGCTGGCGGCGCACGTGGTGCTGGGGCTCATCGGGGCGACGCTGGGGTTCGCGGCGGCGCCCGCGGACTCGACCGCGCTCGGCGCGGCGGCGGCCATCTGGGCGCTCCTCACGCCGTTCGTCGCGACGCTGCTCGGAGCCTGGCTCGCGTGCCGGATGGCGGCGGCGGACGACGCGCGCTCGCGGAGCCTGCACGGGATCCTGGTCTGGTGCATCGGGCTCATCGCCGGCGCGCTCTTCCTCGCCGGCACCATGGCGACCGGCGCGATGAGCGCCGGGACCGCGGCGAGCGGGAACCTCGGGGCCGCGCAGCGAGAGCTCCGGCCGGACGCGGGGACGCGCGCGGTGCGGCCCGGGGTCGCGGAGGCGCGAGCCGACGACGCCGCGAAGGGCGCCGCGGCGGGCGCGGGTGGCGCGGCGCTCGCCGCCATCGCCGGGCTGCTCGGGGCGTTCGTCGGCGCGGCGCTCGCCGAGCAGCGCCGCGGGGGCCGTCGCGCCGGGTGGCGGATCGCGTTCCACCGGGTGGACGAGCCGCGCGCGGGGGCGACGGCGCAGGCGCACGATCGCGGGTACGGCACGACCTACGGGGAGACCGCGTCGCCACGGATGCCGGGCAGCCCCGGGACGCACCCCGGCGGCGACGTCCCGGGCAGCGACCCGTTCCACCACTAGTCTCGTGGCGGCGGCAGCGCGGGGGTGCGGGGGACGCGGCGACGCCGCGCCCCCCGCGCCGTTTTCGCGGTAGAGTCCGCGCGCGATGCCGCTCGATCTCTCGCTGCCATCAGGCCTCCGCGACCTCCTCCCCGACCACTCCGCGCACCTCGCCGAGCTCTCGGCCGGGCTCCACGAGGTCTTCTCCCGCTTCCGCTACCGCCGGGTGTTCCTGCCGACGCTCGAGCGGCTCGAGGTCGTCGAGCGCGGCCTCTCCCCGCGGGCGCTCGCGGACGTGCTGAAGTTCGTCGAGCCGGGCTCCGGCGAGGTCGTCGCGATCCGCCCGGACATCACGCCCCAGATCGCGCGGCTCTACGCGGCTCGCCCCGACGCGCTCCCGTCCCCCGCGCGCCTCTGCTACGACGGGCCCGTGCTCCGCGCGCGCGAGGCGCGCGCGGGCCGGCCGCGCGAGGTCTACCAGGCCGGGGTCGAGATGCTCGGCGCGGGCGGCCCCGCCGCGGACGCCGAGGCCCTCGTCCTGCTCTCCCGGGCGCTCGACCGCGTCGGCCTCGAGGGGGTCGTCGTCGAGGTCGGGCACGCGAGGTTCGCGGGCGAGGTGATCGAGGCGGCGCGGCTGCCGCAGCGGCTCCGCGCGCAGGCATGGGAGGCGCTCGCGCGCAAGGACGAGGGCGCGCTCTCGGCGCTGTCGGCGAGCGCGCGCGGCGCTCCCCGGGCCCGCGCGGCGCTGCCGGAGCTCGCGACGCTCTACGGCGACGGCGCCCTCGAGCGCGGCCGGGCCATCGCGCGCGCGGTCCCGGGTGCCGCCGGGCCGCTCGCGGAGGTCGAGGCGGCGATCCGGACCGCGCGCCGCCGCCGCGCCGGACCGTTCGCGGTGGACCTCGGCGAGGCGCGCGGGCTCGGCTACTACACCGGCATCACGTTCGCCGGCTACGCACCGGGCGCGGGGAGCGCGGTGGCCGCGGGCGGACGCTACGACGGCCTGCTCGCCCGGTTCGGGCGACCGGGACCGGCGATCGGGTTCGCGGTGGACCTCGAGTTCGCGACCCAGGCGCTCGAGCGGGCGAGCGGGCGCGGGCGCGCGGCGCGACCGCGCAGGCGACCGCGCTGAAGCGCAGCGCTGTGGCGTCCCTGCGGCCGCCCTGCTATGGTCCGGCGCCGCGCACGCGCCCGCCCGGCGGGCGGCGGTCGACCCGGACGTCGGTGGATTCCGGGCGACCCGCGACGAAGTGACCGACCCAGGAGCTCGAGCATGCCGAACGTGGTCGTCGTCGGAGCCCAGTGGGGCGACGAGGGCAAGGGCAAGATCGTCGATCTGCTGACCCAGGACGCGGACGTCGTCGTCCGGTTCCAGGGCGGCAACAACGCCGGGCACACGCTCGTCGTCGGCGGCGAGAAGACCGTGCTCCACCTGATCCCGGCGGGTATCCTCCACCCCGGGAAGGCGTGCGTCATCGGGAACGGGGTCGTCGCCGACCCGGCGGTCCTGGTGATGGAGATCGACCGGCTCAAGGCGAGGGGTGCCTTCAAGGACGACTCGCAGCTCGCCATCTCGCTCGACGCGCACGTGATCATGCCCTGGCACAAGGCGATCGACGTCGCGCGGGAGCAGGCGGCCGGGGAGGGGAAGATCGGCACGACCGGCCGCGGCATCGGCCCGACCTACGAGGACAAGGTGGCGCGGCGCGGCCTGCGCGTCCGCGATCTCCTCGACGAGGCGCGCCTCGCGCGGAAGGTGAAGGAGCGCCTGCCCGGCCGCCCGCGAGGAGCTCAAGCGGCTCGGCGCGACGCCGGACCTCGACGAGGCCACGATCGTGAAGCAGTACGCCGAGTTCGGCCGCCGGATCGCGCGCTACGCGACCGACGTGTCGCTCTGGCTCCACGGCGCGCTGCGCGCCGGGAAGTCGCTCCTGTTCGAGGGCGCCCAGGGCACGATGCTCGACGTCGATCACGGCTCGTACCCGTTCGTCACGTCGTCGAACACCGTCGCGGGGAACGCGGTCGTGGGGTGCGGCCTCGGGCCACGCGCGGTCGACTACGTCCTCGGGATCTCGAAGGCGTACTCGACTCGCGTCGGCGGCGGGCCGTACCCGTCGGAGCTCAAGGACGAGACGGGCGAGCGGCTCCGCAAGGTCGGGAACGAGTTCGGCGCCACGACCGGTCGTCCTCGCCGGACCGGCTGGCTCGACGCGCTCGCGCTCCGCTTCGCGGCGCGCGTGAACGGGCTCGACGCGATCGCGCTCACGAAGCTCGACGTCCTCACCGGGTTCGAGAAGGTGAAGATCGCGGTCGGCTACGAGGTGGACGGGAAGGTGCTCGAGGAGATGCCGTCCGACCCCGAGCTGCTCGAGCGCGCGAAGGCCGTCTACGAGGAGCTGCCCGGCTGGTCCGACAAGGTGGATCATCTGAGGTCCTGGGACGACCTCCCCGCGAAGGCGCGCTCGTACATCAAGCGCGTCGAGGAGCTCGTCGGCGTGAAGGTGATCGGCGTCTCCGTCGGCGCGGACCGCGGCGAGACGATCCTCCGGGAGAATCCCTTCCGGCGCTGACCGGGCAGGGTCGCGTCGGCCGTTCGCGGCCGATCGCGTCCCGGCGCCCGACGTCTCTCCCGCGCATGCGCGCACTCGTCCCGCTGCTGGTCCTCCTCCGCGCGACCGCGCTCGCCGCGGAGCCGCGCGCAGCGGACGCGCCCAGGAGCCGCGCGCAGCGACCACGCCCGCCGTCGCGACGCCCGCCGTCGTCGAGAAGCTCGACCACGGCGATCGGCTGACGCTCGCCGGCGATCACCGGAACGCCCTGTTCGCATACCAGGACGCCGTCTACCTCCAGCCGAGCTATGCCCCCGCGCGCGTCCGGCTCGGCCGCGCGTACCTGGCGCTGCGCTATCCGGCGTTCGCGATCGCTCAGGCGGAGGCCGCGCTGGCGGAGGACCCCGACAGCGCGGACGCGAGGACGCTCCTCGAGGAGGCGTCGAGCCAGGCGGCTCGGGCGCAGGCGGTCGCTCCTGGAGCGGTCGCTCCCGGGGCGGTCGCGGCCCGGAGTGGTCGTCCAACCGCCCCGTGCGGTGACGCCCGCCGCTCCCCGCTCCGCGCCCCGGGTGTTCCGGCTGCCGTCCGACTCCGGCGACGCCCCTCCGCGGACGGATCCGGCGAGCGTGCCGACGGCGACCGGCGGGCGGTAACGCCGGCCCCTTCGCGCCCGTACCTGGGGCGCGGCGATGCGGCGAGGCCCGACCGGCCTCACCGTGCCGTTGTGGAGCCCGGACGAACGTACCGGACGCGGCTGTGGCTCCGGATCGCGGTGGCGCTCGCCGCCGTGTTCTGGGCGGGCATGCTCGTGCTCGTGCTCCGCGGCCCGGGGGTGGGGGGGCGGCGGTGGTCGGGGCCGGGGGGTTCGCGGTCTTCTTCGTCTGGTCCTACCTCCTGTACGCCCGGACCTGGATCGCCGTGACGGCGGACGGGATCGTCGCGGCGTCTCCGCTGCGGAGGTGCCCCGTCCCGTTCGACGACATCCTGCAGATCGTCGTCCGCGACGGGCTGGGAGGGCGCGTGTACGCCGTCTTCACCCGTCGCGGCGTCGTCCACTTCACGAGCCTGTTCGCCCGGCACCGCGAGCTGTTCGAGACGCTCCTCGAGCGGACCGCGCTCGCGCCGCGCTCCGTGTAGGCGTCCGGCAGGGCGACAGAGGTCGGGAGAGGGGGAAGTCGTCAATACCCCGCCGCGACCACGAGCGCCGCCGCGGACAGCGCGAGGAGCGCGGCCGCGAGGAGGTGCCGCAGCCCGCGGCCTCCGCCGCGGAGCGGCGCCGCCGGTGGCTCGACCTCGTCGACCGGGGCGCCGTCGGCGAGCGCGAGCGCAGTCTCCCCGACCACGAGCTCGTCTCCGACGCGGATCGGGGTCGGCCCCTGGTCCGTCCTCGCTCCGTTCACCCGGACGCCGTTCTTGGACCCGAGGTCCTCGACCCGGGGGCCGTCCGGTCCGACCCGCACGCGGGCGTGGACGCGGGACGCGGTCCCGTCGGGGAGCACGATCGTCGCCGCACGCCCGCGGCCGATCGTCTGCTCGGCGTGGAGCGCGTGGCATGCGCCGGCCGCCGGACCGGAGAGGACGACGAGGTGCAGCCCGGCGCTTCGACCCGCCCCCGCGGCGGCGGCCCGGAGGACCGCGGCGGCCGCGGTGCGCGTCCCCTCGACGCGCGCCGCGGGACGGGTGAGCTCCAGCGCGACCTGCTGGAGCTCCGCCCGCTCGCCGGCACGGAGGAGGCGTCGTGCGCCGGCGCGCACCGCGTGCCGGCCGACGTGCACCCCGCACGCGATGGCCTCCACGACGACGCCTGCCGCGCACGGCACGAGCCGCAACGCCGCGGGCGGGCACCCGGGGAGCAGGAGGTCGTCGGCGCGGGAGCCGCCGGCGGAGATGGAGCAGGACGATCTCCCGCCGGACCGGCGGGGCGCCCCGGAGGTGCACGAGGAGGGCGTGCATGCCGGGAGGGATGTCCAAGCGCCGTGCCGGCGGATCCCCGAGCGGTGCCGCGGCCGGCGCTCCCCGCCGGGTCCGCGGCGCGTCCCGTCGTCCGCCCCCGCTACGGCGCGTGCGGGTCGATCTCCCAGCGGCTCTCCGCGTGGGAGCGCACCGACGGATCGCCCATGAAGCGCAGGTAGCCGTTCATCTCGAGCGTGTCGACGAGCGTCTCCGCGTCGAACTCGGAGCACCCGAGCTCGGCCACGAGCACGTCGCGGAAGTAGCTCCGGCCCCGCAGGTACCCCACGGGCGGCTCGCCCTCGGGGATGTGCCGGCGCAGCCGCTCTGCGACGTCGCGGAGGTCCACGTCTTCCA
Organism: uncultured delta proteobacterium; assembly: GCA_963828235.1. Classification (GTDB taxonomy): domain Bacteria; phylum Myxococcota; class Myxococcia; order Myxococcales; family Anaeromyxobacteraceae; genus Anaeromyxobacter. The sequence goes on from CAWHDY010000028.1 coordinate 84,894, forward strand.
TGCGCACGCCGCAACCGTGCTTCCCCTCCGCCCGGATCGCCAGGGGGTCGAGGGCGGACTTCGCGGGCACGCGGCGGACCTGGCGCCCGTCCGACAGCAGCCGGATCGCACCCTCGTCCGTCCGCAGGACGAGCGCCCCCACGGCGCGCCAGCGCGCGAGCGCCTCCTCGTGCGGGAACCCGTACCGGTTCCCGAGCCCGAGCGAGACGACGGCGAGGCGCGGCCGGACCGCCGCCGCGAACGCCGCGGACGAGGACGTCCGGCTCCCGTGGTGAGGGACCTTCACGACGTCCGCGGCGAGGCCGCCGCGCGCGAGCGCCGCCGCCTCGCCCGCCCCCTCCACGTCTCCGGCGAACAGGAACGACGTGTCGCGGTACGAGACGCGGAGCACGAGCGACGCGTCGTTCGAGAAGAGCGCCTCGCGCGAGCCGCCCAGGACGTCGAACCGCACCCCTGCGCGCTCCCACCCGTCGCCGGGCGCGAGCGGGGTCGGGTGCAGCGCCGCGAGCACGTCGTGCGGGGCCCCGACGCCGGCGTCGCCGTTCGAGAAGACGAGGTCCACCGGGAACGCCGCCGCGACCGCCGAGAGCCCGAGGACGTGGTCGGGGTGCGGGTGGGACGCGAAGACGGCGGCGAGCCGCCGGACACCCAGGTCGCGCAGGAGCGGCACGACGTCCCGCGCGCCGGGGTCGGCGCCGCCGTCCGGGGCTCCCCCGCCGTCGACGAGCACCGCGCTCCCGTCGGGGAGCCGGAGCAGCGCCGCGTCTCCCTGGCCCACGGAGACGAAGATCACCTCGAGCCCTCCGCGCGCGCGGGCGGCGGCCGCGCGCAGCGGCCCCGGGAGGAGCAGGCACAGCGCCGCGGCGGCCGCGGCGCCGGCGCGGCCTGCGCCCCGGAGCCGGCCGGCGGCGAGCGCGAGGGCGTAGAACGCCGCCACCCCGGCGAGGCCCGGCGTCGCGACGCCGAGCGCCCCCCATCGCGGACCCGCGGCGGCGTCGGACAGGGCGAGGAGCGCGGTCGCGAGCGGGCGCGCCGCCGCGAGGAGCGGGTCGGCGAGCGCGGGCGAGACCGAGGTCGCGAGCGCCGCGATCGTCGCGACCCCGGTGAGCGCCGAGCCGACGGGGATCCCCGCGACGTTCGCCAGGAGCCCCAGCACCGGGAGCTGGCGGAAGTGGAACGCGAGCACCGGCGCGGTCGCGAGGGACGCGGCGACGGTCGCGCAAGCGCCACCGAGCAGCGGCTCGACGACCCAGGCGCGCCACCCGGTGCGGGCGACGCCGACCGGGATGCGCCGGCGGAGACCGTCCGTCCAGAGGACGAGCCCGCCGACCGCCGCGAACGTGAGCTGGAGCGACGGGTCGAGCGCCGCCGACGGATCCGCCGCGAGGATCGCGAGCGCGGCGAGCGCGAGGACGTTCGCGGCGCGCGGCTCGCGGTCGAGGATCGTCCCGAGCGCCGCGACCCCCACCGCGATGGCGGCGCGGAGGACCGGCACCCCCGCCCCGGTCGCGAGCGCGTACGCCGCCGTGGCGGGGACGAGCGCCGCGGCCGCCGCGCGGCGCGGCTCGACGCGCGTCGCGAGCGGCTCGACCCGGAGGAGGAGGGCGCGCAGGAGGCGCTCGAGCCCGAGCGCCACGACGACGAGGTGGAGCCCGGACACGGCGAGCACGTGCGCGAGGCCGCTCCTCGCGAACGACGCCACCGTCGCGGGATCGAGCCCCGAGCGGTCCCCGGTCGCGATCGCGACGACGACCCCCGACTCGCGGGGAGGCAGGGCGGCCGCCGCCGCCGCGGCGAACCGCTGCCGCGCGTGCTCGAGCGGAGCGAGCGGGGAGGGCGCCGCGAGCCGGATCGCGGGGCCCACCCCGAACGCCTGGAGCGAGACTCCGGCCGCCGCGAGCTGCGCGGCCGGATCCCGGCCGCCCGGGTTCCGCGCGGTGGGCGGGGGCTGCAGCCGCGCCCGCATCCGGATCCGGTCGCCGAGCGCGAGCGGCCACGACGCCACGGGTGCGAACGCGTCGAGCGCGCCGTCCCGGGCGGTCCGCAGGCGGAAGCGGACGCGGTCGCCGAACCGCTCGGGTACGCTCGCGACCCGCCCCTCCACCTCGCGCTCGACCGGGATGGATCGCGCTCCGGCCTCGGCGCGGTCCGCGATCAGCCAGCCCGCGCACAGGAATGCGGCCGGTGCGAGCGGAGGCGAGAGCGCGAGGAGGAGGCCGGCCGCGGTGCCGGGCGGGCGGGAGACCCCGTGGAGGCCGAGGGAGATCCCCGCCACGAGCCCCATCGCGGGCGCGACGAGCGGGTGCGTCGCGCTCAGCGGTCCCTCCGCTCGCCCGCCCCAAGCGGATGCGGAAGACCCGGTATTTCCTGGGGGTTATTGAACGAGTCGGGGACTTGTGCTAGCCTCCCGCGATCGAGCTCCCGCCCTTTCGTCGACCGTATCGGTCGGTGAACGGGACGCCAGGAGCGGAGGAAGGAATGCCCGTCATCCAGGTCAGTCAGACGTCCCCGAACTTCAAGGTCGGGGACAAGGCGGTCTATCCCGGCCAAGGGGTCGGCGAGGTCATGGGAATCGAGCACAAGGAGGTCGCCGGCCAGCGGCAGTCCTTCTACGTGCTCCGCATCCTCGAGAACGGGATGAAGATCATGATCCCGATGAACAAGGTCGGGTCCGTCGGCCTGCGCGAGATCATCGGCGAGAAGGACGTCCGCAGGGTCTACACGATCCTCCGGGAGAAGGAGGTCTCGGTCGACTCGACGACGTGGAACCGCCGGTATCGCGAGTACATGGACAAGATCAAGACCGGCAGCGTGTTCGAGATCGCGGAGGTGCTCCGCGACCTGTACCTGCTCCGGTCGGACAAGGACCTCTCCTTCGGCGAGCGGAAGATGCTCGACACGGCCCGCTCGCTCCTGATCAAGGAGCTGGCGATCGCGAAGGAGTGCGACGAGCAGGACGTGGAGACGGACCTGAAGAAGATCTTCAACTGCTGAACCGACGCCCCTGCGCCCCGGCGCGGGGGCGGCCCGCGCATGACCGCCGCACGGACGCGAGTCCGCGCGGCGGTTGCGCGTCTGGGCGGTGGTCCCGGCGGGCGGTGACATTCGTCCGGGTTGAGCACGGACGGTGCCACCGCCGAACGGCGAGGAGGGTGGATGATCCGCGGCGAGAAGGTGGCGGGCATCGTGGCGGCGGGCGGCTCGGGCGTCCGCGCCGGGACCGCCAAGCAGTGGGTCGTCCTCGGCGGAGAGAGCGTGCTCCGCCGCGCGGCCCGGTCGCTCGCGGCCTGTCCGGTGCTGGACGAGCTCGTCGTGGTGGTCCCCCCGGGAGAGGAGGGCCGCGCCGCGGAGGAGCTCGCCGGGCTCGGGAAGCCGGCGCGCGCCGTCGCGGGCGGTGCCGCGCGGGCCGACTCCGTCCGGAACGGGCTCGCCGCGGCGACGGGGAGCGCGATCGTCCTCGTCCACGACGCGGCGCGCCCGTTCGCGTCGGCGGAGCTCGTGTCCCGCGTCGCCGAGGCGGCCGCCCGGGACGGCGCGGCGCTCGCGGCGGTCCCGGTGACCGACACGGTCAAGCGCGCGACCCCGGGCGGGGAGCCGCGCGTCGCGGAGACGCTCGACCGGACGACGCTCTGGCTCGCGCAGACGCCGCAGGGCTTCCGGCGGGACCTCCTGCTCCGCGCCTACGAGGCCGCGGGCGGGGCCGCCTCGGCCGCGACGGACGAGTGCTCGCTCGTCGAGCGGCTCGGGGTCCCCGTGACGCTCGTCGCCGGCGAGCCGGGGAACTACAAGCTCACCGGGCCCGCGGACCTCGAGCGGGCCCGCGCCGCGCTCGAGGCGCCGATCGCGATGGGCGTGGGCTACGACACGCACCGCTTCGCCCCCGGACGGCGGCTCGTGCTCGGCGGGGTCGAGTTCGAGGGCGACGGGCTCCTCGGCCACTCCGACGCCGACGTGTGCGCGCACGCCATCGGCGACGCGATCCTCGGGGCGGCCGGGCTCGGCGACCTGGGCCGGCACTTCCCGGACACCGACCCCCGCTGGAGCGGGGTCTCCTCGCTCCTGCTGCTGCGCGAGATCTCGCGCAAGGCGGCGGAGCGCGGCTGGAGGGTGGGGAACGTGGACGTGACGCTGGCGGCGCGGCGGCCGAAGATCGCCCCGCGCGGGGAGGAGATGCGGGCGCGGCTGGCCGAGGCGCTCGGGATCGCCCCCGGGCAGGTGAACGTCAAGGCGACGACCGGCGAGGGGATGGGGTTCGTCGGTCGCGAGGAGGGCATCGCCGCGCACGCCGTCGCGCTCCTCCTGAGGAGGGCTCCCGACGGAGGCGCGACGAGGTGAGGAGGACGCCTCGCCTCGGCTTCACCGGTAGTCGACGACGAGGTAGGGCCGACGATCCAGCGCGGAGTAGTAATCGGAGCTGTAGAAGGACGTGGCCCTCTGCGAGCTCAGGTAGGGGAACGCCAGGTTCGCGTCCTGGAACAGCAGGCCGTTGTTCACCCAGCCGCCGCTCGTCCAGTTGCGAACGATGTCGGTCACGTTCCAGCCGAGCGGTCCGGGCGTGGCACGGGCCGTCACCTGCCACCCGCCGGCCGTGTACACGGTTCGGCCGTTGTTCCAGGTGAGTGTCGCGGGGCTCCACGGCGTCGCCATCGCGTGAACGGTGTACGTGGTGAGCACGCCCGGCGGGGAGTAGGCCCAGAGCCAGATCGCAGCGGCCTCGATGGTCTTGTTCTGGAGCGCGCTGACGTTGAACTTCACGGCGGACCCGAAGCAGGTGCCTTCCTGCGTGCCGAGGAAGGAGTTGTACAGCCAGTTGCAGCCGACGATGAGCTCGTCCGCCGGGTACGCGGTGGTCGCGACGGTGGTGTCCAGGACGCTCGAGGCGATGCGGTTGTCCGCGACGGGGTACAGGACCATCGTCTGGATCGGACCGACCTGGGTGGTCGCGCTCGCGGTGCCCGACCAGGCGGAGGCGCCGGCCGCGTTGGTGGCCCGAACCCGGAAGAAGTAGGTCGTCGAGGCCGCGAGGCCGGTGCCGTCGAGCTGGGTGGAGCCGGCGGTGAGCGTGCCGACGCCGACGAACGGGCCGCCGGCGCTCGGCGCGCGCTCGACCTCGAAGGCGCTCTCGTTCGTGGAGGTATCCGTCCAGGTGACCCGGATCGCCGAGGAGGAGAGCGCCGTCGCCGCGATCCCGGTCGGCGCCGAGGGAGGCGTGGGAGCCGGGGCCTGGGTGGTCGCGCTCACGGTGCTCGACCACGCCGAGGCGGCAGCGGAGTTCGTGGCGCGGACCCTGAAGAAGTACGTCGTGGAGGCCGCGAGCCCGCTGCTGTCGAGCTGGGTGGAGCCGGCCGGGAGGGTGGCGACGTTGGCGAACGGGCCGCCGACGCTGGTCGCCCGCTCGACCTCGAAGGCGCTCTCGTTCGGGGACGCGTCGGTCCAGGTGATCCGGATCGCCGAGGCGGAGAGGGCGGCGGCAGCGGCTCCGGAGGGCGCCGCGGGCGGCGTCGCGCCCAGGGTGGTCGCGGTCACCGTCGCCGACTAGTAGGACCCGCCGGCCGCGTTCGACGCGCGGACCCTGTAGAAGTACGCCGTCGCGGGGGAGAGGCCCCCGTCGTCGTACTGCGTCGCGTTCACCTTCACGGTCCCGACCAGCACGAAGGGCCCCCCGGCGCTCGGCGCGCGCTCGATCTCGAACGCCGTCTCGTCCGTGGACTGGTCGGCCCAGGTGATCCGGATCGCCGAGGTGGAGAGGGCGCCGGCCGCGACTCCGGCCGGCTCCGTCGGAGGGTTCCAGGGATCGTCCTGGGTCGTGGCGCTCGCGGTGCCCGACCAGGCGGAGGCGTCGGCCGCGGTCGTCGCGCGCACCCTGTAGAAGTACGTCCCGGAGGCCCCGAGCCCGAAGTCGTCGTAGGCCGTGACGTTCGCGCTCACGGTGCCGCGGTGCGTGAACGGTCCCTCGGCGGTCATCGACCACTGGATCTCGAAGCCCGTCTCGTCCGCGGAGTTGTCCGTCCAGGTGAGCTGGATCCCCTCGGCCGAGAGCGTGGCCGCCACCGCCCCCGAGGGCGCGGCGGGGGGTGCGGCCGGCGGGCGGGGCGTGGTGCCGGAACCACCGCCGCCGCACCCGCCGGCGAGCAGGGCGACGAGGACTCCGACTCCGGCTGCGGGGAGGTGCGCGCGACGCATCAAGGAGCTCTTCCGATCTCGTGGAGTGCGACGTATGGACACGCGAGCGTCCGCGGCTGGCACCTGGCTGCGACGACCCGGCGACGCTACCACGCCGGCCCCGGCCCGCTCGTCAGGTGCCGGGGCGCATGCTAAAAGCGGCGAGCGATTCCGTGGCCGGAGTCGTCGCGACCCGGGGCCGTTACGACCTGGAGACCGTCTCGAGGGAGAGCCGCCGCGATGCCCATCGTCCTCCACGACACGCTCACCTCGCAGAAGCGCGAGCTCGTCCCGCTCGAGCCGGGCAAGATCCGCTTCTACGCGTGCGGCCCGACCGTCTACGACTTCTCCCACGTCGGCCACGCCCGGAGCTACGTGGTGTGGGACGTGGTCGTCCGTCACCTCCGCGCCCGCGGCTACACGGTCACCTACGTCCGGAACTTCACCGACGTGGACGACAAGATCATCCGGCGCGCGAACGAGCGCGGGGAGGACCCGGTCGCGCTCGCGGACCGGTTCGCGCGCGCTTACGACGAGGACATGGACGCGCTCGGGAACGTCCGCCCGGACGTCGCCCCGAAGGTCTCGGACCACGTCCCGCAGATCGTCGCGATGATCGAGACGCTCGTGGCGAAGGGGTTCGCGTACGCCGCGACGAACGGGGACGTGTACTACGCGGTCCGCAAGTTCCCGGACTACGGCCGGCTGGCGAAGCGGAACCTCGACGACCTCCTCTCGGGCGCGCGCGTCGAGCCGGGGGAGGCGAAGCGCGACCCCCTCGACTTCGCGCTGTGGAAGGCGGCGAAGCCGGGCGAGCCCGCGTGGAGCTCCCCGTGGGGCCGCGGCCGGCCGGGGTGGCACATCGAGTGCTCGGCGATGACGCTCGCCCACCTGGGCGCGCCCATCGACCTCCACGGCGGCGGCAAGGACCTCGTGTTCCCGCACCACACCAACGAGATCGCCCAGTCGGTCGCCGCGGTCGGGGACGGCCGGACCGCCGAGACGTTCTCGAGGTACTGGATGCACCACGGCTTCGTCGAGATCGACTCGGAGAAGATGTCCAAGTCGCTCGGCAACTTCTTCACGATCCGGGAGGTCCTCGAGAAGTTCGACGCCGAGGTGATGCGGCTGTTCCTGCTCGGCACGCACTACCGGAACCCCATCAACTACTCCGACGCGATCCTGCAGGAGGCGGAGCGGCGGCTCCGGTACCTCTACAAGACGCTCGAGAAGGTGGACCGGCTCGCCGCGGGCACCTCGCCTGCGGGACAGGCCGGGGCGCTCGTGGAGGGCGCGCGCCGCGCGCTCGACGACGACTTCAACACGCCCCAGGTGCTCGCCGTCCTCGCCGAGGCGTTCACCGCGGCGAACGTGCTCGCCGATCGCAAGGGCAAGAAGACGCCGGAGGACCGCGCCGCGCTCGCCGCGTTCGCGCGCGACGTCCGCGAGATCGGCACCACCCTCGGGCTCCTCCAGCGGCCGCCCGCGGCCGCGCTCGGCGCGCTGAGGGACAAGGCCGCCGCGCGCCGGGGCATCGACGGCGCGGAGGTGGAGACCCGGATCGCGGAGCGCGCCGCGGCGCGGAAGGCGAAGGACTTCGCCCGGGGTGACGCGATCCGCGACGCGCTGCTCGCGCGGGGCGTCGCGCTCCTCGACGGCCCCGAGGGGACCACGTGGGACGTCGAGTGACGCCCGCGCCGCGCGGGGCTCCCGATCGCCGGTCGAGCTGAGGGGATTCCGCGCGCGGTCGGCGCGCACGGGCGCGCAACACGCTCGCGTGCTGCGAGCGGCGCCGCGGCGGCTACTCGGGGAGGGGCTGCGGGCCGGGGACGATCCCGGCGATGTCCGGATCCTCGCCGGGGGTGGCGGTCTCGGGGCGGTCGGCCTTCTCGCGCTTGCGCTGCTCCTTCTTCTCGTCCTTGCGGCGCTGCTTGTCCCTGCGGGCCGCCTCCTTCTGCCGCTTCGTCGCTCCTGGGTTGAAGGCCATCGATTCGCTCCTCGGTCGGGGGATTCTGAGAATGAACGAGGCCCGGCCGCGTGGCCGGGCCTCCTCGTGCTGGGGGGCGCGCCGGGCTAGACCGCCCGGACGTTCGCCGCCTGGAGGCCCTTCGGGCCCTGCTTCACCTCGAACTCGACCCGCTGCCCTTCCTGCAGGCTGCGGAACCCCTCGGACTGGATCGCGGTGTGATGGACGAAGACGTCCTCGCCCCCGCCGTCCTGCGTGATGAAGCCAAAGCCCTTCGCATCATTGAACCACTTCACGACGCCACTGGCCATCGGTACTCACCTTCGGTGTTGCGAACGGGGACCATCCCGGTCGTTCCCGTGCCTCCGACGGACCCGGGACGGCGAAAAATTAGGCGGTTCCCGGGGCGATGTCGAGCGTAAACCGGCCCGCGACACGTCTGGGGAGCGGCCGGAGGGGCGAGGGGGCGCACGAGTCGCGCGAGCGGCGATCCGCGAGCGCCGATCAGGGCCAGGTCGCGAACCCGACATCCGGACACGCCGCGATGCAGACGAGGCTCGCCGTCACGTTCACACGGCCTGCGCGGGGGCTCGCGCCGTAGCACCACACAGCGCAAGACGAGCTCGTCTGGCGCGCGATGCAGTACGGGTCGCAGACGATGCCGTCGTACGTCGTGCCGGCGCTCCAGGCGTCCGCGGCCGCCAGCGCGGCCACTTTCGTCGTCTGGTCCGGCGTCGGGTACGTCGCCGTGCAGTCCAGGAATGACTGCCCGAGGCCGTTCGAGTGCCCCGTCTGGCAGGTGCCGCCCTCGCAGCAACCGGTTCCTGCGCAGCAGCTTCCCCCGCAAGTGAGCGGAGTCGGGCCGCCGCACACGCACGTCCCGCCCGAGCAGGTCCGGCCCGGCCCGCAGGCGCTCCCGCACGCGCCACAGTTCGCGTCGTTCGTCCGCGGGTCACCGTCCCCTCGCAGCAGCTCGTGCCGCACGCGGGGGCGCCGCCCCGGTCAGGGTCGAGCACCAGCTCCGAGCACGCGCCCGCGCACGTGACCGGCCACGAACTGCTCCGCCGCGGGTCACTCCCGTGCCATCCACCGCCTCTGCACTGCTCCGGTCGGCGCACCGCCGCAGCGCGACGGCGGCGACGAGGGCGAGGACGGCCGGGATCACTCGGAGCGGATCGGAGGAGGCTCACGGGCGGCAGCATACGCGGCCGCTCGCACCGCCGGTGCGGCTTCGTGCCGTCGAGGGTCGCGTCCGGCGCCGGCCGCTGAACGGCGGGCCCGCCCCTGTTACATTGCGCCGGTGCCGTTCGACCTGCAGAGCGAGTTCCGTCCGACGGGCGACCAGCCGCGCGCGATCGAGGAGCTCGTCGCGGGGCTCCGGCGCGCCGACCGGCACCAGGTCCTGCTCGGGGTGACGGGGTCCGGGAAGACCTTCACCGTCGCGAACGTCGTCTCCCAGGTCCGCCGCCCGACCCTCGTCATCGCCCACAACAAGACGCTCGCGGCCCAGCTCTACGGCGAGTTCAAGGAGCTCTTCCCCGCCGCCGCCGTCCACTACTTCGTCAGCTACTACGACTACTACCAGCCGGAGGCGTACGTCCCGTCCTCGGACACGTACATCGAGAAGGACTCGTCCATCAACGACGAGATCGACCGGATGCGCCACGCGGCGACGCACGCGCTCCTCACGCGGAACGACGTCCTCATCGTCGCGTCCGTCTCCTGCATCTACGGCCTCGGCACCGCCGAGGCGTACTACGGGCTGCTCCAGCAGGTGGAGCGCGGGCAGGAGTTCCTGCGCGACCGGTTCATCCGCTCCCTCATCGACATCCAGTACGAGCGGAACGACACCGACTTCCACCGCGGGACCTTCCGGGTCCGCGGCGACACCATCGAGGTCTTCCCCCCGTACGAGGAGGACCGGGCGATCCGCATCGAGTTCTTCGGCGACGTCGTCGAGTCGATCCACGAGTTCGACCCGCTCCGCGGCGGGACGCTCGCCGAGCTCGACAAGGCGGCGATCTTCCCGAACAGCCACTACGTCTCCGCGCCGGAGACGCGCAAGCGCGCGATCGACGGGATCCGGGACGAGCTCCGCGAGCGGCTCGGCCAGCTCACGGCGGCGAACAAGCTCGTCGAGGCGCAGCGGCTCGAGCAGCGGACCATGTTCGATCTCGAGATGCTCGAGCAGATGGGGTTCTGCTCCGGCATCGAGAACTACTCGCGCTGGCTCTCCGGGCGGAAGGCGGGCGATCCCCCGCCGTGCCTCCTCGACTACTTCCCGAAGGGCTTCCTCCTCGTCATCGACGAGTCGCACCAGACCATCCCGCAGATCGGCGCGATGTACCGGGGCGATCGCTCGCGCAAGGAGACCCTCGTCGAGTACGGCTTCCGGCTCCCCTCCGCGCTCGACAACCGTCCGCTCAAGTTCGAGGAGTTCGAGCGGCTCGTGAACCAGGCGATCTACGTCTCCGCCACGCCGTCGGAGTACGAGCTCGCGAAGGCGCAGGGCGTCGTCGTCGAGCAGATCATCCGACCCACCGGGCTCGTCGATCCGGAGGTGGAGGTCCGACCCGTCGGGACCCAGGTGGACGACCTGCTCGGCGAGGTCCGCAAGCGCGCCGAGGCAGGCGAGCGGGTGCTCGTCACGACGCTCACGAAGCGCATGGCGGAGGATCTCACCGAGTACTTCACCGACGTCGGCGTGCGGTGCCGCTACCTCCACTCCGACATCGAGACGCTGGAGCGGAGCGCGCTCATCCGCGATCTCCGGCGCGGCGAGTTCGACGTGCTCATCGGGATCAACCTGCTCCGCGAGGGGCTCGACATCCCGGAGGTCTCCCTCGTCGCGGTGCTCGACGCCGACAAGGAGGGCTTCCTGCGATCGGCGGTGTCGCTCGTCCAGACCATCGGCCGCGCCGCCCGGAACGTGAACGGCCGCGTGATCCTGTACGCGGACACCGTGACCGCGTCGATGCGCCGTGCCCTCGACGAGACGAGCCGCCGGCGCGAGCGGCAGCGGGCGTACAACCTCGAGCACGGGATCACGCCCCAGACGGTCCGGCGGAACATCAGCGACCTCGGGATGGCGGTCGTCGAGGCCGACTGGGTGACGGTCCCGCTCGCGGCGGACGAGGGCGCCGAGTACCGGCCGGAGCAGCTGCCCGAGATCGTCGCCGCGCTCGAGGAGGAGATGCGTCTGGCCGCCGCCGCGCTCGAGTTCGAGAAGGCCGCGCACGTGCGAGACCGGATCCTGGCGCTGAAGGACCTGCAGCTCGGGCTCCCCGCCAAGGCGGCGGGGATGAAGGGCGTGCTGGGGTCCGGCGCGGTCGCGAGCGCCGCCGCGCTGGGCAAGCTCCGCGGCGCGCGGCGGCCCCAGCAGCAGCAACCCCGGCGCCGCCGCCGCTGAGGTGGCGGCTCCGCGTGCCTAGCTTCTCTGTGCGCCCGCCGTGCGCGGGCGCGGGGAGGCCCACGTGATCCGCTCGCTCGCCGTCGCGCTGTCCGCCGCCGTCGCCCTCGCCGCCTGCGGGAGCTCCAGCTCCAGCACCCCGGCGGCGTCCACGCCGCCCTCCTTCCGCGGCACCGTGCTCGGGCAGCCGTTCGCGCCGGTGGACGCGAGCGCGCTGACCCTGACCCAGGCGACCTGCAACTTCGAGGGCACGACCGCGAGCGCGACCGGGCTCGTGATCGGGTTCGGCACGTTCTCCGGGCTCTGCTCGTTCGTGACGCAGCACCAGACCTGCGGCGCGAAGGCGAACGCGACCCTCGTGAACCTGCTCGTCGTCCGCGCGAACCTCGCGGGGCAGACGGCGGCCCCGGTCCAGCCCGGGACCTACACGATCGGGGCGACCCCGGCCCCGGACCTGCAGGGGAACATCACCGTCGCGGAGGTCCTCGCCTCGAAGACCGACGCGACCTGCGGGGAGCCGTCCGGCAGCCCCAGCGCGACGGGTGGCACGATCCGGATCGACGCGGTCGGGGCGCGGGTGACGGGGAGCGCGGACCTGACCTTCCCGGACGGAGGTCGAGTCTCCGGGACCTTCGACGTGCCGGTCTGCGGGTTCCACACCGACGTCTGCACGGCGGTCACGGGCACGGGCTGCACCGGGACCTGCGTCCCCTGACGTCCGCGGCGCGGCGCGATCGGGCGGGCGGCCCGGCCGCGCGAGCGAGGTGATCCCGCGCGGTTTTCGCGGTAATCCCTCGGGTGGATGGACGCCGCCCTCGCGAAGACCCTGGCGGACCTGCCCGCCGAGCCCGGCTGCTACCTCATGAAGGACCGTGAGGGGACGGTCGTGTACGTGGGGAAGGCGGCGAGCCTCCGCTCGCGCGTCCGGCAGTACTTCGACGCCGGGCGGGGCGACGACCGGATCTTCGTCCCGCTCCTCGAGGACCTGCTGGGCGACATCGAGGTGATCGTCACCCGCTCCGAGAAGGAGGCGGTCCTCCTCGAGAACGAGCTCATCAAGAAGCACAGGCCGCGCTTCAACGTCCGGCTGCGCGACGACAAGGACTTCATCGTCCTGCGGCTCGACGAGCGGCATCCGTTCCCGCGCCTCGAGGTGCGCCGCGCGCGGGAGAAGCGCGTCCCGGGCGCGCGCTACTTCGGGCCGTACTCCTCCGCGTCGTCGATCCGCGAGACGCTCCGGGTCGTGAACCGGCACTTCCAGCTCCGGACCTGCACGGACCACGTGCTCGAGCACCGGAAGCGGCCGTGCATCCTGTACCAGATCCACCGCTGCCCGGCCCCGTGCGTGTACGAGGTCGCGAAGGAGGAGTACCGGCAGTCGGTCGAGGACGCGGTGGAGTTCCTCGAGGGCCGCGAGTCGGAGCTCGTCCCGCGGCTCCGCGCGCGCATGGACGAGGCGGCGGCCGCGCTGCGCTACGAGGACGCGGCGCGCCTCCGCGATCAGCTGCAGGCGGTCGAGCGGAGCCTCGAGAAGCAGCGGGTGCTCATGGCCGACCAGGGCGATCGCGACGTCGTGGGGCTGTGGCGCGAGGGGCCGGACCTCGTCCTGCAGGTCCTCTCGATGCGCGACGGGAAGCTGCAGGACTCCCGCAGCCACCCGTTCCGCGAGCAGGAGTTCCCGGACGACGAGATCCTCTCGTCCTTCCTGTCGCTGTACTACGAGCGGAACCCGGCGCCGGACGAGATCCTCGTGCCGCTCGAGCCCGCGGCGGCGGAGGCGCTCGCGGACGTCCTCGCGGAGCGGCGCGGCCGGCGGGTGCGGATCCTGACGCCCCAGCGCGGCGCGAAGGCCGATCTGCTCGAGGTCGCGACGCGCAACGCGGAGCAGGGGTTCAAGACCTGGCACGAGAAGGACGAGCGGCGCGAGCAGGCGCTCACCGCGCTCGTCCGGGCGCTGCACCTCGCGAGGCCGGCGCGCTGGATCGAGTGCTACGACATCTCCACGTTCCAGGGGGCGCTCGCGGTCGGCTCGGGCGTCTCGCTGCGGGACGGCGAGCCGGACAAGGCGAACTACCGCAGGTACAAGGTGAAGGGCGTCGCCGGCCAGGACGACTTCGCGATGCTGCACGAGGTGATCACGCGGCGGCTCCGGCGGGCGCTCTCGGAGGGGCAGTTCCCGGACCTCCTCGTCATCGACGGCGGCAAGGGGCAGCTCAACGCGGCGCTCGCGGCCGCGAAGGACCTCGGGGTGTCGACCTCGCCGGTCACGGGCATCCCGGGCGCGCCGTTCGTGGAGATGGTCGGGCTCGCGAAGAGCCGGCTCGTCGAGTCGCCCGGCGCCGCGGCGGACGCGCCGCCGCCGCCGGTCGCCCCCCGCCGCGGGCGCCGGCTCGCGGACGCCGCCGAGGCGCGCGAGCGCGGGTTCGTGGGGGAGCTCGCGCGCAGCCCCGAGCGCGTGTTCCTCCCGGGCCGGAAGGACGCGGTCGTGCTGCGCCAGAACTCGGCCGAGCTGTTCCTGCTCGCGCGCCTGCGGGACGAGGCACACCGGTTCGCGATCACGTTCCACCGCAAGCTCCGGCGCGAGCGGAACTTCCAGAGCGTGCTCGAGGAGATCCCGGGCATCGGCGAGGGCCGCAAGCGGGCGCTGCTGCGGCACTTCGGCGCGCTCCGGAGGGTGAAGGAGGCGACGCTGGAGCAGATCCTCGAGGTCGACGGGTTCGGAGCGAAGCAGGCGGCCGCCGTGTTCGAGTTCTTCCACCGCCCGGACGCGCCGGTCCCGGACGTCGAGGAGCCTGTGGTCGAGCCCGGCCCCGCCGGCGCCGTGGAGGCCGGAGGGGTCACGGAGTCCGACATCGACGCGGCGCTCGCCGCGGAGGCCGAGGGGCGGGGGTAGCCCGAGGGGAGCGGTGGCGCGTGCGCCGGAGCCCCCTTAAGAGAGTCGCTCAAACATCGACCGGTTCGGTCTGGTTTTGGTAGCCTTCCGGTCCTCGAGGGAGACCATGCGAATCGCTGACGACATCACCAAGACCATCGGCAACACGCCGCTCGTCCGGCTCAACCGCATCATGGACGGCGCGAAGGCGACGGTCGCCGCCAAGCTCGAGATGCGGAACCCGGCCGGCAGCGTGAAGGACCGGATCGGCGTCTCGATGATCGAGGCGGCCGAGAGCGGACGGGAAGATCAAGAGGGAGACGGTCCTGCTCGAGCCCACCTCCGGCAACACCGGGATCGGGCTCGCCTTCGCGGCCGCGGCGAAGGGCTACAAGCTCTGCCTGACGATGCCCGAGACGATGAGCATGGAGCGCCGGAAGCTGCTGGCCGCGTTCGGCGCGCAGATCGTCCTCACCCCCGGCGCGGAGGGCATGAAGGGGGCGATCAAGACGGCGGAGGACATGGCCGCGCAGGATCCCCGGTTCCTCGATCCTCCAGCAGTTCGAGAACCCGGCGAACCCCGAGATCCACCGGAAGACCACCGCCGAGGAGATCTGGGCGGACACCGACGGGAAGATCGACATCATCGTGTGCGGCACCGGCACGGGCGGGACGCTCACCGGGTGCGGCCAGGTCCTGAAGCCCCGCCGGCCGGGGCTCAAGATGATCGCGGCGGAGCCGGCGGACTCGCCCGTCATCTCCGGCGGCAAGCCGGGTCCGCACAAGATCCAGGGCTGGGGTCCGGGGTTCGTCCCGAAGGTGCTCGACACGAAGGTCATCGACGAGACGATCCTCGTGAAGAACGACGACGCGGGCGAGATGGCGCGCCGGCTCTGCAAGGAGGAGGGGATCCTCTCCGGGATCTCGTGCGGCGGCGCCGCGTGGGCGGCCCGCGAGGTCGCGCGCCGCAAGGAGAACGAGGGGAAGCTCATCGTGGTGGTGCTGCCGGACACCGGCGAGCGCTACCTGTCGACCTGGCTCTTCGAGGAGGCGAAGTGAACGCCTCGAAGACCCCGGCCATCGACCTCGTCACGCTCGCGCCCGTGGTGGAGGAGCTCTGCCGGGACGCGAAGGAGCTCGCGAAGTTTCCCGGCGGTCGGATCGTCCTCCCGTCGCGGGACGCGGTGATCCAGATCGTGGAGGATCTCCGCTCGGTGCTGTTTCCCGGGCTACTTCGGGACGAGCGACCTCAACGACGAGAGCCTGCACTACTTCGTCGGCGCGACCCTCGCGCGCGCCATGCGCGACCTCGAGGACCAGGTCCGGCGAGGGGTCGCCTTCGGCGCGCGGCACGACTACGAGAGCTGCGAGCACTGCGCGCAGATGGCGCAGCAGGTGACGAAGGGCTTCCTCGCGAAGGTCCCCGCGATCCGCGCGCTCGTGCGCTCCGACGTCGAGGCCGCCTACGAGGGCGATCCCGCGCTGAAGAGCAGGGACGAGGCGATCTTCGCGTACCCGGGGATCTTCGCGGTGACGAACCAGCGGATCGCGCACGAGCTGCACGTGCTCGGCGTGCCGCTCATCCCGCGCATCATCACCGAGCACGCGCACGCCCTCACGGGGATCGACATCCACCCGGGCGCGGCGATCGGCGAGAAGTTCTTCATCGACCACGGCACCGGGGTCGTCGTCGGCGAGACCGCCGTCATCGGCAACAACGTGCGCCTCTACCAGGGCGTGACGCTCGGGGCGAAGAGCTTCCCGCTCGACGCCCAGGGGAACCCGATGAAGGGGATCCCGCGGCACCCGATCGTCGAGGACGACGTCGTCGTGTACGCGGGGGCCACCATCCTCGGGCGCATCACGATCGGGAAGGGCTCGTCGGTCGGCGGGAACGTCTGGCTCACCTCGGGCGTGCCCCCGGGGACCCGCGTGACGCAGGCGGAGGCGCGGGATCAGCGCCAGTCGCACGGATCCGGCATCTGAGCCCGTCCGGCGGAGGAGGGGACGTGGCGTACCACGCGTGGCACGACGTCGAGCTCCCGCGGTTCGTCGAGGACGCCGTCCCGGCGATCATCGAGATCCCGACCGGCTCCAAGGTCAAGTACGAGCTCGACAAGAAGTCGGGGCTCCTGCTCGTGGACCGCGTCCTCTTCTCGGCCGTCCACTACCCCGCGAACTACGGGTTCGTGCCGCGCACGTACTGCGACGACGGCGATCCGCTCGACGTGCTCGTCCTCTGCGAGGAGGCGATCCAGCCGCTCGCGATCATGCGCGCGAAGATCATCGGCGTCATGAAGATGCGGGACGAGAAGGGGCAGGACGACAAGCTCATCGCGGTCCACGCCGACGACCCGACCTACGCCGACTACTCCGACATCTCGGAGATCCCGGCGCACAAGCTCCGCGAGCTGAAGCGCTTCTTCGAGGACTACAAGGGCCTCGAGCACAAGAAGGTGCTCGTGTCCGAGCCGCAGGGGCAATCGGAGGGGCTGAAGGTGCTCCGCGAGGCGATCGAGCTCTACGACCGCGAGCGCGAGCGCCTGCGCGGCGACGGGCGGACGCCGGCCGAGCCGCCTCCCCGGCGCCGGCCCGCCGTCCGGGCGCGGAAGGCGCGGCGGTAGCGCCCGCCCCGGCGCCGTGCGCGGCGGCGCCGGCCCGGCTATCTGGAACGGCGATGAACTCGCTCCAGCAGATCGGCGCGGCGGTGACGCCGGCCGTGATGGTCTCCGCCTGCGGCCTCATCGCGCTCGGTCTCGACAACCAGATCTCGCGGATGGCGAACCGCCTGAGGGAGCTCGCCCGCGAGCACCGGTCCGCGGACTCGGCGGCCGTCCGTCGCGCCGCGATCGCGTCCCAGGTCGCGATCCTCGACCGGCGGCACGCCCTGTACTTCCGGGCGCTCATCCTGGTCTACGCGGCGCTGTTCGCGTTCGTCGTGACCTCGCTGCTGTGGCTCGCCCAGGCGTTCCTCGCGATCCCGCCCGAGTTTCCGGTCGCGGTCTTCGGGTTCGGCGTCCTCATGCTGGCCGGGATGGCGGTCCTCGTGATCGCCGCCATCTACCTCGCCCGCACGACCATCCAGGCGGAGGCGGCCGAGGTGCTCGCGGCCGCCGAGCCTCCGGTCCGGGGGGACCCCGAGCGGGCCGGCGCCCACCCCTGAACCTTCCCGGCGCCGCGCGGCTCCGACGAGGCGCATGCCCATCTACGAGTACGCTTGTGCCCCCTGCGGCGAGCAGTTCGAGGAGCTCGTGATCCGCCAATCGGACGAGGGCGAGGTCCGGTGTCCGGCGTGCGGGAGCCCGGAGGTGGCCCGGCAGATGTCGCGCCCCGCGGCGTCGCGCTCCGGCGGCTCCGGCGGGCCCCCGCCGACGTGCGGCCCGGTCGGCTGAGCAATCTGACGGCCGCCCGGTCGGGCGGCATCCCACACGACGAAGTTCCCGAATTTCCGGGACCCGGCGGGCTCGGGGTACACTCCCGCCCGGTGCCCCGAACCCGACGCGCGACCGACTTCACCCTCGAGTTCGTCGCGGATCTCCTGGAGAAGCAGGGGATCCTGACCGACGACGCGCGGCGCACCGCGTTCGCGCGCGAGAACGTCCAGCGCGCCCGGCTCCTCCGCGATCAGGCCTCGCGCAGCGGCGGGCGCGCCCTCCGCCGCGCCGAGCTCTCGCCCGTCGAGGTCCTCGCCTCGTTCAAGTTCCCGGACCAGGGCCGCGAGGGCGCGTCGGTCGACGAGGACCGGGCGACCCAGAGCGTGGCGCAGGCGGTCGGGGTCCCGTACCGCAAGATCGACCCGCTGAAGCTCGACGCGCAGCTCATCACGCGCACGCTCTCTCGCCCCTTCGCGCGCAAGCACGCGGTCCTGCCGCTGGAGCGGAAGAACGGCAAGCTCGTGGTCGCCGCGGCGAACCCGTTCGATCGCGAGCTGTTCGAGAACCTGCGCGGGCTGACGGGGGCGGACATCGAGCCGGTGCTGTCCGCGCCGTCCGACATCCACCGCGCGATCGCGGAGGTCTACGGCTTCCGCCAGCAGATCTCCGACGCGTCGGTGGCGCTCCAGGGCCAGGCGGCGCCGGACGTCACGAACCTCGAGCAGTTCGTGAACCTCTCCGGCATCGACGCGCTCGAGGCGTCGAGCGAGCCGGTGGTCGCCGCGGTCGAGTACCTGCTGCACTACGCGTTCGAGCAGCGGGCGAGCGACATCCACATCGAGCCGCGGCGGGAGGAGTCGATCATCCGCATGCGGATCGACGGCGTCCTCCACCCCATCCACCGCATCCCGAAGGCGGTGCACGGCGCGATCACGAACCGGTTCAAGATCATGAGCCGGCTCGACATCTCCCTGAAGCGCCCCCAGGACGGGCGAATCCGCACCGCGCGCGGGGACACCGAGATGGAGCTGCGCGTCTCGACGATCCCGACCACCTTCGGCGACAAGATCGTGATCCGCGTGCTGGACCCGGCCGTGCTCGTGCGCGACCTGTCCGAGCTCGGGTTCCTGCCGGACGAGCGCGACACGTTCGAGCGCTGGCTCCTGCGGCCACACGGGCTCGTGCTCGTGACCGGGCCGACCGGGAGCGGGAAGACGACGACGCTCTACTCGGCGCTCCAGGCGCTCGCCTCGCCCGAGGTGAACGTCGTCACGATCGAGGACCCGATCGAGATGGTGCTCGAGGACTTCAACCAGATCGCGGCGAACACGCGGACGGGGACGAGCTTCGCCGAGGCGCTCCGCCACGTCCTCCGCCAGGATCCGGACGTCGTCATGGTCGGAGAGGTCCGCGACGCGGAGACCGCCGTGCAGGCGGTGCAGGCGGCGCTCACCGGCCACATGGTCCTCACCACGCTCCACACGAACGACACGGTCGGCGCGATCGCGCGGCTCCGCCACCTCGGCGTCCCGGGCTTCCTCGTCGCCGCGACGCTCACGGGCGTCGTCGCCCAGCGCCTCGTGCGCCAGGTGTGCCCGTCGTGCGCGGCCGATCTGCCGCTGACCGCGGACGAGGTGCACGCGCTCGGGGTGGCGCACCCCGAGGACCACGCCGGCAAGCTGGTCGCGCGGCGCGGGCTCGGCTGCGCGAAGTGCCGGTACACCGGGTTCTACGGGCGGACCGGCATCTTCGAGGTCCTGGGCGTGAACCCGCGCCTCCGCCACCTCGTGGCCGAGGGCGCGACCCCGGAGGTCCTCCAGCGGACCGCGCGCCAGGACGGGCTCCGGTCCCTGCGGGAGCACGTGATCCGGAAGGTCGCGTCCGGCGTCACCTCCTTCGAGGAGGGGATGCGGGCGACGGCGGACGTCGAGGGTGGGCCGTGAGCGGCCCGGGCCGCGCCGGCTCCGCCGCGCCGACGCGCGGGGTGGTTCGATGATCGCGATGGTCCAGGAGATCGCGGAGCTCTGGTCGGCCGGGACGCCGATCGTCTACCTCGTCACGACCGAGGAGGACCGGGCGATCGCGCTCTGCGAGGCGGCGGCGCGCGCGTTCGAGGCGAAGGCGGCCGTCTGGTCCTCCCACCGCGGGCTCGAGGTCCTCGCTCCGGGCGCGAAGGACCCGAGCGCCTTCCTCGACGCGCTGGTCCGTGCGCCGTCCCCGGTCCTCGCGGTCGCGCTCGACTTCCACGTCGCGCTGCGGGACCCGCTCGTCGCGCGGAAGCTCCGCGACGCGCTGCCCGCGCTCGGGGCGGAGGGCCGCTGCCTCGTCGTGGTGGCGCCCCGGCTCGAGCTGCCCGAGGGCCTCGCCGGCGACACCGCCGTGCTGCGGCTGCCGCTCCCGGACGACGGCGAGCTCTCGGCGCTGCTCGACGCGGTCCAGGCGGGGCTCGCGCACCCGAGGCCGCCGACGGCGGTCGCGCCGGAGGTCCGCCACCGCGCGATCGTGGCGGCGCGCGGGCTGTCCGAGGCGCAGGCGCGCCGGGCGTTCACGCGCGCGCTGCGGCGCGACGCGGCGCTCGGCCAGGCGGGCGCGGCGGTGATCGCCGCGGAGAAGAAGCGGCTCCTGGCCCGCGACCTCGGGCTCGAGCTCGTGGAGTCGGCGGAGCGGCCCGAGGACCTGGGCGGCCTCCCCGGGTTCAAGGCGTGGATGGAGGAGCGGGCGCTCGCGTTCGACCCCGACGCCTCGCGGTACGGCCTGCCGCCGCCGCGCGGCGTGCTGCTCGTCGGGATCCAGGGCTGCGGGAAGTCGCTCGCCGCGAAGGCCGCGGCGGCGAGCCTGGGCGTCCCGATCCTGCGCCTCGACCTGCCCCGCGTGTTCGGCGCCGCGGGCGCGGAGGAGAGCCTGCACCGCGCGCTCGAGGCGGCCGAGGCGCTCGCGCCGGTCGCGCTCTGGGTCGACGAGATCGAGAAGGGCTTCGCGGGCTCGAGCCCCGCGGACGGCGCCGACCCGCGCGCCGCCCGGCTCCTCGGCGCCTTCTCGACCTGGCTGCAGGAGCGCCGGGGCCCGGTGTTCGTGGTCGCGACCGCGAACGACGTCTCCCGCCTGCCGCCCGAGCTCCTGCGGCGCGGCCGGTTCGACGAGCTGTTCTTCGTGGACCTCCCGGACCCGGAGGCGCGGCGCGAGATCCTCGCCCTCCACCTCGCCCGGCGCGGGCGCGACGCGTCGCTCGTGGACGTGGCGGCGGTGGCCGAGCTCTGCGGCGACTACTCGGGCGCCGAGCTCGAGCAGATCGTCGTCGGCGCGCTCCACCGCGCGTACGCGCTCGGGCGCGAGCTCGAGACGGGCGATCTCCGGCGCGTCGCGCAGGACGTGGTGCCGCTGTTCCGGACGTACGAGGAGCAGATCAAGGCGCTGCGCGAGTGGGCCCGCGGACGCGCCCGCGTCGCCGGCCGGGCCGGCGCGGTCGTCGACCTGTTCCGGCGCCTGCCGTAGGCCTCCGCGGCTGCGCTCCCGTCCGCGCCGCCCCGTCCCCAAGCTTCGTGGGGGGGCGGCCGGATGACGCGGAGAGATTTCCTGCGGCTCGCGCTGGCGGCCACGGTCGCGCCGGCGGCCGGGTGCGGCACGACGGGCGGCATGGCGGCTCCGGGCCCGAGCGGCGGGACGGCGCGCCGGAAGCTCGGCCGCACGGGCGAGGTCGTCTCGCTCGCCGGGCTGGGCGGCTGGCACATGGCCCGCCCCGGCCTCTCCGAGGACGAGAGCGTCCGGATCGTCCGGGCCGCGATCGACGGCGGCATCACGTTCCTCGACAACTGCTGGGACTACAACGACGGCGAGAGCGAGCGGCGGATGGGGGTCGCGCTGCGCGACGGCTGGCGGAACCGCGCCTTCCTGATGACCAAGATCGACGGGCGCGAGAAGGCCGCCGCGGCCCGGCAGATCGACGAGTCGCTGCGCCGCTTCGGGACCGACCGGATCGACCTCATGCAGCTCCACGAGGTCATCCACGCGGACGACCCCGACCGCGCCTTCCGCGCCGGCGGCGCCGTCGAGGCGCTCGAGGAGGCCCGCCGGGCGGGCAAGGTCCGCTTCGTCGGGTTCACCGGGCACAAGTCGCCCTCGATCCACCTCGCCATGCTCGACGCGGCGGCGGCCCACGGCTACCGCTTCGACACCGTGCAGATGCCGCTCAACGTGCTCGACGCGCACTTCGACAGCTTCGAGCGCCGGGTGCTCCCGCGGCTCGTCCAGCAGGAGATCGGGGTGATCGGCATGAAGCCGATGGCGGACGCGCGGATCGTCTTCGAGGGGATCGCGTCGGCGGAGGAGTGCCTCGGGTACGCGATGAGCCTGCCGGTGAGCGTGGTCGTGACCGGCTGCGACTCCGTGGACCGGGTCGGACAGGCGATCCGGATCGCGTCGGGGTTCAAGCCGATGGCGGAGGGGGACGTCACCGCGCTGCTCGCGAGGACCGCGCAGCGGGCCGAGGGCGGGGTGAGCGAGCGGTACAAGACGACCACCGAGTACGACGGGACGACGCAGAATCCGGAGTGGCTGGGGTAGGGACGCGGCCGGGCTGGGCAACGAGGGTGAACCCCCTCGCCCCGCGAAGCGGGGAGAGGGAAGGGGAGAGGGGCAGAAGGCCGCCGGAGTGGGGCAACGAGGAAGGTGATGGCCGAGGCGTGGCCGCGCGAGGGACGACGCCGGGACGAGATCGGCTTGCGGTGGCTCGGGGCGGGCGCGCGGGAAGCGTGCGCCCGGCGGTTGCGAGGAATGTGCAGGACGAGGGCACCCCAACTGGGAGTGCACGCGGTGCTTGACGCGTTTCACTGTCAGAGGACGCTAGTCGCGCGAGGGCGCGCGAGAACGGGGCTCGGG
The DNA here is from genome assembly GCA_963828235.1 of uncultured delta proteobacterium. Taxonomy (GTDB): domain Bacteria; phylum Myxococcota; class Myxococcia; order Myxococcales; family Anaeromyxobacteraceae; genus Anaeromyxobacter. The sequence continues at coordinate 107,552 of CAWHDY010000028.1, forward strand.
ACGCGCCGGAGATCGCAGGCGGGCCGCGAACGCAGCGCGTGAGGGGCGCGGACCCCCGGCGCGCGTTCTCGCTCCAGGACGGGAATGCGTGCGTTCCGGGAGGCCCGGGAATCGCGTGAGAGGATCGTTCCATGACGACCTCCGCACGCCAGCAGTCCGCCCTCCTCGCCGACCTCCTCCGCCGCGAGCACGTCGCGCTCGCCGAGTTCCTCGTGGCGCTCGCCGAGTTCGACCGACGAAGGGTATGGCTGGAGCTCGGCCACGCTTCGCTCTTCGCGTTCCTGAATCGCGAGCTGGGGCTCTCTGCGGGCGCTGCCTTCTACCGGAAGACAGCCGCAGAGCTGCTCCAGAAGTTCCCTGAGGTGGTGGAGCCGCTCAGGGACGGGCGCCTCTGCTTCACGAGCATCGTGGAGCTCTCGAAGAATCTCACCCCGGAGAACCGGGACCAGGTGCTTCCGAGGTTCTTCCACGTCTCCAAGCGGGAGGCGAAGGCACTGACTGCGGAGCTTCGGCCGGTCGAAGATGTTCCGCGACGGGACGTCGTGACCACCGTTCGCGCCGCGGCCGTTGCGCCGGCGCTCGCGTTGGCGACACGCGACGTTCCTTCGGATCCCGGTTCGGACCAGGCGTTTCATCCGGATGAAACGGCCCATGCCAACTCGGAGCCGCCGACCCAAGAGATACCGCGCTCGAAGTCGATGACGGAGGAGCCGAAGACGGCGAGCCTCACGCGCTTGCACATCACGGTGTCGCGGGGGTTCCTGAAGAAGCTCGAGGACGCCCGCGCCGCGCTCTCGCACTCTCACCCGGGCGCGAGCGGCGACGAGGTCCTCGAGGCCGGGCTCGACCTGCTGCTCGAGCGGCACGCGAAGCGCAGGGGCCTCGTCGAGAAGCCTCGGAAGACGCCGCCGCCGGCGAAGGGGGACTGCATCCCCGCGCACGTGAAGCGGGCGGTCTGGCTGCGTGATGGTGGGCGCTGCCAGTGGAAGCTCGACTCGGGTGGAATCTGCGGCTCCACCCACAAGGTCCAGCTCGACCACCTCGTCCCACGGGCGCGCGGCGGACCACCGACGGTCGCCAATCTGCGGTGCCTGTGCCGCGTGCACAACGACCTCGCCGCGCGGCAGGTCTACGGTGACGCGTGGATGGAGCGGTTCACCGGGCGAGCAGGCATTCCTCGCGCGGAGGAGCCGGCGGCTCGATACCCGAGCGCGTCCAGGCCGTCAGGAGCTGTCGTCCTCCGACTGTCCTGACGCGCTCGCGGTCGGTGCTCGCGTCGCCGTCCACGACTCGGGCCGCCTCACTTCCCGGCGAGCGCCTTCAGCACGTGCGCGTGCACGAGGCCGTTCGAGGCGACGCAGCTGCCCGGAGGCGTGGGTCGGCCTGCCTTCGAGGTCGGTGAACGTCCCGCCCGCCTCCTCCACCAGGATCTGCAGCGGGGCGAGGTCCCAGATCTGGACGCCCATCTCGATCCAGGCCTCGGCCTTGCCCTGGAGGACGAGCGCGCAGCCGGCGAGGTCGCCGTAGCAGCGGGCGCACTGGGCGGAGAGCGCGAGCCCGGCGATGCGCTCCAGCATCGGCGGCCGGAAGAGGACGTGCGGCTCGCCGAAGGAGAGCGTCGCGTCGTCCCAGGCCGCGATGCGGGAGACGTGCAGCCGCGCCGGCGCGGCGTCGCCGGCCCGGAGCCACGTGCCGAGCCCCTTGGCCGCCCAGTAGGTCTCGCCGAGCGCGGGCAGCGCCATCGCGCCCGCGACGATCCTCCCCCCGTGCTCGAGCGCGACGAGCGCACCCCAGAAGCCGCGGCCGCGGGTGAACCCCTTCGTGCCGTCGAGCGGATCGACGATCCACCGCGTTCCCGCCACCCCCGCGTGCTCGCCGGTCTCCTCGCCGAGGAACCCGTGGTCGGGGAACGCCTCGCGGACGACCGCGAGGATCGCCGCCTCCGAGTCCCGGTCCGCCTGCGTGACCGGGGTCCGATCCGGCTTCACCTCCACCCGCACCCCGCGCCGGAAGTGGGCGAGGCTCGCGGCGGAGGCGGCCTCCACGGCGCGGCGCGCGGTGTCCATCGCCTTCGCGAGATCGAAATCGGCCATGGCCGGAGTCTAGAGCCGCCCGGACCGGGCCGCGCGCCCAAAAGGAAGCGGCGGCCGACCGGCCGCCGCTCGGCGGCTCGCGGACGACCTCGCAAAAGAGAACGGCGGCCGCGTCGCCGCGACCGCCGTCGAGTGCCTCTGCGATGAGCCGGGCTACTTCTTCGGCGGCATCATCGACCCGGTCTGGAGGTACCGGGTGTGGAACGAGAACGCCTCCGAGAACATGTGCGGAGAGTGGAGGCCCGCGCTCGGGTTCTTCATCGCCCGCTTCACGTAGTCCCACAGGACCGGCCGGAACTCGGGCGCGGCGGCCTTCTCGATGATCTCCTTCGCCTTCTCCTTCGGGCTGCGGCCGCGGAGGTCGGCGAAGCCGAACTCGGTCACGATGCCGGACACGTCGTGCTCGGTGTGATCGATGTGCGAGGCGAACGGCACGATGGCGGAGATCTTCCCGTCCTTGGCGGTCGCCGGGGACATGAAGATCGTGTAGGCGGAGTTGCGGGCGAAGTCGCCCGACCCGCCGATGCCGTTCTCGATGCCCTTGCCCGCGATGTGCGTCGAGTTCACGTGGCCGTAGATGTCGGCCTCGACGAACCCGTTCATCGCGATGCAGCCGAGGCGGCGGATGACCTCCGGGTTGTTCGAGATCTCCTGCGGGCGCAGGATGATGTTCTTCCGGTACCGGTCGATGTTCTTGTTGAACCGGACCTGGCCCTCGGGGGAGACCGAGAAGGCCGTCGCGGAGGCGGCGACGAGCTTGCCCGAGTCGAGCATGTCGAGCATGCCGTCCTGGACCACCTCGGTGTACGAGATCATCCGCTCGAACGGCCCCTCGTTCAGGCCGACGAGCACGGCGTTCGCGATGTTGCCGACGCCCGACTGCAGCGGCGTGAGGTGCTTCGACACGCGGCCAGCCTTCACCTCACCCTGGAAGAAATCCATGATGTGGCCGGCGATCTTCTTGTGGATCTCCTCGGGGGCCTTGAAGGGCGCGTTGCGGTCGGGGTTGTTCGTCTCGACCACCGCGACGACCTTGCTCACGTCGAACTTCCAGTACTTCGAGCCCTTGCGGTCGTCGGCCGCCATGATCGGGATCGCGACGCGCTCACCGTGAACGGGGTTCACGGAGATGATGTCGTGCATCCCCTCGAGCCGCTCGTCCTGCCACTCGTTGACCTCGAGGATGATCTTGTCGGAGTGCTCGAAGTAGACGTTGTTCGCGCCGCAGGAGGACGACGGGATGGCCGTGCCGTCCTCGAGGATCTTCGTGACCTCGATCACCGCGAAGTCGAGCGTGTTGTGCCCGTTCTTCGAGTAGTAGCCGTACCGGGCGAGGGTGCCGGCGTGGCTGAGGTGCATGTCCTGGTACTCGATGAGCCCCGCGTTGATCTTCTCGCGGGTGGCGGCGTCGCCCTGGTACGGGAAGCGGAACCGCTGCGCCTCCACGATGCTCATCATCGTGTCCTGCTCCGGACCCGTCGACGCGCCGGTGAGCACGTCCAGCTTCAGCGACTTGCCCTTGAGCCGCTCGTCGAGCGCGCGCTTCGCGAGCGCGAGGGGGACGGCCTTCGGATAGCCGGCGCCGGTGAAGCCCGACATGCCAACGACGGCGCCGTTCGGGATGAGGGCGGCGGCGGCATCGGCGGACATCACCTTCGCCTTCAGGCCCTTGTGGAGAATCCGGTTGGACATTGCGGTCAGCCTCCTGGGTTTCGTCGTGCGGACACGGGGAGAGCGGGTACGACTCGTCGGTGCTGCGCGGGGTGCTACGAAGTGAGGGCGGGAGATTAGCGCGGGAGCGGGGCCACTTGGAAGAGCGGAACGTCCCGAAACGTCCCGGAAAAGGAGCGTTCACGTCCACGAAGCGACCCGAGCTGCGGCGGGATGGATCACACGGCGAGTAGTGGAGTGGTGCCATCCACGATCTGGCGCAGTGCGTCGGGGTCGGGCACCGCCAGGCGCCCGCCGCCTTCGGTGACGAGCCCCTGCGCGACGAGCCACTCGATCGCGTTCTCGAGCGTCGCCTTCGAGATCGACTCGCGGAGCGCGATGCCGCCGGCGAGGAACGCCGCGAGCCCGTGCTCCATCGTGTCCGCGAGGAGGGCGCGGCGATCCGCGACGGCGCCCTCCAGCGGCCCGGCGAGCAGCGAGAGGGCGGTCGCCGCCGCGAGCCGGTAGGCCTCGACGTAGGGGCGGACGAGCTCGGCCAGGAACGCGAGCGTCGCCGCGTCGGCGCCGGGCCGGATCCGGTCGCCGTCGCGAGCGAGCGCTCGCACGCGGACGAGGAACGCGAGGTTCTGGGCGAAGGCGTCGTCGAAGCTGACGTCCCCTCGGTACATGAACTCGAGCTTCAGGAGCCGGGAGAGCCACAGCGCGCGCTCGCGGACCTCGTCGACCGACGCGTCGGCGCCGGCCGCGCGCGCCGACGCGGCGACCAGCGCGGGCGGCACGTAGCGGTGGATCACCGCGTTGCGGTGGTAGTCGAGCACCGGCCGCTTCTCGTCCGGGACCTGGAAGATGGTGTCCCCGGCGGCGACGGCCGAGCGGACGAGGCCTCCGGCCTCGAGCTGGCGCACCGCGTGGGCGATCGGGCCCGGCGCGAGCGGATCCGAGGGGGCGCCCGCGAGCCCGCGCGCGAGGCGGGCTCCGCCCTCGGCGGCGATGTACCGGAGCAGCTCGACGCGACGCGCCACCTCGGCGGCGGTGAGCCCGCGCCGGAGGTGGGAGAGGAGGGCGGCCGCGACCAGGCCGACCGGCGTGATCGTGACGGCGCGGCTGATCCCGTAGGCGATCCGGTTCGCGAGGCCCTGGACGAGGCGGCGCTTCGAGTCCGCGGAGGCGTCGCGGCCCGGCTCGAGCGGCGCGGCGACCGCGCGCGCCTCCTCGCCGGCCCAGGCGTCGTCCACGGTGAGCCCCGCCGCGCCGCCGATCCGCGCCTCGGCCGCCGCGCGGAGCGAGATCGGCTCGTCGAACTGGACGTAGACCCGCTCGTAGCGACGGGCGAGGACGCGCACCGCGCCGACGAGGCCCCTCAGGCTCTCCTTCTCCTTCTCCCCGCCGGCGAGCTCGCGCGCGTACGAGGACGCCTCGATGAGCTTCTCGTAGTCGATCGCGATCGGCACGAAGAGCACGTCGTCGGCCGCCCCCTCGAGCCAGGCGTCCACCTCCATCGACACGAGGCCGGTCTTGGGGAAGAGGAGCTTCCCGGTGCGGCTCCGGCCTCCCTCGACGTAGAACTCCTGCGGGAACCGGTCGCGCAGCAGGTGCTTCACGTACGCGCGGAGGACCGCGGTGTAGATCCGGTCGCCCTTCACCTTGCGGCGGATGAAGAAGGCGCCGCCGCGGCGCGCGATCTTGTCGAACGGCCAGAACGCGAGGTTGATGCCGGCCGCGACGTGCGGCGTCGTCATGCCGTGGTCGAACAGGATGAGCGGCAGGACCAGGAAGTCGATGTAGCTCTTGTGGCTCGGGCAGAGGACGATCGGCGCGCCCGCCGCGGCGCGCTTCACGCGGGCGAGCCCCTCCTCGTCCACCTCGATGCTCGTGTACAGGCGGCGGAAGATCCACGCGAGCAGGGGCCGCAGGAGCTGGACGAACCGCGGGTCGTAGCGGCTCGCGATCTCGCGCAGCGCCTTCTCCGCCTCCCGCGCGACCGCCCAGGGCTCCTTCCCGCGCTCGCGCGCGATCGCCTCGATCGTCCCGCGGAGGCCGCGATCGCGCAGCACCTTCTCGCGGACGCGGGAGGGGGCCTTGAGCGGCGGGCCGACCGCGGTCCGGAACTCCCGGGCGAGGTGCTGGTGGAGGACGCCGCGGACCTTCCGGGCGACGACCGCGTCCGGCTCCTGCGCCCGCTCGGCGAGCGTGGCCTTCAGGTCCACCGCCCGGCCGACGTGGAAGAACGCGCGCCGGACGTTCCGGACGAACGCGATCGCGTTCGCGAACGCGGAGGGCGCCTCGGGCGAGCCGAACAGGACGTCCCAGACCGACGGCTTGAGCTTCTGGGCGCGGCGGCTCCAGACGAGCAGGGCGGGGACGAGCAGGATCGGCTGGAACAGGCCGCGCTGCGCCCGGACGATCGTCGAGAACGGGTCGTGCGAGCTCGCCCGCCCGAGGAAGACCACCGACGCGTCGCCCGCGGCGAGCGCGTCCTCGAAGGCCCGGCGCGATCGCCGGACCCTCGCGAGCGAGGCGAGGACGCCCACGAGCCCCTGCGCGGCGCGGAGGGGCGGCAGCCCGGAGCGTCGCAGGAACCAGCGCAGGTAGAGGTACGCGAGCAGCGACGAGGACCGCATCACGAAGACGAGGCTCCCGCGCGCGGCGAGCGCCCGGAGCTCCTCGGCGGCCTCGAGCGGGACCTTCACCGGCTCGAACCAGCGCGTGAGCGGGCCGCGTGGAGGGGAGGGAGCTTGCGGGCGCGGAGGAGGGGGTGCTGCGGGCGCGCGCGGCTCGGTCACGACGCGAGTCTAGAGCACATCCGCCGACCCCGCAGCGCCCCGCGGCGACGCACCGCGCGGGGCGGTCACGGCGCTGACCGGTGGCCTGACCGGGCAGCGCGTCAGACGCGCTTCTTCACCCGGCCCTCGCGATCGAGGAAGAACGGCTCGACGAGCAGCACCTCGACGCTCGGGCGATGGCCCTTCACGTCCGCGCCGAGCTGGGCGAGCGCGTCGAGCACCTCGCCGCGGACGCGGGCGTTGTCCCGATCGCGCAGGAGCAGCTGGATGAGCCCGTCGCGGGCCGCGTCGCCCGGCGCGAGCACCGCCAGGGCGCGCGTCGCGCTGATCCGCACGTCGTCCGAGAAGTCCTCGAGGAGCGGGAGCAGCGCCGCCTCGACCTCGGGGCCGCCCGTCCCGGCGTGGTGCTCGGCGAGCCACTTCAGCAGGACGAGCTTCTTCTCCGGATCGCGCGTGTAGATGCGGCCGAGGCGGGTCAGCTCCCGCAGCGCCACCTCGCGGACCTTCTCGGCGGGGGCGAGGTCGGCGAGCACCCGGAGCCCCCAGGCGATGCCGTCCTCCTGCTCGGTCACGAACTTCTCGATCGGCGGGATCGCGGCGGCGCCGGCGTCGACGAGGATGCCCCGGGTGGTCTCCTTCTCCTCGTCGTCGGTGATGCCGGTCTCGATCCGCACGGTGAAGCGCAGGCAGAGCGTCTCGAGCGCCTCCGGCGTCCCCATCTCGCCGAGCTGCGTGATCGCCCCCTGGCGGTTCTCGGGCGGGCCGTAGCGCTCGGTCAGCTTCTTCGCGAGCTTGCGGAGCGTGGCCTTGTCGCGCTCCTCCTTCGACCCGAACAGTCCGAACAGTCCCATGCGCACCTTCTACAACGAGATGCCCGCGCGCGGGTCGCCCTCGTAGAGCGCCTCGAGCGAGCGGACCGCCTTGCGGAGCGCGTCGCTCTCCGCGGGGAGCACGATCTGGACGAGCGCGTAGAGGTCGCCCCGCGCGCCCCCGTGGAGGTCGGGCAGCCCCTTGCCGCGGAGCCGGAGCCGCATCCCGCTCTGCGCTCCCTTGGGGACACGCAGGCTCACCGGCCCCTCGAACGTGGGGAGGCGGACCTCCGCGCCGTCGACCGCCTCGGGGACCGTGACGGGCAGGTCGATCTCGAGGTCCTTCCCGTCCCGCCGGACGTGCGGGTGCTCGCGCACCTTCACCTTCAGGAACAGGTCGCCGGCCGGGCCGCCGCGGGCTCCCGGACCTCCCTGGCCGGCGAGGCGGATCTGCGAGCCGTCGTCGACGCCCGCGGGGATCCGGACGCGCAGCGTCCTGCCGTCCAGCCGCACGTCCCGCTCCGCCCCGAGCACCGCGTCCCGCAGCGAGATCTCGAGATCGGCGATCGCGTCCGGACCCGCCGCCGGAGCGGGGCCCCGGTGGACGCGCGCGCCGCGCCCGCCCCGTCCGCCGCCGAACAGGTCCCCGAAGATCGTGCCGAAGTCGAACGCTCCGTACTGGCCGACGTCCACCGTCGCGAAGTCGCCGAAGTCGAACGGCATGCCGCCCGGGGGGGCGCCCTGCCGGCGCCAGCGGCGCACCTCCTCGGCGCGCTTCTCGTCGAACCCGGTGCGGAGGGCGTCGGCGCCGAACTCGTCGTACAGCTTCCGCTTCTTCTCGTCCGAGAGCACCTCGAACGCGGCGGTGAACTCCTTGAACTTCTCCTCGGCGGCCTTGTTCCCGGGGTTCACGTCCGGGTGGTGCTGCTTCGCGAGCTTGCGGTAGGCCTTCTTGATCTCCTCGGCGGACGCAGTCCGGGAGACGCCCAGGATCTCGTAGAGGTCGCGATGCGGCACGCGGGCAACGTAACGCTTTCGCCAGGGGCGTCAACGACCGCATGCCCCCGCCGGGCCGGCGCGCCGCGCCCGGGCTAGAATGGGGGCATGCTCGCCGCCGCCGCCCTCGCCCTCTCCATCGCCGCCGGGGCCGGGACGCCCGAGGGGCGCGTGGTCGAGGAGATCGTCGCGGTGGTCCGCAACCCGCCGTCGGCCGCCCCGAGGATCGTCACCTGGACGAAGCTCGTCGAGGAGGCCCGGATCGCGCTCGTCTCGCGCGGGGCCATCGAGGCCGCCTCGGCGACGCTCGACCGCGCGGCCCTGCGCGCGGCGCTCGAGTGGCTGCTCGATCAGATGCTGGTCGCGGACGAGGCCACGAAGCTCCAGCTCGCCGAGGTCGACCGGGAGGCGGTGCTCGCCGAGCTGCGGCGCTTCCAGGGCCGGTTCGCGAGCGCCGCGCTCTACGCGCGGTTCCTGGAGCGGGCGGAGCTGACGGAGGACGAGCTCGTCGCGACGCTCGCCCGGATGGCGCGGGTCGAGCGGTACGTGCAGAGCCGGGTCGGCCGGACGGCGCTCGTCGGGGACGACGAGGTGGACCGGTGGCTCCGCGACCGCGGCGCGCTCGGGGCCGGCGCGCCGGCGCGCGAGGCCGCGCGCGCCGCGCTCGCCGAGGAGAAGGCGACGGGCCACGTCCGCGAGCTCCTCGACGAGCTGCGCGGGCGCGCCGAGATCCGGATCGTCGGGCGACTCGGCGCGAGGGACGGTGGGTGATGCGCCGCCCCGTCGAGCCGACCCCGCCCGCGGAGGGCGTCGCCCTGCGCCAGGCGGGCAAGGAGGACGTGGACCGCGTCCTCGAGATCGAGAAGGAGGGCTTCCTCCACCCGTGGTCCCGGGAGCTCATCGAGCGCGAGCTCGAGCACTCCTGGTCGCGGCTGCTCCTCGCCGAGGACGGCCCCGGCGGCCCCGTGGTCGGCTACATCGTCTTCTGGCTCGTCCACGACGAGGTCCACGTCCTCAACGTGGCGAGCGCGCTCGCGGCGCGGCGCCGCGGCATCGGGCGCGCGCTCATGGAGGCCGCGGAGGAGGAGGGGCGCCGGCGGGGCGCGCGGCTCTCGACGCTCGAGGTCCGACGCTCCAACGCCCCCGCGATCGCCCTGTACCTCGGGATGGGCTACCGGCACGTCGGGACGCGGGCGAACTACTACGCCGAGGAGCGCGAGGACGCGATCGTGATGGTGAAGCAGCTGTGAGGGGCGCGCGCGCCCTCGCGGCGCTCGCGAGGATCGTGTAGAGAAGCGCGCGATGCTCTGGCCCGCACTCCGCTGGCTCCTGTTCCGGCTCGATCCCGAGCGCGCCCACCGCCTCGCGCACCGGGTCCTGCGCCGCGTGACGCCGCGGCAGGCGCGGCGCCGCCGGGCCGTGCCGTCGCCCGCCCTGGGGGTGAAGGTCCTCGGGCTCGAGTTCGACTCGCCGATCGGCCTCGCCGCGGGGTTCGACAAGGGCGACGTCGCGGTCGCCGGGCTGTTCGGGCTCGGCTTCTCCCACGTGGAGATCGGCACCATCACGCCCAGGCCGCAGGCGGGGAACGACCGGCCGCGCCTCTTCCGGCTGCCCGAGCACCGCGCGCTCGTGAACCGGATGGGCTTCAACAACGAGGGGGCGGAGGTCTGCGCGGCCCGGCTCGCGGCCCTGCCGCGCGAGGCGCGGCTCGGGCCGGTCGGCGTCAACGTCGGGAAGAACAAGGTGACGCCGAACGAGGAGGCGGTCTCGGACTACCTCGCGTGCATCGACCGGCTCCACCCGTACGCCGACTACCTCGTCGTGAACATCTCGTCGCCGAACACGCCGGGGCTGCGCCAGCTGCAGGAGGCGGCCGCGCTCGACCGGCTCCTGCGCGCGTGCGTCGGACGCCTCGCGGAGCGGGCGCCCGGGAAGCCGCTGCTCGTGAAGCTCGCGCCCGATCTGGCGCCGGAGGCACTCGACGAGGCGGTCGACGTCGCGATCGCGGCAGGCGTCTCCGGGATCGTCGCCACCAACACGACCCTCTCCCGCGCCGGGGTCGAGGGCCATCCGCTCGCGCGCGAGCAGGGCGGACTCTCCGGCGCGCCGCTCGAGGCGCTCGCGACCTCGGTCGTGCGGCGCTGCGCCGCGCGCGCCGCGGGGCGCATCCCCATCGTGGGCGCCGGTGGTGTGATGTCGGCGGAGTCGGCCTATGCGAAGATTCGCGCCGGCGCCTCGCTCGTGCAGGTCTACACGGGCCTCGTGTACGGGGGGCCGGCGTTCGTCCGGCAGGTGAACGAGGGGCTCACGCGGCTGCTGGTCCGGGACGGGTACGCCCGGGTCGAGGACGCGGTGGGGGCCGACGCGTCCCGAACGTAACGCGGCGCATTGTCGCTTTGACCCTGATAACGCACTGCGTTATGGTGGGGCCGTGGGCAGGAAGTGCCGAAGCCCCGGGAGACGTCATGGACACGCAGAAGGCGAACGGTAGCCGAGCAGTCAAGGTTCCGGAGTTCCTGAGGGAACCGATCGAGGCGGCGCAGGCGCGACTCGAGCAGTTCGAGGAGGAGGCGGAGCGCGTCCTCAAGGACCTCATGGTCAGGGGACGTGCGAGCCGTAAGGAAATCGAGCAGATCGTCCAGAAGCTGTCGAAGCAGGACTGGACCTTCCCCGAGATGAAGCACCGCATCGAGAAGTTCCGCGAGCAGGGCGTCGAGCGGGCCGCCGAGCGGGCCGCCGAGTGGCGCGGCCGGGCGGAGACGTTCCGGGCGGAGGCGATGGATCGGATGGTCGACCTGCAGGGCCGGGCCATCGCGTTCCTCGGCGTCGCGTCTCGCGACCAGGTCGAGGAGCTGTCCCGGGAGATCGATCGCCTGGCGAGGAAGCTGAGCAAGGGCGCCCGGAAGGCGACGAAGAAGGCCGCGCGGCCGGCGGCGGAGAGCTAGAGGGATGCCGGACATCCAGGAGATGTTCAAGGACGCCTGGTCCAGCGCGCTCGCGGGCGTGAACGCGGCGGAGGCCGAGGCCGAGAAGGTCCTCGGGAAGCTCGCCGACGTCGCGGGGTTCTCCCCGGACGACGTGAAGCGCCACGCGCGCGACTTCGGCGATCGGCTCACCACGCAGCGCCGCGAGCTCGAGAAGGCGATCGACGACGCGGTGCGGCGCACGGCGAACCGCTTCCGGATCCCGACCCACGCCGACATCGAGGCGCTGCAGAAGCGCGTCGACGAGGTGTCGGCGCGGGTCGAGGCGCTCGCGCAGGAGAAGCACGCCGGATGAGGAGCGGCGCGCCCAGGCGCCACGCGCGCGTCGCGCTCGGGGTGATGGCGTTCTGCGCCGCGGTGATGATCCCCGCGCGCCTCGGCGAGGCGGGCGCCGTCCTCCACGGCAGAGCCGCGCTCGACGGGGGTGAGCCCGGCCGGCCAGGCTGGGTGGTGCGCGTGGACGAGCGGCTCGCGCTCAGGATGCCCGGGCTCGACGACGGCGATCGCCGCAGCCTGGCGCGGACGCTCGTGGTCGAGGCGGAGCTCGCCCGCATCGACCCGCTGCTCGTGCTGGCGCTCATCGAGGTCGAGTCGTCGTACGAGGTCGACGCGCGCTCCGATCGCGGCGCGCACGGGCTCATGCAGCTCCGCGAGCCGACGCTGCGCCGCGAGGTGGAGCGGGCGGGTTCGAGTGGGACGACGACGCGTACGATCCCGAGGTCAACGTCCGCGCCGGCATCCGCTACCTTCGCCGGCTGCTCGACGCGTTCGGCCGCGAGGAGGTCGCGCTGATGGCCTACAACGCGGGGCCGAACCGGATCCTGGGGTACCTGCGGGAGGCGCCGGGGGAGATCCCGGACCGGTTCCGGGCGTATCCGCGGAAGGTCGCCGCCGAGGTCCGCCGGCTCCGGCGCGCGTGGGGCGAGGAGCGAGCGCCCGCGGTCGCCTACGCCGACCCCGTGCCGGCCCGTTAGCCCGGTCGCGCGGTCCGGCCCGCTGCGCTACAAAGGGGCCGATGCGGGTCACCGAGATCTTCTTCTCCATCCAGGGCGAGGGCAGCCGCGCCGGGAGGCCGTGCGTCTTCGTCCGGTTCACCGGGTGCGACCTGCGCTGCGGCTACTGCGACACGGCGTACGCGTTCGAGGGCGGCACCGACATGACGCCCGACCAGATCCTGGCGGAGGTCGCGAGGCATCCGACCCGGTTCGTCATGCTGACCGGCGGCGAGCCCATGCTGCAGCGGGGACTGCCGGCGCTGGTCGAGGAGCTCATCGCGCGCGGCTGCGAGGTCGCGATCGAGACGCACGGGCAGCGGCCGCTCGACGAGCTCCCGCCGGCCGCCATCCGGATCGTCGACGTGAAGACCCCCGGCTCCGGCGAGCCCGCGACCGATCTGCGCTACCTCCACGGGCTCATGCCGCACGACGAGGTGAAGTTCGTCGTCTGCTCCGAGGAGGACTTCCGCTGGTCCGAGCAGATCGTGCGGCTGCACCGGCTGGAGGAGCGGCTCCAGGTCCTGTTCTCGCCGGCGTGGGGACAGGTCGACGCGAAGGACCTCGCGCGCTGGCTGCTCGAGAGCGGGCTCGACGCCCGCCTCTCGCTCCAGATCCACAAGGTCGTCTGGGGCGCCGAGGCGCGCGGCGTCTAGAGGGCCGCGCTGGAATGCGGAGGGGCTCCCGCGCGTCTGCACAGGGCCGGCGAGCGCCCCGCCTGCCGGTTCCTTGACGCGTACGCCCGTGGGGGGCTAGGAAGTCGAGAGGATGCGCCCACTTGCACTGTCGCTCGCGTTCGCGCTGCTCGGCGCGGCCGGCCCCGCCGCCGCCGCGCCCTCGATCACGCTGAACGGCATCGACATCGACGGCGTCACGAACGAGCGGTTCGAGAACTGCACCGTCACGATCGACGACAAGGGGAACGTGAACATCCAGGCGAAGGGGTACGCGGTCCGCACCACGGGAGACGACGCCTCGAAGGCGCCGCCGCCGGGCTCGGGCGGGAGCGCCTCCGCGCGCGCTCCGGTCGGCCCGGCTCCCACGGCGGCGCCCGCCAAGGTGAGCCGCCGGTACTTCATCGCGACCGAGCAGTCCACGCCCGGGCCGCAGTACGACCTCGCGATCTTCATCAACGCGCAGTGGATCCGGGAGGTGAAGTCGACCGAGCCCTCGGCGGTGATGGAGATCACGAAGTACCTCCGCCCCGGACCGAACAAGCTCACCCTCGCGGCCACGAAGCGGATCGCCGGCCAGCGGCTCGCCGTCACGCAGGACGCGGCGCTCCGGGTGGTCGTGGGCGAGGGCAACGTCGGGGGCGACCACCTCATGATAGACGTGCCGCTGGTGGAGACCACCCGCACCGCCGCCGAGATGGACGACCGCACCGAGGAGTTCGTCATCGAGGCGCGCTGAGCGGCGCCAGGAGAACGCGTGTTCCAGCCGGAGCCGAGCTTGACGTGGATCCCCGCGGCGCGCGAGCAGGTCGTCGCGATCGTCGAGAGCATCAACCAGCCGCAGGTCTCGATCCCGGGCAAGGCGTCGCAGCAGGTGTCAGGCCACCTCGTCGGGATCCGGAACGCCAACGGCACCCTGTCGATCTACGTCGCGCTCCACCTCCCGAAGAGCGGGGAGAACGTGGTCTACGTCAACGACCGCCGGCAGCTCACGGTCGAGGAGTACCGGCAGGTCGAGGTGGAGGGCCTCCAGTTCCTCGAGTCCATGGGGTTCATGCTCGACAACCTGAACTACCGGAACCTCGGCCCCGACGTGCAGGAGAAGACGCTCGGGCGCATCCCGCTCTTCTCGCAGCCACGCCCTCCCGGCGAGGTCGCGGCCCCCGCGACCGGGCGCGAAGCCCGCCTCGCAGGATCCTTCCCAGCTCGCTCGACTCCTCGCCTCGTTCTAGAGCGCTCATGACCCCTCGAAGCACGCTCCCTCGCCTCGCCGCGCTCGCCGCGGTCACCGCGCTCGCCTGCGCCCACGGTACGTCGTCGAAGGACCGGCGCACGGCCGACATCCACCACGATCTGGGGGCGGAGGCGCTGCGGGCAGGCCGCTACCCGGACGCGCTCCGGGAGTTCGACGCGGCGCTCGCGGTCGACGACGGCTTCGCGGACGCGCACCGTGGCCGGGCGCTCGTGCTCGACCTGGGCTTCGGCCGGCTCGAGGAGGCCGAGAAGGCCTACCGCCTGGCGATCGCCGCACGGCCCTCGTTCTCGGAGGCGCACAACGACCTCGGTCAGCTGCTCGCCCGCACCGGCCGCTCGGCGGAGGCGATCCGCGAGTTCGACGCCGCGCTCGAGAACATGCTGTACAAGGAGCCGTACCTGGCCCGGTGCAACAAGGGGCTCGCCATCTACCGCATGGGACGGCGCGACGAGGGGCTCGCGCAGCTGCGCTCGTGCGTCTCGTCGGCGCCGGGCTACTGCCGCGGCCGCCGCGATCTCGGCCGCGTGCTCCTCGACGAGAAGCGCATGAAGGAGGCGCTCGAGGAGCTCTCGGCGTACACGCGCTACTGCGAGAAGATCCCGGACGCCCACCTGCAGCTCGGGCTGGCGCGGATGAAGTCGGGCGACGTCGGCGGCGCGCGCGAGGCGTTCCAGCGCTGCCGCGAGCTCGGCGACGGCACCGCGGACGGCGAGGAGTGCCGCCGCAGCCTCTCCCTCCTCGAGTAGCCCCGTGATCGACGACTCCTCGGGAAACGGAGAGCGGCTCGCCGCGTTCGGCCGCTGGCTCGAGCGCGAGCGCGAGCTTCGCGGGCTGGCGCGCGACGAGGTCACCCGCCGGCTGAAGCTCGCGCCCGGAGCGATCGAGGCGCTCGAGTCGGGCGAGGAGGCGCGGATGCCGCCTCGCGCGTACGCGGTCGGGTACCTGCGCGCGTACTCCGCGGCGGTCGGGCTCGACGCCGACGAGGTGGTGCTCCGGTTCGAGGAGGCGGTGGGCCCGGCGGAGGGCGGGAGCCGCCGCGAGCGGGCGGGCTCGGCGCGGCCGCTGCCGCTCGCGCTCGTCGCGGTCGGCCTGGCGGCCGCGGCGGCGATCGCGTGGGCGCTCCTCCGCTAGGATCGTCCGTCCAGACGACGTCCGGCGCCGAGACGCCGCGGCGCGGGCGCGGTATCATGGCGTCTTCGCGTGTGGCTGGACCGGCCGGGGGGCCTGGGTGAGGAACGCGGGGCGGGGTCCGAGCTTCGAGCGGTACCTCACCGGCATGCCCGGCGGGCTCGACGCGCATCCGGGTGCGCAGGCGAAGGGCTCGCTCGTGCGGAACGTGCTCGAGGGGCAGCCGCCGGAGGTGCTGCGCCGGCTGCCGGCGGTCCTGCAGCCGTTCGTCGCCGACCCGCCGATGGACAGCGAATGGGTGCCGGAGGTCAGGCTGTGCGCGCTCATCCACGCGGTCGCGGAGCAGCGGCGCTACTCCGTCGCGGAGGTCCTCGCCTGGATCCGGCAGCGGAACCTCGCGCTCTTCTCGAGCCCGCTCTACCGGCTCCTGATGTCGGTGGTCTCGCCGGAGGCGATGCTGCGCCACGCCGGGAAGCGATGGGGGAACTTCCACCGCGGCTCGAGCCTCGAGTTCGAGGGTTTCTCGGATGACGGGGCGCGCGTGACCCTCACGCACCCGGCGGGCCTCTACGACGAGCTCGTCCTGGGCGCGTACGGCGCCGCGTTCGCTGCGGCGCTCGAGGTCTCGCGCGCGAAGGCCCCGCAGGTGTCGATCGAGATCTCCGGGCCGGGGTTCGCGCGGTACGTGGCGCGCTGGTAGGTTCCCGGCGGGTGACGCGCTGGAAGCTGACCGGGGTCGTCCTCCGCACCGTGGACACGGGCGAGGCGGACCGTGTCGTGACCTTCCTCTCGCGCGAGCGGGGGAAGGTGGCGGCGTTCGCCCGCGGTGCTCGCGCCTCGCGACGGCGCTTCGGCGGCTCGCTCGAGCCGTTCACGCTCGTCACCGCGGAGGTGCGGGAGCGGCCCGGCGCCGACCTGCTCGGGCTCGACTCCGTCGCGAGCGTCCATGCGTTCGGCGCGATCCGCGGCGACCTCGCCCGGATCGCCTGCGCGGCGTACGCGGCGGAGCTGGCGCGCGAGCTCGTCCGCGATCACGAGCCCCACGACGAGCTCTTCGAGCTGCTCGTCGCCTACCTCGCCGCGCTCGACGCCGCCCCGGCGCGGCCGGCGGGGCTGCGCGCCTTCGAGCTCGGCGCGCTGCGCGCGGCCGGGCTCCTGCCGCGGCTCGACGCGTGCGCCGCCTGCGGGGGCGCGCTCCCCCGCGACCGCCCGGTGCGCCTCGATCCCGGGCACGGAGGCGTCCTGTGCCGCGCGTGCGAGCGGCTCGCCTCGCCGTCCGCGCCCGCGCTCGCTCCCGGGTCGCTCGCCGCGCTCGTGCGCCTCGCCGAGGGCGGGCTCGCCGCCGCGACGCCGGACGCGCTGCCGCCCCCCGCCGGGCGCGAGGCCCGGGACGCCCTCGGCGCGTTCGTCGAGCACCACCTCGGCCACCGCCTCGCGGCGCGCCGGTTCCTCGACGAGATCGGGCCGCTGCTCGGCGACTGACTCGCCCCCGCGAAGGGCGGAATCTGCATTTGACATCGCGGCTTTACGGCCCTACCGTGCCGATTCCCGAAGCCCGGAGGCCGCGCGTTCGCCGTCCGGCGGCCGGGAACCCGAGGAGAAGACTCGTGTATTTCCAGGACCTCATCCTGAAGCTCCAGTCGTACTGGGCGAGCCGGAACTGCATCCTCGCGCAGGGCTACGACCAGGAGGTCGGCGCCGGCACCATGAACCCGGCGACCTACCTGCGCGTCCTCGGACCCGAGCCGTGGAGCGTCGCGTACGTCGAGCCGTCGCGCCGGCCGGCCGACGGGCGCTTCGGCGAGAACCCGAACCGTCTCTACCAGCACCACCAGTTCCAGGTGATCCTGAAGCCGAACCCGCCGGACGTGCAGGAGATCTACCTCGGGTCGCTGCGGGCCATCGGCATCGACCCGCTCGAGCACGACATCCGCTTCGTCGAGGACGACTGGGAGAGCCCGACGCTCGGCGCCTGGGGCCTCGGCTGGGAGGTGTGGTGCGACGGGATGGAGATCACCCAGTACACCTACTTCCAGCAGGCGGGCGGGTTCGAGGTGCGGCCGGTCGCGGCCGAGCTGACCTACGGGCTCGAGCGCATCGCGATGTACCTGCAGGACGTGGAGAACGTCTTCGACGTCGAGTGGGTGAAGGGCGTGAAGTACCGCGAGGTCTTCCACCGGAACGAGGTGGAGATGAGCGAGTACTCGTTCCGCGCCTCGGATCCGAAGATGCTCTTCGGGCTGTTCGACACCTACGAGGCGGAGTGCAAGCGGCTCATCGCCGCGAAGCTCCCGCTGCCCGCCTACGACTACTGCCTGAAGTGCTCGCACACGTTCAACAACCTCGACGCCCGCGGCGCGATCAGCGTCACGGAGCGCGCGGCGTACATCGGCCGCGTCCGCGCCCTGGCGCACGAGTGCGCGAAGGGCTACCTGGACTCGCGCGAGGTGCTGGGATTTCCGCTGCTCCCGCCCGCCGCGCGGAAGAAGGCGGTCGAGGCGGCGCGAGCGGCGCGCGAGGCGCGGGAGGCGAAGTGACCATGGCGGACCTTCTCTTCGAGATCGGCGCGGAGGAGATCCCGGCGGGCTTCGTCCCCTCGGCGCTCGAGCAGCTGCAGCGCGAGCTCGCCAGGGCGCTCGACGACGCGCGGCTGGTGCACGGCGAG
The DNA here is from genome assembly GCA_963828235.1 of uncultured delta proteobacterium. Lineage (GTDB taxonomy): Bacteria > Myxococcota > Myxococcia > Myxococcales > Anaeromyxobacteraceae > Anaeromyxobacter. The sequence continues at coordinate 125,602 of CAWHDY010000028.1, forward strand.
GTGAAGGCGCTCGGCACGCCCCGGCGGCTCGCCGTGTGGGCGCGCGACGTCGCCGCGAAGCAGGCGGACGCGAGGACCGAGGCGCTCGGGCCGCCCGTCGCGCACGCGTTCGACGCCGAGGGGAAGCCCACCGCGGCGGCGCTCGGGTTCGCGCGCAGCCAGTCCGTCGAGGTCTCGGACCTCCAGCGCGTCGCGACGCCCAAGGGCGAGCGGCTCGCGGTGACGAAGGTCGAGAAGGGGCGCAAGGCGGAGCAGGTCCTCCCCGCGCTGCTCGAGCGGCTCGTCCAGGGCTCAAGTTCCGCAAGTCGATGCGCTCGCGCTGGGACGACGTCACCTTCGCGCGGCCGATCCGGTGGATGGTCGCGCTCCACGGCGGGCGCCCGCTCAAGGTGCGCTTCGGCGAGGTCGTCTCCGGCTCGGTGACCTACGGCCACCGCTTCAAGGCCCCGAAGGCGATCCGGCTCACCGGGAAGCCCGAGGACTACGTCGCGAAGCTCCGGAAGGCCTTCGTGGTCGTCGACCCGGTCGAGCGCCGCGCCCTCGTGGAGCGCGAGGTCGCGCGCGCGGCGAAGGCGGCCGGCGGGCGCGCCCTCGAGAACCCGGGGCTCGTCGACGAGGTCACGAACCTGGTCGAGCTCCCGACCGCGATCGCCGGCGAGTTCGAGAGGCAGAACCTCGACCTCCCGCCCGAGGTGGTCGTCTCGGAGATGAGGAGCCACCAGCGCTACTTCGCCGTGGTCGACGCCGCAGGCAAGCTCAAGAACCGCTTCGTCGCGGTCGCGGGCACGCCGGTGAAGGACCCGAAGGTCTCGCGCCACGGCTTCGAGCGGGTGCTCCGCGCCCGCCTCGCGGACGCCCGGTTCTTCTTCGAGGAGGACAAGAAGAGGAAGCTGCGCGACCGGATCGAGGCGCTCGGCCGCCGCACCTACCAGGCGAAGCTCGGGAGCGAGCTCGACCGCACCCACCGGATCGGCGCGATCGCGAGCGCGCTCGCGCGCGCGCTCGGGAAGGAGGCGCTCGTCCCGGACGTCCTCGAGGCGTCGCGGCTCGCGAAGACCGACCTCACCGCCGGGATGGTGGGCGAGTTCCCCGAGCTGCAGGGCATCATGGGCGCGCACTACGCGCGCAACGAGGGGATCAAGGCCGAGATCGCCGACGCGATCGAGGACCACTACCGGCCCGTCGGCGCCGCGGGGGAGATGCCGCGCGGCGACCTCGGCGCGCTGGTCGGGCTCGCGGACCGGCTCCACCAGCTCGTCGGCATCATCGGCGTCGGCGAGAAGGCCACCGGCGCGGCCGATCCCTTCGGGCTCCGGCGCGCGGCGATCGGGATCCTGCGCCTCGTGCTCGATCGCCGGTACCACCTGTCGCTCGCCGCGGCCGTCGAGGAGACGCTGAACGCGCTCCAGGGCGTCCGGCTCGCGCAGGACCGGGCGGTCGTCGCCGAGCAGGTGCTCGACTTCGTGCGCGGGCGGCTGAAGGCGCAGTGGAGCGAGGAGTTCCCGTCCGACCTGGTGGAGGCGGTGCTCGCCGCGGGGTTCGACGACGTCGTCGACGCCCGCCAGCGGCTCGAGGCGCTCGCCGAGGTGAAGGCGCGCCCAGACTTCCTCCCGCTCGCGCTCGCCTTCAAGCGGGTCGCGAACATCCAGGAGAAGGCCGGCGGGCCCGGCGCGGCGCGGGTCGATCCCGCGCTGCTCCGCGACGACGCCGAGCGCCTGCTGCTCTCCGAGCTGGAGCGCGTGGAGGCGGAGGCGATCACGCTGCGCGAGCACCGGAACTACCCGGCCGTGCTCCGGAACGTCGCCACGCTCGAGCCGGCGGTCGCCAGGTTCTTCGACGACGTGCTCGTCATGGCGGAGGAGCCGGCGCTGCGAGCGAACCGGCTCGGGCTGATGCGGCGGGTCGCCTCGCTGTTCGCGGATCTCGCGGACTTCCGGAAGATCCAGGCCGAGCTTCCCCCGCAGGCGCAGCAGCCCCGGGCGTGAGGAGGACTGCCTTGCGAAGGCTTGCGTGGTGCGCGGCGGCGCTCGTCGTGGCGTGCGGCGGGACGGCGAAGACCGAGCCCGGCCCGCTCGACCGCTTCCACATGCCGACCGGCCTCGCCGTCGACGAGGGCCGGCTCCTGGTCGCCTCGTCGAACGCCGACCTGCTCTACGACGACGCGAGCGGGCGGCAGCGTCCTCGCCCTCGATCCGTCCTCGCTCGACACGGTGCGCGTCGTCGGCGCCGTCAACGTGAGGAGCTTCGCGGGCGACCTCGCCGTCGCGAACAAGTCGGCCTGCGGGCTCCCCGACTCGCTCGCGGTGTTCGCGACGCGCGGGTCGAACACGCTGAACGTGCTCCGCGTCGGCGCGTCCGCGCCGGTGCTCTCCTGCGAGCAGTGCGGGATCCCGATCACCGGCACGTACGGGGATCCGCTGCCGGCCGCGGTCGCGTGCGGCGGCGGTCGGGCGCGGGCGTTCGTCAGCTACCTCAGCGCGCAGCACGGCGCCGCGTGGGTGAGCGAGGTCGACCTCTCCCCCGGTTCCGTCGGGACGGTCCGGACCATGAGCGTCGGCGCCGGCCCGGTCCGCGGGTTCGCGTACGACCCGACCCACGACCGGCTGTACCTCGCGGGGCTCGCGACCGGGAGCCCGACGCCGTTCCGCTGGGTCGAGCTCGCGGGCTGCACGGTCGGGGCCGCCGGCGCGGGCGCCTGCTCCATCGGCCAGGCCACCTTCCCGTCGCTGCCCGCGGGGATCGAGCTCCACTCGATCGCGCTCGCCCACCCGTTCCCGGGCGCTCCGCAGCGGGCGTACCTGACCGCGCGCCTCTACGACGTCGCGTCGGCCGCCGTCGCCGGGGGCCGCACCACCGACTACGGAGGGCTCCTCCTCGTGATCGACCTCCTCGAGTCGTCGCGCGGCGGCGTCCAGCCGCAGGTCGTGCGCGCGCTGTCGATCGGGCGCGGCGCGCAGGACGTCCGGGTGCTGCCCTCGTCGCCCCTGCGCTCGGGCATGCGCGACGTCGTGGTGGCGCTCGCGGTCGGCGACGGCGAGCTCTGGATCTACGACGACGAGACGCTCGCGGTCTCCGTCTTCGGGCGGCCGTCGGCCTCCGGGGCGACCGGCGCGCCCGTGCTCGGGCACGATCCCTACGGCCTCGCGGTCGATCCCGACCTCGTCGGCACGATGGGCCGCGTGTACGTCGGGTCCTGGCGGGACAGCTTCGTCACCCCGATCGACGTGCCGCTCGACGCGCCCGACCGGGCGTCGTTCGCAGGGGGCGCGCAGCGCCGGATCACCGGAGGAACGCCGTGAGGGTCGCCGTCCGCGTCGCAGCCGTCCTCGGAGCCGCGGCCCTCGCCGCCTGCACGAGCAAGTCGGCGCCCTCCACGGGCGCGCTCCTCGACGAGCCGTCCTCCGTCGCCGTGTTCCGGGGCGTGACGACGAAGCACGACCTCGACCCGACGAACCCTTCGCGTCCGTACTTCCCGCACATCGCGGTCGCGAACGCGGGCGCGAACGACGTCAGCATCGTGGACGGGGTGGACGACTCGCTCGTCGCCGCGCCCATCCCGCTCCGCGGGCTCGTCTACCCGTTGCCGGGGAGGCCCGCCCTGCTCGCGTCCGGCGATCTCGGGGATCTCAAGCCGGATCTCCTGGTCGCGGTCTCGGCCGGCGACTCGCGGCTCCAGATGATCCGGACCTGGGCGGCGGACGGCGCCGTCGTGGGGGAGGTGGACCTCGGCGCGGACGTCCTCGCCCTCGCGGCGCTCGCGCCCGACCCCGACGCGCCGGGCGCCGTGCAGATCGTGGCGGCGCTCGCCGGCGAGCAGGCCGCCGTCGTGACCTTCACGCGGACCGGCGGCGGCGACGCCATCGCCATCGACGTCGCGGCCGCGCAGGCGTCCGTGAGGAGCGGCGCGCTCGGGTTCCAGCCCGTCGCCCTGGCCGTCACCCCGGGCAGCAGGACGCGGGTCTGGGCGGCGACGCCCGACGACCTCGGCGGTGGCGTGTACGGCGTCCGGGCGATCGACGTGCTCACCCCCGGGGCAGCGCCCGCGCCCGGGCAGGTCCTCGACGCCGGCGCCCCGACGCGCCTCGTCGCCGCGGCGCGCCTCGCGACCTGGGTCGCGCCGGCGGATCCGGAGCTGCTCGGTACGGCAGGCTTCGCCGGCCGCCCCGTGGAGGAGCGGGTGTACGCGGCGCTCGACGAGGGGATCACCGGGACCGGGCGGCCCGGGTGCGGGCTCCAGGCGCCGATCGCCTGCGGCGTCGTCGCCCTCGACCCGGCGACCGGCACGCTCACGCTGGACCCGACTCCCGCGGGATCGATGCACGCCCCGTTCGCCGCGCCCATCCAGGCCGGCAGGGTGCTCGCGCTCGGCGCCTCGGGGCCGCCGGCGGTGGCCCCCGCGGCCGACCCGAGCTTCGCCGGGACGTACCTCCGCATCCCGACCAGCGTCGGGACGCGCGTGACGACGGGCGCCGGAGCGATCGCGACCGTGGACGGCTTCGTCTACGTCGTGGACCTCGGCCGATGGGACGTGCCGGCCCAGCAGTCGGTCGTGGCGAGCGTGAAGGCGACCGTCACGCCGGTGCGCGCGCCGGGCTCGAGCGTCAACCAGTGGCTCGTGCTCGAGGGCACGCCCGGGGCGCCCGTCCCGCACACGAACCGACCGGCCTCTCGACCCACACCGTCGTGACGGCGGGCTACACGCCGACCGACCGGTGGACCGTGACGAACGAGGGGGTGCTGCCGTCGCTCCTCACGCGTCGCGCGGAGGCCGGAGACGCCGGCGGGGGAGTGCCCTGGCTCGCGATGCAGGCGCGCGTCGGCGGCACGGCCTTCGAGGTCGTGCGGCTCTACGATCCGACCCTCGGGGTGCACGCCCGCGACGCCGACGCGGACGCCCGGCGACACGGTCGTGATCGACGCGACCGGGCTCGGCACGTGCACGACGTTCGAGGCGGAGGTCGACACGCTCCTGCCCCCCGACGCCGCGAGCTACCCGGGCGGCGCCCTCCGGCTCCGGAAGAAGGTCCCGACGAACGCCGCGTGGGACGCCTGCGTGGACGCGCTCGTCGCGCCGCCTCCTTCCGCCAGTCTGCGGGCCACCGTGCGCGCGGGCGGGTACGTCCTCGTCCGCGGGACGGGCGAGTTCGCGGTGCACGTCGGGCGCCCGGTGTCGCGTCCCCGGTAAGCCGTTCGAGGTCCGGTGGCAGGACGAGGTGGCGCTCGCGGCGCAGTGCCCGCTGCCGCCGTCGGTCCCCTGGCCCGCGGTCGTCCCCGCCTGCGACCCAGTCACGTGCCGCACGGCGTGCGAGGACCTCCAGCGCGCGAGGCTCGCGCGCCGCGTGGGGTATCTCTCCGAGGCGCCGGTGGCGCTCACCGGTCCCGCCCTCGCCTTCACGCTCGCGCTCGAGAACGCCGCCTTGCCGGCGCCACGTGACCTCTCGCTCGTGTTCGACACCGTGGACGGGAGGGTGCCGTTCAGAGTGTCTCCCGACGGCGGGGTCGGCGACCGACCCCCGCGCCATCCTGCCGTTCGACCGGAGCCCCTGGTCGGCGGAGGCCGGGGTCCGCTTCCTCGTGCCGTACTCGAGCGGGATCGTGCTCGATCTCACGCCGACGCTGCCCAGCGGCGACCCGGCGACCGTGCACTGAGCGGCGCCGCTTCCGGGGCGGCCGCGGCATCTGCTACCGTGACCCGGTGCCGAGATCGACGAGGCAGCTCGCAGTCGCCGACCACCTCTGGGAGGTGTTCGGGCGGATGGCCGAGGAGATGGGCTCGGACCGCGACGCGCTCGTGAACGAGGCGATGCACGTGTACGCGCGCCTGCACGGGTTCGTCGAGCCGGGGAGGCCGGAGCCCGACGCGGCGGCCGCGGCGTCGCCGGCCACGGAGCGAAGGGCGGTCGCCGAGCGCGTGCTGGAGGCGGCGGAGCGGCTCGAGCGCGACATCGCCGCCCGGCCGCCGCCGATGCCACCCGCCGGGCTCCGCGCCGGAGTGCTCCGGCTCCGGCGAGAGGACGGCTCGAGCCTCGACGTCGATCCCGGGAAGGAGCGGTACGTCATCGGGCGCGGCGCTCACTGCGACCTCGTCATCGACAGCGCCAAGATCTCCCGCGAGCACGCCGCGTTCGTCCGGGACCCCGACGGCTGGTGGATCGAGGACCTGGGCTCGTCGAACGGGACCTGGTTCCACGGCGAGCGGATCACCCGGCGGCGCGTCGAGCACGGCGACGAGTTCTACCTCTGCGCGGAGAAGGTGCGATGCGCGCTTCGCTGATCGCGCTCCTCGTCTCGGTGGCGGCGCCGGCCGCGGCGGCGGCGCCGCTCGCGCTCGCCGAGCGGCAGGTCGTCCACCTCGAGTTCCAGCGGCCCGTCGTCCGGATCGCGACGACCGCGCCGGAGCTGCTCCACGTGCAGGTCACGGGCGCGCGAGTCTCGATCGCCGCGCTCCGGGGCGGACGCGCCACGCTCGAGCTCGCGTTCGCGGACGGCGCGACGATCGCCTACGACGTCACGGTCGAGGCCGCCCAGGCGCCGGTCGCGCGTCCGGCCCGGCCCGACGAGATCGTCCTCGCCGTCGGCGAGGAGAGCCGGTTCCGCGCGCCCGGCGTCGCGCAGGTGCTCGTCGAGGAGAACGGCGTCGCGCGCGTCGCGGTCGAGGGCGAGACCGTGTCGGTGGTCGCCGTCACCTCCGGCGAGTCCTCGGTCGTCCTGGTCGACCGGGCGGGCGCGAAGACCACCCGGCCGATCCGCGTCCGCTGAGGCGCGCGGGTCCGGCCCCGCCGCACGCGGGGGGATCGCGACGCCGATTCCCGCTGCGGCCGGGGGCGCGCGGGGCTATCGTCTCGCTCGCGCATGCCCACGCTGACCCTCATCGACGGCTCGGGCTTCATCTTCCGCGCCTACCACGCCATCCCGCACCTCTCGACCACGAAGGGCGTCCCGACCAACGCGGTCTACGGGTTCACGACGATGCTGCTCAAGGCGCTCCGGGAGTACGCGCCGACGCACGTCGCGCTGGTGTTCGACGCCGGCCGCAGGTCCTTCCGGCACGAGATCGACCCCGGCTACAAGGCGAGCCGGCCGGAGGCTCCGGACGACCTCAAGTCCCAGTTCCCGCTCGTCCGCGACGTCGCGCGCGCCCTCTCGGTCCCCATCGTGGAGGAGCAGGGCGTCGAGGCGGACGACGTCATCGGGACCCTGGCCTGTCGCGCGCGGGAGCAGGGCTGGGACGTCGTGGTGGTCACCGGCGACAAGGACTTCGCGCAGCTGGTCGACGGCAACGTCACGCTCTACGACCCGATGGCGGAGGCGAGCGGGAGGGGAGGGCGGACCGGCGCCGCGGAGGTCGTGAAGAAGCTCGGCGTGCGCCCGGACCAGGTCGTCGAGTACATGGCGATCCTCGGCGACAAGATCGACGACGTCCCCGGGATCCCGGGCGTGGGCGAGGTGACCGCGGCCGCCCTCGTCCGGCACTTCGGCACGGTGGAGGAGATGCTGCGGCGGCCCGAGGAGATCTCGAAGGCGGTCGCGCGCGGGGGCGAGAAGCTCCGCGACAAGATCGTCGCGAACGCCGACCGCATCCGCAAGAACCGCCAGCTCGTCGTGCTGAAGTGCGATCTCGTCCTCCCGTTCGCGCCCGAGACCTTCGGACGCCGCCCGCCCGACGACGGCCGCGTGCGCGCGCTCTTCTCCGAGCTCGAGTTCTCGCGCCTCCTCAAGGACCTGCCCGCGCCGCCGCCGACCGCGCGCACCGAGCGGACGGAGGTGGTCCTCGACGCGGCCGCGCTCCGCGCCGCGGTGGAGGCGCTCCGCGCGGCGCCGGCGGTGGGCCTGCGCCCGGTGCTGGCCGGGCCCGCGCCGAGGACCGACGCGGTCGTGGGGCTCGCGCTCGCCGGCGGGGGCCGCGCGTTCTACGTCCCGCTCGGCCACCGCTACCTCGGCGTGCCCGGGCAGCTCGCGCGCGACGCGGTGGGGGACGCGCTGCGGGGGCTCGTCGAGGGGGACCGCCCGGTCCACGCGCACGACCGCAAGGCGGCCACGCACGTCCTCGCGCAGCTCGGGCTCGCCCTGCGGGCGCCGGGCATGGACACCGAGCTCGCGAGCCGGCTCCTGCTCCCGACCCGCCGCGAGCACGCGCTCGCCGACGTGGCCCGCGAGCGGATCTCCTGCGAGGTGCCGCGCGACCCGAGCGGCGGGGACGCGGCCCGGAAGTCCGAGCGGGTCCCGGTCGACGGCCTCGAGGTCGAGCGGGTGGCCGAGTGGGTGGGACCGTGCGCCGCGTCCATCGCCGACCTCGCGCCGACGCTGGAGCGGGCGCTCGAGGAGGCAGGGCTCGCGACCCTGTACCGCGACGTCGAGGCGCCCTCCATCCCGGTGCTGTTCGAGATGGAGCGCGCGGGCATCCTCGTCGACCGCGGCGCGATGACCGGGATGAGCGAGGAGTTCGGCCGCGCCATGGCCGAGCTCGAGACCCGCATCCACGCGGCGGCGGGGCGCCGGTTCAACATCGCGTCCACCCGCGAGCTGGCGCAGGTCCTGTTCACGGAGCTCGAGCTGCCCGTGCTCAAGCGGCTCAAGACCGGCCCGTCGACGGATCAGGACGTCCTCGAGAAGCTGGCGGAGCAGCACGAGCTGCCCCGGCTCGTCCTCGAGCACCGGACGCTCTCGAAGCTCAAGGGGACCTACGTCGACGCGCTCCCGCAGCTCATCGACCCCAGGGACGGGCGGATCCACACGACGTTCAACCCCGGCGGGGCCGCGACCGGCCGGCTCTCGTCGAGCGACCCCAATCTGCAGAACATCCCCATCCGGACGGACCTGTCCCGCCGGATCCGGGCGGCGTTCGTCGCGCCGCCGGGGAGGAAGCTGCTCTCCGCCGACTACTCGCAGATCGAGCTGCGGATCCTCGCGCACTACTCGGACGACCCGGCGCTCCTCGACGCGTTCCGCCGGCGCGAGGACGTGCACACGCGCACCGCCGCGGAGACCTACGGCGTGGAGCCCTCCGCGGTGACCCCGGACATGCGTCGGGTCGCGAAGATGCTCAACTTCGGCATCGCCTACGGCCTCTCGGCGTTCGGGCTGTCGCAGCGCCTCGACCTGCCGGGCGCCGAGGCGCAGGCGATCATCACGCGGTACTTCGCGCGCTACGCGGGCGTGAAGCGCTACGTGGAGTGGGCGGTGGAGGAGGCGCGCAGGACCGGCGAGTCGCGCACGCTGTTCGGCCGCGTCCGGGCGATGCCGGACATCGCGGCGCGCAACCCCGCGCTCCGGAACGCCGCCGAGCGGACCGCGATCAACATGCCGATCCAGGGCACCGCCGCCGACATCGTCAAGCTCGCGATGATCAGGGTCCACGCCGCGCTCGCGCGGGAGCGGCGCGACGCGCTCCTGCTCCTCCAGGTCCACGACGAGCTCGTCCTGGAGGTCGCCGACGCCGACCTCGCGCCCGTCGAGGCGCTCGTCCGGCGCGAGATGGAGGGCGCGGCCGCGCTGAAGGTCCCGCTCGACGTGGAGGTCGGGTACGGGCAGGGCTGGGCTGAGGCGCACTAGGGGGCCTCAGCGCCCTGGCCCGAGCCGTCGTTCCGGCAACCCCCTCTCCCTGACCCTCTCCCCCGCTTCGCGGGGGCGAGGGGAGAAGTGGAAGGATCGCGCTGCCCGCCCGGTCGAGGCCGGTCGCTCCTTACTCGTCCGCGGTCCGCTTCTTCATCGGGATGTACTTCACCGCGTCCTCGCGGGCGGGCTCCCGGAACGCGTCGAGCAGCTTCACGTGGCTCTCGACGAGCGTGCGGACGTTCGTCTCGAACTGGAGCCGCTGGCGCTTGAGCTCGTTCAGGTCGTCGACGATCCGCACGAAGCGCGTGTGCGCGTCCTGCACGATCTTCTCCGCCTGGAGCTCGGCGTCGGAGATGGTGATCTCCGCCTCCTTGCGCGCGGAGTCGCGGATCTCCTGGGAGGCCTTCTGCGCGGTGACGAGCGTCTCGTGGAGCGCGCGCTCGCGCCCGCGGAACTCGACGATCTCCTCCGCCTTGCGGTGGTTGTCCTCCCGGAGCGCGAGCACGTCCTTCACGAGCGCCTCGAACTCGACCGCGACGAGGCCGAGGAACGCCTCCACCTCCTCGGGATCGAGGCCGCGGAAGACCTTGCGGAACTGCTTCTGGGTGATGTCGAGGGGGGTGATGTTCATGGCGGCTCCGGGGGACCATCTTACCGACGCGCGGAAGACTGTCCATTTCGGCCGCCCACCTCGCCCTACAGGCCCTTATGCTATCTTTCCGCGCCCCGTCATGCCGTTCTCGGAGCTCATCGCGCAGGACCGCGCCCTCAACCCGCTGCGGTCCGCGCTTCGGCGTGGCGCGCTCCACCACGCGTACCTGTTCGGCGGCCCGGAGGGCGTCGGCAAGGCGCGCGCAGCCCGCCTCCTCGCCCAGGCGGCGAACTGCGATGCGCCCGGAGCGGCGGCCGACGGCGACGCGTGCGGGGCGTGCGGCCCGTGCCGGAAGATCGCCCGGGGGGTCCACCCGGACGTCATCGCCATCGCCGAGGAGCGGGTGATGGCGAAGGCGGGCCGGTGGGAGCCGAAGAGCGGCCGGACGCCGTCGAAGGACATCGTCGTCGATCAGGTGCGCGACCTCGTGGACCACCGGCTCTCGATGAAGCGGTTCGAGGGACGCCGGCGCTTCGTGATCGTGGACCCCGCCGACGCGATGAACCCGCAGGCGCAGAACGCGCTCCTCAAGACGCTCGAGGAGCCGCCCGAGGACACGACGCTCGTGCTCGTCGCCGCGAGCCCGGACTCGCTCCTCCCCACCATCCGCTCGCGCTGCCTCAGGGTCCCGTTCGCGCCGATCCCCGCGGTCGTCGTCGCGGCCCGGCTCGAGGCGGAGGGCCACCCGCCGGAGAAGGCGCGGCTCGCGGCGGCCCTGTCGGGCGGATCGCTCGGCCGCGCGCTCGCGGTGGACGACGACGTGCTCGCCGCGCAGGCGGAGGCCGTCGAGCGCGCCGGGTCGCTCGACGCGGACGACGCGGGCGCCTGGCTCGCGTTCGCCCGCGAGCACGGCGGGGATCGCGAGGACGCGCAGGCGCTGTGCGATCTGCTCCTCGTCTGGCTGCGCGACGTCGCCGCGGCGCAGGCGGGCGCGTCCGAGCTCGCCCTCGCCGACCTCGCGGGCTCGACCCGCCGCGCGGCCGACGCGCTCGCCCCGGCGGAGGTGCTCCGCCGCAGGCGCGAGGTCCGCCGGACCGCCGCCGCGCTCCGGCAGAACGGCGCGCCGGTGCTCGCGCTCGAGGGCATGCTCATCGGGTGGTTCCATGGCCGGCCCTAGGGGTGGGCGCTCCGCGGGGGCGAGCCTCGAGACCTGCCTCGCCGACGCGCGGGGCGGGACGGCGCAGCCGGTCTACCTGTTCGACGGCGACGCGTTCCTCGCGCTGCGCGCGGCGCGGGCGCTCGCGCACGCGCTGGTGCCGGAGGCGCAGCGCGCGCTCAACCTCGTCGAGCTCGACGCGGCCGCGTCCCCCGCCGAGGTCGCCCAGGAGGTCGCGACGGGCGGGCTCTTCGGCGGCGGCAAGGTCGTGCTCGTCCAGGAGCCCGCGTTCCTCACCTCGAAGGAGGACGTGGAGGCGTCGTTCGAGACGGCGCGCAAGGCCTGGGGGGAGGGACGCCAGCGGGACGCGACGCGCCGGCTGCTCGCGCTCGTCGCGAAGGGCGGCTGGTCGGCCGCCAATCTCGACCCCCCGGACCGGGACGAGAAGGCGAACGAGAAGCTCGCGCGCGAGTTCAAGCGGGAGTTCGGGTTCGAGCCCGACGTCGCCTTCCTGCGCGCCGCCGGACGGTTCGCCGCCGAGCGGGACATGAAGGCGGCGAAGGACGACTCCTCGGCGCTCGACGCGGCGCTCGAGCGCGGGTTCCCCCCGGGCCACGTCCTCGTGGTCGCGGCCGGGAAGGTCGACGGGCGCCTGCCCCTCGTGAAGAAGCTCGCGGGCGCGGGACGCCGCGTGACGACCCAGCTCGAGAAGGAAGGGAAGTGGGACGACCAGCGCCTCGTGCTCGGCCCCGTGCTCGACGCGCTGCTCGCCGGGAGCGGCAAGCGCGTGGACCACGCGGCGGAGGCCCGCCTCGCGGCGCTCGTCGGCGACGACGCGCGGCAGCTCGCGTCGGAGGTCGCGAAGCTCGCCGCCTACGTCGGCGACCGGAAGGTCATCGGCGCGAAGGACGTGGACGAGGTGGTGACGCGCGTCGCGTCCGACCCGTTCTTCGCGCTCGGGAACGCCGTGGAGGCCCGCGACCTCGAGGGCTCGCTCGGGGTCCTCGACCGCGCGGTCGCGGACGGCGCGTCGCCGTTCATGCTGCTCGGGTCGCTCGCGGGGACGCTGCGCCGGATGATCGTGGAGCGCGAGCGGGCCCGGAAGGTCGTGGGCGCGAAGCGGATCGCCTCCGCGCGCGACTGGGAGGCGACGGTGTTCCCGACCATCCCGGACGACGAGGTCGGCGACAAGAAGCCGTACGGCTTCTGGATGAAGTACCAGGCGGCGATGCGCTTCTCGCGCGAGGAGCTGCTCGACGCCCTCGGCCGGCTGGCCGAGGCGGACGTGGCCATGAAGACGGGGCAGGACGGGCGGGTCCGGCTCGAGCGCGTCCTCATCGGCTTGCTGGCGCCCCGCGCGCCCGAAAGGAGCACACCTTGAGCCAGCGACTGCTCGTCACGAGCGCGCTTCCGTACGCGAACGGGTCGATCCACCTCGGCCACCTCGTGGAGTACATCCAGACCGACGTCTACGTGCGCTTCCGGAAGGCGACGGGCGACGACGTGACCTACGTCTGCGCCGCGGACTCGCACGGCACGCCCATCGAGGTGAACGCCGCGATCGCGAAGATGACGCCGCAGCAGTTCGTCGAGAAGTACCGCAAGGAGCAGCACGAGGACTTCAAGCGGTTCGGCGTGGAGTTCTCGACCTACTACACGACCGACTCCCCCGAGAACGCGAAGTGGGCGTACCGCGTCTACGACGGGCTCAAGGCGAAGGGGCTCATCTACAAGAAGTCGGTCGAGCAGCTCTACTGCGAGACCGATCGCCGCTTCCTGCCGGACCGGTACGTGAAGGGGACCTGCCCGAGCTGCGGCAAGCCCGATCAGTACGGCGACGTCTGCGAGAACTGCGGGACGACGTACGACCCGCGCGAGCTGAAGGCGCCGTACTGCGCGCTGTGCCGGAACCCGCCGGTCGTCCGCGCGAGCGATCACGCGTACGTGAACCTGCGCAAGCCGGAGGTCTTCTCGGTCATCCAGAAGCTGGGTGGACGCGCCGGGGCACCTCGAGCCGGCGGTCCGCGAGCAGGTGAGGGGCTGGCTCGCCGATCTCCAGGACTGGTGCATCACCCGCGACGCGCCGTACTTCGGGTTCCCGGTGAAGGACCCGGAGTTCGCCGGGAAGTTCCTGTACGTGTGGGTGGACGCGCCGATCGGCTACCTGTCGTCCGGCGAGCACTACTTCGCGGACGAGGCCCCGCCGGAGAGGCGCCGCACGCCCGCGGAGTACGAGCGGGACTACCTCGCGGAGGGGGCGCCGAGCCGGGTCGAGCACTTCATCGGCAAGGACATCCTGCGCTTCCACGCGGTCTTCTGGCCCGCGATGCTGTGGGCCACGGGGATCAAGCGGCCGGACCGGATGCCCGTCCACGGCCACCTCACCGTGAACGGCGAGAAGATGTCGAAGTCCCGCGGCACGTTCATCACCGGGAAGACCTACCTCGACTCCGGGCTCGACCCCGAGCTGCTCAGGTACTTCTACGCGTCGAACCTCTCGCCGGGCATCTACGACATCGACCTGTCGCTCGAGGAGTTCCGCAACCGCGTGAACGCGGACCTGCAGAAGCGGATCGCGAACCTCGCGGCGCGCGTCCACTCGCCGGTCTCGAAGATCGCGGGCGACGGCCTCCAGGCGGGCCCCGAGACGCCGGGGTTCGAGCGCGCGCGCGTCGGGGAGGCGCTCGCCGCGGCGCGCGTCGCCTTCCGGGACCTCGAGTTCCGCGCCGCGCTCAAGGCGGTGAGCGACCTCGCCGATCTCGCGAACAAGGCCGTCCAGGAGAACAAGCCGTGGGCGACGCCGGACGCGCCCGGCACGAGGGCGCTCCTCCACGATCTCGGCAAGGCGCTGCACGCCATCGCGGTGATGCTCTCCCCGGTCATGCCGCGGTTCGCCGCCGGGCTCGCCGGGTCGCTGGGGGGCGTCCCGCTCGCCTGGCCGGAGGGCTTCACGCCGTTCGACGGGAAGCCCGTCCGCTTCGTCTCGAAGCCGCCCGCGATCCTGCCGATCGACGCGAAGCAGGTGGCCCTGCTCATCGCGGCCCCCGCGCCCGACCAGGCGACGCAGAAGGTGTCGAAGGCCCCCAGCCCCGCCGAGACCGCGACGAAGGCGACGGCGAAGGCGGCGCCTCCGCCCGTCCCCGGCGTCATCCAGTACGACGACTTCGCGAAGGTCGAGCTGCGGGTCGCGCTCGTCCGGGCCGCCGAGAAGGTGGAAGGAGCGGACAAGCTCCTGAAGCTCTCGGTGGACGCCGGGGACCCGGAGCCGCGGACGATCGTCGCCGGGATCGCGCAGGCCTACCCGGACCCGCAGGCGCTCGTCGGGCGGAGGATCGTCGTCGTCGCGAACCTCGCGCCGCGGCCGCTGCGCGGCATCACCTCGCAGGGGATGCTGCTCGCGGCGGGCGAGCCGCCGAACCTGACGGTCGTGACGGTGGGCGACTCGATCGCGCCCGGGACGAGGGTGAAGTAGGGGAGGGCGCCCCTCGGCGCCTCGACGCATGGGACTCATCGACTCGCACGCCCACCTCGACTTCGAGGACTACACGGCGGACCTGGACGGGGTGGTCGCCCGCGCCCGCGCCGCCGGCCTCGAGCGCGTCGTCTGCGTCGGGCTCTGGCGGGCGCCCGGCGCCTTCGGGAACGCGCTCGAGCTCGCCGCGCGCGATCCCTCCTTCTTCGCCGCGACCGTCGGCATCCACCCCCACGAGTGCGCGCGGGTGCCGGAGGAGGACTGGGCGCGGCACGAGGCGCTCGCCCGCGACCCGCGCGTCGTCGCGGTCGGCGAGACGGGCCTCGACTTCCACTACGACCACTCCCCGCGGCCGGTGCAGGAGGCGGCGTTCCGCCGCTCGCTCGCGATCGCGCGCGACGCCGGGAAGCCGGTCGTCGTCCACGTGCGCGAGGCGGACGAGGCCTGCGTGCGCGTGCTCCGCGAGGAGGGCGTGCCGCCGGCGGGTGGGGTCATCCACTGCTTCACCGGGGACGCCTCCGCGGCGCGCGCCTACCTCGACCTCGGTCTCTTCGTCTCGGTCGCGGGGGTCGTGACGTTCAAGACCGCCGAGCCGATCCGCGACGCGGTCCGCATCGTCCCGCGCGATCGGCTGCTGGTGGAGACCGACTGCCCGTTCCTCGCCCCGATCCCTCACCGCGGGAAGCGGAACGAGCCGGCGTGGGTGGTCGAGACGGCGCGGAAGGTCGCCGAGGTGTGGGGCACGACGCTCGACGAGGTGGCCCGGGTCACGACCGAGAACGCGAGGACGCTGTTCCGGTTCTGATCCGGGGCGCCCCGCCTTGGCGCGCGGCGCGACATCGAATACGTTCCGGCCAGATGTCGCCCGTCCCTGCCGAACGCTCCGGCGCCGACCGCTCCGCTCCGCCCGCCGGCACGCCGGGGGACGCCGCGGACGCGCCCGGAGGACCCCGCCTCGACCGGCGCGAGGTCCACGTCGGCGTCTGCTTCGGGTCGATGCCGACGCTCCACGAGGGGCTGGGCGAGTTCGGGGTGCAGATCGGGCGGCGCATGGTCGCGCGCGCCGCGGCGCTCCGGGCGGAGCACGGGGTCCAGCTCCACTTCTACGTCTCCGAGGAGCGGCACGGGCTCTTCGGCGACGGCGTCGAGTACCTCCCGGTCCGGAGGGCGCACCGCCTCCTGCACGTCGCCGGGCGCCGCTACGACCTGTGGCACACGCTGAACCAGCACGTCGCCTACCGCCCACCGCTCGGCACGCGCCACCGGCTCCTCACCGTCCACGATCTCAACTTCGTCTACGTGAAGCGGGGCGCGAGCCTCGCCCGGCACGCGTGGGTGGCCCGGCGGCGGGTCGGCCGGGCCGATCGCGTGGTGGCGATCACGCGCCACGTCGCGGGAGACGTCCGGCGCCACACCCGGTTCGCCGGTCCCATCGACGTGATCCACAACGGCGCCCGGAACCTGGTCGGCGATCCGCAGGAGCCGGTGGCCGGGCTCCGGCCCGGGAGCTTCCTCTTCCACCTCAGCCGCATGACCCCCTCGAAGAACGTGGCCGCCCTGCTCGACCTCGCCGCGGCGTGGCCGGAGCAGCGCCTCGTCCTCGCCGGCCCGGCGTCCCCGCCGGTCGCGGCCGTCGCCGCAGAGATCGGCGCGCGCGGTCTCGCGAACGTCACCGTCCTCACCGACGTCAGCGACGCGCAGAAGGCCTGGCTGTACGCGTCGTGCGCCGGGTTCCTCTTCCCGTCGCTGACGGAAGGCTTCGGGCTGCCGCCGATCGAGGCCATGCACTTCGGGACGCCGACGTTCCTCTCGGATCGGACGAGCCTCCCGGAGGTCGGGGGCGAGGCCGCCTACTTCTTCCGCCGGTTCGACGCGGCCCACATGCGGCAGGTGGTCGAGGCCGGGCTCGCGGACGCGCGCCACGCCGGGCGCGCGGACGCGATCCGCCGCCACGCCGCGAGCTTCTCCTGGGACGCCTGCACGGATCGCTACCTGGCCCTGTACCTCGAGATCCTGGGCCTCCCGCGCTGAGGCCGCGCTCGCCGTGGTCCTCGCTCGCGCTCAAGCTGCAGCCGGTCCTCGCTCGCGCTCAACCGTACGCCGCGCCGGGCGGCGGGTGACGCCGACGGCGCCTCGCGCCGCTGCGCTGCCCAGCGCGGTCGCTGCGCAGAGCAGGCCGACGGCGAGCCAGTAGTAGTTGCAGAAGGCCTGCTTGTTGAGGACCACCAGGGTGAGCCACGCGGCGGCGCCCGTGAGCACGGCCTGGGCGAGCGACAGCTCGCGCCGGGTCCCGACCGCGAGCACGCCTGCGCCCAGGAGGAAGGCGGGCCAGACCGGAAGGACCGGTCCCCCGAGCGACACCGCCGCGGCGAGCCAGGACAGGGCGTCCGGACGAAACGGCTGGACGATCTGGAACGCCACGACCCCGCGGTAGAACGCCACGGGATCCCACAGCAGGAACGGCCCGACGAGCGCCGCGGCCGTCGCGACGGCCGCGACCGCGGCCCTCCACCTGCCTCGCGGCGGGGTGGTGAACAGGAGCGGCAGCAGGAGGAGGGCCGCGTACTGCTTGCTCGCCATCGCGACGCCGGCCGCGATGCCGGCGGCCCCGATTCGCGAGCCGAGGCGCTCACTCTCCGCAGCGCGCCGCCATCCGTCCACCGCGAGGAGCACCGCGACCATCGCGGCCAGCACGGCGGGCTCCGTCCAGGACTGCTCCAGCACGAACAGCGCGCGCGGCTGGACGAGCAGCAGGACCGCCGCGAGCTCGGCGACCGTCGAGCCGCGCCCGAGCCGGCGGATTCCCCAGGCGCTGAAGAGCACGAGCGCGAGCGTGCTCCAGCGCACGTCGATCCCCGCCAGCACGGCGGGCGCCGCCAGGAGGATCGGGAGAGGTGGGTACGGGAGGCCGATCACGGCGAGCCGGTCGGGCGTCAGCACCTCCGGGCTGTAGAAGGTCGTCGCCGGCCCGTAGATGTTGGGGTACAGGACCGCGTACGGGTTGACGCCGTCGAGCAGGGCTCGCGCGCCGAGCTCCTGGACGTACCAGACGTCGATCCGCGGGGCGGGGGAGCGGACGATGACGATCGCGGCCATCGTCGCGGCGAGCCCGAGCAGGACCGGGAACCGCAGCCGGACGACCAGTGACGGCGCACGACGCCAGGCGAGCGAGGCGGCGGCGACCGCGACGCCGGCGAGGAGCGGTCGAATCGCCCTGGCCGTGTCGCGCGGGACTAGGGCGCCGGGCCGGAGCCGAGCGTCCCATGCCAGGGACACCGCGACGCCGACCGCCAGGATCCAGATCGTGGAGCGGAGATCGGGCTCGGCCGGCTGGCCGACACGCCGGCCGAGGGCCACGGCGGCGACGGCGAGCCCGGTCGCGAGCGTCGCGAGCGCGAGCGCGGCGGGGTTCAGGAATCCGGAGGACACGCCCAGCGCGAACGCCAGCGAGACCGCCGCGCCGGCGGCGAGCGCGGGGTGAGCGGGCGCAGGCGCGGCGGGCCGGCTCGTGGCAGCGCCGCCCATCTCGACGTCGGGCGGACGCCCTCGGAGCGGCGCCGTCACGACCGCGCCGTCCCGCGGCGAGGCGGTCGGAGTCTCCTGGCGCACTCGGAAAGTCATCCGGGCGCGGGACTATAGCGCAGGCGCCGCGCCGGCCGGCGCTCTCGTTTGGTGCGGCCTCCCTCGCCGGGACGCGTGTACCCTTCGCCCGCCGTTGGTCTACATTCGAGCCGCCGTGCTCGTCTTCAAGGAGCGTCAGGTGAGGAACGGACCGGAGAGCCCAGCGTGCGCGTGGCGAAGTCCGTGCGCCGGCCAGCGATGTCGGCCTCGTCGCGGCCTGCCTCGACCGGACCGGGAACGGCGACCATCACGTCCACCGCCCTGCGGCACGCGCTCCCGGGGGCGCTGATCGCCGTGCTGGTCCTCGTCCCGTTCCTCGACAAGGCCTTCACGGTGGACGACAACGTCTTCATGTTCTCGGCCGTGCACGCCACGGTCGACCCGCTCCATCCGACGGCGTTCGAGATGGTGTGGGGGGACGCACCTTCCCGCGTGGCGCTCGCGAGCGGGCCGGTGATGGCCTGGCTGCTCGTCCCGTCCGCGCTCGCCGGGGGTGCGGAATGGGTCGCGCACGCGGTTCAGCTCGTGATGCTGCTGCTGGCGGTCTTCGGCACCGTGGCGCTCGCGATTCGCCTGGGGGTGACTCCTCCATTCTCGATCGCCGCGGGGATCGTGCTCGCCTCCACACCGACCGCGCTGGCCATGGCCGGGACGGCGATGCCGGACGTCCCCGCGATGGCGCTCGGCGTCGTCGGCCTCGAGCGGCTCGTCGCGTGGCGTCAGGAGCGACGCCCCCACCAGGCGGTGCTCGCCGCGATCCTGCTGGGGCTCGCTCCGCTGACGAGGCCGCACCTGGCGCTGCTGCTCGGGATCGGCGCGTTCCTGCTCGTGGGCGATGTCCTGGACGCCTCGTGCTGGCGCGTTCGCCCGACGCGGTGGCTACCGCTCGCGGCAGCACCCGTCCTGACGATCGCGATCGCCATCGTCGTCAGCGACCCGCACCCCGCCTCGAGGGGAATCGTCATGGCGACCGCGGGCGTGAGCTCCTTCGGGACGCTGGCTCCGAACGCGGCGGCGTTCGCGATCCACTGGGTCCTCACCGTTCCCCTCGCCGTCGCCTGGGTGCTGCTCCGGCCGAGGTCCGTCGTCGCACGGTGGCGGGCCTTCGCGGTCTTCACCGCGGCGGCGATGCTGCTCGTGTTCGGGCGACGACCGGGGTACGCGGCGCTCGCCGGGATCGGGGCCACGGTCCTGTGGGACGTCGTCGCGGACGGATGGAAGCGGCGCGACTCCGTCCAGCTCACGCTCGGGCTCTGGCTGCTGGCTCCGCTCGCGGTCCTGCCGTACCCCCATTTCCCGTCCAAGTACCTCCTCGCGTCCGTCCCGGCCGCCGCCATCCTGGTGGCCCGGGAGCTGGCAGCCGCGGACCGACTCCGAGCCCGGACCGTCCTCGCGGCGACCTGCGCGGCCGGGCTGGCGCTGGGGATCGCGATCCTCCGCGCCGACGCGGTGTTCGCGGGGGTCGGGAGGCGGGCCGCCGCCGAGCTGATCGCGCCCCAGGTCGCCGCGGGGCACCGCGTGTGGTTCGCGGGCCACTGGGGGTTCCAGTGGTACGCCGAGCGCGCCGGCGGGCGTCCGGTCACCGTCACGCCTCCGTTTCCGAGCAAGGGTGACCTCGTCGTGGTCAGCCTGAACAGCGAGCCCGGCCGCGAGATCCTCGCCCTGCTGGAGCGCATGTACCCTCGCGCCACGCACCTCGCGCGAGTCGAGGAGCTCGAGCCGGGCGGCCGCGCCATGGACACGAGCGTCCGCGCCGGCTTCTTCTCGCAGGCATGGGGCTACAAGCCGTGGGCGTGGGGACGCAACGTCGTCGACCGGTTCGACCTGCGGCGCCTGGAGTGACGAGCGGGCGCCCGGTGCGCCGCAGCGGCAGAGGCCTCGAGCGTCGTGCCTCCAGGACCGGAGCGTCAGGAGGCGAGCGAGCCGGCCCGGCGGCGCCGGAGCTTCTCCGCGCGCAGCATCCGCGCGGTCTTCCGCACGCCAGGCCAGAGCCGCCGCGGCCCGGCGGGCTTCGCCAGCTGCCGCTCGAGCGCGTCGAAGGTCCCCCCCGCGCGGAGCTCCTCGCGGCGGCGCTCCATGTCGCGCGCCGCGTTGCGTCCGAGCTCGAGCCTGCGCCCGGGCTCCCGGTGCAGCGCGCGCGAGCGCCTCCGCGACGTCCTGGAGCTCGGGCTCCGCCCACACCTGGCCGCTCCCTCCCGATCTCCGCCAGGTACCTCGGGTGCCGCGCCTGGACCGGCACGAGCCGGTAGCGCGTGGCGACCGAGTTCTCGGGCGTCATGAAGTCCATGTTCCCCGACCACCCGGTGCCGACGACCGGCTTCCCGAGGCTCATCGCCTCCATCAGGTGGAGCCCGAGCCCCTCCGAGCGGTGCGTCGAGACCATGACGTCGCAGCTCGCGTACAGCCCGAGCACCTCCTCGTAGGTCAGCGCGCGCTCGACGAGCCGGATGCGCGGATCTCCAGAGATGCGCTCGCGCAGATCCGCGGCGTGGTCCTGGTACGCCGGGATCGTCCGGGTAGGGCTTCGTCTTGATCGCGAGCACCACGTCCTGCTCGGACGGGAACGCGAGCTGGAACGCGTCGATCGCGGCCATCGGGTTCTTGCGGTCGACGTCGCTGCCGACGTCGAACGAGACGACGAACACCGTCGCGGCAGAGGGGAGACCCCACGCGCCCCGGTCGGCGCGCGACCGCGCGGGACGAACACGGCCTGTGGGTAATGGAGCACCCGTCGCATTCCCGAGCAGCGCGCGCACGCTCCTGGACGAAGCGCGTCGGCGCGAGCACCGCGTCCATGCCCGTCGAGGAGCGGCTCCCACCGGCGAGGAAGCAACGGCAGCTCCCAGAACGGAACGCAGACGCAGGCGCCGGCCGGAGCGATCGCGTCGGCCCACGCGCGGCGCGCCAGGACGACATCCATCGGGTTCAAGTGGAAGAGGTTCAGGTCGCTCGCGGTACCACTGGCGCCCTCGGCCCTCGTAGGGCATCCGCTTCCTGCTGCGCTCGTCGATCGGGACCTGGACGACGGTCGCGCGGAGGCGGTCAACGCGTGCAACGTGTTCCGGGACGCGATCGCGAGCCCGAAGTCACCGTTCAGAAATCCGACGAGCCGGTAACGCGTCATCGGCGCTCCAGGCCCCGCTCGCGCTCGGCCTCGACCATCCTCCGCACGGTCTCGTCCATCCCGGAGGCGGCGCGCCAGCCGAGCACCCGCGCCGCCTTCTCGGGGTTCGCGTAGTTCGCCTCGATGTCGGTGGGGCGCAACAGGGACGGGTCGCTGTCCACGTGTCCTCTGGCGTCGAGCCCTACCGCCGCGAACGCTGCGGCCACGAACTCCTCGAGCGAGTGGGTCCGCGCGGTCGCGATCACGTAGTCTTGCGGGGTGTCGTGCTGGAGGATGCGCCACATCGCGTCGACGTACTCGGGGGCCCAGCCCCAGTCGCGCTTCACCTTCGTGTTCCCGAGCTTCAGCCGCTCACCGCTGCCCGCCGCGATCCGGCAGGCCGCCGAGACGATCTTCCGCGTCACGAAGCGCTCGGGTCTCAGCGGCGACTCGTGGTTGAACAGGATCCCGCTGCACGCGAACAGACCGTAGGCCTCCCGGTAGTTCGCGACCTCGAAGTGCGCCGCCGCCTTCGCGACGGCGTAGGGGCTGCGCGGTCGAAAAGGCGTGTCCTCGTCCGCCGGCCTGCCCGCGGTGTCGCCGAAGCATTCGCCGGAGCCGGCGTTGTAGAACCGGACTGCGCGCTTCGTGAACCGGATCGCCTCGAGGATGTTGAGGGTGGCGATGGAGATGCTCTCCATCGTCTCGACCGGCTGGTCGAACGAGAGCCCGACGGAGCTCTGGCCGGAGAGGTTGTAGATCTCGTCCGGCTCGGCCTGCACGAGCGCGTTCAGGACCGAGCGGAAGTCGTTCGGGGCGACCGACAGGAACCGGATGCGATCCCTGATCCCGAGGCGGTCGAGGTTCGAGAAGGTCGAGAGGTTCGCGTCTCGCGACGTCCCGACGACCTCGTACTCCTTCGAGAGCAGGAGCTCGGCGAGATAGGCCCCGTCCTGACCGGAGACGCCGATGATGAGAGCTCGCATCACGAAGACGGGCTCGAGCGCCCGCTCCCTGGTGTCCGGAGAGACATGCCCCGGTTTCTACCATGCGTCGGGCGCGCTCAGGGGCGGAGCAGGCGGTAGTTGCGGTACTCGCCGATGCGGACGCCGGTGGCGCGCTCGAAGAGGTCGAGGAGGTCCTCGCGCAGGTGCGCGAGGCGCAGCCAGCGCGGCCGGGGCTCGTAGGGCCAGTCCGCTCCGCCGGATGCGCTCCAGCATCGGGCGCGGGGTGCGTCCCCGTCGAACCGCCGGACCTTCTCCGTGGTGTCGTACGCGAAGCGCCGCGCCGCCTCGCGCCGCGCGCCCTCGTCGCCCGTGTAGAGCCGCTGGAACGCGATCGCCTTCCGCCACATGTCCTCGGGGGTGCGCACCCAGCCGTAGTGGAAGACGCGGGCGCCCGAGGGGAGGACCCGGAGCTTGCGAGCGCGGTCCGCCCTCGAGGATGCGGAAGCCCTGGGCGTCGCGCCAGGACCGGACGCCGGCGCCCGTCTTCACGGCCCGGATCTCGTGGCGGTACCAGCGGCGCGAGACGCCGACCGTGTGGAACGACCCGTAGAAGTGGACGTACTCGAACAGCAGGCCCTCGGCGCGCGGATCCTGGTGGAGCCTGCGCGAGCGAGGCCCGGAGGGCAGGGTGATCGTCCTCGTGGATCGCCTCGTCCGCCTGCACGTAGAGGCCGACGTCGCCGGTGCAGCGGGCGAGCGCGATGTCGGTCTGCTGCGCCAGCACCGCGCCCATCTCGAGCAGGGTGTCGTCCCAGGCGGTCTCGAAGACGACGAGCTTCGGGTCTCCGATGCCCCGGATCAGCTCCAGCGTGCCGTCGTCGCCGACGCCCACGTTGACGATCATCTCGTCCACGAGCGGCAGGACCGACCGGATGGCCGCGACCACCGGGTACCCGAGCTTGACGGCGTTGCGGACGAAGGTGAAGCCGGAGACTCTCACGAGCGTGCTCCCGAGGCGGCGGGCACCCGTTCTATCTCATCCCGGGCGCCCGGGTCAGCCGCCCCAGCTCCCCCACTCGTCGGCCAGGTCGGGCTCCGCGCCGGGCCGGTTCCGCTCCTTCCACTCGACGATCTCCCAGCCGCGGCGGCGGGCGACCTCCCGGAAGGGCGCCTTGGGGTTCACGACGATCGGGTTCCCGACCGCCTCGAAGAGCGGCACGTCCGCGATCGAGTCCGAGTAGAGGAAGCTCCGCGACAGATCGAGGTCGAGCTTGTCGGCGAGCGACTCGACGGCGTCGCGCTTCCCGTCGCGGAACACCACCGGCGGTACGATCTGGTCGGTCGCGCGGCCGTCCACGATGCGCGTGCGCGTCCCGACCGCGGCGTGGACCCGCAGGTGCCGCCCGACCTCGTCGACGATGTACTGCGACGAGCCGGAGGCGACCGCGACGAAGTGGCCGGACAGGAGGTGCTTGCGGATCTGCCGGATGGCGCCGGAGGTGATCCGGCGGCGCAGGTGACGCTCGAAGCAGCGGTGCGCGTGCATCTTGAGGTCGTCGGCCCGGAGCCCCTGCTGGCAGCGGGAGCCGACCTCGACCATGTCCTGCTCGGTCAGCCGGTGCCGGGCGTACTCGTAGATGGTGCGCGGGATCTTCGAGCGCATCTCCGGCCGCATCACCTTCTCGCTGTACAGGTACCAGGTGAAGATCGTGCCGGCGTTGCCGTCGAGGAGCGAGTCGTCGACGTCGAAGATGGCGGCGGTGCGGCCGAAGGGAACCATGGGGCAGTCGGGGCAAGACCCCGCGCCGGGATTCTACGCGGGAGTGCGCCGCGCCGTCACCGCCGCGGCTGGGGCCTGCGCGCGCGGCGCGCCACACCCGCCCGCCGCAGCGCGCGGCGGCGGGGTGGGGCGGTGGTCCTACTCGGCCGGCTTCGCGTCCGGCGCAGCGGCGTCCATCGGAGCCGCCGAGCTCTGCTCGGTGGGCTCGGGCGGCGGCGACGCCGCTTCGGCGCTCGCGGGCGGCTCGGGCGGCGCGGCCGCCGGCTCGTGGTGCTCCGGCTTGCCCTCTGCCGCCGGGGCCGCCGCGGCCTCACCGCCGAGCTTCGCGGCGAGCGCGGCGAACGGGTTGTGCGTGAGCGCCTTCTCCTTCTTCTCGGGCGGGCGGTGCGGGCCGCGATCGCCGGGGAGCCGGGGACCCGTGTACCCGCGCTTCTTGTCGCCGAAGCCGCCGCCGAACCCGCGGCCGCCCTCGCGCGGGCCGCCGCCGGGGCCGCGGTCCGGCCGATCGCTCCGCTCGGGCCGCGGCGGTCGCGGCGGCCGGTCCTCGGTGCGCGCGGGGGCGCCCTCGGGCTTCGCCTCGACCGCGCCCTCGACCGGCTTCGCCTCGCCGGCCGCGGCCGGCTGAGGACGCGGCTCGGGCCGACGCCGGTCCTTCGGCTTCTTCGGGCGCTGCGGCCCCTCGCCCCCGCCGCCGCCGCCGCCACCACCGCCGCGGGCCGCGCGGGACGTAGATGACGGGGGTGAGCAGCTCGGGCGCGGGACCCTTCTTCTCGACCTGCGCCGTCGGCAGCGCGCCGCGCCAGATCGGCTGCTCGTAGACGTTGTCGGAGCTCGTCCAGCGGCGCGCGCCGCCCTCGCGGCCCATGAGGTTGAGCCAGGAGTTCACGCGGCTGTCGAGCTCGTCGATGTAGTGCGTCAGCAGCGCCTCGAGCGTCATCGGCACCTTGGGCGACCCGAACTCCAGCCGCCCGTGGTGCGCGAGCACGAGGTGGACGATGTGGTGCTCGAGATCGCGCGGGACCCCGATCCGCCGGGCCTTGTCGTGGATCCACTGCGCCGCCATCACGAGGTGGCCGACGAGCTTGCCCTCGTCGGAGTACTCGACGCCCTTCTCGCCCTGCAGCTCGCGGATCTTGCCGAGGTCGTGGAAGAACGCGCCCGCGACGAGCAGGTCCCGGTCCACCTGCGGATACTGGTCCGCCAGCCGGTGCGCGAGCTTGAGGCACGAGACGGTGTGCTCGAGGAGGCCGCCCGAGTAGGCGTGGTGCACGCTCTTCGCCGCCGCCGAGCGGCGGAGCCGGTGCGCGACGTCGTCGTCCTCGACGAACGCCATGACGAGGTCGCGGACGTGCTTGTCCGAGATCGCGGCGACGAGGCCGAGCAGCTCCGCCCACAGGGCGTCCTGCGCCTCGGAGGCGGCCGGCTTCTCCGGCTTCTTCGGCTCCGGCGCCGGCACCCACACGAACTCGGCGGCGTCGTGCGCCGCGGGGTCCACCTTCGCGATCGACTCGATCTTGAGCTGCGGCTTCCCCTGGAACGTCCCGACGATCCCCTCGACCTCGACGAGATCCTTCTCCTCGAAGAGCGCGCCGGTCTCATCGACCTTCTCGAACGCGCGGGCCTCGAGCTCGCCGGTCTTGTCCTGGAACGTCACCGACAGGTACGCCTTCCCGCTCTTGGCGGTGGGGGTCGCCTTCCGGGCGACGAGGAAGACGCTCTTCGGGCGGTCTCCCTCCTTGACGTCCTTCACCCAGATCTTGTCCATGGTCCGCGCAAGCTAGCCCAGCCCGGGCGTTTGGACAACGATAGGTTGAGGTGCGGGGAGGGCCTTTTCGATGAAGATCGATCGCCGTTCCGACGCGCTCCTGATCGTCGATCTCCAGCACGACTTCCTGCCCGGCGGCGCGCTCGCGGTGGCGGAAGGCGATCTCGTCGTCGCCCCCGCGGCCGCGCTCGCCGCGGCGTTCACGACGGTGGTCGGGACGCAGGACTGGCACCCCCCGGGGCACGTCTCGTTCGCCTCGGCCCACCCCGGCCGGCAGCCGTTCGAGACCCTGGCGCTCGCGCAGGGGCCGCAGGAGCTCTGGCCCGATCACTGCGTCCGGGGCACGCACGGCGCCGCGTTCCACCGCGGCGTGCCCGACGAGGCGTTCACCCTGGTGCTTCGCAAGGGGACTCGCCCCGACGTCGACTCCTACAGCGCCTTCCGCGAGAACGTCGGGCCCGACGGCCGGCGGCCGACGACGGGGCTCGGCGCCTGGCTGAAGGCCCGCGGGATCCGCCGGGTGTTCATCTGCGGGCTGGCGCGCGACTTCTGCGTGCGCTGGAGCGCGATCGACGCGGAGGCGGAGCGGCTCGAGACGCTCGTCGTGGACGATCTCACGCGCGCGGTGTTTCCCGAGCGACGCGCCGAGACGGACGTCGCGCTGGCGGCGGCGGGCGTGCGGATGGTGCGGTCGGCGGACCTCGAGCGC
>CAWHDY010000029.1:0-6977 GCA_963828235.1 uncultured delta proteobacterium
CCGGAGCCGCCCTGTAAGCCGGGTTCTGTGTCCGCGGGAAATCCCGCGGCGGCGAACATTCCTCTGGGACGCGCGTTGCCGCGCGCCTCGAGCGAGCTGTACCCGGAGGCTGGGGCGGGCCGCCCTTCACTCGCCTCGCGGCGAGATCGCCTCCCTATTTGCTCTTGCACCGGGTGGGGTTTGCCTTGCCGCCTCCGTCACCGGAGGCGCGGTGCGCTCTTACCGCACCGTTTCACCCTTGCCACGCACGCCTCGCGGCGCCGTTCGGCGGTCTGTTCTCTGTGGCACTTTCCTGCGGGTCACCCCGACCGGTCGTTGACCGGCACCCTGCCCTGTGGTGCCCGGACTTTCCTCGGCGGCCCCTGCCCTGCAGACCGACGCGTTCGCCCGGACGGCTCCGGCGAGGTCAATCTAGCACGCAGGGATCGGGGCGGCAACGCGAGTCGCTGCAGCGGCCCCTCGCGACGAGCGCCGCGTCATGCCCGCACGGGTCTCGATGCGCTAGGATCCCGGGCCACACGTCGCCCGCCCACCCCCGGGCGGCAGGAGGCTTCATGGTCCGGTTCGCCTGGGTCGTCCCGCTCGCCATCCTCCTCGCCGCGCCCGCCGTCGCCCGCGAGCGCCGCCGCGCCCGAGCGCGAGCCGGGCACCTACTGGGAGCAGACGGTCGAGATGCAGATGCAGGGCTTCTCGATGCCCGGCCAGACGACCAAGGTCTGCATGCCGAAGGCCGCATGGGAGCAGCCGCCGAAGCCGGGCAAGGACGACAAGTGCACGCTGACGGACGTGAAGCGGACCGGTTCGCGAATGACGTGGAAGGTGAAGTGCGACGACGGGACGACCGGCGACGGCGACATGACGTCCAGCGGCGACTCCTACTCCGGGACGATGAACATGCGCACCCAGGGGCAGGAGATGCACATGAAGATGAAGGGCCGGAAGGTCGGCGGGGACTGTGACGCGGGCGAGATGAAGCGCAAGGTCGCGGAGGTCCAGAAGCAGGTGAAGGAGAGTCAGGCCGAGCAGGCGCGCGCGATGGAGAAGATGTGCCTGGACTCGGTCGAGCAGATGCACCTCGCGCGGTTCTTGCCGGTCGCCCCCGGGCAGCCCCCGCCGTGCGCCGAGAAGTCGACGTTCTGTGATCGGCTCGAGACGCGCGAGGGGCTCCGCAAGTTCAAGAACGCTCCGAACCCGCCGGGAGCGCGCGCGCAGGCCGAGAAGCTCTGCAAGAAGGACCTCGCCTCGATCGAGGCGAAGCTCTGCGCCACCACGGCGAAGGATTACCAGAAGACGAAGAAGCTCGAGGGCGAGGCGCTCGAGTACCTGTTCGCGTTCTGCCCGGACGACGCGAAGGCCATCGCGAAGAGCGAGTGCGCAGGGCGGAAGTTCACCTCGATGCCCCAGTCGCAGCGGGAGTTCTGCACGAAGTTCGCGCAGCGCCGGATCGAGGCGCCCGGCGGCGCGACCGAGGACACCGGCACGCAGCCCCAGCCCGCCTCCGACATGAAGTCGAAGGTGCTGAAGGGGATCTTCGGCCGTTGAGCCGCGGGCGCGCGCCGCTGCGGGCGGCCGCGGCGGCGCTCCTCGTCGCGACCGTCCTCCCGCTCTCCGCGACCGCGGAGAGCGCGTCGCCTGCCCCGGCGGATCGCTTCCCCGGGGCGGGCGCGTCCTACCTCGTGCTGCGCGACGGCGCGGTGCTCTGGGCGAGACGCCCCGACGCCCCGCTGCCCCCCGCGTCGCTCACGAAGCTCATGACCGCGCTCCTCGCCGCCGAGCACGGCGTCCCGCCGGACGCCTGGCTCACGGTGAGCGCGCGGGCGGCGCGCGAGACCGGCGCGCGCCTCGGGCTCCGCCCGGGCGAGCGGATCCGGGTCGCCGACGCCCTCGCGGCGACGCTCGTGGCCTCGGCGAACGACGCGTGCCTCGCGCTCGCGGAGCACGTGGCGGGAACGTCCGAGGCGTTCGTCGCCCGCATGAACCGCCGCGCGGCCGAGCTCGGGCTCGCCGGGACCCGCTTCGAGAACCCCTGCGGCCACGACGGCCCCGCGCACCGGTCCACCGCCCGCGACCTCCTCGCGCTCACCCGCGCCGTGCTCGCCGTGCCGCTGCTGCGCGAGACGGTCGCGCGCGAGCGGGTCGCGCTCGTCACGCGGTCGGGCCGGCGCCTCGAGGCGGCGACGCGGAACTCGCTCCTCGGGCGCGTGCGCGGGCTCGTCGGGGTGAAGACGGGGACGACCGACGGCGCGGGCCGCTGCGTCATCGCGCTCGCGGAGCGCGGCGGGACGGAGGTGCTGGTCGTGCTCCTCGCGGCGCCCGACCGCTGGTGGACGGCCGCCGCGCTGGTCGAGGCGGCGTTCGCGGAGCCGCCGCGTGGCTGAGGCGGGCGCCCGGGGCCCGGGCCCGCGCGCCCCGGCCTGGTCCTTCGAGCGGGCGAGCCCGTGGATCGCCGCGCTGGCGGTGGCGGCCGCGTACGCGACCGCGTTCGCGGGCCGGTTCCAGTTCGACGACTGGAACGTGATCGTCCGGGACCCGCGGGTGCAGTCGCTCGGCGCGTGGTGGCGAGGGATGCCCGGGATCCGCCCGCTGCTCAAGCTGTCGTTCGCGGCGAACCACGCGAGCGGGCTCGGCCTCGCCGGCTTCCACGTCGTGAACGTCGGGCTGCACGCGGCGAACGCCGTCCTCGCGCTGGCGCTCCTGCGGCGGCTCGAGGCCCGCACCGCGGCGCCGGGCACCCCGCCCGGCCCCGTCCCGCTCGTCGCGACGCTCCTGTTCGCCCTCCACCCCGCGCAGACCGAGGCGGTCACCTACGTCTCGGGCCGGTCCGCGTCGCTCGCCGCGACGTTCGTCCTCGCGAGCGCCGTCCTCCACGTCGTCGGCCGGGACGGCGGGCCGCACCCCCGGCTCGCGCGGGCGCTCTCGCTCGCGCTCCTCGCCTGCGGGCTCGCGACGAAGGAGCTCGCGATCGCGCTCCCGGCCGCGCTCGTCGCGATCGAGCTCGCCGATCCGCGCCGGCCGCGCTCGGTCCGGGGCGCGCTCCGCGCCACCGCGGGCCACTGGCTCGTCGTCGCGGCGGCGCTCGCGCTGTTCGCCGCGGCGCCCACGTACCGCCACCTCGCGGCGGCGAGCCTCGAGCGGCGCGGCGCGTGGACGAACGTGCTCACGAACCTGCACGGGCTCGCCTGGCTCGCGGGGCAGGTCGTCCGCCCCGACCTGCTCGACGCCGATCCGGTCGTGCCCGTCGTCGAGCGGCTCGACGCGCGCGCGGCGATCACGGCCGCCTCGCTCCTCGCCGCGCTCGCGGCGGGCGTCGCGCTGCTGCGGCGCCGGCCCGCGACGAGCCTCGCGCTGCTGTGGGCGATCGTGTGGCTCCCGGCGACCGGCTTCTGGCTGCCGCGTCCGGAGCCCGCGAACGACCGCCAGCTCTACCTGTCGCTCCTCGGGGTCGCCTGGCTCGCGGCTCGGGCGCTGTCGGCCGCGGCGGGGTTCGGCGACTCACCGGCCCGTCCCCTGGCCGGGCTGCGGCGCACCGCGGCGTCGATCGGGGCGGCGGGCACGCTCGCGCTCCTGGCGCTCCTCACCTCGTCGCGGAACGCGGTCTACGCCGACGAGCTCCGGTTCTGGGAGTCGGTCCTCGCGCGCTCGCCGGCGAACGCGCGCGCCCTGAACAACCTCGGGTTCGCGCTCGCCGCCCGGTGCCGCGGCGCGGAGGCGGAGTCGGCGCTCCGCCGCGCGATCGCCGCAGCGCCCGGCGACGTGACCTCCTCGGTGAACCTGCGGCTCCTGCTCGAGGGCGAGCCGCTCGGGCCCGACGAGCCGCGGTGCGTCCCGTCGGGCCGCTGACGATCTACGGCCGTGGAGCGGCGCCGCCGCCCCACAGCGGGGAAAGCTCCGCCTCCTCCACGGGCAGCATCACCGTGACGAGCGCGGTGAGCTCCTCGTCGGACGCGTCGGGGTAGCGCTCGAGGAGCGCCGCGACGATCGGGAGCCGGAGATCCGTCCACGGCGCGCCCGACGACTGGAGGCCGAGCGCGGCCCGCGCCATCGCCGCCTGCCAGCGCGGCGTCGTCCGGGTCCTGTCTCCGTCGTGCCGGAGCAGGCCGTCCTCCACGAGTCGCTGGAGCGGCTCAGGCATGGGCCTGCGTCGCGGCCTGCGTGGCCTGCGGCTGCGGGGTCTGGCTGCGGACGTAGGCGATCGCCTCGCGCGTCTCGCGCTCGAACTGGTCGTAGTCGGTCTGCATCGCGTTCAGGAACGTGCTCGCGCCCATCGTGTGCGCCGCCATCATCGCGGCCTCGGCGATCTCCTGGTCGGTCGCGCCGAAGAGCTTCGCCGCCTCGGTGTGGAACAGCGCGCAGTACCGGCAGCGCGTCGCGCCCGACACACCGAGCCCGATGAGCTCCTTGTACTTGTTCGGGATCGCGGTCTCCGCGAGCTGGAAGTCGCGCATCATCCCCCAGAACCCCGCGAGCGCGGAGTCCGGCATCCCCTCGACCCAGCTCGGCACCTTCCCGAACATCTTCTCGATCTCCGACCTGATGCTCCCCTTGCTCTGCTGCTGAGGCTTCTCGACCGTTGCCATGTCGCTCTCCTCGCCCGCTCTCCGGGACCGGAGCCCGCGGGACGCGGCAGGAATACTCGGCCAGCCCGGAGCGGCAAGTGCGCGCGCCGGTCAACTCCTGCTGACGCCCCTTCTTCGCAGCGCGCGGCCGGCTCGGCCCGCGGGGGGCGGGCGCCTCGGCGGCCGGGAGGTTCCGGCCGAAGCGCTCAGCGGCGCAGCGCCTTCGGCACGCCCCGCTTCGGGCAGAGCGGGTCGACCGCGCAGCGAGAGCACGCCGGCGCGAGCGCCTTGCACGTCCGCCGCCCGTGCCAGACGAACAGCTGGTGCCCCTTCGCCCACCGCTCCTCGGGGAGGAGGCGCATCAGGTCCCGCTCCACCTTCGAGGGATCCGTCTCGCGCGAGAGGCCGAGCCGGCGCGAGACGCGCCCGACGTGCGTGTCGACCGGGAACGCGTGCCCCGCGCCGAGGTGGACGAGGACCACCCCCGCCGTCTTCCGTCCCACCCCGGGCAGCTCCTCGAGCGCCTCGCGGGTCCGCGGCACGCGGCCGCCGTGCTCGCGCGCGATCGCCTGCATCGCCGCGACGATCGCCTTCGCCTTGTTGCGGTAGAGCCCGAGGCTCCGGATGAACGGCCAGAGGTCCTCGGGGGCGGCGCTCGCGTAGGCGGCGGCGGCGGGGTACCGCGCGAACAGCGCCGGCGTGGCGCGGTTCACGCCGACGTCCGTGCTCTGCGCCGAGAGGATCACCGAGACGAGCAGCTGCACGTCGTCCTGGAACTCGAGCGCGATCCGGACGTCGGGCATCGCCCGCTCGAGCCGGTCGACGATCTCCCGCGCGCGCGCGCGCTTGCCTTCGTCGGGGAGCCGGGTCTCGGTTCGGCGGGGCGCCATGGCGCGCGCGGATGCTAGCACGACGACATCGGCGCACCTGTCCGCACGTCGGCCCCTGAGCGAGGGAGCCAGAGCTCGCATGCTACGATCCCGGGCGGTGCACCACCGTCGAACGAACGCGCCCGCCCTGCCGACGGCGCTCGCGGCCGCCCTCCTCGCGGCGGGCTGCGCGCACGGCTCCGCGCCGAAGATGACGTTCGAGCAGGCGGGACTCCTCGCCCGCTCGGCGATGCCCGACGCGCCGCCGGACGAGTCCCCGCTCCCGCCCCCGGTCGCGGTCCCGGCCCCGGAGACCATCGCGCTCGAGGTCGCGATCGGGCCCCCGATCGACGCGACGCTCGTCCGCTTCACGACCGAGGCCCGCTCGCGCCGGGCGCGGCTGCCCGCCGCCCGGCGCTTCCCCGACGAGGTCGCCGCCGCGTGGCGGGCGCTCGCGGCCCACCTCGACGGCTACCTCGCGCGCCCGCTCCCGCAGACGCCGCTCCTCGAGCTCGTGCGCGCCCGGATCACGGTCGAGGCGGAGTGGGACTACGACCAGCGCCGCTGGGGCGCGCCGCCGCGCGACGTCGCCGGTGCGATCGCCGCTCGCACGGCGCAGTTCGGGCGGCGCGTCGAGACCGCGCGCGCCCTCGGCTTCGCGCTCTTGCAGCGCGCCCCGCCCGCGAGGCTCCGCTGGCCCGTCGAGCAGGCCGGGCTCTCGTCGCTGTTCGGGATGCGGCTGCACCCGCTCGAGCGCAAGCGGCGCATGCACCAGGGCATCGACCTCGCCGCCCCGCCGGGGAAGGTGGTCTCCGCCGCGGCGGCGGGCTGGGTCGTGCGGACCGGCTGGGCCGGCGGGTACGGCCTCATCGTCGAGGTGCGCCACCCGGGCGACCTCACCACCCGCTACAGCCACCTCTCGGCCGTCCTCTGCGGACCCGGGGACGCGGTCGAGGTCGGACAGGCGCTCGGGCTCGTCGGGAAGACCGGCGTCGCGACCGGTCCGCACCTCCATTTCGAGGTGTGGCGCGGCGGCGAGCCGTCGGATCCGCTGCCCTGGCTCGGGCTCGCGTCGCGGACGGCGCACGCGTCCGCGGGCAACGCGGGACACTGAACCGGCCTTGACCTCGGCCCCCGCGCTCGACAAGAACCGCTGCGCATGACAGCCTCCGGGGTCTTACGCCCCGCGGCGGGGTCGCGACTGGCTGGCGGGGCCTCGGTCGCGTGAGGAGACGGCTCGGTGCAGATCAACCTGCGCAAGGCGATGTTCGTCCTGCCGAACCTGTTCACCGTCAGCTCGATCTTCCTCGGGTTCTACGCGCTCGTGCTGTGCGCGGGCGACGCGACCCCCCAGCAGCTCTACCAGGCGGCCCTCGCCATCTTCTTCGCGCAGTTCTTCGACGCGTTCGACGGCCGCGTCGCCCGGATGACGAAGACGCAGTCGGACTTCGGGGTGCAGCTCGACAGCCTCGCGGACGTGATCTCCTTCGGCGCGGCGCCCGCCCTCCTCGTGTACAAGTGGGCGCTCGCCCCCCTGGGCTTCGTCGGGCTC